>NZ_JXSK01000015.1 GCF_001083805.1 Photorhabdus luminescens subsp. luminescens | reverse complement strand
CCCATTTTTATCTCAGTTATGTTTTTTTTCATTGAAAGTACAGTTTAGTGAGTTTGCTGTCTCCACAAAGCCCTCTAATTAAGAGCTATAGTGATCCCAAATAAGTTTATTAGATCCATAAGGGATATTGCATCATGGGCATCTAAATTTCAATCTATATACTTTGTGAAACTATGTCATCTAAATAAAGAGAAAAAATCTTCTAAGCGATAAAATAAGAAAAACTTATTAATTACAATGAATTGTGATCAGAAAGAAACCTTTTTCATTAATTATTTCAATAAAACAAATTAATATATTAACACTATCAAATATAGTTACCAGAAAAGATAAAAAACCACTTTAAATTTTCTAATCAAAGTGTACTGTTCTATATACAGTTATGTTATGCGGAGGTAAGTTTGTCAGTGGACTTTCTTATGGAATCAGTAATAGCGCAACGTATTAATTTTATAGCTAGAATGGCAACGAGTTGTGAATGTAATCATGCTGAAGATAAGGAACTTGCTTTAGTTTTGGATTGCTGAGTTGTCGACACCACTTGCAAAACAACTTATTAACTACCACGAAACGCTTGAAGAATAAATGCAGCAGATAAATGTGGAATTCTGTATGATAAATAATCTAAAGTTTCTAAGTTGATAATGATTGCATTGGAAAATGAGCTGAAAAATAGATTTTCCCTATGAATTCAGTAAATTTTGAAGATATATTATTTAAATTCTGAAAAGTGGCTTCTTGCTTCTCATTTGTACTGCTTTCATTGTTCTCACTTTCAGCGCACCATAACACTTTAACTTAACAATATTGATTAAATTAGAGAGGGTATACTTAATGAAAATAATTGCACAGCAGAATGATACTATTGATGCTTTATGCTGGCGTCATTATGGTCGTACTCAAGGTATGACAGAACAGGTACTATTAGTTAACCCAGGATTGGCCGAATATGGTGTAATTCTGCCACACGGTACAGAAGTTGAGATGCCGGAAATTATGACAGCTACAACGAAACCTATTTTGCAACTATGGGATAAATATATCCATTACTAAGTTGGTGGTTTTTGAATAGAATTATCACTCTATATCAGCAAATTAAACTTATCTATATCTGTCTAGATAAAAACGGTTAAAGTGGATTGATTGAAACTGTGGGCACATTGTTGTTTACATTGTTCAAACAAGAATAACCAGTGTTCAAATCAAATTATCTGGAATGTTGTACTTAATATATAGTCAAATAGCGCAAATTTGAATTTTTTTAACTATTAGAGTCAAGCTTTAACAAAATAGCACGGATTACATAAGGGCTTTCTCGGTTGCGGGAAAGGCTTTTAATTTATGCTGTTACATTTTCCCTTTTCAAGAAACTTGTTTTGTCTTTCTTACAATTCCTCTTTGATGTTGGCAACTACCTTTGCTGGCATTCTTTCATACATAAACCCACAACCAGCAAATGGCATTTTTCCAAACCATGGATACACAACTAACAGAACTTTTGCGCTTATTGCGTAACTTGATCAGAAACTGGTGTTGTTACCGAGGTAGATACCACCACGGGGAGTTTGCCGAATTGCAACAGGCAATCTCGAACTGATTGGCGGCCTTGGTTGACAATGCGAGCAGTAATTCCCGAACTTGGTGGGCTCCCAGTCGTGGTGAGCAAGTTTTGCTGTTATCTGTTTGGTGGTGAATTGACCACCTCCTTTGTATTACCGGCTGTTTATTCTAATCAATTTCCTGAGCCATTGGCTGTTTCTGGAAAAACTGTTGATACTGCTTTTGCTGATCAATTCCCATCAGCATTGCCTGCTTCTGCGGAAGCTGTCCATATTGTCTTTCCTGATGGGGGCAGTAATGGAGTATGAACCAGCATTCAGCGCCTTAAAGGTAACAGGTATTAAGACTGCGGTTAGTGCAGGCTTCAAATTCTGTAGCAATTGGAAGCAACAAATATCTCACTCAAAGCACTCAATTCAATCAAACTTGAGGCAATCAATTCTATCGAACTGACTTCAGTCAACAAAATCGATATGAAAACACTACAAGTCGGGATAAATGCACTGGCGGTAAAAGCAGATGTAGCCAAAGGCTTCACACTGGAAACACCAGAGTTTGCTGTAAAAGGAAAACTAAGCTGGAAGGTGATGTTGAAAATACAGGCGGAAAACTCAGCTCTAATGGTGTGACCCTACATTCTCATAAACACACTGGAGTCATGTCCGGCGGTGCGACAACAGGAGACCCAGTATAATGATGTACCTTGGAATGAACCGACAAACCGGTCGTAGCCTCACGGATCTGGATCATGTACGCCAGTCTGTCAGCGATATCTTACTAACCCCCGTTGGCAGTCGTTTGGAACGGCGCACTTATGGCTCTCTGCTACCCGAATTAATTGACTGGCCGCAAAATGCGGCTCTACGCCTGCAAATTATGGCAGCCACCTACACAGCTATCAGCCGCTGGGAACCGAGGATTAATCTGACAGCTATTACCATAACTACCCAGCAAGACGGCAAATGACGGTAAATATCTCCGTCATTATCAGCAGTCCGCCGGGGGGTTTTCTCTATCTATCCCTGTGAGGTAAAACAATGCCGACCATTGACCTGAGCCAGTTGCCACCACCAAATGTAGTCGAGCCACTGGATTATGAAAACCTGTTGGCTGAACGTAAAGCCAAATTGATATCTCTTTTATCCTGAAGAGCAACGGGATGCTATTACTCGAACATTAGAATTGGAATCCGAACCTCTGGTTAAGTTACTTGAGGAAAACGCTTACCGGGAATTGATATTACGCCAGCGGGTTAATGAAGCTGCCCGTGCAGTAATGTTGGCCTATGCAACCAGTAGCGATTTAGACCAGTTAGGGGCGAACTATAACGTTACTCGAGCAGTTATGGAGCCTGATAGTACCTTCCGTGATCGCATCCAAAGAGCCTTCGAAGGGCTAAGTGTTGCAGGGCCGATAGGGGCGTATGAATATCATGCCCTTAAAGTTAATGAAAGTATTCGTGCTAATAGAAATGAATACAAAGGTGAATATCAAACTGTTACAGATGTTTCCGTTATCAGCCCATCTCCGGCCAATGTAACTGTGACTGTTTTGTCGCGGAAATGGATATGGGAAAAAGATAAAGAAGACGAAGAAGATAAAGCGCATAAAGGTGTAGCTTCACAAGAGTTACTGGATAAAGTGATTGTGGCGCTTAATGATGAAAACGTCAGACCAGTTGCTGATCGAGTAAAAGTGCAGTCAGCCAAAATAGTGGAATATCAAATTGATGCTGTGCTTTATCTCTATCCGACACCTGAATCTGAACCTATCCGTAAATTGGCTCAACAAAATATGGATAAGTACGTGCTAGATCAACATAAGTTGGGGAGAGATATTCGGTTATCTGCCATTTATGCTGCCCTGCATGTCGCAGGAGTACAACAGGTAGAACTGAGAGCCCGACGAAGGACATAATTCTGTGTAAAGATCAGGCTCCTTATTGTACCGGTGCAAAACTGGAATTAGGTAAGACACAAGCTGCTGATTGTTCCAAGCCAAATCCAGGTTTGATAGTAGGAGGCTCTGATGAATGACCGCCTGTTACCAACAGGTTCTACGGTTTTGGAGTTGGCTGCTGCTAAGGCGTGTTCGCAATTGCAAAATATTCCAGTACCACTTCGCCAACTCTGGAATCCTGATACTTGCCCTGAAGAATTATTACCCTATCTGGCGTGGGCGTGGTCGGTTGATCGCTGGGACGAAAACTGGCCCGTAAGCACTAAGCGGGACGTAATAAAAAACTCGCTATTTCTGCACAAACATAAGGGAACCATTGGTGCCGTCCGTCGCGTAGTAGAACCGCTTGGTTATCTCATTCAGATAAAGGAATGGTGGCTGAACAACGAAACGCCCGGCACATTCCGGTTGGCGATAGGGGTGCAGGAAAACGGGATCACCGAGGAAACTTTTTTAGAGTTAGAACGGCTAATTTCTGATGCCAAGCCTGTAAGCCGTCATTTGATAGGTTTGTCAATCAATCTGGATGTTAAGGGCGAATTTTATTGCGCTGCAACGAGTTATAGTGGAGATGATCTTACTATTTACCAATATCTCCCTGAAATAATCACAACTAGCGACAATATGCCTTTAGGGGCAGCAATTCATTTGATCGAAACAGATACATTGAGGATTTCACAATGAAATACTTTGCAATTCTAACCAATCTGGGAGCGGCAAAGCTAGCAAATGCTGCTGCTTTGGGGACAAAGGTTGATATTACCCACATGGCTGTTGGTGATGGTGGTGGTAAATTACCCTCTCCTGATGTCAATCAGACCAAATTAGTTAATGAAAAACGTCGTGCTGCAATTAATACATTAAGTGTCGATCCGGTAAACACAAACCAAATTATTGCCGAACAAATTATCCCTGAAAGTGAGGGTGGTTGGTGGATGCGTGAAATTGGTTTGCTTGACAGTGAGGGTAACTTGATTGCGGTAGCAAACTGCCCAGAAACCTATAAACCACAATTACAGGAAGGTTCAGGTAGAACACAAACTGTCAGAATGATCTTGATTGTTAGCAATACGGATTCGGTAACGCTGAAAATCGATCCCTCTGTAGTTCTGGCAACTCGTGATTATGTAGATAGCTCCATTCAGAAACATGAAAAAAGCCGCAATCATCCAGATGCTACGTTGACAGAGAAAGGTTTTACAAAACTTAATAGTGCCATTAACAGTAATGATGAAACTACAGCAGCAACACCCAAAGCAGTAAAAGCAGCTTATGATAATGCTAATAGTAAATTGGCAAAAAACCAAAATGGTGCGGATATCCCAGATAAAAATGCTTTTGTGAAAAACCTTGGTTTATTGGAAAAGCTAATTCCGATAGGTGTACCACTTCCTTGGCCGACGGCTACACTGCCGGATGGGTGGTTGCAATGTAATGGCGCGGCCTTTGATAAAGCGAAATTTCCAGAATTAGCCAAGGCTTATCCTGGTGGTAATTTGCCCGATTTACGGGGTGAATTTATCCGTGGTTGGGATGACAAACGTGGCGTTGATCCAGATCGTACATTATTGGTATGGCAAGAAGGGTCTTATTTACTACAGGAAGTTCATCAACCTGCTGATAATGTTGTTAACTTCTCAGTTAATGAGCGTACGAAATTACAGTGGGATACCCCCCAAAATAAAGATATTCAATTAAGAGCTAGAGCTTCTGGAGGTTCAGCAACGACTTGGACTACCAGTGCTACTTATATAGGGGTATCAAGGCCACGTAACGTAGCGTTTAACTACATTGTAAGGGCAGCATAATACTCATGTCTGTATTTGAAGAGATCCCGGTAGGAATACCGCTTCCCTGGCCGACTGACATACCACCAAATGGGTGGGTGAAATGTAATGGAGCAATCTTTGATAAGTCTTTATATCCAAAATTAGCGGAAGTTTATCCGGGGCTGGGATGATGGACGTGAGGTAGATATTGAGTCGATATCGACTGTCCTCTCAATTGGCAGATATTGCTCCACATAGTCACAGGATTGGACGGATGTGGTTCAACTCAAATGGTGGAATCGAGGGGTGGGTACACTAAGTTATATTCTCAATAGTGTCCACCAAGGCGTTAACTACGGAATTGATCCTCGTGGATTAGGTATTGCTATTGGAAGGGGAGCTGGTGGTTTCGGTTATATGGATAATGCGGTTTCGGCTTCGACAGGAATAGAAACACGTCCACGAAACGTGGCATTTAATTACATTGTGAGGATTACCTGATGAATAAGGCTGTACTGGATAAAAATAATATTGCTATCAGTACCGGAAGTATCGTTGTGTTTAATTACGATGCGATTACGCTGGAATATTTAAACAGTTCTGATGAGTATCTTCCCGTTGGTGTCGGTCTTCCTGCCAATTCCTGCGCAGACGTGCCACCTGATACCCAAGAGGGATATGTCGCCTGCCGTTCATCTGATTTAACCGGTTGGCAAATTGTACCAGATTATCGAGGAAAAATAGCCTACGACACACAAACTGGGGAACAGAAAGAAATCATTAAACCTGGTGAATTACCAGAAATGCTGACATTCAAACAGCCAAGCACCGATTTTGACAAGTGGGATGGTGAAATATGGGTAACGGACATTGAAGCTCAAAAAGCCAATCAGATTAAACAGGCAGAACAACAACGTGTCACTCGTCGCCAACAGGCTGATGAAGCCATGACTTTATTACAATATGCTATTGAGACTGAGATGGCCTCAGACGCAGAGAAAACATTATTGCTTGCCTGGAAGAAGTATGTGGTATTACTGAGCCGTGTTGATACTTCAATGGCTTCAGATATTGAGTGGCCACAAATACCAGCATAATAAAATTATCGAGACCGGGCGTTATTCTGTCTCCGGTCTTTTTTCAGTTAAGGCTATATTGGCCTGTCGATTTCCGATGTCTTTGAAGTATCAACCCTGTTAAGTATGACTCGGTATTTTTTCCATTCCTGTGGGTCTTGGCGCATTGGATAAACATTTTGATTACCCTAAAAAGCCAGAGTAGAAAAAAGGCCTGCGGTTTGTGAACTGCGGGCCTATATTATTTATACAGGTTGTGCAGGCCACTCAATATCTGGTGCTATAGTGGGATCAATGCGGTTTGCTTGCATTCGGTATTTTTTCCAGGCTTTGAGTTGCTCTATCTCTTCCGCAGTTGCTTCGTCCAGATCAATGGCATCCTGTAAGGGGGCAATATTATTGCTGGCAAGGGCTAACAGTTCCTCTTTATGTCTTTCTGCTTGAGTAATTAACTCGCCCTTTGTGTACTTACGCGGAACAATAGCACCATTTATATATTGCCACTTACCAGAAATATCACAAGAATCAGGCAAATTACTCACCTCAGCCACACTCATTCCATCTGGGTTAAAAGCTGATATATCTCCTGATATAGAACGGATTACATTATTAAAATCATACATTACTTTGATTGTATCAGGGTTAAAGCTTTTCTGGCATTCATACCAGTCTTGGCCGTCTTCTGACTTCAAATAAATGACATTAAAATCCGCAATGAATTTTCTGGCTTGTTTTGAGTCAGGTATGTATTGGGAAAAATTTTTAATATTTTGCATACATTCATCACCTTACTAAATATTAGATATATTCATCCATATACCGTTAACCTTCTTCTGTATTGGCCTACGGTTTACGGTGTTAACTAACTTATCTCTATTTCCATTGATTACAGCAATAATGGCATACCCGCTTACGTCTTCGTCTTCAGGGCTTTTCTGTACTTGCACGTTCTCTTTAGCGCCAAGGCGAATGTCTTGAATATAACGCGTATCTGATTCTGATTTTGTATAAGTACCAATAATCGCAGCGGTTGGCCTATATCCTTCATGATAGACTTGATACCCTCTAACCCGAAGATTATCAGATTTAAGACTCATCCATTCATTGGTTGGCCCTCCAGAGAGGGCATGCTGCCATTTGAAATATTCGTTACCATTATCTCCCGTTCTGAACCACATATAGGAGTCTGTATCACCATCTCCGGTGTTTTTAAAACCGATAGAGGCGAAGTCAGTGTTTCTGTTCCAACTTAGCATAGAGTCAGTAGTAATAATTATGTCACCTGTTACATTGCCCCCGCTACGTTGCAACGCGTTTGCGGCTTTGGTAACGGTTTCCATCAAACCGAGCTCACTCGTCGCTGGTTTATTCAGCGTGTTATATTCTTGTGCCCAAGATGTCCATACTCCGACGTCATTTAAGGAACGAGTGTGTATTCGGCTGCTATTATAAATAAAATAGCGTTGAATGATTCCAGCAGCTTTTAGCACAACAAGTGAACCTGCAAATGGTTCAGGATAGTTATTGCCAGATCCTGCTTGTGCATTCAAACCCTGATAATAAAGCCCTGGCGTTTGATAATCATTTAAATTAGCTTTGTCGGGGATGGATATTGCCTGCCATTAAAGATATCCTGAGACGTAATATTAATATCCTCAGTTAGAACTTTGCCATTCACTTTCCGGTTGTTTTGGAACTGCACCTTTAGCCAAATTTACCGTTTCCACTAAACCAAGATTTTCAAACTTACTTATGTGTGAAATTTCAGAAAGAATAGTTTCATATTGGTATTAGGCAAGGTTACATATGGCGAAGATTGGCTATATTCAGGTGTCAATAAATGACCAGAATTGTAGTTTATGAAAAACGTGTTGATAAGAATAAATTATAAACTATTTTGGAGGGTAAATTTGTAGCAAAAACAACTGATTTAATATTTAATTTTATACTATACAACAAGCACTAATGAAGTTTCATTTCTCATAAAATATAAATTTTATTTACATTAAGTTTAATTATGCTAATTCCATTCCCAAACAAAGTTTAGGTCAGTTATTTCCAAGACAATCAGAAATAAAATTAAATATGAACAGAAAACCCGCAGTTATAAACTGCGAGTTCAACCATTAGCAATTGAGCATCAACGTTTCTTTTTCTTTCCCTGAACTGCCTTAAAACGCGGATTAGATTTACAAATAACATATAATCGACCACGGCGGCTTACAATTTTGCAATCCGGATGGCGAGTTTTTACTGTTTTAAGTGAACTTAACACCTGCATTTTTTATGATCTCTCAATTTATTTATTACCAATAAAACGCCCGAATTTTTTCTGGAATCGTGCAGTGCTTCCTTCCTGAGACAAGGTTTTCTGCTTACCCGTATAAAAAGGATGTGATTCTGATGACACATCAATAGTGACATATGGGTATTCTTCCCATTAAGGTAATTATCCGTTCTGTGCGAATCGTGGAGCCAATTGTAAAATAGGCATTAGCACTAGTATCGTGAAATACAACTACCCGGTAGTTTGGATGGATATCTGGTTTCATAATTTCGCCAAAATGTAATAATATAACATTACAATAGCGTAATCTATTTTTATCGGCAAGAAATAATGATAAATTTTCTTAACTCAAAAAAAGCCTCTGTATTTTTAATGTACAGAGGCTTATTTCAACGTCTTACTATAAAACGATTATTCTACGGTCCACTGATTTAGCCAAATTACGAGGCTGATCAACATCAGTTCCTTTAATCAGAGCAACATGATAGGAAAGCAATTGCAGTGGCACAGTATAAAATATTGGTGCAATCAGCTCTTCAACATGCGGCAATGGAATAATCTTCATTCCTTCACTATCAGTAAAGCCCGCGTCCTGATCAGCAAACACATATAGCAATCCACCACGGGCACGTACTTCTTCGATATTAGATTTCAGTTTTTCTAGCAGTTCATTGTTCGGAGGCTACAATGATAACCGGCATATCTGCATCAATCAGTGCTAGTGGGCCATGTTTTAATTCACCGGCAGCATAAGCTCAGCATGGATATAAGAATCTCTTTTAATTTCAAAGCCCCTTCAACCGCAATCGGATATTGATCACCACGGCCAAGGAACAAAGCGTGGGTTTGTCAGAAAAATCTTCCGCCAGCGCTTCAATAATTTTATCTTTCGATAACATGCCTTCGATACGGCTTGGTAGTGCATGTAATGCATGAACAATTTCTTGCTCCTGATCTGCATCAACACCTTTCAAGCGTCCAAGGTAAGCCACCAGCATCAGTAATACTGTCAGCTGAGTTGTAAACGCCTTAGTTGAAGCAACACCAATTTCTGCGCCGGCTTTGGTCATCAGAGCAAAATCAGACTCACGTACTAAAGAAGAACCCGCTACGTTACAGACAGTCAACGATGTGAGATATCCAAGCTCTTTAGATAAACGCAGTGCTGCCAATGTATCTGCGGTTTCACCCGATTGAGACAAGGTGATCAGTAAGCTTCCTGAACGGCGTGCTGATTTGCGGTAACGAAATTCAGAAGCAATTTCTACATCACAAGGAATACCAGCCAATGCTTCAAACCAATAACGGGAAACCATTCCCGCGTTATAGGATGTACCACAAGCAACAATCTGAATATGCTCTACTTTAGCTAATAATTCAGCGGCGTTAGGACCAAGTTCAGACAGATCTACTTGCCCATGACTCAAACGCCTTTCTAAAGTACTTTTGATCGCCATTGGCTGTTCATAGATCTCTTTTTGCATGTAATGACGATAAACACCTTTGTCACCAGCATCATACTGAATATTGGATTCAACCTGCTCCCGTTCAACCGGTTTGCCCTGAGCATTAAAAATACGCACAGTGCGACGAGTTATTTCAGCAATATCCCCTTCTTCAAGGAAGATAAAACGACGAGTAACAGGCAATAGCGCCAACTGATCAGACGCCAGAAAATTTTCTCCAACACCCAGGCCTATAACCAAAGGACTACCGGATCTTGCAGCAATTATTGTTCCAGGATCACGGCTATCCATGATGACTGCACCATAAGCACCGCGTAGCCTAGGAATAACTCGTTGAATAGCCTCCAACAAAGTACCCCTTGTTTTTGTTCCCAATGAACAAGATGGGCAATAACTTCCGTATCAGTATCCGAGATAAACTGATAACCGAGTTCAATTAATTGAACTCGCAATTCTTCATAATTTTCAATAATACCGTTGTGAACAACGGCAATATAATCAGATATATGCGGGTGAGCATTTTTCTCGTTTGGTTCACCATGCGTAGCCCAACGGGTATGAGCAATACCTGTCCCACCAAGTACTTGCTGCTTATCAACCTTATCAGCAAGTACTTGTACCTTACCGACTTCACGCAGACGAAGCATATTTTTTTCGTTATCAACAACCGCCAAGCCGGCGGAGTCGTAACCGCGGTATTCCAAACGACGTAATCCTTCAATCAGGATTTCTGCAATATCTCGTTGTGCTACTGCACCAACAATTCCACACATCAGTTTTATTCCTAAAAATAGGGCTGATGAAAGCCCTTTATATGTCAAGAGCCTGATTGTTTTCCGGTTTTACCGGTCCCCGAGCCTGTAGAGTGGGATTATTATTTTATTTTTTTTCCTTCACAGGGCGTTTCCACCCCTGAATATGTGTTTGTTTAGTTCTGCTTACTACCAGTTCATTTTCAGCTATGTTTTTTTGTCACTGTTGTCCCTGCTCCGATTGTTGCGCCTTTAGCAACAGTCACTGGAGCAACAAGCTGAGTATCAGAACCAACAAAAACATCGTCACCAATAATGGTTTTAAATTTATTAGCGCCGTCGTAGTTACAGGTAATAGTACCTGCACCAATATTTACATCACGACCAATATCTGCGTCGCCAAGATAAGTCAAATGTCCAGCTTTAGAACCTTTACCCAAGTAAGATTTTTTCATCTCAACGAAATTCCCTACATGGGCTTTTTCAGCAAGTTTAGAACCGGGACGCAAACGAGCAAAAGGCCCAACAGTACAGCCAGTTTCCATTTCAGAATCTTCAACAATTGTATAAGGGCTAATAATAGAATCATCGCCAATAATACAATTCTTCAACACACAACCAGTACC
>NZ_JXSK01000016.1 GCF_001083805.1 Photorhabdus luminescens subsp. luminescens | reverse complement strand
GTGAACAAAAGAGCTATGAGAAATATACCCAATTAACTCAAGGTTATAGTGTATGCTTATTATAAAAGTCAATTTTTCTTTACCTGACTTCTTACCTTTTGATTCCATATAGGATTGTGTTATAGATTCTATTCCATATTTAAACGGTGTACCGGGTACTTGCTTATCGTTTTGTTCCGGGTAAGTAATCTTTGTGACTTCCTGAGTATATTTCATCGGTGCTATAAATTTATAGGTATTTTCTTTAGTTTTTTTGTATAAGTTTACTGAATGTGTCAATTGTTGAGTTAAAGACATTATTCTCCATCTGATAATATCGTCAACACCCATTTTTACTATCAATTCACCCGTAGCATTATTTTTAGGTATATAAGCGTTTTCATTATTAGTAATGTAATGAAAATATTTATTATTTACCATTGTAGGGTTGTCCGAATTTGTTCCCAGTTCATTATAATCATTAATAATACAATCAACATCCACACAAATGAGAACATCTACAGTTTGATTCATTTTTGCACCCCTTCATTGGATTAAGTTGCACTAAGAGTCCTCTATCATTCTAATAATTAACTACTAAATCTGAAATAACTACTGGTATAAATCACAGTTTAGATGAGAAAATTACTTATATATTTATCAGAAGCCTTTTTAGACACAGGAAAATCCTACCGATAATTTATTGTTTTAAAAGAAGAATTTATATTAAATTAATATCATAACGATATTAGTTCATAAACAGATTAGTATTCTTTTAAGATATAATTGTTCATGTTATTTAACTTAATTTCAAATATATTAATTTTATCGATTTGAAAGTTTAACACTATAATATACTCCTGGGTTCATTATCAATATTCTAACACAAGACAGTACATGTCATCAGGGCTTAACTAAAGTGTGAGGGATTGTAAGAGGGATTTCCTCAAAGAGGAAATCCCTTATTTTCATTTAATTTTACTCAATGAGTAAATCATCAATTGATATTCTTCGACAAGAGCTGTGTATCGGGGAGATCTTCATTTAATTCATCATAATCTTTAACTTCATTTTCAAAGGTAATAATCTTATTTTGATCATTGCATTGACTATTAGACATCATATTACAATCATCGGGAATATTCCTTTCTCTTATTCCAAGCCATTCAGAAAACAGAGTCAGAAAATGCAATCCACTTCTTTGTGCCGTTATTTTTTCACGATCAGAATAATCACTGCCGGTAATAAAAAACGGCACCTGAAAACTCTGTTTATTTTCATCATCATGTGTCAGGTTTTCTTGATCGGTTCCTTTATTAACATAAGAAAGCCCATGATCTGAAAAATAAAGCATCGTCCATCTTACATGATGCTTATTAGCCTCAGATGCAATTTCAGAAAGCAGCTCATCTGTATTCGATATGCTTTTTACATAACAAGAAATTTCTTCCGATTGTAAGAACAGATCATATTTTCCATTCGTTCTAACGCACGCCTGTGGGTGAGATCCCATCAGGTGAATAACAATCAGCTTTTTCTTCTTTTCTGGCATTAATGCCTGTTTAATGTAAGGCACCAATTTATCATCAGGCAAATAACGCCGGTCATCAGAATTTCCACTTTTCAGGAAGTGGACACTATCTGCCTGTTGTCCAATCAACGCAACCGGAGAATCAAAAGCACTCTTCATCCCCTGATTAGATATCCAATAGGTATAAAACCCGGCTTTTTTCGCCAACGTTATGACACTATCATTCAAATTGATCGCGTTCTCACCTTTCAGAGCCAGTGAGTTAGTCAAAGATAACTGGGTAGATGCCGCTGATGAGATATAATTTGTAAATATCTTGCCATTAGCCTTGTCCAGCCACGGCGTATTGTTATAAGGAAAACCATACGCATTCATAAAGTCTTTTCTAACACTTTCACCAATGACCATGATATAGGTTTCATATTTATCCTCTTTTACCACAGGCTGCCAAGAATCTTTCTGTTTTATTATTTCCGCGAACCTGATTCTTTCTGAATTAACTTCTTTATAGCTCTCAATAATATCACTAAAAAATCTAATTTCGGGCAATCCTGATGCCAATAAATTAAAATCAGGGTCGAAACCGGAATTTATATACCCTTTTACCGGTGACCAGAAAGCTGATAATACAGAAAATAGTGATAAAAATATTATACTCTTTCTCTTCAGCGTTACTCTTACCTTAAAAGATAAAATCATTAATATAATAGTAGCCAACACCACTAAATAGGTAAAAATCGGTAACCCGCTGATATATTCTAACGCTTCATTTTTATTAGTATAAATTAAAGACCCTACTGAATTGACATCGGGGAAACCATAATTCAATCCAACAGGAGAATAAATCACGCCAATGAATCCAATCATGAATACCAAGATATAATATATATATTTATTAAAATTGGACAATAATATCAGAATTGAAAAAGCACTAAATACATATATAAACTTTAGCTGATATCCAAGGCTTAAATGGGCCAATGAAATAAAACCAAATAAGCATATCAAAGTGAAATTTTCTTGGATTTTTTTACTCAACAACATACTTACTCATTTCCTTTAAATAAATCGATAACAATAAAACACCAAAAAATTCATAACCTTTTCTTATTAATAGAAGTGGTTTTACAATAAGAAAATCTGCGGCTAGTCAGCTACCATCATGATGCAACTTCAAGCAACACCATTCAGATTGCTACACGAAGCCATTGAACTAACGCGTAAAAAAACATCTTACTCATTCATCTGTAACTTAGTTAAGGATTTCCTCAGCTTGAACAGTTATTAATCTTCAATATTTGATTAACAGCATGTAAATAATATGCGTTTTTTTTGTTAATAGCAAAAACTCTGAATATATCGACCTTGATCGTGATTTTAAACTATACTTAGTCAGTAGCTTATGCGCGAAGACATATATCCGAGGGCAACGATAACTAACTGAAAAATAGTGAAAATATCCACCTTAAACACTAGAAAGATTATCCTCTCAATCGATATTCAGTAAAGAGAAAGCGAGTCAAAGCAAACTATCTGTTATTAAAAGCTATTATGAACATTCGCCACTAAAATTGATGGCCTAACCCAAGCTTTTCATACCACAGCTAAACATGTTGGTATTCTGGTAACCCAGCCAGGAAAATTCAATAAAATATTGACAATAGATGGCACACACGGAAAGAATCATCTCAAAACCATTAGGAGATTAGTGATGAATGAAAAATTCTATCAATTAAAAATAACACTTACAGGCTCAAAACCCGCTATTTGGCGTCAATTTGTCGTTCCAGCCTCTATTTCCTTTGACAGGCTGCATGACGTGATACAGATCGTGATGGGATGGCAGGATAGTCATCTACATGAATTTCGTATTGACAAACTGCGACTAACAGAAATGCCAGAAAGCCCATCTGATGGCAAGGAAGAAGATTTATACCGTCTAACTGACCTGATTAAACAAAAAGGGCGATCTTTTACTTATATCTATGATTTCGGCGATGGATGGGAACACGAAATTACTTTAGAAAACAGCGATTATCCGGCAAATAACCTTCCGCTTCCTTTTTATTGTCTGAATGGTGATCGCGCCTGTCCCCTGGAAGATACCGGCGGAATTGACAGTTATGAAAATTTAATCGCAATACTGAATGATCCTGACCATGAGGAATATGTAGAAACACGACAATGGGTGAGCGAATTACTTGATTTGGATGAAGATGAAGATTTCGACTTCGAACAATTTCCCATTAATAATATTAATGCCTTTTTAGCGCTCTATTATCGCTGGTCACGGGATCGTTACCATCTCTTGTGGGATTGGGAATAAATTTAACAATGGGGTGAATCTATTATCATTGGGAAAAGTTTCAGATGAACCACTATGACAAACATTGGTGCTTGATTTGAGTTAATCTTTCTCATGGAATTAGACGATACTTAATTCGGTATCGAGTGCAGTTTCTACGGTGCTTTCAGATCAGCCCTATCAAGCTGCACTGGTATTTATATAGCGATAAAATACCATTATCATCATCCATTTGATATTAAATATAGTAACTATCACCATAGGTATTATTATTACAGACTACTCCTAAACAAAGCATGCATATAAGATTCTCTTCTCTCATCACTCCTTTCCGGCTGTATTAACCAAGGCTTAATTATTAAAACAACGATTAAATAGATAATGCCATTAATCATCATAATAGATTGTAATAAAAATATTTTTTAATTAAAGATTAATATAGTGAATTCGAGATAGCTTGATATAGCATTGATTCCATATTGAGTTTGTAACACTTTCTTACAAATTCATATTTTTGTAAATTTGAAAAAAATCCTTGCTATCTGATGAATGTTTAATTATTAATTAAGTTCCATCATATGGACTATATTTAAAAAAATTTTACCCCCCCGTTCCCCTTATTCTTGGGGATTAACTGATTGGGATTGATCTCGGTTCTTCCTATCACTCAACTCGCCATTAATTCACTCTTTTTATCTGTGATGGTGGGACTTTTACTACGTTATTTCTTTGGCAAAAGAATTAATTATTTCAACGTCTGGACAAAATATGACGCTAAAAAATGTAATACGACAAGGAGACAAAACCTCTCATGGCGGCTCTGTCTTAGCCAGTGACGGCAGTTTTAAGGTTTTGGGTAAAGGCGTGGCGCGGATTAACGATCCGGTGTCGTGTCCAAAGTGTGGCGGGCATCAAACCATTGCTGAGGGAACCTCAACCGTGATCGGAACCAATCAACAAGGGCTCGCTCTAGAGGGCATGAAAACCTCCTGTGGCGCCGCCTTGATCGCCTCACAAACATCTTTTCAGATCAAAACCTTATAGGACAGTGTGTTATGAATAAAAAAGAGTCCCTATTCCTACAAGAATTGCATTATATGCAGCAATTGGCGCAGGAAGCCGCAAAAGAACATCCGCACCTGGCAGATTTTTTATCTGATCCGGATGTCGGGCGAGTGATGCAGGGCTTTGCGCTGTTAATTGCCCGTCTTCGCTACAAGATCGAGGATGATTTTCCTGAACTTTACTTAGGGATACTGGCACACGTCTGGCCATACGCCATGTGCCCAATCCCTCCCACGAGTATCGTTCAATTTTCACCCACTGGGAAACATCACCTAGGCGCGATGACGCTACCAGAAGGGATGCCGGTTTTTGCCGGCGAAGGAGAAGAGGAAGTCAGTTTTGAAACCTGCTGCCCTCTGCATATCGAACCACTGACGGTGATTGATCGACAACTGAATGCAAC
This sequence comes from Photorhabdus luminescens subsp. luminescens, assembly GCF_001083805.1. Lineage (GTDB taxonomy): Bacteria > Pseudomonadota > Gammaproteobacteria > Enterobacterales > Enterobacteriaceae > Photorhabdus > Photorhabdus luminescens. Next base: position 18,961 of record NZ_JXSK01000016.1, on the reverse strand, counting down.
CCCAGAGTACAGTGAGATAACGCTGACACTGCAATGTTCGGAGAATATCTTAGAGTGGCGAAGCCGACCGCTACATTTCTTTCTGGGCAGCGATCGTCTGCAAGCCGCTGAATTAGCCTTATGGCTTGACTTTAATCTGTGTGATGTCTTGTTACGGACGCAGGACAAAACCATCACGCTCGATCGCTGTTACCCAGTCCCGGCATTGTGGGGAACCGAGCGGCAGGTTGCCATCCTTCCCACGATGAAAACCACGCCATACTCTATCTTGCAACTGATGACAGAGTACTATTATCTGCCCCATGTGCATGATTTTGTGACGATTGATATCAAGAATGATTGTCCATTGGTGACGTTGAACGCAGACCGGACATTCGAACTGATTTTTCGGTTTGATGGTCATCTGATGCTAAACGATATTTCCCAAACCTTTCTGTTGGACTGCGTGCCGGTAAGACATCTGGAGCCGATGAGTGCGAATATCTCGGTAAACAGTGAAGCCAACCATTATCAAATCCCATTGGATTCGACCAAGCAACTGTTCAAACTGAACCACGTTTACACATCCACTGAACCGAAGCTAGAGCGGGGGCAGCCATACCGCTATCTGCCGATTGAGAAATTCTCCCTAACCGCTCATTTTCTGCCGGATGCTGAGTTTCTTTACTATTATCAGCTTAAGACGGAATGCGATATGTCGCAGAATAACCTGCAACATCTTCACTTCTTTGACTGTCATGGCGAACCAGCGAATAACCTGCCGCCACAATCCATTTTTTGTCAATTTACCGGTTATCAGACACGGGCTTCTAACCTGGGTATCGGAGAGATTAATCTACCGGGAGAATATGCCTCGGGGCTGAAAGTGAGCAATATCACCCCAGTTTCTGCTGCCTGCCACTCAACAATGACGGAGGATCAGACAGGTAGATCGGCCTGGTCACTCATCTCTTTCCTTTCCGTATCACCCTGGATGGCTTTTCAAACCCACTCGTTAAAAGAGCTGATCAAGCTATTCGATTTCTCCTCCGATCGGTCATTAAGCAAACGTATTCAGGAACATATCGACGGGATCGTTCGGCTGGATAACATCCCAATAGATCGCCTCGACAAAGGGGTTCCAGTGCGGGGCCATCAACTCGTCCTGACATTGAACCCGGATTGTTATGCCAATCAGGGGGAGATGCATCAGTTCAGTCTGGTGGTGACACGCCTGATGACGCTTTTCATCAGCATGGGCGCTTTTGTGATGATGAAGGTTATTGATGGCCAGACAGGAAAAATCCTGTGGGATTTTCACCACATGATGTTCGGGTTACGCCCTTATATCTAACGTTAATCGTAAGGAGATAGTATCAATGAGCAAATTAAGCCCACTCGATTGTCTTGATTGTAAAGACATGCTGAAAAACTGGTTGGAATTTCAGTTGGTGGATGAACAGGGGAAACCCTTGATCAATATGCCTTATCGTTTGAAAATCCGAGGAAATCCTCGGCTAGGACGTAAAGGCGTTACCGATGGCAATGGATTATTAAGGGAAGAAGATATGCCGCCCCATCCGGTAACCTTGTATATCGGCGCCCAACCACTGGCCGATGAAATGGAACAGCGTCCGTTGCGGGAAATACGCGGTGAAGAGGCTTCGGTGGTGAAGCCAAAAGCGGAAGCCGAAGGCTATCAATATCGCTATGTGACCATCGGGCAGATCAGTGATGGGTTACCGGATATTAAGGATTGGAAAGATCCTAAAGACATTCCACCCCCTTATCACTTCCCGGACCCGGAACCACAAGGCTATGAGGTCTATCCGATGAATCGACGGTATGTTCTGGAAGTATGCCCGTTTCGGGCCTGGGTTCTGCTGCTGCATCATCAAAAAGAGTATTCCATTGTGAATGCTTATAACCAGTGCTTGATGAGCGTGCTGGCCTATGCCGATGAGGATGTTGATATTGAAGGTTCGGTTAAACATTTTTTTAACCGGCAAATGGTGGATGTTTCAAAATTGCCCTATAAATTGGAGACATTATCGGCAACGCCTGTAGTTTACGATGTACCGTTTAGTGAACGTTATACGCGGGTGGAATTTATTGATTCATCAAACATTGATGAGGTACGAGGTGACACCCAACTATTTTATGTAGCCAGTAAAAATGATGTGATTGTCAGTTGGCGGGGTACAGCCAGCAAAGAAGATGTCTTGACCGATGCTACGTACCAGCCTTTAGTGCTAGATTGCGATGAAAAAGCGCTGTGCAGTGGGTTTATCCATAGTGGTAAGGTGCATAAAGGTTTTTGGGAAGCATTCAGTCTGGTTGGAAAGTTAAGAACTCCCAGTAATAAAGATATAGCAGTATTTAGTGATATTCTGGATTTGACCACAGGCAAAAGGTTGTTTGTGTGTGGACACAGTTTAGGGGGAGCATTGGCATTATTACACAGTGCTCAATTGAAAGAGTGCAATCCCTGCCTCTATAGTTATGGGATGCCCAGAGTATTAACCCTCAGTGCTATACGAGAATTAACAGATATTACCCATTATCGCCATGTGAATGAAGATGACCCAATCCCTTCATTACCACCGGAAAAAAATCTGGATAACTGGCTATATGACTGTTGGGGACCGCTAGGCTATCTATTCAGCCCTATTGAGTTGCTGGATGTTACCAAAAGCGGTGAAATTTTCTTGCATCACGGAAAAATAGTGCACTTTTGTAAAATCAATCTGGTTATTGAATGGCAGGAAGAGCGTAACCCAAGCAACCATATAAGACTCAGAACCACTTTACCCACCAAAACAAAATTGTATTTAATTCCGTCATTAAGCCATGAAACGGAACACAATCTAAAGAATGCCGGGGAAATTCAGAAAGGATTTTTTAAACGGATAAGTGATGCGGATAAAGCCAAATGGTTTCCGCTGAATGAGAATCCGACCGAAAAAGATGCCCTAGGTTTCCCTGAGCATCGTTCAAGGAAATATGCCTGTTACATTGGCGCACGATTGGCAGAACTGATTGCACCGGATAGATACCATTTTTTCCGGGATCAGGAACAATTATTTGAAAAAACGTTGAATGAAAGGACCGATATTGTTGCTGATATTCGGCAACGCGATGCATTATTTTTACAAATGGACCATCAACTAAAGCAAACGCTAATTTGCACTCAACAAGACCAACAGGGACCGTTGGCCTTAACACACTATGCAGATAATGCTGTAGAAATTGAGGAAAACTTACCATGATAAATATTAAACAATACTTATCGGTTTTATCAGTAATTCTAATATCAGGCTGCGCTGATCCCAATGAACCGCTTTCTCCGCCCAAAGAGAATCAGTGGATTACGGTGGAAGGAGTCGCACCGAAATATACCGAACCACATGTATCCGCTGTGTATATCTCAAAAGATTGCCTTAAATATCGTTTCGATTCCAATATGTCACCTTTTAAGGTACCAACTTATAACGGATTACGTCTGGATGTAAAAGCTGATCCGAAAACCGGTTACTTTCAAGCGAAATTACCTTTTAATGGCGGCGGCCGATGTAAGTGGAAAATTGACCGGGCTTTTGTAACAGTGGGTTATACCGATGTTCTTCATTTGGTAAAAGATGCTGTTCAGGAGGAAGGCGCTGAGGGAACAGGTTTAACTGCGTTTATCAACGATGCAGTCCGGACAAATCTTAATGAAACTGAGGCATTGAATATCATCAATTACAGTCCCATTATTTATCCTGTTTTGAAAATGGTTGAAAGGAGGCCGAAAAGAATATTCTTGCAAGGCCAAGTAGCTCAACGTTTTTTTAGGTTAAAATTAACACCGGGCGCTGAATGGAAAATTACCTATAAACCCAAGCTGGATGAAACCAAAATGCCGAAGATAACTGTGACTAAAAAAAAGGAATGGGTTGAATATCCTAACGGACATATTGAAACCGATACCCAAACAGTTGATTCCCGATACATAAAATAGTGTTACTGCTGTCGGGAGAAGGAAAAACTTACCATGATCAATATCAAGCAATACTTATCGGTCTTATCCGTGATTTTAATATCAGGCTGTGCTGATCCTAATGAGCCACTTTCTCCGCCCAAAGAGAATCAATGGATCACCGTAGAAGGGGTAGCACCGAAATATACCGAACCACATGTATCCGCAGAGTATATTTCAAAAGATTGCCTTGAATATCAGCTACATGCTGACATGTCACCTTATAAGGTGCCAACCTATAATGGACTTCGCCTGAAAGTGAAGGCTGATCCACAAACTGGTTATTTTCAGGCAAAACTACCTTTTAATGGCGGGGGCCGATGCAAATGGAAAATTAACCGAGCCTTTGTGTCCATAACCTATACCGATGTCCGCCATCTGGTGAAAGATGCCATTCCATATTCGGCCACCGGTTTAATCGCATTTATCAATGATGCTGCCCGGACAGATATTAGCGAAATGCCCGCATCGAATACGATTGATTTTAGCCCAGTTATTTACCCTGTTTTAGAAATAGTTGAAGGATTTCCAAAAACTATATCCTTACAAGGTGAAGTATCAAAAATGCTCCCTTTTCGACTTAAATTAACTCCAGGAGCTAAATGGAAAATTATTTTTAAACCTAAACTGGATGAAACCAAAATGGCGCAAGTTACGGTGACTAACGGGAAAGGCGAGTGGGTTGAATATCCGGGCGGCAAGATTGATAACGGCACTCAAGAAGTCGATTTTCGATTCATGTATGGGAACATGAAATAACGCCATCAGCGTAGCTTATTTATTTCTAAATAAGATGAACAGGAAGATCTGGAATTGGACACACTATGCAGATAATGCTGTAGGCATTGAGGAACAGTTACCATGAAAAATATCAATAAATACTTATCTGTCTTATCCGTGATTTTAATATCAGGCTGCGCTGATCCAAATGAGCCGCTTTCTCCGCCCAAAGAGAATCAATGGATCACGGTAGAAGGGATAGCACCGAAATATACCGAACCACATGTATCCGCTGTGTATATCTCAAAAGATTGTCTTAAATATCGTTTCGATTCCAATATGTCACCTTTTAAGGTACCAACTTATAACGGATTACGTCTGGATGTAAAAGCTGATCCGAAAACCGGTTACTTTCAAACAAAATTACCTTTTAATGGCGGGGGCCGATGTAAATGGAAGATTGACCGGGCCTTTGTTTCGGTAAGTTATACCGATGTCCGTCATCTAGTGAAAGATGCTATTCCGTATTCAGCAACCGGTTTAATCGCATTTATCAATGATGCAGTCCAGACGAATATTAGCGAAATGCCCGCATCGAATACGATTGATTTTAACCCGGTTATTTACCCTGTTTTGAAAGTCGTTGAAGGTCGACCAAACAAAATATTCTTACAAGGTGAAGTATTAAAAATGCGTCCTTTTCGACTTAAATTAACTCCAGGAGCTAAATGGAAAATTATCTTTAAGCCTAAGCTGGATGAAACCAAAATGGCGAAAGTCACGGTGACTAATGGGAAAGGCGAATGGGTTGAATATCCGGGCGGCAAGATTGATAACGGCACTCAAGAAGTCGATTTTCGATTCATGTATGGGAACATGAAATAACGCTATCAGCGTAGCTTATTTATTTTATTTCTAATCAGATTAACAAGGTTATATCACCAGTAGTATTTTAAACACCAACACCATAAATAAGGAGTTCATATGAACGATGGATTACACTTTCTTTGTCATATTATCGATTTGCCGGAGAAAACTTTTGCGGTCGCTGAATTTTCTCTACAGGAGGAATTATCCGAATTATTTGCCTTATCCTTAACGCTGGTCAGTAAACGGGCCGATATTGATCTGGAATCACTGTTATTACAATCGGTGAAATTCCGGGTGGTTTTCAACGATATTGAGCAACGTCAAGTGAGCGGGGTTATCACACAAGCTGTATTAGGCGACACCCATGCTCACCGCACCATTTATTACCTTACCGTCCGGCCCACTCTCTGGCGGATGAACCTGAATCAGGACAGCCGGATTTATCATCGACAAAGCGTGCCGGAAATTCTCACGAGTTTGCTGAAAAAACATCGCATCCTGTTCGATTGCCAATTGGATGAATTTCATTACACACGCGAATATGTGACGCAGAAACGGGAATCCGATTATGACTTTTTGTCCGGTTAGTGGCCGAAGAAGGGCTGAATTTCTGGTTTGAAGACGACAAGCTGTTTTTCAGTGACAGCCATTTAGGGATGACAGCCAACTTACCGCTGGTCTACAACCCGCAGATAGAGACCGCCACCGAAATGAATGTGATGAATCAGGCGCGTCTGGGCGTCTCCACGACCCCGATGCGGATCATTTATAAGGACTACAATCCCCGGAATCCCGCTTACCGCCTGACACACCGGGCCAATATCGATGCCCGTGTCGAGGGGCAGGAAACCCTGTTTGCGCTCTTTGAAAGCTACGGCCGCTTTCAGAAAGACGCGGAGGCGAAACCCTTCGTCCAGCGTCAGCAGCAGGCCGTCCAGAATCAACGTCAGGCCGGTAGCGGGCAAAGCAACTGTTTTAAACTGATGCCCGGTAAAATCTTTGACCTCAGCGAACACCCGGTTGATGCCATGAATACCCGCTGGCAAATCGTGACTATTCGTCATCACGGCAAGTGTCCGCAGGCATGGCAAGAAAATAGCGGAGAGTCAGGCACTTATCTGCATAACGAATTCAGTTTTATTTCGGGCTATAGAGATTGGCGAGCGCTATATCGCTACAAACCGCTGGCGGATGGTGATGAAGTGGCGACTGTGGTCGGCCCGGAAGGAGAAGAGATTTATGTCAATGAAGAGGGGTGTATCCGCATTCATTTTCACTGGGATCGTTATGATAAAGCCAATGAAAATGCCTCCTGTTGGGTACGGTTCACTCAGGGTTGGAATGGCAGTGGTTACGGTTTTATGGCTATCCCCCGTATCGGTCAGGAGGTGATTGTCTCCTACCTGAACGGCGATATTGATCGCCCGATTGTGACGGGTTGCACCTATAACGGCTTAAACCGGCCGCCGCTAAATTTACCCGCCGAAAAGACCCGAACCACCTTTAAGACCCAGACTCACAAAGGGGAAGGTTTTAATGAATTGCGCTTTGAAGATGCAAAAGACCGAGAAGAGATTTACCTGCACGGGCAAAAAGATTTAACCGCCCATATTCAGCACGATGCTTACTGGCATATTAAACACGACCATAAACAGCGAATCGATAATAACCGCTATAGTGAAATTTCAGTGGATGATCATCAGCATATCCGAGGATCGGGGAAATACAGCACTGATGGAGATGTTTCACACCGTATCTCAGGTAGTCAACATTTACAGACCGGGGATGCATTAGTCGCTGAAAGCGGTCAGGAAACACATCTAAAAAGCGGCGGTAAAATGGTGTTGGAAGCGGCGTCAGAAATTACCTTAAAAGTCGGCGGTCATTTTATCCGGATAACCCCCGGCGGTATTCTGACTTCGCCAAATTTATTAGTCGGGCAAGGTTCTGCCGGCACTGGCCGTGGATTGTCTCTGCAACTGCCGGAAGGGGTTGCGCCTCTGCCCGATGTTAAATCTCCTGCCAAACCGTTTTGTGCAGTGCTGGCTCAACAAGAAACAAATTGGGTTATTAATAATCCGGAGGATGAATGAATACATCAATAAATTGGCTACAGTGGCTGAGTATCCCTAATAAACCATCGGTTTTCTTTATGCTCAATTCGCTCGCGGAACCTGATCCGGTGGCGCTCTTTTATAGCAACGACTGGGTAGAGCAGGCTTTTCCGCTATACAGCAATACCCCGATGGATCACATGCTGGCGCAAAGTCCCTGGCTGGTTCAGCCCAAGTCAGGCTGTCTATCAACGATCGCTCATCTGCTTGATAACCATGCCCTAAGCGATAACAGTTGGGGTTGGGCTTACCGCAGTGATGAATCATGGATACAGCAGCTTAATCATTGGCGTTCACGCCAGCAGGTGATATTACAAGAGAAACAGGTGATTTTTCGCAGTATGGACCCACGTATCCTCAGTCAATTATTACCGGCAATGATAGCCAGCGATTGGTCAGCATTTTTGACACCGGTGAGTGAATTGATGATCAATATGACCGAACCACAGATTTATTATCGGCCGGAAAATTGTGGTCAAGGCGGCAGTGAATTGCCCTTTATCCTGGGCAGTCATTTATTAGATGCCTGGCATCATTCTGATTGCGCCCTGCAAGGGATGGCATCTGCGATTAATTATAATTGCTGGGAAAACCACGGAGAATTAGCTTATAAACTGGATAAGCCAGAGGGACAGTTAATGGAACAAATTATCAGTTGGTTAAAATACCGTTTAGCAAACGGGGATAATATTAGCAAGCTTACCTGTGTAGATTATTTACAAACACTGACTGACGACTCCCCTTCTCAAGGGTTTATTGAAAGCTGAGAGTTGATATCCTCCCCTGTATGAACGCATCTCAGTTTACAAGGCTTTTGTTGTTCTTACATCGACGAGTAGTTGCAGCTCTGTATTCGGACATGGACTCCCACGTATGGGCAAAAGAAATGCCTCTGGTTGAGGTCATGACTGCGCCCGTACATTCGGCTTCTTTTTTGCAGATTTTTCCCTGCATAACCATGATGGATATTTACGCACCTGCTCCTTATCGGCCTTCAGACCTTTATTATGGTCGTCGGATATATTGGGTTGATCAGAAGGTAAAGGACTGGCTGGTACAACATGCAAAAATTACCCTGTTATTTTTACCGGTCTATTCACCGTAGCTAAATAAAATAGAATGGTTATATACCCGTCATCTTCCAAGTTGTCTCTTTGTTGGCTACACTCACCCCGGTCACATAGTTTTCTATGCTCCCGGGGATTCGTTCCTTTGCCGTCGCGATGCATCTTGAAATCCATAGGGTATAAACCACAATTCAAAGTTAATAGTAAGAAACATAAAAAATAGTGGTAAAAATGAGATTGTGAAAAACAAATAATTAATTTTCATTTAATGAAAAATGTGAGTGATGTCAAAAAATAAATATTTATTACAATAAAATTGTTAGCAATTTAAATTTATTTAACTACTCTTAATTTTGGCGTTAAAAATATAAAAAACTGTTATCACAAGGTGGGGGAATTAGCACCTAAATTATAGTGAAATATAATTAAAATAAAGCAGTGAAAATATAATGATCATTTATTTTTTGAAATGACATTTTATTCTGAGCTATTTTTAAACTAAGTTTTTTATAAAAATGTGAACCTAATTGTTGGATAATAAATAAGCATTCATGCTCTCGCCTTAACAATTATAGAGAATGAAAAATGAAAAAACTATCTAAAGTCACATTAGTAAAACGAGATCATATTCCATCGATTCGCACTATTGAAGTGAATGGTGTGGAACATTGGCTAGGACACGTAAAAGATTTCATGAAAAATAACCAGTTGATCGATTTTTTACCGGATGATAACCGTATATCTATGGCATGGGTTCGTCTTGAAGCAGGCGAAGAATTAGAACCACATATTCATCCAGTAGAATCAATGATTTTGCTCTGTGAAGGTTCTGCTGAATCAACAGGGGATATACAAACAGCTATGGAAGCAGGCGATGCGCTTTTAGTTCCGCCTGGTCATCTCCACGGTTTCAAAGGTGGTCCAGATGGTTTCTGGGGGTTATCCATTCAATTCGATTCTCGTGGCCTTTATGAGGATTTTACTGACCCTTGGGCAACTTTCCTTCCTGAACAAATTAATAAAAATTTGGGTACTACAATTGCGGAACAATTATTTTCTCGTAATGAGACTTATATGGAACGTTTCGATAAACATAAACTTTTTGCCTTAGTAAATCGTGGACTATTAAAAAAAACACAAGCAAAGAAAAGATTTCTCGATTGTTTCCAAGTTTGGTCTGACCATTTTCAGAAAATGGTGTTAACTCGTGCTGCAACATTACACAACGATGCTTTCGAAGAACTTACAATGTCCCATCTAGAAGAAGAACTCGGACATAATCGTGATATCAAAAATAACCGTATAGATTTTGAACCTGTATTTGATCCAGTTCTTGAAGCAGCAAGCTCATGGTTCGCTTATAAAATGACAACAGCAACTGAATTAGAAAAAGTTGTTTTAGTTCATTTGGTGGTTGAAGCCTCAGCTACTTTCTTCTACAAACATATTAAACCCGTAATGGATGATACTACTCCTAAAGCCCACTTTGACGTTCATAGTATTCTAGATGATGAACATGTACGTATGGGCTATGAATTCATATCTAACTACAATATTGAAGATGGAAAGCCTTTATTTGAGATCCAAAATAAAGGCTGGGCTATGTTAATGACAGTCATGTCACGTATCGCTGATTTAACAGTATACGAAAGTAGCGCAACAGGAGACGAATCCCAGGAGTTGGTTAATGAATCTTCAATGGGCTAAAGAAGGCACCCGAAGGGTGCCCTCCAAAATTTATACATGCAGCCAGATATATGAACAAGAAATTAAAAATATTTTTCTGGGAAACTCATGGAATTATGTTGGGCTTTCTTCAGAAGTTGAAAATCTTGGTGACTATATACAAACATTTGTGGGAAATGTTCCTGTTATTTTAATCCGTGATAGAAAAGGAATATTACGTGTATTTGTAAACCGCTGTCCCCACAGAGGAGCAAAGATTTGCCATAATCCTCAGGGTAATACTAAGCTACTTGTATGTCCTTATCATGAATGGGCATTTAGTTTAGAGGGTAACTTAGTTGGGATGCCTTTTAGAAAAGGTATTAATGGAAAAGGTGGAATGTCTGAATTTTTCCATCCTGAAGAACATGGTTTGCAAGCTCTTAATGTGACTGAAAGACATGGTGCTGTATTTGCTAGTTTTTCATATGATATTGAACCATTTGAAACATATTTAGATCCTGTCATGCTTTCATACTTTGATCGTGTTTGTGATGGCAGAAAACTAAAAGTTGTTGGGAAAATGCAGCATAGAGTTAACTGTAATTGGAAACTTCAAATTGAAAATGTAAAAGATCCATTTCATGCAGCACTTCTGCATTCATTTTTTAAAAACTTCGGTATTTGGCGTTCAGATCAAAAAACTAGTGTAAAAGTTTGTTCTTCTGGCAAAAGCAGTGTATTAGTGTCAACAGCATCTTTCACCAAAGCTGAAATTAAAAAAAATGCAGAGACAAAAACAGAGCTATCACTTTTAGATCCGAGAATCATCGAGCATCAGCGTGAATATGACCACGGTACAGGCGCAATTATGACTGTTTTTCCAAATCTCATCCTACTGCAACAACTTAATTGCTTAGCTATGCGTCATGTTATCCCTGATGGTACAGATCGTTGTATTAAAATTTGGACTTTTTTTGGCTATGAAAATGAATCTGAGGAGTTGACGAAACGGAGATTATTTCAGGCAAACCTACTTGGTCCTTCAGGATTGGTTACCATAGATGATAACGAGATTTTGGCTGTAACCCAAGAAGGCGCTAAAAGCATGCCAGACTCCGAAATCATTTTAGAAGCTAGTGTTGGTGAGTCAAGTGAAGACCACATGATGACAGAAGCGGCTATCCGTGGATTTTATAAATATTACCGAGGAGCGATGAATCTTGGATAATTATAAAATTTGGTTTACTATCAACCAATTGTATAGCTTATACAACAAAAATTTAGACTCAAAAATATTAGATAACTGGCCATCATATTTTACAGATGATTGTATATACCGAATTACTTCAAAACAGAATATAGATAATGGATGGGACCTATGCTTTGTTTTTTGTGAAGGAAAGAAAATGCTCATAGATCGCGCATCCGCTTTATCTGGGTCAATTTACTTTAGAGACAGAGTACAACAAAGGATAACATCTAATATATTATTGACAAATCTCGAACACTGTGGAGAGAAAATATTAGTCAATACAACAACAATATTTACAATTCATGAAAGCATATGTGGTCAAGAAAATAGGTTACTAATAAGTGGTATAACTAAGGATATTATCGAATACAAAAGTGGCGCTGCTTTATTTAAAGAACGTCTCTGTATTTGCACAGCAGATATAATTACAGATTCAATTGTGTATCCGATCTAAGGTGCACTTTATGTAATTGAATGAGAATGAATTTTTTTACCCTACATTTCGCGTCAATTTTGGGAATTCATTTCTCCGAGAGATGTAGACATGAACACGACTATTTTCGGTTTTTAGGCTTCTTTGAGAAATTATGATCCTGAAAAAGGAAGTATCAAATTAACAGTTGGTATTTACTATAAAGCACATTGAAATTATTAAATTTAATTATATTAATTGAGATTTAAATCACAATAATGAGGTGCGGAATGACGGCTTTACCATTATCAGGAATAGTTGTTGTTGATTTAACGCGGCATAGAGCTGGCCCAGTCACATCACGACTACTGGGTGACTGGGGAGCCGAAATTATCAAGATTGAGGAACCTACCGATAAAGGTGACAGTATGGGGGGTACTCGTGAAGGTTTTGATTACCAAAACCTTCATAGAAATAAAAAAAGTTTATCAGTTAATTTGAAAACAAAACAAGGACAAGGGATTCTCCAACGTTTGGTTCGTAAGGCTGATATAGTGCTTGAAAATTTTAGGCCTGAAGTTAAGTTTCGTTTAGGTGTCGATTATGAATCTTTGAAAAAAATTAATCCTCGTATTATATGTGGCAGCATTAGTGGCTTTGGGCAAAATGGCCCTTATAGTTCTCGACCAGCAGTTGATCAAATAGTACAAGGCATGTCAGGACTTATGTCTGTGACAGGTACTCAAGAAAGCGGTGCGCTCAGGACTGGTGTTGCTATTGCTGATATTAGCTCAGGCATGAATCTAGCTCAGGCAGTTTTACTGGCACTATATCATCGAGAAAAAACAGGTGAAGGACAGTGGGTATATACTTCACTTCTTGAATCAACTTTAGCTATCATGGACTTCCAAGTCGCTCGATGGCTTGCAGATGGCAAAACACCTGAGCTTATGGGAAATGACCATCCGACATTAATGCCTACTGGTGTCGTAAGAACTAAGGATAGTGAAATAAATATCGCTGCCGCAGAAGATGAAAAATTCCAAAAGTTATGTCATCTACTTAATATAGAAGAAGTTTATTTGAATCCTCAATATTCAGATATCTATAATCGTTCAAAAAACAGAAAGCAGCTTATGGATGAAATTCAAGCTGTAACACGGAAATTCGAGAGTAAACAGCTAATACAAATTCTAAACGATAATGGGATACCAAGTGGTTACATCTATGATATAGCACAAGCTATGTCCGATCCGCAAATTCAGTATTTGAAGATGAAATGTTCTATTAAGCACCCATTATTAGGTGATTTGACTCTGGTAGGTCAACCCATGCATCTAAGCGCCTTCTCTGACTTTGATACAGTACGCAATCCTGCTCCAGAACATGGGCAACATACAGAAAATTTATTAAAAAATTTCCTTGGTTTTGATAATGATGAAATTGCATCGTTTCGCAAAATAGAAGTTATCTAGAAACAATAAGATAGTAAATATATTTAATTAATAGAGATGAAACAATGAATGCAACGTACAGTGAAATATATAGTTTTTGGTCAATAAAATCTTTTATAAAGCTATTTTTATTATGGCTAGCTGGCGCAGGAACGCGTTTGACAATATTGGCGACTCCACCAATCATTTCTGACATCCATCACGATCTAAATTTAACTGAAACTCAAGTTGGGATTATTTCTGGATTGCCAGCAGTCTTATTTGCAGGTACCGCAATTCTCGGTTCTCTATTAATTGCAAGAACGAGCGCAATAAAGACTCTTATCATTGGTTTGCTGATTACCAGTTTAGGTTCTGCATTCCGTGGAGCAGCAGATGATATAATTATCATGTATACGGCGACAATGATAACAGGGTTGGGGGTTGCTTTTATGCAACCTGCATTACCTTCCATTGTAAAGGATTGGTTTCCAAAACATATTGTGATTGCAACGGCTATTTATGTTAATGGCCTTCTTCTTGGCGGAGAAGTTATTCCTGTTGCAGTGACAAAATCTATTTTATTACCCATGTTGGGATCTTGGCGACTTACATATGTTTTTTGGGCTGCGATAACATTAATAATTGCAATTTTCATATACCAATTAGCGCCTAAAAATAAACATGAAACAATATCGACAAATAAAAATATAAAGTGGGTTCCAGAATGGAATAACATTATATTGTGGAAGTTAGGATTAATGATGGGATGTGTAAATGCAACATATTTTGCAACCAATTTTTTTATTCCACGTTACTTACATGAAGCTAATTTTGAGGATTTAACATCTATTTCTTTGGTTGCTTTAAATTTAGGACAAATCCCGGCCTCTATTATTCTTATGATGACAAGAGCCACTGTAGCAAAACTACGATATCCATATTTGATATCAGGAATAGGATTAATTGCAGCTTTTATTAGTATTATGTACTTTGGTACTGAATATATAATTATCAGTTCAGCATTCATCGGCTTTTTTTCTGCTATCGTTTTAATACTCATGTTAGGACTACCTAGTATGATTAGCGAGCCACATGAGGTACATAGATCTACTTCACTAATGTTAACAATTGGTTATACTTGTGCGGTTATAACACCAGTAATTAGTGGTTTATCATGGGATATTTCAGGAAATCCAAGTTATGTATTTCTTCCTATGATGATATGTTCAATCATCTTGTTTATTTCAGCAATAAAAAGACCAATAGTAAACAAAGTTATAAAAAATAAAATTTAAAACCTGTAAGTGATAATTTTGGAGATAAAATAAAATGAGTGATAGAATTAAATATACCATACGTAAACTAACTCCATACTTTTGTGCAGAAATACGTGATATCAAACTAAATGAGCCATTAAATAAAGATATAATAAAAACCATTGAATCAGATCTTGAAGAACATGAAGTATTGGTATTTCCGGATCAAGATCTCACATCAGAAGATTTAATGCGTATAGGGAGATATTTTGGCCAGTTAACTGTACACCCTTTTGCAGAGAACAGTGAAAAAAATCCAGAGTTAATAGTATTTGATTATAAGGATGGTAATCCGCCTGTATTAACAGATCGCTGGCATTCAGATGAAACATATAAACTTTGCCCCCCTATGGCTACAATGCTCTATTCAAGAATTGTTCCTGAAATAGGCGGCGATACTTGTTTTAGCAGTATGACAACTGCTTATGATTTTCTTTCAATAAAAACTCAAGATTTCATCCGAGGGTTGGAAGCTATACATGATTTTTCATCGTATAAATATCTTTTTCCAGACACAGAAGAAGGTAAAAAATTATTGCAAAAGAAAGAGTTGGAATATCCTCCAATCGCCCATCCAGTTGTTCGAATTCATCCAAAAACGAAAAAGAAAACCCTATTTGTTAACCAAAATTACACTCGTTATATCAGAAATATGGATCAACGAGATAGTGATGCGCTACTGACACAATTATTTAATACAACATCAGTACTTGAATATCAATATAGGCACCATTGGAAACCAAACATGTTAGTCATGTGGGATAATCGCTCTGTACAGCATGCTGCTGTTCATGATTACTATCCAAATCGCCGATATATGGAGCGGGTGACTATCGCAGGTGATCAACCAATTAGTGAGTCGGAACCTGCAAGTGCTGAACAATTGCGTAAATTTAAAGTGCCAGCATATAACCATAACGATTCACGCCGTGCTAAACGTCAATTCGAAATTGAAAGTTAGTCCTAACTTAACAAAGGGATGCTTAAAGTCCCTTTTTACTTTTCGCCTGATGCATTGGTTAATAAAATGAATTCTACAATAAAGTTGAGTGTCCAAGATACAATTAGATTTGCAAAGATATCACCTTTGCACATAAAAATATTACTTTTGTGTTTAAGCATTCTTATTTTAGATGGTTTCGATACTGCTCTGATCGGTTATATTTCTCCTGCTATTGTTGATAGTTGGGGAACTTCAAAAACAGACCTTGGAATTGCGATGAGTTCAGCATTGGTTGGTTTATCTGTGGGAGCTGTAACATCAGGTCCTATATCAGACAAACTAGGGCGTAAACCTGTTATTGTAATTTCTGTTTTCATGCTTGGAATTTGTAGTATTGCAACGATATTTTCTACAACTGTCTATCAATTATCATTCTGGCGTTTATTAACCGGAATAGGTATTGGAGCTGCTATGTCTAATGCCTTGACATTGATTTCTGAATACGCACCAGAAAATAGAAAGTCACTTATGGTTAACTCTGTATTTTGTGGGTTTCCCTTTGGAGCAGCTATGGGAGGTATTATTGGTTCCTTCATGATTCCCAAGTTTGGTTGGGAGAGTATGCTAATTATTGGCGGAATTATCCCTATACTTTTAGTTGTCCCACTTATTTTCATTCTTCCAGAATCAGTTTTATTTTTGATTAATAAAAACAAATCAGAAGAAAAAATAAATAAAATTTGCAAAAAAATAGTTGGTGAAAATTATAATAAAATAGATTTCTCAAGATTAAAACTTATCGAAAAACAAAAAATAAAACCTATTAATGAAATCTTATCCCATGAATATTTATCATCAACCTTGCTTCTTTGGAACGCATATTTTATGGGATTACTAATATTCTATGTTGTCACAAATTGGATGCCTACACTTATCAAAGATTCCGGTTTTGAATTAAGTTATGCAACTATTTTAACTGCTTTATTTCCTTTAGGTGGTGGAATTGGGACGATAATATCAGGAATTATCATGGATAAGTTATCTCCTCATAAGACAGTATCATTTAACTATCTTATGACTGGTATTTTGCTCTTCTCTATAGGGTATGTTGATAATATAATCAGTTTAGGAATATTAATCCTCTTAGCCGGAACGACAATGAATAGCGCGCAAGCATCTATGGGAACAATAGCTACACTTCATTACCCTACAACCTCCAGAGCGACAGGTGTATCATGGATGCTTGGAATTGGTCGTGCAGGAGGGATATTAGGCGCGATGTTTGGAGCATGGCTAATGCAACTAGGATTAGGCTATCGAGGGGTACTTATGACTTTATTCATTCCATCTGCTATTGCATCTATTACATTACTTAGTTTACTTATAGTATTAAACAATAAAGATTGAGATTATACCACTTTATACATAGGTAAAAATTTTTCCTACCAAATGTGCTTTTCTGGGACCAATTTCTTTGACATAACTCCCCTTCCCAAAGGTTTATCGAACGTTGAAAGAGAAACCACAATACAATATTGCAGTTATCCCTCAACAACACCATCATCATTTCCCCGTAATAACGGGGAGCATTTCTACTCCAGCTATCATCTAAAACCTGAATCTGGTTTATCCCCACATCACACATTCCATCATAACTACTCTCGATTGCTGGAGTTGAGAGGGATAATTTAGGAGTCAGAAATTTCGGCGGTTTCGGCTTAGAATCCCTTGATGATGCTCACTATCTGTCATAGACTTATGTGCATATTTTATACGCATAGATGAGGTGTCTGATGAAAATACAATACTTCTCAACCGTAGAACGAAAACGATCCGGTAAACGTGGTACAAATGTTTATTTAACCGCTGAATTGGTAGATCAAGCCCGTGATTTAGGGATCAACTTATCAGCGACACTAGACAAAATGTTGTCCGATGTTGTTCGTGAGAAAAGAAGACAGCAATGGAAAGCTGAAAACAAAGCCGGTATCCACGCTTTCAATGAATTTGAGCGTGATGCAGGGCTATTTACCGATGATGATGAATACGGGGTTATTTGATGGCTCAATACACTGTCTACCTCAATAAATCCCCTAAATCGAGGGAGCAATACCCTTTCATTATCGATATTCAGAATGACCTATTAGACGACTATGATTCACGGGTAATAATGCCGATTGCTCCGCTGTCAGATAAAAATTCACTCGTCAAAACGTTAACGCCAGTGATTGAAATTAAGGGCGATCGATATGTCGTTATTACAAAGTCAGTGACAACGGTAGCGAAGAGCAAGTTAAAAGCTGCGGATATCGTCTGTGTTATGCCTAGTATTCACTCCGATATCATGGCAGCTCTAGATACTATCGTTTCAGGGATTTAGTTGGTTGATCTAAATTTTAGGTCAACTTCAAAATAAGGTTTTAGTATTTTGTTATATTAATTTTAACCTATTTTTTTAGCATTAACCCGAATAAAGGGTTATCAATAACAGGAAGAACGGCAATATCGAATTTGTCTGGCTCTGGCAAAAAATCAATATCCATTAATGCAGCAAATCGTGATATTGCTAAACAGGCGTCTTCAATATCGTCGGCGTAAGCCACCCTCCCAAATTCATGTTCATCCAGTATCACAAATCGGCGATTACGCGTGTTAAACAGCACATAACCGACCACATCTGGATCTTTTTCAATTAGCCCCAATGTATCAAGTTCTTTTTGAAGTTTTTTTAGTTGCTTTTTTTCCAGTTGCTTAAAATAAACCCACCAGAAATCACTTGCTGTTTACTGTTCAACTCAAGTATTACCAGAACACAGGTCGCTTTCCTCTTACAATAAACGATATTCCAGAGACGCCACTGCATTATCTGGCTAACCAGTCGACTGCTATTCGGCTCGATGATTACGACTAACAAGGACAAACTGGAACACAACACCGTAAGGAAATTCTGGATTGTTTGCTGTATAGATTGCCTTGCGGACATCGGGCAGATACCCAAAGAGTGTGTTGAGGTTTTCCCATTCGGTGGCAAAGGCTTTAAGTTTCTTTTCGTTCATAGCGTTGTTGTCAGAAATATATCAAGAACAGGCAATTACACAATTTAAATTACAGTCTCTAATTATGATTCCTATCTTTATTTTTTATACCGTTATTATTTATTCTGGTT
>NZ_JXSK01000014.1 GCF_001083805.1 Photorhabdus luminescens subsp. luminescens | reverse complement strand
GGCCGTTATCCTAAACATCATGATGGTTTTAACAAATATTTTGGGATGATAGCTATTGTTTCATTTTTTTTAGGTTTCCCTACATCTTTATATGTGAATTATAAGTTAAAAAGTGATGGCTATTTGGTGTGTCCAAGAATATCCTGGATGTCGCCAAATACTTATGTGAAAGATATTAAACTATGTGATTGATAATTTCTT
The DNA here is from genome assembly GCF_001083805.1 of Photorhabdus luminescens subsp. luminescens. Classification (GTDB taxonomy): domain Bacteria; phylum Pseudomonadota; class Gammaproteobacteria; order Enterobacterales; family Enterobacteriaceae; genus Photorhabdus; species Photorhabdus luminescens. The sequence goes on along the minus strand of NZ_JXSK01000014.1, from coordinate 88,691 downwards.
TATAATTGGGGACATTATGGGAAAAAAGATTATACATATCATAGGCGCTATTGCTATTTTTCTTTTAGCGTTATTCACTTTCTTCTTGACAGGAGAAAATATAATTTCTTTAATTGAAATGGATGAAAAAATAACATTCTCAGGTGGTGTTTTTATAATATTTTTTTCTTTCCTTTGATCTCTTATGCTACATTTTTTATTGTTTTTGTTACTGTGACTGGTCATTATCCAAAGCATCATGATAATTTTGTTAAATATTTTTTTTCGATAGCTATTATTTCAATTGTTTTAAGTTTTCCGACGTCTTTATATGTGAATTATAAGTTAAAAAGTGATGGTTATTTGGTGTGTCCAAGAATATCCTGGATGTCGCCAAATACTTATGTGAAAGATATTAAACTATGTGATTGATAATTTCTTTATAACTGGGGACATTATGGGAAAAAAGATTATACATATCATAGGCGCTATTGCTATTTTTCTTTTAGCGTTATTCACTTTCTTTTTGACAGGGAAAATATAATTTCTTTAATTGAAATGGATGAACAAATAACATTCTCAGGTGGTGTTGTTATAATATTTTTTTCTTCTCCTTTGGTTTTATATTATATGGTTGCAGTTATTTTTGTCAGTATAACTGGTCGTTCTCCAAAGCATCATGATGGTTTTGTTAACTGTTTTGGGACGATAGCCATTATTTCATTTTTTTTAAGTTTTCCTACATCTTTGTATGTGCACTATAAATTAAAAAGTGAAAACTATTTAGTATGTCCAAGAATATCCTGGATGTCGCCTAATACCTATGTAAAAGATATTAAATTATGTGATTAATATTGGTCTTATTAGCAGATGAAGGAGAAAGATCAATCTAGTATAGTCGTCCTCATTTTGATTTAAAAATTAAGATTAATAGCTATATTTCTCTATCCTATATAGTCGAAAATACATGCCGTAGAATGCATAGGAGTTACCGTAGGGAAAACACCTAAAAATCGGGAAATTTATTATCTTTTAACGCATTTAATTTAAATGAATTATTTAATAATTTATCTTAGAGAGCGGAAAGGAATTATGGTAAAAATAAATTATATCAACATTTTTATAATAAATTAATTGATCATCTTATAATTGTTGTTTAATCTCTGTTTAACTAATTTAAGTTAAGTATAAATTGTTTGGTTGTTATTGAAATAATAACGTATGAAAGATAAACCTAAATGGTGGAGATATGGATATACGTAATATCAAAGCTTTTATCGTATTAGCCGAAACACTTAATTACCACAAGGCTTCGCAAATACTACATATCTCACAACCTGCGCTGACTAAGAAAATTAATGCACTGGAAGAGGAATTCGGGGCGCTTTTGTTTTCCAGAGGACGAGGTGGCACCAGATTAACTGATTTTGGACAAAAAACTTTTGAGAATGCTCAGAAATTACTGGGTCATTTTGAGCAGTTTCAGATTCAGGTTAATCATGATTTGCAAGATGATTCGCCACATTACCTTTATGTTAGCTCTTGTTTTCCTATTTATGATTCTGGAAAAGTGGAAGAGCGGATTTTTCTAGATAGGAAGGAAAAAGTCGTGTTTGTCCTCATTACCGGTCTGACATTCGAGCAGCAAATGAATCTATTAAACTCTGGTTTATTACATATCGCCATTGTTCCGCTGCCATTAACTTCATCACTTATGCCTAGAAAGATTTTTACTGAAAAACTGGTTTATCTTTTTAAAAAAGGCAGTGATTGGCTGCGGAGTTTGACAGAATTAAGCGCTGAAATGGCATCGTTATATCAGCTTATTGGCATGGATGAGGATGATATACCCATTGATTTTACTGATGGCATTAACGCATTTTCTATTTATGATAATAATATGAATTTAATGTTAAAAACGAATGATATTATGGTAATGATTGAACTGATAATTAAACGCAATGGTTTTTCTTTAGTTCCGGAAAAAATTATTCGTTCAATTCCATCACAATATCTGGATTTATTAGATGTGTTGAAAACCGATATGGAAGTCGATTTTGGTATTTTATGCAGCCCAGCTATTGAGTATGGATTGATAAGTGAAGCAGAATTATTCTCTTCATTTATTGATAGTATGTGAATGAAGAAAGCAGGGGTTATTTATATGGTGAAATTGCTTCTTATTCATTTCAAAGAGAAAGAGACTATTTTATCTGACCTTATTTTTTCATAGTGTGGAATGAGTTTTTCCAGCAATGAACCTATATGGATATTATTGAAAATAAAGCGGATTGTTTTATCCGCTTTATTTTCTTATTGAATGATAATTTATGAAATCATTTATCCTTCAAACGTTTGCGTCATTTTTTCAAGTTGCTCCTGAATTTCCATCCATGCTAATTCAATTTCTTCCAGTTTTGATTTGGTCTGATTTTGTTTTTGCAGGTATTCAGTCAATTCGGTTTTACGGTTGTTATCATAGATAGCGCTGTCTGAAAGTTGATTTTCTAGTGCGACCAGCTCGTTACCCAGTTTCTCCATCTGTTTTTCCAGATCAGCAAGCTGTTTGCGTAGTGGTTGCGTTTGGTTACGGAAGTCAGCTTGACGCCGTTTTTGATCTTTTCTTTCCTGAGCGCTTTGGCTAGATGTCTCTTTTTCCTTATCGTTGTTTTCACGTATTTGCTGATTTTGTTGACGTTGTTGATCTGTCAGCCATTGTTGATAATCTTCTAAATCGCCATTGAATGATTCTACCCGGCCATCATGAACCAGATACAACTCATCTGTTGTTGAACGTAATAGATGCCGATCGTGGGAAACCACAACCAATGCACCGTCAAAGTCGATCAAAGCTTCTGTCAGTGCCTGACGCATATCCAGGTCGAGATGGTTCGTTGGTTCGTCAAGTAACAGAAGGTTAGGACGTTGCCAGACCATCAGAGCCAAAACTAAACGTGCTTTTTCTCCCCCGGAAAAGCGCCCACTCGGGTCAGTCACTTGATCGCCTTTGAAACCAAAGCCACCCAGATAATCCCTAAGTTGCTGCTCTGTTTCCTGTGGCGCAATACGGACTAGATGCTGTAATGGCGATTCATCCGCACGCAAATATTCCAGTTGATGTTGAGCGAAATACCCCAGTTTGATCCCTTTAGCTAATTCGACTTCTCCACTCTGAGATTGCAGTTCACCAGCCAGCAATTTAATCAACGTAGATTTACCTGCGCCATTACGACCAAGCAAACCAATGCGGGAGCCGGGAACCAGATTCAGTTTGATGGAATTTAAAACAGTTCGTTCGCCATAGCCTGCGCTGACCTTTTCCATTTTCAAGAGTGGGTTTGGCAGACTCTCCGGTTTACGGAAACTGAAATGAAATGGGTTATCAACGTGGGCAGGGGCGATCAGCTCCATCCGCTCTAACATCTTGATGCGGCTCTGAGCCTGTTTGGCTTTGCTGGCCTTGGCCCGGAAACGGTCAATATAACTTTGCAGATGGGCTACTTTCTCTTGCTGGCTTTTATAAAGGGCCTGTTGTTGCGCCAGTTTGGTTACGCGTTGGCGTTCGAAAGATGAATAGTTGCCGCTGTACTCAAACAGAGATTGTTGCTCTATATGGAGGATCTTATCAGCAATCGGGTCGAGAAAATCCCGATCATGGGAGATAAGGATTAATGTTCCGGGGTAGCTTTTCAGCCATTTTTCCAACCAGATAACTGCATCCAGATCAAGATGGTTAGTCGGTTCGTCAAGCAACAGCAAATCAGAACGGCAGAGTAGTGCTTGAGCTAGATTGAGGCGCATGCGCCATCCACCGGAAAATGCACGTACAGGTTGATCAAGTTGCTCTTGAGAGAAACCTAAGCCGTGCAGCAGACTTGATGCTCTTGAACGGATGGTCCAGGCTTGAACCGTGTCCAGTTGACTATGTAGGTGAGCGATCAGATTACCGTCATTTTTTTCATTGGCTATCCGTAGTTGTTGCTCCAGTTGGCGGAATTCACGATCACCATCAATCACATACTCCAGAGCAGGTATTTCCAAGGCCGGCGTTTCTTGATTTACCCAGGATAGTGCCCAGTTACTGGGAAACGTGAACGTTCCTGCTTCAGCCTGAAGTTCATTTTTTAATAATGCAAGTAGGGTAGATTTGCCACAGCCGTTTTTCCCTACCAGACCCACTTTCTGTCCGGGATTAATAGTGGCGCTGGCATTATCCAGCAAAACACGGGTTCCGCGACGAATTTGTAATGAAGAGAAAACAATCATAAGTATCGTTTGTATAAAATATGTTAAATTAGCAATAACAGATAATAAGCGTTTTAATTTTGTAACTTTGTATGCATGTTAACGGAAAATACGTGTCCTGACACGTTCTTGAGGAGGGAACGATGTTGCAGCCGCCTAAAGTCCTGCTGCTGTATGCCCATCCTGAGCCACAGGATTCAGTAGCAAATCGTGTTTTGTTACAACCTGTGCAGGGTTTAGAGCATGTTACGATTCACGACTTATATGGAGCTTATCCAGATTTTTTTATTGATGTTCATTATGAGCAACAATTGCTTCGAGAGCATCAGGTGATTGTTTTTCAACATCCACTGTATACCTACAGTTGTCCGGCTTTATTAAAGGAGTGGATGGATCGTGTACTGACGCGGGGGTTTGCCAGTGGTATTAGCGGGTTGGCATTACAGGGAAAATATTGGCGTTCAGTGATTACTACAGGGGAGCCAGAAAGCACTTTCCGGGCCGATGGGTATAATCTCTATCCAATGGAAGAGATCCTTCGTCCTTTTGAACTCACCGCAGCGATGTGCCGTATGCATTGGTTATCACCAATTGTTATTTATTGGGCTCGCCGTCAAAAACCTGAACTTCTTGCCATCCATGCTAATGATTATCGTGAATGGCTCAAATCGCCATTGTCATTAGGAGGGCTATAAGTTATGGAGCATTCAGCGCAATTGAGCGCCGGTGTATTGTTTTTATTTGCTGCCGTTGTGGCAGTGCCAATCGCACAGAAATGCAAGATTGGAGCAGTATTGGGCTATCTGTTAGCAGGGATTGTCCTTGGTCCGTGGGGGTTGAGCTTTATCCGGGATGTTGATGATATTCTTCATTTCTCGGAGTTGGGGATTGTTTTCCTGATGTTTATCATCGGCCTTGAACTCAACCCTTCTAAGCTCTGGCAACTCAGGCGATCTATTTTTGGTGTCGGTGCTGCTCAAGTTATTTTCACGGCGAGTGTGCTGGCTGTATTGCTATATCTGACCGATTTTTCATGGCAAGCGGCGGTTATCGGTGGCATCGGTATGGCGATGTCCTCAACGGCAATGGCCCTGCAACTCATGAAAGAGAAGGGCATGAACCGCAATGAAGGCGGGCAGCTTGGATTCTCGGTTTTGCTGTTTCAGGATATGGCGGTGATCCCGGCTTTGGCATTGATTCCTCTGTTGGCCGGCGGAACGGCATCCAGCGACTGGTATCGAATAGCGTTAAAAATTGCTGCTTTTGCTGGCATGTTGCTCGGTGGCCGTTATCTGCTACGTCCTTTGTTTCGTTTGGTTGTCAGAGCTGGAGTCAGTGAGTTATTTACTGCGGCTGCGTTACTGGTGGTGCTCAGCTCAGCGCTGTTTATGGAAACGCTCGGCTTTTCTATGGCGCTGGGAACCTTTATCGCCGGGGTATTGCTGGCAGATAGCGAATATCGCCATGAACTGGAAATATCCATAGAGCCGTTTAAAGGATTACTGCTGGGACTGTTTTTTATTTCGGTCGGTATGTCTCTGAATTTGGGGGTACTACTAATACATTTGTCCGAAGTATTACTTGGTGTGCTGGCTTTGGTGATTGTGAAAGGCATCGTTCTGTATCTCATCGCAATGAGTGCCGGCTTACGGGGTTCATCCTGCCTGCAATTTTCCGGCGTACTTAGCCAAGGGGGAGAATTTGCCTTTGTTCTGTTTTCTGCCGCATTGAGCCAGCATGTGTTCAATAGCGGGCAGATGGCTTTATTGCTGGTGGTGGTGACGATATCAATGATGACGACGCCCCTTGTCATGCAATTGATAGATGCTATTCTGGCACGCCGTTATAATGCCCAAGAAGAGACGGATGAACAGCCCTTTGTGGAAAATGATGATCCACAGGTGATTTTAGTAGGCTTTGGCCGGTTCGGACAGGTAATCGGTCGCCTTCTAATGGTGAATAAAATCCGTGTAACGGTGTTAGAACGCGATGTCAGCGCTGTGAGTACGATGCGGCGTTATGGCTATAAAGTTTATTATGGCGATGCGGCTGAATTAGAGCTGCTACGTTCGGCAGGCGCGGATAAAGCCAAAGCGATAGTCATCACCTGTAATGAGCCGGAAGATACCATGATGATCGTTCATTTATGCCAGAAACATTTCCCGAATCTGCATATCATGGCGCGGGCTAGAGGACGTCTGGAAGCGCATGAATTGTTGCAAAATGGAGTAAAAAATTTCACCCGCGAGACTTTCTCCAGTGCTCTGGAACTGGGGCGTAAAACCTTAATCGAATTGGGCATGCATCCGCATAAAGCTAATCGTGCAAAACAACATTTCCAGCGGTTAGATATGCGAATGCTGAGAGAGCTTATGCCGCAACTACAGGGTGATGTGGCGCACATATCTCGTATAAAAGAGGCGCGGCGGGAACTGGAAGAGCTGTTCGAACGGGAAATGCTAAATGAACGTCACCAACCGGATGGTTGGAATGAGCATGAATACATGAATAATAGCGGAGCAAATCATGTCAGTAAGTCGTAAGAGATTTATTGCTGGCGCTGTCTGCCCAGAATGTCATTCTCAGGACACATTGGCAATGTGGCAAGAAGATCAGGTGGATGTGGTGGAATGTGTCCATTGCGGTCGCCAACAACGCCAGACTGATGAGAAAGTGGCTTCTCATGTCAGAAAGCAGGAGCAGGTTATTGGTATTTTTACCCCACAATAATTATGTGAATATTAGCGCGAGTGAGTACAGAGACTGAAAATTCCGCTACAATCGGTAAAAATTTTTAGACCCACGGGTAGGAGATATCATGAAAGTAGTAAAAGACTTGGTAGTCAGTTTGGCTTATCAAGTAAGAACAGAAGATGGTGTTTTAGTTGATGAGGCACCGGCGAGTGCGCCGTTGGACTATCTGCATGGCCGTGGTTCATTGATTAGCGGTTTGGAAAAGGCGCTAGAAGGCCGTGAGGCGGGTGAGAATTTTGATGTCAGCGTGCAGGCTGATGATGCTTATGGTCAGTATGATGACAATCTGGTTCAGCGTGTGCCAAAAGATGTCTTTGTTGGGGTTGATGAACTAGAAGTTGGCATGCGTTTCCTGGCTGATACCGATATGGGGCCAGTACCTGTAGAAATTACAGCGGTTGAAGATGAGCATGTTGTGGTTGATGGTAACCATATGCTGGCTGGTCAGAATCTGAAATTCAATGTTGAAGTCATTGCCATTCGTGAAGCGACTGAAGAAGAATTGGCTCATGGTCATGTTCATGGCGCTCATGGTCACGAGCATGGCGAGGGAGGTTGTTGTGGTGGTCACGGCCATGACGACGGCCATCATCACCATCATGATGAAGGACACGGATGCGGCGGCGGTGGTTGCCACTGATAAGCTAAAGCGGATAGTGCATTTTTAATATTTAAAAAAAGCGGGGCAAGTTTGGAATATTCAGTTTCGATACTTGCCCTGGTTTATTGTAATTTTATGTCTTTCTAGTAATGAGGCGGAGGCGTCTCCTCAGATGGTGAAGCGATCATTGAGGGTTGAGTGGCTTTTAATCGTTCTGTCATCAACCGCAAATGCTCTTTTAATCTAGCTATCTCCATTTGCTGCTCAGTCACTACCTGATTTAATTCTTCGACAGTTATGTCTTGAAAGGCAATTCGACTTTCCAAATGCTCAAGCCGTTGCTCAAATTCTGACAGATCCATGATCTCCTCCCATTTCAAGTCCTGTATTGCTAGTGTTAAATGCTTCATATTAATTAAGAGTAGCCTACTATGCCCAGAATATTCTGTGAAATGCGGTTGTTATGAAACCTCTTGCCATTTATGTTGTCTTAATAAGTTTGGGGCACTAAAACAGCAAATTATTGTGTTGTGCTCCTGTAGGCAGTTATAGTGACTTGATTGCATAACTTTTGCTGACGGTAAAATCCCCCAAATCTATTGGAGAAACAGATGAAATCATTGTTTAAAGTTACCCTGCTTGCTACCACATTAGCGATGGCTTTCAGCGCCCCTCAGGCGTTGGCGGCTAAAGCTGATAGTCAGAGTAGCACGGAATTGAACAGCGCATTTAAAACAGAAGATCAGCAAAACGCTTATGCTCTGGGCGCATCTTTAGGGCGTTATATGCAAAACACCCTGAAAGAACAGAAATCTCTGGGTATCCCATTGGATAAAGATCAATTGTTATCGGGTGTGCAGGATGCTTTTAACAACAAGAGCAAACTGACTGACAGCGAAATTGAAAATACGCTGCGTGCATTTGAAGGGAAAGTGAAGTCTGCCGCTGAAGCTAAGATGGAAAAAGAAGCTCGCGAGAATGAAGCTAAGGGCGCTAAATATCGTGAAGAATTTGCTAAGGAAAAAGGCGTCGTTAAGAGCAAAACCGGCCTTTTGTATAAAATAGAGAAGGACGGCAGTGGTAAGAAACCTGCGGCAAGCGACACGATAGTTGTGAACTACCGTGGGGCATTGATTGATGGTAAAGAGTTCGATAGCTCTTATAAGCGTAATGAGCCGCTTTCTATTCGTTTGGATAGCGTTATCCCTGGTTGGACAGAAGGTTTACAGAATGTGAAAAAAGGTGGAAAAATTAAACTGGTTATTCCACCAGAGCTGGCCTATGGTAAAGCGGATCTGCCAGGTATTCCTGCAAATTCTACATTAGTATTTGATATTGAGTTGTTGGATATTAAAGCGGATACCAAGGATACCAAAGCTAAGTAAGCTGTTCGCTAAATATCTTTGATGAATATGGATAAAACCGTTGATAGAGATTCTGTCAACGGTTTTTTGTTACTGAAAGCTGTGATAGAGACCAAATGTCTGAGTAACAATGGCTTGACGATGATGTCATGTGGTTTTAACGTCAATATTTCATGTGAATGTAAAGATCTTTGATTAAAATCTCTGTTAAGCTGCAAAAATTGAGTTTTCACAAGAAATTTTTATAGGTTTATCACGTTGTGTTTTTAGCAAGACCACGTTGTATTTTTAACAAGACGTTGTCTGCGTTTGAAGGATGGTGTATTGAATGTCTAACCCGTTATTATCTAGTGATATCAGTGATGTCGATCTACTGGAAAACCAGCCGTTTACTGAAACGGACCACGAAATTTTAAAATCTTATGAAGCCGCAGTTGATGGCTTGGCTATGCTGATTGGTGGGCATTGCGAGATTGTCCTTCACTCATTGGAAGATCTTAAATGTTCAGCCGTCAGAATAGCCAACGGAGAACATACAGGTCGTAAAATAGGTTCCCCTATTACTGATCTTGCTCTGCGTATGTTGCATGACATCACAGACGAAGATTGTAGTGCATCTAAGGCCTATTTTACCCGGGCGAAAAGCGGTTCATTGATGAAGTCAGTCACGATTGCGATCCGCAACCGGAACCGCCGCGTGATCGGTCTTCTGTGCATTAATATGAATCTTGATGTCCCTTTCTCTGAAATTATTCAGACATTTATTCCAGAGGAAACACATGATGTCGCCCCAAATGTAAATTTTGCTTCATCCGTGGATGATTTGGTCGCGCAAACGCTGGAATATACTATCGAGGAAGTCAATATTGATCGCAGTGTATCCAATAATGCTAAGAACAGGCAGGTGGTTCTGAATCTCTATGAGAAAGGCATTTTTGATATTAAAGATGCAATCAATCAGGTTGCTGAGCGTTTAAATATTTCTAAACATACTGTTTATCTCTATATTCGCCAGTTTAAAAATGGTGAATGTTTAGGGCCTGAGCGGTAATGTCTTCGTTGTCTTATTGTCTGCTGGTCACGGGGCCAGCTTATGGCGCCCAACAAGCCAGCAGCGCTTACCAATTCGCGCAAGCCTTAATTACGATGGGGCATAAACTTAATACCGTATTTTTTTATCGGGAAGGGGTTTATAACGGCAATCAATTGACTGCGCCTGCCAGTGATGAGTTTAACTTGGTTAGCGCATGGCAGATGATGGCGGCGGAGCGCCGGTTTAGTATGCACATTTGTATTGCCGCTGCTCTTCGCCGTGGCGTGCTTGATGCTCAGCAGGCAAGTGAGCTGAATTTACCGGTAGCAAATCTGGCTGAAGGATTTGAATTAAGTGGATTGGGAACGCTGGCTGAGGCTATGTTGACTTGCGACCGTGTGGTGCAATTCTGAGAGGCAAAAATGAAAAAAATTGCTTTTGTCTTCACTAAAGCGCCTCATGGCGATGCAGGGGGTAGGGAAGGTTTAGATGCATTGCTGGCAACTTCGGCATTAACAGAAAAGATAGGTGTATTTTTTATTTCTGACGGCGTATTCCAACTACTACCGGATCAGCAGCCTGACAGAATTCTCGCCAGAAACTATATCGCTACTTTCAAGGTGTTGCCTTTGTACGATATTGACGAGTGCTATTTGTGCCAGGAAGACCTTGTAATGCGTGGGTTAAGCTCAATCAATCGTTTTGTTCTGGATACGGAAGTGATACCCGCAGAAACAATCCGTGAGAAGCTGGTTGACTATGATGTTGTGCTGACATTTTGAGCTATAGGAAGGACAATAATATGCTATATACTGTTGGCCGATCGCCTTATCAATGTGATTTCAATGCGATATTCAAGCTACTTGCCCGTGGTGATGACATCCTGTTTATTCAGGATGGCGTACTGGCAGGAATTGAAGGTAATTGCTATCTGCCGACTCTGATTAGTTGTGGTGTTGCCTTATATGCGCTGAAAGAGGATATTGAAGCGCGGGGATTGAACGAACAGATTTCAGACAAAGTGCAAGTGATCGACTATACTGACTTTGTTAACCTGACGGTAAAACACCATCAACAATTCGCTTGGTAGTTGAGAAAAACCTGTATATTTCTTGACACCCTTGCGAGTCAGCCATAAAATTCCGCGTCCTCGTGTTTTGCCGTTGGGCAGACAAGAGATTTAATCCGTGTTTACGAAGCAAAAAAACCAGGAGTTTTTTTAATAATGGCAACTATTAACCAGCTGGTGCGCAAACCCCGTAGCATGAAGGTTGCAAAAAGCAACGTTCCTGCTCTGGAAGCTTGCCCGCAAAAGCGTGGCGTATGTACTCGCGTATATACCACCACCCCTAAAAAACCAAACTCTGCACTGCGTAAAGTCTGTCGTGTGCGTTTGACTAACGGTTACGAAGTTTCTTCTTACATCGGTGGCGAAGGCCACAACTTGCAAGAGCACTCCGTAATTCTGATCCGTGGCGGTCGTGTTAAAGACTTGCCAGGTGTGCGTTACCACACTGTTCGCGGCGCGCTGGACTGTTCCGGTGTTAAAGACCGTAAACAAGGTCGTTCTAAGTACGGTGTGAAGAAGCCAAAAGCTTAATGGTACTCCGTTAAGTAAGGCCAAACATTATTTACCTTAATGTCAAAATAAACTCGTAGAGTTTTGGACAACCCTGAATTCGAAACGGAGTATTTCCATGCCACGTCGTCGTGTAATTGGTCAGCGTAAAATTCTGCCAGATCCAAAGTTCGGATCTGAATTACTGGCCAAATTTGTCAATATCCTGATGGTAGATGGTAAAAAATCTACCGCGGAAGCAATTGTATATAGTGCGCTTGAGACCCTGGCTCAGCGTTCTGGTAAAGAACACCTGGAAGCGTTTGAACTTGCATTGGATAATGTGCGTCCAACCGTGGAAGTTAAATCTCGCCGTGTTGGTGGTTCTACTTATCAGGTACCAGTTGAAGTTCGTCCGGTTCGTCGCAATGCGTTAGCAATGCGCTGGATCGTTGAAGCTGCTCGTAAACGCGGTGATAAATCTATGGCCTTGCGCCTGGCGAACGAATTATCTGATGCGGCCGAAAATAAAGGCACTGCTGTTAAGAAACGTGAAGACGTTCACCGTATGGCAGAAGCTAACAAGGCGTTCGCACACTACCGTTGGTAATTCCATCGTAGTGATGATGCCCTGGGTGGCTGCTCTGCCACCCAGATTTACATTGAACGTCCTAGGATATAGAGGAATCAAATGGCTCGTACAACACCCATTGCACGTTACCGTAACATCGGTATCAGTGCACACATCGACGCCGGTAAAACCACCACTACCGAACGTATTCTGTTCTACACTGGTGTAAACCATAAGATCGGTGAAGTTCATGATGGCGCTGCTACTATGGACTGGATGGAACAGGAGCAGGAGCGTGGTATTACCATCACCTCCGCAGCGACAACTGCTTTCTGGTCAGGTATGGCTAAGCAGTTTGACGCGCACCGTATTAACATCATCGACACCCCAGGACACGTTGACTTCACTATCGAAGTAGAACGTTCCATGCGTGTTCTTGACGGCGCCGTAATGGTTTATTGTGCGGTTGGTGGTGTTCAGCCACAGTCCGAAACCGTATGGCGTCAGGCGAATAAATATAGAGTTCCACGTATCGCGTTCGTTAACAAAATGGACCGTATGGGAGCGAATTTCTTACGCGTTGTCGAGCAGCTCAAAACGCGCTTGGCGGCGAACCCAGTACCTCTGCAATTAGCCATTGGCGCAGAAGATGCGTTCACCGGTGTTGTTGACCTGGTGAAAATGAAAGCCATCAACTGGAACGATGAAGATCAGGGAACTACCTTCACTTATGAAGATATCCCGGCTGATATGCAGGATCTGGCGGAAGAATGGCGTAACAATTTGATTGAAGCCGCTGCGGAAGCATCAGAAGAGCTGATGGAAAAATACCTTGGCGGTGAAGAACTGACTGAAGAAGAGATCAAAACTGGTCTGCGTCATCGTGTTCTGACTAACGAAATCATCCTGGTTACCTGTGGTTCTGCATTTAAGAACAAAGGTGTTCAGGCAATGCTGGATGCGGTTATTGAGTACCTGCCAGCGCCAACGGATGTTGAGTCCATTAAAGGTATTCTGCCAGACGGTAAAGATACGCCGGCAGAGCGTCATTCTGACGACAGCGAACCATTTTCGGCTCTGGCGTTTAAAATCGCTACTGACCCATTCGTTGGTAACCTGACCTTCTTCCGTGTCTACTCTGGTGTGGTTAATTCCGGTGATACCGTTCTTAACCCAGTGAAAGACAAAAAAGAGCGTTTTGGCCGTATCGTGCAGATGCATGCTAATAAACGTGAAGAAATTAAAGAAGTTCGTGCAGGCGACATCGCCGCTGCGATTGGTCTGAAAGACGTGACTACCGGTGATACTCTGTGTGATATCAACGCGCCGATTATTCTGGAGCGTATGGAATTCCCAGAACCAGTTATCTCTGTTGCTATTGAGCCAAAAACCAAAGCTGACCAGGAAAAAATGGGTATCGCTTTAGGTCGTCTGGCTCAGGAAGACCCATCATTCCGCGTGTCTACCGATGAAGAATCTGGTCAGACTATTATCGCCGGTATGGGTGAGCTTCACTTGGATGTTCTGGTTGACCGTATGCGTCGTGAATTCAAAGTTGAAGCGAACGTCGGTAAACCTCAGGTTGCTTACCGTGAAACCATCCGTTCTACTGTTGAACAAGAAGGTAAATTTGTTCGTCAGTCTGGTGGTCGTGGTCAGTTTGGTCATGTATGGCTGCGTATTGAGCCAATGGAACCAGGTGGCGTAGGCTATGAATTCGCTAACGAAATCGTTGGCGGCGTTGTTCCTAAAGAATATATCCCGGCAGTAGATAAGGGTATTCAGGAACAAATGAAAAATGGTGTTCTGGCCGGTTACCCGATTGTTGACGTTAAAGTGGCGCTGTTCGATGGTTCTTACCACGAAGTCGACTCTTCTGAAATGGCGTTCAAAATCGCAGGTTCTATGGGCTTCAAAGAAGGCTTTATGAAGGCGAAACCAGTTCTGCTGGAGCCTATCATGAAAGTTGAAGTTGAAACGCCAGAAGACTACATGGGCGACGTTATCGGTGACCTAAACCGTCGCCGTGGTATGATTGACGGTATGGAAGATATGACTACCGGCAAAATCGTACGTGCTCAGGTACCATTATCTGAAATGTTTGGTTATGCTACTGACCTGCGTTCTCAGACCCAAGGTCGTGCTTCTTACTCTATGGAGTTCCTGAAGTACAATGAAGCGCCGAGCAACGTCGCTCAGGCTATTATCGAATCTCGTAAAGCTAAATAAGTTTTTCGGGTTTAATATCTAGATTCAGCTCCCTCCCATATGATGAGGGAGCGATATTAAGGAATAGAGTCGTGTCTAAAGAAAAATTTGAACGTACAAAACCGCACGTTAACGTTGGTACTATCGGCCACGTTGACCACGGTAAAACTACCCTGACTGCTGCTATCACTACTGTTCTGGCTAAAACCTACGGTGGTAACGCTCGCGCATTCGACCAAATCGATAACGCGCCAGAAGAAAAAGCGCGTGGTATCACCATCTCTACTTCTCACGTAGAATACGATACCCCAAGCCGTCACTATGCGCACGTTGACTGCCCAGGCCACGCTGACTATGTGAAAAACATGATCACCGGTGCGGCTCAGATGGACGGCGCAATCCTGGTAGTTGCTGCGACTGACGGCCCAATGCCACAGACTCGTGAGCACATCCTGTTAGGTCGTCAGGTAGGCGTTCCTTACATCATCGTGTTCCTGAACAAATGTGACATGGTAGACGACGAAGAACTGCTGGAACTGGTTGAGATGGAAGTGCGTGAGCTGCTGTCTCAGTACGATTTCCCAGGCGACGACACGCCAGTTATCCGTGGTTCTGCGCTGAAAGCGCTGGAAGGCGATGCGGAGTGGGAAGCGAAGATCATTGAACTGGCCGATGCCCTGGACAGCTACATTCCAGAACCAGAGCGTGCAATCGACCAGCCATTCCTGCTGCCAATCGAAGACGTATTCTCTATTTCAGGCCGTGGTACAGTGGTAACCGGTCGTGTAGAGCGCGGTATTGTTAAAGTGGGTGAAGAAGTTGAAATCGTGGGTATCAAAGACACGACTAAAACGACTTGTACTGGCGTAGAAATGTTCCGCAAACTGCTGGACGAAGGCCGTGCGGGTGAGAACGTGGGTGTTCTGCTGCGCGGTACCAAACGTGACGAAATCGAACGTGGTCAGGTACTGGCAAAACCCGGTTCAATCAAGCCACACACCACTTTCGAATCAGAAGTTTATATTCTGAGCAAAGACGAAGGCGGCCGTCACACGCCATTCTTCAAAGGCTACCGTCCACAGTTCTACTTCCGTACAACTGACGTAACCGGCACAATCGAGCTGCCAGAAGGCGTGGAAATGGTGATGCCAGGTGATAACATTCAGATGAAAGTTACCCTGATTGCGCCAATCGCAATGGACCAGGGTCTGCGCTTCGCTATTCGTGAAGGCGGCCGTACTGTCGGTGCTGGTGTTGTTGCTAAAATTATCGCATAATTTTTTGATGTGATTACACTAAAAGGGCATCAACCGATGCCCTTTTTGTACGTTGTCTTAATAAGAACCTATCTCATCAATAGTTGTTTTTAATTATTGGTGAGATAGGCTCTGATGCAACGAATTGGCTATATCTCTCTCAGATATACAATGTCATACTGAATTATGGCGCCAAGTCAGATACAATCACTCAAATTTTTTGGTTCGGTCTGATTTGTTTTGCTCTTGCGAGGCAAGCTGGCTATCTATTTAAATCATAGTTACAGGTTGGTTTATGAGTGCGAATAGCGATGCTCAAGAAAGCAGGCGTAGTCTTGAGGTAATGAAATGGCTATTAGTGGCAGCCTTATTAACGGTTGCTATCGTTGGAAACTACCTTTATCGGGAGTATAGCCTTCCTCTACGCGCGATGGCAGTTGTTGTTATTGTTGCTCTTGCGGGAGCGGCTGCGCTCTGGACTGCGAAAGGTAAAACCACACTGGCCTTCGCCCGAGAAGCCCGCATTGAAATGCGTAAAGTCATTTGGCCGACTCGCCAGGAAGCGCTGCATACAACTTTGATTGTTGCGGCAGTCACTGCATTGATGTCTTTGATCCTATGGGGTCTTGACGGTATCCTGGTGCGTTTAGTTTCATTTATTACAGGCCTGAGGTTCTAAGATGTCAGATTCCCCAAAAAAACGTTGGTATGTTATACAGGCATTTTCCGGGTTTGAAGGTCGTGTCGCACAATCTTTACGTGAACATATCAAATTGCATGATATGGAAGATTCTTTTGGCGAAGTGATGGTGCCAACAGAGGAAGTTGTTGAGATTCGTAGCGGCCAGCGCCGCAAAAGTGAACGCAAATTTTTCCCTGGATATGTGCTGGTACAAATGATCATGAACGATGCAACATGGCATCTCGTTCGCAGCGTACCACGCGTCATGGGTTTTATCGGTGGCACATCTGACCGTCCAGCACCAATCAGTGATAAAGAAGTTGATGCGATTATGAATCGCCTTCAGCAGGTTGGTGATAAACCACGGCCAAAAACATTGTTCGAACCAGGCGAAATGGTTCGGGTCAGCGATGGTCCATTCGCAGACTTCAATGGTGTTGTGGAAGAAGTCGATTACGAGAAGAGCCGCCTGAAAGTTTCAGTTTCTATCTTTGGTCGTGCGACACCGGTTGAGTTGGATTTCAGCCAGGTAGAAAAGGCGTAATTTCCGAGCATATTTTTTGCTGGCTTGCAATAGGTGAGAAATTAACATACAATTTCGCGCCTTTTGTTTTTTAGTAGTCTGGCCTGAATCAGGCGGGGCTGAAATAGCAGGGGAGCCTTTTAAATAAAGGCGATACCACCCATATAGAGGAAAATTATCAATGGCTAAGAAAGTACAAGCCTATGTCAAGTTGCAGGTTGCAGCTGGTATGGCTAACCCAAGCCCTCCAGTAGGTCCTGCTCTTGGTCAGCAGGGTGTTAACATCATGGAATTCTGTAAGGCGTTCAATGCTAAAACTGACAGCATTGAAAAAGGTCTGCCAATTCCTGTTGTGATCACTGTTTATTCTGATCGCTCTTTCACTTTCGTTACTAAAACCCCACCAGCGGCTGTTTTGCTGAAGAAAGCAGCGGGCATTAAATCAGGTTCCGGCAAACCGAACAAAGACAAAGTTGGTAAAGTAACCAGCGCGCAGGTTCGTGAAATTGCTGAAACTAAAGCTGCGGATATGACAGGTGCTAGCGTTGAAGCAATGATGCGTTCAATTGAAGGTACTGCTCGTTCCATGGGCCTGGTAGTGGAGGGTTAATCGATGGCTAAACTGACCAAGCGCATGCGCACAATCCGCGAAAAAGTGGATGCAACTAAGCAGTATGACATTAACGAAGCCGTTGTTCTGCTGAAAGAGCTGGCTACCGCTAAATTTGTAGAAAGCGTTGACGTTGCTGTTAACCTCGGCATCGACGCTCGTAAATCCGACCAGAACGTACGTGGTGCGACGGTATTGCCTCACGGTACTGGCCGTTCCGTTCGCGTAGCTGTATTTACCCAAGGCGCAAATGCGGAAGCTGCTAAAGCAGCGGGCGCTGAACTGGTAGGTATGGAAGATCTGGCTGAACAGGTTAAAAAAGGCGAAATGGACTTTGACGTTGTTATCGCCTCTCCAGATGCAATGCGCGTTGTTGGCCAATTAGGTCAAATCTTGGGTCCACGCGGTTTGATGCCAAACCCTAAAGTAGGTACTGTAACTCCTAACGTTGCTGAAGCTGTACAGAATGCTAAAGCGGGTCAGGTTCGTTACCGTAACGATAAAAACGGCATTATCCACACCACCATTGGTAAAGTTGACTTTGATGCTGACAAACTGAAAGAAAACCTGGAAGCTTTGCTGGTTGCGCTGAAAAAAGCCAAACCATCTTCTGCTAAGGGTGTTTACATTAAGAAAGTTAGCCTGTCCACTACTATGGGCGCAGGTGTTGCGATTGACCAGTCAGGTCTGAGCGCTTCAGCTTAATTTGAGCTGAATGTGATTATCGCTTTACCTTGGCGTCAGATTTGTCTAAAATTTGGCGCCTTGTATTTGGCTAGTAAGTTTTTTATTAGCTAAATAAAAAATTTTCGGTTGGAGCTTGGCCTAATCCAAGCCCCGTCCAAGACCGCAGGTGTAAGTAATTACTTAATATCCCTGCGTAGACGGTGACAGAGCCAAATGACATTCATTGCTGGATTCTGCTCACCGTGTTTTAGAGCTCAGGCACTTTTAGTGTTATGAGTGATGTGAGTTCCGGGTTTTTCCCGGTTAATCCAGGAGCAAGAAGCTAATGGCACTAAATCTTCAAGACAAACAAGCGATTGTTGCTGAAGTTAGCGAAGTAGCCAAAGGCGCGCTGTCTGCGGTTGTTGCGGATTCCCGCGGCGTTGCCGTAGATAAAATGACTGAACTGCGTAAAGCAGGTCGCGAAGCTGGCGTTTACATCCGTGTTGTGCGTAACACACTGATCCGCCGTGCTGTTGAAGGTACTGCTTATGAGTGCCTGAAAGAAGCGTTTATTGGTCCAACCTTGATTGCTTTCTCTAACGAACATCCGGGCGCCGCTGCTCGTCTGTTCAAAGAGTTCGCTAAAGCGAATCCAGCATTCGAGATTAAAGCAGCAGCCTTTGAAGGTGAGTTCATTCCTGCGGCCAATATTGACCGTCTGGCGACACTCCCAACTTACGAAGAAGCAATCGCACGCCTGATGTCAACCATGAAAGAAGCCGTTGCAGGCAAACTGGTTCGTACTCTGGCTGCGTTACGCGAGTTACGCGAGCAGAAAGAAGTAGCTTAATTGCCGATTTCCTTCGTTGCTTTTTAACGTATAAATTATTTCTGAATTTTAGGAACACTTGTTATGTCTATCAATAAAGAACAAATTCTGGACGCAGTTGCAGGCATGTCCGTAATGGACGTTGTTGAACTGATCACTGCAATGGAAGAGAAATTCGGCGTTTCTGCTGCGGCAGCGGTAGCTGTTGTTGCTGGCGCGGCTGAAGCTGTTGAAGAAAAAACCGAGTTCGACGTTGTTCTGTCCGCTATTGGCGGCAACAAAGTTGCTGTTATCAAAGCAGTACGCGGCGCAACTGGCCTGGGTCTGAAAGAAGCGAAAGATCTGGTTGAAAGCGCTCCAGCCGTACTGAAAGAAGGCATCAGCAAAGATGACGCTGAAGCACTGAAAAAATCTCTGGAAGAAGCAGGTGCTTCTGTTGAGGTTAAGTAAGTTCAGTTTTAAGTTAGCAGCCTGACTTTAAAGGCTGATGGCTGGTGATTTTTTTAATCACCAGCCTTTTTGCGCTGTAGGGCATTAGCAGCATTTCCACTGTTTGGCTGTTAATTAACCCCCAAATACTTTTTCCTATTGACGACTTAATATACTGCGTTCTCAGCTACGATCCACTCGGGTAGCTCGGTAGTAAGGTAACGCAATGAAATGATTTAAGAGTAATAGCAATGAGTATTACGGAAAATAATTCAATTTTCTGTTCGAAAAAACAGTGTCGTAAAGAGCTGTCCTTTAGGGCGGGCAGAGTGGGTCACTGATCAGCGAGCTGAGGAACCCTATGGTTTACTCCTATACCGAGAAAAAACGTATTCGTAAGGATTTTGGTAAGCGTCCCCAAGTGTTGGACGTACCTTATCTCCTTTCTATCCAACTTGACTCGTTCCAGAAGTTTATCGAGCAAGATCCAGAAGGCCAGAATGGTTTAGAAGCGGCATTCCGTTCTGTATTCCCAATTCAGAGCTACAGCGGCAGTTCGGAGCTGCAATACGTTAGCTACCGTCTTGGTGAGCCAGTGTTTGATGTTAAAGAGTGCCAGATTCGTGGTGTAACTTATTCTGCGCCTTTGCGCGTTAAGTTGCGTCTGGTTATCTATGAACGTGAAGCACCGGAAGGCACGGTCAAAGACATCAAAGAGCAAGAAGTCTACATGGGTGAAATTCCACTCATGACTGACAACGGTACCTTTGTTATCAATGGTACTGAGCGGGTTATTGTCTCCCAGTTACATCGTAGTCCTGGTGTATTCTTTGACAGCGATAAGGGTAAAACTCACTCATCCGGTAAGGTGCTGTATAACGCACGTATTATTCCTTACCGTGGTTCTTGGTTAGATTTCGAATTCGATCCAAAAGATAATCTGTTTGTACGTATTGACCGCCGTCGTAAATTGCCGGCAACGATTATTCTGCGTGCAATGGATTACAGTACTGAAGAGATCTTAAACCTGTTCTTCAGTAAAACGATTTTCGAAATTCGTGACAACAGACTGCAAATGACGCTGGTGCCAGAACGTTTGCGCGGTGAAACCGCTTCTTTTGATATTGAAGCAAACGGCAAGGTTTATGTTGAAAAAGGCCGTCGTATTACCGCACGTCATATCCGCCAGTTAGAAAAAGACGAAGTGAACCGTATTGAGGTTCCTGTTGAATACATTGCGGGTAAAGTTGTTGCAAGAGACTACATTGATGTCAATACAGGTGAAATTATCTGTGCTGCTAACATGGAGCTCTCTTTAGATCTGCTGGCACGTTTGAGTCAGTCTGGTCACAAATCTATCGAAACACTGTTCACCAACGATTTAGATCACGGTGCGTATATTTCCGAGACACTACGTGTTGACCCAACCAATGACCGTTTGGGTGCTTTGGTTGAGATTTATCGCATGATGCGTCCTGGCGAGCCGCCAACCCGTGAAGCGGCAGAAAATCTGTTTGAAAATCTGTTCTTCTCAGAAGATCGTTATGATCTTTCTGCGGTTGGGCGTATGAAATTCAACCGCTCATTGAGCCGGGAAGAAGTCGAAGGTTCTGGTATTCTGAGTAAAGATGACATCATTGATGTCATGAAGAAACTCATTGATATCCGTAATGGTAAAGGTGAAGTCGATGATATCGACCACTTAGGCAACCGTCGTATCCGTTCTGTTGGCGAGATGGCGGAAAACCAGTTCCGTGTAGGTCTGGTACGTGTTGAGCGTGCAGTTAAAGAGCGTTTGTCTCTGGGTGATCTGGATACACTGATGCCTCAGGACATGATCAACGCTAAGCCGATTTCAGCCGCAGTGAAAGAATTCTTTGGTTCCAGCCAACTGTCTCAGTTTATGGACCAAAACAACCCGCTTTCTGAAATCACTCACAAACGCCGTATCTCTGCGTTAGGTCCAGGTGGTTTGACTCGTGAACGCGCTGGCTTCGAAGTGCGTGACGTACACCCAACCCACTATGGTCGTGTATGTCCAATCGAAACCCCGGAAGGTCCGAACATCGGTCTGATTAACTCATTGTCTGTTTATGCGCAGACTAACGAGTATGGTTTCCTTGAAACCCCATATCGTCTGGTTCGTGATGGTGTTGTTACTGATGAAATTCATTATCTGTCTGCGATTGAAGAAGGTAACTTCGTTATCGCGCAGGCAAACACCGTATTAGATGATGAAGGCCACTTCGTTGAAGATCTGATAACTTGCCGTAGCTATGGTGAATCCAGCTTATTTAACCGTGAGCAGGTTGAATACATGGACGTTTCCACCCAGCAGGTGGTTTCCGTTGGTGCTTCCTTGATCCCATTCCTGGAACACGATGACGCAAACCGTGCATTGATGGGCGCAAACATGCAACGTCAGGCTGTTCCTACTCTGCGTGCTGATAAGCCGTTGGTCGGTACCGGCATGGAACGTGCGGTAGCGGTTGACTCAGGTGTAACTTCTGTTGCTAAACGTGGTGGTGTAGTTCAGTACGTTGATGCATCTCGTATCGTTATCAAAGTAAACGAAGATGAGATGTATTCGGGTGAAGCAGGTATTGATATTTATAACCTGACTAAATATACCCGTTCGAACCAGAACACTTGTATTAACCAGATGCCGTGTGTCTCTCTGGGTGAGCCGGTGGAACGCGGCGACGTACTGGCTGATGGTCCATCCACCGACTTGGGTGAACTAGCGCTCGGTCAGAACATGCGCGTAGCGTTCATGCCGTGGAATGGTTATAACTTCGAGGACTCCATCTTAGTTTCTGAGCGTGTCGTCCAGGAAGATCGCTTTACAACCATTCATATTCAGGAACTGGCTTGCGTATCTCGTGATACTAAATTAGGGCCTGAAGAGATCACCGCTGATATCCCTAACGTGGGTGAGGCCGCACTCTCCAAACTGGATGAGTCGGGTATTGTTTATATTGGCGCAGAAGTGACCGGCGGCGACATTCTGGTTGGTAAAGTGACGCCGAAAGGTGAAACTCAGCTAACGCCAGAAGAAAAATTGCTGCGTGCTATTTTCGGTGAGAAAGCGTCTGATGTTAAAGACTCTTCTCTGCGCGTACCAAATGGCGTATCCGGTACGGTTATCGACGTACAAGTATTTACCCGTGACGGCGTAGAAAAAGATAAACGTGCTTTAGAAATCGAAGAGATGCAGTTGCGTCAGGCTAAGAAAGACCTGACAGAAGAGTTGCAAATCTTTGAAGCTGGCCTGTTTGCACGTATCCGTTCTGTTTTGATTGCTGGCGGCATCGAAGCTGAGAAGCTGGATAAACTGCCACGTGAGCGTTGGTTAGAACTGGGTCTGGCTGATGAAGAGAAACAGAATCAGTTGGAGCAGTTGGCTGAACAGTATGACGAACTCAAAGCTGAGTTCGAGAAAAAGCTGGATGCTAAACGCCGTAAGATCACTCAGGGCGATGATTTGGCGCCGGGTGTGCTGAAAATCGTCAAAGTTTATCTGGCGGTTAAACGTCAGATTCAGCCTGGTGATAAGATGGCGGGTCGCCACGGTAACAAGGGTGTTATCTCCAAGATCAACCCGATCGAAGATATGCCTTACGATGAAAACGGCACTCCGGTAGACATCGTACTGAACCCACTGGGCGTACCATCACGTATGAACATCGGTCAGATCTTGGAAACGCATCTGGGTATGGCTGCTAAAGGTATTGGCGACAAGATCAATGCGATGCTGAAACAGCAGCAGGAAGTTGCCAAACTGCGTGAATTTATCCAGAAAGCTTATGACCTGGGTGATGAAACCCGTCAGAAAGTTGATCTGAGCGCTTTCTCCGATGAAGAAGTTATGCGTTTGGCGGAAAACCTGAAAAAAGGTATGCCAATTGCGACACCTGTGTTTGATGGTGCGAAAGAGAAAGAAATTAAAGAGCTGCTGAAACTGGGTGACTTGCCGACTTCTGGTCAAATTACCCTGTTTGATGGTCGTACTGGTGAGCAATTTGAACGTCAGGTTACCGTTGGCTACATGTATATGCTGAAGCTAAACCACCTGGTGGATGACAAAATGCACGCCCGTTCAACCGGTTCGTACAGTCTGGTTACTCAGCAACCGTTGGGTGGTAAGGCGCAGTTCGGTGGTCAACGCTTCGGTGAGATGGAAGTGTGGGCATTGGAAGCATACGGTGCCGCGTACACCTTGCAGGAAATGCTCACCGTCAAGTCCGACGATGTTAACGGCCGTACCAAGATGTATAAAAACATCGTGGATGGCAACCACCAGATGGAGCCAGGTATGCCGGAATCCTTCAACGTATTGTTGAAAGAGATCCGCTCTCTGGGTATCAACATCGAGCTGGAAGACGAATAAATCGTATTCCCGCTGGTACTGCCCTGAATAAATGGATATGACGGGCAGTTTACCAGCCAGTGGTTGCACTGGTCATAGGGGGGAGCGGCATGGGCTGCTCTCCTGACAGGTCTAACTCCGACAGGAGCCATTTCGTGAAAGACTTATTGAAGTTTCTGAAAGCGCAAACTAAGACCGAAGAGTTTGATGCGATCAAAATTGCTCTGGCCTCGCCAGATATGATCCGTTCGTGGTCATTCGGTGAAGTAAAAAAGCCGGAAACTATTAATTACCGTACGTTCAAACCTGAGCGTGACGGCCTTTTCTGCGCCCGTATTTTCGGACCAGTAAAGGACTATGAGTGCTTGTGTGGTAAATATAAGCGCTTGAAACACCGTGGTGTAATTTGTGAGAAGTGTGGCGTAGAAGTTACCCAAACTAAAGTTCGTCGTGAACGTATGGGTCACATTGAGCTGGCTTCTCCAACTGCGCACATTTGGTTCCTGAAATCATTGCCATCTCGCATCGGTTTGTTGCTGGATATGCCACTGCGTGATATTGAGCGTGTACTGTACTTCGAATCCTATGTGGTGGTAGAAGGCGGTATGACCAGCTTGGAACGCAGTCAAATCCTGACAGAAGAGCAATACTTGGATGCGCTGGAAGAGTTTGGTGATGAATTCGATGCGAAGATGGGAGCGGAAGCTATCCAGTCTTTGCTGAAAAATCTCGATCTGGAAAATGAGTGTGAAACCTTGCGTGAAGAGTTAAACGAAACTAACTCTGAAACTAAACGTAAGAAGCTGACCAAGCGTATTAAACTGTTGGAAGCCTTTATTCAGTCTGGCAACAAACCAGAATGGATGGTTCTGACGGTTCTGCCAGTTCTGCCGCCGGATTTACGTCCATTGGTTCCACTGGATGGCGGCCGTTTTGCCACTTCGGATCTGAACGATCTCTATCGTCGTGTTATTAACCGTAACAACCGTTTGAAGCGTCTGTTGGATCTGGCTGCGCCAGATATCATTGTTCGCAACGAAAAACGTATGTTGCAGGAAGCGGTTGATGCGTTGCTGGATAACGGTCGTCGTGGTCGTGCCATTACCGGTTCTAACAAACGTCCACTGAAATCCTTGGCTGATATGATCAAGGGTAAACAAGGTCGTTTCCGTCAGAACTTGTTGGGTAAACGTGTTGACTATTCCGGTCGTTCTGTAATCACTGTAGGTCCTTACCTGCGTCTGCATCAGTGTGGTCTGCCTAAGAAGATGGCGCTGGAACTGTTTAAGCCATTCATCTACGGCAAGCTGGAACTGCGTGGTTTAGCGACTACGATTAAAGCCGCTAAAAAAATGGTTGAGCGTGAAGAGGCGGTGGTATGGGATATCCTGGATGAAGTTATTCGTGAACACCCAGTTCTGCTGAACCGTGCGCCGACACTTCACCGTTTGGGTATTCAGGCATTCGAACCGGTTCTGATCGAAGGTAAAGCGATTCAGTTGCACCCATTGGTGTGTGCGGCATATAACGCTGACTTCGACGGTGACCAAATGGCTGTTCACGTACCGCTGACACTGGAAGCCCAGTTAGAAGCGCGTGCGCTGATGATGTCTACCAACAACATCCTGTCTCCAGCGAGTGGTGAGCCAATCATCGTTCCATCTCAGGACGTTGTTCTGGGTCTGTATTACATGACCCGTGACTGTGTTAACGCCAAAGGCGAAGGCATGGTGCTGACTGGGCCGAAAGAAGCTGAACGCGTATACCGCGCAGGGCTGGCTTCTTTGCATGCCCGCGTTAAAGTGCGTATCACTGAAGAAGTGAAAGATGGCGAAGGCAATATCACAGTTAATACCGGTTTGATTGATACGACCATTGGTCGTGCAATCCTGTGGATGATTGTACCAAGAGGCCTGCCTTACTCACTGGTTAACCAACCATTGGGTAAAAAAGCTATCTCCAGAATGCTGAACACCTGTTACCGCGTGATGGGCCTGAAACCAACGGTTATTTTCGCTGACCAGATCATGTATACCGGCTTTGCTTACGCTGCACGTTCAGGCGCATCTGTTGGTATCGATGACATGGTGATCCCAGAGAAAAAAGCGGGCATCATTGCGGAAGCCGAAGCGGAAGTTGCTGAAATTCAGGAACAGTTCCAGTCTGGTCTGGTGACAGCCGGTGAACGTTATAACAAAGTTATCGATATCTGGGCTGCGGCAAACGAGCGTGTTGCTAAAGCAATGATGGAAAACTTGTCTACTGAAACGGTCACTAATCGTGATGGTGAAGAAGAACAACAAGTTTCCTTCAACAGCATCTTTATGATGGCTGACTCTGGCGCGCGTGGTTCTGCCGCTCAGATCCGTCAGTTGGCGGGTATGCGTGGCTTGATGGCTAAGCCGGACGGCTCCATCATCGAAACCCCAATTACGGCGAACTTCCGTGAAGGTTTGAACGTACTCCAGTACTTCATCTCAACCCACGGTGCTCGTAAAGGTTTGGCGGATACCGCACTGAAAACGGCGAACTCCGGTTACCTGACTCGTCGTCTGGTTGACGTGGCGCAGGACTTAGTTGTTACAGAAGATGACTGTGGTACGCACGACGGTATTCTGATGACGCCGGTTATTGAAGGTGGCGATGTTAAAGAGCCACTGCGTGAGCGTGTATTGGGTCGTGTGACGGCGGAAGATGTTCTGAAACCGGGTACTGCTGACATTCTGGTGCCACGTAACACCTTGTTGAATGAGAAATGGTGTGATCTGTTAGAAGAAAGCTCCGTTGACAGCATTAAAGTACGTTCCGTTGTAAGTTGTGAAACTGACTTCGGTGTTTGTGCGAACTGCTATGGTCGTGACCTTGCTCGCGGACACATTATCAATAAAGGTGAGGCGGTTGGCGTTATTGCTGCTCAGTCTATCGGTGAGCCGGGTACACAGTTGACGATGCGTACATTCCACATTGGTGGTGCGGCGTCTCGTGCAGCAGCAGAATCCAGCATTCAGGTGCGTAATAAAGGTAGCCTGAAACTGTTTAACGCTAAATCCGTGACCAACTCCGCAGGCAAACTGGTCATTACTTCTCGTAACACCGAACTGTGTTTGATCGACGAATTTGGTCGTACTAAAGAAAGCTATAAAGTGCCTTACGGTGCAGTGTTGGGTAAAGGTGATGGTGAAACTGTTAACGGCGGTGAAACCGTTGCTAACTGGGACCCGCACACTATGCCAGTTGTCAGTGAAGTATCGGGTATCATCCGTTTTGCTGACATGGTCGATGGTCAGACCATTACTCGTCAGACTGACGAATTAACAGGTCTATCTTCATTGGTTGTTCTGGATAGCGCAGAGCGTACCGGTAGTGGTAAAGACCTGCGTCCGGCACTGAAAATCGTTGATGCCAAGGGTGACGATGTATTGATTCCAGGTACCGATATGCCTGCTCAATATTTCCTGCCGGGCAAAGCGATTGTTCAGTTAGACGATGGCGTAAGCATCTCTGCGGGTGATACCTTAGCGCGTATTCCTCAGGAATCCGGCGGTACGAAAGATATTACCGGTGGTCTGCCGCGTGTTGCTGACTTGTTCGAAGCACGTCGTCCGAAAGAGCCTGCTATCCTGGCTGAAGTCAGCGGTATTGTCTCCTTTGGTAA
Source organism: Photorhabdus luminescens subsp. luminescens (assembly GCF_001083805.1). Lineage (GTDB taxonomy): Bacteria > Pseudomonadota > Gammaproteobacteria > Enterobacterales > Enterobacteriaceae > Photorhabdus > Photorhabdus luminescens. The sequence goes on along the minus strand of NZ_JXSK01000014.1, from coordinate 61,356 downwards.
AGAAACCAAGGGCAAACGCCGTTTGGTTATCTCCCCATTAGATGGTGGTGATGCTTACGAAGAGATGATACCTAAATGGCGTCAGCTCAACGTGTTCGAGGGTGAAGTGGTTGAACGTGGTGACGTGATCTCTGATGGTCCAGAGTCTCCACACGACATCTTGCGCCTGCGTGGTGTTCATGCGGTTACCCGTTACATCACCAACGAAGTTCAGGAAGTTTACCGTCTGCAAGGGGTTAAGATTAACGATAAACACATTGAGGTTATCGTTCGTCAGATGCTGCGTAAAGCAACCATTGAAAGTGCAGGTAGTTCCGAGTTCCTGGAAGGCGAACAGGTTGAATATGCCCGCGTTAAAGTGGCAAACCGTAAGTTGGAGCAAGAAGGTAAAGTGCCTGCAACTTATGGCCGTGACCTGTTGGGTATCACCAAAGCGTCTCTGGCGACTGAATCCTTCATCTCTGCGGCATCGTTCCAGGAAACGACCCGCGTACTGACTGAGGCTGCGGTTGCGGGTAAACGTGATGAACTGCGTGGCTTGAAAGAAAACGTCATCGTTGGTCGTCTGATCCCTGCTGGTACCGGTTATGCTTACCATCAGGAGCGCATACGTCGTCGTCATTTGAATGAGCCTGCTGAGGCGCCGCAAGTGAGTGTCGATGAAGCTACCGCGAACTTGGCAGAACTGTTGAATGCCGGTTTTGGCGGCGATAAGAAGTAATTCTTAGAACACGCTAGCTAATTAAATGCCCTCCTTTTTTGGAGGGCATTTCAGTTTATGGATGACGTAACAATTTTTTACTTGGCGTTCCGTTTTAATCAAGTTCTGTTCACAAAAGCATCGGCGGCATCATTTTTTCCAGCTTTACCCGCCAGACGATAGGGAGAAACAAAGTTACTCTTCAAACCCCAAATCCCGCTGAAAAAATAATTATAAGTTTCCGGTCAATGAATCGGCTGATAACTCACATTAAGACGTTTAGCCAATCTCTCAAGTCGCTTATCCAATGTCCAAAGTCTTGCTCCTGGCGTTATTAAGGTTGACGCCAGCAACGTAATATCAATAAAACCACATCCAAGCCCGTACAGTTTTTCGTTTTCAATAAGCGCCATCACTTCGGCAATACTGGCCTGATGGCTCGGTGGTAAGAGACCTAGATCACCAAGTGTTCGCAGTCTTGGAGCCGGAGGGGTGCCACATGCTATCTCTGCCAATACCATTGGATGTATCAGAACCAGATTCTGGCTCAGCAACTGAATCAACCCGTCATTCCGGTTTTTGAAATGGTCAACCCAGACGGATGTATCAACCAAAATAGTCATTATGCGGATGGCTCCTCGCGGCGGCGGGGTATCGTCTGCATTTCAGGCGATGTACCGCCGAGCGAAGCGAGCCGCTTTGCAGCCTGCACCTGAACAAATGTTTTCATTGCTTCCCGGAAAATATCAGCTTTGTCCATGCTAGGATCGGCCATTTCCAGCGCCTGTGCATACAGCACATCATCAATCGTGACAGTAGTTCGCATTTGATTACCTCATTGATTCAGATATTGATGCGATATTGCATCAATATCTGAATCAATGCAAGAGTATAAAATCTATGGTCACCCTCGTTTTTGCAACACTCATTTTGATGAATTTTAGGCTTGCTTAAATCTATCCGGCGTCACTATAGGCAAGGATGCCCGCGCCCCTCGGAATATATACCCGTCATTTTTCAAGTTGCCTCTTTGTTGGCTGTACTCACTCACCCCGGTCACATCGTTCTCTATGCTCCCGGGGATTCGTTCCCTTGCCGTCGCGATGCATCTTGAAATCCATTGGGTATACACTGATGATTAAGTATTCTATGAGTTTGGTATCGGCGAAATCACTTTGGCTATGTAAGGGATATTATTCGGTATGCAGAAATAGCTCATCGTATTTAATTCAAGGGTCTGGTCAATATAATTATTTTATTTAAAGTCCCATCACATAGAATTTATGAAAGATTATTCTTTTAGATCACCTATTTTTATCTGTGTTCTTGCATGATTAGAGAAGACTTCAATTTGATTTTTTAGGATAAATAATCACAATTTTTTCTCCTGTTGGATCTTTAAATTATGATGCAGGTCATAAAATACAATATTTCATGATTCACATACTCTTAAATAAATATAAACTAAAAATGAGCAGCAATTGTCGCCAATATAAAATAGCGGGACAAAATAATGGAGAATGGCGTAAACCTAGTCTATGAAGATATAACGGAAGAGAATTATATCTTAATAAATAATTTTTATAAGCGTGATATAGGTAGCTTGGATTATTTTATTTGGAAAAACATGAAAGAAAGGGAATATAATCTTTCTAGTGAGATAAAAGCATTTCTGTATAAAAGAAACGATATATACTTGTCAATTGTTATAACAAGAAAGTGTGAATTTAGTCTTAAACATAGACGAGTATCCATTAATATGCTCAGCGATTTTGGCATAGATGAAAGTGTAAAATCACGAAATTTGATAATAGAAAGTGTCAAACAAACACATCGTAATGATGTAGATGCGACGGTTTGTTACTCAGATGAAAGAAAAATCAAATGCTATGCAAAGATTTTCGAAAAATACATATGTAGCAGAGTGGGTGTTTTTGATTTTACAGAAATAGCAGTAGAAGGATGTACTAAAATCGATGTAGACCTAAGTGATTTTAATGAAGTAGATAATATTAATAAAATCAATTTTTTCGGTAGGGAAGTAAATAACGCTTGGATCGCTTACTCAAAACAGTGTCCTCGCTACAGGGATATTAAGCTGTTAACGGTTGGGAAAGAATTAGCGATATTAGGTTTTGATGATGCGAAGGTGGAAGTGATAGGTTTATCCAATACCGCTCCCGGTACAATTATATCTGTGATTGATTCTTGTCTTGCTATTAGGCAAAAATGCAGAATAATCTTGCCAAATCCTATTTATTCTGAACTACAAAGTGGGTTGAATAAACATAGCATTATAAATAAATTTAGCATGATGATTGCCTGGCATACAGAAGAAGATTTTAATTTGTGTCATGAAAATATATTTATCAGTAGAATCGACAAACGATAAAGGAGTTTAAAATGGGATGTATTTTTTGTCACCCAGAATCTTCCTTTGAAAAGGATAAAATACTTTTACAAGGAAAATATTTCTATGCCTTTGTACCCAAAGGCCAGATAATTGAGGGCTATATAATTATTGCCACCAATAAATGTGAGACTGATTCAGGGGGATACCGGTGCTTTGCAGAAATATACGATGAAGAAGCAATAAAAGAACTAAAACAGTTTAAGAATATAATAAATGATTTTTATCGCGAATATTACAATATAAGCAATCCTCTTTGCTATGAAAATGGACGGGCCGGTGGTTGTATCATCATGGACCCGAATCAAAAGTATTGTTATCATGCACACTTATGTTGTTTCCCTACCGAGATTGATCTTCATAATAAATTAAAGAATCAATTTAAAATGCATACCATAGATTCATTGGATGAACTTAAGATGTTCGGTGAGGCTGGCCCCTATATTTACGTTGAAGATAGTGGTAATAAATATGTTTTTACGATAGGTGAATCAGATTTCATTGAGAGAGGAATGATCAGAACAGTATTGGCAAATAGTTTAAATGTGCCGGAAAGATCGGATTGGAGAGATAGTGAAGGAATAAAGGAGATGGATGAGGCTGCTAAAAAATTCAAATTATATATTAGTCACCATATGGAGATTGCATAATGTTATATGCAGATGTAGCTTCTACTTCATGGCCAAAATCACAAGAAGTGAAAGACATGATAAATATGTATCTAGACACTCTTGGGGTAACGCCAGGGCGATCTTTATCGCAACAATCTAAAAAGGTGACTGAGCTCGTTGAAGAGTGCCGACATGAATTCATTGAGCAAACAAAATTAAATGGTCATGGGACAGTAATTTTTAACTCAGGAGCAACGTATTCACTCAACGAATGTATAAAAGGTACACTTAAGCCGGGTGATAATGTCATTACGACCCATTTAGAACATAATTCGGTACTTAGACCGATAAACCACTTAAAAGATATTGGGGTAAGTAGTCAATTGATCGATGTGACAGATGGTGAAATTGATATGTCGCATTTGGAGTTTTTATTAAAGAATAAGAAAACTAAGTTATTGGTGGTTCATAGTTGCTCCAATACTATTGGTACATTTTGTAATATAGATGAGATAGGAAAACTGGCACATTTATACGGTGCGATGCTTTTAGTTGATGGCTCACAATCTTTTGGCTCACAAGAAATTGATTTATCGAAAGGCAATATTGATTACCTTGTTTTTAGCGGGCATAAAAGCTTAGGAGGAGTATCAGGTATTGGCGGGTACTTTATTCTTGATAATGGATTTTCTCATAGTGAATTAATTCAGGGTGGGACAGGTGTATTATCAAGATTAACAACACAACCAACTGGAATACCATACAAATATGAATCAGGAACACAAAACACTATTGGCATACTTTCATTGCTGGCGTCCATAAGGCGTTTAAAAAAAATTGGGATAGAGAATATTCAAAATCAATTACAAACTCTGCGTATAAATCTGATAGATGAGCTATCACAATTAAAGAAGATCAAATTAATCTGTAAACATAAAGTCGGGTTACCAACAATTCTTTTTACAGTAGAAGGTTATCATCCCGGAGAAGTCTCTTATATACTAGAAGACAAATACAATATTATTACTCGTCCAGGGTTACAATGTGCACCGTTAGCTCATAAAAAATTTGGTACTTATCCTGATGGCGCTGTTCGGGTTAGCCTTGATATGTCGCATACAATGGAAGATATTTTGAAAATAAAATCTGCTTTAGTGAAAATTACTGAGGAAAATTATAAAGATAATACTGATAATTAATGAGAATAGTTCAGGAAATTTGGGAGATTTAGTAATAAGCTGAGCTGTGAGTAAACATTTATAGTTCATGATTTTAATGTTAAAAAAAACAATAAATTACCGTTAATAAATGGTTTGGCGATCACTAGGGAAATTAATTTTATATTTATTTAAAAAGAATGAAAATATATCATTAATTACCATTGGTAAATAATATAATAATGAAGTTTGATAAATATATTATTATATAAGGAAGTGATATGTGTTTAATTAATAATAAGCATATGAGAATATAGATGAATATATATAACAAGAATGAGAGTTATTTAATTGATTTAATTAATGGTAAGTTGAATTATATACATATTAATAGAGACGGAGATTTTAATAATACAAACATAGACTGGAAAGATACTTTAATTCTATCTGGTTCTTTCAATCCACTTCATAAAGGCCATGAAAAATTAAAAGAAATCGCTACAGCGATGACTAAAAGAAAGCCATATTATGAACTGTCAATCAAGAATGCGGTAAAACTGACAATTTCAACCGATGAGATTTTTGAGAGGATAAGACAATTTAAGGGGAAAAGTGATATAGTTTTAAGTGATGCTAAATTTTTTACTGAAAAATCGCATATTTATCAGGGGGCAATTTTTGTCATTGGAGCTGATTTATGCCAAGAAATTAATAATCCTATTTATTATGAAGGTGAGGAAGGATTAAAAAAATCTCTTATGACAATTAAGAGTAATGATTGTAGATTTCTGGTGGCCGGACGTTTTTTTAAAAATAAATATCATACCGTTGATGATTTGATGAATATTAGCAAGGAATATCGATTCTTATTTGAATCTATTCCTGAAGATTTATTTCGCTTAGATATATCATCAACGGAAATAAGGTTAATGAACAAAGGATAGGAGATAGATCATGAGTAAAGAAAATAACAAAGAGCTGCTGGGTAGCAAACTTAATTTAAATTCAACATATTTAACCAAAGAGATTCAGAGAAGATTAAAGCAAGCTTCATTTATATTTAATCCTGGTCATAGCAATTTAAATTGCCAGTTAAATAGTTCACAAATTAAATTATTTTCTGAAATATGTGCGTTCTTGGAGCGGGATAGTAATTTAGATATTCTTGCTTCTTGCATACACGATCTATGGTGCGCAAAATATTTAGTCGATAATAAAACGGCTATGCAAGACTCAGTAACAAAACTCGAAATTGAGTACAACTTGCAAGTTAATTTTTTAAAACCTTATCAAGCATTCACTGAAAAAGAGAAAAAATTTGAGAAAAGGTTAATAATAAGTGACCTGAGTATTATATCAGAAGTAATAAAAAATCTTTATTTATACGATGATAATATTATATCTGATGATTTTAATTATGAGACATTACTTTCTACAAACGATACTATTTTTTCTGATTTAATGACAATATTAGGCCACAGTGACAGCATAATAGAAGTTGCAGCAAAAAGAATTCATGCTAGCTGGTTTGATATAATGAAAGAGTTTTATGCCCATGATGAAAGAGTTCAATTCCAAGAAAAGCCAAATATTGACGCCTCAGATTTTATAAAAAATAGGGATGGGATACGCATTGATCTCGCCGCTATTTATATTGTGCTCATGGAGATAAAATATAACAGCCTTTATATGGAAATTTAAAATGATACATCTATTTTTTTCACCGCATTTAGATGATGTGGCTTTAAGTGCTGGCGGTTTAATACATAAATTAGTTTTAGAAAATCAAAAGGTGGTTGTTTTAACATTTTTTACTGGATATGACGAAAATCTTACATCTCATTACTTACACTCTGCTGGTAATGATAATATGAATTCATTTATAAAATTTTATTCAAAGCGAGTTAATGAGGATATCGCTTTTTGCAATAAACTATCAGCGATTCCAATACATGGTAAAATTTTAGATTGTATTTACAGAACCGATCAATATAGTGAACCTATGTATACAAATTCCGCCATGATTTATAGTGGCTTGATACATAAATCAGATTATGCATCCGATATGGCTCAAGATCTCATCGACAAAACATTGTTAAATTATCAACCTGATTATATATATGCTCCTTTGGGAATAGGTCAACATGTAGACCACATCATAATAAATAATCTTGTAAATAATATAAGAGGTTCACATAAATTTAAAATATTACTTTATGAAGATTTCCCCTATGTTTTAGGTGAATACCCTATTGTTAACCCAGATAGTTTGGAGAATGCTTTATTAAGAAATAACAAATTTGATAAGCACGCTATATTGGTAGATATTAATTTAAAAGAAAAAATGCAAAATATCTTATTTTATGAATCTCAATTAGAACCTCTGTTTGGTAACAAATCAAATATTTTAATTTCATTGGAAAAATATCATCACTCTATTAATAAAGAAAAAATCCAAGAGCGTTTTTGGTTAATTAATTAAAAGGTTCACAATGAAAAGAGTATTTATAATATATCATGATCTTTTTTTGAATGGATATGGTGGGGTAGAAACGGTATGTTCAAATTTAATAAATCTAATTGGCTGTGCCAACATTGAAATTGATTTCATTTTCGTATCTCTAAATGATAAAAACAGAATTGAAAATCGGGCGTGGTTATCTAATGCTCAACATATCTCCTTAGCGTCAAGTAATTACGAATCTCGCCAGGATATTGTGTGCGAACTGTCCTTGATGTTAGAAAAATTTCGCCCAGAAATTCTAATAAGCTTAGATATAACATCTTGCAATATTGCTAAACTTTCCGGTGAAAAAATTAATTTCCCAGTAAAAACTTACTCTTGGCTGCATACTTCCATTAGAAATCCTACCCCACAGAAAATTAAAGATTTATGCTGTGTCGATGAGCACCTTGTCATCAGTTCTGGTTTAAGAGATCAAATGTTATCCTTTGGGGTAAAAGCGGATAAGCTTCATCTTATTTTCAATCCTATCAAGATGAACTCCTTGATAATTCCTCAACCAAAACATACAGCTAGATTCTTATATGTTGGAAGAATTCTTGCTTACCAGTCAAAAAATCTAACTGAACTATTTTTAGCTCTTTCACAGTTACATGGTGATTGGGAGTTACATATGATAGGTTCTGGTGATGATGAAAGTTATTTAAAAGAATTATCTTCACAGTTTAATATAAATAACAATATTATTTGGCACGGTTGGAAAGAACAACCGTGGAAATTTGTTGTAAATAATATAAAAGAAGTGTCAGCTTTTATTTTAACATCAAAATATGAAGGTTTTGGCATGGTATTAGCGGAAGCTATATCTTATGGCATTTATTGTATAAGTTCAGATTGTGAGTGTGGCCCGAATGATATCGTCAATGATTTAAACGGTGAACTTTATAAATCAGGCCGTATTTTTGAGTTGTCTAAAAAATTACAACTCATTATTGATGAACGTAAAATAAGAGATCATCAAGCAATAAAAAATTCTATTGCCTTTCTTTACGAAGATAATTTCCTGTTAAGAATCACTAAAGCTTTATCTCTCTAGCCATAAATATTGCCGCCCAGAAAATGTAATGAAAGTGAAACCTGATGCCCTCCTCATTCGGAGAGCATTTGTTTTGCGGTGGTTTACCCTTTGTTTTTGATGCTGTTGATAAACGTTTCTCGTGCCGTTGAAGATCCAAGACGTTCCGCTTCATCCAGCAATTTTAGCGCCTTATCAATGTTGCCGTTATTAATTTCCTTTTTAATTGCATCACTGAAATAACGTTCTGTATCGCTCAAGACCGGTTTGACTTTTTGCGGCATAGATGAGGTTACGGTGGCTTGTGTTGGCCCGATAATGATCGGTTCTTGTGCTGGAGTTGAGAAAACTTGACCAATCGTGATGTTGCCGGCGTTTTGTTCTGATTTTACTTTCAGCTTCAACGTACCTGTTTGCGTATGGCGGGCAACGGGATCTGGAATAGCGGGAACGGCATTACCGACGCCTTGAGCGTAAGCTTTGGCGGGATCAACCATTTGTGTGGATTGCTGCAAATCGGTGCGAGTGGTGTAGACCAGTATATAAATTTGTTGTTGCCCCAGTGCTGGCGTTAGCTTTAATGTGCCTTCCAGCCGGTCGGTGGACATAACCCCGGGACGTTCATATGGAAAGTAGCTGCTTGGATAAAATGCGGCAGGGCGTAACCCTTGATCCAGTACTAAAACATTGGGTACGTAAACTTGTTTATCTTGTACCAAGCTGCTCAGGGTAATATCCAGAGAGCCTCGGTTTGCCGGCAGCGCGAATGCTGCTATCGGCCCCTGAATATCTCCCTCATTAAGATGTTGGGATGTGGCATTGAGGATAATGGTCTGAGTATCACTGGTATTAATCGGTTGCCAGCTCAGTTTTTGCAATGCTGTTGCTGAGAGGGAAGGTGCAACAATAGCCTGTGTCGTGGTTGTTTGAGTTGTTGTAGTGATAGATGTTGCATAGCTTATCAGAGGCGCCGTGCTACAAAGTACAGCACTAAGGCAACATGAGAGTAGTTTAGTTTTCATTTCTTACCTTTCCCTTGTTCGGTTGAAAAGAAAGAGACTGATACCCACGGGCAAAAGGCATATCAGTCTATACTCGTTATCTTTCAAGTTGCCTGTTTGTTGGCGGCACTCGCTCACCCCGGTCACATAGTTCTCTATGCTCCCGGGGATTCGCTCCCTTGCCGTCGCGACGCATCTTGAAATCCATAGAGTCTAAAAGGCGTTAATAATTACAAATAATTTGATGGATCTGAGATTAAGTCGTTATAACCGCATTACCACCAAGCTTCGAATTGCGCCCCAAAGGTGAATTCATCATCGTCGCCACGGCTGAATTTATGCGTTGCTGTATCACGGTAGGCCATGCCATTAATGTAACCGTCGTTGTTGTTTGCATGACCCCATTTTTCATCCCATTTTGCATAGGTGGCGAACAGGCGAATAGCCGGACGGGACCAAATGCTGTCACCTGCCTGCCATTGTTGGGCCAGAGTGATTTTGTACTGATCATTGGTGTCATGAGTACGTTGGGATTTGACGTTATCATAACCAATATCCAGTAGGGTGCTCATCGTTGGCGTCCACTTGTACATTGGACGTACCCCAACCGTGTACCATGTGTTGCCATTGTTGTTATCACGGTCAGTGTCTTGATACATCGCGACGTACATCAGATCCCATTTTTCTGCGAGATTAATCGCGCCATGATTCAGAATACGTAACATGTAACCGTCATTGTTTACGCTAGCGCCTTCAGAATGACCACTGTTGTAGGAGGTCATAGAATCGGTGGCGTACTGTACGACAAATTTGTTAAAGCCTCCTAACATGCTCTGTGTATGCTCAGCAGTAAACATGAAGCCATCTTTGGAAGCATTACGGTCAAGGTGGTAATGCTCTCGCGCATTGGCTCGCCCATAGTCAAAACCAAGTTCCAGACTACCGCCTGGGTTAACTTCCAAACCGGATAGACGTATATCGTAGACATCATTGGAGGTGGGAATTTCTTTGCGCTGGCTAGCAATCCAGCCATAAGAACCGCCAGATTCGGTATTGCGGGTAACAGCCAGAGAGAGCTTGCTAAAGCCGAGATCGATATCTTGCAGGCCAGCGCCCGGACCAGAGATATCCCAATAATAGAAGTCGATCATATGCACGTCATGGCGCTGGTAGAAGCGTTTACCTGCCCACAGTGTTGAACCCGGTAACCAATCGATGACGTTCTTCGCTTGAACATTGACTTCACGGAACGCGGGATCGGTGGATTCCCAGTCATTTTGTTGCGCCACGGAATAAGCCACGTTGGTATCGAAGTAGAAACTCTTATTACCGTCTTTCCATAACTCTTGACCTAACTTAAGTTCAGCATAGGTTTCACATTCATTACCTAAACGGTATTTGCTCTGTGCGCCGGTGCTTTTGAAACACTGTTGCTCACCGCCGCTGCCGGTCCAACCAATACCAGAACGGGCGTAGCCGTGGAATTCTACGGCTGACGCCTGAGTAGACAGTAATCCGGCCATAATGGTTAGTGAGATAGGTAATATACGCATTGATTTCATCAGTTGTTCTCCTGTCGTTTTTTGATTAGCTCAGGCTCAAACACCGGGTTCTTGATGCAGACGCTGACATGCTGTTCCGTCTTCCCGGAATAAATGGCAGCGGTGGGGAGGTAATCCGATGGTGAAGGTCGATCCTTCTTCTACCAGCACAACATCAGGCTGGCGATAAACCAGATTCTGATGAATGGCCGGGATTTCAATGTGAACCTGGGTTTCATTTCCTAACTGTTCGACAACCTGCACTATGCCTTCCAGCGTGACATCAGCAATATCACTTGGCAGGAGGTGTTCAGGACGTATCCCCAGAGAGACATTACTGCCTACTTTTACACCCTTGCTTTCTACGGGCAGCCAGATTTGCTGTCGGTTGGGCAGAGTAATCTGTACCTGATCAATAGCGGTAGCCGTGACTTTAACTGGCAGGAAATTCATTTTGGGTGAGCCAATAAAGCTGGCGACAAAGCGATTGACCGGGTAATGGTAAAGTTCAAGAGGTTTGCCGATCTGGGCAACATCTCCACCATCCAGTACCACGATTCTGTCGGCCAGCGTCATCGCTTCAACCTGATCGTGGGTGACATAAATCATCGTGCGTTGCAATCGTTTGTGCAGACGCGAGATTTCAATGCGCATTTGGACCCGCAGCGCGGCGTCCAGATTGGAAAGAGGTTCATCTAACAGAAAAACACTGGGTTCAGCGACCAGAGTGCGGCCAATAGCAACACGTTGACGTTGCCCGCCTGATAGGGCTTTAGGGCGGCGATCAAGCAGGTGAGCGAGTTGAAGCATCTCGGCAATTTGCTTTACCCGTTGCTGAATATCACTTTTTTTGGCGCCAGCCAGCTTCATGCCGAATGACATATTGCCTGCGACAGACAGGTGGGGATACAGTGCATAAGACTGAAAAACCATTCCAACGCCGCGTTTGGCAGGTGGCACATCGTTCATTCGGATGTTATTGATCAGCAAATCACCGGAAGTCACATCTTCCAGACCTGCAATCATTCTTAGTATTGTCGATTTCCCACAACCTGATGGACCGACAAAAACAATAAATTCGCCTTCTTGTATCTCAAGGTTGATGCTCTTGGAAATAATAGTTTCACCATAAGCCTTCGATACATTATGTAGTGTGACGCTTGACATGTGCTCCCCCGGACTTATCACCGCAATTCGCGGTGAAAAATAATAAACCAGAGTGTGTTTAAGATGACGGGTGAGTAAATCCTCCATACCCAAGTTTTTTATGGGGGAGGAATCAGGAGGATGAGATAAGCGTTACTGAGCTGGTGAGGTACGGGCTAATGGATAATTTGTGATAATTCTCGCAAAAAGAGATGCCCCTTTTTGTGGTCAACGGCACGGTTCTGTTGTTTTTGGAATAGAGATCACAGCCATTCCGGGCAGGGCGTAGAGTAGGGGAGGATGAGTCTTTCCATTGTTGATCGCACACTAGGCCAGCATTCTCCGCCAATGTAACAAAACAGTTCACCCTGAACCTATTCAAACTACTATAAGGACGGAATGATGATAAAAACAACCTTAAAAGTAGGCGCTCGTACCCTGGCGCTTTCTGTTTTAGCCTCACTGGCGCTTTCTGCTTCTGCTTTCGCAAAAATTGAAGAAGGTAAGCTAGTTATCTGGATCAACGGCGATAAAGGCTATAATGGCCTGGCGCAAGTTGGTAAGAAATTTGAACAAGATACGGGTGTCAATGTTACGGTTGAGCATCCAAACAAGTTTGAAGAGAAGTATCCACAAGTTGCAGCAGCCGGTGATGGGCCGGATATTATTTTCTGGGCGCATGACCGCTTTGGCGGCTACGCCCAGTCTGGTTTGGTGGCGGAAATCACGCCGGATCAGAACTTCAAGGACAAGTTATTTCCATTTACTTGGGATGCGGTGCGCTACGACGGTAAACTGGTCGGTTATCCTATCGCCGTTGAAGCTCTCTCTCTTATCTATAATAAAGACTTGGTGAAGACCCCGCCAAAAACTTGGGAAGAGATCCCGGCTCTGGATAAAGAACTAAAGAGCAAAGGCAAAAGCGCCATTATGTTTAATCTGCAAGAGCCTTATTTCACCTGGCCGTTGATTGCCGCGGACGGAGGGTATGCTTTCAAGTTGGAAAATGGCGCATACGATGTGAAAAATGCCGGCGTGAATAATGCAGGTTCCAAGGCAGGGCTGAATTTCATTATCGATTTGGTGAAAAATAAGCATCTGAACGCAGATGCTGACTATTCCATCGCCGAAGCCGCGTTCAACAAAGGTGAAACGGCGATGACCATCAACGGTCCGTGGACGTGGTCCAACATCGACAAAAATAACATAAATTACGGCGTGGCGTTGTTGCCAACCTTTAAAGGTCATCCGTCTAAACCGTTTGTCGGCGTACTGACGGCAGGTATTAATGCCGCCAGCCCGAATAAAGAGCTAGCGAAGGAGTTTCTGGAAAACTATTTGCTGACCAACGAAGGTCTTGAGATGGTGAATAAGGATAAACCGTTGGGCGCTGTGGCGCTGAAATCCTATCAGGATATTCTAGCCAAGGACCCGCGTATTGCTGCCACGATGGAAAATGCTCAAAGAGGCGAAATCATGCCGAATGTCTCACAAATGAGCAGTTTTTGGTATGCCATGCGCAGCGCTGTGGTTAATGCGTTGACCGGCCGTCAGACCGTTGAGGCTGCGCTCAGTGATGCAGAAGCCCGTATAACCAAGTGACCTGTGGGCGCTCTTCTCCCGAGAAGGGTGTCTCTTTCCTGCAACCAGTAAGGATGCCTGTTTGCAGGAAGATTGATTAAGCTATCCGCAAAGCTGTTACGTCGTAGTAAAAAGGAAGAGCATTATGTCAGCGACGCTCGAAAAAACATCATGGTGGCAGCATTCTGCTCTGAAATGGTTTGCAGTGAGCCTGTGTATACTCTTTACCGGTTATCTGGTGGTATTGATGTACTCACAGGGAGAGTATCTATTCGCAATACTGACACTGGTATTGTTAGGAATAGGGATTTACGTTTTTGCCAACCGCAATACTTATGCCTGGCGCTATGTCTATCCGGGTATAGCCGGAATGGGATTGTTTGTACTGTTTCCGCTTATTTGCACCATTGCCATCGCCTTTACCAACTATAGCAGTACCAATCAACTGACTTTTGAACGTGCACAATCGGTCCTGATGAGCCGTCAGTATCAATCAGGGCAAACATTTACTTTTAAGCTCTACCCAAAATCGGACTTGTGGGTTTTGGCGCTGAGCGCACCGGGCCAGACTAAACAACTGGTGTCCGAGCCATTTTCTCTGTCAGTAACAAAAGAGACGGCTTTACATTTGCACGAGCAGGACAACATTGAGAACGGTGAAGCCGCGACATTGCGCATTATCACCCAGAATCGACAGGCGTTGAACCAGTTGGTTGCTGTTCTACCGGATGGTAGCTGGTTGAGAATGAGTTCACTACGTCAATTCGCTGGCGTGAATCCTCTATACTCTCTTGGGGAAGATGGTAAGACCCTTACCGACAATCAAACAGGTACGCTTTATCGTCCCAATATTGATACCGGTTTCTATCAGTCGATTAATGCTGAGGGGAAATGGGGCAATGAGACTCTGACGCCGGGATTTACTGTTGCCATCGGGTGGAAAAATTTTCTGCGGGTGATACAGGATGAAGGTATTCAGAAACCGTTCCTTGCTATTTTCGTTTGGACGGTTGTCTTTTCTCTGTTCACTGTGGTGCTGACTGTAGCTGTTGGCATGGTTCTGGCTTGCATTGTGCAGTGGGAAGCGCTGAAAGGCCGTGGTGTTTATCGCATGCTGCTGATTCTGCCTTATGCAGTGCCATCGTTTATTTCCATTTTGATTTTTAAAGGATTATTTAATCAGAGTTTCGGCGAGATCAATCTGTTGCTTAACGGTCTGTTTGGTATTAAACCTGCTTGGTTTGCCGATCCGACGATGGCCCGAACCATGCTGATTATAGTGAATACCTGGCTTGGGTATCCCTACATGATGATCCTCTGCATGGGATTGTTAAAAGCAATACCAGACGATTTGTATGAAGCGTCGGCAATGGATGGGGCGGGGCCGTTGCAGAATTTTTTCAAGATTACCTTCCCATTGCTGATTAAACCGCTGACGCCGCTGATGATCGCCAGTTTTGCCTTTAACTTTAACAACTTTGTTCTGATTCAGTTGCTAACTCTTGGCAGGCCGGATCGCATTGGCACCACGACACCGGCAGGCTATACCGATTTATTGGTGAACTATACTTACCGTATTGCTTTCGATGGTGGTAGTGGTCAGGATTTTGGTTTGGCTGCGGCGGTTGCCACCGTGATCTTTTTGCTGGTGGGTGCGCTGGCGATTATTAACCTGAAAGCTACCCGTATTAAATTTGACTAAGGAGGGAATGCAATGGCGATGGTTCGACCCAAATCACAGAAATGGCGTGTATTGGCGACGCATTTGTTGATGTTAACCTTTATTGCCATGATCGTATTCCCGCTGTTGATGGTGATTACTATCTCCCTGCGGCCGGGGAACTTTGCGACAGGGAGTTTGATCCCGGAAAGTATCTCCTGGGAGCATTGGAAATTAGCGCTTGGCTACAGTGTGGTGTCACCGGATGGTCATGTTACACCACCCCCTTTCCCCGTTATGTTATGGCTCTGGAACTCTGTTAAGGTCGCCTTTATTACCGCCGTAGGTATCGTTACATTATCGACTACCTGTGCTTATGCCTTTGCCCGTATGCGTTTTCGCGGTAAAAGTGCCTTACTGAAAGGCATGCTTATTTTTCAGATGTTCCCGGCAGTCCTATTCTTGGTGGCGCTATATGCCCTGTTTGATCGTTTGGGGGAATATGTGCCGTTTATCGGCCTTAATACCCACGGCGGCGTGATTTTTTCCTACCTGGGGGGCATTGCGTTGCATGTCTGGACGATTAAAGGTTATTTCGAAACCATTGATGGCTCTTTGGAAGAGGCGGCCGCGCTTGATGGCGCGACGCCGTGGCAAGCTTTCCGCATGGTGCTGCTGCCGCTTTCGGTACCGATTCTGGCAGTGGTATTCATTCTTTCCTTCATTGGTGTCATTACGGAAGTGCCGGTTGCCTCGCTGCTGCTGCGAGATGTGAACAATTACACTTTGGCGGTGGGCATGCAACAGTACCTTAACCCACAGAACTATCTTTGGGGCGATTTTGCCGCCGCCGCGGTGCTTTCCGCACTTCCTATTACCATCGTCTTCTTGGTTGCTCAGCGCTGGCTGGTCAATGGTTTGACCGCCGGGGGAGTAAAAGGTTAATCGCAATATTCACCAGTATATACAAAGAGGCAACTTGAAAGAGGACGGGTATAAATCCCTTTAATAGATTGAGATTAAAGGGATTCATGGAAGTATCAATTATTGTTGATGGTGAACTTGACGATTTAATTGCCATGACAGGAGATCGGTAAATACCTGCCAACGTTGGAACTGTTTGGTTTGGTCTGCTGTCATTGGTTGGGGGTCACCGAGTAACAATCCCGTTTGCTGTGCCCACGGTCGAAATTCACCTTTGCCTATCATGACATACGCCCCTTGCGGTGTAATAGTGACTTCTGGGTTGTATCCTTGACACCAGATAGGGTCCAGATGTTCAGCCAGCAAATTACAGCCGGTACGGTAGTAAGCCGTATCTGACAAACTTAAATGGTAGAGGGTTGGCCAGATATCTTTATGACTGCCGACTCTGGTAGCATCAAAAAACGTGTTTTGGCGATAAGCGGGTGGTACGTAGAGATAAAACGGTACACCGTGGCCGATTGCCAGTTCGTGAGCATCTGGATAGCTGATACCCCGAATATTATGGTCACCGGTTGCTGCAATAATAGTATGAGAAGCTAATGACTGAGATTTTACCCAACTAATAAATTGCCCTAATTGATCATTGGCGTAACGTAGGGTATGAAAAACCTCTTGTAATTCATTACCACTAGCCAAATGACTTAAACGTTGTTTCTCGGTATCACTCAGCTTGATGTCGGTTTTCTGATAGCCTTCCGGTGATCTATATGGTGGGTGATGGGTAGTAGACAATGACATAATCAGAACATGTTCCCCATGCTTTTCTGCCTGAGTCAGACGATCTTCGATATAACGGAACATGAACTCATCAGGCACACCCCAAGTATCAAATTTGGCTTCTGGATAGCGTTTTTTCAGTCCATTCTGATCAATAAATTCACTGACTCCCAGGTTTGGCAGGAACTGATTCAAATTACGCCATGCTCCATTACCCGATGTGACGAAGATGATTTTGTAACCATTCGCCAGATAGGGTTTAAACATATTGCTGGTGAAATCAATACTCTGCGCTGTGGATTGGCTAATTGCGCTGTTCGGGCTGCGAATCAAGAAGCGGCTCAAACTGTCAATGGTGCCATCTCCTTCGGAGACGAAACGTTCAAAACGCCAGTCGTTTTGCCAGTGCTGGCGTAGAGTACCAAAAATATCAAGGTCTGGGCGATCCAGGCTTTGTAGGTGATAGCCCATACTTTCCATGACGTTAAATATGACGTGAGGTGGATTTTTTTGAGCAGTGGGATTATCGGCAGTTTTAGCCATAAACGGTGACAGATTTGCGGGGGTTGGTTTCTCTAGGAAATGTTTTAACAACCAGCTACCTTGTGCGTCTGTTGCTTCTGGGAAGTGGCTATTTTTGTAATGATCATTAAATGCCCAGTTCAACGCCATTGGACCATTAGGTGTCAGCATATTAAGCATTTTGACTTCTGAAACCTGTGTATTGGCCTGACGTAGTGGAAAGGTACCTATGGAGCCACGCATGCCAACGAAGCAAACAGTCAAAATAACCAGCGTTGCGATAGCAGAAATGGGCAGACTGGTTTTGCGCTCTGTGCGTGAAATAAGGTAACGTTGCCAGAGCAGACAGGACCAGAAAACAGCGATTGAGAACAGCGCTAAACAGAGCAAACTTTCGATAACGGGATAGTCATTCCATAGGGTGTGCAGCACGGCTTGAGTATCATCTTCCACTAAGCCGAAGATGAAAATATCGAATGACCGTTCATAAGTGGCATAGTAGTAAACATTACTTACCGTCAAAGCGCCGACCACGGTATTGAGTGTGGTTGCCAACCACGGATAGGCGTGTTGCCATATGTTGAAGCTGTTTTTATTAATGGCAAATAAGCTAGCAATCAGCAGACAAGGCACAAACAGCAAACTGGCAATACGAATATCAAACAGCCCGCCGATCCAGAACATTCGTTCCACGTCTTGAGTAGAGTCAGTAAAAAGTTGATAACTGCCATAAGTGAAGAGGAGATAAATTCTTCCCGCCATTTGCGTTACTACCGTTAGCAGCCAGGGAAGTAACAGCGCGATAAAAGCTTGTTTAAATCTGGAGAACCACATAATGCCTTCTTATTGTAATAGATTGATAAGGTTAATTTAATATTTATCAGGTCAAGATCCTATCTTATTCAGCAATTTACTGCCTATCCCATTAGGTTATTTTATTTGCTGTTTTTTGCAGTAGAGTAGTCATTGGTCAGATGACAGATGACAGATAGAAGAGGTTGAAGAATGTTCAGGCTGCAAATCATCTTTATCTAGAAAAGGCACTCTAGCCGACATAAGGCAGAAGAGGAATGTCGATATTGACGGCGATTTTTATTCATTCCCTATTATTGATCGCGATTAATTAGCCATTTTGTGTGATATTTGTCACGTTTTTTTATGTTCGTATGATAAATATCGTGATCTTGTGGTCATAACATTGAGAGAGCGAAACTCTCTGTTATTTGTCTCCACTCCATCCTACTCAGTTGGACGCGGTCTATTGTTCTCGCTAACGCCACGTATTAAATGATGGCGATTTTACGCTGTCATTTTTTTACTGCGGAACAGGCCGGAAGCGGCATGTCATGACGTGTTTAATAGCCTCTGGCGTTATCCCCGTTTTAGGATCATGGTTCAATTGTGTAAGGTTTCAAATATGGATGGATTAGTTTTCACCTGCCGAATTGGCGCACTATCCCAGACAACTTTTCAGGTATCGCAATTTACCTTGCAGGAAGAGCTATCACAGCTTTATAGCCTGACATTAAAGGTGGCGAGTTCACGTGACGATATTCCCCTGAATGACCAACTGGGTCGCCGTGCATCCTTGACTATTACCCGTAATGGCGTGGCCGAACGGACCATTAACGGTTTGATAGCCGGTGCTGAACAGGGTAATACCGACGGCCGCCGCACTTTTTATATTTTCACTATCCGCCCCGAAATGTGGCTGATGACGCTGAATCAGGACAGCCGTATTTTCCATTGGCAGTCCGTACCGGAAATCTTAACGAAATTGCTGAAAGAGCACGGTATTCTCTTTGTCCGCGATACGCTCTATAAACACTATACCGAACGGGAATACACCACGCAAAAACGCGAATCGGCCTATGATTTTTGGTGCCGGCTGGCGGCGGAAGAAGGCATGGTCTTCTGGTTTGAGGAAAAACAGATGTTGTTCTGTGATTGCCATCTGGGCATGCAGGCAGATATCCAGCTTACGTACAATACTCACCCTGAAACCGATGAGACCGATACCACGGCGTACCAGTGGAGTTATGGCGAATACCTGTGCCCGAATGGCACGGTTCAGAAAGACCATAACTTTCTGAACCCCAAATATGCGCTCGAGCATCAGAAGCAAGCCGACGACGATAGCGGGTACGATTCGGTGTTTGAAAGTTACGGGCGTTTCCAGCGGGATGCGGAAGGAGAATCTTTCACCCAACTGCGGCTGGAGCAGTTACAAAACTACAGCAAAGTCGGCACCGCCAAAACTAACTGCATCCGGCTTCGGCCGGGCAAAATTTTTACCCTGCAATCCCATCCCATAGCAACCATGAACGCCCGTTGGCAGGTGATCTCGGTCACGCATCATGGATGGCAACCTGTCGCGTCAGGCGACGGGGGCGAAGGGACAACCCTGACAAACGAGGTCGCCTTTATTCCCGGTCATCAGGACTGGCGGCCGCCTTATCGCTACAAACCTCTGGCGGACGGTGATGAAGTCGCCACGGTGGTCGGAGTGGGAAGCGAAGAGATTTATGTGAACGAACACGGCGCGATACGGATTCATTTCCACTGGAACCGTTACGATAAAGCGGATGACGGCGCTTCTTGCTGGGTACGGGTGGCACAGGGCTGGAACGGCAACGGTTTCGGTTTTATGGCGATCCCTCGCGTCGGGCAGGAAGTGATAGTCAGCTATCTCAACGGCGATATCGATCGCCCGATTGTGACGGGGTGTACCTATAACGGCCTCAACCACCCGCCGCTTAATTTACCGCTGGAGAAAACCCGTACCACCTTTAAAACCCGGACTCACCGGGGACAGGGATTTAATGAACTGCGCTTTGAGGATGCCAAAGGAAGCGAGGAAGTGTTTATTCATGCTCAACGGGATATGAAAACGCAGATCCTCTGGGATAAAACCGCGCAGATAGGTAATGACCAGAAAACAGAAGTGGCGCATAACCGCACGGCGATAATTAAAAACGATGATGATGAAGCCGTGCAGGGCTTCCAGACGCTTGAAGTGGGTCAAAATCAGACGGTGACGATTAAAGGTCAGCAAGCCGTTTCCATTGGTAAAAGTCATCAACTGAACGTCGCCGATAACCAGCAAATTACCGTGGGTAAACATATCACGGCGCACTCTGAAAGCGGGCAAATCATCATTGGGAACGCAGGCGGGCAGATAGTTATTGACCCAATGGGCAATATCCGTATTGAAGGCGTCAGCATCACGATGACCGACCATATCACCGGCAAGAAATCCGCCGGTGCGCTGTTTGACTACTCCGCCCGCTATACCCTGCTCAGCGAGCAAAGCGATAAGCCGTTGGTGGATGTCCCCTACACCATTACCACTGGCGATGGCCAGGTCATCCCGGGTAAAACTGACGCGCTGGGCAGAACGATGACCGTACAGAGTGCGGCAGAAGAAAATCTGCAACTGAGTTCACCAGAAAACCCACCTAAACCGAAGCAAACCTTATATCAGGTCAGTGATAACACACCGGTAGAGCATGTTATGGAATTTACGGAGGAATAAGTATGGCAATATCCAACAACGGCAAGATGTGCCCGGCTGTCACATCAATCACCTGTACGATGGAAATAGGCGTCTTTCCTGCTGATGAAGATCCCTGTTATCTGGCGAGAAAAGCCGAATACGCTCTGCGCCTGCCGGCAATGATTATTACCAAACTGGGGGCTATCCGCTTTCTTAATCAAGTCATTATGAGTGGGTTGATTAAGGTTGAGGAACTTAAGCATGACTTCCTGTGGCCCTATAAAGCGGAAGTGGTGTTTGCTATCCGAGGAGAGCAAGATGTCCCTCTGCCCATGCTGGCGACTAGCCAAGACTCTAAACAGCGTTATGGTGGTAATTTGCCGCAGTCCAGTAATCCGTTTGCCCGGCCTTCTGCCGAAGATGCAGAGAAATTTGGGGTTGTTGGTATCCGTCGGCCCGATATTATTCTGGTTAAAGATGAGGCTCTTCGCTGGCCGGGCAGAAATGCCACCTATTTCGATGGTTCTGTGCACCCTGATAATCTAAAGATGTTGATTGAGGTGAAATTTCCGGGAGATGATCTCTCTGACGATCAAGAAAGAGATTATATCCAGATTGCGACAGAAAAACGTTTTGGTGTAATGCGCGTCATAGATAATCGCACTGAGGAGCAAAAACAGTATGATGAAGTGTGGCGAAAACATTACCAACCCGGCTCCCAACACTATAAAAACCCCATCCCATTGGCCCCGTTGCCACCGGGTTCGCCGCCTGATGATGAAGCTTTACCCACCCCTCCCGTAGAGGGTGTACCGGGGACCATTCCGCAACCCCTGACAAAAAATCCACCGCTTCTCAGCACTTCCCGTTGGTCTTTCTTACCCAGCTATGAAGACTGGGTTGTCCTCGGGCAGGAGGTGGCGGGTCTGGCTGAAAATGGGTTGAATTATGTCCGCGATAGTACCCGGGAGCTCCTTGCCCAGTTTGGTACCTGGTTCAATCAAGCCGGCAAGTGGGTGTGTGAAGAGATTATTGATCCGGTCACTCATCAAGTCAGCTATGCGTTTTCCTGGGTTAATGAACAAACGGGGAAAATCGTGACCTGGACGGAGAGTGAGATAAAAGCCCGGTGGCAGATTGTGCAACAAGGCTCAGATATCACCCTGGAAGAGCTAAAAAACATTAGCTGGATGCAGATATTAAAAGAGGTGGGTGAAGGCATGCTGGAAATGGTGGTGATTATTGCTGGTGTTGCCGTTGTTGTCCTGGTCACTCTTGCTGTCGCTGCCGCCCTGATTGCGTTGGTGGAAATTTTAGCCGCGGCTGCTGCGGTAAGCGCCGCTGCGTTAGCCGCCGTCCTGGCAATACTGGCGAGTGTGACATTCGCCACCGCTTCATAATTAACGGAGAGAATATGGATACTTCAGATTACTTTACCCAGTTGAGATCACAACTGGCCGCGTTTACCTTCCTCAATGGCGATGGGCTGACCGTTTCTCGTCTGGGCCTCTCGATTACTCTGTTTTTTAAACAGGGTTACACCCTAGAGAAAAAGCAACGCATTCTGGCCTGCTACCGGCGCTTTCGCGAAGAATTTGGCCCTCACCTGCGTTTTCATCGTCATTCATTGAATGGATTAAAAAAATATTCACCGGAAAATATTACCAAAGTGGAAGAAGGCATTCTGAATCAGAAAAAAAACCAGCTTTCTAGTTGGGTAGTCAGTGACGCCAAAAATCTCTATGAAGCCCCTCGCTATCTGATGCGTTATCTGGATTCCCGAGAAATTGATGGTGACGATGGCAGCTCTTACCTAAGCCTGACACTGCCTTGGGATTATCTGAAAGAACAAGAGGGCATGACCCAGTTTATGGCCTGGCTGGACTTTCTGTGTGAACAACTCGAACCGGACAGTGGGGACTGTGGCTACAGCCTAGTCATCCCCAGAGATTACCATGACTACTTTCCCTTAGAGTACCAGCTAGCGCAACGTTATCCCTCCCTGCAAGTCAATTCTGCGGTTCATACTGCGGTATTACAGTATGGGCATTCTATCCGTGGCATTAACTGGATCACCTTACTGTCCAAACGCTTTGTAAACCGACTGGGTGGGGAATTCTGGATACGTCATGTGCTGGCCCGCCACCTCTACCCGGATGTGGTGATTACGCCTTACTCCAATGGTCTGATGATCCGGGCCGGTCAATACCCGGACTTAACGCCGCTACCGGGCAGTGTCCCGGAAAGTTATTTTGCTATTAACCAACTGATACGTCCGATACGGGTGATACCTCGTGAAGGCCATTCATTGCACTTCTATGGTGAAGGTCATTTTAATTCAACTTCCACCCTAGCCTGGTATGCCCGTTATGACCGTGGGCCGCTGCAAGTGACCCCTTTGAGAGGTAACCATCCGGCACTGGTCAGCGGGATCTGGCAAACCGATAGCCTGCCGGGTCAGCAGTACTTCTTTGCTCAGGGGGCGACGGCTTTTGATGTTGAAGGCGCAGAGACGGGCACAACCGTATGGCATCTGATACGGGAAGCGGCAAATATGTGGGAATAACAAATTATCCACCGCTTCATAATTAACGGAGAGAATATGGATACTTCAGATTACTTTGCCCAGTTGAAATCACAACTGACCGCGTTTACCTTCCTCAATGGCGATGGGCTAACCGTTTCTCGTCTTGGGATTTCTATCACCCTGTTTTTTAAACAGGGTTACATCCTAGAGAAAAAGCAACGCATTCTGGCCTGTTATCACCGTTTTCGCGAAGAATTTGGTACCCACCTGCGTTTTCATCGTCATTCACTGAAGGGATTAAAAAAATATTCACCGGAAAATATTACCAAAGTGGAAGAAGGCATTCTTAATCAGAAAAAAAACCAACCCTCTAGTTGGGTAGTCAGTGACGCAAAAAATCTCTATGAAGCCCCTCGCTATCTGATGCGGGATCTGGCAAACCGATAGCCTGCC
Organism: Photorhabdus luminescens subsp. luminescens; assembly: GCF_001083805.1. GTDB lineage: Bacteria > Pseudomonadota > Gammaproteobacteria > Enterobacterales > Enterobacteriaceae > Photorhabdus > Photorhabdus luminescens. The sequence goes on along the minus strand of NZ_JXSK01000014.1, from coordinate 37,308 downwards.
GGGTCGGCAGTACTTCTTTGCTCAGGGGGCGATGGCTTTTGATGTTGAAGGTGCAGAGACGGGCACAACTGTATGGCATTTAATACGAGAAACGGAAAATATAACGGAGTAAATCATGCGAAGTGTAGTGGAAGGAAAAAAAGTTATCCTGAAAGGTGATACCACAACAACCGGAGGCGATGTTTTAAATGGTTCCGATTTGGTAAACCAACAACTATCGGTTGCCTGTAAAGGTGACCCGGTGTTTTGTCCCGCCTGTAAACAAACCGGCGCTATTGCGGAAGGTTCTAACTTGTTCAATATACAAGGAATACCTGCCGCGCTTGAGGGACACTTGGTTAATTGTGGTTGCCCGACCGGAGCTTGTCGATTAAAGGTACGGTCATAAATATCAAATTCCAAAGCCCTTAATTGAAATCCCCATAAAACCAGAGCAGGTTTTAAACTGTGATTAAAAGTTATTTTTTTAACGTATGATTTTAATCGGTATCTGGTTTTAATCGTTTTTTATCTTTTGGATATCAGCTTTTTGCTAAATTTAAACATTATGATATATCGTGGTTTTACGTTTAAACGAACGTTAATCATATCCGATTTATTTTGACTGACACTGTTTTACCTACATTGTTTTACAAATATTGTTTTACTGGCAATTCTGCGAGTTTTTATAAATCAATCACCTTTTGTTTTTTCTTTATAAATTACTGATAAATGGATTAATAGTATAAAAATGCCGTTAATGTTTTTTAGGATAGCTACTTTTTAGCATTTAAATCCTGCTAAATTAATCGCTTTGTTTTTTCTTTATCGCATTTTTTATTGATTTTTTCGTAAAACGATGGTGAGAAAACATTTGAGCGTTAATCTATTCTATTAATGTTATTTTACGTGATTATTTCTTTTCAACTCTCGGTTAATGGTTAGTGAATTTCGACTAAATGTAATTAATCACGTTACTGAAAATTTTGATTCGTTGTGTTAAATCAGTTTGTTGAGTGAAATATTTAATCTCTATCTGTTTGTGTTTTTAAATAGTCATGGTTGGTTAGGTAAATATACAGTAAGTGAGGGGTAGTATTGCTGATATACCCGTTATCTTTCAAGTTGCCTCTTTGTTGGCTGCGCTCGCTCACCCCGGTCACATAGTTTGCTATGCTCCCGGGGATTCACTCCCTTGCCGTCGCGATGCATCTTGAAATCCATAGGGTATAAATGTTTAAACATAGCAAGGAATAGGTTGTTTTCAGTCACCCTATACCTTTTAAAAAACTGGCATTAATGAGGTGCTTATTTTCTTAATCCTTATCTGGTTAATCACCGGTAAAAGGGAAATGTAAGTAAAAAAATAATATTAAAAACATGATATGCTTGAGCTGTGGTTTCATTCTTACAGGCTGTTTTTTTAATTGGAAATCTGCTTAATAAATGATTTTTAATGATTAACTGTGGTAGGTTTAATGGCTTTTACATTTTCTGAGTCGTATTTAATGCCCTTATTTTCATTAAACTGATATTTAGGTTTTGTTCGTTTCTCCATTTTCTGTATTTGATTTTTTAGGTTTAAAACTAGTGAAGGTAGCAGATTAGCTAGTGGTATTAGGGTTAACGCTAGTTTCTTTAATCATTTTTAATGCTGCTAAACATTTTTGCTTTTTTGGGTTAACCTAAAATGCCTCTCGGTTTTCTACAATTATAGCCTCTGATTTTCGTAAACTTATTGCAGTCAGGCAGAATCTTTTATTTAAGAAAATTGGTTTAATGTGGTTAAATAACGTTTCATAATTCTGCTACACATAGTCCTACTTAACCCATCGTTATATATTAGAGTTGAGAGTGGTATAAGACGTAGCACTATTTTGGAGTCTTATTTAATACGGTTAAATGCTTTGATAAGATATATTCTTATTATTGGGTTAACACTGTCATTTTTTCCACCTTGTTTAATCGATTTAAAACCTGTTTTTTCTGATGCTTTCTCCTCTAATGTCAGTATGGTATCGGATTTTTTACCCGTTTTAAAAAATCCTTAATCACTACTTTTTTACTTTTGATGATTAAAGTTTTTACCTGTTTTTTCGTGGTTAGCCTAGCCTCTTTTCCAGCTTTTAAAACCATACTGACAGACAAAAAGCGGTTTTTCTTAACACCTGTGTTTATCATTGGTGAAAACTCAGTAAGTAATGTGAAGGATGGTTTATGGATTTAAACCATCCTTTAAACTGGACAGGATAACACCTGTGCAGGAGAAATAGGCATTACGGCATTTAGCCTCTGTCCGTTCCCGCTTTTTTACGGTGTCTATCCACATCTTTCAGTAATTGGTTGACATGATCATCATCGAACAGGGTTTCCAATGTGGTATTCAGTTTACGTCGCCAGTTAGGGTATTCCATTATCGTACCTGGAATATTGACCGGTTTATCCATATCCAGCCAATCTTCGGGTTGCAACCCTAACAGTGAGCAGGCACTGTGGGCAATGTAACGATGTAACCCTTGGTTTATTATCGATGACATGGCTATTTCTTTTGCTGTGTCGCCGATATGTTGCGGGATACAGCCGTAGCGATGTAAGCCTTCTAATAACCCTTGTTTGCTAGCTTGACGTTCGGTATGTAACCCTTGAAGCAGGTTTTTATCAGGATATAACTTAAGTGATTCTCCAAGTGTCAAATCGTCGCTTTGCCAGAATCCACGCAAGGTAGGTAAATCGTGCGTGGTGATGGTCGCCATTGCTTGTATCGGGTAATCCTCCGGTGCTCGGTATTCCCCATTGCCATGACGCTCAAAGTAGAGCACTTTATAAGAATAGACACCGCCATCGCGCAGTTTGCCCACAATCTCTTCTGGTACGATACCCAAATCTTCACCAATGACCAGACAACGATGGCGTTGACTTTCTAATGCCAGAATCGCCAGCAGATCATTAACTGGATAGTGTACATATGCCCCTTTGTCGGCGGTTTCTCCATAAGGAATCCACCAGAGCCTGAGTACCGACATAACGTGATCAATGCGTAAGGCGCCGCAGTGGGTCATATTTGTGCGCAGTAGATTAATAAACGGTTGGTAAGCCTGAGTTTGCAGAACATGAGGATTCATTGGCGGTAGTCCCCAGTTTTGACCTAGTGGTCCCAGAGCATCTGGCGGCGCTCCCACGGATGCTTTGGTGCAGTAGACCTCCCGGTTGCACCAAGTCTCTGATCCTCCTTCGGCCACGCCAACGGCTAAATCACGGTAAATTCCAATGGACATGCCGCTTGTTTGGCTTTGCGCAAAGCAGTCTGCAAGTTGAGTATCGGCCAGCCATTGTAACCAGAGGAAAAATTCCACTTCCTGCGGGTGAGATTGGCAAAATGTTTGTACCGCTTCACCATGCGGATCGCGATACTTTTCCGGCCATACCGGCCAGCCCCAACAAGAGTTATCTTCAACATATAGCTGGCAATGCAGAGCATCATAGGCGGCTTGATAGTAGAGACACTCGCCACCCTGAATGACAAATTGGCGGAAAGAAATTTTTAGCGAATCATGCTCTGGGCGGGTGCTGAATTGTTGATGAGCCAGACGCAATGCTGCCATTTTCAACGCCATAACTGTGGTGTAATCCACCCATTCCGCGTTACGGGCATCTTGTAACATGCGTTGAGTGGTCGCTTCTTGCCACCATCTTTGTGCTTCTTCACTGTGTTTGAAATCCTCAACCTGATTAACATCAATGTAAATCACATTAAGCCAGTTGCGTGAAGAGGGGCTATAGGGGCTGGCGCTTTCTGGCATGGTTGGATGCAGCGCATGCAACGGATTCAGCCCGATGAAGGCGCCTCCGCGTACTGCTATCTCTTTCAGCATGTGTTTCAGGTCGCCAAAATCGCCGATTCCCCAGTTGTTTTCTGAGCGCAGAGTGTAGAGTTGCACACAGGCGCCCCAGAGTTTTTCTCCCCTTAGCAGAGCATCGGGTTCGTAGCAGCGTTTGGGCGCCACGATAATTTGCATAGACCAGTATTGGTTCCCTTGCGTCAAAGTGAGGCGATGATATCCCAAAGCGAGCGTGTCAGGCAGCATTAGCTGACGGCAGCAATGCCCCTGAAACTCTTCTCCTTGTTCTGTCCGTATCTGCCATTGATAGTGCTCTTCATCTTTGAGGGTGATAGTGAAGTGTTCACCTTGAGTAAAAACTTTTACTGTCGGCAAGGGTGAAACCGGCGCGTTGGCCGGTTTGTTTACGTTTATCGCATCCAGCAAGCGATGTCGGGTTTCCGTTGGAATCGCTTGTGGTTTGCCATAAGCATTAATGTAGCTGGCGACAATGCCAGCCTCGGTCGCTAAATGATCGAGGCTCTTCTCCTCCATGATTTTTCCTTATCGGTTTGCTTGCCAGATACGTTGTTGATAATCACGGATTGTTCGGTCAGAGCTGAACATGCCCATCCGGGCGGTATTCAGAATGGCGCTACGTGTCCAATGTTGAGTGTCGCGGTACAAGGTATCGATCCGTTTATGCGCATCACAATAGGAGGCAAAATCAGCTAGCGCCAGATAAGGATCGCCACCTTCAATCAGACTATGTAGCAGCATATCGAATGCTCGTTTATCGCTATAGCTGAACTCGCCGCTAGCCAGCGCCTTGAGGATGTTGTCTAGGTGCTGATTTTCCTGGAGTAATTTCAGTGGGTCATAACCGGCAGCTTTTAAGGCTTTCACTTCTTCTACGGTATGCCCGAAAATGAAGATGTGGTCATTTCCTACCTGTTCGGCAATTTCAACGTTCGCTCCATCTAATGTGCCGATGGTCAGCGCCCCATTCAGTGCCAGTTTCATGTTGCCGGTACCGGAAGCTTCTTTGCCGGCTGTGGAGATTTGTTCTGAAACATCGGCAGCCGGTATCATGAGTTCTGCGACAGAAACTTTGTAATCGGGGATAAACGCGATCTTGATGCGATCACCGACGATTGGATCGTTATTAATTTTCTCCGCAGCCTGATTAATCGCAGAGATAATATTTTTTGCCAAATAGTAGCCAGGCGCGGCTTTTGCGCCGAACAGGAATACACGTGGCACGATATCCAGCGCCGGATTTTCCTGAATTTGTTTATAGAGCGATAAGATATGCAACAGGTTCAGATGCTGGCGTTTATATTCATGTAAGCGTTTAATTTGCACATCAAAAATGGCGTTTGGATCTAGCTTGAGTCCCATTACTTTATTGACGTAATTGGATAACAGGGTCTTATTGCCTTGTTTGATAGCTCGGTATTCTTCGCGGAAGGCGGCGTCATCTGCATAGGGTTCAAGTGCTTTAAGAGCATCAAGATCGTTAACCCATTCACGATTAAGCGTCCGGTCAAGCAGTCCTGACAGTGCCGGGTTACACTGTTTGAGCCAGCGACGTGGGGTAACGCCATTTGTCACGTTGAGAAACTTATTCGGCCATAGTTGATGGTATTCAGGAAATAGATCCTTAACGATGAGTTGCGAGTGCAGCGCTGCTACCCCATTTACGGCAAAGCCCGCGACAACGCAAAGATTCGCCATCCGTATCTGATGGTCATAATGTACAGCTAATTTTTCCCATACGGCTTGATCGCCAGGCCAGGCTGTATCCACCAGCTTTTTAAACCGGTAGTTAATTTCTTTAATGATGCTGTAATGGCGCGGCAGCAGGCGGCTGACGAGATCCTCGTCCCAGCGTTCCAAACCTTCTGGCATCAGGGTGTGGTTGGTATAGGCGAAAGTATGACTGGTTATCTCCCATGCTGCTTCCCAACTCATCTGGTGTTTATCCAGCAGAATGCGCATCATTTCAGGGATGGCAATCGTTGGATGAGTGTCGTTAAGCTGGATAACTTCATACTTAGGCAGATCTTCTATTTTGCGGCCCGCCAGATGATGGCGACGCAAGATATCAGCGACGGAGCAGGCACACTGGAAATATTGTTGCATCAGACGCAGGCGTTTGCCTTCTTGATGATTATCATTCGGATAGAGAACTTTCGTTAGTTTAGCAGCTTCAATGCCTTGCTGTTCCGCTGCCAGAAACTGTCCGGCGTTGAATTTGTCGAGATCGAATGGCGAAGCATGGGTTGCTTGCCACAGGCGTAATGGTTGAGTAACACCATTGCGATAACCAATGACGGGTAGATCCCAGGCTTCTCCAATCAAGGTGAATTCAGGCGCCCAGGTTTCGCGTCCATCATCTGTTATGACGATTTTGCCGCCAAAATTCACCTCAACATCTAACTGAGCGTTGTGACGGAACCAAGGATAGGATTCTCGTTCCCAATTGTCTGGTTCTTCAATTTGTTGCCCTTGTTCAAAGGATTGGCGGAACAGGCCGTATTGATAATTCAGACCATAGCCAATTGCCGGCTGACCGACGGTTGCCATAGAGTCAAGAAAACAGGCGGCAAGCCGTCCCAATCCACCATTGCCTAAAGCCGGGTCGGTTTCCTGCTCCAGAAGATCGCTTAGAATGATATTTTCTTCTGCCAGGTAAGCCTGAACGTCTTCATACCAACCAAGGTTAAGCAGATTATTTGCGGTCAAGCGGCCAATCAGAAACTCCATAGAGATGTAGTTCACATGGCGTTGTTGGTCGGAATGATTGATGACAGGGCATGCGGGCAACAACTCTGACAGGGCCGCGCTAACGGCTTGCCACCATTGGTGTTGAGTCATTTCCTGTGCTGATCCGAGGCCAAAGCGCTGCCATTGACGTGTCAGCGCAGCCTGAAACTGGGCTTTATCTAATCTTGACTGTTGCATGGAGTCTTCATCCTGTAGCTGAAAAGGAAAATTTAGCCACTATGCTGAATGCTCTCAGGATCTAAAGCATCATCCTGGAGAGGTATTAGTCAGGGAGGAGTAGAAGGGCGTAGCCAATAACCCTATTTCGCATCATTTTTGCACCCGTTGAGTTCATTTTCTTTTTGAGAACTGATGAGATAATTTGCCAATCGCTTCCAAAACTTATACGTAGAAAATGGAATTTGCTGTTCAGGAATGTGATAGGGTGCGCAACTTAATACTATGGGGGTCGCAAACATATTTGCAAAAGCCATCTATTTCACTAAATTTGGTTGGGATGTATTACGGACCGTGAAATAAATCATCTAACTAATATCACTCATGGTTCCGGCGCAGGTTTCACTTATTACTTCTTATTGGGCACGGAAATTACGGAAATTAATGCTTATCCCATCAAAACTGAGTCGTCCTGTTCGTCTGAATAATACGGTCTTGCGTAAGCGCCTGTTAGTCAGATTGAATGAGTCGTCTAATTATCGTCTTGTGTTAATAACTAGCCCTGCTGGTTATGGTAAAACCACATTGGTTTCTCAGTGGGCAGTAGGACAGGATAATCTGGGGTGGTATTCTTTGGATGAGAGCGATAACCAGCCGGAACGTTTTGCCAGCTATCTTATTGCGGCGTTGCAGCAGGCGACGCAGGGACATTGTGTCAAAAGCGAAGTGTTGGCTCAAAAACATCAATATGCCAATTTACCCGCGCTTTTCGCTCAATTATTTATTGAACTTAGTGAGTGGCGGCGGCCTATTTTCTTGGTGATTGATGATTACCATCTGATTGTAAATAACATTATTCATGAGGCGATGCGGTTTTTCCTGCGTCACCAGCCTGAGAATCTGACGTTCACCATTTTGTCGCGTAATCTGCCTTCTCTTGGGGTGGCTAATCTGCGCGTGCGTGAGCAATTGCTGGAAATTGACAGTCAGCAACTGGCTTTTGATTATCAAGAAACGCAGCAATTTTTTGATAAGCGTTTAACCACATCCCTTGATGCCGACGATTGTAAGCGCCTATGCAATGAAGTCGCGGGTTGGGCAACGGCGCTCCAGCTTATTGCGCTTTCAGCGCGGCAGTCGTGCGATGCGGCTGAATTGTCGGCTAAACGCTTGTCGGGCATTAACGCCAGCCATCTTTCCGATTATTTAGTAGATGAAGTACTCAATCAGGTGGATAGTTCAACGCGTGAATTTTTGTTGCGCAGCTCTATCTTACGTTCCATGAATGATGGTTTGATTGTTCGTCTAACCGGCGAAGAGAATGGTCAGCAGCGTCTTGAAGAAACCGAACGTCAAGGGTTGTTTATCCAGCGTATGGATGACTCTGGCGAATGGTTTAATTTTCATCCGCTTTTTGCTTCATTTCTACGTCAACGCTGTCAGTGGGAAATGGCGTTGCAATTGCCGGAGTTGCACCGTGCAGCCGCAGAAGGTTGGTTAGCGCAGGGGTATCCGGGCGAGGCGATTCATCATGCTTTAGCTGCGGGTGATACTGCCATGCTACGCGATATTTTGTTGCAACATGCTTGGTCGCTGTTTAACCACAGTGAATTATCGCTGTTGGAAGAGTGTATGAATGCGCTGCCTTATGAACAGCTATTGGAGAGTCCGCGTCTGGTGCTGCTCCAGGCTTGGTTGGCCCAGAGCCAACATCGTTATTCAGAAGTCAATACACTGCTAAATCAGGCGGAACAGGCGCTACAACAGAAACAAATTGCGATTGAACCGGATCTACTGGCTGAATTTGACGCTTTACGAGCTCAAGTGGCGATGAACAGCGGCAAGCCGGAGATGGCGGATAAGTTGGCGAAACAAGCTTTGGCGGCACTGCTTCCTCAGAATGAATACAGTTGTATTGTTGCGACTTCCGTGGAAGGCGAGGTATTGCATTGTAGAGGTGAGTTGGCTGATGCCTTAACGCGGATGCAACAAACCGAGCAGCTTGCGCGTCGTTTCCATGTTCACCACTATGCGTTGTGGGCGCTGTTGCAGCAAAGTGAGATTTTATTAGCTCAGGGATATTTGCAGACGGCTTATGAAACGCAGAACAAGGCATTTGAATTGATCCGTGAACAGCATTTGGAGCAACTTCCGATGCATGAATTTTTGTTGCGTATTCGTTCACAGCTTTTGTGGTGCTGGTCTCGTCTTGATGAAGCTGAAGATGCAGCGCGTCGTGGGCTGGAAGTGTTGTCTAACTTCCAACCTCAGCAGCAGTTGCAGTGTTTAACTCAGTTGGCTAAATGCTCGTTGACCAGAGGAGATGTTGATAATGCCCGCCGTTATCTGGCGCGTTGTGAAAACCTGCTAAATAATGGGCAATATCATAGAGATTGGCGTACGAATACTGACAAACTGCGAGTCATCATTTGGCAGAATATGGACGACAAAAGCGCCGCTATTCGGTGGTTGACACAGACCGAGCGGCCGGAAAGCGTCAGTAATCATTTTAATCAGGGCCAGTGGCGCAATATTGCTCGCGCTCAGATTCTGCTTGGTTTGTATGATGAAGCTGAATCCATTTTGGATACACTGAATCAACATGCGAGAAAATTGCAATTAATCAGCGATCTGAACCGTAATTTACTGTTATGTAACTTGCTTTACTGGCATATCGGACGCAAAAGCGAAGCGCAGAGTGCGCTCATTGAGGCATTGTCTCTGGCTAACCGCACAGGATTTATCAGCCATTTTGTCATTGAAGGTGAGTTGATGGCTCAACAGCTACGTCAACTTATTCAGCTCAACACCTTGTCTGAACTGGAGTTGCATCGGGCGCAGCGTATTTTGCGGGATATTAATCGTCAACATCGTCATAAATTCGCCCATTTTGATGAAAGTTTTGTCGCACAGTTGCTAACACATCCTGATGTTCCAGAGCTTATTCGCAATAGTCCGCTTACACAGCGTGAATGGCAGGTGTTGGGATTAATTTACTCAGGCTACAGTAATGATCAGATTGCCGCAGAGTTGGATGTAGCGACGACAACGATCAAGACGCATATACGGAATCTGTATCAGAAGCTAGGAATTGCGAATCGCCAGGAGGCGATTCAGCAAGCACAGCAACTGATGCAGATGATGGGGTTAGGTGTGTGACGGATATTTTAAGATTCTAGTGAAACTACCCGTCCTTTCAGGTTACGGCTGACTATATGTGCTGACAGGATTAGCGTGGTGCCGAGTAGCATGACTAACACGAGTGACTGTTTGAGCGCAAATGGTAACGCCATCGCGATAAGCGATAGGGCGGAGCCGATAGCCATCTGGACGAATCCTATCAGGGCGGAAGCGACGCCGGCTTCGTCAGAATAAGGTTCCAGTGCATAACTGGTCGCAGGCCCCATAACAAATGCCATACCTGTGCAGGCTAAAGAAACCGGCAACATATAGCTTAACCAGTGAGAGCTGACGGCGTTTGGCAGCAAGTAGATACCAGAGAACAGGGCCAGGCTAGCCAGTGCCGTTAGAATTGCGCCTAACAGCAGGCAGGAAGGGCGGCCAATTCGGGGAATGATTTTAGTTGCGGTTAGGAAGGCGATCATCGTCCAGAGTCCGTTGCCGCCAAAAATTAATGAAAATGCTAACGGCGAAACATGGCCTTCGATCATCAGTACTGTTGGCGCAAATGACACATAGGTAACGACTATTCCCATAACGCCGGCATTAACTAAGGCAAAATGCATAAACTGGGCATTGCTAAGGATTTGAAAATATTGCTTTAGCGGTAGCCCGCGAATTGGTTTGGTGTTGGCAGGGCGCGTTTCTGGTAACCAGGTAGCAATGATCAATAGTGTAATAACCGAGTAGCAAGTCAAAAACCAGAATGGCGCACGCCAGTTGAACATTTCGGCCAGAATACCGCCAAGTAACGGAGCGAGGGCAGGAACGATATTTAGCGTACCGTTAATAAAGCCATAGGCTTTGGCCGCCTCATCACCGTTTAGGCGATCACGCACACCACTAATGCAGACGACACTGGTACAGCAGACAGCGCATCCTTGAATAATTCGCGCGGCAATAAAAATTTCGGGAAAAGTAGAAAGCGCGGCAATCACAGAACCGATGATATATAAGGTGATACCCGTTAAGGCCACGGGCCGACGGCCGAATTTGTCCACTAGTGGTCCGGCGACTAATTGGCCTAGCCCCATAATTAATAAAAACAAAGAAATCGTTGACTGAATAACTTCATTGTTAACTTTAAAATCCTCGGCGATGGCAGGGACTGTAGGTAAGAATACATCGACACCCAAAGGTCCAAAAAGCGCCAGGCTAAGTAGTAGTAGAATATAATTTTGCATGTGTGTTCTTTTGATATTTCAATAATGGTAGTGGTTTTATTGGCGAATAGGCTCAGTGGAATTCATTCTTTAGTGCGACCAAAGATCTTGGATACACCAGCAATCCTACTGGTAAGTCATTTCAAGCCGGTGATAGGAGTGTTCAAGGATCGCGCACGGACAAAACCCTTTACTTTTTTTAAAGTCTGAACTTTATACGAGCTATTCACTGGTGTAAACCGACTAGCTTGTGTGGGTATTTTCATGTCAGTTGAGAGTCTGACTATCTTTTCAGTATGAAAAAGCACACTTTTTCTGACAAATCAGAAATTATCGAGAATCTTTCATGACATTTTATCAGTTGTCAGAAAATAACCACGAGAGATATAAATGCTCTTATCATCAGCGCAAAAATCGGAAGATGAGAGATTTTAGGTGCAGTTTTGCAGGAGTTTGCGCATAATTTCTTGTCATTAACCCAATAGACCAGCAGTTCTGCATGCCATTAGCTAATCATTCAAAATAATAATGTATTTTATACAAAATACTTTAATTTTTTAAATGTTTTTTGGGTTTTTATGGGTTATTTGTTGATCTAAATTAATTTTTAGTAAATATTCTCTTACCTGTTAAAGATTATTATGCTTTCTTATAGCTAGAAATGATTAATTAAGGTAATAAAATAATGGAAAATGGCAAACGGTTCGAAGATATGCTTTCTCGCTTTGTTGGTAACGGTCCTTACTTGGAAATTGATGGTGAAAAGTATATCGATGCAGCTTCGGGGACATTTAACCTTCCACTTGGGTACACTAATCGCAGAATAACAGAAAAATTAAAACAGCAGATCGATAGGTGTACACATCTAAGTTCAGCTTATACCCATGAAATGTCACAATATATTTTGGCTAAATTAGTTAAACATACCCCAGAGGGTATTGATAGGATATGGTTGCGTGATGTTTCCGGTTCTGGGGCGGTTGAATGTGCAATTCGTATCGCGCAAAAAGCAACCGGGCGTTCAGGCGTTATCTCTTTCTTTCTGGCTCATCATGGTCAGTCTCTAGCCACAGCGCAAATTTCGGGTAATGCTTTTAGGATTAAAGATTTCCATGTCAATATTGATGGTTCTTTAAAAATTCCGACCCCTGCTAGCGTCATGTCAGAATTTGAACCGAATACAGAGCCTAATCAATATTTTGACTTGGAACAATTTATTCAATTAGGTTCAAATGACAATATTGCTTGTCTTATCATTGAACCTATCCAAGGAAACGGCGGAAATAACGTTTTCCCTGTCGATTTTTTCCGTAAAATCAGAGATATCTGCCATCAACATGACATTATTATTATCGCCGATGAAGTACAAACTGGGTTTGGCCGTACCGGGACATTTTTCGCTTCAACCGGTTACGCTAAAGAATTAGAACCCGATATTATTGTTTTCGCTAAGGGCGCTGGTGGTATTGGTATTCCTACCGGCGGCGTGTTGATGCGGAGTTCATTAGATGTATTAGAGTCATTCGAACATTCCAGTACATCAGGCGCTAACCCTCTTTCATTAACAGCGCTCAACGAAATTATCGATATTATCGAAGACGAACAAGTTCTGGAGAATGTGCAGCGTAATGAAGCTTATTTACGTGATGGCTTATTAACATTACAGCATAAATACCCAGAAATTACGGGCGTCAGGGGCGTCGGTTATATGTTCGGCTTTGATACGCCATCCCCAGAATTTGCAGCACAAGCGATTGCAGTAGCGAATTCTCATAATTTAATCATCCGCGGCTCTCGTTATGGTAAAGGTCGTGCGCTTAAAGTTCGTCCACCGTTGATTTGTACTCAGGAACATTTAAACGAAATTCTGTATAAGCTTGATCTGACTTTTGCTGATATGACATTAAATATGCTGGATACCAAGGAGGTAGCGTAATGAAAGCACTTAAATTTAATCGGGTGTGGGATGTTCAAATCCAAGATGTTGAACCGTTACGCTGTATTGAGCCTGATGATGTGGTCGTTGATATTGCGGTGTGTGGCGTTTGTGGTACAGATGTTGGGATTATCACCGGATCTTATCCTGTCGCTATTCCGGGAACTACGTTGGGCCATGAAACAACGGGAGTTGTTACGCAAATAGGGAAGGGAGTCACGCGTTTTAATGTGGGTGACCGTGTTGTCATCAATCCAACCTATTCTTGTGGGCATTGTCGGATGTGCCAGACCGGCAGTCCAAATCATTGCGAGAAAAAATTGGGAACCGAAGCGGGGGTTTCCTATGATGGGGCATTCGCTGAGCAATATCTGGCTAAAGAGAGTTCACTGATAAAGCTTGATGATCATGTCAGTATGGAAGAGGCATCACTGACTGAGCCACTCAGTTGCACGCTGACCGGGGTTGATAAACTGGGCATTACTCATACTAATATTCGTGCAGCGGTAGCTGGCGCGGGTCCAATGGGGATGCTCTACATTTGGGCTTTACATGCCAGAGGCGTTAAGGCTTTCATGGTCGAGAAAAACGAAAGTCGTGTTCAATTCGCCAAAGAAAATTTGCCGCCGGAATGTGAGCTATATACTGATTTTGATGAGGCATTGACGCAACAATATGGCGATAAATTAGCGCTTATCGATCTATGTGTGGATACGACCGGGCAGTTAACCGAATACATTTTTGAACATTTGGCGCCTGGCGGGAAATTGTTAAATGTCGCGCTTAAAGATAAGCATGCCAATCTTGATATCTTGAAAATTGCGGATAAGAGCCTTTCAGTGATTGGTTCCATCGATTCTCTGAATAATAGTTTTGAGCGTGCTTATGCCATGATCCGTGATGGTGTTATTCCAGCCGGTCGTCTGGTCAGCCAAGTTTTTGATTTTAATGATTACTTGCAGGCTTTTCTCACTGTTGGTTGTGATATTGCGTGCAAAACTCAAAAACCACTGTTTACTCCGAACTGTAAAGTGCTTATCCGCATTTCCGATCTAAAATAATGGAATGTTTCACATGGATAGATTTAATGTGATTTTTGATATTGATGGGGTCATTGTTGACAGCGAACAACTGCACTTTGATGTTCTTTGTGATTTGGCTCCTGACTACACACAGCATATACAACCACAGCAACTTATTGGCCTGAGTTTGGCAGAAACGTTAGATTATATTGGGGTTCCAGTTCAACAGCAGAAAGAGATCACTGCGCAAATCGTCTCGGTTTACAAAGATAAGCTGTCTAAAAGTTACCTACGGCCTGGGATTTCCCGGTTGATAGCAGCCTTACAGCAGCACCGTATCCCTTTTGGCTTTGTCTCTACTGCGCCGCGGGAAGTGTGTTTGGCGAATATTGGATTACTGGAGTTGAGTGAAAGCCCGGCTTTAATCTCGGGTGATGATGTTGCGAGGACGAAACCTCATCCTGATCCCTATCTTGCTATGTTGAAATTGAAGTCTATGGATGTTCATCAGACATTAGTGATTGAAGATACTGATTTGGGGATTACAGCAGCAACGCAGGCAGGTATTCCCTATGTGTATGCTTGGCCCCATGCTTTATCGGTTGCGGAACAGTATCAACAGGCAACTCGTATTATCGGGGCGCTGACCGATATTCCGCAATTTTCTAAAATTAATTTTGTGTAACTTAATGCCCTCTGTTAGTCATAGCGGAGGGCATTTTATTTATATAGAAGGAACATGAGTTGTCTGATCAGAATATTATCTCTTTGGTAAAACAACCCATTATGGCGACGCGCGCCGCTTTTTTTATTGCTGGTTTTAGTCTTGCAAGTTGGGCTCCTCTTATTCCTTTAGCTAAGGAACGGCTGCAACTTGATAATGGCGCTATGGGGCTACTAATGTTGGCGTTTGGTATAGGTTCTTTCATCATGATGCCAATGGCCGGCATGTTAGCTGCACGTTTCGGTTGCCGGCAAATTTTCACTTTATGTGCTTTGATCGTGCTAGTGATGTTGCCAGGGTTAAGTGTATTACCGACACCGCTAACATTGGCTTGCGCTTTATTTATCTTTGGCGCAGGTATTGGCGCAATGGATGTTGTGGTCAATATCCATGCTGTCATGGTCGAGAAAATGGCTCGGCGGCCAATTATGTCTGGCTTCCATGCGTTATTTAGTTTGGGCGGGATCGCCGGTGCAGGGTCGGTGAGTGCATTATTATCTGTGGGAATATCACCTCTCCAGGTGATGGCAATGGCGGTATTACTGATTATTTTACTGCTATTGCCGGTATGGAATGGGTTATTGAACGAAGCCGAAGCGGGTAATACGCCATTCTTTGCTGTGCCTCACGGGATCGTGATTTTATTGGGCTTTCTCTGTTTTGTCGCTTATATCATGGAAGGATCAATGTTGGACTGGAGCGGTATATTATTAACCAGCGTACATAATATCAATAGCCATCAGGCGGGGATTGGTTATACCCTGTTCGCTATTACTATGACATCGGGCCGTTTTCTCGGTGATAAGATCATTGCCCTTTATGGACACAGACGGGTTTTTATCAGCAGTGCTTTATTGGCCACTTCCGGGTTTATCCTTATTTACTCAGCATCAACGGCAATAATGCTAGGGCTTTCTTTCCTGATGATCGGGGCGGGGTTATCCAATATAGCGCCAATGCTTTTTACCGCTTCTGGTCAACAGAAAATTATGCCTGATTCGCTGGCCGTTGCCGCGGTTTCTACAATGGGATATTCAGGGATTTTGCTGGGACCTGCGCTTATTGGCGGATTAGCGTATATTGTGACATTACACGGCGCTTTTGCTTGTATTGCTTTACTCTCTATTTCCTTACTTGCAGGATATAAATTAATTAATTCAAGCGGAAGATAATAGAGGGAATTCCTATGGGTTTGTCACAATATCATTGGCTTAATGAACCATCTGATTGGCAATGTGGAAGCGATTGGCTTAATGTCACTACAGAGCATAAAACTGACTTTTGGCAACGAACATGGTATGGCTTTGAACGTCATAATGGTCATGTGTTTGGGCGTTATATTGAGGATGATTTCACCTTTCAACTCTGTATTGAAGGCTGTTTTGAACATTTATACGATCAAGCGGGAGTCATGCTATTAGTCGATGAGAAACATTGGCTGAAAGGCGGAATTGAATATTCTGATGGTCATGCCACGATTGGTAGTGTACTGACACGTAACCATTCTGATTGGTCTATGGGAGTATTTCCTGGTGATTCTAGTAAATTCTGGTTACGTTTGACCCGTGAAGAGGGATATTTAAGACTGCAATATTCCACCGATGGTTTGCGGTGGCCCTTGTTGAGGTTGTCTCCTTTTTTTGAAGATAAACAACCTGTCTTTGTTGGCGCAATGTGTTGTTCTCCAGAACGGCACGGATTACAGGTGCGGTTTTCTGATTTCCAATTGACGCCGCCAATAAAAAAACCCTTGCATGATTTAAGTTAGCCAGAATGGTTTTCGGAGAATTATCTCTATTTAAAACACCCGGAGCAATGTGCTTCGGGTGTTATGTATCAAGGCCCGATGTTTAAACTCTTTCTAGAATAAAACCCGTGAAGTCAGCAGTTGCTTCTTCTGGAAGTTCTATAAATTGGTCTTTCAGCATGTAAACACGTAAAAGTCCTTCTTCATCTGTGTTTAATTCAACTGAACCGGTCGTAAAATTGAAGCTATTTACAATAAAGGATTCAGGGCCAAATGTGCGATTCTGTAAACCAAAATAAGCGGGCAAGGCCCTTTGTGGTATTTGTTGAGTCGATAAGCGTGCTGTACCCGTCAGTCTATATTTAACGTTAGGTTCCAACCCTGTTATAATTTGATCAATGACACCAGAGCTGGAATAGTTTTGGATGCTAAGAAAGTTAATGCTATTCTCGGATAAGATTTCTACAGTTTCAGGGGCTGGGATTCTCCAGCCATGATATCCTTCGTTAAATGAACCATTAATCAGTTCTTTATTGGCGTTTTTTGCATCAGAATAATCTGCACTATGTAGCATTTTCTTTATATTCATATATTAGTCCTTTTAAATGAATAACAATTAAATTTAATTTTTCTTAATGGTTTTTTCTGTAAACACTTTATCAATAATGAAAAAATATTCAATCATGTTTTTTGATTGAATATTATGTCTGTGATAATTAATGTGAAAATAAATGAGGTGGATAAATTATTTCTATGAGAGTTTTTTTTAAAATAATTGAACTATATTCCAGTTAAAATATTAATTTATGATTTTATTTTTTCAACCAATATTAAAACACCCGGATCTTCCTTGTTCCGAGTGTGTTTTAATTTCAAACTACTTCTAAGTTAAATATTTAGGCTTTTTCTAAAACAAAACCGGTAAAGTCAGCGGTTTCTCCATCTGGGCGATGGCCAACTTGGTCTTTCAATAAATAAACGCGTAAAAGTCCCTCTTGATCTGTACTTAATTCTACCGAACCGGTTGTAAAATCGGTGCTGTTCACAGCAAAAGAATTAGGGCCATCGGTGCGACTCTGTAAACCAAAATAAGCTGATGAGGCCCATTCTGCTGACACGCGAGCTGTAGCTGTTAGTTTATATTTAGTGTTGGGTTCTAATCCTTCTATAATTTGATCAATGACGCCAGAACCAGTAACACTTTGAATTCTGATAAAGTGAATGCCATTTTCAGATAAGATTTCTACTGATTCAGGGGCGGGGATTCTCCAGCCGTTATATCCTTCTTCGAATGAACCGTTAACCAGTTCTTTATGAGAGTTTTTCTTGTTATCAGAATAATCTTCGTTATTCAGGATCTCTTGTACGTTCATATATTAGTCCTTTTTAAGTAAATAGAAATAAATTTAATTTCTTTAAGCGCTTTGTTTTTCGGGAGGGCACTTTATCAATAATGGGGTAATACTCAATTGTATTTTTTGTTGGTGGTGAGTTGTAATTTGTATAAATTAATACAAGAATAAATGAGTTATAAGCGCTTATCCTGATAGGTGTTTCTGTAGATCAATTAGTCGCTTGTGGCAAATTTGTAGCTGGAATGTTATGTTGAAATATTAGTCACATTGAGAGAAAAAATAGAGTGAATAATGAAGTCATATCTATGGCCGTAGTATTAATGGCTGTAGTATTAAAGGCTATAGTATTAAAGGCTATTGTATTGAAACTACATTATTAAAATGCCCTGAGTAGTGAGCTTAGGGCATTAAGATGTCAAACGATATCAAAGCTAGCTATATTAAGCTTTCTCGAAAATGAAACCAGTAAAATCAGCGGTGACTTCTGCTGGTGGAGTATGAATTCCCATTTCGGTTTTTGCCAGGAAAACGCGTAAATATCCTTCTGTATCTGTACTTAATGTTACAGAACCGGTTATAAAATCGGTGGAGTCTACAACAAAAGTGTTATGATTAAATGTATCATTATGTAAACCAAAAATAGCGGGGAAGCCATCTTCCAGGTACTGTGGTGTTGATACGCGTGCTTTACCTGTCAGTTTATATTTAGTGTTAGGCTCCAATCCTTCTATAATTTGCATAATGTAGCCAGAAACAGATCCGCTTTGGATTCTAAGAAAGTTAATTCCATTCTCAGATAAGATTTTTACTGTTTCGGGGGCTGGGATTATCCAGCCTTTATATCCTTCATTAAATGAACCATTAACCAATTCTTTATTTGAATTTACCTGACCAGAATAGTCTATATTATCCAGAATTTCTTTTATATTCATATATTAGTTCTCTTTGAATGGTAATAAATTTGATTTTTATTAAGCATTTTATTGCTCGGTGTGCACTTTATCAATGACAGGAGAATATTCAATCGTGTTTTTTATTAATTAAGAATTATATTTTGTATAAATTAATAGAGAATAAATAATAGAAAGTTTAGGTATATTCAGAAATATACATTAAATATAGTATTTTCTCTTTATTCGATATAGGTATAAATTGAATTCTTATATTCTTATATTCTTATATTCTTATATTCTTATATTCTTATATTCTTATATTCTTATATTCTTATATTCTTTGGGAATATATGTGGATGACGGAAAAATAAACCATGTATAAAATGGTTCTATTGTAATAGGGTATTAATGATGGCAATAAATTTTATGATGTTGGTTAGATTGATAGAGATAAAAGATTTAGTTTTATATTCAGAAGAGATATTTTAAATGGAAATTATTTTATGGTTAATGGTGATGTGAATAATTATTATATAATATTTCATGTGTCTAGTTGGGCTATATTACTGTCTGGTATCAGTACCAGACAGTTATTTATATTAAACCTATTTCCTGGAATTATTGCCTGTAAATGGCTTTTATCTAAAATTGAATTATTTGAGAAGAGAGAAAATTAAATTATCGACCTAAATAATCATCCCAATCTTTCCAAATAGGTTGTAACCCGGCTTTAATTAATACGTCCGCGACCTGATAAACAGAACGGTTATCATGTGGCATAAATTGTTCCAATTCTTCGCGGCTACTATCTGCGTAACCACCGGGTTGGGTTTTCGAACCGGCACTGACATTGTTGATTGCCAATGGTATGACGTGATCGCGGAAAAATGGAGATTCTCGGGTAGAAATAGAAAGCTCAACATCTGGCGCAAATAGACGAAAAGCACAAATCAGTTGCACCAGTTCTGCTTCACTCATCAGCGATGCGGGCTCTATGCCCCCAGCACAAGGTCGCAAACGTGGGAATGAAATAGAGTAACGGCTCTGCCAGTAGGTGCGTTGCAGAAAGAATAAATGCTCAGCCACCATATAGCAGTCTGTTCGCCA
Organism: Photorhabdus luminescens subsp. luminescens; assembly: GCF_001083805.1. Lineage (GTDB taxonomy): Bacteria > Pseudomonadota > Gammaproteobacteria > Enterobacterales > Enterobacteriaceae > Photorhabdus > Photorhabdus luminescens. The sequence goes on along the minus strand of NZ_JXSK01000014.1, from coordinate 17,438 downwards.
ATGACTAGAGAGGCCAATCAGTGCTCCTAAACCGATTTTGTCGATTTTTGCCCGACCAAGGCGATCGGGTGTTGCTAATCGCCAATGAAAATCCCGTTTCTTACCCTGTAGATGATGCAACAGGTAAGTTGGCTCATGATAGGTTTCCTGATAAACCATGACGCCATCTAGCCCCAGAGTTTTTAATTCTGAGTATTCTTCCTGCGTCATGGGCTGGACTTCCATCATTATTGAGCTGAAATGTTCCCGGATAACTGGCAGATGGCGACGGAAATAATCCATACCAACTTTGCCCTGATGCTCTCCGGTGACTAATAACAGATTGTCGAAGCCTAGCGCTTTAATCGCCTGACATTCGGCAATAATTTCATCTTTATTCAGTGTCTTGCGTTTGATGCGGTTACTCATTGAGAACCCGCAATAGGTGCAGTCATTGGCACACAAATTGGAGAGATAAAGCGGTACATAAAAACCAACGGTGTTACCGAAGCGTTGACGAGTCAGTTTCTGTGCTCGTCGCGCTAGTGGTTCGAGATAGGGTTTCGCTGCCGGAGAGAGCAAAGCCATGAAATTGTCCAGATTTAATTTGTTACTGTTTAATGCCCGTTCAACATCCTGCGCAGTTTTGCTATTAATACGAAGGGTAATATCATCCCAGTCCAATTGCTGCCAGCGGTAACTAAAACTACCGCTCATAAGATGATGAATCATCAAAATACCCCTAGAAAATCGGTCAGTGGACTGGATGCGACAGCATGTTGTTTTGGACTTGCCAGTCCGGCTTGATAGGATAATTCACCCGCTTCAATCGCTATTTTGAAGGCTTGAGCCATTTTGACTGGATTACGCGCAACGGCAATGGCAGTGTTGACTAATACGGCATCCGCACCCAGTTCAATCGCTTCCAATGCATGGCTTGGCGCACCGATGCCGGCATCAATGACCACCGGCACTTGTGCTTGCTCGATAATAATTTGCAGGAAATCTCGGGTGAGCAGCCCTTGATTAGAGCCGATCGGCGCTCCTAAAGGCATGACTGCCGCGCAACCCACTTCTTCCAGACGTTTACATAAAACGGGATCAGCACTGCAATATGGCAGAACGACAAACCCATCTTTGACCAACATCTCTGCGCCTTTGAGGGTTTCAACCGGGTCAGGCAATAAGTATTTCACATCAGGATGGATCTCCAATTTGATCCAGTTGGTCGCCAGTGCTTCACGGGCCAGACGAGCAGCAAACAGGGCTTCTTCTGCGGTTTTGGCCCCGGAAGTATTTGGCAGCAATTTGACGCCAAGTTTTTGCAATGGCGCCAAAATAGCGTCATTACCACTCTGCAAATCAATACGTTTCATTGCCATCGTGACAAGCTGGCTGCCGGAAGCGGTTATAGCCCGAGTCATTAAAGTTGCATTGGCGAATTTGCCTGTACCGGTAAATAGACGGGAATTAAAAGTCGTATCAGCAATTTTTAACATATCAACCTCCAGCAATAGCCTGAAATAAAAGGATATTGTCTCCATCATTAATTTGATGCGTATTCCACTCTGAACGCGGAATAATGGCTTGATTAATAGCCAGCGCCATTCCCGGTTGTGTTCGTTCAAGTTGTTCTAGCAATTGCTGTATAGCCAGAGGAGCCATAAGCTCCATCGGCTGGTCGTTTACCGTAATTTTCATGCCATATCTCCGCAAATCGGGCATTGCTGCGACGGGTTAAGTTGTAGTGTGCTCCAGCTTTGCTGTTTACCATCAAACAGTCGAAGTTTGCCGCTTAACGGAGAGGGAAGCCCAGTTAACATTTTGATGGCTTCCAATGCCTGTAATGTGCCGATAATACCGACTACCGGACCTAATACCCCCGCAGTCCGGCAATTTCGTAGTGGTTCTTCCTGCTCAGGGTAGAGGCAGCTATAGCAGCCATGAAGATAAGGGGGTTCAAATACCATAAGTTGGCCGCTAAAACCGACAGCACTGCCGCTGATTAATGGTTTTCGCGTTGCCACACAAGCGGCATTGATCGCGTGGCGGGTTGTCATGTTGTCACTGCAATCGAGAACCAGATCGACCTGCTTCACGATTGTTGTCAGAGATTCCCGGTTTTGACGTTGATTAAGGACTACTGTTTTTATCAACGGATTCAATGCGTTGAGTTGATTGGCTGCAAGTTCAGCTTTTGCGGCAGGGATCTCTTCGGTGCGGTAAAGTATTTGCCGTTGTAAATTGGAGATGTGCAATTGGTCATCATCAGCGAGATAAATTGTTCCCACACCTGCCCCGGCCAGATAGAGAGAGGCGGGAGCGCCTAGCCCCCCCAGTCCGACAATCAGTACGCGGCTGGATTTCAGTTTTTCCTGCCCTTCCGGGCCAATATCTTCGAGTAACAGTTGTCGGCTGTAACGCATAAATTCTTGATCATTCAGCATAAGAACCTCTCTATCCCTTCAACTCAATACCTTCAACCAGATGAAGCAGTTGTGCGGTTGCCTGACGCCAATCCTTTGCTTTGGTAATTGCGCTCACCAGCGCCACACTGCCGACTCCGGTTGCAATGACATCCGATACACGTTCAGGAGAAATTCCGCCGATGGCGACAGTGGGATAGTTTGGTGTGTTTTCTACCTGCCGTTTCAGCGCTTCCAGTCCTTGTGGAGAAGATGGCATCTCTTTGGTCGTGGTTGGGAAAATGTGGCCGAGAGCGATATAAGACGGACATAGGGATTTTGCTCGTGCTAGCTCTTGTTCATCGTGGGTAGAGATTCCTAACCGCAATCCTGTTTTTTGGATGGCGTTCAGATCAGCGATAACTAAATCTTCCTGCCCCAGATGGACACCATAAGCGCCATGCTTTATTGCCAGTCGCCAGTAGTCGTTAATAAACAAACGAGCGTTGTATTGGCGGCTGAGCATAATAGCTTGCTGAATCTCTTCCTCCACCTGATCTTCTGGTCGATCTTTAATTCTCAACTGAATTGTGGTGACGCCTGCTTTTAACAAGCGGGAAATCCACTCTAGCGAATCCACGACCGGATACAGGCCCAATTTATATTTAGTTGGGGCAAATGGCGCGTTAGGCAGATTGTTCATGGGATACATCCTCTACGCTGTGATACAACTCGCCGCCGTGGGCGCGGAATGCTTCGGACATTTGTTCCATACCCGCGGCGTAATCGCGTACTTCCTGAGAAATCTTCATAGAACAGAATTTAGGTCCGCACATAGAGCAGAAATGCGCAATTTTACCGGAGGCTTGTGGTAGGGTTTCATCGTGATAGGCGCGAGCAGTATCGGGATCGAGCGCCAGATTAAATTGATCTTCCCAACGAAATTCAAAACGTGCTTTAGACATGGCGTTATCGCGGATTTGTGCGCCCGGATGGCCTTTAGCGAGATCGGCGGCATGAGCAGCGATTTTGTAGGTAATCAGCCCTTGTTTAACATCATCTTTGTTTGGCAAGCCGAGATGCTCTTTCGGCGTTACATAACAGAGCATGGCGCAGCCAAACCAGCCGATCATGGCTGCGCCGATACCGGAAGTGAAATGGTCATAACCGGGTGCAATATCTGTTGTGAGTGGGCCAAGGGTATAGAAAGGGGCTTCGTGGCAATGTTCCAATTCTTCCGTCATATTACGGCGGATCATCTGCATAGGAATATGTCCGGGGCCTTCGATCATCACCTGAACATCATATTCCCAGGCAATTTTAGTCAGTTCACCTAATGTGTGCAGTTCTGCAAACTGCGCTTCATCATTAGCATCTTGAATAGAGCCGGGACGTAAACCGTCCCCCAATGAGAGGGAAACATCATAAGCAGCGCAGATTTCACAAATTTCACGGAAATGTTGGTAAAGGAAGTTTTCTTGATGATGAGACAGACACCATTTCGCCATAATGGAACCACCGCGGGAGACAATTCCAGTGAGGCGTTTGGCTGTCATCGGTACATAGCGCAGTAATACACCGGCATGAATGGTGAAGTAATCTACCCCTTGCTCTGCTTGTTCCAGCAAGGTATCACGGAACATTTCCCAGGTGAGATTTTCCGCTACGCCATTGACTTTCTCCAGTGCCTGATAAATAGGGACTGTACCGATGGGAACTGGACTATTACGTAAGATCCATTCGCGGGTTTCGTGGATATAACGGCCAGTAGAGAGATCCATTACCGTATCTGCGCCCCAACGAGTAGACCAAATTAATTTTTCTACTTCTTCTTCAATAGAAGAGGTGACAGAAGAGTTACCGATATTAGCGTTAACCTTCACCAGAAAATTGCGACCAATAATCATCGGTTCTGATTCAGGGTGATTAATATTGGCGGGAATAATTGCTCGACCAGCCGCGACTTCCTGACGGACAAATTCTGGCGTGATATTTTCCGGCAACTGAGCGCCAAAACTTTGTCCAGCATGTTGTTGGCGTAACACATCACCGCGGATACGCTCTCGTCCCATATTTTCCCGTAGTGCGATAAATTCCATTTCTGGTGTGATGATGCCTTTACGGGCGTAATGCAGTTGAGTAACGCATTTGCCTTTACGGGCTTTTAATGGATGGGGGCGATGGTTGAAACGTAAATGATCGAGACCGGCATCCGTCAGGCGTTGCTGCGTAAAATCAGAGCTGAGGGTAGCAACAGGTTCAGTATTTTGGCGTTCATCGATCCACGGTTGGCGTAGTTTGGTTAACCCAACATGTACATCCAGTTTGGCATCAGGATCGCCATAAGCGCCGGAAGTATCATAAACCGGGATGGCTTCGTTTTCTTCATACTGAGGTTCTTCTTTGGTGCCGCCAATTAACGTGGGCGATAATTGGATTTCACGCATTGGAACTTGGATATCGTCACGGGAACCTTGAAGATAAATTCGTCGTGAATTTGGGAATGTCACTCCTTGAATAGAATTAATAAATTCTTGAGCGGCATCGCGTTGTGCTTTACGTGGGCGTGCAGGCGGGAGTTTGGGTGAAATATCAGTTGCAGGGATAATAGTGTTGTGAGACATAGCAAATTCCTAACTGTGTTATTGGGAAAGTTGCTTGTCTGGAGCTCGCAGGAGTAATAATTGATGGCTGGACAGACCCGTGAAAAATTGGGTGGGCTGACAGCGGTTGATTACTCTTGTTCCCTTCGCAGGTATTAACCCGATCAGGTTCCGCGGATCCCGAATTAACGGTCTCAGCCTGTGTATGCTGCGATAAGACAGCTTACGCTAGGCACTCCGACAAGAAAGTAAGCAGTAGTATAGAAGGGATTGTGAAAACTACAACCCTTACTGATTGAAAGTATTTACAGTGACCAGGTTAATTGTTTCCAGTCATGTTGTTGTGCTTGGGCTTTTAAACGGGTATCGGCATTGACCGTAATGACTTCGTCGGCGAATTGACACATTGGTAGATCATTAATTGAATCACTGTAAAAACGAATAATTTCAGGATAATTATTTTGTTGTTCCAGCCACTGTTTTATTCGTTTAACTTTCCCTTCACGAAAAGTCGCAATACCGTCTATTTGACCGGTATAACAGCCATTTTCCACCACCATATCAATGCCCAGAGCAGTGTGAATACCTAATTCGATGGCAATCTTTTTCACAATAAAAGAGACTGTGGCTGAGATGATAATAACTGGGACTTGCTGTTGTTGATACTCAGTAATAAGCGCTTTGGCTTGCGGATAAAATCGAGGTTTGATTTTTTCGTTAATAAATTCAGTCAGCCAAAGATCAACTTGTTCTTGTGGAATTTGATGCAGTGTTTGCAGGCTAAATGCCAGATAACCACTCATATCCAATGAGCCTGCGCTGTAATCAGCCATCATTTTTTTATCTGCCTCGATAAAACTTGGATCAGTAATGATGCCTTTTTCCCATAAAAATTCTGTCCAGATAGTGCTGGAATCCCCGGAAATTAAGGTGTCATCTAGATCAAACACGGCAAGCAATTGTGACATGGTGTTATGTTCCTCGGGTCAAAGTATATTAATAGTTGAGAATAATGCTTATTACAGTTAAATCGAGCAATATGGTATATGGCAATAGTAATAAAGCACGCTTTTTTGATTAAAAAGAGTATGATTTATACAGATATTAAAATTAAGATGTCATAGTGATGATGCAACAACAAATTACAGGTACAGAAAGTGGCTGGTGGGTTATCAGCGATGAAAATCGTATTTGGCTCCCTAAAGGCGAATTACCTTTTGGAATGGCAACTCAATGGTCACTGCAAGAAAAAATAGCCTTGCTTATTGGTGAGTGGCAAGGTGAGAAAGTTTGGCTTATTCGTCAGAAAATGGCTGCAAATATGGTTTCTTTACGAAACATTATTTCAAGTGAGCGCGGTTTATTTCAATTAGCTGGCCGGGGAGTGCAATTGGCGGAATTTTATCGCTCTCATCAATATTGTGGTTATTGCGGTAGTGAAATGCGCCATAGTATTAATGAATGGGCTTGTTTGTGTCATCACTGCCATGAACGTTATTATCCGCAAATTGCACCCTGTATTATTGTCGGTATTCGTCGGGATGATCATATTTTGTTGGCTCAACATCAGCGTCATCGTGGAGGTATTTACACCGTACTGGCGGGATTTGTTGAAGTCGGTGAAACACTCGAAGAAGCTGTGGCCCGAGAAGTGATGGAAGAGAGTAATATTAAAATTCGCAACTTACGTTATGTGGCTTCTCAACCGTGGCCTTTTCCTCATTCATTGATGATGGCATTTCTGGCTGATTATGATGGTGGTGAGATCCGTCATGATCCGAAAGAGCTAATTAGCGCAGGTTGGTATCATTATGATCAACTGCCATTGATTCCGCCACATAATACTATTGCCCGTCGGTTGATTGAAGATACGATTGTTCTGTGCCGAAATACATAATGTACAGTTGCGCAATTCAACGGGAGAGATCTACCTATCATGTTACAATGGCGTCTAATCATTGTAGTCAGATTATATTGCGGCCAATAAATAGATGGAGCCTGTCATGAATGAGCTGAAAAACGACCGTTATTTGCGAGCTTTACTACGTCAACCCGTTGATGTTACACCTGTTTGGATGATGCGCCAGGCTGGCCGCTATTTACCTGAGTATCAAGCTACTCGTGCTGAAGCCGGTGATTTTATTGCTTTGTGTAAAAACACTGAACTCGCTTGTGAAGTGACTTTACAACCTTTGCGGCGTTATCCGCTGGATGCGGCAATTCTCTTCTCTGATATTCTCACCATTCCTGATGCTATGGGACTGGGACTCTATTTTGAAGCAGGTGAAGGCCCGCGTTTTAAATCTCCTGTTTCCAGCCGTGCTGATGTGGAAAAACTGTCGGTGCCTGATCCGGAAATGGAGTTGGGTTATGTGATGGATGCAGTACGCGCGATTCGTAAGGCGTTGGCGGGTCAGGTTCCTTTGATTGGCTTTTCCGGTAGTCCGTGGACACTGGCGACTTATATGGTGGAAGGGGGCAGCAGTAAGGCATTCACTAAAATTAAAAAAATGATGTATGCCGAACCTGCCGTAATGCATTTGTTGCTGGATAAGCTGGCAGACAGCGTTATTCTTTATCTCAATGCTCAGATTAAAGCAGGCGCTCAGTCTGTGATGGTTTTTGATACTTGGGGCGGGGTACTGACGGGGCAGGATTATCGGGAGTTTTCCTTGCATTATATGCACAAAATTGTTGATGGCCTGATCCGTGAAAATGAAGGTCGTCGTGTGCCGGTGACATTGTTTACTAAAGGTGGCGGGCAATGGCTGGAAGCAATGGCTGAAACCGGTTGTGATGCGCTTGGTTTGGACTGGACGACAGATATTGCCGATGTGCGCCGTCGTGTGGGGAATAAAGTCGCTTTGCAGGGTAATATGGACCCATCTATGTTATACGCTTCTCCAGAGCGGATTGAGCAGGAAGTTTCGACAATTTTGCAAGGTTTTGGCGCGGGTTCTGGTCATGTCTTTAACCTTGGTCATGGTATCCATCAGGATGTGCTGCCGGAACACGCGGGTGTATTTGTCGAAGCGGTACATAAACTTTCAGCTAAATATCATCAGTAAAAATATGATTAATACGAAAGCGCTACGTCAGGAACAAATAGAAAAAGCTCAACAAGTTATCCGTTATGATGATTTTTCCCCACCTAAATTGATTGCTGGCGCTGATGTGGGTTTCGAACAACAGGGGGCGATTACTCGCGCAGCGATAGCGGTTCTTTCTTATCCTACCCTTGAACTGGTGGAATATCAGGTAGCCCGCATTGATACTACGCTGCCTTATATCCCCGGTTTACTCTCTTTCCGTGAATACCCAGCATTGATGGCTGCCTGGCAGTTGTTGAAACACATACCTGATCTGGTGATGGTGGATGGTCATGGCATTGCTCATCCACGCCGTTTAGGTGTTGCCAGCCATTTTGGTTTATTGGCGAATGTACCTACCATTGGTGTGGCGAAACGTCGTTTATGTGGTGAAAGTGAGCCATTGGGAGAACAGCCCGGCAGTTGCCAACCTTTGTTTGATAAAGAGGAACAGATTGGTTGGGTATGGCGAAGTAAAAAACGTTGTAATCCATTGTATATTTCTACAGGGCACCGAGTCAGTCTTGATAGTGCATTGCTATGGGTGGAACGTTGTATGAAAGGTTATCGCTTGCCTGAAACAACCCGTTGGGCAGATGGCGTAGCCTCAAATAGGCCATTTTTTGAACAAATGATACAGAAAAATCCTTAAATTCGGTGTAAGCGTGTGGATATTCTTGAATTTCAGGTAAACTGCGGAGCAAATTGTGCATAATGAGTAAAAACTAATGTTACGAAACCCGATACATTTACGGCTGGAAAAACTTGAAGGCTGGCAGCATCTGACCTTTATGGCAAGTCTGTGCGAGCGGATGTATCCAAATTACCAGATGTTCTGTCGCCAGACAGCGTTTGCAGAACCTGCTCTTTACCGCCGTATTCTGGATTTGGTGTGGGAAATATTAGTTGTAAAAGATGCCAAGGTGAATTTTGATAATCAGCTGGAAAAGTTGGAACAAGTTATTCCCGCAGCGGATGATTACAATATTTACGGTGTGTACCCGGCAATTGATGCATGTATTGCATTAGGGGAAACTATTCATGCTCGTCTGAGTGGTGAAACATTGGAGCATGCAATTGCAGTGAGTGAAATTTCAATCCGCACTGTCGCTATGCTTGAAATGACTCAGGCTGGGAAAGAAATGACCGATGAAGAACTGAAAATGTTACCTGCTATTGAACAAGAGTGGGATATCCAATGGGAAATTTATCGCTTATTGGTTAGCTGCGAAGAGCGGGATATTGAGTTGATTAAAGGATTGAAAGCTGACCTCCGGGAGTCAGGAACGAGTAACATTGGCATAAATTTAACGCAGTAAAGTGAAAAAACGTGATTTAATGCTTTAAATGCCATGTCCAAAGGCTTCACTTTTGCCCCCACTCTGTTCTACATTTGGGGGGTGAAAAGAAGTGGCTATCGGTGCGTGTATGCAGGGGTGCTGTCATTCGGCATATCCGTCGCACTCGATGCTTTGCAAACGATAAACACACTGTAAGGATAATCTATGAATAAGACTGAATTAGTTGATGCAATCGCAGAAAGCACAGACCTGACTAAAGCTCAGGCAAAAGCTGCTCTGGAATCAACTTTGAATGCAATCACCGAATCCCTGAAAGCGGGCGATTCAGTACAACTGGTCGGTTTTGGTACTTTCAAAGTTAACCACCGTGCAGAACGTACTGGGCGTAACCCGCAAACCGGTAAAGAAATTACAATCGCGGCTGCAAACGTACCTGCATTTTCTGCTGGTAAGGCTCTGAAAGACGCAGTTAAATAATTTCATTGCAAAAAAGAAAAAATAGAAGGGGTATGATTTATCCCCTTTTGTTGGTTCGTCAGGGGCTGATGACACTAGGATTCGTCTTCGCGCTCAGCGCCTGTACCAATCAACCTAAAGAACCTTCTTTCAGCGCAAGTGGATTCATTGCAGATGATGGCGTTGTCCGCTTGTGGCGTCTCAACGATCAGAATAGTAAACCTCGGGTGCTAATGAGTGTTTACAGCCCTTACCGTAATAACAATACTGTCGTGACTTTTTATGAATATAAGCAGGGCGATTTGCGCCAAATTCGTCGTGAGATTTTGAATGATAAAAATCCACTGTCTGAACAGCTTCGTTTGGATAAATCCGGTGATGTGATTTTTATGCAAAAACAGTCGAAAACGCGACGTGAACTACTTTCCAGCGATGATATTGTTCGTATGCAGTTTGACGCTAAACGAACGCTTGAATTAAGCGATGCTTTGATCGTGGGAAATGTGCGTTTGATGCAAGGGCACTGGAATAACGGTAAAGTCACTACTTGTGCAGGTGAAACGATTTCTGTTGAGTTTGAGCCTTACGCGAGGTCATGGCTTGAGCAGCGCGAAAAAAGCAGCTACGGCCAATTAACCATTGCCTGGTTGGAAGCGCCTGTCGGCCGTGAATTATTATTGGTGGCTAATAATGACTTTTGTCGTTGGGAACCGACGAAGGACAGCCTCTGACCTTCGTCAGTTTTATGATTACTTCAAGCGGTTAATTGCCCGATATCCGATATCCTTGCGGTAAAAACAGCTATTCCATTCAATCTCTTCTGCTTGTTGGTAAGCATTTTTCTGTGCATCTATAATAGTTTCGCCCAATGCTGTAACGCATAGAACGCGCCCACCGGCGGTAACCACGTCATTGCCTTGCATTGCCGTACCTGCATGGAAAACCTTGCTACTTTCATTTTCTTGTTGGGGCAAGCCATGAATAATATCCCCTTTGCGATAATCAGCAGGGTACCCGCCGGCAGCGAGTACCACACCCAGAGCAGGGCGCTCATCCCAATGAGAAGTTTTACCAGCAAGCTCGCCTTTTGCTCCGGCCAGACAGAGTTCAACAAGATCAGAACGCATACGCATCATGATGGGTTGCGTTTCCGGATCACCAAAGCGACAATTAAATTCAATCACTTTCGGTTCGCCATTCTGGTTGATCATCAAACCGGCATAAAGAAAACCAGTATAGACATGGCCCTCAATAGCCATACCATTAACGGTAGGATAAATAATCTCTTCCATAATACGCTGGTGGATTTCATCGGTGACGACTGGAGCGGGAGAATAGGCTCCCATACCGCCGGTATTTGGGCCCGTGTCGCCGTCACCTACGCGCTTATGATCCTGACTGGTTGCCATTGGAATAACATTCTTGCCATCGACCATAACGATAAAACTAGCTTCTTCACCGGCTAAAAACTCTTCAATAACAATACGGTGGCCTGCATCGCCAAATGCATTTCCGGCTAGCATATCTTTTATCGCGGATTGGGCTTCTTCCAGTGTTGTTGCAACAATCACACCTTTACCCGCAGCCAGCCCGTCAGCTTTTATAACAATAGGAACGCCGACTTTATCCAGGTAGGCAAGAGCGGGTTCGATTTCGGTAAAATTCTGATAAGCCGCCGTTGGGATTTGATGGCGTGCCAGAAAATCTTTGGTAAAGGCTTTTGAACCTTCTAATTGAGCGGCAGCTTGAGTTGGACCAAAAATAGTCAATCCGGCTTTTTGGAATGCATCGACGATACCCATCACCAATGGCGCTTCGGGGCCAACGATAGTTAGTCCAATATCATGGCTTTGAGCAAATACTAACAAACCGTTGATATCTGTCGCTGAGATGTCAACATTTTCGAGATTACTTTCCAGAGCAGTTCCTGCATTTCCTGGAGCGACATAGATTTTACCAGCTAAAGGAGATTGAGCTGCTTTCCATGCCAGAGCATGTTCGCGTCCACCGCTACCAACAATTAAAATATTCATCAGATTAACTCCTGCTATTGATTAGTGGCGAAAATGGCGCATGCCGGTGAAAATCATAGCAATACCGTGTTCATCAGCCGCGGTAATCACCTCGTCGTCACGGATTGAACCGCCGGGTTGGATAATGCAACTCACGCCGACAGCCGCGGCGGCATCAATGCCGTCACGGAATGGGAAAAAGGCGTCAGACGCCATTGCGCATCCCTGAACTTCCAAACCTTCATCGGCTGCTTTGATCCCTGCAATTTTTGCGGAATAGACACGGCTCATTTGGCCTGCGCCAATACCGATGGTCATATCATTTTTTGCGTAAACAATGGCATTGGATTTGACAAACTTAGCAACCTTCCAGCAGAACAGAGCATCTTTCATTTCTTGCTCTGTGGGTTGACGTTTGGAAACCACACGTAAGTTAGTTGCTGCTACCATACCAAGATCGCGATCTTGTACCAGTAGACCGCCATTAACTCGTTTAAAATCAAGACCAGCAATTCGGGTTTGCCATTCACCACATACCAGAACGCGGACATTTTGCTTGGTAGCCAGCACCGGTAATACATCTTTATTCACTGAGGGGGCGATAATGACTTCGACGAATTGGCGGTCGATAATCGCTTGTGCAGTTTTAATATCAAGTTCGCGGTTGAAAGCAATAATACCGCCGAAAGCGGAGGTTGGATCTGTTTTGAATGCGCGATCATAAGCTTCGTGGATATCTTTCCCAATTGCTACGCCGCATGGGTTAGCGTGCTTAACAATAACGCATGCAGGCTCCGCGAATTCCTTAACGCATTCTAGCGCTGCATCGGTATCGGCAATGTTGTTATAGGAAAGAGCCTTGCCTTGTAACTGAGTTGCAGTTGCAATAGATGATTCAGAGAGATTCTCTTCTATATAGAAAGCAGCGTCCTGATGGCTGTTCTCACCGTAACGCATATCCTGCTTTTTAATGAAATTCAAATTCAGAGTACGAGGGAAACGTCCTGATGGTTGAGTTGTATCACCATAATAAGGAGCAACCAGTTTGCCAAAATAGTTAGCAATCATGCTGTCATAAGCAGCAGTGTGTTCAAAAGCCTTAATGGCTAAATCGAAGCGAGTCGGTTGTGTTAGTGACCCCTGATTGTTATCCATCTCTTCAATGATTTTTTCGTAATCATTACTATTAACCACAATTGCGACATCTTTATGGTTCTTAGCCGCAGAGCGAACCATAGTTGGACCGCCGATATCAATGTTTTCAACGGCATCTGCCAAAGTACAATCCGGTTTGGCGACGGTCTGAGCGAATGGATATAGATTCACAACCACCATATCGATCAGTGAGATTTGATGCTGCGCCATGATTTCATCATCTTGTCCACGGCGGCCAAGGATTCCGCCATGCACTTTAGGATGCAACGTCTTAACACGGCCATCCATCATTTCAGGAAAGCCGGTGTAATCTGAAACCTCAGTAACCTTTAGATCTGATTCAGCGAGTAAACGAGCTGTGCCGCCAGTAGAAAGCAATTCGACACCGCGTTGAGATAAGGCTTTTGCAAATTCAACAATCCCTGATTTATCGGAAACGCTAAGCAGGGCACGACGGATTGGACGAAGCTGTTGCATTGATTTGATCCCTTGGATTTTGTCAGGCAGTAACATGTCATTGGGAAGAACCCACTATAATCAGGACATAAAAAATGGGCACTGCAATAACATTTCAATATAGTCAGATAAAATCACTTGATGATTTTAACCACCGAATTGTAACGAAAACGTTTGCGTGATGCTCGATAAATTTTCATTCAACTAGCCATATGTGGATAAATCTGTTGGTAAGTGGGTATAAAGTAGAGCTTTGCTGTGGGATTAATCAAACGATCAATTTTTTTCAAAATAATTATTGCCAGCACCAAAGAATTCCCTATAATGCGCCACCACTGACCGACACAACGCTGATAAACGTTGTCAGGCCAGGCAGAGAAAAGCCAATAAATACTTGACTCTGCGGGCGAACAGCGTAGTATACGCAGCCCGGCTGAACGAGAATGTTAATTTTTGATTCGGCCTGCTCTTTAACAATTAATCAGACAATCTGTGTGGCACTCACAAGACCGTATCACAAAAAAATACGTTTTAAAGTCTTGAAGAGTGAACAACAGTTAATTCATTACGAACTAACAGTCAGTTTCTTTGAGCATCAAGCTTTCAATTGAAGAGTTTGATCATGGCTCAGATTGAACGCTGGCGGCAGGCCTAACACATGCAAGTCGAGCGGTAACAGGAAAGCGCTTGCGCTTTTGCTGACGAGCGGCGGACGGGTGAGTAATGTCTGGGGATCTGCCCGAGGGCGGGGGATAACCACTGGAAACGGTGGCTAATACCGCATAATGTCGCGAGACCAAAGTGGGGGACCTGAAAGGGCCTCACGCCGTCGGATGAACCCAGATGGGATTAGCTAGTAGGTAGGGTAACGGCTTACCTAGGCGACGATCCCTAGCTGGTCTGAGAGGATGACCAGCCACACTGGGACTGAGACACGGCCCAGACTCCTACGGGAGGCAGCAGTGGGGAATATTGCACAATGGGCGCAAGCCTGATGCAGCCATGCCGCGTGTATGAAGAAGGCCTTCGGGTTGTAAAGTACTTTCAGCGGGGAGGAAGGGTTCAGCTTGAACAGAGCTGGATTTTGACGTTACCCGCAGAAGAAGCACCGGCTAACTCCGTGCCAGCAGCCGCGGTAATACGGAGGGTGCAAGCGTTAATCGGAATGACTGGGCGTAAAGCGCACGCAGGCGGTCAATTAAGTTAGATGTGAAATCCCCGGGCTCAACCTGGGAATGGCATCTAAGACTGGTTGGCTGGAGTCTCGTAGAGGGGGGTAGAATTCCATGTGTAGCGGTGAAATGCGTAGAGATGTGGAGGAATACCGGTGGCGAAGGCGGCCCCCTGGACGAAGACTGACGCTCAGGTGCGAAAGCGTGGGGAGCAAACAGGATTAGATACCCTGGTAGTCCACGCTGTAAACGATGTCGATTTGGAGGTTGTGGCCTTGAGCTGTGGCTTCCGAAGCTAACGCGTTAAATCGACCGCCTGGGGAGTACGGCCGCAAGGTTAAAACTCAAATGAATTGACGGGGGCCCGCACAAGCGGTGGAGCATGTGGTTTAATTCGATGCAACGCGAAGAACCTTACCTACTCTTGACATCCAGAGAAGACCTCAGAGATGAGGTTGCGCCTTCGGGAGCTCTGAGACAGGTGCTGCATGGCTGTCGTCAGCTCGTGTTGTGAAATGTTGGGTTAAGTCCCGCAACGAGCGCAACCCTTATCCTTTGTTGCCAGCGCGTAATGGCGGGAACTCAAAGGAGACTGCCGGTGATAAACCGGAGGAAGGTGGGGATGACGTCAAGTCATCATGGCCCTGACGAGTAGGGCTACACACGTGCTACAATGGCGGATACAAAGTGAAGCGACCTCGCGAGAGCAAGCGGAACACACAAAGTCTGTCGTAGTCCGGATTGGAGTCTGCAACTCGACTCCATGAAGTCGGAATCGCTAGTAATCGTAGATCAGCATGCTACGGTGAATACGTTCCCGGGCCTTGTACACACCGCCCGTCACACCATGGGAGTGGGTTGCAAAAGAAGTCGGTAGCTTAACCGCAAGGAGGGCGCTGACCACTTTGTGGCTCATGACTGGGGTGAAGTCGTAACAAGGTAACCGTAGGGGAACCTGCGGTTGGATCACCTCCTTACCTGAGATGCGTTGAGTGCAGTGCTCACACAGATTGTCTGATGAAAGAAGAGAATGACGTTATCGCGATAGGCTTGTAGCTCAGGTGGTTAGAGCGCACCCCTGATAAGGGTGAGGTCGGTGGTTCAAGTCCACTCAGGCCTACCAAACGCTTTTCCTCTTTGCCATTTTAAACGCTGCATTACTCATGTGCTTGCGCACACTGCGTGATTCGCGTTGAAACTGGCGGTGATGAAAAGGTTTGGATAACACCGTGTGATAGCGGAAGATTCTGTATGGGGCTATAGCTCAGCTGGGAGAGCGCCTGCCTTGCACGCAGGAGGTCAGCGGTTCGATCCCGCTTAGCTCCACCATACTAAAAGTCATTCAGAGTATATTGGCGACAGTATGCTGCGAATGATTTTGCTCTTTAACAATCTGGAACAAGCTGAAAAATTGAAACAGTCGATAATATCGCCGAGGTATTATTGACGAGTCTCTCAAGCTGAGCAATCCGAGACAGTTTCGGGTTGTGAGGTTAAGCAATTAAGCGTACACGGTGGATGCCTAGGCAGTCAGAGGCGATGAAGGACGCGCTAATCTGCGAAAAGCGTCGGTGAGCTGATATGAAGCGTTATAGCCGGCGATGTCCGAATGGGGAAACCCAGTGCAATACGTTGCACTATCATTAACTGAATCCATAGGTTAATGAGGCGAACCGGGGGAACTGAAACATCTCAGTACCCCGAGGAAAAGAAATCAACCGAGATTCCCCCAGTAGCGGCGAGCGAACGGGGAGGAGCCCAGAACCTGCATCAGCCACAGCATCAGAGGAACGGTCTGGAAAGGCCGGCGAGAGAGGGTGACAGCCCCGTACTCGAAGATGGCGTGGTTGTGAGTTCGACGAGTAAGGCGGGACACGAGAAATCCTGTCTGAAGAAGGGGGGACCATCCTCCAAGGCTAAATACTCCTGACTGACCGATAGTGAACCAGTACCGTGAGGGAAAGGCGAAAAGAACCCCGGCGAGGGGAGTGAAAGAGAACCTGAAACCGTGTACGTACAAGCAGTGGGAGCCCCACCACCAAAGCGTTTCGCTTTGCGTGGCGCACAAAATGCGTAACGACATCACTGATGCGCGGTTGGCGGAGCGACAGCGACGCCCAACACAATCATCAAGCAGTGGAGCGTTTTGGGGTGGGGTGACTGCGTACCTTTTGTATAATGGGTCAGCGACTTATATTCTGTAGCAAGGTTAACCGCATAGGGGAGCCGCAGGGAAACCGAGTCTTAACTGGGCGAAATGAGTTGCAGGGTATAGACCCGAAACCCGGTGAGCTAGCCATGGGCAGGTTGAAGGTTGGGTAACACTAACTGGAGGACCGAACCGACTAATGTTGAAAAATTAGCGGATGACTTGTGGCTGGGGTGAAAGGCCAATCAAACCGGGAGATAGCTGGTTCTCCCCGAAAGCTATTTAGGTAGCGCCTCGTGAGTTCATCTTCGGGGGTAGAGCACTGTTTCGGCTAGGGGCCATCCGGCTTACCAACCCGATGCAAACTGCGAATACCGAAGAATGTCATCACGGGAGACACACGGCGGGTGCTAACGTCCGTCGTGAAGAGGGAAACAACCCAGACCGCCAGCTAAGGTCCCGAAGTCATGGTTAAGTGGGAAACGATGTGGGAAGGCCCAGACAGCCAGGATGTTGGCTTAGAAGCAGCCATCATTGAAAGAAAGCGTAATAGCTCACTGGTCGAGTCGGCCTGCGCGGAAGATGTAACGGGGCTAAACCATGCGCCGAAGCTGCGGCATTCAGAGGACAGATTTCAGAAGACAGAGGACGGAATGATGTC
>NZ_JXSK01000013.1 GCF_001083805.1 Photorhabdus luminescens subsp. luminescens | reverse complement strand
GGCGGGTGCTAACGTCCGTCGTGAAGAGGGAAACAACCCAGACCGCCAGCTAAGGTCCCGAAGTCATGGTTAAGTGGGAAACGATGTGGGAAGGCCCAGACAGCCAGGATGTTGGCTTAGAAGCAGCCATCATTGAAAGAAAGCGTAATAGCTCACTGGTCGAGTCGGCCTGCGCGGAAGATGTAACGGGGCTAAACCATGCGCCGAAGCTGCGGCATTCAGAGGACAGATTTCAGAAGACAGAGGACGGAATGATGTCATATGGATTCGAGCAATTGGACGTGTTTAAGAAAGCTTATCGAATTTCGTTAGAAATTCATCAGGTGAGTTTGACATTTCCTCAGTACGAACAATATGGATTAGCGGACCAGGTCGGGCGGGCAAGTAAGGGCATTTGCGCCAACCTTGCCGAGGGCTTTGGTAAGCAGCATTATTCCAAACCCGAGTTCAGGCGTTTCATTAGTATAGCCTTAGGCAGTGCCGATGAGATGCGTGTATGGTTAAGATATTGTCTGGATTTGGGCTATATCAATCGGGTTCAGTGGCAGGAATGGCGCGATGGCTATGAAGAGATAGCGAAAATGCTGACTGGACTGGGGCGGCGTCTGTAAGCTGTATTCTGACGTCTGTTCTCTGAATGGGTAGGGGAGCGTTCTGTAAGCCGTTGAAGGCGGCGCCGTGAGGCCTGCTGGAGGTATCAGAAGTGCGAATGCTGACATAAGTAACGATAAAGCGGGTGAAAAACCCGCTCGCCGGAAGACCAAGGGTTCCTGTCCAACGTTAATCGGGGCAGGGTGAGTCGACCCCTAAGGCGAGGCCGAACGGCGTAGCTGATGGGAAACAGGTTAATATTCCTGTACTGAATGTGACTGCGAAGGGGGGACGGAGAAGGCTAGGCCATCCGGGCGACGGTCGTCCCGGTTTAAGCGTGTAGGTGGGAGGAGCAGGCAAATCCGCTCTTCTTTTAACACTGAGGCGTGATGACGAGCCGCTACGGCGGTGAAGTGGTTGATGCCCGGCTTCCAGGAAAAGCCTCTAAGCATCAGGTGACATTGAATCGTACCCCAAACCGACACAGGTGGTCAGGTAGAGAATACTCAGGCGCTTGAGAGAACTCGGGTGAAGGAACTAGGCAAAATGGTGCCGTAACTTCGGGAGAAGGCACGCTGGCGTTAGGTGAAGGGGTTTGCCCCCGGAGCCGAAGCCAGTCGCAGAGACCAGCTGGCTGCAACTGTTTATTAAAAACACAGCACTGTGCCAACACGTAAGTGGACGTATACGGTGTGACGCCTGCCCGGTGCTGGAAGGTTAATTGATGGGGTTAGCCGTTAAGGCGACGCTCTTGATCGAAGCCCCAGTAAACGGCGGCCGTAACTATAACGGTCCTAAGGTAGCGAAATTCCTTGTCGGGTAAGTTCCGACCTGCACGAATGGCGTAATGATGGCCAGGCTGTCTCCACCCGAGACTCAGTGAAATTGAACTCGCTGTGAAGATGCAGTGTCCCCGCGGCAAGACGGAAAGACCCCGTGAACCTTTACTATAGCTTGACACTGAACATGGAGCCTTGATGTGTAGGATAGGTGGGAGGCTTGGAAGTGCGGACGCCAGTCTGCATGGAGCCATCCTTGAAATACCACCCTTGAATGCTCGATGTTCTCACTCAGGCCCGTCATCCGGGCTGAGGACAGTGTCTGGCGGGTAGTTTGACTGGGGCGGTCTCCTCCCAAAGCGTAACGGAGGAGCACGAAGGTTGGCTAATCACGGTCGGACATCGTGAGGTTAGTGCAAAGGCATAAGCCAGCTTAACTGCGAGAGTGACGGCTCGAGCAGGTACGAAAGTAGGTCTTAGTGATCCGGTGGTTCTGGATGGAAGGGCCATCGCTCAACGGATAAAAGGTACTCCGGGGATAACAGGCTGATACCGCCCAAGAGTTCATATCGACGGCGGTGTTTGGCACCTCGATGTCGGCTCATCACATCCTGGGGCTGAAGTAGGTCCCAAGGGTATGGCTGTTCGCCATTTAAAGTGGTACGCGAGCTGGGTTTAGAACGTCGTGAGACAGTTCGGTCCCTATCTGCCGTGGGCGCAGGAAGATTGAAAGGGGCTGCTCCTAGTACGAGAGGACCGGAGTGGACGCACCGCTGGTGTACGGGTTGTCATGCCAATGGCATAGCCCGGTAGCTAAGTGCGGGAGAGATAACCGCTGAAAGCATCTAAGCGGGAAACTTGCCTTGAGATGAGTCTTCCCTTGACTTGAGGTCACGGAAGGAACGTTTAAGACGAAGACGTGGATAGGCTGGGTGTGTAAGTGCAGCGATGCATTGAGCTGACCAGTACTAATGAACCGAGAGGCTTAACCTTACAACGCCGAAGGTGTTTTGGTGTCAGAAGACAGCGGACAGCGGTCAGAAGACGGAAGAGAGATGAATTTCAGCTTGTTCAGAGATTGAACCGGGCGGTTGTGGAGAAGCAACGGCCGGGATAAAACGGAATATGCCTGGCGGCGATAGCGCGGCGGTCCCACCTGACCCCATGCCGAACTCAGCAGTGAAACGCCGTAGCGCCGATGGTAGTGTGGGGTCTCCCCATGTGAGAGTAGGGAACTGCCAGGCTTTAATTAAGCGTTGTGTTGCGATAGAAGGCAGCATAAGGCAAAAATAGCAGAGAGTAGGACAACTCCGTCGGGAACGGAGTTGAACGTCGCGAGTCGCGACGGCCCGAAGGGCAAACGGCAGGAAAGCCGTTTGTGAGCTGCTAAAATTGATGTTTGGGTTTTAGTCGCATCAGCGGCGTAACCCAAAAGAATTCGGTGGTGCGGTAGTTCAGTTGGTTAGAATACCGGCCTGTCACGCCGGGGGTCGCGGGTTCGAGCCCCGTCCGCACCGCCACCTTAGTTAGCAGAGAAACCCTGAGAGAAATCTCAGGGTTTTTTGTCGTTTATGAGTATTAAAATCAATAATTACCTTATGATATTTGATAAAATAGGATAGTTTTTATAGTTATTCTGTATTTAAGAGGTTTTTTACGTGGTAAAAAAAACCTATGCGATAAGGTATGTCGCGGGTCAACCTGTTGAACGTGTCTTTCCTATGTCGACTCATCAGCTTGGGAATGCATTACCTGTAGGTACTCCTTTGATCACTGGCACAAATAAACTTAGGGTTGTTGTATGGAATATCTATAAACAGCAGCGTCCTGCATGGCGAAAGGTTCTGAAGGAGCTAACTAAGGAAAGCCAGTTGATTTTATTGCAAGAAGCGCAGACAACTCCTGATTTAGTTGAATTTGCTACCTCAAATTGTCTGATAGCTGATCAAGTTCCTGCATTTCTATTACCACAGCACCCTTCTGGTGTAATGACATTAGCAACTTCTCACCCTGTTTATTGTTGTCCATTGAGAGAGAAAGAGCCTCTTTTGCGTTTATCTAAATCAGCTCTCATCACTGTTTATCTTTTGCAGGATAATCGTCATTTGATGGTTATTAATGTGCATGCGATAAATTTCAGTTTTGGTGTAGATGTTTATAGCCGTCAGTTGAATAATATTGGAGCTCATGTTCGTTTACATAATGGCCCTGTAATTATGGCTGGTGACTTTAATGCATGGAGTAAGCAACGATTAAATGCTTTAAAACGCTTTACTAGATATTTACACCTTGAAGAAGTATCTTTTACTGACGACTATCGAACAATCGCGTTTGGCAGGCCTTTGGATTTTATTTTTTACCGAGAGTTGAATATAGCTAATGCTATTGTAATACCTACTGATGCTTCTGATCATAATCCTCTTGTTGTAAATTTTTATTAACTCTTTATTATAAGAATATATTTTTATTTATAAAATAAGATTTATTTTAAATAATATATAAAAATAACATTGAAATGAATATAAAATATATTTTTTTGAATAAGTTATAATAAATGCCAGAATAATCTGGCATTTATAAGTGTAAATATTATTTATTCAACTGATGAGGTTGAGAAATATTTTTCTTTACGCTTAAGAAATAAGTTATTGATAACAAAATTACCCACACAATTCCTACAATTAATGCAATGCGGGTTTTCTCGAAATAGCCCAGTAATACAATAACAAATACCATAAAGATAATGGTTAATACTGGTGCTATTGGCCACATAGGAACGGGAAATTTCAGGGTTTTAACTTCTTCTTTGCTCATTTTGCGGCGCATAGCAACCTGAGAAAGTAGGATCATCAACCATACCCATACAGTAGCGAATGTTGCGATAGAGGCAATGATAACGAAAATCTCTTCTGGAATCATGTAGTTGAGTATAACCCCAATCAACAGAACTGCTGACATAACGATTACAGTCATCCAGGGGACGCCATTACGGCTCAGCTTGGTGAATGATTTAGGCGCTTGTCCTTCTTGGGCCATGCCATACATCATACGGCCAGCACCAAAAATATCGCTATTAATTGCTGAAATTGCGGCAGTAATCACGACGATATTGAGAATATTAGCAGCAGAATTGATACCCAAGCTGGAAAAAATCTGTACGAATGGGCTACCTTCTTGACCGATCTGATTCCACGGATAGATACACATTAAAATAAACAGAGTCAGTACATAGAACAGCAGAATACGGAAAGGGACAGCGTTGATTGCTTTTGGAATTGTTTTTTCGGGATTTTTGGCTTCACTGGCAGTAATACCAATGACTTCAATACCACCAAAAGCAAACATTACAATGGCGAGTGAAGCTATCACGCCAGTTATGCCATTAGGCATAAAACCGCCATATTCCCACAAACTGGCAATACCGGTTGCATGATCTGTTTCTTGGCCGAACCCATAGATCATGATAGTGATGCCGCCGACAATCATAGCGATAATTGCGGTGACTTTCACAATCGAAAGCCAGAATTCCATTTCACCGAAAATTTTCACATGGCAAAGATTAATTGCGCCGATAAAGCAGACAATGCTTAGCACCCAGATCCACTGTTCCACGTGGGGGAACCAGAGTTTCATATAGAAACCGAATGCAGTAACGTCAGCTAGGCAAACGATCAGCATTTCGAATATATAATTCCATCCGGTTAGAAATCCGGCTAAAGGGCCGAGGTAATGGCTGGCATAGTGTGAAAAAGAACCGGCTACTGGATGGTGAACAGCCATTTCGCCTAATGCACGCATCACCATAAATACGGCAGCACCGCCGATTAAATAGGCGAGTAATACGGCTGGTCCAGCTTGCTGAATAGCAGCTGCGGAGCCATAGAACAGCCCTGTGCCTATTGCGGAGCCTAATGCCATAAAGCGGATGTGCCGCCCGGTTAGACCCCGTTTCAGCTGAGTTTCATTATTCTGCATTATTTATTCCTGTCACTTTTTCAGTGCTAGATATATTTTAAGCACACGATGCCTCGACAAGTTGCACGTTAGCCAAGCGAAGCAAACCCCGTACCTTACCATAAAGATTGATGTTCGCGGGATAGATATCTGTAATAATGCGCCCTTGCCTTAATGAAACCAGAGATTTTTATGTTTTACCCGATTAACGAAATATTCCAGACATTGCAGGGAGAAGGTTTTTTTGCTGGAGTCCCGGCAATTTTTATTCGTCTGCAAGGGTGTCCGGTTGGTTGTAGCTGGTGTGATACTAAACACACTTGGGAGAAAGAAGCGGAAAAGCAACGGACATTGGAAACAATTTTGCTGAAAACGAGTGAAAGCAATGAATGGAGTGAAGCATCTCCTAAGCAAATTGCAGAGCTGTTTGTTCAACAGAAATATACCGCACGTCATGTTGTTATTACTGGTGGTGAGCCTTGCCTTTATGATCTTATACCTCTGATCGAAGAGTTAGAAAGCCTTGGCTACCAATGCCAGATAGAAACCAGTGGTACGTATCATGTTAAGTGTTCTGTTGCTACTTGGGTGACAGTTTCACCAAAAGTTAATATGCGTGGTGGTTACCAGATATTGCAGCAGGCTTTGCAAAGGGCGAATGAAATAAAATATCCGGTTGCTAGGGAAAGAGATATTGAAGCATTGGATGAGTTATTAGCGACATTGGATGACGACTCATCGCGTATTATTGCACTGCAACCTATTAGCCAGAAAGAAGATGCTACTCGTTTATGTATTGAAACCTGTATTGCCCGTAATTGGCGGTTTTCTATGCAAACACATAAATATTTGAATATCGCCTGAGAAAAGCTTACTGCACTGGAGGTTTCCTGGTGCAGTAAGTTATTTCATTTACCGCGGAAAATAGCTCCCGCGTTACAAGTTTCTTTGACCATAACCGCACTGAGTTGCGGAATTATTGGTTTAACTTTATCCCAAATCCAGGTAGCGAGTACTTCGCTGGTTGGATTTTCTAGTCCGGGGATATCATTTAGATAATGGTGATCTAACTGTTCCCAAACGGGTTTGAATAGGGCTTTCAAATCGGCAAAGTCCATAATCCAGCCACTATGAGGATCGACCTCCCCGGTAATTTCCAGTCGTACCATAAATGAGTGCCCATGTAGGCGGCCGCATTTATGGCCTTCTGGGACATGTGGCAGACGGTGGGCGGCTTCAAACTGAAAATCTTTAAAAATTGTTGTGCTCATAGTGGTTCTCCCTGACTTCAAAAAACCCGCTATTCTACCCGATCTTCGGAATTAAACTTGGTTTTTTCATTTTTTTGCCATTGCTCTTATTAACTGTTTTATAGATATATTAAATCTGTAAATATGGTTAGGCGTTTTGGTTATTTGATATTGCGATAGTTTCTTTAAATAGTAACAAGTCGCTGAGATAACCTTACAAACCATCCCTATTTATTTTCTTTACTAAAAATAACGGACATTGGTAATCGTAAAGGGTAGCACAGGACAATGAGCATAAAACCACCTTCAATTTCACTTCTTCCGGTTTCACCTGAACAGCTAGCGCGTTTGCAATCGGCAATTGGGGATTTTTCATCGACGCAATTAGCCTGGCTGTCTGGTTATTTTTGGGGAATGGTAAATCAACAACCACAGGTTCAGGCCGTGGCTCCGGCGGTTCCGGCACAGGAAACGATCACATTAATTTCAGCTTCACAAACTGGTAATGCTCGTCGTTTAGCTGAGCAGCTCCGTGATGATTTGTTGGCAGAGAAATTTAATGTCAATCTGTTCAATGCTGGTGATTACAAGTTCAAACAAATTGCTCAAGAGAAGGTACTGATAATTATTGCTTCTACTCAAGGTGAAGGGGAACCGGCTGAGGAAGCAGTTGCATTGTATAAGTATCTCTATTCTAAAAAGGCGCCGAAACTGAATGATACGGCATTTGCGGTTTTTGGTCTGGGTGATACCTCTTATGAGCGCTTCTGCCAGGCTGGAAAAGATTTCGATAATCGTCTGAATGAATTAGGTGCTCAACAGCTTCTGGAGCGTGTAGATGGTGATGTGGAATATCAGCAAGTTGCGGCTCAGTGGCGTAAACAATTAACTGTGATCTTGAAACAGCGTATTCCGGCTGAGATAGGGACTGTAATTACTTACGCACAAAACGGGCCGGTAAATGAAGTTTTCTCAACTTCTTATACTAAACAGGCGCCATTGACTGCGGCCTTAGCCACCCGCCAGAAAATAACGGGTCGTGGTTCTGATAAAGATGTTCGCCATATTGAAATTGATCTGGGTGATTCAGGTTTTCGTTATCAGCCAGGTGATGCTTTAGGTGTCTGGTTTGAAAATGATCTGGAGTTGGTGGATGAAGTATTAAATTTGCTCTGGTTGAAGGGAACAGAACAGGTTGAGGTTAATGGTCAGAAATTGCCATTAAGGGAAGCACTGATCAGACATGTTGAGTTAACCCAAAATACTAGTGTGATTGTGGAAAAATACGCTGCTCTGGCGAAAGATGAAAAATTGCTTTCTTTGATTGCTGATAAACAAGCATTACAGCAATACGCTCACAATAAACCGATCGCCGATATGATAAGAGAAGCGGCTTCTCAACCGGAGGCACAGCAATTTATTGATTTGCTACGGCCTTTGACACCAAGGCTCTATTCAATTTCTTCTTCTCAGGCAGAAGTGGAAAATGAGGTTCATCTTACAGTTGGTGTGGTTCGTTATGAAATTAACGGACGGGCCCGCACCGGCGGCGCATCCGGCTATCTGGCAGATCGCTTACAGGAAAATGGCGATATTCGTATTTTTATTGAGCATAACGATAATTTTCGTCTGCCTGCTAATCCACGCACGCCTGTCATCATGATTGGGCCGGGAACCGGAATTGCGCCATTTCGGGCATTTATGCAGCAAAGGGAGGCTGATGGCGCTGAAGGGAAAAATTGGTTGTTCTTTGGTAATCCACATTTTACTGAAGATTTTCTCTATCAGGTGGAGTGGCAGCGTTATGTCAAAGATGGCTTGTTGACCCGTATTGATTTGGCATGGTCCCGTGATCAGCAGCATAAAGTTTATGTTCAGGACAAGCTGCGTGAGCAAGGTGAAGAAGTGTGGCGTTGGATAGAGGAAGGAGCACATCTGTATGTGTGTGGTGATGCAAACCGCATGGCGAAAGATGTGGAACATGTGCTATTGGATATTATTTCTGAGCATGGCGGCATGGATAGCGAACAGGCAGATGAATTTTTAAGTGAACTGCGTCTTGAGCGCCGTTATCAGAGGGATGTGTACTAATGAACGATAAACAACATGGTCCTTTGATTGTTGAAGGTAAACTGGCTGACAGTGAGCGTATGAAGCGGGAAAGTAACTTCCTGCGAGGTACGATCAGCGAAGATTTAACTAATGGCTTGACGGGAGGTTTTGAAGGGGACAATTTCCTGTTGATTCGTTTTCATGGCATGTATCAGCAGGATGATCGTGATATCCGTGCTGAACGTACAGAGCAAAAATTGGAGCCACGTCATGCAATGATGTTGCGCTGTCGTCTGCCGGGTGGCGTGATTACGCCACAGCAATGGTTAGGTATTGATAAGTTTGCTGAGGAAAATACCCTTTATGGCAGTATTCGGTTGACTAACCGCCAGACATTTCAATTTCATGGCATTCTGAAAGGGAATGTAAAACCTGCGCATCAATTGTTGAATCAAATTGGATTGGATTCGCTTGCGACGGCAAATGACGTTAACCGCAATGTACTTTGTACCTCGAATCCTATTCAATCAGAATTACATCAACAAGCTTACGAATGGGCGAAAAAAATCTCAGAACATTTACTGCCACGTACTCGTGCTTATGCTGAACTCTGGTTAGATGAAGAAAAAGTTGCAACGACCGATGAAGAGCCGATTCTTGGTTCGACTTATTTGCCGCGTAAGTTCAAAACCACGGTAGTTATTCCTCCACAGAATGATGTTGATCTACACGCCAACGATTTGAACTTTGTCGCCATTGCAGAAGGTGACAAGTTGGTGGGTTTTAACGTGCTGGTGGGTGGTGGTTTGGCGATGACTCATGGCGATAAAAATACCTATCCACGTATGGCGAGTGAGTTTGGCTATATTCCACTTGAACATACATTGGTAATTGCGGAATCTGTGGTAACAACTCAGCGTGACTGGGGTAATCGGACTGAACGCAAAAATGCCAAAACCAAATATACGTTGGAGCGGGTTGGTGTGGACACTTTTAGAGAAGAGGTAGAGAGACGCGCTGGAGTGAAATTTGAGGCAGTTCGGCCTTATGAATTCACGGGTCGTGGTGATCAAATTGGCTGGCTGAAAGGCATCGATGATAAATGGCATTTAACGTTGTTTATTGAAAATGGTCGCCTTTTAGACTACCCCGGCAGGCCGTTGAAAAGCGGCGTTGCTGAAATTGCAAAAATACATAAAGGGGATTTTCGCCTGACGGCCAATCAGAACTTAATCATTGCTGGTATTCCTGAAAGTGATAAACAACGCATTGAAACTATCGCCCGTCAGCATGGATTGATTGACGATAAAACCACAGTTCAGCGTGAAAACTCAATGGCTTGTGTCTCTTTCCCAACATGCCCATTGGCAATGGCTGAGGCTGAACGTTTTTTACCGGAGTTTGTCACCCATGTTGAACAACTGATGAATAAACACGGTATTGGTGATGAACATATTGTTTTGCGGGTGACGGGTTGTCCGAATGGTTGCGGTAGAGCGATGTTGGCGGAGGTAGGGCTAGTTGGCAAAGCGCTTGATCGTTATAACCTTCATCTTGGCGGTAATCGAATTGGCGCCCGTATTCCACGCATGTATAAAGAAAATATCAGCTCACAAGAGATTTTATCCATCATGGATGAACTCATTGGGCGTTGGGCGACGGGGAGGCAGCCAAATGAGGGTTTTGGCGATTTTCTGATCCGCACGGATATTATCAAGCCGGTATTGGATTCAGCCCGCGATTTTTACGATTGGCAGGAGGCGGTATGAGTCAATTCAGTTTATCTCAATTTGTTAGCATGACGGCTGAACAGCAAGAGCAATCACTGGCTGAGATTAATCAGCGGCTTGAAATGATGGATGCTCACCAGAGGATAAACTGGGCATTAGAAAATTTGCCGGGGGAGTTTGTTCTTTCCTCCAGCTTTGGTATTCAGGCGGCGGTATGTCTTCATTTAGTGACACAAGAATATCCTGATATTCCGGTCATCCTTACTGATACCGGTTATCTATTCCCTGAAACTTATCAATTCATAGATAAACTCACAACGCAGTTGAAACTGAATTTGCAAGTATTCAGTGCTGACCATTCTCCGGCCTGGCAGGAAGCTCGCTATGGGAAATTGTGGGAACAAGGCGTGGAGGGAATAGAACGTTACAATCAGATTAATAAAGTTGAACCAATGAATCAGGCTTTAAAAAGTCTAAATGCACAAAGTTGGTTTGCTGGTTTACGCCGTCAGCAATCTGAAAGTCGATCAAAATTACCGGTTCTGGCTGTACAGCGGGGAGTATTTAAGATTTTGCCGATTATCGACTGGGATAACCGGCGTGTGCATCAATATCTGACAAAGCATGGTTTGGAATATCATCCATTATGGGAACAAGGTTATCTTTCTGTTGGTGACATCCATACAACCCAAAAATGGGAACCGGGCATGAGTGAAGAACAAACCCGTTTTTTTGGCTTGAAGCGAGAATGTGGGTTACATGAGAACTAAAAACTCGGTATTTCTTGAGTGGGATCGATGATAAAGCCCTCGCCTTGTTTTAGGGCGTAATATAAATAGTCTGAAAAACAATTAACAGCCGGCTGTCCGGCTATTACCATTGTATTTTGCATTGTCATCTTTATCCTGATGCAATCTACTGAAAAACTATTTTGGCGAGATCGCCTATATTCCATTACAGAACAATTAATTCTTTTATTTTTTATTTAATTAATTGAATTAAAATGATTATTTTTGTTTTATGTCCCAAATTTGACCACACTTCGAGAAATAGCCCCGATTTTCGGGGCTTTTAATATCCAAATTCAGGTAAGATAAAAAGTTCACGGAAACCCGTTTTATGGGCTTCTACTACAAACAGAGGATAGATTTAATGAAAAAATATATCTGCACGCTATTTTTACTTGTACTTGCATCATTCAGCGTTTTTGCACAATCAACCAATTACTCAGTTTTACAAAAATCAATGCGGTCATGGCAACCACTATCAATCAGCGATAGCGGAGATGTCATTACACTAACGATGGATGAAGATCAGGTAACAAGCGACATTTATAAGGCAGTAATTAAGATGGGCGTATGCGCCCCGATCTGGCTGGGTGTCAAAAACTCATACCTAAAAAGTACAAAAGAGATTCATGTGCTGAACAGATATAACTATATTGGCTATGTTTTTGAAAATCCACGTTCATCATGTGATGAAGTCGGCAAAGCAACAGATGATAATGTTAGTCTTATCATTTTATCTCACACTCACGGTCACACTAATAGTTAATCTTAGTAATAGCCGCCAAAACCCCGATTTTCGGGGTTTATTTTCTTGCTTACAATAGAGCTAAAAACCAAACCCTATTTGATCATCACCATAGTGACTTGCCGGAAACGCCATTTTTGGTAATTTAAAATTGGGCGGTAATTCTTGCTGACTGGGTGTACAGAGATAGCGCTCAACTGTTGTAATTGTTGTAAATGTACAGCCACAAAGCAGATTTTGACATTGATGATAACTGCGGCGAGTTTCTTCACTCATCATTTCACTTGTGCGGGTTTTTGCTACAGCATTGCAGCGGGGACATATAAACGCCATGATATCAGCCCTCTATAAGAGTTTGCCTGATATAAGCATATCACGACTTGTGACTATTTTTGCTATTTTCGGTGCCGGCGCTCATTTCTGTATTCTTAATTTTTAATTCAAGTTCCAGTGAAGTTGTATAGCCACTGTCACCGATATTGTGTACCACTCTTGTTATTACCCATTCCGATGAATCAATTACAGTTTTAAAACCAACAACTTGTGCATATAAATCCGGGTAGATATCAGGCCGGCCCCTTGCCAGCGTGATACTAAATTCGGCGGCTCCTCGTTGCAAAGTTGCCCATTTCGCCGCAGCGGCACGGCGGGCTATACGTTCTGTTTTAAATGTCTGACGCATCACATATACATTTCCCTCAGCGCCCTCCAAATAATCGCCCTCTTTTTTACTTGATGCTTGCGCCTTGGTTTTTGGGGATTTGTCAGACTGACTCTTACGCTTCATTGTTGTTGCGGGTTTTTTACCAAAGTTTAAATCCAGCCAGCAAGCCTTAACGCCGGTGTAAGCATCTCGATCAGCCAGGCTAAAATTATGCTTATCGCCAGACTCACGTTTAATAGTAATAACTGGCAGTGGCTTACCGCTGCGTGAAACGCCCTGACCTGGCACGATGAACAACAACATGCCATTTTTAATGGTCGCAATTGCGCCAATCATTTCAGCCATTCGGCTCAAAAAACTAATGTCAGACTCGCTGGTTTGGTCGGCGTGGTCAATTTCAATATTCATTAATTGGCGACTAACGCCGGGCTTTAAATTGTATCTGCCTGCAATGGCACTGACGACTTTTGCAACAGTAATGTCGTGCCAACTGTACTCTCGTTTGACATTGAATTCTTGTCTAAAGTCTGCGGACCTGGCGGTCACAGTTAGCTGGTCCGGTGGCCCGCTATGACTGATTTCATCGACTGTGAAAAAGCCTTTATGTATAAGCGCTTCTCCTTGCCAGCCAATCGCAACAGAAAGCTCGACGCCACGCGGCGGTAATGCGACTTTACCGTCTGAGTCGTCAATCACAAGCTCAAGCGTATCCGCCTCAAAACCCCGATTATCCGTTAGTGATAGTGAAATCAGTCTGTCATTCAGTGTTGTGATTTGCTGACCACCTATCATCAGATCAAAAGCGGGTTGTTTGACGTATTCACTTGCTATTAAATTATCAAGAAAGCTCATTACT
Organism: Photorhabdus luminescens subsp. luminescens; assembly: GCF_001083805.1. Taxonomy (GTDB): domain Bacteria; phylum Pseudomonadota; class Gammaproteobacteria; order Enterobacterales; family Enterobacteriaceae; genus Photorhabdus; species Photorhabdus luminescens. The sequence continues at coordinate 91,675 of NZ_JXSK01000013.1, read as the reverse complement.
CACCTAATGCCGGTTTATTTCAGCCAATCATTGCCGCGCGTGCGCGTGTAGACAATTAGCGAGCGTTGTCGCGGTACCACGACACGCGGCACAACATGATTTTCTGTTGCTGAGCTATCACTATAGCTGCATGTTTAATCATGAGAGTAAAAGCTATGGCTGCTTTCCATCATGGGGTCTCTGTTACGGAGACAACAAAACTCAGTACGCTAATCCGGGATATTGATACATCTATCATCGGTGTCGTTTGCACTGCGGATGATGCTGATACAGAACTGTTTCCGCTTGACACCCCAACACTGGTAACGCGCATTAACAGTGTCATCGGCAAAGCCGGTAAAACCGGAACTCTGTATACCACGTTGAAAGCCATTTCTGATCAGTGCAGTCCGAAAGTGATTGTTATCCGTGTTGCTGACGCAGCGAAACAAAAGTCGGGTGAAGACGCCAAAACACAAGATCAATTGGTAATCGGCGGGGTTGGTACCGATGGGCGTTATACCGGCCTGTACGCGTTGCTGACCGCAGAATCTAACGTGGGTGAACATCCACGGATTCTAGCGGCTCCCGGACTTGATACGCAGGCCGTCGCGGCTCAGCTAGCGATATTTGCGGAGAAGCTGCGGGCGTTCGCATATATCGGCGCGAATGGCAATAAAACGCTTGCTGATGTGAAGAAGTACCGTGAAAACTTCAATCAGCGTGAGTTAATGGTGATTTACCCTGATTTCATTACTTACAACAGTCAATCCGGGAAAAATGAAACCATTCCCGCTACGGCGTTCGCCCTGGGGCTACGTGCTCGTATTGACGCTGATCAAGGCTGGCATAAGTCGTTATCTAACGTTCCCGTTAACGGCGTGCTGGGTATTTCTGCCGATATTTGGTGGACGCTACAAGGTACCGATACTGACGCGAATGACTTAAATAGCAAAGGTGTAACCACTCTAATTAAACGGGACGGTTTCCGTTTTTGGGGTAATCGTACTTGTGACAGTGAAACCTACTTCTTTGAAGTCTATACCCGTACCGCTCAGATATTGGCAGATATGATTGCAGAAGCACATTTCTCTTATATTGATAAAACGCTAACCCCTTCTCTCATCAAAGATGTCATTGATGGTATCAACAGAAAAGGAGTGCAATTAGTCACAGAAGGGAAATTGTTGGGCTTTGAGTGCTGGTATGACCCGGCAGACAATCCGAAAGAAAACTTGCGGGATGGTAAAGCGCATATTCGCTACAAATATACGCCGGTACCGCCGCTGGAAAATTTGCAGCTAACACAGACTTTCACTGATGAATATTTCGCTGTTTTTAATCAGTTAGGTTAATCAGTTAGGCTAGAGGAACTACAATAATGGGTATGCCAAAAAAACTCTTTATGTTTGATACGTACATTAATGGTCAAACTTACTTGGGTCAAGTTGAAGAAGTCACTACGCCTAAGCTGTCACTAAAAACCGAAGATTATCAGGGTGCCGGGATGCCGGGATCGGTTGCCGTACTCGTCGGAATGGACGGCGGCGCGTTAGATATGGACGTCACAATGGGCGGTATTGAAGCTTCATTGCTGAAAACCTGGGGCGGTACACTTGACAGTCTGCAATTGCGCTTCGCGGGTTCTTATTATGATGACGCAACCGGGCAGACTATCGCGTGTGAAATTCAGACGCGAGGACGTTTCACGGAACTTGACTGGGGTTCGGCAAAAGCGGGTGACAACACGCAACATAAATACACGCTGAAAAACACGTATTGCAAAGTCACGATTGATAATAGTGAGGTGTTCGAAGTAGATATGTTGAACCTGGTGTGGAAAGTAGACGGCAAAGATCTACTTGAACAACATCGGGCCAATATCGGCCATTAATCACAACCCTACTTTAATTTAATGGCCGTAATTACGCCAATTGCAGGAGATTTAACCATGTCAAAAACAATTACACTTTCAGAACCCTTGGAACGTCACAACGGGGAAAAAATTACAGAAGTTATTATTACTGACACGATGAAGCAAGTGGGTGCCCTACGTGGGTTAAAACTGTATGACGTCATGACAAGTGATGTGAACTCTCTTATCACTCTGTTACCACGCGTAACCCAACCGCGTTTGACAGAAGCGGAGATTAGTGGGATGGGTATTCAAGATTTCACGCAACTTGCAAGCGGTGTTGCTGATTTTTTAGCGCCGTCCTCGGAAGCCGGTGGGACGCAGGAACAGGAAAAAGAGTAATCCCCTGCCCGTTTGTAGAGACAGATGAAATCATTGCGGATATCGCAACAGTTTTCCATTGGGCACCGTCAGAATATGATGCTATGTCAGTGCCTGAACTACTGAAATGGCATGAACGCGCTGTAGCCCGTACAGGACGTGAATCATGACAGATCGTAATCTCAATATCCGCGTATCACTGAGCGCCGCTAATAAGTTATCCGGTCCCGTTAGTGCTGCAAGTCGTGCGGCAGCGGGGCTGGCTTCTCAAATCAAATCAACGTCAAGCGACATTAAAAGCCTGGCAAGTCATGCAAAAACATTTGACCGCTTAAGCGATTCTATTAAAAAAAACGCGGATGCATACGACAAAGCCAAAGCTAAAGCCAAAGAGTTAGCTGCGCAATTTCCGCGGTTCAGGGAACAAACCGAAGAACAGCGCAAAATCCTGCTTGCAGCACGGCAGGAACGGGATCGCTATGGCCGCACACTGGCTAAAGAAAAGCAGAAATTGCAGGCTGTGGGTGAACAGATGGATAGGCATAACATTTCTATTCGTCAGAGTGATAATGTTACTGCCCAAATAACCCGTCGCACTGAAATTTACAATCAGCAACTAGCCGAGCAGCAACGGCGATTAAATGCGGTCACGCGTGCCCAGAATAGCTATAGCAAAGCCAAGGAAATGCGCGGGAAGCTTGCCACGGCAGGGGCCACTGCGACGGCGGGTAGCGCGGGCTTTCTGTATGCTTCATCTCGTATTATGGCCCCCGGACGAGATTTTGACGAGGGGATGTCTGGCGTTCAAGCGTTGACTCGTCTCGATAAAAATGATCCTCGTCTTAAGATGCTCAGAGAACAAGCCAGAGCGTTAGGGGCCAGTACGGCATTTACTGCGACTGATGCCGCCGCAGGGCAGAAATTCTTAGCAATGGCGAACCTTACCCCAGAATCCATCAAAGCAGCATTACCTGGCGTGCTTAATATGGCATTAGCTGATGATATGGATCTTGGTGAAGCTGCCGACATTGGCTCAAATGTGCTGACTCAGTTCAAACTCAATGCCGATCAGATGGACCGGGTATCTGACGTTCTGACTGCCACTTTTACTCGAAGTAATACTGACTTGCGGCAACTTGGCGAAACCATGACTTACGCCGGGCCAATTGCTGCCAACCTGGGCATTAGCTTAGAAAGCATGGCAGCAATGGCGGCAATGATGGCCGCGAATGGCATGCGCGGCAGCATGGCAGGTACCGCTTTGAGAGGGGGGTTATCCCGCCTTGTTGCTCCGGTCGGCGCGGGCGCGGATGCCATGAAGGCTCTGGATATTAAAGTCAGCGGGGCCAACGGTAAATTGCGGGATATGGGCGATATTCTAAAAGAACTGGATCAAAAACTCCGCAAATATGATCAACCCAGCCAAATCCGCATCAAAAAAGACATCTTCGGTGAAGAAGCGATGGTCGGAATGGGGGCTGTGCTAGAAGGTGCCGCAAACGGTAAATATGACGAACAGAAAAAAGCGAACGAAAATTCAAAAGGTGAAGCCGAAAAAGTTGCAAAAGTCAAAATCGACAACCTAAAAGGCGATCTCAAGCAGTTGAAATCAGCGTGGGAAGATTTGGGGATACAAATGGAAGAGAGTGTTGACTCTCCGTTCCGAAAACTGACGCAGGGACTGACAAGGGTTATCGCTCGTGTCGGCGACTGGATGAAAACCCATCCCAAATTAACATATGCAATCATGGTAGGCACGCTGGTTATCGTGACGCTGGTCGGTGCACTGGGTGCATTGGCGCTGGCTGCCGCTGCCGTTATCGTGCCCTTAGCTGCGATGAAACTCAGTATATTTATGCTGACGGGCGGCGGCGGGATCGGCAAATTAATTCCGTCAGTCGGCAGATTAACGGGGGGCTTAAAAGGTTTATTGCCATCCCTAGGTGGTGTAAGTAAAAGTGTTAAAGGATGGGCGCCGATATTTCAGAGTAGCAGCGCGGCATTGCGCCGTTTTGGTGGTCAGCTTGTAACAAGCGGAGCAAATGGGTTTAAGGCGCTGGGTAGCGGAGCATCGGCGGCAGGACGCGGGATCGTGATGGCTTTTACACAGCCAATGACGGCGTTGTCAGTGCTGGGTAATGGGTTAAGAACTTTGGTTTCTTCTGGATTCGGTTCTCTGCTTAGTATTGGCAGAACTGCAATAATGGCAATCGGCGGAGGGCTATCGTTTCTATTGAGCCCGCTTGGTTTATTAATTGCCGCTGTTGTCGCTGCGGCAGTACTGATCTGGAAATACTGGGAACCCATTAAAGCGTTTTTTAGCGGTTTTTTTTCCGGCTTGATAGAAGGACTGACGCCAATTAAACAGGCATTTAACGCTGCGTTTGCGCCATTTGCGCCTATTTTTGATGGTATTGCGAATGCAGTTAAAAAAGTGTGGGACTGGTTCACAAAACTATTTGAACCCGTCAATACCACATCAGAAGATTTGAAAGCGTGTACAGAAGCCGGAAAAACATTTGGGGAAATTGTCGGAAAAGCAATCGGTGCTGTAGTATCCGTCATTTTGAAAGTAGCCGAGGGCGTTAGCTGGCTGCTTGAAAAACTTGGCGCGATTCCCGATGCCACAAAAGCCGCCGCTGAAGCTGCTCAGGTCATGAATAAGGCTGGTGAGCCTATCAAACCTGCCGAAGTCGGTGATGGGGTTGCCTGGCGATGGGATGATAAATTAAAAAAAATGGTCAAGGAAGAATGGAAACCCGGCGCCGAAGAACCAATCAAACAAGCAGGCAAAAAAGCTGATGAAGTAGCTGGTAATGATAAAAAAACCAATATACCGGCATTCGGTACCGAGGTTTACACCCCTAAAGGAGATAAAAAGAACAATAAGAATCAGACAGGCGGGGGAACCACAAATACATCATTGCAAAATACCGCATCACTCGCTGATGCCAATAAACTGGGTGAGATTGTCTTTAAGAATTATCCCGCCGTGACTGCGATTGACGGCGCATATCGTGAACCTCAATTGAATGTACCGCGTGCGTCATTGTTATCTCGACTAAAAGATTCTGCGATGGGGCTTGCCAGTGCTGTGCTACCTGAACCTCAACCAGCATTTGCCGGTATTCCGGTACCGATTGATCTGAACGGAAATAGAAATGAGCGGCAAAGAGCGAGTGACAATTACACTTTTGAGCTGAATTTTTACGGCGTTGATATGCGTGACAGCAAAGCCCTGGGTGACTTAGTGAAAGAAAAAATACGTGAACTGATGCGAGAAACTAATACGCGTCGGCGTTCTCGTTTAACTGACGGAGATTAATCTTATGATGATGATCTATGGCATGTTTGTTTTTATGTTGAATACCGCACCGTACCAGTCACTGAGCCGCGAAATGGCCTGGCGGCATGTGAAAAATGACCGCGTGGGGAAATCGGCAAAATGGCAGTATATCGGGGCGGGTGAAGATAGCATTACGCTTGATGGAGTGCTCTATCCAGAAGTGACGGGGGGTGATATTTCTCTTGAAGCCCTGCGCACACTGGCGTATGCAGGCAGGGCATGGCCGCTGATTGAAGGTACCGGCATGATCTATGGTATGTTCGTGATTGAAAGCCTGAATGAAACCCGGACCGAGTTTTTCTCAGATGGTAAAGCCCGAAAAATTGAATTTACTTTATCACTGAAAAAAGTCAGTGAAGATATTAGAGAAGGCTTAAGCAATATTACTGCTGATGATCTACTTAATATTGTTAAGTAATGTAGTACGCTTGCTGGCTCTGTTTTTATTTAAAGCGTTAACTGTATCTTGAGATATCGTCGCAATATCATTACGGATTTTCTCATTATCACTTTTCGACGATATAAGCTTTTTGTAATTAGTGGCTGGCATAATATTTATAATACTACTTACAGCAATCAAAAAACGACGTATTGACATATTAATCTCCAAATCTGGGATGACAACAAGGGCCAAACGGCCCTGTTCTTATTTATTACTTCGGCACTTCCGGCCATTCAACATCTGGCGCTTGTGAAACATCTACACGAGTCAGCAATACCCGGTATTTCTTCCACTCCAACAGAGCGGCTTTCTCTGAGTCTGTAGCAACTTCTAAGTCAACAGAGTCTTGTAGCAATGAGAGTGTTTCATTTGCTTGTTGTAACAGTTCAGCTTGCTTCTGTTTTGCTTCATTGATTTGATGAGACTTGAGTAAGTCTTTATCAACTACCCACTCTTTGCCGTTCCACGTATCGAAGTCTGTGGGAGGTTGTTTGAAGGTTAGCGTATCCGGCAGTTCACCGATTTCTGTAACTTCAATCTGTGCTTGTGTTAACGTGTCGTACGCGATTTTTCCGCGATAATCGGGCAAGATTTCCCAACACTTACCGTCTTCACTGCGGCAGACAGCCTTATCGTGAGAATCGGGAAGCTTTGGCGCGTCAGGATAGGCCCCAGCCGATAGACTGACACCGAGCATCACATACTCAATATCAGAGTTTGTGAATTCTCGTGTGATTTGATTCGAGTGATAAACCTTTATCCAGCCGGCTTGAATAGCTAATCCATCTTTACCCAATACGGCTGTTTCATGTTCTAAAGAGTATTTCTGTTCTGTCATTATGCTGCTCTCACTATGTAGTTAAATGCGACGTTGCGGGGGCGGGTTTCGTTTGCAGTACGCGCGACTCGTGATGCGTCGAAATTCCAATCTCCACTGCTGTTGAATGTTCCACCCACGTGACCTGACACCGTTTCATTTCGAAATATCGCTGTAAAAGCCCCGCTTGCACGCGGAACTTCAACACCTTTATACATACCGAGTGACCCGGTAATATTTTGAAGTGCGTCACCCTGCCACGACCCGCACACTCGCCCCGGATCTACCCCTCGGCTATCATCCCATCCCCGGATAAACTCGCCTCTTAAATCAGGTACTTTGCCATCAGGATAAGCTTCTGCTAGCTTTGGATATAAAGACTTATCGAATGATTGACCGTTGCACGTAAGATAACCGGCTGGCGTGTATCGATGGGGGTACGGAACGGGGACGCCGACAGGGACTGCAATATCACTTGTATAGGCGCATTCACCGCCCAGGATTTCTTTACTCGTTGAATTTGAAAATCGGCCATACAGCCGCCCAGAGCTATCAACCCAGATTTGCCCGTAGTCATTATCGCCGACGCTAATCCCGCGCGCGTAGTCCACTGTGCGGCTCCCTCTAAAAGGGCCGTTATATCCCCAGTCAGGTATCTTGTCGATAGACTTAAGCGCTGGCAAAGCCCCCACATCCCCCGCACTCAAACTGATATCCCCGGTCAGCGCCTTGCCGTTCACTTTCCGGCTGCTCGGTACGGCATTTCGAGCTTGTGCCACGGTTTCCGACAAGCCGAGGTTTTTCACAAACGCATTTTTATCGGGAATGTCTGCGCCGTTTTGGGATTTTGCGAGTTTGCTGTTGGCGTTGTCGTTGACATCAGAAACAAGCTTCTGAGTTGCCGCGAGGGTATTACTGTTGCCTGTTTTGTCTGTTAACTGAGTGATGCCTTTTTGGGTTAATGAGGCGTCGGGCACGCTTGCAAGCTTACTTGCTGCAAGATCATAAGCTGCTTTTACGGCTTTTGGCGTAGCAGCCAGGGTTTCACTTACGCTATTTGTTGCGCTACTCAGTTGTACAACCCCCTTTTGAGTCAATAAAGCATCAGGTAAAGGCGGTAAATTCTCTTTTAACAAATATTGTTGGTGCGGATCATTGGCTGCGAGATGGGCTTTAAACGCATTATCACAGTAAGATTTAACTTCAATCGTGTTTTTATCAACATATTCACGTGTTGCCAGCACTACAGACGGATCAACTTTTAACGTGACTGACTCAGTATTGTTAACAATTAAAATCATTCTCACCGTTTGTGTTCTGCCTGAACCTTCCTGTAGCTGTGGTTTATAGGTTTCCGGGCAATTTGCTACTGCTATCAGACTATCCTCGCTATCAAATAAGCCAATTTCACGCATCCACCAACCCCCCTCGTTTTCAGGGATAATCTGCTCAGCAATAATTTGGTTAGTGTTTACCGGATCGACGCTTAATGTATTAATCGCGGCACGTCGCCTTTCATTGACTAATTGTGTTTGATTAGCGTCAGGCTCTGGTAATTTGCCGCCACCGTCGCCCACCGCCATATGAGTAATACTAATTTTGGTACCCAGTGCGGCAGCGTTCGCCAGCTTTGCAGCACCCAACTTAGTTAAAATGGCAAAGTATTTCATGATAAAATCCTCATCGTATCAATCAAATGAACCGCTGATCCCGCGTAAGCGGTACCTTTAGTTTCAATCATTTCTGGCAAATAGGGGTAAACTGTCAGCATATCGCCGATGCAGCTTGTTGCTGCGCAGTGAATTACTCCCGATATATCTAAACTGACAGCCAGGCCGATTAGATGGCGGCTCACAGGTTTGGCATCAGAGATTAAACGCTCAAGCTCTGAAAATATTTCCGCAGTAATCCCGCTTTCACGAACACCAACTTCAAGTCGGAAAGTACCGGGTGCATCATTGGTTTGCCACCATTCCTTTATTTGAATGAAATAGCCCAATGGCTCTACCACACGGCGGATAGCACCAATAGTGCCCTTATGTTTGTGCAAAAATAGTGAGTTTTTTATTACATCCCGCTTAGTCGTTACTGGCCAGTTTTCATCCCAACGATCAACTGACCATGCCCACGCCAGATAAGGTAATAACTCTACCGGGCAAGTATCAGGATTCCAGAGTTGGCGAAGCGGTACCGGAACATTTTGCAATTGCGAGCATGCATTAGCCGCCGCCACCTCCAAAACCGTAGAACCTGTTGGCAATAAGCGGTCATTCATCAGAACCTCCGACTTTCAAATTTGCGCTAGTGCAAAATGACACATGGGTTTTATCTAACACAACGTCATTGGTGGGTGATTTCAATTCCACACGTTGCACACCTTCAACATGCAACGCGGCATAAATCGCAGATAACCGAATATCACGCCCAAGCCTATGTTGCGTTTCTGTATAACGTTTCATTTGTTGCTCAGCGGCAATACGAATCGGTTCGGACTCCGGCGTCGGATAGAGATAAAGCACGGCGTCAATCTGATATTCAACGACTTTAGCTGACTGAACGACTACCCTGTCAGCAACGGGCCTGACATTTTCGTCATTAAGAGCTATAACCACTTTATCCAGCAAATCTTGTGATGCTATGCCATTGTTTTCCCGTGACATAATAGTCACAGTGACATTTGCCGGCGCCGGACTGATGGCCGATGCATCAGCAACACGGCCATCGGCACTACGAGCATGATATTCATAAGCTCCCACCGGCCCGGCAACACTTAGCCCTTCAAAAGCTTGTGGGATACGAACACGAAAATCGTTATCAGATTCCATGATAGCCGCAATAGGCGGAACCGTGTCGTTATCAGCTTGTTGCAGCATGAGACGCGTAATATTGTTATTTGCGCCCAACTGATCTAAATCGCTACCCGCTGCATAGGCCACCATCACCGCGCGAGCCGCTTCATTCACGCGCTGGCGCAGCAATAACTCCCGATAAGCATTCTCTTGTAATAATTTCACAATGGGTTCAGATTCCAACTCAAGCGTGCGAGTGATTGCAGCTCGTTGCTCTTCGGGATAAAGAGATATCAACCTGGCTTTACGTTCAGCCAACAGGCTTTCATAATCCAGTGGCTCGACGACATCAGGTGGCGGCAACTGGCTTAAATCAATGGTCGGCATAGTTTCACCTCACGGGGATAGCTATTGTTAAGTCATTTCCGTTGATATAAACGCCAGTTATTTCAACGTGCATTTCTCCCGCTTCTGCTCGCTGAAATGTAATTGTTGTGAGTCGTACGCGAGGTTCCCATCTCAAGATCGCCATATAACACGCGCTCATAATTTTTAGACGTAACGCCGGATTCTGCGGCTGATCAATCAGCGCGGGCAGCAATGAACCGTACTCACGGCGCATAACACGAGCACCGATAGCCGTCATCAAAATATCAGTAATGCTCTGGCGAACGTGTTCAATATCAGTCATGTTGCGGCCCGTTTGCTTATTCATACCCAAAAATTTCATTATGCAGGGCCTCCTGATGTGTCACCGCCTGATCTGACGCCGGTGTGTTTATGGGAATCCACGATCACCCCGTTTGAGCTGAATTGCCCGTCGTTATGCTCAATATTTCCAGTCATTTTTCCGCCTTTTTGCACTACCAAGCTGGCTGTTGTCAGTAAATTGGTACAAATGACGTGAGGCGTATCAAGCGTAATTTGACTGCTTGCGGTACAAGTCATTTCTGGCGCAGTGACATGAACAGAACCGGAGGCATTCACCGTTGCGGTTTTAATACCCGTTACTTTTAAGGCACTGACCGCTGGCTCATATTCCATCACTGCCCCATCAGGAAAAGCAATATGAACAGCCTCGGCAGAAACTGACGGCGCCGGAAACTGATCAGAATAAACAGCCGGTAAGACAAAAGCAGTAGTCAACTCTCCACCAATGGCAAGCAATAAAACCTGTTCGCCAACACTGGGCGGCCAGAAGGTACGGGAATGACCTGCTCGCAGTGTCAGCCAGGGTATCCAATCCGTTTTTAAGTCACCTGTCCTTACCCGGCAACGATGACCAACGAGATCAACATCCGTGACCAAGCCGACGCGGATAATATTTGTTAATAGTCGATGCAATTCTGGCAGTGTCATAGTTCACTCACGAGGTCATGATAAATTAATTCAATCAGTTGCAGTCGCTCATGCGGCGTGATGCCTAACAATTGACGTTGCGGATACTTCGTTTCTGCCAACGCGTTAATACTGCCTTCCAAACCGTATTGATGCTGACGAGCAATTGCTGCGGCCCGGCCTTGAAAACCAACAACAGCGGCGGCTGATGAGGCACTGGACTTAAGGAAATGCGCGGTTCTCAATCGCCGGAACATCGGATCGCGGCGATTTGACGTTTTTTTCACTTCACTGTGATTGATTTCCAGATAACGCTCTATATTACTGCGATAAAATGAACGTACTGCGTTACGTTCTTCGTCAAAGCCAGTAATCATACGCCCCCGGCGTCCGCGCGTTGCGCGCCAATTTTTCAGCGTACGCACATCTCCTTGGTACAAAAATTTAATACCCTTCTGCGAGCGTAATACGCGACGGCGGCGCGGCTCATAAGCGGTACCATCCACATTTTTTTGGCTGCGAATGCGCTTCTGTTGGTCAGCGCGGATCGCCTTTGACAGCTTATTAGCCAGTCGGCGACGGTATGCCGGTTTTGTGGTACTGATTAATTTTTGCAATTCATTATCAAGGGCAACGAACAGTGAATTATTTTCCGTCATTTCTGCACGTTCCCGTCAGTCAATACACCCCAGGGATCTTTACCAGGACTGGCAGAGGGATAAGGGGGCTCATCAAGGTGTTGGGCTGTCAATTGTCCATTTTCTGCTTGAACAATGACACGTTCAGTTGCTCGTAATACAAATAAAATATCTGCGGTACCATCACTCAGAATATCCGCGTCAAATTTAATGCCGTCTGTACGCTGATCAGAATTAAACAATAAATCAGGTTGATGCCGACGCGCATATTCAAGCACCGGAACACTGAGACTGTCGAGCGAGTGTGGATAATCGAGTGCCAACACATGCAACTTATACTGATACAAAAATGACGGTGAAGTCGTCCCGGTTGCCACTAGATTCCCCTCGGTAACATACACTTCTAGTCTGTCTGGGTTTTGAACAAAAAAGGGATTGTGTTTTGTGATGATGTCTCTCATCAGTTTTGTTTTCAGCATAATTCCCCCGCTACTGACACTGGGTTTTAATATATTCCTGCAAATATTTTATTTGCTGTTCGTTACCAATAATCATTCTTCGGAGATCGAAATAATCTTGTTCAGCTGCCGGGTTAAGTCGTGGGGGGATTGCATAGCCCACGCTGCCGGAGGAACCGGCTTCGCCTTGATGACAGGTGGCCGCGATACGCAACCGGCGACGACCAGCGGCAACATCATCGTGAAGAGCATCAATTTCAGATTTGGCATGAGCAAGCTCCTTTATATGCTGATTATCCAACTCAGACAGGCGCTTTATTTTCTCCTGCTGATTAACGATTTCATTCTGCTGCTCTAGTAATGCATTCTGTAGCTTAATGCTCTTATCAAGCTGGTCTGTATATTTACTCCGATAGTGATAAGCAATAAGACAGACAAGCGCTAATGCAATAACCGTATAACCATGAGAGTTAAACTTCATAATATCGCTCTACAAAAGTGAAAAGGCTTCATCAATAACCGAATCGCTATAAGGTTGATTACCATTTTCCATGGTAATAACCGACTTAATCAGCTTTGTCATAAATACTTTATTAAATACATCAACAACTTGATCACCAGTCACCTCCGTGTCTTTACATACGTGGTTAATATAGGCATCAGTATTATTTTCATTATGGGGAGCCCATCGTGAAATAATGCCGCTTATTGTATTGATTCCATATTTGCGCTTGTAATTCTGAATCACTTTAATCATGGCCCGAATACCATATTCAGGGCTGACAAACTGGCAAAAAGATTTATCGGAATGTTGTGATTCCGGCACTAAACCTTGCCAGTCGTCCCCCCAACGGATATTGCCAGGGTTATTATTTCGGATGCCTCGGCTCATATTCATTCTTTATCCCCGCTTTATTATTTAACGTTCCGCGAAGTAACTGACCAAAAAAATCCGTTCCTAGATAACCAATAATGACGCTGCCGATGTAAGCCAAATCTGTGCTCATACCAAAAAAATCCAGCACATCACGGATAAACCAGGCAATCATGGCACACATAATGGCGTCTATAATTGTTGTCCAGAATTTACCGCCGTTATAGCGCCCTCTGAGATAAGCCATTGCGGCGGCCAGTGCGGCACCTATACCTTGTTCTCTAACTGATAGCAGCCACTCCCATAACTGAAAAAAGATGTCAGGCTGATTTTTCATGTATCATCCTTTCCTTCACAGGCTCCCTAGTTGTACAGCCTAGTGTCTTAATTTATGTCTTAATTTAATCCCACAATTGAACAATGTTATCCAGCACCAGCGGCTCAAAATCGGGTAAGATGATAAACTGACCGGCGCACAATAGCGTCGTGTGACAAATATCGTTATTAGCATTCAACACAGCTTCAACAACGCCTTGAGTACGTCCATAGTAACGTTGGCAAATCATGTCAATGGTGTCCCCCTGGAGTGCTTTCACTTCCATCAGACTAGTTCCGCCAATCCGCGTTCTTCACCCATGACATCACGAATAGCCCATCGTGCATCACGCCAAAGATCGGCTATCTGGGTGCTCAACGCTTCCGCGTGCTTTTCACCCTCGCGAGTTGTGTCAATATCACGGTATGCCTCGGTTAATAGCGCTTTTGTTACTGAATAGACCGCGCGACGATATCGCCAAACCTTAACCGACACGCTATTCACTTTTAGCGCTGGTTGCACATCCTCCAACCGGGAAAACCCAGAGGCTTCTTGAACAACACGCCAGTTTTCTAGCTGATCGTTAACATGGGCAACCGCTTCAATGGTCTTATCGGTTAAACGTTCGGTTGTCACTCGACCATTTAGCCGCATTGCACAACGCAGCTCTGACAAATTAATTTCTGGGAAAAAGTCACATGACATCACCACGGCGTTATAATCATTAATATTTTCTTCGTCACTGCCTTCGGTGATACTTTTCGCAATGCCTTTAGAAGCAACTAAGCCGTTCATTGCATTTCTCCTCATAATCAGGCGGTGGACGGTATAGACGAAATTTGAATGTTCCGACAATACCGTGCCGCCTGGTGCGCGGGGGCACGTTCTGTTATTGCACCGTAGTTTTACTAGTGTGGGCCTTGGTTTTGGCGTTCGTCTTCGTTTTGTTCTTGTTGGTCTTCGTTGTGTTCTTGCCAGCCAACCGTGACTTACGCGCAGACGTGTTTTCTTTAACACTCACATCGTCGCTCGCAATATCTGCCAAAGCTGAAATGATTGCTTCTTGTTGTTCATGTTCGATAGCGGCGACTTCAGCATGTGTAGCTTCTTTGGGTTCTGCATTTCTAATAGTGCGTTGCAATAGTTCAATGTCGCGTTTAACACCGATGCTACCGAACAAAGTAATTGCCTGTTGCAGATAAGCTAAAGCAGATTCTAGCGACTGATTATTAAGTCTCAGACTGTAGCCAATAGCTTTAAACAGTTTGGCCCGAACCTGATCTGGCATATCTTCCTCAGTGGTCATTGTGTCGAGACGTAGCAGTAAGGATACGTCAATCGGCGCAATACTCGGATCTCGATTAAATGCAACTAACACAGGGTCGCAAATTTCATCAACCAGTGCGGTTGCTGTGGTGCGTTTGTAATCATCTGGCATGCTCAACTTATGATGCAAAACATACTCAGCAATGCGCAGTGCTTCATCAATGTTGCCAGCATCGACGTTCCAGATCATCAAAGTAGTGATAACATCATCAGCTTGGCCCGTGTTTGCACTCAATACACCATCTATCCAACCCTGATAATTAGCAATTAAGCTCTGTTTTACTGAGGCTTTTACTATCTTCGACTGGATGCTTTCTAGCTTCACTTTGTCTAAACGTAACCGGTACAACATTTGTTCATAAGCCGTAAAATCACCAGTCTCAGTTTGCATACCGCGTCGCTGTGCCATGACGTTTTGAAAATGTCGCTGAGCGGGGGTTAACATAATATTTCTCCACCAAATGACTGATATTAGCTATGCACTGGCACCAGGTGCCTTGGCGAAAGTGATACCTTCTATCAGACAGCCAAAGCCATAATCTTCTACAACATAAGCATCGTTTGAAGATTCGTAAGTTGCGACGCGGTTCAGTTCTGGCTCTTCTTTGATCGTGCGCCGATGCTTTGCTTCTTGCCAGTAAATTGACAAGTTTTTAAATGGTGTAATAAACATTGTGCCATCGGGGAAAAATGGGGCGATATATGACGGCATATTTCCGACTGTTTTGTTAGCAACCAGCAGGCTTCCAGCTAATGCTTCTGAATTCGGATTGCTCGCGCTGATGGCGTTGATAATCGCAAAATCTTTGCTGGTGATAATATTTCGGCCACAAATAACAACAAGCTCAAGAGACCCCTTATTCCACTCATCGAGTAAATTACTGGTCGCATCAAAAGCGAGTGAATCCAAATTGCCATAGTCGCCCTTTGCTATGATTTTGTTTTCATCGTCGCGGCTGGTAATAGTGACATTCTTCATAACTCGCTGCGGGGCATACAGCCGGTATTTTTCACACCAGCCAATACCAACGTCTTGTAGCAACGGGTTTGCTGTTAAATCCGATTTTGCGACGCGGTGGGTACCGTTAAAACCAATGGTAATACGATCAAGTGCGCGGCGCCGAATAATTTGATTAGTGATACGTGTCTGGAAATCCTTAAATTTCCCCCACATGTCAAGCTGAGGATAGCTAATAAATGTATCAGTATTGGTTTTTTCACAGCGATAGCCATTATCCTCAAGCGTATGCACAGAGCGCGGGTTGCGGCGATCTGTTGTTGAATCGTTTGTTGAGGCAAGCGGGCCATTGATGCCCAGACCAATTTTCTCACCTTCCTGTTCTGGTACCCCGACGATATTGATTTTCTGCAAGAAATCACTCGATTGTTGCGTCTTGTCTTCCAGCGTCTGTGCCACAGACGGTGCAACGTTGAAATTCTTGGTAACGGCAGCCGGTGAAATACCATTCAATTCCGCTTGGCGTTCAATATACTGATCCCATTTTTCACGAGTTTCATTTCTCATGTTCATTTCCTGCTGTTGATTGTGAGCCTGTTAGCAGTCTGTTAACTCGGCGGTATTAGCGGTGTTGTTATCATGGCCGCGTGCGACAGGCCGCTGGCTGTAATGATTAGGTTGCGCTTCAAGCAGTGTTTTTAACGCGACGAAATCACCTTGCAACTGACCAAGATCCTGTTGTAATTTTTTGTACTGTTTTTCCAGTGGGCTGTATTTTTCTAGCTGATTCAGCGTATCGCGCTGAGTCTCAGCAATCAGCGTCACTGCGTCGCGCAGCTCTCCGGCTTCCTGACTAAAACGCTTACTGCTGCCCGTTAACATCTCAGTGATACGCGAGAAAAAGGCTTTACCGTTCTCACTTTGCTGCGCCGTTTGCTCCTCAAATTCGATAAGGGTTTCTTCTACGGCAGAGAAAAGCGCTTCCGGGAAATTCTTGCGTTGAGCATAAGGATTAACCGGCTGCTGGCCGCAAAATTTCAACATTTCAGTGCCCAGGCTGGCCGGATTATCTGTGACGGCCAAGCCGCAAAGATATGCGCGGCCCGTAGCCGGCAGGGCCGGATGCATTTCGATAGAAGAGTAAACTTTTTGTCGGGCGCGGTTAGTGTCAACAAGCTCGGCAGTCGGATCGATTTGGACCTCTAACGCCAGTTTTCCTTTGAGTGCGCCGTCTGTTATCTCGCTGTAACGCGCGTCGGCTACATCACCCTGAATTTTAAACGGGCCGTCCGGCAGTATGGATTTAATGTGCTCAATGTTAACGCGAGCACCGAAAACGGTAGGATCGTAAGTTTCTGCCATGTCAATAATATCCTGGCGTTTTATCTCTCGTCCGTCTGTCGTGCCGCCCTCAACGGCAACCCGAAAGAATTTTGATTTTGGCATTTCAGTGCTCCAGTCGGTCAGTAAGGTATTTACTTGATATTGCTATCATCGACGTTGATGCGCTGACTGGCAAAACCTTCTCTCTGTCGCGCACTTGCGACAATCCTCTCAGATATTCTGATACGCGCGGGCGCGGTAGCCTTATTGCCATGAAACCGATGACTGATCCCCGCGACGAAGCAAAAAGCCTGTACTGGCAAGCCTATAGCATTCCCCAGATTGCCTGTCGTCTGGGGGTGAGTGCGAACACGATTTATTCATGGCGCCGGCGCGACGCATGGGACAAAGCCCCGCCGTTGCAACGCATAAAAGAGCGCCTTGACGTACAGTATTTGCGCATTATTGAGAAAGGGACTGATATTACCGCTCATGATGCCAAAGTGATTGATATCCTTGGCCGCCAGCTTGATCGTTTTTCGCATGATGAAAAAAAAGCGCAGGAAAAAGCGGCGCGGCAGAAAGTACCGAAGAACCACTTCACCCCAGAACAGATTACGGAACTGCGGGGACTGGTGCTCAATTCACTGTATGAACATCAACAACGCTGGTATCAACAGCGCAGACAGCGTAACCGTTTTATTCTGAAAAGCCGCCAGATTGGTGCAAGCTGGTACTTTGCGCGGGAAGCTTTGCTTGATGCACTTGAAACCGGTACCAATCAAATATTTTTATCCGCGAGCCGCGCTCAAGCACTCAACTTCAAGCGGTTTATTCAATTCCTGGCAAGACAAATAGGGGTTGAACTGAAAGGCGGCGATACGATTGTTTTAAGCAACGGCGCAGTGTTGTACTTCTTGGGTACATCGGCAGCGACAGCCCAGTCTTACACCGGCAACTTATATTTTGATGAAGCCTTTTGGGTATCTAATTTCCTGAATTTACGTAAAGTGGCGGCGGGGATGGCGTCGCATATTGGACTACGCCGAACTTATTTTTCCACACCAAGCAGTGAAGAGCACGAGGCCTACCCGTTCTGGACGGGAGATTTTTACAATAAATCACGACAGAAAGATCAGCGCATTGAATTTGATACCACGCACGAAGCACTGAAAGATGGCAAATTGTGTGGTGACAGAATGTGGCGGCAAATTGTCACGATTGATGATGCTATCGCACAAGGCTTTGATCTCATTGATATTGATGAAATTAGAGATGAAAACAGCCCAGAAGACTATGAAAACTTGTACCGTTGCCAGTTTGTGGCAAAGGGTGAGCGTGCTTTCAACTATAACACGCTGATTAGTTGTGGCGTGGATGGATATAACCGTGATGTATGGTCGGACTGGAACCCTTACGCACCACGACCTTTAGGTAATCGCCCGGTATGGATTGGTTATGACCCTAACGGCGGCGGCGGCAAAGGTGATAGTGCAGGGTTAACCGTTGTTGCACCGCCTGCGGTGCCAGGCGGTAAATTTCGGGTGGTTGAAACTATTCAACTGCGTGGTATGGAGTTTGAAGAACAAGCTGACGTAATCAAAGCGCTAACTACACGTTACAACGTGCAGCATATCGGCATTGATGCAACCGGGGTGGGTGACGCAGTTCATCAGTTAGTTATCAAGTTTTTCCCCGCCGCCGAGAAACACATCTACACCCCGACACTTAAACGGGCACTGGTCATGAAAGCACAAATGGTAATTCGCGCTGGGCGTCTTGAATACGATGCCGGATTCGGCCTTGAGCTAGTGCGCTCATTTATGACGGTACGTAAATTTATCACCCCAAGCGGTCAAGTTTCTTATGAATCTGACCGCACCAACGGCAGCAACCACGGCGATCTCGCCTGGGCCTGTATGCACGCCCTGTTTAACGAGCCGATCGGCAGCGACGCTGGCGGCATTGATGATAGCTTTGTCGAGGAGTATTAATTTAATGAGTCGCAAGCGCAATAATCACCGCACTCAACCCACTGCGGCGCAGATGACCGCCGAGCCAGAAGCGACGAGCGCACCCATTGAGGGGGTAGAATCGTTCTCGTACCGTTGCCGGTTTGTGGCAAAGGGTGAGCGTGCTTTCAACTATAACACGCTGATTAGTTGTGGCGTGGATGGATATAACCGTGATGTATGGTCGGACTGGAACCCTTACGCACCACGACCTTTAGGTAATCGCCCGGTATGGATTGGTTATGGCCCTAACGGCGGCGGCAAAGGTGATAGTGCAGGGTTAACCGTTGTTGCACCGCCTGCGGTGCCAGGCGGTAAATTTCGGGTGGTTGAAACTATTCAACTGCGTGGTATGGAGTTTGAAGAACAAGCTGACGTAATCAAAGCGCTAACTACACGTTACAACGTGCAGCATATCGGCATTGATGCAACCGGGGTGGGTGACGCAGTTCATCAGTTAGTTATCAAGTTTTTCCCCGCCGCCGAGAAACACATCTACACCCCGACACTTAAACGGGCACTGGTCATGAAAGCACAAATGGTAATTCGCGCTGGGCGTCTTGAATACGATGCCGGATTCGGCCTTGAGCTAGTGCGCTCATTTATGACGGTACGTAAATTTATCACCCCAAGCGGTCAAGTTTCTTATGAATCTGACCGCACCAACGGCAGCAACCACGGCGATCTCACCTGGGCCTGTATGCACGCCCTGTTTAACGAGCCGATCGGCAGCGACGCTGGCGGCATTGATGATAGCTTTGTCGAGGAGTATTAATTTAATGAGTCGCAAGCGCAATAATCACCGCACTCAACCCACTGCGGCGCAGATGACCGCCGAGCCAGAAGCGACGAGCGCACCCATTGAGGGGGTAGAATCGTTCTCGTTTGGCGATGCTTCTCCCGTCACCAGTCAGCGCGACCTGCTGGATTGCATGGAGTGTGCAAAAAATGGCCGCTACTATGAACCCCCGATCGACCCCTACGGGCTGGCACGTATGTTTGATATTGCCGTACATCATCAGTCCCCAATCATGTTTAAACGTAATGTGATCATGGGCTGCGTTGAGCCTCACCCGTTGTTGAAAAGGGAAGACACCGAAGCGTTTATTTTCGATTTTTTAGTTTTTGGCAATGCTTACTTAGAGCTGATAAAAAACCGGCTCGGCCAGCCGCTGGCGCTCAAACATTCGCTGGCTAAATACACGCGCCGCGGTGAAGACCTGGATCAATACTGGTTTGTCACGTACTACGCGGAAGATCATGCTTTTCAGCCAGGTTCCGTGTTTCATCTCCGATCATGCAGCATTCATCAAGAGATTTATGGCACCCCGGAATACATGGCTGTATTGCATTCTGCGATGCTGAACGGAGAAGCCACCTTGTTTCGCCGCAACTATTACATTAACGGGAGTCACGCGGGTGTCATTGTCTATTTGACAGACCCAATCGCAAACAACAACGATGTTGAAAAATTAAAACAATCATTAAGAAACGCACGTGGCGGTGGCGCGTTCAAAAACTTGTTTGTATACGCCGCAGGCGGGAAAAAAGACGGATTACAAATTTTACCATTTAGCCAGATTGCCGCGAAAGATGAGTTTACTGGTATCAAGGATGTTACGCGCGGTGACATGCTTGATGCGCACCGCGTTCCTTACCAGCTAATGGGGGGTAAACCTGATAATGTCGGGGGCTTCGGCGATATTGAAAAAGTCGCAAAGGTCTTTGCTATCAACGAACTGTATCCAATTATGGAAAGAATGAAACAGCTTAACGACTGGTTAGGAATCGAAGTGCTTCGCTTCAAACCTTACGCCCTGGCCCAGACAGACAGCTAAGTCTCCCCTCAGCGCCCCTTCATGGGGCGTTTTGCTTTTGCATGCATCTGCATTACCTATCATGAAATCAACGCTCAACATGTCAACCCGGCGTAAAGCGGCAATATTACCAAGTATCTCTCTGGCACCCCTCAGCGCGCGAGCTGTCCCCCGCCTCGCCCGCACGCAAAAAGGGGGCGTTTTTGTGCAATTGTGCAGAGGGGGTGAAGTCTTGCCGGGTCTGGCATGGGAGGGAATCGCTGGAGTGGTGGTTATTGTGCAAAATTATGCAGATTTGTGCAAGGAATTTGTGAGGTAAGCTTAAGAATATCAAAAGGTAATCAATAAAATAAAAGGCTGCGATTGCAACCCAATTTATTCATCTATTTTTTGTAAACGGTTATTACTTTCGCGGCTGAAAGTTGGTATCAAGCGATTTACACGCTTGCTTGTCGCCTTCTTCGTGCTGCTTAAAAATAGTGTAAGTGGAGGGATCGAAGAAAGATATTGATTCTACTACCCTTTTATCAACAAGTGTACGGAAATCACTTAGCGAAAGTCCGCCGATTTTCCTATCACAAATGCCTGCCTCTATATAATGCTGCCGATAATTAGTCGTTATGTTAATCGTCAAGGTGTCTTTATCGCGATAACCACTTAATAAAGGCAATAATTCTATATGATGACAATCTCCATGCTCAAAGGCAGGACATGAGACAAGCCCAACATAGAACTTTCTTGAACTCAATGTGACAATAACAGGAAATTGCCGAACAGAAGCCTCCATTAACATACTCTCAAAAGGGTTATTTCCCACCGCACGCGCTAACGCGTCAAATCGACGATCACCTTTTTCTGTTTTACGTTTTCTTTGATACCCCACCAGTCCTGCAAGTGCAATCGACACCACCCCCCAAGCAGCAACTTTTAGTTCTTTATAACTACTACTTTTTTCGAAAGAAATCGGTAAAAGTCGCTGAAAAACATCCGCTTTCAAATCAAAACAATACAGTATTGAATTGACTAGCCAGCGAAACACCCCGGTTACACTCAGCAACGAACAAACAAGCCAGGCGCCACAAACAAAAACTGCGCCCCAAGCAGCAACAAAAAAATAAGCGTCCCAACCCTCAGAACGCTTATACCTATATCTTGTTGATAATGATAAATTGACGTAAATATAACCACTTATCAGTATTACCGCGATGAGTATCGTGTTCATTTATCTCTCTGTACAAAACCGAGTTCCAATTTTTCCAACTTTTCAAACTGTTTCTCTATCTCGGAAATAACGTCATTGTTATTCAAATCTATAGAGATATAGCCATCCTTGTTTACCGCAAATTTTTTCTTATTTTCCTTCAGGACACGGGCGAGGCGTTCTGTCGGATCTAATGCAAATGACATAAATTACCTCCTATTTTAAAATAAATCATACATCTATGCACACAACCCAATAGAGCTTATATGACGTTAGACAACAACAAAACAGTTAAGTTCACTTTAGCTGGTTAACGTCTTTGCTTCTTTAAGCATAACTTATTCGTCATTTAATGCAAAAAACAGCCCGTTTGCACGGGCTAATTTGGTCAATTTCTATGGTCGTAATACTCAATAATTTGCAGTGCGAGGGCGGCAATCTGCACCGCTTCATCTCTTGCCGTTCCTGCGTGACTGCCGCCAAATTGATCATGAAGAATGGCCTGGTTAAACTCGCCGACTTCCTCACCCAAAATCGAAGCCCATATGAACGGGCTGTGATCACGGTCAGCGCCCCAGAGCTTATCTTGCCTTGTCATTTCTGACAGAACGCTATTTACTGCGCATGTACGCGCAGTTGTAGTTGAGTGGTCAGTCATTATTCACTTTCCTCGCGACAACGGTCACACATATCAGACTGAGTGAGCGGATACAATTCTGCAAAACAGTTGTGGCAGTGCACAGATTGATTTGTCAACGGGTATTTACCAGAGTATGTTGTGGCCTGAACAATCAAACCGCTGTACTCCGGTGAGCAGTCAATCGGGTCCTCTGCGATTGTACCTTCGCAAATCACATATTCCTCATAACAATCTTTACCGTCACGTCCAGTCACAGAAAAACCGACAAACTCGGCTAAATCTTTAATTTGCTTTGCACTTAATACTAAATTCATAAATCACCTTGGTTAATTAATGGGTTAAGTTGGTTAATGCGCTGCAATAGCGCATTATGACATGCTTGTTTCTGGCGTTCTGTCACTGTCAGACGTAACGAACCGTCAGAACATAATTGATAACATTTCTCATCTACATGGATTTTTCCTCCAATAATCAACGATCGAGCCTCAGCTTTGCCGAAATTCAAGCCAATTGAATCTGCGTAGTCGATAATTTTTTCCGCTCGTTCATTTTCATCTGACCGTACTCGGTACCCCCGCGTACAGTTATTGACAGAACTCCAAGGGGCGCCAAAGGCGCCAGAAAAAGCCAAACCCTCGCCTTTAACATCAGCGTTAGATTTGGGAACAATGCGCCATTTAACCGTGCGAGTAATAAAAGAAGAAGAATCACCCAAACGAGGCGAGTAAACCCCAAAAATACGCTGTACATCCTCACCGTAGGCATTGCCCTGTTCGGTAATTTCATAGGACAGCCGCACGGTCAAATCTTTCCGTGCCACCAATGGCCCACCCTGAAATTCGGTGTAAGCGAACCAGTTCCCCACATCCGCCGCAAAACGGACATTATCCATGTCAGCGTCAGGTAAAATTTGCTCATCACCTGGCAACCGGCGCAGTTCACGCCAAACTGTGACGGGCGCCCCGCCGACTTGTTGAAATTGACGAATGCGCCAACGACTCGCCCACGCAGATACAGCCTTCACCATATCTTTAATTTTCTCGCCCGTCTCATCATCAATATCATCATCAAGCGCGTAACCATCTATATTCTTGGAAATATATTTAGCGATATAACCCGTTGCGCTGCCCCTTTTTTTATCAATGGGTTCAACATGAAAACGCGCTTTTAGTGCCTCTTGACTTTGTAATTCCTCGGAATCTTCAATACGGGCGTAATAGCAAAAAATATCTCGCAATTCGTCAACATGTTCGGGACGAACGAACAATAGCAAATGCCAGTGCGGGGTACCGTCATGATGGGGTTCGACAACCCGAAAACCAAAAACATTAATACCCGCCCGCGAATAGGCTGCACGAATCTTTGCCCAAACCTTACAAAGATATTGTTGGGTATCTCTGGGACTTGAGCCATTCCAGTTAGACACAAAACCCCCACCGCTATGAACCGCGTGATATTTAGAGGGGGCTGTGATGGTATAAAATTCGCCTACGCAGCCTAATTCATCCGCCAAATCCTCAAAACCACGCATACGTACCATTAACTCACACCGGCGAACAGATGGATTCGCGACACTGGCAAGCACCATCTCTTCTAAAGAAACTCGTTCACCTTGATCATTTTCTAAATCAAATTCTTTAATAAACTCCCAATTACGGCGCTTTTGTTCATTCCATTCACGCAATGCAGAGCGTGAAACGTAAGACGATGCGGCTTTTTGAACTTGCCCCACCGCAATAGCTAAATGCTCGGCGCGAATGTCACGCATTCGTTTTAAACGGCTGTACCACCATTTATCAGACATCATACGTAACAAACCGGCACACAACTGATCGACTGTAACGCCTCTCCTGCCTTTAGTGAATTGCTGCCAGTAAGGGGCTGTTGTACCGGCTTGTTGAGTCAGTTTCGCCAGTAACTTATAAATACGGATCAGGCGCTGCTCAGCTTCCTTTTCATTTGCCGGTTGCTTGTCAACATACTGTGCAGACGCATTTTCATAACTTTCGGCAATAAAATGTGAAATTTCCCAAGCAAGCTGTTTAATCTCAGCTCGCTCAAGTGCAGGCAAGTTATTCAACTGTTCAATGAAAGGCCACGGCGCAATACCAGATGCAATATGTTTGAAAGCATAACGAGACATAACCCTGTCAAATCGGGGTAATACATTCTCACCAATTGTCTTACGCAAGAATGTATTAGCCCGACGACGACCTGATTCTTTATAGATTTTCGTATAGCGAACAGAAAAGTATTTCGCCAGAAAATCGGGCATCCGCCCGATATACTGGTGGCGCCAATCATGATCATCAGGATTGATATCCCATAAAACGCGCTCCGCCAGAGTTGCGCCGCGTGGCAACCCTGGTTTAAACATTTCGGCCTGTCGGCGTCTTACTGCGTGGCAATCACCGTTGTGCTCTTCAATCTGCGTCACTCACACACTCCAGCATAAACAGAACTACATGCCTGATATGAATTTTCTTCGGCCAATAAATCAAACTGACGCCCCCCTAGCCGTCAACGCCCAATCGCGGTATGTCTCGATGCCGTGAGACTCCAAAGTCACACAGTCATAACATTAATGGTATTATCTGCATGACACCGGATATCAATCATTAGCTCACCTCCATCAATAGACTGGCAATAATTTCTGTCGCGGGTTTCCGGCTATTGCCTGACGCTGCAATAGAACGATGAGCTGTAATTTCTGTAATATCAAAAACATCAAAACCTTTATAAATGCTTTTGGCATCTATGCTATTTGATACAACAATAGAATTACCCGATTCGTCATGCAATATGATTAACGCGATGGTCAGCTCATACTGTTCACTAACGCTGAAATTGTTATCGTAGTAACTGGTGAATTTATTAAGATAGGGCGGATCGCAATATATAACATCATCAGCTTTGACAAGCTGCAATGTCTCTCTCCAATCAGCGCAAATAAACGCCGCTCGCTGCGCTTTTTCAGCAAATGCACGGATCTCATTTTCCGGGAAATACACAGATTTATATTTACCAAACGGCACATTGAAATGACCACTTTTGTTATATCGGCACAAGCCATTAAAGCAATGACGATTCAGATATAAAAACCAAACGGCGCGAATGAGCGGCGAATGATATTCTGGAGACTCTGAATTAAATTTGTCTCTTAGCAGATAAAAGCCATGCTCATTATTATAGAACTTAAAAAAATCTCGTGAGAGTTCCAGAAATAACTCAACATTATTTTTAATTTGCTGATACATATTAATCAGGTCTGAGTTAATATCAGCAATTAAATATTCATCATAATCTGTATTCATCATGACAGCACATGAGCCGGCGAACGGTTCTACCAGCCGTCTCCCGGCTGGTAAATGTAATTTATCCATGACGCGAGCTTTACTGCCCGCCCATTTCAGAATAGTTTTATTTACCATTATATCCCCCCCTCATTGAAGAAATAAGAGGGGGTCAATAATGAGTATTGATAAACACGTGTTTCATAGCCCTGTGTGTAACAATGAATCACTTCATCAACTCTTATTGTGTACCGGCGTGAAAGTACAAGCGAATATTCCTCACTTTCTTTAGAAAGACAGACAATAATAAAATCGCCGGAATCCGCGTGAGGAAACGCATCACCCGTGAGGATGTTAGCCACACAAAGAATATCATTATGCTTATTTTTGATTGCAGTAAAAGTTTCTTCATTGACTGCAACCATATGAATTTTAGCCATCTCATACACTCCGATAATGTTTATTTTTAAGTTCAATGATTGACTGGCATGTAATACAACAAGTAACGCCTATGACAGCTTTTCTGCGTTCTTCTGGAATGGAATTACCGCAGCATTCACACTCAAAAGCTGAAACACTAATGCCACGGTCAGTAACCGCTTTGATTTGGCGTTCTAAAGTTGCAGCAATATGTTCTGCGGCAATATCAACAGAATCAGACATAATGCCATTCCTCCGCTTGACGCTCGATTTCCCGCGCTTCGTCGGTTAACAATAGAGAAGCATTGGCATAATCAAGCTTATGCTGAAGAATGCGTGTTGAGAGCTTGACAAGACGCGCAGAGAAGCGAGCCGCGCAGCACTGCATCTCATCTGCGCGTGCGGCGTTGAGCAATTCCAGCAAAGTATTTTCTTCAACTTTGCCTCCAATTTTTATATTTCTCTTTTCGATATTTCTCATTTTCACTTTCCTTTAGGTAATAAAAGGTCGGGCGGGTTTACGCTATTAAGAATCAATCATCAATTAACGTGGCATAGATAATCGTTCTGGAAATATGCTAGCTACCACTTTTAAATGATTAATTGTCCGTACTAATGATTTCTTCTCATCATGAGTGAATTCATTAAAGTTAATATCATGTCGGGATTCATGAATATCAGCGAGATTGAAAATAGCCGTCAGAACGCGCTTGTTAAATGCGAAGCTATCCGGCCATTCCCACTTATCCCGCATGAGTGAAATAAACTCGCTCAGTTCTTTTTGATTCTCTCCGAAATGTTGATATCGTATTGCCGATAACTGATTAAGTGCATCGGCCCGGTTTCCCATCGCTATTTCAGCAAAGCGGAATGCTTCTGTATTTGCCATGCTTCCCCCCCCCTTTTTTTTCAAATATAGGGAAGTTTATTTCAGTAAGAAAATAATAGCGGACGCAACATACAACATGACGAGCGGATATAATAAGCCGTCAGTCGGTTTTGGTGACTTAAAGTCTTCGCCAGTTAATTTATATTTATGAGCCATTTTTTCAAGTGAGTTCATCAGAATTCACCTTTATTGATTTTAATTAATGTATCAAAATGTTGCTGAGCGGCTTCTTTTGTTAAATGAATAAATCCATTCTGCAAGTATTCGTGGTCGAAATCACTATCGCCCCATAAACGCGTGGCAATATTTCCTTGGGGGGACGATAAAATACCCATGACATGATATCGTTGGCCTCGCTCTAACTCATAATCAACGGGCTTTGGAAAACTGACTTTACCGACAGCGATCATTTCAGGCTTGCGGCGATATTTAAATTCTGTGCTCCACGCCGGACTATATAGACATTGTTCCCAGCTAACTGCTTCAATATGAAGCCGTTCCCACATTTTCCAAGGCTCGTCTGTCTTCAAAGCATCTCGTGCATATTGCATCATTAATTCAGCGTGTACGTGTTTTTTATTTTGTGACATTGCTTAATCCTCTATTTAACAATCTCAGTTCGTAATTTTCACCGGTGCTAATCTTCATGAATGATTCAAAGATTGCTATCACGTCAGAAAGAGACAGCGGGGTTTCGTCTCCCGCATATTGCAGGACATCTGTTATTCGACGCACGATTGTTAAATGAAGATCGGCGCGTTCAATATGTGATAATAATTTTAAATTTGGTAATCCAGAATCAGTTGTTAGACGTTGCATGTTCTCTACTCCTATATAATTACCTGACTTTGTTGATAACATTGTTCTGTTAACAAGAGTTCGCCATTAATGTTTTCAAGGGATACCGATACAACATTGGTAGCGTTATATTTCTTTCCATTATTCATGACTATACATAAACAACTTAATGATGAAACCGGATAACTGTAAGCAATATCACTTTCAATCACTAAAATAGTTTTTTTGTTATGCTGAAACATTAAACATTCCATTTTTCACCTCATACAATCAAACTATTCTCAAGTATTGATCAAATGTTGCTTGGTTTTATCCATATCTGGCACATGGTATTCTGGTGCGTCCATACGACCAAAAAGGTAAGCAAAATGTCTAAAAAAGAAGTACCTATTTATATCCCCGCCGAACTGGAATACATCGAAGCAAATCATCTGGCTTGCCTCCGGTTCCACATCGCCTCAAACCACCACATAAACTACCTAAAGACGGTCAGCTATTTACCGGGCTTACTCTTGAGCAAGCAAAAGACACGGTGAAGTTTCTTCAAGGCTATATTCAACGCGCCGAACTGTTGCAGGGAGCTGCTCAAGAAAATCATACGCATTGATATTAACTATTTGACCGTAAGCCGAGTAAGCAAGGCGGGTACCATGAATAACGGTATCCCCTACTTTATATTTTGTTTTATATACGCTATTCACTGTCTGCTCCTATATAACTGTCTGACCTGACTCATTGCTTGTTCTTTTGAATCAAACTTGCCATATGAATACTCGCCGTCGCTGATCTGGTAGCGAGTGGTTGTATTGATTTTGTTTCTCGGCAACCGGCGAATTGCAAAAGCGCCGTAGGTTTCTGTATGATTGCTGACTGGTTTTAGAATGAGATTGGTGTGATTTATCATTATCACCTCAGCTATTTTTAAAACTTCATGCGGAGCGCTTCCTGAGCTTCTTCATAAGCTTCAAGGAACTCATAAACCATATTTACTTCACGTTCTCTGCCTTTCTTTTTCTTTGTCAATATCAATTTTTGCTCATTGGCTTGTTGCTGGACGGTTCTGACCGTTTGACCTGTGACCTCTGCATATGCTGAAAGCGTTAGCTTTGGGTATGGCAGACAGAAAACAACAGGGCAATCGGGCATTTTTATCACGAGAGGCTTGGGCCTTTTAACTGACATGGTTTATTCTTCCCAAATCTTTATCTGAATTTCGTTCGGATTTAACCGGATTCAAAGGACTTCAATTGAAGTCCTCAATAATGTGAGGATAGTCTTCAAGTGCAAACCTTGTCAAGCAGTTATGCAAAAAAACTTAAACTCATCAGAAAAGCAGAGGGGCTAACGCAAGTCGCATTTGCAAAAGAACTGGGAGTGGGTTTGAGTACTGTAAAAAATTATGAAACGGGGCGTAGAGAGGCTGGTTTATCAATTATTGATAAAATCACGAATCACCCCAGATTTGAAAAATACACAATGTGGCTAATGAGTAATAAAACTTTAGAAATGGCGGGGCAGATATCCCCCGCTCTCTCCCCTGATGGGCCCGACGACGACACATACAACAGCCGAAGCGGCCAGAAGGTTGGTTAACTATATATAACATATACATACGTTGGGGGCGTGGTGGGATTTGCGCTGAACGTTTCCCTTAGCTTATAACTTAAGGAGTTCATTAATGAAAATATTTGTGATGGTGATTATCAGTCAATGAATCAAGTGGAAACCTTGTCAAGCAGTTATGCAGAAAAACTTAGACTTATCAGAAAAGCAGAGGGGCTAACGCAAGTCGCATTTGCAAAAGAACTGGGGGTGGGTTTGAGTACTGTAAAAAATTATGAAACGGGACATAAAGAGGCTGGTTTATCAACTATTGGTAAAGTCACTCATCATCCCAGATTTGAAAAATACACGATGTGGCTAATGAGTAATAAAACTTTAGAAATGTCAGGGCAAATATCCCCCGTTCTTTCCCCTAATGGTTTTGAATCAAAGCAATTAGGGTTGCAGAGGGGTTAAGCCAAGCTAAATTTTGAACCCGGAGCAAATGCATTGGCGAAAATTACGCAAAATCCACAATTTGAAAAGTACACATTGTGGTTAATGACAGATAAGACGTCGAAAGCGGCGGGACAGATATCTCCAGCCCTCTCCCATGATAGGTGCGACGACATATCCGACAACCAAAGCGGCCAGAAAGTTGGTTAGCCGTATATAAAATATACACGCATTAAGGGTGCGCCATATAAACTTAGCTGTGCCCTCATTAGTTGGTACTGATTATCTTGTAGGTGTTGCTGATTGTGAGTGTATCAAAATTAGATAGCGGGCAGTACCTTGTTGATGTTCGCCCGCAAGGGCGTAAAGGCAAGCGTATTCGCAAGCGCTTTAGTACAAAGTCCGAAGCGCAGCAGTATGAACGATGGGTAATCGCTACCCAAAACGATAAAGACTGGTTAAATAAACCAACGGATCGCCGGACTCTCATTGAGTTAATTGATCTGTGGTGGAAGTACAAGGGGCAATCTTTAAAAACAGGTAAGGAATCCAAACAGAATTTGTTGAATATGGCGCGTGATATGGAAAATCCGCCAGTACTGAAAATGACGAAAAGTACATTTGCAGATTACAGGGCAGAGAAGCTACTAGCAGGTATAAAACCAGCAACGATTAACAAAAAGCAAATGTTGCTCAGTGGGGTTTTCACGACGTTAATCAAATTGGATAAATATCATGGTATTCATCCATTAAAAGGAATTGAGCAGCTAAAGAAAAGCCAAGCTGAGATGGCTTTTCTCAGTCTGGAACAGATTGCAGATTTTCTGTCCGCGCTGGCTGGTGACAACTTAAAAGTTGCAAGATTGTGCTTAGCTACTGGGGCCCGATGGAATGAAGCGGCATATTTGACTAGGGAAGGGGTAATAAAGCACAAAGTTACTTTCGTAGATACAAAAAACGGCAAGAACAGAACGGTTCCTATCTCTAAATCACTTTATGATGAAATTTCGCAACATAAGAACCGACAATTATTTCCCGATGTGAATTACTCATATGTTCGGCTCTTACTTAAGTCAATGATTCCAAATCTACCAAAAGGACAAGCAACGCATGTACTACGTCACACATTCGCAAGCCACTTTATGATGAATGGGGGAAACATACTAACTTTACAAAAAATACTCGGACACGCTTCAATTGTGCAAACTATGATTTACGCGCATTTTTCCCCCGATTATTTGAATGATGCGGTACGCTTGAATCCATTAGAAAACTCATTTAACTAGCGGTAAGTGATCCACATTTTGCCCAAAATACTCGGATTTATTAAGATTATTAAGGATCTGTAATTCGTGTTTACTTTCGCTAGCCCGCGTGAGCACTGATGCGGAGTGGCTGGCTATATTCCATTACAGAACAATTAATTCCATTTTGTCATTTTATAACTTTACCACCGACTCATATATTCATTCGAAACAGTTTCAGTACTTATAAATATTTCACTGGATATCAAGGGCAATTGTGGATTACTTACCGATATTTGTTGAGCTGAAAGGGCGGCTTGTATTACTTGTCGGTGGTGGAGAGGTGGCCGCGCGTAAGGCGACTCTACTACTACGGGCAGGTGCATTATTACGGGTTATAGCGCCTGAATTGCGCTCTGAATTACAACAGCGTTATCAAGCTGGCGAGCTGGAATGGTATAAGGGAGAATTCCAGCCTGAATATCTTGATGGCATCTTTTTGGTCATTGCTGCGACTGATGATCGCATTCTAAACCATCAGGTTTTTTCTGAGGCTGATAAGCGCGGTATTTTGGTCAATGTAGTTGATGATCAAGCCCATTGTTCATTTATTTTTCCATCAATTATTGACCGTTCTCCGGTTTTGGTGGCGATTTCATCAGCGGGGAAAGCACCGGTATTAGCGCGTTTAATCCGCGAGAAATTGGAAGCGTTACTGCCTTCCAGCCTTGGCATGATGGCGAACATCGCCGGGAAGTGGCGTGAACGAGTAAAACAGCGATTAACTTCCATGCGCCAGCGTCGTTCTTTTTGGGAACAGGCTTTCAATGGTCGTTTCGCTATGTTAGTTACAAACGGTCAGATTCAACAGGCGGAAAAGCAGCTTGAGCAACAACTGGAACAGTCTGATTCGCAGGGAGAATTGGCTTTGGTTGGGGCAGGGCCTGGTGATCCGGGATTGCTGACATTAAAGGGATTGCAAGTTATTCAGCAGGCTGATGTAGTGCTTTACGATCATTTGGTCAGCAGCGATGTACTGGATCTGGTTCGCCGTGATGCAGATAAAATTTGCGTTGGCAAAAGAGCGGGTAATCACTCTGTTTCTCAGGAGGAAACTAACCGATTGATTGTGAAATTTGCCAGACGGGGGGAAAAAGTGGTTCGCCTTAAAGGCGGTGATCCCTTTATCTTTGGCCGCGGTGGTGAGGAATTACAGGTTGCAGCGTCAGCAGGCATTCCTTTTCAGGTTGTACCGGGAATTACTGCCGCCATCGGAGCGACGGCTTACGCGGGAATTCCTCTGACTCACCGGGAACACTCACAGAGTATCACTTTTATTACCGGTCATTGTCGAGAAAAGGGTAATGAGCTGGATTGGCCGGCTTTAGCCAGAGGTTATCAGACTCTGGTGATTTATATGGGGACGGTCAAAGCCGCCTTAATAAGTCATCAATTAATTTTACATGGGCGAG
The DNA here is from genome assembly GCF_001083805.1 of Photorhabdus luminescens subsp. luminescens. Classification (GTDB taxonomy): domain Bacteria; phylum Pseudomonadota; class Gammaproteobacteria; order Enterobacterales; family Enterobacteriaceae; genus Photorhabdus; species Photorhabdus luminescens. Next base: position 59,051 of record NZ_JXSK01000013.1, on the reverse strand, counting down.
CGGAAGATACACCAGTGGCCGTCATTGGTTGTGGTACTCGTCTAGAGCAGCAAGTGTTAACCGGCACTTTGCTTGAACTGGAACAGTTAGCACAACAGGCACCGTCGCCGGCCTTATTGGTGGTGGGAGAGGTGGCTCAACTTCACCATCAGATAGCTTGGTTTGGTCAGCAATCTATTGCCAAGATAAGCCGTCCGGCAGTAGTCGATTTTGCATAAGGAGTTGTAATGGATGAGAAAAGATTGACACACTTGCAGCAACTTGAAGCTGAAAGTATTCATATTATACGGGAAGTGGCCGCCGAGTTTGAAAACCCGGTGATGCTTTACTCTATCGGTAAAGACTCTTCGGTCATGCTTCATCTTGCACGCAAGGCGTTCTATCCGGGAACATTGCCATTTCCTTTGCTGCATGTGGACACGGGATGGAAATTTCGCGAAATGTACGAGTTTCGTGATCGTACTGCGAAGAATTACGGCTTTGAACTATTGGTGTATCGCAACCCGCAAGGGGAAGCAATGGGAATCAATCCATTTGTGCATGGTAGCGCCAAACACACTGACATCATGAAAACGGAAGGGTTAAAACAGGCGCTGGATAAATATGGTTTTGATGCTGCTTTCGGCGGCGCCCGTCGTGATGAAGAAAAATCACGGGCCAAGGAGCGGATCTATTCTTTCCGAGATCGCTCACATCGTTGGGACCCTAAAAACCAGCGTCCTGAATTGTGGCGTAATTACAACGGTCAGATTAACAAAGGTGAAAGCATTCGCGTATTCCCACTGTCTAATTGGACTGAATTGGATGTTTGGCAATATATCTATTTGGAGCAAATTGATATTGTTCCTCTTTATTTTGCCAAATTACGCCCGGTATTGGAGCGTGAGGGTACGCTGATTATGGTTGATGATGATCGGATCGATCTGCAACCGGGTGAGGTTATCAGCCAGCGTAAAGTTCGTTTCCGTACTCTCGGTTGTTGGCCGCTGACGGGAGCAGTGAAATCTGATGCTGAAACATTGCCGGAAATTATTGAAGAGATGCTGATATCGACGACAAGTGAGCGGCAAGGGCGGCTGATTGATAGTGATCAATCGGCTTCTATGGAACTGAAAAAACGTCAAGGTTATTTCTAAGGAGAGCAACCATGTCAGCACTTGCACAGAATGAAGCCATTGCTCATCAAATTAAACAACAGGGCGGAGTGGAAGCTTATCTGCGTGCTCAACAAGAGAAAGGATTACTGCGTTTCCTGACATGCGGCAGTGTGGATGATGGCAAAAGTACTCTGATTGGACGCTTGTTACATGATACCCGTCAGATCTACGAAGATCAGCTTTCAACATTGCAGAATGACAGTAAACGTATTGGTACTCAGGGTGAAAAATTAGATCTGGCTTTATTGGTGGATGGTCTTGCCGCAGAGCGCGAGCAAGGTATTACTATTGATGTAGCTTATCGTTATTTTTCAACAGAAAAACGCAAATTTATCATTGCTGATACACCGGGACATGAGCAGTACACCCGTAATATGGCAACGGGTGCATCGACGTGTGATCTCTCTATTCTGTTGATTGATGCGCGTAAAGGTGTTCAGGAGCAGACCCGTCGTCACAGTTTTATCAGTACATTGCTAGGCATTCGCCATTTGGTGGTAGCAGTGAATAAAATGGATCTGATGGAATATCGTCAGGAAGTTTTTCATCAGATCAAACAGGATTATATGAATTTCGCTGCCCAATTGCCGACAGATTTGGCCGTTCATTTTGTCCCAATCTCTGCACTTGATGGCGATAATATTGTCACTAGAAGTCGCAATATGTATTGGTATGAAGGACCAACGTTGTTGGATATCCTTGAAATAGTTGATGTAAAGAAGGAAGCCTCGGAGCAGTTACTACGTTTCCCGGTACAATATGTTAGTCGGCCTGATCTCGACTTTCGTGGTTACAGCGGCACACTTTCGTCTGGGATTTTACGTAAGGGGCAGAAAATTAAAGTCATGCCATCCGGTATCTGCTCACAGGTGGAGCGGATCGTGACTTTCAATGGTGATTTGGATTTTGCTGTTCCGGGTGAAGCCATTACGGTGGTGCTGAAAGATGAAATTGATATCAGCCGGGGTGATCTCCTAATTTCTGCCGATGATGAGATGAGGGTTACCCGACATGCGCTGGTGGATGTGGTATGGATGTCTGAACAGCCTTTGGTGCAGGGGCAGAATCTTGATATCAAAGTGGCGGGTAAAAAGAGCCGTGGGAAAGTTGAGAATATTCAGTACCAGGTGGATATTACTCACCTGACACAGCGGGTGGCCGTTGATTTACCATTGAACGCCATCGGATCGGTGGAGTTTTCTTTTGAAGAGCCATTAATGCTCGATAGCTATCAGCAAAATAGCGACACTGGCGGTATTATTTTGATCGATCGACTGACTAATGTCACTGTTGGCGCGGGATTAGTGCGTGAAATTCAGACAGATGTTTATGAAGGGCCAAAAGAATTCAGTGAATTTGAACTGGAATTGAATCGGTTGATTCGTCGTCATTTCCCTCATTGGGGGGCCAGAGATTTACTGGGAGGTAAATAAATTGGCTGACATTGAAAATCTGGCATCAGAAAACGTTGTCTGGCATTCACATCAACTGACCAGAGCGCAGCGGGAGGTTGAAAATGGACATCCTGCATTGGTTATTTGGTTCACTGGTTTATCGGGTTCAGGGAAATCTACTGTGGCTGGGGCCTTAGAGCAGGCCCTGTTTCAACAGGGAATAAAAACTTATTTGCTTGATGGCGATAACTTGCGTCATGGCCTTTGTAGTGATTTGGGTTTTTCTGAACAGGATAGGCAGGAAAATATCCGCCGTGTGGGTGAGGTTGCTAGTCTAATGGTCGATGCGGGTTTAGTCGTGCTGACGGCTTTTATCTCTCCTCATAAAGCAGAGCGGCAAAAGGTTCGTGAACTGCTGGAACCGGGGAAATTTATTGAAGTTTTTGTCGATACACCGTTGGAGATTTGCGAATCTCGTGATCCGAAAGGATTGTACAAAAAAGCCCGTGCCGGTGAAATTCGTCATTTCACGGGGATTGATTCGGTCTATGAAGTTCCCGATAACCCGGAAATTTATCTTCCAGGTCAACAACCCGTTGAAGCTTCTGTGGCCCAATTGCTAGCGGCATTAGAAAAGCGCGGCATGAATCCATAGCGTATAAATTAACAAAAGCACATTATTGCATCTTAAATGATGTGCTTATGTAACGACTTCATTTAACTATTTTCCCTATTCCTGTTTTGTGATAGTAGCGTCATTCTTTGAGTTATGGGATGATTGACAGATATTTCAGGGGGCGGAAATGGGTAAGCTGACGCTACTATTACTGGTTTTACTCGGATGGTTACAGTATTCACTGTGGCTTGGTAAAAACGGCATTCATGATTATGTGCGGGTTAAGAATGATGTTGCGATGCAAGAACGTAATAACAGCAAACTTAAAGCGCGTAACGATCAGTTATCGGCGGAAATTGATGATCTTACTGGTGGACAGGAAGCCATCGAAGAACGATCCCGTAGTGAATTAGGCATGATCAAACCGGGTGAAACTTTTTATCGTTTAATCGTTGATAAATCTAAAGAAAACACTTCGCGTCCCTCGACTCCAAATAAAACTCAATAATTAAAATGAACAATCTATTACTTCATTCCTGTGCTGATATTATGGCTTTGGTACCAGCAGCGGGTATTGGTAGCCGAATGAATTCGGATTGCCCAAAGCAATACCTGTCTATTGCCGGAAAGACCATTATTGAGCATACGTTGGCTCTATTACTTGATCATCCCCGTATTCGGCATGTTGTGATTGTTTTAAATCCCGCGGACACACAGTTTCATTCCCTTGAGGTTGCATCAGATTCGCGCATTACTACGGTAGTGGGTGGTGAACAGCGAGCAGATTCTGTGCTGGCTGGTTTAAATCATCTCGCCCATTTGACTGGCAGTGATAATAATTGTTGGGTTTTAGTGCATGATGCAGCCCGCCCTTGTTTACACCGTGATGATCTTGAACGTTTGCTGCAATTGGCAGTAGCAGATGAGCAGGGAAATATTGTATGCGGCGGTATTCTGGCCTCGCCGGTCCGCGATACGATGAAACGTGGACGGGTTGGTCAAGTTATTGACCATACGGTAGAACGGCAAGATCTCTGGCATGGGCTGACACCGCAGTTTTTTCCATTGATGTTACTAAGGGATTGTTTGTCAAAAGCGCTTTCGCAACACGCTAATATTACAGATGAAGCTTCCGCACTGGAATATTGTGGTTACCAACCGGTGTTGGTTAACGGGCGTTCGGACAATATAAAAGTTACGCGCCCTGAAGATTTGGCATTGGCAGAATTTTATCTGTCTAGAAAATAGAGGAACAGACATCATGAGGATCGGACACGGTTTCGATGTACATAAATTTGGTGGTGAAGGGCCGATTATTATCGGTGGTGTTCGTATTCCTTATGAACAAGGGTTGTTGGCGCATTCCGATGGTGATGTTGCTCTCCATGCGGCGACTGATGCTTTGTTAGGTGCTGCGGCATTGGGCGATATTGGGAAATTATTCCCAGATACTGATCCAGCGTTTAAAGGGGTGGATAGCCGTAAATTATTGCGCGAAGCCTATTCACGTATTAGAGAAAAGGGTTATCGAATTGGTAATCTGGATATTACGATTATCGCTCAAGCACCCAAAATGCTGCCGCATATCCCACAAATGAGAGTCAATCTGGCAGAAGATCTGCAATGTCACATTGATGATATCAATGTTAAAGCCACAACTACCGAAAAATTGGGATTTGTTGGGCGTAAAGAAGGTATTGCTTGCGAAGCGGTTGCTTTACTGGTTAAGGAATAATGGATGGTATTGGCTGAATTAAATTGGCTGTATGGGCAACCAGAAGCGACGGGGATACTAAAAGCCTCGCCGGAAGATTTTATTGTCTGTGAAGATTTGGGATTTTCTCCTGATGGAGAAGGTGAGCACTTAATGGCGCACATCCGTAAAACGGGTTGTAATACCCAATTTGTTGCAGATAACCTCGCTCGTTTTGCTGGTATACCGTCTAGATCGGTCAGTTATGCCGGTTTAAAAGACCGTCATGCCGTGACAGAACAGTGGTTTTGTTTGCACTTACCGGGCAAACAAGAACCTGATTTTGCCTCGTTTCAGCTTGAAGGATGTGAAGTTCTGACGACGGCCCGTCAGAAACGTAAACTGCGCATTGGCGCATTGAAAGGAAATTCATTTACGTTGATTTTGCGGGAAATCAGCCATCACCAATTGGTTGAAAATAGACTACGGCTGATTCAGCAAGGCGGCGTGCCTAACTATTTTGGTGAACAGCGTTTTGGTCGGGATGGACAGAATCTGATCCAAGCGCAGCGTTGGGCAAATAATGAAATCCGAGTCAAAGAGAGAAATAAACGTAGTTTTTATCTGTCGGCCAGTCGTAGTGCTATGTTTAATGCGGTAGCCAGTGCGCGGATTGTTCTGAAACAACAGCAACAGGTAATGAAGGGTGACGCCTTACAATTAACGGGGCGTGGTAGTTGGTTTGTCGCTGATGAAACTGAATTGCCTTTATTGCAACAGCGGGTGATCGATGGAGAATTACAAATAACTGCACCGTTGCCTGGTGATGGTGAATTGGGAACGCAGCATCAAGCTGCGGATTTTGAACGGCAATATTTGCAGCCTTATGAATCATTGTGGGAGCTTATCAAGCGTGAAAGGGTGGATGGTTCCCGTAGGGCGATTCTGGTGCAGCCTCAGAATCTGAGTTGGCAATGGCAAGATAATGACACGGTGAAAATCAGTTTCTGGTTACCCGCTGGCAGTTTTGCTACCAGCGTGGTCAGGGAAATTATCAATCAGGATCAAAATAATGTTACGAATATTGTTGAGTAATGATGACGGTGTAACCGCTCCAGGGATTCAGGTTTTAGCGGCAGCGTTGCGGAAAAGTTACCATGTGCAGGTTGTTGCGCCCGATCGTAATCGGAGTGGCGCATCTAATGCGTTGACCCTTGATCGCTCATTAAGTGTTAATACGTTGGAGAATGGTGATATCTCGGTGTTGGGCGGCACACCAACGGATTGTGTTTATCTTGGTGTTAATCGCTTGGTTCTCCCGCGTCCTGAAATTGTTGTTTCCGGCATTAATCGCGGCCCCAACCTTGGGGATGATGTGATTTATTCCGGTACGGTTGCTGCTGCGATGGAAGGGCGTCACTTGGGATTACCGGCATTGGCTATTTCACTTGATGGCGAATTGCATTACCAAACAGCGGCGGAAATCACATGTCGTTTGCTACAAATGTTACAAACAACGCCTTTAAGAGCGGGTAATATTTTAAATGTGAATGTTCCTGATCTGCCGCTTGAGCAAATTAAAGGTTTTCGGGTAACACGTTGTGGTAGCCGTCATGCTGCGGAAGAAGTTTATGCTATGCAAGATCCGAAAGGCAACATGCTTTACTGGTTGGGGCCGCCGGGAGATAAACATGACGCTGGCCCTGAAACAGATTTTGCGGCGGTGGAACAGGGATATGTATCTATTACGCCATTACAGGTAGATCTGACTGCGTATAAAGCGCAGGCGTTAGTAAAAGATTGGTTAGCTAAAGCTGAGGTTGATGGAGAATGCTGAGTCGGGCAATGAAAAATTTGCTGACACAATTACGCCAGCAGGGAATAAAAGATGAACGTTTACTGGCTGCTATTTCCGCCGTGCCTAGGGAACGTTTTGTCGATGAAGCACTGGCGCATAAAGCGTATGAAAATACAGCTTTGCCTATTGGTCATGGGCAAACGATTTCTCAGCCTTATATTGTCGCCCGTATGACGGAACTACTTCAGTTAACACCCGATGCTAAGGTTTTGGAAATTGGTACCGGATCTGGTTATCAGACGGCAATATTAGCGCATTTGGTCAAACATGTTTTCTCGGTAGAACGGATCAAGGGCTTACAGTGGCAGGCTAAACGGAGGTTGAAACAGCTTGATTTGCATAATGTTTCAACTCGTCATGGGGATGGTTGGCAAGGATGGCCGTCTCGTGGGTTATTTGATGCTATTATTGTGACCGCAGCGCCTCCGTATATCCCACAAGAATTGATGCTTCAGCTTACGGATGGGGGAGTGATGGTTTTACCGGTGGGTGAGCGTACACAAACTCTTAAATCCGTGAAACGTCATGGCAATGGTTTTCATAGTGAAGTGATCGAAGCTGTGCGTTTTGTGCCCCTTGTGCAAGGGGAACTGGCTTAAGTTCATAGCCTATTGCAACTATTTTTCAATTAATGGTTATATTTGCTTTAATAAGCGAAATTACTTTCGTTTTGGAATTTTTTTAGTTATGTATAACCTTTAGAAATTATTAACTTTTACGCTTATCTTTGCCGTTATGGGGGAAGGAAATATGAATTCGGGAAGCCCAATGAAAAAAATACAGCGGATTGTAACGTGTTTATTGATGGGAGCTTGGTTAGTCGGCTGTACAAATACGCCAACTCGTCCTGCGCCTATCACCAGTATTGATCAAAAACAAAGCAGAGGGAGTAGTCATCCAGTAATATATTCTGGCAATTCTGCTATATCTACGCCGATGCTATCTTCACCTTCATCAATGAGTGAGACTGATAGCAATTTGCAGGGGAAAATTGTTTATAACCGTGATTATGACAGTATTCCTAAGGGCAGCTATAACGGCAGCGCTTATACGGTCAGGCATGGTGATACTCTGTTTTATATCGCTTGGATCACAGGTAATGATTTTCGTGATCTTGCGAGCAAAAATAATATTTCAGAACCTTACAGTCTGACGGTGGGGCAGACTTTGAGGACCGGTAGTAGCGGGATGTTAACCACTTATAACCATAATCAAAAGCAAACAGCCCTGGTTGATTCTCAATCAACTAATGCGTATCCTGCAAATTCCGGGATACAAAAGAGTGTAAAAATGTTGCCACGGGCAACTACGTCAACAGTAAACAATACGTATTTAGAATCACCGACGACAACCGCGAGCAGTGGAAACAGTGTTGTTAGCAGTTGGATGTGGCCGGCTGAAGGTAAAATGATTGAGAGTTTCTCTGATACCCAAGGGGGTAACAAAGGGATTGATATCGCAGGTAGCAGGGGCCAGTCAGTATTTGCGACAGCAGGTGGTCGAGTTGTCTACGCCGGAAACGCCTTACGCGGATATGGAAATCTAATAATTATAAAACATAACGATGACTACCTGAGTGCCTATGCTCATAACGATACAATGCTAGTTCGTGAGCAACAGGACATCAAGGCGGGGCAAAAAATTGCCACTATGGGTAGCACGGGTACCAGTTCTGTAAGATTACACTTTGAAATTCGTTACAAGGGAAAATCCGTAAACCCGCTGCGTTATCTTCCGCAGCGATAAACTGGGCAGAATGCTGAATTCTGCCTGCATTATCATGGGTAGGGGCAGCTTATGAGCCAAAATACGCTGAAAGTTAACGAGTTGTATGATGATGCGGATTTAGATGAAAGTGGTATTGAAGCTGACGACTTCGATGAGAAATTATTGAAGAACGATGAGGATGATCTAACTGATTTTGAAAATGATTTAGATGTATTGCATGGCATGAGCCAGCGGGTTCTTGATGCGACACAGCTTTATCTCGGCGAGATTGGTTTTTCTCCTTTGCTGACAGCGGAAGAAGAAGTTTTTTTCGCAAGGCGGGCATTACGTGGCGATGTTCTGGCCCGCCAGAGAATGATCGAAAGTAACTTGCGATTGGTTGTCAAAATTTCCCGTCGTTACAGTAACAGAGGCTTAGCTCTTCTTGATTTGATTGAAGAAGGTAATCTTGGCCTTATCCGTGCTGTTGAAAAATTTGACCCGGAGCGCGGGTTCAGGTTTTCTACCTATGCAACATGGTGGATTCGGCAAACCATTGAACGGGCGATTATGAATCAAACCCGTACTATTCGGTTGCCAATCCACATTGTTAAAGAGCTCAACGTCTACTTGCGTACCGCAAGAGAACTTGCCCATAAATTGGATCATGAACCTAGCCCGGAAGAGATAGCAGAGCAACTGGATAGACCGGTTGATGATGTAAGCCGTATGTTGCGGTTAAATGAACGTATCATTTCGGTTGATACACCTATTAGCAGTGATTCTGATAAAGCGCTATTGGATGTTTTATCGGATGAGAATGAAACCGGGCCGGAGGGAACAACACAAGAAGACGATATGAAAAAGAGTATCGTCAAATGGCTGTTTGAGTTGAATTCGAAGCAACGTGAAGTATTAGCGCGTCGTTTTGGTCTTTTGGGATATGAAGCTGAAACGTTGGAAGATGTGGGTAAAGAGATCGGTTTGACAAGGGAAAGAGTGCGTCAGATCCAGGTCGAAGGTTTGCGACGTCTGAAAGATATTATGCAAACTCAAGGTTTGAATATTGAAGCGTTATTCCGTACTTAATTGTTGAATAGTTTGGCTACTTGGGTTCTGAAGAACTGTTATCCCTGTTTTTGCATTGTTGATGCTTGGTATTATCAGGTTCTTCAGTACCCTGTAGAATGACTCTAATTGTCTGAGATGATGATAATAAATTTCAATCAAATATTTTTGATACTTAAATTGCAGTGATGTGATGAACGCCCCTTTTTTAACTTCTTTCCTGATTCGCTTTGAGATTCCACATTCGATTAGTGGCAGTCCAGAGAAGGGGAGAATCCAGTCTAAGGGGTTACCGGCCAACTTGAGGTTGCCCTTCTTGAACCTAAACGATACGCCAATAAAATTAATCGAAAATAATTGATAATTGTGTCACAAGTCACTACTTTGATTACTATGCCAACTTAATGGTTTTAAAACAGCAATTATTTTCAATAAAATTGGTTGTATAATTAAAGAAAAATTTTTCAACAAAGGATGTGGAATGATATTTTTGTTATCACGACTAATTGATGCCATTGTTTTTTTTCTATTATCTATAACGGTTAGTTATTTCTTTATTTTAAATAAAAACATAAAAAAAGCATTAATATCATCGGTAGTAAGTGTTATTATTTTTATTTTAGTTGATATTTTTTCTCCGCTACTACTTTACTATTTTTTAAATCTATCTGAGTTTCTATATTATGTCGTGCATTAAATGCACGATAATAAATATCCGCTATTGTTTATCAATTAGCAGTTTGATTTTATTATCATATACATTTTTATCGATATTGAAATTTACAAGCTCTTTCCATGCTCCAGTTATATCATGGGGTCAGAATATTTTTCAAAATGGAAAAAAACCTCGTTATTTTAAACGAGGTTTATCATCGGTGTGAAAGGTGAGTATAAGCTCACCTTTTTCTAATCAATGTTACATTCAAATTACAGGGATGCCGCTATGGAATTTAAAATTGCTATCTGGATTTTGAATTAATTCAGCTTCAACACGGCCAAAATAGTTCACTCGCTCGGTAATATCTTCATTAGCAATAGATTGCGCTAGTGAAAGATAGTCTTGGTAATGACGCGCTTCAGAGCGCAGCAGCGAGATATAAAATTTACTCAGATCTTCATCCAGATGAGGAGCTAGTTTGGCAAAACGTTCACAAGAACGCGCTTCAATGTAAGCGCCGATAATCAGCTTATCTACCAGTGTATAAGGTTCATGGTTGGTAATGTGACTAAGCATACCTTTAGCATAACGGCTGGCAGTGATGCTTTCATAGCTGATATTGCGCTCATCCATGATCTCCAGCACCTGATAGAAGTGATGTAACTCTTCTTTAATCAGCAATACCATTTTATCAATCAGATCCTGGCTATAGGGTGAATTAGCTTTGGCGACGATCTGTTTGGTTACTTGGTTTTGGCCTTTTAGTGAATTGAGATCGCCAATCTTCTTGTAAGCAAAATCTTCATAAGGTTTAAACCATGCCAGAAGTGTATCCTCACTTCGCTGATCCACAGCATATTTGCGGATCAAAAACATCGCGCTCTGTGCTGCTTTGAGTTCACATAACAGATGATCCCGTAGAAGCACAGATAAATTTTCAGGCTGTTTTGCTTTATCTACCCACAAATCCGGGGTTTCACATTGCAAAAAACGGTATATTGGTTGTAAAAGGCTTTTGTCAAACACGTTCTTACACCATATCTTTTAATCGATAAATCCATTCTAATGCTTGACGCGGAGTCAGTGAATCTGGATTAAGATTTTCTAATGCTTCAACCGCCGGTGATGTTTCTTCTGTTAATAGCGCAAGCTGCGGTGTATCCACATGACTTGCCGTTGCATGATTGGATAGCGATTCCAGCTCTTTAAGTTTCTGGCGAGCTCGTTTGATCACTTCGCGTGGAACTCCAGCGAGAGAAGCCACTGCCAGCCCGTAACTCTTACTGGCTGCACCCTCTTGTACGCTGTGCATAAATGCGATGGTATCCCCATGCTCTACCGCATCCAGATGAATATTGACCACTCCTTCAAGTTTTTCCGGCAATGTGGTCAGTTCAAAATAGTGAGTGGCAAACAAGGTCATTGCTTTAATGCGGTTTGCCAGATTTTCTGCACATGCCCATGCCAGAGAAAGGCCATCGTAGGTTGATGTGCCTCTGCCAATCTCATCCATCAATACCAAACTTTGTTCTGTCGCATTATGCAAAATATTGGCGGTTTCGGTCATTTCGACCATGAAGGTTGAACGGCCGGATGCCAGATCATCGGAAGCGCCTACACGGGTAAATATACGATCAACCGGGCCGATAACAGCTTTTTCAGCCGGTACAAAGCTACCGATATAGGCCAGAAGTGTAATAAGCGCTGCCTGACGCATGTAGGTACTTTTACCGCCCATGTTTGGACCGGTAATAATCAGCAGGCGCCGCTGTGCAGATAAAGAGAGAGGGTTTGAGATAAATGGCTCACTCAGAACTTGCTCAACAACTGGATGGCGGCCACCGGTGATTTGAATTCCCGGTTTGTCACTCAATGTTGGGCAAATATAATTCAGGGTTTCTGCGCGTTCTGCCAGATTTGCCAATACATCAAGCTCAGCCAGTGCTTCGGCACTGGTTTGTAATTCGGCCAAATGAGGCAGTAATAGATCGAATAATTCTTCGTAGAGCGCTTTCTCTATTGCCAGAGATTTTCCTTTAGAGGTCAGAACCTTATCTTCATATTCTTTTAGCTCGGGGATGATATAACGCTCAGCATTTTTCAGTGTCTGACGACGGACATAATGAATCGGCACCAAATGGCTCTGCCCTCGGCTGACTTGGATATAGTAGCCATGAACACCATTAAAGCCGACTTTCAGAGTATCAATGCCCAGTTTTTCTCGTTCGCGGATTTCCAGTTGTTCCAAGTAGTTACTGGCGCCGTCAGCCAGTGTGCGCCACTCATCCAACTCGCTGTTATAACCCGGCGCGATTACGCCGCCATCCCGAACCAATACCGGAGGAGTTTCTACAATCGCTTTTTCAAGCAATTCCTGTAATTCGTCAAACCTGCCGATATTTTTCTGCAATTGCTTGATATAGGAGGAATCTGAGGAGTCCATAATTTGGTGGATATCCGGTAATTGCTGGAATGCATGGCGCATTCTTGCCAGATCCCTTGGACGAGCAGAGCGTAAAGCCAAACGAGCTAACACACGTTCGAGATCACCTACCTGTAGCAAAAATGGCTGCAACTCCAACCCAATTTCCTGCAAGGTAGCGATAGCTTGTTGACGGTTTTCTAATATCTGGCGGTCCCTGACAGGGGCATGCAACCAGCGTTTCAACATCCGGCTACCCATTGGGGTAACACACAGATCAAGAACAGAAGCGAGAGTATTATCTGTACTGCCAGACAGATTTTGTGTTAGTTCCAGATTACGGCGGGTTGCGGCATCCATAATAACCGTATCTTGCTGACGTTCCACCGTAATGCCACGGATATGCGGCAGCGCCGTGCGTTGAGTATCTTTGACGTATTGCAACAGGCAACCAGCGGCACGCAGAGCGAGTGCTGCTTTTTCCACACCAAAACCGACGAGATCACGGGTACCAAATTGCAGGTTCAATTGCTGTTTTGCGGTATCCAGCTCAAATTCCCATAAAGGGCGACGGCGCAGGCCATGAAGATTTTCAATCAGCGCCATATGCTCAAAACTTTCAGGATAGAGCAATTCAACAGGACGGCTACGTTGCAATTCAGCGGCTATCGTTTCCAACTCTGCCATTTCAGATATTTGGAAGCGGCCAGATGTTACATCCAGTGTGGCATAACCAAATCCTTGATTATCGTGCCAAATAGCCGCCAGCAGATTATCTTGCCGTTCCTGTAATAATGCTTCATCTGTCACGGTACCGGGAGTAACGATGCGAACAACTTTACGTTCAACCGGGCCTTTGCTGGCGGCAGGATCGCCAATTTGCTCACAGATAGCGACTGATTCGCCTAATTGAACCAGCTTAGCTAAATAGTTTTCTACTGCATGATGGGGCACACCTGCCATAGGGATGGGATTGCCGGCTGATTGACCTCGTTTGGTCAGGGAAATATCCAGCAATTTCGCCGCCTTTTTGGCATCGTCATAAAATAGCTCATAGAAATCCCCCATTCTGTAAAACAGCAGGATATCAGGATGCTGTGCTTTAAGACGGAGATATTGCTGCATCATGGGCGTGTGGGTGTCGAAAGTTTCTGTATTAATCATGCAGTGGTCTTAGTTAAGTTTGTGAATCAATTCTTTTGTTATGGTATCGCACCAAGCTTTAAACTTACACAAGTAAAATCTGGAAGCAATTCGCAAAATTAGTTGTAATTTTGGTCTGGTTAATTTGGTTCTGTGTGAAAGATAAAGCTGCGTTGCCGAAGTGGTTTAAAGAATTTCCCGATGTTGACTGGTTTTTGCTTTCTAATACTACAGCCGTAATTGCCTTGTTGGTAAAGAATTTCTTCGGTGACGATAGTGAGATTGTTGAGTTCGATATTGATGTCGCTGACGCCAGTATGACCAATGCAAAATCAAAGCAAGTGTCTCATTGGTTTTTGTCATTAGTTTTGCCAACAGCCTAAGTTCTTATGTACTAAGAGCTTTTTTTATGGAAATTTTTTGTTGAAATTATGGAGCGCTGAAATGGCAGAAGCCTAGCAATTAGCTAGGCTTTGCAGGTCCCTCAAGGGGAATAAATACTTTAGGCCTCTATGGGCAACAGTCATATTGTCAGCGATCTTACTGGAAAGATCAAGTGTTATGATTTTGATAACAATTGACTTGCATTTATGGCTTTAATTATTGCCAATTGAATTTTAGTGATAATTTCTCTGGGTAAAATTTGATTTAAATAACCTCTATCAGTTCTTGGCCTTTGTAGCCGTTGTCGGCTGACTTGTTGTACAAGATCCGCTTTTGCCCAACGTGTTATTTGTTCAAAATATTTCATATTTTCAATAACGTTTTTATCAATTACAACATGCATTCCACGTTGTAATTTATTTTGATCACATTTGCTTGATAGAGGAACAACTATACAGGCATTGCCATCTATTTTACCGTTTATACCCGTTATCTTTCAAGTTGCCTCTTTGTTGGCTGCACTCACTCACCCCGGTCACATAGTTCTCTATGCTCCCGGGGATTCGCTCCCTTGCCGTCGCGATGCATCTTGAAATCCATTGGGTATAAACCATTGCGGTTGAATGATGAAGATTAAGTGGGACAGTAATGACGGGTGAATTAATCAGTTGTAAATGTGTAGGTTGAGATATAGCTTTTTTTATAAAAATAATCCTTAAATGTTCGAATATTGATGATAAAAGAGCCTTGATACAGAATTTGGGTACAGCCCATTATCCCCCTATCTGGCCCGGTGAGACGCAATGGATATTTTCCTTTTGCACCGGGCCAGCAGCTCACGATCGCCTCGTGTGAAGCTAGCTTCTTTCTGATTACTTGATCACAGAAGCGTCGATCAAGGTGATACCGCCGATGAGAGCCCAGGCGGTCCACGATGATGTCGGTGATGAAGTGGTTTGCCAGAGGTGCCAGAGGGCTTTATCAAGACCAAGCACAAAGACCTCAATCCGGCCATCTGAATTCTTTGCTAGCGTTGGGGCGCTGGCGATAATGCCTGTGAATGAGGCCCAGTTAGACCACGGACCGTTATGAGAAATTTGCCTGGTGCGCCAGAGCGTGTTATCAGCGCCGCGTGCAAAGACCTCAAGCTGACCAGAGATATTCTTCACTGCCGCCGGGGCGCTAGTAATCACACCATCCAAACACTGCCAGTTTGACCACGAAACAGAATCTGAGCTGATCTGTGAGATGTGCCGGAGTGTGCTATCGGCACCGCGTGCAAAGACTTCGAGCCGACCATCGCAGTTGTCGATGACCACTGGATCGCTAGTGATTATGCCTTTTAGTGATTGCCAATTTGACCACTGATCCGTGTGGGCAGTCGTTTGCCAAATGTGCCATAGCGCGTTATCGGAGCCACGTGCAAAGACCTCAATCCGGCCATCGGCGTTGATATGTGCGGCAGGGTTACTGGTGAGTGTGCCGCCTAGAGATTTCCAGTTTGACCACGAATTGGTATGGGCTGCGGTTTGCCAGATGTGCCAGAGAGCGTTATCGGTGCCGCGTGCAAAGACCTCAAGTCGGCCGTCAGAGTTGATGCATACCTCTGGGTTACTGGTGATCGCTCCCTGTAGCGGCTGCCAGCTTGACCAAGTATTGCTATCAGCGGCGGTCTGCCAGTTGTGCCAGAGTGCATTGTCCGTACCACGCACGAATACTTCCAATCGGCCGTCCGAATTACGATGAACAGCGGGTTTGCTAGTTACTACTCCGTTAAATTTGCTCCAGCCGGCCCAAGAGGAGCTTGGCAGCGGTGTTGTTTGCCAGTTGTGCCATACTGCGCTGTCAGCGCTCACACCGAAAACTTCAAGTCGATTATCGGCGTTGTTTGCTACTGAGACAATTCCAGGTAATGCTATTGCAGAGCTCTCTATTCCTACTTCATCGGCAACATATACTTCGGTATTATCTGGATTTGGCGTTTTTATGGGCTCTTTTTTCATATATATATTCTCTTTAAAAATAATTTTTCGGACTAAAAATAATCACTTAATGGGAAGGTTATTGGGCTTTATATATTGATGTTTTTACTGGTCTCCTATTTTTTTAATGAAATAAATGGTGGATGTTTTTTTGTTAATGATTGAACTGTAAAATGTTAAATAAATATAGCCTCGTATTATGCGGTTACATATTTTTATATGTTGTTTTTATACGAAATTATTTAATTTAAATTAACTATTTTTTTATTTTAAAGTCCCAGTTGGTTCCTATTTTAAATATATTTTTCTATGTTTTTTAAATTTTATTTAAAATATTTTTTTGAATCATTATTAAAGCACACAATTCGTAATCTGGCTATTGATAAACACAGATCCTGATTTAATCATGTACCTAAAAAAGGTTATTCTGTTTGAAGTTGTTTTCCAGGCATATTCGACTAACAGTCTGTTTCAGATAGACAAAAATATGTTCTTATTATCAAAGATAATATGTAATTTAGAATTCGTACCGGGTTTATGTATCGAGTATCAGATTTTTATCAGCAAATTTTGTACCACTGGCCCGATGAAGCGCAGTGAATATTTTCCTTAGCGTATCGGGCCAGAAGGTGACGTTTGTCTTATGCAAAGCTGGATTCATTCCAGATTATTTGATTGCTGAAGCGTCGATTAATGAGCCATTGAGGGATACCCAAGCGGACCACGATGATGTGCCTTGCCTGGTGTTCCAGAGAGCGTTATCGGTGCCGCGAACAAAAATTTCAAGCCGACCATCGGCGTCTTTCACTGCCGTTGGTGCGCTGGTGATCGTGCCATTGAACGGGGCCCAATTAGACCACGGACCGGAATGGGAAGCCGTTTGCCAGATTTGGTAGAGTGTGTTATTAGCGCCGCGTGCAAAAACTTGAAGTCGTCCATCGGCGTTCTTTGCCACCGCAGGGGCACTGGTGAGCCAGCCATTTAACGAAGCCCAGCCAGACCACGGCCCGGAATGGGGAACGGTTTGCCAGATGTGGTAGAGTGCGTTATTGGTGCCGCGTGCAAAAACTTCAAGCCGACCATCAGCGGTGTCGATGACTACAGGATCGCTAGTGATGATGCCACCGAGTGAATCCCAATTTGACCACTGGTTGGAATGGGGAGCGGTTTGCCAGATGTGCCAGAGAGCGTTATCGGTACCACGCGCGAAGACTTCAAGCCGACCGTCGGAGTTGATATGAACTGCGGGGTTGCTGGTGATCGCGCCGTTCAAAGATTGCCAATTTGACCACGGACCGGAATGAGCGGCAGTTTGTGAGATGTGGTAGAGAGCGTTATCGGTGCCGCGCGCAAAGACTTCTAGCCGACCATCGGTGCTAACAGCTACCGCTGGGTTACTAGTAATTGTACCTCCTAAAGATTGCCAGTTTGACCAACCGGCATTGACGGCGGTTTGCCAGGTATGCCAGAGCGCATTATCGGTGCCGCGTGCGAATACTTCCAGTCGACCATCTGTATTGATATAAACGACAGGTTTGCTGGTTACGTTTCCGTTAAGTGAGATCCAGCCAGACCAGGAAGAGCCTGAATGTGGTTCTGTTTGCCGATTGTGCCACACAGCATTGTCAGTACCGACGCCGAAAACCTCAAGCCGACCATCAGCGGTGTTTACTACTGAGACAATTTCAGACAACGCGATTGTGCCGTTTTCGATGGCTACCTCATTTTCAACAGGTAGTTCGGTATTATCTGACTTTGGCATATTAATAGATTCTTGTTGCATATATATCCTCGTTAGAAATAATTTTTCAGATTGACTAAATAGTCATTTAATAAGTAAGGTGTTTAATTCTGTGAATTAATACTCTCATTTTTACTCTTTCTTCTTTGAAGAAATAATTAATGTTTTATTTTATGCTGATTAATGATCCGTTAAGTATTAAGTGGATGAGATGCTACATTATAAAGTCTCGTGTGTTTATATGTATTTTTGCATACAATTATTCAAAAATAATAAATGATAAATAAATTATTTCTTTGTTTTAAAGTTTCATTTTACTTATATTTGAAAAATATATTTTTATCATAAATAACGGGAGTTAGGTCGAGGGAATACCTGGCTTGTGTGTTGAATATTAGGTTAATTCCAGCAAACAAGGTACTACTGGCCTGATGCAGAGTAGTAAATGTTTTCTCTAATGCATCAGGCCAAAAAGTTATGTATGTCTTGTGCGGAGCTGAGCTTGACAGATTATTTCATTGTTTAAGCGTCGCTCAAGGTGCCCCAAGGGATGTCCAGCCAGACCATGAACTAGACCATGAACCGGATGCTACCTTCTGCCAGATGTGCCAAAGCGCTTTATCGGAGCCGCGAGCAAAGACTTCAAGACGACCATCGGCGTTAGCATATACGGCAGGGTCACTGGTAAGTACGTTCCCTAAATATTGCCAGTCTGACCAGCCGGAATTGGGCGCGGTTTGCCAGATGTGCCAGAGGGCGTTATGGATGTTATCGGCGCCGCGGGCAAAGACTTCAAGGCGACCATCGGCGTTGGCATATACGGCAGGGTTGCTAGTAATTGTGTTCTTTAAAGATTGCCAGTCTGACCAGCCGGAATTGGGAGCAGTTTGCCAGATGTGCCAGAGGGCGTTATCGGCGCCGCGGGCAAAGACTTCAAGGCGACCATCGGCGTTGGCATATACGGCAGGGTTGCTAGTAATTGTGTTCCCTAAAGATTGCCAGTCTGACCAGCCGGAATTGGGCGCGGTTTGCCAGATATGCCAGAGGGCGTTATCGGCGCCGCGGGCAAAGACTTCAAGACGACCATCGGCGTTAGCATATACGGCAGGGTTACTGGTAATTGTGTTCCCTAAAGATTGCCAGTCTGACCAGCCGGAATTAGGAGCGGTTTGCCAGATGTGCCAGAGCGCGTTATCAGCACCGCGGGCAAAGACTTCAAGACGACCATCGGCGTTAGCATATACGGCAGGGTCACTGGTAATTGTGCTCCCTAAAGATTGCCAGTCTGACCAACTGGAATTGGGCGCGGTTTGCCAGATGTGCCAGAGCGTGTTATCAGCACCGCGGGCAAAGACTTCAAGGCGACCATCGGCGTTAGCATATACGGCAGGGTTACTGGTAATGGTGTTCCCTAAAGATTGCCAGTTTGACCAATCGGAATTGGGAGCGGTTTGCCAGATGTGCCAGAGCGCGTTATCAGCACCGCGCACGAATACTTCCAATCGACCGTCCAAATTACGAGAAACAGCGGGTTTGTTAGTCACTGAGACAATGCTGGACATCGCGATAGATGAGTTTTCGATTAGCTCATTTATAACAGAAAGCTCGGCATTATCTGGCTTTGGTATATTAATAGATTCTTCTTGCATATATATCCTCGTTAGAAATGATTTTTCAGATTCACTAAGTATTTATTTAATAAACAAGATATTTAATTTGTTGAGTTAATATTCTCACTTTTATTTTTAGAGAAATAATGAATATTCTATTTGATACTGGTATATGAGCCATAAAGTGTCAAATAAGTGTGATGCTACATTATAAAGTCTCATGTGTTTATATATATTTTTACATACAACCATTCAAAAATAATAAACTATAAATAAATTGTTTCTCTATTTTAAGATTTCATTTTACTTATATTTGAAAAATATATTTTTATCATAAATAACGGGAGTTAGATGGAGTGAATATCTGGCTTGTATGTCGAATATTGGGTTAATTCCATCAAATCAGGTACTACTGGCCTGATGCAGCACTGTGAATGTTTTCTTTAATGCATCAGGCCAGAAAATTATGTGTGTCTTGTGCGAAGTTGATCCTACTAGATTATTTAACTGCTCAAGCATCAATTAAGGTGATGCCGAGGGATGCCCAAGCGGACCACGATAATGATGTAGTTTGCTGAATGTGCCAGAGTGCGCTATCGGAACTGCGTGCAAAAACTTCAAGCCGGCCGTCAGAATTCTTCGCTACCGTAGGGGCGCTGGTAATCACACCAGACAATGAGGTCCATTCAGACCATGAACCAGATGCTTCCGTCTGCCAGATATGCCAGAGAGCGTTATCGGGGCCGCGCGCAAAGACCTCAAGCCGGCCGTCGGCGTTGATATGTACCGCTGGGTCGCTGGTGATGACGCCAGACAGTGAGCGCCAGTTTGTCCAACCTTCATTAGGCGCGACTTGCCAGATGTGCCAGAGAGCGTTATCGGAGCCGCGTGCAAAAACTTCAAGCCGACCATCAGAGTTGCTGATCACCACCGGATTGCTAGTTATCACACCACTCAGTGACTGCCAATTTGTCCAAGGATAAATCTGAGAAGTCGTTTGCTTGATGTACCAGAGAGAGTAATCGTTGCTGCGCGCAAAGACCTCAAGCAGACCACTGGCGTTGATATATACCGCTGGATCACTGGTGAGCACGCCATTTAGTGATTGCCAACTAGACCACGGACCGGCATGGGGAGCGGTTTGCCAGATGTGCCAGAGAGCGTTATCGGAACTGCGAGCAAAGACCTCAAGCCGACCATCGGCGTTGACATATACCACTGGGTTACTAGTGATGATACCGCCTAAAGATTGCCAGCCTGACCAACCGGCGCCGGGGGCGGTCTGCCAGTTATGCCATAATGCATTGTCAGAACCACGGACGAATACTTCCAATCTGCCGTCTGAATTAATGTAAACGGCGGGTTTGCTGGTGGCTCCTTCATTCATCGAGCGCCAACCAGACCAGGAAGATTCGGTGTTTGGTTCTGTTTGCCAATTGTGCCACACAGCATTGTCGGTGCTCACACCGAAAATCTCAAGCCGACCATCGGCGTTGTTTGCTGCTGAGATAACTCCGGGTAGTGCGGTCCAAGAAATTTCGTTGGATATTTCTACTTTGTTTGCAACAGACGGCTCGGCATTATCTGGATCTGGTATATTAATAGGTTCTTTTTTCATATAGATATCCTTTTAAAGTAAATAGTCATTTAATAAGAAATATATTTAATTTAACATTAGTATTTTCGATTGCATCTTGTATAAATAACTTTCCAAAATGGTGCTACACCTTATCTACCAACAACCCTATGTATAACAATGAGTTGAATAAAACCATGTGTAGCGGAATTATGAAACCTTATTTATTCTTATTTATAGAATGAGTAAGTAATATTTTGTTTGACGTTAAATTATAATTCTTTAGTTATCATAAGAATGTGATTTTATATTATTCTGCTCTATATGTTGATATGTATTTTTAAATGCAAACGTATAAAAAACATTAATTATATATAAACTATTTTCTTATTTTAAAGTTTTATTTATTTTCTATTTTAAATCTGTTTTTTTCACGGTTATTTTATTTTTTATTCAAAATATCTGATGATCGTTATTAAAGTACACAATTCGTCATCTGGCTATTGGGATAACGCCAGCAAATGAGGTATTACTGGCCTGATGCAGAGTAGTGAATACTTTCTCTAATGCATCGGGCCAGAAAGTTACGCGTATATTGTGCGAATCTGGCTCCTTTTAAATTATTTGATCACGGAAGCGTCGATTAAGATGCC
Organism: Photorhabdus luminescens subsp. luminescens; assembly: GCF_001083805.1. GTDB lineage: Bacteria > Pseudomonadota > Gammaproteobacteria > Enterobacterales > Enterobacteriaceae > Photorhabdus > Photorhabdus luminescens. Next base: position 37,389 of record NZ_JXSK01000013.1, on the reverse strand, counting down.
GCCAAGGGAGGTCCAAGCTGACCACGATGATGGGGTACGCCAGATGTGGTGGAGTCCGTTACCATTGTCACGTACAAAGACTTCAAGTTGACCATCAGAATTTTTCACGACTTCTGGGCCGCTGGAGAGTCCACCACCCAATCGCTCCCAGTTAGTGTGCCATGAACCGGAATGGGTATCATTTTGCCAGATGTGGTAGAGAGCGTTATCAGTGCCGCGTACAAAAACCTCAAGTCGGCCGTCGCAGTTCTTTGCTACCGCAGGGGCGCTGGTGATAATACCACCCAATGAAGCCCAGTTAGACCACTGACTGGAATAGGGGACGGTTTGCCAGATGTGGTAGAGAGCGTTATCAGTGCCGCGTACAAAAACCTCAAGCCGGCCATCGACGGTGCGGATGACCACAGGGTCACTATTGATGACGCCGCCTAAAGACTGCCAACTTGACCAATAACCGGTATGGGGAGCGGTTTGCCAGATGTGCCAGAGTGCATTGTCGGCGCCGCGGGCAAAAACCTCCAGCCGACCGTCAGAGTTGATATGGACTGCCGGGTTACTGGTGATCACTTGGCCCAGAGAATACCAGCTTGACCACGGATTGGAGTGGGGGGCGGTTTGCCAGATGTGCCAAAGTGTGTTGTCGGCGCCGCGGGCAAAGACTTCAAGCCGACCATCGGCGTTGACAGATACCACAGGATTACTGGTGAGCACGCCACCTAAAGATTGCCAGCCTGACCAACCGGCGCCGGGGGCGGTTTGCCAGTTATGCCATAGGGCGTTATCGGCGCCGCGTGCGAATACTTCCAATCGACCGTCTGTATTGATGTGAACGGCAGGTTTGCTGGTTGCCTTTAAGCCGAGTGAGGTCCAGCCGGTCCAGGAAGAGCCTGTATGTGTCGTTTGTCCATTGCTCCATACTGCATTATCAGTACTTACACCAAAAACTTCGAGTCGGCCATTATAGGTATTCGTCACTGGGACAATGCCGGACACCGCGATAGGTAAATTTTCGGCTTTTATCTCGTCTGTAACAGATAATTCGATATTATCTGGATTTGATGTATTAACTGGTTCTTTTTTCATATATATCCTCGTTAAAAATAATTTTTAGGTTAACCAAATAGTTATTCGATAAGAAAAAATTAATATTTTTGTTTATATCTTGATTGTTTTATTAAATAATGAATTATTAATGTCTTATTTGCAGTTAACTTATGGTTGTTAACTCATTGGGAAAAGTGATTATATATTATAAATCCCTACGTGCTGGTATATATTTTTACATACGGTCTTTTAAAAACAATTAATTACATATAAACTATTTCATTGTTTTAAAGTTTCATTTGAATTTCTGTTTTAAATATATTTTCCATGATTGTTTTAATTTCATTAAAAATACCTGATGGCATATTATATTTATGCGATAATTTAAACCAGCGCTGAGCTTTCATTGTTAAAATTATATTAACTCCGACGAAAGGAGATAATAATTTATATTGACATTCTGCTTTCGCTCTAATTACATTATTTGGCGGGAGAGTGGCATATCGTGGATATGCCACCAGTTTAACGAATGGATTTAAAAATAAATAGATTTAAAAATAAGTCGTCATTCCGGCCCGAAACGTTCTGCCCGGTGAAGGGATATAGCCGAGGCTGAGAGGCTGGATATAATATTTGTCGAACACATTATCTACACCAAACTCAAACTCGACATGCTTATTGATACGGGCAGTCAGAGAGATATCCGCCACGGTTGCAGGCCGCCAGATAATGGGTGCTAGCAGGGGAGCAGAACCTCGGCCCGGTTTTGCCGCTGGGACAGATCTTTGCCCATAATGAGAAACTCTGACGTTAGCAGATACATTGTCATTTAAAAATCGCTGTGTCAGATCGAGTGATACCGCATATTTAGGCGGAATGTGATTAGTCGCATAATCCGAAGGGAGGCTACGTGCGACACAACCTTCATTTTCCGTACAGAATCTCACTTTTGTGTAGTAATTCATTGATAAACGCGCATCAAAGTGATCGCTGTGGTAAGTGCTTGCTAATTCTAATCCGGCGAATTTCGCCTCTTTAATATTACTGATGTACATACTCCAGTAATCATCCATCCATGAGCGGCTGATATAGTCCTTTATCCGATTATCAAAGTAGGACATTGCGATATCGAAGCTATCATTTTGAGCAATAACATTCTGGAAGCGTGATGTCAGCCCGACTTCGATATTTTTTGAAATTTCAGGTTTTATATGGTCGTCAACACTCATCATGTAGCCGCGAATACCTTCAACCATTGATGGAAAACGTGGGGCATAGGCATATTTGGCATGCAGCGCTGTTTCATGATTAAGTTCAAGCTTAGTGCCTACCCAATAGCCATGAGCATGATCTCGCTTATTGTTTACTTTCCCAGAGGTGAGCTGTGGTAACCAAGAGCTACCCGGACGAACTGGACTGTCATCTTCGATCTGATAGGATTTGTAATCCCATCCGCCCATTAGGGTCAGACGGTCGGCAAGTATATAGTTCCCGTTCAGGAAAAAATGGCCTTCTTTACGCTCTCCTTCCCGATTAACGGCATATTCCCATTTACCCGCGCTTGGGCCAGTGCGTTCACGAATAAAGCTGGCGCCGTAGTTCAACTCAATATCTTGCATTGAAAGCGCAAATAATGAGGTGTTACTCAAATTCATCCCTACTGTACGCATGAATTTTTTATCACCGAGGGTATTATTTGCGGTTCGAGGGCGATCGTTAACCCGTGTTTGCCATACTCCGATATCCAAATTAATCCAGGGATTTGACGCAGGTTCCCATTTATAATTTAGGCTATGTCTGTTCATATTGAGCCGTGTCAGTGGCCCCTGTTCCAGAATCATAAATGTTTGGCTTAGGTTTGCCATATCCGCGACATAGGATTCTCCGTAGAGATTTTGATAATGGCTAATGATAGCGGAGATTTCATGACCATCGCCAAAACGAACTTTTCCTTTACCCAGTAATGACTGACTATCTTCAGAAGTATTTGGGACGGCATCTCCCATTGCATATAACGAATAACCTGCCATCTGTTCACTGAATTGTGGAATGTAGCAATCTTGTGGATCACTTTCACACAAATAGCCGGGCATGCCACGTTCCTTCGCGCCCGGTCCGTGTTTACCCGAATGGTAATTGCCCCGCTTGCGCTGAGAAGCGCCAAACAGCAATTCATAGGAAGGTTCGGCTATCGCGAAAACAATACTCCCGGTGCGATTCTTAGCGTCGAAAAGAGAAGTTTTTGATGGGGAAGCCCAATCATTGCGTTGATAATCGTCAGGATTGGAATGGTTGCTCAACAGACTTCCTTTCAGGCGCAGCCCTGCCTTTTGTCCATCAAGTAGGATATCACTGGCTTCAATGGTTTTTATCTCCACGGTGCCGCCAATGGCTCCCATACCACCTTTTCCTGTCGGGCCTTTACTGATATCTACCCGGCCAATGAAATCGGGATCAATAAAGGAACGGTTGGAGACACCTTGATAACCGCGGTAGAGCGCGGTTTGGTTAGATGCGCCATCAACGGTGGTTAAGACTCTGCCTTGTCCTTGCAGGCCCCGGATATTCACATCGAGACTGCCTGAACTACGCGCTTCGCCGGATAATACCCCCGGTGTTGTTTTGAAAATATCAACGGGATGGATCACACCGAATTTTTCAATATCTTTACCTTTGATGGTGGTACTGCCGAACCGCAATGGTTCATTACCTGCGTATCCGCGATTACCTGCTACCGTAAGGGGATTTAGTACGATTACACCTTTGTTGGTCATATTCTTTGTCATTTTTACCAAGGTATAACTGCCATCGGTACGTTGGGACAGTTGTAAATGACTGCCTGTGAGCAGTTGTACTAAACCTTGATGAGCAGTAAAACTGCCGTTTAATGAAGGCGCTGTTAGCCCGTTGGTTAAATTAGGATCGAAGGAGAGCGCTGTACCGGTTTGAGCTGCAAAGTGGGACAAAGCATTGCCTAATGAACCTGGTGGAATATGAACGGAATAGAGTGTATCTGCTGGTGTGGCGGCATACAGGGAACGTGCCGGTAGCAGTATTAATGGCAATAACAGTGCGACTAAGGACTTTTTCTGCCAACGTGGTTGTGAATCTTGGCAGTCAACATGATATGGCATAGTAAGTTCTCCATAACTTTTTAAGCTTCTTCTATTTCTATGCCGTATGAGATTGGAAAAAGTGTCAGTAAAAATGATTATTTTTATTAACCGGGCGAATAGAGGGTAATCCAATAGCGGGTCAGGCTGCGCATTGAGAGCGGATGGGTTTGTAATAGCATATGCAGCGCCAGATCCGTATCTCGTATGGGAAAAGCGCCAGAGACCCGCAAATTAGCGACTGCATCGTCACAACGAATGATACCGGAACGATAGCGGTTCAGTTCGTTAACTACCGTTGCCAGCGGCAGGTTATCAGCCACTATCATACCTTGTAGCCAGCTCAATGAAGTTACTGACCGGGGATGTTGTGGGGCAACGGCAAATTGAGTGAAATGGGTTGCTTCTCCAGCATAGAGTATGTGTGGCAAACCATTATCTGGCGTAATGCGAACCGCCCCTTCTACGATTTCCACCTGAGTGTGTGAGGCTTGTTGGCGGACGCTGAATTTTGTGCCCAATGCCACAATAACGCCTTGTTGGGTTTGTACCTTAAATGGTCGAGCCGGATGACGGTTATCTTTATGGGTTTCAATATAGATTTCCCCTAGCTTTAGACTAATAAGCCGTTGGGTATCGTTATAACGAACATCGGTTGAGCTTTGGGTATTTAGCGTCAGTTGACTGCTATCTGGCAGTGACCAGCGCTGAATTTGCCCCGTTTTGGTGTGATAATCGCCAGTGAGAAGCTGAAATTGATCAGATTGCCAGAAGAGTGATGATGCGCCAGCCGGTATTAACAACATGAGTATAAGCTTTCTGATGGCTTCTCGACGGGAAAGGGCTTGTTTGTTGTTTAACAGAGGTGAGGCGATATGCGGTGGCAAATGATGGATGCGTGCTAACAGACATTGTGCTCGCTCCCAGGCTTGAGCATGTTCTGGACTTTGCGCACACCAGGCGGCGCAGGCGTTCCGATCAGCTTCGCTGGCATGACTATCATGTAAAATGGTCAGCCATTCTGCGGCTTCGGCAAGTATCGTTTCAGAAGGTGTACTTGATGAGGAAGATGTATCAGTGGAAGCCATACCAATTCCTCTTATGCCATTGCTATCAGGCATTGATAAAAGCCTTGTTTCATATAACGTTTTACTGTGGACAGCGAAATATTCATCTGATTTGCAATATCTTCATACTTCATGCCTTCTATCTGGGAAAGTAAAAAGACAGTTTGCACTGGCGTGGGGAGTTGATTGAGCATGATATCAATTTCTTGAAGTGTTTCTAGGATAATAAGTTTTTGCTCTGGTGCGGGAATAAGCGGTTCGGGCAGACTGACGAGTAAATCCAGATAAGATTGTTCAAGTGAGCGGCGACGGTACCAGTTAACCATCAACCCCTTAGCAATGGTGACGATGTAGGCACGTGGCTCATTGAGTCGCTGTGGTAAAGGTGAACGAAGTAATTTAACAAAAGTATCTTGAGCCAAGTCTGCGGCAGTTTCATCGCAGTTAAGACGGTGCTTAAGCCAACGAAATAGCCAATCATGATTGTGGATGTACATGCACTGGATCTGTTGAGAGTCTGAAACATTAACGGTCATTTTCATGCCATGCTATCAATGTAAATGCAAATCATTATCATTTTGGTATATTACAGGTAATTGCTTTCCGTTACCAATGACTTTCTGTTACCAATAAATAGTGGTGGGAAGCGGCTGATCAAATGCATTTCTATTTACTATAAAGCAAATTAATGAATTAATTTGTAGTTTTGATCGTGATTGACAGGGATAAATTATAAGAACCTTAAACAGGGATTTAGGATTTAAATAATTTCGTATTGAATTTAATATTAAAAATATTTTCACAAGGAAAAATTTTTAATAATTTTAGGTTTAGGATAAAGTAATATGGTGTGGTGTTTATTGATGTGTGCCTAATATATCATGTAACTATCTTTTAATATTGATGTAATGTAGGAAGCTAGAATGACAAATCTGACGTTCAAAAATAGCAAAATCCAGATATATGGCTATAATAGAGGGTTATATATACAAGAATTGCGGTGGTTAATATATTAAAAGCTTAAATGAACGAGGGATAAGATGGAAGGTACTTTAATTATTTGTGTTGATTCGATTCTGAGATTTCGTTCAGATTACGATATGACAATCGCTGTACCGATGTTATCAGTTCAGGAACAGCTAGGGAAAAATGATCCGTTCTTTTTCCTGAAATATTTCAGAAATAAAGTCATAATAGAAAAAGGAGTGACAATATCAAATATATTTCTTGCGATAGAACCGTGGCAGGCTATGTTAAGCACTTGGCTGGAAATTGATATTGCCGCTTATATTGCAGAGATTAGAAAACCTTCGCAAGAAGAACCGATATTTGATTGGATCAGTATTCAGAGAATTACATCGGTTCATCGGGTATATCAGCGAAAAGATATGAAAGATAATGAAAAGTTGTCTGAGTATTTTAATCGTGAACATACGCCGACAAAATATTTTAATATTGAATCAGTTTGTATGGCATCGGGTTATAGAAAAGGAGATAAAGAGCATTACAGTATCAGTGAATATATCCACGAAATTAAAAACATTCCCGTTATTGCCAGTGACAGGCAAATATTAATTGGCTATGATGATAATAATACGGATATTTTGAATGATAAATGTTTTGGTATATATGATAATAGAAATATCAAATATATACAGGGAACAACCTCGTTCGCGTTTTATGAATTGATGGAAGCTATTTTTAATGATGGCTTATTCTACAATTCACCGCAAACAGCTTGCCATAGCTTAGAAATGATAAAAGAGATGCTGGAAATTATAGATCGCGGAAATATGAATCACGAAAAGGATAATAAAGAGTATATTAATCAACAAGAAAATAATAGTGGAAATATTAATGGAATTAATGATGATAGAGAATTAAATGTTGAAGTTTATGATGGTGCTTTTGATCCACTGATAGAGCATATAGAAACAGAGAGGGAATATTGGAATTATATAAAACTATTATGTCATTCGTATGGTCATTTACCGGTAAGAATTGGCACGATTAATGAAGCTAAAGTTCCTGAATATCGCTTTTATAACAATATTATTGATGATGAAAGTTAGCTTTTAAAGATTAGTTGTATATTATACGAAGGTATTTAATCATTATAGATAGCATAAACTTTTTTCTGTCGCAAGATTTGCAGTATCTGTTCAGTTTCGTATTCGTTTATAAATAATATGCGAGCGGTTCAATATAATATGGTGATGTTATGAATATTCTTCTTTTATGTTAAAAGGTTATAGCCTGGAGCAAAAAGGTAGATCTCATCATAAAAAATTAAATTTATGAATATAGATTTAGTTAGATTCGCACTTTTTACTCCAGATTTTTTAATGATAATATAGCGACTTTATATATCTGGTTAGGGATTACAGATACCTATACGTATAAATAGAAAATTGATGGATATCTATTTTAATGTCCATTTATGATATTGATGTTTTTATAAATGATTTTTATTATTTGGCTTTTAAAAAATCTATGATTATTTTTTAAAAATCTCACTCTCAAGTGGCATTTTTTTATCTAGATAATTAAATATGGTAGCCTTTGACCAGCCGTTATTATAGGTTTTTACAAGAGCTTTATATACTTTTTTTTCTAATTCTTTAGTAGCGGTAACTGTTACTCTTGGAATTGTTAGATCAGTTTGATAAGCAGAATAGATATCTTTTTCAATGCTTTGAAATGGAATACAATACACATTAGAATTCTTATAAACGTGCTTGATCGCCATCTAAAACACAAATTACATTTTCAGGTTTTGTTAGAAATTCTTCTTTTTCATTCCTTTTCATAAGATTAACAACGTTGGTGGCTCCTCCAATATATATTATTTATATTATAAAAATAAGAATTATTATTTCTGTCTATGATATATTCTAAGTAATCTTGCAAAGTTTCATCTTCAGTTAGAATATATTTATCCCAGCCTTTAAAGGCAAAAAGAGAGCTTTTAATGAAGTTATAAGATCTCTTTGATATCATGGTCTTATTGCCTTCTCTATACATATAATAAAGCTCATCATCATTAAGTGTTTTCATTAATGCCAAGGAATGGGTTGTAAAAATGATATTTAAATTATATTTATCGCAAAATTCTCTAAGTAAATTTACTAATTCTACTTGTGCTGAGGAATCTAAAGAAATATCAATTTCATCAATAATGATGTATTTTCTTTTAGATTCAATCATCCTATAAAGGTTGATGATGAAAAATTCTCCTGAACTAAAATAATCTTCCCGTATATAATATCCATTTTCGTTAAGTCGAAAGTAGTAATTATTTTGTTTAACTTTAAAAGATTTTAAGTTTTTATAGACATCAGTTTTATAAACTGAATTTAACATTTTAATAAGCTCACTGGGAACCTCATAGGTTTGAAAAGCTATGCACTTTCTTAAATCTGAGTCGATTTTACTTAATGTTGGAAAACTATTGAATCTATCCCCATAGGGAATCGGTAGTTCAACAAATATGTTAGATTTTACTTCTTCAGGAACAATTGATTTTGTATCAATAACTTTTAGGTTACTATTATAAATATAAGTTATGACATCATTATTTATCAAATATTCTATTCTGCTTTCTTGATTAAAGATATAACGTGATGATGTTTTTATGAATATATCGGCTGATTGTAAATTTTAATTGATTTTATAAATGTGGTTTTTCCAATACCATTTTTTCCTACAATACATGTAATTTTATTTTTTGTTAAATCTAATGAAAAACTCATTTCATTAATGTGTTGCACTTTTGAAATATTAATTGTAATGTTCATATCTTAGAATACATTCTTATGGAAAAACATATCGATTATAACATTGCCGTATTTTTTTCTGAGCTTGTTTAAATAACTTTTATCAATAGTATTTATATGATTAAGGTTTCCTGAAATCATCTCAATCCCTTTATCTATATCTTTACCAATAGCATCTTTGAATTTATCTTTATCGGTGATATAAAAGTAAATTAAATATTCAATTTTTTTCTTTATTTTTATATCAACAGTAACTTTTCCTGAAGGTAGCACAACCATACCAAGAAGTTTTACTTTATTTCCTTTATTAACGATCTTTGTTTTATATTTATTTAAAGAAAAATTACCATTATTCTCTTTGCTGAGGAAATTGGATACTGTTGTATAAATACTATGAATTATTTCTTTATTATCTGATGATATTATTATGTCATCAGAATATCTGGTGTAAATTAAGTTGTTTTCTGAACTATAATATTGGATGTTGTTATCAAATTTGTATAGACACGCATTGCTGAATGCTGGTGAGGTTGAAAAACCAATCGGTAATATATCATCGACAATTATAAAGTCCAATATTTTATCATAATATTCTTGTATATCAATAATAGGGATCGCTGAGGTGTTATCTTCTAACACTTCTCTTGCGAAATTTTTAGTGATGCTTGAGAAAAAATTATTAATGTCTGTGTTGAAAAACCATTTTTTATCAGAATGCTTTTTTACTGCTTCGTAAGTACTACTTCCTTTTCTATATGAATAAACTACCTCTTTATTAATGTTTAAATAGAAAAGAATAAAATCATTAATAAATTTGTGGTAGCTTTTAAGCTTAGTTGAAGGATGATAAATTATACGTCCGTTGTATTCTAATTTTTTATATTCACTTTTAATATTAAAGGATAAAAAATCATCTAATTTAGTCTTTTCATGAAATGCGATGCTGAAAATTGTTTCCAGTTTAAGTATTTTTTTACTCTTAGGAATAATGGGATTATCAGGAGTATTCACAAAAGGCTCGTTCTCTTTGAAATTTACTACCTGTACATACCCTTTTCAGGTTTATGAAGAAGGGCAGTACAAGAGTAACATTACATAAAGGCTCGTAGAGGCTAACATTGCTGACTGGAGATACTCCTAGTCGCTAGCATGGGTTAAATATAAGTCAATTCGAATAAAAAGGCAACTTTTTTAAATTTAGGGTTTGGAAAAAGAGATTATGTCCAAACTAATAAAGCTGGAGTTAGGAGTAATTGTTAACTTTGTGATTAATATTTATAGGAACACTAGTATAAAAATTGGGAGTTGTTTTAATATTTCTTAATAATTACAGAGCAATATTGTTGTTCTATTTCTATAAATATGGCTTGAGTGTTCGCATTTATGCTTAGGTAAATATCCTTAAATATATCGAACAAGTATATATTAGTCTAAGAGAGATTAATAATGCGGGTACAAAAAATCACTCTATCTATTTGAAATAGTAAGATGATTTTAAATCGCGCCATATTTGGTGGCACAAAAGTGGCGCGATTAATCTGAATTGCGCCATAATCGCGCCATATTTTTACTAGAATCTATTGTTCGCTATGAGTTTAATAACTGATATTTATGAGACCTTATGTGTTGCATCACAACCGATGTCTGTTTCGGATTTATTGGCGGAGCATCCCTCCGTTCCTGGAAGGACTGTTCAACGTTGGTTGGGGAAACTTGTTGAAGATAACAAAGTACAGATGTTGGGTGAAGGTCGAAGCCGCCGCTATGTTATCGCCACGGAGGAAATATCAGATCCGGTAGCGGATAGATCGGATAATTTCCCGAGCTATCTCAGATTCATTTAAGCAATTCTTCTTAGCGTGACACGTTAAAAGCATTGGTTATTGAGGAATTACGGCGATTGCATGAAGGTGTTTTAGCAAGGTATGGCCTCCGACCTGCGCAATTTGAAAAATGGCAGGGAAAACACCGATAGTCTTTGTATTCTCGCTATTGAATGGTCAAATGACCATAAAAAATTTCCGGGTTAATTACGCCGTTATCTTAGAAAAGCTATTAATTAGTTCTTTCGTTATGTCGTCGCATCAGGGCTTAAATTTGTAAAGATGAGGATTAAAATCGATTTACGAAATAATTGTAATTGACATCGTTAAACACCCGCCAGTATTTTCATCCCACTTTGGCCTGACATCATATACGCAGGGTTATCAGTGTAAATGAACTTTGGTAAAACGAGTACCGACATTACATGTAATTATCTTTATTTATCAAATAGATGAATATAGGTTGGCTACCCGCTCAAACTGTTCCTTGCACTATGATGTCACTTTAATTCTGGCTTATGTTCAGAGGTCGGCCAAAGATTCATCTGTTTAGGTAATGAGTTTTTATACAGAATTATCCTAAAAAAACAGAAACTAGTATTTTTCTGATCTAAATTTTCGCATTATGTTCTAAAAATAGGTAAAACAGATGTTTAAGTAAGGATTTCAGATGGAAATGCCAATTTATTTTCAATACTGGGGTAAGGCGAAGCGAGTCTTAGAGGTTGATAATGCAGATTATCATCTGCTTCCTTACCATTGTTTGGATGTTGCTGCGGTAGGAATGCAGTTACTCTCTTTAGAAAGATCGTTGACTAGAGATCTTGCTAATTTTCTAGCGTTATCTACCCAGCAGCTACAAAGCATGGTCTCTTTTATATTGGCTTTGCACGATATTGGTAAATTTGCATCTGCTTTTCAAAAATTACTTCCCGGTCTGGAGGTCGGTCTGCATCGACCAGATTGCTCTAAAGAGTCTGGCGGCCGTTATTTTTGTCATGATCGTATAGGGTTATATTTCTGGGAAAATATCAAACCGGAGTTACTTAATAGGCTGGTTAATATTGAAGGTGTGGAGCGAAGAGAACAGCGAGAGATGTTTGATACCTTAATGGTATTCATGGATTGTGTATTAGGGCATCACGGCCAGCCCATTGATAAAACACACTATAAAGCGATTAAACATTTTATTGAACCTCATAATCTTACTGCTGCCACACTCTTTGTTCATCATTTGGTTGAATTATTTCAACCTGAGTTTCCCATTGAAAAATTACAATCTAAAGAGTGGCGACGGCGATTGGAACAAGTGAGTTGGCAGTTTGCCGGTATTGCAATATTGGCGGATTGGATTGGTTCTGATAATCATTATTTTACCTATCAATCCGAACCTATGCCATTAGCAGATTATTGGCAACATGCGCAAGCAATGGCAAAAAAAGCGGTTATGGCGACCAATTTAGGTAAGGCGCCGGTCATTAAGCCGTTTATTTCCATCCAGGAATATTACGGTTTTGCCGCAACACCGTTGCAACAGTGGGTCGAATCAATATCTGTAGATAATTCTCCTCAACTATTTATTTTGGAAGATGTGACTGGGGCAGGTAAAACAGAAGCCGCGTTTGCGCTTACTCATCGTTTGATGCAAGCAAAAGCCGCTGATGGTTTTTATTTTGGTTTGCCTACAATGGCGTCTTCTAATGCAATATTTAGTCGAATTGCTAAACATTATCAGCAAATGCTATCAATAGAGGATGACAGTAAGCCGAATATCGTTTTAGCTCATGGTATGCGGGAGATGAATAATCAATTTCGTGAACCCGTTTTAGCGTTAGGTCATCCAGATAGAAACTATGGTAAAACAGATATTCCCTCTTCGGCGCAATGCAATCAATGGTTAGCCGATCCACGTAAACAGGCTCTGTTAGCGCCTGTTGGCATCGGAGCGATTGATCAGGCTTTATTGGCTGTCTTACCAAGGCGCTATCAATCACTGAGATTATTTGGGCTTAATCGTAAAGTACTCATCGTTGATGAAGTCCATGCTGCTGATGAATTTATGTTTAATTTATTGGAAAATTTATTAGCGCTGCATCTTTATCAGGGTGGTTCAGCCATTTTGTTGACAGCAACATTGACCTTTAAACAGCGTCAGCGTTTAACGGATATTTGGCTGAATGCGGGTGGACTAAATTCTCAATTATTGCAAAAAACGGATTTTCCTTTAGCAACCAAAATAAGTTTAAATGCCATATCGCCTGTTATTGAGCAACCGTTATCAAGTCGAAAAGATGTTAGCCGGGAAGTTAAAGTTGATTTCTTAAATAGCTTTGGCAGTTGTGTTGAAAAGGTATTAGCCGCCATTGTACAAGGGCAATGTGTCGTTTGGATACGAAATACAGTGGATGATGTTATTGAAGCTTATCAGACGCTGCAAAGTTTGCTGACTGAACCTGAGCGCTGTTTATTATTTCATAGCCAGTTTATTTTGCAGCATCGAAAAGAGATTGAAAATCATGTCATGACTATTTTTGGTAAAAATAGTCAGGGTGAAATGCGGCGAGGCAAAGCATTAATCGCCACACAAATATTTCAGGAAAGTTTAGATACTGATGCCGATGTCATGATTTCAGATATTTGTCCTATTGATGATCTCATTCAGCGAGCCGGGCGTTTGCATCGTCATACTCGCGATAGTGATGGTATTTATCGATGGGGTATTAAAGATTCACGCCCTGCGCCAATATTGTTTGTTCACGCGCCTGAATGGCGGGAGCAACCTGGATCAGATTGGCTAAGCTATAATTTTCGTAACACGCAATGTGTTTATCGCTCGCCTGCGCGTTTGTGGTTAAGCATGCGCGTGTTGAGAAAATTGGGGGCTATACGTATGCCTGCGGAAACTCGCCAATTAATTGAGGCAGTTTATGGTCATGCTTATGAGCAAGCGCCTGAAGTGTTAAAACACCAAGATAATGAATTCATTAACGAGGAGCGAAGCCAGACAGCTAAAGCTAAATCTTTTTGGTTACAGTGGCAATTATATGGTTATTGTGATCGCAGTGCTGATCATTGGTATGAAGATGATGCCGATATTAATGCTCGCTACAGTGATATTGAAACTGTTGAGGTGTTAATTCTGAAAAAAAGAGGTTTAAGGCAACTGGTACCTTGGGTAAATTCAGGCGAATTTTCGGTGTCACTGAGTACGATTAAATTATCCAGATATAAGTATGCAAATAAATTAGCTCCCATTCCGACAGAGTTAATACCCGCTCTCAATGCTTTGCAGCAGAGATATTACCAAATTAGATATTTGCAACCTTGGTTGCCAGAGCAAGATCCGAATTTTACTTATTCTTCAACAATAGGTTTTTGTGAAAGATAAAAGCAGGAGGTGTTATGAACTTAGTTCAGGACCCGTGGTTGCCCTTTCGATTACGTGATGGTAGTGAAAAAGTACTGCCTATTAATGCGATATGTGATCATGATGTTATGGACTTTGCTTTACCGCGAGCTGATTTTCAAGGAGCAGCTTGCCAATTTGCTATTGGTTTATTACAAACCGTTTTTGCGCCAGAAGATAAATATCAATGGCATGCTCTATATGAAGCATCGCCTGATAAAAAGATATTACAACAAGCTTTTAATAAAGTGGTACATGCTTTCAATGTTACCGGTATAGGGCCTCTTTTTATGCAGGATTTTGATCCGCTGCAAACAGTGAAATCAACCACTGTAGCTGGATTATTAATTGAAGCGCCGGGAGCGAATGGTTTAAGACTTAATACAGATCATTTTATTAAACGTGGCATTGGAGACGTGATGTCCCTTGAAATGGCGGCTCTGGCGCTGTTTACCTTACAAATTAATGCGCCGTCAGGAGGAGTGGGCCATCGGGTAGGATTACGAGGCGGAGGGCCATTAACCACGTTAATAGTGCCGCAACAAACGGATACCACATTATGGCAAAAACTGTGGTTAAACGTTATTAGTCGAAGTGAATGGCATTATTCAGAACCTGATTTAACCAGTGCTCAGATTTTTCCCTGGTTAGCGCCAACAAAAGTGAGTGTTAATGATGGGACAGAAATTTATGCTGAGGATGTGCATCCCTTACATATGTATTGGGCAATGCCGAGACGTATACGTCTTGTGGTGGAAGAGGGAGAAAATGTTTGCAAAATTTCAGGTAAATATTCTGCATTCACTGTCTCTGAATATCGGACACAAAATTACGGCGGCAATTATTCCGGTAATTGGACTCATCCGTTAACGCCCTATAAATGGGATCTGAAAAAATCGACACAACATTTATCTATTAAAGGCCAACCTGGAGGGGTGACGTATAAAATTTGGGATGCTTTGGTATTTACCAGCCATGAGAGAGGGCAACGTTGTGCGCCGGTCGTAAGCCATTTTTATGCTTTATGTTGTCATTTTGCTGAACTGCGAAGGGTAATGCCTCGTCTGTGGGTGTTTGGCTACGATATGGATAATATGAAAGCCCGTTGTTGGTATTCTGTCACTGTGCCGCTGTTTTTTGTCTTACCAGAACAGCAGGAAAAGATTCTATATCAAATCAAAGAGCTGCAAAAATTGGCAACCAATATGATTTGGCTATGCCGAAATCAAATAAAAGCAGCTTGGTTTGAAAAGCCCGCGGATGTGAAAGGCGACATTTCCTTTATTGACCTGATTTTTTGGCAACAAAGTGAATCCCTGTTTTTTTCTGTGGTGCATCAACTTATCAATAATAGACGTTTGGAGGCGCCTTTTCTGACACCAGAGCAGGCTAAACATTGGCTTAATACCTTGCGTCGTCTCTGTAGAGATTTATTCGATGAATATGTTGCTTTATCTGAATTGGGTAATGAGCGCTCAATGGCAAAACGTATGAAAGCGCGTCAACAGTTAATCATCGGGCTATATGGACAAAAAGCTTTAAAAGAGATCAACACATTTATTACCAATCACCATATTCACTCTGGTCAAGAGGAAATGTAATGGACAGCAAGATCGAAGTCATATTATTGCGTTGGTGGCAAAGTATGTTTATGTCACCGAAGCAGTTAGAAGAGAAAGGTATTATTCCAGCGCCTTTGACTTATAAAGCCCAGTTAAAGCGCTGTGAAAACGTTGAGATGGCTATGTTAACTGAAGGTTTTCGGGATTTATGGTTTAGTTTACCGGATGAAATTAGCTTATCGGATAATCCAGTAAAATTGGAATATTGGGCCACGATGGCGGCAACATTAGTTTATGTTAAAAGCAACAGTGATATTACATTGGCAGTAGCGGCGGGTAAGAAAGGAGGAGGAAATAAACCGGTTGTCAGTGAATTAAGATTTTCACAATTACAAAATGCTAAAACACCGAACGAATTACTACGTCGATTACGTCAAGTTTTACAGAAAGTTAAAGGCAATATTTCTGTTTTGGCTTTAGCGCGGGACATTGAGGAATGGTTCGCTGAATATGGACAATTACGGCCATGTAAGGCGGATAAGCGTATCAAGGTGAAGTGGGTTATGGATTATTACCGTGCAGCGAGTGGTAAATCGGTTGATTTATCGGATTTTCATTAATTGAGTTTAGGATGATTATTATGAGTCAGTTTATTCAATTACACTTATTAACTTCCTATGCGCCATCTAATCTGAATCGAGATGATTTAGGCCGGCCTAAAACAGCGAGAATGGGCGGTTTTGAACGTTTACGCGTGAGTTCTCAAAGTTTAAAACGCCACTGGCGTACTTCTGAATTATTTGAACAGGTGTTATCAGAGAATATTGGTATTCGCACCAAGCGATTTGGTATTAAGGTATTTGACGCTTTGGTCAGTGCTGGAGTGAAAGAAAAATCCGCGAAAGCATTGGCTACAACGATTGCCGGTGTTTTTGGAAAAACAAAAAAAGATGCTTTAGAAATTGAACAATTGGCGCATATCAGCCCGGCAGAGCAACGATCTGTCATGTCGTTAATTGAGGTGCTGGCGGAAGAAAACCGGGGACCAACAGCCGAAGAGCTTAATTTATTAAAGACTAAACAAACGGCGGTGGATATTGCTTTGTTTGGTCGGATGTTAGCTTCAAGTCCTGCGTTTAACGTCGAGGCCGCCTGTCAGGTCGCTCATGCTATTAGTGTGCATAGTGTGGTTATTGAAGATGATTATTTTACCGCGGTGGATGATTTAAATGATGGTAAGGAAGATACCGGGTCGGCCCATATCGGGGAATTGGGTTTTGCCGCCGCGTTGTTTTACAGTTATATCTGCATTAATAAAACGCAATTAATAAAAAATTTGGATGGCGATGAAACTCTTGCTAATAAAGCGATTAAAGCATTAACAGAAGCCGCTGTGAAAGTATCGCCTGCGGGTAAACAAAATAGTTTTGCTTCTCGTGCTTATGCCAGTTTTGCTCTCGCTGAGAAAGGTGAACAACAACCTCGTTCTTTATCCGTTGCATTTTTAAAACCTATTAATGACAGCGACCAAGGGCCATCGGCAATTAATGCATTAGAAAGCCAAATGCACAATATTGATCAGGTTTACGGTACTTGTGCCGATGCCCGCTATAAATTCAACACATTCACCGGGGAAGGAACTTTGACCGAGCTACTTGAATTTGTTGTGCAGTAATGGGGGCAGAATGAAAGCATATTTAGTCTTCCGATTATATGGCCCGATGGCAAGTTGGGGCCAACCTGCGGTTGGAGGAGAGCGGCCGACGGAATTGTATCCGGGTCGCTCGGCGATTTTGGGATTATTAGGCGCCGCGTTAGGTATTCGACGAGATAATGAGTCTGAATTAGCAAAATTACAAAAAAGTGTGTTAATTGCAATTAAACAGACAGTTCCTGGCTCTTTAATGCGTGATTATCATACGACGCAAGTGCCGACGCACAATAATAATGTGGTTCATCAGAACCGTAAAAGTGAATTAAGGTCAGATAAACTGAATACCATTCTGTCTAATCGTGATTATCGTTGCGATGGTATTTGGATCGTGGCTATTACATTAACTGAACATACTGGTTTTACGCTTGAACAATTACGGGATGCTTTGCTTAAACCTGTATTTATCTTGCATCTTGGACGTAAATCTTGCCCGCTTGCTTTACCTCTCTGCCCTAAACTCATTACGTCATCGGCATTAAAAACCGCGTTGGATATCCCTTTTCCACCGCTGATTCATTCTGATAGAGAGGATAAATTATGGCTAGGCGCAAATGGTACTGTGACTTATTTTTGGGAGGGGAATAAAGATGAAATGAGCTCTTCAAATATCTTAATCAGCCATCCTTGGGATGAGCCGATTAACCGGGCGCGTTGGCAATTCCGGCAACGTACTATGTATCAACTTTCTGTCGAGGAGGGTGTTGATGTATTTGTCTAAAGTTGTGCTTCGGCAATCGAGTCAAACAGCAAATATATTAGCAAAACTGGGTGCGAATGGCGTTTATACTTCTCATCAATTGTTATGGAAATTGTTTTCGTCAGACGAAAAACGTCAATTTCTATTTCGGGAAGAGTTTGGAATAATGGGATTACCCGTATTCTATGTTTTATCTAAAACATCACCTCAAACTGAGTCGCCATTGTTTGAGGTGGAAACGAAAGCATTTTATCCTCAATTGAAAGAGGGGCAACGTTTAGCTTTCAAATTACGCGTTAATCCAACAATCTGTATTACCGATCCTTCTGGAAAACGTCAGCGTCATGATGTCTTGATGCATGCTAAGTTTCTGGCAAGGCAGCAAGGTGAAACGGAGCAGGGGAAAATAAAAGCCATGATGGATAATGCTGCCCGTAATTGGTTGTTGAATAATCGCCGTATGCAGCAGTGGGGCATTCAGTTTGACGATTTACTGGATGTTGAAGGTTATACCCAGCATCGAAGCGTAAAAAAGCAGGGGCAGAAAATACAATTTTCCAGCGTTGATTTCCAAGGACTTTTGACAGTGACCGATGGCGAGCTATATTTGGAACAGTATGCAAAAGGCTTTGGTCGTGCTAAAGCGATGGGATGCGGATTGATGCTAATCAGATCAGTGTAATGGAAATTTATTTTTGTCGGAGCTAGTAATGCAATATTCTTTGTTGTATTGGGATATTGATGTTAAAGGTAAAGGTGGCGCATTCGCGGTTGTTAAGTGTTTGTGTTACATTTCGAAAGCATGGTAAAAAGTGATATTGCTAATGAATATCATTCTGTAGAGTAGAGGAAGTAGTCGCTACTTACGGAAATATGGATAAAATAATTACCGTGTTCCTCACGCCTGTGGGGATGAACCTGAATTTTGGTACACATTTGAACCAGACAGAATATGTTCCCTGTGTTTAATGGGATAAACCGCTATAATTAATGATAGGATGTCGTGTTAGTAGACGTTCCTGAGCGTTACCGGGGTGACCCAAACTCGATGTATCTCGTCAACGAGAGGATTTAAGTGTTCCCTGCATTTGCGGGGATAAACCGCGGCATGAGTGATGTTTTACTATGTTGACTAAATGTTCCCTGTACTGACGGGGATGGACCTAGCAGTGCTCCAAATAGTTGTAAAGTTAAAGATGTATTCCCTGTATTAACGGGGATAAACCGTGTGAAAATGACGCTGATAATCGGCTTTCCTGATGCTCCCTGCCTCTAATGGGGATAAACCGGACAGTAACAGTGATAAAGTCGGTAGTAAGCGGTGTTCCCTGTGTCCACGGGGGTGAACCAAACTGATACTGTTGTGTCTTAGGGGTTGGAAGCGTGTTCCCTGTTATTGACGGGGATAAACCGAACAGCTAGCGTTTTAGCTGGCAGAGATAGACTTGTTCCCTGTTTCTACGGGGGTAAACCGCTAAATACAGAGCTATCGCCATTTGTTACAACTTGTTCCCCGTAATCTACGGGGATCAACCGTCATCCGGAAAGGTCATTGACATAGAAAGTCAGAGTTCCTTGAATTGATGGGGATAAACCAGATTCAGGTTTTGGATGATAGCTGGAGTGGAAATGCTCCCCGTTTTTACGGGGAAATGATGATGGTGTTGTTGAGGGATAACTGCAATATTGTCTTGTGGTTTCTCTCTCAGCTTTCGATAAGCCTTTGGGAAGGGGAGTTATGTCAAAGAAATTGGTCCCAGAAAAGCACATTTGGTAGGAAAAATTTTTACCTATGTATAAAGCGGTATAATCTCAATCGACGAACATATATCAAGAAATTGGCAATAAGGACAATTTGTTATTCACGTCCAATGGAAATCCATGAAAAACCCATTGGAGCATATATTGAAAGGCATCACAAAATATACCCAATGTATAATTTGGGGGTTTCCCCCCAAAAAATCACATAATAAATCTAAAACAATATTTCTAAAATAATCAACAAAATGTATTGATACCATTAAACTAATATTTCTACTGCATTTGTTTGGCTTAGAAAATGATTTGGACTTGCGCTTAAACCATAAGCGCCAGATTGAAAAATTACCACTAAATCCCCCGGAATTGCCGCTGACATATCTCCTTGATGAACAAGGATATCTAGTGGGGTACAGAGTGGGCCAACTATATTCACTGTTTCACGTTTCTTTCCTTTAATTTTGTTACCAATGATTACAGGATAGTTTCTTCTTATTAGTTGACCCAGATTTCCTGATGCAGATAGGTGGTGATTCATTCCACCATCCGTAACTAAAAAGACCATATCGTGAGAGATCTTACGTTCAACAATTTTAGTCACATAAATTCCAGATGAAGCAACTAAATAACGACCTAACTCCAAAATAATTTCTGTTTCAGGTAGGAACTTCTCTGCACGTTCTACCAGTTTGTGCATCGCACTGCCTACTTCGGTAATATTTAGTTCTGTATCTCCCTGAAAGTAAGGGACTCCAAAACCACCTCCTAGATTAAAACGACGTATTGGAGATGGAGCAAACCGTGATAATTCAATTACTAAATCTAGAGCCTTATTTTGAGCTTCAATCAGATGCTCTGCACGTAAATTTTGTGAGCCAGGATAAATTTGAAATCCCTCAAAAACTAGGGAATCTGGACAATCACGTATAAACATCAGTGCATCAGGGACATAAATTACATCCATACCAAATTGGCGTGGTCCACCTCCCATCTTCATGCCAGAGGAGTTAAGATTATAATTAGGGTTTATACGTAAAGAAACACGTGCGCACAAACTAAGTTTTTCAGACAATATTTGAATTCGCCGTAACTCATTTAACGACTCGACATTTAACAATACCTGTGCAGAAATTGCTCTTTTTAATTCTGTATCTGTTTTACCCGGCCCTGCAAAACTAATATCTTCAGGAGAGATTCCTGTATTTAGCGCCAATGCCATTTCATTCGCAGATGCAACATCAAACCCTTCAATTTTTTGGGATAAGTGGTGGATAAGGGGTACAAAAGGATTTGCTTTAATTGCATAATGGATACTAATTTTTTCAGGTAAATATTTACGTAGTAGACGCACTTGATGGTCAATATGTTTTCTAGAATAGGCAAAAAAAGGAGTTTGTCCTATTTGAGTTTCCAGTCGGGTTAATGGTATCCCTCCTATTTCCAAACAATCGTCTTTAATGACAAATTTTTCTGCTATTTTCATCGATAAACTTTTCTGTGTCATTACATTTTTTACATTCATAATTTACCTCACATTAGAAAAAGACAGCATTAGTATATATAATTCACCAACAGAATTATAAAATTCTTATGAATAGAGTTAATCTCTGGTATTTTTAAAGTTATACCCCCCCTACCATATATATTCATGGAAATAAAAATACATTTGCTTTATTAAAAAATAAAGGATATATCCATAACTGGTTAATTACGAATAAAGTAATAAAGAGGTGCCAAATAGACCACCTACCCCAGCAGAAATCAGCAAAACTTTATCTCCTGAATGTAATTCTTCACTATTTTTCAACGAATGTAAATTAATAAGCATATCGGCACCAAAACAATGTGCTGTTTCACTAATGTTTTTAAGAAATATCTTTTCTATAGGAATGTTCATAAATTCTGCTGCTCGACGCCATATTAAAATATTCACATTATGTGGAATAATATAAGATATTTCATCCATCGTAATATCCGCCTGCCGTAATACATCTTGAATCACAGATTGTAATCTGAGTTGATAATTCGCTGCAAAATCTCGATAGGCATCAGAATTAGTTGGTAACCAAATACCTTGAGAATACCCTGGATAATTATGTATAGAATGAGCAAGAATGCTTGGACCTTTCCCGTTAAGAGATAGCAAAGTGGCGGCGGCGGCATCACCGATTACCGCTACATTAGGAACTATTCTAAGTTCAAAACTGTCAGCAATTTCCCCGACTACTATCAAAGCTTTACTATTAGGAAGTGCATTCTGTAAATAATGTTTTGCTAAAGATAATGCGGAAAATATGGATACACAATTGTTGCTGCTGGTTCCTATAGCAACAGCATTAGGTAGCTGTAAGCGTCGAACAAGCAATGAAGCCATATTTTGACCCCATACACCACTTATAGTCCCCGTATGAGCATAAACTAGCAATACAACTTCTTGCTTAATGTGGGGAGCTTGTTGAAACAATTCCTTGCAGGGTTTTAGCAGCATTTCTTCTTCACTGCCTTCCTCTACTGGACAATGAGATAATTCATACATACGGCTAAATACCCGCGCCTCATTTTGGGTTAAACCTAAGCGTTGGTATTCCCTTTCAACCTCAAGTCTCTTTTGAGGTACATAGCTAGCAAGAGTCTCTAAAGTCATCATATGAATTATTTACTCCATATAGCATGTAAATCGACACAATAAGCACCGGATACCGGGCTAAAACTATGAACTTTTCCTCGATAACTCAGTCCACTGTAATTATTAAAAGACGTAATCAGTTCATTACATTCATCTGGTAAACAAGGATCCAACAATGCCATACGATCCAAAAAGTTTAGTTGTTGTACATCCGTCACCCTAACTCCGGGCTTTTCCTCCAGCAGTATTCCCCAGCTATCCCATATCAACGGTTCATATCCAGCCAATGAAGCTAAGTCTAAAAAGAATAAATTACGTACTATCCATTGCCCATATCCATCATCAAATCGATATCCACTGAAAATACGCTCATTCATTGTTCCTTGTCGGATATGCTTCCATATTTCTGCGCCACTAAAGAATAAATACCGAGGAAAATCTGATGGATTAACATCTAATAATGGCTTAGGAGAAACATTTAATCGACTTTCGGCATATAACCATCTAGTACCATTCCAATATTCTACCAAAGTATGATCATGCATCGGACATTCATCATTATATTGATAATGAGCAAATCCATAACGGACTCTTGCAGGAATATTTTTATGTCGCATAAAGGAACATAATAAAACCGAAAAATCCCGACAAGTAGATAATAAACGTTTTTCTGGAGGCCGAGGATTTAAAAAACCTGAATCATCAAGTAACAAAAGTTTTTTTAACATCAGTGAAACACAGCGGCTATCTATTTCTATATTACGTATAGAAATGATATCTGGGTTAAGCTTGTCTTTTTCTGTCTGATAATGAATCAATAAATTCTGAACAATAGAAATTAATTCCTCCACACCATTAGGTAAGTTATCAAGCTGAGATGAATATGATTCTGCTAATGTCACCTCAGTATGCTGCCGGTAGTGATTAATAGGATCAAACATAAATAAGCTTCCTTGGTAAAGATATAGTTTCCCCTGTGCTAAATGGCGTTATAAAAGCTGAAATATAGTTCATTATTTTATAATGCAATTCTTTTCTTGGTACATAATCACCACCACTAACGATCGAATTTAATGCTTTCAATAAAGGAGAAAACTCATAAACAAAAGCGTAATGACCAGCTCCAAATAGGATATGATGCTTAGCATGAGGCAAGTGCGTTGCGTAATCAGTTGGTGATCCTAGCAACTTCATAGTATCTCTTTCACCTGATAAAATTAAAGTAGGTAAAAGCATTTCATTTAGGGTATTAGCAAGAAACAAATTTGACAAAGCTGGAGCTAGTAAGATCACAGCACAAATATCCTTAAGCAAACATTGTTCAACTGCAAAACACGATAGCTCATCTAGTACTGATGAAAACTCTGGTTCCAGTTCAAAACAAGGCTGACAACCACACATCACTAATGCATCATACGCTCCAGCGGAATGGCCTATTACCAATAGACGCGAAAAGTTTATTCTCTCACCTAGAGTCTCTAAAAGTAACTCATTATATGCATACACTAAACGTTGAGGTCTAGTCGTCAAATTCATCCAACGATACTGAGCATCCTGAATATCTTGATGATCCACAGCTAATACAGCAAAACCTTGTGTTGATAAAAATTCGGCAAGGTATGATTGATCAAAACGCGAACCGCAAGAACCATGAGAAATTATTATCAATGGCCAATTTGTTCCCATGGGAATTGCATTTTCTTCTGATTTTGCATGTAATATATCCCTGTATCGTTTTACGGTTCCACTCCCAGCATATGCAGGATACCAAAGAGTAGCAGAAATAGTTCCTAATGAAGATGGCCAATTGTAGTGCATTACTCCACTACCAATGATGTGCAATATATCATTGACTCCATTTAGCATTTAATATAAGTCTCCAATTTATTACCATTGTTTAGTAAAATGATCAAATTCCACTATAAAACGAATGGTTTTTTATACTAATATTATTTTCATTAACTCTATAAGATACTCTTCTTATTAAATCATAGACACCATTCATTTTATTTATATTTCAAACTCCATAGCATAAATTTAATTCTATTAAGAAATATTTTTACTTTCTTTCTATACTGTTCTAATCGTGAAGATGCAGGTTTTTAACCTCATAATTATATGATTTAAAATAAAAAATTCACATATCAAACCTGCATCTTAAAATAGAATGAATATATAATTAATAGATGCTGTTTTTTAAATTAAATTTTTATTCTATAAGTTGAGTACTGACCGTTAAGAAGATACTTTACCTTCAGCAAGTTTTGCCTTTAATTTCTTATAGTCTGTTTTTCCATTACGATTTTTAGGAATAGCCCCTATCACCAATCTGGTTGGCCACATACTTCGGGGCATAAACTGCTGACATCTTTTACGCAGCTCTAGATTAGATTTTTCATGCCCAGAAATAAAGAACACTAATCCTTCAACACAGTTCCCTTCTATAATAGGCCAGCCAATAACCGCAATATCGTCAATCCCTACTGCCTTACTTAGCATTGACTCGATTTCCAAACGCTCCAAACGTTGACCATTGACTTTCAGTTGATCATCACAACGTCCTAAGAAATGAAATATTCCATCACTGTCACGCTTAACCCAGTCCCCAGTACGATACCAATAACAACTACCGTCATATTCGAAGTTATCAGCCTGTATAGAATTACTTGATAAGTAACCACTAACCACCTGTTTACCGCCAATCCATAATTCACCTTCTTCTACATCCCCCTCGCTTTGACGCGGGCGCCCAATCTTTAACTTTGTACCAGGATAAGGAGTTCCAATTGGAACAATCAATTCATTAGTTACTGTCGACTCAGGGCGCCAGCGATAACCGCAAACTGCAACTGTTGCTTCCGTTGGCCCATAAATGTTATCAATATGTGATGTAGGTGCAGCCAGATGCCAACTTTCAGCCATGCTCTGTAATAAAGGTTCTCCACAAAATAGCGATTGGCGTAAGTTAGGAAAAGAACCTGGTTCCAATTGTCGTGAGCGCTGAAAGTATAGAATAATAGAAGGCACCGATGCCCAAAATGTCAGATGTTTATCTCGAATAAACCCTCCAAGCACTAAACTGTTTTTGGAATCAAAAACATGAGTCGATGCTCCAATAGTCCAAGGAACAAATAGATCGTGGACGGAAACATCAAAGCTCAGAGGACAAATTTGAGAAAAACGATCAGCACAGGTTGGTTGATACAGAGCTATGGTATTGGAGACATAGCGTGTAACATTAGTATGTGCAACCTCAACCCCTTTAGGATTACCTGTACTACCTGATGTGAACATCAAATATGCATCAGGATTATCCGTTTTCATTTGTGCAGCAGGAATCCTGGCTAAATCAGCATGTGCGAGAAAATAGTGTTTTGGATAATCATTACACCAATTCGGACGTTGTTTGCTATCTGACAAAATTATTACTAACGGTTTATCTATATGTTTCAACAAATCGTGCAATAACTTTTGCTCCTCAGCGCAAGTCACCAATAAATCAAAGTCAGTAATTTTAGATAATAAACTCAGACCTTCAGGAGTCTCGTCTTCGTTTAATGGCAAATAAGTCTTACCGTAACACAATGAAGCTACAACACCTGCTAAGATTCCTACATTTCTTCTTCCAAGCAAAGCACAATATTTTCTCTGTGAAAGAGAGAAACCTCGGGCCAGAAGGGATGCTAACTCGTGTAGCTCACGGTAACTATATACATCATTATCAATAGATAACGCTTGGTGATCTGCATATTTCAGTGCGCTATCATGTAGCCATTCACCTAAGTGTTTAAAAACTCTCATGATTCAATGTCCTCTTTAACTAATTGAAAAATAGCAGCACCGAATACTGCCCCTAATCCTACAGTGGCAACCATTACATAATCTCCTAATCGCAGTGTATCTCTAGCAAAATTCCAGTTGATAAAGATATCTGCCCCAAAACAGTGACCTAATTCAGGTAATTTATCCAAATAAACTTTGCTCAGAGGTAACGCGATTTTTTGGGTTACATCACGCCATGAAATCAAGTTCACATTATGGGGAAAAACCCAACGGATCTGTTCCCAAGACAAATTAGATTGTTTTAAACAGCGTTCCATTACATTAGCCAAGCGTTCAGCATAACTGGTTTCAAATTGCACTTGTTCTTCTGCGGTTTGCCAGGAACCTTTAGAGTGTTGTCCATAGTAATCAATTTCTAAGGCTTTCATTTTGGCGCCATCACTTCCTAGACTAATTATGCAAGCTGTAGCGGCATCGCCACACAACGTAGTATTGGGAATCTGTTGTAAAATACCGCTAAAAGTTAGGTCAGCTGTCAGCAATAATGCATAACCTTGACCACTGTTTCCAATTAGATGATTTTGAATTACCTGCAATCCATTAAGATTAGAAGCACAGTTATTCGAGTGAATAGAGAAACAAGTTGCATTACGCAATCCCAATCGTCGGTTCAACCTCGACAACAAATTATTTGGGTAAGTCCAAGTTTCTGGAGCAGTATGCGCATGAATAAGTAAAGTAATAGATTCTATTGCTATACCATTACGTGTCAGCGTATCTTGAGCTGCGCGATACATCATTTCTTCCAGAGATATCTTACTGAGAGCAATGCGATTTAACCCATAAAAACGCTGATATATCTTGATTGCATCTTCAGATAATTGAGGCTCAATAGGAACTCGCTCCAATCCAATTTTCTGTTCTGGCAAATAAACACCAATATCATTAATTATTAGACTCACGATGTGGCTCCATTCGTTTTTTTATGTACAAAGATATAAAGCGAAGGCAGCAGGAAAAGGGTAAGGCATGAACCTACTAACATTCCCATGATAATCACCAGACCTAGTTCAAAACGAGATTCTGCCGCTGGACCGCTGGCGAATAAAAGGGGTAAGGCTCCTAATATCATGGTCAGCGTGGTTAGAACAATTGCACGTAAGCGAGACGCGGAAGCTCTCACAGTTGCATAGTAAATACTAATACCGTTTTTCTTGCATAAGTTATCAGTAGCCTGCACCATTAAAATTCCTTGCTTACTGATCAACCCAACCAAAGTCAGCATGCCAACTTGTGTAAACATATCAAGCGGCACATCAAACCAAAATAACGCTAGCAATGCACCTAGTACTGAAAAAGGAATGCTACCCAGTAAAACAATGAGTGGTCCCAGATAATTAGTAAGTTGTAATGCTAATAGACAATAAATACCTACTAATGCTATAGCAAAAGTTACTAGTAAACGTTGTCCTTCTTCTTTGCTTTGTCGTGTTTCTCCTGATAGGTCGTATGACACTCCTTGTGACTTGAGATTGTGGAGTAGCTGAAGAGCAAACTCTGTTGCTTCTGATTGCCCTATTCCCGGAGCTAACACACCTTGTAGTGTCACGGCAGCTTGTTTTTGGAATGTATTTAGAGATTCAGGACCTACTTCAGGATTCTGAGTCACCAGACTTCCTAGTCTAATAAGATTGCCATCTATACTTCGTACTTGTAGATCTAATAGTGATTGTATCGCAGCCCGTTCAGTTTTTTTCAAGGCCATGATGACGTTATAGGTCCGTCCCTCATAAATAAAAGGTTGTAGCTTAGTATTGGCGTATGCCAAATTCATACTATAACCAACATCTGAAGCGGAAATCCCCACTTTTGCCAGTTGTTCACGATCTAGTCGTATGTGAATCTGTGGAGTATCATATTTCAAATCTTTTTTCAAAAATAAAAACATACCGCTAGCACGCATTTCGCGTAACATTAGATCACTAAGCGTATCCAGACTAGCGTAATCTTTATCTTCGTGCTTGAGCACAAATTGGAAAGGTAATCCTCCGACACCTGGTAAGGAAGAAGGCAAGATTACTACCGACTGTAACGCCGGGATTTTAGCAACAATATTCTGCAATTCAGGTTGTAATTGTATTGTTGAACGTTGACGTTCGGACCAATTAATTAATCGAACAAAAGAAAGCAGTTGGTTGTCTTTTGGTACGCCTATAACATAGTTAAAATTAGCTATTTCCGGTAAGGTACTATAAATATTCTCTAATATAGGTGTATGTTGCTCAATATAGTCTGTTCCTATGACACTAGGGCCTTCTGCAATTACCATTAAACTTCCCTGATCTTCTTTAGGAGCCAATGCATGAGGTAATATAATGAACAAAATGATTACTCCAGCTAATGTAGTTGCCCATAACCATAGTGGGAAATTTCCAGTTTTCATTAGCCGGATTAAAATACGCTCATAGCTGCGACGGAAGCGAGCAAACATTTTTTCCACTCGAATTACCATCAGGGAATGTTGATGATTGGTTGATAGCATACGTGCGCACATGACGGGAGTTAGGCTAAGTGCTAATATCCCAGAGATAATTACAGCTCCAGCAAGAGTCACTGCAAATTCAGAAAATAACTTTCCTACAATTCCACCAATAAATGCTAATGGTAAATATACGATTGCTAGAGTTAAGGTCATGGTTACTAGAGATATAGCAATTTCATTCCCTCCTTTTAATGCAGCCTTATAAGGAGTGTCTCCCATTCGAATTCGATGCAGAGCTATGTCTAACACAATTATGGCATCGTCAACTACCAGCCCTGTTGCTAGAACCATTGCTAACAAGGTCAGTGTATTAATTGAAAAACCACACAAATAAATCACTAAGCACACACCAATCAAAGAGAGTGGAATGGCAATAACTGGGATCGCAACAGCTCGTAATGTTCCTGCTCCCAAAAATATTACTAGGGTGACAGCGCAACAAGTAAGTAAAATAGTGATGAAAACTTCATGTACAGCACCACCAATATATTCACTACTGTCGATAAGCACGTTAGCCTGTAAATCATAAGGAAAACTGGATTTCAATTCCCCTATAGTTTTATATATATCATCAGCAGCTAACAAGGGATTACTACCTTGTTGCCAGTTGATCAATACTATTGTGGCAGGTTTACCGTTAAAAATAGATTTAATTTCCGGCTGACTACCTCCCAATTCTATATCAGCTACATCCTTTAGACGAACCGGAGATATATTTGTTGCAGTTATAATAGATAAATTAGCAAAATCACTTATTGTTGAAAGCCCTGTTTCTGGCACAAGTTGAAAACGTAATTTGCTATCATGTAAAGCACCTCCATTCGCTTGAGCATTCTCCAATTTTAAACTTTTGCTGATATCTATTGCGGTTACACCATGGCGTTCCATACGCTCTGGATCTAACCAAATTCTCATTGCATATTCACTACCCAATATTTCTACATTCCCCACCCCTTTTAAAGATTCTAAGCGTGGTTTAACAACTCGGTGCAAAAAATCTGATACCTGTGCAGCTTGCATTGTTTCACTAGTAAATGATAATGCGAAATCAGGAATTCGTTCCGCTTCTTGACGGGAGATTTGCGGTGGCTCCATATCATTAGGAAAATGAGATATGGTATTGACTCGTTCCATGATATTAGTTAGTACTTTTTGGGTATCACTACCAATTGCCAAATGCAATACCACTTTGCTACGTCCAGTTTCTGAAGTGCTGGTGACGTAATTAATATCATCAATTCCAGATACTGCCGATAATACTTCTGACGTAACACGCCCATCCATTAGATTTGCTGAGGCGCCAGGATAAAAAGTACTGACACTAATTGCGTCTGCATCTACTCTTGGATAGAGACCTACTGGTAGATACCCTAAAGAAAACAAGCCAGCAATAAACAGCAAGCCACTAAATGTTGTTACTATGATTGGACGACGTAAAAAAAGACCGATAATTTTCATTGGTGGGTTTCCTGACGAATAGGAGCATCTGGGTATAGACGCATTTGCCCGGCAGTCACCACTAATTCACCTTTTTCTAACCCTTTCCTTACTTGGACAATGCCCTCATTATCGTCTCCAGTAACAATAGAACGGAGTTGGACTCGATTGTCTTTTACTACAAATACTGATTGCCCATAGGCACTATAACGTACAGAAACTTTGGGTATCACTAGCGTCATCTGAGGAGCGTTCGCAGGATAAGTCACCCGAACGCTAGCACCATGACGAAAATTACCTTTTTCCAATTTAGCTCGTAACGTTAGAGTTCTGTTGATAGGATTTACTTCAGTATTGACCAATGTAATGTTGGCTATACCAGTAAAACCAGAGACAGTATCACTTACATTAATCTGGACACCAGGCGATAGAGCTCCAATATCAGTTTCAGGGATATTGAATTCAACATATAAATCATTTGGATCATAAAATGAAAATAACGTTTGGCCTTCCTGAATCAACTGTCCTGGCGTCAAATCATGTAAACTAGCAACTCCAGCAAATGGAGCTGTAACCATCATTTTACGCAATGTATTTTTAAATTTTTCTACTTCACTGACAGCATGAGCTAAGTTAACGTGCTCAGCTTGTTGAGCTGCTTGTGAAATTGCCTTATTCACCAGTAAATCGGCACGCTTGGTATTTTTCTGGGTCATATCTAAGTGAGCTTCTTTTTCCTTAAGCTGAAAACGTTCAACGCGGTCATCAAAATGGTACAATACCCCATTGATTGGCACCTGCCCTCCGGCAGGTGCAATTTGCAAAATGGTCCCAGATATTTCAGCTCGAACAGGGAGATAGCGTATTGATTTAACTGTAGCAATAACACTTTTTCTATCTTGCCAATTCATTGAAGTGACTTGTGCTGTTTCAACCAAGATTGGCGGAGGCCCTTTTTGTGTAACAGATATTTTTGTATCTTTCTCCTCAGTATTATTAATTCCTCGAACAGCAACCAAGTTGATAGAAATTCCTGCAAAAATAACTGCTACAATAGCACAAGATGTCAATATCACATGATGGTGTTTCATGCGGACCGCTCCTGAATTATAGATTGGTATCTTTGACGCAGTTGATGCTTATCAAACTTTCCATTTGCATTTTTTGGTAACCGAGGTAATTGTATAAAAACACTGGGTATTTGGTGCAATTCTAACAAATTAGAACAAAAATGTTTCAAATCAGATTCTAATAGTTTCTCTTGTGTCTGGGTTGCCACAAAAGCAATAATACTATCTTCAGAACT
This sequence comes from Photorhabdus luminescens subsp. luminescens, assembly GCF_001083805.1. Classification (GTDB taxonomy): domain Bacteria; phylum Pseudomonadota; class Gammaproteobacteria; order Enterobacterales; family Enterobacteriaceae; genus Photorhabdus; species Photorhabdus luminescens. The sequence goes on along the minus strand of NZ_JXSK01000013.1, from coordinate 5,735 downwards.
TTCTTCACCAGAATGTACAATAACCGCGGCTTCTATAATAGAATTATGACCAAACAAAACTTTTTCAATTTCACTGAAAATTACCTTGCGGCCACGGACTTTTGCAACTTCATCCATACGACCAACGAAATAAAAATACCCCTCTTCATCCAACCAACCATAGTCACCAGAATATAGACAACGATCCCCATAAATAGGATGTATGCCAATTCTTTTTTCTGTTGCTTCGGAATTACGCCAATATCCTTGCATTACAGTTTCTCCGCGAATTAATAACTGTCCAATTTCGCCTACTGCACAGGGTTGATTATTATCATTTACAACCATAATTTGAGTATTTGGGATAGCAATCCCTACGCTATCTGGTTTGCGGTCTAGATCATCTGGAGGAAGATATGTACAACGTTTACATTCTGTCAGTCCATACATAGAAAATATTTTGGCTGTAGGGAATAGTCTTTTAATCATTGACACATGCTGTTTACGCAAAGCCATACCTGTATTGGAGACAAGACGTATAGAACTCAAATCAAAAGAACCTTTACTAGCATAAATATCAAGTAAACTATACAGTGATGATAGCCCAGGCATAATTGTGCAACGGTATTGTTGAATATGCCTTAATACTACCGGTGGAGGCGTATTATTTGACTCAAGTACCACTGTTCCCCCAACAAAAAATGCTAAAATTATCTGATATAGTCCGTAATCAAAGGCAATTGGCAATACTGCCATTACTGTATCATCGTGGTGGTACTCTAAATAATTTACCAGAGACCGTGTAGCTGCCATCATATTTTGGTGACTTAACATAACTCCTTTCGGTTCACCAGTAGAACCTGAAGTATAAATAATAGAAGCCAAATCAACACTAATTGCCTGAAGTGGAATATTAGCTTCAGAAATCGGATCGGAAATAAAATCATAAAAATTAATTAAATTATTTTCAGCATATATATTCTCAACTTCATCAACAATCAAATTAATGTTTGAAAAATAAAAATGATCATATTTTAGTAATGTTGCTGCAATCTTTGAAGAAGTGAAGAAGAAACTAGCTCCACTGTTGTTTAAAATAAATTTAATTTTTTCTTCTGGTGTATCAAATGCTATGATAGATGGACAGGCACCTAATTTTTGTGCAGCAAAAAATATAGCAATAGAGTTTACATGATTTCCTAAACAAATTACTACCTTGTCTCCTTGCTGTAGTCCATTCAGCCGCATACCTGCTGCAATAGCACATATTTGCCTCCATATATCTTTGTAAGTATAATTCTGATTGTTGAAAATTAAAGCTGTTTTTTGGGGATATGCCATTTCAGCATCTCTAATAATCTCAACCAAATTATAATTCATGTAATCATCCTGACAATTAAATTAATTAAGAGTGTATATCACCGGAAGAGCAGTTAATGTTAAAATCACTTTTTTTATTAAAAATACTAAAAGTGTAAAGCACAGAAATCCAATTAAAAATAGCAATAGTCAGATACAACCGTGTAGCATCTTCCTGCTTTAATCCTAATAATGCAGCTATTCCAATCTCCAGAGAATACAAGGTGATATTGATAAGTAGTACTCGTAATCCTTGACCAATCTGCTCTAAAGCAGTCATTAACCCTAATACTATGCCTAAGCTAAGATAGGATGGAGATACACAATTTAAATAGCGTAAAGCAGCCTCAGCAATCAATTCATCTAAAGTAAAAATCTTAACTAACCAAACTTTCAAAAAGAATACAGCAACACTAATAAATATATATATAACACCAGTGAGACTAAGACCAATCAAAAATACTTGGTTAGCTCTGACAAGATTCCGTTTAGATAAAGAATTATTATAGTGAATTGCTATAGCTGTTCCTAAGGCAATAGCAGGCAAAATAACAAACGACTGTATACGAAAAGCTATGCTAAACCCTGCTATTTCATAAACATCATAAAAAGACACCAGATAATTAAAGGAAAATAAAAAAATAAAAACAAGGGAGAAACTCCCCATTACGGGTAAAGACATCGTAAATATATCTTTTATTACTTGAAAAAATTGATCGCTCATTCTTAACCAAGATATAACCACGCCTTGACGATAGAGTAAAATACTTCCTACTAAAATAAGATAGCAGCTACCAAAAGTTGCCCCCCAAATCAGGCTTTGTAAGCCCTGATGCCAATATATCTCAGTTAAGTAAGTTGTACCTATATTAAGTACGGTACCTGATATTCCTAGTAAGCTTCCATAACGATTAAATCCAAGACCAAATAAAGTGGATAAAATTAATGTGGCAAAACCAATCATTATCCCAATAAAAAGCATAGGAATGATAAAATTCATTACTTCATCTTGCTGTGAAGATTCAATATGAAACAAATAAGAAATACCACTTCGAAAATACCATACATTGAATATGAGTATTGCCATTAATGCTAACATAGCTAAAAACAACAATAATAACCGTTGTCCTAATAGAGAAAAATTAGCACTTCCTAAATGTGAACTATACCGCAATGCAGGTACACGCAATCCTTCATGGATGGACATCATCATATAATTCAGCGGTAAGAATAATCCAGTTACATATAACATATTAGGTGAATTATGACTAATAATGCTAATGTTGATTAACACAGCAGTTGCAGAAACTACCATAGTTCCCCAAAGTGTGATGCCAGTATTCCAAAGATCACTAAGTAATTTTAACCACTGATATCGCTGAAAATGTCTCCGCTGAAATATGGATTGCATTGTCATACAAATTACCAATTTATTTGTTATATTCAATAAATTATATAGATCCAGCCAAAATATTTAGACGTTGCATATCCAGACTTCCTTCCATCCATTCATATCCTTGAATATCAGTAATTGTCTTCTGTAACCAGATATCTGTTAGAAAAAGCTCTGTTCCAACAAGCTTTGGCATGATACGAACAACTTTTTCCACAAACTCGGTAGAACAAGCTTTGGCTAATGAAACAGCTGCACCATCCAATATGTTATCATCTATTCTCAAGGCGGCACGATAATTCAGATTTCTTATAGCTTCAATTTCAATCTGCAAGGAGGAGTGGAGCTCTCGAGCTTTCACATTACTTATATGTGATATGGCAAAATCAAGTAGTGCTTGAGCACTACCTAACGCCATAGCACATACACAAGGCCTCATACGATAAAAAGTTTTTATCACTGAGTGCATACCTCTTTCTAATGGTCTACGGTGCAAGCCCAAAATGTGTTCTTCAGAGATAGGAGTTTTGTCAAAATATAGGTGGCTTAAGCCAGCACCTTGCAGTCCAGCAACAGGTAGCAACTGACGAAAAACTTTAGGATGAGAAAGGGTTTCAGGTGTCAACAAAATTACACCGATACTGTATGGCCCCGTTCCAGTTCTGACAACCATTGTTCCGATCGTAGCATCGTGTCCATTACCTACTAGCCATTTTTCAGCGTTAAGTTCAAAATCATCACTTAACAATGAAGACGGATTTCCTGCATCAGAGCCTTTGCTTGGCTCTGTGACTGCCATACAGGTACGAGCTTTATGCTGAGCCACATATTCAAAAAATAGTCTTGTTGTTCAGTTGAGCCTAATTCTCGTACAATGATACCGGAAAGAGACGGACCTGGACATGACAGCAGGACATTTGGATCTCCGTAAGCAAGCACTTCATACATTTTTGTCCTTTCCAGACAGCTACTACTGCGATCCATATAAAGTTGGTCGAAAAGCGGTGCGTCAAGATGTGATAATACAGTATTCCGATCATCTAACACCTTCAAAGACAAAGAGCGAAATAGTTGAGCTAACTCTAACCATTTTTTTCCATAATGCGTACAGGCAATAGAATCGTCAAAATTAACCATGAAACTTCCTCAAATAAACTTGATTCAGAACAGAAAAAATGTGCTGCATTTCAACCAACCCTTGTTGCAGAAGAGCTCTTCCCCCTGTTATTTTAATCAGGATATTAATCATTTCCTCAATTTCTTCAGCTGCGTGCTCAGCAAATTGTGAAGGTATTTTTTCTTTTATGTCTCCTACACACTGAAATAATAATAATTGACGCTGTATAACTTGCGCTAAACGGAGACGAATAGAGGAAATTGATAATAGAGAAACATTGCCAACCTTACGTTGGGCTGTATGATCAAGTAAAATCGATATCCATCGTTCAATCCAAATAAGTTGCATTCGTATCATTTCACATTGATAGTTAACATACTTTTTCGCTATCTCTTGTGGAGCAATATCACCATCTTTTACTTTCAATTTGCATAATAATAATCTCTGGCGCTTCAGACTATTACAGACAGGAAGAACAGTGACAGTATTTATCTCTTTCCAACTATGTTGTTTTTCATCTAAAAAGTGTAATTCTGAATTCTTCCATTGTTCTTCTGAAACTACAGCAAACCCGTTTCTCACAACAATTTTGCTTGATGTAGAGAAAACTGTTTGGGCTAATTGTTCCATCGACCAGTGAAAACGTTGTTCTTTCTTTGATTCGAATGGATAGCTGATATTAAACATGATTAGATTCCTAAATTTTTTGTAAGACAGACCATGCTATTCTTAAACTTTCCATATCATGCTCTACTAATAATATGTTCCTTCTATTTAATGGTGTTAGTGTCTTATCCGCTAGAAGTAACAATATATTCATTCCTGTGACTTCAGGTTTCAAGAAAGCAAATTTGATTGAATTTTTCCTATCTTTTGCTTCTATTTGAAAACGTATTTTTTTAAAGAAATAACCTGTACGCTCTGTTAATAATACAGTATCTTCTTCATCTAACTGCAATTGATGCAATATATTTCTTACCATGCCAAAGGCATCCAAACCATCAGCCAACTCCCATTCACTTACCTGCCCTGTTTTTAATAATATCCATTTATTTTCATTGCTTTTTTCCGTTGTGAGTAAGGCTGCAATAGCACAAGACCGCTCTGGTATTGGAAATCCGTTAGAAATATTACGAGGAATAGTATTTTGCTCCATTCCTAACAGTAATATTTTACTCGCACTATCACTAGATAAATAATTGTCAGCAATACCTAAAGCTGTGGTTGATACCAAACTTCCATTGTCACAAATGTCGAATGAGTATCCTTTAAGGTTATATTGGTCCATAAAATATGGACCAAAAGCTGAATGATCCGGATCAAACTCAGGTGTCCAATAGGCAAATATAGATAAATCAACATCACTTAAAAAAATAGAATTTTCCATTTTCTTAAGAACAGAATCGCCTAATTCAGTATAAGAGTATTGTTCACCTTCTAATAAGGTTGAATCAGTTAATTCATCTTGAGAAATACGATGCAAGTCTTTCTGGTATATGGAATAACGGTTTCTTGGGGTTTTTCTGAGAGATCTCTTATTCATTATTTCGCAGAAAACTTGATTTACGTAAATCATGTCATGATACACCATTTAGGCGTTCTAAAACATAATCACAGACAGAGCCAATACTTTGTACATCACTGGCTTCCAATGTATTTGCATCAATCATAAAATTTGGAACGTTATCCTCTAGAGACATTAAAAATGTCAGTGTAGTCATTGAATCTAGCCCAAGTTCATCACGTAATGATGTTGATTCACTTATGTCATTAAGAGAACCGACATTTAATTCTTTCGTCAAAATGTTTTTAATAATAGAAAAAATCTCTGATTTATTCATCATATTTCACCAATTTGTAGTTAATATAAAATGATATCTTAGGGAG
>NZ_JXSK01000012.1 GCF_001083805.1 Photorhabdus luminescens subsp. luminescens | reverse complement strand
GGCGCTGACCACTTTGTGGCTCATGACTGGGTGAAGTCGTAACAAGGTAACCGTAGGGGAACCTGCGGTTGGATCACCTCCTTACCTGAGATAGGTTGAGTGCAGTGCTCACACAGATTGTCTGATGAAGTAAAGTGCAAGCGCGTCTGCGAAGCTGACCATCGGGTCCCCTTCGTCTAGAGGCCTAGGACACCGCCCTTTCACGGCGGTAACAGGGGTTCGAATCCCCTAGGGGACGCCAGCTTGCGAAGATGACGGGTGAAAGGCGTTGTCGTTAAGGTATCTTTAAGCGGATTTTCGGAATCGGTTTAGCGATATAAGCTCTTTAACAATCTGGAACAAGCTGAAAAATTGAAACAGTCAATGATACCGGTTGCGGTGTGATTGACGAGTCTCTCAAGCTGAACAATCCGAGACAGTTTCGGGTTGTGAGGTTAAGCAATTAAGCGTACACGGTGGATGCCTAGGCAGTCAGAGGCGATGAAGGACGCGCTAATCTGCGAAAAGCGTCGGTAAGCTGATATGAAGCGTTATAAGCCGGCGATGTCCGAATGGGGAAACCCAGTGCAATGCGTTGCACTATCATTAACTGAATCCATAGGTTAATGAGGCGAACCGGGGGAACTGAAACATCTCAGTACCCGAGGAAAAGAAATCAACCGAGATTCCCCCAGTAGCGGCGAGCGAACGGGGAGGAGCCCAGAACCTGCATCAGCCACAGCATCAGAGGAACGGTCTGGAAAGGCCGGCGAGAGAGGGTGACAGCCCCGTACTCGAAGATGGCGTGGTTGTGAGTTCGATGAGTAAGGCGGGACACGAGAAATCCTGTCTGAAGAAGGGGGGACCATCCTCCAAGGCTAAATACTCCTGACTGACCGATAGTGAACCAGTACCGTGAGGGAAAGGCGAAAAGAACCCCGGCGAGGGGAGTGAAAGAGAACCTGAAACCGTGTACGTACAAGCAGTGGGAGCCTTGATGAATCAGGGTGACTGCGTACCTTTTGTATAATGGGTCAGCGACTTATATTCTGTAGCAAGGTTAACCGAATAGGGGAGCCGCAGGGAAACCGAGTCTTAACTGGGCGAAATGAGTTGCAGGGTATAGACCCGAAACCCGGTGAGCTAGCCATGGGCAGGTTGAAGGTTGGGTAACACTAACTGGAGGACCGAACCGACTAATGTTGAAAAATTAGCGGATGACTTGTGGCTGGGGGTGAAAGGCCAATCAAACCGGGAGATAGCTGGTTCTCCCCGAAAGCTATTTAGGTAGCGCCTCGTGAGTTCATCTTCGGGGTAGAGCACTGTTTCGGCTAGGGGGCCATCCCGGCTTACCAACCCGATGCAAACTGCGAATACCGAAGAATGTCATCACGGGAGACACACGGCGGGTGCTAACGTCCGTCGTGAAGAGGGAAACAACCCAGACCGCCAGCTAAGGTCCCGAAGTCATGGTTAAGTGGGAAACGATGTGGGAAGGCCCAGACAGCCAGGATGTTGGCTTAGAAGCAGCCATCATTGAAAGAAAGCGTAATAGCTCACTGGTCGAGTCGGCCTGCGCGGAAGATGTAACGGGGCTAAACCATGCGCCGAAGCTGCGGCATTCAGAGGACAGATTTCAGAAGACAGAGGACGGAATGATGTCATATGGATTCGAGCAATTGGACGTGTTTAAGAAAGCTTATCGAATTTCGTTAGAAATTCATCAGGTGAGTTTGACATTTCCTCAGTACGAACAATATGGATTAGCGGACCAGGTCGGGCGGGCAAGTAAGGGCATTTGCGCCAACCTTGCCGAGGGCTTTGGTAAGCAGCATTATTCCAAACCCGAGTTCAGGCGTTTCATTAGTATAGCCTTAGGCAGTGCCGATGAGATGCGTGTATGGTTAAGATATTGTCTGGATTTGGGCTATATCAATCGGGTTCAGTGGCAGGAATGGCGCGATGGCTATGAAGAGATAGCGAAAATGCTGACTGGACTGGGGCGGCGTCTGTAAGCTGTATTCTGACGTCTGTTCTCTGAATGGGTAGGGGAGCGTTCTGTAAGCCGTTGAAGGCGGCGCCGTGAGGCCTGCTGGAGGTATCAGAAGTGCGAATGCTGACATAAGTAACGATAAAGCGGGTGAAAAACCCGCTCGCCGGAAGACCAAGGGTTCCTGTCCAACGTTAATCGGGGCAGGGTGAGTCGACCCCTAAGGCGAGGCCGAACGGCGTAGCTGATGGGAAACAGGTTAATATTCCTGTACTGAATGTGACTGCGAAGGGGGGACGGAGAAGGCTAGGCCATCCGGGCGACGGTCGTCCCGGTTTAAGCGTGTAGGTGGGAGGAGCAGGCAAATCCGCTCTTCTTTTAACACTGAGGCGTGATGACGAGCCGCTACGGCGGTGAAGTGGTTGATGCCCGGCTTCCAGGAAAAGCCTCTAAGCATCAGGTGACATTGAATCGTACCCCAAACCGACACAGGTGGTCAGGTAGAGAATACTCAGGCGCTTGAGAGAACTCGGGTGAAGGAACTAGGCAAAATGGTGCCGTAACTTCGGGAGAAGGCACGCTGGCGTTAGGTGAAGGGGTTTGCCCCCGGAGCCGAAGCCAGTCGCAGAGACCAGCTGGCTGCAACTGTTTATTAAAAACACAGCACTGTGCCAACACGTAAGTGGACGTATACGGTGTGACGCCTGCCCGGTGCTGGAAGGTTAATTGATGGGGTTAGCCGTTAAGGCGACGCTCTTGATCGAAGCCCCAGTAAACGGCGGCCGTAACTATAACGGTCCTAAGGTAGCGAAATTCCTTGTCGGGTAAGTTCCGACCTGCACGAATGGCGTAATGATGGCCAGGCTGTCTCCACCCGAGACTCAGTGAAATTGAACTCGCTGTGAAGATGCAGTGTACCCGCGGCAAGACGGAAAGACCCCGTGAACCTTTACTATAGCTTGACACTGAACATGGAGCCTTGATGTGTAGGATAGGTGGGAGGCTTGGAAGTGCGGACGCCAGTCTGCATGGAGCCATCCTTGAAATACCACCCTTGAATGCTCGATGTTCTCACTTAGGCCCGTCATCCGGGCTGAGGACAGTGTCTGGCGGGTAGTTTGACTGGGGCGGTCTCCTCCCAAAGCGTAACGGAGGAGCACGAAGGTTGGCTAATCACGGTCGGACATCGTGAGGTTAGTGCAAAGGCATAAGCCAGCTTAACTGCGAGAGTGACGGCTCGAGCAGGTACGAAAGTAGGTCTTAGTGATCCGGTGGTTCTGCATGGAAGGGCCATCGCTCAACGGATAAAAGGTACTCCGGGGATAACAGGCTGATACCGCCCAAGAGTTCATATCGACGGCGGTGTTTGGCACCTCGATGTCGGCTCATCACATCCTGGGGCTGAAGTAGGTCCCAAGGGTATGGCTGTTCGCCATTTAAAGTGGTACGCGAGCTGGGTTTAGAACGTCGTGAGACAGTTCGGTCCCTATCTGCCGTGGGCGCAGGAAGATTGAAAGGGGCTGCTCCTAGTACGAGAGGACCGGAGTGGACGCACCGCTGGTGTACGGGTTGTCATGCCAATGGCATAGCCCGGTAGCTAAGTGCGGGAGAGATAACCGCTGAAAGCATCTAAGCGGGAAACTTGCCTTGAGATGAGTCTTCCCTTGACTTGAGGTCACGGAAGGAACGTTTAAGACGAAGACGTGGATAGGCTGGGTGTGTAAGTGCAGCGATGCATTGAGCTGACCAGTACTAATGAACCGAGAGGCTTAACCTTACAACGCCGAAGGTGTTTTGGTGTCAGAAGACAGCGGACAGCGGTCAGAAGACGGAAGAGAGATGAATTTCAGCTTGTTCAGAGATTGATTCGGGCGGTTGTGGAGAAGCAACGGCCGGGATAAAACGGAATATGCCTGGCGGCGATAGCGCGGCGGTCCCACCTGACCCCATGCCGAACTCAGCAGTGAAACGCCGTAGCGCCGATGGTAGTGTGGGGTCTCCCCATGTGAGAGTAGGGAACTGCCAGGCTTTAATTAAGCTTTATGTCGGGATAAGACGATGACATAGGGCATTGCTAGCAGAGAGTAGGACACATCCGTCGGGAACGGATTTGAACGTTGAGAGTCGCGACGGTCCGAAGGGCAAACGGAGGAAAGCCGTTTGTAAGCTGATAAAATTGATATAGTTGATGTTTAAGTTTTATGTCGCATTAGCGGCGTAACCCAAAAAGAATTCGGTGGTGCGGTAGTTCAGTTGGTTAGAATACCGGCCTGTCACGCCGGGGGTCGCGGGTTCGAGCCCCGTCCGCACCGCCACCTTAATTTAGGGGCGTAGTTCAATTGGTAGAGCACCGGTCTCCAAAACCGGGTGTTGGGAGTTCGAGTCTCTCCGCCCCTGCCAATTATAAGCTCAGTAGCAACTAAGGTAGTTTGTAGTATTGCTTACCCATATATGCTGCTTAGATAAGATTATCGATAAGGCGCTGGCTTTTTGGTCAGCGCCTTTTTCTATGAAACTTTGTAAGAAAAATGGATTTGCCGTTACACTAAAAATCCCGTTATGCGAGCTTTTTCCCTAGAAATGATCTTACTTGGAGAACTTATTTTCAGATATCGTCTGGTTCGTAAAACCCATGCTACCATCGATTCTAATTCATCATCGATACTATTATACACTTTCAGCTAAATAGTTTTTTCTCAATATTATTCGATCTTGTAGCAATAAAATCTTTCTTTCTGATTATCTATTATCGAAGTGAATTCTTATAGGTAACCTTTTAGACTTTCTGGCAATCTCCATACTAGTTAAAGTCCTTATGAACAGGTGTCTAGAAGATAGGTGCGAAAGAATTTTAGCTAATATCTTGATTATGAAATTTTCTTTCTTAAGAAAGGCTTGAATTAAAGGAAAGGATACCTAAAGCGATAAGGTAGGAACGCTACGTCTAATTTAAGTCATAGTTTCAAATTATACGTAAAGGCTACTTGGTAAATAGAGAGCTATATGTGGGAAGATGGCGAAAGTAATCCCACTTTATGCTCGATCTAAGACTTGTTTCTCCCTTACTATTTTCATTCCTGTTTTCGTATAGTATTGCTATCCATAAATTTTGCAGAACATATACTTACTAATTGAATGACTTATATGAAAGTCCCTTAACCTCTTGTAGAAGTATGTATGATAGGTATTTTTAATAGCTGTTGAATGAATGCTTGCTGATCATTTTTTTGTAGCCATATGGCATACAATGGACGTTCAATTAGTTCAGTATTTGGATAAGAAACTAGTTCTGAATATTCATTTTGCCAGTGTATTGGTAAGAAGGTGACTCCTCTTACGCTATTGAGCAGTTGGCGGGCTATATGTGCTGAGGTGGTTGTGATGATGGGTAACTGCTCACTTTTTAAAATCTGTTGTTCCTGATGATGAAAATCAGCTCCCCATTCTAGTTTGATGTAATTTTTAATTTGGCATTTTAGATTTTCTTCTGTTGTTAATAACTTCAAACAAATATTCCCTAATAATAGGCTTTGGAACTCATCCATTTTAGGCGGTTCGGTAGTGATTAACAGATCTAATTCACGTGAATGAAGTTGTTTAACAAGGGATTGTCGTGTAGAAACCCGAGATTCCAATCTTAATTCCTGATGTTTTTTATAAAAATCTTGTAACCAGGGAGCTAAATATGCTTCCCATAGTGATGCGGTAGCACCAATTGTTAATTCAGTGTGTTGAGAAGCATGCATTATCTCCTTTTTAGCCAATTGCCAGGTACTCATCAGTGATTCTGCGTAGGGAACAAGGCGTTCACCCGCGGCTGTAAGACGGATATTATTGCGGTGGCGAGTGAAAAGATGGGTACCTAATTGATTTTCTAGTTGTCGTATGCGAAAGCTAACTGCTGATTGAGTCAGGTACAGTGATTCGGCTGCTCTCCCAAAGTGACGAGTTTTACTGACTTCCAAGAAGGTTTTCAGTAATTCAGTGTCCACATATATCTCCAATAATATTTATCGTTAAGATTTAAATTTTTTGTTTTACAGAACGCCAGGCCTATCTAATACTCCGCGCCATAATTGGCATGATAGTAACAGTACTAGAATTAGGAGTGTGTCAGATGGCCGAAAGCTTCATCACGACTAATCGTTTTTTTGATAACAAAAACTACCCTCGCGGGTTCTCCCGCCACGGGGATTTCACCATTAAAGAGGCGCAATTGCTAGAGCGCCATGGTTATGCGTTCAATGAGTTAGATCTTGGTAAACGCGAGCCTCAAACCGAAGTAGAAGAGCTGTTTGTTGCTGTTTGCCGGGGTGAGCGGCAGCCTGTGACAATGGAAGAAAAAGTATGGACCAAATATCTTGCAAGAATTAGTCGTCCAAAACGTTTTCATACTCTTTCAGGCGGTAAGCCTCAGGTCGATGCTTCTGATGACTATACCGACACTGATGATTAATATCATCACAAATTGTGAATATAGGGGCTTTGCCCCTTTTTCATTTCTAACCCGATTGTTTTTGTAATTGTATTAATAATCTGTCCATACTGCGGTAGCTTAAGGCTTCCATGATATGTGGTTTTTCTATCTCTTTTTTTTCTTCTAAGTCGGCAAGTGTCCGGGATGTTTTCAGAATTCGATGCCATGCTCGGATTGAAAGCCCTAGTTTTATTAACGTTTGTTCTAGAAATACAGCATCGTTAGGTTTGAGCTTACAAAATGTCTCTGTCTCTTTGCTATTCAGATGAGCATTAATTTTTCCGCAGCGTTTCAGTTGTATTTCTCGCGCTGCCAGCACTCTTAATCTTACATTTTTGCTGCTTTCGCTTGCTCTAACAGGACTACTCAATGTTCCAATGGGTAACAGAGGAACTTCAATTGAGAGATCAAAACGATCCAAAAAAGGTCCAGAAAGTTTTGCTAGGTATCGAAGTATTTGCTGAGGGTTACTTCGATTGTGAATTCCCTGATGGTAGCCTGTCGGGCTAGGATTCATTGCTGCTATCAATTGAACTTGAGCAGGAAAGCAAACTTTTGCTCTGGCCCGGGAGATAATTATTTCCCCTGATTCTAGCGGTTCTCTGAGAGCATCAAGGACTCTGCGTTCAAATTCAGGTAATTCATCTAGAAATAACACACCATTGTGAGCAAGTGAAATTTCACCAGGTTTTGGAAGTCCGCCACCGCCGACCAGTGCTGCCATTGAAGAACTATGATGAGGCGCTCTGAATGGGCGTGTATGCCATTGTTCAGGTGGAAGGTAGGTATCCACTAGGCTATTGATAGCGGCAACTTCAAGGGCTTCTTTGTTTGTTAATGGCGGTAATAAACTACATAGGCGACTTGCTAGCATTGTTTTTCCTGTCCCTGGTGGGCCAAGTAGCAAAAGGTTATGCCCGCCTGCTGCTGTGATTTCCAGTGCGCGTTTTGCTTGTTCCTGACCAATAATATCTTGAAGATCTGGCTGTGATGGTTCTGTTGGAGGTTTATGTTGGATTGGTGCTGTCAGCAGCTGTTTTTCTCCCTGAAGGAAGTGGCAGATATGCAAGAGGTGTTCTGCCATTAATGCTTCATTCTGAGATAAAATTGCCAGCTCCATTGCGTTTTCTATTGGCAGAATAAGTTGCCTTCCCGCTTCTCCCGCGCTGAGTGCGGCTGGGATTGCGCCGTTAACTTTCCGTAAACCCCCGGACAGAGCGAGTTCGCCAAGAAATTCATAATGACTTAATTTATTGGTCGGTATTTGTTCCGAAGCGGCTAGAATAGCGATAGCGATCGGCAAGTCATAACGGCCACCTTCTTTGGGAAGATCTGCGGGCGCAAGATTGACAGTGATTCTTTTAGGCGGGTAGGTAAACCCACTGTTGATCAATGCGCTTCTGACACGATCTCTTGCTTCTTTTACGGCTGTTTCAGGTAAACCAACTAGAGTTAATCCAGGTAAACCATTACTAATATGCGCTTCAACAGTAACAATTGGGGCATGAATACCTATAGTCGCTCTGGTATAAATAACAGCGAGGGCCATCCTATTCTCCTTCGTAAGAAAGGGCATATGATGGACTGAAATTAGATAATAAATAGTTTTCTATTATTTTTTTGCGAAGCGGCTCTAATAAATATTTTGCGAAGCAACGCTAAAGATTTTTTTAAAATTATTATTAAGTAATTTATATTTTATTTAATTGATTTTTATGGTTTATTTTTCTTTTGATTATAAAATTGATTATTTTTGTATTCTTATTATGAGGTTTCATTTAAATCGTATTTTTAGATTGTCTTTATTGAAATAACTTATTTGAAATTCAAATTTATATATTTTTCACAGTGAATAAATTTAGTGTGTTATATCATTCTGCTTTATTTTTAATGAGGAGGTTTTATCACCTAGGTGATTAATAATAAGATCTTTACTTTTGGTTATAGTTGAATGATCTGTTTTTTATGTTACTGCTTTATGTGTTGTTTTGTTTATATCTAATTAGTTAGTTTTTATCACTTAAATTCTGATATTTACTGGATAAAATAATCTGAATTGAAAGTATTTAATTGAAAATAAACAATATTTTTTCATATTGAGTAATAAAACAAAATAAATGTTGTCAAGCTATGAAGAACGTGATAACTCTTAAATATAGATTAAACAAACGAATTAAACGATTAAGATTATGAACACATTTGTCCTAGTGATTAGCCTAATTATTGTCAGCGTGGTGGTGATTATTATCCCACCGTGCGGGGCTGCACTTGGACGAAGAAAGGCTTAGAAGAACAGCCAAATCTCTCGAAGACCCCCGCACCGAAAGGCGCGGGGGTTTTTTTTCGACAAGCAAAATCAGATAGAGACGGAAACATACAACAGAACAACATCTTGTCTCACAGGGTAAACACAGGGGATAGAAAAATGAACGGGGCGCAGTGGGTTGTAAAAGCATTACGAACGCAGGGTGTTGATAAGGTCTTCGGCTACCCTGGTGGTGCGATCATGCCGGTTTATGATGCTTTGTACGATGGTGGTGTGGAGCATTTGCTTTGTCGGCATGAACAGGGTGCAGTTATGGCTGCAATCGGTTATGCGAGAGCCAGTGGTAAGCCGGGAGTTTGTATCGCTACATCGGGACCGGGAGCGACAAACTTAATCACTGGATTAGCCGATGCGTTGTTAGATTCTGTTCCTGTTGTTGCTATCACTGGTCAGGTTGGTTCTGCATTGATTGGCACTGATGCTTTTCAAGAAGTCGATGTTTTAGGTCTCTCCCTTGCTTGTACCAAACACAGTTTCTTAGTGGATTCACTGGAAAATTTGCCTCAAATTATGGCGGAAGCCTTTTCGATTGCCACTAGCGGTCGACCGGGTCCAGTTTTGATTGATATTCCTAAAGATATTCAGCTGAAAGAGGGGAATTTGGTACCACATTTGGTACCGGTTGAGCAAAAGGCGTCCTGCTCGGAAAGTGAATTAGAACAAGCCCAGAAGATGATTGCGGTTGCGGCGAAGCCAGTGTTGTATGTCGGTGGTGGAGTTGGGATGTCTCAAGCAGTTTCTGTTCTGCGTGATTTTGTTGTGGAAACCGGTATGCCGGTTGTTTCTACGTTGAAAGGTTTGGGAGCTGCTGATTCAGAACATCCATGTTATCTGGGAATGCTTGGAATGCATGGTTCGAAAGCGGCCAATCTTGCTGTTCAGTCATGTGATTTGCTGATTGCTGTAGGTGCTCGTTTTGATGATCGTGTGACTGGCAAACTTAATACCTTTGCTCCACGCGCAAAGGTTATTCATTTGGATATTGATCCGGCAGAGTTGGGGAAATTACGTCAGGCTCATGTATCGTTACTGGGGGATGTGAAGGGATTATTGCCTCGTTTGCAGCAGCCATTGTCAATTGTGCCCTGGCAACAGGAAGTGAAAGATCTGAAAGCTGAATATCCTTGGTGTTATGACCATCAGGGAGAGAGTATCTATGCTCCTTGGTTATTGAAGCAGGTTTCAGATCGTAAAGCATTTAATACGGTTATTACTACCGATGTTGGACAGCATCAAATGTGGACAGCTCAGCATATGACTTTTGATGGACCTGAAAATTTCATTACATCTAGTGGGTTGGGTTCGATGGGATTTGGTATCCCTGCTGCGATAGGTGCTCAGATTGCTAGACCGGAGGATATGGTGATCTGTGTATCTGGAGATGGTTCTTTCATGATGAATGTTCAGGAATTGGGGACAATTAAACGCAAGCAATTACCCGTAAAAATTTTATTGTTGGATAACCAGCGGTTGGGAATGGTGCGGCAATGGCAGGAGCTGTTTTTTGATAAGCGATATAGCGAAACGACATTAACAGATAACCCTGATTTTGTCACATTAGCAAAAGCTTTTGATATTCCTGGGCAACATATCACTGATAAATCACAGATTGATGAAGCGCTGAATGCATTATTCACCAGTAAAGGCCCCTATTTATTACAGGTATCTATTGAAGAATTAGAGAACGTTTGGCCGTTGGTTCCTCCCGGTGCAAGCAATGAAACTATGTTGGAGAAATCATTATGATGCAACATCAACTTGCAATCCATGCTCGTTTCCGTCCTGAAATATTAGAGCGTATCTTACGGGTAACGCGTCATCGTGGATTTCAGATATGTTCAATGAATATGGATCAAACAATGGATGGCGATAATGTTAATATCGAATTAATTGTTGCCAGCCAAAAACCGGTTAATTTGTTGTCTTCACAACTGGCTAAATTAGTGGATGTCGCTGGCGTCAAGATCCTGCAACAAAAATCACAACTCATACGTGCATAACGTAGAAATAAAGGAATAAGACGAATGACGAAGCAATCCGATTACATTTGGTTCAATGGTGAGATGGTTCCTTGGGCAGATGCTAAAGTTCACGTAATGTCCCATGCTTTACATTACGGTACCTCTGTTTTTGAGGGAATTCGCTGCTATGACTCTCATAGAGGGCCTGTGGTTTTCCGCCATCGGGAGCATATGCAGCGTTTACATGACTCTGCAAAGATTTATCGCATGCCGTTGAGCCAGAGTGTCGATGAATTAATGGAAGCATGTCGGGCAACCCTTCGTAAAAATAATTTAGTCAGTGCTTATATACGTCCGCTAGTCTTTATCGGTGATGTTGGCATGGGAGTTAATCCGCCGGCTGGCTATAAAACGGATGTCATTATTGCCGCTTTTCCTTGGGGAGCTTATCTGGGAGAAGAAGCACTCGAGCAGGGAATTGATGCGATGGTTTCTTCATGGAATCGTGCGGCGCCAAATACAATACCAACTGCGGCCAAAGCAGGTGGTAACTACCTGTCTTCACTTTTGGTGGGTAGTGAAGCCCGTCGTCGTGGATATCAAGAAGGTATTGCGCTGGATGTTTATGGTTATATCTCTGAAGGTGCGGGTGAAAATCTATTTGAAGTAAAAGATGGCATATTATTCACGCCGCCATTTACTTCATCTGCATTACCAGGAATTACCCGTGATGCCATTATCAAATTAGCGAAAGATTTGGGGCTGGAAGTGCGTGAGCAGGTATTGTCGCGCGAATCTCTGTACCTGGCTGATGAAGTTTTTATGTCTGGTACAGCGGCTGAAATCACACCCGTTCGCAGTGTTGATGATATTCAGGTTGGTATCGGTAGATGTGGGCCTGTTACTAAGAAAATTCAGCAAGCCTTCTTTGGCTTGTTTAATGGCACGACAGACGATAAATGGGGCTGGTTAGATCCAGTCAATCCTCAATAGAACTATAAATAATTTAACAGGCGGTTCGTTCCCCGCCTGTATTGATAACACGGGAGTGAAGATAATGCCTAAGTACCGTTCTGCCACTACGACTCATGGCCGTAATATGGCTGGAGCTCGCGCTTTATGGCGTGCGACAGGGATGACCGATGCAGATTTTGGTAAACCGATTATTGCAGTAGTTAACTCATTTACTCAGTTTGTTCCCGGGCATGTCCATTTGCGGGACTTAGGTAAACTGGTCGCTGAGCAGATTGAAGCATCAGGCGGTGTTGCAAAAGAGTTCAATACCATAGCGGTGGATGACGGTATCGCAATGGGGCATGGTGGTATGCTCTATTCTCTGCCGTCACGTGAATTAATTGCTGACTCTGTTGAATATATGGTGAATGCACATTGTGCGGACGCTATGGTGTGTATTTCCAATTGTGACAAAATCACGCCAGGCATGCTGATGGCGGCACTACGTCTGAATATTCCGGCGATTTTTGTTTCCGGTGGTCCTATGGAGGCGGGTAAAACTAAATTATCAGATCAGATCATCAAGTTGGATCTGATCGATGCCATGATCCAAGGTGCGAATCCGAATGTCAGTGATGAGGATAGCAGCCAGATTGAACGTTCAGCTTGCCCAACTTGTGGTTCTTGCTCAGGCATGTTTACAGCTAACTCTATGAATTGTTTGACCGAAGCACTGGGACTGTCTCAGCCGGGGAATGGTTCATTACTGGCGACTCATGCGGATCGCAAAGTGTTGTTTCTGAATGCAGGTAAACGCATTGTTGAGTTGACTAAGCGCTATTATGAACAAAATGATGATAGTGCTCTGCCGCGTAGTATCGCAACGAAAGCCGCATTTGAAAATGCAATGATGTTGGATATTGCAATGGGTGGCTCGACGAATACTGTACTTCACTTACTGGCAGCGGCGCAGGAAGGGGAAATTGATTTTACGATGGCGGATATTGACCGTTTGTCTCGTCAGATCCCTCATCTATGTAAAGTTGCGCCAAGTACACAAAAATATCATATGGAAGATGTTCATCGTGCTGGTGGCGTGATCGGTATTTTAGGTGAGCTGGATAGAGCGGGTTTGTTGAATCGCCAGGTTAAAAATGTCTTGGGTCTGGATTTATTACAAACGCTTAATCAGTACGATGTGATGCAGACGGTAGAGGAATCGGTGAAGGAGATGTACTCGGCAGGTCCTGCGGGTATCCGTACTACTCAGGCATTTTCACAGGATTGTCGCTGGCCCTCGTTGGATACTGACCGTGTAGAAGGGTGTATTCGCAATATTGAGCATGCTTATAGCCGGGATGGTGGTCTTGCCGTTCTATTTGGTAATTTGGCTATAGATGGTTGCATTGTAAAAACCGCAGGGGTTGATAAGGGTAGTCTGACGTTCCGTGGGCCAGCCAAAGTTTACGAAAGTCAGGAAGATGCGGTTGATGCGATCCTGGGTGGAAAAGTCGTTGCTGGTGATGTGGTGGTAATTCGCTATGAAGGGCCAAAAGGTGGGCCTGGCATGCAGGAAATGTTGTATCCGACGACTTATCTAAAATCAATGGGGCTAGGTAAAAGCTGTGCATTGATTACCGATGGCCGTTTTTCTGGTGGCACCTCGGGTTTATCGATCGGCCACGTTTCTCCAGAAGCGGCTAATGGCGGGCTAATCGGTTTGGTTCAAGATGGCGATATTATTGATATTGATATTCCACTGCGGAAAATTCAACTTGATGTAGATGAAAGGACACTTGCTGCCCGTCAAGAAGCGGAATTGGCCCGCGGTGATAAAGCGTGGACGCCGAAGGCTCGTGAACGTCAGGTATCGTTTGCCTTGAGAGCCTATGCTTCATTGGCGACCAGTGCGGATAAAGGCGCTGTCCGTGATAAATCTAAGTTAGGGGGATAATTGCATGGCTGCATTTCTTCCCTTAACTTCCGCACCAAGTGGTGCAGAGTATTTGAAAGCGGCATTAAGCGCGCCGGTTTATGAAGTTGCTCAGGTGACTCCTTTGCAGGAAATGGAGAAAATTTCTGCCCGCTTAGGAAATACTATTTTGGTAAAGCGGGAAGATCGGCAACCTGTTCACAGTTTCAAGCTCCGTGGTGCGTATGCCATGATTGCGGGTTTGACTGAGGAACAAAAAAATCGAGGCGTGATTACCGCATCAGCCGGTAACCATGCTCAGGGGGTTGCACTTTCTGCCAATCGTTTGGGAATTAAATCTCTGATTGTTATGCCGGTTACTACCGCGGATATTAAAGTCGATGCAGTCCGTAGTTTCGGCGGTAAAGCTCTGTTGTATGGTGCTAATTTTGATGAAGCTAAAGCTAAAGCGATAGAAATGGCGCAACAGGAGGGCTATACCTTTATTCCTCCGTTTGATCATCCCGCAGTAATCGCAGGTCAGGCAACGTTGGCGATGGAACTTTTGCAACAGGATGTGCGTTTGGATCGAATCTTTGTACCTGTTGGTGGTGGCGGCTTGATTGCTGGAGTGGCAGTGTTGATTAAGCAACTGATGCCAGAAATCAAAATCATTGGGGTAGAAGCGGAAGATTCAGCTTGCCTGAAAGCGGCAATGGAAGCTGGACATCCGGTAGATTTACCACGAGTTGGCTTATTTGCTGAAGGTGTTGCTGTTAAGCGTATCGGTGATGAAACATTTCGTTTGTGTCAGCAATATGTGGATGATGTTATCACGGTAGACAGTGATGCTATTTGCGCTGCGGTGAAAGATCTGTTCGAGGATGTACGTGCGATTGCTGAGCCATCCGGTGCATTGGCGCTAGCTGGCTTGAAGAAGTATGTTCAGCAGCATCAGCTTAAAGGTGAACGATTGGCGCATATTCTTTCTGGCGCTAACGTAAGCTTCCACGGGTTGCGTTATGTCTCTGAGCGTTGTGAATTGGGCGAGCAGCGCGAAGCATTGCTGGCAGTGACTATTCCCGAGCATAAAGGGAGTTTTCTGAGCTTTTGTCAGAAATTAGGCGATCGGGTGGTAACAGAGTTTAATTATCGTTATACGGATGCAGATCCTGATCAGGCTTGTCTTTTCGTTGGTGTTCGCCTGAGTCGTGGTGAGGTAGAACGACGGGAAATTATTAAGGAATTGCGTACCGCAGGGTATCAGGTTGCTGATCTTTCAGATGATGAAATGGCGAAATTACATGTTCGTTATATGATCGGCGGTCGTCCATCTAAGCCATTGAAAGAGCGCTTGTTTAGTTTTGAATTTCCTGAATCGCCGGGAGCTTTGCTAAAGTTCCTACAAACTTTGGGAACTCACTGGAATATTACGTTATTTCATTATCGCAATTATGGTACAGATTATGGCCGGGTGATAGCCGCATTTGAATTGTCAGGAACGGAAGTACGTTTTAAGCGTCACCTTGATGCATTAGGCTATGCGTATCACGATGAGACGGATACTCCCGCGTTTAAATTCTTTTTGATGTGCCAGGCATCTAAAACGGCCGGAGGTTGATCGGTGTCTTGGTAATGAAAAAATATGTTCTACAAAATGTCAAAATAGCGTTTTGAACAAAGGCGCTATTTTGACAAAATTTAATATTCGCTGATGTTCCGCTGGAAAGAACTCAATAATAAATTCTTTGATTATTGTGTTATTTCTTTTCTCCAACAGTGGGTTTTGCCAACCAAATAAAGAGCAATAAAATCAGAAAAATAAAGCCAAATAGCCAATAAATCTCGTTAGCAGCAATAATTAATCCCTGATTAGTGATTTCGCGTGCCAGAGAGTAACTGGCTTGGGCTTGTGACATCCCTAATTGTTCCATTTTCTCATAGGCTTGTTGGGCAATAGGATTATGGGGAGTTATTGATTCAGTTAATTGAACATGGTGGACAGCTTCGCGACGGGACCACATGGTAGTGGTGATTGAAGTGCCCACAGATGTTGCCAGCGTGCGTAAAAAGTTAAACAAGCTACCCGCAGAGGCGATTTTAGCGGGTTCAACATCAGATAATATGATGGCTGTTAGTGGCATAATCAGGCAAGCGATCGCAAAGCCTTGAATAAATTGTGGCCAGGCAGCGGTGGTAAAGTCCATTGATAGCTCAAAAGTATTCGTTCTCCAAAAGAAACAGAGTGCAAAAATGATAAAGCTGAACATAACTAAATAACGCATATCAATCTTTGAACTAAAACGACCAATGAGTGGAACCAGCATTATCGGCACTAGCCCTAATGGAGCCATTACCAATCCTGCCCAAGTAGCGGTATAACCAAACACCATTTGCAATAGTTGAGGCTGCAAAACCAGAGTGCCTATATGGAGTAAAAAAGCCAAACTGATACATAAAGTACCGATGGTAAAATTACGAGATTTAAATAGCGATAAATCAATGATCGGATCATCATCGGTGAGTTCCCAAATGATCAGGAAAGTTATGGCAATGACGGCGGTAATGGCTAATACAATAATTTCTGTTGAGTTGAACCAATCAAGCTCTTTTCCTCTATCAAGTAATAGCTGAAAGCAACCAACACCGATGATCAATAAAACCAGCCCTACCACATCAATTGATCTGGCCGTTGTTTCAGTTTCCCGGTCTTTTAACAGCATCCAGGTGATAGCAATGGCAGCAAAGCCAACCGGAACGTTGATGAGAAAGATCCAGCCCCAATGGTAATTGTCGCTGATCCAACCGCCGAGTATCGGACCACAAACCGGAGCGATAACGATAGTCATTGACCACAACGCCAATGCCATATTGCGTTTTAGCGGAGGATAGTTGTTGAGTAGCAAACTTTGCGAAAGGGGCATAATTGGCCCGGCTGAGATACCTTGCAGAACGCGGGAAATGATCAACATTTCCAGGCTATTGGCAATACCACATAACCAGGAAGTGATCACAAACAAGATCATTGAAATTAAGAAAACCCGGACTTCTCCGAACCGTTTTGCTAACCAGCCAGTTAATGGGATAGAGATCGCATTAGCAACAGCGAATGAAGTAATAACCCAGGTACCCTGCGACACTGATGAACCCAAGTCTCCGGCAATGGTCGATATGGCAACGTTAGCAATAGTCAGATCCAATATTTGTAAAAAAGCGGCTAATGCTAAAGCCAGGGTTAGCCAGCCGAGTTTGGCTCCTGATAGTGGCTCTTTTAGCATGTTAACCTCACTCATTTTTACTGATATTGGCTTGAATGATTTCGTTAATTAGGCGTTCAATTTCTCCTGTGTTGTAAGACAAGACGTTGGTTTCGTAAACCATGCCGTTACGAGGCGTATTGGCAAGTACTAGACCATCCCGATTTCGGGTATCAACCGTGGCGTGAATGGATAAACCGATGCGTAAAGGATGATCAATAAGCTGTTGTGCTTCTAGTTCAATACGGACAGGTAAACGTTGAACCACTTTGATCCAGTTACCGGTGGCGTTTTGTGCCGGCAATAAAGAAAATGCACTACCCGTTCCCATATCAAGACCAACAATCCGGCCTTTATAAATGACATCATTGCCATAGAAATCGCTAATCAGTGTTACGGGTTGACCAATACGGACATTGGCGAGTTGGACTTCTTTGAAGTTAGCTTCTACCCAAAGCTGGTCAGCGGGTACGATAACCATCAGCGGAGCGCCGCTTTTTACTTGTGAGCCTACTTGAACGCTGCGGCGGGAAACGTAGCCTGTTACCGGCGCTACAATCTGGGTACGTTGTAAGGTTAACCATGCATCGCGGAGCTGAGAAGCAGCCAGCTTAATCGCAGGTTGTTGATCTAATGGGGTATCTATAACTAATGCTTGATTGGCATAATATTGTTGTCGGGCAACATTCAGCTCAGATTTTGCTGTTTGCACGCTATTGCGGGAATGAATCAGATTTTCTTTGGCGATAGCGCCTGTGAGTCCCAGATGTTCACGTCGTTTTAAATCATCTTGAGCCTGTTGTAATGCCGTTTTTTTGAGCTCAATATTTGCCAATAGTTTTTCGTTATCAATAATGGTTTGGTGAGTTTGTCTGACATTACTAGCCAATGTATTTTTTGCTCGTTCAAAAGCATGTTCCGCATCAATAGAATCTAAACGTAGCAGAATGTCGCCTTGTTGAACGAAGTCGGTATTATCAGCATAGATAGCGGTTACGCTACCGGTGATCTGGGCCATCACTTGTACCTGATTACCCACAACGTAGGCATCATCAGTCGCTTGATAATGACGTAATGAAATAAGCCAATAAGCGAAGTAACCTGACCCGGCAAAAACAAATAAGAGAGTTGCGAGGATCAGTGCTAACTTACGCTTTGACTTTTTCTCATTAAGCGGAGGTGATTGTATTTCTCCAGCCATGTGTACTCTCCCATCACAGTGATTAAAAATAAATTTGTCTTAATTAATGTGCTTATATTTGATTAAACACCTTGGAGTCCACTACAAGGTCAAGCCCTTCTCATCTGATAAAATGAAAATTGCTAATATTTAGCACTTAACGCTAAAAGCATGGTTTAATATTAAAATTATTTATTATTGTTATTAACATTTATCAAATAGGCTGGATTGTCTATCTGGCAATGATTAACGGTATTTTGTGTCAGTACCCAGAACATTTATCTGGGTACAAATAATCACAGAATAGGAAGACGAAGCCATTGATGTTAATTATTTAACTGACTCAGGCAGTCATTCCTCCATCAATAACGAGTGTTTGCCCGGTGATGTAGCGTCCTCCGGGGCTGAGCAGGAAATTGATTGCCAGAGCAATATCTTCCACTGAACCTAAACGGCCTAATGGGATGTTAGATAATAGTTTTTTCCTGTGTGATGCAGGGATATGATCTAACATTTCAGTATCAATCAAGCCTGGCGCAACGGTATTGACTCGAACATTAAATCGGCCGACTTCGACTGCTAACGAGCGGGTAATACCGATCATAGCGGCTTTGGTTGCAGCGTAGTTAACTTGCCCTGAATTAGCTTTAAACGCAGTAACTGAACTCATATGGATAATGCAGCCTTCTCCTGCGGTAATCATTTCAGGGAGAAAAGCGTGATTGATTAAATAAACAGAAGAAAGATTGGTAGAAATTACATTGTGCCACTCTTCTTCTTTCATATTTATCAGCAGTGCATCTTGTGTAATTCCGGCGTTATTGATGATGGCATAGGGAGCGTCATATCGTGAGATAAGCTCTGTTGACAATGTTTTGACTTCTTCAGCGTTTGAGACATCACATTGATAGCCTTCACAGCGATAACCTTGCTGTTCAATTTCCTGACACAATGTTTGAGCTTCATTTGTACTTGATTTATAGGTGAAAACCACGTGATAGTTCTGAGCTGCCAGCATTTTTACTATGCCTTTGCCGATACCACGTGATCCTCCTGAAATAAAAACCCAAGGTGTGCTGATACTCATTAAGTTATTCCTCTAAATTTTTGCCATCCGTCTGCCAATACCGTATTCATCAAACCTTAGTTGGCAATCTGCTTTCTTTTCGTTGTGCCCATCAGGCTCATCTCAACAACTAAAGAGATTTCTCCATTCAGCCAGATCGGGATTTCTAACGTACCGTATAACGAGCCATCAACGTCGAATGTATCTTTTGGCAGGATGGTATATTCGATATTCGGCATTTCATCTGGGATTTGGCGATTGAGCAGCGTTGGAGAAAAACTCACTGTATGCATAACATGTAAGACAATAAGGTCTTTGAGGCATGTTTCGTCATGTTCTTGTTTGCCAAAATAGGTTTTAAATTCTGTTGCTAGCGCAGTTTTGGCACTTTGCTGCATAAAAAGATAAAACATCAGCGCATCGAGAAAGATCCAGAACTCATTGACTTCCGGGAAGGTATGTTTGAATTCGACGGATTTTCTTATTGTCTCTTGTATGGCAACTTGGCAACGTGGTTTTTCGGGAAAGCTAGTTTTTTGTGAAAAATCGAAACAACTATAGTGACCAACCAGAGGTTTCAGGTTAGTTGTTTCGTCTTGCAGATTAAAAGTTGTTTTCCCGTTTCGGTCAGTGTGCTTAGTTTTGACACAATAGCAGGCATCCAGAGGTACGGGATTGCGTAAATTAACGTGCCACTGTCTGCCCATTTCCCCATTTGGTTGTGACAGATAATCGTATCCGCTTTTGAGCGGGATCATTGCCAGCATGCCATGTACTGCAATACCACCCAACCCGACTTCTCTTGCGATTTTTTCATCAAAATGGATAGGATTGTAGTCTCCAGAGAATTTAGCCCATTGACTGAGATCTTCTTTGCTGAATTGAACGTTCATCTGTCGGCTTTCCTAAAAATAAGCGCACAGTTTGTACCACCGAAGCCATAGTTAACATTTAAAGCAGTGTCGATAACTTGGTGAGTCCGGTGGATGTTGGGGACGTAATCCAGATCGCATAGCGGATCAGGATTATTCAAGTGCATAGTTGCAGGAATCGTTGCTGTCTCTATCGCTTTGATACAGAAAATAGATTCAATTGCTCCTGCTCCGGCAATAAGATGGCCTGTATAGGATTTTGTACTGGAAATAGGAATACGATAAGCGTGCGTGCCCAGACTCATTTTTAGAACATCGGTTTCGTTAATGTCGTTGAGTGGGGTTGATGTCCCATGAGCATTAATGTAGTGAATATCTGAGATGGAGAGTTTGGCTTGTTCCAGCGCCATCTGAATCGCCATGACCCGCCCTTTGCAATCTGGCGCCGGGGCGGTCATATCTGACGCATCAGAGTAATTACCATAGCCAATCACTTCCGCCAATATTTTGGCGCCTCTGGCAACAGCGCTGTCATAGTCTTCAAGACATAATATTGCGGCGCCCTCTGACATAACAAAACCACTGCGATCTTGACTAAATGGGCAGCAGGCTTTTTCGACAGATTCCTGTTCTTTACTCAGTGCCCCAAGAATGTCGATACTCCAGACGATGAATGGATCTCTGATACTTTCGCCGCCGCCTGCCAACATCATTTTAGCGCGTCCGCTGCGGATAAGTTCAAACGCATCACCTATCGCCATACTGCCGGTTGCGCAAGCTGCAACCGGGGTATTTTGATATCCCCGTAAATTCCAGTTCATTGAAATCGCCGCTGTCCCTACGCTGTGCATAGACATGATATTGGTCATAGGCGAGGCAATGCCTTGATCAGCATAGGAGTGACTGTTTTCAACGGTTGCATCTTCTCCACCCCAACCCGTACCAAAAATGACGCCGCGTTCAAAAGGGGAGTAATTTTCGTCAAGAGCGGCTTTGTCGTTACCAAATGCCATTTTGATTGCTTCATCCGCCGCAATCAGCCCAAGTTTGCTGAATTTGGGCAGGTTCTTTAATAACTTTTTGGAAAACCGAGATACATCAGGAGAGAAAGGGATATTGCCGAAAAATTTAGCTACAACAGAAGCGTCTGGGTGGGCTTCTTTTTTGTAGCCTACACGATAGTTTAGGATTGCATCCCAAATTTCTTGGGTATTTTGCCCAAGAGAACAGATAGAACCATAGCCTGTGACGGCAACGCGACGATAGCCCGTTTGAATATTCATGAAACATTATCTCCAAAATTCATTTCCTGGTGACATGCTTTGTTTTTTAATACAACCAAATAATAGGATTGGCAGATAAAAGCATCATAAAAATGAATGTTAGCTGTGTTGTGATATTGTCATAGACAGCTAACATCCCAGTGTATTGGTGGTGATTATTTTGCTAATTCACTGACATAATTGACAAAATCACCAATTGTCGTCGTGTCGTCTCGCTGGAACTTATCGAAATTCAGTTGAATTCCCATTTCTCTTTTTAAAGCAACCTGAATAGAGACGAAATCCAGACTTACCAAATGAATATCGTCAAGTAGGGTATCAAGAGTAATATCTTCTGGTTCGATATCAGTTAATTCAGTAATTTGAGATTGAAGTAATTCAAACAGTTTCATATTAATGTCCCCTAAAAGTTTAAATAATATTGGCGGAGCTTAGGTGCAGGAATATAGGTATCAATTAATAAATGTGTTATTCCTGCCACACCGTCTTTTAAATGTCGTTTTGCTATTATTCCTGGGTAATTAAAGATTTCCCTGAAATTTTAAGTAAGTTATACGTTTCTTGTTTAATGGCGTTAGCCAGTATCTCAATATCATCTTGGCTTGTGGTATATCCGAAGCTGATGCGTATTGCGCTATCAATACGATCATCGGGTAACCCCATAGCAGCCAGAACGTGAGAACGTTGTGTTGATTTGTTATTGCTACAGGCTGATCCTAGAGATAAAGAGATGCCGTGACGTAAATCTAGCCTGCTGGCTAATGATTCAGCGCGAAGACCTGGGAAACTTAAATTGAGTGTCCAAGGCGCCTGAAACGCTGGATTGGTATTGCCGTTAATCAGGTAATTAACATGGTGCTTATCTAGCTGAGATAGCAAGGTTGTTCTGAGCGTTTTGTAAGTATTGAAGCGTTCTTGCAAGCCGTTCAGTGATTCTTTAGCTGCCGCCGCTAGTCCTGCAAGGCCTAAGGTGTTCTCAGTGCCGCTACGTACTCCTTGTTCTTGCCCTCCGCCATGTAGCAAAGGATTTAATTGAATCCCTGGTGCATGGTAGAGCCCGCCGATACCTTTCGGGCCGTTAAATTTATGGCCGGAGAAAGATACTGTCGTTACGCCGGAAAGGGTGTCACAGTTGAAAGGAAGCTTACCAATAGCCTGTACTGCATCAATATGCAGGTAAACACCGGCCTCTTTTGCTAAAGAGGCGACAGCTTCATAGGGTTGGATCACACCGGTTTCGTTGTTAATCGCCATCAAGGTGATCAAACGGGTTTGCGGCCGTAGGTTTTCCTGGATACTTTGTACACTTATCCGCCCTTGATTATCGGGATTGATCAGCGTTAGCTGAAGCCCGCGTTGCTGATACCAGAGTAACGGCGCCAGAACAGACGGATGCTCAATGGAAGAGCTAATAACATGATGGGCAGACAGATCCGAACCGGGAAGCGTTGCTAACAAGCTGGATAAGGCTTGGTTATTACTTTCGGTTCCTCCTGATGTAAATAGGATTTGCTCTGGCACTGTGCCCATTAATGAAGCCATCGATCTTCTAGCGTCAGTGAGCAACTTTTTAGCCATGCCGCTTAAGCTGTAGTGGCTGGACGGATTAGCAAAAATAGACATTGCATCTTTAATCGCCAACTGCGCTTTAACACTTAGCGGTGTTGTGGCGTTGTAGTCGAAGTATAGGCTTGTCATATTTTTCCCTTTAGCTGCTCAAATAGCTTATGCAGCATATCAAGGCAGTGTTGTTGTGCGGGTTCTAACTCGCCTAATAACGCATCAATGCCCTCAGGTGATAATGCATTCAATTCTTCGAGAGTCTTACCCTTAGCATGGCGACAAAATTGGTTAGACATTGCCAGGGAGGCGGTACATCCCCATGCACGAAAACAGGCATTATCTACTCGCCCTTGGTTATCCAGTGCTAGGTCGATATCAACCTTGTCACCGCATACCGGGTTACCTAATGCCAATTTAATGGTGGGGGCGGATAACGACCCCTGGCAGTCAGGATTGCAAAAGTTGTCAATAATGATGTTGTTAAACATAATTCCACCTTGCTATTTATACAGCGGGTGTCACAGGGGTACTTTCATCGTCTGACATTTTTCTCTCAAGGTTGACTGCGCAGCAACCAAACTCTTTAGCAGCAGCGGTACGCATAACAAACTGAACTCGCTGAGAATTACGCCAGGATTTGTTAGGATCGGTACGCAAGTAGACCAAATCTTCTGTTAGTAACATGCCGGGAGTGGAAACGGAAAGTGGATCTAAAATCACTAATTGCCCGGTTTCACCATCAGGTAGCTCACGTGTTAAATCATTAGGATCACGAACGGAGAAATGAATATAAGGAGGAACATGCTTATGATTATATTCATCTTCGATAGCAAGAACGTTTGCTTCGACCAGACCATACATATCACGTGTCCGGGAAGCTGGAATGCCCATCCATTCTTCGATATCTGCATTTAATTCGCCGCGGGAGATCATATCCCCGGTAAAACGTTTCCAGCCGCCCATAGTAATGACCATGCTATCGCGATCTAAAGTGAGCTTGGTATTATTCTCTTTTAGGAACGTGATAAAACGATGGATCATGAATGGAGGGCCAATTAAATGCCGGGTGAATTTGCCTTTCCACTGGATTAATTGATTCAGTGCATCTTCTGGGGAGAAGCGGTCCTGATTAATCATATAGCGTCGGGTATCGAGCAAACCTGTCAGGAAATTAAAGATTTTAACCAGCGCCATTTCTGGAATATCTTCTGTTGATGGGCATAAACATAGGCCGGCACCACCAGATACTTTGAATATACTGCGATAATTAGAATAGACAGCCAATACGGTATGATCCATCGTATCGTGGCAACGACGATAAACGCTAGGAATTCCACTGGTACCCGTTGAGCGCATTTCATGTTCGATTTCAGATAATGGCTTGCTTAATAAACGATGGCTTTCGGCTGATTTATAAGTTGCAACAGGTATCAGTGGGATGCGAACTAAATCATTATAATTCTGGATGTCTTCTGGTTTAATACCTTGTTTTTCACAAATATCTCTATAGTAAGGATTATTGTGATAATGGAAATGAAAAGCGTCTTTGAGCAAACAGGCTTTTAATTCCTGTTGCTCTTCTTTAGACAGCTTATAGAGCAGATCGACATCGGCTATTAACCATTTCAGCGGATTTCCGCCACGAGATTTTATACCGTTGTATATATTTTTGATATTTTCCATTTTTTTATCTCCGGTAGGGTAATGAGTAGATAAATTAATCTTTGTTTATTATAAGTTATAGCAATAAAGCATAAGTTATGTAGGCAAAAAGGATAGTCATTAATAATTTATTTTTATTGAATAAATTGGCTATATTATTGCTTTGATTATTATATGGATTTGTCAATA
Source organism: Photorhabdus luminescens subsp. luminescens (assembly GCF_001083805.1). Lineage (GTDB taxonomy): Bacteria > Pseudomonadota > Gammaproteobacteria > Enterobacterales > Enterobacteriaceae > Photorhabdus > Photorhabdus luminescens. The sequence continues at coordinate 87,664 of NZ_JXSK01000012.1, read as the reverse complement.
TTGTTAAAATTATGCTAAAAATAGCTGATTTATTCAAAATGTTCACTTTAGTGCGAATATGACCAGTTAATTCAAGTAAATTTTTTAATTGTCTTTTATATTTTTGTGATGTTCGTTGTTTTTTGATCTATTAGATGTTCTTTTGTAAAGTTTTTCATTGTCCTAAGATTTCGATGATGATAAAAAATATTGATAAATATCAAATTAAAAAATGAGTACGCATAATGAATATGGATTGCTTAATTGTAGGTGCCGGCCAAGCTGGATTAAGCCTAGCGGCTATGTTAGCGGCTAAGAATATTAATGTCTGTATATTAGAGCGAGAGGCGCGTATTGGTGATGTGTGGCGTAGGCGTCCAGATAATATGCTATTATTCACTTCACGCGGTATGACTCAACTTCATGGCTTACCGTTTCCTGGAATTAAAGAAGGCTATCCAGATAAAAATGAGGTTGCTGATTACCTTGAGCGCTATGCTTCACATCATAACCTTGCGATATATACGCAAACCGAAGTGGTTGAAGTGAAGCATGATACAAATGGCTATCGCGTTAAAACAAAAGACGGAAAAGTATTTCATGCGCCTTGTCTAGTTAATGCAACAGGGGCTAATCAATTAGCTGATATTCCGGCGTTTGCTGAACAGCTTTCTACCGATATACAGCAAATCGCAGCAGATCAATATCGTGAGCCTAAGCAAATTAAAGCGGGCAGCCGAGTCGCTATCATTGGTGATGGTGCGAGTGGCCGTCAGATTGCTAAGGATTTAGCGGCAACGACGAAGGTGACGTTATTTTGCGGTTCTTCCCGTCCTCTCTTACCTAATAGAATACTGGGCAAAGATATCTTTTGGTGGTTAAGCAAAAGTGGTCTGTTATTTGCCAATTATGACAGTTTGGTAGGGAAAATCATGCGGCGGCGTAATCCTATCCCTTGTGGCGATCTGAAAAACCATCGGTTAGCCGCTTTGGATATAAAAATAGCAAATAGGTTAGTTGATATAAAAGACAATAAATTATGTGATTTGTCTGGCAATCAATATGAGGTGGATACCGTTATCTGGTGTTTGGGATATAAAGATGATACGGCATGGTTAACGCTTCCCGGCGCTGCGGATGCTAATGGATTCGTTTGTAAAAATGGCCATGCGGAAGGTGGGAAAACCCCTTATCCTGGGTTATTTATCGTTGGGCGGAAATGGTTGAGTAGCCGTGGTTCTGAACTGATGTTAGGGGCTTATAAAGACACTTGTCGCGTCGCTAAATGGGTAGAAAATTATCTGAAAGGGCATGTATACCTAATAGATTTCGAGTTGCAGCGCGGCGGCAAGTGAACGAATCCCCAGGAGCATAGATAACTATGTGACTGGGGTGAGTGAAAGCAGCCAACAAAGCAGCAGCTTGAAAGATGAAGGGTATATCATTAAAATGAATTATTAATACAGAATAGTGATATTTTACTCTGTATGTTTTATTTGTCGTGGATTGATGATTTATTCGGTAGTATTGTTATGGCATTATTCTGAATTCTGTATCATTATTAAAAGTGCATAATATAGTAACTACCTATCCCAATAGGGCTATTTTATTTGCCATTTTGAACCTGGGCAGTGCTCAAAATCCTCACGTACTACGTGTACGCTCCGGTTTTTCCGCGCTGTCCGTGTTCAAACTGCCTGCAACAATTACGCCTATTGGGATAGGTACTAAATGTGCTATTAGGAATAAAATGATACAGAATCTCTAACATACTGACTTTGATAATAACGGTTATAAATATAAATTATTTATTTTAGGTAATTTATCAAAAATGCTATTTATTCATAACACAGATATTTTGCTTTGTAGAATTTAGACCTGTTAATGTTGATGATAAATTGAAATATTTTTGTTGTGCTTGTTGGATTCTGTTCTTACTGGCATGTTTTAATTCAGAGGGCCTTAATCCATATAGCGTCATACAGGTACGACTGAAATGTGCGCCATCGGAAAATCCGCTATTACAAGCTAATAAAGTTAGTGAATCTGATGAATGTATCTCATCAATAGCATGATGCAGACGTTTCCATAATAGATAACTACGGAAATTAGTGCCCATTTTTTCTCTAAATAGATGCAAGAATCGACTTTCGGATAAGTAGAGTTGATTTGATATTTCACGAGAAGATATACATTTAACCGGTAATTCAGTAATAAGAGAGGCTGCTTTCATGATTCGTTTATCCTGATAACAATGGCAATCTTCTATTTTACCTAAAAGGTTATTTAAGATGAAAATATCTGGAGAGGTTTCTGATTGTAAACAGTGACTAAAATAGTTTGCTATCAAGCCAGATGATTCTTGGTTTAAATATATTATGTCTGAACCTCTCATTTGATGTAGTAATAAATGACATAGCGGGTTGGCTAAGTCTATCAGTAAATTAAAACAGAGTTGCCCTTCTGAGTGTAATTTGTGTCTAATATTAGAGGAAATAATGAATCCATGTACTTGCCTCGATTCATTTTCGGTATCAATCCTCATGAGTGAATTATGTGGTGATACACTTAATTGGATACAAGGATGATGATGCCATTCTGTTTGCATATTGTAAGAGAAAACCAGATCTTGTAGATGGAATTTATAGAATTTAATAAAATACGGTGATTTGTCTATTTTGTGTAACATGATGGTGTCCTTTATTAAATTGTTGTGTGTATTTTAATTAATTATTTTATTTAATTATTATAAATCCTTGGTGTTATTTTTTAATTAAACTATATTAACTCGTTAAATAATTAATATTAGTTATTATGTCATCGCAATATTATTAAATTATTATTATGAAGTTGCCTCCTTTGGTATCTAGGGAAAAATAATCTCATTATTGGAAAATATTGTTATGGCATGGCGTAAAGAATTATTTTCCACTCTGTTTTCTGCTGGTGGAATATTCAATTTTTGCTAGCCAATCTTAACAATATCTAAATTATTTAATGTTAAATAGCTATTATCTGCTTGATATAATTAAAAGTATTTTCTTTTGTAACATAATTAATGACCAAAAATTTAATGCGGGGCCAATATTTCCATATAATTATTTTGATTGGTTATAACTTATATTAAACATATTATCATGAGAACAATATGGTTATATTTTTATGTTCTTTGTGAATTAGGCCACATAAATTATATACCCTATGGATTTCAAGCTGCATCGCGACGGCAAGGGAGCGAATCTCCGGGAGCATAGAGAACTATGTGACCGGGGTGAGTGAGTGCAGCCAACAAAGAGGCAACTTGAAAGATGACGGGTATACGTATATTGGCATAATACCAAGAATAAGTTGCATCAGGCTTGTAATGAATAAAAAGACCTGTTAGCGCAGTTTGTTATAACAATCCCCAAAATGCTTTAATCAGGGGTTCATTGAGCCGTTTTCTCTGTACACATATACCCAACTCAAACGGCTCTACTAGGGAAATATTGTCTAATAAAGATATGCGATTGCGTACCGGTTCAGGGCTGTTTTCTACAACGACATTGGGAATTAATGCTACTCCACAACCCAATGCAACCATAGAAACAATAGCTTCATGACCGGACACAGTAGCGTAAATCAAAGGGTTGTTAATTTTATGGCGGCGGAACCAATATTCAATGCGCTTACGCGAAGGGCCATGTTCCGGCAAAATAAAGGGAATGTTATTCCAGTCAGGGTGCTCTTGTATGACAAGCGCACGTACAGAGCAGGGAAGGGAAGGCGCGATCAGTACCAGTGGGACTTCACCGATTTTGGTGAAGCTGACATTATCTGGAAGTTTTTCCGGCTTACCGGCGATGCCTAAATCGGCATCATTAGACTGTATCTTATTGACTGCATCTGCGGCATCACCCGTGATGAGTTTGATTTCAACCATAGGATGTTCTGCACGAAAACGGTCTAGGATCTGTGGTAAGTGACTGTAGGCCGCGGTGACTGAACAAAACAGACGTAATTCGCCGCTTAGAGATGGGCTTTGTTGATTCAGTGAGTGTTTTAGTTGCTGGTATTGTAACAATGTCTGTTGGGCGAATTGTTTAAATTGCTCGCCGGCAAAGGTCAGTTTTACGGTGCGATTATCCCGTAAAAATAATGGATGCCCCAAAATATCTTCAATACGCTGAATCTGGCGAGATAATGTGGATGGACTGACATGCATTGCTTTTGCTGTACGGCCAAAATGACAGCTTTCAGCCAGATGTAGAAACAGTTTGAGATCGCGTATATCCATAGCCTATTCTCCTTTTCCTGTCTAATAATCTGTATTGCATAAAGTGCAATGTAGTATTGTTAATATATCAATTTAAGCAATGGCTTTCATGTCATATATTGAAAATATATAACCGCCTCACAGGGTGGGGAAATCTAAAAAACAGTCGCAGCACTTCATTGCTGAGCACAACATGATAACGGAGTCACTAATGGCTAATTATTTTAATACGCTGAATTTGCGTCAGCAGTTGGCGCAGTTAGGTAAATGTCGTTTTATGGCGCGGGAAGAGTTTGTTGATGAAGCAGGGTATTTAAAAGGTAAAAAAGTGGTTATCGTCGGTTGCGGAGCGCAGGGGCTGAATCAGGGCCTGAATATGCGTGACTCCGGTCTGGATATCGCTTATGCCCTGCGTAAAGAGGCCATTGAAGAAAAACGTGCTTCATGGCGTAAAGCGACGGAAAGTGGTTTTCAAGTCGGCACTTATGAAGAGTTGATACCGCAGGCTGATTTGGTCATTAACCTGACGCCGGATAAGCAACACTCTTCTGTTGTTCACGCAGTTCAACCGTTGATGAAAGAAGGCGCTGCGCTGGGTTATTCTCACGGTTTAAACATTGTTGAAGTAGGTGAACAAATCCGTAAAGACATCACTGTGGTGATGGTTGCGCCTAAGTGTCCTGGTACTGAAGTGCGTGAAGAATATAAACGGGGTTTTGGTGTGCCTACTTTGATCGCAGTTCACCCGGAAAACGATCCGAAAGGTGAAGGCATGGCAATCGCTAAGGCATGGGCTGCGGCAACGGGAGCGCATCGCGCTGGTGTTCTGGAATCTTCTTTCGTGGCTGAAGTGAAATCTGACCTGATGGGTGAGCAAACTATTCTGTGCGGTATGTTACAGGCTGGTTCTCTGCTGTGTTATGACAAATTGGTGGCAGATGGCGCTGAGCCGGGTTATGCAGGAAAATTGATCCAGTTTGGCTGGGAAACCATCACAGAGGCACTGAAACAAGGTGGTATCACCTTGATGATGGACCGTCTGTCTAACCCGGCAAAATTGCGAGCGTATGCGCTGTCTGAGCAGTTGAAAGAAATTATGACGCCGCTGTTCCAGAAACATATGGATGATATCATTTCTGGTGAATTTTCCTCCGGGATGATGGCTGACTGGGCCAATGATGATAAAAAGCTGTTAGGCTGGCGTGAGGAAACGGGTAACTCTTCGTTTGAGAATTCACCTGAATATGATAGCAAAATCAGTGAACAGGAATACTTTGATCACGCCGTTTTAATGGTTGCTATGGTGAAAGCCGGGGTTGAACTGGCATTCGAAATTATGGTTGATACCGGTATTATTGCTGAATCTGCCTATTATGAATCTCTGCATGAATTACCGCTGATTGCGAATACTATCTCTCGTAAACGCCTGTACGAAATGAATGTCGTTATTTCTGATACCGCAGAATATGGTAACTATTTGTTCTCTCATGTTGCGGTTCCGTTGCTGAAAGAGAAGTTTATGGGTTCGCTACAGGCGGGTGATTTAGGTAAGTCCGTTGCAGATAACGGTATTGATAACGCCCAATTACGCGATGTAAACGAGGCTATTCGTAACCACCCAATTGAAGTTGTTGGCCGCGTATTACGTGGTTACATGACAGATATGAAACGTATTGCTGTTGGCGGTTGATGTTGATAAAGATAAGGGGGAGAAATCCTCCCTCTTTGAATCCAATGAAATGGTTGTTGAGACCGTTTGCTAAAGCCTTGAAGGATAAGTCACGATTTACCAACCAATTAAGTGTTTTTCCTTCATAAAGAAAACGGCGTTTCCTTTCCCCCCTTTCTGTTACAATTCCATCCTCTGAGATACTGTCCTGATATAGCTTATTAAACATCATGCGATTAAATCCTAGCCAACAGCAAGCAGTTGAATTTGTTACCGGTCCTTGTCTGGTCTTGGCGGGGGCAGGTTCTGGTAAAACTAGAGTGATCACCAATAAAATTGCTCATCTTATCCGTACTTGTGACTATCAGCCTCGTCATATCGCCGCTGTGACGTTTACGAATAAAGCTGCGCGGGAAATGAAAGAGCGTGTAGCTCAAACTCTAGGGCGCAAAGAGGCTAGGGGGCTGATGATTTCGACTTTCCACACGTTAGGATTGGAAATTATTAAGCGCGAGTACAAAGCGTTAGGAATGAAAAGCAATTTCTCGTTGTTTGATGAGCAGGATCAGATGGCTCTGTTGAAAGATTTAACAGCCGATTTACTGGAGGAAGATAAAGATCTATTGCAAAAATTGATCTCTGCCATTTCAAACTGGAAAAATGATCTGCTTTCTCCACAGCAAGCTTTGGCATTGGCCCGTTCTGCTCAGGAGCATCAGTTTGCTGAATGTTATCGCCGTTATGATTTACATCTGGCGAGCTGTAATGTATTGGATTTTGACGATCTGATTACCAAACCAACTTTGCTGATGCAGCATGATGAAGAAGTCAGGGAACGTTGGCAAAACCGTATCCGTTATCTGTTGGTAGATGAATATCAGGACACTAATACCAGTCAATATCAACTGGTTAAGTTGTTGGTGGGACAAAGGGCTCGTTTTACTGTGGTGGGCGATGATGACCAGTCGATCTATTCATGGCGCGGCGCAAGACCACAAAATTTGGTGTTACTGAAAGAGGATTTCCCAAAGCTTAATGTGATTAAACTGGAACAGAACTATCGTTCCTCTGGCTGTATTCTGAAAGCAGCCAATATTTTGATCGCCAATAACCCTCACGTGTTTGAAAAGCGGCTTTTTTCTGAATTGGGGTATGGTGATCCGTTGAAAGTGATTACCGCTAATAATGAAGAGCATGAGGCGGAAAGGGTTATTGGGGAGCTGATGGCGCATCACTTTATCAATAAGACTCAATATAAAGATTACGCCATTCTCTACCGAGGAAATCATCAATCCCGGGTGTTTGAAAAGATGCTGATGCAAAACCGCATTCCTTACCGGATTTCTGGTGGCACTTCTTTTTTTGCCCGCCCTGAAATTAAGGATTTGCTAGCTTATCTGCGGGTGCTGACTAATCCTGAAGATGACAGCGCATTTCTAAGAATTGTTAATACGCCAAGACGTGAAATTGGTGCGGTTACCATTCAAAAACTAGGTGAATGGGCGAATCAGCGCAATAAAAGTCTCTATCAGGCTAGTTTTGATCTTGGTCTGGAACAACATCTAACCGGCCGTGGTTTGGCGGCACTACAGCGTTTTACTCACTGGATGGATGAGATAACTCGTCAAGTTGAACGAGATCCTTTGCTAGCTGTGCGTGATCTGCTACATGCTATGGATTATGAAAGTTGGTTGTACGAAACATCACCGAGTCCAAAAGCGGCTGAGATGCGGATGAAAAATATTAATCAGTTGTTCACTTGGATGAGTGAAATGCTGGAAGGTGATGAACTGAACGAAGCAATGACTTTATCTCAGGTGGTCGCGCGTTTCACATTACGGGATATGCTGGAGCGAGACGAGGATGGTGAGGAGTTTGATCAGGTGCAATTGATGACTCTACATGCTTCCAAAGGGTTGGAGTTTCCCTATGTATTCTTGGTCGGCATGGAAGAAGGGCTATTGCCTCATCAGAGCAGTATTGATGAAGAAAATATTGATGAAGAGCGCCGATTGGCTTATGTAGGGATCACCCGTGCTCAACGGGAGTTATTCTTTACTTTATGTAAAGAGCGTCGTCAATATGGCGAGTTAATCCGTCCAGAACCCAGTCGTTTTTTGTATGAGTTGCCGCAGGATGACTTACATTGGCCGCAAGATAAAAAAATAGTGACTGCTGAAGAAAGAATGCAAAAAGGGCAATCGCGTATCGCGGATATCAGATCGCGTTTAGGGCTTGGACAAAAAAATAAGTCGTAAATTATATCGAAAACTCCCTGTATCACAGCGATACAGGAAAAATGGTTTAAGTCAGCTTTAAGTGTTCTGCTCGTCTAAAATAAGCGGCCATTGAGCATGGTTTTGCCACTGAATTTCCTGCTGTAAAGATTCTGCCCGTAGAGGATGTTGCATTAGCCAGCCATGAGGTAACGTTATTGTTAACGTTTCACCACTCACTTTTAAATGTAGAGCAGGGAGTGTGTCATCCCGGCGGCGATTGGCGAAGATGATAGCTAACCGCAACAGACGACATAAACGTTGAGCTTGTATCAGAGGTAAGGCGTTTTGTTGATTACAGGAAAACAAATCAATCGGGCCACTTTGGTTCTTTAGTAATGTGGCTAAGAGTTTTTTCTGTGCGGGCGTATAGCCGGGGAGAGCGAGATAATTGATAAGATAGGCTGCATGTGATGGAGCTTGGTGGAAATCAATGCTCAGGCCAATTTCATGTATCAGACAGGCACTTTGTAATAATTCATGACATCGGTTATCAAGCTCCCAAGGTTTAGCAATTTGTGGTAGGAAGTGTTCAGCTAATTGTTTAACCCGTTGAGACTGTTCAACGTCTAACTGAAAACGGCGCTGTATATTACGTAATGTTCTAGTACGAATATCTGGCTCTATTGGTAAATCCAGCATGCCGTAAACAAGACCTTCCCGTAAGGCGCCGCCCGCAAGGATCATACTTTCAATATTTAATGCTTGGAAAATTGCTATCAGGATAGCCAGACCACTTGGGAAAACTAAAGCCCGTTCCAGCGTCAATCCTTCTATTTCCAATTCTTCCAGCTTACCGCACTCAATCGCTTTATGTTTGAGCTCTTGAAGTTTTGGTAAAGTGATCAGCTCGTCCATACCCTGAGCAATCATGATTTCTTGCAGAGCCTGAACGGTGCCGGAAGCGCCTACACAAATCTGCCAGCCTTGTTCGATCAGCTTTGGAGCAATGGGTTTCAACGTTTCATGTGCGGCAGCTTCGGCTTTGGCGAAATTTTCTTCCGTCAGGCTACGGTCATTAAAGTAGCCTTCAAGCCAGGTAACACAGCCCATACTTAGGCTGGATAACTGAGTGGCTTTTGCTCCATTCCCCGTAACCAGCTCTGTACTTGCGCCGCCAATATCGACAACCAGGCGTTTTTCAGGGCCGCCGGTTGTATGGGCAACGCCTTGATAAATAAGCCGAGCTTCATCTTCGCCACTGATTACCTTAACCGGACAATCAAGGATTTCTGATGCTTTTTTCACAAATTCGTCTGAATTTTCAGCGATACGTAAAGTTGCCGTAGCAACAACGCGGATTTGTGATGGTGGTATATCCTGTAAGCGTTCAGAAAAAATCCTGAGACATTGCCAGCCTCTCTCCATTGCCTGTTGAGATAAGCGGTTATTTTTATCTAATCCGGCGGCCAGCCTGACTTTACGCTTGATTCGTGCCAGTATCTGCATACTGCCGGATATTTCGCGCACAACCAGCATATGAAAACTGTTTGAACCCAGGTCGATAGCCGCATAGAGCGAAGAAGAACTCAGCATCATTATTCAGCCTGAACGTTTACGGTTATTACGTGGTGTATTATTACGATGCGACAAATTGTTACGGCGCTGATGGTTTCCTGAACGTGAACGGTGGCGGCGTTTAGGAGCCGGTAAATCTATCAGCAAGGCTTGACTGTTATATTTGCTGACCGGGATAGCGTGTTGAATATAATTTTCAATCGCTGGCAGGTTTAGGGCATATTCTTCACAGGCCAGGCTGATCGAGTGGCCGCTTTCACCTGCACGACCAGTACGGCCAATACGGTGGACATAATCCTCGCAGTCATCGGGTAGGTCATAATTAAAAACATGAGTGACTGAAGGAATGTGCAATCCACGGGCTGCGACATCAGTTGCAACCAGAATATCAATATTGCCGTTGCTGAATTCTTCCAGAATGCGTAACCGTTTTTTTTGTGCTACATCACCGGTTAGTAACCCAACTCGATGTCCGTCAGCAGCCAGGTGCGCCCAGATATCTTCACAACGATATTTTGTATTGGCGAAAATGATGCAGCGATCAGGCCACTCTTCTTCCAATAACGTTTGCAGCAGGCGCATCTTTTCTTCATTAGAAGGGTAAAACAGCTCTTCGCGGATACGGTGTCCTGTTTTCTGTAACGGTTCCACCTCGACATACTCTGCATGATTCATTTGTTCAAATGCCAATTCTCGGACTCGGTAAGAGAGAGTGGCAGAAAACAGTAGGTTCATACGTTCGTTGGCGGGTGGCATCCGGCGGAATAGCCAGCGGATATCTTTGATAAAACCGAGATCGTACATGCGATCAGCTTCATCAAGAACCACAACTTGAACCGCACTCAGATTAATGTGCCCCTGTTTGATGTAGTCGATCAGACGTCCGGTAGTGCCAATAACAATGTCAACACCAGATTCCAGTACTTTTAGCTGCTTGTCGTAACCATCGCCGCCGTAGGCAAGACCCATCTTTAAACCTGTTACCTGTGCCAGATCTTCTGCATCCGAGTAAATCTGTACAGCAAGTTCACGGGTAGGAGCCATAATCAGCGCTCTTGGCTGATTGGTTTGACGCTCCTCCGCTGCGGGATGAGTCAGTAAATAATGAAAAGCAGACGCTAAAAATGCTAGCGTCTTCCCCGTACCGGTTTGCGCTTGCCCCGCGACATCACGACCTTCGACAGTGAAAGGCAATGTCAGTGCTTGTATCGGTGTACAATTAGAAAAACCCTTATTATCAAGAGCTTCTATAACCTTGGGGTGCAAGGCGAAGTCGGAAAACTTCTTTTCTGTCAAGTGTGTTTTACTCATAGTGCGGTAGAATATCAGTTAACCATTGTCTTACGAAAGTGTATCCGCTGAAATAAAGGCAACCTTATATCAGTAATGTTACACTAGCATGGTAAAAAATTATTCTTTGGAGTAAAAAATGAGCGAGAAAATTATTCATTTGAGTGATGCTAGCTTTGATACTGACGTTCTTAACGCAGCAGGTCCGGTTCTTGTCGATTTTTGGGCTGCCTGGTGTGGACCATGCAAAATGATTGCGCCTATTTTAGATGAAATTGCCCCAGAATATTCAGGCAAATTGACGATTGCTAAATTGAACATTGATGAAAACCCGGCAACTGCTCCTAAGTATGGTATCCGTGGTATTCCTACACTGTTGTTGTTTAAAGATGGTCAGGTTGCTGCTACTAAAGTGGGAGCACTGTCAAAAACTCAATTGAAAGAATTTTTGGATACTAATCTCTGATTGAAGTTAGCTCACATTAATACCGGGCGTTTAGCGTATATTATTATTTATTTCATTGACCGCTAGACGTCCGTAAAGAAGCGTGATAAGTTAGCGCCACTGCTTGTATCACATACATCATGTTAGAAGTATGTTGCATACTGAATAATCTGTAGTGTCTGATAAGTCTGTTATCTCTGGATAGTCTAAAATATCCAATGGGTTATACGGGAATAATCTGGCGTATAGCTCGTTACGTTGAGATAGTTTTTATAGAAATCAGTAATGTTTCAGCATTATCTCAACAGCGTTTTTGACAGCCTGTCAGTCTTATTTGAGCTCAATCTTAGTACTTCAAATTATTACCTTTTTATATGAGTAATGTATTAAAGGTCTGATTTGTTTTTTGTACAAAATAAACAGGCACCGATCGATGACGCTGCCATACTATTCACGTTCATAGTTCGAGATATACCCCGAGTTTAAGAACCCACCATTATGAATCTTACCGAATTAAAGAATACGCCGGTATCTGAACTGATTACACTCGGCGAAAATATGGGGCTGGAAAATCTAGCCCGTATGCGTAAACAAGACATTATCTTCTCTATCCTTAAGCAGCATGCGAAAAGCGGAGAAGATATCTTCGGTGATGGCGTGCTGGAGATATTGCAGGATGGATTTGGATTCCTCCGTTCAGCAGACAGTTCCTACCTTGCCGGCCCCGATGATATCTACGTTTCTCCTAGCCAAATCCGTCGTTTTAACCTCCGCACCGGTGACACAATTTCAGGTAAAATTCGTCCGCCTAAAGAAGGTGAGCGCTATTTTGCCCTGTTGAAGGTTAACGAAGTTAATTTTGACAAACCAGAAAATGCTCGCAGTAAAATTCTTTTTGAAAACTTAACACCTCTGCATGCTAACAACCGTCTGCGTATGGAGCGTGGTAATGGTTCCACTGAGGATCTGACTGCCCGTGTTCTGGATCTGGCAGCACCGATTGGCCGTGGACAACGTGGTCTGATCGTTGCGCCGCCAAAAGCAGGTAAAACGATGTTACTGCAAAATATTGCTGCTAACATTGCTCACAATCATCCAGATTGTGTATTGATGGTACTTCTGATTGATGAACGTCCAGAGGAAGTCACTGAAATGCAACGTCTGGTAAAAGGTGAGGTTATTGCTTCTACTTTTGATGAGCCAGCTTCTCGTCACGTTCAAGTGGCAGAGATGGTTATTGAGAAAGCAAAACGTCTGGTTGAACATAAAAAAGACGTGATTATCCTGCTTGACTCCATTACTCGCTTAGCACGTGCTTATAACACGGTTGTCCCTGCATCCGGTAAGGTATTGACTGGTGGTGTGGACGCTAACGCGTTACATCGTCCGAAACGTTTCTTCGGCGCTGCGCGTAATGTGGAAGAGGGCGGCAGCCTGACCATTATTGCGACTGCGTTGGTGGATACGGGTTCTAAGATGGATGAAGTGATTTACGAGGAATTTAAAGGCACTGGTAACATGGAGCTGCATCTCTCCCGTAAAATTGCTGAAAAACGTGTCTTCCCGGCCATCGATTACAACCGTTCTGGTACACGAAAAGAAGAGCTACTCACCACCTCTGAAGAGCTACAGAAAATGTGGATTCTGCGCAAAATTATTCACCCGATGGGAGAAATTGATGCGATGGAATTCCTTATCAACAAACTGGCTATGAGCAAAACGAACGACGATTTCTTTGACATGATGAAACGTTCGTAGTTTTAACTCAGTTCATGATCATTTTAATCAGCGCCACAGTTTCGTGGCGTTTTTTGTATTTACTGTACTGTTATAGCATATATATGGCATGTATTTTGCAGGCTGTATATGCTGCCATATATTTGAAATAAGTATTAAAAGAATGATGTAAGAGTATAAAGGCCATTAATTTTTTCATAATAAGCAGTGTTTTCGCAAGTTAGGGTGCTCGTGAGGGTAGATTCTGGCTAGAAAATCATATGTTTTCGGTTGATAAATGACCAGGGTGTGTTTACTTTTTACAGAGAGTTATCATCGTGAATATTCTTAGCATGAATATTGAAATTTTTTATGTTTTTTTGTTTTCTTTTGCGTTTTTGTTTATGGCACGCAAAATAGCAAAGAAAGTTGGCCTTGTTGATAAGCCCAATTATCGTAAGTGTCATCAGGGGTTAGTGCCTCTGGTTGGAGGAATATCAATATTTGTTGGGATATGTTTTACTTTTGTTATTACAAAAGAATTTATTCCTCACAAGTGGTTATATTTAGTTTGTGCCGGTGTGTTGGTATTTGTCGGCGCATTGGATGATCGTTTTGATATCAGCGTTAAGGTCCGGGCAACCATCCAAGCTTTGGTTGGTATTGCGATGATGTATTTTGCCGGTCTGAAATTAGATAGTCTTGGTTATGCTTTTGGCCCCTGGGACATGACACTTGGACCGTTTAGTTATGTTGTGACATTATTTGCTGTCTGGGCTGCTATCAATGCATTCAATATGGTTGATGGGATAGATGGATTATTAGGTGGATTATCCTGTGTCTCTTTCGGTGCTTTGGGGATCTTACTGTATCAAAGTGGCAATACGGCGCTAGCATTATGGTGTTTTGCATTTATTGCCGCCATTATCCCTTATATTGTTCTTAATCTTGGTTTATTAAGCCAGCGTTTCAAAGTGTTTATGGGAGATGCGGGCAGTACGCTGATTGGTTTTACCATTATCTGGCTGCTCATTGAGTCTACTCAGGGGAATGAGCATCCGGTTAATCCAGTGACTGCGTTATGGGTTGTTGCCATTCCATTAATGGATATGGTTGCTATTATGTACCGCCGGTTACGGAAAGGGATGAGTCCATTTTCTCCTGATAGGCAACATATTCACCATCTAGTTATGCGGTCTGGATTCTCATCACGTCAGGCTTTTATTTTAATCACTGTTGCCGCCGCTTTATTAGCCGCTATCGGCATTACCGGAGAATGGCTGGAATTTGTGCCCGAGTGGGTAATGTTGGCACTGTTCTTGCTTGCATTTGTGTTGTATGGCTATTGCCTCAAGCGTGTATGGAAGGTAGCCCGTTTTATCAAACGGCAAAAGCGTCGTATGCGCCGTTCAGCTAACCATTAAACATCGATTATCAGCAGAGGTTCTGTGCAGTGATAAAATCAGAAACGAAGTCTATTCAGGATAAACAAGCTCTGGAGCATGAACTGGATATCAGAGCTTTGTGCAGTGCGCTATGGCGTGGAAAGATATGGATTGTTGTTCTTGCAATAATTTTCGCAACTGCGGCGTTAGGGGCATCTTATCTGATGCAACAGAAATGGAGTGCCACAGCAATCACTGATCTGCCTACGATTAATCAATTGGGAAGTTATTACTCTCAGCAGCAGTTTTTGCGCAATCTGGATACTCACATTAACATTTCACCGGAAACGCAGTTACCGTCTATTCCAGAGGAAGCCTATAAGGAGTTTATCACTCAGGTTGCTGCATATGATACTCGCCGTGAATTCTGGTTGAAATCTGATTATTACAAGCAGCATCAGGAGGGCGATACCAGAGCCGATGCGGCTTTATTAGATGAATTAGTCAATAATATTCAGTTTATTCCTCATGATGATAAAAAAGTACTAAATGACAGTATTAAACTGACCGCAGAGTCTTCTGGACAAGCAAATCAACTCCTGCGTCAGTACATTGCTTTTGCCAATAGTCGTGCTAGTACTCATTTAAATGATGAAGTGGAAGGCGCATGGGTTACCCGTGCCCAATCTATGAATGCACTGGTTAAACGCCAGGAAATGGTCGCTAAAGCGGTTTATAACCGTGAAATGAATGTATTACAGCAATCTCTGAAAATTGCGGAAAAACAAGGGATTCGGCGCAACCAAACGGATACGCCGGTGGATCAGTTGCCCGATTCAAAAATGTTTATGTTAGGGGCGCCGTTGTTACAGGCTCAACTTGAGACTTTAGAAGCAACAGGGCCTAAGTATGATGTGGACTATGACCAGAATATTGCAATGTTAGCAGCATTGAATGTTCACCCGACATTACAGGATCAATTTCAGTCTTACCGCTATTTGAGAACACCAGAGGAGCCTGTTGCCAGAGACAGCCCTCGCAGAATGTTTTTGATGATCATGTGGGGGGCCGTTGGTGCTTTAGTGGGGGCCGGCGTGGCATTGGTTAGATGTTCGCGTAAATAATCAGATAATTTTAGGAATAACGGCTTCTAAGGGATCTCTTCTGCAACTCTAGCAGCAGGAGTAAATAGCATTGAGAGTATTGTTTGCAGGAAAATCTGCAAGTTACTGACTATAAGAGAGTCACTGTGAAAGTGTTGACTGTGTTTGGTACTCGGCCGGAGGCCATCAAGATGGCTCCGCTAGTACACGCATTGGCAAGGGATGAAGCCTTCGAAGCGAAAGTATGTGTTACTGCCCAACATCGGGAAATGTTGGATCAGGTGTTACACCTTTTTGAGATCACTCCCGATTTTGATCTCAATATTATGAAATCAGGGCAAGATCTAACGGATATTACCTGTCGTATTTTGGCAGGATTAAAGCCCGTTTTAGCAGAATTTAAGCCTGATGTTGTATTGGTTCACGGGGATACTACCACAACGATGGCAACCAGTTTGGCTGCGTTCTATCAGCGTATCCCTGTTGGTCACATTGAAGCTGGATTAAGAACGGGAGATCTTTATTCTCCTTGGCCGGAAGAGGCAAACCGTAAGATTGCTGGGCATCTGGCAATGTATCATTTTGCTCCGACAGAAAACTCCCACAATAATTTATTGAAAGAATCCATTGCAGATAATCGGGTTTTTGTTACCGGAAATACAGTGATTGATGCGTTGCTGTGGGTACGTGATCGAATAATGAATGATGAGGCTATGCGGAGTAAGCTAGCGAAACGCTATCCATTTATTGATACTAATAAAAAAATGATTCTGGTGACGGGGCATCGTCGTGAAAGTTTTGGCGGCGGATTTGAGCGAATTTGTGAAGCTTTGGCACAGATAGCCCGTGCTCATCCAGATGTGCAAGTAGTCTATCCGGTTCATCTAAACCCGAATGTCAGTGAACCAGTAAAGCGCATTTTGCATAATATTGATAACGTTATTCTCATTGAACCCCAGGATTATTTACCATTTGTTTATCTAATGAACCATGCCTATATGATCCTGACCGATTCCGGCGGCATTCAAGAAGAAGCTCCTTCTTTAGGAAAACCGGTATTGGTAATGCGTAATACGACTGAACGGCCAGAGGCGGTTGATGCTGGAACGGTGCGTCTGGTAGGGACAGAAACAAAAACTATCGTGGAAGAGGTGACTCGATTGTTGACAGACGATGCTGCCTATCAGCAAATGAGCCGCGCTCATAATCCTTACGGCGATGGCGATGCCTGTCAACGTATTCTCGACGCTTTGAAAAAAATCAGGTGACACTATGAGCTTTGAAACTATTTCTGTTATTGGTCTTGGTTATATTGGTTTGCCAACGGCGGCAGCGTTTGCATCCCGTAATAAGAAAGTCATTGGTGTGGATGTTAATCCGTGTGCAGTAGAAACCATCAACCGTGGTGCAATTCATATTGTAGAACCAGATCTAGACAAAGTGGTGAAAGTTGCCGTAGAAGGCGGTTACCTGAAAGCAGTGATTGCTCCGTTACCAGCAGATGCTTTTTTGATAGCTGTTCCGACGCCTTTTAAAGGCGATCATGAGCCGGATATGGCATACGTCCGTTCCGCAGCCGAATCTGTGGCGCCGGTGCTGAAAAAAGGTGATCTGGTTATTCTGGAATCTACCTCACCAGTAGGTGCGACAGAGCAGATGGCGGAATGGCTAGCAGCAGCTCGCCCTGATTTAACTTTCCCACAGCAGGTTGGAGAAGAGTCTGATATTGATATCGCTTACTGTCCTGAACGTGTGTTGCCAGGACAAGTTATGGTTGAATTAATTAAGAATGACCGCGTTGTTGGCGGTATGACGTCAAAATCTTCGGCCAGAGCGAGCGAGCTGTATAAAATTTTCCTTGAAGGTGAATGTGTTGTTACTAATTCAAGGACAGCAGAAATGTGTAAGCTGACAGAAAACAGTTTCCGAGATGTAAACATTGCATTTGCCAACGAACTTTCCTTGATTTGTGCTGATCAAGGTATCAATGTGTGGGAACTGATCAGTTTGGCAAATCGTCATCCACGCGTAAATATTCTCCAGCCGGGTCCTGGTGTGGGTGGTCACTGTATTGCTGTTGATCCGTGGTTCATTGTTTCTCAAAACCCGAAACAATCACGTCTTATTCATACAGCACGTAGGGTTAATGATGACAAACCATTGTGGGTTGTGGATAAAGTAAAAGCGGCTGTTGCGGATTGTTTGGCTGAAAGTGGAAAACGTGCAAGCGAAGTGAAAATTGCCTGTTTTGGTCTGGCATTTAAACCAAATATTGACGATTTGCGTGAGAGCCCAGCGGTACATATCACCGATATGATTGCGCAATGGCATGCAGGTGAAACGCTGGCTGTAGAACCTCATGTTCATGAATTACCTGCTTCCTTGAAGGAAATAACTCGATTAGTTAATCTGGAAAAGGCGCTGGAAGAAGCAGATATCCTGTTGATGCTGGTGGATCATCATCAGTTTAAAGCTGTAAACAGTCATGAAATTAAACAGAAGTGGATTGTGGATACAAAAGGAGTCTGGCGTTGAGACGTATTCTAATCACAGGTGGTGCAGGTTTTATTGGTTCCGCGGTTGTGCGGCATATCATTGATAATACAGAAGACAGCGTAGTTGTGGTTGATAGCCTGACTTATGCCGGTAATCTGGCGTCTCTTACCCCGGTTGCGGATAGCCCTCGTTATGCGTTTGAACAGGTTGATATCTGTCAACGTGGAGCACTGGATCGAGTTTTTGAACAATATCAGCCGAATTGTGTGATGCATTTGGCGGCAGAAAGTCATGTGGATCGCTCTATTGATGGTCCTGCTGCATTTATCGAAACCAACATTGTGGGGACTTATACTTTGTTGGAAGCTGCGCGTACTTTCTGGCAGAAACTCAGTGAAGAGAAACAGTCTGTTTTCCGTTTTCACCATATTTCAACAGATGAAGTGTATGGTGATTTACATGATGAAGAGGGCTTCTTTACCGAAACAACACCTTATGCGCCAAGTAGCCCGTATTCGGCGTCCAAAGCATCCAGCGATCATTTGGTAAGAGCATGGCACCGGACTTATGGTTTACCGGTCATTATCACCAATTGTTCAAATAACTATGGTCCTTACCATTTCCCGGAAAAACTGATCCCACTGATGATCTTAAATGCATTAGCAGGAAAATCTTTACCGGTATATGGTGAAGGGAAACAAATTCGCGATTGGTTGTATGTGGAAGACCATGCCAGAGCACTCTATTTGGTTGTGACAAAAGCTGAACCGGGCAAAACCTACAATATTGGCGGTCATAATGAACGCAAAAATATTGATGTGGTTTGTGCGATTTGTGAATTGCTGGAAGAATTTTGTCCTGAGAAACCAGTGGGAATTGCTTATTATCGAGACTTGATTACTTATGTTGCGGATCGCCCGGGCCATGATATGCGCTATGCCATTGATGCGGCGAAAGTTGAGCGTGAACTAGGCTGGAAACCGCAAGAGACATTTGAATCAGGTATTCGTAAAACAGTTCAATGGTATTTGGAAAATGAAAACTGGTGGCGTAAAGTTCAAGACGGCTCTTATGCCGGTGAGCGCCTTGGATTAGGTAAAAACTGAATGACGATGGGGGCAGTAAAGATGAAAGGGATCATTCTGGCAGGTGGATCAGGAACCCGGTTGCATCCGATAACACAGGGTGTTTCCAAGCAATTACTGCCAATTTATGATAAACCAATGATTTACTATCCTTTGTCAGTACTGATGCTAGCAGGGATACGTGATATTCTGATTATCTCTACACCAGAAGATTTACCTTCTTTTCGTCGGTTGTTGGGGGACGGTAGTCGATTTGGTATTCACTTAAGTTATAAAGAACAGCCATCACCGGATGGTTTAGCTCAGGCATTTTTGATTGGTGAGGAGTTCATCAACGGCGGGCCTTGCTGTTTGGTATTGGGAGACAATATTTACTTTGGACAAGGGTTCAGCCCGAAACTGAGGAATGTGGTTTCCCGCGGAAAAGGGGCGACTGTTTTTGGTTATCAAGTGATGGATCCTGAACGATTTGGGGTGGTGGAGTTCGATGACGCATTCCGTGTTCTTTCCATTGAGGAAAAACCAGAAAAGCCAAAATCTAACTGGGCGGTAACAGGTCTCTATTTCTACGATAATCAAGTAGTAGATTTTGCCAAGCAGGTCAAGCCTTCTGCCAGGGGTGAACTGGAAATTACTAGTATTAACCAGATGTATTTAGAACGTGGCGAACTAAATATTGAGTTGTTAGGGCGTGGTTTTGCCTGGTTGGATACTGGCACTCATGACAGTTTAATTGAGGCCAGCACTTTTGTGCAGACCGTTGAGAAACGTCAAGGCTTCAAGATTGCCTGTCTTGAAGAGATCGCCTGGCGTAATGGTTGGCTGGATGATGTACAGTTAAGAGAAACAGTAAAATCCTTGTCAAAAACTGGCTATGGTCAATATCTGCTGGATCTGCTCCATGTCCGTGCGCGCCAATATTGAACCATTAGAGTGGGATAGCCACTATTTTGGGCTGTCCACCGCTCGCCTTAATTTCACACCTGATGCCAGTTTGCTAACCTCATCTCAGTTAGATCAGCATGCTTTAGTGCAAGCTAAAGTACCTACGCAGCGATTGGACCTTATTGATGGATTATCCGCATTGGGCTTTTCGCTAGTGGAAGGAGAAGTAGACCTTTCCTTAATGATTGGCATAAAAAATGCTAATGATGACAACTCGGAGAGTAAGCTACTGTCGGCTGAGCGGCGAGATATCCCGATGTTGAAGGAGGTAGCTTCCAACGTATTTCCTTTGAGTCGTTTCCGAACCCCGTGGTATCAACCGCAGGATAGTGGTCGTTTCTACGCTACTTGGGTTGAAAAAGCGGTACTGGGGACATTTGATCATCAGTGTTTACTGGTAAATGGAGATAATAGGCAACCCGCAGGATTTGTTACCTTACGGGATATAGGAGCAGGAGAGGCTCGTATAGGTTTGTTAGCCGTATTCCCAGGAAATATT
Organism: Photorhabdus luminescens subsp. luminescens; assembly: GCF_001083805.1. GTDB lineage: Bacteria > Pseudomonadota > Gammaproteobacteria > Enterobacterales > Enterobacteriaceae > Photorhabdus > Photorhabdus luminescens. Next base: position 67,003 of record NZ_JXSK01000012.1, on the reverse strand, counting down.
GGCCGTGGGATTGGTTCAAAATTAATATTGGCGGCGCAGCAGTGGTGTCAGCACCATCAAATACATCAGTTAAGAATTGCGACACAAACCAGCAACATTGCTGCTTTGCGCCTTTATACACGCAGTGGTGCGTTTGTTGAAAGCACTGCTTATTGGTTATATAGGGGATGAAATGATTCCATTTAACAGACCACCAGTCGTTGGCACTGAATTAGATTACATGAAGCAAGCAATGGAGAGCGGTAAGCTTTGCGGGGATGGTGGTTTCACCAAACGTTGTGAAGAGTGGATGGAACAACATTTCAATTGCCCGAAAGTTCTATTGACGCCATCCTGTACAGCTTCACTGGAAATGGCAGCTATTTTGCTGAATATTCAACCCGGTGATGAAGTTATTATGCCGAGCTTCACTTTCGTTTCCAGTTCTAACGCGTTTGTATTGCGTGGGGCAACCATTGTATTCGTGGATATTCGCCCGGATACCATGAATATTGATGAAACCAAAATTGAAGCAGCAATTACAGCGAAAACACGCGTGATTGTTCCAGTGCATTACGCTGGCGTGGCCTGTGAAATGGATACCATTATGGCACTGGCCGAGAAATATAACCTGTTTGTCGTGGAAGATGCTGCACAGGGGGTAATGTCTACTTATAAAGGGCGTACACTGGGAACTATCGGACACATTGGTTGCTACAGTTTCCACGAAACCAAAAACTACTCCTCTGGTGGTGAAGGTGGCGCAGCGCTTATCAATGATCAATCACTGATTTCCCGTGCGGAAATTGTTCGCGAAAAAGGGACTAATCGTAGCCAGTTTTTCCGTGGTCAGGTTGATAAATATACTTGGCGCGATATCGGTTCGAGTTATCTGATGTCGGAGCTTCAGGCTGCTTATTTGTGGGCGCAATTGGAAGAAGCTGAAAAAATCAATGAGCGTCGTCTTGCCTTGTGGAATACCTATTATCAAGCATTAAAACCGCTGGCTGATGCTGGTCTCCTGACATTGCCTGTTATACCGGAAGGGCTGGAGCATAATGCTCATATGTTCTATATCAAGCTGAAAGATGTTGAAGAACGCTCAGCATTCAATAGCTATATGAAGGACGCGGGTGTATTGGCGGTATTCCATTATGTTTCTCTGCACACCAGCCCCGGTGGTGAAAAATTTGGCCGTTTTCACGGAGAAGACCGTTTTACTACCTGTGAAAGTGATCGTCTAGTGCGTTTGCCGATGTTTTACAACATAACAGACGCTGAACAGCAGATCGTCATTAAACATATTCGAGAATACTTCGCCTGATATGTCGTTGGCTAAAGCATCAATATGGACTGCGGGCTCCACACTGATAAAAATCGGTGTGGGGCTTTTAATCGTTAAATTACTAGCAGTTGCTTTTGGTCCCAGTGGGGTTGGGCAGGCGGGTAATTTCCGTCAGCTTATCACTGTACTTGGGGTGTTGGCTGGCGCCGGTATTTTTAATGGTGTGACTAAATATATTGCTGAGTACCAGCAGCAGCCGGAAAGATTGCGTGCGGTACTGGGAACATCTTCTGCCATTATCCTGGGGTTTTCCACGCTGTTGGCAGTAATTTTTTTGCTGTTTAGCGGGTCTATCAGTATTGGGTTATTTGGTCATCAAGATTATGAGCCAGTTGTGCAGGCACTCGCCTTTATTCAAATGGGGATTGCTTTTGCCAACTATTTTTTAGCTATTTTGAAAGGATACCGAGATGCGCAGAGGAATGCGCTGGCGATTATTTTTGGTAGCGTGATTGGCGTGATGGCCTATTATCTCTGCTTTATCCTTGGTGGGTATGAAGGTGCTTTGGCGGGTTTGGCTTTAGTGCCAGCGTTAATCATATTTCCCGCGGGATTGATGGTTTGTCGTCTCAAAGCGGTATCGATTTCAAGTTTTAAGCCCATGTGGGATAAGGTACTGGCTAGTCAGCTTGGCAAATTTACCCTTATGGCGCTGCTGACTTCTATTACCTTACCGGTTGCCTACATTATGATGCGAAATCTGCTGGCAGCGCATTATAGTTGGCATGATGTGGGTATTTGGCAAGGTGTAAGCAGTATTTCCGATGCTTACCTGCAATTTATCACGGCATCTTTTACTGTTTATCTGTTGCCAACGCTTTCACGGTTGCAGGGTAAGAGCGAAATATCAAATGAGATAATTAAAGCGCTGAAATTTGTTTTGCCTGCTGTGGCTGTTGCAAGTTTTATTGTATGGCTGCTGCGTGATTTTGCCATTTGGTTACTGTTTTCTGACAAATTTACTGCTATGCGTGATTTATTTGCTTGGCAGTTGGTGGGGGATGTTCTAAAAGTGGGCGCTTATGTTTTTGGTTATCTGGTGATTGCCAAGGCTGCGTTGCGTTTTTATGTGTTGACAGAAGTGAGTCAGTTTTTATTGCTTACTGGTTTTGCCCACTGGCTTATTCCTGTAAATGGGGCGTTAGGTGCAGCGCAATCCTATATGGCAACTTACATTATTTATTTCACCCTTTGTTGTGGTGCATTTCTTATTTATCGTAGGCGAGCATGACAACCCTCATTCACGTTTTGGGATCTGATATCCCACATCATAATCGAACAATATTGCGCTTTTTTAATGACGTCTTAGCACAAAAAGTGGGGTTTTTAGCCAAACCGAAGTTTATGGTGGTGACCAGAAATCGCGCTTTATTGGATGATTGCCCGGCATTGGATATGGCATTTTTCGACAGTAAAAAATCTCTGGCGCAGGCTGTTATTGCTCAAGCGCGTTCAGATAGAGATTGTCGATTTTTTTTTCACGGCCAATTTAATGTGAGTTTGTGGTTGGCGCTGTTGTCAGGAAAAATCAAACGTAATCAGTTTTGGTGGCATGCCTGGGGAGCTGATCTGTATGAAGACTCCAATCAGTTAAAATTCCGTCTATTCTATTTCTTGCGTCGTCTGGCGCAGCGTCGGGTAGGGCATGTGTTTGCAGTTCGTGGAGATCTCTATTTTTATTCTCAACATCATCCAAACGTACCAACATCATTGCTCTATTTTCCAACTAGAATGGAACCTGCTTTGACAATTGCAGAAAGAATACCTGTTAAAGATGACAAAATGACAATTTTGTTGGGGAATTCTGGTGATCGATCGAACCGCCATATTACGGCATTGAAAACGATTCATAAGCAGTTTAGCGATAAGGTGCGAATCATTATTCCAATGGGTTATCCTGAAAATAATCAGGTTTATATTAATCAGGTCGAACAGGCTGCTTTATCGCTGTTCCGGCCAGAAAATTTGAACATTATTAAGCAAAATATGGCGTTTGATGATTATCTGGCATTACTGCGCCGTTGTGATTTAGGGTATTTTATGTTTAATCGCCAGCAGGGGATTGGAACAATTTGTCTGTTGATACAATTTGGGGTGCCATTTGTACTTAGTCGTCAGAATCTTTTTTGGCAGGATTTGACAGAACAGCAAGTGCCGGTATTTTTCTCTGGTGATCCTTTAGATAACCAACTGATTATGGAAGCACAACGGCAGATGCTCTCTCTAGACAGAAATGCGATAGCTTTCTTTAGCCCGAACTTTATTGATGGCTGGCGTCAGGCGCTGGCTAAAGCGGCGGGAGAGCAGCAATGACTTTAACGCAGTTTGGCGGATTATTTGCTGTTTACTTGATATCGCTGGTTTTCATCCTGACGTTGACCTATCAGGAATTTCGGCGTGTACGTTTTAATTTTAATATATTCTTCTCATTGCTTTATTTGCTGACATTCTATTTTGGCTTTCCACTGACGTGTTTGTTGGTTTTCCAATTTGATGTTGAAGTGGTGCCTGTAGACGCCTTACTACACGCTCTACTGGCTTCGACCTGTTTTTATAGTATTTATTACGTTAGTTATAAAACGCGGCTAAGAAAGTCGTCTATGCAGCCTAAAGTTCCGGTATTTACCATGAACCGGGTAGAAACTAACTTGACATGGTTACTACTGGCATCAGTTGCGGTGGTGACAGTAGGGCTGTTCTTTATGCAAAACGGTTTTCTACTATTTAAGTTACAGTCGTACAGTCAAATTTTTTCCAGTCAGGTTTCTGGTGTTGCTCTAAAGCGATTCTTTTATTTCTTTATTCCTGCCATGTTGGTGGTTTATTTCTTGAAGCCGACACAGTTACGCTGGTTGTTTTTTCTGATGAGCACAGTGGCTTTTGGGATACTGACTTATGTCATTGTTGGTGGAACACGGGCTAATATTATCATTGCATTTGCGTTGTTTCTGTTTATTGGCATTGTGCGTGGCTGGATAACCTTGTGGATGTTGGTAACGGCGGGCGCAATAGGGATTGTCGGCATGTTTTGGCTGGCGCTCAAACGCTATAGTTTGGATGTCAGTGGTGCAGAAGCGTTTTATACTTTTCTCTACCTTACAAGGGATACTTTCTCCCCGTGGGAAAATCTTGCGTTACTGCTGAATAACTACGACAAAATTGATTTTCAGGGGTTGGCGCCTATTATCCGTGATTTCTATGTCTTTATTCCAAGCTGGCTTTGGCCGGGACGCCCTGATGCTGTGTTGAATTCTGCGAATTATTTTACCTGGGAAGTACTGGATAACCACTCTGGTCTGGCAATCTCCCCAACTTTGATAGGTTCTTTGGTTGTGATGGGGGGCGTGCTGTTTATCCCGGTTGGCGCGATTGTAGTTGGGTTGATAATTAAGTGGTTTGACTGGATTTATGAATTAGGGAAACAGGAGACTAATCGTTATAAAGCCGCTATTTTGCAGGCGTTTTGCTTTGGCGCGATCTTCAACATGATTGTGTTAGCTCGCGAAGGCGTGGATTCATTTGTGTCCCGTGTGGTGTTTTTCTGTATTATTTTTGGCTTATGTCTGGTAATGGCTAAGTTGTTGTACTGGCTATTTGAGAGTACAGGGCTGATTAAAAAGTATCTGACTAGCAACCTGGTTGTATCACAAAAACGTCCGCTGCAATGTAAGGAAAGAAAATGGAGCTAAATAATATTCCTAAATACAGTATTCGTGGTCTGAATATTTGGGGCTTCCGCGATATGGCGCATTTTCTTGACCATATTTTTCAACGTGGACAGGTAAAAACAGGTACTCTGGTTGCGATTAATGCGGAAAAAGTTCTAACGGCAGAGGAAAACCAAGATTTAAGTACACTGCTGAGTGATGCAGAATATCTGTATGCTGATGGTATCAGCATTGTAAGAGCTATTCGCCGTAAATACCCTGCTGCTGAAGTTTCCCGTGTAGCAGGTGCTGATTTATGGGAAGCCATCATGGAGCGTGCTGGCAAAGAAGGCACACCTGTTTTTCTAGTTGGTGGTAAACCAGAGATATTGGAACAGACGGAAAGTAAACTGCGGGCTCAGTGGAACGTCAATATTGTTGGCAGTCAGAACGGTTATTTCACACCAGAAGAACGTAATACTGTTTTTGAACGGATTCATGCTAGCGGTGCGGCGATTGTGACAGTTGCAATGGGATCGCCTAAACAGGAAGTTTTTATGCGTGATTGTCGAAAAATTCATTCGGATGCGTTGTATATGGGGGTTGGCGGTACTTATGACGTATTTACCGGCCATGTAAAACGTGCGCCAAAAGCATGGCAGAATTTGGGGCTTGAATGGCTTTATCGCCTGTTATCACAACCAAGCCGTATTCGTCGCCAGTTCAATTTACTGAAATTTCTTGGATATTATTACAGTGGCCGTCTGTAAACCCGCTTCTTGCCTGTCGTGTGAATTTTCGACAGGCGACACTTTCGTCAGTAGATATAATGAATTTATTCCACAATATTTATCTAACAGTTTGATCCTGCCGGATTTTCACTATTTGTAGTTAATTATTGGATAATTTTTTATTCCACTCAGTGGAAAAACATGTTTTGATCCCTGACCTTTTTATGGCTGATCAACATCAGTCTTGTATGTTTTTACTATTACACATTACAACAATATAACAATGGACAGGGAATTTATGGCAGATCAACAACATAGCTTGCAACGGGGGTTAGAAGCCCGTCATATAGAGCTGATCGCATTAGGCGGCACAATTGGTGTCGGCCTGTTTATGGGCTCGGCCAGTACATTGAAGTGGGCTGGTCCTTCCGTCTTGCTGGCTTACATCATTGCCGGAATTTTTGTTTTCTTCATTATGCGATCGATGGGAGAAATGTTGTTTCTTGAACCTGTTACGGGTTCTTTCGCTTCTTTTGGTCATAAATATCTCAGCCCATACTGGGGATGCCTCACCGCTTGGGGCTATTGGTTTATGTGGGTGGCGGTAGGAATATCAGAAATAACGGCTATCGGGGTTTATGCTGAGTTCTGGTTCCCTGGACTTCCTCAGTGGGTATCAGCATTGATTGCGGTGGCATTGGTCGCTTTGGCTAACCTTGCGGCGGTGCGTCTTTATGGTGAGCTGGAATTTTGGTTTGCGATGATTAAGGTGACCACAATTATCGTCATGATCCTGATTGGCTTGGGATTGATATTTTTCGGTATTGGTAATCAATGGCAGCCTATTGGGTTGGATAACCTGACTGCGCATGGCGGTTTTTTTGCGGGTGATTGGCAAGGGTTCTTATTTGCGCTCTGTATTGTGGTTGCATCTTATCAAGGGGTGGAGTTGGTTGGTATCACTGCGGGGGAAGCGAAGAACCCTCAGGTGACATTGAAAAAAGCGATTAACAATATTCTCTGGCGTATTCTGATTTTCTACGTGGGTGCGATCTTTATTGTAGTTACATTATTTCCGTGGACAGAAGTGGGTTCACAGGGCAGCCCGTTTGTCATGACATTTACCAAAGTGGGGATCACCTCAGCGGCAGCCGTGATTAATTTTGTTGTATTGACGGCTGCACTTTCCGGCTGTAACAGTGGTATGTACAGTGGTGGGCGGATGCTTTATGCGTTGGCGAAAAACAATCAGTTACCTTCATCCCTGACTAAATTGTCAAAGAATGGGGTACCGGTACTCTGTATTGCCATTACAATCCTGTGCCTGACGGTGGGCTCTAGCTTGAATTACTTGATCCCAAATCCGCAGGCGGTTTTTGTTTATGTTTACAGTGCCAGTGTATTGCCAGGAATGGTGCCGTGGTTTGTTATTCTGATAAGCCAATTGCGTTTTCGTCAGTATCACCAACAAGCACTGAAACAACATGGTTTTAAATCTATCCTGTTCCCCTATGTAAATTATCTGACATTGGCATTTTTATGTTGTGTGTTGATAGGTATGGCAATTAACCCAGATACCCGTTTCTCATTGCTGGTAGGTGGGGGATTTTTGTTGATAGTGTCGTTGATTTATTGGTTGGTGAAGCTTTTGAACGGTAAGAAACTCAAAGCTTGATCGACTGATTTACTATCAGGGTGGTAATGAGTAGGGAAATTGAGGGCTGGCTTTATCTACGAAATGAACAAGGTGTAATCAAACGCATCATTTCTTTAAAAAAGCACTGGACAGTAGATCATTAAATCCGTACTATCCCCATCCGCAACGGCGTTAAGCGCCCGTAGCTCAGCTGGATAGAGCGCTGCCCTCCGGAGGCAGAGGTCTCAGGTTCGAATCCTGTCGGGTGCGCCATTATTTGCGTGCAAGAGCTGCGGTGATGTATTACGCTGTTGGTAGTTAAGTGTTTAGTAGTAAATAGTTGTTATGGTGGCTATAGCTCAGTTGGTAGAGCCCTGGATTGTGATTCCAGTTGTCGTGGGTTCGAGTCCCATTAGCCACCCCATCTTTTTTATGACACGCGAGGGTGGCGGAATTGGTAGACGCGCTAGCTTCAGGTGTTAGTGTCCTTACGGACGTGGGGGTTCAAGTCCCCCCTTTCGCACCATAAAAAAGAGAAAAGAAAGAATGGAAAATTTCGGCGAGTAGCGCAGCTTGGTAGCGCAACTGGTTTGGGACCAGTGGGTCGGAGGTTCGAATCCTCTCTCGCCGACCAAATTCTAAAAGAACCCTGCAATGCAGGGTTTTTTGCGCTTTATCCTTTTTTGTTCCCCCTGACTTTTTATTTCCTTTTCTATCCATATACCTTCAAGTTGTGTTCTGTTGATTCAGATTTAGGGGATTGTTTTTTTAAAATAACTATTTGTTTTATATGTAAATTTTTTATTTTTGTATTTTGACGACAATTGATATATTAACTGTCTCAAATAAGAGACTTATAACAAGTTGAATTGTAATGAAAATAATAAATACCTTATGTTTTGTCTCAAATAAGAGACAGTGTATAAAATGGATTTTGTGATGATTCGATTTCTTGTTGTAATAAATAGAGAAATAGCTGATGAAGCGAGGCAGCTTTCATTTGAATAAAAGTTGGCACACTAAATGCATTATTACAAACGTAGATGCTCATCCTATTTCTTATGATTGCCTATGCTTCATAAACCCAGGGATGATGCAGAGCCGATTATCGGTGCCTATTGTCCATGTCACAGATGAGTAAGATATAACCTTCTTTTCATCGCCGACCGGACTCAACGTTGAGTGAGGCACTATCCGTCTGTAGACCTGATTGTATTTGTACACCTATCTTTGTTTTATAAGGTAGGTGTTTTTTTTATTCCTAAGAGATATATCTGGTAGGTTTATATACTGTTTAGATATTACTATCTAATATAAGCAGAACTGAAAATATGATGGTTAGTTTTTTTAATATAAAATTAATTTAGCTACTTATTTTCATTCTTAAACTTATCTTAAGGGGAATATTGATGTCAAAAATGATTGGATGCTTTGGTTGTGGTCGAATGTTGCATGAGTCTGCACAATCATGCCCACATTGTGGCGCGATGATAAAGGTTTATTCTTCTGGTAGTAAAAACCGAATTGTTGCTGCACTTTTGGCGTTTTTTCTTGGCTCCTTTGGCGCCCATAAATTTTATCTGGGCAAAATCGGTATGGGGATTTTATATCTGCTATTTTGTTGGACATTTATCCCGGCACTTATCTCATTTATTGAATTTATTATTTATCTTTGCACTTCCGATGAAGATTTTGCTAGAAAATATGGTTAGAAAAATGCCCCGTGTGGGGCATTTTTAATCAGCGGCATGAAGACTTGCTAATAAGGATGGCGATGGGTGAGAGGTTACAGTGTTAGCTGACACTATTGTTATTAGCTAAATCACTCTTCACTACATTACTCTCACGCTTTAAAGTAAGTACTAATCCCTCGCGACGAACTTGTGCGGCCTCTTCTGGTTTACGCAGTTTATCCAATGCATCTGCTAACCAGGCATAATCATGTGCATCAGGACGTTGGGCTAATGCGGTTTTAAAATCTTTTACTGCTTTTTCCCATTCTCCGTGGCGCAAAGCAACTTGTCCGAGCGTACTGTTTAGCAGGGGAGTTGAACCATGTTGTTTTAACTGATGATCCAATGCGTTTTGTATCGGTTTTGGATCTTCGCTTTTTAAGCGTGGGATCAATAAGAGTAAACGTTCGTCGTATTGACGTTTTAAACTTTCTAATATGATCTTTTGTGCAGTTTCATGGTCATCACATTCAATTAAATGTTCAGATATTGCAACTTGTAAAGCCACATCATGGCGAATTTTTCGGCTTTGATCATGCCACCAATGTTTTAAACCTTCGCTGCCTTGTTCTGCCATGTACTGATTCATCAGGCCGATATACGCCTGCTGGCGCAATTTGTGAATTTGTAATTCATCGTGTAGATGGATTTTTTCCATTACCGGTATTATATCAATCAGTGACTGGTAGGCTCCTGATTTCATATAAGCCTGTTCAGCCAGACGTAGGACTTCTGGATGGCGAGAAGCTTGATTCAATAGCTTGTCTATACCATGACGAGCTGCATGAATTTCACCTTGCGTGAGTTGAATACGTACACGGGTAATATCCACAGGCAACTGGTTATTATCTGCGACTTCTGCCGCGCGTTGTAAGTATTGATTAGTACGGAATTCATCCCCACGTTGTTGGGCTGCTTCAGCCGCTAGTAAATAGTTGACTACCGGTTGTTCTGCATGATCAGCGTTACGGGTCAGTAATTGCTCAACTTGTTTGAAATCACCTTCTGCCAGTTTGATCAGCGCTTCTTTGGTTTGAGCATGGGCACGGCTGCGTTTGCGTCCAAGGAACCAGCCGCGGGTACGTGAGCTTGTGCGTATAACTCTGCGGTAGCACCAGCCGAGGAAGCAGAGTACCAGTTGTAAAAGAACAAATATAATGAACAGGCCGGTAACACTGGTTTCAATGTTGTAATTGTCAGTTTGAATCAGAACATATCCCTGATGGCCGGCAACTATTGGACCAAGCACAATACCAACAATGAGTACCACGAACAGTAATAGAACTTTCAGCATAGCTTAGCCCTCCTGATTAGTTTCAGAAGATTGGGAAAGCAAGCTACGAACTCGGGTTTGCATCAGTTTTTCCAGTAAAGGCTGGCTTGAAAGTTGATCTGGCGCAGTGATGGAAATAGGCTGCTGGCTTAATGAATCAATTTCTTCTAGGAATGCTTTGGTATTGGGATCGTTGATATCAAAGTAAGCTCTAACCCAAGTTGAAACCGTTTCTAATGACTGTTTAAAAACTTCACCTTGATGACGAGGTATTGCTTGAGCGGCAATCAACAGACGGGCACGGATATTCTCTCGTAGATAGATATCCTGATTTGGTGCCAGTAATGGCTCTGCTGCGGTATCCCGGCGACGGATGGTAATGAAATTATCCATGAAACTCTTCCAGCTTTTGCTCAGATTCTGGCGCCATTCAGATAATGTACCGGTTAATTCATCATTATCTTCGTCCATTGGCGAGCCATCGGTTGTATTGTCAGCCAGACGCAGGTTATCTACTTGGTTAGAAAGTTGGTTAACCCGCAGAATAATGCCGTCAAAATCAATCTGACTAATGGCAGATAATGTACTGATGTCTTGTGTGATTGCACGGCGGATTTCAATCAGGCTTGGATCATGCATTTCAGCGAGACTGGCATCTGCATTTTTCAACAGAGCGGCGGCGGTGACTATATCTTGGTCATTCCATAATTTACGACCTGCCATTTTGACCAAAAAATCAGCTTGTGCCAATAGCCAGCTTTTTACATCAGAACTGGATAACGCAGAGATTTTGGCCTGTAACTCTTGTAGGCTATTACTTAGTTGCTCATTTTGTGCGGCAAAATGGCTTAAAGTCTGTGATTGTTCTTTGAACCGCGCTTCAATATGCTGTTTATCCTGTGATTGCTGTTGTTTCAGTGATTCCAGTTGTTGGCGTAGCTCGTGGTTCTCTGCACTCAGTAAATGGCTTTGTTGCTGTCCGTAATAATAAAGACCGCCACCGATTGCCAGCATGATTGCAATAGCAATAATGTTTTTTAGCGTGCCAGAACGTTCTTGCTTTTGAAGCACTGTTTCGGGTTGTTGCGAGTTTTCAACCGTAGTTTTTGTTTGTTCAACTGTCTCGGCGGACTGTTTTTGCTCCGTCATAGTGGGCATCCCATGTCAGTTTATTCTAGTGCCTGAATTAAGGCGTCGTTATCTGCACTTTTTGCAACTTTAACATCCTGCCAGCCCAAGTTCCGGGCGGTATGTGCAAGACGCTCGCTTACCACAATCAGGTGGCAATGTAGTAACCACCTGTTTCGATCACTTTCGGGTATTAAGTTATATAACAGTTGCAGTATTTCGCCACTGGTTACAACTAAAGTTTGTACTCCATACTTTTGCCAGTGGGCACTGAATTCTGCTGCCGGGTAGTCTACTGGCTGGCGGAAATAACATTCACAATAATTAACTGTGGCGCCTCTTTCTGTCAGCGTCCGGGCAATAAGTTCACGTCCGCCATTTCCTCTGAGCAGCAAAGCTTGTTTATTTTCAACCTGATGTAGTGATGGTAGTTTTAGCAGGATTTCGCTGGTTTCACCCTCTGATGACCAGATAACATTCATACCTGTTAGTTGATGAAAAGCCAGAGCGGTTGATCTGCCAATAGCATAATAAATCAGCTTGTCGGGCCATGACAGATTAATTTTATTTAACTTTGAGTTTGCATAGTAAACTGCATTTTTTGACAACAGAAATACCATATCACTGGTATTTAGATGGCTAAGCTTCTCAGCTAGCTGTGGCAGCTCTGAACCCGGGTGAATCTCAATTAAAGGTGCGCTGAAAGCTGTTTTTCCCGCCGCCTGTAACTTTCTGACTAGCTCCTCTCCGGCAGGAGCAGGGCGAGTCACCAGAATGCTCATGTGGAGGGATTTCCTCGATAAACTTCGGTTAGAATTTCCCGTGCGCCCCGTTCTAACAATTCTTCTGCCAATTCAACTCCTGCCTGACAAGCATCTTCTGGTAAAGCCGTTCTTTCACCGCGAATAATAATGCTACCATCAGGTGCGCCAACCAATGCCCGTAACCAAATTTTCCCATCCTGCCAAATGGCATAGCTACCTATTGGTACTTGGCAGCCCCCTTCTAGCCGGGTATTCATTGCACGTTCGGCAAGAACACAGATTTCTGTATCATAGTGGTTTAATGGCGCTAACAGAGTTTGTGTTTGTTGGTCGTCAAGGCGGCATTCAATTCCTACCGCGCCTTGACCAACAGCAGGTAATGATTGTTCTGCCGCCAATGGCTTACGGATACGCTCATGCAGTTTTAACCTATTCAATCCTGCGACGGCGAGGATGATGGCATCATAGTGACCATTATCCAACTTGTTCAGGCGGGTTCCAACATTGCCCCGAAGGTCACGGATAATCAGGTCAGGACGTAATTCACGGATTTGGCACTGACGGCGTAAACTTGATGTGCCAACAATGCTGCCTGTTGGCAATTCATCAAGAGAGTGATATTTGACAGAGACGAAAGCATCACGAGGATCATCACGTTCACAAATAGTGACCAGACCAAGCCCTTCTGGAAAAGAAACCGGGACATCTTTCATTGAATGGACAGCGATATCGGCTCGGCCTTCAAGCAGAGCTAATTCTAACTCTTTGACAAACAGCCCTTTTCCTCCGATTTTTGCCAGAGGCGTGTCCAGAATGACATCGCCCTTGGTTACCATCGGAACCAGTTGAACCTCCAGATCTGGGTGATATTGTTGTAGTTTTTGCTGAACATACAGCGCCTGCCACATGGCTAGAGGGCTTTGTCGGGTTGCGATACGGATGGTTTTAGTTGACATAGATGTTTGTATTTCTCAGGCTTTTCGGCCGTCATATAAATGAAAAACATAGCACTCGTTTTAACATTTCAGCACTTTTTTTTCCAGCTAGGGGGTTAAGAAGAAGATATGCCGGTTATGTTAAAGTATAAAATAAATTTTAATTTTTTAAATTATTTTTATAACAATGAAAATAGATTGATTTAATTATGAATTAACTTTTCTAGTAAATTATTTCTGTAATTAAGGAATTTTGAATGAAAAGAATCATTAATTAAAATATAGCCAACGGAGTCATTTTCATCGGATTGATGATAACAAGGTATTATGCGTATTAGGTTGAAAAAATGGACGGAGAAAATTTCTTTCGTATAAGAAAGTATAAATGGTATGGTTTTTTTTGATTATTTCTATATATAACAATGTATTATTTGATTTTTCGTACGACAAGACATCGCAATTCAATTGCTTTACTGGCTTTACGGTTTATCGACAAGGTGTTAAATTGATCACGTTTCCGGTAATAAATTGGTAAAAATCATTCTAAATAATTCCATCAAGCTATAACAGCCGGAAACGGGGGATTTATCTGGGCACTGGAACTCAATCGGGCGAGACGTCTTGTACCTTTATATCGAAACACTGAAACAGAGACTGGATGCGATAAACCAACTCAGGTTAGAACGCGCCTCTACCGCCATGAGTGCGGAATTTAAGCAGGTATACAGTTTACTGCCAGTATTACTGCATTATCAGCATCCAATGATGCCAGGTTACATTAACGGTAATGTTCCTTATGGCGTATGTTTTTTCGTGCATGATGAAGCACAAAAATCTTATCTTAATGATTTAGAAAATAAATTAGATCACTTTATAGAACAGCCTGCCAATGGTGAACTGCCTATTACTGGTATTTACTCAATGGGCAGTACCTCATCAATCGGGCAGAGCAATTGTTCTGATTTGGATATTTGGGTATGTCATCAGTCATGGCTTGATAATGATGAGCGCCTGTTGCTGCAACGTAAGTGTACGCTTATTGAACAGTGGGCGTCAGCGCTAGGTATTGAAGTCAATTTTTTTCTTATTGACGAAAACCGCTTTCGCCATAATGCGAGTGGTAGTCTCGGTGGTGAGGACTGTGGTTCTACTCAGCATATTCTATTACTTGATGAATTTTACCGTACCGCTGTACGTATGGCGGGTAAGCGTTTGTTATGGGAAATGGTGCCCGTGGAAGAAGAGCGCCATTATGATGAATATGTTTTATCCCTTTATGCACAAGGTGTTCTGACGCCAAATGAGTGGCTTGATCTCGGTGGCCTGGGCGAACTCTCCGCTGAAGAGTACTTTGGCGCTAGCTTATGGCAACTCTACAAAAGTATCGATTCCCCTTATAAAGCCGTATTGAAAAGCTTATTACTGGAAGCCTATTCCTGGGAATATCCCAATGGTAAGTTATTGGCAATGGAGATGAAACAGCGCCTGCATGCTGGCGAAATAGTCTGCTTTGGCCTTGATGCATACAGTATGATGCTTGAGCGTGTTACCCGTTATCTGACGGAGATTAATGATACAACCCGGCTAGATCTAATACGTCGATGTTTTTATTTAAAAGTTTGTGAAAAGCTCTCTCTTAATCAAGATGATAAAGGTTGCATTGGCTGGCGACGCCAGGTATTGACTCAACTGGTCTATGAGTGGAAGTGGGAGCCAGAGCGGTTGAACATTTTGGATAACCGCAACGCATGGAAAATTGAACAGGTTCGTGATGCGCATAATGAACTACTCGATACCATGATGCAGAGCTATCGTAATCTTATCCGTTTTGCCCGCCGTAATAATCTGAGTGTCAGTGCCAGTCCACAGGATATTGGCGTGCTGACGCGTAAACTTTATGCTGCATTTGAAGCATTGCCCGGAAAAGTAACGCTGGTTAATCCGCAAATTTCGCCAGACTTATCAGAGAAAAATTTAACATTTATTTATGTTCCTCAAGGGCGAGCAAACCGCAGCGGTTGGTATCTTTACAATCAGGCGCCGACTATTGGATCGATCATTGGTCATCAACCTCTGGAATATAATCGTTATCTCAATAAATTGGTATCGTGGACCTACTTTAACGGCTTGTTAACAGAAAAATCGTGTATCCATATTCATCATGGTGAAACTCAATGTGATGAGCTGAAATTACATGAATTGGTTAATGATATTTCTGCTCATTTCCCCATCCGTCTGCCAGCGCCGACACCGAGAGCACTTTATAGTCCGTGTGAAATTCGCCATTTGGCAATTATTGTCAATCTGGAGAAAGATCCGACGGCTGAGTTCTCTAATCAGGTGGTACATTTTGATTTTCGTAAACTTGATGTATTCAGTTTTGGTGAATCGCAACAGTGTTTGGTGGAAAGTATTGACTTACTTTACCGCAATTCATGGAATGAAGTGCGAACCTTACACTTTAGTGGTGAACAATCTGTGCTGGAAGCGTTGAAGACCATATTGGGCAAGATGCATCAAGATGCTGCACTGCCGGCAGCGGTTGAAGTGTTCTGTTACAGCGAACATTTACGAGGGTTGATTCGAACCCGAATCCAGCAACTGGTATCTGAATGTATTGAATTACGGTTATCCAGCAATCGTCAGGACCCAGGTCGTTTTAAAGCATTACGCATTGCTGGTCAGACTTGGGGACTGTTCTTTGAACGTCTTAATGTATCGGTGCAGAAATTGGAAAATGCCGTGGAATTCTATGGGGCAATTTCTAATAACAAATTGCATGGGTTGCCGGTGAAAATTAATACCAAAGAGACGCATTTGCCCGCAGTAGTTGATGGTTTTGCCAGTGAGGGCATTATTCAGTTTTTCTTTGAAAATACGCAAGATAATAAAAGTTTTAATATTTATATTCTGGATGAAACTAACCGGGTAGAAATCTATTCTCATTGTGAGGGAAGTAAAGAAGAGTTGGTACGTGACGTCAGTCGGTTTTATTCTTCATCTCATGATCGGTTTACTTACGGATCAAGCTTTATTAACTTTAACTTGCCGCAGTTTTATCA
The DNA here is from genome assembly GCF_001083805.1 of Photorhabdus luminescens subsp. luminescens. GTDB lineage: Bacteria > Pseudomonadota > Gammaproteobacteria > Enterobacterales > Enterobacteriaceae > Photorhabdus > Photorhabdus luminescens. The sequence continues at coordinate 50,770 of NZ_JXSK01000012.1, read as the reverse complement.
GATCGTCCAAATGGAAGGGCAGACTCAGGTTATTCCATTTAGTGGAACATCTTTTTCACATTTGTGTGTGACTCATGATGGGGAAAATAGTGGAGAAGAGCGGTCAGAACTTTATCGTTCTGTGTCACATTACTGATTTACCCCGCAGGGCGGGGTAGGTTCAATCATAAAAAACTGAATTGTTCGCCACTTTGCTCAGTGATGGCGTGTGCTAGCATGGTTAAAAAATTGTCACCGCTACGGTCACAAATCCACTGACCTTCTTTGTAGTCAAAATGATAACCTCCGCTTTTGGTTGCCAGCCAGATTTGATGGAAAGGTTCTTGGCGATTGATAATAATTTTGCTGTCATTATCAAAGCTGAGGGTCATGACACCGCCATTGGTTTCACAGTCGATATCGGCATTACCATCATAATTATCCAACTGCCCTTCGATATAAACCATCAGTTGGTCAGCTAACTGGTGAAATTCACTGTCGTTCATCTTCATTTCCTATTTGCTTTTCGAGGTCTAACTGCGATTATAGAGAATATTGACGTATGAATTACAGGCATTAATGCAATGAAGAAAAAATTACGCGGATTTCTGGCTATCATAACCTTATTTATACTTTCCGGCTGCGGACTAAAAGGTCCTCTCTATTTTCCTCCAGAACAACCATCGACCAGGAAAGCGACAACGGCATCTCAGATTCCCGCGAATACTGAGCAGCAAGGGCAGAAAGTGGATAGCACCTCTCAGAAATAAGCGAGATAAGCCGGTAGTCAGTGACTGCGGCTTAAGGTGGAGCATGATATGCAGTTCTCCAAAATGCATGGTCTGGGTAATGACTTTATGGTCGTTGATGCTGTGACCCAAAATGTTTATTTCTCACCAGAGCTGATCTGCCGCTTGGCAGATAGGCATACTGGTGTGGGCTTCGATCAGTTGTTAGTTGTTGAAGCGCCTTATGATCCAGATATGGATTTTCACTATCGTATTTTTAATGCTGACGGTAGTGAAGTTGCACAGTGTGGCAATGGAGCGCGTTGTTTTGCCCGTTTTGTCCGTCTTAAGGGATTAATTAATAAGCGTGATATTAAAGTCAGCACGCAATCGGGACGAATGGTATTGAGTATCACCAGTGATGATCAGGTTTGCGTTAATATGGGGGAACCTGAATTTGAGCCGCATCATGTGCCATTTCGTGCGTTAAAGGCAGAAAAAACCTATATTTTACGGGTAGTAGAGAGAACTGTGCTTTGTGGAGTTGTCTCTATGGGGAATCCTCATTGTGTGATTCAAGTAGCAGACGTAGAAACGGCCGAAGTAGAAATTTTGGGGCCAGCTTTGGAAAGTCACGAAAGATTTCCTGAACGGGCGAATATTGGTTTCATGCAGATTTTAAACCGAGGTCATATCCGCTTACGGGTTTACGAACGTGGCGTTGGGGAAACCCAAGCTTGTGGCAGTGGTGCTTGTGCAGCGGTAGCAGTAGGTATTCAGCAGCAACTGCTTGACAATCATGTTCGGGTAGATTTGCCGGGAGGTTCACTGTTTATCTGTTGGGACGGGCCGGGAAAACCGCTCTATATGACGGGGCCGGCGACGCATGTTTATGATGGCGCAATTCATCTGTAATCGATTCTGTTTTGAGCTGCGGGGCATCGAAGATGGAGAAAAAAGAAGAGCAGTTAAACATCAATGACATACTTGATGATCAGACTGTTGTGGATTATTTATTGGAAAACCCCAATTTCTTTATCCGTAATGCATGTGTCGTTGAACAGATGCGGGTTCCTCACCCGGTAAGAGAAACGGTTTCTTTGGTTGAATGGTATATGAACCGCCAGAGAACGCGGATTGCTTATCTGGAAGAAGATATCACTCTGCTCATGGAGCAGGCTAGAGTGAATGAACAACTGTTTGAGCAGTTGCTTAAATTACTGATTGATTTGGTTGCGGCAGAGAGTTTGCAGGATATGCTTAGTCGATTAAGTTCATGGGCTAAGAATATGGGGCTAAATAGTGCCAGCATCCGTCTTTTTAATGATAAATGGCATATTGGCGCACCGTTTGATGCACCTAATTTAGCACTTTCCCGCAATACTTTTGAACCAATTCGTATTCAGCGTTTTGGTAATAAAAACCACTATCTCGGTATGCTAAATGGATCGGAAATTTTATTGTTATTGCCGCAAGTTCGGCATGTCGGTTCGGTTGCTGTATCGCTCTTGGGAACGAGGGGCGAACTGGGTATGGTGATATTTAACAGTCGGAACCATCAACATTATCAAGAAGGCATGGGAACTGACATGCTTGAGCATCTGGCTAAGTTATTGCCGGATATACTGTCTCGTTGGATTAAACGAATATGATGCAGGAAATTGACCGGTTACTAGAGCCGATTGAGGCATTTTTGCGCTACCTCAGGGTAGAGCGTCGGTTAAGTCCAGTGACTATCACCCATTATCGCCGCCAGCTTGCCACATTGGCTGAGATGGTTTTAGAAATGGGCGTCAGCCAATGGAAAGATCTTGATCCTGCGAAAGTGAGAATGTTGGTAACACGTAGTCGTCGGGCTGGTTTGCAGTCAGCTAGCTTGGCGTTGCGTTTATCTTCCTTGCGCAGTTTCCTTGATTGGCAGGTGATTCAAGGCGAAATTTCCGTTAATCCGAGTAAAACCGTCAGCACGCCGGGAACCAAGCGTCATTTGCCGAAAAATATCGATGTGGATGAAGTGAACCAACTGCTGAATATCGATTTCAATGATCCATTATCGGTGCGTGACCGGACGATGTTGGAAGTGATGTATGGTGCTGGATTACGTTTGTCAGAGTTGGTGGGCCTTGATTGCCAGCATCTGGATCTTGAAAGTGGAGAAGTCTGGGTTTCAGGTAAAGGCAGTAAAGAGCGGAAGGTCCCTTTGGGACGTACCGCGGTTGAATGGCTTAATCATTGGTTGGCGATGCGGGAACTATTCGAGCCAGAGGATAACGCTGTTTTTGTCTCAAAGAGCGGGCGGCGAATATCAACCCGCAATGTACAAAAACGATTTGCGCAGTGGGGAATACGCCAAGGAATGAGCAGCCATATTCATCCTCATAAATTGCGCCACTCTTTTGCCACTCATATTCTGGAATCCAGTGGTGATTTGCGCGCCGTTCAGGAATTGCTAGGCCATGCCAGCCTATCTTCCACACAAATCTATACTCATTTGGATTTCCAGCATTTAACAAAAGTGTATGATGTAGCCCATCCCAGAGCTAAACGGGGGAAATCGTAATGCGTTTTTACCGGCCTCTTGCGCCAGTGTTAGCGATGACATTTGATCTGGATGATACGCTGTATGATAATCATCCAGTCATGGATAAGACGGAAGAGGCAGTACTGAATTTTGTGCGGCAGTATGATCCCAGGTTCAGTCATCTTAATCATCAGGATCTGTATGCTTTCCGTGAATTGACGCTTGAGCAGTATCCTGAAATTTATCATGACATGACTTTATGGCGTTGGCACTGCTCAAGGTTGATGTTTTGCCATTACGGTTTTAGCCGTGAAGACGCTGAGCGAGGGGCGGATGATGTCATGGCGCATTTCACACTTTGGCGTAATCGGATTGAGATTCCTGAATCAACGCATAAAACTTTAGCGGCACTTGCTGAACAGATGCCGCTGGTAGCGATTACTAATGGTAATGCGGAACCTGCCGCCTGTGGCCTTGCCCCTTATTTTAAATTTGTGCTAAAAGCTGGCCCTGATGGTCGTGCAAAACCTTGTAGCGATATGTACTGTTTGGCCGCAGATCGTCTGGGTTTACCGCTTGGGCAAATCTTACATGTCGGTGATGATTTGAGTACCGATGTAGCAGGGGCGCTGCGTAGTGGTATGCAGGCTTGTTGGATGAATACTAAAAATAAAAAATTATTGCAGACGACGGAAAGCCGCCTACTGCCTCACATTGAGATTTACGATTTGGCTTCTTTGACAGCATTGATATAATCAAGAAATTATTCTGTATAAAAACGCAGCGACATCTGGTCGCTGTCTAATCAATTGATGGTAACTATGGACGTCTCCTATCTGCTCGAAAGTCTGAATGACAAACAACGGGAAGCTGTAGCTGCTCCGCGGACCAATATGTTGGTATTAGCTGGTGCGGGGAGCGGTAAAACCCGAGTGCTGGTACACCGAATTGCTTGGTTGTTGTCGGTGGAGAAGGCTTCGCCGTTTTCCATTATGGCCGTGACCTTCACCAATAAAGCGGCTGCGGAGATGCGTCATCGGATTGAAAACCTGATCGGTACCAGTCAAGGGGGAATGTGGATTGGTACGTTCCACGGTTTGGCTCATCGTTTGTTACGAGCGCATCATCTGGATGCCAGTTTGCCACAGGATTTTCAGATTCTTGATAGCGAAGATCAACATCGTCTGCTTAAACGCATTATCAAGGCGATGAATTTGGATGATAAGCAATGGCCAGCTCGTCAAGGCATGTGGTACATCAATGGCAAAAAAGATGAAGGCTTGCGGCCACAGCATATTGAAAGTTATGGCAACCCTGTTGAAGCGACATGGCAGAAAATTTATCAGGCTTACCAAGAGGCTTGTGATCGGGCCGGGTTGGTGGATTTTGCCGAACTTTTACTGCGAGCGCATGAATTGTGGCTGAATAAACCTCAGATCCTGCAACATTACCGTGGCCGCTTTACTAATATTCTGGTGGATGAGTTTCAGGACACTAACAGTATTCAATATGCTTGGATTCATCTGTTGGCAGGGGAAACAGGCAAAGTAATGATTGTCGGGGATGATGATCAATCTATTTATGGTTGGCGTGGGGCTCAAGTTGAGAATATTCAGCGTTTCCTGAAAGATTTTCCTGGTGCTGAAACTATCCGTTTGGAGCAGAATTACCGTTCCACCAGTAATATTTTGAAAGTTGCCAATACATTGATTGCCAATAACAGTGATCGTCTGGGGAAAAATTTGTGGACTGATGGCGTAGAGGGCGAACCTATCTCCCTTTATTGTGCATTCAATGAATTGGATGAAGCCCGCTATGTGGTTAGCCGGCTTAAAAACTGGCTTGAAAATGGCGGCGCTCTGAAAAATTGCGCCATACTTTACCGCAGCAACGCTCAGTCCCGTGTATTGGAAGAGGCGCTGTTACAGGCGTCGATGCCATACCGTATTTATGGTGGTCAACGATTCTTTGAACGTCAGGAAATTAAAGATGCGCTGGCTTACTTGCGTCTGATCGCCAATCGTCATGATGACGCGGCGTTTGAACGTGTAGTGAATACGCCTACTCGTGGTATTGGCGACAGAACGTTAGATATTGTGCGTCAGGCGGCGCGTGAACGGCAGCAAACATTGTGGGACTGTTGCCAAATATTGCTGCAAGAGAAAGTGCTGGCCGGGCGAGCGGCGGCTTCCTTACAACGTTTTATTGAACTGATTGACGCATTATCGACAGAAACTGAAGAGATGCCATTGCATGTTCAGACTGACAGGGTTATCCGTGATTCTGGCTTGCGAGCGATGTACCAGCAGGAAAAAGGTGAAAAAGCGCAGGCGCGTATTGAAAACCTTGAAGAACTTGTTACAGCGACTCGCCAGTTTAGCTATCAGGAAGAGGATGAAGATTTGACGCCATTACAGGCGTTTCTTTCCCATGCTGCGCTGGAATCGGGAGAAGGTCAGGCCGATGCCTATCAGGATTCAGTGCAACTGATGACATTACATTCGGCTAAAGGACTGGAATTCCCACAAGTATTTATTGTTGGCATGGAAGAAGGTATGTTTCCAAGCCAGATGTCGATTGAAGAAGGTGGACGTCTGGAAGAGGAGCGTCGCTTGGCTTATGTGGGCCTGACACGTGCAATGGAAAAGTTGACCATCACTTATACGGAAAGTCGCCGTTTATATGGCAAAGAGGTGTATCATCGGCCATCTCGTTTTATTGGGGAACTGCCGCCAGAATGTATTGAAGAAGTTCGGTTACGTGCGACAGTCTCTCGTCCGGTTAGCCATAGTCGGTTGGGCACACCTATTAGTGCCAATGATAGCGGTTATGCTCTTGGACAACGTGTTCGTCATCCTAAATTTGGTGAAGGAACCATTGTCAATATGGAGGGGAGTGGTGAACATAGCCGATTGCAAATCGCGTTTCAAGGGGAAGGGATTAAGTGGCTGGTGGCTGCTTATGCCAGACTTGAAATGGTCTGAAAATAATATCCAGGTTGAATGTTGACAGGCTTTTTCTTCTAAGCGTAACATTCGCGCCTTACGATCACGTAGGGAGTAAAGGAGACTTATGATACATGCTGAGCGCATTTAAGTTAGAGAATAATCGCCTGCTCCGTCTTGAGTTTGAAGAGGGAGAAAAGTTATCTGATTCCTTATGGGTAGATTTGGTTGAACCGGGAGAGCAAGACAGGCTACAAGTTCAAAATGAATTAGGCCAAATTCTAGCAACCCGACCGGAACTGGATGACATTGAGGCGTCGGCGCGTTTTTTTGAAGATGAAGACGGGATACACGTTCACTCGTTTTTCTACTTTGAAGACGCGGAAGACCATGCAGGCAACGCAACAGTTGCATTTACTATTCGTGATGGTCGTCTCTATACATTGCGAGAGCGGGAGCTCCCTGCGTTTCGATTGTATCGTATGCGTGCTCGTAATCAGACATTAGTTGATGGTAATGCTTATGAAGTGCTGATGGATCTATTTGAAACCAAGATCGAGCAGTTGGCTGATGTTATCGAAAATATTTACAGCGTGCTGGAATCCTTGAGCCGGGTCATTATGGAAGGGAAACAGGGTGATGAGTTTGACATTGCCTTATCCAGTCTTGCGGAGCAGGAAGATATCGGCTGGAAGGTTCGCTTGTGTCTTATGGATACTCAGCGTGCGCTTAACTTCTTGGTGAGACGAGCCCGTTTGCCGGGGGATCAACTGGAGCAAGCCCGTGAAATCTTGCGGGATATTGAATCGCTGTTGCCGCATAATGAATCTCTGTTTCAGAAAGTTAATTTCTTGATGCAGGCGGCAATGGGTTTTATCAATATTGAACAGAGCAGAATTATCAAAATCTTCTCAGTTGTTTCTGTGGTATTCCTGCCGCCGACGCTGGTGGCTTCCAGTTATGGTATGAACTTTGAATTTATGCCGGAGCTGCATTGGACATTTGGTTATCCGGGCGCAATTGGTTTAATGATTGCTGCGGGTCTTGCACCATATCTCTATTTTAAGCGGAAGAATTGGCTTTAATATACGGCCGCTGTAATGATTTTATTACGGCGGCCATAGCAGTTATAGAGACATGGGAATAACATATTAAAAGTTTAATATCTATGTTTTTCAGATTTTATTTTAAATTTTTATTATTTTTTGAGAATAATCTTAATGCTGTTTAATTATGGAATTATTATTTTTAAAGAGGGTGTTGCCATTATTTAATATAATTAAATTTTTAATTTAAATATTATTATTCCTAATTCTGAAATTTATATAAAACATGAAAATGGCATGAATTAAATTAAATTTTTTATTTAAAAAAAAGTATTTAATTATTGAAAATAAAGTAGATGTAAGGATAAAAGGCATTGACTTACAGAATATAATTTATATTATAATTGTATTCTGTATTCTGTATTCTGTATTCTGTATTCTGTATTCTGTATTCTGTATTCTGTATTCTGTATTCTGTATTCTGTATTCTGAATATCAGCATTTCCATCAGATAGCGGTAATACAACACAAAATCCCAAAATAACATCAGCTTGCTCCGCAATATAAACATATCCCGCTTCAATATGTTTCATAGGAAGTTCTATCATGTGGGGATTTGCTAGTAATAATTCCCTGTCTTCTTCCCACATAAGAGATGCACGTAATTGCAGAGCTTCAAGGGCGATCTGTTCGGTTGTATTGGCTAATCTGATGGTTATTCTCATTTATTTTGCTATCTCTGAGCTCTACGTTGTGTATATATTGCATCCAATGTAAATAGCACTAGTGCAGCCCAGATAAAGCCGAAAGTAATCAGACGATCAATGCCTATCTGTTCACCATAAACCAAGGTTGCTAGCAAAAACATTAGCGTTGGGCCGACGTACTGAAAGAATCCTAGTGTGGATAGACGCAGGTGAGCCGCGGCTTCGGTGAATAACAGTAGTGGCACAGTAGTAATAATGCCCGCGGCAATCAATAATAAATTGAGAGTCGTTGGGTTATTACTTAAATCACTGGTTGGGGTGTTGGCAAAACCAAACAGATAAATGGCGGCAACCGGCAGTAACCAGAGGGTTTCAATCGTCATGCCCGTTTGAGCGTCAACATTCATTTTTTTACGCAGCAGGGCATACAGGGCAAAAGTGACAGCCAAACTTAATCCAATGACCGGTATAGACCCAAATTGCCATAGCTGAATTAATACACCGGTGAAGGCCAGAATAACAGCAGCCCATTGCATACGGCGGAAACGCTCACTCAGAAACAGCATACCGAACAAAACGTTAACCAGTGGGCTAATAAAATAACCCAGGCTAGCTTCCAGCATATGGCCGTGGTTTACTGCCCAGATGTAAATCAACCAGTTACAGGCAACGACAGTAGCCGTTACGGCCAGCAATAATACTTTTTTAGGTTGACGGAAAATTTTGACTACCTGTGACCAGTGACGAGTTAATGTTAGCAATAGCAACATAAAGAAAAATGACCAGATAATACGATGGGTCAGGATTTCGTCAGCAGGTACTTGCTGGATATGTTTAAAATAAACTGGCGCGATTCCCCAGATAAAACAGGCACCGAAGGCGTACAGTACTCCTTTAGTCGTTTGTGGCTTGTTCATATTGTCCTGATGTTAAGATAGAAGGTGGAAAACGTGTTACCGGTTTTTAGCCCGTTAACATGAAAATAATATGTCACCGGGCTGAATATTACGCAAGCGATTAAAATTATATTGTTATCCTACCAGATAGGTCGCCGTTACACTGGCGATATGGTCTCTCTGCTCATTATGAAGTTCTGCTCTGGCGACAGAAACTTTGTTGCCATTGCGGATAATACTACTGGTGGCAGTAAATAATTCACCGCGGCCGGGGCGTAGGTAATCCACGCGTAAATCAATGGTTCCCATTATTGATAATCGCTTTGCTAATTCTTCTCGTGATGCAGGTACCAGACGGGGTAAGGCGTTACCGATGCAGACCAATCCACCACATACATCCAGCACTGATGCGACTACACCGCCATGTAGAATCTCCTGTGCAATATTACCTACTAGTTTACTTTGGTTACGGAATTGTATTTCTACGTAATCCGGTTCAAATCGGATGAGTTCAAGTCCTAATAATTGGTTAAAAGGCATATCGTGAACAAAAGCATGACCAATCACTTTTCGGGCTTCTTCCAGGGTTAATAGCGTTGTAGACATTTAATTTTATTCCTAAATAAAGGTATGTGTTATCAGTGTGAATTTATATGGTTAATGGTTTGTTAATATTATGCTTTTATTGCTAACCTTGCTAGCTTGTAAGGAATATCTGGTAATAATCTGAATAACATAATTAAATACAACTATAGGTAAGTTGAAACGGGAAATAATATCGACGCTGGAATTTAATCTACTGAAATTACATGTATATACCCTATGGATTTCAAGATGCATCGCGACGGCAAGGGAGCGAATCCCCGGGAGCATAGCAAACTATGTGACCGGGGTGAGCGAGTGCAGCCAACAAAGAGGCAATTTGAAAGATGACGGGTATATGTAAATTATGTAAATAAATAAGACAGTACTGTTCATCGTACTGCCTTAAGAGAATTGAGAAATTTGCTGATGAAGCTGAGTTCTCTGTAACTATATTTTACGCATTACCAAATTTGGCAATTGGATTAATCAGATTATCAGCAAACTGTAAACTTTGAGCCGGATCAGCTAAATCAAGCATTTGACGGTTATTCGCTATTTGTAGGCGGTTTAGACAGCAGCGTTTAATCTCCGGTGTAAACAGATCGTAACGTACAAATTGCTCACTCAATTCGGGATGGTTGCGTTGATAGCTTAAAATACAATCTGCTACAGCCTGCCAGAAAAGATCCTGTGAATAGTCACCCTGTTCATCCAGTATTGCAGCCAGATAGCGGAATATACCGTCAAACACATCAGATAAGATAGTCAGTGTTTTCATCTCTTCTGGCATGTCTACTTTGACTCGACTCGCTTTTTCCGGTAAATCAGCGTCGGGATTCATGACCAGAATCTCTTCAGCCAAATCTTTCATAAAGATGTGCTGTGGAATATGGTTTTCCAATACCAGGATGATGTTTTCGCCGTGTGGCATAAACATCAGATCATAAGCGTACAAACAGTGTAACAGTGGCGCAAGATAACTCTCTAAATAGCGACGTAACCATTCCTGAGTAGACAGGCCAGATGCTGAAATTAACGCCGGCAGCAGGGCATTCCCTTGTTGATCTCTGTGCAGTAACGCAGCCATAGTCATCACTTTCTGCCCAGATTCAATCAATTGCAATGGGTTTTCTCGCCATAGCGCCGCCATCATTTTTTTATAAGGCGTATCACTACTGATTGCTTGTTCGTAATAGCTGTTTTTGAAACCAACGCTGGCGACTTCCCGTAAAATTTTAAAACGATAATGCTGCAAGATGGGATCTTGTGTTACTAAATCGAATAACCAGTCGTTAATGCCCGGTGTCGTCGCCATATAATAAGGTGATAAACCGCGCATAAATCCCATATTTAGAATAGACAACGCCATTTTCACATAATATCGCTGAGGATGACTGCGATTGAATAAAGTACGAATCGACTGTTGTGCCTGATAGGTATCAGCGCCAATACCAAGGTAGACTAATTTCTGATTAGCAATATCGGGCGCAAACACCGATGCCAACTTGTTCTGCCATTGCCAGGGGTGAACAGGCATCAGTAAGTAATCCTCTGGATTAAGATTAAGCGCGATCAACCGCTGATCAAATTCAGCCATTGTGGTGGTGCCTAGTTCCTGTTCCAGCAACTGTTGATAGTTGAGTTGTTCTATACAAGCAAAATGTGCCTTGCTCTTATGTGCGGCCAGCCATACTAAATGCATAGCAGAGGCTGCTTCGGGGCTAAAGTTCTGGAAATCGCCAATATCAAAACCAATCCGGCCATTATTGGCGACGAAAGAAGGGTGTCCTTCCATCATCTCCCCTTCCAGCGCCTGAAAATCAGTGTTCACCAGATCCATTGCACTGATACCGACTCTGTTATGCTTAAAAGCACTGCTATAGAGAGTACTAGTGATTTCTTCCAGATAGGTAGGCATCACGATGTCGCTAATGCCAAGTTGTTGTTTGAACTCAATAATGAATAGCAAGGAATCGAGAGCTGCTTCTCCTCCGCTGGCATTTTTCTGTAACGAATCGGCATCAATCAGCCAGTGATCCAGTGCCATACGCCGTGCCCGGAAAGTATAGCTGACCAGATGATCAGCACTCTCCAAACGGTAATGGCGATATCCGTCACTATCTGCTTTTTCAGTTAACTCTTGAGGCGCGAGTAGACATTCATGTGAAAATTCAGAAATAGCTTTACACAAGTGCAGACGATTGACTTTCTGCCAGACCGCAGGTTGCAAATGTGTGGCATTTGTTGTCAATGAGCTTGAGGAGGTTGATGTTATTGCTTGATGCTCCCGCTGTAACGCAATCTGATGCTGCTCTCTGGTACAAAAGGCTAACTTGGCGGTTTTATGAGGTAATACCAATGCCTTCTGATAAACAAAACCGGCCCGCAGATTAAGCTTGTGAATTTTCTCATTACGTATATCAGGTTCAACCACCATGCGAGCCACAGTAGGATCGCTAAAAATAAAGGCCATGATGGTTTGGAAAATTCCCCAAGTGAAATGCCTGATTTTTTCTTGCGGCGGGGCAACCAGAATATGCATTCCCATATCATCTGGGTGTGCTGGATAATATTTTCCAATCAGATCATCTTGTGCACGATAACATTCTAATAGAAAAGCCGGTTGCTCCCGATATATTCCAATAAATACACTGCCCGGATGGCGTGATTCTAAATCATGATAAAACTCCCATACTTGTTTTTCAGTATTATTTTGCATTCCCCAATAATGGGCGTAATCCCGGTTAACCCAGTCAGTTAATATGGGAATATCCCGTTCCAGATCCAGTGGGCGTAATGCAAAGCTGCCTATTTCAGGCAAGGATTTTTCAAACAGCGTAGGATTAAAGACGGACATTAGCACGCTCCTTCGGTAGCAACGCTGAACTGCTGGAAAGCGATACTTTTCTCAATCGGGTAATGTTCAGTACCGGTAATTTCATAAATCAGGCAAGAGTTGCGATAACAGGCCATTCCCAGATCCGGCGTGACGAAACCGTGGGTATGTAATTCCACATTCTGTATGAAAATAGTATTGTTGCGATCAATGCTGTAATTACGTTGTACACCATAACGCCCTTTTTCATCCCAACGAATAAGATGGCGTATACCTTCAATAAAAGTTGGAGGCTGATACTGATAGCCAGTTGCCACAACAACGCCTGCGGTATCCAGAGAAAATGATTGCTCCTGCTCATGTTGGAATAACGTTAATGTCAGGTCGCGTTCATTTTCGGTATGGCTAACTTGCCGTAATTCACTATTGGTATATAAATTAACGTTTAATTCACCGTTTAATCGTTTAGTGTACATTAAATCGAAAATATCATTGATTAATGAACTATTAATGCCTTTATAAAGTTGTTTGTGCGACAGATTTAATGCATCACGCTTCTCTTCCGGGAGGTTATAGAAATAATCTACATATTCTGGTGAGGTCATTTCTAGTGTCAGCTTGGTATATTCCAGCGGGAGAAAACGTGGCGAACGGGTAAGCCAATTGAGTTGATAATTGAATTTATCAATATCACTGAGCAAATCGTAGAAAATCTCCGCGGCACTTTGTCCACTGCCCAGAACGGTAATAGATTGCTTTTGTTGTAAGGCCTCTTTGCTCTTCAAGTAATTACCAGATGTCACCATCTGATCAGCGAAGGGTTGGCAGCACTTTGGAATATAGGGTGAAGGCCCGGTACCCAATACCAATTTTTTACAAACAAATTGATGTTGTTGTCCCGTTAACGTATCTGAACAATGTAATGTATATAGCGAGGTATGTTCATCGTAACTAATGCTGTCAACGCGCGTGTTAAAGCGTAAATTGGATAACTGTTCTACCGCCCATTGACAATACTGATTGTATTCCTTACGCATCAGGAAAAAACTTTCCCGGATATAAAAGGAATATATTCTCCCTTTTTGCTTAATATAATTAAGGAAGCTAAGTGGGTGCGTGGGTGATGCGAGGGTCACCAGATCTGACATAAAAGGGGTCTGCATGGTGGAATTTTCCAGCATCATTCCCGGATGCCAATCAAAGCCCGGTTTTTGATCGATAAACAGGCAATGAACATCTTTTAGTGGTTGAGTTAAACAGGCCAGTCCGAGATTAAAAGGACCTATTCCAATGGCAATAAAATCATAAGGGCGAGTTGTCATAAAATTTTCTCCTGGTGAATAATATGAATTTCATTAGTTATTGTTATGGGTTGCCAGAAAATCGTTTCCGTGCAATACGATGCTATGCACAATTTCTTGTAGATGTTGTTGGTTTGTTGCCGGGTTAAGGAAAGTAAATTTTAGATATTGTTTGCCATTGACTTTGGTACCTGCAATGACGGTATTACCTTCACGGAATAGCGCTTTGCGAATGGCTGCATTGGTGGCGTCAATATCTGCATCGGGTAATTTTTGTTTAGGAATAAAACGGAAAACCAAAGTACTTAATTCTGGATAATGAATCAGTTCAAAATAGGGATTCTGCGCCATTAATCGATAGGCATCTTGAGCTGTATCGACAACTTTATCAAAAGCTTGCCCAAGTCGTTTGGCGCCCATAATTCGTAATGTCAGCCACATTTTCAATGCATCAAAACGACGAGTTGTCTGGATACTTTTATTAACCAGATTGGGTGTGCCCTCTTGTGAGGCGCTGAGTGGATTCAAATATTCGGCATGATAAGTCAAATGGGATAAGTGCTGCTTATTTTTGACGAAGAAAGCACTGCAACTAACGGGTTGGAAGAACGACTTATGGTAATCCACGGTGACAGAATCGGCTAAATTAATGCCTTCCAGTAGATGAGCGCGACGAGGCGAAACCAGTAAACCGCATCCGTATGCTGCATCCACATGTAGCCAGATGCCATGCTGTTTGGCGATAGCAGCGATAGGGTGAAGTGGATCGATACTGCCGAAATCTGTGGTACCGGTTGTCGCGACAATGGCAAGAGGAATGTTGCCCTGTTCGATGCATTGGTTAATGCTTTGTTCCAATGCTTGAGGGTCCATACGGAACTCACTGTCATGAGGAACAGAGACAACGGCGTTGTACCCCAAACCAAGGATAGCGGCGGCTTTTTGTGTACTGAAATGGCTGACTGTCGAGGTAAAAATACGCAGCTTATGGAAATCTGCCGGCAGGCCATGTAACTGGTTTTTATGTTCAGGATCGCGCTGATGGCAAAAATGGTCCCGCGCTAATAACATTGCCATCAGATTTGATTGGGTGCCGCCACTAGTAAAGATACCATCGGCATTTGTACCTAATGCCATTTTATCTCGTGTCCAGTCGAGAACTTTTTGCTCTATTAGTGTCCCGCCAGCGCTTTGATCCCAGGTATCCAATGAAGAATTAATCGCGCCAATAATGGTTTCTGCCAGAACAGCGGGTAATACCAGTGGACAATTAAGATGAGCCACATATTTTGGATGATGAAAATAAACAGCATCTTTAAGATAAAGTTGCTGTAGCTCATCTAAAGCTTGGTTTAAAGAGGTGAGGGGAAGATCTAAATTCACTTTAGAAAATAGTGGAGATAACTCATTGGGTAATATCCCACTGAAAGGCTTATCTACCCGTTGTAATATTCTCTTTATTCTGGTAATGACATTATAAGCGTCATCAAGATAGTCTCCAGCACTCTGCATATTTAAAAAATATCTGGAAAAATCTTCCTCCGTTATATGACTATATTCTGTGAGTGAATGGTTTAATAGCAGAGCGTCTCCGTACATTATATGTCCTTTTTATCTCATATATAGGTTATAATTTGGTTATTGCCCAACATAATTGATTTTATTATGTGTAATATTTGGTTAGATTAAATAACTATTGAATAATATCGCGATTAAATCATAATAATCTCTTTCTGCCTAAACAGATAAGAATTAAAAATTATAGAATAGAATGTTAATGTTTACTTTCTACTTTGGATTCTAAAGGGCAATCATGACAATTACCGACGCCAGGTAGTTTATTTCGCTGGCAGCAACTGCGACGTTGCATATTGTTATGCCGTAAAATAACCGTACGGTAAAGGGGATTATCTCTACCATCAGGTAATTGCGGCTCCATAAAAAGACCATTTATAATTTCTTGATATAACTTGCTATTTATTCTTGTACTGAATTCGGTAAGATACCAATACATAAGATAACCGATATTATTCCACAGGAGACGTCTATTTATCCCTTGATATGATTCAATCTTTTCACATACGGGAATAATATGACGATCCAAGAGAGAATAATGGCGATATAGTAATGATGGAGGCGCTTCATTCAGCCAGGTTAAATTATAGTAAAAAATATCTGGCCTGCCGCTGTCATGGAATTCAACCTGAAAAAGATTGTAATGGGTATCCACTGCTTGTGGATATTCCAGCAGCATTAACATCATTGGCGGAATAACTAAACCAAAATACCATTGGGTCCATAAGGAATATAGGGCTTTTGGGTTAGGTTTTATATCATTGTCACCGTAATATTCATCCTGATAGCGCTGAATTAATACTGGAAACTTCCTTGTATCTGACCATTGAGGAAAGCTCATGCTGGTAGCAGGGATATTATCTGCATTTACTCTCATTGTGGCAGTAAAATGGCTGAATGTTTGTTCAAATAACTGGATGATATCTTCAATTACCACTATGGTTAAAGGTGTAATTGAATGCTTTGTATTTGACACCACCAACTCCCTGTTTACACGTCCGTACAACCTGATTGTAGTATCTTACATATGACTAATCATTGTAAATATAATTATGATAATTATTATTATTATCATTGTCATTATCAAGTGGTAAATCTTTTGAGCGCCTATATTGCTTGTTAATACGATAAAATTACAGGTAGCTCATTTTCCGTTCAGATAGGATTATATTTTGGGATAATCAATGGCTTACCAGATTCTGGGTCGCAAATAATACGGCAGGCCAGACCAAACACATCAGCGATACTCTGCTCATTGATAATCTCTTCTGGCACCCCTTCGGCGTAAATTTTGCCGTTCTTCATCATAATTAAATGTGAGGCGTAACGTAGTGCTAGGTTAATATCGTGTAGTACCAGCACTAACGTTTTCCCTTGTAAATGTAGACGTTGGCAAAAATCGAGCATTTCAATCTGATGGGTGATGTCCAGATAAGTGGTTGGTTCATCTAGCAGTACAATGGGTGTTTGTTGTGCCAATGTCATCGCAAACCAAGCGCGTTGACGCTGGCCGCCGGAAAGTTCACTGACTAATCGTTGCGACATGTCTTGAAGTTCAACCGCCTGTAAAGCGTCGTTAACGACTTGTTCATCCTTTGCTGACCACTGCCGTAAAAAGGATTGATGAGCGTAACGCCCACGTGAAACCAAATCATATACTGTCAACGCTTCGGTGATGGTTGCCCCTTGTGTCAACAGAGATAGCTCACGTGCTACTGCTTTTGGTTTGTAATGTCGAATATTGCGCCTATCAAGCAGGATCTCACCGTGCTGTGGCGTTATACCTCGGCTAATGGCGCGTAGCAGGGTTGATTTTCCACAACCATTCGGGCCAATGATGACGCTGAATTCACCATCACGAATAGAAATATTTAAGTGCTCAATAATTGTTTTCTTTCCGTATGCCAGCGAGAGATCTTGGGCTACCAATCGTGAAGCGCTAGTTGGGGAATTCATATCAAGTGACATTACTTTGTTCTCCTTAATTCAGCGTACAGCAAATACATCAAATAGACACCGCCTACCCCTGCGGTGATAACCCCTATTGGCAAACGTGCCGAAGTAGGAAGTAGCAAAGTAATTAAATCGGAAGCGAGCAGTAGTAATGCTCCCACCAATGCGGAGCAGAACAGAGCAGAACCTTTTGCCCGTACCAAGCGGCGGGCAATTTGCGGCGCAGAAAGTGCGATAAACGCCACGGGCCCGACAACCAATACCGCCATTGAGGCTAATATGACCGCCAGTAACAAGCTCATGAGCTGAATTATACGTACTGGTACACCAAGCGTATTAGCAACTTCATAGCCGAGATTGACGTAGTTTAATTGCCGTCCTAACCAGAGTAGAAAGGGGACGAACAGTGTCGTTCCATAAATTAACCCAACATCTTGCCAACCTCGGTTGGCGAGGCTACCGTGCAGCAGCGAAGCGAGTTGTTGTGCTTGTTCAATACGCACATTCGAGATAGCAAAATTAACAAATGCCATACAGAGAGCGGCGATAGCAATTCCAGAGATGACAATCTTAGTTGTCTGCATCTGTCCAGAGCTGCTAATGTTCCCGGCATAGACCAGCAGGACAGCAAAGCTGGCTCCTAGCAACGCACCTAAAGGAATTGGCAATACGTTAGGCCAGATGATCAAAGTGGCGACGATCCCGGCGGCTGCACCGGCATTGACGCCGATAATATCTGGGCTGCCAAGTGCGTTGCGGGTTGTCAGTTGAAAAAGTGAACCAGAGAGTGCCAGAGTTGCACCCGCCCCGATAGCTACTAATGCGCGGGGTAAACGTAGCTGTGTGAGAATAAATTCCTGATAAGGAGTTGAGGTTGCTAGCCAAGGGTTATCGATACCTTGTTTACCCAGTGCCAGAGAAAGATAAAACAGTACTGCAAGCAGTAACAATATCAATAAGATTGCTTTTTGAGTCCGTTGTGGAGGTACAAGAAAAACAGCGTTCCCTAACATAAAGGTTCGAGTTTTTGCCGGTCTGGATAGGTTAATCCGCGACATAATTAACTCCACGATGGGTTTTAATAACCAGATAGAGCAACGGTCCGCCAATTCCCGCAGTGATAATTCCCACCATGATCTCCCCCGGTGCTATCACCAATCGAGCCAATATATCGGAAGCGAGCAGGAGGCAAGGCCCGGCGAACAGGCAATAGGGCAGTAGCCAGCGGAAATCGTTGCCAACTAAAGCCCGCATCAAGTGGGGAGCAGCCAAGCCAATAAAGGCAATAGGGCCTGCCATAGCGGTAGCCACTGCCGCCAGCATAGTGGCAGTAATAAGCGATAACACGCGGGTGCGGGCAACATTAGCGCCAAGTGAGCTGGCGATACCTTCACCAAACACCATCACATTCAGGGAAGAGCTGAGTGAAAGAGTTAATATCAAGGCAAATAATAGATAGGGTATCAGCGTACTCGCTTCTGCCAGAGACATCGCGCTAAGCGATCCAATCGTCCAGAAGCGATAGCTATCCAATACATGCGCATTCATTAATACGAAGCCTTGTACAAAAGCAAATAGGCAGGCATTAATGGCAGCGCCAGTCAACACCATGCGAGTTGGATTGCTATTACGTTGCCCGCCACTGAGCAGGTAGAACAGCAATGTAGCCAGACTTGCGCCAATAAATGCTGTCCAGAAGCGCGGCAGTTCGTTCAGTATGGGGATGAAAGAGAAACTGACAACCACCGCGGCAGCTCCGGCGTTAACACCCAGTAAACCCGGCTCGGCTAACGGATTACGCAGCAATCCCTGTGTTACAGCGCCAGAAAGCGCTAGTGCTGCGCCAGCCATGATGCCGATTAACGTGCGTGGTTTGCGGGCATTAATCACTAGATCGCTATAGCTACCACTGTCGCCCAACCAATAGTGATGCCATATGGTTGATAGTGGCAACGTTTTTGCGCCCAGACTCAGACTGGCTGTAATACAAATCAAGGTCAGCAATATCATGAAACCTAGGCCAAGTAGCAGTAAGAATCGCCGTTTAGGATTTGTCATGATGATTTAATTGCCTCTGCCAGCACGGGCATAAATTGCGATAAGCCCCAGCGCAAGCTAAGTGGTGTACCGTAAGACATAGCAACAACCAATGATTGGTCGGTTAACGGGAGATAACCTCCCTGATGGACGGCACGGATAGATTGAAATAACGGCTGTGCTTCCACTGCTTTACGTTCTTGTTCATTATTGAACCATGTCACTAAGATATCCGCGCCGTTAAGATAATCGGCATTTTCCAGCCCTATATTGGCGGCGAAACTGCCGAAGGGATCGGCCAGTGCGCTGACCGATGGCAGTAGCGTCAAACCAAGATGCACTAAAGTATCGACGCGTGGATCGCCTTTGACATATACCGATAACATGTTGCTACTGATGCCTGCTTTGATGTAGACGAAAGTATAGCCGCTGATATGTGGGATGGTATTACCTGCTTCGCGTAATATGGCATCCAGTTCAGTAGTGAGTTGCTCTCCTTGCGGCTGCCTATCTAGCGCACGGGCAATTAATTCAATTTGCTGTTGTGGCGTCGTGAGCCAAGGGGCAGATGGATAAGCGATCACCGGAGCGAAATGTGACAAGTGGTCATAAATCTGTTGGGTAATGCCTGATTGGGTTGCCACAATCAGATCAGGCTTAAGACTAATGACCTTCTCAATGTCTAATTCGGGGTACATATCTATCACAGCGGGCAACGTTTCGCCACGCTGTTGTATCGCTTGTTTAAACCACGGCAGATAACCTTGTTCATCTCCGCCCCAACGATGGGATTCAATCCCGACAGGGACGATGCCAAGATCCAGTACGATATCTTCCGCTCCTGCGCCCAAGGCAACAACACGTTGGGGTTGATGTGGAATTACCGCCGTACCCAATGCGGTAGTAATTTCTTTTGGATAACCGGGCTTATTTGACAGTGCATTGTTTGTGCTGGCTGGCTTATCACAGCCAGCCAACAGACTGACCGACAGCACCAACAGTACGGCAAACCCTTTGCAACGCTTCAATTTCATTGTTCGCTTTCCTTCAAATAAATAGAAACATAAGGTTTGCCGTTCATAGTGCTATGTAATGCTATAACGAATTAAACTCAGAACTTATAACGCAAGATCGCTTCAATATTGCGAGGTGCGCCATAATAGTACTGAGAATATTGGCCGAACTGGGTGTAGTAGGTCTTATCAAAGACGTTATTCAGGTTAACCGTTAAAGAGAGATCCGGCGTGAATTGATAACGGCTCATCAGGTTAACCACAGCAAAGCTGTTTTGTTCCGCTTGCATTGATCTCTTTCCAGGTCCATCAACGGTCAACCAGGTTTTATCCTGCCAGTTAACGCCGCCACCGATGGTCAGATTACTCATCTCCCCCGGTAGGGTGTAGGTGGTAAACAGCTTAAACAGCCTGTTTGGCATATTGCTATTGATTCGCACACCGTTAGGATCTGTTGCGCGGAATTGCGTGTAACCCGTATAAAGACGCCAGTTATCCGTCAGTTGACCACTGATTTCTGCTTCGAACCCGCGAGTTTTGGTGCCATCCACGGTATAACGAGGAATGGAGAGATCCGGTAGTTTCGGTGCATTGTTATCGACTAATGGCAGGTTATCTTGACGGATTTCAAAGATTGCCAGTGAGTAATCAAGACTATTATCGAAGGCAACACCTTTTAGGCCCGCTTCATAGTTTTGTCCAGATACTGGAGCAAGCAGTTTATTATTGCGGTCACGGTGATTTTCTGGGTTGAATATTTCGGTGTAACTAGTGTAAACCGACAAATCTTGAGTAATGTTGTAGATCAACCCGCCATAAGGAACAAATTCGTCACTGTAGCTGGCATTCTGTGGAGTATTGAAATTATCACCGCGTGTTTGCCAACTGGTTACCCGGCCGCCAAGGATCAAGGTCAGAGGATCTGCCAGTGAAATCTGAGTGACTGCATAACCTGCGGTCTGTTCATTACGTCCTTCTGAGCCATAAGTGCGCGTATTACTCCACTCTGGTTCAGGATATTGCCAGCCCGAAGAGGTGAAGTCACCCAGTCCGGTGCAATTGCGTTTGAGCATACAGGTTGCGTTGAAGTAATCGTTTTGGAAATCCTGTTGCTGATGATTTAAGCCGAAGCTGACATGGTGAGTGCGGTTGAATAACCGGTAGTCGCCATTTACTTGTAGATCGTAGTTCTTCTGGCGGCGGCTGCCATCAATCAGTGTCATGTTACCTGGCGCCATACCAATATTGGTATTACGGTCAGGAAAACCTGTTGCCCACAGGACTTTTTGGTCCAGAGCGTTATTATCATAAGTAAAGGTGCCCTTCACACTCCAGCCGTTGTCAAAGTTATGTTGCAGGCTGGTAAAGGTAGAGAAGGTCCGAACTTTTGAAAAAGCCCAATCGGGTGCATAGCTGTCGCTGCGTTTATAATTTGTTTTGCTGCCGTCTGCAAAATAGATTGGCAAACCACCAAACATGCCGCCACGGGTGTGATTACGTTGATAATCAGCACCTATAGTCAGCAATGTATTTTCTGTCAAATCCGCTTCAAGGACGCCATAGAATGGGTATCTTTCGTTGTTATTGCGATCAATAAAGGAGTTGGCCGCTTGATAGGCAGTAACGAAACGTCCACGTAGGTTGCCACTGTCATTTAACGGGCCAGAGAGATCAAGGCCAGTGCGCCATTTATCCCAGGAACCGGCGCCAGCAGAGAATTCGCCACGGAAATCGCGGGTTGGACGTTTACGAATCAGATTAACGGCTGCCGAAGGATTGCCTGGGCCAACCATCAAACCAGCCGCCCCACGTACCACTTCAACACGATCAAACAGGTCAGCATCTAACAGATTGTCACCATAGTTAAAACGGGTATCGTAGTAGGTCGCAACCCCATCACGCAGGATGTTATTGATGGCCATGCCTCGAGAGGTAAACCCGAAACGATCGCTATCAAGCTGGCGTATGCTCATACCGGTTGTGCTATTGATGACGTTATTAACACTGCCCAGATTTTCGTCAAGCATACGTTGTTTGGTGATGACACTGACGGTTTGTGGCGTTTCACGTGCTGAAAGATTCAGACCGGTGGCGGTGACCATCGAAGTGGTATTGTACATACCGGTGTCTTCGGTCACTCCTTCATTTTCTGGCCGTGAAGCGGTGACAAGAATCGTGCTTTCATTTTGGGCAGCGGTTTTATCACTTGTACTTTGCGCACTTTCCGTGATTGCATAACTATTTCCCATCAGTACTAATTGTATAGTTATTGCAAGAGTTGTTTTTTTAATCATGAAATCCTTTTGCAAAAAAGGATACATCACTTTCTTATTATTCATTCCATCCCCGGATTAAATCTTTTGGTATTTATCTATGTTGATATTTTTATTTATTACTGCTCGGCTTGATGAAGAATAACCGAGTATTCATGGCGTAAAGCGTACAGTGGATTAACTAAAGTTCCGGCGAATTTAAGATTCTTTTCACGGTCGTCAAGATCGATCATCTGTTGATTGTTCGCCATTTGCAGACGGTTCAGACAGGTACGAATAAATTCCTGCTTAAACAGATCGAACTTACGGAATTTTTCAATCTGATGCAGATGTTGTGATTGATAATTATGGACACAACGGGCAACCAGTAACCAGAAACGCTCTTCAGGTAGATTAAGATCTTTTTGCAACAGTGGAATCAGGTAGCGGAAGAAACAATCGAAAATATCAAGGAAGATATAGTTAATTTTCATGTCGTCTTCGATAGTGACGTGCAAGAAATTAATCTCTTCAGGCAATTGGAGATCACCATTTAAAATAGCAACTTCTTCACCAATATCTTTCATCAACATTTTTGTCGGGCGGTTATTGTCCAATACCAACATCAGGTTTTCACCATGTGGCATAAACACCAGATCATAGGTGAAGAAAGAGCGCAATAATGGCGAGAGATAAGCATCGAGATAACGTGACACCCACTCTTCTGCTATTAAACCTGAATCCTTTACCAAAGCGGCAATAACGGAATTACCCTGATGGTCAACATGCAGTAACGAAGCCATTGTCATCAAGCGTTGGTTATCCTGCAACAGCGTCATTGGACTTTCGCGCCACAGTGCTGACAACATTTTCTTATGTGGGCTGTCTTTCTTAATGGCTGATTCAAAGTAGTTATTGAAATAACCGAGAGCAGCACGTTCCCGTAATACGGTAAAACCTTTCTGTTGGAAGAAACTGTCATTATGGACTAAGTTGCTGAGCCACTCATTGACTGATGGGGTTGTGACCATGCTGTGTGGATCGAGCCCACGCATAAAGCCCATGTTCAGCACGGATAGGGCGGTTTTAACGTAATTCTTTTTCGGTTGAGTAATGTTGAAGAAAGTACGGATAGATTGCTGTGCGAGGTAGCGATCATGACCTTCTCCAAGATAAACAATATGATTATTGGCAATATCTGCTGCAAAGCTGATGGCGATACGGTGTTGCCACTGCCAGGGATGGAGGGGCATCAGATAATAATCTGATGGACATAATCCCAACATATTCAGGTGACGTTCAAATTGGGCTGGCAGATATTTCCCCAATTCTTCTTCTATTAATTGTTGGTATGAAAGATCGGACAGTGCAGAAAAAATAGCTTTATTTTTATGTACTGCAATCCAAATTAAAGTCACGGGGCTAGCGCTTTCAGGAGCATAGCGCTGATAATCATCGGCATCAAAACCAATGCGACCATTATTAGCAATAAAGACTGGATGACCTTCACTCATTGCCGTTTCAACGACTTGATAATCGGCATGGGCTAAATCTTGGGCTGTAAGTCGGTTGTACTGATATTTAAAAGCGTGACCGTAGAGGGTGCTAGATATCTCGTCGAGATAAATCGGCAGCATTTTTTCCGGGATTTCCAACAGCGGGTGCAGCTCAATAATTAGTTGAATAGCATCAAGTGGCTGAGATTGATTATCCCTGAATTTGGTTACGGAAGCGGCATTAATATCAATATGATCGAGTTGATAAGCCTCCGCTTGAAAATGGTATTGGTAGTCACCGATTGCCAGAGAATACCGTTGCTGTCCATGATAGGTAGGATTAATTAATTTTTCGTGACATAGCTCACGTAATATTTTTGTCACCAGATGGCGATTGGCATAGAGCCAGTTCTCTGCGTTGAGGTGCAGAGTGTGATTATCAGAGTTAATATGTAGTGAACTCATGGTGATAACAATCCCTATTCATAATCAAAAATCATATCCAACATAGTCGCTATACGCTGGAAACAAATCGGTACGCTTAATTCTGAAATTTTCGAATATAAGCATCCTTTTTCCAGATATTCATTTCGGTTCTCTTAGACAGGCGACTTTTGGGGTATTCAATTTTGATAACATTAATACAAATTATTATCATTAACAACTGTGTAAGTGTAAGGATTTACTCTGGTTTTGTTTAAATAGCAGTCAAAAATGTGGCGTTATGGCGCTGCATTGGGGTGAGAAAGATGAATTGTGGGGAGAATTTTTGAACGGCTATAAACTTTAACAAAACCTGCTTTTATCCGAGATGATGTTCAATGACATGCTGTAATTATTTCGAGAGTGAGATAGCATAATGTACAGGCGTTTTGGATGGCGTCTGTGATTTTTTAACATGGTTGAGGAAAAGTGTGTCTACCGCAGAGGTCATGAATACGATATCACTGACAGAGCAGGTATTGCGGAAAACCTTTGGTTATTTGCAATTCCGGCCTGGTCAGCAACAAGTTATCAATACCATTCTTGAAGGGCGTGACTGCTTGGTCATTATGCCGACTGGTGGCGGTAAATCATTGTGTTACCAAATTCCGGCGCTAGTACAGGAAGGGGTAACTCTGGTTGTTTCCCCGTTGATCTCTTTAATGAAAGATCAGGTGGATCAACTACGAGCAAATGGCGTTGCGGCAGATTGCTTGAATTCAACTCAGGCCCGTGAACAGCAGATTGATGTGATCCGGCGTTGCCGTCAGGGAATGATTAAATTGCTGTATATCGCCCCTGAGCGCTTGATGATGGATAACTTCCTTGAACAACTTCTGGAATGGCAACCGGCAATGTTGGCTGTGGATGAAGCTCACTGTATTTCACAATGGGGCCATGATTTCCGGCCGGAATATCGGGCGTTGGGGCAGCTCAGGCAACGCTTTCCGACATTACCTGTCATTGCGTTGACGGCCACCGCAGATGAAACTACCCGCAATGATATTGTCCGACTACTGAATCTTCATAATCCACTTATCCATATCAGCAGTTTTGACCGTCCCAATATCCGTTATACCTTGATAGAAAAATACAAACCATTAGATCAACTGTGGCTATTTATTCGCGGTCAGAAAGGTAAAAGCGGCATTGTTTACTGCAACAGTCGCAACAAAGTTGAAGAAATATCAGAGCGTTTACAAAAACGTGGCTTGAGTGTTGCGCCGTACCATGCCGGGTTGGATAACAGTCAGCGTGCACGGGTGCAGGACGCATTTCAGCGTGATGATTTGCAGGTTGTAGTGGCGACTGTGGCATTTGGAATGGGCATTAATAAACCCAATGTTCGGTTTGTGGTGCATTTTAATATTCCACGTAATATCGAATCCTATTATCAGGAAACGGGACGTGCTGGACGTGATGGTCTGCCGGCGGAAGCGGTGCTGTTTTATGATCCCGCGGATATGGTATGGCTTCGCCGTTGTCTGGAAGAGAAAGAGGCGGGTACACAGCAGGATATTGAGCGACATAAGCTCAATGCGATGGGGGCTTTTGCCGAAGCGCAAACTTGCCGTCGTTTGGTGTTATTAAACTACTTTGGTGAAAGTAAACAAACCCTTTGTGGTAACTGTGATATCTGCCTTGATCCACCGAAAAATTATGATGGCTTGGTGGATGCTCAAAAAGCGCTCTCTTGTATTTACCGGGTTGGGCAGCGTTTTGGTATCGGCTATGTTGTTGAAGTACTTAGAGGTGCGAATAATCAGCGTATCCGTGATATGAGACATGATAATTTGCCGGTTTATGGTATTGGTAAAGATCAAAGTCAGGAACACTGGATGAGTGTATTGCGGCAGCTTATTCATTTAGGCTTTATCAGTCAAAACATCGCCAATTATTCTGCATTACAATTAACAGAAGCGGCGCGCCCAATATTGCGTGGCGAAGTTTCGCTAAAACTAGCTGTTCCACGAATTCAGAGCCTAAAAGGGCGCACTCAGCAGAGTAAATCGTATAGCGGTAATTATGATCGCAAACTATTTGCCAAGCTACGTAAGTTACGGAAATCCATTGCTGATGAAGAAAATATCCCGCCTTTTGTTGTATTTAACGATGTCACGCTAATTGAAATGGCAGAGCAATGCCCGGTTACGGCTGATGAATTGTTATTAATCAACGGCGTAGGGCAACGGAAACTGGAACGTTTTGGTAATGTCTTTATGGCCTTAATTAGTGAACATTTAGAGGAGTTTGGCTAGTCTGAGGGTAACTTATGACGCCAGAAATGTTGAAACAAAGTTGGCTTAATCGTGAGACACAGTTCTCTGCTTTTGCCAACGGGCCTCTGTTAGATTTTTGGCAAGTCAGGGAAGAGTGTGAATTTATTGGGGTCGATAATGTACTGATACGTTATATCCGTTTTTGTGCAACAGTAAAAAATTATAGAGCGGTTGTTATCTTTCCTGGCCGTAGTGAAAGTTATGTCAAATACTCGGAAGTGGCATTTGATTTTTATCACCTTGGCTACGACGTTTTTATTATTGATCATCGTGGGCAGGGGCGATCCAGCAGAATGCTTGCAGATCCACAAAAAGGGCATGTAGAAAAATTTGATGACTATATTGATGACGTTGAAATATTAATAGAAAGAGAAATTCTTCCTCGTCATTATTCTCACTGTTATGCGTTAGCTCATTCAATGGGAGCGGCAATATTAGGGGGATTCTTATTACGTCACAGCCAGGTGTTTGATGCGGCAGCCCTTTGCGCTCCTATGTTTGGTATTAACTTTCCTATGCCACGTTGGTTGGCGACTTTCCTGGTAAATCGGGCAGAAAAGCGGTCAGATGTGCGTAACGATTATGCGATATTAACCGGAAAATGGCGTCCATTGCCTTATTTAATAAACCTTCTGACACACAGTTATGAGCGTTATAACCGTTACCTCCACTATTGCGCGGATTACCCGGAATTACGCATAGGTGGCCCAACATATCATTGGATGAGGGAAAGTATGTGGGTTGGCGATATGTTGATAAAAAAAGCCGGAGAAATTGAGACACCGTTGATGATCTTAAAAGCCAGTGAGGATAAAGTCGTTAATAATCAGAAAATACGGGCTTTTTGTGAATCACGTAACAAAGAGAGGGCTTTCATTGAAGAACGGTCACCTTTGATTATTCAAGGTGCGCATCATGAGATCCTGTTTGAAAAAGATAAATTACGTAGCCAGGCACTCAACGCCATTTGTGATTTTTTTGACCAGAATTGATTCAATTATAGGAATGATAACTATGTATTACATTGTTGCTTCAGATTTAGATGGCACTTTGCTATCTCCTGATCACAAATTAACTTCTTACACCAAGGAAACCCTTAATTTACTGACCAATAAAGGCATTAATTTTATTTTTGCTACTGGTCGTCATCATGTAGATGTTGCGCAAATCCGAGATGTTCTTGGTATTGATGCCTATATGATTACTTCCAATGGCGCTCGGGTACACAATGCTATGGGTGAACTGGTTTTCAGTCACAATGTTGATCCTGAGATTGTGCGTGATTTGTGTTTAATGGAGTTTGATAACGCTGATATTCTGACGAATTATTATTGCCATGATCACTGGTATATGAATCGTGAATGCCCTGAGCAGAAAGAGTTTTTTCAGGAATCAGTGTTTCATTATCAACTTTTTGAGCGTGACAATTTTAAAACCGATGATGTATGTAAAGTTTATTTTACCTGCGAAGATCATGATCTATTGGTTGTGTTGGAAGAGAAAATCAAAACACGTTGGGGTGATAGAGTCAATGTGAGTTTCTCGTTGCGCAATTGCCTGGAAGTGATGGCAGGTGGAGTGTCGAAAGGTCATGCACTTGAGCGGGTAGCCCAATCTATGGGCTATAAACTGAGTGATTGTATTGCTTTTGGTGATGGCATGAATGACTTTGAAATGCTGACGGTAGCAGGTAAGGGCTGTATTATGCAGGATGCTCACCAGCGCTTGAAAGATATCCTGCCAGAAATGGAAGTGATTGGCTCAAACGCTGATGATGCAGTTTCCCATTATTTGTGCGAAATGTATCAGGTTTAATTTATTATCCATTGTAATTACAGCGCTATTGGCGCTGTTTTTTTATTAATTTACTGTTTGTCATATTTATAACTCTGTCATCAAGGGTAGTATTTGTAGATCCCGCAAGCAGATTTCAATATTATTGGCTTTATTGATATTTTCTTGGTTTTCGATGTCAAAAATATCTTTTGTAGTGATAATCAATGAGCCTTTTTTGTCATTTTTATCAGAAATAGATATTATTTCTTCTGCTATTGGAACTAAAGTTGGATCTATTTCTATTGGCAAATAGAGCATCCAGCCGGCACTTATTCGGTCTGGGAAAACGTGTTTTCGTTTTATTCTATATGCATTGTTTTCTACCATAATGTGAGGTGCATTATGAGTAGAAATCAGAAAATTAATAAAGCTGATCAATTGTGATAGCTGAAATTCATTTTCTTCGATAGATATATGAAAATCTATTTGAGTTTGTCCTAACCGATCTCGACGATAATTCATATAACAAATTGAACATGAATGGTCATCATCTTCGCCATCCCAAATTCCTTTAATAACTATAGGATTTTCTTCTGTATATTCTTCTTCAAACTCTTTTATTGCTTCTTTTGTTGCTCCTTGTTGATCAAAAGCAATATGTTGTAAAGATTCTTGATGAGTATCTCCGGGTAAATACCAATTTTTATGCCGTCCAAAAAATATATCTAATTGTTGTGTAATTTTATATAAATCGGTAAGAACTATTATTGGAGTTAATGGTTCTTTACAATCCGTATATAGTTTCATATTTAATGATAACGTAGTCATTTCTTTCACCCTTATTTAAATGTTAAATAGTATGAAATACTTTAATATTGGGACAAATAGAAAATTTTTATAAATGCCTGCCATAGTTATATCTCTATTATCAGAGGTAATATTTGTAGACTCCGCAAGCAGATTTCAATATCATTGGCTTTATTGATATGCTCCTGGTTTTCAATATCAAAGATATCTTTTGTCGTGATAATCAATGAGCCTTTTTTGTCATTTTTATCAGAAATAGATATTATTTCTTCCGCCATTGGGACTAAAGTCGGGTCTATTTCTATTGGCAAATAGAGCATCCAACCGGCATAAACCCTATCTGGAAAAGCTTGTTTCTGTTTTAGAGAATATTCTCTGGCATCCATCATGATTATTGGAGAGTAATGGTTGCTAACTAAATAAGCTACGAAATCAATACAATTAGAATAATTAAATTTTTCTTTTTCGAAATTAAGATCAATGCTTACATCCGTTTTTCCTAGCCTATTACCATAGTCACGGCTTGAATACATAATTCTATTTTTTAACTTTACATCACCTGGAATATCAAATAATGTTTTTATGATAGACTTAAAACTCTCATCATAACTTTCTTTGAATTGGTTTATGGCATATTCAGTAATGCCACTTTCATCAAAAACATTATTTTCTTTTATTTCGTCTAGATCATATCCTGGTAGATTCCATCTACTTGAACTATTAGATACCTTGTTTATTTGTTGCATGATGCAGTATGTGTCATCCAATGCTAATTCCGGTGTTATCTTTTCTTTTAAATCATAAAACATTTCTATTCTAGCGTGTATTATGTTCATATTTTTAATCCTAATTTTAAAATAAATATCCACATTTAAGGTGTATTCTTTATAACTCTGTCATCAATGGTAGTATTTGTAGATCCCGCAAGCAGATTTCAATATCATTGGCTTTATTGATATGCTCTTGGTTTTCAATATCGAAAATATCTTTTGTCGTGATAATCAATGAGCCTTTTTTGTCATTTTTATCAGAGATGGATATTATTTCTTCCGCCATTGGGATTAAAGTCGGGTCTATTTCTATTGGTAAATAGAGCATCCAACCGGCATAAACCCTATCTGGAAAAACTTGTTTTTGTTTTAACGAATAGCCTCTTGTATCTACTAAAATAAATGGAGAGTTTCGAACCGATATTGAATTTTTTAAAAATTCAATAATATCTTGAAAATTAAATCTATCTTTGTCTAAATTGATGCTTATAGATATATTAGTTTTACCTAATCTGACAGGGTTAATATGGGTTTTATCTTCTCCCATATATAGAATACTATTGTTGTTCTCGTCGACTCCGTCAGATAATGATTTTACAATAAATTTGGAGTTTTCATTATAAGTTTCTTTAAAATCCTCTATAGCGTATTTAGTAGGTCCATTTTCATCAAATGCATTATTTTTTAATCTTTCTTCTTGAGTATAACCAGGTAAACACCAACCACTTTTTCTAGTTGTTAACTTATTTATCTTGCATGTAATCTGATATAAATCAAGTAATGCGTTTTCAGGAGTTAAAGCCTCATTTGAATCATGAAATAATTTTATTCTTGAAAAGATAATTGACATTTTTAACTCTCCTTTTTATGAGAATAATTAAAGTTCAGTGTTAAATACCGTAATGTTAGAAAATATAGAAAGTGCCGTAAGAAAGTGTTCATAAGATATTGGTTCTAGGAAGTGACAATGGGATTTTGGAATATTATTTAATGTCTCGCATTCTGCCTTCTAGCCTGATTAATCATACTGTCATATCCAGACATTTTTCCCTTTAACTTTATATTCTTATAAAAGTCATTAGGTTCTCCATCTTTGAAAAATTGATCATATTTAGCCTTAGCCTCAAGAAATAAGCATTGTGCAGGTTTCCAACCATCGAAATTTGTATCCATGCATGACCAAGTTTCAATTATGTTTAATTCAGGGTTGTATATCGTCCCGGCAATTTTTGTTTGATAAGCAATAGTTATTTCTGAATACGATGTGGTCTTTTCCCAAACCATCGTAACGTTCCCAATTGCCGGACATTTCTCACATTCGGTACGGGACGAAGCAATTGTTTGTGTATTCGCTTTTGCCTTGTCTTGTTCACCTTCTTTATTTTTGGTGCTTTCCATTACGCCAACGGCGGCTAATCCTGTTGCACAAGCAGCCAGTGTCCATTCAGCAGCAGCTAAAAGAGCAGGAGCCGCTGGCGCAAGAAGTGGTAATGGCATATCAATTTCTCCTTATTCAATAAATTATCTATAACCTGCGAATAATCACGGTATTTTTCTCGTCTCTCCGTTTTACCGGATTAATGTATTAGCCCGGTAAAACGGAGAAGACAGGTACAGTGCGCCAATATTGCCTAAAATAGGCCAAAGTGATTGTCGTCTCATTAAGCGAGAAAATCTTTCTGGCTAGCAATCAGTTTTGCGCCACAGGCTGTTTGCATACCTTCCAATGCAATAGGTTTTCCCTGATGCTTTAAGTCGTTGCTACCTTCCACAATAGGGAAAACCCCTTTGCATTTAGGGCAGCTTACTAAATCACCTTTAGCGGCAACAGGTACGCCTCGATACACGTAATTATCAATGGCGGTAATGACTTTACCACCATGATCGGTTAGGTCGTTTAATCGGATTACGGCTCCGTTTGTCATATTTATAACTCTGTCATCAAGGGGAGTATTTGTAGATCCCGTAAGCAGATTTCAATATCATTGGCTTTATTGATATGCTCCTGGTTTTCAATATCAAAGATATCTTTTGTCGTGATAATTAATGAGCCTTTTTTGTCATTCTTATCAGAAATAGATATTATTTCTTCCGCCATTGGTACTAAAGTCGGATCTATTTCTATTGGCAAATAGAGCATCCAGCCAGCACTTAAACGATCTGAGAAGACCTGTTTTCTTCTTATTCTATAATTATTAGTTTCTACCATAATATAAGGTGAATTATGACTAAAAACCAGAAACTTGATAAAATCAATCAACTTAAGAAAGTGAAACTCTTTTCCTTTAGTGGATATATTAATCTCTATTTTTGTTTGACCTTGTCTTTCAACATGATAATTAAAGTAACTAACTGAGCATGCTTGCCCATCCTCCCCTCCATCCCAGACCCCTGATATAACCGTAGGATCTTCTTCCGTATAATTTTCTTTAAAGTCGTTTATACATTCGTCTGTTATTCCTCTCTCATCAAAAGCTACCCGAGTTAATGCTTCTTCGCGGCTATTTCCTCCTAAGTACCATATTTTAGAGTATCCAAAGAAGATATCTTCCAATTGTTTTACGATTTTATAGGTATCATTAACTGCAATGTCTGGAGTTAATGGGTTTTTCCAATCTGTATATATTTCTATATCTAAAGATAAAATAGTCATTCATTTTTCCTATTAGAAATTATTAGGTTAATAAGGGGTATGAAATACTTTAATATTGGAATAAATAGACAATTTCTCTAAATAGTAGGCGTAGCTTATAGGTTGCATAAAATGCCAATGAGAATTTGGTATATCATTTAATGAAGTACACACCCACTGTTGTCTTTTTCCTTGTTTTTGTATTGAGTAGTCTGACGATTTCCACCAAGGTTTGGGTTTACCATTTTCAAAAAACTGATCATGTTTAGCCTTAGCCTCAAGAAATAAGCATTGTGCAGGTTTCCAACCATCGAAATTTGTATCCATACATAACCAAGTCTCAATTATGTTTAATTCAGGGTTGTATATCGTCCCGGCAATTTTTGTTTGATAAGCAATAGTTATTTCTGAATACGATGTGGTCTTTTCCCAAACCATCGTAACGTTGCCAATTGCCGGACATTTCTCACATTCGGTACGGGACGAAGCAATTGTTTTTGTATCCGTTTTTGCCTTGTCTTGTTCACCTTCTTTATCTTTGCTGCTTTCCATCACACCAACGGCGGCTAATCCTGTTGTACAAGCAGCCAGTGTCCATTCAGCAGCAGCTAAAAGAGCGGGAGCCGCTGGCGCAAGAAGTGGTAATGGCATATCAATTTTTCCTTTTCAATAAATTATCTATGACCCGCGAATAGTCACGATATTTTTCTCGTCTCTCCATTTTACCGGATTAATGTATTAGCCCGGTAAAATGGAGAAGACAGGTGCAGTACGCCAGTATTGCTTAAAATAGGCCAAAATGATTGTCGTCTCATTAAGCGAGAAAATCTTTCTGGCTGGCAATCAGTTTTGCGCCACAGGCTGTTTGCATACCTTCCAATGCAATAGGTTTTCCCTGATGCTTTAAGTCGTTGCTTCCTTCCACAATAGGGAAAACCCCTTTGCATTTAGGGCAGCTTACTAAATCACCTTTAGCGGCAACAGGTACGCTTTGATACAGGTAATTATCAATGGCGGTAATGACTTTACCCCCATGATCGGTTAGGTCGTTTAATCGGATTACGGCTCTGTTTGTCATATTTATAACTCTGTCATCAAGGGGAGTATTTGTAGATCCCGCAAGCAGATTTCAATATCATTGGCTTTATTGATATGCTCCTGGTTTTCAATATCAAAAATATCTTTTGTCGTGATAATTAATGAGCCTTTTTTGTCATTTTTATCAGAAATAGATATTATTTCTTCCGCCATTGGGACTAAAGTCGGGTCTATTTCTATTGGCAAATAGAGCATCCAGCCAGCACTTATTCGGTCTGGAAATACTTGCTTTTTTTTCAATCTATATCCTCTAGTATCTATCATAATAAATGGAGAATATCTATGAAAAATTAAATGTTTAATAAAGTCGATGAAGTTTGTAAGGTTGAATTTTTCTTTTTCAAGTGCAAGATTAATAGATATGTTCGTTTTTCCCAATCTATTATAATTAGAGTGAATATCATCTTGGACAATATATGTAATATTATTTTCTAATTTTTCACTTTCATAATTATCAATTTTAGGATTGTCAAATAGTGACGTTATAATAGATCTTCCGTCACCTTCATAAATTCTCTTGAATTCTTTTAAAGCATATTCAGTAATGCCATCTTCATTAAATACATTATTTTCTCTAATTTCTTCTTCACTATATCCAGGTAAATACCAACCACTTGAATTGTTACTGAGGTTATTAATGTTATTCATTAACTGATACGTATCGGCCAATGCTAATTCCGGTGTGATGGTTTCTCTAAGATCATAAAATAATTTTATTCTTGGGTGTATAATGAACATATTTCAATTCTCCTATAAATTATTCTGGTTATTAAGACATCATAGTATTAAAAGTTTTAATATTGAGATATGGAGCAAAAGCTTCTGTAAAATATGAATAAGATACAGGTTGTAGAAAATGCCAGTGAGATTTTGGAATGTTATTTAATGCGATACATACTTCGTTTTGTTTTCTGGCTTGCTTCAACATACTATCATGTCCAGACAGTTTTTTCTTACTTAACTTTACTTTACGATAAAAACCGTTAGGTTCCCCATTTTTAAAAAATTGATCGTAATTCGCTTTAGCCTCAAGAAATAAGCATTGTGCAGGTTTCCAACCATCGAAATTTGTATCCATACATAACCAAGTCTCGAT
Organism: Photorhabdus luminescens subsp. luminescens; assembly: GCF_001083805.1. Taxonomy (GTDB): domain Bacteria; phylum Pseudomonadota; class Gammaproteobacteria; order Enterobacterales; family Enterobacteriaceae; genus Photorhabdus; species Photorhabdus luminescens. Next base: position 15,959 of record NZ_JXSK01000012.1, on the reverse strand, counting down.
TATGTTTAATTCAGGGTTGTATATCGTCCCGGCAATTTTTGTTTGATAAGCAATAGTTATTTCTGAATACGATGTGGTCTTTTCCCAAACCATCGTAACGTTGCCAATTGCCGGACATTTCTCACATTCGGTACGGGACGAAGCAATTGTTTGTGTATTCGCTTTTGCCTTGTCTTGTTCACCTTCTTTATTTTTGGTGTTTTCCATCACACCAACGGCGGCTAATCCTGTTGCACAAGCAGCCAGTGTCCATTCAGCAGCAGCTAAAAGAGCAGGAGCCGCTGGCGCAAGAAGTGGTAATGGCATATCAATTTCTCCTTTTCAATAAATTATCCATGACCCGCAAATAATCACGGTATTGTTGTTCTGGGCTATCTCCCGTGTTCAACATATTCTGGATTTCTGATGAGCCGTGAAAATCATGATTAAACGCAACGAAGTATAAATAAGAGCGGACCAACGCTTCATCTTTAAACCCCATCGCAATTAAATCCAGATAAGCCTTCTTTAACCGCTGATGTAGGTTGTGTTCACTTTCATTTTCGACTAATTCACTGTGCTCAACTAGAATACGTTGTCGGATCTGGGTCACATAAGCCTCATCTTCCGCATTAATAAATTTAGCGACCTGCTCCTTGCTGAGTTTTATCATCACTAGACTCCTTTTACAAAATGGTCATTATTATCAAAAGAATACACCCACTCATGAATACCGTCAGTGAATGCCGACAATTGTTCTGGGCTGAAAATATCCCGGATCTGATGCAAGATGCGGGGATCGTAAAAACGCAGCAATGCCGTTTCCCCTGTTTCCAACTCGATATTCAGGTAGTTTTCAAGGTGACGGGTTAGTTTGTCCAAAGACAGCGTGGTGTGTAGCCAAGACACCGAAGGTGCAACCTTTTCCAGCGCAGATAACTTTTCTTCCCATGATTTCGCATAAGCCATATCAAACAACCACGGCCCCGCGAACGCAATTTTGGCATCCGGGTATTGCCGGAACAGAGGATTATTCGTGCCGGCGATATACTTAATCTCCTCAGAAAAATGACGCTCATACTGTAGGCCGCTGACTAAGGCATACCATTTCATTTCGGGATGCATTTCTCTGTATTTACTCCATTCTTTCTGTAATTCCGGCGTCATGACTGCCCCCTGATAACCATTGCTGTGCCATCCTGTTCTGCTTTCATCAGGCAGGTCAGACAGATTTCTTTCAACGGCGCCGTCAGGGCTTTTTCTGCCTGTACGACGCTCGCCTGTTTCAGTTTATCCAGCTTATCTGGCAGCTTGCCGCCCCAACCTGAGCCGCTGCCGGGTGATCCACTGCCAAAGTTAATGCCCGCACTGCTGGTAATACCGCCCGCATCGATTTTAAGGAAGTGCCCGGCGGCCTGTAGAGTCAGTTCACTGCCAGCATCAATCACGACTTTAGCGCCGGAACTTAGGTGAATTTCATTACCGCTTTGAGTTAACAGGGCATCATCTGCCTTGATATGGAGTTTCTGCTCCGTAGATAGGGAAATATCATTGCCCGCCTGTACGCGGTACTCATTGTCAATGCGTAAATGGGCATCATGTTTGATATGATGTGTCCGGTTGTGTCCGATATTACAGGCTTCATCATTCAGAACCCGGGTATTCATATCCCGCTGGGCATGAATAAACACTTCCTCGCTGCCATTTTCATCCTCAAAACGCAATTCGTTAAAGCCGTTACCTTTATGTGTTTTGGTTCTGAACGTGGTGCGCGTCTTTTCCGCGGGTAAATTCAGCGGCGGGCGGTTAAGGCCGTTGTAAGTGCATCCGGTAATAATAGGCCGGTCAATATCGCCGTTGAGATAGGAGATAATCACTTCCTGACCGACTCGCGGCGTTGCCAGAAAACCAAATCCGTTGCCATTCCACCCTTGTGCAACCCGCACCCAGCAAGAAGCCCGGTCGTCAGGCGCGTCATAACGGTTCCAGTGAAAGTGAACGCGAACCGCCCCATCTTTATTGACGTAAATTTCTTCAGTGCCCGGTCCGACAACTGTTGCGATTTCATCGCCGTCAGCCAGGGGTTTATAGCGGTATGGCGGACGCCAATCGTTGCGGCCTGGTATAAACCGGGTTTGTGAATTCAGGGTAGTGCCGGTTCCGCCGTCGCCTAAAACCGCAGGGACATGCCCTGTATGTTGGGAAGAGATGACTTGCCAGCGGTCATTCATGGCGTCAATCGGGTGGTTGGTTAATGTGAAGATTCTGCCCGGCATTAATCGAATACAATTACTGTTCGCTATCCCTGATTTGCTGTCAGCGCGCAGGGCTTCCAGCCGGTACTGGGTAAACGGAATGGCTTCTTTATCTTTCTGAAAACGCCCGTAACTTTCGAAAATATGAAAGAGTGTGTCGTTTTCTGCCGCAAAATCTGTTGCATTGTGTTGCAGAGCATAATTGGGATTGTGGTAATTTCTGTCTTTTTGATCGGTAGATTCAGGGCGCATGTGGGAGCCAAACAGCCATTTGTAGATAACATTTTCTTCTACTGCGCTGGTAATGTCCGGGTTGTAGATCAGTGTATCCGGCGCTCTCATGTTCAGGTGGCTATCACTTAGATGGAGCCCGTCATCGGCGAACCAGAAGAAAATCCCCTCCTCAGCCGCCAGGCGAGTAAAGAAATCATAGGATGATTCCCTTTTCATGGTGACATATTCTCGCGTTGAATGTGGGTTATTCAAATGTATATTGGCCCTGAGTTGCTTCTGTTTCAGGAGGCTTTGTAAAATATCGGGAATGCTAATTTGGTGATAAATACGGCTGTCCTGATCGAGTGTCAGAAGCCACATTTCTGGCCTGACTGTCAGGTGATACTGGGTTTGATGCCGGTTTGTGGTCCCAACAACCGCGCTTTCAACCAATCCTGTCACTTCGCGTTGCAGAATATCGTCACGGGTGACGGTGAACCGCGCGGTTTGGAGCAGGAGGGTATCGGTATCAATATCTGAACGAGGTGCCGCTAACGTCAGAGACAGGGTAAATAACGATGAAAGCGCCTCATCTAACGTAAAATCAACCACGGCAAAAGTTTTGGCTTCCAGGTTGCCGATAGTGCAGGTAAAGCGGAGTCCGGTTTTCATAATTTTTCCTTATTACATGATCTTCTGATGCCCAGGTATCTTGCAAAATTCCCAGCATTCATTGGTGCCGTTATTGATAACGGTTAATTTGTGAAAACTGGTTTCAACCAGATAGAGGGAGAAAGTGGTGTGTAATGTTTTGGCAAAAGCATACATTTCTCCTTCATGTTCATAATTTTCTGGTGTCATGTGCAGTGTGATGGCTTGGCCTCTCACGGGAATTCCCTTGTCAAGGCGGTAGTATGGTTCAATGTAGATAGCTTTGAGACCATCGGCCATGCGCTGAATATGTCGGCTATGCGGGGCGTCCAGATGTGCGAAGGTATCAAGTTGTTTGACCAGCGATCTGACTGATTCAATATGACCAAGGAAAAATGGCCCAATAGATAGCAACGATAGTATCGGCCAATGCTGATGGCTGTTTACTACGGCAGGAAGATCTTTTGACGCCGGCACGATATTCCTGGCCTGAATATGGCTGGGTATCTGCTCGCTTGGTATACAGATCTGTCCGATGCTCAATGTCCGTGCTTGCTTATGAAATCTGTAATATTGGCAGTAAAATTCGCAATAGTGGTGTTCTGTTACGGGTTTTGCTTGATGATCATAAAACGTGAGATTAATTTGACTTCCACCAGATGGCGATTCTTCTCGTATATAGTCAAAAAGTAATATTTTGTCACCTGGTTCGGCAAAATGGCAGGCTGTCAGTTGCGCGTTATTAATAAGAGGAACGCTGTGATCAGATCCGCTAGATGTTTCCTCAGGTTCGGATTGGAGTTTAACGTTAGCAATACCAAAGATTTCATTTGCTTCTAATACGTAACGCGATTTACCCTTTTTAAATGTTATCGGTTTTGTTCTTGTCGGAACCAGGTTGATAACGGGTACGCAGTGGGGGATAAATGCGGGTGTAATATCCTCTATGGGAATGTTACAGTCGAATTCTAAAATAATGGTAAATTGCTTATCTTCTCCCAAAGGGAGCTCAGCGATCTCCTCCGATAAATCAAATGACATAAAGTCATTAACATGTGGCAGATAGAGGTATTCGTATAACACCTGCAACGGCCAGAAATAGTCGTGTGGTCTCGGCAGTACCAAATTTTCCTTCTGGCGGGGAGCGCTCTCAATAGACAGCCACATCTCCTTCTCTTCAAGGGATGTTTTCAGATAAGTGTTATTCAGTGATTGATCGATGTATTTCGTCAGTAAAGACGCCAATTTTTGATCTTCTCCCAGAAAAAGCGTGACTTGCCCTGTCTTCCACTTGGTAGTTGGCCCATGATATTGGAAGGTCAGTGATATCAGGCTTTTGTCTTGGCTGTGTGTCAGCGTCTTATGGATCAGGGTAATTGGTTCAATACTGATATCTTGGGTGGTTCTGAACGTAATTGATTGTTTATGTTGTATGGCAGAAATTTCACTGCCTTTGGCAATGTTTGTAGTTTCAGTCATGCTGCCCGGTTGAATATCTAACTGGACAATGCTGGTTGAAGGGATCGGATGTAAAGGTATCGGCCATACCTTTCGCAAAAGAGGGTTGATGACTTCCGGGAAACCATCATCAATTTTCTGCTGAAGACCGGCAGCTATAAACGCAAAGCCTTCCAGTACTCGGAGAACATCCGGGTCGCCAGATTCAGGGGTAAATGGAGCCAGGTGTGGGTGTTCCTGTGCGGCGTTGTGCATATCATGCTTTATTTGTGAAAGCGCTTCCCTAGAAGTCCTCAAAATTTTTCATATCTACCTTTGTCTTTTTTCCGATCAAATATTAATGTAAATTTATATTTTGAGCTGATGGATATCAAGGTTGATAATTTAATTATGTGTAATTTTTTGTTTAAAACAGTTAATAATGTAAATTTATTAAGTGTTCAAGTAACTTAATTATGTAATTTATTTCAATGATTTTTATTTGTATAAATTTTTCTTAATCAAATTATGGCGTCATGATAGCCATATGTTGGAAGCTGAAATTAATATTTAAGTCATTAGTTGATGGAGGGAAATATGTCACGTTCTATTATTTTAGTTGGTGATTCGACTTCGCATGGCGGCAAGGTGTTAGCAGGTGATCAAGGCCTTGATGTGTTAGGGAAGAAAGCGGCTCGGGTTGGAGATGCTGTATCCTGTCCAAAATGTGGCGGCAATCAAACTATTGTGGAAGGAACTCCTAAAATAGTCAGCTCCAATGGACAAATGTACGCACTGGAGGGAATGAAAACCTCTTGTGGCGCGACATTGATTGCTTCGCAAAGCCTATTTCAAGCATAAGATGGCGATAAAAGGCCATATTCTGCCTGAAATAGGGCTAGTTGATTCAAGTACGGATGTTCAGTGCTTCATTATCTTTTTACAAACTACCCGGTTGACGTGGTGGATTACGGCCTGACATATTGGTCGTCGCGCTGCGAATATTCCGACCAATAACATCAATACTTGCTTGAAATGGTGGGAATGGCAGAGTAATGCCGTGTTCGCGGAATCCTTGCAAAATAAGCTGATGGACTTCATGACGAACAGGCATGCGATGCCCCATTTCAGCAGCATAAATACGTAATTCAAATATTTGAATGCCATGTTGAAGATCAACCAGATAAGCTTCCGGCGCCGGGTTATCAAGGATCAGAGCGCTGCGTTTAGCGGCGGTTAATAGGATTTGGGTGACTTCTTCACAACTAGCTTCTGCCGGCGCAGGAATTGTCAGTACAACACGAGTGATAGTGTCAGATAATGACCAGTTAATAAACTGCTCAGTAATAAAGGCTTTGTTAGGAACAATGATCTCTTTTCTGTCCCAGTCTGAAAGGGTTGTTGCTCGTGTATTGATCTTGGTGATGCTACCGGTCAGGTTGCGGATAGTCACGGTATCGCCGATACGGATCGGTTTTTCGAACAAGATCATCAAGCCAGAAACGATGTTGGCGAAGATCTCCTGTAAGCCAAAACCTAATCCAACCCCTAACGCGGCAACAAGCCATTGCAATTTTGACCATTCAATACCAATTAGCGAGAAACCGACTAAACCACCAATCAAAGTAATGGTGTATTTGGTGAGTGTGGTGATGGCGAAGCCGGTACCAGGTGTCAGTTCCAAATGCTGTAGTAAGGCCAATTCAAGCAATGCGGGTAGGTTACGCACCAGTTGAGTGGTGATAATAATCACCAAGATAGCAATCAAGACAGAACCTACGGTGATAGGTTGAACAGTTTCTACATTATTTATTGTGGTGGTGACGTCCCACAGTCGGATATTTTCTAGAAATGAGAAAGCGGAATGAAGTTCTGACCAGAGCCAAATGAGTGAAACTAAGGCAAGCAAGGTTAGAATTGAACGGACTAATCCTAGTGATTGAGCACTGATTGCATCCAGATCAATAATAGGCTCTTCAACTTCAATGGAACCTTCGATACTGCTTGAACCGGTTGAATCGTCCTCGCTTTTGGCGCGTTGAGCCAGAATTTCTGCTCGCCGTTGTTTGGCCCGGTCAAAGGCGATCCGGCGTCGCTGAATCAACATCCAACGACGGATAATATGGTAAATAACCAGCAGGAAGAACCAGATAGCAACGGAAGTCTCCAGACGCCCAAGCAGTGCTTGTGATGTGCTGAAATACCCCAATATGCAAGCTAGCGCTGCAACTATCGGCGCAGAGAGTAAAATCCACCAGAGAGCGGTATTGATAACATTTTCTCCAGAACCATTTTTATCTAGATAGAGCGGGACTCTTGCCCGTTTCAGGCTGTTAGTGATCAGGCTTAAGGAGATACACAGGATTAGGAAGCAAAGCCTGCCAAGTGTGGAAGCAAATTCTCGATCGCTGTAATGTTCAAACGTTATTAATGCCATGACCAATGGCACAATGGCAAAGATAGATAGTTGGTAAAATCGTAAAGCTCGTTTAACACGTTCTTCCGGCCAGCGAAAATGGGCAATGAACAATCCATTTGGGTGGGCGAAAGTGGCGCTCAGCATGAAGATCCATAGAACGGGCGTCGTAGCACTGACGCCATAACCGATAGCCGTCGCCATAGGGTACTGCCAGGCGCTTTGCAGCCCATAGCCAATTGCGGACCAGAGCATCGGCAAAGGTAATGCGACCACAACCGACCAGAATACGGTACGTAAAGTGAGGGAAAAGTGATCATGGGTGACTTTGCCGATACGGTTACTCGCCCGTTCAAGGAATGCGTAATAATGGCGGAGAGAGCCGATGCTGAATATAACCAGGAATAGCGTGCCAAATAAGTACAGCAGCGTATCCTGAGTGGTCAGCATGACGATCAGGGCGCCGCTTAGCTGAGAAAAAGTATCCAGCGATAATAGACGGGTTAGATCCTGCACAACACTGATTGGGTAATTGAGCGAAACAGGATTAACGTCAGCGACCCAAAATAGATAACGGTGTGTGGCTTCTTTAACTTCTGTTAGCGCATCATTTAGCTGATTGGTCGCGACTTTCAGTTTGGTCAATTCAAGGATTTCACTGTCGTAACCAGATAATAATGAATTGAGTAATTCTTTGCGGGTGCGGGTAAGAGAATCATAAATCCGCTCTTGTTCAGCAGTTAATGCAATGTTGCTTTTCTGTCCGGGTTTTGTGTCTTTTTGTAACTGTTCGAGCATGTCTTCGTATTTCAGACGATCGACTCTGAATTTGACAATATTCCGATCAAGTTGCTGTGGTTTAGACATGTCAGGCAAACGGGCAAGCTGAGTTTGGAGCGCTTCTCCGAGCGTTGTGGAGCCACCGAGCCATTGTGCCTGTTCACGAATGGTATTCAATGCTTGCCGGACCTGAATAATATCACTGGCGGCTTGTCGTTGCTTTGAGCCGATGATATTCATTCGTTGTGCTTGCTGATTTAATTCCTGAGATAAATTCCGGTTCAGTTGTAATTCATCAAGCAGGAATTTTGGTAGCTGATCACTCTGTTCCGCCAGCATCTCGGTATGTTCTAGGGCTAATTCTGCTTTTTGCTGACGTTGCGCATTAAGTTGGCTGCGAAGTTGTTGCAGCTCAAGATCAAGTCGATGATATCGCTTTTTGAACAGTTCAACCCGCATGCGGGAAATTTCCTGCCGATTGTTAGCGGAAAGTTGAGCTATTTCAAGTTCATTGACTGTTGCTTTGTGCGCATTGACTTCGGCTTGAGCTAAGGCAAATTGAGCTTCTGCTAATGGGGTGGATGGGGTTCCTAATGATTGCAGGCGAGAGGATGCATCAGTTAGTAGGCGTCGCGCTTCTGATTGTTGTTGCGGTAATAGTACTAGAGAGTCGCTGATTTCCCGCCCTTTGTCCTGCTCTTGCTGTAATTGCCCCCCTTGTTCTAACAACCGACTGCTGACCTGAATGATCTGTTGCTCAATGTTTGCAATGGGTTGGTTAGCAGGAATTGGACGGGGAGTATCACTTTCAGTAAGTAATTTTTGACGAAGTTCTTTAGTAATTTTAGGAAAATCATCAATGGCGGTCTGATACTTCTGTGTTCTGTCATTAGCCGATTTAGTATCGGCAATCCAATTGAGCGCCCCTTGCAACGCCTGAGCAACTTCTGCATCCTGCGGATTTTTGCTGGATTCAATTTGTTTCAGCTCTTGTTTAAGCTGATTTTCATCAAGTGAAATTGCAGCAAGAACCGGATTAATAAAGAGCAGGCTAAGTAATAAGCTGATAATCAGGCGCACGATAAAGGGCTCTCTTTGGCAAGGGATTAGCTTATGTTGTCAGTGGATTCGTCAGGCATGATAGCTTGGGCTAGCAGTTCACCCATGCGGGTTGTTGAGCCACTGCTCAAATGCCCGGCTAACTGTATCTGATTTGGTGCAAACAGGTTAACGACGGTAGAACCCAATTTGAAACGCCCCATTTCTTCACCTTTTTTGAAAGAAATTGCACCAGTTGCACCGGCTTCGGGGTAAGTCCAACGTTTGATAATGCCTTCCCGTGGTGGTGTAACCGTACCACACCAAGTCATTTCAATACTGCCGACGATGGTTGCACCAACCAGAATCTGTATCATGGGCCCAAATTGAGTATCAAACAGACAAATGACTCTTTCGTTCCGAGCAAACAGATTTGGTACGTTGGCGGCAGTCAATGGATTGACAGAGAATAGATCGCCTGGGACATAGATCATCTCTTTTAGTAATCCATCGCAAGGCATATGTACACGGTGATAATCTTTAGGTGATAAGTAAGTCGTTACAAACTGCCCATCACGGAATATCTCTGCTAACTGATGATTGCCGGCGAGTAGAGCTTCAAGCGTGTAGTGATGCCCTTTGGCCTGAAGGATCTGGTAGGTTCGGATATTGCCTAACTGGCTGATAGTACCATCAGCAGGTAGCGCTAATTGGTGTTCATTGCTGACGATTGGGCGAATATCATCTTTTAGTGAGCGGATGAAGAACTCATTAAATGTGGTGTATGCTGAGAACTCGGGCGCTTTCGCTTCATTCATATCCACTTTATAAACACGGGCAAACGCCTTGATTGCCAGTTGAGTCAACCAGCCAGCTTTTTTGTTAGCAAACCAGCCTGCCAAATGAGTTATCCCCTGTTTAGGCAGTAAATATTGCAACCTGATTTTAATGTTATCCAGCACGTCAACCTCTTGGATTCTATTGGCAAAATTAGACAAAAGGCGTCATTGTACCCGCCCTTTCATTTGATGTCAGTTAGCTATCGTTATCTGTAAAATTTTTGCGTGGTTTAATTTGATCCATACTGTCGAGAATGCGGTGATAATTCTCAAAACGTTCTTGGGTTATTTCATTATTTTCTACCGCTTTTCGTAATGCGCACTCTGGATCATCCCGATGTTTACAATCACGGAATTTACAACCGCCCAGATAATCACGGAATTCGATAAAACCCTGAGTTATCTGCTCCGGTGTTAAATGCCAGAGGCCAAATTCCCGAACACCGGGAGAATCAATAACATCACCGCCATGCGGGAAATGATAAAGGCGGGATGCCGTGGTGGTGTGCTGACCTAAACCGGAAACATCTGAAACCTGATTGACCAGAATCTCTTCTTCATCTTCTGGCAGGAGTGTGTTGAGTAAACTTGATTTACCTACACCAGACTGACCGGCAAAAATAGTGATTCGACCTGCGAGAATTTTCGTTAATTCTTCCATACCTTCGCCAGTATGACTTGATAGCTTCAATACTCTGTAACCAATGTTGTGGTATGTGGACATGATTTCGTTGACCCATTCACGGCTTTCTTCGTCCAGTAGGTCAATTTTATTCAGTACAATTAATGGCTTAATGCCCAGTGTTTCACAGGCAACAAGGTAACGATCGATAATATTCAGTGATAGCTCAGGAAGAATGGCTGACACAATCACTATCTGGTCAATATTGGCGGCGATAGGTTTAATGCCATCATAATAGTCAGGCCGCGTGAGTACGGAAGTTCGTTCGTGAACGGCTTCAACAATACCATTCACTTTAACATCAGTTTGTGTTTGCAGCGAAGGACGCCATACCACCCGATCGCCCGTTACCAATGAGCGGATAGTTCTGCGAATATTACAGCGTTGTATAGAACCGTCTGCTGCCTCGACATCAGCATGTTGGCCGAAACGGCTGATAACAAGCCCTTCCTGAGGTTCACCTAATTGGCTATCATCCATTTCAGGTTTATTATCCTGTTTTTTCAACCTACGTTGATGATTTGCCTGTACTCGCCGTTGCTGGCCTTTGGATAGTTTATGCTTAGACACCGAACCTCACTTGTTCCACTCTTATCGCTGTTATTGCTTAAAAGCGCTATGATACACCATTAATAAGAACTATCTCTCCAATCTAGGATATAACATGTCAAAAAGTGAGCACAATCTTATCTGGATAGATCTAGAAATGACGGGCTTAGATCCAGAGCGGGATCGCATTATTGAAATTGCGACAATTGTCACCGATGCAAATCTGAATATCCTGGCGGAAGGGCCTGTCATTGCGGTTCATCAGTCTGATGAACAACTTGCTCTGATGGATAAATGGAATGTGCGCACCCATACGGGCAGTGGGCTGGTTGAACGTGTTAAAGCAAGTAAAATTGATGATCGTGAGGCAGAGAAGGCGACGATTGAATTTTTGGAAGAATGGGTTCCGGCAGGTGCTTCCCCCATTTGTGGTAACAGCGTTAGTCAGGATCGGCGTTTTTTGTTCCGTTATATGCCAGAATTGGAGGCTTATTTTCATTACCGCTACCTGGATGTCAGCACGCTTAAGGAATTAGCCCGTCGCTGGAAGCCGGAAATCCTTGCTGGATTTAAGAAACAGAATACTCATCAGGCGCTGGATGATATCCGTGAATCAGTTGCTGAGTTAGCCTATTATCGGGAGCATTTTATTCAACGGTGAGTTAAAGAATTTTAGTGACGATTAATTAACCTAATTTGGCTTTTAAATCGTCATTTGACCGGAAAATTTGTTTTTTTGCGTTGAAAGGCTTGCGGGCGCAACGATTTTTCGTATAATGCGCTCCCCATACCGATGAAGAATTTCATAAGGTATGGATGGCGTACTAAAAGATATGCGGGAATAGCTCAGTTGGTAGAGCACGACCTTGCCAAGGTCGGGGTCGCGAGTTCGAGTCTCGTTTCCCGCTCCAAATTTTGATTTGGAATTAGTGTGTTATTTCTGGTTATTATTAGCCAGTTAGTGACGCGGGAATAGCTCAGTTGGTAGAGCACAACCTTGCCAAGGTTGGGGTCGCGAGTTCGAGTCTCGTTTCCCGCTCCAAATTTAGATTCGCAATTGATATCTTGGAATTAATGTATCATTTCAGGTTATCACCAGTCAGTAATGCGGGAATAGCTCAGTTGGTAGAGCACGACCTTGCCAAGGTCGGGGTCGCGAGTTCGAGTCTCGTTTCCCGCTCCAAGTCTTCCTTATCATGTCGATAACCTAAATATCCTTCTCCTTTGCCAGTCCTATTTTCACGTGATAAACATGTTGCATGATGTTGTAAACATCGTCTGGGTTATTGGTAAATTTTTTGTATTTAACTTGTGAGTTTCATATCCATTGTTTGATAACGTAATACATACAGGGAAAATCTAACCATTCAGCAACCGGCGCATAAGCAGGGTTTGCATATCCCGCCGACCATCGGCAATTACAAAAATCACCACCTGTTGACCAATGAGCTGATAAATGACCCGATAAGATTTAAAAAATGTTTGGCGAAAATCGCGGATCCCTAGCTCCTGCAACTCCTTGGGATAATTGCCTTTTTCAGGAAAGTTAGCCAAGTTGTTTGCTGTTTTCAGCAACTGATCCAATACATAATCGGCTTTCCCTGAACTGTCATTTTCGACAATGTAATCGTAGATATCCTCTAAATCCGCCTCGGCATCTTTAGTCAGTACCACCTGATATGGCATTAGGAAAACTTTCTTTTATTCTTTAAACGTTGAACCACATCCTTTACCGGAGTGATTTCGCCCGCTTTAACCTGCTGTTGTCCTAAAGCTAAAATCTTTAACAACGCCATAGTTTCCTGAATCTGTTCATAAGAAGCAATATCCTGGATCACCGCTTTTGCTTCGCCATTTTGTGTAATAATCATCGGTGAGCGGGACTCAGAGAGTGTCGTCATCACCGTAGCTGCATTGGCTTTAAGGTAACTGATAGGTTTAATTTGTTCTGAATAACGCATAGAATCCCTCACATCAAAAAAGACTAAATATAGACTATAAAAAGTCAATAAATTGATTGTAAAATGACTGAGCAAATTAAGCAAATGCCGATTTTGTAAAAGTAGAACAAGCAAGTCTATTGGCATGAGGTAATGTAGGAAAAATTATTATTTTTTTGCTTGTTAGAGATGGTTTGTGAGTTGCATTTCTCCGCTCCCATTTTTGATATGCAAATATCCATTGAAATTTCTTACATTCACGGTTTTTAAGTTCAAAAATCAGGCTAGCCATCAGGTCTCTGTAAAATCGACGCTTCTGTTCTGTACCAAAGTGTCGATAAGGGGAAATTTCTGGTTTATCTCCTGTAACTCTTTGTTTTCATCATATGGTTGATCCCAGGTTTAGATTCGTGTGGAATAAGTTTTTTACTGGTTGCTCTCTTGTTGCAGATCAGGATACCTCCGATTATGAAAGCGCCTCCGATAAACATTGGGAATGTTAATCTCTCATCTAATAGTACTGCGCCGAGCAATACAGCGGTCAAAGGGTTAAGCGCGATGAATACGCCAGAGCGAGTGGAGCCAATTTTTTGGATTCCGTCGTAATACCAGATATAGGCCACTGCTGAACCGACTGCGCCGAGATAAAGTAAGCTGTAGAGATCAGTCATGGATAATGCATGTATTGCAGATAAACTCATTTGTCCGGTGGAAATAGCCGTTGTTGTCAGCATGATAGCGCCTGCCAGGATGGAGTATGTAACGGTATGTAGCGGGCCGATTTGGTTCACAATGTTCTTGCAGAAGACGCTATAAGCAACCCAGCTTAAAACACAGCCAAAGATCAAAGTGTCACCCAACCAATATCAGATGGGTATGCTCGAATATATTGGGCTAGAAGCGATCTCGCGTTTTCGTAATCAAATTTTACCCAGGCGCTGAATGCTTTATGGATCAGGCAAATCTCAGGGAGAGAGAGGCCGTGCTCGTTTATTTGAGTTAATGTGATTTTGAATTTATAAAGCTCTTTTATCTCGCAAGAGGTGATTGCATCAAATCCCATCAGGAGTTTTTTGTAGGTTCGCTGAGTGTCATTTATTGGAATAAATTCGTCTGAAACTCCACGGAGGGATAAGAACATACTGTTTGTGCTTAGAACGTGAAAAAATTGTCTAAAGTAACTTTCCTATTAATGACCTGAGGCCATGAGGCTTCAGGTCTGGTTGCTTAATACTGATAATCAACTTTGATCATATTGTAATGGGACGGGTAAACGGGGTAAGTACCTCCGTTGAGAATCCCGCTAATTCTAAAGGAACCTTTGGCATCATGGCCGCTAAAGGCATTTGTGGTGCTATTTAGGGCGCCGGAGACATCCAGGCATTGCGATGGGGTGGATGAATATCGTGGGGTGTAACAAACGTTGAAAGTCTGAGTTGTCGCACCATTGTTATATAAACCGATATTCCAAGATACTGTCGTGATAGTTGCCTTTGTCGGTACCGAAGAGGGCGTAGTAAAGAAATTTGAGTTGGTGAAGCCGGCAGCATAAACATTTGGGGCACGGTTCGTTTGTGACCAAGTGCTGGTAGCGGCAAAGGCGATCTGAGCCGTGGTTAACGCTAGAAAACCTACTGCAATTTTGGTAAATATTTTCATTCTTCAATCCTCATTGCTAGTTAGTTATCTTACTGTTACCTGCATGCAATAGCGGTGCGACATCCAATATGATTAGCGCACATGAAAATTGCCTGCTTATTGATTCCTCATGGTTGTTTAGATCCTCCTTGATTAAGTAAAAAGAATCTCACTGGAATAACAGTGGATCAAGCGAAGGCTTTGGCTGAATGTCTGAATCTGTGCGTTGGCTTTACCGATATTGTGTGATGTTTTATGCCTAAAGGGGTATTGTTTGGTTGTAGATTTTTTGTCTTTTTTGATATTGGTATTCTGATTGTATTTAGTTCATCGTGTGGTATTTATAGGGGGTAAAGAAAGTATTATTCTTTAATTGCAAAATATTTTTTCAACTTCTGCTTGCCAAACGTTTTGAGGTAGTACATAATGCACTCCTTTCGTCAATGAGGCGTGGGAAAAATATCTGTTAAATCAATGAATTAGCTGATATTCAAAGGATTTATCTCCCGCTCCAAATTTCTTCCTCAATAGTTGTGCTCGCTTACTTTAGATTTGATTTTTGGATTATATCCTCATAGTACAGTTTTCTATTTTTTATCCACAGCTCGGAAGCTGGTTTCTCAGTAAATAAGTATGATGCTTTAAAATTATCACACAGACTTATCCACAGGCTGTTGCGTCTGAATTTTCCTGATTTTGAATGTTATAAAATGAGTATTTATTTTGTAACTTGTTGATAGTTTTTCGGAATGATCCTTTATTAAGAAATGTCATAGTGATCACTTGCGCTTTTTTTGCGCATTGATCAGCAAGGGGTTTTTATTTTATTCACAGGAAAATTATCTGAATCTTTGTATACGTTATAGAGATGGCTAATAATTAAGCATCTCTAGGCAAGCCTTTGGTTATCGCTCTAATAAGTCGTTTCTGTTGTGATGTTTGTACATTAATAGTGTTCGTTTTGCGGCGAATGATTTGCTGTTCAATAGCCCAATGAATATGTTCATCTAGCATAGTGTTTAATCCGAGTTTCTGTTGCAGAGCCAGAATGATATTGTACTGATAGGGTGCGTTTCCTAAAGCAACAGTAATATTGCGTAGCCAGCGTAAATAGCCGATGCGGCGAATTGCAGAACCTTCCGTTATTCGTAGGAATTTTTCTTCATTCCAATTGAATAAATCCAATAGCTTTGGTGTATGTAATGTTGCACGAGGGCTAAAATCATCTTCATCTGTCAATTGGGAAAAGCGATTCCAAGGACAAATAGTCTGGCAGTCATCACAACCGTAAATACGATTTCCCATTAGTGGACGAAATTCCTCAGGAATAATGCCTTCTAATTCAATTGTGAGGTAGGAAATACAACGGCGGGCATCAATAGTATAAGGGGCGATAATTGCACCGGTTGGGCAGGTTGTCATGCAGGCGACACAGCGTCCACATTGTTCTTCTTGTGGAAGATCTATCGGCAGGGGAAGATTAATCAGCAACTCACCGAGGAAAAACCATGAACCAGCTTCTCTGTTAAGGATAAGTGAGTG
>NZ_JXSK01000010.1 GCF_001083805.1 Photorhabdus luminescens subsp. luminescens | reverse complement strand
GACGTTAGCACCCGCCGTGTGTCTCCCGTGATGACATTCTTCGGTATTCGCAGTTTGCATCGGGTTGGTAAGCCGGGATGGCCCCCTAGCCGAAACAGTGCTCTACCCCGAAGATGAACTCACGAGGCGCTACCTAAATAGCTTTCGGGGAGAACCAGCTATCTCCCGGTTTGATTGGCCTTTCACCCCCAGCCACAAGTCATTCGCTAATTTTTCAACATTAGTCGGTTCGGTCCTCCAGTTAGTGTTACCCAACCTTCAACCTGCCCATGGCTAGCTCACCGGGTTTCGGGTCTATACCCTGCAACTCATTTCGCCCAGTTAAGACTCGGTTTCCCTGCGGCTCCCCTATTCGGTTAACCTTGCTACAGAATATAAGTCGCTGACCCATTATACAAAAGGTACGCAGTCACCCTGATTCATCAAGGCTCCCACTGCTTGTACGTACACGGTTTCAGGTTCTCTTTCACTCCCCTCGCCGGGGTTCTTTTCGCCTTTCCCTCACGGTACTGGTTCACTATCGGTCAGTCAGGAGTATTTAGCCTTGGAGGATGGTCCCCCCCTCTTCAGACAGGATTTCTCGTGTCCCGCCTTACTCATCGAACTCACAACCACGCCATCTTCGAGTACGGGGCTGTCACCCTCTCTCGCCGGCCTTTCCAGACCGTTCCTCTGATGCTGTGGCTGATGCTGGTTCTGGGCTCCTCCCCGTTCGCTCGCCGCTACTGGGGGAATCTCGGTTGATTTCTTTTCCTCGGGGTACTGAGATGTTTCAGTTCCCCCGGTTCGCCTCATTAACCTATGGATTCAGTTAATGATAGTGCAACGCATTGCACTGGGTTTCCCCATTCGGACATCGCCGGCTATATCGCTTCATATCAGCTTACCGACGCTTTTCGCAGATTAGCGCGTCCTTCATCGCCTCTGACTGCCTAGGCATCCACCGTGTACGCTTAGTCGCTTAACCTCACAACCCGAAACTGTCTCGGACTGTGCAGCTTGAGAGACTCCTCAATAATACCTCGGCGATATTATCGAGTGTTTCAATTTTTCAGCTTGTTCCAGATTGTTAAAGAGCTTATATCGCTAAACCGATTCCGAAAATCCGCTTAAAGATACCTTAACGACAACGCCTTTCACCCGTCATCTTCGCAAGCTGGCGTCCCCTAGGGGATTCGAACCCCTGTTACCGCCGTGAAAGGGCGGTGTCCTAGGCCTCTAGACGAAGGGGACCCGATGGTCAGCTTCGCAGGCGCGCTTGCACTTTACTTTCATCAGACAATCTGTGTGAGCACTGCACTCAACCTATCTCAGGTAAGGAGGTGATCCAACCGCAGGTTCCCCTACGGTTACCTTGTTACGACTTCACCCCAGTCATGAGCCACAAAGTGGTCAGCGCCCTCCTTGCGGTTAAGCTACCGACTTCTTTTGCAACCCACTCCCATGGTGTGACGGGCGGTGTGTACAAGGCCCGGGAACGTATTCACCGTAGCATGCTGATCTACGATTACTAGCGATTCCGACTTCATGGAGTCGAGTTGCAGACTCCAATCCGGACTACGACAGACTTTGTGTGTTCCGCTTGCTCTCGCGAGGTCGCTTCACTTTGTATCCGCCATTGTAGCACGTGTGTAGCCCTACTCGTCAGGGCCATGATGACTTGACGTCATCCCCACCTTCCTCCGGTTTATCACCGGCAGTCTCCTTTGAGTTCCCGCCTTCACGCGCTGGCAACAAAGGATAAGGGTTGCGCTCGTTGCGGGACTTAACCCAACATTTCACAACACGAGCTGACGACAGCCATGCAGCACCTGTCTCAGAGCTCCCGAAGGCACAACCTCATCTCTGAGGTCTTCTCTGGATGTCAAGAGTAGGTAAGGTTCTTCGCGTTGCATCGAATTAAACCACATGCTCCACCGCTTGTGCGGGCCCCCGTCAATTCATTTGAGTTTTAACCTTGCGGCCGTACTCCCCAGGCGGTCGATTTAACGCGTTAGCTTCGGAAGCCACAGCTCAAGGCCACAACCTCCAAATCGACATCGTTTACAGCGTGGACTACCAGGGTATCTAATCCTGTTTGCTCCCCACGCTTTCGCACCTGAGCGTCAGTCTTCGTCCAGGGGGCCGCCTTCGCCACCGGTATTCCTCCACATCTCTACGCATTTCACCGCTACACATGGAATTCTACCCCCCTCTACGAGACTCCAGCCAACCAGTCTTAGATGCCATTCCCAGGTTGAGCCCGGGGATTTCACATCTAACTTAATTGACCGCCTGCGTGCGCTTTACGCCCAGTCATTCCGATTAACGCTTGCACCCTCCGTATTACCGCGGCTGCTGGCACGGAGTTAGCCGGTGCTTCTTCTGCGGGTAACGTCAAAATCCGGCTCTGTTCAAGCTGAACCCTTCCTCCCCGCTGAAAGTACTTTACAACCCGAAGGCCTTCTTCATACACGCGGCATGGCTGCATCAGGCTTGCGCCCATTGTGCAATATTCCCCACTGCTGCCTCCCGTAGGAGTCTGGGCCGTGTCTCAGTCCCAGTGTGGCTGGTCATCCTCTCAGACCAGCTAGGGATCGTCGCCTAGGTAGGCCTTTACCCTACCTACTAGCTAATCCCATCTGGGTTCATCCGACGGCGTGAGGCCCTTTCAGGTCCCCCACTTTGGTCTCGCGACATTATGCGGTATTAGCCACCGTTTCCAGTGGTTATCCCCCGCCCTCGGGCAGATCCCCAGACATTACTCACCCGTCCGCCGCTCGTCAGCAAAAGCGCAAGCGCTTTCCTGTTACCGCTCGACTTGCATGTGTTAGGCCTGCCGCCAGCGTTCAATCTGAGCCATGATCAAACTCTTCAATTAAAAGCTTGATGCTCAAAGAATTGTACTGTTAGTTCGTAATGAATTAACTGTTGTTCACTCTTCAAGACTTTAAAACGTATTTTTTTGTGATACGGTCTTGTGAGTGCCCACACAGATTGTCTGATTAATTGTTAAAGAGCAGGCCGAATCAAAAATTGACATTCTCGTTCAGCCGGGCTGCGTATATTACGCTGTTCGCCCGCAGAGTCAAGCGCTTATTGACTTTCCTCTGCCCGACCTCACAATGTTTATCAGCGTTGTGTCGGTCAGTGGTGGCGCATTATAGGGAGTTCTTTGACGCTGGCAAGTCTTTATTGAAAAAAAATGGCCGTTCGCAGTTTTTTTCAACAATACACTGATAAAAAGAACAAATCAGTTATTTTTCACTCACCATTTTAAGGAAATCGTCAGTAAAACGATCGACTTGTTGCCAGTCGGTATATTCAATCTCTTTAGTTGTATCAATTTCCCCACCAGTCATCTTCATAATCATTTTCACCATTATCCGATCTAACCAATGATAACGAGGATAAAGTAATGCGCCAGCAAAAACACCACACAAATCCGGCTTCCACGGGGTATTAAACAGAAATTTACGAACATACACATTCGTTTCTGGTGTACATTTCTCTGGCTTCCTTGCTGTCAGATTTACACCAAAAAATGCGGTTGGCATTTTATTAAGTTGTTGTTGATGACAGATTGCAAATTTTTTCAGTGCCGAACTGAAATGACCATATCTGATCGAAGCTCCAATCATAACTTTGTCATAAGATTCCAAATTGATCGTTTTTACTGTTGATAAATCTCTGAGTTCGCATACCTCCCCTGATTTGCGTAGATTTTCAGCAATGCGGGTAATGATTTTCTTAGTCTGCCCATCCCGACTGGAATAAAGTAACAAATAATTCATAGCTATATCCCTCTCCCAATAGACTATTCGCGCCAGAAGGTTGGTGTAAATAAAACTAATAAAGTGAATACTTCCAAGCGACCAAACAACATCGTTATAACTAATATCCATTTGGCTGCCGGATTCATTGCAGTGAAGTTATCCGCAACAACACCCAACCCAGGCCCTAGATTATTTAGTGTAGCGGCTATTGCAGAAAACGCAGAAAGCTCATCTACACCAGTTGCGATAAGTAATAACAAACTGATGATAAATACCAAAGCATAAGCAGAGAAGAATCCCCAAACAGCTTCAATAATCCGTTCAGGTAATGCCCTTCGTCCTAACTTAAGGGTATAAACCGCATTTGGATGAACCAATCTCTTCAATTCACGGGAACCTTGCAGGAATAGTAATAAGATACGAATCACCTTCAATCCTCCCCCCGTCGACCCCGCACAACCGCCAATAAAAGCGGAACACAATAGTAGTATTGGCAAAAACGATGGCCAACGAGCAAAGCTATCTGTGCTGAACCCTGCTGTTGTCGCCATTGAAACAACTTGGAAAAAAGCTTGGTTTAACGTCTCTATCCCCGACTTATAAACAGCGTGATGCCATAAGATCAAAGTGCAAATAATAACAAGCACTAATTGAATGGAGATAAACATACGGAATTCAGGGTCCCGCCAATATACTGTCAGGCTACGTCCCGTTAATACCGCGAAATGCAAACCAAAGTTACAACCAGAAATCAACAGAAAAATCGCAATAATGGTATTTATCGCGGGGCTATTGAAATAACCAATGCTTGCGTCATGTGTAGAAAATCCACCAATTGCGATAGTTGAAAAACTGTGAGAAATGGCATCAAAAACTGACATCCCCGCAGCCCATAATGCTAAAGCGCAGGCGATTGTCAGCAACACATAAATCAACCATAAAGTTTTTGCCGTTTCAGCAATTCGCGGGCGCATTTTATTATCTTTCAAAGGGCCAGGCATTTCAGCCCGATAGAGTTGCATTCCCCCAACCCCAAGTAGAGGCAGTATTGCAACGGCTAGCACAATAATCCCCATACCGCCTAACCATTGCAGCATCTGCCGGTAGAAAAGAATCGCTTTAGGCAAGGAATCAAGCCCAATCAGTGTCGTAGCACCCGTTGTTGTTAAACCAGAGAAAGATTCAAAAAATGCATCTGTAATAGAAAGATTTGGCTGTTCAGAAAAGATGAAAGGTAAAGCCCCGACACTACCAAGTACTATCCAAAATAAGGCAACGATAAGAAACCCTTCCCGGGGCTTTAATTCATGTTTTTGTTCCCGATTTGGTATCCAAAGCATCAAACCGATAATTAAGGCAAAAATAAATGTCTGACTAAATGCACGCCCAGCGCCATCACGATAGATAAGTGCTACCAATCCTGGAATTATCATGGTGACAGAGAAAAGAATGACAAGCAGCCCAACAATACGGGTTATGGCACGAAAATGCATTCAGCTGGTTCCTTAGAAATCCAGTTACAGAGAATATTTACAGATCAGGTGTTAAATGCAATACACCACGACTTAGATCACGTAATTTATCACCGACTTCCCCCACTAAGGTAGTTGGAAGTGAAATTCGCAAAGTAACATTCTCTGCATACTCACTGGAAATAATTTGCCCTGATGATTTCTGTAATAACTGTTCAATCATAGAGATATGGGCATATTCACACTGCAAGGAACAAAGTTTCTGTGGAACCTTATATTTTGTTTCCAGCAATTTCAACGCCTGTTGGACACCACTTCCATATGCCCTTACTAACCCACCAGTACCTAATTTTATTCCACCAAAATAACGGACAACCACCGCAGTTATTTCACCAATATTATTTCCCATAAGCTGGGATAGCATCGGCTTACCTGCGGTCCCTGAAGGCTCGCCATCATCTGAAAAACCCAACTGTTGTGAATTATCCGGCGCCCCAGCAACAAATGCCCAACAGTGATGGCGAGCATCAGGGTACTGAGCTTTGATTTGCTGGATAAATTCCTTAGCCTCATCCACCCCGCAAGTATGCTCCAGCAAGGTAATAAAGCGACTTTTTTTAATCTCTTCAGTAAAACTCACTGAAGCTGCGGGTATCAAATAAGGCTTCATTATGGCAATTGAAGATCCCTAGTCATGTTTTCCACTTTATTTTCATGGATCACAATATTGTCTTCAATACGAATACCACCAAAAGGTTTAAGCGTCCCAATTTTATTCCAGTCAAAATGTTTGCTGAACTCACTTTCACGCCAAGGTGAAAGTAGCGATTCGATGAAATAAAGACCTGGCTCAATGGTCAACACCATTCGGGGTTCCAAAATACGGGTGCAACGCAGATAAGGATACATATCCGGGGCTGCTAAATGTGTACCTATATCATCCTGCATAAACCCTGCCGCATCATGGACCTGTAATCCAAGAGGATGACCAATGCCATGTGGGAAGAATGGCGTTGTCAGCCCTTTTTCAACCATGACTTCTTCACTGACATCTTTCACAATACCATGTTTTTTCAATAACTTAGCAATTCTATGATGCATCTGAATATGGTATTCAGTATAGCGAACTCCTACCTTAATTGTACTGATTAACGCTTTCTGTTCAGCATCCATGTCTTTAATTAGAGAGGAAAATTCATTATTACTTTTTGCTGAATAAGTGCGGGTAATATCTGCTGCATAACCATTATATTCAGCACCGGCATCAATTAGGAAACTACGTATCTCCGAAGGTGCGTTGTGCTGCAATACAGTGTAATGCAAAACGGCGGCATTCTCATTCATAGCAATAATATTGTCATAAGGGACATCTGTATCACGATGACCTGTCGCCGTAAGATAAGAGATATTAATATCAAATTCACTCATCCCAGCCTGAAATGCTTCATGAGCTGCCAAATGTCCAACAATAGCCGTTTTTTGTGCTTCACGCATACAGGCCAGTTCATAATCTGTTTTATATGAACGATAAAAATGTAAATA
This sequence comes from Photorhabdus luminescens subsp. luminescens, assembly GCF_001083805.1. GTDB lineage: Bacteria > Pseudomonadota > Gammaproteobacteria > Enterobacterales > Enterobacteriaceae > Photorhabdus > Photorhabdus luminescens. The sequence goes on along the minus strand of NZ_JXSK01000010.1, from coordinate 174,137 downwards.
ATCAAGAACGGCCTTTGGATTAATATTGTGTTCGGAGAAACCAATCTCTTTTGCTCTTTGTGGAGAGCAACCGATATAAGCAACATTCTGTTTCACATAAGTACTTAACGCTGAATTGATATCTCCAGCATTTGCCAGATGAATTATTTCAACTTCTTTAGTCCAGTAACTGGTCGGTAGCGGTTCTACACTGTGCCAATAATCTACCGGTGAGTAAAACCATAATTTAGGCTTATTAATACCATCCACCCACAACCAGCAGTTAGGCACTTTAGTTACTGGAACCCAAGCTTTGAAGTGAGCGTTAACTTTAAAAGGGTAGTCTCTATCATCAAGAAAAATACGCTGTAACTCACCTGAGTGAATAAGCAAAGCATCAAATTGATTACGGGCCAATGCTTCACAGGTACGTTGCTGCAATGTAGAGATATGTTCGTGGTACAGAGATACCAACTTTTCCATTTCAATTGACCTTTTTTTATTTTATGGGCTTAACCATTAGCTTATCACAGCCATTGATATTTGCAGGTACCACGCAAAAAACCTCTCAATTTATCGGCCCCCGCTAACACCTTATTTATCAAAATATAAAAACAATTATTGTCAATGAGATACAAATCTCACTTGTGATCACCCTTGCAAAAAACTAATCACTCATTTGCATTTACTTAACATAATACCCACAATCAAACCCATCTGGTCATACCAGATGGTATGCGCTCATTTAGGAGAACGACATGCTCTATCAAAGTGAAACAATTCAAGTAAGCTGGCTGAAAGATGGCATTGCTGAACTGGTTTTCAATGCCCCAGTCGCTATTAATAAATTAGATACTAAAACCGTTGCCTCTCTCGATAAGGCTGTTGCCAGCCTGGAGCAACAAACGGGACTGAAAGGCGTTTTATTACGCTCTGAAAAAGCTGCATTTATTGTTGGCGCAGATATTACTGAATTCCTCTCTTTATTCGATTCACCTGTAGAAAAACTGCAAGAATGGCTTAACTTTTCAAATAGCATTTTTAACCGGATAGAAGATTTACCTGTACCAACCATTTCAGCAATAAACGGTTATGCTCTTGGTGGTGGATGTGAATGTGTTCTGTCTACGGATTTCCGTGTAGCCTCCCCAGATGTACGTATTGGACTGCCAGAAACCAAACTTGGTATTATGCCCGGTTTTGGTGGCTCAGTTCGTCTTCCACGCCTGATCGGGACTGATAATGCGCTGGATATCATTGCCGCAGGTAAAGACATTGGCGCAGAAGAAGCCTTGAAAAACGGTTTGATTGATGCTGTTGTTCCCAAAGAAAAACTGGTTGATTCCGCAGTCTCAATGCTAGAACAAGCAATTGCAGGGAACCTTGACTGGAAAGCCGCACGCCAGCCGAAATTAGAGCCTTTGAAACTCAATGAAATTGAACGAGGCATGAGTTTTAGTGTGGCAAAAGGTATGGTGATGAAAGTCGCCGGTCCTCATTATCCAGCGCCTATCACCGCAGTTAAATCCATAGAAAAAGCCGCTACATTTGGTCGTGATGAAGCGCTGAAAATAGAAACCGACAACTTCATTCCTTTAGCACAGACAAATGTTGCCCGTGCTTTAGTGGGTATTTTTCTTAATGACCAGTATGTAAAAGGACTGGCAAAGAAACATCTGAAAGAAGTCGTAACACCTGAGTATGCCGCAGTCCTAGGTGCTGGAATTATGGGTGGTGGTATAGCCTATCAATCTGCCCGCAAAGGGATTCCTGTCATGATGAAAGACATCAGCCAGCAAGCCCTTGAATTAGGTATGAATGAAGCTGCGAAACTTCTAAACAAACAGTTTGAACGTGGCCGCCTAGATGCCATAAAAATGGCAAGAACCCTCTCTTCTATTCAGCCGACCTTAAATTATGCCGGTATCGAACAGGCTCAAATCGTGGTTGAAGCCGTTGTAGAGAATCCAAAGATCAAAGCGGCTGTACTATCAGAAACTGAAACTCTGGTTAATGAAGACTGTGTTCTGGCATCCAATACATCAACAATTCCGATTTCAGAATTAGCAAAATCCCTAAAACGCCCAGAAAACTTCTGTGGTATGCATTTCTTCAATCCGGTGCACCGCATGCCGTTGGTTGAAGTGATTCGCGGTGAAAAAACGTCTGAAAAGACAATTTCAACCGTAGTCGCCTATGCCAGCAAAATGGGTAAAACCCCGATCGTCGTTAACGACTGTCCAGGGTTCTTTGTAAACCGGGTACTGCTTCCTTATCTCCTTGGCTTCGGTCTGCTATTACGTGATGGTGGTGATTTCCGCCAAATAGACAAAATCATGGAGAAAGAGTTTGGCTGGCCAATGGGTCCTGCTTATCTCATTGATGTTATTGGTCTTGATACTGCACATCATGCTCAATCAGTCATGGCCCAAGGGTTCCCAGATCGTATGCAGCGTGACTATAAAGATGCCATTGACACTTTATACGACAATCAACGTTACGGGCAGAAAAACGGTCTTGGTTTCTACAAGTACACTCAAGATAAGAAAGGTAAGCCTAAAAAAGAGCAGGACGAGCAAACAGACCAATTGCTGGCGGCTATCTGCCAACAGAAGAATAATTTCTCCAGTGAAGAGATCATTGCTCGCACTATGATCCCGATGATCAACGAAGTTGTCCGCTGTTTGGAAGAAGGTGTCATTGCCAGCCCGGCAGAAGCTGATATGGCTCTGGTTTATGGCCTTGGTTTCCCTCCATTCCACGGTGGTGTTTTCCGTTACCTGGAAACAATGGGAACAGCAGCCTACGTAAAAATGGCCGAAAATTATGCTCACCTCGGTGCTCTTTACCAGGTCCCGCCTGGTCTGAAAGCCAAAGCTGAACGTAATGAAAGTTATTACCCTACAGCAGCAACGATTGCTGTCAGCACCGGAAAAACAGCGTGAGGTCTGGAAACATGGAAAATGTAGTCATTATTGATGGCATCCGCACCCCAATGGGGCGCTCAAAAGGTGGTGCATTCCGTCAGGTCCGGGCTGAAGATCTCTCCGCTCACCTGATGAAAGAGCTATTTAAACGTAATCCGGCAATACAGAAACATGAAATCGACGATATCTACTGGGGCTGCGTCCAACAAACTCTAGAGCAAGGTTTCAACATTGCCCGTAATGCAGCTTTACTGGCTGATATCCCTCACTCTGTACCAGCTGTGACTGTTAACCGGCTATGCGGTTCATCAATGCAAGCGCTACATGATGGCGCTCGTATGATCATGACCGGAGAAGCTAATGTCACACTGATTGGTGGTGTAGAGCACATGGGCCATGTTCCAATGACTCATGGCGTGGATTTCCATCCTAAAATGAGTCGGAGCGTTGCCAAAGCCGCAGGAGTCATGGGCTTAACCGCTGAAATGTTGGCAAAGATTCACCATATCAGCCGTGAAATGCAAGATGAATTTGCCCTTCGTTCACACCAACGTGCAACACAGGCAACGCAATCGGGCGCATTCTCCAATGAGATATCAGCAATTTATGGTCACGATGCCGATGGCATATTGAAACTGTTTGATTACGATGAGGTGATCCGCTCGGATGCTAATATGAAAGATCTAGCCGCACTGCGCCCTGTATTCGATCCAGTAACAGGCTCAGTCACAGCAGGCAGCTCTTCTGCTTTATCCGATGGCGCATCTGCCATGTTGATAACTAGTGAAAGTTATGCCAAGAATCTGGGCCTGAAACCTCGTGCCCGTATCCGTTCTATGGCAGCTGTTGGTTGCGATCCTTCTATTATGGGGTATGGCCCGGTCCCTGCTACACAAATGGCGCTCAAGAAAGCAGGTTTAGAACTGGGTGATATCGGCGTGATTGAACTAAACGAAGCATTTGCTGCTCAGTCACTTGCCTGCCTGAAAGGTCTGAATTTGCTGGATAGTATGGATGACAAAGTTAACCTGAATGGTGGCGCAATTGCTCTGGGTCATCCTTTAGGCTGCTCAGGCGCTCGCATCACAACAACGTTGTTGAACTTAATGGAACGCCGCGATGTTCAGTTTGGCCTAGCAACCATGTGTATCGGTTTAGGCCAAGGTATCGCCACCATTATAGAAAGAATGGATTAAGAACTTATCTATACCTAATAGATTTCGAGTTGCAGCGCGGCGGCAAGTGAATGAATCCCCAGGAGCATAGAAAACTATGTAACCGGGGTGAGTGAGTGCAGCCAACAAAGAGGCAACTTGAAAGATGACGGGTATATAAGAATTATTATAACTGAGTCGTTGTTGCCGTAATTCCCGCCTGTCAGGGGCGGGTTTTTTTATTATTCTAAATGAATTCGAAAGCATCACCATACATGCTGTCAGCAGAAGCATCACGCTCACTACAAAAGCGCTCGCGAGCAATTTTTGCCATTTCGAATCGCCCTGCAATGTAGATATCATAATTGGCCAAACTACCAAAATCCTCTAGTACTGCTTTAAGCACTGTTCCTGTACGTCCACACCAACCATTATCTGACTGTTCAACAACTGGAATAACCTTCAAATTAGGATAGCGTTCTGTAAGTAACCGTAATTCAGCAAGATCATATAAATGTTGTGATTCTCTGCCCCCCCAATACATAGAGATATGACGTTTTGGTTGTTCTTCCAACGCTGTCAATAATATTGAACGGGTGTAAGAAAACCCCGTACCGCCAGCAATTAATAACAACGGATTAGCGCTGCTTTTACGGAACCAAGCTTTGCCATGAGGGATATCAATATTGATCACTTTCTGATCCAGAATTCTATCCATCACAGCCATTGCATACAAATTCAGTTCAGAAGCACCAATATGTAATTCAATAAACTCCTTTTCTGAAGGCGTTGACGCCATTGAAAACGGACGTTTATCTCTCTCATCCATTACCACCATCAGATACTGACCGGCGCGGAATAAGAACGGAGAATCGGGAAGCAACCGTACCCGATAAACCGTATCAGTAATAGCCTCTACAGAGGTTACTTTACAGCTCAGTGTTGTCATGCGTTCCCTCTTATGGTCCTAAAATATCTAATTCATCCCAGATTTTGTCGACGCGGGTACGCACTTCTTCACTCATCACAATAGGGCGTCCCCATTCTCTCTGCGTCTCTCCCGGCCACTTATTCGTTGCATCCATTCCCATTTTCGAACCTAATCCTGAAACTGGCGACGCAAAATCGAGATAATCTATCGGAGTATTCTCCATTAACACTGTATCTCTTGCCGGGTCCATTCGCGTAGTGATTGCCCAAATCACATCGTTCCAGTCTCTAGCATTGATATCATCATCACAAACAATAACAAACTTTGTATACATAAATTGCCGTAGATATGACCAAACCCCCATCATGACCCGTTTGGCATGACCCGGATATTGTTTCTTCATAGTCACGACGGCGAGACGATAGGAACAACCTTCAGGAGGCAAATAAAAATCGACAATTTCAGGAAACTGTTTTTGTAAAATCGGTACCAGCACTTCATTCAATGCACCCCCTAACACAGCAGGTTCATCTGGCGGACGGCCAGTATAAGTCGAATGATAAATAGCATCATGACGCTGAGTAATATGCGTCACAGTGAACACCGGGAACATATCGACTTCATTATAATAGCCCGTATGATCACCATATGGCCCTTCTGGAGCTAACTCGCCAGGCTCAATATACCCTTCCAATACGATCTCAGCACTTGCTGGTACCTCCAAGTTACTTGAAAGGCATTTCACAACTTCTGTTTTATATCCTCTTAATAACCCAGCAAATGCATATTCCGATAATGTATCAGGGACTGGCGTCACAGCCCCCAATATTGTCGCTGGATCAGCACCCAAGGCAACAGCCACCGGGAAACGCTCTCCTGGATGTGCCTGACGCCACTCCTGAAAATCAAGCGCACCACCACGATGAGATAACCAGCGCATAATGAGTTTATTTTTACCCAGTACCTGCTGGCGATAGATACCAAGATTTTGCCGCTCTTTATTCGGGCCACGAGTTACTGTCAGCCCCCAAGTAATCAATGGCGCAGCATCCTCTGGCCAACAGTGCATGATAGGAATACGGGTTAAATCCACATCGTCACCAACCGAAACATGTTCCTGACAAGGCGCAGTATTAAGCCGTTTAGTTGGCATATTAAGGACTTGCTTAAATTTCGGTAGCTTATCCAGGAAATCACGAAAACCTTTCGGAGGATCGGGTTCTTTCAAAAAAGCTAGCAGCTTACCTACATCATGCAAAGCCTTAACATCTTTCTGCCCCATCCCCATAGCAACACGTTCAGCAGTACCGAACAAATTACACAATACAGGCATCGAATAACCTTTGGGATTTTCAAACAACAAGGCAGGCCCACCAGCGCGAAGGGTACGATCTGCAATCTCAGTCATCTCCAAATAAGGATCAACTTCAAAGCTGATGCGTTTCAACTCACCTTTATGCTCCAATAAGGTTAGAAAATCTCTTAAGTCACGGTATTTCATACTATTCATTTATGCCGGGTTTTAAGGGGGAAAACATTATAAGCCATCCCACTCAGCTTTTTTGTGTTTTTTTCAGAAGACTACAAATTAAACCAATAAGTTACTAAAAAGCAACGGGGTTAATTCAACCTTGCGACCTCAAATTCAAATACAACGAAATGGCCCCCAATAAGTTAATATTTGAGCATCAAGTTACTCAGAAAAATATTTACCGTATTGGAACATCTTGATGTCTCCACTCTCACCACAGAAATAATGCCACACTATCTCTACCTCTGGATTCATCGCACAAAATGCAGCCAATCTCTTACCTCGGCTTTCCCAATGATTACTAAATAGCTATCAAATTTTGCAATTATTCAACAGAAATACTGATATCTTTCTTTTATTAATATTGACCGAACAAATAACAACCAATTTTATATTAATTACTTTATATGTCACTTACCAAGATATTATTCATCACTTTTTTACTGAAAAACATCGGACACACCATTACAATAAATATGTATCATTAAACAATTATCACTAAGATAATGCCTGTAATGCCCTTTTCTATTTTGCTATGCTTAATAGTCATTGGATCAAGGTTAAATAAAGATGGAAAACTGGTACCTCATCTACTGTAAACGTGGGCAAATTTTACGAGCAATAGAAAATCTGGAACGACAGGATGTTGCTTGCCTAACTCCTACCGCGAGAATTGAAAAAATAACCCGTGGTAAACGTACTGTGAATATAGAGCCACTTTTTCCTAATTATCTGTTTGTTCAGTTTGATCCTGAAGTTATTCATACTACAACGATCAATTCAACACGCGGTGTTAGCCATTTTGTCCGTTTCGGTGTGCACCCTGCTATCGTACCGGAAACGCTGATTAAAGAAATCGTCTCCGCAACTGAGCAAGAATATGTATCACCAGATACACCTATGGCTGGTGATACCGTATTAATCACCGAAGGAATTTTTGAAGGACTGCAAGCTATCTACAACGAACCAGATGGAGAAACCCGTTCTATTCTGTTACTTAATATTCTAAATAAACAATTACCTAAAGCGCTTGATAATAAGCAGTTTGTGAAAATTTAACCAAACAAAAAAACGGGCAAAATTTACATTCTGCCCGTTTTAATCAAACTTTAGTATTTCTATTTATTTAACTGTTGAGCAACTCGTTTTGCAAAATAGGTCAGTACGCCATCTGCTCCTGCGCGTTTGAAGCATAACAGAGACTCTATAATTACCTCTTCCTGTAACCAACCATTCTGAATAGCAGCCATATGCATAGCATATTCGCCAGATACTTGATAAGCAAAGGTTGGTACACCGAATGTGTCTTTTACCCTACGGATAACATCCAAGTAAGGCATGCCCGGTTTTACCATTACCGTGTCAGCACCTTCCTGCAAATCCTGAGCAATCTCCTGCAATGCTTCATCGCTGTTCGCAGGGTCCATCTGATAGGTTTTTTTATTACCCCCTTTCAGATTACGATTTGAACCGATTGCATCACGGAATGGGCCGTAATAACTAGAAGCATACTTAGCGGAGTAAGCCATAATTTGAGTATTTACATGTCCTTCCGCTTCAAACAATTCTCGGATTGCACCAATACGCCCATCCATCATATCGCTCGGGGCAATAATCTCTGCACCTGCCTCTGCATGTGATAATGCCTGTTTGACCAAGATCTCTTTGGTTATATCATTCATCACATAACCATCCTGATCGATGATCCCATCCTGACCATGTGTCGTGAATGGATCTAATGCCACATCAGTCAGCAACCCTAGTTCAGGAACGGCATCTTTCAGTGCGCGAACCGTACGCTGAATCAATCCATCAGGGTTATAAGCTTCTTCCGCATCCAAAGATTTTTTATCTGCTTCAATAACGGGGAACAGAGACAACACAGGAATCCCCAATTGAGCAATCTCTTCAGCTTCTTTTAGCAAAAGATCTATTGTCAGACGATACACCCCTGGCATAGAAGGCACTTCTTGACGACGATTAGTGCCCTCCATCACAAATACAGGATAGATTAAGTCATTAACAGTTAATTGATTTTCAGCAACCAGACGGCGGGAAAAATCATGACAGCGCAACCGGCGCATACGTCGACCAGGGAAAGTTCCTGGAAATGTATAGCTCATATAGCTCTCCTAACTCAAACCCAGCGCACTCGCGCTGGGTTAATTAATATGCTATCGCTTCGTGCTCATTATCTTAGCACTACAGAACAACATGTTAAGATTACTATTATTACTTTTCCGTATTCGCTTCCGGCGCTTCCTGCTCATCTTCCTCTGAACGATCCCCTAATTTCCGCTGTCTGGTATAAAAACGGGAGAGCAAAATTCCCAGTTCAAACAGCAGATACATAGGAATAGCCAGCAAGGTTTGAGAGAAAACATCCGGCGGCGTTAACAACATGCCAACGACAAAAGAACCGACCAAAATATACGGACGCTTCTTCTTCAACGATTCAGGTGTGACTACCCCACTCCAGCACAATAAAATAATGGCAACGGGGACTTCAAAAGAGACGCCAAAGGCCATAAACAGCGCCATAACAAAGCTTAAGTAGTTGCTGATATCCGTTGCAATCAGCACCCCTTCAGGCGCCGTTTTAGCGAAGAATCCAAAAGCGATCGGAAATACAACAAAATAAGCAAACGCCATCCCCAAATAAAACAACAGGCTACTGGAAACAAGCAAAGGGATCATCAAACGGCGTTCATGTTTATATAACGCGGGTGCGATAAATGCCCATACCTGATAGAGAACCATAGGCGCAGATACGAATATCGACACCATAATGGTCAGTTTTATTGGCGTAAAAAAGGGAGAAGCAACATCTGTCGCTATCATACTGGCACCTTGAGGCAACTGCTTAATCAAAGGCGCAGAGATCATCTGATAGATGTCGTTAGAAAAATAAACCAATGCTAAAAAAACCACTAATACAGTAAGTAAACTGTTTAGAATTCGCTTACGCAGTTCAATAAGGTGACTGATAAGTGGTTGGGTATCATCAACAGCCATGTTTTAGTGTTCACCATTAACTTAATCAGAAGTTTTCTTCTTCGTTGCAGAAGCCGCTTGATCATCTACTGGAGCAGAAGGCTCAGATGCAATCACAACCTGAGACGCTGTCGGTTTTTGTGCTACCTCATTCATTTCCGATGCTTTCATACTCCCCGCATCAGGTTCATTTTGGTATGCTTTTTTCAAAGACTCAGCAGCTTCTTTTAGCTCATCCATCGAAGCTTTTAGTTCCGGGGATAAATTCTGCAACCCCGCTTCTTCTTGAACTTTTTTCAGGCTTTCTTGAAGCTCCTGCAATTTCAGCTCTTGGGCCAGCTCATTTTGGACGTTAGCAGCTAAAGAGCGCAATGCCCTAATCCAACCAGCAACTGTTTTTACTGCCACCGGTAGCCGTTCTGGCCCCAAAACCACCAAGCCAATGACCATAACCAGCAGCAGCTCACCAAAACCAATGTCAAACACGGTTTATACCTGCTCTTTGTTTTTGCTCTCAGATGTTTCAGATTGAGCTACAGATTGTTTTTCAGTAATGTTTTTAGTCTCAAAATCGGCATCGCTACTGGTTTTTTGAGCCTGTTGAGGCTGATTATCATCCCCTATCGCCTTTTTAAAACCTTTAATAGATGCCCCAAGATCAGAACCTAAAGTACGGAGTTTATTCGTGCCGAACAGCAGCACCACAATGACCGCAATGATAAGTAATTGCCAAATGCTTATACCGCCCATTCTGATTTACCTCTATTTAACAGGAATTATTTTAATAGCTCATTATACATACGACGAGCTATAACCGACCTTCAAAAAAATTTGTCCTAAAACAAATCTTACTAAATTTTACTCAGCCGACACCAGCCAAACAACCACGAAACGGTACCCGCGCCTATAAACAACCAAGGAATATTTGCCAAGTCAGACAGCAAAAACAAGCTCCCGCAGAGAAACAATGTCGCACCAACACCCAGTAAATACTGTGACTGCCGCTGTTTTATCTGTTGCCCTTTCAAATGACCTGATAACTTCTCAATACTCACCTGCAAATGTTTATGCTGCTGAAGACTGTCATACACTAATTCAGGTAGTTCTGGCAACTTTTCTGCCCAATAAGGCGCCTTTTCTTTCAACGCCCGGATAACAGCAGGCAATCCAACCTGACTATGCAACCACTCCTCCAGAAACGGTTTTGCTGTTTTCCACAAATCAAGCTGTGGATAAAGCTGCCGTCCTAATCCCTCTACATACAAAAGTGTCTTTTGCAAAAGGACTAACTGAGGCTGCACTGCCATATTAAAACGACGTGCAGTATTAAATAGATTCAGAAGTACATGACCAAACGAAATTTCCGCAAGCGGCTTCTCAAATATTGGCTCACAAACCGTACGGATTGCAAATTCAAAATCTTCAACATTGGTATCGCTAGGAACCCAGCCTGAATCCACATGCAATTCAGCAACTTTCCGGTAATCACGATTAAAGAAAGCAATAAAATTCTCAGCCAGATAACGTTTGTCATCTTTATTAAGAGAACCAACAATACCGTAATCAATACCAATATAAAACGGGTCTTCAGGATGCTCATAGCTGACAAAAATATTTCCCGGATGCATATCCGCATGGAAGAAGCTATCGCGAAAAACCTGCGTAAAAAAGACCTGTACTCCCCGTTCAGCCAGCAATTTCATATTGGTATTCTGCGCTTCTAATGCTTCAATATCAGAAACAGGGATACCATAAACTCGCTCCATCACTAGAACATTTTCACGGCAATAATCAGCATAAATTTCCGGCACATAAAGCGTTGAACTATTTTCAAAATTACGACGGAGTTGGATTGCATTAGCCGCTTCACGCAGCAAATTCAGTTCATCAATTAACGTCTTCTCATATTCCCGCACAACTTCACGAGGACGTAAACGGCGTCCATCGGGTAATAACATCGGTACCCAATTAGCCAGACGATACATTAACCGGATGTCCGCTTTGATAATCGGCAGAATATCAGGACGAATGACTTTGATAACAATTTCCTGTCCATTCTCTTTTAACCGAGCAGTGTGGACCTGAGCAATTGAAGCAGAGGCCAGGGCAATAGGTTCAAAATCATCAAACCAAGTTTCCAGTGGTCCCCCTAAAGCAGTTTCAATATATTGACGCGCCAGAGCGCCATCAAAAGAGGCAACTCGGTCTTGCAACAATGCCAATTGATCTGCTATTGCGGGAGGAAACAGATCACGTCGCGTTGAAAGCATCTGTCCAAATTTAATCCAAACTGGCCCTAATTCCTGTAAGGCAAGTCGTAGTCTCTCTCCCAGTAGTTTATCTTTATGTCTATTCGGGATCCAAAACAATAAATAACGACCAAAACGAAGAGGCCAGGTTAAGCGAATCCGAGGAATTAGTTCATCCAATCCGTAAGAAAGAAAAACCCGTATGATCAAATAAAGGCGCCTTAATTCACCTGGAGTCATATTTTCCCTCTAATACTGCCAATCGTTGTTCTATTTGCTCAATATCTTTGCCCAACATGCTAACTTCTTCACTGAAATAAGCCACTTCAAGCTGATTTGGGGCCAGTTTCCATTCTTCTGTTAACGCTTCCGCCAGATAATTTTTCTGGCATTCCAGTGAACCTGAAACAAACTGAAATCCTTTGTTAAGGATTTGATTAATACTTTCGGCAGCGATATCCCCGAAATAAGGAGAAAGATAATGGGCCAAATCCCATTCAACCATATCTAACAACGCAGCCCATTGCTGAACAACCTGCATATCCCCTTCAATAACCATTTCACCGCTATTAAGCAACCTGGAAAGTTGTTGGCGATCCCGTAGCTTAAGCAAAGCAGAAAAGTGAGTTTTAACCGTGCAATCGGCAGATTCGCCCCATTGGCTTAATACGTCCACCTGTTTCTCACTAAATACCAATGTGAGTGGTGTATTCATCTCTTTTAATTCGATCGACAAAACTTTGTCTACCAGCCGCATACGGGCTGGCCTTAACACGGGTTCACGGTACAACAGGTAATTCAACGATGTTTCCATCACTGCGGTTAAAACCGGCATAAGTGTGGAATTAATAGCTATACTCAGTGATGGTCTTTCCATCTCAGAATTTAAAACCTCTGTGTAATGCAACAATGCCGCCAGTCATATTGGTATAAGTCACCTGTTCAAAACCAGCCTCTTCCATCATCGTTTTAAGCGTTTCCTGATCAGGATGCATACGGATGGATTCCGCCAGATAACGATAACTGTCAGCATCCTGCACAAAAACCTGCCCAATTTTTGGTAATACATGGAAAGAATAAGCATCATACGCTTTACTTAACGGTGTAAATAAAGGTTTAGAAAATTCAAGCACCAATAAACGTCCACCCGGCTTCAACACCCGAAACATAGAACTCAGGGCTTTTTCTTTTTCAGTAACATTGCGCAAACCAAAAGAGATAGTGATGCAATTAAAATAGTTATCAGGGAAAGGCAACGCTTCCGCATTGGCCTGCACATAGCTGACATTACCAACAACACCAGCATCACGTAATTTCTCACGCCCAACCTTAAGCATGGATTCATTGATATCAGCAAGAACAACTTCACCTTTTTCACCCACTATACGAGAAAATTTGGCGGTCAAATCCCCGGTACCACCAGCTAAATCAAGTATCCTCTGCCCCCGGCGCACACCACTAGCATCAATAGCCACACGCTTCCAGATACGATGGATGCCAAACGACATTAAATCATTCATTAAATCGTATTTTGTCGCAACGGAATGAAACACATCAGCCACCATGCCTGCTTTTTCATCCTTTGCTACAGTACGGAAACCAAAATGTGTGGTTTGTTTCGTTTGGTCTACCATGTTATTTGCCCATTTTTTATTCAAAGCGTTATAAAAGTGTATCAGCCTTTCAGATAAAACCCTATCCTGGTATTAATCATTAGCACAGAATGGTTGGCTAGCTTTATCAACCAGTTCAGGATCAACCGGACGCTTTACCTCAACACCTAAATTACGAAAACTCTCCGCCTGACTTATCAGGTTGCCACGCCCCTCGGTCAGCTTTTTCATTGCCTGTCGGTAACTAAGCTGGGCCTTATCCAAGCTTTGCCCTAAACCTTGCATATCCTCGACAAACAAGCGCATTTTATCGTACATACGGGCGGCCTTATCTGCGATTAAACGCGCATTCTGGCTTTGATACTCATAGCGCCACAAATTATTAATAGTACGTACAGCAACTAACAATGTTGATGGGCTAACTAGCATAATATTGTGTTTAAGTGCTTCATCAAGCAGCTCAGGCGCCTTGTTAAGCGCAACCAGATAAGCGGCTTCAACCGGAATAAACATCAATACATAGTCCAACGATTTCAACCCGGGCAACTGTTGATAATCTTTGCGGCTCAAACCACGAATATGGCCTTTAATTGAATTAATATGTTCTTGAAGGGCTAACTCCTGCTGATGCCGATCGCTGCTGTTAAAATAACGCTCATAAGCGACCAGCGACATTTTGGCATCAATGACCACATCTTTCCCTTGCGGCAAATGAACAATAACATCAGGTTGGAAACGTCGGTTACCCTCTACCTTGATATTTACCTGAGTACAAAACTCATGCCCTTCTCGTAAACCAGAAGCTTCCAGAACACGGGATAACACAACTTCTCCCCAATCGCCTTGAATTTTATTATTACCTTTAAGGGCATTTGTCAGATTGATAGCTTCCTGCGCCATCTGGGCATTCAGTTGCTGTAAATTACGGATTTCATGTGCAAGAGTATGGCGTTCACGGGTTTCCTGACCAAAACTTTCCTGTACCTGCCGATAAAGGCCATCAAGCTGTTCACGAAATGGCGCTAAAAGAGTATTGAGACTTTGCCGATTTTGTTCATCAGTACGGCGCCCCGTTTGTTCAAAAATGCGATTAGCCAAATTCTCAAATTGAGTATTCAAACGTAGTTCACTGTTGATCAGCAACCGCTGCTTCTCTTCAGCCGCAAGGCGACCCTCTTCCAAACGTGTTGTCACTTCGCGCAATTCAGATTCTTGCACGCTATTAACTTCTCTCTGAGCCCGCAATTCCTGGTTCAATTGTTCACATTCACCCCTCCAATAAGCGGATTGTTCAAGTTTTTCATTGGCAACGGCAAGCTGGCTGTCCAATTTCCGTAATTCCAACTCTTGCTGTTGAATACGTTGATGAACGGAGAACCAAACGAGAATACCACCGCCCAACAGGCCGCCAAATGCACCTATCAACGTATATAACAACTGGATACCCACCGGTATTTCCTCTATCTCATGCTTTGACCAGATAAACTAAATTGCCACTGTATAGATGTCCAGAATGATTTATACAGATAATTCAGTCTGCGAAGCCGCTCCCAATTAACTCACCCATTGCACTAACCATTGCAAACCAAACGCGCCTGGAGCTAATACGCCAAAAGACCAGATAAGTGCGGAACAGATGTTAGCTATCTGGAAATAACGCAATGGCATGGCGCAAATACCCGCGACTAATGGCACAATCGCCCGGAACGGCCCAAAGAATCGACCAAAGAAAATGCTCCAAATACCCCAACGTTCAAAGAAACGGTGTACTCGTGTCAGTAGTTGTGGTTTACGGGAAATCGGCCAAATTTTACCAACATCACCCTTAAAATAGGCACCTACAATATAAGATATCCAATCGCCCAAAAAAGCCCCTATTGCGGCTGCCAACCAAATTGGCCAGAAATTAAGACCACTTTCACCTATTAATGCACCCAATCCAAGCAATATGATTGTTGCAGGTAATAGCAAGGAGAAAAAAGCCAGAGATTCACCAAAAGCAAGCAAGAAAACAATCGGCATGATCCAAGTATCGTGAGCTTTAACAAAAGCGATTACCAGATCAACTATTTCATGAAGACTCAAATTCATATTCCTGTATCGATTAATACTACATTTAATACTACATTCAATTTAACCATTGCTGTATTAACCAGAATTAAACCAACCTTTTATTCAAGGAAATAACCTTGTAATTTCTTACGAGCAGCAAAATCAAGGCCAAGATCTTTTTCCAGCCATATATCTACACTGCCATAATGTTGGTTAATACTGTTTAATGCCGTCATTAAAAACTCTTCTCTCACGGAATAAACATAAGCGAATTTATCAACTACATCATCACTCATGATTTTCGCATGCTCATTTAATAAATATTCACGGTAAGGAGCCAAAGTAGAGTGAGTCACTAAATAATCTTCCATTACCGTATTCAAATCAGCCCCCAAAGCAAACAATACCAAAGCAGAACCTACACCGGTTCTGTCTTTACCTACCGCGCAATGCTGGACTATTCCACCTTTTTCCGGTTGTTGCAGTAATTTAACTAATGTCTTATAGGCTGAATTTTTCAGAGGCAGTAATTCATAAAGACGGAACATAAATGTCTGCGGATCAAATTGTTCCAACGTCTCTGACGTCAATTTTTCCAGATTCGCATTCACTTCATCAGATAATGGATTGGCCGGAGCATGATGATAATTAGCGCCATTCCATACCAAATCGGGCTTATCTGCTATCTCACTAGTATCACGATAATCTATGATTTGAAAGAGATTTTTATTCACTAAGAGAGATTGGTCTTTTTCTGTTAAGCGATCCAGAGAACCAGAGCGGAAAAGCAAACCTGATTTGATTTTTCCACCACTCGCTACTTTTTTGCCGCCTAAATCACGAAAATTAATCCCTCCATTGAGGGGAAGCATTGATGGATGCAATAAAGATGTTGTGATCATAATGACTTTTAATGAGTTGTCAGGTATTAAAACATTAACAGATTTCTCTTTAAAATAAGAGTGAGCCGGAATATTCCGGCCCAAAAAGTATGATTTACAACAAACGGCGAGCAGCTTCTACTACAATACCCAACGCGTTACTTTCTGTTTTCTCAAGTAATTCAACATTAGGAATCTCCTGCTGAGTACGGTTAACAATAACACCAGCGACCATACCCGCACGCAGCCCTTGGCTTGCACACATTGTTAATAAAGTTGCCGATTCCATTTCATAATTCATGACCCCCATCGCCTGCCATTCAGCCATTGAACCTTTGAAACGGCTCACAACTCGGCCAGAATAGGTATCATAACGCTCCTGACCGGGATAAAAAGTATCGGAAGAGGCCGTTACCCCGACATGTACCGTTGCCCCCAAATCTTTTGCTGCTTCGTACAAAGCAGTCGTACATTCAAAATCGGCAACCGCCGGGAATTCCATCGGAGCAAAATGCAGGCTGGCGCCATCCAAACGAACAGCAGCAGTAGTCACCAACACGTCACCAACATTGATATTTTCCTGAATTGCGCCTGTTGTGCCGATACGTAAAAAAGTACGCACACCCAATTGCGCTAATTCTTCAACAGCGATAGAGGTTGATGGACCACCGATACCCGTAGAGCACACAATGACAGCTTTACCATCAATTTCTGCCCGCCATGACGTAAATTCACGTAAAGAAGCAAGATGAACTGGGTTATTCATCAATCTTGCGATTTTTTCCACACGTTTCGGATCACCCGGAACAATAGCTAAAGTTGCGCCTTGCAGGTCGCTTTTGGTCAGACCTAAGTGAAATACATCAGACATATCAGACTCCTCAGCAAGAAGAATTTATAATGAAATTAGTTGAGATCTACTTTATTGAGCATTTAGACATCTTTTAGTGATAAATGTCACTTCAAAGTAATATAAAAAAGAAAAACGCACATTATTTTGTGACAAAAATCACAAAATAACCATAAAACGGGTGAAAAACAGAGCGTTTTCTTCCGTCCATAAACTAACTTGAATGAGTACATATTATGGAAAAAACCATCCATTGTTTAGTTATATTTAAAACATGACGAAAAAAATATATCACAGATTATCTCATCGAAATATTTTCTCCCTGAGAGTTAATAAGGGCTAATATCTATCGCATCATAAATAAAAATTTATCTTTTCATAACCCAGTTATAAAACAAAATATTTCCAATAAACTATCAACTTAACCAAATATAAATCACCGTCGTTATTAAAATATTCTCTTAACATTTACAAATCAACAACGCAATAAATTAGACTATTTTTAAAATAAATTTTTCTTATGATGAACATATTAAAAAATTAACTATATTTTACTTCTATAACTAATAAATAATTTTTCTTGCTTATTTACCAATATATTACAATTATATTTTCAACAAAAATAAAACAATTACCAAATATAAATATCACAGTTATCTTTTTATAGGATGCATATTGCTTAGATATATTAAACTCTTTCCACCATATAAGGGCACTGTCTATGAAGACACAAAAAACAGTTTTAATTACCGGTTTCGAGCCTTTCGACAAAGAAAAGATTAATCCATCGTGGGAAGCAGCTAAACAATTACAAGGGCGAGAATTATGTGGTGCCCGCGTTGAAGCGCGTCAGCTTCCATGCGTGTTCGACGTCTCTCTGGCTTGTCTGTATGCTGCTATTGATGATGTGCAGCCTGATCTGGTCATTGCCGTAGGACAGGCAGGCGGTAGACCAAATATTACCGTGGAACGCGTGGCAATTAATATCAATGATGCGAGCATTCCTGATAATCAAGGCAATCAGCCTATCAATACCCCCATAGTCGCAACAGGTCCTGCCGCCTACTTCGCCACTTTACCGATCAATGCGATAGTCAAGGGTTTACATGACGCTGGAGTCCCTGCCTCCATTTCACAAACCGCAGGCACCTTCGTCTGTAATCATGTCATGTATGGCTTGTTGCATCATTTGGCATGCGTCAATCCTGAAATACGCGGTGGTGTTATCCATATTCCTTATCTGCCTGAGCAAGCAGTTCGGTATTCAGGTACTCCGAGTATGGCCCTGGAAACAGTTATAACCGCGCTGGAAATTGCTATCGATGAAGCATTAAAAAACAGTGAAGATATCGCCATTAATGGAGGCGCAACGCATTAATTTGACATTCTGCTTGCGAGACTGAAAGCTTTTCTCTGAGAAAATGACAGGCACAGAAAATATGATCTACTGATAATATCCATCAACCAGTAAAGATAATCCTCTCTGTGCCTGAACAATATCCATATGTAAATATCAAGTACCTGATACTTTATTAAATTATTTATCAGCATACCATTTACATAGGTTACTTTATAATTTAGACTGTTATTATATTGAAATTTAGTTTATTCCACAAAACCGATCATACCGTATGGGAATATAAATCATCTTTAGTTATGAAATTAGATATATTTTCCAAGTCTATCGATAGAACTATTTCACCCAGTATTCCACGGTTAATATCAGACTCATCTATTTTTGTTACTTTTATTTCTGAAAGATGACCATTCATCTCTTTAAAATATTTATCTTCATGATTTTTGGTTCTAATTACCCTCCGTTTTGAATACAGATCATATTTATAAACCTCTGCATTAATTTCTTCTGGAAAATACATTTGACCAACAAAAGCAAAATGCTCTTTGTCAGTGATATCTGTACTCAATTTTCTGATTGCAATATGAATATGAGTCGCTCTACCCGCATAAAACCCAGGATAAATAGTCGTAAAATTAACTATCCCATTCTTATCAGATGGTTGAGCTCCTCTTAGAAAATTTTTATCATCGGTTCTATTGCTAGAACCTATTCCATCAACATTAGGTTCTATATCAGGACTGATATAACTCCAACCAGAATATTTTCCCCGACTATTACAATGCCAGATATCAACAAATAAACTTTCAACCGGTTTACATGTTTTTTTATCCATAACAGTAATTTTCAATAAAAAAGGTATTCCTAACTCTGAATCGGTAATATCCCTTCTTACAATTTTGTCATTGCGGAAATACGGCCCTGATATCTGCTCTGGCGCAAGCGTACATACGCCTATTCCAATTTGTGGGGATAACTTTGCTTCCGCACGAGCTAAACTCATCGGGGCAAGTGCAGCAGTCGCCGTAATAGCAGCGCTACTTTTTAAAAAATTTCTTCGAGAGCTACTTTTCTTACCTTGCAACTTATTAACATCCATATAATCCTCTCTTTAATTATTAAGTTTCTATTACAATGCTTCCATCTTGTTACTACCCGGGTTATTTTGTTAATAAAATGTATTTTTTCAAATACCAATATGGCATATATAAGTTACTAAAAGTTTGGTAATAGAAAAGATCCGCGCGAAGCCGCATCACTATGCGTTACTGCAAAAGAAAGATTATTTTTTGGAAAATGCCCATCACCAATTAATAGTGACAGGCAAATTATGGGATGAGTTATTTCACTGACTCACGGAGGAGTTTAGCCGCTTGTACCATGTTTGCCAGTGACTGGCGAGTTTCCGTCCAACCACGGGTTTTCAGGCCACAATCCGGGTTAACCCACAAGCGTTCAACCGGAATACGATCAGCCGCTTTACGTAACAGTGCTTCAATCCATTCAACACTAGGTACGTTAGGTGAATGAATGTCATAAACACCCGGCCCGATCTCATTCGGATAAGAGAAGTTTTCAAATGAATCCAACAGCTCCATATCTGAACGGGAAGTTTCAATGGTAATCACGTCCGCATCTAACGCTGCGATGGAAGGCATGATGTCATTGAACTCGCAATAACACATATGAGTGTGAATCTGTGTGTCATCTTTAGCAATTGCAGCATTCAATTTAAATGCTTCTACCGCCCAATCAAGATAGGACTGCCACTCTTCCCGGCGCAGTGGTAAACCTTCCCGCAATGCTGGCTCATCAATCTGGATGATACCAATACCCGCTTCTTGCAAATCGTCCACTTCATCACGCAGTGCCAATGCAATCTGCTTAGCAATTGTCTCACGGCTGACATCTTCTCTTGGGAATGACCAACAGAGAATTGTCACTGGCCCAGTTAACATCCCTTTGACAGGTTTTTCCGTCAGCGATTGAGCATATTTAGCCCATTCTACAGTGATCGCTTCTGGACGGCTGACGTCACCAATAATCACTGGCGGCTTAACACAGCGGGAGCCATAGCTCTGAACCCAGCCATTCTGCGTAAAGACAAAACCGTCGAGGTGTTCACCGAAGTATTCCACCATGTCGTTACGTTCAGCTTCGCCATGAACCAATACATCTAATCCCAAACGTTCTTGTTCGTTAATTGCCTGCTTAATATGTTGACAGATATTGGTACGATAGCTGGCGCCATCTACCCGACCTTTTTTGAAATCCAAACGCAAGCCGCGAATTTCCGTCGTTTGCGGGAATGATCCAATTGTTGTTGTCGGCCACAATGGCAAGTTATAGCGCTGGCGCTGTATTTCCGCACGCTGTGGGTATGGCAGATTACGCTCGCTGTCCTGTGGATTAATTGCGGCAAGGCGCTCAGTCACAGCCTGATTATTTACCCGTTTAGATTCACGACGGGCACGGATTGGCGCACTGTAAGCATCCAATTCCGCTTGTTTACCGCCTTCCGGCTGATTCAATGCCGCAGCCAGCAAGGCTAACTCCTCACATTTCTGCAATGCGAACGCAAACCAGCTTTTCACCTCTGCATCAAGCGCAGTCTCATCACTCAGATCGATAGGGCTATGCAGAAGAGAACAGGAAGAACCGATCCACAGTGTACGGCTATCTACCAATGGCTTAATCAACTGATATTTGGTAGTTAAATCAGCACGCCATACATTACGACCATTAATTACGCCAAGGGAAAGCACCCACTCTTTTGGCAGTGATTCATTCAGTTGCGCGATATCATCCTGACCAGCAACCAGATCCACATGTAGCCCTTGTACCGGCAAGGATTTGATCGTTTCTAGATTGTGACCGATGCTATCGAAATAGGTAGTCAACAATAATTTAACCTGCCCTTGAAGGGCCTGATAAGCAACCGGATAAGCTGCTAACCACTCTGCTGGCAGTTCCAGTACCAGCGCAGGTTCATCAATCTGAACCCATTCGATACCACGTTTAGCTAACTCAGCTAATACTTGCTGATAAACAGGAAGGATATCTTCCAATAAAGAGAGACGATCAAATGCTTGGCCTTTCACTTTACCTAGCCACAGGTAAGTCACCGGCCCCAGTAAAACGGGCTTCACCTGATGACCCAGAGCCAACGCTTCATCCACTTCTTCTAGTAACTGAGTCCAACTCAGTTTAAATTCCTGCCCTTGCTGAAATTCTGGCACGATATAGTGGTAGTTAGTATTAAACCATTTAGTCATTTCCGCAGCGGCGGCAGGTTCACCCGTCGGCGCACGACCGCGAGCAATACGGAATAGTGTATCTAGATCAATCGCGCCATCTGGATTCTGGTGACGCGGCGGCACATTACCGAGTAGTAAACTGGTGGTTAGAACATGATCATACCAAGCGAAATCGCCAACCGGCACTAAATCAACACCAGCCTGCTTCTGTTGCTCCCAGTGACGGGCACGTAATTCACGGCCAGTTTCCAATAATTCTTGCTGAGAAATTTTCCCTGCCCAATAATTTTCCTGAGCCTTTTTGAGTTCTCTTTTCAAACCGATACGTGGAAAGCCAAGTGTGTGATTAATAATCGTCATTTCATTATCCCGTCATTTTTAGCCGTCTAGATGTTTACACATCCATAATCAACAGGTAAGGTATAAACCACAAGCGCAATTTATTCATTATCATCCTGAAGGTTTCTCATGATCGAAATAAAACATCTAAAAACATTACAATCATTGAGTCATTGCGGTTCATTAGCGGCGGCAGCCAATCACCTGCATCAGACACAATCCGCTTTGTCTCATCAGTTCAGCGATCTTGAACATCGCCTTGGCTTTCGGTTGTTCATTCGTAAAAGTCAACCGCTTCGCTTCACGCCACAGGGTGAAATTTTATTACGACTGGCAGAACAAGTGCTCCCTCTGGTTCAAAATGCACTGCGCGAATGTAAAGAACCGGGCCAAACCAATCTACGTATCGCTATTGAGTGCCATAGTTGTATTCAATGGCTGACACCGGCCCTCAAGCATTTCCGAGAAACCTGGCCGCAAGTCAATGTAGATTTCAAATCCGGCGTCACTTTTGATCCACAGCCTGCACTACTACAACGGGAATTAGATGTCGTTTTGACGTCAGATATTCTCCCGGAGAGTCATTTGCACTACACACCGCTATTTGATTATGAGGTCAAACTGGTTGTCGCTCCGGATCATCCTCTGGCAAATAAATTGCATATCCAGCCAAAAGATTTAATTGATGAAACATTGATGATCTACCCCGTTCAGCGTCAGCGATTCGATATCTGGCGGCGTTTCTTGCAACCAGCGGGGGTTGCCCCTACATTGAAAAATGTGGATAACACTCTGTTACTGATTCAAATGGTCGCTGCCCGTATGGGAATCGCGGCTCTGCCACATTGGGTTGTTGAAACATTTGAAAGGCAAGAGTTAGTAGTAACTAAAACATTGGGAGAAGGTTTATGGAGCAGGCTGTACGCTGCCGTCCGTGAAGGCGAACAGTATCAGCCTGAGACTGACGCATTTATTCACTCCGCACGCCAGCACGCGATAGATAATCTGCCATTCGTAAAAGGCATTGCAAAATTAAACGTTGATGACCCCAGAACAACGCCGCAACCAACCCCCCACCAATGGTAAATTTTACCCGCCATGCCGCCGGAACCAACATATTATTCATCATTGTCAGGAGGTTCCGGTATCTATGTCTATGAATCTATGTCTATAAATCTATGGTGGAAAAAGAATGCCGCCAGCCAGAAACGAGCAAACACCATAAATCAACCTGACAGGCGAGATATCCACCAATCAGGTTGAATAAAGCGGCTGACAAAATTGTCGTGACAACCAACAAATTACAGGATATCAGTGTTCTTTCTGTACCAATAGAGCTTCCAGTAAATCCAAATCATGCAGCAAGGTTTGAAGTGTCTCATTGCTGATCTTTCTGGTTGCACGCAGATGATACAACTCACCGCGTTCCGCCCTTAATGCGGTCAGACGAAAACGACGTTCCAAATCTTCCACTAGCAGATTATGTTCCATCTCATCCTGCCCCACAGTACGACGACGCAAATAGCCAATTACCCTGGAAGCAACTTCAGTAATAACCTCAGCATCCAATTGCTCTTCGGGACTAGCAGAAAGACGCTCTTCCATCTTATTCATACTGACAATCGCCACTTCCGCCATAGCTGCCCGCGCCATTCGTACCTCACTGATATCAGCCTCTTTATCGCAGGTTTGCATTCCCCGTAACAGGAATGGCAAAGAGAGAACCCCAATTAACAGCGAGAACAGGATGACCCCCGCGGCAATAAAGATAAGCTGATAACGGGCCGGGAATGGCGTACCATCCGCCAGAAACAGAGGAACAGACAGTGCTCCAGCAAGTGTGATGGCGCCACGGACGCCGGCAAAAGATGCCAGCCATAATTCACGAGTGGTATAAGTCGCAAAATTCAGCGGATTTTTTTTCATAAAGGCTTTGCTAATATTCTTCATCAGCCATAACCAACAGAAACGCAGCAGTAATAGTGCCCCATAAATCACTGCAACCGCGGCGAACAGCATCCAGGTTTCAACGGTTGGATCAATTTCTGCCTGTACAACGGAAGTTTGCCAGATCCCCGGTAATTGCAGACCCAACATGATAAACACCAAGCCATTAAACACGAACGCCAGCATCGACCAGACACTATCAGCGCGTAAACGCATCGCTAATGGCGCATTACGGATAACTCCAGATTTACTGATAGTCATACCCGCGGCAACCGCAGCCAAGATACCGGAAACACCAATATGTTCCGCAATCAAATAAGAAGCAAACGGCAGCAGCAACATGAAAACAATTTGGGTTGCCGGATCGCCACCGCTCCAACGATTCATTAAACGCAGGGATTTACTGTACAACCAGGTTACTGCAATACCGGATAATAAACCGCCAATAGCAACTTTGAAGAATTCTATGGTCATGCCAGTAACAGAAAACGCCATCGTTCCCATTGCTATCGCTACAGCGAATTTTAAGGCTACCAGGCCGGAAGCATCATTCATTAACGCTTCCCCTTCCATCACATTCATCATGCGCTTAGGCATGCGCCTTTTTCCAACAATGGATGATAAAGCCACCGCATCTGTTGGCGATAACACAGCAGCAAGGGCAAAAGCAGCAATTAACGGAATGCCAGGCATTAACCAGTAAATCAGATAACCAATACCGACAACAGTCACCAGCACCAATACCAGCATCAGTATGAAAATTTCCCGCCCGTACTGGAAAAACTCTCTGGTTGGCATTTTCCAGCCATCAACGAATAACAAAGGAGGAATTAGCAGAACGAGAAACAGCTCAGGATTAAAAGTAACATGTAAGCCAAAGTGCGGCCAAGCCAGCAACGCTCCCATTGCAATCTGCATTAACGGCAGAGGTATGCGGAACGGAATCACCTTAGTCAGAACACCAGAAACTGAAACCACCAAAATCAAGATCAGAATAGTAAAGAATATTTCCATGTTGCCCTTACAATTTACCTAAGAACCGTTGGTATACAGATTGAAACTCTTTTTCTTCCCGTTAACACAAAACAGTGAGAATAAATCTTAATACTAAAGTAACTGAATCAATCGAAAAAGGTAGATACACACGGAGCCGTATCCAAAAGAATTGCAGGAATATTGTAAACTAATCAGATAAATAGAGGGGAAAATAATTAAGAATTTAAAAGTAATCGCAAGAAACAGCAAAGTGCGCAGGGGTGATCAGACCTTACGCACTTTTTAATCAATCAAATAGCCCAATCACTAGCATAAAATGCTACTAAAGCGATCGTAATTACCACTGTACCGATATTCAATTGGCGCCATTCACCGGAACAGATACGACCAACAACCAAAGAACTGAAACCCAACATAATACCGGTTACAATATTGCAGGTCAGAACAATAAAGACTGCACAAAGCATACCGGACATCGCCCCGACAAAATCATTGAAATCCAGTTTTCTGACATTACTCAACATCAGTAGACCAACATACATCAGCGCCGGCGCAGTGGCATACGCCGGTACAAGATATGAAAGTGGAGAAAAGAACAAAATTAACAGGAACAGGATACCGACCACCGTTGCGGTTAAACCTGTTTTACCGCCTGCTGCGGTACCTGCGGCTGATTCGATATATACCGCAGCCGGAGAAGCACCGATAGCACCGGCAAAAATACTACTAACAGAATCGGCAGTCAGCGCTTTACTGCCATTAATAATCTGTCCACCTTTATCCAACAGATTCCCTTGCCCTGCTACCGCACGGATAGTACCGGTCGCATCAAACACCGCAGTCATTACCAGCGCCAACACACTGGGTAACACAATTGGCTGCAAAGCCCCCATAATATCCATACTAAAAATCAGGGACAGGCCGTCATCTCCCAGACTCGGTACCTTAAAAAACCCTTGATATTTCACTGCCGGATCAAAAATCAGCCCAATAACAGAAATCACAATGATTACCAACAGTACACCGCCGGGGACTTTCAACTTTTCCAGACCAAAAATAACAGCCAGCCCAAGCAGAGTCATCACAACCGGAAAAGAGGTGAACGCCCCCAGAGCAACAGGCAAACCTTCCAATGGGTTCTTAATGACCAGACCAACACCGTTTGACGCAATCAATAACAAAAACAAGCCAATACCAATCCCTGCTCCATGCGCAATACCCATTGGTATATTGCGTAAAATCCAAGAACGAATACCGGTAACAGAAATCACCGTAAACAAGCACCCCATCAGAAATACCGCGCCGAGTACAACCGGAATAGTGATTTGCTGTCCTAAAACCAAACTAAAAGCGGTAAATGCAGTTAACGAAATTGCACAACCAATTGCCATTGGCAAATTAACCCATAGCCCCATTAACAAAGAACCAAAACCGGCAACCAAACAAGTCGCAATAAAGACAGCAGTATGGGGAAACCCTGCCTGCCCTAACATTCCCGGTACAACGATGACTGAATAAACCATCGCCAAGAAAGTTGTGAGCCCTGCCAGAATTTCACGGCGTACCGTTGTGCCACGTTCAGTCAACTTAAAATACTTATCCAGTTTGCATTTAACTGGTGCCTGAGTGCCAGACATGTCGTTCCCCTGCATTATGTTCATGGTACTTCTTCCACTTTCTAATCAAACGAAAACGATTACTTCGCTTAATAACACAACAACATTGCACCAATCGGTTCAACAAATCACAAAAGCAATCGTTTGGCTTTTAGAATAGAAAGCAGTGAGAAAATTTGAGGCGAAAGATTATCCAGTGATCATCGTGTCGAAATCAATAGCTAACCGTATTATTTAGCTAAGTATCAGAAGAATGACTTCTGGAGATTAAACCTTTTACGATAATTAATCGCAATGTTTCAATCTTAGGATTTCACTTACTAACGACTTGATAATAAATAAGATTCACTCAATGCTGACTGCTATTCACAGCCAGTTTTTACGCCTGTACAACTATCAACTGAATATTTCAGCTTTTATCACTTTGCAGGTTAAACCGATCCATTGTTGAAATCATAAACAGTGCTGCAATGATAACAAGTAGAACGGGTAAACCTGATGGCGTCACTGAACTCGCAATACCGGCAAGCAATGGTCCAAACAAACTCCCAATCCCCCACAACATAGCCGCGGCGGCATTAGCCACTATCAGATCATTTCCTGAAAAATACTGACCAATTTGAACCAATGCAATGGTGTAGATAGCCCCGGCAGTTGCCCCCAAAACAATCAACAGGGGCCAAATAAGGTAATGATGCGCAATAGCAAACGGCAATAACGCGCTTACTCCAAGCGTTGCTACACCACAAATCTGGTACAAACACATACGATCCATATGATCCGCCAGCCAACCAAACGGAAGCTGCATCAATGCATCACCACCAAGAACGACACTTATCATCAGTGCAGCTACCGCTTCGGTATACCCACAACTCATTCCGTAGATGGGTAACATAGAAAGAATGGTGCCGTCGAAAAAGGAAAAAAACAGCACACCACCACAGATCGCCGGAGCAACCTTCACAAATTGAACAATAGAGAAATTGGGCTTCTCATTATATTTCGGCAACTTATCGCCTTTTTTCTGATCTACCATGACAAAAAGCACCAGTGAAAAGATATGGATCAGAGTACAAATCAGTATCGGCGTTTTATCTGCAACACCATAAAAAGCAATGATAGAAGGGCCAAGCAACTGGCTGATAGTAAAAACCGTCGTATAAACAGCCAGTACCCTACCTCGTTTATTCTCTTCAGAGAGTTCATTAATCCAAGTTTCACCCAAGCAGATCATTAACCCATTAGCAACACCAGTAATTAGCCGCAGAGGAAAAAGCAACTCCATCGGCAACGAACCCACAAGAGGGAGCAAACTGCCGGCAGAAACCCCAGTTGCAATCATCATGACACGTTTTTTACCTACCAGAGATACAATTTTCTGGACGACCGGAGCACTCAAAAGCACTCCCAATGCCGGAGCCGCAGAAATTAAACCAATGTACAACTCATCAATACCTTGGCTATTCAAGCGTAACGCTATCATTGGGATCGTCAAACCAATGACAATGCCAATAACAGCAACACTCGTGGTAATAGTAAAAATAGCAAAAAAATTATTATCTCTATAATCACGGCTGTTCATTTTATTTATATCCATCCAGCAAAAATAGAGAGAATAAATATGAAATAAACTGAAAACAACAAATTAATAATATTATATGGAATATATTAATTCTGATTAGTGATTATTTTAAAGAGTAAATATATAACGATATATCAACATTAACCCGGAAGCCAGCACAATAACATTGATAAACCTCAAGAATGTTTCTCTGGAGATTTTCAGTGTCACCTGGCGGCCAAAATAGATTCCCAACAACATGGCTGGAATAAATACCAGTATCAATAACAAAAATGAGGTGTCCAGATAAATACCCATGACAACAAAAATAATCACTCTCGTCATAGTACTAAAACCAATCACCGTCGTCTGAGTGATCCTGAAAATTTCCTTATCTGATATCCGCCCGGTTAGATAAATTGCATAAAGAAAACCGCCACTACCAAATAGCGCACTGAAAATACCGCCACCCAAGCCAAATGGAATAGCGGCTTTAGCAGGGAATTGACAGTAGGTTTTACTGAAAAATAGCGAATAAATTGAATAAAAAACAACAAATAACCCCAATACCAGAACTAAAGCATCAGGTCGAGCCATCAATAAAATAGCGGCGCCAATCAAGCTACCGATAATCATTAATGGAATAATTAACTTAATCTCACTAAACTCTGATTTTTTACCCTCTCTGGTAATATTAATCACTGCGGCGGTTAAATCTATCAACGCGAGCATAGGAACAATTTTCGCTACAGGAATATAAAATGCCAGAATTGGACTAGCAATAAGTGCAGAACCAAACCCAGCCATACCAAAAACCAGATAAGCAAAGAAAACGACAAAAATGCAAATAATCAGATCAGACCATGCCAGTAGATGTAACATTTCTATTTCCCTGAAAATAGTTTTCAAACTAAAGTGATCGTTTTCCCGATACTAATAGTTTTTACTATCATTTGTCAGGTCTGTCTGCAAAAAATGGGACGCTAGTTAAAGATGTACTTATGCACATATGGCGATGGTATGGTCCTGTAGAAAAATAATATGTTTAAATTATAATCAATTTAAAATATTTCCTAACAATAAATAATTGGGGCTGCCCTAGATAAGTAATTTGATCTAGGATATCCAAATGAGAAAAAGTCGGATTAGCCAATACAAGCAAAAACATCTTCAGGAACTCTTTGTGGCGGGGGCTACAGCCCGCACTACGGCAGAGTTAGTGGGTGTCAACAAAACGACTTCAGCTCTTTGGTATCTTGCTCTATTTAATGGATTTTTAATCACTTTATTATAACTTGTGACCACGGCACATGTCGTTGTAATCTAATGGTATATATGGATAGAAAAAATATTAGATGAAAAATGATAGAGCGCCAAATTTTTGAGACCTTATTAACTAAGGCAACAGAAAAACTCACTCAAGACTTGAGATCATCAAACGAGCATCATAATTCAAAAAAATTTGAGCAAAGAGTCAGAGAGGTTTTAGGAGAGATATTAACGGACATGGGGTTATTTGTAGATATGAATCCGCCTGCACAAGAGTTTCCAGACATAATTATTGGAAACTTTGGTGTAGAAGTAAAATATTCAGATAATAATACATGGAGATCAATAGCAAATAGCATTTTCGAAGGGAGTCGTAAGCAAGGAGTAGATTATGTATATCTACTTTTTGGAAAAATTGGTGGAGAACCAGAAGCTAAATGGGGGCATTACGAAGAATGTATCATGCATGTAAGAACGTCTCATGTTCCAAGATTTGAAGTGGAAATTAATGCCAAAGAACCACTATTCGATAAGCTCAATATAAGCTATAACGACTTCAGGATTTTAAGTCCGGAAGAAAAAATGCCCTTCATTAGAAAGTATGCAAAAAATAAGTTAAAGCCCGGTGAAAGGCTTTGGTGGATTGATGATCAACCTGATGAAAGAACTCTACCATTGGAAGTAAGGCTATATACAAAACTTTCTCAGCCGGAGAAACGAAAGTATCGAGCAGAATCAGCAGTACTTTGTCCACAAATTGTTAAATCTAGCCGAGTATCGGGAAAATACGATGATGTGACAATGTTTCTTCTAACATATTATGGCATATTGTGTAATCAAGCTAGAGATTTATTTTCTGCTGGAAGTGTCGCAATGAGATCGTCGCCAGAAAGAGGTGGAAATTATATAGAAAGGGCATTAAAAGATATAGAGGTCGAAATGCTTCGAGCGTTTTATGAATTAGAAGATGCCTTATTTGAAGAGTATTGGGGAGTCATTCTTCCCAAAGAAGAAAGAATTAAGTACTGGTTAAAACTGGCAGATACCTATGCTGTAGGATGGAGACCATCAGAAACTCTATTTATAACTGCTAAATATTGAGTCTTTACAACAATACCATGACTGATAACAAATAACAGTCATGGTATTCTAAATATACCCGTCATCTTTCAAGTTGCCTCTTTGTTGGCTGCACTCACTCACCCCGGTCACAGAGTTATCTATGCTCCCGGGGATTCGCTCCCTTGCCGTCACGAAGCATCTTGAAATCCATTAGGTATATATTGTTTATAATTTATCGAGATATTCTTCAACAGCTTGCGCTAAATGCCAAGCTAAAACCGGTGGAACAGCGTTTCCAACCTGTCTTTCGGTTTCCCTCAAGTTCGATTCGAAAACAAAATTATCAGGAAATGACTGGAGACGTGCAGCCTCTCGCATCGAAATACGACGATCTAATTTATAATGGAACTGAATATTACCATGACATTCCGCTCTTATAGTCTGAGATGGCTTATCTTCCTTTAAACGTCTACTTCCTTGATCTGGGCTTTTTTTAGCCTTACTCCAAATATGATTAAGATTGCGATCTTCATCAACGGTTTCTAAATCATGAATCGCATCATAACAAGTCAACCATTCGTTTTTATGGAGAATATCAACAGGTTCTTTGAATAAAGGGTTTCCATGTAATGTTCCAACAATAAAAACTCGCTCTCTCGTTTGGGGTACACCAAAATTGGCTGAATTATATAGTTTATAACTAACATTATAACCCAATTCACTGAAATCCTTTATAACACGGGCTAAAGATTCTTCGTTATACTTCATGAGTAGCCCTTTGACATTTTCAGCAATAAAAATCTTTGGTCGTGAGCGTTTAACAGCGTCGACCATAGCAAGATATAAACCGCTGCGCTTTCCGTCTACGCCAGCTCTTTTACCATTGATAGATATATCTTGGCAGGGGAAACCTCCTATCAGTACATCACATTCTGTAGGGGTTGAATCGATAAGTTCCCATATGTCGCCTTCAACGATATCATGAGAAAAGTTTTTCTTATATGTTTTTACTGCATTGGGGTTGAATTCATTAGCCCAAATAATTTCAAATTTTGTTTTTTATATTCTTTATTCAAGACAGAAAAACCGCCACAGAAGCCTAAATCCATTCCGCCACAACCAGCAAAAAGCGAAACCAATTTATATTTTTCTTTTTGAAAGATATCACTATTCGATGCTAATGCCATCGATATTTTATTTTCAATCCATGCTGCTAAACTTACACCTTGCGCCTCAGCTAAAGCTTTCCATATTTCCTTTTGAGATGGAGTAATCCGTAAATGGATTTTCTCACTTTTAATTTCTGGTGTAATGCTTGTTGTCATTTCTTCACTCTCGTTCTCATCGGCCTTAACCTGATCTTTTATACATGATAAACAAAACCTGATGTGTGCACAACATAAGTTGTCAATAATTTTTTTATTTTTATCTTATTGTTTTTATAGTTTTTTTGTTTATTTAAGTGGGCGTAAAATCGTATAAAAAACGCCATAATGAAGGGTGAAGTGAGAGCTTAATGAGTCAAAGAAAGGAGAGAGGGATGATTTCTCGATCTTCACTGTTTAGGTTTGCTAGCATAACGACTGCATAAGTTTAATCCCTTGATAGTCTATCTCGCAATTTCTAATACCTGTAAAAATCCACTCTTCAATACAATCCTGCAAAATAATGCTGTCCAGTTTTTTCTTCCCTAACAATGCACACTCCCATACAACCAGAACCCTATAACCAAGATTGTTTAAATTAGATATAACACGCATATCCCTTTCTATATTATTTTTGAGCTTTTTGGTCCAATATTCACTTGTAGATTTTGGCGGCCTAAACATGTGGCACGAATGACGGTGCCAAAAACAGCCATTAACAAGTATGGCGGCCTTATGCTCGACACACACAAAATCTGGTTTGCCATATATTTTTTCACATTGGGAGATGTGATTAATCTCAAGATTGTTTAGGATTTTTCCGACAATGATTTCTGGCTTTGTGCTTTTTGAGTGTATAGACCTCATGATATGCGAGCGTTTAATTTTTGATATCGCTTTCATTCCATTTTCCTCCTTAACAAAAGCAAATAGAATTATAACATGTTTCACAAACTAAATTTACCTCCCCTTTATACTATCTAAAAATATCTGACCTCTTTTTTGAGACTGTAATTTAAATTGTGTAATTGCCTGTTTCTGATATATCCCTTCCGACAACGGAGACAGGCAAATTATGGACGAAAAGAAACTTAAAGCTCTCGCTGCCGAATTGACTAAAGGCCTCAAAACTGAAGCCGATCTTAATCAGTTTTCCCGCATGCTCACTAAGCTGACCATCGAAACGGCCTGAATGCTGAACTGACTGACCATCCTGGCTATGAGAAAAATGCGCCAAAATCCCGCTCTAATCAATGGCACCGTTATCAACAAAGCGGTTTTCCTCGCACTGAGTATCAATAGGACTTCAAGACATCCTCATTGCGTGTGTGGACGGCCACTTATAATCAGGTGGCAATTACACAGAATAATGTACAGACTCTTCAACGATTAAAGCAGGATAAAGCAAGTTTAAACTGACGTATTTAAGGTATCACAGAGTTGTATAACAAATGCAATATAATAACGCTGCAAGTAACCCAATTTATATTCGATTAAATCATTTATATGGGGATTTTGTTATGCTTATTTTTTATCATCGATTATTTAACTGGTTTATGAAGAAATTTATTCTCCGATTGAAAACGTTATTAAAACGCTTCATCTTGAAAAACAGATTAACGGATTCATATTTTCATTTATCCTTCCCCCCCGAAAACATAAATATAACCAAACCAATTTTTATTTCTCCATTTCCACTGATAGTTTTATAACTCGCAGGTTTTAAAATATTATCAAAAGTCATTTTTCAACCACTCATTTTAATTAGCATAAAAATTTTAACCGTTGTTTTTACCACTTGTGACTCCTGATTTTTATTAAGATTAATCATCATGGAATATCGTACTTTACGTTTACCTAACGTAAATCATACCCGCTTTTTATCTTTAACTGACACTATTTTATCGGTAATTTAAAGCTGTTTTTATAGATCATAACCCTTTATTTTTTCACATAAATTAACCAGTAAATAATCTGATGATATAAAGATCCCCCTTTGTGTCTTTTCAGACACCCCCCCCTTTTTTCAAAGTCTAAACCCTGCCAAATTAACCGTTTTATCCCTTTTTTACTGCATCATTTTTTACGCATTTTTTCATAAAATAATGGCGAAAAATACTTTAATATAATACTATTACGGCAATATTATTTTACGCACTGGCTTCTTTTTAACTCTTTGTTGATGGATTTAGATTAAATACAATCAACCATTATCATAAATGAAAATTTATTTATAAAAACCAACCAATTAAATAAACCATCACTATGTTTATATTTTTTAAATAGACATAGTCGGTTAGTTGAATATAAAATAATAGAAAATCAGCATCGCCGAAAAATATATTAAACATAGTAGTAAATAGGCCGTTTTTAATTACCCTGTACCTTTTAAAAACTTCGCACTAATGGAGCATCTGTTTTTATAACTCTTATCTGATTAATCACCCCCCAAATTTTCCATCTCCCACCCCTCATTTAAACCTTCCCATTTTCATTAAGTTAATACTTATTTTTTCTTTTTCCTATATTTGATTTTTTTAGGTTTAAAACCAGAGAGTGCAGCAAGTATGCTAATGGTATTAAAATCAACACTTAATGCGGTTAATGCGGTTAATGCGGTTAATGCGGTTAATGCGGTTAATGCGGTTAATGCGGTTAATGCGGTTAATGCGGTTAATGCGGTTAATGCGGTTAATGCGGTTAATGCGGTTAATGCGGTTAATGCGGTTAATGCGGTTAATGCGGTTAATGCGGTTAATGCGGTTAATGCGGTTAATGCGGTTAATGCGGTTAATGCGGTTAATGCGGTTAATGCGGTTAATGCGGTTAATGCGGTTAATGCGGTTAATGCGGTTAATGCGGTTAATGCGGTTAATGCGGTTAATGCGGTTAATGCGGTTAATGCGGTTAATGCGGTTAATGCGGTTAAATGTTTTGATATAACTTCATATTCTTGTCATTGGGTTAACACTGTTATTTTACCACTTTGGTTAATCAATTTAAAACCCGTTTTCTCCGATATTTTCTCTTTCAATATAGCATCAAATTTTTTACCCGCTTTAAAAAATTCTTAATCACCTCTTTTTACCTTTGATGATTTAAGTTTTTACCTATTTACTCATAGTACGCTTGCCTCTTTTTCCAGATTCTAAAACTACACTGATAGATAAAAACGGCTTTTCTTAATACCTGTTTTATCACGTTAAGGATAAGGTATATTTACTTTTACTTGAATAAGTGAAAGTTTCTGTAACCCTTTGCTTTCAGATAGCACGGAAAACGATAAACTACATAATCTAACCTGAACAAATCGGGATCTGCGGAGTAAGTAAAAAGCGCACTTTAGGTTAATTAGCTCGGTGCATAAATCCGCTTTCTAGGTCGATCGTACCAACTTTCGCCTTTTTCTACCGTTCTTTTATAACCGACTTCAGGTTTTTTTCCGGCCGTAGCTCAGTTTTCATTAACTACTTTCTCCAATATCTTAACAAAATAGAAATAAGTCTCCCGGCTACACCAACTTAAATCACGTCAACATGAAATAAAAAACCTTCGTAATGATTGTAATGATAACTATTCTCACATTAATATGATACCGTGATTATTGACTTTTGATGTTATAGGGTATGTCTGACCACATTGTTGTTTCCGCTGAGCTAACACTTGAATCGCTTTACGGCGCGCATCATGGCTGGCTGAAAAACTGGCTCACGCGCAAACTGCAATCGTCCTTTGATGCCGACGATGTAGCACAGGATACCTTCCTGCGTGTGATGGCCGGCGACTCGCTACAAGCTATTCGCGACCAAAAATCCTTCCTCTGCACGATCGCCAAAAGGGTAATGATCGATCTGTTTCGCCGCAACGCGCTGGAGAAAGCCTATCTGGAACTACTGGCGCAACGGCCCGAAGCGTTTATGCCCTCGCCGGAAATTCGTCAGTGTCAACTCGAAACACTCCAGCAAATCGACCAGATGATCGATGGTCTGAGCAATAAAACGCGCCAAGCGTTTTTATTGTCTCAGCTTGAAAATCTAACCTACAGCGACATTGCTTTACGCCTCAATGTGTCCGTCAGTTCAGTGAAAAAATATATGGCCAAAGCCACCGAACACTGTCTGTTGTTTCGACTGGAACATGGACTCTGATATGGACACTATGTTAACCCATTCTCGCCGCCAGGCATTAAAATCAGCATCGCACTGGTATGCAGTACTGAGTAGCGATCAGGTCAGCCCGCTGCAAACTGAAAAATGGCAACGCTGGTACGATCAACATCAAGATCATCAGTGGGCGTG
Source organism: Photorhabdus luminescens subsp. luminescens (assembly GCF_001083805.1). GTDB lineage: Bacteria > Pseudomonadota > Gammaproteobacteria > Enterobacterales > Enterobacteriaceae > Photorhabdus > Photorhabdus luminescens. The sequence goes on along the minus strand of NZ_JXSK01000010.1, from coordinate 138,129 downwards.
GCAGCAAGTGGAAAATCTGCGTAACCAGATGCTTGTAGTGCCAGGTAATGTGGCAAGCCACGCACTCCAAGAAACTCATCTGTCACGACGCAGAGTGATGAAAAGCATACTATTACTACTAGGAATTGGCGGGGGCTGGCAACTGTGGTGTTCGGAAATGGGAGAGAGTCTACGGGCCGATTACCATACTGATAAAGGGGATATTCAACAGCATCGACTGAGCGATGGCACATTACTTACACTCAATACCGACAGTGCCGTAGATGTCCATTTTACTCCTCAACAACGTCTGGTACATCTCTGGTACGGCGAAATTGCCATCACTACCGGACATGATACCGAAGCAAAGCGGTTGCGTGTACAAACCCGCCATGCGCAACTGACCGCGCTAGGCACCCAATTTACGGTTCGTCAGGAAGCCAACACTACGCTACTTAGCGTGCAACAACATGCCGTAGAGGTGATACTGACTGGTAACAACCACAAATGTATTGTACGTCAGGGTGAAAGCCTAAGCTTCAGCGCCACCGATTTTGGTGAACTGACCGCGGCAACCGCCGAAGACAACACGTGGACGCAGGGGATACTAAGCTTCAGCGATAAACCATTGAGTGAAGTGATAGCAACCCTCGCTCGCTATCGAAGCGGTATATTACGCTGTGACCCGGCCGTCGCCTCACTACAGTTAAGCGGCACTTTCCCGATGAAAAATACCGATACGATATTATCTGTCATAGAGAAAACACTTCCTGTTAAGATTCAATACATTACCCATTTCTGGGTAAATGTTCTGCCCGTAGAAAAATCGTTAACGTAAAAAATAATCATTTTCGATTGTCCTTTTTTGTTTCCTCGTTCGACTTCATAAGTGGATACAGTAATAAAATGATTATGGAGACGTTATGATGCCTTTACGTGCACAGCCATTGCGTGCGCTTCACAAAGCAACACCGCTGGTAATGGCGATTCGTTTGAGCCTGTTACCGGTGGCTTGCCTAACCTCAGGGATAACGTATGCTGCTGTAGAGCCAGCTAGCGTACACTATGACATTAATGCAGGCGAACTGGATAAAGTTCTTAATCAGTACTCCACCCACGCCGGTATTACCCTTTCAGTAGATGCCAGCTTAACCCGCGGCAAACAAAGCAGCGGTCTACACGGCGATTATTCCATCACCGATGGACTGAGCACCTTACTAGCCGGTACTGATTTGCAGGTGAAAACATTAGGCAATAACACGTTCACACTCGAACCCGCTCCTGTTGCGCAGAAAGATGTGCTGACCGTGGTAGGCGACTGGTTAGGCAGCGCACGTGAAGCTGACGTGTTTGAACATGCAGGCGCACGTGATGTCATCCGCCGGGAAGATTTTGCTAAAACAGGCGCAACCACAATGCGTGAAGTGCTGAACCGCATTCCCGGCGTCAACGCGCCAGAAAACAACGGTACCGGCAGCCACGATCTGGCGATGAACTTTAGCATTCGTGGCCTGAATCCACGTCTCGCCAGTCGTTCTACGGTTCTGATGGATGGCGTTCCAGTACCCTTCGCGCCTTATGGACAGCCGCAGCTATCATTAGCGCCAGTATCTCTCGGCAACATGGACGCAATAGATGTGGTACGCGGCGGCGGCGCTGTGCGCTATGGGCCACAAAGCGTGGGTGGTGTGGTGAATTTCGTGACCCGCGCTATCCCGCAGGATTTTGGTATTGAGACCAGTGTAGAAGGACAACTTAGCCCCACATCCTCACAAAATAATCCCAAAGAAACCCACAATCTGATGATTGGCGGTACGGCAGATAACGGTTTCGGCACCGCGCTTCTCTACTCCGGCACACGCGGCAGCGACTGGCGCGAACACAGCGCCACGCACATTGACGATGTGATGCTCAAAAGCCGCTATGCACCCAATGAAATACATACCTTCAACAGTCTACTGCAATATTACGATGGCAGTGCGGATATGCCCGGCGGCCTTTCACGCGCCGATTACGATGCCAATCGCTGGCAATCCACTCGCCCATATGACCGCTTCTGGGGCCGCCGTCAGCTCGCAAGCCTCGGCTATCAGTATCAACCCGATCAGCAGCACAAATTCAATATTCAGGGCTTATATACTCATACCTTGCGCAGCGGTTATCTTGAGCAGGGCAAACGCATTACCCTGTCCCCGCGCGAATACTGGGTGCGTAGCATCGAACCGCGCTATAGCCAGCTCTTCAATTTAGGGCCTTCGGCCCACGAGGTAGGGATTGGCTACCGTTATGTGAATGAATCCAGTCACGAAATGCGTTACTACACCGCCACCCGCAGCGGCGAATTACCCAGCACGTCGAGCCCTTATGACCGTAATACCCGCTCCGGCACCGAGGCACATGCTTGGTACATTGACGATCGCATTGATATCGGCAACTGGACCATCACGCCTGGGATACGATTCGAACATATCAAATCCTTCCAAAACAACAATGTGAAAGGTACCCGCCAAGAAGTAAGTTACAATGCGCCATTGCCCGCATTCAATGTTCTTTATCACGTCACTGATAGCTGGAATCTTTACGCCAATACGGAAGGCTCGTTCGGTACCGTACAGTACAGCCAAATTGGCAAGGCGGTGAAAAGCGGTAATGTAGAACCTGAAAAGGCGCGAACCTGGGAAGTCGGCACTCGCTACGACGACGGCGCATTAGCTGCGGAAATGGGGCTATTCCTGATTAACTTCAACAATCAGTACGATTCTAACCAGACTAACGATACTGTTACGGCACGAGGGAAAACCCGACACACCGGGCTGGAAACTCAGGCACGTTACGATCTTTCCGAACTTACGTCCAAACTGAAGAATGTTTCGGTTTACGCCAGTTACACCTATGTCAACGCAGAAATTCGTGAAGAAGGCAACACCTACGGGAATCAAGTGCCGTTCTCACCGAAACATAAAGGTACATTTGGCATAGATTACAAACCGGGTAACTGGACCTTCAACCTCAACAGCGCATCCCAATCCAGCCAGTTTGCTGATAACGCTAATACCGTGCAGGAAAGCGCCAATGGAAGCACTGGTCGCATTCCGGGCTTTATGCTATGGGATACGCGCGTGGCGTATGACTTCGGTCCACAAATGGCTAATCTGAGTCTGGCCTTTGGGGTGAAGAACATTTTCGACCACGAGTATTACACCCGCTCCTATGATGATAATAACAAAGGCCTCTACGCCGGGCAGCCACGTACGTTCTATATGCAGGGTTCGATAAAGTTCTGATGTTACATTAATCCGTTCGCCGGGCTCTTGCCCGGCTTCGCTATTTCTGGAGTTAGGTTATGTCTGCACTGATTCACGTCATGTTTATCGTCTTGCTCTTCTTCACCAGTCTGCCCCGCGCCATTGCAGTCACGGTGCAAGATGAGCAGGGCAGTTTTACCCTCAATACCATTCCACAGCGCGTGGTCGTGCTGGAATTGTCGTTTGCCGATGCGTTGGCTGCTATCAATATCAGTCCGGTGGGTATTGCCGATGATAACGATCCGCAGCGCATCCTCACGGATGTTCGCCAGCGCATTAAGCCCTGGCAATCAACAGGGACTCGCGCCCAGCCAAGCCTCGAAGCCATCAGCGCATTGAAGCCTGATCTCATCATTGCAGACAGCCAACGCCACGCGGGGATTTATCGGGCACTCAAGGGCATCGCCCCCGTCCTGCTGCTAAAGTCCCGCAACGAAACTTACGCAGAAAACCTGCAATCTGCCGCGATCATCGGCAAAGTGATGGGAAAAGATGATGAGATGCAAAAACGGCTGGCAGAACACCATAAACGCATGAAAGGCTATGCCAGTCAGTTGCCACAAAGCGTTAGTGTGATTTTTGGCACCTCGCGCGAACAGCAATTTAACCTGCACTCCAGCGACACCTATACCGGTAGCGTCTTAACGGCATTAGGGCTGAAAGTTCCCACGCCAGTTAATCATGCGGCAATGGCTTCTCTCAGCCTTGAACAGTTATTGGCACTCAATCCTGACTGGCTTATCGTGGCCCACTATCGTCAGGAAAGCATCGTGAAACGCTGGCAGCAAGATACGCTGTGGCAGATGATGACAGCACAACAAAAGCATCAGATAGCGGCGGTAGACAGCAACATCTGGGCTCGTATGCGCGGGATATTTGCCGCGGAACGCATTGGCAGTGATGCGGTAAAAATCTTCCATCATCAGCCGGTTAATGAAACATCATGAGACGCCGCTATCATCCGGTCTGGCTTTGGGGATTGCCGCTGGTTGCCCTGTTTGGCGCGTTCTGGCTAAGCCTGTTTTGCTATTCCGCGATTCCCATTCCTGCCATCAGCGCGCTCAAAGCGCTGGCGCCCGGTCATACACCGACGCTGCCTGAAGCGCTGGTTATCAATCTGCGGCTACCACGCAGTCTGGTTGCTATTCTGCTCGGCGCAGCGCTGGCATTGGCCGGCGCACTACTCCAGACGCTCACTCATAACCCGCTGGCCTCCCCCTCCCTATTGGGCATTAACAGTGGCGCTGCACTGGCAATGGCGCTGGTCAGCGCTTTCAGCCCGGCGCCGCTGGCCGGATATTCCATTTCATTGGTGGCAGCCTGCGGCGGTGGGATTAACTGGCTGATGGTGATGGCCGCAAGTGGTAGCTGGCAGCAGAAATACGATCGCAACCAGCTAATTCTGGCTGGTATTGCTTTATCCGCCTTATGTATGGCACTGACGCGTATTACGCTACTGCTTGCCGAAGATCATGCTTACGGCATTTTCTACTGGCTGGCGGGTGGGGTCTCCCATGCCCGCTGGCCTGAATTCTGGCAACTATTCCCTTTCGTGATAGTCACTGCACCTGTGGTTTTGTTGTTGGCGAAATCGCTTAATCTGCTCAATGCTGGCGATGTCAGTGCCCATACGCTTGGCGTGAATCTGACGCGACTGCGTATCTTCGTCAGTCTGGCGGTACTGATTCTGGTTGGGGCCTGCGTTAGTGTGGCGGGGCCAATCGTATTTATTGGCCTGCTAATGCCGCATCTGGCGCGTTTCTGGGTTGGCTATGATCTACGCCGCACACTGCCAATGTGCATGTTGCTGGGAGCGGTGTTTATGCTACTTGCAGATTTACTGGCCCGAGCACTGGCCTGGCCAGGCGAACTCCCGGCAGGCGCAGTACTGGCTCTGATTGGCGCTCCCTGCTTTGTCTGGCTGGCAAGGAGGCGAACATGAATCGTCAGGTTATCCCACTTTTAGTAATATCGCTGGCAGTTACGCTGGCGCTAGCGCTACGCATGGGAGCACAACCGCTTCCTTGGGACGCGTTAATAAGCGGCTGGCAACCCAGCGACAAACACCACTTTGTGCTAACGCAATACCGCCTACCGCGTATTTTACTCGCCATCACTGTAGGCGCTGCACTGGCGCTTTCCGGCGTCTTGGTTCAGGGTATTGTTCGTAATCCACTGGCCTCTCCCGATGTACTGGGGGTAAATCATGCAGCAAGCCTGGCGTCGGTAAGCGCGTTGATCCTTTTCCCTTCTCTGCCAGTGCAGTGGCTTCCGCTACTCGCTTTTGGCGGTGGGATGGCTGCGCTAATCCTGCTACGGGCGATTGCCGGACTCTCTTCGCCATTGCGCCTTGCACTGGTTGGCGTGGCACTTTCAGCCACCTGGACAAGCATCACCGACTACCTCATGCTCTCACGCCCACAAGATATCAACAATGCGCTTTTGTGGCTGACAGGCAGTCTGTGGGGACGAGACTGGCAGTTTGTGGCTATAGCCTTGCCAGTATTGATGATACTGATACCACTCAGCTTACGTTTTTGTCGCGATTTAGATTTACTGGCGCTTGGTGATGACAGCGCCAGCACACTGGGCGTTTCGCTTCTACACGTACAATCTTGGGGATTAATGCTGGCAGTAGCGCTTGCTGCAACAGGCGTCGCTGTTTGCGGGCCGATTGGTTTTATTAGCCTCGTGGTACCCCATCTCGTCCGCAAACTTGTGGGAGGACGGCATCGCTGGCTTATACCCGCATCCATGCTTATGGGGGCTCAGGTTCTGCTATTAGCCGATTTGCTGGCAAGGACCATAGCCCCACCGATGGAACTGCCTGCTGGCGTACTGACCGCCATCATTGGCGCCCCTTATTTCTTCTGGCTTTTAGTGAGGATACGTTAAATGCAACTGGCTACGGAAAAGTTATCTGCGGGCTACGGGGAGAAACTCATTCTAAATGACCTGTCGCTCACCCTCCCGACCGGGAAAATCACGGCGCTGCTCGGCCCTAACGGCTGCGGAAAATCGACATTACTGAAATGCTTTTCGAGACTATTAACACCATTATCTGGAAAGTTAACGATAGATAGCGAACCTTTAGCACACTTTTCCTCACGCAAGCTCGCCAGACATCTGTCGCTCTTACCGCAACATCCTCTCACACCAGAGGGGATCGCCGTCCATGAACTGGTTGCATACGGACGCAGCCCCTGGCTTACGTTCTGGGGGCGTTTAACATCTCATGATCGTCGTCTTGTACAACAAGCAATGGAAAAAACGCAGATTAGCCATCTTGCCGATAAACGCGTTGCCGACCTTTCAGGCGGGCAGCGCCAACGCGCTTTTCTGGCGATGGTTCTGGCTCAAAATACGCCGGTGCTGCTGCTTGACGAACCCACTACGTATCTTGACATCAACCATCAGGTAGAATTGATGAAGCTGCTGCGTGAGCTGAACAATGAAGGAAAAACCGTCATGACCGTACTTCACGACCTCAATCAGGCCAGCCGGTACTGTGACCACCTGGTACTACTTTCCCAAGGGCAGGTTGTTGCCCAAGGCTCACCCGAGGAGGTTATGACACCGAAATTATTACAGCGGATATTCAGCATTGAAGCTGAAATTCATCCCGAGCCGGTTTCAGGTAAACCAATGTGTGTGGTGTGTTAAGAGGGAATCTAATGTAACGTGTTGGTCCCCTTTTCCAGTACGGCTTAATATTGTTCGGCTTTTTGTTAGAGATTGTATCGGGATTATTTGTTTATATCTTCCAATCCAAAAAGCCGAGCTTGAATTTACGTGATGCTAAAATTGCTGCTTTTTAGGCAAAACTAATGTTATTCACAAAAATTTTTACTCACATAATTTAATGTCTTTGACATAAGTTGTAGGCGACATCCATGAAATCTTTTCACACACTAAATAGCCGTCACTTTTTAACTTATAACCAACATAAAAAGAGATAGGAAAGCTAACGATAAATGATGCAATCATCAGCATAGTTAAATATCTGACAATCAGCTTATTAGATTTCGGTAATCGATTAAAAACAAAGAAAAAAACGGAGCCTGATATAGCATAAAATATTAAAGGAAATGAAATAAAATACATAACAATAGTGCCAGAAAATATTATTTTTTCTTTCATTAAAATCAATGAAAAAACACAGTCACTCACTAAGTACATTATAGAAGTAACTATTAGCAATAGTATTATCCCGTACGTGATTTTTACATACTTATTATTCATTTTATTTTACCTAAGCTGTTAAATACATGCTGTAAATTTCCTTCTGGCAACCTTGGTTTTCTTTCCATTTTTTCTTTTATTAACTCTATTAACTTTTTACTTATTCCATATCTTGCATCCAGAATTTCCAGACCAATAGCAACCCCCAATCCAACAAGAAGAACAACTCCAGCAGCGGCAATAATACTACCACCTAAAATAGCTGTAGCAGTCACAAATGAACCCGCAGCCCAAGAAGTAGCCGCAATTATTGCTGTTTTAGCCATATCAACAGTTATATTGCCAATGAAATCTGCTAAGGTATATTCATCTTTAAAAACAGCTTCAATCGCTCGATACATAACAGAAAAGATAATGCAGAATTTAACCCCTTTAACAATACTTGAATTAAGACCTTGCTGTCCTATACCCATCGACAGCATTTTAAGATTGTTAGCACCATATCTCGTTCCCGTAATAATACGTCTAAGACCTGCATGACCTGATATTTTTATATAACACTTGCCATTTTTATCAAAATATTCCGTTGCTGTGATCCCTATACTTTTAAACTCTCTGACAATCGCGGAAAATCCAAAAAAATCATGTATATTTCCGGCAAAAGGTGAAATGGGGTCGGTAACATAGAAAACCTTTTCATGGTAATTATTTAATTTTATTTTTGGTCTTGTTGGTGAAAAATGGTTGATATCACTTAAAATACTCACAGCTTCCTCTGGAGTGAGAAGTGCAATATATATGGTATTATCACTTAATACCTTTTCTAACCCTACGGCATCAAAGAATTCATGTTGAGGTTTTAACTGATTAATGCCTACATTACCCCTTAAAAAATCCCCCATGTAACCTCCCACACTGGGATCATATTTTTTATATTTCATATACCCTCTTTACTCCCGTTTAATTTTACTTATTTTTAACATCTTCGTTTATATAACAAACAGGGTCAACAAAAATAATTTAATTCCTGCCAGAAGATACTCCCTGAAAATCTTTTTACATCTCTCAACTGCGCACACTATACACATTTCTCTGTAGGCTTTTATTTATCTGACTTTGTAAGGGTTAATACCGTGTTCCCTACTGACAAAATCCTCTTAAAACGCGGTGAAGTTTTGATTTCCAGCAAAGCGGGGATCTGAGTGGATTTATCGTTATCAAAAGGAAAACTTAGCGTTAAAGAGGAAAATGAAGGTGAATATAAGGAAGATGAATAAAGCATAAGGGGTTTTACTACCAGACTGTGACGTATGTCATAACGCTTAAGCCAAACGCCTACAAAACCCATATTGATTGCTGTACTCTTATCATTCAAGGCATTTGTTAGATAATTCAAAGAGCTATGATGGCCGCAACTTCCCTTTCGAATGATATTCTCCGTACCTGGCAACGTATAGAGTTCTTCCAACCTTATACACTTGAAAAAAAAGATAAAAGTTTACTCATTCCGCTTAAAACACTCTATCAGTTGGGAGATAAGGCACTACCCTGGCTTTCGTCAGAACTCCGTCAACAACATGATATTCCCGATCAAAAAGTCTTATATAACTTGTACGTCGGTTTGTTTGATAAAGCTATCGCTAACACAATCAGCCAAGCGGTGTTCGGTCCAGATGAAGGGTATTATGCAGAAGAATTTGAGCAACGACTGGATAAAGAAGGAACAACCTGCTTTGCCAAAATTCCATTAGGCACGGAAGGAAACCCCGCTCTGGATAAATTTTCAGTGAGTTCTCTTCCCTGGGCTTTAGGACACCTGCGTGATGAACGTTTTGAACAGCTTAATACGAAGATATTTTCAGTCAGTTGCGAGCATCTTAAAAATACCCTCGGCAACTTTAGCGCCTCTCTGAAACCAATACGAGAAAATGGCCCCAGTATTTTAAAGGCAAATGATATTTTAACACTGTTGACAACACATCTGGTCAGTTGGGCGGATTTTGAACCTCAATGGCAATATGCTTTGCAAATAGACTGGATGGTAGGAAATGGCGACTGTACAGAGGCATCACAAGAAAATGACGATGAAATTGAAGAAGAAGTCAGCGTCAATGATAAAACTTTTGCACTCCCTATTTTAAATAGTTTTTTCTTTGAGGACATTGAATACGCTATTACGGCCTTGAAACGAGGAGATAGATGTAAGGCTCTCAGAGCGTATCTTTCTCATCATAATGTTTCAAGGAATCCAGACCTTTATTCACAAGACGGACTTGCCTCCATTATCAAGCAACTGCATCCAGCGAAGATGCCTCTTGGACGCTGGCCTTCCGACCCCAAACACGCCATGTCGCTAATGCAGCAATTTGCTATTAATACGGCGATAGAAGAACTCGCTGACGGTGGGCTGCTTTCCGTCAACGGCCCTCCGGGAACTGGAAAAACGACGCTTCTGCGCGATCTAGTAGCACATAACATTGTTGAACGAGCGAAGATACTTACGCGTTATCAAAAAGTTGATGACACACTGGACAATTCCGGTTTTATCGTGAATGAACTCACTGGGTTCGAAATGATCATTGCGTCATCCAACAATGCAGCAGTAGAAAACATATCAAAAGAATTGCCGCAAAAGAAATCATTGGCTGAAGAATTCCAATCGCTTGACTATTTAGCACCAACCGCAAACCAGATAGCTGCCGAGAACCGCCCGAAGCGCGAACATAAAAAAAGTAAAAATAGTCAGGGAAAAGTTAAAACCTATCACCTCTATCGTCCATTGAAGAAAGAGAAACAATGCTGGGGGATCATTTCCGCTGCTCTGGGCAAAAAACCGAACCGGACTAAATTTTCTCAACGCTTATTTTTCGATGAACATTTTTTACGCGACACCCCAACTGAAGCCTCTCGCCCCGCTGAAGAGAATTTTCTCAGTCTTTGGCGCTGGAGGCATTATCACAACCCCATCTCTTTCGCCACCGCTAAAAAACGTTTCCTCGTATGTCTGGAAAAGACAAAAAAACTTCAACAACAACTAGAAATGTTTGTGCATCTGATAGAAAAACGGCATGACAATTCACTCGACACGTTATCACTAAAGCTGAAGCAAACAGAAGAACTGTACGAAACTCAGCTTAACAGGCTGGAACAGGTGAAAACAGAACAGGACGTATTAGGGAAACAACTCCAACATGCGGAACAGCAGCAAAAAATTATCGAAAGTGATGCACCAGGATGGCTAATGCGTCTGATGAATCGCAAGCGAGTGCATGCGTATAAAGAAACGTTGCGGTGTGCACAACACGAAGTATTAAGACTGATGAGATTGCAAACCGAACAAGCCCAGCGTGTTGCGGAACAACGCAAGTCAGTTAATGACATAGCTGAAAAAAAGCGAACCTCACAACAGGATATCGAAAAAATTATCCAACAACGGGAGAATGACTATCGTTCCCTGCAAACTTTGAAGCAGCAGTTTTCCGATATCACGTTGCCAGATATCAACCAACCTATCACTGATGCAACATTACAACGAACAGCCTTTTGGCAGAACGCACAGATAAATCGTCAACGTTCCACATTATTTATCACAGCGATGGAACTTCATCAGGCTTGGCTTTATGAAGCACTAGTAGTACCTCGTTTTAAAGACTGCATAATATTTAATCTCTCGGCTTTTTTAGCACAACCTCATTCCGAAATCACGCCTATACGCTGGTGGCAAACGCTGTTTATGTTTGTGCCCGTATTATCCACAACTTTCGCATCTATGGGGCGCATGTTTCATGGAGTGGAAAGCGAAGAACTCGGCTGGTTAATGATCGATGAAGCCGGCCAGGCACCTCCACAACAAGCTGTCGGAGGACTCTGGCGTGCAAAACGGGTACTGGTCGTTGGAGACCCTTTGCAGATTGAACCGGTATTTACGACCCCTCCGCCGTTGGTTGAACGTCTTTGCCTGGATGCTCTGAATGAAAAGGCTAAAGACTGGAATCCGGGATTACTTTCAGTGCAGCAGGTTGCTGATCGCGTCAATCATTGGGGATGTGAATTAGAAGTCATGAACAACCTGATCTGGCTAGGTATTCCATTGTGGGTACACCGTCGTTGTATTGAACCGATGTTTAGTTTAGCTAATAGGATGACCTACAATGGCCGCATGATTCATGGGCTTGATGCGGACAAGATTCGCTGCCAACCTGTGAACAGCATTCTGGAAAACCATTGGCTGGCATCGGTTGGAGGGACAGGTGAAAAACAATATCGTAACAGCCACGGTAAAGATTTGCTCAGGCTATTAGACCAACTGCTTGCTGCTAATGTCTCGCTCCATTCGATTTACGTTATTACACCATTCAAGGCGGTTAAATCCGCACTTTGTGAGTTACTGGAAAAACGCGATTTGGCTATCTGGCGGCAATTTATGCCATTGATAACCCGAAAAGAGCTCAAGGTATGGCAAAAAAACTGTATCGGTACAGTGCATACTTTTCAGGGCAAAGAAAACGATATTGTCATTTTTGTCCTAGGCTGCGACGAAAATAATGATGGCGGCGCAAAATGGGCGGCTAGTAAGCCTAATCTGTTAAACGTTGCTCTCACTCGAGCAAAAAAACACATTTTCATAATTGGCGATCCAGCAGTATGGCATCGTTTGCCTTGGTTTCGTGATGTAGCCAGAGAGTTGCCAATGGAGGCATATCATCATTTACAATAACTCCAAGGTGGAATTATCAAAAAACGAGTAACAAAATGAATAAACAGTCCTTATGCTGTTAGGCAACACTGCCTCACAAAGTGCATTATTCGTAACATGAATCTGAAGGTGATTAGGGTTATCTAAGCTAACGAATAGCGAGCTAATTGTATAAACAAGGAGTGATAATGAATCGAGCTCAGGCCCAACAACTACTACAAACTGCACTGGCCAATCCAAATGCTGAGTTTCGCGATGGTCAGTGGGAAGCTATTGATGCTTTGGTTAACCAACGGCAGAAACTGTTGGTAGTACAGCGTACTGGCTGGGGTAAAAGCTCAGTTTACTTTATCAGCACCAAAATTTTCCGCGATCGCGGCATGGGGCCGACAATTATTGTTTCTCCTTTGTTGGCCCTAATGCGTAACCAGATTGAGTCCGCCCAGCGCCTGCACATCGTAGCCGAGACCATGAATTCCACCAATACAGCGAACTGGCAGGCGGTGACACAAAGGATTATAAATAATCAAATAGATTGCCTGCTGATTTCTCCTGAGCGGCTCGCCAATGATAACTTCATTGAAACCGTGCTTTATCCTATTGCTGACCGTATTGCTTTGATGGTGATCGACGAAGCCCACTGTATTTCCGACTGGGGTCATGACTTCCGCCCGGACTATCGGCGTATAGTAAATATTCTGCGCCAATTGCCACCTAATACACCAGTATTAGGCACAACTGCGACTGCCAATAACCGTGTGGTGGCTGATATCCAAACACAACTGGGTAATATCCAGATCCAGCGTGGTCCACTGATCCGTGAAAGCCTCTCGCTACAAACCATAGCGCTGCCCGATCAATCCTCCCGCCTAGCTTGGTTGGCGCAAGTGATTCCCACCTTACATGGTACTGGCATTGTGTACACCTTAACGGTGCGTGATGCCGAACAGGTAGCAAATTGGTTGAGCACCAATGGCATCAACGCCAGAGCCTACCATAGCAGTATTGAGGCTGAGGGTTTTGAAAACAGTAACGATTACCGACAGCATCTTGAAGAGTTATTGCTAACCAATCAACTTAAGGTGCTGGTAGCAACTACTGCATTGGGTATGGGGTACGACAAGCCAGACTTAAGCTTTGTGATTCACTATCAAGCACCGGGCTCCATCGTGGCTTACTACCAGCAGGTCGGCCGCGCAGGGCGTGGTATCGACAACGCTATTGGCGTGTTAATATCTGGTGTAGAAGATCAAGATATTCATGAGTTTTTCAGGAATTCGGCATTCCCCTCAGAAATTCAGGTAAACGAAATTTTGCAAGTACTAGCTAATAGTGATGGTTTATCACTTCGTAGCATTGAAGAGGAAACCAACCTACGCTATGGACAGATCGAAAAGGTATTAAAACTACTAAGTGTAGAAAACACCGCCCCTGTAATTAAAATCGGAAACTTATGGCGCAGAATACCTGTGCCTTATACCTTGGATCGCACCCGTATCGCTCACCTTACCAACCAGCGTAAGCAGGAGTGGGCAGATGTGCAGGCCTATCTGTCAGATACCGGATGTAAGATGACTTTCTTACGCCGTAAGCTAGATGATCACGACCCTACACCTTGTGGCAAATGCTCGTCATGCATTGGCCAACCTGTTGTTAATCAGACTCTTGAGTCAGTATTAGTTCATCAAGCAAGCACTTTTCTTAAACATGCCGAAATGGTTATCCCGCCAAGAAAACAGGTAGCACCTTCTAATCAAGCCTTCCCTACATATCGTTTTCCACGGCAGCTAGGTTGCTTAGTTGCTCAGCCTGGTAGGGCTCTCTCTCGATGGGGAGATGCTGGTTGGGGGAAAACTGTTGCTGAAAATAAACACTCGGGTTATTTTTCTGATGAACTAGTTGATGCTATGGCTGAAATGATCTCACAACGTTGGCAACCTCATCCTAGTCCAACCTGGGTGTGTTGTGTACCTTCCTTAAGACACCCGAATTTAGTCCCTACATTTGCACATCGGCTAGCACAAAGGATGAACCTGACATTTATTGATGCGGTAGCAAAAGTTCAAGATAACCAGCCCCAAAAGAAACAGCAAAATAGTTTTCATCAATGCCATAACCTTGATGGTGTTTTTGAGATAACACAAATTGTACAGAATCAACCAGTCCTCCTTATCGACGACGTCGTTGACTCTGGTTGGACTCTTACCGTTATTGCAGCTTTGTTACAACAAGCGGGTAGTGGTATTGTATATCCCGCAGCACTTGCCTCTTCTTCGGTGAAAGACTCATGAATTTATCGCCAACAGCACAAGCCACATTATTGCTCACTAGTTATTTTTCCAAGACGAGCAGTGATGATGCCAAACCCCTCACTAATGCTGAATGGGGTAGGTTTGCGTTATGGCTGAAAGAAAAATCCACAACACCAGCAGACTTGTTGGTATCTGAGCCTAAGTCAATACTAAGCAACTGGCAAGATTCCCGAATCAGCACAGAACGAATTATACAGTTACTGAATCGTGGCCACAGCCTAGCGTTGGCCGTTGAAAAATGGCACCGAGCAGGTCTTTGGGTAGTTACCCGCTCTGACCCTGAATATCCCAAGCGCTTAAAACAGCAATTGAAAACCGACTCGCCGCCTGTGCTATTTGGTTGCGGTAATAAAGCTTTACTGAATGCTGGTGGTTTAGCGGTTATTGGATCACGTGAAGCCAACGATGCGGACTTGTCTTATACCGAGCTGGTTGGTTCAAGAGCGGCATCAGAGGGCATTGCGATTGTATCCGGTGGTGCCCGTGGTGTGGATGAGACGGCTATGGTGGGGGCAATGCTCAGTGGCGGCCCTGTTATTGGGGTACTGGCAGATAGCCTACTGAAAGCCGCTACCAGCGCAAAATGGCGCAAAGGTTTGATGAATGGCAGCGTAATGCTGATTTCGCCCTTTTATCCAGAGGCTGGCTTCAACACTGGAAACGCTATGGCCCGAAACAAATATATCTATTGCTTGGCAGACAGCTCGCTGGTAATTCACTCGGGAAAAAAAGGCGGCACACTAAGCGGGGCAGAAGAAAACCTGAAAAAGTGTTGGGTGCCATTATGGGTAAAACCAACGAATGACAGTGGCGCGGCAAATACTGATTTAGTTGCAAAGGGAGGGTATTGGTGTGAAGCAGATGTTCACAACCTTAAAGTTTCCGATTTATTCTCCGTCAAAAACTCTACTGCTTCGCAGAAAGAAGCTGAACAGGTTGATCTATTTTCCATGCCAGCACAGTCAGAATTATTTGCGAAATCTGCATCGGAATTTGATCTAGAGGTAGCGGAAAATCGAATAGTTATTGCTCATTCAATCGAGCAAGATGAAATCCAAGGTTCAATCGCTTACGAAGCAGAAGCAGAAGCAGAAGCAGAAGCAGAAGCAGAAGCAGAAGCAGAAGCAGAAGCAGAAGCAGAAGCAGAAGCAGAACAGATCATAATGCAAGCTGTGGATTTTTATCAATTGTTTATTACTGAGCTCCAGCGATTGGCAGTAATCCCAATTACACTTGATACCCTTATCGAGAACACTGGTCTGCATAAATCTCAATTGAAAGAATGGTTGAATCGAGCGATTGATGAGGGACAAGTGAACAAGTTCAGCCGTCCTGTTCGCTATCAAATAGAAAAGAAAAATCAAAAAGTTGTTTAAATGATTGTTGTTGTGACTATAACAAAAGAAACCAATGTTCAAGAGGTAACGGTGGTTTACTTGCTGAATAGATTACAACTGGATGAATCTGCTATGAGCATGTATGAACGGTTGGGCAAGAAATGGATCCTGTAAATAATTCTGTATATTTGTCCTTTGATTAAAGGTGGCCGTTTAATCAGTCACAGAATTCAATCATAAAACGACTCATTGCGTGTTTACAGTTTTGGATTGGCATAGTCCATTTTCTTGAGGCCGATTCAATGGTCAGATAAATCACCTTGCGCACGGCGTCATCGGTGGGGAATACCCTTACGCTTTTTAGTGGCGTGACGGATAACACTGTTCAAGGATTCAATCGCATTCGTCGTATAAATCGCTTTGCGGATATCTCCCAGATAAGCAAAAAATGTATTCAAATTTTCCCAGTAAGTAGACCAACTTTGACTGATTTGCGGATATTTTTTATCCCAAGTTTGAGCAAATTTTTCGAACACATTTAGCGCCGCAATTTCTGTGGGGGCTAGATAAACTGTTTTGAGCCCACCAGTCACTACTTTGTAATCTTTCCATGAAACATATTTCAGGCTGTTACGCAGCATATGGATGATGCACAGTTGGATATGCGTTTGTAGATAAACGCTATTGATGGCATCAGGAACCCCTTTCAATCCATCAATGCAAGCAATCAGAATGTCTTGAACACCACGGTTTTTCAACTCGGTCATAACGCTCAACCAAAATTTAGCACCTTCATTTTCTGCTATCCACATGCCCAAAAGCTCTTTGTGGTCTTCTGTATTAATAGCTAAGGCAAGGAAGACCGATTTATTGATAACGTGACCTTCGTGGCGGACTTTCACCACAATACAGTCAAGGTAAACTATGGAATAAATAGATTCTAAGGAACAATTTTGCCATTCTTGAACCTGCTCTTTCACAGCATCGGTGACTTTAGATATTAATGTCGGTGAAACATCCGCATCATACATTTCTTTAAAAGTGTCGACGATTTCCAATATAATAATAAAATCTATTCAGAGAGCCATTTTAAAAAGTTTAAATGGCGATAATAATATTAAATTTTTACCGCTGAGTAATTTTTGTTATTCAGATGGTCAACAAATGGTAACAATAACAGGTATATTAATAAAACCAGAGGAAGAAGATAACTTAATTAACAATGCGAAATTACTAGAATGATCTTATTTTAATAACACATGGGAAAAACAAAATCATATTGACCTACCGGCGCTATCGACTAAGGAGAGACTTTTCGTTGAAAGTTGTTTACCAAGTTCATCACATGAAGAAATCATTAATGAACTTGGTTACTGAATTGGAGACAAAGAAAGTGATGCACTAGAATCGATGAAAAATTTTATCGACTATTATAGATATAGAACAACTTCCTTAGTTTGGACGCGTTATACTCTGACCATTCAGCGGTCGACAAAACTCCCTATATATGCTAGAATGCACAAAACTCTTTATTTATTAGACAATTATGAAGTTAATAGATCTATTTTCAGGTGCAGGTGGGTTGAGTCTTGGTGCTGCCAGAGGAGGGTTTACCGTTGCAGCAGCAGCAGAACTAGACCCCTTCGCAATGGAAACACATATAAAAAACTTTCCTTTGACACAGCATATTCAAAAAGATGTCAGTACTCTTACCGGAAGTGGCCTGCTAACACTTGGGAATTTAAAAGCCGGCGAGCTAAGTGGATTAGTTGGAGGCCCCCCTTGCCAAGGGTTCAGCACCATGGGGAAACAAGATCCTGATGATCTCAGAAACAATCTTTTTATAGACTTTTTCCGCCTTGTCCGTGAAACAAGCCCCCTCTTTTTCCTTGCTGAAAATGTACCAGGGATCTTAGATGAAAAATATGATCAACTCAGAAATAAAGCATTTTCACTTGTACAGGATGAATACATAATTTTACCGCCATTAAAAGTTAAAGCTTCTGATGTTGGAGCTCCAACGATAAGAACAAGGATTTTTTTCATTGGGTTTAACAACCGCCTTGTAAAAAATATCCCAAAAGAAATTTGTCCGCAGATGAAGACACCGACAATTATAAAGGAAGCCTTATCTGGATTGCCAATTAAGATCGATCCTACTTGGCAAAGTGAAGAACAAGGTAACAGAAAATTATATGATGATAATATTGCAAATGACTATTTTTATCAGCGGCTTATAGATCACATACCTCAGAATACAGGTCACAGCGAAACTATCCGTAAATTACTTGATAAGAGAATAATCACCTCTTGCCAAGGCACACGACATACTCCTGAAGTACAGAGCCGTTACGCTCGATTAAAATATAATGAAGTTGATCGGATTTCAAAGTCGGTAAGATTAAATCCCGAAGGATTATGCCCAACTTTACGAGCTGGTACTGGAAGTGACAAAGGAAGTTTTCAAGCTGTCAGACCCATACATTATATAGAACCTCGTGTTATTACACCAAGAGAGGCTGCAAGATTACAAGGCTTTCCTGATTGGTTTGTGTTTCATAAAACTAAATGGCATAGTTTTAGACAAATTGGAAATAGCGTAAGTCCATTTGTATCAGAAGCAATATTCAGAGAGATTTTTAATATCTTAAATAAGGGTTAGGTTTGATGAAAAATGTCATAAGGGAAGTTACCGTCCATTCAGGTGTTACGGCTGACTTTATAGAATCAACGCTTACTGAAGATATCAGTACTGTTGAAAGCATCTATGATTTGATCGATAATTCTATCGATGCAGCAAGATCCTTGATTCTAGAAAAAAATAAAAGTAATGATTTATATGGCTTACCTGCCAACTACTCTGGCTATAAAATAACAATCCGAATAGATAAAAATAGCATCAGAATTCTCGATAACTGCTCAGGAATTGATGAAGGTACTATCAAGGATGATATGCTTGTTGTCGCCAAACGATCCGCTCATATGTATGGAATAGGGCATTACGGTATAGGGCTAAAACGTTCCTTATTAAAGCTAGGAAACAAATATTCTATGCTATCAGACAATAGTAGCTATTCATTCAAAATGAGCTTTGAAAACAATCAGATTGGAAATGATAGTAATAATTTAACAGCAAAAGAAATTAGCTCTACAGGAAAAAACAAAGCATTGTTTTCTATATCTGACCTAAAAAATGGGATCAGATACGACATATCAAATGAAAAGTGGTTTGATAACTTTATTAAAGGAATATCCGCTCGCTATGCGGCTTTTATTAAGAAAGGATTGCAAATTAAAGTAGTTAATGCCATAAAATGCATAACTAAAAATATCTCTAGTTTTGTTCCTAGCATAAGAGAAAATGCTCTTGTAATGCCATTTAAGCAACAAATAAACATGGGTGATGTAGATGTTTATATTGAGTCTGGCATTCACGAAAGCTATCTTTTCCCTGGAGAGGATGGTCATTCTTTAAGTAAAAATAGAGAGTTGACAGAGCAGTTTGGATTATATTTCACATGTAATGATAGGATAATTGTTTCAGCGAATACATCCAAAGAATATGGATGGGGAGATGCAAAATGGCACTCCGAATATAACGGGTTTATATGCTGGATAAAATTTGTATCCCGCTCACCAGGAAAACTACCATGGAATACAGCCAAAACAGGTCTTCGATTAGATTCTACTATGTTTCTTCAAATAAAAGACATTATTGAACCGATAACGAAAAAATACAGAAAAGAAATTAAAGAAAGATATTTGAAGAAAAAATCACAAGATAATTCTTCTTCAATCACAACACAATCCCAACCAACCATCAACAAACCTCAGGATAGTAATAACCTCAAAAAAAATGTAAATGGTACAAAATCTTCAACTATAGAAAAGGAACAAAATAAAAAAAGAAACAGTTCTACAAAAAATGAAAACCATAGAATTGAGCATCCTGAAAACTGGAAAACACTCCTCCCAAAACATTTTCCCTTTTCAGGCGACGACATTCTTGATGCTTTTATAAAGGAAGCAAAGTGCATTGTGATATCGAATTCATCGCATGCCGCCACTATGTTATACAGGGCAATAATGGAAGCATCCGCTCTATATTTCGTCAGGAAAAATAATAAAGTCTCGGAAGTTAAAGACCTATATTTCCAAACGGAAGGAAAACGAAAAACATTATCTTATGAGCAAAAAGAGCTTATGGATATTAGTCTTGATATGATGATTAAATGGTTTAGAGCTAATAGTAATAATTTATTCTCTAGCAACGAAAGGAAGAGACTTAATACATCTTTAAGGCATTTAGATAACCATAAGTCATATATTAATGGTGTTGTTCACTGCCATCAGATAATAACCAGCGAAAAATTAGTACCTATTAGAAATGATACATATAAATTTCTAGAATTTCTTGTGAGAAGCAGAATAAATTAATCATTAAGGACTCTTTGCTTTATATATCAATGATTTGAAGGAGGAGTCCAATTCTAAATAACGTTCTCCTGATATTAAAAAGCGATAGCATTCAGATGCTAATATATTTATATTATCCTTCCCAAGCCCGCGAAAAGAACACTCCCATATAGTAATAACTCTCCAGTTCAAAAGAAATAGATCCATTATATTTTCAAAATCTCTCTCTTTGTTTCTTTTTATTTTTTCCGTCCAATATTTAATGTTCGTTTTAGGTATAGCTCCGCGTTTACAATTATGGCCATGCCATAGACAACCGTTAATAAAAATAACTGTCTTGTGTTTGGGAATTACTATATCTGGACATCCAGGCAATCGGTTATCATGTAATCGATATCTAATTCCCAAACGAAATATACTTTTCCTTATTAAGATCTCAGCTTTGTTATTTTTTGATAACACATTTTGCATTATCGCTCTTCTTTTTTGTTTAGTAAATTTATCCATAACTCCCCATTAATGTTATTTACTAAAACCATATATCTCATAATGCCTTATTTATGCAACTTTTATAAGAAACTGCAACCAGAGCCTTCAGGTTTCCACCTTTCCCAGTGAGACTAGCCTTTTCGTCCGCTCCGCATCTTCACGCGGACAACACTTAGCGCCTAATACATCTTCTACTCCATCATGCAGGGAATCACTCCCTACCGGGTAGTGCTTCTCTACTTCCATCACCGGAAGAAACACTATGGTCATTTCATCCACACCTAAAGCAAAATCCTTAACGCTGTCTATGAGCTGCCCCCTTCAAGTCTTGTTCTTAACAATACGTTCAATCCACGCCGAGCTATAGCTCTATTCGTACAGAATTGGGTCGGAGTCAACCTGAACTCTTGTTATATACCAATCAACCAATAATAATGTTATTGGATCGGATTATTGAGCTTTGCATAATCGAAAGCCGTAATCGTCTTGCTATGTAATGCGTCCAAACAGTCTGCCCACCATTGCGAAGTCTGCGCTCTCCCAGATTCTCCGCCTTATGGATATACGCCGCACGCACATAGCTACGTTCCTGGTGACTCACTGACGCTCTACCGCTTCCCCTTAACCATAACCCTGACTCAATCAACAAACTACAGGCCATCGTCCTAAAACCATGCCCGCAAACCTCCACTTTAGTGTCATACCCCATAACCCGCAACGCCCTATTTACCGTGTTTTCACTCATCGGCTTACGAGGGTCGTGATCACCAATAAAGATTAAGTCACGATCACCACTGAACTTATGGATCTGTTTAAGGATTACTAATACCTGACGGGACAACAGCACCAGATGGGGTGTACACATTTTTGAACCACAACACTTTGCTTCAAAGTTAACATCCAGATGTAGCTGACTAACCCGGGAAAATCGGCCTTAAGATAGTGTTTAACATGCTGAATATAAAACGTTTTAAAATCACAATAATGGCTCATAGGGAATAAAATGAGGGGAATCAACACTTCACTGAGAGAAAGGGAAGCTGCGCGGTAACGTTTGAGCAAGCCATTTTCAATTAGCTGTTGATGCCAGAAAGGAATAAATTTTTGGCAAAAGTCATCGACGCAGCAGTAAAGTTCTTCTAAATTAGACATGCCTGAGGATCTCCACGATTTTGTTTTCTTTGACAAAAACTTTGATCATGCCTCAGGCGCTTAGTTCCCTTCTTAAGCAAATATCAGGTATCTTTACCAATATGAGAAAAGATGTACTGTTCAAGGCTGCGCAGTACACGCGCCCGGTTATAGTCACCCCACCGCTTATTACTGGCGTGCCATTTCCTAGCAATAGTTTCAAAATTAAATTCGCCAGATACCTCAGCTTGTGCCTCTTTCTGTGTTGCTTTGGGATCTACACCGCTGGCTATAAGTTTTTTAGCCTCATCACGTTTAGCTCTGGCATCAGCAAGAGAAATTACCGGGTAAACACCAAATGCTAACCTGTCTTCTTTTTTATCTGTTGGTCGGCGGTATTTCATACGCCAGTATTTTGAACCTCGCGGAATAATTTCCAGATACAACCCTCCACCATCAGCGAGTTTATAAGCTTTATCTTTTGGCTTTGCTGTCTCTATTTGCCTAGCATTGAGTTTCATTTTGGGGGCATATTCTTAATCGAATCGGAAAATGCCCCTAATTATGCCCCCACAGATATGTGGATTGCAACGGACGATAATAGACCTTGATAGACTATTTTATTTGATTTATAAGGAATTTTCTTAGATAAGTGGACTTTAGTGAACTGCTATGAACATAGCAATGGTGCCGAAGGCCGGACTCGAACCGGCACACCCGAAGGCGGTTGATTTTGAATCAACTGCGTCTACCGATTTCGCCACTTCGGCACTGAAGTAGTATGCGGAAAACGGGGCCATTATACCTGTCAGCGATCTGTTAGCAACTGTTATCCTTCTAACTTTGGTTTAAGTGTTGAAAAAAAGATCAAATCCATCTCTCAACACAAATGTGTGTTCAATTACCGAACACCAAAGCTCTAAATAAATACACCCAGCAATATCTTTTCTACCTGACGTCGATAGACAACCTATAATCACCTTATATAATCTCAGCATGATAATTCGCTATGAGGTAAATGGTTATGACGATTATTAGCTGGATTGGCGCCGGGATCTTTTTGGGCATTGTCATTGGCGCGTTGATGATGCTGTTTAAGAAGAATAAATAACAGCTTTTGCTATCTTTATCCTGTTTGTGAATTCACTGGAAATATGCCTGATTGGTCAATTCAAAATGAATAAACAGTTTTTTAAGATCTTCTCTGTTTCTGCCATAGTGTTGGCTCTTACAGCCTGCTCTTCTTCAAATAAAACATTTTCGGCAAAGTTTTTGCAACCGAAGAAACAACCATTGAAATGGGAAGTGTTCGAAGGTAACGCGAGAACTAAAAAGCTAGCTTCACAGTTGGTTGATCAGTATGCACAGGATATTTTCAACGGCAGCAATGCGCAAGGCATGGCGATGGTGGTGATTGATAATAATCAGACGGTTTACCGCAGTTTCGGTGAAACTCGTCCGGGAAATGGTATCCGTCCGAAGCCCGATTCTATCATCCGAATTGCCTCGCTAACTAAGCTGATGACCAGTGAGATTATGATCAAATTAGAAGAGGATGAGGTTCTGCGCTCCACCGATCCGTTGCAGGACTATAGCTATTATGGCGTGAAAGTGCCCCAATACAGACCTCTTCAACCTATCCGGTTGTTCCACCTAGCAAGCCATACCAGTGGCTTACCTCGTGAGCAGCCGGGAGGTAAATGGGGACGTCCTGTTTTCGTCTGGCCTACACAAGCCAATCGCTGGGTCTGGTTAAAAACAGCTCAATTAGACTCCGCACCAGGCACAACAGCATCTTATTCCAATCTGGCTTACGATTTATTGGCTGATGCACTCTCTAAGGCTACGGGTAAGCCATATACCCGTTTGTTACATGATAAGATCACCGGCCCTTATTACATGAAAGACACTACACTGACACCAAACCGTTCTCAGTGTGCTCGTTTGATGGAAAGTTATAAGCCGAGTCCGTGTCTTAATACGATTGCGGCAGCAGGCAGTGGTGGAATCTATTCAACACCAAAAGATATGCAGCGCTGGATGCAGCAATTTTTATCATCAGACAGTCAGTTACGCAAACAAACCGCGAGTCGCGAGCAAGGTATTTATTTTAAACGTTCCGCTCTGGCTTCAATTAAAGGGATGGATGTTGCCGGTCAGGCAGATGGCGTTGGCCTTGGTTGGGTTTACATGAACGCCCGTGGTGATGTACCGGGTATTTATCAGAAAACCGGCGGCGGCGGGGGGTTTAATACGTATATGGCAATGATCCCCGAACAAAATATCGGGGTGTTTGTGGTGATCACTCGTAAACAACGTAGCCATTTCAGTCGCGTAACAACCGGGGTTAATCAACTGGTAACGGCATTGTCGAGGAATCATCATCAGGCTTGATCCTTATTACATCTTAAAATCGAGATGCTCAGGATAGGGTTCTTAGCCAAAAACCCTATCCCTATGGTGCCTTGATTGCTAAAAGCTACTGTCTCTTAAGGAGTAAATAAATACTCACAATAAGGAACAATAAGCTTGGCAACAGTGCCGCCAAAACCGCTGGCATACTGTACACCAGACTCAGTGGGCCAAAGATCTCATTAAGTACATAGAATAGGAAGCCAAAGCTGATCCCTGTTACTATCCTCACCCCCATCGGCACGGTACGCAATGGTCCGAAGATGAAAGAGAGCGCCATCAACATCATTACTGCAACTGAAAGTGGGGCAAATATCTTTTTCCACATATTCAGTTGATAACGTCCTGATTCCTGCCCACTCTGCTTAAGGTAATTGATGTACTGATATAAGCCGCTAATGGAAAGCGCTTCAGGCTCAAGCGCTACTACATTCAACTGTTCTGGCGTCAGGAGAATTTTCCAGTCAGCAGAAAGGCGTTGTGTTCCAGTGATTTTTTTACTGTCTGTCAGATCGGATTCTTCCACCTGAGAAAGCTTCCACAGGTCGCTATCCTCATCATAAACCGCACTGGCTGCATATTTTACAGAGAGTAGTTTTTTATCATCACTAAAATGGTAGATATTGACGCCTTTAATCTCTGTATCACTCACAATCCGCTGGATATAGATAAAATCGTCCCCATCTTTCGCCCACATACCTTTCGTTGTTGAAACCAGAGAACCACCAAGCATCTTCTGAGCCCGGTAATTACGTGCCATCTGTTCACCTTGCGGCGCGACCCATTCACCGATAACCATAGTCAGGATCACCAACGGAATAGCGGTTTTCATCACGGAGCCAGCAATCTGCATACGGGTAAATCCAGACGCCTGCATGACCACCAACTCACTACGGGTCGCCAGCGTGCCAAGCCCCAGTAAGGCGCCAAGCAAAGCGGCCATCGGGAAGAATATCTGAATATCTTTCGGTACGCTTAACAGAGCATAAAGACCCGCGGAAATAGTGGTATATTCCCCCTGCCCCACTTTTCTTAGCTGATCAACAAACTTAATAATGCCGGAAAGTGATACCAGCATAAACAGCGTCATCAGAATCGTCTGTAGAATAGTCCGCCCGATATAACGATCTAATACACCAAACATCAGGCTACTCCTCTGCCTTTGAAACGAGTCCGAATCCTACGCATCGGCAAGGTATCCCAAATATTAAGAACCAGCGCCAGCGTTAAATAAGCCCCGTTAACTAACCACATCCAGATAAGAGGGTCCAATTTGCCTTTACTGCCGTTAGAACGCAGAGAACTTTGTAGTAAGAAGAAAATGAGATATAGCAGCATCGCAGGCAACATACTGAGTACCCGCCCTTGACGCGGGTTTACCACACTTAACGGTACAACCATCATGGCCATAATCAGTACCGAGAGCACCAGAGTCAGACGCCAATGGAACTCAGCGCGGGAATGCTTATCATCATCCTGCCATAACTGAACAATAGACTTCTGTTCAACTTTATTACTATCTACGATTGAAGTCTGATGCCCGACAATGGCTTGATAATCATGGAACTCAGTGATCCTAAAATCACGCAACATTGCCGTGCCTTCATAACGGGTACCATGATTAAGGATAACCACCTGTTTGCCATCAGGCCGCTCCACCATATGACCGCCATCAGAGATCACCACGGAAGGACGCTGATTATCAACGGGACGAAGCTGGGCAAGGAACACGTTTTCAAATTTATTGCCGTGCACGTTGCCAATATAGAGCACCAGATTACCATCGTCGGAAGGTTTGAACCGCCCTTCCATAATAGCCGCTAAACTTGGATTAGCTTTAGCATCAGCCACCACATGTTCTTGATATTTCGAGGACCACGGCATGGCCCAAATGACATTCACTGCCGCTAACACGGAAGTTAACAACGCCAGAATAAGCGCCGAAACCACCAGCACACGCTTGCCCAAACCACACGCATGCATAACAGTTATTTCACTTTCAGTATAGAGTTTACTGAAAGTCATCAATATCCCAAGAAACAGACTCAGGGGCAAAATCAACTGCGCCATTTCAGGCACGCCTAATCCTAACAAGGATAAAACTAAATTTGCCGGGACGTCCCCTTCCACTGCGGCACCCAAAATTTCTACTAACTTTTGACAGAAAAAGATGAGTAAAAGGATAAAGAGTATCGCAACTTGGCTTTTCAGGGTTTCCCGTACTAGATATCTAATGATGATCACGCTTATTACGCCTGTGAAAACTTGTCTTTTTGCAGGAAAATCGCTAACTTCATTGTATATATACCATTTATTATGTGCATCAGTTTGGCTTCCTCACTGCTAAAATGATATCGAAGCATTCCATATTCAGGTTCCCAATCAGAACATACTTATATAGTTAGCTAAACAATAACAAATAGTGGGTTTAGCTTAACATAAATAGTTAATTTTCTATGGGGTAGATTAATGCGGAACGCTATATTTTAGCGATAGCATCCGTCTTTGTCTTTAAGATTCAGGAGAACGCATGGAGTTTAGTGTAAAAAGCGGTAGCCCGGAAAAACAGCGTAGTGCATGTATCATTGTCGGCGTTTTCGAACCTCGTCGCCTTTCCTCTATCGCTGAACAACTCGATAAAATAAGTGACGGTTACATCAGTGCATTGCTACGCCGCGGTGAATTAGAAGGCAAAGTTGGTCAATCACTGCTGCTGCATCATGTTCCCAATGTGTTATCTGAACGTATTCTGCTTATCGGCTGTGGTAAAGAGCGCGAATTGGATGAACGCCAGTATAAACAGATCATTCAGAAAACTATCAATACCCTCAATGAAACGGGTTCAATGGAAGCAGTTTGCTTCTTAACAGAATTGCATGTTAAAGGCCGCAATAATTATTGGAAAGTACGTCAAGCGGTGGAAACAGCAAAAGAGTCTCTCTATGTTTTCAACCAGCTAAAAAGTAATAAAAATGAGTTGCGCCGCCCGCTGCGTAAAATGGTTTTCAATGTTCCGACCCGTCGGGAGCTAACCAGCGGTGAACGTGCAATCCAGCACGGCCTTGCCATTGCTGCCGGTATTAAAGCAGCAAAAGATCTTGGTAATATGCCACCCAATATCTGTAATGCAGCTTATCTGGCTTCTCAGGCACGTCAGCTCGCAGATTCTGCCAATAGCCATATTACAACAAAAGTGATTGGTGAAGAGCAGATGAAAGAGCTAGGCATGAATGCCTATCTAGCGGTTGGTCAAGGTTCTCAAAATGAATCTCTGATGTCAGTCATGGAATATAAAGGCAGTTCTGATAAAAATGCCAAACCCATCATCCTGGTTGGCAAGGGACTGACTTTTGACTCCGGCGGTATTTCAATCAAATCTGCTGGCGGCATGGACGAGATGAAATACGATATGTGTGGGGCTGCAACGGTTTATGGCGTGATGCGTGTGGTTTCTGAGCTACAATTACCGCTCAATGTCATCGGTGTCATGGCAGGCTGCGAGAATATGCCAGGAGGTCGCGCTTACCGACCTGGAGATATTTTAACCACCTTATCTGGTCAGACTGTCGAAGTACTCAACACCGATGCCGAAGGCCGTCTGGTTCTGTGCGATGCGTTAACTTACGTTGAACGTTTTGATCCAGAATTGGTCATTGATATCGCCACACTGACCGGTGCTTGCGTAACAGCTCTTGGTAACCATTACAGTGGATTGTTATCCAACCATAATCCACTGGCCCATGAGTTACTCAATGCTTCAGAACAAGCCGGTGATCGCGCATGGCGCCTACCAATGACTGACGAGTTTCTTGAGCAAATTGATTCTAACTTTGCCGATCTGGCGAATACCGGCGGCAGTGCGGGTGGTGCGATTACCGCCGCCTGTTTCCTGTCCCGCTTCGCAACAAAATATCACTGGGCCCATCTGGATATCGCAGGTACGGCCTGGCGTTCAGGTAAAGCAAAAGGCGCAACAGGTCGCCCGGTTGCACTACTGTCACAATTCCTGTTAAATCGGGCAGGAAGTGCCGGTATCAATAACGACGATTAATTTGATTCCCCGCTTAGCTTATCAAAAGGGCATTTGACAATGCCCTTTCTCCGTAACAGAGACATTATGAAAAGTGCCACGTTTTATTTACTGGAACAGCCATCACCTCAGGCAGATTTGCAAGCTCACGAATGGCTGGCATGTCAATTTGCGGCTGACCAATGGCGAGCAGGAAAACGGGTGCTCATTGCCTGTGAAAATCAACAACAGGCAGAAAAGTTAGATGAAGCCTTATGGCAACGGGAGCCTCATCAGTTCGTCCCACATAATCTTGCTGGCGAAGGGCCAAGATATGGCGCGCCGATTGAGTTATGTTGGCCGCAAAAACGGGGAAATGCGCCTCGTGATATCCTAATAAATCTGTTGCCGCAATTTGCAGACTTTGCCACCGCTTTCCATGAAGTGATAGACTTCGTTCCTATAGATGAAAATTTGAAACAGTTGGCGCGTGAACGATATAAATCATATCGTAGCGTCGGCTTTAATTTGACCATGGCAACGCCGCCAACATACTAAGTATCAAGATAAAATGGAAAAAACACCCGCAACTCAAACGCAAGCCGAGCCATCTCTCGATAAAACGTACAATCCTAAAGAAATTGAGCAGCCTCTTTATAACCATTGGGAGCAAAGCGGTTACTTCAAGCCTAACGGCGATACCAGCCGTGAGAGCTTCTGTATTGTTATCCCGCCGCCAAACGTGACCGGTAGCCTGCACATGGGCCATGCGTTTCAGCAAACCATTATGGATACCATGATCCGTTATCAGCGAATGCAGGGTAAAAATACTTTGTGGCAGTCCGGTACTGACCACGCAGGTATTGCTACTCAAATGGTGGTTGAGCGCAAGATCGCAGCAGAAGAAGGCAAAACCCGTCACGATTATGGCCGTGATGCGTTTATCAATAAGATCTGGCAGTGGAAAGCAGAATCCGGCGGCACGATCACCAATCAGATGCGTCGTTTGGGTAACTCTGTTGACTGGGAGCGCGAGCGTTTCACTATGGATGAAGGTCTGTCCAACGCCGTAAAAGAAGCCTTTGTCCGTTTGTATCAAGAAAATCTCATCTATCGGGGTAAGCGCCTGGTTAACTGGGACCCGAAATTGCACACTGCAATTTCCGATCTGGAAGTTGAGAACCGTGAAGTTAAAGGTTCTATGTGGCATCTGCGTTATCCATTGGCTGATGGCGTCACAACCGCAGAGGGGAAAGATTACCTTATCGTTGCAACTACCCGGCCTGAGACCATGCTAGGCGATACCGGTGTAGCCGTTAACCCAGAAGATCCGCGCTATAAAGATTTAATCGGCAAAGAAATTATTCTGCCATTAGTTAACCGACGCATTCCTATTGTCGGTGATGAACATGCGGATATGGAAAAAGGTACCGGTTGCGTAAAAATCACACCTGCCCATGACTTCAATGACTATGAAGTGGGTAAACGCCATGCCCTGCCGATGATCAATATCATGACTCTTGATGGCAACATCCGTCATGAAGCAGAAGTTTTCGACACCAATGGCGAAATTTCCGATAGTTACTGTTCTGATATTCCGGCTGAATATCAAGGTATGGAGCGTTTTGCCGCCCGTAAAGCTATTGTGGCTGAATTCGAAAGACTGGGACTGCTGGTTGAAATTAAAGCTCATGATCTGACCGTTCCTTATGGCGATCGCGGCGGTGTGGTTATTGAACCCATGCTGACTGATCAATGGTATGTCCGTACTGCGCCTCTGGCGAAAGTGGCTATCGAAGCCGTTGAAAATGGCGATATTCAGTTTGTACCTAAGCAGTATGAAAATATGTATTACTCCTGGATGCGCGATATTCAGGATTGGTGTATCTCTCGCCAATTATGGTGGGGCCACCGCATCCCGGCATGGTATGACGCTAACGGTAATGTCTATGTCGGTCGCAGTGAAGAAGAAGTCCGTCGTGAAAACAATCTGGACGCAGAGATCTCTTTAAACCAAGATGAAGATGTACTGGATACCTGGTTCTCTTCCGGTTTATGGACTTTCTCTACCCTTGGTTGGCCTGAACAAACTGAGGCGCTGAAAACTTTCCACCCAACCGATGTGTTGGTGAGTGGCTTTGATATTATTTTCTTCTGGATCGCCCGTATGATCATGATGACCATGCATTTCATCAAAGATGAAAATGGCAAACCTCAGGTTCCATTTAAGACTGTCTACATGACCGGTCTTATCCGGGATGAAGAAGGCCAGAAGATGTCAAAATCCAAAGGGAATGTCATTGACCCACTGGACATGGTTGACGGTATTTCTCTGGAAGACCTGCTAGAAAAACGTACCGGCAATATGATGCAGCCACAGTTGGCTGAAAAAATCCGCAAACGTACCGAGAAGCAGTTCCCGGCAGGTATTGAAGCACATGGTACCGATGCCCTGCGCTTTACGTTAGCAGCGCTGGCCTCAACAGGTCGTGATATCAACTGGGATATGAAACGCCTGCAAGGTTACCGTAATTTCTGTAACAAATTGTGGAATGCCAGCCGCTTTGTGCTAATGAATACAGAAGGTCAGGATTGCGGCCAAAATGGCGGTGAAATGGTGTTATCACTGGCTGATCGTTGGATTCTGGCTGAATTTAACCAGACAGTAAAAGCTTACCGTGAAGCACTGGATACATATCGTTTCGATATGGCTGCCAATATTCTTTATGAATTCACCTGGAACCAGTTCTGTGACTGGTATCTGGAGCTCTCTAAGCCAGCAATTAACAAAGGTTCAGAGGCGGAAGTTCGTGGCGCTCGTCATACTCTGATTGAAGTTCTGGAAGGATTATTGCGTCTGGCTCACCCGATTATTCCATTTATCACCGAGACCATCTGGCAACGGGTAAAAGTGGTTAAAAGAATTGAGGCAGATACCATTATGCTGCAACCATTCCCTGAATTTGATCTAGCGAAAACGGATGAGCTGGCGCTGAACGATCTGGAATGGATTAAGGAAGCGATTATTGCAGTACGTAATATCCGTGCTGAAATGAATATCGCCCCCGGCAAACCCTTGGAAGTTTTGCTACGTAATGCCGATGCTGATGCACAACGTCGTGTAGCGGAAAACCTGAATTTTATTCAGGCAATGGGCCGCTTATCTTCTGTCACACTTTTGTCTGCGGGTGAAGAAGCGCCGATTTCTGTCACTAAACTGATTAATAGCGCAGAAGTATTAATTCCAATGGCTGGCTTAGTCGATAAAGAGGCGGAACTAAGCCGCTTGAATAAAGAGATTGAGAAGCTAGATAAAGAGATCGGCAGCATTGAAGGCAAGCTGTCAAATGAAGGTTTCGTCAGCCGCGCACCCGAAGCGGTTGTAGCCAAAGAGCGTGAACGTCTGGCAAGCTGCAATACATCAAAAGAGAAGTTGCTGGCTCAGAAAGAAACGATTGCCGCGTTGTAATATGCTCAAAAAATAAATTTCCACCAAAGCCACTGTAATTCATTGTCAGTGGCTTTTTAGTTTAAATAGTAAACGATAAAATTAATAATAAAATGTAAATTCAACCGATTATATATAAATATTATAAAATATATTGAAAATAACAACATCGACTCTATTAACATGAATAATCATCTGTTTTATTCTTTTCCATATTCATATATCTTAAATGACAATATAATATAATTTTATTTTATATATGAATCATTATATTTAGCATATTATATAGAGAATAAAATCATATAAATATATTATTACAAATAAAAAGGTAAAAAATAATACAACTTTAGTTTAACTCAACATTCAATGAGTTATTGTTCCGAACGATCTATTTCAAGTGGAAATAAATAGTCAATACAGAGTACAAACAGAAACCAAAACAGACATGAAGACCATAAGGATCACACATTTCCAACGCATTAATTCACTAATTTATAACAACCCGGAGAAATAAAATGAGAACAATTCTTACTCTATTACTGGCAAGTACTATCCAATTCGGTCTTGTACATTCAGCTAATGCAGAATCAACCCTTGATAAGATTAAATCCACCGGCACATTCAGAATAGCAACAGAAGGAGCTTATCCACCATTTACTTATCACGATGCCTCAGGTACTTTAACTGGCTTCGATGTCGATATTGGCCGTGAAATTGCACACCGATTGAATGTCAAACCAACATTCATTGAAGGAAAATGGGACGGACTGATTGCCGGGCTGGATGCTGGACGTTCTGATGCGGTAATGAATCAAATTGCGATTACACCCGAGCGCAAGAAAAAATATGATTTCTCCATCCCCTATATCACATCGCAAGCGGTACTTATCATTAATAAAGATAACAATAACATAAGAACATTCAGTGACTTACAAGGCAAAACCTCAGCACATACTCTGACCAACAACTTCGCCCAAATAGCAAGAGATAACGGTGCAGAAATTATTGGCACGAATGGATTTAGTCAGGAAATCGAATTGGTGAGTACCGGCAGAGCCGACGCCACTATTAATGATAACTTATCTTATCTGGACTATAAAAAGCACAAACCAAACGCGCCAGTAAAAATTATCGCCACCAGCCCCAATGCAGGGCAGACAGCGGTTTTACTTCGTCAAGGGGAGTCAGAATTAAAAGTTGCTATTGATAAAGCAATCACTGACATCAAAGCCGATGGTACTTACCAGCGTATCTGGGCTCACTATTTTGGCGATAATCCTCCCGAATAAGTGAAATATTCCCGCTCTCAAATATAAAGTTTCCTGGAGGTTGAAAACAAATTCTGACCAGGGAACTTTATCATTAATCCCGTTGAATTTAATAATCAGTAATTATTTGAATTAAATATAAAACATATTAATTTATAAAAATTATTTTATATATCTAAAATGACAATATGATATAACTTTATTTTATATATACAAATTCACAGCTTGCCATATGATATTTAAAAAAATACATATAAATATATTGTTATACCTAATAGATTTCGAGTTGCAGCGCGGCGGCAAGTGAACGAATCCCCAGGAGCAT
Organism: Photorhabdus luminescens subsp. luminescens; assembly: GCF_001083805.1. Classification (GTDB taxonomy): domain Bacteria; phylum Pseudomonadota; class Gammaproteobacteria; order Enterobacterales; family Enterobacteriaceae; genus Photorhabdus; species Photorhabdus luminescens. The sequence continues at coordinate 104,820 of NZ_JXSK01000010.1, read as the reverse complement.
AGATAACTATGTGACTGGGGTGAGTGAAAGCAGCCAACAAAGCAGCAGCTTGAAAGATGAAGGGTATTATTACACATGATAGGGAAAATATATGGAGCCCTCTTGGTTCAATCTAGTACTCGATTCTTTTTGGCCTATGCTTTATGCGGGCTTTACTTTCACTATTCCACTAACGCTTATTACCTTTACTCTCGGTATTATATTGGGTTTTATCGTAGCGCTTATCCGGCTTTATGGGCCAAAACCGCTTATTGCCGTCGCCAAATTCTACGTCTGGCTGATCCGCGGCACGCCGTTGCTGGTACAACTGTTTCTTATTTTTTATGCCTTACCTAGCGTCGGCATTACGTTAGGCGCATTCACCTCAGCGGTGATTGGTTTCACTTTGAATATTGGCGCCTATACCTCTGAGGTGATTCGCGCGACTTTATTGTCTGTACCCAAAGGGCAGTGGGAAGCGGCTTATTCTATCGGTATGAGCTGGACACAATCATTACGTCGGATCATTCTACCTCAAGCCGCAAGAATCGCGATTCCACCACTCTCAAACACATTTATTTCACTGGTGAAAGATACTTCACTGGCCTCAGTCATCACCGTACCGGAGCTTTTCCTTGCCGCACAACGTATTGCTGCGGTGACTTATCAACCTCTCATTCTTTATACTGAAGCGGCAATACTTTATCTGATAATCAGTTCAGTGTTGTCATCACTACAAGCCCGTCTGGAAAAGAAGTTTTCGCAAAAGAGTGACACACAGGAATTAAAAGATGATCCAACTCTCCGGCATTGAAAAAAGTTTTGACGGGCACAAGGTCCTGAAAAAAATCGATCTCACCATTGAGGAAGGCAGTCTGACTGCACTGATTGGCCCATCTGGAAGTGGCAAAAGCACACTATTACGCTGCATCAACTTATTAGAAACTCCCCAAGCCGGGAAGCTGCAAATAGGCAATGAAAGCATGACCTTCACCGGCAAAGGGCGGATTACTCACAAGGATATACAACGGATTCGCCAACAAACCGGCATGGTGTTTCAAAACTTTCAGCTTTTCCCTCACCTCACAGTCATTGAAAACATTATGGAAGGGTTAATCTGGGTTCAGAAATGGTCACGTGAACAGGCTAAACAGCGAGCGCTTGAACTACTGGAAAAGGTTGACATGTCACACAAGGCCGATGTATTTCCAACCACACTATCCGGTGGTCAGCAACAGCGCGTAGCGATTGCCCGGGCACTGGCGCCTTCGCCCAAAGTGTTATTATGCGATGAACCCACTTCCGCACTTGATCCAGAATTATCGCAGGAAGTTGTTGCCGTATTAAAGCAGTTGGCTAAAGAAGGAACCACGATGTTAATGGCTACTCATGATCTGCGTTTAGCAGCAAACCTTGCCCACGACGTCATATTTTTAGAATCCGGGGAAATTGTCGAATCGGGAACATCGAAAACGATTTTCACCCGCGCTCTTAAACAACGTACGGTGGAATTTGTTTCAACCTTAACCAATACCTTACCGGATTGGGAGATATAACCCACAGTTAAAATAACTTTGCCGTAATTGATCTGAGAATCAGTTGATGACCATCAAATAAATTTTTTAACCGTTTGGAGAAAGAAAATGAAAACGTTGTTTACCACATTATTAGCGGGTGTTATTCAATTCGGCATTGTATATTCTGCGCATGCAGAGTCTGGCCTTGATAATATTAAATCAACAGGTGTATTCAAAATCGCTACCGAAGGAACCTACCCGCCATTTACCTATCACGATGCCTCTGGAACCTTGACTGGATTTGATATTGATATTGGCCGCGAAATCGCACGACGTCTGAATGTTAAAGCCAAGTTTACTGAAGGCAAGTGGGATGGGCTTATTGCCGGGCTGGATGCCAAACGCTATGACGCGGTACTTAATCAGGTCGCGATTACGCCAGAACGCAAAAAGAAATATGATTTTTCCTCGCCGTATATCATATCTAAAGCCGTACTTATCACCCGGAAAAATAATGACAATATAAAAACGTTTAGCGATCTGAAAGGTAAAACCTCAAGCCATAGCTTAACTAGCAATTATGCCCAGTTAGCAAAACATTTCGGTGCGGAAATCGTCCCTACCGAAGGATTTAATCAGGCAATCGATTTGGTTGCTACAGGCAGAGCTGATGCCACTATCAACGATAATCTGTCCTATCTCGATTTTAGGAAACATAGACCCAATGCGCCGGTAAAAGTTGTCGCGACCGAACCTAACGGCGATCCAGTTGGTGTGCTAATTCGTAAAGGCGAACCTGAATTACAAGCCGCTATCGATAAGGCTCTGGCTGATATCAAAGCCGATGGCACCTATCTACGCATTTCCACTCAGTATTTCGGTACCGATGTTTCCAAATAAGAAAATAACCGCCTCTGCTTGCAAGAGGTGGTTTTCTATTTATTAATTAATTATTTCTGCTTTTACATTCAAAAAATTTTAATCATTATTAAATTAATATTTCTTTCGCTCACAATTACTTTAAATATATATTCAAGGCAGTTATTAATTAATTCCCCCTTAATCACAATTAAATAATTAAAATATTTATTTCGGTGTAAAAACATCATTTAATAAAAATAATTTCTTTCCCCTTTATCATTCTATCCCTACCTATTGAAATATTAATTCTCATACTGTCAATTTCAAAAATTACCATACCATTCTGTTAAAGGTTTTACTCATTCCATAGTAAAGTCTCAGGTCGTTACTATAAAACCAGCTAACAGGCTGAACCGCATAAGGAGCTGCAACATGAGTCGTTACAATTCTGCAATTAACCGAAATACCCCATCTGTCAGCGTGCTAGATAATCGAGGGTTGAATATACGTTCGCTGGAATACCTGCGTACCCAAGCTGATGAAACCAATAGCAACGAATTGATCACTCGCTATGAATTTAATCCTCAAGGATTTCAAGTGAAAAGCACGGACCCACGTAGATATAAAAAGCAGAGTGGCTCAAACTTCTCGCGTGTCTTTAACCTTGCCGGAAATACTCTGCATGAAGAAAGTATTGATGCTGGCCGGACAATTACCTTAAATGATATCGAAGGACGCCCAGTACTGACTATCAATGCAACCAGCACTCGTCAGACCCATCACTATGAAGATAATACCTTGCCCGGCCGCTTGCTGGCTGTCACCGAGTCAATACAAAAGAACGAGAAAACCACGGAACGCCTTATTTGGGCAAGTAACACAGAGGCAGAGAAAAACCAGAATCTCGCCGGGCAATGTATACGCCATTACGACACGGCGGGGCTGGTACAACTGGAAAGTCTGTCTTTGACGGGAGCAGCTTTATCGCAATCTCGTCAATTAATAACTGACGATCAGGAAGCTGATTGGCGCGGTGATGATGAAAACAGTTGGCGTACAAAACTGAATGACAACATATTCACTACTCAAAATAAAACTAATGCGATTGGCGCTCTGCTAACCCAAATCGACGCCAAGGGAAATATACAACGGCTGGCCTACGATGTCGCAGGTCAATTGAAAGGTAGCTGGTTAACACTAAAAGGCCAATCCGAAAAAGTGATTGTGCAATCTATTACCTGGTCAGCAGCCGGACAAAAATTACGAGAAGAACACGGCAACGGCGTTATTACGGAATATACCTATGAACCAGAGACCCAACGATTAATTGGCATTACAACCCGCCGGACTAAAGATAGCACAAAACCACTACAAGATTTACGTTATGAATATGATCCCGTTGGCAATGTGATCAATATTCGTAATGATGCAGAAGCAACTCGATTCTGGCGTAATCAAAAAATAGTACCGGAAAATGCATATTCCTATGATTCTCTGTACCGACTCATCAAAGCAACTGGCCGCGAAATGGCTAACATTGGTCAGCAAGGAAGCCAGCTCCCTCCTTTAATTACCCCTCTTCCTACCGATGACAATACCTATACTAACTACACTCGCACTTACACCTATGACGATAGCGGTAACCTAACCCAAATCCGGCATAGCGCTCCGGCAAGCAACAATAACTACACCACAGATATCACTATCTCAAACCGGAATAACCGCGGTGTCCTCAGCACCCTAACCAACGATCCCAATCTCGTTGATACATTCTTTGATGCAGGCGGTCATCAAACCAGTCTGTTATCAGGGCAATCCTTAAACTGGACACCACGAGGAGAACTACAACAAGTGAGCCAGAATGGTAACACCTCACACGAGCGGTATCGCTATGACAGTGACGGGATACGGCTACTGAAAATAAATGAACAACAAACACTCAATGCCACACAACAACAAGTCACTTACCTGCCAGGGCTGGAATTGCATACCACACAAAGCGGCGCCAATATCACCGAAAACCTGCAAGTTATTACTGTCGGGCAAGCAGGGAGAGCGCAAGTACGCGTACTACACTGGGAAAAAGGCCAACCCACTGGCATAGATAACGATCAAATCAGATACAACTACGATAATCTTACACACAGCAGCGAATTAGAACTGGATATACACGGAGAAATTATCAGTTGGGAAGAGTATTACCCCTATGGCGGCACCGCAGTATGGGCAGCAAGAAATCAGATTGAAGCCAGTTACAAGACCATTCGTTACTCCGGCAAAGAACGTGATGCAACGGGACTATATTATTACGGCTACCGCTATTATCAACCGTGGGCCGGTAGATGGTTAAGCGCTGACCCGGCTGGAACAGTAGATGGCCTGAATCTATACCGTATGGTAAGAAATAATCCAATGACTGGTATAGACGAAGATGGGCGTATATTTAAAACCGTAGCAACAGGCGCATTAGGCGTTGGCGGTATGGCATACGAACTTTACAAATACAAAAATCAACAAGTTGAAAAACCTCAGATGCCATCTTCTACCTCTGAATCCTACGGTGATCAACAAGTCAGCAAAATCACCCAAAAAGCGAGCGCGTTAAAAGAAAACTATAGCCCCATTCAGCAAATGGCCCATAACATAGCTGGACGTAAAGAAGCCGCAGAGCACCTTGCACAAGGACAAATCCCTGGTGCTCAGGCAATAAAAGAGGGAGCAAGTTTAGTCGCGGCTGCCGGAGAATTCACTGCGGCTGGCAATGTCGGTGAACTAAACAAAACTGAGCTAACAAAAGCCGCAGGCACCGATGCAATTAATAATTTTAGTCTGACTTTCGAGGGGATAAAAAAGGTATTTAAGGCAGGCGCGGCTACTGCTACCGTCACTCCAGAAAAATTGGAAGAGCTGCAAAAAGCAACTGATGATTTAAAAGAGGTCGCAACAGATACGCTAATTACCGGGGCATCACTGGGTGCGACAGTCGGCGCCACACTGGATACAGCCGCCGCGGTCGTGCCACATCCGGTAGCCAAAGTGGCATTCAAAGGTCTGTCATTGGCATGGAAAGTTACCGGAGTTGTTCACACCGCAGAAGAATTAAGCGAGCTTGCAGAAAAACATAAGGATCTGGTTTCTAATGAGCTAGGACAAGAATTAAAAAGGGAAGTCACCGAAGCAAACCAAATCAGGAGAGGAACTATTCTTTCAAAAGTCAGGGAGCATGGTTTGATAAGATAGTTGATTTAAAATGCAATAGTCCTTATTCGCCAAAGCAGATAAGGACTATTTTGTTTTGAATCACATGCATCAATCACGACCAGAGTTAACACAGGATTCTTAACATACTGATTATACTAATGAAGTCTACTCTCACCCTGCTCCGGCAAATCATCTTCATCTTGCTCATCAGGATCTTCGAAGTAAGTGCCCCAACCGTCATAATTAATGCCGATTTTTTCAGCCAGATTCACCAACTGTTCAACCTGGGCATCAATCATCTCTGCATTCAATCCACACTCACTGATCACATCACAACACATCAGAATCGTACCATCTTCGACTTCCAATTCTTCCGCATCAGTCACTTCATAACCTAGTTTAAAGGCTTCAACCGCAGCCTTTTCCAACAGACTAAAGTCCTCAGCAGAAAAGTGATGCTCAATGGCATAAAGTGCATCAGGATCACTACCATCTTCCAGTAATTCTTCAATAATAAGGCGCGTTTCTTCGCGTTGTTCTTCTAAGTCTCTTTGATTTGCCATACCAAATATCCTCAAGCAGTTGGCCGTCCCAATCCTCATTCTCCCACACCACAGGCAGGCTAACCACTGTTTACATCAAAGAAATCCAATACGGAGTTGAAATTGCATTTTTATAGATATAGATTGAATTTAAATGCAAACAACAAATACGGAGACACCAAACAATGAATCCGTTCTATCAGCGTCATGTCCTAAGGTTACTTGATTTTTCCTCAGCAGAAATTCATGCCTTGCTAAAGCTAGCTGCTGAATTAAAATCGACTAAAAAATCTGGCACAGAAAAAGCCCTGCTAACAGGCAAAAACATCGTGCTGATTTTTGAAAAAGATTCCACCCGTACCCGCTGCTCATTTGAAGTGGCCGCTTTCGATCAAGGAGCAAATATCACCTACCTCGGTTCCAGTGGCAACCAGATTGGTCATAAAGAATCGATCAAAGATACCGCCCGTATACTTGGCCGTATGTATGACGGTATTCAATATCGCGGCTATGCCCAGACAATCGTTGAATCACTGGCAAAATATGCAGGTGTTCCGGTATGGAATGGGCTAACAGATGAATTTCACCCTACTCAGCTACTGGCGGATCTGCTAACTATTCAGGAACATCAACCAGAAAAACCCTTGTCAGAAATCAAATTCGCCTACTTGGGAGATGCCCGTAATAATATGGGTAATACCATGCTAGAAGCCGCAGCGCTAACGGGCATGGATGTTCGGTTGGTTGCCCCTGAAAAGTGCTGGCCCAACGCCGCGCTGGTTACTGAATGTCAGAAACTGGCTGAAAAAACAGGAGGGAAAATTACTCTAACGGAAAATATCGCCGAAGGGGTTAAACATACTGATTTTCTTTATACCGATGTCTGGGTTTCTATGGGTGAGTCAAAAGATGTTTGGCAACAACGAATTAACCTACTAAAACCTTATCAAGTGAATATGGATGTGGTGAACATGACAGGCAATCCACAAGTAAAATTCCTGCACTGCCTGCCAGCATTTCATGATGAAGAAACGATATTAGGCAAACAGCTCGCGGCTGAATTTAATATGTATGGAGGGCTGGAAGTTACCAATGAAGTTTTTGAATCAGAGCACAGCATTGTGTTTGATCAAGCAGAAAATCGCCTGCATACCATTAAAGCGGTAATGGTAGCAACACTAGCAAATGATCTTAAAATTTAATTAGTTGGGATACCGGCAGGATTATGTCTTTAAAGATATGATCCTGCCAATATTATTTTTCTTCGGTCAAATGCTTGCTGTAAGATTTTTCACGAGTATAATGCGCCGCAATTTGCCGGGAGAAATCATGAAAGACAGCGCTTATTTTTGTCATAAAGCACAACTGCCTGAAGGAAGGCAGCCAACCGTCATTGTTTTCCCGTTGCTAAACCAATCATTTAATGCCCCTCAACTGAGGGGCTTTTTTTTGCCCGGTAATCAATTCATGATCGCCACCCCGGATGTCAGCATTAGAGGAGAGTGAAAAATGGCTAATCCGTTATATCGCAAACATATCATCTCAATAAATGATCTGAGCCGCGAAGATCTGGAATTGGTGTTGCAGACTGCTGCTGCACTGAAAGCCAGACCACAACCTGAATTGCTGAAACCCAAGGTTATCGCCAGTTGTTTCTTCGAAGCCTCCACCCGTACTCGCCTCTCTTTTGAAACAGCAATCCACCGCCTTGGCGCTTCAGTTGTCGGTTTCTCAGATAGCAGCAACACCTCTCTAGGTAAAAAAGGTGAAACACTAGCCGATACTATTTCCGTTATCAGCCAATATGTTGACGCCATCGTGATACGCCATCCACAGGAAGGCGCACCACGTCTGGCCTCTGAGTTTTCCGGTGACACTCCGATTATCAATGCCGGTGATGGCGCCAACCAACATCCAACTCAAACCTTGCTGGATCTGTTCACTATTCAGGAAACTCAGCAACGGCTGGATAGTTTGAATATCGCTATGGTTGGTGACCTGAAATATGGCCGCACTGTCCATTCGCTATCACAAGCGCTGGCGAAATTTAATGGCAATCACTTTTATTTTATCGCCCCGGAAGCATTGGCAATGCCAAACCATATTCTTCATATGCTGAATGAAAAAGGTGCGACCTACAGCCAACACGCTAATATTGAAGAAGTATTACCGGAGCTAGATATTCTTTATATGACTCGAGTACAGAAAGAGCGTCTTGATCCATCTGAATATGCCAACGTAAAAGCCCAATTTGTTCTGCGAACTTCCGATCTGATCGGAGCGAAAGAGAACCTCAAAGTTCTGCATCCGTTGCCACGTATTGATGAAATTACTGTCGATGTAGATAAAACGCCCTATGCTTACTATTTCCAACAGGCTGAGAATGGTATTTATGCTCGTCAGGCTCTATTATCTTTAGTTTTAAATGAATGATTAAAGCAGAGAAAGTACTTTTTTATCCATGAATATAATGGGTTATTATTTTCTTCTGGAATAACGATTAATCGGTCTATTTACCACCTTCGGTATCGAAGACAAACTCGGTGTGGCGCCAAAATACGTCTCGCCCAGTCAGTGAGCAAGACCGTATCTCCGGGCAGTAAAGTGCGCACAAAAACCGTCACTTTTGTCTACACATTGCCCGGCTCCCTTCTTTGACAACTAAAGGAGGGAAAATAAAATAATCTAATGAAATAAAATTATAATTTCTTAATATTAACCTGATAATATTATAATTAATTTCACAAAATCTCTGTAACAACAAAATAAACAATCGTTCCAATGTAGTTGCCAATCACATATCCTACCGTTCCAATAACCATAATAGGCCCAATTAAGCCTATCCAACCTCTACTAATCGCTAACGCTGCGGCAGTGGTTGGGCCACCAATATTTGCATTACATGCAAGTATAATTTCCTCAAGGCTAAATTTGAATAACTTTCCAAAACCAAATGTCTAAAGGTTCATCGAAATCATTTATTAAAGTTCTATTAATAATTCTCCAACCAAGATATTTTTCAATAGAAATTGTAAACAATATATTTACTCTCTCACTATTTAAATAAATACTTTAAAGTTTTATTCTTCATTTTATCTAATCGAACAAATCACATTATTAATAGTAATTTAATGGAAAAACATATTAATTTAAAACTAAACTTCTGACATAAACAACCTATTAACCTTTACATTACCAATAAACATTAATTAAATAAAATTTTTTTAAATCAATCTATTATTAACCATTAATTTTAAGACATTAAATTACATTTTAATTTAAAAAACAATAGCTTAAAATAAGATAAACAATTTAAACAAAACAGCCAGAATAAATAAATCCAATATAATATTATTATAATAATGACGGCTAAAACTAAGTATATGAAATAACAACAATAAGATAATATTGATTTGTCTACGTCTCATCTGGATAAACAGGATGACACAGCTTAAAATAGAAGACGTGTCGATTCCTAACAATATTCTGGAGGATGAATACAGAAGGTTGTCACTAAAATGTATTCATACAAAACACTATGACCCAAGATCATAAACTACAAGTCGAAGCCATTAGATGCGGTACGGTGATTGACCATATCCCAGCTCAGGTCGGCTTCAAACTACTCTCTCTATTTAAGCTAACTGAAACCGATCAACGCATTACCATCGGCCTGAATTTGCCTTCCAATCAACTAGGTAAAAAAGATCTCATCAAAATCGAAAATACATTCCTGACAGAACAACAAGCTAACCAGCTTGCTATGTATGCGCCGAATGCAACGGTGAATTGTATCGAAGACTATGAAGTTGTGAAGAAACTTCCTATTAACTTACCTGAGCGTATCGATAACGTATTAGTCTGCCCCAACAGCAACTGCATCAGCCACAATGAACCCGTAGAAAGCAGTTTCCGAGTTAAAGTGACAGTGGAAGATGTGGTGCTAACCTGCAAATACTGCGAGAAAGAATTTGACCGCAACGTAGTAATACTCAACGATTAAACTACCTAATGTCAGTTGCTGAGGCAGAAGCGGACACTATAATAGTACCTTGATGAAATATTCATTTAACTATCACATTAACAGGAGAACCTATGTCATACGAGATTAATACCAATAAAGCCCCCGCTGCAATTGGTCCATATGTTCAGGGTGTTGATCTAGGCAATATGGTCATCACTTCCGGCCAGATCCCAGTCAATCCAGAAACAGGTGATGTCGCAGAAGATATCGCCGCTCAAGCTCGTCAATCACTGGAAAATGTTAAAGCTATCGTTGAAAGAGCTGGTCTCACTGTAGGTGACATTGTTAAAACAACGGTCTTCGTTAAAGACCTGAATGACTTCGGTACCGTTAACGCAACTTATGAAGCATTCTTCAAAGAACACAATGCATCTTTCCCAGCACGTTCTTGCGTTGAAGTAGCCCGTCTGCCGAAAGACGTTAAAATCGAAATCGAAGCAATCGCAATTCGTAAATAATCCCTAGCCTGTTTTCTACAACTCCTTGGCTAGTTGCTGACCAAGGAGTTGTACTTTCCAACGGACCTTAAATATAGGTCTCCATTCTTTGTTTCAGATCAAGTGAGAACGTGATTATTTCACTTCAATTTACTATATATTGTGTTTAAATATAAAAATAGACCAATATATAGAATCACTCACCTTGTAAGCTGAATATCAGTACGAGAATAGTTTGCCTTTTTGGACAACATTCTCAAGGAGTCATATTGTGAAAACTGTTGTGATAAAACGGGATGGCCGTCAGGTACCATTTGATGAAACACGTATCAGAGATGCCGTAAAACGGGCCGCTTCTGCCATTGGCATAACGGATGATGAGTATTGTTCTCAAGTTGCATCCACGATAACGCAATTACTGGCTGACTACAGGCAAATTGATGTACAAGATATTCAGAACGCAGTAGAAAAGCAATTGATAGCAGACAACCATAAGCACCTTGCCCACCGCTATATTCAATATCGTCACGACAGAGATACTGTCCGAGAATTACATAGCCGACTTAATCGAGAAATCAGTGGCTTAGTTGAACAGAATAACGTGTCCCTGCTCAATGAGAACGCAAATAAAGATAGCAAGGTGATTCCAACTCAACGGGATCTGTTGGCCGGGATTGTTGCCAAACATTATGCCAAACAACATATTCTGCCGCGTAATGTGGTATTGGCTCACGAACGAGGTGAAATTCACTATCATGATCTCGACTACTCCCCCTTTTTCCCAATGTTTAACTGTATGTTAATCGACTTGAAAAACATGCTAACCAATGGGTTCAAAATGGGTAATGCTGAAATAGAACCGCCAAAATCTATTTCAACCGCAACGGCGGTAACGGCCCAAATTATTGCTCAAGTTGCCAGCCATATTTATGGCGGTACCACCATCAACCGTATAGATGAAGTATTGGCCCCTTTCGTTAAAGCCAGCTATGAAAAACACTTGGCAATTGCCGAACAGTGGGATATCAGCGATAAAAAATCTTATGCCGAAGCACGAACAGAAAAAGAGTGTTATGACGCTTTCCAATCATTGGAATATGAAGTTAATACACTGCACACCGCCAATGGGCAGACTCCTTTTGTCACTTTTGGCTTCGGTCTGGGGATGTCAAAAGAGTCCCGTCTCATTCAGCAATCTATTCTGCGTAACCGCATTGCTGGTTTGGGTAAGAACCACAAAACAGCGGTATTTCCCAAACTGGTATTTGCCATCCGTGATGGCCTGAATTACAAACTCGGTGATCCTAACTACGATATCAAGCAATTGGCTCTCAAATGTGCCAGCAAGCGCATGTATCCTGATATTCTTAACTATGATCAAGTGGTTAAAATCACAGGCTCCTTTAAAACCCCAATGGGCTGTCGCAGTTTCCTTGGTGTTTATGAAGAAAAAGGCGAACAAATTCATGAAGGACGCAATAACTTAGGGGTTATCAGTTTGAACCTGCCTCGGATAGCTATTGAAGCCAAAGGAGATGAAAAACATTTCTGGCAATTACTAGACAAACGTCTGGTACTGGCAAAACAAGCACTCATGACCCGTATTACCCGCCTGGAAAGTGTCAAAGCACGTGTTGCGCCAATCCTTTATATGGAAGGTGCCTGCGGGGTTCGTTTAAAAGCCGATGATAATATCGCTGAAATCTTTAAGCATGGCCGGGCTTCTATCTCTCTGGGCTATATTGGTATTCATGAGACCATTAATGCTTTGTATGGCAATCAGGTTCATCTATTTGATGATCAACAATTACGTGTAAAAGCACTCTCAATTGTTGATCATCTGCGAAAAGCTACTGATCAATGGAAAAAAGAAACAAGTTATGGTTTCAGTTTATACAGCACGCCAAGTGAAAATCTCTGTAACCGTTTCTGCCGCCTTGATACCGCTGAGTTTGGAGTGATTGAAGGCGTGACAGACAAAGGCTATTACACCAACAGTTTTCATCTCGACGTTGAAAAGAAGGTCAATCCTTATGACAAATTGGATTTTGAAGCCCCTTATCCACCACTAACAAATGGCGGTTTTATCTGTTACGGCGAATATCCTAATCTGCAACATAATCTGAAAGCTCTGGAAGATGTCTGGGATTACAGCTACTCACGTGTCCCTTATTACGGTACCAACACCCCTATCGACGAGTGTTATGACTGTGGATTCACCGGTGAATTCTCCTGTACCAATAAAGGGTTTACTTGTCCACGTTGTGGCAATCATGAACCTTCCAGAGTATCAGTAATCCGCCGCGTCTGTGGTTATCTGGGAAGCCCCGATGCTCGCCCATTCAATGCAGGTAAACAAGAAGAGGTGAAACGCAGAGTAAAACATCTGACAAATGGGAAATTAGACTCATTTAAGGCAGGCTAACAAAGTGAATTACCACCAATACTACCCTGTTGATGTAGTCAACGGCCCCGGAACCCGCTGCACACTATTTGTCGCCGGGTGCGAACATCAATGCCCCGGTTGTTATAACAAAAGTACCTGGCGGGTGAACTCCGGCCAACCATTTACGCAGGAGATGGAAGACCGTGTAATTTTTGATTTACAGGACAAACGCATTAAACGACAAGGACTATCTTTATCTGGCGGCGATCCCCTACACCCACACAATTCACCCGCGATCCTGAAATTGGTAAAACGGGTTAAAGCAGAGTGCCCAGACAAGGACATTTGGCTTTGGACAGGTTATCTGCTAAGGGAACTTAGCGAAATTCAACGGGAAATTGTCAGCTATATTAATGTGCTAGTGGATGGCAAATTTATACAAGATCTTTATGAACCCGGTTTACTGTGGCGTGGTAGCCACAATCAGATTATTCATAGATTAAGATAATTTTATCGCTGCCAACAGATTTTCTTACCAAATCCAAGCGTATTATCAGTCATCTTTATTTCACTGAGATTCAGTTGCCAAATAGGAGTTTCAGCAGCAATTGCCACAGGAAAACGACGGCAATAACGTGCTCTGGCAACTTTATCTTTTTCACCCTCAAGACGAATAACTTCTCCTTTGAACTGAACTCCTTTTATCTGTGCAATATTTCGAATCTGCCCGGCAATGGTACCTGCAACCTGCGGGTTTACCTGCATCATTTCACCGTGGCGAGTATGAAGTTCAGTCATAAACCAGAAAGCGATCTCATCGGCATTGAAAACATAGAAGCAACTTGCACACCAAATATCATCACTCGTTGCTGTACAAAGTGTTAGGACATGCTGTCTTACAAGGTATCTGTGGATAATCTGAAAGTTTTCAGTGGTGTTCACTCTTTCTCCAATAGCAGGATTATATCTGCCTGGAAGCCCAGAACCACGCCGGGATAAACATCATCCTACGGCGTGTTCTGACATCTCCTGACAGAGCCAGGGTTCAGTATGTTCTACTATAAATTAGTTATAGATTTCAGCAACACCTGATAATTGATTCTTACCGCTAGCAGAAATAATACGGAAAGAAGATGCCCCTGCTTTGTCAGCTTTTTTGGACAATTCGGCACTTAGGGTTTCCAAAGTATCAGCCCCCGTTACAGAAACTACACCAACTTTAGGAGAAGAAGAGGTTTGAACTTCTTTTGCCGCCATACTGCCAAAAGAGATAGCACTTAAAGCTAAAGCAACAGCGATATATTTTACGTTTTTCATACTATGATCCTTGATCAATTTTTAGTGGAATGAGTTACTCTCTGTGATATGGATCATAGTATGCTCTAAAGGCCGGAATAAAAATTAGCAATTATTGCTATTCTATTTCAATTTTTTTGAATAAAAAATACAACGTATCGCAAATTGATAAGTAACGGGATTTATAAAACTGTTATATTATAATAAGTTAGACTAAATTATTCAGAAAAATGATATAGAAAAACGTTCGAGTGAAATATAGATATCAAAAATAGAAAATTCAGAAAAAAATTATATGGCCGAAAATCAATGGGTTCTTTACTTACTAAAAACAAAATCAGGCATGCTTTATACCGGGATAACGACAAATATTCACCGCCGTTTTGCACAACATGAAAACGGAACAGGAGCAAAATCACTGAGGGGGAAAGGACCGTTACAGCTAGTTTTCAGTTGTCATGCTGGAAATCGCTCCAGTGCATCACGTCTGGAATATCAAGTAAAACAATTAAGTAAACAGCAAAAAGAGAGGCTGGTTATTTGCCAGCCCGTCTGTATAGCAGAATATTTAGCATCAATTAGAAACGGCCAAAGTGTGGGGAGTAAGTAACCAATCCCTGATGATCAGCCAAAAAACTATCAGCTAATTCATATACCTGGAAATGAGATTCATACGTCGGCCACTGGCAATACAACTGGTGCTCACTGGCAAGCATAAAACCAAACCGGCGATAATAGTGCGGATCACCTAAGACCACGACAACGCCATAACCAAATTCATTCAGGCTATCTAACCCTTCATACACCAGCTTTTCACCAACCCCCTGCCGACGATATTCTTCAGCGACTGCTAGCGGCGCCAGACCAACCCATTGGTGATCTTCACCATTAATATCTACCGGACTAAAAGCCACGTAACCGATTACCTGGCCTTCATCATCTGTGGCGACCACGCCTAACGTCAATAATCCATCTTCCCGCAATTGTTGGACCAATTCCGCTTCTGCCGGGGTATCAAAAGATTTCCGTAATAACCGATCTATTCCCGCTGCATCTACCGGAATTTCTACCCTGATCAACATGATAATCGCGCAAGATCGTGTTGATCCACGCCCTCCGGCAAACTCGCTTTTATACACTCAGCCAATTGCAACAACCCTGCACAGAGAACAATAAGCATGGACTTCAACGCTATCGCATCTACCAAATTTTTAATACACCCCCATAATTCTGTACGGATCACTATCAGAATCAGATTATTGGCTTCGTCGCTGAAACTAACCTCTTCCTGCTTATACTGGTTGACAACAACATAACTATCACGGACAGCAGTAAACCAGCGCAGAGTAAGATTGTGGATTTTTCCTAACACAGCTCAGACTCCTTACTTAATAAAGTAACGTAGCTATTTAGCCAAAATATATCGGCATTCCCCGATCCTACATCAAGAATCCAATACAAACCTAACTGTAAATATTACCTTTCAATTATTGGGGTAATATCTGACTATAAACTGCGCTAAATCAAAACATCTCATCACTCGGTCAATTACAATTACTAATCATTTATTATTTTATTCCGGTATTTTATATGAAGAAACTTTGTCCTACGAAAAATTTATTTACATGGCAAAGTTGTTGTAGATAACAAGCAGATACCCATCAATATCAGCTTAGAATATGATATCGTCGCTTGTCGCTTTTTGATCTAAAGTAGAAATAAAAATTCATATAAACATACAGTTATATAAAAAAATGTAAACATAAGTTGCATACTAAAATTAAAATTTACACATACTGATTATAGCCGACTGCAAACTTTTGGCTTAATGTATGACACAAGTCCATACGTATTTACCAAGTTATTTAGAGAGATAACGCTAAAAAGCACGCATAGACTTTATATAAGATTCACTTCTGGATTGATTATCCTCGGGCTGAATTGTCACGAATGTATATAGTTTAATCTTTATACAAAAAATAGGAATGATGTATGGAAAGCCAAGATATTTATTCAAAATTCATTGGTAAGAGGATAAAGCTATGGATGGATGAGCGCTTCCCGCTACAAAATGCACCGCTTTTCTTTATCTTTTATATCATCAGCTATTCCGTAGCTTTTTATTCAATAGGAGAAAAGCCGGTTTTATCATGGGAGATCCTGCTCGGTTGCCTGATGTCCTTCTCCTATTTTTTACTATTACGGATATTCGATGAGCATAAAGATTATCAACTGGATTGTGAACATCATCCACAGCGAATTCTACAACGCGGTATTATTACGCTGAAAAATCTACGAGTGCTTGGTATCTGTTGTATCGCATTGCAATTAGGCGGAAGTCTATTTTTAGATCGGGGAATTGGTTCAGTTACTTTTGCCTGGCTGTTAGTTTTCATCTGGACCTGTCTAATGGGGAAAGAGTTCTTCATCGGTGAATGGTTAAACCAACACCTTACTTGGTACGCTATTTCCCATATGCTAGTAATGCCACTCATTATCTGGTGGTTGGGCAACGTCGCCAGCCCTGACCTCAAACTGACTTTTCCAATATGGGTTTTAATGGGGTTGTGCTTTTTCTCTGGATTTAGTTTTGAAATTACACGCAAATGTAAAGGCCCAGATGAAGAGCGCCAAGAAATACCAACTTATTCATCTATTTTCGGCAGAAAGGGAGCCGTCGCTATTATCGCAGCCTTACTCACTGTAATGTTGGCGTTACAGATTTGGCTAATCAATATCACCACTGATGGTATAGCGTTATGGGCGTTAATTATCTTGGTCGTTTGTTATGTATTGTGTCTATGGCAATTAGGCAAATTCCTCTATAACCCCACCATCCAAAATCGCAAACGCGATGAAGCTGTCGTGGGAATATTCATGGTGCTAGGTTATTCAGTTTGCACTGCCAGCATCTTAATAAAGCTTGGGTTTGCTTAGGCATTAAAGGAAAGACAGTTATGTTGCAAAAAATTCTCCAATCATATGTACGTGATGCTTCAGATAATACCACTGCTCACATAGAAAACTGTGCGCGAAGTTCTATTCTAGAATTATCGCGCGATATATTCAGTATTAAACACCAAGAAGCAACCCAAATAAAATTATTGCCCCGCCGCCACCTCTATACCTATACCGAGGAAGCCCGGCAAAAACGTCTGGATTATTTAGCAGAACACACCGGACATACATTAGAACACGTGGCAGATACCCATCTAGATGCAACAAAATTAACCAAAACCATTGAGGGATTTATCGGTTCAATAGAAATCCCTGTAGGAATTGCCGGACCTATCTTGATAAAGGGACAATACGCTCAAGGGGTATATTATGCGCCACTTGCCACCACAGAAGGCGCTTTAATTGCATCAATATCCCGTGGTTCCTCGGCCATTATGCAATCAGGGGGTACAACGGCGCGTGTACTTGGCCAACGCATGATACGTGCCCCTCGTTTCGAATTTTACAGTGTTTCACACAGTATTATGTTCAGTGATTGGATCAACGAGCATATCAGCGAACTACGGAATGAAATTGGACGCCATTCTAAACACGCACAATTGCTGGAAATAAAACCACAAATCATCGGACGCAGCGTCCATCTGCAATTCATCTATAATACAGCGGCGGCGGCGGGTCAAAATATGACCACCATCTGCACCTGGTATGCATGTCAGTGGATCCAACAGCAGTTAGTCAAAATGGCGTTTATACCACTGCGTCACTTTATGATCGATGGGAATACTTCGGGCGATAAAAAAGTCGCTTATCAATCTTTCATCGAAGGACGTGGAACACGTGTAGTGGCAGAAGTTTACCTAAATGCTGAATCCTGTCAGCAGATATTGAAGGTCACGCCACAACAACTCGTCACGGCTTATCATCATATCTGCGAGGGGGCGATCGCCTCAGGGATGGTCGGCGTAAATATTAATGCCGCAAATGTTATCGCCGGGATGTTTACCGCTTTAGGTCAGGATATCGCCTGTGTACATGAATCTTCAGTCGCCCATTTGCACATGACATTAACTGCCGACAACCGTGTCTATTGCAGTGTCACACTACCCTCTTTGATCGTTGGCACCATCGGCGGGGGAACCTATTTACCACATCAACGTGAATGTCTGAACATGTTGGGATGCGCCGATGAAAACGGCACTGCCCGCCTGGCTGAGATCATCGCCAGCTATTGCCTGGCCCTTGATATTTCAACACTGTCAGCCATTGCTGCGGATGAGTTTGCTCAATCACATGAAAAACTTGGTCGCTACCGTCCTGCACCCACTAGCAATATTGTTCCGCACACCCCGCAAGAACTTGATTTGTCATTTTTCCAACAAGCAAGTTTTAACCCTGTGTTACAAGGGGCCCATTTGACCACAATCAAACCCAAGTTTTCTGGCGGTGATGGACACAGCATGCTGACACATCTGAGCTCGAATTATGCGGAACGTTTAATTGGTCTATTTCCTTTTTCTATGACGACATCCGCACAGCATGATTTACCCGTGATGCTGAAACTGAAACCTCTGGGAAGTGAGGTCGTTAATATGGTACTGGATATCGCCAAACACTGTTCTCCTGAGTTGTTTGCCGTTTTCCAGGATTTTGAACATCAGCTTGAATTTAACCAAAGTCATAGCCGTGAACTGGCTATTATGAATCAGCAAGATCCACGGTTGATGCACTATATTCCAATTATCTATGGTGTGATTGAAAACGAAGCAACCGGAACTTATGCCCTGATTGAAGAATTGCTCCACGATATGGTGTTAATGAACAATATTAACTTGGAAACACCGTGGGAGCAGTGTCACCTTGAAGCCGCCATCCGAGGCGTAGCCGATATTCATTCTATCTGGTTGGGACGAGAAGAAGAGCTCACGTGGAGGTTCCCACAACTGCAAATTCCGAATGCCGATACGGTTTCGCAAATGAAGCCCCTGTGGCAAAAATTGGGTAATTTTGTCCACCAAGCATTCCCTGAGTTGTTCACCGCCGAAGAAGAGAAAGATTTCCAGTACTGGGTAGACAATGCCGCCACCTGGTGGCAGGAAATCGAACAGATGCCAAAGACATTGATCCACGGTGATTTTAACCCACGCAATATTGCCTTCCGGCAACAGGAAACTGGGTTACGTTTATGCGCTTGGGATTGGGAGTTGTCTACTGTGCATTTACCACAACGCGACCTGGCAGAACTTCTGGCCTTTAGCTTAGACCACCAAAGCGATGCGGATAAGGTGGCCTATTATATTGAACTACATCGGGTTGAGCTTGAGCAAAAATCGGGGCTCTCTCTTGATCCAATACATTGGCGTCGTGGCTATGAATTAGCACTGCGTGATTTATGGATGAGAAGGATTCCGCTTTATATGATGGCACACAATGTTGTCGGCTATCCATTTATGGAGCGCACAATGAAAACTCTCCGCTGGCTTATTTCATTAACACGGAATCAATAATCAACCGAATATACCCTATGGATTTCAAGATGCATCGCGACGGCAAGGGAGCGAATCCCCGGGAGCATAGATAACTATGTGACCGGGGTGAGTGAGCGCAGCCAACAAAGAGGCAACTTGAAAGATGACGGGTATAAACTATTTAATTTACTCTTCCTCTAAAATAAGGGTGCGGCAATAGCTTGTAATACATTCATATCTTATTGATCTATTCACGCCAACAATATTACGTGCAAATAAGACCATGATGTAAGCAAAGTATCCTATTGCTGCATTGGTGGAATAATATGAAATATCTCTACACTCAAGATAACGCTATTGAATTAGCGGAACATTCCTTAGGCGGCAAAGCGGCTAATTTATTATGGCTTACGCAAAACGGTTTTCCTGTACCTAATTATTGGGTCATCAGCAGCGAAGTACTCAATAGCCTACTCATCAAAGATACATTTGCAAGCAACGTCATAGAACAGTTGGCTACCGTACCAGATGATATCAATCAGGAAAAACTCGATGCTATTGCTGCGCCATTACGTCAGTGGATACAGTCGATTCCATTGCCTACTGAATTAGAAGAAGAATTGGCTCTCTTATCAGAAAATCACCCAGATATATTTTTCGCCGTTCGCTCATCAGCCATCGGCGAGGACGCCGCTAATGCCTCTTTTGCCGGGCAGATGGACAGCTACCTATTTCAACGGGGTAAATCCGCACTTGCCAATAGCTTACGTGCTGTGATGGCCTCAGCTTTTAACACGCGTGCATTACAATATCGCCTACACAAGCGGCTACCAATGGGCAATATCAGTAGTGCTGTCATCATTCAGAACATGGTTGCTGGCGAGGTCTCTGGTGTCATGTTTACTGCACACCCAGTTACCGGCAGCAGACAACATTGCCTAATCTCATCTGCCTGGGGTACCGGAGAAGGCGTGGTTTCCGGCGAATGCGATACCGACGAATTCTCAGTTCATCTCACTACATCCGAGATTGAACGTCATATCACACAAAAAGAGACAACAACTGTTTTCGATACCACTAATGGCAGCGGTACAGTAACAATACCCGTCGCGGAAGAAAAACAGTGGGAACCGACCTTACTCGATAATGAAATCTATGCATTACGAAATATTGGCAAAAAAATCGCGGCAGCACGAGGGTGTCCACAAGATATCGAATGGACGATTCAAAACCATAAAATCTTTATTCTACAGACTCGGCCAATAACCCGATTGCCACGCCAGGATGATAAAAGCGAACGCCATATTATCTTCGATAATTCCAATATTCAGGAGTCTTATTGTGGAGTAACAACACCTCTGACTTTCTCTTTTGCTCGTGCAGGCTATGCCACCGTTTATGAACAGACAATACGTGCCTTAGGTTGCTCGGATAAACAAGTTAACCAACATCGTTCCATGTTGGAAAATATGCTCGGTTTAATTAAAGGCAGGATCTATTACAACATCAACAATTGGTATAAAGGGCTATTATTACTTCCCTCTTTCCAAACCAATAAAAAAGATATGGAAAGGATGATGGGGCTAGAAGACCCGGTTGATTTTGTTGAGGATAAAGCACTGCCACTGGGCGATAAAATAAAGAAACTGCCAAAAATGGGGTGGGCGCTTCTGCGCCTGTTATATGCCTTTAGGACTATGGATCAACGGGTAGAACTATTTTTAGAGCAATTCAAATGGCATGCCGCCGCCATAAAACAAACAGAGCCGCATACTTGTAACAGCGGCCAACTGATCGAGAAATTGAAATATCTGGATGAACATCTGCTACGGCGCTGGACGACGCCGATCCTGAACGACTTCTACGTGATGATGTTTAATGGCCGGGTAAATCGTGGACTAATTGCTGCCGGTATTGAGAATTCATCTGCATTACTAGGCGATCTTCTCTCTGGGGATGAAGATATTGAAAGCACCCAACCGACCAAAGTGCTGTTAAAGATGTGCCAATATGTGCGCCAACACCCTGAGTTATGCAACCTGTTAACCCACGGCGATGCTCGTACCCTACTGACCCAAGTACGCCAACTCGATGAATCATTCCACCAGCAGTGCATTGATTATATTAAAAAATATGGCGATCGCACGATGGGTGAATTGAAGCTGGAAACCATCACGCTAAAACAAGATCCCAGTTTTCTATTTCTGATACTAAAAAACTACCTTGCTATTGATAC
Source organism: Photorhabdus luminescens subsp. luminescens (assembly GCF_001083805.1). Taxonomy (GTDB): domain Bacteria; phylum Pseudomonadota; class Gammaproteobacteria; order Enterobacterales; family Enterobacteriaceae; genus Photorhabdus; species Photorhabdus luminescens. Next base: position 82,918 of record NZ_JXSK01000010.1, on the reverse strand, counting down.
TCTCACACCAGAGACCCTATCTAGCCGGGAAAGAAAATTACGTACTCAGGCCGAAAATACGGCATTTCAACAAATACACGAGCGACTTGGCTCCAGACGTATGAACGCCTTCAAAAAGAATTTGCAGAAATTACGTCAGGCGATACGCCACCGGGAAAATATGCGCTTCACCCGGACCCGTATGTTTGGGCTATACCGGGATATTTTCATACAACTTGGCCAAGCCTATGCTCTAGAAGGTATCCTCGCTGAACCCCGCGATATTTTTTATCTCACGTTAGAGGAGATCTACAGCAGCTACGAAGGAACAGCAATACAAACCCAACTTAAGCCTTTAGTTGCTATACGCAAGCAAGAATATGCCAGCTACGAAACCGAGGATGAACCCGCTCATCACCTTTTCATTAGAGGCTCGCTGTATCAGCAGCAAGATTACAGCTATCCCTATCGGGAAAAACAAGCCCCAACCGATAGCAGCATGCTACAGGGCATAGGTTGCTACCCAGGGCAAGTTGAAACAACTATCCGATTAATTAAAAACCCACAAGATGAAATGTCGCTGGCAGGGCAGATCCTGTGTACTATACGCACCGATCCCGGTTGGGCGCCGTTATTCCCTACAGCAGGCGGATTACTAATCGAGCGCGGTTCCACACTTTCACATTCCGCCGTTGTTGCTCGTGAACTGGGGATCCCCGCCATCGTCGGCATTCCCGCCGTCACACAAATTTTGAAAGATGGCGATCGGGTACACATGGATGGAGCAACTGGGACTGTTGTCCGCTTGCACGACACCACTGTAGAAGAGCTGACATCAAGGAGTGAACATGTCTAATATCTTCATGGGAGAGTGGTCTCCAGCCAATCCACTACCTGAAGGTTTTCTTGACCTTCCGCCCAGTATTTATCGCGATTGGCCGCTATGGCCTGGTGAAGACCGGGAAAAAGTACAACAGCAGTTCAGCCCGAAGAATTCTTGGTTTAATCACAGTAAAGCCTGGATTGGCTGCATTCCAGGGAAAACTCGTCTTGTCGGCTTTTTAGTACCTCATAGAGTTGATGGCCGATCTGCTGCATTTTTCGGCTTTTGGGAAACTGATAATGACATAGCAAGCAACACCATGTTGTTTAGCGCTCTAGAACAATGGGCCAAGGAAAATGGTGCGTGCAATCTCTACGGGCCGATTAACTTTTCAACTTTCGGACACTACCGTGTTCGACTTGATCATTTTGATGTGCCTCCCTTTGAGCATGAGCCTTATAACCCTCCTTACTATCACCTTTTGTTAAAAGAGTTAGGGTTTGATATCCGTTATCGCTATACCTCGATATTCGACGATACCCAAGCAATAGCAGTCAACTTTCAACAAGCTCATCAACGCGCGCAAAAACTTCCTGATATTCAAGCAACATTATTACCATTAACACCAGAATTATGGATGCAAGAGCAAGTTAAACTTTATTCTTTTATCGACTCGGTGTTTGGTGAGAATTTCGCTTATACCACTCCATCTTGGTCAGCATTTCAACAGCACTGTGGTGAGGAGTTTATTAAACCTTTTTGCCGTTACCCTGCATCATTTCTGGCTAAAACTCCTGGTGGCGAAATTGCCGGGTTAATTTTGAGTCTGTCAGTCCTGCAAAAAGGTCAGCCCGCTATCGGACTGTTAAAAACTGTGGCAGTCGCACCGCAATACCGGGGCAGTCAGCTGTACAACACGCTGTATTGCTCATTTGAACAGAGCGCCAAACGTATTCACCCCCGTCTGGGAGGAGCCCTGATGCGTGAAGATAATACCTCGCTCAAGACCGCAGGACGGCTTTTCAACACACCGGCTGCCACCAAACATCAATACGCGCTTTACTACAGGAGGATCGCATGACAAATATTTGTCAGCCCATTGTCGATGCAGCCCAAAAACATCCTGAGCATTTAGCGCTGCAAGCGCCACATTCACGGGATCACGGTAGAGGTTTAAGCTTTCAGGAATTTTTTTCTCATGCCTCCCATTTCCAGCATCAGTTAACCCAAGCCGGGTTCGTCGCTGGCGATCGCTTATTGGTGATTATTCAACCAGGATTAGTACTTTATCCATTGCTTATCGCCATTCTGGGGCTCGGGCTAGTTCCCGTTATGCTTGAGCGCGGGCTTTCCAAAAAGCAACTGAGGGAGATACTGCGCCGCAGCAAATTATCGGCGGTGATCACTCAACCTACGTTAGGAAAATTCTGGTTTTTAATCCCTGAACTGTGGCGAATGCGACGTTTTGTCATCGGACAACGCATCTGGGGCATGAAAGCGCTGGAAGCACCCAGTCAACATTTACCTCTAAATAACTTTATCTGTCGAGACTTACCGCCGGATACAACTGGGTTAATTACCTTTACCTCAGGTTCCACCGGCATACCCAAAGGCGCAAACCGCACCCATGACAGCCTGCTAGCACAACTTTATGCCATAACAGCGCTTTTTTCTGAGGGAAAGAGTGAGATTGACCTACACAGTTTCCCCGTTATGGTGCTGCACTCATTGTGCTGTGGCAACAGCAGTATTCTGCCTGATTTTGACTTTGCCCATCCCGCAACTGTCGATCCGCAGAAGCTCGTCAGACAAGTGCAGGACAAAGGTGTTACATGCCTCAGCGGCGCTCCCGCCTATATGGGCAAAGTCACCGGTTATGCTAAGAGCAAAGGATTGTCATTCCCCAATGTGCGAACAGTCATCGTAGGTGGCGCGCCTGCCAACAAAGCTCTGCTTGAAAACTGCCTGACCGTCTTTCCACATGCTCGACATTTGGTGGTCTATGGCTCCACTGAGGTTGAACCAATCAGTACCGTCGAAATGACGACTCAATTAAACCACTGGGCAACTCATGATGGTTATCTGGTCGGAAAACCGGTGACACAAGCAGAAATATGTATCCGGGAAATAACAGCTAATCCCCAACAAATTACCCCACTGGCCGCCGGTAATGCCGGTGAAGTCTTAGTTGCTGGGCCTCATGTGCTCAAAGACTATATTGATAACCCTCAAGCAACGAAAGAAAACAAACTCCCACGTAAACAGGGAGGCATTTGGCACTGCACCGGTGACGTTGGCTATCTGGATACCACAGGACAGCTCTGGCTACTTGGACGGGTAAAAGACAAAGTAGTGCTAGATGATGGCCGTATCATCCATCCCTACGTATTGGAAAAAAGGATCAATGAACTGCCTGAGGTCACTCAAAACGCATTCGTACCACATCCTTTAGGCGGAGCCGCTCTGATACTGGAAAGCGCCACACTCCCGACAGATTTACCCGCTATTTTAGACGAGTTGGCGCTCACACTAGTTACCCGTATTTATTATGTTAACCCTATCCCTGTCGACATTCGTCATAACAGCAAAATAAACCGCATTGCGTTGATCAATATGCTTGCGAAAGGACAATTATCTTCCATTCCACATAAGGAAAAATTATGAACAATAATCATTTCATCATTCATCTAAACAGAGCAGACTATATTACTATTGGCGGGGCGGTATTTAGCGCTCTCTCTGTAGCAGCCGCATTACAACATTGGTATTATTTAGCTATTGCGTTTTTATATCTTGCCATGCTTGGCGATGCGCTCGATGGCATTCTAGCCAGAAATTTAAATATTGTCCGTCCGTTTGGTCGCTATCTTGATGGATTTATGGATCAACTTATTTACTTGATCTCACCAGCAATTATCCTTTATCTCTCTGGTTATCAATCTTGGTATTCCCTGTTTATTATCTTAATGATCATTAGTGGTTGTCTGCGATTATCTGTATTTAATGAAGTTGGGAATATTCAGAATGAAAATCAACTTTCCTACCTTGGTATGCCCGTATTCTGGAGCTTATTTATTCTCAGTGGTTACGCTTTGGTAAGCTTAATAGTCGAGCCGTGGTTAAGCCATCTCTTACTAACATTAGCGCTTCTTGGATTCAGTATCGCCATGCTATGGGATCGCCCATTTTATAAATTCAAGGGTCTCAATACTATCATCAGCACAACACTCGCAGGGTTTGTTTTATTTACTGGTCTTCATTTCTGGAGTCTTTATGCTCAATAGTTTTTACCACGGATGGATTCTACTGCTCCCCGTCATCCTTGGTGGTTGTTTACATATGGTGATTGTGACGAAAAACTATTTTGCCTGCTTGGCAATCCCAGTACACCAACGTTATTTCGGCCGTAACAAGACCTGGCGCGGTTTTATTGTTGTACCCATTATTACCGCGCTATTTTCGCTATTGTGGTTAGTTCTCGGCACCGGAACCCAAGACTTGATTATTCCCCAGACTATTTCCTCCTGTTTACTTACCGGGTTTCTGGCAGGTTGCGGCTATGTTATTTTCGAATTGCCAAACTCCTGGCTAAAAAGGAAACTCGGCGCACCACCGGGACAACACCCAGAGCAAAATAAGCGATTGTTTATTTTATTCGATCAACTTGATTCCGCCATTGGCGTCACGTTAGTCTATTTTATTTATCTTAATCTTACTTATATCGATGCGCTTTTCTTTTTCCTCTGTTTTTTAATCAGTGCCTTTATTATTAAAAATATATTATTTTTGTTTTCGCTGAAAAAAACGAGATTCTAGGTGGGAAATTCGATGGAAATACCGCAGCAAAATGGCTGCGGTTTCCGCAAATAATATAATAGAATTTAATTGTATGGAAAATAAAAATATGGAATCATCATTTAAACGCCCTACGCAAATAATAGATTATTTTCCTGAATTCACCATGACGCACCATAGCTATCAAAATTCCTAGCAGAGTATAAATCACGCCAAGAACCAGCATCATAGAAATATCTCCCAATACACTCTGTAATGGCAACCCCATCTGGTTAACACCGGCAATCGCTTTTGTCGCCCAAGTAGACGGCAAGGCGGAAGAGATTGCTCTTACCCAATCAGGCATTGCCTGTACCGGCCAAATGGTGCCGGAAATATAGAACACAGGCGTTGTAAGTAGAGCAATCGTCAAATAGATCATTTCTACACTGCGCATACATTCTGTCACTAATTTCCCTAATCCGAGCACCGCTAACATAAACAGGAAAGTCAGCATTAATAACAAAGGAATAGATGCTTCCTGCCGATATCCCAACACCCACGGCCAAAGCACAAAAAATATAATGGAGAGAAAAAGCCAGATTGGCAATAACGCCGACAATGCCCCCAAATAGACAGGCAATGGTGGTTTACCTTTCGGCGTACTGCGTATCGTAATACTGACCCGCACACAAGATATCAATAACGAGTGTTGTAATAACATCACCAACAAACCGGGAAAAACAATTGCAGCAAAGCTGACGCCTGGGTTAAATAACCCCACAGTTTCACTACGAATCGGCATTAATAATAACTTTGTCTGTTCAGGACTAAAACCATATTTTAGTAGTAATTCACTGTTATATTCATTCAATAATTGCCGGTGAGCAGAAGTCAATTCTTGCTGAATTTGTCCATTAGCAAGACGGCTGGTTGCATCGCCATAAATCGGAAAGGTGATATTTTTTCCATTCAGGATATTTTTCTCCAAGTCCGTAGGAATAATAATGATTGCAAAAATTTCACGGAGGAGTAGATCGTGACGAGCATCAGCCAAATTATCATAACTGTGGACAGCAATTTTAGCCGTAGAGTTGAGTTGACGTATCAAAGCACGGCTAGCAGAACTATGATCTTGGTCGATTACGGCAACCGGCAAATCCCATACTGTCGGTCGAACATACACCAGACTCATCATACACAAGGAAACCAGCATCAACATCCACATGGGTTTTTCCAACATTCCCATTAATACCCGACGAAAAGTTTGCCAATACATCTGCATTATTCATCACCTTGTGGCAGGTTAAGTCGTTTAAATAACCGGTTTCGTACTAGCAGAAAGCAAACGATCGGATAAATAAGCAATAACGCACAAACAGATAAAATACCCAATAAAGAAACCTCGCGTAGAAAAATATCAAACATCGCATTTAGCGCATGCGTCAAAGGCTCAATATTGGCAATTATCCGCGCCGGTAATATCATTGATAATTCTGGCACTGACATACCTGAAAAAGTTGTCGCAATACTTACTAACACCCCAATTAAACTGTAAGCCGTCAGTACGCTATTAGTGAAAGTAAACAGCAACAGGCCAACACTTTGAGCAGCAATAACGTAGAAGAAACCCACTATCACCATATATATTGGGTTACCATTCACTTTTGCATCAAATACACCAATCAGAGCGGCCAATTCAACAATCAACAACAGAGTAAAAAACAGAGTATAAGGCGCCAGTTTTCCCAACAGAGCAAAAGTAAATGGTTTCATTGTTATCAACATTTTGCTACGTGCCATGCTATAAATCGTGCAAGTTACAACAAAAAGCTGGAGCAAATGGATTGTGGCCGCAAACTGCTGATAATAGATGTAACTACCACTGGCATTAAAAAGGCTGTCATAAACGAGCGTAACATTAGCTAATGGAGGCAACTGATGACCCATTTCTGTCGCCAATATGGAACGGTACTTCGCATTAATCTCTGCCATTAATCCACTAAGATCTTGAATAGAATAACTTCCGGCACCATAAAACAACGCGTTGTAATACATACGCACTGTTGGCTGGCGCCCTCTGAGCGCATTAGCTTCAAAATCGTGTGGGATATAAAGTAAGGAGTAATCCTTAGCACTGCCAAGCCGTTCAAGAGATTCCTGTAATCCCCCATCATAAGATTTAATCTGCGCATGAGAAGCCGCATCCAGGTTACGTATTAGATGACGTGACAGCGGGCTCTGATCATTATCAACCACCGATACCGGCAGATTGAGCAATGTCCCTTCTGAGAAATTAGCGCTGATCAGCACAAATAGCATCAACGGAAATAACCAGCTTAACCAGTGAAAAACTGGACTACGAATCACCGCCCGAATTTCTTGGCTAAAAGCGCGTTCAAAACCACGCCATGCAACCTTGCTCCGCATCAGTCACCTACTTATCCCAACGCCACAAGGCACTCATACCAGGACGTAAACCTTCAATAGGCTGTAAGGGATACAAGCGCACCTCAAAGGTTCTTAAATCGAAATCACCGGTAGCACGAGTTGCGCGTTTAGTCGCATAATCCCCCATCGCAGAGATATAACGCACTTCGGTTTCGATCTCTTTATCACCTAGCGCAGGAATACGAAGTTTGACTTTTTCCCCTTTGCGCACCTTTGCCAGAATGTCTTCTCGTAAGTTATAAATAAAATAAGCTTCTGGCACACGGACTAGTGTCACCAAGGGGCTATTAGCATTAAATAATTCACCAACTTCTGCCGGAATCGGCCCAACTTCCCCAGCGACAGGTGCTTTGACCTGTAAATCATCACTCTGGGTTTGTAACTCAATCAGTTGCTGTTCAGCCTGACGTAAAGCTGCTGTATATTTCTGGCGCAGCTCAATCCTGTCACCATGCATACCTTCATCTAATACCGCTTTCGCGCTCTGCATCTTTTGATAGGCAACATCCCTGCTTCTGTGAGCATTATCCAGATCGTTCCGTGAAACATAACCTTTAGATGCTATATTCTGAATACGATCATATTCACGAACCGCATTATCATATTCGGCCTGAGCTTGCGCCAAACCTGCTTCCAAATTCCGAATACCCTCTTCACGTGTTCCATGAAGAGATTGCTCCAATTGAGCTTTGGCTTGATCACGAGCAGCTTCTAGTGAAGCAACTTGGGCCAGTAATTCCGGGCTTTCGAGTGTAATCAGCAATTGCCCTGCCTTAACATCATCTCCTCGTTCAACGTGACGCTCAACCACTCGCCCCTTCGCTTTAGATGCCACAATCACTTCCGGTGCATCAACTTCACCTTGCAACAATAAATATTGGTTATGGGAACGAAATAACACAGCCATTGCTGTGAGCAAAATAACCAGTAAAATCGTAAAAAATGTGCTTTTTTTCATGATGTCTGACACATCCAAAATTACCCGACCTGAAACTAACGCTATAGCTTCGCATTGTTCTACGGAAATTTCTTATATGTTTGTGCGTATAATCACTGACAGAAAGGAAAACGCTTTACAATAGTGTAGTGGTTCATGATTCTTGTCAAATATTAACCTACTTAAACTAAACTCTTAATAATATTATTAGCTGTTTCTGTAAACTAACAACATTCACAATTCTCTCGGAAAGTCTATGTACGCATTTAATCTTGTGTTGTTATTACTACAACAGATGTGTGTCTATTTAGTTATTGCCTGGCTACTAAGTAAAACACCACTATTTATTCCACTGTTACAAGTTACTGTGCGTTTATCTCATAAGCTGCTGTGTTATGTCACTTTTTCCATTTTCTGTATTATGGGAACTTATTTTGGTCTACATGTAGGTGATTCCATTGCCAATACCCGTGCTATTGGCGCGGTCCTTGGCGGACTTCTAGGTGGGCCAGGCGTCGGCGTGCTGGTGGGATTAACCGGTGGACTGCACCGCTATTCTCTTGGCGGGATGACTGCTTTCAGTTGCATGATATCGACGATTATTGAAGGTTTAATCGGTGGTATTATTCACAGCTATCTGACGAAACGTGGTCAGATAAACCGACTGATTAATCCCTGGACAGCCGCTGTCGTTACGTTTTGTGCTGAAATAATACAAATGGGCATTTTACTACTGCTCGCTCGTCCATACAGTGAAGCATTAGCGTTGGTTAAAAATATCGCCGCCCCCATGATCGTCACCAATAGTATCGGCTCAGCAATGTTTATACGTATCCTACTTGACCGGCGCGCGATATTTGAAAAATACACCAGTGCATTTTCTGCTCAAGCGTTGAAAATCGCTGTCTATACGGAGGGTATTCTGCGAAAAGGATTTAATGAAAATAACAGTATGAAGGTAGCAAAAGTTATTTACCAACAACTGGAAATAGGCGCTGTGGCTATTACAGATAGAGAAAAACTCCTGGCGTTTATTGGTATTGGTTCAGATCATCACCTCCCTGGAACACCTATTTCTTCGGAACAATCCCGTCGAGCAATTGAAAATAATGAAGTGGTTTATGCCGATGGCAATGAAATACCTTACCGTTGTTCAATTAATCCAACCTGCAAATTAGGTTCCACACTGGTCATTCCGCTACAGGGAGAAAATCAGCAAGTTATCGGCGCAATCAAACTTTATGAAGCTAAAAATCGTCTATTTAGCTCAATCAACCGCCCCCTAGGGGAAGGTATTGCCAGCCTGTTATCCGCCCAAATCCTCGCAGGACAATATGAACGTAACAAACAATCACTGCTGCAATCAGAGATTAAGCTACTTCATGCGCAAGTGAATCCTCACTTTTTATTTAATGCCTTAAATACCCTGCAAGCAGTAATCAGACGGGACAGTTATCAAGCGGGTCAATTAGTACAATATCTCTCAACTTTTTTCCGTAAAAACTTGAAACGACCAGAAGAGATTGTCACGCTGGCTGATGAGATAGAGCATGTGAATGCTTACTTACAAATTGAGAAGGCACGTTTCCGTGAACATCTGCAAATAAACATTGAACTGCCGGAATCTCTGCTTCACACCGAATTACCGGCTTTTTCTCTCCAGCCAATAGTAGAAAATGCGATCAAACACGGCACATCACAGTTATTAGAAACCGGTAGGGTTACTATTCGTGCTCATCAACAGCATCAATTGTTAATACTGGAAGTGGAAGATAATGCCGGTCTTTATAAATCGGCCTCTATGGGGGATGGACTAGGAATGAGCCTGGTAGATAAACGACTACGACTTCGCTATGGTGAAAATTATGGCGTGCAAATAGATTGCCAACCAGAAAAATTTACCCGCGTAATTTTACGCTTACCACTCATTAAAGAGGCTAATAAAACTGTGTGAATATGAATATATTAATTGTCGATGACGAACCGCTTGCACGAGAAAACCTACGTTGTTTGCTAGAAGAAGAACATGATATGCAAATTATTGGCGAATGCGCCAATGCCGTTGAAGCCATTGGCGCCATATATCACCTAAAACCCGATGTTGTATTTTTGGATATCCAAATGCCACGTATCACCGGATTAGAAATGGTTGGCATGCTCGATCCAGAACATCGTCCCTATATTGTTTTTCTGACCGCATTTGATGAATATGCAATACAAGCATTTGAAGAGCACGCATTTGACTATTTATTAAAACCACTGGAAAGAAGCCGTCTAACTAAAACCTTACAACGATTACGGCAAGGACATCAGAAACAGGATATTTCCCCCTCAAAGCAGAAGAGCCGCTGAAATATATCCCATGCACCGGCCACAGCCGAATCTGGCTTGTGCAATTGGATGAAATCCTTTACGTCACCTCCCGTCCAAGCGGAGTGTATGTTATGTGTACCAATGGGCAAGAAGGATTTACTGAACTGACACTTCGCACATTGGAAACCCGCACTCCATTGATGAGAAATCATCGTCAATATTTGGTCAATATGACCCATCTGCGCGAAATTCTATTTGGTGATCACGGACAGGCCGAACTAATTCTACGCAATGGTAAAACTATTCCTGTCAGCCGCCGTTATTTAAAACCACTAAAAGAAGCACTAGGATTGAAGTAACCGTGACATTTATCACATTTTCAGCAGGTTAGTTAGTTCTTACTCACCGCTCACCTGCTGAATCTGACCACTTAACCCACCATACAACCACTCACTCAGACACTCCCTTATAGCTTCCTTTACCTATGACAAGATACGAGTAAAAATTTATAACTCTCAGGAGAAGAGAAATGCAACACGCTCTCACATTTGTCATTGCAACGTTGTGTATTCTAGTTATCTGCTACCGATTGTACGGCGTATTCTTCGTTAAAAAGGTACTGAAAGCAGATGACAGCGAAGTTACACCTTCCCATTTACTGGAAGACGGCAAAGATTATGTACCCACGAAAAAATGGGTCAATTTTGGTAGCCACTTCGCGGCAATCGCAGCCGCAGGACCGCTGGTTGGCCCTGTGTTAGCCGCTCAATACGGTTACCTGCCAAGTATGTTATGGCTGTTAATCGGCTGTGTTATCGGCGGTGCCGTACATGACACGGTTGTTTTATTCGCCTCAATGAAACATAGCGGTAAATCCCTGTCAGAAGTTGCCAAAACAGAACTTGGCCCAATTGCTGGTTGGTGCACCGGCCTTGCAATGTTGTTCATCATTACGATTACTATGGCAGGCCTATCTATGGTGGTCGTTCATGCGCTAGAACGTAATCCCTGGGGAACATTTGCAGTATTTATGACCATTCCGGTCGCAATCGGAGTCGGTCTATGGGAGCGCTTCACAGGTAATATGCGCGGAGCAACTTGGGTAGGTATTATCACCATTATGGCTTGTGTGATTGCCGGCCCTTACATTCAGGCATCTGCTTTCGGTGAATGGCTGAGTCTGCGTACATCAACTGTCAGCTTAGCACTGCCAATCTATGCGTTTTTTGCCACCGCTCTGCCTGTATGGATGTTATTGACTCCCCGTGGTTATCTTTCCAGTTTTATGAAAATCGGTGTATTCGGCGCACTGGTTGTGGGTGTCATCTGTATTAACCCGGAGATCCAATTCCCGGCAGTCACTGAATTTATTCATGGCAATGGCCCTGTACTGGCCGGTCCAGTGTGGCCGTTTATCTCCATCACCATTGCGTGTGGCGCTATTTCTGGTTTTCATGCATTTATCGGCTCTGGCACAACGCCAAAACAAATCGATAAGTGGAGTGATATTCTTCCTGTTGGTTTCGGTGCAATGTTGGCGGAATGTGTCGTTGGCGTCATGGCGTTGATCGCGGCCACTTCCCTATATCCTGCTGACTATTTCGCTATTAACTCCACCCCAGAGGTCTTTGCCACACTAGGTATGGATGTTATCCATCTACCACAACTGAGTCAGGAAATTGGTCTGGATTTGTATGGCCGCACCGGTGGTGCAGTGACATTAGCGGTTGGTATGGCAGATATTTTCACTCGTATCCCTTGGTTCAGCCAGTTAGCATCCTACTTCTTCCAGTTCGTCGTCATGTTCGAAGCTGTATTTATCCTGACAGCGGTCGATTCTGGTACGCGTGTTGCCCGTTACCTGCTGCAAGATTTTCTGGGCGATATCTGGGCGCCTCTGAAACGCATTAACTGGTTACCAGGTTCCATTGGTTGCAGTATCGTTGCTTGTTTACTGTGGGGCTACCTACTAAATTCCGGCGATATCAATTCAGTCTGGGCGCTATTCGGGGTATCCAATCAACTGATGGCCTCCATCGGCCTGATGATTGGCGCAACCATTATCCTACGTCTGTCTGAAAAACGCTGGTATATGCTGACCTGCCTGGTACCACTGGCTTACCTGTACGTTACTGTGAACTACGCTGCTTACTGGATGGTGAAGCATGTTTACTTCAACCCCGCAGCAAAAGGTTTCAACATCTTCAACGGAACGATCTCCATTGTGATGGTTATCCTCGGCGTTGTGATTACGGTCTCTTCCATTATGCAGTGGCTAAAACTGTGGCGCTCCCGCAGTGCAGGTAATTCAGTTGAAGTACTGAATCACTGATTTTCCTTCCACGTATCAAAAGCTGCCCTCCGTATAGAGCAGCTTTTGCTGTTATAGACATGAATGAACATGTAATTTGTGCTATAATGTGCTACATAATGCGTCTTTTTAAGGAGCAGTTATGACTACATTGACTCGATTAAGAAAGCAAGGTGGGGCTGTTGTATTAACTATTCCCAGCGATATAGCTCAATCATTGGGTTGGCGCCCCGGTACAGAAATAGAGCTAAATAAACAGGGGGAATGTCTCAATATAATATCTGCTAAAAGGCAACGGAGAGGGAGAAAAACCCTATCCCAGCTTCTTACAGAAATCAATCCTCAGGAAATAAAAGTACTAAATCAATCAGTGGCATCCTGGAACGAAACTCCGGCAGTTGGTAAGGAATACAATGATGACTAAAAGGAAAAAATTCCCAGGACGAGGAGAAATCTGGTTTGTAGATCATGATCCAGTGACTGGCCGAGAATTAAAGGGAAAACATTACTTCATTGTTATCACTGAAACTATATTGAATAAAGCTTTAGGAACTGCAATTTGTTGTCCAATAACAACAGGTGGGAGCAAGCCACGCTCATCAGGTACAACAGTTGTGGTTGATGGCCGTAGTACACTTTCTGGAGAAATTACGGGTGTCGTATTATGTCACCAAATCAGAGCACTGGATTTAGAAGGAACGAAAGCGACATATGCTACAGATGTAGAGGCTGAATTGCTCGATGAAATCATTGGCAAAGTAATTGATTTAATTGATCCCCAAGAAGACTGAATCATACCGCAATTGATACAATTAACTGATAAAAAAACGGCTCCTGTAAAAAGAGCCGCTTTATTATTTAAATATTAATCAGACAATTACTGCGCATTACTGTTGTTATAACGACGGCGTGGAGCAGATGAACCATGATCATCGCCACGACCACGGAAATTGCTACGGCTTTGGCCTTCACCACGACCTTCTCCACCGCGGCGTTCACCATTGAAGCGACGGCCACCACCATTAAAATTTTCACGATCACGACGAGGACCATTGCCATTACCGTTACGTGGACCACCGCGACGTTCGCGGCGCTCAAATGGCTGTGCATCACCCAGCAACTGCATATTCATTGGCTTATTCAGAATGCGGGTACGGGTAAAGTGGGACAACAAATCACCTGGCATACCTTTTGGCAGTTCAATCGTGGAATGCGTTGCAAACAATTTGATATTGCCAATATAACGGCTGCTGATATCACCTTCGTTAGCAATCGCACCAACGATATGACGAACTTCAACACCATCGTCGCGGCCCACTTCAATACGGTACAACTCCATTTCACCGACATCACGGCGTTCACGACGAGAACGATCACCACGTTCGCCACGATCATCCAAGCCATTACGACGACGATCATCACGTTCATTGAATTCACGGCGAGGACGACGCACTGGATCTGGAGGCAGAATCAATGGACGCTCACCTTGTGCCATTTTTAATAATGCGGCGGCCAGCGTTTCTATATCCAGATCTTCCGCAGGTTGCAATTTAGACAACAGAGTACGGTACTGATCCAGATCGCTACTTTCCAATTGCTGCTGCACATTAGCGGCAAATTTTTCCAGACGACGCTGACTCAACAACTCAGCATTTGGCAACTCCACTTCTGGAATAGTCAGCTTCATTGTACGTTCAACGTTACGTAACAAGCGGCGTTCACGGTTTTCTACAAACAACAACGCACGACCAGCACGCCCTGCACGACCAGTACGGCCAATACGGTGAACATAAGATTCGGCATCCATTGGAATGTCATAGTTAACAACCAGGCTGATGCGCTCAACATCCAGTCCACGCGCTGCAACATCAGTTGCAATCAAAATATCCAAACGGCCATCTTTCAGACGTTCCAATGTCTGCTCACGCAGTGCCTGGTTCATATCACCGTTTAACGCCGCACTGTTGTAGCCATTACGCTCCAGTGCTTCCGCCACTTCCAACGTTGCGTTTTTGGTGCGCACAAAAATAATCGCGGCATCAAAATCCTCTGCTTCAAGGAAACGCACCAAAGCTTCATTTTTACGCATACCGTAAACAGACCAATAGCTCTGGCTGATGTCAGGACGAGTCGTTACACTCGCTTGGATACGCACTTCCTGCGGATCGTTCATAAAACGACGAGTAATACGACGGATAGCTTCTGGCATAGTTGCAGAGAACAACGCAGTCTGATGTTCTGCGGGGATCTGGCTCATGATGTTTTCAACATCTTCGATAAAGCCCATACGCAACATTTCGTCCGCTTCATCCAAAACTAAACCGCTCAGATTAGACAGATCCAAAGTACCACGCTTCAGATGATCCAGAAGACGCCCAGGCGTACCCACAACAATTTGCGGCCCTTGACGCAAAGCGCGTAACTGAACGTCATAACGTTGCCCACCATACAGCGCAACAACATTCACGCTACGCATATGTTTAGAAAAATCTGCGCACGCTTCGGCTACCTGTACCGCCAGTTCACGGGTCGGCGCCAACACAAGGATCTGCGGAGCTTTCAACTCAGCATTGATGTTATGCAGCAAAGGCAGACTGAATGCCGCTGTTTTACCACTCCCCGTCTGCGCCATACCCAGTACGTCACGACCATTTAATAAATGGGGAATACATTGTTGTTGAATTGGAGATGGCTTTTCATAGCCAAGATCTTCCAGTGCAGAAAGGATAGGTGCTGATAAACCCAGATCAGCAAAAGAGATTTCAGTCTCAGTGGTCATGTAATGGTGCCTCATTAGTTATGGCGGCCAGTCTACATAACGCATCGAAAAAAATTTCGGTCATTTTCATTTAAAATGTGAACTGGCTCAAAGTATTTAATTAAACGAACAAATAAGCCCTCATCGATCAAGATGATGGACTTTGTTAATCGATCTCGAAATGTTCGTCAGCTATTGCTGGTCCGATTCTGATAGGTCATCTTGTTCCTGGCCTAACAGCGCCAATTCCAACAATGCATAGCGGTGCTCAACAAAGTTATGTGCGTTGTTAGCTACCGTCAGCTTGAATAACGCAGATGCGCTATCCTTGTCCCCCAGACTTAGGTAATGCTTACCTAAATAGAAGTCAGTTTCACTGAGATGCTCAGCGAGCGAAGTGTTATCCGTTGCATTCTCTTTCAAGCGGTCCATTAATGTATATTCACTAATTTTGCCTAAATAGAATTCAACTATATTCCAGCCCCATTGCCCCCGGTTCGCTTTTTCGTAGTGTTGCGATAAATTCAACATTGCCCCTTTAGGATAAAATTCTTTTTCCACCAGGTACAACCACAGCGAACGGAAAGGATCATTTGGATCGTCTTGATAAAACGCCTGCAGATCATCCTGCGCTAACTTATACCTACCACCGTAATACAACGCGATGCCACGGTTAAGACGCGCGTAATTGTAAGTTGGATCAAGCTCTAATACAGAATCAAACGCTTCATAGGCAGCATCAAAATTGCCAGCCTGTGTGAAGTAAATTCCCAGATAATTAAAAATCTCTGGAATATTAGGCCGAATAGATAAGGCAACAGAAAAATCATTTCGTGCCAAAGCTCTCAACCCGAGACTATCATACAGCACACCTCTCTCATATAAAAGCTGTGCGTACTCATCTTCTGTCAATGACCGACTCGCAAGAATCTGTTCCATGCGAGCCAGAATGACTTCTTGTTGCAATGAAGGTTGTAACGGAATAGCAAAAACTTCGTTTTTACGCCAATCCTTGCTGCTGCATCCTGCCAAAAGAAGTATTGCTACAGCATAACACCAGCGCAGAAAAAGATTCATTTCCTACTCCCGAAAGTCAGACATTAAATTAAGAATGCCCTATCACCCATATTGCATTTATTGGGCCTCCTGCCCTGAGTCTATAAACGGCGCCTTTTTAAAGACACCGTTTATAACATCAAATTTATTCTGCTGATTGTGGCGCCACGGGTATATCCTCGACAATTACGCCGGCTGTCGCTTCTTTAATGCTTAGACGAACACGACCCTGGCGATCAATTTCCAGAACTTTAACTGAGACTTCCTGACCAACCTGCAAATAATCTGCCACTTTCTCAACACGCTTATCAGCAATCTGAGAAATATGTACCAGACCTTCTTTACCACCACCGATAGCAACAAATGCGCCAAAATCAACGATGCGGGTTACTTTACCAGTGTAAATACGAGCAACTTCGATTTCAGCAGTGATTTCTTCAATACGACTGATGGCATGTTTTGCTTTTTCACCATCAGTTGCAGCAATTTTCACTGTGCCATCATCTTCGATCTCAATGGTAGTACCGGTTTCTTCTGTCAGCGCACGGATAACTGAACCACCTTTACCGATAACATCTTTGATCTTATCAGGATTGATCTTAATAGTGTGAATACGTGGCGCAAATTCAGAAATTTCATTACGTGGGCTGTGAATTGCCTGCTCCATTACACTCAGGATGTGCAAACGCGCACCTTTTGCCTGATTCAGAGCAATTTGCATGATTTCACGGGTAATGCCTTCAATTTTGATGTCCATTTGCAGCGCGCTGATACCTTCACAACTACCCGCAACTTTAAAATCCATGTCTCCCAAGTGATCTTCATCACCCAAGATGTCAGACAGAACAACAAAATTATCGTCTTCTTTGACTAACCCCATTGCAATACCAGCAACAGCAGCTTTAATCGGCACACCTGCGTCCATCAACGCAAGAGATGCGCCACAAACAGATGCCATTGAAGATGAGCCGTTTGATTCCGTGATTTCAGAAACGACACGAACGGTATATGGGAATTCGTTAGCTTTCGGCATAACTGCCGCCACACCACGTTTCGCCAAACGACCATGACCAATCTCACGACGCTTTGGCGAACCCATCATACCTGTTTCACCCACAGAATATGGCGGGAAGTTGTAGTGCAATAGGAAACGATCTGTGCGCTCTCCCATCAACTCGTCAATGATCTGTGCATCACGTTCTGTACCCAAAGTCGCAGTAACCAAAGCCTGAGTTTCACCACGGGTAAACAGAGCAGAGCCATGAGTTCGGGGCAGAACACCAGTACGTACATCCAATGCACGAACCATATCTTTTTCACGGCCATCAATACGTGGTTCGCCACGTAAGACACGACTACGAACAACTTTTTTCTCTAAGCTACCCAGAATCTCATGGATTTCGGCTTCCTCTAAAGCTTCATCCTGTTCCAACAGCGCTGCCGTGACTTCCTCCTTGATAGCATCAACCTGAGCATAACGCTCCTGTTTTTCAGTGATACGATAAGCATCACCCAGACGGCTTTCTGCCAATGCAGCTACACGGTCATGCAACACTTGATTAACAGGTTCCGGTGACCAATCCCATTTTTCTTTACCTGCTTCCGCAGCCAACGCATTGATGTTATCAATGACTACCTGTTGTTGATCATGGCCGAATACTACCGCACCTAACATTTGCTCTTCAGTTAGAATGTCTGCTTCCGATTCAACCATCAAAACAGCACCAGCAGTACCTGAAACCACCAAATCCAAACGGCTGTTTTTCAGCTCATCACTGGTTGGGTTAAGCACATACTGATCATTGATATAACCAACGCGAGCAGCGCCAATTGGACCATTGAACGGAATACCAGATAGTGCCAAAACAGCAGAAGCCCCAATCATTGCAACAATATCTGGGTTAACTTGCGGGTTAACAGAAACAACTGTTGCTACAATCTGCACTTCGTTCAGGAAACCCTCAGGGAACAGAGGACGCAGAGGACGATCAATCAAACGAGCGACTAATGTTTCACCTTCACCAGGGCGACCTTCACGACGAAAAAAGCTGCCCGGAACACGACCAGCAGCATAAGTACGCTCCTGATAGTTAACAGTCAGTGGAAAGAAATCCTGACCCTCTTTTACTTTTTTCTGACCAACAACGGTAACAAATACAGCCGTGTCATCCATATTGACCATGACAGCAGCAGTGGCCTGGCGAGCCATCATACCTGTTTCGATAGTAACGGTATGTTGACCATATTGAAATTTACGAACAATCGGATTAAGCAAAATAATATCCTTTCGTTAACATTGCCTGTTATATTCAACAGACAACAATGAATAATCTCTTCATGCCACATCCTCGCGACTAACGACAGGTCTTACTCCCTTAAGCACTCTCATTAGCCGCGCGAACCTCTGTAACTGAAGAGCCTTAACAAAAACCACCACCAGCATTTTTTGTGCTGTTGCCTATGATGGGCTTCTCAGAAGAAAAGGGGCCATATATGGCCCCTTTCCACTGAAACTTGCTTGATTAGCGACGCAGACCAAGACGCCCAATCAGCGCAGTGTAACTTGTTACATTTTTACGCTTCAGATAGTCCAGAAGTTTACGACGCTGAGAAACCATGCGCAGCAGACCACGACGGCTGTGGTGATCTTTTTTATGCTCTGAAAAGTGGCCTTGCAGGTGGTTAATCTGTGCAGTTAACAAAGCAATCTGTACTTCACTGGAACCACTGTCATTCGCATCACGACCAAACTCAGCAATAATTTGCGCTTTTGCTTCAGTACTTAGAGACATAATTACAACTCCAAAAATATATAAACTAAAATTACGGATGGCCGATCTCTAATTCAGCTACCCAACATATAACTGCGCCATTCTACGCTGCAAATAAGTTAAGCGCAAGATAGCCCCAAATACCCTAATCCCGGCTTTCAACAACTAAACGGCGGGGAGCAACAAGCCCATCGTCATTGATAACAGCAATGCCAATGAATTTCCGTTCATCACCTTCAGTTACACGTACCATACTTTCAACCAGAGCCGGGGATTTGGCACTGCGCACCGCCTGACCTTGTTTAAAATAAGCCGCAACTACTGGAATCAAATTAACCTCAGGGAAATGAGCAATTGCACTATCCATTGGTAATAGTAATGAATCAATTAATTCGCCCACAGGTATTTCCTGATCTTTGGCCTGCTTTTGCAATTCATATAATTGCTCAAGTGTCACCATGCGATCATTTGGATAATTCGCTACCTGTAAACGTCTTAAATAAATAACGTGAGCGCCACAGCCTAATAATTCACCTAAGTCATCAATAATAGTGCGAATATAAGTTCCTTTCGAACAGTGTATTTCTAATTCCAGTTCATCATCTTCCCAACGGATAAACTGTAATTCATAGACTGTAATCGGCCGTGCTTCGCGTTCTACCTCAATACCCTGACGAGCATACTCATACAATGGTTTTCCCTGATGTTTCAGTGCAGAATACATGGAAGGAATTTGCATGGTATTACCACGGAATTTATCCAAAGCTGTATCAAGTTGTGCCTGATTTAACAGGATTGCTCTTTCACTGATGATTTGCCCGTGTGAATCAGATGTGTCAGTTCGCTGACCAAGACGAGCTACCACTCGATAACGCTTGTCAGAATCAAGTAAGAACTGGGAAAATTTCGTGGCTTCACCAAGGCAAATCGGTAGCATACCCGTTGCCAGTGGATCCAACGCGCCAGTGTGACCAGCTTTGCTGGCGCTGAAAATACGTTTTACTTTTTGTAACGCATCATTAGAAGAAATATCCTGCGGCTTATCCAGTAACAACACACCATGTATATCACGACCGCGACGACGACGCCCCATTACTTCTCCTCTTTGTGATCCGCAGAAGCCCGGCGCTGTTCATCATTCTTTACAACATTAGTAACCAGATTAGACATCCGCATCCCCTCGACCAGGGAATTATCGTAGGAGAAAGTCAGTTCTGGTACGACACGCAAACGCATTGCTTTACCCAACAGAGAACGAATAAAACCAGAAGCTTCATTCAATGCCTTAATACCATTCTTTACCACATCAGAATCATGTTCTTCAGTCAACACATTCAGAAAGGTGACGAATACTTTGGCATAAGCTAGATCACGGGAAACTTCAACGCCAGAAACAGTCGCCATACCGATTCGGGGATCTTTCACTTCTCGCTGTAAAATGATGGCAATCTCTTTTTGCATTTCCTGTGCAACGCGCTGAGTACGACTGAATTCTCTTGCCATTGTTATATCTCCTGACATTTGGGGGGCAAAAGCCCCCCAATAATAATGAAATTAACTAGTGGTGGGAATTAAGCGATAGATCGTTTAACTTCAATAATTTCAAATACTTCGATCATGTCACCAACACGAACATCGTTGTAGTTCTTAACACCGATACCACATTCCATACCATTACGGACTTCGTTAACGTCATCTTTAAAGCGGCGAAGGGATTCCAATTCACCTTCGTAAATCACTACGTTATCACGCAATACGCGAATTGGATTATTACGTTTAATAGTACCTTCGGTTACCATACAACCTGCAATCGCACCAAATTTTGGTGACTTAAACACATCACGAACTTCTGCTAATCCCATGATCTGCTGTTTATATTCAGGCGCCAGCATACCACTCATTGCCTGTTTAACTTCGTCAATCAGGCTATAGATAACAGAGTAATAACGCAGATCCAAGTTTTCATTTTCAACAACCCGGCGTGCAGAAGCATCGGCACGAACATTGAAGCCCAGAATAATTGCATTAGAAGCAGCAGCCAGTGTTGCATCAGTCTCGGTAATACCACCTACGCCAGAGCCGATGATTTTCACTTTCACTTCATTGGTAGACAATTGTTCCAATGCTTCGCGGATCGCTTCACATGATCCCTGAACGTCAGATTTCAGAACAATATTCAATTCAGAAACTTCACCTTCTTCCATGTTAGCAAACATGTTTTCCAGTTTAGATTTCTGCTGGCGAGCCAGTTTGACCTCACGGAATTTACCCTGACGATACAGAGCAACTTCACGAGCTTTCTTCTCATCACGTACAACAGTCGCTTCATCACCAGCCGCAGGTACGTTGGACAGGCCAAGGATCTCCACTGGAATAGATGGGCCTGCGGAGAACACTTCGCGGCCTAGCTCGTCACGCATTGCACGAACTCGTCCATATTCAAAGCCACAAAGTACAATATCGCCTTTGTTCAAAGTACCTTCTTGAACTAGCACTGTCGCAACCGGACCACGGCCTTTATCCAAGAATGATTCGATAACAACGCCGCTTGCCATACCAGAACAGACGGCTTTTAGTTCAAGAACTTCAGCTTGAAGTAAGATTGCGTCCAGCAATTCATCAATACCAATACCAGCTTTAGCAGATACATTGATAAACTGTGTTTCACCGCCCCATTCTTCAGGCTGAACACCGTGCTGAGAAAGCTCACTCTTCACGCGATCCGGATCAGCTTCGGGTTTGTCAATCTTATTAACCGCAACAACCACAGGCACATTCGCTGCTTTTGCATGCTGAATAGCTTCGATAGTCTGAGGCATCACGCCATCATCGGCAGCAACAACCAGGACCACGATGTCGGTAGCTTTTGCACCACGTGCACGCATTGAAGTAAATGCAGCATGCCCCGGTGTATCCAAGAAAGTAATCATGCCACTTTCAGTTTCAACATGGTAAGCACCAATATGCTGAGTAATACCACCCGCCTCACCAGAAGCAACTTTCGTAGAACGAATGTAATCCAGCAGAGAAGTTTTACCGTGGTCAACGTGCCCCATGATAGTCACAACCGGTGCGCGAGGTTCAGCAACAGCTTCACCTGTATCGCGGTCGCTCATCAACGCTTCTTCCAGCTCATTCTCACGACGCAGGATAACCTTATGACCCATTTCTTCAGCAACTAGCTGTGCAGTTTCCTGATCGATCACCTGGTTGATGGTTGCCATTGCACCCATTTTCATCATGGCTTTGATGACCTGAGAACCTTTGACAGCCATTTTATTAGCCAACTCAGCAACAGTAATAGTTTCACCGATCACAACATCACGGTTAACAGCCGCTACAGGCTTATTAAAACTTTGTTGCAATGTACTGGTTTTACGCTGCTTGCCTTTTGTACGGCCAACTGCGCGGGCTTCTTCACGATCTGCTTTAGATTCAGAATGCTTATTATTTTTCTTCTGGCGAGTAGCCTTACCGCTACGACTACGAGCACGACGATCACCTTCAACTTTAGCATCGTTTTCGTCTTCTGCTGCACGGGCATGACGGGAGGTAGTGACATGATAATCGTCGTTATCAATGGAATCTGAATCACTTGACCACTTGTCCTGATTCTCTTCAGCCATACGACGAGCTTCCTCAGCAACGCGTCTAGCTTCTTCCTCTACCTTACGACGCACCTCTTCTTCTGCTTTACGCTTAAGATCGGCAGCTTCTGCTTCACGACGTGCTTTTTCACTTTGGGCTGTTTTGTCAGTCTGGACTGGCTTTTGCTTATGTTCGGTATGTTGATTGGTCACTTTTTCATTTTCCGCTGCCTGGCGCTTAGCTTTTTCAGCTGCTTCACGTTTGGCTTTTTCTTCTGCCTCACGTTTAGCCTGCTCTTCAGCGAGTTTCTTCGCTGCTGCTTCGGCTTCACGTTGCGCTTTTTCTTCTGCTTCGCGCCGTGCTTGCTCTTCCGCTTCACGCTTCGCCTGCTCTTCCGCTTTAGCCTGTTCAATTGCATCACGGTTCACATATGTACGCTTTTTGCGGACCTCAACGGCTACCGGTTTGCTTTTACCATCGGTGCCTGAAACATTCAGCGTACTACGAGTCTTACGCTGCAATGTTAATTTATCGGGCTTACCAGCCGAACCACCTTGTTCGCGGTTCAAATGCGCCAGTAAAGCTTCTTTTTCTTTCTGAGAGACAAAATCAGTTTCGTTTTTTTTAATCCCTGCATCAGCAAATTGCTGTACCAGGCGATCAACCGAAGTCTGGATCTCTTCTGCCAGTGATTTTACGGTTACATCTGTCATGCTGTTCCTTCCTGCTACGGTTTATTACGCATCATCGCCAAACCAACAGATATTTCGGGCTGCCATGATGAGCTCGCCTGTCTTCTCATCATTCAAACCTTCAATATCAGATAGGTCGTCGATACCCTGCTCGGCAAGATCTTCCAGCGTACAGATGCCACGGGCAGCCAGGTCAAATGCCAGAGTACGGTTCATACCAGTCAGATTTAACAACTCTTCAGTTGGTTGTTTATCACTGAGGCTCTCTTTCTGAGCCAGTTCCAGAGTAGTTAAAGCAGCTTTCGCACGTTCACGCAGGACTTCGATAGTTTCCTCATCAAGGCCTTCAATTTCCAGAAGTTCCTTAATTGGTACATAGGCCAATTCTTCCAGAGTTGAGAACCCTTCTTCGACTAGAACAGTAGCGAATTCTTCATCAATATCGAGATGCTTAGTGAATGTATCAATAGAAGCGTGAGCTTCTGCCTGATGTTTTGCTTGTAGCTCTTCAGCAGTCATGACATTTAATTCCCATTTGTCATCACTACGGTGTCTTTTCAACAACTGCGCAGCCAGACGCACGTTTTGGCCATTACGGCCGATAGCCTGCGCTAAATTGTTGCTTTCAACGGCAACATCCATCGTGCACTTGTCTTCATCGACAACAATAGATGCAACATCAGCCGGAGCCATAGCATTAATGACAAACTGAGCAGGATTATCATCCCACAATACGATATCGATTCGTTCGCCGCCCAGTTCGCTGGAAACGGCCTGTACTCGCGCACCACGCATACCAACGCAAGCACCAACCGGATCAATACGTTTGTCATTTGTTTTTACTGCAATCTTGGCGCGAGATCCCGGATCGCGAGCAGCAGCTTTAATTTCAATTAGTTCTTCACCAATTTCCGGAACCTCAATACGGAACAATTCAACCAGCATTTCCGGACGGGAACGGCTGACAAACAGTTGCGCACCTCGCGCTTCAGGGCGAACATCATACAGTACACCACGCACACGGTCACCTGGGCGGAAATTTTCCCTTGGTAACATATCTTCGCGAAGGATAACTGCTTCAGCATTATTGCCCAAATCAAGAGTGATATTCTCACGATTGACTTTTTTAACCACACTGGTGATGATCTCACCTTGCTGTTCGCGGAACTGGTCAACAACCATAGCGCGCTCAGCCTCACGTACTTTTTGTACAATAACCTGTTTAGCGGTTTGCGTTGTAATACGATCAAATGTCACTGATTCAATTTGATCTTCGGTATAGCTACCCAAATCGATTTCAGGCTCTTCAAATCTAGCCGCTTCTAGCGTAATTTCACGAGTCGGCTGAGTCACTTCTTCAACAACTAACCAACGACGAAAGGTGTCAAAATCGCCAGATTTACGGTCAATGCTGACACGAACATCAATATCTTGTTCATATTTTTTCTTGGTGGCTGTGGCCAATGCTGTTTCCAGCGCCTCGAAGATCTTTTCGCGTGGAAGGGATTTTTCGTTGGAAACCGCTTCCACAACAGCCAGAATTTCTTTATTCATCCTAGTTGCCTCATCCGAACTTTAAAAGTGGGGTACCAGGTTCGCTTTCTGGATGTTGCTCAGTGCGAACACTTCATCTTTTCCATCCACCGTAACCGTGATCATTTCGCCGTTGACAGTTTTGATAATGCCCAGCCATTTCCGACGGTTTTGCATTGCTATACGTAAAACCAGACTGACTTCCTCACCAATAAAACGCTGGTAATGTTCAGCCGTGAACAAAGGACGCTCTAAGCCAGGTGAAGAAATTTCCAGGTTATAAAGCACTGAGATAGGATCTTCGACATCCAATACCGCACTGACCTGGTGGCTAACATCAGCACAATCATCAACAGTGATACCATTCTCACTATCAATATAAATCCGCAGTGTAGAAACACGTGCACGAATAAACTCCAAGCCGACTAACTCAAAGCCTAAAGCTTTAACTGGTGCTGAAATCATCGCTGTTAATTTTTGCTCTAATGTGGACAAGCCCACCCCCAAGACATAAAAAAAGGGCTAATTAGCCCAGTAGTTCTGTTGTCAAATAACAAAAAACCCCGAAATTCGGGGCTTTATGCAACTGGACCCTATTTGCTGCCAGTGGCTTCAACCACTCACTTCATGCCCCTTTAAACCAGAATCAATATTTCAAATATTGCTGAATTATTTCGTTCAAAAAGGTGCATCTTAATTTAAGAAGTGGTTGCGGGAGCCGGATTTGAACCGACGACCTTCGGGTTATGAGCCCGACGAGCTACCATGCTGCTCCATCCCGCGTTCGAAAACGTGGCAAATATTACGCTGATAACTGCAAAAACGCAAGCTATCCGAATAATGGTACCGAGGACGGGACTTGAACCCGTAAGCCCTAGTATGGGCACTACCACCTCAAGGTAGCGTGTCTACCAATTTCACCACCTCGGCACTACGTGAGGCTATCGCTGATTAAACAGCCTCATCTCAATTCTTTCTTGTGACGATTACTGCGGAATATCACTATTTGGTGCTGCTGGCACCGCTGGAATCTCCATTGATTTCTCAGCTTTAGCAGGCTCGCTAATGTTTTCCCACTTGCTGCTTGTACCAGTTTGATTACTGGTCAGATTACCAAGCACCAAACTAATAATGAAAAACAGAGTAGCGAAAATCGCAGTCATACGAGTCATAAAGTTACCAGAACCCGATGAACCAAACAGCGTTGCAGAGGCACCCGCACCAAAGGAAGCACCCATATCAGCACCTTTACCTTGCTGTAGCATAACCAAGGCAACTAGCCCGATAGCAACCAGCAAGAAAACAACTAAAAGAGCTTCATGCATATGTTGTACCTATGTCCTCGTGGGGTTTACCACAATCTATGTGGCTACCTTATACCATATCACCCACTCAAACAGGCTAATCGCCTGACCGAGTGGGTGTGAATACTAACCAAACCACATCTGATACGCAAGGTTAATTTCAATAATCAGAATCACTTGAGGAAAAAAACAACAAATTAACCCGCATGTTTCACTGCATCAGCAATACGATGGGCCAAAGCAGTGACTTGCACATCATCTTCACCCTCGACCATGACACGAATCAATGGCTCAGTACCAGATTTACGTAACAATACCCGTCCACGACCATTTAATTCAGCTTCAACAGATTTAGTAATATTAATTACATTTTCCGATTTAAGTGGATCGTGTGAACCGGAGAAACGAACATTTACCAGCACCTGCGGCAAAAGTTTCATACCACTACACAAATCGTGCAAACTCATATGATTGCGAACCATAGCACTCAAAACCTGAAGGCCAGCAACAATACCATCCCCCGTAGTTGTTTTATCCAGCAAGATAACATGACCAGAATTTTCGGCACCTAAGCGCCAACCTTCTTCTTGCAATTTTTCCAGCACATAACGGTCCCCCACTTTAGCACGCAAAAACGGGATACCAAGCTGCTTCAATGCCAGTTCCAATCCCATATTACTCATCAGCGTACCAACAACTCCACCACGCAGTTGCCCTTGTCTCAATGCTTCACGGGCAATAATATAAAGGATTTGGTCGCCATCAACTTTCTGCCCTAAATGATCAACCATAATAACGCGGTCACCATCACCATCGAATGCCAGACCAACATCCGCCTTCTCTTCTACAACACGTTGTTGCAATAAACGAACATCGGTAGCACCACATTTTTCATTAATATTGATACCGTTCGGCTCACAGCCAATCGTCACAACATTAGCTCCTAGTTCTCTGAGCACATTTGGGGCAATGTGGTAAGTCGCACCGTTAGCGCAATCAAGTACAATTTTCAATCCATTAAGACTTTGCTCACTTGGAAATGTACCTTTACAGAATTCAATATAACGGCCAGCCGCATCAACAATACGATTTGCACGTCCCAACTCTGCTGATTCCACGCAAGTCAGCGGTTTTTCCATTTCAGCTTCAATTGCCTCTTCCACATCATCCGGCAGTTTCGTACCGTCAATAGAGAAGAATTTAATACCATTATCATAATAAGGATTATGAGAAGCAGAGATAACAATTCCAGCTTCAGCACGGAAGGTACGAGTCAAATAAGCAACAGCAGGTGTCGGCATAGGGCCAGTGAACGAAGCCGACAAACCAGCCGCAGCTAAACCTGCTTCTAAAGAAGATTCCAGCATATAGCCAGAAATACGGGTATCCTTACCGATAATGATCTTACGAGAACCATGACGAGCCAATACCTTACCCGCAGCCCAACCAAGCTTTAACACAAAATCTGGCGTAATTGGGCTATTGCCCACTTTGCCACGGATACCATCAGTACCAAAGTATTTGCGGTTACTCATAATTTCTTTTCTTCCTTTGCTGAAAGTGTTGCTTCGACAATTTGCATTGCCTGCACGGTTTCTTTGACATCATGCACCCGGATAATTTGCGCTCCTTGCATAGCAGCGATAACAGCGCAAGCTACACTACCGACAACCCTTTCTTGCGGCGGCACATGAAGCAACTGACCTATCATAGATTTACGTGACATTCCTGCCAGCACAGGTAAACCAAATTGATGAAATTGGTTTAAATGTGCTAGTAACTGATAATTATGCGTCAAGTTCTTGCCAAAACCGAAGCCCGGATCAAGAACAAGTTTATCTTTTGTTATCCCTGCCATCACACAACGTTCAATTTGCTCAGTAAAAAATTGTTTCACTTCACTCAACAAATTTTCATAATGTGGCGCATCCTGCATCGTCCGTGGTTGGCCTTTCATATGCATCAAGCAAACGGGTAAGCCAGATTTAGCCGCGCTTTCCAAAGCACCAGGCTCTTGCAATGCACGAATATCATTAATCAAATGAGCGCCCGCTTTTGCTGATTCACTCATCACCAATGCTTTCGAGGTATCAACAGAAATCCAAATATTAAATCGTTGGGCTAAGGCCTCAACAACCGGAACAACACG
Organism: Photorhabdus luminescens subsp. luminescens; assembly: GCF_001083805.1. Lineage (GTDB taxonomy): Bacteria > Pseudomonadota > Gammaproteobacteria > Enterobacterales > Enterobacteriaceae > Photorhabdus > Photorhabdus luminescens. The sequence continues at coordinate 54,479 of NZ_JXSK01000010.1, read as the reverse complement.
CTCTACTTCTTCCTGTTCACTGACTTCATTAGCTCCCGGACGGGTAGATTCCCCACCGATATCAATGATTGCAGCCCCTTCATTAATCATCTTTTCAGCATGTCGTAAGGCCATATCCAGAGTATTATGAGCACCACCATCAGAAAATGAATCTGGAGTCACATTCAAAATACCCATTATTTGTGGACGAGAAAGATTGAGAACATTATCTCTGACTCTGAGGTTCATATCAGGCTACCTTCAATGTCAAAACCCCAGGACTTACCTGGGGTTTCATGAATATATCAATCAGATTACGAAACAATGGAACAATTACTGATCTTTATTTCCTGACTGCCCTACTTGTTCACCACCTTGCGCCAATGTATTGATATCACCAGTTGGTTTTGTAGTCTGCGGAGGAGGTGTATTGCCTGTTGGGCGACTGTTATTATTGCTACCATTATCGCTTTCCCATCCAGCTGGCGGACGCACATTTGTACGATTCATTAAGTCATCAATCTGGGGAGCATCAATAGTTTCGTACTTCATCAATGCATCTTTCATCGAATGCAGAATATCAAGATTGTCCATCAGAATCTGACGAGCACGTTGATAGTTATGATCGATAATTGCCTTCACTTCCTGATCAATAAGACGAGCAGTTTCATCAGACATGTGCTTGGCTTTAGCAACTGAACGGCCAAGGAACACTTCTCCTTCTTCCTCTGCATAGAGTAATGGGCCGAGCTTTTCCGAAAAACCCCACTGTGTCACCATGTTACGGGCAATTGATGTCGCCACTTTGATATCGTTAGATGCACCAGTAGAAACGCTATCTGGACCGTAAATAATCTCTTCCGCCAGACGACCGCCATATAAGGTTGAAATCTGACTTTCCAACTTCTGACGACTAGCACTGATCTGATCTCCTTCCGGTAGGAAAAAAGTCACACCCAAAGCGCGGCCACGTGGAATGATGGTAACTTTATGAACAGGATCATGCTCAGGAACCAGACGACCAATAATGGCATGACCTGCTTCATGATAAGCAGTTGATTCTTTTTGCTCTTCCGTCATCACCATCGAGCGGCGTTCTGCGCCCATCATGATTTTGTCTTTCGCTTTTTCAAATTCAACCATAGACACTACGCGTCTGTTACCACGAGCAGCAAACAAAGCAGCTTCATTCACCAGGTTAGCCAAATCAGCGCCAGAGAATCCCGGAGTACCGCGAGCAATAACAGAAGCATCAACATCAGTATCCAAAGGAACCCGACGCATATGAACTTTCAGAATCTGTTCGCGGCCACGTACATCTGGCAAACCAACAACAACCTGACGGTCAAAACGACCTGGACGCAGCAACGCAGGATCAAGTACGTCGGGACGGTTAGTCGCGGCAATAACGATAATACCTTCGTTGCCTTCAAAACCATCCATCTCAACCAGCATCTGGTTCAGAGTCTGCTCACGTTCATCGTGACCTCCGCCCAAACCAGCGCCACGCTGACGGCCCACCGCATCAATCTCATCAATAAAGATGATACAAGGTGCTGCTTTTTTCGCCTGCTCGAACATGTCACGAACACGGGATGCGCCAACACCAACAAACATTTCAACAAAGTCGGAACCAGAGATAGTAAAGAACGGCACTTTTGCCTCACCAGCAATTGCTTTTGCCAGTAAAGTCTTACCCGTACCCGGAGGCCCAACCATCAGAATACCTTTCGGAATTTTTCCACCCAACTTCTGGAAGCGGCCTGGCTCTCGCAGATATTCCACTAGCTCACCAACTTCTTCTTTCGCTTCGTCACAACCAGCAACATCAGCAAAAGTGGTTTTAATCTGATCTTCTGTCAGCATACGAGCCTTGCTTTTACCAAAAGACATTGCCCCTTTACCGCCGCCGCCCTGCATCTGGCGCATAAAGAAAATCCAGACCCCAATAAGCAATAACATCGGGAACCAGGAAATGAAAATAGAAGTTAGCAGACTTGGTTCCTCAGGGGGTTCACCAACCACTTTTACGTTTTTATTCAGTAACGTATCTAGCAGTTTTTCATCCTGTACTGGTAGGTAAGTGGTGTATCTGCTGTTATCTTTCCTACTAACGTTAATTTCACGACCTGTGATACGAACTTCGCGCACCTGATCCTGGGCTAATTCATTGATGAAGGTAGAATAATCCACCCTACGACTATTGGAATCGCTGGGACCAAAACTCTGGAATAACGACATCAGCACAACTGCGATAACTAACCAGAGAATCAGGTTTTTCGCCATGTCACTCAAGGGATTAACCTCATATTACAACTGTGTTAACAAATAGCATTCAGGGTACTATAGTTTCCGCCCTGTCGCTACAATGTATACTTCACGCGATCGTGCCCGCGAAGCGTCTGGCTTACGAATTTTCACGTTCGTAAATAGGGAGCGAATTTCCCTCAGGTATTCATCAAAGCCCTCTCCCTGAAACACTTTGACAATAAAACTCCCCCCGGGGGCCAGCACATCACGACACATATCTAACGCCAATTCAACCAGATACATGGATCGAGGAATATCGACCGCAGGTGTTCCGCTCATATTGGGTGCCATATCCGACATGACGACCTGGACTTTATTATCACCAACTCGCTCAAGCAATGCTTTCAATACAAGTTCATCTCGAAAATCACCCTGAAGGAAATCGACGCCAACAATGGGATCCATCGGTAAAAGATCACAGGCAATCACTCGCCCATTATCATTAATTTGACTCACTGCGTACTGAGACCATCCACCAGGAGCTGCGCCTAAATCGACAACGGTCATGCCAGGCTTAAAAATTTTGTCACTTTGTTGAATTTCATCAAGTTTAAACCAAGCGCGAGAACGAAGCCCTTTTTTCTGTGCTTGCAGAACATATTTATCACTAAAGTGTTCTTGTAACCAGCGACTGGAGCTTGCCGAACGTTTTTTATTGGCCATTGTCCTTTCCAACTATACTACGAATAAAGAGCCAGATATCTATTGCTCCATACACCAAAACCACAACACACTATTTATGGTGATAGAGATGAGATGGCGGTAGAATGTCCCGTTTTCAATCCTAACTAAGCAAAAAAACAATGACTCTTAACAAAAAACAAGTACAACACCTGAGAAGTCTCGCTCACCCGCTAAAACCTGTCGTCATGATTGGTAATAACGGCCTGACCGAGGGTGTGTTGGCCGAAATTGAGCAAACTCTGTCACACCATGAGCTTATCAAAGTCAAAATCGCAGGCGAAGATCGTGAAACCAAAAATTTGATCGCCGATGCAATTGTCCGCGAGACCGGTGCATATAATGTACAAATTATCGGTAAAACCCTAGTTCTTTACCGCCAATCGGAAGAACGCAAAATTATTTTACCTAAATAATCAAACCTCATTTATATAAAATGCCGTGCGCATATCATGATAAAAAAGGCCACATCCGGCCTTTTTTACTTTCTCCACGATCCTTGTGCAACTTTACCTAACGTAAATCAATCGCAACAGGCCAATCCTGAAGTTAAATATATTCAACTTTCAGGATTTCATATTCAACTTCACCACCTGGTGTTTTGATAATAACAACATCATCAACTTCTTTACCTATCAAACCACGGGCAATTGGTGAATTCACAGAGATTAAATTTTCTTTAATATCTGCTTCATCATCACCCACAATCCGGTAAGTCTGCTCTTCATCAGTATTTATATTCAAAACCGTAACTGTAGTCCCAAAAATAACACGGCCAGTCTTAGGCATTTTTGTGACATCAATCACTTGTGCATTAGAAAGCTTAGCTTCAATTTCCTGAATACGACCTTCGCAGAAACCTTGTTGTTCACGAGCAGCATGATACTCAGCGTTTTCTTTCAGATCACCATGTTCACGCGCTTCAGCAATATCTGAAATAATTTTTGGACGGCGTACGTTCTTTAAATAATCTAACTCTTCGCGCAACTTATCCGCGCCACGTACCGTCATTGGAATCTGTTTCATTTATTAATCCTCTAAATCTTTCCTGAGCAAAAAAACAAGCATCATCCTGATGTTTTCAGATAACAGCACAATGAGCACACCTTGTCGGGCGGGCTTCCAGACAATAAACAATGGTGCAAACTACAGGGCTACCCAGAGTTCACAATCATATTTTACATATTAATATATCATTCTAACGTAGACTTGGTGATGGGTCATCGTTTACTTTTCCCCACTTTGCGCCTTAGTATTGTGGTACGTCTACATCCATATGCGAAATTTATGTCCTTCTTTAAAATTGCCAGCAGATTAGTTTGCGTTACCGCTCTGTATTTAATTACACTCAACGCAAACGCCACACCCGTTGAGGAATATACGCAATATCTGCCTGATGGTACTAATCTGGCGTTAATCGCTCAAAAAGTTGGTGCCAACACCCCGTTAATTGATTATCACGGACAGCAAATGGCGCTACCAGCGAGTACGCTGAAAGTTGTCACAGCTCTCGCCGCATTGTTACAACTGGGTAAAGATTATCGCTTTATCACCACACTGGAAAGTCATGGGAAAATTTCAAGCGGTGTCCTGAAAGGGAATTTGATCGCTCGTTTTGTCGGAGATCCAACACTGACCCGTCAACAGCTTCGCAATATGGTTACCGCTCTAAAACAATCTGGCGTGGAAAAAGTTGACGGCGATCTTCTAATCGATGTTTCCGCTTTTGCCAGCCACGATAAAGCTCCCGGTTGGGTATGGAATGACATGACCCAATGTTTCAGCGCTCCCCCCGCTGCCGCAATTGTAGATCGAAACTGTTTTTCAGTTTCGGTATATAGTGCTGAACGCCCCGGAGATACTGCATTTATCCGGGTAGCATCCTTTTATCCTGTGAATATGTTCAGTGAAGTTAAGACGTTGGCAAAAGGCTCTCCCGAAAGCCAGTACTGTGAACTGGATGTCGTTCCCGGAGAACTTAACCGTTTTACACTCACCGGATGCCTTACCCAACGCAGTGAACCGTTGCCACTGGCTTTCGCGATTCAAAATGGCACCAGCTACGCAGGGGCAATTCTCAAAAATGAATTACAAATTGCAGGAATTGAAATCACAGGTAATCTCAAACGCCAAAGCTTACCAACTGAACCGGGAGAAATTCTGGCTCAAAATCAATCAGCACCATTACATGATCTGCTGAAAGTTATGCTAAAAAAATCCGACAATATGATTGCTGATACCGTATTTCGGACAATAGGCCGACAACACTTTGATATACCAGGAACCTGGCGTTCAGGCTCTGATGCGGTACGGCAAGTGTTAAAACAAAAAGCAGGTATCGATCTAGGAAATACCGTGATGGTGGATGGCTCAGGATTATCCCGCCATAATCTGATTACTCCTGCAACCATGATGGAAGTATTACAGTTTATCGCTCAACATGACCAAGAATTAGACTTTATTTCCATGCTGCCATTGGCAGGTCATGACGGCACATTAAGATACCGGGGAGGGCTGGATGAGGCAGGAGTAAACGGAAAAGTTTCGGCTAAAACCGGTGCCCTGCAAGGAGTTTATAATCTGGCTGGCTTTATAACCACGGCTAGCGGACAACGAGTTGCTTTCGTGCAATTTATTTCTGCTTACGCCGTACCGCCAAAAGAACATCGCAACCGTCGTGCTCCTTTGATTCGATTCGAAAGCAGGTTATACAAAGACTTATATCAGTACAACTGATAAAATTGGCGCCATTTCAAATATGGCGCCCTTAACTATGGTGAGAAAATGAAAGAATCAGCGTTTATAAATAACCTCAACACCTTCATCGTCATCTTCGTCCCAATCGTCATCCCAGTCATCGTCTATTTCCGAAACCTGTTCCAATTGCTTTTTATGGTAGTCATCCCACATAAATTCAACTTTCTCAGGGTGGGTTTCACCTTCTGTTGTGCTAATATTACGAGGCTGAGTTTTCATAAACTCCATAATATCCCAGCAAAGCGCTTTAACACCCAGACGATTTATCGCTGAGATCATATAAAAGTCGCCTTCCCAACCCAATTCATCAGCAATAGCTTGGGCACGCTGTTTAGCTTCTTCTGGTTCCAACAGATCAACTTTATTGAATACCAACCAACGCGGTTTTTCTGCCAATTTTTCACTGTATTGTTGTAGCTCGTTGACAATAATCCGAGCATTTTCAACAGGATTTGATTCATCAACAGGACAAATATCGATTAAGTGCAGTAATACCCGACAACGTTCCAAATGTTTCAAAAAACGAATACCCAAGCCAGCACCGTCGGAAGCACCTTCAATGAGCCCTGGAATATCAGCCACAACGAAACTCTGCTCGTTATCCATCCTTACTACACCCAAGCTTGGCACTAGAGTGGTAAATGGATAATCTGCAACTTTCGGTTTAGCAGCAGAAACAGCACGGATAAATGTGGATTTGCCCGCATTTGGCATCCCTAGCATACCAACATCGGCCAACAGCATCAGCTCCAGCATCAATTCACGGGTTTCACCTGAGGTCCCCATCGTTCTTTGACGAGGAGCCCGGTTAACAGAAGATTTAAAGCGGGTATTGCCAAGCCCGTGGAATCCACCTTTTGCTACCATTAGACGCTGTTCATGACGAATCATATCGCCTAGAACCTCACCGGTTGCCGCATCACGGACACGGGTCCCAACAGGGACTTTAATCGTGATATCCTGACCACGCTTGCCTGTACAATCACGGCTTTGACCATTTTGTCCACGTTCTGCCCGAAAGGATTTTTCAAAACGATAGTCAATCAGTGTATTGAGATTTTCATCTGCTAGCAGATAGACATCTCCACCATCTCCACCATCTCCACCGTCTGGCCCACCTTTCGGAATATATTTTTCACGACGGAAGCTGACACAACCATTGCCACCATCCCCCGCAACAACCAGTATTCTGGCTTCATCTACAAATTTCATATTTTTCTCCGTATGATAGCCATTACAGTGCTGGACGGCCGTTGTTACCCAGAGATGGCGTATTTTAGAATATAAAAAGCCCCGCAACACATGCAGGGCTTCTGATTCGGTTTATAACTCGAAAAACTTATTCAGCTTCGATGCTGATAAATTTGCGGTTTTTCGGGCCTTTAACTTCGAATTTAACTTTCCCGTCAGCTAATGCGAACAGGGTGTGATCGCGACCACAACCAACGTTATTGCCAGCGTGGAATTTAGTGCCACGTTGACGAACAATGATGCTGCCTGCTAATACAGACTCGCCACCAAAACGTTTTACACCCAGACGTTTGCTTTCAGAATCGCGGCCATTACGAGTTGAGCCGCCAGCCTTTTTGTGTGCCATTAATCTGCTCTCCTAAATCTTAAGCGATGCCAGTGATTTTAACATCGGTGAACCACTGACGGTGGCCTTGCTGCTTACGGCTGTGTTTACGACGACGAAACTTAACGATTTTAATTTTCTCGCCACGACCGTGGGCAACCACTTCAGCTTTGATTTTAACGCCTTCAACGACAGGAGCGCCGATTTTGATGTCATCACCATTAGCGACCATCAGAACCTGGTCAAACTCAACAGTTTCACCCGTTGCGATGTCCAGCTTTTCCAGGCGAATTGTTTGACCTTCGCTGACTCGGTGTTGTTTACCACCACTTTGGAAAACCGCGTACATATAAACTCCGCTTTCCGCACGCCCCCTTAAATATCATTCCAGAGCGCACTATAAATATTCATAATAGGGCGCGAATTCTACGCAAAAAAGCCTAAGAAGACAAGTGCAGAATTAGAGCAGATGATAAAAAAACATAGTTGCTGAATTGTCATTTATTTAGACTGTTTTTCGAGTACAATCAAGACACAGCAATAACTATTTTAATGTTAATATGAACACAGCTCTGCATTAAAACCCATAGCCGAAAAAATATGAATTTAGAATCTATTATCAAGCTAACCGCTGATGATATGGCAGCGGTAAATGAAACCATTCTTAGTCAGTTGAATTCTGACGTTACTCTTATTAATCAGTTGGGCTACTACATCATCAGCGGCGGTGGAAAACGCCTCCGGCCAATCATTGCCATCCTAGCTAGTAGAGCATTGGGTTATCAGGGTGATAAGCATATTACTGTTGCTGCATTGATTGAATTTATCCACACAGCGACTCTGTTACATGATGATGTTGTGGATGAATCAGACATGCGACGTGGCAAAGCAACTGCCAATGCCATGTTTGGTAATGCAGCAAGCGTACTGGTTGGCGACTTTATATACACGCGCTCTTTCCAGATGATGACAGCTCTTAACTCCATGCGAGTTCTGAAGTTGATGTCAGAGGCAACCAATATTATCGCCGAAGGCGAAGTTTTACAGTTGATGAACTGCAATGATCCAAATATTTCTGAAGATGATTATATGCGGGTGATTTACAGTAAAACAGCCCGATTGTTTGAAGTCGCCGCCCACTCTTCCGCAATTCTTTCTAGCGCCACCCCAGAGCAAGAAACAGCTTTACAAAATTACGGATGTTATTTAGGCACTGCATTCCAATTAATAGATGACTTACTCGATTATGATGCCGATAGCGATACATTAGGCAAAAACACTGGAGATGATCTTAATGAAGGTAAACCGACATTGCCTTTGCTGCACGCTATGAATCATGGTACTCCAGAGCAATCAGCACTTATTCGTGAAGCAATTGAAAAAGGTAATGGCCGCCATTTACTCGAAACCGTGCTGGCAACCATGAAACAGTGCGGCTCACTAGAATATACCCGTAAACGAGCAGAGGAAGAAGCAGATAAAGCAATAGCTGCTTTGCAGGCGTTGGAAAACTCCCCATACAAGCAAGCACTCGTGGGGTTAGCCCATATTGCCGTACAACGCCTTTCTTAATCGATAGAACAAAACCTGGGGTTAATCTGACTCCAGGTTTTTCTCTGCGTCTTCAACACCTACATCAATATAACCAATAAGTTTTGCCAGTCCCTCTCGAAGGATAAATTTCACAATTTTTTCCCGCTCAACTTTAGTTAGTTGATAGTAAGCCTCAATCCAAATTAAGAATGGGTCTTGCCGTTTGTTTGCATAATCGATCGTGCTTTCCCCTACGGATAACACATTAAGTACATCTTCAGGCAAACTATTTATATGATATTCAAGAGCCTTGCCCTGAACACCCCGTTTACGTCTATATTCCCATCCTTCCCGCCTTGCCATCAGATTTATTCCCTGTGGCGAAGAAGGAAGTCCGGCAATACCAACCAGCTCTTTAGCTGAGTACCATTCTTTTTTCATACTTTTCTTCTCACTTTGCACCGGGATAATGAAGAAGAATCCAAGTTAGTTGGCATTTTTAATTTCCAAAAATGGATTAAATAACAGAAAGCTTTTCTAAAAAACTTCTGATACCATCCCGTAAGATCATGGCTGTCACAGCCTGTTTCTCAGATTCTGATAACTGATGAAAAGCTCCAACCCAAATCGATAAAGGATCTTGCTTCTGCACCTGATACTCAGAAGATGATTCATGAAGTTCCAATGCTGCAATGGTCGTTTCCGGGAAACAGGAGTAGTGATACTCGACTGCTTTACCTTGCACACCTCGTCTTTTCTGACATAACCACTCCTCGCGTTTTGCTCTGGCATTAACTCCTTGTGGTGATCCAGGTAACTCACCCACGCCGATTAACTCCCTGGCCGAATACCACTCTTTTTTCATCACGTTTCTCTATTTTTGTTACCAAGTTCAAAAAAGAAGCTTTTAAGAAAAAATTTGGAAATATTTTTAGAAAAATAATGCTATTTTATTTCTCAATAACAGGTTTAAGTTCGTTATTGCTCTCATGCGTACCTGTTATTTATACCACTAAGATAGCATCAAATTTAATAAAAAAAGGATTAAAAATGATTTCAAGGAAATCTGATTGGCATCCTGCCGATATAATTGCAGCTTTACGCAAGCGGGGAACAACTTTAGCGGAGGTATCACGCAGAGCGGGGCTTAGCTCGTCGACCCTAGCTAATGCACTATCTCGCCCGTGGCCAAAGGGGGAATGGATAATTGCGAATTATCTGGAAATACATCCTTCAGAAATTTGGCCAAGTCGTTATTTTGATCCAAATACTGGAGAATTATTAGAAAGGAAAGTACGCGAACAAACAAATAATTAGCTAACGAATTATATTAGTTGAATAAAAACCGCCGGTAATTCGCTATACCAGCGGTTTTTATTATTTCATAGATATATATTTTTTATTTATAAAATATATTAATTAGTTATTAATAAATTTTTCACCTAATTCTATATCTTTTCTCAATACATCTAGCATGCCTTCCAGTGCTTTCTGTTCAAAATCACTCAATTGACCAATGTCCAAACGTTCTTCTACACCATTTTTACCCAAACGAATCGGCTGAGCGAAGAAGCGAGCATATTCGCCATCACCTTCAACATAAGCACATTCCACAACATCACTTTCGCCTTGTAAGCCGCGAACCAAGGAGAGACCCAGACGAGCCGCAGCTTGCCCCATAGACAGAGTTGCAGATCCTCCCCCCGCTTTAGCTTCAACCACTTCAGTGCCGGCATTCTGGATACGTTTAGTTAACGAAACCAGCTCTTCATCAGTAAAGCTCACATCAGGGATCTGAGACAACAGAGGTAAGATTGTCACGCCAGAATGACCACCGATAACGGGTACTTCGATTTCTTGTGGCTTTTTACCTTTCAATTCAGCAATAAAAGTATTAGAGCGAATCACATCCAGGGTTGTGACACCAAACAGGCGGTTTTTGTCATATACACCCGCTTTTTTCAGCACTTCGGCTGCAATAGCTACAGTTGTGTTAACTGGGTTAGTAATAATCCCAATCAGTGCTTTCGGGCAAGTTTTAGCCACTTGTTCTACCAGGTTACGAACGATCCCCGCATTAACATTAAACAGATCTGAACGATCCATACCTGGTTTACGGGCAACCCCTGCAGAAATCAATACAACATCTGCTCCTTCTAATGCGGGAGTTGCATCTTCACCAGCAAAACCTTTAATTTTCACTTCCGTTGGAATGTGGCTCAGATCAACAGCCACCCCAGGTGTCACCGGAGCGATATCATATAAAGAGAGTTCTGAACCTGAAGGAAGCTGGGTTTTTAGTAGAAGAGCAAGAGCCTGACCAATACCACCGGCTGCACCGAGAACTGCAACTTTCATCCTGATACTCCTTAAATCGTTTATACTTTAAAATGCCATGAATTCATCTGGTTACGAACCATAGATTGCTACGTTTTTGAAAACAATCTGTTAACAGCCAAATTGTGGACTTACGCTCTAATAGTGGGACGCAAAAGTCGCCGTATTCTAGGCAAAATGCTTATCTGTTAATGAGATAACGGACACTATTTTGAGAATTTTCCTATAATTTTACGAAATAACCTGCTAAATACCTTACACCCAACAACAACGCCAAACAACATCATTTGATTAACAATATATTTACCTGATAACCAGCTAAAAAAAGCAAATTTCCATATTCATATTTTATGAATTTCTATATAACATAAGACCAATTTTTCACGGTTCAAATTAGCTATAAAATCATTATTATTGCATAAAAATTCATTCATATGCATAATAGCAAGCTTCATAGCTGATTGAATATGGTGAAATATGCGTACTCCCTCTAAACAGGAAGATTTAGTAAAAGCTTTCAAGGCGTTATTGAAAGAAGAAAAATTTAGCTCTCAAGGTGAAATTGTCACCGCTTTACTGGAAGAAGGTTTTGAGAACATTAACCAATCCAAAGTTTCCAGAATGCTCACTAAATTTGGTGCTGTTCGCACCCGTAATGCCAAAATGGAGATGGTCTACTGTCTACCTGCTGAACTTGGCGTCCCAACAGCCACTAGCCCACTAAAAAACTTGGTACTGGACGTTGATCACAACCATTCAATTGTTGTCATTCGCACAAGTCCCGGTGCCGCACAGCTTATTGCACGTCTGTTAGATTCTCTTGGTAAAGCAGAAGGTATACTTGGCAGTATCGCTGGTGATGACACCATTTTTACCACACCGGCTAGAGGTTTTACGGCAGAACAGCTACGTGAAGCAATTCTTGGGTTATTCGAACAAGAACTTTAAATGAACGCGCCAACAATGGCGCGATTCATTTTCCCGCAGTTATTTTCAGGATCGACAAGCTTTTTTATTTAGTGCAAATAGCAATTTTTCATGAATACCACCGAATCCACCATTACTCATAACCAGAATATGATCACCCTGTTGTGCCTTATCAACAATCATATTTACCAGAGAGTCGATATCAGCACTCCAATAAGCAGGCTGAACACAGCGATCTGCAATTTCTGATACATGCCATTTAATATTAGCTGGCTGAAATAAGAACACTTCGTCAGCACGCCCTAATGCTGGTGCAATTTCATTCTTGCTGATGCCCATTTTCATGGTATTTGAACGCGGTTCCAACACAGTAATAATACGCGCAGTTCCACCAACCTTACTACGCAGAGCTTCTAACGTTGCCAGCATTGCTGTCGGGTGATGTGCAAAGTCATCATAAACAGTGATGCCATTCTCCTCGCCACGTAACTCAAGGCGACGACGCGCATTAATAAATCCGCTTAAAGCACAGCAGGCATCTGCTGGCTGGACACCAACATGATGCGCAGCAGCAATTGCAATCAGCCCATTGCGCATATTATGTTCGCCCACCAGCGACCAGCTCACTTCTCCAACAACTTTGCCATCATAAAACACCTGATAATTACGGCTGTCTGTACTGATCTTTTTTGCCTGCCAGTTACCGGTTTCACCCACTAGCTCCAATTCACTCCAGCAACCCATAGACAAAACCTGTTTCAGGTTAATATCGTTATCCGGGGCAAGGATCTTACCACTACCCGGAACGATCCTGACAAGATGGTGGAACTGTCTCTGAATCGCCGCCAGATCGCCAAAAATATCGCCATGATCGAATTCCAAATTGTTCATGATCAGAGTACGTGGGCTGTAATGCACAAACTTAGATCGTTTATCAAAAAAAGCGCTGTCATATTCATCAGCTTCTATTACGAAAAACGGACTTTCCCCGATCTGAGCTGATGTTTCAAAATTTCCCGGAGCACCACCAATTAAGAAACCGGGTTTATAACCACAAGCTTCCAAAATCCAGGCTAACATACCCGCAGTTGTTGTCTTGCCATGCGTCCCCGCAACCGCCAGCACCCAACGTTCAGGCAAAACATAATCATGCAGCCATTGTGGACCAGAAGTATAAGGGAGCCCACGCTCCAGCACAGCTTCTACACAAGGATTCCCACGGCTCATAATATTACCGATGATGACCATATCTGGCTCAGAATCCAACTGTGCCGGGTCATATCCCTGAATCAGATTAATCCCATGTTTTTCCAGTAAGGTACTCATTGGTGGATAAACATTGGCATCAGAACCAGTCACTTCATGGCCGAGAGAACGTGCTAAAATTGCCAGTCCACCCATAAAAGTGCCGCAGATACCAAGAATATGAATACGCATTGATTTCCTATTCCATAGCATAAAGTTAGCCACTATTCTAACCATCAAAAGCAAGATAAGAAATGGAATAGCCTATGAATCATCCCTTTCTTTGGCTAAACTGCCCGCGTAAGAGTGCAATGGACACTCTAAAACCACTATCAAATCACATTCAGGACTTTCGTCATGAAAACATTAGGCGAATTCATCGTCGAAAAGCAGCACGATTTTTCTCACGCTACAGGTGAACTCACTGCATTGCTTTCCGCTATTAAGCTCGGAGCAAAAATCATTCACCGTGATATCAACAAAGCCGGTTTAGTGGATATTTTAGGAACCAGCGGTGTGTCCAATATCCAAGGCGAGGTGCAGATGAAACTGGACCTGTATGCTAATGAAAAACTCAAAGCAGCACTGAAAGCACGCGGTGAAGTTGCGGGGATCGCTTCAGAGGAAGAAGATGATATCGTTATTTTCGAAGGAGACCGCGCTGAAAACGCAAAATATGTTGTTTTGATGGACCCATTAGACGGTTCTTCAAATATTGATGTAAACGTTTCCGTTGGTACTATCTTCTCTATCTACCGCCGTATTACCCCAATCGGCCAGCCAGTGACTGAAAAAGATTTCCTGCAACCAGGTCATCGTCAAGTTGCCGCCGGATATGTTGTTTACGGTTCTTCAACTATGCTGGTCTACACCACCGGCTGTGGGGTACACGCCTTTACTTACGATCCTTCCTTGGGAGTATTTTGTCTTTCCCATGAGAAAGTTCAGTTCCCACCCAACGGCAATATGTATTCCATCAACGAAGGGAATTACATCAAATTCCCTATGGGGGTAAAGAAATACATCAAATATTGCCAAGAACAAGATGAAGCGACTCAGCGCCCTTATACCACCCGTTATATTGGTTCGCTGGTTGCTGATTTCCATCGCAATTTGCTGAAAGGTGGAATCTATATCTATCCAAGTACTGCCAGTCATCCATCAGGAAAATTACGCCTGCTGTATGAATGTAACCCAATGGCATTCCTGGCTGAACAAGCCGGAGGTAAAGCCAGTGATGGCGTCAACCGCATTCTGGATATCATCCCATCCAAACTGCACCAGCGCGTACCTTTCTTTGTGGGTAGTAAATCGATGGTGGAGAAAGCCGAGAGTTTTATGGCTGAGTTCCCAGATGAGTAATTTCATCAGTTAATTACGGATAAGCGGCGGGATTTTCGTCGCTTTTTTGGTTTTAACTAATGAAGCTAAAATACTCCAGCAATCCTTTTCCATAAATCTCTCAACAACGTCATCCAAACATTCCACAAAAAACGCAAAATGTTCGTCAGATGATTCTTTAAAATCTATGGTCACCAACTGGTAACCCAAGCCACCTCGAAGAAGTGAACGATACTACTATGTGATTGACGTTATAGTGATGAATTACTTTATTACTGATTGGTAACCACCTAACAGATCACCTTCAATAAAATGGCGACTACACAAAATCGTGCGCAGGCTCGAGGAGTAGTCACCACTTCTGTTAGATATGAAAAATTCGCCCATCTCCAGTCGGGAGTTCTACGGTTAGGCTGAGTTTGCCTCCCATAGCTTCAACATAACGCTTTAACGTAGCCAGTTTTATATCATTACCCCGCTGTTCTATTTGCGTAATTGCAGGCTGACTAATACCTAAACTGTCCGCTAGTTTTTTCTGAGAAATATTCAGCTCTTCTCTCATCAGCTGCAAACCAGTTTCTAAAATCATTTCATCAGCCATCTGTTTTATATCTGCTCGATCTTCAACAGAAAATTCTCGTATCTTATCTTTAAGAGTTTTCATTTTTACCCTCCAAACTCGCTAAGTGAGTTTCATACTCAGCATCAGCCACCGGGATCATTTCTTTGTAAAAATGCTTTTCGTTCCCTGCCTTATCACCAGCACATAGAACAATAGCTCGTCTTAATGGGTCAAAGGCAAAAAATGCTCTTATTGGCCTCCCCTTACACTGAATTCTTAACTCTTTCATATTGTTAAATTTTGAACCATACAAAGAGTCAACAGCAGGACGACCTAGTTGAGGACCAAACATTTCTAACACACTAAGATCTGCCAATATTTTTTTCTGGGTGCTGATATCTTGCTCATCAAACCAATCTTCAAATCGACGAGTTAAAATTATAGTCCACACAACAACCTCATAAGTCATGACTTATAATAACATTATATAATCCACAGCTTATATATCAATATGTAAATACAAAAAGTGCCCTAGTACAGGAGCTAACGCACCTTTGTCATGTGTGGTAATGAGCATGTCACTGGTTTTATGCTCTCACCAGTAGCAGCGTTAAACGACCTTTTGCTCTAGGTTTTATCGCAAGGAATGAATATGGTTGAACCAACTCCTGTGATCATGCCAAGTCAGAATAATGATCATCAGAAACGTGGGTTAGGAGCAGCTTTATTAAAAGTTACATTTCAATAGATTATCAATTATACTTTTGAAAAAAATTATCCTAAAAATTTCAGTATATACAGCAAAATTAATATACCAGTCCAAATAGCAGGGAAAATCTGACCTTATCGAGAGCTAAGAAGAAACCTGTACTATCCGTTAGTGACTGCACTACGGGACTATCACCAAACTCAGAGACAGCATCAACCAACAAGCTACTTGTCAGAAAAATGGAGAGTACTTTAAAAAATGTTTTGGCTATAATACTCGCCACTCTATTCTGGTTTGAAATAAAGGAAACTTTCATGAGCCTGAACTTAGTACCGGCAGGAAAAGAACTGCCTGAAGATATCTATGTCATTATTGAGATCCCTGCCAACGCCGATCCGATTAAATATGAAATTGATAAAGAATCCGGTGCGCTGTTTGTAGACCGTTTTATGGCTACCGCGATGTTCTATCCATGCAACTATGGTTACATCAACAACACTCTGTCTCTGGATGGTGACCCAGTTGATGTTCTGGTTCCCACTCCATACCCGCTACAACCAGGTTCTGTAATCCGTTGCCGTCCGGTTGGCGTCCTGAAAATGACTGATGAATCAGGCGAAGACGCGAAACTGGTTGCAGTTCCACATAGCAAACTAACCAAAGAGTATGATCACATTAAAGATGTGAACGATTTACCAGAGCTACTGCGCGCTCAGATCACTCACTTCTTTGAGCACTATAAAGATCTGGAAAAAGGCAAGTGGGTTAAAGTTGATGGTTGGGATAATGTTGAAGCTGCTAAAGCAGAAATTATCTCCTCTTTCGAACGTGCCGCTAAGAAATAACTTTTCTCTGTTTAAATAATTAAAAAACCTCTGGGGAACATCACCAACAGAGGTTTTTTAAAACCTACTCCCTTTTTGTTATGACAAAAAAGGATTTTTATTTACTCTTCCGCGTGACGCTTCAACCAATCACCGCTTTTTATCCGCCGCAAACCAGCTATCGGAAACTGATAAAGATATATCCATGCATTGCCATACGGTGTCTGAATCAACTCCCTTACATACTCCCGCGAATTATCTTTCAAATCATCTAATTCTGTCAGGATAGTAGAATTGATTCGATATACCTCACATTCAATACTTCCGTCACCACGGATAACCGCAGGATAATGCCCAAGGTCATATAGCTCATAGCCTTCCAGCCGATGATCACCTAACCATTGAGCATCGGTCATCCAGTGATGATTGCCCTGTTTGCGCCGTAAGCTGCCATAAACAATAATTCGCATTTTTAAAACTCAAACTGATAGAGCAAATCCAATGTCTGATCAATACCAGACACCGCTTCCAGATACAATCTAGGCATTAACCTATAACGTAAGGTTAATGTTGCCAGTGAATCAAATATACCAACACCATACTTAACTTGCAGATCTTTTGTAATCTTTCCGCTAACAACTACCTGTGATTTATCACCAACCCCCTGAGTATCCAGCGCCAAATCGGAAACACCAAATATTTCACCGATCTTACCCACCAATTGACCACTCTGCGCAACTCCCAAACCTATTAATATTGCCGTCATCTGTGAGTTGTCCGAGTTACTATTCTCTAACCCTTCACCACGCAATAGATAAGAAAGTGCTTCCAATTGTGATCTAACAGGCTCTGAGAAAATTTCCACTTTTGGCTGATCCGCCAAACCGATCACCCTTACCCCTGCAATAACTTGCCCATCGGTAGAATCTGGATTACGGATAGCCTCAATGTTAAGTAATGGCTGATCAGGTGGGCCTGAGAACATAATCAGCCCTTTGCGAACGATCAGATCCTGCCCATAAGTATGGAAACGACCATCAAGAATATCAACTTGACCATTCAAACCTAGGCTCTGTTTATCTTGAACAACCTTCAGATCGCCTTTAAGTTGCGCTTTAAGGCCGAAAGCACTGAGACGAACATCGTCTCCGATATGAATCGTCAAGTTACTTTGAATCGGGATCGACGCTTTTTTCTCTTGTAATGGCTGAAGATTCTCATTCAATATAACTTCATCCGGGGAAGCCTCAACTGTCGATTCTGGTAGCTCCTTCACAGTAATATGCGCCCAAGGAATACCAACGCTACCATCCAATTTCAGCAACTGAGGAGAAGCCTCAAACACCAGAGCAGGGCTAACATCAATTTTCACCATTGGCGGCACAGTTACCCTCAACTTATCACCATTAGCCGCCACTCTTGCATGCCATGCATCCACATTGCGCCAGTCTGCATCGCCATTTAGGTTAAGCTGCCCTTTAGGCGTTTTAATAACACCATCAAGAACAGAGCGTATTCCATCAAAATTCACACCAATTTGCCCTTGAGTAACATCAAATGGGATCCAATGACCCGAAGCTTGCAGCGCACTCAAGTTTAACCGACCAAACAATAATGGATTTTTGGCATTACCTCCCAGACGCAAGTTGGCATACAAATGACCTTCAGCCTTATCACCTTGCCCAAGGATCGGCTCGATCAACGCCAGTGAAATATCCTGAATATCTACATTGCCTGATAGATTACGATGCCCTGCAAGATCAGCAACCTGTACGTCACCGTTAAACTGACCATTTCCCATAATCTTAAACAACCAATTCAGCTTTGCTGTGCCATTCTTCAAGCCTGCATTGAGTGTCAGCGTCTGGAAATCTACCGGTAATGCAGTGCCATCAACCATCTGCTTAACCTGCACTCCATCACCGTTCAGATTAATGTTGGCCTGAGGTAATCCGACTTCCGCGCCCCATTTAACGTCAGCATTACCACTGAATACACCTTTCAAATGTGTTTCAGGCCCCAATAATGGCTGAATCATAGCAAGATCAAAGCGTTCAAGAACAATGGATGCGCTACCGCTGGCGCCTGCTTCAATAGGTTTTGGTACGCAGAGCCGCGCATGTGGATTCAGCCAACAATGTGTGCCCACAGTGACTTTTTGTTGCTGATTAAGATAATCGAGAGTTATTGCTTTAGTTAAACGCCATTCTCCAACCGGAGTGTCAAAACGGGTATTATCAATACTTCCTTCCCATCGCTGTTGCTTACGATCAAAACTACCATTAAGTGAAAGTTGACCAGCAATCGGCTCACCGTCGATCTTCAATTTCAAATTGTGCTGTTTCTCATTGCCCTTTGCATCCAACGTCAAATTACGGACAATCAAATCAGCCTGTTTTAGTTGACTGACTTTAACAGCAAGATCCCCGTGGATTTGTTCAGCAGAGCGTACATTCCCCTTTACACTCACACGATCAATGCGTAAATCCTGCCACTTCAACCCGTTAGCATTAAGATCAGTTAAAAGCTGAGGCGCTTGCCTATTACCACGCAGTTTCAACGTCCCATTCACGACACCGCCAAGCCCCGGTAATATGCCATCCAGCTTCGGCGCACGAATATCGCCATCCAGTTTCCACTGTTTGGATAACTGTCCCTGGAGATTCATTTTATTGCGCCCTAAAGCCAACTCAAATTGAGGAATATTCCACTGACCAGCCGCATTACCAGAAATCTTACCTTTGGCTTTCACTAAGTTCTGTTTTACGTTACCGTCCAGCGTAATTTCCGGGATCTGGAGCTGCCAACTACCACCGTGTAAACTACCACGGGTCACTATTTTTCCATCTATTTTGGCAGGCCATTCCGGCCACTGTTTAGCAGTATTAATCCCAGAGAGCGTCAGCACCGTATGCCAACTTACCGCCTTACTCCAATCTGCCACACCTGCCAGTTCAGCTCTTCCCTGCAAAGCAGATAGACGTAAACGAGTTAACCTAAACTGCTCTTCATTGCCTTTCGCATCTAACACGAGTAATGCCGATGGGATTTCATTACCCTTAATACTGGAACGCAATGACAGATCATAACCACTGGCCTGACCATTCAGGCGCATTTTTACGCCATCAAGCTGATATTCAGGCTCACCCGTTAAAGGCCAACTTAGTTGCTGGCTTTCAAACGTCATCCGCACTGGCAAACCTGTCTTCGCCAGCTCCGTTTGAGCATCAAGTTTAGCACTGACAGGCCCTGACAAATTCAGCCCCAAACTGAGTTGTTCCAATAAAGCGCCATTAAGTTTTACATCAACCTTTTGCCCTTGGATCTCCTGTCGATTTAACTCGCCTTTTATTACCAGTTTTATCGGCCACTGCTGCGCCAGAGTCGCAGAACCATTAATGGTAAGAGAACCTTCCGGCATTTTGACATTCAATTTATTGAGCTGAATCTGCTGTCCCTGATTGCTGAGTTGCAGTAAAAACTCATTAATTGTGATATTGGTATCACCCGTCAGCCTTAATTGTTTGCCACTGATCCCTGTAATAGTCACATCCAGTGGAATAGGCACTTCTGGTAACGTTGCCAATAACGGTTGAGAGAACAATTTTTTCAGAATTTCTGCCAACGATTTTTCCGGTCCAGTCCCTCGTTTCGCTTTCTCCTCTGCTTCCGCTGTTTTCAGCCGTTCAGGGGTAGTTTTTGGCAGTCCCACCAGCAATCCGTTAATTTTTGTTGGCTTAAGCGTTAATGCTTTCTGCTGCCAGTAAGCTGCGGTCCTCAATTCATCAAGGGCAAATACCGTATCATCTACGGTGACAGTGACATTTTTAACAGATAGCAAATCAAGTGAGACTGGATACGGCGTCCTCAGTTCAGTCAAAGGCTCTGACTTTGGCGACGATTCTCCCGCAGAGGGCAATTGGCTAGTATTAATCGCAACTTCTACGCCTTCCGTTGTCAATGCATTAACACATAACTGACTATCTTTAAGACAAGAAAGACGTAGAGAAAGGTGGAATTGATTAACATTGACATTCACACCAGGCATTTGATACTTAACGCCTTTCAGAGTCAAATCCCGCCAACCACCACTGACGCTGGCTATATCCAGCCCCGGCACCCAACGGGCAGCACTGTTAATCATAAAATGCAGGCCAGATTGCGTTCCTACCAACCCGGCAACCGCAATAGCCAACAAAGTCACCATCAGCAAAAAAACAATACTGACCTTTTTAATCCATCTCATAATTCAGATCCTAACCCGATGTAAAACTGGATGTTACGGGATTCTGAATCCCCTATTGGTCTGGCAAGGTCAAATTTAATGGGGCCGACCGGAGAAGCCCAACGCACACCAACACCTACGCCGGTTTTAAAATTGCTCTTTCTAATGTCATTAATGGCTTCACCAGTATCAACAAAAACAGCACTCCACCAATTGCCGGTTACGTTATATTGGTACTCAAGCGAACCCACAGCCAACGCGGATGCACCGGTTAATTTTCCTTTTGCATCTTTAGGAGAGATTTTCTGATATCTGTAACCACGGACACTATGATCACCACCAGCGAAAAAGCGTAAGTCAGGTGGAACTTTGTCGAACGCATTGGTTTCTATCCAACCCAAATTACCCCGAGCAACAAAACGGTGATTATCCCAATAAGTTCTGATCCAGACGTTTTGTGCCTGTAACACCAAGAAATCAACATCAGAACCCCAAAGGGTATCGGAGATATCAATAGAATAGCGCTGGCTATCGCCCCAATAAGGCATCGTTCCCCCACGCTGGCGGATACGGCTAACATTCGCGCCCGGGTACAATAACATTGCCGTATTGGTGACATTAGCCTGAGTAAAGTGGCTGAGACTCCAACGCATATTGATCCCATACTGCCAGCCCGTTGAAAGATCCCAATTACGGGAAAGATTTACTGTCGCGGTATCTGATACGGTATCGTTGATGTCTTTACGCTTATAACCTGTCTGCAATGCGTAATATTGCTCTAACGGGTTTACTTTCAGCGGCATTTTATAGGTGGCATCAATAACCTGTTCAGGTGCAGAAAGGTTGATACTAGAGCTAAGGCTGTGTCCACGGGAATTAAGCCAGGGTTTTGTCCATTTCGCCTTTACCCGTGGTCCTACATCAGATCCATAACCCCCACCCAGTTCAACATAATTTTTGGAACGTGGAGTTAATACCGCTTCAAGAGGAAGCACTCCGTCACCATCTTTTCTAGCGGTATTAAAATCCGGCGTAACTACCGCTGAATTAAACCAGCCCGTTTCTGCTAACCGTCGATTCAATTCGGACAATTGCTCAGAGGTATAAAAATCCCCTTCTTTGAATGGAACCAAATGATTCAAATAATCTTCGCGGATCTGTGAACCACGATAACGTATCTGACCAAAGTGATAACGCTCACCGCTATTAAAAACAAAGTCCCAGAATGCCTCATGTCGCTCCTTGGAAACCCCCAATTGGCTCTTTTTCATAACAGCATCAAAATAGCCTTTCCTAATCGCAAGCCCAGTCAGAGAACCTTTAAGGCTTTCATACTCATCATGATTAAGAATCGTTCCTTTCTTTGGGCTTTTGCTTTTTACCAGTTTGGCATAATCTCCATCTGTCTTCGCCCCACCTTCCAAAACAACATTAACACCGGCGATTCGCACAGGTTCACCTGCGGTAACTTTTGCCGTTAATACCGAGCGAGCCGGCGGTTTATTTTCCCGATAGGTAAATTCGATAATGGGTTCATAATAACCAAGCGGGCGCAAGCCTTCACGAATCGCTTTATCTACACGAGCTCGGAAACGGCCATCTGGCGCAACTTCATCAGTGCTGATAGTGGAAAGATGAATTCGGGCATTTTTTTCTAAACTGCCTGTTAATCCTGCTATTTTCAGACGAAGATTAGCACTATGAGCAATGGGAGCTGCGATAGACACACAAAGAAAGCATAAAACGGGGTATCTCGACACGCGAACTCCTAACCTGATCGGAATAATTTGACTATAATAAATTTATCTTGAGTAACGTTTATAATATATACAATCTATTAATATCTGAAAACTTAATAATTACGGGAGTGAATTGTGTCAACTTCAGCGAATAAAAGCCTATCTATTGATCCTCAAAGCGCATTACCAGGCAGAACCGAGCCACTTAAGGTTTCACCTAACCATGCTGTTACTGATCATGCGATAGAACCTGTCCCAGAAAATATGGAAGTTGCTTATTTTGGCATGGGGTGCTTCTGGGGCGTAGAGCGCCTATTCTGGCAACAACCCGATATTTACACCACCTCCGCAGGCTATAGCGGCGGTACAACAGCGAATCCAACTTACGAAGAAGTTTGTAGCGGCCTGACCGGACATGCTGAGATTGTTAGAATTGTTTACGATCCAGCAAAAAACAGCTATGAAAACTTATTAAAACTTTTCTGGGAAAACCATGATCCCGCTCAAGGGATGCGCCAGGGCGGGGATATTGGTACTCAGTATCGCTCCGCGATTTATACCGTGTCACCTCAACAACATGAACTGGCATTAGCCAGCCTTGAACGTTTCCAACAAGCAATGCAACAACAAGGGGATAACCGCCCTATTACAACGGAGATCACAGCAGCGGGGCCATTCTATTTTGCTGAAGACTATCATCAACAATATCTATTTAAAAATCCTGAGGGGTATTGCGGACTAGGCGGTATTGGCGTCTGCCTACCCAAAATGAACAAAAACTAGTCGTTACATTTTATTAATGTTATAATTACTACACTGATCAATGGTTTTCTAAGTGTTTGTTATCACTTTTTATTTTATATGATTTTTATTGTTCCCTCCGGTGCTCTTCTAAATAGCAACCTACCCTACCACCGGAGGTAAAACACGGATTCCTTATGTTAAATAGTTTCTTAATAGTGTTTCTATTGTGCGCGATAAGCGCCTTTTTTTCGTTATCTGAAATCTCTCTTGCAGCCTCCAGACGAATCAAACTAAAATTGATGGCAGATGAAGGTAATGTCAACGCAGCTCATGTCCTCAAATTACAAGAAACACCAGGAATGTTTTTTACCGTAGTGCAAATCGGCCTAAATGCAGTGGCAATTTTGGCAGGTATTGTCGGTGAATCCGCATTCTCTCCTTCACTGAAAGCTTTTTTCACGAAGTTTATGCGCCCCGAATGGGCAGAACAATTGGGCTTTATCTGCTCATTTACCATTGTGACCAGTATATTCATTTTGCTCGCTGACTTGACACCAAAACGTATCGGTATGATTAGGCCTGAAGCCGTCGCAGTAAAAATCGTAAACCCAATGCGTTTCTGTCTGACAGTTTGCCGTCCACTAGTTTGGCTCTTTAATGGCCTGTCTGATCTTATCTTTAAGATTTTTAAAATTCCGACAGCACGTAATGAGGACATCACATCTGATGATATTTTTGCGGTCGTGGAAGCAGGCGCCGTTGCTGGCGTACTGCGTAAACAAGAGCATGAACTGATTGAAAACGTGTTCGAACTCGAATCCCGCACAGTACCCTCTGCCATGACCTCAAGGGAAAGTATCATCTACTTCGACAAGAATGAAAGTGAAGACAGCATCAAACAACAGGTTTCCAGCCAGCCACACTCCAAATACCTGATATGTGATGGAGATATTGATCACGTTATCGGTTATGTGGATTCCAAAGACTTGCTCAACCGGGTCCTCAGCGGTCAAAGCCTAAGCTTCAATCAAGGTGTCCAGATCCGCAACGCGCTGATCATTCCAGATACTTTGACACTTTCCGATGCCTTAGAAAGCTTTAAAGCGGCGGGTGAAGATTTCGCTATTATCCTGAATGAATATGCGCTGGTAATGGGTGTGATTACCCTGAATGATGTTATGACCACCCTGATGGGTGATTTAGTCGGCCAAGGGCAGGAAGAGCAGATCATCATCCGTGACGAAAATTCATGGTTAGTAGAAGGAGGAACACCTATCGATGATGTACAAAGGGTACTGGATATTGATGATTTTCCTGATTCAAGTAACTATGAAACCATTGCAGGTTTCATGATGTTCCGGCTGCGTAAAATTCCAAAACGTACCGATTCAGTCAAGTTTGCTGGTTACAAGTTTGAAGTTGTCGATATTGATAACTACAAAATCGATCAGCTACTAGTTACAAAAATCACTGATGTTCCTACCGCGACGCCAACGCAAAACCCACTTATCAGTGATGATAGATAAATAAAAACGGCCTATTCTTGAACTAAGGCCGTTTAGTATTCTCGTGTTAAGCGCCACTCATTATTATTTTGTGGCGCAGATTATATCAGTACGCAACCCGACTCTTTTTCGTTTTCTATCCTATTTCGGCTTGCAAACGTAGCACTTGCTGATTGACTTCGCTCATTACACTAAAATGACGCTTATCTCTCACCTTCGGCGGTAAAATTTTGCCGCAGTCGAATTCAAAAGCCCCCATGTCTTTAATGTATAAACGTCCACGGAATAAAGTTTTAACGTAGAGAGCAATTTTCAGTGGGTTATATCGGTGAAAAATTTTCATCTCTGCTTTTTTCCTCCTAAATGCTTCTTACGGTTACGTTTGGTGAACCAACTCCATACACCATACCGTTATGTAGAATAATAGACTGAATTTATCCGATTTTGTTCCCTCCATTTTTAGTTTTATGCACCGAATTTACATAAAATGACAGATATTTAGATATACATAACTATGTAACTTTATCTCTTACTTAATGTTAAAAATTTGATCTTCTTTAAAGAGATAAATCAGTTAATACCCGCTATGCTAGAGATCCATGTATTGTCACATTAACCTACAAAGGAAAAACCATGATAAAGAACTTTATGCTATATGCTGTGCTACTTTGTTCTCCTGCTTTAGCATTCGCTCACAACATCACTCTGGAACAACAAGTTCCTGCGATCAGTGTCTCTGATAAAGGTGAGCTGCTACTCAACAATAACAAGTTTAGCTACCAAAATTGGGATAGTGGAAAACTGATTGGTAAAGTGAGAGTCATACAACATATTGCAGGTCGCAGCGCAGCTAAAGAGATGAATGCTCCACTGATAGAAGAAATAAAACGCGCTGATTTTTCAAAAGAAAAATACCAAACAACCACTATCATCAATGTCAGTGATGCCATATTCGGTACTGGACCATTTGTCCGCAGTAGTATTGAAGATAGTAAAAGAGAGTTCCCGTGGTCTCAGTTTATCGCTGACAGCAACGGCGTGGCCAAAAAAGCCTGGCAGTTAGAAGCTAAAAGTTCTGCCATTATTGTCCTGGACAAAAATGGCGCAGCGAAGTTTGCCAAAGAAGGTGCGCTAAACAGTAGCGAAATCAAACAGGTCATTGAATTAGTTCGTAAAGAACTACAGTAAAAATATCCGTGGTGATAACGACTTGCAGGTATGTTTTCGTTTGCCCTTATCACCACAATTCTGCTGAAAAACGACTCTGCTAAAAACCATCACAATTAAAAAATCGTTACTCTAAATCCCGGATTCAAGAATGATTCACGAGGCGTATAATCTAGCGTCTGACCTTTCCAGTTCGTCACATGAGCGCCAGCAGCAATAGCTATAGCGTGACCCGCCGCAGTATCCCAGATATGAGTGGGCCCAAAGCGAGGATAAAGTTGCGCTTTTCCTTCCGCCACCAAACAGAACTTTAGCGAAGATCCCACAGAAACCGTCTGATGTTCACCTAACTGATTGAGATAATCTTCTAATTCCGTATCCATATGGGAGCGGCTAACGACTACTATGGGTGGATTAGCATCACGAATTTTAATCGGCAAACATTGACCACCACAGGTCTTTTTCCATGCCTGCCGCCCTTGCCCAAAATAAAGCGTATTCTGCACAGGAGCATATATGACTCCCATCACAGGAACGCCCTCGTCAATCAAAGCGATATTAACCGTAAATTCACCGTTACGATTAATAAATTCCTTGGTCCCGTCCAGAGGATCAACTAACCAATAGCGCTTCCAATCACGCCTCTCTTCCCAAGTGGGAAGCTCTTCTTCCGACAACAATGGAATTTCCGAAGCGATACGGGATAATCCGGCTTTAATGATTTTATGAGCCACAATATCAGCCATAGTAACCGGTGAATCATCTTGCTTATGATCAACTTTCAGAGGATGTTCATCCTGATAAATTGTCATAATAGCCGCACCAGCTTCCTTAGCCAGTTGGCAGATTTGTTCTAGCATCATACACCTCTGCGGTTAGTCATCCGTTATCATTTTAGACTATATTACCAATTGATCTTTTTATTGGAACGGTAAGAATTTTATTACCCCTCTTAAACTAAGCATTAAAAACCTTATGTTAATACCCACGACTTCGTTGCAAACCCATGCATACCGCAAGCGCCACCAAAGACAACATAGCGGCTATCAGTAACGCCATAGCTTCCGAGATATGGATGACAGATTCCCTGCTGTATTGCGTCAACAATGAAAAAAAAGCGACTCCTGCGGCAAACCCGGTTTGACGCAACGTGCTGGTAAGGGCTGCCGCCAATCCTGAATTCTCAGGAGCAACATTATCCATCACCAACCTTGCCATTAATGGATTAAGTACTGCCGCTCCCGTACCCAACAGCAACAACCCAGCCGCCAACAACCAGACATTCCCATCAACAACCGGACTAAAGATACCCGCGAGCAACACCAGTCCAACCGTTAACATCAGGAATCCCTCGGTAGCTTGAAGATTGAAACGCTCGGCAACCCTCAATAAAGGCACCAAGGTTAACGGCAAAGAAAGCAATAGCATTGTCATAGCCAGATACAATGCATCAAAACCCAACTTCACCGCGAAATATTGCGGCAACACCACAAATAGGCTCCAATAGGCGATAGAAAAAATAATCGGCAGAACCAATGAGATAAGAAAAGCACCATTTTTAAGCTCAGGTAAGCGAGTGAAACTACGTGCGGAAAAACGGTGACACAACCAAACGCTTACTACCCCGAAGATAAGTAACATTGCCTTGACGATAGTGCCACTTTGCCCCGGAAGCACTTGCTCGATGTATTGATACATAGTGACCAATAGCAGAATCGCCGTCACTGGTAAGGTACTAAATAACGAAACACGGCTTAACGCTCCACCAGCAGACAAGGCGCTGCCTTTTCTTTTCAACATCAAGAATACAACCAGCCCCCCTAAGGGCAAGTTGAGCAACAATATCCATGACCAGTCTAGCATCCTGATTATCAAGCCCCCCAGAGGCGGCCCCAGAGAAAAACTCAGCCCAAGTATCATTGACCAAGTTTTGAAAACCTGTGAGCGATTACTACTTCCCATTGGAAACAGGAGATTCAGCAGCGCCATCGCCGCTGTATTTAAAAAGGCGGCAGCAATTCCTTGAATTAAACGAACAAAAGTAAAACTGTCAAGAGAGACACAACTAACGGACATATAAGAAGCAACAACGAACACCAACAAGGCGGAAATCAGTGTCCTCATAGCTCCCAGACGATCAGTGATTATTCCGGCAGGTAATAAGAAAGCGGCGAAACCCGCCGTATAAGAAATACTGAGCCATGCGCCTTCTTTAACACCGAAACCAAGTTCGGTTGCGATCACCGGGATAGCAACCCCTAAGCCAGTTGTATCAAAACCGATCATAAAGGTGACGATCATGATGGCGATAAATATGGCTCTGTATTTCGTATCTTGATTAGAAGAATTCATATAGTCCTATGATTAAGAGGGTGAATATAGCCACGCTTTTCCATACATAATTAATGTTTCAGACAACAATAATTTAGGGCTCATTATCATCTGAAACATATGGCAATATCGTATCAATTTACCTAAGCAAGAATTGAACCTTCAAGATATTTGACCACATTGCGATCAATCAGACATTTACACTGTTCATCCATCACACCAAGCGCTGTTATCCACATTTCCTCCATCCGTGCCCTCGCCATTTCAGGACCCTTTTCATGCGCCAATAGCGCTAGCATATAAGTTGTGCCAGAGACCGTATAACCAGCCATTTTGATTCGGGAGCATTTCAGTGATAGCTCAAGAGGAAATGCATTCATTTCCACCAGGCTTTTGGCGACAAAGGCATTTTTTTCGGCCATATCCTGAACATCAGGAGAATTCAAAAATTGTTTGCGAGCAGTTTCATTCTCAATGAGGTAACGCAACGAACTCATCAGATGAAAACTTTCCATTGGTTTAATCACCGAGACATCGGTACCATGCCAAATATCGAGGAGCGCCCACAAATCCATCTCTTTTACATTGCCTTGCATGATTTTCTGGCCGGTATTATGGCCTATAGTATCCAAATAAACATAGGCAGTGCTGGTCTCACTATTTTGGGAGAACGAATAAATTTTCGTATAATCCCCCGCCTTACTGATCCCCTTTTTCGTCAACATCACTTCCTCTGGTAAACGCCCCAACGTAACCACTCCATGAACATAATTGTGCGAAAGGATAAAGCCTATTTTTTCCAACAGATTATGAGTTTGTTCCTTATCAAAATTACCGTTATTATCCTGCACTCCCCATTGCCCATCCTCCGTTAACGCCAGACCAAAAGGATCGACAATCATTTTTACTGGCACAGAACCAATCGAAGCCAGTATATTTTGCAGTGTTTCTTCAAATAATATTAAGCCAGCCTCAATATTATTATTTCTATTTGCCGACGAGATAAATCTCAGAGAAATATATTCCACTCCGAGTGTATTAGCGTGAATTATTCGGTCGACAGCGCTACGCCAACCATAAGCAAAATAGCCAGGTATCCCCTTTGTCGGCTTACGTTCTTCTTCTCCCAGATCAATACTAACATCAATAGCCTGTGCCATTTTTTTCGGGGAAATTCGGTAAAGACTTTCAGAATTAATACGGCGAGAAAAATAGGGTATTAATGACGATATTTCAATTGTATTCATTTCCATTTCCTTGTATATCAAGATAACATTCCTGACTTATTAATCCGCCAGACCTTTTACAATCGTTGATGCAATGTGCAATGAAGTAGTCACACTATTCTTCAATATATTTAATAAATCAACATTGTCTTTATAATAAAAACAAACAAAACATTATTTATTTGTTATTAAAGTTACTAAAGAAATAAAAAATACCTTAAAATGACTGAAAATCAGGCAAAGTAAATAAGAGTTAACAAGAGAAAGGAGAAAATGGAATCTAGACTTGCCAATGCGAAACAGAACTATGATCATGATTAAGGTCAGAGAGAACCCAAATATTGACGGCAACAGCACGAAATACCAAGAAAATAGCGTTACCATCTGCTTTTTAGGTAAAAGCGAAAATTAATCAGACCAAAAAACCCATTTAAGAAAATAACTGGGACATCAAGAGAAAGCCAGTTAATCAGCAACATACTAGCTGAAATTTTCGATAATCTGAAAACACTTCCCACTTTTTGAATGGGTTTATCAGTAGTCTGAAGCGAGTATACCGGCTATTCTTAATCCTACTGCTGGATAAAACTTACAGAATATCCAATAATTCCACCTCAAAAATCAGAGTACTATATGGGGGAATCGATGCGCCAGCGCCACGCTCGCCATAGGCCAAATTATAAGGGATATAAAGCTCCCATTTAGAACCGACAGGCATCAACGTCAATGCTTCAATCCATCCGGCAATCACACCATTTACAGGAAATTCAGCAGGTTCGCCGCGCTGTACTGAGCTGTCAAACACGGTGCCATCAATCAGACGCCCCGTATAATGAACACTCACGCGGTCAGTACGGGCAGGAATTGCACCATCACCCTGTTTCAGTACAGAAAACTGTAAACCAGATTCTGTGGTACTTATACCATCACGCTGGGCGTTTTCTGCCAGGAACTTCTGACCCTCTTCTGCCATAGCTTGTTGACGTTCACGACGCACACCATCTGCACGTTCATGCATTTCACGTAAGGCACGATGTAATATATCGACCGGCACCGCTGGAGAATGATTTTCCAACGCATCACACAACCCTGCCAACAGCGCTTCTGGTTCCAGACCTTGCAGGCCAGATTCCAGTAATTGCTGACCAACTTGCAAGCCAACCCCATAACTTGCTTGTGCTTCGATAGAGTCAAAAGAAAGTTTTGCCATGAAAATACCTGTGATCAAATTAAAATTAGGCCTGTAAGCATAACAGCGCTATGCAGTAGGGTAAACCAAAGATATCACTAGAAAAATACATGTCGACGAAATATATAAGAGCTAATAATCGATATAATTCTAAGTAGCATATTCACTCCTTAAAGGTTACAATATAAAAATCCAATTTTTATATATTTTTACTTATAATTGATTATATGAATAAAATATTTTTTATATAAAATTAATTTTATTGCAAATATTACATAATGAGGAAAATCTTATGAATACATTATTTAATGAGATTTTATCTGAAATTAAAAATTCCAAAACCATGCCAGAATTAGAAAAGAGGCTATTAAACGCGATAAATTATCTGGGTTTTGAATTCTACTCAATTTATCAGGAAGAAAAATATCCATTCACGACCAAAAAATATGTTCTAATAACCAACTTAAATATAGAAACCGCAAACAATTATAATCAAGATAATAATCACGACAGCGACCAATTAATGAATGGTGATTACACATTCTCCATTCCGTCAGTTTGTAATGATAAAATATCAGAAAACGCTGATTTTATGATTGAAAAATCAAATCAAAATAAAAACGAAGTGAAAAATAGTCTTTCAATAAAAATCAAAGGTTATCATGGCGAAAGGTCAATCTTTTCAGTTGCCAGAAAAGAAGGCACTATTTCCCACAATGAAATACTTAATAAAGCAGGCGTGCTAGGCATATTGGCAAATGAATGCATAAAAACATTCAATAACCTAAAAAATAAAAAGGATAAAATCATTGTCCCAACACTTTCTACCAGAGAGGTTGAAGTCATAAGATGGACCTGTGAAGGAAAAACCTCTGCTGAAATAGCCGATATACTGGATATCTCAACAAGAACAGTTAATTTCCACATTAACAATGTTATGGAGAAATTAGTAGTTCCCAATAAAGTCGCAGCAGTTGCTAAAGCAATAGCATATAATCTAATTATATAATCATTAGAGCCAAAATAAGGCTCTAACTATACGAAACTATAAAATATAATTAGACAATATGTCCCTCCATGCATCATTAATTTCATTCATCAGGGATTCACATTTGACGTGCTCATCATTAATATGCACACAAACGTAACCACAGAAATCATTATTGCTTTTTGGTATTTCGTAAACCAATGAATTCTTCTCTAAATTAATTTTTATTGCAATAATTTCGTAATATAATTTACTCAGAATATTATCAACAGATGCTAATAATACTTTATTAACTTCTGTTTTATCAAATTTGTCATTAATCTTTCCATCTTTACCTGCCAGCAAATTAATTAAAAATGCTCTTCCCCTCGCTTCAGGCAATATCATTCGATCACTAAATCCTTTGACTAAATGGTCAACCCAAATTTCCTGCAAACTTATACCATATACCCGGTTAGCCATATCCCAAATACGCATACCCGCAGGTCTACGATTAGTTTCAACCAGAAAAGTTTCTCCCGTTTTACTATCTTGCTTAATCTCATTATGGAATGCGCCAAGAGTCTGCCCTGAGATCAGATTCATTGCCTGCCCTGCTTTATGTAATGCAATCGTATTTCTGCCATCACATTGCGCCGGCACTATTTGCCCTATTTCAACAGGATATTCCCCTTTCTGAGAAACTTTTTGCGTTAAAAACGCCATACAACCAATACCATCGTACGAATATTCTGTATCGAAAATAATAAGTTCTTCTGCAAGAATTTGATTACCACCAGATTGCTCAACAGATTGAGCAAAAGCCATTGGGATTTTACTTCTATCTTTAACCGCTACCACACCTATATTTGCTCGACCACAATTAGGCTTAATAATCACACCATATGGAACAGAGTCATAAAATTCTTCTAATTCTTTAATCTCACTAATGAAAGTATATCGAGGTGTCTTAATATGTTGTGCCGCAAGCAGTGGTAATATCCGAGTTTCTTGTTGGCGGAATTGATATTTCTCAATACCTGCGAAACTTAATTCGGGATCATCGCCATAAACGTTTAATTTCTTCGCGATAACAGCCGCACACCCAGATACCGCATCCATAAAGGGGAGAATAGCCGCACATGTCATATTAAGTTCAGCAAGAACAGCCATCACACTATCAACATAATTTTCTGCTCGCACAGGAATATGATAGACAAATGGTGTAATATCTTTCTCCTCACCGGACAACATATCGCTAATAATCACTAATTCAAGAGAGTAATGATATCGAATATAATCACGAATATTAACGATTTCACTCAGCCTTGCCGGAAGATAATCAAGCACTAACAAATATTTTTTCGAACTCATATTTCCTCCATTATTGACTATTATGCAGATTAAATTTAAGCGAACGATAAGGATTAATAATGACAAACATCAATAAAACAAATGCAGAGAATATCAGATAAATACTATTGTAGGAAA
Organism: Photorhabdus luminescens subsp. luminescens; assembly: GCF_001083805.1. Classification (GTDB taxonomy): domain Bacteria; phylum Pseudomonadota; class Gammaproteobacteria; order Enterobacterales; family Enterobacteriaceae; genus Photorhabdus; species Photorhabdus luminescens. The sequence continues at coordinate 21,114 of NZ_JXSK01000010.1, read as the reverse complement.
AATAATTCAGTAAATTAGCACAAATGAAACTGGTTAAAGGTGTCGCTAACTGATTCAAAACCAACACCACACCAAGATACTGGGAAAAACGCTGCTTCGGAATAAGACTTGCTCGATAAGAGCGGGAAAAAAGATTAAAACAACCTTCCGCACCAATGACCAGTAAGAAACCTAATGTGTAAATCACAAATAACGGCCCAGTAGCAAATAGTGTTAAACCACATAATGCAATCAGAAAAGCCGTTACACCAACGACACGTACATCAAAAATTCGACACAATTTTGGCGCAATAAGAAACACACAACAATTCACCAGCCCCGCATAAGCCAAAAGCTGAGCATAACTTCCTTTCGGCTGTGAAAAAACGCTAGTGATAACATAAACTGCCGTTGACAAAATAGCGCCTTGCATCACATTCATCAAAAATGTCAGGCTAATGACGCGTAACAAAGATGGGTTTCCCATCAGAAATTTAAAAATGGCCGGCAGATTATAACTTTCTCTATTAGCGTGCTCTTCAATCTGGTTTTTCCTTTGTAGCTGAAACCATATCAAGCTACTAATCAGGAAAGGAAAAAATGCAAATGCAAATACTGCATAGACACTGAATTTATAAACCAGCACACCAACAACCACCGGAGCTGCAATATAGGTAAACTGTTCAACGAATTGCAAACGAGAGTTAACAGAAGGTAATTCTATTGAACTCATGTTCTTAGAGACAAAACCTTCAAGGTTGACATATCCCGCCCCACTAAAAAAGGATAAAACACATGAGAGAGGAATAATGATATATACGATGTTATTATCAGAATATATAAATGAAAGGATAAAAAGAAATAAACAAACTAATGATCGAAGAATATCACTCAGGAATAACATAACCAATGTATGCATCCTGTCGCCCATCCAACCAGAAATGGGGAGTGAAATCACCCTGAATAACCGTTCAAGCCCAAAAGCAAAAGACGAAAGTGAAGCGCTATTAGTTGAGGTAAATACTAATACAGGCACAGCGAACATAACAAATGCCTCTGAAAAAACAGAAAAAAATCGAGCCAGTATGATCCTATATATCATTAATATTACCTCAACCTTATTATCTATCCCATTAGGCTATTTTATTTATCAATTTGATACTAAGCAAGGCTCAAACTGATTCCATCCACTATGCCTACTGGGATAGATTTTTACTATGCAATAATTAATGAATAGATTTAACCAAATAGTTCCCCAAAACTAAATAATCAATATTTGTTTTCATGAAAGTTTTAATGGCATCATCAGGTGAACAAACGATCGGCTCGCTATCGTTATAAGAGGTATTCAGCAGCAAAGGTACACCGGTTTTCCGATAAAATGCCTCAATCAACTGGGCATAACCTGGATTTGATGCACTATCGACAACTTGAACCCTCGCAGTACCATCTACGTGAACTACCGCCGGAATTTGTGATGCTTTATCCACTTTAGCATCCATTGCTAACAACATATATTTTGCCGCTTCCGGTAATTCTTTCCGAACATGGAACCAATCAGCAACATGTTGACGCAATACACTAGGCGCAAATGGTCTAAACATTTCACGATGTTTAACTTTACGATTCATTAAATCGCGAATATCTTTATTTCTCGGATCAGCCAACAAACTACGATTACCTAATGCTCGTGGCCCAAATTCCATTCTCCCCTGGAACCAGCCAACGACATTATTTTCAGCCAGCAAGCCTGCGACAACTTCATGAATATTCTCTTCATATGTCCAGTCCAAACCATAAGCCTTCAAACTACGCTGGTAATCATCTTCGCTATATTCCAGACCCCAATAGGTATGAGTCAGAGGATAGCGTTGATTATTCTCAAGAATTTGATGCCAAATAAATAGTGCGGCACCTGTAGCAGTCCCGCCATCATGTGCAGCAGGCTGAACAAAGATATCCTCGATATCCAACTCTTCATATAATCGCTTATTGGTTATGCAATTCAATGCAACACCGCCCGCAAGGCAGAGTTTATTCGTTGCGGTTTCCTGCAAATAATGACGAGCCATATTTAACACTATTTCATCAGTTATTTGCTGGAGAGAAGCGGCAATATCATAATATTCCTGCGCCACCTCCCCACCCGGAACTCTTTTCGCAATACCAAACAGGGATTCTAATTTAGAAAATTCTTGGCTGCGGAAATTGAGAATGGTGTTATCGATAGTAAACTCACCTTTCTCATAAATTTTAACGAATTGTCGGAACGCCGGTATAAAACCTTCAGGCTTGCCATAAGCTGACATTCCCATTACCTTACAGGCATCGTATACAGAAAAACCTAGGAACTCGGCTAATTTCTCCCACATAAAACCAATTGAATGAGGATATTCAATGGTTTTAATTTTTTTCAGACTATTGCCATCGCCCAGATATACCCCTGCGGTATTATCCTCTCCAACACCATCAAGTGATAAGGTTAGCGCTTTATCAAATGGCGAAACAAAATAAGCAGATGCCGCATGCGCTGTGTGATGCGGAACCCAATGAAATTGCCCACGGAATCCCATTGATTGCAAAATTTCTGGTACTGAAGTGGTTTTACGATAGAAAATAGATTCACCCGATACACTTCCCCAACTTCCTTCATGGGTGACTTCATCAATAAAGATTGATTTTCTTCGCTCTATCGGATCGATAGAAAACCCAATATGACTCACATCCTCCAAGCTAATACCCGCGAAGTCTAATGCAACTTCAATAGAAGCTAATGGCAACTCATCAGGATTATCAATATTTGCTGGTTTTCCGTGTTTTCTTCTATTTAAACGCTCTTCTTCGATGGCAAAAATAGTTTCGCCATCTTTCAACAAACAAACTGCTGATTCATGGTAAACCGAATTTATACCTAAAATATACATGACTTATTATCCTCCCATTATAATTATTTAATTTTTAATACTAAGCAGCGCAGACTACCACCACTCTTTAAGAATTCACTCATATCGCATTTAACCACATTATAACCATAATTATTTAATTGACGCTCTACCTCTATAGAACAATCATGCATGAAAATATCTTTACCTACTGGGATATTATTACAGGAAAATAATTCCCTAGCGTCATGTTCTGATATTGATATCCGACGTTCAAACGTTTCAATAATATAATCTTGGCTCTCTTTAGTAAATGCCTCTGGATAGTAAATAACCGTATCTTTGTCAATAAATGAGAATGCTAAAGCCACATGAAAGAAAGTCTTATCCTGAATATGCAGTTCACCTTTAACTTTAAGTTCTGGGTAGACTTTCTGAATGGTATTTATTGCTTCTTTATCTGAGCGAGGACCATAACCAAATATGATATCATTCTCCCAATAGATAACATCTCCAAGCCCTTCAAAATAGATACCTTCATCAACACGATGTATCTCGTAACCTAGATTTTCCAAATAATCAATATAATACTGACTTTCCCCTTGGCGTTCAGCGTGCCGGAAATTACTAGCAAGGAATTTATTATTATGTACCATGCCACAATCACCTGAGAATGTCATATCAGGCAAACCATTAACAGGATCGATAGTGCGAATAGTGATACCGCGTTCAGTCAGCCGTTCATAAAGAAAGTCCCATTGTTGTTGCGCCAACTCTTTATTAACTCTATTATTAGGGTCCATCCAATCATTAATAACGTATTCAATATCGTAAAAGTCAGGTTTACACATTAATAATTCTTTAATCATAATATTTGCCTCATCTTAGATTTAGCACTTTGCTTAGTATGAATATTAAATATTTTTGCAAATCCCTCCGCATCGTTTTGACTATATAAATGTCCACAATTATATATTGCTAAATTATCATCATAGATAGTCGCCTTTGAAGTACGGGAACAAACGTTGGCATATTTATAGCCTAATTCAAGCCTAATCTCACCATTGACATTCTGATTCATGCTATCAATAAAATGGTTTAAATGAGTTAATAAAGGATCATACCAAAGCCCAGAATAAACTAATTCAACCCATTTTTTATCGATTGTCTCTTTGAACCAATTCTCGTTACGATTACTACAGTAACATTCCAAATCACGATGAGCGGTAATTAAGATATGTGCAGCAGGTGATTGATAAATTGCGCGTGTTTTCAAACCGACAATGCCATCTTCAACAATATCAAAAATGCCAATTGACAGCTTTTTACCAATTTCATTTAATATTTCAATAATTTCATATAATGATTTCTTTTCACCATCGATCGATACCGGTATTCCATTCTCAAAACCTAATGACAACAATATTGGTTCAGTGGCCGATAATGCATGCTCAAATAATTTCTCTTTGACATCTTCAGGAATTAACATTTCTGGTTCTGCCAACGGACCACATTCGATACTTAATCCCCATATATTTTCACTGGTAGAATAAGGGTTATTACAACCAAATTCTTGAGGAATACCATAATTCATAGCATAATTATTTACGACACTTTCGTCGTATTTAAAATCTCTCAACGAAGCAATAGGTATTTTATTCAGAATTTCTATATTCATATCCATTCTGACTTGATCATTACCCCTAAATTGATGGGCAATATAATCAATATTGAGCTCATTAGCTACTTCAACTGCCGCCTCTGCAATCGCAGGCCGGGAAAGTGCAGCACTGAGAAAATAACCATTTTGATAAATAGCATTCGCTTTTATCGCTTTTGTAAGGAAGTGTTCAGCATATTGTGCTCGATAGTCTTTATAGATAAATTTATCAGCACCCGCAACCATGCATTCCAACTCAATATCTTCAATATCTCTTACCTGACCTTCATCAATATAAAGAGCAATCACCTCTTTATATTTAGATTTAAGACTCCTTATGATAAGAGGATTATAGAGGCGATTATAGTAAATCACCAAAACACGATCAGAACTCATTTAGTGTACACCCCATGTTTGTAATAATTTCTTCTAGTTCAGGTTCTGCTTTACTCTCCTCAACTAATTCTGAGAAATTATTTTCAAATAACCAAATATCATTATAAATTGTGTCGATATAACGTTCTCCACTATCAGGAATAATGACAACAATATTATCTCCAGGTTTAAAATCATCCAGGTGATTTAATGCTGCGCTTACCGCACAACCTCCCGTTCCACCAATTAAAATACCTTCATTTCTGGCTAATTTTCTTGCTATACGGAATGCATCAATATCTGCAACCTTCAAGGTGATATCAATGTTGCTACAATCCAGAATAGAAGGTATAAACGTCAGTCCCGCGCCTTGTACCAAATATTTTCCTGATTCACCACCGAAAATAACCGACCCTACAGGTTCAACACCATAAATTCGCACCTGTGGATTTTTCTCTTTCAAATAACGGGAAATCCCAGTAAGAGTTCCACAACTCCCTGCCGTCGCAAAACAAGCCGTCAAATTATTGCCAAAGGTTTCATACAACTCACGCCCCGTGGATTGATAATGCTCATCAGGATTAACTTGATTTTCAAATTGCATGGGACTAAACGCATTCGGATAGGCTTTGATAATCTCTTTAGTTAAATCAATGCGATATTTGACAGTATCCGTTCCCGCTTCAAATTCTGGCAGGAAAATAATTTCCGCACCAAATGCTTTTATTTTATCGCGTTTCGCTGCCGGCACCATGCGGTCCAAAACCGCAATAAATCGATAACCTTTAACCGCGCACGCCATTGCCAAACCAATTGCCGTATTACCCGATGATGGTTCAATAACCACCATTCCCGGTCTTAATTCTCCCTGAGCCTCAGCCCTTTCCAACATAGCAACTGCAATACGATCTTTAATACTCCCGCTGGGGTTAATATTCTCCATCTTGAGAAAGACATTAATACCTTTAGTATATCTACCATTCAACATAACTACTGGAGTATTACCTATAGTTTGTAATATGTTTTTACCAAGTTTCATACCCGCTTTATCCCTTATGTCTGGGTTAATATGAAGAACATATAATGATGACAAGGTATTTTTATTAACAAATAAGTCAATCAATTCAATATTTAATGCATCTATTAATTTATTAATGAAATCATTCACTTTATAAATAACTATGGAGAATAAATTTATTCCTATTAACAATAAGCATATCTATTTGTGTTCTCACACAAGGGTTAATTAACAAAAATTATAATTATAAAATTACACTTAAAAGTCTACTGTCAACTCTGACAGTTATATCAATAAAATCCAATATAAATTTTTGATATTATCATTTAATAATAAGGATATATATTATCATCATTAAATATTCTTATATAAAATCATATGAAATAAATTATCATTATGAAGAAAACAACAGCGGTTATATAAGAATATATTTTTAATTATTATGAAATAATCATGCATGTAATTAACTGGATTTATACGTAGATATATCAAAATATTCGATGAAAAATTCTCATATCACAAAAGAATTAACAATACCGATATTATCTAATAATAAAAAATACGAATCAGATTATTTACAGATAATAATCTGATAATGAATAATATTTTCAATATAAAAACGCAAAATCAACAATAATAAAGATCAACCAAAAGGCAATATTACAGAAGGATAGACAAGAGAAACCAGAATTCTATAAACCACAAAATAAGAGCAACAAATGTAAAATAAATCAGGTCACACTGCGAATTATCGACAAAAGCCTTATAGATTAACGAAAGAATGGTGCGTTGAAGCAATAAAAAACGCCAGCATTGCCAGCGTTTTTTACTTGTTAGCATCAGTTAATCAGAGATTAAGCTTCAGCAACAATGTTAACGTTCAATTTAGCGAATACATCGCTGTGTACCTGGAAGTTAACTTCGTGTTCACCAGTAGTACGCAGAACGCCATTAGGCAGACGAACTTCGCTCTTAGAGATTTCAACGCCTGCGGCAGTAACTGCATCAGCGATATCACGAGTACCGACAGAACCGAACAGTTTACCTTCGTCACCCGCTTTAGAAGCGATAGTAACGGAACCCAGTGCATTAATTTTCTCAGCGCGAGCTTCTGCTGCTGCCAGAACGTCAGCCAGTTTAGCTTCCAATTCAGCACGGCGAGCTTCGAAGAATTCAATGTTTTTCTTAGTTGCAGGAACAGCTTTGCCCTGCGGCACTAAGTAGTTACGGGCATAGCCCGGTTTAACGTTAACTTGATCACCCAGGCCACCCAGGTTTGCTACTTTATCAAGCAGAATAATTTGCATTACCTTATCCTCTCAGAGTCGTTAATGGACTGTGCCGATTACTGATGACGATCAGTGTAAGGCAACAAAGACAGGTAGCGCGCGCGCTTGATAGCACGAGCGAGCTGACGCTGGTATTTTGCACGGGTGCCAGTGATACGGCTTGGTACAATTTTACCACTCTCGGTGATGTAGTTTTTCAGCGTAGCGATGTCTTTATAATCAATCTCTTGAACGCCTTCCGCGGTGAAACGGCAGAACTTGCGACGACGGAAATAACGTGCCATTTGGCTAGTCTCCAGAATCTATCAATTCAATCTGCTCGGCATGAAGAACCAGTTTGTTAAGACCATTGCGACCTTGATGGCAACTAATGAATCCTGAAACGGTTAATCGACTGCCGACCGTTATACTGTGAGTTAAAACTTGTAACAATTGTCCGCTGGCAATAATGGGCATTCTGCACCATGCTTGCCTGCTCAGACCGGCTTCCTGCTGCTGTGAACGGTGCTCAAGCACAAACTGGCAATGAGGAATGCCGGCAGGACTGACTTTTCGAATGGGAACTTTGCACACTGTGCCAGAAAGCACCAAACGATTAGTTGTCACAGTTATTACTCTTCAGAATCCCCAGCTTCTTCAGCATCCATATTGGCGTCTTCCAGAGAGTAGTCGCGGTTGCGACGTTCATCTTTGGCTTTAACCATTGGAGATGCTTCAGTTACCGCGTGCTTAACGCGCATAATCATGCTGCGGATAACGGCATCGTTGAAGCGGAAGTTAGTTTCCAGCTCATCAATCACTTCCTGCGGCGCTTCAACGTTCATCAGAACATAGTGAGCTTTGTGCAGTTTATTGATTGGGTAAGCCAGTTGACGGCGGCCCCAGTCTTCCAGACGGTGAATCTGACCTTGCGCACTAGCGATAGTCGCACTGTAACGCTCGATCATGCCCGGAACCTGTTCGCTTTGGTCAGGATGGACCATAAAAACGATTTCGTAATGACGCATTAGAATTGCTCCTTACGGATTATTCAGCCTCCTGTCAGGGTCAACCGCGGCCCGTGGAGGCAAGGAACTTGTTTAAGTGCGGCTGAAAAATTGACGCGTAACTATACCTACCCTACATAAAAAACTCAAGGAATGAACAACGCAAAAGCATTTTTGTTTCATATGTGGGATAAGGGGTTATCACGAGCCGCGCTGACGTACCGCCTCAAATAGGCAAACTCCCGTGGCAACGGAGACATTCAACGATGAGACGGAACCCGCCATTGGAATGCTAATCAATTCATCACAGTGTTCGCGAGTCAGGCGACGCATACCTTCCCCTTCCGCCCCCATCACCAATGCCATAGGACCGGTTAGTTTGCTCTGATACAGCGTATGGTCAGCTTCGCCCGCTGTACCTACCACCCAAATATTGTACTCCTGCAATAAACGCAAAGTACGGGCAAGGTTGGTGACACGAACAAGAGGTACACTCTCCGCGGCACCACATGCCACTTTCTTCGCCGTGGCATTAAGCTGAGCCGAACGGTCACGGGGAACAATAACAGCATGTACGCCTGCTGCATCCGCGCTACGCAAGCAAGCCCCCACATTATGAGGGTCTGTCACACCATCAAGCACCAGTAAGAAAGGGGTTTCTGTTTGTGCCAATAAATCCGGCAGGTCGTTTTCTTGGTACTGACGCCCAGGCTTCACTTTAGCAATAATTCCCTGATGCACCGCACCTTCCGTTTGATTATCCAGCCACTGACGATTTGCCAGTTGGATAGTCATCCCGATACTTTCCAGCGTGTGAATCAATGGTGTCAGGCGGCGATCTTCACGTCCTTTCAGGACATAAACTTCAATAAAACGCTGAGGATCGCGCTCCAATAAAGCTTTAACGGCATGAATACCGTAGATAATTTCACTCATAATCTTCTTATTTTCACTGTTATACAGCACTGACAATACTGTGAGCCTATTGAATAAGCTCCATCTATTCAGGGGGAGATTAAAATATTCAGGCTATCCTGCTAATAGGATAGCCCTTTGATTATTTATCTGCGCTTTTCTTAGCCCGTTTGGCTTTGAATTTAGCGGCAATTTTCTGAGTCTTAGCAGAAAGCGTTTTACCCTTTTTCTTCTCCACTTTAGGTTTATCCGCTGATCTCTTTTTACGGACAGCGCCATCAAGCTCAGAGTGCATCTCTTTGCGATAACCACGCCCTGTTTTCTTACTATTTCCTCGTCCAGGTTCTACTTTTTTCGCTCTATCACGCGCTGTCTTGCCGACATTCCGGGCTTTTCGGGTGGTAGAAAGCAGCTTAAAGTCAATATTACGTTCATCCATATGAACCGCTTCCACACGAATTTCAACTTCATCCCCTAAGCGGAAAGTTTTACCCGAGTATTCACCCACTAAACGCTGACCGACATTATCGAAATGATAATAATCATTACTCAGTGTGGAAACATGCACCAAGCCGTCAATAAACAGATCATTCAAACGAACAAAGAAACCAAAACCCGTCACACTCGTGATAATCCCAGTAAAAGTATTGCCCACCTGATCCTGCATAAAATCACACTTAAGCCAATCGGCAACATCTCTCGTCGCTTCATCTGCGCGGCGCTCTGTCATGGAGCAGTGTTGGCCTAGTTGCAACATCTGTTCCATATCACTGTGCCATCCGCCGGTCGGTGTTCCACACTGCTCAACAATACCTTGCTGTTTCGCCAGCAGATATTTAATCGCTCGATGCAATACTAGATCAGGGTAACGGCGAATAGGTGAGGTAAAATGCGCATAAGAATTTAATGACAGACCGAAGTGCCCTCGGTTTTCCGGATCATAAATTGCCTGCTTCATTGAACGTAGCAATAAGGTTTGTAATAGCTCATGATCCGGGCGTTCAGCCACTTGATGCATCAGTTGCGCATAATCTTTTGGTGTTGGTTGCATGCCGCCAGGCAACGTCAATCCTAATTCGCCGAAAACCGAGCGCAGGTTAACAATGCTCTCTTCTTTTGGCCGATCATGAATACGGTACAGCACCGGCTCCCCGTTTTTTTCCACGAAGCGCGCCGCAGCAATATTCGCCAAAATCATACACTCTTCAATCAGCTTATGAGCATCATTACGAACAATCGGTTCAATTCGCTCGATACGACGTTCAGCATTAAAGATAAACTTCGCCTCTTCTGACTCAAACGAGATTGCGCCACGTTGCTCACGGGCATTTTCCAATGCCTGATACAACTCATGTAAATGCTCAATATGCTGAACCAGTGGCTTGTAGTGCTCACGCAGCTCCTCATCACCCTGCAATATACGCCATACTTTGGTATATGTCAGACGGGCGTGAGAATTCATGACAGCTTCGTAAAATTTATAAGATGATAATCGCCCCTGCGCTGAAACCGTCATCTCACACACCATACAAAGGCGATCAACCTGTGGATTCAGAGAACAGAGGCCATTAGAAAGCACCTCCGGCAACATGGGCACAACCTGAGATGGGAAGTAAACCGAATTACTCCGGTTACGTGCTTCGGTATCTAACGCCGTTTGTGGACGCACATAGTAACTGACATCCGCAATGGCAACCCATAAACGCCAACCACCGCTTCGCTTCCTTTCACAATAAACGGCATCATCAAAATCACGGGCATCTTCACCATCGATTGTCACCAACGGCAGCGCACGCAGATCAACACGGCCTTTTTTCGCCGATTCTGGTACCTGCTCATCCAAAGAAGCGACCTGGTTTTCCACTTGCGGCGGCCAACTGTGGGGAATTTCATGAGTACGCAGGGCAATCTCCACCGCCATGTTCGTTCCCATCTTTTCACCCAACACTTCAACAATTTTACCGACAGCTTTTGTGCGGCGCCCCGGGCGTGTAATCAACTCGACTACCACCACATTTCCCATGCGAGCGCCACCGCTTTCATCTTTCGGGATCAGGATATCAAAGCTTAAACGGCTATCATCCGGCACGACAAATCCCATACCAGAATCAAGAAAATAGCGACCAACAATCTGGCTGGCCTTAGGCACCAATACACGAACGATACGCGCTTCATTACGCCCTTTGCGATTCATAGATAATGGTTGCGCCAGCACAACATCACCATGAATCGCCATTTTTAGCTGCTCAGCAGAGAGATAAAAATCATCTTTGTGGCCTTCCGCTCGCAGAAAACCATAGCCATCTCTATGCCCAATAACGGTACCTTTCAATAAATCCAATCTTTCCGGCAAGGCATAACATTGGCGACGAGTGAAAACCAGTTGACCATCACGCTCCATTGCCCGTAAACGACGACGTAATGCTTCAATCTCCTCATCGTTAATCAGGTTCAACTCTCGTGCCAGTTCTTGGCGACTTACCGGTACAGTATGTTTAGCAATAATGTCTAAGATGTACTCACGGCTTGGAATAGGTGATTCGTATTTTTCTGCTTCGCGCCCTAAAAAAGGATCTTGTGACATGGCTGTTCCTCCGTTGTCATCAGCAGGCTGTTTGCGCCATTTCTTCATTCGGTCAGAAGCAGCTTATAAAGGGGGACATTATCTTCAATCATATCAGCTAAAGTATGCTTATCTAGCTCTTCTAAAAACCTTTCTATTGCCTGATTTAAGACTACCTTCAGGCGACACGCAGACGTGATATGGCAAGATTCCTGACTACAGTCAACCAACGATAATGGTTCAAGAGCGCGAACAACATCGCCAATTCTGATATCCTTCGCTGGCTTACCTAAACGGATACCGCCGTTTTTACCACGAACAGCATCCACTAATCCTAAGTGGCTCAATTGGTTAATGATTTTTACCATGTGGTTACGAGAAACACCATAAATATCAGTGACCTCAGAAATACTGGTCATCCGGCTTTGCGGTAAAGAAGCCATATAAATTAGCGCACGCAAGCCATAATCTGTAAAGCTCGTTAACTGCACATCAACCTCTGGATAATAAGATATAAATTAATATATCCGAGAACAAACTGAAAAAATAAGCACTTGTTCAACTTATATACCATGAATCGGCCAAAATCATGTTGATCTCCTAATCATTAAGCAAAAAAGACCACAACAAATAGCAAAAAACCGGGCTGAAAAGCCCGGCTTTACCTGATCATAGGTACCATCAGGCATCAAACGGATCACGCAGAATCATAGTTTCTGAACGATCCGGGCCTGTAGAAATAATATCAACCGGAACACCGGTCAGCTCTTCTACACGTTTGATATAGTTCAGTGCTGCCTGAGGCAATTTGCTATGCTCTTTCACACCGAAAGTGCTTTCATTCCAGCCAGGCATGGTCTCATAAACAGGTTCAATACCTTCCCAGTCATCCGCAGCCATAGGCGTAGTTTCAATCACGCTGCCATCAGGCATACGGTAACCAACGCAGATTTTCACTTCTTTCAAGCCATCCAGTACGTCCAATTTGGTCATACAGAAACCTGACAGTGAGTTGATCTGTACTGCACGACGGATAGCAATGATATCCAGCCAACCAGTACGGCGGCTACGCCCCGTCGTCGCACCAAACTCTTGGCCTTTTTCGCGCAAGTAACTGCCCGTTTCATCAAACAGCTCAGTTGGGAATGGACCCGCGCCGACACGAGTAGAGTATGCTTTTATGATCCCCAAAACATAATCAACATAGCATGGACCTAAACCAGAACCTGTTGCAACGCCACCCGCCGTAGTGTTGGAAGAGGTCACATACGGGTAGGTACCGTGGTCAATATCCAACAACGTGCCCTGTGCGCCTTCGAACATAACCAATTCACCTTTCTGAGTTGCTTTATACAACAAATCAGAAACATCGACGACCATATCCGTCAGAATATCGGCAACAGACATGATTTCATCCAGGGTTTTCTGGTAATCAACCGCCGGTTCTTTGTAGTAGTTAACCAGTTGGAAATTGTGATATTCGATAATTTCTTTCAGCTTAACTGCGAATGCTTCCTTATCAAACAAATCACCAACCCGCAGACCACGACGAGCAACTTTGTCTTCATACGCAGGACCAATACCGCGACCGGTTGTGCCAATTGCTTTTGCGCCACGCGCTTTTTCACGGGCATTATCCAATGCAACATGGTATGGCAGAATAAGTGGACAGGCTTCTGAAATGAGCAGACGCTCGCGAACAGGAACACCACGGGATTCTAACGCGTTCATCTCTTTCATCAGCGCATCAGGCGCTAATACGACGCCGTTTGCAATGATACTGATAACATTTTCACGCAGGATCCCTGATGGGATTAAGTGGAGAACGGTTTTTTCACCGTTGATAACCAGTGTATGACCAGCATTATGGCCCCCTTGATAACGAACAACATACTTAGCTCGTTCAGTCAGCAAGTCGACGATCTTGCCCTTGCCCTCGTCACCCCATTGGGTGCCCAATACGACAACGTTCTTACCCATTTCAAAATTCACTCGGTTGCTTAAAAATGGATTCTAACATCTCATCCCACACCTTTCAGTAATTTTTATCACATCCGTTATTTTTGTTGACCACCAGACATGACAAGGCCCGCCGGATGCGGGCCTGACTTATATACCCGTCGTCTTTCAAGTTGCCTCTTTGTTGGCTGCGCTCACTCACCCCAGTCACATAGTTATCTATGCTCCTGGGGATTCGCTCCCTTGCCGTCGCGACGCATCTTGAAATCCATAGGGTATAGATTCAGCATCTATTAGTGCTGAACCGCACGCTTTTCAGGCGCTTTCATATAGCGGAAGAAATCAGCTTCTGGACTTAATACCAAAACATCTTTCCCGTCTCCACTAAAGCTTTTCTCGTAAGCGCGTAAACTACGGATAAAGGCATAGAAATCCGGCGCTTGGCTGAATGCATCAGCAAACAGTTTAGCGGCTTCCGCATCACCAGAGCCACGCAAAGTAAGCGCTTCACGCTCCGCTTTTGCACGGATTTCAATAACCTGCTTATCTGCTGCTGCACGCAGTTTTTCTGCTTCTTCCAAACCTTGTGAACGATGACGACGAGCTACCGCTTCACGCTCAGCGCGCATACGCTGGTAAATCGCTTCTGAAACTTCCAATGGTAAATTGATTTGTTTGATACGCACATCAACAACTTCAATACCCAATGCCGCCATACTGTTCGGATTGATAGCAGGCTGTTTATCTGCCGTTTCTTGCTCTACACGAGCCGCCGCCGATGCAATAGCATCATCCGCTTCAGTTGTACTCGCTGTTTCCTTATCCGTTGTACCTTTGTTCAGCGCATCACGAACATCTGTGGTCAATTGACCACGGGAATCCGTTACAATACCACGCACATCCTTACGGCCAATTTCAGAACGCAGGCGGTCACTGAATTTACGCTTTAACAATACTTCTGCTTGAGAAATATCACCATTACCGGTTGCCAGATAATAACGGCTGAAATCGTTAATCCGCCATTTCAGGTAAGAATCAACTATCAGGTCCTTATTTTCACTGGTCAAGAAACGGTCGGCCTGAATATCCATCGTCTGAATACGAGCATCCAGGGTTTTCACTGTTTCAACAAAAGGTATTTTGAAATGTAGCCCTGGCTCATAAACAATCGGTTTATTTCCCGCATCACGCAGAACCTTGCCAAAACGCAGTACAATGCCACGCTGCCCTTCCTGCACAATAAATAGAGAGGCATAGAGAGCAACTAATACTGCGACAATAACAACGACTAATGATTTACGCATGATTATTATCTCCCTACCCTGATAATGTCATTACGCAGATTATCTGTTCGGTTATAATTCGCGCCCCGGCCTGAATTTGAAGGCAGAGTTGGACGAGTAACCCGCAGATCAGAAGCTACCGTATTATCTGATTGCACTGTTCCCTCTTTTTTAACACCAGAAGCATCGCCGCGTAACATTTGCTCTAATGGCAATACCAACAAATTATTGTTGTTATCATTAACAATAACTTTGCGGGTACGGCTCAACACTTTTTCCATTGTTTCAATGTACAGACGTTCACGGGTAATCTCAGGCGCCTCTTTATACCTAGGCAGCATTTTGGCAAAGCTTGCCACTTCCCCCTGCGCTTCCAATACTACACGAGCCTTATACGCTTTCGCCTCTTCAATGATACGTTGAGCATCACCTTTCGCACGCGGCAAGACTTCGTTCGAATAAGCCTCCGCTTCACGAATAGACTGCTGTTCATTTTCACGAGCAGCAATAACATCGTCAAAGGCAGCCTTAACTTCTTCCGGCGGGCGAGCAGCCTGGAAGTTAACATCCAACAAGGTTATTCCCATTCGATACGGAAGAATCGTCTTTTCCAACTCACGCTGAGTGTCATCACGGACAATCATACGGTTTGCCGTCAAAATTTTATCCATCGTATATTTACCAACAACACCACGTACCGCGCTATCCGTTGCTTGACGCAAGCTATTATCAGGACTTGTCACACTGTAAAGATAAGCGGCAGGCTCAGTCACACGATACTGCACGTTCATCTCCACGCGAACAACGCTTTCATCTGATGTCAGCATCACGCCGGCGGTTGCCAATTCACGAACAGATTCCACGTTAACTGGAACAACTTCATCAATGAATGTGGGTTTCCAGTTTAGACCTGGCTGCACAATATGGCTAAACTTACCCAAACGGGTAACAACACCACGTTCTGTTTCTTTAATCGTATAAAAACCGCTAGCGGCCCAGATCACGACGACAGCAACAGCGACAAGGCTAACAATACGCCCGCCAAATTTTGCCCCTTGGTCAGAACCATTACCGCCCTTGTTCCCACCAAAACCCCCGAGTTTACTGCTCAGCTTACGGAACAGATCGTCGAGATCAGATGCCCCACGGTTTCGACCACTTTTGTTCCCGCCGGAATTGCCGCTATTATTGCTGCTCCCCCACGGGTCGCGGTCTTGTCCGTTGTTCCCGGGCTGATTCCACGCCATGTTTTAGCTCCATTCTTTTATGATTGGTTTTTCAGGCCAAGAGTCTCTTATCAACAAGCCGACTCTCAATCACATAAGTTTTCTGATATTCACCTGATAGGCACATCAGACAACATAATCAAACAAATCCTGCTCTTGTTTGCATAGACGGCGCCAGTCAACAATCGGCATTCTCACTTCGATACCAACCTTACCGTCCTCTTCTATCCACTCTTTCTCTATTGCTTGCAGTTGATAGAAGCGGCTGCGTAAACGACCAGCTTCCGGCGGCAAACGCAATTCGTAATGTGCAATTTCACCCGAAAGACGCTCCGTTAACGCTTGTAACAATAACGGGATACCTTCACCAGTTTGCGCAGACAACCAAACTCTAACCGGTAAGTTATCTTCGTTGCGATCAATACGCGGCGTAAAGCTTTCCAGCATATCAATCTTATTCATCACCAATAGCACCGGAATTTGATGCGCTTCAATTTCTTCCAGTACGCTGTCAACAGCAGCAATATTTTCGTCAATGCGACTATCCGCAGCGTCAACAATATGCAGCAACAGTGTTGCCTGCCGAGTTTCTTGCAACGTCGCTTTAAATGCCGCCACCAGATCATGAGGCAGATGACGAATAAAGCCAACTGTATCAGCCAGTACTACCGTACCAACATCATTAACTTCAATCCGTCGCAACGTTGGGTCCAGCGTAGCGAACAATTGATCAGCCGCATAAACCTCAGCAGCCGTCATGCGATTAAACAAACTCGATTTACCAGCGTTGGTATATCCCACCAATGAAACCGTCGGTATATCCGCTTTATTTCGCGCTTGACGCCCCTGTTCGCGCTGTTTCTCAACCCGGCTCAGACGACTCAGGATCTGACGGATTTTATCCCGTAATAAACGCCGGTCCGTCTCAAGCTGCGTTTCCCCCGGCCCTCTCAGACCAATCCCACCTTTCTGACGTTCAAGGTGAGTCCATCCCCGGACAAGACGGGTAGAAAGATGACGTAACTGCGCCAACTCTACCTGTAACTTCCCTTCGTGAGTCCGCGCCCGTTGGGCAAAAATATCCAGAATCACGCCGGTGCGGTCGATAACTCGACACTGACAGAGCCGCTCAAGATTGCGTTCCTGTGCAGGGCTAAGCGCATGATTAAACAACACAACATCAGCACCACTAGCCTGCACCGCCTCAGCAATCTCTTCCGCCTTACCTTCTCCGACAAAATATTTCGGATGAGGGGCTTTCCTGCTCCCCGTGACAATTTGCACAGGAACTACACCAGCAGAAGTTACCAGTGATTCAAACTCACTGAGATTATCTGTGTCTTTATCCTGCGAGAAAAAAACATGCACCACAACGGCTTGTTCGCCGCCTTCATAACGTTCAAACAAAGGTGCGACCTCTCAGGCTGAGTAAAACGCTACAGGAAAAAACATAGGTAAAACCCCCTACCTATGTTTTTCTTCATTTTATTACTGCTCTCAAGCTTATTCAGCGCCATCACTTTCCTGTTGTGCTGCCGGAGCAGAAACGCCGCCAGAATGATAATTACCTACGCTCGCCCCTACACTCGTATTGCTACTGTGATGAGAAACTGGACGAGAAGGTACAACAGTAGAGATGGCATGTTTATAAACCATCTGGCTAACCGTATTCTTCAGTAAAATGACAAACTGGTCAAAAGATTCAATCTGACCCTGCAATTTGATGCCGTTGACCAAATAAATAGAAACCGGGACCCTTTCACGCCGCAATGCGTTCAGGAACGGATCTTGCAAAGATTGCCCCTTAGCCATTCTATATTTTCCTTATTTTGTTGTTTTTAACTAAGAACCTAAAGGTTCGAAAAAATGAACTACTCAAAAATTGCGCTTTGGTACTCATCAATTGTACACAATCAATAAACCTATGCACTAACAACCTGCATAACTGTGCTTAAAGCTTGCTCTGGTTGAGAACTATCCAACCAATGAGCCGACTTCCAACCTCTGAGCCAAGTTATCTGACGCTTTGCCAACTG
Source organism: Photorhabdus luminescens subsp. luminescens (assembly GCF_001083805.1). GTDB lineage: Bacteria > Pseudomonadota > Gammaproteobacteria > Enterobacterales > Enterobacteriaceae > Photorhabdus > Photorhabdus luminescens. Next base: position 2,943 of record NZ_JXSK01000010.1, on the reverse strand, counting down.
GCGCGTCGCACAAATACCGCGATAAATCATTTCATCGTAGTCAATTTCGCCGGAAAGATAAGACCACATCTGACGATAACCAACACAACGAATAGAAGGTAAATCCACATGCAAATCATGACGAGCATAAAGTGCTTTAACTTCCTCTTCAAACCCTGATTCAAGCATTTGATGAAAACGCGCCTCAATACGTTGATGAAGGATCTCGCGTTTCACCGGCGCAATAGCAAATTGATGAACATGATAAGGCAGCGATTCTCCTGACAATTTAGTCAATTCAGTGAGAGTCTTACCCGAAATAAGAAAAACTTCCAGTGCCCGAGAAAGCCTCTGTGGATCATTAGGATGAATTCTTAACGCCGCCACAGGATCAATCTGCTGTAATTGCTGGTGCAATGCATCCCATCCCTGCTCTGCCGCTTGTTGTTCTATTTGCGCCCGAATAACGGGATCAGCAGAAGGCAAAGGCGATAAACCTTCAAGTAACGCCTTGAAATAGAGCATCGTTCCTCCAACCAACAGAGGAATACGACCAGAAGCGGTAATTTCTGACATTTCCTTCAATGCATCGCAACGGAAATCAGCCGCAGAATAAGGTTGAGAAGGGTCCAGAATATCGATTAAACGATGAGGCGCCAACGCTTGCTCTTCGGTTGTTGGTTTGGCGGTACCAATATCCATTCCACGATAAATCAGCGCAGAATCAACACTGACCAGTTCCACCGGAAGATGCTGGCGTAAAGCAATAGATAAAGCTGTTTTGCCTGAGGCCGTCGGCCCCATAACAAAAATTGCCGTTGGTAGATGTTGAGTTTTCTGATCACTCATGAGTAAGAGATGCCACCACTGCTTGTAAATCAATTAATTGTAATAGCCCATCTGGTGGAGATTTTACCAGTTGTGGGCAAAGACGCTCAACATCAGCTAATAACTGTACCGCCTGCGCAACATTCCACGTTTCATACTCACTGCCAATATGACGAGCAAGCCAAGTTACAACCTGTTCTGTCGATGCTGATGGCTGTTGTACTAAGTAACCTAGCAACTCAGGAATTAATTTAGGCAGATTTTGTTGACGTAATGGTAACGATACCGCACGTAGTGTCGCTTTTCCATGAGATACAGAGGCTTCAATACCAAAAGAACCCAATAAGTCACTATAACGATTTAAAGCGTCAGCTTCCTCTTTACTAAGAGCTAGTTTCAGCGGTATCAACAGCGGCTGTGATTTCAGCCCCAGCTCTGTTGGTGTTAACTGTGCTTGCCTTAACCAGCGTTCAGCTACTGGCAAAGATAACAACCCAATTCCCAATGGAGATTCAATCAGAGCATAGCACGTTGAATAGATGCTCAATACCTTACCAAAACTATGGCTGCTATTTTTAACCTGAACAGGAACAGAAGTCACCTTTTCTGCCATAACTGGAGCGGTTCTTGCCGGAAACAATTCTCTTTTTTCTTCCAGTTCAGGTACAGACTGCATCAATTTCTGATACACCTCACCCTGACGTTTCTGATAATGGTCTGCATGATATTGACGATTTTCACCACCGCGAGAGCCCCCTGCACTTCCTTTACTTGACAAAACCTCTTTTGGTGACGATGTTGCCGTGGGTATGGCATTGTTTTGCCGGGAAAAATGATTTTCCCCTGCTGATGGGCGGTTTTCCGGCTCCCATACCGGAGCAGGTTCACAGCAAGCCATATCCAATTCAGCGCCGCTTCCGCGCTGTTTTAATACGGCTGTTACACCCTGATAGATGAAATCATGTACCAAACGGGCTTGATGGAAGCGAACTTCATGCTTTGCGGGATGCACATTCACATCTACCTGATGCGGATCAACTTCCAAATATAAAACATAAGCAGGCTGCTGTTCTCCTCGGAGCAAATCTTGATAAGCCTGACGTATAGCATGATTAATTAAGCGATCACGCATCATGCGTCCGTTTACATAACAATATTGAATATCTCCACCCGCTTCAGCATTCATCGGGTCAACAACCCATCCTTTAATCGATAAATCGTCGTGCTGCCAAGAAAGAGAAAGCGCCCGTTGCATAAAAGCGGTACCACAAATAGAGGCCAACCGCCGCTCATACTGTGATTCATCTTTCGCTGGCCGGTATTGACGCATCAACTTACCGTTATGATGTAAGTTGATCAATACATCCAGACGCGCCAGTGCAATACGTCTGACAACTTCATCAATATGACCAAATTCCGTTTTTTCTGTTCGCAGAAATTTACGTCGCGCGGGTGTGTTATAAAACAGATCCAGCACTTCGACAGTACTGCCTACCGGATGTGCCGCCGGCTTCACCGTCACCGCCATATCCCGCCCTTCCGCATAGGCCTGCCAAGCTTCATGCTGTTCTTCCGTACGGGAAGTCAATGTCAGACGCGAAACTGAGCTGATACTCGCCAGCGCCTCCCCCCGGAATCCCATACTGATAATGGCTTCCAAATCATCAAGTGTGGCAATCTTACTGGTGGCATGACGCGCCAACGCTAGCGCAAGATCTTGATGGTTGATGCCACAGCCATTATCACGAACACGAATAAGTTTTACTCCACCGCGCTCAATTTCAATATCAATACGGCTAGCGCCAGCATCAAGGCTATTCTCCACCAACTCTTTTACTACTGATGCAGGGCGCTCTACGACTTCGCCAGCCGCAATTTGGTTTGCTAATTGAGGAGGTAGGATCTTAATCGCCATATTTAACCTTTACTTCTTTGCTGTTTTAGGGGCAGCCTGTAATGGATTCTCTAGAAAATAGTTACGCAATCCCCGATGGATAGCACTTGCCAGCTTATCCTGAAAATCATTGGAACCAAGTAACGCTTCTTCTGCCGAGTTACTGATAAATCCCGTTTCCACTAAAATTGAAGGGATATCCGGTGAACGTAACACACCTAAGCTGGCATGTTCTGGCGAAC
>NZ_JXSK01000011.1 GCF_001083805.1 Photorhabdus luminescens subsp. luminescens | reverse complement strand
ACGTTGAATCTAGTCGATGTTCAATATGAGAACGTATCGCCATAGGATGCTGACTGTGATAAACACAATAATGGACGTGCACATTTTCAGGAGATGGTATCTGCAATAACCGCTGTGCGACGGCAACTAGTGGATTGATGTTTGCCATACGGATTAAACCAATAGAAACAGTCTTACCCGATGAATGAATTTGGTGATGGTTCTCATGCAGTTTCTGCATGGATTTATGCATAGTTTCTGCCAAAGCCGTAATCACATATTCAATTTGATGGCTTTTGAGCTCAACCGATACCAACTCTGCTTTACGTAAGGGGACCATATTCTCTAGCCGGACAAAGCGCTTATCAACAAAAGCTATATGCTGATCCCGGAATTGCTGTGCGTTAGTAACATCCCGTTGTGCCACATTATATTCATCAAACCAAGCGCAACAGATATTCACCGGAGCACCTGGTTGACCACATGCCAACTGGTAATCTTGACGTCCAGCCCGATAAGCATTGAACAATGTTTGAATCTGCGCAGGGGGTAACGTGGCAGATGAAAGCAATACCCGCGAACCTAATAACCCTGCCCAGTTCACTAGCCTACATAAAGCCGACAAATCGTTAATATCAAAATCATCGGGTTCATCTAACACCAAATCAGAAGTGAGCAATCTCAACATGGGTGCAATTTGCTTTCCACCACGAATACCCTCAGTGGCGGGAATTAAATGGTCGATGGTCGCTACTAGCACAGGTGCGCTAAGCAGCTTATTAAGTTTATTATCTTTGCCTTTATTTTTATCTTTGTCTTTACGTAGCCAGTGACTCAGACGCCCATCATCTAAGCTGCCGTCATATCTAACATATTGATGCTCTGCAAATAACTCTTCCGCGGATATGCTACCTACATCAGGCTCAAGTTCCTTTTGATGAAATTGATGTAACTCTTTCACTGCTTGCGAGCCAATTAGTACCGCTAAATCATCTTCTTCTAAATGCAGTCTTTTACGTAATGCATCACCGGTTTGTAACGTTAACGTCCTTAGCCCCAAAGCGATAGAAAAACGGCATCTTTGTTTTTCATCAGCTAATCCATACATGATGCGTGCATTAGCAAAAGTTTTACCACAACCAGTAGAAGCCATGTTAATGCCAAAAAAGCCTTGTTCTACTGAACGCTCACGCAAAGCACACGCCGCATCAAATGCCTGATCTTGCCAGCGATATTTTTCGTCTTTGCTACGTTGTTTAAATCCTTTATGCCGGGTAATCGCAGGTAGCGTTTTACGAATATGTGGCAAGCTTCTCCCTAGTAATAAAGCATTCTGCCCAACACCAATATTGTGTTCATCTAACCGCTGCTTGCACTTGCCAGTGGTTCTATCAGTATTAGCAAATACATCATAGTTGACATCCTGCCAACCCAAGGTTGCAGGCAATGATGAATAATGATGATCGGCCAGCATTAAAACCAATCGAGACATATGGCTGGTGAAACGCTGATTCAGATTGCCATATTGCAATAATGACGTTGATTGCAGTGCTCTTCGCGCAAATTTTTGCGCTTTCTGACGCCAAATCTGACTGCGGATAGGGGTACCATTTGGGAATGTCCAAATATCACGCTTATCCTGATCACTCCAGCCCTCCTTATCCATGTTGGTTGAGTTCCACGATGGTTCTAAGTGGTTAGTCAACCAATTATCAATGTATTCCAATTGCGGTTCGTTTGGATAATTACTGTCATAAGAAGGATAAACAGGAAGACGATGATGAGAGAGGATTAGCCAAGCGACAGTTGTTGCCAATGGAGGTAAGTTAGCAAAAGGCTTTACATAGGGATTAATACCATCTTTAACCAAGCGGGAAAGTACTTTATCTTCATCACCAGGCTCAATTTGACTCAACGAAGTCAGCCATTCCTTATCATTCTGCTCATCAACAAATGCCCGAAACAGCCGCAAAGATACCCATTCATGTCGGTACGGTTGGAACCGCCCATCTCCTCGTAAGCCTTGCTGGAACAACGCATTAGCTTTACCAAAATCATGAAATAGCCCGGCAATTGCTGCCAATAAGCTGATAGATTCAACACTGTGCCAATGATTCTCATCCTGGATTTTTAGTACATCACGCTTCGTATTCATAGGTACAACTCCCCGCGGGTTAAAGCGCCGCAAATTCCCGACAATCCATAACAACTCAGTTTAACCACCACTTTTTATCCAATGGCAAGCAACCGCCGTATTACAGAGCACTGTTTTACACAACAATTTACGTAAGGTGTTTAAACCTTCTGGTGTCATAGCCGTTTGCCAAGTTCTATCACCTTTACGTTCAGCAAATTGATCCAAAATTCGGCGGGTTTCTGTTAGCGCACGTTTGTTGCATTGAGAGACTAAAAGAATATTCATCGTGCCACCTGACTCAGTTGTTGAGCAGTTGTTTGCAAGGCATCAATTTCTCCAGCCATTGCCGCAATAAATGCTTGTTTTCTAAGCTGCCTGTACGGCAGTACACGTCTGGCGGTATTGCATGGTAAAACCCGTCGTTTACTAAGCTGCCTGTACGGCAGTGCACCGTTACATATTAACTTTAACCTTCTGATTTTTAAATAGCATAGCTATTAAGAAGTAAAAAACCCTTTTTATAAAAGACAATTAATTTATCCATAAGATCAATTAATTACAACTCACTTCAAAAAAAGGGTAAAAATTAAGGTAGCAGTAAAAACACCATCACATACTTAAGTCGTCTGTCCTAAGACCTATGCAGTAAGTAAGAATTATTGCCTGTAAAATGTTCAATGATAATGAAACCACCCCACTGAACTCAGTCATCAGCAAAAATCAGTACCTCTTAATCTCGCAACCTTTTTCAAAGTTGGCATCATTCAACACACCTACAATTGCTCTAATTCCACCAGGCGCTTAAATATTGAAAAGTTCAGTGTTACCCAATTTACCAAGTCTCCAATTCATATTTTCAGCAACATAATTAGCTTAATTAAAGATATAATCTAGATCACTGTTATTACGAGATAGAATATAAACACTACAGGTAAAAAATGATTATTTACCGCCACCATTTCAATCAAATTCCTCTACTCATGAGTTATTTTATTTCCATTCATTTATCTTATTAACTAATAAGGTTATAATGACTCACATCCATAATATAACCATTACACCAATCACTTATATAAACCATTTCAGTAGCCATTCCCATCATTAAATAAAAATATTAGGTTATTTTCTCATGTATCTCATATTCCACTCCATCTGAACAATAGTGGATTATCTCTATAATCAAGGAAATGCCCTGAAAATATCAGAGCATTTTTTAAGTTAAACCCATTGTTCGCTATTAACGCCGTAGTATGGTGTAAGAGAATATCATGTTACGAAGATAATCGTTGTCAACTTTATTATCAATAATTTCACCGGTCTCAAGAATCAATCGATGAGTTGGTTCTTTTGAACAAAGAATCATAAGTCGCATTTTATCTTTTATAAGCCAGCTACCATTGCTCGCCGGACTAAGCCAGTAAGACTTGATCAAAATATTACCCTGACCATCACAAGGCATTTCATTAAATTTTACCGTCCAATTAGCATCAATCTCGGCTTCTTTATTGATAGGTCCATTCTCACCTTTAATATCAATAGAACCATAAAATAAGAAGTCACCATCAACAAGGTGAACTTTACCGTCACTCCATCTTGAATATCCTAATCCAATATTTTTAGGGATATTTACCAACGTTTGATATTGAACACCTTTAATTGCATACATCATGTTTCAATCCTCTTTTGTATAGTTACTGTATGAAAATAGAATTCAACTACTACGGACTTAATTAACAACCGCAATATTATTGCTCTATGAATAAATAATTCATTAGATTTTTTCCATTCCATGTTTTTATGGTAAATTATTCAATCCTCTTATAAATAAATTTATCCATCGGCCAAAAACTTTATTATATCCTGATATTTTAAAAAGATAATCTTAAATTATCTATATTATTGCAAGTTAAAATCATTTAAATACATTAATTTTTCATTTAAAAATCAAATTAATTCTTTACATTAAAAAACAAAAACCTATAAAACCTTATTTTTAATTCTAAAAAATTACATACACTCCAATTAAAAATTAATTATAAAAATATTATTTGATATTTATCACACATAAGGCAAAACAGAATAAACGGTTGTAATTCATCAATTTGTAATTATTATTCATTATGAGGAAAATCAATAATTTTGGATACAAAGTACATATTCTACCATTAAATTAGTCAATTAAATCCCAATCAATTAAGCCATCAAATATTATATTATCGAGTTCCTGAATATATTCACATACAATTATATTTACCAATCTACTTTTACATCAATAATAAGTTTAATTAACCACTAAAAATCAAAATTAACCTTACAGATAAAACCGCTTATAATATATTCTATCAAATAACTGCAATGATAAGAAAATAATAGAATGAAGATTATATAAACTCTGGTTAATCCATTGAAATTTATAATGATAGTGAGTTTGACATCCCTACCTTGTCATTGCACTCTAATATAATTATAAAAACAAAATGGACTAACGACAATTTGAGTGAACATTATTAGACAAACCCATTCAGAGATTACAATCTATATAATCCGATAAATATCCAGTCTAGCGAAATTAAAAAATCTCAAGATCAGATAATTTTTTTATTTACTATAAAATTTTTGTCACCAATTTCAGTAGTGATGCACCAGCATATACAGGAATCATGAAGCTTCATAAGTTAGGTGACATACGCAGCCATTTTTGTAATGTTTTTCTACCAGCTTGCAACCATCATACGGTAGCATGACCATATTTCACTATTCTTATTGATTTTATTGGAAAAAGTAGACTTTAAGGGATGTTAGTAGAAGTGGCGGAGGAGGAGAGATTCGAACTCTCGGATGGTTTCCCATCGGCGGTTTTCAAGACCGCTGCCTTAAGCCGCTCGGCCACCCCTCCGCAATGGGGTGCACTATAAACAGCACCGAGACAGATGTAAAGTCTCCTCCTGTTCGATTGCCGTAAATTTACCCTTTTTCACGGTCGTTGGCTTATTTTATCCGCATATGTGCATACCATCCTTGGGTACAGAAGTGATTTTTGCTAAATTACAGCTACTTTTCTTTGATGGTTATTAATGATTATGTTGGTATTCGAAGGTCAAGAAATCGAAACCGATGCGCAAGGTTATCTGAAAAATAGTAGTGACTGGCAGGAAGCAATAGCTTTACTCCTCGCCGAACAAGAAGAAATCACTTTGACTGAACAGCATTGGGAAGTCATTCGTTTTATCCGAGAGTTTTATCAGGAGTTTAATACATCCCCGGCTATCCGTATGTTAGTAAAAGCAATCGCACAAAAATATGGCGAAGAAAAAGGCAACAGTCGCTATCTTTACCGTCTGTTTCCCAAAGGGCCGGCAAAGCAGGCAACTAAAATTGCCGGGCTGCCGAAACCAGTAAAATGTATCTAATCAATAATCCAGTTCAGTGGCGGACACTAAAATCTACAACATCCTCCACTGCGCAGGCTTGAGATGAAAAATTATCTATTCGTGATCCCGGCGGACCACCCTGCTCCAGCCAATGAGTTAATTTATTTAGTTGTTCACTGTCACCATAAGCTACGATTTTGACACTACCGTCATGCAAATTACAGACATAACCTGTAAGATTATTAAATTTCGCCCAACGAAAAGTTTGATAGCGAAATCCAACTCCCTGAACCCGGCCATAAACATAAATTGTTATCCCATATTTAATCATAATTACCCCGTATCAACCCAATCACCTTGCGGTATCGCTCACATATATAGTTAAGCACACGACTGTTAGTTGTGTTTTATATTTACTACAGCTAACCTGAAACAGATGAAGTCTCGCTCGCAATTAAAGCAAAAAAGACTTCAACCACCGGGTATGCTCTTGTAATTCACCTTACTGCCCTTATATCAATGTCAATGCAAGATCTTCTTTGGAGGTGACTATGATTATCGCCAGCAAATTCGGTATCGGCCAACAAGTACGTCACAAGCTTCTTGGTTATTTAGGAGTCATCGTGGATATTGATGTGGAATACTCTCTGGACCAACCCAAGAGGATGACATTGCATCCAATGCTACTTTGCGTTCCGCTCCTTGGTATCACGTTGTGATGGAAGATGACAACGGTCAACCTGTACATACTTATTTAGCAGAAGCACAATTAGCCTATGAAACATCTGATGAACATCCAGAGCAACCTTCTCTAGATGAGCTAGCAGAGTCCATCCGCAATCAGCTATTAGCCCCAAGACTACGCAATTAATACTCCCCTTATACCCCTTAAGCAATCTAAGGCAGTTATCGTATTTTTAAGCTGCCTAAGCTGCCTGTACGGCAGTGCACTCCTTCCTCGTGATAAGTACAGCCGCTAAAGCTTTCTAAGCTGCCTGTACGGCAGTGCACGCTGGTCATGTGGCAGAAATTAATATTAACGTTTTCTAAGCTGCCTGTACGGCAGTGCACTCAGATTTGCAAGAACATCAGTTTCATCAACCTTTCTAAGCTGCCTGTACGGCAGTGCACTACCAAGCTAACAACTCACTGGGCGTAGTAAATTTCTAAGCTGCCTGTACGGCAGTGCACCCGGACAGGGGTGAAGCCCCATGCCCGATACATTTCTAAGCTGCCTGTACGGCAGTGCACAATTGGGCGTTATGTACCCGCTCGACTGGCAATTTCTAAGCTGCCTGTACGGCAGTGCACTTAACAGTTGAGGCTCATCAAGGAACATTGTTTTTCTAAGCTGCCTGTACGGCAGTGCACTGTTACATATTAACCTTAAGTTGCTGACTGTTAAAGAATATAGTGATAAAAAATGAAAAAACCCTTTTTTTAGGAGATATTTTATTTTTCTTTTAAATCAATAGGTTATTTTTTGATGATAAAAAAGGGTCAAAACAGGGGGGCAGCAAAAGCACCATATCTTATAGCAACGAAAGTGTAGATTCTGGCAAAATTCAGCAGCCATAAGAACAACTAAAATTGCCTTAAAATATTGTAATAACTGTAAAAGTAGATTTCATAAGATGTCTAAAGAAACAAACTCAATATCCAACTTAAACATTATTTGAACACTTGGAACCCGGACACCGCCTCTCATCCATTGATTAGAAACCAAATAATCACAAGCTGAAAAATATTATTTTTCGAGTCCCAATCTTGGAATTTCAATTTTTGGGCAGCGATCCATAACAACATCCAGACCAGCTTCCTCTGCCAACGCTTTTGCCTGCTCATTAATAACACCAAGTTGCAACCAAAGAACATTTGCTTTGATATCTATAGCTTCTTGCGCAATGTCATATGCAGCTTCAGCATTACGGAACACATCAACCATATCAACAGGTTGCGGAATATCTGCCAGTTGTGCATACACTCGTTGCCCAAGCAGTGTTTGTCCGGCAAGCTTCGGGCTGACAGGAATCACCTGATAGCCTTGTTCCAGTAAATAAGCCATAACTTTATAACTTGGACGAGTCGTTTTTTCACTTGCGCCTACCAAAGCGATAGTTTTTACTCGTTTTAGTATGTCTGCAATTTTCTGGTCACTCATTTATTACTCCTTAAAATCCGATATTTTTACTTTGCTTATTTATATCAATGTATATGATAAACATTGTTATCAATTGAACTCACTACGCTCGAAAACACAACAACGATTATCAAAGGTATCCTTATGGAATTAACAACCCGCACAATGGCAGCTTCTAAAAATATAGCGCTTATTGCACATGACCATTGTAAAATTTCGCTACTAACCTGGTCCAAAAACATAAAAATTTACTCAAAAAACATCATTTATACGCCACCGGCACAACCGGTAATCTGATTCAGAACGAAACCGGATTGCCCATTACCAATATGCTTAGTGGCCCAATGGGTGGAGATCAACAAATTGGTTCTTTAATCTCAGAAGGGAAAATTGATGTATTGATATTTTTCTGGGACCCACTTAATGCCGTGCCTCATGATCCCGACGTAAAAGCACTGCTTCGCCTTGCTACAGTATGGAATATCCCTGTTGCAACCAATCTGGCATCTGCAGATTTTATTGTTAGTTCCCCTCTGTTTTCTGAATCAGTAAATATTCAAGTGCCTGATTATCAAAATTATTTGAATGAACGTTTGAAATAAGTCTTTACAACATATACCTACAACTACACGCTTGCTCCAAGCCAGATACTTAGGAAAAAACAAAAGTGGGATTTCCAGCAAAGATATCCCATGATAGCCCTGAATCTTTCAGCTAAAGAAAAACCTCAAGGTTTACGTTGAACAGGCACATTTAGCCGCTCTAATTGACGCACAAACACCGATGGATTCTTCTTATCCTGCATCAACCACACCTGCTTCTTCGCCCGTGTTAATGCAACATATAAAAGGCGACGCTCCTCCGCATCCGGAAAATCCTCCAGCGGCGGCAATAAAACCCGCTCTATCACAGACTCCCTTGCTGGTGCAGGAAGACCATCTTGCCCCTGATGTAAACCAAGAATAATCACATAATCCGCTTGTCGTCCTTTGGAAGCATGAACAGTCATAAACTCTATTTTCAGTTTAGGCCAGCGAGTTGCTGCTTTTTTCAGTAATTCAGGTTTCAAATAGTGATAACGTGCTAGTAATAAAATCGTTTCCTGCTCAGTGACATAGCCACTCATTTTATTCAATAAAGATTCAAGCTGATCTTCTGGCAGGATAACAATTGATTTTTTATTACCCTTAATCAAACTATTCAGTGGCTTCCTTAATTGATTTGGATTTTGTTGCACAAACGCGTTAGCAATCTCACCAATCCTATCATTAAACCGATAGGAGATATCCAATACACATTCAGCATCTTTACCAAAATAATCAGCAAATGCAGTAGTCAACATCGGTTCCGCACCATTGAAACGATATATTGCTTGCCAGTCATCCCCTACGGCAAACAGGCAACCTTGGCTATTTTGCGCTCGCAATGCAGTGAGCAATTTGGCCCCTAATGGTGAAATATCCTGAAACTCATCAACCAGAATATGCTTCCACGGGCTGATAAACCGCCCTTTATCCAGAATATTCACGGCCTGACGGACTAACCCTGAGTAATCAACAGCACCTTCTGTTTTTAATGCAGATTTCCACGCCCTTAATAAAGGTCCCATCAGGCGAATACATTTTTGAAACCGATCCAAATACTCTTCCTGAGTTTGCTCTATCATTGCCTTCTGACTACCACCATGTATACGCATCAAACCCAGCCAACGTTCAAGCCGGTCTGACAAACGGTTAGCAAGCTGTTCATCGTGCCAAAATTCACCTTCCGGCACTTCCCATTTCAGCTCTTCCGTCAGACATTCCCGCCAACCTTTGGCCTGTGCTTTCTTCTCACTGCATTGTTGCTGCCAGTGTTTAATCAAAAAATCTCTTCTTTTTTGCTCATCAGTTTCCAGTTCACTGATTTTTGGTACTTTATTACTTCCTTGCTGAATGATATGCAACGCCAGAGCATGAAACGTTTTTACTTTAATATCATTCACACCAAGACGAATATGAATCCGTTCATTCATCTCATTTACCGCCTGATTATCAAACACCAATAGCAATATCTGTTCGGGAATCACCTGTTGGCGAAGTAATAACCAACCCGCTCTCGCAACTAACACAGATGTTTTTCCACTCCCCGCGCCAGCAAGAACCAGAACTGAATTTTCATCGTTAACAACAGCCAAACTCTGAGAAAGATTTAACGGAGATGTTTCTACCCGCTGAAAGAAATCACGATGTTGCTCCAACATGCGTTCTGTCCATTGCAGATTCATCTTTTCAACAAGCTTTTCGCCATTCTCAAGCCATCGCAAACACGTTTGATAGCCATCCCGGCAATGATCAAATTGTTCCAGACGCGGTAACGGCAATGGTAAAGCCTGAAACGCCGCCTGAATCCGCTGTTGTAACTGGAACAAATCCGTTTTTTTAAACCAACGATTCTGTTGGTCAATTCTGTTGATTTCACTAACCTGAGTTGCCAGTACATCAGCACTAATATCACTCATTTCCTGGCTCCATTTCTGCCATTCACCAAGCAGATAATGGTAAAAACGCTGAGTTTGCCGCCATTCAGTGCCATGAAGGCGAACCGCTTGTCTATCGGGCAGTTCAAACTCTAACTCACCCCAGACAATACCTCGTTTACACTGAATATTAATTAACTGGTTAAATGGGATCAGGTATTGATGCTTCTCACCACTGACTTCAATACCCGCATTCAGCAAACGCACCCGATTATAAGGATGCTGAGCAAGACGTTGACCAATTTGTGTTGCTTTAAGTTCCATTATCGAGCGCCATACCTAAAAAATAGTTGAATTATGTCTTATAAGAGTTTTTTATCACTAATAAACCTTTTATCATAATAGTTATTTATACCCTATGGATTTCAAGATGCATCGCGACGGCAAGGGAGCGAATCCCCGGGAGCATAGAGAACTATGTGACCGGGGTGAACGAACGCAGATTTGGAAAGTTCCCTACAACAACTCAATAAGCAACAGAAACATAACCTCAAGATTATCGCCTTATATAATTTGCTGAAAAACCTGCGTGCAATTGATGCGCAATTAACAAGCATGAATTCTGGACGAGACAATCTTTCTAAAGACAAAAAAGATGAAATTCAACTATCTGACGAAACGTTGACTGGCTGGCGTGACATCTGTTTAAGGCTCAACCGTCACCTAACCCCACAATCAGCCCTGTTCCGCCATGCAATCCGGATGTCTGCTCTGCTATGTAGCGGCTACACCATGATCCAGTTGTTGGACTTACAACATGGGTATTGGATTTTACTAACCAGTCTGTTTGTTTGCCAACCCAACTACAGCGCTACCCGCCGCCGTTTAACACTAAGAATAATAGGAACCGTTGCCGGCGTATTGATCGGTTTGCCAATCCTTTACTTTGTGCCATCTATTGAGGGACAACTGGTGCTAATTGTTATTTCTGGCGTATCGTTCTTCGCCTTCCGCAATACTCAATATGCACATGCAACCCTGTTTATCACATTACTGGTACTATTATGCTTCAATTTGCTAGGTGAAGGCTTTGAAGTCGCATTACCAAGAATTATTGATACATTAATTGGCTGTGGCAGCGCCTGGTTAGCCGTAAATTTCATCTGGCCAGACTGGAAATTCCGCCAATTATCACAAGTGATAAGCCGGACGATGAACACCAATTGTCGCTACCTTGATGCCATTTTAGTTCAATATTATCAGGGAAAAGATAATGGGTTGAACTATCGAATTGCCCGCCGCGATGCCCATAATAGTGACGCAGAACTGGTATCCGTTATTTCAAACATGTCTGCCGAGCCGAAAAGTGACCAGACTTCTCAAGAAAAAGCATTCCGGCTATTGTGCCTAAATCACACCATGCTAAGTTACATCTCTGCGCTAGGAGCACATTGAGATAAATTGGACAATGAAGTTATCCTAGACATTCTTAATGATGTTGTTTGTTATGTCGATACAGCATTGAAACCGGCATTAATAGATGATGATAAAATTAAGCAAACACCCGTCAACATAGCGAAAAGAATCGAGCAAGCTCCGGTAGAAAAAAATAGTAAAGAGCAACAGGTATTGCAACAAACCCGTTTATTAATAGAATTGCTACCTGAAATCGTCAATACCATTAAACAAATTAATCAATTATAACCAAGTTGATATACTGGGGCAGTTGACTGCCCCTTTTATTAGCTATTCACGATAAAGATCTAACAAGCCAGCTCCTTGTGCCAGCGTAATAAATCATTACGGATCTGTACCGGTAAAACGGCTGAATGACATCCTTCAATTGCACCAGCTAAAGCAAGTAATAAACTAACATTAAATTTTCTTTTATATTGATGCAGTTTTAAATAACTGGCTTTCGCACCTAACAGCCGCAAATCTTCAACTTTACATATTCCAACTTTCCATAACTGACGCTCCAAAGACATTCCAAGATTAGGTAAATCCTTCAAACGCTCTGGCATCTTCTTTTTACCCGCCATTTCAATAAATGAGTAGTGATAAGCCAAATGCGCATATTGAGATAACAACTCTTGATCTTGCCAAAGTGATTCAACGACTTGGTAATAACGCAAAGTTACAGGCACTCCCTTTTTCGAATAAATATAGTTTTTCATTCCTCTGGCTTTAAATAATACTTCAGCATGGCCATTTCCGCGTAAATATAATTCTCCATCAGCAATAATAGCGAACATAATCCCATCAGATAACAGGCTGTAACCGCCAAACTGCGGCTTCCTTGTCAAGGTTCCAAACGAAGAAAAACCATTTTTGAGTTGAGTAAAACGTACCTCAGACAAAAACATACAGATCACTCCATGAGTTTTGTGCAAATAAATCTCTTATCCATAGATTTGCCCCAATTATTAGCAAAATAAATAACAGGAACAAGCAATTAAAAACATACGCAATCCAGTTTTCTCTGCCAATGATTAAATGAGTTTACAGCCATTTACAGTCAATATTTGCGAAGCTCTTTGAAAAAATAGACTTGATCTTAGCCTGATATGAAGATACTGTATATTAATACAGTTAATTGTAGCGAGGTTCATTATGGGCATTCAATCATCCTGGGTTTACCCTTCTAAACATCAGTCAACCAAAAAGCAGTTATCACTCTCTTCACCTACACAAAATAATTCAGCCAGAAGAGAGGGGGTAGTGAAAGAGGGTAAAGAAGGCATAGCGGAAGGTATAGTGAGTGAATTGATTTATAGCGATAACCAAGCTGTCATTAATCGTATATTGCTACCTTTGTTACGCCAATCAGGAAATGAAGCCCGCTGGCTGTTATGGGTTAGTCCACATAAGAAACTGAGCCGCCAATGGTTAATTAACTCCGGATTACCTTTAGGTAAGATTGTCCAATTAAATCGCATCAGCTCCATCACAACGGTAGAAGCAATGGCAAGAGCATTGGCGAGTGGTAATTACAGCGTGGTACTTGGCTGGTTACCAAAGTTATCAGAAAGAGATACCGTAAAATTACGGGCTGCGGCACAAAAAGGTCATGCACTGGGCTTTATTATGCGCCCACAAGATGCAAATAAAGAAACCAACTGTGCTGAATCGCGAACAGATTTACTAAAAATCCATTCCATTTACTATCATTGACTAAAACTAGAAATTATCGCAATATTTATAACACAAAATAAACAATTCAGACCGAAAGTCACTAATCACAATTAAAATCAATTAATTAAGGTAAGATTAGTTGTAAAGAATAGTAAATTTTTTTAAAAAACCATACATTATCTTTTAAATTTTTTACTCTATTAATCAAGGGGCACTTGTAACTTTTTAACTTCGTTGTAGACTTTACACCATTAAAGGTTACTGCGCTTATGCACCCTTGTATTGTTTGGTCCATCGGTTTTATGAAAGTGCAGTATTCCTAACTGAGTTTTTAATCAATATGGCTCAACAGCCTATCTTAGTAGATATTAAAAGATGCTAAATTAGTGCAGGTCATTCTTATGGATGAATAGTGAACACGGAAACGCGCAAAATTCAAAGCGTACACACAATAATGGTACCGGAGAATTTGAGCACAATTTCAGTGCTCGCTTTTATTACAAAGAATGGCAAATGAAAGCCTAATGGGATAGGCAGTCAGTAAAAAGGCTCCCAAAGCCAATTGCCTATTGGGTGATGATAATAACGAGGCGTTAAAATGAAAAAGACAGCTATCGCGATAGCAGTGGCAGTGGCCGCTTTCACAACTGCAACGCAAGCAGCTCCAAAAGACAACACTTGGTATACCGGTGGTAAGTTGGGTTGGTCCCAATACCATGACGTAAACTTCTACGGCAACGGTTATACCAGTGCAATCGGTAATGGCCCTACTCACAAAAACCAATTGGGTGCGGGTGCTTTCTTAGGTTATCAAGCCAATCCGTACCTGGGTTTTGAAATAGGTTATGACTGGTTAGGTCGCATGTCTTACAAAGGCAGCGTCAATAATGGTGCCTTCAAAGCTCACGGTTTCCAATTGGCAACCAAACTGAGCTATCCAATTATGGATGACTTGGATATCTATACTCGCCTAGGCGGTATGGTTTGGCGGGCAGACTCCAAAGCAAATTACGGCGCAACCAATACTCATCTGAAAAATCATGACACCGGTGTTTCTCCACTGGCAGCCATCGGTGTTGAGTATGCGATAACTAAAGACTGGGCGACTCGTCTGGATTACCAGTGGGTTAACAATGTCGGTGATGCAAGTTCAGTAGGCGCACGTCCTGATAACGGCCTGTTAAGCGTAGGTGTTTCTTACCGTTTCGGCCAAGATGAAGCAGCAGCGCCTGTTGTCGCTCCAGCTCCGGTTGTTGCTCCAACACCAGCGCCAGCACCCGTTGTTGAAAATAAACGTTTTACCCTGCGTTCTGACGTGCTGTTCGAATTTGCAAGTTCTGAGCTGAAAACCGAAGGTAAACATACTTTGGATCAACTCTATACTGAGTTAGCAAATATCGACCCAAATCAGGGCAAGGTACTGGTTTTAGGCTACACTGACCGTATCGGTAAAGACGCTTACAATCAGAAACTGTCTCAAAAACGTGCGCAAAGCGTAGTTGACTATCTGGTATCTAAAGGTATTCCTGCCGGCAGCATCAGCGCAGAAGGCCACGGTAAAGCAAATCCAGTCACTGGTTCTACCTGCGATAAGATTCGCAAACCTAACCTAATCAACTGTCTGGCGCCAGATCGTCGTGTAGAGATCGAAATTCAGGGCATTAAAGAAGTTGTTACTCAAGCACAATCTGCTCAATAATAGCCTTCTTGGTTATAATTAATCATCGAAAGCTCAGAAAGCCCCATTATTAGATGGGGTTTTCTTTTAACGATAGTGAAATTTTATATCAAACTGATTAAGGTGCTTATTGCGATACCAACCGATAACAACTGAAATTACTCTTTCTTACCCAGAATAGCTTCCAAGTCATGTTTCAAGCTGGACATTTGATTAGCATATTTTTCTTTCCGTTCAGCATCTTCAATTAACTGGATGATAGTTTCGGACAGCGTATTACCCCGTCGTTGAGAAAGTGCAGATAAGCGGTGCCACACAGGAAAATCTAAATCGATAGATTTCTTACGAGTATGCTGATGTTCCGCATTAAAATGCCGTTTACGCCGAGCGCGGATAGTTTGTTTCATCCGGTTGGATAAATCAGGATTCATATGCTGCTCAATCCATTTCAGTACCTTGACCGGTTCACTCTCAAGTTCAATGAGTTTATCAACTGCTGCATAAGCCGCACTGTTTTCAATATATTTAGTAATTGGCTCGCCTTCTTGATGTTTTTTCATCAGATAAGCCCACTTCCAGCCACATTCCAAATTTTCCAGTTGTTGATATTTCATCTTACTTTCTCAGTGACAGCGTAACTAAAAATAAGCATAACAACTATTTTAGTAAATTGCTTATAGCCAAACGGATTAATATCTGTTTTTTGATCAAATTATGTTTTACATAAAGTGTCTACAATAGCAAACATTCAAGCATGTTGGTTTATATCTTAATCTTGTATAATCGACACTTTCCTACTTTACAATATATAGCGATCATTTTGACCACTAACAAACTAGACTGGCAGGCATTACTGCCGAATTGCGCTCCTTATGATGCGCTTTTTCATTCTGCTTCCCAACAGGCTCCTGCCAGTATGGAAGCCGTTCAATCACGGCTACATAGTGGTTTGCAGCTTTTTTGCCGAATGGATTCCCGCCAGCCTTTTATGCTACTGAAAGCTGAAGAATGTGATACTTATTTGTCAGCGTTAGCTGAATCTATCCATCCATTACTCACGAAAGAACTTCCCCACGTTGGTGGTAATTATCACATCCAGCAACAGAAAATTAGCTGGCAACCATCAACCGAAGGCCATTTCACACCAGAGTTACGCGTCGCCTATCGTGAATGGATAGAAATGGAGCAATTATTTGGCTGCTTCCATTCTCACAACGGAGAAATTCACCTACAACCTGGTCTGATTCATCAGGTGAATGGCGGTGTACTTATTCTGCCATTACGTACCCTGCTTTCTCAGCCATTAATGTGGGTTCGCCTGAAACAGATGATTATTCAGCAACGCTTTGAGTGGTTATCTCCGGATGGCAACAAACCGCTACCATTACCTATCCCCTCTATGCCATTAAAGCTGCGCCTGATCCTGGTTGGAGATCGTCTAAGCCTTGAAGAGTTTCAGGCTACAGAACCTGAATTAGCAAAAAGCGCTCTGTATGGTGAATTTGATCTGGATATGCCATTTCATAATGAACAGGATTTAAACCTGTGGTGCAATTATATCAATGGACTTATTCAACAATGGCAATTGCCTCCATTGAATCATAATGCCTGGCCTGAGCTTGTCCAACAAGCAACTCGCCATGCAGAAGATCAATATCGCCTGCCTTTGGATATTCTTTGGTTACAACGGCAACTAACTACCGCTGCACTCTATCAGCAAGAAAATCAGATTACAGCCCAATCAATTAAACAAGCAGAGGAAAATCGCCGCTGGCGTCACAACTATCTGCCAGAACGTGACTTAGAAGAAATTCATCAAGGTCAGATTCTTATCCGTACCCAAGGCATGGTCATTGGCCAAATTAATGGATTATCTGTGTTAGAGTACCCCGGCCATCCTGATCCAATAGGAGAACCATCCCGTATCACTTGCGTAGCTCATATGGGAGATGGAGAATTTATTGATGTTGAACGCAAAGTCGAGTTAGGTGGCAATATCCATGCGAAAGGCATGATGATTATGCAGGCGTTTTTGATTTCCGAACTAAAGTTGGATCAACCACAGCCTTTCTCTACATCTATTGTATTTGAACAGTCTTATAGTGAAGTTGACGGCGACAGCGCGTCTCTTGCTGAATTGTGCGCACTGATCAGCGCCCTTTCCTTGCAACCCATTGATCAACAACTAGCCGTCACAGGTGCAGTAGATCAATTTGGTTACGTTCAACCAATCGGTGGTATTAACGAAAAAATCGAAGGTTTCTTTGAAGTATGCTATCGCAGAGGACTCACTGGTCAACAGGGGATCATCCTACCAGCGGCGAACGTCCGTCATTTATGTCTTAATCAAGCCGTTATAGATGCGGTAAAAGCGCAAAAATTCCATTTATGGTCAGTAAAACATGTTTCTGAAGCACTGCCTTTATTAACAGGTATCCCTTATTATGATCAACAAGAAACACACTTGTTAGCTATGATACAAGAACGTATAACACAGGCGAATAATCAGGAACGGCCTAAATTTCCGTGGTTTCTTCGCTGGTTGGGTTAATTCAGAATGTCTGATCGGAGTTGTTCAGCGTACAAGTGTACTCTATTATTTACCCTACATTAAATATAAGGCTATCTGATAATTATGGTTGATAAACGTAAATCCTACACAAAAGAAGATCTTATCGCATCTGGACATAGTGAGCTGTTCGGAGAAAATGGGCCACCATTACCATCTGGTAATATGCTAATGATGGATCGCATCATCGAAATGACAGAAAACGGCGGTGCCTACGATAAAGGCTATGTAGAAGCTGAGCTGGATATTACCCCTGACTTATGGTTTTTCGACTGCCATTTTATTGGCGACCCAGTAATGCCCGGCTGCCTTGGCCTTGATGCCATGTGGCAATTAGTTGGGTTCTTCCTTGGCTGGTTAGGCGGTGAAGGCAAAGGCCGTGCCCTTGGCGTTGGCGAAGTTAAGTTCACCGGCCAAGTATTACCAACAGCGAAAAAAGTTACTTATCGTATCAACTTTAAACGCGTTATTAACCGTAAATTGATTATGGGGCTGGCTGACGGTGAAGTGTTAGTAGATGGTAAAATCATCTATACGGCAACGGATTTGAAAGTGGGCTTGTTTAAAGATACCAGCTCTTTCTAATCAATAATCAGTAACATATCGAAAAGGAAGGTGACTGGCTAATTGCTTTTCACCTTTTTCCTCTAAAAGCACACCACCAAGCAAACAGCATACTATTTGAAAAAAATATTTGCTTGAAAAAATACTTGATATTGTTTTTGTCCTTCAAAGACAATTTCGGTTATATCTTAGAATATGAGATTCAAAATCAAACTCTAACCTACCTCGACCAATAATAACATAAAACCACATCTGAATGGCTTGCAATATAAGCATTTAGTTTATTGCTGGCTAATTAGCATGCAATTGACAAATTGTGCTATGCTCAAATTAACCTGACATATCAAATAAGCTCATAAAAGCATACTGATATCAGGTTTAACATTAATAAAGCTTAATATTTTTGATTATTATTGATAAACACAACCAAGGGTAATTTATATGAACATCAGAAAAATACTGCTCATAATCGTAGCATTAACTGTTACACCAACTGCCATAGCGCTAAATAAGATTGAAGGTACCATTGAGATGCTACAAGCATCTAACACTAATGGCGATTGCCTTGGAAAAATAGTCACTCCTACTCGCGCCCAAGGATTTCGGTGGGTATGTACTTATAGTGCCGGGTCGATACTTTTATCAATGCTTCAAACCGCCTATTCAAGTCATGAAAATGTAGCCATAGCAGTCCAGGGGGATGCGGAATATAGCCCTCTCTATAAGGTTCAATTACGTCACAAATGTTTATCAAACCCTGCTTACTGCCATTATCCTTCGCATTAGTAGATAAATTACTTGATGGCCGCAATATCAGCCATTCAGCCATATTGGAGGTTAAATAGGATGTATGAGCTGGCGGCCATGAATTCTATCTCATCAAATTTCGCAAACGGAATCCCAAAAAGAACAATACAAAGAAATAGGAAACCAGCACATTATTCACATTAATTGCTATACGTACCCTATTACAAATCCACCAGCAGGATTCAATCTGACAGATATCTGTATAAACAATCAGTCACTGTCAGATTAAATTTGGGATATATAAACGTTGATTGAGAAATGGAGTTTTTTTCTCACCTAACCGATACATCAGTTTGGCAGACTAAGCCATCGTTGCCCTGTCTTCCATAGCCTGACGCCACCCTCCTAACCAATGAGAACGGGCATCTAATGAATAATAGGGACAATGCTCCCTTGGGCGCCCCAAAATACCTGCATGGTACCCTCTCGATAATGCTCGTGCTAAACGATCTCGTTTCTGTCTCTTCATGCTCTTATTTACCTCATAAGCTAGATCAGTAGAAAGAAAACAGTGGTCATCATTTATCCAACCACAATTTAGAAATACCCCTATAAATTTTGAAAATCAAGTCAAGAAATTCATATTAATGTAATATTTGTTATATCAATACAAAAAAATCAATAAGGCATTAATAATAAAGGGAAATTTTTATCCTACTGATAATACCAATTTTCTCCGAATGTAAAGGTTTTACACTCGGAGAATGGCAGAGAGGTTACGATTGGGAAATTAATTGACTGGCAATAGTTTGCGACAACTGACTCCATCCTGTTGCCAATGTGCGCACTAAATCATCATAGCCATCTTCTTCCTGCTTTAGTTCTATATCAAAGGGCTGTTTAACGACACTCCCCTCACAAGTTAATGTCCAGTAACCTTGCAAAACCACTTTACCATCATAACGACCATGAAAGCTGGTTACTGTTACATCCAAAGTATCTGGTTTATTAATCAATGGTTGGGCAGACACTAAACGCTGCGGCAACGCTATGGTTAATTCCGCCACCAACACTTGCTGTAACTGCTGTTCAAGTGGACTTGCCCACAAGTGATTCGCCGCACTGACATAACTAACATCACTACTTTGATATACCACACCGGAGGATGACAGATAATCGGACAACATAACCCGTTGCACCCATAATTGGCGATCATGCTGCACAGTAGCACTCTTTTGTGACGCTATTGTGACTACCGGCAATTGATAATAAGTTTTTTCTGGTTGACTGCTACAAGCAGAAATAAAAATCACTAAAATTAACGCCAGTCTTCTCATCATTTTTTAGCCTTTTTCGGTTCTGGATCTTCAATTGGCTTAGCTTCAAAAACTAATGCATTGCTCTTATTATTCAGCGTTCTCAGAACAGGTCGCAGTTCACTCAACACTTGATCTAATCGCTGCATATTATCCAACATCTTGTTATAAGCCGGTGAACCAGGCTGGAAACCTTGCATACTGCGGTTAAATTCCTGCAATGTTTTCTGTATATCTTTTGGCAGATCTTTGGTTTCAGGATTTGCTAGCACCTTATTCAATTCATCGAGGGTCCGTTGTGCTTTTCTGATCGCTTTCTGACTCTCTTCCAAAGTGCGAATAGCCTGATTAAACATTGGCTCAACCGGCATATTATTAATTTTATCTAACGCTGCAATAACCTTATGTTGAATTTGAGCAAGGCCGCCACTGATTGTTGGCAATAGCGGATAACCTGCAATTTCATACGGGCCAGCCCACCCTTTTTCATTCGGATAAAAATCCAAATCAATAAACAGTGCCCCCGTCAACAAGTTACCTGACTTGAGAGACGCCCGCAGACCACGTTTAGTTATGCTATTCAGCTCTTTCTCAACATCAAACCCTTCCCCTAACTCCTTCTCAAAGCGCTCCGGCTCAATGGAGATAAGTACTGGAATACGAAAATCGTTATCCAGCCGCTGTCTCATTCCCTCAGAATAGAACGGTACTTTCGCCACAGTTCCCATACGGATACCACGGAACTCTACCGGCGCACCCGGTTGTAATCCTCGAACGGAATCAGTAAACAGCAACAAATAATCTTTATGTCTGGTATATAAAGAATCTTGAATGCTTCTTTGGTTATCAAAAAGTTTGTAAGTGGCTTTTTCTTTAATCGGCTCACCCAATTCCCATCCCTTAGGTACATCAAAGCTGACGCCACCGCCAAACAGCGTTGACAACGAAGCCATTTCAACACGTACCCCTTGAGAAGACATATCAAGGGTAATACCACTCTCTTTCCAAAAGCGGACATTGGTTGTCAACAAACCATCATAAGGCGCATTAATAAATAACTGATATTTCATCAAATGCGATTTCGGTTCAAACTCGCTGGTTTCAACAGAACCAACCCGATAACCACGAAACAACACTGGATCGCCCGGATTGAGCTGACCTGCTTTATCACTGATTAGGATGACACGGATACCTTTTGCATCAGGCGAGGCCAATGGTGGTGAGTCCAACAAATTAAATTTATCTTCTTCATCACCATTCGTTCCCGGTTGAAGTTCAATAAAAGCCCCGGACAAAAGAGTACCAAGGCCAGATATTCCATCACGGCCAATCTGCGGTTTCACGACCCAAAAAGCGCTATCACTACGTAATAGATTCTCCATGCCATCATTTAGCCGGGCCTTGATAATAACTTGGCTAAGATTATCACTCAGCATGACCCTCTCAACCACGCCGACATCCACACTACGGCTTTTAATTTTAGTTTTTCCGGCTTCAATACCCTCTGCGTTGGAGGTAATCAATGTTACTTCCGGCCCTTGGTGGTTGAAATGGTAAAACAATATCCAGGCACCAATAAGCACGGTAACAATCGGTACAATCCAGACTGGCGACCAACTTTTAATTTTATCGATTTTAGCCTGACTCTGGTCTTCAACTTTATCCGTCACCTTGACACTCCTTCATTGCCTTATAACGAATGTTTAACGTTGGTTCTATCCCAAATCAAACGCGGATCAAATGTCATTGCCGCAAACATGGTTAGGATCACAACTAAAGCAAAAATAACCGCCCCCATTGCAGGGTAGACACTCATCAATTTCCCCATACGTACCAGTGATGACAATATTGCGATAACAAATACATCAATCATTGACCAACGGCCAACAAATTCAACAATTTCATAAATAAAATGCATGCGGGCGGAATCCCGTTTACCGTGACCTTTGGCATCCCAACATAACCAACCAATCGCCAGCATTTTCAATGATGGCACCATAATACTGGCAATAAAAATGACTAAAGCTACCGGATATGAACCTACACTCCATAGTAGTATCACTCCAGCCATAATAGTGGAATCACTCTGATTACCTAACGATTCCGTCACCATCATTGGCATGATATTAGCAGGAATATAAAGCATTAAGGCCGTCACTATCAGCGCCATTGTCCATTGCAGACTATTACGGCGGCGGGCATGTCCACGCGTATGACAACGTGAACAGACTAACTGGTCTACCGGTAAGATAGCTGTACAACACTGGCATGATCGAACCCCCTGCACTAACCCCGATATCCCTGCCTGTAACGGTATATTCACCTTAGGCGCAAGCGCTATCTGGTTCCATAACCAATGGCGATCCAAACATTGAAATGCTCTCACCTGGAGAAGGCAGAACAGACAATATGGCAAAAAACTTAGACCTAACCCAATATCACCATAAGCCATTAACTTAACAAAGCTGACTAATACCCCTGCCAGAAAGATTTCAACCATACACCAGCTTTTCATCTGAAATAAAACCCTGGCTAACCAAGCTCTTACCTTCTGAGAAATAACAACACCCTGGCACAAGAGAATAATCGCTACCATACAAAACGCAGGCGCCAGTTGAACACAGAGCAAAAAAAATGTTCCCACACTGACGTAATTTTCATTAAACATCACCTGAGGGATTTGAGATAAGGTAATTTCACTGCCAATTCCCGCTACGCTCATGCTGACAAATGGAAACAGGCAAGCCATTAACAGCATAAATAATGCACTGACTGCATAACCTGTTGGCTGATGTTTAGGTTCTTTCCACCATGTGACTAATGTCGTCTTACAACGAGGACAAACTGCCTTCGTTCCCTGAACCCATTCTGGCAATGTCACCAGCAAATCACATTGAGGACACAATACCATTTCATGATGATGGTTACTGGAACACAAGATTTTTCTCCTGTAAGGAAATTGGCAATATTGACAGAATCATACTCAGAAGAATTTCGCCATATGATTCTGCTCATTATGTTAACTATTGGCTGTTTTTCAATGTTTCCAATTCCTGCCAGCGATCAAAAGCAGCTTCTAATGCTTGCTCTTTTTCAGACAGTTCAGTCAATGTTTTTTGGGTTATTACATGAGGTTGATTAAAAAATTCAGGATCACTCACTTGAGATTGTAGCCGCTCAAGCTCTTCTTCTAGTTTCTCCAGCAATGACGGTAATCGCTCTAATTCTCGTAATAAATGGTAACTCATTTTATTACGAGAGTTTTTTGGCGGCTCTTTAATCTTCTCTACTTTAACTTCCGTTTGAAGTTTTTTCCCATTTTGCTGGCGCAACGATATGGTCTGTTCGCGCTGTTGTTGAGCATCGTAATAACCACCAACATAATTATTGATCGCACCATTACCTTCAAAAATCCAACATTCGGTCACAGAATTATCAACAAATTGACGATCATGACTGACCAACAATACAGTACCGGTATAATTGTCTACCAGCTCCTCCAGCAACTCTAATGTTTCCACATCCAGATCGTTGGTTGGCTCATCAAGTACCAATAGATTACTGGGTTTCAGGAACAGACGCGCCAATAACAACCGGTTCCTTTCACCACCAGAAAGCGCTTTAACCGGTGTCATTGCCCGTTTAGGATGAAACAGAAAATCCTGTAAATAACCCAGAACATGACGAGGGCGACCATTCACCATCACTTCCTGTTTACCTTCAGCCAGGTTATCCATTACAGTTCTTTCCGGATCAAGCGCTATCCGATGCTGATCAAAATAAGCAATTTCTAGTTTAGTACCACAATGAACACGGCCACTATCAGATTGCAGCTCACCTAACATCAGTTTCAGTAAAGTTGTTTTACCACAACCATTTGGTCCCACCAGTGCAATTTTATCCCCACGCTGAATCTGCGCACTGAAATTATTGACCAGTTTCCTTTCGCCAATTTGATAGTTAACATTTTCCAGCTCAAAGATAATTTTGCCGGAACGACTCGCTTCTTCCATCTGTATTTTAGCCGTTCCCATTACTTCACGGCGTTGTGAACGCTCAATGCGTAATGCTTTCAATGCTCTGACGCGCCCTTCATTACGAGTACGACGCGCTTTAATCCCCTGACGAATCCACACTTCTTCTTGAGCCAACTTACGATCAAATTCAGCATTTTGCATCTCTTCCACACGCAATGCTTCTTCTTTGTCTTCAAGAAACTTATCGTAATTACCTGGCCACGACACTAATTTACCGCGATCCAAATCGACAATACGGGTTGCCATATTGCGAATAAATGAACGGTCATGGGAAATAAAAATAAGACTACCCTGAAAATCTTTCAGGAAATTTTCTAGCCATTCAATCGTATCGATATCCAAGTGGTTAGTTGGTTCATCAAGAAGCAAAATTTTTGGTGAACTGACCAACGCCCTTCCCAATGCCGCCTTACGCAACCAACCGCCAGAAAGAGAAGAGAGCTTCGCTTCCGCAGGTAAAGAGAGCTGTTTCAATACGTCATTAATCCGGCTGTCCAGCGACCACAGTCCGCGGATATCCAGCACCTCCTGCAATTCTGCCAAGCGGTTGAGGTTCTTCTCATTCGGTTCTTGTTCCACCAAGCGAGAGACCTGATGAAAAGATTTAATATATTCGGCCTGCTCCTGAACACCTTCGGCAACAAAATCAAAAACCGTCCCTTCCACATCACGGGGAGGATCTTGTTGTAAACGGGAAACAACCAGATCCTGTTCGTAAATAACCTGACCATCATCCAACGGCTGCTCTTTCGCTAATACCCGCAACAAAGTTGACTTTCCAGCACCGTTACGACCAACCAGACAAACTCTTTCATTTTCTTCTATATGCAATTCTGCATTATCAAGTAATGGCGCATCACTGAACGACAACCACGCACCAGATAAATTGATCAACGACATAGTAATTATTTTTCCTCACCAGCATGGCGTAATAGCCAGCAGTTGTGAATCTGACGGTTACGGGCAAAATCCTGCGACTGGGTTTTACTGGTGATCTCTTCCGCCACCAAGCCAACTTTTTCCAGCTCAGCAAAATCCATTTTAAAACCTCGTTTATTATTGGAGAACATCAGCGTTCCCCCGCGACGCAACAAGCGCTTAAGCTGTTTCATCAATATGATATGGTCGCGTTGTACATCAAATGCATCTTCCATTCGTTTAGAATTGGAGAAAGTCGGCGGATCAATAAAAATCAAATCAAACTGTTCACTGGCCCGAGCCAACCAAGCGAGGCAATCTGCCTGAATCAACCGATGCTGACGCCCTGTTAATCCATTAGCCTGTAAGTTCCGCTCAGCCCATTCAAGATAAGTACGAGACATATCAACCGTCGTTGTTGAACGCGCGCCTCCTAATCCAGCATGCACTGTCGCTGATCCGGTATAAGCAAACAGGTTCAAAAAATCTTTTCCTTCACTCATTTCACCTAGCATTTTCCGGGCAATACGATGATCAAGAAACAAGCCTGTGTCCAAATAGTCTGTTAAATTAACCCAAAATTTGGCGTCATACTCATTTACCAGAAAGAATTCCCGTTTTTCCGCCATTCTTTCATACTGGCTTTTACCTTTCTGACGCTGACGAGTTTTAAGTATTAATTGATTTGATGAAAGCCCAAGAACTTGCATCGTCGCGCTAATAACATCGAATAAACGCTGACGCGCTTTATTAGCATCAACACTTTTCGGCGGAGCATATTCCTGAATCACCACTTTATCTGCATAACGGTCAACAGCCACATTGTATTCTGGCAAATCAGCATCATACAGACGATAACAATTAATCCCTTGCTGTTTCGCCCAGTTGGTTAATTTCTTTTCATTTTTGCGCAGACGGTTGGCATAATCCTCCGCCACACTCCCCCCTGATAAGAGCGGTTTATCTGACAACTGATAATTTTTCTGTACGCAATCCAGCGGACCATTTTTAGCTTTAAACTCACGTTCAGCCCGTAATTGCAAGCAGCTCAGCAATTCAGGCGACGCACTGAATAGAGACAGACGCCAACCTGGGAAACGACTTTTCATTATCCGCCCAAACAAACTGTGCAATGCAACCAGTGCGGGTTCACTTTCCAAGCGCTCACCATAAGGTGGATTACTTAATACTGTTCCGGTAGGGCCTTCCGGTAATGGATTTTCCAAACGACTAGCATCACCTTGCTGGAAAGTTATCAACTGTGCAACCTCTGCTCTACGAGCATTTGACCGAGCCATATCCAGCACTCTGCGATCAATATCAGAACCAACAAAACGGGAAGCTGTCTCCTGAAGACCTTTGCGAAAGCGGATCTGCGCTTCTGTGGTCACCTCACGCCAAATCTCTTCATCATGTTGCAACCAGGCAATAAAGCCCCAGTGATTACGATGTAAACCTGGTGCACGATCAGCCGCCATCATGGCGGCTTCAATCAATAATGTGCCGGAACCACACATAGGATCGACCATCGGAGCGCCAATCTGCCAGCCTGAACGTAGAATAATCGCAGCAGCCAGATTTTCTTTCAGCGGAGCCTGACCAGCAAGATCGCGATAACCTCGAATATGCAAACCATCACCACTCAAATCCAATGCGACACTGGCTTTCTCTTTATTCAAAAAAACATTAATGCGTATATCCGGTTGTTGCTTTGCCACATTGGGACGCTGATCCAACTTACGAATAAAGCTATCGACAATGGCGTCTTTAACCTTGAGCGCACCATATTGAGTATTTCGTATCTCTTCATTTGTGCCGCTGAAATGCACAGAGAAAGTACTGTCTATAGAGAAAATCTGGCTCCAATCAATAGATTGAACCCCAAGATAGAGATCTAAATCGCTATAAACATTAAATTCGTTTAGCGGTAGCAAAATACGTGATGCCAGCCTGCTCCACATCAGACTTTTATACATCACTCTGCCATCACCTTGAAAATGAACTCCGCCTTGCACAATTTTACATGATTGCGCCCCCAGCGTTTCCAGTTCGTTCTTCAATAGTTCTTCTAATCCACGCGCCGTGCTGGCAAACAGAGAGTTCATGTTACATATCACCAAAAAGAAAATTGTCACGCATTATAGCTAATCTAGGTGACATGTCATAAAGTTGCGCATGTAAAAATGTTTCATGGAGATTAACGGATGATCACTCTGTCTCGCCTGTATATCACCCGGTAAAGTCTATGCGTGGTTTGCAACTTTCCCATGCATTAGTTAGTGAAAACGGCCTTATTTGATCGCAATTTTATGGTCACAACGACAGACGGGACTTTTATTACCGCCCGTAAATATCCTCAGATGTTGTTATTTACTCCGGCTATGTTAAATAACGGTATTTATCTACGTGCGCCCAACGGAGAAAATGCCACGGTACTTTACAGCGATTTCCTACCTGAACAGCAGCCCACGGAAGTATGGGGCAACCATTTTACGGCCCTAATTGCACCAGAAATAATTAATCAATGGCTAAGCAATTTCTTTGATATTCCAGTGCAATTACGCTGGTTAAGCCATGAATTAAGCCGCAGGGTAAAAAAACACCCTGAAATTCCATTATCATTTGCTGATGGTTATCCATTTCTACTCATTAATGAAGCCTCATTTCATTTATTACAACAACGTTGCCCGGCCAGTATTAAGTTAGAGCAATTTCGTCCAAATATTGTTATTACCGGTGCGGAAGCATTTGCAGAAGACAGTTGGCAATCAATTCAAATTGGGGATGTTGTTTTTGATTTACCCAAACCCTGTAGCCGTTGTATTCTAACCACCGTCAGCATTGATAAAGGCATTAAAAATCCCAACGGAGAACCATTAGCGACATTGCAATCATTCCGTACAGCAGAAAATGGCGATGTCGATTTTGGTCAGAATCTCATTGCCCGCTCAAGTGGTATTATTAGAATCGGAGATAATGTCACTATATTAGCTAAAAAAGATCCACGTAAATATGGCAGTGGCGAAAAATCTGAAGATATTGATTTACCAGAAATAAATGAGCAATCTGTCACTATTGAATATAACGGGAAAACCTTTACAGGTAATAATCAACAAATCATTTTAGAACAATTGGAACAACAAGGAATTAAAGTACCTTATTCATGTCGGGCAGGAATATGTGGATGCTGTAAAATTTCTTTAATTAAAGGAGAGGTTTCTCCTTTAAAAGCCACAGCGATTAAAAACGATGGCCATATTCTAGCTTGCTGTTGTATTCCAAAAAGTAATCTTATTCTTAATAAGAATAGCGAAGAATAGATCTTTAAATCAAACTACCGTGCCATAAATTGGCACGGTAGTTTCTCGGGAATCGCATCAATTCTGCTGTAACTCTTAGTAATCCTACGTTAAAGATATGACTGCATTGAAGAATTTATCTCATTCGAACACCGGTTGCCGGGATCTTTATTATTAATAACCAATGACGGCTACGGAGCAGTTAATTATGCCCTGAACCACGGACTCATCGCAGATTCAGGAGAAGGAAGAGAGGAAATCAATTAACCATGTTTCATAATTTCATCAAAAAATCAATTGTATTGATTATTTCAATAATGAATTAATTATTACCATAATGAATTTACGACTACTGTCATAAAATGATTACACTCTAATCATCAGGAGCTAAAGCAGCTCAACCAAAATACAAAAGGAGTAAGTCATGGCACGTATTGTCATTGCAGCAGTCGCAACCCCGGACATGTCTATCCGATGTTGAAGGTTGCTCAATCACTGATAGCACAGGGACACCAAGTAACCGTATTCACAGGTGCGTTATTTCGCCAACAGGTAGAGGCTCTAAACGCGCAATTTGTCTCTTTTGATGAACAGGTAGACTTTGACTACCGCCATTTAGAACAGCATTTCCCCGACCGCGCTCAACTTCCTCCGGGGAATGTACAAATGGCACTGGCATTCAAGAACTTCTTCTCCGCCCCAATCCCATTGCTCGACCATCAACTGCGACAAATCATTCGTGAACAACAAGCGGAATTACTGATAGCCGAAAACTGTTTTTACGGCATATTACCTCTGCTACAAGAAGAAAAAACCCATCGCCTTCCAATAATAGTTATTGGCATAACACCTCTGGCTTATTCTTCAAAAGATTCAATTTTCTGGGGACCACGTATCCCACCTGCGGTATTACCACCAGAATTGACACATGAACAACTCGTAGATGAAACCAACCAGCAACTCATAGCCGAAGTTCAGGATAGCTTCAATGACGCATTAATTCAGTCAGGAAGCTCTGCGTTAACCAGACCTTTCAACGATGAAGTGATTCTCAGCCCTGATCGCTTTTTGCAACTCTCAACTCTGGCATTTGAATACCCACGAGAAGGATTGCCTGATACAGTCCATTTTATTGGACCCCTCCCCAACCCTGCACCGACAACAGAATCACCTCAGTTATGGGAAGAAGACGATCCACGTCCATTGGTTATAGTTACTCAAGGTACTATCTCAAATACCGATTTAAATCAGTTGATTCTCCCCACATTGCGTGCACTGGCGACATTACCAATACGTATATTGGCAACCACCGGTGGCAGAGCGGTAGAAATACTGAGTAAAGATCTACCCGAAAACGTGCGCATTGAAGAATTTATTTCATTTGAGCACTGGCTACCAAAAGCTTCATTGCTAATATCCAACGGGGGTTATGGAACCATCAATTATGCTCTCAGTCACGGGACACCGTTACTCATTGCAGATGCAGGTGAAGGCAAGCAGGAAGCAGCTTTTCGTGTTGTATGGGCTGGATGCGGCACTAATCTGGATACAGCACATCCTACTGAATCTCAACTTAAGCAAACCGTGGAAAATATGCTGAGTACCGATTTGTTTAAACAACGTGCGCAAATTGTCCAAAAAGATTACGCAAGACATGATGCATTAGCCGCAATATCCCATCACGTAGAACAATTAATTCTTGCACAAAGCCGCAATAACTAAGCTCTAAATACCTTCGTTTTTCCTCTCCGCTTTAGCGCTAACACAGACTAAAAGGGAGAGGAAATCGGCATATTTCATCACTTTACAAAAAAATAAACCACCGTGATTATTGTCATAACAAATTATTATTACTACAATGAATTTGTAACAGTAGTCATGAAATGATCACACTCTGAATTAGGAGCTAGTTAGCGTAATTAAATCAAAACAGTATAAAGGAGCAAGTTATGGCACGAATTGTCATTGCCGCAGTTGCAACCCCCGGGCATGTCTATCCGATGTTAAAGGTAACTCAATCACTGATAGCACAAGGACATCAGGTAACTGTCTTCACTGGCGCGTTGTTTCGCCAACAAGTAGAGGCTTTAAATGCACAATTTATCCCTTTTGATGAGCAGATAGACTTTGATTACCGCCACTTAAAACAGCATTTTCCTGACCGAGCGCATCTTCCTCCGGGAAATCTGCAAATGGCGCTAGCGTTTAAAGATTTCTTCTGTACCCCAATCCCCTTCCTCGATCGCCAACTACAACAAATCATCCATGAACAGCAAACAGAACTACTTATAGCCGAGAACTGTTTCTATGGCATATTGCCACTGCTGCAAAAAGAAAAAGCTCATCGTCTTCCAGTGATCATCATTGGTATAACGCCTCTGGCTTACTCTTCGAAAGATTCAATTTTCTGGGGGCCACGTATTCCCCCCGCATTACTACCATCAGAGTTGACACATGAACAACTCGTAGATGAGGAAACACGACAATTAATAACCGAAGTTCAGGACAGCTTCAATGACGCATTAGCTCAGTCAGGATGCGCTACGTTAACTAGATTTTTCAATGATGAAGTCATTTTGGGTTCTGATCGCTTTTTGCAACTTTCAACCTTGGCATTTGAGTACCCACGAGAAGAATTGCCTGATACAGTCCATTTTATTGGCCCCCTCCCCAACCCCGCTCCGATAACAGAATCACCTCAATTATGGGAAGAAAATGATCCACGCCCATTGGTTATCGTCACTCAAGGCACCATGTCTAATACTGATCTAAACCAGTTAATTCTCCCCACATTGCGCGCACTGGCTGCATTACCTGTGCGTGTATTAGCAACCACCGGTGGTAGTTCAGTAGAAATACAACCAGAGAACATACCTGACAACGCATGTATCGAAGAATTTATCTCATTTGAGCACTGGCTGCCAAAAGCTTCATTGCTAATATCCAACGGGGGCTACGGGACCATTAATTATGCCCTCAACCACGGAACACCAGTGCTCATTGCCGATACAGGAGAAGGTAAACAGGAAACAGCGTTTCGTGTCGTATGGGCTGGATGTGGTATTAATCTGGATACAGCACAACCGACAGAATCTCAGCTTAAGCAAACCGTGGAAAATATGCTGCGTACAAATTTATTTAAACAACGGGCGCAAATCGTCCAAGATGATTACGCCAGTCACGACGCATTGGCAGCAATATCCCATCACGCAGAACAATTAATTCTCGAAAATCGTGCTAATTAACTTCATTATCTCTCCTCCCCATCTTGAGGCTAATGCTACCAGAGGGGGAGGGAATGATTAAAATACTTCTCATATATTTTTCACACCAACTTCAAATGAGTAAGCTATAGCTATTACTATAATAGGTAAGTTTCGGTGATAATAGCCAACAGGAAAAGAGCGACTTACTCATAATCAGATGGGAAGATGTAAATATGATAAAATTTCCTCAGATGATAAAGAACAATTTTCTCAATTAAAAACAGTGATTATCTTCTGACTTGTCGTTCTATTTTCAAAAAGTAACTTAACTCTTGAAAATCACGGAACAAGGGTATCTTAGACTCAAATTAAACCGCAGCGCCATAAATTGGCATACAAACTGGTTCCACAAATGGCATCAATCGATCATTCATAATCTTAATTGGATCGCAAAAATTCATTACCCGATCGGATAACGTTAATTGCGGTTGAGCCAGCAGACAAAGGCTTGCACTATCCCCTGCCTCTACTACCAAGAATACAGCATCTGTCCCGCAATCCTGGAGCCGTACCTGAATCAGCTCTCCTTGTACTGGTTTTTCTATCATAGCAAAACGGGAAAAATACCAGCTTCTTGGCATCTGTGGCTTAATAAAACGAAAAGCGACTAACGCATTAAGAATTAATTCAGCCCTGGATTCATCTGAAATATTAATTCGGCGTGTCTGTTCTTCAAAACAATAATAAAGCGTCGCATCTTCTACAGAAAACGAAGTTTCCCCCATTGCATAGGGTATCAGCATCTTCGCAGGAAAACAGGAACGAAAAACCATACCATTAGACAGATCAAGCATCACACGGTCATGGTCAGTATCAAAATACCAGTGCCATTGGTCATCGGGTTTAATGTTCATGAGTTATCCTTTTATACCCGTCATCTTTCAAGTTGCCTCTTTGTTGGCTGCACTCACTCACCCCAGTCACATAGTTATCTATGCTCCTGGGGATTCGTTCCCTTGCCGTCGCGATGCATCTTGAAATCCATAGGGTATACGCCAGAAAAACTTACATCGCCAAACAGATTGTAAATAACTTGTCCGCTATTCAGTGAAATAAGCCCTGCCATAATTAAAAGACATACGAAAATACAGATAAAATTTAGATGATCAGAGCGAATATAGACGAGTTGGGGGCAAAAATAAACCCCCAATGATAAATTAACAGCAAGATTTAGATGTGATTGACGATATCTTTGATTAATTTTGGACCATGATAGATAAATCCAGAGAAAATCTGTATTAAAGAAGCCCCTGCCGCTATTTTTTCTCTGGCGGAGACAAGTGAATCTATTCCACCAACACCGATAATAGGAATTTTACCGCTTAATTCTTGAGAGAGCTGACGAATAATTTCTGTACTACGTAATTGAACCGGTCGACCACTTAACCCACCAGCTTGTTGGCAATAGTTAAGTCCTTCAACTAATCTCTTGTCTAACGTTGTATTAGTAGCAATAGCACCATCGATATTATGACGAATTAAACTATCTGCAATTTGAATCAACTCTTCCTCAGAAAGATCCGGTGCAATCTTTACCGCAACAGGAACATATTTTTGGTATTTTTGCTGAAGTTCACTCTGTTTATTTTTAATCGCAGATAATAGATCATCCAACGCTTCGCCGTATTGCAGTGTTCTTAAGCCAGGCGTGTTAGGTGAAGAGATATTAATCGTGATATAACCCGCGTGAGGATAGATTTTATCCATGCAGATTAAATAATCATCTTTTCCATGCTCTACTGGTGTATCTTTATTCTTGCCAATATTGATCCCAATAATTCCGCCATATTTTGCCTTTTTGACATTCTCTACCAGGTTATCAACACCAAGATTATTGAAGCCCATACGGTTAATTAACCCTTCTGCTTCAACGATACGGAATAATCTCGGTTTATCATTTCCTGCCTGAGCACGTGGGGTTACAGTGCCAATTTCAATAAAACCAAATCCCATTGCGCCAAATGCATCAATGCAATCGCCATCTTTATCAAGGCCGGCAGCCAAACCGAGGGGATTTTTAAATGACAGGCCCATACAAGTAACAGGTTTTGTCGCAACTGACTGGTGGATCAGAAACTCGAAAGGACTACCGATAATACGTTTAAGCTGGCGGAAGGTTAATTCGTGCGCCCGTTCCGGATCAAGCTGGAACAACGCTTTCCTGACTAGTGGGTAGTACATAATTCTAAACCCATTAATTAATTTATAAACATTAAACTACACACGTTTCTATACACATTCATGTACCACTTGGAGGTTTTTGAGCTAAAAAACGCGCACTTTTAATCTCCAAAATATTTCGGCAAGTAGGGTAACCGAATAACATGGGCTGAATCTACAGAAATATGCTAATTAGGAACAAATCTCTGCCATATGTTGCGAGTAAAAGTCGATAGAATACGCTGGTAAATACAATCGTCGGCGCTTCTAGACCAAAATACTCTTCTTCTCTCGGAACAATTCAAAGAGGAGCATATCAATCGAGTATCAAGCATCAACCAGTAAAAATGTATTTCAATGCCGCAATAACAACAGCAATACCAACAGCTAATGCCAATTTCTTAATCCAACCTAAATTTGTTTTTATAGTACCAATATCGGTTTTAATGCTCTCAGTAGCAACTGCCAGATCTGCTTTGGTAACAATGCTTATATTTTGCAATTCTGTAATAACTTCAACGATTTTTTCAGACTGCTCATCATTAAAACCAGACGCTTTGAGTGCCTTAACTGCTGTATGTGTATCCATAATAAGTGAAGAAATTTATTATCCGGAAAAATAAGTCAGAAAAAATATCGGGCCAATAACCATTAGCCCGATAAATAAATAGTTATCAGCTTTCTAATGCCTTGGTAATTTTTTCAAACAGATCACCAGACAGATTTTCCAATTCTTTCAACTGTTCCAACGCACTACACATCATGTTTTGACGTTTTTCATCGTAACGTTTCAGGCGAATCAGCGGCTCAATCAAACGGGAAGCAACCTGTGGGTTACGGCTATTAAGATCAGTCAAAATTTCTACCAGAAATTGATAACCGCTGCCATCTCCAGCGTGGAATGCAACTGGATTATTAACAAATGTTCCAATCAGAGCACGCACCCGGTTTGGGTTACTGATACTGAATGAACGATGATTCAGAAGATTACGCACATTAGCCAGAACATCTGCCGCCGGACTACTTGCTTGTAAGCTAAACCATTTATCCATCACCAGACCATCCTGATGCCATCGATCATCAAATTCCATCATGAGTTGATCACAGCAAGGCAACCCCGCCAGCACTGCGCCAGATAATGCCGCCAGTGCATCGGTCATATTGTCAGCTTGATGATATTGATTTGATACCACTTTATCAGCCTGCTCTTGATGACCAAAAGCCAGATAATAGAGGCAGATATTACGCAGAGAACGCTTAGCAATATCCTGATGAGCGACACGGTATGCACCGATATCAATAGCGTTATAAACCACCGCAAACTCATCAGCCATTTCTTGGGCCAAAATACGGGTGATGGCATCCAGAACTTCATGAATCGCTTTAGGATCGATAATCGCAAACAGCTCCGCCATCTCACTTTCTGATGGTAAAGTCAGAATGTGAGCAGCCAAAGCCGGATCAATATCTTTATCCAATAGCACCGCGCGGAAAGCATCCACGACATGCATTGGCAATTCTATCGGTTGCTTCTGCTGATAACGGATAACATTCAGTTTGATATAGTTTGCCATCAGCGACTGAGCCGCATCCCAACGTGAAAACGCATTGCGGGCGTGTTTCATCAGGAATGCCAATTGCTGATCACTGAATTTGTAATCCAATTTCACGGGTGCTGAGAATTCCCGTAATAAAGAGGGAATCGGCAGTGATGGCACATCATCAAATACAAATGTCTGCTCTGCATTGGTCACATTCAGTACATGATGAACCGGTTGACCATCATAACGTAGCGGAATCACATGACCTTTACTGTCATAGAGCTCAATATCCAGAGGAATATGCAGAGGCTGTTTCTCTTTTTGATCAGCAGTAGGCGGCGTCATCTGGCTGACATGCAACTTATATTGCTGCTTTTCTGCATCATATTCGTCACGAACTGTCAGTACCGGTGTACCAGACTGGCTATACCAACGACGGAAAAGTGACAAATCCACATTTGACGCATCTTCCATTGCCTGAACAAAATCATCACATGTTGCAGCGCTACCATCATGGCGATGAATATAAAGCTGCATCCCTGCCTGGAATTGCTCTTCACCTAGCAAGGTATGAATCATACGAATAACTTCCGAGCCTTTCTCATACACAGTCAAGGTATAGAAATTATTCATCTCAATCACTTTATCCGGGCGAATTGGATGAGCCATTGGGCTGGCATCTTCCGCAAACTGTGCCGAACGCATAACACGCACATTATTAATGCGATTAACAGAACGAGAACCAAGATCGGAGCTAAATTCCTGATCACGGAATACCGTCAATCCCTCTTTTAAGCTTAGTTGAAACCAATCGCGACAAGTAATGCGATTCCCGGTCCAGTTATGGAAATATTCGTGACCGATCACAGCTTCTATGCCAAGGTAATCTTTATCAGTCGCCGTTTCAGATTTTGCCAACACATATTTGGAGTTAAAGACATTCAGCCCTTTATTCTCCATAGCGCCCATATTAAAGAAATCTACCGCGACAATCATATAAATATCGAGGTCATATTCAAGGCCGAAACGGGTTTCATCCCACTTCATAGAATTTTTCAGGGAAGTCATTGCCCAATCAGCCCGATCAAGATTGCCACGATCAACAAACAGTTCCAATGCGACTTCACGGCCACTGCGCGTGGTAAATGTGTCGCGCAACACATCAAAATCACCCGCCACCAGAGCAAACAGATAACAGGGTTTTGGGAATGGATCTTGCCATTTCACCCAATGACGCCCATCATCAGTTTCTCCCTGCTCAACCCGGTTACCGTTTGAAAGCAAATACGGATACCTGGCTTTATCGGCTGTGATACGCGTTGTAAAACGAGCCAATACATCAGGGCGATCGAGATAGTAAGTAATGTGGCGGAACCCTGCTGATTCACACTGGGTACAAAGCGCATCACCAGAAACATACAAACCTTCCAGCGCCGTATTTTTCGATGGATGGATCTCATTAACAATCTTCAAAGTGAACTGAGCCGGCAACTGCTCAATGACCAGCGTTCCCTCCTGTTCACGGTAATGCGCCCACGGTTGACCGTTTACATGAAGACTTTTCAGTGTCAAGTCTTCACCATCCAACACTAATGGCGTTATTTCGTGACTCAGACGTTTTATCTGGCTGATTGCGGTGATTTCCGTGTTATCGGCATCAAGATTAAAATCGAGTTCAATATCAGAAATCGTATAGTCGGGAGCGCGATAATCCCGGCGGTACTTAGCTTGTCGCTGTTGTGTCATAAGAAACCTTTTTGTTTCATGCCTGATGGAATTAATCCAATACCAGGCCTTACGCTGCCATAGAAAGAGGTTGAATTTCAAGAGTGAATAACGCACCTTCTGACGTTAAACATTCATTAAGAACGAGTATGATGTTGTGTAAGGAATATGTTTATTCTTTGGTGCTTGTCATCACTTAATAATCAAATAACATGATAACATTTGACCAAAGGCCCTATTTAGCTTCGATATTTTGGTGAACTATATGATGTTATGTGACTTCAATAACAAAATAATCCCGGTATACTCTTCCAACTTTATCGATTTAGCTAATACGAATACGCTCCGTGAGGATGCATAACGCGCTATGACACTAGACGCTACCCCAATTATAAAATCACTGCTTGATACTGACGCTTATAAGCTTCATATGCAACAAGCAGTGTATCACCGCTACAGCCACATGCCTGTTGTTGCAGAGTTTCGCTGCCGCGGCGATGAATTGCTAGGCGAATATGCCGCAGAATTACGTTATCAAGTTAATATGATGGCTAATCTGGCATTAACCGATGCTGAATTTAATTACCTTTCCAGCCTGCCTTTTTTTAAGGCTGATTATCTGGATTGGTTAAAAACTTTTCGTTTTAACCCACAGCAAGTCAATATTTCTGTTACAGATGGCGGCCAATTAGCTATCCGTATTTCAGGATTATGGCATGAAGTCATTATGTGGGAAGTTCCATTATTGGCGCTAATTAGCGAATTAGTTCATCGCTATCGCTCACCAGATAATGCAGTGGAAAATGCAGTTAATCAGCTACGCAAGTTGATCAAACTGTTTTATCAAAAGGCTGAAAGTGAAGGAATCGATCTCTCCAGTTTCAAACTAATGGATTTCGGTACACGTCGGCGTTTCTCACACTGTGTGCAACACGCTATCGTCAGTGAACTGCAACAGCATTTCCCTTATCTGATTGGCACTAGCAATTATCAACTTGCACAACAACTTGGGCTCCCTCCGGTTGGTACGCAGGCGCATGAGTGGTTTCAAGCTCATCAGCAAATCAGCCCAGATCTGGCTAGCAGTCAACGAGAAGCATTACAAAGTTGGCTGAAAGAATATCCTAACCAGCTAGGTATTGCCTTGACTGACTGCATTACAATGGACGCTTTCCTGCGGGACTTTGATGCTCAGTTTGCCAAAAGTTATCAAGGCTTACGCCATGATTCAGGCGATCCCGTTCAATGGGGCGAGAAAGCGATCGCCCACTATCAAAAACTGGGTATCGACCCAATGACGAAAACGCTGGTGTTCTCTGACAGCTTGGATTTCCAAAAAGCGCTAACGCTCTATCGTCATTTCCACAACAGAATAAACCTGATTTTCGGTATCGGTACACAGCTCACCTGTAATATTCCAGGGGTTAATCCACTGAATATCGTCATCAAACTTGTTGAGTGTAATGGCAAACCCGTCGCAAAGCTTTCAGACAGCCCCGGCAAAACCATTTGTGAAGATAACGAGTTTGTTAACAGGCTACGCGCCGCTTTTGATATCCCCCAAGCTAAACAAGCTTGTTAACTCAAATTTCATTAAAAAATACCATTGTGCTGCTGGCAGATAAGACAGCAGCACATCTAAAAAGCGCTATTTCCCTACTATCTCACCATTTAAATTGATGATTTCCCCTTGTTTCTTAAAACAAGGCAAGTAACATAGAATAAGTTTCCCCTTGTGGGGATATTCATTTTCATAAACTTGAACTGATAAAGAAGAGAGAAATCTATGAGCGTAGCGCCTGTAGTCGACGTACTGCAAGGCCGGGTTGCGGTTGATAGCGAAGTCACCGTTCGCGGCTGGATACGTACAAGGAGAGATTCTAAAGCTGGCATCTCCTTCCTCGCCGTCTATGACGGTTCCTGCTTTAATCCATTACAGGCCGTCGTTAATAATAATTTGCCTAATTATCAGGATGAAATTCTACATTTAACTACCGGTTGTTCTGTCGAAGTGACAGGGACAGTCGTTGCTTCCCTAGGTCAAGGGCAGAGTTTTGAACTACAAGCGACTCAAGTCGTGGTGATCGGCATGGTCGAAGATCCTGACACCTATCCAATGGCCGCTAAACGCCACAGCATTGAATACCTGCGTGAAGTAGCCCACCTGCGCCCACGTACCAACCTGATTGGCGCTGTTGCTCGTATGCGCCATACCCTTGCTCAAGCACTACACCGTTTCTTCCATGAAAATGGGTACTTCTGGGTTTCCACCCCGTTGATCACGGCGGCTGATACAGAAGGTGCTGGCGAAATGTTCCGCGTCTCTACGCTGGATCTGCAAAATCTGCCGTTAACTGACAAAGGTGAAGTGGATTTCAACCAAGATTTTTTTGGTCGAGAAGCTTTTCTGACCGTATCCGGCCAGTTGAACGGTGAAGCATACGCTTGTGCATTAAGCAAAGTTTACACATTCGGTCCGACTTTCCGTGCTGAAAACTCTAATACTAGCCGCCATCTGGCAGAATTCTGGATGCTTGAACCAGAGATTGCCTTTGCCGACCTCAACGATGCCGCTTCACTGGCTGAAAATATGCTGAAATATGTTTTCAAAGCCGCATTGGCAGAACGCGCTGATGACCTGCAATTCTTCGCTGAACGCGTAGATAAAGATGTTATCACCCGCCTGGAAAAATTTATCAATTCTGACTTTGCTCAGATTGATTACACCGATGCTGTTGAAATTCTGCAAAATTGCGGCCAAAAATTTGAAAACCCCGTCTTCTGGGGAGTTGACCTTTCCTCGGAACATGAACGTTATCTAGCAGAGAAACATTTCCAAGCTCCGGTTGTCGTGAAAAACTATCCAAAAGATATTAAAGCCTTCTATATGCGAATGAACGACGATGGTAAGACTGTCGCGGCAATGGATGTACTCGCGCCGGGCATTGGCGAAATTATCGGCGGCTCACAGCGTGAAGAGCGTCTGGATATGCTGGATAAACGTATGGAAGAAATGGGACTTAATAAAGAAGATTACTGGTGGTACCGTGATCTGCGTCGTTATGGCACCGTACCTCACTCTGGGTTCGGGCTGGGCTTTGAACGCCTGGTTGCTTACGTGACTGGTGTGCCAAATGTACGTGATGTCATCCCATTCCCTCGCACACCAAGAAGCGCAAACTTCTAATGATTGCGTAAAACAAACATTAAAAAATTATTATGTATAAGGCCAGCAAAAGCTGGCTTTTTTTATTCTTTCAATTCAACACACGATCAAAAATTCTATTTCATTTACATTTTGCAATATATTATTTTCACTTTATTACAAAAACCTTCACTTTGTATCAATTTAATGATGGATAAAATCCACGACTAGTGAAAAACTGTGCCCCGACTCGGACGGAACGATATTTTCATAAATAATTTCAACGAGTTTCTTAGAGGAATTATTTCTGTCAGTAACAAATGTCCGAATAACGCCAATGATGGTAATTAACGATTTTAATTAAATGAAGGTAACAATAATGAAGGGTAGTATCCTTTTCGTGGTCATCCCAGCGCTGTTGACTGCTGGTGTAGCAAATGCCACTGAAATTTATAACAAAAACGGTAATAAACTGGATCTCTATGGCAAAGTTGATGCGCGTCATCAATTCTCTAAAATTATCCAAAGCTCAGATAAATCCCCTATCTATAGTGAAGATGGCGATGCAAGCTACATTCGTTTGGGTTTCAGAGGTGAAACCCAAGTCAATGACCAATTAACGGGTTATGGTCGTTGGGAATACAATATTCAGGCTAACAAAGCTGAGGCAAACGATTCCGCAGGCAATCAAACCCGTCTGGGCTTCGCTGGTCTAAAATGGACTAAATATGGTTCTCTGGATTACGGTCGTAATTACGGTGTTCTTTATGACGTCAATGCCTGGACCGACGTATTGCCAGTATTCGGTGCTGACTCCATGTCGCAAGCTGATACCTACATGAC
Organism: Photorhabdus luminescens subsp. luminescens; assembly: GCF_001083805.1. Lineage (GTDB taxonomy): Bacteria > Pseudomonadota > Gammaproteobacteria > Enterobacterales > Enterobacteriaceae > Photorhabdus > Photorhabdus luminescens. Next base: position 179,704 of record NZ_JXSK01000011.1, on the reverse strand, counting down.
TAACCGTGCTACCGGTGTCTTGACTTATCGCAATACGGGTTTCTTCGGCCTGGTTGATGGCCTGAACTTCGCCCTGCAATACCAAGGTAAGAACGACGAAGACAGCAAAAACGGCCGCAATTCAATTCGTAAACGCGGTGATCTCATTAAGCCCAATGGTGGTAGTAATGGTGACGGCTTCGGTCTCTCTGTTACTTACGATATCGGCAATGGTATCAGCGTAGGGGGAGCCTATTCCAATGCCGACCGTCCTATTACACATGAAAGGCTCGTTACATCCGTCGCTCGCGGTGAAAGAGCTGAGGCATGGAACATTGGCGCCAAATATGATGCAAACAACCTATATCTGGCTGCCATGTATGGCGAAACTCACAATATGACCTCTTTCGGCTATCAAGATTTCGTCTCCGCAAAAACCCGTAATATCGAATTAACTGCCCAATATCAGTTTGACTCTGGCCTGCGTCCATCTCTGGCATATGTTCAATCCAGAGGAACAACTTTTTTCACTCATCAGGACTGGGTAAAATATATCTCTATTGGTTCTTATTATAACTTTAACAAAAATTTATCCACCTATGTTGATTATAAAATCAACTTAGTCCATGACAACTTCTACACCAAACACTTGGATGTCAACACGAATAACGCGGTGGGTGTAGGTTTGGTATATCAATTCTAACAATCAAGTAGGTTAAGTAGGAGCTCCGATTAACATGTATGGTGCTCACTTAAAGTGAGCACTATTTTTTTTCAAGAATAATCATTATTAGGTATCTGTTAAAAAATGGTATATAACACATCGACAAGCATATCAGTAAGTTACATATAAGAAATATAATTGATGAAATAAACACCATATTTTACTCTTTTTATTAAGATCAACAGATAATTTTCTTCCGTCACTGACTGCCGCTCATTTTTCACTTTTTTGATCAACTGGACCAACCAGAGATTAAAAAATAATCTCACATTTACATTTTGAAACACTTTGTTTCACATTTTTACTAAATTTTCTTTTTTATAGCATTTTGTGAGTGGATAAAAATAACAACCAATGAAACACTTGACAGAGAAACAGACGACACTAAACTCTCACAAATAGTTCCGTAGATTTTTAAAGAATTATTTTTGGCAGTGGCAGGTGTCCGAATAACACCAATGAGGGTAATAATAATGACGAAACGCAATGTTCTTGCAGTAGTAATCCCAGCTCTGTTAGCTGCTGGCGCAGCAAATGCAGCTGAAATTTATAACAAAGACGGCAACAAACTGGATCTGTACGGTAAAGTTGAAGTCCAGCACAAATTCGCTAACAACAAAAGCGGCGAAGATGGCGATAACTCCTTCGCCCGTCTGGGTATCAAAGGCGAAACTCAAGTTAATGACCAACTGACCGGTTTTGGCCGTTGGGAATACAATATCAAAGGTAACCGTGCAGAAGGTGATGACGAAACTAAGACTCGTCTGGCTTTCGCTGGCCTGAAGCTTTCCGACTACGGTTCTCTGAACTATGGCCGTAACTACGGCGCAGTTTATGAAGTCAACGCTTGGACCGACGTGTTGCCAGTATTCGGTGGTGACTCAATGGCGCAGACTGATAACTTCATGACTGCTCGTTCTACTGGTCTGTTAACTTACCGTAATACCGATTTCTTCGGTCTAGTCGATGGCCTGAATTTTGCTCTGCAATATCAGGGTGAGAACAGCAACAACACAGCTAACAACCGTGAAGTCCGTAAAGACAACGGTGATGGCTACGGTTTCGCTGCAACCTATGACGTAGGTTACGGTATCAGCGTCGGTGGCGCATACTCTAACTCTGCCCGTACTTCTGCGCAAAAGACTACTTTTAACGTTATTGAAGAAAAAGGCAAAAAAGACAGACCTACGGGCTCTACTGCCTTAGGTGATCGCGCTGAAGCATGGAACATTGGTGTTAAATACGATGCTAACAACATCTACTTGGCTGCCATGTACGGTGAAACCCGTAACATGACTCGTTTTGGTGGAAAAGTTGATGGTGTAAACTGGGAAAGCATTGCTAACAAAACCCAGAACATCGAATTAACCGCCCAATATCAGTTCGACTTCGGCTTACGCCCATCTCTGGCATACGTTCAGTCCAAAGGTAAAAATCTGTTCGGCGACATTGATCATGATGGAAAAGAATCCGACAGTCGCGATCTGGTAAAATATGTCTCTGTTGGTAGTTACTACTACTTCAACAAAAACTTGACTACCTATGTTGATTACAAAATCAACCTGCTGGATAAGAATGAATTCACCAAAGAAACAGGTATCAGCACTGACAACGTTGTTGGCGTAGGTATGATTTACCAATTCTAATTACCGTTGGTAAATAGATTTAGCTGAACAAGTTAAACACCATTAAGAGAAAGCAGCGCTTATGTGCTGCTTTTTTAGTCTTATGCTTTCTCTCTACTATTCCAACTTTTTCTCACTCCGCAAACTGCCTCACAAGATTATCTTCTTTTTACGACAAATAGTTGGCAAACTGTTTTAGCAACGTTAACCTGACTACCCTTTTGGGCTTAACCTGAGCTTTGGAATTACAAACATGTTTGAGAAAATCACAGCAGCGCCTGCCGACCCTATTCTTGGCTTAGCCGATAGTTTCCGTTCTGATCCTCGTACAAATAAAATCAACCTTGGTATCGGTGTCTATAAAGATGAAACAGGAAAAACCCCTGTTCTGACCAGTGTTAAAAAAGCTGAACAATATTTACTGGAAAACGAAACAACAAAGAATTATTTACCGATTAGCGGTTTAGCCGAATTTGGCCGCGTAACTCAAGAATTACTGTTTGGCAAAGATAACCCAGTCGTCACAGATAAACGCGCCCGTACAGCACAAAGTCCAGGCGGTACAGGCGCTTTACGTATTGCTGCGGATTTCATTGCCAAACAGACTAATGCTAAACGCGTTTGGATTAGCAATCCAACCTGGCCAAACCATAAGAACGTTTTTTCCGCCGCAGGACTGGAAGTCTGCGAATATCAATACTATGACGCTGAAAAACACGCGCTGAATTTCGAAGGCATGCTAGCAAGCCTGTCTGACGCTCAGGCAGGAGATGTTGTTCTGTTCCACGGCTGCTGCCATAATCCGACAGGCATCGATCCAACCCCGGCGCAATGGGCTAAGCTGGCAGAAATGTCCGCGGAGAAAGGCTGGTTGCCTATTTTTGATTTCGCTTATCAAGGATTTGCCAAGGGCCTGAATGAAGATGCAGAAGGTCTACGTATTTTTGCGAAAAATCATAATGAACTGATTGTTGCCAGCTCTTACTCTAAAAACTTTGGCCTGTACAATGAACGTGTCGGCGCCTGCACTATTGTTGCTAGCGACAGTGATACAGCAGAAAAAGCGTTCAGTCAGGCTAAAGCGATTATCCGTGCGAACTACTCCAACCCACCCGCTCATGGCGCATCTGTTGTCACCACTATTTTGTCAAATGAAGATCTGAAAGCAGCCTGGGAACAGGAATTGACCACCATGCGCGAACGTATCCAGCGTATGCGTCAACTGTTTGTCAATACCTTGCAGGAAAAAGGGGCAAAACAGGATTTCAACTTTATTAGTAGTCAAAATGGTATGTTCTCATTCAGTGGCCTGACAAAAGAGCAAGTAGAACGTCTGCGTGAGGAATTTGGGATATACGCTGTCAGTTCCGGTCGTATTAACGTCGCTGGCTTGACATTGGAAAACATGGCTCCACTGTGTGAAGCCATTGTTGCGGTACTCTAGTTAACATTTACCTTATGAAAAAGTCGCTGAATTTCAGCGGCTTTTATCATTCAGAAGATTCGTCATCCGACACAATTGCGATATTAATCTTATTGAGTGCATCAAAATGAAAATAGAACGGCTTGATCATCTGGTGTTGACAGTTAAAGACCTTGAAACCAGTAGCCATTTTTATCAACGCGTTCTTGGTATGTCGATTGTGACTTTCAGTGAAGGCCGTATCGCGCTGTCATTTGGTAACCAAAAAATTAATCTACATGAATATGGGCGGGAATTTGAACCTAAAGCTCAAACGCCACTGCCCGGTTCTGCTGATTTATGTTTTATCAGCCTATTGCCTATGGATGAGATTATTCAACATCTACAGCAACATGAAGTTGGAATCCTCGAAGGGCCGGTTAAACGTACCGGAGCAAACGGAGCCATTATGTCCATTTATTTTCGTGATCCGGATCAAAATCTGATCGAAGTCTCCAATCAGTTATAGTTGCCATCAAACAACTATCAGCCAGCCCTCAAATTGACACTTATTGAATATAAACGCTACACCACATCACCAACCTGGTACTTCATCCTGTAAAAATGGATTAGTCTGCCGTTCATAACCTAGCGTCGACATTGGCCCGTGCCCTGGAATAAATTCATAATCATCACCAAGCGGCAGAAGTTTATCTTTAATTGAGTTAATTAACTGCTGGTGATTACCGCGTGGGAAGTCACTACGCCCAACTCCCCCTTTAAACAGAACATCTCCCATATAAATCAGCTTATCTTCATGATTTACAAACACAACATGCCCTGGCGTATGCCCTGGACAGTGCAATACAGATAAATCAACGCCCCCTACCCGTAGCTCATCACCTTCATTTAACCAGCGATCAGGTTCAAATGATGGGCATTCTTCAATGCCAAACATTCGACTTTGAGCTTGCAAACCTTCAATCCAGAAAGCATCTTCCTGTTGTGGTCCATAGATCGGCACACTAAAATGTTTAGCGACTTCCACGGTTGCACCCACATGGTCAAAATGACCATGAGTCAATAAAACCTGAGTCAATTTCAGACCACGGCGTTCTATCTCAGCGATCAGCTTCTCTGCTTCCCCCCCGGATCAACAATTGCCGCTTCCTTACTCTCTTCATTCCAAATAAGAGTACAATTCTGCATAAAAGCAGTAACAGGAATAATTTGGTATTTCATTATTTCATTTACTCCATAGTCAAAACAAAATAGTTACTTACCAGATTACCACGTCCTGACGGGACCTGTATCAATATGAACGAAATTACTGTGTGGATAGTATCCTACCCCTCCCGCTTTCATTTTTAGAGCAGCCTTGCAGATACGGCTAAGCTCAATACCTTCAATATGAAAATCCATCGCCCGCCCGCGAGTATGGTAACTCTGTCTAGCCACGCCTTTACTTTGCTTGCGCAACTGATTGTTGGTTACCAGTGAACGGTAACCAGAAATGAGTTGTACAGGCTTATTAATTCCCATCATCATCTGCAACAAATAAATCTGATCAAATAATTTAGGATCGATAGTCTTAACTCTATTTTGACGATAATCTCGAAACAGATGATCCAGACGGGCCAGCTCTTCTTTGTTGTAACGATAGCCGTCAAAAAATTCGGCTTTAATCGTTTCACCCGTATGTAAGTTGTCAAAACGTAAAATCCGTGGGCGTGGAGTGGCTAGAGTCGCAAAAGCATGCCCCGGCAAAAAACTCAAGCCTAAAGTAGCAGCCCCCACACAAAGCCACTTACGACGATTATGATCAATTATATCCATGAAGAAACGTCTACTCAGATTATGGAAAAAATAAATCACCAGGCAACTGGTCACTGGTCACTGGTCACTGGTCACTGGTCACTGGTCACTGGTCACTGGTCACTGGTCAGTATGACAACTAATAACAAAAATTAGTTGCATTTAGTTTTGTAAAGGTAACAACTTTGACAAAAACTGGGAACCTTGTTTCACACTATTATCATAGTCATAAATATCGGTACGGTACTGAGGAATCCCCTGTTCATCTACCCAGGCAGTTAAATAATACAAATAAACAGGAATACGCTGTGGGATGTTAACATAAACGGTATTGCCCTGTTTCACTGTATTAGTCACTTTGTTTTGAGTCCAACCCACATCTTCCAATAACATATTCGCTAATTCTGAAGCCTTGTTAATCCGTACACAACCAGAGCTGATCGCTCGGATATCTTTGTTAAACAGGCTATGGTTCGGCGTATCATGCAAATAGATAGCATCCGAATTTGGCATATTAAATTTATAACGGCCCAATGAGTTAGTCGGTCCCGGAGCTTGCCATATTCGATAAGGAAAGTTAGCAGGCGTAATCACGTTCCAATCAATAGTATAAGGGTCGATTACACTGGCATCAGCACGCCAATTTGAAAAGATAACGTATCCTCCCCGTTGAAAATATCCGGGATCATCAACTCCCCGTGGTGCGATATCTTTTCTTGCCAGGCTAGTTGGCACACTCCAGGGAGGGTTAATCACCACATTATTCAGCACGCTACTCATAATGGGAGTCTTACGGCTTGGACGACCAACAATCACTTTCGAGTTCAACACTTCCTGATCATTAAGATAATAATGCAATGAATAATCTGGAATATTGACCATAATTCCTGTAGACGCATGTCCTGGGGTAATACGCAAGCGCTGGATATTAAGCGCTATCAAGCCAGCTCTAGTTTGAGGTGAAGTATTTAGCCAATCTCTTGTGCGTTTACCAATTACGCCATCCGGCGCCAACCCTTGCCAATGCTGGAAATTTTTTACCGCAGTCACCAATTCAGGATCGTAGACATAATCTGATTGGGTTGTCAGTTCACTCAACATCCCAATACGAATAAGTATTTCTCTCAACACAGCAACATCAGAGCTACTCTGCCCCGGTTTTAGCGCACTTTTGTCAGAAAGCTGCGGCCACGGTTCACCATCAGCCAGTTGTTTCATCATCTCCTTGCGCATATTTTCATATTGAGGATGTTGCGGCGCCAATGCTGCGATATAAGCGGCCACATTGTGATCGATAATAGCTTGCTGCCACTGACCTATAACGACTGGTGAAGGTAATGCAATTTTGTACGGTGTAGTGCTGTTATATAACACAGTGCGATAGAGCCAGCTTTGGCCCTGATGATCGACATCTGAGACAAATTGTAAATAACCTAGCATAGCATCCGACAAGATCAGATCACGTCCCATCTGACTCAATTGACCATCATTGAGTTCAATCAACCATTGGCCAAATTGCGGCTGAAACCCAGCCAATGCCAGTTCTGAAAGTTGTTGTTCAAAGCGTTGAACCGCGATTTTATCTTGCCACAAAGGTTGCATTTGATTGGAAGAGTACAAACTAACCAATTGGTCAAAGAAAACAGGCTTAATTTGTGCTGGTATCCAGCTTTGCAGCATTTTACGACGTTCTGTTTCTGAAATTGCAGCAGCTTGAATTTGTACTTGTTCAGGTGTGGTTGTTTCAGATATCTTTTCAACCTGCACTCTTGGCGGATTTTGAATATCACCTTCAATAAGCCTACTCTGATGCTTAGCTAAAACATATCCAGCGACTATTGATGTACTACAAATAACCGAAATGCACAGTGGCTTTATCGCTCTTTTTACCATATCAACATACCCATCTTCAGAACATTTTCATGAGTTAATTTTAATTATGACAAATTCAGGCTCTAATCAAAGAAAAACAACAAGTTATTTACATTGTAAACTATTTATCTACAAAGGAAATATAATAAGTCATCGCCAGCCAATCCAGCACACAAGAGCAAAAAAGACGCCAAAGCGTCTCATCTATATTCAAGGTATGCAAACCGCTTTCTTAACTCAGCAGAGAGACCTACCTGATAACAGGCAGGCCCCCAATTTAACGCCATTCCTACGATAATTTACGACAACGCGACTATCATGATGAAGAAGTGCTATCACATGAGGCAGTACCATATGCAGCGAGAAATGACTGAACCGCGATGGCAATTCGCTGGGATTGCTCCTCTGGAGTAGGCAAACCAATACCCAAAGTAGCCTTAAGCCTTGGCGTTCCAATGATGCCATCGATAAACACCTCCGCAGAGATTTTCGGGTCTACTATGTTCAATTTTCCCTCCTTCATCTTTCGTAGCAGATATTCGACAAGAAAATCGACTATCTTTTTGACTCCCTTTTCATAATAGATTTTACCTAGTTGCGGAAAACGTTGGGCTTCCAGAGTGACCACCCGGTAATTTGCAATCATTGCCTCAGAAAGAATTACCGTGAAAATTTCCTCTGCAAAAATTGTTAAGGCTTTCCCAATATCTGGTTCGGGATTCATGGTCTTGTCCAGATCGCCCTCAACCTCTTCTATTCTCTGCTTAACAACGGCTACCAACAGCTCTTCTTTGGAAGGAAATCGACTATAATAGGTTCCCTTCGAAGCATTAGCACGTTTCGCCATCTCATTGATACTGGCACCATCAAAACCCCGTTCTGCAAATACCTGAGCAGCAATTTTTAACAGCTCGTTAACTCGTTCTCCTGAAATTCTAGAGTACGAACGGGTTCTTTTGTGATCTGTTTGGGCTTTAGGTGTATTTGTCATGTAAAAAACCTAAATTTTTATTGGTACCGAACGGTACGGTATACTATTATTAAGACTATAGCAGTAACACAACCGATGGCTGTGATCAAATGGTCCTAGCCAGCTACAGTCACCATGATTCTTTCAGAATCACATCGTACTACTTATGGAGAAAAAAGAAATGAACGTTGGAATAATTGGTTCAGGGATTGGAGGAGCATGCCTGGCACATGGCTTGCGCAAAAACGGAATAAAGGTGAAAGTCTATGAACGAGGCTCTGCTACGTCATCCATACTTCCCGGTTATGGAATTTACGTCGATACATTCGGCCAGCAAGCAATGCAGGAATGCCTCCCAGAAACCAACTGGCTAACCTTTAAAAAGATTTCAAAGCCTGTTGGTGGACAGACAAGATTCTATGATGAGCATCTGCATCTTCTTCTCGCAGCTCAGAGAGATATTCACCAAGAAGATGGGGAAATCATTACCGAAGATCGAATGTCAATCAGCAGATCTGAACTTATAGAAGTCCTCAATGAGGGACTCTCAGATACCGTGCAATGGAACAAAACGTTCGAGCGTTATGAACACATGCAAAACGGTAAAGTCAGGCTTTTTTTCACAGATAAAAGTCACGAAGATGTTGATGTTCTTATTGGTGCGGATGGAAGCAATTCAAAAGTACGCAAGCAATACCTCCCGGCGATAAAAAGGCTTGATATTGGCGTCACTCTCACCGTTGGGCGTGTGCGCCTTACCCAAGCTCTTGCTGCCTCATTGCCTCCCTATTTGCTGGATGGCTCGCCCAACAATATCGTGCCTAAAAGCCCCGGTGGATTGTTTGTCTCTCTATGGCGTGCTCCAGTCAATACCCGGGTAAAGGCCACATCGACAGAAATTGGCGATTTCGTCATGTGGGCCTATGCAGCAGCAACTAACAGCTATCCGAATACGATTACTGATTTTCCTGCGGAATCTCTGTGTGATCTGATCTGCTCCCGGATTGCTTCATGGGACCCAAACCTGCATACCCTGATTAAGCAAAGTGATATGGAAAACATCTCTGTGATTCGATTACGCAGTATGGATCACCTCTTACCCTGGCGTTCTAGCGCTGTCACCCTACTTGGCGACGCTATTCACAACATGACGCCAATGGTGGGAATGGGAGCCAATACAGCGCTTCGAGACGCACTTTTACTTACCCAGACGCTGACTCGCGTAGCCTCTGGTCATGAAGAGTTAATCAAGGCGATTTCAGATTATGAACAACAAATGCGAACATATGCTAATGAGGCCGTTGATATTTCGTTACGTACCGCGCTAAATGCAGCCGATCGCTCAATGATCAAGCGAATACTGTTTCGAACTGTACTTCGGGTTGCACAAACTTTACCGCCAATAAAGCGAGTGCTATTCCCGATAACAAAATCTGCGCAACACCAGGGAAAAATAAAATTAAGTACTACACATTCTTTTAGTAGTACGCAATAAAGAGGCTTCCACTTTACCGCCAGATAACTTGAATAAACGATTAGCAAAGAATTTGCTGTAATATTGCGTCGTCCCAAGAATGGAATCTGGTTTTGGTAAACCAGTGAGAACTTCTTTTTTGAAAAATAAAGACTTGATAAGGCAGAATCGATTATTTACTATCGCAACGGCCAGAATATCTTTGTCTAAAAAATATAATAAAAATCCATGCCCGGATTATTTGGTCGATTTTTGCCAAATTTACAATGGCTTAATTCCATATTATCCGGGCTACAAAAATTTATGAAATTATATATTTTTAAATCTATTTTATTTAAAAGATATGAATTATACCCAATGGATTTCAAGATGCATCGCGACGGCAAGAGAGCGAATCCCCGGGAGCATAGCGAACTATGTGACCGGGGTGAGCGAGTGCAGCCAACAAAGAGGCAACTTGAAAGATAACAGGTATAAAATAATCTGAGGATAGCATCACCGATAAAAGGATTAAAAATGAAAAGGAATAAGCTGTTTTTAACCATTCTGTCCCTGTTAAAAATAATGGTTGAATGATGTCACTATTAAATCATCAATATTCTCTGTGGGTAGATGACCATTTTATCACCGCAACCTGACCGCAGAACCGGGTCACTTATTGATCAGCATCACTGACTTTGTCACACTTAAATTCAACAAAAGGGATAGTAGATGAATAAAATCAGCAACTCCGTGGCAAGAAGCACGAGTTATCTTTTAATTTACCTGACGGCAATTCAGCCACTACAATCCTCATGATTTGTTAACCCTGATTTAAATTAGCTTGCAAGTTAATTTTCATTGCCATTTATTAGCCTGTAGGTTAATATATTTAGAAAGGGGAGACCATATGTTTAACGTAGTTTATCACCCGGAAGCCAGGGAAGAAGCCACGGCATTGCCCGTGAGGATTCGGGTTAAATTTGACCGACTTATTGGTAAACTCGAATTTGACGCGCGGTTATTGCGGGAACCGGGCACTAAGCCACTGGGCGATGGTCTTTTTGAGATCCGCACGATGGGAACGGACATAGCCAGAGGTATCTGGGTATATCACAAAGGCAATACCATTATCATGCTCCGGGTTTTCATCAAGAAGTCACAGAAGACGCCAGCGAAAGAAATCGAACTCGCCAAAAAGCGGTTAGCGGAGGTACTTAATGAAACTGGTAAGTCATAAAGAACTGCATAACGAGTGGATGCAGGATGACGAATATCGTGCAGCATGGCATGAGGAAGAACGCAAGGAGAAGCTCAGAGAGCTGCTTGCGGAATGGCGTAAACATGACAATCTGACAAAAGCTCAGGTCGCTGAACGGATGGGGGTTACACCTCCAGTTATTTCCCGCCTGGAAAATAACATCACCAAAGCCAGCATCGATACGCTGACCCGTTACGCTCACGCCTGTGGTATTAAAAAGCCCGTCATCACCCTCTACTGAATAGCCAGCCCTTTTGGGCTGGTCTACCTTTTATTTGGATGTAAGCGCTGGAACCACCGATAATCCTGGCATTCTAAAATTTTGGCGGGTTCCAGCTTCAATGTCCTGCCTGATTTTCATCTTTAATCCCAATATTAAGTATTGCCTATTGAACTTTACAGCTAAACAGACGGCATAGATAACGACTGCTCAATAGCATTTTCAATGCCAGATACCGCCGTAACCACCAGCATCAACATACCACCGATCATGAGGATCGAAGCGAACAGGAACCCACGGGTCACTATCTGCACTTTAACAATCGTTTCATCCAACCAATGCCGTGCAAACTTCGCCATTGATTGATCAAACCCCTGTAACCGCGACAACAGCCGCAGATAACTGATCGCCTCATTATCAGGAAAACGGTACCCGGTATCGCGCAACGCCTCACCGAAACCGGCTCCCATAGAGATATGTTCAAGCGTGGCGGCGATACGGACATACAACCAACGTGAACCGGCCTGTTCCAGCAACAATTCTAACGCCGATTGCAGCATCATCCCTGAGCGGATCAACAACGACACATTCAGTATGAACATACTGCCATGAATGGTTCGGTAGAGTGACCACGGCGGAAACCGGTCAAGTTCCGTTCGTAACCGTCCGCCAAGAAAAGGCAACGATAATGCCACTAACATGAACAATATCATCAGGAATATCAGAGAATACAGCCCATAGTCATTAACAAATGTTCCCATCAAATACAAGGTATAAGCCGCACCATCCCAGGTTTCCGGCTTGGAAACCGCAGCCAATTTTGGCACCAGATTGCCTGCCACAATGTGCAACAATACGCATATCATCCCAATGAGCACTGCGGGATAAATAGACGCGCCGATGACTGCACGGCGAATTTTACTACTCGCGTCGATCATGGCGATCGCATCCATGAAAGCGCTACGGATATCACCGGAACGCTCACCTGCGGCAATCACCGCCACCTCATTAGGACCAATCCATTGCTGCAAACTCTCTGCCAACGTGCTGCCCTGACTCACAGCTTCATAACAACTACTCAATACCAACGCATAACCACCGTTAGGTTTATGGCCTTCGTCGCTGGCAACATTGTACATTTCACGTAATGCATCAATCAGCATGACACGATTCTCTAACATCATAATCAGATGCTCGTAGAAACGGATTCGCACTTTCCTACTGAACTGCATCTTCACCATTCGATAATTCAGTCTTGCAATAAAATCGGTCATGGACATATCGTTTCACTCTATTTGATGGATCGCAGGAATAATCGGCCCCATCACCCGTTCTGCGGCACGGGGATCGATTATTCCATCATTTATTTTGCGAATAAGCGCGTCGATCTTGCTTAATCCCCCCATCTCCGAGATCCAATATCGAGTCGCTTCGTGATGGTGACCCATTCGATAAGCTTGCATTAAACCGGGGGAAGTGCGTATCACTTCAGCGACTACCGTTCGGCCCACAGTGCCGCACTGTTTGCAATAGTCGCAACCTTTCCCCTGTAGACAAACTGATTTGGGCTGACAATAAAGATTTAGTCGTTTCAGCAGACGCTCGGAGACTTCCTGCTCATGCCCTTGCAGGGGAACTTTACAATGAGGACATAACACCTGAATCAGCGATTGACTGACCAAACCAATCACCAGCCGCGAATCCATCAATAACGACTCCATCACAGCCTCATCCTGCAAGCGGGGCAAGATCGCTAAAGCATCGTTTGCATGTATGGTGGTCCAAATAAGATGGCCGGTCATGGCTGCACGAAATGTCATCTTTGCAGTCACTGCGTCGCGAATCTCACCGACCATAATCACATCGGGATCGAGTCGCATTGCATCAGCAATTGCCATCGCCCATTCTTGTTCGATAATCAGGCTATCGCCACGATCGCCGGTGATGGGGGATTGATTAGCCCCTTCAATTTCATATTCAGGCGGGTCTTCAAGCGTGAGCAGATGAATGCCAGCTTGCTCGGCTATCATCTTCTGCATCACGATCTTCAAGGTAGTGCTCTTGCCGCTACCGGTCGCGCCAGACAAAAGAACCACACCGGCCCGATGGTCCATGAGTTCTTCCAGTATCTGGCACTGTTCCGGCAAATAGCCGAGATCGCTTAGAGTACACACCGTGCCGGGGCTGTCCGCATACAACAATCGCAGCACCATCAACATGCCACGATCAAGCGGACGGGTATTAATCCGCGCCCCGGAAAGTCCGCACTCGGCCAGAAACTCATCTTTCATTCGCGCACGCTGCGCCTGCATCGGTTTAAACGTCGGCTCTGCCACGTCACACATACTTTGATAGATAGTCGCACATAATCGCAACCCTTCTTCCGGCCGCAGTTGTCCTATCGGCCGCAAATAACCATCGATCCGGCAACGGATTTCACAATAATTACGGCGAGCGACAATATGCAAATCCGACGCGCGTTCCTCAGTAGCTTCACCGATTAAGCGAATGATATAACGCTGAACATCCGATTCAGTCCCTCCCAGTCCATGACTCTCGCTCTTACTGAGACGGTACAATTCCAATATGCTTCCCATGCCACAAGTGACAACCTGATAGATAAATCCATGCCTTTTAACCGTCTCTTCATAGGCCAGCACATGTGGATCAAGCCGGTGGGAAGCAGACACGGCAAGTACGCATTGCCCCGTCTGCTGGGGCAACTCAACAAGACATATCAAACTGCGGTTAGCTAACTCTATTTCAAGCGCGCCGCTCAAGGCAGATAAAACTTTTGCGCCCTGCCTGACCATACACAACAGATCGGAGCATGTTATTGCCATTAAATATCTCCACCCATCAGTAACTAACGGTTTAACGCAGCGGCGGCGCAACCATTAAATCAAGGCTATCCAGCAACGATGCATCGTTGGTAGCAGTAAGACCTACATCATAGAATCGCCCCTGTTTAGAGAAAGTCACTACCCCGGTATCAATGCGGACCACTTTATAACCATTCGGCAACTGTTCACCAGTTTTCACATCCATGATGCCGCCTGAACGAAGCCGGAGCGTAGCGGTCAGAACCCCATTACGCCCGAAGATTGACTTAACCAGAGGCAGGCCAATATTAACGGCTCCTCCTTTATTCACCATCTTGGAAATTTTATCGAATTCAGCTTGAGCATTTGCCCTTGCGGTTTCAGCTTTAAGCAACATCAAATCCGTCTGTAACTTTTCCAGTTGCGCGGCAACACTGTCAGCCGTTACCGCTGGCGATGCAGGCTTCTGCGCACCGTGCTTCGCCTGAGCTGCCGGTAGCTCAGTAGATGACGTTTGCGCATATGTCAGGGAAAATACCGACGCCGCAAATAGACTGATTATAAGCTGGCTAATTTTTTGCATAGAAAACTCCACTCAGCTTCCACTCAGGAAAACCATCAGATAACACAATTCTGGCGCTGGTCACTCTCAAGCCGGGGAGCTGCTTACCTGAAAACAGTGCGTCTGGAGATAATTGAGAAGTCAATGTCCAGTTATAAGTCTGCCAATCAGGATTGGCCCACATGCGCGTTTCTCCCTCCGGCAAAGGGGGCGGAGGCGGCGGCAAAACGGAAGCGCCCTCGGTCAAAGTTGGAGACGGCAAACCTAGCGCCTGAAAATAAGACATCAGCTCAATCAGCGCCTGATCTGACGACTGCAATACATCGTCGTTGTTTTCCTGATCATGACTCTGCGACTGCCCAAACGGTATTAATACCTGTGCCTGTTCCCCACCATTGGAAATCACCGGGCCAGCCCGGAAAATATTGATAGCAGCAACCTGGAAAACATTGATCGGCATCCCGTCATGACGCTGATAACTCACAGAAACCGCATCAGCATCCAGCATAATAGATTCAACCTGCCACCCCGCAAGCGATAAGGGAACTTTGGCTAAAGCCTTATTCCATGCAGCAAACTGCCATTCCATTGTCGGCTGCGTAAGCCACGGATGCGGCGGCGGAACTTCCACCACCTCATTGGATAAATCTGGTACCCTTATTTGCGTATTCTGCTGATGGATGTGCCATATCCACCAACCGCCGGCTAACAAGAACACCGTACCTGCGGTCATGGCAAAGATCTTAATTTGATGCTTCGACATTTCGCCGGTTAAACTCTCAAGCTGGCCGACAGATTTTCTCAATGCGGACTGCGGCAACAATTGCGCTAATGGCATCTCCGGCCACGGCGATTCAAACTCCTTCGGCGCATAAATCGCATTCCACACCCCATTGGCTCCCTCGACCAACTGCACCGTATCGCGCAATTTCGTTTCGATT
Organism: Photorhabdus luminescens subsp. luminescens; assembly: GCF_001083805.1. Taxonomy (GTDB): domain Bacteria; phylum Pseudomonadota; class Gammaproteobacteria; order Enterobacterales; family Enterobacteriaceae; genus Photorhabdus; species Photorhabdus luminescens. Next base: position 164,058 of record NZ_JXSK01000011.1, on the reverse strand, counting down.
TCTTCACGAGTGCCGATTAAATCACGCCCAGCCATGATCGCGCCTTGATGTACCGCTACCAATGCATAATGCCCATCAGGCAAATGAAACGCACCTATCCAATTAGGCTTATCCACCGCTTTAGCAAGCACGGCCGCCAATGAATAACAACCTGGCGCTCCTGCCTCTTTTGGTACATACCCAATCTGTATACTTCGCCCAGCACGATGCCGGACAACCAAAGTAAACCCTGCGGCAATCCCATTCCTACGGATGTTAGAACGTGTCAACACAGTGACAGGCGGTCGCCAGATAATGCCTGCGACCAAAGTTTTACCATATAGTTTGATTTGCATAGCGCGCTCCGCGCCTGTTTCAGTCTGGGTCATTTTTCAATCTACCACTATAGGGGTAATCATGACTACGATCACATTATGGTTTCTTTTACCCTGACGGCTACCACCCAAGAATTGATTATCCGGGCTACCCAAACCACTACGATCACTGGTATCTGACTGTTGCTCGAACCCTGATAACACCAGAGTTTCACCTGAATGTAGTCTCACCTTCTGACTGAATGCGCGTAAATCTATTGTCGGCAACTGCACCTGACCGGTCTCTTCCTTGCCGAATTTCTCCAGCCTCTTTAAATCGCTCAAACTAATGTTGTACTGCAACAATATTTGCTTGTCGGCCATTGCATAAGGCAGCATCAACATATTAAAACCCGTCGTTACTGTCGCCGGTTCGATCCCAACTGAAATGCCGACTTGTGGCGTTGAAGTACTAGAAATTGATGAAACATAACCAGTCTGCGTTGCAACCTGCATCGGTACTGCTTGCAAATTCAGGGTAGTCACAGAAGGTTGAGTCACTATAGAGACCTTACCTTGAGCCGATAACGCCTTGATCAGTAACTTACTGTCACTAAATGGTCCCTTGAGAATATGAATATTGGTACTGATATCGCGCCCATCAGTAACACTGCTGCCTTCACCGCCCACGCCTATATGAGCGCTTTTATAGGCCAGTGACCAATCAACGCCATACTGATCAGACCTATCGAACGTCAGGTTAAGGATCTTGACATTAAGCACCACTTGCGTTGTCAATAATTTGTTCTGCTGATCAATATAATCTTTAATTCTATCGAGTACTTCAGGTGAGTCGGTCGCCACCAATGATGCCGTCGCCATCGACAAAGTTAACTTCCCTTCACCAGGCGTTAACATATTCAACACCGTTTTTTGGATCTCATCCATAACCGAACGGGTCAAAGAAGTCGCGAGAGTTTGGGAACTACCGCTGTTACCACTATCGCTTCCATTTAAGCCGCCGCCGAACGTTGCGCTAGTCGTCGCTGTCACACTGGCAGACAATGCATCCGTACCCGGCAATGCATATATTTGAAATACCCGCGTCTCTGTTTTGAAAATATGTACTGTTCCATTGTGTACTTTCCAATGCAATCCTGACGATAAAATGACCGAATCAAGCAAACCTGCCAAGGAACCATGCCAATTCACGTTTATTCTCATCTCTTCTGATTCACCGCCTTCAGATACTGACTGCGCGTTAGAATTGTCAACAACAATCCCCTGACCATTTTCTTTCTCCTCCAATGCCGGCGCCGCACTGGGATGCGCTGCAAACCGCGCATCAGCGCTGATCTGCACCGGCACGCCACAGATACGCTTGATCTTTTCCGCAAACTGACTCAGCGTCATCGGTTCAGCTTCCTGCAAAGTCAACATGCAGGAAACCGTTTCCCCCTCCTTCTTTGATGGAATCTCCTTAGTTGATACCCAATAACCATGCTCATGCACATGCACCGCCGTCATGGCGGGAGTACCGCGTAACTCCTTAATAATACCGGTCGCATTTGCCATCTCGGCATCTGCCTGCCGATCAACATTAGAGATTGCCGCACAACCTGACAGGCCAACCGCTATGCAGGGCAACAACACCAATCTGGAAAACGTCAAAAACTGGATATGCATGTTATTACCTCCGAGCCTGGACATGAACAAGCCGCTGTTCCTGATAAATATCGACAACGAAAGGACGATTCGCCATCGTGTAGGCTTCGAACAGCTCGCTTACCGCATGGATAAACGTGCCATTAAAACGCAGACTAGCTCGGATAGGGAAATCATAGGAAGCATCCCATACCACTTGGTAGCCAGACCTACTGGCCCATTCTTGTGTAACATCACGCAGAGTTTGCCCCGGAGTTGCTGTCCACACCGCCGCCGCAGGAACTGGCGTCAGCATCGGTGTTGCATAAACGGCGACACTTGACATACAGACAAGCACCGTAAAAACATATGTGATTATTTTGTTCATCGATTTTTCCAAAAAGAAAAAAATAGCCAAACAACCTATTAACAAAGCCCAGTGACCGAAGGAAAGCCCGCTTGCGAAACAACAACTACAATATTTCCACCAGCGCTCCGTCAGATACAAACTTCCGCACGCCATCCGGTAACTGTCTGGCAAGCAGACTTTCTACCCGTTTTCCTCTACCGTCGATAAGTCTGGAACCCTGCTTAAAACCAATCTGATCGGGTTCAGCACTCCATTTAAGCAATTCTCCGAAGGCGCGATGCAGCAACCCATTGTCGCCGGGGAGGCTATTTTTGCGGAAAATATAGACATGAGCCCCTGAAATAAACCCGCCCCAGAGACACTGGCTGGCAACGTTGTCACACCAAGCATCGGTATTCACCCACGTCATATGTCGAGCGGCCAATACCTGCCGCATCTTGCGACTCTTGATCACGCCAACGGAATGCTTATTAAGCAATTGCGCGCCGACTGAAGCATAGTTACGAAACAGCGCGGCTACATCAGTTTTGGCACGCACTGACTGCACACGCACTTCATACAACAACTCGCCAAAAATCAGTTGCATGAAAAATACGACGGCAATCCCAACAATCGCTAATGGCCACATTTATGTTCTCCTATTACTCTAGATTGGTTAATGCCAAATCATCAGATGCACAAGATGCTGCTCATCAGTTATGACTTCTCAAAATATGGGAACTGTTGTTAGAAGAATGGAACACACTGGCAATATTATATTTGCGATGCGGTCCAGCAACGAATGTCACTATGCAAGCTCTTGTATTCTTGCGATTTACATTGGAACTCGCTTCTGGATAATCCACCAGCCCAGATCGTTGAAAAACAAGCGGCAAATCAGATTCCTGGCTGTTGCCATTTTTATCCGCTTCATACACAGCCAACACGCAACGCATACGATGGTTATTAGAAATCGGAGGTGTAGAGACGGTGACTAACACAGGAGCATTTGAATTATTAAAAAAAGGCTGACTCCGACTGTTTGCTTTACCGCCACCGCCAACATAATAGGTCTCTTCCTTACTTGTTGTTCCTGACGACATTCCTGATGCAAGCCAATAGCCACGGCTAATTACCGCTTGATTTGCCAATAACCGCCTGCTTCCACTAGCATCTTTCCATTCCAAATCCGACTTATCGACATTAGTTCCCTGACACACCAACAGTTCCCCCTGCTTGCTCATGGACAGGTTACCTAACGCAGGGCACTTACCGCCGACAAGATTTCCAGTTTGAGTGTTTATCACTAAGTTATTGCCAACAACGACGTTCTTATCTGCATGAATATCACCGGCAGCCAAAGTCCCTTTACTACCGGGATTGGCATTACCATCAAGGATAAACAACGTGCCATGTTCTGGATTGACAACCACTTCACCATCGCTATTTTGTTCAATATAGGAGGGTTTTCCCTGAGAGCGGGAAGAGAAGGCGATCTTATTCACACCATTAACCATGCCGGGGCCTTGCATCGACAGCATATCCACCTGCTCAAGGCCATTACCGCCCATATTGATGCTGGTTTCCATCCTATTCCATTCTGGATGTCCGCCTATTTTTTGTCGATGAAGCAAATCGCCCGCCAATGTTCCTGGGCCATAGATTGACGCATCCCGCATGAACGGAGCATAAAAAATACGGCCAATTTCCTTAGGTTGTTCATTGAAAAAACCAGCAAAAGATTCAGGCGCATTGACCTGACCATAACTATTCCAATAAGTGGCCGGATTACGATGATCTCGATTTCTGTAATCCAGATACAGGCCGCCAACCCCAATCAATTGCGCAATCTTCATCGAATGTTCAGCAACATTTGGTTGTTTTCCATCAGCCATTGCCGGAACGGTATAAACCAACGGATCAATGCGTTTTTTGCCATTAGGCAGTGCGACAACTCGTAATACGCCATCATATTTTTGACCAAGCGGATTAACCGTATTCTGGTCAAGCCCCGGCGGTAAATAAGGGGTCATCTCTGCCCAATTAATTGGCGCTGGAGTGGGTCCACGACTTAGAGAGACATAATTATCATTAACATAATCCACCACCGCATCGCCAAGATGCTGGATCTGCCCGGCGACGACCTGATTCACCAACATATCACTCTGCCTATTCAGATAAATCACACCAACCACCATCATTGATGCCAGTACTATCAGAGCAACAGTCACCTCCAGCAAAGTGAAACCTGCATCATGGCGGCTTATCATCAATACAGATACAGACTCATCATCATGCATAAATAGTCCTTCTTAATCATTAAGTAAGAAAACCTATTCCATCCGATAAACTATTTATCCCCAAAGCGATCCCGCCCCAAGGGAACTACACTGCGGCCCATTCATGTCTGGCTACCTATTGAAAAGCGCTACAATCAATCCAGCGACTGCCAGACCTGGACCGAAAGGTATCTGTGGCGCCGTACTCATTCTGCGTAGCCGCCAAATCGTCAGATAACTTATTAATGTGAAACTGGCTGCAAGCAAAATCACTAATGGGAGCGCCTCCCCCCCCAACCAAGCGCCAAGCGCCGCCAGAAATTTGGCATCTCCCATTCCCAATGCATCACGCTGGACCCATTGCCGAGCAATCCACGCCGCCAGCCTGAAAAACAGATATCCACAAACCGCGCCGCTGACGGCCAAAGGTAGTGCCACAAATCCGGCAGAATCCAGATTGAACAGCAACCCTAACCACAACAAAGGAAGTGTCAGTTGATCGGGCAGCAGCATATGTTCGAAATCAATTACCGCCAGTGCGATCAACATCGAACTCAGCACCAATAACCCTAACAACGAGTAACTCCAGCCCAGCGCCAAAGCCAGTAAAGAAAAGAGTACCGCTACCGCGCCTTCAACCAATGGATAGCGTATAGAAATCGTACCGTTACAGTATCGACAGAGCCCTTTCTGGTACAGATAGCTCAACAGGGGAATGTTATCGCGGACCGCTAACACATGGCTGCAACGTGGACAATGGGAACGGGGAAAGCAGAGATTAAAGCTGGCAGCCTCATCATTGATTTCAGAGAAAAGCATCATCGGCAGGCGGCAGATCACCACATTAAGAAAACTTCCGACACACAGCCCCAGCAACCCTGACGCCAGAACTAAACATCCGGTAGAAGATTGCAACCACCCTATCATCATGATGATCTCCCAGCAGATTCAGCACATAACCAACCCCATTGAGTAAGAGAAACAGCAACAAAACCAGAGAAACCGGCTGCTTCCCCCACCAAGAAAATGCAGCTTGAGCAGCTTTCACCAAGCCTGCCAAGCCACATATCACATCAAAACAATCAATGTTCTAAATCAATGACCTAACTGGCGGAAACCAGCGTCATGGTATTTGCGTCACTGGCATTGCACGCCGCTTCAATTTGCGCCAAAGTCGCATCTGGTTTAATTTCTGTGGCAGATTGCTGTCCTTTTCCATTACCCACAGTCATTTTCGACCAACCCGCAACCCGCAATTTCAGTGAAAGTTGTTGGCAAGCCTCATCAGGCACATTTTGATACTCAATCTTAAAGGTCTGGGCGGTGGCATCTCCCGGAGAAATGGTAACCTTGCCATTCCAACTATTAAAAATAATCCCGGTCTTACCATCCTGAGTCATATTGGCGGGAACGACTTTGTAATTAATGGCAATCTTGTTATCCAAACTGTCATATCCTTTGGCGCCATTTTTAATTGATTTCAAATTGGCGGCCATCTGAGTAATATTCGACGATTCGGTTGAAATTTCCGAAGCCCGAAACAACTTACCAATCCCGGCGGCGGCGGCGGCCAATATCACAATGCCGACAATCATCACAACCAATGCTTCAATCAGCGTAAAACCCGATTGATGCCTGACGCCACGCAGTACATTGACTTTCTTATTCATGCTAATCACTCCAAAATCAAAATAATAGAGACGCATTACCACTCACATACTCACCAAATGAAATAAAATATTAACGCAATAATAACATATATTTAAATATTTAAAACACTTTAGTATTTCATATTGAAACTAATGTTATAGATTCCAATTAGAAAAATAAAATTGCTTAAATCGCTCAAAAATCACACAAACGATTGTTAAAAACTATCAAATATTTTAATTTCTATCGTGAATATCGATTAAAATTGATAATATAGCCTATTAAAAAACCAATATATTTTGTCATACCAATCCGTTGAAAATAATTAATCATTAAATTTATTAATAAATTTAATGATGTTGTTGTTAAGATTCGCTGTTGTACCGCGTTTATCATAGATAACTTTTTTGTAAAAGTGGGGGATGTAACAGTGCACTTTGTTGAAGGTAAATGCCCTTCATTAACCAAGGTTTTTTTAAATGCCGACAGCGAATTTTTGCCCGCCATCTATTGAGAAAGGAATAGGGAATTAAATACTCAATTAAAACAAAATAATACCAACCTCATCTTTTAAATAACAGAACGAAATACACATAATGATCATAAGTTGATCAGATAAAGATATAGAATTAATCCATTAATCCAGATAATCAGAAAATAATTCTATTAATTACCCTGTCTGAATTACAAAAACAATATAAATATGTGGACATGTAGCATCATTAATAAATTCATCTTGTCCTTCCTATTAATTAATGATAATTATAAAATAAAAACTATATGTATACCTTGCCACTTATAATTTCACTATTTAACTACACGTGATTTAAATAAATCACTGAGCAAATGTTTATCATGGATAATAACCTATTAAATTCAGGTTGTTGCGGTAGCTATACCCATAATTCATGACTAATGAAAATAAAGTGAAAAACACTTTCTTAATATTTTAAATGTAAATAATAAACAAAGGAAAAAATCATGGCTATAACTCCAGAACAAATTGCTGTTGACTATCCCATTCCCACTTATCGATTTGTTGTGTCGATTGGTGATGAACAAATTCCTTTTACCAGCGTTTCGGGACTCGATATTTCTCATGATGTAATCGAGTATAAAGATGGCATTGGTAATTACTATAAAATGCCAGGCCAACGTCAATCTATTAATATTACTTTACGCAAAGGTATATTCTCAGGAGATACCAAACTTTTTGACTGGATTAATTCTATTCAGCTTAATCAAGTTGAAAAAAAAGATATCTCCATTAGCTTAACCAATGAAACAGGCACTGAAATTTTAATGTCCTGGAGCGTGGCAAATGCCTTTCCAACCTCATTAACCTCGCCTTCTTTTGATGCCGCCAGTAATGAAATTGCAATTCAGGAAATCACCCTGACAGCCGATCGAGTGACAATTCAAGCGGCCTAATCAAGCTGCCAATACGCCGACCAATGATCATCACAATGTATGACTCATCATTCTGCAATTCATGCAGAATATCACCTAATAATTGGAGGCAACATGCCAACGATACCAACCTACCCCGGCGTTTATATTGAAGAAGACGCCTCACTCGCACTCTCAGTTAGCTCGGGAGCAACAGCAGTACCTGTTTTCGCCGTTGCGAATGACAATTCATTTTTACCCACAGATGTTCCAGTCCGTATTAATAGCTGGCTGGATTATTTGACGCTAAAAGGTGAACAATTTGATGCTAAAAATATCGTTGATGTTTCACTGCGAGCCTATTTTATTAACGGCGGGGGATATGGCTATCTCATCAGAACTCAAGATTTAGAAAAACAGGTCCCAGTACTTGACGATGTGACATTACTGGTTGCCGCCGGAGAAACCATTAACAATGCCGTCAGCACACTTTGCCAACCGGGCAAAGGCTTATTTGCCATTTTTGATGGCCCAACGACCGCGTTAAAATCTGATGGCACATCTCGAGATAATTATGATCAAAACCCGTTTGCCGCCGTTTATTATCCCTGGCTAACGGCAGATTGGGCAGCCAATACCCTTATTCCCCCAAGCGCTGCCATTGCCGGCATCTATTGCTCAGTTGATCGTTCCCGTGGCGTTTGGAAAGCACCCGCGAATGTCGTGTTACAAAGTGGGATGAAACCGATATTTAAAGTTACCGATGATTTGCAAGGCATCTATAACACCGGCAAAGCGATTAATATCATCCGCGAATTTCCGAATACGGGCGCCACAGTCTGGGGCGCTCGCACACTTGAGGACAGTGATAACTGGCGTTATATCCCAGTTCGCCGCCTGTTTAACAGCGCAGAACGAGACATTAAAAACGCCATGAGTTTCGCGGTGTTTGAGCCTAACAACCAACCCACCTGGAAAGCCGTCCAGCGGGCTATCGATAACTATCTTTATGCTCTCTGGCAACAAGGCGGACTGATGGGCAACAAAGCCGAGCAGGCTTATTTTGTCCAAATCGGCAAAGGTATCACCATGACCGATGACGATATCAAACAAGGCAAAATGATTGTCAAAGTGGGTCTGGCAGCGGTTCGTCCAGCCGAGTTCATTATCTTGCAGTTCACACAGGATATCGCACAATAATTGGAGGCAGAATGCCAACAACACCAACCTACCCCGGCGTCTATATTGAGGAAGATGCATCACTGGCGCTTTCTGTCAGCCAAGGAAACACCGCAATCCCAGTTTTCATTGGCCGTTTCTCACCGAAAAAAACCGGCACAAAGCCACAAGCGACGCGCGTTAGTAGCTGGCTGGATTTCACTCACTTATTTAATGTGGGTTGTATTACCTCAATAACAATCAAATCAACTGCGCCTACTCCACCACCGCCCCCTGAAAAAGCGGATAACAATGCAGAAGTTGCCGCCATGACCGATATCGCCCCTGATGCAGACGATACCGGCACAGATTACACTTACGAGGTGACTGTCGGCACTTATACAACGAGCAGTGATGCTTTAAGACTTTATTTTCAGAATGGCGGCGGGCCCTGTTATATCCTGCCCATTGCTAATACTGAAGATAGCGCCACTCTGGCATTAATCCCCGAATTAATTGAGCAGGCTTTAGAAATCACCTTAATAGTTTGCCCTGAGCAGGATGCTAGTTACCAAAGTCAAATATACAACAGCCTCACACCTGCATTACTGAATGCAGGCTACTTCCTGATCGCTGACAATCAGAATAAAACAACCGCCATCAGCACTAACGTCGCATCACAAACTGCCGCTTATTATCCTGCGGTGAAAGTCGCACAGCTTATTCAAGCAGAAGAGAACTCGATAACCGTTTCAGGCTACGAGGATGCCACAACAAAACCAGATGCAGTCAAAAATCTGGCGCAACTCAAAGAGAAGAACAAAAATGTCTACCAGCAAACGGTTGATGCAATAAAAAGCGCAATAACATCCAATGGCAATATCATTCCTGCCAGCGCAGTGATGGCAGGCGTGTATTGCGCCACTGATGCCAGCCGTGGCGTCTGGAAAGCGCCGGCTAATGTTGTACTTAGCGGGATTAGTGATGTAGCCGAACGGCTTACTGACGATCAACAAGGGGAGATGAATGCGAAAGGCATCAACGCTATTCGCTATTTCAGCCACAAAGGTTTTGTCGTGTGGGGCGCTCGTACTCTGCAAAATAATGACAACTGGCGTTACATCCCAGTTCGTCGCTTATTTAATAGCGCAGAACGAGACATCAAGCAAGCAATGCGATTTGCCGTCTTTGAACCCAATAGTCAACCCACTTGGGAACGGGTGAAATCAGCCATTGACAACTATCTCTATTCCTTATGGCAACAAGGAGCACTCGCGGGAAATAAACCACAAGAAGCCTATTTTGTCCAAATCGGCCAGGGTATCACCATGTCCGACGACGATATTAAACAAGGGAAAATGATCGTCAAAATTGGCATGGCGGCGGTACGCCCGGCTGAATTTATTATCCTCCAGTTTAGCCAAAATGTAGCCCAGTAACCGTACCGAGACGCGGCTTAACACCGCGTCTACTCAGCCATTTGAGGAGATGATAATGGAGATAAAACAACCAGGCGTTGCGATAACGGAAAATCTAATATCCCTAAAACCGGATAATGCATTTATCGGCGTACCGGTCTTTGTTGGTTATACCCGACCGGCCACAAATGAAAATACTAACGATAACCTTACCATCAAACTAAACAGCCTGGCCGATTTTTCCCTGATCTGGGATAAGTCAGGATTAATGTACTATTCCGTGCGCCACTTCTTTGAAAACGGCGGTCAACAAGCTTATGTCCTGTCTCTGGGTTCTGATAAGCAGCTAAAAGATCTCCCGTCATTGCTCACCGTACTGCAACAGGATTGGGTTAAACAGGCAATCGCCACAGAGAACGAAATCACATTGATTGTTGTCCCTGATATTGTCCATCTTCTCAATCAGATAAAAACAGGCCAACACAATAAAATTCAGCTCTGGTTACAATCGTGGCAATCAATACTCGATCTTTGCAAAAGTCGGCGCGGTATCATGGGATTACTGGATGCGCCAGACGATCCAATATTGGCCGCTGAATGTTTAAAACAGTTTTCTTCCTCTGATCGACAATGGGGCGCAGTCTATTGGCCAAGGGTGAAAAGCGCTTACCAAGAAAACAGCCAGCCTATCGTACTCTCACCGACCTCTGCGGTTGCTGCCGTCATCCAACACCACGATAACCACACGGCTGTCTGGCATGCGCCAGCCAATGTCGCGTTAGCCAAAGTGATCAGCCCAATACGTTCCTATATTGAAGCTGACGCTCTCTTTAACCCAGAGGGTACCTCACTGAATCTGGTTCGCAGTTTTCCCGGTAAAGGCATCAGAATCTGGGGATGCCGAACATTGGACAACATCCCCGGTTCCCCTTGGCGCTATATTCAGATCCGCCGTTTGGTTTCCTATATCGAAGCCCATATGACTCAACTGGGCCGAGCCTTTGTCTTTGAGCCGAATAACGCCATTACCTGGATGAAATTTAAAGGTCAAGCCCACAACTGGCTACGTCAGTTATGGCTAAAAGGCGGGCTGAGAGGTACCCAAGAAGATCAAGCATTTGAAGTACTACTGGGCGTTGACGAATCAATGAGCGAAGAGGATCTGCGGGCCGGAAAAATGATCATCAAGATCAGACTGGCCGTTTTAATTCCGGCGGAATTCATTGAGCTGAATCTGACATTTGATACCCGTACCGGTACCATACCGAGTTAAACAGGGGCAAAACATGAACAATCTCTACACCCCATCGGTGTCACACCGTTTTATCGCCAGTTTCCTGTTTAATAATATTCCTAGCCCGCTGGATATCGCCTTTCAGCGTATATCGGGCCTCAACCGTGAACTGCAAACCACCCAATACAGTCAAGGTGGAGAAAACGCCCGCAATACCTGGCTGGTGGAGAAGATCCAGCATGGCAGTTTGATACTAGAACGCGGCGTGATGACAGTCACCCCGTTAACCTTAATCTTTGATCGCATCCTGCGCGGCGAAAAAGCGACTTATGCCGATGTTGTCATCATGTTACTGAATGAAAATGCGTTACCGGCGGCAAGCTGGACATTAAGTAATGCATTACCGGTTCGCTGGTCCACCAGCGACTTTGATGCCAATAGCAATGCCGTTTTGGTGAACTCATTGGAACTACGTTATCAGGATATGCGCTGGTTAGGAGCGAAAATATGACCGTCGAAATTAAAGAATTGATTATTCAAGTCAAAGTCACCGACTCAGTGAATGATCCCGTCTCTCCGCGGACGTTAGCTCAGGAAGCGCTGGATAATGCTCACCTGATTGAGATAGTGAAACGGGAAGTATTAGACGCATTACGTGAAGCAGGAGGTCACTATGAGCTTAATTGAACGTAGCCTATCCAGACTCACTCTCTCCGCCTTCAAAGACCGGGAAGGTAAAGTCTCGGTAGGCAGTTTACAAGCCATGTATAACCCCGACGCCATCCAACTCGATTATCAAACTCGCTATCAACAAGATGAAAGCGTTAACAGTACCAGTCAAAGCAGCCGCTATGTGTTATCCCAACCCGCCGGTCTGTCATTAGTCCTGTTATTTGATGCCACGATGCCCGGCAATAACACCCCGGTAGAAACCCAACTGGCGACGCTAAAATCCCTATGTGCGGTTGATGCCAGCACCCACGTTCCCCACTTTCTTAAAATCAAATGGGGCAAAATGCGTTGGGAAAACAAAGGCTATTTTGCCTGCCGAGCCAGCGGCCTCGCCATTAATTACACCCTATTTGATCGTGATGCGACTCCATTACGGGCTAGCGCCACTTTATCTTTAGTCGCAGACGAAAGCTTGGTTATTCAAGCCACCGAGCAACAACTAAAATCACCGCCAGTTACCGCAGTCAGCGTAACCGATATGATCTCCCTGCCCTTAATCGCCTTAGGCGCCGGAGCTTCTTTAGCTGGCGGCATTGATTATCTCTCCCTAGCTTGGCAAAACGATCTGGATAATCTTGATGACTTCACTCCCGGTCAAACACTGCAAGCGCAGGGGGATGCATGAAGACACCCGCAATAACCATTAAAATAGATGGAAAAACACTCAACCAATTCTCTGTCATCACGCTTACTGTCAACCATCACATCAATGGTATCCCTTCGGCCAACATCACCTTAAATATAGCCGGTGATGCCAGCCAAATTTTTAGCGCCAAGGCACAAGCTGAGCTAGCAAACTGCCGTCCAAATCATGAAATTATCGTGCAGTTCGAAAAAACGGTATTGTTTAAAGGGATCATTGTTCGGCAAACGCTGAGGCTAAAAGGTCAAGACAGCCTAATTACCCTGACGGCCAGACATCCGTTACAAAAACTCACTCATGGCCTCCATTCGCAACTATTCAGCCAACAGAGTGACGAAGCGATTATTAGAAAGTTATGCAGTCAAATAGGTATAACCGCAACAATAAAACAAGCCCCTCAACTTAAAACGGTACATGAACAAATGGTGCAGTTCCGTTGCAATGACTGGGCCTTTTTAAAAAATCGGCTGCTTGCCACGAACACCTGGCTGCTGCCCGGTAACGAGACGGTCACGCTGATTACGCCGAAAGCGCTTAATCAATCAACCGTGCATACTGTTCGCCAACGGGCCAACGATCAGGACATTGTGCTATTTGAAGCGAATCTACAATGGGACAACCAACATAGCCCTAAAACGGTGAGCGTACACTCTTGGGACATTAACCAACAAAAACTGTCTCAGGCAATTCAAGCAAAAAACAGCGGCCTTGGCCGTGGTCAACTTGCCACAGATGGCCTGTCAGATCTAACCAATCAAGAGTGGCAGTGGACTTTCAGCTACCCGCTGGATAATGAACAAGCCAGACATCTTGCTCAAGGCATTATGGACAACCGGCGAAGTCATAATATATCCGGCAATATTGAAGTCGAAGGCGATGACCGTTATCAACCGGGGGATGTGCTGGCGTTAAGCGGCTTTGGTCAGGGAATGGATGGTCAAGCCATTATCACCGGCGTCAGTCAAAGCCTCTCTCAGCGACAAGGCTGGCGCACCCGGTTAACACTCGGCTTATTGCCGGAAACAGAGCATGCTGTACCGCAAGTAAAAGAGCTACACATCGGCGTTGTGGAAAAATACCAGCAAGACCAACAATCACTGGACCGTATTCCGGTCAAAATACCGGCCCTAAACTTAACTAATGGCGTACTTTTCGCTCGCTTGGGTAAACCCTACGCCAGTCATGAAAGCGGATTTTGCTTCTATCCTGAACCGGGGGATGAGGTGATTGTCGGCTTTTTTGAATGCGATCCCCGTTTCCCGGTGATATTAGGTTCTATGCACAACCCGAAAAATAAATCCCCGCTAGAACCGAGTGAAAAAAATTCGATAAAAACCTTAGTGATTAAACAGGGGGAAAATCAACAAGCATTAGCCTTCGATAATCAAAATAAAACCCTCGCATTGAATAGCGGAAAAAATACCGTATCTCTGCAACAAGATAAAGATATCACGCTGAATTCAACTAAGAATCTCATTACTCATGCGCAAGAAATTAAAATAGAGGCTGAAAAATCCCTCTCCGCCGCCGGAAAATCTGGCGTTGATATTAAAGGGGCGAAAATTAACCTAACACAATAACAAGGCAATAAGATGACAAATAAAATATTGACCGATATTTATGGCCGCGGTTGGGCATTTCCGCCACAGTTTTTTATCAATGACAACCCGCCTGAAATACAATCCGGCGTCATCATGGCGGAGGGAGCAGAAAATGTCCGCCAGAGTGTAAATATTCTTTTTCTCACTGAACCCGGCGAACGGATTATGCGTGAAGACTATGGCTGTGGTCTGAATGATTACCTGTTTGCCAATATCAGCGATGAATTGATGGCGGAAATTCAAACCCGCATTGAAGAACGGGTATTGCGCTATGAACCACGCGCCGAAATTACTGAAATTCAAGTAAACCAGAGAACAAACTTGCCCAATACCCTGCATGTTCAGGTCACTTACGCCCTGCGGGGCAGCGACATCAGCCAACAGATTGAAGGCGTCCTTGAGATTAATGAGGGTCTGGTACGGGTGAGCTTATGAGTAAACAACTAGTAGTTGATGGCGACAACCTGCTATTCGAACCGTTGTTTGGCAACCGGCAAGTCACAATTCTGGGGCCTGCGACCATTCGAGGCAGCGGACACGCCAAAATCCAAGGCAAAAAAATCGTTATTGTGGGTGACGAAAAAACAGTACAGCTTCAAGCGCAATATATTACCCCTAGCCATCCGGTACCCGGCATGGGCATAGTCACCATTGCCCAATTAGATACCAGCCAGCAGGTAAACTTTTGCCTCACTCCCGCCACGGTGATTATTGTCGGGCAACAATTTACTGCCCGTTTCACCCCGACACAACCGGCAAATAATCCATCGAGCGGCCCCGATGTGACAACGCCGAGTATGGGAAAAGGCCGTTTTATTGCCAGTCAATATACTGTCAGTGCCGGATAAATAACCGCTTCAACTTTATTTTTAAATAACAACGATCTCCTGAAAAACTATCAGGAATATATTCAAATAACAGGTGGTATAAATATGGGACAGGCCGAGTTAGACAATAAACTCTCTGCTATTGTGCCAGATACTGAATTTAAACTTGATGAAAGAAGTACGCTGGATATTTTAAACTGGCTTAAAGAATACACCGCAATCATCCCTTTCGATCAAGAGAAAAAACAGTTCTGGGATAGTTTTTACTTTATTCAGGAAAATAGTCCTCAGCAATTAGCCGATATTTACCAACATGCTAACAAAGCGGATGGCCTTTTACCCGCACATCAAGTTTTTGTACTGGCTTTTTTAAAACTATTAGAAACAACCAACCGCTTATTAAACACCTTCCCGGCACGACACCGTGATCTTTATTACCGGGAATTACTGGGGCTGAATCCCAGAAACGCCCAAGCGGATAGGGTTGCCATCGGCATTACCCTGAACACAAATAACGCGGCATTTCTGGTACCACAAGGCACCCTGTTTGATGCCGGGCAGGATAGCGCCGGAAACCCGTTACAATATGCGTCAGACATGGATTTATTGGCGAATCAAGGGGAGCTAACCGACTTACGTTGGCATCGAAAAAACGGTGACAACGGCTGGCAATCGGCAATACCTTTTAACCTTTCGAATAACATTGCATTACCTGAAAATGGCATTCAACTTTTTAGCCCAACAGCCCATGATATGCCGGTGCTATCCGGTTATCTGATTACCTCATCTTTATTTGCTATGTCCGCTGGAGAACGTACGATTAAAGTCACATTAGCCAACGAGTGGACCGGTAAATCTGAGCGCCTCACCGCGAAAATCAGTGCAGAAGATCACTGGTTATCGTTATCGGTAAAACTTATCGACAAAAAGAATATTGAGCTTGGATTATCATCCACAGATGATCCTATCAGCCCGCCAGATAACCTTGACGGCATGACATTCGACGTACCGGTACTAAAATTAGGCGCCACTCAGCAACCCACGTTGCCCAAAATTACCGGTATTGAAATCAATATTAACGGCAACCGCAATGTGCACTATGCCTCTGATAGCGGTATCGAACAAGCGGATACCACCAGTTTCCCCTTTGGTCAATCGCCATTACCAGGTTCCGGCTTTAATCTGGTCGCCCCAGAATGGTATGGTTCCGAAAATGCGACACTTACCCTGACGCCTCAATGGGTTGGCTTACCTACCAAGAGTTTTAAACAGTGGTATAAAGGGTATAACCCTGAACCTGATAATAGCGCATTTAAAGTACAGGGTTATTTAATCACGCCTCAAAAGAGAGAAGAACTTAATGAGGCTCAGGAATTATTCGATGGAAAAGAAGCGCCACAAGGAAAAAGCCTCACTTTTACTTTACCTGCAATGGATTACCCGCTCGCAGACAGCCTCTCACCCAATGATTGGCCTGCTTCAATACGCATAGAACTGGCCGAACAGGATTTTATGCATGCCCAATATTGGCAAAACCCCATTGGGAAAAACGCACCCTATACCCACAAATCAGTGCGTTGCAGGTTCAATTCCATGCCCAAATAGCACCCGAACAATTCGCCATCTACCCTCTGACCCCTTTTGGTTGGGGGAATGCAAATGCAGAAACGCCAACACTCACCCATGAAGCATTCTACTTAGGTTTTACAGGTGTACTGCCGGGGCAAACTTTATCTCTCTACTGGCAATTAGTTGGTTTTAAAGCGCTCAATTTATCCTGGTCTTACCTCAACACCAGCAATATCTGGAGCAAATTGGATAAATTAATTGATGATCAAACTCATCACCTATTTGACCGGGGTATCTGGCGTACCTTATTACCACAGGATGCTTCAAACCAGTCCACCTTGATGCCAGCGGGACGATACTGGCTAAAAGCAGAGATAACTGATCTGACTGATCCTCAAGATTACCCACGCATTAAGGGCCTGCTGTATAACGCCGCCACAGCGACTTTAATCAACCCAGAAGCCGTTGAGCAAGAGCACTTTATCAACGGATTGATCGCCAACAGCATTAAACAACCGGTCAACGCATCTGTGGCAATCAGTAACGTCACGCAACCCTGGGCCTCCTGGAACGGTCGCCCGCCAGAAACCGAGCAATCCTTCCTGACGAGAGTCCCTGCCCGGTTGTCACACCGTAATCGGGTACTCAGTTGGGGAAATATCGCCACCTTGCTAAAAGAGCATTTTGTCAGCTTATTTGATGTCCAATCCCCCTCCGTCAATGAATTGACCCGAATCCCGGCGCCGGAAATACAGCGACTGATTGTGATCCCTGACAGCCGTTATAAAGATAACGATGATGCATTACGTCCAACACTAAACCCGGCCCGATTGACAGAGATGGTCGAATGGTTAAGCCAATTAAGCAGCCTCTGGACCACCATTGAAATTGACAATCCCACCTACGTTGATGTCCTGATCCGCTATCAACTGGTGTTTGCCCCAGGCGTTAACCCTGATTACGGTCACTATCAGTTACAACAGGAATTAAGCCGAAAATATATGCCGTGGGGAGAAAATAGCGCTATTGGCGTCACAACCGGTAATCGCATTGACTACTACCCCTTGTTAGCCGCCATCCAACAATCCCCGCTGGTAGAACGCGTCACTGACCTAAGTATGACAATCGCCAACCATCCCACCAGTGCGGTGGGTGAAAGTATCGAGGCTGCCGATAACGAGGTACTGATTCTAGTCTGGCCTGATGACACTTCCCCAAGCCAAGGAGTTGATAATGAATAATCAGGATGCGCTATTCCTCATTGTTAAAGACGATATTACTTTTGATGCTTTACTCTCGCAGGCCAAAGCGGTCATTGAGCAGCAATCCGGCCAATGTTGGAGCAATACCAGTGAAAGCGATCCCGGCATCACCTTACTAGAAGCGTGCTGCTATGGCGCTTCCGATCTGGCCTATCGTCATTCACTGCCGCTCAGGGATCTGCTTACCCCGAAAAAAGAGCAACAACCTCCCAATGACGGCATTTTCCCGCAAGAGTTCGGCCCACAACAAATGCTGACCTGTGGACCGATTACCGCAGAGGATTATCGCCGGGCTTTGCTGGACCTGCATAGTAGCGACGCCGTCAGTGAAAAAAGCACAGGTTATTTTTTCTTTAACGATGTACAGCTTATTCGCGAACCTGAAAATCAACGTTATGAATACTGGTATAACAAAGAAAAACGTGAATACAGTTTCACTTCAACCCCAAATAGCGAACGATTAACGTTAAGAGGAAATTATTGGCTCTATTTACTCCCCAGCCGGGAAACTGAAAACAATAAAGCTGCTGCACAGAAAAGTTTGCAGACTTTCCTGAAAAATAATCGAAACTTAGGGGAATCCGTCAGCCATATTATCTGGCTACAACCCACCGATTTTCCTCTACAGATTGACATTGAACTTGATGATGATGTCAACGATATCGCTGGCATATTTGCCCAAGTTTATATAACAGCGGAACAGATGGCTCAGGCAAAACCCGAACGTTATACCACGCAGACCATAAAAGATCAGGGTTACAGTAACGAAGAGATATTTGCCGGCCCCTATTTACGTCACGGCTGGATACCGACATTACCGCAAGTCAAAGATTACACCGGCGCTACCGTATTAAATTTGAGCCACTTGATTAATCAATTGCTGGCGATTAAGGGAGTGCAAAATATCACCCGATTAGCCTTCACTCCGCACGATGAAATAATTTCCCCGCTACCGAACGATAATTGGTCCTGGAAAATCGCCCAAGGATATTACCCCAGATTATGGGGCAGCGATCCGCTGGCATTAATTACCTCATCAGACAGTCCACTCACCATTATCGCCAAAGGTGGAATTAATATTATCGTTTCCAAACAACAAATAGAGGAAAAAATCATTGCCGATCCGCTCATTAATACACAGCCGGAATTATTAAATTGGGGAAAACATCGAAAAGTCCTGGATTACTATCCGGTAAGCAATAAATTACCTGCTTGCTATGGATTACAGACCTATGCCAATAGCCAACAACAAGTACAATTACACCAATTTATGCTGCCGTTTGAACAGATGCTGGCTAATGGCTGCGCCGAACTCGACTTATTACCAAAACTATTGGCGTTTAAACAACGGGGAAATAACGTCTACGGTATTCAATGGCCTTTTAAAGCTGATACGGTCAGTCAGCAAGTTCATCAAAACATAGCATCTGATGTGATAACAAAGCTCAACAATGATTCACAAATCTCTCATCAAGGCGCTATTCAAACCAAAAACTATGCAAAAGAGCTGACAATTGTAGATTATCTACTAGGCTATTTTGGTACTCAGCGCGCTGCCCGGCCACTTACCCTAGATTTACTGGATTTTTTATCTACCCAACGGGGATACCTGGCTCAACAGCCCGAACTGGCCTATCAGCGTAACAATATTCGTATCGATAAGGTGTCGGCACTTCAAAAACGTATCGCTGCCCGGCTAGGTCTGGGCGGAGAGTGTTTTAGTGAAACACCTAATCTGGCTAACTTGCCTTTCTATCTAATTGAACATCGCCAACTCTTACCGGTAAAACCTGATAAAGCATTTGATACCGAACAAAAACCTGATTCGCTAACGATTGAAGGCGATCAGTTAAAAATTACCCAGCAAGGTACAGCAGGCCGGTTACTACAAGGACAGGTAATAAATCTCATTGTCTATGAAGGTGATAACAAACTGGTATTGCGTGGTCAAATGATTACAGATGTCACAGAAGATACCTTCTCTCTTAGTATCAGTAACAGCAGCGAACTGGAGCGCAATCTGAGCAGAGTACAACAGGCATTTGAGCAAGATAAACTGCGCTGGCTAAACAGTCCGGTATGGCTGGAAGATATGGATTATCAACTGGTTTATACCGATCAAACCTATCAAAATGATGTTGAAGATGAACGCTGGATCACTTCCAGCACTCAAAGCCCCTTTCCAGCGATGATCGAAGAAGATGATGAAATTACACTGAAATATGTGATTACCCCATCCAAACCAACCCAAGAAGCTGATTATGAACTCAAGGCAACAGTCGTTAAATTTGATCGCATTCAAGGAAAGATACTCATTAAACGCAGTAAAGACTCATCAGGTAATTTTCCACCAGAGGCAGAAGCATGGCGCTATCGTTGGTATTTCTCCAGCGAAAAATATGCTTTATCTGATCGCTTTTCATTCGTGGTCAGTGTGGTGATTAATCGCCAACTCATTGAGAATGAAGGCGTTGATCCTTATAAATTGGAATCTTGGGTGAAAACCGAAATTTTGGCTGAGTTTCCCGCTCATCTTTCCATGATTATTCACTGGCTATCACCGGAACATTTTAATAACTTTGCCAGTACCTATAAACGTTGGCAAAATAACGGCGCTCCTTTAGGGGACGAGGCATATAACATTTTAGAAACCTTAACCTTGGGAAGAGTACCTTCCGCGGTAACAGGTATTGGTAGTATGCGAATCGCTACCGCACAGCAGCGTATTGAGGTAATTGGTGAATCTGGAACTGAATGGAATACAGAAGTCATTATCAGCAACCAATTATTATATGTACCCTACTCTAGTAAAAATATTTAAATACTGACATTTTAAAATTTTCAGATTTAACCTGCGAATGAGAAATCAAGAAAGATAGAATTATTTGATATTATATACAAGGTGATAAAATGGCAAATAAAGATAACCCATCTAATTCAGAAAACAATTTAGAAAATGCTAATATTAAATCAACCGGTCCTTCAACAAATGATCTAAAAAGCCGTTTTAAAGAAGGCAGTATTCCCCTACAAACCGATTATTCTGACTTGATTGATATTGCTGACATTGGCCGTAAAGCAACCGGGCAAGCCCCCGGACAATCAGGAGAACCTGGTGATGGTTTGAGTTTGACGGATGACGGAACTTTACAGACAGTTGTTAATTCAACTGGCGGACTGCATTTTGATAAAAAAGCGTTAGCAATTAAACCTTACGATGGGATTAACGTTGATAATAATGGTGTTTCAGTCAAAGCCGGTAGCGGAATCATTGTTGATTCAAGCGGTGTCAGTATTGATTCCAATAATGTACTCCCCAAAGGGATAATTGTGATGTTTTCTGGTAGTGATATCCCTGATGGTTGGGCGCTGTGTGATGGTAAGAATGACACACCAGATTTAATCGATCGGTTTATTTTAGGCGGTAAAGTTTCCGATATTAATAAAAATAATGGAAAAAAAGTTTCTGGTCTTTTTGCTAATAATAAGCAATTTAAAATAAGTACTACTAATAAAGAACTGACAATCACCATAAAAGGTACAAAACTGTCCCAGGATCAAATACCAGAACATCAACATATAGGAGGAACGGGTTACTTTAGCCGAGAAGGAGCAAGATATAATGTGGATCAACCTCATGAAACTGCCCCTAGACAACTTGACAATAACCCTAATTCTTACGATTTTACAAGCTATATAACAAAAAAAGGGAGAAGCCTTTTTGTAGAAGCAGACAATAATGCTTATTACTTCTACACCTCTAATGTTGGTAAGGGTAATGAACATACCCATAATGTTGATGCAAGCGCTAATATTATCCCCCCTTATTATATTCTGGCATTTATTATGAAGATTTAATTCCATAAATACAGATCTAAACTATCTATTATTTGCTAATCATCAAGGATATATTGATATGACTTCGGAGCCAAATCTGTTAAATCGGATTACCATTACTATTGAAGCTAACAATCAACAGGTGGCTAAAACAGTATTGCATGGCTCCCTACTTAATCAAGCCAATATAAATAGCTTATTCAATACATTCTTTACTCAACATCCTATTAATCAGGATATATATCTAGAAACATTGACCTTAAATCTTGGTGAAATAAGCTTACATAACTTCAATTCAGTGTTTCCACGCCAGCTTAATATAGCCTTAAGTAAAGCTCTAAATCAATATCAGATAAATCATCAAGAAAAAATTAGTTTGAATGAACCTATACCAAATGAAATTATCCACAATCCTATTTTATTTGGCGATTATAGCCCAATCAATGCAGAGGGATTTATTCATACTTTATATCAAAAAGACTCGACATTAGATAAAATGGAGGCAATAATAAATAGTAAAAATAGTGATATTAAACATTTAACTAACCAAATAATGCAGATAAAGAGCAAGTTAGCATTATTATTGGCAAAAAGCTGCTTATCTGAACCGAGCCTAAAACGGCTCTTGGCAATCAAACAACCTGCTTTATTAAGCGCTATCAATGACAGATTATCTGAAAGAGCAAACAGACCACAATACCGGGAGGAGTTTATCTCCTCCGGGCAATTGATACTCAATGCACTGGGGTACATGCAACGACACAATACACAGGAAATACCGAGACTTGATGTGAAAGTCATATCACGCATCACAACTGAATTGAATAACGGTAAACTAAATGCAAAACCTATTATCGAATTATTTCACCAAATTATCACTCACAGGCTTCCATTAAATAGTTGGTTAAAACAGCTTTGGCAAACTATTCCTGTTTCACAATTCTGTAAAAAATATTTATCGGTTAATGAATACTCGTACTTATCAGAATACTTCATTTCAAATAAATTAAATAAAAATAGATCTGACGCAGAATCAGCATCAGATAACACTTTCATTACAGGAGTAAATAACAATAACCCACGTCAGACAATTAACCTGCCAAACTCAAAAACCGTTTTATTACCTAAATCGTGCCAAGTCAATAATGCTGGAATATTAATTCTATGGCCGATGCTACCAGCACTATTTAATCAGCTTGGTTTACTTGAGGAACAAAAATTTACCCATCGTCAGGCTCAATTTAGTGCCGTCAATTTCCTTGATTACCTGATTTGGGAAACCGAAGAAACACCAACAGAGCAAAAAGTCCTGAATAACGTTCTGTGTGGACTCATGGCTGATGAAAACAGTGAATCAATCTCTATTGAACCAGAAAAACAATTGATAATAGATCAATGGCTGAGTGCGGTTATCAATCAACTTCCTGGCTGGAAAAAATTAAGTTGTAATGACGTCCGTCAACTATTTTTACAACGACCAGGAGAATTGCTGATAAATGAGCAAGAAATCAACATCACGGTAGAAAATCAACCATTCGATGTGCTGTTAACTGATTGGCCGTGGCCATTAAATATCGCCAAACTTCCCTGGCTGGATCGCCCTTTACGAATTAACTGGCAAAACATTTAAAAGGTTTATATGGATTACCTGCTAACAAATAATCACGGTGAACTTCAACCTATAACGCCTGAATTACGCTGGCTTTATTCCCATCTGGAACGTATTGACCTGCTATTGCAGCACTATTATTACCAAAAAAAAGACAGATACAATTCATTGCCGGAAAGTTTTTTACTTACCGAAGGTGAAGTAGAACAACGTCTGGCAGAACCATTCGGTGTTCCTCACTGGCTACCTAAAGCAGATAATACTATTCACTGCTCAGAAACAACCGAGGAACCCCCTGCCTTTGATCCAATATCACTCTTGGTCGAACGTTTTGAACTCACTGAATTTGAACGTGATACCTTGTTGTTAGGTTTATTGCCCCATTTTAACAGTCGTTATCATTCACTATTTTCTGCTCTAAATGGCAATAGTAAAAAACAGTGGCCTAGTTTTGCTTTAGCAATTGAATTATTTAGCCAACGCCAAAGTGATTGGCAATTACTGCAAAACAGCTTGTTACCACAAACACCATTAATACGTAATCACCTATTACGACTCAATAACTGTGAAGAATCTGTCTGGTTACAAACGCAATTTTTAACCCACAGCGCTATCTGGCATTTTTTATCAGGCCAGCGGGTTATTTTACCGCCTCTAACAACCTGTGCTTATTGGAGCATTCCTGCCTCGCAAAATTGGTACCCGCCAATTCTTTATGATTCACTGGAAAAGATATTATTGAATGAAACCGACGAGATTCTTCCACTGGTAATACTTAGAGGAAAACAGGACAGTGCCAGAAGATTAGCAGTAAGCAATATTATGGCTTCTCATGATATCAATACGTTAACTCTCGATTTAGTCCGTCTGCCAGACGAAGAAAACCCAACTGAAATAGCTAACTTGCTGGCAAATGCAATACGGGAAGTCCGTCTACACGATGCTTGTTTATTAATCAGCAGTTTCTCTTTATTGGCGCAAGAAAAGAAAATATGGCATAACGAATTATCCACCCTACTCAATCAACCTAAATTACGCGTAATTTGTCTGGCAGAACCACAAGATTCATTAATGTGGATTAAACATCTACCAATGGTGCAAATTAATATGCCAGCACTCACTGTGGAGGATAGAAAAACAATGCTGCAAGCAAATTTACCGGATAATATCACTCAGAAAATCAATATGACTCAGCTATGTCAGCGTTTTTCATTTACAGCAGAAACATTACCACTCATTATTAAAGAAGCATATCAATATCAAATACTCCGGCAACCAACAGGCCAATTAGAAGAAACCGATCTACGTAAAGCATTAAATTTCCGCGCTCAACAGAATTTTGGCAAATTAGCCCAACGAATCACCCCCAAACGCAGCTTTAAAGATTTAGTGATTTCAGATGCCTTAGCGCAGCAATTAAAAGAAATTATCGCCGCCATTAATTACTGTGACCAAATTCTGGCGACCGGTTTTCAGGAAAAAATAGGTTATGGTACCGGTATTAGCGCACTATTTTACGGTGAATCAGGCACCGGAAAAACAATGGCCGCAGAAGTGATTGCCGAACAGCTTGGTGTTGATCTGATTAAAGTCGATCTCTCTACCGTGGTGAATAAATATATTGGCGAAACGGAAAAAAATATCGCGCATATTTTCGATTTAGCCGAAGCCGATTCTGGGGTGCTATTTTTCGACGAAGCTGATGCCTTATTTGGTAAGCGCAGTGAAACTAAAGATGCCCAAGACAGACATGCCAATATTGAAGTTTCTTATCTATTACAACGATTAGAAGATTATCCGGGATTAGTCATTTTAGCCACCAATAATCGCAGCCATTTGGATAGCGCATTTAATCGCCGCTTTACCTTTATTACCCGTTTTACTTATCCCAACGAAACATTACGTAAAAAAATGTGGCAAATCATTTGGCCGAAACAACTTAAATTATCCGACGAAATTGATTTTGATCATCTGGCTAAACGAACTGACCTAACCGGAGCGAACATCAGAAATATTGCCTTATTATCATCAATATTATCAGCAGATGATAACTGTGATAAAATTGAAAACAGACATATAGAACGGGCTATAATACTTGAATTAAACAAAACCGGCAGATTGGTATTTTAACTATTTCATAAAATTGGAGCTAATATGACAACGATAATTGCTTCCGACAATGCTATTATTGAAGTTAACAAGGCATTAAATACTATTTTATCCCTGTATTTAAATATTAAAGAGAATAACATCGATATCCGCTTTGACCTACCCGAAATTAATTCTATTCAATCAGAACCGACGGTCAGTGTATTTCTTTATGAAATACATGAAGATCTACAATTACGCTCTGCTGAACCAAGGCGCTATAATCCGGCAACCAGCACATTATTACCGGGATGGGTCAATATCAATTGTAACTATTTAATCACTTACTGGGATGCTAATAAACCCTCAAGTGACAGCTCCAGCCCAGATAGCCAACCGGATAATCAGGCGGCACAAGTTATGACACGGGTTTTAAATGCATTAATCAATAATCGCCAATTAACCGGTATTCCCGGCTCATATACCCGGGTTATTCCACAACAGGAAAATTTAAACAGTCTGGGTAATTTTTGGCAAGCTCTGGGTAATCGCCCGCGCCTCTCTTTACTCTATTCTATTACCGTGCCAATGAAACTTCAAAATATCGAAGACAATGTAATTCCAGTTAGTAAAATATCCGCTACCGTAGATCAAAAATCTAGCCTGGACAGTTCACAAATACATCAAGCCCTGATAGATAAATTATGTGCCGACTTAGGTGGTACAGAAGATGCCCGCCTTGCCCTTAATAAAGTGAATCTGATCACTCAATCTGCCACAGATAATAATAATAATCGTCAGGATAATGAAAACATTATTCTTGAAGTTTCGGGCATTACCCATTCAACTTATTTAGCTAAAATAAAAGATATCCTTTCCATATGGGTAAAAAGTCAAGAAGCTATTATTAGGGTCAATGGGATAAACATTATTATCTCAAAAGAGAATTCTGAAAAATTGATCGGAATTTAAAATCATTTTTTAATTATTATATTCATCAACAGGATGACAAACAATCTCCTATCTATTAATTGGTATTCTATATAAAATCTTTTATTAATAAATTAAATTTTTTATTTTATCGAATGAATCTTATAGGTAAAAATTACCAATATTTTTCTTATCATAAAACCATTAGGTGATAATATGCCAAAAAATAAACACAGTGAAAATAAAAACCATCTTAAAAATAGAGCAAAAGAGCTGCCAATACAGTCAAATCATTCTATTAATGATGATATAGACAGTGCTCCATTAGAAATAGGATTGGATTTAGATACCATGATGGGAAGCAGTTCTGTTAACTTAGATCAAATTCAAGACCATGCATTCTGGAAAGAAAATATTTCTGAGTATTACAAATGGATGGTTGTGGTCAAAGGTCACTTAACACAATTAGATTGGACCTTAAAATCAATGGACTCCCCTGAATCTGCTGGAAATAATGTGGCTAAAAATATAGGGACGACTGCACTACAAACACTATTAAGTACTGGAAGCAGTATAGCCGGCGGCACTATTGGCGGCGCTATAGGAAGCGTTATCGCACCAGGTGTCGGCACTATAGCGGGTGCGGGTATTGGCGCATTAGCCGGAACAGGATTGAATTACCTTAATGATACAGCTATTGGAAAATTAAATAAAAAGTTGAAGGTAGCTCACCCTTACCCTAAAACAAGAAACATGATAATCGATATCAACAATTACGATAAAAACCCCATCACTAAGGCAATAAAAAAGACATTCAATAAAGAGAATCTAAAAGTCACCGCAGGAAATTTATTAACATCAGAAATTATGAAAAAATTACTACCAATAAAAATCCCTGCTTATAAACTTGCTGATCTGGCTATATCACACCATAGGGCATTAGAAGGATTGAATGATGATAAAGCCAGACACATATTAGATTTTACCAATAGTATTCGTGAAGTTCTCAATGAAAGCCACTCTGATGCGGTGGCATTTATACGTGGAAAATATGGCGATAATGCAATGGGTCTCTCTGGGTTATCTTCTAAAATAATGAGGAAAAAATTAACCTTAGATACAATGGTAAGGACAAAAAACAAAATAGAGATTAAAATTAACAGTATTAATAAACAAGTATTAAAACTTTCCTCATACAACAGAAATGAATAATTAAATCAAGTATCAACATAATTGAACAATTGACATATACATTGACATAAGAGCATGTGGCACGAAGGATCTTGGCGACATAACTTACTAATATATTTCCTAAAAAAATCGACAGGTAATACTATGATTAAAAAAGACACTGCGGTCAAAAAATATAGCGAAAAAGAAAAACAAAAAAAACGCCCGTCACAATCGAATAATTCTATTAAGCACGATGAAGAAGATATGCTGAATAATGAAGAAATAATGAATGAAATCGGTGCATCAGCAGTAAATAGCAAAAAAATGACCGTCCAAGATTTCCTTACACTTAATAAAGATAATATTGGCGCACATGGATATAGACAAAATGAATCAGACCGTTTATTTAGTAATGAAGATAAAATTCCACGCTATTACGACAAAGCAAAAAAAGACGGAAAGAGACCCTATTTAACCTCTGAGCACACAATATTGAATAGCATACTTATTGGTGGTGAATCCAGAGGAGAAACTAAAATAAGTAAGGTATTAGAGTCATTTGGACATGCTTATCAAGAATTTGATAAAAATCATAGAGCTCATATTGGGAGTAACAAAACCGAATTAGATAGTAAAGATAAAGAAAAGGCGAGAGAATATAACGCATACAGTTCCGAACAAGCCAGCTTGTTATCAAAAGGCAAGACGGCTTTAGCTATTCAGTTGAATCAAATTTACTATAGAGGATTGGATAGCTATCGAGACACCAGGAAGAATAATGAAATATATAATAAAATGGCAGACGACTCATTTTTTTATTCAATAAGTAAAAAGGAAGATTATGCTCATTTGAGTGGGGAAGATGAAGTCACTATAGTCACCATTTCACCATTAGATAAATTAGAATTAGCAATATCACGATTAACGGTTATTTTAAATAGAGTACCAACGAACAGAGAATTAAGATATGTAGTTAATAAATATAATCTAACTGTTCCTGCCGGATATTTGCCATTTATTAACCATCCTGAATTCGATGATAGGAATATTTTTGATATTACGCCACAAATATCACCCGCTAAAACACCATTATCTCAAGAAGAAATACAAGCTCGTATTACAGCAGGAAAGAAAAAAAGAAGTGAAGAGAAAAATAAAAAAAACAATAACAACAAGAAAAGCAATAGTAAAAAATAGAATAAAATAATCATATTATCGGGAGATGGTACAGGCAATTCCCCAGGTTCATTCTTTATAGTAAAAAATGGCAAATAAAATAGCTCTATTGGGATAGACAGTCAATAACCATACCTCTCTTAATTAATCAGACCGAAGAGGGACAAAAATAACTTGCATAAAATAACTTCTTTCGGTAGCTATAATTGAGAACACTAATGTCAACAATGAGGGCAAACTGAATGACTAAATTAATCCTTACGCTGTCTATTATCCTCGGTCTTACCGGGTGTATTTCGCGGAAACAACCACTTTCTCTTGATTACATCGCGGGTAATGAAACATTTTATTTATCCAAACCTTGTATAGAACAAGCTCTTCCTGTAGGAGAAATCGGTGATGATTTAGCTGTGAATGCCAATAACATTTTTCTTAAGGTTAAGAAAGGACTGAATTGTAGTGACCGGTTCAAACTTTTTTTAGCAAGAAACTTAGGGAAAGAGCTGTTTATTTACTTTGACGGTAAGCCAATCATAAAAACCAGACTTGTTTCTATGATTCATCCAGAAGAAGGCTTCCATCAAGCAGTAGAATCGAAATCATTGTCAGATGAAATTCTTAGAGCCTTGAATCATCGGAAACTATGAAACTAGCAAAAGTACAGTACTGAGTAACCAGAAAATTAATGGTAAGAAATTGGCTGGAGATGCCAGTTTAACTACCGGGAATATGGGAAGATTCCTGAACATTTCCATTAGACATTCAAGTCCTGATGCCAAAAGACTTAATATGGAACATCAAACAGAGAGAATTGCAGAAAACGATGAAAGATGGAAAGCGGCGGCTATATAAGGGATAGCTGTGTCGCTATTGGCGACTAAAAAATTTAGTAGCCTTGGGAACTATTCGAATCTGTTGTTGTCTTACTGATTGACTATATAAGTTTCACTTGATTCGTAGAAATGAAGCTTCGTTATTAATATTCAATTAGAGGAAGGAAAAATTATGGCAATACCAGCTTATCTCTGGATTAAAGATGATGGGGGCTCAGATATTAAAGGTTCAGTTGATGTATTAGGTAGGGAGGGAAGTATTGAAATCCTTGGTTTTGGACATAACCTTCACATTCCTACTGACGGTAATACTGGAAAGTTAACTGGAACAAGAATTCATGCTCCTCTATGTTTTGAGAAAGAGTTCGATTGTTCATCCCCATATTTTTATAAAGCTGTGGCAAAAGGACAAACGTTAAAAATGGCTGAGATCAAATGGTACAGAATCGATGATGCTGGCCAAGAAAAAGAGTACTTCAATATGTTACTTGAAAACGTAAAAGTCGTATCTATATCACCAATTATGCACAATATAAAAGACCCATCACATCAACATCAAAACCACCTGGAATGCATTGAGCTTAGGTATGAAAAAATAACCTGGAAATATTGTGATGGTAATGTCATGTTTTCTGACGCATGGAGTGAAAGATAATCATGCCGATCACATGTACATTTACATTAAACGGAATGCCAACATCTATCCTTCATTGTATCGGGGTAGGATCTTTTCCTGCTTTTTCCGGACAAAAATATGGTAGAAACAATGCTTATATGACTACCGTGCAAGATATCGGGCCTTTACCAAAAGGCCGATACTTTATCGTTGGCCGCCAGTCCGGAGGACGTCTGAATGCAATTAGGATGTGGGTACTAAAAAATTTTTACGGTACTGACAGAGAAACATGGTTTGCTCTTTATCGTGATGATGGGAAAATTAATGATGAAACTTTCATTGAGGGTGTCAAAAGAGGTAATTTTCGGCTACATCCAATTGGGCCTCGCGGGCTAAGTGAAGGATGTGTTACGCTAACACAGCAGACGGATTTTGATTATATCCGAGCAGCTTTACTGAAAACGACAATGATACCTATTCCTGGCTCATCACTCAAAGCATATGGAACAATCAAAGTGAACTGATGAAGAAAACTTTATCTTTTATAAAATACATAATAGCGGCTTCTGTGATTTTCATTATAACGATGAAAATCATAGATATGATAACGCCGACTAGCTTCATTACATCATTCGCCAGTTTTTGGGGAATATATGGTATTGAGAATGTTATGGATTTATATCTAGATACATCAGCAATGCTATCAATAATAATATCCATTATATTGATAGCAAGCTATAAAAAACATATAAAAAAAAGGAAAAAATAGAATTGGTAAATAAAAGCCGGCCATTAAGTGATCTCACGAGCAAACGGATTAATCATTAATGGCTGGTTTTATATTAGTTGCAATATCAAGATAAAACATAAGATATATAATCTTACGTATCACGATTTCACATCAATCAAATGAGTCTGTACATTATTCTGTATAATTCCCCAGGTTCATTCTTTATAGCAAAAAATGGCAAATAAAATAGCCCTATAGGGATAGACAGTTAATAACCATACCTGGCGGATTCGACCAATAACTTTCATAGAATAGTTATTGTAAATATAATGTTTCCTCGTTTTTTATTTTCTGGTATTTGAGTTTTTAGGTTCTTATATTAATGCATTCGGTAAAGATTTTCCTGAGGAAATCTGGGAAGATGTTTTTTGTAACTTGGTAGAAATACTATACCTAATAGATTTCGAGTTGCAGCGCGGCGGCAAGTGAACGAATCCCCAGGAGCATAGATAACTATGTGACTGGGGTGAGTGAAAGCAGCCAACAAAGCAGCAGCTTGAAAGATGAAGGGTATATACCTTGACAATGAGTGGTAATGACTACCTGATAAGACAGAGAAACAGATTGTGGCAAAGAAAGAAAAACGGCCTCACCATGACGCATTATTCAAGCATTTTTTAACCCAGCCCGAAACGGCCAGGGAGTTTTTATCCCTTTATCTGCCCGAAGAGATCCAGTCGTTGTGCGATTTAGCCACATTGAAACTGGAGCCTAGCAGTTTTGTGGACCGGCATTTACGTCAACTGCACAGTGATGTGCTGTACTCGGTTGAAACAGCTCGGGGACGAGGTTATATCTATTGTCTGATTGAACATCAGTCCACCCCTGACCCGTTGATGGCCTGGCGGTTGATGTATTACGCCATGTCAGCGATGGCGGCTCACCTGAAAAAAGGCCATACTGAACTCCCTTTGGTGGCGCCTCTGCTGTTTTATCATGGCGAGGTTCGACCTTATCCTTACTCAAACCGGTGGCTGGATTGTTTTACGCTTCCTGAACAGGCTGCTCGCTTATACCGTCAGGCGTTTCCGTTGGTGGACGTTAGTGTGCTCAGCGATGAAGAAATCCTGACACATAAAGGCGTTGCCCTGATGGAGTTAGTGCAAAAACACATCCGCTGCCGGGATATGCTGGAATGGGTCCCCCAATTGGTGGAACTCTTGAATGCAGGGTATAATACAACCGAGCAGCGCAATGTTGTGTTAAGCTATATTTTACTGAATGGACATACGCTGGATCTCTCCCAATTTGTCCATCAACTGATTGAACAATCTCCGGAGCATGAAACAATGTTGATGACTATTGCAGAACAGCTTGAACAAAAAGGGCTTGAGCGAGGTATTGAGCAAGGCCGAACAGAAGGTAGAGAGGAAGGTAGACAGGAAGGTAGAGAGGAAGGTAGACAGGAAGGTAGAGCTGAAAATAAACTGGAAACGGCTCGGGCCTTATTACGGCATGGCGTAAGTTTGGACATTATTGTCACCAGTACCGGACTGAGCCGGGATAAAATTGAAATGTTAAAGCATTAAATTAATCTCCTTTTTCGCTGTAAAATGCCGATATTCAAGATCGGCATTTTTGTTCTTATTCAAGGTGATGGCTATACAAGGGACTTTTACGTTTACCCGGCGAAGCTGAAACCGGTCAGACTAAAGCAACTATCTCCGGAGCATGAAACAATGTTGATGACTATTGCAGAACAGCTTGAACAAAAAGGGCTTGAGCGAGGTATTGAGCAAGGCCGAACAGAAGGTAGAGAGGAAGGTAGACAGGAAGGTAGAGAGGAGGGTAGACAGGAAGGTAGAGAGGAGGGTAGAGAGGAGGGTAGACAGGAAGGTAGAGCTGAAAATAAACTGGAAACGGCCCGTGCCTTATTACGGCATGGCGTGAGTTTGGACATTATTGTCGCCAGTACCGGACTGAGCCGAGATAAAATTGAAGCGTTAAAGCATTAAATTAATCTTCTCTTTATACAGCAAAATGCCGATATTCAAGATCGGCATTTTTGTTCTTATTTATAGGGAGCAAAATGACACCTTAAGAGCATGAGGAACGCGATTAGGTGAGTTGTTTGCGGAAACAAAATCACGGTTTATAAAAAAACAAAAGTTATAATCTTATAATAAACCAATTATTGTCTTAATGAACAAATATCAATTTTAACTATTTACTGAATTTCGTAGAAAATCGGTTAAATCGAATTACTACTAAATTTCATAACCAATAAGCAATCAAAAAAGTACCAATTCCTGAACATAATTAATATTGATTTCAAACTATAATAGACGTATTATCTGCCACCCTAAAGAAATAATCTAACTGCAAACATGATTTCATTTTATCTATTTATTACTACCGTAAAAAATCCATTTTATTAGCACTGCAATAAGACTATACCTAATAGATTTCGAGTTGCAGCGCGGCGGCAAGTGAATGAATCCCCAGGAGCATAGATAACGATGTGACTGGGGTGAGTGAAAGCAGCCAACAAAGCAGCAGCTTGAAAGATGAAGGGTATATCTTTTTCCTCCCTAATCGGAAGAGATACTTTTCCTCTTATACCACCAAGATTATTTTCTCCTATAGCGATTTGTATAATCATACTTACCTATCTATTTTTTGATCATAAATTAATCGATAAAACAGAAAATAATTCTCCATTCATAATTTCCCTACCCCTAAAACCAAATAAAACCGCGCTAATACCTAAAATGGTTAACCTCTGCCATACCAACTAATAATTACCCTTCATTATTAATTAATATTCCCTCTAAAGATTCATTACTTATAATCATGCCGCTTTATTAAAAATGACCTAAATAGTTATCAGGCAAATTTTACCAGTATGAATAATAACCTCTTTGTCAGGTTGCTGCGGTAGCTATACCCATAGCTCAATGCGAGTAGAAACAAGGTGATAGCTGCTTTCTTGTCTCTTAAATATCAATAATTCACAAAGGAAAACATTATGGCTACAACTCCAGAACAAATCGCTGTTGAATATCCGATCCCTACTTATCGGTTTGTCGTCTCAATCGGTGATGAGCAGATCCCTTTTAATAGCGTTTCCGGGCTCGATATTTCCCACGATGTCATAGAATATAAAGACGGTACCGGTAATTATTACAAAATGCCCGGTCAACGTCAGGCGATCAATATTACCCTGCGCAAAGGGGTATTCGCCGGTGATACCAAACTTTTTGATTGGCTTAATTCCATCCAACTGAATCAGGTTGAGAAAAAAGATATTTCAATCAGCCTGACCAACGAAGCAGGCACTGAAATTTTAATGACCTGGAGTGTGGCAAATGCCTTTCCAACCTCATTAACCTCCCCTTCTTTTGATGCCGCCAGCAATGAAGTTGCTGTTCAGGAAATTTCCCTGACCGCAGATCGGGTAACTATTCAAGCGGCTTAAGACTCATTTATAAAGCTGTTTTACTCAGAATATCGCACAATAATTGGAGGCAATATGCCAACAGAATTAAAATATCCCGGCGTCTATATTGAAGAGGATGCCTCACCAGCCCTCTCTGTCCGCGCCGGCGCAACAGCAGTGCCTGTCTTTGCCGTTGCACAGGATAATTCATTAATATCCGATGATAATCCCTATATTCGTATTAGTAGCTGGTTGGATTATCTGTCGCTCAAAGGCGGTCAATTTACTCCCACCGATAAGCTTGATGTCGCACTGCGCGCTTATTTTATTAACGGCGGCGGTTATGGTTATCTCGTTAAAACCGAAGCGTTAGAACAACAAGTGCCAAAACTTGATGATGTCACCTTATTGGTTGCTGCCGGAGAAGATATCAATGAGGTGACGGGAAAACTTTGTAAACCGGGCAAAGGCTTATTTGCTATTTTTGATGGTCCAGTCACTCAAATCACTTCGGAGCAAAAACCCGATGAAGTGCTCAAATCTTATACCGCCACTGCCTATGGCGCCGTTTATTACCCTTGGCTGACCGCCGAATGGGGAGAAAATAAAGCCGCCATTGATATTCCACCCAGTGCCGTGATGGCCGGTATTTATGCCAGCGTCGATAACAATCGGGGTGTCTGGCAAGCACCCGCTAATGTGGCTATTCAAGGCGGATTGCAACCTAAATATCCAGTGACTGACGACCTGCAAGGGAAATATAACCAAGGCAAAGCGCTGAATATGATCCGTACCTTTCCTAAGAGCGGCGCTTTGGTTTGGGGAGCTCGTACACTTGAAGATAGCGATAACTGGCGTTATATCCCGGTTCGCCGCCTGTTTAACAGCGCAGAACAAAATATTAAAAATGCCATGAGAGCTATGGTATTTGAACCCAACAGCCAACCGACCTGGAAAACCGTGCACCGCGCTATCGATAACTATCTCTATGCCCTCTGGCAACAAGGCGGGCTGATGGGTAATAAAGCCGAACAGGCTTACTTCGTGCAGATCGGTAAAGGCGCCACCATGACCGATGACGATATCAATCAGGGCAAAATGATTGTCAAAGTGGGTCTGGCAGCAGTTCGTCCAGCCGAGTTCATTATCTTGCAATTCACGCAAAACATTGCTCAATAATTGGAGGCAGCATGCCAACAACACCAACTTATCCTGGCGTCTATATTGAAGAAGATGCATCACTGGCGCTTTCCGTCAGTCAAGGGAACACGGCAATCCCGGTTTTTATTGGCCGTTTCTTAACTAAAAAAACCAGTACAACGCCCCAAGCGACACGCATTAGTAGCTGGTTGGATTTCACTAACTTGTTCCATCTAGGTTGTGTGACATCAATCGCCATCACATCAACCGCTCCGACTCCTCCTGAAAAACCTAAAACCGACGACGGCGATACCTCCGTCAAAGACGATGCAAAGGCCGCGACGCTCAGCGCAGATGAAGAAACTCCCGATTACACTTACCAAGTGGTGGTGGATACCTACACAACGGGCAGTGATGCGTTAAAACTTTATTTCCAAAATGGCGGCGGACCTTGTTATATCCTGCCAATTACCGATACCCAAGAAGCTACTCTGGCATTCATCCCTGAGTTAATTAAGCAGGCATTAGAAATCACCTTAATCGTCTGTCCTGAACAAGATTCCAATTATCAGAGCAAGATATATAACAGCCTGACGCCAGCATTATTGAATGAGGGTTATTTCCTTATCGCTGATAATCAGGACAAAGCATCCGCCATCAGCGTTAACGTGCCGTCACAAACCGCAACGTATTATCCTGCGGTGAAAGTCTCACAGCTTATGCAAACGGAAGAGAGCCTCGTCGCTGTTTCAGGTTATCGGGATGCAGATACAACATCAGACACCATCACCAATCTGGTACAACTCAAAGAGAAAAACCTTGATGTCTATCAGCAAGCCGTCGCGGCAATACAGAATATAAGCAGAACGATTCCCGTCAGTGCAGTTATGGCGGGTGTCTATTGCGCCACTGATGCCAGCCGTGGCGTCTGGAAAGCGCCCGCTAACGTAGTGCTGAGCGGAATTAGTGATGTGGCGGAACGGCTCAGCGAAGATGAGCAAGGCGCCATGAATCAAAACGGGATCAATGCTATCCGTTATTTCAGCAACAAAGGTTTTGTCGTCTGGGGCGCACGTACCCTGCAAGATGATGACAACTGGCGCTACATTCCGGTTCGACGTTTATTTAATGCGGCAGAACGGGATATCAAGCAAGCCATGCGGTTTGCCGTCTTCGAACCCAATAGCCAACCTACCTGGGAACGGGTCCGGTCAGCCATTGATAACTATCTCCATCAACTCTGGCAACAAGGGGCGCTGGCCGGTAATAGCCCACAAGAAGCCTATTTTGTGCAAATCGGTCAAGGTCTCACGATGTCCGATGCCGATATTAAGCAAGGCAAAATGGTAGTCAAAGTTGGGATGGCGGCGGTGCGTCCGGCTGAATTTATTATCCTGCAATTTTCGCAAAATGTAACACAGTAACCGTACTGAGGCGCGGTTCGCCGCGCCTGTTCTATTGAGGAAACGAGAATGGAAATAACACAGCCGGGCGTCACCATCACGGAGAATCTGATATCCCAGAAACAAAATGAGGCATTTGTCGGTATACCGGTTTTTATCGGCTATACCCAACCTGCTGAAAATAGCCATGCCAATGATAAAACCGCCATCAAGCTCAATAGTCTGGCAGATTTTACCCTGTCATTTAAAAAGACAGGATTAATGTATCATTCCGTGCGTCACTTTTTTGAAAACGGCGGTCAGCAAGCCTATGTGCTGTCGCTAGGGTCTGATGAACCACGAGACGATTTTCAATCACTGACCAACACCCTACAGCAAGATTGGATTAAACAAGCGATCTCCGCACAGAATGCTATCACGCTGATTGTGGTCCCCGATATTGTCTATCTGAATCAGATGAACAATCCCAACTCGGAAATCGATCAACACGATAAGGTTCAATTCTGGCTACAGTTTTGGCAATCCGTACTTAACCTTTGCAAGAATCGACGCGGCATCATGGGATTACTGGATGCCCCCGATGATCCCGCACTGGCCGTTGAATGTTTAACGCAGTTCTCTTCCAATGATCGGCAATGGGCCGCGGTATATTGGCCAAGAGTAAACAGCGCCTATCAGGAACAAAATCAACCGGTTGTCCTTTCGCCAACTGCGGCAGTGGCTGCCGTCATCCAGCGTAACGATAACCAAATGGTTGTCTGGCATGCGCCCGCCAACGTCGCGTTAGCCAAAGTGATCAGCCCAATACGCTCTCACATTGAAGCCGATGCCCTGTTTAATCAGGATGGCGCCTCGTTGAATCTGGTTCGCAGCTTCCCCGGCAAAGGGACAAGAATCTGGGGATGCCGCACGCTGGATAACACCCCCGGCTCTCCTTGGCGCTATATCCAGACTCGCCGTCTGGTTTCCTATATTGAAGCCCATATGACTCAACTGGGCCGGGCCTTTGTGTTTGAACCTAATAACGCCATCACCTGGATGAAGTTTAAAGGTCAAGCTTACAACTGGCTGCATCAGTTATGGCTAAACGGCGGACTACGGGGCACTCAGGAAGATCAAGCCTTTGAGGTATTGCTAGGAGTTGATGAATCGATGAGCGAAGCGGATCTGCGGGCCGGGAAAATGATCATGAAGATCAGGCTGGCGCTGTTAATTCCGGCGGAATTTATTGAGCTGAGTCTGACATTTGATACCCGCACCGGCATCACCCATTAAACAGGGGCAAAATATGAACATCTTATACACCCCATCAGTATCACACCGTTTTATCGCCAGTTTTCTGTTTAACAACATCCCTAGCCCACTCGACATAGCTTTCCAACGAATATCGGGCCTCAGCCGCGAACTGCAAACTAGCCAACACAGTCAGGGCGGAGAAAATGCCAGAAATGTTTGGCTAGCCGAGAAGATCCAACACGGCAGTTTAGTACTGGAACGCGGTGTTATGACCGTTACGCCGCTGACTTGGGTATTTGATCGCGTCCTGCGCGGCGAGAAAGCAGTTTATGCCGATGTGGTCATCATGCTACTGAATGAAAACACCTTACCCGTGGCAAGCTGGACGCTAAGTAACGCGCTGCCGGTTCGCTGGTCCACCGGCGACCTTGATGCCAATAGCAATACGGTTTTGGTTAATGCGCTGGAGTTACGTTATCAGGATATGCGCTGGTTAGGAGTGAAAGCATGACCGTCGAAATTAAGGAACTGATTATTCAGGCCAAAGTCACCGATTCGGCGAGTCATCCGGTCGCGCCGCCAACATTAGCGCAGGAAGCGCTGGATGACGCCCGCCTGATTGAGAAAGTGAAACAAGCAGTATTAGACGCATTGCGTGAAACAGGAGGTCATTATGAGCTTAATTGAACGCAGCCTATCCAAACTCACCCTCACCGCCTTCAAAGACCGCGAGGGGAAAATCTCCGTAGGCAGTTTACAGGCGATGTATAACCCTGATGCCATCCAGCTCGATTATCAAACCCGTTATCAGCAGGATGAAAGCATTAACAGCGCCAGCCAAAGCAGCCGCTATGTGTTATCCCAACCGGCGGGTCTGTCATTAATCCTATTATTTGATGCCGCCATGCCCGGCAACAACACGCCGGTAGAAACCCAACTGGCAACGCTAAAAGCCTTATGTGCCGTGGATGCCAGTACTAACGTCCCTCACTTTCTTAAAATCAAATGGGGCAAAATGCGTTGGGAAAACAAAGGCTATTTTGCCTGTCGCGCCAGCGGTCTCAGCATTCATTACACCCTGTTTGACCGGGACGCCACACCGTTGCGGGCCAGCGCTACCTTATCTCTGGCAGCAGATGAAAGCTTTGTCATTCAAGCCACCGAGCAGCAATTAAAATCACCACCGGTTACCGCAGTTAATATAACCGATATGCTCTCCCTGCCCTTGATCGCTCTCGGTGCTGGCGCCTCTCTGGCGGGCGGTATCGATTATCTCTCGCTGGCCTGGCAAAACGATTTGGATAATCTTGATGATTTCACGCCGGGGCAAACGCTGCAAGCACAGGGGGAGGCATGAAGATACCGACGATAACGCTCAAAATCGGTGGTAAAGCCCTTAGCCAACTTACGGTTATCAATCTGACAGTTAACCATCATATTAATGGCATTCCCTCGGCTAATATCACTTTGGGGATCGCCGGTGATGCCAGTCATATCTTTGATGCCAAGGCGCAAGCTGAATTGGCAAGTTGCCGCCCCAGTCATCAACTGATTGTGCAAATCGAAAAAACCGTGGTGTTTAAAGGGATCATCGTTCGGCAAACATTGGGACTTAAAGGTCAGGACAGCATCATTACTCTGACCGCCAAACATGCGTTGCAAAAATTAACTCACAACTGCCACTCGCAATTGTTCAACAAACAGAGTGATGAGGCGATTATCAAGAAATTGTTTAGCCAAGCGAGTATCCCCGTCACGATAAAACAAGCCCCGCAGCTTAACACCGTACATGAGCAAATGGTGCAGTTTCGCTGTAATGACTGGGCTTTTCTAAAAAACCGGCTGCTCGCGACTCATACTTGGTTATTGCCCGGCAACGATAGCGTGACGCTGGTCACCCCGGAATCACTGAATCGGTCAACCGTACATACCATCCACCAGCGAGCTCGCCATCAGGATGCGGTGTTATTTGAGGCGAATCTGCAATGGGATAACCAACGTAGCCCCAAAACCGTGAGCGTACAATCCTGGGATGTCGCCCAACAAAAACTGTCTCCAGCCAATCAGGCAAAAAACAGTAATCTCGGTCGCAATCAACTCGCCACAGACAATCTAGCGTCATTGACCAATCAACAATGGCAATGGGTTTTCAGCTATCCGTTAGATAATGAGCAGGCCAAACAACTGGCTCAAGGCATCCTGAATAACCGCCGAAGTCATAATGTCTCCGGTAATTTTGAGGTCGAAGGCGATAACCGTTATCAAGCCGGTGATGTTCTGGCGTTAAGCGGATTTGGTCAAGGGATGGACGGTCAGGCGATTATCACTGGCGTCAGTCACACCATCAATCAACGGCAAGGCTGGCGTACTCGGCTGACTCTGGGGCTATTACCGGAAACAGAGCAAGTTGTACCGCAGGCGAAAGAGCTGCATGTCGGGGTTGTGGAAAAATACCAGCGAGATAGCCAGTCACTGGGGCGCATTCCGGTCAAAATACCGGCCTTAAACTTAACCAACGGCACCCTTTTTGCCCGCTTAGGTAAACCTTACGCCAGTCATGAAAGCGGCTTCTGCTTCTACCCTGAACCGGGGGATGAGGTGATTATCGGTTTCTTTGAATGTGATCCCCGCTTCCCAGTGATATTAGGATCGATGCACAACCCTAAAAATAAGGCGCCGTTAGAACCGAGTGAAAAAAATCCGGTGAAAACCTTAGTGATTAAACAAGGAGAGAACCAGCAGGCATTATTATTTAATAATAAAGATAAAACGCTCGCATTAAATAGCGGAAAACATACCTTATCTCTGCAACAGGATAAAGATATCACGCTTCATTCGGCTAAAAACCTCATCACCAATGCTCAGGAAATTAAAATAGAGGCGGAAAAATCTCTATCTGCTTCTGGGAAATCCGGGGTGGATATTAAAGGTGCGAAAATTAACTTAACCCAATAATTAAGGTAATGAGATGACAAATACAGTATTAACCAACACCGTATTAGCCGATATTTATGGTAGAGGTTGGGCCTTTCCGCCGCAATTTTCTATCAAAGATAATATTCATCCAGAAATAGCAACCGGCGTCACAATGGCGGAAGGAGCAGAAAATGTTCGTCAAAATATGAAAATTCTTTTTCTCACCGAACCCGGCGAACGAATTATGCGTGAAAATTATGGCTGTGGCCTGAGTGATTATCTGTTTGCTAATATCCGTGACGAAATGATGGCCGAAATTCAAACTCGGATTGAAGAACGAGTATTACGTTATGAACCCCGCGCCGATATCAGCGAGATCCAAGTAAACCAGAGAACCGACGTGCCGAATACCCTGCATATTCAGGTCACTTACACCCTGAGAGGCAGCGAAATCGGCCAGCAAATTGAAGGCGCCCTTGAAATTAATGAAGGTCGGGTACAGGTGAGCTTATGAGCAAACAACTGGTGGTGGATGGCGATACCTTGCTGTTCGAGCCGTTATTTGGCAACCGGCAAGTCACCATCTTAGGGCCAGCAACCATCCGGGGTAGCGGACACGCCAAAATTCAGGGCAAAAAGATCGTCACAGTGGGTGATGAAAAAAAAGTTCAACTGCAAGCGCAATATATTACCCCGAGTCACCCGGTTCCCGGCATGGGGATGGTCACCATTGCTCAATTGGATGCCAGCCAGCAGGTAAACTTCTGCCGTAGTCCAGTCACGGTGATTATCGTCGGGCAACAATTTATCGCCCGTTTTACCCCGACACAGCCAGCCAATAATCCATCGAGCGGCCCGGATGTGACAGCCCCCAGTATGGGCAAAGGCCGTTTTATTGCCAGTCAATATGCGGTCACTGCCGGATAAATAATCTTTCCAATTTTAATTTTAAATAACAATATTTCCAAAGGTGATAAAAATATGGGACAAGCCGAGTTAGAAAATAAACTCTCTGCTATTGTACCAGATACTGAATTTAAACTTGATGAAAGAAGCACGCTAGATATTTTAAATTGGCTTAAAGCTTACGCTGAAGAAATCCCTTTCGATCAAGAAAAAAAACAGTTCTGGGATAGTTTCTACTTTATTCAAGCAAATAATCCTCAACAATTAGCCGATATTTACCAAAACGTGAATAAAGCGAATGGATTTTTACCTGCCCATCAAGCTTTTGTCCTAGCTTTTTTAAAGTTATTAGAAACAACTAATCGATTATTAAATACCTTTCCGGCCCGGCACCGTAATCTTTATTACCGGGAATTATTGGGACTCAAACCCAAACAAGCGCAAGCGGATAAAGTTGCGATAGGGATTACGCTCAATCCTGACAGCACAGAATCGTTGATAGCTCAGGGTACGCTATTTGATGCCGGGCAAGATAACGCCGGTACCCCGCTACAATATGCGTCAGATAGGGATTTACTGGCTAACCAAGGGGAGCTGACCGACCTGCGTTGGTATCGGAAAAAAGATGATGGTTGGTTATCGGCAATCCTCTTCAATCTTGCAGATAACATGGCATTGCCTGAAAACGGTATTCGACTTTTTAGCCCAACGCCCAATGACATTCCAGTTTTGTCTGGTTATCTGATCACTTCGCCTTTATTTGCCATGTCAGCAGGAGAACGCACGATTAAAGTCACATTAGCCAGCGAGTGGACCGGTAAATCCGAGCACATCACGGCTAATATCAGCGCAGAAAATCGCTGGCTTTCCTTATCGGTAAAACTTGTCAACAAAACAACGCTTGAACTTGGATTATCCGCCAGTGATGCACCGACCACGCCT
This sequence comes from Photorhabdus luminescens subsp. luminescens, assembly GCF_001083805.1. Classification (GTDB taxonomy): domain Bacteria; phylum Pseudomonadota; class Gammaproteobacteria; order Enterobacterales; family Enterobacteriaceae; genus Photorhabdus; species Photorhabdus luminescens. The sequence goes on along the minus strand of NZ_JXSK01000011.1, from coordinate 121,036 downwards.
CCTGATGCTCTGGATAATATGACGTTTGATGTACCGGTATTAAAGCTAGGCGCCGCTCAAGGCCCTATTCTACCCAAGATTACCGGGATCGAAGTCAGTGCTAACGGTAACCGCAGTGTGCTCTACACCTCTGATGGCGGTATCGAACAAACGGACACCTCCAGCTTCCCTTTTGGTCAATCACCGTCGTTAGGTTCTGGTTTCAATCTAATTGCCCCAGAATGGTATGGCACTGAAAGCGCCACCGTGACGATTACCCCCCAATGGGTGGGATTGCCGCAACAAAACTTTTCAAAATGGTATGGAAGATATGAAACTAAACCCGACAATAGTGCCTTTAAAGTACAGGGTTATTTAATCACGCCCCAAAAGAGAGAAAAACTTAATGAAGCGCAGTCATTATTCAATGGAAAAGAAGCACCACAAGGACAAAGCCTAAAATTCACCTTGCCAACAATGCATTACCCTGTTGCAGATAGTCCATCTCCCAATGAATGGCCGGCATCAATACGCATAGAATTGGATAAGCAGGATTTTATGCACACTCAATATTGGCAAAATCCCACGGACAAAAATGTCCCTTATACGCCGCAAATCAGTGCATTGCAGATTCAATTCAGCGCTAAAGCTAAAACTGGACAATTTTCCGTCTATCCCCTAACGCCTTTTGGCCGGGGCGAAGCAGCAGCAGAAACGCCTGCATTAACTCATGAAGCATTCTATTTAGGCTTTACGGGTGTACTGCCGGGGCAAACTTTATCTCTCTATTGGCAATTGGCAGGTGTTAAAGCACTCGCGTTATCTTGGTCTTATCTCAATAAGAACAACACCTGGAGCAAATTAGACAAATTAGTTGACGACCAAACCCATAACCTGTTTGACCGGGGTATCTGGCGCACCTTATTGCCACAGGATGCGGCCAATCAGGCGGCCCTGATGCCTACGGGACGCTATTGGCTGAAAGCAGAGATAACTCATCAAACCGATCCCCAAGATTACCCACGCATTAAGGGTCTACTGTATAACGCCACCACGGCGACATTAATCAACGCAGAAACCGTTGAGCAGAATCACTTTATCAATGGATTAGCCGCAGATGCCATTAAACAACCCACCAACCCGCTAGTTGCCATCAGCAACGTCACCCAACCTTGGGCCTCGTGGAACGGTCGCCCGCCAGAAACCGAGCAAGCCTTCCTGACGCGACTTCCTGCCCGCTTATCCCACCGCAATCGGGTACTGAGTTGGGGCAACATTGTCACCTTATTAAAAGAGCAATTTATCAGCTTGTTTGATGTCAAATACCCGTCTGCCAGTGAATTAACCAAAATTCCGGCGCCGAATACACAGCAACTGATTGTGATCCCCGACAGCCGTTACAAAGACAACGATGATGGATTGCGTCCAACGTTAAACCCCGCTCGACTGGCAGAGATGGTCGAATGGATCAAACAACTCAGCAGCCCTTGGGCAACCATTGAAATTAACAATCCCACCTACGTTGACGTTAATGTGAATTATCAAGTGACCTTTATCGCGGGCGTTAACCCCGACTACGGCCATCACCAGCTACAGCAGGAATTAAGCCGCAACTATATGCCGTGGGGCGAAAATCCGGCTATCGGCGTGACAACCGGTAATCGCATTGATTATTACCAGTTATTAGCCACGATCCAGCAATCTCCTCTGGTGGAACGCGTCACCGATTTAAACATAACCATCGCTAACCGAGTCACAGGCGCCGTGGGTAAAAGTATCGAAGCCGCCGATGATGAAGTGCTGATTTTAGTCTGGCCAGAGCAGCGTCCCTCAAACCAAGGAGTTAACCAATGAGTCATCAGGATGCCCTGTTTCCCATCGTCAAAGACGACATTACCTTCGATGCCTTACTTGCTCAGGCCAAAACGGTGATTGAGCAGCAATCCGGTCAATGCTGGAGCAATAGCAATGAAAATGATCCCGGCACCACCTTATTGGAAGCTTGTTGTTATGGCGCCTCCGATCTGGCCTATCGCCACGCATTGCCACTGAGAGATCTGCTGACGCCAAAACCGGAAGAACAGCTATCCGGCGACGGTATTTTCCCGCAAGAGTTTGGCCCACAACAAACGCTGACCTGTGGCCCCATCACCGCAGAAGATTATCGCCGGGCTTTGCTAGACCTACATAGCAGTGACGCAATTAATGACACCAATGAAGGTTATTTTTTATTTAATGATGTCCAATTAATTCGTGAACCTGAAAATCAACGCTATAAATATTGGTATAACAAACAGAAACGTGAATATACCTTTAATGATTTAGGCGCGGACGGCGAATTAGCACTAAGAGGAAATTACTGGCTCTATTTACTCCCTAGCCGGGAAACGCAGGCCGATAATAAGCTGGCTCAGGAAAAACTTAACGCTTTCCTAAAAAATAACCGTAATCTGGGGGAATCCGTCAGTCACATTATTTGGCTGCAACCCACCGATCTGCCTTTACAGATTGATATTGAACTTGATGATAACGTCATTGATCTTCCTGATATTTTCGCCCAAGTTTATATGACGGCGGAACAGATGGCGCAGGCAAACCCAAAACGTTATACCACTCAGGCCATGAAAGATCAGGGTTACCATCATGAAGAGATATTTTCCGGCCCTTATTTACATCACGGTTGGATACCGACATTACCTCAAGTTAAAGATTACACCGATGCTACCGTATTAAATCTCAGCCATTTGGTTAACCGATTATTAGCTATTAAAGGTATTCAAAGTGTAACCCGGCTGGCATTAACTCATCACGACGAAACTATTACTCAACTGTCGGACGATAATTGGTCCTGGAAAATCGCCCAAGGATATTATCCCAGACTATGGGGTAACGACCCCTTAGCATTAATTACCTCACCAAACAGCCCGCTCACCATTACCGCCAAAGGGGGCGTTAAAATTGGCGTTTCCAAACAAGATATAGAAAAAAAGCTTATTGCAGAACCCCTAATTGATACGCAGCCGGAATTACTGCATTGGGGTAAACATCGTAAAGTTCTGGATTATTACCCTGTGAGTAATAAATTACCGGCTTGCTATGGATTGCAGACCAATAAACCAACTCCACAACAAGTGCAGTTGCACCAATTTATGCTGCCGTTTGAACAAATGTTGGCTAACGGCTGTGCCGAATTGGCCCTGTTACCAAAATTACTGGCCTTTAAACAACGAGGGGAAACGGTACACGGTGTGCAATGGCCTTTTAAAGCAGATACCCTCGGTGACAACATTCATCAACAGATCATCCCTGACTTAACCGCAAAGCTGAGCCGTGATTCACAAATCTATATTGATGACAAAATTCAGAGCGAAAACTATATAAAGGAAGTGACAATTCTGGATCATCTGTTGGGCTATTTTGGCGCTCAACTTGCCGCCAGACCACTCACCCTTGATTTTCAGGATTTTCTGGACACCCAACGTGGTTATCTGGCTCAACAACCCGAATTGACCTATCAACGTAATAATATTCGGATTGATAAAGTGTCCGCATTGCAAAAACGGATTGCTGCCCGATTAGGTTTGGGCGGGGAATGTTTCATTGATACGCCTGATCTGGCTAATCTGCCTTTCTATTTAATTGAACATCGCCAGTTATTACCGGAAAAACCCGATACCCAATTCAATGCTGAGCAAAAGCCCGATTCTCTGGCAGTTGAAGATGACCAGTTAAAAATTACCCAACAAGGTACCGCAGGCCGCTTATTACAAGGCCAAGTAATTAACCTGATTATCATTGAAGATGATAGAGAGTTTATATTGCGGGGCCAGATGATCACCGAGGTGACAGGAGATACTTTCTCTCTTAGCTCGCGTAACAGCACGGGGTTGGAGCACAATTTGCACCGGGTGCAACAGGCATTTGATGATGGTAAGTTACGTTGGCAAAATAGCCCGGTGTGGCTGGAAGATATGGATTATCAATTAGTTTATGCCAATGAGACGTATAAAAACGCGACCGAAGATGAACGTTGGATCACCTCCAGCGCCCAAAGCCCTTTTCCTGCAATGATCGAAGTCAATGACGAAATCACGCTGAAATATGTCATTACCCCATCCAAACCATCGCAAAAAATATTAGCGCGTAGTGAACCGCGATCCGAATATGAACTCAAAGCCCGCGTCATTAAATTTGATCGCATTCAAGGTAAGATATTAATTAAATGCAACCAAGACTCACTAAATAAAGACTTTCCGGCCGAGACCGAAGCCTGGCGTTATCGCTGGTACTTCTCCAGCGAAAAATACGCCTTGGCCGATCGCTTCTCATTTGTCGTCAGCGTGGTAGTGGATCATCAGTTAATTGCAAGTAACAGAGTTGACCCTTATAAACTGGAAGCTTGGGTGAAAACAGAGATACTCGCTGAATTCCCCGCGCATATTTCGATGATTATTCACTGGTTATCACCGGAACACTTTGAAGATTTTGCCAATACCTACAAACGCTGGCAAAACAATGACGCGCCGTTAGGAGATGAGGCATACCATATTTTAGAAACCTTAACTTTAGGGCGCCTGCCTTCCGCTGCAACGGGTATTGGTAGTATGCGAATTGCTACTGAACAACAACGTATTGACGTAATTGGCGAGTCTGGGGATAAATGGAACGAAGAAGTCATAAAAGGTGATCAATTATTATATGTGCCTTATACTAAGAAGGTAGTATGGGTAAATATCGATCTTAATAAAGAGAATAATAAAGAAACCACTGTTTCAGAGTTTCTGTATCAACCGGTAGATAATAAAGGCAAGCTGGTATTTCTAACCGATAACAGTCAGACAGGCCCTGAATATGCCGTACTGGAATCAGATAATGCATGGACAGATTACACTATCAAAGTGAAGAAAAACAAAAATGGTGTTATTACCGATGAAACATTACATATTAAAGGAAGGAAGAAAGTCGGGCTTAATTTAGCATGGAAAGCAATGAATTTATACGATCCACCGGCAGGAAATAGCTGGTCATTCTATTACGGATTTGTATTAGGCGATAACCAAGATCTTTCTGGCGCATTATTTTACACCGAAGAGCCGATTATTTTATCGCTGAATTATATATCTGACCCTAATGACCTTAAAGGAGAAACCCGGACAAAATTCGGCTTTAATTTTACTTATGATGGAAATAAACCTTAACAATATACAATAAATATCTTATTTATATATCAGAACATTTCAAGAATCTCAGTATAATAGCGCACACAATATAAGGTGATAAAAATGGCAAAGAAATACAACCTATATCTATATAACACAGAAGTTAATCTAAAAAGTGCTAATATTGAATCAACCGGGCCTTCAGTCGGTGATTTGAAAAACCGTTTTAAAGAAGGCAGTATTCCATTACAAACCGATTATGCCGATCTAATTAATATTGCTGATATCGGTCGCCGAGCCTGTGGTCAAGCGCCACAACAAAATGGGCCAGGAAAAGGTTTGGAATTAGCTGATGACGGTACGCTTAATTTAAAAATGGGCACGCTTGCCAGCCAAGACTTTTCGCCCTTAATACTTGAAAAAGATATTTTATCCATAGATCTTGGTAGTGGCCTGGTTAATAAAACCAATGGCATATGTGTTGGACAAGGTAGTGGCATTGTTGTCAATAATGATAATGTGGCTGTCAAAGCTGCCAACGGTATCACCGTCAATAGTAGTGGTATTTCGGTCAAAGCCAATAATGGCATCAATGTTGATACTAATGGCGTCGCTGTAAAAGCCAAAGATAAAACAATTAACGTCGAATCTACAGGAATATCTGTCAATCTTGGTTGGGGAATAAAAATAGGCGATGGGTTAGATGTTAAGGCCAGTAATGGTATTAATGTTGATAGTAATGGTGTTTCAGTTAAAGCCAATAACGGCATCAACGTTAACAGCAATGGTGTTTCAGTTAAAGCAAGTGATGGCATCAACGTTAATAGCAACGGTGTTTCAATTAAAGCCAATAATGGTATCAACGTTAATAGCAATGGTGTTGCAGTCAAATCCAATAATGGTATTAATGTTGATAGTAACGGCGTCTCCGTAAAAGCAAAAAATGCCACTATTAAAGTCGAATCTACAGGAATATCGGTAGGAATTGGTTGGGGAGTAAAAGCAGGCGGTGAAGGGTTAGATGTTAAGGCTAGTAATGGTATTAATGTCGATAGTAATGGTGTTTCAGTAAAAGCCGGTAATGGCATAAAAGTAGATAATAACGGTGTCAGTATTGATTCCAGCAAAATACTCCCCAGAGGAATGATTGTGATGTTCTCTGGTAGTAGTGTTCCTACAGGATGGGCACTGTGTGATGGTAATAGTGGTACACCAAATTTAATCGATCGGTTTATTTTAGGAGGCAAACTCTCCGATATTAATGGAAAGAGTAATGACAAAGCTTCAGGTAGTACCAATGCTAAAGAATTCAAAATAAATACGACAAATAAAAAACTAACAATCTCAATAAAAGGCACAAAACTTTCCCAGAAACAAATACCAGAACATAGACATATAGGGGGAATGGCTTACTATAATGGTACAGGCTCAAAATATGGCTCCTTTAGAATAAAAACAGAACAAAGCAAACAAATCGATAATAATCCTGATAAGCTTGATTTTATGAGCTCTACATTAGGAGGAAGAAGAAACCTTTTTTCTGGAAATGATATTAGTCCTTATTATCTTTACACATCTAACACAGGGAGCGGAGAAGAGCACACTCATGCGGTTGATGCAAGTGCTAATATTACTCCTCCTTATTACATTCTAGCCTTTATTATGAAACTTTAATTTTATTTCACAAATACAGCTTTAAATTATCTATTATTGACTCATTACCAAGGATATATTGATATGACTTCGGAGCCAAATCTGTTAAATCGGATTACCATTACGATTGAGGCTAATAATCAACAGGTAGCTAAAAAAGTATTGCATGGCTCCCTGCTTAATCAAATCAGTATAAATAAATTATTTAATTTATACTTTGATGAATATAATATTCATCAGGATATCTCTTTAGAAAAATTAACCCTCAATCTTGGTGAAATAGATCTTCATGATTTTAATTCACTGTTTCCTGCTCGCCTCAAAATGGAGCTAAATAAAGCATTCAGCCAATATCAGATAAACGATCATCAAGAAAAGATTCTACTGGATAAATCCATATCCAGTCAGTTTATCAATAATCCATCTTTGTCTGGTGATAATAATTTAATTAATGCAGAAAACTTTATTCACTCGTTATATCAACAAAATCCCCAATTAAATACACTGGAGGAAATAACCAATAATAAAGAGATTAATATTAATAAATTTATTCATCAATTAGCACAGATAGAGAGCCAATGGATATTGCTATTGGCAAAAAGCTGCCTATCTGAACACGGTATACAACGACTTTCGGCTATCAAACAACCCGCTTTATTGAATGCCATCAACCGCAGATTATCCGCAAGAGTAAATAAACCACAACCTCAGGAGGAGCTTGTCTCCTCCGGGCAATTGATACTCAATGCACTGGAATATCTACAGCGGCATAATACACAGGAAATACCTAAACCCAATGCAAAAATCATTTCACATATTACAACTGAACTTAATAACGGCGTACTTAATGCCGTTCTTATTATTACCTTATTCCGAAAAACTGTGACTGACAATAGCCGATTAAATAGTTGGCTGAAACAACTCTGGCAAATAGCTCCCATTGCAAAACTATGCAAAAAATACCTCGCAGCACCAGAATACAAAAATCTGGCAGATTACTTTAGCCATAAAAATCCATTTTTCAACGAACCCTCTTTACAACAAACGATTTCCATTAATTCAATATTCACTGAAATATTACAGGCATTAGTTACAAGACATCGGCAAGATTTACCACAATTAAATCAGCATCAGCTTTCATCAATCGCCACCGCTATTCAAAAAGGGAACATTAAAACACACACTATCCTCGCTACATTTCAACATATTGCCTTATATAAGCGTGCAGATACGGCTTGGTTAACCTCATTATGGCAATTAGCGCCTGTCTCACAACTCTGTAAACAACACCTATCAGTTGCAGAATACCAATATCTATCGCAACACTTTATGCCAGATCATGACAATAAAAATGAATCCAGTAAAAAATCAACCATAACTTCTCAACCGATTTTATTACCAGAGCAAACTATTCCATATCAAGTCAGCAATGCCGGAATATTAATGCTATGGCCGACGTTGCCGGCACTGTTTAATCAACTTGGTTTACTTGAGAAGCAAAAATTTATCCATCGTCAAGCCCAATTCAGCGCCGTTAATTTCCTTGATGCTCTCATTTGGGGAACCGAAGAAACACCAGCCGAACGTAAGAGACTCAATAACGTGCTGTGTGGATTAACGGCTGATGAAAATAGTGAATCAATCTCTCTTGAACCAGAAAAACAATTAATAACCACACAATGGTTAGATACTGTTATTACTCAACTTCCCGGCTGGAAAAAATTAAGCCGCAATGATGTCCGACAACTGTTTTTACAACGGCCAGGGGAATTGCTAATTAATGATCAGGAAATTAAAATCACCATCCAGCAACAACCCTTTGACGCATTACTGGCCGATTGGCCGTGGCCATTAAATATCACCAAACTTCCCTGGCTGAATCACACTTTATTAATCGACTGGCGAAACATTTAACAGGTTTATATGAACTCTTTACTTAAAAACAACCACCACATGGTGGCAGAATTACACTGGATTTATCCCCATCTGGAACGTATTGATTTGCGGTTACAACATTACTATTGCCAAAACAGAGAAAAATACGATTATTTACCAGATAGTTTCCTACTTACCGAAGATGAATTAGCGCAACATCTGGCAAAGCCACAGGGTATTCCTCATTGGATAATCAAACAGGATGATGTTATTAATTTCTCTGGAATCGAAGAAACCTCCAATGCATTATCACTATTGGTCGAACGTTTTGAACTCACTGAATTTGAGCGTGATGTTTTATTATTAGGTTTATTGCCCCATTTCGATAGCCGTTATCATGCATTATTTGCCGCTCTGCACGGCAACAGTAAAAAACAGTGGCCCAGTTTTGCTTTAGCTATTGAACTATTCAGCCAACGCCAAAATGACCAGCAATTACTGCAAAATAGTTTTTTACCACAAACACCGTTAATCAATAACCAATTATTACGGCTCAATAATCATCAAGAGTCTATTTGGTTACAAACCCAATTTCTAACTCATAGCGCTATCTGGCATTTTTTATCAGGACAACGGGTTATTTTACCGCCGCTAACAACTTGTGCTTATTGGCATTCTCCGGCCTCACATCGTTGGTATCCACAAACTCTTTGTCATTCACTTGAAAAGATATTACTCAATGAAACCGATGAAATACGCCCGCTGGTCATACTCAGAGGAAAATCAGATAGCGCCAGAGAAATGGCGGTAAGCAATATTATGACATCTCATGATATCAGTACATTAACGCTAGACTTAGCTCAACTACCGGAGGAAAATAACCCTAACTTGCTAATAGATGCAGTACGGGAAGCACGATTACATGATGCCTGTTTACTAATTCGAAACTTTTCTTTACTGAAAGAGGAAAAGAGAATATGGCACAACGAATTATTTACACTATTGAACCAACCAAAACTAAAAGTAATTTGTCTGGTAGAACCGAGTGATGCATTAATATGGACCAAACATCTGCCAATAGTGCAAATTGATATGCCAGCACTGACTCTGGCAGATAAAAAAACCATGCTGGCGGCAAGTTTACCTAATAATATCGTTCAGGAAATCAATATTACTCAGCTCTGCCAACGTTTTTCATTTACCGCAGAAACATTACCGCTAATTCTTAAAGAAGCGAGTCAATATCAAATACTCCGAGAACCAGAAGGTCAATTGAAAGAAATCGATCTGCGAAAGGCATTAAGTTTCCGTGCGCAACAAAACTTCGGCAAATTAGCTCAACGAATAACCCCCAAACGCAATTTTAATGATTTAGTGATTTCAGATACATTAGCGCAACAATTAAAAGAAATTATTGCCGCCATACATTATCGTGACCAAATTCTGGCGACCGGCTTTCAGGAAAAAATCGGTTATGGCACCGGTATTAGCGCGTTATTTTACGGAGAATCAGGAACCGGAAAAACAATGGCCGCAGAGGTTATCGCCGGGTATCTTGGCGTTGATTTGATTAAAGTCGATCTCTCTACGGTGGTGAATAAATATATTGGCGAGACGGAAAAAAATATCTCCCGTATTTTCGATTTAGCCGAGGCCGATTCTGGGGTACTGTTTTTCGATGAAGCGGATGCTTTATTTGGCAAACGCAGCGAAACCAAGGATGCCCAAGACAGGCACGCTAATATTGAAGTTTCTTACCTACTGCAACGACTGGAAAATTATCCGGGATTAGTGATTTTAGCCACCAATAATCGTAGCCATCTGGACAGCGCATTTAATCGTCGCTTCACCTTTATTACCCGTTTTGCTTATCCCGACGAAATGTTACGTAAAAAAATGTGGCAGGCTATTTGGCCGGAACAACTTAAATTATCCGATACCATTGATTTTACCCATCTGGCTAAACGAGCTGACTTAACTGGCGCTAATATCAGAAATATTGCGCTATTAGCATCAATGTTAGCGAAAAATGATCACTGTGAACAAATCGAAAATAAACATATAAATCGAGCCGTTACACTTGAATTAAATAAAACTGGCCGATTGGTTTTTTAAACATTGAATAAAATTGGAGCCAACATGACAACTATCATTGCTTCTGACAATGCGATTATTGAAGTGAATAATGCATTAAATACTATTTTATCCCAGTATCTAAATACCAATGGCAATAAAATTGATATCCGTTTTGATCTACCTGAAATTAATTCAATCCAATCGGAACCGACAATAAGCGTATTTCTTTACGATATACATGAAGATCTGCAATTACGTTCTGCCGAGCCAAGGCGTTATAACCCGGCAACCAGTACATTATTACCGGGATGGGTCAATATCAATTGTAACTATTTAATCACTTACTGGGACGCTAATAAACCCTCAAGCGACAGCTCCAGCCCGGACAGCCAACCCAATAATCAAGCCGCGCAAGTGATGACACGGGTTTTAAATGCATTAATTAATAACCGCCAATTAACCGGCATTCCCGGTGCTTATACCCGTGTTATTCCACAACAGGAAAACTTAAATAGCCTGGGTAATTTCTGGCAGGCTCTGGGTAATCGCCCTCGCCTTTCTTTAATGTATTCCATTACCGTACCCATGAAACTGCAAGATATTAAGGACAATATTACTCCGATTAGCCAAATCTCAACTTCCGTGGTTCAAAAACCCAATCTGGAAAATTCACAAATCAATCAGGCGCTGGCAGATAAATTATGTGCCGATTTAGGCGGCACAGAAGATATTCGCCTTGCTTTGGCTAAAGTCGATCTGATCACTGAATTCGCTACAAACAATAATGAAAGTCAAGAAAATAATGAAAATCAAGAGAATAAAAGTGTGCTGCTCAATATTTCAGGCATTACCTATTCAGATTATTTACCTAAAATAAAAGATATTATTTTAAAGTGGATAAATAGTCAGAGTGCTATTGTTAATATAAATGGCACAGGTATTATTATATTAAAAGAAGATTCTGATAAATTGATTGGGATTTAAAACCATTATTTATATATCCTATGGATTTCAAAATACATTTCTCGAAATCAAAATTCCATGTAATGTGAGAGTAAAGAAATGGAATCAAGTTAAAAAATAAAGATATCATCATTGATGCTGATATTATATTAATATCTTTTTTATCAAAAAAATTAAACAGGTGATAATATGCCAATAAATAAACACAGTGAAAATAGTCATTATCTTAAAAATAGACCAACACAGCCAAGTCACTCTATTGAGAATGATATAGACGATACCTCATTAGGCATGGGGTTGGATTTAGATACGATGATGGGGACAAATTCTGTTAGCTTAAATCAAACTCAGGATTATGCATTTTGGAAAGAAAACATTTCCGAATATTACAAATGGATGGTTGTGGTTAAAGGTCATTTAAAACAATTAGACTGGACCTTAAAATCAATGGACTCCCCTGAATCCGCTAACAGTAATACGGCTAAAAATGTAGGGACAACCGCACTACAAGCGCTATTAAATACAGGAGGCAGTATAGCGGGCGGCGCGATTGGCGGCGCCATAGGAAGCGCCATAGCGCCGGGTATCGGCACTATCGCTGGCGCAGGTATCGGCGCCTTAGCCGGAACAGGATTAAATTATCTTAATGATACAGCGATTGAAAAATTAAATAAAAAGTTGGAAATCGCACACCCTTACCCTAAAACCAGAAACATGATATTTGATATCAATAATTACGATAAAAACCCTATCTCAAAAGCGATCAAGAAGAAAATCGGTAATAAAGACAATCTAAAAGTTACTGCCGGTGGTTTAATAACGTCACAAATTGTCAGCAGAATATCCCCGGCCAAAATTCCCGCCTATAAACTTGCTGAACTGGCTATATCACACCATAAAGCATTAGCCGGATTAAGTGATGATAAAGCCAGACATATATTAGATTTCACCAATAGTATTCGTGAAGTCCTCAATGAAAGCCACTCTGATGCCGCCGCATTTATGCGTAAAAACTACGGCGATGATAAAATGAGTCTTTCTGGGTTTTCTTCTAAAATAAAGGGAGAGAAATTAACCTTAGACAAACTGGCAAGGACGAGAAATAAAATAGAAAATATGATTAATAGCATTAATAAACAAACATTAAAACTTTCCTCAGAGAATAATAATAGCTAATTATATTATAAAAACCCAAACAAAAATAAAACAACCCCATATCAACCCATTTAATTGGAAAATAATCTATACCCGTCATCTTTCAAGTTGCCTCTTTGTTGGCTGCACTCACTCACCCCGGTCACATAGTTCTCTATGCTCCCGGGGATTCGTTCCTTTGCCGTCGCGATGCATCTTGAAATCCATAGGGTATATATCCTATTATAACAAACAGAAGAGGCATGAATAAAATGCAATTTAATTACCAAATCAGTGAGCCATTTTATAGCGGTTACCATTCTGATATTCCTATCGCGATTTTCATTGAAAAGGATTTTAAAAAAGCTTATGAGATATATCACTCTAAAAATTTTAATTATCATGGATTAAGAGTAGAACAGGTGCCTTATGCCAGATATTTCAGGGCCTTTCATCATACAGATATTCATAAACAAACTTATTCAACGCCTGAGTTAGAAAACAAATATCAAGCAATGATCTATTTTAATAAAAATCGGCAATTTGAACCTGATACCGATTCTCTCACCGTGATGTCCAATCATATTCCCTATAATTATGATTTTTACGGATATACTTCGCTACAATATTTAAAGACTAAATATTCCGAAGAATTAAATCATTATCATGAATCTAATTTTGATAATGAAGAGTTTAATAATATGGTTCTGATTGATTATTTTGAAGGGTGGCGTCAGGAACATAACCTTACTTCTAAGATTGATATAGAAACCCCACTTACAGTTAAAGATAGTATTGTTGAAGCCTCGATTCTAGGATTATTGAAAGGCAATATACCAGATGATATTAAACAAAAAATCATTTTCCCTGAAGGGATCACATTTGAAATGCAGCAAGAACTGCTTAATGATACTTTAAATAATAAAGTAGGTGAATTTAACCAAAACGTTATTACAAAACTTCAGCGATTAGCAACAGCAGAAGATACTGTATCAAAAATATTATCTCCTTATCAGTATATTGAATCCAGAGTTAAAGAGATTGCGGGTGATCGCGTTAGTTTAGACCAAGAAATTACTGTTATTATTTCAAAGAGAAGACTTGATAAATGCAAGCCTAAAATTAATAGACATTTTGATGTATGTAAAAATCATCCCAAACCGATAACTAGATACTTCACCGTTTATGATTTTATTAGAAATATTCATCACAAAGAGTTCAATAAAATTGAATATAGCGGAAAAGACATAAAGTATTTATTAAACAACGACGTTGAAAATATTTTAATTAAATTGCAGGATGTTACCGGTGATTATGAAAAATATATCAATAGATTTAGAGATAATGAAGATGTGAAATATTATATCAATGAAGGCATTAATCAACTACCTGGCTCTACCGGGACCACCGTAGATGAATTTCTTGATAAATATATAGAACATATGGATGAGATAAGCTATACGGAAAGTGAAATTATGGCTGATTATTATCTTAATATACTCAGACAAATTCTTGATGCGGTCTCAATGATCCTCCCTGTCAGCCCAATTAAAGGTTATTTAGTTACCATCACAGCCAATACAATCATACCACTCATTCAATCCGCAATAGCGAACACTTATGAGGAGAGCAGCGCATTACAACAAGAAGCTTGGGTTAATTTTACGGTTTCATCGACTTTTCATGTCATTTTCAGTAATCGAGCAATCGGTAGAAAAATTACCAACGGCGCAAAGTTAATTGAAAATGGCGGTGGATATATTACTGATAAATTTAATATTAAAAAAATAAATGTTAATTATGGATTAAATGCTCAATTAGCCAGAGAGAGTATCAAAAAAATTCCTGGATCGGGTACTAACCCGTGGAAACTAGAGAATATTCGAAACAGGTATAAATCATTTCTTGATCGGAAATATTGGTCAAGATTTAGTACCGAGAAAAAGATAAAAGTTTTACAATCACACCTAATGAAAACTCAAGAAGCCAAAGAGTTGGCCGAAGTTGTTGGATGGGAAAAACTCAACAAAATGATAAAAGATTCAATCATATTAGATTATGAAGGAAATCCAATCAATAAAATACCATTTAGGAAACTCGAAGATGAAGTGACAATAAGAAGTTATGCTTTAAAAAATGACCGAAAACGAATTAATGATATTTCAAATTTCCTTGATGAAAAACTAACATTTTCAGATCAGTTAGTAAAAGTTATCAATATTGAAGATATTCCAGGAGACAGTCATTTAAATAAAGCAGCAAATTGGATTGTCAGTAAAAGCACATCAAACGCGAATGATGCACAACATGTCACAAGTGTACTATCCAAATATATTGACAAAGATATCAGTGATTTTAATGTATTGACGCAATTGCACAATGAGCTATATCGCTTAAAACCAGACATTAATTTAAGACATTACCGTGGTTTTGGTGATCAAATATTTCCACATATGGAATCATCTCAAACTATTCTTCCTTATTATTTAACCAGAACAAAAAGCGTTAATGGTGTTGATCCTTTCCTAATCTATTCAACGTTAATTGAAATTCATCCTTTCGGCGACGGAAATGGCAGAGTAGCCAGATCAGCTTATGCGCTGGCATATATTAATAAACATAGAAAATTTCAAGCATTAACCAGTTCATCAGAAAAAATACTGACCGAAAATGCCAATAGACCTAAAACATTTGTTAAATCGCCAACAGCAGATACTCGGCAGGATGCATTTTATCTACCAAGGGATAAAGGAGAAGTGGGTAAATTTAAAATATTGGATAACAATGATTCAGACTATATTGTGGGAGTTGATGAATCTAACTCTAAATTCAATATCTATGCGGCCTGGAATAAAAATGGCACTCCTGCCACCAGTAAAACTGCCATTTTTTCCGCTCATGGCGGCCGTGAAAATTCAGCCAGACCCATTATATTTCCCAAAAATAAAAACCTTATATTTTGGGCGCCAGATGAATACCGGTTAGATGATCCACTTATTGAACGATTTGTTAATGAGTTTAATAAATTAAACCCTCATTCAGCTATTGGCGGGAATTATGAAAAATTCTGGTCAGCATTCCCTGACAGATATAAAGATTATGACTTATTAAAATCGCTATTTACTGAGAAGAAACTTGAGCAGTTAAAGAATATCGGTAATATTATAGAAAAACATACCAATTTAAGGGCAGAAGATGCAACCGGTATTAGCACTTCAAAATTAAAAAATAGCTCGGTGCCTAAAGTCGCAGAATATCAATTTTCATGGTATGAAAAAGATAAAGAAAAAGAGTACGTTTCGGCATTAATAGAAAACAGAAAAACAATAATAAGAGCAAATGATGGAACACCGGCGGTTGACTTACTCAGCATTAGCCCAAATGTCCCTATTGATAAAAAAGTCAGTATTAAGGAGCTTATTGAATTCATTAAAGAGAAAAATTATGACAATATTCATGTATTAGCCTGTAGAGAAATTTGGGATAATGGCAAACCCAGAATAACAACTCGCTCTTATGCCGTCACGCGCGGCTATCGAAATGAACATGAACAGTATTGGGAAAATAAACAATTAAAAACGCTGCCACAGTCTAAAGCTGCAAGTTCAAGTAGAACCAAACGAGATACTACCGCGATTAATAGCAATGAATATCTTAACGAACCACGAGATATAAAATATCTTTTGACATCTATATTATTTACAAACAGTCATAACACACTAAATTATAGCGAATATGTGATTGGCGTGGTGACAACAGATGATAAAATTATCACTTTCGATGATGCTTTAAAAAGAGAAGATTATGATATATTTTTACCGGGTAAAGAAAAAGATAGCCCTGAATTAATGCAGCAACAAACAGTTTCAGATAATCATTCTCTATCCGATTTCAATATATACAATAATAACTTGCTTGATTTCAGTGAAATAGCAATAGGACAATATTTATATTTCAAAGGAGGAGAAAAATCAGATGGTAATGTCATTTTAGAGATCAATGATTCAGAAGGTTTCCGCTCATTGGCAATAAAGATTCAAAATTTAAGCATGATGGGCGTCTATCTGGCAAATATCATTAATAGCAACTCCCAAGATTTTAAAGCTGGAAGAATGGAAAATGGGAAACTTGAAACAAGTATTTTAGATGTTAATAATTTATATATAAAGAGTGGAAGTAAAAAGAATTATTACATTAAGATAAGATTTAGTATTAAAGATTTGTAATATATGTTCAGAGTGTCATTATTTTTATGAAAAAATCGGGAGCTATATTGTCAATATATAGCTCCCATCATTCCCTATACTCGTCATCTTTAATATCAGAATAAAATCACTCCTCCTGTAATTTAATAAACTTTTTAAATTATTTCTCTAATAATCATTTTTATAATTATCTTCTCCTCTATCATAAATTTATCATAGAAATTATAAACAAACTTATTTTCACCAATCAATATAAAATAACCTCATTTATTACCATGATTTGTTTACTCTTGAAAAAAATAACCTGAAAAATAAAACACAACCCTCTGGCAATAAGCGATAGTATGGATTTGAAATATTAATCAAGATTAAAGTTACGGGTGTTTTTATTTTCCTGTTATAGAAATCAATCAAGATATGCTGATGCATAAAATTATCAAAACATACTATATCAATTAACAATCATTATTATTATTAATTGATAATCGCACTTGGAAATTCCGTATCTATAATCATTTTGTTTCACGAAAGGTGATTTAAATAATCGTCAAATAACTATCTAGCCCATTGAGGCTATTTTGTTTGGCTTTTTTGTAATGAACTGAAATAGATTCTACGTTATTTCATATAAAAATAACCTCTACAAATCAGGTTGTTGCGGTAGCTATACCCAATCGTTAGGTTCTAAGAAAAACAACGTAATAGACGTTTTTCTTATATTTCAAATGTAAACAATCAAGGAAAAAATCATGGCTATAACTCCAGAACAAATTGCTGTTGACTATCCGATTCCTGCTTATCGGTTTGTTGTCTCTATTGGTGATGAGAAAATTCCTTTCAACAACGTTTCCGGGCTCGATATCTCTCATGATGTCATAGAATATAAAGATGGTACCGGTAATTACTATAAAATGCCGGGCCAACGCCAATCGATCAATATTACTCTGCGTAAAGGCGTCTTCTCTGGCGACACTAAGCTTTTTGACTGGATTAATGCGATTCAACTTAATCAAGTTGAGAAAAAAGATATCGCAATTAGCCTGACCAATGAAGCCGGCACTGAAATTCTGATGACCTGGAATGTGACAAACGCCTTCCCAACGTCATTCACTTCCCCTTCTTTTGATGCCGCCAGCAATGATATCGCTATTCAAGAAATAGCACTGGTCGCGGATCGCGTCACCATTCAAGCACCTTAATAGATCGCAATAACGATCTATCTCAGTGTTTATATTGAAGAAAACAATTATCTGACATCGCCAATTATCCATGCGTTAACACATGATGATCAACATTGGCATGGCTCATTAGTTCGACCCGAATTCATCATCCTACAGTTCGCGCAAAATATCGCACAATAACTTGGAGGCAATATGCCAATAACCCCAACTTATCCCGGTGTTTATATTGAAGAGGACGCTTCACCAGCACTCTCTGTTCGTTCGGGTGCAACGGCAGTGCCTGTTTTTGCCGTCGCAAATAATAATTCATTAATATCAGGTAAGCCCTATATTCGCGTCAGTAGCTGGCTGGAATATTTGACGCTAAAAGGTGGGCAATTTAATCCTACCGATAAACTTGATATCGCACTGCGTGCCTATTTTATTAACGGCGGAGGATATGCTTATCTCGTCAAAACGCAAGATTTAGAACAGCAAGTTCCGGTATTAGATGATGTCACGCTATTGGTTGCCGCCGGAGAAGAGATCACCACCGCCGTCGGGACACTTTGTCAATTAGGCAAAGGATTATTCGCCATTTTTGATGGCCCTACAACCCAAATAACCTCAAGCCTACAACCAGACGATGTTGTTAAATCTTATCCGGCAACTCAATATGGCGCGGTTTATTACCCCTGGCTGACTGCGGGATGGGGAGAAAAGAAAGCCCCGGTTGATATTCCACCCAGTGCCGTCATGGCCGGTATTTTTGCCAGTGTCGATAATAGCCGGGGCGTCTGGCAAGCTCCCGCCAATGTTCCTGTTCAAGGAGGATTACAACCTAAATATCCGATGACTGACGACCTGCAAGGAAAATATAACCAAGGTAAGGCGCTGAATATGATCCGTACCTTTCCTAAGAGCGGTACGCTGGTCTGGGGAGCCAGAACCCTTGAGGACAGCGATAACTGGCGTTATATCCCAGTTCGCCGCTTGTTTAATAGCGCGGAACGAGACATTAAAAACGCCATGAGTTTCGCGGTATTTGAGCCTAACAGCCAACCAACCTGGGAAGCTGTACGTCGGGCGATTGATAACTATCTCCATTCCCTCTGGCAGCAAGGCGGATTGATGGGTAGCAAAGCTGAACAGGCTTATTTTGTGCAAATCGGTAAAGGCGTCACCATGACCGATGACGATATTAAGCAGGGCAAAATGATCGTCAAAATCGGCATGGCCGCGGTTCGTCCAGCCGAATTCATTATCTTGCAGTTCACACAGAATATCGCACAATAATTGGAGGCAACATGCCAACAACTCCGACCTATCCCGGCGTTTATATTGAAGAAAATGCGTCATTATCGCTCTCTATCAGCCACGGGAACACCGCAATCCCAGTTTTTATCGGCCGCTTCCAGCCCAAAAAAACTAGCTCACCCCTAAAAGCGATACGTGTTAGTAGCTGGCTGGATTTTACAAATTTATTTAATGTCGGTTGTATTACGTCAATCGCCATCACATCGACTAAACCAACGCCGCCGCCGCCCTCTCCTCCTTCCGGGAACGTTGAAAGCGATGCAGCGGCTGTTGCCTCTACCAATATCGTTGCTACTGCCAATATCGCTGTTAACGCGGGTGATACAAGCTCTGGTTATACTTACGCTGTAGCTGTCGGTACCTACACAACAAGTAGCGATGCGGTAAAACTTTATTTTCAAAATGGCGGTGGGCCTTGCTATATCCTGCCAATTGCTAATCCCCAAGAAACTGCCGCTTTGGCATTAATCCCCGAGTTAATTGAGCAAGCTCTGGAAATTACCTTAATCGCCTGTCCTGAACAGGATTCTTCCTACCAGAGCGCAATATACGGCAGCTTAACACCCGCATTACTGAATGCCGGCTATTTCCTTATCGCTGACAGCCAAACTAAAACCAGCATACCGGGCGTTAATGTGCAATCGCAAACCGCAACTTACTATCCGGCGGTGAAAGTCTCACAACTTATTCCAGTGGAAGATAGCCTGATCGCAGTTTCAGGTTATGAAGATGCGGCAGCAAACGAAGTCAAAAATCTGGCGCAACTCAAACAGAAAAATCTCACTGTCTATCAACAAGCGGTTAAAGCAATACAAGACAAAATAGCCTCCAACGGCAACACTATTCCTGCCAGCGCAGTGATGGCGGGCGTGTATTGTGCCACTGACGCCAGCCGCGGCGTCTGGAAAGCGCCGGCGAATGTCGTGCTAAGCGGAATTAGCGACGTCACTGAACGACTCAATGACGATCAACAAGGCGCCATGAATCAGCAAGGCATCAATGCCATTCGCTACTTCAACCATCGAGGATTTGTGGTATGGGGGGCGCGTACTCTGCAAAATGATGACAACTGGCGCTACATTCCAGTACGGCGTCTCTTTAATAGCGCAGAGCGGGATATCAAACAAGCTATGCAATCCGCTGTCTTTGAACCCAACAGCCAGCCCACCTGGGAAAGAGTAAAGTCGGCCATTGACAACTATCTCTATTCCTTATGGCAACAAGGGGCATTAGCGGGAAATAAACCACAAGAAGCCTATTTTGTTCAAATTGGTAAAGGGATCACCATGTCCGACGACGACATTAAACAAGGGAAAATGATTGTCAAAGTGGGCATGGCCGCGGTACGTCCGGCTGAATTTATTATCCTTCAGTTTTCACAAAATGTAGCACAGTAATCGTACTGAGACGCGGTTAAACACCGCGTCTATTCAGTCGTTAAGGAGACGATAATGGAAATAACACAGCCGAGCGTCACCGTCACAGAAAATATGATATCCCCAAAACAGGATGACACGTTTATCGGTATACCGGTTTTTATTGGTTATACCTCATCACCAGTCAATAAAAACGATGACGATAAAACCGCTATCAAACTCAATAGCTTGGCCGATTTTGCCCGGTCATTTCCTGAGTCAGGATTAATGTACTATTCCGTGCGCCATTTCTTTGAAAACGGCGGTCAACAAGCCTATGTGCTGTCATTAGGTACGGAGAAACAATTAAGCGATTTTTCGTCATTGATCACCGCGCTGCAACAAACGTGGCTGATTCAAACGATTGCCGCAGAGAACGACATTACCCTGATTATCACCCCGGATGTTATCCGCTTTAATCAGACAGAGATTTCCTATATTCAAAGAGATCTTTGGTTACAATTTTGGCAATCGGCGCTCAATCTTTGCAAGAGCCGACGCGGCATTATGGGGCTATTGGATGCGCCGGACGATCCAACATTAGCCGCCGAGTGTTTAACTCAATTCTCTTCCGCTGATCGACAATGGGGCGCCGTATACTGGCCGCGACTAAAAAGCGCCTATCAGGATAAAGCGCAAAATCCTATCGTGCTTTCACCGACCGCCGCAGTAGCTGCCATCATCCAGCGTAACGATAACCAACAAGGCGTATGGACCGCTCCCGCCAACATCGCGTTAGCCAAAGTGATCAGCCCGGTACGCGCTTATATTGAAGCCAATGCGCTGTTTAACCCGGATGGCGCCTCGCTGAATCTGGTTCGCAGCTTTCCCGGTAAAGGCATTAGGATTTGGGGATGCCGAACCTTGGACAATACCCCCGGTTCCCTCTGGCGTTATATCCAGATCCGCCGTCTGGTTTCTTATATCGAAGCTCATATGACTCAACTAGGCCGGGCCTTCGTTTTTGAACCCAATAACGCCATCACCTGGATGAAGTTTAAAGGACAAGCCTATAACTGGCTGCGTCAGTTATGGTTAAACGGCGGGCTACGAGGAACCCAAGAAGATCAAGCGTTCAAGGTGTTGCTCGGTGTGGGCGAATCAATGAGTGAAGCGGATATACAGGCCGGAAAAATGATCATAAAAATCAGCCTCGCGGTCTTAATGCCAGCCGAATTTATTGAGTTAAGCCTGACATTCGATACCCGTACCGGTACTACCCGCTAAGTTAAACAGAAGCAAAAGTTAAACAGAGGCAAAATATGAACAACCTCTACACCCCGGCAGTGTCACACCGTTTTATCGCCAGTTTTCTTTTTAACAACATTCCCAGTCCGCTCGATATCGCCTTTCAACGGATATCGGGCCTGAGCCGTGAGTTACAAATTACCCAACACAGCCAAGGCGGGGAAAACGCCAGAAATACCTGGCTGGCTGAAAAAATCCAGCATGGCAGTCTGGTGTTGGAGCGTGGCGTGATGACTGTGACGCCGCTGACGCTGGTGTTTGATCGCGTCCTGCGTGGCGAAAAAGCAGTCTATGCCGATGTCGTGATTATGTTACTGAATGAACATTCGTTACCCGTGGCAAGCTGGACATTAAGCAACGCGCTACCGGTGCGCTGGTCCACCAGCGATTTTGACGCCAATAGCAACACCGTTCTGGTGAACTCACTGGAATTACGTTATCAGGATATGCGCTGGTTAGGAGTAAAAGTATGACCGTCGAAATTAAAGAGCTGATTATTCAGGCCAAAGTCACCGATTCCGCGAGTAATCCCATCACACTTAATCCCGTCACACCACAGACATTAGCTCAGGAGACGCTGGATAACGCCCGTCTGATCGAGATCGTCAAACGGGAAGTGTTAGAGGCGTTGCGTGAAACAGGAGGCTATTATGAGCTTAATTGAACGCAGCCTGTCCAAACTCACCCTTACTGCCTTTAAAGACCGGGAAGGGAAAATCTCCGTAGGCAGCTTACAGGCGATGTATAACCCTGATGGGATTCAGCTCGATTATCAAACCCGCTACCAACAGGATGAAAGCGTTAACAATGCCAGCCAAAGCAGCCGCTATGTGCTATCGCAACCCGCCGGTTTGACGTTAGTCCTGCTATTTGACGCGACCATGCCGGGCAACAATATCCCGGTAGAAACCCAATTAGCGACGCTGAAAGCCCTGTGTACAGTGGATGCCAGCACCAGCGTTCCCCACTTCCTCAAAATCAAATGGGGCAAAATGCGTTGGGAAAACAAAGGTTATTTCGCCTGCCGAGCCAGCGGTCTTGCCATTAATTACACCCTATTTGATCGTGATGCGACTCCACTGCGGGCTAGCGCCACCCTATCCTTAGTCGCGGACGAAAGCTTTGTTATTCAAGCCACTGAGCAACAATTAAAATCACCGCCAATCACCGCAGTCAGCGTGACCGATATGCTCTCTCTGCCGTTAATCGCCTTAGGCGCCGGGGCTTCTCTAGCAGGCGGTATTGATTACCTCACCCTCGCCTGGCAAAACGATCTGGATAATCTTGATGATTTCACCCCAGGGCAAACGCTACAAGCGCAGGGGGACGCATGAAGATACCGGCGATAGAGATTAAAATAGCGGGAAAAACCCTCAGCCAGTTTTCTGTGGTTAGTCTGACCGTAAACCATCAAATCAACGGTATCCCCACAGCCAACATCACTCTCAACGTAGCCGGCGACGCCAACGCGATTTTTACCGCCAAAGCACAAGCTGAACTGACAAGCTGTCGGCCCAATCAAGCACTGATCGTGCAACTGCAAAAAACCGTGTTGTTTAAGGGGATCATTGTTCGGCAAGCGCTTAAGTTCAAAGGTCAGGACAGTCTGGTTACCCTGACGGCGAAACACCCACTGCAAAAACTCACTGATGGTTTTCATTCACAGCTATTCAGTCAGCAAAGTGATGAAGCCATTATCAGAAAACTATTCAGTCAGGCAGGGATACCCGTCACGATAAAACAGGCGCCTCAGCTTAAAACTGAGCATGAGCAAATGGTCCAGTTTCGCTGCCATGACTGGAAATTCTTAAAAAATCGGTTGGCCGCGACCAATATCTGGTTATTACCCGGTAACGAAACTGTCACGCTGGCAACGCCGGAATCACTTAATCAATCAACCGTACATACGATTAAACAACGTGCCGGCGATCAAGAGATTGTGCTGTTTGAGGCGGATCTGCAATGGGATAACCGACACAGCCCCAAAATGGTGAGCGTACAATCCTGGGATATCGCGCAACAAAAACTGTCTCAGGCCACTCAGG
Source organism: Photorhabdus luminescens subsp. luminescens (assembly GCF_001083805.1). GTDB lineage: Bacteria > Pseudomonadota > Gammaproteobacteria > Enterobacterales > Enterobacteriaceae > Photorhabdus > Photorhabdus luminescens. Next base: position 96,807 of record NZ_JXSK01000011.1, on the reverse strand, counting down.
CAAAAAACAGCCGACTCGGCAGTGGTCAACTCGCGCCAGACAGTCTGGCAACTTTAACCGATCAGACATGGCAATGGGTTTTTAGCTATCCGCAAGATAATGAGCAAGCCAAACACTTTGCTCAAGGCATGATGAATCACCTACGAAGCCATAACGTTTCCGGCAATGTTGAAGTTGCAGGGGATAGCCGCTATCAACCGGGTGATCTGCTGGCACTAAACGGCTTTGGTCAAGGGATGGATGGCAAAGGCATCATCACCGGCGTCAGTCAGACCATCAATCAGCGGCAAGGCTGGCGCACCCGGTTAACTCTGGGCTTGTTGCCGGAGACAGAACCGGCGGTCCCGCAGGTTAAAGAGCTGCATGTAGGGATTGTGGAAAAATACCAACAGGACAAGCAGTCGCTGGACCGTATTCCGGTCAAGATACCGGCGTTAAATTTAACTAACAGCGTGCTTTTTGCCCGACTGGGTAAACCTTATGCCAGTCATGAAAGCGGGTTCTGTTTCTACCCGGAACCGGGGGATGAGGTGATTATCGGCTTCTTTGAATGCGATCCCCGCTTCCCGGTGATATTAGGCGCCATGCACAACCCGAAAAATAAAACACCAATAGAACCCAGTGAAAAAAACCCAATAAAAACCCTAGTTATTAAACAAGGGGATAATCAACAAGCATTAGTGTTCAATCATCAAGATAAAATTGCCGCCCTTAATAGCGGAAAACATGCGTTATCACTGCAACAGGATAAAGATATCACGCTAGATTCAGCGAAGAATCTCGTCACCAAAGCCCAGGAAATTAACCTACAGGCGGAAAAATCCCTGTCAGCCGCTGGAAAGTCCGGCGTCGATATTAAAGGTGCGAAAATTAACTTAACACAATAATAGGACAGCGAAATGACAGACAACATATTAGCCGATATTTATGGCCGGGGTTGGGCCTTTCCGCCACAATTTTTTATTAAAGATAATACGCATCCAGAAATACCCACCGGAGTCCAAATGGCATCAGGTGCAGAGAATGTTCGCCAAAGCATGAAAATTCTGTTTCTCACTGAACCCGGCGAACGCATTATGCGTGAAGATTACGGTTGTGGTCTAAATGATTATCTGTTTGCCAATATCAATGATGCACTGATAGCAGAAATCCAAACTCGCATTGAAGAGCGGGTACTGCGCTATGAACCACGCGCGGAAATCACGATGATTCAGATAAATCAGAGAACAGACTTGCCCAATACCCTGCATGTTCAGGTGACTTACGCCCTGAGAGGCAGCGAAATCAACCAACAAATTGATGGCATCCTTGAGGTCAGCGAAGGTCAGGTATGGGTGAACCTATGAGTAAACAAGTCGTGGTAGATGGTGACAATCTGCTATTTGAACCGCTATTCGGCAATCGACAAGTCACGCTTCTGGGACCGGCAACCATTAGAGGCAGCGGACACGCCCAGCTCCAAGGCAAAAAGATCGCCATTGTCGGTGACGAAAAAAAGGTCCAATTTCAGGCGCAATATATTACTCCCAGCCACCCGATACCCGGTATGGGAATGGTCACTATTGCTCAGTTGGATGCCAGCCAGCAGGCAAACTTTTGTCGCAGCACCGCCACAGTAATCGTGGTCGGGCAGCAATTTACCGCCCGTTTCACCCCGACACAACCGGCGAATAATCCATCGAGCGGCCCGGATGTGACAACGCCAAGTATGGGAAAAGGCCGTTTTATTGCCAGTCAATATATCGTCAGTGCCGGATAAATCCTCCCTTCAACCTTATTTTTAAATTCTGATAATTGATCAGGAATACATTCAAATAACAGGTGGTATCAATATGGGACAGGCCGAGTTAGATAATAAACTCTCCGCTATCGTGCCAAATACTGCTTTTAAACTTGATGAAAGAAGTACGCTGGATATTTTAAACTGGCTTAAAAAATACGCCGCCATTATTCCTTTCGATCAAGATAAAAAACAGTTTTGGGACAGTTTTTACTTTATTCAGAAAAACGATCCTCAGCAATTAGCCAATATTTACCAACAGGCTAATCAAGCCAATGGACTTTTACCGCCGCATCAAGCTTTTATACTGGCTTTTTTAAAACTATTAGAAACAACCAATCGATTATTAAACACCTTCCCAGCACGACATCGCGATCTTTATTATCGAGAATTACTAGGGCTGAATCCTAAAAATGCTCAGGCGGATAGTGTCGCCATCAGCGTTGTCCTGAATACGGATAACGCGGAATTTTTGGTATCACAAGGCACGCTATTTGATGCCGGGCAAGATAGCGCCGGCAATTCGTTACACTATGCGTCAGACGCGGATTTATTGGCGAATCAAGGATCACTGACCGACCTGCGTTGGTATCGGAAAGACGGTCACAATGGTTGGCAATCAGCAATCCCCTTTAATCTCTCGGATAACATTGCATTACCCGAAAACGGTATTCAACTTTTTAGCCCAACAGCCAATGATGTGGCAGTTCTGTCCGGTTATCTGATCACCTCTCCTCTGTTTGCTATGCCCGCTGGAGAACGTCATATCACATTAACGCTGGAAAGCGATTGGCAAGGTCAAGCTGAACACCTCACCGCTAAAATCAGTGCAGAAGATCACTGGTTATCGTTGTCGGTAAAACTTATCGACAAAAAGAGTATTGAACTTGGATTATCATCCAACGATGATCCTATCAGCCCGCCAGATAACCTTGATGGCATCACATTCGACGTACCAGTATTAAAATTAGGCACTACTCAGCAACCCACACTACCCAAAATTACCGGTATTGAAATCAATATTAACGGCAACCGCAGTGTGCGCTATGCCTCCGATGGCGGAACTGAACAAACAGATAAAACCAGTTTCCCCTTTGGTCAATTTCCCTCGTTGGGTTCCGGCTTTAATCTGGTTGCCCCTGAATGGTACGGTTCTGAAAACGCGACACTTACCCTGACTCCGCAATGGGTTGGCTTGCCCAAAGTGAACTTTTCAACATGGTATGAAAAGTATGATCCCAAACCCGGCAACAATGGCGTATTTAAAGTACAGGGTTATTTAGTCACTCCACAGGGAAGAAAGGCGCTCAATGCAACCCAGTCATTATTTAGCGGAACCGATGTACCTCAAGGGCAAAGCCTGAGTTTTACCTTACCGGCAATGAACTACTCGGTTACTGATAGCCCCTCACCCAATGATTGGCCCGCGTCAGTGCGCATAGAATTGGCTGAGCAGGATTTTATGCACAGCCAATACTGGCAAGATCCGACAGGTAAAAATTTACCCTACACGCCACAAATCAGTGCGTTGCAAATCACATTCAGCGCTAAAGTAAAAACTGAGCAATATACCGTTTATCCCCTGACTCCCTTTGGTTGGGGAAACCCAAACCAAGAACTGCCTTCATTCGCCAATGACGCACTCTATTTGGGCTTCACCAACGTGTTACCGGGACAAACGTTATCCCTATACTGGCAACTGGTCGGAATTCAAGAACTTACGCTATCTTGGTCTTATCTGAATCAGCAAAACACCTGGCAATCATTAAATCAACTGGTTCACGATCACACTCACAACCTGTTTGACCGGGGGATATGGAGTACGTTATTGCCACAGGACGCATCAAATCAAGCCGCCTTGATGCCGGTGGGACGATACTGGCTGAAAGCGGAGATAACCCAGCAGACCGCCCCTCAAGATTATCCAAGAATGCAAGACATACTGTATAACGCTGCCACCGCTACATTAATTAACCCAGAAACTGTTGAAAATGACCACTTTATCAATGGCTTGGCCGCCGATAGCATCAAGCAAACCGTCAGCGCGTCCGTCGCCATTAGCCGTGTGAAGCAACCCTGGGCATCCTGGAACGGTCGTCCGAAAGAAACAGAATCCGCTGTTCTTACGCGAATTCCTCCCCGGTTGTCCCATCGTAACCGTGCTTTAAGTTGGGATAATATCGTTACGCTACTGAAAGAGAATTTTATCAGCATATTTGATGTCAAATACCCTTCCGCCAATGAATTAACCAAAATCCCGGCTCCTGAAACGCAACAACTGATCGTGATCCCTAACAGCCGTTACAAAGATAACGACGATGCGCTACGCCCGATCCTGAATCCGGCCCGACTGGCGGAAATGGCCGACTGGATAAGCCAACTCAGCAGTCCCTGGACCACCGTCAAAATCGATAACCCCACCTACGTTGATGTGCTGATCAGCTATCAACTGGTATTTGTCGCAGGGGTTAATCCCGACTACGGCCGTCATCAGTTACAGCAGGAACTCAGCCGAAAATATATGCCATGGGCGGAAGATAGCGCTATCGGCGTCACGACCGGTAACCGCATTGATTACTACCCGTTATTAGCTACGATTCAGCAATCGCCTTTAGTTGAACGGGTCACCAACTTAACGTTGAAAAAATCATCCCAAACCGCAGGAGCAGTCGGTGACAGTGTAGAAGCGGCTGATAATGAAGTACTGATTTTAGTTTGGTCAGAAAAGAGTTTCGCTAATAAAGGAGCAAACCATGAATAATCAGGATGCCCTGTTTCCCATCGTTAAAGACGATATTGCCTTTGATACCTTACTGACTCAGGCGAAGACAGTGATTGAGCAACAGTCTGGGCAACTCTGGAGCAATACAGCGGAAAATGATCCCGGTATTACCTTATTAGAAGCCTGTTGTTACGGCGCATCCGATTTAGCCTATCGCCATTCGCTCCCCCTGCGCGATCTGCTTACCCCGGAAAAACAAGAACAGACACCGGACGATGGCATTTTTCCACAGGAATTCGGGCCACAACAAATGCTGACCTGCGGCCCGATTACCGCAGACGATTATCGCCGCGCCTTACTGGATTTACATAGTAGCGATAACAACAACAATGCAGATTATTTTTTCTTTAACGATGTACAGCTAATTCGTGAACCTGCAAGCGAACGCTATGAATATTGGTATAACAAAGAAAAACGCGAATACAGTTTTATTAAAACGCCAGACAGCCAACAATTAACACTGAGAGGCAACTACTGGCTTTATCTACTCCCTAGCCGGGAAACTGAGATCGATAAAACATTAGCGCAGCAAAGTCTGGCGGCTTTCCTAAAAAATAACCGTAATCTGGGGGAATCCGTCAGTAAAATTATCTGGCTACAACCAACAGATTTCCTATTGCAGCTTAATATTGAGCTAGATGATGACGTTAAAGATATTACTGACATCTTCGCTAAAGTCTATATGACAACCGCACAAACGGTACTGGCAACACCGTTACGTTATACCACTCAAGCCATGAAAGAATTAGGCTATAGCAATGAAGAAATATTCGCGGGACCTTATTTACACCACGGCTGGATACCCGAATTACCGGCGGCCAAAGATTACACCAAGCCGACAGAATTAAAGCTCAGTCATCTGGCTAATCGTTTACTGGCTATCCCCGGGGTACAAAGTATTACCCGATTGGCATTAGACAAACACGATGAAAATATTTCTCCGCTGGCGGACGATAATTGGTCCTGGACCATCGCTCAAGGATATTATTCCAGGCTATGGGGTAACGATCCCCTAAGCTTAATTTCCTCGCCAGCAAGCCCGCTCATTATTACCGCCAAAGGCGGCGTAAAAGTCGCCGTTTCTAAACAAGATATAGCGAGCAAGATTATTGCAGAGCCCTTAATCGAGACGCAGCCCGAATTATTAAACTGGGGCAAACATCGTAAAGTTTTGGATTACTATCCAGTCAGCAATAAATTACCCGCCTGCTATGGATTACAGACCTACGCGGAGACTCAACAGCAAATACACTTGCACCAATTTATATTGCCGTTTGAACAGATACTGGCTAACGGCTGCGCCGAACTCGCTATCTTGCCGAAACTGTTAGCCTTTAAACAACGGGGAAATGCAGTATCCGGCGCACAATGGCCTTTTAAAGCCAACACTGTCGGTCAGAAAGTCCATCAGGAAATCATGCCCGATTTAATCAAACAACTAAATAATGATTCCCAAATTAACAGTGATGACGGTATCCATCCGCAAAATTATGCAAAAGAATTATCAATCCTGAATGACTTATTGGAATATTTTGGTACCCATCGCGCGGCCAGACCACTCACTCTGGATTCATTGGATTTTCTCTCTACCCAGCGCGGTTATTTGGCGCAACAACCTGAATTGACCTATCAGCGTAATAATATTCGTATTGATAAAGTGTCCGCGCTGCAAAAACGGATTGCCGCCCGCATTGGTCTGGGAGGAGAATGTTTCAAAGAAAAACCCAATTTGGCTAATTTACCTTTCTATCTGATTGAACATCGTCAGTTATTACCGGTAAAGCCTGACAAAAAATTCGACAGTGAACAAAAGCCCGATAATCTGGTAATAAGGAGTGAGCCCAATGCTAAAAATCATCAATTAATCATTACCCAAAAAGAAACGGCAGACCAATTATTACATGGTCAAGTGATTAATCTGATAATTATTGAGGGCGACAGAAAATTCACATTACGGGGCCAAATGATCACCGATATTACCGGAGACGCCTTCTCACTTGACACCCGTAATAGCAGTGATCTAGAGCGTAATTTAGATCGTGTGAAAATCGCGTTTGAACAAGGTAATTTACGCTGGTGTAATAGCCCGGTATGGATGGAAGATATGGATTATCAACTGGTTTATGCCAGTGAGACATATCAAACGGGAACAGAAGATGAACGTTGGATAATCTCCAGCACCCAAAGCCCCTTCCCTGCTATGATCGAAACAAATGATGAAATCACCCTGAAATATATTATTACCCCCGATGGACTGCCGACAAAAACATTAGTTACAAAAACATTAGTTAATAATGATTCTCCCGCCGATTATGCACTTAAAGCACAAGTAGTGGAATTTGATCGCATTAAAGGCCGAATATTACTTAAAAAAATATCAGGCCAACAATATGATTTCCCGAAATCAGAAGACGCATGGCGCTATCGTTGGTATTTTTCCAATGAAAAATACGCGTTGGCTGACCGCTTTTCATTTATCGTCAGTGTAGTGATTAATCGTCAGCTTATTGAGAATGATAAGGTCGATCCTTATAAACTGGAGGCGTGGGTAAAAACAGAGATCTTAACCGAATTTCCCGCCCATCTTTCTATGATTTTCCACTGGCTATCACCAGAACATTTCAAGAATTTTGCCAGTACTTATAAGCGTTGGCAGAATAATGGCGCGCCTCTGGGTGATGAAGCCTATAATATCTTAGAAACCTTAACGTTAGGGCGTCTACCTTCAACGGCAACCGGTACCGGTAATATGCGAATCGCCACTGAACAGCAACGCAAAGAAGTTATTGGCGACTCTGGAACCGAATGGAACGAAAAAGTAATAGAAGATAATCAGTTATTATATGTACCAAAAATTTAAGTTCATACTAAATTTAAGTAAAAATAACAGCAAAAATAGATTAGTTGAATAATGTCGATTTCATAGTTAAATAAAATATTCTCTCTGATTGTCATTTCATTATATGGCAACATTGACAGAATATTTAAAGCAGAATAATTCAATATTATATATAAGGTAAGTAAAATGGAAAAAGAATATAACCTATCGACTTCGCAATCCAATACAGAAAATACCGATCCTAAATCAGTAGGGCCTTCAACAGATGAACTAAAAAATCGTTTTAAAGAGGGCAGTATTCCCCTACAAACGGATTATTCAGACCTGATTGATATTGCTGATATTGGCCGCCGGGCAATGGGCAAAGCTCCCGATCAAACTGAGAATCCAAATTCAGGACTAGAATTGAATAATAACTCAGGGCTATTGGTAAAAACTAATCCTACCGGCGGCTTAAAAGCAGATAAAGATGGATTAAGTGTAAAACTTAAGGATAAAAGTCTACTGACTGACGCTAGTGGATTAGCGGTAAATACTGGCAGGGGGCTGTGGATTAATAACGATAAACTTGAAGTGGATAATCATGACGGTATTGAAATAGTTAACGAAGGTGTAAAAGTTAAAGCAAGTAATGGAATTAATGTTGATGGGAATGGGGTCTCTGTAAGATCTAAAGATAGCACGATTAATGTAGGACCTGACGGAATATCTGTAGGAATTGGCTGGGGGATAAAAGCTGGTGGAGCAGGATTAGACGTTAAAGCAAGTAATGGCATTAATGTTGACGGGTATGGGGTCTATGTAAAGCCTAAAGATAATGGCGGTATTTCCGTTGATAAAGATGGCGTCAGTGTTAAATGTTGGGATAACGGTGGTATTACAGTCACTGACGGTTCTGGTCTTTATTTAAAATTAGCAGGGGGTAATTCCGGTAATAGTTGGAATGGTGTAAGTGGATTGAGCTTAGGTTCAGACGGTGTAAAAGTTAAAGCAGGTAACGGAATTAACGTTGATGGGAATGGAGTTTCTGTAAAAGCCAAAGACAAGACAATTAACGTTGATCCTACAGGGATATCCGTAAGACTTGGTTGGGGAATAAAAATAGGTGATGGATTAGATGTTAAGGCCGGCAATGGTATTACCGCTGATGGGAATGGCGTCTCTGTAAGATCCAAAGATAACACAATTAGCGTTGATCCTACGGGAATATCTGTGAATCTTGGTTGGGGGGTAAAAGTTGGGGGAGGATTGGATGTTAAGGCCAGCAATGGTATTAACGTTGATAGTAATGGCGTCTCTGTAAAAGCTAAGTCTGGTAGTGGTATTAAAGTAGACAGTGATGGCGTAAGTGTTGATATCAATTCAATTATATCAGCACTCTCAGACCTAATTATCCCACCAGGAACCATTGTGCCATTTTATAATAATGGTAGTTTACCTAATGGCTGGGTATGGTGTGATGGGAGTAATGGAACACCTGATCTAAACAATAAATTATATAATCTCAACTTAGTTTCAGGTTGGAGCGAAATAAGTGAAACTGCTATAGGATTAAGTACCGGAGATCATCCAAGAATATATGTAGCTTATGCTAGATACATCATGAAAAAATAGACTCGTTAATCAGTATAATACACTCCATATATAAAACATTTTATATTAACTACATTTATCAATTAAACATGAGATACTAATATGCCTTGGGAGCCAAATCTATTCAACCGGATTATCATTACTATTGAGGCTAATAATCAACAGGCGGCTAAAAAAGTATTACATGGCTCCCTGCTTAATCAAACTGATATCAATAAGTTATTTAACGCATTCTTTACTCAATATCCCATTAATCAGGATATCTATTTAGAAACATTAACGCTGGATCTTGGAGAAATAAGTTTACATAATTTCAATTCACTATTCCCTTTACGACTTAATACTACGCTAAATAAAGCATTAAGCCAATATCAAATTAATAATCAGGAGAAAAAAACATCCCTAAGACAATCAACACCACAGAAAATAACCAAAAAACCTTCTTTATTATATGTCAACAATTCAATTAATGTTGAAAATTTCATTCATTATTTAAATCAAAAGAATTCCTCATTGAATTCAATAGAGATTAAAACTCATCATCAAAATATTGACATCAATATCCGGCAATTAGTTAATCAATTAGCGGGAATAGAAGATAAATTAGCTTTATTTTTAGCAAAAAGCTGTTTATCTGCACCAAGTCTACAACGGTTATTAATGCTCAAGCAACCCACTTTATTAAGCGCTATTAACCACAGACTATCCGAAAGGATAAACAGATCACAATACTTTGGGGAGCCTGTCTCCCCCGGACAATTGATACTCAATGCGTTGCAATATATACAGCTAAATCATACACAGGAGATACCTAAACTGGATGTGAAAGTGCTATCACATCTCACCACTGAATTAGATAATGGTACACTTAATGCAACATCGATTATTACGTTATTTCGCCAGATTATCACTGACAATATTCCATTAAATAGTTGGTTAAAACAGATCTGGCAAACTATTACTGTTGCAAAATTCAGTAAAAAACACCTATCGGCTAAAGAATATCAATATTTATCCGAGCGTTTCATTTCAAATCATATGAATAAAGATATACTCAGTGAAAAATTAATTGTCACTAATCATGACAACGTTAACACTCAGGAAAATCAATATTTACCTGAGTATTATTTTTCAAATCACACGGATAAAAATATACTCGGTAATAAATCAATTATTACTCATCATGACAGCACTAATGATCAGGAAGATCAATATTTACCTGAGCATTTCATTTCAAATAATACGGATAAAGATATACTCGATAAAAAATTAATTGCTACTAATCATGACCGCATCAATATTCAGGAAGAGCAGTATTTACCTGAACATTTTATTTCAGACCATGCAGATAAAGATAAATCCAGCAAGAAATTATCCATAACTCATGTTGATATTAAAAATGTTCATAGATATAAATATGCAACAAACCAGAAGGTAATATCCAAAAACCATAAAATATTATCAACATCGAATAATCAGAATATTACAGTAAATAACTCTAGCCAATTACAGAACATCAATAAAACACATTCTGAGTATATTTTATTGCCTAAACAAACTCTTCCATATCAGGTTAATAATGCCGGAATATTAATTTTATGGCCGATGCTACCTATATTATTTAATCAACTTGGCTTACTTGAAGATCAACAATTTATCCATCGTCAAGCCCAATTTAGCGCGATTAATTTCCTTAACTATCTGATTTGGGGAAACGAAGAAATACAGACAGAGCAAAATATATTGAATAACGTTCTATGCGGATTAATGGTTGATGGAATGATTGAATTAGTTCCTATTGAACCAGAAAAACAATTGATAATAGATCAATGGCTAGACGCCATTATCAGCCAACTTCCCGGCTGGAAAAAATTAAGCCGCAATGACGTTCGCCTGTTGTTTTTACAACGGCCCGGTGAATTATTGATAAATGAGCAAGAAATCAAAATCACAGTAGAGCATCAGCCATTTGATATTCTATTGTCCGATTGGCCTTGGCCATTGAATATCGCCAAGCTTCCTTGGTTGGATCATCCTTTAAAGATTGACTGGAAAAACATTTAGAAGGTTTATATGGACTACCTACTAACAAATAACCCCTGTAACGTGGCTGAATTACGCTGGATTTATCCCCATTTGGAACGTATCGATCTGCTATTACAGCAATACTATTATCAAAAGGGGGACCAATACGATTCATTACCGGAAAGTTTTTTACTGACCGAAGAGGAAGTAGAACAGAGTTTAATATCACCGCAAGATATACCTCATTGGCTGGCTAAAACGAATAATCCTATTCGCCATCCAGAAATCGAGGAAAGCCCTACCCTTGATGCGTTATCATTATTGATCGAACGTTTTGAACTGACTGAATTTGAGCGTGATATTTTATTATTAGGCTTATTACCCCATTTCGATAACCGTTATCATGCATTATTTGCCGCTCTAAATGGCAACAGTAAAAAACAGTGGCCCAGCTTCGCTTTAGCCATTGAATTATTTAGCCAACGTCAAAGTGATCGGCAATTACTGCAAAACAGCTTTTTACCGCAAACACCGTTAATCAGTAACCAATTATTACAACTCAATAATCACGAAGAATCTGTCTGGTTACAAACACAATTTTTAACCCATAATGCTGTCTGGCATTTTTTATTGGGACAACGAACACTTTTACCCCCCTTGATAACCTGTGCTAACTGGCGAACGCCTTCCTCATATAATGGGTATCCACAAACTCTTTATCATGCATTTGAAAAGATATTATTGAATGAAACCAACGGAATACGCCCATTGGTCATACTCAGAGGAAAAGAAGGCAGCGCCAGAGAATTAGCAGTCAGTAATATTATGGGATCTCATGGCATTAATACCTTAACGCTTGATTTAGCCCATCTGACCGATGAAGAAAATATAACTAGAATATCCGACCTGCTGGCGGATGCAATACGAGAAACCCGGTTACATAACGCTTGTTTATTAATCCGCAATTTTTCTTTGCTTACAGAAACAACGAAAATATTACACTACGATTTATCTATTCTGCTGCATCAGCCAAAATTACGCGTAGTTTGCTTAGTAGAACCGGGAGAGTCATTCGTCTGGATTAAGCATCTACCAATGGTGCAAATTAATATGCCTATTGCGACATTGACGGATAAAAAAACTTTGCTGAAAACAAGCTTACCGGAGAATATCACTCAAAAAATCAATATTACTCAGCTATGTCAGCGTTTTTCATTTACCGCGGAAACATTACCGCTCATTCTTGAAGAAGCTTATCAATATCAAATGATCCGACAACCAGAAGGCCAATTGGAAGAAACCGATCTGCGTCAAGCATTAAGTTTCCGCGCCCAACAGAATTTCGGCAAACTGGCTCAGCGAATTACCCCAAAACGTAGTTTTAACGATTTAGTGGTTTCAGACACATTAACACAACAATTAAAAGAAATTATCGCAGCAATTAATTACCGTGACCAAATTCTGGGTGCCGGCTTTCAGGAAAAAATCAGTTACGGCACCGGAATTAGCGCCCTATTTTACGGAGAATCGGGTACCGGCAAAACAATGGCTGCTGAGGTAATTGCCGGTTATCTTGGTGTTGATCTGATTAAAGTTGATCTCTCTACCGTGGTAAATAAATATATCGGTGAAACAGAAAAAAATATCTCCCGTATTTTCGATCTGGCCGAATCGGATTCCGGGGTACTGTTTTTCGATGAAGCCGATGCCCTATTTGGCAAACGCAGCGAGACCAAAGATGCTCAAGACAGACATGCGAATATTGAAGTATCTTACTTATTACAACGACTGGAAAATTATCCGGGATTAGTGATTTTAGCCACCAATAATCGCAGTCATTTAGATAGCGCGTTTAACCGCCGTTTTACCTTTATTACCCATTTTACTTACCCTGATGAAGCGTTACGTAAAAAAATGTGGCAAGTCATTTGGCCGGAACAACTGACACTATCCAATGAAATTGATTTTGCCCATCTGGCTAAACGGGCTGATTTAACTGGCGCTAATATCAGGAATATTGCTTTATTGTCATCAATATTAGCAGTAGATGATAACTGTGAACAAATCGAAAATAGACATATAGATCGAGCCGTGATACTTGAATTAAATAAAACCGGCCGATTAGCTTTTTAAATATTCAATAGAACAGGAACAAACATGACAACCATCATTGCATCTGACAATGCGATTATCGAGATTAATCAAGCATTAAATACTATTTTATCTCAATATTTAGATATTCCCGGTCAGAAAATTGATATTCGTTTTGATCTACCCGAAATTAATTCCATTCAATCAGAACCGACGGTCAGTGTATTTCTTTATGAAATCCATGAAGATCTACAATTACGATCCGCCGAATCAAGACGCTATAACCCGGCAACCAACACATTATTACCGGGATGGGTCAATATTAATTGTAACTATTTAATTACCTACTGGGATGCGAGTAAACCCTCTAGCGACAGCTCCAGCCCAGACAGCCAACCCAATAATCAAGCCGCACAAGTGATAACACGGGTTTTAAATGCATTAATCAATAATCGCCAATTAACCGGCATTCCCGGTGCTTATACCCGGGTTATTCCCCAACAGGAAAATTTAAATAGCCTGGGTAATTTTTGGCAATCTCTCGGCAATCGCCCTCGCCTCTCTTTACTCTATTCCATTACTACACCGATGAAGCTGCAAGATATTAAAGACAATATTACACCAATTAGCCAGATATCCACTTCCGTGGTTCAAAAACCCAGTCTGGATAATTCACAAATAAGCCAAGCTCTGGCAGATAAATTATGTGCCGATTTAGGTGGTACAGAAGATGCGCGTCTTGCCTTAGCTAAAGTGAATCTGAGCACGAAATCCGATACAGAAAATAATCAAGATCAGGGAAAAGAAAGCGTTATTCTTAAAGTCTCAGGCATTACTCTCTCAACCTATTTACCTAAAATAAAAGATATTCTTTCCACATGGGTAAATAGCCAGAAAGCCGTGGTTAAAGTAAATGGGGTAGGTATTATTATCGCTAAAGAAAATTCTGATGATTTAATTTCAATATAAAATTATTATTTATTCAATAGAATACCCACGCGAGAATAACAACAAATTAAAACATGCTCTTCCAACTTTCGTATTAATAACATTTAACCTGATAAACAGAAAATAAACTGTACAATATCAGACTAAATATCTATGCGCCATCCGTGGCGCATTTTTTATTTTCTACTCATTAATGCCGTAGAACAAATTGCCGTCGCGATGCATCTTGAAATCCATAGGGTATATTACTGATTCACAACTTGATCTTTAGGGTCAAATGTAAATACAGCATCTGTTGCCTGTTTTACATTTACACCTTTAGGTAATTTGATGTTAACAATAGGTAAAAATTTACCTGTTTCATCTTTATAATCACGTTGATCTTTTTGTGCATTAACTAAACCTGCATTTTCTGAATAAAAAAGGGCTTCAATAGGTAATGTTTGTGGCTTATTCTCATCCCAAGGTTGAACGACTATCTCATTATAATTTAAACCATTACCATGATAAGGCATTGCAAGTAATGTTTGATAAAAAGCATCTGCTGGGTTTTTAGCCGTTGGTCTAACATCAAATGCACAGATTCCCCATGCAGATTTTCTTGCAATGGCTTTATTTAATTCATGAGCGGTGAAAACACCAAAATCTTGGCATGATTTCGCATCTGAAGGTTTAGGCGGCGCACCACAATAATTTCCCTGACGCCCCCAAGTATTTGCATCAAGAACATAGGAGCATAATACAGGAACTTTAACCTTATCTTTAGGGGCCATTTGTTCAGGAAAAAGAATAAAACCATTAACGCTCGCAAATGTATTGCCAAATTTAGAATCTTTTCTTAAATATGAAAAAGAAACTCCATTATTTTTTATAGAAGATGGATTTAACTTCCAAAATTTAAATCCAGGACGAGTCCCTCTCATTAAAACTCCAGAGCAAAGAAATGCGGGTGATTGAGCATCACCACAATCTTTAACGGTATTATTATATTGTTGGGTTAATCTATTAGCAATATCATTTTGTACCTCGGTTTCATTTTCCGTTTGAGTGAAAGCAAAAGTATTTGCTGAAAAAAAGACAATACTAAGGAGCAAAGCTACAATAGGCTTTTTCATAAAATCCTCACTTAATTTAAAGTGTGTTAATTGAAATTAAATTGTTCCTCGTTCACTTCCTAGTAAAGTTTTTCACTGTTTTGCTTATATCACAACTATCAGATTTGATAGTAAAACAAGGCTTCATAATTCTATTTGACCATTTTCAATGGCCTTTATTATGGCTGCGCCTCTAGAATTAACATTAAATTTTTCTCTAATTTTCTTAAAATGAAAATTAACATTTGCTTCTGAGCAATTAAGTATGCGTGATATCTCCCATGTTGTTTTGCCAATTAAATACCAAGAACAAACTTCTTTTTCTCTTTCACTTAATTTAATATTGTTTTTTTTGTTTTTTAAAATAATTAAATAATGTAGTATTATATCTCTTAATGCCATTAGTTGATTGAAATTTTTATTTATTGTCCCTATATAATCATCTTCTTTGCAATAAAAAGATAAAGTTAAAATTCCAAACTCATGATTAATACCATGCATAGGAAAAGATATGCCATGATTTATGCCGTAATCTTTAATTTCATGTAAAAAAAGTGATTTTTTTTCTAGTTTATTGCAATCCCATATGAAAGGGATAGTGTTTTTTATGCAATATTCAAAAATGGGATTGTTATTGATATATTTTTCTTTTTTATATTTTAAGGCTAATTGATCATTATTGGTAATAAAATTTGCTTCTTTAATATTATTTTTAGTTGAAGAGAAAAAGAGAGAGTACCATTCTATATCAGTAATAGATTGAATGGTTTTAATAACAAAATGAAGATCATTAAACTCCTCAATAACACAATCTGAATAAAACTCATATAAGTCAATCATAATTTAACCTGGGTATTGTTATATTTTTCAAACCGTTAATACTAAGATTAGTCCAATAATTGACTAGAACAACTATCAAATCTGATAGTTGTGATATAAGCAAAACAGTGAAAAACTTTACTAGGAAGTGAACGAGGAACAATTTAATTTCAATTAACACACTTTAAATTAAGTGAGGATTTTATGAAAAAGCCTATTGTAGGTTTGCTCCTTAGTATTGTCTTTTTTTCAGCAAATACTCTTGCTTTCACTCAAACGGAAAATGAAACCGAGGTACAAAATAATATTGCGAGTATATTAACTCAACAATATAATAATACCGTCAAAGATTGTGGTGATGCTCAATCGCCTGCTTTTCTTTGCTCTGGAGTTATATTGCGTGGCACTATACGTTCAAATAATCATAAATTTTGGCAACCTAGCTCATCATCTATAAAAAGTGGTGGTGTTTCTTTTTCATATTTAAGGAAAGACGCTAAGTTTAAACGCTTAGCTTATGGCTATAAAAATGGATTTATTGTTTTCCCTGAACATATAGCACCTCAAGATAGCGTCGATTTTTCTGTATTATGTGCATTTCCTATTGATGGCTATACAAATGAGAGAGCGAATAAAGGTTGTGGTGAAAATATTACTAAGGCGAAAGATAAAGGTAAATCTTGCCAAGAACAAAATGTGATGAATTCCGATGATTGGATAAAAAATTATAGGAAAGTAAACTCTCAAGATCTTTTTCAATGTGGATTTAATGTTACTAAAGATGTCGATAATCCAGCTATAGCTTTCTATCAAATGTTAGAAAGTATCAAAAAACTTCCACGTACTCCTAATATTCCACCAAAACAGAATGAAATCAGAATTTCAACCTGGGAAGAAAATGACCCTAGTAAATTACCTATTGAAGCCCTTTTTTATTCAGAAAATTCAGGCTTAGCTGATGCGCAAAAAGATCAGCGTGATTATAAAGACGCAACAGGTAAATTTTTGCCTATTGTTAAAATGCTACTACCAAGAACTTTAAATGAGGATGCATTATTCAAATTCAATATTGAAGATCAAGTTATTAAGCCATAAACGATTATTGGATTACTGTAAGCTCTATTTTCCATACTGAGCTTACCTGTAATCCACCTTCGCTCTTCGTGATGAAGCAGAACTCTGCTTTGACATCCTCCTCACCCTGAAGAGGGTGTCGCAAAAGGCCAGCATTGAAAATAAAACCAATCCACTTATCCCAAGCAATAAAAATAACCCTATTTATTATCCCCGATCTGTCATACTTAAAATTGAACAACCAGAGAAAATAAACATCAGATAACAATCTCTGTTATTAATTGATGTTGTGTCTAAAAATCCCCCGCCCATAATTATTTTGTTTCACGAAAATTCATTTAAATAACTATTGGATAAATTTTTAAATATAAACAATAACATCTATAAATCATGTTATTGCGGTAGCTATACTTTTCAATAAAAACCAAGTAATAAACGCTTTTTATATTTTAAATACAAATAGTAAATAAAGGAAAAAATCATCAATTTCATTGTTGAACAAAACAACTCAATATCATATACAAGGTGATAAAAATGGAAAAAGAATATAACCGGTCCACTTCAGAATCCAACACAGAGAATACCAATACTCTGGATCGCCATACAGTTGGTAAAACGCCCGATCGGACTGATAACCCACATTCAGCACGAAAACCGGGTGATGACTATACACAGGCAATAAAAATTAACCCTAACGGTGGCTTAACAGCAGATAAAGACGGATTAAATGTAAAAGCGGGTAATGGTATTAAAGTAGACAGTAGCGGCATCAGTATTGATCCCGATAATGTACTACCAAAAGGAATGATTATGATGTTCTCCGGTGAGGATGCTCCTACCGGCTGGGCTTTTTGTGATGGTAATAACGGAACACCAGATTTAAGAAGCCGTTTTGTTATGTGTGGTAAAACTCTTTCTGAGACAGGGCAAAGCAGTAGTAAAGCTAATGGTAGTGGCAGCGAAAAAAGCTTTTCCAAAAATACAACATCAACTGTGGCTTCGGTAAATGTTACTGTGGAAAATACAACATTAACAGAATCACAAATACCTAGTCATAGACATATTGGGGGTATGTCTTATTGCTTCTGGACTGGAATGAAATATGGTTATAGCTATTATCCCCGAACCGAATTTCAAATAGATATTAGCCGTGATAGCTCAATATGGCAGAAACCTACAATAGGATCTAATATTTATGCCAACACATCAAACACAGGAGGAGGACAAGGACATAACCACCCGGCAACGGCATCGTCCCCTTCACATAATCATAGTGTTGATATTATTCCACCTTATTATTTACTGGCTTTTATTATGAAACTTTAATTCCGTTGCACCGAAAAGATTTAAATTACCTCTTATTTTCTAATTACAAAGGATATATAACAATGAATATGTCTAGTTATTTCTTCCTGAATGAAGAAAACATTAAGTTCAATAATCAGTGTTTAAATACACACATGGGTTACCCCCAACCCATCGGTAAAGATTGGCCCAACCTGCCTACCGGGTTCCAAAGATATATTGACGATATTATTAATTTAAATGGTTTTTTATATTTTTTTAAAGGTTCACTATATCTTAAATTCGATATCGTGAAAGCACAAGTCGTTGATGGACCAAACTTCATTATAGATGGCTGGCCTGGATTAAAAGGAACAGAACTGGAAAATGGAATAGATGCAGCCATAGAATTGACTACAAACACCGTCTGTTTCTTTAAAGGTGAACATTGTGTAGATTACACCATCGATTTACACACAATTAAGACCAGCACTATTTCAGATCGGTGGGGAATGACCGGGAAATATGCAGCATTTAGTAGCAATCTGGGTGCTATTATTTCATGGCCAGATATAGATGGAAATTTTATTTATTTTTTCAAAGGTGATTCTTTTATTCGGTTCGACCCAAATTTGAATGCACTTGATGCCGGGCCAATCATCATCTCCAGCGATAATCAGGGTTGGAGAGGGTTAACCTTCAAAAATATTCAATCGGCAGTATCGGTCGATACCGATTTATTAGGCAGTCACCGAGATAATAATGGAGGCAATAGTAAAGTCTGTAATGGAACATGTGGTACTAATGATACGGGTAAATATTGTTTCCAGTTACCTCAAAGTATTAGATTCGGCCTGATAGCCTACGCTAATACAAATATCCCGCAAACTGTAAAAGTATATATTGACGATCTTCTGGTAGATACATTAACCGGTAAAGGACAAAATAATCTCATGGCGACTAAAGCCTACACATCAGGTACAGGCAAAATCTGTATTGAGATTGCAGGAGATGGCAAACCATGCAAACTTCGTTATTTCGATAATACATTTGATGGAAATCCGGGAACAGCTATTATCGGTGCTGAAAATGGTACCAATAGTCATTACAATGATAGCGTGGTGTTCTTGAATTGGCCTCTGACATAAACTAAAAATAGTTGCTAGATTAGAATAATTATTGCGCCACCGTTGGCGCATTTTCTTTATTAACGCGTTTATTTATCTGACTGCCTTTCCTGCAAACTCCCACCACTCACCTGCTCTAATGATTTAAGTAAATGTTTTGCATTAGCTAGTGATCGTAATAAATAAGCAGTTTCTTCAAGACTTGCATATTCTGAACTTGAAATAATGACACAATCTCCACCGTTTTGTCTGGTGATCAATATTGGCGCACCATCCTGAACGGCTTGGTCCATAATTGAAGCAAGATTTCCCTTTGCAACGCTATACCCTTCATCTTTCAAGCTGCTGCTTTGTTGGCTGCACTCACTCACCCCGGTCACATAGTTATCTATGCTCCCGGGGATTCGCTCCCTTGCCGCCTCGCTGCAACTCGAAATCTATTAGGTATATATGTTGTCTTCCGCATAATATGTCCTTTTCCCGTATCAATAATACCGAATCTTAATAAGCAGAAAATAATGGTACAATTTTTCAAGCTAAATATCTATTGCGCCATCCGTGGCGCACTCTCTTTATTTTCCCAACTTATAATGACCGTAAACCATCCATTTAATTAAGCAGTAGCATCTGAAATCAATTGAGTTGCCGGAACATCCTGCCCAAATCCTCGCAGCCCAACCACATGAACATGTTCGTGGTTGTTAAATACTTTACGCACCAGTTTATAGGTGGTCCCTTTTTCAGGGCTGATATTTTCGGGCGCGGCGATAATTAACTGCATTTGTAGGCGTTCGCATAATTCAAACAGAGTGGCAATGGATTTGGCATCCAGACGCGCCGCTTCATCAAGGAATAACAACCGGCAAGGGGAAATATCTTTACCACGCAAACGGCGGGATTCTTCTTCCCAACTTTGCACCACCATCACCAGAATCGACATGCCGGTCCCAATCGCTTCACCGGTCGATAGCGCCCCACTCTCTGCTTTTAACCAACCATCAGATCCACGGTTAACTTCAACTTCCAATTCCAAGTAGTTACGGTAATCCAGCAACTCTTCACCTATGGTTTGCGGCAAGCGCTGCCCCATATCTACTTGCGGATTCAGGCGCTGATACAGTTTCGCCATTGCCTCCGAGAAGGTTAATCGCTGGCTGTTAAATAGATCCTGATGCTGTTCTTGCTGTTCAGAAAGCACATCCAGCAATATCGCATGGCTTTCACGCACGTTTACATTCAACCGCACACCACGCACTTGACCAAAGGAGACCGCTTGCAATCCCTGATTGAGCATTCGAATACGGTTCTGTTCACGCTGAATGGTTTTGCGGATAATATTCGCCACACTTTTCGAACTGATGGCTAACTTTTGCTCGCGAGCGGTCAGCTCTTCCGTCAGACGGGCCAGCTCGATTTCCATCTGTTCAATGGCATCCACCGGATCGTCAGTGCGGATAATATCTTGACGAATGCGTTCACGCAGGTGCTGATAAACAGCAATAAAGAACTGAATTTTACGTTCAGGGCGTTTTGGATCTTCGGATAAACGCAACGCATCACGTAGATGTTCGTTATCAGCTACTGCCAGACGCAATGCACCCAGTGCTTTATCCGACATGGAACGCAATGCGCCTCCCTCCATATATGCCAGTTCACGGCGATGCAGACGACGCTCAACACCGTTGTCTTTCACCATGCGCATCACGGAGCACCAGCCCGCTTTGGCTGAAACCACCTGCTCACGGATTTGATAGTAATCGCGTTCCAGTTTACGCAGCTTTTTCTGCAAGCTATCCATTTCCGCTTCGCAAAAAGCGATCTGCTTCTCAAGCTGATTAACTCTGGAACGGTTAGCGCTAAGCGCTTCATGCAGGTGATCACGACGTTCACGAGCACGCGCTTCTGCATTGGCATCTGCCTGAACGCCAATATCTTTCATCTCCTGTTGCAACTCTTTCAACATATCCTGTTTGGTTTCGTAAGAGCTCTTTAGAGATGCCAGCACTTGGTTAAATTGGGAATATTGCGCTTGCTGTTGACGCAATTGTTCGCGGGCGCGGCTGCGGTCCGATTCTGCATGTTCCAGACGCTGACGCAGTTTGTCATTCAGGTCCGCATTTTCGTTGAGCATACCGGCAGAATCGCTGTAGCTAAAATGCGCACGACGCTGTACCAATTCCACCAGCGTAAAAGCCTGCTGTTTAGCCCGATGCTGGTTCTGTTTGGCGGTTTCATAATCCTGTTGCAACTGTTGATGCTGCTGTGGATCGCTTTGCAGAACAGCAACCATCGGTTCCAACTTCACCAGCGCCGAGACATGCTGTTGCAAGAAACGGGCGGCTTCTTGCGCTTCATCCAATTCTTCACGTATTTCTTCTACGCGATCGATTAAGGTTTCATCCAACAATAATGTGATTTGGGGGAGCAAACGATTTAATGCGGTCAGGCTCTCTTTAGCCTGAGTATATTGCTGGCGCTGTTGTTGAGTCTGCTCTTCAAACCGGGATAGTTCCCGCTCTAACTCTGTACGCTGCTGTTTCAGTTCGCGGATTTCCGCTTCTGGATCGGTATCAAATGCGACAGAGAGGTGTTTACCGACAAACTGACTGAACGACTGATGCGCACGCTGGATTTTCTGCACATCAAAAGAGAGCGTGGCATAACGCTCTGCTAAGGTATCGCGCTCCAAATTCAAAGTTTCTAAACGGTTTTCTCTGGCAGCACGGCCAAACAGCGGCAATTCAGGATAACGAGAATAACGCCACTGACGGTCAGAGGATTTGACCAATACCGCATTTTCCTGCTCTTCGGCATTAAATACGCTGTCATCAAAGGATTGCGGATCTCCTTCAATTAAATAGAGATCTTCCGGGCAATCTTCCAGCGTTTCAAGCTGTGGACGTACCAAAGAGAGATCTGGCACTACAATGCCGTGGCGGGCAGGCCCATACAGGGCGGAAAAGTACGGTGCATCATCAATGGTGATATCGTCATAAATTTCTGACAGCAAAACCCCGCCGAAACGTTCCGCCAATGCAATCATCCGGCTATCTTCCGCTCCGCTCGGCTGACTGAGACGCTCGATCTGTTTTTCCAACTCACGTTTTTGCGCCGCAATTTCATCACGCTCTACCGTGGTTTCACGTTCGCGCTCAAGTAGTTGCTGCATATATTCAGTCACGTCATTACTGCTTGCCAGTGTTTCACCACTCTGTTCGCACAGTTGATGCAAGGTATCCTGTGCAGCCAACCAAACCGGCGCACGAGCAGTCAATGACTGAATTTTCTGTTTCAGTTGTTCAAGCGTCTGACGCATCTCCATACGGCGTTCACCGCTTTCATTGACGCTCAGACTCAGCGCATCCTGCCGGGCTTCAAGTTCATTTTGCAGCGCTTCCAAATCTTCGGCTTGATACTGTCGCCCCTGACGCTTACAAAACTCGCTTAATAAATCCTCAGCATCCTGTTGGTTATTCAAGCGCTGTTCCAGTTCAGCCAATCGCATTCGCAATGGTTGCACACGATCCGCCAGATGTTGCTGCGCCGGCCAATCACGCAGCAATTCACGGGCGCTCTGCCATGCTTCACTACGGCTGACTTCACCAACCATACTTTTGACTAATTGATACGCCTGTTCAAACTGATTATGGGCCGCATCTGCAACACTTAATTTCTGTTCCAACGCCAACAGGGCTTCTGTCGCCTGTTGCTCTTTAGCCTGAAAAGTTTCCAACCATGTTTCTGCATTATCCGCAGAAAGATCCGGTAGCCGACAAAGTTCACGGGCGCGTTCCAGCGCCTGTAACGCCTGTTGATACTGAATGGCGCGGGTTTGCTGAACATCCAATGCCTGCTGGTAATCCGCCAACTGGCTTTTCAGCTCATCGACTTCCTGTTCCGCCGCTTCCGCTCTAGCTTCATATTCAGACTGAATTTCCGCTGCTTCTTCAACAACCTCAGTTTGCTCTTCCAGACGATAAGAGAGTTCTTCCAGATCCCCCTGATAACGGTCAATTTTTTCCTGCTGACGCATGGCTGTCTGCACCAGATTCAGGTGATCACTGGCTGCCTGATGATCAGCTTCTAAATCGGCAGAAGCGCCATTCTGTTCAGCTAATTCTCGCGCTATTTCTACATGACGATACCGCTCAGTCGCCAGTTGCCTATGGCTGCCAAACAGTTCTCCGCGCAATGCTAATGCCTGATCCAGATGGGTGCGGCGTTCATTGGCATGACGCATATAATCAGCGGAAACGTAAGACGTCGCTTCGGTGATCAAGTGTTTGAACAGATCGCGATCAGATTGGGTTACCCGGATAGCTTCCAGTGTTATACGGTTTTCACGCAGCGCCGCTTCCATATCCTGAAATGCCTTCCGAACACCGCTGTTTTCCGGCAATAGATAATCACGCAAGGAACGGGTAATGGCGCTGGAAATACCACCATACAGGGAAGCTTCGATCAGACGATAGAATTTACTGCGATCACTTGCTGAACGCAGGCGTTTGGGGATCACACCCAAATCAAACATCAGCGCATGGTAATCGGTGATGGAGTTAAATTGTTTGAACTGCACGCCTTCCATTTCATCAAGGCGATCTTTCAGTTCATTCAGTGGCAATACTCGCGCCTGTCTTTCACCCACATTTTCAGTCAATAACTGCGTAGGTTGAATAGCGGTTGGCAACCCTTGAATCATAAAAGGTTTGATATCGACCTTACGGTCACGCCCCGCAACTTGTTGCAACCTCACCCCAACGATGACCCGCTGATGCCGCGAGTTAATCACATCCAGCGTTGAGTAACAGACCCCCGCACGCAACTTACCGTGCAAACCTTTATCACGCGAACCGGAAGTTGCACCGGCTTCGGTGGTGTTACGGAAATGCAACAGGGTTAAATCAGGGATCAGCGCAGTGACGAAAGCCGCCATCGTGGTGGATTTACCCGCCCCATTACCGCCTGATAAGGTGGTTACTAATTCATCAAGATCAAATGTTCTGGCAAAAAAACCATTCCAGTTAACCAGCGTCAGTGAACGAAATTTACCGCGTTCAATCATGGTTGTTCATCTCCCGCATCTTCTGCTGAGTTATCCGGTGTTTCATCATTTTCACTCTCATCAAACGATAAGCCGCCTTCAACCGGCATTGCCTCACCGTCACGGATCATCCTCAGTTG
Source organism: Photorhabdus luminescens subsp. luminescens (assembly GCF_001083805.1). Taxonomy (GTDB): domain Bacteria; phylum Pseudomonadota; class Gammaproteobacteria; order Enterobacterales; family Enterobacteriaceae; genus Photorhabdus; species Photorhabdus luminescens. The sequence continues at coordinate 72,170 of NZ_JXSK01000011.1, read as the reverse complement.
GACTTCACGAGGATCGTCGCCGCTGCGCACATCCGCACCAAAACGGAATACCGCCTCAGTAATGGTGAATTTGTTGTTGCCATTTGGCAGGAAATAGACCATGCCCAGACGACGCAGGCGGTTCAGCGCCGTGCGCACCTTTTCCTGCAATTTCTGTTTATCCAAATCGGAACCGGAGGAGCGCTGGTTGACAAACTTCATCAACTTGCCTTCATCGGCCAATGAGATCAGCTCTTCATACAGCTCCTGAGCAGTAAAAATCCCCTGATTAGCCAAACGTTCCGGGCTGAGATAGAGGTAACAGAGGATTTTTCCTACCATCATATCCAGCTCTGATAATACCGATCGCGGGATTAAGGTCGTTGAACGGGGACGCAGATAAAAGAAACCTTCCGGCGCACGGATCAACTCCACATTATAGCGGGCGTAAAATTCCTCCAATTGCTCCTGAAAATCCATCAGATAAGCGTGATTATCAAGATCATCCATTCCGATATGACGACCCGCACGAAGTTGGCTATCCAGTTCCGGGAAAAGTGAATTAGCTAACGCCTGCGCCAGTTTAACTGGCATAAATTGTTCAATATGTGTCGATGACATGTGCCTGTACCTTGGCTCCGTAATCATTAATCGCTAACCATTCCGCTGGCAAACCAGAGAAATCCGCTTCTGCCACACCCAATCGTACAGCCTGATCCACCAAAATACGCGCCACATCAAAGTGACGAGAGAGCGGATGCTGAGCAAGGTAATCCCTTAACACTGCCCCTAAATCCAGTGGGCGCTGTTCCTGCCGATATATCAACAGCGCTTTTTCAATCATTTCCGCCAGTTGTTCGTTTATTTCACTGAATTCTTCATATTCCAGCGCTAATGGCAGTTCACCCGTCACCTCTTCATTACGCAACGTCAATTCTTCGTCCCGCATATCGAGTAAACGTTCGGCATTAGCAATGGTGAGGGTCCACGGGTGATCAAAATAGTGTTGAACCGATTGACGTAAACGCTGAGAGAAAATACGGTTTTTATCCATATCAATCGCAGTACGGATAAATTTGTGAACATGACGATCATAGCCAATCCATAAATCAATTGCCTGCTGACCCCAACTGATAATACGGTCCAGTTTGCTTTGCAGATCAAATACCAGTTTATCAACCAATTCCGATCCGCCACTGTCCATGTTGGCTTCCTGAATACGCAGCAAATTAGCCTGTAGTTTATCTCCCGCCGCTTCTAGTGTGTCCTGGAGTTCCCGCAACGTACCTGATGTTTCGGATAACAGTTGCTCACAGTTGGCAATCGCGGCCTGCCAATCTTGATTCAGCAACGCCGCAATATCTTCTTTAACCGAGCTTTGCTGCTCATCCATGACGCGCTGAGACATGTCGATGCTATCGAAGATTTCTGCAACAGAATATTTCAGCGGCGCAAAAACATTACGATGCCAGTGAAATTCATCTCCCCCTTCCTCCGCTGCTTCCGCTGCCCGGTGCAACTCACCCGCCACCACCGAAAGTTGCATCGAAAGACGTAAGGTAGAAAATTCCCGCTGGCGAATGTAGTAGTCGCTGATACTCATCCCAAGCGGGGTTAAGCGATAAATTGCATTGCTCTCGGCCAATTCACTGGTAAAACGGTTAAGAAGTTTCTGACGCACCATGTCATTAATGGCATTGTTGGCCCGCACAGCGACAGATTCTGTGGTTTGCTCAAATCCTTTGCAAACTTCACGAAAGGCATCAACTAGCTCCTCTTCGCTCATCTCACCATCCAGCCGCTCGCTGTTCAACACCGCAATTGCCATCAGAAAAGCCAATCTTTCTGCGGGCAAGGAGATGGAAAAATCGTTTTTCCTGGCCCAAGACACCAGTTCCGGGACAGTCTGGGAATATTCACTCATAATTTGTCCTTTAAACTGTTAAAGCAGGCTTGCGCGCCATGACATGAATGTAGCGCCCCAAGCTGATATAAGGCTCCTGTCGGCAATAACGCTGTTCCAATTCCAGCAATGCCGGAAAGTTTTCGCTCTGTAATTGGCGATTTTGCAAATAATCGTGAAAAACACGTACGCCTGTTTTGCCGGTAATCGTCATATTTAATTCATCAAGCCATTGATATACCTGTTCCGGCGCCAATGGATTCTGAGGCGATAATGAGCGTTTTCTGCGACGCTGTATATTGGGTGTCGCTAAATGAAAATTACCTAAAATAGCATTACGCATTACCAAACCATTGGCATTGTAAAACATTAAAGATAGAGCGCCACCCGGATTAATGATATTCATTAGCACTTCTATTACATATTTCTGATCGGTAATCCATTCCAGTACTGCATGAAATAATACCAAATCTACCGGCTGCTCTATATATTGGCTAATTTCCTGTACCGGGCTTTGTATAAATTGCATATTTTGGCTGACCCCTTTTTCTTCCGCGGCCAGCCTTGCCCGCTGGATCATCTCTTCTGATAAATCACACAATATCACTTGATGACCCAATGCAGCTAATTGGCATGCCATATTTCCCTCTCCGCCGCCCGCATCTAAAATACGCAGTGGACGCCGAGGTAATTGAGCCAGTAATTCGCTGATATCCTGCCAGACAACGGCTTGCCTGATTTTACCTTTGGTTGTGCCGTAAATATTACGAGAGAATTTGTCTGCAATATCATCGAAATTGCGATCCCGCATGAAAAACTGCCTCACTAATGGAATATACCCTTCATCTTTCAAGCTGCTGCTTTGTTGGCTGCTTTCACTCACCCCAGTCACATCGTTATCTATGCTCCTGGGGATTCGTTCACTTGCCGCCGCGCTGCAACTCGAAATCTATTAGGTATAGATCTGATTTATCTGTTGAGATTTCATTACACTGGCTGCTATTTTGGCACAGCATTCGTTGATATAACCACTTTTGACAACAAACTGTGAACCATATGGCTATAATTCAACCAAATTAAGGTAAATAAATGCAATTCTTATTTAAAAAGTATCTCGGTGCAATGGTGATGCCTCTGCCATTAATATTGCTAATTTCATTTGCCGCTTTATTACTGCTATGGTTTACCCGTTGGCAAAAAACAGGAAAAACTGTTCTGACATTCAGTTGGCTCACGCTACTTCTGCTAAGCTTGCAACCTGTTGCCGATAAACTGCTGTTACCACTGGAATCGGGTTATGCTAAAAGCGACCAATCCGATCCCAGTCACATCAATCCACCGGTTAATTATATCGTCGTCCTTGGCGGCGGCTTCACTTATAACCCAAATTGGGCACCCAGTTCAAACTTACTTAACAACAGTTTGCCACGAGTGACAGAAGGTATTCGTTTATATCGCCTGAACCCCAGTTCTAAAATGGTCTTTACCGGTGGTAAAGGAGCGAATGTTAAAAGCAGCGCCGAAGTTGCTGCTACTGTAGCCCAGTCGCTCGGCGTGCCCGCAGAAGATACGATCGCACTGACAAAGCCAATGGATACTGAACAGGAAGCCAATGAGGTTGAGAAACTGATCGGTAAACAACCCTTTATTTTAGTGACTTCCGCCAATCATATGCAGCGAGCGATAACTTTCTTTAAACAACATGGGTTGAACCCCATTCCCGGCCCGGCTAACCAATTAGCGATCACTTCACCATTACATCCCTGGGAAAAATATCTACCCTCGGCTTACTTTCTGTCTCATTCAGAACGAGTGTGGTATGAAACTTTAGGCACCCTCTGGCAACGCATTAAGCCGTCGAAAGATCCAGAACACCCACAAAAATCAGAGCATTCTCAACCGAGAAAAAATCCTCAAACTACTTCTTAAAGTAAAAATAGATGGAGAAACGAAAGCGCAATAGAAACAACATGCAATAGAAATAAACAGCAATAAATGACGCGCTTTCGTTAACCCAAAAATAAGTTCAAACAGTTAATCAAATTTCAGCAAACATTTTTCTGATTGCGGCCAAATCTTCTGGGGTATCAACGCCTACTCCCGGCGCTTTTAATGCAATCCCCACATGAATTTTTTCGCCATACCAAAGTACCCGCAATTGTTCCAGCATTTCAATTTGCTCCAACGGGCTAGGCTCCCATTGCACATAGCGACGGATAAAACCCGCGCGATAGGCATAAATACCAATATGACGCAGGAAATTATCTCCAATCGTTTCCCGTGATTGAATAAAACGGTCACGCTCCCAGGGAATTGTCGCCCTGGAGAAGTAGAGCGCATAACCCTGTTTATCCATAACGACTTTCACAGCATTAGGGTTAAAAGCTTCCTCTGCATCATGAATCTGCACGGCCAACGTTGCCATTCCCGCTTTACAACCCGCCAAATTCTCTGCAACCTGTTTAATGATCTCTTCGGGAATTAATGGTTCATCCCCCTGAACATTAACGATAATTTCATCATCGGAAAATTGATATTTGTTGATAACCTCAGCTAACCGTTCAGTACCAGAATGGTGATTTTCGTTGGTCAGACAAGCCTCTCCACCGGCTGCCACAACAGCATCGACAACGTCATGATTATCTGTCGCCACAATGACGCGTCCAGCACCTGAACGCTTCGCCCGCTCCATAACACGGACAACCATTGGTTTACCATGAATATCAGCCAAAGGTTTACCGGGTAAACGGGTTGAAGCAAAGCGAGCTGGAATAATAACGGTGAACATACCTTATTTTTCCTCATCCAGAGGTAATTCACGGGCTTCGTGATCCAACAGGACGGGAATACCATCACGTACAGGAAACGCAAGTCGATCCAACTTACAGATAAGTTCAAAATTTTCTTTATCGTAGCTGAGTTTTCCATTACATACAGGACAGGCAATAATTTCGAGTAAACGGTGATCCATACATCCTCCAATTATGGAGCTTTAATTTAGTGCAACTTAGTGCGGCCCAGAATAACATAAGCTTGGTATCATCGTTAACTCTTGTTATTTGATCTTTCGATCCCTTTCCCAATATCGTCCACTGAAAAATCAGGTAATTTGGTGAAAGTGTAAAGCTATCTCGGTAGGCATAATCGGCACAAATCCTAATTGCCAATAAATCATAAACATAGACAACAAACAAAAACCGGAGAGTAAACGCTATTGTCAGAAGTGACTTAACTACTCTCCGGGCTTTACCAAAGGTACGTTCAAAAAAACGATTACCTTTGTTTGCTCATGGTTCAACGCTTCCTCTTTACCATTAAAAGAATGGTAATAAAATAGCTTGATTTTAATAGGGTTTTAGAATGCAATCACATCTGCGGCGGTTAAATCATAACCTTTGCGAATAATTGAAAATTCTACATCCTGCCCTTCTGTGAGTGATTTGTTTTTGGTATTAGCAATCGCTTTTCTACTGACGAATATGTCTTGTCCTCCATCTTGTGGAGAAATAAAGCCATATCCTTTACGCTCATCAAACCATTTCACTCTACCCATCTTTAATTGTAATGTCATGATAACTCCCCCATTTATCCATCTCACAATAATTTAATCTATTGTTTTTGATGTTTTTTACCCTTCATATTAAGTTTTCGAATAGAACCTCATCTCAGTTTTAAGACCTTGAAATACATTTCATTCGAGTAGTGTATTGTTTAAGTAACAGATACGAGCGGATATCCTACCAGAATCGCACATGTCTGAACCAAGAATACACAATAGTTGTTTATCCAAATTGGATAGTTTTAATATCATGTAACAATGGCGAAAAATCAAATAAATCTGGAAAAATTACTGAATTGTACGAATTGAACTGTACGAATCAGCAAAGCAAGAACCGCTTTGGCAGACAGTAAGAAAGGCAATCCCTCTGTTGACCAGAGGGTTGTATAAACTGCTTAGACTCAAGCATAAGATTTACTTAATATTGTTATTTGTTGCCAATAATGAACAAATTTCACGTAACATCGCCTGCCCCTTCTCCTGGGGTAATTGAGCATCTACCGGCAAATACCACCAGTTCGACTGAGCAAAACTAAAACACTTAACGGCATCCTTTTCCGTCATCAGTAAATTCTGATTTGCATCAGCCAAATGACGCAATTGATCTTCGGTGTACCGTTGATGGTCGGCAAATGGGTACTCTTTTTGTAAGTCAGCGCCTAACTGTTGCAAAGTTGCAAAAAACCGCGGTGGATGGCCGATTCCAGCCATAGCCACAGCTTGAGATATGAGATTCACTGCGCGTTTTTCACCACTCACCATATTCACAGCTAATGCGCCGGCTAATGTCATGGATAATTCGCCTGTCTGAGGAGTACCACCGTTGGTAACAATGGCATTAACCCGATTCAATCGCCCAGATAATTCACGCATTGGGCCAGCCGGAAGCCACCAACCATTACCAAAACGGCGCACGCCATCAATAACCGCAATTTCAAAATCCCGCTGCAAAGCATAGTGCTGTAAGCCATCGTCAGTCACGATAATATCCAATAGCGTGTCTGCCAGTAATGCTTTCACTGCTGCAACCCGTTTTGGCGCAACCGCCACAGGCGCGCCAGTACGACGGTGAATTAATACCGGTTCATCACCGGCCTGAGCCGTAGTGACATTTTTAGTCACCAACAGAGGATAATTTTCTGCTTTACCCCCATAACCACGAGAAACAACACCAACCCGATAACCTTTTTTCTGCAACTGCTCCACCAGCCAGATAACTACCGGCGTTTTACCATTACCGCCGGCAGTTAGATTACCCACTACCACAACAGGTACAGGCGCTTTCCAGGATTGACTCAACCCGGTTTTATAACTCAACCACCGTAAGCCGCTTATCAGCCCGTAAAGGGCTGAAAAAGGTAATAACAGTAAATAAAGCCATGAGCGGCCTGACCATATGCGCTCAATCATTGCCCAAATTGCATCCGATGTAGTTGTGAATAGACACCATTTCGCTCCAGCAGCGAGAGATGATTACCTCGTTCAACAATATGACCATCTTCAATAACCAGAATTTCATCCGCTTTTTCAATGGTTGAAAGACGATGTGCAATAACCAGTGAGGTTCTGTTTTTCTGCAATTCATCCAAGGCCGCCTGAATCGCCCGTTCAGATTCCGTATCTAGCGCCGAAGTAGCCTCATCAAGAATCAGAACCGGAGAATCACGTAATAAGGCACGCGCGATAGCAATACGTTGACGCTGGCCGCCAGAAAGCAGTACGCCATTTTCACCGATCATGGTATCCAAGCCTTTATCCAGCTTCTTAATAAAGTCCATTGCGTAAGCCATCTCAGCCGCTCTCTCAATTTCTTCACGGCTGTATCGGTTTTCACTGGCATAAGCAATATTATTCGCTACCGTGTCATTGAATAAATGCACATTCTGCGATACCAGAGCAACCTGTCCACGCAAAGAAGAGAGCGTATATTCCCGTAAGTCATGGTCATCAAGCAGAATACTACCTCCATTGACATCATAAAAACGGGTCAGCAAATTCGCTATTGTGGATTTACCCGAGCCAGAACGCCCAACTAAAGCGACAATTTTCCCCGCCGGGATATGCATAGAAATGTTTTGTAACGCTGGCAGTTCCTTGGTCGGGTAGCAAAAAGTTACATTACGGAATTCAATATTACCGTCCGCTTTTTTAAGTTCCAATTTGCCATCATCTTTTTCCTGTTCCATATCCAGAATAGCAAACAGAGTCTGACAGGCCGCCATACCGCGCTGGAATTGCGCGTTAACATTAGTCAAAGATTTTAATGGACGCATCAACGCAATCATTGATGAGAATACCACGGTAATTTTACCCGCAGTCAGTGTGTCCATAATCTCCGGGAAACTTGCTGCATAGAGGACAAAAGCCAAAGCAAATGAAGCAATCAACTGAATGATGGGATCGGAAATTGAGGAAGCAGAAACCATCTTCATGCCTTGCTGACGCATATGGTTGCTCACTTTATTAAAGCGCTCAGTTTCTACTTTCTGCCCACCAAAAATCAGCACTTCTTTGTGACCTTTCAGCATCTGCTCAGCGCTGGCAGTAACTTGCCCCATGCTGTTTTGCATATTTTTACTGATATCACGAAATCGCTTCGATACCATACGAATCACTAATGACACAATCGGCGCAATCACAATCAGGATCAAAGATAATTGCCAGCTATAGTAAAACATCAAAATAAACAGGCCGATAATTGATGCCCCTTCCCTGACAACAGTAATCAATGCGCTAGAAGACGAAGAGGCCACCTGTTCAGAATCATAAGTGATACGCGAAAGCAGAGTTCCTGTCGATTGCTGATCAAAAAATGACACTGGCATCCCCATCATATGGCTGAACAGACGGCGACGCATCTGCATTACCACTTTACCGGAGACCCAAGAGATACAATAACTTGATACAAACCCGGATAGCCCTCGCATAACCATTAAAGCAATCACAATCAGCGGCATCCATTTCAGTACATCACTGCTTGCTTTGCCGAAACCTTCATCAAGTAAAGGCTTAAGCAATGAAAGCATTAACGTATCACCGGCAGCATTAAGGATCAGTGCAACCGCAGCAACTATCAGCCCAATCCTAAACGGAGTGATAATCGGCCATAGTCGGCGAAACGTCTGCCAGGTAGAAAGGTCTTTATCATTCATTATTGAGTACCAACACCAAAAGAAATAGCGGGTTATTCTACTCATGATCACCACGAATACCAAACCACTGATGATACCAGCGTGACATAATTTGTTGCCTATAGCTCATCATTTCAACATGATCGCCATAAAAATAAGCTGTTATCTGCCCGGATACTGCGGTGCTACGCCATTCCGCCCCGGTTTTACGATAACGTCGCTGCACTTTAACCGAAGGGAGTCGCCACGGGCTATAACGTGCAACAGAGGCTAATGCATATTGTGGTGAAACGGTATGAATAAAAGCGGCTGTAGATGACGTGTTACTACCATGATGTGGAACTTGCAATACGGTCGATCTTAAATTCTCTTTTTCTATTCCCAATAGCTTATATTCCCCTTGCTTTTCCAGATCTCCGGTTAAAAGCAAGCTATGTTTGCCATCTTCTACCCGAATAACACAGGATTCGTTATTACCTGCGTGTAATGATCTTACCGGCGGCCATAATACACGGAAGCTCAACCCTTGCCAGCGCCACTGTTCACCGCGTATACATGGAAGATGTTGCTGATTGATTAAAGAACTTCTCACAGCAATACCAGGATATTTTTGTTGTAAGAATTCTAACCCTCCCGTATGGTCAAGATGATCATGACTAATAATAATCTGTTCTGGCGTTAATCGATGCCAACGCAAATAAGGGATAATCACCCTTTCAGCCATACTGCCGGTTTCCCAACGATTACCGGTATCAAAAATCAGCGCTTTGCCATCTTTTTCAAGGATAACCGCAAGCCCGTGCCCCACATCCAGCATAGAAAATCGCCACAGATATTCTTCGGTGCGCCTCAGATAGCAGAGCATTATCCCTAAAGAGATGCCAATCAGTAACTTATATGATTGCCACCAAGCAAACCGCCAAATAATGACAACAAACCAACCAATAAACGTTATTAAGAAGGGAAAACGGCCAGTTTCACTCCATGACTGTTGTAATACTGGCAAAGGAAATAAAGAGAAGGTTACAGAGTAATCGACTAATTGCCATAATAAAGCGCTAATAAAGGAACAAAAACGGCTGATTAATGCCAGCATAATCAACGGAACAGTAATAAATGAGATGATTGGCACGGCCCAAAAGTTAGCAAATAAAGCAGAAAAATTGACGCCATGAAATAATAATAGCTGGAGAGGAATAAGCATCAACATCATACCCATTTGCATATATAACCCACGCAGCCATAGCCATTTCCAACCATAACGAAATGGCTCAATCAACGGCGCCCAAAAGAACCAGAACATTAGCGCCATCACAGCAAAGAAAGAGAGCCAGAAGCTATCAGAAAGCACAGTTAAGGGATCAAATAAGAGAATCATTGCGGCTGTCCACAATGCCCACTGCCAAGGGAAACAGAGAATATTTCTGTAACGTAAATATAGCCAGAGCGTTAAACCCAGTAATGCACGAATAGCCGGAATGCCCCAACCCGATAACCAGACATAATTTATTGCGACTATCCAACCAATAATCAATGGAAATCTGTGCCCTATCCAATGTAAGGGAAAGAATAGCTGTAACAATCTTGCCATCCACCAACCAAACATACTGGCAACGGTAATATGCAACCCGGAAATAGCCATCAGGTGAGCCGTACCTGTTTGTTGCAATAATAAATTATCCTCCTTACTTAACCACCGACGCTCCCCGAATGCTAATGCCATCGCAATGCCACTATGTTTCAATTCACGAATATCCGGTGCAATATGACTGACCAATCGCTGACGTAAGTTACATTTACCGTCAATTAATTCAGCTTGAATGACTTTCCCTGTTAAAGGTTGGCGGATAGCTAATGCTCTACGCTGGCTATCATATCCACCCTGATTTAGCTGACTATGAACTGGCCGTAATTTCATTTTCAGCAACCATTTTTGACCAGCACACAGAGATTCAGGCGAAATATCCCAAGCAGCGGAAACATACAGTGGCGGAAAAACAACTTTGTTTTCACTCTCAATAATACGCAGGATAACCCTGCCTTTCTCTTCATTATCTAATGATAAACTTTCAATAATAACCCGTGATAAACGCACTTTCTCACTAAAATAGATTATCTGTTCGAGCAGATGATTTCCCTGCCAGCACCCAATAAGAAATGCCAGTAACGCAATTGAAACCATTCGGCAAAGACAAAATGGCAAGAATAAGCAGAATAGAGCCAGTAATAGCAATATAATAATTTGCCATTTCTGTGGTAACTCAGGTAGAAAAAGCAAGGGTACAATACCGATAATAATAGCTATTGCAGCCTGATTCACGCTAATGATTGGTATAGGTTGTTTCCAATTTGTCGTTATCTTGTTCATCAAAACTGAAAACCACATCCTTATTCATCCTTACCCTTTTATCTTTCCAGCAAAGTATTCCTTATTTTTTACAACCCAACCAGAAGCACAAGAAAAATTATCAAACACACTCGCAGATTAATTCCAGGCTAACAATCATTTCAAAAATATATGCGAACAGCTTCGCAAAGATAGAAATTGCTACCTGATCATTACCCACCCAATGTTATATTGGTCGTAAATGCAACATTGCGATATTGATATCAAATAAAATATTTCGTAAGGTTTCGTCTGTATCTTTATTACAGATATAAAAACTCACTAGAAGTTACATTATCCACTTATTATTATAATTAAATACTAAATTCATTTTTGAAATTATCAACCAAGCCTATAGATTAATAAAAAATCAATTTAATCATATATATATCCTATGGTAACGGGTATAAAACAATAAAAATCATTATTTCAAGACATTACCTAATTTATTGAGACCTGAATTAGTTAAACGACTTAAATGATTGTCTACTTTGTGTTTTGTGATTAAGATCGCATTGATTAAATTTAAATAATATTAAATTAATATTTCCATTCTGTTTTTATATGGAAAATAATTAAAAAATCATGTTAAATACAATAAGGTGGTTTTTATGAAAAACAAAATAATTGTATCTGACTCTCTGCAAGAACATCATCTTACTAAATTATTTAATGATGAAGTGTTAGCAATCCATATAAAGAAATATGTTGATATCCCTCTTGCAAACAAGCTTTCTGATTTTTTCCTCTCCCACGAAAATCTAGAATGTCACCCTCATGATTTGAAAAAAGGCGATGAAGTTGTTTTAGTTGATTATGGTGTTGATAGAATTGGTCCATCTTACAACACAACTTTTGGTAAATCCAAAGATAGCGATAGCTATAAAAAATATTTTGAAAATGCGTTACCTGCCATCAGAAATGTCAGAAATTTCTGCGCTCCCATGTTAGCGCCTTTCGATAAATTTCGCTTAGAGATGGATGAAATATGGTCCGCCGGGGCCAGTATCGCCAACTTTGAAGGTAAAAAGATGCATGCCGGTATTGCCAGGGTGATGAACAGGCCTGAACGCTCTTTCATGGTCGAAAAGCAACCCCATTTTGATGGCCTTCAACAGCAATCGGTCAATTTGTTGGGGCAATTCTCAGTGAATATCTATATAAAAATGCCTGCAATTGGAGGAGAGCTAGAACTGTGGGATGTTCCTGAAATCCCTATCACCGAGTTAATCGAAGATAATGCAGAAAATGATTGGCGAGGCACACTTCCACCTTCTATTCTTATTAAACCAGAACAAGGAGATTTGATCATAATAAACACCAGAAAACCCCATGCTATTCGTAGTTTTCCCGAGGGGGGCAGAATATCATTACAAAGCTTCATTGGATTATCACTAAATAAACATCTCATGTTATGGAATTAATTATATGGTTGATGTAATCAGTACATTAGGAACATTTTTTCTTTTAGGATTGGGAGCTGCGGCTCCCGTTGGCCCGATAAATATAGAAATTATGCGCAGACACTTGAATATCAGTTGTCTTCACGCAGTAGTTTTTGGTTTAGGCGCTTGTTTTGCCGATATAATTTATTTGTTACTTTTAGGTTTTGGCATATTGCAACTGTTTTCCAATACTATTTTCATGCCTATTTTGGGGTTTTTAGGGGCATTAATGGTCATTTGGTTTGGTATTACCAGCTTCATTAATAAGAAAAATGAGGAAAATATCAATATCATCTCCAAACCTTATCATAGGCAATTTTTTGATGGTGTATTGTTAACACTATTAAATCCATACAATGTTATTTTCTGGCTGTCTGTCAGTGCACAACTCAACAATATTGCATCAGGTAAATATAGTTTAGCTATTGGTGCAGCAGGGACAATTATTGGCGTTATTGTTTGGGTTGCCTTTATTAATGCTGTTATATTCTTCTCCAGGAAAATGCTCAGTCATCGTGTTATTAAGTTTATTAATTACACCAGCGGTGTCGTTCTTATTATGCTTGGAATCTATTTCTTTTCATATTCAATAACATTATTTAATCTGAAATTTCCTTAAGTCAGGAAATACTATGCCTGAGGCTCGAATAACGTTTTTAATCAAACGAAATTTCGTGGAGATCCTTAGGCATAACTTCTAGAATTTGCTGATAAAGCCTTGGCAGATCGCTGTGGATCGTTTTCCAGACAATCTCAAAATCCACCTTGAAGTAACCATGAGCCAAAGCATTACGCATTTGGTAAGCGAACGACAATGGCAATTCAGGGTTAGCAACGGCGAAATTGTGATAGTGCTTCCCAATGTTGTTACTGGCCTCGCCGATGATCTCGAAGTTGCGGATCACGGCGTCCTGCACCAACGTCTTCCGTGTAGCTGTCGATACGCTTGATGGCTTCTAGGATGTGGGCCAGATAACCGACAAGACGCTGCTGATCACGGCTCATACAGGCACAGCCTCGGCAAGAATGGTCGCCCTGAATTTCTCTGGTAGTGCTTTCGGAGTCAGCACATCCACTGGCACACCGAGCAGTTGCAACAACTCATGCCGGATCGCGCCAATGTCAAAGAGAGTGGTTTCCGGCGTAGGGTCGATCAGGATGTCTAAGTCACTGTCCTCGGTGTCATCACCGTGTATAACAGACCCAAAAACACGGGCATTACGGGCACGATGAGACTCCACTACACGACGGATGGCCTCCCGATTGGCAGCCAAAGCTACTGATGGTTTCATGCCATTAACTCCACAACAAAATGTGGTTTTATAATATGGTGGCACCAAGAGGAAAGCAACACCAAAGTCCGCTTTCCATCATCAATGTCAGTGCCAAAATCCGTGTTTTTTCTGATGATTATGACCCAGAAATCGCTCCGTGAGACAGTAACGCGAAATCATAGTTGTCAATTTATGTGGCAGTTGCTTAATTATGTTGATGCCTTTTTGAGATCGTTTTCATCACAGCAAGAACCAATTAGCAGGATTCATGGGATAGGTTTTCTCAGTATAAAAATCAGCTCTTTTTATATGAGTCTTGATTAGATCAAAAAAGTGCTGACCAAAAAGCCAGCACTTTGTGATGAATCTAAAACAGCATCGAAACACTGTTTAGAATAAGCAATAACTTGTTATCTTCAAACTTAATCGTAGATATTCACGCGATCACGCAACTCTTTGCCAGGTTTAAAATGGGGAACGTATTTACCTTCCAGCTCCACTTTATCACCGGTTTTAGGGTTACGGCCTACGCGCGGAGCACGGTAGTGAAGAGAAAAACTGCCGAATCCGCGCACCTCTATACGTTCGCCATCTGCCAATGTTATTGCCATATGGTCGAGTATTTCTTTCACTGCATCTTCAACGGTTTTGGCCGAAATATGAGATTGCTGGCCAGCAAGTCTTTCAATTAATTCAGACTTGGTCATGAGTACCTCCCTAAACTACCGCACTTGGATAACACTTACGTGTTATCCACCGTTATTCACTTGAATTATTCGCCTTTCGCCGCTTTGAAAGCTTCAGCCATTGCATTGTTTGCAAAGTTTGCGTCTTCTTGTTTGTTCACAGAAGCGATAGCGTCTTTTTCGTCAGCTTCATCTTTAGCGCGAACAGACAGGTTGATAACGCGGTTTTTGCGATCAACACCAGTATATTTGGCTTCAACTGCATCACCCACATTCAGAACCAGAGTTGCATCTTCAACGCGGTCACGAGAAGCTTCTGATGCACGCAGGTAACCTTCAACGCCGTCAGCCAGTTCTACTGTCGCGCCTTTAGCATCAACCGCGGTCACTTTACCCGTCACAATAACACCTTTCTTGTTCACAGACAGGTAGTTATTAAATGGATCTTCCGCCAGTTGTTTGATGCCTAGAGAGATACGCTCACGTTCTGCATCAACTTGCAGAACAACAGCCGCGATTTCATCGCCTTTTTTGTATTCACGAACTGCTTCTTCTCCAGCAACGTTCCAGGAGATGTCAGACAGGTGAACCAGGCCATCAATGCCGCCATCCAGACCAATGAAGATACCGAAGTCAGTAATAGACTTGATCTTACCTTCAACACGGTCATTTTTGTTGTGAGTTTCAGCAAATAACTGCCAAGGGTTAGCTTTACACTGTTTCAGACCCAGGGAGATACGACGACGTTCTTCGTCGATATCCAGAACCATAACTTCCACAACGTCACCAACGTTAACCACTTTGGATGGGTGGATGTTTTTGTTGGTCCAGTCCATTTCTGAAACGTGTACCAGACCTTCAACGCCTTCTTCGATTTCTACGAAGCAGCCGTAATCAGTCAGGTTAGTTACGCGACCAGTCAGTTTAGTGCCTTCTGGATAACGCTTAGCGATTGCCACCCAAGGATCTTCGCCCAGTTGTTTCAGGCCCAGAGATACACGGGTACGCTCGCGGTCGAATTTCAGTACTTTAACTGCGATTTCATCGCCCACATTAACGATTTCACTTGGGTGTTTAACACGTTTCCAAGCCATATCAGTAATGTGCAGCAAGCCATCAACGCCGCCCAAATCAACAAATGCGCCGTAGTCAGTCAGGTTCTTAACGATACCTTTAACTTCCATACCTTCTTGCAGGTTTTCCAGCAGTTGATCACGTTCTGCACTGTTTTCAGATTCGATAACAGCACGACGAGAAACTACGACATTGTTGCGTTTCTGATCCAGTTTGATGACTTTAAACTCAAGCTCTTTACCTTCCAGGTGAGTTGTATCACGAACTGGACGAACATCAACCAGAGAACCAGGCAGGAATGCACGGATACCGTTCAGTTCAACAGTAAAACCGCCTTTCACTTTGCCGTTGATGATGCCGGTGACAGTTTCTGCATCTTCGTAAGCTTTTTCCAGCATCAGCCACGCTTCATGGCGTTTCGCTTTCTCACGAGACAGAACAGTTTCACCAAAACCATCTTCAACAGCGTCTAGCGCAACATCAATTTCATCACCAACCTGGATTTCCAGCTCACCCTGAACATTTTTAAACTGTTCTACAGGAATAGCGGATTCTGATTTCAGACCTGCATCAACTAATACAACGTCTTTATCAATAGCAACAACGATGCCGCGAACAATAGCACCTGGACGAGTTTCAATAGATTGCAGGGATTCTTCAAAGAGTTGAGCAAAAGATTCTGTCATGTTAATAATCTTCAAGATTTTAATTTAACGTCCATTTAGCTTCCCGCCGAATGGGGTTGTTTTACATGCCCCGCTACGATTCCTGTAACAGGGTTGTTTAGTTTGCGGAAAATTCTCTACCCGCGTACTCAATTTTTAGTACATCGTCACCAATTATAAGCTAAAAACTTAAAATCGTTCAGGTAATTGAAAGAATTTTTTTCGCATAATTTAGCGCCTTGTCGATAACTTCCTCAATAGACATACTGGTTGAATCCAATATTAATGCATCTTGAGCCGGCGCTAATGGCGCAACTGCCCGGTTACGATCGCGGTAATCACGCTCCTGTATCTCGGACAAAAGACATTCAAAGTTAACACTAAAGCCTTTTTCCTGCAACTGTAGCATACGTCTGCGCGCACGTTCTTCTGCGCTGGCATCAAGGAATATTTTCACCGGGGCATCAGAAAACACCACGGTTCCCATATCACGGCCATCGGCAATCAAGCCCGGCGCAACCCGAAAAGCACGCTGACGCCGTAACAACGCTTCACGAACCCGCGGGAAAGCAGCCGCCTGCGAGGCAGTATTACCGACCGTTTCAGTACGGATCTCATTACTGACATCCTCGCCTTCAAGCATCACACTGAGCTTTCCTTTGCCAGGGACAAAACGTACATCAAGATTAGCAGCCAGAGGAACTAACGCATCTTCAGACTGGATATCCACCTGATGATGAATCGCGGCCAGCGCCAATACTCGATAAATAGCGCCTGAATCAAGCAGTTGCCAGCCTAAAGCCTCTGCCAGCGCCTGGCATAACGTTCCTTTACCTGCGCCGCTTGGCCCATCAACAGTTATTACTGGGGCTATCGCCACCATTATTGTTCTCCTTTAGCATGGCAAGTTAATACGTCACCAGATGCTGAATATTTACTCAATAAAATAATCAATATCTGCCGTTTATTATATGCACTCACAGAGTGAACGAAATAAGCGCATGCCATGTAGATAGATTTTGATCAAAGAAATACGCTCTATTGAATCATAATAATCGATAATTATGACTTTCGCTGGCTTAATCTCTCCAATTGATTGAAATAATCGGGAAAGGTTTTCGCTGTACAACCTGGATCGAGAATGGTAACCGGTGTATCGGACAGCGCCACCAACGAAAAACACATCGCCATTCGGTGATCATTATAGGTACCAATTTCAGCAGGTAACAATCTTGGTGGCGGAGTGATGCGAATGTAATCAATCCCCTCTTCCACCTCTGCGCCGACTTTACGCAATTCCGTCGCCATCGCATGGAGCCGATCCGTCTCTTTTACCCGCCAGTTGTATATATTGCGAATGACGGTCTCCCCTGCGGCAAACAACGCAGTGGTGGCAATGGTCATAGCCGCATCAGGGATCTCATTCATATCCATATCAATGCCAGTGAGGGTGCCGCGTTCACATTCAACAAAATCATCACCCCAACGAATTTTCGCCCCCATTTTCTCCAATACATTGGCAAATTTGGTATCCCCTTGCAGGCTATGTTTACCAATTCCGGTCACCCGCACAGTGCCGCCTTTAATTGCTGCGGCCGCCAGAAAATAGGAAGCAGAAGAAGCATCGCCTTCAACCAAATAGTGCCCCGGAGAAATGTATTGCTGTCGGCCTTTAATATGAAAAATCTGATATTGATCGTGATTTACCGTAATACCAAAACTTTTCATCAATGCCAGAGTGATATCAATATAAGGTTTGGAAACCAACTCCCCCTGAATATGAATCTCAGAAGCATTTTCCGCCAATGGCGCAGCCATCAGCAATGCGGTCAGAAATTGGCTGGAAACACGGCCATCTACCGTCACTTTACCGCCAACAAAACCCCCTTTGATGTGTAGCGGCGGATAATTTTCTTGCTCCAGATAATCAATTTCTGCCCCCCCTTGACGCAAAGCATCCACCAGATGACCAATCGGACGCTCTTTCATCCGAGGTTCGCCGGTAACAACAACGTTATTTTCACCCAAGCATAACGCGGCGGTTAGGGGACGCATTGCTGTGCCGGCATTACCCAGAAACAGTTCTATCGGGCCTTTATGGGTAATCAACCCACCAATACCGTCAACTTCACAACGGGTACGATCATCAGATAAACGATAATTGACACCCAACGCAGCCAAGGCATTGAGCATATGGCGAATATCATCACTGTCCAACAAGTTAGTTAAGCAGGTAGTACCTTTGGCAAAAGCCGCTAGTAATAGCGCACGGTTAGAAACACTTTTTGACCCTGGCAGGTTAATAGTTCCACTAATGGAGGAAATAGGTTGTAGCATCAAGGATTGCATAAATAACAGGCTCTCCGATTCTCGGTTAGATTATTTTAATTATTGAGTCATTTTTACGTTTGAGGAAATATTTTTTACCTTAAATAGGCCGGGAACCATTGTTCCCGGTATACACAATTGGCAAATTAGCCGTTACGACGCTCAAAATCAGCCATAAAATCAACTAAAGCCTGAACCCCTTCTAACGGCATCGCATTATAAATGGAAGCACGCATACCACCGGAAATCCGGTGTCCTTTCAATGCCTGCAACCCTTGTGCATCAGCCTCTGCCAGAAATTTACTGTCCAGTGAGGCATCTGTCGTCTGGAACGGTACATTCATCAAGGAACGATTTTCAGGAGCAACCTGGTTGCGATAAAAATCACTGCTATCAATGGCACGATAAAGCAATTCAGCCTTAGCCCGGTTACGTTTTGCCATCTCTTGTACCCCGCCTTGCTCTTTCAACCATTTGAAGACCAAACCAGAGAGATACCAGGCAAACGTTGGCGGAGTGTTGAACATGGAGTCATTCTCTGCCAGAACAGCATAGTCCAAAATAGACGGGGTTTCTTTGCGAGCTTTGCCTAATAAATCTTCACGCACAATAACCAATGTAATACCCGCAGGACCAATATTTTTCTGCGCTCCCGCATAAATCATACCGTAACGGTTCACATCTAATGGCCCGGAAAGAATAGAAGAAGAGTAGTCGGCAATAATAACTTTATTATCATCAAAATCTGGCTGTTCATAAATGGCGATACCATCAATAGTTTCATTCGGGCAATAATGAACATAAGCCGCATCATCGCTCAATGACCATTCACGCATTGGCTTAACGCTTTTCAAACCATTAATTTCGGTTTTGATATTAATCACATTCGGCGTGCAGTATTTTTTTGCTTCTTTAACTGCACATGCAGCCCAATAACCGCCATCAATATAATCGGCTTTAACATTGTCACCCAGTAGGTTCATCGGGATAGCGGCAAATTGACCGCGGGCGCCGCCAT
Source organism: Photorhabdus luminescens subsp. luminescens (assembly GCF_001083805.1). Lineage (GTDB taxonomy): Bacteria > Pseudomonadota > Gammaproteobacteria > Enterobacterales > Enterobacteriaceae > Photorhabdus > Photorhabdus luminescens. The sequence continues at coordinate 52,722 of NZ_JXSK01000011.1, read as the reverse complement.
GACAGAACAACACTTTATAGTTTTCAGGCACTGACAAGAGATCTCGCAGATCATTTTCAGCTTCCTTTGCTACCGCGATAAATTCCTTACCTCGGTGACTGATCTCCATAATTGAAGTCCCAATACCATTCCAGTTGCAGAGCTCCTGTTCAGCTCTACGCAATACTTCAACCGGTAACATAGCGGGACCAGAACTGAAATTATATACCTGATTCATTTACCTCACCTTATTCTGACGAAATAACAATGATTGATAACAATAAATAATCTGATATATCGGTTGTACCATTCCCATTTCATTGCTGCAATGGTTATTCAAACGTTGAACAAAACTATAGCAAAAATAACCAATAAACTTGTTCATTCTGCGCTATTACAGGTGAACTGCTTATTTTTTCCCTTTTTTATCTACAGCTATGAGAGGAAGGAATAATGTGAATGGTGAAAGAGATTCTGAACCACTGTAGAACAAACCCCGATCGTGTTCTTCGTTGAGTTGCATAACATCAAACATCGTGGAACTCATTCTGATCGTAGCAAAGAGCGGCGCCGTGCGAATGCACGTTCAAGTGCCGGAGTAGGTTCCAGTGGATTCAGCAATGCCTGCGCAAAACATTGCTGATCGATCAGAGACAAACGGAGTACCTCTGACTGCTCAATTGCGCGCTGCGCGGCATCCTGTGCAGCAGACACAACAAAATCAGTCATAGTACGTCCTTGAATTTCAGCGGCCCGTTTAATCAGGGCATGTAGATCAAGACTCATACGCGCCTCAAAACGCGCGGTGGAAGTAGCCATAATAGACCTCAATTAAAATTACCCGGCAAATTTCCGTACAAATATTACCTTAGCTACTTCTTGAACAGAATGCTACCTTCAATTGCTAGTTTTAATCAGCGCGTTCCCTCGCTTGATTCAAACCGGACTGCATTTGACACCCCCACACTCCAAATATTAAAGGGCCTTAACTACATTGGCTACTAAGAGCACATGATTACTAAACTTATATACCCTATGGATTTCAAGATGCATCGCGACAGCAAGGGAGTGAATCCCCGGGAGCATAGCAAACTATGTGACCGGAGTGAGCGAGTGCAGCCAACAAAGAGGCAACTTGAAAGATAACGGGTATACCAGATCGAAATCGCCACTGGGTTAATATTGTTCTGCACTTATCATTTGGGTTCAGAATTTAAATAAATAACTCTAATCAGAACTTTGAATAGTGGGTTCTTTATAAGCAACAATGATTCTAAATAAATTTTGTAAAGTAAAGTATATATCCTGGCTAAAAAGGATTTAAATATTAAGCAAATGAGAAAACTTTTCTCATATTATACGAAAGGTATTTTCGGAACGAAGAGGAGGAAATATCAGGGCGCACAATGCGCCCTGATATCTCGGAATTAACTTAATATTTCACAAACATTTCGTGAATTTTCATCGGATCACGTGTTTCAGTCAAAGCTAACTGTAAAAGTACTCTGGCCTTTTGCGGATTCAAGCGTTCAGAAGCGACAAAGCCATGCTTGCTATCATCCACTTCCGCATTTTGAGTAACATATCCTACCGGTACACGGCTTGCTCTTACGACCACAACTCCATCTTTAGCCGCCAGGGACAAAGTGTCGAAAATCGCCTTGTACATATTACCGTTGCCCACACCGGCGCTGACAATACCTTGGTAACCCGCGCTCAGAAACGCTTTCGCCGGCAGATCGGACGCATTGGCATAGTTATAAACAATACCTACTTTCGGCAGTTTATCGAGTTTACTGACATCAAAAATAGCTTTATTAGCTCTCGGTTTCGCATCAGCGTAATAATTGACTTTGCCATTATGAACAAAGCCCTCGGCACCAGCATTAATTGGCTGGAATGCCTGAACTTCGGTGGTGCTCATTTTCACCACAGTGCGCCCACTAATAACCGCATCATTCATTGCCATCAACACACCACGTTTGGCAGATGCTTGATCACCGGCAACAACCACAGCGTTATAAAGATTTAACGGGCCATCGGCGCCAAGCGCTGTAGATGGACGCATCGCTCCAACCATGACAATCGGTTTCTGGCAATGGGTAGTCAGATCGAGGAAATAAGCAGTTTCTTCCATTGTGTCAGTACCGTGGGTGATAACAAAACCATCGGTCTTATCACAACCAGCGTTGATTCTTTTCGCCAAGGTCAACCATACCTGATCATTCATATCTTGCGAACCAATACTCACCACCTGCTCACCTTTCAGGTTGGCGATATTTTTGATCTCAGGAACAGCATTGACTAATTCATCAATAGCAACCCTTCCGGCAACATAGCTGGACTGGGTTGCAGACTTCCCACCACCCGCAATCGTCCCTCCCGTCGCCAAAAGTGTAATATTTGGTAAAGCAAAAGCAGAACCACTAATTAATGCCAATAAACTGGCTAAAGCTGTGTGTTTCATCTTTTTCATGCTTCTTCCTTAATAAAAAATATCCTGTTAGATTATGGATGATGATAACAATAAATCTGTGATACATACCAGACTTTAGCTACTGAAAAAAAACTCGTATGATGAGCGCCCCATAACGAGCATTCATAAGTGAATACCATGACGCAAACCTTTATTCCCGGCAAAGACGCCGCATTGGAAGATTCAATCAACCGTTTTCAGCAAAAACTGCAACACCTTGGTTTTAATATCGAAGAAGCTTCATGGCTGAATCCGGTTCCTAATGTTTGGTCAGTTCATATCCGTGACCGCGATTGTCCTCTCTGTTTTACCAATGGCAAAGGCGCCAGCAAGAAAGCCGCTTTAGCCTCTGCTTTAGGGGAGTATTTTGAACGCCTGTCAACTAACTATTTTTTTGCTGACTTCTATTTAGGAGAAGCTATCGCGAACGGTGATTTTGTCCATTATCCCAATGAAAAATGGTTTGCTTTACCGGATGATGATTCTCTACCAGAAGGCATTCTGGACGACCGGTTACACCAATTTTATAATCCTGAAAATGAGTTATGCGCCAGTCAGTTAGTTGATTTGCAATCAGGTAATGAAGAGCGTGGTATCTGCTCACTACCGTTTACTCGTCAATCTGATCATCATACCGTCTATATTCCGATGAATATTATTGGCAATCTTTATGTTTCCAATGGTATGTCAGCCGGCAACACGATGAATGAAGCCAGAGTTCAGGGACTATCCGAAGTTTTTGAACGTTATGTGAAGAATCGTATTATCGCTGAAGGCATCAGCCTGCCAGAAATTCCCCAAGAAGTGATGAATCGTTATCCTGGTGTTGTCGCCGCAGTCAGCAAATTACAGGATGAAGGTTTCCCACTCTATTGTTATGACGCCTCCCTCGGTGGGCAGTTCCCGGTTATTTGTGTGGTGCTGTTTAATCCTAATAACGGGACTTGTTTCGCCTCTTTTGGCGCACATCCTGAATTTGGCGTAGCGTTGGAACGTACTGTGACCGAGTTATTACAGGGTCGTAGTTTGAAAGATCTGGATGTATTTAATGCGCCGACTTTCGATAATGAAGAAGTGGCGGAACATACCAATCTGGAGACTCACTTTATTGATTCAAGCGGTTTAATCAGTTGGGATTTGTTTAAACAAGATGCTGATTATGCGTTCGCTGACTGGAATTTCAGCGGCACAACCGAAGAAGAGTTCGCCACTTTGATGGCAATCTTCAAACAATTGGATGCCGAAGTTTATATTGCTGACTATGAGCACCTTGGTGTTTATGCCTGCCGTATTTTGGTTCCGGGGATGTCTGATATTTATCCTGTAGAAGATTTACATCTTGCTAATAACACGATGGGAACCCATCTGCGGGAAACTTTATTAGCGTTGCCGGATAGCCAATGGCAAGCCGAAGAATATCTGGCGCTGATTGAGCAATTAGATGAAGAAGGTTTAGATGATTTTACCCGTGTCCGTGAATTACTTGGCATTGCTGTAGGTAAAGATAATGGTTGGAGCAATTTACGTATTGGTGAATTGAAATCCATGTTGGCACTGGCTGGCGATGATTTGGAACAGGCTTTAATTTGGGTAGAATGGACCCAAGATTTTAATTCCTCAGTCTTTACCACCGAACGCGCTAATTATTATCGTTGTTTGCAAACACTGCTTTTACTTGCTCTGGAAGCAGATAAAGAGCCTGCACAATATTATCAAGCATTCGTAAAAATGTACGGGCAAAATGCTGTTGAAGCAGCATCAGCCGCTATTTCTGGCGAACACTGTTTTTATGGCCTGTGGTCAGTTGATTCAGATTTAAAATCACTGCCCGCGCATCAGGCTTTATTAGCCGCTTACGAGAAGCTGCAAAAAGCAAAACGCGATTTCTGGAACGCAGAATAAAATTGTAGAAAAGACAATTCATAATTAAAAGTAAAATTCAGGTTAAATTAAATTTATTTTCAACAACAAATAAACAACAATTTAGCCTGTAATTTTACTTAATCAAGCTTCCTACTAATAGGTAAATAAAAAAATATTATAATTTTTAAAAAATTTTTATTTCATTAAGATCAATAAATTAACTGTAATTTTCACCATTCTCATTCGCTAAAACAGCGTCTACTTTCAGAGGATTATGATCTATATCAAATTTTCCTCTTTAAGCCTTTGTTACTATCGTTACGTACCGTAACTTATTAATGATAAAGAGAATGTTGGTATGAAAGCTGACACCCCCTTTAACCTATTACCACCTGCGGTAATGACACAAATCGCCAATGACATTGGTGTTTATAAAACGACTAAACCTGTTGCCATTACCTATCTGTCAGCAATAACTGCCGGGGTTTTTATCTCCATTGCATTTGTCTTTTATATTACCGCGACGACAGGAACTGCATCTGTCCCTTATGGGCTAACTAAATTAGTTGGCGGCATCTGTTTCTCCCTTGGATTAATGTTAGTCGTCGTGTGTGGCGCAGATTTATTTACTTCCACTGTGCTAACAATTATTTCCAAAGCAACCGGGCGTATAACCTGGTACCAAATGATTAAAAACTGGATTAACGTTTATCTCGGTAATTTGATTGGCGCGCTATTTTTCGTCGCCATTATCTGGTTTGCCGGTCAATATCGTGTTGCCGACGGATTGTGGGGCTTGAATGTCTTGCAAACAGCAAACCATAAAATGCACCACTCTTTTATTGAAGCGCTATTTTTAGGCATTCTCGCCAATTTAATGGTTTGCCTCGCTGTTTGGATGAGTTATGCCGGACGTAGTTTAATGGATAAAATATTTGCCATGATTTTGCCAGTAAGTATGTTTGTTGCCAGCGGCTTTGAGCACAGTATTGCGAATATGTTTTTAATCCCGCTTGGCATTGTTATTAAGCACCTCGCACCAACTGAATTCTGGATTAACGTCGGTGCGACACCTGAGCAATTTTCCCAACTCACCATTTCACACTTTATTACTGACAATTTAATTCCAGTCACTATTGGTAATATTATCGGGGGCGCTGTTTTGGTGGGTTTAACTTATTGGTCAATTTATCTTCGTAGTGAGCAAAAACATTAATTCGCTCTCTTAATTAATTTCTCAAAAGTTCAATTATTACAAAATTACAAAGGTAGAAGTATCATGGCTGAATTAAATAAAAAATTCTCTATAGCATGGCAATATTTTAACCAGGGGGATTGGCAGAATGAAGTCAACATTCGTGACTTCATCCAAAAAAACTATACGCCATATGAGGGTGATGAATCTTTCCTGGCAGGTTCGACAAAGGCGACTGATACCTTATGGGAAAAAGTCATGGAAGGTGTCAAAATCGAAAACCGCACTCACGCACCCGTTGATTTTGATACTGATGTTGCTGCTACTATTACCTCCCACGATGCAGGTTATATCGAAAAAGATCTGGAAACTATTGTTGGCCTGCAAACAGAAGCCCCATTAAAACGTGCGCTGATCCCATTTGGCGGCATCAAAATGGTGGAAGGCTCATGTAAAGTTTATGGTCGTGAACTCGATCCTAAATTGAAACAGATTTTCACTGAATACCGCAAAACGCATAATCAGGGCGTTTTCGATGTTTACACGCCAGATATTCTGAAATGCCGAAAATCTGGCGTTCTGACAGGTCTGCCTGATGCCTATGGCCGTGGTCGCATTATTGGCGACTACCGTCGCGTTGCGGTATACGGCATCGATTTCTTGCGTGAGGATAAATTAGCTCAGTTCAATTCATTGCAGGAAAAACTGGAAAACGGTGAAGATCTGGCAATGACGATTCAACTGCGTGAAGAGATCGCTGAACAGCACCGAGCTCTAGGCCAGATTAAAGAGATGGCGGCTAAATATGGCTACGATATTTCTGGCCCCGCCACTGACGCTAAGGAAGCGATACAGTGGACTTATTTCGCTTATCTGGCGGCGGTTAAATCTCAAAATGGCGCTGCGATGTCCTTCGGTCGCGTATCCAGTTTCCTGGATATCTACATTGAACGTGATCTGAAAGCGGGTAAGCTGACAGAAGTTGAAGCACAGGAGTTGATTGACCATCTAGTGATGAAACTGCGTATGGTCCGTTTCCTGCGTACCCCTGAATATGATGAATTGTTCTCCGGTGACCCAATCTGGGCAACAGAATCGCTGGCAGGTATGGGGCTGGATGGCCGCACACTGGTGACTAAAAACAGTTTCCGTTTCCTGAACACCCTATACACGATGGGACCATCACCAGAACCCAACATGACCATCCTGTGGTCCGAAAAACTGCCGATAAATTTCAAAAAATTCGCGGCGAAAGTTTCCATCGACACCTCATCTTTACAGTATGAGAACGATGATCTGATGCGCCCTGACTTCAACAACGATGACTACGCTATTGCTTGTTGTGTCAGCCCGATGATTGTGGGTAAACAGATGCAATTCTTCGGCGCCCGCGCGAATCTGGCTAAAACTATGCTGTACGCCATTAACGGTGGCGTGGATGAAAAGCTGAAAATGCAGGTTGGCCCGAAAGAAGAGCCTATAAAAGATGCAGTACTGGATTACGACAAGGTGATGGCCCGCATGGACCACTTTATGGATTGGCTGGCAAAACAGTATGTTACCGCACTAAACATCATTCACTATATGCATGATAAATATAGCTATGAAGCTGCACTGATGGCGCTGCACGACCGTGATGTTTACCGTACTATGGCCTGTGGCATTGCCGGTTTGTCTGTCGCTGCTGACTCATTGTCTGCCATTAAATATGCCAAAGTGACGCCAATCCGTGACGAAAACGGTTTGGCTGTTGATTTCAAGATTGAAGGTGAATATCCACAGTTTGGCAACAACGACTCACGCGTCGATGATATCGCCTGTGATCTGGTTGAACGTTTCATGAAAAAAATCCAGAAACTAAATACTTATCGTAACGCGGTACCGACACAATCCGTTCTGACCATCACTTCTAACGTAGTATATGGTAAAAAAACCGGCAACACCCCTGACGGACGTCGCGCTGGCGCGCCATTTGGACCCGGGGCCAATCCAATGCATGGCCGCGATCAAAAAGGTGCCGTCGCCTCTTTAACTTCTGTGGCTAAACTGCCCTTCGCCTATGCAAAAGATGGTATCTCTTACACCTTCTCTATCGTACCAAACGCATTAGGCAAAGATGATGAAACACGCAAAACTAACCTGGCTGGTTTGCTGGATGGTTATTTCCACCATGAAGCAGAAACTGAAGGTGGTCAGCATCTGAATGTCAACGTGATGAATCGTGACATGCTGCTTGATGCCATGGAAAACCCGGAGAAATACCCTCAGCTCACCATCCGGGTATCGGGTTATGCTGTGCGTTTCAACTCATTGACTAAAGAGCAACAACAGGATGTGATCACCCGTACCTTCACCCAATCTATGTAATAATTTGTTAGCAAAGGCCCTGAATTCTGGGGTCTTTATTCATTTATCCTGTCAGTTTTGGAGCAAACCTGTTATGTCGGTACTTGGTCGTATCCACTCTTTCGAATCCTGTGGCACTGTTGATGGCCCCGGTATCCGGTTTATTGTCTTCTTTCAAGGTTGCCTGATGCGCTGTCTCTATTGCCATAACCGCGATACATGGGATACTCACGGCGGCAAAGACGTAACTGTTGAAGAGTTGATAAAAGAAGCGACAACCTATCGTCATTTTATGAACGCCTCCGGTGGAGGGGTTACTGCATCGGGTGGCGAAGCCGTTCTACAAGCTGAATTTGTACGTGACTGGTTCCGAGCCTGTCGTGCCGAAGGTATTCATACTTGTCTTGATACTAATGGATTTGTCCGCCGCTATGTTCCGGTTATTGATGAATTGATGGATGCAACAGATCTCGTTATGCTCGATTTGAAGCAACTTAACGATGAAATCCATCAAAAATTAGTCGGTGTTTCCAATCACCGCACTTTGGAATTTGCCCGCTATCTGGCTAAACGTAATCAGAAAACCTGGATTCGTTACGTTGTGGTTCCAGGTTGGTCCGATGATAATGAATCCGCTCATAGGCTAGGTGAATTTACCAAGGATATGCGAAATATTGAAAAAATCGAGCTTCTGCCTTATCACGAACTCGGTAAACATAAATGGACGACTATGGGGGAAGAATATCAATTGGAAGGTGTGAAACCGCCGGCAAAAGAGACAATGGAGAGAGTGAAAAACATTTTGGAAAGCTATGGTCATAAGGTTATCTATTAATTAAATTATTTAACTTCTATCTCTGAAATAACATTTGAAAACAACAGGAAAAAACCATCCTAAATATCAAACTCTGGCTTGCCAGGATAAAACTGCACGCGCAAGTAGATATAGTATTTGTGATGAAAGGGTTTAACTTCATATTAAGCAGAGATCGCAATAGAAGCGATGAATATTATTCAACAATGGGGAAATCTTGAGGTTAAGCCAATAAACAAGTCAATATATGATTCATATGAAGAGTAAAATATTAAGGTATAAATCATTTATATCTTCTCATAAAGAGAAACGACTTATAGATTAACTTCACGGATAATAAAGAATATGCGATAGGAATAATGACTACTATAAACATTAAGGTTTTGACGAAACAGAACGAGTCATTTGTTTCCGCAAACAACTCACTTAATCGCGTTCCCCATGCTCTTAGGGTCCCTATAAAGCTGCTTCCGTCTGATAGATTTCAGTTTCGCCGGGCAAACGTAAAAGTTCCCTGTATAGCCATCACCTCAAATAAAGACAAAAATGCCGATCTTGAATATCGGCATTTTGCTGTGAAAAAGAAGATTAATTTAATGCTTTAATGTTTCAATTTTATCCCGGCTCAGTCCGGTACTGGTGACAATAATGTCCAAACTCACGCCATGCCGCAATAAGGCACGAGCCGTTTCCAGTTTACCTTCCTCTCTACCTTCTGTTCGGCCTTGCTCAATACCTTCCTCCCGGCCTAACTCAATACCTTGCTTGATACCTTGCTCGCGCCCTTTTTGTTCAAGCTGTTCTGCAATAGTCATCAACATCGTTTCATGCTCCGGAGATTGTTGCTTCAGTCTGACCGGTTTCAGCTTCGCTGGGTAAACATAAAAGTCCCCTGTATAACCATCACCTTGAATAAGAACAAAAATGCCGATTTTGAATATCGGCGCTTTGCTGTGAAAAAGAAGATTAATTTAATGCTTTAATGTTTCAATTTTATCCCGGCTCAGTCCGGTACTGGTGACAATAATGTCCAAACTCACGCCATGCCGTAATAAGGCACGAGCCGTTTCCAGTTTACCTTCCTCTCTACCTTCTGTTCGACCTTCCTCTCTACCTTCCTCTCTACCTTCCTCTCGGCCTAACTCAATACCTTCTTCTCGGCCTTGCTCAATACCTTGCTCAATACCTTGCTTGATACCTTGCTCGCGCCCTTTTTGTTCAAGCTGTTCTGCAATAGTCATCAACATTGTTTCATGCTCCGGAGATTGTTCAATCATTTGATGGACAAATTGGGAGAGATCCAGCGTATGTCCATTCAGTAAAATATAGCTTAACACAACATTGCGCTGCTCGGTTGTATTATACCCTGCATTCAAGAGTTCCACCAATTGGGGGACCCATTCCAGCATATCCCGACAGCGGATGTGTTTTTGCACCAGCTCCATCAGGGCAACGCCTTTATGTGTCAGGATTTCTTCATCGCTGAGCACACTGACGTCCACCAACGGAAACGCCTGACGGTATAAGCGAGCAGCCTGTTCAGGAAGCGTAAAACAATCCAGCCACCGGTTTGAGTAAGGATAAGGTCGAACCTCGCCATGATAAAACAGCAGAGGCGCCACCAAAGGGAGTTCAGTATGGCCTTTTTTCAGGTGAGCCGCCATCGCTGACATGGCATAATACATCAATCGCCAGGCCATCAACGGGTCAGGGGTGGACTGATGTTCAATCAGACAATAGATATAACCTCGTCCCTGGGTTGTTTCAACCGAATATAGCACATCACTGTGCAGTTGACGTAAATGCCGGTCCACAAAACTGCCGGGTTCCAGTTTCAATGTGGCTAAATCGCACAACGACTGGACCTCTTCGGGCAGATAAAGGGATAAAAATTCCCTGGCCGTTTCAGGCTGCGTTAAAAAATGTTTGAATAAGGCATCATGATGAGGCCGTTTTTCTTTCTTTGCCACAATTTGTTTCTCTATCTTATCAGTTAGTCATCGCCACTCATTGTCAACGCTATAATATCTCTAGAAAACCCGCAACCAAGTTACAAAAAACATCTTCCCAGATTTTCTCAGGAAAATCTTTACCGAATGCATTAATATAAGAACCTAAAAACTCAAATACCAGAAAATAAAAAACGAGGAAACATTATATTTACAATAACTATTCTATGAATAGCCGTTCATTTAAATGAGTTTTTAATTTCCATTCATACAATAATAACAACCTTATTTAGCGTGGATCATTCAACGCTGAAAGATCATCATAAGGTAATAGAAGGAATTCACCGAAATTATTCCAATACACAATTTTTGCATTTCCCGCAGCAACACCATGATACATGGCAGGACGCACTATCTGTGAGTTATTACCACTAAAATGAGTTACTTGATCAATGAAATTATCTATTGGATTGATTGTATCCTAAAATATCTCATTAATTACCGGACGGAAATTTTTTGCTTCTTCTATATATTGACAGGTATCTTTTTCAATATGAGATCCCCCAATAAAATACCCCTCAGCACCCTCAATACCTCCACTATAACGGGGAGCGTGAGCTGGAGAACGCCAAAAATTCTCAATTATTTTCTTTCTTTGTTCTGATGGAAGAAAATTACGAACCCGACAAGCCGCAAGGTGACCATCCAAAAAATCAGAAACCGCATCCATTGATATATCGTTCAACATTTCATATACAATACATTCTGATTCTGCCAGCTTTATTCCTCTAATGCCGGATCTTTCTTGCATTATAACAGACTCCCCGCCTGTCAACTTTCAATGAAAATTTTCATTCGCTACTTTCTTTAAATACATTTCATCAGCTACTTGCACTACTATATCTTGATAGAGCTTTAAGCCAGAGGTATCGGGTGAAAAATAACGCCCCTAATGCATATATAAAAGCCATAGCTAACGTGCCGAAATCAAGCATGCCCAAAGCAGCTTGCACAGGTACATTACTTACGAAAGCAATTGGTAATATGAAACTCAGAACAAATCGCATAGCCCCAGGATAAGCACTAACAGGGAATCGCCCTATATCCATAAGAGAATAGCAAATAATCCACACATCAGAAACTTTAGTGAACCAAAAGGCAATGAGATTTGAACACATAAACAGAGAATAGAAAATACATGTGCCCAATAATAGCGCCAGATTAAACTGCACAAAGTTTGAAAATATCAAGGCATCTTGTTGATGCATAGACACCAAAACAACTATATAGCCAACGACAAAATTTGCACCATCCCATACATTAAAACGATGAAATGTAATAAAAAACTGATGGTCGATAGGACGAATGAGCATAAAATCCAAATCGCCTCGCCTAATGTATTCCGATAAGGAATGGATACTTGGAAATAACCAGCTATCGATTAGCGATTCGATGATCAGAGTTACACCAAGCAAAGCAACCATTTGATTGAAACTCCATCCTCCCACTTGAGATACTTGACCAAAGAATCCCGTCAGAACAAGTAAAGCCAATAGACAAGCAAGGGAGGAATTAATCAAATTAACCAAAGCATTTAGCCGAAATTCAAGTTCTAAGACGAAAGAATTCCTTATCAATACCAACAATAGCAAACCGTATCGCATTTAATTAGACTCCTGAGGCGGTATATCTCTTTAATCCTATCGACCATAGCAAAGCACGAATTAACATGAGCGCTATAACCCAAAATAACTGTATTAAGATGCCTATTAATAACTCATTATGATCTAATTTTCCTAATATTATTTGTACTGGGAAATCCAATGCCGATGCAAAAGGCAAAACTTTTAATAATCCTGCAATACCAGGCGGATATAAATCAAGAGGAATAAGCGATCCCCCAAGTATCGTATAAAGCGCCCAAAGCAATGGGTCAAACGCCATTGCGTTATTAATCCAAAAAGCCAACAAACCTAGACAATAATAAAGATGGAAAATGATAATCCAAGCAAGCATGAGTGAGGGCAAAAAAACCAAAAAGTTCCAGATATCCAAGCGTTGCAAATTACCACTTAAAACAATACCAGAAATAAAAACCACTAATATAATCGGTCCTCGGACAATCATTTGTCCTACGTGATCCGCAATATAGCAATAGAGGGGAGGTACAGGGCGTAATAATAGCATAGAAAGCTCCCCTCGGCGGATATCACTATCCAAGCATTGCATTACCCAAATAGTCGTCAACTGACGTACCAGATAAATGGCAAGGAAATAAACCGCAAAATCGCTGGACGTATAGCCTCCAATAGCCCCCCCTTTTACCAGACTAAGCCAAACTAACATCACAGCGATGGGCATCACACCACCAATCATCCAAACCATCGACTGCGCTCTATATATAATCGCCTGTGAGAAGGATTGGCCGATAAGCACCTTCCATAACTGTAGGGTCCGCTTAAAGCACTTAAACATTAGACTCACCATTTGAAGTCAAGTATCTCTCCAACACACGATCTATCGATTCATCATGGATCGAGATATCAAGAACAACTCGTTCCGACATCAATCTTGTCATTGCAGAAGATAGCGCGTCACGCTCTACCATCAATTCAATATCGTGACCGTCATAAAATAACAAGCCAGGTAACGAACTCAGTTCCGATCGAATTGGACCTGAAAGACTCGCCTTTACAATCTTTCTAGGCGAACGCTTCGTAATCAAATGCGAAAGCTGGCCATCATAAACAATCTCCCCTGAATTGATAATAATGACACGTCGTGCAAGTGCTTCTACATCTGCCATATAGTGAGAAGTTAACAGGATTGTTGCTTTGTGAGTCTGATTATAGTGCAGGATAAATTCACGGACGACGCGCTGCATATTTACATCTAGCCCAATAGTCGGTTCATCTAAAAACAGAACCTTTGGCTTATGTAACAATGACAAAGCCAATTCACATTTCATGCGCTCACCAAGAGACAAGTTACGAACTGGCCGGTTAATTACTGAACCAATAGAAAGCAATTCAACAAGTTCTTCACGACATCTGGAAAATTCATCATCGTCGAGATCATAAATAACCTTGTTGAGTATAAAGGAATCATTAGGCGTAAGATCCCAAGCAAGTTGCTGTTTCTGCCCAGCCACAAATGATATTGACTTTAAATATTCATTCCTACGTTTATAAGGGGTATGCCCTAAGACATTAATATCCCCCGAAGAAGGCTGAATGATGCCAACCAACATTTTCATAGTCGTTGTTTTCCCTGCTCCATTCGCACCAAGAAAACCAATAACTTCTCCTTCTTCGACAGAGAAACTAATCGCCTTCACCGCCTGTACTACTGCATAGTCTCTCTTAACAAATGATTTTAAACTACCTAACAGACCCGGGCTTTTAGTATAGATACTGTAGGATTTGCTCAAATTTCTTACTTGAATAATGCTCATAGGAACCCACTTACAGAATTGTTTAAGTAACTGTTTCGCAATTCAAACACAGAGAAATAATTTATTCTTCTGGAATATAAATGGACCGTTGCTGTTCTTAACATCATAAGCACTCCTTGATAAAATATATAAATATTAATAGATTAAACGGGAGATTTAATTAATAAATTAATTAAATAGCCAACTTAATTTACCCTATTAACTCCCTTAATAAAAGAGTGATTTATTAACTTTAGTTGAAAGAAAAGCATGATTGCTCCTTATCTCTCCGCTTAAATCTTAAATACAAGACAGCCCAAACGGTGATACTATTATTATTAAATATAAAATAAAAACACATTTAGGAAAAAATAAAGAACTGTTATTTATCGATCCTGCGTCTAAAACACACTAAAAAAATCCCCTTACAAGTAAAAATAAACCTTGACTTATAATTTCAATTGTATATTTTTAGTACATAACACTATATTAAGCCAAATTCCAAAGAACAGGTTACTCATTATGGATGCTTTAGATGAATTCTACGAAAGAAATCCTTCGGCCAGAGGGTACTTGGATAGTAGTACCGATGAAGAAAGGAAACTTCTAAAAATTCAAATGGATAAACAAAATGAGCTGATGGTGCTTATGAACAGTGTTGCCGATAAATATGTAAAATGGAGTCTGGCCAAAGACCATTTTATCAGTGAAGTCATGGCCTATTGCCAAGAAAACACATCAAAGATAAATACCGGAGAAATCTCAATCTCTGAAGCAATAGCTTTATTAGACGAAGAAATCCAGTCGTTAGAAGAACAAGATGCAATGCTTTCCCAAAAGAGAGTCAGGCAAGCCATCGTTGTAAAGAAAAAGGTCAACAATGAAAATGCCAGAGGCAGGAATGATGAGACAGCCAATTTGATTATCTCATGGATTGGGTTTGTATCTGGCAGTATACAACTCGTCGGTGGATTTTTGGCTGTTGATAGCGGTGTTGGAGCAGCACTTGGAGCATCATTGATGGCTCATGGCTTTAATAATATTGTTGAAAGTGGCTATTATATCCTTTATCGCGAAAGCTATACTGGGCCAGTTAAATTCGTCTATGAAGGAGTTGGAGAAAAAGCTTTTGGAATGGATAAACGCGATGCTGATGTGGTATATACATCGGTTGATGTTGGTATGTCTATTAATGGACTACTTGGCTACAAGCTTGAACCAGATAGTCAACGATTATATCGATATATTAATGCTGATCTGCTTTGGGGATTAAAAAATCAGGGAATTAAAATGATGGGTACAGAAGATATAATTTTAGAAATTGTTGGCGATTTAAACACTATATATGGTCAAGCGAGGAGTTATTGATGAATTTGGCTTATGTTTCATTGTCTTTAATTCTTCTATTCCCTGTTTATTTCTGCATAAAAAGACTATTGATGTCATCTAATTTTTACCCCCATTTTTATGCAATAATATTACCATTGGTTCTTTCAGCACTTCATCTTTATGTTTTTAATTTCGATTCAATACCTTTTTTCAATGTAGATATCACTGACAATGAATTTTTACATTATTACTCTTTAGCTTTAAGTTATTTAAGCTGCGTTCCTTATATAATAGCGAGACGAACTGTCATCAAATAAATATAATGGATAATATAGATCATATTAAGGAATAAGATATAAATGGGCTATGCATATATCATTTTTTCATTACTTATACTTTATCCCCTATATCTTGCTTTTAAAAAGCTCTTAATATCTGATAATGTCTATGTTAATTTCTCATCTTTATTACTTGCAATGTCATTTATTTGTTATCATCTATATGTTTTTAATTTTGATTACATTCCATTTTTCGATGTATCTACATCTGATAATGATTTTTTATTTTATAGCTCTATTGTTCTAGTTATTATTTACAATATTGTATACATGATTGCTCATGGTAAATATTATAGGAAAAACAAATGGTGATCTTATAGGAAAAATGAATTAATGAATTTCTTGTCTATAAACTTCAATCATATTGCGGGAAGAAGGAAGTGGTTGACTATTTATACATTATTTTTTTACTTACACTTTATCCTCTATACTTTTCTTTTAAGAAACTGTTAATTCCCTATGATGTTTACATTAATCTTTTAGCTATATTACTTATGATGGCATCTAACATTTTTCATCTAAATGTTGCCTATACTGGTAGAATTCCGTTTCTTGGTATATCCACATCAGATAATGATTTTATGCTATACACTTCTTTTATACTATCTTTCTCGTGTACCATTACATTTATGATTGCATGCGGAAAACATTATAGGAAAAACAAGTGGTAATTTTGCCGGTAAAACAACACTATTTTACCGGCAAATAAATTAATAAATGCGATCATCCCAAATACTATAAGCACTTGTCCCTGCTATATGATGAGTCCATGTGATACTCTTATAACGTAAAGATATCGTTTCCTGCGGCTGTGCGCCAGCATGTGTTATAGAATGGGGGTGATAAACAGCTAAATCAACTATCGTCGCCTCAATTACCTTTATAGTGTAATACAACTCCTGAATCCCGGATTGATTCGTTCTATAAATATCAAAGATACCGTCCAATACTTCATTTTCCGACATCGCTATTCCCAAAAGCGGTGATGATTTATCAACAGGTTTTTTAAATGTTATGGGATGATGCTTAGCATGCTGATCCCAAGTTAAAGAATGATTAAGATTATATATGAATATCTGGTCTGTATGATCTAATTGACCTTTATTTCCTATTGAATCTATCGATGAACAACCTGCCGATATCAATCCCTGCCTACGGCCCTTTAAAGTTAAATAGATTAAGTCTGACATATGTGTTCCTTCTTAGCATTAAAATACCAACTACTAACTATTAGTAGGAATTTCCATTCTACAGGAAAAATATCCAATGGAATTAAAATCATTCCGATTATATGGATTAAAAGTTAATTAAATTCAGCTATCAGGTAATATTGAAACACTTTATTACAATTATTATCAATTTGATACAATTAAAAACATTTAGCAACACATTGCACGAAAATTATTTATTTTTTTGCTCATTACTTATATTTAACCCTTGTTGAACAATAGAATTAATATAATATATTTACCATATCTCTCAAGTTGACTGCATCTTCCGAGATGTAATCAAAAAAGCGATTTAATATATTATTAATCAACAAATTAATTGGAAACGTATATGGATCACCAAAACGTAAATTCAAATCCCAATGCTATACCCGAAGATAATCAGGAAGTATTCATTCCTGATGGTCAGTCCCTTAGTAGCACAGAAGGTGTGAAATGGATTGGTCAAGCATGGCAACTTGTCAAGAATAAATGGGGCATGTGGATACTGCTCTACATTATTTATTCTATGTGTATGGCTGGTTTAGTGCTTATTCCTTTTCTTGGGATATTTGCCTGTATATTTAACCCAGTATTTATCGGCGGCATGATTGCCGTGTGCGAAAAACAAAGGACTAGCGGAGAATTTGAACTAGGGCTACTATTTAACGGATTTCAGAAAAATTTTGCGTCACTGCTCGGCGTTGGTGCTTTAACGCTTGGTATTATACTCCTAGGTTTTATCGCAATGTTTATTGTCGGTGGTAGTGCCGTAATTAATATCCTATTAACCGCCGCTCAACATGGTGAAATCCCAGCCGAAATGCTCCAAAATAGTCTGTTCTCATTATTTCTTGGTATTTTTATTCTGATGGTTTTCTCATTTGTGAATGCTGCATTGACCTGGTTTGCACCAGCGCTAATTGTCATCCATGATTTAAAGTTTGGTGCTGCCGTATCAATGAGCCTAGCCGCGGTGAAAAAGAATCTATTGCCCGGTTTATTATTCTTTATCACCGTAACAGTTATTTTCATAATCTCAGTCATGACTTTTGGTTTAGGTTTTCTAATCTCTATACCAATACTTTTAGTTAGTTATTATTCCTCCTACCGCAGTATTTTTATCGGTAAGGAAAAATCATCCACATTTTAATTGGCTAAAAAATACTTAGATTGACAAACCTCGCTATTTTAAACGAGGTTTGCTTTTTTATGATGGGAAAATCCTGCCATTTTTCCCGATTAATTCCGCTTGATGGTCATTAGAGGCTGTATTTTTACCACAGAGCGTCAACCCGTTTAAAATGAGTAAAAAAATCCGCAGTTATACTGAGATTAATCGATCGGTTTCATGCCTGTAGCTCTCCATCTGAATAATGTCCGGCCTCTTAGTTAATATCCAAGAGGCGGACATAGAGTTAAACGATACTAATTTTGAGGTTGACGCCACACGCAGCAGCATAGCGCTCAAGTGTCGCAATACTGGCTTTCATCGGGTTTTTTTCAACTTTAGCAACAGCGGGCGGGGTGATCCCTAGTCTCTCGGCTAACTGTGAACTATTAATACCCGCTTTCTGTTTCATACTTTGGATTAGCTCGTAAAGCTCCTCTTCCTGTTTAGCTGCTTTATAAGCGGCTTGAGCTCCAGGAGAAGCAAGAGCCCGTGCCCTGACTTCTGACCACGGAATGCCTTTAGCTTTCATTTTTCATCTCCTCTAACCTTTGTAATGCAAGCTTAATTTCAGATGCCGGTGTTTTCGGTGTTTTTTTGATAAACGTGCGGAGTATGTAAATTCGCCGGCCAGTGGCATAAGCAAAAATTGTTCGTGTGATGTCTTTATTACCAACTCTAAGCTGAAATAATCCATCACGCAACGGCTCCGTTGCCGGGTACCGCAACATGTTCCCCCTCGCTTCAAGCTTGTCAAGCGCCAGTGACGTTTTACCTCGCATGACCTCATCCAATGATTGGATTTCGTTGTCAGCTTCTTCGTGAAATATCAGTTCAAACATACATACCCCCCTTTGACAAAAAATTAATCCATAGGTATATTTAAATCAAGGGTTAATTTAACTCATCAGTGAATTACATCAATCAGCGCCAACACCATCAGTTTTGGGACGATAAGAGACAAAACAAGGCCTTTGCGTTATCTCAATGGCATCACTGTGCCAGAAGCTGAATCACCCATTATTTAATTTCATGTTTTAATGGGAAAACTCCTGTCATTTTTCCCGATTAACCCCGATTGATGGTCATTAGAGGCTGTATTTTTATCGCAGAGCATCAACCCGTTTAAAATGGGTAAAAAAATCCGAAGTTATACTGAGATTAGCAAGAAAAACAGGGTCTAAATTGATTAACAAAGTAGTAAAATGACAAATCACTGTATTAAGCAAACTAGCAAACTTGCTTAAACAAAAAATTTCACATAGTCGTAACACGTTTAAATAATCGATGATGAAAAACCGGCATTGGAATAAAAATATTAATTAAATCATATGAGAGAAACTAGAATATATTACAGAAATAGCTTAGTTATTTAGGTAAATATAAAACCACTTGCTCAAGTTAAGCAATACATTGCTTATAAATCCACCACACCATTAGTTAATTACTCCTATTTAGTGCTTGTTGATTAATAAATTTAATATATTATACTTGCCAGCTTTTTACGGCTGACTGTGACTTTACAGTGCAGACAGAAAAAGCAATTCAATAAATTACAAATCAATAATTAAATTGGAAAACACATGGATAATAATAACCTAAGTCTTAATTCCAACACTATATCCAATAATCAGGAGGTATTTATCCCTGGAGGCCAATCCCTCAGTAGCACCGATGGTATGGAATGGATTAGTCAAGCATGGAATCTCGTCAAACGTAAATTGGGTATGTGGATACTACTTGTTATCATTTATTTCATTATCATATCTGGTTTACAGCTTATTCCTTTCCTTGGGATATTTGCAGGGATTTTGAGTTCAGTACTGTCTGGAGGTATTATTGCTCTATGTGAAAAACAGAGAACTACCGGAGAATTTGAACTAGGGCTGTTATTCAGCGGATTTCAGAAAAACTTTGCTCCACTGCTTGGCGTTGGTGCTTTATCATTTGGCATCATGCTCCTTGGCATCATAGCAATGTTTATTACCGGTGGTAGCGCAGTGACCAATATCTTCTTAGCTAATCAATATGGTGAAATTCCTCTTGAAATACTCCCAAGTGATTTGTCTCCATTACTTCTTGGTGTCTTTATTCTGTTTATCTTCAGCATCATTGCTGCTGCTTTAACCTGGTTTGCACCAGCGTTAATCATTCTTCATAATTTGAAATTTGGTGCTGCCGTATCAATGAGCCTGGAAGCAGTGAAGAAGAATTTATTACCCGGTTTCTTATTCTTTATTATCTCTGGGTTAATGATAGTACTTTCCGTAGTAACTTTAGGATTAGGCTTTTTAGTTTGTATACCAATACTTTTCGCCAGCTATTATTCCTCTTACCGCGGCATTTTTATCGGTAAGGAGAAATCATCGACGTTAGTTAACTAAAAGATACAGTTATTATTTACTGAATTCGGTAATTTTATTTTCAGTAAATTTGTAATTAATAAAGTAGACAGCCAAAAGCGCCAAAATTTGGCGCTTTTCATTAATATAATAATTAACCGATATATTCTAATCCGCCCATATATGGACGCAATACTTCGGGTATTTCGATACGACCATCAGCTTGCTGATAGTTTTCCATAATTGCAACCAGAGTACGGCCAACAGCCAGACCAGAACCATTCAAGGTATGAAGTAATTGCGTTTTCTTGTCTTCTTTACCACGGAAACGCGCTTGCATACGGCGCGCCTGGAAATCCCACATATTAGAGCAAGAAGAGATTTCACGATACGTGTTCTGAGCCGGTAACCATACTTCCAGATCATAAGTTTTACATGCGCTAAAACCCATATCTCCCGTACACAATAAGACTTTACGATATGGCAGATTTAGTAATTGCAAGACTTTCTCAGCATGACCAGTTAATTCTTCAAGTGCATCCATTGATTCATCAGGATGAACAATCTGAACCAACTCAACTTTATCAAACTGGTGCATACGGATCAGGCCACGAGTATCACGACCATAAGAACCCGCTTCTGAACGGAAGCAAGGGGTATGAGCGGTCATTTTCAGTGGCAATGTATTTTCATCCAAGATGTCGCCACGAACCAAGTTGGTTATCGGAACTTCAGCGGTCGGGATCAACGCATAATGGCTTTCTGCTTCTTCTTCCAGCGGTTTGGTATGGAAAAGGTCTTCACCAAATTTCGGCAATTGGCCCGTACCATATAAGGTTTCATGGTTAACCAGATAGGGAACATAAGTTTCCAAATAGCCGTGCTGCTCTGTGTGAAGGTTTAGCATAAATTGCGCCAACGCCCGATGCAGACGAGCAATTTGACCTTTCATCACTACAAAGCGCGAACCAGTCAGTTTAACTGCGGCGGCAAAGTCCAGACCATTGGTCAATTCACCCAATGAAACATGATCTTGAATCTCAAAATCATATTTACGCGGCTCACCCCAACGGCTCACTTCCAAATTATCGTTCTCATCTTTACCTACCGGTACAGAGTCATCTGGAGTGTTAGGGATACTTAAAGCCAAGTCACGAATTTCGGCCTGAAGTTTTTCCAGTTCGGCTTTCGCTGTATCCAACTTTTCACCTAACTGGTTCACTTCCTGACGTAGCGGATCAATATCTTCACCACGGGCTTTCGCTGCACCAATAGCTTTCGATCGGGAATTACGTTCTGCTTGCAGGGTTTCAGTTTCAACTTGTAAAACTTTACGGCGCTCTTCTTGTTTGCGCAGCGTATCCACGTCAAGGGTATAACCCCTGCGAGCCAGTTTTTCGGCGACTGCGTCTAGCTCATTACGCAGTATGTTTGGATCGAGCATGCTAGTCCTGTGCTTGTCGTTATTAAGTTATACCCGTTATCTTTCAAGTTGCTTCTTTGTTGGCTGCGCTCACTCACCCCGGTCACATAGTTCTCTATGCTCCCGGGGATTCGCTCCCTTGCCGTCGCGATGCACCTTGAAATCCATAGGGTATAGATGATATGAATAGGCCCACACAAGTTGATGGGCCATAAGGTGTTTTTACCCGTCAACCTTACCGCAACAATAACGTTAGCGATAGCGTTTTATCGGGCTATTTTGATCCTGTTCAGCAAGCCAGGCGAGTTTATCGCCTATTTTACTTTCTAACCCGCGGTTAGTCGGATGATAATAACGGGTTTCCCGCATCTCAGGCGGAAAATAAACTTCACCCGCAGCGTAAGCATTAGATTCGTCATGAGCATAACGATATTCCTCGCCAAGCCCCATCTCTTGCATCAATTTTGTCGGCGCATTGCGCAAATGTGCAGGAACATCATAATCCGGTTTTTCCTTCGCATCAGCCATCGCTGCTTTAAAAGCGGTATAAACAGCGTTACTTTTCGGCGCACAGGCAAGGTAAACAATGGCTTGAGCAATCGCTCTTTCACCTTCTGCCGGCCCAACACGAGTAAAACAATCCCATGCAGCAATGGCTACCTGCATTCCCCGAGGATCAGCATTACCAACATCTTCGGAAGCAATCGCCAATAGACGACGGGCAACATATAACGGATCACCGCCAGCGGTAATGATCCGGGCATACCAGTAAAGCGCAGCGTCAGGTGCAGAACCACGAACAGATTTATGCAGTGCTGAAATCAAATCGTAATAACGATCACCTTTATTATCAAAACGAGCGCTTCGTTCTCCACTGACTTCTTTCAATAGCGCCGGTGTCAAAACCCTCTGTCCCTGAGCATTGGTTTCTGCCATATCCGCCATCATTTCCAGTAAATTCAATGAACGACGAGCATCGCCAGCAACCAGTTCCGCAATCATGTGACGGGTATTTTCGGGCAAAACGATATTCTGACCATGATAACCGCGCTCTTTATCATTCATCGCCTGATCAAGTACTTGCTCAATCTCTTCTGGTGTCAATGATTTAAGCAGATAAACTCGTGCCCGTGAAAGTAATGCGGAATTCAGTTCAAAAGAGGGGTTTTCTGTGGTTGCGCCGATAAAGGTGATCGTGCCATCTTCAATGTGTGGCAGAAAAGCATCCTGTTGGCTTTTGTTAAAACGATGTACTTCATCAACAAACAGGATAGTCCTACGCCCTGCATGCCTGTTCTGGCGCGCCTTTTCAATCGATTCACGTATCTCTTTGATACCAGAAGTGACCGCGGATATCCGTTCAACATCAGCCTGAGCATAATGCCCAATAATTTCAGCTAATGTTGTTTTGCCCGTCCCCGGCGGCCCCCATAAAATCATGGAGTGCAATTGTCCAGCCCGGATAGCCCTTGGAAGTGGTTTTCCTTCCGCTAGTAAATGCTGCTGGCCGATATATTGCTCTAATGTCATCGGCCGCATACGCGCGGCCAGTGGCTGGAATTCATTTTGTGAAAAATCGAGTGACAGGTTGTTCACTTAAACCTCACTGACGCTGATCATCCAGCGTAACCCCTTTCGGCAACGTAAAACTGAACTTTGCCGCATCCACTTGGGTATTTTGCTGCCCTTTTAATTGATAATCGCTCTTTTGACCATCCTGCTCAATAGCAGAAAATTTTTGGATAGTGCCATCCGTCATGACGGTAATCGAGAAGCGTTTCAGATTGCCAGTGACATTATTCGGCGTCAGTTCAAAATCATTCCCTTGCTGGCTGATTTTATATTGAGACCAATCTTTAGCATCGTTGCGTGTAATTAACATGAACGGCGTGTTACCTGTGGCATCTTTCAGCCAATTAGCCGTTACCTGTTCAACAAACGGATTATAGAACCACAACGTTTTACCGTCCGATACCAAAACGCTTTCATCAGGTGATGTCATATGCCAGTTAAATAGGTTTGGACGTTTAACCCACAATTGCCCTTCACCTTCCTGAATTGTTGCCCCGTCATCACTGGTGACTGTTTGAGTAAAGCTGGCATGAAAACTATTTACTTTACCCAAACGTTCCTGCAAATTCTGGCTAGCATTTGCCCATACCGCATTGATATTCATGCCAGCCATTAAACAACCAATCAATATCAGCTTTTTCATGTAAGAGATACCTTTCTCAACGTTATTACTTCTTTCTCAGCATTATTACCGTGATTTATTATCAGAGTTTTCAACGTTCAATATTCACTATCAACGCTCATGTGGCGGTGGCGCCAATACTTCACGATTACCATTATGACCTGGAGCACTGACAATCTGCTGTGCCTCCATCTGTTCCACAATACGCGCCGCTCGGTTATAACCAATACGGAATTGACGCTGGACACCAGAAATCGAAACTCGTCGTTTTTCCGTCACGAATTGAACTGCTTGATCAAACAGAGCATCTAACTCTTCATCACCGTCAAGGCCTAAGCCCCCCTCAGCATCATCACCACCACTGAGAATGCTATCAATATACTCTGGACGACCGCGGGCTTTCCAATCATTCACCACTTCATGAACTTCCTGATCCCGAACAAATGCGCCATGAACACGCACTGGAATCGAGGAGTTTGGCGCCAGATAAAGCATATCTCCCATGCCCAACAGGGATTCAGCGCCACCTTGATCAAGGATGGTGCGGGAATCAATTTTGCTGGAAACCGTAAAAGCAATACGCGTCGGAATATTCGCTTTAATCAGACCAGTAATAATATCGACCGATGGACGTTGAGTCGCCAGAACCAGATGGATACCCGCCGCACGCGCTTTCTGTGCTAATCGGGCAATCAGCTCTTCAACTTTTTTACCTACTGTCATCATTAAGTCAGCAAATTCATCGACCATGACAACGATGTATGGCTCTTTTTTCAGCACCGGATGAGTAACATCCATGCTGTCACCGGGCTTCCAGAATGGGTGAGGAATTGGGCGCCCCATCTCCTCTGCCTGTTTAACCTTTTCGTTATAACCCGCCAGATTACGCACCCCTAATGCAGACATCAGTTTATAACGGCGTTCCATTTCACCAACGCACCAGCGCAGTGCATTAGCGGCATCTTTCATATCGGTAACAACTTCGGTTAACAGGTGCGGAATACCTTCATAGACTGACAACTCCAACATTTTTGGATCAATCATAATAAAGCGGACATCCTCTGGTTTTGCTTTATAGAGGATGCTGAGGATCATAGCGTTGACACCAACAGATTTACCCGAACCGGTCGTACCCGCCACCAGCAAATGCGGCATTTTACCTAAATCCGCGACAACCGGTTGGCCGCCAATATCTTTACCCAACACAATGGTTAGTGGTGATGGATTATCGCGGAATTTTTCACAATCCAATACTTCACGCAAATAGACCGTCTGACGTTTTTTATTCGGCAATTCCAAACCAACATAAGGTTTACCCGGAATCACTTCAACAATACGCACAGCGACCGCCGATAAAGAACGAGCTAAGTCTCTTGATAAGTTGGAAATACGTGCTGCTTTAACCCCTGGGGCCAAATCCAGCTCAAACCGGGTAATCACCGGGCCGGGTGAGAAACCCACGACATCAGCTTTAACTCGATAATCACTCAGACGCGCCTCAATCAAACGGGAGGTTTGCTCAAGGGCAAACATATCAACAGGTTCTTCTTCGGCTAAAGGACTGGTTAATAGATCGAGCGAAGGCATTGGCGTCGTTGATTTTGGCAACGGTTGATCGTTACGAACCAAAAATGGATGAAATAAGCTATCTTGCTGCGGTTGCTGCGGTTGCTGCGGTTGCTGCGGTTGCTGCGGTTGCTGCGGTTGCTGCGGTTGCTGCGGTTGCTGCGGTTGCTGCGGTTGCTGTACAACATTGTGTACGGATGCCGGCGCAAAAACAATTTCTGTGGGCCGTTCTGATCGATTTTCCGGCGCTGATTGAACAGAAGGCATAAACAACGGTTCTGCCGGTTCTTTTTCAACTAAATCTTCAACCGGTGAGAAGTTATTTAAAATCGATAAACTCTCCAGAGCAGAGAACTCTTTTTCCTCTTGGTGACGTTGTTCCTGATAATGCTTATGTCGCGACTGCTCAACGCTCTGTTTAACAATCTCTGTTGCTGCTTGAGGCCGATTTTCCGGCTCAAATGGGTTCCGGTTCATATGAGGCTGGCTTGAAACCTGTTCTTCTGTATCCGTCGTAATATGATACCGCTCGCGCTGTTGTTCAAGAAACTGCTGGCGTAACAAAGCTTCTTGCTGCTTATTAGCCTCAATATCACCATCCGATCCATCTGCTTGCTGTTTGGCTTCCTCTTCACGCTGTTGTTCTGCAAGACGTTGTGAGGGAACTTTGATGCCATACAGTTCACGGCGGGTTGGAATACGGACAGGATTAGGACGAGGTAGTTCTGGCCCGATTCCTTGTTTAATCTGAGAGTTACCCGTTATAACCATTGCAGCGGTTGCGGCTATAACATTTTTTTGCTCTGTATTTTTTGGCTCTGTTGCAGGCATAAAAGTGAAAGTATCACTGCTGTTTTGGCTATTTTCGGCAGGTTCAAATGTTGGCGCCGCTTGACGGTTAAACTCAGAGATAGGCTCAAAATGGTACTCAGCAGGAATTTCAAACGTATAACGAACAGGTTCATCGTTATTATTCTTTTCACTCTCTTCCACTAATGACTGAGGCTGTACAATATCATCAGATGTATTGACCAGAATTTCAGGTTCAACATCCATATCAGCCATATTAATGGTAGGAATATCCGTTGGCTGTTCTTGTTCGAGCTCTGTTTTCACTGATTCTGGCTCATCCAGTTCAGTTTTTGCTAACTCTGCGGCTGAAGGTGCGGTAAATAACACATCATCATGATCAATATCAGCCGCTGTGAATTCAGGTTCTGTTTTATCATCGGCGAGATCTTCCCGCTCAATAGCCGTTTCATCGTATGGCGTATATTCTTGTTCATTACGGCTACGGTTGGTAATAAATCCTATTGCTCCCAGAATCACGGCCCCTGTTTTTTCAGCAATAGTCAACCATGACCAGCCAGTAAATAGCGTAAATCCAATTGCCCAAATACACAGCAAGACTAAAGTTGCGCCCAATTCATTAAACCAAGGCAACATTGCGCTGCTAAACAAACTGCCAATAATACCGCCGGAAGCAAAGTAATGGAGATCGTCAACATTCAATGCCGCTAATCCACATGAAGTTAAGACGATTGCCAATGCGCCAATAACGCGCAAAGACAACGCAAAGAAATCGACATATTCTCTGTCATCATGTTGCCTAAAAGCACTCCAGCAACCCAATATCATCACCGGGGGAATGGCATAAGCTAGAATACCAAATGCAGAAAACAGTGTATCGGCCAGCCATGCGCCAACCCTTCCTCCCAAATTATGCACCGGCTCATGCCATGCAGTCTGAGACCAACTGGGATCAGAAGGGTTAAAACTGACAAGCGCGACCATCAGATAAGCCGCTAGGATAACAATAACAAGCAATACAGCCTCTAACAGCCTGCGCCCATTACTCAGTCTCTTTAACTTAATATTTTTATCTTCTGTATATTCCTGGCTCAAGAAAGGCTCTCCAGGTTTCCTGTTGATTTAACGGAACAACGCCGAGATAGCTCAGCGTTGAAACTGTATGCATAAACAGGAGTGTACCTAAGTTTTTCCAGTTTTGCACCTGTACATTTTTGGTAAGATTTTAGCGCGTCTTAATGACCAGACGGTTGCTCTGCTTAACTTCTTCCATTACAACATATGTGCGGGTGTCATTAACACCTGGCAAACGCAACAAAGTTTCGCCTAGCAACTTACGATAAGCGGACATATCTGGTACGCGGGTTTTCAGTAGATAGTCGAAATCACCGGAAACCAGGTGACACTCCTGAATCTCTTCCAATTTTTGCACAGCAGCATTGAATTGTTCAAAAACATCTGGAGCGCCACGGTTTAAAGTAATTTCAACAAATACCAGCAAAGATGCATCCAAATAGTGAGGATTCAGCAATGCCGTGTATCCAGTAATAAACCCTTGACGTTCCAGACGACGAACACGCTCCAGGCACGGGGTTGGAGACAAACCTACCCGTTTAGACAGTTCTACGTTAGAAATTCGCCCATCTTTTTGTAGCTCATTTAGGATATTACGATCTATGCGATCAAGATCTTTTCCCGGACGTTTTTTATTATCTATCATCTTGTTGATCTCTCTTTATTTTCCTACACCCATAACATTTTCCCCTATCTCTCTAAGTTTGAGTTGGAAAAGATGTCTTAAAGTTAAAGCCTCGCTCTATCAGCGTAAAGCAGCTCACAGGCCATTTTTTTAATGCTACACAAAAGAGGATTACCCACATGTCGATTTTTATAGAAACGAATTTAGCGAGGTGGATAATTATCTCTTACAGTGATGTTTTCGCAAATGCACAGCCGATTGTCAAAGTAAATGAGCAAAAATCAGAACAACCTGTGGAACAAATTTTCAGTTAATCGTTTCGATAGTCTACCATTAATTGAAAACGAGCAAATGATATTCAAACAGCACTAAAAGAACACTTTTCTCAGGTTAAAGTCATTATTAGTTAATATCTATCGGTAAAATCGTTAGTAACATGAGTCTTTTAGCTTTTTTTACCCTCCTATTTCTCCTACAATCGCTCGATATTCGATTAGGTGATAAATGGAATGAGGTATTCATGAGCACCGCCAAACACCACAAACTCATTATTCTTGGCTCCGGTCCAGCAGGCTATACTGCTGCGGTTTACGCTGCCCGAGCAAATTTAAATCCGGTTCTTATTACCGGGGTTGAAAGAGGCGGTCAGTTGACTACAACCACCGAGGTCGAAAACTGGCCTGGCGATCCGGAAGGTCTGACCGGCCCTGGGTTAATGGAACGCATGCACCAACATGCTGAAAAATTCCAAACCGAAATCATTTCTGACCATATTCAAAAAGTTGATCTGCAAAACCGGCCTTTACGCCTTTATGGTGATGAACAAGAATATACCTGTGACGCACTGATTATCGCAACAGGCGCTTCTGCCCGTTATCTAGGTTTGACTTCTGAAGAAGCATTCAAAGGTCGTGGTATTTCAGCCTGTGCAACCTGTGATGGTTTCTTTTATCGTAACCAGAAAGTCGCCGTTGTCGGCGGCGGTAATACCGCCGTAGAAGAAGCCTTATATCTGGCAAATATTGCAGCAGAAGTTCACCTAATTCATCGCCGTGATACTTTCCGTTCAGAGAAGATTCTAATCGGTCGCCTGATGGATAAAGTCAAAAATGGCAATATCATCCTGCACACTGATCGTATTCTGGATAAAGTACTTGGTGATAATATGGGCGTTACCGGTGTTCGCCTACGCGATACCCAAAGTGGCGCTACAGAAGAATTGGCTGTTACCGGCACATTCATTGCTATCGGCCATACTCCCAATACCGCTATCTTTGCAGGCCAATTAGAATTGGATAATGGTTACATCAAAGTGCAATCCGGTTTGCAGGGTAACGCCACTCAGACTTCAATTCCCGGTGTATTCGCCGCCGGCGACGTCATGGACCATACCTACCGCCAGGCAATTACGTCCGCCGGTACAGGTTGTATGGCAGCCCTTGACGCAGAACGTTTCCTGGATGGGCTAGCCGATAAATAAATTCTTTTTCTTTCAAGGCGCTATTTCGGTAGCGCCTTTTAACATGTAACATATCAGCAGGATGCTGACACATAGGATATGTCCAGCCTTTTGGTACACCATACCCTCACCTGCTAGATTAGAATTTTTTTCTATGGACAAAATAAGACAGTATGAATTGGTTCGCTGGCTGAAACAGCAAAGTGCCCCGGCCCAACGCTGGCTCCGCCTGTCCATGTTACTCGGCTTAATCAGTGGATTGTTGATTATCACTCAAGCTTGGTTACTAGCCTCAATTCTGCAAGCTTTAATCATGGATAACCTTCCGCGCGGGCACATCTCAAATGAATTTTTGTTGCTGGCAGCCACCTTTGCGCTACGGGCAATCATCAGCGCTATTCGGGAACGGATCGGTTTCATCTGTGGTAAAGTCGTGCGTCAGAAAATCCGCGCTATGGTATTGGATAAGCTTGAGCAACTTGGTCCAGTGTGGGTTAAAGGTAAACCAGCCGGTAGCTGGGCAACCATTATTCTTGAGCAGATAGAAAATATGCAGGATTATTATTCCCGCTATCTGCCGCAGATGTCTCTTGCCGTCATGATCCCTATTCTTATCCTGATCACCCTATTCCCTGTTAACTGGGCTGCCGGGCTAATTTTATTCGCGACGGCTCCGCTGATTCCCTTGTTTATGGCACTGGTTGGTTTAGGCGCCGCAGACGCTAATCGGCGTAATTTTGTCGCGCTAAGCCGGTTAAGCGGTAATTTCCTGGATCGGCTACGTGGGCTGGAAACGTTGCGCCTGTTTTATCGCGGCAAGGCAGAAGCGCAACAAATCAGCGAATCCACCGAAAATTTCCGTCTTAGGACGATGGAAGTGCTGAGGTTAGCATTCCTTTCTTCCGCGGTACTGGAATTCTTTGCTGCCATTTCTATTGCTATTGTCGCTGTCTATTTTGGTTTCTCCTATCTGGGGGAACTTAATTTTGGCAGTTACGGGATGGGCGTTACCCTGTTTGCCGGTTTTCTGGTGTTAACCCTCGCCCCGGAATTTTTCCAGCCATTACGCGATCTGGGTACTTATTATCACGCTAAAGCACAGGCGGTTGGCGCCGCAGAAGCATTAGTGACTTTATTGAGCAGTGATGGCGAACATGCGCCTGCCGGCGGTGATAAGACGCTAAATACCCAAGATTCGTTGACCATCATTGCTAATGATCTGGAAATTTTGGCCCACGATGGCAACCGGCTTGCTGGCCCATTGAATTTTACTATAGAGAAAAATCAACGGGTGGCATTAGTTGGTCCAAGCGGAGCAGGTAAAAGTTCCCTCTTGAATTTACTGTTAGGGTTCCTGCCCTATCGTGGCTCAATACAAATTAATGGCGCTGAGCTGCGTAAGTTGGATCTACAGAGATGGCGTAATCAACTGAGTTGGGTTGGGCAAAATCCACATCTGCCTGAGCAGACTTTGCTTGATAATATTCGCCTGAACCAACCTAATGCCAATCAACAGCAAATTCATCAGGTTATGGAACAAGCATATGTCACCGAATTCATTCATGGTTTACCCGATGAACTAAATACTATCATCGGTGATAATGCTGCACGATTATCCATTGGTCAGGCCCAACGTATCGCTGTTGCCCGTGCCCTATTGAAACCCTGCCAGTTATTATTACTGGATGAGCCTGCCGCCAGTCTGGACGCACATAGCGAACAACGGGTTATGGAGACACTCAATCAGGCATCTCATCATCAGACGACCCTGTTAGTTACCCACCAATTAGAAGAAACGCTGGAATATGATCAGATTTTAGTCATGGAAAAAGGGTTAATTATCGAACAGGGAGATTACCAGACGCTAAGCCAATCTCAAGGGGTATTCACCCGTCTGCTATCCCATCGAAGTGAGGAGCTGTAATCATGCGGGTATTGCTTCCTTTTCTGGCGCTCTATCGCCGTCATTGGCTTCTTATCAGTTTAGGCATGGTTCTGGCCGTTGTTACGCTACTCGCCAGTATAAGTTTATTAACCCTCTCTGGCTGGTTCCTTGCAGGAACAGCACTTGCCGGCCTTGCCGGTTATACATTCAACTATATGCTACCGGCTGCGGGTGTCCGCGGCTCTGCCATTCTTCGAACTGCCGGGCGCTATGCTGAACGGTTGGTTAGCCATGACGCCACTTTCCGGGTACTGGCACATTTACGAGTGTTTGCCTTTCAGAAAATTTTGCCGCTTTCACCAGGAGGCATAGCTCGTTTTCGCCAAGGCGAATTATTAAACCGGTTAGTCGCTGATATTGAAACATTGGATCATCTCTACTTACGAGTGATTTCGCCGATATTATCAGCTTTTATCGTTATTATAGTTCTCACTTTCGGCCTTGGTTTTCTGGATCTCACATTAGCCTATACTCTTGGCGGTATTATGCTAGCCCTGTTGATCCTGCTGCCATTGGTATTTTATAACGCCGGTCAATCCGTCGGCCGCGATCTAACTATTCTACGTGGTCAATACCGTACCCAACTCACCGCGGCATTGCAGGGGCAAGCCGAATTGATGGTATTCGGTGCTGTTGGCCGTTTCCGCAAGTCAATGGCCGATATTGAGTCACGTTGGTTAAGACGTCAGCAGCAACAAGCGAACCTGACCGGTTTGTCACAGGCAATCATGATTTTTGCCACTGGTATGACTGTCACATTGATCTTATGGCTGGCAGCTAACGACGTAGGAGGAAACAACCAACCAGGGGCATTAATCGCACTGTTTGTCTTCTGTTCTCTTGCCGCGTTTGAGAGTCTGGGCCCTGTCACGGTTGCATTCCAACATCTAGGGCAAGTCATTACCTCTGCAACTCGTGTTTCTCAATTGATGCAGCAAGAACCAGAAGTAGCGTTTCCTACATCAGGGCCGGAAAGTTCAGCGCAAGCGAGTATTGATATTAAAAATATCAGTTTCACCTATCCTGATCAGCCAATGGCTGTTCTGAAAAATGTTTCTCTCTGCCTGAAAGCGGGAGAGCATATTGCGCTGTTAGGCAAAACCGGTTGTGGTAAATCTACCTTGCTACAATTACTGACCCGAGCTTGGGATGTTGATTCGGGCACAATCTATCTGAATCAACATCCGATTACCGCTTATGACGAATCAATTCTGCGCAGTATGATTTCAGTCGTTCCACAACGTGTGCATGTGTTCAGTCATACTTTGCGCCAGAATTTATTACTAGCAAAACCCAATGCAGCCGATGATGAACTGGAAACTGTGCTGAAACAGGTAGGTTTAAGCAACCTACTGGAAACCGATGAGGGGCTAAACTGCTGGATGGGCGAAGGTGGTCGTCAGTTGTCAGGTGGTGAACAGCGTCGCTTGGGAATTGCCAGAGCGTTGCTGCACTCGGCGCCACTGATGTTGCTGGATGAACCTACCGAAGGGCTCGATGCGGACACTGAACAGCAAATTCTGTCTCTACTGCGTCAGCATTGTCAGCATCAGTCATTGATTATTGTCACCCACCGCCTGTACGGACTTGATCATATGGATTGTATTTACATCATGGATGGCGGCGCCATTATTGAACAAGGGCAACATGATGAATTATTGACTCAGCAAGGTCGCTATTATCAGTTTCATCAACGGCAACATCGAATTCGCCTTGAACCGGAGCAGTAACACACGATGCCAATAACTCAACTGGATATTGATTCATATGATTTCCCTCACCCAAAAGAGGCATTAACCGAGCCTAATGGCCTACTAGCGGTAGGAGGAGATTTATCCGCTAAACGATTAAATGCGGCTTACCATCAAGGTATTTTCCCTTGGTTTTTACCCAGTGAAGTGCCACTTTGGTGGTCCCCCGATCCGCGTGCGGTAATCATTCCGGGTGAATTGCATATCGGCCGAACATTACGCCGGTTTCTGCGCAATCACCCATACCGTATTACAGTGAATCATGCCTTTGAACAGGTGGTTTATTTCTGCGCTCAACGACAGGAAGGAACATGGATAGGCCGGGATATCCAACAAAGTTATCAGAAATTACATCAGACAGGACAAGCGCATTCAATAGAAGTCTGGCACAATGAACGGATTGTTGGTGGTTTGTACGGTGTTAGCGTTGGCACACTATTCTGCGGTGAGTCTATGTTTAGCAGAATGGAAAATGCATCCAAATGCGCACTCATTGCTTTCTATCACCATTTTCTGCGACACGGTGGTAAACTATTGGACTGTCAAGTGCTTAACCATCACACAGCATCACTAGGCGCAAAAGAGATCCCCAGGGAGGAATTTATTCGGTATCTTTATCGATTCAGAAATCGGTCATTAAGACCCGATTGCTGGTCACAACAAGTATTGGAATTATAATCAACATTTGACCGATTCATGTTGATTATAACGCGAATATCACCATGCACCATTTGCAAAATAACGGGTTAAAATACAACATTCCTTTACATAATGAGGGTTTTTCGGCATTATCTTGCCCGTTAAAAACGATGGTTATTAAACTTAGAGGATTAGATGGCCAAAGAAGACAATATTGAAATGCAAGGTACCGTGCTAGACACGCTACCAAACACTATGTTCCGCGTTGAGTTAGAAAACGGGCACGTAGTCACTGCTCACATCTCAGGTAAAATGCGTAAAAACTACATCCGCATCCTGACAGGCGACAAGGTTACAGTTGAGCTGACCCCATATGACCTGAGCAAAGGCCGTATCGTCTTCCGTAGCCGCTGATTCATTACCGTTTTCAGGTATTACACCACAGGTAGCAACATTGTATTTAGCAACGTTGTATTCACCTGTGGTGTCGCTCTTTATTAGTGCACTACATCTTCCGGCTTCTGCTTATAAGCACTGCTGAAATCGTAAGTCAGTACGCGTTTTGCCTTATCCAAGCCAATACTTACCGAGCCACCGTGAACTAATGAGCCGAACAGGAGTTCATTCGCCAACGGTTTTTTCAAACTATCCTGAATAACCCGCGCCATTGGACGAGCGCCCATTGCTTTATCATAGCCTTTATCACATAACCATTGACGAGCATCCGCACTGACCTCCAGCGAAACGCCTTTTTCATCCAATTGTGCCTGCAAGGCGACAATGAACTTATCAACTACCTGTTGAATAACCTCGATAGAAAGCGTATTAAACCAAATGATACCATCAAGACGGTTACGGAATTCCGGTGTAAACACTTTCTTAATCTCTTCCATTGCATCAGAGCTATTATCCTGCTGCTTAAATCCAATGGATTTGCGCTGCGTTTCACGTACCCCCGCATTCGTTGTCATGACTAAAATGACATTACGAAAATCCGCTTTGCGGCCGTTGTTATCAGTCAGAGTACCGTTATCCATAACTTGCAATAACAGGTTAAATACATCTGGATGTGCTTTTTCAATCTCATCAAGCAGCAATACTGAATGAGGATGTTTAATCACAGCATCTGTAAGCAATCCTCCTTGATCAAAACCAACATATCCCGGTGGTGCGCCAATTAAACGGCTGACTGTATGGCGCTCCATATATTCTGACATATCAAAACGCAATAATTTGATATTCAGCACCTTGGCAAGCTGTACAGTGACTTCCGTTTTCCCCACGCCTGTCGGACCTGCAAGCAGGAAAGAACCCACCGGTTTATTATCCTGACCCAACCCTGCACGACTCATCTTAATGGCTTCGGTCAATGCCGCAATCGCAGTATCCTGACCAAATACCAACATTTTCAGCCGCTCATCCAGTGTTTTTAGGACATCTTTATCACTGGCGGAAACGGTTTTTTCAGGGATACGAGCAATCCGAGCAACGACGAATTCAATATCCGATACATTAATCGTTTTTTTACGGCGACTAATCGGCACCAGACGAGTACGCGCCCCGGCTTCATCAATCACGTCAAGCGCCTTATCCGGCAAGTGGCGATCAGTAATGTATTTCACAGATAAATCAACCGCAGCACGGATAGCTTTCGTGGTGTAACGTACATCATGGTGCGCTTCATATTTTGGCCGCAACCCTTTAATAATCTGTACCGTCTCTTCGGGTGAAGGCTCAACAATATCAATCTTCTGAAAACGACGCGCTAACGCCCGATCTTTTTCAAAAATATTACTGAATTCATGATAGGTGGTAGAACCAATCACTCTGATACGTCCACTAGACAGCAATGGCTTAATCAGATTAGCTGCATCGACCTGCCCCCCTGATGCGGCTCCCGCACCGATAATGGTATGAATTTCATCTATAAATAGAATACTTTTCTTATCCTGCTCAAGGGTTTTTAACAATGCTTTGAAGCGCTTCTCAAAATCACCACGATATTTAGTCCCCGCCAGCAATGAACCAATATCTAGCGAATAAATCGTACAATTAGCCATCACCTCCGGTACATCTTTTTGCACAATCCGCCATGCCAGCCCTTCTGCAATGGCTGTCTTACCAACCCCCGATTCTCCGACCAACAATGGGTTGTTTTTTCGACGACGACACAATACCTGGATTGTTCTTTCCAACTCATCCTGACGGCCAATCAATGGATCAATCTGCCCTCTTTGAGCAAGCTGATTCAGATTAGTCGTAAAATTTTCTAACCGATCCTCACCTGTAGAGTGCTCTTCCGCAGATTGCGCGCCTGTCTCCTGATGATCCGATTCAGTGTCCTCTTTTTGAGTTCCGTGAGAAATGAAATTAACTACATCCAGACGACTAACATCATGTTTACGCAACAAATAAGCCGCTTGAGACTCCTGTTCGCTAAAGATAGCCACCAGCACATTAGCACCAGAAACCTCTGAACGCCCAGAGGATTGAACATGAAATACCGCGCGCTGAAGAACACGTTGAAAACTCAACGTCGGCTGAGTCTCCCGCTCATCATTTTCAGGTAACAACGGTGTCGTTTGTGAAATAAAATTCTCCAGCTCCTTACGCAATTGAGCCAGATTGACCTTGCAGGCTTCCAATGCTTCACGCGCTGATGAATTACTTAACAACGCCAGCAATAGGTGCTCCACAGTCATAAACTCGTGTCTGTTATCCCGTGCTTTAGCAAAGGCAATATTAAGACTAAGTTCAAGCTCTTGGTTGAGCATAGGCACCTCCCCCTAAAATCAGTATACCTGGTCAGATTTTTTCCAGCGTACAAAGTAATGGATGCCCGTGCTCCCTGGCATACATATTCACCTGAGCCGCTTTAGTTTCTGCCACCTCAGCAGTATAAACCCCACAAACAGCCTTCCCTTGATAATGGACATCCAACATTAACTGTGTTGCCCGTTCAATATCATAAGAAAAGAACTTTCGTAATACGTCAACTACAAACTCCATCGGAGTGTAATCATCATTATTAAGAATAACCCGATACATTGACGGCGGCTGCAATTTTTGCTGTCGTTTACTCTTAACGGATTCCTTAATTTTCAAACTGTTATGATACTCGCTCATTATTTTCCCAACAGGATTAATCTCTAACACCAGCCACTGCCAGCAAATAAATTATGTTGCCATTTATCTTATCATTCTCTGGGCAACTCCTTTTACCACAGACTATTCCCCTATGAAAACTCGGCATAAAAGTGAATGAACGAAACTCATATCGTTATCTATATCAAACTTTAGTCATTCAAAACAACCAGACATTTGTTCTGTACTTGACGAGAATTTGATTTTTACTACAGTATGTTTTGTGAACAAACATAGATAATGTCACTGTTTACATGTGATTGTTTACGACTGTTATATTAATGGCTCATCTCAACCGAAATTATTAAACGAGGGATGTAGAAGTATGGAGACAGGTACTGTTAAGTGGTTCAATAATGCTAAGGGCTTTGGGTTTATTTGCCCAGCAAGCGGCGGAGAAGATATATTCGCTCATTACTCAACCATTCAGATGGACGGTTACCGGACGCTGAAAGCGGGCCAAAAGGTGAATTTCAGCGTTCACCAAGGCCCAAAGGGAAATCATGCCAGTATTATTGTTCCCCTTGAAAACGAACCCAAAGGCTAAATAGCCTGGCCTGTGGGTTATAACCAGGTATTATTCACACGCCGCTGGTCATTACTAGCGGCGTAACGTTATTTTATTGCCGCTTATTCTCTTGCCAACGCTTCTATCGGATCAAGGCGAGCAGCATTACGGGCAGGCAGAAACCCAAATATCACGCCAATTGCGGTAGAACAGACGAAAGCACTGAGTAAGGCGATAGGCTGGAAGACAAAATGCCAACCGGGCAGCGCCAGTTGAGCAATCAATGCAATCGTATAAGAGAGTACAATGCCCAAGACACCGCCAACCAGACAAACCAAAATAGCTTCTATCAGAAACTGCTGCATCACATCACTAGTTCTGGCGCCTACTGCCATACGGATACCGATCTCTCTTGTACGTTCAGTCACCGAAACTAACATAATATTCATAACGCCAATACCGCCAACTATCAGCGAAATT
This sequence comes from Photorhabdus luminescens subsp. luminescens, assembly GCF_001083805.1. Lineage (GTDB taxonomy): Bacteria > Pseudomonadota > Gammaproteobacteria > Enterobacterales > Enterobacteriaceae > Photorhabdus > Photorhabdus luminescens. The sequence continues at coordinate 14,661 of NZ_JXSK01000011.1, read as the reverse complement.
ACCGCCACCATCGTCAAAAACAGTTGTAAAGTATGGGCCGTTTTTTCTGCCGCTTTTACCATCATGTCCACGTTATAGGTGAAAACATCCTTTTTCCCGTGGCGTAAAGTGAGCAACTGAACGATCTTCTTTTCTATATCCTTAGAGTTATAACCATCCTTTATTCTGACAGTAATTGAATCCAGATAATTTCGGTTCATCAGACGGCTGGTCATCGTGCTATGAGGCAACCAGACATGTAATGATTTGCTACTGCCAAATGTCGCTCTCTTATCAGATACCACTCCCACAATTGTGGCCGGCATATTACCCACCAGGATCACCTCCCCAATCACATTTTTCTGGTGAGGAAACAGCTTACGCTGAGTATTGTCATCAATAACCACAACTTGCCCTGACGGCGTATCATATCCAATGAGAACCCCATTCCCTGGGCAAAGCGCAGAGCATAAACCTGAAAAAATTCATCGCCAACGCCAGTCACTCTCGAAGCAACATCAATGTTCCCTCTGCGAAGGCGCATTTGCCCCTCAATTTCTGGTGAAACCGCCAAAATATAGGGCTGCGCTTTAATCGCGTCTGAATCCTCTATTTTCAGCGCCTGCATACTGACCGGATCATCAAGGCCAAAATCTTCTCCCGGATAAATATCAATAGTGTTGGTCGCAATCTCTTTAATATCAGATAACACCGATGCCCTAGCCGCATCTCCGATAACCAAAATAGTCACGACAGAAGCAATACCAATGATAATCCCCAACATAGTCAGTAAAGTTCGCATTTTATTGGCAACCATCGCCCGCCATGCCATAAATAAAGCTTCATTAAACCGCCCAACAGTCTGACGTATCGACGATATTTTTGATGTTAACGACGGAGTTTGAGTGACTTTTCTACTTATTCGTGTGCCGGAGTCACTCATAATGTGGCCATCTTTGATCTCAATAATCCTCTGAGCCTGCGCCGCAATTTTCGGATCATGAGTAACAATAATGACGGTATGCCCTTGTTCACACAGTTGTTTGAGGATTGCCATCACCTCTTCGCCAGAATGGCTATCCAACGCTCCGGTAGGTTCGTCAGCCAAAATGACCTGACCGCCATTCATCAACGCTCTGGCGATACTGACCCTCTGCTGCTGTCCACCAGAGAGCTGCCCCGGCTGATAGTAGATTCGCTCTTCAAGCCCTAAACGACCAAGCAACTCTATTGCTCTCTGGCGACGTACTGCCTTAGCAGCTCCCGCGTAAATAGCAGGAATTTCCACATTCTGTTCAGCGGTTAAATGAGTCAGTAAATGATAACGCTGAAAAATAAAGCCAAAATGTTCCCGTCTCAGTGCGGCTAGTTGATCATTATTCAGTTCAGCAACATTCTGTCCCGCGACCCGGTATTCACCGTTACTAGGTTGATCAAGACAACCAAGAATATTCATCAGTGTCGATTTACCCGAACCTGACGCACCGATAATCGCAACCATTTCACCGGCGTAAATAGACAAAGTGACATCATCCAGTACTTTTACCTGTTGCTCACCCGCGGGATAACTGCGCTCTATACCTTTCAGCTCAAGTAATGGATTCATTACTCATCCTCTGCTTCATCGCTACTACCCGTAACCACCTGCTCATGTTCTTTCAGACCAGATAGAATTTGTATATTCACATCATTGCGCACGCCAATGGTTACTTCCCGTTTCTCTTCTTTATCTCCATTCAGGATATCCACCTCATAGCGGATCGGCGTAATCTGTTTACCCAGAGCTGAGATCGGGATCATTAACACATTACGATGGGAGTCGAGTTGAATTTTCACCTGTGCGGTCATTTGCAAACGCAAAAGTTGCTGAGGATTAGCCACCTCAAAGCGGGCATAGAAGAAAATGGCATCATTAATTTTTTCTGGCGTCGGCAAAATATCTTTCAGCACCCCTGGAAAATTTTTATCCGGTGCGCCTAATACGGTAAAAGAAGCTTTCTGACCCGGTTTCAGGTAAATAATATCCGCCTCTGATACTTCCGCTTTTACCAACATCGTGCCAAGATCAGCCAATGTCAAAATGGTCGGAGCTTCCTGTGCCGCAATGACCGTTTGTCCCTGAAGGGTTTTGATATTGACAACAATGCCATCCATTGGCGCAGTGATCCGAGTGTATTGCAAATTAGTTTGGGCAGTATCAAGGCTAGCTTGATTTTTACTGATTTGCGCCAATAAATTTTCTATCTTCGCTCTTTTCACCTCAACGTCTGTTTTAGCCTGATCCAATTCCTGGAGTGAAACCGCCTGCACTTTTGCCAGATTGTTTTGACGCTGTGATGTAAGCTGCGCCAATTTCAATTGTGCCCTAGCCTCTATCAGATCAGCTTTCAATTCTTTGATCGTCGCTTCAACTTCTTTGACTTCGTTTTGCGCCGGTTTAGGATCAATTAATGCCAGTAACTGGCCTTTTGTCACCTTATCGCCCACTTCAACATACAAATTCTGCAACTGACCACTCACCTGCGCCCCAACATCTACTTTTCTGACCGCATCCAGTTTTCCCGTTGCTAATACATTTTTTTCCAAATCGCCTTTAATAACAGAAACAGTCTGGTATTTAATCGTTTCTGGTCTATGCAGAAAATACCCCAGAACCAATGTGATAACAGCCACAATAGCTAACAGCACAACCCATCGACGTTTCGAACGAATAAAATTCATTTAAATATCACCATATTAAGTATTGGATTTAGAGAAATAGTAAAAAACTTATTTCTTGCAATACCACGAAAACCAGGGATTTCTACTTATTCCAGATAGATACCGTTCTCTTTACATTTTACGCCCATTGAAAGTTATTAATAACACACCCTCCTTAAGAATAAAAAATTCTTTGAGCAACAGCATACTTCCCTCTATCCTGACTATTCTCTTAATGTAAAAAAATTGTTATCTTTTACTTTTATAGTCTTTATAACCAATTTTTACACCGAATTTGGATAAAAAAGACGTTAACCGTTTCAAAGGATGTTAATTATGTACTCTGGGCTGCTAATCATTCTTTTACCGTTAACGCTAGGCTATCTTATCCATTTGAATAATAAGGTTCTGTTAAATGTTGTTCATCGCCTTCTTAACGCGATGGTCTATATCATCTTGTTTTTAATGGGAATCAGCCTAGCTTTGTTGGACGATTTAGGCCGCAACCTCTTCTCTATCTTTCAATACGCGATAACATTTTTTTTATGCATTTTTACAGCTAATATGCTAGCACTATTCCTGCTTGAAAAACGCGATCCTTGGGTTATTAGTCCACATAAACAAGAAAAACCCCCTTCCCGCTTGCATATGATTTTTGAATCACTGAAATTATGCGGTGTGTTGATTTTAGGTTTCTTGTTTGGGCTCACTGGCTGGTCATGGCTGCATTTCTCCAATCATGCCAGTGAAATTGCCTTAATCGTTTTACTGTTACTTGTCGGTATTCAATTACGGAACAGCGGTATGAGCCTGAAACAGATACTGCTAAACCGTCGTGGTACCATTATTGCGGTTGTCATTGCTATCAGCGCGCTTATCGGCGGTGCTATCGCAGCACTTATTCTCGGGCTGCCAATGAAAACAGGTTTAGCATTAGCTTCTGGTTACGGCTGGTATTCTCTTTCTGGCATCTTACTTTCCGACGCTTACGGGCCGGTAATCGGCAGTGCCGCATTCTTTAATGATCTGGTGCGCGAACTGGCGGCAATTATGCTAATTCCAGTTCTAATCAATCGATATCGCTCAAGCGCTATAGGATTAAGCGGCGCCACTTCGATGGATTTTACCTTGCCAGTATTACAACGGTGCGGAGGAGTCAGTATTGTTCCAGCAGCAATAGTTCACGGTTTTGTGCTGAGTTTGCTCGCCCCCTTACTGATGGCATTCTTTACTTAACCAGGATTTGAGCCACAATTAATACTTGATGCCATAAATAACGGTTCGAACGTTTCATGGTCATAAGTCGTCAGCAGCGGTTACTTATTCTCATGCTTACCTATATTGTGGCCTATTCATCTTTCTTCAGTATGGCAACAGAATAAATAATCTTTTGCTGACAAATTACACAAGGAGAGAATGGAACGCGTTAATTATGCATGTAATTGAAATATCAATTAATAATATTCTGTGCATAAGATGTTGCATAATTATGCTAACGGGTTTAGCATCGGACCAAATCACTGACTATTCAGAATTAAAGCATGAGTATTCAACTAAAAAGCATTGATTGCTATTACGGCGCCCATCAAGCGCTGTTTGATATTAATCTTGAGTGTTCTCCAGGGGAAACGATGGTTTTGCTAGGGCCAAGCGGCGCAGGTAAAAGTACGTTGTTGCGAGTATTAAACCTGCTAGAAATACCCCGCTCCGGCCAGTTGCACATTGCTAATCATCAATTCGATTTCGAACAAACGCCAGGAACAAAGGAGATTCGCTCTCTACGCCAGAATGTAGGTATGGTCTTTCAACAATATCACTTATGGCCCCACTTTACTGTCATGGATAACCTGATCGAAGCACCCTGTCGCGTATTGAGTTTATCCAAGCAACAGGCACAGGAAAAAGCGAATAAGCTCCTTTCCCGTTTACGCTTAGATAATTTTGCCGGCCGCTTCCCACAACATTTATCTGGAGGGCAACAGCAACGGGTCGCTATCGCACGCGCATTAATGATGGAACCCCAGGTTTTATTATTTGATGAACCAACGGCAGCGCTGGACCCAGAAATCACAGCACAGGTTGTCAATATCATCCATGAATTATCGGCAACGGGCATTACACAGATTATCGTTACCCATGAAGTGGAAATCGCCCGTAAGGCCGCAAGCCGTGTCGTATATATGGAAGACGGCCGCATTATAGAACAAGGTGATATCAGCCATTTTACACAACCACAAACCAAAGCCTTTGCTAATTATCTATCACACTAACTATTAATAGGATATAGCGATGAAAAACTACTTTTTGCAGCCCTCTTAGGCACAGTAACTTTATCTGCAACCGCCACGGAAAAAGAGACCATTCGTTTTGCTACAGAAGCCACTTATCCTCCGTTTGAGTTCATCGATGCAAATAATAAAATTCAGGGTTTTGATGTCGATTTGGTCAATGCTCTCTGTGAGAAAATCAATGCAACATGTACCTTCACTAACCAATCCTTTGATAGCTTGATCCCCAGTCTAAAATTCCGTCGCTTCGACGCTTTAGCCGCCGGTATTGATATCACCCCTGAGCGCCAAAAGCAGGTGGATTTTACTAACACTTATTACGACAACTCAGCGGTTTTTATCTCCGTTAAAGGCACAGTTTCTAACACCTCAGAGCTGAAAGGCAAACTTGTGGGTATTCAGAATGGGACCACTCACCAAAAGTATCTGATGGAACAACGTAAAGAGATTAAAACCGTTCCTTATGACAGCTATCAAAATGCGATTCTGGATCTGAAAAATGGCCGTCTGGACGCTGTTTTCGGTGACACTGCCGTTGTTAACGAGTGGCTGAAAAAGAATGAAAACTTAAATACCATCGGTAAAAAAGTCACTGACAAAAATTACTTTGGTATCGGCTTAGGTATTGCAGTGCGTAAAGGTAACAAAGATCTGCAAGACAAGCTGAATAAAGCACTCGCAGACATCAAACGAGATGGCACTTATGACATCATCTACAAAAAATGGTTTAAATAAGTCGCTGAATCTCCATGAATGAATTCCAATCTCTAACAAGCGCCGCCGGCATCACCGTCGGCCTTGCCGTGTCTGCATTAGTGCTTGGTCTGATTTTAGCCATGCTATTTGCTGCCTGGGAATCAGCCCGCTGGAAACCCTTCGCCATACTTGGCGCCTGTTGGGTCACTCTGTTCAGAGGATTGCCGGAAATTTTGGTCGTGCTGTTCGTCTACTTCGGCGCATCACAACTTCTCATAATACTGGCTGATGGCTTTGATATTTATCTTATCTTCTGGCATCCCAGGGTTCAGATAGATATTCAAGACTTTTATGTCAGCCCCTTTCTTTGTGGTGTCGTTGCACTTTCCCTGCTCTACTCAGCCTATGCATCCCAGACACTCCGTGGTGCGATAAAAGCCATTCCTGTCGGCCAATGGGAAGCCGGTCAGGCATTAGGTCTTGGTCGCGCTGAAATATTTTTCCGCCTGATTATGCCCCAAATGTGGCGACATGCTCTGCCGGGGCTCGGCAACCAATGGTTAGTTTTGCTGAAAGACACCGCGCTGGTATCGCTTATCAGTGTGAATGATCTGATGCAACAAACCAAAAGTATTGCCACACGGACTCAGGAACCCTTTACCTGGTATATGATTGTGGCGCTTATCTATCTAGCCATCACTTTACTCAGTCAATTTATTCTAAAGAAAATTGAGATGCATACCACCCGCTTTGATCGGAGTGTTTCCTAATGCTTGAGTATATCCAACAGATTTTGCCGGGGCTGACAACCAGTCTAAGCCTGACCATCACAGCGCTTTTTGTTGCTTTCATGATGTCCGTTCTGTTCACTATGGTTCTGACCCTGAAATTGCCGGTACTGACACAACTGGTAAAAACCTACATTACTCTGTTCACCGGTACCCCTTTGCTGGTGCAGTTCTTTCTGATTTATTACGGACCTGGACAATTTCCATCCATAAAAGCGTACCCGTGGCTTTGGCAATTACTGTCTGAACCCTGGCTGTGCGCAATGGTAACACTGGCGCTTAACAGCGCAGCATATTCTACGCTGCTATTCTATGGCGCGGTAAAGGCCATTCCTGCTGGTCAGTGGCAATCCTGTCAAGCATTGGGCATGTCTAAAGCACAATCTATGCGAATCTTACTGCCTTATGCTTTTAAACGGGCGTTATCTTCCTATTCCAACGAAGTTGTATTGATTTTCAAGAGTACCTCTCTCGCAAGCACTATTACTTTGCTGGAAGTCATGGGATACAGTCAGCTTCTATTTGGCCGTAATTATGATGTGATGGTTTTTATGGCCGCAGGGGTGATTTATCTATGCATTAACGGCATCCTGACTTTGCTGATGCGGATGATTGAACGTCGTGCACTCGCTTTTGAGCGCCATGATTAAACGGGATAGGGCGTTCTATGGAACCCCCATCCCCACATATTCTTTCGTTATTTAATCGTGACTTAACTTCAATAACGTTAAAACTTCGTAATGCTCGGTATGGGGAAACATATCAAACAACTGTGTCTTTTCTACACGATAGTTAGCGAGTGCAGCAATGTCTTTCGCCATTGTCTGAGCATTACAGCTTGAATAAAGAATATAATCCGGCGCCATTTTACTGAGATAATCGCACAACGCCTTACCAATTCCCCGCCGAGGCGGATTGACCAAAACCAACTGCGGAATTTGATCTTTTGCTACGGCGAAGTGTGTTGAGTCCAAAGCTTGAAACTCGATATTTTCCAACCCCAGTATTTTTGCCGAATCACGGGCGCAATCAATGGCTTCAGGGCAAATTTCAATTCCGGTTAAACAGGTATTTTTATCTGCGCAATGCAGACCAAAACCCCCAACACCACAGAATAGATCCCACATGCTACTGATTTTCAGTTCACGAACCCAACGCCCCGCTGTTGCATACAATTCAGCAGCCATTTTCGGATTAGTCTGGAAAAAGCTATGTGGACGAATGTAAAGAGGAATGCCATTGAACTGTTCTTTAAGCGCTTTTTGCTCAGTAAACAGGATCTCTTTTTCCCCCTCCAAGATCGCCATATGGATCGGCTGAATATTAGCAGAGATCACCGTAAGCTGTGGCAATTGCTCACGCAACCGGGGTAAGGCGCGCTCCAATTGAGCAATCTTCGTTTCAGAACGCAGTACAAAACGCAACATCATTTCACCACTATGGCGACTTTCCGTCAGCAGCAAATATTTCAGTTCACCCCGCTTACGAGCAACGTTATATGGCGTCAACCCGGCGCAAGCAATGAACGATTTAACAACATCGAATACAGGCTGGAAATGCGCTGGATAAAGGGGGCAATGACACAGATCAACCGCCGAGCCATCACGATGCAACATGCCTAATAATGGGCGTTCTACACTACCACTGACGACCATTTTGGCTTTATTACGAAAGGAGCCTGGTTGGCTGGCGATTGGAGGTAACCATTGATTCACAAAGGTTTGAGATAATAACTGTTTTAGATTCTGCTGTTTATTTTCTAACTGCTGAGAATAGGGTTTTTCAAGCCACTGACAAGAGTGACAATGCCCCGCAGAATAATGCGTACATTGCATTGTAGGATGACCGTGTTGGAAATATTAGTGCAAAGTAAAAGTCGGCGCCTTAGCAGAAGCTTGTGCTTCATCTTCCTCTTCAATGTCACTCTCGATTTCGATATCACGATTAATATACAACAAGTTATTACTGTGAATTTCAAAAATCACACCCGCAATCTGCTCTTCGCTTTGTTGCAAGAAATGAGAAAACTGGGAAAAAGTCAGCCCGGCTGAAATAAGGAAAGATTGACACACCACCAATTTCGGTAAATTTTCATCTTGAATATCAAGAAAAGCCTTGATTGTCAGAGAGCTGGCATTAATCTGGCTTAGATTAGCCATCAGAGGAATAATGGCGGTTGGTTTAACTTCAGCCAATGCAGAAAACAAGATTACATTGTCCAACAGATCAATTTTAGCATCAAATAAACCATCAATATTCTGCATATGAGGTAGATGCAGCGCCTGGCATGAATCACACTCAAAGTAGGAAATTTTGAGCTGATCCAACCACTCACGCAATACTGATAAGTCAGGAATGACAAGTGAACTCATCTAAAACCCCATACAACGGAAAATGAAAAAGCGCTATAGCTTACGAAATAATTCTTTATCGCGCTATCACCAATAACTGATAAATTATTTTTATCTATCGTTATCACTACCTTCTGCCTTATTTTTGCTCTCTTTTTTATGATCAATTCCCAGAAAAGAGAGGCCATACACTGCACGCCAAATGATATTAACCGCAGCAGGGACTAAACAACCCACGCCGGTAAAAATCATAACAACATGTGCTTCTGGCGTCATTAGTAAATCTGTTAAGACAACAATATCATTAATAGTCAAATATGCCAGGAGCAAGCCGCTAATGCCGACAATTTCTAGCAGGATAACCTGTTTTGGCATATCTGCCAATGAACTCATACTGCCTTGATGACTTTTCATCACATCCTCTCTTAATAACCTGCTGCTACATTATACTACCGGAAACTCTATTACCAAAATTGGGATGTCGAATTAAAGCAAAAGGCAATTTCTGCTTTTTTTTACAAATCCATACAGGCATAGTAGCAATCAAATAAGCATGAACAACACATCAAACCGCATTGTTTTAATATAACCAAGAGGAACTTATATGTTTACTGTGATTTTCGGTCGTCCTGGCTGCCCATACTGTGTCCGCGCGAAAGAGCTAGCGGAACGACTGAAAGAGCAACGTGATGATTTTGACTTCCGTTATGTTGATATTCACGCAGAAGGTATTACTAAAGCTGATCTGGAAAAAACAGTTGGTAAACCCGTAGAAACTGTTCCACAGATTTTCGTTGATGAGAAACATATCGGTGGTTGCACAGACTTCGAAGCATACGTAAAAGAACACCAATTGCTACAATAATCGAACCTCCGGTTCTACTTTGTTGTGGTAAAAACCGCCATTGATTATTAACCACAGTGGACTCGGTTGGTTTGTGCAAAAAATGTTATTTTCATCAAACTGAAAAAAATCTGATTTTTTTTCTTATCACGGAGAACTTTTTTGCCAAAGCGTAGTCTGAATTAATGCCACTGCTTTTCTTTGATATCCCAATATTGAGGAACCCGATAGTCATCCATTTTGGTTCAAGACTATCGGGTTTTTTTATCGCCTGAAAAACATACCGCTCATAACCGATTCTACAGATGATCAAACTATCAACTATTTGTACTATCACCGAAGCGTACTATCACCGAGGCAATCCAGAGATTATCATCATATATATCAATAAATTGCTTGGTTTTTATCATGACGACCGCCAGATGTTTCCTTGACGGAAATATAAACCAAACATAAATAACACCAACAATTAAGACAATTAGGCTTTACTCACAAGTCGGCCAACTTTACTCTCTTGCGTCCGACTATCGTGATGTACATAAGTGACTATATGTGAGGCCCGATTTGTTAGAACAAATAAATCATGATCTGTTTACTTTTTTCAATGCTACACCTGAATCATCACCAGCCATGATTGCAATGGCAGTATTCATAGCAAAATATCTGGTTCTTATTTTCCCTCTAACATTAGTTAGTTTCTGGTTTTGGGGTTCAGAACGTACTCTTCCTTATCATCGGGTTATCGTCAGTAAAACCACCATTGCCTTCTGTTTCGCCATGCTAACCTCATTCGGTATCGGTTTACTCTGCCCTCACGACCGCCCTTTTGCAGAAGGTTTTGGTTATAACTTTCTTCCTCACGCGCCAACAACTTCATTCCCAAGTCATCACGGAACAACTGTCTTCACTTTCGCTTTATCCTTTTTATTCTGGTATAGGATTTGGCCGGGCTTATGCATGATGGCGATTGCATTGGTTATCGCATGGGCCAGAGTTTATTTAGGCGTTCATTGGCCGATGGATATGGTCGGCGCATTTATCGTCAGCCTAATGGGATGCACTTTTGCGCAAATAATATGGAGCCTGTCTGGTGAAAGTTTACAAAAAAGATTGAATAGTCTGTACCAACGTTGCTGCGCTTTTCCTATCCGTAAAGGCTGGATAAAGAGCTAGTAACATAAATGCAACTTATACCCGTTATCTTTCAAGTTGCCTTTTTGTTGGCTGCACTCACTCACCCCAGTCACATAGTTTGCTATGCTCCCAGGGATTCGCTCCCTTGCCGCCATGATGCATCTTGAAATCCATAGGGTATAGTGACTTGAGATAAACAAACCCTATTTCAATCAAGGTCTTTTTATTAGAAATCATTAGCTAATTTTACATGCCAAAATGCACATGAGTTAACCAGCAGAGTCATATTCTGTACCTTATTTAACATTTATTTGAGCTTAAATCCAGCTCAATGGTTTTCATATAAATCAATAAATCTGTATAAATCACTATGTAAATAGATATATAACGAAGGAGATTATTAAAACTTGATCAAAAGATAGCGGGTACATCTTTCATGCATATTATTGATGTCATTAATCTATTGTCCTGGTCTTATATATATCTTTCACAAAGATACAAGCATTACATCAGAGATACCTATTTTTAAAATTCGGTAACAAATTGATATTTATCAATTTATTAATCCTTTGCTCTATTTGCTATTTTCATTCATTAATATATAAACAAATAGATAGGAAATAACAAAAACATAAGAGAATAATGAGAGTTGAGTAATGGAAAAATTAAGGTTATAATTTGACCTCATTAAAATTCGCAATATTTAGGCAACAATTACACTAAATCTCGTAACATGATGACTTTTCGAGATATATTCTGCATTTGAGACTATGATCACGGTACTATTCACTAAAAATGGCTATCTTGCCGCTATCAAAAGTCTGGTTTTAAAATTTCCAGACTTTCTTTCAAAAAAGAAAGTAAAGCGAAAATTTTGGCTTATTAATTCAAAGTCCAATTTTCGACCAAAATATGGTAATAAAAACGTTCAAATAAACGCCAAAGATATTTAAAGAACTTATTTTTATAAAGAATTGTTTTTATAAAGAAAGAGTTAGGCCACATGTATTTGCATTTATTGCATACTTGCGGCATTGTAATTTCGTTTTTTAATTTACCGCGTTATTCTCGGAGATAACTATGGATATGACTCAAACAGGTACGATCGCATCGCAGGCGACCAGCCCAAGCGATTATAAAACCTGGCGTAAATCAGATACAGTATGGATGCTTGGCTTATACGGTACCGCGATTGGCGCTGGTGTATTATTTTTACCTATCAACGCTGGTATTGGCGGCCTGCTACCTCTTCTGGTGATGGCGCTACTGGCTTTCCCAATGACTTTCTTCGCTCATCGCGGGATGTGTCGTTTCGTTCTATCGGGTAAAAACCCAGGTGAAGATATTACCGAAGTCGTAGAAGAGCACTTTGGCAGCCTGGCAGGTAAACTTATCACCCTGCTCTACTTCTTCGCTATCTACCCGATTCTCTTGGTTTACAGTGTTGCTATTACCAACACCGTAGACAGCTTTATTGTTCACCAATTACATCTGCCATCACCTCCTCGCGCCCTGCTGGCTCTGATCCTAATTATTGGTGTAATGACCATCGTCCGTTTCGGCGAACAGGCTATTGTTAAGGCGATGAGTGTGCTGGTATTCCCATTTGTTGCCGTTCTGATGCTACTGGCGTTCTATCTGATCCCTAACTGGAACACCGCAATCTTTGAAAACATCACCATCTCTGCATCAGGTGCAAGTCATGGGCTGCTGATTACTCTATGGCTGGCGATCCCGGTAATGGTGTTCTCCTTCAATCACTCGCCAATTATCTCGGCGTTTGCCGTAGCAAAACGTGCAGAGTATGGCGAAAATGCTGAGAAAAAATGCTCCCGCATTCTGGCATACGCCCATATCATGATGGTTGTCACCGTGATGTTCTTCGTATTTAGCTGCGTATTGAGCCTGTCTCCAGAAAACCTGGCAGAAGCTAAAGCACAAAATATCTCTATTCTGTCTTATCTGGCTAACCACTTTAATACACCAGTGATTGCCTACATTGCTCCATTTATTGCATTTATCGCAATCACCAAATCTTTCCTTGGTCATTACCTGGGAGCGCGTGAAGGTTTTAATGGTATGGTCGTTAAGACATTGCGCGACCAAGGCAAAACTATTGAGCCTAAAAAGCTGAATCGTATCACGTCCATGTTCATGTTAGTCACAACTTGGATTGTCGCTACTCTAAACCCAAGTATTTTGGAAATGATCGAAAGATTAGGTGGTCCGATTATCGCAATGTTGCTGTTTATTATGCCAATGTATGCAATCCGCAAAGTTCCTGCAATGCGCAAATATGGCGGCAAACTAAGTAATGTATTTGTCGCCTTTATGGGATTAGTTGCTATCTCTGCTGTTCTCTACTCACTGTTTGCATAGATAAACACTTGGTTGCTGTTCTCTTCAAACGAGCAGCAACCGAATAATGATATGAACTAGCTAGCGGAAAAATTTAAGCTCCCCCCCACTTCACCCAATCCCCCTGCTGTTCATCATATTGCCACAAATCATCCTCGTTAAAATATCCACGTTCGTCTATTGGTACCCCTTGCTCCTCTTCTTCATCCCATTGTTGCCGCAACTTATCTGTCAGGATATAAGGCGTCTTGGTCGCAATCTCTCCAGTAAAAGGAAACCTATTGCTCGTCTCCTCAAGACGAATAAACCTGGCATCGGTAGGAATATTAGAGATAACTACAGCCTCAGTTGCCGAAGGAAAGAGAATATAACCGTTAATCAACGGGAAATATCGTGGCAACCCCGGTTTATACGGTGGTGGAATGATATCAACGGCGTTCCACATAAGAAGATAATCTAGCCCCTCATCGTTATTAGGCCCCATTGGATAACCTTGATAAAAATAACGATTATGAACGGAATAATTACCCGTCAATACATATGCAATATAAAAATAGTAACTAATCAGATCGACTTCTTCTGTTCTGAACGTACCGAATATTGAATGTAAAGGAAATGTCCCCATGCCGCCAAGAAGACCAAGAATTTCATACTGCTCATCATGACCATATTGATCAATATATTTCCCGGTCTTGACTTTTGACACCTGTATATCTGTCAAAATATTATCGCGTCCATTACTTGAGTTGAATCTATATCGACCATAAAGAAAGTGCAGACTATCCTCATAAATGTAAGTAAATTGTTCCTGATTAAGCATATGGAGAGGATTAGGTTTATCCGTCCATCGTTTGTCAGCGCTTAAATTATTACGATTTCCGAAACGGATAGAAAGCGCTAACGGATCAAGATACGACATATAACCACCTTTTCATCATAGAACAGTGAGCCTATACGCTCATTAGAAAACAATAATTATTTTTCCAACAATGGTTTAACACTATGTTGTCATGTTGTCATGTTGTCATGCCAATTTATAACTGCCTCCCCAGTATTATCTTAAATGCGTTACTGACAAAGAACTAAATACATGCAATACATGTATTAACGCCCTACCATAAATAAGCATCAATAGAATAATGAATTCTAATTATTTTATTTCTAATAACATTCTTTTATTGATAAATATAAAATCACTCTAATACAATTTAGCCTTAATATTGAAATAGTTATTTACATTGCTATTTTATTTACTGTTAATTTTTTTAAATAATAGACCAATACTTCATAAAGAAAAGTTTTTTTTATAAAAAACACATACAGCATCTCATTTACATTAATATTTATATAAATTTCAAATAAATAAATCAACCATATTTATTTACAATAATCAAAAATATAATTTAATTTTTTAATTACAAAGCTAACCATTCAAAACAAATAAATTACCAATAACATTTTAATTTAATCTAACTATATGCAATATGAAAAATACCGATTATTTTATATTTCTTACGTTGATA
>NZ_JXSK01000009.1 GCF_001083805.1 Photorhabdus luminescens subsp. luminescens | reverse complement strand
GGCCTAAGTGAGAACATCGAGCATTCAAGGGTGGTATTTCAAGGATGGCTCCATGCAGACTGGCGTCCGCACTTCCAAGCCTCCCACCTATCCTACACATCAAGGCTCCATGTTCAGTGTCAAGCTATAGTAAAGGTTCACGGGGTCTTTCCGTCTTGCCGCGGGTACACTGCATCTTCACAGCGAGTTCAATTTCACTGAGTCTCGGGTGGAGACAGCCTGGCCATCATTACGCCATTCGTGCAGGTCGGAACTTACCCGACAAGGAATTTCGCTACCTTAGGACCGTTATAGTTACGGCCGCCGTTTACTGGGGCTTCGATCAAGAGCGTCGCCTTAACGGCTAACCCATCAATTAACCTTCCAGCACCGGGCAGGCGTCACACCGTATACGTCCACTTACGTGTTGGCACAGTGCTGTGTTTTTAATAAACAGTTGCAGCCAGCTGGTCTCTGCGACTGGCTTCGGCTCCGGGGGCAAACCCCTTCACCTAACGCCAGCGTGCCTTCTCCCGAAGTTACGGGCACCATTTTGCCTAGTTCCTTCACCCGAGTTCTCTCAAGCGCCTGAGTATTCTCTACCTGACCACCTGTGTCGGTTTGGGGTACGATTCAATGTCACCTGATGCTTAGAGGCTTTTCCTGGAAGCCGGGCATCAACCACTTCACCGCCGTAGCGGCTCGTCATCACGCCTCAGTGTTAAAAGAAGAGCGGATTTGCCTGCTCCTCCCACCTACACGCTTAAACCGGGACGACCGTCGCCCGGATGGCCTAGCCTTCTCCGTCCCCCCTTCGCAGTCACATTCAGTACAGGAATATTAACCTGTTTCCCATCAGCTACGCCGTTCGGCCTCGCCTTAGGGGTCGACTCACCCTGCCCCGATTAACGTTGGACAGGAACCCTTGGTCTTCCGGCGAGCGGGTTTTTCACCCGCTTTATCGTTACTTATGTCAGCATTCGCACTTCTGATACCTCCAGCAGGCCTCACGCGCCGCCTTCAACGGCTTACAGAACGCTCCCCTACCCATTCAGAGAACAGACGTCAGAATACAGCTTACAGACGCCGCCCCAGTCCAGTCAGCATTTTCGCTATCTCTTCATAGCCATCGCGCCATTCCTGCCACTGAACCCGATTGATATAGCCCAAATCCAGACAATATCTTAACCATACACGCATCTCATCGGCACTGCCTAAGGCTATACTAATGAAACGCCTGAACTCGGGTTTGGAATAATGCTGCTTACCAAAGCCCTCGGCAAGGTTGGCGCAAATGCCCTTACTTGCCCGCCCGACCTGGTCCGCTAATCCATATTGTTCGTACTGAGGAAATGTCAAACTCACCTGATGAATTTCTAACGAAATTCGATAAGCTTTCTTAAACACGTCCAATTGCTCGAATCCATATGACATCATTCCGTCCTCTGTCTTCTGAAATCTGTCCTCTGAATGCCGCAGCTTCGGCGCATGGTTTAGCCCCGTTACATCTTCCGCGCAGGCCGACTCGACCAGTGAGCTATTACGCTTTCTTTCAATGATGGCTGCTTCTAAGCCAACATCCTGGCTGTCTGGGCCTTCCCACATCGTTTCCCACTTAACCATGACTTCGGGACCTTAGCTGGCGGTCTGGGTTGTTTCCCTCTTCACGACGGACGTTAGCACCCGCCGTGTGTCTCCCGTGATGACATTCTTCGGTATTCGCAGTTTGCATCGGGTTGGTAAGCCGGGATGGCCCCCTAGCCGAAACAGTGCTCTACCCCCGAAGATGAACTCACGAGGCGCTACCTAAATAGCTTTCGGGGAGAACCAGCTATCTCCCGGTTTGATTGGCCTTTCACCCCCAGCCACAAGTCATCCGCTAATTTTTCAACATTAGTCGGTTCGGTCCTCCAGTTAGTGTTACCCAACCTTCAACCTGCCCATGGCTAGCTCACCGGGTTTCGGGTCTATACCCTGCAACTCATTTCGCCCAGTTAAGACTCGGTTTCCCTGCGGCTCCCCTATTCGGTTAACCTTGCTACAGAATATAAGTCGCTGACCCATTATACAAAAGGTACGCAGTCACCCTGATTCATCAAGGCTCCCACTGCTTGTACGTACACGGTTTCAGGTTCTCTTTCACTCCCCTCGCCGGGGTTCTTTTCGCCTTTCCCTCACGGTACTGGTTCACTATCGGTCAGTCAGGAGTATTTAGCCTTGGAGGATGGTCCCCCCTTCTTCAGACAGGATTTCTCGTGTCCCGCCTTACTCATCGAACTCACAACCACGCCATCTTCGAGTACGGGGCTGTCACCCTCTCTCGCCGGCCTTTCCAGACCGTTCCTCTGATGCTGTGGCTGATGCAGGTTCTGGGCTCCTCCCCGTTCGCTCGCCGCTACTGGGGGAATCTCGGTTGATTTCTTTTCCTCGGGGTACTGAGATGTTTCAGTTCCCCCGGTTCGCCTCATTAACCTATGGATTCAGTTAATGATAGTGCAACGCATTGCACTGGGTTTCCCCATTCGGACATCGCCGGCTTATAACGCTTCATATCAGCTTACCGACGCTTTTCGCAGATTAGCGCGTCCTTCATCGCCTCTGACTGCCTAGGCATCCACCGTGTACGCTTAATTGCTTAACCTCACAACCCGAAACTGTCTCGGATTGTTCAGCTTGAGAGACTCGTCAATCACACCGCAACCGGTATCATTGACTGTTTCAATTTTTCAGCTTGTTCCAGATTGTTAAAGAGCTTATATCGCTAAACCGATTCCGAAAATCCGCTTAAAGATACCTTAACGACAACGCCTTTCACCCGTCATCTTCGCAAGCTGGCGTCCCCTAGGGGATTCGAACCCCTGTTACCGCCGTGAAAGGGCGGTGTCCTAGGCCTCTAGACGAAGGGGACCCGATGGTCAGCTTCGCAGACGCGCTTGCACTTTACTTTCATCAGACAATCTGTGTGAGCACTGCACTCAACCTATCTCAGGTAAGGAGGTGATCCAACCGCAGGTTCCCCTACGGTTACCTTGTTACGACTTCACCCCAGTCATGAGCCACAAAGTGGTCAGCGCCCTCCTTGCGGTTAAGCTACCGACTTCTTTTGCAACCCACTCCCATGGTGTGACGGGCGGTGTGTACAAGGCCCGGGAACGTATTCACCGTAGCATGCTGATCTACGATTACTAGCGATTCCGACTTCATGGAGTCGAGTTGCAGACTCCAATCCGGACTACGACAGACTTTGTGTGTTCCGCTTGCTCTCGCGAGGTCGCTTCACTTTGTATCCGCCATTGTAGCACGTGTGTAGCCCTACTCGTCAGGGCCATGATGACTTGACGTCATCCCCACCTTCCTCCGGTTTATCACCGGCAGTCTCCTTTGAGTTCCCGCCATTACGCGCTGGCAACAAAGGATAAGGGTTGCGCTCGTTGCGGGACTTAACCCAACATTTCACAACACGAGCTGACGACAGCCATGCAGCACCTGTCTCAGAGCTCCCGAAGGCACAACCTCATCTCTGAGGTCTTCTCTGGATGTCAAGAGTAGGTAAGGTTCTTCGCGTTGCATCGAATTAAACCACATGCTCCACCGCTTGTGCGGGCCCCCGTCAATTCATTTGAGTTTTAACCTTGCGGCCGTACTCCCCAGGCGGTCGATTTAACGCGTTAGCTTCGGAAGCCACAGCTCAAGGCCACAACCTCCAAATCGACATCGTTTACAGCGTGGACTACCAGGGTATCTAATCCTGTTTGCTCCCCACGCTTTCGCACCTGAGCGTCAGTCTTCGTCCAGGGGGCCGCCTTCGCCACCGGTATTCCTCCACATCTCTACGCATTTCACCGCTACACATGGAATTCTACCCCCCTCTACGAGACTCCAGCCAACCAGTCTTAGATGCCATTCCCAGGTTGAGCCCGGGGATTTCACATCTAACTTAATTGACCGCCTGCGTGCGCTTTACGCCCAGTCATTCCGATTAACGCTTGCACCCTCCGTATTACCGCGGCTGCTGGCACGGAGTTAGCCGGTGCTTCTTCTGCGGGTAACGTCAAAATTCAGCTCTGTTCAAGCTGAACCCTTCCTCCCCGCTGAAAGTACTTTACAACCCGAAGGCCTTCTTCATACACGCGGCATGGCTGCATCAGGCTTGCGCCCATTGTGCAATATTCCCCACTGCTGCCTCCCGTAGGAGTCTGGGCCGTGTCTCAGTCCCAGTGTGGCTGGTCATCCTCTCAGACCAGCTAGGGATCGTCGCCTAGGTAGGCCTTTACCCTACCTACTAGCTAATCCCATCTGGGTTCATCCGACGGCGTGAGGCCCTTTCAGGTCCCCCACTTTGGTCTCGCGACATTATGCGGTATTAGCCACCGTTTCCAGTGGTTATCCCCCGCCCTCGGGCAGATCCCCAGACATTACTCACCCGTCCGCCGCTCGTCAGCAAAAGCGCAAGCGCTTTCCTGTTACCGCTCGACTTGCATGTGTTAGGCCTGCCGCCAGCGTTCAATCTGAGCCATGATCAAACTCTTCAATTAAAAGCTTGATGCTCAAAGAATTGTACTGTTAGTTCGTAATGAATTAACTGTTGTTCACTCTTCAAGACTTTAAAACGTATTTTTTTGTGATACGGTCTTGTGAGTGCCCACACAGATTGTCTGATTAATTGTTAAAGAGCAGGCCGAATCAAAAATTGACATTCTCGTTCAGCCGGGCTGCGTATATTACGCTGTTCGCCCGCAGAGTCAAGCGCTTATTGACTTTTCTCTGCCTGACCTCACAATGTTTATCAGCGTTGTGTCGGTCAGTGGTGGCGCATTATAGGGAGTTCTTTGACGCTGGCAAGTCTTTATTGAAAAAAAATGGCCGTTCGCAGATTTTTTCAACAAAACCCACACTTTTGCATTTCTTTTATACAAAATTGATGGCGTCGACCATAATTATTCCCAAACTAAGGTACTATTAAGTAGACAAATGTGGGAAAGGGTTCAAATCTACTATGCAATTTAAAGAACAAAGAAAAGCTTCCCAGAAAAACCTTTCTTATCTTTTAGCTGAAAAAATCGGACAACAGATTTTGTCTGGTGAATACAAAGCTGAAACTATCCTTCCTGGTGAAATAGAACTCGCTGAACAATTTGACGTCAGCAGAACTTCTGTTCGTGAAGCAATAAAAATACTTGCAGCCAAAGGTATGCTATTACCTCGTCCACGTATTGGCACCCGAATCATGCCAACAATTCACTGGAATTTCCTTGATCAGGATTTATTAAAATGGTGGATGAATCGTGACAACCTTAGTCAAGTGGTCGAACATTTCCATATAGTAAGATTAGCAATAGAACCCCAAGCTTGTTTTCTTGCTGCACAAAATGCCACACAAAAACAAAAGAAGCAGCTCTTACAGATAATAGATGAAATGTATCGACTAAAAGAAAATTTTAACCGGGAAAAATGGATAGAGATTGATTACCAGTTTCACTATACCATTTACAAATCTTGTGGAAATCCATTCTTATGCTCTTTTGCTAACTTATTTCATCTGGTTTACCAAAACTACTTCGAAGCTATTATTTCCGATAAAGTCGTAAAACTGGAACCTCATAAAACCATTGTTAATTCAATCATCCAAGGTGACAGTCACAACGCACTTCTCGCTTGTCAAAAGTTATTAACAGAGCGCGAATAATCTTATATAGTAGTGTTTTAGATTAATATCTAATCAAACATTGGCTAAATAAAATAAGCAGGACTATTAATGGTAAAAACCGCTCGTAATATGGCGGGGCTACCCTGGATTGCTGCAATAGCTTTCTTTATGCAAGCCTTAGATGCAACAATTCTCAACACAGCATTACCCGCTATTGCTGAAAGCCTCAAACATTCACCCCTCGCGATGCAATCTGCTGTTGTCAGCTATACTCTGACTGTTGCTTTGCTAATTCCAGTCAGCGGCTGGTTAGCCGATCGTTTCGGCACCCGCCGAATATTTATGTTTGCTGTGTCCTTGTTCTCTTTAGGCTCCCTTGCCTGTGCTTTGTCAGGCAATTTGGCTTTTCTAGTTGTTTCTCGTGTAATTCAAGGAATTGGCGGCGCAATGATGATGCCAGTTGCCCGCCTTGCTTTATTACGTGCGTACCCACGCAGCGAACTTCTACCTGTTATGAATTTTGTCACCATGCCAGGGCTAGTAGGGCCAATTCTTGGTCCTATGCTCGGTGGGTTATTAGTCACTTATGCTACTTGGCACTGGATATTTATTATCAATATTCCAATCGGTTTATTGGGGATTATTTATGCTAAAAAGCATATGCCTAATTTTACGATGCCAAAACGTTCATTCGACTTTTTCGGTTTCATACTTTTTGGCCTGAGTTTAATAATGGTTTCTATCAGTTTGGATTTACTAGGAGAGAGTTCGTTACCAGGCTATATACCTCTGACAATTATGGTTGGTGGTTTTATGATATTATTTGGTTATCTAATGCATGCTAGAAAACAAACCCAGCCCCTTATTAGTCTGAATTTATTCCGTATTCGCACATTTTCCATTGGTATTATCGGTAATATTGTTACACGCCTGGGAACTGGTTGCATGCCTTTTCTAATGCCTTTGATGCTACAAGTTGGGTTTGGTTATTCAGCGGTCATTGCCGGAATGATGATGGCGCCAACAGCTATCGGTTCTGTTTTAGCCAAATCTTTCGTTACCAATGTATTAGCTCGCTTTGGATATCGTAAGACGCTGGTTAGCATCACAATCATTATTGGATTAATGATTTCTCAATTTTCACTACAATCACCAGAAATGCCTACTGTACTTTTAACTATTCCACTATTTTTACTGGGTATGGCTGTATCCATTCAATTTACTTCAATGAATACCATTACTTTAGCTGATCTAACCGATAATAATGCCAGTTCAGGAAATAGTTTATTAGCTGTAACTCAGCAGTTATCTATTAGCTTCGGTGTTGCTGTAAGTGCAGCTATTCTCCGTTTCTATGAGTCTATGCCTTATGGAACGGTTGTTGATCATTTCCACAGCACTTTTATTACCGTAGGAATAATCACTTTACTCGCTTCTTCCACCTTCCTGTTATTACATAAGGAAGATGGAGATAATATGCTCAAGAAAAAGGGCACTTAAAGATGAGAAACTGAGCTACGTTCAATCAGTGTTGGAGTTAATACTAACAATTTAGGATCACTCTTTGGGTTATTCATCCGATAAAGTAAAGTATCAACAGCGAGCTTCCCTAATTCATCTTTTGGCTGATGAATGGTTGTCAATGGTGGGATCATATAAGGGGCAAGATCGATATCATCATAACCAATGATGGAAATATCATCCGGCACAGAAAGCCCTGCTTGGTACAGCGCCTGATAAGCGCCAACGGCCATTGCATCATTTCCGGCAAAAACAGCTTCTGGCGGTTCTTGATGTTGCAGTAATTTCTGCATTGATTTAAAACCACCGGCAAATTCAAAATCACTGTAAATTTCATATCCATCAGGAATAATAAGGCCAGCATTTGCCATTGCCTTTCTATATCCTTGTAATCGATAATTAGCAGGCGTTTTATCTTGTGGACCTGCAATACAAGCTATTTTCTTAAAACCACAGCTAATAAGGTGATTAGTAGCTATCTCACCTCCTAACAAGGAATTATCCTGAATAATATCGCTGACAATCTCAAATGGAGACCAATCCATCATAACCATCGGTAAAGGAGGGTAACGGCGTAAAACATCACAGGAACTATGTTGATTTTCAGTACACATAATCAGCACCCCATCTACTCGCTTTTGCAGCAAAGTTTCCATGCTGTAATCCATTCGTTTGGCATCACCTTCTGTATTACACAAGATAAGGCTGTAACCACGCTCATAACAGCTTCGTTCAACCCCTCTTACAATTTCAGCATAAAAAGGATTATTACTGGTTGTTACCAGCATACCAATGGTTTTGGTTTGCTTGATCTTAAGACTTCGTGCAAGCGCTGATGGAGCATAATTCAATTGTTCAATCGCATCATTAACTTTCTTTTTTACACCATCGCTGACATAACGATTATTATTAATAACATGAGATACAGTTGATGTAGAAACGCCTGCAAAACGAGCAACATCTTTCATTGTAGCCACAGTTAGTCCTGTTCAGTTAAAAATGCATCAATTTCATTTCGCCACGGGACGGAAGGCTGAGCTCCCTGACGGGTTACCGCTATCGCAGCAGCAGAATGAGCAAATCGTATGGCAGATAACATGGATTTTCTTTCCAACAATGCTGTCACCAGCGCACCGTTGAAAGTATCTCCTGCCGCAACAGTATCTACAACGTTAACTTTAAATCCCGGAACAATTTTTCCTTTCTGACCTCTTTCACTCAACCACACGCCACGGCGACCCAATGTGATAATTACCGTTTCAATACCTTTATCATGCAATACTTGAGCCGCATTTTCCGCATCTGAATCATTTTCTACTTTAATTCCAGTGAGATATTCCGCTTCAGTTTCATTCGGCGTAATGATATCCACCAGCGAGAGCAATTGATCAGATAATTTTCGGGCCGGCGCCGGATTGAGTATTACTTTCGTATTATTTTGTTTAGCTATTGTTGCAGCAAGTTGTACTGTTTCCAACGGAGATTCAAGTTGCATTAATAATGCATCTGCTTCCTCAACAATATTTTGGTAGCGATAGAAATATTCCGGTGTCAGCGCTGCATTAGCGCCTGCATTGATACCAATAACATTTTCACCTTGCTGATTAACAAAAATCAACGCTACACCGGTTGTTTCCCCTTTAATCACTTCGATGCCAGAAGTTTTAATATTATCCTTTGCTAATTGCTGGCAGATACGAAAACCAATATCGTCCTCACCAACACAAGCAATAAATGTAATATCAGCACCGCTGCGGCCTGCTGCTACCGCTTGATTAGCGCCTTTCCCACCAAAAGCAACCTGATATTGTTCCCCGATCACCGTTTCACCCGGGCGAGGGAACGACCTAAGATTCAAAATATGGTCAGCATTAATGCTGCCAAGCACCGCAAGTTTTGCTGTACTCATTACATTTATTCCTTTTCAATTATGCCGTCACCACCCTCAATGAATAACGGCATAAATACCGATTTATTTTTTAATAACTAACTCCAATTCCACAGGGATGACGGCTTCAACTTTTTCGCCTTTCAGCACTTTATTTGCAGTCTGAACACCCACGATACCAATTTGATCAGGACGCTGAGCGATTGTCGCTCCTAATTTTCCACTTTGAACAGCTTTGATACCATCTCCAGTACCATCAAAACCAACAACTAATACATCGCTTTTACCTGCTGTCTGTAAAGCGCGCAAAGCACCTAATGCCATCTCATCATTCTGAGCAAATACAGCTTGTACAGCCGGATGAGCCGTCAGTAAGTTCTGCATAACGTTCAGTCCCTTGGTACGATCGAAATCAGCAGGCTGACTAGCCAACACACTGAATTTATGTTCCTGCACTACCTTATTAAACCCTTCACCACGTTCACGGGCGGCAGAAGTACCAGCAATACCTTCTAGCTGAATAATTTTGGCTCCATTCCCCAATTTTTCGGCAATAAAATCACCCGCTATTTTACCCCCCAAGCGGTTATCAGAAGCAATATGACTAACAACAGTACCTTTATTCGCTATCCGATCTAGAGTAATGACCGGAATTTTGGCATTGTTAGCCATAATAATGGCATTACCAACAGCATCGGAGTCAGTCGGGTTAATTAACATGAGTTTAGTACCACGTACCGTCAAATCTTGAACATTAGCTAATTCTTTCGCTGGATTATCCTGAGAATCCAACACAATTAGGTTATAGCCCAACTTATCCGCCTCTTTTTGAGCGCTATCTTTCATTGTGACAAAGAATGGATTATTCAGTGTAGAAATGACTAACGCGATAGTGTCTTTCGCCAATGCATTTACACTTACAGTCATACTTAGCGCAACAGCAGATAAAATTGTGACTAATTTCTTCATTTTCATCGTGTTATTTCCTGTAGGGTGAGGTTATTTACCACTT
The DNA here is from genome assembly GCF_001083805.1 of Photorhabdus luminescens subsp. luminescens. GTDB lineage: Bacteria > Pseudomonadota > Gammaproteobacteria > Enterobacterales > Enterobacteriaceae > Photorhabdus > Photorhabdus luminescens. Next base: position 257,144 of record NZ_JXSK01000009.1, on the reverse strand, counting down.
TTGTTATCAACCAGAACTGCCAACAATATTACAATTGCTTTAATAATCATCTGATAGTTAGAAGAAATACCTAATAAGTTTAAGCCATTGTTTAAAAAACCGAGGATTAGCGCACCAATCAGAGTACCAATAATTAATCCCTTACCACCAGCCAGTCGAGTTCCTCCCAATACTACGGCAGCAATAGCATCTAATTCATAACCGCCTCCCGCCATAGGTTGAGCGGAAGAAAGACGAGCGACTTCAATAATACTTGCCAATGCCGTTAGTAAGCCGCATAAGGAGTAAACGATAATTTTAATTTTATCGATATTGATACCAGACAAACGGGTAGCCGATTCATTCCCCCCTAGGGCATAAATATAACGACCTAAACGGGTGTGATGCAGGATATACCATGCGATAACAAAAACTATCAGCATCAGCCATACTGGAGTAGGAATTCCCAGTGGACGACCAATACCAAACCAGCCAAACAGATCCGCATTATCACTGAATCCTGTATTTATTGGGCTACCATCAGTGTAGACACGGGTTATTCCACGAAGTAACAACATCATGACCAGAGTGGCAATAAAGGCCTGTACTTTACCTTTAGCAATTATTATTCCTGTACAAGCACCAATTGCAGCACCTAAAGCCAAAGCACTCACGATAGCCACCAGAGCATTAACTTCCGTATTAACCAATGAAGCCGCTACTGCGCCTGTTAACGCAAGCAATGAACCAACAGAAAGGTCAATACCCGATGTCAGGATAACTAATGTCATTCCAACGGCCATAATGGCATTGACTGATGTTTGTTGCAGAATATTAAACAAATTATTTAAAGTGAAAAAATTTTGGCTAAGAGAAGAAACTACTGCTATCAGCACTAACAATGCAATTAGTGACTTTTGTTTCAGTAACCACTCTTTAGTAAACCAATGTTTAAATGTCGGTGATATATTAGAATTCATACTGAATTACTCCTGAATCTCTCTATACCCGTTATCTTTCAAGTTGCCTCTTTGTTGGCTGCGCTCACTCACCCCGGTCACATAGTTATCTATGCTCCCGGGGATTCGCTCCCTTGCCGTCGCGATGCACCTTGAAATCCATAAGGTATATATTGTTGTTTACCTACAGCAGCCGCCATCAAAACTTCTTGAGTTACCTGTTCAGCAAAAAATTCTCCACTGATATAGCCTTCACATATAACCAAAATACGGTCACTCATTCCTATCACTTCTGGCATTTCAGAAGAAACGAGAATGATACTTAATCCCTCTTTCTTGAATTGATTAATTAACTGATAAATTTCTTTTTTTGCGCCGACATCTACACCACGCGTAGGTTCATCCAAAATAAGAACTTTTGGTCTGGTCATTAATCCTCGGGCAATAGCTACTTTTTGCTGATTACCGCCAGAAAGTAAACCAATAGTTTGTTCCATTGAAGGTGTCTTAATACTAAACAATTTAATAAAGTCACTAACTGCATTCTGTTCTTCTTTATGATCAAGACCACCTAACCGATTACTGAAATAACGTAAGGCAGTAAGAGACATATTCTCTTTAATTGACATTCCCAAAACTAAGCCATCACGTTTACGATCTTCTGAAATATAAACAATCCCACACGCTAACCCATCCTGAGGATTACGAATTACAATGGGAGTTCCATCCAGCATGATTTGCCCTTGAGTTTTTGGCAACGCACCATAAAGAATTTTCACCAATTCAGTGCGGCCAGCCCCCATCAGACCTGATATGCCCAAAATTTCCCCGCTATATAGGGAAAAATTGGCATTTGTCACTCCGGGACCAGAAATCTGCTTAACTTCAAGTCGTTTTTTACCCCGAGGTAAATTCAAGCGAGGATACTGATCTTCCAGTTTTCGCCCAACCATCATTTCAATCAGAGTCTCTTCTTTTAGCTCTTTTACCGGCTTTTCACCAATAAATTGCCCATCACGAAATATCGTTACATCATCGCAGATTTCAAAAATTTCTCTCAAACGATGGGAGATATAAACAATGCCACATCCCTGAGATTTTAGTTCATGTATTACGCGAAATAATGATTCAGTTTCTGTATTGGTCAGCGCATCAGTTGGTTCATCCATAATGATAACTTTGGATTTAAAACTCAGCACTTTAGCGATTTCAACCATTTGCTGGTCACCGATAGAAAGTTCCGTTACTAAACGGCGACTGCTGTAATTCAAATTTAATTTTTTTAACAGGCGATCTGCTTCCAGATACATTTTTCTCCAGTCAATCGCACCGAATTTATTAACAAATTCACGTCCCAGAAAAATATTTTCAGCAATGGTCAGTTGAGGAATAAGATTTAACTCCTGATGGATAATCCCGATCCCCGCTTTCTGAGAGGAGCTAGGGCCAGAAAAAATCACTTCTTTTCCTAGATAATGAACCGTACCTGTATCTCTGGTATATATTCCAGTCAACACTTTCATCATCGTGGATTTACCTGCACCATTCTCCCCTACCAGCGCCATCACTTTACCCGGGTAAACACGTAGTGCCGCGTCAGATAATGCCTTGACACCAGGAAAAGATTTACTAATTCCTTTTAGTTCCAGTACAGGCTGCATCATTACCTCAGAAAGTCACACCAGCACAAAGGATAATATTGGCATAAGGAGAATGCTCTCCTGTGCGAATCACTGCTCGGCTATGTTTTGTTTTCTCTTTCAACATATTATGGCTAATATAGTCTACAGTAATTGAATTTCCTTGCTGTTTCTCAAGTTCTTTAATTTGAGTTAATATTAATTGATGGATCAAAGGATTATGGTCAATGATCTCCTCAGCTAAAAATGCAGCTTCAATCTGCATTTCTTGTGTAACAACATTAAAAACGGATATAAGGCTGGGAATTCCCTGGGTTAGCGCTAAATCAATCCGCTGGGCTAAAGAAGGAATTGGTAATCCCGCATCACCAATTGTAATCTGGTCGGTATGCCCTAGCTGAGAAATTACGGCTGAAATTTCAGAATTAAGTAATACACCTTTTTTCATTTTTTTCTTCCATTAGCGAAACGTTTCGCTATTTAGTAATATAGAAAGTAACATTTAAAATACAACATTAGTGATGCAAAAGTGTGATCACTATCGAAACGTTTCGATAATAAAAGAAACGAAGATAAATGCTAACTTATTGAATATTTGATGCTGAATCGATTTTTAAGGTAAATATTGTCTGCATTAACAAATAATGATTAAAATCTATGGAGAAGGCTAATTAGGTTTTATCCAATCCAACAGATAATATTGGTACGAATTATGCTATTAGCAGAAAAAATAGTTTGCTTAAGTCACTATCTGGAAAGTGGTCTGTATGAAAGACAACAGACTATTCGTTTATGTTTACTAGCAGCATTATGCGGGGAAAGTGTCTTTCTACTCGGCCCTCCAGGTATCGCAAAAAGTTTGATAGCTCGCCGATTGAAATTTGCGTTTCGTGATGCCAGAGCATTTGAATATCTGATGACTCGCTTTTCAACTCCTGAAGAAATTTTCGGTCCTCTTTCTATTCAAGCACTGAAAGAAGAAGGACGTTACCAACGCCTAACCAACGGATATTTACCTGAAACTGAAATTGTCTTCCTTGATGAAATATGGAAAGCTGGTCCGGCAATTCTAAATACCCTACTGACTGCAATTAATGAAAGAAAATTCAGAAATGGGGATATAGAAGAGAAAATTCCAATGCGATTACTTGTAGCAGCATCCAATGAACTGCCTGAAGCAGATAACAGCTTGGAAGCGCTCTATGACAGAATGCTAATTCGTATCTGGTTAGATAAAATTCAGGATAAAAAGAATTTCCGAGCGTTACTCACTAGCCACAAAAATGAAAATGATAACCCCGTCCCGGCAGACATTCAGATAACAAGTGAAGAATTTTACCAATGGCAAAAGGAGATTGATAAAGTCGTTCTACCAGATAGTTGTTTTGATATTATTTATCATCTACGCCAGCAACTTGATGCAACAGAACATTCACCTTACGTTTCAGATCGGCGCTGGAAGAAAGCTATTCATTTACTACAAGCCAGTGCCTTCTTTAATGGCAGAAAAGAAATATCCCCTCTTGATTTAATATTGCTAAAAGATTGTTTGTGGCATGATCTTCACTCTTTTAAATTATTACCTCAGTTCCTGAATACTCTCATCACCGAACAAGCATATCAGCAAAGAGTATTATCTCAACAAATTGATTCCCTCTATCGCCAATGGATTCAAGCCCGTCAGGATAAAAATGATCAGCAGGCGTTAAAGCTGGAAAAACAAACCCGTCTGTTTGGACATAAAATACAATATTCGCTACCCGATCATATCAACGAAGAAAAATTGATTCTATTCCTACATACACCTCTTCATCTCCATGATATTAAAGTCAATTTCATTGAATTGGAAAAAAAAGCGTTGAATATCTGGATAAGCAAAGGCGGAGAACTACCAGCCCGTCTGAACGGCATTGGTTTTCCACAAAGCATAACAGCCGAAGTTAATTCAGCACATCAGCCAGAGATTTTTGATATCAGCCGTCGTTCATCCACGCTATATTTACCAAACCGTCAGCATCAGCAAAACGAAGAAAACAACGAGTGGCTGGAAAAATTGGAAAAAATTAATCAAGAAATCCATAACCAACACCAACTGTTTAATCAACATCAGCCATGTCTGTTTATTGAAAGTCATTGGCTTGCTACGATAGAGCAGAGTTTTATCCAGTTAGCCGATAAAATTAATCAGTTGAAAATAAAAATAGGCAACTAATTAAATGATTAGTCTGACAACCCTCGATCTTTTACTATCAATAAACGAAGGGGAGATGATAGAAGAGATCATATTAACGCTTTTAGCTTCACCTCAGTTAGCTATCTTTTTTGAAAAACATCCTCGCTTAAAACGTGCGCTATTAAAGGATATTCCTGGCTGGAAACACGATTTACAGCAAAGAATTAAAGAAGCGCTAATTCCTGCAACTCTGGTAGAAGAATTTCAGTTATATCAACAATTACTATCTGCCAACACAAATCATTTTTACCTTAAACTTCCCGATATCTTAGAAACCCTAAATCGAATTGAATCTCCTTTTAGTGAAGAAGCACAGAAACTCGCAACCAACACCATTGCCGACTCAAATACGTTACAATCCCTATTTATTCAGCGATGGAGAATCAGTTTGATTCTACAAACCACAACCTTCCATAAGCAATTACTGGAACAAGAAAAAGAGCAACTACTGGCAGAATTGCAACAAAGGCTAACACTAAGCGGTAATCTTGATCCTGTTTTCAGTGAAAATGATAGGGCAGCAGGGCGATTATGGGATATGAGTAAAAGTCAGTTAAATCATTCCCAGAATAATAATCAGTTATTGATTCACTATAGTGAATTTCTTCGTCAGCAGCCGGAACTGGAAAAATTAGCTCAATTACTTGGACGCAGCCAATCTGCAAAATCAAAACCACAGGAAAATCATTTTCTCGAATCATTTACCACGATCGAACGAACACCCGACACCGTTCCTGAACAGGTAAATGGAATTGGACAAAGTGATGATATTCTGCGTCTATTGCCAGTAGAATTGGCGATATTAGGAATTGAAGATCTGGAATACGAATTTTATCGCAAATTAGTAGAAAAAAAACTCCTGACTTATCGCTTACAAGGGGATAACTGGCAAGAAAAGACAACATTACGGCCAATTACTCATTATAGCCAAGAAGAAAAACCACGAGGACCATTTATTATTTGTGTCGATACTTCCGGTTCTATGGGGAGATTCAATGAAAAATGTGCTAAAGCCTTTTGTCTGGCATTATTACGTATCGCTCTAGCTGATAATCGCAACTGTCATATCATGCTATTTACGACAGAAATTGTGCACTATGAACTATCCTCACCAGATGGTCTGGAGCAAGCTATTCGTTTCCTCAGCCAGACTTTCAGAGGAGGGACAAATCTCGCTTTCTGTCTAACAAGCACAATAGAAAAAATGAAAGAACAACGTTGGAAAGATGCTGATGCTGTTGTTATCTCAGATTTCATTGCCCAGCGTCTACCGGACTCACTAATCCATCAGATAAAAAATCTGCAACTGCATCAGCAACACCGCTTCCATGCGGTCTCCATGTCCCAATATGGTAAGCCCAATATCATGCGGATATTCGATCATATCTGGCGCTTTGATACCGGACTTAAAAGCCGTTTACTGCGAAAATGGCACTATTAATTGAATCAAAGCATATCTTCTACAGTTTCGCGTACTTCAGGTGACCAGATACTGCATTGAACCTGACCGATGTGTTTCTCTTGCAGCAGTAACATCACCAAACGGGACTGACCAATACCGCCGCCAATCGACTGTGGCATATCACCTTTGAGTAACGCCTGATGCCAATCATATTGTAAACGCTCTTCATCACCAGTCAGTGCTAACTGACGCTCCAGTGCTTCTGCATCAACACGGATACCCATAGAAGAGATCTCAAACGCATCTTCCAAAACAGGGTTCCAGACAATGATGTCGCCGTTTAAACCAGCAAAACCATCACAGTTTGGTGTCGTCCAGTCATCATAATCAGGCGCACGCACATCATGAGATTGACCATCGGATAATTTCGCACCAATACCTATGAGGAAAACAGCACCCAATTCTTTAGCAATAGCACGTTCACGACCTTTTGCATCCAGATCCGGATAACGGCTCAAAAGCGTTTCACTATGAACAAAGTGAATTTGATCTGGCAGGAACGGCGCCAGACCAAACTCTTTGCTGACAGCTTTTTCTGTTTCTTTTATTGCTTCGTAAATTTTACCGACTGTCTGTTTAAGATAAGCAAGTGAACGTTGCCCATCTCCCATCACTTTTTCCCAATCCCATTGATCAACATAAACAGAGTGAATTGGTGTTAAGCGATCCTCATCCGGACGCAATGCTTTCATGTGAGTGTAAAGCCCTTGTTCAGACTGAAAGCCAAAACGACCCAGAGTTTTACGTTTCCACTTAGCCAACGAATGCACGACTTCGAAAGTTGAATCCGGTAAAGTTTTTACTTTTACCTGAACAGCTTTTTCATGGCCAGACAAGTTGTCCTGAATACCATCTCCCAAACAACTAAGGATTGGCCCTTGCACTTCAATCAGACCCAGTTTGCTTTCCAGCAGACGGGAAAAGAAGGATTTCACGAAACTGATTTGTTGCTGCTTTTCAATAAACGACTTTTTCATAATGTTATTCTCTAATTTTTTAGGTGGCCCTGATGTCCTGTTGGAAACATTAAGCAATAAAATGAGGGATAAATTCAATATACTTTAATAAAAATAGCCTTTATGATTCATAAAACTCATTTTTAAGACTAAAAAAATGAAAATTCATTAAAAAACGAGGCTGAAAATGGCGGAAATTTATCAGATCGACAATCTAGACCGTGACATACTTCACGCTTTAATGGGCAACGCACGCACACCTTATGCCGAACTAGCAAAGAAATTTGCAGTCAGCCCAGGAACAATTCATGTTCGTGTGGAAAAAATGAAGCAAGCAGGAATCATCACCGGAACTAGAGTGGATATCAGCACGAAACAACTTGGTTATGATGTGTGTTGCTTTATTGGCATTATTCTTAAGAGTGCTAAAGATTACCCATCAGCTCTGAAAAAACTAGATAACCTAGATGAAGTGGTTGAGGTTTACTACACAACAGGCCACTACAGCATCTTTATTAAAGTTATGTGCCGTTCAATTGAATCCCTTCAAGATGTACTTATCAACAAAATACAAACTATCGATGAAATTCAATCAACAGAAACCTTGATCTCCTTACAAAACCCGATCATGCGAACAATTAAGCCATAAAATAAAATTTGTTATAACCACATTATCCACAGGTAGATCCCAACAGATTCACAGCGTACAATAGCGACTCTTGAAATCTGTTGAGATCACTATGGTCACTATTACCTTAATCAGCGGTAGCACAATGGGCAGTGCCGAATACGTAGCTGAACATATGGCTGAAATTTTGGAAGATGTTGGTTTCTCTACTGAAATGCTACATGGCCCCTCTTTAGATGAACTTCCTCAAGAAGGGATCTGGCTAGTCGTCACATCCACACATGGAGCAGGAGAATTGCCAGAAAATATACAACCATTGGCAGCAGAAATTTCTGAACAAAAACCTGATCTCAGCAAAGTAACGTTTGGCGCTGTTGGCCTTGGTAGTTCTGAATACGATACTTTTTGCGGTGCAATAAGATCATTTGACCAATTATTGATAGAAAATGGTGCCAAACGCCTAGGCGATCGTCTGGAAATTGATATTCAACAACATGAGATCCCCGAAGATCCCGCTGAGGAATGGGTTAAAAATTGGGCAAAGTCACTCTGATAAGAACAAAAAAACAGCAAACGATTGTGGATAACTTATCTAAAAAGCCGGGGTTAACCCGTAGTTATCCATAGTATAACTATCTGGCAATGATCACCTTGTGAATAACCATCAATTTAGATCCCAGTTTATACCTCGCGGGATCACGGATCATTCACAACAAATGATCCTTTACAGCTTTATGATCTTTCTAAGAAAAAATAACTTATCCACAAAAGATCATGATCCTAATAAAAGATCTAATAAACAGATCTTTAAATAAAAAAGATCTTCTTTTAATTACCGGCGATCTTACCCACTTGGTCTATCGCCAAAACTTGAGTAGAATTCTCTTCCCCTAATACAGCACTGAGCATTCTTATAACTAAAGGTTCATCACCATGTTTTATCCAGAACAATTTGACGTCATCATTATCGGTGGTGGTCATGCCGGTACTGAAGCTGCTATGGCAGCTGCTCGTATGGGCCGTCAAACCTTATTACTGACCCACAATATTGACACTTTGGGCCAAATGTCATGTAACCCAGCTATTGGTGGGATCGGTAAAGGACATCTGGTTAAAGAAATTGATGCTCTTGGTGGTTTAATGGCTAAAGCGACTGACCAAGCCGGTATTCAATTTAGAACTTTAAATGCCAGTAAAGGGCCTGCGGTTCGTGCAACACGTGCCCAAGCGGATAGAGTTCTCTATCGTCAAGCTGTGCGTATGGCGTTGGAGAATCAACCTAACCTGATGATCTTCCAACAACCTGTAGAGGATCTCATTGTTGAAAATGACATAGTGACTGGCGCAGTAACACGCATGGGCCTCAAATTCAGAGCCAAAGCTGTTGTTTTGACTGTGGGAACATTTCTTGACGGTAAGATCCACATTGGTCTGGAAAATTATAGCGGTGGAAGGGCTGGTGATCCTCCTGCAATTTCATTGGCACAGCGCTTACGTGAGTTACCCTTACGTGTAAACAGATTAAAAACAGGAACACCACCACGTATTGATGCCAGAACGATTGATTTTAGTCAGTTAACACAACAACTAGGTGACAATCCAACACCGGTATTCTCTTTCCTTGGAAACGTGAAACAACATCCACAACAAATCCCGTGTTATATCACCCATACCAATGAAAAAACGCACGACGTGATCCGCAATAATTTGGATCGTAGCCCAATGTATGCAGGGATCATTGAAGGGATCGGTCCACGTTATTGTCCTTCAATCGAAGATAAAGTCATGCGTTTTGCGGATCGTAATGCTCACCAGATCTTCCTTGAGCCTGAAGGATTGACCAGTAATGAAATCTATCCAAATGGTATTTCGACTAGCTTACCATTTGATGTACAGATGCAAATCGTCCACTCCATGAAAGGAATGGAAAGTGCTCGCATTATTCGTCCTGGTTATGCAATAGAATACGATTTCTTCGATCCAAGAGATCTGAAACAAACATTAGAAAGTAAATTTATCCACGGTTTATTCTTTGCTGGACAAATTAACGGCACTACGGGCTATGAAGAAGCTGCTGCTCAAGGACTCTTGGCTGGCCTTAATGCAGCTCGTTACGCTTCAGAAGAAGAAGGTTGGTTCCCTCGCCGTGATCAAGCTTATATCGGCGTTTTAGTTGACGATTTATGTACTTTAGGGACTAAAGAACCATATCGTATGTTTACTTCTCGAGCTGAGTATCGTTTGATGCTACGTGAAGATAATGCAGACCTGCGCTTAACAGAAAAAGGCCGTGAATTAGGGTTGGTAGATGATTTACGTTGGGAACATTATTGCCGCAAAGTGGAAATGGTTGAACAGGAACGTCAGCGTTTACGTAATATTTGGATTCACCCTAATTCAAATAATCTTGATGACATTAACAATATATTAAAAACGCCATTATCGAAAGAAGCTAATGGTGAAGATCTATTGCGTCGTCCTGAGATGAATTATGAACTTTTGACCTCGTTGCCTCTGTTTTCCCCTGGTCTTGAAGAACTACAGGCCGCTGAGCAGGTTGAAATTCAGGTTAAATACGAGGGATATATTGCCCGCCAGCAGGAAGAAATTGAAAAACAGCTACGTAATGAAAACACATCATTACCGGTTGATCTCGATTACCGCCAAATCAGTGGTCTTTCTAATGAAGTTGTCGCCAAGCTCAATGATCATAAGCCAACTTCAATTGGTCAGGCTTCACGTATTTCAGGGGTAACACCTGCTGCGATTTCAATTTTACTTGTGTGGTTGAAAAAACAAGGATTATTGCGCCGCAGTGCCTGAGGGGATTTTGATTGTGCTAAACAAACTAGAATTGTTGCTGACCGAAGCAAGAATAGAACTGTCACTACAGCAGAAACAACAGCTTGTAGCTTATGTTGATATGCTCAATAAGTGGAATAAGGCTTACAATCTCACATCAATACGTGATCCAGAGCAAATGCTGGTGCGTCATGTTATGGACAGTATTGTTGTCAGCCCTTATCTGCAAGGTCATCGTTTCATCGATGTGGGCACAGGCCCTGGGTTGCCAGGTATTCCGTTAGCTATTGTCCGTCCAGATTCTCATTTCACATTGCTGGACAGTTTAGGTAAAAGAGTGAGATTTTTGCGTCAGGTTCAGCATGAACTTGATTTGATAAATATCGAACCAGTACAAAGTAGGGTTGAAGCGTATTCTTCTGAGCCGCCTTTTGATGGTGTAATAAGCCGTGCTTTTGCTTCATTGCAAGATATGGTCTCTTGGTGCAGTCATTTGCCTGAACCTATTCATGGGCGTTTCTATGCGCTTAAAGGTATGCTTCCAGAAGGGGAACTGACTATGTTGCCTGTTGGAATTTCTGTCGATTCGGTTATTAAATTAGAGGTTCCTGAACTGGAAGGGCAACGTCATTTGGTTATCCTTAAATCAAACTGATTTTGTTATTTGTCAATAAAGTTATAAATAATTAGTGATGTTGAGCACAATTATACTGTGATCGGCATCGTTAATTATGCTTTGCCTCGTTTCAGCTTTAATTTACCCAGTTATTACATAAAAATAACGTTATCTTGATATTAAGATAGTTGAACCTTTGAAAATCAGATAAAGCGTTTTTTCATCAGATTCACTCTTTTAAACTGGCTAGAAATTAGCTGAGTGATTTAAGTCAATAATATAATCACTCTTTTGTATGGAATTAAATTAAAGGATTGATTTTATTATTAATTTTATTTATTTTTGTTTCCTGTGAATGTTAAATATAATTAACAAATGAAAAATTTATGTGATTTAAATCACATTTAACTCTGAAATATATGAAATTATTAAAAACAAGAAATCAGCACAATTATTAGCTTGCAATCTGGCGCCAAAATAAAAAATTTAAATAATTGTTCACCTTTTCGCTACTTATGGATTGAATTCATTTTGGCGGCCCGTATAATTTGCACGTTTTTGTCACTTGACACTCTTAAGCAAAGGCAGTTTTATACAACATTTAGCAAAACCTGATATGCAAGGCGTGCAAGGGGAGAAAACAAAAGTCATGTCTGTATCCCTTTACAGCGGTAAAATTGCACTGAAGCTGCTTTTTTTGCAGTTAATGACTTTTGTTGTTCTCAGTGTGGCTTTTTGTACCAAAAGTATAGAATGGGGCGCTTCTGCTTTTGCTGGTGGGTTAGCATGTTGGTTACCTAATGCCATATTCATGCTGTTTGCCAGTTTTCAAAAAGCAAAAGAAGAAGAGGTTCCTGTACGTATTGCATGGTCTTTCGCTGTTGGCGAAGGGTTGAAAGTTATTATTACGATAGCTGTGCTGGTTGTTGCTTTAAGCGTGTTTAAAGCGGCGTTTGCACCACTAGGTTTAACTTATTTAGCGGTGCTGATTGTGCAAATTATCGCACCTGCTGTGATAAACGGTTAGGTTTTCAACAATAAAAGGGTAAGAGGCATCATGTCTGCATCAGGAGAAGTTTCAACTGCAAGGGACTACATAGGCCACCACCTGAATAACCTTCAGTTGGACCTACGTACCTTTGAGTTGGTCGATCCCAACTCTGGTGGTTCTGCAACGTTCTGGACGTTGAACATTGACTCGCTTTTTTTCTCAGTCGTATTAGGGATTTTATTTCTGTATGTATTCAGAAAGGTTGCGGTTAATGCCACCAGTGGCGTACCTGGCAAACTTCAGACTGCTATAGAATTGATCATGGGTTTTGTTGATAACAGCGTTCGTGATATGTATCACGGCAAGAGCAAAGTTATTGCCCCCTTGGCGCTAACCGTGTTCGTTTGGGTGTTATTAATGAACGTGATGGACTTATTGCCAATCGATTTTCTCCCTTATATCGGTGAACATGTCTTTGGTTTACCTGCTCTGCGTGTCGTGCCAACAGCAGATGTCAGTATTACCTTATCGATGGCTATCGGTGTTTTTGTCCTCATCCTCTACTACAGCATTAAGATGAAAGGGATTAGTGGTTTTACAAAAGAGCTGACTTTACAGCCTTTTAATCATCCACTGTTTATTCCAGTTAACTTAATTCTGGAAGGCGTTAGCTTGCTTTCAAAACCGGTATCACTCGGTTTGCGACTGTTTGGTAACATGTATGCGGGTGAATTGATCTTTATTCTTATAGCTGGTCTGTTACCGTGGTGGTCGCAGTGGTTACTCAGCCTACCTTGGGCTATTTTCCACATACTGATTATTACGTTACAAGCCTTTATTTTCATGGTTCTGACGATTGTTTATCTGTCGATGGCATCTGAAGAACATTAATTTTTACCACAATAACTAACTGTGTTTTAACTGAAACAAACTGGAGACTGTCATGGAAAACCTGAATATGGATCTGCTGTACATGGCTGCCGCTGTAATGATGGGTCTAGCGGCAATCGGTGCTGCGATCGGTATCGGCATCCTCGGAGGTAAATTTTTGGAAGGCGCTGCTCGTCAGCCGGATTTAATCCCTCTGCTGCGTACACAGTTCTTTATCGTTATGGGTCTGGTTGACGCCATCCCAATGATTGCTGTGGGCCTTGGCTTGTACGTAATGTTTGCTGTCGCGTAGTTTGTAGAAATCATCCGAAACTACGTCAACTCATTAATTTTAAAAGAGGTATTGTGCTGTGAATCTTAATGCGACAATCCTCGGCCAGGCCATTGCGTTTGTCCTGTTTGTGATGTTCTGTATGAAGTTCGTATGGCCACCAATCATGGCGGCCATAGAAAAACGTCAAAAAGAAATTGCTGACGGTTTAGCTTCTGCGGAACGAGCCAAAAAGGACCTGGACTTAGCGCAAGCCAATGCGACCGACCAAATGAAGAAAGCGAAAGCGGAAGCTCAGGTCATCATTGAACAGGCTAATAAACAAAAAGCCCAGATCCTTGATGATGCGAAAGCGGAAGCCGAGCAGGAACGTAACAGAATCGTAACGCAAGCTCAGGCAGAAATTGATGCCGAACGTAAGCGTGCTCGGGAAGAGTTGCGTAAGCAGGTCGCTATGTTGGCTATCGCAGGTGCCGAGAAAATCATCGAACGTTCCGTGGATGAAGCTGCTAATAGCGACATCGTTGATAAACTGGTCGCCGAACTGTAAGGAGGGAGGGGCATGTCTGAATTCGCTACTGTAGCTCGCCCCTACGCCAAAGCAGCTTTTGACTTTGCTGTAGAAAAACAATCGCTTGAACAATGGCAGAATATGCTGGCGTTCACGGCTGAGGTGACTCGTAATGAGCAAGTTGGCGAGCTGCTTTCCGGTTCATTAGCATCGGAAACATTAGCTAATACCTTTATCGCAATTTGCGGTGAACAGGTTGATGAGCATGCTCAGAACTTTATTCGTGTTATGGCAGAGAACGGTCGCTTACTGGCGTTACCGGAAGTTTTGCAGCAATTTATTCAATTGCGTGCATCACTTGAATCAACTGTTGATGTTGAAGTGATTTCTGCCGCCGAACTGAGAGAACAACAGCTAGCTAAAATTTCTGTAGCGATGGAAAAACGTCTGTCACGCAAAGTTAAGCTGAATTGCAAAATTGATAAGTCTGTTATTGCTGGTGTGGTTGTCCGCGCGGGTGATTTGGTGATCGATGGCAGTATTCGCGGCCGTTTAGATCGCTTAACAGACGTCTTGCAGTCTTAAGGGGACTGGAGCATATGCAACTGAATTCCACCGAAATCAGCGAACTGATCAAGCAGCGCATTGCTCAGTTCAATGTAGTGAGCGAAGCTCACAATGAAGGTACGATTGTATCCGTTAACGACGGTATCATTCGTATCCACGGTTTAGCCGAAGTTATGCAGGGTGAGATGATCGCACTGCCTGGCAATCGTTATGCAATCGCATTGAACTTGGAGCGTGACTCCGTAGGTGCGGTTGTAATGGGACCGTATGCTGACTTAGCAGAAGGCATGAAGGTCAAATGTACTGGCCGTATTCTTGAAGTGCCTGTTGGTCGTGGTCTGCTTGGTCGTGTAGTAAATACACTGGGCGAGCCGATTGATGGTAAAGGCCCTGTTGAGCATGATGGTTTCTCTGCCGTTGAAATGATTGCTCCAGGTGTTATCGACCGTCAATCTGTTGATCAGCCGGTACAAACTGGTTATAAATCCGTTGACGCAATGATCCCTATCGGTCGCGGTCAACGTGAACTGATTATCGGTGACCGTCAAACGGGTAAAACAGCACTGGCTATTGACGCAATCATTAACCAGCGTGACTCAGGCATAAAATGTGTCTATGTCGCAGTTGGTCAGAAAGCTTCTACTATTGCGAACGTTGTTCGTAAATTAGAGGAGCATGGCGCTCTTGCCAATACTATTGTGGTTGTTGCGACTGCTTCGGAATCTGCGGCATTACAATATCTGGCGCCATATTCTGGTTGTGCAATGGGTGAATACTTCCGTGATCGCGGTGAAGATGCGCTGATTGTTTACGATGATTTGTCTAAGCAGGCTGTGGCTTATCGTCAAATTTCCCTGTTGCTCCGTCGTCCGCCAGGACGTGAAGCATTCCCTGGTGACGTTTTCTATCTGCACTCTCGTTTGCTGGAACGTGCAGCACGCGTTAATGCTGAATATGTAGAAAAATTCACTAATGGCGAAGTGAAAGGTAAAACCGGTTCTCTGACGGCCCTGCCTATCATTGAAACTCAGGCAGGTGACGTATCAGCATTCGTACCAACGAACGTTATTTCAATTACTGATGGTCAGATCTTCTTGGAATCTAGTTTGTTCAATGCGGGTATTCGTCCAGCAGTTAACCCAGGGATTTCCGTATCCCGCGTAGGTGGCGCTGCTCAGACTAAAATCGTTAAGAAATTGTCTGGGGGCATTCGTACTGCTCTGGCTCAATACCGCGAACTGGCAGCATTTTCTCAGTTTGCTTCTGACCTTGATGATGCAACCCGTAAACAGTTGGATCATGGTCAAAAAGTAACTGAATTGCTGAAACAGAAACAGTATGCGCCAATGTCTGTTGCACAACAGTCGTTGTCTCTGTTTTCTGCGGAACGTGGTTATCTGGAAGATATCGAAATTGCTAAGGTTATTGATTTCGAATCTGCGTTGCTTGCATATGCCAACCGTGAACATGCTGATCTTCTAAAAGAGATTGACCAATCTGGTGGTTACAATGAAGAGATCGAAGCAAAGCTAAAAGCTCTGCTGGATTCCTTCAAGGCAACTCAGTCCTGGTAACACTATTCGGCCCAGTTTAACTAAACATGGGCCGTCTGGTTAATGAGGAGAATCAGGAATGGCCGGCGCAAAAGAGATACGTACCAAGATCGCCAGCGTGCAAAACACGCAAAAAATTACTAAAGCGATGGAGATGGTTGCCGCGTCCAAAATGCGTAAAACGCAGGATCGCATGGCGGCCAGCCGTCCTTATGCAGAAACCATACGCAGCGTAATTGGTCACCTTGCGTTAGGTAATCTGGAATATAAACATCCATACCTTGAAGAGCGTGAAACCAAACGTGTCGGGTATCTGGTTGTTTCTACCGATCGTGGCTTGTGCGGTGGTTTGAACACTAATCTGTTCAAAAAACTGCTTTCAGAAATGAAAGACTGGTCTGATAAAGGTGTCCAGTGTGATCTGGCTCTTATCGGCTCTAAGGCTACCTCTTTCTTTGCTTCTGTTGGGGGCAACGTTGTTGCTCAAGTAACAGGCATGGGAGATAACCCTTCACTATCCGAATTGATCGGGCCAGTGAATGTCATGCTGCGGGCATACGATGAGGGACGTCTGGATAAATTGTATGTGGTGACAAACAAGTTCATTAATACAATGTCCCAGGAACCGACGATTACTCAGTTATTGCCTCTGCCTGCCGGAGATGATGAAACACTGAAGAAGAAATCCTGGGATTATTTATACGAACCTGATCCTAAGGCGTTGCTAGATATACTGCTGCGTCGTTATGTAGAATCGCAGGTTTATCAGGGCGTCGTTGAAAACCTGGCTAGTGAACAGGCCGCACGAATGGTGGCGATGAAAGCCGCAACTGATAATGGCGGCAGCCTGATCAAAGAGTTGCAGTTGGTTTATAACAAAGCTCGTCAGGCCAGCATAACTCAGGAGCTGACCGAGATTGTCTCGGGCGCTTCCGCGGTTTAACAGCTAGGTTTATGAATTACGTAGAGGATTCAAGATGGCTACTGGAAAGATTATCCAGGTAATCGGCGCCGTGGTGGACGTCGAATTCCCTCAAGATACCGTACCAAAAGTATACGATGCTCTTGAGGTTCAAAACGGCGAAGCTAAGCTGGTGCTGGAAGTTCAGCAGCAGTTGGGCGGCGGCGTTGTTCGTTGTATTGCAATGGGTACTTCTGATGGCTTAAGCCGTGGTTTAAGCGTCACTGATTTAGGCCACCCAATTGAAGTTCCGGTTGGTAAAGCGACATTGGGCCGTATCATGAACGTATTGGGTGAGCCAATCGACATGAAAGGCGATATCGGTGAAGAAGAGCGTTGGGCTATTCATCGTCCAGCGCCAAGCTATGAAGAGTTATCTAACTCTCAAGAACTGCTGGAAACCGGTATCAAGGTAATGGACCTAATTTGCCCATTCGCTAAGGGTGGTAAAGTTGGTCTGTTTGGTGGTGCGGGCGTAGGTAAAACCGTAAACATGATGGAGTTGATCCGTAACATTGCGATTGAGCATTCAGGTTACTCCGTATTTGCCGGTGTAGGTGAACGTACCCGTGAAGGTAACGACTTCTACCACGAAATGACAGACTCTAACGTACTGGATAAAGTATCTCTGGTATATGGTCAGATGAACGAGCCGCCAGGAAACCGTCTGCGTGTTGCATTGACTGGTCTGACAATGGCTGAGAAGTTCCGTGATGAAGGCCGCGATGTTCTGTTATTTGTTGATAACATCTACCGTTATACCTTGGCAGGTACTGAAGTATCCGCACTGCTTGGCCGTATGCCATCTGCGGTAGGTTATCAGCCAACTCTGGCGGAAGAAATGGGTGTTCTGCAAGAACGTATTACTTCTACCAAAACCGGCTCTATTACCTCCGTACAGGCTGTTTATGTACCAGCGGATGACTTAACTGACCCATCTCCGGCGACAACTTTCGCGCACTTAGACGCAACCGTAGTTTTGAGCCGTCAGATCGCTTCTTTGGGTATTTACCCTGCGGTTGATCCGTTGGATTCTACCAGCCGTCAGCTCGATCCACTGGTTGTTGGTCAGGAGCACTATAACGTTGCCCGTGGAGTTCAATCTATCCTGCAACGTTACCAAGAGCTAAAAGATATTATCGCCATCCTGGGTATGGATGAACTGTCAGAAGACGATAAGCTGGTAGTTGCGCGTGCTCGTAAGATCCAGCGCTTCCTGTCTCAGCCATTCTTCGTTGCAGAGGTCTTTACAGGTTCACCAGGTAAATTTGTTTCCTTAAAAGACACTATCCGTGGCTTTAAAGGTATTCTGAATGGTGACTATGACCACTTGCCAGAACAGGCATTCTACATGGTTGGTACCATCGAAGAAGCTGTGGAAAAAGCGAAGAAACTTTAATACGGCTGACCGGAGGTTGACATGGCTGCGATGACTTACCATCTGAATGTTGTCAGTGCTGAGAGCCGGATGTTTGAAGGCTTGGTACAGAAAATTCAGGTGACAGGTAGTGAAGGTGAACTGGGTATTTACCCAGGACATGCGCCGCTACTGACTGCCATAAAACCTGGCATGGTACGTATTGTTAAGCAGTTCGGTGAAGAAGAGGTTATTTACCTTTCTGGTGGTATCCTTGAGGTACAACCGAGCGGCGTTATCGTACTGGCTGACACTGCGATCCGTGGTAAAGATTTGGATGAAGCTAAAGCGTTGGAATCTAAGCGTAAAGCTGAAGAACACATCCGTAATTCTCACGGTGATGTTGACTATGCTCAGGCATCTGCTGAATTGTCTAAAGCGATTGCAAAACTTCGTGTAATCGAATTAACAAAAAAAGCAATGTAATACAGGCAGTTAAATAAATAAGCCAGTTGGTGAAAGCTAACTGGCTTTTTTGTATTGCGAAATATGTAGTAATTTATCTTACAAACAGGTTTACTTTTCTCTCTTAAATTGGAGTTATCGGGTTTCTTATGTCTAACAGTGCAAAAAGTGTTGTGATCCTTGCCGCGGGTAAAGGAACCCGCATGTACTCTGATCTCCCTAAAGTGCTGCACTTGCTGGCCGGTAAACCTATGGTTCAGCATGTGATTGATACTGCAATGGCATTGGGTGCTAAAAATGTTCACCTAGTTTATGGACATGGTGGTGACTTGATGAAGCAAAGCCTTTCTGATCAAACACTGAACTGGATATTACAAACAGAGCAGTTAGGGACTGGCCATGCAATGCAGCAGGCAGCACCACATTTCGCTGATGATGAAGATATTTTGATACTGTATGGTGACGTACCTCTTATTGGTACAGATACCCTTGAACGCCTGCTAGCGGTTAAACCTGATGGTGGTATAGGTTTATTGACAGCAATTTTAGATAATCCAACGGGTTATGGTCGTATTGTTCGTGAAAACGGAGAAGTAACTGGCATCATTGAGCAAAAAGACGCGACTGAAGATCAACGTAAAATCAATGAAATAAATACAGGTATTCTGGTTGCTAATAGTGGTGATTTAAAACGTTGGTTGTCCCAATTGGATAACAACAATGTTCAAGGTGAATACTACCTTACTGATGTGATTGCGTTAGCTTATAAAGAAGGCCGAAAAATTGAAACGGTGCACCCAACTCGCTTGAGTGAAATGGAAGGTGTAAATAACCGCCTTCAACTTTCCGCTCTTGAACGCATTTATCAATCTGAACAAGCGGAACAATTATTGCTGGCAGGCGTTATGCTGTTAGATCCTGCTCGTTTTGATTTACGTGGCACACTGATTCATGGCCGTGATGTAGTTATTGATACTAATGTCATTATTGAGGGTAATGTAACCCTTGGTAATAACGTACAGATTGGTACTGGTTGTGTGTTGAAGAATTGTATTATTGGCGATGATTCTATTATTAGCCCTTATACAATTGTTGAAGATTCTGAAATGGAAACTGGCTGTACTGTTGGGCCTTTTGCTCGTTTGCGTCCCGGTTCTAAACTTGCTGAAAAAGCCCATGTAGGGAATTTCGTTGAGATGAAAAAATCTTACTTGGGTAAAGGTTCTAAAGCTGGACATTTGACTTATCTTGGCGACGCAGATATTGGTCGTGATGTAAATATTGGTGCAGGTACTATTACCTGTAACTACGACGGCGCTAATAAATTTAAAACCATTATTGGTGACGATGTTTTTGTTGGTTCTGATACTCAGCTTGTTGCTCCAGTGACTGTTGCTAAAGGCGCAACAATCGGAGCAGGGACAACAGTGACAAAAAACATAGCTGAAAATGAACTGGTAGTAAGCAGAACTAAACAAACACATATTCAGGGGTGGAAACGCCCTGTGAAGGAAAAAAAATAAAATAATAATCCCCACTCTACAGGCTCGGGGACCGGTAAAACCGGAAAACAATCAGGCTCTTGACATATAAAGGGCTTTCATCAGCCCTATTTTTAGGAATAAAACTGATGTGTGGAATTGTTGGTGCAGTAGCACAACGAGATATTGCAGAAATCCTGATTGAAGGATTACGTCGTTTGGAATACCGCGGTTACGACTCCGCCGGCTTGGCGGTTGTTGATAACGAAAAAAATATGCTTCGTCTGCGTGAAGTCGGTAAGGTACAAGTACTTGCTGATAAGGTTGATAAGCAGCAAGTACTTGGTGGGACAGGTATTGCTCATACCCGTTGGGCTACGCATGGTGAACCAAACGAGAAAAATGCTCACCCGCATATATCTGATTATATTGCCGTTGTTCACAACGGTATTATTGAAAATTATGAAGAATTGCGAGTTCAATTAATTGAACTCGGTTATCAGTTTATCTCGGATACTGATACGGAAGTTATTGCCCATCTTGTTCATTGGGAACAAAAACAAGGGGGTACTTTGTTGGAGGCTATTCAACGAGTTATTCCTAGGCTACGCGGTGCTTATGGTGCAGTCATCATGGATAGCCGTGATCCTGGAACAATAATTGCTGCAAGATCCGGTAGTCCTTTGGTTATAGGCCTGGGTGTTGGAGAAAATTTTCTGGCGTCTGATCAGTTGGCGCTATTGCCTGTTACTCGTCGTTTTATCTTCCTTGAAGAAGGGGATATTGCTGAAATAACTCGTCGCACTGTGCGTATTTTTAATGCTCAGGGCAAACCGGTTGAACGGGAGCAGGTTGAATCCAATATTCAGTATGATGCTGGTGACAAAGGTGTTTATCGTCATTACATGCAAAAAGAGATCTATGAACAGCCAATGGCGATCAAAAGTACTTTAGAAAGGCGTTTGAGTCATGGGCAAGTAGATCTGTCTGAACTTGGTCCTAACGCCGCTGAATTATTAGCTAAAGTAGAGCATATTCAGATTGTTGCTTGTGGTACATCCTATAACGCGGGAATGGTTTCCCGTTATTGGTTTGAAGCATTGGCTGGTATTCCTTGTGATGTAGAAATTGCTTCTGAATTTCGTTACCGCAAATCAGCACGCCGTTCAGGAAGCTTACTGATCACCTTGTCTCAATCGGGTGAAACCGCAGATACATTGGCAGCACTGCGTTTATCTAAAGAGCTTGGATATCTCACATCGTTGACTGTCTGTAACGTAGCGGGTTCTTCTTTAGTACGTGAGTCTGATTTTGCTCTGATGACCAAAGCCGGCGCAGAAATTGGTGTTGCTTCAACTAAGGCGTTTACAACTCAGCTGACAGTATTACTGATGCTGGTGGCTTACCTTGGACGCTTGAAAGGTGTTGATGCAGATCAGGAGCAAGAAATTGTTCATGCATTACATGCACTACCAAGCCGTATCGAAGGCATGTTATCGAAAGATAAAATTATTGAAGCGCTGGCGGAAGATTTTTCTGACAAACACCACGCTTTGTTCCTTGGCCGTGGTGATCAATATCCGATTGCGGTTGAAGGGGCTTTGAAATTAAAAGAGATTTCTTATATCCATGCTGAGGCTTATGCTGCCGGTGAATTAAAACATGGCCCACTAGCACTGATTGATGCAGATATGCCGGTTATCATTGTAGCTCCGAACAATGAACTGCTAGAAAAACTGAAATCTAATATCGAAGAAGTACGTGCCCGTGGTGGATTGCTATATGTGTTTGCTGATCAGGACGCGGGCTTTACTGATAGTGAAGGAATGAAGATTATTCCATTGCCGCATGTTGAAGAGCTGATTGCACCAATATTTTATACTGTGCCACTGCAATTGCTTTCCTATCATGTTGCTCTGATTAAAGGAACTGATGTTGATCAGCCTCGTAATTTGGCTAAATCAGTGACCGTAGAATAATCGTTTTATAGTAAGACGTTGAAATAAGCCTCTGTACATTAAAAATACAGAGGCTTTTTTTTGAGTTAAGAAAATTTATCATTATTTTCTTGCCGATAAAAATAGATTACGCTATTGTAATGTTATATTATTACATTTTGGCGAAATTATGAAACCAGATATCCATCCAAACTACCGGGTAGTTGTATTTCACGATACTAGTGCTAATGCCTATTTTACAATTGGCTCCACGATTCGCACAGAACGGATAATTACCCTTAATGGGGAAGAATACCCATATGTCACTATTGATGTGTCATCAGAATCACATCCTTTTTATACGGGTAAGCAGAAAACCTTGTCTCAGGAAGGAAGCACTGCACGATTCCAGAAAAAATTCGGGCGTTTTATTGGTAATAAATAAATTGAGAGATCATAAAAAATGCAGGTGTTAAGTTCACTTAAAACAGTAAAAACTCGCCATCCGGATTGCAAAATTGTAAGCCGCCGTGGTCGATTATATGTTATTTGTAAATCTAATCCGCGTTTTAAGGCAGTTCAGGGAAAGAAAAAGAAACGTTGATGCTCAATTGCTAATGGTTGAACTCGCAGTTTATAACTGCGGGTTTTCTGTTCATATTTAATTTTATTTCTGATTGTCTTGGAAATAACTGACCTAAACTTTGTTTGGGAATGGAATTAGCATAATTAAACTTAATGTAAATAAAATTTATATTTTATGAGAAATGAAACTTCATTAGTGCTTGTTGTATAGTATAAAATTAAATATTAAATCAGTTGTTTTTGCTACAAATTTACCCTCCAAAATAGTTTATAATTTATTCTTATCAACACGTTTTTTCATAAACTACAATTCTGGTCATTTATTGACACCTGAATATAGCCAATCTTCGCCATATGTAACCTTGCCTAATACCAATATGAAACTATTCTTTCTGAAATTTCACACATAAGTAAGTTTTGAAAAATCTTGGTTTAGTGGAAACGGTAAATTTGGCTAAAGGTGCAGTTCCAAACAACCGGAAAGTGAATGGCAAAGTTCTAACTGAGGATATTAATATTACGTCTCAGGATATCTTTAATGGGCAGGCAATATCCATCCCCGACAAAGCTAATTTAAATGATTATCAAACGCCAGGGCTTTATTATCAGGGTTTGAATGCACAAGCAGGATCTGGCAATAACTATCCTGAACCATTTGCAGGTTCACTTGTTGTGCTAAAAGCTGCTGGAATCATTCAACGCTATTTTATTTATAATAGCAGCCGAATACACACTCGTTCCTTAAATGACGTCGGAGTATGGACATCTTGGGCACAAGAATATAACACGCTGAATAAACCAGCGACGAGTGAGCTCGGTTTGATGGAAACCGTTACCAAAGCCGCAAACGCGTTGCAACGTAGCGGGGGCAATGTAACAGGTGACATAATTATTACTACTGACTCTATGCTAAGTTGGAACAGAAACACTGACTTCGCCTCTATCGGTTTTAAAAACACCGGAGATGGTGATACAGACTCCTATATGTGGTTCAGAACGGGAGATAATGGTAACGAATATTTCAAATGGCAGCATGCCCTCTCTGGAGGGCCAACCAATGAATGGATGAGTCTTAAATCTGATAATCTTCGGGTTAGAGGGTATCAAGTCTATCATGAAGGATATAGGCCAACCGCTGCGATTATTGGTACTTATACAAAATCAGAATCAGATACGCGTTATATTCAAGACATTCGCCTTGGCGCTAAAGAGAACGTGCAAGTACAGAAAAGCCCTGAAGACGAAGACGTAAGCGGGTATGCCATTATTGCTGTAATCAATGGAAATAGAGATAAGTTAGTTAACACCGTAAACCGTAGGCCAATACAGAAGAAGGTTAACGGTATATGGATGAATATATCTAATATTTAGTAAGGTGATGAATGTATGCAAAATATTAAAAATTTTTCCCAATACATACCTGACTCAAAACAAGCCAGAAAATTCATTGCGGATTTTAATGTCATTTATTTGAAGTCAGAAGACGGCCAAGACTGGTATGAATGCCAGAAAAGCTTTAACCCTGATACAATCAAAGTAATGTATGATTTTAATAATGTAATCCGTTCTATATCAGGAGATATATCAGCTTTTAACCCAGATGGAATGAGTGTGGCTGAGGTGAGTAATTTGCCTGATTCTTGTGATATTTCTGGTAAGTGGCAATATATAAATGGTGCTATTGTTCCGCGTAAGTACACAAAGGGCGAGTTAATTACTCAAGCAGAAAGACATAAAGAGGAACTGTTAGCCCTTGCCAGCAATAATATTGCCCCCTTACAGGATGCCATTGATCTGGACGAAGCAACTGCGGAAGAGATAGAGCAACTCAAAGCCTGGAAAAAATACCGAATGCAAGCAAACCGCATTGATCCCACTATAGCACCAGATATTGAGTGGCCTGCACAACCTGTATAAATAATATAGGCCCGCAGTTCACAAACCGCAGGCCTTTTTCTACTCTGGCTTTTTAGGGTAATCAAAATGTTTATCCAATGCGCCAAGACCCACAGGAATGGAAAAAATACCGAGTCATACTTAACAGGGTTGATACTTCAAAGACATCGGAAATCGACAGGCCAATATAGCCTTAACTGAAAAAAGACCGGAGACAGAATAACGCCCGGTCTCGATAATTTTATTATGCTGGTATTTGTGGCCACTCAATATCTGAAGCCATTGAAGTATCAACACGGCTCAGTAATACCACATACTTCTTCCAGGCAAGCAATAATGTTTTCTCTGCGTCTGAGGCCATCTCAGTCTCAATAGCATATTGTAATAAAGTCATGGCTTCATCAGCCTGTTGGCGACGAGTGACACGTTGTTGTTCTGCCTGTTTAATCTGATTGGCTTTTTGAGCTTCAATGTCCGTTACCCATATTTCACCATCCCACTTGTCAAAATCGGTGCTTGGCTGTTTGAATGTCAGCATTTCTGGTAATTCACCAGGTTTAATGATTTCTTTCTGTTCCCCAGTTTGTGTGTCGTAGGCTATTTTTCCTCGATAATCTGGTACAATTTGCCAACCGGTTAAATCAGATGAACGGCAGGCGACATATCCCTCTTGGGTATCAGGTGGCACGTCTGCGCAGGAATTGGCAGGAAGACCGACACCAACGGGAAGATACTCATCAGAACTGTTTAAATATTCCAGCGTAATCGCATCGTAATTAAACACAACGATACTTCCGGTACTGATAGCAATATTATTTTTATCCAGTACAGCCTTATTCATCAGGTAATCCTCACAATGTAATTAAATGCCACGTTTCGTGGACGTGTTTCTATTCCTGTCGAAGCCGAAACCGCATTATCCATATAACCGAAACCACCAGCTCCCCTTCCAATAGCAATACCTAATCCACGAGGATCAATTCCGTAGTTAACGCCTTGGTGGACACTATTGAGAATATAACTTAGTGTACCCACCCCTCGATTCCACCATTTGAGTTGAACCACATCCGTCCAATCCTGTGACTATGTGGAGCAATATCTGCCAATTGAGAGGACAGTCGATATCGACTCAATATCTACCTCACGTCCATCATCCCAGCCCCGGATAAACTTCCGCTAATTTTGGATATAAAGACTTATCAAAGATTGCTCCATTACATTTCACCCACCCATTTGGTGGTATGTCAGTCGGCCAGGGAAGCGGTATTCCTACCGGGATCTCTTCAAATACAGACATGAGTATTATGCTGCCCTTACAATGTAGTTAAACGCTACGTTACGTGGCCTTGATACCCCTATATAAGTAGCACTGGTAGTCCAAGTCGTTGCTGAACCTCCAGAAGCTCTAGCTCTTAATTGAATATCTTTATTTTGGGGGGTATCCCACTGTAATTTCGTACGCTCATTAACTGAGAAGTTAACAACATTATCAGCAGGTTGATGAACTTCCTGTAGTAAATAAGACCCTTCTTGCCATACCAATAATGTACGATCTGGATCAACGCCACGTTTGTCATCCCAACCACGGATAAATTCACCCCGTAAATCGGGCAAATTACCACCAGGATAAGCCTTGGCTAATTCTGGAAATTTCGCTTTATCAAAGGCCGCGCCATTACATTGCAACCACCCATCCGGCAGTGTAGCCGTCGGCCAAGGAAGTGGTACACCTATCGGAATTAGCTTTTCCAATAAACCAAGGTTTTTAAAAACTCGCCAATACGTGATAATTTCGATAATAATAGTCTCATATTGGTATTAGGAAGGGTTACACATGGCGAAGATAGGCTATATCCGGGTATCAACAAATGACCAAAACAGTGATTTACAGCGAAACGCATTGATAAGCATAAATTGTGAGCAAATTTTTGAGGATAAAATTAGTGGAAAAACATCCAACAGACCGGGGTTAAAACGTGCTTTAAAGCAGCTTAAAAACGGTGACACTTTAGTCGTTTGGAAATTGGATCGATTAGGGCGTAGCGTAAAAAATATGGTAACTTTGATTTCTGATTTAAGTGAACGCGGTATTCATTTTCAAAGCTTGACTGATAGCATTGATACTAGTACTTCTATGGGACGATTTTTCTTTCATGTCATGAGTGCGTTGGCTGAAATGGAGCGGGAATTAATCGTAGAAAGAACAAATGCAGGATTAATAGCCGCTCGTGCCCAAGGGAGAATTGGTGGTAGACCAGTATCACTTTCATTTGTTGAACAACAACAAGCAGCAAGATTGTTGGCGAAAGGCCACACAC
This sequence comes from Photorhabdus luminescens subsp. luminescens, assembly GCF_001083805.1. Taxonomy (GTDB): domain Bacteria; phylum Pseudomonadota; class Gammaproteobacteria; order Enterobacterales; family Enterobacteriaceae; genus Photorhabdus; species Photorhabdus luminescens. The sequence continues at coordinate 230,085 of NZ_JXSK01000009.1, read as the reverse complement.
GAAAACAGTTATCATTAATTTACAACACATCGTTATCTACAATATATAAGTATTTTCCAGTAGATAAAAAAAATTGTCGATCAAGTTAGTATTTGCAGTGCGGCTAGTTAAACAGTTAATTTTGTATTTGTAATATCCAAGGCTAATTGGCTCTTAATTTATGCAAAATATATCACGTTTCTTTATCTATTTAAAAAACTTTCGCCGCACTATACATACTATAAAGGAACAACGGAATAAGTTAATAATCAGCAATTTCTCGCAAAATAATTTATTGTATATGAAATCCACTACATCTGAAAATTTTTGAGTAACGAATTGCCATCAGTATAGGATTTACATATCTAAGTAAACTAATTTACTTACAATTGAAAAGCGGGTCAGTACCTGGAAATCATCAAGTAAACGCGACCAATAAAGTTGATTTCATTAATTGCACAGTCAAAAGTTACGTCGTTATCACAAACTCGGATCTTACTAACTGGGATTTTTGTTATTTTTTTAATACTGTGCATACCTTCAATATCAATTAACCATAAACCATCCTGAACATCAGGTTCTTCTGTATTCAACAAATACCAAGTGTTATTGTTATCTACAATAAGAGGTTTTTTTATTTCTTTAGCAATAAGTTGATTATCTAAAATCACTGGGTCGTCATCGTTCAGTTTTCCACCAACTAATTTAACGCGTTGTATTGTTGGAATAATAATGTTTTTTAAAGATTCCTTTTTCTTTTCCCCATCAGGGAACATTTCTCCTTGCCCTGTGCTTAACCATAACAGTGAAGCATTGGTTTCAAGGTTGCATTGAATAACCCAGTCTGCTGGAAAACTGTCCCTTAAATAGCGGTTTGCCATTGTGCTTTTAGACACACCTAAATGGTCGCTCAGCGCTTGACGTGATTTAAACCCATACGCACCCACCAGGCGTTCGATAGCTTGTTTTCCTCCACTATCTGCACCCATTTTTATCTCAGTTATGTTTTTTTTCATTGAAAGTACAGTTTAGTGAGTTTGCTGTCTCCACAAAGCCCTCTAATTAAGAGCTATAGTGATCCCAAATAAGTTTATTAGATCCAATAAGGGATATTGCATCATGGGCATCTAAATTTCAATCTATATACTTTGTGAAACTATGTCATCTAAATAAAGAGAAAAAATCTTCTAAGCGATAAAATAAGAAAAACTTATTAATTACAATGAATTGTGATCAGAAAGAAACCTTTTTAATCATTAATTATTTCAATAAAAACAATAATTAATATATTAACACTATCAAATATAGTTACCAGAAAAGATAAAAAACCACTTTAAATTTTTCTAATCAAAGTGTACTGTTCTTATATACAGTTATGTTATGCGGAGGTAAGTTTGTCAGTGGACTTTCTTATGGAATCAGTAATAGCGCAACGTATTAATTTTATAGCTAGAATGGCAACGAGTTGTGAATGTAATCATGCTGAAGATAAGGAACTTGCTTTAGTTTGGATTGCTGAGTTGTCGACACCACTTGCAAAACAACTTATTAACTACCACGAAACGCTTGAAGAATAAATGCAGCAGATAAATGTGGGAATTCTGTATGATAAATAATCTAAAGTTTCTAAGTTGATAATGATTGCATTGGAAAATGAGCTGAAAAATAGATTTTCCCTATGAATTCAGTAAATTTTGGAAGATATGATTAATTATTAAATTAGCCACTGAAAAGTGGCTTCTTGCTTCTCATTTGTACTGTTTCCTTAACAATATTGTTTCATTGGTTCTCTCCCACTATTCAGCGCACCATAACACTTTAACTTAACAATATTGATTAAATTAGAGAGGGTATACTTAATGAAAATAATTGCACAGCAGAATGATACTATTGATGCTTTATGCTGGCGTCATTATGGTCGTACTCAAGGTATGACAGAACAGGTACTATTAGTTAACCCAGGATTGGCCGAATATGGTGTAATTCTGCCACACGGTACAGAAGTTGAGATGCCGGAAATTATGACAGCTACAACGAAACCTATTTTGCAACTATGGGATTAAATATATCCATTACTAAGTTGGTGGTTTTTGAATAGAATTATCACTCTATATCAGCAAATTAAACTTATCTATATCTGTCTAGATAAATAAACGGTTAAAGTGGATTGATTGAAACTGTGGGCACATTGTTGTTTACATTGTTCAAACAAGAATAACCAGTGTTCAAATCAAATTATCTGGAATGTTGTACTTAATATATAGTCAAATAGCGCAAATTTGAATTTTTTTAACTATTAGAGTCAAGCTTTAACAAAATAGCACGGATTACATAAGGGCCTTTCTCGGTTGCGGGAAAGGCTTTTTAATTTATGCTGTTACATTTTCCCTTTTCAAGAAACTTGTTTTGTCTTTCTTACAATTCCTCTTTGATGTTGGCAACTACCTTTGCTGGCATTCTTTCATACATAAACCCACAACCAGCAAATGGCATTTTTCCAAACATGGATACACAACTAACAGAACTTTTGCGCTTATTGCGTAACTTGATCAGAACTGGTGTTGTTACCGAGGTAGATACCACACGGGAGTTTGCCGAATTGCAACAGGCAATCTCGAAACTGATTGGCGGCCTTGGTTGACAATGCGAGCAGGTAATTCCCGAACTTGGTGGGCTCCCAGTCGTGGTGAGCAAGTTTTGCTGTTATCTGTTGGTGGTGAATTGACCACCTCCTTTGTATTACCGGCTGTTTATTCTAATCAATTTCCTGAGCCATTGGCTGTTTCTGGAAAAACTGTTGATACTGCTTTTGCTGATCAATTCCCATCAGCATTGCCTGCTTCTGCGGAAGCTGTCCATATTGTCTTTCCTGATGGGGCAGTAATGGAGTATGAACCAGCATTCAGCGCCTTAAAGGTAACAGGTATTAAGACTGCGGTAGTGCAGGCTTCAAATTCTGTAGCAATTGAAGCAACAAATATCTCACTCAAAGCACTCAATTCAATCAAACTTGAGGCAATCAATTCTATCGAACTGACTTCAGTCAACAAAATCGATATGAAAACACTACAAGTCGGGATAAATGCACTGGCGGTAAAAGCAGATGTAGCCAAAGGCTTCACACTGGAAACACCAGAGTTTGCTGTAAAAGGAAAAACTAAGCTGGAAGGTGATGTTGAAAATACAGGCGGAAAACTCAGCTCTAATGGTGTGACCCTACATTCTCATAAACACACTGGAGTCATGTCCGGCGGTGCGACAACAGGAGACCCAGTATAATGATGTACCTTGGAATGAACCGACAAACCGGTCGTAGCCTCACGGATCTGGATCATGTACGCCAGTCTGTCAGCGATATCTTACTAACCCCCGTTGGCAGTCGTTTGGAACGGCGCACTTATGGCTCTCTGCTACCCGAATTAATTGACTGGCCGCAAAATGCGGCTCTACGCCTGCAAATTATGGCAGCCACCTACACAGCTATCAGCCGCTGGGAACCGAGGATTAATCTGACAGCTATTACCATAACTACCCAGCAAGACGGCAAAATGACGGTAAATATCTCCGGTCATTATCAGCAGTCCGCCGGGGGGTTTTCTCTATCTATCCCTGTGAGGTAAAACAATGCCGACCATTGACCTGAGCCAGTTGCCACCACCAAATGTAGTCGAGCCACTGGATTATGAAAACCTGTTGGCTGAACGTAAAGCCAAATTGATATCTCTTTATCCTGAAGAGCAACGGGATGCTATTACTCGAACATTAGAATTGGAATCCGAACCTCTGGTTAAGTTACTTGAGGAAAACGCTTACCGGGAATTGATATTACGCCAGCGGGTTAATGAAGCTGCCCGTGCAGTAATGTTGGCCTATGCAACCAGTAGCGATTTAGACCAGTTAGGGGCGAACTATAACGTTACTCGAGCAGTTATGGAGCCTGATAGTACCTTCCGTGATCGCATCCAAAGAGCCTTCGAAGGGCTAAGTGTTGCAGGGCCGATAGGGGCGTATGAATATCATGCCCTTAAAGTTAATGAAAGTATTCGTGCTAATAGAAATGAATACAAAGGTGAATATCAAACTGTTACAGATGTTTCCGTTATCAGCCCATCTCCGGCCAATGTAACTGTGACTGTTTTGTCGCGGAAATGGATATGGGAAAAAGATAAAGAAGACGAAGAAGATAAAGCGCATAAAGGTGTAGCTTCACAAGAGTTACTGGATAAAGTGATTGTGGCGCTTAATGATGAAAACGTCAGACCAGTTGCTGATCGAGTAAAAGTGCAGTCAGCCAAAATAGTGGAATATCAAATTGATGCTGTGCTTTATCTCTATCCGACACCTGAATCTGAACCTATCCGTAAATTGGCTCAACAAAATATGGATAAGTACGTGCTAGATCAACATAAGTTGGGGAGAGATATTCGGTTATCTGCCATTTATGCTGCCCTGCATGTCGCAGGAGTACAACAGGTAGAACTGAGAGCCCCGACGAAGGACATAATTCTGTGTAAAGATCAGGCTCCTTATTGTACCGGTGCAAAACTGGAATTAGGTAAGACACAAGCTGCTGATTGTTCCAAGCCAAATCCAGGTTTGATAGTAGGAGGCTCTGATGAATGACCGCCTGTTACCAACAGGTTCTACGGTTTTGGAGTTGGCTGCTGCTAAGGCGTGTTCGCAATTGCAAAATATTCCAGTACCACTTCGCCAACTCTGGAATCCTGATACTTGCCCTGAAGAATTATTACCCTATCTGGCGTGGGCGTGGTCGGTTGATCGCTGGGACGAAAACTGGCCCGTAAGCACTAAGCGGGACGTAATAAAAAACTCGCTATTTCTGCACAAACATAAGGGAACCATTGGTGCCGTCCGTCGCGTAGTAGAACCGCTTGGTTATCTCATTCAGATAAAGGAATGGTGGCTGAACAACGAAACGCCCGGCACATTCCGGTTGGCGATAGGGGTGCAGGAAAACGGGATCACCGAGGAAACTTTTTTAGAGTTAGAACGGCTAATTTCTGATGCCAAGCCTGTAAGCCGTCATTTGATAGGTTTGTCAATCAATCTGGATGTTAAGGGCGAATTTTATTGCGCTGCAACGAGTTATAGTGGAGATGATCTTACTATTTACCAATATCTCCCTGAAATAATCACAACTAGCGACAATATGCCTTTAGGGGCAGCAATTCATTTGATCGAAACAGATACATTGAGGATTTCACAATGAAATACTTTGCAATTCTAACCAATCTGGGAGCGGCAAAGCTAGCAAATGCTGCTGCTTTGGGGACAAAGGTTGATATTACCCACATGGCTGTTGGTGATGGTGGTGGTAAATTACCCTCTCCTGATGTCAATCAGACCAAATTAGTTAATGAAAAACGTCGTGCTGCAATTAATACATTAAGTGTCGATCCGGTAAACACAAACCAAATTATTGCCGAACAAATTATCCCTGAAAGTGAGGGTGGTTGGTGGATGCGTGAAATTGGTTTGCTTGACAGTGAGGGTAACTTGATTGCGGTAGCAAACTGCCCAGAAACCTATAAACCACAATTACAGGAAGGTTCAGGTAGAACACAAACTGTCAGAATGATCTTGATTGTTAGCAATACGGATTCGGTAACGCTGAAAATCGATCCCTCTGTAGTTCTGGCAACTCGTGATTATGTAGATAGCTCCATTCAGAAACATGAAAAAAGCCGCAATCATCCAGATGCTACGTTGACAGAGAAAGGTTTTACAAAACTTAATAGTGCCATTAACAGTAATGATGAAACTACAGCAGCAACACCCAAAGCAGTAAAAGCAGCTTATGATAATGCTAATAGTAAATTGGCAAAAAACCAAAATGGTGCGGATATCCCAGATAAAAATGCTTTTGTGAAAAACCTTGGTTTAGTGGAAACGGTGAATTTGGCGAAAAATGCTCTTCCTAAGGACTCAACTGAATCATTTACGTCAGGCAATCATAATATTAAAACAGGTGGAAATTATTCCAGTTTGTCACTAACAAAGGGAGATAGCCGATATGTTTTCATAGAAACTACTTCTCATGAAGAAGGCTCTTTCTGTGCAATAGGATATCGCGAGTCTGATTCCTCAAATATAAATGTCATTCACCTCCCTCGAAAGAGCGGCTATGTTGCAATAGCTAATGAGCATTATTCTAAGTCAGAATCTGACAGTCGATTTATTCAGTTAAATACGAATACAAAAACATCAGGTTATATATTAGCTAAAACTGCAAACTATTATGATGATCCTAATTCACGTCATTTGGGCCGTTCGGGATTTTTGAGGCCTAATGGAATTGATAATTTAGGAGCATTAGCAATCCACATAGCTCATCCTAACGTTGATAGCCCGCAGCACTCTCGCGGACTTTCTTTCGGGTATGGGGGTTATTCAGAATCAGAAGCATTCAGCGTTTCTACTTACGCTTTCGATGAAAATGGTAATTTCAGGGGGAAACGTAAGATATTAACAGAGGATGATATTCTTGTTGGTATTCCGCTACCGTGGTCTAAGCCAACCGCACCAGCAGGTTATCTTATTTGTAGTGGCCAGCAGTTTGACAAATCTATATATCCTAAATTAGGGGAAGCATATCCCTCTGGCACACTCCCTGACCTACGCGGTGAATTTATTCGAGGTTGGGATAATGGGAGAAGTATCGATTCAAAAAGGGAAATATTATCTCATCAAAATTCAACAAAGTTACCTAATCTTTACACCCATGCTGGTTCTGCAAATATAGGAGTATTGGTATCTCCTCCTATTAATCGCTTTTCAACTAATTATCCATCAGAAATTATGGCTGGTGATTTTGAGGAAATGGAATTAGGGAGCGGCCAATATTTTTCGACCCAATTAAATCCTTATGGTGCAGTTTCATTATCTACATTTCGAGTACGTCCCCGCAATATCGCATTTAATTACATAGTGAGAGCAGCGTAATGACAACACAGAAACAAAAATATTCTCTAGAACCAAAAACCGCAATATTGGGAAATAACGGATTAGCAACTAAAGCTGGTTGGTTGATAATCTACCATGCAGAGACTTATTCCAGAGAATTTATTGACGCCAGACCAGAATATTTAATGGAAGGAGTAGGACTTCCTGCCAATTCTTATTCAGACGCACCAGAACTTCCAGATTCTGATGATATGGCTGTTTGCCGCAGCGAAGATAAAAGTTGTTGGCAAATAGTACCTGATTACCGTGGAAAGACAGCTTATAACAAGCAAACACGAGCACAACATGAAATTACTGAGCTAGGCGAACTACCAGAATTTCTAACATTCAAGCAACCAGCCACTGATTTTGATAAATGGGATGGTAAACAGTGGGTAACTGATAAAGCCGCTGTAAAAAACAGTCAAATTGAACAGGCTGAGCAGCAGAGAGTAACACTGTTACGACAAGCTAATGAAACAATTACATTATTACAACATGCTGTAGATGTTAATTTAGCTTCGGAAAAAGAAAAGTTATTGTTGTTGGATTGGAAAAAATATTTAGTATTACTGAACCGGACTGATATTTCATTATCTCCAGATATTAATTGGCCTGAAAAACCAGAATAAAATAATAACGGCCTGTCTTTCAGGCCGTAGATTTGAGATTTACAAACGAAATTATAGATACTTATCGTTTCTGAAACTATATCTTTATATAAGAATCATTAACATATTTTTATTTAATCCTTTCATAGAATGTATCTGATTTTTAATTTAAAAATCAAAAATTAATTTCATAACTTTGTATTCTAATATTTGATTATATGCCATTGTAATTAAAATATTAATACTGTATTTGATGTTTTATTGTGGTCCATAAAAATCAAACCACAAAAATCATATAAATAAATATCCAACCAAACTTGGTTGGATATTAACAAGGATCGACATAGATGTATAAATAAATGAATTTTTTTTGCAATAAAAATGATTCGATTTATTGTGGATGTTCTGGCCACTCAATATTCTGTACTGTAGTATCCATTCGATTTAATGTAACACGATATTTTTTCCATGCCATTAATGTTGTTATTTCACTGTCAGTAGCAATGCTTAAATCAATAGCATCTTGCAATGGTGCAATTTTAATTGCTGCTTGTTCCAGTAAATAATACTGTTGACGTTTATTCGCTTTATTTTGCTGTTCGATGACGGCCTGTTTATATAGTGCTTGAGCTTCTTGAGCACTGAAACCCATCGAGATCAATTGATGAGGTTCTGCTGGCACATTAACATATTCATAGCCATTTTTGTCTATTAATTTATTTAATATTATCATATATCCTCATTATGGTTTCTTTTGATAACGTGTGTCATATTCCAGAGAATAAGGCATTGTATTATCAGTATATTCTTCACCTAATAATGGATCATTGATGACTAATGATTTCACCATCCACTTCATTTCACGCTTAAGATTTTCACTTGACCATTTATATATTTCTGACTCTCCTTCTTCACGTGAATAATGGATTGACTGAAAATTACTGGTCGTAAAATAAGTTAAACCACCACGCAAATAACAACCACTATAAACGTAACAATCTACAATATCACCAGATTTTACATCACCATAAAGGGGATATTTGCCGTCAACAGGCCTGGCGACACTTATCATGGCGTGACGGATTGCTTTTACCGTTTTACGATAGGTTTGATTTACGCGTTTAATATTAAGATAGCGGGCATCACCTCCCCACGGCATATCTCCTCCTTCTATTTGTACAAGTAGTCCAGCAACATGTGTCACACCTTCACCGAATGGTTTTTTTTCTGCATCATATGGATAGGGCCGATGAAGTGTTAACCAAGAATTCGCTCCGACATTAGGTGGGAAGCTCCACCAAACCGGATAATAGCGTTCAGTACTCAGGCCAGTAAGATCAATCGTAGTGGTATAGCGTGGTTCACTTTGGATATCCAATGCTGTGGGTTTATTCAGCGTGTTATATTCTTGTGCCCAAGATGTCCATACTCCGACGTCATTTAAGGAACGAGTGTGTATTCGGCTGCTATTATAAATAAAATAGCGTTGAATGATTCCAGCAGCTTTTAGCACAACAAGTGAACCTGCAAATGGTTCAGGATAGTTATTGCCAGATCCCGCTTGTACATTCAAACCCTGATAATAAAGCCCTGGTATTTGATAATCATTTAAATCAGCTTTGTCGGGGATGGATATTGCCTGTCCATTAAAGATATCTTGAGACGTAATATTAATATCCTCAGTCAGAATTTTGCCATTCACTTTCCGGCTATTCGGCACTGCTCCCTGAGCCAAATTTACCGTTTCCACTAAACCAAGATTTTTCAAAACTTACTTATGTGTGAAATTTCAGAAAGAATAGTTTCATATTGGTATTAGGCAAGGTTACATATGGCGAAGATTGGCTATATTCAGGTGTCAATAAATGACCAGAATTATAATTTACAGAGAAATGCGTTGATGTGTATAAATTGCAATCTATTTTTGTAGAAAAAATCTGTGAAAAGATGATCAATGAGCAGAGTTAAAAGCTCATAATAGGAAAAAATAAGCATTGATTTATAGAGGTTTTATTTTCCACTATCATAGAGTGCCGACAGTTAAATTATTAGAAAAAATAATAAATTAACCAACCTGATTTGTATCATCTTCCACACATTTCCCATCGAATGATTTAATAATTCGGATACTTCAACATAGCGGGACACCTTAACAGGAGAACCGCTAATATGGCACAAGATTATCATCACGGCGTCCGTGTACAGGAAATTAACGAAGGCACACGTACCATCACCACAGTTAGCACCGCTATTGTTGGTATGGTCTGTACTGGTCCTGAGGCAGACGAAAAAACTTTTCCACTAAACACTCCGGTCTTGATTACTGATGTTTCACTCGCCATTGGCAAAGCTGGTAAAACCGGTACGTTGCCTCAGGCACTCAAAGCTATTGCAGACCAGTCTAAACCCGTTACTGTTGTTGTCCGTGTAGCACAAGGTGAAACGGAAGAACAAACTACCAGCAACATCATTGGTACTACAACTAATGAAGGTAAGAAAACCGGTATACAGGCATTGTTGGCAGCACAAAGCCAATTAGGTGTGAAGCCACGTATTCTGGGAGTTCCTGGATTGGATACAAAAGCTGTTGCTGTTGAGTTAGCGAGTATTGCGCAGAAACTGAGAGCAATGGCTTATATCAGCGCCTATGGTAGTAAGACTATCTCAGAAGTTATCGAATATCGCAAAAATTTCAGTCAGCGCGAATTAATGCTGATTTGGCCTGATTTCCTGAGCTGGGATACCGTTGCTAATAAAGACGCTATCGCCTACGCTACCGCTCGTGCACTGGGTTTGCGTGCAAAAATTGATGAAGAAACAGGTTGGCACAAAACTCTGTCCAACATCGGTGTCAATGGTGTGACCGGTCTTTCTGCGGACGTATTCTGGGATCTTCAAGATCCAGCAACTGATGCTGGTTTGCTAAACCAAAATGGTATCACGACACTTATCCGTAAAAATGGCTTCCGTTTCTGGGGTTCCCGTACCTGCGCTGATGACCCATTGTTCCAGTTCGAAAGTTACACTCGTACCGCCCAAGTATTAGCTGACACTATGGCAGAAGCACATATGTGGGCAATCGATAAGCCACTAACTCCTTCACTCGTACGAGACATTATCGAAGGTATTAACGCTAAGTTCCGCGAACTGAAATCTGGGGGTTACATTATTGACGGTCAGTGTTGGTATGACGAAAACGCCAATGATAAAGACACCTTGAAAGCGGGTAAATTGACCCTCGATTACGACTATACACCTGTACCACCACTGGAAAACATGATGTTACGCCAGCGTATTACAGATCGTTACCTGATGGATTTCGCTAAAAGCATAAACGGCTAAGGGGACACAGATGGCATTACCTCGCAAACTTAAATACCTGAACTTGTTTAATGATGGCAATAGTTATCAGGGAATAGTGGAAGAACTTACTCTGCCTAAGCTGAGTCGTAAACTGGAAACCTATCGTGGCGCTGGTATGAACGGTAGCGCAACTGTGGACTTAGGCTTGGATGAAGGTGCATTAGACGTTGAATTTACTCTGGGAGGTATGGAGGCTCAGCATTATCGGCAATGGGGATTGACCAAAGCTGACGGCGTAATGTTGCGCTTTGCGGGCTCCTATCAGCGCGATGATACCAACGATGTGATTGCTGTTGAAATCGTGATGCGTGGCCGTTTCCATGAGTTTGACCACGGTACTTATAAGCAGGGAGATAACACTCAGACCAAAATCAGCGCTAAAAACACCTATTTTAAATTGACATGGGATGGTGAAGTTCTGATCGAAGTGGATACCGTTAACATGGTTGAAGTCGTTAATGGTGAGGATCGCTTGGCAGATCACCGTCGCGCTATGGGTCTTTAATCTAATCGGATAAACAAGGTTGAACCATGACAGAAACACTAATTACTCAAAACGACGAGCAGCGCACAATCGTATTAGAAGAACCGCTTGCACGTGGTAGTAGCAACATCACTGAAGTGGTGGTGCGCAAACCGAACAGTGGCGCGCTGCGTGGTGCTCGGCTACAGGCTTTGCTGGAGATGGATGTGGATTCAATGATGTTGGTTTTGCCGCGCGTCACCACACCAACGCTCACTAAAAGCGACCTGTTGTCAATGACACCCGGCGATCTGATTAATCTCAGTGTTGAGGTGGTCAATTTTTTGTTACCGAAGTCGGCCAAGTCCGGTTTCCAGACCGACTAACCGTAGATGAATTGGTGGCAGATATTGCCACCGTTTTCCACTGGTCTCCGTCAGTGACAAGTGAAATGTCACTGACGGAATTACTGGACTGGCGACATCGGGCCATCTTACGAAGTGGTGCAGAAAATGAGTAATACACAGTCACAGCTTACATTGGTAATACAGTCCGTAAATAAGCTGACCAGCGCCTTGAAATCCGCACAGCGAAATAATAAAAGGTTGGCGGATTCTATCCGGCAAAATCGTGATGAATACAAGCGATTAAATCAGACTTATAAAGCCATTAAACCTTATTCTGCTCCTGAATATGCGCAGGGAACTGCGCATACCAGTAGTCAAGAGGAAGAAAATCGCGGTGAAGGCCGTTATAGCAAAATCAAAGAACTTCGTGATCGTGTCAGCCAATATGGCGCTAATGCGAAATCGGCAGGCGGTAAGATACTGACAACCAGTAAAAACTTTCTGATGCCGGGTTATGATCTTAGTGCTCAAATGTCCAAAATTCAGGCGCAAACTAATATTGAAAAGAATTCTCCTGAATACACCATGTTGCTTAATCAAAGCCGTGAGTTGAGTAAAAGCACTGGGATTCCTGTCAGCCAAGTTGCACAGGGACAAAGCCTTTATGCCTCCAAGGGTTATTCTCCCGACCAGATAAAGAATGTGATGCCTGGCGCGGTATTAATGTCGCAGGCAAGCGGTACAGATTTCGCCGATGTGGTTGATATTAGCACTAATGTACTGGAAGGATTTAAATTACAGTCCGAAGAGATGGGGCATGTTAGTGATGTTTTGACGGCAACGTTTATTGGTTCAAAAACAACGTTGGCGGGGTTGGGTGACACCATGAAATCTGTCGCTCCAGCGGCTGCTTCTTTGGGGATTGATATTGAAACCGTTGCGGCAGCTACAAGAAAGCTAAGTGATGCCAATATCAAGGGAAGTGAAGCTGGAGAGGCTTTGAGCAGTGTACTAAGCCGGTTGGCTGAACCACCTAAAGCTGCTGCCGCCGCATTGAAACAACTCGATATTAAAACTCGTGATGCTAAAGGTAATTTACGGCAATTACCTGATATTCTTGCTGAACTGGATGATAAAACCCGGTCAATGAGCAGCAAACAGCGTACAAATTATTTCACGGCAATTGGTGGTGAAAATGCCACTCCTGCTCTGGATGTGTTGGTGAATCAGGCAGGACAGGGGGGATTGCAATCTTTTATCGTTGAACTAAAAAATGCTCAAGGTGAATCCCAAAAAGTTGCATCTGCAATGACGAATAGTCTTACCAGTGATATCCAAAAGCTTAATGCCGCTTGGAGTGATCTAGGCGTTCAGATGTTTTCTGGCGTAGAAGGTCCGGCAAGAGAAGTCACCCAACAGGTGACAAATGTAGTCAATAAAGTCAGTGAGTGGATGGAAGCTAATCCACGTTTGGCTGCAACGCTTGCGACTATTACGGTGGTAGTTGGTGGCATGTTAACTGTGTTTGGCGCATTGGCACAGGCGATCGCTTCAATATTACTTCCGTTAGCTGTGGCGAAATATAGTCTTACTTTCTTTGGTAGTACTGGTGTGAGAGCTCTCGGATTGGTAGGGAATGCTCTGAAAATGTTGGGTAGCACCATGATGATCGTTGGTCGTCTGATGATGGCTAACCCAATCCTTGCCATTATTGGTGTAATTGCAATGGCTGCCACTTATATTTGGCAGAACTGGGAAACATTGGGGCCGAAATTTTCTCAGCTTTGGGAAAATATTAAAATTAGCCTAAGTGAGAAATGGGAGTCTATTAAACAGAGTGTTTTGCAAACTTGGGAGAATATTAAAACTAATATCAGTAATGCCTGGGAATTAGTTAAACAGAATACATTGGATATCTGGGAGAATATTAAAATATCGATCTCGGATAAATGGAATGAGATTATTACTGACGTAATGAATCTACCCAGTAAATTTAAAGAAGCTGGCACAGCGATAGTTAACAGTTTATTGGAGGGGATTAATGAAAAGTGGGAAGCCCTGAAAAAGAAACTGACTTCATTGTCTGAGTATCTCCCTGACTGGATGCGGTCAAAGGAGGATATTTCAAAAGACGCCAGTAATAATGTGAGTCCTAATGTTAGTGCAGTTCTGCCTAAACATGACAAAGGGGGCATTATTCCGGCTGGCCGATTTGGTATTGTTGGTGAATACGGACCAGAGATTGTCACTGGCCCTGTCAATGTTATTAGCAGACGACAGACTGCTAAACTTGCTGCCGCTGCGGCATTTTCTTTAAGCGTAATGGCGCCTTCTACCGCAGCCAGAACAGCACCGTTGCATACTCAGAGCTTACCGGCTCATGCTTATTCTCAGATTCAGGAAAAGAAAGCGGACAAACGTCAGGTGGTAGAGTACCGCAGTGAATCACCGGTCTATCATATAAATATCTATGGTGCGCCGGGGCAGTCTGAGCAGGATATTGCAGCAGCGGTTAGGCGTGAATTGGATGATCGGGAACGTAAACAGCAGGCTCGTTTGCGTAGTTCATTCTCTGATAGAGGAGAATTCTAATTATGATGGCTGCACTGGGTTTATTTGTTTTTATGTTGAAGACCACACCATACCAGAGTATGCAATATACTCAGTCATGGCGACATGCTTTTAATAGCCGTATCGGGATACGGCCTGCCTGGCAATTTCTGGGGCCGGATAACGACACAATGACACTTTCCGGTTCGTTATATCCAGAAATTACGGGTGGTCGTTTATCATTGACGGTATTACAAGTTATGGCTGAAAGCGGTAAGGCTTGGTCCTTTATAGATGGCAGCGGCACGGTTTACGGTATGTTTGTCATTCAGAGTATCGACCAGACAAAAACTGAATTTATGTCGAATGGTTCTGCCCGCAAAATTGATTTCACGTTGACATTGAAGCGAGTGGATAGTTCTCTAATTGAAATGTTCGGTGATCTTCAGGGGCAATTCTCTATGCTTACAGACAATTTGTCAGATAGAGTCAGAGAGGTATTGCCATGACGTCTGAATTTGGCAGGGGAGCTGAAAAAGGCAGTGCGCCTTCATTTCTTTTGGAAATTGATAATAAAGATATCAGCGGGCGCATTCAATCGCGCCTGATGTCACTAACAATGACAGATAATCGTGGCTTTGAAGCCGACCAGCTTGATATTGAACTGGATGATGCAGATGGAAGTTTGGTGCTACCTTCCAGAGGTAATGTGATTTCATTGGCGTTGGGATGGCGTGATCAACCACTGATTAGTAAAGGCCGTTTTACTGTGGATGAAATTGGTCACAGTGGAGCGCCGGACAAATTAACGATTCGTGCCCGTAGCGCTGATTTCCGTGAATCTCTCAATATGAGACGTGAAGAGTCTTATCATAAGAAAACGATAGGTAATATTGTCCATACTATTGCTGCGAGAAATAACCTTAGCGCCGATTTGCATCAAGATATTGCGAAAATATTGATTAACCATATTGATCAGACGAATGAGTCAGATGGTAGTTTTCTTACCCGCTTGGCAAGGCAGGAAGGGGCAATTGCTTCAGTAAAAAATGGTAAGTTGATATTTATTCGGCAGGGACAGAATAAAACAGCCAGTGGTGCGGTTATTCCTGCATTAGTGATTACACGTCGATCAGGTGACAATCATAATTTTACTCTGTCCGATCGTGAGGCTTATACCGGCGTGGTAGCAAATTGGTTAGATGTCCGTAAACCGGAGAAAAAACATACCTTAACCGTTGAGCGAAAAAGTCAGAAAAACACTAACAAATTAACATCTTATTTAGTAGGTAGCAAAGATAACGTATTAGAACTTTCTCGTACTTATGCTGATGAAGCCAGCGCTAAACGTGCTGCCAAGGTTGCTTGGGAAAAAATACAACGTGGGGCAGCGACGTTTTCGATTCAACTGGCTCAAGGGCGTGCAGATCTCTACCCTGAAATGCCAATCAAAGTTACCGGCTTTAAACCAGAAATAGATGCTGCCGAATGGACATTAACAACAGTTACTCACACGGTGGATGGATCTGGTGGTTTTACAACAGCACTGACTCTGGAATTAAAAATTGATGATCTCGATATGAAATAATTGTTCTTTAAGTGAGATCTCATTGCTATATTGTTCACATAATGAGAGTTCATGTTTTAGTTAAGGGTAGAAAAATATGATCAAGTGTCCTCTTTGTGGTAAAGCGGCTCATGCACGCAGCAGTTTTGAGCATTCCTGTCATACAAAAGAACGTTACAATCAATGTCAAAACATCAATTGTGGTGCAACTTTCGTCAGCCATGAAACGTTTGTTCGCTTTATTTCCAGACCTGGTGAAGTAATAAGTGTTAAGCCGCATCCCAAAGAAAAAACTAAAACTCAATTGAATGTGACTTGAAAATTAAAAGTTAATTGTAAATATTTGCCACCAGCAGGTGGCTTTTTACTCAGATGCTAGATTTGTTATATATCTTGCTGCTAGCTACGTTGCTAAATATCTTGTGAATGAGTTAATAAATTCACTTGCGTCCTTGGTCATATTTTGTCAGCTTTGGTGTAATCAGAATCACTGATCAACACTCACCAAAGTAGGATAATAATGATGAAAAATGTGGGCTTTATCGGCTGGCGCGGTATGGTCGGCTCAGTATTAATGCAGCGTATGATTGAAGAGCGGGATTTTGATGTTATTCGTCCGGTATTCTTCACGACATCACAACACGGACAGCCAGCACCTGATTTTACTGGTCAGCAAGGTACGTTACAGAATGCTTTCGATATTGAAGCTCTTAGTGCTTTGGATATTATTATTAGTTGTCAGGGGGGAGATTATACGAATGAGATTTATCCAAAGTTAAGAGCAACAGGTTGGCAGGGATATTGGATTGATGCCGCGTCAGCACTGCGTATGAATGATGATTCCATTATTATTCTTGATCCAGTTAACCATACGTATATTCAGCAAGGTCTTAATAAAGGCATAAAAACTTTTGTTGGTGGTAATTGTACTGTTAGCCTAATGTTGATGTCTTTGGGCGGTTTGTTTGCCAATGATTTGGTTGAATGGGCTTCTGTTGCAACTTATCAGGCAGCTTCTGGTGCGGGCGCTCGTCATATGCGTGAACTTCTGGTTCAGATGGGATCTCTACATACTCAGGTAGCAAAAGAGCTACAAGATCCGGCATCGGCTATTCTGGATATTGAAAGAAAAGTAACGGATTTCACCCGTAGCGGAATTATGTCAACTGAGCAATTTGGTGTGCCGTTGGCAGGTAATTTGATTCCGTGGATTGATAAACAACTTGATAACGGCCAAAGCCGTGAAGAGTGGAAAGGGCAGGCAGAAACCAACAAGATCCTCAATACCGGTAATAATATCATTACTGTGGATGGTTTGTGCGTACGTATTGGAGCGCTACGTTGCCACAGCCAGGCATTTACTTTGAAATTGAAAAAAGATATTTCGATTCCTGAAATTGAGCAATTGCTGGCCGCGCATAATGACTGGGTTCGTGTTATTCCAAATGATCGCGAATTAAGTATGCGTGAATTAACTCCGGCAGCCGTAACGGGGACGTTGAATACCCCTGTAGGGCGTTTGCGTAAGCTGAATATGGGCCCAGAGTATTTATCTGCTTTTACTGTAGGTGACCAATTGTTGTGGGGAGCAGCAGAGCCTCTGCGTCGTATGCTACGTATCTTAGTTTAATCATTTTAATCTATTTGTTTATGTGAAAATCCACTCGTTATTCGAGTGGATTTACCTATATAGCTCTGTTCATTGTTTCTTTGTTGGTTTATCTTTGTTATTTTACATAAACTATATTAATGATTTTGTGGTTTGAAAATAAGAAATCGGTTTTATAGGGGGAGATATGAAGCAAAATAACCTACTGGATTTGAAGGTAAGGGAATTGAGAGAGTTAGCGAAAACTTTATCTTTTCGCTATCTAACTCATAGTAAAATAAGAATGGATTTTAATTCAAAAATAAATCTTTTTGTAGAGGATATATTAGGTCAGGTTCGTATTCATTGTTTATCTCCAAATGGTGCAATTGAATTTATTCAGTTTGAAATAAATCATTTGAAGGAGCAAGATTTCTATTTAACCGCAAACAGAGTAAAGCAATATGCAATAATTGAGAAGGAAAAGGAGAAATCAAGTTATACTAATCTTATATTAAAACAGATCGGATTTGGCGGCGGCGGCACTCAAATTCTTGCAGGTTATACAGTCTGTAAAGCTTCGTTAGGGTTAGCATGTGCCTCATTTGGTGCGCCATTAATGGCTCATGGATATAATAATGTTGTTGAAAATGGATATTATCTACTGTACAGAGAAAATATTAATGGTGGTGTCAGAGAAGGATATAGGTATGTTGCTAATAAAATTGGTTTAAGTGATAAAGATGCAGATATTACTTATGCAACGGTTGACTTAGCGCTTTCAGGTTATGGCATTTTTAGAAAAGTTTTGAAGCCAAGAGAGAAATCTTGGAGTTTATTTAGAAATATTAATAGCGATTTTACCAGAGGATGGAAAGAAATGGATTCTTTAAGCTTAAGTATGGAAATGGCGGTTGATGGTGTTACTCTTTGGAGTATTTATAAGATAACAGAAGAAGAGAAATAATATGGGGCAGGAACTAATTATATCTACTCAATCATCTAATATGGATTTTTTATTATATTTTTTATTTATAATAATTTTTTCTATGTTTTTTCTATTTATTAAAAAATATACAGAAAGTAAAAGGAGTATTTTTCTATTTATAATTAATCTTTTGTTTTTGTTTTCTTTTTGCACAGATCAATTAATTATATCTAAATTTAGTTATTCCTTGATTCCACCATTTAGATTTTTGAATTTAAATGATGAGATAATAAGAGTAAGTGCGGTGATATTCTCAATTTTAACCATGATAATGTTCCCAAGGAAGTTTAAATGTTGACGATAAGTTACTGGTGAAAAACAATAATGGATTATACCGAAATTATTATTTCTACTAAATCATCATGGCTGGATATATTATACTATTATGTTTTATCTCTTGTTATATTGTTTTTTTTATTTATTCTTAAGATAATAATAGAAGAAAAAAATAACAATCTTATGGTTATTCTTGGTGCTATCTTGGTTCTTTTATTATCTAGCGCTCAATTAATTTTAACAGGATATGAGTACAATATACCCGGTTTTATTAATTTCAAAAGCGAAAGTATAAAGGTTGGTGGTTTTATATTTTCTTTATTGTATATTATTTTAATGCCAAGAAGATATTCTAGATGATTTTTTCAAAAATATAATAAAATGTCAGAATTAATTTAGTTACTGAACTAATTGTTGATAACGTTACAGCTCTGAGTATTTATCAGCTAGAAAAGGAAAAATAATGATGGATTATATTGATGTTACAATTTCCACTCAATCTACTTGGCAGGATATTTTTCTGTACTATTCTTTATCATTGATTGTTTTGTTTTTTCTTTTTTTTATGAAAATTTTCATAGAAAAAAAAAGAAGTTATATACTCTCTGTTTTTGGTTTCTTTATAATAGTAATGTTTGGTTCAATTCAATTGTTTATTGTTAAATATGATGGTTATCATGAAATTATATCAATGTTTATTAATTTAAATAGTGAGGTAATTAGAGTGGGTAGTGTGATATTTTCTATTTTATATGCGTGCATGTTACCAAGAAAATATGGGGATTAATTTAAAATTAACTTATCAATGGATAGAGTAAGTTTTAAGTTAATGTTTAATTATTGAAAACATAGTATGCTATATTAAATAAGGTTTCATAATTCCGATACATATAATTTTCTTCAACTAATTGTTATACATAGAGTTATATGTTATGTAACGTTTAGTACTATTTTGGAAAGTTATTTAGTGTTCAATTGATTTTGACAGGATATGAGTGTGATATAGCCAATTTTATTGATTTAAATAGTGATGTAATTATGATTGGCAGTATTTTGTTTTATATTTTATATATATTGCTCTTACCAAAAAAATTCATTAATGAAACAAGGCGTTAAATTAAAACGCCTTGTTTTGATTATTTAATAAATCCTGTCATCCCAAATACTATAACCGCCAGTACCTGCGATAAGGTGATTCCAGGTAATGTTTGTATATTTTAATGAAATACTTTCCTGTGGTGGAAGCTCATTATGATTCAATGAATGTGGATGTAAGACACTTATTTCAGTGATTGTGGCGCCAGTGATCTTTATATTGTAATAACGTTCTTGAGCACCATTTGAGTTAGTTCGGTAAAAATCAATAGAGCATTCAAGAGACTCATTATCAGAAATAGCAACACCGAGTAATGGTGATGATTTGTCGATAGGTTTTTGGATAATAATGGGTTGATGATCGACATTTTGAGCCCGTGTTATCGCATGGCTTAAGCTATAAACTAATATCTGATCAAGGTGGTTTGTTTGATATTTATTACCAATAGAATCAACAGAAGAACATCCAGCCGATATTAATCCCTGTTTTTTTCCCTTTATTATCATGTAAATCATGTCAGCCATATTATACCCGTTATCTTTCAAGTTGCCTCTTTGTTGGCTGCACTCACTCACCCCGGTCACATAGTTAGCTATGCTCCCGGGGATTCGCTCCCTTGCCGTCGCGATGCATCTTGAAATTCATAGGGTATATATCCTTAGATTATATTTAAGTGATGTTTTACAGAAACATTAAATAAATTACACTTTATTGGCTATAAATAACAGATAAAAAAAGCGCCCATAGAGAATCAATATGAGCGCTTATTTCAGTTGATAATAATATCAATTAGATATCAATATTGGCTGCTTTCAGGGCATTCTCTTCAATAAATGCTCGACGAGGTTCAACCGCATCACCCATCAAAGTTGTAAACAGTTGGTCAGTTGCAATGGCATCTTTTACTGTCACACGCATCATGCGACGAGTTTCCGGGTTCATGGTAGTTTCCCATAACTGTTCAGGGTTCATTTCTCCCAAACCCTTATAACGCTGTATAGACAACCCACGGCGAGACTCTTTAGTCAACCAGTTTAGCGCCTGTTCAAAACTGCTAATAGGCTGGCGGCGTTCACCTCGTTCGATATAAGCGCTTTCTTCGATTAAATTGCGGAGTTTATCGCTTAGTTGAGTAATACGATGATATTCGCCGCCGTGGATAAAATCGAAGTCCAATAGATAATCAGTATCAACACCATGTGTACGAACACACAGAACAGGTTCGTACATTTGGCGCTCACGATTTTCATGGAGGCGATAACTGTAGCTGCTGCCGTTTTGTTCATTATCATTCAGACGGGTGACCAGCATTTCAATCCATTCTTCAACTTTCGCCTTATCAGACAATGCTTCTTCGGTCAGCTTTGGATGATAAATTAGGCTATTCAATAAACTTAGCGGATACAGACGTTCCATGCGTTTAATGATTTTTTGCACGCCATTAAATTCGGTTACCAGTTTTTCCAGCGGTTCGCCTCTGAGAGCTGGAGCATGCTCATTGGTGTAAAGCGAAGCGCCATCTAGTGCAATGGATAGCTGGTACTCATCCATTGCTTCATCATCTTTAATATATTGTTCTTGTTTGCCTTTTTTGACTTTATACAGTGGTGGTTGAGCAATAAATACATGACCACGCTCAATGATTTCTGGCATTTGACGATAGAAGAAAGTCAGCAATAGAGTACGAATATGAGAACCATCGACGTCCGCATCCGTCATGATAATAATGCTGTGGTAACGCAGCTTATCTGGGTTATATTCGTCACGGCCAATACCGCAGCCCAATGCTGTGATCAGGGTTGCCACTTCTTGGGAAGAGAGCATTTTATCGAAACGCGCTTTTTCGACATTCAGGATTTTACCTTTTAACGGCAAAATTGCCTGATTTTTGCGGTTACGGCCCTGTTTTGCCGAACCACCCGCAGAGTCCCCTTCCACTAAGTAGAGTTCAGAGAGCGCTGGATCACGTTCCTGACAATCAGCCAGTTTGCCTGGCAGCCCAGCCAGATCCAGTGCCCCTTTGCGACGTGTCATTTCACGCGCTTTACGGGCTGCTTCACGAGCGCGAGCGGCATCAATAATTTTACTGACGACAGTTTTAGCGTCGTTTGGATTTTCCAGTAGGTATTCCACCAGCTTCTCATTCATCAACGTTTCAACCGCAGTTTTCACTTCGGAAGAGACGAGTTTGTCTTTAGTCTGAGAAGAGAATTTTGGATCAGGCACTTTAACGGAAATAACGGCAACTAAACCTTCCCGAGCATCATCGCCGGTGGCGCTGACTTTGGATTTCTTGTTGTACCCTTCTTTATCCATATAACTATTAAGAGTACGTGTCATCGCAGTACGGAAGCCAACTAAGTGAGTTCCCCCATCGCGTTGTGGGATGTTATTGGTAAAGCAGTAAATATTTTCCTGGAAGCCATCGTTCCATTGCATTGAAATTTCAACGCCGATGCCATCTTTTTCTGTAGAGAAATAGAAAACATTTGGATGAATGGGGGTTTTGTTTTTATTTAGGAACTCGACAAACGCTTTAATTCCACCCTCATAATGGAAGTGGTCTTCTATATTAGTGCGCTTATCAATGAGGCGGATGGATACACCAGAATTCAGAAAGGATAGTTCACGCAGGCGTTTAGCCAGAATGTCGTGCTGGAATTCTGTGTTATTACGGAAAGTATCCATGCTCGGCCAGAAACGGACACGAGTACCTGTCTGTTCCGTTTCTCCAACGACTTTCAGCGGACTTTGCGGCACACCAAGGTGATAAGTCTGTTCATGAACTTTGCCGTCACGGCGGATGACCAATTCCAGCTTTTCAGACAAGGCGTTAACAACGGAAACCCCTACGCCGTGCAAACCGCCGGAGACCTTATAAGAGTTATCATCGAATTTACCCCCAGCATGCAGCACCGTCATAATAACTTCGGCTGCTGAAACACCTTCTTCTTCGTGTATACCGGTAGGAATACCGCGGCCATCATCCTGTACGGAGACTGAGTTATCAGCATGAATAGTGACGATAACTTCGCTACAGTGACCAGCGAGGGCTTCGTCGATAGCGTTGTCGACAACCTCGAAGACCATGTGGTGTAAGCCGGTACCATCGTCTGTATCGCCGATATACATGCCCGGACGTTTACGCACTGCATCCAGCCCTTTTAATACCTTGATACTTGAGGAGTCATATGTATTCGACATCAACGTTTCTCGCTCATTTTTAATCCTGTGGTTGAACCTCTATTTTGCCATTTTCCACGCGAAACATCTTGCTATTTCCATCAAGCATGTCTGTTATTTGGTCGGGATTTATCGCACTGACAAATACCTGTGCTTGCGTGGATTTTAGACGTGCGGCCAGCAATTGACGGCGGCCGGTATCCAGTTCGGAGGCAAAATCATCAAGCAGATACAGACATTGTTGTCCGCTCTGTCGGGTGAAATATTCACCCTGTGCTAGCCGCAGTGCGCACATCAGTAACTTTAATTGACCGCGGGATAGCATATCTTCTACTGGCGTTCCTTCTGCTCGAATGCGCAGATCTGCCTTATGCGGGCCGGAAGCTGTATAGGTTAACGCTCTGTCGCGCTCAAATTGGCGCTCCAGTAATTCAGCATAATCACTCTCTTTGTCCCAGCCCTGTTGAAAAGAGAAACTTAATGTAAATTCGGGTAAGAATTGCTGACAAGTATCCGTAATATCCTGAGTAATGCTTGTAACATATTCGCCACGCCACTGATTTATTTGGTTAGCGAGTGGCGCCAATTCCTGATCCCAAGGCCGTATCTGGCTATAGCGGGTAACTTGTCGTAGTGCTGCGTTGCGTTGTTTGAGTAGCCGTTTTAAGTTTACCCATGCAGAAAAAAAGCGTGGCTCATTGTGAAAGCAACCCCAGTCAATAAAGGCCCGTCGATACTTTGGCCCGCCATTTAACAGGGTAAACCCTTCTGGGGTAATAAGCTGCATCGGTAACATCTTGGCCAGTTCTGCAATTTTACAACCATCACTACCATCAATTCTGACTTTACTATCGCCATGACGGTTTTTGCTCAAGCCGATAGACCGTTCCCGTTCATTCTCTGGTTGCCCTAGCCGCCCATGCAGAACGAGCTCATTGCAGTCATGACGGATTATCCGTCCTATCTGAATGCTACGAAAAGAGCGCCCGTGACCCAGCGTATAAATCGCTTCCAGTACACTGGTTTTGCCGCTGCCATTAGATCCAACCAGAAAGTTAAATCCGGTAGCTAGAGGCAAGTCAGCAGCGGCGATATTACGAAAATCGCGGATAAGTAAACGCGTGAGAGTCATATACCTGAAATATAAATCCGGTTACAGGCGCATTGGCATCACGACATAAGCCGCATTGTGGCTGGCACAGTCTTCTATCTGAACACTGGAAATAGCATCAGTCAGCAATAAACGAACCTCTTCACATCTTAGTGTATTGAGTACATCTAGCACGTAACTGACATTAAAGCCTATTTCCATTTCAGCGCCTTGGTAGCTGACATCTACAATCTCTTCGGCTTCTTCCTGTTCAGGGTTATTGGCTGTGATTTTTAGTTGGTTTTCACTGAAATAGAGGCGAACTCCGCGGAACTTCTCATTAGAGAGAATCGCCGCGCGTGAAAAAGCCTGTTTCAGCATATCGCAATTAGCTTCCAGGGTTTTATCCGGGTTCTTTGGTAATACGCGACGATAATCAGGGAAACGCCCATCCACCAATTTAGAGGTGAAAATAAAATCGCCAACGTGGGCACGAATATTGTTACTGCCGATTTGTAACTGTAACGGAGTATCGCCGCCATCCAGCAATCTCATTAGTTCAATAACGCCTTTACGTGGCACGATCACCGAATGGGAAGGCAGCTTTTGACCAATTCCCATAGAACAGACGGCCAGACGGTGACCGTCGGTTGCAACTGTACGCAGTTCTTCTCCTTCGGTTTCAAACAACATACCGTTGAGGTAATAGCGGACATCCTGGTGAGCCATTGAGAACTGAGTTGATTCAATAAGGCGCTTCAGTGTGGCCTGTGGTAGTGAAAACTCCACCTCACTTTGCCAGTCATCAAGATTTGGAAAATCAGCAGCGGGCAATGTGGAAAGCGAGAAACGGCTGCGACCAGAACGGACCAATAGGCGATCGCCATCCAGTTCTACACTGATTTCGGCCCCGTCTGGCAAACCTCGCCAGATATCAAAGAATTTACGTGCCGGTACTGTGGTTGCACCTGCTTCGTGCGGCAATGAAAGCGTGACTCTTGCCATCATTTCCATTTCTAAATCTGTGCCGGTCAGCAATAGGGAGCCTTCTGTAACCTGTAATAATAAGTTACCAAGAATAGGCAAAGTAGGGCGCCCACTCAGCGGACTACTGACCTGTTGCAGTGGTTTTAACAATTGCTCACGTTCAATGATAAATTTCATAGCACTAGGAAGACAATGTTCTGATTAAGTTAGAAAAATCCTCTTTGATGTCGTGACTTTCTTCACGTAGTTGCTCGATTTTACGACAAGCGTGCAACACAGTTGTGTGGTCACGTCCACCAAAGGCATCCCCGATTTCAGGCAAGCTGTGGTTGGTTAACTCTTTTGCCAGCGCCATTGCCATTTGCCTTGGACGGGCAACGGAACGGGAGCGCCGTTTGGAAAGTAAATCGGCCACCTTGATTTTGTAATACTCAGCGACTGTTTTCTGAATATTATCAATGGTAACCAGTTTTTCTTGCAGTGCTAACAGGTCACGTAATGCTTCACGTACAAAATCAATAGTAATCGCTCGACCAGTAAAATTGGCATTTGCTATTACTCTGTTCAGTGCTCCTTCAAGCTCACGGACATTAGAACGCAGACGTTTGGCTATAAAGAAAGCAACTTCTCCCGGCAACTGGATTTCGTTTTCGTCTGCCTTTTTCATCAAAATAGCGACGCGAGTTTCCAGTTCCGGCGGTTCAATGGCAACGGTTAGTCCCCAACCAAAACGGGATTTTAACCGATCTTCTACCCCATTGATCTCTTTTGGATAGCGATCTGATGTCAGAATAATCTGTTGATTACCTTCCAGTAATGCATTGAATGTGTGGAAGAACTCTTCTTGAGAGCGTTCTTTATTGGCAAAAAACTGAATATCATCGATCAGTAATGCGTCGACAGAACGGTAATAGCGTTTGAACTCTTCTATTGCATTATTTTGTAATGCCTTGACCATATCCTGAACAAAGCGTTCAGAATGCATATAGACTACCTTGGCATTTGCCTTACGTGCCATAATGCTGTTGCCTACGGCATGTAATAGATGGGTTTTACCCAAACCCGTACCACCATAAAGAAATAGTGGGTTATAAGCACCGCCGGGATTATCAGCTACCTGTCTTGCAGCAGCGCGAGCAAGTTGGTTGGATTTACCTTCAACAAAGTTATCGAAAGTATGTTTTGGGTTAACATTGGAGCGATAAGATAGCTCTGGTTGTACCGCAGTGTTATCCCAACTGGGGCGTACTGACGTGTTTTGCGGTGCAGGTGCGACCGGTGCGTGAGCAACAACCCTTTGCGGTGGGCTATCGTTTGGAGAAATGGGTTTATTGCCAACTTCAAAACGTAATAATGGTACTTCTGCTCCACAGAAGTCATTCAACAACCCATTGATGTTGTTGATATACTTCTCTCTTACCCAATCCAGAACAAACCGATTTGGGGCATAAAGTGCCAGAGTGTTACCACTTAGCTCTGCCTGAAGGGGGCGTATCCACATACTGAATTCTGTGGCAGGTAATTCATCCTGCAATCGGGCAAGACATTGCTGCCAAAGCGAAAGTGACACGGTGGACTCCCCTAAAACAAGGCCAATAACAATTAAAGAATCGGAGTGGTTAGCTCATTATATTGGGTACAAAACAACGACTCCTCTAAGGCGAGGAAGGATCAATTGTCATGTGTATGGCGATTTTTAATGTCATCGCTCCCCCATGATCCGAGGATAAGATCCAAATCATGGCTCGGGATCATAGCGCAAAAGACGATATAGATCTTCATTCTTTTACACAGTTTAAGCGCTTTTTATCCACAGGATAAAATTGTCTGTGAAATAAAGGGCTGTAAAGGGGTTGTAGTGGAGTTATGGCGGTTGTCGAAAGCAGATCGAGAAGAAGCCGATATTTAAAGTAAAATCGGACCAAGGATCATAACAGAAAATGAAGATCTGTCGGTGATCGTTGCGCTTTGTTCAGTAGTCCGTATAATGTTGCACCCTATGTGCGATACCAGAGTTTTTTACCGATAATTCTTGGTGAAGAGTTCTGGTGTACGCATGGGCAGAGTGTTGGTAAACATCCAACTCAGTAGAAAAGCCGGCCGACTTTGTGTTATGTAAATTGACTCAGAGCTGTACATTTTATTACAATCCCGCTTCTTTTATATTGATGTTGCGATTGAGGCATCGGTGTCTTTTCTCACTGGCTGCCAACGCATTTACTGAATCAGTAATAATCTTAAGTTTAGGTAGAAATCGCTATGAAACGCACTTTCCAACCATCCGTACTGAAGCGTAACCGTTCTCACGGCTTCCGCGCTCGTATGGCTACCAAAAATGGTCGTCAGGTTCTGGCTCGCCGTCGTGCAAAAGGCCGTGCTCGTCTGACCGTTTCTAAGTAATAAAGCTAACCATCTAGTGGTTACGCTCGCTTTTCCGAGGGAGTTACGCTTGTTAACTCCCAAGCATTTCACTTATGTTTTCCAGCAACCCCAACGGGCAAGTTCGCCAGAGATTACTATCCTTGGCCGCCTGAACGAGCTGGGGCATCCCCGTATCGGTCTTACTATAGCCAAGAAAAATGTTAAACGAGCTCATGAGCGTAACCGAATTAAACGGTTGGCCCGTGAAAGCTTTCGTTTAAACCAACATAAGTTGCCTCCTATGGATTTTGTGGTATTGGTTAAGAAAGGCGTTGCTGAGCTTGATAACCGTGCGTTAACGGAGGCGTTGGATAAATTATGGCGTCGTCACTGTCGTTTGGCTCGCGCTTCCTGATCGCATTAATCCGGGGATATCAGTTGGTAATAAGCCCGCTGTTGGGGCCTCATTGTCGCTTTAATCCTACATGCTCTCAATATGGCATTGAGGCATTATGCCGATTTGGAGTGATAAAAGGCTGTTGGTTAACGGTGAAACGCATATTAAAATGCCACCCTTTACATGAAGGTGGTGATGATCCTGTCCCACCCGTAAAAAACAACGATAACAGAGAACACTAACGATGGATTCGCAACGTAATCTTCTTCTCATCGCTTTGCTGTTCGTTTCTTTCTTGGTCTGGCAAGCATGGGAAGCAGATAAAAATCCGCAGCCAACGACAGTACAGGCCACGCAACAAACGGATATGCCGAGCAGTGAGAATCAAGCTGTACCAGGCAGTGGAAAAGGTAAACTTATCACGGTTAAAACTGATGTGCTCTCTTTGACCATCAATACCCGTGGCGGTGATATCGAAGAGGCTGACCTGTTGGCCTATCCTGATACCCTGGGGTCAAACCAGCCATTCAAGTTGTTGGAAACAACACCTGCTTTCTCTTATCAAGCGCAAAGTGGATTGACGGGGAAAGATGGCCCAGATAATCCGTTGAATAGTGAACGCCCACTGTATACCGCAGCACAGGATAGCTATGTATTGGCTGATGGGCAGGATGAATTGCGTATCCCGATGAATTTCGTCACTAAAGATGGCATTGTTTACGTCAAAACATTTGTCCTGAAACGTGGTGAATACGCGATTAGTGTCGATTACCATGTTAATAACACGACGGAAAAACCGTTACAGATGACCTTCTTTGGTCAGTTGAAACAGAGTGTTGAACTACCCAAACATCGTGATACAGGCAGCAATAACTTTGCATTGCATACTTACCGTGGCGCCGCCTATTCTTCCGACGATACCAAATACAAGAAATATAGCTTTAGCGATATTGAAGGTGAATCTTTATCCGTGACCACCAAAGGTGGCTGGATTGCCATGTTGCAACAATATTTTGCTACCGCTTGGGTTCCTGCGGCTAATGAAACCAGTACTTTCTACACTGTTGCATTAGATAAAGGGATGGCTGCGATTGGCTATAAGAGCGCGCCAATCTCTGTTGCGGCTAATAGTGAAAAAACGGTCTCTTCTACGTTGTGGATTGGCCCGGAAATTCAAGATGAAATGGCTGCTGTAGCACCTCATCTGGATCTGTCCGTAGACTATGGTTGGTTATGGTTTATCTCTCAGCCGTTATTTAAGTTGTTGAAGTTCTTGCATGGTTTTATTGGTAACTGGGGCTTCTCCATCATCGTTATCACCTTTATTGTGCGTGGTATCATGTACCCGTTGACCAAAGCACAATACACATCAATGGCGAAAATGCGTTTGTTACAGCCTAAATTGGCGGCTATGCGTGAGCGTATTGGCGATGATAAACAGCGTATGAGCCAAGAAATGATGGCATTGTATAAAGCAGAGAAAGTGAACCCACTGGGTGGTTGTTTGCCTCTGTTGATCCAGATGCCAATCTTCCTTGCTTTATATTACATGTTGATGGGTTCTGTTGAATTGCGTCATGCGCCATTTGCTGGTTGGATTAATGACTTGTCTGCGCAAGATCCTTATTACATCCTGCCGTTGTTGATGGGTGTGACAATGTTCATTATCCAGAAAATGTCTCCGACAACAATTACTGATCCGATGCAACAGAAGATTATGACCTATATGCCTGTCATATTTACCATATTCTTCCTGTGGTTCCCGTCAGGTTTGGTGCTGTACTATATCGTCAGTAACCTGGTGACAATTATCCAGCAGCAATTAATTTATCGTGGGCTGGAAAAACGCGGTTTGCATAGCCGTGAGAAAAAGCCAGCGAAATAAAACATACACCCTATGGATTTCAAGATGGATCGCGGCGGCAAGGGAGCGAATCCCCGGGAGCATAGAAAACTATGTGACCGGGGTGAGTGAGTGCAGCCAACAAAGAGGCAACTTGAAAGATGACGGGTATAGCTTCAGCCAGAATACATGCTGGCCGTTGTCATGGTAAAGGCGGTCATTGACCGCCTTAACTATTTGAGTGAAAAAGTCATTTGAGCGAAAAAGTAAATAGAGAGATAACCATGCATACCACGGATACGATAGTTGCTCAGGCTACCCCGCCAGGACGAGGAGGGGTTGGCATTTTGCGTGTTTCCGGTCCGAAAGCCGCACAGGTAGCTGAGGTGGTATTAGGTAAATTACCCAAACCTCGTTATGCAGATTACCTGCCATTTCGTGATGTGGATGGTCAGATACTTGATCAGGGGATTGCTATTTACTTTCCTGGGCCCAATTCATTTACCGGAGAAGATGTACTGGAGCTTCAAGGTCATGGCGGGCCGGTTATTCTCGATTTGCTGCTTAAACGTATTCTGACTTTGCCGGGTGTGCGAATCGCTAATCCAGGTGAGTTTTCTGAACGCGCTTTTCTTAATGACAAACTGGATTTAGCTCAGGCGGAAGCCATTGCTGACCTGATCGATGCCAGTTCGGAGCAAGCAGCCCGTTCAGCGATGAATTCCTTACAGGGCGCTTTTTCTACTCAAGTTCATCAAATGGTGGAAGCACTTACTCACTTACGCATCTATGTAGAAGCGGCTATTGATTTTCCAGATGAAGAGATTGATTTCCTTTCTGATGGGAAAATCGAAGCCAAGTTGGATGAAGTGATGGCTGAGCTTGAGCGTGTACGTTCTCAGGCTCGTCAGGGCAGCCTGTTACGTGAAGGGATGAAAGTTGTTATCGCCGGTCGCCCTAATGCAGGAAAGTCCAGTCTACTTAATGCATTAGCAGGCCGTGAAGCGGCTATTGTGACGGATATTGCAGGTACAACTCGTGATGTTCTGCGTGAACATATCCATATTGACGGTATGCCGTTACATATCATTGATACCGCGGGTTTGCGTGAAGCCAGTGACGAAGTTGAGCGTATTGGTATTGAGCGTGCTTGGCAGGAAATTGAGCAGGCTGATCGTGTATTGTTTATGGTAGATAGCACGACAACGAACGCGGTTGAACCTGTAGAAATCTGGCCTGAATTTATGGCTCGTCTGCCTAAATCGCTCCCTATTACGGTCGTTCGTAATAAAACAGATATGACTGATGAAGAGACAAGTATTGCCGAAGTAAGTAGTTACTCGCTAATTCGACTTTCTGCCCGTAGCGGTGAAGGCATTGATTTATTGCGCGATCATCTGAAAGAAACGATGGGTTTTAGCAGTAATACCGAAGGTGGTTTCTTGGCTCGTCGTCGTCATTTACAAGCATTAAATACCGCAGCGGAACATTTACAACAGGGCCATGAACAATTGGTGGTTGCTCGTTCAGGTGAATTGCTGGCGGAAGAGCTGCGTCTGGCGCAGCAGGCATTGAGTGAGATCACGGGTGAGTTTACTTCCGATGATCTGTTAGGAAGGATTTTTTCGAGTTTTTGCATTGGGAAGTGAAGTGGTCATTTTTAAAGTGTAACGCTTCAAAACCCATTTACTTCGCTTTGATCCGTTTTACCAAAATCCCATTGTGCATTGTAAAGCCGTTTTCCGATTGCTTTTAAAAAAATGGCGCTGTTTTAAAAGCGCCAAATACAGTGCGGTATACGCTGTTCCAACAGTCACAACATCTGTTACCGGAACAAGATTGTTTTTAAATAATCGTCTGCCAAATCAAACTTAGGATCTTTACCTGTTAACGCTTTCGTTAATGGCATAATTTTGGTCCTCACACCCATTCCTCGGTAATCGACATAGCCATAATCACGTAATACTTCCATAACAATGGTATTTCTAGGGGAACGCTGTCCTGCTTTCATTTTTTCTACCGTCATGGAGTTTGGTAACGAACCCGGGCTAATTACTTCAAGCCGGTCGGAATAACCAGATACTTCAATTTCAACAAAACGTGTCCAATCGCGGTGCGCCAGCGCATTGACCAAGGCTTCTCTAACGGCCTCAAGTGGATAAAACCACTGTGTTTCTCGCCTTAATTCTTCATTCACCTGATCAGACTCTTGAGAAATAAAGGGACTCATAGCCTTCATGAATTTCTCAATAACGCCACCATCGACTAGCCGTTTATCACCATTTTCGAGATCCCAGCGCCCGACCATTGGGCCATCAATGATGTCATCCAATGCAGCTTGGTATTCCTTATCTTCACCATGAAATACCATGACCTGTAAACCCGATTGTTTGAGATAGCGTCTCGGGTTTTTACCAAATAACACCAAGCCCGCTATTGTGCAGCAAACACTGCCTGCGGCTTCGGTTAAAAAACCCAGACCGAGCAGCCTTGCTTGCCATTCATCAGGCGTTTTAGGTACATCGGGATCTTGTAAGATATCCTTTACATAATTGGTTAGGCGAGCGTCATCCAAACAACTCATATCTGTACGAGGCACAGGCATTACTTCGGTATGCAGCATTCCACCCAATTCAAACAATCGCATCTGCTGCTCTCTAGTTGCTAGCCTCGATGTTGTCCCAACACGAATATAGATTTCCTTTTTTCCACTATGGCGAACGATGTAGGGTTTCGAAATGCCGATGGGAAAGCTAACGATAGCAACCAGTTTGCCATCATCCAATTTCACTTCTTCGTAAAACGGCAGAATCATCGGATGAATTTTGCCCTGAAAGACATTCATAACCCACTCTTCAAGGTCATGCCTTTGTACGCCGCTAATAGTGCCGTCATCTTCCACACCTAGCAGTACCCGCCCCCCTTGAAAGTTGGCCATAGCAACAACTTCTTTGGCTAACTGCTCAGGACGTATATCATCTCGTTTAAACTCCACACCTGAGTTTTCGCCATTGGCAATAATTTCCAACAATTCTGTTTTTAACATCGTTCTCTCCCAAGGAAGTAAAGCATTCAGTTAAAGCCGTACTTTTCACGGCGTTGATTAAACGCACTCTCACCACCTTCCAATATATCTGCCGCTAGTTTTTGCACTTCTGGCATATCGATCGCACCCTGCTGTTCTGGCAGGATCAACCCTTTGCTATCTTCCACACTCAGCACGCCAATCCATTCCGCGTCGCCAAATACCGGAATATTGGCGTTGTGGGTTGCGAACAAGAACTGCCGGCTTAGCTTGGCTCTGCGCAGCTCAGCAACTATACGCTCAGCAATAAAGGCGTTATCAAGGTTATCCTCCGGCTGATCAAGGATAAGTGGATCTTGGTTGTCCAATAGCAATAGGTGCAAAATCGCCGTACATTGTTGGCCGGTCGATAGTTCCCCAATTGGGCGGAAAACGGCTTCCCGTTCACCGTGAGTTATATTCAGCTCAATCGCCATTGTATCGGGAAGCTGCAACTCTTCTAGCTCAAGTAGTTTATACTCAGGCAAACGGCTTAACGCTCGTACAACGGAATTAGGTATACCGAAATTGGAGGTTAATTCAGTCTCACCTTGGCGAATAGTGGCAGCAAGATTAGCTGGTGTGAACTCACCCTCTAAAACCCACGCTAGCCTTTTCTGCCCAACACCTTCCAAATTGCAATCACTCAGGAAATTCACTAATTCTTGGCGGTTACCTTCAGAATTCAGACTAAGGCGTACCTTCTGATCTAACTTGCGAGTGAGCCGTTTAACCGACTTCTGCATGGCGCTAGCACGTGCGCTGGTCTGCTGATCTAACTCAAGCAATAGTTTCTTGCGCTGACTATAGAGCTCGTTGAGTTGGGTTTGTCGGTTTTGCAAGGCAATTTCTTTTGGGCGAATCTGTTCAATTTGCTTTAGTAAGGTTTGATATTCAGCGCCAATCTGCCGACCCGTTTTACCTTGACTTGTAGGTATGTCTTTAAATGCATTTTCAAGTTGTTCTTCTTCCGCTTGTAACCTTTCCGACAGTTGTTGCTGTAGAGGAAGTAAATCACTCGAGGCTTTACTGGAGAACTCCTCAACTTGGGTTAAACATTGAGTTAAAGAGCTCTTTAACATTTCCAAAACTTGACGCTTTTGTTTTAAAAGATTTAAGTGTGGCAACCCTTCTAAGCTGGCATCGCTTAAAAATACCGTATCTGGCAAACTGTCTTTTAAGATGTTGATAGCTTCTTTTATTCGAGTAATTTCTTCATTAACTCTCCCACTCAGTTGTTTTTCCTTTTCCAGCTTTGGAATCGCTTTCAACTTTTCATTAATACCCAGCGTCTGGAATTGTTTAGCCTGATCTAATAACTTGGGTAAGCGCTCAACTTCGGCCTCAACATCTGCTTTTTGGCTAAGCGCACGAATAATGGTTTCACGATTATCCTTAAGGCTCACTAGCACTTTGGCTATGGCCTTATCAAACTGTTCGTGCTCACTTCCCAAGAATCGTTCAATAAGTAGGTTTCGGCTTTGCTCATCCCGAGTCATCTCATAAATTTCATTCTGACCGTACAGCTCAACGCCAGGCAGTAAATCTTTGGGGTGATAAGGTAAAATTCTGCCGTTTTCATTCACCACTGGCTGGTTTCCATATTTGCGGCTCACCGTAAATATGCGGCCATGCATGGTTGCAGAGCGAACACTTACTTCAACCATGCCTTTTTCGAGACCTAAGTTATTTTTTACAATAGCGTCATGCTGAGCTTTCGATGCTTTACCAAAAGGTTCTAAATCAAAAGCATAGCGAATACACTCCAGCAGAGTTGATTTGCCCGTACCTCTACCGCCAATCACTGCGTTTAAGTGATCCGATAATTCAATATCCACACCATCAAGGTAACCGCCGACAAAACGAATACGTTCGATAGCTGACGCATAGTTTTCCGGTTTGTCTGAATTTAGCCGCACTCTGGAGCCAGCATCTAAAAAAGCTTGCTTGAAAGAAGTGAAGCAGGGCTTGGTCATTTTAATTAAACAAGAAGCGCCATCAGCTTTAATCTCTTCAGGCTTCGCCACATCAGCGGCATTGATGGCAGCCATTTCCCGCTCGCGGCGATAGTTATCATCCTTATTCAGGAAAACTTTACGATAAAAATCGCTCTCTATACCCTTTAAGCTCTCAACTGAACCTGGGATCTGAGCAGCTAGCAGCCCTTTATGTTGCCAAACATAACTCATCCGACGTTTTAACACGCCATCATCATTAATACAGTGGGCCGCGAAAATGAAACCACCCTTATCGTTTACGTAATTAATAATATCCGTTGCAGATTTCTGTACTGGGGCTTCCGGTTGGTTTATATCCACACCCAATGCCCCCAAATGCATTTTTATCAGATCAGCCGAAGCTGATTCATTAAACAAGCAAACGAAGTGAATTTTCTCACTGGAGGCAACTTTAAAGCCGGGGAATACCACGATTCCACGTTGTGCAAAGAGATCTCTGATCTTTTCAAAACCATTCACTGACCCATGATCAGCTAGGCCAATGACTTCAATTCCCATCTCTAGCGAAGCATTTAACAATTGCTGATTATAATCATCTTCAGAAAGCGTCTGTTGTTGCCCCCGATATTTTATGTAGCCTGAAGAATTTACCTGCAATGCACACTTGAAAAAACGTGCTTTAGCGTACTTATTGGTCTGAATAGTCATACTTATACTCCACTTATACAGGCATATTCATCGTTCAGGCTTTGGTAATTTACATCGACAAAATTGTCTTAAAGCAGATCCGTATTAAGACCTGCGGTTTTCAAACGTTGCGTCAGATTACGCATTTTACTGAACTCAGTGCCAAAACTCTGGGTAAGCCCAACACCTTCACAAAAGTCTTTAGCTGTAATGTTTTTCAGCTCATCGGCATACTTAATCATTTGTAGATGCAGCTCAGCCGTGTACTGATTGCGTGGCGCATTCGCTAAAACCTGCTTGATCCTTTCGTAAATATCTTGTTCGTTTATCATAACCTTTACCATCGAACATTTAGATAATTTAGCTAAATTATCTAATTTATATGCGTACCGCAAGGAAAACTGTAGTGGCGTTGGTAAATGTTCTAGGCTATGAACATCAATGCAATTCCTTTGCCCATTGGCTTGTGCTTTTAATTCCTGCTGCACATTCTGTGTATAGCATACTGTACTCAGCAAAGCATGGATGGGCATATGCCCATGAATCAGTTCTTCTGCTTGAATTTGATCCAGCTCCCAACAATTCAGAAAAATTAAAGAAAAAAATAGCTAAGTCCGATAAAATATAAAACAAAATTTCAATAGACTATATAATATAAGTGGAGTTGTAAGATGAAGTATGATCCACGGTTAAAAACATTTGTTGATAATGATTACAGATTAGAAGATCATCTTGATTTTAAAAAACAAATAGAAGATCAAAAATATAACCGTATGATATTGGAATTGGAGCATCAATTTAAACTAAACCAAGAAGTTATTGCTTTATTAACAGAGGATGAGGCAATAACTTATATAAAAACATTAGATCATAACTTCTATAATAAATGGAAAAATAATGTTAAAACCTTTTATTCATATGCTGATCCAGCTTCATCATTTGCTGGTAATATAAAAGATTCTTATGGCGTGGCTAAAATAGTAAATGATTTAAGGAGTTTCGGTGTTAAGGCAACGGAATATGCTGGGAAAGATGGTAAAAAATATATAAAATTGACAGGTTATCCTGGAGTAAGAGACTATTTAAATGCTACAAGATATCTTGCTAATAATCCACGTATAGTATCTTTTGGAGTAGGTACGCTAGGCATTGAAGCTGGAATTTCCCAAGGTGCTAGATTTGGTATAGTATTTTCAGCCGCATATAGAGCAGTTGAGTTAATATTTAAAGATGAATATGGATTAGTTGATTTGTTCGTTAATTTAACAATGGATGGTGCGAAATTAGCTATCTCAATAGGTATTGCTACGGCTGCTAATACTCTAATAGTTTCTCCACTCTTAGCTGTAGGCGGAAGTCTTATGCTTGTAGTTCTTGGTGTTTTTGCTATTGGGTTTTTAACTTCTCTTGCTTTATATTGGTTAGATGACCATTTTAAAATTAGTGAAACTATAATTAAAAACATAAAAAATAAAAAAATAAACCAGACACCATACCATCCGGATCAATTTTTTAATATATGGGGTAGATATAGCCGTGGATAATATAAATGAAAATAAAACTAAATTATATTTAGGAATTTTATTGCTTCTTTTTATGACGATGTTATCTATATTTTTTTCATTGAATGATTATGTCGGTTTTTTTAAGCGTGATGATGTTATTACATTCTCATGGAAAAGTGCAGGAGCTATTTGGTTTAGCCCTGTATTGATTTATATTTCTTTTACTTTATATAGAATCTCATTGGGTAAAGTGAAACGTCTTAATAGTAAAATAGGAAATTATGTTTCATATGTGTCAATAACAGGCATTATTCTTACTTTATTTGTTTCTTTTTATGTTGATGACGAATTAAAATCTGAGGGATATTTAATCTGTAGTAAATCATCATGGATGGCTCCAAATAAGTATGTGAAGGACATTTCACTTTGTCACTAATCATATGCTCTTTATGTCTAGTTGTGTAGAGTAGCCTACTGGCTACTCTACACAACTAGTGTTAATAATTTCTATCTTCCCATATGCTATAAGCAGATGTGCCAGCTGTTATATGATTCCATGAGATGGATTTATAGTTGAGTGTAACTCTTTCATATGGCATGGCATCAAAATCATTTATAGAATGCGGGTATATACAAGAAATATCTGTAATAGTGGCTTCAGTGATTTTTACTTCATAGAATAATTCCAATTGTCCAGCTTGACCTGTTCTGTAAAAAACAAAAACACCATTTAGAGATTCGTTTGAATCTATTGCCATCGCTAATAATGGTGATGATTTATCTACTGGTTTAATGAATTGTATTGGTTGATGATTGACATTTTGCTGGCGCGTTATTGTGTGGTTTAAACTCAGTACTTGTATTTGGTTTTCGTGGCCATTTTGATATCTGTTTCCTATTGAATCTAGGGTTGAACACCCAGCAGAGATAAGCCCTTGTTTTTTACCATTCAAAGACAAATAAATCATGTATGACATAAAATTACCATCCTAATTTTTTACAATTCAACCTAATAAATTAAGTATATACCCTAACATATGAGTAAAAATTACAATGGTAATATAAATCAAGAAATAGAAATCTAAAATGTTGTTTGTTACTTGTATTAAAGTTGAATGTAAAAAAGTGATCTAAATCACCTTTTTTATTTGGCTGTCTTCCTTAAAATTGAAATGTAAAGCGATAACATTACGACTATTTTTAACTGTATTAACAAATACAATAAGGTTACTTTTTTGGTTTAATTCTTTAATGGCTGGTTTTAAAAGAAGCTTATTCAAATCTTTAGTCATTGAACCGGGGGGGAAGCCTATCATCAGCTCAGGAGAGCAATAGCGTCTGCAATGATTATCAAGTCGAGCAGTGGAACGACTGCGCCGGCCTGATAGCCAATTATCTACTACAACTCGTCACTTGGAGTCATTTACAGTGCCATATAAATATGGCACCTACTCACATGATGATTTTATAAATTACTTTTTACCTGCAACATCTAATTGCTGATAAATATAGTGTTTATAACTTTCCACCAGCGCTTTATCCTGACAATCATCCAATGCTCCCCGGCAGAGATGACGCATTGTCATATTTGCTCGGTAAAAAGGTGAAGCATCCAGTTTAGCTCTCTCCATAATCATGCTGCCAAGGAATGAAATATCCGTCAGTTCATCAGTCTGAATAGATTCTCCCTGTTGCAAGTTATCCCGCATAGTAAACTGGGTGATATGAGCGGGGTTTGAAAATACGCCATTATACTGATTTAGGCTGATATTGGGTTGATGATCACCGAAGTAAAGGAAAATAGTGGGTTTTTCCCGTTTAGCAACAAACTCACTGAAATCTTTAATTGCCGGATCAGAAGCTTTGATTTTCTCCATATAATGATTGAACTTACCCACTGCTTGTGAATTTTTTACGTGTCCGGTAAGCCCGTAGTCATCAGCGTGATCTTCATCATATGGGCCATGTTCATACATAGTCAGTGAGAAAATAAAGAGAGGTTTATCTGTTTCCTGTGCCAAAATGTCTTTCACGTAACCCAACATCTCTTGTGTAGAAATAGTCCAGAGATTTTTATCGAGACTGGCGGGATATCCCAATTCCTGTGGCTGAATAATGCGATCAACGCCGAGAGTCTGATAAGCATGACCGGAATGATAAGAAGATTTATTAAATGGCGTCAAAACAACCGTGTAATAACCATTCTGTTTCATTTCACGGAACAAACTGTATTTCAGGTGATCGACAATAAAATAAAAAACCGCATTCTTACGTGAGCCAAAATCATCTGTATTTAAGCCAGTCAGAGCAGAGAATTCAGATAACCAGGTACCACCACCGAAAGTTTGCACTCGCATGGGGCTTTGTGCGCTGACGCCAGAATCCCGCTGGAACATATAAAGATTAGGTAAGCGGGTATCATCAGACAATTGATAGATATGCGGAGTCACGGTGGATTCTTGTAATAACATCACCACGTCAGGTTTAATCGTTGACTGAGGCACAGGCAGTACGACATTCTTGGCCTGTTGCAGAAAATAATCGGATGATTGCCCAAACTGAGGCGCATGATATTTGGCATCTTTAGCCGACATCACCATATTGGTGACGGTACCCCGTCCTTTTGGCAGTGAAGATTCCCACTGCTCTCTGAATGCATTGGCAGTAGCGCTCACTTCCCATGTACAGAACGCCGCCAGAACCAAACCGACAGTACGCCATTTGAAACCACGAAGGGGAGATGATTTTTTCCAGCTCAGCGTCATGTTAAAAATCAACCAGATAAACATCGCGACAACGCCTAAGCCGGCCAGCCAATAGTGGCGTAATGTTTCCTGATTGGCGGGATCAAACATCAAGTTCAGATCGGAGAACATCAACTGCTCTTTGTAGTAATGAACTTTTATCTGATTGAGGAATTTGAAAATAATAAACAGTGTTCCGGTAAAGGCAGCGGAAAACAGTAACCTGGCTGATACAAAAAACACCAGACCAAATATCACACCAAACACACCGACAGCAATCAGTGCAGGATAAATATCTTCACTTTTTTCAAAAACCAGAATTAAAGTTGCAATAAACAATAATCCCAGATAAACGCCCGATGTTATCTTCTTTTTCATAGCGTATTCAATCCAGTTAATAGAAAGCTAACGGTTGGCAAAAATAGCACAGATCAGTTAAATCGATGAAGCAAGACGGTGATTTTGCTGAAATCATCTATATTTTAAATAAAAAATCATCAGAATAGCCCATTATCTCTGAGGATATGTGATTCGGCTTGACGACGAGTAAAACCACTGCGATCAAAAAATTCTAATATCTGAATAGCCAGTTTACGACCAATACCGAGTTGATTACGAAAATCCGCAGCGGTAATCGCACCATGATCTTGATTAAATTGACGAATCAGTTCGGCAAATTGCTGAATTCGTTGGCTGCAATAATAACGATCAGGAACAATAGCGATAATATGCCCCAATTGGGCGGATTTTTTCAATAAATTGCGGACAGTTACTTCTTCTTCTTTTAAATCAGCAGCCAGATCACGTACCCACCACGGATCATCTGTGAAATAGGGAGCGATTTGTTGCCACAATTTTGCTTGTTCATCACTAAAAGCCAAACGTTGTTCAGGAAGGTATAACCAACCACGCAACTGCTTTAACTGCCCACTACTGAGCAAATCATCTATCAAAGTATAAACTAGCGCTTCATCCAGCGTTGGCAGCGCCATCCGTTTCAGGCGTGCCCTTCCTAAACCCAGTTGATCAACATGTTGCTGGTGATATTCGGCTAAAACGTGTAACAACTTCTGCTTTGCTAACTTGGCATTGTTCTGTGATAACACCATACCATCGGCAATAATCACATCCTCATCAACGATTAGCTGGTGGAGAGTTGCTTCCGTTAACTGGCGTGCCCAAGAAAAGTGGTCGAGAGAAAGCGCGCCTCGTGGCAAATGGAGCGCTAAATTAGCTGCATGATCTGATGTTTTGGCAAGCTGAGTGAGCCAATGCAAAA
This sequence comes from Photorhabdus luminescens subsp. luminescens, assembly GCF_001083805.1. Lineage (GTDB taxonomy): Bacteria > Pseudomonadota > Gammaproteobacteria > Enterobacterales > Enterobacteriaceae > Photorhabdus > Photorhabdus luminescens. The sequence goes on along the minus strand of NZ_JXSK01000009.1, from coordinate 189,196 downwards.
ATTCTGGCTGGCGTTTACCACGGCGGGGGGAGTTTAGATTTATCACCCGCGCACCAGCCAGTGTTTTTCTGGCGCTGATATCTCGCAGTATTAGTCGATCATTCTCAACCAGCCACAATGGGCTATCAAGCACCAATTCAGCCAGCAAAGGCTGATCAGAAAGCTGATTCAATAATGAAATCCGCCCCGTTATATGGCTGGCGGCGTGATGAATATGAAGTGGTTGCCAGTTGCGCAAAGATTCATCAGTTTCTACTTCCACCAAGACCTTTTCTGCATGCTCGAAGGGTTTGTGGGAAAACAGCCAATCACCACGGGAAACCTGTTCTTTACTCACATCGCCAGTAATATTCAGGGCAATACGTTGCCCGGCCTGAGCCGTATCGGTTTGTTGATTCTGAGCATGTAAACCACGTACTCTGACTTGCTGATCCCGGCCGGTCAGCCAGAGGATATCTCCCACCCTGACCCGGCCGGCCAATGCTGTGCCCGTTACTACCAGACCTGCGCCTTTTACACTGAAAGCGCGATCTATCGCTAGACGAAAACGCTGGTGTAATTTTTCATGCTGCTTATTTTGCTGATGTAACTGCAACAGATGTTGCCTCAAAGGGACAATACTTTCTTCATCCGTCGCAGCCGTTACAAACAGAGGGGAATTGCTCCAACCCTGTGTTGCCAGCTCATGTTCAATTTGCTGGCGGACTTCAACTATTCGTTTTGATTCCACTCGATCTGCTTTGGTGAGCACAACGGTCATGGACGGGCAGCCAATCAAACGCAGAATAGCTAAATGTTCCCGTGTTTGAGCCATTACCCCGTCGTCACAGGCAACCACCAATAAAACATGATCGATACCCCCGATCCCTGCCAACATATTAGCGAGGAATTTTTCATGTCCGGGCACATCGATAAAACCAACAGAAGAGCTATCTGGTTGCGGCCAATAGGCATAACCTAAATCGATAGTCATCCCGCGCTTTTTTTCTTCCGGCAAATGGGCGGTATTAACGCCGGTAATTGCTTGAATAAGTGTGGTTTTACCATGATCAACATGGCCCGCGGTGGAAAAAATCATAATAGTTTCAATAAATTACTTTATTTCGATAAATTATTGTATTTCGGAAAATTACAGCAATAGTGCCTGCAATAGCGCGTTTTCATCTTCGAGACAGCGTAAATCCAGCCACAAACGCCCGCCAGAAATACGGCCAAGAACGGGTTTGGCTAATTCACGCCAGCGCCGGGCCAACTGTTCCAACGAACTCCCCTGACCATCAATGGCGGCGAAAGTCAAAGCCCAACTCGGCAGACGATCAACCGGCAGTGAGCCACTGCCAATCTGTGAGTAACAGGATTCGTCACGAACAATAAACTGGTCGCCGTAACGCGCTTGAAGCTGAGGTAATAACCGTTGTGCCATATCATGCACTTGTTGTTGCGAACGAGTTAATAAACGTAACGTTGGTAACTGCTGGCAAAGTTGTTCGGGACGTTGATATAACCGCAATGTAGCTTCCAAAGCGGCCAGCGTCATCTTATCTGCCCGCAAAGCCCGTTTCAGCGGATGACGCTGGATGGCTTCTATCCAGCGCTTTTTGCCGAGAATAATGCCGGCTTGCGGTCCCCCCAGTAATTTATCACCAGAAAAAGTGACCAAATCGATGCCTTGATTCAGATAATTTTGAGGCATAGGCTCGGCTGGCAATCCATATTGCGCCATATCGATCATGGAACCACTGCCCAGATCAATGGCAGTAGGAATTTGTGATGCCATTCCCAGAGCCGCCAATTCACGGCCAGACACTTCCGCAGTGAATCCTTCAATATTGTAATTGCTGGTATGTACTTTCATGAGGAGAGCGGTCTCTTCATTAATCGCTTGCCGATAATCTTTCAGGTGAGTACGGTTTGTTGTGCCGACTTCAATCAATTGGCATCCTGCCTGAACCATCACATCAGGAATACGGAATGCGCCGCCAATTTCCACTAGTTCGCCACGAGAAACCACAACTTGCTTACCGGATGCCACGGTTGCCAGTAATAACAGCACGGCTGCTGCATTGTTATTAACGATACAGGCATCTTCCGCCCCGGTTAGTTCACGCAGTAAATTCGCTAAAGCGTAATCACGGTGTCCACGCCCGGCGTCATTGAGGGAATATTCCAATGTTACGGGTGAACGCATCACTTGTGTGACTGCCTCAATAGCCGATTCTGCCATTAATGCTCGACCAAGATTGGTATGAATCACCGTACCACTGAGATTGAAAACCGGCTTTAAAGCCAAAGTTTGTTTCTGTTCCAGTTGCTGACTAAGCGCCAAGGCCCAGTTATCACACCAATCAGGCAGTGCCTGATACTGCTTGATATAGATTCTGGCCTGCTCCTGCATTTCTCTTAATGTTACAGTTACCAGCGTCTGTCCATATTGTTCCACGAATAGTGTTATTTGTGGCTCACGCAATAGACGATCAATGGCGGGGAGCTGGCTGTACAACAGGCTCGGTTTATATGTCATGGCAATTCCGTCAACTCACTATTACTCATTTGGGAACAAAAACGGGTTGATGCTACTGCGGGCAAAACCTTCCTCTTCCATTTTGGCATCGAGGATCAGTGAAGCTAAATCATCAGCAATGGCCTCAACTTTCGGATCTTTCTCTTGATAGAGAATTTTCAAATAACTCCCACAATCGCCGCAACTTTCCGCTTTCACAGCGGCTTGTTCGCTATCCAATGACCAATAATTAAGATCGCGTGTCTGTTCGCAGTTACTGCATTTTACCCGTACTACATGCCATTCACTTTCACACAAACTACAATGCAGATAGCGCAGTCCGTTGGTTGTGCCAATCTGAACCACACTTGAGACGGGCATACTGTTGCAAACCGGGCAAAACTGACGATGTTCACCATATTCTGCCCTCGCTTTTCCTGGGATTTGATTTGCCATTTGTGCCCAATAGAGGGAGAGTGCCGCCCAGATAAAAAGTGCTTTTTCAGGGCTGACCTTACTGAATTCATTTTTCAACAGAGCATCGGCCATCTGTTCCAGCTCCTGTTCCGACGCCTTTGTTAGATTATCCAGAGCGGCATTAACATGTTCCGACGCATCTGGCAGTAATTCTGCTATCAGAGAGTGAAGCAATTTTTGCCAGTGTTCAGTACGTTGGAAGGTTTTGCAATCCAGAGGTGGTTTACCTTCAATGACAGATTTTTCTAAGATATCCGTTATCTCCATTTTCAATGGATTATCATGCAACGCTTTTTGCTGAGCTTGGGCAACTTGTGCTGAAAAGTTAAGATAATCAACGAACGGGCTCTCTTCCGCCAGTTGCTGCAAGCGCTCTGCCCGGCGTGGATAAAGGTTTCTCAGATTAGCGAAAAGCAATGGCGGGATATAATCTGCTGCTTTTTCATTGATACGATCTTTGCTTAGTTGTTCTTTAGGAACGATGCGAATACTCATTAAGTTCTATCTTCCTGCTATCTGCTTTGGGGGCTTTCAGGTTAATAATAATTCTTAAGCTTGTTCTTAGTGCTCAGCATAGATCAAAAGTGGTTTCTGAGCTACAGAGATAATACTGGAAATGATGTGGTCAATAATGACCAATATATTCATGAAATGATTGCGAATTTTTGCATAACCATTCATTCTTTGTGTAAATTTTTCTGAAAGAAAAATATTATTAAGAAATTTCTTTCAATTTAATGTTAAAAATCCCTAAGAAGAGTTAATTGTGATTTTTAACATTCCTTTCTATTATATTTAATATGGTCTAATGATTAATTGACTCACACCTAAAAGCATATAATTAAAGTGAATAATTAATTGTAAAAAGAGAGTTAAATTTTCATTGCTTCATAAGGAAAAGATAGCAAGGTTAATAATTACATTTTGGTTTAAATACGTTTCAAAAATATATAGTTAGTTATAGTGGTACTATCTATATTTTATATAATAACCTTATTTAAAAATACATAAAGGGTAATTCAATGCTAATCAATCTCATTACGTCATATAGAAAAACAGCCGCAATCTACACTTTTGTTGAAGCGGGTTTATCTATTCACTTTAAAAATGGAACCTATGTAGATATTAACAAACTTGCTGATCAATATGGTATTGATTATTCTAGACTTAATCGACTATGTGATTTCTTAACTGAAATAGGCGTATTGGTTAGCGGCAACGATGGGGTTGCACTTTCTGAGGAATGCAGCGCACTTGCTGATCCTGATAGTTTTGAATTCTTGACAATAAAATATGAAATCAATCGAGAACATTGGGATGCTTGGTTAATGTACCCAAAATCCTTACTGGAAAACAATGGTAAACCGGCATTTGATATGGCGCATGGAAAATCATTCTATGAGATTTGGGATAATGATAAAGTGCTAAAATCAAATTTTGACGCTTTAATGTCAAAATATACAAATAGAATAATTAAAGAACTGCTTGTTATTTATGATTTTAATAAATATAACAGAATATTGGATCTGGGGGGGGAGACGGAGAGCTTTTAATCAGAGTCAGTGAAAAATTCAAAGGAAAAGATTATGCTGTATTGGACAGATATAATGAAACTCCTATTTATGAGGGTATAGATTTCATAAATGGCGATTTTTTTGAGTCAATTCCGTCAGGTTATGATTTATATATTTTAAAGAATGTCCTCCATAACTGGCCTGATAATGATGCAATATCCCTTTTGAAGAATTGCCGAGAAATGATGGATGATAATGCAAACATCCTGGTAATAACCTTAATGAAAAAACAAAAATCCCCAATGGTTAAATCTGTCGATTTATTAATGGATATGCTATATTTAGGGAAAGAGCGTTATTTTAGTGAATTCGAACATCTAGCTAATCAGGCGGGACTCGTCGTTCGATCTTCTAAAGATATAGATGAAATGTTTTCACTTATCGAATTAGGGATAAAATAAATATATCCCATCGTTGGGAAATATTTATGTAAAATATATGGCATCAATATATTTGGTGCCAACTTTTATATTAATGAAATATATATAGAAAAATTACTCTCTGACAGTAAAAACGATTAATGATTATATTAAACAATTCTATTTTATTTTTGAAGTTTATGAGAAGAGTTAATTGTGATCTTTGTCATTCCTTTTTGTCTAATTTAATATAGTCTGGCAGTTAACAATTCTACTCCTAAAAATGCGTTATTAAAGTAAGTTGAACAATGTGAAAATAAGGAGAATTAAATCTTTATTATTTCAACAAGAAAAGGTAACAAAGCTAATAATCACATATTAGTTGTTGGAATACCCAATTAATTATCATGGTATTTCATGCATTTTAGATAAAATACTTCATCTTTTTATAAGATAAAGACATAAGGATAACTCAATGCTAGCCGAACTTATTACATCGTATAGAAAATCAGCCGCAATCTACGCTTTTGTTGATACAGGCTTATCTATTCACTTTAAAAATGGAGCTTATGTAGATATAGATGAACTTTCCCGTCAGTGTGGTATTGATTATTCCCGACTTGAGCGATTATGCGATTTCTTAATTGAAGTTGGGATATTGGTTAATCACGGCCATAAAGTCACCCTTTCTGAAGAATGCAGTGCACTTGCTGATCCTGAGAGTATGGAGTCATTAATTGTAAAATGGGAGCTGAGTCCAGATTGTTGGAATGCTTGGTCAATGTATTCAAGATCTTTACTTGAAAATGATGGAAAACCAGCATTTGAAATAATGCATGGAAAATCATTCTTTGAACATTTGGCTAGTCATAAATTACTCAAATCAAATTTTGATGCTTCAATGTCAAAAGGCTCAGATAAAATCATTGAAAAGCTACTTGATATTTATGATTTTAATCAATACAACAGAATATTAGATGTTGGAGGGGGTGAGGGAAATCTTCTGGTAAGAATCAGTGAGAAGGTAAAAGGAAAACATTACGCTGTATTAGATAGATATGATGAAATTCCTGTTTTGGATAATATATATTTTATGAATGGAGATTTTCTAAAATCAATTCCATCAGGTTATGATTTATATATCTTAAAGAATATTCTCCACGATTGGCCTGATGATAAAGCAGTATTAATTTTAGAAAATTTCCGTAAGGCAATGGATAATGGTTCAAAGATTTTATTGATAAATTATATGAAAAAACCACAATCTAAAGCAGCGATATATGTAGACATGTTAATGGATGCACTATTTTCAGGAAAAGAACGTTATTTGACGGAATTCGAACGTTTGGCTAACCAAGCAGGATTAGTTATTCAAGATGTTAAGGATATTGATGAATTATCTTCAATTATCCAATTGGGAATAAAATAACGTAAAGATAATTATATGGATATTGCTTCTCTGAAAGAATATGTAACAAGCATGGTGTCGAGATATTTGGCACCATGCTTGTTTTATATTAATAAAATATATAGATATTAAAATGGAGATCAAATTTATTCTCTGGGGGTGAAAATTATTTAAGTAGAAAAAAATAAATAGATTAAATCATTTTTTTTAAAATCCCTAAGAAGAGTTAATTGTAATCCTCATCATTTTTTTCTATTATATTTAATATAGTCTGATAAGGAATAATTTGAATCTCTAAAATGCATAGTCAAGGTAAGTTAATAATTTATAAAATAAGGAGAATAATATTTTTATTATATCACGAGAAAAGGTAATAAAGTTAATGATTACATTTTAGTTGTCAGAATACCTAATTAATTATCATGGTATTTCTGATTTTTAGATAAAATAATTCATTTTTTTATAATATAAATATAAAGGATAACCAATGCTAATTGAACTTATTGAATCATATAAAAAATCAATTGCCATTTATACTTTTGTTGATACAGGTTTGTCTGTTCGTTTTAAAAATGGAGCCTGTATGGATATCAATGAACTTGCTAGTCAATATGGTATTGACTATTCGCGACTTAATATATTATGTGATTTATTAATTGAAATCGGAGTATTGGTTAGCAGCAATGGTAAAGTTGCGCTTTCTGATGAATGCAGTGCGCTTGCCGATCCTGAAAGTATAGAATCGTTAATAATAAAGTGGGAATTTGACTCAGATTTCTGGAACGCTTGGTTAATGTATCCAAAATCCTTGCTTGAAAATAATGGTAAATCGGCATTTGAAATAGCGTATGGAAAACCATTCTTTGAACATTTGGATAGCAATAAATTGCTCAGATCAAAATTTGATTCTTTAATGTCAAGAGAATCGGATAGAATGATTGAAAATTTATTTGATATTTATGATTTTAGTCAACACGATAAAATATTAGATGTTGGAGGAGGTAAAGGGGATCTTCTGATAAAAATAAGTGAAAAGGTAAAAGGAAAACATTATGCTGTGTTAGATAGATATAATAAAATTCATGCTCACGAAAATATAGATTTTATAGATGGAGATTTTTTTGAATCAATTCCATCAGGTTACGATTTATATATCCTAAAGAATATTATTCATGATTGGTCTGATAGTGAATCAATACTCATCTTAGAAAATTGCCGCAAGGCAATGCATAATAATTCAACTATTATATTAATAACTTCAATGAAAAAACCACAATCTAATGCAATGAAATCTTTAGATATGATAATGGATATGACATCTTTAGGGAAAGAACGTAGCTTAACGGAATTTGAGTATTTAGCTAACCAGGCAGGGTTGATCATTCAAGATGTTAAAGATGTCAATGAATCATTTTCAATTATCCAACTAGGAGTAAGATAAATTATAGATAATAGGGAGCTTAACCAAATATAATGATATGGATATTGTATGTCTGATAAATCTATAATTAAGTATGGCATTAAAATATTTGATGCCATACTTTTATTTTGTATCAATAAAATGTTGAAATAGAATGTGAATTTAAATTTTATAATAATATTGGTTTAATGGCGAAAATAGTCAAATTAAGTTATATTTCCTGGTTTTATTTTCAAACATCCTGCAAAGAATTAATTGTGATCTTTATCATTTATTTTTATTGAATTTAATATAGTATAATAATTTACACTTGAAAATGGATAATCAAATTGATTTAACTACTTGGCAAGTATGGAGATGAAAATTCTAATTGTTTAATGAGGAAAAAGTAACAAAACTGATAATCACAATTTGGTGAAAATAATGTTGTTAAGATACCTAATCACTTGTCACGGTATTTCCACCGTTTTAGATAAAACATTTCATTTGGATTTCAAGTTGCTTCGCGACGGCAAGGGAGCGAATTCCCGGGAGCATAGTGGACTATGTGACTGGGGTGAGTGAGCGCAGCCAACAAAGAGGCAGCTTAAAAGATAACGGGTATGAAGGATAACGCTATGCTAATCGATCTTATTACATCGTGTAGAAAATCAACCGCAATTTATGCTTTTGTTGATATGGGTTTGTCTATTCACTTTAAAGATGGGGCTTGCGTAAATATCAGCGAACTTTCCCGTCAATATGGTCTTGATTATTCTCGCTTTAGCCGATTATGTGAGTATTTAGTCAAAATAGGGGTATTGGTTAACAGCAATGAGGGAGTTGCCCTTTCTGAGGAATGCAGTGCGCTTGCCGATCCTGAAAGTATGGAGTCATTAATGATGAGGTGCGAAGTTAGCCCAGAATACTGGAACGCTTGGGCTATGTATTCAAAATCATTATATGAGAATAATAGTAAAACGGCATTTGAAATAGCGCATGGAAAACCATTCTTTGAATATTTGGATAATCATGAATTGTTCAGATCAAATTTTGACTCTTTTATGTCAAAAAACTCGGATAAAATAATAGAGAGAATACTCGATATTTATGATTTTAATCAATACAACAGAATATTAGATGTTGGAGGGGGAGAAGGAAAACTTTTGATAAGAATGAATGAAAAAGTAAAAGGAAAGCATTACGCCGTTTTGGACAGATATAATGAAACTCCCGTTTTAGAAGATATTGAATTTATAAACGGAGATTTTTTTAAATCGGTTCCATCCGGTTATGATTTATATATTTTAAAAAATATTATCCATAATTGGTCTGATGATAATGCAGTATTAATTTTGCAGAGCTGCCGAAAAGCTATGGATGATAATGCAACGGTTTTGTTGATAAGCACAGTGAAAAAATTACGATTAGAAATAATTGATTCTACGGATATATTAATGGATGTACTATTATTAGGAAAAGAGCGCTATTTGAATGAATTAGAAGATTTAGCTGACCAAGCAGGATTTGTCGTTAAAGGTATTAAAGATATAAATGAGAAATATGCAATTATTGAGCTAGGGGTAAAATAAATTATAGATAATCATGGAGTTTCACAAAGATAATTATATGGATATTATTTCTCTGAAAGTAGATATAACAAATATGGCATCAAAATATCTGATGCCATATTTTTATCTTATATTATAAAAATATATTTATACCCGTTATCTTTCAAGTTGCCTCTTTGTTGGCTGCGCTCACTCACCCCGGTCACATAGTTATCTATGCTCCCGGGGATTCGCTCCCTTGCCGCCGCGATGCAAATCCATAGGGTATAGTTATATTCCAAACGCATTAACGTTTCTCTTCTTGTTGTTCCTGTTTCATCACTTCACGATACCAACGTGGGTGATGTTTCTTCGCCCAACCACGGGTTACCCAACCCTCAACCATTGCCCGGAAAGATCCTTTCACCCAGAATGCCGCATAAGCGTGAACCATAATTGTCAGGATTAAACCAATAGCTGACATTGAATGGATGAGAAGCGCAATTCGAATTATTGGAATAGAGAAAAGATCAGCAAAATAGGGGCGCCAAATAATAACACCACTGACAACGAGTAATATCAGGCAAATACTGATAGACCAATAGACCCCTTTCTGACCTAAGTTATATTGACCAATATCGCCCGCTTCTTCATTTTTTACAATCTTATGAATATTTTTCAGCCATACAATGTCATCTTTGTCGATAAAATTATGTTTAAAATATCTGAAAAACATAAAGATAAATAAAATAAACATCACGGAGCCAACAAATGGATGCAAAATCCGTGACAATTGGGGCGTACCGAAGATATTCATTAGCCAGTTAAAAGAGGGGAAAAAGAATCCTAATCCACTAATGGCGGTAAATAGAAAGCAGAGTACCACCGCCCAGTGGTTTATTCGCTCAACGGGTGAGTGACGGATAATAATATCTTTCTTACCTTTCATCGCGGTTCCTCCCCATTAGCTGACTTCGGCGAAGACTCTGCATCATGACGCGCATTTTCTTCGTCTTCTTCCGTTACCCGGTTCGGACCAATACCCACGTAATGGAAGAGGCTGGCAGCGAATGTGGCTGCAAATCCCACTGCGGCCAGCGGCTTCCAAATACCTTTCCAGAAGGTGATGGTCGGACTGATCGCGGGATTGTCCGGTAGGCCATGATATAGCTGTGGTTTGTTAGCATGGTGCAGTACATACATCACATGGGTACCACCAACACCGTCAGGATCGTACAGACCCGCATTCTCATAACCGCGGCCTTTCAATTCACTCACCCGTTCAGCCGCCAAATCCTTCATGGCTTTTTTACTGCCAAAATGGATTGCGCCAGTCGGACAAGTTTTCACACAGGCAGGCTCCTGACCGACGTTAACGCGGTCAACACACAGAGTGCATTTATATACCCGGTTATCTTCCTTGTTGAGTCGCGGTACATTGAATGGGCAACCCGCGATACAGTAGCCACAGCCGATACAATGTTCCGACTGGAAATCGACAATCCCATTTGCATACTGAATGATCGCTCCTTCTGCGGGACAAGCCTTCAAGCAACCCGGATCAGCACAGTGCATACAACCATCTTTACGGATCAGCCATTCCAGTTTGCCGTTCTCTTCAACTTCTGAGAAGCGCATTACGGTCCATGATTTAGCGGTTAAATCAGCCGGGTTATCATAAACGCCAACGTTATGACCGATCTCATCACGGATGTCGTTCCACTCAGAACAGGCCACTTGGCAAGCTTTACAACCGATACAGGTTGTCACATCGATCAGTTTCGCTACGCCCTCTTGGTCATCCCGCACCCGTGGCGCAGGAGTAAAAGAATTTGTGGCAGAGCGGCGAATGATGTCTTGAGTTTGCAATGACATAATTTTTCCCTTTACACTTTTTCCACATTAACCAGAAACGCTTTGAATTCAGGCGTTTGGGTGTTCGCATCACCAACAAATGGTGTCAATGTATTGGCAATAAAGCCCTTCTTCGCTGCTCCTTCAAAGCCCCAATGAATAGGAATACCGATAGTATCCACTTCACGACCGTGTACATTCAGGGTACGAATACGTTTGGTGACAACTGCTTTCGCTTTGATGTAACCACGATTAGAGCTAACTTTGACGGTATCACCGTGCTTGATGCCTTTCTTTTCCGCCAGTTTTTCACCGATTTCCACAAATTGTTCTGGCTGGATAATCGAGTTCAACAATGCATGTTTTGTCCAATAGTGAAAATGTTCTGTCAAGCGGTAAGTCGTTCCTACATAAGGGAATTTATCTGCCTTACCCATCGCTTCAAAGTCGCTCTTGAACACGCGGGCAGCCGGGTTGGATATCACATTTGGATGCAACGGATTAGTCCCCAAGGGTGTTTCAAAGGGTTCATAGTGTTCAGGGAATGGCCCTTCCGCCATCTTATCAATAGCGAACAGACGAGCCATACCTTCCGGTTGCATGATAAATGGACCAACATCCGTTTCCGGCGCCGCCACGCTGTAATCGGCAGTATCAACGCCACCCCACTTAATACCATCCCACGTCAGTAACTGACGTTTCGCATCCCAAGGTTTGCCCCGAGGATCAGCCGATGCGCGATTGTACAAAATACGACGATTTAACGGCCAGGCCCATGCCCAACCTAGCGTATTACCTAATCCTGACGGATCAGAGTTATCACGACGAGCCATTTGGTTACCTTCCGGCGTCCAGCTTCCAGCAAATATCCAGCAACCGCTGGCGGTAGTGCCATCATCACGTAGCTGTGCGAAAGAGGTTAATTGCTGGCCTTGTTTCACTATAACGTTGCCATCAGCATCAATCAGATCAACCAATGCTCGGCCGTTACTCTCCTGAGCTACCTCTTCCGATGTAGGGCTGTCCGGGTTGAAATAATCCCAGGTCATGTTCAGCACCGGTTCTGGCGATGCGCCGCCTTCAATGCGGTACATATCCCGCATGCGTTTGAAGATACCGGAAAGGATCTCGCCATCACCGATAGCTTCTCCCGGCGCATCCGCACCTTTCCAGTGCCATTGCAACCAGCGACCAGAGTTAACAATCGAACCATTTTCCTCGGCAAAGCAGCAACACGGCAGGCGGAAAACTTCTGTCTGAATTTTGGATGAATCGACGTCGTTGAATTCACCGTGGTTCTGCCAGAAAGTTGAAGTTTCAGTATTAAGCGGATCGATAGTGATCAGGAATTTCAGTTTCGACAGGGCATCAACGACTTTGTTTTTATTCGGAAAAGAAGCTACCGGGTTAAAGCCTTGGCAAATATAGCCATTGACTTCACCTTTCGACATCATGTCAAAAAATTGCAGAACATCATAACCCTTGTCCCACTTTGGCAGCCAGTCAAAACCCCAGTCGTTATCTTTACGAGCGTTATTACCGTAGAAACTCTTCATCAGGCTGATAAAGAATTTTGGATAGTTACCCCAATAGTTAACCTGACCCGGTCGCATTGGTTTTGGCGTGTTTGCCTGGAGATAAGTTTGCAGATCAGCCTGCTTCTCTGAGGGAAGTGTCAGGTATCCCGGCAAGCTTTGCGACAATAACCCTAAATCAGTCAATCCCTGAATATTCGAGTGACCGCGCAATGCATTAACACCGCCGCCCGCCATACCCATGTTGCCCAACAGTAGCTGGATCATTGCCATAGTTCGGATGTTTTGTGCGCCAACTGAGTGTTGAGTCCAACCCAGTGCGTACAGGAAAGAAGCGGTCTTATCCTTAACACAAGTTTCTGCAATATATTCACAGACTTTCAGGAAATCTTCTTTTGGCGTACCGCAAATATTACTGACGACATCGGGCGTATAACGGCTAACATGCGCTTTTAACAGGTTCCATACACAACGTGGGTGCTTAAGGGTGATATCACGTTGAGCAAAGCCATTTTCATCCAGCGCATAGTTCCAACTGGTTTTGTCGTATTGCCGTTTTTCTGCATCGTAACCACTGAACAGACCATCATCGAACGAGTAATCTTCACGCACGATCAGGCTGGCGTTAGTGTACGCCTCAACATATTCATGATTTATCTTATCGTTGGTCAGCAGGTATAAAATCACACCTGATAAGAAGGCGATATCAGTACCTGAACGGATTGGGGTATAGAAATCCGCGACAGATGCTGTACGGGTAAAACGTGGATCAATCACGATTAACTTAGCGTTATTGTGGATTTTCGCTTCCATTGCCCAACGGAATCCCACAGGGTGCGCTTCGGCAGCGTTACCCCCCATAACGACGATCAGATTCGCGTTCTTAATATCAACCCAATGGTTGGTCATCGCACCGCGACCAAATGTTGGAGCAAGACTTGCTACCGTTGGTCCGTGTCAGACACGTGCTTGGTTGTCTACGGCAAGCATGCCGAGAGCGCGACTAAACTTTTGTGATAGATAACCTGTTTCGTTGCTGGAAGCAGATGCGCACAGCATACCCGTCGTCAGCCAGCGATTGACTGTCACACCTTCTTGGTTGGTTTTAATGAAATTGGCATCACGGTCTGCTTTCATTAAGTTAGCAATGCGATCAAATGCCTCATCCCAAGTAATACGTTGCCATTTGTCGGAACCCGCTGCCCGATATTCTGGATATTTCAGGCGGCTTTCGCTATGAATAAAATCAATCAAGCCAGCTCCTTTGGGGCAAAGCGCGCCGCGGTTTACTGGATGATCAGGATCGCCTTCAATATGGAAAATAGTTGCTTTCGCATTTTTTGCGCCGTCGCCAAGGCTGTACATCAACAGTCCACAACCGACAGAGCAGTATGTACAGGTATTTCGGGTTTCACGTGAGCGCAACAATTTATAGTTACGCGTTTGTGCAAGGGCTGCGGTTGGCGCAAAGCCCAACGCTGCTACCGTCGTACCTGCCATACCGCCAGCGCAGATCTTAAAGAACTGCCTTCTGCTGACTTGCATGGGAATCTCCTCACTCACATTGTCTCAAACAGTATCCATTCCATCATGGGAAAAATTTCAAATGCGTTCTTTCTTATTAAAACCACTTTCCGTAGCGGGATCAGATTTATTGCCTGACAAATAGTATAGACTCTTTTTTCCACACAATTATTGTGTCGTAACACTATTAGGAATTCATCTAATGTATAACGAAAAATCAGGGAAGTTGTTACCATTTGGTGTGATTGAGGGGGTAAAAAGAACGAACGTGCAACAAAAACACCATTCCGATATATTAAAAGCTGATTGGATTGCAGAAGAAGTTCCTGTTGCTTTAGTTTACAACGGGATTTCCCATGTCGTAATGATGGCAAGTCCTAAAGATCTCGAATATTTCGCTATTGGGTTTTCGCTCTCCGAAGGCATCATTGAATCTCAACACGAGATTCGCGGCATTGATATTATTCCTAATTGTAACGGCGGCATTGAGTTGCAAATAGAACTTTCTAGCCGTCGTTTTGCTGGTTTGCAGGAACGCAGACGTCATCTGGCTGGACGAACAGGCTGTGGCATCTGCGGTACGGAACAACTTTCTGATATTTTTCGCCCGATTCCGCCGCTGCCTTTCACTCAAACTTTTTCATTAAACCATCTTGATTATGCTCTCTCTCAACTGACTAACGTCCAAGATATTGGCGCATTGACAGGTTGCACTCATGCCGCAAGTTGGATCAATCCAGAAGGTAAATTATTGGGAGGATGTGAGGATATAGGTCGTCATGTTGCACTGGATAAAATGTTAGGCATGAAGGCAAAAACAGGCTGGCAGCAAGGTGCTGCTATGGTATCCAGCCGTGCTAGTTATGAAATGGTACAAAAATCAGCCATCTGTGGCGTTGAAATTTTGTTTGCTGTTTCAGCAGCTACTTCGTTGGCTGTAGAAATCGCTGACCGATGTCATTTAACCTTGGTTGGTTTTTGTAAACCCGGTAAAGCGACGATTTATACCCATGCTGAGAGATTAATAAGTTAGGTAAGTCAAAAATATGCAATATCAAGAACACCTGTATTCCCTATTGTGATTAAGATGAATATAAATTTTTCATCTTAATCAACGGAGGTTATCGTAATAATACTAAATCACGCATATAAGTTGTGAAACATCCATAAGTTAGGTTCAATGTAATAACCCATTTGTTGTTGTATATCCACCTCTAGCGGTACTAAACCTCCAGGAATAATATACTGCCCACTTTGCGGAAATTTCATTCCTGTCCATTCTTGCCATTGATTGAGCGTGGCATTTATATACATTGAGTACATAGCCGGTCGAATAATCTTTGCTCCCAGGCGCCAATGTGTCCGAATCCAGGGATCAAAAGGTTCATTGTTGTCATTTTTCCATCCACAGTATTGTGCAAAATTCTGCAATGGATAATTTTGTTTCAACGTCGGCCTGACAGGAACAACTAACCCTTCCATCCCGGCATCAATAGCCGCTTGCTTTAAGCTACCAATAAGTAATGCTGGTAAATTCTTGCCGCGAAATTCAGGAGATATCGTTACCGACAGTGCCGACAACATTTTTTTTACGGCTTTTCCTCGAGCAGCCATACCTCTGCGAAAAACTTCATCCCAAGCATTATCCGGCAATTGCTCTAATGAATCGCCTTCCCAAGGGAAAGGCATCGAATTAGCAGTACCAATTAATTTCTGCTCTTTCCCTTGTTGCAAAATAGCAAATTGTTGGAATTGGCTGAAATCTGGTTCGAATAATTCATCCCAGTATTCATCATCCGCTGAAGAATTCAGCATAAATAAAGGCCAGTTATTATAAAGCAGCTCATCAGAGGCACCTTTCAAATCAGGTCGTTGTTTTGCGGATTGAATAATGATGTGTGTTTTCAAAGTAGGATTTCCTGTAAAGGTCATTTGTAAGATTGGTAAGTAATTCATTAGTTAATAATGATGGTTATATATAACAGTAATAATATTTACAGATATAAATAAACAATATGTTTTAAATAATCGTGACTAATAACTAAGTAAATAAATTTTTATTTATTATGATAAGCTTGATTTATGTATCAAGATTGTAAAATTATAAATATTTATATTACACTGATAACATTCTGTTGAAAATACAATAAAATCGATTCACTTCTTGTCCCAATAGGGATATTTTATTTTCCGTTGTTTATTATAAAAATGTGCTTGGGTAGTAATTAGATAAAAATATGATCTTTTGACTACATTTCATATTTAAATACAGACGGATGGAAAAGCGTGAAGACTTTCACCAATTAAATAACTTTTTATCATATTGGGATACTTGGCTTCTTCATTTATTTTGGCTTTCCTCATGAGGCTAATTTTATGAATTCATCAACTTTTTTCATGAGTTTTCATATATCTTGATAACAATGGTTATATGTCACTATTTCACACAGGGATTATCATCGCTCTATGACCGATAAATTGGAGATCAATCACGTTGGTATCACATAATTGATACAGGTTGACTTTCATTGAACCCGATTAATGTTAAAGTATAAGTATTTATTATATATATGAATCCAGCAATAATTGCTGCAAGTTTTCTTTCCTAAGCGATTTATCTGTTTCTTTTCCAATTTGATGGGACTATGGCTGATATTTGGGCCGGTAAGGGGAGAGCCTGATGGCGGATTTACTACCGATTACAGTAATTGGTGCGGCGGCGGGAGATATTGTTCTTAGTTTACCGAGGCTTCCTCGTAGCGGAGCAGATCAGGAAGCTAAAGAAATTGATCGGCAGATTGGTGGTTCTGGTTTCAATGTCGCTCGGGCTTTGGTTCGCCTGCAAATCCCAGTGATTAATGGTATACCGGTTGGTAACGGATACTGGGGGGAACAGATAACCAAAGAGATGCAAGACCTTGGGCTTGAGGTCACGTTAACCAATTCATCTCTTGATAATGGCTGGTGTTTGGCGATGGTTGAACCGGATGGTGAAAGAAGTTTTGTCTCTGTGAGTGGTTGTGAAGTTGACTGGAGTACGTCAATGCTCTCTTCGATTGCTTTGCCGGAAAAGGGATATATCTACTCCAGTGGTTATGTCATGGCGGGTAAATCAACGGCGATTTTATGTGACTGGTTACTGGCGTCACCACCCGGGCAAACATTATTGCTGGATTTTGGCCCACGTTTACCAGAAATAGCGCCTGCTTTTCTTGATGCATTGCCTGCTGACCGGACTATTCTGACACTGAACCGTGATGAAGTTGCTATATTGTGCGGAGAAGGTGATCCTGTCGTCCAGGCTAGCGGTTATTCCAGTAAAAGAAAAATTACTATTATCTGCCGGTTAGGTTCACAGGGGACATGGATATGTCTATCTGATCGTGATCCAGAATATGTTGCTGCTTATAAAGTGAAAGTGGTGGATACCATCGGTGCTGGCGATGCTCATAGTGGCGGCATGCTTGCGGGATTATCGCAGGGGATGTCGCTAAGAGATGCTGTTGAATTTGGCAATCGTGTTGCTGCTATTGTCGTCAACCGTTCTGGTGCTGCTGGCGCACCAACAATAAAAGAACTAGAGGAGTTTGTGTTTGAATAATTATTTTCAGTCACTACGCCTCTTAGATTTTAAGGGGCGTAGTTAAAATGAGTGCATTACTTCCAGGTTGGAAACGCAAAACGGCTTTATTTTTATCAGCTCAAATAATTTCTTTGCTAGGTTCTTCCATTGTCCAGTTCTCTATCGTCTGGTATATCACCTTAAATACTTCATCGGGGGAAATGCTGGCTATTTCGGTACTCTGTGCATTTCTTCCACAGGTATTGATCTCTTTATTTGCGGGCGTTTGGGCGGATACTTATAACCGTAAGTTGCTCAGTATTGCCTCTGATGCGTTAATTGCATTAGTCACGCTTGGTTTGGCGATCTCTTTTATGCTTGGATTCAAGAGCATTGAATTGTTATTTGTGGCGCTGATTGTCCGTTCATTGGGAACGGGTATCCAGACACCGGCAGTGAGTGCGATTATCCCGCAACTCGTCCCTAAAGAAAAATTACTGCGGGTTAATGGTATTAATACTTCTTTGACTTCACTGATGATGCTGGCATCTCCAGCTATCAGTGGTTTTTTGTACTCTCAGACTTCGATGGAAAATATTTTTTTAGTGGACGTAACGACTGCCATTATTGGCATTAGTATTGTTTCGTTTATTCCTATTCCCAAAATTGTTTCTAATTCCATGCCGGATAATAAATTTCAGGCAATTTTAGCGGGTTTCCGTTATTTGCAAGAGAATAAATTAATCAGAAACCTTTTGATTTTTCTGATTTGTGTTTGCTTTCTGATTAGTCCGGCTGCGTTTTTGACACCTTTGTTAGTTAATAGGACATTTGGTGAAGAGTCGTGGCGTTTAGCCGTTAATGAAATGACATTTAGCGCCGGCGCGGTTTTAGGTGGATTGCTGATTTCTTTCTGGAGTGAGTATAAAAATAAAATGCGTATAACGGCGATAGCTTGCGCATTTTTTGGCATATTTATGATCGCTCTTGGTAATGCCTATTGGTTCCCGCTTTATCTGGTACTTAACGTCTTTTTAGGCATAGTAACACCTTGTTTTAACGCACCGATAATCGCGGTTTTTCAGGAAAGAGTCGAACCTGAGATGATGGGTAGGGTATTCAGTTTAGTTCAGATCGCTTTGTCCTGCTCTTTGCCATTAGGTATGGTGCTGTTTGGCCCAATTGCTGACTATATTAATATTCAATCTCTTTTAATGATATCTGGTGGATTGATATTACTGACTGGCGCACTGTTTTTTATGTTTAACGGAGAAGGTAGCAGAGAAAGTAGCAGAGCAGTTTAATCAGGTTTAAGCAACCAGTCGTTCGACTCGTTCTTGTAGACTGGTTGCTCCATTCATGCTGTGTTATTCGCTATGATTTCCGTATGTCGATTCTATCGACATGAAGCCGTTACATGTCGAAATTTTTTGATTTTATCGACATGAAGTCTTTACGTGTCGATGCCGTCAACATATACTCGCAACGTGTCGAAAAAAATAGGAAATATAAATATGACATGGCAGCCCGATGAGCCTTTTAATGCTATTCCCTTATTGCCGCCAACCATAAAGGTGATGGAATCCATTGCAGTATTAAAAGCCTGTATACCTGCCAGAGCTGCACTGGCTGAGCTTAAGCAAGCTGGTGAATTGTTGCCTAATCAGGGGTTACTCATTAATTTGTTACCACTACTGGAAGCAAAAGATAGCTCAGAAATCGAAAATATTGTTACGACTTCAGACAAACTGTTCCAATATGCACAAGAAGCCAGTCTGGCTGATCCTGCAACGAAAGAAGCACTACGCTACCGTACTGCGCTTTATGAAGGGTTCATACAATTAACTCGGCGGCCACTATGTACGAATACAGCTATTGAAGTTTGTAGCCGACTAAAAGCTGTTGATATGAATATTCGCAAAGTTCCTGGTACAACGCTTAGTAATCAAGCAACGGGCGAGATTATTTATACGCCGCCAGAGGGAGAATCTCAGATACGTGATTTAATCAGCAATTGGGAGCAATTTCTTCATGCAGAAGATGGAGTCGACCCATTAATCAAGATGGCTATTGCTCACTACCAATTTGAAGCCATTCATCCATTTACTGATGGTAATGGACGTACCGGCCGTATCATTAATATTCTCTATCTTATTGAACAGCAGCTTTTGACATTGCCAATTCTTTATTTAAGTCGCCACATTGTACAACATAAGCGTGATTATTATCGGCTACTTTCCCAGGTTACCGCTGCTGGCAAATGGGAAGAGTGGATTATCTATATGTTAACCGCAGTAGAGCAAACTGCTAAATGGACTACGGATAAAATTGCTGCGGTAAGAGAATTGATTGAACATACCAGCGAGTATATAAAGCAAAGCTTGCCTAAAGTTTATAGCCATGAGCTGGTACAGGTGATATTTGAACAACCTTACTGCCGTATTAGTAATTTGGTTGAGTGTGATATTGCTAAACGCCAAACTGCTTCGGTTTATTTAAAGCAGTTGTGTGATATTGGAGTATTACAAGAAATTCAGGCCGGGAAAGAAAAGTTATTTGTTCACCCTAAATTGGTGCAGTTAATGACCCAGGATAGTAATAAATTGAGTTATTACACAGTCTGAAAAGTACTTATTAGTCGAATCCGTCATGTAAAAAAACTTGTCATCAAGAGGTTGTCAAGAATAATACAGACACAAAGATCCACTGCATTTGTTTTTATTTATGGGCGGCCTAAAATAGTTAGATCTAAAACCAATAACAAAGAGTATGTTAATTTCTATGTTGATAACTTAGACTACATTGATATTAATGTGGACTAAAAGGAAAGTTTAAATTTAAGTACGGGAAAAACAGGGTTACTTAGCTGAGTGAGTCAATATTTTCTACCAGCTCCCGTAAATACTGCGCCAACTGGCTAACGCTTTTCTCACCAGTAGCGGCATCTACAGTCAGATTTTCCAGTGTATTGTCGCTATCAAGGATCTGTATGCCATTACGATAGAGGAATGTCATGGTAACGAAGATGGAATGCGATAATTTCCTGTGCGCTCACCCACATCATCGGTCGGTCAACGCCTCTACAGTATGCCCGTGGCGCTGCATAATGTGATCAAACTCGGCATCCAGTTTGGCATTTCGATAATTCTCGTATTCAGCTTTGCTAATTACCACAGCGGCGCTGCCGTTCCTGCGGGTGATTTCAACTGGTTCACCGTTGACGGCTGTGTCCAACAAAGTTGAAATATTAGCTCTGGCTTGGGTTGATGTATATGTGCGCATATTATTCCTCCTGAAATGTACATGTTAAACGTACACTTAGATTGCATGTTATTCAATCAGCCAAAAGGATGAAGCATCAATAATGGAACTGCTATAGCTGTACAAATTTTACAATTGCACAGGTATAGTTTGTTCTGTCCGGGTTCTTAGCAAAGATTCTTCATTCCTTTATCCATGTTCGAATTGGTATGTCTGTGAATTTTCCGCTATATCCACCTGTGTTTTGGAGGGTGTACTTAAAACCTGATAAGTGCTCTTTTAAGTACACCAGAAACATGCGTTGGATTTTTGAGTCAGTATGAAACGTTACTCAATATTCTGAATCTGCTCTCTCATCTGCTCGATTAGCACCTTCAATTCAATAGCGGAGTTAGTGATATCGGCATTGATAGATTTGGAGGCAAGCGTATTAGATTCGCGGTTGAATTCCTGCATCATAAAATCCAGGCGGCGGCCGACGGCTTCTTTTTTCTTTAGAATATTACGGGTTTCTTTGACGTGGGCATCAAGGCGATCTAACTCTTCTGCCACATCAAGGCGTTGAGCGAGTAAAACCAACTCTTGCTCAAGACGGTTATTTTCGAGCTGTACCTGTGCTTCTTCCAGTTTGGTTTGCAGGCGTTCCCGTTGCCATTGCATGATTTCAGGCATTTGTTGGCGAACTTTACTGACTTCTTCGGTCACCGCATCCAAACGTTGCTCAATCATAATTTTAAGTGCATTGCCTTCGGCTTCACGGCTTTGAATAAAAGCATCCAGCGCTATATCCAGCTCTTTCAACAATTGAGTGTTGATAGCATCTAAGTCTTGCTCTTCTGCTGCCATAACGCCAGGCCAACGCAGAATATCAACAGGGTTGATTTCACCTTCGTTGCTCTGTTGTTTGACCCAGTTCGCTGCATTGACTAGCTGTTTTGCTAAAGTTTCATTCAGGATAAGTTCGCCTTGAGCGCGTGAGTCCAGTTCAAAACGCAGGTTGCACTCAACTTTTCCGCGAGTCAGACGGGAACGAATACGTTCACGAATCACCGGTTCCAAGCTTCTGAATTGTTCTGGTAGGCGGATATAAGTTTCTAAATAACGCTGATTAACGGAGCGTAGTTCCCAAGCTGCATTTCCCCATTCACTTTTAATATCTCGCCGTGCAAAAGCAGTCATACTACGGATCATGATTCGTTCCCAATTTAAACAAAAGATTAAGAGATTATAACGCTCGTTGTAGATGCAGGATAGGAATTAGCCCTGTTAGGCCGTATAATGCGCCCCCAATAATGATTTAACAACGGAGATAACACTATGCGCCCAACAGGAAGAGCGGCAGAACAAGTGCGTCCTATCACTATAACCCGTCATTATACTAAGCACGCGGAAGGTTCGGTTTTAGTCGAGTTTGGGGACACCAAAGTGTTATGTAATGCCTCCGTTGAAGAAGGGGTTCCTCGTTTCTTGAAAGGTCAGGGGCAGGGTTGGGTGACGGCGGAATATGGCATGTTACCGCGTTCTACTCATACCCGAAATGCTCGTGAAGCAGCTAAAGGCAAACAGGGCGGCCGGACGATGGAAATTCAGCGTTTAATTGCCCGTTCGCTACGCGCCGCTGTTGATCTGAAAAAGCTAGGTGAATACACCATTACGCTGGATTGTGATGTTATTCAGGCTGATGGCGGTACCCGTACAGCTTCTATTACTGGTGCTTGTGTCGCGCTAGTTGATGCGTTGAATAAAATGGTTGAAGCAGGCAAGCTGAAAGTGAGTCCTCTGAAATCAATGGTTGCTGCGGTCTCTGTTGGCATTGTGGATGGTGAAGGCCGTTGTGATCTGGAATATGTGGAAGATTCCGCTGCTGAAACTGATATGAATGTCGTAATGATGGAAGATGGCCGGATGATTGAAGTGCAAGGCACAGCGGAAGGCGAGCCATTTAGCCATGATGAGTTGTTATCCTTATTGGCCCTTGCCAAAGGAGGATTAGAGGACATTTTTTCAGCGCAGAGAAATGCATTAAAATAATAAGTTGATCAGGCGACAGAGTAGTCGCCTTTTTTATGCCTGTTGTGTGGCCATAACTATGATGAAAAGAAGGAGAGACACCAATGAAAGCCTATCAGCGCGAATTTATCGAGCTTGCGCTAAAAAAACAGGTACTGAAATTTGGGGAATTCACCCTGAAATCAGGACGTAAAAGCCCGTATTTTTTTAATGCCGGGTTGTTTAATACTGGGCGTGATTTGGCGTTAATCGGGCGTTTTTATGCAGCAGCCTTGTTGGATAGCGGTATTCAGTGCGATTTGTTATTCGGACCCGCGTACAAGGGTATTCCAATTGTAACGACAACGGCAGTCGCACTGGCAGAGCATCATGATATTGATATGCCATATTGTTTTAACCGTAAGGAAGCTAAAGATCATGGCGAAGGCGGTACTTTGGTTGGTAGCTCACTTAAAGGCAATGTTGTTCTGGTTGATGATGTTATTACCGCAGGTACAGCTATCCGTGAATCGATGGAGATTATCAAGCAGCATAATGCGACGCTTGCCGGCGTAATGATTTGTCTTGATCGTCAGGAACGTGGGAATGGTGAAATCTCGGCAATTCAGGAAGTGGAAAGAGATTATGGCTGCAAAGTGTTTTCTATCATTACTTTGAATGATTTGATTAATTATTTGAGTGGTCAACCAGAGATGAAAGATCATCTGGATGCAGTAAAAGCCTATCGTGCGCAGTACGGTATCTGATAGATAAGCTTCAAAAAAAAGCCCTCGCCCAATAACGGGCGGGGTGAGTAGTAGAATAACTTATTGTAACTGAGCCAATAATAATGGCCAGCGCGCTTCAAATTCCTGTGTTGGACGATAGTGGAACTCAGAGCGTACAAAACGTGATAGCATCCCTTCACAAAATGCGAGTAACTGAGAAGCTAATAACGACTCATCATAACTGAAACCTTGCCCATCACGTAATTTTTTCTCTTTTAAAACTTGACGGATCTGTACTTCAATTCGTTCAAATAACTGATTTATGCGCCCTTGCAGCCGGTTTTGTTCAAACATGAGAGCATGGCCTGTCATGATGCGGGTCAGACCGGGATTTTTTTCTGAAAAACCCAGAATCAGGATCAATATCAGGCGAATACGAGCCGTGGTATCTTTCTCGTCTTGCAGAATCAGGTTAATCCGTGAAATTAATGAGTCTTCAATGAACTCAATTAAGCTGTCAAACATCCGGGTTTTACTAGGAAAGTGCCGGTATAGGGCAGCTTCGGAAACGCCCACGTTGGCGGCCAGTTTAGCGGTAGTGATTCGATGGCTGCCATCACTGGATTGCAACATATGCGCCAGCGCCTGCAAGATCTCCTCGCGCCTGTTTCTTTTCTTCGTATTTTCGTTTTCTGCCATGTCTGACAAGACCTTTGTTAAGAACAGCAAAACAAATAAAATCAGTAATTCTTTGCTCAACGGGGTTTTGAGCAAAGAATATGATAATGGGTTAAATGGTTTTAGGTTTTACAGAGATTTATTGGCGACCGGAATGACCAAAACCACCGCTGCCTCTTTCGCTGGTTTCAAAATCTTCTACCAGATTGAATTCAGCCTGGACGACGGGTACAAAAACCATCTGAGCAATACGTTCTCCTGGCTGGATAGTGAAAGTTTTATCACCACGATTCCAGACGGAAACCATTAGCTGACCTTGGTAATCAGAATCAATCAACCCCACAAGATTACCCAGAACGACGCCATGTTTATGTCCAAGACCTGAACGAGGCAGAATAACGGCTGCCAATTGTTCATCGCCAATGTGAATAGCAAGCCCGGTTGGCAGCAGTTCTGTTTGGCCTGGAGCCAGTTCTACCGCATTGTCCAGGCAAGCCCGCAAATCTAAACCGGCGGAGCCTGGCGTGGCGTAAGTTGGCAAAGGAAATTCCCTCCCGATACGTGGGTCAAGAATTTTAACGTCGATTTTTTTCATCATAGCGTTTGACTATCTCGTCTAATAAATGGTGGCTAAGTAATAACTTATTACTATGAGGTAAACGGATTTCTCCCTCATGCCAGAACAAATGTAATGCATTAGTATCACTGTTAAAGCCGTGGCCGGTAAGGGATACATCATTTGCACAAATCAGATCCAAATGTTTTTGGTTCAGTTTTTTTCGTGCGTATTCTTCCACATTCTGGGTTTCAGCCGCAAATCCAACCACAAAAGGGCGGTTTTCCTGCATTGCTGCTACATTGGCAACAATATCCGGGTTTTTTATCAGGGTAAAAGTGATCTCATCACCCTGTTTTTTAATTTTTTCTTCGGCAATCTGTTTCGCGCGATAGTCTGCAACCGCAGCACAACCAATGAAGATATTCTGTGAACCCGCAACTGCCTGTACTTGTTCATTCATTTCCAGGGCGCTGGTGACGTCGATTCGTTTGACTCCCGGTGGTGTCGGTAAATTAACGGGACCAGTGATAAGGGTGACTTCCGCACCACGTGTTGCCGCAGCTTGGGCGATAGCAAACCCCATTTTGCCGGAGCTGTGGTTGCTGATAAAGCGGACGGGATCTAGTGCTTCTCGGGTTGGTCCAGCGGTGATAGCAAGTTTTAGGTGAGCTAAGTCCCGATTGGTTTGAAAATGTTGCTCAGCGAGTTCGACAATCGCCAAGGGATCTAGCATTCTGCCGGGGCCAACGTCACCACAAGCTTGGCTGCCATTGTCCGGTCCCCACAGGAGAACGCCTCGTTCTTCAAGATGTTTGAGATTATGTTGTGTTGCTTGAGCTCGAAACATTTGTTGATTCATTGCGGGCACTGCGGCAATTGGGGCTGGGGAGGCCAAACAGACCGTTGTCACGAGGTCATTTGCCATACCGACTACCAAGCGAGCCAGTAAATCAGCGGTAGCGGGGGCGAGAATAATCAGATCGGCCCACTTGCCAAGCTCAATATGCCCCATCGCCGCTTCTGCTGCCGGATCTAACAAGTCATCAGACACGGGATAACCAGAAACCGCCTGCAACGTCATTGGTGTAATAAACGCTTCTGCTGCTGGTGTCATTACTACACGTACTTGTGCGCCGCGATCGCGCAGGCGACGTACCAGCTCGGGAGTTTTGTAAGCGGCTATCCCTCCGCTGATACCGAGCACAATCTGTTTGCCGGAAAGTCCTGCCATCATGATTGTCCGAATATTAAGTTGCAAGGGGCCAAGATTTTATCACAAGAGATTACAGAGTTGAGCAGAGTCTGAGCTTTGATGGTAAAAAAGAATAAGTTTGCGAGCGGCTACGCAGCTCTTGAATATGATATTCGCCCTTATATTCAAGGCATGGAATACTGTTCGTATCAGGTGAAATAGAACAGGGAGATGAATATATGGGAGTTGATATCGCTGAAAATACAGGAGAAATATATTCAAATTTAGCTCCCAGAGAAAAATTGTTGGCTTATGGTTCGGTGTCTCTGACAGATGCTGAATTACTGGCTATTTTTTTGCGTACCGGGACCAGAGGACTGCCTGTTTTACGAATGGCTGAATTTCTACTGAAAGAATTTGGCTCTTTGTACCATTTACTCTCTGCTGATTATGACACTTTTTGTTCTCATAAAGGAATGGGATTAGCCAAGTATGCACAATTGCAGGCTATCGCAGAACTGGCAAAGCGTTTTTTTTCCAGCCAGTTCATGCATGAGGATATTATGAGTAGTCCAAGCGTGACTCAAGAGTATTTGCAAAACCTATTATCGGGGCGTGATCGGGAAATATTTGTTGTGTTGTTTCTCAATAATCAAAATAGAGTCATCTGTCATGAGGAGATGTTTAAAGGCACAATTAATAAAGTTGAAGTTCATCCTCGTGAAATTGTCCGATCAGCGATAAAGGTGAATGCTTCATCCGTTATTTTGGCTCATAATCATCCATCAGGTCATGCAGAGCCAAGTTTGGCAGATAAGATTGTTACAGATAAAGTGATTGATGCCTGTAATTTGGTTGGTGTAAAAGTGCTGGATCATCTGGTTATTGGCCGGCAATGTTGTGTCTCATTTGCTGAGCGAGGATGGATTTAAGCTAACTTTTTCAAGATCCTTGTGGATCTTTGGTTGTGCGGGACTTGAGCGTCAGCGATTGAGGGCGTATACTACGCCACCTTTGAGGATCTTTGGTTTGGCGAGAAGAGCCTATCTCAGCACATTTTCTGAGTAAATGTGAGTCTTTTCAGTAGAATTTGCTGAGATGGGCTCCTAAGCCTGACGAGGCGGCCATACCCAATACAAAGCTCGAGCTGATTTGATTTTTGGAGAATAGACATGTCCCGAGTCTGCCAAGTTACTGGCAAACGCCCGATGAGTGGTAATAACCGCTCTCATGCATTGAATGCGACTAAGCGTCGTTTTCTGCCTAACCTGCATTCCCACCGTTTCTGGGTTGAGTCCGAGAAGCGCTTTGTAACTCTGCGTGTATCTGTTAAAGGTATGCGTGTGATTGATAAGAAGGGTATCGATGCAGTTTTGGCTGAGCTTCGTACCCGCGGTGAGAAGTACTAAGGAGCTGAAAAATGGCTAAAGGTATTCGCGATAAAATTAAGCTAGTTTCTTCTGCTGGTACTGGTCACTTCTATACCACTACGAAGAACAAGCGTACTATGCCTGAGAAACTGGAAATGAAAAAATTTGATCCAGTTGTTCGTCAGCATGTTATGTATAAAGAAGCCAAGATTAAATAAAATTTTGGTTGATTTGATAAAAACCCGGCCTAGGCCGGGTTTTTTGTTGTCTGAAAAGTTTTAACAGATATTCACTGATTCTTCTCTGCATTTCATATATATCCTGTTATTCGTAGACGTAAGATGTTGTTTCGCTATACTAGCGCCTTCCGGTAGGCTGGATATGAAACCGAAATGGCTAAAGAAAAACTAAATATTTTACATACGGAATCTTCTTGTGGTTGGGGTGGTCAGGAAATTCGTGTTCTGACGGAATCCCAAGGAATGATAAAACGTGGACACAACGTGGTTATTGTCTGTTGTCCTGGTTCGAATATCTACCGTGAAGCAAAATCTTATGGTGTGCCGGCAGTAGCTCTGCCTATTGAGAAAAAGCGGCTGTCCTGCTTTCTTGCTATGCGTCATTGGTTGAAAAAAGAAGGCCGTCAATTTGACGTTATTAATACACATAGCTCGACAGATGCATGGTTGGTTGCTGCGGCTTGCACGACGTTAAGGCATATGCCGCCAATGGTCAGAACCAGGCATGTTTCTACCCATGTTTCTCATTCAATATCA
Source organism: Photorhabdus luminescens subsp. luminescens (assembly GCF_001083805.1). Taxonomy (GTDB): domain Bacteria; phylum Pseudomonadota; class Gammaproteobacteria; order Enterobacterales; family Enterobacteriaceae; genus Photorhabdus; species Photorhabdus luminescens. Next base: position 160,901 of record NZ_JXSK01000009.1, on the reverse strand, counting down.
ACCCGTTGGTTGTATCTGAGAGCATGCCGACATATTGCGACTACCGGTGAAAAACTACGCCAATATCTGCACACCAATAATCATTATCCATTACAACATATGACATCAGTGCCCACCGGCATCGATTTAGATCGTTTCCGACCAGAAGATAAGAAAGTTTGCCGTCAGCGGATTGGAATTCAAGATAAACCGACATTAGGTGTCGTAGCGACCATGAGAACCTGGAAAGGGCATCGCTATCTGTTAGAAAGCTGGAAAGTTTTGCACCAGAAATATCCTGATTGGCAACTTTTGTTTGTTGGTGATGGTCCACAACGTAAATCATTGGAACCATTAGTAAAGCGAGAAGGTTTGTCAAACAGCGTCATTTTTTTAGGCAACCGTCAGGATGTGCCTGATTGCTTGAATGCGATGGATTTATTTGCATTACCTTCTTTTGGTAATGAAGGCGTGCCACAAGGCATTATGCAAGCAATGGCGTGTGGGATACCTGTTGTATCAACCTCTGTTGGTGCAATTGCCGAAGCGGTAGTTGATGGTGAAACGGGTTATATCGTGGAACCCAGAAATACAGAGTTATTGACGAAAAGTTTAGATTTGTTGATGCATAATAATGAACTGCGCTTGCAATTCGGTCATTGTTCATTAAAGCGGGCAATGGCTTTATTTGGCATAGATAATATGTTGGATAAAATGGAAAATATCTTTTTTCACAGCATTAAAGGTAAAAAACGTTAACATTTTTTAAGATTTATTCTGGTCCTTATTCTTTGGTTTATGGTTTTGGGTAATATCAACTTATTGATATTAAATCACTTTGAAGTTGATTATTAGTTAAATCACCCTATTGCGATCAATTGTATGCAAAAATGTTTTTTTTGTATATTTTGTTGAATTTTATAGCAGATTAATTAGATAATTGTCTTATGCAGATCAAGAATATTCTGGTCATTGTTGTAGCACGTTTCGGTGATACCTTATTGGTAACACCGGTGATTCGTGCTTTAAAGCAGAAATGGCCTGGTGCGAATATTGATGTTATGGCTCATAAAAGGACTAAACAAATCCTTGAAAATATAAATGATATCAATAAATTGACTGCTTTTTCGAAAGGTAAGGCAAAATGGTGTGGTTGGTTTACCCGTAAACATTATGATCTGGCTTTAGTATATAGTGACGATAAACCTTTATTGCAGTACGCAAAACGTAAATCGCGCTTAACAGTTTCATTTTCAGATAAGTCCACGTTGCAACCTGATTGGCTGACTGTGGAAAAGCCAAAGGTGTTGATGCCTGCTCAACAGGAACGGGCCATGCTTGCTGGTGCGGTAGATGTTGAGGTAAGTGACTGGCGGTTGAATTATTGTGTTAGTGAAAAGGAGTTACATTTTGCCGATAGTTTTATGCGGCAGTATCATTTAGAGAATAAACTCCTGATTGGTTTTCAGTTACAAAGTTTCCCGGCAAAAGCTTATCGTGATTGGCCGGTTGAACATTTTTACCAATTAGCGCAACACATTTATAGCCGTTATCCCCAGTCGCATATTATGTTATTAGGCAGTACTGACGGCAAAATTACTGCACAGTCACTGGCGAAAAGATTAGGGGCTGAAAAGTGTACTTCATTGGTTGGTAGACTAACAATGCGACAGAATGCAGCAATAATGAGTAGACTTGATTTATATGTTGGTGTTGATACAGGGCCGACACACTTAGCCGGTGCTTTGGGTATCCCGATGGTTGCTATGTATCATAGTTTTCACCCTGGCTGCTTTTTAGCGCCTCAACAGCATTCACATTTGGCGGTTATTGAACATCCGGTTCACTATATGCAAGCCACACGTAAAGACTCGATGTCTGCAATATCTGTTGAACAAGTCTGGCAGGCAACGCAAAAGTTACTAGAAACTACGTCGTCAGGAAAAAAAGATGAAAATAGGTTTGGTTGATGTCACGGTAACGATGTCTTACGGTGGTATTCAGACGGCAGTCTGGGAACTTGCGAAAGCGTTGACTGATGCCGGTCATGAGATCCATATTTTTGGTGGGAAGGGTGATGTCCAGCCAGAACTCAATGGAAGGGTAATTCAGATTCATACTTTTCCATTCATTCCCAGAGAGAAAGTGATTAATATTGGTCGGCGTTTTCAGCGTATTATTGAACGCTACTCATTTGCTCGCCATGCTCATGATACGGTTGTTGCTGAAGATTTTGACTGGATTATTCTGACCAAGCCATTTGATTTTTTCTGGCCTCGAATGATGCCAAAAGAGAGTCGTACTAAATTTTGCTATATGAGCGGCGGCACCAGTTTTTTCAAGGGTGACAGAAAGCTAAGTAAGCGAATTTCAGCTTGGGTGGCGTGCAGCCATTTTAATGCCTGGCAGATTCAACACCATTTTAAACAATTTCCGCAGGTGATTTACAACGGTGTTGATATTAATAAATTTAGGCCAATAGACTCTTCTGTCAGAACTCGTCTTGGGATCAGTGATAAAACATTTCTGCTGACCTTTGCCGGGCGGTTGGTTGGTTGGAAAGGCATGCATGTGGCTATTGAGGCAGTGGCTCAGCTACAGGATAAAGATGTTAAGTTGCTGATTATCGGGGCGGGTGAAGATCTGCAACGCCTGGAAAAGCGGGTTGCGACACTGCGGCTGGAAAAACAGGTCATCTTCCATCCACCGGTAGGGCATGATCAGTTGCCTGAATATTATGCTGCTGGTGATGCGGGGATTTTTCCAAGTATTGGTGACGAAGCGTTTGGGATTACGATTGCGGAAGCGATGGCGTGTGGCAGACCGGTTATTGCCAGTTATATCGGAGGCATACCCGAAGTTGTCGGTAACGAAAGTAATTCGGGCATTTTGGTCACGCCGGGAGATGCTTCAGCAATTGCCGATGCGGTTAATTTTTTATTGTCTCAACCAGACAGGGGGCAAGAAATGGGAAAAGCGGCTCGTCAACGGATTGAAACAATGTATACCTGGGAGCATTCGGCAAATCGTTTACTGAAAGCGATAAATAATGAAGATTGCCTATATTGATCCCTATCCGGTTCCTGATTATCGGGTAGCATCATTGCAAATTTTGCAGAATGTTGATGCGTTTGCTCGCCAGGGAGCTAGCATATATCTGGTTACGCCGGAAGGTAAAAATACCGCAGAGGAGATACTGGGGCGTTCATTATCACCATCAGTTAGACTGGTATCTTTACGCAATATTCGGCGTAAATGGTATTTTCCATTCAATACCCAAAAAATGTTCTATTTCCAGGTTTCCCATTGGTTGAAGAAAAATGAGGTAGATGCCATTTTTACTCGTAATCTGAAAATGGCAAAGTATTTATTATGTGAACATCCAGAAATTCCGCTGTTTTTTGAAAGTCATGAGATTTTTGCCCAGTCATTTAAGGAATCGCATGATTTAAGTGAAAATAAAAACCAGCGTAAATATCAGAAGTTGAGAGAAATTGAACACTTTGTTTATCGTCAGTCCAGGATTATTTTCGTTCTGACGTCGTTACTCTGTGACGATATTATTAGTGAATATAATGTCAACACGCCAATAGTTATTGCGCCAGACGGTGTGGATATGCTGGCAGTCGAATCGATGTCATTAAATAAACATGCGCCAGACGACGCTGAATTACCAACCCAGATCCTTTATTTGGGCAGTTTGCATCGTTGGAAAGGTGTTCCGACGGCGATCAAAGCGATGGCTTACCTTGAAAATGCAGTATTGAATATTGCTGGTGGTGAATCAGGGCAAATTCAGCAATTGCGGCAGATTGCTCAGCAAATGGGGGTTGGCGATAAAGTTAATTTTCTTGGGTTTATTCAACCTAAATTACGTTTTCAGATAATTGCAGATAATGATATTTGCCTGTTGCCATTAACTAAAACCAGCATTGGCAGTCGTTATACTTCGCCACTGAAACTATTTGAATATATGGCGATGGATAAGCCTGTGGTTATCTCCGATTTTCCTTCGATTCGTGATGTAGTTGATGAAAGTGCGGTCAGTTTTGCTGACAGTGAAAATGCAGAGAGTTTTGCTCGACAGATTCAGTTAATAAGAGATAATCCAGGAAAAGCTAGGTCACAAGTCAGTTATGCAAAAATGTTGGTGACAGAGCGTTTTAATTGGGAACAGCGAGCGAAGCTTATTATGCAGACAATATCGAAGGATATTTCTGCATAATAATCGGTTTGATAATATAGCCGAGATGTCTGATTAATCGTTTTTCTGCTTATATAGAGCAATCATCAGGCCAAATAGAATACCTATTTCATTGATATAGGTATTTTCAAAGGCTCCTCGGACAATAAACAATCCGATAAATCCGGTTAGTAGAATAATACTGGCTTGCTTTATTACGCCATTGTTACGGCTAATAATATGGCTACCCGTATACAGTGCTGAGAAGGTCATCAGTAAAGTAGTCATCAAGCCAATGATTCCACCGGCAAACCAGAGTGCCAGAAAGATATTATGGGGGCCGATGGATGTGCGATATATCCAGTCTGGATAGTCAACAGCGCGTTCATTGTAGACCTTATGATAGACTTTATTGCCATAACCATAGCCTTTAATTGGGTTTTCTAGAATCAACTCAAGAGCAGCCCCTTGGGTGCCATTTTGATAACGATGACTGCTATCAGTTTGAGTCAGCTTCCAAAATAGTAATTTAGTATTTTCATTAGCTATTATTGTAGTGTGAGAAAGTGCAACTGAAAAACTAAGGATTAAACTCGCTATTATGGTCAGCTTCCATTCCCGATTAATAATGATGATAAAAGCAGTGATGACGGCAACGGCGACCCAAGCGCCACGAGCTAAGGTGCCTAATAACAAAAACAGGCTGATAGCGGAAGCAACAAACAGTATTAGCCAACTCACTAAGGTATGTTTCTTCCACAATGCCCAAGTACAAAGTAAGACCGGAAAATAGAAAATAAAGCCGTAAGAAAATTCTCGGTGATTGAAGTTGGTAAAAGGCATTTCACCTTTATTGTAGTTAATAATGTATTTACCAATATCAGTTAGGCATATTGCCAGCATACCAATGGCAAATGAGTACAGAATCATCTTGGCAATACTTTCTTTATTTTCTTTGTACAGTACGACAGGAAAAGTAAAACTGAACAATAACAGTCCATTCAATATGGGTTTATTCATCTCTTGAAAACTCAATGCGGGATCGACGGAAATCGCTACTGAATAGAACATTGCTACGAGGAATAACATGATGGATAGAAACAGTGAACTACGTATGGAACGCATCACTTGGCGGAAATCTGTCACCAGATAGGTTAGTGCTGTAATGCCAATAAGCACGATAACCAGATTTTTATATCTCGTTATATCAGGCAGATAAACAAGGGCTATATAAATCCCAATGATGGATAAATTCCATAATGATCTTTTATCACGACTTCTAATATTAAACATATTCATCAATCTGCTTTCGTTTCTGTTGAGTTTGGTTGGAAATAATACATGAAAAGATTATCTTAATCTGCTCAGATGCAATAGAGTTGAAACAATATACATATTTAGGAGTTATTACCATGCCAGAACTACCAGAAGTAGAAACCAGCCGGCGGGGAATAGAGCCACATCTGGTAGGGAATGTAATCCAGTATGCGGTAGTCAGGAATAGCCGGCTACGCTGGCCGGTGGCGGAAGAAATTATGAAGTTGAGTGATCAGCTTGTGCTTAGCATTCAACGCCGGGCCAAATATTTGCTGGTTGAACTGGCAAAGGGTTGGATTATTGTCCATTTGGGGATGTCGGGTAGTTTACGTATCTTGCCGGAAGAACGCCCTGCGGAGAAACACGATCATGTGGATTTAGTGATGGCAGATGGTAAGGTTTTGCGTTATACCGATCCCAGACGATTTGGGGCGTGGTTATGGAGCGATGATCTCGAACGGTGCTCGGTATTAGCTCATTTGGGGCCGGAGCCGCTTTCTGATGATTTTCATGGTTCTTATCTTTACGCCCGATCAAGTAAGAAGAAAACCTTGATTAAGCCCTGGCTAATGGATAACAAATTAGTTGTTGGAGTCGGTAATATCTATGCGAATGAAGCGTTGTTTACTGCCCATATTCAGCCCGATCGTCCCGCGCATACTTTAACTGAGCGTGAAGCCAATTTACTGGCGGAAACGATTAAGAAGGTTCTACAACGATCGATTGAGCAGGGTGGTACGACACTCAGGGATTTCCTGCAATCTGATGGTAAACCGGGCTATTTTGCTCAGGAATTGTTTGTTTATGGTAGAGCAGGAGAACCATGCCGAATTTGTGGTGAAAAAATAGAGAGTATTAAGCTTGGGCAGCGCAGTACTTTCTTTTGCCGTCATTGTCAGTATTAGTTGATATCGGATTTGGTTGATATTGGATTTAGTTGAGATCGAATAGTTAGGGGAGGCGTTGCAGAGGGAGTATCCTACTTTGTGCCGCCTCCAGTGAACGGAGTAAATTTATTTTCCCAATTTTTTTAGCATGGCTTCGGCAATAGGTTCTGGCAGAAATGATGAGATATCGCCATCGTGGAGAGCGACATCTTTAATCAAGGATGAAGAGACAAATGAGAGGTTTTGTGAGGGTAGCAGAAAAACGCTCTCTAATTCGGGCATAAAGTGACGGTTCATATTAGCAAGCTGCCACTCATACTCAAAATCAGATACTGAACGCAGGCCACGGATCAGAATATTGGCTTGCTGTTTTTTGGCGAAATTAGCCATCAATTCACAGAAACCTACCACCTCCACATTATCCAGGTGTGAGGTCACCTGTTTTGCCAGGGTAATGCGCTCATCCAGAGTAAACATAGGATTCTTTCTGGCACTGTTAGCAATAGCAAATAGAACGTGGTCAAACATATCCGCGGCGCGGGTGACGATATCAATATGACCATAGGTAACAGGATCAAATGTTCCGGGATAAATGGCTTTGGTTTTCATCAATTTTTACCCTTCTGTTGTCTCTTTTCCCACAACGCGACGTACTTATTAAACGTATATTGAGCATTGACAATAGCCAGTACTAACCCTTGTTTACCATCAAGAAAGCCAGCTCGCAACAGCCAGGTTTTAAAAAAAGCCCCAAAAGTGTGACTGAAAACGGAGAAATAACGGCACTGTTTACCTTGTTCATAGCGCTGTTTTGCCCAAGCTTTAGCATAATTTAGCTGTTTTCTCTGAAATTCCATCAGATCACGGCAAGTAAGATGAAGTAAATCCCCTTGCAGAATAACAACTGGCGAGCCATTGGTTTCAAGGGATTCATGAACCTGATTGTCATTGTATTGATAACGGTCGCGGGCATAGAGGCGGATGACGCGATCCGGGTACCAGCCACTGTGTTTCATGAAACGGCCAAGAAACAGATTCCGGCGGGCGCAACTGTAGACTTTGCTGTTATCAGCATGTGCCAGAACCTGCTCTATAGATGCTTTGAGTTCTGGTGTGACACGTTCATCAGTATCGATCATAAAAATATAATCGCCAGAAGCATATTGCTGAGCTAGCTGACGCTGACGGCCAAACCCGGGCCATTCTGTGTTGGAAAATACTTTTGCGCCCATTGCCTGTGCTATCTGGCAAGTATTGTCTGAACTACCAGAATCGAGCACGATGATTTCATCAGCCCAATGGACTGAGGTCAGGCAATCTGCTATCAGATCCGCTGAATTCTTGGCGATCATGACAACGGAAAGACGTTTTTTGTCACTCATTCAGTGGCTCCGAGGTGGAAGATAGGGTTCCAGCAGTTTCAGCAGACGTTGAAGAGCGCCCTGATTTTCATGCAGCACTTCTGCTGCGTGGCGACCATAGTACAGACGATAATCTTCGTCAGTCAGTAAGCTGTTGATCTCGGTGAATAAAGAGTGGCTGTCCGTCACGGTAATCAGACCATTAGCCTGATTCAGCTTGGCGCAGATATCTTTAAAGTTGAAAGTATGCGGGCCCATTAGCACTGGAATCGCATGGGCTGCCGCTTCTAATGGGTTGTGGCCGCCGCGTTCAACCAGACTGCCGCCAACGAAGGCCAAATCGGCAATACCATAGAGCAGCATCAGTTCGCCCATCGTATCGCCGATAACAACCTGAATATTGGCGTCAGGGATTTTATCGGAACTACGAAGAATATAGCTGAGTCCAGCTTTCTTGGTTAATTCTTCAGCTTTAATAAAACGTTCAGGATGGCGCGGTACTAAGATAAGCAGCAGACTTGGACATTGTTTCAGTAACTTGCAATGAGCATCTAAAATAATACTCTCTTCCCCATCATGGGTACTGGTGGCTATCCAGACAGGCCGGCGAGCAGCCCATTGGCGTCGTAATGTCACTGCTTTAGCTGCCAATTCAGGCGTTACTGAGATATCGAATTTCAAACTGCCAGTAATAGTCAGTTGAGAGCGTTTTAAACCCAGTTCAATAAAGCGTTCGCCATCTTCTGGATTCTGAGCGGCAATCAAGGTAATGCTGCGCAAAATTGTTTTTACGAAATTTCCTACCTTTTGGTATCCCGCCGCAGAACGTGCAGACAAACGAGCATTAGCAATGACCAGAGGAATGTTACGTTGGTGAAGTTGGAAAATCAGATTAGGCCAAAGTTCTGTTTCCATAATGATGACTAACTTTGGATTAACTTGATTGAGGAAGCGCTCCATAGAACCGGGAAGATCGTATGGTAAATAGACGTGATTAACATCATTTCCCAGAGCGGAAAGCACTCTTTCTGAGCCTGTTGGCGTCATCGTTGTTACGGTTATGGGTAAAAAAGGATAATGATGGCGTAAAGCCCTGACTAAAGGGATTGCGGCCAATGTCTCACCAACGGAAACGGAATGGAGCAGGATGCCTCCAGCGGCAACTTTACCGGCACAGAAACCATAGCGTTCACCCCAGCGCTGACGGTAAGCAGGCGCCTGGCGGCTGCGGAGCAATAAACGCAACCAAATGAGAGGTTGGATAAGGTAGAGAAGTACCTGATATAAACGCAGTAACATTCTATCAAATTCATTTACATAAATTAGCGCCAATAGTATCACATTGCTTCAAAGAAAGTATGAAAATGCGTATCGCTTCTAGAATCTGAACATAATTAGAAGGGTAAATTAGGATTTTTGCGTAAGATCGTGCTTCTATTAATGTGAAAGTAGCACGGATTTTTTTGCAGCTTCTGCATATGGTCGCGGCAGCTTTTTCTTTTATCTGTATCTTTATACTGGGAATGCAATGAGTAAATTACACGCTCAATTTGACCGTATTCTGATAATAAAGTTACGACATCATGGTGATGTATTATTAATTACACCAGTTATTAATACCCTTAAGGATAATTATCCTGAGGTGGAAATTGATGTTTTACTCTACAAAGAAACCGAACCAATATTGGCTGATCTTTCTTCTGTGGATAATCTATTTTCTATAGATAGACAATGGAAAAAACAAGGAATCAAAGCACATCTTGGTCATGAATGGAGATTGCTTAAACGATTAAGACATCGTCAATACGACATGGTTATTAATCTTGCTGATCAGTGGTATAGTGCATTTGTGGTACGATTTACTGGCGCAAAAGTGCGTATTGGGTTTGATTTAGCAAAACGGCGCAGCCTGTTTTGGAAAAAATGTTTCACAAATCTTGTTCCGACAGAACATAGCCAGTTTTTGCATATTGTTGAGCAAAATTTGTCAGCCCTTTCGCTATTAAATCTTCCGTTGATCAACACTAAAGTGACGATGAGTTACCGTCAGGAGGATAAAGAAGCTGTTTTGGCGCTTCTTGATAAGCATGGTGTGAATCAAAGATATATTGTTGTGCAACCAACATCCCGCTGGTTTTTTAAATGTTGGGATGAAAAAAAGATGAGTGAAACAATTAGTGCATTGCAGTCTGATGGTTGGACAATTGTTGTTACCTCCGGACCAGATCGTAAGGAGGAGGAGATGGTGGAGAAGATTTTATCAAACTGTCCAAAAGAAAGAGTAGTTTCTTTTGCAGGCCAGTTAACTTTGCCGCAACTTGCAGTGCTGATTGAGCAGGCTAATTTATTCATAGGGATGGATTCCGTTGCTATGCATATGGCTGCTGCGTTGAAAACACCGGTTATCGCTTTATTTGGGCCATCAAAGTTAGTATTCTGGCGTCCGTGGGAAGCGAAAGGTGAAGTTATTTGGGCTGGTGATTATGGTGATTTACCTGATCCTGATGATGTTGATACTAAAACGGATATACGTTATCTGAATGTCATTCCCAGTGATATGGTTATTGCTGCCGCCCGGAGAAATTTATTATGAAATTAGTACGTCTTGCGATTATTCGGCAGAAATATCGTCCGGATGGTGGCGCAGAACGTTTTGTCTCCCGCGCCTTAGAAGCTTTAGGGAATGAAAATTTGGAGCTTAACGTTATTACGCGCTCCTGGCAGGGAGACGTTAATCCTGATTGGCATGTTCATTTAGCAAATCCTCATAAATGGGGACGTATCAGTCGTGAAAGAGGATTTGCCAGAGCGGCCAAAATAACATGGGAAAAAGAGCAATTTGATCTTGTTCAAAGCCATGAACGTATTGCCGGTTGCGATATTTATCGTGCGGGTGATGGCGTTCATCAGCGCTGGCTACAGCAGCGTGCGCGTGTTTTATCTCCTTGGCGAAGCAAATTGCTTTTTACGAGTCGTTACCATCGTTATGTAATGGATGCTGAGCAAAAGATGTATGCGGCGCCAGAATTAAAAATGGTTATTTGTAACTCAGAAATGGTAAAAAGGGAGGTCATGACGGATTTTGGGCTTTCTGAGGAAAAAATATCGGTTATTTATAATTCGATAGACAATAAACAGTTTTTTCCGGCAACGGAATCTCAGAGAATACAATTAAGGAAAGAACATAACCTTCCCGTACAGGCTAAATGTTTAGTTTACGTTGGTTCGGGGTTTGAGCGAAAGGGATTAAAAGCAGCGATTCAGGCGGTGAGCGCGACTGATGCCTATTTAATAGTTGTGGGGCAGGATAAAGAAGAGAAAAAATATAAGCAGTTAGCCAATTCACTGGGATGTAACGAACGAATCAGGTTTATGGGCGTCCAGAAAAGAACACTGCCTTTTTATCAGCTTGCCGATGGCTTATTGTTACCGACCTTATATGATCCGTTTCCCAATGTAATACTGGAGGCAATGGCTTGTGGGCTTCCGGTAATAACCAGTACGACATGTGGCGGCGCTGAATTTATTAACTCTGGGAATAACGGGTTTGTCTGTGATGCTCTGGCTATTTCAGATATTACGGAAGCGATTCAGAATACGCCTTCAAATCATTTGAATAATAAAATGTCAGAATTAGCGAGAACGGGAATACTCTGTTATACACCGGAACATTTATCACAACAGCTTATTGGATTATATGAAAGGGTGCTCTCATCATGAAAGGACATATATTATTTATCATTGATGGATTACCTGGCGGCGGTGCGGAAAATGTCACTATCCGGCTTTGTGATGGTCTGCAACAGAGAGGATATGATGTTACGCTGCTCTCTTTGGCAGAGAAATGTGAATATTCAGTGCCTGACGGTATTGAATTGATCATCGATGCTGATGGGTACAAAGGGCTTTTTAGAAGACAGACTGAGATTTGCCGTCGGGCTAAATCTATGGATAAGGTTTTAGAAAAAGTTTTTCTTCGCAAGGGAGTCCCTGCGTTGATTGTCTCAAACTTGCATAAAACTGATCGCATTGTTGTGCAATCAAAAGTATTAGCGGGATTAAACGTATGGTTTTGTATTCATGGGGTATTTTCAAGCTCATATCTTGGTAATAAAACGGGATTGTCTCGCTGGCTCAAGAAACAAAAAATTAAGTGGACATATAATAATCGGAATTTAATTTGTGTATCTGATGCGGTAGGAAAAGATTTAGAAAATAATTTGTTGCTTGCGCCTAATAAAATGGTAACAATTTATAATCCTTTCAATATCCCAGATATTAAAGAAAAATCTCTGCAAAATAACCCTTATTCGGATGAGACCTATTTATTGCATGTTGGCAGATTTCACCGGGTTAAGCGGCATGATCGTTTATTAGCAGCGTTTGCGAAAGCAGATATTCCGTGTAAGTTATTGATTGTCGGCCACGGAGATGAGGATATTACGCAACAGATAAAACAGAAGATTGTGGATTTAAACTTACAGTCTAAAGTTGTTTTAACGGGATTCCTTGAAAATCCATTACCTGTTATCCGTGGAGCTAAAGCAGTGGTCTTGAGTTCTGATAGTGAAGGATTAGGTAACGTACTGATTGAATCATTGATTTGCGATACTCCTATTGTTAGCACGATGTGTCCCGGCGGCGTTAATGAAATTATGGTTGGCGAGTTGGAAAAATATAAATCAGAGCTAACAATTGATTCACTTGCAGAAAAAATGAAGTCTGCCTACTATGAACCACCTGTCATTACAGAGGATATGTATAAGCAGTTTGATTTAGATATTATTTTGGCAAAATATCTATCCTTAATGAAGAAGTAAGCATGGTTACATGTGCTTTTAGAGTATGATTGTTTAGATAAATTAATAAATATAAAAAGCCTCGGAAATTAAAAGAATTGATAGAGGGAAAAACAACTTTCTGAAAAATCTAACATTTCATTTTATAAAGTTTTTTATTGATAAGATTAGATACGAAATATAGGGTTTAATGAGATATAGAGCTGTTATATATATGATAAGGTAATTGCACTATTTTATAGATCTGCGTACTATAAAGCCATCATTTTATTCTATTGTGGGCATATTCTGATGACTCGACCTGCATTTATTATCACTATTGATACTGAGGGCGATGACCTGTGGCAAAATCACGGTCAGATCTCGACAAAAAATACCCATTATTTACCAAGATTTCAGCATTTATGCGAGCGCTTTGGTTTTAAGCCAGTTTGGTTGACGAATTATGAAATGGCAATGGATGATTTATATATTGAATTTGCCAAAGATATTATTGCCAGAGAACAGGGGGAAATTGGCATGCACCTACACGCCTGGAATAACCCACCACTTGTGCCTCTGACAGACGATGATATGCGTTATAAGCCTTATCTGATTGAATTTCCAAAAGAACAAGTTAGAGCCAAAGTTGATCTCATGACTAAGTTATTGGAAGACAAACTACAGATTAAAATGTTAAGTCATCGGGCAGGTCGTTGGGCATTTAATGAATATTATGCTGAATTGTTGGTGGAATATGGTTATCAAGTCGATTGTTCAGTAACGCCACGGGTTAATTGGCGTTTCACTAAAGGCGATCCTAATGGCAACGGTGGAACTGACTATCGTCATTTTCCATCTTATGCCTATTTTATGGATTTGCAGAATATTGCTAAAGAAGGTGATTCTCCTTTGCTGGAAGTTCCTATGAGCATTCAATATAAACATCCTCCGCTGATGAATTTTCTTAAACAGAAATATGATAGCTTACGTGGGAAACAGCGTTCCCCATCTGTTAACTGGTTAAGGCCAAAGGGGGGCAATCTGGCGCAAATGAAAAAAGTGGTCCAGCAGACATTAGCAGAAGGCTGTGATTATGTTGAATTTATGCTGCATTCATCTGAATTTATGCCTGGTGGTAGCCCGACATTTAAAAATGAAGAACAGATTGAATTACTTTATCAGGATCTAGAGGCACTATTTAACTATTTACAGCCACAGGTTCAAGGAATGACATTGGCTGAATATTATCAATTTAAGAGATCATCATGATTAATAAAATAGAATTAATATAAAGATATTAATAGAGATTCACTTAATTTTGGGCAGATAATACTGCCCAAATTAGGCTAGATGTTAAATATATTGTTTTTTAAATTAGAGTGTATTTTATTAATAATATAAAGTTAAAAGAAAGTTCTTATATGATATAGTTTTCGATTAAAAAATTTAAATAATATATTTTCTATCAATTAGATTAATGGGGGAATATGACTTGAAATTATTTAAATCTATTATTATAAATCGCTTATTTTAATAAGGGGATAAATAATATAGAAGATGATTTATAGTGAATTGTTTGTTTTCAATTAATGATTAAAAACTCAGGCGCCTACCAGAAACGCCTCAGATTTAATCATTAATCAGCCAATATTTTTCTGGAGATGAGCTAATACCTTCGATGGTGTAATACTGTTGATATTCCCATCCTCTGCTTTTAAAGATATTTGTTCCTTGCCATAACCACCAATGAGTCCTGGATCTGTCGGACCAAACAGCGTGATATTAGGGCGATCCAATGCGGCAGTGAGGTGACTCAGGCCAGTATCAACAGAAACAACCGCTTTTGCACCGGCCAGTTCTTGGGCCACTTGTGCCAAAGTCAGCTTCGGTAATACTTCCACATGAGGGAAGTTTTCCGCTAGTCTCAGCGCACGTTGGTATTCATGTTCTGCACCCCAGGGGAGTTTAACTCGTACACCCGTCGGCTGAATTTCAGCAATGAGTTGCCGCCAATGGCTTTCCGGCCAATGTTTTTCATCGCGAGTTGTGGCATGGAGAAAAACCAGATAATTGCTCTGATTTTCTGGGTGCGGGTGCAGAAAATGACGGGCAATTCCATAATCGCCCTGTGCTGCTGGTTTGATATAACCCAGGCTGACAGCAAACAGTTCCCGGATACGTTCTACGGCGTGCTGTTGCTTGCTGACTGCATGACAGCGATCATAAAAAAAACTTGCTAATGGCTCACGGATACTTTTGCGGTCATAACCATGTTTAGGACCGTAAGCTAATCGGGTGACCAAAAATGCGCTTTTCAATAACCCTTGAGCATCAATGATGGCATCATATTGATGTAATTTTAATTTCTCTCTGAATAAACGGCGTTCTGCACGAATTTCTGGACTAAACCAGTTTTTGCGCCAGCGGCGGATAGCAACAGGAATAATTTGATCAACAACACTGTGCCAGCCAGGAATTTGGGCAAAACCTTCCTCAACTACCCAATCAAAACGGATGTCAGGTAAGTTTTTTTCTGCGTCAGTCAGTGCAGGGAGCGAGTGAAGAACATCGCCCATAGAAGAAGTTTTAACCAGTAAAACCCGCATTAACTCTGGTTCTCCGCTTGTAATAATTTTTCCAGGGAAGAGCTCACCTGCTCTGGCTGAATATCAATTAGACTCTGATGATAGCCATGTGCGCTGTCACCTTTTCTGACTTTGTGATAGCCAGTAATAAGACGGATAACTTCCGCTTTATCGGATAATGGAGGGGTAAAATCTGGGCTACTTGGGCCGTAAAGTGCAACCAGAGGGCGATTAAGCGCTGCGGCAACGTGCATTAAACCAGAATCGTTAGTAACAATAGCATCACAGGCCGCAATAATATTGACTGCCTGTTCAAGAGAGGTTTGTCCGGCAAGATTGATGCAGTATTCACGGGCTTCTCCTGTCAGTGATTTGCGGATATCCTCTCCACCTTCGTGATCTTTGGCAGAGCCGAATAGTAGAATTTGATATCCTTTTTCAGTAATAAGCTGTTGAGCTAACGCGGCATAGTGATAATGCGGCCAGCGTTTTGCCGGGCCAAATTCTGCGCCGGGGCAGAAACCGATGATGGGCCGATGATCAGAAATATTGAATGCTGCGGTGGATTCAGCAATATCCTCATCACTGACATCGAGTTGAGGCCAAAGCAATGGTTGAGGCAGGTCTGCCGCACTATTGGGTTTTGTATCGTAAGCCAATGCGGCGTAGCGTTGAACCATTAATGGGAAGGCTTCTTTATTCAGTGTACGAATATCATTGAGCAATCCATATCTCATTTCACCGCGCCAGCCGGTGCGCAGAGGAATATTGGCGAAGAAAGGCACCAAGGCAGATTTGAAAGAATTTGGCAGCACATAAGCGCGATGATATTTACGTTCACGCAGAGCAACCCCCAAACGACGGCGTTCGCCTAATGCCAGTGCGCCATGCCCTAATGGCATAGCCAATGCTTGATTGACCTCCGGCATTTTGTCCAGCAGTGGGCGGCACCAGGCTGGGGCCATCACATCAATTTCTGCATTAGGATGCAAAGCCTTTAATGTTCGGTAAAGGCTCTGCGACATCATCATGTCACCCACCCACGAAGGGCCGATCACCAATATTTTCATAGCGAGTAGATTACTTCTCCTGATTAAGCCAATGCATATATTCCGTTACCCCTTCGGCAACGGTTTTGAATGGTTTATCATAACCCGCTGCCCGAAGTTTAGTCAGATCTGCTTGCGTGAAGCTCTGATAACGGCCTTTCAAATGTTCAGGGAAATCAATATGCTCAATAGTTAGTGATTTATCTTGATGGAATTCAACAACGGCATCTGCAACCGCCTGGAAAGATTCAGCACGACCCGTTCCGCAATTATAAATACCGGAAACGCCGTTTTTCCAGAACCAAAGATTAACCGCAGCGGCATCGCCAACATAAATAAAATCACGTTGAAAGCTTTCACTGCCAGCGAATAGTTTTGGGTTTTGTCCCTGATTGATTTGATTGTTCAAATGAAAGGCAACACTCGCCATACTACCTTTGTGCCCTTCACGTGGCCCATACACATTGAAATAACGGAAACCACAAATTTGTGAATCAGCTTGAGGCAGGATCTCCCGAACATATTGGTCGAACAGAAACTTAGAGTAACCATAAACATTAAGTGGTTTCTCATATTGACGCTCTTCGATAAAATTATCAGTGCGGCCGCCATAGGTTGCTGCTGAGGAGGCGTACAGAAAAGGAGTGCCGCGTTCAAGGCAATAGTGCAGCAATTCTTTTGAATATTGATAGTTATTATCCATCATATATTTGCCATCCCACTCGGTTGTGGATGAGCAAGCGCCTTCATGGAAAATAGCGTCAATATCACCGAAATCATCACCGGCCAGAATACTGGCAATAAACTCTTCCTTGTCCATGTAATCAGCAATATCTAAGTCAGCCAGATTGGCGAACTTAGTACCATCTTTCAGATTATCTACGACCAGAATATCTTTATATCCTTCGTCATTTAGTGCTTTGACAATATTGCTGCCAATAAATCCAGCACCGCCAGTGACAATAATCATCCGACTCACCTCTACAATCGGGTTAATGAAGCAAATTGCTTCTATAATAACATCTAACATCCATGACGACAGTAGCTTAAGCAGGGGAATATACTGAAATATTATGGTCATTCAGGTTGCATGGCGTGACGGATACGGCAAAGTTAATATTATCTGCCTGATAGAGTCGTCAGTTGCCTGATCAATGAGTAAAATGTGTAATGACCCTTTATTTATAAATCAGGAGAAAATAAATGTCAGCATCATTTTATCAGCAAATTAATGAACAATTAGAACAAGCCCATTCCGAAGGGTTATTCAAAAATGAACGTATCATCACTTCTGCACAAAATGCTGACATTGCTGTAGCCGATGGCAGTCATGTTATTAACTTCTGCGCAAATAACTACTTAGGTTTGGCTAATCACCCTGAGCTTATTGCGGCTGCTAAAGCGGGAATGGATAGCCACGGTTTTGGTATGGCGTCTGTTCGCTTTATTTGCGGGACTCAGGATACTCATAAAGAGCTGGAGAGAAAACTGGCGGAATTTTTGGGCATGGAAGATGCCATTCTTTATTCTTCTTGTTTTGATGCTAATGGCGGTCTATTTGAAACGCTGTTTGGGCCGGAAGATGCCATTATCTCTGATGCGCTGAACCACGCTTCTATTATTGATGGCGTCCGTTTATGCAAGGCGAAGCGTTATCGTTATGCTAATAATGATATGCAAGAACTGAGAGCGCAATTGGAGAAAGCCAAAGCAGATAATGCACGCCATATTGTGATTGCAACCGATGGTGTGTTCTCAATGGATGGCGTTATTGCTGATTTAAAATCTATCTGTGACCTGGCTGATGAATTTGATGCGATGGTCATGGTGGATGACTCCCATGCTGTTGGTTTTGTTGGCGCTCATGGTCGTGGTACGCATGAATATTGTGACGTAATGGATCGTATTGACATCATTACCGGCACATTAGGTAAAGCGTTGGGGGGAGCTTCTGGCGGCTATACTGCGGCGCGTAAAGAAGTTGTTGAGTGGTTGCGTCAGCGTTCACGTCCATATCTGTTCTCTAACTCACTGGCGCCGGCGATTGTTGCGGCATCCATCAAGGTGCTGGACATGCTGAAAGAGGGAGATGCATTGCGTGATCGTCTATGGAAGAACGCTAACCTGTTCCGTGAAAAAATGACAGCAGCAGGTTTCACTTTAGCAGGGGCTGACCATGCAATCATTCCTGTCATGTTAGGCGATGCAAAATTGGCGCAGGAATTTGCCGCAGAATTACTGAAAGAAGGCATTTATGTGACTGGTTTCTTCTATCCGGTAGTCCCTAAAGATCAGGCCCGTATCCGCACGCAAATGTCAGCGGCGCATACGGAAGAGCAAATTGAACGCGCAGTTACGGCGTTCACGCGAATTGGTAAGCAATTGAACGTAATTGCATAAGGCATCTCTATGAAAGCATTGTCGAAGTTAAAAGCAGAAGAAGGCATCTGGATGACTGATGTGCCCGAGCCAGAGTTGGGGCACAATGATGTGATGATCAAAATCCGTAAAACGGCGATTTGTGGTACGGATGTGCACATCTATAACTGGGATGACTGGTCGCAAAAAACCATTCCTGTACCGATGGTTGTCGGTCATGAGTATGTTGGCGAAGTCGTTGCTATTGGTCAGGAAGTAAAGGGTTTTAAAATTGGTGACCGGGTGTCTGGCGAAGGGCATATTACTTGTGGTTACTGCCGTAACTGTCGTGGCGGCCGTACTCACTTATGTCGTAATACCATTGGCGTAGGGGTAAACCGCCCTGGTTGTTTTGCTCAATACTTGGTTATTCCCGCATTTAATGCGTTTAAAATCCCAGATAACATCTCTGATGAGCTGGCTTCTATTTTTGACCCATTTGGCAATGCTGTTCACACCGCGCTTTCGTTTGATTTAGTTGGCGAAGATGTGCTGGTTTCTGGCGCTGGCCCCATTGGTATTATGGCTGCGGCAGTCTGTAAGCATGTGGGGGCGCGTCATGTTGTTATCACAGATGTTAACGAATATCGCCTTGAACTGGCGCGTAAAATGGGGGTTACCCGTGCGGTGAACGTCAGTCAGGAAAATCTGACCGATGTCATGGCGGAATTGGGTATGACGGAGGGTTTTGATGTTGGTTTGGAAATGTCCGGCGCCCCGGCAGCGTTTCGTACCTTATTAAATACCATGAATCACGGCGGTCGTGTCGCATTGTTGGGCATTCCTCCATCAGATATGGCGATTGATTGGAATCAGGTGATTTTCAAAGGCTTGTTTATTAAAGGTATTTATGGCCGTGAAATGTTTGAAACTTGGTACAAAATGGCTACGTTGATTCAGTCTGGTTTGGATCTGACCCCCATTATCACTCACCGGTTCTCTATTGATGATTTCCAGAAAGGCTTTGACATCATGCGTTCAGGGCAGTCTGGTAAGGTTATTCTGAACTGGGATTAATCAGTAAAGTTACTACTAAGATTAACAGGCGCTTTTAGTTTTTGAGCGCCTGTTTAAGGCATTAGCAATATTGCAAGCTATCATCGAATAAATAGAAATAACAAGATAATTGGTTATTTCTTAAAATGATTTTCTATTCTGTTTTATCCTGAGACTTATTTCCGGCCAGTTTCTGGATGTATCGACTCACTGTGTTCACAATAGGATTATCAACCAGAGTATCGCCAATAACCGCCAGATAATCTTGGCTGGTAACTGTAATGGGGGCCTCTTTTATTTCACACAGCTTGCCCCATTTATGGTGATTACCCCCAACAGGTTTGCCGCTTAACAACCTACTTGGGCTGACTAACTCAATATCCGCGGGAAGCGTTGGCAGCATCTGCTGTAATGCGCGAATGGTTGTTGAATGAGGATGACCGATAGCAATAGCGGAACCATTTTTACGAGCAATGGAAATAGCACGATTTAACTGATGGCGAGTTTCCGCTTCTGATTGCACATCATCGAGGAAAACATTACGGCGGATAACGCGAACAGGCGTGCCTTGCGCGGCCTTTGTTGCCTGAGTGTCGCCAATCGTCACGCTGTCGAGAAAATAGAGGTTATAACGAGACAGTGATCGCATCACTTTCTGCATTCCCGGCAAGCTTGAAGTCATCGCGCTGCCCATATGGTTATTGATTCCTACAGCATAAGGAACTTTTTGTATTGCCCGCTGGATAATGCGGTCAATTTCTTCACTGCTCATGGTTGGCAGGAGCGTATCCGGTTCTAACAATTGCTTACTTAAAGGCGCCATTGGCAGGTGGATTAAGATCTCACGCCCTTGTTTATGGGCTTTTTCGGCCATCTCCCTGCCATGCGGTGAATCCGGCAAAATGGCGATAGAAACCGCAATAGGCATCTGCAATATTTTGTATTCATTATGAGGACGGTAGCCAAAGTCGTCGATAACAATAGCTAAACGGGCAGCGCTGGCTTGTAGGCTCAAAAGTAACAGGGTGGTAGTACCAATGAGTTTTGCGAACTTGCGTTGTCTCACCTGATTATCTCCCAAGCCACGGTTGAGGGTTTACCGCTCTTCCTTGACGGCGAATTTCAAAATAGAGTGCGGATTGTTGCTGACCGCCGCTATTACCGACCAATGCAATAGCTTGTCCGGCCCGAACTTGCTGGCCGACCCTGACTAGGGCGCTCTGATTATAGCCATAGAGACTCATATCACCTTTACCGTGCTCTATAACGACAACCAGCCCATAGCCTTGCAACCAGTCAGCCAGCAGCACCCGGCCATCGGATATCGCTTTGACTTCAGTGCCTTCTGTGGCCGAAATTACCATGCCTTTCCAGCGCAATTCGCCTTGCAGCGCTTCACCAAACTCATGTATCACCTTACCGTGGACAGGCCAGATTGCCTGACCAGCCGGACGGCCAAGGCCACCGGTACGCGCCATCAATGCCCGCTCATCTTCAGTGGGTTTATAGCTAGAGCCTTTTTGCTGTGCTTGCTTCTGTTTCGCTGCAATTTGAGCACGGACACGGGCAGCTTCTCTGGCTTCTCGTTCAGCCCGTGCTTTCGCTTCCCGTTCTGCTTTAGCAATTTTATCTCGCAGACGGGTTTCATTTTGTTTTAGTTCAGCGAGATTTTTCTGGTCTTTCTTTAAGGAAGACTCCAGCTCAGTTAGAGTTTTTTGCCGGGCATTGCGGGCGACTTCCATTTGCTGTTTCTGTTGCTGCTGCTCAGTCAGAACTTGTTTTTGCTCTTCCTGTTTCTGTTGCTCAAGTTTTTTCTGTTCGGTTAAATCAACGGCTGTTTGTTCAAGTTTAACAATGGTGTCCTGACGGGCTTGATTAAGGTAGCTATAGTAAGCAAGTATGCGCTCATCTCTCTTGCCCTCTTCTCCTTTGAACATGAGTTCAAGCCCTTGATGTTGCCCTTGACGAAATGCAGCATCCAATTGGCGTGCCAGCATATCTCGTTGCGCTTTCTGTTGTTTTTCTAATTTTTTGATGTTGGAGACTAGAGCGGTAATCTCTTTATTCAGCTTACTGAGTTGAGTTTGAGTGTTGTGTAGGGATTGACCAATTTTGGAAATGGTATTTTCCTGATCTTTTAGCTGATTTAGCAAAGAACTTCGTTTTTGCTGCTGTTGTTGCACACTTTTCTCTTTCTCCGCGATGTTTTGTTGGAGATCTTTCAGTTGATTTTTATTGGCGATAATTTGATTTGCAAAGGTATTAAAGCTGAAAATAACAAATAGGAAAGCATAGAACAATGGGGCACAGATATTATTCCGCCATGAGTTCCGATTGCGCCGATAATTACGGCTATGTATTTCCTTGTTGTCAGCCATTTCTGTAAATATACCTTGCTACATATGCGCTAGATTATTTCATGATGAACAAAGAGTTACCAGATGCTACGCTGATTTTTTACACTTTCAGATAATGCTGTCTTAACATCGAAATCGAATAATAATAAACATATTAGCCTATTTATCGTTGAAATGCCTGCATACATTCAGTGTGACAGGGCAGATGCGAGTAATGTACTTAACATGCTTCATTTTCAGGATATTTTTATTTTTTCTCGAAACTCTCCGCAAAATTTGCATTGCGCTTGTGCTATTTGGCTGTAATTGACGCATCACAAAGGTATACTCTGGAATCTTAGATATTTGTTATTAACCAACGGGAGTTGTTGCCCCCATGCTGCAAGAAATCATGCAATTTATTAACCAGCATATGACCTTAAGCCTCATCTGGATTGCGCTGCTGGTTGCCGTTATTGTAACTACAACGAGAGGTTTCTTCTCTAAAACCAGAGAGATAACTCGTGCTCAAGCTATTAATCTGATCAATAAAGAAGAAGC
The DNA here is from genome assembly GCF_001083805.1 of Photorhabdus luminescens subsp. luminescens. Taxonomy (GTDB): domain Bacteria; phylum Pseudomonadota; class Gammaproteobacteria; order Enterobacterales; family Enterobacteriaceae; genus Photorhabdus; species Photorhabdus luminescens. The sequence goes on along the minus strand of NZ_JXSK01000009.1, from coordinate 138,448 downwards.
CATCGTCGTGGATTTACGTTCCCGTGAAGATTTCCGCAAAGGGCATATTATTGGTTCAGTAAACCTGACTCCCTCTGAAATTAAAGACAACAATTTTGCTGAGTTGGAAAAACACAAAAAGCAGCCTGTAATTGTTGTTTCTGCGAATGGCACTGAATCTCGTACTCCGGCAGAGAATCTTATTCGTGCTGGTTTTGAACGCGTATGTTCCTTGAAAGAAGGTTTGGTTGGTTGGACAGGCGAAAACTTGCCATTGGCGCGTGGTAAAAAGTAATCATTTTGGGCGTGAATGGCGACATTCACATAAAAAATTTAATAAGGACATCTAAAGGTAACAATTATTATGTCAGAACAAAGCAATACAGAAATGGCTTTCCAGATCCAACGTATCTACACCAAAGATATCTCTTTTGAAGCACCAAACGCACCGCAGGTGTTTCAGCAGGAATGGCAGCCGGAAGTAAAACTGGATCTGGATACAGCTTCCAGCGAATTGGCTCAAGGGGTTTATGAAGTTGTTCTGCGTGTGACTGTAACGGCAACGTTGGGAGAAGAGACGGCATTCCTGTGTGAAGTACAGCAAGGGGGTATTTTCTCTATTGACGGTATTGAAGGGACTCAGCTAGCTCACTGCTTGGGGGCATACTGTCCGAATATCCTGTTCCCATATGCTCGTGAATGCATCACTAACTTGGTTAGCCGTGGTACCTTCCCACAGCTGAATCTGGCTCCAGTAAACTTTGACGCCCTGTTCATGAACTACCTGCAACAGCAGGCGGAACAGTCTCAGGGTGGTGAACAAACTGAACAGGAAGCTTAATGAATAGTACTGTTTCTATGACAGTGATCGGTGCCGGTTCATACGGCACCTCATTAGCCATTACGCTGGCTCGTAATGGTCATAATGTTGTACTTTGGGGACATAATCCAGAACATATTAGGGCATTACAACAGGCGCGTTGTAATCAGGAATATCTGCCGGATGTTTCCTTTCCTGATAGCTTATTGCTTGAAACAGACCTCATAAAAGCACTAACAGCGAGCCGTGATATTCTTGTTGTGGTGCCTAGCCATGTGTTTGGTGAAGTGTTAAAGCAAGTAAAACCACATCTACGGCCTGATTCACGTATCGTCTGGGCAACTAAAGGCTTGGAAGCGGATACTGGTCGGTTATTACAAGATGTAGCCCGTGAGATATTAGGCAATGCAATACCGTTAGCGGTGCTCTCAGGGCCAACATTTGCTAAAGAGTTAGCGGCTGGTTTGCCTACTGCGATTGCTATTTCCGCGACGGAATCTGCTTTTGGCGATGAACTTCAGCAATTATTCCACTGTGGCAAAAGCTTCCGGGTTTATAAAAATCCTGATTTTATTGGCGTTCAACTCGGTGGCGCCGTAAAAAACGTGATTGCCATTGGTGCGGGGATATCTGATGGTATGGGTTTTGGCGCTAATGCTCGTACTGCCTTGATTACTCGTGGATTGGCGGAAATGAGTCGCCTTGGCACAGCGCTTGGTGCTGATCCTTCAACCTTTATGGGCATGGCGGGATTGGGCGATTTGGTCTTAACTTGTACTGATAACCAGTCACGCAACCGTCGTTTTGGCATGATGCTGGGGCAGGGAATTAGTGTCGAAGAAGCCCAATATCAGATTGGACAGGTTGTTGAAGGTTACCGCAATACCAAAGAAGTACGTGCGTTGGCTGATCGTGCCAATGTAGAAATGCCGATTGCAGAACAAATCTATCAGATACTCTATTGCAATAAAAATGTGGTAGAAGCTGCTCAGGCATTATTAGGAAGAGCCAGAAAGGATGAGAGCGATGATGTGCGCTCTTAAATAAAAATCTAATGAGATAGGTTCTAAGTGTGAGAGTAAAAAATATGTCGCTAGAGGAATTGGACGAAGTTTGGAAGAACATAAAAACAGAGGCGAGAGCACTGGCTGAATGTGAACCGATGTTGGCCAGTTTTTTTCATGCAACGTTACTCAAACATGAAAATCTTGGTAGTGCCTTAAGTTACATACTGGCTAATAAGCTGGCTACGCCGATTATGCCGGCTATTGCTGTCAGAGAGATCGCAGAAGATGCATATAATTCAGATCAGCAAATGATTGTCTCTGCTGCCCGCGACATCATAGCGGTACGTCTACGTGATCCCGCTGTAGATAAATACTCGACTCCTCTGCTGTACCTTAAAGGATTTCATGCTCTACAAGCCTATCGTATTGCCCATTGGATTTGGGGAGAAGGGCGTAAGGCATTGGCTATTTACTTGCAAAACCAAATCTCGATGTCTTTTGGCGTTGATATTCATCCGGCAGCAAAGATTGGTTGCGGCATTATGCTTGACCATGCTACAGGCATTGTGATTGGTGAAACGGCAGTAGTGGAAAATGACGTTTCTATCCTGCAATCCGTCACCCTTGGCGGTACTGGTAAAACAGGGGGTGATCGTCATCCGAAAGTCAGGGAAGGGGTGATGATTGGCGCAGGTTCGAAAATACTTGGCAATATCGAAATTGGTCGTGGAGCCAAAATTGGCGCAGGTTCAGTTGTACTTCGCTCCGTTCCGCCACACACAACAGCCGCCGGGGTGCCTGCCCGTATTGTCGGTAAACCTGAAAGCGAAAAGCCATCATTGGATATGAACCAACATTTTAATGGTATCAATCATGGCTTTGAGTACGGTGATGGGATTTGATTTATCGAAATCTGGATATTAATAATAGCTATCATATTTTCACATGTTGAATGTGGAAATATGATTTTGCACGCTTAACTTATTAAATCCTCTATAAATTATTTTTTTGCTACACCTATTATAATATAGTGCCAATCTTTAGGAACGACTTTATTTAGAACTTTATTATCTAATACTCCTAAAAATCTTCTTTGAAATTCATTCCTACCAAGCGTAGCAAGGAATCCTAATGTTGTATAATTAACATTTGAAAATGCTGATAAATAATCGGTCATTTCCTTGGCGGTAACATAGCCCCAAGTATTTCCCCAATTAACGTAATTTTTCCTGAGGAATTTATGTAATGGTGATGCAACCAGATTTTCTGCAAACCAAAGTTCACCCCCTTCTTTTAATGAATGAAAGATTTGATTAATAGCCTCTTTTTGTGCTGCTTTATTGAAATTATAACCGACAGCACCTAATACTGATTTAAACATAACAATATCAAAATGGTTCTTATATTTAATATCCGATGCGTTTAATTTATCATATTGAATACTCTTTTCTATATTATAGCGCTGATGTTTCTCCAGTGCCTTTGGCGTAGGGCCATCTAAATCAGTACATAAGACATTTGCTCCATTCAATGCTGCCCATAATGATAACCCACCATTTCTACTACCTAGCTCTAGAATATTAGCTGACTTTAATTCTAATCCAGAATGATCTTGCCAATATTTTAAGGAATGGCTCCAATTATATATGTCCCATTCTATGACATCATGGAGAAATTCTGTTGAATTTTTTGCTTTCATAGCGTACCCAATATATATCAGTGAAAATGAGTTGTCTTAATACTAACTTTATTAAATTATTATGATCTAAATAGTTTGACAAAATAGTAGATCATTTGAGGAAATTAACCCTGATTAAGTTATATGAATCAACTTCTAAAGTGAAAAAATTCCCCAATAGAGTTAATTTATACTAATCATAGCATCTACTTCCTGCGATGAATTATGATTTAACGCAAAAACTTGTTCAGAAAACCTAGATAAAAACTATGCCCTTGTTTTCCTAACGATACATTATGAGTAAATTCTGTTACTTACATCGGCAATTTGCCTATCTTTTGTCGGAAGGGATATTGGAGCACTGAGCTGGTAACCATCGTGGTCGTACCATGCTTTATCCGAAAACATGACGAAAATGGTTGTTTGGTTCTCACCGTGGGTCTGGTGCAGAGCTGCATTTCTGTGACCCACGCAAAGAGGAAAAAACTGCCGTGATATGGTCAATAACACATTAAACCATTGCAGGAATGTGTAGTGATATTAGGCATATTTATATTGACGCACTATTTTCTGATGATAGCGCCCTGATAATCCAGTTGCCGCCAGGCTTCAAAAACAACAACGGCAACTGAATTGGAAAGATTCATACTGCGACTGTTTGCGAGCATTGGGATACGAATTTTTTGTTGTGATGGCATATTATCCAATACATAAGGCGGTAACCCTCTGGTTTCCGGCCCAAACATTAAATAATCCCCTGCTTGATAACTTATGGCGCTATGTGCCGGTGTTCCTTTTGTTGTGAGAGCAAACAAACGAGCAGAAGACTCTCCTGCTAATCCTTCATTCTCTAAAAAAGTAAAATAATCATGATGTTGTTTAATATTGGCAAACTCATGATAATCCAGCCCGGCTCGACGTAGCCTTTTATCATCCCAGGTAAAACCCAGGGGCTGAATTAAATGCAATTGAAATCCGGTGTTAGCACAAAGACGAATAATATTACCGGTATTAGGTGGGATTTCAGGTTCAAATAAGACGATGTTTAGCATAATGCCCCCCAGAAACAAGGGGCACAGGTTAGCAGAAATCAGAAGGGGATGCAGGGGGATCTTCATCGATATTCTTATATCTGTTGGAAGATCTTTCCCTGTTGAGGTACTCGATTGTATTGTCAGTAAACTTAAAAGTGAAAAAACATCACTGGATATAATCCAACATACTAAATTTTTTAGAAATTCTCTGGATTATTTTTTTGCCACACCGATTATAATATAGTGCCAATGTTTAGGAACGACTTTATTTAGAACTTTATTATCTAAACCCCCTAAAAATTTTCTTTGAGATTCATTCCTGCCAAACGTAGCGAGGAAACCTAATGTTGTATAATTAACATTTGAAAATGCTGACAGATACTCGGTCATTTCGTTGACAGTAACATAGCCCCAAGCATTCCCCCAATTAACATAATTTTTTCTGAGAAATTTATGCAATGGCGATGCAACCAAATTTTCTGCAAACCAAAATTCACCACCTTCTTTTAATGAATGGAAAATCTGATTAATTGCCTTTTTTTGTGCTGATTTATTTGAATTATAACCAATACCCCCTAATACTGATTTAAACATAACGATATCAAAATGGTTTCTATATTTAATATCTAACGCACTTAATTTACCATATCGAATTCTATTTTCTATATTATAACGCTTATGTTTCTCCTGTGCCTTTGGAGTAGGGCCATTTAGATCAGTACATAAAACATTACCTCCATTTAATGCTGCCCACAGTGATAATCCACCATTTCGGCTTCCTAGCTCTAGAATATTAGCTGAATTTAATTCTAGGTTAGAATGGTCCTGCCAATATTGTAAGGCATGACTCCAATTACATATATCCCACTCTATGACATCATTGAGTAGCTCTCTTGAATTTTCTGTTTTCATAAAATGACCAATAGATTAATTATTTTAATAATACTTTTATAGTGAATTATTAAGATCTAGTGATAGATTATTTTTTAATGATGGTATTTTAGGAAAAGATTACGGGAGGGCTTGCTTAGCAGGAATTTCAGATAGATAGGCTGTATTCATCGTTGTTTTTGTATCAGTTTCTCCTTAAACATTTTCGTGTTATTCAGTATATTCACTGCAATATGTTTTATACGAGATAGCAACTCTACTTGAATTGGGAGCGCCTAACGGTTTTTCCATCTGTGGTACCCCCAGAGTTCTTCGTTAGTTAACGGTAAATATTCATCCATTCAATGAAACACTTTTGGAACTGTTCGGAGTTGAAACGGCTTTTTGTGTCATAAGTTGGAATACCCTGTTCAAATTCACTCTATTGCTTTAACTATCCTCAACGTTCGACACCAAAATCTTCAATTTCTCCCCAGTCTTTGGCGCCAGCAAAATAACGTCACAATTATTAACGGCAGAATATCTGCCAGCTTATAGTTATTTGCTGTTCTGGCTAAGATTGTGAGTAACCGAGTGGTTGCTAAATCAATCGTAAAAGGCTTTTAGCGTTTTTCCCCTGAGCGAAAACCATGAGGATTATTCTTCTGCCAATTCCAACTATCACGCATCATATCATCAATATTGCGTGTTGCTTGCCAGCCAAGGATATTGCGAGCTCTGGACGGATCAGACCAACACTCAGCAATATCCCCAGGACGTCTATCTGTAATTTTATATGGAATATCTTTACCTGATGCTTTTTCAAAAGCATGAAGTAGTTCAAGTACAGAGTAACCAGCACCTGTTCCTAAATTAAAAACTTCATAGGATGGCTGCTTATTCAGATAGTCAATAGCGGCAATATGGCCTTCAGCCAAATCCATCACATGAATATAATCGCGAACACCGGTGCCGTCTTTAGTTGGGTAATCGTTGCCATACACTGATAAACATTCCAGACGATCAATAGCAACTTGAGTGATATAAGGTAACAGGTTATTGGGAATACCGTTAGGATCTTCGCCAATTATACCTGATGGATGAGCACCAACAGGATTGAAATATCTTAGACTGGTGATTTTGAAACTTGGTTCGGCAGCGGCAAAATCTTTTAGAATTTGCTCAACCATTAGCTTGGAGGTGCCATAAGGGTTAGTTGTACCACCAACTTTAGCATTTTCCGTGAGTGGTACAAATTCAGGATCACCATAAACCGTTGCGGATGAACTGAAAATCAGCTGATGTACGCCATTAGTGTGCATAGCCTGCAACAGAACCAAAGTACCAGTAACATTGTTTTGATAATACTCAAGAGGCTTTCTGGTGGATTCGCCAACTGCTTTTAAACCTGCGAAATGGATAACGGTTTCAATTTTATTTTCTTGGAAAATCTTATGCAATAAATTCAAATCAAGCATATCACCTTGATAAAATCTCACTGATTTGCCAGTGAGTTTCTCAACTCTATGAAGAGATTCTGGTGATGAATTGAAAAGATTATCGATAACAACAACATCAGCTCCTCTTTCCAGAAGCGCTAATACTGCGTGTGAGCCGATGTAGCCAGCTCCACCGGTGATTAATATGGTCATATTATTTCTATTTTAGTGGGTTAGAAGGCTTAGATACTACTTTAAAATATCGTAAATGTGATCTTTGGGATGAAAATCAATGGGGGAGTCGATAAGGATCTTCCTAATATTTTCAAAATCATAATTCTCACAAGATAATTTTAGGTCACTTAATAGCGGATTTAATTTATCCCAGGTCAGAAAAACTTCATTGGCTGTCATTATTCTTGGGTGATTGGTGCCAGAAACATTATCACCAATTAAGAGCTCTTCATAAAGTTTTTCACCAGGTCTTAATCCGGTAATTTTGATCTCGATATCGCCATGAGGATTGGTTTCATCTTTCGCTGTCAGTCCGGAAAGATGGATCATTTTTCGGGCGAGATCATAAATTTTTACTGATTCTCCCATATCCAGAACAAAAACATCGCCATTATTGCCCAGTGCCCCGGCCTGGATGACTAATTGGGCGGCTTCTGGGATTGTCATGAAGTACCGGGTGATCTCTTTGTGGGTGAGGGTTATCGGTCCACCACTTTTTATTTGTTTCTCGAACAGGGGGACAACGGAACCGGATGAACCAAGAACGTTGCCAAAGCGGACAATTGAAAATTTTGTATAACTATTCTCTTTAGCAAAGGCTTGTAGTATAAGCTCTGCAAATCTTTTAGTTGCTCCCATTGTATTTGTCGGGCGAACGGCTTTATCGGTAGATATTAATACGAATTTATCAACTTTTTGATTTGTGGCAGCCTTGGCAAGTGAGAGGGTACCAAAAATATTATTATTAATGCCCTCTATGGTATTCATTTCTACAAGGGGAACGTGTTTATATGCAGCCGCATGATATATTGTGTTAATGTTGAATTTGTTTATTATCTTATTTATCTTATCTGAGTCTTTTATATCACCTAAAATTGGAATAATGGTTATATTAAATGCTCTTTTTAGATTTATTTCTTGTAGCTCTTTTTCTATTGAATAAAGACAGTACTCAGTTAACTCAAATAATATCATCTGAGAGGGAGATTGGGTTATAATTTGCCTGCATAGCTCTGAACCTATTGAGCCGCCAGCGCCTGTTATAAGGACATTTTTATTTCTAATGTTTTTGCTCAGTAAATCTTGTAATGGGTTAACTTGTGCTCTTCCTAAAAGGTCATCGATAGAAACTCGTTTGAGTATATTTATTTGTGCTTTTCCTTCAACCAGGTCATTGAAGCTTGGAATTGTGAGTATTTCACAATGTTCTTTTTGGAGTCTTTCAAGTATCTTCTTTCTATCAGATATTGAAGCACTGGGTATAGCGAGTAATATTTTCTTTATACTATACTTTTCTACTAAATATGTTATTTTTTCTGGAGGAAAAACACAAACCCCAAGAATAGATAAATCATGTAATTTAGTGTTGTCATCAATAAAAGCAATAGGGTTAAATTCTCTATGTTCTTTTAATATGGGTAAAAGTTGCCGGCCAGATTCCCCTGCTCCATATATAATCACTGGTGAGCCTTTATCTTTTAATATATTACGTAGCGTTCGGTATAAAAACCTTGTACCACAGAGTGATATTACCAGAAAAGATAAATAAATAATAGGTACAGTTCTGGGTAAAAATGCTTGCTGATATAAAGAAATTGAAGACAATAATAGAGAAGATAGAAATGAACCAACGATAGCCCATTTTAATATACTCATATTAACATATTTTATTATAGATCTATAGAATCCAATTTTTAAGAAAATAAATAGTGTGCAAGGTATGGTGAATATAATAGCTAGCCAATGTTGTAAGCTATAGATTGGTACTTCTCTATCAAGACGTAACCACATGCTTAGCCAATATGAAATACTGATCATCAGTATATCTACTGCTAGAAGAATCACGGTCTTTATTAATCTATCTCGGTTGAAAACTATTCTTTTATTCATGGTTTTTAATTACCTAAAAACTATTTTATAAAATGTTTTAAAAATAATTCTCAGGTCATATAATAGTGAATTATTATCAATGTATTCTAAGTAATACTTGGTTTTAATCGGCATAATAATATCGATATATGCCTGATGAGGATCTTCATATCTACTTAATATCTGATTTTCATCGATCATTTCTATGGAGGCTAAATCTGTTATACCGGGTTTCACAGATAATATTTTATTTCTTACATCATCTGGATATTTGTTCATAAATTGTGGGACTTCGGGTCTAGGGCCAACTAAGCTCATTTTTCCTTGGATGACATCAATGAGCTGTGCTAATTCATCAATTTTATATTTGCGTATAAATTTTCCAGATTTTGTAACACGGAGATCATTACCTATAGTGAGTTGTCCTTTTTGTTCTGATCCAGTAGCCATACTTCTGAATTTGTGAATATAAAAAGACTTATTATATTGGCCTACACGTTTTTGCCTAAAAAAAATGGGCCCTTTTGAGTCCATTTTTATCCAAATAGCTATCATAATTAAAACGGGAGAAAGGAAAACTAACCCAATTGAAGATAAGATTAAATCAAAAATTCTTTTTATAATTGAATACGTTATTTTCATTTATTCAATAATCTCTTTAATTGCGTTGACAACATAGATTTGGTCTTCTTTTGTCATTTTTGTATATAAAGGAATAGATACAATCCTTTTAAAACTTTCTTCCGCTATGGGGAAATTATTTTTATCTAGAGAGTAGCTATTTTTCCATATTGGTTGTTTATGTAGTGGAATAAAATGGACAGAACAGCCGATATTTTTTTCTGCCATTTTTATAATAAAGTCATCTCTTGATATTTTGACTTCATCATTTAGTCTAATAGTGTATAAATGCCAAGCGTGTTGACTATTAGGTTCTTTGGGTTTTGTGGGTAAGGTAATGGGCAGGTCTTTTAATTCATTATCATAAAATTTGGCCATTGTTTCTCTTTTCTTCTGAAAAGAGTCTATTTTCTGCAATTGGTGAATACCAATGGCAGCACAAATATCGGGCATGTTATATTTGTAGCCTGGTTCAATCACTTCATAATACCAGGCAGGTATTTTAGATTGATATCTATCAAAGGCGTCTTTGCTAATGCCGTGGAGACGCATTATTTTTGCTCTTTTTATGATATCTGGATGTCTGGAGACTAGCATGCCACCTTCTGCTGTCGTCATCGTTTTATTCGCGTAGAAGCTGAACACAGTGACATCGGTGTCTAGCGTGCCAATTTTCTTTCCCTTGTATAAAGTCGGAAAGGAATGGGCGGCATCTTCAATGACTCGCAGATTAAATTTTTTAGCTATCCCAATGATGGCATCCATATCACAGGATAACCCCGCAAAGTGTACCGGCATAATCGCTTTAGTTTTGGCGGTTATGGCTTTTTCTATTGCTGTTGGATCAATATTCAGGCTGTCAGGTAAAGAATCGACAAAAATAGGGTGAGCTCCCAGATAACGGACAACTTCTGCGGTTGCCGTAAAGGTGTAGGTAGGAACGATAACTTCATCACCCGGCTGAATACCAATGGCTTCCAACGCTAAATGCAATCCCGCCGTTGCTGAACTTACCGCAATGGCTTCAACATCAGAATCTAAATATTGCGCAAAATCTTGTTCAAATCTTCTGGCCTTAGGCCCGGTGGTTATCCAACCTGTTTTAAGTGAGTCGATGACTTCATCAATTTCAGATTGTCCAATTTCAGGTAATGCGAAAGGAAGGAATTTATTATTCATGGTTGATTATTGCTTTTAGAAATTTCTCTGATAGGACATTATATGTGTGGTTTTTCAATACATATTTTTTACCGTTATTTCCTAATTCAATTTTCTTTTCCTTTGAGAGTTTGTTTAATTTAAGTAATCCATTTGCAATGGCTTGAGGAGATTCGGGTAGGGTAGATAATCCACAATTTGCATCTGCAACAATATCATTACCAGCTTCTACAGAATGTAATACTATACATTTCGCCATCATATAATCTATTAATTTATTCGGTGAAATTCCAAATCTATATATAGATTTTCTATTCCAGCCTATATAGGCAATGTCAAATAATGGAAGTAGAAACGGGATCTGCGTTTTAGGTATTGGATCACAAAAAGTAATGTTTCTTAAATTAAGTAAATTAGCTTGTTTTATTAGATTTCCTTTTTCTAATCCAGAGCCCACTAATAGGAAATGAAAGTTTTCATTTTCTAATAATTTTGCAGCATCAATAAGGTAATTCATAGCATTAGGTTTTCCAAGAGATCCAGCATAACCCACAATAATTTTATTTTCTGATTTATAGTAATCGATTACTTCTCTAATATGAGAAGTAATAGGAGAAATATTTTTAATATTCCAATCTTCTTCAACTATACCATTAGGTATGATATTTAACTTTTTTAAGTCTAGGCCATGAGCTTTCATGTGAGCATGTACATTGGGAAGCATCGAAATTACAGTATCTGAATGGCGATAAGCAAAATTTTCAGCAAATTGACATAATCTTATGAAAGGATGCTTTGGGGACATACCTCCTATTTCAATAGGAGATAGTGGCCATAAATCGTGAACTTCATATATTAGCTTTGCCCCAGATTTCCTGGCTATATGTTTCGCGACCAATATATCTAATGGATATGTACTGGAAGCAATGACAACATCAGGTTTAATTTTATTAATATTCCTTTTCTTATTTAAATCTAGAAAAACTTGAAATAAAAAAGAAAAAATGTTCATTACCCGAGAAATCCCGTTCCCATTATATAACCGGGTTGGATACCAAATATAATTTATACCATTAATATTCTCTTCAGTAATCTTATTACCTACATTAGGTTGCCTAGCTCTTACATGGGAAAATGAGGATGCCAATATGGTTGTTTTATGCCCATACTTCAGCCATTCCTGTGCCAAGTAATATGGTCTAAATTCCATCCCATATTTTGGACTTCCGGCATAATGGTTAATATATAATATATTCATAGATGGTAGATTCACATAATAAGTGCAATATAGTTAATCTGGAAGTAAACATGTTCGTATACCCTTAAATAATTCATTCGATGTTTTCCCACCCCGTGTTTTTCGGGGGAGATGATTTAATTGGTTTACCACAAAATTTATTTCCTGATAAGAGACTTCATTAAAATCAGTTTTCTTTGGAAAGTATTGTCTAATTGACCCATTGATATTCTCATTGATCCCTCTTTCCCAAGGCGATAGTCTTAACCCTTTGTTTTAACGGATATAATACTTTCACCGCCGCTTTTGTGACTTCTGATGCCCGCTTGCCATCCAGTTTAACAATAATTGTATACAGCATTTTACGGTCAACCAGGGTTAATAAGACACTTTTTTCTCTTTCCTAATTATCGTATCACTTTCCTAGTCGCCGATACGCTCTTCTTTATCAACGATTTCCGGGCGCTTATCTTTTTAATTTTGCCTCTTTTTTCGTAGCAACCATAGCGTTTGCGATAGGGTTTTCTGGCAATTCGCAGATGTTGCCATAAATCACACCCTCTATTTTATCTTGATAAATCAGTCTATAAACCGTCTCATGATGCAAAAATATCCCTTTATGTTGCTTCAAATAATCAGCCACCTGTTCAGAACTTAAGTCTTTCCAAATTAACCGTTTTATCCATTTTTTACTGCTGGTGTTATTTTCACGGCTTTCTTAGCAAAATGACGACGTGCCAATCCCTTTAAATGAGCCTGTTCGGGGCAGTATGTCTGGGCTTCTAATTCTCTACTGATGGTCGACGGGCTTCGCTTAAGTGACTCAGCAATGAAACGCTGTGAAAAACCTGCTTTTTTTAAACTGGAAATCGGGTATCTTTCTGTCTCAGTCAGTTATGTATAGGCCATAGTGCATTTTCCTGTGGCGGGAAAGATGCCTACTATAGCAACTGACCACCTTTCTGGAAAATTGCACTTATTAGGTTAGGCGAATCCGCCTTGAGCATGTAATTCGGTTTAGAAGTATTTGATTAGCCTATTAAAAAGTATATCGGAAATCTTATAGTCAAAATACTATTCTATATTTATGGTAATATTCTAATAAACTTTTAATTATGTAATAGTATTCTTCATTAATTATGAATGACCATTTATTATAATATTAATTTTTCTATTCCAATTTGTTTATGATTTAAAGAAAACATGTAACTCTTCTTTTGCTAAAACAGTTGGAGAGAATTTGGTATTTTTCTTAGTGACTTTATTGATCTGATTAATAAAGACTAAATCTATCTTATAGGTGGGAAAATCAGTATTACTTATAAATAGACATGAATTGAAATCACTCAACATCTCTTTACATATAGGCAAATCAGATGTAATTATAGGCATACCATAGGTTGCCATTTCACACATCATTACACCTTGGGCATCTAGTCTAGTTGGCATTACTGCCGCTTTATACTGGTTTAGTATATCAGGTATATCTTTCTGGTGAATAAATGTTTCTATATGAATAACATTTTCAGGTTTTTTATTGTATTTGAAGAAGTTACCTTTTCCATAAATAGTAAAGGTGTAATTCGGATTATTTTTAGCTAATGCTACTACTAAATCCACACTATACTTACTACCATCTAATGGCCTAATTGTGACAAAATCACCTTTTTTGCTTGATTTTATATCGAAAGATTTTTCGAAGAAAATGATATTTGAAGAATTATTGATGATATATGCATTTTCTTCAATATTGAGATTTAAACATGATAGACTGTGTTTCTTCATCCATTTACTGACAAAAATCAATCGTAGATTACTCATATGTTTTTTTATAAAAAAGCGTAAACAAAATAGCTTAAAATAATCATATAAATTTTGCGAGTATTTTTTTATGGTAGATTGTTTTGATATCCATAGATAAGGAGATGGATAATACTTATTTATTTTTAATGTTTCGTGCCCGTGAAATATGAAAACTAGCTTTTTTATCTTATGCATTTTTAGAAATAAAAAATTTAAATGATGTCTTATATTTGGAGCATGTGAAACAATACAATCATAGTCATCTAAACTATTCTGCTTGAAATTTTTTTTATTATATACAGTTATGCCTTCAAAGATATAATTCTCGGTGGCTGAAAAGTTTAATACATGTACGTCAATCCCTAATTTTGAATATTCAATATTACGGCTATGTACAAAGGACATCGCGTATACGTTAATTGACGATGGATAATTCTCTACGAGGACTAAGATTTTTTTCATAGGATTATTTCTCCTTTTGAAATTATTTCACAAATTTGTTTTGCAGCTGTTCCATCACCGTAAGGGTTACATATAGTTCTTAATTCTAGATATAATTCGTAATTTTCTAATAAATTAGATGTGATGTTAATAATTTTTTCTATTTCTGTTCCAACTAATATTGCTGTGCCTGCTGAGATTGCTTCTGGCCTTTCTGTCGTATTTCTCATCACTAAAACTGGCTTACCTAAAGAAGGAGCTTCTTCTTGAATTCCCCCCGAATCAGTCATAATTAAGTAGCTCTTATCCATGAGATATACAAAGCGATCATAGCTTTTAGGTTCTATTAAGTGAATGTTAGTTTGATGTCCTAGTATTTTAGATACGGGACTTATAACGTTAGGGTTTAGGTGAACAGGATAAACAAATCCAATATGAGGGTATTTTACTGAAAGAGCATAAATTGCCTTGCATATATTCTCAAATCCCACTCCAAAATTCTCTCGACGATGTCCTGTGATTAAAATGAATTTAGTATATTGATTTAGGAAACTGAATTCATAATCAAATTGCTCTTTTAAATTGGATTCATTGATAACATTTTTCATATACAGCAATGAATCAATGACGGTATTTCCTGTAACGTAAATTCTATTTTCGGGAATGCCTTCAGTTAATAGGTTATTTTTTGCCATCTGTGTAGGAGCAAAGTGTATAGATGCTAAGTTTGAAACCATTTTTCTATTACCCTCTTCGGGCCAGGGGGAATATATATTGTAGGTTCTCAAACCAGCCTCTACATGAGCAATTTTGATTTGTTGATAATATGCAGCTAAACTTGCAGCAAATGTGGTGGTGGTATCACCATGAACTAATATCAAATCTGGTTGATACTTTTCTAGTTCAGGTTGTAGTTTTTGAAGTATGCTTTTTGTAATTGATGTCAGATCTTGTTTTTTTCCATTATATTCAAATCAATATCTGGATCTATTGAAAATAGGTTCAGGACTTGATCTAACATATCTCTATGTTGGCCTGTAACACAAATAAGCGTTTGGAATTTTTTGTTATTCTTGAGTGTTTTTATTAGAGCAGCCATCTTAATAGCTTCTGGTCTAGTTCCAAAAATAATCATAATTTTCATAGAATTTTCTTAAATTACCTTAATAATCAAGAGGAGTATTCCTCTTAGAGATTAATCTATATCTAAAATTTATTTAATATAAGTTTTATGTGATCAGTGTGTAATGAATAGTTGATTTTTGATCTAAATCCCGCTCTGTCTTAATAACTCTTGCTGTTTTGATTTGGTGATATATGGTTGTTTATCACCTAATAAATAATTTTTATATGGCAAATATAGATTAATATGATTTGAGTTGGAATATATTGAGTGTCCATAGTTTATTATAATATATAAAAATAGAATTAAGCTATATAAACGCTTTGACCTAAGCGACAGCTTCCTATATATCATTATTAGAATAATAGGTTCACAAATTCCAAACATTAACAAATATCTTGATGCAATGAGTTGATTAGAAAAAAATAGACCATATAGGCAGAAGGATAATATAATTACTACCCAGCATATATATATATATCCATCTTTGTTCTTAATTTCTTTCTTAAATACGTAATAGAAAAAAAATATTAATAATATTTTTTTTATTAATTGGAATGTAATCCTCACACTACCAAAGCGAGAATAATTAATGATTTTAGATAAATAATAGTTAGAGTTTAATATATTAATTACGTATTCATTTTTAGAGAGTGAAATTAGTAATAACCCTGATATGATACTGATAATCAAGGAAACTCTTAGATATTTTCTTTGAGTTAAGATAGGTAGAATTAAAGCCGGCATTAAAGATTTATGGAAAAGAATGCCTAGTATTATAACTATATAAAATGTTATATATTTTCTTTCTAATAAGTAAATAGTGGCTAAAAATAGAAATGATGTTGCAATAGAAAATCTTATTGAACCTAAATCTAGATATACTAAAAATGTAGAGAAATATAATGAAAAATAGTATCCACAATTAATATGAATAAATTTATTGAGTCTTTTTATTGCTAAGAATTTTATTATAATAGATAAAGATGCGGCCAGTAAAAAAAGATAGAATTCATCTTCTGTACATAGTTTTATTAAATAAGCTAACCAAAAAAAACCAGGCTCTAAAATAAGTATTGGGTTTTTTATATCTATATCATGGAAATAATAATAATAAGAATAATAATCTCCGCGTGAAATAGAACATGATAAGCCTATAGTAATAATAATAAAAGATAATAAATAAATAATGAGTTTATTTTTAAAATAATATTGTTCTAATAATCCCATAAAAAGCATCATGAATAACACAGTATAGTAGTAAGGCATATATTCAATAATCCATTTTATAATAGTGATTTAATGATGTTTTTAGAGTCTAATATTATTAGACTTTTTTAGATAATAGCTTGATTAAGCTATATGAGAATATAATAGTAGTGATGATATCACAAGCTAACCAGCAAATGGCAATACTTGTTAAATTCATGGGAAGTAAGGATATCATTGATAATATTAGTACTAAACATAATAATGCTTTAAATATATATATTTTTGTATTTAACCTGAAGTATCCATGTGCAGCTGAAAAGCAAGATAGAATATTATTACTAAATAAGAAAAATGCCGCACATACTAGAATTTGCGTACTTAATACGGCAATTTTAATATTATATCCAAATATAATTGGTAGGATGATTGGTATTATAGCCGCGAATATTAGACTGATTGGTATTAAAAAAATTCCTATCTTTATAAATTTAAACAATTCTTTTTTAGATATATGAATGTTTTTTGTTTTTGACCATTTATTGAAAAATATAGGAGATATCATGTTTAATGGTAAAGCAAACATTAAATATCCATAAATAGCAATATTGAAAGCTCCGATGTCATCATGTGAAAAATTGTTTAATTTCATCAACCAAAAAGTACCCATTGGTAGTAAAGTTATAGCTAAACTTTGTAGAAATACATTATTCCCATTTTTTAGAACTAATTTCCAAGGGATTTTTTTTTCTTTTGTATTATCTGGAGTATATGTTAAAACTAATAATGATAAAAAAGATACCCCCCCTGCTAATAAATATATTTCAACTAACATTAAATGTTGAGATTCTACTAAATTTATTATAATGCCTAGTAAAAGGCATATAGCAGGTAATATACTTACAATAGCAAAAATAGCTCCATCATTCTTTGTTAGTAAAAGACCTCTAAGTAGACCATGCCCTACCAAAAAGCTAACCGACATACCTAAAAAAATATATGAGTTAATATTAAAGTTATTAATGATTGTGTTCTGGCTAAACCATACATACGCAATAATACTAGACAAAATTGTAACAATGCCAATGTAACTGATACTAAATTTCCACAAAGGTTTGGGGGGGAAATTTAATTGATTAATGATATAAATAAAACTCTGGGGGAAACCAAAGCAACCAATGACAACCATCAAGTCAATCCATGATTTTACTAATGCAAATTGTCCTTGTGCAGATAATCCATAATAGCGATTAATTATCCAGATCACCAAAAAAGAAGATAAAGTTCCTATAGATTGTAAAATAATTGAGGAGGAAATTTTTTTTAACATGTCAATTTCAAATGTATCCTATTTCTTTATACCAATCCAACATTAGAGAAGTTATTACCTTTATATTTTTTTCTTGTAAATAAGGATGCATCGGCAAACTAATCACTTCTTGTGCAACTTCGTCACCAACAGGCAGAACACTATGGCTGGCCACCGCCGGTTGTTTATTGAGGGGAATAGGGTAATGTACAGCGGTGGGAATGCCTTGTTCTTTTAATTTGTGTTGTAATGCATCGCGGTTTTTAACCCGGAGAGTATATTGGGCATAAGCGGAGAGATTGTGTGGCTCTATATATGGCGTGGTCAGGATGCCGATGTTATTCAATGCCTGATGATAGTTTTCCGCCACCGTCTGACGTAGTGCCATTTCTTCCTCAAATATCTCCAGTTTGGGCAGCAGAATAGCCGCTTGCAGAGTATCTAAACGGCTGTTCACCCCGACTCTGACATGATGATATCGGCGGTCTTGCCCATGACGGGCAATCTGACGAATAATTTTCGCCAGCTTTTCATCCTGGGTGAAAATAGCGCCGCCATCCCCGTAACACCCCAACGGTTTACTGGGGAAGAAACTGGTACAGGCAATGGTGGTGAGGTTACAGGAGCGTTTGCCTTTATAAGTCGCGCCAAAACTTTGGGCCGCGTCTTCGATGACGGTCAGGTTATATTTTTCTGCGATGGCATTAATTTCATCAAAATCGGCACATTGGCCGAATAAGGAAACCGGCATGATGGCTTTGGTTTTCGGGGTAATCGCCGCTTCGAGCTGCGCGGGATCTAAATTGTAGGTCGTGGGCTTGACGTCAACATAAACCGGCACCCCGCCCAGTAGCGCAACGGTTTCAGCGGTGGCAATGTAGGTAAAGCCGGGGTAATCACTTCGTCGCCGGGTTTAATGCCAATCGCCATTAAGGCAATTTGCAGGGCGTCGGTGCCATTGGCGCAGGTAATGCAATATGGCGCCCCGGTGTATTCAATCAGCCTTTCTTCTAATTCGGCTACTTCGGGCCCTAAGATATATTTTCCGTGTGTGAGGACTTTCTGGATATTCGCGTCAATTTTATCTTTAATTCTCAGTTGTTGTGCTGCCAAATCAGTAAATTGCATGCCTTTATCCTTTAATTATTTTATTCGCACGACACGATTATTTTCTAGCTGATAAATATGGTGAGTATGAGGACAGGTGGCGGTGGCGTGTCCGTGTAGCGGTAAATCTAATTGTTCACCAAATTCACTCATCCAGCCAATCTGTTTAGCCGGCACGCCCACCATCAGGGCATAATCGGGGACGTCTTTATTCACCACCGCGCCGGCGCCAATAAAGGCATAAGCGCCAATGGCGACGCCACAAACAATGGTACAGTTGGCGCCTAAGGTGGCGCCTTTTTTTACCCGCGTGTTTTGATATTCACTTTTTCTTTCAATCAGTGAGCGGGGATTATAAACGTTAGTAAACACCATGCTAGGGCCGCAAAATACCCCGTCTTCCAGATGAACGTTGTCATAAACCGAGACATTATTTTGTATTTTGCAGTGATTGCCGATGGTGACTTGGTTGCCGATAAAGACATTTTGGCCTAAAGAACAGCCTTCGCCAATTTGCGCGCCAGAGCAGACGTGGGTGAAATGCCAGATACGGCTGTTTTTGCCGATTTGGGCCCCATCATCCACGATGGCGCTGGGGTGTATCATTACGTGTTCTGCTGACATGAGACCGGTTCCATAGGTTTAATAGGTTAAAGGCAAAGAAATAGTTTTATTGTCTCTGGCAGACAGGTAAGCGGCGATAAGCAGCTCCAGGGATTTTAAGCCTTCCCGGCCATCGGTTATCGGTTTGGCTTCGCCTTTCATCACCTCAATGACATTTTTATAATAAAGCGGATGACCAAAGCCGTACACCGAGGTGGTTTCGTAATTGGCGGCTTTGACTTGCTGGTCATACTCTTTTTCGTCAGCGAAATGCCATGCCTGGATTTCAT
Source organism: Photorhabdus luminescens subsp. luminescens (assembly GCF_001083805.1). Classification (GTDB taxonomy): domain Bacteria; phylum Pseudomonadota; class Gammaproteobacteria; order Enterobacterales; family Enterobacteriaceae; genus Photorhabdus; species Photorhabdus luminescens. The sequence continues at coordinate 118,617 of NZ_JXSK01000009.1, read as the reverse complement.
TGACGGCTAAACCCCCCACTCTGACCGTGCCTTTTTCCCCTAAAATGGTGATTGACCCTTCGAGATTTTGCGGATAAGTGCACATGGTGACGGCCATCGACCCTAATGTGCCATCCCGCCAGCGGATATTGAGTACCCCGGTATCTTCCGTTTCGATATCTAAGTGGGTGGACGTCATGGCCTGAACATCTTTGACCGGGCCGATTAACCATTCAATTAAATCCACATAGTGGCTTGCCTGATTCATGAAGGCGCCGCCATCAAATTCCCAGGTACCCCGCCAGGCGGCCTGGTCATAATAGGCTTGGGGACGGGTCCAGAAAACATTGAGGTGGACCAGATGGATTTTGCCAAACCGTTTTTCGCTGACCGCGCGTTTCAGTAATTGCAGGGTGGCATTTAAGCGGTTTTGTTTGACGACAAAGAGGTGTTTGCCGGCTTTATCGGCGGCTTTAACCATGTTTTCCCCATCAGCCAGCCGGGTGGCCATCGGCTTTTCGGTGACGACATGAAAGCCTTTATCAAAGCAGGCCATCGCCTGTGCGGGATGCAGGCCGGATGGGGTGGTCAGGATAATGATATCGGCGGTGATGGTATCCAGCATGGTATTTAAGTCGCTAAAACCCGGGACGCCGGTTTTTTCTACCGCCGCGTTTAATGCGTCTTGATCGTTATCACAGACGGCGACTAATTCGGCCGTTTCTTGATGTATTTCCAGCGAATTGAAATGATTTTTAGCGATCCGCCCACAACCGACTAAAGCAAATCTTATCTTTCTGTCTTTGATCATACTCAGCATATCTTATCCTAAAGTTAAGCTTTGATAATATTTGTGTGATTGGGTGAATATTTACCCCGGGTATCGACAATTAATGTGGCGTGGTTGATAATTAATTCATAATCAAATTTATCGTGGTCGGTGGCTAAAATAACGCAGTCGAAGTCTTTGAGACTATTTTCCGTGACAGGCTGGCTGATTAAATTAAAATGATGCTCCCGCATTTTCGGGAATGTCGGGACATGCGGATCGGCATATTCAATATCGGCCCCTAATTCTCTTAATTTTTCCATAATATGTACTGAGGGGCTTTCTCGCATATCATCCACGTTCTTTTTATAGGCGATACCGAGGATTAAGATGCGGCTGCCATTAATGGATTTATTCGCTTTGTTGAGGGCTAATACAGTTTTGGTGACCACATAATCGGGCATGGAAGAATTGACTTCGCCGGAGAGTTCAATAAAGCGGGTATTGATACCGTATTCCCGGGCTTTCCAGGTTAAATAGAAGGGATCAATTGGAATACAGTGACCGCCTAATCCGGGGCCGGGATAATAGGGAACAAAGCCGAAGGGTTTGGTGGCCGCGGCCCGGATCACTTCGTGGATATCAATCCCCATTTTATCGGCAACGAGTTTCATTTCGTTGACTAAGCCGATATTGACCGCCCGATGGATATTCTCCAGAAGTTTTGTCATCTCGGCGGCTTTGGTTGAACTGACGGGAACCACCTGGTCAATCGCGTATTGGTAAACGGCGATACCGGCTTTTAAGCAGTTTTCCGTGTGGCCGCCGATGACTTTAGGAATGGTGCGGGTTTCGAAATCAGGGTTACCCGGGTCTTCTCGTTCGGGTGAATAGACCAGGAAGATATCTTCGCCGACGGTTAACCCGCTTTCTTCAACCCGGGGAAGTAACTCTTCTTCGGTGGTGCCCGGATAGGTGGTGCTTTCTAACGAGAGAACCTGTCCGGCTCTTAAATACGGTTTTACCCTGTCCGTGGTGTTAATCACGAAACTGATGTCGGGTTCACGGTATTTATTTAACGGCGTGGGGACGCAAAGAATAATGGCGTCGCATTGCGCGATGTGGGTGAAATCGGTCGTGGCTTCGAAACCGGTCTTGATCGCGTGACTGATTTTGGCCGCGGGAATATGTTCAATGTAACTTTGGCCCTGATTTAATTTATCTGTTTTTTCTTGATCAATATCGAAACCAATGACTTTAAAACCAATATCGTTATATCGGAGCATTAACGGTAAGCCAACATAACCCAGGCCAACAATGGCAATGGTGGCGGTTTTATTATCAAATTTCTCGGTGAGAAGGTTGAGTGAGGACATATTTTGCCTTTTTAAGGTTCCTGTTTAAATAACGAATCTTTAAACAACGAATCTATGAAAATAAAGAAAATAAATAACATTCAGTATTTAGCAGAATACTATTTGTTTTCATAAGTTTTACTTGATAGTTGGAATTCTAATTAGGCTGTTAGGTGATTTTCATTAGCATAGTTACTGAAGTAAATAGAGGTATAACGTTAAAGCTACCGCACTAGGTTATTGGCTCCCAGAGTGCCTGTAATATTCGGAAATCTTACCTATTGCACTGATTTTCCAATACTTTTGTCTGTCTTAACAAAAAGTAATGGGGGATAAGATTTTGTAACTAGTTGAGGGGAGATTAGACTGTAAATTTATCTGGGTCAAGCTTAACAGCCAACTTGTTTAACTAATTGGTAGAATACAGTTAGCTGAAATCTGTATTACCGCTCATGGAATGGCGGTTAGATCTTACCAAAACATACTATGATGCCTTGTTTTTCAACAGATTTCCTTCTATTCCATTCGCCTCGGGATGTGGCAATATTTCTGTGGATATCCATCGGATAGTAAAGATTAATTGTGACATCATGTTTATTTAGCATTGTGATTGGAGAGATAACAATATTCCTATCCTTCAACCCAAAATCTTTGAAGGTATAGGTAAACCCAGTGGTGATTGTTGTTTGAAAGTCAGGGAAGGAAAGTGGTTGATGTAGGTTCGAGAATATTTGGCAATATGTTATTGATCGCTAGTAGAGCTTTAGAGTTTTTCTTTAACGATAGCATTAAAACGAACTTAAATTTGCTACGAATAGAATCGCATTCATTTAAGCGTTAAGATCAGTTTTTTGATGTTAAGTGGATTTACAGCAGTCAGGAATGAGCCAGCGGAGACGCCTACACATAGGAGCAATAGCTTGATAGAGACGGGTTCATCTACCAGTAAACAAGCAAAAATTACTGCCCAGATAGCATAAGTGATGTTTAAACTCATAGCACGGATGGGTTGAAGCATGCAGATTGCTTTGTAGTAGAAGAGGTACGATAGCGTGGCTACCAGAGAAGTGAAGAATAATAAGGAGTATAATTCTATATTTGAGAAAGTGTGTACAATACCAGGAAAGGAGTGAATGAATAATATGATAATAACTAAATAGCCTACGGAAGATGATAATTGCCTTATAAAATAAGCGATATCAGCAGGTATATCTTTATTCATGCCGTAAGAGCTGATAACAACTTCGGAGCTCCAGCCGAGTGCGCATATAAAAGCAAAAATAAAGCCTATCCAGCCAGATATTGTCTGAGTTGATGCTGAATAACCTAGTATCATAGTACATACAACGGCTAGTATTAATCCCAATATACCGATAAGGTGAATACGATCTTTTAGTAGAAAAAAAGAAATTAACGCCCCAATAGCAGGGTAAGTTGCTGAAATAGTTGCTGTGTAGCTAATACCAATGTATTGAATAGCTAAAATATAACAAGACATGCCAATTGGGCCGCCAAATATAGCCGCCAGTATAATTATTCCATTTTTCTTATTCTTGGGGATAAGGCGTATCGTTCGGTATTTTCCTTTAACTACAAGATATATAAACATATATCCGCACGAAATCGTATCATTTAGGAATGCGAGTACGATGGGAATGAAAAAACAACAGGAAAGTGCGGTGTTTTTTAGTAATAATGCGAAAAGTACGCCACTTAGACCCCAGAAGACACCAGAGGAGAGTCCATAGGCATTGGCTGTTATTTTACGGTTGGTGAATATAGCCATTTGGGTACTGTTTCATAAATTTATAGACTCATGCTAAGAGATTAGCTCAATAATTTCCAGATGTTTAACCATTTTCCTTTGTTGAGGGAATAAATGAAGGAAGTATAATGCATATGATATATCTAATAATGAGATTTTTGTTGGCTTTTTATTTTAGTTTCCTGAATTATATAATTTTTAATTGCTCGTGTGTTAAAAATTTCATGGGATTATTGTTTATCCAGAAGACTAATATTGGCAATATAGACGGTTTTGTTGGTAGTTGATATATGGATATACTAGGTCTATTTAGTGAGAAGATTTATACCCAATAGATTTCGAGTTGCAGCGCGGCGGCAAGTGAACGAATCCCCAGGAGCATAGATAACTATGTGACTGGGGTGAGTGAAAGCAGCCAACAAAGCAGCAGCTTGAAAGATGAAGGGTATAGATATTATTTTAGAAGATCGTAAATATAATCTTTAGGATGAAAATCAATAGGAGCATTGATGAGGATCTTCCTAATATTTTCAAAATCGTAGTTTTCACAAGATGTTTTTAGATCATTTAATAGTGGATTTAATTTATCCCAGGTCAGAAAAACTTCATTGGCTGTCATTATTCTTGGGTGATTGGTGCCAGAAACATTATCACCAATTAAGAGCTCTTCATAAAGTTTTTCACCAGGTCTTAATCCGGTAATTTTGATTCCGATATCGCCATGAGGATTGGTTTCATCTTTCACTGTTAGTCCGGAGAGATGAATCATTTTGCGGGCGAGATCATAAATTTTTACTGATTCTCCCATATCCAGAACAAAAACATCGCCATTATTGCCCAGTGCCCCTGCCTGGATAACTAATTGGGCGGCCTCTGGAATAGTCATAAAATAACGAGTAATGTCTTTGTGGGTGAGGGTTATCGGTCCACCACTTTTTATCTGTTTTTCGAACAGGGGAACAACGGAACCGGATGAGCCAAGAACGTTGCCAAAGCGAACCATTGAGAATTTTGTGTGGCTGTTCTCTTTAGCAAAGGCTTGTAATATTAGTTCTGCGAATCTTTTTGTCGCGCCCATTGTATTTGTCGGGCGGACGGCTTTGTCGGTAGAGATTAATACAAATTTTTCAACTTTTTGATTGATGGCTGCTTTAGCAAGTGAGAGGGTACCAAAAATATTGTTATTAATGCCCTCTATGGTGTTCATTTCTACCAGTGGAACGTGTTTATATGCCGCCGCGTGGTATATGGTATTAATGTTAAATTTATTGATTATTCTGGTTATTTTGTCTGAATCTTTTATGTCGCCTAAAATTGCGGTAATCATGATATTCAGATTTCTATCTGAATTTATCTTTTGTAACTCTTTTTCTATTGAATAAAGGCAATATTCGGTTAATTCAAATAGGACTATCTGAGAGGGAGACTGAGTGATGATTTGTCGGCATAACTCTGATCCGATTGAACCGCCGGCACCGGTAATAAGAACATTTTTGTTTTTGATGTTTTTACTGAGTAGGCTTTGTAATGGATCAACTTGTTCTCTTCCTAATAGATCATTAATGGAAACGCGTTTCAGTGAGTTTATTTGCGCTTTGCCTTCAACCAGATCATTGAAGCTTGGAATGGTGAGGATTTCACAATGTTCTTTTTGGAGTCTTTCTAGTATTTTTTTTCTATTAGATATTGATGCGCTGGGTATGGCTAATAATATTTTCTTTATATGATATTTTTCTACTAAAATCGTTATCTTCTCTGGCGGGAAGACATAAACCCCATGAATCGATAAATGATGTAATTTATTATTATCATCAACAAAAGCAATTGGGTTGAATTCTCTATGTTCTCTTAATATGGGTAAGAGTTGCCGGCCAGATTCTCCTGCTCCATATATGATAACCGGAGCGCCTTTATATTTTATTAAATTACGTAGCGTTCTATAGACAAATCTTGTGCCGCAGAGCGAGATCACTAAGAAAGAAAAATAGATAATCGGTACGGTTCTAGGCAAAAATGCTTGTTGATATAAGGAAATGGCGGTTAATAGTAGAGTAGATAGAAATGAACCAATAATAGCCCATTTCAATATACTCATGTTGACATATTTTAATATCGATCGATAAAAGCCAATTCTTAAGAAAATGAATAGTGTGAAAGGTATGGTGAATATAATCGTTAACCAATGTTGTAAGCTGAAAATGGGTACTTCTCTATCAAGGCGTAGCCACATGCTTAGCCAGTATGAAATAATGATAATAAATATATCTACAATCAGAAGAACGATGGTCTTGATTAATCTCTCTTGGTTGAAAAGCATTTTCTTGTTCATCATGGTTAATTACCTAAAAACTACTTTGTAAATGGTTTTAAAAATAATTTTCAGGTCATAGAAAAATGACTTTTTATCAATATATTCCAGATAGTACTTGGCTTTTATCGGCATAATAATGTCGATATAGGCTTGATGAGGATCGTTATATTGGCTTAATATCTGGTTTTCATCGATCATTTCGATGGAAGCCAAATCTGTTATGCCGGGTTTTACCGATAATATTTTGTTTCTGACATCATCTGGATATTTTTCCATAAATTGTGGCACTTCAGGTCTTGGCCCGACTAAGCTCATTTTTCCTCGAACAACATCAATTAGTTGAGCTAATTCATCAATTTTATATTTGCGTATAAATTTTCCAGAGTTGGTAATACGGAGATCATGACCAATAGTAAGTTGTCCTTTTTGCTCCGATCCAGTGGTCATGCTCCTAAATTTGTGAATATAAAAATCGTGATTATATTGGCCCACTCGTTTTTGTCGGAAAAAAATAGGTCCTTTCGAATCCATTTTTATCCAGATAGCAATAGTGATTAAAATAGGGAGTAATAGGATGAGTCCAATGAGAGAAGAAACAAAATCAAAAAGCCTTTTTATCGCTAAATAATATGTCATCATTTATGCCAAGATCTCTTTAATTGTTTTGATAACGTAGATTTGGTCTTCTTTTGTCATTTTTGTGTATAAAGGAATGGATACAATTCTTTTAAAATTTTCTTCTGCAACTGGGAAGTTGTTTTCGTTAAGAGAATAGGTATTTTTCCATATAGGCTGTTTATGCAGTGGAATAAAATGGACAGAGCAGCCGATATTTTTTTCTGCCATTTTTATAATAAAGTCATCTCTGGATATGTTGACTTCATCATTTAATCTAATGGTATATAAGTGCCACGCGTGTTGGCTATTAGGTTCTTTAGGTTTCGTGGGTAAGGTAATGGGCAGATCTTTTAATTCATTATCATAGAGTTTAGCCATTTCCTCTCTTTTCTTATGAAAAGTATCTATTTTCTGTAGTTGGTGGATGCCGATGGATGCACAAATATCTGGCATGTTATATTTATAGCCTGGCTCAATCACTTCGTAATACCAGGCAGGTATTTTGGATTGATATCTATCAAAGGCGTCTTTGCTAATGCCGTGGAGACGCATTGTTTTTGCTCTTTTTATGATATTTGGATTTCTGGAGACTAGCATGCCGCCTTCCGCTGTCGTCATGGTTTTATTCGCGTAAAAGCTGAATACAGTGACATCAGTGTCTAGCGTGCCAATTTTCTTTCCCTTGTATAAAGTCGGAAATGAGTGGGCGGCATCCTCAACTATTCGTAGATTAAATTTTTTAGCGATTGCAATGATGGCATCCATATCACAGGATAAACCTGCAAAGTGTACCGGCATAATCGCTTTAGTTTTGGTAGTTATGGCTTTTTCTATTGCTGTTGGATCAATATTCAGGCTGTCAGGTAAGGAATCAACAAAAATGGGATGAGCCCCCAGATAACGGACAACTTCCGCTGTTGCGGTGAAGGTATAGGTAGGCACGATAACTTCATCACCCGGCTTAATATCTATGGCTTCCAGCGCTAAATGCAATCCCGCTGTTGCTGAATTTACCGCAATGGCCTCAACATCAGAATCTAAATATTGGGCAAAATCTTGTTCAAATCTTTTGGTTTTAGGTCCGGTGGTTATCCAACCCGTTTTAAGTGAATCAATAACTTCATTAATTTCTTCTTGACCGATTTCTGGGAGTGCGAAAGGGAGAAAAAAAGAGTTCATGTAATAATCCTTATCTTTTGTTTTTTACGTGGAATTTCTTATTGAATATAATTTTCATTATTCCAATGAGATACCCTGATCCATAAGATAAATGTATGCACAGAAATATTAATGGTAAGAAAATATAGTTTTTTTTATTTTTAAAATGGGCTTTTATTGTTACCAATAAAGTTAAGAAGAAATAAATAAAAATACAACCTATATATAGATATAAAAATATTGAACTAATGAATGAGAGGATTAATCCTAGGATTAACCCTAAGACAAAAATTGGTGGTATTAATTGCCGAAATGATGTTATTTTTTTCAATTTGAAATTGACTAGTGGTTTAAATAAACCGTATTGGTAAAACATAGAACAGATTTTTTTAATTGAGTCTCTGGGGTAATAATCAATAATAATATCTGGGGAAAGATATATATTACCTCCATGCTTTATAATTCTATTGTTAAATTCATCATCTTGGTTTCTGATTAAATCCTCATCAAATAACCCTATTTTATCGAATATTGTTCTTTTGAAAAACCCAAAAGGTACCGTATCAACTTTTTTTATATTATTAATGCCAGTTCGAAAATAGGCGTTACCCATTCCAAAGCGACTACTTAAGGAATATGCAATATTATCGGCAATGGTTGTAGAATTACATGGTTTTGTATTGAAAATTCCACCTATATTATCAGCATCAAGTTTTTTTGATAAACTATATAGTTTGGATAAATAGTTACTGGGATAGCTGGAATGAGCATCGATTCTGGCTATATATTCCCCTGATGAATTTTTTATACCAATATTCAGAGCAGCAGGGACATATTTCGCAGGGTTGTATAGTAATTTTATGAAGCCATACTTTTTAGTGTAACTCTGAATTATCTTTAAAGTATTATCTGAGCTATAACCATCTATAAAAATAATTTCTAATTGCCCGATAGGGTAATCTTGTTTTAGAAGTGATTCAATACACCCCTTTATATATTTTTCTTCATTTAATATAGGGCAAATAACTGATATGTTTATCATGGTTGAATAATCACTCTATTTGGATAGTAATGATAGCTATTTAAATGTAATTCCTATATTTTGTTCAAATCCTCCGGTTTTAGGTCCGGTGGTTATCTATCCTGTTTTAAGTGAGTCAATGACTTCATCAATTTCAGATTGCCCAATTTCAGGTAATGCAAAAAGGAGGAATTTATTATTCATGATTGATTATGGCCTTTAGGAAGTTATCTGCCAGTATGGAATAGGTGTGATTTTCTAAAGCGTAAATTTTGCCTTTTTGCCCCATTTGGTTTAATTTGTCAGTTGATAGCTTACTGAGTTTTAATAAGGCCTGAGCAATGTCTTCTGGCTTGCCTGATTTAACGCTGATACCGCAATTCACGTCAGAAACGGGATCGTTACCGGCATCAATTGCACATAAAATGGGTTTGCCTGCCATCATATAGTCAATAAGTTTATTCGGGCTGATGCCAAATCTGAATAATGATTGCTTTTGTAGTCCTATATAAGCAATGTCAATTTTATTGAGTAGTGTGGGTATTTGAGTTTTGGGGATTGGATCAAAGAATATAATGTTATTTGTTCCTAGTGATTGAGATTCTTTTATTAAGTTATCCTTTTCAAATCCTGTTCCGACTAATAAGAAAGTTATCGGTTTGTCATGAAGCAGTGAAGCCGTTTTGAGTAGTTTTCCCAGCGCATTTGGGCGTCCGTGGGCTCCGCTATAGCATACAATTTTATGGCCTTTATTTTTTTCAGTTATAATAAGTTCTTCTAGTGAATTGTCTAATGGAGTAAATTCACTTGCCCAATCCTCTACAACCACGCCATTAGGAATAATATGTAATTTGCTGAGGTCTAATCCATGTGCTTTCGTGTGTTCCTGTACATTTGGCAGCATGGAGATAACCACATCAGCATATTTATAAGCCGAGTTTTCAGCGAATTGACATAATTGAATAAATGGATGTTTAGGTGACATTCCACCTAATTCTATGGGTGAAAGAGGCCATAAATCATGAATTTCAAAGACCAGTTTTGCATTAGCTTTCTTAGCAAGACGCTTGGCAATCCATATATCCATTGGATATGTACTTGAAGCAATGACAACATTAGGTCGATATTTTTTGACTAAGTTATGACTATCAATCCAAATTTGTCGCAAAAAAGAGAAAATATTTTTGACTCTGGATAATCCATTTCCGCTATAGCTCGGGGTGGGATACCAGACATATTCTAATCCGTTAATATTTTCGGTGGTTTTTTTATTGTCTATCAGTTTAGGTTGTTTGGTCCGCACATGAGAATAAGAGGCGGCGAGTAGGGTAATATTATGTCCCGATTTAACCCATTCTTGCCCTAAATGATATGGACGAAATTCCATACCCAGGTCCGGCGAACCGGCATAATGGTTTATATAGACAATGTTCATAGTAATTTTTCTAATTCGTCAGCAATGCGTGTCGCGGCGATACCGCCGCCATACATGGATTGAACCGAGCTCATATCAATACCCATCATGTCATGAACGGATTGGGTTATTTTGTGACTGTCAGCCTCTGAGAGTTTGTTGACCCCTGCGGTAATTAATTCTATCCATTCAGTTTGATCCCTCACGGTTACACAAGGTTTGCGGAAGAAGAAAGCCTCTTTTTGAAGCCCGCCGCTATCGGTAATAATCAGGGCGGTGTTTTTGAGTAACCAGATCATCTCTAAATATCCCACTGGCTCAATTAAATGGACATCTAAATGCAAGCCGTATTGTGCTAACATTTTTTTAGTTCTTGGATGAATTGGTATTACAACAGTAGCGATTCTTCTGTGTATATCATTCAATGCGTTTACTATTTCAGTCAAACGTGCCTGATTATCGGTATTTTCAGCACGGTGGAGTGTGGTTAATATGAAGTTTTGTATCGAATCCAGCCCATCAGGTTTTTTGGCTGTTTGACTGAAATATAAAGCCGCATCTTCCATTACATCGCCGACTTTTCTGATATGAACGGGTTTTGAATTGAAGCCTTCTTCTTGTAGATTATTGACGGCGGTATCTGTTGGGCAGAAGAGAATTGAGCTGACATTATCGGTTAATATTCTATTGATCTCTTCGGGCATCTGCATATTAAAACTGCGTAGACCAGCTTCAACATGGATAATGGGAATATGTAATTTAGATGCGGCTAATGCGCCCGCTAAAGTTGAGTTTGTATCACCATATACCATAACGGCATCCGGTTTTTCTGTGATAAGGACTTTTTCAACTTCGATTAGCATCTTGCCGGTCATTTCACCGTGCGAGCCGCCATGAATATTGAGTGTGTAATTCGGTTTAGGAATGGCTAATTCATTAAAAAATATATCAGACATATTAGTGTCAAAATGTTGTCCGGTATGAATGATAATCTCTTTAAATTTATTATGATTTTTTAAAGCGCGAGACACTGGGCTGGCTTTAATGAATTGTGGTCTGGCGCCTAATACGGTAATAATTTTTTTCATATCGATTAACGTCCAATGTGTTGGTAAAAGTTGTTAAGTTTATTTTGTTCAATATCCCAATTGTATTTTTCATTGACTGCTATAAGCCCATTACTACCCATTTCTTCTGCTATATCAGGATTATTTGATAGGTAGTCTATCGCATTTGCTATTTCCTTAGGGTTTAATGGATCGATACAAATGCCACAGTGGTTTTTTACAACAATCTCTTTCCATAATGGGAAATTTGAAGCGATAACAGGGATACCCGCACTCATATATTCGAATATTTTATTGGGTTGGGCATCAATATGATTGGGGAGTGGATGATAGAGAACGATACCCGCAATAGATTTAGATAAGAGTTCTTTGGTTTCTATGCGATTTAAAAATCCCAATGCATCTATTTTGTGCCAATTTTTCATGCTTTTTATTTTATTCTCTAGAGCGTTATCCGAAAAATTGCCCGCGAGTTTCATTGTTGTATTCGTCGTGAGGTGAGAGAGGGATTCAACCATCTCGGCTATACCTCTAATGTCGGAGATGCCGCCGACATAGCAGACTTGTTTTTCTTTTTCGTGCCAGTTGGCATGTTTATTATGCAACTCGCCTAATATGGGGTAGTTATTAATGTCTAGGGTGTTGTTATTGAGTTTTAAGAATTTATCTCTTATTGACGGTGTGGCGGTAATAATGCCGTCAAATTTAGGCGTCGAATATTTCTCGTAGAGAGCGAATAATTTAGAGATAATCATCTTAGTCAATTTATTTAAATAGGGCTTGCCAAAAATTTGTTTAGGGACATCCTCATGGGAATCAAAAATAACTATTTTACCTTTCTTTTTCAGTTTTAGTCCGATAGGGATGAGCTCTGGATCATGGAAATGATATAAGTCAGAGTCTAATTCTAATGCTTTTTTATAAACTTTATGGGTTGTTTTAAAGATTCTATTTAATCGACCAGGTAATATACCGACATCAATGATAGCAATGTTATTCTTGATTTCATTACCTTTACCATCTGCGACAATAAGGGAGACCTCATGTTCTTTTTGTAAGGCAGAACATTCTTTTAGGAAAATACGGGTGTCGAAACGTGGATGTACCGAGGTCATGTGTGTGATTTTCATAAGGGTATTTTGTTAGTTTTCGTTGGGAATAAAAATAATAATATGCTTAATGCCAGCAGCCCATAGGTCAGTAGCAGTGCTGTAATCGCTGAGTTTGATATTGTGTATACGAAGGGTAAATAGAGTGTTGTTGAAAATTCAAATGGAACTTTTTTTGAACTCAGGTTCATGGCAAAGAGCAATATATTAAATATAAAAAAGTTTATGATTAAACCCAGTGTGCCGTATCTGGCGATACCGTCGCCAATAAAGCCGGTATTAGCTGAACCTGAGGTGCCATAATAGATTTGAGAAACTATTTGAGGCGCTTCTGTCGTAAATTCACTGTTGTTGTTGTAGATATAATCATAAAAGTAATAGGTATTTAATGTCGGTGTGAAGAATACTCTACGTAGCCAATGGATAAGTGGATCATAAAAATCGAAAATAAAATATAATACCCCGGCGGTAAGGAATAAATAGAGAATGATATTTATCACCGAATGACTTATCGATTTTGTTCCTTTTATATAGAAGTAGAGAATGATAACCGCAAGATTCATGAATGCTATGCTTTTTAATCCTGAAGAGCTGTAGATTAAATAGGAAATCAAAATGCTTATTGTAATGAGGAGATATTTAATCGGACCTCTTATATAGAGTGAAGCTAATAGTAGCAATGGTGAAATAACATATCCCCCATTGGTGATGATGTACATCGTGAGGAGCGGTGTGTTGTCTTTAAAGTGTTGTCTGATGGAGTAAACTTTAAATATATTAGGGGGTATTAAACTTAACCCAGGGTTACTCATGACAAATAAGAGTACAATAATACCACAGCCTATTATCAGTATTTTATATAAGTCCCACGGGATTTTTATTTTCGGTATCGTTATTCTATCTATTATCCGAAAGAATAATATCGATGAGAAAAATAATATATTTATTGTGCAGACGAAAATGATTGAATAGACAGAAGCTGAATTAATCAGTGGGAATATAATGGATACTGGTATAATGTAAGTGATATAGATTAACCATAAGAAAACCATCACCGGATTTTTTTGGTTGTTGAGTAAAATGAGCGGTAAAAATGATATCCAGCAGAAAAAAATACTTAAATAACCTTGTGGGGTAATATTATAGCCTCTTACCTCATGGAATGTGTCTAATATAAGCACAGAATTCAGGTAGATAATAACCTGATAGATAAATATTTTCAGGATTATTTTAATATTATTTTGCATTTTTTCTGATAAAGAAGTAAATGAGTGATAATACTAAGACAGACAGGAAATACATCGTGATAAATTGATAGTATGCCCAACTAATAGGGCCATGTTTTATGTAATAATACCCGCTATTATCTGCGGATTTATTCCAATTATTATATAAGTCTATTATTTCTTTGTTTTTGAAATTTTGATTTCTCTCTATTAGATCTTTTAAAAGAAGGGTATGTATTTTATGATATTTAATATTACTTGGATTGCCAATTAAATCATAACTGGACCATTCATTTTTTATGTCGAACTTAAATATATTATGACTGATTGATTGATATAATTTATCGGCTATTCGGGCATCTTCACGTATATTTAGATAATTCTCAAAGGATTCAATGCCATAAGTCGAGTAGATCATGCCGTTTAATACAAAAGCCAATTGGTCTGAATTGGCTTGGGGATCAACATATTCTTCAATCCAGGGCATATTATCTAAGGTTGTTAAACTGCCGCCTTTCTGGATAGGCGCTAGTGATGATTGATAGAGTAATTTCGACGTTAGCAGATATTTATCATCATCAAAATAGTCATAAGCTCTTAATAGCAGAATAATGGCATAGGCATCTGTTAGTCCAGACCACCAGGGGGCAGAGAGTTTATTATTTTTATAGCCTTTATATGACCAATCAAAATCATATAAGTAATGATTTTCACCATGAAATAGTTTTATGTTATTTAATAACCAGTCGGCTGAAAATTTAAAATTAGCCATTAATTCGTTTTGATTGAATGTCGGTGGCGGGACATTCCAGCCGGGTAAGGAGGAGTCAGTTCGCCATAATATATTGACGTTATCTTTATTTAAGCCTAAAGAAGAGTATATCAGGCCATAGTGAACAACATAAAATGGGGATAAGAATGGCTTTGAAATATGAGGTGAGTGTGATAAAGGAAAACCATTGCTATTAAATTCGCGCTGTGTGAATTTCCCTTTCATGACCAGGTTTCTCACATTACCGTTGAATTCATCCAGCTCATAAGCATATTTATTAAATGTATAGCTGACAATCATCACGATAATGAGATAGGGGATTATTTTTATTATATTTTTGCTTTTCTTCATTTTAACCTTCTTTGCGCATGAAAGATAATTTTAAAATATAGGCTGTACTTGTCATATAAAGAACAAAACTGATGAGTGAAAATAATAAAAGGGTCAGATAAATATCGCCTAATAGATATCCAGCAAATAGAGCTATTAATCTTAATATAATTGATGTTATCTGAATAAATAAATTGCTTTTCTGATGCTCATAAATCGATAAATATATCGATAACGATGAGTATATTATTTGTCCGCATAAGTGTGGTATTAAACATAATAGATATTTACCTGATTCATGCCATCCTTCACCAAAAATAAAGGTTATGATGGGTATGCCCGCGAAATATGTCACGATAGCAAATAGAATGGCAATGCCCGTTAGGCAATAAAATGTTTTTTTTATCTTGAAGAAAGGGGATATAAATGTGTCTTTTAAATATCCTTGTAATATAGACGAAACGGTTTGGCTTAATAGTGTAATGGGGGCGCCTGATATTCTGGCGGCAATTAAGTAAAACCCCGCGGATTTCAGCCCGTAGGTGGACATGATAAATAATTGAGGCAGCTCATTACTTAACGTGTTAATGAGAGCCGCAGGAAAATCATAAACGGGAAATTTATAATATTTATGAGCAAGCAGTTTTATTTTTCTAAATTCATGTTTGCCTATAATTAAACGATATTGGGATCTTTTACTTAAAAATAGGACGCCTAATGATTGACCTAATATTTGCCCTAAGATGAGGCTGCTTGCGCCTAAATGGGCAATGCCGCCAATGATTTGAGTGCCAATCATGGCAACGGTTTGCGTTATTTTAGTAATAGAGAGCGCATGGTATTGTTTTTCTCTTATACTATTGAAACTCACTGCCCGGTAAAACCCGTAGGTGATAATACCTAGCGGGATATAGTATAGATAATTTCCTATAATTATTTTCTCTGAAATATCAGATATTGCAAAAACAATGATAACTATTAGGCTAATGGTTATTGGAATAATGCAAGATAAGGTGACTAATGAATTAATTTCACGCGTTTTTCCTGATGAACTTATTGAAAATTCATAACGGAGACAAGCGCCGACGGCAAAAACACTTAAAAGCGATGAAAATGACGCATAAATACCTAATTCTTCCGGTGAAAATAATCTGGTTAATACAGGGGTTGATAGTAATAATAATATCTGGCTAATTAATGATGAGAGTAATAAGCCAGATATATTCCTCAATAATTTATAATTCATAGATTTTAAATTGAACGGGCAATTTTATTAATTAAATCTATGGATAAATAAGGATGCATCGGCAAGCTAATCACTTCTTGTGCGATTTCGTCCCCTATAGGCAGAACACTATGGCTGGCCACCGCCGGTTGTTTATTGAGGGGAATAGGGTAATGTACAGCGGTGGGAATGCCTTGTTCTTTTAATTTGTGTTGTAATGCATCGCGGTTTTTAACCCGGAGAGTATATTGGGCATAGGCGGAGAGATTGTGTGGCTCTATATATGGCGTGGTCAGGATGCCGATGTTATTCAATGCCTGATGATAGTTTTCCGCCACCGTCTGACGTAGTGCCATTTCTTCCTCAAATATCTCCAGTTTGGGCAGCAGAATAGCCGCTTGCAGAGTATCTAAACGGCTGTTCACCCCGACTCTGACATGATGATATCGGCGGTCTTGCCCATGACGGGCAATCTGACGAATAATTTTCGCCAGCTTTTCATCCTGGGTGAAAATAGCGCCGCCATCCCCGTAACACCCCAACGGTTTACTGGGGAAGAAACTGGTACAGGCAATGGTGGTGAGGTTACAGGAGCGTTTGCCTTTATAAGTCGCGCCAAAACTTTGGGCCGCGTCTTCGATGACGGTCAGGTTATATTTTTCTGCGATGGCATTAATTTCATCAAAATCGGCACATTGGCCGAATAAGGAAACCGGCATGATGGCTTTGGTTTTCGGGGTAATCGCCGCTTCGAGCTGCGCGGGATCTAAATTGTAGGTCGTGGGCTTGACGTCAACATAAACCGGCACCCCGCCCAGTAGCGCAACGGTTTCAGCGGTGGCAATGTAGGTAAAGCCGGGGGTAATCACTTCGTCGCCGGGTTTAATGCCAATCGCCATTAAGGCAATTTGCAGGGCGTCGGTGCCATTGGCGCAGGTAATGCAATATGGCGCCCCGGTGTATTCAATCAGCCTTTCTTCTAATTCGGCTACTTCGGGCCCTAAGATATATTTTCCGTGTGTGAGGACTTTCTGGATATTCGCGTCAATTTTATCTTTAATTCTCAGTTGTTGTGCTGCCAAATCAGTAAATTGCATGCCTTTATCCTTTAATTATTTTATTCGCACGACACGATTATTTTCTAGCTGATAAATATGGTGAGTATGAGGACAGGTGGCGGTGGCGTGTCCGTGTAGCGGTAAATCTAATTGTTCACCAAATTCACTCATCCAGCCAATCTGTTTAGCCGGCACGCCCACCATCAGGGCATAATCGGGGACGTCTTTATTCACCACCGCGCCGGCGCCAATAAAGGCATAAGCGCCAATGGCGACGCCACAAACAATGGTACAGTTGGCGCCTAAGGTGGCGCCTTTTTTTACCCGCGTGTTTTGATATTCACTTTTTCTTTCAATCAGTGAGCGGGGATTATAAACGTTAGTAAACACCATGCTAGGGCCGCAAAATACCCCGTCTTCCAGATGAACGTTGTCATAAACCGAGACATTATTTTGTATTTTGCAGTGATTGCCGATGGTGACTTGGTTGCCGATAAAGACATTTTGGCCTAAAGAACAGCCTTCGCCAATTTGCGCGCCAGAGCAGACGTGGGTGAAATGCCAGATACGGCTGTTTTTGCCGATTTGGGCCCCATCATCCACGATGGCGCTGGGGTGTATCATTACGTGTTCTGCTGACATGAGACCGGTTCCGTTGATTTAATAGGTTAAAGGCAAAGAAATAGTTTTATTGTCTCTGGCTGACAGATAGGCGGCGATAAGCAGCTCTAAGGATTTTAAGCCTTCCCGGCCATCGGTTATCGGTTTGGCTTCGCCTTTCATCACCTCAATGACATTTTTATAATAAAGCGGATGACCAAATCCGTACACCGACGTGGTTTCGTAATTGGCGGCTTTGACTTGCTGGTCATACTCTTTTTCATCAGCGAAATGCCATGCCTGGATTTCATTGACGGCTAAACCCCCCACTCTGACCGTGCCTTTTTCCCCTAAAATGGTGATTGACCCTTCGAGATTTTGCGGATAAGTGCACATGGTGACGGCCATCGACCCTAATGTGCCATCCCGCCAGCGGATATTGAGCACCCCGGTATCTTCCGTTTCGATATCTAAGTGGGTGGACGTCATGGCCTGAACATCTTTGACCGGGCCGATTAACCATTCAATTAAATCCACATAGTGGCTTGCCTGATTCATGAAGGCGCCGCCATCAAATTCCCAGGTACCCCGCCAGGCGGCCTGGTCATAATAGGCTTGGGGACGGGTCCAGAAAACATTGAGGTGGACCAGATGGATTTTGCCAAACCGTTTTTCGCTGACCGCGCGTTTCAGTAATTGCAGGGTGGCATTTAAGCGGTTTTGTTTGACGACAAAGAGGTGTTTGCCGGCTTTATCGGCGGCTTTAACCATGTTTTCCCCATCAGCCAGCCGGGTTGCCATCGGCTTTTCGGTGACGACATGAAAGCCTTTATCAAAGCAGGCCATCGCCTGTGCGGGATGCAGGCCGGAGGGGGTGGTCAGGATAATGATATCGGCGGTGATGTTATCCAGCATGGTATTTAAGTCGCTAAAACCCGGGACGCCGGTTTTTTCTACCGCCGCGTTTAATGCGTCTTGATCGTTATCACAGACGGCGACTAATTCGGCCGTTTCTTGATGTATTTCCAGCGAATTGAAATGATTTTTAGCGATCCGCCCACAACCGACTAAAGCAAATCTTATCTTTCTGTCTTTGATCATACTCAGCATATCTTATCCTAAAGTTAAGCTTTGATAATATTTGTGTGATTGGGTGAATATTTACCCCGGGTATCGACAATTAATGTGGCGTGGTTGATAATTAATTCATAATCAAATTTATCGTGGTCGGTGGCTAAAATAACGCAGTCGAAGTCTTTGAGACTATTTTCCGTGACAGGCTGGCTGATTAAATTAAAATGATGTTCCCGCATTTTAGGAAAGACGGGGACATGCGGATCGGCATATTCAATATCGGCCCCTAATTCTCTTAATTTTTCCATAATATGTACTGAGGGGCTTTCTCGCATATCATCCACGTTCTTTTTATAGGCGATACCGAGGATTAAGATGCGGCTGCCATTAATGGATTTATTCGCTTTGTTGAGGGCTAATACAGTTTTGGTGACCACATAATCGGGCATGGAAGAATTGACTTCGCCGGAGAGTTCAATAAAGCGGGTATTGATACCGTATTCCCGGGCTTTCCAGGTTAAATAGAAGGGATCAATTGGAATACAGTGACCGCCTAATCCGGGGCCGGGATAATAGGGAACAAAGCCGAAGGGTTTGGTGGCCGCGGCCCGGATCACTTCGTGGATATCAATCCCCATTTTATCGGCAACGAGTTTCATTTCGTTGACTAAGCCGATATTGACCGCCCGATGGATATTCTCCAGGAGTTTTGTCATCTCGGCGGCTTTGGTTGAACTGACGGGAACCACCTGGTCAATCGCGTATTGGTAAACGGCGATACCGGCTTTTAAGCAGTTTTCCGTGTGGCCGCCGATGACTTTAGGAATGGTGCGGGTTTCGAAATCAGGGTTACCCGGGTCTTCTCGTTCGGGTGAATAGACCAGGAAGATATCTTCGCCGACGGTTAACCCGCTTTCTTCAACCCGGGGAAGTAACTCTTCTTCGGTGGTGCCCGGATAGGTGGTGCTTTCTAAGGAGAGGACTTGCCCGGCTCTGAGATACGGTTTTACCCTGTCCGTGGTGTTAATCACGAAACTGATGTCGGGTTCACGGTATTTATTTAACGGCGTGGGGACGCAAAGAATAATGGCGTCGCATTGCGCGATGTGGGTGAAATCGGTCGTGGCTTCGAAGCCGGTCTTGATCGCGTGACTGATTTTGGCCGCGGGAATATGTTCAATGTAACTTTGGCCCTGATTTAATTTATCTGTTTTTTCTTGATCAATATCGAAACCAATGACTTTAAAACCAATATCGTTATATCGGAGCATTAACGGTAAGCCAACATAACCCAGGCCAACAATGGCAATGGTGGCGGTTTTATTATCAAATTTCTCGGTGAGAAGGTTGAGTGAGGACATATTTTGCCTTTTAAGATAATGACTTAAAAATAAAATTTATGAAAATAAGTTACATTTGGTTTTTAATAGGATGCTATTTATTTTCGTAAGTTTTATTTGGCAGGTGAAACTTTAATAGGTTTTTTAAATAGATTGTGTAAGATATATTGCTGAAATAATAAATAAAGTAATAACAAAGCTACCGCACTAGGTTATTGGCTCCCAGAACTCCATGAAATCCTATAGTTTTATCTACTGTTTTGATTTTTTAATGCTTTTGTCTGCTGTAATAGAAAAGCAATTAAAAATAATGTTTTTTAATGAATAACAGGGGAGGTTAAACCGTCAGACTTGCGGGGTCAAGCATAAACAAAGCTTATTTAATTAATTATTTTACTAAATAAGGTTAGCAGAAATCTGTATTACCGGCCATGAAGCGGTAACCAAATGATCAAGCGTAAGCCGCCGAGAGGGCTATCCTCGGCACGGACCCAACCGCGGTGCTGGTTAATCGCGGTTTCAACAATTGCTAAGCCAAGGCCAGTGCCGCCGGATTCCCGATCGCGGGCTTCGTCTGTACGGTAGAAAGGTCGGAATATGTGTTCGCGGTCTTCCGGGTTGACGCCCGGGCCATCATCATCAACGGTAATGGTGATCCCTTGATTATCGGTGTGAAATGCGACCGCAATATGGTGGTGGGAGTAGCGTAAGGCATTACGTACGATATTTTCAAAAGCACTGCCAAGTGCTAATGGGTTGCAGTAAATTGCCCAAGAGCTCGGTGGTAAGGTGGCTTCAAGGGTTTTATCCATCTGTTCAGCTTCGAAGCGGGCATTGTCAAGAATGTCGTTCCATAAATCTGTCATTTTGATGTTTTCTCTCAACAGTTCATTTTTATGCTGACTGCGGGAGAGCACTAACAGATCGTTAATCATGCTGTCTAGCCGTTGGGCTTCTGTCTCAATTCTTTCCAGCTCTTTATTTTCACCATGACGGCGGCGAAGTAATGCTGTTGCAAGCTGTAGGCGGGTGAGAGGCGTGCGTAGTTCATGAGAAATATCGGAAATTAGCCGTTGTTGTGCGGTGACCATTCTTTCCAATACACTGATCATCTGGTTGAAGCTGTTACCGGCGGCCAGAAATTCTTGTGGGCCGGCTTCCAGTTCTGGATGCTGACGTAAATTACCTTTAGCAACATCGTCTGCGGCATTTTTTAATTTGCGGGCAGGTTTAGCCAAACTCCATGCCAGCCATAGTAGGAGCGGCGCACTGATTAACATAGTAGCGGTTAATAGTAATAACGGCCGGTCAAACATCAGATTAATAAAATCCGATTGTGGGCTATTCGCTGGACGAACTAAATAAAGTTGATAATGATCTTCTCCATCTCGAATAGAAAAGGGCCCTAACATTTCAGAGCGACCATATTTTTTCTTTTTCGGGTGATCAGCGTTATCTGATTGTCCGATAAAGTTGCGGACAACTTGCATTTCACTCCTTTGCGCGCCAATAACTCGACCTTCGCTGGTGACCAGTATCAGGCGCTGACCTGGGGGGGCCCATTTTTCAATCGCGCGAAATAAACGGCGCCACCAAAGTAAATCGTTAGCGGGATCTTGAGCTAATTCTGCTTCAATATGTTGTTCCAGCATAACTCCCTGCCGGTATTCATTTTCCAGCAGAGAGGTGAGTTGTCTGGAATCCAGTTTCGGCACCATTAATACCAACATTAGGACTAACGCTAGAGTAAACCAAAAAATTGCGAAAATGCGTGCCGTTAAACTGTTTATCATGTCGCAGAAACCATTAAATATCCTCGGCCGCGTAAAGTCTTAAACCAGGGGAGTCCATCTTCCCGTTCAGGCAATTTACGGCGTAGGTTAGAGATATGCATGTCAATTGCTCGGTCAAATGGAGTGAGCCGTTTGCCTAATACTTCCTGGCTCAAATGTTCACGGGAGACAACTTGGCCTAAATGTTGAGCTAATAGATAGAGCAAAGTAAATTCGGTACCGGTTAAATCGAGAATGAGATTAGCAAAGCTGGCTTCCTGTCGGCCAGGGTTTAATTGCAGGTTATCCACCTGAAGAGTAGGTGGGCCATTGTCTGTTTGTTGTTGCTCACTCCAGTTTGAGCGGCGAAGAATAGCACGTATACGCGCCACTAACTCACGATCATTGAAGGGTTTGGCGAGATAGTCATCCGCCCCTAATTCTAGTCCCAGAACACGATCCAAATCACTTCCCCGCGCTGTCAGCATAATGACCGGAGTTTGGTGGTGTAGCCGAAGCTCCTTCAATGTTGTGATGCCATTTTTACGCGGCATCATAATATCGAGTAGTAGTAGGTCGATCGAATCGTCAAGGAATTTTAATGCCTGCTCTCCGTCATGAGCGATCACAACGTTAAATCCTTCCATTTCAAGTAGTTCTTTTAATAATGATGTCAATTCACGATCATCATCAACTAATAGGATTTTATGCATCGATTACTTCCTCCAAGAGCAAAAATACGATAACAAACTTTGCTATTCCACGACTTTACGTTCTTTTACAAGCTTTTGACGCTAGTTTGCAGCCGCGTAGGTATAGTTGTCCACATTGGACTTAATAGCATCGTTCGGGGAAACGAGGAGTTGTTTAATGCGTAACATAGCAGCGTTAGTTTTAGCGTCAATATTTGTTCTTGGCTCGACAGCATCTTTAGCTGGAACAGTAAGTACAATGCACGCTGCTACGGTACCCGATAATTGTGCGCCTTGCGATTATAAAAAGGTAGGAAACTATCATTATCGTAATAATGATGGTAGTGATAATTACCATATGTTCAGCGGTATCACTTTAACTGAGCAACAGCGTCAACAGATGCGTGATTTGGTCGGGCAGAAACATCAACCGCGTTCATCGATGTCAATGAATCGTACGGAGCGAGAAGAGATGCGCAAGCTGGTCACTGCGAAGAATTTTGATGAAGTGGCAGTAAAAGCTCTGATTGAAAAGATGATCAGATGTAATGTGGAGCATCAGGTAGAAATGGCGCGTATCCATCATCAGATGTACCAACTGTTGACGCCTGAGCAACAAGCACAATTGGAGCAACATTATCGACAGCGTATGTCTCAGTTACCGAACTGATTTGTAATACCCATAGCAGTTAAAGTAGTAGCAAATGAGAATTTTTCCTTGCCATAGACACCATCCCTGTCTTTTCCCCCGCCTTATGGCGGGATTTTTTTATCTGGCTAAGATTAATTCACTTTAAAATCAACCAGATAAAAGTTTTACAAGCAACTGTAAGTAGCGTGGAAATTTCTAAGTGTGGACACTAGTGTGGACACTTTTGAGTGCTACGGTTGCTTGTTACTGCTAAATTTCCATACCGCCATTCAGTGGATTTAACGTGATTGCAAATTGCAAATAGTCGGGTGCCAGATGAGCATACGCCATAGTTTGTTGTATATTGGCATGACCGAGTATTTGTTGCAGTGCAACATTCATCACAAAGTGACTCGCGAATGTGTGGCGTAGAACGTGGGTTGCTTGTCCTTCTGGTAAATCAGGTTTTACTACATGTAGGATCTTGCAGAAATTTCTGTAGTCAACATTGAACAGCTTGCCCATTTTTTTTACCGCGCATTTCTCTCTCCAATTTTTCAGAAATGGGAACGATACGTTGATCTCCATTTTTGGTATTTAGAAAAATTACACGGCCTTTTAATACCTGTTGAGCTACCAGACTTTCCGCTTCCCCCCAGCGCGCCAGTGCTAAGGCAGAGTAGAGCCAGCATTTTTTCCTCTTTATTTAGGCAGTAGTTCTTTAGGCAGTAGTTCTGTCAATAACTGTACGGGGAGTTACGGTACAGTCAGCGGGGGTGAGCGGTTAGTCGAAAAAATTATCGATTATGCGGATTCAATCGGGATGGATTTTTGCCGGGCTATGGCGAAATCATTAATCATTGGGGGAAAAATTAACATTGGTGAACAGTCGTTCAAGTTACAGGCGGATGGCAGCTTTATTCCGATAGAGACGGAGCGGCAGAGAGAGGAACGCCGCGTTGCGTTGCGGCAGCGGATTAAGAATATTGGTGAAATGAGGGAAAACCTATCGTGAATATGCGTTTCGGCTCGGTTTGTTCCGGTATTGAAGCAGTCAGTGTGGCATGGGAATCGCTGGGTATGTCTCCGGCATGGTTCAGTGAAATCGAAAAATTCCCCAGCGCGGTACTGCAATATCACTGGCCTTATGTCCGAAATCTGGGGGATATGACTGAAATCCCCGCCATGATTACCGAAAATCAGGCCGATGCGCCGGATATTCTGGTTGGGGGTACACCCTGTCAGGCGTTCAGCATTGCAGGTCTGCGTAATGGGTTGGACGATGAGTGGGGAAAACTAACATTATCATTCGCGGAGTTGGCAAATGTTATTGATTTCGTCAGAGCAGCAAACGGCGAACAGCCTTCAATTATCGTCTGGGAAAATGTCCCCGGAGTTCTATCCAGTAAAGATAATGCCTTTGGTTGTTTTCTTGCGGGACTTACCGGAGAAGATGAACCATTGCAGCCGTCAAGGAAGAAATGGACGAACTCAGGTTATGTGTCTGGACTACAAAGAGCCGTTGCATGGCGAGTGCTGGACGCTCAATATTTCGGAGTGGCTCAACGACGTCGCCGTGTGTTTGTTGTCGCAAGTGCTCGAACAGATGCCTGTCCCGCAAAAATACTTTTTGAGCCAGGCAGAATGCGCCAGGATTCTGAACCACGCAAAACGGCGGAGAAAGCAATTACCGGAAATGCTGGAAACCGTGTTGTTATCGGTAATCTCTGGGACTCAGAGTTAAACCCGCATCCGACATTAAGCTCAGGTGGTATTGGTATGAGCAATAAGGAGATATTTTCTCAGAGAACCAGCAGATTGGTATCTACGTATCGGTTGCTTTCGTTTGGTGAATACCGGACAGATGATGTTTCATCAGCACTGCGCTCCAGAGATGATAGAAGCGCTACTGATCTAATAGCAACTTATGGGGCTGTGCGCCGTTTCACACCAGTGAAATGCGAAAGACTACAGGGTTCCCGATAATCACACCCAAATTCCGTGGAATGGCAAGGCTTCGGCTGATTGTCCTGATGGTTACCGTTACCGGGCAATCGGAAATTCAATGGCTGTGCCTGTAATGGCATGGATTGGGAAACGAATTTTAATGCAAGCGAGGAATAAATAATGATGCGTTACAACGGAGTATCACTCTAGGAAATGACGAATTATCTCGTTAAATCGAAATTGTTCACTGAAACGACCGGGGCACGATCCCTATGAGGTGGTTGAATATCTGGCGTTGCTGATCCGCATCCGGTGACGGAATGCTGCTTCTTTGGCGAGGCTAGAGATTATTAGCGCAAGGGCTAAGTTAGCCCTTGCGCTAATTTGGCTAAAAGACTATTATTTAGGCATGAATAGGGGATTGCCGAATGTTTGAAATTAAGTTTCATGATGCTTTTAAGGAAGAATTAAAATCACTGCCTGACTCGCTGGAATTGCGTATGGTCGCGTTAATTAAGCGTTTGAGGGAAAACCCAACCAGCCTGAGAGAGCCGCATTCAAAACCGATAGAGGGATATAAAGGGCTGTTTGAGCTGAGAGCAAAAGCCAAAGACGGAATAGCCAGAAGTTTTTTTTGTTATGCCACAGGGAAGAAAATCTATCTGTTACGATGCTTTGTGAAAAAAACTAATGCTACTCCCCTGAATGAACTCAGGATAGCGATTGCGCGGAAAAATGAACTGACAGAACCATCAAGAGATTAAGAGGAAATATGATGCGTGATGACTTAGACCTCTACATTGAGGAAAGAACCAAAGAAAACCCTCGATTTAAAGCCACGTTAGCGGAAGAGGAGAAAGAGCTTGAGTTAGCGATTGAGATGCAGAATATGCTGACTGAATGGCGGAAACATGCTGGGCTGACCAGCGCTCAGGTTGCTGAAAAAATGGGTATCAAACCACCGACTGTATCAAAAATAGAAAGAAATATCGTTAAGGCATCCATTGATACACTCAGTCGCTATGCGCGTGCCTGTGGTGTTAACGATATCAAAATATCCTTATCTTTAACAAAGTGATCGTTTTTTATTCTTTTGTTGCGGGTGCGCAAAGGGGGCATAATCCCCCCGTTTCCCCGCACCAATCCGCAAGATCAAACAAGGATCTCATGCTTCGCCAAGCACCAGTACTGCTGGGCTTTTAACGATTCCTTACAGGTGCATAAAAAGCTTCACATACACCGCGCTGCTGTGGTGCGGTGCAGAGCACAACGTAGCCCCTGCCCGCTCAAAGAAGATAACGGGGGTGATTCATCTGTTGATGAAGGATACGCGCAATCAGAATATCGGTATCCCGGATAGTATAGAAAACCGTGTGGCAGTGAAACTCAACCCGCATTACACCTGGGACAGATGGGTATTCCCTTCCTATATGTGGCATCTCTGCTAGCGTGTCAAAAAATGCTTCCAGTGCTTTCGTATAATGGTCAGCCTGAGCTTCATCGAGCTGCAAAAGTGTATAATCATAAATCCCAGCAAAATCTTCAACAGCCTGATCCGTGAGCTTATACATTATGTCTGCGTTTCCGTTGTTCCGATATATCCCGTAGGGTCAGCGAGCTTTCCCCACTTTCCAAGCCAGCAATAACCGCCTTGCGTACAATCTCATCGTAAGCTTCTTGTTGCTCCAGCAAACGCAGCGCCGAACGTATAACTTCACTGGCATTTCCATAACGGCCACTTTCAATCATGCGCTGTACGAACCTGTCAAGCTGTTCGCCCATACTGACAGTAGTAATTTTTCTCATATCTCACCAATGTATTAATAGTTAATACGTCAAGTGTACAGCAAATCAGGCCGCATTATTAACGTTCTGAAGCCCCGAAAAAATCGGGGCTTATGTCGATGTGGTCAATGTGCGGGCACTTGTTGAAGTAAATTCTATTATTTCAAATTAATCAACAAGGGAAAATTAGCGCGATCTCCGTTTCCCTCCTTCCACCGACAGGTTTTTTTATTGTTGTTATTCTAACCAATCCTGTTTATCTTATTTCATTTAACTTAAGTAGATTTGATTGTTCATTTGTGCTCAAAAAGGGAAAGGATATGTCTGGTAACGAGGTAAAAGATCGGCGTCCGATCAAGACACGCAATGCAGTGTGGGCCGGTAAAATGGCTAAATGGTTGCAATGTAAAGGGGCGACACCAAATGGCATATCTGTTGCCAGCGTTGTTTTTGCTGCATTAGCTGGTGTGTGTTTTGCCGTGTGTTTTTTAGTCGAGTCTTTTTGGTTGACATCAGTTTTATTGATTATTGGCGCCTTGCTTATTCAAGGCCGGCTAATGTGTAATTTATTGGATGGCATGGTCGCTGTTGAAGGGGGATTGAAGACGGCTGCCGGTACTGTTTTTAATGATCTTCCTGATCGTATTGCTGATTCTTTTATTCTGATTGGGGTGGGGTATGGTTTAACACTTTTTCCATTTGCGATTTCTCTTGGCTGTATTGCCGCATTATTAGCTGTTTTGACCGCTTATATTCGCTTGTTAGGTGGGACTTGTGGTTTACCTCAGCGTTTCCTTGGGCCGATGGCAAAACAGCATCGAATGGCATTAATTACCGTGAGTTCAATTGTTGCTGCTTTTTTACCTCAGTTATGGGGCCAGTATCTTTTATTGGCGGTATTAGTCGTTATCACGTTGGGTTGTCTCTGGACATGTGTTCGGCGAACCAGAGTCATATTGGGTGAATTACAAGAGAAGGATGCTTGTAATGAATAGACCACAAGAAGTGACGCTGGTAAGTAAAGGTATGGGTTCGTTTCTGTCTGGGCTTTGCCGTTTGTTAACAGGAGTGAGGATTCGTTGGATTGGGTGTAAGCCGTCGGTAGCTTCCCGAATTTATTATGCTAATCATAGCAGTCATCTGGATGGGTTAGTTATCTGGGCCGGGTTTCCTCGGGTGCTACGTTCTCGGGTGCATCCAGTTGCTGCTCGTGATTATTGGAGTAAAACTTATCTGCGTAAATATTTTATTAATAAAGTTTTTCGGGCTGTGCTTATTGATCGTAAAGGAGAGGATTGTTTAAAGGGAAATACCCTGACGCCAATGGAAGATGTATTAAAACGAGGGGAGTCTTTGATTTTATTCCCAGAGGGGACGCGAGGAAGTGGGGAACAAATTAATAAGTTTAAAGGTGGTCTATATTATTTAGCGAAGAAATATCCTGATGTTGAACTTATTCCAGTTTATCTTGAAAATTTAAATAGGGTTTTGCCAAAAGGCTCGGCACTTGTTGTTCCTGTTATTTGTTCTGCAACATTTGGTCAACCTTTGGAAAAATTAGGTGTAAAAGAAGAAAAAGCTGATTTTTTACAGCGAGCTCGTTTGGCATTGGAGGCGTTAATATTATGATCATGCTTAATAAGCAACTGTTGCTATTGATGGGAGGCATGTTCGTACCATTAATTATTGCCAGTATTGTTGGGGCAATATTGGCCTCCAAATATTCAGGGGATAAGAATAATCCAGCAATCGATAACCTAAATGCCCGCATTCGCGGTTGGTGGATGATGTGCATTGTTTGTGTGTTGGCAGTTATTATTGGGCCAGTCGGCTCAGTTTTATTATTTGCAAGTATGTCATTTTTTGCCTTACGGGAATTTTTTACTTTGACGCCAACGCGGCGAAGTGACCATGAAGCCATGTTTTGGTGTTTCTTTATTTTTATGCCATTACAGTATGTTGCAGTTGGTATTCAGTGGTATGGCGTATTTTCTATTTTTATTCCTGTTTATGTGTTTCTATTTTTACCTGCCCGTATCGCATTAGCCGGGGATACGACTAACTTTCTGGAACGGACTGCCAAAATACAGTGGGGTATGTTAGTTGCTGTATTTTGTATTAGCCATGCTCCCGCTTTATTGATGTTAGATATTCCAGGCTATGAGGGGGAAAATGTCGAGTTATTGTTGTTTTTAATGATTGTGGTGCAGATGTCGGATGTTTTGCAGTATGTGTTTGGTAAATTGTTTGGTAAACATCCTATTGTGCCTAAATTGAGTCCGAATAAAACTGTTGAAGGTTTTGTTGGTGGCATTTTGGTTTCAGTGTTATTAGGAATGTCACTTTATTGGGTAACGCCATTTTCTCCGTGGGAGGCTGGCTTGATGTCGTTAGCCATTACATTGATGGGCTTTATTGGTGGATTATGTATGTCGGCGATAAAACGTGATAGTGGCATTAAAGATTTCGGCGAAATGATTGAAGGGCATGGCGGTATGTTAGATCGGATCGATTCGTTATGTTTTGCCGCTCCGGTCTTTTTCCACCTGACACGTTATTTTTATACATAGAGGTTAAATAAAAGATCATTTAAAGGCGCTTTTAAATGATCTAATGTCGAATTATATAGTTTATGAGGTGAGCAGCAATGGGATTATCTTGCTTGTTATTGCTATTGGTAAGCGGGCCGGAGATGTGGTTTATGCCCTCGCCAATGAACGGTAAAACGCACAGCGTATCTTGTTGGCATTAGCAAAAAACGCTGTAAATTCTTATCCAGTGTGGATGGGGGATATGCAAGAACGGGATTTCTCAGAGGTTGATTGATGAACGTAAGAGCTATGGAGGCATATTAAATGACTTTTTAGTCAACTTGATCTCAAAAAAGAGACTCAGTGTTAATGCAGACTTAGTTTTTTACCGTATTATATAAAGAGTTGAATCAATTCAGCCTGATTGTTTCAGTACGCTGGGCGATAACAGGTTAAGAAAAAGCGGATTTCAGTTCAGGCAAAGTGATTGCATATGGAGTCCGCCATTAGCGGGTTTGCAATTATTACATCTACAAGTCAGGGGTCATCATGAGTAATGAGATCAAAAGAATCGGTGTCTTAACGAGTGGCGGTGATGCGCCAGGTATGAATGCAGCTATTCGTGGTGTGGTTCGTGCGGGATTAACCGAAGGGTTGGAAGTTTTCGGTATTTATGATGGCTATCTTGGCTTGTATGAAAACCGCATGAAGAAACTTGACCGCTTTAGTGTATCCGACATGATTAACCGTGGCGGCACTTTTCTAGGTTCAGCCCGTTTCCCTGAGTTTAGGGATGAGAAGGTTCGTACTGTCGCTATTGAGAATATGAGAAAAAGCGGTATCGATGCTCTGGTCGTTATCGGCGGTGACGGTTCCTATCTTGGTGCGAAGAAACTAACAGAAGCGGGTTTTCCTTGTATCGGTCTACCGGGCACCATCGATAATGATGTGGCGGGTACTGACTATACCATCGGCTATTTCACTGCGCTGGAAACGGTGGTTGAGGCGATTGACCGTCTGCGTGATACTTCGACTTCCCATAAACGTATTTCCATTGTTGAAGTAATGGGCCGTTATTGTGGAGATCTCACTTTGTCAGCCGCTATTGCAGGCGGTTGTGAGTTTATCGTTCTGCCGGAAGTCTCGTTTAGTTGTGATGAGCTCGTGGCTGAAATTAAAGCGGGTATCGATAAAGGTAAACGCCACGCCATCGTTGCAATTACCGAGCATGTTTGTGATGTCTATGAACTTGCGAGACATATCGAAAAAGAGACGCATCATGAGACCCGTGCTACAGTTTTAGGTCATATTCAGCGTGGTGGTTCCCCGGTTGCCTATGATCGTATTCTGGCTTCCCGTATGGGAGCATATTCCATTCAATTACTGTTGGAAGGTTATGGTGGTCGTTGTGTTGGTATTCAGAACGAGAAACTTGTTCATCATGACATCATTGATGCAGTGCAGAATATGAAACGCGTGTTTAAACAGGATTGGTTGGAAACCGCGAAAAAGCTATATTGATCACGTCAATACCGGCAAATCTCAATCTGTTGCAGCCTCTTTGGAGGCTGTAATGTCTCCTTAGTATATTCCTATCACATATAAATAAATGCTTTTAATTATTTCTGAGTGATAACGCTTTCTGTCAGCCTTGAATGTCATAACCGTTAAAAATAGTTTGTGGAGAGATTCAAGTGAGAGTCAGATGGCATGTAGCATTGGCGTTACTATTGATTACCAGTAGCAGCGTATGGGCAAAAGATCTTCAACTTCTTAATGTTTCCTATGATCCAACCCGCGAGTTATATCAGCAGTATAATCAGGCTTTTAGTGCTTATTGGCAGCAGAAGACAGGGGATAAAGTGATAATCCGGCAATCTCATGGTGGTTCGGGTAAACAGGCAACTTCTGTTATTAATGGCCTTGAGGCGGATGTGGTGACACTGGCTTTGGCCTATGATGTGGATGCCATTGCGGAACGTGGCCGGATAGCGAAGGCGTGGATTAAGCGTTTGCCAGAAAATTCGGCCCCCTACACTTCAACCATTGTTTTTTTAGTGCGGAAAGATAATCCAAAACAAATTAAAGATTGGTCAGATTTAGTTCGTCCGGGTGTATCTGTTGTGACGCCTAATCCAAAAACATCAGGCGGCGCACGTTGGAATTATCTGGCTGCATGGGGTTATGGGTTGATTCATAACAATCAGGATCAGGACAAAGCGAAAGCATTTGTTAAAGCCCTTTACCAGAATGTTGAAGTGCTCGATTCTGGCGCAAGAGGAGCGACCAGTACTTTTGTTGAGCGTGGAATCGGTGATGTATTAATTGCCTGGGAGAATGAAGCATTATTAGCAATTAATGCGCTTGATAAAGATAAATTCGAAATTGTGACACCTAGCCTTTCAATCTTGGCTGAGCCGACGGTTTCTGTTGTTGATAAGGTGGTTGATAAACGTCATAGCCGTGAGCTAGCAACAGAATATCTGCAATACCTTTACTCTCCCGTTGGACAGGAGATAGCGGCTAAAAATTATTATCGGCCACGTGATAAAGCGGTTGCTGATAAGTACCGTTCCTCTTTTCCTGCATTGGAATTATTTACTGTCGATAACGTATTCGGCGGCTGGGGAAAAGCGCAAAAAGTGCATTTTGCGACGGGCGGTGTGTTTGATGAGATTATTCAACGCTAAAAATGAATAACCGCCGTAGGTATACGGCGGTCAATTATCATTAAAATGAATTATGCTTTTTTCGCAGCGGCTGCGGCTTTTACTATAACAGCGAAAGCATCAGCTTTTAGGGATGCGCCACCAACTAATGCACCGTCAATGTCTGGTTGAGCAAAGAGTTCAGTAGCATTATCTGCGTTCACAGAGCCACCGTACTGGATAATGACCTGTTTTGCGATTACTGCATCTTTTTGTGCAATATGATCACGGATAAATTTATGCACAGCCTGAGCTTGCGCTGGCGTCGCTGATTTGCCTGTACCAATTGCCCAAACAGGTTCGTAAGCGATGACCGCACCTTGGAATGCTTCTGCTCCCACTGTGTTCAGAACTGCATCAATTTGCCTTGCGCATACGGTTTCAGTCTGACCTGCTTCATTTTCCTGTTCAGTTTCGCCGATGCACAAAACAGGGATTAGACCTTGTTGTTTAAGAATGGCAAATTTTTTTGCAATGAATTCGTCACTTTCTCGGTGGTAAGTACGGCGTTCAGAATGGCCGATGATAATGTATTCTGCGCCAATGTCTTTCAACATTGAGGCGGAAGTTTCACCGGTAAATGCACCAGATAGGTTAACGTCAACATCCTGTGCGCCTAGGGCAATACGGCTGCCAGCCAACGCTTGTTTAGCCTGAGAGAGATAAAGTGCTGGTGGCGCGATAGCGACGTCACAGCCGGTAACACTGCTTAGTTCTTTACGCAGGCCAGTGATAAGTTCGTTTACCATATGGGTACTGCCATTCAATTTCCAGTTACCCATCACCAATGGATGTCGCATGTTTTTTCCTCCAACCAGAGAAGTTTAAGTAGTGAGCTGAATTTAGGATCGATTCGGTAGATCTAATGCTCCACAGTATAGTGATCATTGCAAGCAATAGCTTTTTTTTATTACTAATCTTGATTAGTTATCAGGTTCAGAGAGCCATAGCTTAATCGGTTCAATAGCGAAAGTAAGTGTTTTTTCGCTACTATTTACCACAATATAGCGAATGGCTCCGATGTTCTGGCTGTAAAATAGCGATTTTTTGCCGTTTCTGAGCAAATTATCAATATTCTCTTTGCTTTGTTCCTGTGAAAGCGTCGGGTTAAAATGGCGCATCAGGGCTGTCATGTACTGCTCTGCTAGAATTTGGTTTTGCTGAGTTTCAGCGGTATTTTCCGATGGTAGTAATGTCAGTTGCAGACTTTTTATTTTTTCACTTCCTCGCTCAAGTACGGCGGAAGAATAAAGTTTTTCATTAATTTTGCTGGCTGCTCGTGTCAATGGCAGATAAATGTTTTTACTTATGATTACCCGATATTCGCGTAGTGGCAATGTCGGGTTGCGGCGATTATATTTTTCGCGAAATCGCGGAATAGTTTCATCGAAGGAAGGGGCATTCGGCAGAAGATAGGTCGCTTGTACTGTGGGTTCTGTGGTTGTGGGTTTATCAGCATTGGCTACCAATGGTAAACCGACAATGCTTGCCGCTAATATTATGGTTAGAAATTTATTAACGTCCGTTTTCATGTTGCCGCTCGCTTAGGTTAAACTGCGCTGAGAAACAGAATACACGATTGGAAAAGAATAGATGACATTACAACAATGGGGTTTTTCATTCAAAGGACGAATTGGACGGCGTGAATTCTGGATTGGCATTGGTGTTTGCCTGGCCTTGATGTTTGTTATCTTGACTATTCAGGGAATGAATTCTTTGATCATGCACTATGCTGTTTTTGCGCTTGTCTTGGTGATGTATCCCGCAGCAGCAATGATGGTTAAGCGTTTGCATGACCGAAATAAGCGGGGAGGTTGGTCGCTGCTTTTATTACTGGCAGGGTTGTTGATCGCTGTTGATTGGGGTGGCATGGCGCCATTCTGGCAATGGGGGATTGGCCGTTTTATCCCCACATTGATCATTGTAATGATGGTGCTTGATTGCGGTGTATTCCGTGGTACGGATGGGCCAAACCGGTTTGGTGAGACGACAGAGAAAGTGGATTTTATTTCTGCCAAAGATGACTGAAATTACCAATATTGCTCACTGGTGATATGCCCCGGTTTGCGGCGTAAGTGTTTCGTCATGCCACGCTGCTCTTTTAGCAGTTGTTGGGTGTCTTTCACCATTTGAGGGTTACCGCATAACATAATATGGCTGTTGTCGTTTTTCATCGTAAGCCCGACAGCAGCCTCAAGTTCTCCGTTCTCGATAAGTGCCGGGATACGGCCAGTCAATGAGCCGGGGTTTTGTTCACGGCTGACAATAGTTTGAATTCGTAGCTTGCCATTGAAATGCTCAACTAATTGCTGCATTAAGGGCAGATAGCTTAAATCTTGTGTTAGTCTGACTGCATGCACCAATACGATATTCTCAAATCTTTCCAGATAGTCCCCTTGTTGAAGAATTGAAAGATAGGGGCCAATGGCTGTTCCCGTTGAAAGCATCCATAATGTTTTGCAATCAGGTATTTCATCAAGAATAAAAAAGCCTGCGGCTTGTTCTGTCACTAATAGATTATCACCAGGTTGCAACGCTGCTAATTGCGGACTGAGTTTGCCTTCAGGAACCGTAACTAAATAAAATTCAAGATTATTATCTGTCGGAGCGTTAACGTAAGAGTAGGCCCGTTGCACCCGTTCATCATCTATTTCTATTGCCAGTTTTGCAAACTGACCTGCGGTGAATTCTTCAACCGGTGCATGCATCCTGATGCTGAATAAGGTATTCGTCCAGTGAATAACTTGTGTGACTTTTCCTGTAACCCAGTTTGCCATTGGAACTTATCTCCTATCCTGAAAGAAATCCCCGAACCGTTTGTTTTTACATCGTTATTTTAGTCCATAGAGATAAATACCATTATCGATTCTGTGTTATAGAAAAATTAACCATTATTTTGTTAATACTTAGTTGATATGTACATATTTGTTGCCAGGTATGGCGTAATTAACTGTTATTTTTTCTGCAAAGAAGATTGTGCACTACCTCGCAAAATATTTTAAATTTGTTAAGTTAGTCACATTAGTGGAATAAGAGAATACAGGCCATTTCTTAGTAGCCTGGGGTTTCTTATGACTTTATGAATTGTATAAACTTGTTGTGAATGCGATGAGAAAATTAGAAAACTTTGATTTATTACTGATATTGATTGTACTGGCTGCTGTAGGCCAGATGACACAAACAATCTATGTGCCTATTATTGCAGATATTGCTAAAGATTTTAATGTGCCAATAGGTTCTGTACAACGTGTGATGGCTGCATATCTGTTTTCTTATGGGCTTTCACAGCTTTTTTACGGCCCTCTTTCAGACCAGATTGGCCGGCGCCCAGTTATCTTGGCCGGTATGATAATTTTCCTGTTTGCTACTGTATGTGCTTTATTCTCTCCTAATTTGGATGTATTGGTTGTCGCCAGTGCTTTACAGGGGTTAGGGACGGGGGTTGCAGGTGTGATGGCCAGAACGATGCCAAGGGATTTATATACTGGCACTGCGTTGCGTTATGCTAATAGTTTGTTGAATATGGGAATTTTGGTTAGCCCGTTACTTGCGCCGATGATTGGCGGTGTGATAGCGCATTTCTTTGGTTGGCGTTCCTGTTATCTGTTTTTATTACTTTTGTGTGTTGGTGTTGTTTATTACGTGTTTTGTAAGTTGCCGGAAACCCGGCCACAGCAAACCGAAAAACGAAAAATGCTCACTTCTTTCTATCAACTGTTATCGAATAGCGCGTTTACTGCTTATTTGGTGATGTTAATAGGCGGCTTATCAGGGATTGCGGTCTTTGAGGCTTGTAGTGGTGTGTTGATGGGCGGGGTGCTTGGGTTGAACAGTATTACCGTCAGTATTTTATTTATTTTGCCAATTCCAGCGGCTTTCTTTGGCGCGTGGTATGCCGGGCGAGAAGGAAGAACTTTTTATAATCTGATGTGGCATTCGGTGGTTTGCTGTTTATTGGCCGGTGCATTGATGTGGTTACCGGGATGGTTCGGCGTTATGAATATTTGGACGCTGTTGGTGCCAGCCGCTCTCTTTTTCTTTGGCGCAGGGATGTTATTTCCACTGGCGACAACAGGGGCGATGGAGCCATTTCCTTATCTGGCCGGTGCAGCCGGGGCGTTAGTCGGCGGTTTGCAGAATATTGGTTCTGGTTTGGCAACCTGGTTATCTGCAATGCTGTCGCAAAATAATCAATTCAGCGTGGGTATGTTGATGTTCTTTACGTCAGTTTTGATCTTGATTTGTTGGTTACCATTAGCGCATAGGATGCAGCGTCACGGACATGTCGTTTAATTAAGCAGTTAAAGAAAGGGTGATCATTCATTTCACCCTTTCTTTATATCTAGATATCTAGGGCATCTTAGCCTTTATCTTCCCAATCCTGCGCGCGGGCAACTGCTTTTTTCCAGCCATTGTATTTGTAATTACGTTCAGTGGTTTCAATACCTGGACGGAATTCTTTTTCAATGGTGGCTTTACTTTTCACTTCATCCAAGTCTTTCCAGTAGCCAACCGCCAATCCTGCAAGGAATGCAGCACCCAATGCAGTGCTTTCACGCACTACAGGGCGTTCTACACGGGTGCCAAGGATATCTGATTGGAATTGCATCAGGAAGTTATTGGCAACAGCACCGCCATCTACCCGCAGTGCTTGCAGTCGGGTGCCTGAATCAGCTTGCATGGCATCCAGTACATCGCGGGTCTGATAGGCGATGGATTCCAGCGTCGCACGAATGATGTGATTACTGTTGGTGCCGCGGGTTAGTCCGAAAATTGACCCTCGGGCGTAGGGGTCCCAGTAGGGGGCGCCAAGGCCGGTAAAAGCAGGGACTACATACACGCCGTTACTATTTTTAACTTTAGTGGCAAAATATTCGGAATCAGTAGCATCGGCAATGAGTTTCAGCTCATCACGTAGCCATTGAATGGAAGCGCCGCCAACGAAAACAGCACCTTCAAGCGCATAGTTCACTTCACCGCGGGGACCACAGGCAATGGTTGTCAGTAATCCGTGGTTGGAGCGCACGGCGTCTATACCTGTGTTCATCAGCAGGAAACAGCCTGTCCCGTAGGTGTTTTTCGCCATACCCGGTTGGACACAAAGTTGACCGTATAGAGCAGCTTGCTGATCGCCTGCGATACCTGCGATAGGAATTCGAGTACCGCCTTTACCGCCGATGTTGGTCTGACCATAAATCTCAGAAGATGAATGAACGGTCGGCAGTAGGGAACGCGGGATTTGTAACTCATCAAGAATATGCTGATCCCATTCCAGATTGTGAATGTTGAACAGCATTGTTCGAGAGGCGTTGGTGAAATCGGTAACGTGGACTCGGCCTTGGGTCATTTTCCACACCAACCAGGTATCCACAGTACCGAACAGTAGCTCACCTTTTTCAGCCCGTTCACGGGCGCCTGGGACATTATCTAAGATCCATTTGACTTTGGTGCCGGAGAAATAAGGGTCCACTACCAGCCCTGTATTCTGGCGAATATATTCTTCCAATCCCTCTTTCTGTTTTAGTTTAGTACACGCGTCTGCGGTACGGCGACATTGCCAAACGATGGCATTGTAGATAGGTTTACCGGTTTCTTTTTCCCAAATGATCGTTGTTTCACGTTGGTTGGTAATCCCAATACCGGCAATTTGATCGGAACTAATATCTGCTTTTGCTAATACTTCTACCAGAGTTGAGCTTTGGGTTGCCCAGATTTCCATTGGATCGTGTTCGACCCAACCTGGTTTAGGGTAAATTTGCTCAAACTCTCTTTGGGAAATCGAGATAATATTGGCGTCGTGATCAAGAATTATCGCTCGGGAACTGGTGGTTCCTTGATCAAGGGCGACAATATATTTTTTCTCAATCATATTTTCTGTTGTCATGATAATAACCTGTTCTGGTAATGCTCTAGGCTTTCTTTTTCTTCTGATCTTCAGTTTTATGAATATCAGAGGGTAAATGGCGACCAATAAGTTTGCGGTAACCAAATGCTCCTACAATACCGCCGATAATGGGTGCAGTCAGAGTAACCAGACAGTAAGGGATTTCACGTCCACCTGTCAGGGCAATATCTCCCCAACCCGCTAGATAAGCAATTAATTTGGGACCAAAGTCACGGGCCGGGTTCAGAGCGAAACCGGTTAATGGACCAAATGCGCCGCCGATAACGGCAATCACAATACCAATCAGTAATGGGGCCAGAGGACCGCGGGGAATACCGTTGCCATCGTCAGTCAGCGACAGAATCAAACAGAGCAGAATGGCAGCAATGATAACTTCTATCATAAAAGCTTGAGAAATGGACAGTTGCGCCATTGGATAAGTAGAGAATACACCTGCGGTAAACAGGCTTTCAGGCGTGCCGCGAACGATATTGTGTACCTGTTCGTAATCAAGGAATACACTGTAGTACATCATGTAAATGAGAGCGGCAGCGATGAAGCCGCCAATCATCTGGGCAATAATAAAAGGAATAACTTTTTTGCCATCAAAGCGGGCAAACAGCCATAAGGCAATCGTCACCGCTGGGTTGAGGTGAGCGCCGGAAACACCTGCGGTGAGATAAACAGCCAACGCAACGCTCATACCCCAAATGATACTGATTTCCCACAAGCCTAATTGTGCGCCGGCAAGACGTGCAGCGGCAACACAGCCTACGCCAAGGAAAACCAATAGTGCGGTACCAAGAAACTCAGAGATACATTGTCCGGTTAATGTCGTGCTAGTGGTTTGGCTCATATGTTCTATCCTACGAAGAAGATTTTAGAGGCGTAATGATTATTGTCACCTTTCAGAAATTGAAAGGGAGGTTTTGTAAATTTATCGTTAATGAGCGGAAACGAGAAATAGCGAAATTGAAATGTGTGTGTTGTGTCAACAAAATGAGCGAATCCGCATTTATCCGCTATTTTGCTAAAAATTAAAGTGTGAGACACTTTGAGGTTTTTATTTGACAGTTATTTTTCATGTGTTGGGGATGTTGCTAGACAGGGGCGCGCTGGCTACATACAATCAGACCATTGCTTATAAGGGGGAACCGAGAATGTCATTTGAAGTTTTTGAAAAGCTGGAAGCCAAGGTTCAGCAGGCGATTGATACTATTACCCTGCTACAAATGGAAATTGAAGAATTAAAAGAAAAAAATCGATCTTTGTCTCAGGAAATTCAGAATGCCACTAGCAACCGTGAGTCTCTGACTCATGAGAATGAGCAATTAAAACAAGAGCAGCAGGTATGGCAGGAACGCTTGCGTGCCTTGTTGGGCAAAATGGAAGATGTTCAGTAATTATAAATTTCTAACAGGCAAAAAGGGCGATCTAAAAAATCGCCCTTAATTTTATTATACGTTGCCATCAGATGATCTCATCTTCTTCGCTATCATCAAGTCCCAGTGGCTCTTCGGACAAAATGATACCGGTGTTGTCGGCGTACAAATAATCGCCGGAGAAGAAGGTTACACCACCGAAATTCACTCGGATATCGCTTGCACCTGTCCCTTCATCACGACAGCCAGCAGGAATAGCGGCTATAGCTTGAATACCGAGGTCGAGCTCTGCTAGCTGGTCAACCTGACGTACAGCACCGTAAACAACAATGCCCTCCCATCCATTTTGCACAGCGAGTTGTGCCAGCTCAGCGTCAATTAATGCTTGGCGTACAGAACCACCACCATCTACCAGTAAAATGCGTCCATGACCACTGTCTTCAAGCAGGTCGTAAAGTAACCCGTTGTCTTCAAAGCATTTAACCGTGATGATTTGACCACCAAATGAAGTACGCCCGCCAAAATTGGAGAACATAGGTTCTACCACATTTACTTCTTCTTGATAGATGTCACAAAGCTCGGAAGTATCATATTTCATAGGATTTACGTCTGGTTAAGGTATGGAACAGTAAGTATATCCCTTTCAGGTCGATGTTAGCAAAAGCATCAATTATTAAATTGATGTTGTTAACAGGTATTCATTTAATTAAAAAGTAAGACCAACTGAAAATAGAATATTAGTCAGTAATGCTACTTTAACCATCTGTCCCAACATTGGACGCATTCCTTCAGGTGTGGGGTCATTAAGTACATACCACATATGTTTGAACAACCAAGGCAGAGCGAGCAGGAACAGCCAGCCTGACCAGCCAGACGGGTTTTGTACGGTGAATAATACCAAGCAGAGTATTGCGGTGATTATTAAACAGCCGTGATAGTAACGGGCTTTTTTAGGGCCGAGACGGACAGCTAGGGTATTTTTTCCATGCTGTTTGTCATCTTCAATATCGCGCAAGTTATTGATATTTAAAACAGCAGTAGAGAGAAGGCCACAGGCTGTAGCCGGGAGTATGACAATCGAGTCAAAAAAACCGGCTTGAAGATAATAAGTACCGGCAACACTTAACCAGCCAAAGAAAATCAGTACTGAAATATCGCCAAGCCCCATATAGCCATAAGGTTTTGCGCCGACTGTATAGGTAATGGCGGCAATAATTGCTAGCAGGCCAAGTACCAGAAAACCGAATATATCGCTGGGTTCTTCACAGGCAATGGCAATCAAGGCACTACCAGACAGACAAGCTAGCAGGACAAGAATCTTCAGTGCTTTTTTCATCTGTGGGGCGGTAATAACGCCTTTTTGCATACCGCGTAGTGGGCCGATACGTTTTTCAGTATCACTACCTTTAATAACATCACCGTAATCATTGGCGAGATTGGACAGGATTTGCAGTATGGCTGCTGTTAATAGCGCTAGTAAGGCAACCGGTAACTTGAAATGCCCTGTCCAGGCAGCTAGGGCTGAGCCAGTGATAATGGCTGCAAGGGCGAGTGGCAGCGTTTTAGGGCGCAAACTTTCCAGCCATGCTTGAGTTTGATTAATAGAAGTTGATGAGTTCATTTCTGCGTTCACTTACTCCTGTAGGTGTATAAAAAACAAATGGGAGGCAAGCCTCCCATCATTAATTATAGTGGATCAGAAATCGTATACACCGATTATAGGATAAAGCGGCTCAGATCTTCATCTGCAACCAGTTCATCTAGATGCTGTTTAACATAGTCGGCATCAATATTAACTGACTGACCTTGGCGTTCGCTGGCTTCGAAGGAGATATCTTCCATCAGTCGTTCAAGCACAGTATGCAGGCGACGAGCACCGATATTTTCGGTTGATTCATTTACTTGCCATGCTGATTCAGCAATTTTGCTAATGCCATCAGCCGTGAAACTGATGTTCATTCCTTCTGTTGCCATGAGAGCTTTATATTGCTCTGTCAGAGATGCACTTGGTTCAGTCAGAATACGCTCAAAATCTTCTGTGGTTAATGCTTGTAGTTCCACGCGGATTGGCAAACGCCCTTGTAATTCAGGGATCAAATCGGAAGGGCTAGCAACCTGGAATGCACCTGAGGCGATAAACAGGATATGGTCTGTTTTTACCATGCCGTGTTTGGTAGATACCGTACAGCCTTCCACCAGTGGCAACAGGTCACGCTGAACACCTTCACGGGAAACATCAGGGCCTGAAGTTTGACCTCGTTTGCAGATTTTGTCGATTTCATCAATGAAGACAATACCGTGTTGTTCAACAGAATCAATGGCTTGTTGTTTCAATTCTTCCTGATTAACCAGTTTAGAGGCTTCTTCTTCGACCAGTAGCTTGAAAGCATCTTTGATTTTTAACTTACGAGATTTATGTTTCTGACCAGCAAGATTCTGGAACATAGATTGCAACTGATTTGTCATCTCTTCCATGCCCGGAGGCGCCATGATCTCGACACCTACAGGTGTGGTAGCAACATCGATTTCGATTTCTTTATCATCAAGCTGACCTTCACGTAGTTTTTTACGGAATGCCTGGCGTGCGGCCGATGGTTCGACTTGCGTCTCCGTTTGTCCCCAGTTATTTTTTGCTGGTGGGATCAGGACATCAAGAATACGCTCTTCTGCCAGTTCTTCTGCCCGATAACGGTTTTGTTCAATGGATTGCAGGCGAACCATTTTAACCGCAGCATCGGTCAGATCACGGATGATAGAGTCGACTTCTTTACCAACATAGCCAACTTCGGTGAATTTGGTTGCTTCGACTTTGATAAACGGCGCATTTGCCAGTTTTGCCAGGCGACGGGCGATTTCAGTTTTACCTACCCCAGTCGGGCCAATCATCAGAATATTTTTAGGCGTCACTTCGTAGCGCAGCGTTTCATCTAGCTGCATACGACGCCAGCGGTTACGGAGTGCGATAGCTACAGCGCGTTTCGCTTTGTCCTGACCAATAATGTGTTTGTCAAGTTCGCTGACAATTTCGCGTGGAGTCATTTCAGACATACTATCTACCCTTACGCTTTTGAAGGAAGTTCTTCGAAGTTGTGATTATGGTTGGTGTAAATACAGATATCACCGGCAATGGTTAGCGCTTTCTCTGCAATTTGTCTGGCGCTGAGATCGGTATTTTCCAGCATTGCTCGTGCGGCGGATTGGGCGTATGGGCCACCGGAACCAATGGCGATCAGATCATTTTCTGGCTGAACGACATCGCCGTTACCTGTGATGATCAGGGAGGTATTTTCATCTGCGACTGCCAGCAGTGCTTCCAGTTTGCGTAGCATGCGATCAGTGCGCCAGTCTTTAGCAAGCTCAACCGCTGCTTTGGTCAGATGCCCTTGGTGCATTTCAAGTTTACGTTCAAACAGTTCAAACAGAGTAAAAGCGTCTGCTGTACCGCCGGCAAAACCCGCGATTACTTTGTCATTATAGAGGCGGCGAACTTTACGGACATTGCCTTTCATGACGGTATTACCCATCGTTGCTTGTCCATCACCACCGATTACGACCTGGCCATTACGGCGAACACTTATGATTGTAGTCACGAGTAAGCCCTTGGTTACAAAAATAGATAAATGTGACGCACGGTACTTTCGACAGTGCATATTCGATAGTGTATACGGCTATCG
This sequence comes from Photorhabdus luminescens subsp. luminescens, assembly GCF_001083805.1. Lineage (GTDB taxonomy): Bacteria > Pseudomonadota > Gammaproteobacteria > Enterobacterales > Enterobacteriaceae > Photorhabdus > Photorhabdus luminescens. Next base: position 75,420 of record NZ_JXSK01000009.1, on the reverse strand, counting down.
AAAATACCGTGTGCACGGTGTTTAGCAGAATAGATGGGGGAGAATTATCATTTTTCAACCCCCAGTAATACGGAGAATGCAACCTGATACGCCAACGCCTTTCAGACGTTCCCGCATTTTTTCTGCGGTGTTTTTACTATAGGGACCAAGAACAACACGATGCCAGCCGTCTCCCGTTGTGATCTGGCTTTCAATGCCTGCAAATGCCAGATTGGCGCGTACTGATTCAGCTTGGTCCATGTTGCGGAATGAACCACATTGCAAAATCATACGCTGCGCCTTTTCTACAGGCTTAGGTTTACTGATTTCAGCCGGTGGCGGTGTTTGTGGTTGAACTGGCTGAGTCTGTATTGGTTGTTGTGGTAACGTTTGTTGAGGCTGTGGTTGTGGCCTTGTTTCCAGCGGTTGTTGTGTCTCCGTTGATGGCTTGATGATCACTTGTGAACGTGGCACTTGAACGCCATTGTATGGCACTTCTGGCAGAGAGGTTGCCGGTTGGCGCATATCTGCCTGCATTTGTTCAAGTAACTGTCGTTGCTCTGCGGTCAACTGAGTTTGTGAATTGATTTGCCCTCCCGATGAGGGATCACGTGGTGTCTCAATACCGACAGGGCGATTTTCCAATTCTTTGATATAGCGCCAGCGTTCTTCCGGTTTTGGTGGTAATCCATTGTTTTGCTGAGCATGTTTTGGCAGTGTGTCTGGTGCGCTTTCCTGTTTATTATGGGTAATAAAGTAAAGGCCGCCAATAAAGATAATGACTAATGCTACCGCGACGGTCAGCGTTGCTTTTGGCAGCCCCTGGGCTTGGTATTTTTTCTTATCGGTATTTTTACGGCGGGTGTTTGAACGCCCGCGACTCACATAATCTCGTTGTGCCACTGTCTAATTCGCTGAGTAATAAATAAAAGAAAATAAACGATATGTTACTTAACCTGTGGTTATTTGCCTAGCTTTTAGGCGAACAGGTGCTTTGCCGAATAATTAATTCCGATTCCAGTAACTGAGAACCGCCAAATGTTGTGTGACCTTGGATTTGATCTAGCAACAGTAACATTGCCTTGTGCCCAATTTGATAACGGGGCTGTCCAACGGTGGTCAACGGCGGATCGCTGTACATAGCGAGACTTAAGTTATCAAACCCAATGATTGATAAATCTTCCGGTATTTTTAGGCCCATTCTTTTAGCCTGCCACATCACGCCAATCGCCATAACATCGCTGTGGCAAAAGATGGCGGTAGGGGGATCTAACAGAGAAAGTAGTTGTTCGGTCAGCTTTGCGCCGCTTTCATGGGTAAAATTACCTTGGACAATATAATCTTCACGAATTGTTCCGCCAGAGCGACGTAATGCTTGAATATATCCCTGAAGGCGATAGCGGCAAATCGGTATGTTTTCTGGACCGGAGAGGCAGGCAATACGTTTATGCCCCAATGTTTGCAGATAATGAGTCGCATTGAATGCGGCGGTCAGGTTATCAATATGGATCGTCGGCAGTTCTAGCTCTGGCGCAAATTCATTTGCCATTACCATAGGCGGTAGGTTTTTTTGTTCTTCTTTGCTGGCATCAAACGGAATATTAGAACCCAATAGCAGCAGACCATCAATTTGTTTGGTGACAATCAGGTTGAGAAACGCGTGTTCCTGTTTTCGCTGATGTTGGCAATCACCAATTAAAACCAGATAGCCATGTTGTGCCGCTGTCTCTTCAACGCCGCAAATCACATCGGTGAAAAAGGGGTCGCTGATATTTGGCACTATTACTAAAATAGTTTTTGACTCACCGCGTTTAAGATTACGAGATAAGTTATTTGGGTAATAGCCTACAGCCAGTACAGCTTGTTCCACTTTTTGTCGGGTCTGGGAAGAAACTTTTTCTGGATTCATGAGTGTTCTTGATACTGTTGCCGTAGAAACGCCAGCCACTTCAGCGACATCTTTCATCGTTGCGGAGGTGCCATTCTTTTTCTGCTCCAAAACTCACTCCTCATTTCCTGACGGGGTAGTTAAATGATTGTCATTTTCTGGTTGCCGGGAAACCGTCAGTGACTTTAAGGAAAGCAACAACATGCGGTTTAAGGTTATGACAATGTTATTAAGGAATCATTCTAAACAGTTTGGCAAATTCATTTATTCCTTAGTTTGTAAAAAAGTGTGATATAAATCATTTATTCGATATGGCTCGCAAATTAGTGAATAATTTTTCATTGATTACTGATTTTCAGGTGTGATTTTTTATAGTAAATAAGAGTATGTTTAATCTGCTCAGGTTATGTGTTTTAAAATAGAGGCAATTAATCTCTAACTGTCTGTTGGATCAACATCGATATTCCATTTCACTTTTCGGATTTGCGGCAAAGTTGTTATTTGTGGATAAACCATCGCCATGATTTTTTGTAAAAAAGTTCTGGATGGATGTTGAATTAATAGTTGCCAGCGATAACGGCCACTCCTTTTGGGCTGTAATGCAGGAACCGGACCCATGATCCATAAGTTATCATCCCGTAAAGGATGATGTTCAAAAAGTAGTCGCAATTGCTGTAAAAAAGCAGGCGCCTGCTGATTATCGTGATCTTCTGATCGCAAGATAATATGACTGGTAAATGGCGGCAAAAATACACTTTTGCGTTCATCCATAGCTTGAATAGCGAAATCATCGTAGCCTTTATTGAGCAAAATTTGCAGTAATGGATGATCAGGATGATGAGTCTGGAGAACCACTTCTCCCTGTTTACCAGCCCGGCCAGCCCGACCAGAGACTTGTGTATAAAGTTGTGCGAAACGTTCCGCTGCCCGAAAGTCTGCTGAAAACAGGGCGCCATCAACATCGAGTAAAGCGACCAGAGTGACATCAGGAAAATGGTGACCTTTTGCCAGCATTTGGGTGCCGATTAATATACGGGCATTTCCGGTGTGAATGTCAGCCAGTTGTTGTTCCAGTGTTCCTTTGCGGCTGGTGGTATCTCGATCAATGCGGGTAATGGGTACATCAGGGAATAGGGCTAAAATACCGTCTTCAAGCTGTTCTGTGCCAAGGCCGACAGGTTGAAGATGGGTAGAGCCGCATTGTGGGCACTGGCGGGGAACGGGGCGCTGGCTGTCACAATGATGGCAACGTAACTGACGATGGTGTTGATGCAGTGTGTAATAATGGTCACAGCGTTGGCATTCTGCAATCCAGCCGCATTCATGGCAAAGCAGGGCAGGTGAATAACCGCGACGGTTAAGGAAAAGTATGACCTGATTATTGGCTTGTAGATGTTCTTCAATACGCTTTATTAGTGGTTGAGATAACCCGACTTTGAGTGGTAAACCTTTTAAGTCCAACAGATGTTGAGTCGCTGGTTGAGCATGGCCTGCTCGTTTGGATAATGTTAGCGGACGGTATTTGCCTTGTTGTACATTGTAAAGTGTTTCCAGTGCTGGAGTCGCAGAACCCATGATCACTGGGATATTCTCTTTTTTTGCTCTGAATACCGCCAAATCACGGGCATGATAACGCCAGCCTTCCTGTTGCTTATAAGAACTGTCATGTTCTTCATCAATAATAATGATGCCAAGGCAGGCAAAAGGGGTAAATAGGGCTGAACGTGTACCGATGACAATCGCGTTTTCACCCTGTTGCGCCCGTAGCCATACAGCAAGGCGTTCACTGTCATTCAGGGCTGAATGAAGAACGTCAACTGGTGCGTTGAAACGTTCACGGAAACGACGGATGGTTTGTGGTGTCAGGCCAATTTCCGGTACAAGTATCAACGCTTGTTTACCTTGAGCCAGAATATTCTCCAGCACACTGAGATAAACTTCTGTTTTACCTGATCCGGTGATGCCGGCCAGTAACCAGGGAGAAAATTGCTGGTCTTCTGCGCGGATAGCACCAACTGCTGTGGCTTGTTCAGTATTCAATTTCAGGCGTTCGCCTGTGATTTGAAAGTGATTTCGCCAGTTCTCAGATTCAGGTCGCACAGGGTATAAATCGATAAGTGACTTCTTTTTGAGCGACTGGAAGGCGCTTTCGCTCAGTTCCAGTTCTGTAATCTGATGGCGATATATTGCTTTACGGCGTAGGGTTGCCAGTACTTGTTGCTGTTTTGGTGAGCGTTTCAGTTGAGTCAGCGGTAATTCAGCACCTGTTGGCGTGATTTGCCATTGCCATAGTGGCGTTGATTCCGCGGGTTTTCCCTGACGAAGTAGTACCGGTAATGAATGGAACAGGACTTCACCGATGGGGTAATGGTAATAGCTGGATGCCCAGAGTAATAATTGCCAAAGATTTTCTGAAAATAAGGCGTGAGTATCGAGAATAGACTCTATGGTTTTCAGTTGTTCTGCCGGAATATCGCTGTTGTCAGTTATTCCGGTGACGATCCCAATTGCTTTTCGTTTGCCAAAAGGGACGCTTACCCGCATCCCTGCAACGGGTAATTGACTCTCTGCCGGCAATAGATAGTCAAAAGAGCGAGTAAGAGGGACAGGCAGAGCAACCTGAACAACAATCATAAAATTATTCCGAACGATCAATAAATAAAGCAAAAATTGGCTATAGGGTATCATAGACAATCAACGGATTTCATTGCGGGATAGGCAGATCTTCTGTATGATCCGCCGCCTTTGGTATGGAATATACCAAACTCATTTTATCAACACGACGTGTGGTGTCTGGCGGCAACAAGGCTGGATAGCGACACGGCCTTAACAGAGGTTATCCCATGAAAAAAGGTATTCATCCTAAATATGAAGAAGTTACTGCAACTTGTTCTTGCGGTAATGTAATGCAAATCAGATCTACCGTTGGTCACGCTCTGAATCTGGACGTATGCGGCCAATGTCACCCATTCTATACGGGTAAACAACGTGATGTTGCTACTGGTGGTCGTGTTGATCGCTTCAAGAAACGTTTCAACGTTCCAGGTGTCAGCAAGTAATTGCAGAATTGCGCCTGTCCGTAATGACAGGCCAACTGGTACTAACGCCCGGTGTTTTGCATCGGGCGTTTTGCATTTTAGCCATAATAAAAAAATCCCTGAGTTTTCACAGGAGTTTTTTGCGCTGCTATCAATATTCCCAGGTATCAGGATCAATCCCTAATTCCCGCATGATCTTTTTGGCCTCCTCTGGGATTTCATCATTACGCTCTTTGCGTAAATCAGCATCATCAGGTAGCGGTTGCCCAGTAAAGGCATGCAGGAATGCTTCACACAGCAATTCACTGTTAGTCGCGTGACGCAGGTTATTCACCTGGCGACGGGTGCGTTCGTCGGTGAGGATCCTCAACACTTTCAAAGGAATTGAGACTGTGATTTTCTTCACTTGTTCGCTTTTTTTGCCATGTTCAGCATAAGGGCTGACATATTCACCGTTCCACTCAGCCATGGGGTACCTTAAATAGTCGTAAAATCATAAAATTAAGCCGGATAACAGCACCAGCTTTCGTTGTGACATATTGCCATTTTATCGTGATTTCCTTATCAATTATACAGTTATAGTATATGCGATAAACTAATGGCTATTAATAGATAAAGTAGCATTAGTTATGATGAATAATTATCCCATTGCTTAATCTAACCGTAAAGAGGTTTGGATGTCTAGATGTGTTGACGTCTATTGTGGTAGCAGATATTCTTCCCTGAATTAATTTATGACAGACAGTGGTAGCTGATATGACACGCAAACCGGCAACAATAGCAGTTCGCAGTGGGTTGAATAATGATGAACAGTACGGCTGTGTTGTTCCGCCTATTTATCTTTCCAGCACATATAATTTTACTGATTTTAATCAGCCAAGGACACATGATTATTCCCGCAGGGGTAATCCAGGCCGTGACATGGTACAACGGGCGTTAGCTGAGTTGGAGGGAGGCGCGGGTGCTATCATGACCAGCAGCGGAATGTCAGCCATTCACCTGTTATGCACGGTTTTCCTTAAGCCCGGTGATCTGTTGGTTGCTCCTCATGACTGTTATGGCGGCAGCTACCGTTTATTTGACAGCCTGAGTCAACGCGGCGCTTATGAAGTGGCTTTTGTCGATCAGAGTGATGAACAGGCATTAAAGCAAGTCTTGTCCAAAAAACCAAAGTTGGTATTGATTGAAACGCCCAGTAATCCTTTATTACGTATTGTCGATATTACCCATATATGCCAGCTTTCCCATGAAGCTGGGGCGACAGTTGTTGTTGATAACACTTTCTTGAGTCCTGTACTACAGAAGCCTTTGGCGTTGGGGGCAGACCTGGTTGTGCATTCCTGTACTAAATATCTTAACGGACACTCTGATGTGATTGCCGGCGTCATTATTGCAAAGGATGAAGAGGTTGCTACGGAGCTCGCTTGGTGGGCGAATAATATTGGTGTAACCGGTGCGGCGTTTGATAGCTACCTGCTATTGCGTGGCATGCGTACTTTATCGCCACGTGTCTTGTTACAGCAAAAGAATGCATTAGAGATTGTCAATTACCTTCAACAGCAACCGTTAGTGAAAAAACTTTTTTATCCTGCTTTGAAAGATCATCCCGGACATGAAATTGCTTGTAAGCAACAATTTGGTTTTGGCGCAATGGTAAGCTTTGAGTTAGATGGTGATGAACAGGCGATACGTCGTTTTCTATCTGAGTTAACGTTATTTACTTTGGCGGAATCACTGGGTGGGGTAGAAACCTTAATTTCCCATACGGCTACCATGACTCATGCTGGAATGTCAGCACAGGCAAGGGCGGAAGCGGGGATTGCGGATTCACTATTACGTGTTTCTGTGGGTATTGAAGATAGTCAGGATTTAATCGCTGATTTGGAAAATGCATTTCAGGCAGTAGTAAAGGAGTGACCATGAGTGCACTGGCAATTGCAGCGGCGGAAAATGACCGCCAATTACATAAGTTTGGTGGAAGTAGTCTCGCGGATGTGAAATGTTATCAACGGGTAGCCAAGATTATGGCTAATTACAGTCAACCCGGTGATTTAATGGTGGTATCCGCGGCGGGCAGCACGACTAATCAGTTAATTAATTGGCTTAAACTTAGCCAGAACGACCGTATCTCTGCTCATCAGGTGCAGCAGGTTCTGCGCCGTTATCAGCAAGATCTGATTAAAGGTTTGCTGCCTGAAACAGTTGCTGAAGAGTTGGTGAAGCGTTTTGTTGCCGATCTTGAAAAGTTAAGTACATTACTGGATAAACCGGTTAGTGATGTGACTTATGCAGAAGTGGTCGGGCACGGAGAGATTTGGTCCGCACGTTTGATGTCAGCCGTGCTTGAAGCTCAGGGCATTCCTAGCGCTTGGGTAGATGCTCGCCAGTTTTTACGTGCGGAACGGTCGGCTCAACCGCAAATTGATATTGCACTTTCTCAACCGCTGTTAAATCAATTAATAACGCAAAACCCAAATAAGCGATTGGTCGTGACCGGTTTTATCTCCAGTAATCATGATGGAGAAACAGTTTTGTTGGGGCGAAACGGCAGCGACTACTCCGCAACTCAGGTCGGGGCTTTGGCAGGGGCGAAACGGGTAACCATCTGGAGTGATGTTGCGGGTGTTTATAGTGCTGATCCGAGAAAAGTCAAAGATGCCTGTCTGTTGCCATTATTACGTCTGGATGAAGCCAGCGAGCTTGCTCGTCTTGCCGCACCGGTGCTGCATGCCCGTACCTTACAGCCTGTTTCCATCAGTGATATTGATTTGCTGTTGCGTTGCAGCTACCAACCGGAGCAGGGATCAACGCGTATTGAAAGGGTTTTGGCCTCTGGAACTGGCGCCAAAATTGTTACCAGCCATGATGATGTTTGCCTGATTGAATTGCATGTGGCTGCTCATCATGATTTTAAACAGATATACAAAGATATTGATCTGTTGTTAAAACGGGAACAAATTCGCCCATTGGCGACAGGTATCCATCCAGACTGTAATTTGATCCAGCTCTGTTACACTTCTGAAGTGGTGAATAGTGCACTGGGTGTGCTGGAAGATGCTGCGCTTCCGGGCAGACTTTCACTAAGAGAAGGTTTGGCGCTGGTGGCGTTGGTTGGAGCGGGTGTATGCAAGAACCCATTACATTGCCACCGTTTTTATCAGCAACTTAAAGATCAGCCGGTAGAATTTATCTGGCATGCGGAGGATGGCATCAGCCTTGTCGCTGTGCTGCGGACTAATCAGACTGAACATGTGATTCAGGGATTGCACCAGAGTTTGTTCCGTGCTGAAAAGCGGATTGGCCTGATTTTGTTCGGTAAAGGCAATATCGGTTCCCGCTGGTTGGAGTTATTCGCTCGTGAACAGAAAAATATTTCGGCTCGCAGTGATTTTGAATTTATTTTGGCTGGAGTGGTGGATAGCTGCCGGAGCTTGCTCGACTATCAGGGGATTGATGCTAGCCGGGCATTAGCTTTCTTTGATGATGAAGCGACAGAGTATGATGTTGATGCGTTATTTCTGTGGATGCGAGCACACCCTTATGACGATCTGGTGATTCTGGATGTGACGGCCAGTGAAGAACTTGCTCGATGTTACAACGACTTCGCCAGCTACGGTTTCCATGTCATCAGCGCCAATAAAATTGCTGGCGCTTCCAGTAGCAGTGATTATCGCCTCATTCGTGATGCATTTGCCAAAACAGGTCGTCATTGGTTTTATAATGCAACAGTCGGCGCAGGCTTACCTATCAATCATACCGTGAGGGATTTACGGGAGAGTGGCGATACCATTTTGTCCATCAGTGGCATTTTCTCCGGCACGTTATCTTGGTTGTTTCTGCAATTTGATGGCTCAGTACCCTTTAGTGAGTTAGTTGAGCAGGCGTGGCAACAGGGATTGACAGAGCCTGATCCGCGTATTGATCTGTCTGGTCAGGATGTGATGCGTAAATTGATTATCCTTGCTCGTGAAGCAGGGTATGAGATTGAGCCAGAACAAGTGCGGGTTGAGTCATTGGTCCCGAAAGAAGCAGCATCTGGTTCTATTGAGCAATTCTTTGATAACAGCGGTGTTATCAATGAGCAAATGGTGCAGCGATTAGCCGCAGCGCAGGAAATGGGCATGGTGCTGCGTTATGTCGCTCGTTTTAATGCAAATGGTAAGGCAAAAGTGGGTGTTGAGGCGGTATGTCCTGATCACCCATTGGCTTCTTTGCTACCGTGCGACAATGTGTTTGCGATTGAGAGTCGTTGGTATCGTGACAATCCGTTAGTGATTCGTGGGCCGGGGGCGGGTCGTGATGTGACGGCAGGCGCAATTCAGTCGGATCTTAACCGTTTGTCACAACTGCTTTAAGTTTCTAACCTTTACTTATTGATCAAATATGATTTCCTTCGCTTGATATTTGAGGTAACCAGAGGATAGGTGTCCTGCATAGGGCATCTTTCCTCATTGCTGCCTTAGGCATCGATCCGCTAAGCCGATATAAACAAAACCAAAGATCCCTTGATGAAATTTTTTCCGATTCAGGGTGAATATTCCTCACCGATTTAACTCAATTTTGTTGTTGACTAAAAAATACCGATCCTTCATCTTATTTAGACGTCTAAACGTATAGGTGTTTAGAAGTGTAAATAAGAATAACTGGCAAATTATTGAGATGGGAAATTATTCCGCTTGTTAACGAGGTGCAGGGTATGAGTTTTTTTCACGCAAATCAGCGAGAGGCGCTGAATCAGAATCTGGCTGAACTGGAAGGACAGATCCGTGTTTCATTTGAATTCTTTCCACCGCGTACAGCCGAGATGGAAAAAACCCTGTGGAAATCCATTAATCGCCTGAGCACCCTTAAGCCTAAATTTGTTTCCGTTACTTATGGCGCTAACTCTGGCGAACGTGACCGTACTCACAGCATAATCAAGGGAATAAAAGAGAAAACTGGCCTTGATGCGGCTCCGCACCTTACCTGTATTGATGCCAGTCGTGATGAATTGTGCGAAATTGCCCGTGATTATTGGAAAAATGGTATTCGCCATATTGTGGCTTTACGGGGTGATTTACCGGAAAACAGTGAAAAACCTAAAATGTATGGGTCTGATCTGGTCGAATTACTTAAGAAAGAAGCTGATTTTGATATTTCCGTTGCTGCTTACCCTGAAGTTCATCCTGAAGCAAAAAGTTCTCAGGCTGATCTGATTAGCCTGAAAAGAAAAATTGATGCGGGTGCGAACCGTGCTATTACCCAATTCTTCTTTGATGTGGAAAGTTACCTGCGTTTTCGTGACCGCTGTGTGGCTGCCGGGATTGATGTAGAAATTGTACCGGGAATTTTGCCGGTATCCAATTTTCGTCAGCTTAAACGTTTTGCAGTAATGACCAATGTGCGTATTCCTAGCTGGATGACCAGAATGTTTGATGGGCTGGATGATGATCCTGAAAGCGCTAATTTGGTTGGTGCTTCTATTGCAATGGATATGGTGAAGATTTTAAGCCGCGAAGGTGTGAAGGATTTTCATTTTTATACCTTAAACCGCGCGGAACTGAGTTATGCAATTTGTCATACTTTGGGTGTTCGTCCTTAATCTTTGGCTCTTACTAAGGAAATTTCTTAGTAAGAGCATGTTTTTATAAAGTGTAAACTTTTATTATCTGGTTGGATAATTAAGGTTAATCTATTTCCGGTATCTAATTTTATAGAATTGAAAGAATGGAGTAATTAGAATGGTAATAAATAATACTTTGTTATTAATTAAATTATTAAAGATAAGCTATAGTAAATAACGACTCTGGTTATAATGTTTTTTACATAATTATCACTCTCTAAATTGCTTTGTTAGAAAATAACGTCACCCTACAGATAACTAATTATCGTCGTCAGACTTATCGTCTCGTGTAAAGTCCCGTATTATGGTTAATGTTAACCATTACCATATCATTTTTTAACACTCCAACGTAAAAAATATGTTTGTGGCTTTCACTTATTGGCTGATAAATATATTTCTAATGCCTGACATCATTATGTGGCATTTTGTCCTATTCACTATTTCATACCAATCAAATTAGAGGATAAATCAGCCCTGTGGGTGTTTTTAGACGATATTATTTCAATAATATTCGTCTGCGTTTTTGATCCCTAACCTGTTAGTACTGCACATTTGCAGTCAGTTTCTGTTTGCCTGCTGCAATAACATTATCAATGAGAGACAATTATGCAAAACTCATTATCAAGCACTATCGATACTATCTGTCAGAAACTTAAATTAACTTGCCCTGCGGAAATTGCGCTGTATCCCTTTGAGACTTTCCGGGAAAAAACTCGGGAAATGGTTAATTGGGTATCAGCTCCCATATTTCGCCAGAACTGTATAACTTGCTAATTGAGGAGATCCCGGAAAAAGATGAGGCCAAGCTTGATACACTTTATAAAACAAACTTTGGCGATATTACCACTGCTCAGTTAATGTCCCCAAGTTATCTGGCCCGGTATTATGGCGTCTCACCAGAAGATATTGCCTATGTTACTACTTCATTATCACATGTTGGGTACAGCAGTGATATTCTGGTTATTCCGTTGGTTGATAACGCGGGTAAGATGGAAGTGGTTCGTGTAACCCGAACACCATCAGATAATTATACCGGCCAGACGAATTATATTGAGCTGTATCCACAGGGTAGCGACAATTATCTGATTAAATACAATCTAAGCAGCAGCTATTCGCCGTGAAGCCGCTGAAATGTAAAAAGATTATCTGAAAACCCAACAAGCTCAGGCACAATTAACCTTCTTGCAAAGTAAATTCAGTAATCAAGCACTATATAGTTGGTTACGAGGAAGTTTGTCGGGAATTTATTTCCAGTTCTATGATTTGGCCATATCCCGTTGCCTGATGGCAGAGCAATCCTATCAATGGGAAGCTAATGATAATTCCATTAGCTTTGTCAAACCGGGTGCATGGCAGGGAACTTACGCCGGCTTATTGTGTGGAGAAGCTTTGATACAAAATCTGGCACAGATGGAAGAGGAATATCTGAAATGGGAATCTCGCGCTCTGGAAGTGGAACGCGCCGTTTCATTAGCAGAAGTTTACGGTTCGCTGTCGGATAAGGATCGTTTTAATCTGGCGGAACAAATACCCGTATTACTGGACAAGGGAGAAGGGACAGCGGGAACTAAAGAAAATGGTTTGTCATTAGCTAATGCTATTCTGTCATCTTCGGTCAAATTGTCCGATTTGAAATTGAAAACGGATTACCCGGACAGTATTGTTGGTGATAACAAGATTCGTCGTATTAAGCAAATCAGTGTTTCACTGCCTGCGTTGATTGGGCCTTATCAGGATGTTCAGGCTATGCTCAGTTATGGTGGCAGTACTCAGTTGCCGAAGGGCTGTTCAGCGTTGGCTGTGTCTCATGGTACTAATGATAGCGGCCAGTTCCAGTTGGATTTCAACGATGGCAAATACCTGCCATTTGAAGGTATTGCGCTTGATGATGAGGGTACACTGAACCTTCAATTCCCTAATGCTACCGACAAACAGAAAACTATATTGCAAACTATGAACGATATTATTCTGCATATTCGTTATACCATCCGTTAATTAATTTCGCGATTACATAATACAGGCTCTCCTTTGGGAGAGCTTGATAGAAGTAATTTTTGAGATGTTTATAGAAGGTAGGTTTTTAAATTAATTTTAGGTTTATATATTATTTAAGTTTAATTTATATGATTTCTATTTTTTTATTCTTAGAACATTATGTTAAGGCGTGTAATGCAAAAAGGTAAAATTTATTTTAATATTTCTGATTGGCTTTAAGTAAAGTTTTTATGATTTTATTTTAAGGTGTGGTATAAGTTGATAATTTCGGTATCGTACCTGAAACGATCATTATTAGTGATTAAACTAAAAAGAAGTTCTGGGTTTCCCGTACATATATTTTTGTCTTATTTATAATTATAAATTAAAGATTGTTTATGAAGTATTGTGGAAAATAATTATTTTGTATAATATCTATTGGTTAGAATTAATAATGCTCTCACTGGGAATGTTTATATGTCATTGTTTATATTTGTTAATTGAATTGGTTATTGGAGCATTTAATTAATTATTGTTTAGATGTGATGAGAATTGTAAGGCGATTTGGTATAAAAATCTTTATATCTATTTTTTTGGAGATATTTTTTCAACTCCAAGATAATACATGGTTACTATTAATTTTAGGGGCTGTCCTAGATAGCGATTATATTTTTCCCTTAACTATTTGTTTTAGAATATGTAATTGGTCTTTTACACCCGGTGTATTAAATCTCCACTCACATTCCTTGAGAAAGAACTCAAAATGTTCCTTTGGTATGCCATTAAATTTACGCAGATGACGTTTGGCTTGGTTCCAAAAGTTCTCTATCCCATTGATATGGTTTTGGCCATTTTTAGCGTCTACAAACTCCGTGCTATGGTTAATTCGATAGTGTTTAAAATCGGACACGTCCAGCACATCATAGCTGGCAAAATTGTCTGTGTAGACTAGGCTGTCAGGCTTAATTTTCGCCGTGATTATCGGAATCAAAGTATCGGATTTGGCGTTAGGTATTAGGCGGGTGTAAACCTTACCACCTCGCTTGAGAAGCCCGAAAACAGGGACTTTTCCGGCTGAACCTCGCCCGCGTTTTCCCTTACGTTTACCCCCGAAATAGCTTTCGTCTATCTCGACTTCACCTTCAAACATGGAGTGTTCATCGACATAATCAGCGATAAGAACTCTGAGGCGGTGAAAATAGTAAGCTGAAGTCGTTTTGTTGACCCCCACTAACTCAGCCGCAGTGCGAGCTGTAGCCCCTGCCACAAAGAGCTCCTGAAGACGTTTTTGCTTGTATTGGCTAATCCGACTTTTTCTCATTTGGATATCCTAGATCAAATTACTTATCTAGGACAGCCCCTAATTTTATATCATAATTCAGGGAGGAAATTATTAAGAACTGGAGTGGTTTTATTTTTAATGGTCAAGAATATAGACTTAATCATCTTGATGAATTCGGATTCATTTACATTCAGGAAAAAGAAGGTATCAAGCCGGAGAAAAGCTATAAATTTATTGTTGAGTTTAGCCTACATTGCTTTACTTTGAAGCCTAATAAGCGCAAGGGTGAAACTCTTTCTAATTATCCCAGGGATCTCTATTATTCAGATTCTCGAGAAACACGTGTTTTCTGTTTTAAACGATACGCTATGTCTTTCTGCCTTCCAGATATAGTAAAAACAATAAGTTCAAGAATTTGTTATAAGACAGGGAAAGGAAATTTTTTTACTATTGAAATTACTAATGACAATGGAGAAATTGTAGATTATGAAATCTATTTCAAAGTATCACGAGAAAGTCGAGGGAAATTGCGATTATTTGTAGAAAGTGCTTACGTCAGAGATAGCGATCATAGTACGATTCAGCCACAGAAGAAAAAAATAAACTTTTTTGTTATTGCTCACAATATTCAGGTTAGAAAAGTTATAAAGTAAAAAGCCTCATCATTGTGAGGTTTTTTACTTTATAACTAAGAAATTTAACTGGGAACTCTTTATAACCGCTCTTGGGCTGGTAACCATTGGTTGGATTAGACGCCTAGCTTCCGCTATCCCGTTCATACGCCTTTTAAAGTATATAACTAACACTGTATACACTCCATATTCTACACATATATTGTAAAATATTCTTGTTCATTTCGTGCCAAATAGCATACGGATATCAACTCAATGCAAATATGGGTTTTTGTTTTTTTCTGATAATGTAGTTTGTGTTGGGTACGTTTAGCTCAAAAAACTCTCTTTAGGCATGTTTAATCTTGTGTGTTGTGTTTATTGCGTTTTGTAAAGCAGTATTGGGGGCGAAAGCGTCATTCAAAGCGGTTGTGAATGCCTGAAAATCCTGGGCTGTCATTGTTATGCGAGAGTCTCTATCTAATAGCTCACGTGCTTTCTCTTTAGCTGCTGGGCGCACGAATACGGCCATTGTTGTGCCCATTAAAGCCGCGGCGCGAGAAATAACTTCCTTTTCATCTGTGTCCATCTTTAAATCAAATCGAGCGATAGCAGCCATTATCATGCCTCTTTAAGTACGGTAAATTAATGTATACGCTATTTTGCTGTTTAAAAATTGAGTAAGCAAGTTTTAATATTGAGTTTGTATCCCCACATTACATTGTCATTGTTAGATCATCTCGGTTTAATAAGTAAAGTCCATCATAAGCCTTCGTCCAGTATGATATGAACTGCTGTGGTTCATAATTTTGGACACCTATCCCCAAATGATCTTTCTCTTCTGACACCTAAAACAGATAAAAATCGGGTCACTTTTTTACATAAAGCAAGGCAGGAAAAATACTAAGATGCCCTTAATGAATTCAATTTATGTTGGAAAAGGTAATGCCAATTTCATCCATTAGCGGCCATGCACCGCTTAGCCAAACACAAGCTCCTCAGCACACTGTATCTTCTCCCCTACTCGAACAGGGTAATCGTTTGTTTGAACAGTCTGTCCGACGTGGACCGCTGCATTTCCAGAGCTCGGATCTCAAGCATTTGATCACCGAATTGCGCCAGTTGCAGAATGCTCCCAACAGCGCGCAAGCCCAACGGGTGCAGGATGCTATCCAGCACTGGGAGAACCACCATCCCAAAGAGGTGGCGGCCCGTAGCACCCGCCTTGCCGATCTTAAACAGGCTCTGGCAGAGCAAGGCGCCGTGGTGCGTACCTTTCAACCAAAGGTAATGGCGTCCGATTCCCAAGCGATGTTACAGCAGGCTATGCCAGTCTTACAGAAAATGGGGACCTATGCATGCACCGATGCCGGTACTTTCGTCAGTAAGCAGAATCCCCATTATCAGCAAATTATGGAGAGATTGCGGTTATTCAATGACAGCCCGGAGCGCCTGAGGGGTAACAACCAAGCCAACATGATGTCCAACATGGCGGCTATCGCCGCTAGACAAGGCAACGTTAGCCTCAACCAACTGCAATCTATCGCTGCCCGTGTCGCTCAAGCTCAGGCTGGTTGCTGCACTACCTTGGCCTATTCTGCGGCAGCCGAACTGATGAAGCACAATCAAGGTGACCAACAGCGCATTGAGGTAGTCGCTCATCGTGGTGCCAAGGGGCATAGCCAGACCCACTGCTTTGTAGTGGTCGGTCGTGATCCCAACAGTGAACTCAGCAAACCCGAAACTTGGGGTAAGCAAGCACACGTCATCGATCCTTGGGCTGCGACCATAGGTGGTAGGTTGCAAGGCACGCCGAGTAATCCACCGATCGCTAACCTGTGGCCGCCGACTGAATCTGTGTTTGACAACCATAAAGAGTAACTATGTTCAATGCCTTATTATCGGAGCTGTGCCGACGCCTCGGACAGACCGAAGAATCTCTGCACTCGGAGGGGCTCGATCTGCCGCTCGGCCCTTTTAGTCTGCATATCCGCCAACGCGACGAACTGGTGACTTTGTTTATCCCGCTAGGTAATGTTGAACCTCGTTCGTTGGCTACACTGGCCGACTGGCCATCACTGCAATTGAGTCGCAGTGGTGAAGGCGAGACTCTGCTCTGGAGCCGTGAATGGTTGGAGAGACTAGATGCTGAGTTGCTGACCAGTTTGGTGGAACGGATGTTACAACAAGCTAGGGACCTCATAGCTACGTCTTCTACCACAGAAAGCCAAGAATGGTTGCCGTTCGGCAACCAAGGGGCTTCGTGGCACAAAGTCTAGCAAAAATCGTTTTAAACTCTCACCCAATGTGGGCGGAGAAATTAGGTGAAAAATCTAAAGGGTTTTGAGAGATTAGTCAGGTGCATGATTGCAAACTTTAATCAAGGGCGGTTTCCCGCCCCTGACAGATTGAGTGGGTTTCAGCAAGTCAAAGGATGCTGATCTGCACTGACATGGTATTCTGAGGCCAATTAGCGGAAGTATTCTGGTATCTGAAAATACCATTCTGGTAGCCGTCGAGGCTGTATTCCTTAAGGAAGCCAACCACAATTTGGCCCGCAGCACATGGCCAATTGTAATGCCCGTTTGTAATGCAAACTGGTGTAGAAGAGTACAGCGAGTATGGCAGTATACCGCCGTTCATCCAAGTAAAGGAACTGTATCCGTAGCCAATTTCCAGAACGGCAGCGCGTAGCTGCTGTCCCCCGTGATTGCAGTTTGTCACCAGCAAGTTGGAAGTGTACTCCCATCCGCAATTCGTTGAGCCAACGGCATAGACCCACATATTGGTTAGCGGAGGTGCAGGGATGTAAGCTACCCCAGATTTAGCGTTGAGCTCTTTCTCTTCTTCGGCCCGGATAGGGCTCTCAGGGTTAGGCAGCAACTGGGGTTGCGCTGTCAGGGCATTTTGAGCAGTAGGAACCTCCTTCGGTTGCTCTGTTTGGGCATAGGCATTAACGCCAAACAAGGAAGCAAGAGATAGTAAAATGGCAAGTTTATTTTTCTTCATGATTTAATCCTCTTAGAAATGGGAAAGTACAATTCTAGGGAAGTGAGCAAAAATCACATTATCAAATTTTATTTATGTATTGATGGTGGTTTAATCGAGTGATGTCACGTGTTTTCTTATTTTTCTTGCTAATAAGAGGGTGTTAATGATAAGTGATTTTTATTAAATTACGTTTCGCCAGGTGAGAAATAGCTTGCTTTTCGCTTCATGTATTGAGCACGTCTTGTACGGGGTTATCTGGAGACGAAAGATATCAGTACCGTGCTCAATGGTGTCACTACTGTCGTGTGGAGATTGTCTACTACTGACTGCTGTTACTAACCTGTATTTCGCATTCCTGCGGCTATACCGGCAATGGTTACCATCAACGCTTGTTCAACTTGGGGATCGGGATGCTGTTGTTGACGGGAACGCAGTAATAGTTCTGCCTGTAGAACGTTTAATGGATCAGTGTAAACATTACGCAAGGCGATTGATTCTGCAATCCACGGTAAATCTGCCATCAGGTGTTCATCTTTGGAAATGGCTAATACCGTCTTAATATCCGCAGAGAGTTGCTCGCGCAGTTTCTGACCTAACGGCCATAAGCTCTCATCTACCAAACGATGATCGTAATATTCTGCCAACCACAAATCAGCTTTGGCGAAGACCATTTCCAACATCCCAATGCGAGTGGTAAAGAAAGGCCAATCCCGGCACATTTCTGCTAGTACATCCTGTTTTCCCTCATTCACAACTTTTTGTAGCGCAGCACCTGCTCCTAACCAAGCTGGCAACATGAGGCGATTTTGTGTCCAGGCGAAAATCCACGGGATAGCGCGTAAACTTTCTACACCACCCGCAGGATGACGTTTGGCTGGGCGAGAACCCAAAGGCAGTTTAGCGAGTTCCTGTTCTGGTGTTGCAGCACGGAAATAGGGCACAAAATCGGGCTGTTCACGCACATAATCACGATACATCTTGCAAGAAACATCAGACAGGGTATCCATGACCTGATGCCACTCCGGTTTAGGCTCCGGTGGCGGTAGTAGGTTTGCTTCCAGAATCGCACTGGTATACAAGGCTAAGCTACTGATAGTGACCTGTGGCAGACCGAATTTAAAGCGGATCATTTCACCCTGTTCAGTCACACGTAGGCCACCTTTCAGGCTTCCTGGTGGTTGGGAAAGCAGCGCAGCATGTGCCGGCGCACCGCCACGGCCAATGGTGCCGCCGCGACCGTGGAACAAGGTTAGCGTAACGCCCTCGTTTTCACAGACTTTGATTAAGGCGTCCTGTGCTCGGTATTGCGCCCAGGCAGCAGCCATCACTCCGGCATCTTTCGCTGAGTCAGAATAACCAATCATCACCATCTGTTTGTCCTGAATCAGCGCACGATACCATTTAATATTCATCAATTGTTGAATGACATTTTCGGCATTATTTAGATCGTCAAGAGTTTCGAACAGTGGGGCAACGGGTAAGGTGAACGGACAACCCGCTTCTTTCAGTAGCAAGTGAACTGCTAATACATCAGAAGGTACTTTAGCCATTGAAATAACATAAGCGGCGATAGCGTCTTGCGGTGACTCTGCAATGACTTTACAGGTTGCGAAAACTTCTTGCGTTTCAGCGCTTGGTTGCCAGTTATGTGGGATCAATGGACGTTTAGAATGCAGTTCATGTAGCAGGAAAGCTTGTTTCTCTTCTTCTGACCAACTAGTGTAGTTGCCTAATTCTAGGTATTGCGTCAGTTCAGAAATCGCGGTTGTATGGCGAGTGCTTTCTTGACGTACATCAATGCGTACCAGTGATAGGCCGAAGCAACGGATACGGCGTAAGATATCCAATAATTGACCATTGGCGATGATTTCCATCCCGCAGGTTTTTAGTGACTGATAACAGGCGTAAAGTGGTTGCCAAAGTTGTTCATTGTCCACCAGCAAATCGGTTGGCGGCAGAACTTGTTCACCTTTCAGTTGTTTCTCCAAATAGGTCAGCGTATTGTTGAGTTGTGTCCGCAGTTTTTTAGCAATTTCTCGGTAAGGTTCTAGAATTCCATCACCACCCGCCAGTTTACGAACTTCTGGTGTACATTCAGACATGGATAGCTCAGAAACCAGAACCTGAATATCTTTCAGAAATAGATCCGCTGCTTTCCAGCGGCTAAGGAGTAACACATGGCGAGTAACTTCAGATGTGACATTCGGGTTGCCGTCCCGGTCGCCGCCCATCCAAGAGGTAAAGCGAACAGGCACCTCTTCGACCGGCAGACTGTAGTCGATTGACTCTTCCAGTTGCTCATTAAATTCGCGCAGGAATGCCGGTACACCTTCCCACAAGCTGTTTTCCACCATAGCAAACCCCCATTTAGCTTCATCAATTGGGGTAGGACGGATTTTGCGGATTTCATCGGTATGCCATGATTGGGCAACTAATTGACGCAGACGGCGCATAATGTTGTTACGCTCATAATCTGCGAGATCATCGTGATCAAGTTGTGATAGGCAGGTGTTAACGGCCACCAGTTTATGGATCAATGTACGACGTGCGATCTCAGTTGGGTGAGCAGTGAGAACCAGCTCAATAGACAATTCATTTACCGCTTTTTTCAGATCGTCGTTACTGAAATTTTTTTCTTTTAAGCGGGTGAATAATTTCGCTAACGCAACGGGGTTACTGGCAGCTTCACCATGTGGGGAGATACTGTGATACTGTTCTGCGACGTTTGTCAGGTTGAGAAATTGGTTAAAAGCGCGGGCAACTGGCAACAGTTCATCATTGGATAGGTTTTGCAAGGTAGATAATAGTTGCTGGCGGTGTGCTTCATTGCCCGCACGCGATGATTTGGATAATTTGCGTATAGTCTCAACTTTATCGAGAATATCCTCCCCTAAAGCTTCTTTGATTGTGTCTCCGAGCAGCTTACCTAGCATGCTGACATTACTGCGCATTGCGGAATATTGTTGATTCATGTGACTCTTGGCCTTTATTGCTGGCGGAATGTTGATTCTGTTCCGGTAGAAAAATTTCATTTAGGTGGCGAAAAGTTATTTTTTTGTGGCGCCACAACGTCGTATTTACCCTAAACCCTCATATTCATATCAGAAAACCATCAGTTTGGGCGAAATTTCTAAAATTTAATGGCAGGTCATGTTCTATAAGTATTACTTATGCGCCAGAAGATTTGGGAAGGGGGCTTTTGTTACTTGTTGTGATGCTTGAGTCCCCCTGACTTTTGGGGGACGAATAAAACAATTAACTATTGCTTAGACAAAAATGATCTATTAACTGGGAAATTATCTTTCTGGTGGGTTCAATAAACGACATATCAATGAATTCATCTGGTTGATGTGCCTGTTCAATAGATCCTGGGCCAAGGACTAATGTCGGACATAATTCCTGAATGAATGGTGCTTCGGTACAGTAGTTGACCGTTTCAGCCTTGCGACCTAGCAGTTTCTCTATCACATCAATCATCTTGTGATCGGTTGGGCATGCATAACCGGGAATAGGGGGATGTAATTCGTTGATAGTCAGACGGCCAGGCCAACGTTGCTTCACGGGTTCCAGTGCTTCATTTAACAGTCCGTTCAGATCCTGCAACGTTAGGCCCGGTAATGGGCGAATATCCATATGTAATTCACAATGGGCACAAATACGGTTTACTGCGTCACCTCCGTGAATATAGCCGAAATTCATAGTTGGATATGGAATGGCAAATGCCGGGTTGTTATAACGCTCTTTTAGCGTATTGCGTAGTTCAATCAAGTGACCAATAGATTCGTGCATCAAATCAATGGCGTTTATACCACGATCTGGATCACTGGAATGCCCGGATTGACCAACAATACGGATAGCGTTCGATAAATGTCCTTTATGCGCACAGATAGGATGCAATGAAGTCGGTTCGCCGATAATCGCGAAATCCGGTCGAATAGCGGTACTTGCGGCAAAATAACGGGCTCCTGCCATTGTCGTTTCTTCATCTGCGGTTGCCAGAATGTACAGCGGATGGGTTATTTTACTGACATCAATGTCCCGTAATGCATCAATAATAAAGGCGAAAAAGCCTTTCATATCTGCTGTACCTAAACCGTACAGTTTGTTATCTCGCTCTGTCAGGGTGAAGGGATCTTTAGTCCAGAGCCCATCGTCAAAGGGGACAGTATCAGTGTGTCCACATAAGAGTAGCCCACCTGGGCCACTCCCCAGTGTCGCCAGTAGATTGTATTTTCTGTGGGCTTCGGGGACGGGTTGTATCTCAATCTCGAAGCCAATTTCCTTTAACCAACTTGCCAGTAGGTTGATGAGAGATTCATTACTCTGGTCAATACTGACATCGGTGGCGCTGATAGATGGAGTAGCGATTAATTGCTGAAATAGCTCAATAAATGGAGGTAATTTAATATTCACTGTTGACAGCCTTTATTCATGATAGTATCAATATTCATGCATTTTTTTTGAATAAAAATACATTATCCTGTTTAAATACTGAGCACAAGGTAAGATATCCTATGTTGAATACGCTGGTTGTTGGTGCAAGTGGTTACACCGGAGCAGAACTGGCAGCATATCTGCATCGTCACCCGTATACGAATCTGATTAGACTCATGGTTTCTGCTCAGAGCGTTGATGCAGATAAATGCTTCTCAGACTTACATCCACAGTATAAAGGCATTGTTGATCTACCGCTGCAACCAATGACTGATATTACTAATGCTGCTAAAGGGATTGATGTGGTTTTCCTTGCCACAGCCCATGAAGTTAGTCATGACATTGTGCCGCTATTTCTAGCAGCAGGTTGCACTGTATTCGATCTCTCCGGTGCCTATCGCGTACAAAACGCTCAGATTTATCAACAATACTACGGATTCAAACATAAGCATACTCAATGGTTAGCACAAGCCGTATATGGACTTGCCGAATGGCAGGCTGAAAAGATCAAACAGGCTCAATTGGTTGCTGTACCGGGGTGTTACCCAACAGTTTCTCAACTCTCTCTGAAGCCATTGTTGGAAAATAGTTTGCTAGATACCAGCCATTGGCCAGTGATTAATGCTACCAGCGGCGTGAGTGGCGCAGGTCGGAAAGCCAGTATGACCAGCAGTTTCTGCGAAATCAGTTTGCAACCTTATGGAATATTTACCCATCGCCATCAACCGGAGATTGAAGAACATCTGGGAACCAGAGTGATTTTTACTCCGCATCTTGGCAATTTCGCACGGGGTATTCTTGCCACAATTACCTGTAAATTGAAGCCGGGTGTTACCGCAGAACAGATAAATGAAGTTTATCAGCAAGCGTACAAAGATAAGCCATTGGTGAGGCTCTACAGCAAAGGAGTGCCGGCATTGAAATCCGTTATTGGGTTACCGTTCTGTGATATTGGTTTTGTTGTACAGGGTGACTACCTGATTGTTGTAGGTACTGAAGATAATCTTCTGAAAGGTGCGGCAGCTCAGGCGGTTCAGTGTATGAATATACGTTTTGGGTTTGAAGAAACTCAGGCATTACTTTAATTATTGACGTGAAGGAGTAGAGCAGATGGAACCTTTAGTCATAAAGTTAGGTGGCGTGTTACTGGACAATGAAGAAGCATTGGAACGCGTGTTTACTACATTGCAGGAATATCGGCAAACATACGAACGCCAGTTGGTTATTGTTCATGGTGGTGGTTATTTGGTGGATGAACTGATGCAGAAGTTGCAACTGCCAATAGTAAAGGAGCAAGGGTTGCGGGTAACACCCGCAGATCAGATTGGGATTATCACCGGCGCATTGGCTGGTATAGCCAATAAAACCTTGTTGTCGTGGGCGACTAAATATCAACTTGCATCAGTTGGATTATATTTAGGAGATGGTAATGTGGTCAGGGTTTCCCAACTGAATGAAGAGTTGGGACATGTGGGAAAAGCGATACCGGGCGATGCTAAGTTGCTGAAAACGCTACTGGATGCAGGTTACATACCCATTATCAGCTCGATTGGGGTAACAGATAAAGGAGAGTTGATGAATGTGAATGCTGATCAGGCAGCAACAGCGGTAGCTCAGACACTAGGCGCTGATTTAGTATTGCTCTCTGATGTTAGCGGTATTTTGGATGGTAAAGGGCAGAAAATCCCTGACATAAATGCTGAGAAAGCAGAGCAACTTATTGCACATGGCATCATTACTGACGGCATGATTGTGAAGGTGGATGCTGCTTTAGATGCAGCCAGGACATTAGGTCGTCCGGTAGATATCGCTAGTTGGCGTCATGCAGATCAACTAACCGACCTGTTTAACGGTGTTCCCGTCGGTACTCGTATTCTGGCTTAAATTAAGTTTGATTAATTTTCGGCAAAGCTTTGCTGATAAATAACAACGAAATTTCAAAGGGTAACTTCATGCATACTAAAGATATTAAAAAGATCGTTCTTGCCTATTCTGGTGGTTTGGATACTTCTGCCATTATTCCTTGGCTGAAAGAGCATTATGGCAACTGTGAAGTTGTGGCATTTGTTGCCGATGTAGGGCAAAGCCGTGAAGATCTGGAGGGCGTGGAGCAGAAAGCTTTGCGCTCTGGCGCATCAGAATGTCACGTTGTGGATCTGCGTGAGGAATTCATCAAAGATTATGTTTATCCAGTACTAAAAACAGGTGCTTTGTATGAAGGTAGCTATTTATTAGGCACTTCAATGGCACGACCTATTATTGCTAAAGCACAGGTTGAGTTGGCACTGAAAGTGGGGGCAGATGCACTTGCTCATGGCGCAACAGGTAAGGGTAACGATCAGGTTCGGTTTGAAAGCACTTATACGGCATTAGCCCCTCAGCTAAAAGTAATCGCGCCGTGGAGAGAGTGGGATTTGCGTTCTCGTGAAGCGTTGTTGGATTATCTGAAAGTGAGAGATATCCCAACAACGGCAACATTGGAGAAAATTTACAGCCGTGATGAGAATGCATGGCATATCTCGACCGAAGGTGGAGTACTGGAGAGTACCTGGAATGCATCCAATAAAGATTGTTGGGTGTGGACAGTTGATCCAGAAGAGGCGCCAGATGAAGCGGAGTTGGTCAGTGTCACGATTGAGAAAGGCGAGGTTGTTGGAGTCAACGGCAAGATAATGTCGCCATATCAATGCCTTGAAGCGCTGAATGTTCTGGGAGCAAAACATGGTATCGGTCGGATCGATATCGTGGAAAATCGGCTGGTGGGCATAAAATCTCGCGGTTGTTATGAAACGCCGGGGGGAACCATCATGATGGCTGCGTTGCGTGGTATTGAACAACTGGTATTGGACCGCGATAGCTTTAAGTGGCGTCAGCAGCTTGGGCTGGAAATGTCCTATGTCGTTTATGACGGACGTTGGTTTGCCCCGCTACGTCAATCTATTCAGGCAGCCGCTGAGATGCTGGCTGCGGATGTCTGCGGTGAAGTTGTGCTGAAACTCTATAAAGGCCAAGTGACAGCGATCCAGAAGAGATCAACAAATAGCCTTTATTCTGAAGCGTTTGCAACGTTTGGTGAAGATGAGGTTTACGATCACAGCCATGCAGCAGGATTTATCCGTCTGTATTCGCTCTCTTCACGTATTCGAGCCTTAAATAGTAAAGAGTAATTTCATCGTTCATAGTTATGGAGATAATGGCTAGGTTATGAGCTTATGCTTAATATTTGATTTCTCTAGTCTATTATCTCCATATTGCGAATGAAATTGCTGTTTATGAAAGGTAATCAATCACTCAGACATCAGATAATCAGGAACGAAAATATGGCACTCTGGGGCGGGCGTTTCAGTCAGAAAGCAGATCAACGGTTCAAACAATTTAATGATTCACTTCGCTTTGATTACCGGTTGGCGGAACAGGACATTACCGGTTCAGTTGCATGGTCGAAAGCGCTGGTAACGGTTGGTGTGCTAACCGTTGAGGAACAACAAAAACTGGAGTTGGCATTAAATGAATTGCTGAATGAGGTTCAGTTTAATCCACAAGCCATCTTGCAAAGTGATGCAGAAGATATCCATAGTTGGGTAGAAGGGCAGCTAATCAGTAAAGTTGGCGATCTGGGTAAGAAGCTCCATACTGGCCGTAGCCGTAATGATCAGGTAGCAACAGATCTCAAACTTTGGTGTAAAGAATACATTTCACATCTCTATCAGGCCGTTGTGGGGTTACAGCAGGCATTGGTGGTTACTGCGGAGAATAATCAGGACGCAGTGATGCCGGGTTATACCCATCTGCAAAGAGCACAGCCTATTACATTTGCTCACTGGTGCTTGGCATATGTAGAAATGCTGGTCCGTGATGAAAGTCGGTTACAGGATACTTTAAAACGGCTGGATACTAGCCCGCTAGGGTGTGGCGCATTGGCTGGAACCGCTTATGATATTGACCGTGAACAACTGGCATCATGGCTAGGTTTTGCTTCAGCGACGCGTAACAGCTTGGATAGTGTTTCAGATCGTGACCATGTATTGGAACTGCTATCTAATGCCAGTATCAGTATGATCCATCTTTCCCGTTTTGCGGAAGACCTAATTTTCTTTAATAGTGGTGAGGCAGGATTTATTGAACTGTCAGATCGAGTCACTTCCGGTTCTTCTCTGATGCCACAAAAGAAAAACCCGGATGCACTGGAGTTAATCCGTGGGAAATGTGGCCGGGTGCAGGGGGCATTGACCGGTATGATGATGACCTTAAAAGGTCTGCCGTTGGCCTATAATAAAGATATGCAGGAGGATAAAGAAGGGTTGTTTGATGCGTTGGACACCTGGCTAGATTGTTTGCATATGGCGGCGTTGGTATTAGATGGCATTCAGGTTAGGCGTTCACGTTGTGCAGAAGCAGCTAAACAGGGTTATGCTAACGCGACCGAATTAGCTGATTATTTGGTTGCAAAAGGTGTTCCATTCCGTGAAGCTCATCATATTGTTGGGGAAATTGTGATTATGGCGCTTTCTCAGGGTAAGGCACTGGAAGCGTTGTCATTGGCAGAGTTGCAGAAGTTCAGCAGTGTAATTACTGAAGATGTATATGATATTTTGTCTCTGCAATCTTGTCTGGATAAACGCCTTGCAAAGGGTGGCGTATCGCAAAAACAGGTCATGAAAGCGATTGTAGAGGCTAAGCAGAGGCTAAAATTAAGTTAGTCATTATCAGCAGGGGGGATTAATCTATCCCCTGTAAAATAAATGAGATCTTTATATATCAGTTTTTAATGATTATCTGATAGTCTTTTCCTCACATTGATATAATTATCTATTGGTAGTTTCTATCATTTATATTAAATATGTTGAGGTGGGAATGAATATCCGCGATCTGGAATATCTTGTGGCGCTTGCTGAGCATCGGCATTTTCGCCATGCTGCTGATTCTTGCCACGTCAGCCAGCCTACATTAAGCGGGCAAATTCGTAAGCTTGAGGATGATCTGGGTGTTATGTTATTGGAACGTACCAGCCGTAAAGTTTTGTTCACTCAACAAGGGATGTTATTAGTAGAACAGGCCAGAACGGTTCTCCGTGAGGTGAGGATTTTGCAGGAAATGGCGTCACTTCAAGGGGAAAATATGTCTGGTCCTTTGCATATTGGTCTGATCCCCACAATTGGCCCATATCTGTTGCCTCATATTATTCCTGGGCTTCATGGTTTATTTCCTAAGTTGGAAATGTATCTGTATGAAGCCCAGACTCAAAGTCTGTTAGCCCAGTTGGATAGTGGCAAATTGGATTGTGCGATTCTGGCAATGGTTAAAGAGACAAGAGCCTTCATTGAAGTGCCATTGTTTGAAGAACCTATGAAACTAGCTATCTATGATGGCCATCCTTGGGCAGAGCGAGAAAAAATTGCTATGGATGAATTGGCAGGTGAAAAATTGCTGATGCTAGAAGATGGTCATTGCTTGCGTGATCAGGCTATGGGGTTCTGTTTTCAGGCTGGCGCGAAGGAAGATACCCATTTTCGTGCAACCAGTTTGGAAACTCTGCGTAATATGGTTGCTGCCGGTAGTGGAATAACCTTATTACCTGATTTGGCAGTGCCACAGGAGAAAAAACGTGATGGTGTTTGTTATCTGGAGTGTAGCAATCCTGAACCTAAGCGATCTGTTATTTTGATTTATCGTCCAGGTTCACCTCTGCGTGGTCGCTATGAGCAACTGGCAGAGGCTATTAGAGCTAAAATGGGCACTTATTACGAACAATCAAAATAGCCGGTTCAGGCCATTTAGAGCTGCGACACGATAGGCTTCAGCCATAGTCGGATAGTTGAAAGTAGTATTGACGAAATATTCGATAGTATTACTTTCACCTTTCTGTTCCATAATCGCTTGGCCGATATGAATGATTTCAGCCGCACGTTCCCCGAAACAATGAATACCAAGAATCTCTTTTGTTTCTCTATGGAACAGTATTTTCAGGCTTCCTACGTTCATCCCCGCAATTTGTGCGCGTGCAAGATGTTTAAATTGTGCGCGTCCAACTTCATAAGGCACTTTCATTGCTGTTAATTGTTGTTCGGTTTTACCTACAGAGCTGATTTCAGGAATGGTATAGATACCTGTTGGAATATCTTCAATCAGATGAACTTCGGCGTTTCCTTTCGCCATTGCTTGGGCGGCAATTCGGCCTTGATCATAAGCAGCGGAGGCCAGGCTTGGATAACCGATAACATCTCCTACAGCGTAGATATTTTCATTGCTGGTTTGATAGATCTTATTAACTTTCAGTAAACCGCGGCTATCTGCTTCCAGACCAACGTTTTTCAGCCCTAAAGTATCAGTATTACCTGTTCGGCCATTAGCATAAAGTAGACAATCAGCTTTGACTTTTTTACCGGATTTGAGATGAACGATAACACCATCATCAACACCTTCAATTTTAGAATATTCTTCATTGTGGCGGATAACTATACCGCTATTCCAGAAATGGTAAGAAAGTGCGTCTGACATCTCTTGATCAAGGAAAGCCAGTAAATGGTTACGAGTGTTGATCAAATCAACTTTTACGCCTAATCCACGGAAGATTGAAGCGTATTCGCAACCAATTACTCCGGCGCCATAAATAATGACGTGCCGTGGTTCATGATCCAGTTTCAGAATGGAATCGCTGTTATAAATACGGGAATGGGTGAAATCAACATCTGGTGGACAATACGGGCGAGAACCGGTTGCGATAATAATCTTATCTGCGCTTAAAATATCGTAGTTATCGTCGGCATAGCGCACACTCACCCGGTGATCATCAATGAATGTTGCTTCTCCGGCAAACATACGACACCCATTACGTTCGTAAAATCCCTGCCGCATTCTCGTTTGCTGATTAATCACCATTTCAGCACGGCGTAAGATTTCAGCAAATGAAGAGCGAAGAATGCGGGAATTATCACTGTACAGAGGGTTTTGGTTAAATTCGATAATACGGCTGACGGCGTGGCGGAGGGCTTTGGACGGGATGGTGCCCCAATGAGTACAACCACCACCAACATTATTATAGCGTTCGATAACAGCAACGCTTTTACCCTGCTTCACCAATCCCATTGCTGCTCCTTCTCCACCAGGACCAGAACCAATGACAATGGCGTCAAAATGAATATGTTGCATATGAGGAAAGACCTGTTTTTACACAAAATTACAACGCTATATTAACATTGGTTGACTTAATAACCCAATCGTCATAAGGATTTTATATCATCGTTTATGGTAAATTGAACATAGTTTTACCCGTTACGTTAATCTGGCGCAAGACCATGAAGCTTTTGGGAAATAAATAATTGTCTAACGACTGAATTGAATTAACGAAGGGGAATGCTCCCCTTAATGATTTTCTGATTGCGTGTAGTTACCTTTATCATCCTAATATCTAATAAGAAAATGCGCTGAGAAAATGACATTGATCATTATAAATGACATGATAAGTACATCATTACGGCAAACGCGTTAAAATTTGGTATATTTCCTAACATGTAGTTCAGATAAAGAGTCAGGATTCGTGTGAGTAACGTTATCGGCATCAGAGCGAAACAGAAAGAAAAAACTCGTCGTTCACTAATTGAAGCTGCTTTCAGCCAGTTGAGTGCCGAAAGGAGTTTTACCAGCCTTAGCTTGCGTGAAGTCGCCCGCGAAGCAGGTATTGCGCCAACTTCATTTTATCGTCATTTTCGCGATGTTGATGAGCTTGGGCTGACTATGGTGGATGAAAGTGGTTTGATGTTACGTCAGTTAATGAGGCAAGCCCGGCAACGTATTGCTAAAGGCGGCAGTGTCATTCGCACGTCTGTTTCAACTTTTATGGAATTTATCGGTAATAATCCAAATGCATTCCGATTATTATTACGTGAACGTTCAGGGACCTCTGCTGAATTTCGTGCCGCTGTCGCACGGGAAATACAACATTTTATTGCTGAACTGGCAGACTATTTAGAACAGGAAAGCTGTATGCCGAGGCATTTTACTGAAGTGCAGGCAGAGGCGATGGTAACAATAGTATTCAGTGCAGGTGCAGAAGCGCTGGATATTGATTTGGAGAAAAGACAGCGTTTAGAGGAACGTTTAGTCTTGCAGCTACGGATGATTGCTAAAGGTGCATATTATTGGTATCGCAAAGAAATGAATCCACCGAACCCTAAACTTAAATAACTATGAAGGAGGAGAACGAAATGATGGAACAATATCGCCAGGACAAAAGTACATTGTTACTCGCTTTTATTGTCGGACTAGCAACGAATGGAACGTTTTCAGCAGTTTTTAGCTCAGTTGTTTCTTTTTCAGTTTTCCCATTGATAACGCTAATTTTATCGATTTATTGTATCCATCAGCGCTATTTGAATTACTCAATGCCAGATGGAATGCCTAAGTTGGTTGTTGCTTGTTTCCTCTTAGGATTATTTGGTTATAGTGCGATTATCAGGGTTGAATACCCTGAAATTGGCTCTAATTTTCTACCTGCGGTAATAGGTACCGTACTGGTATTCTGGATTTACAGAAAGGTAAAAATTCGTAAAAACCAGGCAATTACAGAAAATAGTCATTAATTGATGAAAAACGCCGGAGAGATAACTATCTGCCGGCGTTTCTGTTTTATATGTCCGTCAAGTATCAGTTTAATTTTTCCAGAAGTACGCCGCATTCCATATGATGTGTATAAGGAAACTGGTCAAATAGAGCCAGACGGCTGATTTTATGTGTTTGAGTTAATGTTTCCAGATTATGGCAAAGGGTTTCCGGGTTACAGGAAATATAAAGAATCCGTGGATATGCTTGGACCATTTCAAGCGTTTTTTCATCAAGGCCGCTACGAGGCGGATCAACAAAAATAGTTTCACATTGATAGCTTTTTAAATCGATCCCCTGAAGGCGATTAAATTCGCGTTCACCATTCATTGCTTGGGTGAATTCCTCTGCTGACATTCGGATAATTTGTACATTATCAATACCGTTGGCTGCAATATTGTATTGAGCGGCAGCAACGGATGGCTTGGCGATTTCTGTTGCCAATACGCGTTCAAAATTTTGAGCTAGTGCCAGAGAGAAATTGCCATTACCGCAATAAAGTTCAAGTAAATCACCTTTTGAATCCTTGGTAATGTTAATTGCCCATTCAAGCATATGAATATTGACGCTAGCATTGGGTTGGGTGAAGCTGTTTTCCACTTGGCGATAAATCATTTCCCGGCCTGCAACAGGTAAAACCTCATCAATATAATCATGATTCAATGTGATTTTGGTTTTAGCAGCTCTGCCGATTAACTCAACGTCAAATCCTTTATTTCTTAACGTCTCACGCAGTTTTAATGCCTGTTGTATCCATTCATCACCTAGTTTTTTGTGATAAAGCAAAGAAACAAGGATTTTATTACTGCAAGTAGACAGATAATCAATTTGAAATAACTTATGACGCAAGATCTGTTCAGATCTAATGGAGTCGATTAATTCTACCATCATTTTGTTGATTAACTTACTGGCGACAGGAAATTGAAAAAGACGAATACGCTGTTTCGTTTGTTGATCGAACATAATATGGTACAAATCATCCTGCTCATGCCAGATTCGAAATTCTGCTCGCATTCTGTAATGGGATTGCGGTGAGCGGAAAACCTCTGGCTCCGGAGGCTGGAAAGGCTCCATCATGTTTTTTAAGCGGCTGACCTTCTCCGTCAGTTGCTGCTCGTAGCTTTCCGTTGGCAGGGGATTTTGCATTATGTTTGTTCTCTTATTATCTGTAGTAAGAAAAATTTTCGTGCGAAATTGTAGGGAAAGAGCAAAGGATGTCCAGTTTTCTTATTACTCATGCATGATCCTGTCTATGCTTACTATTACGAGTAAGTTTCACGCTTCATCGTAGCGTGTCCTTTTGACAATAAATTGTGGGATGTTTTCTCATGATAAATAAAAATCGGTTTTTATTATCCACTGTTTCAATCGTGGTGATTTCTAGTTGGAATCAAGCCTCCGCTATGGTGGAGTCGCAGGATTCATTGGTTGTGACGGCGAGTCGTTTTAAACAGCCAGTGTCAAGCATACTGGCTCCTTATACTGTTGTAACACGAGATGAAATTGATCGTTGGCAGTCAAATAGTGTAGCCGATATTTTGCGTCGTCTACCCGGTGTTGATATTGCACGGCATGGTGGTATTGGACAGTTAAGCTCTTTGTTTATACGTGGTACTCATGCTAGTCATGTATTAGTACTAATGGATGGAATACGTTTGAATCAAGCAGGTATTAGTGGCTCCTCTGATTTAAGCCAAATACCTGTATCATTGGTTCAGAAAATTGAATATGTCCGTGGACCACGTTCCGCTGTTTATGGTTCTGATGCTATTGGTGGTGTTATTAATATCATTACCACCAGAGAGAAACTAGGAACCAACCTTAACGCAGGTATCGGCTCACATGGTTATCAGACTTATGATGGCGCGACTCAGCAAAAGTTAGCTGAAAATACAACCCTGACAGCAGCAGCTAACTATACCTATACCAAAGGATACGACGTTGTTGCTGATGGTAATACCGGTGGTTTTAGACAGCCTGATCGTGACGGTTTTATGAGCAAAGTGCTTTGGTTGGGAGTCGATCAAAAATTTAATGAACAAATCAGTGGATTTGTTCGAGCTTATGGTTATAACAATAGAACATCTTATGATGCAGATATTAATTGGAGTTATCCATATGCCAGACCGGATACCCGTGAACTTTATAGTCGCCACTATGACACAGGGGTCAGATTTAACCGGGGGATCTACTCATCCCAACTAATTGCAAGTTATAGTCATATAAAAGACTATAACTTTGATCCTAAATATGGGCGCTATGACAAGTCTGCTAGCCTTAATGATTCTGAACAATATAACCTGCAATGGGGAAATACTTTTCAGCTATATCAGGGCATGGTCAGTACAGGTGTGGATTTCCAAAAACAATTGATAGAAGCTGGAACCAGTTATATTCCGAAGAGTGAAACGGTACGTAATACAGGAATATATCTGACAGCACAGCAACAACTAAAAGATTTTATTTTAGAAGGTGCAATTCGTTCAGATAAACATTCAGAAGCTGGTTGGAATACCACATGGCAAGCCAGTTTAGGTTGGGAGTTTATTAAAGATTATCGTTTGATCGCTTCTTATGGTACGGCATTTAAGGCTCCAACGCTTAGCCAGATGTATGGTTTTGGTGGTAATCATGATTTGAAACCGGAAGAAAGTATACAATGGGAAGGTGGTATTGAAGGCGTCACAGGCCAGCTAAATTGGCGTCTGACTGTATATCGCAATGAGATTGAGCAATTGATCGATTATGCAAATAGCCGTTACTACAATATTGGTAGAGCAAAAATTAAAGGTGTTGAATGGACTGGCTCAATGGACACCGGCATTTTTCAGCATCAATTGACAATACAGTATATTGAACCCCGTAATAGTGAAACTAATGAAATTTTAGTTCGTCGTGCGAAGCAGCAAGTGAAATATCAACTTGACTGGCAGCTATATGATTTTGATTGGGGGTTAACTTATCAATATCTAGGGCGGCGTTATGACAACGATTTCAGTACATTCCCAGCTAAACGTGTGAAATTAGGCGGCGTCAGCTTTTGGGACTTAACGGTTTCATATCCAGTCACTTCTTATCTGACAATCCGTGCTAGAATAGCCAACCTGCTTGATAAAGATTACGAGACAGTTTATGGCTATCGCATTCCAGGACGTGAATACTACCTCACTGGGAGCTATAACTTCTGATTTAAATAAAGTCGCACGCCCGACAGTTTTAGTGTTTGATTCCGGGGTAGGCGGCTTATCTATTTACCAAGAGATACGGCAATTATTGCCAGATCTCCACTATATATATGTTTTTGATAACGAAGCATTCCCTTATGGTGAAAAATCGGAAGAATTTATTGTTGAACGAGTGGTTCAAATTGTTGATGCTGTTCAGCAAAAACATCCTCTGACAATAGTGGTTATTGCATGTAACACTGCAAGTACAGTCAGTTTGCCAGCTCTGCGTGCGCGGTTCGGCTTTCCGGTCGTTGGTGTGGTTCCAGCGATAAAACCCGCAGCAAAGTTAACTCGTAATGGTGTCGTTGGATTATTGGCGACTAGAGCGACAGTTAATCGTTCCTATACAAAAGAACTTATCGAAAAGTTTGCGGTAGGTTGCAGGATTGAATCTATAGGCTCTGCTGAGTTAGTAGAATTAGCTGAAGCTAAACTGCATGGTGGTAAGGTCTCTGCCGACATTTTAAAAAAGATACTGAAGCCGTGGCTCGGAATGAAAGAACCCCCTGACACAGTAGTATTGGGTTGTACTCATTTTCCACTATTAGCAGAAGAATTAGTTCAGATACTCCCTGATGGCACACACTTAATTGATTCTGGCGCCGCTATTGCCCGAAGAACAGCTTGGTTGGTTAAACATCAGAAAAATCTTGTTTGTACTTCAGCAGATAGTCTTGCTTATTGTATGAAAGTGAATGCTGATACTGGTGCATTAATCCCCATTTTGCAGGAATATGGATTCTCAAAACTGGAAAAATTGATAACTTAAGTTAAATTTGATGGAATAATCATCGGTCGTTAACTTTTTTAAAAATAATTATTGCCAGCGCCAAAGAACTCCCTATAATGCGCCACCACTGACCGACACAACGCTGATAAACATTGTGAGGTCGGGCAGAGAGAAGTCAATAAGCGCTTGACTCTGCGGGCGAACAGCGTAATATACGCAGCCCGGCTGAACGAGAATGTTAATTTTTATGTCAGCCTGCTCTTTAACAATTAATCAGACAATCTGTGTGGGCACTCACAAGACCGTATCACAAAAAAATATGTTTTAAAGTCTTGAAGAGTGAACAACAGTTAATTCATTACGAACTAACAGTCAGTTTCTTTGAGCATCAAGCTTTCAATTGAAGAGTTTGATCATGGCTCAGATTGAACGCTGGCGGCAGGCCTAACACATGCAAGTCGAGCGGTAACAGGAAAGCGCTTGCGCTTTTGCTGACGAGCGGCGGACGGGTGAGTAATGTCTGGGGATCTGCCCGAGGGCGGGGGATAACCACTGGAAACGGTGGCTAATACCGCATAATGTCGCGAGACCAAAGTGGGGGACCTGAAAGGGCCTCACGCCGTCGGATGAACCCAGATGGGATTAGCTGGTAGGTAGGGTAAAGGCCTACCTAGGCGACGATCCCTAGCTGGTCTGAGAGGATGACCAGCCACACTGGGACTGAGACACGGCCCAGACTCCTACGGGAGGCAGCAGTGGGGAATATTGCACAATGGGCGCAAGCCTGATGCAGCCATGCCGCGTGTATGAAGAAGGCCTTCGGGTTGTAAAGTACTTTCAGCGGGGAGGAAGGGTTCAGCTTGAACAGAGCTGGATTTTGACGTTACCCGCAGAAGAAGCACCGGCTAACTCCGTGCCAGCAGCCGCGGTAATACGGAGGGTGCAAGCGTTAATCGGAATGACTGGGCGTAAAGCGCACGCAGGCGGTCAATTAAGTTAGATGTGAAATCCCCGGGCTCAACCTGGGAATGGCATCTAAGACTGGTTGGCTGGAGTCTCGTAGAGGGGGGTAGAATTCCATGTGTAGCGGTGAAATGCGTAGAGATGTGGAGGAATACCGGTGGCGAAGGCGGCCCCCTGGACGAAGACTGACGCTCAGGTGCGAAAGCGTGGGGAGCAAACAGGATTAGATACCCTGGTAGTCCACGCTGTAAACGATGTCGATTTGGAGGTTGTGGCCTTGAGCTGTGGCTTCCGAAGCTAACGCGTTAAATCGACCGCCTGGGGAGTACGGCCGCAAGGTTAAAACTCAAATGAATTGACGGGGGCCCGCACAAGCGGTGGAGCATGTGGTTTAATTCGATGCAACGCGAAGAACCTTACCTACTCTTGACATCCAGAGAAGACCTCAGAGATGAGGTTGCGCCTTCGGGAGCTCTGAGACAGGTGCTGCATGGCTGTCGTCAGCTCGTGTTGTGAAATGTTGGGTTAAGTCCCGCAACGAGCGCAACCCTTATCCTTTGTTGCCAGCGCGTAATGGCGGGAACTCAAAGGAGACTGCCGGTGATAAACCGGAGGAAGGTGGGGATGACGTCAAGTCATCATGGCCCTGACGAGTAGGGCTACACACGTGCTACAATGGCGGATACAAAGTGAAGCGACCTCGCGAGAGCAAGCGGAACACACAAAGTCTGTCGTAGTCCGGATTGGAGTCTGCAACTCGACTCCATGAAGTCGGAATCGCTAGTAATCGTAGATCAGCATGCTACGGTGAATACGTTCCCGGGCCTTGTACACACCGCCCGTCACACCATGGGAGTGGGTTGCAAAAGAAGTCGGTAGCTTAACCGCAAGGAGGGCGCTGACCACTTTGTGGCTCATGACTGGGGTGAAGTCGTAACAAGGTAACCGTAGGGGAACCTGCGGTTGGATCACCTCCTTACCTGAGATAGGTTGAGTGCAGTGCTCACACAGATTGTCTGATGAAAGTAAAGTGCAAGCGCGTCTGCGAAGCTGACCATCGGGTCCCCTTCGTCTAGAGGCCTAGGACACCGCCCTTTCACGGCGGTAACAGGGGTTCGAATCCCCTAGGGGACGCCAGCTTGCGAAGATGACGGGTGAAAGGCGTTGTCGTTAAGGTATCTTTAAGCGGATTTTCGGAATCGGTTTAGCGATATAAGCTCTTTAACAATCTGGAACAAGCTGAAAAATTGAAACAGTCAATGATACCGGTTGCGGTGTGATTGACGAGTCTCTCAAGCTGAACAATCCGAGACAGTTTCGGGTTGTGAGGTTAAGCAATTAAGCGTACACGGTGGATGCCTAGGCAGTCAGAGGCGATGAAGGACGCGCTAATCTGCGAAAAGCGTCGGTAAGCTGATATGAAGCGTTATAAGCCGGCGATGTCCGAATGGGGAAACCCAGTGCAATGCGTTGCACTATCATTAACTGAATCCATAGGTTAATGAGGCGAACCGGGGGAACTGAAACATCTCAGTACCCCGAGGAAAAGAAATCAACCGAGATTCCCCCAGTAGCGGCGAGCGAACGGGGAGGAGCCCAGAACCTGCATCAGCCACAGCATCAGAGGAACGGTCTGGAAAGGCCGGCGAGAGAGGGTGACAGCCCCGTACTCGAAGATGGCGTGGTTGTGAGTTCGATGAGTAAGGCGGGACACGAGAAATCCTGTCTGAAGAAGGGGGGACCATCCTCCAAGGCTAAATACTCCTGACTGACCGATAGTGAACCAGTACCGTGAGGGAAAGGCGAAAAGAACCCCGGCGAGGGGAGTGAAAGAGAACCTGAAACCGTGTACGTACAAGCAGTGGGAGCCTTGATGAATCAGGGTGACTGCGTACCTTTTGTATAATGGGTCAGCGACTTATATTCTGTAGCAAGGTTAACCGAATAGGGGAGCCGCAGGGAAACCGAGTCTTAACTGGGCGAAATGAGTTGCAGGGTATAGACCCGAAACCCGGTGAGCTAGCCATGGGCAGGTTGAAGGTTGGGTAACACTAACTGGAGGACCGAACCGACTAATGTTGAAAAATTAGCGGATGACTTGTGGCTGGGGTGAAAGGCCAATCAAACCGGGAGATAGCTGGTTCTCCCCGAAAGCTATTTAGGTAGCGCCTCGTGAGTTCATCTTCGGGGGTAGAGCACTGTTTCGGCTAGGGGGCCATCCCGGCTTACCAACCCGATGCAAACTGCGAATACCGAAGAATGTCATCACGGGAGACACACGGCGGGTGCTAACGTCCGTCGTGAAGAGGGAAACAACCCAGACCGCCAGCTAAGGTCCCGAAGTCATGGTTAAGTGGGAAACGATGTGGGAAGGCCCAGACAGCCAGGATGTTGGCTTAGAAGCAGCCATCATTGAAAGAAAGCGTAATAGCTCACTGGTCGAGTCGGCCTGCGCGGAAGATGTAACGGGCTAAACCATGCGCCGAAGCTGCGGCATTCAGAGGACAGATTTCAGAAGACAGAGGACGGAATGATGTCATATGGATTCGAGCAATTGGACGTGTTTAAGAAAGCTTATCGAATTTCGTTAGAAATTCATCAGGTGAGTTTGACATTTCCTCAGTACGAACAATATGGATTAGCGGACCAGGTCGGGCGGGCAAGTAAGGGCATTTGCGCCAACCTTGCCGAGGGCTTTGGTAAGCAGCATTATTCCAAACCCGAGTTCAGGCGTTTCATTAGTATAGCCTTAGGCAGTGCCGATGAGATGCGTGTATGGTTAAGATATTGTCTGGATTTGGGCTATATCAATCGGGTTCAGTGGCAGGAATGGCGCGATGGCTATGAAGAGATAGCGAAAATGCTGACTGGACTGGGGCGGCGTCTGTAAGCTGTATTCTGACGTCTGTTCTCTGAATGGGTAGGGGAGCGTTCTGTAAGCCGTTGAAGGCGGCGCCGTGAGGCCTGCTGGAGGTATCAGAAGTGCGAATGCTGACATAAGTAACGATAAAGCGGGTGAAAAACCCGCTCGCCGGAAGACCAAGGGTTCCTGTCCAACGTTAATCGGGGCAGGGTGAGTCGACCCCTAAGGCGAGGCCGAACGGCGTAGCTGATGGGAAACAGGTTAATATTCCTGTACTGAATGTGACTGCGAAGGGGGGACGGAGAAGGCTAGGCCATCCGGGCGACGG
This sequence comes from Photorhabdus luminescens subsp. luminescens, assembly GCF_001083805.1. Taxonomy (GTDB): domain Bacteria; phylum Pseudomonadota; class Gammaproteobacteria; order Enterobacterales; family Enterobacteriaceae; genus Photorhabdus; species Photorhabdus luminescens. The sequence continues at coordinate 36,912 of NZ_JXSK01000009.1, read as the reverse complement.
TCGTCCCGGTTTAAGCGTGTAGGTGGGAGGAGCAGGCAAATCCGCTCTTCTTTTAACACTGAGGCGTGATGACGAGCCGCTACGGCGGTGAAGTGGTTGATGCCCGGCTTCCAGGAAAAGCCTCTAAGCATCAGGTGACATTGAATCGTACCCCAAACCGACACAGGTGGTCAGGTAGAGAATACTCAGGCGCTTGAGAGAACTCGGGTGAAGGAACTAGGCAAAATGGTGCCGTAACTTCGGGAGAAGGCACGCTGGCGTTAGGTGAAGGGGTTTGCCCCCGGAGCCGAAGCCAGTCGCAGAGACCAGCTGGCTGCAACTGTTTATTAAAAACACAGCACTGTGCCAACACGTAAGTGGACGTATACGGTGTGACGCCTGCCCGGTGCTGGAAGGTTAATTGATGGGGTTAGCCGTTAAGGCGACGCTCTTGATCGAAGCCCCAGTAAACGGCGGCCGTAACTATAACGGTCCTAAGGTAGCGAAATTCCTTGTCGGGTAAGTTCCGACCTGCACGAATGGCGTAATGATGGCCAGGCTGTCTCCACCCGAGACTCAGTGAAATTGAACTCGCTGTGAAGATGCAGTGTACCCGCGGCAAGACGGAAAGACCCCGTGAACCTTTACTATAGCTTGACACTGAACATGGAGCCTTGATGTGTAGGATAGGTGGGAGGCTTGGAAGTGCGGACGCCAGTCTGCATGGAGCCATCCTTGAAATACCACCCTTGAATGCTCGATGTTCTCACTTAGGCCCGTCATCCGGGCTGAGGACAGTGTCTGGCGGGTAGTTTGACTGGGGCGGTCTCCTCCCAAAGCGTAACGGAGGAGCACGAAGGTTGGCTAATCACGGTCGGACATCGTGAGGTTAGTGCAAAGGCATAAGCCAGCTTAACTGCGAGAGTGACGGCTCGAGCAGGTACGAAAGTAGGTCTTAGTGATCCGGTGGTTCTGCATGGAAGGGCCATCGCTCAACGGATAAAAGGTACTCCGGGGATAACAGGCTGATACCGCCCAAGAGTTCATATCGACGGCGGTGTTTGGCACCTCGATGTCGGCTCATCACATCCTGGGGCTGAAGTAGGTCCCAAGGGTATGGCTGTTCGCCATTTAAAGTGGTACGCGAGCTGGGTTTAGAACGTCGTGAGACAGTTCGGTCCCTATCTGCCGTGGGCGCAGGAAGATTGAAAGGGGCTGCTCCTAGTACGAGAGGACCGGAGTGGACGCACCGCTGGTGTACGGGTTGTCATGCCAATGGCATAGCCCGGTAGCTAAGTGCGGGAGAGATAACCGCTGAAAGCATCTAAGCGGGAAACTTGCCTTGAGATGAGTCTTCCCTTGACTTGAGGTCACGGAAGGAACGTTTAAGACGAAGACGTGGATAGGCTGGGTGTGTAAGTGCAGCGATGCATTGAGCTGACCAGTACTAATGAACCGAGAGGCTTAACCTTACAACGCCGAAGGTGTTTTGGTGTCAGAAGACAGCGGACAGCGGTCAGAAGACGGAAGAGAGATGAATTTCAGCTTGTTCAGAGATTGATTCGGGCGGTTGTGGAGAAGCAACGGCCGGGATAAAACGGAATATGCCTGGCGGCGATAGCGCGGCGGTCCCACCTGACCCCATGCCGAACTCAGCAGTGAAACGCCGTAGCGCCGATGGTAGTGTGGGGTCTCCCCATGTGAGAGTAGGGAACTGCCAGGCTTTAATATTTTGCGCCAACAGTGAGTTTGGGCAACCATTTGCTGATATGGCTCAGTTGGTAGAGCACACCCTTGGTAAGGGTGAGGTCCCCAGTTCGAATCTGGGTATCAGCACCATGATAACGTATAAAGAATTTGTCTGGCGGCGATAGCGCGGTGGTCCCACCTGACCCCATGCCGAACTCAGCAGTGAAACGCCGTAGCGCCGATGGTAGTGTGGGGTCTCCCCATGTGAGAGTAGGGAACTGCCAGACTTTATTTTGAGACAGAAAGGCCATCCAGAAGGGTGGCCTTTTTGCATTTAATAAAGAACTAACTTAGTTTTCCACTCCTATAGCTGATAAACTACTTATTAAATAGCTTTATTGAGTATTGAATAAATGCTTTCTCTTAAAGAATTTAATACCTTTGGATTATCAGTCTATGCTAAACGTTTAGATATAGCTGAATCTGCCGAGTCCTTATTAGCTTTATGGCAGAAAGCCAAAAGTGAAAAACAACCTACCTTACTACTTGGTGAAGGCAGCAATGTCTTATTTACTGCAAATTTTGAAGGAACTGTGATTCTGAATAGAATTATGGGGATTCAGCAGCGAGAGACAGATGAATCGTGGCATTTACATGTAGGGGCAGGAGAAAATTGGCATGAATTAGTCTGCCATTCTCTTAAAAATCAAATCTATGGATTAGAGAATCTGGCTTTAATTCCTGGTTGCGCTGGTGCTGCGCCAATTCAAAATATTGGTGCATATGGTATTGAATTTAGAGATGTGTGTGAATATGTAGATATTATCAATCTAGAAACTGGAGAACAAACGCGTCTTAGTGTTGGTGAATGTCAGTTTGGATATCGGGATAGTATTTTCAAGCATAAATATAAAGTAAATTATTCCATTATCTCCGTAGGATTATTGTTGAAGAAGAATTGGCAGCCGATATTGAGCTACGGTGATTTAATTAAGCTGTCGAAAGATAATGTAACTCCTCAGAAGATCTTTGATTCAGTATGTGCAATGCGCACCAGTAAATTGCCTGATCCTGCAATAACAGGAAATGCGGGGAGTTTCTTTAAAAATCCAATTGTCAGTGCGCAAGTTGCGGCAAAAATCAAAGAAAATTACCCTGATAGCCCCCAATATCCTTACATGAATGGGATGTTTAAATTAGCGGCGGGTTGGCTCATTGAACATTGTAATTTAAAAGGTTATCGCATTGGAGGTGCATCTGTGCATCTTAGACAAGCTCTAGTATTGATAAATCAGGAAAATGCTACAGGTAAGGATGTAGTCTCATTGGCTGCCTACATTCGCCAGCAAGTGATAAGTAAGTTTGGTGTATTACTTGAACCTGAGGTTCGTTTTATTGGCTCTAAAGGCGAAATTGATGCTGTGGAATGTATTTCATGAAAGATATAACCGTGCCATTACAGTTGATTAAGATTTTGTCTGACGGTGACGTTCATTCTGGCCAACAATTGGGACAAGATTTAGGGATGAGTAGAGCTGGAATTAATAAACATATACAGACAATTCGTGAATGGGGAATTGAACTAGAAACGACTCCTGGCAAGGGTTATAGCCTTATGGCACCTATGCAGTTACTTGATGAATCTACTATTTTTCAATACTTACCTCAGGATCGTATAACTGTTTTGCCAGTTATTGATTCGACTAATCAGTACTTGCTTGAACGTTTATCTGAGTTGAAATCAGGGGATGCTTGTGTTGCAGAGTACCAGTACGCTGGCAGAGGGCGGCGTGGAAGGAAGTGGGTTTCGCCTTTTGGTAAAAATCTTTATTTATCTATGTATTGGCGCCTTGAACAAGGACCTGCTGCTGCAATCGGATTGAGTCTGGTTGTTGGCATTGTTATTGCTGAAGTATTACATCGATTTGGTGCTGATAGAATTAGGGTAAAATGGCCAAATGATTTATATCTTGATGATAAGAAATTGGCGGGAATCTTAGTTGAACTAATAGGAAAGACTGGTGATGCTGCTCAGGTTGTGATAGGTGCGGGTATAAATATTTTAATGGATCATAAGGACGAAGAATCTATTAATCAGCTATGGATTAATTTGTTGCAGGCAGGAATTGAAGTTGATCGTAATAAATTGGCTGTAGAAATAATACGTTATCTAAGGAAGGCGCTAATTCAGTTTGAAAATGAAGGTTTGTCTTCATTTGTTTCTCGGTGGTTTGAGTTAGATAATTTTATGGATAGACCGGTGAAATTGATTATTGGTAGTCAGGAAGTGTATGGTATAGCTAGGGGTATTAATCAGCAAGGTGCTTTATTACTCGATCAGAATGGTGTTATAACCCCATATATCGGCGGGGAGATTTCTTTAAGAGGTTGTTAAAAACGACCGGAAGAGAAATGTCTTCCGGGTTCGGAAACTATTTTTACTTACGTAGTCTTACGCTTTCAATAGTGTGATTAGTACCTTTTGTCATGATTAGGCTTGCGCGTTCTCGAGTTGGTAAAATATTTTGTCGCAAATTCAGTCCATTGATCTCTTGCCAGATATCAGATGCAGTATTTATGGCTTCTTCTTCTGATAGCTTGGAATAGCTGTGGAAATAAGAGTCTGGATCGGAAAAAGCACCTTGTCGGAATTTTAAGAAACGACTGATATACCAACTCTTGAGTAGTTTTTCTGGTGCATCGACGTAGATAGAAAAGTCGACAAAATCAGAGACAAATACATGGTGTGGATCATGGGGATAATCCATACCGCTTTGTAATACATTCAAACCTTCTAGAATCAAAATGTCTGGTTGTCTAATGAGTTTTTGTTCGTTTGGTACGATATCATAGGTAAGATGAGAGTAAACTGGTGCGGATACTTGTTTAGATCCCGATTTAATATCAGATACAAATTTCACTAAGCTATGCATATCATATGATTGCGGGAACCCTTTCTTTTTCATTAATCCACGTTCATTCAGCACGTTATTAGAATGTAGAAAACCATCTGTGGTAATTAATTCTACACTTCTGTGTTCAGGCCAACGACTTAGCAGGGCTTGCAATAGACGTGCAGTAGTACTTTTACCAACAGCAACACTACCAGCAATTCCTATGACGTAAGGAACTTTTTGTCCATCAGTACCTAGAAATTGTTCGAGCACTGCTTGACGACGTAAATTTGAACTAATATAAAAATTAAGTAAGCGAGATAAAGGAAGGTAAATCTCAACAACTTCTTCTAAAGAAATTTCTTCATTAATTCCTTTTAAATCAATTAATTCTTCTTTTGTTAGTGTCAATGGAACTGAATCGCGTAAGGTTGCCCATTGTTCACGATTGAATTGCAAATATGGAGTAGCCAAAAAAGGTTCTTTTTTATTCATAAACCAACATCTGCCTGTTTGTGCAGGTTGGACAAGTTGTAATAAACAACCTGTACCCGACAAAAAATAAATCGCATGATATCGACTGATGAGCGGCAGGCGTAGGCTTTTTTGTATTTTTAGCGGTTTTTTTTGTAAGAAATGTAGAATCGTAAAAAATTGAGTTGCTTTACTTAATGTTAGCTTTAGCTGTTTGTTTATCATGATGGAAATTTAAATGATGCAACATGAAGTTACCTACCAAGTTTTATCGGACACTGTGATTAATTCCTCGATAGTTACAGATGATTTTATGTTTATTATTTGATCTAAACATATTGAAAAAAACAGCTAATCGAATAAAAATGAGTGTTTTGTGACCGAATGATCAAGGATGGCAATTTTTTTGTTGCATAGTGCGCTCACACTGCCTAGAATGCGCAGCACTTGATGCCGGCATAGCTCAGTTGGTAGAGCAACTGACTTGTAATCAGTAGGTCCCGAGTTCGATTCTTGGTGCCGGCACCATTAAAAATTTGGAAAAGGTGGGGTTCCCGAGCGGCCAAAGGGAGCAGACTGTAAATCTGCCGTCACAGACTTCGAAGGTTCGAATCCTTCCCCCACCACCAAAGAATCAGACTTAGTCTTGGTATCCCTTTAGTATTTACTAAAGGAAAAGCATATCGAGACCAACGTACAGCTGATTAAAGTCAGGTAGCCGAGTTCAATGCGGGCATCGTATAATGGCTATTACCTCAGCCTTCCAAGCTGATGATGCGGGTTCGATTCCCGCTGCCCGCTCCAAGATGTGCTGATATAGCTCAGTTGGTAGAGCACACCCTTGGTAAGGGTGAGGTCGGCAGTTCGAATCTGCCTATCAGCACCACTTCCTTAATGTCCTTGTCTCCCGATTTTATTCCTGTAAGCGATATCCAACGAGCAATTGCTTGGTTGATGTGGTGGAACCACCGATTCCGTGTCTTAGAGGGACAATCTAAATGTCTAAAGAAAAGTTTGAACGTACAAAACCGCACGTTAACGTTGGTACTATCGGCCACGTTGACCACGGTAAAACTACCCTGACTGCTGCCATCACTACTGTACTGGCTAAAACCTACGGTGGTAACGCTCGCGCATTCGACCAAATCGATAACGCGCCAGAAGAAAAAGCGCGTGGTATCACCATCTCTACTTCTCACGTAGAATACGATACCCCAAGCCGCCACTATGCGCACGTTGACTGCCCAGGCCACGCTGACTATGTGAAAAACATGATCACCGGTGCGGCTCAGATGGACGGCGCAATCCTGGTAGTTGCTGCGACTGACGGCCCAATGCCACAGACTCGTGAGCACATCCTGTTAGGTCGTCAGGTAGGCGTTCCTTACATCATCGTGTTCCTGAACAAATGTGACATGGTAGACGACGAAGAGCTGCTGGAACTGGTTGAGATGGAAGTGCGTGAGCTGCTGTCTCAGTACGATTTCCCAGGCGACGATACCCCAGTTATCCGCGGTTCCGCGCTGAAAGCGCTGGAAGGCGATGCTGAGTGGGAAAGCAAAATCCTGGAACTGGCGGAAGCGCTGGATAGCTACATCCCAGAACCAGAGCGTGCAATCGACCAGCCATTCTTGCTGCCAATCGAAGACGTATTCTCTATTTCAGGTCGTGGTACTGTAGTTACCGGTCGTGTAGAGCGCGGTATTGTTAAAGTGGGTGAAGAAGTTGAAATCGTGGGTATCAAAGACACGACTAAAACCACTTGTACTGGCGTAGAAATGTTCCGCAAACTGCTGGACGAAGGCCGTGCGGGTGAGAACGTGGGTGTTCTGCTGCGTGGTACCAAACGTGACGAAATCGAACGTGGTCAGGTACTGGCAAAACCAGGTTCAATCAAGCCACACACCACTTTCGAATCAGAAGTTTATATTCTGAGCAAAGACGAAGGCGGCCGTCACACGCCATTCTTCAAAGGCTACCGTCCACAGTTCTACTTCCGTACAACTGACGTAACCGGCACAATCGAGCTGCCAGAAGGCGTGGAAATGGTGATGCCAGGTGATAACATTCAGATGAAAGTCACTCTGATTGCGCCAATCGCAATGGACCAGGGTCTGCGCTTCGCTATCCGTGAAGGCGGCCGTACTGTCGGTGCTGGTGTTGTTGCTAAAATTATTGCTTAATAGCTAATAATTAAGTACCTAACTTTAGGACAAGTTTGTATTTTGGCTTGTTTTAGAACAGACACCTGGTTGTGTTGCACTAGGTGTCTGTTAGTTAATATTTTAATTGATATCACCCTTCCTTAAATTCCCTGTATGAACTACCCCATTATGTTATCTCTTAGTGTCTTAATTCTTTGATTTTGGCTGCTTGTTTCTAGTGGTGTCATCGTTATCTAGCTGTTCTACCTACTCTTCTAGAGTATATATATTCATCATTCATCGATAGAATGCGTTAGCGGTAACCAACTCGTGATTTTCCCGAATAAGTATTTGTTTTCAAACTTAGATGAGTCATCTTTTCTTTTATATATAGGTAGTAATATCTAACTCATGCTTGTTCTGCCTCTGTTGGTATGCTCTAACAAAAAGAGAAGAGATCACCGAAAAGGTTACGATATAGCATGCTTGTTTTCGTATAACTAAATGTGTGAATTCTGTATCCCGTAATATCTTAAGTGGATTGTGCTGTCTAACTATCAGTTCTGGAGCAAATTGCTGATGTGAGGTAGGAGATAGTTTTAGGATGAAATAAGTTCAAGAAAGCTCCCAAGAGGGATAAAAATTCTTTTTGACCAATGTGTTACAGAAATGAGATAACTATCTCTATTTGATAAAGTTAAAAGGGTATTTGGAAAAACTTGAATCAGAAAATTAAAATGCGAATGATTATTGAAATGAGACTCATTATTATTTAATATGCGCTATAATGTGTACCAGAGAGTGTTATTTATGTATGTCTGCCTATGTAATGCGGTAAGTGACAAAACAATACGTAATGCGGTGCGTCAACATCATATTCACTCTATTAGAGAACTAAAACGTATTGTGCCTGTAGGCCGTGATTGTGGCAAATGCATACGTCAAGCTAGAGAGCTTATTAATGAGGAGATTGCACAGCTGCCTAAGATAGATAACGTTGCTTGATAAAAAAGGGATAAGTTTACTACTACTCTGCTGAATAGGTACTACACTTTAAGTACTGGAAGCGGAGGAGTAAACTATGAAAGGTGATAAAAAAATGATTGCTCATTTGAACAAACTTCTTGGAAATGAGCTTGTTGCAATTAATCAGTATTTTCTACACGCCCGGATGTTCAAAAACTGGGGCCTTACCCGCCTTAATGATAAGGAATATCATGAATCTATCGATGAAATGAAGCATGCCGATAGGTACATTGAACGTATTCTTTTTCTTGAAGGAATTCCTAATTTACAGGATTTGGGAAAGCTTAATATCGGAGAAGATATTGAAGAAATGCTCAAATCTGACTTGCAGCTCGAATTGCAAGGAGCTAGAGATTTGAAAGAAGCAATTGCTTATGCTGATTCGATTCATGACTATGTTAGTCGTGATTTGATGATCGATATCTTAGATGAGGAAGAAGAGCACATTGATTGGTTAGAAACTCAATTTGAACTAATTGAACGTATGGGGATTCAAAATTATACTCAAGCACAGATCCTTGAAGGAGAATAGTTACAAATGCCCTATCTGTTAAGTTAGGGCATCTTGTTTCATGCTCCTTTAACTCTACTCTGAACAGATCTTCATCTGTATCTTGCTTTGTTAATTGATTTGCGTATAATACGCCATCTTACCTACGTGTAAGTCTGGTTTGTTAACCAGTATAAATGTGCAGTATTGCTTTGCTGCCATTTAAAATACTCCCGATGTGGGGGTTATATATTGAACGATTACACTCTCCCGTCAATCGAAATGGGTACGAGGAGTAATTATTTACGTTTATAAAATAGTTGGAGCTCTGGTCTCATGCAGAACCAAAGAATCCGTATTCGCCTGAAAGCATTTGATCATCGTTTGATCGATCAATCAACTGCGGAAATTGTCGAGACCGCTAAGCGTACTGGTGCGCAGGTTCGTGGTCCGATCCCGCTACCGACTCGTAAAGAGCGTTTTACCGTTCTAATTTCTCCGCATGTTAATAAAGATGCGCGTGATCAGTACGAAATTCGCACTCATAAGCGTCTGGTTGACATCGTTGAGCCAACCGAGAAAACCGTTGATGCTCTGATGCGTCTGGATCTGGCTGCCGGTGTAGACGTGCAGATCAGCCTGGGTTAATCAGGTCATTGAACGATTGAGAGGTTGAAACAATGATTGGTTTAGTCGGTAAAAAAGTGGGTATGACTCGTATCTTCACTGAAGATGGCGTTTCTATCCCTGTAACTGTTATCGAAATTGAAGATAACCGAGTCACTCAGGTTAAAGATCTGGATAGTGATGGTTATCGTGCAATTCAGGTTACTACTGGTAGCAAAAAAGCTAACCGTATAAACAAACCTGAAGCAGGCCATTTCGCTAAAGCTGGCGTTGAAGCTGGCCGTATCCTACGTGAATTCCGTCTGTCTGAAGGCGAAGAATATGCTGTAGGTCAAAACATTAGCGTTGAGATTTTCGCTGACGTTAAGAAAGTCGACGTTACTGGTACATCTAAAGGTAAAGGTTTTGCTGGTACTGTTAAGCGCTGGAACTTCCGTACCCAAGATGCTAGCCACGGTAACTCTTTGTCTCATCGTGTTCCGGGTTCTATTGGTCAGAACCAAACTCCGGGCAAGGTATTTAAAGGCAAGAAAATGGCAGGCCAACTGGGTAATGAACGTGTAACTGTTCAAAGCCTAGATGTAGTACGTGTTGACGCTGAGCGCAACCTGCTGCTGGTCAAAGGTGCTGTTCCAGGTGCAACTGGCGGCAACCTGATCGTAAAACCGGCTGTCAAGGCGTAACGTCGAGGAGATAGGAATGGAATTGGTAATGAAAGACGCGCAAGGCGCGCTGACTGTTTCCGAAACTACCTTCGGGCGTGATTTCAATGAAGCGCTTGTGCATCAAGTAGTTGTTGCTTACGCAGCTGGTGCACGTCAAGGTACTCGTGCTCAGAAAACCCGTGCTGAAGTTTCTGGTTCAGGTAAGAAACCGTGGCGTCAGAAAGGCACTGGCCGTGCACGTTCTGGTTCTATTAAGAGCCCAATTTGGCGCTCTGGTGGTGTAACTTTTGCAGCTAAACCACAGGACCACAGTCAAAAAGTTAATAAGAAAATGTACCGTGGTGCTTTAAAAAGCATCCTATCTGAATTGGTGCGTCAAGATCGTTTGATCGTTGTCGAGAAGTTTTCTGTAGAAGCTCCTAAAACCAAGCTTCTGGTTCAGAAACTGAAAGAGATGGCTCTGGAAGATGTGCTGATTATCACTCATGCAGTTGATGAGAATTTATTCTTAGCAGCTCGCAACCTGTACAAGGTTGATGTTCGTGATGTAGCTGGTATTGATCCAGTTAGCTTAATCGCCTTTGATAAAGTGGTTATGACTGCTGATGCTGTGAAGCAAGTTGAGGAGATGCTGGCATGATCCGTGAAGAACGTCTGCTGAAAGTACTGCGCGCGCCGCACGTATCTGAAAAAGCTTCTACAGCGATGGAAAAGAGCAACACCATCGTTCTCAAAGTTGCAAAAGACGCGACTAAAGCAGAAATCAAAGCTGCTGTGCAGAAACTTTTTGAAGTCGAAGTTGAAGGTGTTAACACTTTGCTGGTTAAAGGCAAAACTAAACGCCACGGTCAGCGTATTGGTCGTCGTAGCGACTGGAAAAAAGCTTACGTCACACTGAAGGAAGGCCAGAACATGGACTTCATCGGTGGTGCAGAGTAAGCCGGAGGAGTAAAGAACAATGGCAATTGTTAAATGTAAACCTACGTCTCCGGGCCGTCGCCACGTTGTTAAAGTGGTTAACCCTGAGCTGCATAAGGGTAAACCTTATGCTCCATTGCTGGAAAAAAGCAGCAAAACCGGTGGTCGTAACAACAATGGCCGTATTACCACTCGTCACATTGGTGGTGGCCACAAGCAGCACTATCGTTTGATTGACTTTAAACGTAATAAAGATGGTATCCCTGCTGTAGTTGAGCGTTTGGAATATGATCCAAACCGTTCAGCGAATATCGCCCTGGTTCTGTATAAAGATGGTGAGCGTCGTTATATCCTTGCACCTAAGGGGCTGAAAGCTGGTGATCAGATCCAATCTGGTGCTGACGCAGCTATCAAAACTGGTAACGCATTGCCAATGCGCAATATCCCTGTTGGTTCTACCGTGCATAACGTAGAAATGAAGCCGGGTAAAGGTGGTCAATTGGCTCGTTCCGCTGGTGCATACGTTCAGATCGTTGCCCGTGATGGTTCTTATGTAACTTTGCGTCTGCGTTCTGGTGAAATGCGTAAAGTTCTGTCTGATTGCCGCGCCACCTTAGGTGAAGTTGGTAATGCAGAACATATGCTACGCGTTCTGGGTAAAGCTGGTGCAAGTCGCTGGCGTGGCATTCGTCCTACCGTTCGTGGTACGGCGATGAACCCGGTAGATCACCCTCATGGTGGTGGTGAAGGTCGTAACTTTGGTAAGCATCCTGTAACTCCTTGGGGTGTTCAAACTAAAGGTAAGAAAACCCGTAGTAATAAACGTACTGATCAGTTCATCGTACGTCGCCGTACTAAAAAATAATTAGAGGATAAACCATGCCACGTTCTCTCAAGAAAGGTCCATTTATTGACCTGCACTTGCTGAAGAAGGTAGAGAAAGCGGTGGAAAGCGGAGACAAAAAGCCTATCAAGACTTGGTCCCGTCGTTCAACGATCTTTCCTAACATGATCGGTTTGACCATCGCTGTCCATAATGGTCGTCAGCATGTACCAGTTTTTGTTTCCGACGAAATGGTTGGTCATAAACTAGGTGAATTCGCGCCGACCCGTACTTATCGCGGCCATGCGGCCGATAAAAAGGCTAAAAAGCGCTAAGGTAGGAGGAAGAGATGGAAACTATCGCTAAACATCGCCACGCTCGTTCTTCTGCTCAGAAGGTTCGCCTTGTAGCTGACCTGATTCGCGGTAAGAAAGTGTCGCAAGCTCTGGAAACTCTGACCTATACCAATAAGAAAGCTGCTGGTTTAGTGAAGAAAGTACTTGAGTCTGCTATTGCTAATGCAGAACACAACGATGGTGCTGACATTGATGATCTGAAGGTCACGAAGATTTTCGTAGACGAAGGCCCGACCATGAAGCGTATTATGCCTCGTGCAAAAGGTCGTGCAGATCGCATCCTGAAGCGCAGCAGCCACATTACTGTGGTTGTGTCCGATCGCTGAGACTCTGGAGACTAGCAATGGGTCAGAAAGTACATCCTAATGGTATTCGCCTGGGTATTGTCAAACCTTGGAACTCTACTTGGTATGCGAATACTAAAGAATTCGCTGACAACCTAGACAGCGATTTTAAAGTTCGCCAGTACTTGAATAAAGAACTGGCAAAAGCGTCTATTTCACGCATTGTTATTGAACGTCCTGCTAAAAGTATTCGTGTAACTATTCACACTGCTCGGCCAGGTATCGTAATCGGTAAGAAAGGTGAAGACGTAGAAAAATTGCGTAAAACTGTAGCGGAAATCGCTGGTGTTCCTGCGCAAATTAATATCTCTGAAGTGCGTAAGCCCGAACTGGACGCGAAACTGGTTGCTGACAGTATTACTTCACAGCTAGAACGTCGTGTTATGTTCCGTCGCGCTATGAAGCGTGCAGTTCAAAATGCGATGCGTTTGGGCGCTAAAGGCATTAAAGTGGAAGTCAGCGGCCGTTTGGGCGGTGCTGAAATCGCGCGTACTGAATGGTATCGTGAAGGTCGTGTACCGTTGCACACACTGCGTGCAGATATCGACTACAACACTTCAGAAGCGCACACCACTTATGGTGTACTCGGCGTTAAGGTATGGATCTTCAAAGGTGAGATCTTGGGTGGTATGGCTGCTGTTGAACAGGCGGAAAAACCGGCTGCGCAACCGAAAAAGCAGCAGCGTAAAGGCCGCAAGTAAGGAGAGTCGCTGATGTTACAACCAAAGCGTACGAAATTCCGTAAAATGCACAAAGGCCGTAACCGTGGCCTGGCAGCAGGTGCGGATGTTAGCTTCGGCACTTTCGGTCTGAAAGCTGTGGGCCGTGGCCGTCTGACGGCACGTCAGATTGAAGCGGCACGCCGTGCTATGACTCGTGCAATTAAACGTCAAGGTAAAATCTGGATACGTGTATTTCCAGATAAACCTATCACTGAAAAGCCACTCGAAGTGCGTATGGGTAAAGGTAAAGGTAACGTAGAATATTGGGTTGCCTTGATCCAGCCTGGTAAAGTCCTTTATGAAATGGACGGTGTGCCTGAAGAGCTGGCTCGTGAAGCATTCAAGCTGGCAGCAGCGAAACTGCCTATCAAGACCACCTTTGTAACTAAGACGGTGATGTAATGAAAGCACAAGAGCTGCGCGAAAAAAGCGTTGAAGAGCTGAACACTGAGCTGCTGAATTTGCTGCGTGAACAATTTAACCTGCGCATGCAGGCTGCAAGTGGCCAGCTACAACAGTCTCATCTGTTGAAACAAGTGCGTCGTAATATCGCACGCGTTAAGACTTTATTGACTGAGAAGGCGGGTGCGTAATGACCGATAAAATCCGTACTTTGCAAGGTCGTGTTGTAAGTGACAAAATGGAGAAATCTATTGTTGTTGCTATTGAGCGTAAGGTGAAACACCCTCTGTATGGTAAATTCATCAAACGTACGACTAAACTGCATGTACATGACGAGAACAATGAATGTGGCATCGGTGATGTGGTGGAAATCCGCGAAACCCGTCCACTGTCCAAAACTAAATCTTGGACTTTAGTTCGCGTTGTAGAGAAAGCGATTCTGTAAGCTGGCTCGAATAGAGTAAACGGCTCAGGCGATGAGCCGTTTATTTTTTCTATCTATATCTGAGATGTGGTGTTATAATGCCGCGCCCTCATGATATGGGGTATCTGAACGGCCTCTTCATATTAAATTATAGTAGTGAAGTGGCTCAGTAGTAGTTGACATTTAGCGGAGCACTAAAATGATCCAAGAACAGACTATGCTGAACGTGGCCGACAACTCCGGTGCACGTCGCGTAATGTGTATCAAGGTTCTGGGTGGCTCGCACCGTCGCTATGCACACGTCGGCGACATCATAAAAGTCACCATCAAGGAAGCAATTCCTCGTGGTAAAGTGAAAAAAGGTGATGTCCTGAAAGCGGTAGTGGTGCGCACCAAGAAGGGTGTTCGTCGCCCTGACGGTTCTGTCATTCGCTTCGATGGCAATGCTTGCGTGTTGTTAAACAACACAAGTGAGCAAGTTATCGGTACGCGTATTTTTGGGCCGGTAACTCGTGAACTTCGTAATGAAAAGTTCATGAAAATTATCTCCCTGGCACCAGAAGTACTCTAAGGAGCGGACAATGGCAGCGAAAATCCGTCGTGATGACGAAGTTATCGTGTTGACTGGAAAAGATAAAGGTAAGCGCGGTAAAGTAAAACAGGTTCTTTCTACTGGGAAAGTCATTGTTGAAGGTATCAACTTGGTTAAAAAGCATCAGAAGCCTGTTCCGGCTCTGAACCAGCCAGGTGGCATCGTTGAAAAAGAAGCTGCAATTCAGGTTTCAAACGTTGCGATCTTCAATGCGGCAACCGGTAAGGCTGACCGTGTAGGTTTTAGATTTGAAGACGGAAAAAAAGTTCGTTTCTTTAAATCTAACAGCGAAACTATCAAGTAATTTGGAGTAATACGATGGCGAAACTGCATGATTACTACAAAGACGAGGTAGTCCAAAAACTGATGACTCAGTTTGACTACAATTCTGTCATGCAAGTCCCTCGGGTCGAGAAGATCACCCTGAACATGGGTGTTGGTGAAGCGATCGCTGATAAGAAACTGCTGGATAATGCGGCAGCGGATCTGGCAGCAATCTCTGGTCAAAAACCATTGATCACCAAAGCACGCAAATCAGTTGCAGGCTTCAAAATCCGTCAGGGCTATCCAATCGGCTGTAAAGTGACCCTGCGTGGTGAACGTATGTGGGAGTTTCTTGAGCGCCTGATTTCTATTGCTGTACCTCGTATTCGTGACTTCCGCGGTTTGTCTGCTAAGTCATTTGATGGTCGTGGCAATTACAGCATGGGTGTACGTGAGCAAATCATCTTCCCTGAAATCGATTATGATAAAGTGGATCGTGTTCGTGGTCTGGATATTACTATCACCACAACTGCGAAATCTGATGATGAAGGCCGCGCACTGTTGGCTGCTTTTAACTTCCCGTTCCGCAAGTAAGGCAGGGTATTCATGGCTAAGCAATCATTGAAAGCACGTGATGTAAAACGTGCGAAATTAGCTGAAAAATTCTTCACTAAACGCGTGGAATTGAAGGCTGTCATTTCTGATGTGAATGCATCTGATGAAGAGCGTTGGAATGCTGTTCTTAAGCTGCAAACACTGCCACGTGATTCCAGCCCTTCTCGTCAGCGTAACCGCTGTCGCCAAACTGGTCGTCCGCATGCGTTTTTGCGGAAGTTTGGGTTGAGCCGTATTAAAGTCCGTGAAGCCGCCATGCGCGGTGAAATTCCGGGCCTTAAAAAGGCTAGCTGGTAATTGTCACCAATTGAATCACGGGAGTAAAGACAGATGAGCATGCAAGATCCCATCGCGGATATGCTGACCCGTATCCGTAACGGTCAGGCCGCGAATAAAGTTGCGGTCACCATGCCTTCCTCCAAGCTGAAAGTGGCAATTGCCAAGGTGCTGAAGGAAGAAGGTTATATTGAAGATTATAAAATTGAAGGCGACACCAAGCCAGAGCTGGAATTAGTACTGAAATACTTCCAGGGTAAGGCTGTTGTAGAAAGTATTCAGCGTGTAAGCCGTCCAAGTCTGCGCATCTATAAGAAAAAAGATGAGCTGCCACAAGTTATGGCTGGTTTGGGTATCGCTGTTGTTTCTACCTCTAAAGGTGTAATGACTGATCGTGCAGCTCGCCAAGCTGGTCTTGGTGGCGAGATTCTCTGCTACGTAGCTTAATTCGGGAGGAAAGAATGTCTCGTGTTGCAAAAGCACCCGTCGTTATTCCTGCCGGCGTAGAGGTAAAACTCGACGGTCAGGTTATTTCGATTAAGGGTAAAAACGGCGAGCTAAGTCGTACAATCCACAGCGCAGTTGAAGTTAAGCATGCAGATAATCAACTGACTTTCGCTCCACGCGATGGTTATGTTGATGGTTGGGCACAGGCGGGTACAACTCGTTCTTTGCTGAATGCTATGGTTATCGGTGTTACCGAAGGCTTCACTAAGAAGCTTCAATTGGTAGGTGTTGGTTATCGTGCAGCAGTCAAAGGCAATGCTATCAACATGTCTCTGGGCTTCTCACATCCAGTTGACCACGAACTGCCAGCAGGCATTACTGCAGAATGTCCGTCACAAACTGAAATCGTACTAAAGGGTGCTGATAAACAGGTAATCGGTCAGGTTGCGGCAGAATTGCGTGCCTATCGTCGTCCTGAGCCTTATAAAGGTAAGGGTGTTCGTTACGCCGACGAAGTCGTGCGTATCAAAGAGGCTAAGAAGAAGTAAGGTAACACTATGGATAAGAAAGCAGCTCGTATCCGTCGTGCGACCCGCGCACGCCGCAAGCTCCAGGAACTGGGTGCAACTCGCCTGGTGGTACATCGTACCCCTCGCCATATATATGCGCAGGTTATAGCACCAAACGGTTCTGAAACTTTGGTGGCAGCTTCTACTACAGAAAAAGCTATCAATGAGCAACTGAAATACACTGGAAATAAAGAAGCAGCAGCAGCGGTTGGCAAGGTAATTGCTGAACGTGCTCTGGAAAAAGGTATTAAAGATGTATCCTTTGACCGTTCTGGTTTCCAATATCATGGTCGAGTCCAGGCACTGGCAGATGCTGCCCGTGAAGCTGGCCTTCAGTTCTAAGGTAGAGGTGTAAGATGGCTCACATCGAAAAACAAGCTGGCGAACTGCAGGAAAAGCTGATTGCGGTAAATCGCGTATCTAAAACCGTAAAAGGTGGCCGGATTTTCAGCTTTACCGCACTGACTGTTGTAGGTGATGGTAATGGTCGCGTTGGTTTTGGCTACGGCAAAGCACGCGAAGTTCCGGCAGCAATCCAGAAAGCGATGGAAAAAGCCCGTCGCAATATGAAAACCGTCGCACTGAACAGCGGCACTTTGTATCACCCAGTAAAAGGTGCACACACTGGTTCCCGTGTGTTCATGCAGCCTGCTCACGAAGGTACTGGTATCATCGCAGGCGGTGCTATGCGTGCTGTTTTGGAAGTGGCTGGTGTTCGTAACGTACTGGCTAAAACCTATGGTTCCACTAACCCTATTAATGTGGTTCGTGCAACTCTGGATGCTTTAGACAGCATGAAGTCTCCAGAAATGGTCGCAGCTAAGCGTGGTAAATCCGTCGAAGAAATTCTGGGGTAATGACCATGGCTAAGACTATTAAAATAACACAGATTCGCAGTTCAATCGGCCGTCTGCCTAAGCATAAGGCAACTTTGGTTGGTTTAGGTCTGCGCCGTATCGGTCATACAGTAGAGCGTGAAGATACTCCTGCTATACGTGGTATGATCAACTTGGTTTCCTATATGGTTAAAGTTGAGGAGTAACAGATGCGCTTAAATACTCTGTCTCCGGCTGAAGGTTCCAAGCATGCGCCTAAACGTGTAGGTCGTGGTATTGGTTCTGGCCTGGGTAAAACCGGTGGCCGTGGTCACAAAGGCCAGAAGTCTCGTTCTGGTGGTGGCGTACGTCGCGGTTTTGAAGGTGGTCAGATGCCTTTATACCGTCGTTTGCCAAAATTTGGTTTTACTTCACGTAAGGCGATGGTTACAGCAGAAGTTCGTTTGTCTGATTTTGCTGCCGTTGAAGGCGATATTATCGATCTGAATGCATTGAAAGCCGCTAATGTTGTTGGCACTCAAATTGAATTCGCGAAAGTTATTCTTTCTGGTGAAATCAATCGTGCAGTAACTGTGCGTGGCCTTCGTGTTACTAAAGGCGCTCGTGCTGCAATCGAAGCTGCTGGCGGTAAAATTGAGGAATAAGTAACAGATGGCTAAACAACCAGGATTAGATTTTCAAAGTGCTAAAGGTGGACTGGGCGAGCTGAAACGTAGGCTGTTGTTTGTTATTGGCGCGTTAATTGTTTTCCGCATTGGTTCTTTTATTCCTATCCCTGGTATTGATGCCACTGTGCTTGCCAAATTGCTCGAACAGCAAAGGGGCACCATCATTGAAATGTTTAACATGTTCTCTGGTGGTGCTTTGAGTCGTGCTTCTATCTTTGCACTGGGGATAATGCCGTATATTTCTGCGTCTATTATTATTCAGTTGTTGACGGTGGTTCATCCAACGTTGGCAGAGATTAAGAAGGAAGGGGAAGCTGGTCGTCGTAAGATTAGCCAGTATACTCGCTATGGTACTTTAGTGCTGGCTATATTCCAGTCAATCGGTATTGCTACTGGTTTGCCGAATATGCCAGGAATGCAAGGGCTGGTGATCAATCCAGGGTTTGCTTTCTACTTCACGGCTGTTGTGAGCCTAGTTACTGGGACTATGTTCCTAATGTGGCTGGGTGAACAGATTACTGAACGTGGTATTGGAAACGGTATCTCTATCATAATCTTTGCTGGTATTGTTGCGGGTTTGCCGCCGGCCATCGGCCATACCATTGAGCAAGCTCGGCAAGGCGATCTGCACTTCCTCCTGTTGCTGTTGGTTGCAGTGTTAGTGTTTGCAGTAACTTTCTTCGTTGTTTTCATGGAGCGTGGTCAGCGACGTATCGTTGTTAACTATGCGAAACGTCAACAGGGTCGCCGAGTTTATGCTGCACAGAGCACACATTTACCGTTGAAAGTGAATATGGCTGGGGTTATCCCTGCAATTTTTGCTTCCAGCATTATTCTGTTCCCTGGTACCATAGCTTCTTGGTTCGGGGGAGGAACTGGCTGGAACTGGCTGACTACTATTTCAATGTACTTGCAGCCTGGGCAACCGCTTTATGTGTTACTCTACGCGTCTGCAATCATCTTCTTCTGTTTTTTCTATACTGCGTTGGTTTTCAACCCGAGAGAAACAGCAGATAACCTGAAGAAGTCCGGTGCATTTGTACCAGGAATTCGTCCGGGAGAGCAAACAGCCAAGTACATTGATAAAGTAATGACACGCCTAACTTTAGTTGGCGCGATGTATATTACTTTTATCTGCTTAATCCCGGAGTTCATGCGTGACGCGATGAAGGTGCCATTTTATTTTGGCGGTACTTCGCTACTTATCGTAGTTGTAGTCATCATGGACTTTATGGCTCAAGTGCAAACTCTGATGATGTCAAGTCAGTATGAGTCTGCATTGAAGAAGGCAAATCTTAAAGGTTATAACCGTTAATTGGTTTGCTTGAGAAGTTACGGAGAGTAAAAATGAAAGTTCGTGCTTCCGTCAAGAAATTATGCCGCAACTGCAAAATCGTTAAGCGTAACGGTGTCGTTCGTGTGATTTGTAGTGCAGAGCCTAAGCATAAACAACGCCAAGGCTGATAAAATAGCATATTTTTCTTGCAAAGTCGGTTTGAGCTGGCTAAATTAGCCAGCCAATCTTTTTTATATCACAGCAACATTGTTTGAGTATCCTGAAAACGGGCTTTTCAGAATGGTGTTGCGGTAAATAAATAACTTAGGAGTGCATAGTGGCCCGTATAGCAGGCATTAACATTCCTGATCAAAAACATACTGTAATCGCTTTAACATCGATTTACGGAATTGGTAAAACTCGCTCCCAAGCCATTTGTGCGGCGGCGGGTATTGCTGAACATGTTAAGATCAGCGAGCTGTCTGAAGAGCAAATTGATAAGCTGCGTGACGAAGTTGCTAAATACGTTGTAGAAGGCGATTTGCGTCGTGAAGTAACCCTGAGCATCAAACGTCTGATGGATCTTGGTACTTATCGTGGTTTA
This sequence comes from Photorhabdus luminescens subsp. luminescens, assembly GCF_001083805.1. Lineage (GTDB taxonomy): Bacteria > Pseudomonadota > Gammaproteobacteria > Enterobacterales > Enterobacteriaceae > Photorhabdus > Photorhabdus luminescens. The sequence continues at coordinate 16,788 of NZ_JXSK01000009.1, read as the reverse complement.
CGTCACCGTCGTGGTCTACCTGTTCGCGGCCAGCGTACTAAGACCAATGCACGTACCCGTAAGGGTCCACGTAAGCCGATCAAGAAATAATCGGGGTATTGTATAATGGCAAAAGCACCTATTCGTGCACGTAAGCGTGTAAGAAAGCAAGTCTCTGACGGTGTGGCTCATATCCATGCTTCTTTCAACAACACCATCGTGACCATTACTGACCGTCAGGGTAACGCCCTGGGTTGGGCAACTGCCGGTGGTTCCGGTTTCCGTGGTTCTCGTAAATCTACTCCGTTTGCAGCTCAGGTTGCAGCAGAGCGCTGTGCCGAAGCAGTGAAAGAATACGGAATTAAGAACCTGGAAGTTATGGTTAAAGGACCTGGTCCTGGCCGCGAGTCAACTATTCGAGCGTTAAATGCGGCAGGTTTCCGCATTACTAACATTACTGATGTGACTCCGATCCCTCATAACGGTTGTCGTCCACCTAAAAAACGTCGCGTTTAATAGCGTTTACTTTTTTAGGTTCGATTGGAGAAAGAAAATGGCAAGATATTTGGGTCCTAAGCTCAAGCTGAGCCGTCGCGAGGGTACAGATCTATTCCTGAAGTCTGGCGTTCGCGCGATTGACACCAAGTGTAAATTAGAACAAGCACCTGGGCAGCATGGCGCACGTAAACCGCGTCTGTCTGACTACGGTGTGCAGTTACGTGAAAAACAAAAAGTTCGTCGTATTTACGGTGTTCTGGAGCGTCAATTCCGTAACTATTATAAAGAAGCAACTCGCCTGAAAGGCAACACAGGTGAAAACCTGCTGAGTTTGCTAGAAGGTCGTTTGGACAACGTTGTTTACCGTATGGGTTTCGGGGCGACTCGTGCTGAATCACGCCAAATGGTAAGCCATAAGGCTATCATGGTAAATGGTCGCGTTGTTAACATCGCTTCTTATCAGGTATCCCCGAATGACGTAGTCAGCGTTCGCGAGAAATCGAAAAAGCAGTCTCGTATTAAGGCGGCTTTAGAGCTGGCTGAGCAGCGTGAGAAACCAACTTGGTTGGAGGTTGATGCTGTGAAGATGGAAGGTGTGTTCAAACGTATTCCAGAACGTGCTGATCTATCTGCTGACATCAACGAACACCTGATCGTCGAGCTTTACTCTAAGTAAAGCTTAGCACCAAAGAGAGGACACAATGCAGGGTTCTGTGACAGAGTTTCTAAAACCGCGCCTGGTTGATATCGAGCAAGTCAGTTCGACGCACGCCAAGGTGACCCTTGAGCCATTAGAGCGTGGTTTTGGCCATACTCTAGGTAACGCACTGCGCCGTATTCTGCTTTCGTCTATGCCGGGTTGTGCGGTGACTGAGGTTGAGATTGATGGTGTACTGCATGAGTACAGCACCAAAGAAGGTGTACAGGAAGATATCCTGGAGATTCTCCTCAACCTGAAAGGGCTGGCGGTAAGAGTTCAGGGAAAAGATGAAGTTATTCTTACCTTGAATAAGTCTGGCATTGGCCCTGTGACTGCAGCCGACATTATCCACGACGGAGATGTCGAAATCGTCAAGCCGCAGCATGTAATCTGCCACCTGACTGACGAAACTGCTTCTATAAGCATGCGCATTAAAGTTCAGCGTGGTCGGGGTTATGTGCCGGCTTCTGCCCGGATTCATTCGGAAGAAGATGAGCGCCCTATTGGTCGTTTGTTAGTAGACGCTTGTTATAGCCCAGTAGAGCGTATTGCCTACAATGTTGAAGCAGCGCGTGTAGAACAACGTACCGATTTGGACAAGTTGGTTATCGAGATGGAAACTAACGGTACAATCGATCCTGAAGAGGCGATTCGCCGTGCAGCTACTATTTTGGCTGAACAGCTAGAAGCTTTTGTTGATTTACGTGATGTACGTCAGCCAGAAGTAAAAGAAGAGAAGCCAGAGTTTGATCCGATCCTGCTGCGCCCTGTTGACGATCTGGAATTGACTGTCCGCTCTGCTAACTGTCTTAAGGCAGAAGCTATCCACTACATCGGTGATTTGGTACAGCGTACCGAGGTTGAGTTACTTAAGACACCTAACCTGGGTAAAAAATCTCTTACAGAGATCAAAGACGTACTGGCTTCACGTGGCTTATCTCTGGGCATGCGCTTAGAAAACTGGCCACCAGCAAGTATTGCTGATGAATAACTAGATCACAGGTTAAGGTTTTACTGAGAAGGATAAGGTCATGCGCCATCGTAAGAGTGGTCGTCAATTGAACCGCAACAGCAGCCATCGCCAAGCTATGTTCCGCAACATGGCAGGTTCTTTGGTTCGTCATGAAATCATCAAGACGACTCTGCCTAAAGCGAAAGAACTGCGTCGCGTCGTTGAGCCGCTGATTACTCTTGCCAAGATCGACAGTGTAGCTAATCGTCGTCTGGCATTCGCCCGTACTCGTGATAACGAAATCGTGGCAAAACTGTTTAATGAGCTGGGCCCGCGTTTTGCGAGCCGCGCAGGTGGTTACACTCGTATTCTTAAGTGTGGCTTCCGTGCTGGTGACAATGCTCCGATGGCATACATCGAGCTTGTTGACCGTGCCGTTGAGCCTCAGACAGAAGTTGCGACTGCGGAGTAATCTGTAGGGGCATATAAAAGAACCGGGTTTATCCCGGTTTTTTTACGTTTGTATATAGTGAATCTCTAACTTATTTCTTTTCATCCTGCTATGCTGATCTCTCAAGCAATGTGATCTATTGTAGGAGACATAACAGTGTATCGTATTGGTCAATTGGCTAAATTAGCGAATGTAACTCCTGATACTGTGCGTTTCTATGAAAAACAAGGGATGATGGAACATCAGAACCGTACAGAAGGAGGGTATAGACTTTATACGGATCAAGATTTACAGCGTCTTCGGTTTATACGCTATGCTAAGCAATTGGGATTTACATTGGAGGCTATTACAGAATTATTGTCTATCCGTGTAGATCCCGCCCATCATACTTGTGAAGAGTCGAAGCAAATTGTAGATTCTAGGTTAATGGAAGTGGAGGAAAAACTTCTTGAAATGCGAAAAATGCGGGATTCACTTAAGATGTTAAGTGATGCTTGCTGTGGTAGCTCTCATATAAGTACTTATTGTTCTATTCTTGAAATTTTAGAACAAGGTGCTTTAAATAAGAAATAAGAAATAAGAAATAAGAAATAAGAAATAAGAAATAAGAAATAAGAAATAAGAAATTTTTCTTTATTATTGAAAATTCAGAGAGTACAATTGCTATGTTCTCAGATAAATTAATATGATAGAGGCATATGATGGCTATATATCACCATAAAAAAGGTGTAATAAAGGATAATGCTCTAGAAGCTTTATTACGTGATCCACTATTTAAACAGCGAGTTGAAAAAAATAAAAAGGGAAAAGGAAGTTACCAGAGGAAAGAAAAACATAGTAAAGCAAGTAACTGGGAGACCAGTGGTAAGGGGTTATTAGATTCTTTACTACTGGTCTTTTAGTTTAATAGACCTATCTCCTATTTTTCAGTAACCTACGAATTTCTAATAGTGATTTTGTTTCAGTAATTGAGGGTGTTTAATTTCTTTTTACTAAATGATCTGTTTATTGGTTTCATTGTGTATAAAATAGTGAATGATGATACGGTGTTTTTTTATAATTATACCGATGCTGATGTCAGCAGTTAAATTGGTAAAATTACTTTTCATAGTAAATCCACAAAATAATTTAAAAATTTCATCACATTCCTCTAATTGAAATATACCAAGTTGTATCAGTTATTATGTTAGAATTATATGACTGGTACATAACTATTTCTTTGGTTTTTAAAGGAAAAAAGGGCTCGGCTGGAATAATTTCTCTACTTCGGGGACAAATTTTTTATCTGTAATAAACATAATTACATGATCTCCTTGTTCGATCACGCTGTAATCATTAGCAATAATGACTTCCTCACCGCGGGCTATTGCACCAATTGTAGTGCCTGGTGGTAATTTAATATCACCTACTGCTCGACCAACCACCTTTGACGTATTTTCATCTCCATGAGCAATCGCTTCAATAGCTTCGGCCACTCCACGACGTAATGAGGAAACGCTTACGATATCTGCTTTGCGAACATGACCTAGTAGAGCGGAAATCGTCGCTTGTTGTGGAGAGATTGCAATATCAATGACACCACCTTGAACTAAATCGACATATGCACTACGTTGGATGAGAACCATGGCTTTTTTGGCTCCCATGCGTTTGGCAAGCATTGCGGACATGATATTTGCTTCGTCATCGTTGGTTAGAGCAATAAATACATCTACTTGTTCTACATGTTCTTCGGCTAATAACTCTTGATCGGAGGCATCCCCGTAGAAAACTATGGTGTCATGTAATAATTCAGCTAGTTCTGTAGCTCTTTGTTGATTTCGTTCGATTAATTTAACCCTGTAATCTTTTTCGAGACGTAGTGCAAGACCGGCACCCACATTACCACCACCTACGATCATAATACGCTTGTAGGGCTTTTCTAAACGTTGAAGTTCACTCATTACAGCACGAATATGTTGTGATGCAGCTACAAAGAAAACTTCGTCACCGGCTTCAATAATTGTAGAACCTTGTGGTCTTATTGGTCGATCCTGACGGAATATTGCAGCAACTCTGGTATTAATATGTGGCATGTGTTCACGAAGTGAGGAAAGTGCATTTCCTACAAGTGAGCCTCCATAATAAGCTTTTACTGCAACAATACTTACTCGTCCTTCGGCAAAGTTAACAACTTGTAGGGCGCCAGGATATTGAATTAGTTTGTAAATATAATCTATAACAAGTTGTTCTGGTGAAATAAGATAGTCAATAGGAATGTCATTAGGGAGAAAAAGTTTATCTGCTTCGCGGATATATTCTGCTGCGCGTATTCTAGCAACTTTATTTGGTGTGTTGAATAAGGAATAAGCAATTTGGCATGCAATCATGTTAGTTTCGTCAGAATTAGTTACAGCAACTAACATGTCAGCATCTTCAGCTCCAGCTTCTCTTAATACCCTGGGGTAAGAACCATGACCATTGACTACTCTGAGATCGAATTTATCTTGTAATTGGTGTAAACGGTTAGGATCAGTATCGACTATAGTGATATCATTATTCTCACCTACCAGATTTTCAGCTAATGTACCACCAACTTGACCCGCGCCAAGAATAATTATTTTCATAGTATTCTCTAATTTATTGTAAACAAATAATTATCTCTATGAATTATAGAGATATATTACTGTTTAATTAATCGAGCGTAAAAGAAACCATCACCACCATTTAACTCAGGTATTATTTGTTTTCCCGGATAATCATTTGTTCCTGTTCCCTCTAGTTTTGCATCTGGGTGGCGTTTTAAAAACGAGCTGATTTGCTGGCTATTTTCATCTGGTAGAATAGAACAGGTTGCATATACTAATGTTCCGCCTTTCTTTAAGAATGGCCAGATTGCATCAAGAATCTCAGCTTGTAATTGAACTAATTGAGTAATATCTTCCTCGCGGCGTAACCACTTGATATCAGGATGGCGACGGATTACTCCTGTTGCTGAACATGGGGCATCTAAAAGGATGCGGTCGAATTGCTGGTTTTCTGCCCATTGTTCAGGGTGACGTCCATCACCGGTTTTTACTGTAGCGTGGCAATTAAGGCGTTGGAGATTTTCTTTTACTCGTTTGATTCTTTGCTCATCAATATCTACCGCTAATACTTGAGATTCTGGTGCTGTTTCGAGGATATGTGTTGTTTTCCCTCCTGGTGCTGCACAAAGATCGAGAATTTTCTCTCCATCAATGGGTTTTAGTAACTCGACGCACTCTTGTGCGGATACATCTTGGACAGTGACCCAACCTTTGTCAAATCCAGGTAATATTGTTACAGGACAAGGGGAAATTATGCGGATAGCAGAAGGTGATTTGGGTGTTGGTTCCGCATCAATACCTGATTTATGAAGAAGAGAGAGATATTCATCTCGGCTATGGTATATACGATTAACTCGTAACCACATAGGTGGTTTTTCATTGTTAGCGTTAATAAGTTGTTGCCATTGTTGTGGATAGGCTTTTTGGATTCGAGTGAATAGCCATACTGGGTGTAAGTGATGATTAGGATTATTTTGTACATATTCGATTAACTGTAGCTGTTGTCTCTGAAATTGGCGAAGAACGCCGTTAATTAGCCCTTTTAATTGAGGATACTTCAGAGTTGCGGCTCCGTTTACTGTTTCAGCAAGTGCTGCATGGGCTGGAATGCGAGTATAGGTAAGTTGGTATATTCCAACCATAAGCAGGTAATGAAGAATACGTTGTTTACCTTTTAATGGTTTTGCCATTAGTTGACCTATTATCCACTCTAATTGTGGTAATACGCGTAATACTCCGAAAGATAATTCCTGTAACAAGGGTTTATCTTTAGAGGTTATATTTTGTTGCAGTTTGGGTAAGACTGTACTCAGAGACTGTCCTTGATCCAGAACTTGATTGATTGCTTTTGCGGCGACACTTCGCAGGTTATATGTGTTTTTCATAGTTAAAAAAGCTGACAAAAGCCAGCATTAAGAGAAAGTTTGTGAGAGAGCTTACAGCATAAAATAGTATTTAGTTGATTTTATTGCCTGGTGTAAACCATTCATGTTTAGAGTTAAGTAGATTTGCTGCTGACATTGCTTTTTTACCAGCAGGTTGTAATTGAGTAATGTTCAGAATTCCATCAGTAGTGGCAATATAAATGCCTTTTTTGTCTGCTTTTAATACAGTTCCCGGTTCTACAGAAGTTTGTTCTGCAATGGCTTCTGCTTTCCAAACTTTAACAGGTTGTCCTTCCATCTCGAAAAAGCTCATAGGCCAGGGATTGAATGCGCGAATACAACGTTCGAGGTGGGTTGCAGATAGTTCCCAATTTATACGGGCTTCTTCTTTGCTTAGTTTTTCAGCGTAGGTAACTAAATTTTCGTTTTGAATTTCAGGTTGACTTTTACCCGATGTTATTAACGATAATGTTTTAAGCAACGCATCTGGCCCAATGTTGGCCAGTTTTTCGTATAAACTGGCACTGGTATCCTCAGGAGTAATAGGGCAGCTTGCTTTATATAGCATGTCACCAGTATCAAGACCTATATCCATTTGCATGATCGTTACGCCTGTTTCTGTATCGCCGGCCCAGAGCGAGCGTTGAATGGGGGCTGCACCTCTCCAACGTGGTAATAGGGAGCCATGTACGTTTAGGCAACCTAATCTTGGAATATTTAAAACAGTTTTAGGAAGGATCAATCCATAGGCAACAACTATGAGAACATCAGGCTGTTGTTTTAGAATCCATTGTTGGTTTTCTTCTGAACGTAAAGTAGCTGGCTGAAAAACGGTGATGTTACGTTCCTCTGCCAGTACCTTTACAGGACTGGGTGTCAGTTTTTTACCTCGTCCTGCCGGTCTATCTGGTTGAGTTAGAACGCCAACCACCTCATGCTGAGACATTAACAAAGCCTCTAAATGGCGTGCTGCAAAATCAGGTGTTCCGGCAAAAACAATACGTAAAGAATCAGACACGTTTATTTCCTGTATTAATGTAATTTTACTTGGTTCGGGCTTTTTGTTTATCCAGTTTTTCTACTTTCTGGCGTATACGTTGGCGTTTCAGCGGAGATAAGTAATCCACAAAAAGTTTACCAATTAAATGGTCCATCTCGTGCTGAATACAAATTGCTAGTAAGCCATCAGCTTGTAATTCAAATGATTGACCATTGTAATCAAGGGCTTTGATTTTGACTTTTTCGGCTCGTGGCACCAGTGCTCGTTGCTCAGGAATAGACAAACAGCCCTCTTCGATCCCAGTTTCACCACTTTTTTCCAGTAATTCTGGGTTGATAAGAACGAGACGTTCATTACGTGTTTCTGATACGTCAATAACAACAATACGCTGATGAATGTCAACTTGTGTTGCTGCCAAACCAATACCTTCTTCTGCATACATAGTTTCAAACATATCATCAATGATACGTCGAATCTCTGCATCAACTGTTCCAACAGGCGTTGCAATAGTGCGAAGCCGCTCGTCTGGGTAATGTAATACTTGTAATACTGACATATATGTTTAGATCTGCGTCCAAAATGTTAATGGTATTCTATGTCTATTCTAGACATTTCCCGTTTAGATTGACAGTATCGATTGCTGATTGAGCAGTTTAGTTTTGTCCGTCAATCTTAGCCAGGATGACAACATGGAAGCTATGGAAGTATGGTTGCGAATGAAGATGGTTTCTCATTTGGCAACAGAGAGAGCAGCAAATGTTGCAGAAAAATTATTACATTCCGGGAATCGTTACCTCACTGTGCTGAAAGATAGTGGATTATCGCCGGCACAATCTCTGCAATTTACTAAAGTAAATAAAACCTTACTAGCTTCATGCCTTAAATGGCTGGAACAACCAGAGCATCATTTATTGACATATTCTCACCCTTCGTATCCACCTCTATTAAAGCAGATACATACCCCTCCGCTTGTGCTTTTTGTGTCAGGAAAACCAGATATTCTTTTAAAGAAGCAGGTGGCGATGGTCGGGAGCAGGACAGCAAGCTATTATGGTGAGAAATGGGGAAGAATTTTTGCAAGTGAACTGGTTGGATATGAGTTAGTTATTACTAGTGGTTTAGCTATTGGTATTGATGGTATTTGTCACCGAGCTGCGTTGGATAGTGGAGGTAAAACAATAGCAGTATTAGGTAGTGGGCTTGGGCAGATTTACCCTCATAGACACGGCTCATTAGCAAAGCAAATTGAGGAGAATGGTGCTCTTGTTTCTGAATTTTTTCCGGATACTCCGCCACGTGCAAAAAATTTTCCTAAAAGAAATCGGATTATCAGTGGATTAAGTTCAGCAGTGATTGTTGTAGAAGCAGGTCAAAATAGTGGTTCGTTAATTACTGCTCGTTGTGCCCTTGAACAAGGAAGGGATGTATTTGCACTACCAGGGCTTTTGGGAAATTCAGTGAGCGAAGGGAATCACTGGTTAATAAAACAAGGTGCATATTTAGCCACAAACGCAATGGATATTGTGGAACATGTTTACAGTTCACTACAATGGTTGAATATGGAAAGAATAGAGGAAGAAGTAAAACCGCAGTTTGAGCAAACTGAGTTGCCATTTATGGATGTGCTAGTTAACGTAGGTGCTGAAATAACGCCTGTTGATATTATTGCTCAGCGTTCCTCATTACCTATAACTGAGGTAATGACAAAGCTCCTTGAACTGGAACTACTGGGTCAGGTGGCTGTGGTTGCTGGTGGTTATGTGCGTGTGGGTTAAATTAACTGAATTTCCAGAGTCCTATTTAAAATAATTTTTTGAGTGAAAAGAGTATGGCAAAAATGGTTCCTTTCTCCACTAATGAAACTGAATATTGCCCTGAATGTGGTTCTGTATTGGTTATACGTAATGGTACCCACGGTCCATTTCTTGGATGTTCTGGTTATCCATCATGTCAATATATTCGTCCATTAAAAGGGCAAAGTGATGGTCATGTGGTAAAAGAACTTGAAGGGCAGCTATGCCCGGCGTGTGGGGCTAATTTGATTTTGTGTCAAGGGCGTTATGGAATGTTCATTGGCTGTAGTCGTTATCCTGAATGCGAACATGCAGAGCTAATTGATAAGCCGGATGAGACGTTAATAGCCTGCCCGCAATGTAAACAAGGACAACTACTCCAAAGGAAATCACGTTTCGGAAAAATTTTCCATGCGTGTAACTGTTACCCTAATTGCCAGTTTGTATTAAATAATAAGCCAATTGCGAGTAAATGTATGTTTTGTTCTTATCCATTGCTGGTGGAAAAGCGTACATCACAAGGTGTAAAGTTATTTTGTGCCAGCAAATTGTGTGGAAAACAGCAAATAAATTAAGTAATTAAACAGAGTAATAAAATGAGCAATGAAGAATTATCTGCATTTGAGGATGTATTAACTGCATTAAAAGCAGAAAAAGTGATTGCCTATCCGACTGAAGCTGTTTTTGGACTTGGATGTGATCCTGACAGTGAAAAAGCGGTAAGTGAACTGCTTATATTAAAGAAACGTCCTTGGCAGAAAGGATTGATTCTTATCGCAGATAATTATGAACAATTACAGCCATATCTTGATGATAAACTTCTAACAGAAGAACAAAAAGAGACTATGTTTGCTTGTTGGCCAGGGCCTGTAACTTGGGTAATCCCTGCCAAATTCAGTACATCTAAATGGTTGACTGGGCAATTCACTACCTTGGCTGTCAGAGTTAGTGATCATCCTTTGGTGAAGCAGTTGTGTACTTTTTATGGTAAACCGTTGGTGTCGACTAGTGCAAATTTGAATGGTCTTGAACCATGCAGAACAGTAGAAGAAGTTAGACAACAGTTTGGGAATAAGCTTCCTACATTAAACGGAGATGTTGGAGGTCGAAAAAATCCTTCAGAAATTCGGGATGCTTTAACTGGTGAGCTTTATCGTCAAGGATAGGGGAAGAATAAATATGGATCAATTTGCTGTCTTTGGTAATCCTGTTGCGCACAGTAAATCTCCGCGTATCCATCAGTTATTTGCTGGACAAACAGGTATTGAGCATCATTACGGGAAAATTCTAGTACCGATAAGTAAATTTGAAGAGGCATTGGATATATTTCTTAAACAGGGAGGTATAGGAGCCAATATTACTGTGCCATTTAAAGAGCAGGCATTTATTCGGGCAAATGAGTTGACTGAACGAGCAAGACTCAGTGGTGCAGTTAATACCTTGAAATTACTGGATAATAAGCAATTGATTGGTGATAACACTGATGGTATAGGGTTATTAACAGATTTGATACGACTTGGGTTTATTACTCAAGGACAACATATTTTAATCATTGGAGCTGGTGGTGCTGCCAGAGGTGTTTTATTTCCATTATTAGAATTTGGTTGTGAAATTACAATAACAAACCGCACGTTTAGTCGCGCTGTACAGGTTGCTAATGATTTTTCGTCAATAGGTAATATTCGGCCTGTTGAGATGAAAGCACTTAATAATCCTGAGTTTGATCTCATTATCAATGCGACTGCATCTGGTATTAATGGTGAGGTTCCTACCATATCTCCATTCATATTTAATGAAGATTGTGTCTGTTATGACATGTTTTACCAAGCTAATTTGACGCCCTTTATTTTCTTTGCTAAGAAGCATGGTGTTTCTCGTTATGCGGATGGATTAGGGATGTTAGTAGGGCAGGCAGCTCATTCATTTAAATTATGGCATGGCGTGTTGCCTGAAATTGCGCCCGTATTGCTAACATTGGAACAGGAATTACATTCGTGAATCAATCTATTCAATTTCCTGAGAGAGAAGAGTGGAACGAGCAAGAGCAGATAGTCATTTTTCCTGCACTGGTAAATGGATTATTGGTTCAATGCGTGATAAGCGCGGAGGATCTTTTATACCGTTATGGAACGAAAGATCATCATCCACTAAGTCTTTTTCGACAAAATCGTTGGGATATAGAAGAGGAATTCGAATTAGTAATTAATAATGAGGATGATGATCGTTTGGGACGTTACATATTACCTTCCTGCAAGTAGTTATTTTTCAAGCTAACGTAGTGGCTTGCTGAATAACATAGCCCTTTTAATTCTTCAGGTTTTAGTTTTCTGACCTGACGGGCAGGGCTGCCAATGTAAAGGTACCCACTTTCTAATACCTTGCCTGGGGCTACTAGGCTGCCTGCTCCAATAATAACGTTATCTTCAATCATTGAACCATCAAGTAGGATGGAGCCCATACCGATGAGTACTTGATTACCGATAGTGCAGCCATGAAGAATAACTTTATGTCCAATCGTGACATCATTCCCCACAATTAAAGGGAAACCATCAGGATTGTCTGTTGTTTTGTGTGTCACATGTAATATAGAGCCATCTTGAATGTTAGTACGTGCACCAATAGATACATAATTAACGTCCCCACGGATGACGACTAAAGGCCATATACTGACATCATCAGCAAGCCTAACATCACCAATGATTACACTAGATGAGTCTAGCATAACGTTCTGACCAACTTTGGGTTGTGTATCAAGGTAACTGCGTAACGTTTCGGACATGTATACCTCTGATGAGAAGATGGAGATTTACTTTAAATAAGATTTTAGTGAGGAAAATACCAGTATGCAATGAAAGAAACTTGCTGAATTGAGCTATTCTGGTTTGAATTTCGCTCAAAAAGAACAAGGATTAGCCTGTTGGTGATGAATGTGAAAAAAAGTATTGTATAAAAATCTGAGCTCCCTATAATGCGCCACCACTGACCGACACAACGCTGATAAACATTGTGAGGTCGGGCAGAGAGAAGTCAATAAGCGCTTGACTCTGCGGGCGAACAGCGTAATATACGCAGCCCGGCTGAACGAGAATGTTAATTTTTATGTCAGCCTGCTCTTTAACAATTAATCAGACAATCTGTGTGGGCACTCACAAGACCGTATCACAAAAAAATATGTTTTAAAGTCTTGAAGAGTGAACAACAGTTAATTCATTACGAACTAACAGTCAGTTTCTTTGAGCATCAAGCTTTCAATTGAAGAGTTTGATCATGGCTCAGATTGAACGCTGGCGGCAGGCCTAACACATGCAAGTCGAGCGGTAACAGGAAAGCGCTTGCGCTTTTGCTGACGAGCGGCGGACGGGTGAGTAATGTCTGGGGATCTGCCCGAGGGCGGGGGATAACCACTGGAAACGGTGGCTAATACCGCATAATGTCGCGAGACCAAAGTGGGGGACCTGAAAGGGCCTCACGCCGTCGGATGAACCCAGATGGGATTAGCTGGTAGGTAGGGTAAAGGCCTACCTAGGCGACGATCCCTAGCTGGTCTGAGAGGATGACCAGCCACACTGGGACTGAGACACGGCCCAGACTCCTACGGGAGGCAGCAGTGGGGAATATTGCACAATGGGCGCAAGCCTGATGCAGCCATGCCGCGTGTATGAAGAAGGCCTTCGGGTTGTAAAGTACTTTCAGCGGGGAGGAAGGGTTCAGCTTGAACAGAGCTGGATTTTGACGTTACCCGCAGAAGAAGCACCGGCTAACTCCGTGCCAGCAGCCGCGGTAATACGGAGGGTGCAAGCGTTAATCGGAATGACTGGGCGTAAAGCGCACGCAGGCGGTCAATTAAGTTAGATGTGAAATCCCCGGGCTCAACCTGGGAATGGCATCTAAGACTGGTTGGCTGGAGTCTCGTAGAGGGGGGTAGAATTCCATGTGTAGCGGTGAAATGCGTAGAGATGTGGAGGAATACCGGTGGCGAAGGCGGCCCCCTGGACGAAGACTGACGCTCAGGTGCGAAAGCGTGGGGAGCAAACAGGATTAGATACCCTGGTAGTCCACGCTGTAAACGATGTCGATTTGGAGGTTGTGGCCTTGAGCTGTGGCTTCCGAAGCTAACGCGTTAAATCGACCGCCTGGGGAGTACGGCCGCAAGGTTAAAACTCAAATGAATTGACGGGGGCCCGCACAAGCGGTGGAGCATGTGGTTTAATTCGATGCAACGCGAAGAACCTTACCTACTCTTGACATCCAGAGAAGACCTCAGAGATGAGGTTGCGCCTTCGGGAGCTCTGAGACAGGTGCTGCATGGCTGTCGTCAGCTCGTGTTGTGAAATGTTGGGTTAAGTCCCGCAACGAGCGCAACCCTTATCCTTTGTTGCCAGCGCGTAATGGCGGGAACTCAAAGGAGACTGCCGGTGATAAACCGGAGGAAGGTGGGGATGACGTCAAGTCATCATGGCCCTGACGAGTAGGGCTACACACGTGCTACAATGGCGGATACAAAGTGAAGCGACCTCGCGAGAGCAAGCGGAACACACAAAGTCTGTCGTAGTCCGGATTGGAGTCTGCAACTCGACTCCATGAAGTCGGAATCGCTAGTAATCGTAGATCAGCATGCTACGGTGAATACGTTCCCGGGCCTTGTACACACCGCCCGTCACACCATGGGAGTGGGTTGCAAAAGAAGTCGGTAGCTTAACCGCAAGGAGGGCGCTGACCACTTTGTGGCTCATGACTGGGGTGAAGTCGTAACAAGGTAACCGTAGGGGAACCTGCGGTTGGATCACCTCCTTACCTGAGATAGGTTGAGTGCAGTGCTCACACAGATTGTCTGATGAAAGTAAAGTGCAAGCGCGTCTGCGAAGCTGACCATCGGGTCCCCTTCGTCTAGAGGCCTAGGACACCGCCCTTTCACGGCGGTAACAGGGGTTCGAATCCCCTAGGGGACGCCAGCTTGCGAAGATGACGGGTGAAAGGCGTTGTCGTTAAGGTATCTTTAAGCGGATTTTCGGAATCGGTTTAGCGATATAAGCTCTTTAACAATCTGGAACAAGCTGAAAAATTGAAACAGTCAATGATACCGGTTGCGGTGTGATTGACGAGTCTCTCAAGCTGAACAATCCGAGACAGTTTCGGGTTGTGAGGTTAAGCAATTAAGCGTACACGGTGGATGCCTAGGCAGTCAGAGGCGATGAAGGACGCGCTAATCTGCGAAAAGCGTCGGTAAGCTGATATGAAGCGTTATAAGCCGGCGATGTCCGAATGGGGAAACCCAGTGCAATGCGTTGCACTATCATTAACTGAATCCATAGGTTAATGAGGCGAACCGGGGGAACTGAAACATCTCAGTACCCCGAGGAAAAGAAATCAACCGAGATTCCCCCAGTAGCGGCGAGCGAACGGGGAGGAGCCCAGAACCTGCATCAGCCACAGCATCAGAGGAACGGTCTGGAAAGGCCGGCGAGAGAGGGTGACAGCCCCGTACTCGAAGATGGCGTGGTTGTGAGTTCGATGAGTAAGGCGGGACACGAGAAATCCTGTCTGAAGAAGGGGGGACCATCCTCCAAGGCTAAATACTCCTGACTGACCGATAGTGAACCAGTACCGTGAGGGAAAGGCGAAAAGAACCCCGGCGAGGGGAGTGAAAGAGAACCTGAAACCGTGTACGTACAAGCAGTGGGAGCCTTGATGAATCAGGGTGACTGCGTACCTTTTGTATAATGGGTCAGCGACTTATATTCTGTAGCAAGGTTAACCGAATAGGGGAGCCGCAGGGAAACCGAGTCTTAACTGGGCGAAATGAGTTGCAGGGTATAGACCCGAAACCCGGTGAGCTAGCCATGGGCAGGTTGAAGGTTGGGTAACACTAACTGGAGGACCGAACCGACTAATGTTGAAAAATTAGCGGATGACTTGTGGCTGGGGGTGAAAGGCCAATCAAACCGGGAGATAGCTGGTTCTCCCCGAAAGCTATTTAGGTAGCGCCTCGTGAGTTCATCTTCGGGGGTAGAGCACTGTTTCGGCTAGGGGGCCATCCCGGCTTACCAACCCGATGCAAACTGCGAATACCGAAGAATGTCATCACGGGAGACACACGGCGGGTGCTAACGTCCGTCGTGAAGAGGGAAACAACCCAGACCGCCAGCTAAGGTCCCGAAGTCATGGTTAAGTGGGAAACGATGTGGGAAGGCCCAGACAGCCAGGATGTTGGCTTAGAAGCAGCCATCATTGAAAGAAAGCGTAATAGCTCACTGGTCGAGTCGGCCTGCGCGGAAGATGTAACGGGGCTAAACCATGCGCCGAAGCTGCGGCATTCAGAGGACAGATTTCAGAAGACAGAGGACGGAATGATGTCATATGGATTCGAGCAATTGGACGTGTTTAAGAAAGCTTATCGAATTTCGTTAGAAATTCATCAGGTGAGTTTGACATTTCCTCAGTACGAACAATATGGATTAGCGGACCAGGTCGGGCGGGCAAGTAAGGGCATTTGCGCCAACCTTGCCGAGGGCTTTGGTAAGCAGCATTATTCCAAACCCGAGTTCAGGCGTTTCATTAGTATAGCCTTAGGCAGTGCCGATGAGATGCGTGTATGGTTAAGATATTGTCTGGATTTGGGCTATATCAATCGGGTTCAGTGGCAGGAATGGCGCGATGGCTATGAAGAGATAGCGAAAATGCTGACTGGACTGGGGCGGCGTCTGTAAGCTGTATTCTGACGTCTGTTCTCTGAATGGGTAGGGGAGCGTTCTGTAAGCCGTTGAAGGCGGCGCCGTGGAGGCCTGCTGGAGGTATCAGAAGTGCGAATGCTGACATAAGTAACGATAAAGCGGGTGAAAAAACCCGCTCGCCGGAAGACCAAGGGTTCCTGTCCAACGTTAATCGGGGCAGGGTGAGTCGACCCCTAAGGCGAGGCCGAACGGCGTAGCTGATGGGAAACAGGTTAATATTCCTGTACTGAATGTGACTGCGAAGGGGGGACGGAGAAGGCTAGGCCATCCGGGCGACGGTCGTCCCGGTTTAAGCGTGTAGGTGGGAGGAGCAGGCAAATCCGCTCTTCTTTTAACACTGAGGCGTGATGACGAGCCGCTACGGCGGTGAAGTGGTTGATGCCCGGCTTCCAGGAAAAGCCTCTAAGCATCAGGTGACATTGAATCGTACCCCAAACCGACACAGGTGGTCAGGTAGAGAATACTCAGGCGCTTGAGAGAACTCGGGTGAAGGAACTAGGCAAAATGGTGCCGTAACTTCGGGAGAAGGCACGCTGGCGTTAGGTGAAGGGGTTGCCCCCGGAGCCGAAGCCAGTCGCAGAGACCAGCTGGCTGCAACTGTTTATTAAAAACACAGCACTGTGCCAACACGTAAGTGGACGTATACGGGTGTGACGCCTGCCCGGTGCTGGAAGGTTAATTGATGGGTTAGCCGTTAAGGCGACGCTCTTGATCGAAGCCCAGTAAACGGCGGCC
>NZ_JXSK01000007.1 GCF_001083805.1 Photorhabdus luminescens subsp. luminescens | reverse complement strand
TTTGCTTGTTGGCCAGGGCTGTAACTTGGGTAATCCCTGCCAAATTCAGTACATCTAAATGGTTGACTGGGCAATTCACTACCTTGGCTGTCAGAGTTAGTGATCATCCTTTGGTGAAGCAGTTGTGTACTTTTTATGGTAAACGTTGGTGTCGACTAGTGCAAATTTGAATGGTCTTGAACCATGCAGAACAGTAGAAGAAGTTAGACAACAGTTTGGGAATAAGCTTCCTACATTAAACGGAGATGTTGGAGGTCGAAAAATCCTTCAGAAATTCGGGATGCTTTAACTGGTGAGCTTTATCGTCAAGGATAGGGGAAGAATAAATATGGATCAATTTGCTGTCTTTGGTAATCCTGTTGCGCACAGTAAATCTCCGCGTATCCATCAGTTATTTGCTGGACAAACAGGTATTGAGCATCATTACGGGAAAATTCTAGTACCGATAAGTAAATTTGAAGAGGCATTGGATATATTTCTTAAACAGGGAGGTATAGGAGCCAATATTACTGTGCCATTTAAAGAGCAGGCATTTATTCGGGCAAATGAGTTGACTGAACGAGCAAGACTCAGTGGTGCAGTTAATACCTTGAAATTACTGGATAATAAGCAATTGATTGGTGATAACACTGATGGTATAGGGTTATTAACAGATTTGATACGACTTGGGTTTATTACTCAAGGACAACATATTTTAATCATTGGAGCTGGTGGTGCTGCCAGAGGTGTTTTATTTCCATTATTAGAATTTGGTTGTGAAATTACAATAACAAACCGCACGTTTAGTCGCGCTGTACAGGTTGCTAATGATTTTTCGTCAATAGGTAATATTCGGCCTGTTGAGATGAAAGCACTTAATAATCCTGAGTTTGATCTCATTATCAATGCGACTGCATCTGGTATTAATGGTGAGGTTCCTACCATATCTCCATTCATATTTAATGAAGATTGTGTCTGTTATGACATGTTTTACCAAGCTAATTTGACGCCCTTTATTTTCTTTGCTAAGAAGCATGGTGTTTCTCGTTATGCGGATGGATTAGGGATGTTAGTAGGGCAGGCAGCTCATTCATTTAAATTATGGCATGGCGTGTTGCCTGAAATTGCGCCCGTATTGCTAACATTGGGAACAGGAATTACATTCGTGAATCAATCTATTCAATTTCCTGAGAGAGAAGAGTGGAACGAGCAAAGAGCAGATAGTCATTTTTCCTGCACTGGTAAATGGATTATTGGTTCAATGCGTGATAAGCGCGGAGGATCTTTTATACCGTTATGGAACGAAAGATCATCATCCACTAAGTCTTTTTCGACAAAATCGTTGGGATATAGAAGAGGAATTCGAATTAGTAATTAATAATGAGGATGATGATCGTTTGGGACGTTACATATTACCTTCCTGCAAGTAGTTATTTTTCAAGCTAACGTAGTGGCTTGCTGAATAACATAGCCCTTTTAATTCTTCAGGTTTTAGTTTTCTGACCTGACGGGCAGGGCTGCCAATGTAAAGGTACCCACTTTCTAATACCTTGCCTGGGGCTACTAGGCTGCCTGCTCCAATAATAACGTTATCTTCAATCATTGAACCATCAAGTAGGATGGAGCCCATACCGATGAGTACTTGATTACCGATAGTGCAGCCATGAAGAATAACTTTATGTCCAATCGTGACATCATTCCCACAATTAAAGGGAAACCATCAGGATTGTCTGTTGTTTGTGTGTCACATGTAATATAGAGCCATCTTGAATGTTAGTACGTGCACCAATAGATACATAATTAACGTCCCCACGGATGACGACTAAAGGCCATATACTGACATCATCAGCAAGCCTAACATCACCAATGATTACACTAGATGAGTCTAGCATAACGTTCTGACCAACTTTGGGTTGTGTATCAAGGTAACTGCGTAACGTTTCGGACATGTATACCTCTGATGAGAAGATGGAGATTTACTTTAAATAAGATTTTAGTGAGGAAAATACCAGTATGCAATGAAAGAAACTTGCTGAATTGAGCTATTCTGGTTTGAATTTCGCTCAAAAAGAACAAGGATTAGCCTGTTGGTGATGAATGTGAAAAAAAGTATTGTATAAAAATCTGAGCTCCCTATAATGCGCCACCACTGACCGACACAACGCTGATAAACATTGTGAGGTCGGGCAGAGAGAAGTCAATAAGCGCTTGACTCTGCGGGCGAACAGCGTAATATACGCAGCCCGGCTGAACGAGAATGTTAATTTTTATGTCAGCCTGCTCTTTAACAATTAATCAGACAATCTGTGTGGGCACTCACAAGACCGTATCACAAAAAAATATGTTTTAAAGTCTTGAAGAGTGAACAACAGTTAATTCATTACGAACTAACAGTCAGTTTCTTTGAGCATCAAGCTTTCAATTGAAGAGTTTGATCATGGCTCAGATTGAACGCTGGCGGCAGGCCTAACACATGCAAGTCGAGCGGTAACAGGAAAGCGCTTGCGCTTTGCTGACGAGCGGCGGACGGTGAGTAATGTCTGGGGATCTGCCCGAGGGCGGGGGATAACCACTGGAAACGGTGGCTAATACCGCATAATGTCGCGAGACCAAAGTGGGGACCTGAAAGGGCCTCACGCCGTCGGATGAACCCAGATGGGATTAGCTAGTAGGTAGGGTAAAGGCCTACCTAGGCGACGATCCCTAGCTGGTCTGAGAGGATGACCAGCCACACTGGGACTGAGACACGGCCCAGACTCCTACGGGAGGCAGCAGTGGGGAATATTGCACAATGGGCGCAAGCCTGATGCAGCCATGCCGCGTGTATGAAGAAGGCCTTCGGGTTGTAAAGTACTTTCAGCGGGGAGGAAGGGTTCAGCTTGAACAGAGCCGGATTTTGACGTTACCCGCAGAAGAAGCACCGGCTAACTCCGTGCCAGCAGCCGCGGTAATACGGAGGGTGCAAGCGTTAATCGGAATGACTGGGCGTAAAGCGCACGCAGGCGGTCAATTAAGTTAGATGTGAAATCCCCGGGCTCAACCTGGGAATGGCATCTAAGACTGGTTGGCTGGAGTCTCGTAGAGGGGGGTAGAATTCCATGTGTAGCGGTGAAATGCGTAGAGATGTGGAGGAATACCGGTGGCGAAGGCGGCCCCCTGGACGAAGACTGACGCTCAGGTGCGAAAGCGTGGGGAGCAAACAGGATTAGATACCCTGGTAGTCCACGCTGTAAACGATGTCGATTTGGAGGTTGTGGCCTTGAGCTGTGGCTTCCGAAGCTAACGCGTTAAATCGACCGCCTGGGGAGTACGGCCGCAAGGTTAAAACTCAAATGAATTGACGGGGGCCCGCACAAGCGGTGGAGCATGTGGTTTAATTCGATGCAACGCGAAGAACCTTACCTACTCTTGACATCCAGAGAAGACCTCAGAGATGAGGTTGTGCCTTCGGGAGCTCTGAGACAGGTGCTGCATGGCTGTCGTCAGCTCGTGTTGTGAAATGTTGGGTTAAGTCCCGCAACGAGCGCAACCCTTATCCTTTGTTGCCAGCGCGTGAAGGCGGGAACTCAAAGGAGACTGCCGGTGATAAACCGGAGGAAGGTGGGGATGACGTCAAGTCATCATGGCCCTGACGAGTAGGGCTACACACGTGCTACAATGGCGGATACAAAGTGAAGCGACCTCGCGAGAGCAAGCGGAACACACAAAGTCTGTCGTAGTCCGGATTGGAGTCTGCAACTCGACTCCATGAAGTCGGAATCGCTAGTAATCGTAGATCAGCATGCTACGGTGAATACGTTCCCGGGCCTTGTACACACCGCCCGTCACACCATGGGAGTGGGTTGCAAAAGAAGTCGGTAGCTTAACCGCAAGGAGGGCGCTGACCACTTTGTGGCTCATGACTGGGGTGAAGTCGTAACAAGGTAACCGTAGGGGAACCTGCGGTTGGATCACCTCCTTACCTGAGATAGGTTGAGTGCAGTGCTCACACAGATTGTCTGATGAAAGTAAAGTGCAAGCGCGCCTGCGAAGCTGACCATCGGGTCCCCTTCGTCTAGAGGCCTAGGACACCGCCCTTTCACGGCGGTAACAGGGGTTCGAATCCCCTAGGGGACGCCAGCTTGCGAAGATGACGGGTGAAAGGCGTTGTCGTTAAGGTATCTTTAAGCGGATTTTCGGAATCGGTTTAGCGATATAAGCTCTTTAACAATCTGGAACAAGCTGAAAAATTGAAACACTCGATAATATCGCCGAGGTATTATTGAGGAGTCTCTCAAGCTGCACAGTCCGAGACAGTTTCGGGTTGTGAGGTTAAGCGACTAAGCGTACACGGTGGATGCCTAGGCAGTCAGAGGCGATGAAGGACGCGCTAATCTGCGAAAAGCGTCGGTAAGCTGATATGAAGCGATATAGCCGGCGATGTCCGAATGGGGAAACCCAGTGCAATGCGTTGCACTATCATTAACTGAATCCATAGGTTAATGAGGCGAACCGGGGGAACTGAAACATCTCAGTACCCCGAGGAAAAGAAATCAACCGAGATTCCCCCAGTAGCGGCGAGCGAACGGGGAGGAGCCCAGAACCAGCATCAGCCACAGCATCAGAGGAACGGTCTGGAAAGGCCGGCGAGAGAGGGTGACAGCCCCGTACTCGAAGATGGCGTGGTTGTGAGTTCGATGAGTAAGGCGGGACACGAGAAATCCTGTCTGAAGAGGGGGGGACCATCCTCCAAGGCTAAATACTCCTGACTGACCGATAGTGAACCAGTACCGTGAGGGAAAGGCGAAAAGAACCCCGGCGAGGGGAGTGAAAGAGAACCTGAAACCGTGTACGTACAAGCAGTGGGAGCCTTGATGAATCAGGGTGACTGCGTACCTTTTGTATAATGGGTCAGCGACTTATATTCTGTAGCAAGGTTAACCGAATAGGGGAGCCGCAGGGAAACCGAGTCTTAACTGGGCGAAATGAGTTGCAGGGTATAGACCCGAAACCCGGTGAGCTAGCCATGGGCAGGTTGAAGGTTGGGTAACACTAACTGGAGGACCGAACCGACTAATGTTGAAAAATTAGCGAATGACTTGTGGCTGGGGGTGAAAGGCCAATCAAACCGGGAGATAGCTGGTTCTCCCCGAAAGCTATTTAGGTAGCGCCTCGTGAGTTCATCTTCGGGGGTAGAGCACTGTTTCGGCTAGGGGGCCATCCCGGCTTACCAACCCGATGCAAACTGCGAATACCGAAGAATGTCATCACGGGAGACACACGGCGGGTGCTAACGTCCGTCGTGAAGAGGGAAACAACCCAGACCGCCAGCTAAGGTCCCGAAGTCATGGTTAAGTGGGAAACGATGTGGGAAGGCCCAGACAGCCAGGATGTTGGCTTAGAAGCAGCCATCATTGAAAGAAAGCGTAATAGCTCACTGGTCGAGTCGGCCTGCGCGGAAGATGTAACGGGGCTAAACCATGCGCCGAAGCTGCGGCATTCAGAGGACAGATTTCAGAAGACAGAGGACGGAATGATGTCATATGGATTCGAGCAATTGGACGTGTTTAAGAAAGCTTATCGAATTTCGTTAGAAATTCATCAGGTGAGTTTGACATTTCCTCAGTACGAACAATATGGATTAGCGGACCAGGTCGGGCGGGCAAGTAAGGGCATTTGCGCCAACCTTGCCGAGGGCTTTGGTAAGCAGCATTATTCCAAACCCGAGTTCAGGCGTTTCATTAGTATAGCCTTAGGCAGTGCCGATGAGATGCGTGTATGGTTAAGATATTGTCTGGATTTGGGCTATATCAATCGGGTTCAGTGGCAGGAATGGCGCGATGGCTATGAAGAGATAGCGAAAATGCTGACTGGACTGGGGCGGCGTCTGTAAGCTGTATTCTGACGTCTGTTCTCTGAATGGGTAGGGGAGCGTTCTGTAAGCCGTTGAAGGCGGCGCCGTGAGGCCTGCTGGAGGTATCAGAAGTGCGAATGCTGACATAAGTAACGATAAAGCGGGTGAAAAACCCGCTCGCCGGAAGACCAAGGGTTCCTGTCCAACGTTAATCGGGGCAGGGTGAGTCGACCCCTAAGGCGAGGCCGAACGGCGTAGCTGATGGGAAACAGGTTAATATTCCTGTACTGAATGTGACTGCGAAGGGGGGACGGAGAAGGCTAGGCCATCCGGGCGACGGTCGTCCCGGTTTAAGCGTGTAGGTGGGAGGAGCAGGCAAATCCGCTCTTCTTTTAACACTGAGGCGTGATGACGAGCCGCTACGGCGGTGAAGTGGTTGATGCCCGGCTTCCAGGAAAAGCCTCTAAGCATCAGGTGACATTGAATCGTACCCCAAACCGACACAGGTGGTCAGGTAGAGAATACTCAGGCGCTTGAGAGAACTCGGGTGAAGGAACTAGGCAAAATGGTGCCGTAACTTCGGGAGAAGGCACGCTGGCGTTAGGTGAAGGGGTTTGCCCCCGGAGCCGAAGCCAGTCGCAGAGACCAGCTGGCTGCAACTGTTTATTAAAAACACAGCACTGTGCCAACACGTAAGTGGACGTATACGGTGTGACGCCTGCCCGGTGCTGGAAGGTTAATTGATGGGGTTAGCCGTTAAGGCGACGCTCTTGATCGAAGCCCCAGTAAACGGCGGCCGTAACTATAACGGTCCTAAGGTAGCGAAATTCCTTGTCGGGTAAGTTCCGACCTGCACGAATGGCGTAATGATGGCCAGGCTGTCTCCACCCGAGACTCAGTGAAATTGAACTCGCTGTGAAGATGCAGTGTACCCGCGGCAAGACGGAAAGACCCCGTGAACCTTTACTATAGCTTGACACTGAACATGGAGCCTTGATGTGTAGGATAGGTGGGAGGCTTGGAAGTGCGGACGCCAGTCTGCATGGAGCCATCCTTGAAATACCACCCTTGAATGCTCGATGTTCTCACTCAGGCCCGTCATCCGGGCCGAGGACAGTGTCTGGCGGGTAGTTTGACTGGGGCGGTCTCCTCCCAAAGCGTAACGGAGGAGCACGAAGGTTGGCTAATCACGGTCGGACATCGTGAGGTTAGTGCAAAGGCATAAGCCAGCTTAACTGCGAGAGTGACGGCTCGAGCAGGTACGAAAGTAGGTCTTAGTGATCCGGTGGTTCTGAATGGAAGGGCCATCGCTCAACGGATAAAAGGTACTCCGGGGATAACAGGCTGATACCGCCCAAGAGTTCATATCGACGGCGGTGTTTGGCACCTCGATGTCGGCTCATCACATCCTGGGGCTGAAGTAGGTCCCAAGGGTATGGCTGTTCGCCATTTAAAGTGGTACGCGAGCTGGGTTTAGAACGTCGTGAGACAGTTCGGTCCCTATCTGCCGTGGGCGCAGGAAGATTGAAAGGGGCTGCTCCTAGTACGAGAGGACCGGAGTGGACGCACCGCTGGTGTACGGGTTGTCATGCCAATGGCATAGCCCGGTAGCTAAGTGCGGGAGAGATAACCGCTGAAAGCATCTAAGCGGGAAACTTGCCTTGAGATGAGTCTTCCCTTGACTTTAAGGTCACGGAAGGAACGTTTAAGACGAAGACGTGGATAGGCTGGGTGTGTAAGTGCAGCGATGCATTGAGCTGACCAGTACTAATGAACCGAGAGGCTTAACCTTACAACGCCGAAGGTGTTTTGGTGTCAGAAGACAGCGGACAGCGGTCAGAAGACGGAAGAGAGATGAATTTCAGCTTGTTCAGAGATTGAACCGGGCGGTTGTGGAGAAGCAACGGCCGGGATAAAACGGAATATGCCTGGCGGCGATAGCGCGGCGGTCCCACCTGACCCCATGCCGAACTCAGCAGTGAAACGCCGTAGCGCCGATGGTAGTGTGGGGTCTCCCCATGTGAGAGTAGGGAACTGCCAGGCTTTAACTTTAGCTTTATGTGATGGAAACAGTGACATAAGGCACAATGGTAGAGAGTAGGACAACTCCGTCGGGAACGGAGTTGAACGTCGCGAGTCGCGACGGCCCGAAGGGCGAACGGCAGGAAAGCTGTTCGTCAACTGCCAAAATCTATAAAGTTGTCATACTGCCTGCTTAATAGCGGGCAGTTTTGTATTTAGCGGTACATCGTTGTTTCCCTCTGATTGGAATTTGCCTTGGGTAAAGTTTTTTCCACACTTCTTAGATGAGATAAGTTGTTCTTCTTCCCGGAATCGTTGAAATTTCTTTGGAATTTTATCTCATACATTGTAAAAAAACTTTGCTTCAATGAATCGCAGTGCATTTAATGGGACTAGAGTTTACATCATGAGCTAGTGCCGTAAATATTATCGCTAAATGAACCAAATTATAGGGAATAGGGTTGGTTCGTTACTTTTAATGAATGCCTTCAACACTTTGATGATTAAGTGTATGCTCATGATTTAATTGCCTATGCTTTATCTCCCCGTAGCTGAGTTCAACTTTTCAATGTTCCCAATAGATTTTTAAAATCTGGTCGAGAGGAGAGTTTCAGAACGAATCGGTGAAGTGATAAATCTTTTTATGTCCTATTTTCGTGTTGATGAACAGGTTATTTTCAATATTGGTTTTGAGCACTTTATAACGTAGCTTTTTCTTAATTGGTATAGGTCAACGAGAGTTCTCTCCTAATTGTATTGTATGCCGACTTGTAATTAAGCTAATAACGTAGTTCATATCAACCTTGAGCTAGTATTGAATGATTAAACCTTAATTTCGTCTGGACATTTCTCCTAAGCTGACTTAATGTCTTTGCCTCTTTGGTAATTCTCAAGCTCTTAATCATTGTCATAGCTTGGTTCTTGCTGATTGTGGTGGTGCATTGCCTCTCAATTATTCGGTAATAAATTTCCCTGGTTAACAAAAAACCATGTCTTATATCTTCACTCTAAAGGATAAGGTTTTACGGTACATTGAATAAATTGGGGTTACAGTTTCACTACCAGACCGAGTTTTAAAAAATGTATCTTTATAGTGTATAAGTGTGTCATAACACTGCGTTTATTATCTTAAACTTTACTAATTCTATATTGCATTGAAATATGAAGAAAAAACGCCCTATTTTACAAGATGTTGCTGATCGTGTTGGTGTAACTAAAATGACGGTAAGTCGTTTTTTGCGTAATCCTGATCAAGTTTCTGAGCAATTGCGAAAGAAGATAGCGGATGCTTTAGATGAGTTAGGATATATTCCAAATAAAGTGCCGGATATTCTTTCTAATTCTACTAGTCATGCTATTGGTATTTTGTTGCCTTCTTTGACTAACCAAGTTTTTGCGGAGGTTATTCGTGGTATCGAATATGTGACGGATAACTATGGCTATCAAACTATGTTGGCTCACTATAGCTATCGTTCAGAAAAGGAAGAAGAGCGTTTGATTTCTTTACTGTCCTATAATATTGATGGTTTGATTCTTTCAGAACGTACTCATACTCCACGAACTTTGAAGATGTTGGAAACGGCTGGTATCCCTGTTGTTGAGCTAATGGATTGTATTTCTCCTTGTTTTGATACGGCAGTTGGTATTGATAACTTTGAAGCAGCTCGGCAAATGACAATGGCAATGATTGAGCGTGGTTGCCGACGGGTGATTTATCTTGGTGCAAGACAAGATGAAAGGACAATTATTCGTCTAGAGGGCTATGAAGCCGCAATGGAAAATGCGGGGTTAAAGCCAGGTAAGATAATGACGCCAGACAGCTCTTCTTACACATTAGGAGGGCAATTACTGAATGAAGCACGAGCAAAATATCCTGGTGTTGATGGTCTATTTTGCACTAACGATGATCTCGCTATCGGCGCAATTTTTGAGTGCCAACGTCAAGGGATAGCTGTACCACATGATATTGCAATAGCTGGCTTTCATGGCCATGATGTTGGTCAGGCGATGACACCAAAACTTGCCAGTGTATTGACGTCTCGTGACTTAATGGGGCGGAAGGCTGCTGAATTATTAATGGCTCGGCTGAGGGGCGAACATTTACCGCAAAAAATGATTGATATCGGTTTTCGATTATCCTTGGGAGAGAGTATCTAATCGGTCTGATGGATTTGCATTTTTTAAGCTCATTTGTGATAAATATCACATTTATATTTCCTGAATATTCCGTGTTGTTGCTAATTTCATCTCTACTTCTGATAATGTTACCGATAACAGTTACCGGTAACATTTTGTGGATAAAATATCTACGTTGAGGAGTTTATATGAGCGATACCCAGCATTCGAATCATGTTTTTGTGCTTATGGGGGTATCCGGTAGTGGTAAATCTGCTGTTGCCAGTGCTGCGGCCTATAAATTGGATTCTGCTTTTTTAGATGGTGATTTTTTACACCCAAGATCTAACATTAATAAGATGGCTGAAGGCTATGCATTAAATGATGAAGATCGTGAGCCTTGGTTGAAATCACTTAACCATGCAATTTTTGCTATGCAACGCACAAACCCGGTTTCCCTGATTGTTTGTTCTGCTTTAAAAAAGCATTACCGGGATATACTGCGTGATAATAATAAGAATCTATCATTTCTTTATATGAAAGGTGACTTTGATTTAATTGAAAGTCGATTAAGGGCACGTAAAGATCATTTTTTCAAACCTCAAATGTTGGTATCTCAGTTTGAGGCATTAGAAGAACCGGGGAGTGATGAACAGGATGTTTATCTAGTTGACATTAGATCATCTCTTGATGAAGTGATAAATCACTCGATAAGAATAATTAATAGTGTCATTTCAGGGGAAAAATAATGAGTACTTTAACCTTAGTGCTGACTGCGGTGGGTTCTGTTCTCTTGCTATTGTTTCTGGTGATGAAAGTCAGAATACACGCTTTTGTTGCGTTAATACTGGTTTCTATGGGAGCGGGTGTTTTTTCTGGTATGCCACTGGATAAAATTGCTGAAACAATGCAAGAAGGAATGGGAGGAACGTTAGGATTTCTGGCTATTGTTGTCGCACTGGGGGCGATGTTTGGTAAAGTTCTGCATGAAACAGGCGCACTGGATCAGATTGCGGTTAAATTACTAAATAGTTTTGGTGAAAAGAATGCTCATTATTCATTGGGGATTGCTGGCCTGGTTTGTGCTTTGCCGTTGTTCTTTGATGTAGCGATTGTTTTATTGATTGGTGTGGCGTTTGCAGTAGCGCGTCGTACTGGCGGTAATGTAGTGAAGCTGGTTATTCCTCTGTTTGCTGGTGTTGCAGCCGCCGCAGCGTTTTTGCTACCTGGTCCAGCACCGATGTTGTTGGCTTCACAGATGAATGCTGATTTTGGCTGGATGATCTTAATCGGTATCAGTGCAGCGATTCCTGGGATGTTACTGGCGGGGCCAATCTTCGGTAGTTTTATCAGTAAGTATGTCACTTTGGATTTACCCACGGATATAAATGAGCCAAGCCTTGGTCAAGGTAAAATGCCATCTTTTGGTTTGAGTTTGTCATTGGTTTTATTCCCTTTGGCTTTGGTTGGACTAAAGGCTATTGGTGAGAATTTTGTTGAACAAGGTTCTGAATTATATCAGTGGCTTGAATTTATCGGTCATCCATTTTCTGCGATTTTGGTTGCTTGTTTGATTGCTATTTATGGTTTGGCGATTCGCCGTGGGATGAGTAAAGAAAAGGTGATGGATATTTGTTCTTCGGCTATTCAACCGGCTGGCATTATTTTATTGGTGACGGGGGCTGGCGGCGTATTCAAACAAGTATTAGTGGATTCTGGTGTTGGTCCTGCTTTGGGAAATGCGTTGATTGGGGCAGGGTTACCTATTGCATTAGCGTGTTTCATCCTTGCAGGTACAGTACGTATTATTCAAGGCTCTGCAACCGTTGCTTGTTTGACAACTGTTGGTCTGATTTTGCCAGTTGTTGATCTTTTAGGATATTCTGGCGCCCAGCTTGCGGCCCTTTCAATCTGTATTGCAGGTGGTTCTTTGGTATTGAGCCATGTCAATGATTCAGGTTTTTGGTTATTTGGTAAATTTACTGGTGCAACAGAATCTCAGACACTGAAAACTTGGTCGATTATGGAAACTATTCTTGGAACAACAGGCGCCGTTGTGGGGATGATTTTCTTTGCTGTGATGTAATTCTTCTGCCATCTTAATAACTAAAATTTAAAGTGCTTTTCTCGGCGTTAAGTGATGCCGCCTTCTGTAGAAGGCGGGCAATAAGCCAACTATGCAGATGATTAATAAAGCTAAAATAGCGTTCTTGCCAATGGATGGCGATTGCACCAGCGATCTTTATAGGCGAGAGAAGGTCTACCAATAGAATAGCGCATAATTTTTTGCTGCTGCTGGCAGAGCTCAGAAGCATTCTGAATATTTAACCACATGAGAATACTGCCAACACTGAGATTGGAATATTCAGGGTCGAGTCCGCCGTCTACTGCATCAAATGAAATCCATTGGGGACTGTCTGCTTTTATGACTAAATCGTAGGCTACTGGGGCACCATTGATAGTTAATACATTTCCGTACAGATGTTGTTTGAGTTCGGTATATAATTCAGTTAATTTTTCTTTCTCTTCTTCATTGTGTGTTTTATATGTCCAGCGTTTTTCGTACAGTGTAGTGTAAATATCGATGAACTCTTGGCAGGTAAAATCGTTAATTTGATGTATTTCCCCACCAGAACGCTTAAATTTGTTAATTTCATTACTTCGATTTCTTCTTGTTTTATAAGAAAAATTTTCTTTAGCAAGACAGACTGTTCGCTTGTTTAACCGACCATAAAAAACGTTGATAAAATTTTCTTTGTGCAGGAGCGATATGGTTTTAGCCTTCCCTGGGATGATAGTTTTTAGGTGTTTGGCGATAGGAAAGATAATTTCATCATAGGTGAAGAAGTGATAGTCCTTTTGGTGACTTGCTGCCAGATGATGATCCTTACATGTAAAGTATGCCCCTTCGATAACGTTTTCTATTTGTGGATTTTCTTTGACGTAAAAGATAAAGTTATTGCCAAATTTTTCATTTAAAAAACGTACAATATCTGGATGAGTAGATATTCCGCCACCATAGAGAGAATACGCTTGTTGGTAACGTTCGAAACTACATTCTTTCCAGCCGGAGATGAGCCTTTTTATAGAGCTGAGAGGATACTTTTTTGGAAAAATCATATTTTAAATACTCTTTTTAACGCTATGTTTTACACATGGTATAAACTTATTTTTCAACGTATTAAATACAACAAAAAAGATGATTTGTCTTTATTAAATGGGTTTCTTGTGAGCTTATACATATTGTAAATCTAAGATTATAAGTTTAAATTTTCTGCACTAAAAACAAGATAAGTATTTAGTACTATTCCCAGCCAAGCTTTCTTGTTGCTTATTGATCGAGAATATTTATTAATTGTTGATATAAAGCTTCAGCACTGCGTTCATAACCTGCGGCTGAAAGGTGAACGTAATCAGGACGAGCAAGATCTTGTCGTGCCCAGCGCCTAATTGAGCATTTGCCACCCATATATTCACGCCAGTTCCAGAATAGTGTGTGCTGATCTTGAGCGACTTTTTGTTGAATATGGATAATATTATCCAACATTGTTGGTTGTGGTGCTGTACAACTTGTAAGTTGGTTGTTTTTCAAAGAATCACCCGGCCCAATGATAAGGATAACTGCTTGTGGCAATTGATGACGAATCTGTTTTATCTTGGTTTCCAATTGTTGGCGATAGCTTGGTAAATCAAGCGAATAATTAAATGCCTCATTTGTGCCATAAGCGAGGATCACCATATCAGGGTGCATTTGAACTAATGTATCAATCCATTCTGGTTGCCACTTATCCATCATATTAATAGTTGCACCATTAATACCCAAGGCAGATAACATAATACCTGGTTGTTTACGTTTGATAAACCAGCCGCCTAATTTTAACTGATTATTTTGTATCGCCATAATATTAACTGGGAATGTAACTGATTCTTCAGTAGAAAATTGCCAGTGACCGTGGGTTGCCGGTAATTTCAGTATTCGTTTGGTTGCAGATTGAACCAGAATCTGAGTATCACCCGATGCTTGGTATAACGTCTTGAGTTGATAGCGATCATGGGATGGTGTAAACAGTCTTAGAATTAACTGACTTATTTGGCTATCGGGTTCTGCAATTACACCGCCGAGAGGAAAATCAGGACGATTATCTTTGCGGCTGGTCGTGAATTTCCATTGCTGTTTATCTCCGGTCATACTGATTATTGCGTTACGTTGACCAGGCACATTAATTGGGTTAACAAAACCAATCCCTGCATCGCCAAAACGTTGTTGCAATAAAGAGCGAAGCTTGCCAGTAAAAAAGTCTGCGGCGGTATGAGAATCTCCTATCTGAACAAAATGCAGTTGATTATGACCACTGTTATGCAGTTTATTTGCCAGTAGGGCTAAATTCGGTTCACCAAAGTCTATTAGCTGTTGGTTTTTTGCAGGTTGTTGTATTGGCAGTGGCTCTGGTGTTTGTTTATGGCACGATATCAAACTTAAAGAGAGTATGATGACCAAGCCAATGCGGACAGATTGGTATTGCCGACGGAATTGTTTAACTATTTCCATTTTATTTGGTTCCATTTTGTTTGGTTCCATTTTGTTTGGCAGGTTCCTGAATAAATTTAATCAATGAAAATAGGTTGTCTGAGATAGTTTGCTGGCCTTTCAAGCTAAAGTGTATGCCATCACCGCTTCTGAGTTTAATTTTGTTACTATTGTCGCCAATATAATCGGAATAATCATTTGCATGATATTTAAAAATATCATTAACCGAAACGTAGATTTCTCCGGCTTTCGTGACTTCCGATCGATACAAGGAGCTAAGATATTCCATGCTGGTGGAAAGTTTTTTCTGCCGCATATTGGGAGGACCAACCCAGATAATATCAGCACCGTGGTTACGAGTTTCAGTAAGGATTGTGTCGATACGTTGGCGATAGAGGTTTTCCCAATCGGGATTGGCGAATTTCAGGTAGATGTTTCCATGTTTTGGCGGCATATCCCAGGGATCATTTGGCCCTAAAAAAATAATAACTAGCTTGATATCATGGTTGGCTTCTAGTGTTTTATTGATAGTTTCCGGCCAGTTAAAAAAACTGGGATAAGCAAGCCCAGTACTTTGTTTGCTGAGATTAATACTTGAAATACCGTAATCTTGATAGAGCCGACGTTTCAGATGGGGAGCGATACCCTGCATCATTGAATCTCCAGCAAACAGCACTTTATCTTTGGCTGTTAATGTCACGTTAGTTTTAGCGATAACCATACTGGAGGAAACGTTATTCCTTGAATTATGAGGTATTGATGAATTGACAGGATTAGAATGGGGAGATTGCTGTAATAATTCAGGGAAAGTTGCAGGCAGATTTGTAACCGGAGAGGGATAACCACTCAGAAGTTTTAGCCCGATCTGAAAATCCGTAGGTAGTGTGATATTAGCTTCCTGGGGAGTTTGCTGGCGGCTGCCACTGTTATTGTCGGTAATACGTAACATGAAAGCTTCCCCCGCAGCGAGTACGCTTTGTTCCAGGTTATCACCGAAATCCCAGAGCGGATAACCTTGTAGAGTTGCCCAAAGACTTTGTTGGTGATATTCCTGCTGCCAGAATCTATCCAGTGAACGATGATTTAGCCAGATTAACAGTACGCTAGTTAATATTACGATAAAAATGGCTTGCCCGGCTGTTTTTAAATTGGCTCTGAATTCAGAAATTGGCATAAATGAATCCTGGTATTCCTTGTGGTGAAAGCATAAATACCAAAGTCAGAATAATCGCTAATGGTATTGGGTAGTATATCCATGAAATTTGAGAATGTATTTTCTCAGTCCTTATTTTTAGATTAATCAACCACGGATAAATAATAAAAAGTCCCCAGAACATCAATAACAATCCACTATTGGCTATTATCGGGTGAAATAAGTTTAATGATATCAATTGATTTAACAATATTAGTGCATCATCTAGAGTAGGACAACGGAAGAAAACCCATGCTAGACAGACAAAGTGGAAAGTGATAATTCTGGATAAAAATAGGATGACTGGATTTTGGCGAGTATTTTGATTTTTTTTGTCAATTGAGGAAAATAACTGATATTTAATATTGAGGATTATTAACCCCAATCCATGAATAGCTCCCCAGATCATGAAGTTAATTCCGGCTCCATGCCATAACCCAGAGATTACCATAGCGGCAAATAAATTAAGATTTTTACGTATAAATCCTTTCTTATTACCGCCAAAAGGAATATAGACATAATCACGGATAAATTCGGATAAACTGATATGCCAACGGCGCCAGAAGGCTTGTAAATTTTCAGCCAGATAAGGAGCATTGAAGTTTTTAGGTACCCTGAAACCAAGGAGTAGTGCTAATCCGGTAACAAGGTTAGTATAACCAGAAAAATTAAAATAGATATGCCATGCATAGGCATAGATACCAACTAGAATTTGTCCCGCATTATAGCTGGCAGGATCATCAAAAACTGGATTGACATAATTTTCGGATAAATAAGAGCTAAACAAGAATAGCTTGGTTATCGCCAGTGCAATGAGTAATATGGCTTTTGATGGTTCAAGGATGACTCTTGATGAAATCTCGATTTGAGGCAGGAAATCTTTAGCTCGGTTGATTGGCCCGGCAACAATGCTTGGAAAAAAGCATAGGTATAAAGCGACATCAGGAAATGATGCTTTGGGCATTTCTTTTCTTGTAACAGCAACGACATAGCTGACGGAATGAAATACATAGAAAGATAAGCCTAAAGGGACGAGTAGTGTCAGTACAGGTAAATCTATGGACAAGCCAAATTTGGCAAATGCTTGTTGAAGGCTTTCCTGAAAGAAAGAATAATATTTAAATAGAGTAAAACATCCCAGAATACCTATTGTTAGGATAGTAAAGGTGATGCGATTGGATAGAAATTTGCTGGCTATGTTTGTTAAAAAATAAATAAACAACGTATAGCCAAATAGGATGCCAGCGAAAAGCGGATTAAAGGAAAAGACAAACAGATAGCTTGCGATTATCAGCAGATAGTTTTGTGCCTTCACATTTTTTTGTAGCATCCAATACAAGAGAAAGAAAGCAACAAAGGAACCAAGAAACTCAAAAGAAAAGAAATTCATATTAAACTCTGGTCAATCATTTTATCTTAATATGGGATAATATTGAGTGATATTATAATATCTAGCCTAAACATTCTATCAACGAAAAGAACAAACTGGTGGACATAAGAAAATCATCCGTTCCATAGTTGGTCATAGCAACGGATGATATTGGTATTTAGCACAAAATATTCATGATAATGGTTTACTTTAAGCTCTTAGTCATGATCGTTTTTAGCTAACTTTTGCGCTTG
This sequence comes from Photorhabdus luminescens subsp. luminescens, assembly GCF_001083805.1. GTDB lineage: Bacteria > Pseudomonadota > Gammaproteobacteria > Enterobacterales > Enterobacteriaceae > Photorhabdus > Photorhabdus luminescens. The sequence continues at coordinate 289,059 of NZ_JXSK01000007.1, read as the reverse complement.
AGTAATAAGCCCTTTATTGCTGTTAAATACTTTGTGCAGGTAGTTGTTGTAAGTTGAACCCAATTGCGAATACCCTTCAAGATTATCAATCAATTTGCTGGTATTTAGTGATTCTTGAAGGCTTCTCTGCTTAGCGCGTGAAACACGTAATGATTCATAAGCGTTATGAGTATTCATATTTTTCATATAGGATTCGACAGAATCATTGATGGTCGGGTAAGAGAAATAACCTTTTATTTTACCTTGGGTTTTCTTACAGTTGTTACCGCAACGCATACCGAACAAATTGTTATTCTGTTGTGCAAGTTTAGATGTTCCCCAGCCAGATTCTGTTGCGGCCTGAGTGGCGACAAAATGGGTCGGGATGATATCAACACGACTTAGTAGCTTGTTCCAGTTAACTTTTTTGGGCGAGCTGCTACAGCTCACGTCGTAGTTTTTGCAAATTTGGTGCAGGCGCTTGGTATCCTGTATGGACCAATGCTTGGCATGTTGGTGTTCCAATAGCCATTTCCGTTCCTGCATAATTTGTTGATTGTGTTTATCAATCACAGGGACAACAACATTTAAAAACGCTTTCTTACGTGGGGTGCCCGAAGGGTATTTTCGCAAATCCGGCAAACTGTTTTGCATGTCATTGTGAGAATACTCTATGCTTTTAGCGGTGCTGGTTGAGGCGTGACTAAAAGCGGAAAACAATAGTGAGATAAAGAAAGCGAAGATGGCAGTTGTCCTCATCGTTTGAGAGGGCATTGCTTTTCCTCGTTTGTTCTGAATAAAAAACAAGCTGATGTTAGCAAAATAAATCCACCATAGCCAGAGTTATTAGCGATTCATAAATATATTTTCTGTAATAAAAATTATTATTTTGCTAGTTTGTTTTGTGGTTTTTTATTAATTTATATATGGTTATGTGCTGTTTGTGTACAAAATATTACCTGTCTGGGTTGAATTATTCATCAGATATAGTCATGATTTTTTAGTTAATTGTGTGCCTGTAAGTCGCTTTCTCAACAGAGAAGTGATTTGTAAACCAGCTAGTATAATATCGAAAGTGATTTAACTTAGTTTTATATAGTACTGTTAATTATAGTATTGCTAATCGTAAGAACACCGCGGCGAGTAATAAACTAATTGATATTAATATTGCCGTTATAAGAATAAGTATCATTTTCATAAAAAGGTAACCTGTTACCGAAATGGTCTCTTTCCTCTGTGAGTTAAAATTAAGTCGTATCTGTCAGGATTAATCTAATCTTGTAATATATCTATTGTTATTGGTGCGGTGCAGGATATTCGATATGGTTCTAAATGTTAAGTTAAAATAAGTAACAATGTGTTACAAATATTTACTCCGGGTGATATTGTTAGGGTGTAATAATGGAGGTGTATATAAGAATAAAAAAAATTTAATAATTTATTTGTTGATAATATAAAAATTTATCTTTCTATTTTTATATTAAAGGTGTTTTTTGGGAGTGAGAATTATATTTTTATTATGTTGGGTTCAATTGTTTCTTACATTTTTGTATTACGTTTAATTATATCGATTACTCTGGTTTTTATTTAGGTTTTATTATTATGTTGTTGATTTAAATGGGGTATTTTCATTGTTAATCAATGCAGATTGAGTGTTTTTATATATTTTAAATTTTCTTTTTATATTGTTTTTTGTCGTATTTTTTCATTGAAATATATTTTTATTTCTGGTTAATTGTTGTTTTTATTTATTTTTTAATAAGGTTTTTGAATATTGTTGTTGATATTGTTTTCTTAATTTTATTGATAGGTGTAAGTATGTTTTTTCTATTTTTCGTAGAATTACATTATTTTATTAAGAAATTAATTGAGTTGGCGTAATTACTTAATGCTAGGATTATCATTGTGTTACGCCAATTCAGGGTAAGCTATAAATGTAAATGAATTTTTCTTCAGAAACACTTTATTACAAATTATTACTTATTGAAACATAAATTTTTAATTCGTATGGAGGAAATAAGAGGCATCTCCTTTGCCTCTTGGTTAATTTTCTTATTGGTTAATTGTATTCAAAGTTCAGAACGGAAGTTGCTTTCAGTTCCCCTGTTACGATGCTTTGGGGAGCATAAACGTGGTAGTAAGCATTAAGGTCAATGGCAAAGTTTTTATCGATGACATTACCGGAGTTTTTGCTAAATAACAGTGTCGCACCGTGGGATGAGGATTGCGAAGCACTGAAAACTATAGGTGTTGAATTACCTGACTGAGAGACACGGATACCAACGCCTTTAGCGGCGCCAGCTTTGTTATCAATTAAAGTTCGATTGTCATTTGGCAGCAAATTATTACTGCTCAGGTAAGCTTTAACTGAACGTGAAGTTTTACCGTTTTGGAGATATTTGCATTCAAAGTTGAGGGTAAAAGGTGTTTCTCCTCTATCTGTTCCGTTAAGCAATCTAATGCGGTCAACTTTTGGTAGATTCACGGTTAATCCATCATTTAAGAAGTGACAAGTTGTATCTCTGTGATTAAAAATCATTGTGACCGGTTGGTAATAGATATCTTCAGAATGCGTCGGCCACTCCCAAGTAAGAATAAAGGTCAGGAAATCGGTAGCGAAACGGAGAATGGCATCAAGGAGTCCTAAATTGGTGGTATCCATCGCAATGACAGCGGTTTTTAATGTTGCAGAATTGCCGGAAAAGACATGAATATTACTACCACCGGGTCTGCCGCTGAGTAGCTTCACATTTAGCGTAAATTGGGCTTGCAATTTGCTGGCAGGGTATGTGTCGTTACTGTTTCCCAGATTAATAGTGTTGCCGGGAGAAAGATTCGTAATAGTCACTTCGGCATAATCTTTGCCGCCATTGAATCCTAAGACGACTTTGTTTTTGGTAAACGGCGAGCCATTAGCAACAGAATTTTGTTTCCATAATGAATTTCTTGTGCATGTAAAGTAGCCGGAATATTGGGTGTTGAGTATCCAAGTTGCATTACTGTTCAGGGTGAGATTATCTGTCATATCAACCGTGATTGCCGGTGCCGTTATCGCGTATTTGGGTTGGCAATCTGCATAAGCTAGGCTGCTGCTCAGACTAATTATAGCCGCCAGATACAATAATGGTTTAAGGTAAAATGGCTTAAGACACAATAGTTTAAGTTTCATTATCTTCTCCCTTAACGGCAAATATTGGCGGTTGAGCCCATTTCAGGCTGTGGATCGTTTATTATGCAGTTCTTTTCACCTAGCTGATCGATGCGGACATAAACTTGCGATGGTAATTTTTCTACTCGTAGGAAAACCATACTGCCCTGACCAACGTATCCCAAGCTGTTACCTTCTGAATCGACAATTTCAGTACCGAAAGGTAAAGGTTTACCATCAGCTTGAGCAGCGTAGAAAATAAAGGTCTTCCGCTGGTCTGTTTTAAATCCGAGATGGGTAATCGCACCGGAATATGGCGCAACATCTCTGATGTTACCGATAAGTTCAGCGGCATCTTCCGGCACTTCGCTGGTATCTAGCATGATGGCGTTTTTACGGTAAGGAGAAAGATAAGGTATCAACAACTTACCGCTGTTGTTTGTCACCATGCTTTTATCGCCATTCACAGAAGCGTTTGCTGTACCCGGCGCGTCAATGATGGCGAAAGTTTCCCCAATCTGATTAGCAGCCAAAATTCCTCCTTGATAAGCAACTAAACTACCGGTTGCGCCAAGCCCGATTTGTCGGTACTCCTTGGATTGGCTATAAGAGCTACTCAGTGTGGAAACGGATGTCTTATAGGTTAAATTTGCACTGGTTGTTGTCGAGCCGCTTTTCTGATCTGAAATGTTGAAGTGGTAATTCAAACGGTTATTTGGACCTGCGCTGCCGCTTAATCCCAAGTCACTGCTGTTATAGTGGCTTTCATTGATTGAGACGTTGCTGGTTAGATAGGCGGGGTAGTCAAACAACTCGAAAGGAACAGACAGCATCAGATAATAGCGTTGCTCCTCTTTACTCTCTGTTTCATTAATACTGTACCGAACACGGCTTGCTGTCAGGGAATAATTGATTTTACCCAGACTGTTGGAATATCCCATTTGATACTCTCTACTTTTATTCTGGGTTCCCCAGTAATCACGGAATGTTCCCGAAAGAAAAAGCGAACCTGCACGACTACCAAGATTCTGGTTCAAATTGATATTGAAAGTGTTTTTTTGATGAGAATAGTATTGTTGGTTATATCCGTTGCTTATCCAGTCATGCAGATCAATTGCATCGATTAGGGTAAGATAATTTTTAGTTGAATAACGATAAGCCGCCAGAGAGAAATTTGTTTTTGTTTGTGAAACATAGCGGCTATAAGCTAATTTGTAGCTTTGGCCTTTCATGGTGGGGCTATTATCAAATTTGGCGCTGGACTGTGAAACGTCAATTGAGATAGCGCCAATGGGTAGATTAAAACCACTGCCTAACAGTAGCGAATAATAATCTTTACTGATAGTGGCGCCTGTATAGCCGGTCAGGACATTATTGAAACCATATTGATAGCTAGCTTGAAAAAAGTTTGGTTTATAACGACTGTTGGCAATATGTGTTTTGCCTGCACTGATATCATATTTGCCAAGACCTTCTTTCATCATATTAGGGACGGATGAGAAGGGGACGATAAAGCTGTTAGTACGTCCGTCTGCTTCCGTCACTTCAACTAGCAAATCGCCGCCTGAACCCGTTGGTAAAATAGTATCAATGGCAAATGGCCCCGGAGGGACATTACCTTGATAAATAACAACATTATTTTGGATAATTTTTACCAGGGCGTTGGTCTGCGCAACTCCCCTGACGATAGGGGAAAACCCTTGCCAGGCATCGGGGTACATACGCATATCTGTTTTCAGATTGATACCTCGAAAGCGGAAAGAGTCGAATAAATCGCTTGATGTATAACTATCGCCAATACGAATTTCTGAATTAATTGATGAAATTCCCCGTTGCAGATAACGGGTGTTGTTACTCCATTTATTACCATTTGAACGTGTGTAATGATAAGAAGATTGATCGCGTAATTGCCAGCCAAATAGATTCAAACCGCTATTAAGTGACACGTAAGCATTATCTTCATTTTCACGGTCGCGATTCTGTTTATTTCTATTTTGAGTACGGTAATAGTTGGCATTATAGGACAGCATAGCGCCGGGAATGCCTCTGTCCCAGAATGCAGGATCGATATAGCCTTTTAGTTCGTTTTTGATATACGCTTGTGGGACAACCAGATGCAGACTAAGTTTAGGAACATCGAGATTAGCGGTTCCTTCATGTATTATTTTAGTAAGAAGAATTTCACCTTTGGATAAGTTTGATTTTGATAATTGGTTTTTATCAATTTTTATACCTAACCTGGGAAGATCTTCATTGAGCAGGTAGATATCTCTGCCATCGTTCTGGATATTAATATCAAATCTTCCTTTCCAGTCATTATTCAGATATATGTCAATATCGTAACGGCCGGCGGGTAGTTCTGAAGTGGAATAAAATCGGGATAAGTCCGCTTTTGCAGATTCGCCGACCAGAAAATCGGTATTAAATGTTGCGGCATAGCATAAACAATCTGTATACAGCATTATGCCTATTATCAGAATTAACGGACTAACTTTTTCTTTTATCATGTTCTATGCTATGCCAATAATTTCACTATTGAAGTGGTAAAGTTAATTTATTTATAGCACCAAAATCATCAACAATAGCCAGAGTTAATTTGTCCCCAGCTTTTACTTTTTCATTGGTACTGAATGAATGAGAAGAGAACGGTTTTATAATTGTTCCTTCATTTAGTAAGTTAGGTTGAGTGTCAGCAGATTTAAGGCCGACGACATTCATAAAATAGGGGGATGAATTCTCCAATTTTAGTTGGTTACCCTCACGTTTTAATGCAATATTTTGTTGGATCTGTTTCGGTGAAATAGACAGCTTGTCAGGCCGGTAGAAAAATTTTATCCGGGTACGAATAGCAATCTGCATAATGTTTTTGTCGCCAATATTTTCTGCAACGGGCGGAATATCCAGAACATTTAAATAAAATAGCGATTCACGATCAGCAGGCAGGTTGCTGTTGATGTACTTAATTCTTAATTGTTGCCCGTTATTGCCCTCAATTTTGACAACTGGGGGGGTGAGTAAAAAGGGGACTTTAGCTGTTTCAGGCGTTGAATTAGGATCGCCATCATCTATCCAGGATTGTACCAGAGAGGGTTGGTCTCCTACATTTAATAATTGAACCGATACCTCTTTATTATTGGCTGGATAAATAACACGTGTTGTATTAATAACGATGTTGGCATGAGCAGATAAAGTCGTTATCCCTAATAATATAGTTAAAAATAATTTCTTCATAACGTTATTTTTGCCAAATTAAATAAGCCTATTTAGATAAATAGGCTTTGTTTATTGTAGTAAGTAATTATAGATAAGTAACGTGATAAGTAACCATCGTTACTACTTTACCTGGATCTGCGTCAGCAGTGCCTACTTTGTAGTATTTGGCGTAGAAATCAACAAGTTCAGTTGTCGGCGTAGAGCCTTTGATTCCTGTATCAAATGCTTTATTCAGCATAATCGGCGTGTTTTCGTCGGCGTGTTTAACAATCGCGATACCGACGTTTTTCGGTTTACCGTTTGCATTAACTTCTTGGTTTATAAGATATTTTGCATCATTGGATATGGTGTGTGATGATGAAAACTGGATTTTCAACATAGAGGTTGCCGGGTCAAAACCGGCGGCATTGGACTGGCAGTTAGAAAATTCCAGTGAAAATGATTTCTTACCATGATCAATTAAGCCTTCCTTTTGACCGGCTTGAGTGACTGAGATCGGTTCCAATATAATCGACATATTAGCTGAAGAACCACCGTTAATAGTACAAGTGGCATCAGTAACAGCGCCAGAGAAATGTAAGGTGCCGCCGGCAGAATTATCGACTGCAACAGCAGAGCTTGTGGCAAAAATAAGTGCGGCGGTGGTTGATAACGCTAGTTTATTCATTTTTCCTCTCCAGGAGTAGGGACATCTTAATTGGCTTTATCAGGGGGTAAAGATAGGGGCCCTGAATCCCCCGATACATCATAAAAATTAAAAAACAATGTTGGTTTTTATCTTAAAAATTGATTTGATATTGTAAATTTAAAATAAAAATCAATATATTATACAATTGAAAGTATTTTAGTAACTTGAGTTTTGGTTGAATAAATCTAATTATTACCAATATAAGTTATTATTTTTTCACTTAGATAAAGGTGTTATTGTTTATACATAGTTATAACTTGGAAACATATATTATAGACGATTAAACCTATTTAAGAAGGGATTTTTGTTATTTAAGTTAAATTAAGAGTGAATGTCTGTCTTTTCGATAAAAATAAGTGAAATACACAGTTTATGAGTATAGTTTGGAATTGTATTCTGATTTTTGTGTCTTTTTGAGATTTTATTTCTTTTTTGGTCTGTTTGGTTGATTAATGTTTTTGTGACTTTTTGATTTATTTTTTATATGTTGTGTAATATTAATTATTTTATATCAGTTGTTTATTGGTTTTTTATCTTTGTAAATATTTTAATACAATTTTTTTATCCGGTGAAATAATGCCTTGATAATGTAATTTTATCTTTATGATTTGATTTAAGTACAGTCGGTATAGTTTAGTTTTATTATAGGTAATGTTGAGTTTATATTATAAAGTAACATTGTAGTAATAATAAATAATAATTGATGATATTTCAAGTCGATTATTATTTGAGAAATAGTAATCTAAAATGCCCTATATATTTTAACTCATAATGTTATATTCATTCTTTCATTGAAAATATATGAATCAATAATTCTCCTGTTGTTCTTTCGCTTTTTCTGCTAATTGCGGAAAATCAAGTGCAATCCAGTAGCTTTCTGGTACAGGAAGATCTCTCATTTGTCGGCCCGGCCACAATTGTAATTCGGCCAATTCAGATAACTTGTAGCCAATATATTGTTGTGGCAGGGTAAGCCTGAGTGGGAATTGCTGTTCTGTAGGCGCCATATTGGGTGTGCGATCGCTGTGAATATGAAAATCACGTTGAAGGATTAAGCGCTTATCAGGTATACGGCGTTTGCTGTCCCACCAGATACCATCAACCTGTTCAAACATTTTCCGCGTTTCATCAGGAGATAAGGCTTCCAGTTCACGTAGTGCAGGAGGCAGAATGGCTTGCATTGACAGGCGGTATTGTTTCATTGACGGCACTTGCCCTGCCAGTATTAAAGAGAGGGAAAGACGAGCGCCTAATAGATTAGAGTAGAGATCTTCAGGAGAGAACGCAGATACTTTTTCAGAAAAGCCGGGTACAGATTGATAACCATACCATTGGGCGATTTCATGCCATGCAGCAAGTTCAAAAGCCAATTTTACGGCTAGATAAGCACTTAGGGTATAACGTTGTTCTATCGTTGCTGGTGGAGTGAATTGATAGAATTGGATGCGGCGTAATGCTAATTCGCTGCTGAGTTCTATTTGCCACTCTTCTCCAAGACGGGGCCAGATTTGGCTGAATAGGAAAACTGCATTATCAGCGGTATCCCGTACATGGGAAATATCAATAAATCCACCCCTGCGGGTATATATCATCCCTACTTTTTCATTACTGATCCCTGTTAATGAAGCAACGGTGCCAAAAAAACTGTTGTTATAATTATGTGCCCCAAGATTATCGGCATCTAGCACATTACTTATATGGTAAAAAGGGACTGGAATGGTCAGTAATTCAGTTTTTAAATTATAGCCAAAAGCACAGCAAGCCCTTAATCCTTCGGGAGAGGGAATCGGAGCAAGAACAGGCCATGCGCGGGTTGCTTCGGCGGTTGTTTCACTATTTAAGTCAGGTTGTACCGGTGCGATTGAAGTAAAAGTTCCTTGGCATCCTGCGACTAACGTTAAAGCAGCAATCCATAAACGCAATTTCAAAACGCCTCTCCTACCTGAAAATAAAATCCATTGCTTTTTTTACCAATACCAAAGTCCAGTCTGACATTCATTTTGGGTTTGAATTCAAAACGATAGCCTGCGCCAACTGTGGGTAACCAGTTTTCAGAGCCAATATCTTCTGCGTAATGACTTAGGGTGCCAGCTCCCGCCCACAAGACAAATCCGTGCCGCCAGTTCAATTTGCGCCGATATTCCAATTGGGTGCTGATAACATTTTTGTCCCGGTATCTACCTTCATAATATCCGCGCATCCGGTTGCTATTACCTAGCATTGACAGCATATTCCAAGGCACTTGTCCGTCAGTGAAACGACCATAACTCTCAAATGCCAGTACGGACTTTTCATCTAATTGATAATAGGTGCTGTATTGCATATCAACGGTGTTAAACCGGCGGTCGCTACCTAATGCCGGAGAAAAATGGGTATAGGTAATATCAAGAACATGCCCCTGATGAGCATTAGGCAGAAAATCCCGGGTGTCGTAGCTGAAATAGGCACTGACGCCCGAACTCAATATGGATTGTCCATCGTTTTCCGCTGCGAAAAGTTTTTTAGCGCCGTTATCAGGGTCTTTGGCGTGTAATGATGAAAAATCCCAGCCGACGCCTAAATAGGTAGCGTTAGCGACTCGATAGAGCATTCTGGGTTGCAGGTGCAGTTCCTGTGAGCGATATTTTTCTTTGTGATCATTTATCTTACCTGCTTGATATCCTGTTCCCCAGTAATAAGTGGGAACGTTGTTCAAGGTACCGGAAAGAAAAAAACGCCATTGATCATTAGCAAAGAAATTGTAGTTATCAAATGTGAAGCCAAAGGCACCCGTTGAAGAGGCAAATCCATTCAGGGAAAGCGAAGAGATTTGGCTGGTACGATCATTATCATCTGGCCGATAGAGGCCAACGACGGCAACACCGAGACCGGCACCTAGCTCTGGCGTATAAAAAGGGCCGGGTAAAACGCCCCAGTCAATCGCTTTACTGCTGTCATAGGTATTACTGCCGCCTAATTTTTCTAACCAGCCATCGATTTTTTCCCTGCTGAGTCGTGCTTCGCCATATGAGAAATTAGAAATAAAAAGGCTGACTAAAGCCAGCCCATGTAAGGTACAGCGGATGTTCATTAGAAACGGAACTCACCTGAAATATAGAAGCTGTTACGTTTGTTAAAGCCAACTTCGGTCAACATATTGAAGTTGCGTGTGACTTCTAGCCTTGCACCAACGGTATTATTCCAGCGAGATGCAACATGCTGTTTTACTTTGAATTTCATATCAGGATCGTTTAATGCCTTTACCAGTCCAGAAAATTCAGGTGGTAAATCTAGGTTACTGATATTACCTTTAAATTCTTGAGTAATTTTCTGATACATACCGCCGGTCCATACCTGCAATTTGGTGTTTCCTTGCCCGGGGATAATTGGCTGGAATATAAATTCATAACCCACTCGTGGAGTGACGACCAAGGCGCTGATTTTACCGTCCAGAATATCTAGATTAGTGTAGGTATAGTTAGTATCAAGCGTACCGAAAAACTGCTCGTATCCCCCTGCCAGAGTAAAACCGCCACCATAGGTTTTACCTTTAAAATCCAGTTCGAAAGGAATATCTTTCATGCTAGGAAAAACCATACCGCCTAAATTAATACCTTCAATGTTGGTTTTTGATGTGCCTTTTGTCCAGCCATAAACACCATAAACATTCAGAAAAGGTAGAACCCAAGTATCCAGTTTAAGCATATGAGATTCATTCTTTTCTCGGGTTTTACCTGCTTGGATGTCCAGAGCGTCTCCAGTTTCTGGATTTTTCGGCATAATGATTTTAATATCATCTACAACGATATTCTGTCGCATATTCATATAACCGTAACTGGCGCCAAAAGGTTCCGGTAGGTCATAACCTTTAGCTCTGGCTTCGTCACCCCAAATTGGGAGTATCCGTGATTCTTGCTTATTTGGTTTTCTGGATAAACTACCATCAGCAGTCGTTTGGTTCCCTCCTGACTGGCTGACAGAGAGAGAAAGAATTGGGCGGTCATCAGCGTAGCTATAAGGGATTGCCAAGCATGATGAAAGGACAGCTAACTTGCTAATATCAGAAAATTTTATGTCAAAAAATTTCATAATAGGAAGCTCGGTTTTGCGAGTAGGGAAATTAAAGTTTTCATTTAAGGCTATTGATTTCTCACCGTAATATTTAAAGCGCAACAAACTCGGCAAATTAGCACAACTCTTATAGATAAGAAATATCATAAGATGCTGAAAAGTATAATTTTACTGTATGTTTAATGAACGATTTTGTTTTTCTCAGGCAAAGATAGAAGCATCATGGTTATTACGCCGCCGATTAATCCCCAGAATGCAGCGCCTACTCCAAGTAACGTCACGCCGGAAGCGGTGATCAAAAATGTGATTACTGCGGCGTCTCGTTGCTTTTCATTCTGTAATGCCTGTAGCAAGCTGCCAGAAATGGTTCCAAGCAATGCTAATCCGGCGATAACATGAATAAGCGCAGTCGGTAGAGCGCTGAATAACATACTGATTGAGCCGCCGAACAGGCCCGCTATCAGGTAAAACACGCCCGCTACGGCAGCGGCCATATAACGGCGATTCGGGTCAGAGTGGATTTCCTGGCTCATACAAATTGCGGCTGTAATAGCGGCAATACAGACGGAAAAACCACCAAAAGGTGACAAAATGAGTGAAATGAGCGCAGTCCAGCTTATCAGTGATGAAACAGAAACCGGATACCCTGCGGCTTTCAGCGTTGCGATGCCGGGCGCATTTTGAGATGCCATCGTGACGATAAAAAATGGGATGCCGATACTCAATAGCGAAGAGAGTGTGAAACTGGGTGCAATAAATTCAGGGGTGGCAAACGCGATTGTAGATTGTTGTTCAAAGTGAATATCTCCCTGTAAAGCGGCGATAATCAGCCCTGATAATAGTGTTAAGATGATGGCATAGCGGGATAAATATCTGCGTGTCAGAAGATAAGTCAAACACATGCCGGCAGTCAGTACGAAGTTGACTGAAAATGAGGAAAAGGCATCCAAACCAAAGCGTAATAGAATACCGGCCAGCATGGCTGCGGAAAGTGCTTGTGGAATATAGTTCATCAATCGGGCAAACAGGCCGGTGACGCCACACAGCAAGATCAGCGCTGAAGCAAAGATAAAGATACCAATGGCTTCGTTGATTGATGTTCCTGGCAGCGTTGTCGCTAGTAGCGCGGCACCCGGTGTTGACCATGCGGTCAGGATGGGGGTTCGGTAATAAAGCGATAATCCCAGCGAGCTGATACCCATCCCAAATCCTAGCATACTTAGCCAGCCGCCGATTTGTAGGGGGGTAGCGCCGGCAGCTTCAGCGGCTTGAAAGATAATGGCCGCGGAACTGGTATATCCAACCAGAACAGCGACAAATCCGGCGGTGATGGCCGGAAAAGAGAGGTCACTCAGGGAAATTGCATGGCGCATCTTGGTCTCCGTTTAAATTATTTTGGTTAAAAGCATCTGAATTTGGCTATAATTTAGTTAACTATCAGCATAAAACAAATTTATCTGTAGTGAACTTCCTCGTACAAACTTTGATGGCGACAATATGACAGTAGAACCTGCCAGAATTTCAAGTAATTTACTATTATTGCAAAGGTAAGGATTACAAAGGTAAGGATCACAAAGACAAGGATCGTAAAAACAAGTCAGTCATGATGAATTTCATTCGAAAAATTTGAAGCTAAAAATAACTATATTCTATAATTAATTCTTATAATTATATGGAGCCTGCTAAATGGAAAACTATGTTCGCCCTGTTTTAACGTTACCGGATAATGCGGAACGATTATTATTGCACTCTTGTTGTGCGCCTTGTTCTGGTGAAGTGATGGAAGCGCTACATGCCTCTGGAATTGATTACACCGTTTTTTTCTATAATCCGAATATTCATCCAAAACGGGAATATTTAATTCGCAAAGAAGAGAACATTCGCTTTGCGGAGCAACACAATGTGCCATTTGTGGATGCGGATTATGACAGCGATAACTGGTTTGAACGCGCTAAAGGTATGGAATGGGAGCCAGAAAGAGGGGTTCGTTGCACCATGTGCTTTGATATGCGTTTTGAGCGTACTGCTTTATATGCTTATGAAAATAATTTCAGCGTTATTTCAAGCTCGTTGGGCATTTCCCGTTGGAAAAACATGCAGCAGATAAATGATTGTGGAAAACGAGCGGCAAGTCAGTATCCGGGAATTCAATACTGGGATTACAACTGGCGTAAGCAAGGTGGTTCAGCCCGGATGATTGAAATTAGTAAACGGGAAAGATTTTATCAGCAGGAATATTGTGGTTGTATCTATTCATTGCGTGATACGAATAAACACCGTAAATCTCAGGCGCGGGATATTATCAGGATTGGTGTTAAATATTATGGTGATGAAGATACCGAAGGCACTTGTTAAGCTTTTCACTTTAATACGTTGAGGGGGGGATTTCCCCCCTGAATTTACAGTTTATGACGCTGTCAAACTTGTGTCATAACTATTGCTGCGTGTAGTGGCTTCATGCTGGAAAACTCAGTGAGTCTTCTTGGCTTCTTTGCTTGCTGCCTTTTGGTGTGAGTGTTGTTTAGGTGTGGTTTTACCCGATTTCTTCTCTGCTTTGGTATTTGCTGTATGGGAAGGGGAAGCAGTCACTTTGGTATCCGAAGATTGGGTTACCGGTGTGCTAGGTGCAGCCAATACTGCGCCAGAGAATAATAGTGATAATACAGTTATAGATAAGCCTAAACGTGTCATGATAATTTTCCTGTGTTTTAACTTTGTTTCACTTGCTGGAATACATTTTGAGCGACTAAGTAAGCTACGTGCTATTCCAGATCTGTCTTAACGCCCAGTGAGTATACGGGCTTGATCATTAATTAGGCAAATTTAAGATAATACCTTTTTATAGGTTTTTATAATTCGTTGAAGAATCGTTGAAGTTTTTGGGCATAATTTGCCTGATAACAGAGAGCGTTTATTTAAAGCAATGGGTTTTCTATTAACATGTATACGCCGGGTTTTGCGTGTTGCTGGTGGTTCACTGTTCATTCATAAGCAGGTTTGCACAAGCTGTAATTAATTATTATTGCGAATCTGCTTGTACACTATTTATAGCTTATAGGAACTCATGATGTTCTTAATGAAAATGAAATAAACGTAATTTATTTATATTTTTGGTGAAGTAATTTATTTGTTTAATTTCAATAATATTAAATAAAATAATCTTCCTAAGACTCGGGGTATATATTTAATATAGATTGGAAACTATATTTAGTAATAATCTGAATTAAATTTCAGAAGGAAATAATTATCTCTAAAGCGTTACGTCTGTAGTAATTAATTAACATAAATATAATCTGATGGAATTATCATATAATAATATTTTTTTATTTAGATAGATTAGAGAGAAATATTATTACAACTAATTTCTAGGTCTTTTGTGGACAACGGAGAAAACTACACTATTATGAAATTGGTGCATTGAAATAATTAATGCTAATATAACCGATTAGTAACTACATCACAGTCTATAATAATAGACTGAACATATTAACGCTCTATTAGGGAAAAACTTATACCGTTCATGATGAAAAGGCAATGAGGTGTCATGATAACTCATTGACTGTAATCGGAAAAGTAATGTTAACCAAGTGGAGATAGATATATGTCTAAATACAAATTAAACCGACGTTTATTAGCGAGTTGTGTATTGTGTTTTTTCATATCAGGAAATGTTATTGCCGCCAATCCTAAAATATCTGCATATTATCTGAGTGGGCCTGCTGCGCAGGTTGATACTAAAGAATATTATGCCAGCCTTGATAACTTTAAAAAATTAAGTAGAGATATTTCTAAGAATAAGAGTAACTTTAATACGTTGGTGTTGTCTTTTGTCCAGCCTGGTTTTATTAACTATGAAAAAAACAGTCTGAAATGTTCAGGATTGTTTGGTTATATCTGTACTTCTGGTCAAAGTATTAGCACGAAAGAAGCTGAAAATGCCAGGGCTGATTTTGTGGCATTAAAAGGTGTTATCGCTGATTTAAAATCTCATGGAGTGAGTACTTATATTGCTGTAGGTGGATGGAACTTTAGTTGTTATCCGAAAATTTATGATATAACCGCGGGCAAAAAAGATGCCTGTGGTAATGAACCCGGTGCGGTTTATGATATCTTTCCTAATCCCCTGACCAAAATTCCTCGATTTGACAGTACTATTACGGGTAAAGCAGCAGATAAGGCATATAGAAATATTGTCAATTTGGCGGCTGACTTGGGGGTAGTGGGAATTGATGTTGATTATGAAGAATTCTGGCATGCTGATATTAATGCAAAAAGCTGGAAATTAACCCCTGACTCAATCAAGGTTCCTCCTAATAACAGTGAAACCCTTATTACATCAACTTTAATAGCAAAGGGACTAGGCAGTTATGTTTATGATGCGTCAATGAATATTGTTCCTGGCGCAGAAAAAATTCCCCGTGCAATGCCGGCAACCGTGGATAAATTCGCTGCTATTTTAAAGTCTTTTTATACTTCAATTAATGCAGTTAAACCATCACTTAAGCTAAGTACCGCAGGTCCTGCGACGGGAGGTATCCCGAATATGTCCGCTAACTGGGGAACTAATGCGAGGAATAGTGATATTTATGGTGGTGCTTGGTGGGGAGGAAATCTCTATGGTTTGATTTACAATACCGCGCTGAGTTACCCCAATCTGATCAACCGACTCAGTTATATTGGTGTAATGACCTATGATTTAAGTGAAAAAGATTGTGGATTTATTGGGGGAGGTGAAACATATATTCCTTGTGACCTTCCCGGACAAGTTAAGTATTATTATGGTCAATATATTAACTGGCTTAAATCAGGCAATGAAGTTGTTACCTTCCATATCAAACTGAAAGGAGCGCGTAATTACGCTCAGGCATCAATTCAACCGCAAAAATTATTGGTTTTGCCGCCTATTACGGTTGGATTTGAAGTTGGTAAACCCGCAACCGGTAATTTACCGCTCACGAAGAGCGCTCTCAACAGCATATTAGATGGTACGATCAAATATGGTAAAACGGGTCTCATTATGTGGGATCTATTTAAGAATGAACGTTATGACGGTAGCAACTGGAAAGATGAGTGGGCGACACCTAATGATCTTTTATCTACGGCTTGCAAAAAAATAGGGCTGACAGGAGAGCATTATAATTGCGATAGCTCTGTCCCGACACCTGATCCTGTCCCGGCTTTTACCAAGAAAGAACATTGACGTTAATATTTAACGGAAATGCTGAATCTTCATAATTGATTAGATACTGCCCCGCAATATACTGCGGGGCAACGGATAAAATTATGTGTTTCTTGATGCTGTATCGTTTTCATCCTCGCTGACAATAAACCACGGAGTGTACAGTTTTTCTCGCAAATATTTCTTAGCGGTGATGACCTTGTATTCCCGTCCCAATGGATCATAAAGATGGGTATCGGCAAACAGATCATCGCGGGCGCTGTCATCACTGACATAGCGCCAGTCATTCAGAAAATAGGGTTGATAAGTACGCACCGGTTGGCCTTTGTCGTCATATTCTGTACGACCGGAAACCGCCCATCGGGTGTCTGTAGCGGCACTGATCAGAACGCCATTTGCATCCACAACCAGCCCACCGTCCTCTTTACGTTGCCAGGCATCACCGGGTTCATGGCGAACTGAACTCTGGAGTAACCGGCCAAAACCATCACTAAAACTCACCGTCTGTTGGTGCTGTTGTTGAGGATCGTTATCGTAGCGGTCAGTGGTGATCCCCAGTACATGTGGCGGTAAACGGGGAATACTTGCCAATAGCGAGATAAGTTGAATCGTTAGGTTCTGATGGCCGATTCCTCGTTTCCCGCCTAGCGCACACACTTTTCCATCTTCAGTAATCATATGAGCGGCACGCAATTGCGCCCATAGCGCTTTTGCTTCTTCTTGTGACTGAGAAAGCTGAGACAGCGATAACGATGGCATCCAGCTATCAACTGCATAGACTAAACATTGGGCAACGGGGAGCGCTCCGGTTAACGCTAACGCCTTATCTACGGAGTCCGGTGGGGTAAAGGGCTGGTTCGAATAACCTGCGGCTTGTCCTGCCTCTGTGCCCCAGAACCGGCTGGTGGTCACGCGACCTAGCGCATCCAGTGTCACAATATGTTGATTATCATTAATATCTGTCAGTTGTACCGGAGTCAGGAAACGATAATCGTAACGGGCTTGCGTCGTTAATCCAGCGGCATCCTGAGTCTGTATTATTACACAATGATGGGTATCCCAGGTCAGAGTGGTTTTCCCTGTCAGCAACGAGTTACGCTGAGCTTGAGGCCGCCAGAACTGTGTGGCATCGCCGTAATCGGTATAGCCTTGCCGCGCTACCCATACCGGACTTTCTGAACCAGTATTGAACAACCGTGTGACTTGCTGATAACCGGCCTGTGTCAGTGCGGTATTCAGTTCCTGCTCCTCAATCACCCCTTCATAAGCTTTTAATGAGATGTCGTCCATCATGGCGGTTTCTTGGAACGCTACCAGTGCCTGTAGTGTGGGTTTTTCTAGAGTGACTGCCGATTGGCCGGCGGTATAAAACGTCTGTTGTTGCCCCAGATAAACGGCGGCTTTTTCATCCGCGAGCAAGCCATCGGCTTTCAGCAAGACTTCAAGAGAGATCCCTTCGGCCGGAATTTTGCTTCGATCGTAAGTATAAACATCACGGCGTTGTGCATTTGGTAAGCCTAATCGCCAGTTTTCTCCGTCAGTCAGGTGATGCCAACTATTTTTTTGTCTCACCAGACGTAATAGTTGTTGCTGGTCATCATAGCTGCTGTCAAACAGGGTTTCCGGCAAGGTAGGCGGGTAGGGATTTACTGCCGGTTTTTCGCGGCGAGGCCAGGCAATATCGACACTTTGCAGTGATTGACCAACAATATCGTGTTGCAACCGGATACTTTGGCTGAACTGTGGATCAGTGATGATACGTTCATAGTGATAGCTGCGATTTTCAATGGCGGTCACCCAGGCAGATAATTCGGTTTCTTTATCTACCGGAATAGAGCGTACCTGATAGCGCGATTCACTGACGGTATAAGGCACCGTTTGCTTATCCGTTCCGTCCAGACCGTAGAGCTCACTGCGTAACAGTTGGCCTTTAAGCGCCCGCGTCAGCCAGTTACGTTGTGTCTCATTGGGGGTAAATACTTGGTCTGTCTGGCTGGCGTTGTCCCAGGCGGTATAACGGGTTTCAAATCCGCTATAAGCTTGAGTGTCTGCTTGCCAATATTCCGTGGCTAATTGGCTATCTACCTGATCCATCCCGGTGGCAAACCAGCTAATACTCAGTGACGGCGCTGCCTGTTCGGGGGCGGTGCCGTGGGAAAACGTTGTAGTATCGGTCTGTTTAACACAACCAAATCCTCTGAATTCCCGTTCTTTACCATCCCAAACTCCGTGGCTGTAGCTGACTTCACTGGTAAGCCGGTTACCGCTAATTTCATCCTGAATTTCGGTATGCCATAGCAGATGCATTGGAAACGGTAAGTAACAAGCCGGGGATTTGCCCGCTTTGGCGATCTGTAATTTCTCATCCAACCAGAATTGCGCGGAACTGCGATAATGTAGGGTGTGATGTGCGCCCCGGTTATTGTTCATCACATTTAACAACCAAGGTTTGGTCAGTGACAGGTCGCAACGCCAGTGATGTGGCGCTATATGCGGCACAGTCAGAATCAGGCTGGCTATTCCTAATCCCTGAATATCGGCGACTTGAAGTTGGCAAGTGTTGTCAAATTGTACTCCTTCTGGCAGCGCTAATGTCAGCGGGGCATCAAACTGATTACCACTTTGATTGAGATAAATAAGCAAAGAGCCGGATTGCGCATAGATAAGGTCGGTGGTGCCGGAGCCGTCGATATCCGCCAGAAACAGCCGTTCGGGATTGAAGCTATTTTCGGGCTGACTAAATCCTGGCAAGGTTAGTGGTTGACCGAAACGGCCATGTCCCAGATTAGGCCAACAAGTGACGCGATTAGCTTTGATTTCCACCAGATGTTGTTGACCGGAACCGAGCATATCACTGAAAGCCACCAGTTTGCGGGCGTCAGTCCCAGTGATGGGTAGGGTGATACCTGTGGATTGGGGCACATCTTGTCCTTTACGCCAGCCGTTTCGCTGGTTGGCATATAAACGCACGCTTTTCGGCCCGATTAATACTAAATCGGATAAACCTGCCCCGGTAAGGTCAGCGAACTGAATGTTTGGATGAAAATATTCCACGGGTAAGGCATTGATTGGGGTAAAGTGCGTCCATTTTCCATCGGGTTGCTGGCTATGGTATCCGCGAATACCGGAGGCGGTGACGACCCAATCCAGTTGACCGTCTCCGTTGATATCCATCAATGAGGCATTATCCTGCAAACTGGGTAGGGTAGGCAGCGGGGCGATTTTGTCGTAAGTGACGGCATTACTGTCTCCGCCTTCCTGACGTTGCGGCGCTTTATACCACCAGGCGCTGCGATCCTGGTACAGCATACCCGGTAATCCTTCTCCCCGCAGATCAACCAATTGGTAACGTTGCTGCGAGTTAAAATTATCTAGTGCATCAAAACGTTGCCATGTCGGCATCTTCTCCAGATCAAACCGCTGCCAGGCTAATTCCAGTGGCGGCTGGGTGACTGGGCTGCCATCCGGTTCATGGCTTAATTGACGGATGGTAATCAATGTGGTGACGCTGGCGTTTTTGTCATATTCCAGTATCAATCGTCCGACCAGTTCCGGCGTGTCATTAGCGCCGGTTTCTCCAGCCATGAGCGCGGTACGGTGAAACATCAGCACCTGTTGACATAAGCGGCGAGTACGCACTTCAAAACCGTATTCATAGCGAGAGAAGATATCTGGACGTACAGACCATTGCGCTGTACCTGTATCCCATGTTGGCACGGTATGAAGCGAAGTATCTCGTTCACCGTGGTCAAAGACCAGATGAAACAGCCACTCTTCCGGTGCGGGAGGGGTGTTATCCAGTACGAACAAGCTGGCTTGTGGTTTGATGTTACCGTAGTTCACCTGTACCAGATAGCGCTGTGCGGTAGTATTGGGATGAGCTGTTTTTTCATTGTCGTCACAATGGGCTTCATCTTCGGCTCGGTATTGATAGCTGACATGTTCGCCAGTTGGCGTTACAGTTTCTTCCAGCAACCACTGGGCGATTTGTTGGTCATTTTGCGGATTTGCCAGACAAGCCTGTGCGGTTTTCCCTAAGATGTGCAGTTGGCCGTCCGGTGATGATATCAGCCAGAAAGCGCGTCCTTCTTGACCGGAGGCAGGTTGCCAGAATTCGATTTTACTGAAATCCAGGATCTGACGGGCTTGATAGCGGGTCACGGTATAGGAGATTGGCAAGGTAACGCCTTGCAGCGTCTTAATGTCTTGACGAATATCAGGTTGCCCTTGGTCATTCAGAGCGATATTCATGACCTCGCCTTGTGGAGATAAGAATGTGTCGTCATTACCGTATTGTGGAATGCCATGTTGGGTGCGTCGGCTAATGGTCATGACGCCACATTGCCAACCGATACCGAAAGGCCCGTTACCTGCACTATTGCTGTAAATCAGCGATAATCCAGGAGCAGTCCCTCTGCCGGTCGAAAGGGGCAACGGCAGAGACAGGGTGGCCATTCCATCAGGGCCGGCAGCATTCAGCGCTTCTCCCATGCCATTGATAGCGCCGCCACCTTTGGGAAGTGACAGCGTTGTAACCGATACTTCTGGTGAATCCTGCATAAAGTACTCCTTACAACAGGCCCCTAACAAGGAAGGGCCTGTAATCGAAAAAGAAAAGAAATTTATGCGTCTCGAATGATGTAATTCAGATGCACAATGATGTCACTCAAATTAGCAGCCAAATCGTGCTGCGATCCCTCTTTACCTGCATGGAAAATATTTAACGCCAGTGTACCGGTTGTTGCATCTCGACCTTCAAAAGGCAGAAAACGGCTGTCGTTAAAGTCGGTGACAAACCGGCCTCCGTCATTCACACCGTGTGATAAGGTAGCGATTTCCGCCCCCATTACCAGTGTGGCTTCAAGATCTTGATAGGGTCCCAGAAGTGTTGGCAGGGTGACGGCGATGCGTTTAATGCGGCGCTTCTTCTCGTTACCCAAGTTGTAAGAGTTCTCCAAACCTAGCTGACTCAAATCCAGTGTTGCTTGGAAGATATCCCCTGTTAGCGTCAGAGTGACGCCGCCGGATGGAGATACCGTTTCCCCGTTAAGCACTTTATTGATATTTTGACTTAAGGTCCCTGTACCAAACAGGGTATCCAGCGACACGGTGCGGATGGCTTCTAGACCGATGCCGCCACGTGCAAGCCAGATGGCATCCAATTTCTGTAGCTCTGAGCTTAAACCTTCCCCGGCTAACAACCCTTGCCACAGATCATTCCACACCGGGACTTGGAATAGACTGTCGCTGTCTTTTTCGCCTAATTCCTGTACTAATGCAGCTTTTGCCTGGAGACATATTGGCAAAGTGGAATCATATATCTGGTAATAGAGCGCGGAGAGACGACCGGCCATCCAGTTATACAGCGCCTGTCCGGTAAAGCGAGTGGTTTGCAGGTCATAAATCGCTTGGGCGTTCGCTTGTTCGGTTTCAGAGAGCGTGATCTGTTTTTGTGCCATCGTAATCTGCTCTTGCAGACTTTGTATCTGGGCATCCAGTTGGGTTATTTCGTTATCAGCAACATCCCGTTGCAGCGTCCATTCTTCCTGACGACGCTGATAACCTGCTGTCACTTCTGAAATACCGGCGCTCTGATCCTGGATACCGGCACCCACTTGGGTTGCTTGCCCGGAGCCAATTAATGGCGCTCCCCATTCAGAACCACCGTTAGCCAGTCCGAAGACGTTAGGTACAGCGTTGGCAATTCCGCCGGCAATCAGTAATCCTGTCGCAATCCCATTGGTAATCATCGCGGTGCTGCGTAATGTCAGACCGGCGATTTCTGCCGCTGACAGACCACCGTTAATCAGGTCGCTGTAGTGTTTTTGCCGTAATGATGCTCCATCACGGCTGGCCTGTAATGCGGTCAGGCTATGTTGCAATCCTTTTAGATTATTTTGCTGTATATCGTTTTGTTGTTTCAGGATGGCTTGCTGTTGAGTCTGCAACAGTAGCGTCATTTTTTCATTATCTTGGCGCTCTAATGTCGTTTGTAAGCTATTGCCGAACTGAGTCAGCAAACTGACGGCAGTGCGGGCGCGTTCTACTAATAGTGGATAGCGCCAGCCTTGAACGCTGCTTTGACCGCCAGCCGGACTGCTGCCTGTACCATCGCCCCCGGCTTGTTGACGTTGCAAGGTTTTCGGATCTACCGGGGTGGCATACAGGGGTAGATTCAGTGGTTGACCATCCAGACTCAGGTTGTGGCGTAGGTTATATAGACGTAATTCAAGCTTATCCCAGAAACCGAGCAGCACATCGTTGTACGGCGGCAGGAAATCGCCGTCACCGATATTGGCGGTATCACCTGCGCTTAGCCAGTCAGCGAAGGTCATTGCTTCTGGCGAACTGAGGAGTGTTGGTGTGGCGATTTTGCCTGCTTCTACACTCAGCGTCGGATTTGGCCAGGTATTGGTGGTATGGATATCAGGGCGCGGTCCCAGTAGCTGTTGCGCCTGAATGTAGTACATTTTGGCTTCGACTAAAGTATCACGCTCAAGCTGACGGTAAGCACTGTCGCCGCGGGCAATCAACAGGTCAAGGGTATGCAGGAATATCGCCAGTTTGTAATGCATCGGGTCCGCCATTGCGATCACATCTGGATCAGTGGTGGCAGGCTGTGTGGTATCCCATGCGGTATCCAGTTCTAATGGCATCACATTCCAATAACGTGGCTTACTGCCATCCATAATGAGCTCGCCATTAGCATTACGGTAACCGGCGCTGCGGAAAATATATTTGTACCAAGTGTCCGCGTCTTCGTAACGTTGCTCGGTTTGCATACGGACCGCAATCAGGAACGGAATATGGAAGAAGATTTCCCACAGATAAATACCATAGGGGCCACTGAAATTATCGACCGGATTAGATCCGCCAAATTGCCCTTGTACGTCGTAATTAAGCAGTGAATCAAGGCTAATATCTAATAGTGCGTTGAGATCTACATAATTAGGGAGGTGTAAATCAATGGCAGAACCAGAAGGTGGTGTAAATTGCTTGCCGTCTGATGAGAATGTGCCGTAGGAGGTAAATATATATGCCGTAAGATTAAAACTACAATAATTGCTATTGTTATAGCTTGTGCCATGACACATACGTAACTTAATGTCTAAATAATCTTTTGAAGGTAAATCAGCACTTCCTGTATTAGGCAAGCTCTTTATTACTGCCTTTGATGAGTCATAACACAACGTCACTCCGGTGCTTGGTGTAGCTCCACCCGTGTTTTGTAAAGTAAGAACTTTTCCATCTTCTGAAATATTTAGTTGGGCATCAGAACCATATTGTGAGCTTACTTCAGTTGGGCTTGATGAACCGGTTGCTCCCCGTCTAGTGTAATCGGTAAAAATAAGCTGAGTGCTCTTTTCCTTTTTCTTTGAAGTCCAGTTATAGTCACTATTCATAACCCAGACATTTTCAGTTTTGGATAAGTTATCACCTTCGTTAGTAATATTAAACCAGCGGATATGTAGCTTATTATTTTGCCAAAAAGATTCTACTGTATCTAAATAGGGTTCGCTAATCCCGGCATTAATTGCTCGCCACTCTGACCATTGATCTGGTTTCAACTTACCGCCATCAGTGACTAAAGTTAATTTCCGCCAATAAAATGCATAGGGGGCATTTTGTGTACGGCCAATAAAGAAGATGGTTTTATTATCCTTACCTTGGCAGGCAGTAATATAGTCAAGGGTAACCAAAGTGTCATAACTAATGAGATAATCGCGTAATTTAGATTCGACTAATTCACTTTTTAATTTCCCTTGAGAAATACCTTGTTCAAATGCGGTAAATATTTCGGTCTTATTTAATCGCAATGTTGGATCAATATAATCCCCGGCATAGAATTTCAACCGCTCCTTGCCAGCCCAAGTGCTATAACGGTGGTTAAAACTATCCCAGTTATATAAAAACTGTTCATCGGCAAAATAGGGTTTTGCTGAGTCGGCCAGTGTGCCGTCATAGCCCTCTATTGCACGATGGATAAACAGTTGCAGACTGCCAATCGCCTCGGACAACGGTGAAGTGGTAACCAGATCGCTAATTTTGGTATCCAGCAACAGATATTCATACAGATCATCAGCGGTCTGGATACTCTCTTTTAAATCTGCGGGGACTTGGGTAGCAATATAATGAGCAACCAATGCATCACGGCGAGCTTCTTTCAACGATTGTGTAAATAAAGATTCAGACATAATCAATTCCTTCTTATCCGGTTACTGATGGTTGCTGATTGCGGCACTTAAGTTTTGGGCTACCGATGCCAGTAAGGCGCTACTCTCGGCGGCAGGATCTGCTTGCATCATGGCCAACAGATTGCCCAGAGTGGTACTACCGACATTCAAGCTTTGTCCGACGCGTAACCAGGTCAGAAGTTGCCAGAGTGATGTAAAACTTTTCGGCCAGTTATTTTCCCCTGATAGCAAAGTATTGACTTGCGCTACCGTACCTTTATCCATTTCATGCAATGTGGCGATCAGTGAAGCAGCGCTATCCGCTGTCATACCTTCGGCATTTAATTGATCGAAACAGCGCATCGCTTCATCACGGGAAACGGTGACCTGAGTTTGCCACTGTTTAAAACGTGATAGCGTGAGTAATAGTTCCGGATTGGGAGCAGGAACATGAGTGATACCGTTGAGTAAACGTTCAGGATAGGTTGTCAGTAATTGCAGATCCTGCTCGGTCAGGCTCAGCCATTTCACAATTAACACTAGCTGGCTAAGTTGCTGAGTAGCAATGACTAGAAAAGTGTCGGTTTGCAAGTTATCCAGTGTGGCATTGTTATGGCTAAACAGGGTTTGAATATCATGCCAGTAGTTTGCCAGTGTAAAAGGATTGCCACTACTGGCTGTGATTTTCTCCAGCCAGAAGGTGACGATACCCATCACATTGCTCTTAATGCCGAAACCGGCACTTAGAGCACGCAGCACTTTCTGCTGTAACGCTGAATCCATTGTTTCTTTAGCGGCAGTTTGACTATTCACACTGTCACAAACGTTTTCCAAGAAATTGAACATCTCTGCGGTGGCGGTGCCGCTCCACTGCGTACTCACCATTCCTTGCAAATAAGTCAGACTCAAGTTCACAGATGACATCCAATCCAATACCTGCTCGGTACGGCGTAAAATCGCCAGCGGTTGCAGGGATTTTGCCTGACCTAATTGTTGCAACAAGATATCTTTTCCGCCTTCCATCAGACGCCATAAAATTTCGGCTTGGGCAAATGTCAGCCCAAACAAACGGGGAATGGCGCCGAAGCGATACAACTGACTGGCGGTATATTCATCCAAGGTAAAACTACCTGCATTACCGAAACAATAGCGACCAATACGGAAAAATTCATCACTGGTGACGCCTAATGCTTTACAGCATATCGTGGACAACTCATCCTGCTCATTTTCTGCATATTTCACCGCTGTACCTAACGCAATGACGTGATTACCGTCGGCAGAGCGGAAAGTGGTTTCATAGAAACTCGGTGTTTGGTCTGGCGTGTAGGGGTTCACTGCGCTAATGAACGTCACAAAGGTATTGGCATCAAGCCCATAGCGCTGTTTCAGGCTGACATACTCTGCCAGTGCTTCAAGGACCGGCTTATCCAGCACAATTTTGTCGTGGTGGTCCGGCACACTACGGCTGGCATTGACAATCAGCCAGTCCAATTCTTCAAATGATAGCCCAGTCTGGGATGATAAACGCACCAGCTTTTCAGCGCGCCCGGCTAAGGCGACTACCGTATCGTCAGTGAAATTCAGGCTCTTGCCGTCGGTTTGAATCCACAGATATTGACCATCAGCCGCGGCGGCCAATGTGCTGTTCAGATAGGCGGCCCCGTAGACATTGACGCGGGTAGCGGCGGTTTCCCCAAAACGAACATAGCGGCTGGCGGCTTTCGCATCAACGCTGCTTTGACTATAAGATTGCTGAGCGGTCAGATCCATTAATTGATTGAAATTTATCCGGGTTTTCTCACAGAAGGTTTCGATAGAATTCAGTGCCGTAGTTAACGCGGAGGCCGAAGATGTTGCATCCCGTAAACTACTGCCGCCAAGGCCATAATGGTGGGTAATATCATCTTCTGTCGGTGCCGGATTGGTCATCAATTGATAACTCACCGGCGTCAGTGACAAGGTTTCGCGGGCTGGCGGCGATGGAATATCGTTAATAGCGGGAGGAATAACATCATCTGGGTTTGTCGGGGTACCTGAACTATCGCTGCAAAAGGTTAATAACAGCCCATTGTCTTTTGTCCCATTGATGACCAGCGCATTTTTCCAGTTTGACTGACCGGAACTATCTACCGCGATATAACCCTGCTCCGTTTTCAGATAGTACTTATCCTTATCCTCGCTGCGTTCTAGGGTGACTGGCAGATGGAAGCCAGATATAGGCTGAGTACTGCCTGATTTATTGGCTACTTGGGCGAAAATACCGTTTTGATCCGGGTTGGTTGGGCTGTTACCTCTTAAGAAACAGCCGGTTAGAACATTACCGTCTCCCATCGTTGTACCATCGGGAGCCCCTAAGTAGTAACACTGTTTTGCCATTGACCAGGTGAGTTGTAATGGTGCGACGATGGCGGCAGCGGCTTGATCAGGATTGCCTGCAATCAATTGTGCGCCGACAATACCGCTCCCGCTGGTGTACTGTGACAGGTAAACCATTGGTTGCCCGCCGAAACCTACCGCTTTGAAATAAAACGTATTGCCGGCAAAAAAAGTATCTTGATTATCATTTTGGGCAGCGAATAGTTTGAGTGTATTCGTATTACCGGCCTGTTCTGAAACCGCTTGTGCCGTGGTATCGGTCAACGTATTCCACACACCGTTCAGCGTTCTGGCTTGTGCCGATAAAGCGGAATCGATTTGCGACAGGTGATCGTCATAAGGTAACGTCATTGGGAAGAACGCGCTGGATAGCTCAGTAATATCTTTACTGCCTTTTTGTAGTATATCTAACAAGATATCAAGGGAAGTGACCTCTTTATTCATCATCGTTTCATTTAATATCAAATCTTTCAGATCAGCTCGGCGATTATCAATATGCAAACTGGAATCTGATTTATGCAGATCTTTAGCAACCTTGTAGAGCGCTGTAGCATAACGACCCGGTGAAAACAGGGATTGAATAGAAGCAGCGTCGGCATATTGACTGGCGCGATTCATTAAATCGCTGAAATCCCCATCACCGCCAATATTCTCTACCAAAGCATCTTGAAGGACAGATACGTTGGCTTGCGCGTTAAGTTTAGTCAGCCCTTTAATGACCGGTTCCTGACGTAATTGCCATGCTCGGTAGAGGGATTTCAGATTTTCTGCCCGTTGCCGCGCCTGACGATAGACGGTATGAGCCTCTTTGACGGGCAGGGTGGGAACGGACTGAACGAAAGCAGCCCGGCTGATTGATGCGATGTCAAAAACGTTTTGATAACCAGCATCAAGCAGGGGTTGTTCGGATGTACCTGATAAAAATGATATTTTACTTTGCATAACAGTCACCATCACATGGTTTAGAATTAGAACATCTTGGAAGGTTAGTTTCGAAAATCGAGCTAGCTTTCTTGGTGTGACAATTCATAAACATTCCTTTTTATTTTCATTTATTTATTGCTGGCTTATTTAAGGTGATACAGGGATAAAGAAACGGCCGATATGTGAAATTTCATTCAAGGTGCTGATAGCAAAAGTGTTATAAAAATGAAAAATAATTTATGATAATGGGGCAGTTCATCATTTATCTTAGGTATTTAGAATCATTTTCACTATTTGGTAAGAGTTGTTAATTGATGGAGGCATGACTTTATAGCGCGGAAGCTTATTATGTTAAGCTCAATTTTTATTAATGTAGGAATAAAAAATTAATTTAATCATAGAGGTCAAGAAACGCCGTAAATAGTTTCAGTTTGAAAATAATCAGGCTTGCATTTATCGGGGCATTTCTGGCCTTTTGCCGATTAATTTGTGGGTCAGTTTTGGTTATTTGAAGAATGGATTCCCTCTACATATATTTGCTGGCGAAAACGCACAAAAACCGATTTCGTTTGCTCTTGCCAGCTTCGTTTGAGCGGTAAAGCGAGTTATTGTTACCGCATCTTACGCCACAATGGCATGATATTGGTCAACACATCGGGGGGAGGGCAAGGATCATTCACCTTTGCCATTTTCCATAAACCGGTCTGGCTTTTACGGGCCGCATTATTGGACATGAAAACTTGATATAACGAGCCTGTATCGCTGGCATGATTATGGGTATCAAGAAAACCTTTATTTCCCCATCGATTATAGAGAGAGATACTATCGCCTTCTCTAATGTTTTCATTTGGTGGTGTGGTTTCACAATAAATAACCCATTCTAATGTCGCTCTGGTGCGGGTATCTGAGGTGTAGACTTGATGTATTTCGGTTAATTGTTCATTTTGATCCACCACATCATAATATCGCAAATAACCGCCATCACAGTAATATAAGTTGTGAAGCAAAATAATATCATTATTGATTATTTCACTGCCGACAGATTTTCCTGTTGCTGACTCAATTCTCCAGGCGCCGCCATAAATAGCTAAAGAAGCATCTACGGTTACCACGCCATATTTTGTTCCGGGTTTATTACCGTTGCCAAATACACTGAGATACCCACCGCTCCAGTTCTTGTAGCTGTTTAATATTGTCACGGTATCTCCATATTTAAGTACATTATCCATCGTTTCCTCGGAAAATAGGTTATTGCCTTTCAAACAACTGATACTTACCCTGAAATGACTTTCTATCCGATTAGGTTATTAGTGCATAACTTCTGATGTCATTTCAGGACTCGGTTATTGTCATGAACAGGTTATCTCGCCTTTTATGTGATCCCGGGTGGGCTTAAAATAGGTACGAATTCCTGTACTGTTGGATATTCATAGCAACGGGAGATAGGGAAAGAAAAGATTAAAAAATTAATTTTTATCGGGGGGATTAGAACGGTGTCATCTTTGCGGATATATCTATCGTGATGTACAGAAAAAAGCGGCATATTACCGCTTTAATTTACTGATAGATGTTATCTCTACAGGTGTTGCCAGAGTGGTATATTTTGGCTTTTGATTCACGCTTGTGACCAAATTAACACGACTATGCTGTCATCGTAATTATTATTGCCCCCATTGCTGGCGCCGATAATGGCGGTTCCCGGCTTTTCATCAAGGGTGTTATAGGCGTAACGGAGTTTACAGGGTTTGCCGTCGCCGATAATTTCAATGCAGACTTTTCCTGTGCTTGATGAGTAACTTTTAAAGCCCAACACACTACTGACACTTTGATTGATTAATGTATCGACTAATTGATCGTCAATATACACTTTTATTGTCTGTTGATGAGCCGTATTACCATAGGCTGACAGGCTAAGCTTTATATTGTGAGGTAACTGAAAACAGTGTTTACCGGTGTTATTGCTGCCACATATTCCGCCACAGCTTCTATACTCACTCCCTAACGAATCGATATCAACCGATACGGCGGCTTGAATTTTTTTGAAGGTGACTCCGTTCCAGTAAGCTTGAATAAAGGAGGGTCCACTATCGATAACCTGAGATTTTGTATTGTATTGGATGTAATAACTATCTTTGAAAAAGTAAATAATAGAACCGGCGGTATTCTTCCATAAAATAACAGCATCGAGGTCTTCACTGAATCCTGCATATTTCCCGGTAGCGCCCCATCGGTCTGAAATAGTTTTTTTATTGATTGTGTGTGAACTGACGGTGTAATCGATGCAATCTTTGCCTTTAAAGAAACAGACAACATCTTGTTTTGTATCCACCCATTCTGTGGCTGCATCTATACCATTTTCAAATCCAGTACCTTTCAACCCCGGCCATTCGTCAATGATGGGTTTTGGCCCATCAATCACCAAGGCTTTGGCTATATCGAATTTAAGGTATTGAGAGCCTTTAAAAAAATATAATGAGCCATTTAAATTAATCACATCGTCAATATCTTTTTGAAACTCGATAGGGAGACCAGGCCAATCGTTGCTGATAGATTGGGGATAGCCAGTGTCTGCTTTATCGTCTGAGTCGTTATATCTAATGTTTTCTGAGTTAAGAAATAAATAGGTCTTTGAATTCATTTTTTACATCCTTAATCATGGTTAATTTGAATGTCATTTTAATGTGTTTACTCGATTTTCTATTTTCAGATATCACAGCGATATATTTTTTCTCATGATAATGGCCAATTCAACACTACCACACTATCATCATAATTGTCATTGGAACCATTGTTAGCGCCGATAATGGCTGATCCTGGTTTTGTTTCGAGCGTGTTATAGGCATAACGGAGTTTGCAGGGTTTACCCTCTCCGATAATCTCGATACAGATTTTGCCGGTACCTGATGTGTAGGTTTTAACATCTGTTATGTGACTTATTCCCTTACCGGTTAAGGTATCGACCAATCGGTCGTCGATATAGACATTGATTGTTTGCTGATGAATATCACTATTTACGTAGGCAGTCAGGCCAAAGCGAATACTTTGAGGTAATTGGAAACAGTGTTTACCGGAGTTATTAATCCCACATGTTCCGCCGCAGTTTATATTGATATCACCACCTAATACATTTGGATCAACTGACACTGCCGCTTGAATTTTATTGAAAGTGACGCCTTTCCATTTAGTTTGAATAAGGTCGGGTTCACCATACATACTATTCAATATTAGATGTAAGCGGAGATATTCATTGCCTTTGAAAAGATAAATAAAATAACCGGTGTTCCGCCATAAAATCGCGGCATCTAAATTCGCGCTAAATTTCGCGTATTCCCCGGTAATTCTCCATCTTTCTGCGATAGTTTTTTTGTCGATGGTATGTGAGCTAACCGTATAATTGATACACTCTTTGCCTTTAAAAAAACAAACGATATCTTTTTTTGTATCTATCCACTCTGTGGCAGCATCTATCCCGTTTTCAAATTCCGTTCCTGCTAATCCCGGCCATCCCGCTATAATGGGTTTTGGTCCATCGATAACTTGTGCTTTTGCAATATCGAATTTAAGATATTGCGAGCCTTTAAAGAAATACAAAGAACCATTTAAATTAATCACATCATCGATATGCCTTTGAAACTCAATAGGCAGATTAGGCCAATTATTACGGATAGGTTGAGGATAACTGGTATCGATGTTATTTAATGGGTCATTATATTTAATATTTTCTGAGTTGAGAAAAAAATAGGTGTTTGTATTACTATCATTGCCAATCTCGCTACCTAATAAATCCGTATCAAGTGATACCGCGGCTTGAACTCTTTCGAAGGTCACGCCACGCCAATTAGCGCCAATGGGTGCTTGGCCATCAATAGTATTCGATTTCAGATGAATCCTGATGTTCGAATTATCTTTGAACAGGAAAAGAAAAGGGCTGCCAATATTTTTCCATAGAATAGCTGCATCCAGATTTTCACTAAATTCTAAGTATTGCTCTGTTATTCCCCATCGGTCTGCGATAGTTTTTTTGCTAACAGTATGTGAACTCACCGTATAATCAATACAATCACTGCCTTTAAAGAAACAGACGACATCTGTCATACCTGTTTTTTCTACATCGAGCCATTCCGTGGCAGCGTTTATCCCGTTTTCAAATTCCGTTCCTGCTAATCCCGGCCATCCTTCTATGATAGGTTTTGGCCCCTCAATCACTTTTGCTTTTGCGATATCAAATTTAAGATATTGTGAGCCTTTAAAGAAATATAAATAGCCGTTTAAATTGATCGCATCATCAATATGTCTTTGAAACTCAATAGGAAGATCAGGCCAATCATTATTTATAGGCCGGGGATAACCAATGTCTGCTTCATACGATTTCTGATTGTGTCTGATATTTTCTGAACCAAGGAAAAGATAACTTGATGTATTCATTTATATATCCTTATTGATGATTGGACTTTAATATGTTGTTTGAATTTGTTTTTTACAGTTAAAATAGAGTAAAAGAGATATTAATATTGTTTCGCTTTAATGTTTTCATATTTATTACCTATGTTAGTGTGCAGGGAAATTAATACTATTAATGAGTCATAAGCAAGACTATATATTAACAACTCATTAATGGATTTAATATTGTTGTATTTTGTGTGACTTACTTTATTTAAGAATTAAAAATAAACTTGAACTGAGATATAAAATACAAGATTAAGGTGTAATTGTATTTTTTATAGGAGATATTTTAGTCATGAAATTAGAACAACATGAAAGTTCAATCTCAATTGAAAGTTTATCTAATTCCAATTCCGTTCCAATAACGGTATGGGAACCCAATTTATATCCTGAAGGTCGGTGGATAGATTCGACAATACAGCGAGCTGGTGTGTTGTTTAAGGATTCGGCCTATGCGACTAGCGCCTGGGATATAGTCAGTATTGGGGGAAGGAAAGCTTTCAAGGCACAAACTTTGTCTAAATCTGGCAATGGTGGTAGCCATTGTTTCGGGATTGCAACAGATACACCTGTTGATGCCAGACATTGCTATTGTGAGCTTGACCTGTTTTGTAATCCATATCCTGACATTTCAGTGTGTGTGCTATCCAGGAAAACCAGTGCAAGCGGTACATATCAAAATATTGGTTACGGCTATATGGCGATTCACTTAACCGGGGGATATAAAGGTAAGTCCCAATGGATGCCATCAAATATTTCGTTGGGTACTTCGATTGACACTGCGACGCCTTATGTCATGGTTTGGAATCTTCAGGCTAATTTGATTCAGTCAGTAAATTTTGTTGGTAAACAAACGGACGGTATTTATAAAGGGCAACCAACATTAGGTAGTACTCATTCTGGTGTTCCATTGAGCTATGAATGGCCCAAAAATACCTGGTCACGTTGGCGTATTGGATTGCTTGCGGCAAATAACGGTACATTAATCATTGAGTGGTATAATATTGTGGCAGATAAATGGAAGGTAGAGCTTTGCCAATATAATATGAACACGCTTATGACGGGAAATCTTGCGTCTGGTCAGACAGGGATTATTTCTGGCATGTCTTCTACGGCGACTACAATAGATCAACAAAATTCTCTTTACCGAACGCCATTTGATCGAGCGATATTTTTTCAAGATTTTTAAGATGGAGTATTGAGTTTGATTATTTAACTATCTTGTGTGATATATGTAAAGGGGCTTTCTTCTTAGCCCCATATATCGTTGTAATATAGAAAAATTATTTTTGTTTATGGTGCAATTTACCAAAGTATTTTTAATTTACACCAGCGGCCAATTTAACATGACTACGCAGTCATTGTAATTATCATTAGTGCCATTTTCAGCGCCGATAATCGCTGTTCCCGGTTTTCCATCAAGGGTGTTATCGAAATAACGCAGTTTGCTGGGTTTGCCATTTCCTTCAATTGCAATACAAACTTTTCCTGTACCTGATGTGTAGATTTTAGTCGCCATCGGATTATTTTTTCCTTTGTTGGTTAATGTATCTACCAGAAGGTCGTCAATATAGACTTTTACCGTTTGCTGAATGTTCGTATTATTATAGGCAGTTAGTCCGAATCTAATACTATGAGGCAACTGTAAACAGTGTTTACCGGTGTCATTGGTGCCACATGTTCCGCCACAGCTACTATTGCTACCACGGTCACTGCCTAACAAATCTGTATCAACAGAGACTGCCGCTTGAATTTTGTTGAAAGTGACTCCAGGCCAACCAGCTTGGGTGGATGTAGGCCCAATATCAATAGTATTTGAATTTGTATTGTATCGGATATAATTACCATCTTTGAAAAGGTAAATTAAATAGCCAGCAATATTCCTCCATAAAATAACAGCATCCAGATTAGAGTTGAATCCAGAGTAATTTCCGGTAGTTCCCCACCTGGCTGAAATCGTTTTCTTACTAATTGTGTGTGAACTAACGGTATAATCAATACAATCGCGACCTTTAAAGAAACAAACAACATCTCGTTTTGTATCGACCCATTCTGTGGCAGCATCTATCCCATTTTCAAACTCAGTGCCTCTTAATCCCGGCCATCCCTCTATAATGTGTTTTGGCCCTTCAATCACCTGCGACTTCTTTATGTCGAATTTGAGATATTGCGAACCTTTAAAAAAGTATAAATAACCATTTAAATTAATTACATCGTCAATATGTCGTTGAAACGCGATAGGAAGGCTAGGCCAATTTTTACTGATAGGTTGGGGAGTGTCCCCTTTATTTATTTGTGCATCATCATGATATTTAATGTTTTCTGCATCAAGGAATAAGTAGGTATTTGTATTCATTATTATATCTCCTTTATGGTGATTAATTATTTAAACTTACTATTTCTAGATAATATATAATAAAAATGATATTCAAAGCTTTGATTATGATTGTTTTGTATTTATTATTTGCAGAGTGATGTGGGGTAATTTATTTCATTGATGGTTTGTAATCAAGATTGTATATTAATAAATAATTGATGAATTTAATGGCGTTGATGTTTTGCAAAAATAAAAATACTATGATAAGAGATGGATTTTTATTATATAAATAAGATGTGAAACATGGTTTATATTTTTAAAATATTCTCTTTGAATGTTTTTTATTGAATAATAATACCTTGGTATATATTTGGTTAATAATGAATTTAGCATAGTAAAAAGCGGTATAATACCGCTTTTTTTACATCATTTACTAAGCTAAATGAGTAAAGCATTTAATAGTGATGGAAAAATAAAAACTTAATTGTTATTGACATTAATGGTACAATTCTAATAAATTAATGCTTTGATATATGATTGTTTTTTATTATCAAGCCGAATTTGGTTGAACTAAAATAGAATTTATTTTTTACATCAAAACTGTTAAATTCCAAACTTTCGGGACATGGTAGTGGCCGTAGTGTCAACTCTGAGCAAACACCGTTATTGAGACAAAGTTCATTTTGATTTCTAATAAATCATAGGGCAAAAACACAGTGAAAACAGGGCTAAAACAACGCTTTCATATACTAATAGGATTAGCAATAATGCTAATCATAATCCAATTGTTTGATACTTTGACCGGCGGCGCACTAAGCAATTTCGGTATCATTCCCCGATATGCTCAAGGGCTAATGGGTATTCCACTATCTCCATTCCTGCATGGTAACTGGGGGCACTTATTCAGCAATCTCCCGGCATTATTAGTATTAAGTGCGTTATTGATGGCACATTCTATTCGTTATTATGTGCTAGCCAGCCTGTTTATTATCTTTGTGGGCGGAACATTAGTCTGGTTATTTGGACGCACGGCTATTCATATTGGCGCCAGCGGATGGATTTTTGGTTTATGGGGATTGCTGCTGGCTAACGCTTTTTTCCTGAGAAGAGTAAAAGATTTCTTCTTTGCGATTCTAGTGTTTATGTACTACGGCGGGATTGTGTTTGGCCTGTTACCGTGGCAAGCGGATATTTCAACGGAAGGCCATATCTTTGGCGCGATATCTGGGCTGGCTTTCTCTTGGTTGTCAAAGAAATGGGTAATAACGGGCCATTAGTTTTATGGCATTGGGGATAGCAGATTATCCCCATTTCAGATATTCATTAATAGTAAACAATAAAAAAATAAACCAAGTTATTTTCATTCCGGGGATAAATGAATTTCCATTTAGAATAGAATGACCACTTAGGATATTTAGGCGTATGATATTGCGATTTTAACCATAGTCTCATTTCTGAATTAAGAACCACGTTCTATATCGTTCAAAAGAGCTCAATTTAACTCTATTTCCATGAAGTAAGAATTTTATTTGTGTTTTTTTAAAAAAATAATATAACGTCAATAATAGGATAGATAGGATATATTCAATGCGTAGTAGACTCTTTCTTTGGTTACTTATTCTACCATTAATATTAAGTTGTTATGGTGGATGGCAATATTACCGAACCAGTGAACTGACTATGGCAATGGATCAATGAGATAGAACGCAGTTTTGCGTATGCGAAGCAGCATCATGGGCGCCGTTATGCCTGCTTTCGGTTCGGGGGTTGCTGACAGTGCAAATACAGTGTCTTTTGGCGGCAACGGCCCAAACCGTGAACGTCTCTATGTGCCAAATAAACTGGAGAATATCAGATAAGTAATGTTTGAAAGTAATCATTGTTGATTGTTTTGTTTTGATGGAGTAAAGTCATCGTATATGATTACAAGGATGCTGATATGAAATTTACCGTAACGGTAATTGGCGCCGCCCGTAAGGAATTAGGGAAACTTCCTGTAGGGTTGCAGGTCGCGCTTGTTGATGCAATGGAAGAACTTGAAAATTCAGGACCGGAGCTCAGGGAACCAAGAGTAAGGGATGTAGGCAATGGACTGAAAGAGTTGAGAGTAAGTGCCAGTGAAGGTATTGCGCGTGGATTTTTCTTCTTTCATACGGGCAGACAAATTTTTGTAGTACATGTTCTGCAGAAAAAGACCCAGAAGACACCTAAAACGTCACTGGAACTGTCCCGGGAACGAATGAAAGTGGTAAAGAGGATGCTGGAATGAAAATGAACAGTGATGATTACGATTTCGTTACGCTGTCTGATGTTAAGGCTGAGCTCCTGGCAACAACTGAAGGGCTGGAGGCATGGGATGATCTTCAGGCTCGCAAGGCTCTTGTCCAGCAACTCAAACTGGCGCGCAAAGCCTGCAAAATGACTCAGGAAGATGTTGCCCGTCGGATGGGAACCCAGAAACAGAATATCAGCCGACTGGAAAGAGGGGAGGTTGATCCTCAGTTGGGAACACTCAATCGCTATGCTGCTGTTTTAGGCGGACGATTTGTTTTTCAGGCCGGTTGAATTCACTCACATGCTGGTAAGAACAACCTGGTGGTTGCTCAGATTATTGACAAAGTGCTGGTTTTTTATCCGTCACTTTGTTTTAATTCAGTTCCGTTCACCAGACGGAGCTTGCCGCCCTGTTAAGAACACCGTCTCCCCAAACTTTCCCGCCAGAAACTCTGTCGCTTGACGAGCTGGTCCCCAAAAACCCTTTGGTCCGTCAAGTCGATGTTGCCATTGATTTCGACTTGATCTGCGAATGAGTCGCCCCGTTGTATTGCCACAATAATGGCCGGCCTGCCATTGATCCGGTCGGGCTGATTGAGATGATATTACTGGGCTATTTATTTGGCATTCCCAGTGAACGCCGTCTGGTACAAAAATTAGCCCAAATACCCCTGCCGGGGGATAAAACCGGATAAATGAGGCGGGTGGCATGATCCTTCATCATGAAAGAAACAAACCTCGTGATTTTCAGCGAGGTTTGTCAGCGGTCTGAGGGTATATTATATAACCACTAATTTTTTAATTTCGTGCGGTTATGTCCATTTCAACGCGGCATCATCTACAGGCTGTCCCAAAACCTGTTTATCTTTTTTGTAATCATGCGGAACCTGCCAGTTTGAATTACGTCCCTGACGAGGAAGTAAGTCCTCTGCACGTTTTACATAACCAGATTGCAAGGCGCTAAAAATATGTTCGTCCTCTTGCATTTCACCCGGCTGAGCACATGGTGTCACCGTTGTAGCGTCACGACGATCCATCTCGTTCAACAAACGGCAGATATAATCCGCAGATAGATCAACTTTCAACGTCCAGGGGTTATTGATATAACCAAACAGACAGGCAAAATTAGGGATATTCTGTATCAACGTGCCCTTATAAAGCATGCGATCATGACCTTGTTGCTTTTGCCCATCAATAGAGAGTTCAATTCCGCCAAGAAAATGTAATTGCAGTCCAGTGGCGGTAACAATAATATCCGCTGGTAACTCTTGGCCGGATTGTAATGAGATGCTGTTTTCAGTTATGCGTTCAATATTGTCAGTAACGATAGAGGCTTTACCTTCTTTCAGTACCTTAAATAGGTTATTACTGGGAATAAAACAGAGCCGTTCATCCCACGGCATGTATTTTGGCGTCAAGTGTTTCATGTCAAAATCTGGGCCGACGCGTTTGCGAGCAGATGACAGTAAAAATGATTTCAATAAATTAGGTAAATGGCGACTCGTTTTATAAATTAAGCGCTGTAGAAAGAGATTGCGATTTCTACTCAATGCGTAAATCCAGCGCTGTGGAATAATGCCTTTGCAGAACTCTGCTATCTTATCTCTTCCAGGGATTGACAGAATATAACTCGGGGAGCGCTGTAGCATCGTAATATGTTTAGTATCATTTGCCATTGCAGGAAGTAGAGTGACTGCTGTTGCGCCGCTACCAATCACAACAACCCGCTTTCCTTTGTAATCTAATCCTTCAGGCCAGTGTTGAGGATGAATTACCGGGCCTTTAAAATCTTCAATGCCGGGGAATTTAGGTAAATGAGGTTCATCATAGTTATAATAACCTGTTGCAGCGACGAGAAAACGACAGGTAAATTGCCGAGTTTCCCCACTGATTTCATCAACCGCGGTAACGGTCCACTGGCGAGTCGCATTGGACCAGTCAGTATGCGTGATTTTTAGTCCAAACTGTATTTTCTTATCAATTTCATACTCTTTTGCTGTTGCATCGATATAACTTCTAATTGAAGGCCCATCGGCAAAAATACTGGTGTCTGTCCAAGGGCGGAATTTATAGCCATAACTCATCATATCTGAATCTGAGCGAATGCCTGGATAGCGAAATAAATCCCAAGTACCGCC
The DNA here is from genome assembly GCF_001083805.1 of Photorhabdus luminescens subsp. luminescens. GTDB lineage: Bacteria > Pseudomonadota > Gammaproteobacteria > Enterobacterales > Enterobacteriaceae > Photorhabdus > Photorhabdus luminescens. The sequence goes on along the minus strand of NZ_JXSK01000007.1, from coordinate 250,156 downwards.
TATTGTTTGGCGACGTTCTAAGATAATAAACTTCTTATCAGGACATTTCTTTGTTAAATGACATGCTGTACCAATGCCCGCAATACCAGCGCCAATAATCAAAACATCATAATGGTTACTCACTGTATCTCTCCTACAAGGTCATTTGTGGATGAGTTGAAACTCACCTGACTAAGGCAACGTGATTCTTATCGTTATTGACAGTATCATAGCAATATGAAATTGCTTTAGTCTTACATTGCTTATTACAAGCGTTGAACGTGTCAATATTCCCTGCCGCCACAAATAAATAATTAGCATGAGAATATTTTCAACCCTTAAATATGAATATTGGGCACCGCGTTTAAGTCACGTTATAGACGAAATAAACACAACCAACAATTTGCTCCAGTATTTTTATCTGCTCTTGAGTCAATATTGTATGATACAAGTATTTAGAAGTGAACCAGACAGAATTTAGCGGAGCGGGAAATCAGATGTATTTTATTGATTGAATATTTTCCCAAAGTTTAGATCCTAACTATTCATAGGGATATTTTTCGGTTAATTCGATAAAATAATCCAGAGAACAGGATATTCTCTGAATTATTTTAAAAATGTGAAGTTGTTCAAGGGGATTTAATTTTTACTTATTGCTGACTGAACTTTCTTAATCATTTTTATGTTAGGGGCCAGTTCAATACTACCACGCTATCATTATAATTGCCCTCGGTACCATTTTCAGCGCCAATAATGATTGAGCCGGGTTTTCCATCGAGGGTATTATAGGCATAACGGAGCTTGCAGGGTTTGCCGTCCCCTGTAATTTGAATACAGATTTTACCTGTACCGGATGTATAGGCTTTAGTCGCCATCAGATTATCTGTTCCTTTACCGGTTAATGTATCTACTAGAAGATCGTCAATATAGACTTTTACCGTTTGCCGATGAATATCGGTATTAGAATAGGCTATCAGGCCAAATCGAATACTTTGAGGTAACTGGAAACAGTGTTTACCAGTGTCATTAGTATCACATATTCCACCACAACCCCCATTATTGCCTCGGTCACTGCCTAATAAATCGGGATCAACTGATACTGCTGCTTGAATTTTGTTGAAGGGACCTCCGGTATAATTAGAAATGGGAGCCGGTCCATAATCAATGGAATTCGATTTTAGGTTAAACCGGATATAATTACCTCCTTTGAAGAGATCAATACGAGAAGATATTCTCTGTACAGCCGCATCTAGATTGGTACTGAATTCTGTGTATTTCTTTGTAATGCCCCATCTGGCTGCAATAGAGTTTTGTTTAATCGTATGTGAATTCACAGTGTAATCGATACAGTCACTGCCTTTGAAGAAGCAAACAATATTTGTTGTAAATTCTGTGGCTGCATCTATCCCATTTTCGAATTCGGTTCCTTTCAGTCCGGGCCATCCCTCTGAGATAAACTTCGGCCCATCAGTTACCTTAGCTTTGGCGATATTGAATTTAACATATTGCGAGCCTTTGAAAAAATATAAATAACCATTTAAATTAATCACATCGTCAATATTTCTTTGAAACTCGATAGGTAAGTTATGCCAATCTTTGCTGATAGGTTTAGGATAGTTAAGGTCTGGTTTTTTTGATATCTCATTATATTTAGCGTTATCTGCATTAAGGAATAAATAGACACTTGAGTTCATTAATATATATCCTTTGTAGTTTTTAAATTTGTCATTGATTTCTCATATTTGTTAAATTTCCTGTTCATAGATAAATAATAGAAATAATGACATTAAGACTATTTGGTGAAACAGAAAATTTACACTATAGAAATTAATGGAAAAGATAGATTATGGCAATGTTATATATTAATGAGTTATTTATTGATTTAATGGTGTTGTTTCTTTGAAAAAAATATAAATATATACTAAGAGGTGATGATTATATTGTGAAATTAAGGCATAAGGAGCTATTTTGTATTTATATTTTATTTGTTTTTATGATTTAATGATGACATGTTAAAAATATATTAGATTGATAATATTTTTATATAAAAAGCGGCATAATACCGCTTTAATTTATTAATGATTTTTATAATGAAATTAACAGGGTGTTTTTAACTAATTCACCAGAGGCCAGTTCAATACGACTACGCTGTCGTTGTAATTATTATTGGAATCATTTTCAGCACCAATAATGACTGAGCCGGGTTTTCCATCAAGAGTATTATAGGAATAACGGAGTTTGCAGGGTTTGCCATCCCCGATAATTTCAATACAGATTTTACCTGTACCGGATGTATAAGCTTTCGTCTCTGTCGCTTTGCCGGTTAATGTATCGACCAGAAGATCGTCAATATACACTTTTACTGTTTGTTGATGGATAATTGTATTCGTATAAGTTATCAGACCAAATCGAATACTTTGAGGTACCTGAAAACAATATTTACCGCCGTCACTAGTACCGCATTCTCCAGCACAATTGGAGGGTTTGGTCACCGGGAGACAAGGATCTTTAACTTGTGTCATTTTCCACAGGCCGGTATAAGGTTTGCGGAGGTTATTAGCAGAAGTATATACATGACATACTGTTTCAGGGATTCCAACCCAACCATTGGTATCAAGAAAGCCTCTGGTTCCCCAACGGTTATATAGCGTAATGCTTTCATCTTCTTTGATTTTCCCATCTATAGATGGCATGTCAGAATAAATAATCCACTCTAAGGTTTCTGGGCGGATATTTTTATCTGATGTATGTATCGGGTATATTTCACCTTCTGGAACCTGTTGACTTGAGGATTGATAATGCCCTAAATAGCCGCCATCACATTGATAAAGATTGTGGAGTAAAATAGTATCATTGTTAATAACTTCACTGCCGACAGGCTTGCCCGTTCCTGATTCAATTCGCCAGAATGTTCCTGCTTGAGAAGTGGTTATTACGGTATGTTTTCCATCTGAAATACCACTCGTTCCATATACACTAAGATATCCGCCATCCCAGTTTCTGAAACTATTTAATATTTTTACGGTATCGCCATATTTAAGTATATTCGCCATGATCTCTCCAGAGGATGTGTTATTTATTTCTCATCATTGATATATCCCTGATTTCATCATGCTATTGTTGCATAATTTTTTAAATTGCTTCAGGGATCAGCAAGGTATTTTACTTTTTTATGATTCTTAATAGAGATAGTAATCCCACCAATAGAGTATCAATTATAAGATGATTGGAGAAAGGCCGGGCATTTGTGACTTACTCCTAACAATGAACAGCGCCTGGAAATTGCCATTGCTTGATGATTCTGTTTTGCCGCTATCAGCGCCACGTCAAGCTTGGCTACGCTAGACGCTCACGGTGATGATACATGGCGCTTTTTTTTGCTCTGCATGTGATGTAAATTGCTTACCACGTCGATGAAATTTAAGCCAACAGGAATTGAGACTCATAATGTCGAAGTTAATTGGAAATAATCAGGTAGTTGGAACTAATAATATAGTTGTTATTGCGATGGTTGTTGCATTAGTTCAGTTTATTAATGCATTAGAGTACATGATGGTAACTCCGCTTTTTGTTTACATGTCGAAAGATTTTCACATGCCGGTTACGATGGCGGGAGTTATTGCGGGTGTTTATGTTTTTTCCTCGGTATTTTCTGGCCTGACATCCTTTTTCTTTATTGATCGCTTTAATAAAAGAAAGGTTCTCATTTTAAACACATTGTTTCTCGGCCTGATTACGTTCCTGACGATTTTCTCTTCGGAACCATACCAACTTATTCTGCTACGTATCATTGCCGGTCTGTTTGGTGGTGTGACATTGGGAGTAGGTATTGGGATCTTACTGAATAATTCTCCAGAAAGTATGCGGGGAAGGGTGCTGGCGATTGCGTTTTCATCTTTTTCATTCGTTAGCATTTTAGGTATACCATTGTGCTTATATTTGGCTGAGAGTTTTAACTGGAAAGTCTCCTTTTTATTGATCGTTATTTTATGCATCGTGAGTGTACCTCTAATCCTCTTCTTTATTCCAGGCGCAGAGAAAGTAAAAAATAGTCAGAACAAAATTGTGCTGACCAAAAAAATAACATTAGCCGGGATGGCAAGTGGTGTCAGTAATTTTAGTCCCTTCATGCTTATTCCGATACTTGCTCCGTTATTAACTAATGTGTTTTATATCCCGGAAAATCAAATCTCACTGGTATTCTTTTGCGGTGGTATTGCGTCTTGGTTGGGCACTTATTTAACCGGGAAGCTTTGTGATAGATATCCTCCTCAGAGAATTACCATTGCGGCGGCGACTTTATTTATTGTCAATATCTTTCTAGGATTGACGGGAAAAGTAGATGGATATGTTTTCTTCTCACTTTTTATGTTCGCGACTTATGTGCAGGTGATGGCGGCAAACGTGCTCGCTTCTTATGCCTCGACGCCTGAAAATCGTGCGGGTTTTGGCGCCCTCCAGATGGCGTTTTCCAATTTGGGAGCCGGTGTGGTGTTTTTCTTCTCCTCTATCTTCTTAGACGGTAAAGAGATTATTGCTGAGAATGTGCGACCTATTTTCATACTGACTATGGTTAGCGCCCTGATATTACCGATATATGTAATGAAATTAGCTCAGGTGATGAAAAGTGGGACGAAAAATTTAATCAATAATGCTTAGCGTAACAGTTAAGGGATAATAACGATAGATCTGTGATCTAGCCTTAATGGTAAAATAGCGATTTTGCGCTATATTTGAATTTAAGGCTAATCATTGATATAAGAAGACTAGCGTGATTAGTAAGAGTTAAATGTTGTTTGAAGTGTAATATTACTGGGGGAAATTAATGTTATAAGGATAATTTTGGTCAATGCTGGATGACAGTGTGCGAAAGGATGAAGTTATCATAAATCCTATCATAATTATATTGAACTTATTAATTGATATAGGTGAATAAAATGGAAAGAAAATCAAATAACACTCATAATAGACCAGCCATTAATATTATCGCGGGAGTGACAAATATTAAATCTATTTATAATAAAACGCCCTGCAAAGTTGTCATTGAACATGGCTATGTTGCCAGGAGAAACTTTTCTGTGGAGAAGATGTCTGAATGGCATGGCGATTTATGGGCCCCTTGGATAGGTGATAAATATGAACCTAATAAAGCAATTCATATTTATACCGAACAGGGATTAAGATCTGAATTCAGATTTAATATTTGGATATTTCAGGATTATTGGAATCCACCAAATGAAAATGCGGTTAAATATTCTATAAATAGAGAATTTAGTTACGATGATGCATTAGAGATTCCTGGTAATAATCGAGGTGGTGGAAATAAAATCCTAACGTTAGAATTTAATGATAATAATATTAATCTAGAAATGGTATAGCGTTATGAGTGATAACGTTCTGTATCAATAAACAGCCGTTGAAATGCGAGCATTTCTTCGCGTATTGTTCAGCATTTTAATTACCTTGTTGATAGTTCACTTGATTGACTATCAAGTGGGTTTTTATTGGAGCTAATAATTAAATTATTGGAATGCTAATGTGCGTAGAAATCGTTTATCTCTCTAATGATTATCTATGCACTATTTATCTTATTAAACGATTTCAATTACCTATTATTGTAATAAAGAATCAATCTACTTAAACAGGTGAATGATGTAAATCATTTACCATGTATAGCGTGATGGCGTGCAGCCAACAAAGAGGCAACTTGAAAGATGACGGGTATAATTAATAATCAATATCATTTGAGGAGAAAAGATTAAATAAAGTCGTGAAACAATAATTACAATTATTCGATGTTTATTGCTTATTTTTACTGAGTATTACAGATTGTTACAATTTGAAACAAATTAAGAATTAAAAATAGTAACAATTATAATTAGTTATAAAATTTCATTAAGAATTTCCCAGATCTCATTTATTTTTATTTAATTCTGTCTTGTTTAACTTCTGTTGATGTTATCCCTCTTATTATCTATATAAGATTAATTTTTTCTTTGTTGGATGTTTTACTGCCGTAATTCTGTATTAGGATGTGTATTAAGTTGTGGTTATTTTGCATGGGTCGATTTTGTTAGAGAGTTCGTCAATTCAGATGCCATTATTCGTTCCCTCATAATTTGTGTGTCCGTTTAATTACTGATTCATAACTATCTGATAAAGCATGTTATTCCAGTAAATTATCATGCCATGACCATGATATTTTTATTCTGTTTTTGGTAGTAAAGGAAGGCGTCATCAATGACCCCACGTTTTCAAAATGAAGTTCCTAAGGTGCGTATTAATATTAAATGGGATCTACATACTGGCGGTGCATGGTCACATTATTTTTCACCAGATTTTAAGTAAAGGTATTTGAATGACTGTACAAGAGCAGGCTACATCTTCTGTAGCGACGGTTAACTATCATACAGGTGGGGTTTACCCGTCTTTGTTTGAGAAAATCAATTTACGTCCGGTGGAGCGATTAAGTGATATTGCATGCTTTCATAACAGTGAGGCATTACTGGGTGTGACGGAAGATGAGCGGGTGACCGTGGCGGTTAGCGTTCTTCTTGATCTGCTGAAAGACTCTGCTCAAAAAGTTGAACAGTTGGATAAAGCATTGCTGGATTTTGAGATCGGCAAATTGGATCGCAAAATTGGCCGCCAACTGGATGTGGTGATACATCAACCGGAATTCCAGCAAATAGAATCTGCCTGGCGAGGTTTGAAATTTTTGGTTGATCGAACAGATCTCGGCCAGAACGTCAAAATTGAAGTGTTGGATGTGGCTAAGGATGATTTGCGACAAGATTTTAACGATACGCCGGAAATTGTTCAGAGCGGTTTCTATCGTCATGCTTACATTCAGGAATATGACACACCGGGTAGCGAGCCGATTGGCGCGGTGATTGCCGACTATGAATTTAGCGCCGGATCGCAGGATATCGCCTTATTGCGCAACATTGCCAAAGTCGCGGCAGCGGCGCATATGCCGTTCATTACTGCCGTCGCGCCAGCCTTTTTTGGTAAAAAGAGCATGGATGAAGTGGCAGTGATGAAAGATATTGGTCACTATTTTGAACGCGCCGAATACGCCAAGTGGAAATCTTTCCGCGACAGCGAAGATGCCCGTTATATTGGCCTCACCTTTCCAAGAGTGTTGGGGCGTCTGCCATATGGCCCGGAGAGTGTGCCGGTGCGAACGTTTAATTATATCGAAAAGGTAAGTGGGCCGGATCGCAGTAAGTATTTGTGGACCAATGCCGCTTTTGCTTTTGCCGCCAATATGGTCAGGAGTTTTGTCAAAAATGGCTGGTGCGTGCAGATCCGTGGTCCACAAGCGGGTGGCGCTGTCACCGATTTACCGACCCCTCTCTATGATTTGGGCGCCGGTTATCAGGTTAAGATCCCATCAGAAGTGCTGATCCCGGAAACCCGTGAATTTGAATTTGCCAATTTGGGTTTTATTCCGCTTTCTTACTACAAAAATCGCGATTACGCCTGCTTCTTTTCGGCTCATTCCACACAGAAGCCCGCCGTGTATGACACCGGGGAAGCCACGGCCAACAGTCGTATTAATGCGCGTCTGCCCTATATCTTCCTGCTATCACGCATTGCCCATTACTTAAAGCTGATCCAGCGGGAGAACATTGGCACCACTAAGGATCGGCGTCTGCTCGAGATTGAACTGAATAGTTGGATCAACACACTGGTCACGGAGATGAATGATCCGACTGACGACATGCAGGCCTCTCATCCGCTGCGTGAAGCACAGGTGGTGGTTGAAGACATTGATGACAATCCGGGGTTCTTCCGCATCAAACTGTATGCGGTGCCGCACTTTCAGGTGGAAGGGATTGACGTCAATTTATCTCTGGTTTCTCAGATGCCAAAAGCGAAATCGTAATCATTTTATTGGGAGTTATGATGAAAATTTTACGTCCTCTCTGGATTGAAGACGCCTTTTTAGCCCCTCAACAATTTCAGCAACAAGCGCGTTGGGAGGCTCTGACTAACAACTGTATTGCCCATCTGGGGCTGATTCATCCTTGGGGAGTACTTGATATTCGGTTTGATCAGGAGGCGCTGCGCTTAAACCGCCTGAAAGTTCAGCATCTCAAAGTCCGTTTACAGGATGGAACGCTGATTGATACCGATTATGCTGACAATCTGCCTGCGGCCTGTGATTTACAGCAAGTGGCGTCGGCGGATATGCGTGCTGTTGAGGTATTGCTGGCGTTACCGCTGGAGCATGCCAATGGCGGCAATTGCCGCCAGAGTAGTGAAAGTGTGGGGCCGGGACAACCGCCGCTACGTTATCAGCAGGAGTGGATTGAGATACAGGATAAGTACGGTGATGGACGTGAATCCATTGCGGTTGAACGCCATGCAATTTCCCTGCGCTTTCAGCATGACCAGAATGAGGCTTATCTGACATGCCCGTTGGCGCGATTGGCGCGTGACGGGCAAAGCGGTTGGATTCTGGATAATCGTTTCGTTCCGCCATTGCTCTCTTTTGCTGCTCATCCTCCCTTGTTGGAACAGCTTGATCTGTTGCTGACTCAGCTACGCGCTAAACGCACCCGTCTGATGGGGATGCGTCGTGAGAGTCACCAACGCATGGCAGACTTTGCTGTCGCGGATGTGTCGTTGTTCTGGTTGTTGAATGCGCTGAACGGCTATGAACCGGTGTTGAATAATTTTAACGCCGCGCCTGCATTGCACCCGGAAATCATCTACCGCGAACTGGTGAAATTAGCGGGGGCGTTACTGACGTTCTCATTGGAGAGCGATCTTGATGCGATCCCTGATTATCAACACAACCAATTAAGTGACGTTTTCCCGCCATTGATCCGGCTTATCAGTACATTACTTGAGGCAAGTCTGCCATCAAGGGTGATTTCGATTGAACTGGAAGTCGTGCGTGAAAATCAGTGGAGAGCATCATTGCATGACCGGCGATTGTGTGAAGAGGCAGACTTCTATCTTTCTGTGCGATCGTCGATGCCAGCGCACTTGCTACAAACCCAGTTTCCGCAACTGTGTAAAGTGGGGGCGCCTGATGATGTTGAGCGACTGATTAACCTGTCATTGAGCGGTATTCCTTTACATCCGCTTAGCCATGTGCCGGCGGCGATCCCGTTGCGATTGGAAAATCAATATTTTGCTTTCGATCTGAATAATCCGATGGCAAAAGCCATGTTGGAGGCGGGAAGTTGCGCCTTCTATGTGCCCGGTACCTTGTCGGGCGTTCAGTTAGAACTGTTTGCGGTGTTACGCTCATGAACAAAGAGATTTCAATTGATGACCTGATGCTTGACATTGGGATGTTAGTGATTGCGCTAAAAATCGGTGATAAATCGATGCGCGGAGAGGCGTTATATCAAAAAGGGGTTGAGTTGATAGATGCGGCACGGCAGCGATTAAGTGCAAGTGGTATCAGCGAAGAGAATATGGCTCACATCATCTATGCTTTGTGTGCATTACTGGATGAAACCGTACTCAGACGCCCTGAGCGGGATAACGGCTATGAAACCTGGTCGAAAACGCCGTTGCAGACACGATTTTGCAACAGCAACCATGCGGGAGAACGGTTGTTTGAACGTATACGTCAGGTGTTGAATCAACCGCAACCCTCTCTATTGGTATTAGCGGGTTTCCAGCGCGTATTGGCACTGGGTTTTCAGGGCGGCGACTTGGAAAAGATCTCTCAGGAACGTCAGTCATTGCTGGATGTATTGACTGATCGTGCCGGTGTGATGGCGGTGCAACCTCATCAGATGATACGTCCCCATGCAAACCGTCATCGGGACCAATGTTGGCGTACGCGATCTCCGTGGTTTTGGGGATGCTTGGCTGTAGCCGGAGTAACTTTGGCGTGGTGCGGTTTGCGTCTCTACCTTCGGCAATATTTGTCTGTTGGATAAGGCTAAGGAGAGCAAATTGAGTTGCGTACTAAAACGAGCGCTGTGGCTTTTAGCTTGTGTTCTGGCGGCGCTGTTATGTCTGTTTTTCTTGCCGCTAGGGAATGTGTCTGTCGCATTGTGGTTGGCCGCGATCTTGATGGCAGCAGTGATTGCCTGGCGGCGAGTGGGACGTACCACACCTGAAATATCCCATCAGGACCGTATTTGCCGTTTGCTGGCGGCATTACCTGCGGCCTCGTGGCGTCAGCCTGTGGTGCTAACCTGCGGAGATAGCGTGGCGACGCTGTTTGCGCAAGAGCCGATACGTCTCACGCCACAAGGCTGTTTTATCTGTGTGCCGAGACAAAGTGAGATGAGCGCACTGGTAGAAGCGATTATTGCAGCCAGACCTGATTGGTGTAAGCAGATCAGCGTGTTATTGACACTCTTTCCTGAACAGCAATGCGATCGCGCGGTGATGACGGCCAAGATCAGGGAATTTCGCTATCAGGTTGACCGTGTTACTCGACTGACCGCTTGTCATACGCCGGTATTAATCGCAGGCTATCTTGATGGCGATATTAGCCCGTGGTTCGAGCTACAGGCAGACAGCTCGACAATGACAGTATGGGGAGAAAAACACGCCGCTGTTGGGATGAATATCTGGTTGACCGAAGGGGATGCGCAGCAACGCGTTGCACATTTACAACAGGCGATTGTCGTGGCGGCATGGCAACGCTGGATGGTGGAAAACGTCTTGGGCGAATGCCAATCACCGGCGTTGACCAGCCAGCCTTGTTACCCGATTGCAATGGCGTTGACGTTTTTGCCGCAAACGCCGCAGGCAAACAACGTGTGGACGAAATGGTTGGTCGAGCGTACCACTTTACCCCGCATTAGCCACAGCATTGCTGAGGCGGTGAACGTATCGCCATTTCCCGATGCCATGTTACGCCTGTTGCCACATTATGTTGGTTATACACCGCACCGACGAGCGGTCATTTGGGGTATTGGCCTGTTGAGCGGATTTGTCTGTCTGGCATTGGCTGCCAGTGCCTGGAACAACTTGCGCCTGTTGCGCCAGATACGCAGTGATTTACAGCATTATCAGGTAGTTGACATAAAAGATAGCGACGCGAAAGTTCAGGCTTACCATCAACTCAAGCTTGATGCGACATTGCTGGAGAAATATCAACGTGACGGCGAACCGGTGCGCTTAGGGTTAGGGCTTTATTTAGGCGATCGCCTTTATACGCCGCTGATGGATGTGATCAACCATGCGGTGTTACCGGTATCTCCGCCTCCCGTGCCGAAGGGCGGCAAGCCGTTGCCGCAGACATTGAACCTGAGCAGCATGTCGCTGTTTGACGTTGGACAGTCAAGCCTTAAGCCAGAAGCGGCCAAAGTATTGGTGAACGCGTTGATCGACATTAAAGCTAAACCGGGCTGGATGGTGGTGATAACCGGTCATACTGACTCAACCGGCGATGCTGCAAAAAACAGCGTGCTATCACTGGCGCGGGCCAAAGCAGTGCGGGATTGGATATTACAAACCAGTGACGTATCACCGGCTTGCCTTGTCGTAAAAGGTGAAGGCGCAACGCGGCCGATTGCTACCAATGCAAACGCTGCCGGGCGTGCGGTCAACCGCAGAGTTGAAATCAGTCTAATGCCGCCGAACGTAGCTGCCTGCCAACCACCACCAAGAGAAGCACGATCTTTGGGAGCGCCATCAGACCTAACGCGCTAACAGGCTGCCATGCGCGGATATGGCAACGCTTTTAATTCAGCGGATGAAGTAAACGTAAAACTGGCTAGGAAAACCTCGCCAGACAGATAAATTTTTACCTGAGAATAGGGGCATTTGTTGAATACCGCCTAACCTCTTAATGACAACTGGGACTTTAATATGGATACCATATGTACTGCACTATTGTGCCGCTTAAACTCTTATTGCGCGCAGGCATTGGAAGCTGCCGCTGCATTTTGCCAGACACGGGCACATGCTGAAATCACTGTGGAACACTGGTTGCTCAAGCTGCTTGAAGGCGGCGAAGGCGATATTACGGTGGTTGCTCGACGTTATGAGTGGGATATGGATGCGTTGTGGCAATCGTTGCTGACGACGATTAACCGTTTGCCGCATAGCATTAATCAACGCCCACGCTTATCGAGCGACCTGTGTAGTTTGCTACAGGTTGCCTGGTGTGTCGCTTCTCTGGAAGAGGGTAATGAATCTATTCGCTCGGTGCATCTTTTGCAGGTACTGCGCGGCCAACCGGCTTGGTTGCGTACCCATCATACCTGGCCGTTACTCAACCTGAATGTGACGCAACTACAACGTTTGCGCCCATTGCTGGATCAACAATCGGACGAGCGCCCGGAGATACAAGTAGCGACGAGTCTGACGGCGAATGGATCAATCGCTGAAATTGAGGATAGCGACACCGATAAATATGCGCTTAATCCCCAACCATTATCATCTGTCTTGCAGAACGTATTAGACAAATTCACGCTGGATATTACAGCCAGAGCCGCTGAGGGGGTTATTGATCCGGTATTTGGTCGCGACAGCGAAATCCGCCAGATGATCGACATCCTATCGCGTCGGCGTAAAAACAACCCGATTCTGGTGGGGGAACCGGGAGTAGGGAAAACCGCGCTGGTGGAAGGATTGGCGCTGCGTATTGTTGAAGGCAATGTCCCTGACAGCCTAAAAACCGTCAGCGTGCGGATGTTGGATCTGGGCTTGTTGCAAGCAGGGGCGGGGGTAAAAGGCGAATTTGAACAGCGACTGAAAAACGTCATTGAAGCGGTACAACAGTCACCTACCCCCATTCTGCTATTTATTGATGAAGCGCACACGCTGATTGGTACAGGTAATCAGGCGGGGGGCGCTGATGCTGCTAACCTGCTAAAACCCGCTTTGGCGCGGGGAGAATTACGCACGATTGCCGCCACTACCTGGTCGGAATACAAACAGTATTTTGAACGGGATGCTGCATTGGAACGACGCTTCCAGACGATTAAAGTCGATGAACCGGACGATGAAACAGCTTGCTTGATGCTGCGTGGATTGAAAGCGCGATACGCCCGTTATCATGGTGTACATATTCAGGAAGATGCGGTGAAAGCTGCTGTCACTTTATCTCGCCGTTACCTGACTGGGCGACAGCTTCCAGATAAAGCGGTAGACCTGCTGGATACCGCCAGCGCACGCGTAAGGATGAGTCTGGACACGGTACCGGAGGCGTTGACGCAGCTTCAATCCCAATTGACCGCGCTAGAGATAGAGCAACAAGCGATACTGGAAGATATCGCCTTGGGGCAATGCCATCATTCAGACCGTTTGGCACAAATTGACATGCAGCGCCATGAACTGTGTCTACAGCAACAACAGCGGGATAAACAGTATCAACAGGAAAAACAGCTCACGCAACAGTTGCTCGATGCCCGGCAGGATATCAGCCGACAGGATGATATAGCCCTGTTGCAACAGCAACTGGCGATACTGCAACAAGGGCAGCCGTTATTATCGTCGGACGTTGATGTGCGTTCTGTAGCAACGGTGATTGCTGATTGGACCGGCGTTCCATTAAGTAGCTTGCTGAAAGACGAACAGACCGGTTTGTTGCATTTGGAGCAGCATTTGGGGGCGCGGGTTATTGGTCAAGAGGCAGCGTTACGGGAAATCGCCCAGCGTTTACGTGCCGCTAAAACCGGATTAACGCCGGAACAGGGGCCATTGGGCGTATTCCTGTTAGTTGGGCCGAGTGGGGTAGGGAAAACCGAAACCGCGCTGGTATTGGCGGATAACCTGTTTGGCGGAGCGCGTTCTCTGATCACTATCAACCTATCGGAATATCAGGAGCCGCATACCGTTTCTCAGCTTAAAGGTTCACCACCGGGTTATGTCGGATATGGTCAGGGAGGGATCTTAACGGAAGCGGTACGCAAACGTCCTTATAGTGTAGTGCTGCTGGATGAAGTGGAAAAAGCCCATCGTGACGTCATTAACCTGTTCTATCAGGTATTTGATCGTGGCTTTATGCGCGATGGTGAAGGGCGTGAAATCGATTTTCGCCATACTGTAATCTTAATGACCTCAAATCTGGGCAGTGATCAACTGATGGCGCTATTGGCGCAACAACCTGATGCTCCGAATGCTATGTTGCATGAGCTGTTACATCCGATGCTGCGTGATCACTTCCAGCCGGCTTTGTTGGCTCGCTTTCAGACCGTGATTTACCGCCCGTTACAGGCTGATGCGCTCAGACGCATTGTTGAAATCAAACTGGAGCAAGTGATTCGACGTCTTCATCGCCATTACGGCCTGACTTGCACGGTAGAAAGCAGCCTTTGCGACACCTTAGTGAATGCTTGTCTGTTGCCGGACAGTGGAGCGCGTAATATCGACAGCCTGCTCAACCAGCAAATTTTACCGGTGTTATCACAGGCACTGCTGGAGCGTCTGGCCCATCACAATAAACCTGCTGGCGTGACGTTGGGTTTCGACGAAGAAGAGGGTATTACCCTGGCTTTTATTGATACTAAACTGGTCGCTTCATTGGATATCGAGGAAAAATAAATAATGGTTCAATGAATTGTACGAAACTGTGCATAGGGTTCTGCCCTATATCTGATGGAATAAGAAGTTCGAACATAAGATAACGTGGCATTTCGCCCTAATGAAAAGGTATTAAAGATATGAAAGCAAAAAATGTAACGATAAAAAAAGAGTGGAATTTATCGGATAACGAAGCAACGACGGGGATGCCTTTTATTCCTGAAAAACGCAATTGGTTGGCACGTAAATGGAAATTGATGATCGTCTGCTTTATTCCTGTTTTCATCGTAGGTGCATTTACGATTGTCATAGGCGTAATGAAAGCTTCGGAGCCATATAAAAAAGCTTTATCGCTGGCACAAGGGAATCCTGTTGTGAAAAATATTTTAGGCCAACCAATAGAAGCAGGCTGGTTTGTTTCTGGCAGTATTAACGAGAGAGAAGCGGAATTGGACATTCCTATAAAAGGAAATCGGTCTGGTGGTACAGTGCATGTGGATGCAAATAAGCATGCGGGACATTGGCGATATAAAAATATTACCGTTCAACCAGATTCAAGTGGGCGATTGATCGATTTACTGGCAGTCGATAATCCCATGAAATAAAGATTATTTTCTTTGTATAATATTATTAAAACGCGCTTGAGCCGATTTAATTTAATTGGAAAGTAATGAGAATTATTCTTAAAAAAGAAAATTAAGCAACGTAGAGTCAATGGTATTTTATTCTGTGTCATAAAATATCGTTCTCTCTATGTAGTTGTTAAGTTATTTCAAAGAGTTTCTATAAAGGTAAAAGTATGGGCTGGAATAACGCCGTCATCGCAATTCAGCAGGAGACTATCTCTCCTGTATTATGGCATTGGCTGGTTTCAGGCGTGCTGATTATCTGCATCGGTATGACTTGCTATGTGTTCTGGTCTGGATACATCAGGCCGCGACAATGGCGGATAATTTTTGGTGTGGTGGGGCTAATATGGCTGGCTGCATTTGGGCTGCGGTTATACCTCTTTGGTGATCGGTTGGAGATATATCATTTTTGGCATCAAGAGCGACAATATATTGATAGAGTTATGCTAAATAATGCAATCTATTCTCATTCGCAGAATATAACTGAGAATTATTCTTTTTTACGCATTGGTAACGTATTGATGATAATGAATATTAACCATAAGGCGGAGAGTGTGATAATGCCTTAATTGTATTTGAATATTGATTAATCTGTTGAAAATGATATAAAAATATATTTTATTTCGATAATTTTGAAAGAGATGAATATCAGAAGGGTGAATGGGGTTTATATTATTTAAATCAATGCAACCTTTTTATATCAACAAATTAAATCCTGTTTAGAATTGGTTTAAATAGAGTGAGTTTCGCAGTTGATATTAAACATATTGTGCTATTTGATAAAAAAAGACTTGATTTTAATATGCACCCGCAGGGAGGATAAGGATTATTCGGTGACTGTATATCAAGTTAATGGAACTATTAATTCGGGGGCCTGTCACCGGCCTTCGCGATTATTTTTATTCCGGTCAGCTCGCAATTAAGCAATACCGGCATCGATTGACTGTTCCCCGCATTTATCAGGGTTAACAACCGGGAATATATTCTATTCGGTTGGATTTTCGGGAGTTGAATTGACATAACCGCTTATGACGACAGGCACTTTATTAAAAAGTGGGGCGCCCTTTTCGCTGAGTGAACCGACCGTTTTATCTGATATCGGAGGAAAACCATTGATGGACAGAAAAATGCTGCGCGCCCGCCAGCTCCAGGCGAGTAAACCCGTGTTGCCGGGCCATGCCCGCTACCGGCTTGAAATCCGGCGCTGCAATGCCGAACTGGAGGTGTTCAGCTTCACCGGGGAAGAGCGCCTGTGCGCCCCGTATTGCTACACCATTGATTTCACCAGCCCGACCCGGGATATCGACCCGGCGGCGATGTTGAACAAACCGGCCGCGTTTATCTTACAGGCGCCGGAAAACCCGGAACAGGCGCGTAAAGTACACGGCGTCATCACCCGGTTTAACCGGCTGGCCGCCTCGGCGGATGAAACACGCTATCAGGTCTGTCTGGAACCCTATCTGGCGTTGCTGCGCCATACCCGACGCAGCGGGATTTACCAGAATCAGTCAGTCCCGGAAATCGTGGAAAAGATCCTGCGTGAACGACACGAATTTCGCGGGCAGGATTTTCTGTTCACGCTGGCGCGGGATTACCCAAAGCGGGAATTGGTAGTGCAGTGGCAGGAGAGCGATCTGGATTTTATCCAGCGCATTCTGGCGGAGGTGGGGATCTGGTATCGCTTCGAAATGGACGGCCGTCTGGGGATCGAAGTGGTGCGGTTTGGGGATAACCAGCGCAATTATCAGTACGACGTGAAGTTACCGTTACGTGACCCGGCGGGCATGAATCACAACGACCATGATTCGGTGTGGGATTTGCACGTTGAGCATCAGGTGGTGACGCAAAAGGTGAAGGTGCGGGACTACAACTACCGGGAAGCGGGCAATGACCTGCAATATCAGGTCGGCCGGGATCGGGATACCACCGTAGTTGGTGAAATTTACCGTTATGGCGATAACTTTCTTGAGAAGGGAGAACAGATCCAACCGGCGCCGGAAACGGCGGGATTCTACGCCCGTTTGCATCACGAGCGCGACCTGTACCGGCAGCGCCTGATCAGCGGCAAAAGTTCCTCCCCGATGTTGGTTCCCGGTTTAGTGCTGGAGCTGGAAGGGGAGAGACCGGCGGCGGTGGGAAAAGCGGGGGTATTGATTGTCGCCATGCGCAGCAGCGCCCGGCGTGACAGCAACTATCTGGTTAGTTTTAGCGGCATGCCTTACAGCGAAATCCTGAGCTACCGGCCGGTGCTGAGGGAACGGCCGGTGATTGCCGGGACGGTTCCGGCGCGGGTGACCAGCGACTGGCCGAATGACATCTACGGCCATATCGACATCACGGGGCGCTACCGCGTCAAATTTGATTTTGATTTGGATGAATGGCCGTTGGGGGGCGAAAGCCTGTGGGTGCGTTTAGCCCGGCCGTATGCCGGTAAAACTCACGGTTTTCACTGGCCGCTGATCCCGGGAACGGAAGTGGCGATCGCGTTTGAGCAGGGTAACCCGGACCGGCCCTACATCGCCCATGCGTTGCATGATTCCCGGCATGAAGACCACGTGACGCTCTACAACTACAGACGCAACGTGCTGCGCACCCCGGCTAACAACAAACTGCGGATGGACGACGATCGCGGAAAAGAGCACATCAAACTGAGTACCGAATACGGCGGGAAAAGCCAGCTCAATCTGGGCCATCTGGTGGACGGACAGCGCCCGCATCCCAACAAGCGCGGCGAAGGGTTTGAGTTGCGCACCGACGACTGGGGAGCGATCCGGGCCGGGAAGGGGCTGTTTATCAGCGCCGATCAGCAGATTAAAGCGTCGGGCCAGCAATTGGATATGCAGCGGGCGCTGGCTGAACTGGAGGCGGCGTTTCAGACCGCGGCGGGGTTGCGTCATGCCGCTGAGGCGGCGAAAGCGGAACTGGCTGATATTGAAACGCAGGCCGCCTTTATGAATGACACTCTTAAAGCGCTGCAACAGCGGGCGCTCTTACTTTCTGCGCCCTCAGGCATTGCTCAGGTGACGCCGGGCAATTTGCAGCTTTCCGCCGGGGAGAACCTGATAACCACCGTCGGCTGTGATGCGGATATGAGCATCATGAAGAAATTCCGGCTGGCGGTGGGGAACGGGCTGAGTTTGTTCACCCGAACGTTGGGCCTAAAACTGCTGGCGGCTTCCGGCCGGGTAGAGATTCAGGCACAGACTGACGCGGTGGATGTGTTGGCGCAACAGGCGCTGACGCTGGCAAGTCAGCAGGATTGCGTGACCGTCTCGGCGAAAACGGAACTGCGTCTGGAATGCGGCGGGGCTTATATCTCTCTGAAAGACGGGCATATTTCCTTTGCCGGTCCGAAAAATGCCCGATTCCAGTGTGACATTTTGCAGAAAAACGGCCCGGTGAGTCAGAGTTCAAACCTGACTTTGCCTGAGCGTTGTGCGTCAACGGCAGAGCATGTGGCAAGTGCTCACGATAGTACGATGGAATGAGGAAGATCTGATGACCCAGACTCAAATTGATTATGACTTTTCTCTTGATGTTATAGACAGGCAGAGAACCCGTCTGTTGGCTGAATTGCATACGGTGTTTACCCGGCACAATGGACGAGGATGGTTGCTGGTTGACCCGGCGGTTTTTCTCAATGACCGACAGGAAGAACGATTACCGGCGGCCATCCTGAATCATCAGCCGGCGGCAATACCGACGCAGATAAAACATCATCGTTTCGAATCCCGCTATTCCCCTTGGCTGATATCACTGGATATCAATCAGTCGGAGGATGCTGAACTGCTGGCGCTGAGCGTCACGCAGGCGTTGCAGGAAGCCGAACCGGCGGAGTTGATTGCCGGACGTGGGCGAATGGTGTGTGGCTGGTTGTTTAGTGCCAGCTTGGCCGCCGCGATTGCGCACCATATCGGGATGATT
The DNA here is from genome assembly GCF_001083805.1 of Photorhabdus luminescens subsp. luminescens. Taxonomy (GTDB): domain Bacteria; phylum Pseudomonadota; class Gammaproteobacteria; order Enterobacterales; family Enterobacteriaceae; genus Photorhabdus; species Photorhabdus luminescens. Next base: position 231,167 of record NZ_JXSK01000007.1, on the reverse strand, counting down.
GCGGTACAAACATTGTCACCTGTACGGCAAATCGTGCTGCGTTTTTACGATCCGACGGTGAATCATGCTATATGGCCGTTGCTGGATAGCTGGCAACGCTCGCGTTTGTTGGGGCCGTTAACCGACTGGTATCTGATTGACGGCGACGGCCGGTTACTGCACCGGGACAATGCTCAGTCTGCGAAGGAACTGTACACCTTTTCATTGTCATTGACAGCGGCACAGGTGGCAGAAATGGTCTGGTCGGGGCCGATGAACCGGGCATTGCGACAATATCGTCAGGCACACCGTAATCAGTTACGCCGGACGGAGCTGGAATCTCTGCATATTATGCTGGCCTTGCTGCGCCGGGTAACTGAACGCTATGCCTTTAATGATGCTCTGGAGCTGGAAACCTGCGCATTGCACGGCTTGCTATATCACCCGGAGATTGATTTACACCCCCGAATACAGTCGCTGTTATCCAATGAAGGCGGCGAGAGCGCTGGCGGTTATGTCGAGCGGACCGCCGGACTGACAGTAGAAGCGTGGTCGGCACTGGCTCGTGAGTGCGGCTATCTCAATCCTGCCATTATTCCCTCAGAGAACCAGGAGATTTTGTTATGAATCGATCATTATGTTGGATGTGTGAATCCACCGGACCGGCGTTGCTGCCGGTGCGTTATACCGTGGTGCCTGATAACGTTTCTGAAACCTTGCCGGCGTGGGCGGAAATGCCAGAGCCGACGGTGCCGGGCTACCATTATGCGCTGCGTGCCTTACGGCAGGGGTTTTTGTATGTCTATTACGTTAATGCCGGATTAGGTGAACGGGAGAGCTGGGATACCTGGAGCGTTAGCGAGGATGGCGCACTGTGGCAAAATCTGAATGCCCCTTTTGGTATCTTCCCCAAGAAAACCGCAGATTGTCATGCGCCGACCCATCAGAGCGCCAATATGGAATTTATTGCGCTAAGAGATATCGCCTTGTATCAGGAGACCTGGCTGGCTTTCACGCCCTCAGCGTGGAGCTGGGAGACCATCGAGTATTATCACAACAACCGCGAAGCGCGGGAAAAGCGGATGCAGTGCGTGAAACCGTGGCAGTGGCGCGGGGTGCCGGAAGGGGTGGGGATTGCTCAGGCGACGGTAGAAAACCTGAATACCGTCATCGATTACTGTCTGGGCGACAATGACTCAGGTAAATATGTTTTGCCCTGTAATCCGAAAGCGGCGCGTATCAGCGGGACACTGAAAGAGGCGCCCTACTACAAAGTTTATCACAATGCGGTGAGACCGCAGGGCACCTTGTATCCGTGGAGTAAAACGCGGGCGGGGTGTGCGGACATTACAGTCAGGGCGATGCAAAAGCGGGGGCTGGCAGATGATGGCAAGCCGGTCTCGCCGGTGTTAATCGCGTTGCATGATCCGATCGGGATAGCGCATGAATTAGCGGGCTGGAGTGATGATATTGTTGGGGCGCATAAAACCTTTCTGGATGAATTGTCGATTGAGTTTATGACCGACAGTGCATTGAATGGGGTGGAGAATCAGTTGCGTCAAATGCACGCCACACATATCAAAAAGCCGGATAAAAAAAAGGATACCATTTTGGCGGCTTCTGAGGGTTTGTCCGTTCAGGAGTGGGACAAACTCAGAGAGGATACAATCCGTCACGCCATCGAATCGGATAAGCAAGCCTTTGCCCGTGATTGGAAGAAATATGCGGCAGAGCTGAATCGGGCTAAACGACAGGCATTTAACCAATGTTATGCCGATCTTTGTGCCGAAGTGGCGAAAAAGCTGGAGCCACTGGCCCAGTTCAGAGTGAGCTGGTTAAAACAGAGCGGGTTTATCACCTGTTGTCAGGATTTTCATTCCACCCGACTGGAGGACAACCTCAATTATCGCGAGGCGGTGGATTATGCCATCGCTTCGCTGAATGTAACCGAAACCGGCTGTGCCTTTTTAGATGATCAAATCGATCAATATTCCGCGTTGTCACCGGACAATATTGTCTGGCGCTCATTATTGCTGAATAACCCGGAAGTCATGAAAGAGATGGACGAGTTTTTACAGAAGATGAAGCTGAATAAGGGGAATGAAAAACCGGCGGACATCTCAGCGTTTATGAAAACGGTGACGACGCTGAGTGGAAAACTGGTTGAAGCCTACGATAAAGCGAATGAAGCGCTGGAAAAGCCGCCCAAATCCAACAGCACCTTTGCCCGGGCGATGTTGCACAGTGATCGGCGACTGGTGACGCTGGGGGACCGATTCTTTAATTTTACCCGTTTAGGCAAAGTGCTGAATAGCACCAATGAAATGCTGAGTAAGGGGCTATTCTCGGTGATTTCAGGGGTGGCGTTTGATCAGGCGGTTGATTTGTCGATATCACAGCTTAAGGAGGGTAATGCGTTTCGGCAACAGGTATTGGAAAGACTTAAGAGACCGGGAGCAGAGGCTCGTCTTGAAACGAGAAATAGTTATAACGATAGGTTTAAAGAATTTGCTCAAAGTGCTGAAGGAGAGCCGGTATTAAAAAAATCCCGGATTAAATGTTTAGTCTTGTTTTTTAATGGACTGGAGTATGCCAATCAATTCAAAGAGAGTAAGGGGGATACCAAGAGCCACGCTCAGGTGACCGCCGCGTTTTTAAGCACATTGAGTACGGCAATGGAGATTGTGGAGCCGATGGTGAAGCACGGCATAAAAAATATGGCTGCCACCAACACCATTAAGTTTATTGGGACGGGTGCTAGTACGGTTGCTTCTGCATTAAATCTGGGGGTAGATATTAGTGACCTTTATTCTGAATGGCGTGGCAGAGGGCGCTGGCAGTTTATTGGTCTTTATGGTCTTAAAGTGATTTATGATTTTGCACAATTCACAACAGCATTAAAGGGTTTATTAGAAATATTAGCTAAAAGGGCATTATTTTCAGCTAAAAGTTTAATGATTGAAGGAGGGGAAAGGGCTTTATTGTGTGAAATGATTGGTTGGTTGTGTAGCTGGGAAGTGATGCTCGTTATTTTTCTAGTTGAAGAGTTAGTGATGTATTTTTCTGATAATGATTTACAAAAGTGGTGTCGAAGCTGTGTTTTTGGTTTGGAACCAGAAAAAAATTTGCAGTCTACGCAATCTATTTACCTTGAATCGCATCGGAATGAGCTGTGTGAAGAACAACGTAAAAGTTTTGCTGACGCAATTAAGGAGGGTTTATGAATACCTTTCGTCCTTATAAAGAGGCTATTAACTTTGATGAAATAAAAGATCAAAGAAAAGACATTGATATATTGGTAAAGGTTAAGCAAGAAAGAATTCAGCGTCGTCCTGAAGACAGAGAAGAGGTAGAAAAAGCCATTGCGGAACTTCAAGTTAAAATCCCCGAACTGGATGCAATATTAGCAAAAGAGCCGCCGCCGCCAGAATTACCGCCGGGTAAACCATTAATCAAAGTGAGTGGTGTATTGGAAGAGTTCGAAACCCTGTGTGTAATTGGTTATTTTACCGATCGTGAATATGATCCGGTCGCTTTTGCTCGTAAGGAGGAACGTGATCAATATGGAGCACTGTTACTGGCGATGGTAGGAAATAGTTCAGGGGCGGCTGTGACTTCACAGACGTCAGTTCGGGTGAGTGATGTCTGTGATTTTGTGCGGGGGAAAATCAATGGTATTCCCTTTCATGGCTGGTTAGGGTTTACCATAGCAAAAGTGGGTGATGACGTTGAATTAGCGGTGACGGAACAAGAGGGACATTATGTGGTTTATGCCATTGCGTATCCCGAATTAAGGGTGGTTTCTATGACCCCGCGTTGTGATAGGGGGATTCTTGCAGATGCTAAGGCGCAGATATTTGGTACTTGCTGTTTTCTTTCTCTTTATCTGTTAATTTTAGCGATAGGGGGTGTTTTTTTTATTGACAAAGATCTTGTCGGATTTCTGGAATATATGTCTTTATTTAGTCTTGTGATAATAGCAATATTTGCACCTAGCACGTATTACCATCGTCTAAAAAAACCCAGGCCCTCAGTGAAGTTGGCTGAGGAGATTTTCACAGTATTAGATTTCCCGAATTCTACGAATCTGGATATTTACCAATTCACAAAAAAGAGGCTGAAGAGAATCAAGTTTAACTCCCCAGATGAGGAACCAGATAAAGGAAAGATTATGCCAGATAAGTATTGTTTATTAAGTTATTACTACTATTACTGATTCAGGTAATTAAATAACAGGAATTAACTGTGTGAAGAACAACGCAAAAGTTTTGCTAATGCAATAAAGGATGGCATATGAGTACTTGTCGTCCTTATAAAGATGCTATTGACTTTGAAGAAATCAAAAGACAGAGGAGCAGTCTTGATACATGGATTGAGGTTAAGCAAGAAAGAATTCAGCGTCGTCCTGAAGACAGAGAGGAGGTAGAAAAAGCTATTGCGGAAATTCAGGCCAAAATCCCCGAACTGGATGCAATATTGGCAAAAGAACCGCCGCCGCCAGAATTACCACCTAGTAAGCCATTAATCAAAGTGAGTGGCGTATTAGAAGAGTTCGAAACCCTGTGTGTGGTTGGTTATTTTACTGATCGTGAATATGATCCAGCCGCCTTTGCCCGTCAGGAAGAACGAGAACTGTATGGGGGATTATTGCTGGCGGTAGCAGGAAATACCTCAGGTACTAATTCACAAACCACAGTGAGGATAAGTGACGTTTGTGATTTTGTACGGGGGAAAATCAATGGTGTGCCATTTCACGGTTGGTTGGGATTTACTGTAGCAAAAGTCGGTGATTACGTTGAATTAGCGGTAACCGAGCAGGAAGGGCATTATGTGGTTTATGCGATTGTCCATCCTGAATTAAAGGTGATATCGATGATACCGCGTTGTAAACAGGGGATTCATTCAAATGCCAAATATCAGGTACTTGGTACATGGTATTGTTCTTTAGTTATTTTCTTTATGTCCGTGATAATGTGGTTTTTCTTTATTAAGGAAGATCTTGTGGGATATATAGAATATATGTCTTCATTTTGGGGGGGGCTGGCGGTTTTCTTTTCACCGTTAATCTATTTTTCCTGCATGAGAAACCCTAAACCAACATTCAGGCTGGCTGAGGAGATTTTTACTGTATTGGGTTTTCCTAATCCTACGGAAATTAACCTTGAGAAACTTACAAAGAAGAAGCTTAAAGAAATCAAGACCAATTCATTAGGTGAGAGAACCGGTAAAGAAAGTGAAAGGGTTTTGCCAGATAGGGCTTGTTTTGCAAGCTATTATTACTATTACTGAATTCAAGTAATCAAATAACAGAACCAACGGTATGAAAAACAAAGTAAAAAATTTGATGGATGAAATCAAGGAATATCTCATGAGTGTTTGTCGTTCTTTTTACCGAGGATAAAGACTGCTTAAAAACGGAAAACTCAATCCTTCTGGCTATAGTTTTCGCAGTGTGATGAATTTCTTTGAACTAAATACGTCATTTTGAATCTAACCAGTTCCCTGTAATGATAAAGAGATGCTGGTGATTGAATGTAAACAAAACAGTGGCGTTATTGTATGGGGAAATGACTCAATGGATTGCACCTAATCCCATGAAATAAGTATGGTTTTCTTTATATGGTGTTATTAATACTTTAGGTTCTCTTGAGTTATTTTAAGTTAAACCGAGAGTAATGAGAATTATTCTTAAAAAAGAAAATTAAGCAACGTAGAGTCAATGGTATTTTATTCTGTGTCGTAAGATATTGTTTTCTCTATGTCGTTTTCAGGTTGCCTCAAATGTTTTCTATAAAGGTAAGAATATGAGCTGGAATAAACCCGTGATAGCAATCCGGCAGGAGACTATCTCTCCTGTATTATGGCATTGGCTGGTTTCAGGCATGGTTATTGTTTGCATCGGTATGACTTGCTATGTGTTATGGTCTGGATACATCAGGCCACAACAATGGCGGATAATCTTTGGTGTGGTAGGTCTAATATGGCTGGCTGCATTTGGACTTCGGCTAAATCTCTTTGGTTGCCGTCTGGGGATATATCGTTTTTGGAGTCAAGAGCGCCAATATATTAATAAAGAGTGGCAAGGTTGGGCCAACCGATATATGGCTGGGTTGCACAATGATGTATTTTTACCGGAGAAAGTGACTGACACGATTGTGATGTAGAGTGAGGCTATTATCGATAGCGTTATGCATAAATAATGCAATCTATTCTCATTCGCAGAATATAACTGAGAATTATTCTTTTTTACGCATTGGTAACGTATTGATGATAATGAATATTAACCATAAGGCGGAGAGTGTGATAATGCCTTAATTGTAATTGAATATTGATTAACCTGTTGAAAATGATATAAAAATATATTTTATTTCAATGATATTGAAAGAGATGAATATCAGAAGGGTGAATTGATTTCATATTATTTAAATCAATGCAACCTTTTTATATCAACAAATTAAATCCTGTTTAGAATTGGTTTAAATATAATGAATTTCGCCGTTGATATTAAGCATATTGTGCTGTTTGATAAAAAAAGACTTGATCTTTATATTCACCCGCAGGGAGGATATAAATTATTCAGTCACCCTATAGGTAATTAATGAATCTATTAATTCGCGGGCATATCACCGGCCTTCGCGATTATTTTTATTCCGGTCAGCTCGCAATTAAGCAATACCGGCATCGATTGACTGTTCCCCGCATTTATCAGGGTTAACAACCGGGAATATATTCGGCTGGATTTTCGGGAGTTGAATTGACATAACCGCTTATGACGACAGGCACTTTATTAAAAAGTGGGGCGCCCTTTTCGCTGAGTGAACCGACCGTTTTATCCGATATCGGAGGAAAACTATTGATGGACAGAAAAATGCTGCGCGCCCGTCAGCTTCAGGCGAGTAAACCCGTATTGCCGGGCCATGCCCGTTACCGGCTTGAAATCCGGCGCTGCAAGGCCGAGCTGGAGGTATTCAGCTTCACCGGGGAAGAGCGCCTGTGCGCCCCGTATTGCTACACCATTGATTTCACCAGCCCGACCCGGGATATCGACCCGGCGGCGATGTTGAACAAACCGGCCGCGTTTATCTTGCAGGCGCCGGAAAACCCGGAACAGGCGCGTAAAGTACATGGCGTCATCACCCGGTTTAACCGGCTGGCCGCCTCGGCGGATGAAACACGCTATCAGGTCTGTCTGGAACCCTATCTGGCGTTGCTGCGCCATACCCGACGCAGTGGGATTTACCAGCACCAGTCGGTGCCGGAAATCGTGGAAAAGATCCTGCGTGAACGACACGAATTTCGCGGGCAGGATTTTCTGTTCACGCTGGCGCGGGATTACCCAAAGCGGGAATTGGTAGTGCAGTGGCAGGAGAGCGATCTGGATTTTATCCAGCGCATTCTGGCGGAGGTGGGGATCTGGTATCGCTTCGAAATGGACGGCCGTCTGGGGATCGAAGTGGTGCGGTTTGGGGATAACCAGCGCAATTATCAGTACGACGTGAGTTTGCCGTTACGTGACCCGGCGGGCATGAATCACAACGACCATGATTCGGTGTGGGATTTGCACGTTGAGCATCAGGTGGTGACGCAAGGGGTGAAGGTGCGGGACTACAACTACCGGGAAGCGGGCAATGACCTGCAATATCAGGTCGGCCGGGATCGGGATACCACCGTAGTTGGTGAAATTTACCGTTATGGCGATAACTTTCTTGAGAAGGGAGAACAGATCCAACCGGCGCCGGAAACGGCGGGATTCTACGCCCGTTTGCATCACGAGCGCGACCTGTACCGGCAGCGCCTGATCAGCGGCAAAAGTTCCTCCCCGATGTTGGTTCCCGGTTTAGTGCTGGAACTGGAAGGGGAGAGACCGGCGGCGGTGGGAAAAGCGGGGGTGCTGATTGTTTCCATGCGCAGCAGCGCCCGGCGTGACAGCAACTATCTGGTCAGTTTTAGCGGCATGCCTTACAGCGAAGTGCTGAGCTACCGGCCGGGGCTGAGGGAACGGCCGGTGATTGCCGGGACGGTTCCGGCGCGGGTGACCAGCGACTGGCCGAATGACATCTACGGCCATATCGACATCACGGGGCGCTACCGCGTCAAATTTGATTTTGATTTGGATGAATGGCCGTTGGGGGGCGAAAGCCTGTGGGTGCGTTTAGCCCGGCCGTATGCCGGTAAAACTCACGGTTTTCACTGGCCGCTGATCCCGGGAACGGAAGTGGCGATCGCGTTTGAGCAGGGTAACCCGGACCGGCCCTACATCGCCCATGCGTTGCATGATTCCCGGCATGAAGACCACGTGACGCTCTACAACTACAGACGCAACGTGCTGCGCACCCCGGCTAACAACAAACTGCGGATGGACGATGATCGCGGAAAAGAGCACATCAAACTGAGTACCGAATACGGCGGGAAAAGCCAGCTCAATCTGGGCCATCTGGTGGACGGACAGCGCCCGCATCCCAACAAGCGCGGCGAAGGGTTTGAGTTGCGCACCGACGACTGGGGGGCGATCCGGGCCGGGAAGGGGCTGTTTATCAGCGCGGATCAGCAGGTTAAAGCCTCCGGGCAGCAGTTAGATATGGCGGCGGTGATCGAGCAATTAGAAACGGCTTTGTCTATTGCAAAATCATTATCACAGGCGGCAGAAGTCGGCCAAGGTAAACCGGGGGATTGTGCCGCACAGACTAACCTTAACCAGACGCTGGAAGGGCTGAAAAAGCCGGGAATACTGATGCATGCGCCACAAGGGATAGGGATTGTCAGTCCTGAATCGGTCAGAGTGGCATCGGGCAACCGCAGTGTTGGCGTAATAGCGGGGAAAAATGTCGATATCAGCGCGTTGAAAGACATTACCGCGGTTGGTGGTGAATCGGTGAATCTGTTTGCGCAAAAGTCTGGCATGCAATTATTTGCTCATCAGGGAAAGCTGGCGATACAGGCACAGGATGATGAACTGTCAACTTTGGCTAAAAAGGATATTGATATCACCAGCGTAGAGGGCAAGGTCACGGTCAGTGCCGATCGGGAAATCTTGCTGTCCAGCGGCGGTGGTTATATTCGGATTAAAGACGGCAATATCGAATTAGGTTGTCCCGGCAACATCCTGTTGAAAGCGGCCAATATACAAAAAATGGGCGCTGAGAATATTCATTCTCCAGCGCCGGTGCTGCCACGGGGATACAGTGGGTTTTTTACCTTAAAAGATCAGGACAGCGGGCAAATTTTACCTCACAGGCGTTACCGCATAACCACCGCGGATGGACAAGTGTTTGAAGGGATGAGTGATGAAAACGGTAAAACCGTTGAAATTCATACCGCCACGCCGGACAAACTGAATATTGAACACTTTTAACTTACTGAGAGAAAAACCGTATGGCTGTATCGACCGGAAAAACAGGGGTAAAACCGCAGAACACCGATGTGTATATAAAAGCGGAGCCCGCAATTTATTTTCACCCTGACAGTGAAACCTTGATTTTTGTGGATAAAGAAGATGTCCACTCCTTGGTGGAGGAACATAACTTTTTGAGTCGCTGCGTGGAACAGCGCATTGAGGCAGAACAGCGGTTAAGCGCTCTGACAGAACAGTGTACTCAGCAGACAATGGCGCCTGCTTACGGGCAAGAAGTGCAGCTAAAAGCCGCTTATGACGAATTGAATGGGGCTTGTGAACGATTACGCAATCAGTTAACCACATTAAGTCCGCCGGAAAATTTACCCAAAACTACGTTATTGGATGAAAACGCTAAAAAAAGCGCGATTGGTATCACGGAACTGATAGCGATGGATAAAGGCTATCAGGGTTACAAATACACCTATGTTAGGTCGGACAAAATTAAAAGCCACTGGCGGCGCTATAAGCTGAATGATCAGGATAAGAAAGGCGGTGGTAAAAGCTTTTTACGGGAAGTGCCGTACACGGATAAAGAGGGCAACAGCCGTACCCGAATGGAAATAGATGGGAAGAAGCTGGAATCGCAAATTAAAAAACTCAAACCTTCATTAACGGTACTGGATGTGAAGTTGATTGATGATCACAGCGGTGTTTGGGGGAAGTGGGCGCAAGACCTGAATAACAGCCTGAAAACATCTCCGTATGAAGGGGAACATATTGCGTTTGATTCACAATCACAACTGATGCGCTGGTCTTACGGCGCGGGAGCTAAAGCTTCACTGAATCCGTTGGAAATCAGCAAGAATGGCCTGAAAGGGCTGTTGGATGGATCAGGGAAAATTAATTTTTATGCCAATTTTGCGTTGGCGGAGTCGCGAACCAGAGCGACGCTCTATCTGCCGGACAGAACAGGGGTGAAGCTGTGCTATCCGCGCAAGGATGGCAGCGAAGGCGTGTTGGGAATGTGGCGGTTTGATCTGACGCTGACCCTATCGGGCAGCGTGGGGGCCAGTTTGGGGATTGAGGCGGGTGTCAACCTGAAAGGGGATGTAGCGAAAGGGGTACCGGTACAGATGGCGCTGGATGGCAATGGTATACCGGGTCGTCGCAAGGTGGATGTATCTAAGCTGTTGGAAGGGTCAAATAGTGGTGAGGAACTGAGTATGTTTGTCGGGGCAGAGTGCAGCGCCAATGTTAGTGGCGGCCTGATGTGGAAAAACCCGGAAAAGAATCCAATGGCATTTCGGCCGCTGGCGAAAGTGAGTGTTGGCGTGACATTACAGGCAGGTGCGGGTTTCAGCGGCATTGTGTCGTTTAGTTATCGGGATGGCCGTATTCGCGTCGTTGCCAAAGGTGGTCTGTGTTGGGGTGTTGGCGGTAAAGGGGCGGTCAGTTTTGATATTGATGGCGAGGCGATATGGGAAGAGTTTATGCCATGTCTGGCCTATATGTTGCGCAATATGGATTATGTGAAGATGTTGGAGCTGATGATTGAGGAGCATTATTACGCGTTTTGTATGATGCCGTTGTTGAAGTTGGGAGAGATAGCGTTAAGAAATACATTTAGCGATTTGAAAGATGACTTATTTGCCTCTTGGAGTGACAAGGAAAAACGGGTGGCATTAATGGAGAAGATTAATGATAGCCAAGGGGACGTACTGAAATATGCGCCACCGGAAACTCGCGGGGCAATGATTGCCGCGTTAATTGAAACTAATTTCTGGGATGAAGTAGCGAGTCCAGCCAGTAATCGTGAATTAAAGGGGGAATTTATGACGGTATTCAGTGCGCGTAAACGGGCAATATTGGCGGTACTGAAATGGGTGCAATCAAAACGCGACTACGAAAAGGTGATGAAGAATTTGCATAAGGTGCCGGGTGGAGGAGGAGAAGATCACGATGGAGGAATAAGTGCCTGGAAGGCGGGAGAGGAGAAAGTGGTTGCCTTTTTAGGTCAAGGTGAAGCTCCACGAGTCTATGGGAGTAGTGATAAGTTTGTTCCCTTTGCGGCTAAAGTCATTATTGAACCTAGTCATTATGCAAAAAATTTGAAAGATATTTATAACTGGTTGCCCGCTAGTGCTGAGGTAGCGAAAAGCTTAAATGAACCGCTGAAACCGGTAAATGCAGAGTTGTTTAAAAGTATTACACAGGTGGTTGTTGAGCAGCACCGTTATGTGAGGATGTTTAAATGATGAAAAGAAAACATTGTTATCCCTTAGTGGCTGGTTTGGTATTACTAACATTGGCGGGTTGTAAAGATAAAAAGAAAATTCAGACAGAACAGCAGGCTTTGGTGAAAGAAGCATTGGCGGAAATGGTGCCAGTGGAAGGTGGCAGTTTTATGATGGGGGATTTTGGTCGCCGGGTGTATGAACATCTACCTTATAGCTTGGATCAGGATAACAAACCCGAACATAAGGTAACGCTGGATAGTTTTAGCATTTCTAAATACCGGGTGACTTGGGGGCAGTTTAATCGTTATCGGGAAATTCTTGGGTTACCAGAGAATGATTTCTATCAGCACTTTAAAAAGTTTGGGAAAGAATATGAATCTTATCAAGCACTGCTAGGAGAAAAATATCCGGCTTCGGTGTACTGGCAGGAGGCTAAGGATTATTGCCAGTGGTTGGGGAGAGTGAGTGGTGAGCCGGTTGATTTACCAACGGAAGCACAATGGGAGTATGCAGCCCGTAGTCGCGGTCAGTTATTTATTTTTGCCAACAATAATAATGTGTATGAGCCGAATAAAAATTTTACGGGAGATATTCGTCCGGTCGGTTCTTATCCGCCTAATCCGCTGGGGCTGTATGACATGATGGGTAATGGGCATGATTGGGTGAATGATTGGTATGCTGCCAATTACTATCAGTACTCGCCAGAGCATAACCCTCAAGGCCCTGAAACAGGGAAAGAAAAGGTAATCAGGGGGCCGGTGGGGGCTGATATATGGGGTAATCATGTTATTAATCGCGATAAGAGAGCCTTGGATTACTTTGAGAATCCTAAAACTAATCCCCCAGGCTACGGCTTCCGCTGTGCAGTTAATTTACCTGAAACCAAGCATTCAACTTTAGATTTAAAAGATTCTGATAACAGAGAAAAGCCGGCAATGAGTCAGTCTGATAAACAGGGAGTAGCGAAATCATGAAAAGCATACTTTGTTATCCCTTAGTGGCTGGTTTGGTATTACTAACATTGGCGGGTTGTAAAGATAAAAAGAAAATTCAGGCAGAGCAGCAGGCTTTGGTGAAAGAAGCATTGGCGGAAATGGTGCCAGTGGAAGGTGGCAGTTTTATGATGGGGGATTTTGGCCATCGGGTGTATGAACATCTACCTTATAGCTTGGATCAGGATAACAAACCTGAACATAAGGTAACGCTGGATAGTTTTAGTATTTCTAAATACCGGGTGACTTGGGAGCAGTTTAATCGTTATCGAGCAATTCAGGGATTGCCTGAGAATAAGTTCTACCAACACTTTAAGAAGGCTGATATTTATCAATCATTAACAGGGAGGGATTATCCAGCTTCGGTGTATTGGCAGGAGGCTAAAGATTATTGTCAGTGGCTAGGTAAAGTGAGCGGTAAAAAAGTCGATTTACCGACAGAAGCACAATGGGAGTATGCGGCCCGTAGTCGTGGTCAGTTATTTATTTTTGCCAACAATAATAATGTGTATGAACTGAATAAAAATTTTACAGGGGATATGCGTCCTGTCGGCTCTTATCCGCCAAATCCGCTAGGATTGTACGATATGATGGGTAATGGACAGGATTGGGTGAATGATTGGTATGCCGCAGATTATTATCGGTACTCACCAGAATATAATCCACGAGGGCCTGAAAAGGGAAATGAAAAAGTATTAAGAGGATCTGTTGGTGATAGTGACCAGGATAATTTGGTTATTAGTCGTGACAAAGTAGATTTAAATTACTTTGAAAAACATAAGAGCTACCCACCGGGCTACGGTTTCCGTTGTGTAGTTAACTACTCTGAAACCAAGAATTCAACTGTGGATTTAAAAGATTCTGATAACAGAGAAAAGCCGGCAATGAGTCAGTCTGATAAACAGGGAGTAGCGAAATCATGAAAAGCATACTTTGTTATCCCTTAGTGGCTGGTTTGGTATTACTAACACTGGCGGGTTGTAAAGATAAAAAGAAAATTCAGACAGAACAGCAGGCTTTGGTGAAAGAAGCATTGGCGGAAATGGTGCCGGTGGAAGGTGGCAGTTTTATGATGGGGGATTTTGGCCATCGGGTGTATGAACATCTACCTTATAGCTTGGATCAGGATAACAAACCTGAACATAAGGTAACGCTGGATAGTTTTAGTATTTCTAAATACCGGGTGACTTGGGAGCAGTTTAATCGTTATCGAGCAATTCAGGGATTGCCTGAGAATAAGTTCTACCAACACTTTAAGAAGGCTGATATTTATCAATCATTAACAGGGAGGGATTATCCAGCTTCGGTGTATTGGCAGGAGGCTAAAGATTATTGTCAGTGGCTAGGTAAAGTGAGCGGTAAAAAAGTCGATTTACCGACAGAAGCACAATGGGAGTATGCGGCCCGTAGTCGTGGTCAGTTATTTATTTTTGCCAACAATAATAATGTGTATGAACTGAATAAAAATTTTACGGGGGGTATTCGTCCGATTGGTTCTTATCCACCTAATCTACTAGGGCTATACGATATGATGGGGAATGGTATGGACTGGATCAATGACTGGTATGCTGCGGATTATTATCAGTATTCACCGGAGCACAATCCGAAAGGTCCTGAAAAAGGAAAGGAAAAGGTGTTAAGAGGATCTGTTGGTGATGATAACCAAGACAATTTGGTTATTAATCGATATAAGAGAGCGCTAAATTATTTTGAAAACCCTAAAATTAATCCACCGGGCTACGGTTTCCGTTGTGTAGTTAACTACTCTGAAACCAAGAATTCAACTTTAGATTTAAAAGATTCTGATAACAGAGAAAAGCCGGTAATGAGCCACCCTGATAAACAGGGAGGAGCAAAATCATGAAAAGAAAACACTGTTATCCCTTAGTGGCTGGTTTGGTATTACTAACACTGGCGGGTTGTAAAGATAAAAAGAAAATTCAGACAGAACAGCAGGCTTTGGTGAAAGAAGCATTGGCGGAAATGGTGCCGGTGGAAGGTGGCAGTTTTATGATGGGGGATTTTGGCCATCGGGTGTATGAACATCTACCTTATAGCTTGGATCAGGATAACAAACCTGAACATAAGGTAACGCTGGATAGTTTTAGTATTTCTAAATACCGGGTGACTTGGGAGCAGTTTAATCGTTATCGAGCAATTCAGGGATTGCCTGAGAATAAGTTCTACCAACACTTTAAGAAGGCTGATATTTATCAATCATTAACAGGGAGGGATTATCCAGCTTCGGTGTATTGGCAGGAGGCTAAAGATTATTGTCAGTGGCTAGGTAAAGTGAGCGGTAAAAAAGTCGATTTACCGACAGAAGCACAATGGGAGTATGCGGCCCGTAGTCGTGGTCAGTTATTTATTTTTGCCAACAATAATAATGTGTATGAACTGAATAAAAATTTTACGGGGGGTATTCGTCCGATTGGTTCTTATCCACCTAATCTACTAGGGCTATACGATATGATGGGGAATGGTATGGACTGGATCAATGACTGGTATGCTGCGGATTATTATCAGTATTCACCGGAGCACAATCCGAAAGGTCCTGAAAAAGGAAAGGAAAAGGTGTTAAGAGGATCTGTTGGTGATGATAACCAAGACAATTTGGTTATTAATCGATATAAGAGAGCGCTAAATTATTTTGAAAACCCTAAAATTAATCCACCGGGCTACGGTTTCCGTTGTGTAGTTAACTACTCTGAAACCAAGAATTCAACTTTAGATTTAAAAGATTCTGATAACAGAGAAAAGCCGGCAATGAGTCAGTCTGATAAACAGGGAGTAGCGAAATCATGAAAAGCATACTTTGTTATCCCTTAGTGGCTGGTTTGGTATTACTAACACTGGCGGGTTGTAAAGATAAAAAGAAAATTCAGACAGAACAGCAGGCTTTGGTGAAAGAAGCTTTGGCAGAAATGGTGCCGGTGAAAGGGGGCAGTTTTATGATGGGGGATTTTGGCATGCGCGACGGTGACAACCTGTTTTACAACTCAGATATAGATAATAAATATGAACATAAAGTAACACTGAACAGTTTTAGCATTGCTAAATACAAGGTGACTTGGGGGCAATTTAATCGCTACCGAGAGATTCTGGATCTGCCGAAAACGGCAACGTATAACAAACTGAGACAAAATAGGATTTCTCAGTATTTTGTCGAGAGTACAGGTGATAACTATCCGGCTTCAGTAGACTGGCAGGATGCTAAAGATTATTGCCAGTGGCTGGGCAAAGTAAGCGGTAAGAGGGGAGATTTGCCGACAGAGGCGCAATGGGAGTATGCGGCGCGCAGTCGAGGTCAATTATTTATCTTTGCTAGCAGTGATAACTATTACGATGAAGAAAAGGGGTTCTCTTCAAGTAATAGCCCGGTGGGATCTTTTCCACCGAATCCTCTGGGGTTGTACGACATGATGGGTAATGGCATTGACTGGATCAATGATTGGTATGCCGAAGACTATTATCAGCGTTCACCAGAACATAACCCACAAGGGCCTGAGCATGGTGATAAAAAGGTTGTGAGAGGCTATGTAGGACTAGGAGTTGGGGGGGTACTGAATAGCACAACGGTGGCAAGAAATAGTGTGTCATTAAAAAAATATAAAGTTAATTCTCCAGGCTATGGTTTCCGTTGTGTAATTAACTACCCTGAAACCAAGCATTCAACTTTAGATTTAAAAGATTCACATGACGGAGAAAAGCCGACAGTGAACCAGCTTAATAAACAGGGAATAGCAAAATCATGAAAAGCATACTCGGAGCTGAACTGGATAATGACGAGTGTTCAGAAAGCGATTATCAACATTCACCGGAGTACAACAATGGCAAGGGTAAAAGGGGATTGAAGAAAGGCACGCTTTATCTGTGAGTTAAGATTTTCTCTGTGTGATGAATTTTTTTTGAACTAAAAACACGATTTTGAATCTAACTAGTTTCTATGGTTGTAAGGAGAAGCCAATAACTGAATAGAATGATCCTTGAAAAGGAGAAAAAGAGTTAAATAAACAAAACAGTAACGTCGCTATATGAGGAAAGGATAATGATAACCATTATGAAATGGCGATGGGTTTTGCTTTCACGATTAAAGAGGAAAATAAGCAATAGTTAAATGAGTTGTAAAAAACTGTAAATAGGGTTCTGCCCTATATCTGATGGAATAAGAAGTTCGAACATAAGATAACGTGGCATTTCGCCCGAATGAAAAGGTATTAAAGAGATGAAAGAAAAAAATGTAACGATACAAAAAGAGTGGAGTTTATCGGATGACGAAGCAACGACGGGAATGCTCTCTCTTTCTGGAGAACGCAGTTGGGTGGTGCGTAAATGGAAATGGATGATTGTCTGTTTTATTCCGGTTTTAGTTGCAGGTGTATTTACCATTGTCATAGGCGCAATGAAATCCTCAGAACCCTATAAAAAAGCATTATCGCTGGCGCAATCTAATCCTGCGGTGAAAAGTGTTTTAGGCCAGCCAATTGAAGCAGGCTGGTTTGTTTCTGGCAGTATTAGCGAGAGTGAAGCGGGATTTGAAATTCCTATAACAGGAAATCGATCTGGTGGTACGGTGTATGTTGATGCAGATAAACATGCAGGACATTGGCGATATAAAAGTATTACGGTTCAACCTGATTCAGGCGAGCAGTTGATCGATGTACTGGCGGGCGGTAATTCCATGAAATAAAGATTATTTTCTTTATATCGTATTATTGAAATTCTTTTGAGCCAATTTAATTGGAAGTTAATGATAATCATTCTTAAAAGAGAAAATAGAGAAACATAGAGTCAATGATATTTTATTCTGAATCATAAAATATCGTTTTCGCTATGTCATTGTCAGGTTATTGCAAATGTTTTCTATAAAGGTAAAAGTATGAGCTGGAATAAACCTGTAATCGCAATCCAGCAGGAACCTGTCTCTCCTGTATTATGGCATTGGCTGGTTTCAGGCATGCTTATTATTTGCATCGGTATGACTTGCTATGTGTTATGGTCTGGATATATCAGACTGCAACAGTGGTGGATAATCTTTGGTGCGGTGGGCCTAATATGGCTGGCTGCATTTGGACTGCGATTATATCTCTTTGGTTATCGGTTGGAGATATATCATTTTTGGCATCAAGAGCGACAACATATTGATAGAGAGTGGCAAGTCTGGGCCAGTCGATATATGTCTGTGTTACACAATAGTGTATTTTTTCCGGAGAAAGTAACCGCCGGGACTATCGTGCAGGAAGAGCCGAAAATTGCCGTTCAATATGGTGAAAAAAAAGTAATAGACTATTTTTCATGGTCAGAGAATAAATGGCGTGATTCAGTGAAGATATTATTACACAGCGCTGAAAAGGCTATCTCTGATATCCCCCCGGATAGACCAATCTGCGCAACGGTTATCACTCATGAATCTGCACAAGAATATGAGAAATTAAAAATGATATTGCAAGAAAAGTGGCAATCGATTTTTCCGTCTCGTAAGCCATTGTCTCAATTAAATCTAGTGCCTTATTTGTCGGCAATGCATATTGAACATTGGTTAAAAGATCCTGCCAGTGAAGTGCAATTGCTAATATTGCTGCAAATTGAAAATACTGGACGATTTTCAGAAGGCTTAGGGGTATTGCTTATGGCAACCGATGACTTGGCGCAGAAATTTGAATTGACTGAGAAAGCCAGAATTTATCGACCGATGGAAATTGACTCTGAAAATTTTGAACAACAATTTAAAACCTTTATTAATACCCAATTATCAACGAAAGAAGCCATAGGTATGTTAGGGAGTGATAACGATATGTATTCCTATACTTCACAAATTATGCCAGTGATTAAAGAACAGAATGCAGCATTAAAACTGGAACGAATTAAAAATATTGAAAAGTTTATTGGTCTGGCTGGTCCGGGCGCTTATTGGTTGGCAACCGGGTTGGCGATTGATTTGTCTCAATACCATTCAGGGAATTATTTAGTTTTAGCGAAAAATGATCGTAACTGGACAGTAAATACCGTTCAGGCATGGGAGGAAGAATAAAAATGATCGGTAATAAATGGACCAAAATTGGTAATGCACTGCTATTTATCGCTGTTGCTTCTGTATTGGCATTTTGTATCTGGTTTTACGGTGAAAAAATCGGATTGGATGAAAATGATAAAAAGATATTTGCTTGGGGATTATCTGTATTGATCTTTAGTGTATTGCGTCTTTTTCCGGTAATCGTTGGGATCTATCGGCAGGAATACATCAGAAGGGAAATCGAGCAGCAAGGTATGCGCCCGGCCAGAGAAGAGCGGTTAAAAATTTATACCTCTGAGGATGAAAATAGGGAGATGATCAATTATCACCTCAGCCGACGTTATGGTCGCTTTTGGCGTAACAAAGTACGTATCTTACTGGTGATGGGCGAAGATCAAGAAGTAGATCAGATAGCTCCTGGCCTCGTTCAGCAGAAATGGCAAGAGGGCGAGCACAACCTGTTGCTGTGGGGCGGCAGTTTGCAGACGCCGCCGGATAAAGCGCAGTTACAGGCGTTGCGCCAACTGCGTCGCCGTCGCCCGCTGGATGGCGTGGTGTGGGTGATGACCGAAGACCAGCTCAGCCAGCGGACGCAGATAGAGACCGCGTTGCGCATGCTGGAGAAACAGGGCCGACAGTTGGGCTGGCAGGCGCCGGTGTATGTGTGGAATGTGCGTCACAGCCACTGGGACCAACGCGACCGGCCAACCCAGACGGTGGGCTGTTTTCTGTCAGAAGGGGAAACGCCGGAGAGGCTGGCGCAGAGTCTGGACGGCCTGATATCAACGCTGGCGAACCGGGGCATGGAACAGGCGATAGCGGAAAACCGTCACGATTTTCTGTTGCGACTGGCGCAGTCTTTGCGGGATGGCGGGGTAACGCGTCTGGTCGGGCAGTTGACGCCGTTGTTAGACCGGCCGCCGCTAGTGCTGGCGGGAATAACGTTCAGTCTACCGCTGCCGGTGCCGTCCGGGATGGTGGAGCATGGCTGGCTGGTGGATGCCAGTTGGGACGGGGTGCTGGAACAGGTACGTGATATCCGGGGACAGGCGGTGGGTTTCCCGTGGGAGAAAAGCGCCCAGTGGGGGGTGATAGCGCTGGCGGCGCTGTGGGGCGTGGGCAGTGTGACTGCATTTGGGGTTAACCGTCATCAGATAGCGGTCAGTCGTGAACGCATCAGTCAGGCCAGTGACCGGCAGGGAACCTTATCGGCCCGTCTGCTCAGTCAGCATGACTTACAATTGCAGATTGACCGGTTGCAGCGCCAGTCAGCGCACGGAACGCCGTGGTACAGCCGTTTCGGGCTGAATCAGAATGAAGCCTTGTTGAAAGCGATGTGGCCGGTGTATCAGCGTAATAATGCCGAACTGATACGTGATGCCGCTGCCCGGTTGCTCCATCAGCGTCTGACTGAACTGGTGAATTTACCGGCGGGCAGCGCACAGCGTCATCAGCGTATCACATCGGCGTATAACCAGTTGAAAGTGTATCTGATGATGGCGCGGCCGGAAAAAGCGGATGCGGCGGTGATGAGCCGGGTACTGATGGCGGACTGGCCGCGCCGGGCCGGGGTGACGGACGGCCTGTGGCGAAACACCGGCGAATCGCTGCTGACTTTTTACGCGGAGAACTTACCGCGCCACCCGGAGTGGAAAATCAGTGTGGATAACGGGCTGGTTGGTGAAGTGCGTCAGATATTGCTCAATCAGCTTGGGCAGCGTCATGCGGAGAGCATGCTGTACCAGAAAATGCTGCAACAGGCGGCCCGCAGTTACGGGGATTTCAGGCTGGCGCAGATGACCGGGGCGACGGATGCGAGCCGCCTGTTTACCACCCGTGAAGTGGTGCCGGGGATGTTTACCCGTCAGGCGTGGGAAGGGCAGGTAAAAAAAGCGATAGCGCAGGCGGCGGCGTCCCGGCAGGAGGAGATTGACTGGGTGTTGAGTGATGGCCGTCAGCCGGTATTGAAGGCGGTGTCGCCGGCGGAGCTGAAAGCGCGATTGACGGCACGTTATTTTACTGACTTCGCCGGGGCGTGGCTGCGCTTCCTCAACAGTCTGCGCTGGAATAAACCGCATAACCTGTCCGACACCCTGGACCAGTTAACCCTGATGGCGGATGTGCGTCAGTCGCCGCTGATTGCCCTGATGGACACGCTGGCTTATCAGGGAGAAACCGGGCGTCAGGACACGGCGCTGGCGGATTCGCTGGTGAAGTCGGCACAAAACCTGTTCCAGAAAAATAAGCGGCCGGTGATTGACGACCAGACCCGGATGCAGCCGGGGCCGCTGGATAACGCGTTTGGTCCGTTATTAGCGCTGATGGGCAAAAGTAGTGCGGAAAACGGGCTGACGGCGGACCCGTCACTGAGTCTGCAAACCTTTCTGACGCGGGTGACCCGGGTGCGTCTGGCGCTGCAACACCTGGCGAATACCGATGACCCGCCGGCGGTGATGGAAGCGCTGGCGCAGAGCGTGTTTCAGGGGAAAAGCGTGGAACTGACAGACACGCGGACCTACGGCAGTTTGATAGCCGCCAGTTTGGGAGCGGAGTGGAACGGATTTGGTCAGACGATGTTTGTGCAGCCGTTAACGCAGGCGTGGCAGACGGTGTTAGAGCCGGCGGCGGCCAGTCTGAATGCGCAATGGCAGTCGGCGGTGGCGATGGACTGGCAGACCGACTTTGACGGGCGTTACCCGTTTGTAGCGGGACAAGATGAGGCTTCTTTGCCGATGCTGGGGCAGTTTATTCGGGCCGACAGCGGGCGGATAGAGCAGTTTCTGCACAATCAGTTAGGCGGGGTGCTGCATAAAGAAGGTAAACACTGGGTGGTGGATGAAGTGAACAGTCAGGGACTGCGTATTAACCCGGCCTTTTTAACCGCAATAAATCAACTGAGTCAGGTCGCGGATGTGCTGTTTGCTAACGGCAGCGAGGGAATACGATTTGAACTGCGAGCGAAACCGGTGCGTGATGTGGCGGAAACGGACCTGACGATAGATAGTCAGCGGTTGCGTTACTTTAACCAGATGGAGAGCTGGCAGCGTTTACGCTGGCCGGGCGGGGAGGATAATCCCGGGGTGGTGCTGACCTGGACCGGCGTGAATACCGGTGCGCGGCTGTATGGGGAGTATCCGGGGGCATGGGGATTGGTGCGCTGGCTGGAGGCGGCACAAGTGCAGATGCTGGATGACAGTCGTTACCGGCTGAGGTTTACCACGCCGGAGGGGTTACCGCTGACTTGGGTATTGCGTACCGAAGTGGGGAAAGGGCCGCTGGCATTGCTGAAACTGCGGGGTTTTATATTACCGAAAACGATTTTTGTAGAGAATAGGGGAAATACTCTGGCTGAATCGGGGATAAATAATAACGACTGGGAGGCGGAATAATCGCTTATTTGACGGAATAAACTGGAGGTGATAAATGGTGTGATATTACCGGAATAGGTCACTGAGTTCTGCCATTCATTCGGTTTCAATATTTTATAATCATATCGTCGTGATATTCCTATTTATCTGTGAGGCTTTATTATAAGGCAGGGTCATTGCTGGCCTGAATCAGGGTTAATCTGTTATTGATGGAATGAGGCTAAATAATGCAATCTATTCTCATTCGCAGAATATAACTGAGAATTATTCTTTTTTACGCATTAGTAACGTATTGATGAGAGTGACTATTAATCATAATCTGGATGATGTAATCATGCCGGCATTGTAATTGAATATTGGATAACATATTGAAAGTAATATAAAAATAGACTTTATTTCGATAATTTTGAAAGAGATGAATATCAGAAGGGTGAATGGGGTTTATATTATTTAAATCAATGCAACCTTTTTATATCAACAAATTAAATCCTGTTTAGAATTGGTTTAAATATAATGAATTTCGCGGTTGATATTAAACATATTGTGCTATTTGATAAAAAAAGACTTGATTTTAATATGCACTCGCATGGAGGATATAGATTATTCAGTAACTGTCTATGTAGTTAATGGATCTATTAATTTAAACGCATGTGCCAGGCTATATGATTATTCTTCTCCCGGTTAACTGCTGAATAAGGAAATACCGGCATCTATTGACTGTTCCCCGAATTTACTGGGGATGAAAACCGAGAATGTATTCGGTTGGGGTTTTAATCACGTCACCGATATTGGTGGCATTACCCATTCAATAATAGAGGAGTTATGGGTATGGCAATCCCTGCGTATTTATGGTTGAAAGATGATGGCGGCGCCGACATTAAAGGCTCGGTGGATGTACACAACCGGGAGGGCAGTATCGAGGTGGTGGCGCTGGAACATGCGTTACATATCCCGACGGATAACAATACCGGCAAGCTGACCGGCACTCGTGTGCATGCGCCGTTGGTGTTCACTAAAGAGGTCGATGCGTCTAGCCCGTATCTGTATAAAGCGGTGACGTCTGGTCAGACCCTGAAATCGGCGGAATTCAAGTGGTACCAAATTGATGATGCTGGTCAGGAGAAGGTCTATTTCATCACTCATCTGAACAACGTGAAGGTGGTAAAAGTGGCGCCGTTGATGCATGACATCAAAGATCCGACTAAAGAGAAGCACAACCATCTGGAACGTGTCGAGCTTCGTTACGAAAAAATCACCTGGACGTACAAAGACGGCAACATCATTCACTCTGATGCGTGGAATGAGCGCAATCAGGCGTAATGGGTTGACGGGCTGGCGGTTATGCCAGCCACTTTGAATCTAACAGGCGCCGGTATGATTGCGGTGCCTGTCTTCCTTCGGAAGAACAGGAGATGTTGTGATGAATCAATCATTTTGTTGGACGTGTGAGTCCACCGGACCGGCGCTGCTGCCGGTGCGTTATACCGTGGTGCCTGATAATGTTTCGGAAACCTTGCCGGCTTGGGCCGAAACGCCAGAACCT
The DNA here is from genome assembly GCF_001083805.1 of Photorhabdus luminescens subsp. luminescens. GTDB lineage: Bacteria > Pseudomonadota > Gammaproteobacteria > Enterobacterales > Enterobacteriaceae > Photorhabdus > Photorhabdus luminescens. Next base: position 207,701 of record NZ_JXSK01000007.1, on the reverse strand, counting down.
TTGGCACTGGGCTATCACTATGCGCTGCGTGCCTTACGGCAGGGGTTTTTGTATGTCTATTATACTAATGCCGGATTAGATGAACCGGAGAGTTGGGATGCCTGGAGTGTTAGCGAGGATGGGGCGCTGTGGCAACAGTTTTGTGCCCCTTTTGGCGTCTCTCCCAAGAAAACCTCAGATTGTCGTGCGCCGACCCATCAGAGCGCCAATATGGAATTTATTGCGCTAAGAGATATCGCCTTGCGTCAGGAAACCTGGTTGGCTTTCACTCCCTCTGCCTGGAGTCGGGAGACCATTGAGTATTATCACAACAACCGCGAAGCGCGGGAAAAGCGGATGCAGTGCGTGAAACCGTGGCAGTGGCGCGGGGTGCCGGAAGGGGTGGGGATTGCTCAGGCGACGGTAGAGAACCTGAGTCATGTGATGGATTACCATCCAGAGGACGGTGACTCCGCTAAATATCTTCTGCCCTGTAATCCGAAAGCGACGCGTATCTGCGGGACAATGAAAGAAGCGCCCTACTATAAAGTTTATTACGGAGAGGTGAAACCGCGGGGCACGTTGTATCCGTGGAGTAGTAAACGAGCGGGATGTGCGGACATTACGGTCAGAGCGATGCAAAAACGCGGGCGGGACACGGATGGCAAGCCGGTCTCGCCGGTGTTAATCGCGTTGCATGATCCGATCGGGATAGCGCATGAATTAGCGGGCTGGAGTGATGATATTGTCGGGGAGCATAAAACTTTTCTGGATGAATTGTCGATTGAGTTTATGACCGACAGTTTATTAAATGGGGTGGAGAATCAGTTGCGCCAATTGAGGACAAGTCACTCGGAAGAAAAAGCAGAACGAAATTTTGACATGATCTCAGCGATGATTTCTGGACATGCTTCCGCTCAAGATCTTGTAAAACTTAAAGAAGATGTTACTCGTAATACGCTTAAATTGGACAACCAAGTGTTTGCCAGCGACTGGGGAAAATACACGGCAGAGCTGAATCTGACTAAGCGACAGGCATTTAACCAATCTTATGCTGATCTTTGTGCTGATATAGCGCAAAAACTGGAGCAACTGGCACAGTTGAGGGTGAGTTGGTTAAAACAGAGTAGGTTTATCACCTGTTGTCAGGATTTTCATTCCACCCGACTGGAGGACAACCTTAATTATCGCGAGGCCGTGGATTATGCCATTGCTTCGCTGAATGTGACCGAAACCGGCTGTGTATATTTAGATGCCTTAATTGACGAATATTCCGCGCTGTCGCCGGAAAATATTGTCTGGCGCTCATTATTGCTGAATAACCCGGACGTGATGAAAGAGATGGACGGGTTTTTACAGAAGATGAAGCTGAATAAGGGGAATGAAAAACCGGCGGACATCTCAGTGTTTATGAAAACGGTGACGACGCTGAGTGGAAAACTGGTTGAAGCCTACGATAAAGCGAATGAAGCGCTGGAAAAGCCGCCCAAATCCAACAGCACCTTTGCCCGGGCGATGTTGCACAGTGATCGGCGACTGGTGACGTTAGGCGATCGGTTCTTTAATTTTAACCGCTTAGGCAAAGTGCTGAATAGCACCAATGAAATGCTGAGTAAGGGACTATTCTCGGTGATTTCAGGGGTGTCTTTTGGCCGGGCAGTGAAACTGTCGGTATCACAGCTTCAAGAGGGTGATCTATTCCGGCGACAGGTGTTGAAGCAGCTTAAGGAATCAGGAGAAAAAGCTCGACTTGAAGCGAAGAATGATTATGAGCGTAATTTTAAGGAGTTCGCTGAAAGTGCCGAAGGCGAGCCGGTATTAAAAAAATCCCGGATTAAATTATTGGCCTTATTTTTTAATGGGCTGGAGTATGCCAATCAGTTAAAAGAGAGCAAGGGGGATGTTAAGGGCCAGGCTCAGGTGACCGCCGCGTTTTTAAGTACACTGAGTACAACAATGGAGATTGTGGAACCAATGGTTAAGCATGGCATAGAAAATATGGCTGCTGCCAACACTATTAAATTTATTGGGACGAATGCAGGGACGGTTTCTGCTGCATTAAATTTTGGAGCAGATATCAGTGACTTTGGAGCGGAATTGTGGAATGGACGACGCTGGCAGTTTATTGGTCTTTACGGTCTTAAAATTGCCTATGATTTTGCACAATTAACAACCCCGTTAAAGGGTTTATTAGAAGTCTTAGTAAAGAGGGCATTGCTTTCGCCTAAAGGTTTGGTTTTTAAAGGAGTATCAAGGGTTCTAGCATGGGAAACTTTTGCCTGGCTATGCAGTTGGCAAGCGATGCTCTTAGTTTTTGTGGTTGAAGCATTAGTGACATATTTTTCTGAAAATGATTTACAAAAATGGTGTCGAAGCTGTGTTTTTGGTTTGGAGCCAGCGAAGAATTTGCAGTCCACGCAATCTATTTACCTTGAATCGCAGCGAAATAAGCTGTGTGAAGAACAACGTAACAGTTTTGCTGACGCAATTAAGGAGGGCTTATGAGTACCTGTCGTCCTCTTAAAGCGGCCATTGATTTTGAAGAAATAAAACGTCAAAGAAAAGATATTGATATATCGGTAAAGATTAAGAGAGAAATAATAATTCCACGCTATCCTGAGGATAGAGAGGAGGAAGAAAAAGCGATTGAGGAGCTTCAAGCCAAAATCCCTGAACTGGATGCAATATTAGCAAAAGAGCCACCACCGCCAGAATTACCGCCCAGTAAGCCATTAATCAAAGTGAGTGGCGTATTGGAGGAGTTCGAAACTCTGTGTGTAATTGGTTATTTTACCGATCGTGAATATGATCCGGTCGCTTTTGCTCGTAAGGAGGAACGTGATCAATATGGAGCACTGTTACTGGCGATGGTAGGAAATAGTTCAGGGGCGGCTGTAACTTCACAGACGTCAGTTCGGGTGAGTGATGTCTGTGATTTTGTGCGGGGGAAAATCAATGATATCCCCTTTCATGGCTGGTTAGGGTTTACCATAGCAAAAGTGGGTGATTATGTTGAATTAGCGGTGACAGAACAAGAGGGATATTATGTAGTTTATGCCATTGCACATCCCGAATTAAGGGTGGTTTCTATGACGCCCCGTTGTAAGGCGGGCATTCTTTCAGATGCTAAAGAACAAATATTCTGTACTTGCTGTTTTTTTGCACTTTATCTGATTCTTTTAATAATGTCAGATGTTTTTTTTATGATGAAAGACATTTTAATGCTTCTGGAATACATGTTGCCATTTTGTGCTTTAATGATAGCGATATTTGCCCCCAGCACGTATTACTGCCGCCTAAAAAAACCCAGACCCACAGTTAAGTTAGCCGAAGAAATTTTCACTGTGTTAGGTTTTCCTAACCCTACGGATATCAACCTTCACCAATTCACGAAGAAGAAGCTCAAAGAGATCAAGGCTAATTCACCGAATAAAGAATCGGGTAAAGATAGCGAAAGAGTTTTACCAGATAAAGCTTGTTTCGCAAGTCATTATTACTATTACTGATCTAAGTAATTAAATGGAAAAGATTAACTGTATGAAAAACAACGTAACAATTTTGCTAATGCAATTAAGGATGGCATATGAGTACTTGTCGTCCTTATAAAGATGCTATTGACTTTGAAGAAATAAAAAGTCAGAGGAGCAGTCTTGATACATGGATTGAGGTTAATCTTGATTGGATAGTAAGTCACCCAGAAAGTAAAGAAGAGTCAGAAAAGGAGATTGAAAAAACAAAAGATAAAATCCCCGAACTGGATGCGATATTAGCAAAAGAACCGCCGCCGCCAGAATTACCGCCCAGTAAGCCATTAATTAAAGTGAGTGGCGTATTGGAAGAGTTCGAAACTCTGTGTGTTAAAGGTTATTTTACCGAGCGTGAATATGATCCGGTTGCCTTTGCTCGTAAGGAAGAACGGGAATTGTATGGCGGGCTATTAATGGCGTTGGCAGGAAATACTTCGGGATCTAATTCGCAAACCAATGTTCGATGGGGGGATGTCTGTGATTTTGTCCGGGGGAAAATCAACGGCATCCCCTTCCACGGCTGGCTGGGGTTTACTTCCGCAAAGGTAGATGATTATGTTGAATTAGCGGCAACCGAGCAGGAAGGGAATTATGTGGTTTATGCGATTGCGCATCCTGAATTAAGGGTAGTTTCTATGACTCCGCGTTGTGATCAGGGCATTCATGCAGATGCCAAAGAGCAGATATTCGGTACTTTCTGTCTTTTTGGAGGATTCCTGCTTATTTTGGTTATTGTTGCTTGGACAGATGCTTTGGAGCTTCTGGAAAATATGCTGCCATTTTTTGCTTTGATGATAGCGATATTTGCCCCCAGCACATATTATCGCCGGCTAAAAAAGCCCAGACCTACAGTTAAATTGGCTGAGGAGATTTTCACGGTATTAGGTTTCCCTAATCCTACGAATCTCAATATTCGCCAATTCACAAGAAAGAGGCTGAAAGAAATCAAGGCCAATTCATTAGATGAGGGAGCCGGTAAAGAGAGTGAAAGAGTTTTATCAGATGATGGATGTTTCGCAAGCCATTATTACTATTACTGATCTAAGTAATTAAATGGAAAAAATTAACGGTATGAAAAACAACGTAAAAGTTTTGCTGACGCAATTAAGGAGGGTTTATGAGTACCTTTCGTCCTTACAAAGATGCTATTGATTTTGATGAAATAAAAAGACAGAGAAGAAGTCTTAATACACAGATAGAAGTTAAGAGAGAAGTAATGATTCCGCGTTATCCTGAAGATAGAGAGGAGATAGAAAAAGCCATTGCGGAGCTTCAAGCCAAAATCCCCGAACTGGATGCAATATTAGCAAAAGAGCCGCCGCTGCCGGAATTACCGCCGGGTAAGCCATTAATCAAAGTGAGTGGTATATTGGAAGAGTTCGAAACCCTGTGTGTGGTTGGTTATTTTACTGATCGTGAATATGATCCGGCCGCCTTTGCTCGTAAGGAAGAGCGGGAACTGTATGGGGCGTTATTACTATCGATAGCAGGAAATACCTCAGCGGCAGCAATTAATTCGCAAACCAAGGTTCGGGAGAGTGATACCTGTGATTTTGTACGAGGGAAAATCAATGGTGTGCCATTTCACGGTTGGTTGGGATTTACTGTAGCAAAGGCGGGTGATTACGTTGAATTAGTGGTAACCAAGCAGGGAGGGCATTATGTGGTTTATGCGGTTGCGTATCCTGAATTGAGAGTGGTTTCTATGACACCGCGTTGTAGACAGGGGATTCATTCAAATGCCAAATATCAGGCACGTGGTACCTGGTATGTTTCTTTACTGTTATTTTTTATATTTATGATACCGTGCCTTTTTCATGAGCAATCCAGAGAAGACATGATTGATTATATAAAATACGCCTCTTCGTTTTGTATTTTGATGGCAATTGTCCTTTCACCGTTAATCTATTTTTCCTGCATGAGAAAACCTAAACCGACATTTAGGTTGGCTGAAGAGATTTTCACGGTATTGGGTTTTCCTAATCCTACAGAAATTAATCTTGAGAAATTTACAGAAAAGAGGTTGAAGGAAATCAAGGTCAATTCTCCAGACGAACAATCTGATAAGGAGAGTGAAAGAGTTATGCCCGATGAGGCTTGTTTTCGGAGTTATTATTACTATTACTGATTCAAGTAATTAAGTACTAATTCAAGTAATAAAGCCGAGGAGGAAAATTAAAGAGAGCATGTAATGGGGAGTTTTCAGGATTATCTATAACGAGATGTAGAGATATTAAGAGATTACTTTTCTTTGGGGAATTCAGTAACGAATTATCCAATGTAAAGCTTTGTCCATTTTTATTCGGTTTGTTTGTAATTTTGTGTAAATTAAGGTTTTTTTGTGAATCAGATCTATAAAATAGTTTGGATAGGTTTGGCTATTAATGTATTAACCTATTTTGTCTTACTGGTTGCTATAAAGGTAGCTGGCGCTGGTTATTTTGCTCTTTCTTATGAAGAGCGACATCTTGTTGCTAAATTATCGATATTCAATGCTTTGATGTTGATTTTTATTTTGCTGGAGGTGGTTAATCTGTTTGTTATTCTCAAAGCGCCAAAGTATGCGAAAGTCAGCTCGTTTATTGCATCTTGTCTTTTTCCATTTGGCGCGTTTTATTTCATTGGGTGTTTGTTGTTAATTCAACGAGTTGCACTATCCCCATTCTATGAATATCAATATCAGGCAGGTAATGTGACTCCCGATTCCGCGGTTTATTTTGTACGGGATAGGTATTGGAAAAGGATGTGTATTTTTGGTTGCATAACGCTGGTTATGTCAATGAAGGGCGCGGTTAGTATTTGTATGATGATGACGGCTATGCATTGTCTCTCATATCGTAAAACAGAAGGTCGTTATTTCTTTGCCGAGACGGAAGGGGGCTTTTTATTAACACCAACCGCGTTGAGTAAAACTATTTTCTTGCCCTATGGCTGTATTAATAGGGTGGAGGAGCGTGAAAACAGTGTACTGATTGTTGTTAATTTAAATAAAAAAATCGACATTGTATTCTCAAAGAAATTTGTCGAAAGAGACGACCTTATAAAAGTTATCAAGCTACTTTCACAGGCAGCATTGAATAATCCGAACGATAATATTATCACGTTCTAAATGTGAAAAATTTATCCTTAATGATATAGGGTTCATGATGTTTAAAGGTGTTATTCGCTTGAGCGAACAGCTCAATGGCGATGGTGAAGTTATTGCTATCTCTTTAGTTGAAATAAAACAAGTTTCAATGGCTGACAGAGATATTCAGCGTCAAAGGAGAATATAAAGATGCTGCAACAGCTAATTGCGAGTTGTTTTATTGAACGTGATGTATTGGCAGAAGCACGGCAGAATGCGGCGCTGTGGGAAAACTGGTTGTTACCCATTAGTACTGATGCGCCCATTGGCTGTGATCCGGTCTATGAAGACGATTTTCAGTGTATGCGGGACGAGGTCAATAAACTCAGTGGCATTGATACCGCTCTGATTTGTCAACTGGCGGAAAAGCTGTTGACCACCCGGTGCAAAGACGTCCGTGTGGCGACCTACTATGTGTGGGCACGTCTGCATAGTGAGGGGGAACGCGGTCTGGCAGAAGGGTTGGCGCTATTGGCTGGATTAGTGGATCGTTTTGGCGAGGCCTTGTTACCCAGTCGGGCTAGCAGCCGTAAAGCTGCGCTGGAGTGGCTGACTGGCGCCAAAATGCGGGACAGTTTATCACGCTATCCAGAGGTAAATCGGACTGATTTTGACCATATTCTGGCCGCGTTGGCGTTACTGGAACAATCATTTTCCTCTTGGGATGAAGAATCTCGTCCAAGCCTCGTCGGGCTGGCAAGAACACTGGAGAACCGATTAGCTCAGTCCGGCGGAGTGAGTGCGGTGGTGCCGCAAACTGCCGCTCCGGCGGCGCCATCGGCGGGACAGAGTAATGCATCCGCGCCGGGTAAGCCGCCGGTATGGCGTCAGGTGCAATCTGGGCGTGATCTGCTGGATCAGGCGCGTGAACTGGTGCGTTATCTGCGTGATCAACCACAGGGCTGGCTCTCTTCCGCCCGGCTGATACGTAGTGTCCGGTGGGATACCGTGCATCAGCTACCACCACAGGATGCTGATGGGCGTACCCGTCTGGTTCCTCCCCGCACCGAATATCGCGCCCAGTTAAAGCGGCTTTATCGGCAACAGAACTGGCATGAGTTATTGGAACAGGTCGAGCGCATGTTTGCGGAAGGGGTGAATCATTTTTGGCTGGATTTGCAATGGTATCTCTGTCAGGCATTGAGCCGATTAGGCTGCCCTTATGAAAGTTGGGCGGACATCATGAAACACGATCTGAGAATACTGCTTGAACGGCTGCCGGGGCTGGAGAGTATGGCCTATAACGATGGAACGCCTTTTGCCGATGAGGTGACCGCCAACTGGATAACCCAACAGGTTCATGACAATCAGGCAGATTGGCAGTTTGAGCCTTTACCGGCGCAACCTCGACACGATGATGATGTTTTGGCGCTGGAGGCGGAGGCGCTGCAACTGGCGGACAGCGAAGGCATTGATGCGGCGTTGCGTTGGTTGGGGCAATTGCCCGGCATCAATGGGGCCCGCTGCCGCTGGTTACAGCGCTTGCTGATGGCGCGGGTGGCTGAGCAATACGGCAAGCATGAAATAGCGCTGCATTTACTGACTGAGCTTGACGCCGATGAGCAATTCAATCTTGGCGAATGGGAGCCGGAACTGATGTTTGAGGTGAAAGCGTGTCTGCTTAAGTTGCTGCGCATGAAAGCCCAACGTAGTGAACATGATAAAGCGAGGATGGCGCAACGGATGGAGATGCTGCTGGCGGGATTGGTGGCGATTGATCCAGTCAGAGCGTCGGTACTTTGCGGGTGATTGACTCTGCTTATCAGTTGTAGGCGCCGCCATACGCCTTCTCGACTTGTTTTATTCCTTTTCTTTTTATAACAACCATTAAGAGTGATGATATGGATGATTTAATTCTCCGCTATTACGAGGCGGAAATGCACTATCTGCGTGAAGCTGGCAAAGAGTTCGCGCAGGCGCACCCAGACCGAGCGGCGATGCTGAATCTGAGTGACGAGCGGGATCTCGATCCTTATGTGGAGCGATTGCTTGAAGGTTTCGCTTTCCTGATAGGGCGGATGCGCCAAAAACTTGACGATGATTTGCCGGAATTGACGGAAGGGCTGGTGAGTTTGCTGTGGCCGCACTATCTGCGGACTATTCCTTCACTTTCCATTGTTGAATTGGCGCCGGATTATCAGACTTTGGCAAAAAGTGAGATGATCGCCAAAGGGTTTGAAGTGATATCTCAGCCCGTAGGGCCAAGCCAGACCCGCTGCTATTACCGGACTACCCGTGATGTGCAGATTACACCGCTGCATATCACCTCTGCTACGTTGCAAAATGAAGCCGACGGCCGTTCCGTGATCCGTTTGCGCTTTGACTGCGGTCAATTGACGGAGTGGGATAAAGTGGATTTGACGCGGCTGCCTCTGTACCTCAAAGCGGGCCGTCCGGTGAGTTCTGCCTTGCATCTGGCGCTAACCCGACAGACTCAACATATTTACGCGCGCTTGCCGAATCAGGAAAAGCGTTCTCATCTTAATAATGGCTCTTTTTCACCAATGGGGTTTGACAGTGATGATCTCTTATGGCCGAAAGAGGGGAGCGCGTTCAGTGGTTATCAGTTGTTGCTGGAATATTTCACTTTCCGTGAAAAATTTATGTTTGTGGCGCTCAATGGCTTGGATTCGTTGGAGATTTCTACCGGTACGCCTTGGTTTGAGTTGGATATCGTACTCAGTGAGCTGTGGCCCTATGAATTGAAGTTTTCAGCGGAAAATATCCGATTGCATTGTGTGCCGGTAATCAATTTGTTCAATGTTGAAGCTGATCCGATGCACATTTCGCGTCTGCAAAATGAGTATCTACTGCGCCCGATGCGCATTCAGGATGGTCATACTGAAATCTATTCGGTGGATGAAGTCTCCTCTTCCCGACGAGGTGACGCGCAGCGTTTTGTACCGTTTAGCAGCTTTCGCCATCGGGGCGGCATCATGCGTAGTTCCGCGCCGGAGCGTTATTTCCATACGCGTGTATCTCGAGGTCCTTCGGGTTTGCACGATACCTGGCTGATCCTCGGTGGGGAATCATTTGAAACCGACCCAGAGATTGATGATGAAACCCTTTCGCTGCGTATCACCGGAACCAACGGCCAGTTACCCCGTCAGGCATTACGTAATACCCAGCTTGAACAGACATTGCACTCCGCCGCAGGCAAGCTGAGCGTAAGCAACCTCTGTTCACCAACGTTGCCTTGTTATCCCCCGGCGAATGACCGTTTCCATTGGCGGATATTGAGTCATCTCGGTTCTAACTTTCTTAGCATGATGGATAACCCGGAAGTGCTGCGCGGCACGTTAGGGCTTTATAACTGGACGAATGACGAGATGAACTGCCGCTGTCTGGATGCCATTGTTGGGGTGAAACACGCGTTGATCGAACGTTTTGAAAAGGGCTTCCTGCTACGGGGCGTTGATATTGAGATTACGCTGAACAGCAATGGTTTTTCCGGCGAAGGCGATATTTTCCTATTCGGTGAGCTGCTTAACCGTTTCTTCTCGCTGTATACCGATATTCATCTGTTTAATCAATTGACATTAATCCTTCAACCTTCAGGGAGATGTTTGCGATGGCAAGAAAATCACAATCAGCGTATTCCCGGTTAATGCAGCAACTGGCGCCGAATATTTACGATTTTAACTTTTATCGCTTCTGCCAGTTGCTGGAGAGTATGCGGGATGGGTGTCCGCCGTTGGGCAGTACGATGTCGCCCGGTGATGATCCGATCCGTTTCCGGCCTGATCCCGGTATGGGTTTTCCCGCCGGTGAACTGAAAAATGTGGAGTGGGATGAGCAACAGCCGGAGCAGCCGCCGACAGTACGCACAACGTTTCTCGGCCTGTATGGCGTAGATTCACCGCTGCCGACGGCTTATCTGAATGATATCGTCCAGCAGAGTGAAGGCTATGAAGGCGTAGCAGACTTTCTGGATATTTTTAACCATCGCATGATGACCCAGTATTACCGTATCTGGCGTAAATATTCCTATCCCGCGACTTATGAACCGAGTGGTCAAGATCAAACCTCTCAATGCCTGCTTGGGCTGATTGGTTTGGGGATCGCCGGCAGCCAGCAACATATTGCTACGCCGGCTTCTCGCTTTCTGGCTCTGCTCAGCATCATGCGGTTGCCAACCCGGATAGCGGAAGGCGTGATGGCGCTGGTCAAGCTGTTGGCTCCTCTCACGCAGGTACAGGTGGTTCCTCATGATCGCAGGCGAGTACGGTTAACCCAACCGGTTCACTTAAGTCGTCGCCATCCGGTTCAACTTTCTCAACGTCCTGTACTGGGCAAAGTCGGGACGGATGTTAACAGCCAAATGGCGCTGGATCTCTATACCGAAGATATCGATGAAGCTCAAGGGTGGTTACCGCAAGGAGAACTGCATACCGACCTGTTGGTGTTGCTGCGTGTTTATCTGGGGTGGCGTTGCAGTGTGCGGTTACAGCTCACTTTACCTAAATGGGTATTGCCATCGGCGCAATTAGGGAAACAGCGCGTTCGGTTAGGTCGAACGGGCGTATTGGGATTGAAACCGGGATCACAAACGGTTTCAGGCATGGTGAAAATTAATCTGGGGCACTATCAAGGGCTCTTACCGAGTTATCAATATAGGGAGGCCGAGAATGGCAGCTATCAATTTTAAGTCCGTCGTGATGGGCGGCATCGTGTGTCTGATGACGCAAGGGTTAGTTGGATGTGGTCTGACACAGACTGTAACTGACGGCACGGTAGCCGTGACGCAATCCATTTTTCATAAACAGGTGAAAACGCTGCGTTTGGATTTCAGTGGGCGCAGTGCGCTTAACACCACCGACGCGCAAACTCCGTTGAGCACGGTAGTACGTGTTTATCAGCTTAAAGACAATAAAGCATTTGAGCATGCCAGTTATGCGGAACTGTTGAAAGGCGATAGTGAAGTGCTTAAGCCGGATCGGCTGACGCAGCGGGATATCAGAGTGGCGCCGAAGGGGAGTGTGTCACTGGATATGCCGATGGAAAAAGCAGCGCGGTTTGTTGGGGTAGTGGGGCTGTTTCATACGCCGGATGCCGCCAATGATGGTTGGCGGTTGGTGATCAGGCGTGACGAATTGGATGCGGATAAACCGCGCACGATCGAGTTGGGTAGCGGCGCCCTGACACTGGATGCGATGAAGGGGTGATCAATGAAACATCTAAGACCTTCGCTTTACGAAATGTTGATGTTTAACTTTAACGGTGGGCTGGATCTCAAGCAGATCGATGAACGGAATCAAGTGATTTTATCCGTGATGGATAATATGCAACGTATCCTGAGCAGTCGTGCGGGTTCGCTTGCCCATTTGCCGGATTATGGTCTGCCTGATTTCAACGTCATTTTGCAAGGGCTGCCGGCGTCGTCACAGAGTCTGATTGCCACAATCGAACATACGTTGTTGACCTATGAACCGCGTTTGAAGCAAGTCTATATCACGTTACTACCGCAAATTGAGCCGGGGCATCTGCGTTATGACATCAACGCAGAGCTGAAAGACATAGGATTAGTGCGTTTTAGTACGGAATTTGTGCCGGAAGGAAAGGTATTAATTCGCCATTTACGCCAACAAGGCCATATAGATTAACCCTCTTTTTCATCAGGCTAGCTTGCTGAAATAGCCTGATAAGGATAACTGTTATGACTGCAATATCATCCGGCAACACGATACATACTGGGGATGACCCACGCGCGCTGCCGGAATTCAGTGCGCTAAAAGAAGAGATCGGTAAATTGAACCATCCGGCTCGACCTGATGTTAATTGGGCCAGAGTTGAACAACTTTGCCTGGCGTTGTTTCGATTAAATGGCGTAGAGCTACAAAGTGCCGCTTGGTACACGTTGGCCCGAGCTCAACGCGCTGGATTAGCCGGTATTGATGAAGGATTAGCATTGATTGATGGATTAGTGAGCCATCAATGGGCGCAATTCTGGCCTCAACCAACTCATGCGCGGATTGAAATTTTCGCCTGGCTGGTTGCACGTTTACAGCAGGTATTGCGTACTTGCGTCTTCTCCTATATTGACTTGCCGCTAATTTACCGAGTGGAAAAGGTGCTTGAACAGTTGTGCGAAGTGCTTCAACGTCTGGAGCTGAAACATGTGAGTAAACTCGACAGCTTGCGTGTACAGCTTCACAACAGCGCCCGGCGATTAGAGTCTCTGGAGCAGGAAAAGGGCGCAGTGTCGGTATCTCTCGCTTCCGCGCAGCCTGTTGAAGGCAATGCTATTTTGCTGCCCGAGGAGCTATCTTCGCCGCAACTGATCTATGTGGTACAGGAGGCAATCTCATCGGTGCAGCCGCAAGTCAAAGTCGCTCAGGCCTTGACTGCCTCGCGTTGGAAAGCCTGGCACGGTTTTGTGGCGGGGGTTGCATTTTGTGCGTTGGTTGTGACAGGCGGTTGGCTGGTGGACAGGATGCGACAACCGTCCTCATTGGTTGAGGCTTTACTGGCGACGACAGCGCCATTACCGCAGACACTGCTTCCTGCCCAACTTGTCGAATTACACCAATCGGACAATGCGGCGCTACTGAGCCGGTTACAGGATAAAACGTTAGATGCGAGTCGGGCGCGACTGACACATTTAAACACCTTGCCAGCTTTGTGGCCTTTGAATTATGGCTCTCAGCTATTGCAACAGCTACGTACATTGTGGCCGGCCAGTCAAGTAGTACAGGATATGCAAAATCAGTGGTTACATCAGCGTGAAGCAGCAGCGTTGCCTATGTCGGCATTGGAAAATTACCATCTGGCCCAATTACGCCTGCAACATCTGACAGAACGACTTGATGCATTGGATGAAAAACGCGGTCGTTATCTCACCGGTTCTGAATTGAAGTCTATGGTGTTTGGTATTCGGCAGCCGTTGGCGAATACTCCGCCGTTAGAAGAGTTGCTGCGTCAACTGGCGGAGCAAAAAAAGAGCGGTACCGTATCTCTGGCATTACTGATGCAAATTGACACCCGTTTTAGTCAATTGCTGAATCGCTATTATTTGTTGCTGAAAGTAGGAGGGTAGCTTGGTGGAAAGTAAGAAATTAATAAAATCGGGTTAACATGTTGATTGATCATGAAGGGGGGATGTTTTATCTGTTTTTATGGATGTTAAAACAGTCAGTACAGAGGATATGAGGTAAAATCAGATTTCATTGTTGCTCAGTGGTGTATCATTTACACTAAACGAAATTTACTATCCAGATACGATAATGCTCCAACAACTAGAAACCGCAGACAGTGTGCGCCGTAAGATTGCTCCCCGGATGACTAAGAAACGCAAGGCTGAATTCGGTCAATTCATGACCTCTTCTAACGTAGCCCGTTTTATGGCATCCCTTTTTCCACCTAGCACTCTGCGTACCTGCCGCCTGTTAGATGCGGGCGCAGGAGTGGGGACATTATCGTGTGCCTTCCTTGATCGATGGGTGACGGGTGGTTTTGACTTTGAGTCTGCCGAGGTGACGGCTTACGAGATTGATGACAACTTGTGTTGTTATCTAGCACAGCACTTGGCTGGATACAGCAATGTGACGCCGCGTATCATCGTGGGTGATTATATCGAACTGGCAACTGCCAAAGATCAACAGGCGCAAGGTTATACACATGCGATCCTCAATCCGCCTTACAAAAAGATTAACAGTAATTCAGCACATCGATTGGCTTTGCGTCGTGTTGGTATCGAGACAGTAAACCTGTATTCGGCCTTTGTAGCGCTTGCCGTGTCTGAGGCGGTGCAAGGTGGGCAGATCGTGGCGATCATTCCACGTAGCTTTTGCAATGGACCCTATTACCGGCCATTCCGTAATTTCATTCTGGTGCGTGCAGCTATTCGGCATATGCATTTATTTGGATCGCGCAGCAAGGCGTTCAAAGATGACGAAGTTTTGCAAGAGAACATCATCATTCGGTTTGAATGTGGTGGTCAGCAAGGGCCAGTGACGGTATCAACTTCGACTGATGACACTTTAACCGACCTTGCTACCCATGAGTACCCATTTGATCGGATTGTATTCCCGGATGACCCCGAGCAATTTATCCATGTGCCCACGTCGCCGGAGAAAAGCGCCCTGGAGTTATCCTCGGCAATCCGCTATACGCTGGCTGACCTTGGTATCAAGGTATCTACTGGGCCTGTGGTTGACTTCCGGCTGAAAGCGCACCTGCACAGCATGCCGGGGCCGGGGACCGCGCCTTTACTCTACCCCGGCCATTTCAGCAGCAACGTTACTCGATGGCCCATAGAAGGTATGAAAAAGCCTAACGCTATTGAACGCAACATTGACACTGAAAAGTGGCTCTACCCAAGCGGTTTTTACTGTGTGGTACGGCGTTTTTCGTCCAAAGAGGAAAAGCGTCGAATCATGGCGAATGTGGTTGAACCAGATACATTTGGCGACGCGCCCGTATTGGGCTTTGAGAACCACTTAAACCTATTCCATGAGGACAAGCATGGTTTGCCCGAACGATTGGCCCGCGGCTTGGCTGTGTTCCTGAACACGACCGCTGTTGATGAGAATTTTCGACGTTTCAACGGCCATACTCAGGTTAATGCAACTGACCTCAAGATGATGAAGTACCCGAGCCGCGCAACTTTGATTGAACTTGGCGAATGGGCTATGCAGCAAGGAGAACTCACGCAAGCTGTGATTGATGCCAAATTAGGAAACCTAATCGAATGAACGACAAAAACGACTATATCAAAGCGGCGTACCAGATCATCACTTCTTTGGGGTTGCCACGCGCACAACAGAATGAGCGTTCTGCTTTGTGTCTGTTGGCCCTATTGAACCTCACGCCGGGTAAGGCGTGGGCCGCTGCGGAAAACCCGCTTTTGGGCATTACGCCCATCATGAACTGGGTGCGAGAGTTCTACAACAAAGAATATGCGCCCAATACCCGCGAGACGTTTCGCCGTCAGACTATGCATCAGTTCTGTCATGCGAGTATTGCCCTTTACAATCCAGATAAACCTGATCGCTCAGTGAACAGCCCTAAGGCGGTTTATCAGATTGAACCCGCTACTTTAGCTTTGTTGCGAACCTTTGGTATGCCTGAATGGTATGACAACTTAACAGCCTATTTGGCCGAGCGGGAAACGCTGATTTCCCGTTATGCCAAAGAGCGTGAACAGAATCGTATTCCTGTTGAAATTGCTCCTGGGAGGAAAATTGCTCTCAGCCCCGGAGAGCATAGCATGCTGATACGAGCCATTATCGAGGATTTTGCCCCACGCTTTGCGCCGGGTAGTGTGTTGGTCTACGCTGGTGATACTGGCGACAAGTGGGGTTACTTCGACTCTGTATTGTTATCTGGGTTGGGTGTTGATGTAGATTCACACGGTAAGATGCCGGATGTTGTACTGCATTACACAGCGAAAAATTGGTTGTTGTTGGTTGAATCTGTTACTAGTCATGGCCCAGTTGATAGCAAGCGGCACGCTGAGCTCGCTGAATTATTTGCTGGATCGACCGCCGGTCTGGTCTACGTTACCGCCTTTCCGAATCGAAGTATTATGAGCCGCTACCTTGGCGAAATTGCATGGGAGAGCGAGGTGTGGGTTGCAGATGCGCCGTCCCATCTTATTCATTTTAACGGGGTGCGTTTCCTCGGCCCTTACGAATGAGTGTACTGAGTTTGGGTAGATATTGAATCTATATCAAATTTGATATAAATTGTCGGCTTTGGTGCTAATTAAGGTAGAAATTATGGAATTTATAGTAACGAAAAACCCTTATGTTTCATCAAGCAATAATCCTAACGAAGCAAATGATAAGCATATTCGCGCTCAACTAATGGTGATCATCCGCAAGATGATTCAGGAGCGCGGTTTAAGTCAGGTAAAAGCGGCGGAGCTTTTGGGAACGACTCAAGCAAGAATTAGCGAGATCATTAATGGAAAGTTGGAAAACCACACTATTGATAAATTATTTAATATGTTAAATCGGCTCGGTTGGAATTTCGAATTTAGTTATCATGAAGGTGTGGTGACTGTCGCTGTAGATAAAATAATAGAAGTCGCGTAAATATTACAATAAATATCTGGTAAAGATTTTATTAATAGGCGGATTGTTTGTTATAAAATTAAGATTTGAACTATTATGGTAGAGAATATTTAAGAAATCATGGTTTTTATATTTGATTCCTTTTAATAACGTTGTTGAAATATATTTATTGGTTATATTTAATATAACCAAAAGTTATATTCCATAGAGGAGTCAGGTATATATTAAACTGTCACATAAGCCAACCGGTGATTCACTTTAGCATATCACCGGTTTTAAACGATCTGACATACTGATGGTAAAAGCGCGTGCTTCGTCTTACTCTGTGCCAACAATGGGGTTAATTTGGCGCATAAGCCTGTTTGAGAAATAGATAATAAAATCTTTCTGGTTTTCCTATATTGTACTTTGTCCCATCTATCGATTGTTATTTCATGAAAAAATAACCCAGCGGTTAATTCATAACATCATGATTTTCAACCTTTTTTAAATGCGGTGATTATTGCTGGCCATTTATTTGATTCTCTGATTAGTCAGAAAAATGAATTTGTATAGTGACATGATAAAGAGTTTTGGTATTATAAGTTATTGTAAATGTAACACCGGTATATTATTGATCTTTACGTAAAACCGTTAATATTTTTTGTAAATGCTGACAAAAACTGTCACTAGTTTGTGAATAATGCTTGTAAGGGGTAATCGTGTTTTTCCGTGAATAGCAATAATATAAATAACGATAGGAATAGTTCAGATGAAATATGCCTTTATTACTGGTGCGACAGGAGATATTGGTTACGCAATTACAGAAAGATTATCTGAGGGTGGTTTTGAACCAATATTATTATCGCGTACTCCTGAGCGCCTTGATAGTGCAATTGAAAAACTACGCAATAAATATGGTAGTCAATTTGCAAAGAAAATAGTTTGTGATGTTTCTAATCATGAAGATGTTAAAAAAGCGTTTGACCAACTGGAAGATAATAAGCTGACAGTGCTGGTGAATTGCGCTGGCATTTCTGGCGGCGGTATTACTGCTGAAATAAGCCCACGAACTTGGCAAAATGTCATAAACGTTAATTTAAATGGCACTTATTTTGTTATACGTGAAGCTTTGACAAGAAATTTAATGTTATCTGGCGGCAGAATTATTAATATTGCCTCCACCGGCGGGAAACAAGGTGTTATTCATGGCGCGCCTTATTCTGCTTCTAAGCACGGTGTTGTCGGCCTGACTAAATCCTTGGGGCTTGAATTAGCGCGTAATGGTTCAGGCGTTACGGTTAACGCGGTTTGTCCTGGGTTTGTTGAGAGCGAGATGGCGGAGCGTGTTAGGGAACATTACGCCAGAATTTGGGGCACTGATGTCGCAGAGGCGAAAAGAAGAGTAGAAGAGCGTGTTCCTATCGGAAGATACGTTGAACCTAATGAAGTGGCTGAAATGGTTGCTTATCTTGCATCCCCTCTCGCCGCGGCCGTAACCGCTCAAGCACTTAATGTGTGTGGTGGATTAGGTAATTACTAATTATGGACGGTATTTCTTTATCATCTGATTTTTTTGATCTTTGGATTATCAAAATCGACGATATTGATTTAGCTTCTATTGAACAGTTAATTCACTGTTCTGATATAGTTCGCCATAACCAAATTTGTTTAGCGGATAGAAGAAAGAGATTTATATTTAGACGGGCTGCATTACGTTATGTTTTGAGTCAATATTTATCTGATTATGAAATCATAACGAATGATAACGGAAAACCTTATATATCCACGGAGCAAGACTTCAAATATTATTTTTCACTGAGTGCTTCAGGAAACTATTGTGCCATTGGTTTTAGCTCAAGGGAAATAGGTGTTGATATTGAAGTCACTCCTTCTAAGGTAAAATTTTCAGAAATTATTGAACGTTTTATTAAGGATAAAGATTTGGAATATATGAAAGGTATAATGTTAAAACAACTATCAGGAGTTAGTCTCGGATTTAATAACTATTATCATTTAATGTCATTATATTATTGGGTTAGACTTGAAGCATATATTAAATTATTTGCTTCGACTTTACATGAGAAATTATTGGTTAATAACTCTGATTCTGTTAAAGATATGAAAGAATTGGAGGCAAGCACATTATTGATTCATAGTCAGCAATTTGTTTGTGCCTTATCTCAAAAGAAAGTCATTTCTACACCAAATATCAAGGAAATAAATTATTCCGAAATTATAAGGAACAAAGATGAGTAATATTATTGACTTAAGTGTTCCTATAGATTGTGATTTTTGGGAACCTGAGAAAGTAACTAGGGGAATCGTTGATCATAAAGAGGGCGCCAATAAATTAGGTGAGAGTTATTTGTATTTCCATACCAATTCATGGTGGAAAAGAGCCTTTGTAAAGCTGTTCAAACGCAAAAAGTGGATCATTGATCACAAAGATTTTCCTGATGGTATGGGATTATCACTGATGTATTATCAATTGACCACGCATACCGGAACGCATATTGATGCTCCCTATCACTATGGGTGGCATGAAGGGCAAGACCAGCCAGCGACAATTACGGATATTCCTTTGGATTGGTTTTATAGTCATGGTGTATTACTTGATTTTAGTCATGATAATCAGTCAATTGATAAACAGGCGGTAGAAAATCAATTAAAGAAAATTAATTATAAAATAAAAGAAAATGATATTGTCCTTATCAATACCGGAGCTGATAAGCTCATGGGGGCAAAATCCTATTTTACTCACTATAGAGCGATTGAAAGTAGTGCGGTTCAATGGCTAGTAGAGCAAGGGGTAAAGATTATTGGGACAGATGCATTTAGCTTTGATCGGCCATTCATAGAGATGATTAACGATTATAAAAAAACCGGGAATAAAGATTGTTTATGGCCATCTCATTTTATCGGACGAGATCATCCTTATTTACAGATAGAACGACTTTGTAATTTAACCAGTATTCCTAAACCTTATGGATTTAAAGTGTGCTGTTTTCCAATAAAATTAGAGAAAGCAGATGCTTCATGGAGTCGAGTAGTCGCAATATTATAATAATAATATATAATTATATGGTAAGACGGGGGAAATATGAGCAGAAAAGAAACTTCAAGATCATACAACTAAATCTAATATGCCCTATACCCTATGTATTTCAAGATGCATCGCGACGGCAAGGGAGCGAATCCCCGGGAGCATAGAAAACTATGTGACCGGGATGAGTGAGTGCAGCCAACAAAGAGGCAACTTGAAAGATGACGGGTATAAATGTTTAGAGAAGGTGCTTAAGGTATGCATTGTGCATTGCATGATTTACTTGTATCGAATCCACAAAGATACAGCTCAGTATAAATTAATAACTAGAGGTAGAGTGATACGCCGATTTAATCGGAAATTCCAGTGAGCAAGGCGATAAATAAGTTAGCAAAAGGTATATTATCTTTGCTATGTTGTAATATGAGCAGCTATAAGCTCTATGATAATAAATTTATCATCTCCTTTCTGGATGATTTTTAAGAATAAATTGAGCTATTAAGAAAAAACTTAATTATTCTATCTATACCCTATGGATTTCAAGATGCATCGCGACGGCAAGGGAGCGAATCCCCGGGAGCATAGATAACTATGTGACCGGGGTGAGTGAGCGCAGCCAACAAAGAGGCAACTTGAAAGATGACAGGTATATATGCAGATCGAAAGGAGTTAACTTAGTTTGGTTTAGCCTGAAATGTTCATATTATTCTTGCAGTCTAAGTAGATGAAATAACAGTGAAATAACCAAATGGGTATTCAAACGGAGTTATGGTCTGGTGCTTATTTTCAAGAATCTTTGTTAGGAGATAAAAATCAAGAATATATATAACAAATGTAAATTTGAAGATAAATAAAGTAGTTTAACATCACTACTTGCAGAGAATGATTTTCTTAAGTGAAAATGGGTGACTTTTATATTAATAAAACTTGCCTGAATAAGTTTTTATTCTATTTCTATCGAGATAATTATTGTGATAATAAATAACAGAAATGAATCTCAACCACGTAGAGTTGTGGTGACAGGGCTAGGTGTTGTCGCACCGACAGGTGTTGGCGTTAATGAATTTTGGAACAATATTCATAACGGCAAATCGGGGGTAAGTGAATATGAGTGGGGAAGAAAAAAATTTGGTTTTAAAAGCGGAGCAATAGGAAAAGTTCACGGTAACGATAGCGATAGCAAAGAGTTTGTGCTGAAAAGTGAGCGTAAATATCTTGAGTTTGCGCTAGAAGCCTCTGAGATGGCAATGCAAGATGCAAATTTAAAACCTTCAGACATTGATGGCCGGCGTTTTGGCGTTGCGATAGCAACAGCGATTGCCGATGCTGCGGGAATGGAAGAGTGTTTGCTCAGGATCACCAAAGGGGGCAAAGAGAATATTCATCCTGATTTAATTAAATCAGAGGATTATGACAGCTTTGATTTCAGCTCTGCCGCCACCTCTGTTGCGAAAAAATATGGCGCATCGATGTCCGTCAGTAACATATCAACTGGGTGTGCGGCAGGACTTGATGCATTAGGCATTGCGATGGAGCATATCCGTTATGGCAGAGCGGATGTGATGCTGGCTGGCGCCAGTGAAGCGCCGCTTTGTCCACTTTCTATCGGCTCTTTTGAAGCTTTAGGGGCGCTATCATCAAGAGAATTGGAAAATCAGCAAGCAGCGACTTGTCCTTTTTCCCTTGAGCGGGATGGATTTGTGATTGCTGAAGGGTGTGGAATATTAATTTTAGAGTCTTATGAACATGCTAAGCAGCGTGGAGCACATATCTATGCTGAATTAGCAGGGTATGCGTCCGTGAATAACGCTTATCATATGACCGACTTGCCTGCGGATGGAATGGCAATGGCGCGGTGCATTGATATGGCGTTGAAGGATGCCCAGATATCGCCATCAGCGGTCAATTATATTAGTGCTCATGGCAGTTCTACGGCTCAAAATGATATTAACGAATCAAATGCGATTAAATTTGTTTTGGGAGAAAATGCATTTGATATTCCAATTAACTCATTAAAGTCAATGACAGGTCATGCTTTAGCTGCCGCTAATGCGATCGAGTCTGTAGCGTTATGTCTGGAAATAGAAAAGCAATATATTCATCCAACAATTAATTATCAAACGCCGGACCCTGATTGCGATTTAGATTATATTCCTAATCAAGGTTGCGCATATCCAATTAAGACCGCATTAAAATTATCGAGTGGTTTTTCTGGTATTCACAGTGTTATTGTTATGAGGGCAGTAGACAATGCGTAAAAGAGTTGTTGTTACCGGCGTTGGCGCAGTACATCCTGATGGCAATGATGTCACCGCTATAAAAACAAAAGTGATTCAGAAATTATTGGGTCAGGAATCGATAAATAATACCAACAAAAGTTCTGTAATAAGGACATTGAATGATTTCGATGGGGCAAAATATATCAATAACCGCTTAAGACGTAAAATTGATGAATTTTCAGTTTATGGTATCGTCGCCGTTGAAATGGCATTAAAAGCGAGCAGATTGGATGTAGATAAGCTTGATCCTAATCGTGTTGGCATATATGTTGGAAACTGTTTTGGCGGATGGCAGCATATTGAGGATGAAGTTAAAGCGCTCCATGTTGAAGGCATATCGGGGATGGGACCTTATGTTGCTACGGCATGGTTCCCTGCTGCGCTTCAAGGGCAATTGTCACTGCTTTATGGTTTTAGTGCGCAATCTAAGACATTTTCCACCTCCGATGTAGCAGGGATGCAAGCAATAGGCTATGCGGCTGAAGCGATTTCTAATGGTGTTGCCGAAGTGATGTTATGTGGCGCGTCAGAACATCTTTCCAGCCCGTTAGTTAAAAGTTTACTGGAGAAAGAGTCAAGCCAGAAACACTCTGAGGTTTTTGGCGAAAGACAGCCAGGGGACTTTTCCGAAGGCGCTGCATTTCTAGTGCTGGAAGAGAGGCAACATGCTTTAGAACGCGGCGCTTCGATATTGTGTGAATTAACGGGTTTTGTTGATTATTTTTCACCGGATAAAAATACAAGAAATAACACCTTAGAATATACTGCTGAACTATTCAACCATAATGAGAATGCTGTATTTATTATGGATGGAATATATGATGATGAAAAAGAAATAACGAGTAAGGCTTTCTCCAATAAAGAGATAAAAACATCATTTATAAATCTGAGGCCTTACTTGAATAATCAATTTTCAGTCAGCGGCGTAATTGATTCAGTCCTGGCATCATCATTTTTATCAGAAAATAACGGGGATGGAGAACAACAATCTAATAAAATAAATGAACTTTCAAATACTAACCAAATAATAATTCAGCGCTTTAGTAACCAGGGTCATGTATGTGCGTTGAGTTTTTCAGCAATTTAATCTCTAAAATATTTAATTACGCGAGGAAAAATATATGAATAATAACCCAGAAGTAAAAATAAAAACGATTTTGTCTCTTTTTCTTAACGTTAATATTGATGATTTCAATATGGATGCAAACCTTGCTGATGCCTATGATATGGATTCTACGGAATTGGCTGACTTGGCAAAAGAGATTACGAAAGAGTTCGGTATTTCCGTGACGAAAAGTCAGTTCAGTCATTGGGAAACAGGAAGAGCCGTTCTTGATTTCGTCTCATCAAGTTTAAACGATAAAAATTAATTGCTAATTAAAGGGAAACAGAAATGAAACTAATCTCTATGTTGTTACATTCAGAGCATGATAACTTACATCATGATTGTATTGTCACTAAGGATTATCATTATACAAGAAAAGAGGTGATATCTTCTGTTTCCCATTTAATTGATGATTTATTGAGTCGAGGAGTGCAAAAAGGTAATAAAGTCATTGTTATATTTGAACATGATGAATTAGGTGTTTTCTTTTTGGCTGCCGCCAGTGCTATGGGGTTGCATTTATTAATGCCCTATAATTTATCATCAGCGACAATCGATGAATGGATTAATTTTACCAATGAAGTGCAATACGATTTTGTTGTTTATCTCAAAAAAGATAAACATTTTGTTGGAAAATTAAAAGAAAACAACATTAATGTTATTGATATTTCAGATCATAAGATCAGAGTTAGTGATGATATTGCGGAAATCCCAATGATAACTTATTCTCCGCAACCTATTGCTAACTTTATTGTCCTGTTCACCAGTGGGAGTACAGGCAAACCAAAAGCCATTAGTATTTCAGAATCGTTAGTATGTCGTCGAATTTATTCGGTGACCGAGAAATTAAAATTTACGCAAGATGCCAAAATATTCATGTCAGGTTTGTTGAATAATACAACTGGAGTGATTTTTTCTTTCGGCTCATTATTGCATCAATCAACACTTTTTATACCCGAAGATAGAAATGTAGAGAGATGGCCTGATTATCTTTCTCGCAATAAAATCACTCATATTATGTTACGCCCAGAATCAATGAAATTATTCGTTAAATCGACAGCAGAACTTAATATTGATCTCTCTTGTTTACGGGTGGTTGCTTATGGCGCTGCGGCGATGCCTCCTAGCGTACTTGAGAAAGGGCGACAATTAATTGGCTGTGAATGGGTGCAGGGATATGGGTTAAGTGAAACTTATGGTCCTTTCTGTTGGGTGGATGAGCAAGATCATCGTGATAAAAGATATCTCAATTCAATTTATTGTGTTGGTAAGATTGATAATACATTGGAAGTGGCAGTTAAACCTATTATAGGTTCATCGGATAATATCGGAGAAATTATACTAAGGGGTAAAAGTATTATGGAAGGATATTATGATGTCCTTTCTGGAGAAATAACGCCTCCTGATGAATGGTTTGCCACTGGTGATCTTGGTTATATAGATGAAGAGGGTTATTTAGTTTTGAAAGGACGTAAGCAAAATACGTTTATGAGTGCTAACGGACACAGAATTTATCCTGAAGAAATTGAATCTATTTTATCCCGAATACCCAATGTGAATGTCGCTACGGTTGTTGGTTTTTCTTTCCATGAAAATGGTGTTGCTATTGATCAGCCGGTTGCTTGCATGAGTGGAGAGATATCTAAGAAGTCATTACCTGAAATTGAAGATATTATTTCATCATTTTTAATGAGTAAACTCAGTCGAGAAAAATGGCCGGATTGGTTCTATGTTACTGATGAATGCTTTCCGAAAAGCCATAATGATAAGATATTGAAATCAGAGTTAATTAAATCAATCGATCCTAAGAAATTATTTACATTGAGGAACCAATAATGAATTATGTAGAATCACATTCAATTATTTGTAATGCTCAGGTGGAAAATGTATATCAAATTATTTTAAATTCTGAAAAATGGCCGGAAATATTTGAGCCTTGTCAGGAAGTAAAAACTCTCTTTAGGGATAAAGAGGGAGAAAAAATAGAAGTTAAAGCTTTACTTAACGGTGTCTTAATGCAATGGGAATCGAACCGTAAATTTTATCCGGCAACATTCAGTATAAAGTCACAACTTAATCCGCCAATGACATTAGTTAAAGAGATGGAAACGTCATGGCGCGTGATTAAAATTAATTCTCAGCAATGTGTACTACTGTTAGAACATTTATATGATCTTGAGTCTGAAATCACTGGGTTAATTGATGGTGTTGAAACAGTAGAACAGGCACACGAATTTATCAGTAAAGCCATTGATACTAATTCAGTTAAAGAACTCAAGAACATAAAAAATATTGTAGAGTCAACAGAGGATGTGGAAAAAATATTAAAAGGAACGATTACCCACTCAGCCATATGTGAAGCGCCAGCGCAGCAGGTCTATGCTTTGATTAAGGATGTCTCTTGTTGGACAGATATTTTTTCATTCTGTGATGGTGCGGAAGTTTTAAAGAGATCAGGCAATGAAGAGTTGGTTGAAATCAAAGCAAAACAAAATAATAAAGCAGTAAGTTGGCAAACACAACGATATTATTTTGATGCTATTTATCGGGTTGACTATGTTATGCCTACACCGATGCCATTATTCAAAACAATGTATGGCAGATGGCAAGTCATTCCTATTAATGATCAACGCTGTATTCTAACGGTGCAAAGGAACTGGGCTTTATTAGAAGATGTCAGTGGTATCGTTGATGGTATTGATAATCATGACCAGGCTAATTCCTTTATTATCTCATTTATCAATGATAATACTCGCATGGAGATAGATAGTTTCAAGAGCCAGGTAGAAAGTCATAAAAAATCAAATTTATTAACTTTCACAGCAGGATATTATATTCCTCACCAAGTTGATGATGTTTATAATATATTCTTAAATATCAATGACTGGGGTAAGATATTGCCTCATTGTGATTCAGTGAAAGTCATTTACAATGATGATAAATATCAAGAATTTAATATGGGAGTATCAACACCAAATGGAAATGAGACTTTCCGTAGTATACGATTCTGTGATGCAGATAATTTATCAATTGAATATTTCCAACCAGAGCCGCCTTTAGTATTAAAGTCTCATAGTGGCTCATGGCGGATATTTAGTAAGGGAAGTGGTTCATTCATTGTTTCCAGTCATGATGTTGAGTTAAATTATGATTTATGTGCGGTTAAATTTGGTACCGAAGATAAAGCGAAACAACGAGAGATAGTAAAAAATGCTATTTCAGAGAATAGCAAGAAAATGGTCTTTGCCTGCAAAGAGTGGCTAGACACTCGTATTTAGTAATTCGAAGGAAAATAAAATGAATAATAAAAATAAACCCAATAGAATTTCGCCAGAACTTCTTGCTACTTGTGGTTATTTTATGCCAAGACTATTTTTCTTAAATTCTCAATATGCTCCCCAAGTGCACTGGGGAGATGTTGTTGCGGCATTGAGTCATTTTCAGTTGGAAAACTTAGACTTATCCTCAGAAGAGTTTTGGTATGAATGGATGATTAATTGGTCAAAAGTGGGTGATAGCTATATTAGTATTGCAAACTCGGCTAAAAGTGAAGTCAGTCATGTTCGTGCTTTGAGGAGTGCCGCTGCCTGTTATCATTGGGCAGAATTTATGTATTTCAGTGATAGGAGCAGAAAGATACAGCTCAGAGAGTATATTCGTTCATGTTTTTTATCTAGTATAAAATATAGTGATTTGCTAGTTGAACATCAATATATTGTCGTCGATAAATTTCATATGCCGTTTTTCCTTATATTCCCTAAAGGGTATAAAGAAGAAGAGAATCATCCTTTGCCTTGTGTTATTTTATCCAATGGATTGGATTCAATGACTGAAATTGAAATATTATCTTTAGCCGAGTTTTTCTTAGGGAAAAATATGGCGGTAGCTATATTTGATGGACCAGGGCAGGGAATAAATCTTGGAAACTCACCAATAGCTATAGATATGGAATTATATGTTTCTTCTATAATTAAATTATTAGAGGATGACGCCAGGATTAATAGTGATCTCCTCTGTTTCTTAGGGATTAGTTTTGGTGGTTATTTTGCTCTACGAGTTGCGCAAAAAATTGGCGATAAATTTTGTTGTATCGTCAATTTATCCGGTGGACCTGAAATAGCAGAGTTTGATAAGTTGCCAAGAAGGCTTAAAGAAGATTTCCAGTTTGCATTTATGCAAGATAATAATTGTATGCAGTCTCTTTTTGATGAAATTAAATTGGACGTTTCTTTACCTTGTAAAACCAAGGTTTTTACCGTTCATGGTGGATTAGATGATATATTTCCGATCGATAAAGTGAAAAAATTAGATCAGTTATGGGGTGATAATCATAAGTTATTATGTTATGAATCAGAGGCTCATGTTTGTTTAAATAAAATAAACGAATATATGATACAAGTTTCAGATTGGGTTAGTGAGCAATTTTGGCTGAATGGCTATAAGAGAGGCTAACTTATTTTATACTATTCCTAATAGATTTCGAGTTGCAGCGCGGCGGTAAGTGAACGAATCCCCAGGAGTATAGATAACTATGTGACTGGGGTGAGTGAAAGCAGCCAACAAAGCAGCAGCTTGAAAGATGAAGGGTATAACTGCCTATTCCATTAGATCTCATTATTGTGGACTATTATTTTGTAAGTTAATAGTGAATACGGATAGTGTGCAGGAGTTGCTGCGTATATTGTCTTGGTTTGCTCTTTTTATAAAGAATGGTAAATGGAATAGTTTAATGGGATGGGCGTTAAATAGAATGGAGTTATGAATATCAGGTTGTGAGTAGCTATTTTTATGGGGTTATAAAATTTACACAAATTCGTCAGATTACCGGGATTATTATCATTCATGTGATATTATCTTGCAATATTAATAATCTGATACCAAAAATAAATTGAATATAAACTAATCATTATCATCTGCCTTAAAAAATTTTATTTTTTCAACAGGGGTGAAGGTAAAACTCATTTGGGGTACGCCTTTTAGTTCCATTGCTCTTTTACTATGAGTAATAAAATCAAAACATCTTCCCAGGCATTACGAAGAGATATGTCCGAATAAAATAAGACCATATTTTCCCTGCTTAGGCATTAACGGGCAGTGTGAAAATTGACTTTAATATTTGTGTTTTCTTATATTATTAATACATAGTAAGTTTACTTATGGTAAGTTATCTTATTGAATGTGAATTTTATTTTTTGTATTAATTAGCTGTATATTAAATAAGGTTTCATAATTCCACTACACATGGTTTTCTTTAACTCATTGTTATACATAGGGTTGTTGGTAGATAAGGTGTAGCGCCATTCTGGAAAGTTATTTAAACTTTTAAATATTTGCTCTATGTTAGATGTTCGACACTGACTTCAACCTTGTTTCGGCGTAATGCATCGAACATTTACTCTTGACAGAGTTTGGTAATTATGTAAGACGGCAATAGTATTTTCGTCAATCCAGACAATTGGGGTCTATATTAAATATAGGATTTCAAATTGATGGTTTTATAGAGAAATCTCGGCATTGTTCCATGATAGATAATTAAGAATAAATAGTTATATTGGGTAACTGGCTAGTAACTCAATATTATTTATTCAGTAAAGCCTTATCCTATTTGATTTTTATTAAAATGAGGAGTACGGAAATGTCAAGAACCGAAAGACTTATAGTATTATTGCAATACTTGAGACAAAGAAGGTATCCTGTCAGTGGTAAATTACTCGCCAGTGATTTAAATGTAAGCTTGCGCACGCTTTATCGAGATATTGCTTTACTAAATAGTCAGGGGGCAAATATAGAAGGCGAGCCAGGTTTAGGTTATATATTACGACCGGGTTTCATGTTGCCGCCTTTAATGTTTACGATGGATGAAATTGATGCTTTAGTTTTGGGCAATAAATGGGTTATTGAACAGAATGATGTTGTTTTGGCTAAGTCTGCCCATAGCTTTATATCTAAGATCGCCGCAGTATTGCCTGAAGAACAACGTGATCAACTATATTATTCACCCATGTTTGTAAAAACAGAAGGTTACAGTAAAGTTACAGATAATAACTTAATGTTATCTGATATCAGAAAAGCGATATACCATAAATCGAAAATAGTGATAACTTTCCTTGATTTAAATAATACACATACTGTGAAGACAATCTGTCCACTGTCGATCTTTTTCAATAATGAATTCTTTTTAGTTTCTTGGTGTGAATTTAGTAATAATTTTCTTAAGTTACAAGTGGGAAAAATAGAGAAACTGGAAGTATTATCTGAAAGATATATACAGGATAGAATATTATTACTAAAGAAATGGAGTGAGAAAGAAGGATTGTCTGATAATAATTTATCTTAAATAAATAATTACGAATGAGTAATTTATATGGGTATTTGTCTTATACATGTTTAATTATTCTTTCTACTAAGTATATAGTTCTAAATATGTAGTAGATTTTGGTGATGATCTAAACTTCCTGTTTTTATTTATACTGAGGGTTTGAAAAGTTTAGTGATTTTATTAGGTTTGCTAAAATTCGGTTTTGTTGCTCAAAATTAGGGATGAGGCTTCTGAAAGGATCAAGTAGACAAGAACGATTATTAGGAAAAAGCCGCCCTAGAGTGCCAATTATGATAAATCACTTAATTTGGTAATCTGGGGCAACGAATAATATAGGGCGGGTTTGAAATTGTGGATAATAAAGTTAAAGAATTCTTTAAAGGTAAGATTTTAAGTCGATTGAACAGAGATCGTGATAAAATCACGATCTCTGTTTTGCCGGCTTGTAGTTTGTTTTATGTAAGAGTGCTATACCCTATGGATTTCAAGATGCGTCGCGACGGCAAGGGAGCGAATCCCCGGGAGCATAGCGAACTATGTGACCGGGGTGAGTGAGCGCAGCCAACAAAGAGGCAACTTGAAAGATAACGGGTATATCGATATTTCCCACATGATGCATGTTACTTACATAAATAATAAAGTGGATAAAAACGCTACCATTTCCATGCATCCGGGCTGGTTCCTGTAGGTAATACGCTCATGCCAAAATCGCTAATGACAACAGCGACATAGATATCGTTGCCATAACAATTTAATTGATATCTCCTTCCTTTTGCCGTCCATTGCCAATAATCATTTTTCCGACTTTCTGGATAGAATTCTTGGATAAGTGAAGCGGTTGCTGGATGTAACCCATCAACATTGAGAGTACTTGTGTTTCCAGAGCTACTCCAAGTCACATCACCGGTTAAGTTTTCATTTGTAAGATTAACAACGAAGAAATAATGATTATTAATTTCAAGCATTTCACCTTTTTCTTTTTCCTCAGTTTCTCTCATATTCTACTCCTGGTCAATGGATTAAATAGGTGATTATTATAGAAATAACAATAGTTTCTCTGATATTTCTATTTTTATTGTGATAAATGCAATAACTAAACTAATAATTACCGTAGAAATATAACCAATTTAAATATGTTTTTATTTGCTATTGTTTTTAATCTGAATAATTTACATTAACTTATTGGGCGCAATATTTAATTTCTGTTTTTGATAATTTATTGTCTATAAATTAGTTGCATTTATGAATAGTGATCATAAATTATATATCGTATATTTTTATAGTAGCGTAAAAGTATAGAATGTAAAGTATATCATCATGAATGTTTTACATGAATATTAAGTGAAATTTAATTATGTATTGGAAAATGGCTTGAATAGCTATTTTATTGGGTTGATATTGCAGGCAAGAAAAATAGGCGATTATGATCCGGTGTTTTTTAATATATTGATTTTAATGATTTAATTAATTTTTTACATTTAGTCGAGTAAAATTTTTTGTGATATTTATCACGATTTTTATGCTAAAAATGCGCGCAAATAACCGTATTGAACTAAAAATAGAACGTAAGGTGATAATATAGTTTTATAATTGTTTACTGTAGAGGGAATATAAATAGAAAACAGTCATGAGGTTATCTGAACGGTTATGATTTTAATTGTGTAGTCTGAATGCAATTCAGAATTATGCTATTCCTGTGTATAAAAATAGCAGATGATTCTATGTAAGAGTGAAGATATTTTTTCTTTTATTTAGTCTAATTCTTTCCGTAGATAGAGTATTTAAAGAGAGATTGATATATAAAAATACCTGTTTCAATAAAGGAGATCGAGCCCTACTTTATACCGGATTAGCCAATTTCGATGCTACGGTTTTTGATCATCCTTATCAGTTTCAGCTTGATCGTGAAAGCTGCCCACTGTCATTTGGCGCAGGCGCGAAAAAGTGTATTGGCATGAACATCGCGATACATTTTACCTGCCAGTTAATAACTAAAATACTTTCTTGTTATCAACTTGATGATGTTGAAATTCATGAAGTCATTGTTGATTCGTCAGCAATAGGTTGTTCAAAGTTTACATTGAGTGTATCGAAGAAATTAAAAGTCTCATTTTGAATGGATATGAAGTTTAATAGCTTTGCATATTCGGATTTATTTGCCCAAATCTTGATGATTTTTGTTCTATCTGATACAGCTTGTTCTGTCACACAATGTGACGTCATTTTGGCAAGTATATTGGCTTTTGTTAAAATTGATGTTAAATTCATCAAATAGTATGTTCTGTGAGCTCTGCATAAATCAATGTAAGTGAATAGTGGATATCTATAGCGAACTAATAACCGTAATATGGTAGGAGTAAGGCTGATGGCCACATTAGCAAATGAAAGAATCATCATAAGGGTGAGTTCAGAGACCAAAGAGTTACTCGAAAAAGCATTATTATTATCAAGGGATGCAAGTTTGAATAACTTTATTGCAAATGCTGCTGTAGCAGAGGCAAAAAAACTTATTGAACAAAATATGCGTATTCGATTGTGCCAAGAAGATGCATTGGCGTTTGTTCATGCATTGGAAAGACCAGTCAAGGTAAATGAACGTTTCCTTCGTGCTGCTCGTAGATATAAGGAAATAATAACAGATGAAGATAAAACGTTTAAATAAAAGTAAACACGATAGGAATAATTTTGACTGTAGTGCGGGCCGAATAATTACTTGAAAGCAGTATCGGGACAGCATGATAAACAGAGTAGATGCGATGTAACATATTTCTGTTTGAGTCGAAACTTGATCTGACATCCATTCTTGATAGATGACAGATCAGGTTTGAGTTCTAGTATAAGTTATTACGCCACAGAATTTCTGCGTGTCATTCTTCGGTAATTTTCTACCCTTCCTGTCATGACATTTTCTATACCGGATAATATCCCAGAACAATTATGACAAGCCGGGAAGTCTTCATTTTTTGCGCCAACGAGTCGTTGCGTGAATATGTAAGTCTGACTCAAACGACTTGATATATTTTCTCCCTTTTTAGCAAGTTCAGTGACCATATAATTTAAAGATTGAACTTCAGCATGCAGGCCCGCAATACCTGCCATTTTCGGTAAGATGTTCTTGTTTTCCTTAATGTGTGCTCTGATCCTCTGTTCAATTAGTGGATGTAGTTCAGTTCCTGATTCTTTATACGCTTTTTGTATACCCGCGATAAATTCTTTTTCATTAGTAACACGATAGCTGCCAAGATCCATATTCGGCCTCCAACGTTTAGATGTTTGCAGTTTATCGGGATGGTACTGTTCGAAACCGGGCTTCGCTTTTTCGCTGATAAGTTGCACTCCAGGGAAGGTGTTTTTTGCACTTAAGCTGCCGCTCAGGTTTAAAAATTTATCTTTATAGGTGTCGTGTTCTGTGCTGATGCCATGACCCATAATACCGGCGTGGGCAGCATATCCTTTTAGTTTTGCATTTGTATACACCATATTTCTGGATGCTTTTTCTTTATCTTTTGGTTTCATCGGTTTGAGTTTTGCTTCGTTTCTCTCTGTTTCTTGTAATATTTCGCCGGTGCTTCTGGTGAAATATTGGTATCTCCGTTCAACTCTTGGATTTTGTTTATACAAAAATGGCGAGATATCAGGTCTGTTTTGCGGAATGGCGAGATCAAGCCAATCTAAACTTGATAGCCCCATATTATCCGCAAGCGTAATTGGGTTATTCATCACCATACAATAGAGATTTAATCCATCGATAGTACCGGCTGGGTCCGCACTTAGCCATCTCCCTACCCACGGCTGATAATACCGATAGCCGTAATAATACAATCCGCTGGCATCCCGTTCTTTACCAGAATACCGGATCGTTTTGTAACTGGCTTCTGTCTGGTTTCTGGCAGCCCATAGCGCTGTACCGCCAAATGGATAGTACTCTTCTTGACTGATGATTTGTCCGTCGCTATCTAGCTCAAGTTGGCTGGAACCAATAAGATTGTCGTAACTGTAACGTACCTGATTATTGTTGATATTTTCTGGTTTGCCGCTTTCCCAGTGCAGAACCCGCACTTGCGCTCGACCGGCTTCACCTACTGTAATGATCTGTAACTCTTCCGTTGTGGTAGCGCCATTTTTTGTTGTACGCAGTTCCAATCCCGATAGGTAAACGACTCGTTGTTGCCGGAAGATATCCTGCGTTTGCTGTTCACTGACTTTTAACAATCGCATCCCGTCGTTGCCATAGCGATACCACTCTATGTCGTTGCCATTGTCGGTGTAGTTATTTCGTTTTACCGGCGTCACCCGTTGTAGTTCACCGCGAGCATTCCAGTTTAGGTTTTGTCCCGGTAGTAATGTCTTCTGATGACCGCCTGCCTGAAACAACGCATCCACTTTGGTTGGATCAGTGGTCAAGGTACTCAGGACCGCATGATTGCTGCGGTTCGAGACGGTTATGTCTGTGGTGTAGTTGTTTTTGCTCGCGGATGAACTGTGCCGAATTTGGGTCAGGTTGCCGCCACGGTCATAGGTATAAGCACGGGTGTAATTGGTGTAAGTGTTGTTATCGGAAGGTAATGCTGGTGAAGGGAGCCGGTGATTCTGCTGGCCTATATTCGCCATTTCGCGCCCTGTTGCGCTGGTAAGCTGATACAGGGAGTCGTAGGTATAGATATTCTCCGGCGCCATTTTCTGATTGCGCCAGAAGCGGGTTGCTTCTGTATCGTTACGGAGACTGATGACGTTGCCAACCGGATCGTATTCATAACGCAGGTCTTGCAGCATTTGAGTTTTAGTATCTGATGGGCGGCGGGTAGTGATGCCTATCAGTCGCTGAGTTTCCGGCTCATAAGTGTATTCGGTGATGATACCGTTACCGTGCTCTTCACGTAGTTTTTGTCCTGCGGCAGAGTAGGTTAGGGATTTGATGATCGCCTGCTCACTTTGATCTTTCACGGTCAGCCAACTACCTTTTAACTGACCGGCTACATCATATGCCAGACGCTGGATGTTGCCTTTGGCATCGGTTTGCGTCAATAGCGAGCCAGTGGCATCCGTTTTGTTTTCGGTGGTGTATACATCGCTACTTAATCTCTTATTCCAAGTCTTTTTATCATTCCCGAACCAGTCCGCTTCTTGAGCATCAGCCAGTAGCTGACGGGATTGTGATAAAGCTGCTCCGGTCAGGGAAAGGCGATTTAGTTGGGTCACGCCTGCTGTATCGTAGTGATGCACACACTGACCAGCAAGATTTTGGTCTTTTTCTGCTAGTGTGTTTCCAGCCCAGATAAGACGTTCGGTGATACGGGATTCTAGATTTGGCTCTTGTTCAGTTATGGATAACAGACGACCGGGCAGGGAGTTGTCTTCATATTGCCGGGTCTGCTTGACGCCTGTTGCAGTCACAGTCAGGACCGGACGGTTTTCAATATCATGAAGAGTGACAGTATTACCCGCATCGACACTCTCTGTACGTAGGACGTTGCCCATTAAATCATACTGCCAGAGAAAATTGGGTTTCACCGTGTTATCTTTCTGCCCGGCGTCATACAGACGCGGATCAATACTTTTATGTAGGTATCCGAGAGCATCATATTGATGACGGGTGATACGGATTTCACTATTTTCTTCTGCGGTAGTACGGCAATAACGGATTTCACGGACAGCCAGCCCACGGTTATCGTGAACAGTGATAGTGGGAGTATGTTGATAAGTTTTGGGGTCAAAGTTGTTCATAATTTACCTCTTTATTTACCTCTTTGTGGTGTTGAATAATTTTTTGTCTGCATAGTAGCGAATGAATGCCAAGTTCAGCTTCTCCACATTAATGATGATAATTTTTCTATTGAGATACCGCGGTATGCGAGATTTCAGGAGATAGGCAAGAATAATCTCATTCAGAAGTATGCTGCTGTAACTAAATAACAGTAGCAAGTATAGGCAGACGAGTACAAGTATCGTAGAAAACAGCGTCAGCAGCTTTTGCTATCGTTTATGGCTGTTTTTTATGTTAATAGGTGAATTTTTCAATAAAGGAGAAGTAGCCTATTCTTATTTAACATACAGTTATGTACTGGTGGAGTGTTAACTGGAAGTACCGTTATCTGTTATAAGCGTGAGTTATTTTATTGGCTAGATAATTTCTGATGTTCGTCCATATATGAAATTCGGATTAGTGAGTCTGATGTCAATTAATGACGCCAGGCTGAGCGGATGTATCAGATTCTCGTATCAGGTAGACATTTCAATGAAGATCATTGAATTAGACTTCATCTTGTGTGTTATGGTGGAGTAAGTCATTGTACTTGTTACGTATTTTTTCAACGGGAAGTTATTTTATTACAATTATTTAATTGTTTTTTTAAATTAATATGCGATTTTAATTTTCAATTAAATTGCACAAATTAAAAATGTAATATCTGGAGTGTGATTTTTATATTATTTTGATGTTTTTTTACAGTGTAATTTTTTATTAATATATTATTGTGTGCAATATGAGTTTTCATGATTATTATCTGGTTGTTTATTGAAATCATTAAATAAAAATCATTTAAAATAAATTAGTCAGATTTTAATTTGTATGGAATTTATATAAAATAATGAATTTGGTAAATAGTGTAATTATTACATGAATTAATATAAAGTAAAGTAATGGAGTGAATTATGAGTCAGATATTAGTTAATTTACCATTGTTATTTTAACAATATAAATAATATTAGATTGTAATTCTTGGTTAAATTGTTAAATAAAATGATAAGGATGGTAATTATAAATATAAATGTTATATTTGCAGCATTATAGATGGGAGAAATAGATAAATTTAAGTTTTATATTTCATATATTTCTTATTTTGTAAAAATAAAAACTTTTGGTTTTTTATTGAAATATCATTATATATAATATTGCTTATTGGCAATTCTTATTTTGGTTGTTATTGAAGTATTTTATTCTTACCGGGAGCTGTAATGGTTGATAAAGGAATATTAACATGAATCATTAGTAAAGTGAGTAAAGTAATTATATAAAAGCAAATTTCTATCGTGTGTATAGAAATATGTTTTTTATTTTAAATTCTTAATGGGTTTTTTATGTTGATAAAAAACTTGATTAGTATTAGCAATATCAGGAATTGCTTATTTTTAGGTATTGTAAATATCGATAATATATACCCTATGGATTTCAAGATGAATTGTGACGGCAAGGGAGATAATCCCCGGGGTGAAAGAGTGCAGCAAACAAAGAGGCAATTTGAAAGATAACGGGTATAAATGTAGATCATTAATCTGTGTCTTTTATTATGTTATGAATAATTTAAAAATTGCTCATCATTGAATAGAAATAGACCATATAATGTTTTACCCGAAATAGTTTTCTTGCTGAAAAGGATAATCTTATTTCCTTGTATCCAATGGTTTTATTTCGGGTTTAGCGATTTTTCCTGCTTAAAGAATTGATGGAAATTAAAAAAGTAACGTTATTGATTATCATGCTAGCTATTAATTACATAAATATCGTAGGTATCTCAGTATCCTATTTGTTTTTAAAATGTTAAATGTTGATTATAAATTCATATCTGGTGAATAATTCCGAATTATTATTTGAATTATTGATGTAGAAATAATGATAACTAAACTCATTGATAAGGTTATTAGATATCAGTTGGTTATTGCATTAGTCTTATTAAATCATAA
Source organism: Photorhabdus luminescens subsp. luminescens (assembly GCF_001083805.1). Taxonomy (GTDB): domain Bacteria; phylum Pseudomonadota; class Gammaproteobacteria; order Enterobacterales; family Enterobacteriaceae; genus Photorhabdus; species Photorhabdus luminescens. The sequence goes on along the minus strand of NZ_JXSK01000007.1, from coordinate 170,644 downwards.
TTGTTATATTTTTATTATCTTATTTACAAGGAATTAACAAAATTAAATGTTAGTTTTCACAAAACCGTGACCTATTTTTATTTGGTTAAAGAGTTGTATTCAACATGTCGTCATTTTTTCTCCGGCGATAATTTATTTGCCGGAGGTTGAAACAACGTACCTATTATTTTAAGGGAGTAAATGCCCTTTTCTTTAATTTCTGGAGATGACTTTTGACCTCTCTTGCTTATGTTGACGCCCTTTGCGCGCTTGATCATCCTTATCGGGTCGATGCTGTTTGCGACCAACTATTTGATGCTGCCATGCGTGAGTTGACGCTGTATCACTGCGAAAATACTCCCGGTTATTCTCTGTGGTTGAAGGCTAACGGTCTGGAAGTGGAAAGACTGGAGAAACTGGACGATTGGTCGCGTTTGCCGCCTATTTTCGCTAATTATTTCAAACGCCAGTTGTTGCTCAGTACTACCGGCAGGAATGCATTGGAATTGACCTCTTCCGGGACAACCGGCCAAAAGAGCCGTATGCGTTACGATGCTCGTAGTATGCGTGCAGCTCAAAATATGGTTGAACGAATTTTCGAGTATTACGGTTGGAATACGCCGCAACAGCCTTGTAATTACTTGCTGTTGAACTATGAGCCTGCCGGCGCGATTACTTTGGGAACCGCGTATACCGATCAGTATCTGTGTAAATATGCGCCGATAAACCAAGCCTATTATGCATTGCGCCACAATGGAAAAAGCAATGAATTTGATCCTTTTGGCGTCATTCGATCCTTGCAGGAATTTGCTGCCCAAGGGCTGCCGGTGCGTATCTTGGGCTTTCCGGCGTTCTTATGGTTCACACTGGAACGGATGCAGGAAATGGGGTTGCCGCCGGTGCAGTTGCATCCTGAGTCACTGGTATTTTTAGGCGGAGGCTGGAAAACCCATGCCGATAAAGCCATTCCAAAATCCTTGCTGTATCAGTGTTTGGGGGAACAACTGGGTATTCCTGACGAGCGGTGCCGGGATGGTTACGGATCGGTTGAACATCCTGTGCCTTATGTTGAGTGCCGAAATCACCATTTTCATGTGCCGGTCTATGCCAGAGCCTATATCCGCGATACGGCCAACATGGCGGTTCAACCCTATGGTAAGTCAGGTTTTCTGCATCTGATATCACCCTATATCACTTCCAGCCCGGCACACAGTATTGTGGTGAGCGATTTGGCGGTGCTGCATCCGGCCGCTGAATGTGGTTGTGAGTTAGCTACCGATTGGTTTGAGTTACTAGGTCGTGCCGGTACCAGTAAAAGCCGCAGTTGTGCGATCGCCGCTTCTGAGTTGATAAAGGAGTCCTGAAATGTATTTAGTGAATGGTAAGGTTATCTCTGACTTGGAGCCTGCTACCGTATTGGCGGAGCTGAAAGGTAATTTGGCTGAGACGCTGGTTTGTCCACCAAGTGTACAACAGATATTGGCGTGTGCTGAGCGCTTTGTTGATGGTCTCGATACGGTTGCTGCTAAGCTTAAGCTGGATACAGCCGCAATTACCGAGTTACGCCGTTTCTGTCATCGCGATTCTTTGGAGGCAAAGTTGCGGCACGAACTGGGAGAACGACCTTTTTCTCTGCGTCGCTTTGACTATACACAGCCCCGTTTTGAAACTTGGCAGCCGTTGGGATTGGTGGTGCATATTACGCCTGCCAACGCGCCTTTGTTGCCATTTATGGCGGTGTTAGAAAGCTTGTTAGTGGGTAATGTCAACTGGTTACGTCCTAGTAGCAGTGATAACGGCCTTAATGCGCAGATATTGGCTGAGTTCCTGCGTCATGACCTGAGCGGCACGTTGGCGCCTTATATATCAGTGTTGCCTTTGCCGTCTGATCAATTATCAGAATTACTGGCGTGTGCTGATGCCGTATCCGCTTGGGGCAGTCATAGCGCTCTGACCGCTATCCGTAGCCAATTACGGCCCGGTTGCCGCTGGATAGATTGGGGACATCGTATCAGTTTTGCTTATTTGGACCCGATGGTTGCCAGTGATGCTGATTACGATGCGCTGGCTGATGATGTTTGCCGTTTTGACCAACAAGCGTGTTCCAGCCCACAGTGTTTATTGGTCGATAGCACTGACGAGAACGTCCTACGGCAGGTAGTTAGTGCTGTGGCCGCCGCACTGGAACGACGTGCGCCGGTATGGCCAGCCTTACAGCCGGACATACAGGAAGCGGCGGAAATCAGCAGTCAGATGGCATTCTTACAGTTGGATCACACTTTTGCTGATCTTCGCGGCTCAGTAGAAAGAGGCAATGGTTGGCGAGTAGCTTGGACGCAGTGTCAAGAGCTTGCTCCATCGCCTCTGTTCCGTACTTTGCAAGTCCGTCCGGCGCCACGTGCGCAATTGGTTGAGATTTTGTTGCCGTGGCGCACCCATTTGCAAAGTTGTGCTTTGATAGCTAAAGAAAAAGAGCTGCCGATGTTGAGTCGTCAGTTGTTGGCCGCTGGTGTTAGCCGGGTATGTCAGGCAGGAGAGATGCATGGTGGCTATGAGGGGGAGCCACACGATGGCGTTTATGCATTGACTCGGCTGGCGCGACGTGTCTCCGTCAGTTTGAAAGCTGAACAACTGCCAGGCCATGTCACGTTGGATAAATTGTCGGCCAATCCGCCAGAGCTGGCAGGGATTCCAGTGATGGATAAAGCAAAGTTTCAAAGCGGCGGTATTACGGCGAAAGCACAGGTATTTTTCCGTAGCGGCGGCAGTAGCGGCGAGCCAAAGCTGGCGGGTTTCAGCCATCGAGATTATCACAGTCAAATGCAGTCTGCGGCGGATGGCTTATTTGCTGCTGGCTTGGACCCATCCCAAGACCGGGTAATGAATTTGTTTTATGGCAGTAACTTATATGGCGGCTTGATGAGTTTCTTCACTGTGCTGGATAAATTATCCGTGCCGCATTATCCGATGGGTGGTCCAATAGATGATGATTTTAGCCAAATCAGGCACTTTATTGTCACTCAGGAAATCAATACGCTGGCGGGAATGCCAAGCACTATACAGCGATTGTTTGAATGTGAAGAGGCTGCGTTGCGCGCCTATGGCGGGGTACGCAAAATTTTTACCGGTGGTGAACATATTAATGAAGAGCGACGTCAGTTTCTGGCTAGTTTTGGCGTACAGATAATTCGCTCAGCGGTTTACGGTTCCGTGGATGCCGGTCCGTTAGGTCATGCTTGTGCCTGTTGCCTTGAGGATGAATTTCATCTGTTATCTGATATTCAATGGTTGGAAATCTTGGCTCTTGATAGTGATCAGCCTGTTCCGACAGGGGAAAGCGGTCGATTGGTGTTTACCCCTCTGGCTCGGGAAGGGCAGGTGGTCCAGCGTTACGATGTAGGTGACTTAGGTTATTGGCTTTCTGGCCCTTGTGCCTGCGGATTACCAGCGCCGCGGTTTAAACTGGGAGGTCGTCATGGTGTGTTATTACGGGTAGGTTCTATTTTTTTGAACCCAACAGAATTATCAGCCGGGCTGCCGTTTCCGGTGCAGTGGCTGGTAGGGAACAACTCTGGTGGTTGTGATTATATCCATATATTAGCCGACGGAGATGTTGATCAGGTACGTGCGCATCTGCTGCAACATAAGATGATGAACCAGGTTGTCAGCGGTGGATTACTGCAATTGGAAGTTATCCCTACACCTGCTGGACAGTTCCATCGTCATCCGCAAAGCGGCAAAACGCCGCTGGTGCTGGATAGCCGATTCTGAGACCGATAATACTACTTTTTGGGTAAATCATGACACTATCATTACGCGATTTGGTTGAGTACGCCCGTAATCATGCTCCTTTTTTTAAAGATCTTTATCGTGATCTGCCTCGATCTGGTTGGACGCTAGCTGATCTGCCATTGATCAATCCTGCCGACTATTGGCAGCAATCGCAGTCGCTGGAAAACTGGCCGGTGTTAACCGGCCCTGTCAACGGTGGCCATGTGTTTAAAACCGGCGGCTCTACCAGTGATGGTCGGATGTCGGTGTTCAGTTGTAGCGAATGGCGTGCTTTTGTACGCGCATTTGGTCAAGGGCTTGCACAGCAATTACAGCCTGGCGACCGTGTTGCTAATCTGTTTGTGGCTGGTGATTTGTATACCAGTTTATTATTTATTCACGGCGCCTTGTCCTATTCGCCGGTGCCGGTGGTGGAATATCCGTTTACCTGGTCAGTTGATGATCGGGCGCTGGCCGATGCGATTGTTAGTTTGGGGATTAATGTTTTGGCCGGGGTGACGGTGCAACTATTACGTTTTGCCAGTACCTTGCAGCAGTGCGGCCAGTCTATGCCCGGCATTGATCGTCTGTTGTACGGCGGTGAAAGCCTGTTTCCAGAGCAATTGACACTGTTGAGTCACGTATTCCCTAATGCGCGTATTGGTTCAGTTGGTTGCGCCAGCGTTGATGCGGGTCTCATTGGGGCGGCGTCTCCTGATTGTTGTTACGGCGAACATCGAGTTTTTGATGCGGATACCATTGTTGAAATTATTGACGAAGCCAGTGGTCAGCCGATTACGGCGCTCGGGCAAAATGGCCTATTGGTTGTGACCAATTTGCAACGGCGTCTGATGCCGGTTATCCGCTATCCTACTGGTGACATGGCCTGTTGGTGTGAAGCGCCAGACCAGCCGCGCCGCAAATTCGCTTTGCAGGGGCGAGCGGGCAGCGCTCACCGAGTTCGGGTGTGCTCACTGTCCATTTTTCCTGACCATATTGCGCGTTTACTGCAACAGCAAGAGGGCATACTGGCTTGGCAGTTATTGCTGAGCCGTCAGGGCGGCATAGATAAGATAGAACTCTTGTTAGCTGGCGATGCATCACTGGCGCCATCTACAACATCAGTACATCAGACATTGTTGGCGGCGCAACCCGCTATGGCAAAGTTATGTGATCAGGGATTACTGCATGTAGAGGTCACTTACTGCGCTTTGGAAAATATGGTCACTCATCCACGCTCCGGTAAATTGATGCGGATAGTTGATCATCGTGGTTATGGTGCTGAAGAGAAGGCCGCATGAGCATGAATCCAGAAATACCATTAATTCGATTATTTCGGGAAGAAGATTCTACTGGAGTAAGTGCGTTATTTCGGGTTGTTTACGGCGAAGATTATGTCTACCCGGAAGTCTATTTACCCACCATGCTTGGCCGCTATAACGCGGCAAAACGGTGGTATTCCGCCGTTGCGGTACAGGATGGACAAGTGTTGGGGCATGCGGCGCTGTGGCGGGATGAACGCTGTCCATTAAGCGCTGAACTGGCATTGATCGCAGTACATCCGCAGGCGCGTGGGCAGGGTATTGCTACCGCGCTGGGGCGATATTTGTGTGATCAGGCCAAGAAAATAGGGTTAAGTATACTCACGATTAAACAGGTGTCGTCGCATAACCACAGTCAGCGTCTGGCCCAAAATCTGGGGTTTCACACGACGGGGTTGCTGCCGGATTATGTAACATCACCGTTTGATCAGGCACGACCGGAAAGCATCGTACTGGGTTGTTTACCTTTACAAAGCTGGCCGTTTCCAGAGTTACATTGGCCTTCCGGTTGGCAAAGATGGTTGACATCGGTGACTCAAGTATTTGGTCAAGAGCCTTTGCAACCGGAGGAGTTGGCTGATACGGATATCCGTATAACCAATCATGGCTGTCGGTTGGAAGTGTGGATAGAAAAGCAGACAACCGAGCGGGTAAAAGAGGTGGCGGAGTTACCGGCACACAAACTGGTCTATGTGAAACTGCCGGTAGGAGAAGGGACTCTTCAGGCAATGGAAATTTTGCAGCAGGCAGGATTTGTCTGTACAGGGTTTGTGCCAGGTCATCATCACCATTGGGAAGCTTTATTGGTTCGGGGACATAGCAGGAAAGAGTTGACCTTAAATTGTCAGTTTGCTCGTCGTTTGCACCAGCAAAGCATGTTTGCTTGTGCGGGCGCATAGCCTTCCTGCAATTATTAGTTTAGTAAAGCCCATCAAAACCTAAAGAGTTTTACAGATGATTGACAAAGTGTTGGTCTTTCGGTCAGCACTTTGAACGGATATTCAATTTATTCGTGATTCTCATGATTGTTAATTAATTGTATAAAAATCGTTATAATTCATGGTGAATTGCGGGCATTAATCCACCACATTTCTCTAAATTTCAGAATATTCCTATATATTTTTAAGTAAAATTCATTGCACCATTGATCGCTTATTAATCCATAAGTGGCAATAACATGATGGTGATTTCAATTAGAGCCACTCTTCATACGGTGAATCAATGGAGAAGTGAATAGATGGCAATAGGATATTTCCTGCTCGTTGGTGATAAAACAACTTGCGGCGGTCAGATTATTACCGGTGACCACACCATGACATTCAATGGGCGAGCAACGGCCCGTGAAGGGGATAAGGTTACCTGTGGCAAACATCCCGGTACTTATATCATTGTCGGAGGTGTATCCGATGTGTTTGATATGGGGCGTAAGCTGGCTGGCACGTTGGATAGTGTCAGTACTTGCCCCTGTCGGGCCCGATTTATTAATTCTGAGATGGACAGCTATGAGAAGCAGGATAAGGCTGCTGACCGGGTTATCGCTCCTGCGAATATAGTGATGCAGAGTTTCTCCTCGCCGACAAAGGAAGCGGGTGGTATTCAGCCAAAGCCGCCTGTAACGCCGACACCTCCGCCGCCGATACCGGTGTTTACGAAATCCTGCCAGCGGGGTAAAGGGTGTACCGATGCTGGAACTGAACCTGAACCGGCAGATAATTTTGGCAGAATGGCGATATATCAGGTGCCGTCATCTCCTGCTCCAGCTTCGGCGCAAAAACCTGAACCACCGCCGCAGGATAAGAAACACCCGCCAGAACCGGATAAACCGCAGGATAAAAAATTGCCGTGGTATAAGCGGTGGTTTCGTAGTGGAAAAGATAATGCTGAAGCGGCTGCTACCGCTGTGGCTGCCACTGCCCGTAGCGCGGTAGCGGAAGGCGAAACACTGGTGATGCGTTACATTGGTGGCGGCGCTATCAGTGCTGGACGCTGGTTGGCAGCACCGAATCCGGTAACGGTTGGATTAATGGGGCTGTTTTATTCACCGTCTTTGAATCAGGGGGAAGAGGATTACTTAGATCCGTATCGCCTGAGACAGATAGCGGAACAGTATGGTAAAGCGTCAACTCGAGTACGTTTTCGCTGGATCAGAGATGAAAAAAGCGGCAGGATGACGGTTCAGGGATATCACGTCAGCCCGGAAGGCGGTCTGGATAAAGTGCCGGTTCGCATGATGACGCTGAATCGGACCACGGGTAATTACGAGTTCTGGGAACCGGGAGAAACCCGGCCGACAATTTTATGGACGCCGAACGAGCAGGAATTTCAGATTCCAGCGCATACCGGGAATGAAGAACAGCCGTTTATTCCGTCGCAAATAACCGTGTTGCCGATCCCGGATAAAGTGGGCAGTGATATTGAATCGTTGCCGATGCCGGAAGAGAAGGATTTCCGCGATTATATTCTGGTATTTCCCATTCCGAATGTGCCGCCGGTGTATGTGTATTTGAGTAAACCGCCGGTGAAGTTGTTTGAAGTGGATTTGTATAGAAATTTTGCAGGCAGGCTAAGAAATGGAACACATGCGGATCATATGCCTTCGGCTGCTGCGGTTCGGGAACATTTAAAGAGAATATATCCAGATGCAAGCAAACGCGAAATAATGGATATGTCTAAAGATGCTGCTGCCATTATTATTCCAGCGGAAGTGCATCAAAAACTCAGTGCTACTTATGGAGGGAGAAATACTCCATCTCAGATAGAGCAAGATTCAAAAGACTTACGCTCAGCGCTTGATCGGGATTTTAATGCAATAAAGCCAGCATTAAAAGGCTATGGTGCAACAGAAGAGCAGTTAGAAAAAGCTAGATTGAAAATGCATAAAATTAATCAGAAACAGAGGTTATACAAATAATGGCGGTTAATATTGAAGCATTAATTAATTGTTTAGGTAAATCTTATCAGGAAATTTTTGATAAAGGGCTAATCCCTTATAAGACAAAACCGACAGGTTTTCCCGGAGATTCTGATATATCTCTTGATATGGTTAAAGAAGGGATTTTCTTATCATTTTTGCGAGAAAATAAAATACTTACTGAGATAACTTTGACTTTAATTGATCACAAACGACCTAATTTTATATTTCCTAATGAATTGCCTTCCCCTTTGATACTGCTGATGTCTAGGCAATGGATTCATGAACATTTTGGTGAGCCAGAAAAATCACTTCCGCCAAGGAAAAGGTTAACTAGAGAAATTGGCTGGACTGAGTTATATACCTTATTGGATTTTCGTATTCCAACTAGCATGCAAGTTGATTACGATTTGCTGGAACGGGTCAGATTGGTAACGTTTTTACCCACATCAGAAGTACGTTGGTAATCAATAATATATGGGTGGTTATTTTTGAAAGCCAATTCATTTGCGAACAGCTTGGAAAGTTAAGTCTCAGATGAATTGGTTTAACTAAGAATAAAGGTCATATAAATAATGACGGATATTATTGCAATTATTAATAGTTTGGGGAAGACCGCAGATATATTAGTTGAAAATAAACTTATTTCAGCGGGAAAGTTTGAGTTTGCTTTCGAAGGCTCTTCCAGATTTAGTGTTGAACCAGAGACGGGTCTTACTTTAGTTTTCGATGCGATATCAAAGGTGTTGATTTCTGTTCAATTCACATTAATCAACACTGTCGATAATACTGGTACATATCGTGGTGGTATGCCTGCTCCATTTCTTCATCAAATGGATAAAGTTACTGTCAGAGCATTTATGGGAGAACCCGATTCCAGTAGTGACCCGGAGCGAATTCCGGTAATTGGCTTAATAGGCGGATTTGATGCCTATACTCGTAAGTTAAATGATCAATACCCAAATATAGAAATTCGCTTCCTTTATCAATCTGATCTTAGTGTAGATGCACTGTTATTTGAACGGCCGGTAAATAATGATTGATATTTTTGTAATCATAAATAGTTTAGGACAGAAAATCGATATGTTGGTGAAAAACAACTTATTCCAGATAATAGATCATGAGTATGAATAATGACAGTCAATATAGATGCACTAATAAATAGTTTAGGAAAGTCTTATCAGGAAATTTTTGATGAAGGACTAATTCCTTATAAAACTAAACCAACAGGATATCTTGGAGATCCTGAAATATCCCTGCATATGATTAAAGAAGGTGTACATCTTGCTTTTAGGAGGGATAACAAAGTTTTATTTGCGATAGGGCTTATCTTGATTGATGAGAAAAAAGATTCATACCAATTTCCAAATGAACTACCATCACCATTAATTTCCATAATGTTCCGTCAATGGATTCATGAACAATTTGGTGAGCCAGAAAAATCACTTCCGCCAAGGGAAAGGTTAACTAGAGAAATTGGCTGGACTGAGTTATATACCTTATTGGATTTTCGTATTCCAACTAGCATGCAGGTTGATTACGATTTGCTGGAGCGGGTCAGATTGGTGACTTTTTTACCTACTTCAGAAGTACGTTGGTAATCAATAAAGAGGCTCTTATTTAGAACCTTAGCTGTTTGGGTATACTGAATTTGACTCATTAACTTCTCATTACCCTTCAATAGAATATTTTGTTTAAAAAATAATGAAAATACACCAAGAATATTCATCACATTGATATAACAGACTATTCTCCTGCCATTATTTCAGTCATGTATTAATATTCCAGCACACTGGTATTACCTTATTAAAAGTAAGTTCTTACAAACTATTATTAATGATTTTGTAAATTAATCATCAATATAAGTAAATATTTACTCTAAATAATTATATAAAGGTAAAGTTATTTTATTGTCTGTATTTTGTTTTTTAAGGTAAGCAAGTTTTGTGATTTATTATATTTTTCCTCACACATCATCACTGTGTGTGGCGTCTTTAGAAGGTTAAGAGACCTGATGTTCTAAAAGTATGTGTTTGTTCTGGTACCTTTCTTACACATAACGATGGTGATCATTTTTTTGCACGAAAAAACCAAACTTACTTCTCATGATAAACCTCAATTCAGGAGTCCGTATGAATCAACTCGCCAGTCCCCTGATTTCCCGCACCGAAGAGATCCATAATCTACCCGGTAAATTGACTAACCTTGGTTATGCCTCAGTGTTTGATGTGGTACGTATGCCGCGTGAGCGTTTTATTCGTGAGCATCGTGCTGATCTAGGGCGCAATGCTGAAAAAATGTATGATCTGGCGGTGGGCTATGCTCATCAGGTGTTACACCATTTTCGCCGTAATTCTCTTAGTGAAGCTGTTCAGTTTAGTTTGAGAAGTCCGTTCTCTGTATCAGGTCCGGATTACGCTAATCAGTTTCTTGATGCAAACACTGGCTGGAAAGATAAAGCACCTAGCGGCTCGCCGGAAGCCAACGATGCGCCGGTAGCCTATTTGACACATATTTATCAACTGGCCCTTGAGCAGGAAAAGAATGGCGCTAGTGCCATGATGAATACGTTGGCGGAACGTCGTCCCGATTTGGGCGCTTTGTTAATTAATGATAAAGCGATCAATGAGGTTATACCGCAATTGCAGTTGGTTAATGAAATTCTATCCAAGGCCATTCAGAAGAAACTAAGTCTGGCTGATCTGGAAGCGGTAAACGCCAAACTTTCCACCACTCGTTATCCGAATAATCTGCCGTATCATTATGGTCACCAGCAGATTCAGACAGCTCAGTCGGTATTGGGTACCACGTTGCAAGATGTCACCTTGCCGCAGACGCTGGATTTGCCGCAAAACTTCTGGGCAACAGCAAAAGGAAAATTGAGCGATACGGCTGCCAGTGCTTTGACCCGACTGCAAATCATGGCGAGTCAGCTTTCGCCAGAGCAGCAGAAAATCATTACGGAGACCGTTGGTCAGGATTTCTATCAACTAAATTATGGTGACGGTTCGCTGACGAAGAACAGTTTCAGCGATATGACCATATTGACTGGCCGAACAAATTTGACTGTACCTCAGGTAGAACTGATGTTGAGTTCAACTGTCGGGGGGGCTACGGTGGTTAAGTCTGATAATGCGAGTACTGGCGACACGGCAGCGACGCCATTTGCTTACGGCGCCCGTTTCATTCATGCCGGCAAACCAGAGGCGATTGCTTTGAGTCGCAGTGGCGCAGAAGCGCATTTTGCTCTGATGGTTAACAATCTGACCGATGACAAGTTGGACCGTATCAACCGCATCGTGCGCCTGCAAAAATGGCTGAATCTGCCCTATGAGGATATTGACCTGTTGGTGACTTCTGCTATGGATGCGGAAGCGGGAAATAGTGCGCTGTTGATGAACGACAGTACGCTGCGTGTGTTGGGAGTGTTCAAACATTATCAAGCGAAATACGGTGTTACCGCCAAACAATTTGCTGGCTGGCTGCGCGTGGTGACCCCGTTTGCCATTACACCGGCAACTCCGTTCTTAGATCAGGTGTTTAACTCCGTCGGCGCCTTTGATACGCCGTTTGTGATAGATAATCAGGATTTTGTCTATACATTGACCACTGGGGGCGATGGGGCGCGTGTCAAACATATCAGCACGGCATTGGGGCTCAATCATCGTCAGTTCCTGTTATTGGCGGATAATATTGCTCGTCGGCAGGGGAATGTCACACAAAGTACGCTCAACTGTAATCTGTTTGTGGTGTCGGCGTTCTACCGTCTGGCTAATCTGGCGCGTACATTAGGGATAGATCCAGAGGCTTTCTGTGCTTTGGTTGACCGATTGGATGCAGGTACAGGCATCGTCTGGCAGCAATTGGCAGGAAAACCGACAATCACCGCACCGCAAAAGGATTCTCCGTTGGCGGCGGATATTCTGAGTTTGCTGCAAGCGCTAAGTGCGATCGCTCAATGGCAACAACAGCATGATTTACCTGTTGAAACCTTACTTTTACTGTTGAGTAGCAATTCTACCTTTACCGGTCAGGGCACTGACGATCAATTGAATTTTATCCGTCAGGTATGGCAGAACCTGGGCAGTACATTTGTGGATGCAACATTGTTATCCCGTAGTGGCGCGCCATTAGTTGATACCAACGGTCACGTCATTGACTGGTTTGCTTTGCTCTCGGCAGGTAATAGCCCGCTTATCGATAAGGTGGGTCTGGTGACCGATGCCGGCATAGAAAGTGTTATAGCAACGGTGGTCAATACACAAAGCTTGTCTGATACAGATAAGAAGCTAGCAATTACTACCCTGACGAATACGCTCAATCAAGCACAGCAAACTCAGCAAGGTGTCGCTGTCAGTTTATTGGCGCAGACCCTGAATGTGAGTCAATCATTGCCCGCATTGTTGCTGCGTTGGAGTGGAAAAACTGTCTATCAGTGGCTCAGCGCGACTTGGGCATTGAAAGACACCGTTAAGACCGCCGCCAATATTCCTGTTGACTATCTGAATCAATTACGTGAAGTGGTACGCCGCTCCTTGTTAACCCAACAATTCACCTTGAGTCCTGCAATGGTGCAAACCTTGCTGGATTATCCAGCCTATTTTGGCGCTTCCGCAGAAACAGTAACCGATATCAGTTTGTGGATGCTGTATACCTTAAGCCGTTACAGCGATTTGCTGTTCCAGGTGGGGAAAGCCGGTAGTGGTACGGAAAATGATCTATTGACCTATCTGCGTTCGGCTAATGCTGCCGCGCCGTTGAGCCAATCTGATGCGGCACAAACGTTGGCAACGCTACTGGGTTGGGAGGCTAACGAGCTGCAAGCCGCTTGGGCGGTATTGGGCGGGATTGCCAAAACTACACAGCAACTAGATACGCTTCTGCGTCTGCAACAGGCACAAAACCAGACTGGCCTTGGCGTTACACAGCAACAGCAAGGTTATGCTTTGAGCCGTGACAGTGATTATGCCCTTTGGCAAAGCGCCGGTCAGGCGCTGGTAGTCGGTGTATCTCATGTTAAGGGTAGCCGCTGAACATGGCAGAAGTTCGCCACCTGAATAGGTGAATCCGATTTTTCCGTATGGCCCCATCGGGCTGATTCTAAACCGCCATTTAAGTAAGGCAGGTGTAATTATGTTATCGATAATGGAAAAGCAACTGAATGAATCTCAGCGTGATGCGCTGGTGACCGGCTATATGAACTTTGTAGCGCCAGCCTTGAAAGGCGTCGATGGTCAGCCAGTAACCGTGGAAGATTTGTACGAGTACTTGTTAATTGACCCAGAAGTAGCCGATGAGGTTGAAACCAGCCGAGTAGCTCAAGCGATCGCCAGCATACAGCAATATATGACTCGTTTGGTCAACGGCTCTGAACCGGGGCGTCAGGCGATGGAACCCTCCACCGCTAACGAATGGCGCGACAATGATAATCAATATGCAGTCTGGGCGGCGGGGGCTGAGGTTAGAAATTACGCTGAAAACTACATTTCTCCTATTACCCGGCAGGAAAAAAGCCATTATTTCTCAGAGCTGGAGACGACTTTAAACCAGAATCGACTCGATCCGGATCGGGTTCAGGACGCAGTTCTGGCGTATCTCAATGAGTTTGAGGCGGTGAGTAATCTGTATGTGCTCAGTGGTTATATTAATCAGGATAAATTTGATCAAGCCATTTACTATTTTATCGGCCGTACCACTACCAAACCGTATCGGTACTACTGGCGCCAGATGGATTTGAGTAAAAATCGTCAAGATCCGGCGGGAAATCCAGTAACGCCAAATTGTTGGAATGATTGGCAGGAAATCACCTTGCCGCTGTCTGGTGATACGGTGCTGGAACATACCGTTCGCCCAGTATTTTATAACGACCGACTGTATGTAGCTTGGGTTGAGCGTGACCCAGCGGTACAGAAAGAGAAAGACGCTAATGGCAAAGATATCAGTAACACCCATGCTTACAGCATAAAGTTTGGCTATAAACGCTATGATGATACTTGGACGGCACCAAATACTACCACGCTGATGACGCAGCAAGCAGGTGAAAGTTCAGAAACACAGCGATCCAGCCTGTTGATTGATGAATCGAATATGGCATTACGACAGGTTAATCTGCTGGCTACTACCGATTTTAGTATTGACCCGACGGAGGAAACTGACAGTAACCCGTATGGCCGCCTGATGTTGGGAGTGTTTGTGCGTAATTTTACGGGGACTCCATATCAAAACCGTCCTGCTGTGTATGGTTATCTCTATTGTGACTCAGCCTTTAATCGCCATAGTCTCAAGCCGTTAAGTAAAAACTTTTTGTTCAGTACTTACCGTGATGAAACAAATGATCAGAATTGCCTGCAATTTGCGGTATACGATAAGAAGTATGTGATTACTAAGGTTATTGCTGGTGCGACAGAAGATCCCGAAAATACGGGTTGGGTAGGTAAAGTTGATGACTTGAAGCAGGGTACTACCGGTGCCTATGTGGATATCGATCAAGATGGTCTGACACTCCATATCCAGACCACTACCAATGGGGATTTTATTAACCGTCATACGTTTGGGAGTGCTGACAGAGAGAACAATTCTACGTCTGGTTATGGCTTTTCATGGACAGGGGATGAGGGTTTTTACCTGGATTACGATGATGAAGACTATTACAGCTTCCATAATGCAGTAATCACCTATTATCCCCAGGGTTATGGTGGAGGGTCTACTCCTAATGGAACATGGGATATAAACCAGCCCGTTAATGATGCATGGAATTCCATATTCCTGCTTTATGGGCACCATTCTGTTACTGTGAAAAATGGCGGTATCGCTTGGGTAGGGGATGATCCTAGCAGTTATAACCTGTATATTCCGGATGGTACTCGTTTGGGGGATTGGGCCGGTGCAATAAATTATGCTATTAGTACTGATACCTTGATTGCCTTTTTCGCAGGTGCTGGTCATCTCACTTATATAAAAAACTTCAAGAAAATCGCCGATAACCGCAAATTTTATCAGGAAATCAATGCTGAGACGGCGGATGGGCGCAATCTATTTAAACGCTACAGTGATCAAACTTTCAAACTTGCCAGCGGTGCGACCTATTCTACAACCTATACCTTGTCCGAAGCGGATTTCTCCACTGATCCAAATAAAAACTACCTACAGGTTTGTTTGAGCGTTGTATGGGATCATTATGACCGCCCATCAGGGAGAAAAGGGGCCTATTCCTGGGCTAGTAAGTGGTTCAATGTCTATGTCGCATTGCAGGATAGCAAAGCGCCGGATGCCATTCCGCGATTGATTTCCCGTTACGATAGCAAACGTGGTTTGGTGCAATATTTGGATTTCTGGACCTCATCATTACCTGCGAAAACCCGTCTTAATACCACCTTTGTGCGCACTTTGATTGAGAAGGCTAATCTGGGGCTGGATAGTTTGCTGGATTACACTTTGCAGGCAGATCCTTCTCTGGAAGCTGATTTAGTTAATGACGGCAAAAGTGAGCCAATGGACTTTAATGGCTCAAACGGTCTCTATTTCTGGGAATTGTTCTTTCACTTGCCGTTTCTGGTTGCTACCCGTTTTGCCAACGAACAGCAATTTTCGCCGGCGCAAAAGAGTTTGCATTACATCTTTGATCCGGCGATGAAAAATAAGCCACACAATGCCCCGGCTTATTGGAATGTACGTCCGTTGGTTGAAGGACACAGCGATCTTTCACGTCATTTGGGTGATCCTATCGATCCCGATACTCAGGCTTATGCTCATCCGGTGATATATCAGAAAGCGGTATTTATCGCCTATGTCAGCAATCTCATTGCTCAGGGAGATATGTGGTATCGCCAATTGACTCGTGATGGTCTGACTCAGGCCCGTGTCTATTACAATCTGGCCGCTGAATTGTTAGGGCCTCGGCCGGATGTGTCGCTGAGTAGCGTCTGGACACCGCAAACCTTGGATACCTTGGCCGCTGGGCAAAAAACGGCTTTACGTGACTTTGAACTCCAGCTAGCTAACAGTAATACTGTTTTACCCGCATTACTGGGCAATAACATTAGCCACTTGAAACTGGCGGATAATGGCTACTTTAATGAACCGCTCAATGTCCTGATGTTGTCCCACTGGGATACGTTGGATGCACGGTTATACAATTTGCGTCATAACTTGACCGTTGATGGCAAGCCGCTTTCACTGCCGCTGTATGCTGCGCCTGCTGATCCGATAGCGCTGTTGGCTCAACGCGCTCAGTCCGGCACTTTGACGAATGGCGTCAGTGGCGCCATGTTGACGGTGCCGCCATACCGTTTCAACGCTATGTTGCCGCGAGCTTACAGCGCCGTGGGTACGCTGACCGGTTTTGGTCAGAACCTGCTTAGTTTGTTGGAACGTAGCGAACGGGCCGGTCAAGAAGAGTTGGCGCAACAGCAACTGTTGGATATGTCCAGCTATGCCATCACGTTGCAACAACAGGCGTTGGATGGATTGGCGGCGGATCGTCTGGCGCTGCAAGCCAGTCAGGCTACGGCGCAACAGCGTCATGACCACTATTACACGCTGTATCAGAACAACATCTCCAGTGCGGAACAACTGGTGATGGATACCCAAACTTCAGCCCAATCCCTGATTTCGTCTTCCACCGGCGTACAAACTGCCAGTGGGGCGCTGAAAGTGATTCCTAATATCTTCGGTCTGGCTGATGGTGGTTCGCGTTATGAAGGGGTAACGGAAGCGATTGCCATCGGGTTGATGGCCGCAGGTCAAGCCACCAGCGTAGTCGCCGAGCGTCTGGCAACCACGGAGAATTACCGCCGTCGTCGTGAAGAGTGGCAAATCCAGTACCAGCAAGCACAGTCTGAGGTCGAAGCATTACAGAAACAGTTGGATGCGTTGGCAGTGCGCGAAAAAGCGGCTCAGACTTCCTTGCAACAGGCGAAGGCGCAGCAGGTACAAATTCGGACCATGTTGACTTACCTGACCACCCGTTTTACCAAGGCAACGTTATACCAGTGGTTAAGTGGTCAATTATCCGCGTTGTACTATCAAGCGTACGACGCTGTGGTCTCTCTGTGTTTGTCCGCCCAAGCTTGCTGGCAGTATGAATTGGGTGATTACGCCACCACGTTTATTCAGACCGGTACTTGGAATGACCATTACCGTGGTTTGCAAGTGGGAGAAACTCTGCAACTCAATTTGCACCAAATGGAAGCGGCATATTTAGTTCGTCATGAGCGCCGTCTTAATGTGATCCGTACTGTGTCGCTCAAAAGCTTATTGGGTAATGATGGCTTTGGTAAGTTAAAAACTGAGGGCAAAGTCGACTTTACATTAAGCGAAAAGCTGTTTGACAACGACTATCCGGGGCACTATTTGCGCCAGATTAAAACCGTGTCAGTGACATTGCCGACGCTGGTTGGGCCGTATCAGAACGTGAAAGCAACGCTTACTCAAACTAGCAGCAGTACACTGCTTGCAGCAGATATCAATGGTGTTAAACGTCTCAATGATCCGACAGGTCAAGAGGGTGATGCGACGCATATTGTCGCCAATCTGCGGGCCAGCCAGCAAGTGGCGCTCTCTTCTGGCATTAATGATGCCGGTAGTTTTGAGCTGCGCTTGGAGGATGAGCGCTATCTATCGTTTGAAGGTACCGGGGCAGTTTCCAAATGGACGCTTACCTTCCCACGTGCTGTAGATGAGCATATTGATGGCAACACATTGAAGGCGGATGACATGCAGGCGTCACTGTTGGCGAATATGGACGATGTACTGGTGCAGGTGCATTACACTGCTTGCGACGGCGGCGCCAGCTTTGCAAATCAAGTCAAGAAAACACTTTTTTAAATCAACTTTTAACTAAATATCTCCCACTTTGTTCGCCAGAGTGGGAGAGAGCCTGTCATACCTGAAATTAATCTTGCGATCTTTCTCCATTTCATTGGAAGGGAAGCTTTAAAATAAAAGGAATATGATATGAGTACATCTGATACGACTCTTTATACTCAAACCCCGACAGTCAGCGTGTTAGATAATCGCGGCCTGTCCATTCGTGATATTGGTTTCCACCGTGTTGTGGCGGGCGGGGACACTGACACCCGCGTCACTCGTCACCAGTATGATGCCCGTGGACACTTGAACCACAGTATTGACCCTCGCTTGTATGATGCAACACAGACCAATAACTCGGTGAAGCCTAATTTTGTCTGGCAACATGATCTGGCTGGTAATGCCCTGCGGGTAGAGAGTGTCGATGCTGGCCGTACTGTCACATTAAATGATATTGAAGGTCGTCCGGTAATGACGATTAATGCGACAGGCGTTCGTCAAACTCGTCGCTATGAAGACAACACGTTGCCCGGTCGTTTGTTATCTGTGAGCGAGCAAGTTTCCGACCAAGAGACTTCTCAAGTGACAGAGCGCTTTATCTGGGCTGAGAATACAACAGCGGAGAAAGAGTACAACCTCTCCGGTCTGTGTATACGCCACTACGACACGGCGGGAGTGACCAGATTGATGAGTCAGTCACTGGCTGGCGCTATTTTATCCCAATCTCACCAATTGCTGGCAGAGGGGCAGGAGGCTAACTGGAGCGGTGACGACGAAACTGTCTGGCAGAGGATGCTGGCGAGTGAGGTTTATACAACACAAAGCACAACTAATGCCATAGGGGCTTTACTGACCCAAACCGATGCGAAAGGCAATATCCAGCGTCTGGCTTATGACATTGCTGGTCAGTTAAAAGGGAGCTGGTTAACGGTGAAAGGCCAGCGTGAACAGGTGATTGTTAAGTCTCTGAGCTGGTCAGCCGCAGGTCATAAATTGCGTGAAGAGCACGGTAACGGCGTGATTACGGAATACAGTTATGAACCAGAAACTCAACGTTTGATTGGTATCACCACCCGACGCGCCGAAGAGAGTCAATCAGGGGCGAGAATATTGCAGGATCTACGCTATGAATATGATCCGGTGGGGAATGTCGTCAGTATCCATAATGATGCTGAAGCCACCCGCTTTTGGCGCAATCAGAAAGTAGAGCCTGAGAACCGCTATGTTTATGATTCTCTGTATCAGCTTATTAGTGCGACAGGGCGTGAAATGGCCAATATCGGCCAGCAAAGCAACCAACTTCCTTCACCCGTAATACCTGTTCCTACCGACAACAACACCTATACCAATTACCTTCGTACCTATACTTATGACCGTGGCGGTAATTTGGTCCAAATCCGACACAGTTCACCTGCGACTCAAAATAGTTACACCACAGATATGACCGTTTCAAGCCGCAGTAACCGGGCGGTATTGAGTACATTAACGACAGATCCAACCCAAGTGGATGCGCTATTTGATTCCGGCGGTCATCAGCAGACGTTAATGCCAGGGCAAAATCTGGATTGGAATATCCGTGGTGAATTGCAACGAGTCACACCGGTGAGCCGCGAAAATACCAGTGACAGTGAATGGTATCGTTATAGCAGTGATGGAATACGGCTGCTAAAAGTGAGTGAACAGCAGACGGGTAATAGTATTCAAGTACAACGGGTGACTTATCTACTGGGATTAGAGTTACGCACAACTGAGGTTGCAGATAAAACAACTAAAAATTTGCAGGTGATTACGGTAGGTGAGGCGGGCCGCGCACAGGTAAGAGTATTACACTGGGAAAGCGGTAAGCCGGCAGATATCGACAACGATCAGGTGCGTTACAGTTACGATAATCTTCTCGGTTCCAGCCAGCTTGAACTGGATAGCGAAGGGCAGATTCTCAGTCAGGAAGAGTATTATCCGTATGGCGGCACTGCGGTGTGGGCAGCGAAAAATCAGACAGAAGCCAGCTACAAATTTATTCGTTACTCCGGTAAAGAGCGGGATGCCACTGGATTGTATTATTACGGCTATCGCTATTATCAGCCTTGGGTGGGCCGATGGTTGAGTGCTGATCCGGCGGGAACCGTGGATGGGCTGAATTTGTACCGGATGGTGAGGAATAACCCAATCACATTGACTGACCCTGATGGATTAGCGCCGTCTCCGAACCGAAATCGGAATACATTTTGGTTTGCTTCATTTCTATTTCGTAAACCTGATGAGGGGATGTCTGCGTCAATGAGACGGGGACAAAAAATTGGCAGAGCCATTGCCGGCGGGATTGCGATTGGCGGTCTGGCGGCTACCATTGCCGCTACGGCTGGAGCGGCCATTCCCGTCATTCTGGGGGTTGCGGCCGTAGGCGCAGGGATTGGCGCGTTGATGGGGTATAACGTGGGTAGCCTGCTGGAAAAAGGCGGGGCATTACTTGCTCGACTCGTACAGGGAAAATCAACATTAGTACAGTCGGCGGCTGGCGCGGCTGCCGGGGCGAGTTCAGCCGCGGCTTATGGTGCGCGAGCACAAGGCGTTGGTGTTGCATCAGCCGCTGGGGCGGTAACGGGGGCGGTGGGATCGTGGATAAATAATGCTGACCGTGGGATAGGTGGGGCTATTGGGGCTGGGAGTGCGGTAGGTACCATTGATACCATGTTGGGTACTTCCACCACTTTTACACATGAAATCGCGGCAGCAACGGGGGGTGCGGCTGGTGGGATGATCACCGGTACACAAGGGAGTACCAGAGCAGGTATCCATGCCGGTATTGGCACCTATTATGGCTCTTGGATTGGCTTTGGTTTAGATGTCGCCAGTAACCCCGCTGGACATTTAGCGAATTACGCAGTGGGTTATGCCGCTGGTTTGGGGGCGGAAATGGCTATCAACAGAGTAATGGGCGGCGGATTTTTGAGTAGGTTCTTAGGCCGGGCTATCAGCCCACATGTCGCCGGTTTAGCCAGACAGTTAGTGCATTTCGGTGTCGCCAGACCGGTCTTTGAACCTATATTTAGCGTTCTCGGCGGGCTTGCCGGCGGCATTGGAACGGGTCTGCACAGAGTGATGGGAAGAGATAGTTGGATTTCCAGAGGGTTAAGTGCTATCGGCAGCGGTATCGATAATATTGCTGGTATGATTGGTAATCAGATCAGAGGCAGGGTCCTGACCACAACAGGGATCGCCAATGCGATAGACTATGGAACCAGCGCCGTGGGAGCCGCACGACGAGTTTTCTCTTTGTAGTTAATATTTTGTAGTCAACATTGCCTGAAATCTCCGTCCAATATTGGGCGGAGATTTCAGGGCCGGGAGCAGCCGCTTTATTACCTCAATCATTAATCGCTGCTTTTGAGATTATAAGGTCATCGCAGATTTATATGTCAGATTCTGAATCGCTTTGCAGAAAAGTTTCGTAATCTTGACCGCCGTAGAAGATGCCAATAATAGAAACTAATTCAACATCGCTATCAACATCAAAAGCAATCACGGTTCGTTTCTTGTAATTGGTAATCCGTAAGCCGGAACAAATATCATCACGTTGAGTCCCGCGATGAAGAAAAGTTTGCAAACTCTCGCAATACCGTCTGTATAACGTATTGCAGTGTCTGGGGAGGCAGTGACAGCTATATAGTGGTTAAAGTGTCACCAATTGCTCTGAGGACTCTGGTGAAAAGACAACACGATAGCTCACTTTAATTCTGCTTGCGTTCAGTAGCTAATCTTGCTCGTACTTGGTTAACAGTCAGTGCTCGTGCCGGATCCGTTTTCATGGCATCGTACGCAGGGACGACTTGTTCGCGTAACCAGCTTTCAACCGCACGATCACGGGCCATTAACGCACGCAGGCCATCCCGAATAACTTCACTTTCCGTGGCATATTCTCCCGTCATGACCTTAGTTTTTACTACATCAGCCATTTCATTTGGCAATGTAATACTGAATTGTTGTGTAGTTCGCATGGCATACCTCCAGTTAGGTGTGTAGGATTTAATCCTACTCTGAAAATAAATATATGTCCAAAAAATAGACTCATAAAACAAAGAATTTTGGTGCCTATCCAGGTTGCAGATCGGCAATTATTCGCAGCAGTTCTGGTCTGGGCGATCAAGGTGTACACTGCGCTCAATATTAACTTGGTGGGGCATCTGAGCCGCCAGCCGCGTAACAAAGATGGCCTGTTGTGTCTGCTACGTTACCACTTTGGCTTGCCGGTGACGCGACGTTTTCAGGTGTTGCAGGTCGCACAGCCGGACGAAGCATTAGCTTTACAGATGGTACGTAGTCTGTCCAGACAACTAGAGCGACATCATGGCGTGTTATTGCTGGATGAAGCTCTGGAAGCTGCGGTATCGCTCTCTCATCGTTATATTCCGGCCCGAGTTGCCTGATAAAGCAATAGTCCTGCTTGACACCGCTTGCGCACGGGTGGCGGTCAGTCAGCCGACAGTATTGGAAGATTACCGCTGTCAGCTTGATGCACTTCAGGTTGAACAGGAGGTTATCAGCGCCTGTACCCGACAGGATGGTTTGCCGGATGTGGAAATGCTGACGCATCAGTTACGCCAACCGCTGCTACGGACATTTCCCGCTGCTCTACTTGGCCGTCTGACGATCATCCCTTTCTTATCGTTGAGTAATGAAATGCTGGAAAAGATTGTACAACTGCAATTGGCGCGAGTAACCCAACGCCTGTGGGAAAATTATGGTATTGAAGCGCAGTTTGACCGCTGAGTGACACAACAGATTGTGGCTTGTTGTATGGAACAGGAATCTGGCGTCCGCAGGGTTGATTCCATTATTACCAATATCTTATTGCCGCAGATTAGTCGTAAATTGCTGACAGCAACAATGGAGAATCAACGTTATTCACAATTGAAAGTCGCTTGGGAGAACTCGGCATTTGAGTGTTATTTTTGTTGAGATTGCCATATGTGCATAAAAACTTAAGCCTATAGAACATAGTGAGTATTGAATACCCAAAAATCTTTGCGATAGTATGTAGGAAGCGTTAGAATTAATTTTAATTAAGTAATCCTTGTTCCGATTTTTAGGTGGTGTTGTATGAAACTTCAATCAGCACGTGATATTAAGCAAGTTCAGCATAAAATTTACGGTAACTACCTACGTCAGATTGAATCCGGTGAACGTGAATCGATGCAATTCATGCCTAAATCTGATCTTGGTCAATTACAACACTCAACCAAGCTGAAAAAGCAATTTAGTTTTGCTTAATATCTCAATTTAAGACAATATAAGCCATCTTAATTTTAAGGTGGTTTACTTATGTCTCATATAGAACCTCTTGACCAGTTGTATTTACTTAACCGGGAATTAATGGAACATGCAGATAATTTTACCGCACCAGTTATAACTATTGGTGGACAGGCAATACATTATTGGGTTACATGGTATTATAACAACTATAGTGTTAAGCCCCTTAGTGAATACATAACCTCAAATGATGTAGATTTTTCTGCACGCAAAATAGATGTAGAAGCTATAGCTAAAGCACTAAACGTTTCTATTCAACATAATGAAAATAATCCACCGCCAGCAATAGCCATATTTGCACTTAAAAATAAAGATACGGGAAAGATAAAGGAATATAAAAATAAACTATTTGTGAATAAACAGATTTATAATGAAAAACATATTGAAATACCAAATGTCGTTGATATTATCGATTGGCCTGCGGGTTTTGAGCTTAGTGACTTTCAAGCAAATAAATTATCTTTAAATACTGAGGTGTTTTATATTCCTATTACAGATTTGAAATATACACCTCATTATAATGTTAGAATAATTAATCCAATAGCTTGTATGAAATCCAGATTTTTCAATGTATATTCAAAGGTAAAAACAGATATAATACAAGAGGTTGAGAGAATAAAGGCTCTTTGTATTCCTGTACTGATATTCTTGTATGAGAAATTTGAAAAGTATGATTTCAGAGAAGCAAAGAGATATTTTTATAAATTCTTGGAAATTGTAGAGAATACATATTATAAACGATTGCAGGTTGAGTATAATATCAGGCTAGACAAGGTGTTAGAGGAGTTTTATAATGTGTTGTTAGAAAGTTATGGTGATTTTTGTGTGCCCAGTATGTTCATGGAAAATGAATTTCCGTCAATTATTAAAAGAGTAAATAATAAAATGAACAGAAAAAAACTTCAGATCTACGCACAGAATATTATAAAGAAGGAAAATATATAATAGTACACTTTAGTTTTCACATAACTTTATCAATTAACTATTACAACTTAAAAAAACTTTGTGTTATTCAATTTATTGACAGTGAGATTAATTTTGACCATTTATCTATATAAGGTAATGGTTGTAATAAGTCGGGCTGCAAGGTTATAAGGCAGATTATCTTAACATAATGAACTGCATATTTTTATACGTGATTTTATTAATAATAACGTGTTAACCGAGAGGTGATAGCGTTATTATTAATTTGGAATCCTGTCCTTTCGAACAGGATTTTGTCAACGGATTGGCTTCATTGTTCATGATAGCTGGCATCATTAATGGGACGAAGTTATCACCCGTATTTATTAATCATCACTATTGTCGAAAACAGCATTTAATTTTTGTTGGTAAACGCTAAGGAAAAAAGCGTTGAATAACGTTGACGATTGTTGACGTATCTCTTCGGCGGTTTGTTGATAGCGGTTAGTAAAATTATCCCATAACCTTGCTTTACGGTGTTGTGTGTTATTCATGGGCCAAGTGGGCAACAGAGACATTGTTTTCGTCGCAGGACGGATCAAAACGATTGATTACCATGTTAAGGCAATAGAAAAGCGCTTCTTTCATTGCCTGTTCATGGGCATCTGTCATTGGATATATTTGGAGTTACTGAAAACCGGTGAGATCAGCAACGAACAGCTACAATTGGTGGAAACAGCTCACCAATGTACGCTATCTTTATTATTTATTATCAATAAATTACTTGATTTTTCGCGCATTGAAGCCGGGCAGGTTGAGTTACAGTACGCGGCCAGCCAGTCGCTACCGCTGCTGGATCAATCAAGACGATACAGGGAATGGCACGCAATAAAAGGTTGACGCTAGAAACCTTC
This sequence comes from Photorhabdus luminescens subsp. luminescens, assembly GCF_001083805.1. Taxonomy (GTDB): domain Bacteria; phylum Pseudomonadota; class Gammaproteobacteria; order Enterobacterales; family Enterobacteriaceae; genus Photorhabdus; species Photorhabdus luminescens. Next base: position 145,730 of record NZ_JXSK01000007.1, on the reverse strand, counting down.
GTTGCTGCTGATGTGCCATAGGTATTAACGCTTGATACAAGCCGTGTAAGACAGATTTTGGTGAATTTGTTAGGAAATGCCTGCAAGTTTACCGATAATGGCGGAATTTCTCTGACTGTCATCCGTTCGGATAACACGTTGATTTTTGATGTTACTGACAGCGGATGTGGTGTCGCTCCAGAAAATATCGTCTCGGTATTTAATCCCTTTTATCAGGTACAGGAACATGCACAAGGAACGGGTCTTGGGCTGACGATTGCGGCTACGCTAGCTAGGATGATGGGAGGAAATTTGGAATTTAACAGCACGTTTGGCTTAGGCACTAGTGTGATGTTTCAATTGCCACTTAACGTACCGTGACAGCCCTGGCGTATGCGGGTATTACTGGTTGATGACTCAGTGACCAATCGGGACATCATTGGCATGATGTTGGCGCGATTGGGGCAGGATGGTACAGAAGCATTATTGTTGGGGCAGTGTGATGATCTGGAAACTACTCGGCGTTGGCGTATTGATTCTGACAATCAGGCCCCAGAATGCATGATTGTCGCTTTGACGGCAAATACAGTTGCCGAAGAGAAGGAACGTGCGGTTCAGGCCGGGATGAATGATTACATATCCAAACCGGTTACGATTAACCAATTGGCCCAAATATTAGAGATGACGGCTGAATATCAGTTGCGGCGCGATATTCACCTGAAGGTGCAACAGGAAACAGACAAACCGCTGTTGTCCATGAATTTGTTGCGTATGCAGGAAAAGGTTCGCAGGGAATTATTAACTTTACTTGACGAAGCTGAACAACATGTTACTCAACAGGAGGTATTAGAAAAGCTCTTACATTCCATGAAAGGAGTGAGTGGGCAGGCAGGGCTTAATTCATTGTTATGTAGGATTGTTGAGATAGAAAAAAACAGTAGAAACTCACCGTCTTAATATGATGAGAAAACTTAAAGTTCATAAGGTGATTGAATTACTTAAATACTCAAGAAAATTGGGATTAATAACTTGATCATGCGGATAGTGTTAATGCTACCGGATGGTAATTGACTACTAGCAATAGCATGCAAAAACAGCTCGATTATAGGGCTGTTTTTGTATTTGTTAATAATATACATGAGCGAAATTTAGGATGTTTTTTAAATATTTCACACTGAATAGATCAAAGAGTGGATAAAGCGATGGTGCCAATTTATAAAGATGATGGTTGATGTAAGTTAAATTCATCCATTTTGATGAAAATATTTAATAATTTTCAAACAAAAAATTAAATTTCGTTGATATTCATTTTTATTTAATCTTAATAGATATAAAAATTAACTTTTAAAACATTATCTTAATAATTTTAATTTATGAATTAAGTATTGCAAAAATTGTATTTGACATATTTATTGATAAAGTAAAATAATTATTTCAAATATAACTGTTGATAAGGTTTTATGGTGGTAAATTAATGGATTAATAGCATTGTGTTTTTGGGTTTTTATTGTCAGAATTAAAAGATTAAGGTTTGAAAATAAAAATTTAAAATAATATTTATATAACATGTGAATGATGAATAATATCCCTATTCTAAAAGGAATATATCACTCTATCCTATTATCGTCAGGTAATACTGACAATTTATAACCGTTTATGTTATCAAGCACGAGGGAAAAATAGATGAATACTTGGAGTGATTTTAATACTCTGACTACGCTGAAAATTAGTTTTACTGACAGTATTGCACGTAGTGCTACCATTTATGGTAATGGTAATAATCAAGTCAGCGTCAGTATCCGGGTTAAGGCAATTGATAAGAAGCAGAAACCGATAATATTGGATGGGGAAACTTTGTCCAGTGCATTATATCTTTGTGATTATCGTACCGGAGAAGAAATTCCATTTAATACAGACAGTGATTCAGTGCGTTATAGTCGTCAGAAAAACGAATATTGCAATGCCGTGAATTACGATGGTGCTATCAGGTCACTCTCTTTTGGGAGTCGCGGGGCAAAATATGCTGTTGGTGGTGACGGTAGTGTGCTCATTGATTTTTACATTAGTGCGGGAAAAATGGTGAACAGCAAACTCATTGCTGCTGGAATTCGTGTGCCGAACGTTGGGGCGTTTGATACGTCAGAAACCGGCACTGCCACGCCTAATGGCCCTGGTGGTCATGCATTTAGGAATGTTTCTTGTGTCAATATCAAAGTATTGTCTCCTATCAATTATGGGGTTTCTGAAAATGTGAAAATAACTTCTCTGGGTGAACAAACAATCAGTAATTCATTACAATGGGTTTCTCGTTTTTCTACTTTGGGGCCCTGGAAAGAGCATTACACTGGAAAATGCCAAAGGGCTATTATTTCAATTCGTCCGAATGTAGAGAAAACAGGAGGAGATAATAAATTCATGCATCATGAAATCAGTTATTCTCCTGTGAATAATGATAATATTAGTCAGGATACTATTAAATGGGATGCGATTGGCAGTGATGATTATCCTTGTTTCTCTGTTATAAAAACAGGCGGAAGGAGTGGCGCGCCTTGTGCGGTGATTGGTAGAGGAATTGAACGTGATGATTATCAGGTGAATATTTTCTATTCTCGCAAGAATAAGGTTGATTTAGATGGTTATTTTTTTGTTGGCGACAATAGTTATTATTACCGTTTCGCAGCAAAAGCTAATGAAAATCACATGGAAGATGATGAAGGGGGCGCTGCGACATTATTATTGTATAAGTTTATTATGCCAGAAAATAATTGTGCACAGTATAACTGGATCGATGCTATTAATTCTCCAAATGTAGTTGTAGCAGATGCTTACGGTAACAAAGGGGAGTTCAAGCTGTTTTTTAACGATAGCGATCATTTTGATATTCCGGCTTTCTCTGAATCATAACAATCTTCATTTTTCTTTTATAAAAAGCAAGGGCCGGGTGTCCTGGCTCTTGCGATTTCGTAATTAATTTTTATTGAACTCTCTTTTGGAAATCATTATGAATAACATGTTCACCTCACAGGCAGGTAATTTTTTTAGTGCCTTGCAGAGCGGTGTTGATCCACGTACTGGGCAATTTAACGTTAATTTTCCGTTGGCACATTTTAATGCTAATAATCTACTCGGACCACAACTTGATCTGACCCTCAGTTATTCCCCGCTGAATAACAATAATATCGGCTTTGGCACAGGTTTTTCATTCGGATTGACCCAGTTTAACTATGAAACCAATTTGCTGGAACTTAGTAACGGCGAAAAATACCGGGTAGAGTCAGGCACAAACATTGTACGCAATAAAAAGTTGAATAATTTTAGCTTTAATTATGCCAATGGTAACAGTGATGAAAACGGTTATATTGTCGTTTGGAAAAATGGGAAAAAGGAGTACCTTACTGCCGTTGCTGACGGTCAAACGTTTGTCACGACAAAAATGACTTCCCCTACAAACCGGGAAATAATGCTAACCTGGGGCTGGAGTGGTTCATTTCCCCTGTTGGAAAGTATCTGCGATGAACAGCGTTTATTGTGCAATATTACTTACGACACCATTGTTAATGTGATTATCTGGCCAAGTTCGGCAGAAGAATATGCATTGCGTTTTGCACTTCAAAATAACGATACTATTTTGAGTAATATTAGCAGGGTGGTTTCGGACAGTGAAACGCTCTATTGGTTATTTGATTATAGTTATGCAGGGAATGATGACAGTAGTTATTTGCTGACGAAAGTGACTTTTCCAACCGGTGTGCAGGAATTTGTTAACTATAACAGTGTGGAGGGATTGTCCTTTCCAGATAATGCTAGTCTCTCCTGGTTGCCTGTTGTAGCTCAGCATACGCGTGTTCCAGGGGCTGGTCAGGTTGAAACTGTTACCGATTATGAGTACACCAGCCACAACTTTTTGGGTTATAACAGCGATTTCGGTAGCTGGAGTGAGAACAGCGACTACATTTTCACGACCCTGACGGATTACACCTATGGTTCTACGGAAACCGTGACTTGTGCCGGGGTGACCGTGACTACCCGCCGTACTTACAACAACTATCATTTTCTGGCGTTGGAAGAAGTGACACGTGATGGTTGCTCGCAGTTAACTCAGACGGATTATTACGCCGAGAAAAATACATTTATTGATGGGCAGCCCCTGCAATTCCAACTTCCTTGTCGTCGTACTATTACTTGGATGGATAGTGAAGGTCATAGCCGTCAAGAAATCACGCTTTCTGAGTTTGATGAATACGGTAATCCGATTCGTGAAGTACGTCCAGATGGAACGACGGTAACGACTGCTTGGTATGATGCAAAGGGGGAAGAGGGGTGTCCGGCAGAACCAAACGGTTTTGTCCGTTTTATGAAACAGCAGTTGATAACACCACCCGCGACGGACTATGACGTTCCGGTACAATCCACACAATATGCTTATGTACTACTGGGTGATACTCATTATGTAGTGCAACAGAGTAAATCTGCCTACAGTGGCGATACATTGTTGAACATGCAGACAACGACTTACGAAAATAATAAAAGTAGCCGCGAGTTTGGTCGTGTTTCTGCCATCACAAACAAGATATATGACCTGTCTGATAGTTCGAAGTCTTACTCATCCATGCAGACATTTGTAACCACGGTTAATAACGGCGTGATGACACAGAATGTGGTATTCACCGGTCATGATGGTTTAAGAACCACTGTCGAGCGTGTGCAATCGATATACAGCGGGCGAATACAGGGTGAAACAAATGTGCAGGGCATTAAAACTCGGTATGTTTATGATGCGCTTGGGCGACTACTGACCCGCACTCATTGCCCGGATTCGGATTATGAAAATACTACGACCTGGAGTTACATGCTGACTCCCGATGCGATATTTACAACAGAAACTAATGCATCCGGTAACGCGGTCAGAACCTATTTCGATGGCAATGGGCGTATTATCAGTCAGCATCAGTATGATGCTGATACTTCCTCCTCATGGCGTGAGATACAGTCATATTCCCATAATGCATTGGGCGAGGCGGCAGCAAGTGAGAGAAGTGATTGGTGGATAGATCGTACCAACAGCCCTGTGCAGTGCGTCATGACGGCGAAAAATACCTACGATGGATGGGGGGCAATAGCGAGCACAACGTTTACAGACGGTATTTCTGATCAGCAGGTTACCAGCGCGGTGTACCTGACACGCACTATCAGCCAGCATGGCACAATAAGCAACAACACGCTCAAAAGCGGCGCTGTATTGACACAATATGACGTCAGCCAGCGGCCACTGAGTGTAACGCGCATCGATACTAGCGGGGCCATGCAAGGGGAGCGCAAGTATGAGTATGACGGGTTAGGCCGCCTGCGCCGAGAAGAAGATGAGTTGGGTAATATTATTCTACGAACCTATGATATCTATGGGCGAGTGGTAACTCAGACGTTGCCTGACAGGAGTGTGGTGAGCCGCACTTATGCGCCGCACCTGACCGGCAACAATGTGGCAAGTATCAGCGTGACAGGGCCTGACAGTGCTACAAGACTCATGGGGACACAAACTTTCGACAGCTTGGGACGACTGACGACAAGTATTAGCGGTGGACGCATCACCACGTATACCTATGATGGCGTATCGCCGGCGCCTGCCACTGTGACAACACCTGCGGGTGACGTCCTTAACTACACATATATCCCGGAGCTGGATAACGCGATTAGCAGTATAACGGCAAAAGATCTTACCCAAGTATTTACATATCATCCGGTAACCGGATGGTTGATAGAGGCGAAGGAGACTAATGGGGCTGCTATCATCCGTGAATGGTATCCATCCGGCAGCCTTAAAGCAGAAACCACGAAATCAGTGTCTGGTATTTCCCGTAGTACAAACTACGCCTGGACGCAGGGTGGACAGCCGATAAAATGCACGGACATCACTGGAGCTCATACTCAGTACGCCAGAGATGTTTACGGCCGAGTGATTAATATGAGTGACAGCGCTTTGTCGGTCGCTCTGAACTATGACGCACTGGGTAGACTCAGTACGCAAACAGTAACGGATACCGTTACACAGGCCAGCTTGACGACTAAACTCACTTACGACGATTTCGGGCGTGAAGTAGGCCGGGTGGTAACAGATAGCGTGGGAACGGTAGTGAATGTTACGCAAGCATGGCGGGCGAATGGTCAGCTTGCTGAGAGGGTGACTTATCGTCATGGGGAAACTGTACGAACAGAGGTATACGGCTATGATGTGCGCAACCGATTGGTCAGTTATACGGTTAACGGTAGCACTCTTCCACATGATCCTTACGGCAATGAGATGGCTGTACAAACTTTCAGCTATGACGTACTCAATAACCTGACATCGGTTATCACAACATTATCGAACGGTACGACTAATACCGCCACCTATCAGTATGAGAATGATAAAGACCCAACGCAGTTGACGAAGGTAAAACATACCCATAGGTCTTATCCGGCTGCCATTACGTTGAATTATGATGCGAATGGTCGTATGACGCAGGATGAGGCGGGGCGCATACTGAAATATGATGTTACAGGGCGTTTAGTCAGCGTTAGCGGAAACAATATAAGCGGTGGTACCTATGGTTATGATGCGCTCAATCGTTTGGTATCACAGAACGTCAATCATGATGATTTACGTGAGTTGTATTACCGAGGCGATGAGCTGGTTAATGAGGTATTGACATCACAATCGCGTGAAATCCGCCTAATTAAAATGGGCCATTCCTGTTTCGGTGTGAGTGATGCGGGCAGCCTGACGCTAGTAGCAGGAGACCAGAAGAGCAGTACCCTATGGTCCCGTAAAACAAGTGAAAATAGCGGTACATTGCATGCATGGTCTCCCTATGGTTCTGGAAAGCCAGCGTCTTCGTTGCCAGGCTTTAATGGTGAGCGGTTAGACCCGGTAAGCGGAACCTACCATCTGGGTAATGGCTATCGTGCGTACAATCCGGTGTTGATGCGTTTCAACTGTCCAGATAGTTTGAGTCCATTTGGTGCGGGTGGGATTAATCCATACGCGTATTGTGTGGGAGATCCAATAAACCTGGCTGATCCATCAGGTCACCTGAGTGGTCAGGCGATTGCCGGCATAGTGCTTGGTTCGATAGGTCTGTTGGCTGCAATATTTACTGCCGGTGCGTCTATCGCCGCGGCAGGTGGTGTGATGGCCGCTATCGAGTCTGCGTCAGCGGTATCATTAGCGATTGGCGCGGCTGGCGTGGTGTCTGATGTGACAGCAATAGCGAGTGGTGCGGCGGAAGATATAAATCCAGAGGCGTCGTCAGTGTTGGGGTGGGTATCATTAGGATTCGGTATCGCTGGGCTGGCAGGAGTCGGGGCTGCGAAAGCGCTTGCGTCTCGTGGTAGTTACAAGGTTGCGAAAGCGATGAGAGCACCGTTGGGGGAGGATAATATTTTACGCGGTCCTGCTCATTGGGGAGGGAGAGGGCATGGCAATGGATTAGGCGCTGTTACCCGTGATCATCTTGCAAATGCTCCGGCAGGTTCCCGCTGGCATTCAATTCGCCAAGAATGCATGCTCAATAAGGGACATTATGTTTTCGGCGCAGATAAACCAGTAGCAGGACGTGAACTCATGGAACCGCTTGGATTTTTTGCCAGGCGGAATAGCGTGACCCGACGTCCCATTAATATTTTGTCTGGTTCTCATGGTTATTGGCATGGCGATAACTGGACTGCTTCTGCGGGTTTTCCTAATAGTATTCGCGATCCTGGGCTTCTTGAATGGAGATTTTATTTCACGGATGTTAACGAATTTGGACAAGGACAAACTTTAATAGGTATGGATTCCCTAAAAGGAAGGATAAGAGTGATTAATATGGATGGAATGACGGGGGATGAATTTGGTAGATATGTCTTGAATAAAAATGAGCACGTTATTTTAGCGTACTGCTATGGCCGTAACGATGAAGCATTACGATTTTACAGAAATTTGCCGCCTGTTGTTAGTTACGGTTAGTCACCAGTTCCTCTTTTAACTGATGCACTGATAACGCTGGCTCATGCTGGCGTTTTTTGTTTTGTGTACGAGGTAATCGCAGATTGTCAGAAAATAGAACTTATTTTAAACACGTTGTAGACATCCTATAATATTTCTTATTTTACATAAAATTATTTTATCTATTCAGCTAACAGGATTATTTTATGAGTACTAAAGTTATACCTATCCCATCATTTGGTCGTGATATGGCTATCAATGAGTCAACTGTTCTGGTTGATCAGGAGCACATCAACAGCCTAATAGAAAAGATTGATATTTCACAACCTGCGGCGGTGATCAGCTATGGCGCCAAGCCTATGGGAGGGATCGCCCGTTTTGCTGATACGTTATTGGAGAATGTACGAACCAAAGAGGCTGATGAGGTAGGGCAGAAACTCTCGGATTTGGTCATGTTTATTCGCGAACATGATGCGCTGTCCCCAGAAGAGAAGAGTAGTCGCTTTCTGAGAAAATTACCGTTGATCGGCGGGATCTTTAAGAAAGTCGAACGCACTATGATTGATCAGAAAACGCTAACACAGCAAGTCGATACCATTGCCACTCATCTGGATAGTGCAATGCTTAATTTGCTACGTGATATCACGGTGTTAGATCAACTTTATGATCGTAATCTGAGTTTCTATAAAGAAATATCGCTCTATGTTGAAGCGGGAAAACAGAAGTTACAACAGATTAAAACGGTGGAGTTGCCCTCATTACAGAGCAAGGCTGAAACGTCTCAAGACATGATGGATGCGCAGAGTGTTAAAGATCTACTGGAAAATATTAATCGTTTTGAACGCCGTCTTCATGATCTGGAACTGTCAAAAACCATTGCTATACAGACTGCGCCACAGATTCGGATTGTACAAAATAACAACCAGCAACTGGCGGAAAAGATCCAGAGTAGCATCCTTTCCACATTGCCAATCTGGAAAAGTCAGATGGTACTCAATCTGTCACTGAAAGCTCAGCATAGAGCGGCTAAATTGCAAAAAGAGGTGGCTGATACGACCAACGATTTATTGCGTAAAAATGCTGAAATTTTGCAACAGAGCAGCATTGCAACGGCCACTGAAGTAGAACGCTCTATTGTTGACATTGAAACTTTGCGTGATGTGCAGAGCCGTTTGGTCAATACGATTGAAGATACAATGCGCATTGCGTCAGAAGCGCGCGTTAAACGAACTGAAATTGAGAAAGAACTCTCCTCAATGGAAGATAATTTACGTCAGCGTTTAACTGCGGCGGCTAATGCACAATATTAGTCATCTCATCAGATGTTTTCTTGACAATAATGGATAATAGATAAGAGTAAAATACCTAATGTCTACACCTCAATCATCGTCTGACCATGATGCGACACAACAGCAGAAGCCGGGAGTGATGTCCCTGCTCGGTAGCATCAGGCGGTCTTTATCACGGGTACTGTTTCATATCAAAGTTTTTGTCCTCGCTTTTATACTGGCTTGTGTTGTTTTGTATACTCCTTGGTCTTTTTTGACCTTGCCAGCCGGTGATGGCCATATTTCCAGTATAGTGCTGTTATCAGGCTATATCGGATTGTTGGCTCTCTATCCGTCGCATCCACATAGGTCGGCGACTTTGGCCGGTTGGTTGGTGGCGGTGTTGAGTGTACTGGCGGGGCTATGGGCTGCTGCGCTGTTGTTTGGTGGGTTAGCGGCTTTATTCATCACGATTATCAGACAACGTAAACTAGAGGTAAGCAGGTTCCCGTTATTACTGATGACAGCGAGTACTATTGTCGCGTTGTTTAGAATTGATGCCCATGCGATTCCTGTTTGGTTTGGTGTCGTATTTTTTGTTGTCGTGCTGGTAACGGTGTTGATTGAGCCTTGGAATAATTTTCGACGGCAGAAAGCGCTGCAACGGCAGCAACAGATTGCTGCTCGTCAACAGGCAGAGGAACAGTGTCGGCAAGATGAAGCACAAGCAGAGTTTACTGAATATTATGAGCAACTGGCTCAGATCAAACGTTATAAGTCTGGTATGGAGAATGAGATACAGGAATTGATTAGCCTAATTGAGGAGAAAACGCAGGCGATCATTGACTGTATGCAGGCTGATGCCAGGGATGTCACTCCCGGTAAGTTATTTCTCAACCGTTATTTGCCAATGATTGTCAAAGCATTGGAACGTTGTGTTTTGTTGGAGGAGCAAAATGCTGATAGCGCACAATTCGAAGAGGTGAAATCCCTGACTTATCAAGGGATAAAGGAAATGAGCGTAGTATTTAGCGAAATGCACCAGCATCTATTAGACAACGATATCGACGATCTATTGGTAGATCTAAAAGTAATGAATCAGTTGATCCGTTCTCAAGGGTTTGGTGTTAAGGATGATTAAAAAATTGAAGAAATTTATGAGAATTATGGCATGAGCTTGTAAATAGATTTTGCCGTTGTCTGTTTTTTTATATGTTCAATCATCTCATGGCAGATGAATTTATGAATGAATAACGGTTGCAGGCATTGACTACTAAGTTGGCTAAAAGTCTTGAAAAAAACTGGAAAGCTTTAGCCAGCTTTCATGCTTTTCATAGCTAGCAAATTCAGATCGTGCTTGATCGCGGTTGTTGTCCGTATCGATCCCGTGTGGAACATTTTTTGAACCCTATAGGTATTTAGACATCGAAATGTTTATAAAAAAATGGGGGCAATTCAGTAGTTTACTTCTTAATTATACAAAAATTTTAATTATTCCAGTCAAAATAGCGGCATTTTTTAACTATTATTGGCAGTCATTATTCAGGACTATTGAAGTGTTAAAATGGGTTTGTTATTTTATTGTTGCTCAAAAGTTATGGGCATAACAACAAACCTATTCAAATAAACGTATTTAAATGAACTCATTTAATTGGAGGGTATCATGCTAGAAGACACCAATGCAGTAATGGAAGACAGCAATGTAGCCACCAATCAGATGGAGTCTAGTGTCAACGATCTCGGTTTGGAAGTTGTGGAAGACATTCCCCAAATTTCAGTATCCCGATCCGTTCAGCCTATTCGTTAGATTCATATTAGGCAAATATAATGTCTGATGTGATTCAAGATAAAGCCTTGATTCCATTATCGTCTATACAGCGACTGGCGCCACTTTATGAGCACATTCGCGTTCATGAGTCCTCCAGCGCTTCTTATGAATATGATCCTATTAAGGCACCGTGCAAAATGGCGCCTCTTCTATTGAAGAGGGTTTTCGAACCGGCAGTTTTTGATGATGCTTTATTTTTTGATTTGTTCGCTAGCATGTCGATAGAAGCTGACCGGGCTATCAATGGTTCATTGCGGTTGTATATCGACGGCATGCAAAGCCCTCAGTATGAGAACGAGGTTTTGTATAATCAGCCTCGTATGGGGGAGACGTTCAAGGACTATGTATCCAGGACCACTGATGGGCGTAAGCTCGGCATTATTGTCAATGGCGCTGAGCAGTGGTCCGATCGATTGGCTCGGATGGGCGCTCGCATTTTTGCGCCTATCGTCGAAGCTCAAGGCGCTTGGCGGAGTGCGGTTGAGGTGACGCTGTTTATCGGCAACTATGGCTATACTCCTTTTGGCATTCACATTGATAATCCTTATACCTCAGTCGTTCATTTCCATACTGGTCCTTCGGCTAAGGAGATGACGCTCTTTAGTAAAGAAGAGTTTCATCGAATGAATGGCGAACAAAAAAATTGTTTCCATCCAGAGCGTTTGGTGCCATATGGCGAGACCTTTGTCATCGAAGCGGGTGATGTTTTTTTGCTGCCGCCGCATTGGTACCATATTGGTAATACAGATAGTTTCTCAATTGGTATTGCATTTGCGGTATCAAAATATTCGGATGCCAAGGTGACCGAAAAAATTCTTCAACATGCTATTACCGAAGAGCGTTTCCAAGGTTCTATTGATGAAATCGTCAAGCGGGCCGAAAAGAATGAGTATTCTCAGGCAGAATGGTTAAGGCGAATACATGCTGAGAGTATGGCAAGAGCTTTAAGCCGTCGGCATCTGCGCTATTCTTTTGTCCGTTTTCAAGACGATGTGATAACTCCAGATACCCGTTTGATTCGCGATCCGGATTTTCCGCTGACCACTATCGAGGTGGAGGAAGATTTGTTGGTTTTTGTCCGTGGAAGCCGCATTCGCCTTGCTCGAAATGAAATCTGTGTCAAATTGATGAAAGTCATTCCTGATATACCATTCAGTGCGCGCGAGCTGTATGAGAAGCTTGACGGAAGAGTATCGCTGGATGTATTGCTTGTCACCGTGGGGCAGTTGCGCAGGCTAGGAGGATTGCAGCTTGCAGCGTAGGACCTTACGTTCATCTCTACACGTTCACACAAATCCCTGCCCCGCTGAATTATAGGTGATTTTATCACCATCGCCCACCATTGATATGACGCCTTGGGCGTTATCTCATGTTTTTCCAAGGCCGATGGAGCCTGTGTGTACAACCTACAGTCAGTGTTCTAAACGTTCGTGTTACCTGTTCATAGAAATTTACATTGTAATAATATTATTAGAACTATTAATTATTTGAATGAAAAATATTTATTATGTATGATTATTATCAGTTTTCCTAAAGTGTTTTATTAAATTTATAAGGATTAGTTCGCAAGAGATAAAAAAACTAAAAAATTGATGATATGTTTGTTATATATAGAAAATTTGCTTTAGTTCGCATGTTTGTCATGTTCTATTGTTAATGGAAATTTATGTATAGGCATTATTGCTCTGTCTTTCGGTAAAGCAGAGTAAAATACATCCCGTCAATGTTGCATGGCTGACTTCATTCTCATGAGCTACTGTTTAGGATAAATGCTATGTTTGAAAGCTTTATGAACGAAGTGCCGAAAGTACACGTTAATATTAAACTGGGCTTCCATACTGGTAAGGCACAGAAAAAAGTTAGTGTCAATGAAAACGACGGTAACAGCATCCTTGCCGAAAATTCCTCTGCTGTATACTTCATTGCTGAAAACTTCCAGTCTGCTGGTTACAACAAAGAAAAAATCACTCTGGCTTTTCGCGATCTGAAATCCAATCTGCTAAACAACGCCATATTCTGTAAAGAACGAAAGACCATTCTGAAAGTGCCGACGCTGAGCAATCACCTGTGTAAGGCGAAAACCAATCTGCTATATACAAAGTCAAAGGTCCCGCCAGAGATAAGCACAACCACCTAAAACAGGTTGAGTTGCACTACGAAAAAATCACCTAGATTGACTAAGGTCAGTAGCAGCATTCGTTTCGATTTTTGAAGCGAGTGGCGTCATTGCACAGTTCGTCAGTGGGAAGGGTAACGTCCGCTGTGTTTTGCCGAGCGTCTGCGGGGGCGGGCGCTTGGCAAAGCATCCTATAAAAAGTAGTCACCACACCTTATGCGCATTGGTCATGGCGAGGGGCGGTAGCGTACTAGAACCGGCATCAGCTATGAGAGAAAAACGTATGGAACGCTCGCTGTTGGAGCGAGGGAAAACTTCAAGATATGTAGTTTTACAATTTTAAAAAGGAGATTGGCGTTGAAAATATCGATTGTTGGTGCGGGTGTTATGGGGTTAGACACCGCGATGGTGTGCGCCGCTTTTGGTCATGATGTTGTTATTCTAGACATTGATCCAACCGTACTTGAGAACATTCCTTCCCGGATAAAAAATGAGTTTAGGCTCTATCGCATGCTTGAGCCTTCACTCAAATCGGTAAATATAAATGAGCTGCTTGAACGAGTAAAAGTGGTCAGTGACTATCAGGAAATTGAAGGGAGTGACTGGGTCATTGAAAATGTGAAAGAAGATCTGGTAGCTAAACAAAATGTGTATCAACGGCTGTCGTCTGTCATCAATGAGAAGACCTACGTCGCTGCAAATACGAGCTGTATTTCAATTACTAAGATTGGCTCATGCTTACCTTATCCAGAGCAAGTTATTGGCTTGCATTTCATGAATCCCGTTGCGCTTAAGAAATGTGTAGAAGTCATTAAAGGTTTCCATACCAGAGACAAAACGCTAGAAGCTTCCCAAGACTTGCTGCAAAGCATTAATAAGAGTGCGGTGGTGGTGGAAGACTACCCTGGGTTTGTTTCGAACCGATTATCTCACCTGTTTATGAATGAAGCGGCTTTTCTGGTACAGGATGGCGTTGCGTCTCCAAAGGATATAGACAAGATTTTTAAAGATGGATATGGCCATTCAATGGGCCCTTTAGAGACGGCTGATCTAATTGGGCTGGATACCGTGGTGAATTCATTACGTGTCCTTTATGACAGCTATCAGGACCCAAAATATCGGTGCTGTCCACTGCTTAAGAAAATGGTCGATGCCGGGCATTTGGGCAAAAAAAGCGGTATGGGTTTCTTTAAATATAAATAATTAGGAAAGTGTGAAAATGAAATCTATTGACACACAAGTTGAAGTCATAAATAAACCAGTTAAATGTGTGATTTGGGATTTGGATAATACTATTTGGGAAGGTGTCTTATCTGAGCAGGATGAGGTGAAACTCAAAGAAAATATTCCCCAGATTATTAAAAAATTGGATAGCATGGGTATTTTGCAGTCTATCTCTAGTCGAAATGATGCCAGTGATGCGATGGCTAAACTTCGCGAATTTGAACTGGATGAGTATTTTATTTATCCGCAGATCAATTGGGGGCCGAAGTCTTTATCGATAGAAAAAATTCAGAAGAATCTGAATATTTCAGCCGATACGTTTATTTTTGTTGATGACCAAATAATGGAAAGGGATGAGGTTAATTCAAGACATCCCGAGGTTGTTTGTATTGATGCTTTAGAATATAAGACACTGCTAGACTTACCGCGAATTGCGAATATGGAAATATCCGATGATGCAAAGTTGAGAAGGCGTCGTTATCAAGATGATATCCTCAGAAAAAGTGAGGAAGAGCAATTTGTCGGCACGCCTGACGACTTCCTCAGTCAATTAGATATGAAATTCTATATCTCCAAAGCCGAAGAGGAAGATCTGCTCCGCGCTGAGGAATTAACTCAACGCACTAATCAGCTCAATTCTACCGGTATTACTTACAGTCGCGATGAGTTATCAGCGCTTATGGCCTCTGATGATCATGACCTGTTGGTATTTGAATTGGTCGATAAATATGGCTCTTACGGAAAAATAGGTCTTGCTCTGGTTCAATATAAAGGTGATACGGATTATATAAAACTTTTGCTTATGTCATGTAGAACCATGTCCAGAGGTGTCGGCAGTATCGCTCTGACTTATATTATGAAGCAAGCTAAAGAAAAGTCACATAATTTGCATGCTGAGTTTAAGCGGACACAGCGTAATAGGCAAATGTATGTAACCTATCAATTTGCTGGCTTTAAAAAATGTCAAGAACTCTCAGATGATACAATAATTTTCTCCCATGATTTGAGTCAAGTTCCTGATTTTCCGCGTTATGTCAAAATTGAAATTAATTAAAAGGTGAGTGTGTGAAAGATTCATATATTATATCAACAGAAATTCGTCATTTTATTGAAAATAATATTACCAATTTAGATGATGAAATAGAATTAAAGGATGACACTAATATTTTTGAAAGCGGTTTGGTTAACTCTTTATTTTCTATGAGACTTCTATGCTTTATCGAAGATAAATTTTCGATCTCGATTCCAGATGAATATATTGAAAGAGAGAATTTTATTTCAATTGAAAAAATGCAACAACTTGTCCAAAAAATACAAGGTTAGATTTTGTTTATGAATAATAAAATGGACCGGCTGGTTAAATTAGCGAAAGAGTTTTCAAATGAAGTACTTCGGCCTAACGCTGGCATGTTCGACCAACAAGGCGGCGTGCCAAAAGACGTTATTACTCAAATGGCCGATTTAGGGTTTCTGGGATCTATTCTACCGCGAGAATATGGCGGTAGCGGCATTGATCCATTGTCATACGGCTATTTAACGGAAGAAATCGGTAAAGGCTGCAATTCCGCCAGAGCATTGCTTACGGTTCACACCAGCTTGGTGGGTGAAACTTTAGTAAGACTTGCCAACGCGGAACAAAAGGAAAAATATCTGCCAGCGATGTGTAAAGGCGAGAAGATTGCCTGTTTTGCATTATCTGAGCCCAATGCCGGGACAGATGCTGGTTCAATTCAAACAACATACGAAGAGACAGATTCAGGCTATCGCATCAACGGCAATAAAAAGTGGATCACCTACTCAGGAATTGCGGATTTGTTTCTGGTTTTCGCCAAGAATGGCGACAAAATCAGCGCCTTTATGGTGGAAAAAGAAGCGGCTGGCTTGAGTCGCACGCCAATGACCGGGCTGTTGGCTAGTCGCGGTGCTTATCTATCCGAGTTGAACTTTGATAACGTGGAGATCTCCAAGGATAATCTTATCGGGCGAGAAGGCGCAGGGTTAAGCTTTGTAGCAAATACTGCGCTCTTTTATGGCCGATACAGTATTGCTTGGGCAGGGGTTGCAATTGCTCATGCGGCCCTGGAGGAAATGGTGACTTATGCTCGTAAAAGAGAACAGTTCGGTAAAAAAATTGCCCAACACCAATTAATTCAAGGCTTAATTACAGATTCAACAACGGTCTTTTATGCGGCAAAAGCCCTATGCGAAAAGATCGGTGAATTAAGAAACCAAGGTAGCCATGATGCAATAATGGAAACAAATATTGCTAAATATCAGAGCTCCCTAGCGGCTATTCAGGTTGCAAATAATGCTGTACAGGTTTTAGGTGGTAATGGCTTATGTAATCACTATCCTGTGGAGCGGTTATATCGAGAAGCCAAAGTGTTGGAAATTATCGAAGGCACCAGCCAAATTCAGCAAGTTTTAATTGCACAACATGCATTAAGACAATTTTATCGTAAACAGTCCGTTCTTTAGATCTCGATATATCAATTGCAACAATAAACCATCATGCCAAATTTATTTGGCGATAATATTTTGAGTATCTTGGCGTCCTATTTGTTCGAAAAATAAATATTATTTCTGAGATGCTCAAAATTATGACTATTCGGATCTGCTCTATTGGCTCCAGGTTTGGAGCAAACGTTAAAAATAACCAAGCTCCGTATGAGCATTGATCTCCTGCTATTACTCGCCTGTGTAACAACGAAAACAAAGGTTAATTATGGAAAATAGTTTTACTGGACTTGAGGTTGCTGTAGTCGGCATGGCTGGGCAATTTCCTGGTGCTGACAACGTAAGTGAATTCTGGGAAATGTTGCGAGGCGGTATAGATGGTATCAGCTCATTTACTGAAGACGAACTTAAAGCCAATGGAGTTTCAAAAGAAGCATATTCAAGAGAAAATTATATTTCGGCAAAGGGAATTATTAATCATCCATTCAAATTTGCCGCAGATTACTTTGGTATTAACCATTCTGATGCCGTAAGAATGGACCCACAGATCCGTTTAATGATAGAAAACTGCTGGCAAGCATTAAATCATGCCAATATCGACTCTAAAACATATTCAGGAAAGGTTGGTGTTTTTGCCGGAGCAAGTAGCCAATGGTCTTGGTTTAAAGCATTGGATGCGCAATTTAGTTCAGCGGCTGAGCAGTTCCATGTTGCTACTTTGAATGATCCCTCATTTTGTACGCGAATCTCCTATTTACTGAACCTAAGAGGGCCGTCGGTCACTATTCAAACTGCGTGTTCGACCTCCTTGGTCGCGATACATATGGCATGTCAGGCATTACAGGCCGGCGAGTGTGATGTTGCGTTAGCGGGCGGGGTGAGTGTCACCCATCCTCATAAAAGCGGCTATCTATATCAGGAAGGGATGATTAACAGCCCTGACGGTAAAACTCGCGTATTCGATGAAAATGCATGCGGCACCGTATTCAGTAACGGGGTTGGCGTTGTTGCTTTGAAGCGCCTTGATGATGCCATCCAGAGCGGCGATAGAATCTTTGCCATCGTTAAAGGCAGTGCGGTAAATAATGATGGCAGTGACAAAATCAGCTTTACCGCGCCTAGCGAATTGGGACAAAAGAGTGTGATTCAGGACGCTCTTGAGTATGCAGAGGTAGACGCGGAACAAATTAGTTATATCGAAGCGCATGGAACCGGTACTTTGCTTGGCGATCCGATTGAATTATCCGCGTTGAAAGGCGTTTTTCAGGGTGATGGCTCATGTGCGTTAGGTTCGGTAAAGTCTAATGTTGGTCACTGTGACGCGGCCGCTGGCGTCTTAGCTTTTATCAAGGTCGCGCTTTGCACTTATTTCAAGACATTAGTTCCTACGCTGCACTTTAAAAAAGCCAATCCGAAACTGGATTTGGACAACTCGCCTTTTTATGTAAATACCGAAACCAAACCGTGGGATGTCAGTCATGGTGACGTGCGATTGGCCGGGGTGAGTGCATTTGGCGTAGGTGGAACCAATGCGCACGTCATTTTGCAAGAGTATGGGGACGGGGAGCAACCTTCATTGGCGGAGCTGCAATATCAATCATTGCCGGATCGCCTTGAGTTTAGACCTGTTGCGAATGTCCAAAAAGAAAAGATTCAGCATACGCAGGTTGTAGAAGTGCGCCAAGCGCGAGCGCATTCACTTGATGAGGCCAGTTTACAAACAGCGCTACTTGAGATGCTGAAAACGCATTTTGCAAAAGATGCGATTACCCTTAAAGACAACTTTTTTGATGCTGGCGCGAGTTCACTCGATATTGCGCATTTACATGACAAGGTCAACACTGAGTATGGATTAAATCTAAAAATCAGTGATTACTACCGTTATAGCAATTGTGAAAAATTAGCTCAGCATATTTGCTCATTAGGTAATAGCCAAACGTTACAAACGAGCAAACGCACACCTCAGAATACCTCGCCAATATCCGTTTCAAACGACGATACCCGACACAATTATCCACAGCACGCGGTTGCTGTTGTGGGAATGAGTGGGCGCTTTCCGGGCAGTGAGAACATTCAAGAATATTGGCAAAATCTGCTAGAAGGTCATGAAGGCATCAGCTTTTTCTCAGATGAGGAGTTACTCGAAGCGGGTGTTCCTGCGGCGGTTTTGCAGTTGGATAATTACATCAAAGCAAAGGGCGTGCTATCGAGCTCGTTTGATTTTGATCCAGAGGCGTTTGCGTATACGGCTCGTGAATCTCAGTATATGGACCCGCAATTCAGATTGTTACATGAAGCGACATGGCAGGTACTCGATGATGCCGGATATGGCAATCAAAAATACAGACCGATAACCGGACTGTTTGCCTCTTGCGGCTCGAATCATGAGTGGTTAGAGCGATTAAAAAAAGAGGTGACGGATTCAACTGAGCAATTTGGTGTCGCGCTTTTGAATGACCGGGAATTTTTGACGACTCGCGTCGCTTACAAACTGAATTTAACCGGACCGGCGGTAACGGTTCAAAGCGCCTGTTCCAGCTCCGCGTTGGCTATCACCTTAGCTTGTCAGAGCTTATATACTCATCAATGTGATCTTGCATTGGCTGGCGGCGTATCGATTACCACGCCGGTTAAAAGCGGTTACATGTATGCGCGAGGTATGGTCAACAGTTCTGATGGTCATTGCCGTCCATTTACCCAAGAAGCGAGCGGCACGGTATTTAGTGATGGCTTGGGGATGGTGGCACTCAAAAGGTTAGAGGATGCGCTGAGAGATAATGACAACATTTATGGGGTGATCGCAGGTTTTGGCGTCAACAATGATGGTCATGACAAAACGGGATACACCGCGCCGAATGCCAATGGACAAGCCAGTTGTATTCGCCAATCTTTAAATATGGCTGGTGTTAAGCCCGACGATATTGAATTTTTGGAAGCGCATGGCACCGCAACCTTGGTTGGTGACGAAATCGAAATTGAGGGGATCAAAGAAGCGCTTGGCGCAAGTGACAAAAATTGTGTACTGGGGAGTGTTAAATCCAACATCGGTCATACCAACACAGCGGCAGGCGTAGCAAGTTTTATTAAAACGATATTAGCGCTTAAATACGAAACATTGCCGATGTCATGCCATGTTACGGAAACGATCCCTGACTCATTGTCTGACACTCGATTTACTTTGATCGATAAATCAAGGCATTGGAAGAGTGATAATGAGATTAGAACCGCGGGAGTCAGCTCCTTTGGTATTGGCGGAACCAATGTGCACTTGACGGTTAAATCGATAGAGCAGCCAGTGAAGAGGGATAATGAGCGTTCAGAACTTATCGTTCTGTCAAGCAAGAGTCAGCAAGGTTTAGCGAAGATCGCAAGTAAGCTGCACGACTATATCCAGCATGCAGATCAAGCCCCCAACCTGACAGATTTAGCTTACACATTGCAATTAGGACGAGGCGAGTTTGATGTTCGTTCGTCAGCGGTTGTCGATAGCATTGAAGCGCTGAGCATCACTTTGTCTCGTTTGGCAAGCGGCAAGCCGGAGGGACGTGAGATTTCAGACAATGCACCCGGTCTTGTCTTTATGTTTCCGGGGCAGGGGGCGCAATATGTAGAGATGGCGAAAGGTTTGTACCACGAGCTAGACAGCTTCAAAAATATAGTGGATACATGCCATCAACTGCTGCGTGAGCAATTTGATATCGATCTGTTGTCGCTCCTGTACAGCGATGGAGAGGATGCAGAAGAGCGTAGTCTTGAACTACAAAATACCCGAATAACCCAACCGGTTATCTTTGTTGTCTCTTATGCATTGGCGAAGTGTCTGGAAAGTTTCGGTATCCGGGCCAATGCAATGATTGGCCACAGTGTGGGAGAGTATGTCGCCGCAACATTAGCAGAAGTGATGACCTTGGAAGAGGCCCTTAAATTAGTGGCTTCACGTGGTCTCATTATGCAGGAGTGTGAACCGGGAGCCATGCTCAGTGTCGCTTCGAGCAGAGAAAAAGTTGAGCCATTTCTGACGGACTCAGTGACACTGGCGACGATTAACTCGCCTAATTCATGTGTTATCGCGGGTCCTTTTGCAGAGGTTAAAGCGGTGCAAGAGCGATTGTTACAAGAGAACTTCCGTTGTCGATTATTGAAGACATCGCATGCATTTCATACCGCGATGATGTTGCCGGGCGTCGATAAGTTTCGAGCGGAACTGGATAAAGTGGATTTTAAAGAGCCAAAAGCGGCGTTCTTATCCAACGTCACAGGCCAGTGGATTCAGCCCGAAGAGGCATGCTCAGCCGACTATTGGATCAAGCATTTATGCCAAGCCGTTGAATTTCAACAAGGCATTGAAACTTGCCTGCAAAAGCCGGAACTAAATGTATTTTTAGAAGTCGGACCGGGACGTACTCTTTCAACTTTTGTGAAGCAAATAGCGGATAGTAACGCGAATATTTCCGTGTTTAATCTGTTACGTCATCCACTTGAGGAAGAGAGTGACCGAGCTTGTTTGCTCAAAGTATTAGGAGAGCTTTGGTCTTTGGGGTGTTCTATCGATTGGACTGTTTTATACCAACATGTATCTCCGGGGCGTATTAGTCTTCCCGGCTATCAATTCATCAAAGAGCCAAGTTTAAGTGAATATCATATTTCCTCTACCAACGTTGGTCGGGTGTCTGAAACTAAAGTCACTAAGAAAGAACTTACACAGTGGTTGTATACCGAACAGTGGCAACCTGTCGGGTTACCGACCGGAAGTACCGAACAGGAAAATAATATCGTCTGTTTTGTGCCGGATTTAGCGTGGTGTAACGTATTTACTGAGCGCTTTAATCAAGAGGGGAAAAAACTTAAATTTATTGTTCCGTCGCCGGAATATTATGTCGATGGTCAGGTAATAGGCGTTACACCGGGAGATAAAAATAGTTTCGATAAATTAATGGCTGAGTTAGCACATTCTGGTTTCTTACCGGACTCAATTATTTTTGCCTGGCCGCTTTCCGGTACTAAAGACATAATGACATCTTGGTTTGCTGTCATTTTATTACTGCAATCATGGGGGAAATCGGGGCACTTATCTGAGTTTCGTTTATTATTGGCGACTACCGCACTACCGGAACACAGTCTGCTTAATGGCTTAGTTAAGGTTATTGCTCAAGAGGTCACTAAATGTCATCCTCGAATTATTGAATTAGATACGGCTGAACCTATTGAGGCGGCATGCGATATTCTTGCTCAAGAATTAACAGCAAGCGATATGCGTTTTATTGTCAAAAGATCTCAACAAGCGAGATTTGAAAAGCGTTACGAACAGTTTGAGAATGCCAACGTTATTTCCCAAAAACAGCTTTTCAAAAAACAGGGTGTTTATCTGATTACCGGTGGATTGGGTGATCTGGGGTTATTATTTGCAGAGCGCTTAGTGACGCAGTATGGCGCTAAGGTAATTTTATCGGGGCGTAGAGATTTACCTCGAAAAGCCCAGTGGGGTGATGCTGAAATAAAAGTCCATCCGCAGTCAAAACTGATTGATCGAATACATCAATTATCTCTGATTAGTGACGGCGATATTGATTACTACGCGGCAGATGTTTGTGATCGTCAGGAGATGGAAGCGCTTATTGGGCATATTGAAGCACAATATGGTCAGTTAAATGGGGTGATCTGTGCGGCAGGTGTTACGCGGGGAGATTCTTTCCAAGGCATTAACCATATTACTATGGAGAATTGTCAGCCCCAGTTTGACACAAAAGTTTATTCTTACCAGTTGCTTGCAGAACTATTAGAACACAAGCAAATTGATTTCTGTCTTTTATGCTCTTCCATTGCGGCTATTTTGGGGGGCTTAAGCTTCTCGGCTTACAGTTCAGTGAGTTCTTTTGCTGATGCATTTGCGAAACAACAAAATCAGTTGGGTAAACCTTGGATTAGTATTAACTGGGATGGTTGGGTATTTGAGCGTAAAGATGCTGATGACGTTATAGGTTCTTCACTAGAGCAGCTATTAATTGAGCCGGATGAAGGTCTTTCTATTTTAGAACGCGTTTTACAGTCGCCTCTTGAGGGACAGTTAATTGTTTCTACCGGGGATCTGAACCAGCGATTTGAACAATGGGTTGGCACCCATATTCGGCCTTTTACGTATCAATCCCATTCAGCACATTCAAAGCAGATATTCTCAAAACAACAGATTGTCGACACTATTATGGATATTTGGCAAAACTTCTTAAAAATCCATTCGATTAATAGTGGTGATAACTTCTTTGAATTAGGGGCAAATTCATTGGATCTGGTTCAGGTCAATAAGCGTATTACCGCAGCGCTTTATATTGATTTGTCCGTGGTGGATATGTTCAGTTATCCGACATCAGCATTACTTGCTGATTTTATTATTGAGCAAAACGTCATGATGGTGGAGGAGCTATCAGCAGTTACGGTTGAAAATAATAAAACAGCAGAACTTGATATGCCGTTGGATAATCAACGAAGCCAAGATCACAATACTGATATCAGTAAAAAAATCGCCATTGTGGGTATTGCTGCTACATTCCCGGAAGCCGAAAACATTTACGACTTTTGGCAGAATCTCACTTACGGTAAAGAATCCATATCGATATTCAGCAAAGAAGAGCTGCTTGACGAAGGGATAGATCAGGCTCTATTAGATAATCCCAACTACATCAGAGCAAAAGGGGTGTTTCCTAATGCGGGTGAGTTTGATGCTGCCTTTTTTGGCTATACACCTTACGAAGCAAGGCAAATGGACCCGCAAGTTCGGGCCTTTCATACCTGTTGCTGGCAAGCTCTGCAAGACGCTGGCGTTAAGCCCAAAGAAAGCAGATACAAAATTGGTCTTTATGCGGCGGCGTCAGGCAATTTGCAGTGGTTAGCGCAGGCGATGGCGACGGCTGAGGGAAGTGCGGGCCAATATAGTGCAATGACCGTGGCGGATAAGGATTATATGGCGACTATTGTCTCCTATAAATTGAATTTGACAGGCCCCAGTATGGTTTTGTCAACCGCCTGCTCGTCGTCTCTGGTTGCAGTCAATGAGGCAATCAAGTCCCTGAGGGCTGGAGAATGTGATGTCGCGCTTGCTGGCGGAGTTTCCATTACTTTACCGACAAAAGCCGGTTATCTCTCCGAAGAGGGGATGATCCATGCAAAAGATGGGAAGTGCCGCCCGTTTGATATCCAAGCCAGTGGTACGGTTTTTGGTGATGGCGTTGGCGTGGTGGTATTAAAACCACTCCAGCAAGCACTGAAAGACAACGATAATATCTATGCGACCATCGTAGGCGCCGCTATCAATAATGATGGCGGCAGAAAGGTTGGATACACTGCGCCAAGTTATCAGGGACAAATTGACGTGATTCAGGCCGCGCTTAAAGATGCGAATGTTTCGGCAGACACGTTAAGCTTTGTTGAAGCGCATGGTACGGGCACCCATCTGGGAGATCCCATCGAATTTAAAGCGCTTAAACAAGCCTTTGCTACGGATAAGAAAAATTTCTGCAAGTTAGGCAGTGTAAAATCCAATATTGGACATCTGAACTCAGCCGCGGGTATTGCCGGACTGATAAAAGCGGCAATGGCGCTTAAATATAAAGAGCTGCCGCCGACAATCAACTTTGCCAGAATTAATGCGGAAATCGATATTGCCAACAGCCCATTCATTATCAGCAATCAATACAGCCGACTTGATGATGCTCAGGGACCTCTGCGAGCAGGTGTCAGTTCTTTTGGTATTGGTGGTACGAACGCGCACGTTGTGCTTGAACAGGCGCCAAATGTACATCGACAAACACTGACCAAAGGGCAGTCAGTCGTTCTACCAATCGTATTGTCGGCCCCGGATGAAAAGTCGTTAGACAGCTATAAGAAGCAGTTGAAGCGAGCAATACAAAGCAACGTCGTTGATAGTCATATCAATGAGCTGGCATTGAGTCTAATGCAAAGAGAGGTGATGCCTTATCTGTTTGTTGCTTATAGCCGGGATCGTGAAGGTTTATTGCAGCGATTGTCGTCACCCTCCTCTGATTATCTTTACAACGGCATCACAGCGGATAGGAAAGTGGTTTATTTGTTCCCGGGACAAGGTATGCAATATGCGGCGATGGGACTGTCTCTCTATCACACAAATGATCTGTTCAAAACATGGTGTGATCGAGGATTTGAAATAGCCAGCGAGTACTGCGCGATTGATTTAAAACAGCTTTTCCTCGCGGGGGAAGATGATGAGAAATTGTATAATACCGAGTTTGCTCAGCCGTTAATGTTTATTATTGAGTATTCACTGGTGCAGGTTCTCGCCTCTTATGGTGTTAAACCGGCCGTGATGTTGGGCCATAGCTTAGGTGAATATGTCGCAGCCGCGGTTGCTGAAATCTTCTCGTTCGCCGATGCGGTTAGGATGGTGTGTGCCAGAGGCCGCTTGATGCAGTCCACGGAAGCTGCCGCTATGCTATCGGTTATGTGTTCGGCACAAGTGGCTCAAACCATGTTGTTTGGTCGCTTGGAAATCGCGCTCGATAATAGCAGCGAGCTATGTGTGCTCTCCGGCTCAGACGAAGAAATCACCGCATTTGAGCAACTCTGCGAATCCAGATCAATCAAGACCAAGCGTCTTAAAGTCAGCCGTGCTTTCCATTCCCGTTATATGGAGCCCATTTTGGCTGATTATGAGCGAGTTATCGGTGAGGTGAAACTCTCAGAACCCAAACTTCCTATCATCTCTAATGTGACCGGAGCATTGAGTACTAAAAATATGATGATGGAACCGCACTATTGGGTTGGTCAAATTCGTGAACCGGTGCGTTTTACTCAGGGATTAGAGGAATTACTGGCAAGCGGTGATTGTATTTTCGTTGAGATAGGGCCTGGCAATGGTTTATCGTCGCTGATTAAACACCATCAGGATTTCAGTGCAAAACATGTCTGTATTTCTCTTATGCGTCATGGCAAAGAAGAGGAATCTTGCCTCATGGAAAGTTTGGGCATGTTGTCGCTGTTGAACGCCAATGTTCATTGGCAGCATGAATTAAACGGGATGGCTGTACCTCCAGTAAACCTTCCGCCTATGCCGATTCGAGGGAAAGAATATCCTAAAGATGTGAAAAGGCTACAGGCTATTTTCTCAGGTAAAGTTGGTTCTGACGTAACTCAAGTGTCTACACAAAGTGTGGCGAGAAACCCAGTTTCTGGCGCTACAAAGTCAAAGAGTGTAGAAGAAGAACTTAAGGTTATTTGGAAAAATGTACTGGGTGTCAGTGATGTGAACGGGGAAGATGATTTCATCACATTAGGTGGGACTTCACTATCCGCAGTACAAGTCATCGCGAAAGCGAAGTCTGTACAAATTCCTATTGATATGAATATGCTGCTATCGCGAAAAAGCCTGAATGGAATCACCCGTTTGATCGATACGCCGAGTTCATCTAATGCGATAGGTTGGCAGTACAATACACAGTTCAAGCCTGAGTTTTATGGCAGTGATGCGAGCTGTATGTATTCAGCGGTGAGAGAGAAACTGAAACATGATTATGGTTTGAATTGTCCAGATAGCTTAATGCGAGCATCGGATGGAAGCTTGCTATTTGGTTTTGGCGTGCAGTTCTCAGACTCACAAGGCAATATCCTGAGTGACTATCAGAATTATGGCGCGCTATTGGATTGGCCTCAGTTGCCAGAAAGTTTCTCGTTTTCCTATCACAAACAATTTTTTGACGATTTGGAATCTTACACCGCGTATTGCATAAATGAGCTGGAGCAAGGAAAACTGGTTATTGTAACCGGATCAGATTACTACTTACCGTTTTCCCCTTCTTACGGGTTGAGCCATAGTGAATATTTACTCAGGCCGCTATTCGATAATATAGAAATCGATGAGGAAGAGGTTATTCCACATGCGTTTGTTTTGGTTGGGCGTACTCAAGGAGG
Organism: Photorhabdus luminescens subsp. luminescens; assembly: GCF_001083805.1. Lineage (GTDB taxonomy): Bacteria > Pseudomonadota > Gammaproteobacteria > Enterobacterales > Enterobacteriaceae > Photorhabdus > Photorhabdus luminescens. The sequence goes on along the minus strand of NZ_JXSK01000007.1, from coordinate 118,962 downwards.
CTATCAAGTCTATGACGGGAGCTTTAATTACTTTGGTGAAATAAGCGATGATGAGTTTGCGCAAACTGTTATCGGGTTCAAAGGGCTAGATTTTATGAAATCTCATGAGGTGTATCACAAATCTCGTTCTTATCTTGCGATATCGGTTGTTCAAATGGGGGCGTTTTTACCTATTGATCATCTATTACGCAAGACGCTAGATAAAACCTTGTCGGGATTGCAGACTCACACGGTTATTACGAACGGAAATACGCCAACTCACCATTATGTTGGTATCGGTGCTGTCAATAAATTGCTGGAAAGTCCTGAACTGTTATTGGGGATGACATCTGGTGAATTGGAACAGATTGTAAAGCGGTGGTTGTCACAGTTGGAGCTTCTTCATCGTTTCCTTGCTATGGCAATACCTGAGCATGCACAAGTGTGGGCGGACGGTGTGGCGGGCATGACCGAAGCGCTTCGGAAGCTTATTATCGTTGATAATCAAAATCTCAGTGTCAATGACGTCACCAGCACAATGACGTTATTTAAACAATCGCTTGAGAGCGTGATTGGCAAACTAATGTGATGTTTGTTGTCAGAGCTCTTGTAATGAGAGCTTTGTCTTTAATTTGGCAAATTTCACTCGCACTCTTATATAGCAGTATTGAATTTAAAAATATTAATTTTGGATTGGAGATGTCATTGAAAAATACAAATTTCATGGCAAATGATTCTGTGGCTTTTGCCTATTTAAAATTATCAATTCCGGTTTTTTTTGGCATGTCAATTCAGGGGCTTTATGGAATAATTGATGCTATCTTTATCACTAAATATATTGGTAAAGATGCTATGGCGGGCTTTTCAATATTTTTTCCTATTCTTCTATTAATCGGTGCTGTAGGAGTTATGTTGGGAACCGGCGCTGCTGTCTTGGTAGCGAGATTTCTAGGCGCGAATAAGCTTCCATTGGCGAATAGAATTGCGATACAAGCTATATTTATGGGAGGAGTGTGGGCTATCTGTTTTAGCGTATTATTTCTAACATGGGCACGAGAGATTTTATTATTTCTTGGGGCTACGGAAAGCATCATTAATTATGCTGTGGATTTTGCAACACCATTGGTGTTATGTATGCCTATTATCGTGATAGCGACTATTTTTGGCGATCTGTTACGGGCAGAAGGTAAAACTAATGCCATGTTCGCAATAATGCTCTGTGCATCCATTCTTAATGTTGTGTTTGATTTCATCTTTATTGTGGTATTCGAGATGGGAATGTTTGGCGCTGCGGTTGCGACGGTATTGGCTAATACTATAGCGCTAATATGTGCCGTACTGATCTTTCATAGTGATCATACTCGTCTGACTCTCTCACTGACTTACTTCGGCATAGGCGTGAAAGAGTGCAAAGATATAGTGCTTATCGGATTGCCAACCCTGATTGGAAATTTGTCATATGGGATACTCATTTTCGTTATTAATTATCTCATCAAAGCGAGTGAGGCTGAAAACGCGGGCGATATGATTAGTGCTTTTGGACTAGTTTTCAGGGTATTAAGCTTTGTCGTCTTGCCGTTGATTGCAATGATGTCAGCGTTGCAAACTTTATCAAGTTATAACTTTGGCGCAGAAAAATATAATCGATGTATAAAGTCATTAAAGGTGGCATTATTATATGCTTCATTTTATTCAATATTAATGACTTTACTGGTTATTACGTTGCCAGAACATTTATATGGCTTATTTACTGATGATAAAAATCTGTTGTTAGAGATTTATAATATTTCCTTTTTGATTTTTTTAGGCTTATTTTTCCTTGGCGGGTTACTGGTATTTATCGGTTTTCTGCAAAGTGTAAAAAAAGAGAAATATTCGATGTTATTGGTTTTTTTTAAGCTTTTTTTACAGGTTTCTTTAACTTTTTCATTATCTTTTTGGTTTGGTGTTGGATGTTTTTCTCTTATTCTATTTTCAGTGGACTTACTGGTATTTATTTTGGCTGCTGTGCTTTCGCTAATCGCATTAGGCAATTTGGTTTCTAAACCAGCTAATGTTCAAGTTTGTCAGGTTATTTAATATATTGTTATAGTTAAAAACTTAATGAATTGTTCGATTGGAAATATCCGGTGTGAAGTGAAATGGAACCTTAAATATGAACGGAGCTGTTATGAAGTGTTTTATTATGGTTTTCCTTCTGCTATTTTCCTGTATTAATTCGGCAGATGAGAATTTAAAAAGTCAAATTTTGCAATATATGGAGTTTGGCAAAATACCAAGCTTAGTTATAGTGATGGTCGATAAGAATCAAAAATCAAACGTAATATTGTTAACAAATGAAAATAAAAGTAGTACTCAAAGTTTTGATGAAAATACTATTTTCGAGTTGGCTTCGGTAAGTAAATCTTTTACAGGTTTAATTGCTGCAAAGATGATAGAAGAAGGTAAAATTTTTCCTCAAACCAAAGTTTCATCAATATTGCCCTCGATAAAAACGACTTATGATAATAAAAGCGTTGAGGTGACATTTTTGCAGTTGCTCAACCATACATCAGGCGTGCCTTTTAAAACCATTGATATGCTCTATTCCCAACCTCAAAAGGGGCTTGAGCAAGTTATCGATGATATTAAGCTGATTAACCTCCAGACGATGCCGGGGCAGCAACATGCATACGCCACACTCAATTACGATATTGCCGCCAGAATGATGGAGAAAGTTTCGGGGCAGTCATATCAACAGTTACTGCAAACCTATATTTTGCAGCCGTTACAGATGAAGGCGACCTCCACTGTTCCAGAAGCAGCAAAAAAGGCAATCGGCCATCAAATCAGTTTTTTACAAGCCAGACCATACGATGCGCCATTTGTTTTGGCTAATGTACCCGCAGGGTATATACAAACTAACGCTTCCGATATGCTTAATTGGTTAAAGTTCTTGGTAAGCAATACAGATTCAGCTCTCCTCGATGCCAAAAAACGAGTATTTTCAGGGAAGTTTGGGATCGATACCAACGAAAGTGAAAAGACAATATATACCTTAGGATGGTATAAACAAGGGAATAGAGTATTTCACACAGGAATGAATCCAACTTTCTCTAGTTATGTTTCCGTTGATCTGGATTCTGGCGCTGCGGTTGCTGTGATGGCAAATGTTAACAGCAACATTACTTTTGAACTTGGTAAGCAAATAATGCAACAGCTTGCTCAAGGAGGGGACTTTACAGAGTTAAATGCCGTTAAAGATCTTGAATTATTTGATACTTTTGATAGAACTTTTCTCATTATCAGTGTATTTGTGATTTTGGCTTGCCTCTTTTTAATCTATTTAAACTTAAAATGGAAGAATATACGTTGGCTTTCAAACTGGGGCGTTGGGAAAGCGGCAATTTTATCTACTGTATTCGGCATTGCTCTGTTAATCGTATTGACCTTCCCAAATTTGTTGCTTGGATTGTCTTGGGCGACATTTATGATCTGGATACCTAATAGTTTTTGGGTTTTGTATTTTCCTCTGGTGCTTCTTTTACTCCTTTGTCTCTCTTTGTTCTCTCGCGCTTTATATCGTCGTCGCTCAGTACATTGAGTTTGATTAGGATTTTATTTTTCAAAATGTTCAGCATTTAAATTTCTTACGGATTTAATTATGTCTATTAGTAGAAAATCATATGAAATGACAGGGATTCAAAAAGGGGTGTGGGTAACAGAGTTGAAACACCCGGGGACCAGCATGTTTAATATTGGTGGTACCTGTAGTGTTGAAACAGAATTAGATTTCCCAAGGTTAGCTAATGCGATACAGAGAGTTATTAGAGAAACCCAAAATTTAAATTTCACTTTGAATGATGAGATTCCACCGAAACTTATTTTAGATAGCCGGGTGGGAAAAAATATCGATTTTATTGATTTTCGTCACAGAGAAAATCCACAAACAGAATTTGAACAATGGCGCACAGAGTGCATGTCTCAAAAAATGGATTTGGCGACATGCTTATATTATTTTTGTTTGTATCAAGTGTCAGATTCAAAATGTGGCTTTTTAATCAAAATACATCACTTAGTTTGTGATGGCGTGACAATGCATAATATTATAGCCAGGATTTGTGAGTGTTATAATCATCAATTAAATGATGTTGTGCATTGTGAGCTTAATGATGATCAAAGCTATTTTTGGGCGTTAGAAGAGAAATATTTATCTAGTCGCCAATATGATAAGGATAAATTATTTTGGCGTAATTTCCTTGCTGGCAAGGTAGAGAATAGCAACTTTATTTTAGGTAATAGAACGCTTTCAACCCAAGCTACTCGGAAGATTTATGATATTCCTAATCAGATATCAGAGAGAATAAAACATGCCTGCGAAAAATTAGGATGCACAGAAAACATATTTTACTATGCGGCTATTGCTCTCTTGCTATCTCGGCTTTCAGGGAATAAACAAGTCTCTTTTGGTATACCGCTTCATGGCAGGAAAAAGATAAATCTGGTACGGAATTCAATGACGGTATCTACCGTTCCAACACAAATAGCAGTGGATGAATACACCGATTTTTCCAGTTTAATTAAATCAGCTTTAGAGAATAACAATCGGATATACAGACACCAAAAATATGATTACACCGAGTTGGTTAAAGAAACGAGAGCCGGGGCATCGGTTAATGATTTGTTTGATGTTAGCTACAACTACGCCAACACTGGATATAACTTGGTTCTGGGGGAATTTCCACTGATTGTTGAAGATATATTCCCTGGCGAACAGCAATATTCAATTCAATTCCTTTTTAAAGAATTATTAAGTGAGAAATCGACAAAGATATATTGTGACTACAAGGTAGAAGAATATACGCAGCCGCAGATTGATTCAGTCATCAATTTATTAATTGAGATTCTGGATAAAGTTAGTACCGATCCATATTGTCAGTTGCTGATGGTTGCGCCAGTAAGAAAGCATAATCTTCAACTGATTGAAACAGGCCCCAATAATGCTGTACCAACCACCGCGACGATCATCTCGTTATTTGAAGAGAGTGTGGATTGTAATAAAGATCGGCTTGCCATTATTGAAGAAAATAGAGCATTGACTTTTCAAGAGTTTCAAATCTTAGTGAAAACAATCAGTGCTAATCTCTTAAGCCACGGGGTTTCTGGAGGATCTCGAGTTGCTATTTTACTGCCTAAAAGTGCGGAGCAAATCGCGACTTTATTAGCGATTATGACCGTCGGGGCGACATATATTCCGCTTGAAAAGGATTTGCCGCAGGAAAGAATAAAATACATTTTGGCCGATAGCGAATGTGCATTAGTTATCACAAACCATGATGGGGCATCGTTATTGCCAGCAGATGTTGCTTACTGCGATAGTACGGCTCTGTCTGAAACTTTGCCACAAGATGATTTGGCACGTTTACAAATAAGGTGTGAACCTACCAGTGAGGCATATTTAATATATACTTCTGGCTCCACCGGCTTGCCGAAAGGCACAATTATTCGTCAACCAGAACTAGTGAATTATTGCCAGTGGGCGGCACAGGTTTATTACCCGGAAAAATCTGATGTAGCGGCATATTATACACCGCTAACTTTTGATTTAACGGTGACTTCACTGTTCCCGGCTCTGCTTGCTGGTTCGGCTATTAAAATATACACAGAAACATCAAACTTTATCCTGAGCGATATTATTCACGATGGTGTTGCGACAGTAGTGAAATGTACGCCATCACATTTACGCGCTATCCAACATGAAATTATCGGCCCTCACTGCGCGATTAAGCGCTTTATCGTGGGGGGAGAAAACTTAAAAGTCAGCGTGGCAAATCACACATATCTTCAATTTGGTGGTAAAGCCGATATTTTCAATGAATATGGACCAACAGAAACCGTGGTTGGTTGTATGATTCACAAGTTTGATCCCGCCAAAGATACCGATGTTTCAGTGTCTATTGGTGAACCTATCGACAATACGCAGATATATATTGTGGATAGTTATGGACGCCACTGTATTCCGTATATGAAAGGTGAAATGGTTATCGCCGGAAATGGCGTGTCTGCGGGTTATTGGAATCGCTCGGAATTGACTCAGAAGAGATTCATCACTGACAGATTCTATCCAAAACAACGAGCCTATTTATCAGGTGATCTTGCTTATCGCAACGAATTTGGGCAAGTAACTTATTTAGGTCGTATTGATAAGCAAGTCAAGATCAGGGGGCGCCGGATTGAGATCGAAGAGATCGAGACAAAATTACTGGAATATAAGGATGTTCAGGATGTAACTATACTGGTCGACGAAACCAATCCTGACGCCTCAATCTTAAAAGCTTTTGTTGTTTTAACGGAGGAATCATCTGTCTGTGGAGAGGAATTAAAACAGTATTTATCAAGTCACTTACTCCATTATATGGTGCCGCAATTTATCAAATGTATTGACGAAATTCCTTTAACTTTTAACGGTAAAGTTGATAGCGCCAGATTGCTGGAGCTTGAAGATGATAAAATAAGTACTAATGACAATGAGAAAATTAGCGCCTTAGAAATATCGGTGCTCGAAGAATTTAAACGGGTACTGGGTTGCGCAGAGTTATCTATATACAGTGACTTTTATCAATCTGGCGGCGACTCAATAAAAGCGATTCAATTAGTCACATTGCTACAGAAAAAAGGCATTAGCGTAACAGCGAAAGAAGTGCTCCAGTTGCCGACGCCAAAATTGTTGTGTCGCCATATTGACAGTCGGGCGACGCTTATGGAGCAAGAAGAAGTCGTTGAGCTTTCTACTTTCTCACCCACGCCAATTATGAAATGGTTTAGTGGTCTGTTGTTAGGAAGGAAAGAGATATACCACCAGATGTTATCTTTATCTCTCCCATCATGCTTGGATCAAACGGAACTGGATAAGATCTTAGATACTCTTATATCATTCCATCCGATCCTGAATACCTATGTAAAAGATAAGCACTTTACTTTACAGGTACGAGAGGGAATGAAGCATATTAAAACACGTAAAGTGAATGTGACGGGGTTTGAGCAACGGGAATGTGTTGCGAGAACGCTTTTAGAAGAATCAAGCTGGCCTGAATCTGAGCTATTTCAGGCGATTATCCTTGATGATGGTAATGAAACCGAATTATTGCTTATTGCGCATCATTTGATTATTGATGGCGTGTCCTGGCGTATTTTGATAACAGACTTAAATACGCTTGTTGAGCAGCATTTAAATCGTCAACCGCTCAAATTACGCCAGCAAAATAACAATTACGCTAGATGGATTGATTTTACTGAACACTATGCAAAAACGGTCAGCGAGGATGAGATCGGTTTTTGGCAAGAGCAAATAAGCGGCTCTCCTTTATTCACTTATCAAGACTTATATAGTCGTAAATTAACGATCGGTTTGTTAACCAGTGAAATAGCGGGCGTTAACTTTGAAAGTTTTACCAAATTATGTGGAATGTTGAAAATCAAACCCAATGAATTGTTTTTTTCATTATTTACTTACTCATTATTTAAAATTTTCAATAGAAATAATTTTACCGTTGAACTTGAAGGTATCGGCAGAAATTCAGAACAGAGCGAAGTGGATTTAAGCCATAATATAGGATGGTTCACCTCAATTTATCCATTAATATGCCACTGTGACGATAATATATCTTCCCATATAAAAAAGACAAAAATAGCCATGCGTCGGGTTAATGATAATGGTATGGCCTATCAATCCATTCGCCATTGCTCGACAGAAAAACAGTTAGGCCCTATTCATAACGTGCCGAAGTTCAATTATTTAGGTGATTTTTCAGGATCGGCTCACCAAGGGGTCGTGAACATCAAGTCAATCTACCCTCATGTTATTTCCAGTGCGGATAATATCTATACCGATGCTTTTGATTTTAATATTTATTGGCAGCAAGGGTGTAAAGTGAGTGTGAGCTATATTGAGCAGTTGATAGATGCGCCTGAAATTGAAAATATCATTAATGTTATGGCGAGCAAGCTCAAGGAACTTATTGATTCAACCAATTATGATGACAAGGATTTTTATATACCAAGCGATTTCCCGACTATTTCATTATCAAATACCGAACTTGAACAACTAATCTCTGAATTATCTGTGCTTTCAATTTAAATTTGGGTTATTAACTTATGACAGATTCATTTGATATTGCCATAATTGGTATGGCATGCCGATTTCCAGATGCTAAAAACCCAGAGGAGTTTTGGCAGAATTTAATCTCAGGGAAAGAAAGCATTAAAACATTCACGCAAGATGAACTACTGGCTAATGGTTATAAACAAGAGGATATCAATAATCCCAACTTTGTAGCGGCTAAAGCGACGCTTGAAGATTATAAATCCTTTGATAATCATCTTTTCGGATATTTAAAAGATGAAGTTGATAAGATGGACCCGCAGTGTCGATTGTTACATGAATGCTGTTGGCATGCATTGGAGGACGCTGCTTATATCGGCCAAAATAGTGATGAAAGAATCGGTCTATTTGCCGGGGCGGCGTCAAACATTCCCTGGATATCAGGCTTATTAAAGCGCAAGCTCACGCCTGCTGAAACATTCGATATCGTGAATTGGAATTTACCTGAGTCCATCATTACCAGAACGGGATATCGATTAGGGTTGAATGGACCTGTCATGGCTATTCACACCGCTTGTTCAACGTCGCTGGTTGCTATTCATACCGCGTGTCAGTCAATTTTAAGCGGGGATTGTGACTTAGCTTTGGCTGGCGGAGTTTCTTTAACGTTACCTCAAGAGTCTGGCTATCTTTATCAGCAAGGAATGGTGCGTTCGGCTGATGGTCATTGCCGACCTTTCGACATCAACTCCAATGGTACTGTTGGCGGCAGTGGGGCCGGCATTTTGTTGCTTAAGCCTTTGGATAGAGCCATTGAAGATAATGACTATGTTCATGCGGTGATTAAGGGATCGGCGATAAACAATGATGGTCAGCGCAAGGTTGGATTTACCGCTCCGAGTGTTCAGGGGCAGGCGGAAGTCATAGCCAGTGCTCAGATGTTGGCTGGCGTTGAACCAGAGGATATTAGCTATATAGAGTGTCACGGTACCGCGACTGAGATAGGTGACCCGATTGAGGTATCAGCGCTGTCTAAAGCGTTCGGAAACTCGAATCATGTCTGCATGCTTGGTGCGGTAAAAAGTAATATCGGGCATCTGGATGAAGCAGCGGGTGTTGCGGGTGTCATAAAGACGGTGATGTCTTTAAAAAATAAGCAACTTGCGCCAACCCTCCACTATAACGAGCCTAACGACAAGCTACATATCGAAGAAACGCCGTTCAAAGTCGTGGATAGACCAATGGCGTGGGCAGTTGCAGGAAACCAGAAACGCATTGCCGGCGTCAGTTCATTTGGTATTGGCGGGACGAATGCCCACATTATTTTAGCGGAAGCAGATGAACCAATCGTTCTCAAGAAAGAAACCGCGACATTACCGAATGTGTTTTTGCTTTCAGGTGAAACCCCTGAATCACTTACCAATAATCAACATAATTTGGCTGATTTTCTCCAGGCTAAGCAAGATGTCAGGTTGTCTGATGTTGCTTACGTATTACAACAGGGCCGAATACATCATAAATATAGAAAATCAATTGTTGCTTCCTCATGCGACGACTTAATTAAAGCGCTGCGAAAACCCAGTTCCCAACATATAAAAGCTTCTGGGACAGAGCATCAAATAATATTTCTGCTGCCCGGTCAGGGAGCGCAATATACCAATATGGCGCTTGCCTTGTATGACACTCATACGGAATTTCGGGATATTGTTGACCATTGCCTTGCAATAGCGTCTCACCATTTGGGTGAATCTCTGAAAGAAAAGTGGTTTACCGATGGTGTTTCAAATGAATTGCAGAAAACGAAATACGCTCAACCTGCCATTTTTATTGTTGAGTATGCGCTCTCTCGTTGCTTGATGGAACTTGGCGTTCAACCTTCAAGCTTGCTCGGCTACAGCTTTGGTGAATTAGTCGCTGCGACGATTGCAGAAGTGTTTTCCCTGGAAGATGCCATTAGTTTTGTGATTGCGCGTGGCAAGCTGATGCAAGATTTGCCGGTGGGGGCTATGTTGAGTATCCCACTGCCTGTTGCAGAAGTTAACGCTATATGCCCGGCAGGGGTAACTGTGGCGATTGATAATAAAGATTCGTGTGTGGTCTCGGGATCGGCAGCAAACATCGAAGAATTCACAGCGATCCTCAAGAAAAAGCGCATTCTGACCACTCCAATCAAATCTAAGCATGCGGCGCACTCGCCAGCGATGAAACAGATTAATGGCGCGCTCCAGGCTGTAATAGCTCAGTTTAATCTCAGCGCGCCAAAGATCCCGCTCATCTCTTCCGTGACGGGATTGCCGTTAACCACCGCGCAGGCGACTTCAACGGAATACTGGGCAGCACAGGCTGAGCACACAGTCTGCTTCGTCAAAGGATTTGAGTACCTGATTGAGAAACACAAAGCCTGTATTTTTATTGAAGTTGGCGCTGGCCGAGATCTGATCAATCTGGCCCGGAGATATCTCTCTCCAGAGGGTTATAATGTCCTTATCCAGTTACTGCCAGAAGAGATCAAAGCGCCAGATCTGCCTTATTCCTATTGGGGGGCGTTAGGTAAACTTTGGCAACAGGGAGTGCAGATTGACTGGCATAAAGTACGATTTACCGATGATTGCCGGCGTATCCCATTGCCGGGATATGCGTTCGATAGACGCGTTTTTTGGCCCAAGGAAACAAACTTCCTGAATATTTTCTCTAACGCGCCAGATGCAATGAAAGCAGAGAGAAACGTTGAAAGAAAAGGGCGGATGTCTGATTGGTTTTATCAACATGCTTGGAAACAACAGCCGTTGAGCACATCAAATGTGCAATCAAGCGATGAAACAACGCTGTTGCTACGGTTCAGTCATACACCGACACAAACATGCTGTATGGCGCGTAGCCTACAATGTTATTACAAAAAATTAATAAAGATTCGTGTGAGCAACGAAAAGGTTTTTGATCTGGATGGGGAGAGCCAAATTAGATCAGATAATCAGGAAGACTTTACTCAATTCTTTAAGTTACTCGCAGAGAGTAATACTTCCGTGGCAAACGTTATTGTTGATTGTCTTGACTCAGCGCTGGCGGTCGATGAATTGTTGTCACAAATTCTTAATCTCTTAAAGTCGTATCGTGCGCAAGTAGCCAACAGCACCATTAAAAATGTCACTTTTCTGGTGAAAGATGCCGTCGTGATATGTAATGAAAAGAGCATTGATCCATCATCAGCGGCAGTTATGGCAATAAGCACCGTGATCCGTCAAGAGTTCCCGGATTTATCTTGTCGGGCTATCGATGTTGGCGATATGGCGACAGATTGCGGGGCGACAAAGCTACTTGCTGAAATTGCATCTGGTGGAAACGAGACTGTTGCGTATCGTAATAACAGAAGATGGTGTGAGGACTTCGTTCCCTATGTGCCTTTAGCTACACGAAATCACGCTTGCCTGAAAAAAGAAGGAACTTACTTACTGATTGGCGGCGCGGGCTTTATTGGTAAAACATTTTCAAATTACCTCGCTAAAGAATATCAAGCTAATTTAATTATTACTTCGCGCTCTAGCTCTCATTTGGACAATTCCTGGCAACAAATAGATAAACAGGCTTCCTCATTGCAGCTTATCCAGGCTGACGCGAAAGATCTGGATGCAATGTCTGAACTCGTTCAAAACGTCATTAAAAATCATGGCAAGATAGATGGCGTATTCTATTTAGCGGGGATTACCGGAGAGGCTTCACTAAGATCTATTATTGAAACTGATAAGGCTTATATCAAGGCGCACCTTGAAGCTAAACAAAAAGGCATTGAAGTCTTAGAGAAAGCGTTAGCAGAAGCTGACTATGATTTCTGTGTTGTCATTTCCTCACTTGCTCCAATTCTTGGCGGGCTTGGGTTTTATGCTTATGCTGCCGCTAGCGCTTATTTAGATGCGTTTGTCATTCAGCACAACCAATGTCACCAGAATAACTGGACATTAATTAATTGGGATGGATGGGAAGTCGCGGTAAAAAGTGACATTAATGAGAAAATTGGCGCCAGTTTGTCGCATTTATTGGTAACGAAAGAAGAAGGTATCTTATTACTGGCAGATGTGCTCAATTATCAAGAAAAAGACGCTTTGATTATCTCGACTGCTGATATCAATGCCCGCATTACGCAATGGTCTAAACCAAGTCAACTTGAAGAGCAAGGGAGTGATAATAGGCATAAAGAGTACTCATGCCGGCCAGATCTTGAATGTAACTTTATTACTGCTCGTAACGAGATTGAAACTAAACTGGTTGGAATATGGCAAGAGTTTTTACGTATTAAACCGCTAGGTATAGAGGATGATTTCTTTGATTTAGGCGGGAATTCTCTCAAAGCGATCACTTTACTATCGCAGATACACAAGAGCTGTAGTATTGATGTGCCGCTGACATATTTCTTCAAACACCCAACGGTTAAAGAGATCGCCGAATTTGCTGGAGCTCAATCTGAAACGTCAGGGTATCAGGCAATTCAGCCCGTTGCTGAACAGGATTCTTATCCATTATCTCCCGGCCAGAGACGTATTTATTTACAACAAATGTTTGATAAAGGATCTGTGGCTTATAATGAAACCGCAGTTTTTAATATTGTCGGTCATTTGGATATCCCAAAATTCAGTGAAACTCTACGGAAGTTAATACAACGACATGAATCGCTGAGAACTTCGATAGTATTAGTTGATGGTGAACCGAGACAAAAATGTCACAAAGAGCCCATTGTTGAACTTAAACATATTAAATTCAATACAGAAGGATTAAGTCCGCTTCAAGTTAAAGAGCAGATCAAGCGCTTAATAAAACCATTTAACCTGCATAAAGATGCGCTAATTAGGCCAATTCTTATTGAATTAAAACAATATGAATATCTATTTTTCTTGGACATTCACCACATCATATCTGATGGTCTCTCTCAGGATATTTTTGTCAGAGATTTTCTCGATATATATCAAGGCGTAAAATTAACGCCTCTCAATATACAGTATAAAGACTACACTATTTGGCAAAGTGAAATAGCAAATAGTTGCCGAGTATTAGCACAAAAAGACTTTTGGCTAGCAAAACTGAAAAATATACCAGAACTTCAACTGCCGTATGATTTTGATCGGGAACAGATAACAGATGATGGTGGGGAAAGGCTTTACTTCTATTTAGCAAATGAAACTACCGAACGGCTGGTTAATGAATTCAGTAGCGATGGTGCAACTAACTTCATGATCTTCATCTCTACTTACTACTTGTTATTAGCTGATTTAACAAAGCAAATGGAATTTTGTATTGGAACGCCAATATTGGGTAGGCCACAAAGTGAGTTACAAGATGTAATAGGTATGTTTGTCAACCTTCTTCCAATTCCATTTGATTTTGATGAATCGATGACTTTTAGGGACTTAGTTAACTCGGTTTCTGATATTGTTATCTCGTCATTTGATAATTCAAATATTCAATTTGAAGAAATAGTTAAAGCAATAAATATAAAGCCTAAGAAAAATAGAATGCCGATATTCGATACCGTATTCTCATATATGAATATTGGCATGGCTGATTTTGAGATGCCTAATTTGAAGTTAAGCCGATATGAAATAGAACAACAGAGTTCCAGATTTGACCTGGCGTTCTTTGTGAAAGAAATCAATGATGGATACGAGTTTAGCTTTGAATACAAGAGTGAATTATTTACAAGCGAAAAGATTAAGTTTTTCATAGAGCGATATATTAATTTGGTCGATGATCTCTTAAGTCATCCGAATGTTGCTATTGCTGAATATTTTAAACATGCAAAAGTGAATTTGGACACTCCTAAAGATGAAAGTCTTTTAGAATTTAACTTTTAATGGATTGATAAATGGAGTAAAACATACTCATACTCCATTTTATTGACATTATTTAAAAATATGAAAAATTTTATAGATATTAACGATAGCAAAAATGCAGATATTCGGCTCTATTCGATTCACCATGCGGGTGGTTCGCACATACTTTATCGATCTTGGGAGCATTTGCTGCCGGGTTGGATAAAATGTATCGCTCTTGAAGTGCCGGGAAGAGGGATGAGTTTTGGTGAGCCGCTGCCGAAATCGATGGAGCAGGTCATCGAGTTATTTTTGAATCAAATTCAGACGGATAAGCCATTTGCCATTTTCGGCCATAGTATGGGGGGCCTGATAGCGTATGAATTAACGCTAAGGTTACAGAGTTTAGCTATTCCCCCGGTTTGGTTAGGTATTTCGGCTTTCAAACCCCCACACTTAAAAAATAAAGAGAATTTATCTCGCGCGTCATTCAATGATGATGAGTTAATCGAATATCTTGAGAAATTGGGCGGTTCGAAGGACTTTTGTGACGATCAGGTGGTGATGAAAATGATGTTAGATATTGTGAGGAGTGATTTTAGAATAATAGAATCCTGGCGTATGAGCGATTTGGAAGTTAGCGACAAAACGACAGTTCATAGTTTTTCTGGCCTATATGATGCGGTAGTAACGCCTCAAATGATCTCTTGTTGGAAAGATTACGTAAGTGGTGAATTCCTTCATAGTACTTTTGATGGGGACCATTTTTACCTTAATAAATTCCCAAGTGGCTTGATAAAGAAAATAGCAAACGATCTGAATTTCAATCGGTGATTTATATGAAATATGTAATTATTTTGACATTGGTTTTTAGTGATAAATGGAATGCTTTAAATCGTTCTCAAAGAGAGCAATTGCAGAATGAATCGCTGCCTGAAATTCTAGTCAAGTACAATGATTCTATTAGTCTTAGAACAGTAGACTCGGAAGGGTTTTCTGCTGATTTTCAAGATATTGTTATTATTGAGACGGAAAGCTTAGAACATTACTACTGTATGCTCCAGGATATGCGCAATACAACAGTAATATCAGATGGGTATTTGAAAATTTCCAATATATTTATGGGCATAGAAAATGCCCATGAAATATATAAGTCGCATAAATTGTCATGAAATGGACGGATTAAGAAATGCCTGTGAATTATAACATTGTCGCTTTAAGTCCAATGCAAGAAGGAATGCTTTATCATTCCATTGAAGAGGGAGGCAAAGATGTTTACGTGACAAACTTTACCTTAACCATTGCTGGTCTGATTGATGAAAAGAAATTAGCAGTTGCATGGAACCGAGTGGTATCAGAACATCAAGCATTACGAACGGTTTATCGCTGGAAAGGGTTAAGCCATCCAGTTCAGATTATTTTTGAGGATAAACCGCTTCACATAGATTTCAGAACATTTGAAAATAATCGCTATAGGGCAGCTCAAGAAAATATTAATGATATAATTTCTCAAAAAACTGAAATTGATTTAGAACATTGTCCAGTCAAAATTAACTTATATAAAGTAAGCGAAGATAATTATATATTTCATGTTCAATATCATCACATTTGTATGGATGGTTGGAGTCTGGGGCTATTAATAACTCAACTTTGGGATTATTATGATCATCCTCAATTAAAATGTGTTGGAAAAATTTTTGATTATGAAGATTATATTATTCACTTAAATAAAGTTAAGCAATGTAATGAAGCAAGAGGATTTTGGACTGGCGCCATATCTCAAGACGCAGCAATTAGCTTACCAAGTAAACAAAATTTACTCTCAAAAGGAGTAGGTAAAGTTGAATGTACATTAGATAAAAATCTAATAAACGAAGTTGAGTTATATTGTAAAGGAAATGGATTTACGCTTGCTATTGCAATATACGCTGCCTGGTCAATTGTTTTATCAAAGTATAATGATTCGGAATCTATTTGCTTTGGTACTACAGTATCGGGTAGAGATAATTTAATTCCCGGCATTGAAAATAGTATTGGTTTATATATTCAAACACCACCATTATTAATCGATAATCTCTCCAGTCAAACGACGCTTTTAAGCATCATGAAGAGAGTACAAGCCAGTATATTGGATAGGGATGGTTATAAAGAGTATCCAATATCTGAAATACAAAGCGTTAATAAAATAAAGCATAATCTTTTTGATAGTATTGTGGTGATAGAAAATTACCCAATTGCGAGAAGATTACAAGAGCTGTCAACAAGTGTGGATATTCTTTCATATACAACATCTGAAACCACAAATTTCGATCTGAGCTTAGAAGTTAATTTGCTTGATTCCGCGATTTTAAAACTCAGTTATAATTCCGAAAAATACGAACAATATTTTATTAGTGGCATCCTGAAACAGTTCACGAGAGTATTAAAAGCGATAGCTTATAATGCAGAAAAGGCTTTATCTGAACTCTGTTTCTTGGATGAGAAAGAATATAATCAGATAGTTATTGATTTTAATAATAATGATGCTTCATTACCGGGGCCTGCTCATTTAACTTTAGCGTGGCAGGCCGCTGTGGCAAAATATCAAGGCGATATCGCCATTAGACAGCAAGGTACTCGCGTTACTTACGCGCAACTTGATGAGCTATCTAACCAAATTGCAAAAAATCTCTACTTAAAAGGCGTTAAGCATCAAGAGTTCGTTGCAGTTAAATGCCGTGCCAGCATTCATACCATAGCGCTGTTAATTGCGATAAATAAGTTAGGCGCTGCGTATGTCCCGATAGATATATCCACGCCTGAAGAACGAGTGAATAAGATCTTATCTAATGGCATTAAACATATTATTTACCATGACGATTTGCTCAGTTTGTCAGAGGTAAAAGAGGGTGACAGCCAGCTACCAAGTTTGGCATACTCTGAAAATGACCTTGTGTATACGATATTTACCTCAGGGTCTACCGGAGAGCCAAAGGGGGTGATGTTGGAACACCACACGGTTATGAACTATATTTACTGGGCGATTAGTGCCTATCATTCCGATGGTTATCGTTCAGTTTATCCTTTATTTACCAGCCTGGCGTTTGACCTAACCGTGACTTCTATTTGGTGTCCGCTAATTTCTGGCGGAGAAATAGAAATTATCGCTAAAGAATCATTTGAAGCCTTACAAGATGTTGCTAAAAACCAAAGTATAAGTCATGTCAAGATCACACCTTCGCAATTAAATCTACTCAATCAGATCTGCGATAATAACAGTTCACTACAGACATTTATTCTGGGTGGTGAACAGTTAGAAAGTAAATTGTGTAAAGAAATTACAGATAAGTTAAAGCCAGGAGTCACTATTTATAATGAATATGGCCCAACGGAAGCAACGGTTGGTTGCATGATCTATCGATATCAAAAAGATCAAAAAGAAAACCCGATTGTTCCCATTGGTAGACCAATTAATAACGCTAAAATATATATTTTAGATAAGAATTTACACCCTCAACCAATAGGTGTTCCCGGTGAGATTTATATCGGTGGAAACGTTCTTGCCAGAGGATATTTGAATCGGCCAGATTTAACGGCTGAAAAATTTATTGATAGCCCCTTTGACCAGCAATCAAAACTCTATAAAACAGGAGATTTGGCTTTCTTTAACGGCGAGGGTGATGTTGAATATATTGGTAGAGTGGACAATCAAATAAAATTGAGAGGTTATAGAATTGAGCTAGATGAAATAGCGACAAAGATAAAGTCATATGACGCATGCCGTAATGCCGTTGTGGTTATTAAGAAGATTCATGGAGAAGATCAGCTAGTTGCCTATTACGTTTCTGATCAAGATATTCAAGAGAATAATCTAAGGCATTATTTATCTGAATCTCTTCCTAGCTACATGGTGCCTGGCATATTTAAATCTGTCGATGAAATTAAATTGACAACAAATGGGAAAGTCGATTTAGCAAGCCTGCCTGATCTTGATTTAACAAGTCCAAATATTGCTGACTTAGAGCGTTCAAGCTATAAAGATAAAGTGCTTGAAGTGTTTTCTTCAATTTTAGAGATAGATCAAATAGACCTTAAGACCAGTTTCTTTGATTTAGGGGCTAATTCGATAAAACTGCTTAGAATCACAAATGTTTTAAATGAGTTCCTGCCTTTCCCGTTAAAAGTGGTTGACTTCTTTACATACACGAATATGGCGACTCTTATTTCATATATTGAATCTGGTGAAAAACAGGAAATAAATTTGGTCAATAAAGAAGAATCTATGTCGAGACGAGACCGGTTGGCGGAACGTCGTGGAAAAATGAAGAAAAGAGTCAGTTTTGTTAATTAATAAATATGGAGATAAATAATAATGACTGCAAATTATGTTAAAAACGTTGTCTTAACAGAGCTAAATGGTGATGTTGAAGAAATAAAAAAGGTTGTAGATATTTGGTATCTTGCTTCAATCAAATGCCATAACTTTGTTAGCGAGAGTTTTTGGCACTCATGTAAGGAAGATATGATAAAAATATATATTCCTGGCGCTGAAACTGTGGTTGCAAAGTATAATGATGAAATTGTTGGGTTCATCAGTTTGGTTGATAATATTCTCGCGTCAATATTTGTTCATCCTGATTTTCAAGGTAAAGGGATTGGCAAGAAATTACTATTAGATGCTTTTGGTAAAAAAAGTGATTTGGTGCTTAACGTTTATTCAAAAAACAAACTGGCGAGAGATTTTTATAAAATGAATGGCTTTATAGAGGAAAAGGAAGGTGTAGATGAACATACTGGTGAGTTAGAAATTACAATGAAGTGGAATGGCTAATTAATTTTTAAAGATGAGATATTAAAATGGCTGATAATGGTAATGTAATTAGTGAAGCTACGGTAAATTATTGGAAGGGATTCTTATCTGAATACCGTAGTCCAGAGTGCGAGATTTCTTATTGCAAAGATATCTCATCTAAACCAACAAAGTTTAGCTTTTCTGAAGAAACTTCAAACACTTTACTCTCAATTGCAAATGGTTCAAATAAACGATTGAGTATGTTGCTCACCTCTTTGACCGCTTATGTTCAGGCAATTATGTTGAAGAGTTCTGAGATAACTGTTGTTACTGGAAATTACCTCGAAGATTCTGTTGAGCCAAAGATATTATGCTTACCGTTTAACTTTGATAGTGAGTGCGCCTTAAAAGAGGTAATCGTAGCTGCTTCAACAAATATGCAACAAAAGCTTGCGTATTCTGTAGAATCTTTTCAAAACATTTTTGATAATACAGTCACCTTCCCTTTATCTGTTATATTGAAAAATTGTCAAAAGGCGTCTGATGAATTTTCTGAGCGCTCCTTATCGCAATTATTCTTTGAACATGATAATGCGCTGATATCATGTGAAGTGACTTCCATATACGATTCAGAATACGTCACCACTATGATGAATATGGTGGAATCTTGGGCGAGTAAAATACGCTCTGATGGTAAAGTTTCTGAGTTGCTAATACCTGATCCCTTTTACTTAAATGTTATTGAAGCAGAAAACGGTATTGATACCGAACAATCGATACTGGCTTTATTTAAGCAACAGGTAGGTATTCATCCTGCAAAAACGGCTATCGCAGATGGCGTCGGGGAATTGAGTTATGCTGAACTGGATAAATTGAGCGATGCTTGTGCCATCGGATTAATCGCGTTAGGTATCGAAAGAGGCGATACGATTGGTATACATATGTCGCGATCTTGCTCAGCAATAGTGGCAATGTTCGCGGTGCTGAAAGCCGGCGGAAAATACTGTCCTTTTGATATCAATTGGCCTGTTGGCAGAAAGAAATATGTATTAGATATTGCAGACATGCGATTAGTTATATCGTCAATTGATACCAGACTGGAATTGGAAGAATACAGCCAGATTACCTATGACAATCTGCAACAAGATGGATTTGATGCAACACAAGATGTTCAATTGCCTGAAATTAATGGTCAAGATTCCGCTTACGTTATTTTTACCTCTGGCTCGACGGGTAATCCAAAAGGGGTTGAAATTCCTCACCGTGCCGTCGTCAATTTGGTCAAAGGACTAGAGCAAAAGGTTTATCGCAATTACCCGTGGGATTTGAACGTCTCAATGATATCAGCCCTAAGTTTTGATGCGTCGGTACAGCAGATGTATCCAGCGCTTTTACTGGGCCATACGCTTCATATTGTGCCTGATGAAGTCAGGAAAGATGGCAAGAGAATCAGTCAATTTTGGCGCGACAGGAAGATCCACATTGCCGATTGTACTCCAACCCATTTAAGGATGATTAGGTCACAAATGAGTGGTCAGCGCATTGATTGTCAGGTAAAGCATCTGATGATTGGCGGTGAAAAGCTAGAGCGGCAAAACTGGTTGAATTTCGCTCAGTGTTGGGCGTCTGTTCCTAACGCCTCTAACGCATATGGGCCGACAGAATGTTGCGTACAATCGCTCTCTTTTGAATTTAACGCTTCAAGCCAGATAAAGACCAAGACTATTCCTATTGGTCTGCCAATGTCTGGTGAGGAAATTGTACTGATTGATGAGTTTATGCGAATTCTTCCTAAAGGGGCGGTGGGGGAAATTGCTATATCTGGGAAAGGGTTGGCAAAAGGGTATCTCAATAATGTTCAATTATCTCAAGAATCTTTTATCTTCATAAATGGTAAGCGTTACTATCGAACAGGTGACCTGGCAAGATATATTGGTGAGGAAGGTATGATTTATTTAGGACGAATAGATAGTCAAGTAAAAATAAACGGATATCGAATAGAAATTGGCGAAATAGAAAAAGTTATTCAACAAGAGATATTAAAACGGTATTCCGCGGATGATATTAAGCCAATCGTTGATATCCATGTGATAGTCAATAACAAAGATCCTGATAATCAATTATTAATCGCTTACATTTGTACTACTGAGGAAATTGATTTCGATGCACTTCGTAAGGAAATTGCATCTCATCTTCCTGATTATATGGTTCCAGCATATTTCATTGCAGTTGATTCATTCCCACAAAATAGCAGTGGTAAAATTGATAACGCTAAATTACCCGATCCTCGTTTCGACGTAGTGCAAAAGAGAGTTGTGGCATGTAATAGCGAGACGGAACAGCAAGTACTCGATATCTGGGCGGATTTACTGAGTACTCGAAAGGAGAATATCAGCTTAACCGATAACTTCTTTGATTTAGGTGGTTCATCATTTAAGTTAGCTCAGCTTAGTTTCAAGCTGAGTGAGGTATTTGCTCGAGAAATAGAAGTTGTTGATTTGTTTCAATACACGACGATTCAGTCACAAGCAAAGTATATAGATGAAAACGAACAGCCGCTAGATAATTCGGATAACGGCGCTAATTCAACAGAGCAGTTCGATGAAGCATTGAAAATATTTGGTCTTTAAACTTAGATTTCATCAATATCATCCATTCGAAAAATATCAATTGTAATATATTGATGTTTTAATTAAACGTCTCTCAATAATTCAATAGCTAATTTAGCACTTGCTAATATTGGAAATTATGAAAAAAGATAATCATATGCACAAATTTACCAGGCAAAAATTGACAGGATTAGAAATAGCTATTGTAGGTGTTTCTTGTCGTTTCCCTAATAGTGAAACAGTAGAGAGTTTCTGGAAAAACTGTCTAGAGGGTAAAGATTGTATCTCTCGTTTTTCTGATGAAACATTGGCGAAAAATGGCGTGCCTGAACAGCATTATTCGAGTGAAAATTATGTCAATGCGAAGGGGGTTATTGATAATCCCCTAACATTTGATGCTGATTTTTTTAATTATAACAAGCGTGAAGCTGAGTTTTTAGAGCCGCAAATTCGTAAATTACATGAGTGTGGTTTTGAAGCATTAGGTTCTGCCGGTATTGTTCCGTCTGAATATAAGGGGGCGGTTGGTTGTTATTTAGCGTCAAGCGCTCAACTTGGTTGGCAAATGGCCGCTTATGAGGAGTGTGAACAAGATGGCGCCAGCCTTTTTTCTGCATTTAACCTAGTAGAAAAAGACTTTGCGGCAACTCGACTGGCGTACAAATTGGGTTTAACAGGGCCTGCAATTACCGTCCAGACAGCGTGCTCTTCATCACTCACCGCGATACACCTGGCATCAAGAGCCTTGTTGTTAGGCGAGTGCCAGACAGCGCTCGTTGCCGCTGCGACCTTAGTGACACCCCATCAACAGGGCTACCTACATCAAGATGGCATGATCACTTCTCCAGATGGAACTTGCCGACCATTTGATGAAATGGCGAACGGTACGGTCGGTGGCGAAGGTGTTGGCGCGATCGTGTTGCAACCGCTCAAAATTGCATTAGAGCAGGGACGACCTATTTTGGCCTTGATTAAGGGATCAGCGCTTAACAACGACGGTGCAAGGAAGGTCGGTTACACCGCGCCGAGTATTGACGGACAATTCGAAGCGATTAGAGGTGCTTTGGTTATGTCTAAGGTTGAAGCTGAATCCATTTCTTATATTGAAACCCACGGGACGGCGACAAAGCTTGGCGATCCAATAGAAATAACTGCTCTGAATAAAGTTTTCTCCAAAGTCCCACAGCAGAGTATTGCTATTGGGTCGATAAAGTCGATTATTGGTCACCTTGATAGTGCGGCTGGCATGGCCGGGGTAATAAAAACAGCTCTGATGTTAAAACACAAAAAGCTGTGCGCTAATCGGTACTTTACGAATCCTAATCCCAAAACAAAACTCTCCTCTTCACCTTTTTATGTTAATACGGACAGTAAAGATTGGGATAGTGCGACCGTGAGGCGAGCAGGGGTGAGCTCATTTGGTATTGGGGGAACAAATGCTCATGTGATACTGGAAGAATATGTCTGTGAACCTCACGATGATCAAGCTTCTGATGCAGTAAAACTACTCCCGCTGTCTGCTAAATCTGAGTGGAGTTTGGCTGAAATGGAGAACAGGTTAATTGGGTGGTTAGCCTCTAATCCTAATAAATTAGCCGACGTTGCTCATACCTTACAAAATGGTCGCGAGCATTTTAATCATCGATCTGTATTAGTTTGTTCAGATGACAGGGCGACATATTCTACAGCAGACTTCGTTCGCGGTAGATGTGAACGTTCGAACAGACGTATTGTTTTTCTCTATCCAGGCCAAGGCTCGCAATATCAGGTTATGGGGCTAGGTTTATATCTCCGTGAGTCGGTTTTTAAAGAACATGTAGAGCACTGTTTGTCGCTTTTGCACGATGAAAAAGGAAAACAGATAAGCAGCTACTTAATGGAACCGGAAAGTTCTCATGTCTTTCCTGCTGAAATCATACAGCTTGCCATATTCATCATTGAATACGCGACAACGCGATTGATGGAATCGAAGGGCATTCAGCCTGATATATTACTCGGCCACAGCTTGGGTGAGTATGTTGCGGCGACTGTTTCAGGCGTTTTTACGCTAAAAGATGCTCTATTTTTGGTTGGTCGGCGAGCACAATTGATGGAGAAGATGTCTCCGGGGGCTATGTTAAGTGTACCGCTATCGAAACAGCAAGCCGTAGAACTACTGGAAGGAAGTTTAGAAATTGCGGCGCTTAATGGTAAAGAATCGACAGTATTATCTGGCTCTATCGAAGACATCGAGAACCTGGAATCTTACTTGCAACTACAGGGCATTCATTCACGTAAGCTGAAAACGACCCACGCGTTTCACTCTAAAACGATCGATGAAATACAGAATGAATATGCACTGGCATTGCAAACCGTTGCGTTTAATGCTGTCAGCATCCCAATTTTGTCGAACTTATCTGGTGATTGGCATGACAACAATGAAATTAGAAAACCGGCATATTGGTTGTCCCATCAAAGAGATAAAGTCGATTTTTTAGGGTGTTTAGAGACGCTTTCTTCACAACAGGATCTTGTTTTCATCGAAGTGGGACCAGGCAATGCTCTCGCCAGTTGTGTACAGAAGTTCTTCAAAGAAAAACCGGATCAACAAATACATATTGCCAATATGCTAAGACATCCGAATTTGCCAGAGGGTGATGTCACCTATTTTTACAGTCAAATGGCTAAATTGTGGTGTACTGTCGGATTAGGGAATTGGCAAGTGTCAAGCAATCAATCTGGTCGTCTCATTCATTTACCTGTGTACGCATTTGCCGAACAAGAGTTCACAAAGCTCAGAGATAGACTTGTAAGAGGTCGAACACCACAGATTAAATCACCGGATATCAAACAAAATATTTTGTATCAACCAGTATGGTATAGAAGTTCGTGTGATGATATTGAGAAAAGGACACATGAAGGGCAGGTATATGCTCTAACCACACGTCGTGGCGCTGATAACAATAGAGCGTTGGTCGATAGTGTTTTACCAACGCGCAATATTATCCTTGTCGATGAAGTTGACAAGCTACCTCCGTTAAATCTAACGGGCTGTTGTTCGTTTGTATTAATCCCGAATGCAGAAGACTTTGTTTGTGATCCAATAGCACATTATCTTGAATGGCTCGTATGTATTAAAGAAATATTGTCTATTAAGTCACTCGCGGCCTCTCGGTTTATTCTGTTAACGCCTCAAATTGAGAATGTGCTCGGGTATGAAGCCACCGATGCAGCTATCTCATTATTGAAAGGCTTAATACAGTCAATTAACTACGAGCATCAAGAGCATTATGGCTATCAAATTGACATCTCCTTCGATGAATTAGCAAAGGATAATTCAACCCAGTCTTTATTCCGTCACTTAGTTAGCTCTGATATTAATCATCGATTGGCAATAAGACATAATCAAATTTGGTTGCCAGAGTTCAAAGTGCTGCCGAATAAAAAAGTTGAAACTCATCAACAATGTAATGGGTTGCGTGAGAGATGCTTAGTCTTAATCAGTGGCGGATTGGGTGGAATCGCTTTGCAGTTATCGCAAAGCCTGGCACAACATTATAAGGCCCGTATTGTGCTGGCATCTCGAACAGCTATTCCTGAACGTTCACAATGGGCAAGTATCAAGGAAAATAAGCAGCAATCGGCGTTAATTAAACAAATTGAGTGCTTGGAGAAGGTTGAACAACTCGGTGGGGAAGTGATACTGCGACAATTGGATGTTACAGATGAAACCCAACTTTTCGACACATTACAGTGTCTGGAAAATGATTATGGGGCCATTAATATGGTGATCCATAGCGCTGGCTCGGATGCCGGCGCGTTGATTATGCAACCTGATATATCATCACATCGTAAAATCATGACTGCTAAAGTAGAAGGAACGATGAACCTGCTATCGTACTTTGAAGGGAAACCACTAAGTTCGATGGTGTTATGTTCTTCATTACTCTCTTACTCTGGCGCTCCTGGGCAATCTGCTTATGTTGCTGCTAATGCATTTCTCGACGCCATTGCTGATAGGCGAGATCTAAAATTCAAGGTCTATTCTCTCGCTTGGGATCGCTGGCTGGAAGTTGGCATGGCGTTGAGAAATATGAAAATTGACGCATCCACAGCAGGGTTAACGAATCAGCAAGGTGAAGCTGTATTTCTACAAGCACTTTCACAGGCGACTCAACAACGATTATTAGTTTCTGTCATACCCATTGAGGAAAGACTAAATACTCTGGAAAAAGAGAAAGCCAGTACTTTGGCAGAGACTAAAAGTGGGATCGTAGATAAAAGTATTTCGATTAAACAGGTAATTTCAGAAGAAGTACAACACCAGCTCGGGCTTTCTGAAATTGACGAGCATTGCAGCTTCTTTGCACTCGGTGCTACATCATTGGATATCGTTCAAATCAATGAAAGGCTTAAGCAACGTATTTGTTACGATATTCCTATATCAATGATGTTTACCTACAGTACCGTGTCGAAACTAGAAAATGCGGTGGCATCTAAGTTGAATAACACTCAAGAAAGTGAAGTGACATCATTACAACCTCGCACTTCAGCGAGCCAACTTGCAAAGCAAAGAATGAAGAATAAGAGGGTAAAGAAATCAGTTAATTACGCAGCATAAAATGTCAGATCTCAGACCTTCCCTCGCAGAGCATTTGTAAACTCTCATTTTTTCAACAAAAGTCTCATAAGGCGTTTTACCTTTCAAATCACCATGTGGTCTGTGATACATGTGGTCTATGATAGTTGTAAAACGCTTTCTTTTTCTACTTTGTAAGAGCTCGCGTTTGAAATCTTGTGGGCTCGCATTTATCCGTTTTTTTAGTCAAAGTACCAAAGAAGCACTTAACAACCTTTACCATAAAAATATGTTGTCCTTCTGACCCTAATCCCGGATTGCTTACTGTAAGGATGTAGAACGAAAAGGAAAATATGAACATACCTGTTTTGATTTTCTTGGATATACGTTCAGGCCAGGGTTGGTCAGGAACCGTAAAAGAAACAGTTTGTTTGTGAGTTTTACACCGGCAGTCAGCAAAACCGCCCAAAAAGCCATGAGATCCAAAATCCGTAAGTTGAAGATCCGAATGCGGATAGAACTGAACCTGATACAACTGGCAAACTGGCTAAACTCCATAATCAATGGCTGGTTGAATTATTATGGGCAATTTTGCCGATCGGAACTGTATAAGGTCTTCAGGCAACTCAACAAAGCGCTGGTGCGCTGGGTCAGGCGAAAGTTCAAGGCACTGAGCAGACACAAAACCCAAGCCTCAAAATTGCTTCAAAGGAGTTGGCGTAGATTCAAGAGGAGAAATTTTCTCCCCTTTACGCGTTAAAGTAAAAAAATTCTACTGCGGTTTTTCTTGTTGATCTAACAAATGCTGACGCTCTTTTTCGAGCTGTAAACGAAGCTCTTCTTCACTTGGCAGTTCCAACATGTATTTTGAGGCAAACAATTGCTTGCTGTCGTTGAGTACTGAATATTTGGCAACGGTATGATTGTTTTCGGTACATAAAATTAAGCCGATGGTTGGGTTATCATCACTGCGGCGTTTTTTCTCTTCGTACATGCGCACATACATGTCCATTTGCCCCACATCTTGATGGGTGAGCTTATGCATTTTCAGGTCAATCAACAAAAAGCATTTGAGATGAAAGTTGTAGAACACCAAATCAATGTAATAATCACCATCATCGGTACTGATACGTTGCTGACGTTCGACAAATGCAAAGCCTTTACCGAGTTCCAGCAGGAACTTTTGCAGATTGTCAATTAGCGCTTGTTCAAGTTCACTTTCTTGTAGTGCAGCACTCGGTAAACCTAAAAAGTCGAAAATATATGGGTCACGCAAGTAATCTTTTACCGATAAAGTCAGTGCCGTGGTTTTTTGCTGCGCTTCATCCAGTACAGACTGGATATTTTGTTGCTTTGCTTGAGTAGAAAGCAAGCGCTCGTAATAGAAGGTACCGATTTGGCGTTCTAACGCGCGAGCAGACCAAGCCTGCTCAATTGCTTCTTTCATATACCATTGTCTGGTTTGCTCGTTTTCAATGCGGGTTAAGGTGCGGTAGTGTGTCCAGCTTAATTCGTGACGCAGTGCGTCACGATTTGGAAAAGTAATATAAAACAATCTCATATAACGAAGATTGGAGTTATCAAAGCCTTTGCCAAACTCTTTGGTTAAAGAAGTGGAAAGGTTTTTGAGTACTTTCTTACCATATTCAGCGCGCGTCTGTCCTTGTTGTTCATCTTCGACAATCAGGCGGCCAATTTCCCAATAAGTTTGCACCATAACAGTATTGACTGCTTGTGCGGCTTGTTTGCGACCTTGGGTTAATAGCGCCCTAATATTGTCTAGCAATAGGTTTGATTCCGGTAATGCGGGTTGATTCATTATGCAGCCTCCATGTCTTCTATTTTTTCTCTGTATACATAGAATATGTATTTTTAAAAAACAGATCGTTGCAAATGGGTAGGATGCCTATATCACGAAAAATATCATATGCATTCCAGACCGCTTGTTTGATTGAGTTAGCACTCATCATTCATTATTCTCATCAAGTAACTTTTGAAACATGCCCTGAAGTATAGGGGAATCTTAAATCCGGAGACAATCCTCCCTGAATATTCGCAGAGTAGCCAGAGACAGTTACCTGTTTCCAGCCCTCTAAGAACCGTGCGTGCGCCTTTCAGCGCACACGGCTCAAGCCTTACTAAGGCCTGATAATGACCCGGTAACCCAACGTGCTTTACTCCTGGATAAATCCCTTCCCTTATGCTCAGCTTCGGGCTATCTGATCTGTGCACGACGCTCAAAGTACTGTCGGTATGTCGGATCATAAGGGGTCGCATTAGCTCTGATCTTGATGTGGCGGACGATCGGGGTACTCGCCATTGAGAACAGGTCGAGACATCCCTGTTCTCCCTTCACATTCCTGAACATCGAGAAGAAAGTCCATTGACGTAAACCAAGGCGACGAAAATAACGCTTTTGCTTCCATCGGGCTGATTTGTTTGGATGTCGTCGATTTATCCAGATAAGCAGAGCCTGAAACACCTGATGGTCAACGTAAGCAAAGGTCTTTTTCGACACAACATGACGGTAATAATTGGCCCAGCCTCTCAACTTTCTGTTGAGTTGCCGGATCAGGTTTTCCGTTTTGGCGGTTGCATTGGTTTTGATAAGCTCTCGTATATTCCTCAGCATATGTTTGACTGCGCCTTTTGCTGGTTTTATCAGCAACTTGCCACGGTATTTGCGTATGTTGAAGCCGAGAAAATCAAAGCCCTCGTCGATATGCGTTATCCGGGTTTTCTCTGCTGAGAGCTCCAGACCCCGCTCTCTGAGAAAGGCAGCTACAGCAGGTTTCACCCGTTCTTCCAGTACTTCTTTCGAACTCCCGGAAATGACGAAATCATCCGCATATTTAACGACATAGACTTTCTGGCGAGGGGCAACGCGTTGTGCCACCCACTCCAGCCCGTCCAGTGCCATATTAGCCAGAATCGGTGACGCGATACCGCCTAATGCACAGTGAAGATAAATGCGCAGTGATGCTAAATTGGGCGTATGGGATCAGGCCATACGCAACAAAGAGTAAGCATAATAAATTGAGAGATGCTACAGGCTGTTTAAGAATCTAAGTAACCTGAGTTCTGGTTAAGCCGTCACTAATATGTCCATTTCTGAGCGGGAGATATTCAGTGACGGTTTGTTCTCTTTGAAACAATAAGCGATTAGCCCTCCTAACACATTCAACATGAATCCCTGTAGACTACGGTGTCGTGAGTGCTCTATCTGAGAAATATTCTTTAACTGATCATGGATGGTTTCTATGATGAAACGCTTTGATAACATTACCTTATCCCACACTGAGAGCGCTTTGGCCTTCATGTTACTGCGCGTATCCGTTATCAATGTCACCCCTGTCGCGTTTAAATCATCAAACAGAGCCTGACTGATATATCCCTTGTCGCCGTAAAGCGTTCCTGTTAATCCTGCGGCTAACTCACGGACAGGCTCCCGATCATCGACATTACCCGGAGTGAGTTTAGCTGACACAATTTCTCCTTGATGATTGACTATCAGATGCAGCTTAAAACCGAAAAACCCTCCCATTGACCCTTTTCCTCGTTTCGCTATGCCGTCAAACACCTTATGGCGAGGGATACGAATGTTATGACAAACACGAATACTTGTGGAATCGACAAAAGCGAGTCCCGTGGGTTTCCCTTTCACCTGCCAAATAGCTACAAAGCGGTCCTAAAACTGAGGAAACGACGCCTAAGAACCGGGTATAGCTGAGCAGGGTGGGAAAGTCTTGTTGAGGGTATCGTCGGACTAATCCAAAGTAGAAATTTTTGAAATCGCGATAATGTGACATATGAAAAGCAATCACAATGGTCATAATCTCGCTGGCACTCATGCGGCCATGACGTCTGCGTTGACGATGTCCTTCCTCGATACCCTGTTGTTCCCAGAGTGGAATGAATACACGGCAAAAATCATCGACATCGCAGAAGAGTTCAACTAGTTTATCCATGCCTGTTCCTAATAAGATCGTTTTTTTCTTGGTCGAAAATTTTGATCTTGGAACAGGCACTGAGTTCCATTTTTTTATCCAGAGTTCAGGTTCCTTAGTTTTCGTGTCTTAACAATGGTAGGGAAATGTGATTTGGTATTACTAGGTTGTGAGTTTTTAAAAATATATCATTGCTCATATAATAACATCAGTTATTATATTTATAATAATAATGACTTTATTTTCAGTATTATATGTTGTGTTTTGTGTTTTTTTTATTTGTTTTTGAATTTAAATTTTATGTTTTTTTGTTTACTAAAAAATGTTATTGATGTTACTATATTTTCAGTTGATATTTACATGAGTTTATTTTTATAAATGTTAATTATTAAAGAGATTGTATAAATTAATAACCATGCCAATGTGGAATTTTCTAATGTGAAATTATAATTGTTTTGATGTTATTAATTTATTCATTAAATAAGTGATTGTGTGCATTTGGTGTATTTTAATTGGTGCGTGGTTTTTATTTTATACGGAATCTATTCTGGGGTAATGTTTATTATATTGATTGGTTAATGGTCCATGAAAAATAAATCTTCGTCTTTATTATTTATCGTTTTAATGGCTTTTCTTTCTATGGGAGGGTTGGTTTCATCGGATATATTCCTACCCGCCTTGAGTAAAATGGGAAACTATTATCACGTTAGCGAATCCAGTATACAAAGTGCAATAGCTATATTTTTATTTGGTATAGCATTTTCTCAACTTATTTATGGGCCATTGAGTGATTGTTTAGGAAGAAAAAAGGTTCTTATTTCTGGAATGATTATATGGCTGATTTCAACAATCGGTATTTTTTACAGTACGCATATTAGTGAGTTGCTATTATTGCGTTTATTCCAGGGAATAGGCGCTTGTGCTGGTATTACATTAAGTCGTGCCATTATTAATGATTTGATGGGGAAAGAAGAGGCAGCCAATTTGTATCTGATTATTTTCCCTTTTGTGGGAATGTCGCCCGCGGTCGCACCAATGATCGGAGGTGTGTTAAGTGAACATTATGGTTGGAAAGCCTGTTTTTTATTTCTTACTTTATTTATAACAGCCACGCTTATATTGTGCTTGCTAGTTCTGAAAGAATCACTGCCAATAAAAAAACGCCAAAAATTGAGTGTTAAAAATATATTTGTCAGTACTTGCCATGTGATAATAAATAAAGAGTTCCTTTACTATGCAGCAATACCTTGTTTCGCTTATACGGCATATTTTTCTTATTTGATTGAATCTCCATTTATTCTTACAGCTATGGGATTACCAGAAAAATATGTTGGTTACACCTATATAATGCTCTCTTTGAGTTACGTGTTGGGTAATCTTACTGCTAAGAAATTAAGTCGCCAGCAGGGCATGAAAAAGACGATTTCTCATGGCTATCTCATCTTTGCTGTTGGAGGTATCGCTTTCACGATACAAATGTTTTTTAGTTCCTACCCATTGATAACTTCTGTGCTAACAATATCAGTATTGACTTTCGGTAATGGTTTTTTGCTGCCACTAGGTACTGCATCGGCAATTGCCACTCATTCTCAAGCGGCCGGGACAGCTTCCGGCGTAATGGGAACATTGCAATTAGGTAGTGCAGGACTGGCATCATTGCTTATTGGTTATATATCTCACCACGAACCGATTAAAGTGGCATCTATCATCACCGTTGTTTCCTTGATCGGTAGCATTATTTATATAACTGGTAATAGAGGTAATAAAGAAATAAGTAAAAACAAAAAGTATAAACTAAAATAGGAATGAAAAATGGTTAATAATATAGATGTCACATTACGTGTATTAGTGTGATTACCGAGGGAGATTGACGATCCTATCATCAAACACAAAGCTGGTTTATTGAACCCAACATCGTGTTAATTTATTGATTTATTTTGGATTGGCCTGGCAGTTGCAATAGGATTTGTAAGTATTGCGTTCAAGCAGAAAAAAGACACATAATTTCTCATGTATCCTACATCATAACCCTTGTATTCAATTCAATATCGAAGTACTGAAAAGCTAAACTAACTACAGTTATACATTCGGGTTCTTGTTTCGGCCGCCGGTTGAGTTTTCTCATCTCTCAACCAACGCGTTTTGAATTGGTGCCGGACTCGGAATCATATCCACGATTAACATGCTGTTTGTCATTGGTTTTATTGGTATCTCTCTCAAACAGCGCCCCCTCGAAGGCCCCCACAAAAAATCGCTTTTGTTTTGTGATAGTTATCACGAAAAATCGGTATTTAAGATAGTGAGGCTTCGTTATGTGTGGAGTCAGGTCCACATATAACGACCAGAACTCCACACATAGCGGCGCTAAAAAATCCATACTGCATTATGCAATCAAAGCCCCATCCCCCTTCTCATTGAACATCTTTCAAACTTACATTTGATATGTTGGAATAACGGTTTTTGAGATAATCAGAAACAGTGTTCTTTCTAATATATAGATTCTATTACTATTTTTGCTATACTTTTGAGATGTTTTTATTCACCAGTTGAGATAACTAAACATCATGGTTCAATTTAATCACTTTGAACTCTCGCTTCTGAACCCCAGCTTTGACTCCCCTTTGGTCGATGCGCTGACGGAACTGGAGTTACTCCGACACCTGCGGCTGGAAACTGATGTTCACCCTATCCTGTTTGCGCAGTTGAAGGCCGTTTTCCACATGCTGGAGAGTCTTGGCTCCGCAAGGATTGAGGGAAACCACACCACGCTTGCCGACTATGTTGAAAGCAAGGTTGAAGGAACGCAGAGTTCGACGGACCAACTCAAAGAAATCAACAATATTGAAGCCGCGATGGAGTACATCGACGAATACCTGAGCAACGGCGATGACATAACAGAATATTTTATCCGCGAGTTGCATAGTCTGGCGGTAGCCGGGCTGCAACAGGAAGGCGACAGAACGCCCGGAGCATATCGGCAACATAACGTCAGCATCGCTCTGTCTGACCATTTACCGCCGGACCACATCCGCGTTCCTGATTATATGGCGGAACTGACCGCCTTTATTAACCGTGCCGATAAGCCAAAGTACGATCTGATGAAGATTGCACTGGTGCACCACCGCTTTGGCTGGATACATCCATTTGGCAACGGTAATGGCAGAACGGTCAGATTGCTGACCTATGCATTGCTTATCAAGTATGGTTTTAATGTTCAGGCTGGTGGGCGGGTTCTCAATCCGACAGCGGTATTCTGCAACGATCGTGAACGCTATTACGCCATGCTTTCGTTAGCCGATAAGGGAACAGAGCAGGGGCTGGAAGAATGGTGCTTATATGTGCTTTCGGGGATCTCCTCTGAGCTGAAGAAAGTCGATCAACTGACAAACCACGCTTTCCTGAGCGAAAAGATCCTGTATCCGGCCATCGATTTCTCATCGGAGAGAGGGCTGATAAACCCGCTGGAATCGAAGGTTCTGAAACGCGTTGTTGAGCTGGGGACGATAAAAGCGGGCGATCTACGCGCCGTTTTGCCTGATCTTAAACCGACGCAGGTGACTTATCAGCTTGGTAAGCTGATTGAACGGGGACTGCTTCAGCCAGTAGAAGAGGGGGCTCGTACCTATACGGCGAAGTTTTCTAACTCATATCTGATTCGTGGGGTGATTAAGGTTCTGCGGGAAGAAGGGTTTATTCCTAACCTATAATCTTAATGAGCAAATTGTTACTTACAATGTAGATAGCTTTTTTAACACATGTTTATTTCTTCTGTAATAGTCCCCCTTCATAGAAGGGGGCATTGATAACGCCCCAGAGGGTGGTGTTCAGATGGGTATGAATATTAAGGTGGTTAATATACTATAAATTTTCTTGTAACCAAGCTTCTAACGCATCTATTTGTACAAAATTAATATTAGTTTCATATGGCGGATATCTTAACCACCAGTAAATTTGTCTACTAATATATAAATGGATAAATTTAACTTCGTGATTATCTGCTGGCTCACTCCAGTTTAGTAGAGTACGAAGATTATTATAATTTTCTGCTAGGAAATCAATTCTTTTTTCTATTTTCCCAATCTGTCCCCTTTTATCACCTCTACCAAATATTTTCTCTCGTAAACGACGCATATCCTTAATGCAATAGTAGGGCTGATTATACTTACACTCTATATTCAACCAGGTATTGCTATCAGGAAAATAGGCTAAGGTATCAAAATCACCTACATCAGGAAATTTTTTCTTTGGAAAGCGTTTCTTAAAGTCGATGCCAAGTTTAATTTGGGTTGCGAACCTTTTTACAATATCAAAAGTGGTTATTTCTAATTGCTTTTCAATACTCTCTTTTATTTTACCAACTTCATGTGAAATGTGGCTCCATTCGAATTCGGCAGGAAGATATCCATTTGCAATATGGGCAATCCATATTGTGCCTGCCCGATATGCTGCCGCAGCTCCCCAGATTATATTATTATTACTAATTTCTATTAGTGGGCGAATATTATATCGGTGATCTCGTTTATTATGGTCGGATATGGGTACATCAAAATATTCAGAATCAGCACCCAGCAATTTTCTTATCTTATTCGGATTAAGAATAAGAAAATCTATTATTTTATCTACTTCTTCATTAATCAGGTTTGTATTGCTGTTAAGTAATGTAGTTACCATATCAGCCCTTGTTGCCTGATATGAAAGATTTAATTCAATTTGGTTAAGTCGAGCCCATTGAAAAAGAATAGAGAAAACAGCAAGTAAACTCGAGTATTTGAAACCGAGATCTTGTTGAAATATACGATCAAGAACATCTAAATTTTCATTTATAATGTCGGATTCTACTGAGTCATTATCATTTAAATTATAACCTAACTTATAGCCTGCTTGTTCTTCACTAAACTTATCTTCTTTAATCTCACGATCTTCGGAAAAAAATACTTGTGGGATGTAAAAATTATCTATATTCAAACCACCTACATCAATATCGTTATGCAAGATGTCACTTGCATTATAAAGTACTATTAACCAATCAATATCAGCAAGTAATTGTAAGATATCATCGGTAGCAGGTATGGTTTTACTTTTTGTGTTAAGACTCAAAGCGCATTCAAGCAAATATCTATAATTTGCTGACATACGGTTGAACTCAGTACTCTGTTTTGATAATTTTTCTGTTCTATTATAATTAACCTCATGTTGAAGGCTTAACATAATATTTTTCTTTTTTCTATGATCTTCGGTTACATAAGCATCATAGTTTTTAATTACAAATTGTAGCAAGTGCTCCCTGTTCATTGAGCGTATTGTTGCGTGAATTTTTTCTCTGAAAAAATCGGCTAAAGGGTTAATAATATCCTTGGCCTTTTGTAACTCATAATTACCTTCCTGAACTCCAGACTCTTTAATTAAGTTAGCCAATGTTTTTCTGGCTAGTTTAAAGTGTTTGGCTTCAGGAATGTTTGGTTTTATTTCTAAAGTATCAAAGGTGCGCTTTTCGCTGGATATTGCCATCCTTGCGGGTCTGTTCCCTGTATTGATTATCTGTTGCCTAATATCTTCGGAGAACTCGATATGAAGTATTTGGGAGAGCGATTGTAAGAACGCAATGCAAACATCAGCCTGGAAACTGGCATTTTGAGGTCTGTTAAGACGATATTGCATGAGAGGTAAATTAATGTGAATTTTTATATTTGCAGAAGAATTATCTTTGTTAATTAATGATACGTGAGTGAACAACTCAGGATCAAAATTTTCTGTAATGTCGGAATTACTATCGACCAGATATTTTTTGTCAATAGCGCAGTGAACGGTAATTCTTTTTATATTTTGGAATGATATATTCTCTAAAATATCTTTTCGTTGCGATAGCGCATCACAAGTGCACTTGGTGATGCTTCAGCTAACGGACATAATACGTCTGTTAATGACAGCCATCTCTCACCATCGACATCCATCAACAGATCTCTAACCAGATTGTCGATGGCGGCAATGATGAAATCTGAATTAATCCCTTCACTGCTTTCAGCGTAGATTCTGAGCTTTACCAGTGAGTCAGCGATTGATTTCAGAATAAAATCTGATTCTGAACGAACTTTTCCATAGATAGCCGCCATCCAGCGATCTTCGTTTTTAAGCTCCAGGGCAGGATCGGGTTTAAGTAGCGTTTGTTTTACAACCAAAAAGAAACGTTCAAGCTGACTTTCTGTTAGTCGAGGGGCTAGTTGATACAATAGCTCAATGGGAAATTTTGCTTTCCATACATCACCAATCTGTAATACCGGAGAGTCATCCCGAAGAGATATTTCGCGTAGTTCCTGTTCCAGTTCTTCGTAATCTTTTTGCGCAATAGTTTCAACGCAATATTTATCGCCTTCCTTTTTGGTATTCCAGCATCCTACCAGAGTCAGCGTGATTAGCGCTTTTGCTGGCGATGTGGTCAGCCATACGGGAGATGATATTGCCGGATTTTTGGCCCTAAGACGTCGATAAACCGACCAGGATCGTCCAGTTGTTCGCGATAACCGCCTTGCATCGGATTCCTCCTCTCCTAAAGCAATGAGCTTCTCTTCAAAATCGCTTCGGGTAAGACGTTCCAATGTAATGGTATCACTTCGCTTATTGCTCGTAGTATTGTGATCGCCTAGGGAAAAGGGAATAAAAATAGTTCGTTCAGGCTGGTGTCGGCTTTGTCTGGAAATATCACTGTTCATCGCCAGACAAAATTGAATTGAGGGATTTTTATCAATAAAGTGCCATCCATCATCAGTAGTTATGCAGGCTGATATATTTTTATGTCCCATTCAAAGGTATTACCGCTTTTCTTCGCCAGCGTAACGGTCGGGTAAGCGCCAAATGCCCTTGCCGCCAAAGCGGTACTTGAGTTGCCAGAGTTTAGAACCGTTGGGTTTAATCAGCAGGTACAGACCCTGCGCATCGCTGAGTTTGTAGGGTCTATCGAGCGGCTTGGCGTTACGGATGGCGGTATCGGTGAGTGGCATGGCGGGGGCTCCAGAGTTTATCGAACCAACAGGCCCCAATTAAGCCCCCAAAAACTCTGGAAATAAAAAATACTGGCATTATCTATTGATAATCCAGTCTCTTTGTAACTTACTGATTTTTTAACGTTTCAGGGCGTATAGAAACGCCATGAAACTAAATTTTGGTGCCCGGAGGCGGAATCGAACCACCGACACGAGGATTTTCAATCCTCTTGCTGAGATGTTAGTATTTTGTAACAAATTTTATTCTTTCGTGCATATTACGAATTACTTAAATTCGAGTGTGCAAAATGAAGATACTTCCCGTAATTTCTCCTAAAGGTGGCGAGGGTAAATCCACACATGCTGCCAACTTAGCCGGTTTTCTTGCTGATGCCGGATTCAAAACTCTCCTTCTTGACGCTGATTATTCTCAACCCACTTCAAGCAGTATTTTTGCACTTGAGTACGAAGCCCCAGCTGGTTTGTATGAGCTTCTTATGCAGACTGTTGACCTGGGTCAGAAAGACCAGATTATTTCACGTTCAGTGATAAATAATTTGGATGTCATTATTTCCAATGATCCTGATGAACTCCTGCCTACGGCCATGCTTCATGCTCCTGATGGGCGTTTGCGTCTGAGGAATATATTGCAGCACCCTCTGTTCAGCCAGTATGACGCTATCATCATTGATTCAAAGGGAGCTACTGGTGTGATGGCGGAGCTGGTTGTGCTGACCGCTACTGAATTTGTGTTAGGTGTGATTAAGCCCATTCTGCCAGATGTCCGTGAATTTCTGCGGGGATCGTTGCGGATGTTGACGCGACTGCAACCGTTTGAGAATTACG
Source organism: Photorhabdus luminescens subsp. luminescens (assembly GCF_001083805.1). GTDB lineage: Bacteria > Pseudomonadota > Gammaproteobacteria > Enterobacterales > Enterobacteriaceae > Photorhabdus > Photorhabdus luminescens. The sequence goes on along the minus strand of NZ_JXSK01000007.1, from coordinate 81,397 downwards.
GTATTCGATTACCTTTAATTCAGATACTGGCTAACGGCATTGAGGGGACTAATCTTGACCGCGATACGTTGAATGAACTGGCCCATATTATCGAGCATAAGCGTTACGATACGACCTCGCTTGATGGGCGAATAGTGTATCGACTGCTGAAAACCCGCATCGATCTGCTTGATATTTATAAGCTGGGGCATGTACGTGCTCAACCTGTTCACCGTCTTGAATACAAAACTACCCGTAAAAGTCCTGCTGCTGCGCAAACGATGCATTGTCTGGCTTGTGAATTGTTCCCTGAATGGCATGAACAGTTTGATGCACTGATTGCGAATAAGGGGGCAAAGAATGCGTGACCCTTTCTCTTTACCGGATGGCATTGAACAACCGTATTCTTGTGATGCCGAGCAAGCTGTTCTCGGTGGACTGATGTTGGACAATGATCGATGGGATGAAATCATACCGCTGATACATGCTGATGATTTTTTCCTGCCCGCTCACCGACGGATTTATGGCGCTGTCGCAACCATGTTTGCGGCCAATTTGCCTGTTGACGTACTAACGTTGTCTGAAATTTTAGAGCAAAAAGAGCAATTAAAACAGGTTGGAGGATTTGCTTATTTAGCCGAACTCGGCAAAAACACACCGAGTGCTGCAAATATTGTTGCCTATGCGGAAATTGTTCAGGCTAAAAGTCGCTTGCGTCAATTGATAACTCTGGGAAATGAGATGAGTGCTCAGGCTAGTCATCCCCGAGCTGAGTTTACTGACATTACTGAAATGGCTGAACAGCGTTTATATACGCTGTCTGAGCAGAGAGCTGAACATCAAGATATTAGCTTGAAAGAAGGGCTGGGGTTGCTGATTGAAAAATTAGAGCAAGCCAATGGCGGTAATGGGGTAACGGGTACTTCGACAGGCTTTAGTGAACTGGATACCAAAACCTGTGGTCTTCAGCCGGGTGATCTTATCCTGCTGGCTGGTCGGCCTTCTATGGGGAAAACCGCACTGGCACTGGCTTTCTGTCTGGGCGCACTGGAGAGTGCCCCTGATGCTGTTGTTCAGATTTTTAGTCTGGAAATGCCGATGGATCAATTACTGATGCGTATGGTGTCCATGTTGGAACGTGTTCCGCTTGAACGTCTGCGCAGTGGATTAATGGATGATGAAGACTGGGCACGGCTCAGCAGAGCAATGGAGACGCTAATTCAATGGGAAAATAGGCTGATAATTGATGACAGCAGTTATCAGACCCCGGCTTTATTACGCGCCCGTGCCCGCCGGAATGTGCGCAAATATGGTCGACCTTCATTGATTATGGTGGATTATCTGCAACTTATCCGAAGCCCGGAGCAGGAAAACCGAACGCAGGAAATTGCAGAAATTTCCCGTAGCTTGAAAGCGCTGGGTAAAGAATTGGGTTGCCCAGTACTTGCGCTTTCACAACTTAATCGTCAACTAGAGCAACGTGCAGATAAACGCCCTAATAACGGGGACTTACGGGAATCGGGAGCGCTAGAGCAAGATGCTGATCTGATCTTGTTTGTTTACCGAGATGAAGTGTATGACGCCAATACATCGGATATTGGGGTAGCAGAAATCATTATTGGTAAACATCGCCAGGGATCGATTGGAACAGTCAAGATCCAGTTTGATGGCACCTGTACCCGGTTTAGTGATCTTACTGAGAAGTATTATGATCTTGGTGCTGAAAGGGGAAATAGATGAGTAAGTATAAAACCTCGCTAAGTGACGCAATACTTCAACGTGGCAAAACACCACAATCACTCACGGGTACTGTTGTTTTGCCTATAGCAGAAATGCCAATGGTATTAACGCTAGATGAGTTACAGCCAAACCCGGATAACCCTCGCCTCAGTCGTAATCCCCGTTTCGCCGATATTAAGGCTTCTGTTCGTGCCAGAGGACTGGATTCTGTACCGAAAGTGACGCGAGATCCAGAAGAGAGTGGAAATGTTTACATTTTCAGTGATGGAGGTAATACCCGTTACCAAATCCTATGTGAATTATGGAAAGAAACGGGTGAGGAACGCTTTTTTCGAATCCCTTGTTTGTTTAAACCCTGGCCAGGTCGGTTGCAGTGCGTCATCGGGCATCTGGCAGAAAATGATGTTCGGGGGGATTTAACGTTTATAGAGAAAGCCCTCGGTGTTTGCAAAGCAAGTTCTATGCATGAGAAATGTCTGGGAAGACCTATCTCGCAACGAGAATTAACAGACTTACTAAAGCAAGAAGGGTTTCCAATATCACAAACCAGCATCAGTCAGATGCATAACACGGTACAATATTTATATCCTCATATGCCCAATTTGTTGATATCTGGTATGGGGCGTCCGCAAGCAGTAAACATATTGTCTTTACGCATTGATGCTCAAAAAACCTGGAATAGTTTTTCTTCAGAGGCATTGTGTGAGAAGGACTTCGATTCAGTTTTTGGTGAGGTGTGTCAGCGCTTTGATAATCCTGAAGTCTATTCTTTTGACATGTTACGGGATGAACTGATTGGGGAATTAATAAAAGCTTTGCCACATCCTGCCCTTAATTATGATCGTTGGTTATTGGAACTCGATCCGAAAGAACGAAACCGTCGTCAGTTATTTGGTGAGCCCCCTCCTATTGCTGAACATTTGCGCGATGCGGATATACAAGCCGCTGAGGTGTCTGAAAAGTCGGTACCGCCTGTGACTAAAAGCGTTGCTTGTGTTTCGGCAGGGGAATCTGAGTCGCATGGGGAGGTTATCGAATGTCTGGAAGATAAAAAGACAGAGGAATGTGAAGCTTGTCCGCCCAAAGTTGAAGTTCAACCTGATGTATATGAAACTCGGCCAACTTTATCCAGTGAGTTATCGACAATACAGGATAAGGAAGATATTGCGCCTTTAATGTCAGCACCTTTATCGCAGACAATTCCCTCTACGTTAAGTGGATTTAATTACTGTCTTCCAACACCACCACAAACTTCATTATTAACAGAGCCTGCGCCATCTGATGGATTGAGTTTTGCACAGACTGGTCTGGAGCCGGTCAGTGATATCTGGTCTATCTCACCGGTACGAGATGATATTGAGCATTTACAAGATATGGCGTTTCGTTTGGCATTCGAGTTAGCCGAAGAAATGGAGGGAGCGGATGAACTTGAGGAAGCTAAAGATACGGCCTGTGAAGTGGGTTATCGATTAGCTGATTCCCACACGGCATCACGTTTTGTTCAGGTTCTGTTGTCGTTAACAGGGAATAGTGACAATAACAGTGAATCAGATATGGACATGTTGGGAGCCTGGTTTATAGGGTCTGAAAAGGATGCGCCAGTATTGTCTGATGTGGCGGTAGTGAAATTTATGCGTCTTATTCGGGTGCTGCGCCGATTACGTGAACTGCAACGCGAGTTGTCAATCGTTTCAACGGAGGGAGATTGCAATGTCTGATGATATTGATGACACAACGGCTCAGGCTGTTACCGCGATGTGGCTGGAGGAACGGATAGCGGCTGTCCGGCGGGAGATGCATACCGGTAGGGTATCACTGAAATATTGTGAAGGATGTGGTAATCGGATTGATGAGCAACGTCGACAGATTTTGTCGGGGGTACGGCTGTGTGTTGGGTGTCAGGAAGTTGCTGAGCATTGGGAACAGGTCAGACGTGTTATCAGAGGCCGTCGTGGTTAGTAAGTTCAGATCTTATGTGTTTCAATTTTGTTCAGACATATTGTATTGCATTGAGAGAGGTGCCTTATGAGCCAGATATCCCAGGTAACCAACGCCTTGTTAACTCAACTGGTCATGGAGTTGAAATCGGGTTACCTCCGTCGCTGTGAATCACTGGGTTTGATGGACGAAGAAATGCGGATGCTACACAGCCTGACTGTGGAAGACTTGCATTATCTGATGAATAGTCCGGTGTCAGTCCTTACGCTTCGTATCCATCATGAAAATTTTGCGTTAATGCTGCAACAAGCCCGGCGTGAACAAAAACGTCTGCAACGTCTTGATCAGGCTCTGATGTTGGGGGGCTCAATTGAATTGATGCAACACTACTTTGGGTTGACTTCTGTTGAGGTGAGTTCCCGTCGTCGTATGTTAGGCATTGAAGCTCGCCAGGGGCGATGCCTCATGCTGGCAGATAAAGAAAGTGCGGAGGTTTGGCGACTGTGGAAAACGCATGTCACTGATCTGGATAGTGCGGATGGACTGGATGTGATGATGCAGGCTGCTGAACAGCTGGCTGTGTCACTGACGGCAGTCTGGAATGCTGTACGTGGTTGGATTGAAGATGAAAAGAACACGGTGAAACCTGAGGTTGGCCAGGGACGGCAAGACCGGTGAAAAAGACAGAGATCACTCAGGGTTTGTTGGCCCCCTGTTCTGTACCGCTTGTCTATAGAAGGAAAGCGGTAGAACAATTGAAACGTTATCGGCAGGGTAGCAAAAATTACACTCGGATCAGAGCGAAAGGCAAAGGTAAGGTTTCTTATCGTTGCTTAAAAATCGATATTGGCATGTTTTGGCGGTTGTTGAGTCGTAACGGAGGACGAGATTGGGAAATGATGACACATGAGCGGTACAACAATGAAATCTGGAAATAACGCACGGAAAGCCCCGTTGTCCTCTGATAGCCTCATTGCTTTCACGCTAGAACAAATGAACGCACGACTGGCAGCGCAAAGCGGGGACGATGAGAAAAAACAGTTGCGCAGTGGGTTGTTGTATCTGGGGAATGTGCATGATGCTATTCCCCGTCAGTTAATCCTGGATACCCGATTGTCTCCACTCGATAAGATGGCCTGGATAATGATACGCCTGTATGCACAACAAAATGCAGGGCAGTCTTTCCTACCTATGATGAACTGCAACTGCAATTGGCTTCTCCGCACAGTGGTAAGGCGTCACGGGAAACCGTCAGCCGAGTATTACTGATGTTGCGAATAACCGGCTGGCTGAGTTTGTGCAAACGAGTCAGGGATGACAAGGGGCGTGTGAAAGGAAACATCTATGCTCAGCATGATGAACCCTTGATGTTTCATGATGCTGAAGCGCTTGATCCCAACTGGCTGGACACGGTGGGGGAGGCGTGTCGTCACAAAAACCGGGTGATTAGCCAGACTGCCTGGTCAGTATTGATGGAAGTTAAAGATGATCCGATGATGCGCCATCGCCGCTCCCGCATTGCTTTACTGGAAAATCGGTTAGGTCAGGTACAAACGCCGCAACAAATGGCGGCGTTGCAAGCAATAAGTCAGTCAGGTTCGGTAACCGAACTTAATCCAAAAGGTCAGCACAGACTGAGTTCGGAAACCGAATTCAATACAAAAACAGGGGACAGTAATCCGAATTCGGCAACCGAACTCAGTCTAAAATCAACGGGTTATGACAGAGTTCGGCAATCGAACGGTTACGTACGTCATTTCACACACAGTGTGAATAAAAATACGTACGTAGCAACATCGGATGGTGATAACCCGATTGTTGAGCATTTGTTGCCTGTAGCGTTAAGAAATCAGCTCTCTGATGACGACATCAGAATGCTGACGGAACAACTCCAGGCACTTCCGCCTGATCAGAGGCATTTGGTGTTGGATAGTCTGCGAGCTCCATTGGAAAGCGGTTCGTTAAAAAACCCGGTGGGGTACTTGTTGATACTGATGAAGCGTGCCAGGCAGGGGGAGTTACGCGATCCTGGCATAGCGAACAAAGTGGAAAATCTTGGTGCAAAGCAAACTATACCTGCCCGCCGCCAGAAAGAAATTTTTTCTGCGCCAGAGGAGCGAAGAAAGGCCACTCCTGCTGTGATGAGAAACGTGATTGCTGAAATTCGGCAGAATTTGATGAAAAGATAAATAGGATCACTTTGGATGAGTCTTAAAGGGGTTATAGCGTCAGGCGTTCCGAAGCATATGGGTATTTTTAAATGTCATCAAATAGATAAAAACGGTGATTAGAGTCTAATCATGGTTCTAACGACATACAGTGATTAGAGTCTAATCATTAGGGTTATAGGATGCTAATCAGGTTTTTGGGGTGAGGAAAAAAGAGTTTTGAATTGTGGTAACAGCCTGATAACGCAACTATCTCAGTGATATCCTTAATGTCACAGAGAGAATGTACCATGACTGAAACTAAAGATACGCATGCTGTTCGCTCAGGCGCACTGCATTCCTCACTTACCATTGAGTTGCATACTCATTACGCTATCAGCCTGTGGAATGGTCGCCGGAATGAAAGCAGCAAAAAGAATAAACCGGTGATTATTAGCATGCCGCGATTTTTCTTACTAGCCGGTCGGATTAGCCATGATTCCCTGATAGATAATCCGTATGCCGATATGGCGATGTTGGCACTGGAAACTAAGCTCGCCTCTGCTCATGACCAGATGCAGGCGGCGTTAGCGGAACTGGAGGCTACACTCTCGGGGGTACCTGCTCAGATCCATTTATCTGATATTGCCTCTGTCGCCCCGCTCAATATTGGTGTCTACAGTCGCACTCCTTTGGGTTACCGCTGTGTTTGGCTATTAGTGGGTTACGATCAGCTGGTGATGAAAGCCTTGCAGGCACACCACTATGCGCTGATTTCCCGTCAGCAATGTGACGGATTTTTAAAAAAAGGGGGGCACTGGGTACGCCAAATCTACGGTGCTGTCCAGCCGTATCGTAGCTTTGCTGTTACTCGTGACGATATCCTTTCCCAAACCTCTGCTGGCAGGGAAGCTATTACCCGTTTGGGGCTGCCGGATGAGGGTGTTATGCGGGGTGAAAAACGTTCTGTTTTTTCTCCTGCATTAAAAAGTATGGTAAAGCAGAAATAAGCGATGAAACTGTTTCTGTGTGAAAAACCGTCTCAGGGGCGGGATATTGCGACGGTATTAGGTGCAACAAAGCGTGGGTAGGGATATTTAACTGGACCGGGGGTGACGGTGACTTGGGCAGTTGGGCATTTATTGGAAACTGCCAGTCCAGAAGTTTACGGTGAACAATATGGTGCTCCCTGGCGGGTATCGGTATTGCCGATATTGCCGACGTCCTGGCAAATGGTGGTCAAAAAGGAGACGGCTGACCAGTTTGCTGTTATCAATCGTCTGTTGAAACAAGCGGATGAAGTGGTGATTGCCACTGATGCTGATAGAGAGGGAGAAGTGATTGCCCGGGAGTTACTGGATTATTGCCAGTTTCAGGGACAGATATCTCGCTTATGGCTGTCTGCTCTGGATGAGGTGAGTATTCGTGCGGCGCTTGCTAATATTTTGCCCGGTGAACGAACGGCATCGTTATACTTGGCGGGGTTAGGGCGGGCCAGAGCAGATTGGCTCATCGGCATGAATTTTACCCGACTCTATACCGTGAAAGTCCGTGAATGCGGATATAGTGACATTTTGTCTATTGGACGTGTTCAGACGCCAACTTTGGCATTGGTTGTTTTTCGAGATCAGGAGATTATCGCCTTTACGGCTAAACCTTATTGGCAGGTGGTGGCTGACCTTCAGTGTGACAGACGAATTTTCCGGGCGGATTGGGTGCCCGCTGCGACCTATTGTGATGAAGAAAAACGTTGTATTCATCAGCATGTAGCGCAGGCGGTAGTTCAGTTATGTCAACAAGCTGGTGTGGCTACGGTATTGGAAATCAATACTAAACGGGAAAAGCATGCGGCTCCGCTGGCATTTGATCTTGGTAGTTTGCAACAGCTGTGCTCGAAGAAATGGGGCATGGGGGCTCAGCAGGTACTGAATATTGCCCAGAATTTGTATGAGACGCATAAAGCTACGACCTATCCTCGTACAGATTGTGGTTATCTGCCTACGGCCATGCAGGCGGAAATTCCGCAAGTATTGGATGCTGTGGTTAAAAGTGATCCTGCTATGCGGATGGTGGTAGATAGTCTGGACAGAAGGTTGATTTCGCGTATTTGGAATGACAAAAAAATTACGGCGCACCACGGTATCATTCCGACAAAACAGCCCTGTGATATGAATAAGATGACTGATGATGAGCGTAAAGTGTATCAGCTGATACGTCAGCATTATTTGGTACAGTTCCTTCCTCTGCATGAAGTGGATATAACCGAAGCGACTTTCGACATTGGTGGTCAATTGTTTCGTACCCGGGGAAATGTAGTGATTGTTCCTGGCTGGAAGGTCTTGTTTTCAACGGGTAAAGATGAAGCGGTATCCATCGGGAAAGACGATTCTTTAGGAGAAAGTTTGCCGTCAATGGTTAAAGGCGGTCAATGTCAGGTTAATGAGGCTACTTTACGAATGTTGCAAACTCAGCCACCCGCTTACTTCACGGAGGGCGCATTGATTGCGGCGATGAAAAATGCCGCTGCTTTTGTCAGTGACCCACAACTTAAAAAGGTATTGAAGGAAAATGCGGGGTTGGGAACTGAGGCTACTCGGGCTGGGGTACTGGATACGTTGTTTAAACGGGGTTATCTGACGAAAAAGGGCAAGTATATCCACGCTACACAGATTGCCAGCGAGTTGATAGCTGCGTTGCCAACAGCGTTGACCAATCCTGGATTGACGGCATTATGGGAACAGGCGTTGGATGATATTGCTCAGGGGCAGGCAACGCTGTCGGATTTTATGAACCGTCAGATCCAATGGACTCAATATTTAGTGGAGCAGGTTCAGGCGCAGAAGGTTGTTATCACGCCGCCGCCCTCATTGCCTTGTCCGGTGTGTGGAGGAGTGACGCGTCAACGTCAGGGAAAAAACGGTATTTTCTGGGGGTGTATAAAATACCCGGAATGTAATGGGATAGTGAGTACTGCCGATGGAGAAAGAAAAACCAGGACTACCAGGCGTAAGAAAGTGTTGAGCAAACCAGCAATGACAAGGTGAGTCCATTTTTATGCATTTGGACTGGAGATTTGGTGAGTGTTGTCTTCGGACCGCGTTTTTTTATTATATTCGCAAAATTATTTTCACCGTTGACGGTGTGGTCATCTGATTTAAGAATAAGCCGGTTAATGTGTTGTTTTTTAGCAACCGCCAATGTTCTCGTAGTCTGAGAGGAACGCTTTCGGGTGACTGCTCTTAATGTCAGAAAGGTCTGAGACTGACGCTTTCGAGTGACCTGCTTAAATGCCACAGTAACCTGAAAAGTGGCGCCTTTGGGTGGTACACCCGTTTATCCTTTGAAAACGGGTATCATAGATAATGGTTATCTGTGATGAAGGTACATTTTAACTTCCAGACAGCCAATGCCTGATTCTGGCTTCCGGCGGGAAATATCATTTCCCGTCAGGGGGTGATGTGTTCTCCGTCGTTTCTTTTTTTCACTCTATGGAGATAACACATCATGTCGACAACTCATGCCACGGAAAATAAATTCTTCAACCTGAATATCAATGGATTAGGGTATCTCAGTAATGTCCGCAAGGTGAATGGTCAGAATGGCAGTTTTTTCAGCGCGGTCATCAATGCATTGAGTGGGCCAACAGAAAATCCGTCTTATGTTCGCTTTGATGTCACGGTTGCCGGTAAGGAAAACAGTGACTTAATCAGCCGCTGCCATAAAGCGGTTGATGAGGACAAAAAAGTCTTACTGGGTTTCACATTAGGTCAGCCATCTACCGGGATTTTTACGTTGAATAAGGGTGAGCATGCCGGTGAACAGCGTGTCAGTTTGAGAGCGCGGTTGATTAAAATTGACTGGATCAAAATCGGGCAGGAGATGGTTTATAAAGCTGAAAAACCTGAATCCGTGCCGCCTGTACAGAATAAGTCTTCGCAAAAGCATTATGCAGAGAATTCATTTTGACTGCCCCTGAAGTCTCTCCGGAGTGCATTTTTTCGGGGAATTTTTTTCATCTACATTTTGAAAGGGAAGTTACATGGCTTCACGCGGCGTGAATAAAGTGATACTTATTGGGCGTTTGGGACAAGAACCTGAAGTGCGCTATCGGTCAGAGGGTGATGCAGTGGCGGTATTGTCACTGGCAACATCGGAAACCTGGCGGGACAGACAAACGGGTGAGCAGAAAGAGCGTACCGAATGGCATCGGGTGGTCATTTTCGGCAAACTGGCCGAAATTGCTGGTGAATATTTGAAAAAAGGCAGCCAAGTATATATTGAAGGTCAGTTGCGTACCCGTAAATGGTTTGATAAGACTAGCGGTCAGGACCGATACAGCACGGAGGTCGTGATCAATCAGCAGGGTACGATGCAGATGTTAGGGGGGCGTAGTCAAAGTGAGCCTTCCCGGTCAAGTGGTCGGGGACAATCGCAACCCTCTTCGTCAGCACCGACCCGAGGAAGTGAACCACTAATCGATTTTGATGATGACATTCCGTTCTGAGTGCGCCGTTTTGCTTTGTAAATCAAGTGTTTAAGGTTGCTTATGATCAAAAGTATAGGCTGTTGGAAAGCCTATTGCAAGCCTGACTTATCCTTGCTTAGTAATAAGCTTGAACCTTGAAAAAGGAAGGGGAGTGCAGCATGTCAGGGAAAAGGCTGGTGGCGGGGAAACTATCTACTTTGCGCCAGTCATTGCAAGTCCTATAAGGTTAAACCTGATTGGTTGAATCACAGTTCATAGTGGGTTTCGGGATATCTTTGACTCACGATAGTTTAGGAGTCTTACCAAAGTTTATGACAATTATAGCTAGAAGGTTGTCATATCCAACAACTTTGGCACCTGCTCGGTGAGAGTGGAAATTGGACGTAAGTGGAACCTAAGTAGGACGCATCTTGAATACAGAGAAATGCGGGATCATCTAAGTTGGTTTGAACTAAACAACCAATATGATGACAGAGTCTCCATAGTACCCAATGTAACTCTGTAATGGAGTAGCAATCGGTTTCAATCCGATCTGAAACCTAAGTATAAGTGATAGAGCAATTTATTTCGAAAGCTTAGATGTAGGGGGAAGGGAGACAGTTAGACACAATACTAATAGAAGCGAGGTTCGATAGTCAGTGCTATCAGCAAGAACACTCAAAGCTCTAAGTGGTATTAACAAAGCAAGTGTACAAGGACATAAGGTCAAGAAATTACACAAGTTAATGTGTAACAACCTTGATTTATGGGCAACGGCATATGCCAACATTTACTCTAATCGTGGTGCCATGACGAAAGGGGTGAATGATAATACGCTTGATGGAATGGGTAATGACAGAGTTCTAAACCTAGTCAGCCTCATTAAATCTTCGGATTACCGCCCCAAACCCTGTAGACGCACTTACATACCCAAGGATGCAAGGAAGCCTAATGGTAAGAAACGACCTCTTGGTATTCCTAGTGGTGATGATAAGTTAATTCAAGAAGTCATGAGAATGCTTCTAGAAGGAATTTACGAACCTGTCTTCAGTGATTGGAGTTATGGTTTTCGTAGAAATAGATCTTGTCATACAGCTCTAACTGAGATTCGTAACAGTTGGAAAGGAACCAAGTGGGTATGTGATGTAGACATAAAAGGTTTTTTCGACAACATTGACCATAACCTCTTGCTCAAATTCCTAGGTAAGAGGATATATGACAAAGCTTTTCTGGCACTGATTAAAAAGTTCTTGAAAGCTGGTTATATGGAAGATTGGCGTTACTTTGGCACCCACAGTGGAACACCACAAGGTGGAATTATTTCACCGATACTTGCCAATGTTTTCCTCCATGAACTTGATGAATTTATGAAATTGAAAATCAAAGAGTTCAGTAAAGGGGATAGAAGGAAGCCTAATCCAGAGTACAGAAGGATTCTACAGAATAGAGCAAACCGCATAAAGTGGATAAGACAAGGATATGGTGCATCTGGTTTTCCTGCTGACGAGCAGAAGCTTGAAAAATGGAAGCAAGAGGCAACTGAGCTAGAAGAAAAACTGGCAAATACGTCCAGTGTTCTGATGGCCGATCCTGACTTCAAACGGATGCGGTATGTCCGTTATGCCGATGACTTTCTAATCGGAATTATTGGCTCAAAAAATGAAGCAGTGCAAGGGATGAAAGAAGTCACTGAATTTGTGGAATCAGAGCTAAAACTTGAAGTTTCTAAAGAAAAATCAAGCATAGTAGATCCTAAGCAAGGTTTTGTCTTTCTCGGATATGAAGTTAAATGTCGTAGAGAAAACAAACGAGTTAAATGTGTTGTGGGACACAACTCGGATGGCAGTAAAACTCACGCTGTGAAGCGTACTATTACTGAACATATTCACCTTGGTGTACCAAGAGAGAAAATCCAAAGATTTTGCGCTCTTCGTGGCTATGGGGAATACGATTCACACAATGATAAGAGTAGTAGCAAGCCTGTAATGGCATTTTTATCTGATTACGAAATAATCAGCCAATACAATGCTGAAATGCGTGGCTTTGCAAACTACTATAACTTGTCGCCAGTTCTGTATCTCAAGAAATTACATTGGATATGGATGAATAGCTTATTCAAAACACTGGCAAATAAGCATCAGACATCAAGGACTAAGATTGCTAAGCGATTGAAGCAGCCCGATGGAAGATACGTTCATCGTGAGAGTCGTAACAATAAAGTCTACGAACTGGAAATTTTTCAGTTGAAAAACAGAAGTGTGTCGATGGCAGAGTTCGTTGATCCGTTACCGAATACATTTAAGTATACGTCCCGAACTGAACTGCTCGATAGAATGGCAGCCAGAAAATGTGAGTATTGTGGTATTCAATCTGGATATCTGGAAGTTCACCATGTGCGGAAACTAAAAGATATCAAGGGTGATACAGAGCCTTGGAAACGACTAATGATCTCTCGAAGAAGAAAGACTTTAGTTTTATGCAAAGACTGTCACATTGATTTACATCGTGGAAAGTTACCTGACTATCGTAACCTTGCTAAAGTCTAACGGAGAGCCGTATGCATAGAAATGTGCATGTACGGTTCGGTGGGGGGACAACGGCTAACCCTATCGGCAAAAATGTTTGAATAGGGCGCACGTGTTCTACCCAATAGTTCATCTAAGAGTGAAAGTGTAAAGAAATCAAATTAATGCCCTTATTTATAAGGGTTCAGATTATTAACAAAGTGCTGGTTTTTTATCCGGCACTTTGTTTTAATTAACCTGAGTTCTGGTTAAGCCGTCACTAATATGTCCATTTCTGAGCGGGAGATATTCAGTGACGGTTTGTTCTCTTTGAAACAATAAGCGATTAGCCCTCCTAACACATTCAACATGAATCCCTGTAGACTACGGTGTCGTGAGTGCTCTATCTGAGAAATATTCTTTAACTGAGCATGGATGGTTTCTATGATGAAACGTTTTGATAACATTACCTTATCCCACACTGAGAGCGCTTTGGCCTTCATGTTACTGCGCGTATCCGTTATCAATGTCACCCCTGTTGCGTTTAAATCATCAAACAGAGTCTGACTGATATATCCCTTGTCGCCGTAAAGCGTTCCTGTTAATCCCGTTGCTAACTCACGGACAGGCTCCCGATCATCGACATTACCCGGAGTGAGTTTAGCTGACACAATTTCTCCTTGATGATTGACTATCAGATGCAGCTTAAAACCGAAAAACCCTCCCATTGACCCTTTTCCTCGTTTCGCTATGCCGTCAAACACCTTATGGTGAGGGATACGAATGTTATGACAAACACGAATATTTGTGGAATCGACAAAAGCGAGTCCCGTGGGTTTCCCTTTCACCTGCGTCAAATAGCTACAAAGCGGTCCTAAAACTGAGGAAACGACGCCTAAGAACCGGGTATAGCTGAGCAGGGTGGGAAAGTCTTGTTGAGGGTATCGTCGGACTAATCCAAAGTAGAAATTTTTGAAATCGCGATAATGTGACATATGAAAAGCAATCACAATGGTCATAATCCCGCTGGCACTCATGCGACCATGACGTCTGCGCTGACGATGTCCTTCCTCGATACACTGTTGTTCCCAGAGTGGAATGAATACACGGCAAAAATCATCGACATCGCAGAAGAGTTCAACTAGTTTATCCATGCCTGTTCCTAAATAATGGCCGGCCTGCCATCGATCCGGTCATGCTGATTAAGATGATGTTACTGGGCTATTTATTTGGCATTCCCAGTGAACGCTGTCTTGTACAGGAAATTCAGGGGAATGTGGCTTACCGTTGGTTTCTGCGCCTCGGACTGACAGAGAAAGTGCCTGATGCTTCAACCCTGAGCCAAAACCGCCGCCGCCGTTTCAATCACAGCGAGGCCTTCCAGCAGATTTTTGATAATATTGTTGAGCAGGCCATCGCCAGAGGGCTGGTGGGGGACGGATACTCTATACTGACAGCACTCACCTGAAAGCCAGTGCCAATCCGCATAAATCCAGGAACGAACAACGTGCTGTACCCCCTGGCGCCTATTTTGACGCACTAGATAACGCTGTCAATGAAGACCGAGCCGCAGCCGGAAAAAAAGTCTGAAGCCAGCCCTTAAGGAACGGCAGAGAAAGACGAAGGTCAGTACCACTGATCCGGAAAGCGGATTTATGCACCGGACCAACAAACCCAGGGGATTCTTTTACCTTGACCACTGTACGGTGGATGGGCAAGTCGGGATTATCACCGATACTTATGCCACACCGGGCTATGTCCACGACAGCCAGCCTTTCATTGCACGGTTGAAGCGCCAGTTTAGCCGCTTCTGTCTCCACCTCCTTGCTGTTTACTGCAATCACTCCACATGTGTTCCATAGTCGGTCGTGCCAGCGAGGCTCATAAGCTGGCAGGTTGGGGTTCCGAAGTCAATCTATGACTACTGGTGTTGGCGGGATGCGATCTTCGCCACTTCCTATAATAGGCAGTTATTGTCTAATCTTCTTTAATTGCAACTTCGTTAACATCCTGCCCTTGTCGCTCTAGTAATTCCCACAAATCAGAAAAGAAAAAGTGATCAATGGTCTTAATATGCTGAGAAAGCAAAGCATCATCCGCCATATTAGGACGAATGTCGCAGTAATAAACTCCATCAAGTGGATTTAATTTGACCGTATACGCTTTGAAATGCCCTGGCAGGAACGTTGCGCTAACACCATATTCATTCTCACGTTTAGTTTTCTTGCGCTGTACGTCATTCAAGAAAATTGCAATATGCGGAAGCTTAGTATCAGTAAGACGGTTATAAAGAAATTTATCCATAAAGACTTTATCTATTCTGTCTTTACTTGATGTTTTAACAGAACCAATTATTTTCAGCTCATCATCTTTGCTCAATAACAAATCATGTTGATAGTTCGATTTGAAAAGTTCTGTTCCATCCACACCTTTGATAGGAACCTGCATAGTTCCAGAAACACAATCAACATTGAGCGAAACAATTAGCAATCTAATAAGTCTCTCGAACAGATCACCATTTACTTTTCTCGCTTGATTAGATTTACCAGCAGGCAGGCCATCCAAAGCGGCACCAACTGATTGTTGAAGTGTATAGATGGTGCGGATAAGGTTTTCGCGTAAGTAGCTAGATGGCTGTTGCCCATCGCGCAATTGCTCTAGCGTCAAACGGAATTGTGGCGCAGCTTGCGCAAAGCCTGCCGCATCATACATCAGCCTTGAATTTAGTGGGCGCGTTATATTGAAACTTCCATCCTGTTTGTACTGGAAAAATAGGTAGTGGCTCTCATTTTGAGAAACGATACGTGCCTGCAATCCTGTATCTACGTATTCCAAGTAACGAGAGCAAAAATCAATATAATCTTCGACGGTATGAAACCGTTCTTTGTCTGTGGCATGGTCAACTAACTTAGAAAGATTCATCGGATAGATTTCCTTCTTTCTGCTGTTTTTCTATCATGTTCTATCCACTCTTCCTTCGTCATACGTCGAACGCTTTCAAGCCGTTTTATCGCCCATTCGTTGTACAGTGGATCAAGGTCGCACGCCATCCACTGCCTGTTAAGCTGTTCTGCCACAACCGCTGTCGTTCCAGAACCGGAAAATGGATCAATCACTAGATCACCTTCATTTGATGAAGCCAGAACAAACTTGCGCACCAACTCTTCTGGCTTCTGAGTAGGATGTGGCGTTTTCTCCCCCATACCATTGCAAGTAGTCGGAATATCAAAAACATCCTTCGGTTTTGCCCCTTGAGGATGTGGAGTCCAATTATCACGTTTCTTGTTTGTACCTTTGCCATAGGCACTAGATTCCGCTTGTGGATGTGACGGGTACTTAAGTGTATGCGCCCCATACGGAGTACGAACATCGTCAATATTTAATTTAGCGGCATCAGACTTCCTAAAATGGATGATGCTCTCATGTGAACGCCCCCAATCACTACCTAAGTTGGCCTTATTTTTGTAATGCCAAATCAGCCAACGACAATGTTTGAAATATTTTGAAACTGGATGTTTAAGATCAGCTAGAGTTTCAGAAAACCCACATACATACAGTGACCCTGTAGGTTTCAAAATACGAGAAGCCTGTTTGATCCATTTGATGGACCATTCAATGTATTTTTCTTGGCTCTCGAAATTATCCCAATCTGCCTTTTTGATGTTGTATGGTGGATCAGCAAAAATAAGATCAACACTGGCATCATTGAAAGATTCAAGCCAAGCAAATGAGTTACCTTGATACAAACGTCCATTGGGACACTCATATTGGAGCCGAAATCCTTTAGTTTCAGTTACTGGCTTAAAATCTCGTCCATTCTCAACAGGACAAGCTTCTGTTGGAATAACTGCTAAATTAAGACTTCTATCTGCGCCTTTACGCAGCTTTTCCGTTGTTCTGCCCATTACAAACACCCAACCTTTCAATTTTGTCTATTGCCACTTTAAGGTTCGAACACCATCTTTGGCATATGTTGATTTACCATAACACCCGTTGTATGAACGGCCTGAAACACCATCGGGGCGTTTTTAACCCCTGAGGCGTAAAAATCCTGTATTGTCCATAAAAATGTCCCAGAATGGGGGAGCGTGCACATTTACGCTAAAAGTCTCACCTTTATGAGATATGATATTGAATTATAGATAGAAACGCGTTCAGTTTTGGCTTCATTTTTTATATATCCTCGCATACCTTAGTAAAGCCATTTTTAGTCTCACTTATTGTTTATGATGCTATCAGGTATCATAACGCATTAGACACGATTTATGACACCTGTTTCCGTGCTGTCTTTTGGCTGGTATCAGATATCTTCAGATATGGGACAGTCAAAAATAGCTCCGGCTAGTATTCATAGAGAGAAGCATGTGCCTGTTGATTTGTCATCCTTAAACCACCTCCTAGGGAGGTAATGCTGTTCGGCTAAGGTTTCTTGTAATGGGTTGGATATTTTTCTGGTATATAAGGCACTGAACGCTCATAACTTTGGTGCTTTTTCTCTTTTGGTAGGATAAACATCTTTATATTCTCTTCATCTTTTTCAATCTGGGTGGCAATGTCCCACCATACTTAATTCACAATAACGAACTTATGATTCAATTAGGTTTAATGCTGCATAAAGCTTATCCTTGTGGTAATACTTCCGCTTCTTGGGCTATTGCTGACATTTCCTTACTTATTAAAATTATACGTAACCAGTATCCCCCATAACTCCTGTCTGATACCCGATGGGAAACGACTTCTTAGTGTAACTTCACTTCTGAGTTGCTGCCTTTTTCAATATACAGCGATATCCGGCGATTCAGCCTTATCTGCGTAGCTCTGGGTTTGCTCATAACTGGCAGGCAGATCCGTTCTGGCATTAATTTTTCACTCTGACGAATTGACTCATCTGACGCACTGACTTCGATTGGTGCGTTTTTTTTGATTTTGCAAAAAGAGTTCTGCATTGAGCTCAATCCCGGATCCTCGCACAGTAAGTCGCATTTAGGATCACTTGCATGGGAATGCTTATGAAAAATCCTGCTTTTTTCTCACTTAGTTGGTTGCCCGTCATGGTGCTGGCTGGGTGTACCGGACAAGCTCAGGAGACTACCGCGTCAGGTGTAAGTTTTCACCATTCTCATCAGGCACGTCCCGCTGTATCCGATATCTATCCTCTGACACCTGAAGTCACACGCTATGATCGCTATACCTTAGTGAGTGTAGGCAGTCAGGCAGCGCAACGCGAACCACTAAATCAGATCATCAATATCACCATGCCAGTACCGTTGGTACAACGCATTGGTGATGGATTGCGCTATTTGCTATTTGGAACCGGTTATTCGCTGTGTGATACCACCGCACCCCATTTCGTTAAATTGATAGGCCGGCCATTACCTGCTATTCAACGCAAAATTGGGCCGATACGGCTCAGTGAAGCGTTACAGATTGTTGCCGGGTCTGCATGGCGTATCCGGGTAGATGAGGTGAACCGTGAAGTGTGTTTTGTTTTACGTGATGAATATCGTCAATTTTCCGAGACAACTGTTGGCCGGGTGACACCGCCAAAAATGCGGGTGCCGGCACCTACATTGTCCAACAGCACATTAGCCACTCCGTTACCGGTGAAGCCACCGATAGCTGAAAGACCAAAAACTGATACCCCTAAAATTCCTGTGACAGGAGGAAAACCTACTGCCATTTCTTCTGTACTACCCACTCAGCCTGTTAAATCCCTACTCAGCGGTAGTACGCCAGTGACAACGGTACCGGTAGGAAACATCTGGCGTGCGGAAACAGGAACCACTTTACGTAGAACTTTGGAGCGGTGGGCCAACGCGATTGATTGTCCGGTAGGGGGACACTGGGTCGTGGTGTGGTCGTCACCGACGGATTACCGCATTGATGCACCGCTGACGTTCAAAGGCAACTTTGAGTCCTTGTTGGTACAAGTGTTTGATCTTTACCGCCAGGCTGAGAAGCCGTTGTTTGCCGAAGTCAGCCGCTTTCAGTGCCTGATTTCAGTCAGTGATAAACCCGTAACACGGTAAACCGTAATGGGGTACGTCATTAGTGCGTTTGCTTTGGTTTTTCTGTTGATTGCAGGTGGTATACAGCTGCGACAGGCAGAACAACTGCACGTCGATGGTGACAACGCAAGGGCTCGAATACTGGCAGACCACATGTTGCTGTTAGCCAGTGCCATTAATCACTGGCGTGGCGGCTCATCTAAAAATGACACGGTGGATCTCCGTAAGCTCATTCTGCCTTTTCAGCCTGATGCCCGTATCCGGCATGTTATCAGTCAAGGCCGGCTCTGGGTGTGGATGCCGGAAATACCCGGTCTTATAACTGCTCTGCGCGAACGCACTAAGGGGTTAATGTTGATTGGTGAAGTCCGGCAGGGACGGTTGTATGGCTTATCTGGTCAAGAGATAGGGCTCACTCTTCCTGACGGGATTAGCGATGGTGATGTGGTGTATTTCAACTGAAAAAGCGGACAGGATTTGATGAAAAATAAACTGTATTCACTCAGGCTTTGTACTTGCCTTGTTCCATTAGCGGCGGTAACAGGAATGGCGCTGATGTCCGGTTGCACCTTGCGGGCAGTGGATAATATGGCGCGTGAGGCCAGTATGCAAAGTCGAGTAGCACAACAGCATTTGCATCAACAGCATAGCCTGAAACAGCCAGTAGTAACCTGGGTAGATAAACCCTGGGTGAATCTGAAACCGGTAGTTCAGCCTGTCGCATCGGTAAAGTTGCCGACCTGTCAGATAACGATTAACAGTAAAGTTGGGCTGACATTACCGGAACTGGGGCAACGCATTACCCAACTTTGTGGTATTCGGGTCACAGTAACACCCGATGCTTTATCACGCGTATCAACGACTGCGGGTGGGTTGACACGCCAGATGCATGGGGCATTACCGGCACCTGATGATAAGGGACGTATGCCATTGGATTGGCTGGATGATCGCGATATACACTCAATTGATGCTGATGAGCGTCGAGAGCCAGAAGGACTCACGGGTCTCAATTGGCAAGGGGAGCTAACGGGGCTTTTAGACAATATTGCCAGCCGGTTAGGGATTGCATGGAAGATAGATAACAGGGCAGTCGTGTTTTATCGGTTTGAAACCCGGACATTTCAGTTGAATGTTCTCAACACCCGTACCAGTAGTAATGCCAGTGTTGCCTCAGGTTCAACCAGCAGTATGGGGACATCAGGGGGCAGTGGTAATGCCAACAATTCTGTTTCTGGGGATGCCAGTTCTTCACAGAAAACGACGGTTGATCTGAACAGTGATTTATATGAAGACATCCGTAAGACGGTAGAGAATATGCTGACGCCTGAGCGTGGTCGTTTTTGGTTGTCAAGCTCCAGTGGAACACTGATGGTAACAGACACACTGGCGGTGCTTGATTCGGTATCCCGTTATGTAGAAGAGCAAAATACTGTTCTCAACCGTCAGGTTTTGTTGAATGTTCAGGTGCTGAGTGTCAGCACTACCCGTAAAGAACAAATGGGACTGGACTGGGGATGGGTTTATAACTCATTGCATAGTCTGGGGGCTACGCTGTCTGGCAGTTTCGGTGGTATGGGCAGTGGGGCAACGTCTGCGGGGGTCAGTATTTTGGAAAGTGCAACAGGGAAGGCGGCAAAACTCTCGGGTTCCAGCCTGCTGATAAAGGCGTTGAGCGAGCAAGGTAATGTCAGTGTGGTGACCTCTCAAGGAAGTGCGACCACTAATTTGACCCCGATTCCGATACAGATGGCTGATCAAACGGTGTATGTGGCTCAAAGCAGTACAACGATTGCCGCAGATGTGGGCGCGACCACAGCTCTGACACCCGGGGTGATTACTACCGGGTTTAATATGACCTTATTGCCGTTGATACAGCGTAATGGTGATGTTCAGTTACAAGTGGCTTTTAACCTGTCTGATCCGCCGACTATCCGTTCATTCACATCTAAAGAAGGCAATTCTTATATCGAAATGCCGTATATCCGGCTACGTTCACTGAGCCAGAAAGTGAATCTACGGGCTGGACAGGCTCTGGTACTCACCGGATTTGAACAGGCTGATACACGGGCCACTAAGGCGGGCACCTTTACACCGGGTAATTTCCTGCTTGGGGGAGGACAGTCCGGAGAGAATAAGCGCAGTACGTTGGTGATTTTGATCACCCCCGTATTACTGGATTGAGGAATGAAAGGCTGCATGAATCAATGAAAAGCATCGATTTAGAAATATCCGGTGAGACACCCGAAGTCACGGTTGTACAGGCCGGACGCCATTGTTGGATCAGTGGTCTGCGTTGGTCGCCGTACATCAAGATGAAACGGGGACGCCGTAGAGGGCAACGTGTTCGTCCTCAATACACTGATGTACATCTGGTCGTGGGAAATCGAGCAGGGAGACGTCAGCAGACTACACGTATGATGGGAACGGGAATGATCAGGAAATTGTATTGCCGTCATACACAGTATTCTTTAGCCATCGCCTTTTTATCGCATTCCGGCCCAAACGGGTACGGGATTTACGATTTGGGCGAGGGGCAACGGTTATTTTTGGCGACGCAGAATGGTTTGCCGTCCGTAATGGCGGATATTGTCGGAACCCGCGAGAGTGCCAATGCAGCACTGTCCCGTTTTTTAACTTTTAACCCGGCTCCTAATAAAAGCTGGCGGGTAGTATCTGACCCTGATAATCCGGCGCACTGGCGCTCAATAACTTCTGCTTTGTCTGCTCATCAGTATCGGATGTGTCGCTTGCAACGGCGGTGGCGGTCACCATTATTGTTGATGGCCGTATTCATCTCTCTGTTGATAGTCGTAGGGGTGTTATTACCGTTAGGAAAATCTCCCGATGAGAGATTACCGATGACTGAAATTGTGCAGGTCAGGGCATCACAATTGTTTGAAGAAACGCCAAAACCTGTTGATTTACCTCATCCGTGGGCCGATAAGCCGTTGCTGCCCGCATTTTTGGCACGTTGTCTCATGATCAATCGGACGATTCCAGTGTTATTGGCGGGTTGGCGCTTGACGGCAGGTTCATGCCGAAAAGATGGCGTCCGTCTTCACTATGAGATTATGCCTGGCGGTACAGCGGCTCATTTTGTTCAGCGTGTACAGACTGTATTTAATCAGTCACCGGTTTTTGATCTGGTTCAGGGAGCAAAAGAAGGCCGGGTATTCCTGCCGTGGAAACCTTTGCCGGTTCGCGATGAAGCGGTGCCTGCGGTTTCAGTACAGTTGATGAAGATGGTTTCGAATTTCCAGCAATGGCAGATCCCCCTGATGTTAAATGAACTCACTCCAGCATCGGCATTACCGGGAGACGGGCAATCTATACCTTCCCAGGATTGGCGAGAATACCTCTTCAGCTTCAGTAGTCGGGTGATGCCAGCATGGCTATTTGCTGAACTGGATGAGACAGGGCTGCGACTGAACAGCGTCACGTTTACCCTGACCTCACAGGGACAGTTAACCTATCAGGCAGAGGGATACATTTATGCCCGGAAATAATATTGCCTTGTGTATCAGCTTGTTAAGTGGGCTAATTTTTATCAGTCCACCCGTTCGGTCAACAGAGGATAGCGCGCTTTCGGCAATGGGTATTATAGCGGCATCTGCGGGTGTGACTGTGGGACAGTTAGAACATTTACACGCGAAAAATCTGCTGCTGGAAGCTGAATTGCAGCGGGCAAAGTTACAACGCCAACTGGCAGAAAGTCAGCATTTGGGGTTGACGGGCAGTAATGATATTGATCTGCCGGTGACCGTATCACCTGTGGTAACTGCGGGACACTCTGTGACCCGTCCGGTGGTTCAGGAGATTTATGGTCGGGGAAATGCATTGCGGGCTAGCGTAAGTCTGCCGGGCCACGGTGTGATGGAATTAGCTGTCGGTGACGCAGTGCCTGGTACTCAGTTCAACGTTAAGGCGATCACGCTTTCTGCGGTCACGCTAAGTGATGATTCGGTACTCACGTTCTGAGAGAAGAAAGGGAATGAAAGAAAGTCTCCAGATTAATGATGCCGTGTTGCTGTTATGTGAAGAACAACAGGCTACGGTATTAATTGACAATAATCGTCGGGGTGATCCGCAGGTCCAGACTCGGGTCATGCAATTACTTGAAGCCACACCAGAGGCCGAAATTCGCTTTGTCAATTTGTCAGAATTGCAGGCAAACCGCCAGAAACAGCATCAGCGGACGAATGAACAGGGAGTTTGTCTGTCGGACTTAATTGATGTAAGTGAACGCCAGAAGCAGGTACTGACCTGTTTTGAACTGGCAAAAAAGCTGAATGCGTCAGATATTCATCTGACTATCAGTCCGGGGCTGACCCGAATTGAAATGCGTATTCACGGTGAGCTGGAAGTCGTCAATGAACTGTCGGAAGAGGAGGGAATGGCACTGGCATCTACGATCATCCTGTCAATGTGTGATGTCACTGAAACGCAATTTTTTCCAGGCCGTCAGCAGGACGGGAGGATTAAAGCGGATTTTCTGCGTCGGGTACATTTGTATGGTGCCCGGTACAGCCATATGCCAACAGCAGATGGGTTGTATGTTGTGATGCGTGTGATTGCCGATGATGGTGACAAAGTGCCTACACTGACACAATTAGGTTTTTTGCCGCAGCAAATCAAACTGGTTTCCCGTATTTTGTGACTGCCGGAGGGCCTGATTGTGCTATTGGGGCCAACCGGCTCCGGGAAGTCCACGACATTACGCACTTTTTGTCGCCAGTATCTTGACAGGACAAGGGGCAAAAAGCGGTTATTGACCGTTGAAGACCCACCGGAGGGGCGGATTGCTGGTGCTATTCAAACTCCCATCGTGTGTGACAAAAGTGATGAAGAGGCGGTCAGGCTTGCCTGGCACCGAGCGCTCACCTCTGCGCTGCGTCTTGATCCCGATGCCGTTATGCCAGGCGAAATGCGTGACCTGACCTCTATGTTAACGGCCATTTATGCTGCGCAAACTGGACATAGTGTCATGACGACTCTGCATACCAATAGTGCAGTCGGTATTCCTGAACGCATGATAACGATGGGGGTGAATGCAGGGCTGATTGCAGATGCACAACTGTTGATTGCGTTGATTAGTCAGCGTTTGGTACCGACATTATGTCCGCACTGTCGAGTACCTTGGGCACAGAAACAGGCTGTACTGGATGAGGAACAACGGGCTTATCTGATGCGTTATTGCCATGCTTCTGGTGTGTGTGGTGTGGAGAATTTATATTTTCGTCATCCTGAAGGATGTGAACATTGTTGCCAGACTATTGCCCTGAGCGGACGGGTTGTTAGCCGAGGAGTGACCGGTCGTAGTGTGGTGGCAGAAGTCATTAGGCCAGATGCCCGATTCTTTACCTTGTTGATGACTGAGGGAAAAGAGGCTGCGAGGCAACACTGGGTATCGAATTTGGGCGGGATTACTCGTCGTCAGCATTTACTGAATAAGCTGAATGCAGGGCTGATTGACCCATTGGAGGCAGACTTAGTTTGTCCGCTGGATGAGGATGATTATTTGCTGATGGAGCAGTGTGATGCGTGAAATGTCATGGGTCAGCCGTCTGCGCTATGTGTTAGTTCGCCACACTTTCTTACCGAGTTATCGCATCATTTTCTATGAGGCGTTGCGTTTTCTACTGGAAAACAAGATACCGTTATTGAAAGCATTGCGGCAGATACGTGATGTGTATACCCATTTCGATACCCATTGGCATCCATTTGCTGAACTCATTGACGATTGCATCTCGGCGCTCACTGATAACAGTCAAACTAATACCTTGGAACATGTGCTGGCTGCTTGGGGACCGGTAGAAGAGGCGGCGTTAATTAGTGCCGGTATGCGTAGCGGTCATTTGCCTGAAGCGTTGAGTCAGGCCATGACACTGATAGGTTGCCGTCAGCGTATTCTGATAGTGTCGCTCAGAATGATGATTTATCCCTTACTGTTAGTATTACTGATGACGGGATTACTGGTGATCACAGCAACAGAATTGGTACCAACGCTAAGAAGTATTTCAGATCCGGAAAACTGGCAGGGTGTGCTGGCATGGCTGAACGGGATGGCGACATTCTTTGAGAAGGCTTTCCTGTGGTGTGGTGTCTTACTGCTCTTTTTTATTGTGGGTGTGGTGTATTCGTTGCCGCGGTGGATCAATCGTCTGCGTCGCATAGCAGATCATCTTATCCCCTGGTCGGTCTATAGCGATATTCAGGGGGCTATTTTTTTACTGAATATGGCTTCCCTTTTACGTGCCCATGTTCAGACGCTGGATGCTTTAATTATCCTGCAACGCTTTGCATCTCCCTGGTTACAGATTCGTCTGGAATCTATTGCTGATTGTGTCCGTGAAGGGGATCACTTTGGCCGGGCATTGCATCACTGCGGCTATGGTTTTCCGTCAAAGGAAGCTGTTAATTTTCTGTCATTGCTGACGGAAGGTGATGGTACTCCGGACATTATTGGGCGCTATGGTGAGCGGTGGCTGGACCAAACAATCGCTCGGGTGAACAGGCGGGCCAATTTGGTCATGTTGAGTTCACTGTTGCTGGTTGTCGGGGCATTTATGTTGATCCTGCTGGCCGTCATGGAAATACAGAACATGGCTAACATCATGCAGTAGTACCCTTAAATTGAGCCTCCATTTTAACGATTTTCTCCATAAAGAACCCTTTATATAAGGCATAAATCAATGCAATACATGATGATACAGAAACAAGACAGAATGGTCCGTCCCCCTGAACGGGGTTGGGCTATTTTGGAAAATGGGGCGGTCGCTCTGGTTGTGATTGCCGTGATTACTGTAGTTTTGGGAGGAATTTATATGTTGTATGACCGCAAGGATGCTGTTGTAGAAACAACGAATCTGCAAACTATCATCTCCAGTACTCAGGGGTTAATGAAAGGCAGTGGTGGATATGAATTTAGTCATGCAGACAAGATGACAGGTATCCTGATTCAGTTGGGGGGCGTACCGAAGAGTATGACGGTTCGCGGCGATACGACTGTCGGTAATGCCACGCTGTGGAATACCTGGGGTGGTCAGGTTAAGGTCGGACCGAGCAGCACGGGGGGATTTAATAATGGATTCACGGTAACTTACGAGAGAGTCCCGCAGTCTGCCTGTGTTTCACTGGCGACTGGGATGAGCCGGGGAGGGAGTGCATCAGAAATCGCCATTAATAATACTTATCACGCTGATGGTAAAGTCACACTGGAAAGCGCCAGTACAGAATGCACAAAGAACAACGGTCGTACCGGTACCAATAAACTGGTCTTTACGATTAACGGTTAAATGAAGACACTGATTGCGGTTAGCTTTCCTACAGAATATACCCCTCTGGTTATGATGACGTTATTTGTCATCGGATGCGTGCTATTGCGTCCTGTGAGTAAATTTTTGCACGAATACGGTATGTCGATGTGTTCAGGGCATCCGGCACCACGAATGGCTATCTGTCTATACATGGTGTCGGGCACATTGATGTTGTTATCACCAGCTCCGCTGATGGAACGGATAGCCGCACTGTTGCTGTTGAGTTTTTTGTTGCAATTATCGGTTATGGACGTTTTGAGTGGCTGGCTTCCTCGTCAGTTTACATTGGCTTGTCTGGTGTCCGGTGTATTGATCAATATTTCGTTGCAGTCAGTATCCATAACTCTTTTTGCTACAGTGCTTATGCTTGCTGGAATGGGGGTGTTGCGCAAGCTGATGAACTGGCATTCTCAATGTGAAGCACTGGGAATGGGGGATGTCTGGCTTATTGGCGCATTGTGTGCATGGCTGACAGGGTTACCGGCACTGATAGGCTGCATGATCGGTCTATCCGGTTTCGTGCTGTGGCATTTGGCACAATTACCTCATCGAAGTTCGAAAGGCGGGCCGCTGGGACCCTGGCTCAGTTTGGGGAGTGTGGTCATGTTGTTGGAGCGGTTATATCAGCCAATATGGGTAATCTAGTAATGACAGAAAGAAATGGCTGTAACGACAGTGAACCTGACCGGGGATATATGATGCTGGGCACTGCCGCTGGACTCATGATATTGCTGATATTGGCGGCGTTGGGCACCCGTATTTATAACGATTATCTGACGGAGAAGTCCTGGCAGGTCATGGCGGCGCAAAGCAGTCGTTTCAGTGCGGCGTCGAAAGCTTATATTGGCCGTTATTACGATAAATTGCGGCATTCAGCAACGACAGCTCAGCCTGTGATTATCACCCCGGATATGTTGAGAAAAACGGGGCTGTTGCCATCCGGATTCAAAGACACCAACAGTTCAGGACAGCGCTATCAGACCGCTGTAGTGCGAAATACCCGAGATCCGGCATTATTGCAGGCAATGGTGGTGACACAAGAAGGGAGTCAATTGCCTTATAAAGCTCTGCGCTTGATATCGATGGATATCTCTACCGGATTGGGGGGATATATTCGGGATGGAAAGACGGCTACCGGCGCAATGAGTTCATGGACGGTGCCTTTAAAGGATTTTGGGATAAACAGTGGTGAAGGTCATCTGGCCGTGTTATTGAGCGCAGATGAGTTATCTACTGCCCGTGAGGAGAGCGACCGATTGTACCGTTTTGCTGTCCCCGGTCGTCCGGAGCTGAATAAAATGCATACTGACATTAACATGGGAGGCAACAACCTGAACAATACGGCTACTGTGAATGCACAGACTGGACATTTCAGTGGTGATATCCGGGCGAATGCCGGCCAGTTTCAGGGGGATATTCGTAGCCACGATGGCTGGATTGTGACGACAAGGAATAAAGGCTGGTTAAATGAAACCTATGGGGGTGGTTGGATGATGTCAGACAGCAACTGGCTTCGCAGTGTCAATAATAAAAGCGTTTATACTGAGGGGCAAATCAAAAGCGGTACCCTCCGGGCTGATGGGCGTTTGTCGACCGGGGAGTTTTTACAACTTGATAAAGTGGCAGTGGTGGGTACGCCCTGTTTACCCAATGGATTGGTTAGCCGCGATAGCAAAGGCGCCATACTGTCCTGCCAGTCGGGGCTGTGGACAAAAGCAGAAGCTACCTTGCAGCAGAATCAATGTTATCAGGATGGAAACTGGGGGGGACGTGATTTCTCTGAACACCGATGTAAGCCTGGATATTATGCGGCGGGACTGAAATTTGTGGGTCACCAAAGGAGCGAATCAGCTTATGTCATTACCTGCTGTAAATGAAAATGTCACATGTTCATATATCTGATTTTTATTTTGTTGGTGTTATGTTGTCCTTGTTTTGCACTGGTGAGCAGATTAACGCCCTGGCGGGGATTTATCTGTTCGGGTTTTCGACACAGGAAAAAACGGTATTACGTCATTCATCTTTCCCCGACTGACAGGATAGGGCGTCTGACGCGAAGCCGAACCCGGTGCTTTCATGCGGCATTTGTTCGCGAACTTGAAGGGGCACTTTTACGGGCAGACAGGGATATTCTGTTTCGTTCTCATTTGATGCGACCTGCTCAGATACAGCTGGCCTGTTCGGTTCTGGCACGTTATCCAACATGGCGTTACCGGATGGTTAACGTGGTGATCCCTCTCTGGGAGCGAACAGGAATTACATTACAAAACTTACTGTATGAGTGGCGTTATGTTCCGACGGCTGCCTGTGGTGTTATGGTGGTGGTGAAGCAGGAAAAATAACATCTTATATTGGGGGATAATTTTCATTTTTTCATGTTGAATTTTTTATCGTCATCCTCTCTGGTTTTGCCCAGTATGCTTCCCGGTATCAGGTTAATCATATGATTAGACTCTAATCATGACCTGAATAAGTCGCATTCCTGTGTCCGTTGCTTTGTCAGGCAATCTGATAATACTAAAAAATACGCTAGGCACAGCGCTAAATAAAACAAACAAGGATGTTGTGGTATGACAACTGAAATACCTCTTCTGTCGCCGACGTCTGAAGCTGAAATTGATAGCTTGCGGCAGGTGGTTTCTCAAAAGACCCAACCCAGATTGTTGTCGTTAAAAAAATGTCTGAGGTATCTGTCAATATTGCTTGTTATTGTCAGCATAGCGTTGCTGGCATTCGTGGTACGGCAGCAACATCATCAAGTTAGTGGAATTTCAGTCATTGATGCGAAATGGATCATTCCAGCATTTGCCTGATGAGGTGCAAAAGCTGCATGAACGGCTTGATAAAGCGGATACCGGCTTTGTCTCCCATCAGGACTGGCAAATGCAAAAATAAGGCTGATGTGGGTTGAAAACCGTCGTTAATCACAGGTTTGACGGTTATAATTATCTGGCAGAATTAAGCCATTAATGCGATATGAGAGAATTGAAATCCTGTTGCTGCAACGACGTTACGCAAAGTTTTCAAAGTCGGATTGCCTTTAGGCGACAGCGTTCGGTACAGAGTCTCGCGTGAAACACCTGCCTTATCTGCAATCTGTGCCATTCCTCCTCGTGCTTCTACAACATGGCGTAATGCCATAAGAAATGCTTCCTGCCCGCCTTCTTCATCCATATCAACAAATGCCTGATGCAGATAATGCTGAGCAAACTCAGGATCTTCACGGAGAAGCTGCACCATTGCATCATCATGTAAACGTGCTTTGGCCATAATTACCTCTTCAAATAGTCCTTCAGACATTCAATCGCCTGATCTATATCGGCATCTTGGGTTCGTTTATCGCCCCCAACTAACAATAACACCACTTCACGACCAACTAAGCTGTAATACACTCTGTAGCCAGGCCCCTGATCTATGCGAAGCTCCCAGACACCCTCTCGACAAGGTTTATTATCACCAAAATTTCCGGTAGCCATTCGGTTAACCCGTGACGAGATTTTCGATTTCGCTATAGGGTCACGAATACCTTTCAGGAACTCCATATACAAGTCCCGGTTATCGGAGGTGAGATAATGTTTGATCGTGTTCATATAAATTATTGTATCTTTAAAGCTACGAATCTGTCAATGTAGCATCTTTCGGTACGAATAATGGAGAGCGTAAAAAACCGTGGGGCAATCATTTAAATGCTCCCCTCGGACGGCAGTTCTGAATGGCGAGCTAAAAAGCACAATTTGAACGTTGGTATCCCAGCATCAAAATTAATGAGCTAGTCGGAATATGGTTGATGGTTTTACATTAGCTATAGCGGCATAAACGCCAATGTAGTGCCCCACAGATTTTATGCTCTATATGAACGCATCCCGTTTGCAAGACAAAAATTACTCTGACATCGACGGTAGGTTGCAGCTCTATATCCGGCCTTATTACAGCCAGAGCTGCGGGCCTCGATGTAATCCGCTGACTGACTCCTCACTCTCCTAACGAGCTTTACGCTCAGAGCATAAATCAGGTTTAGCAAGTCACGGTCTTACCTGTCTTTGTCATCATTATCATTGCCTTAGCAATCTTTCTACATTCATCCTTGTAGTTAAAAGTGAAAGTTGATCAGTGAAACACCTCAGTAAGGTCTGACACTGACGTAATCTTTTTGATATTCCTGCTGATGGGCGACCAATGCCCAAACAGTACGAGCCAGCTTATTGGCCATCCCCACTATCACTACACAGACCGGACGGCGTTTTTTCAGCTCCGTCACCCACGGCAGCGGTATTTTTGTCAGTAAGGTGGCCACTCTTGCACCGTGAATAAACAGGGTTCTTAGATAGGTATCTCCCCGTTTACTGATGCCCAGTAATTTGACCCGGCCTCCCGTTCCCGTTTGTTTCGGCACCAGGCCCAAATAGGCCGAAAATTCCCTGCCCGACCGAAACGCTCTGGGATCGCCCATCGTTGCGATGGCGGCTGTCGCAATTAAGACACCGACGCCGGGAATTTTCATAATTCGCTGACAATCAGCATTCTGCTTTGCCCACGTCGTCAGTTGTTTTTCCACCTGTTCAATTTGTTCATCGATTTCGTTCAAACGGTGGTATTGCTTTTCAAGCAGATTGAGTAGGAATGGTGCCAGTTTTTCCTTTAGTCGCTCAAGGACTTCAGGCATGGCTTTATCCAGCGAGGTTCTGCCCTTATGTACGGTTTCACCAAATTCCAGCAGTAAACCCTGTAACGAATTGATCTGCGCGGTTCTGAATTTGACGAGTTGATAGCGCATCCGGTGTAATGACAGAATGGCCTGCTATTCTTCATTTTTGATAGCAACGGATTTACCGGGTTGCTGAACGGCCAGCCAAATCGCCCGGGCATCCTGAACATCGTTTTTATTTCCCATCCGAAATGCCCTGACAAACTGAGCCTTAAGCAAACGCACTTCATGTCCCAGCTTTCTCAGTTCCCGTGCCCAATAGTGAGCGCCACCGCACGCTTCCATACCAATCAAGCAAGGCTCACGGTTACTAAAGAAAGTTAAAAAATCATTTCGTTTTAGTTGCTTGTCAATGAGTTCACCGGTGTATTCATCAACAAAATGAATTTGCATCAAATGTTTTGCAATATCGACGCCAACAGGAGTAAATTTCATGGGTGGATCCTCCCGTCATCAGGGAGCAACAGGCTTCCCGCTTAGGCACTATAAGGCCGGAAATCTGAGAGGCTCCATGCTTCACCTCTCAATTTCAGCACGGTGCCAAGGGCTAAGTGATTGGGATGCGCTCATTACATTCTCATCAAAAAAATCGATTGATTGCCTGTGTCTATGTGCATACCCCTGCCATTCGTGTTTCACTGGAAACATTGTTGGCGTTTGCTGAGCCTATGCGCCAGACAGCACAAGCGCTCAGTCAACTGGTCACGGCTGATAACGTAGCATGATGAATTATAAAACCACCTTGGTACTAGACTTTATTGTGCTGTACACTGATGATGGGAATTATTTTTTAATAAGAAAATATGAATAATAAAAAGGCGCGCCCCACACCCCATGATGCTACATTCAAAGGGTTTATGGCTCAGATAGAGAATGCCCGAGACTTTTTTGACATTCATCTGCCGGAGAAAATTAAGAGGCTATGTGATTTTAATACGTTAACACTGACTAATTCTTCATTCATTGACCGTCAGTTACGTTCAAGAATGTCCGATGTGCTCTATTCGGTGAAAACTCAACAAGGTGACGGTTATATTTATGTACTTGTTGAACATCAGTCAACGCCGGATAAAATGATGGCATGGCGCATGATGCATTATGCTTTTATGGCGATGAATCAACACCTTCAACAAGGAAATAAGGAACTCCCGCTGGTTGTGCCCGTTTTGTTTTACCACGGTGATAGCAGCCCTTATCCTTTCCAGCAACGCTGGACACAATGCTTTTCATTACCTCGCTTAGCGGAAGAGGTGTATTTCAATCCATTTCCACTAGTCGATGTGACCGTGATTGATGATAATGAGTTAGTCAATCATCGCAAAATCGCCGTGATGGAACTGGCGATGAAACATAAAAATTTGCGAGACAGGGTTGAAGCTGTGACCACATTATTGGCACAGGCCCTTAAGTACAATTATAATAGTGACAACGATGTTGTTACTATTCTTAACTACCTGTTTGTTACAATGGATTCTCCACATTTTGAACAGGTACTTCAGAAACTGATTGAACAGGTAGGCAGCCATCAGGAGGCAATAATGAATATTGCACAGAGATTACGGGAACAAGGTATTCAGCAAGGTATTCAGCAAGGTATTCAACAGGGCATTCAGGAAGGCATTCAG
The DNA here is from genome assembly GCF_001083805.1 of Photorhabdus luminescens subsp. luminescens. Lineage (GTDB taxonomy): Bacteria > Pseudomonadota > Gammaproteobacteria > Enterobacterales > Enterobacteriaceae > Photorhabdus > Photorhabdus luminescens. The sequence continues at coordinate 48,970 of NZ_JXSK01000007.1, read as the reverse complement.
GAAGGTGAAAAACAAGCTTCAATTAATATTGCCCGTGCCTTTTTAAAGAATGGTGCCAGTATTGAACTGGTTATGAAAAGCACCGGTCTTAGCCGTGAAGAACTCCTCTCCTTACAATAACCTTTTCCTTTCTATTTTTTGTACTTTTACTCACCTTTTTAAGGTGGGTAAAAGTATTTGCTAATGTCAACAGGCGCGGAACTCATTGGGGCGCGGGCATCCTTGCCTATAGTGACGCCGGATAGATTTAAGCAAGCCAAAAATTCATCAAAAATTAGTGTTGCAAAAACGAGGGGAACCATAGATTTTATGCTCTATATTGGAGTGTAATTTTCATTTTTTCATGTTGAATTTTTTATCGTCATCCTCTCTGGTTTTGCACAGTATGCTTCCCTGTGTCGGGTAATCATATGATTAGACTCTAATCACTACTGAATAAATCGCATTTCTGTGTCCGTTGTTTTGTCAAGCAACTCGATAATACTAAAAGTATGCCAGGCACAGTGCTAAATAAACAAGGATGTTGTGGTATGACAACTGAAGTACCTCCTCTGTCGCTGACGTCTGAGGCTGAAATTGACAGCTTGCGGCAGGTGGTTTCTCAAGAGACCCAACCCAAGTTGTTGTCGTTAAAAAAATGTCTGGGGTATCTGTCAATATTACTTGTTATTGTCAGTATAGCGTTTCTGGCATTCGTGGTACGGCAGCAACATCATCAGTTAGTGGAATTTCAGTCATTGATGCGAAATGGATCATTCCAGCATTTGCCTGATGAGGTGCAAAAGCTGCACGAACGGCTTGATAAGGCAGAGACCGGCTTTGTCTCCCGTCAGGACTGGCAAATGCAAAATGACCAGTTTCATCAGGCATTGATAGCGCAACAGGGATCCATCAACGACCAACAGAAACAGCTCTCACGGTCAGTTACTGATTTAAGCCGTGCTCATCAGGATCTTACCGAAGCAGTGAGTGTATTGAAAAATATCGGGAAACAGCAGGAAATGCGCGTTGACGCATTAATCGCGTGGAAATCTCAGCAGGAAAAGCATTCTGGTAGAAAAGCGGGCACACCTGACCGGGAGGTTCTTCGAGCTAAGAAACAGAGAGTTGCTCCTTTCATACTTTCGGGTATTGAACGTCGGGGAGAACAAGTTTATGCCGTTATTATTCCACGAGACACAGATCCTCATTCCCAAATATCTCAAATGCGCTTACTGACTCCGGGTGAAAGCGCATTTGAGTGGACTCTGGTCAGTATCTCCGATCATCAGGCTTTGTTCCAGGTACAAGGGCACCGTCAAACCCTGTCAGTTAACGAGGGACAATAATGAGAAAAGGTTTTTTTCAGCCAGAGGTGTTGGTTGATGCTGGTTGGCGTTGTCATGCCTCTGTCAGCCTCGGCGGCACAAGTTGCTATCTCGGAACAGACAACCACGGTTGCGAAAGCGACCCGGCAACAGGTTATGCAGGCCGAAAATCACCGTATTCAGGCGCAAGCGTGGGGGCTGACAGAAGCCGAATTTCAGCGTTATCAGCAATTGATGCAGGGGCAACGGGGTATTCAGTCTCCTGGACTCGATCCGTTGAGTGCATTGGGCATTGAGGCAGAAACAGTACAAGCGCGTCAACATTATGCAGAATTGTGGGTCAGGCAGGAATATGTCCGTGCTGAAAAGGAACTGGCGTTCCAGCGGGCGGTGGATGCGGCCTGGAAACGTCTGGCACCGAATATTTTGCCGGTTAATTTAGGGAAGGGGGACGGAATCGCACAGGGTAATCAGGGACGGCTGGCGTTGTTTGTGAAAGAGGATTGCGCGGCCTGTGATGTTCGGCTGGCTGCTGTCTTGTCAGCTGACAGAGAGGTGGATATTTACCTTGTAGATAGTGAAGGCAATGATGATGTTTTACGTACCTGGGCAGGTAAACATCATATTCCGTCAGAAAAAGTCCGTAGTCGAAAAATCACACTCAATCATGACAAAGGGCGCTGGCGACAATTTGGTCAGGGGAAAATGCCGGTCGTGCTACAACATGAGAATGACGGATGGCGTGTGGTGGCATTTTGAGTCTCGCTGTAGCGGGCAGCCTTTTTTGGGTGACCGAGGGTATAGCCGCCGCCGTAAAGCAGACTGTGCCGCCTGGGTATCAGCAGATTGCGCGGGTGCATGGCGTACCCGCTGAAATGCTTTATGCGTTGGCACTGGCTGAATCGGCAAAACGTTTGCCACAGGAGAAACATGAACGCCCCTGGCCGTGGACGCTCAATGTGGCTGGAAAAAGTTATCGTTATGCAACCCGACAGGCGGTCTGGCAGGCGTTGCAGGGATTTATGCGCAGCGTACCCCTCAAACGTATTGATGTGGGGATTACTCAAGTGAATTTAGGCTGGAACGGCCATTATTTTCGTTCTTATTGGGATGCCTTGGACCCCTATACTAATCTTCATGTGGCAGCTCGTATTCTGAAAACCTGTTATCAATCCAATCCGGGGAGTTGGTTGAATGCGGCAGGCTGTTATCACCATCCCGCTGGCGGTCAGCCCGCGAGTAAGTATCGGAAAATCGTCGCACGTAAACTGAGCACGCTGGAGACCCGATATCCTGTTTTATCCACCAATATTGCTGTAGCTAATACGACACTGACCTGGATTGAACCGAAGGAAAAGTAAAGAAGATGTTAATCCATAACTTAACCCGTTATCGCTACCGTTTATTTTTAATGATGATGATATTAACACCTTGTTCTCAGGCTGCACTGACTATTGTGGCTGATTTGGGTGGACAATCTACGGCAGCGTATTTTGATGCCATTAATGCTCAGGATGATGAACTGACCGCCACTTCAAATGCGGAGGTGGCCCCGTCGGATTTAACCGAAGGAGGCATGTTACCGGTGGAAACACCAGAATTGTCTCCCGGACGTGTTGACGCTCGTCCGTTGCAATTGCCGGGAATGGGGGCGTTGTTCATGATTGGGGATGATGCCCGGTCAAAACAGTGGTTGAAGAAAAATTTGGTTGGTCTTCGGAAAAAGCAGGCGGTGGGGTTGCTGGTCAGTGTGCGGGATAAAACACAACTGGATGAACTGCGTCAGCTTGCAGAGGGCTTGGTATTAGCTCCCGCTTCCGGCAGTGATTTGGCTCGTCGTTTGCGCTTACAGCATTATCCAGTGTTGATTACCGATACTGGCTTAACCCAGCAGGTGCGTTGATGTGGTCCCGTCATCCTATACTATCCGAACTGGTGTTACCACACAGTTTCACCGTGCTTTTGTTGGGATTATTGTTGGCAGTTGTGGTGTTATGGCGGGCTAGATGAGCGATCGTTATGTGATTGAAGCGCGGTTACGTCCGGCTGTTGAGCTGAATACCGCTGTTGTTTCGGCGGTTGCCGCCGGTGTCTGTATCGCAGCGCCGTGGGCTGTGGCATTGTCACCATCGGTCAGTTATGTCATGGCGGCAGGTTTTGGCGTGTTATCAGGTCTCCGATTTCGGCAGGGGCTACGTGTACTGAACTACCGGCGCAATATCCGACGATTGCCCCGTTATGTGATGGCCAGCCACCAGGTGCCCGTCAGTCATCAGAGATTGTTTCTGGGGAAAGGGTTTCTTTGGCAACAAAAACATACACAGCGATTTCTGGATACCTTGCGCCCGGAAGTCGAACGTTATGTTCAACCTCCCCGGTACTATCAATTAGCGAGGGCATTTGAGCGGCGGTTTGAGTACCCATTGCCTTCTTTATGTCGTCTGACGCAACGTGATTCTCCGTGGAACCCGCTGAGGCCATTGCCGCCGGTAGGAGGCAATCCGGCATTGCATGGCATTGAGCCGGAAGAGGTTAATGTATCAATGGACCTGTGCGAGCGGGTTGGCCATATGTTGGTACTCGGTACAACCCGTGTTGGTAAGACTCGGCTGGCAGAACTACTCATCACGCAGGATATCCGGCGAGGTAATATCACGATTGTGTTTGATCCGAAAGGGGATGCAGACCTGCTCAAACGCATGTGGGCGGAAGCGCATCGTGCCGGGCGAGAAGATGAATTCCAGGTGTTTCATCTGGGCTGGCCGGATATTAGTGCTCGTTATAATGCTGTCGGACGTTTTGGCCGGGTTTCAGAAGTCGCTTCTCGTATAGCGGGACAATTGAGTGGGGCGGGTAATAGCGCCGCTTTTCGTGAGTTTGCCTGGCGTTTTGTCAATATCGTTACCCGCGCCTTGGTGGCACTGGGGCAGCGACCGGATTACACCCTGATATTACGCTATGTCACCAATATTGGGGAACTGTATGAAACTTATGCTGAAAAAATTATCAGGCAATGCCTGCCTGTGTTATGGACGCAGGTGGAGAAAAGCCTGGGTCTGCTGACGGAAGACGATTTGCCACGCAATATGCAGGGGCAGACGAATGCAGTGAAAATCTGGGCGATTGAAATGGCACTAAGCTCAGAAGCGGGGAAAAAACTCTACGATCCGATACTGGACGGGTTACGTAGTGCAGTTCGCTATGATCGCACCTACTTTGACAAAATTGTGGCATCCCTGTTGCCATTATTGGAAAAGCTGACCACGGGGAAAATAGCTGCTCTGTTGGCGCCAGATTACACGGATATGAATGATCCGCGTCCCATCTTTGACTGGCAACAAGTGATACGTAAGAAAGGTATCGTCTATGTGGGGCTGGACGCTTTATCGGATGCAGAAGTGGCTTCGGCAGTAGGTAATTCTATGTTCGCAGACTTGGTTTCTGTTGCAGGTCATATCTACAAATTTGGTTTGGATGATGGTTTACCAGAAGGCAAAACGAGAAAACTCCCTATTAGCTTACATTGTGATGAATTTAATGAGCTGATGGGCGATGAATTTATTCCGCTGATAAACAAAGGGGGTGGTGCTGGGATTGAGGTAACCGCTTACACCCAGACCTTGTCTGATATTGAAGCCCGTATTGGCAGTAGTGCTAAAGCTGCACAGGTGACCGGGAATTTCAATACCCTAGTCATGTTGCGGGTTAGGGAAAACAACACTGCCGAGCTGTTAACCCGCCAGTTGCCGGAGGTAGAGGTCTATACCAAAACTTTGGTCTCCGGGATTACCGATATCTCCAGTCCAGAGCAGGGGAGTCACTTTACCTCTAACACTCAGGACCGGGTTAGCACGATCAGAACGCCGTTAATTACTCCCGCCGAGGTGATTAATTTGCCGAAAGGTCAGGCATTTGCTCTGCTTGAAGGGGGACGGTTATGGAAGATCCGCATGCCGTTGCCAGCAGCCGATGATGATGACCTGATGCCGGCAAGTCTGCAAAAAATCGCTGATGAAATGCGTAAACATTACCGTACCAGTGAATCCTGGTGGTCGGGGAGCGCAATGCCAGATGACAGACAGGTTGACCTGAATGCGGTGTTAAAAACTGCTGTGTTGGCCGATAACTTTGACATGGAGGTGGCAGACAATGGCACAAGCGAAAACTGAGTTGCCGCAGACACCACCGAAAAAGTCAGGACCATTAAAAACGGTTTTGTGGGATTTTCCGTGGATGCTTATTGGCTTGTTGCTGGCTTCGCTGCTTTTCAGTCTGGTGATTGAATATTTTGGGATCGCTTTTTTCTGGCCGGAACAAGGTGAGACACACAGCCAGCAAGTCATGATCACGGAAAGCGGTTGGTTGTCTAAAGAATTTACTCGCAGTTTACTGTTATCGGAGCCTGCTACTACGCTCAGTATCGGGTTAAAATGGGGGTATCAGTGGGTGTTTGTAGACAGTGGTGCACTAGACTGGATTAATCAGCAGCATACAGTACAAGCTCGGAGCCACCATGAAATGGTGAGAGAGTTGAGCGATTGGAGTGTATGGCTGGCGGAAAGTTTGCGGAAGTATCTGCTGGCAACGGTATATGTGACCGTAACCTTTGTTATCCGGCTCACTATATTGGTATTGTCTTTGCCATTGTTTGTGATGGTTATAGGTGTTTCTGTCGTTGAAGGGCTAAGTCGACGTGACTTGCGACGTTATGGTGCTGCCTATGAATCGAGCTTTGTCTATCATCATGCCAAACGGTTTGTGAAACCGGCGTTTTGTGTACCCTGTTTGTTATATCTCTCCTGGCCGTCGGCTGTGTATCCTAATTTACTATTGTTACCCGCAGCTCTCCTATCGGGGATAGCTATTACCGTGATGATGAGTACTTTTAAGAAATATCTTTGAGGTAATAAATAGGTAAAATTTTTAATGATTTTTGTTAGATTTTTCAGCGAAAAAGCCTAATTTGGCAGTAAAAAGAAAAAATAATGGAATTTACTCAGTTAACCATTTAGCATGTTTTTGTACTGCCTTTTCGGCAGTTACCGTATAGGTGTTCTTAGTAACCTTTTATGTTATGAATTGGGAACAGATAAAATGTTGCAACTTGATTTTGGATCTTCAGATTCCTTCGAACGAGCGATATCTCCATTTGAGGAGATGGCTGCATATGAAGCGCTGTGGACTGAGCAGGGCGCCACATTTAAAACTATTGCTGATAAATTCCGGCAAGCACCTAATGGTACGATACCATCTGAACTTGTCCCCGAAGAAGAAAGAGAGTCTGTCAAAAAGTCACTGAAATATATTCTTAATAAATATTCTGTGGAGCATTTAGGTGTTAGAGTGCACGGAGCTAGTGAGTATCCTGATAAATTGAGAGATGCTCGTCACCCAATAGAATTGTTTTATTATCAAGGTTGGTGGGATTTAGTTAATACTCGGTGTGTAGCTGTTGTCGGTTCACGAAAGATATCTGATGAAGGTCGCCGTAGAACAAGAAAGCTAGTTAAATGTCTTGTGAATGATGGATTTACTATCATTTCTGGCTTGGCTGAGGGAGTAGATACGGTTGCTCATACGACTGCGCTGGAGCTGGGAGGTAACACAATAGCGGTTATTGGTACTCCGTTGTCTCATATTTACCCAAGACAGAATAGTGAGCTCCAAAAGGCAATTAGAGAAAATTATTTGCTAATTAGCCAAGTGCCGTTTAAACGTTATATTGAGCAAGATTACCGTAGTAATCGTCTGTTTTTTCCTGAGCGTACTGTGACTATGTCGGCATTATCTGAAGCGACTATTATAGTTGAGGCATTTGATACCTCAGGAACGATGACGCAAGCTAGAGCGGCTTTGAATCAAGGCAGGAAATTATTTATATTAGAATCTTGTTTCAAGAACACTTCAATTAGCTGGCCGGCAAAATATGAAGCGTTAGGGGCTATAAGGGTTAAAGACTATGAGGATATTAGGGAACATCTGTGACTTACTGTCTTACAAAAATTGATGAATTGAGTTGTAGAGATCACTACTATCTTGCAGAAGACGACACTTGTTAATTTTATGGTGAATAGGTAGTCACTATAAAACAATGAAAATGGTTATTAAAAACCATTTGCCGCAAGTTCATATTGTGGGTTTATTTGTAGCTAGAACTGTGTGTGAAGCTGAAATCAATTGGTTTGATGAGTGCTAAATAATTCCTCCAATTTAATATCGACTAATTATTTATTAATACCTCTAACACACCATTTAATTATATTTTTTTGGTGTCGAATTGTACTTAATTAGTCAAATCTGCCTACAGAAAATATTATCTGTAAAGTTTGAATAAATGAACGCCTAATGATCTATTATACCACTTAATTCCTTTGTTGTATTAGAAAGCCTCAGTTATCAATTCTATCTTATTAACCAGATGGGGTGTTTATAGTTTTATACCCTAAGTTCAGATATTCAAAATTTTCAAAATCAGATAAACAATTATTCACTGTAATCGTTACTCTTTTTTGTCACTCTATTGGTGTGTATATCTACGCTGATTAGAGTAATGCTATGGTTTATTTCCGCTTATTTTCCCATAGTCTTTTTGTCCTGACGATACTCATGAGTTGGCCTGTACTGGCCGGAGAAAAAGATGAACTGACCACCACACTCAGGCAGCTTGACCAGGTGCAGGCCAGTTTGGAACGTGCCCGGGTTTTGGCAGTTCAGGAGGGTCAGGCAGACCGTTTTTATTTTGATTATCTACGTGCTAACCGGGACCTCAATATTATCCGTGAAGGCATTAACCGCTATCTGACACCATCCCGTGCCCAACCAGGGATTTCTGCGGCTGTGCTGGATGTGACCGGTCAATATCGTCAGGAGCGAATACGGTGAACGAGGTACAACGCAATGCATTCAGGGCTGCTTCCGGCAATCTCGATCCCCATGTGATGCAATTTCTCTGTATCGGTTTACTGATAGCGGTGCTGTTTCTCTGGGCCGCATGGGGAATAGTGGACGTCTGGCAGGGCTGGGCCAATGAAAAGGTACGTGAAGCGGCGATGAACCGTTTTGTCATTCGTGTGGCGTTGTTGCTGGTGATGGCTATCTGGATGTTTGCCAGCTAATCGGTTTTTTAACCTGTAATGGAAAAAAGGGAAAAGGAAATGGATCTGTTAAACCGGGGATGTCAGTCACTGTTCCGCTTGTTTACCCGTATCAATACCCGTGCAGTGTCACTCTGTGTGCTGGCTTATCTGGTTTGTCAACCCGTGACAGCGGCATTGCCAACGGTTGAACCGCCTTCCAGCGGGAGTGGCGGCGGCATTTTTAATACCGTTAAAGGTTACTTGCAGGACGGCATAGTAATAGGCGGGCTGGTCGTTGCCGCGATCGCGTTTATCAATGTGGCGACAGCGGCAATCCATACTTTTTCTGAAGTTCGCAGTGACAGAGCTTCCTGGACTAAATTTGGCGCGATTGTGGTGGTTGGTGTAGTGCTGTTAGTGGCTGTTATCTGGCTGCTGGGCAAATCGACTTCCATTCTCTTTTAACCCCAGGGAAGTGTCAGTATGGTTCAGACTATTCGTTTTTTACCTGATCGTCTTAATGCCGAACCTGTCGTGTTCCGGGGATTTACTACCCCAGAGCTGGGCTGGACGGCATTAACGGGACTGATAGCTGGCACGGTCATTGGCTTGTTACTGGCACCAGTAACGGGTTGGGTGATGATACCGACGGTGGCACTGATTGCGCCGTTATTATTGATTGCCTTTGGCGGCAAATACCTGGCCCGGATGAAACGCGGTAAACCGGAGAATTACCTCTATCGGCAACTGGAAGTGAAAAAGCGGCACTATGGTCTGGGTGATCCGTCACTGATTGTCACATCACAACGTTGGTCGTTGCGCCGCAGTTATCGGGTAATAACTAAAGCGAGACGATTATGAGTCGTTTTCGTCATGCAATTCAAGATCGGGACCAGCATATTCTGACGTTACGCGCTGCCTGTGGTGTGCTGGTTTTGTTGTTGTTACTGAGTCTGAGTGGCTGGATGATGGCGCCGAGAGAGTTAACCATTCATACGCCGCCGGATGTCCGTAGTGGCAGTACCCGTCCGTGGTGGGAAGTGCCCGTTTCCCAAGTTTATGCCTTTGGTTTTTATATTTTTCAACAACTGAATGCTTGGCCGAAAGACGGGGACGTTGATTATCCGGCGAAAATAGCGGCGCTTTCACCTTATTTGACCCCCTCCTGTCAGGTGTTTCTGGAACAGGATGCTCAAAACCGGTCACAAGTGGGTGAGCTAAAAGATCGCGTGCGGGTGGTGTATGAAATTCCGGAACGGGGCTTTCGTGATAGCAATGTGACGGTGAAGGGCCGGGATAACTGGGTTATCCGGTTAGATTTAGTCGCTGATGAATATTTTCACGCTGAGCCGGTAAAACGGGCACTGGTACGTTACCCAATTAAAATCATTCGTTGGGAAGGGGATGCAGAGCGTAACCCGTTTGGTCTGGCACTGGATTGTTATGACAGCACACCGCAACGGCTGGAAGCCGCATCGCAGCCGGCACCGGCGAAAAAGGGGATATTCCAGTGAAAAAACAGGTACTCGTCGAGTTATTGGCATTGACCGCATTATTATTCTCTGGGTTGGTTATGGTTTCACCCGTTGAGGCTGTGGAGTTGATGAAGTGGGAGCGTATCCCGCTGCCGGTTACTCTGCATGTTGGACAGGAGCGAGTGGTTTTTGTGGATAAAAATGTTCGGGTAGGTTTTCCGAGTGCGCTGAATGGCAAATTGCGGGTACAAAGCACCGGTGGCGCAGTGTATCTGTATCCAAGTGAAACGTTTACCCAGACCCGACTGCAACTTCAGGATGTGGAAAGTGGGGAAGTGATTTTGCTGGATGTGACAGCTACAAATGGAAAAGGTCCCTTTGAGCCGGTTCGTGTGGTGTACCACGGGGATGTGACCACGCTGACGGACAACGACCAGGTTCACTACGGTGCCAAAGGGGATAACATGTTAGCAACGTCTCCCTTTCTTGCTGGTGAACGTCAGGCCGTCCGGCGTCAAAAACTGTCCTACACGGCTCCGCTGCCGGTGGTCTTGACCCGTTACGCCGCGCAGAATCTGTATGCGCCGTTACGTACAGTAGAAGCTATTCCCGGCATTCACCCGGTATCATTGGCGCTACCAACCCGATTGACCACATTGTATCCCTCAGCGCCGGTAATAGTCTCCCCATTAGGGGGCTGGGGGGTGGATAACCTCACTGTGGTGGCGCTGAAAGTGCGTAATACCCACCGTGAGAACGTGGTGCTTGATCCACGCAGGTTGCAGGGGCAATTCATATCAGCGACCTTTCAGCATCGTTGGCTGGGACCGTCAGGTACGCCGGAAGACACGACTACCGTCTATTTGGTGGTGAAAGGTCGGCCTGACCGTGCCTTTCTGCCTGAGCCGGTGATATCAAGAAATTCCGCCAGGAAAAAAGGAAGCCACCATGCAAATTAAGTCAAACGGCTTGGTGAAATGGGTCGTGCCTATTTTTGTTATCGCGGGATTAGCAGTGGGTATAAAGAGTTGCCGGCAATCTAATACCTCTGTTAGTCAGGCAGTTAATAATCGTGCGCTGGCGGAGTTGTCTCCTGGGGAGTTACGTACATTAGGTATTGAGGGAGATACCCCGGAAGACACGTTACGTACGTTGATCGGTGCCTTGCGCAGTATCCGTATTCAGCAGGAGGCACTGGAAAAACAAAATGCACAATTACTGACTGACAATGAGAAATGGCGAAACGGGAGTCAGAGCATGACTGACCAGATTAACCAGGCGGTAGCGGGCAACCGCGAAGAAACAGAAAAGCAACAGCAGGTATTGAAAGCGGAGCAGCAAACGCTGTTCAGCCGACTTGACCAGTTGACCCGTCAGTTAGGCAATAAAAGCATAAGTACAAACATCCCTCTGGTTGAGCGTGATATTCCGCTGGGATTAGGATTGGACGATACCGGCCAAAATACGACCTCAGGCGGGGACCGGTTGGTCTGGATTAGTCCACAGGATACGTTACCGGTTGACTCACAGGTTGCAATGAGCGGGCAGCCAGAGACTCCCCGTTTCCCCGTGTCATTTTTGGAGGGCAATGCATTGAGCCGTCAGAAAGTGGAATATGACGGTATGACTAAAAATCAGCGAGCCATTACCGATAGTCATACAAACGAGACTGTTTGGCCCGTTTATACCCTGCCCGAGAATACGACGCTGGTCGGCAGCCAGGCGATGACGGCATTATTAGGCCGGGTACCAGTAAATGACAAAGTCACTGACCCGTATCCTTTTAAGGTACTGATTGGTAAAGATAACCTGACTGCCAACGGCATTGAATTGCCGGACGTGGAAGGCGCGATTGTTTCGGGTACGGCTACCGGTGACTGGACCTTGTCTTGCGTGCGCGGCAATGTCACCTCTTTAACTTTTGTCTTTGCAGACGGTACCGTCAGAACTGTGCCGAAATCGGATAATCGCACCAATGGCAGCCATCACGTTCAGGATAATAGCAGCGGTGGTATCGGCTGGCTATCTGACAACAACGGTATTCCGTGTATCAGCGGTGAGCGTAAATCCAATGCATCCAGTTACTTACCAACCTTATTTGTTCTTTCTGGTGGCACAGCTGCGGGTGATGTGTTGTCGCAAAGCCAGCTAACCACTCAGTCCAACGGTTATGGCGGTGCGACGTCATCACTGACCGGGGATGCCGGTAAAGCGGTTTTGGGGCAAGCCGCTGCCGGAGGATTTAAGGCCGTATCCGAATGGGTCAAAGCCCGTTATGGCCAAACCTTTGATGCCGTCTACGTACCGCCGGGAGCCAGCGTGGCGATACATATTACCCGACAAATTCCGATTGACTACGAAACACAGGGGCGCAAGGTGAAATACCCCTTTAGTCTGGGACAGGAGAACAGCGATGGGCTGGACTGAGAAAATGAATATCTGTGGAGTAGGTATGTGCGGCGTCAGATTGAAATCAGGTTGTTTGGTTTGCCTGCTTGTAGTGACGACGGTCCTGACCGGTTGCAGCACGTCCAAAGAGGATATGTTGCCATCGGGAGACCAGACTATGCTGGCCTTGTGGCAGGGAAAAGCCGCGTCGTCACAGGCTACGATGGAAGCCCGTCAAGTGCTACGCCGGGAGGTGAATGAACGGGAGCTGCCGGCTTCGCCTAACTATGCTGAAAGTTATAGTCGTACACAGGAAAATGAAATCAGTCAGACTTTCCCTCGGTTACCTAATCCGGACATGGTGATGTATCTCTTTCCACATTTAGTTGCGGGGAACACGCCAGTACCGGGATACAGCACGGTGTTTCCGTTCTACAACCAGGTGCAATATGCTTTGCCGGGTGAACGGACGGAGGCGTTGTGATGTGGTCGCTGTTGAATAAAGTCCGCTTGCGTAAACGGAGTAATCTATCGGAAATTTTGGGTGAAACTGAGGTCATACTACCGTCGTCTTCCACCGTTGTTGGGCGTGAACCTTTGAGGCGTCCCGGTAAAATGACCAGCACGGATGAAGCTGCGTTGTATGACACTTGGCCGTCTATCATTGATTACCTGCCTTGGGTCGAATATTTGGACGATGAAAAGTGCTTGTTGCTGGATGATGGTCTTTCAGTCGGCGCTATTTATGCTGTTTCCCCGGTATCGACAGAAGGACGCCCCTCTGCCCGTCTGGAAGACATTCGTGACCAGGTAGAAGATGCGTTGCAAGACAGTCTGGAGGAAGAGGATACCTCTCCTTGGATAGTGCAGTTTTTTTGTCAGGATGAGGATGATCCCGCGTTATATCTGACACAACTTCGTCAGTATATTAAACCTTGGGCGCAGGGTTCAGTCTTCACTGAAGCTTGGTTGGCTGAAACCGAACGTCATCTGAAGGGGATAGCCCGACCGGAAGGGCTGTTTAACGATTCATTGGTGACTGGTCAATCCTGGCGGGGACAGCAACGCCGTACCCGGATGGTCATTTATCGTTGGGTCCCTGTCGGACAGAAAGAAAGCTTGCTACCCATTGTGTTGCTTAATCAGGTGTGTGACCGACTGACAGCTTCTCTGGCGAGTACAGGTATTTTGTGCCAACGACAAAATGGTGAACAGGTTCATCACTGGTTACTGCGATTATTCAATCCTGATCCAGATTGGATAGACAAAGCGACGTTGTATCAGGCCGCTAGTTATGCGACCCCACAGGCTGGTGAGAGGAAGCCAGATAATGATTTCACGGAAACCTTGTGGTTTACCCCGCCACGTTCTGACGTGAAAAACGGTGTATGGTGGTTTGATAATATTGCTCACCGAGCGGTACCGGTTGAACGGCTGCGTCGCCCACCAGAATCGGGAACGCTGACCGGTGAAATGGTCCGGGGTGAACATATCAATGCGCTGATGGATTTATTACCGTCAGGTACTCTTGTTTCACTGACCATTGTCATACAGGCACAGGATGCACTGGAACGGGATTTCGACCGATTGTCAAAAAATGCAATGGGAGAAAATACTGAATCAGGGCGAGTGCGTGCAGACGTAAAAGAAGCTAAGGCGCATCTGGGGCTGAGACATAAACTGTGCCGTTCTGCACTGACCTTTCTGTTACAGGGGGCTGATGTTGACGATTTGAACCGTCGGCATCAGCAACTGGCCGCAACCCTGTTGGTCTCGGGGTTGCAGCCGGTCAAACCCGAATGCGACGTCGCGCCGTTAAACGGTTATCTGCGTGCCTTACCGATGTGTTTTAACCCGCAACGAGACAAGCATCACTGGTATACCCGGTTGACTTGGATGCAGCATGTGGCTGGGTTGTTGCCAGTGACAGGGCGAGCAACGGGTACAGGCAACCCGGGTCTTAGCTTTTTTAACCGGGGCGGTGATGTGCTGACATTTGATCCGCAAAATAAACATGACCGTACCCAGAATGCGCATCTGTTGCTATTCGGGCCGACCGGTGCGGGGAAGTCGGCTACGCTCTGTGCGAGTTTATCGCAGTTGATGGCGGTGCACTGTCCCCGATTATTTGTGGCGGAAGCGGGCAACAGTTTTGGGCTGTTTGCCGATTACTGTCAACGCCTGGGGCTGAGTGTCAACAAAATCAGCATTAAACCAGGTTGTGGTGTCAGTCTGGCGCTGTTTGCCGATGCCCACCAATTGCTTCAAGTGGCATCTTATCAGTTGGATTTGGCGGGTGAAAGGTCGGCAGAGGAAACCGCAGATGACGAGGCCGATGAGCAGCGCGATATCCTGGGAGAAATAGAACTTGCGGCGCGCATGATGATCACCGGTGGGGAGAAGAAAGAGGAAGAGCGTCTGACGCGGGCGGATCGGGGCATGATACGTGAAGCCATCATGATAGCGGCGAGAGCCAGCTTTGATGACGGCCGACAGATGATCGCGGAAGATTTGCAAAATGCATTGTCTGTGATTGCCCGGGACAGCCGGCGGGATGAACAGGGGAGAGCATTGTGTACCGAACAGCGTCGGGCCCGTGCTGAAGAGATGGCGGGGGCGATGTCAATGTTCACCAGTGGTTTTGAGGGGGAATTGTTTAATCGTCCGGGAACCCCGTGGCCAGAAGCCGATGTAACGCTAATTGACCTCGGTACGCTGGCGCGTGAAGGATATAGTGCGCAGATGGCCTTGGCGATGGTGTCTCTGGTCAATACCATCAACAATATGGCGGAACGTGATCAATTTGATGCAAGGGAAATTAATTTTGTCGTGGATGAGGCGCATGTTCTGACCACTAATCCGTTATTGTCACCTTATATGACCAAAGTGGTCAAGATGTGGCGAAAATTAGGGGCCTGGTTGTGGCTGGCTACTCAGAATTTGGCGGACTATCCGGATACGGCTGAGAAAATGCTCAATATGGCGGAGTGGTGGTTGTGTTTGACAATGCCGCCGGATGAAGTCGAACAGATAGCGCGTTTTAAAAAGCTGTCTGAAGAACAAAAATCGGTGTTGCTATCAGCCAGCAAACTCCCGGGTTGTTACACCGAAGGCGTGGTGTTGTCGAAAAAAGTGGAGGCGTTATTTCGGGTGGTGCCGCCCAGTGTGTATCTGGCGCTGGGCATGACGGAGAAAGAGGAAAAGGCAGAGCGCAGGGCGATTATGAAAGCGCTTCATTGCAGCGAATTGGATGCCGCTTTTGTTGTGGCGAGAAGGCTGGACCGTGCCCGTGGTCTGATATCTGGGGAAGTGGCGGATGGGCGTGATGAGGATCTCTTATCCATGCAGGAGTGCAGGCTATGAATATCAGGGTATTCTGGGCGCTTTTCCCGTGGTTAATACCGGTATCCGTGTTTGCCAGCACAGTGATATATACCGACACAAGCCATCCACCGCTCAATGCTGATCAAAACGTCCAAGTTGTGTACCTAGATAAGCCAGAGCAGTTGCAATCACAGTTATTCAGTAAGCTGTCTGCTGATCCTCAACAGGCAGTCAAACAGGCCCGTCAGATTTTGCAGTCTCCATCGTGGCATCAACAGGAGCGACATATCAGTCAGGCTTATCAGGGGTTACTGAATGCTTGGACTCTGGGCCTTAAGAAGTTCCCGGCAGTGGTTTTTGATGATGATTATGTTGTGTATGGTACGACAGACGTCAGACATGCCCGGTTACTTTGGGAGACTTATCAGCAGGAAAAGCAGCCATGAAGTCTCCGGATTTACCGTCATTAACATGGCATTCCCGGCTGAAAAAGTTCGGCATGGTCCTGCTGCTAACGGTTGTTCTGGCGCCCGTGGCCGTTGCCAGTGTGAATACAGCCCAGATTGTGGCCGGTGCCGCGTCGGCATCGTGCATCAGTTGGCGAATAAAAGGCATATGTTATTGGCTATTGTGTTCTCCCTGGGGGTGCAAAGTGCGTACCTCGATAAAAGTGGAACATTTTATTCCTCAGGCCGTGGTCTCCGTCTATAACGCGCCTGGCGGTAATCCCTGGAGAGAAATGTCTCTGGTCAGCCAGACTGTTGACGGCGTGGAAAATACCGTAACGAGAGCACTTTCCGGGATAGCCGTGGGCGGCGGTAATCATCAGCTGAAAATCCCAGGCAACCGAAAGAACAATCTGCATTTTAAATATGCTGATGCGATTGGGCATCCGGCAACTTCAATAATGGGCGGGAAAATTTCGGGGTATGCGTGTAAAAGTGTCGCCACGCCTTTTATGCCTTACTTTTTGAGTACTCTGGACAGCCTGGTTTGGCGGACAGGTGTGCCAGAGTCGTTTTATCCCGAAGCGCTGATTCCTGGTAAACGTGAACTGGGTTATTCGTTTCGGGGCAATATGTGGGGCAATATTTATCCGCGAAGCGGGTTTGTGACGCAACAGGATGAGGATAAAGCGGCTGCGGTGGTAGCGCAACGGGTAGCTGACATTATTACCCGCACAGGACAGGGGCATGTTTATCAACTCCTGAAAGGGAACCGCAAACAGGGTTACTGGCCACCCGGCGAAGTCGTTGAGAATACGGGTAACCAAAATCATCAATGGCAACGTATAGCGCCTAAAATGAGCGCATCTTGTGCTGTTTTTCCGGATAACCGCGGGGAAGTGGCAAAGGACGGGAATTATGTCTTTGCATTGTGGCAACCCTACAGTTGCTGTCAGCGACGTGGACAGACTTTTCTCTACAGTACAGATTTTTGAGACTGGGATCATGGGATGAGACAACGATTATTTTTGCCGGTATTGATAGCACTGGCGTTTATGCGTGCTCCTGTTGTTCAGGCGGCAAGTTTTGCCATTGCGGACAGCCCGATAGGTTACGGGACAAGCATGAATGGCGCTGTATCGGACAAACTGTTTTACAACATGGGTGGCGGATCAGTGATATCGCAGCCGGCGACCCGCAGCAATCTGCAACATCTGGGCGGATTAAACCTCGGTTGGAGCAGTGACCTGATGTGCGGTAACTTTGATTTAAAAACGACGGTAGGGAATCAGCTTAATGGCCTGACTTCGGGTTTTAAAAACCTGATGGGGGAAGTGATACAAGGGGCTACTGGAGCCGTAGCCAGTTTGCCGGCAATGGTTATCCAGCGTGCTAATCCGGGATTATATGAAATGCTGACCAATGGTGTATTACAGGCAGGCATTGCGTTCGACAAATCACAACTGAGCTGCCAGAACATGTCACAGCGTATGATGAATTTTTCGGATAGCAGTAAATGGACTAAAGCGGCGTTGATGGAGGAATACAAAACGTTGGTGAATACCGGCAACGGTGATGCGGTTGGCACGACACAAAAAATGGAGGTTGCAGACGGTACACCAGGTTCAAACTGGATAGGGGGTGAAAAACGGGGAGGAAAAGGGCAGAAAGCCATTCAACCTATCCGGGATTTGGCGAAAGCCGGCTTTAATATGATGAACAATCTACCGACGAATAGCCATGCCAATGTCAGCCGTGGTCAATGTAATGGTGCTGCTTGCCAGAAATTCAAGAACAGTGAAGAAGCTGCCGCCGCAGTAGTCAGGGTGTTAGGTGATCGTTCGGTTCGTACCTGTACTGACAGTCGTCAGTGTACCAGTGGTGGTACCGAAGATCAGCCAGGTGCGAGTGTCGCTGGGACGGGGTTTGCGCCGATGCTGGAAGAGGCTACCAGAACCAATATTGAGCAATTGATGAAACTGGTCAGCGGGGAAAATGCTCCTACCGTAGTCAATCTGGCAAAACTCAAAACGGGTAGCTTGGCGGTGACTCGTGGGGTTATCCAGGCACTGAAACGTGATCCGGATAGTGGTGCGCTGGCGAGTCGGTTGGCCAATGAGTTAGCGATGGCAGACACCATTGAGACTGCGCTCACTATGCGGCGAATGTTGATAACCGGACAGGCAGAGCCGAATGCGGCTGCTCAGACGCAAGCTATGGAAGAGAGTGATCGTCGCATTGCGATACTGGACAGAGAAATTGTCGCGCTGAAGAATGAGATGGAGCTGCGTCGGGCAATTGCACAAAATACCGCCCTGACCGCGCTTGAGCGTGAACAAAATCGGGTAGAAATGAATTTGCAACGGCAGTCCACTGATAATACCGACAGTCGTATTAATGCCTTGTCCATATTGCCGAGAGGGCATGAGGGACAGTAATAATGATGTCTGAGCAGCGTGAAACTTGGGTGACTGCTGACACCAAACAGTGGTTGATTGCAGGACTGAAACGGAATTTCAGACGAGGGTTAATCGTCATGCCGATGATGGGGTGCATGTTACTTGTTGCCGCAGTTGGCTTGGAACATCCGTCCCAATTCAATGCCTTACAACATTGGATGTACATGACCCGTTACGGCTGGCTAACCTGGCGATTGGTCATGTACAGCGTTATTGCCTGTTTCATGTGGCAGCTTTGGCGATCCCCATTGCCGTTAACACAGAAAGCTGCTTTGAAACGGATTGCGCTAATTTCGCTGGGATTCGTGGGATGTTGTGAGTATGCCATGTTCTTCGTCTCCGGAGAGCAGTCATGACAACTTACAGCTATTTGGAATATTTTCTGACCCTGCTGGGTTGGATGGTGAATAATGGCTTGTGGAATGTGCTGTTGGCCACCGGGTTATTTGTGCTGCCGCTGACATTCAAAATGATAGGTATCTGGCTGAAAGTCCGGGAAGAAGGGGAGGATGAAGGGAATAAGGGCATGCTCTCAGTAACCCGGATTGAAAACACCTTGTATGGTGCTTTTCTGGTGATGATTGCTTGCTGTGTGCCGTTGGTCAATGTGAGTCTGAGTACCATTACGTATGATGACTCGCGGGCAAAAAGTTGTGGTACTTGGACACCGAAACCGGCTGAAACGGGTTATGCGTCAGTGATATCGTCGCTTGAGGGTAAAACAGCGGCCGCTCCAGTTTGGTGGATACTGGTTCATCAGATTTCCAAAGGGGTGACTCAGGCCGCAATAGCTTCTCTTCCCTGCCGCCCAGACCTGAGGCAACTGCGTTTTGAGGTGCAGCATACGCAGATTAATAATCCGGCATTGGCTCAGATATTACAGGATTTTACCCATGACTGTTATGCGCTGGCATTGTATCAGTGGAAACGCCGGGACGAGGGAAAAACCCTGGATGAAGCGGTATTACGGGATATTGAATGGTTGGGGTCAAAAACGTTTCTGAATGGGGCGGGTTATTATGATGCGCTTCAGTCAAAAACGCCCCGGCCGGATTTTCCCTGGAAACCGCGCTGTGATGATGGTTTTGCTAATACGGGACAAGGCGGCTATCCGACCTGTAAGGAATGGTGGTCAGACAGTCAAGTAGGATTGGAAAAACGGATCATGGCGCAGGCTGAGCCAGGCATGTGGTTTCGGCTATCAGCGGCATTAAAACTGATGGGTAAGGAGACATCAGAGTACAAAGAAGCGGTGATACGGCGTCTGGTGAGTCCGGAAAACCTGACAACATCTCAGGGGGGACATGTCTATGCAGGTTACGGGGGGAACGCGGATTTTACCCTGATGAATTCAGTGGGCCGTCTGGCTTCATTGGGTGGGATGTCGTTGGGCAGTCTGGCGGCATTTCCGGCATTTGATGCAATGCGCCAGGCATTACCAATGGTGCAGGCTGTTATACTGATGGCAGTGACTATCATATTACCGCTGATTATAGTATTTGCTGTCTACGAATATAAGACGGTCATTACGCTGACCTTTGTCGTGTTTGCGTTGAACTTTTTGACATTTTGGTGGGAATTGGCACGCTGGTTGGACAGCTGGTTATTGGAGGCATTGTACGGTTCGGATACGCACAGCCGATGGAATATGGCCGGTTTTCAGAATAGTACAGACGATATCATTATGAGTTTTGTGATGGGAGCGATGTTTATTGTGTTGCCGGCATTGTGGATGGGAGCGTTGTCGTGGGCGGGTATCAGAGTTGGTGGAGCATTAGAAAACACAGCGTTGAGACATGGGACTTCGGAAGCTCAATCTAGTGGTGCCAAAATAGGAGAGTCGGTGTCGAATAAAATCATGAAATAGTCTATATGATTATATTAAACAGTGATATAGATAATTTATTTCACTGTTTTTAATCATCTAGTTTGCTGCCGTTAGAGTAAAAACCATAACCTTCTGAACCATTCCGATACTTAGCTTTTAGAGATTCACTGTAGGTAGTATCTTGCTTGTTATCTTTAGCTAGTGAAAGTCCCAGTAGTAGTCCAAAGATAAGCACAATAATTCCTACTGCCATTAGTACTCCTATCAGCAAAGTGACCACTATACTGCTAACAAGTAAATAAATAGGCGTATGTCCTATCCAGCTAGGGAGATTGTATTTGTGGGCTTTAGTAACACAATGTGCATCCCAAGTACGTAAACGCCGGCATAAGTTGCGGTAAATGTTAGCGGCTTTTGCTCCCCTAGTTTGGGCACGTGTTATACGTTGTTTGTCATGATGGTTAGTCATTGGATAGCCTCTTGTGGAGGTGATGTTCAGATAAATAATATGATTATTTTCTGGTTAGGTTAGCCAAAAATCTGAGCTGCGTCTATGGCGTGAATTGTAAAACGAGTTGTGTGTTATGCACATTTGCACGGCTGATAAAGCTCATTCACCTGACCCCATCAAAGGGTCGGGTGAATGGAAGCGGTTGGTGAGCTGGGGAGGCGAACCAACATCAGCGGTGTAACTGTGTATAACGCTTATTTAACGAAAGATGGGTAGAGTCATATTTTTAACTATTATAACATATATTAGGCACAAATTTTTTGGTTGATAAGGTATGTGTAACTCAACTTATCCTTTCGTTCACCAAATTAATGTGGAATATAAAAGATATTGTTTTAGTATTATTGGCAAATTTTAACCATGTATTAAGATATTTTTGCATTGTCAAAATATATGGTAACCCTAAAGTTCCCAGAATGGATCTGTATGCCAAGTTTCTGGAAAACCAGCAGAATGTAACAGTGGTATTACTCTTGGAAATTCATGTGCTAAAATGTGAATATCTTGGCCCACATTTACTCCCAGTTTTAAGATTTTGCTTAAATGGTGAAGAGTTGCAAGAAAGACATAGATACGATTGTTATTAGCTGGAGGTATAGAAAGGTGTGGGATAATTTCTGCTGGGGCTCTTAAATTTGAATTCCAAAGACGATTATGATGTGCACATTTGTTTCTCACATCTCTTAATCCACTAATCCACCCAACCAGCGTTTCAAATTTTTTTACACCAAATTCTTTGGCTAAATTGTTGAGGATGTTTTCTCTTTCTGATATTTGAAAACGACGTTTGTCCAAGCAATCATAAATAACAAATATATTTCCCAATGTTGCTAATTCGCCGATAATCCAAAAAGGGGGTAGGGATTTATAATTATCATTTTTCTCATTATAGTACTTTTCCTTATAATGAGTGGCATATTTTTCATTACAAGATGTAAATGAATTTGATAATTTTGAACGTAATAAGTCTATTTTATTTATTTTTTTATTAAAGAAGTTTTTATCGTCGAGATACCAAAATGGATCATCTGTATATTCTGATATAGTGTGATCTAGCCTACTGCGAAATTTTATTTCTAGTCGAGAAATTATGCGAAATATGTAATTGCGTAATGATTCATCGAAACGATAAATATCAAGGCCGTTTTCAAAAAAAACGCCATCGCGAAATTGTTTTTTTCCTTCTTCATTTTGATACATGAACTGGAATAGGTAAATTTTAAAACGATAATAGCTGATAAATGATAATATGTGTTCGGCTAGTACTTTATCTTTGAAATTTAGACCCTTTTCCTCTAAATCACCAATAAGGTCTATAGGTTTGCGATGCGACTTTGAGTAGGGGATATGAGCCATGATTTAAGATTCCATAAAAAAAGCCCGCTTACGTTCCCGGAGGAAGGTAGCGAGCGTTGTCGATACTTATGCTACCAGAGAAGAGAAAAATGTCAATAACATATCAATAGGTTTTTGCCTTAACAGTAGGGTGTTTGACGCTATCTGTTTGTTGCTGTAGGATTCTTGTTGTTGATTGCGGCTATTGCCGCCAGCAACGTGCTAGGGTCGCTGATGGTGGAAATCATGCTGCTGATGCCGAAAGATATTTGGGATAAACTCTTGCTGAGAAGTCAACAGGGGTTTTCTCGCCTTTTTAATTAAAAAGGCAAAAATGAGGATACGCAAGCCTAATATGCTGGCATTTGTTAGTACTATAATTGTACATCTTTGTCTCAACAGAAGGTATATTCATTAGGAAAGCTTTAAGTCACGCGGTTTCTCAGCATCGTGAACATCAGAAAAACACAGATTTTTATTTTATAGCTGTAGTACTAAGTGATGATAGGAGAAGGTTATGCAATCAAAACGCCAAGTTTCTGAACTTAAGCAAATGTCTGTAAAAGAGCGCAAAATTGAAGGTATGCGTCGGGCTAAGGCGGCTTTTGATCTGGCTGAACGTACAGGTATGTTAACAAAGCGTTCTGTTATCGTTGAGCGCTGATTTCTTCGTTAAATTGATAAAGCTTTGTCAATGATTTCCCTTTTGAGTGGTAGTAAGTTTTTAAGTTAGTTTGCCAAGTTCGTAATTGCTCTTTGGGTGTTCTACCCGATTGTTTTTATACTCTCACGTTCAGTTCTCCGTGCTGCACCCACGCTTAACTCTATGCTGTTATGATCACCAATTGGTTGTGTTTAATTTTTTTCTTGACTTATCAGGGTAGTAATGCATTGCAAAATTTCTTTGTCTGTTGATTCATCCCCTGCAAGAGCCACTTTGATTGCTTGTTTCAAACTTGATCTAATTTGAAGCCTATCAATGGCATCCTTGATGTCTTGTTGTTCATGAGCCATTGTTAATAGCCCTTCAATACCTTTGCGATGAATTAATTTTATAAGCTTATCTACTTCGCATAGATTTAAGGAGTTAAAAACCAAGTTCCAGGAATGTCGTAATTCAATACTATCATTGTGTGCATCTGGTGTTTCAAATTTGAAATTTTTATCCCCATTTGCAAGCCAATCTAGGCTTACATTCTCCTTATTAGCAACAATTTGCATATATTTTAATGATGGGCTTGTTCCTTTATTGATGTAGTTATTGAGAGTTGAATAAGGTAAACCCCAATCCTTAGCAGCAGTCCTAATGTTTCTTTGCCCTACAAGTTGTAATAACCTACTGATAAAACCTTCTTTTTCTTCTTCGTCACTAAAAGAAGCACCTGATGCTTTTTTGTTTGTCATTTTCTCAATTTTCGTTCAATTAGTTGATTTTTAATAAAAATTACTCTCTAAAAGATGAATTTTTCAAATTAGGAAAATTTTGGTCCTAATTTGCTTTACAATATTCAAATTTGGATCAATACTTGTGTTCCAGTGAATAATTTCCCAAAGATTATTTGCACTGACAATTGGTTAGAGTAATTGAAATATAGATTGAAGTAAAACGTACTACTAACAGAGTTTAAAGCAAAGAATGTTACTCGTCGTTTTACAGTATTATTAGATAGTTATACCCGATTGGAGAATTATTGTGGAGAAAAAAGATTGGCATTCGGCAGATATTATCGCTGCGTTAAAAAAGAAAGGAAAGTCATTGGCTGCCGTTTCTCGGGAAGCTGGACTAGCATCGTCAACATTATCCAATGCTTTACAGCGTCCCTGGCACAAAGGTGAAACAATCATTGCGAATGCATTAGGACAGAAGCCCGATGAAATCTGGCCTTCCCGTTACCAGAAAAGAAGGAAGAGATATTGATCTCCAAGAGAAAGAATATGGTGACAGTTGTAGGAACCATAAAAACAACGCTCTGAAAGTGCTACAACACAATCAGAGCGTCTAACCACAACATTACAGGAACTAATGTATGGCTAATATGAATAGTAACATATCCTCATACTCAAAGTGTTATACATTTAACGCTCAATCTAATGTAGAAACCGAAGTACACACTTTGCTCACAGACTTTTCTTTGGTTTTAATTTTTTGTAAACCAATTGAGAAGCAATATTATGCACAAATGTAGCACCCCAGACACTCCCGACGACAGTGAGATATCTGATGTGAATATCCTATGGTCTGGCATGTCGGATGCGATTGCATCACTGGATCTCTCATGTGTTAGCGATACTGTACTGTGTCAGCTAATTGAATCATCTAAAGAAAATACTATGGGTATTTGTCATGGTGTAACTTTTCTTGGTGACTCAATATTGTCGTTTGCCAGTAATAACATCCATGAATTTACTCCAGAGAGTTTGTGCCAGCTCGGACATAGCCTATCGGCGCTGAGTTCTCTATTACCTATGTTGTTTACCATGCATGAAAAAGCGAGTGGTGAATATCATCGTAGGACTTTGGAAAACGAGATAAAATAGCCTTGTCAAATGAAACCGGAAAATTTTTGGATAGTTTTCCGGTTTAAAGGCATAAACTATTGCCGACAGGATATTCGATATTGTTGATACTCGTCGGGGCGATTTTTCCCCTTTCCGCCGCCCGAACCGGCATCAGGATGTCGTTACAGTGGCATCAGCACGCTAAATAAGGTATTGAATGCCATCTGGTGTGGGGCTTCTGTCCAGCCAATTGACAACCATTTTTTCATTAACATCGCTGAGTAAGCCCCGGAGACAAGCGAGACTGAGTTGTTGCGGGCCGGCAGGATGAAATAAGGGAGTCATACAGGCATGTGTTGACTGGGGATGGCATATTGGGCATCTTCCCGTATTTTGAGAAAAAGAAAACAATGCGTCATCATAACGTAACCGATATTACGGTTGTAGTACTCAGTTTCCACATAGCTTAAGTATAATTCTCACTAACCCCGATTAATTTCTTTAAATTTCTGGATCGTATATTTGATGGCTTGTTCTGTTGGCAAACGCTCCATTGCACTGGCGCCATAGAATCCATGACAATCGGGGCAATGAGCTAAAATATAGGCTACATCTTCCGGTTCCGAAATTGGGCCGCCGTGGCACAAAATAATAATGTTATTTCGGACAGTTTTAGCCGCCGAAGCACAAGCATTAACGATTGGTATACAAGATTTCAGATCATATGATGTATTAGCACTAATATCGCCGCTAGTGGTTAGCCCCAGATGTACGACGATGATATCAGCACCTGCTTGTGCCATAGCTTCAGCCTCTTTTGCATTGAAAACATAAGGCGTGGTAATCATTCCTTTTTCATGTGCCAGGCGGATTAGCTTCACCTCCAGTGCATAGCCCATGCCTGTTTCTTCCAGGTTTTTTCTGAACTTTCCATCAATAAGTCCTACTGTTGGGAAGTTCTGAATACCAGCAAAACCTTGTGCCTTCAGTTCATCTAGGAAAAGAGGTAAATTACAGAATGGATCAGTACCACAGACACCCGCCAATACAGGTGTTTCCTTAACTATCGGCAATATTTCATTACCCATTTCTCTGACAATTTCATTTGCATTACCGTATGGCATTAATCCGGCCAGTGATCCTCTGCCAGCCATTCTGAAGCGTCCAGAATTATATACGATAATGAGGTCTGCACCTCCTGCTTCCTCGCAACGCGCCGAAAGACCAGTGCCTGCACTCGCTCCAATAATAGTTTCGTTACGTTCGACTTTTTGTTTTATAGTTTTAATAATCTGATTGTATTTTTTCTTCATAAGAAATTCCCTGGTGTTCTATAATTTCCTTGAATTGTTGTATTACAAGAGTACAAAATTGTGGTGAATTTATGTGAAAAGGTGTTTTTATAACTTTTCTCAATTCTGTTTGTTTTACTGTTTTTTTTAGTCCATGACAGAAAGCCTGTGTTGATGTAGGTAAATAAAAAGGTTGTTCAAGGCAATCTAGCGCAGAGAATCCGCCTTCCGGAATAATGAATCGAATAGGTCCATTACACTTATTAAGTTTGTTCCCTATCCAGATACCAAGCTGATAGTTTTCTTCAGGTGTGGTTCGCATCAATGTCACCTGAGAATTGTGCTCAAAAAATAGCCTGTTGCTGTAACGTTCTGGAATCGTGTCCTTTGCGCCAAAGTTCACTATGTCCAAAGCACCAGCACTGCCAATCCACGGAATGCTTTTTTTTGCAATGACGTCTAAACGTGTGTCAGGACAATCCAAGACACCCCCAAATAACAGATCGGCAATTTCTGTTAATGTAATATCTAAAACACAAACTAATTTGCCGTCCTTAGCCAATTTTTCCATGCTTGTTCCACCATTGCCGGTAGCATGAAAAGCTAGGCAATCGTATTGAGTATTTAACTCAGTAGTGAGCTGATTAATGCACGGAGTCGTCATACCAAACATCGTTAACCCTAAAGCGGGTTTATGAATATCAGCCAATGGCGTAAAATAATTGACAGAACCCGCCATCATGTTTGCAGCATTAGACAAGACTGAACGAGAAATACGGTTTAGTCCGTTGAGATCGGTTACTGTATAAAGCATGGCAATATCGCTGGCTCTAACGTAGGCTGAGACATTCCCTGACGCCATAGTGGATACCATGATTTTAGGCAAACCGATAGGCAGGCTTTGCATAGCCGGAGTAATCAGCGCTGTTCCGCCTGAGCCGCCGATACCAATCACCCCCGCAATATCGTCGATTGAACTGTTCAGGAAATTCGTGAGGGCGACAGACATCGCTGTTATCGCTTTATTCCGCACGCCACAAAAAACGGAGTCAGCGCCAGCGGGATGATACTCAGCCACCTGAAGTGAATGAATATCTATCTTTTTATTCTGATGATTTTTCCCGGGAGTTGATGTAGACACATCAATGATGATTGAATCAACTCCGGCGAGGTGTAAACAACATTTCAGCCAGGCCAGCTCGTCCAGTTTTGTGTCTGCTGTGCCAACGACAACCACAAATCGTGTCATAGTGTTCACCCCATGTGACATACCCAGTTCAAAGATGGATGTAAACCTATTGTAATATTTTACAACATGCAAGTTACTTTTTATCATTAGTGATATTTTTTATTATTAATGCTATACGGTTAAAATTTTAAGGGGTTTAAATGATTCTGTTTGATGAAGAAAAGCTGTCGCCAGTCCGGCGTCGTACCCTGGAACGTATCACTCATTCAGCGCTGAAGTTATACCGTGAGAAAAAATTCCCGTCTCCTGAAGAGATTGCCAGTGAAGCTGAATATGCGAAGGTCACGTTGCGCAGCTACTTTTCAACCCATAGTGATTTTGTAGAGTATGTTGTAAAACAAGTCATTGGGTCATTCGTTGTCCCCCCTATGGGCAATAATGCAGAGGAAAATATTGAGAAATTATTAAGATGGGGCTATGAAGAAATAGAAGCCAATGAGGCGCTGATGAGGGATGCTTTACGCATTTCTCAGTTACGCTGGCAGGAATCTTTATCCGGTGAAGGTAACCCCGAACGACCCGTTTTGAAGAAAAAAAGTAACCGTAAAGAGACACTTTCTACGGCGTTAGCGCCTTTAAAAGGTCAGCTTAAAGATGATACAATACATAAGATTATTATGTTGATTTCCGTTTTATATGGTACAGAGGCTATGACTATTCTGAAAGATACTTTTGGTTTAGAAAATGATGAAATAATCGACTTAACGAGTTGGGCCGCAAAGTTGATTGTTCGGCAGGCCATTAATGAGGAGCTAAAATAACCTGAACTTTGGATAAAAAAATGGAACTAACTGCCTGTTCCAAGAGCAGAATTTTCGACCCAGAAAAAAGCGATCTTATCAGGAACAGGCATGGATAAACTAGTTGAACTCTTCTGCGATGTCGATGATTTTTGCCGTGTATTCATTCCACTCTGCTCAGCTATACCCGGCTCCTGGGCGTCGTCTCCTCAGTTTTGCAGCTATTTGACGGCATAGCGAAACGAGGAAAAGGGTCAATGGGATGGTTTTTCGGTTTTAAGCTGCCTCTGATAGTCAATCATCAAGGAGAAATTGTGTCAGTCAAACTCACTCCGGGTAATGTCGATGATCGGGAGCCTGTCCGTGAGTTAGCAACGGGATTAACAGGAACGCTTTACGGAGACAGTAAGAATACCTCTGTCAGGCTCTGTTTGATGATTTAAACGCAACAGGCGTGACATTGATAACGGATACGCGCAGTAACATGAAGGCAAAAGCGCTCTCAGTGTGGGATAAGGTAATGTTATCAAAGCGTTTCATCATAGAAACCATCCATGATCAGTTAAAGAATATTTCTCAGATAGAGCACTCACGACACCGTAGTTTACAGGGATTCATGTTGAATGTGTTAGAAGGGCTAATCGTTTATTGTTTCAAAGAGAACAAACCGCCACTGAATATCTCCCGCTCAGAAATGGATAGGTTAGTGACGGCTTAACCATAGGGTAGGTTAATTATTAAACGATTTGCCAGGTATTTTGCTATGCGCCACATCGGCAGTTTTACGAAAAAACCGCACCATCATCAGAATTGCCCCGAGTAAAAATGTAATAAGGAGGCCAAGATTAATACCTTGCTGGCCTTGTTTTAAAGGAAAAGCTAGCAAATAAGAAAAAGGAAAGCCGAATATCCAGAGCAATCCCATATTAACCCACATCGGATACCAGACGTCTCTCAAACCACGTAATACTGCCATCAGTAAGTTACGCACAGCATCAGCAATTTGAGAAAAAGCAACGATAGCCAGCATGACCTTCGCCATCCCTATAAGGGCCGCATTTTCCTCTGCCCCCAGATTGATATACAAACCGATAATAGCAAGTGGATTTAGCAAATATACAATTGCGATAGCTATCATGCAGCTGAGTACCAGCACCAGACCGACATGACCAATCTTCTTTATCAGATTATATTCACCATTGCCAACCGTATAACTGACCAAAATCGTACAAGCCTGTCCTATTCCCATAGGAATCATTAGAGCAACGGTGGAACACTGGATCAATATCTGTTGAACACTCAAAGCACCCACACCGAGCCAACCGACCATAATGTTAATCGCACTAAAAATCAGTAGTTCGCTGGCAAACTGTATTGTAATAGGAAAACCAATGTGAAAAAAAGCCACCAATCGTGCTGGATCCCATAGTACCCTGAAATCAAACAAATGGTAATTAGTAAAACTTTTAGCAAAGTATAAATAAATAAAAACACCAATCGCGAGAGTCCAGTTAGCAATTGATATACCATAGGCCCAGCCAGCCATGCCCAATGTAGGCAAACCAGCGTAACCATAAATTAAAGCATAGCCAAGCAATATCGTGAAACCCAAATTCAGTGCGCTTAATACCACGACAAGATATCCTTTCTTAATAGGAAAAAACATCTGATGACAACTTGCCAATAGTAAAGAAGGAATTACACTCCATGCCATTGCGCGAAAATAAGGATCAATCAGCGGCACTAACTCAATAGGCTGATG
This sequence comes from Photorhabdus luminescens subsp. luminescens, assembly GCF_001083805.1. Lineage (GTDB taxonomy): Bacteria > Pseudomonadota > Gammaproteobacteria > Enterobacterales > Enterobacteriaceae > Photorhabdus > Photorhabdus luminescens. The sequence continues at coordinate 19,279 of NZ_JXSK01000007.1, read as the reverse complement.
CATCCATACTAGCAATTTCGTTAAGTTCCAGAAGACCAACGAACTAATAACACCGAGAACAATACTAATTAACCAAGCCTGCCGGATTTCCATGCCAATTTCGCGAAGCTTATACTGTCCATAACAACGACTAACAGTGATACCGACCGCTAGCAACGGCGACATGGTAACAACCATTATAGTGCTACTCAATGCAGCTACTAGTGCACTAGCAGCCAACTCTTGCTTGCCAAGATGAGCAATAAACAACATACCGATAAAACCCACAGCGATATAGAGAATGCGTACACTTAAAATTGGTGTAGCTAGTTTCACAATTTCCTTAAAGTAAAAAAAATTATTCTTTGTTTGCATACTTACTCCTAATTCATCACATTTTAATTATTTGCTCCAAGTAACGAACTACGACTGAATTCGCATCCATCAAGGGGAAACTCATACTACACCACTATTCGACTATATTTGCTACGCAGGCCCAACCATTTCTTGATAATAAATTCTGAAACCTCAACAGTGGTACGCCGTCCGATTAAAATGCTCCTACTAGCCGATCGCCCTAAATCCTAAACTATGAATCCTCTATCCCAAAAAACCATAAATAAATTCCTCTAAATAGAGTACATAGACAATAACCCAATACAAGTAATGATTTTTTTACTGACAGTATAGTTACAAACATATATTCGATTTCAGAGAGTCCCGATGATTATCCGCATTTTTTGCCCTCACTATTTCAATAGCTTGGAAAAGATGAATAGTTCACAAAGTTCACTCCTTTACAGGATATGGGGCCTTTCAGCCCATGTTATAACCTGTTACATCGGTCATCCGGTATTTTACTCACCCGATAAATGACTGAATGGTCACCGTGGATAACGTGTTGTGATACCCAATAAGTTGATTTTCCACCACCGTGCTCTTTGGGAGCCTACCCTAGGTAATTGGCAAAATGACGGCTATTTCTGAATTCAGAACCGTTACTCAAGACTTTCATGGTCGATCACACGCCAGGAAATCACTACCGAGTATCTTCCTGTTGTAAATTGAGTTGATGTAAGCTGCTTATCCAATGGTTAAAGCTTTACTGGCTTTTAAAATGGCATGCTACTGCTCCAAATACCTGTCCGTCTAATAGGTGAATCTTCTGTATGTGATGGTTTCACACTATCTGAACTGTCAGAATATCGGGGATTGCTGCAGTTGGTACTATCAATATTGCATGCAGACTTCAGTCTGTTGGACAACAATATATATGAGGTAGAATTGCTTGTATCAAAACCAAACTCAGGGAGGGATTCTATTTTGTATAAAAATCAATTGCCATACAGACATTGATAATTTCGCATATTCAATATAATTTTATTAATAGGTTTTGATATTTCTCTTTATGTTTATTGAGTATGTAAAGCGTTATTTTTACCCATAGTAACCACATTAAAAATGTGAGGTCTGGCCCTAAAACCAAATTAAATTACTATTGCTAATTGAGTTCGCTTGGTTAGATGGCTGGGTGGCAGTTGACTCACGATAGCGTAATGTGACAAACAACACGAAATAGTTTTTGCTAATATATAGCATCTAATGTTATTGCCGTCAGGTCATAACATATTATAAAAGTAGTAGTAAGTGTGGTTTTCGGCTTTTATGTGTGCCTAAAGGTTGTAATGGGCATAAACATTACTGTACATGTGATGACGGATAAGTGCTGATCGTTTTTCTATCCATTTTGCGGAATGCCTTGATTCTAGCTCCAGCTCCTCTGTTTGGTGTTCTGTAGGTCGGGCGATCCTACCACTTTTTACTTATTACTGGGAGCATTCATATATATGATTCAACTACATGATCTTGGTGTTTCTTTTCCCCATAAAATCTGCTTCTCTGAATTTAATGCCATTATCAAAAGGGGGCAACGTATTGCGATTGTCGGAGACAATGGCTGTGGTAAGTCGTCACTCTTACGAATTTTATATGGCAGCTTGGAGCCAAGTGAAGGAAAAGTCATTACAGATTTGGAACTTAATATTGGTTATGTTGCTCAGGAGCATGGGGACAAAGATGGCTTAAGTGGAGGACAACGTGTAAATCAGGCATTAAGTCAGGCAATGGCCAATGCATCCGATGTATTATTGTTAGATGAACCAACTAATCATCTTGATGATGGTAATCGCCGCTCGTTATCTCGCATGTTGCAGAGATCACATAACAATATCAGTATCGTGCTAGTTACTCATGATGAAACTTTAATGAATGAGGTATGCGATACTATTTGGCATATCCGAGATGGGCGTATTGAAGTATTTTCTGGCCGATATATGGACTATATTGCAGAGCAAGATCTCCAGAGGAAAATGTTGGAAAAACAATTGACAACTATTAAGCGCGCCAGAAAAGACACCCATAAGGCATTAATGAAGGAGAATGAGCGTGCAAGCCATGCGCGTCAACGTGGTATCAAAAGTATCCAAAACCGAAAATGGGCCACAGTAAAGTCTCCAACTAAACTTAGTAGAGGTAGCTCAACAGCCGGACGCAAACAAGCTGAAATTACGGAACACCGTAAAGAATTATTGGAGCAATTGTCTCAGTTGAATCCTGTCAAAGTTGTCACGCCACGTTTTCATTTACCAGCAGTTGTAAGATCAAAGCAAACTGTTTTGCAGGTTACGAATGGCGCAGTAGGATATGAAAAATTACTGTTTGAAAATATTAATTTTAGTCTTGCACAAGGCGAACGTTTAGCGCTGAAAGGCTGCAATGGTAGTGGTAAATCTACATTAGCACGTGCGATTCTTGGAGATCCGGAAATTATACGTAGTGGTGATTGGCTGATACCTCAACCCCGAGACATTGGCTATTTGGATCAACACTATGCTAATCTCAATCCTAACCATACGGTGCTGCAAGCGTTGATGAATGTTGTCCCAAATTGGAGTCAGCCAGAATTACGCAACCACCTCAGCAATTTCCTATTTCGGCAAAACGAGCTTGTTCAATCCCAAGTTTCTGTGCTTTCAGGAGGGGAGAAAGCACGTTTGTCACTGGCTTGCATTGCTGCCAAAGCTCCGCCGTTGTTGATTCTTGATGAACTGACTAACAACCTTGACATAACCATACGACAGCATGTAATAGATATTCTTCAAGCCTATCCTGGCACTTTAATCCTCATTTCCCATGACATAGAATTTTTAAAAAAAGTTAGAATTACAAAAAGTTATGTCATTGATGCGGTATACCAGTAAATGCACAGAGAAAAACCCTCTCTATATCTTCTATTCCCGATGTTGTGTTTCAACCTGGACACAATCAGATATAAATTTGCTGTGAAGATATGCATTTAGAGAGTGATTGTGAATCGTTCCTGTTTTTCTTAGGTCATAACACTCTTGGACTGACTAAATAAAAATGATGTAGTGGTGTATCAATTATTCCTGAAGCCCGATAGATTCCCAAGGAAACTCTGAAAAATGTCTAATACTCCAATAAAATCAAAATATAATATCCCAGTTCAACGATATTAGATCTGATTCACAGATAGAATTATTAAGAAATAATAAACTAAAATAAATGGAAGAATCAGACTAACGACAAAGTGCTATACTTCTAGTCGACGCTTTAGTTCTAATATAAGACTCGCATATTAAGAAAGCACTTCTCACTACAATATCAGCTCGAAATAGGTCAATCTCGACGAATTGATGCCAAAAGATCAGCTAGGTTTGTAAAATTGACTTCTCCATTCATTTTGGTTCATTCGTGATTCTGATTAAGACAAGGCTACTGAGCTATTTATTTGATATCGAAATTAAGTATATCTAGTACAGGAAATGCAAGTCAATGAAGCTTACTGCTGATTCTTACGTCTGAGCTGACAGAAAAAGTACTTGATGCTTCTACCCTTGTAACGCTTTATCGTTTCAATGACAGTGAGGTCTTTCCCGCAGTTTTTTGATAATATTGCTGAGCAAAGGTCCAGTGGGGGTGTAAGCCCTCAATACTGACAGTACCCATTTCAAAGCCAGTAACATCCCACATAAGGTTTATGGATGTTCCCCGGATAATATAAAACCCGGCACTCATGTTGACCTTCTTAATACAGCGATTGATGATTAATGAAAACCGGGAAATGGTCGGAAAAAACTTAACGCTGCTAAAAACGCAAAAATATAAAGACACAAAAGTCAGCACGACTGACCCGGAAAGTGGTTTTATGCACTGGGATAACAAACTCAAAGGATGTTTCTACCTTGATCCTCAGACAATGGATAACAACCAATACGGTATTATCGTAGGTATCTGTGCAACGTTAAGGCATATGTATAATGCTTACCCTTTATTTAGAACAGCTATTTTATTTAGCCTTAACGCAAATAGTGTAATTCAGTAATGCCCGTTCCACCATTTTTTCCATTTTAAAAATAAATTCCCATATTGCAGTACACTTCAGCTACACTGAAATCTATCTCGATTCAGCCAGAAATGTAGCTATTCCCTTTGCTTAAAAGATTGTTGGATAAATCGTCGTTGGGGGTATGGATCTTCACTGTGTCATTAAATACAAAAAATATCCAATATAATCAATATATTAAAATCACCTTCTACTTTATGAGAGGAGAATGTCAAACCAAAGTACTTCTACAAGCTATTATTAAAATTTAACGGTTGCGATATCCGCAACCGACTGATACGACAATTTTTATGTACTAACTACAGCGGAACCACAAAAAAGAATACAACTGGAGAAACTATGAGAATAGGAATTGATGATATAAGTCTTTATGTTCCTGGATTCTTCCTTCCCCTTGCAACGCTGGCAAAGGTCCACAATATTGACCCCAACAAATACTTACTTGGCATTGGTCAAGAAAAAATGGCAGTACCGTCCCCTGACGAAGATATAGTTAGTATGGCTGCAAATGCTGCAGAACCACTTCTTACACCATTGGTAATAGAGTCGATATCAACTATTATCATTGCAACCGAAAGCGGTGTTGACCAGTCAAAGTCAGCAGGTCTTTTTATCCACGGCATACTTAACCTACGAGGCAACTGCCGAGTTATAGAACTCAAACAAGCCTGCTATGGGGCTACTGCGGGACTACAAATGGCCTGTGCTCTAGTCAACCAGCGCCCCAATGAACGAATATTAGTAATTGCTAGTGATATATCTTGTTACCAACCTAACACAGATGCTGAATGCACCCAAGGAGCGGGCGCTATTGCCATGATTGTCAGTCACTCACCCCGCATCCTCGATATTCATCCGTATCAGGGACGTTACAGTTTCGATGTGATGGACTTCTGGCGTCCAAACCAACATAAGATGGCTTTTGTTAATGGAAAATTATCCATCGAAATGTATTTAGAATCTCTAAAACAAACCTGGCAAAATTACCGCCTAGATGGTGGGCTACCTCTATCATCTTTACGTCATCTATGCTTCCACCTGCCATTCACTAAAATGGCACAAAAAGCTTTCTCAATCTTCGAAGCCATTGAACCGAAAGCTGCGAAGGATATTGGTCCACAAAGCTACACAACCAGTCAAATCTATGGACGTGACATTGGGAACTGCTATACAGCCTCTCTTTACATAGCACTACTCTCACTTCTGGAGAATAGTACTGAAGACCTCTCCGAACAAAATATTGGTTTGTTCAGTTATGGTTCAGGTAGCGTCGGTGAATTTTTTTCCGCCAGTGTAGTCAAAGGCTACAGTACACACCTACGAAAAACTGAACACCACCGCTTACTACAGAATCGTCATGAACTAAATCATGAACAATATTTCGAGTGGTTTTATCAGGATATAGATCCTCAAATTAGTTCCTATGAATTGCCACAATTAACTTGCGGACGATATCGCTTCAGCGGTTCTAAAAACCACTGCCGACAATATGCAAACTCCCAGCAATCACAGAAGGAAAATTAAACTATGCAAAGAATACGATTAGAGTGGATGACTAATCAGATAGCATGCCTAACATTAAATAAACCTGAACGAGGCAATGCACTTAACGAAACGTTGATGAAAGAATTCAGTGATTACCTACAGCAATTAGCCAGCAATCCAAATTTACGGGCACTTCTCATCCAAAGCACAGGTAAACATTTCTGTACAGGAGCAGACATTCATTGGCTGAAACGAAGCCTGAACTTCAGCACAGAGGAAAACATTCTCGATGCTAGACTTTTGGAAAGACTACTACAACAACTCAACGAGTTCCCCGTACCAGTCTTGATGATTGCCAAAGGTGCGGTATTTGGGGGGGCTCTGGGACTACTCAGCTGTGCTGACTATGTTCTGGCCTTGAAAGACACTCGCTTTTCTTTTAGCGAAGCACTTCTGGGACTAGTACCTGCCATAATAAGCCCATATGTGGCAAGAGCCATCGGTTTGCGCCAAGCCCGTCGCTATATGCTCACGGCAGAAGTCTTCGATGTTCAACAAGCCATAGAATTGGGTCTAGTGCACCAGCAAGCTTCCGAGTCCAATTTGGACGAACTCCGAGACAACTGGATAAAATTGATACAAAAAACCGCTCCACATGCATCACGAAAGATCAAGTCCATGCTCACTCGATTGAGCACACAGGATGGTTTGCATAACGAACAACAAACCAATATTCAGCTCATGTCTGAAACTCGTACTTCTTCCGAAGGTCAAATGGGATTACGAGCTTTCCTTGAGAAACGTCCTCCCCCCTGGAGCTAGAAAGTATGAGTTGCATTTTTCTACATTAAATTATGTAGGAGTGCAACTCTTCTCTTCACTTTTAAAAAAGGCTAATACTACAGCCGTAGTTATTCCATTGAGTGGAGACTTTTCCCCTGAGATAATAATGACATTATTGATATTGAGCATAGTACTGGTGTCGCCATTACCAGTATGACCAATGCAGAATCTGTTCAATTGCATCACCAGCTTTTCTCATCAGCCTGCACAATTCAGCTAAACCTAACGCTACTAGTCCAGCAGCATTTTTTGATAACCGGTCAAAATCCCGTTCCAGTGTATCCTGTGCCTGCATGACAACGGCCAATGAAACAATGGTACCTGAGGATAATACATCCACCAGTGCATTAATATGTTCACCCCGTGCCATTTCACCGGTCAATGTTCCCGGCGCCAGTGGACGATTCAGCCGTTCAACCGGCACCGCCCGGTGGGTGTGTCAAACCACCAGACACCGTTTTCCACATCAGAACGTGGAGGGGTAAACCACAAGGTTTCAGTGAAGTCATTATCCGGACGCAATTCACCTGTCTGCCATACAGCGTAACGGGCTTACCGATATAGCGTCGCTTTATTAATCCAATCAGGTTCGGGATTGAATAACCGCAGTAACCAGTGATGAACCTGCTCACCATATAGGTTTCTGCTTAGCTTAACTGCATCTCTACCTCCGATTTACCGATTTCGTGGCTCAATACCTAGCCTGTGAGTGCCTTCGCTAACATTTCACGACAGAAGTTACCCACAGTCGCGCATAGCTAAAGGACCCTGTAAGTGGCTAGTTCTCATCCGGAAGGGACTTTCACCTGTTATGGTAGACAGAAAAATATCTGTTGTGACAACCTGAAAAACTAAAGATAAGGCATTACGGCAATCAGATGTGTTAAAGCGTAATGGTATGACAAAACGTTGCGAAGTATCTGATCAAACTCAAGCGAATAGAGCACAAAAAATGTTCAATGAGCTTGGGGTCAAAAACATAGAGGTAAAATTTATCAAAGAATAGTAATATTAGGTTTGTAAAGATCATTACTGATCTTGCCATACTTTTAGAGTTTACAAGTGAAGAACTGTTTAATCTGGATTCAGTAATAGAAATAATGGAACAAATGGCAGCTGAACTTCAGCTACTTAACGATGATAAGAAGCAAGAGGTAATTGGATTCTTCCAAAATGTATCAAATAATTATACTAGTGAAGCGTATGAGTGTGTCAAAAGATTACCAGAATCTCTTAGCTTAATTTAGTAGAAGGCAGGCCAGCAGTCTGACCACCGTTTATTACTCCCGTACTTTGTTACACTGGCTGCGGGCGGTTCTCAATCGCAAGCTCCATATTCGTTACCTTTGCTCTATGCAGCCCCCAAGTGAACTGTTCCCCAATTTCTGGACAGTTTCCTCCGGAAGCTGGTATATAGCCCAAGCTTGGTATCACTCATATTTTTAGCACGTGGCCTCTCGGACTAAAAAAGCGCTCCAAGACGTTGTTGACTGAGTATCAAGCCGCACTGGAAAAATTGTTTATAACTGACTGAGTATATGGGGGTAGCGGGGGAATTTGAATATTAATCATTATCAATAAGTCAGAGTCATTACCAAAGAAAGCGCTACCGACCTTGATTAAGATATATAAATAAAGGTTCAAAGGTAGCGCTTAAATTATATTTAAAATTTTCTCATATAAACTCTTAAAAGGGTTTTAACCAACCCTGGATTATTAATAACATCAGCATCTTTTTCCTCATTGTACGCGACAAGAGGACGACAAATTTCTTGATTTATATCACACTCCAATGTAATAAGACCCGATAAGGGTTATAAACATTCTTTAGCTACTTTTTCAAGGATCACCTCATATAAAGAAGTTGCCAGAACTGATATATGCATATCATTGATCTAATGAAACCTGTTTTTATAGTGTCCCTCTGAATACACAAAAATAATAGTGGATTTAAATTAGAACTGGATAGCATATCGACTATTATCATTAGTTCTGTTATTCAAATAATTTTGAAAATTTTACTTAATGGAATCCTCATTCTTGTTAAAATATCGACTGGGCCAAATTTCTGAAGGATGTACTCCTAGTCTGTCCGCAATAATCCTTTCCCCTTTAGGCCATCGGCGTATTAATGCATTAGATAGTGTCGATGGACTTAGTCCCGATTCCCTTGATAATGCGGCAAGTGTTGTGCCGCGTTTACGCAATGCAGCAATAATATCTGCCGGATGCCAGTCATTTTGAGTCGTTATCATCTCTGTTTACTTCCCCTAATTGATTTATGGTGGCTATTTAAATAGGATGCATGAATCAGTGTTCATTTCCGGCAAGCAAAACCAAAACCAAAACCAAAACCAAAACCAAAACCTCTTCCGCCAGAACCGCTGTGAAAAGGCGAATAACAGACACATAGGCGAAAAATTTCTTACCAGTGTCCATGAACACAGGACCATGATTCCTAGTTATTTATCAAATTACTATTACTAAAAAACGTCTTTGTCATTAATGACCATTACTGTTGCAAGTAATGTTTTGCGTTATTACCCTGCCAAAATAATTTTCATTTTGATTCCAAAAAATTTTTCACTTTATTATGAGATAAGCTGGGACTATTGATGAATTTTAAGGACAAGACTAAAGCTGAGCATCTTTGTTCAAAGTGAACAATATCTTTATGCTCTGAATTGCATGAACGCCCAATCCCAAGAATATCGGCTAATTCCGATGGTTTCATCAATGGATCTCGCCTGAGCCGATTTAAAATTTCTTTCTGGTTATCTGACATATCAAATCATTAAAACCCTTATTGTTGCATGGATACTTTTATTTAATTGATGATCAACAGTAAAGATAATTTTTTATTTCTATTTTAATTAGAACAAAAAATCGTAAATTTCATTAAAGGGATTTCATATTAAAAAATGCGTTCAGCTTGTTTCCATGCTTTATTTTTTATTAAGTTAGGTTCAACGATCAAACTTAATTCGCGGGCAATAATCTGAACAACAACCAAATAATCTTTAATGTTAGTCTGATCAATGCAAGGAGTCGTTATACCAAACACCGTCAACTCTAAAGCGGGTTTATGAATATCAGCCAATGGTGTAAAATAATTGGCAGAGTCCGTCATCATGTTTGCTGCATTAGAAAAGACTGAACGAGAAATACGGTTTAGTCCGTTGAGATCGGTTACCGTATAAAGCATGGTGATATCGCAGGCCCTAATGTAGGCTGAGATATTCCCTGACGCCATAGTGGATACCATGATTTTAGGCAAACCGATAGGCAGGCTTTGCATAGCCGGAGTAATCAGCACTGTTCCGCCTGAGCCGCCGATACCAATCACCCCCGCAATATCGTCGATTGAACTGTTCAGGAAATTCGTGAGGGCGACAGACATCGCTGTTATCGCTTTATTCCGTACGCCACAAAAAACGGGATCAGCGCCAGCAGGATGATATTCAGCCACCTGAAGTGAGTGAATATCTACCTTTTTATTCTGATGATTTTTCCCAGGAATTGATGTAGACACATCAATGATGATTGAATCGACTCTGGCGAGGTGTGAACAACATTTCAACCAGACCAGTTCGTCCTGTTTTGTGTCTGCTGTGCCAACGACAACCACAAATCGCATCATAGTGTTCACCCCATGTGACATACCCAGTTCAAAGACGAATGTAAACCTATTGTAATATTTTACAACATGCAAGTTACTTTTTATCATTAGTGATATTTTTTATTATTAATGCTATACGGTTAAAATTTTAAGGGGTTTAAATGATTCTGTTTGATGAAGAAAAGCTGTCGCCAGTCCGGCGTCGTACCCTGGAACGTATCACTCATTCAGCGCTGAAGTTATATCGTGAAAAAAAATTTCCGTCTCCTGAAGAGATTGCTAATGAAGCTGAATATGCGAAAGTCACGTTGCGCAGCTACTTTTCAACCCATAGTGATTTTGTAGAGTATGTTGTAAAACAAGTCATTGGATCATTCGTTATCCCCCCTATGGGCAATGATGCAGAGGAAAATATTGAGAAATTATTAAGATGGGGCTATGAAGAAATAGAAGCCAATGAGGCGCTGATGAGGGATGCTTTACGCATTTCTCAGTTACGCTGGCAGGAATCTTTATCAGGTGAAGGTAACCCCGAACGACCCGTTTTGAAGAAAAAAAGTAACCGTAAAGAGACACTTTCTACGGCGTTAGCGCCTCTAAAAGGTCAGCTTAAAGATGATACAATACATAAGATTATTATGTTGATTTCCGTTTTATATGGTACAGAGGCTATGACTATTCTGAAAGATACTTTTGGTTTAGAAAATGATGAAATCATTAACTTAACGAGTTGGGCCGCAAAGTTGATTGTTCGGCAGGCCATTAATGAGGAGCTAAAATAATCAGAAGACCATTTTTTTAACATTAAGGTAAAGAACCGGGCATGAGGCCCGGTAAAAGTTTTTTTGGTGTATGGGCCTATGCATTTTGTGAGAGGTTATGTAGTGCTCCGGTCATCTTACCTTGCAATGCCCGTAGCTCTTTGGCAACAGTTGCGCGATGGTCAGTTTTTGAACAAGTTGTTATCCGCTCTTGGACCTTGTCATATTCCTGCCGATATTTATCCCTGACCGTCGCACGACAACTGCTATCTCCCTGACAGTTGACCAGTTCCTCACTCCTTGAGCGATTCTGGTCAACGCTTAAGTGATTATTGTCCACATGAATTGCAAGGTGGATAAGTTTCTAGCTCAAAGACTATCCATAAATATTTATTTTTTCCCACTGTATATCAGGCAAAATATTACGTAATAAATTCCAGATAAAATATCTAACTGCGTCATGGTAATTACAGAAAATGCATAGCCCATGTCTTCCTCCTCTTTCTGAATAATACGCTACCCAGAGACCTTCCTCTAAATGCAAGCAATATTTGTCATCTATATCTGGTTGATTAAGAGCATAGACATCATCCATCACTCCATGCTCAGAGAGTAACCTATTTATTTCATGAAATATTTCATCAAGAGGTAATTTCATATTAACAACTTTTGCCAAAATATTTTCAGCCAAATCACGTTCTAATCTCATTGTTCAACCTTCTTGATATATTTGTTCTTGATCAATTCTTCTATCGTATCATTCAATTTATATTGAACACCGCCACCAGGCTCTCCAAATGCAGGAGCAATAGTCCCTTTTTCTGCTGGGATAGGTTTTATAACTTCATACTTAACAGACGGATATGCTGCTGTTCCTGGAGCTAACGAACGCTCGGAATAAGGAACTCCTGAAGGTGATACAAAATATCCTTTTTCAGATCCAAATCTATCGAGGATAGTTCCTTTTGGGATGGTTGTTTGTGAAACACTTCCTGAAATAGCGCCATTATTTGGGGGCCAGTTCCAGTCCCCTTTTTCATTTCGATATTTACCATATTGAGACCATCCGGCAGCCTCTTCATCCACAGCAAGCGTATTCTTTTCTGCAACACGATTGGGAAGTTGTGTTGAAGGCTCTTTTGTAACATATTTACTCAAAGACAGATACGCTTTTGCTGCCGCAAACTGTATCAGTTTCGCTTCACTGTTGGGTATCCCACCGGCAACAATTTCCGCCGCTTTCTGTGGCGTCATCTGATCATTTGATAACACGACATCCAACGGAACACCAAAAAAGTTACCCCACGCAATAATCAAGCCTTTTGCCGGGTCCTGACCATCGGGGACTTGTCCTTTCAAGTAGTGAGTTAAGGCTGCGTTTATTTCTTCGGGTGTTGCCCCAGACTGGACCATTTTTTGAGCCAGTGAACCCGCGCCTTCAAAATGTTTAGCACCTTCGGAACCAAACAGATTTCCCATGCTAAGGGCATTATTGTCCACAACAACGCATTCCATTGTGAAGCTAGTCAGCGAACAAATATTTCTACCAAATAATCATAAGCTTATAACAATATTCCCCCATATGGTTTGATATCGACCAACAATGTCCCGACGCGATTTTTGAACCTGATAAGCCACTTTTACCAAACATAATGAACTGCCCCTTTTAAATGTCGGATGATTGTCTAACATTTGGGGGCAGTTCATAAATACGGGATCTTTATTAGTGTAGTATATGGGTGAAAAGATCATCAATATCAATCAAATATCGCCATTCTCCCTTATTTGTATATAAGGATAATTCATAATTTTCACCTGATTTTCCAATATATATTTCAGGGAAATTAACACCTCGTGCAGCGAATTTAAAACAATGGCTTGCTCGATACTCGAACATCATATCTATAAGACTTTCATTATCCACATCTATTTTTTCGTAAAATTCATGTATGTAATAAGCAATAGAGTCAATACTACAATTATGATCAGGTAGATCAACATAGCGGATATTAGATTCATTATCTTTCATCCATAAAATAAACTCAGACACATTGACTTTCCCATGAAAAATAGAAAATTTATCTTTATCTTTATATAAAAGAAGGTTAATAAGCTTACCTTCATCATATGATGATATTTCATCCAACAATACAATTCTTAATTTATACATCATCATTTTCCTTTAATCATTTTATTATACTCAGACTTACTGATATCACCTCTAGAGAGAAATTCTCGTAGTACTTTCGGAGGGGCTTCGTTGCCAGATATTGGATAACCATGCCAGCCACCGGCATTGTCTGGCTGAAACTCATATAATTTTCCGTCAGCTATACCATAACGTTGCTTTCCACCTTGAATAGAATTATTCAAAACTTCTTGGGCTTTTGAATTAGTTAAGTCCATTGGTGTGCCCCAACCTCCAGGAGCATGTTTAGGGCTAGGGACGTATTCATTACTATCAGATAAATAGATTAGCTCATCTTTCGTTGGCCCATTAGGAATTGGTGTCACCGTCGTATTACCACCTACATCCGGCTTACCTTCCGTATTGCCGGTATGATTTGGTGCAATGCCAGACCGATTTTCCTCATTGCCTGTATGGTTCGGTATACTACCCGGCTCTAACTGTTGGTTTCCACCGGTATGATTAGGAGATTTCCTGATATCACCGGATTGATCACCGCCGGTATGTGTTGGTAGATCAGTTGGATTAGCAACTCGAGTGTATTTAGGTAACTCTGTGTAATTTCATCATTTCCCATCATCTGAAGCATGATCAGATGGTCTAAGTCTTCTGAAGAAATCTTATCAGCAATTTCCTTTGCCACTATTCCGGTTATACCCGCCTTAACGCCTATCTCCAGAACTTTCTCTGCTACTTTGGCTCGGCATGGGGCAGCTATTGCACACCCTTCCGTTACCAGTTTACCCAAGAAATTATTGTCAGTAACAACGCATTCCATTGCGAACCTCACCGATGAACAGCGATTTTCCTAATGCCATCAGTCAGTTACAACCCGTTTTTTCCCATGTCCGTTCACCGCCGAACCCAAAACTCCCTGACGCGCTTTTCACCTCCGAAGGCCGGTTTTTCCCGCCGTGCCCTTGTCAGGGGAGTCCCTTTTTCGGCAACGGGCGAACGTCGCCCAACTTGCTTGGGCGGCGGGTGACCGTTCTGCGGGCGCGGGCGGCATAGAGCCCGCAAGCGGCGCCCCTGCGACGCTCTGAGGCACTGTGGCTTCGGGTTGCGCATAGCCTTGCATGACCACACGGTTTTGTTCAGGGAAGCCCCCCGGGGGGCTGCACGGGGCGGCGATGGCGAGCACGGGAACGAGCAACGGAGCGCAGCGCAGTGTGAGCCGCGCGCAGCCAGTGAAGCAGGGTTGGGGCGGGGGGCGGTAAATTAGCGGAGGCCGCAGGCCGACCTGCCTTCAGGGGTGTTGACTGGACGATAACGCGGCAGCTAAAGAAGCACGCTGAGTTGCCGATGGCCGGCTCAGATGCTGACAGCAGAAGGCGCCAGCCTTGTGCGCCACACCCGCCAATGCCAACCCGCGGGGGCGCCAGACATAATGCCAATTATACGCATTAAGCCGCTCATGGATGCTCAGGTTGTTACCTTTGCTCATCGGCGCAGTGCGTATAATTCCCTCGCATTATGTTGAATAGGCGTTGGGCGGCCTGGACCGGCTCTACGGGGACGCCAGAGGTTAAGCCGCCTGACGACTATTTACCCCCGCGTGCGCCGATGCCAACGGGCAGTCCGGCCACGGTCTGCCCCCACACCGAACCCGCCCAGCTTAACGGGGGCGGGCGGACAGTCAGCGGATATCGGGGTGTCAAGTCGGCGTCGGGCTGTCTGGCGGCGTGTCAGCTTCGGCGTACAGGTCGGCCAGTAAACCCACCTCATCGGCGTCGCTGACTTTTTCGTCGGCCATTTGCTCCGCCGGGTGGGTGCTGGCATGTACCACCTGCAAGGCCCGGATAGAGACCTGCGTATACACCTGGGTGGATTCCACGCTGGCATGGCCTAACATCGCCTGTATCCAGCGCAGGTCCGCCCCGTTCTCCAGCATCTGGGTTGCCATCGCGTGCCGGAACAGGTGGCAGGCGCCTTTTTTCTCAATGCCGGCGGCCCGGATATAGCCGCTCACGGCATGGGTGATACCGTTCGGTTGCAACCCGTCCAGACCGTCCATCGCCACGAACAGCGATTGAAGGTCCGGGGTGACCAGCAGTTGCGGGCGAACCTGTTGCTGATAGAACTGGAGCCAGCTTAAGGCCCGTTCGCCGAGGGGCAATACCCGGTCTTTATTGCCCTTGCCCTGCCGGATGGTCACCGTTTTGCGTGCCCCGTCAATGCTGTAGATATCGAGCCGGGCCGCTTCACTGCGCCGTATCCCCGTTGACCAGAGCAGTTCCATCAATGCCCGGTCGCGTGCGCCCTGCAACGTATGCGGGTCAGGCAGCGACAGGATATGCTCGATTTCATCAATGCTCAGGATATATTTTGGCAGCCGTTTTTCTTCCCGCGGCAATTCAATGTCCGCTGCCGGGTTCGCCAGTATCAGGTTCTGTTTCGTCAGCCATTTGAACCACACCTGCAACGGCTGCAACTGCGTGCGCTGGGTGCGGATACTCAGCGGCTCCCCGTTGGTCTTGCGGTACTGGTACAGGTAGCGCTGGTAACGTTCCAGTATTGGCCGCGTGATATCAGCGGCAGAGTACAGGCCCCGTTCGGTGGCCCACAGGATAAAGCGGTAAGTATGATGGGTCTGCACTTTCAATGTCGTCTCCGACCAGTTCCGCTCCTGCCGCCACGCCACAAAGCGCAGCAGCAGCGCATACAGGCTTTTTGGGTCATGCGCTGGACCCACCGGCTGACGGTAGACGTCATCGACGGTCAGGAGACTTCCTTTGCGCGGTTTACGGTTTGCCATGATTGACCTCCGGTTGAGATTGAGTGGCGGGCGCAGACAAGGGCGCGTTTTCTTTTTTCCTTTTATCACTGTGTCTTCCGTTACCCCGACTTGTGGCACGCTGAACCCTTGTTCTGTCTGCCCTGATGGGGATTTTTTCACCCCAGACTTGACCCTAACTTGACCCAGACTTGAGGCAGACTTGCGTTCATTTAAGTCAGACTTGCTCTCATGACCTGTCGGGATGGCTTCCGATGTTTTATCCCTGTCGGGCACGGGCAATGCGTCTCTGTGATTATTTTCCTTAATAATAGCGTTTTCATCTGCCCGGACTTGTGCCCCCGCTGACTCTTGTGCTGTCCGGGCTGATGCGGGTTTTTCTTCCCCAGACTCAGGCCAGACTTGCCCCGGACTTGGGGAAGACTTGCGACCTTCCGGGTCAGACTTGCGTTCACTGCCGGCGGTTTCTGAGTCCGGTTCTCCGACATCCAGCAGGCCGCACAGGTGGGCTGCGCCGTTGTCTTCCCCGTCCCACAGCAGTTCATAATGCAGCAGGTGTCCCCGGCTGCCGCCATGCAACAACAGGTATTCCATTTCCGTCAGCCGTTGACAGTGGTTCTTGAGCTGGCTGTCGCTCCAGTGGGTAAAGGCGCGGATATCCCGCCGGGTAAAGCGCACTTCGTTTGGCTGGCAGTGCTGGATTTGCGCTTGTGCGTTCACCATCTCTTGTATCAGCAGTAACAGCTTACGCGTCTGCGGCGGCATTTCATCCAGCGTGCGCCCAGCACCTCATGCGCCAGCCGGTTGGCGAGGGTAATGTCGTCTTGGGTGATTTCGATATATTCGATGACCTGTCCGCGGTGGGTCGTTTTCTTCACTTCACGTTGATACTGGCGCAGCAAGGCAATGGCCTGTATCAGCGTCAGGTATTTCATATGGTCGCGCCGCATCCGGGTTTTGTCTGACAGGAACGTCAGTTGATGGGCGTAAGGATTGACCACTTTCAGCGGCCTTAACAAGCGCTGGGCGTTCTGGTGTAACTGCGTCAGATAACCTTTCTCTGAGTCAGCCAGCAACCCTGCCAGTGTCTGACGGTGCCGTTGCATCGCGTGGATGGCCTGCGTCTGCTCGCGCGATTCGTTGACCGTCAGCACCAGACAGCGGTTCAGCAGCTCTTCATCCACATCAATGGCCGTCGTCGTTAACATCAGCATGACCGGTCCCTGCACCTTGTATTCCGCGTCACCAGTTCGCCGCTCTGTTCGTTTTTGCCGGTGCTGGCGATTTTCAGCTCGCCGTCGGACTGTAACAGTTTCAGGGCATAGGCCGCCTGCCGCACGCCTTCCTCTTCGGCGATAGCCAGTATCTTGTGTTGCAGGCTGGTTTCCCCCAGATAGTACAGGCTCTGTCCGGTCATCGCCGAGTACTGGATACGCTCCTCTTCCGGCATCAGGTTCAGCACGGCGTCCATCAGGGAGGATTTCCCGCCGCGCTGCTGCTCTGGATTAACACGGCCAGCGGTTTATCCAGTTTGCGCGAGACCGCCGCCAGATACCCGGTCAGCAGATTGGTCGATTCGCCGACCACGCCACAGGCGGCCATGTCGTTGATAATCTGTTCTGTCAGGTTTGGCGATGTCAGCAACGCCAGCGCGGCGGCTTCATCTTCTGCGCTGACCGTGACTGCGGTTGTCCCTGAGGCTTCGGCGTCGGCTGCTGTTGCGCGTCCTGTTGCTGCTCCAGCATCAGCAAGACCCGCCCGGCTTCGCGTTTGATGACCGACAGCTCGCATTCCAGCTCTTGCGCCGCCGTGCTGATGTAGTTCTGACGATGCCGCGCGTGATACATGTCCAGTGTATCCACATGGAACAGGCCGGACGTTTCATCCCGCACCTGCACATTGACTTTCATCACATCGGGCACCGGCGATTTTTTCATCCCCCGTATCCGCCAGACCCGGGGCCCGCTTTTCATCAGCAGTTCACCGCAGGCCGTGCGCTCACAAGGCACGGGGGCAACAGTCAGCTCTGGTGGGGCGGCTAAGGCAGCCGGTTTAGCCACATCTGCATTGTGAGGCTTTTCCGTCATATCTGACGAGACGGGCCGCTCATGACTGAACACTGCACCTGGTGCCGTTCCCTGTCCCAACCAGACCGCCTGTTGCAGGGCCAGCCCCAGCGCATGTTCGGCGTTGCCACTTTTGACGGCATAGTCATTGACATCCATGCCCGGGAACTGCACCCGCCACGCCTCAATGCCGGATTCCAGTAAGTCAGCCGCCACACTGGCCGCGCCACGGTCTCCGGCCTCGTCCCGGTCAAAGGCAATCAGCACCCGTTTCACGCCGTGATACTGCAAGGCGTCGAGGTGATCGCGGTTAAAACCGTTCACGCCGTAGGCGGCGATCACGTTGCGGAACCCGGCGCACCAGAAGGTCATCGCATCGATCAGTGCTTCGCACAGGATGATTTCCGAAGCCGCTTTCATCGCTTCCTCGTTCCAGACCCCGGCCAGTGGCGACGGCAGGTACAGATGCTTCGGGCTGTCTTTCAGCACCTTGTAATCCGGCTGGGTTCGGCGGCCATACAGTTGCAAGCACCCGCCCGCGGCTGGCTACACTGGCCGATTCGCCCAGCCGATCACCGGCACCACGACGCAGCCCGGAAGTGATCCTGCCGGGTGGTCGTACGCAACACGCCAGACCGATAGCTTGTCACGCAGTTGCTGGCCTTCCTGACTGCTTTTTGGACGGCAATAACCCCGCTGAACCGCCGATTCCCGTGATGGCCCGCGTACCCCAGCTTAAAGTGACTGACCAGTTCAGGATGATTGAGTCCGCGTCGTTCCAGCCATTCTTTCGCTTCCGGTGACGCCAGTAAATTCTGATGATAAAAATCAATCACCTGGCGCAACAGCGCCTGCCCGTCATCGTCCAGATCGGCCAGTTTCGGGCGCGGCAGGGGGGCCGCCTGTGATTCCGGCTGGGCGGCTAAAGAAGAAGCGCCACACGGCATTGTCCATGTCCGGTAACCCGGCCAGTTCCCGCAGCCGGCGGATAGCAATTTTCAGCGTCACCCCTTCCGTTTGTATCACCCAGTCCAGCACCGACCCCGCGGCGCCACAGCCAAAGCAGTGATAGAGGTTTTTGGCCGGTGAGATGACCATTGAGGGTTTTCTCATTGTGGAACGGGCAGCGCAGCACATATCCTCACCGCGTTTTTTCATCGGACGGCCCTGCTTACGCG
>NZ_JXSK01000006.1 GCF_001083805.1 Photorhabdus luminescens subsp. luminescens | reverse complement strand
CCATTTCCGTCAGCCGTTGACAGTGGTTCTTGAGCTGGCTGTCGCTCAGTGGGTAAAGGCGCGGATATCCCGCCGGGTAAAGCGCACTTCGTTTGGCTGGCAGTGCTGGATTTGCGCTTGTGCGTTCACCATCTCTTGTATCAGCAGTAACAGCTTACGCGTCTGCGGCGGCATTTCATCCAGCGTGCGCCCCAGCACCTCATGCGCCAGCCGGTTGGCGAGGGTAATGTCGTCTTGGGTGATTTCGATATATTCGATGACCTGTCCGCGGTGGGTCGTTTTCTTCACTTCACGTTGATACTGGCGCAGCAAGGCAATGGCCTGTATCAGCGTCAGGTATTTCATATGGTCGCGCCGCATCCGGGTTTTGTCTGACAGGAACGTCAGTTGATGGGCGTAAGGATTGACCACTTTCAGCGGCCTTAACAAGCGCTGGGCGTTCTGGTGTAACTGCGTCAGATAACCTTTCTCTGAGTCAGCCAGCAACCCTGCCAGTGTCTGACGGTGCCGTTGCATCGCGTGGATGGCCTGCGTCTGCTCGCGCGATTCGTTGACCGTCAGCACCAGACAGCGGTTCAGCAGCTCTTCATCCACATCAATGGCCGTCGTCGTTAACATCAGCATGACCGGTCCCTGCACCTTGTATTCCCGCGTCACCAGTTCGCCGCTCTGTTCGTTTTTGCCGGTGCTGGCGATTTTCAGCTCGCCGTCGGACTGTAACAGTTTCAGGGCATAGGCCGCCTGCCGCACGCCTTCCTCTTCGGCGATAGCCAGTATCTTGTGTTGCAGGCTGGTTTCCCCCAGATAGTACAGGCTCTGTCCGGTCATCGCCGAGTACTGGATACGCTCCTCTTCCGGCATCAGGTTCAGCACGGCGTCCATCAGGGAGGATTTCCCCGCCGCGCTGCTGCTCTGGATTAACACGGCCAGCGGTTTATCCAGTTTGCGCGAGACCGCCGCCAGATACCCGGTCAGCAGATTGGTCGATTCGCCGACCACGCCACAGGCGGCCATGTCGTTGATAATCTGTTCTGTCAGGTTTGGCGATGTCAGCAACGCCAGCGCGGCGGCTTCATCTTCTGCGCTGACCGTGACTGCGGTTGTCCCTGAGGCTTCGGCGTCGGCCTGCTGTTGCGCGTCCTGTTGCTGCTCCAGCATCAGCAAGACCCGCCCGGCTTCGCGTTTGATGACCGACAGCTCGCATTCCAGCTCTTGCGCCGCCGTGCTGATGTAGTTCTGACGATGCCGCGCGTGATACATGTCCAGTGTATCCACATGGAACAGGCCGGACGTTTCATCCCGCACCTGCACATTGACTTTCATCACATCGGGCACCGGCGATTTTTTCATCCCCCGTATCCGCCAGACCCGGGGCCCGCTTTTCATCAGCAGTTCACCGCAGGCCGTGCGCTTACAAGGCACGGGGGCAACAGTCAGCTCTGGTGGGGCGGCTAAGGCAGCCGGTTTAGCCACATCTGCATTGTGAGGCTTTTCCGTCATATCTGACGAGACGAGCCGCTCATGACTGAACACTGCACCTGGTGTCGTTCCCTGTCCCAACCAGACCGCCTGTTGCAGGGCCAGCCCCAGCGCATGTTCGGCGTTGCCACTTTTGACGGCATAGTCATTGGCATCCATGCCCGGCGGGAACTGCACCCGCCATGCCTCGATACCGGCTTCCAGTAAATCAGCCGACACATTAGCCGCGCCACGGTCTCCGGCCTCGTCCCGGTCAAAGGCAATCAGCACCCGTTTCACGCCGTGATACTGCAAGGCTTCGAGGTGCTCACGGTTAAACCCGTTCACCCCGAACGCGGCGATCACGTTGCGGAACCCGGCACACCAGAAGGTCATGGCATCGATCAGCGCTTCGCACAGGATAATTTCCGAAGCCGCTTTCATCGCTTCCTCGTTCCAGACCCGGCCAGTGGCGACGGCAGGTACAGATGCTTCGGGCTGTCTTTCAGCACCTTGTAATCCGGCTGGGTTCGGCGGCCATACAGTTGCAGCACCCGCCCGCGGCTGGCTACACTGGCCGATTCGGCCCAGCCGATCACCGGCACCACGACGCAGCCCCGGAAGTGGTCCTGCCGGGTGGTGGTACGCAACACGCCCAGACCCGCCAGCTTGTCACGCAGTTGCTGGCCTTCCTGACTGCTCTTGGACGGCAGCAACCCCGCAGAGCCGCCGATCCCGTGATGGCCCGCGTACCCCAGCTTAAAGTGACTCACCAGTTCAGGATGATTCAGCCCGCGTCGTTCCAGCCAGGCTTTAGCTTCCGGTGACGCCAGTAAGTGCTGATGATAAAAATCAATCACCTGATGCAACAGCGCCTGCCCGTCATCGTCCAGGTCGGCCAGTTTCGGGCGCGGCTGGGGTGCAGCCTGTGACTCCGGCGGGGCGGCTAACGAAGAAGCGGCCACAACTGCATTGTCCATGTCCGGCAACCCGGCCAGCTCCCGCAGCCGGCGGATAGCGATTTTCAGCGTCACCCCTTCTGTTTGTATCACCCAGTCCAGTACCGACCCGCGGCGCCACAGCCAAAGCAGTGATAGAGGTTCTTGACCGGTGAGATGACCATTGAGGGCGTTTTCTCCTCATGGAAGGGACAACGCAGCACATAATTCTCCTTCTGCTGGCGCATCGGGCGGCCCTGCTTACGCGCCAGCCCCAGCAATGAGACGGACTGCTTTAAGTGAGCCAAATCGGTATCGGGAACGCGGGTCATCGGTTACCTCCTGTAAAAACCTGTCAAGATGCCATATTGATATTTAAAACATATCTGATAGGATATCTAAAAACAAGCTTTTTAAAAGGGGGATATATAGTGATATCAAGTTCAACAACCTGGTTTCTCGATATGCAGTTCCCTGAACGGCTTACCACATTACGCAAGGAGCGCGGGCTCACTCAGCAGGCACTGGCTGATATGGCTGGTGTGGCAGTTTTACAGATCCGGCGCTATGAGGGAGGCTCAGCACAACCTACCTTAGAGGTAATACGTCGCTTGGCTATTTCGCTCGGTGTCAGTGCGGATATGCTGGTTTTTGATGAGCAGGAGCGCGGTCCCAGTGAGCGGCTACGTTACCAATTTGAGGCAATTTCTCGTATGCCACAGTATGAGCAGGAGGTTATTAAAGAGTTGCTGGATGCAATGATCATCAAAACCCAGATTGCCGGCACAATGGCCTGTATCTCAACAACAGCGAAGGAAGAGAGTTAACACAGCACGGCGCTGAAGTGCGGGAACACTCCAGCGCCGCTAACCATCACCAACTATCAGAGGTAGTTCATCATGGCTAAATGCGATTCTAAAGCAAAAACCATTACAACTAAAGGGCAGGCTGTAAAGCCACGGCATTACACCGTGGGCTACCGGCCTAACCGGGGCAAGCCCAATCCGTACCCGCAGCTCACTATTAAGGGACGCTGGCTGGCTGCGCTGGGGTTTACCACGGGAAAGCCCACCACTATTACCAGTGAGGCCGGACAGTTAATCATTCAACTGGCTGAGAATGACTGACGGCTAAAGGAAGAGTCCAGTTCTTTAGCTGGACTCTTTGGATAACAACAGGTTAAGGTTGATAATCCTCATATTCCCAGGCAAAGACACGGGAAAGCTTTTGGGCTATCTCCATCCAGTCATTACCTTCACACTGTTCAATATAATCCGTGATGGTCTTTTGGATTTCAGCCAGATCATATTTACGTACCAGAAGCGTATGACGTATCAATTCCGGCTGCCAATGATGATTACAAAGCCATTCAGGTGTACAGATAAAAAGATCAAAATATTCACTCCCACTTTCCGACTCAGGCCCGATTAATAAAGATAAGGTTATATTAATAGTGCCGTCATCTTCACCGGAGTACATAACTGGATCTTTATGCATACAATCTATGCCTTTTAGTACTGCTTTCACTAATGCATCCTCTTTTAATCCAGAATATTTAAATGACCGTTCCCAGTCTTACTTGATTTTCCTTTAGAATCAATAGAATATGTTTCAAAATTGGCTTGCACTCCAGTAGTGGCATGGGCACTATTAGGCTTCTCTGATGGAGGTCTATAACCTCTCGTACCATCTGCACTAACCCAGCCATCTCCAGTAGTCTTCTTGGCTCCATCTCCTACCCAGATTTTGCCTAATCTATCCGCTTCTACTCGAGTTCCGGTACCAATGCTATAATTGAGCTTACCATTATCACCTTTAACTACAGCCGCCAACCTTGAGTCCTGTTTTGCAATATTATCCAGATTTTGCTGAACTAGATCTGATTTTAACTTCGGATAAGTGGCGATATTCTCGGCACCACTTGTCGTTTTGTTTGCACTGGCTACCGTTGACTCAAGTTTATTAGTGCCAGAAACAGCTGATGACACAGTGGGAACTTTCTTACCAGGGATCAAGGCACCAGCAATAGCTGCACCCAGTTTTTCTGAAGCTAACTGATCACCTTCCCCCGCTTTTTTAGCAGTTTCCTTAATGGCCTGCCAACTTTCACCCGTCATCAGTGATTTCACGCTACCCGCGACAGCCTGATTTTTACCCTCCAGATCATTCAGGGCACGCTGACAATAATTATCCCCAATAGCACAAGATGTAATAGCGGCTGCACCGTCAAAAAGGTAATCAGCGCCTGCAAGAGCAAAGTCACCGGCATCATTGAGGGCACCTAACACACTATTCACAGCCGTTGAAGTTTTACCTTCACCCAATTTTTCCCTAACCTGATTTTTCCACCATTCGGTACTTTGTTTGACTGACTCTCTGGCCTTGTCACCGGACAAGGAGTTATTCTCAATAACAACTCACTCCAGTGCTAACTTCACCGACGAACGCCGCTTTTCCTAATGCCACCAGTCAGTTACAACCCGTTTTTTCCCATGTCCGTTCACCGCCGAACCCAAAACTCCCTGACGCGCTTTTCACCTCCGAAGGCCGGTTTTTCCCGCCGTGCCCTTGTCAGGGGAGTCCCTTTTTCGGCAACGGGCGAACGTCGCCCAACTTGCTTGGGCGGCGGGTGACCGTTCTGCGGGCGCGGGCGGCATAGAGCCCGCAAGCGGCGCCCCTGCGACGCTCTGAGGCACTGTGGCTTCGGGTTGCGCATAGCCTTGCATGACCACACGGTTTTGTTCAGGGAAGCCCCCCGGGGGGCTGCACGGGGCGGCGATGGCGAGCACGGGAACGAGCAACGGAGCGCAGCGCAGTGTGAGCCGCGCGCAGCCAGTGAAGCAGGGTTGGGGCGGGGGGCGGTAAATTAGCGGAGGCCGCAGGCCGACCTGCCTTCAGGGGTGTTGACTGGACGATAACGCGGCAGCTAAAGAAGCACGCTGAGTTGCCGATGGCCGGCTCAGATGCTGACAGCAGAAGGCGCCAGCCTTGTGCGCCACACCCGCCAATGCCAACCCGCGGGGGCGCCAGACATAATGCCAATTATACGCATTAAGCCGCTCATGGATGCTCAGGTTGTTACCTTTGCTCATCGGCGCAGTGCGTATAATTCCCTCGCATTATGTTGAATAGGCGTTGGGCGGCCTGGACCGGCTCTACGGGGACGCCAGAGGTTAAGCCGCCTGACGACTATTTACCCCCGCGTGCGCCGATGCCAACGGGCAGTCCGGCCACGGTCTGCCCCCACACCGAACCCGCCCAGCTTAACGGGGGCGGGCGGACAGTCAGCGGATATCGGGGTGTCAAGTCGGCGTCGGGCTGTCTGGCGGCGTGTCAGCTTCGGCGTACAGGTCGGCCAGTAAACCCACCTCATCGGCGTCGCTGACTTTTTCGTCGGCCATTTGCTCCGCCGGGTGGGTGCTGGCATGTACCACCTGCAAGGCCCGGATAGAGACCTGCGTATACACCTGGGTGGATTCCACGCTGGCATGGCCTAACATCGCCTGTATCCAGCGCAGGTCCGCCCCGTTCTCCAGCATCTGGGTTGCCATCGCGTGCCGGAACAGGTGGCAGGCGCCTTTTTTCTCAATGCCGGCGGCCCGGATATAGCCGCTCACGGCATGGGTGATACCGTTCGGTTGCAACCCGTCCAGACCGTCCATCGCCACGAACAGCGATTGAAGGTCCGGGGTGACCAGCAGTTGCGGGCGAACCTGTTGCTGATAGAACTGGAGCCAGCTTAAGGCCCGTTCGCCGAGGGGCAATACCCGGTCTTTATTGCCCTTGCCCTGCCGGATGGTCACCGTTTTGCGTGCCCCGTCAATGCTGTAGATATCGAGCCGGGCCGCTTCACTGCGCCGTATCCCCGTTGACCAGAGCAGTTCCATCAATGCCCGGTCGCGTGCGCCCTGCAACGTATGCGGGTCAGGCAGCGACAGGATATGCTCGATTTCATCAATGCTCAGGATATATTTTGGCAGCCGTTTTTCTTCCCGCGGCAATTCAATGTCCGCTGCCGGGTTCGCCAGTATCAGGTTCTGTTTCGTCAGCCATTTGAACCACACCTGCAACGGCTGCAACTGCGTGCGCTGGGTGCGGATACTCAGCGGCTCCCCGTTGGTCTTGCGGTACTGGTACAGGTAGCGCTGGTAACGTTCCAGTATTGGCCGCGTGATATCAGCGGCAGAGTACAGGCCCCGTTCGGTGGCCCACAGGATAAAGCGGTAAGTATGATGGGTCTGCACTTTCAATGTCGTCTCCGACCAGTTCCGCTCCTGCCGCCACGCCACAAAGCGCAGCAGCAGCGCATACAGGCTTTTTGGGTCATGCGCTGGACCCACCGGCTGACGGTAGACGTCATCGACGGTCAGGAGACTTCCTTTGCGCGGTTTACGGTTTGCCATGATTGACCTCCGGTTGAGATTGAGTGGCGGGCGCAGACAAGGGGCGCGTTTTCTTTTTTCCTTTTATCACTGTGTCTTCCGTTACCCCGACTTGTGGCACGCTGAACCCTTGTTCTGTCTGCCCTGATGGGGATTTTTTCACCCCAGACTTGACCCTAACTTGACCCAGACTTGAGGCAGACTTGCGTTCATTTAAGTCAGACTTGCTCTCATGACCTGTCGGGATGGCTTCCGATGTTTTATCCCTGTCGGGCACGGGCAATGCGTCTCTGTGATTATTTTCCTTAATAATAGCGTTTTCATCTGCCCGGACTTGTGCCCCCGCTGACTCTTGTGCTGTCCGGGCTGATGCGGGTTTTTCTTCCCCAGACTCAGGCCAGACTTGCCCCGGACTTGGGGAAGACTTGCGACCTTCCGGGTCAGACTTGCGTTCACTGCCGGCGGTTTCTGAGTCCGGTTCTCCGACATCCAGCAGGCCGCACAGGTGGGCTGCGCCGTTGTCTTCCCCGTCCCACAGCAGTTCATAATGCAGCAGGTGTCCCCGGCTGCCGCCATGCAACAACAGGTATTCCATTTCCGTCAGCCGTTGACAGTGGTTCTTGAGCTGGCTGTCGCTCCAGTGGGTAAAGGCGCGGATATCCCGCCGGGTAAAGCGCACTTCGTTTGGCTGGCAGTGCTGGATTTGCGCTTGTGCGTTCACCATCTCTTGTATCAGCAGTAACAGCTTACGCGTCTGCGGCGGCATTTCATCCAGCGTGCGCCCCAGCACCTCATGCGCCAGCCGGTTGGCGAGGGTAATGTCGTCTTGGGTGATTTCGATATATTCGATGACCTGTCCGCGGTGGGTCGTTTTCTTCACTTCACGTTGATACTGGCGCAGCAAGGCAATGGCCTGTATCAGCGTCAGGTATTTCATATGGTCGCGCCGCATCCGGGTTTTGTCTGACAGGAACGTCAGTTGATGGGCGTAAGGATTGACCACTTTCAGCGGCCTTAACAAGCGCTGGGCGTTCTGGTGTAACTGCGTCAGATAACCTTTCTCTGAGTCAGCCAGCAACCCTGCCAGTGTCTGACGGTGCCGTTGCATCGCGTGGATGGCCTGCGTCTGCTCGCGCGATTCGTTGACCGTCAGCACCAGACAGCGGTTCAGCAGCTCTTCATCCACATCAATGGCCGTCGTCGTTAACATCAGCATGACCGGTCCCTGCACCTTGTATTCCCGCGTCACCAGTTCGCCGCTCTGTTCGTTTTTGCCGGTGCTGGCGATTTTCAGCTCGCCGTCGGACTGTAACAGTTTCAGGGCATAGGCCGCCTGCCGCACGCCTTCCTCTTCGGCGATAGCCAGTATCTTGTGTTGCAGGCTGGTTTCCCCCAGATAGTACAGGCTCTGTCCGGTCATCGCCGAGTACTGGATACGCTCCTCTTCCGGCATCAGGTTCAGCACGGCGTCCATCAGGGAGGATTTCCCCGCCGCGCTGCTGCTCTGGATTAACACGGCCAGCGGTTTATCCAGTTTGCGCGAGACCGCCGCCAGATACCCGGTCAGCAGATTGGTCGATTCGCCGACCACGCCACAGGCGGCCATGTCGTTGATAATCTGTTCTGTCAGGTTTGGCGATGTCAGCAACGCCAGCGCGGCGGCTTCATCTTCTGCGCTGACCGTGACTGCGGTTGTCCCTGAGGCTTCGGCGTCGGCCTGCTGTTGCGCGTCCTGTTGCTGCTCCAGCATCAGCAAGACCCGCCCGGCTTCGCGTTTGATGACCGACAGCTCGCATTCCAGCTCTTGCGCCGCCGTGCTGATGTAGTTCTGACGATGCCGCGCGTGATACATGTCCAGTGTATCCACATGGAACAGGCCGGACGTTTCATCCCGCACCTGCACATTGACTTTCATCACATCGGGCACCGGCGATTTTTTCATCCCCCGTATCCGCCAGACCCGGGGCCCGCTTTTCATCAGCAGTTCACCGCAGGCCGTGCGCTTACAAGGCACGGGGGCAACAGTCAGCTCTGGTGGGGCGGCTAAGGCAGCCGGTTTAGCCACATCTGCATTGTGAGGCTTTTCCGTCATATCTGACGAGACGAGCCGCTCATGACTGAACACTGCACCTGGTGTCGTTCCCTGTCCCAACCAGACCGCCTGTTGCAGGGCCAGCCCCAGCGCATGTTCGGCGTTGCCACTTTTGACGGCATAGTCATTGGCATCCATGCCCGGCGGGAACTGCACCCGCCATGCCTCGATACCGGCTTCCAGTAAATCAGCCGACACATTAGCCGCGCCACGGTCTCCGGCCTCGTCCCGGTCAAAGGCAATCAGCACCCGTTTCACGCCGTGATACTGCAAGGCTTCGAGGTGCTCACGGTTAAACCCGTTCACCCCGAACGCGGCGATCACGTTGCGGAACCCGGCACACCAGAAGGTCATGGCATCGATCAGCGCTTCGCACAGGATAATTTCCGAAGCCGCTTTCATCGCTTCCTCGTTCCAGACCCCGGCCAGTGGCGACGGCAGGTACAGATGCTTCGGGCTGTCTTTCAGCACCTTGTAATCCGGCTGGGTTCGGCGGCCATACAGTTGCAGCACCCGCCCGCGGCTGGCTACACTGGCCGATTCGGCCCAGCCGATCACCGGCACCACGACGCAGCCCCGGAAGTGGTCCTGCCGGGTGGTGGTACGCAACACGCCCAGACCCGCCAGCTTGTCACGCAGTTGCTGGCCTTCCTGACTGCTCTTGGACGGCAGCAACCCCGCAGAGCCGCCGATCCCGTGATGGCCCGCGTACCCCAGCTTAAAGTGACTCACCAGTTCAGGATGATTCAGCCCGCGTCGTTCCAGCCAGGCTTTAGCTTCCGGTGACGCCAGTAAGTGCTGATGATAAAAATCAATCACCTGATGCAACAGCGCCTGCCCGTCATCGTCCAGGTCGGCCAGTTTCGGGCGCGGCTGGGGTGCAGCCTGTGACTCCGGCGGGGCGGCTAACGAAGAAGCGGCCACAACTGCATTGTCCATGTCCGGCAACCCGGCCAGCTCCCGCAGCCGGCGGATAGCGATTTTCAGCGTCACCCCTTCTGTTTGTATCACCCAGTCCAGTACCGACCCCGCGGCGCCACAGCCAAAGCAGTGATAGAGGTTCTTGACCGGTGAGATGACCATTGAGGGCGTTTTCTCCTCATGGAAGGGACAACGCAGCACATAATTCTCCTTCTGCTGGCGCATCGGGCGGCCCTGCTTACGCGCCAGCCCCAGCAATGAGACGGACTGCTTTAAGTGAGCCAAATCGGTATCGGGAACGCGGGTCATCGGTTACCTCCTGTAAAAACCTGTCAAGATGCCATATTGATATTTAAAACATATCTGATAGGATATCTAAAAACAAGCTTTTTAAAAGGGGGATATATAGTGATATCAAGTTCAACAACCTGGTTTCTCGATATGCAGTTCCCTGAACGGCTTACCACATTACGCAAGGAGCGCGGGCTCACTCAGCAGGCACTGGCTGATATGGCTGGTGTGGCAGTTTTACAGATCCGGCGCTATGAGGGAGGCTCAGCACAACCTACCTTAGAGGTAATACGTCGCTTGGCTATTTCGCTCGGTGTCAGTGCGGATATGCTGGTTTTTGATGAGCAGGAGCGCGGTCCCAGTGAGCGGCTACGTTACCAATTTGAGGCAATTTCTCGTATGCCACAGTATGAGCAGGAGGTTATTAAAGAGTTGCTGGATGCAATGATCATCAAAACCCAGATTGCCGGCACAATGGCCTGTATCTCAACAACAGCGAAGGAAGAGAGTTAACACAGCACGGCGCTGAAGTGCGGGAACACTCCAGCGCCGCTAACCATCACCAACTATCAGAGGTAGTTCATCATGGCTAAATGCGATTCTAAAGCAAAAACCATTACAACTAAAGGGCAGGCTGTAAAGCCACGGCATTACACCGTGGGCTACCGGCCTAACCGGGGCAAGCCCAATCCGTACCCGCAGCTCACTATTAAGGGACGCTGGCTGGCTGCGCTGGGGTTTACCACGGGAAAGCCCACCACTATTACCAGTGAGGCCGGACAGTTAATCATTCAACTGGCTGAGAATGACTGACGGCTAAAGGAAGAGTCCAGTTCTTTAGCTGGACTCTTTGGATAACAACAGGTTAAGGTTGATAATCCTCATATTCCCAGGCAAAGACACGGGAAAGCTTTTGGGCTATCTCCATCCAGTCATTACCTTCACACTGTTCAATATAATCCGTGATGGTCTTTTGGATTTCAGCCAGATCATATTTACGTACCAGAAGCGTATGACGTATCAATTCCGGCTGCCAATGATGATTACAAAGCCATTCAGGTGTACAGATAAAAAGATCAAAATATTCACTCCCACTTTCCGACTCAGGCCCGATTAATAAAGATAAGGTTATATTAATAGTGCCGTCATCTTCACCGGAGTACATAACTGGATCTTTATGCATACAATCTATGCCTTTTAGTACTGCTTTCACTAATGCATCCTCTTTTAATCCAGAATATTTAAATGACCGTTCCCAGTCTTACTTGATTTTCCTTTAGAATCAATAGAATATGTTTCAAAATTGGCTTGCACTCCAGTAGTGGCATGGGCACTATTAGGCTTCTCTGATGGAGGTCTATAACCTCTCGTACCATCTGCACTAACCCAGCCATCTCCAGTAGTCTTCTTGGCTCCATCTCCTACCCAGATTTTGCCTAATCTATCCGCTTCTACTCGAGTTCCGGTACCAATGCTATAATTGAGCTTACCATTATCACCTTTAACTACAGCCGCCAACCTTGAGTCCTGTTTTGCAATATTATCCAGATTTTGCTGAACTAGATCTGATTTTAACTTCGGATAAGTGGCGATATTCTCGGCACCACTTGTCGTTTTGTTTGCACTGGCTACCGTTGACTCAAGTTTATTAGTGCCAGAAACAGCTGATGACACAGTGGGAACTTTCTTACCAGGGATCAAGGCACCAGCAATAGCTGCACCCAGTTTTTCTGAAGCTAACTGATCACCTTCCCCCGCTTTTTTAGCAGTTTCCTTAATGGCCTGCCAACTTTCACCCGTCATCAGTGATTTCACGCTACCCGCGACAGCCTGATTTTTACCCTCCAGATCATTCAGGGCACGCTGACAATAATTATCCCCAATAGCACAAGATGTAATAGCGGCTGCACCGTCAAAAAGGTAATCAGCGCCTGCAAGAGCAAAGTCACCGGCATCATTGAGGGCACCTAACACACTATTCACAGCCGTTGAAGTTTTACCTTCACCCAATTTTTCCCTAACCTGATTTTTCCACCATTCGGTACTTTGTTTGACTGACTCTCTGGCCTTGTCACCGGACAAGGAGTTATTCTCAATCGCATTCTTCGCGGTCTGCGCTCCATCAACTCCGCCCGCTGTCGAATCTGTCACCAGCCCTGCCGCTATCCCTCCTGCCAGCGTAGACAAATTACTGATTTTTTCCTTCTCATCCGCTGTCAATTCGCTCAATTTCTTATCCGGGTAAAGCGCTCCGGCGATAACTGAGGCCGCCAGCTCGCCACCCGCAGCCCCCACCGACCCTGCAATAGCTGAACCCCCTTTCAGCTCGGCTATCACCCCGCCCAGAATCGCATGCGCCACCACGTTTGTCGCTTTTTCCTCCGGAGTTAATTGCTCATATGCCTTATCTCCGTAGGTCACCTTTTTCACCGCATTCGACAGATAAGGGGCCGCTCCGCTGGCTATCGCAGCCTTAATATCGCCACCCGCCAAACCTTGAAGAGCCGCAACCACCGCAGTTACCGCCTGACGACGATTACCACCAATATCCGCCCCCTGCCCTTTGATGGCGCCGTCATAGGCTATCTTATACGCCCTATCCGCAATGGTTTCCGCTGTGACAATACCGTTTTCCTGCTTTAACTGCGCCTCCGCTTGCTGTTTCAGCGCCTGCTGCCTTTCCGGGTCTTTCAATGCTTCCGTGGCTTTTTTCATTGCAGTAATGGATTCCTGCGTATTATAGATATCCATCACCTGTGTGCCAATATTTGCAATAGCCTGCGCCTGGGCCAGACGCCGCTGCTCTTTTTCCTTGTCAAAAATTGGGGTCAGACCATTCGCCGCGTTTTCTGTATCACGGCTGAGGCCCGCTATATCCTGTTTCTGTTTATCCGTATCACGCACCGTAATTGTGCCGTCACTCACCGCAGCATGAGTGGTAGACGATTTACTGTCACTGTGATTGGTGCCGGACAGCATATTCGATGACAAATTAGAAACCATCTGGCTGCCAACTGCACCACCTGTACTCATGCCAACACTTTGATGTTCGGTCTTGTATTCCGCCTTGTTCTGGATATCACTAAAGCCCAGCGTCCCCGTCTCCAGACGGTTCTGGTCTTTGTCTGCCGTACTGCCAATGACTGCGCCATCAAGCTGGGTATGCTCACCTACCCTGATATCAAACCCACCTTTGCCCGCAAAAATACCCGTCTGTTCTTTCACCGATTCGAACTTGCTGTGCATCTTGTCACGGCTGACATTTACACTCGCCGAACCACTCATAGAGCCATAGGTGAAGCCGGCGCCAGCACTGGCGTTCTCCTGTTTGCTGTCGTAGTTATCCTTATCCCGCTCACTTTGCAAATTCAGGTGACGCCCCACATCCGCCGTGACTTTTTCACCACTAACCTGCGCCCCTTTCAGCAACGTATCCTGACCAGATTTCAGAGTGACCTGATGACCGGCATCAATCAGGGTTTCGGTATGCGTCACTCCATCCCCTTTTTCATGCCCTTTGCCCGCATTGACGCTGGCCGAGAATTTAACACCCGTTCCCCCCTGACCCACAGTCAGACCCACCCCAACGCTGCCGCCTTTGCTGCTGTTCTGACCACGGGTGGTCTGGGTATTTTCCGCAGACTCAAGAACTATATCCCGCTTCGCACCTAACTCAATATCACGTCCCGCTTTTAAGGCGCTGCCTTGAACCTGAATATCGCCACTGTCCTGAGTCTGTTTATCACCCGTTGCTGTGATACGAATATCCCGTCCCGCATTCAGGCTGCTGCCCTGAGATTCGGTAGCGTCACGACGGGTTTCAGATTTTGCCGACTGGCTGCCATAAGAAAGCTGAATGCCAATCGTGTCATTCGGTTTTTCCGCTTTTCCGCCTGCCTGATTGATGGCATCGGCTTTAGCTGATTGAGCCTCACTGAGTTGCCAGGCTTGATAGCCTTGTGCTCCAGACAACACTGCTTGAGTGCCCTTCAACGCCTGCAACCGACTATCCTGAGTACCCTTCGCTTCATTGGCTGTCTGCACAGCCGTATTGATGGCGCTGCCCACTGTACCAGACAGCGCCAATGTCAGTCCCGACTGTTTATGCTCCGTTTTACTCAGTTCCGTATGACTGTTTTTGGCTGCCGTAATCGCAGTATCCTTGCCCTGAATAACAATATCTTTTCCGGCTACCACATCACTGCCATGCAGCGTCACCTGATTTTTCGTTGTCAGGGTCACATGGCCTTCGCTGCTGCCTACCGTACTGCCTTTATGTCGCACATCATCATTGTCATTGGTTTGTTTAAACTTCGAGCTTCCTACCGTAAAGCCAATGCCGCCTGTTCCCATCAGGCCAGATTTTTTCTCTTCCTTACGCTCACTCTGATGATAGGTTTCTTCCACCGTGGTGACGGTCAGATTGTTACCCGCATTCAGCGCAACATCCTGGGTTCCCACGACGTTGCTGGCTTTCACAGTAATATCTTTACCTGCCAGAACGTTTACGCTATCGCCACTCAGGGTACTGCTCAATGCCTGCTTACGGTCAAACTGGAGCTGAGTTGTCGTCGTGGTTGACGACACCATGCTGTTGCTCCCTTTCACCTTATGGTATTCATCGTAGGTCTGCTGCTGCTCACCCGCCAGAAGATTGACGTCACGCCCCGCACTGACTTGCAACATTCGACCCGCCGTCACATCAACCGCTTTCGCGTAAACATCACGTCCAGCGCTTACCTGAATTTGTCCGGCACTGTTGACTAACGTCCCCACATCACCGGACTGGTCGCGGGTAATACGGTGGTTGCTACCGATGGCCGTATGCTCATAACGCGCCATTTTGACTGTATCAAACTGGATATCGCGTCCCGCAGTCAGCCGAATTTCGCTGTTTTTTCCCTGCGTTGCCAGTTGCGCCGCTGACAGATTAATGTCATTACCCGCCTGAAGGTGCAATTTACCATCGGGCCCTTGCACATAAATACCGGCCATGTTATCCACATAGGTAGAACTGAAACGACCACTTCCCGCCTGATTTTCACCAGAGCGGGTGGTACTGGCGATATCAATGTTGTTACCCGCTTGAATATTCAGGAAATCTTTTGCGCTGATGGTACCGCCGCGCTGAACCATGTCGGTTCTCGCCTGTAAGGAGAGATTATCCCCTTGCAGATGGCCGCCCTGTTGACGGATATTGTCAGCCAATACCTGAATATCCGACCCGATAATCCGACCCTGATTGAGCAAATCGTCGGCCAGTTGCAAGTTAACTTGACTGCCGCTTAACAGTGCGCCGCTGCCATCCAGTTCGCCAGACTGGGCACGTACATAAACTTGTGGCGCCAGCACGGTTTGCTGACTACCATCGGGTAACGTCACAGTGGTATTAACCAGCCATATCATATCTTCGGTCAATCTAGCCATCTGCTCAGCACTGAGCGCGATACCGGGAACTAAATTGAACGTCTTCTGAGCACGTAAACCCGCGTTCATCAGTGCCTTAAACTGCTCTTCGTCATTCTGGTATCCCGGCAGATAACGTTTACCCGTCAGATTGACAATCTGCTCACGGATCAGGCGTTGCTCATAAAAGCCATCCCCTAACCGCTTGTGTACGTGATTGCGATCACTCAGCATCGCCCGCTGCATGTAATCCGTACCCAGCCATTTTTTTAGCTGAGTAAACTGCGGATCGGTTTCAATCAGCACATGGTTATCAGGGAACGGCGGTTGTTTAAGCAGATTATTCCCCTGCTCAGGAGGCTGTTTAAATAGGTTGTTATCTTGCTCTGAAGGGTGTTTAAGGAGATTATTATCCTGCTCTAAAGGACGCTTAAGGAGATCATTATCTCGTTCTGAAGGCTGCTTAAGGAGATCATGATCCCGCTCCTGAGGCCGTTTAAGGAGATCGCCATCCTGTATCGAAGTTTGCTTATATAAGCTGCTGTCCTGTGCTGAATTGTGTTTTAACTGGCTGTTGTCCGCTGTTGAATGTTGTGTTAACAAGATATTTTCCGCCGGCAACTTCAGTTTAAACAGACTGTTATCCGGCAAGCGGTAATTAGGCACTTCTGTACGGATCACGATTGGTTTTTCACCCGTTACCGTAGGCTGTTGGCTAACGACCTCCAAACGCTGCCCCGGTTTCAGTCCCATCTCAGTGACTTTGACCTCACTGCTGACAAAACCGGCATCGATCTGGCCATTGTTCACTTCTGTAATTTGTGTAGCAGTGCCTTGGAAAGTATCCGGACGTTGCCCCTTTAGCAATACATCGCCTTGCTGCGCCTGTACAGTACTGGGTTTCAAGGTAATCGCATGGATTTCCGTATTAGGTTCGTAGTGATCCCAACTGTAACCCTGTCTATCACGGCCTCTTTTCTTGACACGCCAGAAATACTCAATTCGACCTTTATCAGTAACATGCTGTTCACCCTGCACTTCAAGGTTGTTGATTCGTCCGCCCGTCACTGTCAGCAAACCACCGGCTACCACCTGGCTCTTATCATTGGTCAGCACGGAAGTATTAATGATCAGATTTTTCCCTGCCAGAATTTTCGCCGGATCGGTTTCTTTTACACGAGATTCTTTTATCATCCGGGTGTATTGGTAAATCTGAAAGTTATCCCGGCATCTCATGTTATCAACACAGACATGATCAACTTCATCATGATCAATAGTGATTTTGTGATTTTTTACATCATAACGTGTCCCCCAAACTTGATACTCTTTGACCGGTTCCTGCGAGATTTGCTGAAATTCAGTTTCAAAATGGTCGTTAACGTTATTGATGTTAGCCATTGCCAGATGCATATCGCCTGCGGCTTCAATGCCAGCACTGTGGTTATTGATAACATGACCTTTACCATCGGCATATTGCTGGCTGTTAAGCCGCCCACCAATAGATAAGTCTCCATCACTGTAAATCAGGCTGTGGGTTTTGTTATTGAGTTCGTTGGCCCCAATGTCCAGTCGGTTGCGGGCCGCAATCACGGCGGATTTTCCGTCTTCTGCCAAATTATCGAGCTTGCTGACACCCAAGGCGATATGATCGCCATAAATGCGTCCCGTTCCCTGATTGCTCAAATGCTGCGCCTGCAAGTAAGTTTGAGCGCCATCCATGAGACCGCGATTACTTAACGCTTTTTGAACTCTCCATTGGTGATAATTACCAAGAATTTTTCCCGTTGCGGCGTTGATCAGGGTGTCAGCTCGGCCTTGCAGGGTTGCGGCACTGATCAGGCTCTGATTGATCAGATCCCCCTGAATGTCCAGTGTCAGCTCATTATTAGCAATTATTTCACCCGTATGGGTAAAACCACGTAGCAATGTCAGCGTGATATCACCCAGTGAACGTAACTTACCGTCTCCCGTGACAGACTCCCCTGAAATGGTCAGTTTTTGCTCTGCTTTAGCATCCCCGTTGGTGTTGATGAAGGTCAGTTTTTTCCCCTGAGCTATAAACTGCTGATTAGCTTGTAACTGCCCTTGGGTGTTATTGAGTTTTGATGCCAGTTGCAGGCTCACATTTTCGGTTGCAGTCAGTTGCCCCCGGCTGTTATCCAGCGTGTCAGCAATGATATGGATATTCTTACCGCCGATACCTTTATCCGATTGTTGGGTATTGGCGTTGTAGATTTGTTGCGCAGTCAGGCGAATATCGCCGCCACTGCGTACCAGACCGGCTATGTTATCAACATGCCCTTTCACCTTAGCATGCAGATGATTCAGTGCCAGGAGCTGCCCCTGTGCGTTCAGGAGTTTCTCTGCATCAATATGTAGCGTATCTTCACTCAGGATCTTGCCGCCTTTCTGGTTATCCAGTTGGTTGGCTGCCAGCTTGACGCCCGCTTTACCATGCAGCGTACCATTGTGGTTGATAATATCCCCGCTGCTGATACTCAGCCCATTTTGGCTGTCCAATACACCATTGATGTTATTCAGCCCCTTGCCTTGTATATCAACAGACAATGCCTGCACAGACTGAATACGTCCGGCCTGATTGTTCAGCGACTGACTGTGCAAATCTAAGGTGCTTTGTGCTACCAGCACGCCCTGCTGGTTATTCACTTCTACGGCTTTAATCTTGAGGCTATCAGCCGACACTATGGCGCCGCTATCATTATCCAACACGCCTGTTTCCAGCTCCAATGCCTGTTTGCTGGTCATGCCCTGTTGTGTTCCGCTATTACGGTTACTGAGTGACTGCGTTTTCAACGTCAGCTTGCCACCACTTTGCAGAAGGCCCTGATCGTTATTCAAACCCACCACCGTCAGGAACGTGTTTTTACCCCCCAATATTTGTCCTTGCTGGTTGGCAACATCTTCTCCTGTCATAGAAAGGCTATCGTGACTTTCAATATGACCGAACTGGTTATTCAATATCCCGATATTCAGGCGCATCGCCCCTTGGCTGAACAGGCCCCCCTGTTTACCACTGTCGCGATTATCCAGTAAATTGCCATAGGTATTCACCGTCAAGTTCTGCCCGCTCTGTATCAGACCATGACGGTTCAGCAATTCGCCGCTATGGAGGGTCAGATTTTTTTCTGCCGCAATCAGTCCGCTGAAATTATTCAGGCGCTGTTGGGCGGTATCGAGCTCAACCTTTCCCGCACGGATCTGGCCTTTTTCATTGTCGATACCCTTGGTTTTCAAATGCAATTTTTGTTGCCCAACAACACGGCCAGACTGGTTTTCCAGCTTCTGTGCGGTCAGAGCCATATCCCCTGATGAAGCTGCGATTTGCCCTTCCCGGTTATTGACGGCTGAAGCTGATATCGTCATTCCCTTCGAGGCAAGCAGTTGACCAGCCCGGTTATTCAGATTTTTGTCCAGATTAACTTGAAGCTGCCCCTCCTCAGAGGCGATGATACTGCCCTGTGCGTTATTGAGTTCGTTGGCGCGGATATCTACCGTACCATTACCGGCTATCTTGCCCCCACTGTTATCCAGTGACTGCTGTATTTTGAGGGTCAACGCCTGTTTTCCCGTTTGGATCATTGATCCCAAATGGTGAGAAAGCGACTGGATATGTACCGTAATCTCCCGGGCAGATATCTGACTCTGATCCAGATGATAATCTCCCCCCTCCAGTTTTAGCTGACCGTCAGACAACAGGCGACTGTTATCGCTGTCAAACACGGTGGCATCAATGCCCAAAACCCCTTTCCCTGCATGAGCCAACGTCCCGCTCCGGTTGGCAATAGTCTTGGCCTTAAGGATCAAATCCTGCCCGTTGGATGCGATGATGCCCTCGTTATTCTCAATACCTGCCTGATGGTTCAGTGTTAGCGATTGCTGCCCAGTCTGAGTAATGCGCCCCCAATTATTCAGCAATTTTTGGCTACTGAGCGTCACTATCTCCGCACTCAGTTCACCACGCTGATTATCGATCAGCGCTGGTGCAGATAAAGTCAATTTTTGGTTTGCACTGACTCTGGCATCCTGCAAATCTAACTGTGCCCCAGAAGTCAATTTCAGGTTATCACCCACCGTCTGACTGCCCTTAAGAGACACGTTTTTTGCTTCCACGGATAAAGCAT
Source organism: Photorhabdus luminescens subsp. luminescens (assembly GCF_001083805.1). Lineage (GTDB taxonomy): Bacteria > Pseudomonadota > Gammaproteobacteria > Enterobacterales > Enterobacteriaceae > Photorhabdus > Photorhabdus luminescens. The sequence continues at coordinate 295,254 of NZ_JXSK01000006.1, read as the reverse complement.
CGTGGGCCAGATTTTGGCCGTTAAGTTGAGCAGCTTCACGGGCTTTCACTGTCAGATTACCTGTCTGGATCAGTTTACCGTAACGATCAACCCCTGCGGCCAATACGCTGTTTGACTGGCTGTGTAACGAAGTACTTTGGCTATCGAGATGACGTCCAGCCAATATCCGCCCTTGATTATTTATATGATCACAGGTTTTTATCGTGACATCCTGACCTGCGGTAATTTCCCCCTGGTTAGTTAAATCCCCCTGATTGCGGAGAGTGACATCATCTGAGGCAGTGATAACACCGTTGTTAGTGAGTTTTCCATCACTGCGGATAGCCAGACTGCCCATCTGAGTCAGTAAACCTTGGCTGTCAACACCCGATGCCAGTACTCCCTTTTTCTGGCTGTCCAGTGAAGCACTGTGGATATCAAGGTGACGCCCAGCCAGCATCCGCCCTTGATTGCCAAGATGATCACGGGCTTTGACTGTGATGTCCTGACCGGCTGTGATATCCCCCTGATTAATCAAATTACCTTGATTCTGGAGAGTAACATCAATTGAAGCACTCATTGAGCCACTATTGGTTAGTATGCCGTCACTGTGAATGGTTAAATTGCCATCGCCATCAACCCCGGCCGCCAATACCCCCTCTTGCTGGCTATCTAATGAGGCGCTTTGCATATCAAGGTTGCGTCCTGCCAGTATTTTTCCTTGATTACTAAGATTATCGCGGGTTTTTATTACAATATCCTGACCCGCACTCACCGTACCCTGCTGAATTAGATCCCCTTCATTCCGGATAGAAAGGTCATCTGAGGCCGTGATAACGCCCTTGTTAGTGAGTTTTCCGCCACTGTTGACCATCAATTTGCCCGGCTGGGTTAGTTTACCCTGACTGTCAACACCTGCCGCCAATACGCTATTTTGCTGACTGTCCAGTGAAATACTTTGGATTTCAAGGTGTCGTCCAGCCAGCACTTTCACCTGATTATTAATGTAGTCACGGCTTTTAAGCGCCATATCTCGGGTTTTCAGCAAAATATCGCGTCCGGCGGTCATTTCCCCCTGATGAATGAAATTACCTTGGTTCTGGATTGTCACATCATCCGTAGCCGCTAGCATGCCGCTGCTGGTCAGCGCGCCGTCACTACGGATCGTCAAATTACCCGATTGACTCAGTTTACCTTGGCTATCAACACCCGCTGCCAATACCCCTTTTTCCTGACTCATCAATGAGGCACTCTGGATATCGAGATTCTGTCCGGCCAACATTTTTCCCTGATTGCTGAGATGGTCACGGGCTTTTATCACAATATTTTGACCTGATGTGATCTCCCCTTGGTTAGTTAAATTGCCTTGATTTTGGAGAGTCACATCAACCGAAGCGCTCATCGTGCCGCTATTGGTCAGTATGCCGTCACTGTGAATAGTCAGATTACCATCGCCATCAACCCCGGCCGCCAATACCCCTTCTTGCTGGCTATCTAATGAAGCGCTTTGGATGTTAAGGTTATGTCCGGCTAGCATTTTCCCCTGATTGTTGAGATTATCACGGGCTTTTATCGTCATATGTTGACCTGCGCTCACCGTACCCTCTTGGGTTAAATCCCCCTCATTCCGAATAGCAATGTCATCCGAAGCCATAATGACACCACGGTTGGTAAGCTTACCGTCACTGTTAACCGTCAATTTACCCGATTGAGTCAATTTACCCTGACTATCAATACCTGCCGCCAATACGCTATTTTGCTGACTATCCAATGAGGCACTTTGGATATCGAGGTGACGCCCTGCCAGCATCTGTACCTGATTTTTGATATGATCACGGCTTTTAAGCACCATATCTCGGGTTTTCAGCAAAATATCACGCCCAGCGGTCATTTCCCCCTGATGAATAAAATTACCCTGATTCTTGAGAACTACATCATCCGCTGCCGCTATCATGCCGCTATTGCTCAGCGCACCATCACTACGGATTGTCAGATTACCCGTCTGAGTCAATTTACCCTGGCTGTCAACACCCGCCGCCAGTACCCCTTTTTCCTGACTCGTCAACGAGGCGCTCTGGATATCAAGATGCCGTCCAGCCAGTATTCTCCCCTGATTGCCGAGATGGTCACGGGCTTTTATCGCAATGCTTTGGCCTGACGTGATATCCCCCTGGTTGGTTAAATTGCCTTGATTCCGGAGAGTCATATCAACCGACGCACTCATCGTACCGCTGTTGATGAGGGTACTGTCACTGTGGATGATCAGATTACCATCACCATTGACCCCCGCCGCCAATACACCATTTTTATCGCTGTCCAGCGAGGCACTGTGAATATCCAGGCTACGTCCGGCCAACATACGGCCCCGATTGCTGAGATTATCGCGGGCTTTTATCGTCATATGCTGACCCGCACTCACCGTCCCCTCTTGGATTAAATCCCCCTCATTCTGGATGGCGATAACATCCGAGGCCGCGATAACACCTCCATTGATAAGCTTACCGTTACTGTTAATCGTCAAATTGCCTGGCTGAGTTAATTTACCTTCATTATCAACGCCTGCTGCCAATTCGCTATTTTTCTGGCTGTCCAGTGAGGTACTTTGGATATCAAGGTGATGCCCTGCCAGCATACGGCCCTGATTGCCGAGATGATCGCGGGTTTTGACTGTGATGTTCTGGCCCGAAGTAATGTTCCCTTGATTGGTCAGGTTACCCTGATTCTGGAGTGAAATATTACCTCCGGCGGTCATATCACCTTGATGGGTGAAATTCCCCTGATTCTGGAGAGTCATACTATTCGCAGCCGCCATCATACCGCTGTTGCTCAGCGCGCCGGTGCTGTAGATCGTCAGATTACCCGTCTGAGTCAGTTTGCCCTGGCTGTCAACGCCCGCCGCTAAGACGCCCTTTTCCTGACTCGTCAATGCAGCGCTTTGGATATCAAGATGCCGTCCGGCCAGCACACGCCCTTGATTGGTAAGATGATCACGAGCTTCTACAGTGATGTCCTGGCCTGACGTGATATCCCCCCGATTGGTTAAATTGCCTTGATTCCGGAGAGTCACATCAACCGACGCACTCATCGTACCGCTGTTGGTGAGGGTACTGTCACTGTGAATGGTTAGATTGCCATCACCATCAACCCCCGCCGCCAATACGCCACTTTTATCGCTGTCCAGCGAGGCGCTGTGAATATCCAAGCTGCGTCCGGCCAGCATACGGCCCTGATTGCTGAGATTATCGCGGGCTTTTATCGTCATCCCCTGGCCCGCCCTCACCGTCCCTTCTTGGATGAAATCCCCCTCATTCTGGATGGCGATAACATCCGAGGCCGCGATAACACCCCCATTGGTAAGTTTACCGTTGCTGTTAATCGTCAAATTACCCGGCTGGGTTAATTTACCTTTATTGTCTATACCTGCTGCCAATTCGCTATTTTTCTGGCTGTCCAGTGAAGCACTTTGGATATTCAGATGATGCCCGGCCCGTATACGACCCTGATTACCGAGATGATCGCGGGCTTTAATTGTGATGTTCTGGTCTGAAGTAATGTTCCCTTGGTTAGTCAGGTTACCCTGATTCTGGAGTGAAATATTACCTCCGGCGGTCATGTCTCCCTGATGGGTGAAATCCCCCTGATTCTGGAGAGTCACATCACTCGCAGCCGCTATCATGCCGCTGTTGTTCAGCACACCGCTGCTGTGGATCGACAGATTACCCGTCTGAGTCAGTTTTCCCTGACTGTCAACGCCCGCCGCCAAGACGCCCTTTTCCTGACTCGTCAATGCGGCGCTTTGGATATCAAGATGCCGGCCAGCCAGCATACGTCCCTGATTATTGAGACTATCACGAACTTTAACTGTAATATCCTGACCGGCCGTGATATCGCCATGATGAGTTAATGCCCCCTGATTCTGGAGAATAATATCAGCAGAGGCTTTCATGGCACCGCTATTGATCAATTCACCTCCACTGCGGATCGTCAGATTACCGCGGCTATCAACTCCTGCCGCCAATACCCCCTTTTCCTGACTTTTCAATGCGGCGCTTTGGATATCAAGATGCCGACCGGCTAACATACGTCCCTGATTATCGAGTTGATCACGGGCTTTGACTGTAATATCCCGCCCGGCTGTGATATCCCCCTGATTAGCTAACTCGCCCTGATGCTGAAGAGAGACATCCGCCGAAGCAGTGATCATCCCGCTATTGGTGAGTTGCCCTTCACTACTGAGTGTCAAGTTACCCGCCTGCGCACCCAGTTGTCCCGCATTGCGCACACCGACGCCTTGTTCAGTACCAACCAGCTTAATCTTATTGGCATACATCCCGCCAATGGCAGCTACATCGAGACTGAATGCAGTTTTCTTTGTGTCACTGGCATGAACTTGATCCACGTTACCCTGCGCATCCACACGATTGTGACCTGTCGTCACAGTCAAATCCTGGGCATGCAGCTTGGCGTTAATATTAACGGCACGGGCAATCAGACGGGTATAATCGCTTTTGGCATCATTTAACCCCTTACCGTCAACAGTCAGGATACCCTCATCCACTTCAAAACCTTTTAAACGGCCATTTGCTAAAATAGCCTGACCTGCCGCCAGTGTCGTCTGTTTGGCATTGATAAAACCACAGCCACGACAGGTAATACCGGCAGGGTTAGCAATAATCACATCCGCACGTTTCCCCGCCACTTCAATAAAACCATTCAACTGGCTGGGATCACGGCTGTTAACCTCATTTAAAATAATCTTGGCTTCACCTTGTGCCAACCAAGGGTTAGCCGTAATCAATCCGCCCAAATCAGTTTTGGTATTTACACCACTGTTGTTGAGGATAGCGCCTCGCTGATCCACATCAAACTGGCTGTACTGGTTACGGGAAACGCCGTCACTGTTAGGTGTCTGAATATTAACCTGTGGTACACCATTAGCTGAGGAAATGACGGTAGGTTGCTGCAAACCGGGCGCATTATTGTCTGCTACAATCCTCGCCTCCGCCGGTGTACTGACTAATCCCAATGCTAATGAAATCCCCAGCACTAACGGTAACAGTGAGGCTTTAGCCGCAGGCAATGGCCTCGAATTCATTCCATGACGCACCTGCCCTGACGTATAGCTGCGCGCAAGATCAGAAACCACCATCAACATCTGACGGGTTTTATTGAAAATCACTCGGTGACAAAGCTTATTCATCGTGAAGAACCTCTTTCGGGCAGCGCCAATATGAGGGGATGAACGTTCCACCAATGCGCCGTCTGTTCACGGCTGACGCCTCTCCCTCGAAATCGGATAACCTGTACGCCTCGTTCACTCCCTTTGTGATATAAGGCGCGTGTACGTCATAATCGCCGATTAACATGAAACCTCCTCAATACTGCCAGTTCAGGCTAAAGCCCACATAAGCTGAATCGGTTTTGAAACCATCGGGTTTAGATAATGGCGTACCCACCGAAACGTCATAAGCCAGATTGGCAGGACGAATATTGCCTTTCAGGCCGATAACACCGCCCGCCAGCGTTCGGCCAATAATCATGTCTGAACCATTCCCACCAACCCGGCCATAATCTGCCCCCAGATAAAGTTGCTGTTCTGGCAAAGGAGTCTGCCATGACAAGGTATTACATAGCGTCCAGCCTTCATCAGCACTTAGCGTCCGCTCGCCATCAAATCCACGTACTGTCCAGCGGTTGCCAATACTGAATTGATCTTGTGGAGTGAGTGGCGTGTTGCTCCACTGGCGTTGGTATTCGATGCGGTACCAAAATTTTTCATTACCCAGCGTAAAAGGGGTATTCAACGACGCCGAAAACTGGATGATTTCCGATTTTGCCGTGGCATAGTCCGGGGAAGATTTATCACGGCGCTCTTCAAAAGCAGGCAACGCCCCGAACCAACGAGTGCCTTTCTGATAACGCACTCCCGCATCCAGTACAGCCGGGCCAATGTAGTGCCGATGAGCTAATCCCAGACTCCAACTGCTGGTACGGCGCTTCTGCGCATCAATTTCAGTCTGTTTGATAAAATTACGGGTCTGGCGAGCATTAACACCATAAGTTAATGTCGTTTTGGAACCGGCATTGCGATGCAATACACGACTCAACTGAGCATTGAGGTTTTGGCTACGGCCACGGTATTTCGCATCCTCATTGTGATGGGGGATGGTTTGCGCATAGGTGTACTTACTGCTTGTGACCGCAAACTGCCAGTAGCCGAATGGCACTGAGTAATGTGCTGTGTAATTGGTAGAATCTTTTTGGTTAGAGAAAACCAGATCGCGTGTCATTGTGATATATAACAGGTCACTCAGTGACGTCGGATTATCCAGCGCAAACATCAGCCCGCCCTGCGTGCGTCCTGTAGCTTTGGTTCCGCTGTTGTCTACCCAAGCGCCGATATGCCAGAAGCGGGACTGTTGGCGTTTAATGACAATATCGCTTTCGCCGGGTTGTTCGCCCGGGACAAGCTCCATTGATGCCTGCACATTGGGCAATCGTTGCAGATTCTCTAATCCCTGTTCAATATCCCGCAAATCCAACAAGCCACCTTCCCGAGCCGGTATAGCGGTATACAATGTCGCGTATTTGTCTGCATCATTAGCATAACGGATATGCCGCACCATTCCCGGCACCACATTCAGTTTCAGCTCACCCTGACTCAAATTTTGTTCGGGAGCCAATACCCGCGTTGTCACCCAACCATGATAAATCAGCCGGTTTTGCATATTACTCATCAACAGACTGATACCCTGTGTGCCCAAACATCGCCCATTAGCCAAATCAGCCAAACGTTGTAATGGCAGCCAATGGGGTAAAGTTTCCCGGCCGGACAGCCCGACTTTATGGATCACAAAACAGGGTGATTCTTTAGGAAATACTAGTCGTGAAACTGATGCCGTATCATCTGAAAGACGCACGGTTGGGGACTTGGCTTCCAGACGCTGTTCCTGCGCCTGCTGTTGCTGTTTTTGATGAATAAAGGGTTGGTCATCGGCCTGTACGGGAGATATTGCGAATACAGCCCATCCAGCCAGCCCTGCGATTATTTTGTCGGAAGTTACCATTATCATCGCTGAACCAATTATTATACTTAATTTTTATTTAATAATTTAGTGGGGAATTTGAGATAAAGTATTATGGTTGAAGTTGTTTTATTTTCAAGTTAATTGGCTGACCCTTAATCACAAAGGCAAACATTTAGACCATTTAACTATAAATATGCAATAAAAAGGCAAGAAACTAATATTACCAGCACACACCATGTATAACATTAAGAACATTAATCTAATCTTTAGATTAACAAAAAAACAAAAATACCATGAATATAATTAAAAAAAATAATGAATATCATTATATTCAAATATTATTAAAGACAGACAATTCATCCCTTAAATAATAAAACCCATTGTACTATTTTCCTCCAGACTGGATCTTTTACGCCACCACCAGAATGTTGAATATATAAATCTCAAACTTCCTCACATTAGCCGAGCAACCGCATCCGTGCCTGCACTACGTAGATTTCCGCGTCGATGTTCGATAAGTTTTATCATGGTCTGCTTGGAGCCAAGAAACAGGAAGGGTTTTGCGCCCTTCCTGTGGTTTCTCTTGCTAGTTCAAAACAATGAAGGCACCAGTACCGCTATGTGGTCTGACAGTTTTGCGGCAGGTGCTCGCAAACACCATCACCGGTTACTGAATGGCCCAAGACAGTTCAAATAAGCCATCCTCATCCACTCCCATCCCGGTAAAACACTCGACCAAGTGATCAACGCTGATTACCGACGAGGAACCTTTCAGCTTGATTTTCAGATGCCGGTGCGTCACTGCCTGATCACCAAACACCTTACGCATCACCAGAACCGTATCATTGACCAAGTCGGTCAATATCAGGTCATCCTCGTGATGGCTGACGAGGATTTTTTCCGCATCGACCACCGGAATAATCAAGTAGTCCAGGGACTCGCTCGGGTCATCGTTGTCAATGACGATCGTGCGATAATGGGACCACATCGCCTCACTGAAACGATAGGTATCGCTATCAACCCCACCATGCAACACCATGCTGTCGACACCGGCAATCAGCGGAGGTGTCAGCTCGTCCTGACGACCGTTCATCCCCCCACCCTGAAGCAACAGCGACGAACCAATGCGCTCGACACCGGTATAATGCACACCACCGCCCTGAATCCGATACAACGCTTGGTCCGTTGGACTGTACACATAGGCGCCCTTCTTCCCGGCATCAACTCCGACGAAACGCAGGTTGTTTGCGGCGGCAGGGATACCACCGACGGAGAACAATTGACCACTGTCGACATCAAACCATCCTCGCGTTTCATTGCCTTGCAAGGTCAGCACGCCTTTGTTAGGCCACTGACCGGCAACCTCAGCAAGCGCTTGCAGCAGATGGGTAAGGTTGTCCTGTCGCCAGTCTCTGTCGACGGCAACCAACTGTAATTTGCCGTCATTGGTTCGCAGCAGGATTTCGCCCTTAGCGGTGGTCAAGCGCAGCCCGGCATCAACTTGCTCCGCCGCCTTGAGGTGCAATTCAGGCGTCAGCTCACTGGCAGCGGGAAGCTGCGCCGAAGCTTCAAGCACCGCTTCGGTACCAAACGCGGCAGCCAGTGCATTGGCCGTCATAGGCGGCTGACGATACAACTTACCGCTGGCGAGTTCGAACAGTCGTGCGCTGGAACCGTCCGCTTCAAAACCCAGGAACTGTAGATGCTTGTCTTGCAGGGGAGCCGAAGCCACCACTACTTGGCCGTTGTGGTACCACACCGGTAGCTGGTTGCCATTGGCGCCGTTAACCCCGAACACCGCCAGAGTGGCTCTAAAGCCGGTAACACCGGCCAAGTCCTGCCACCAGCGGGTATGTTTCTTGAGCCAATGCTCGTTAACCGCTGCGTAGCTAAGCTGTCCCAGTGCATCAAGCTGAGCCACATACCCATCCTCGGTTATCGCAATTAGGTGACCGTTCACATTGATCACATTAGCTAAGTCCGGCGTGGTGACCCGTAATGCGCTCGGCTGGTTGGCATCGAGTACCTTCTGCCCTGGCCCTTCTTGGCGGAACAGAGCCTTTTTCTCCTTGCTGTAGAAGAAAAACACTTCCTTGCCACCGGGCTGCGGAATACTCCCCGCCAACACCAGATCGGCCGGAATATCCCAGGCACTGCGGGTCTGCTTGCGCTCTTCGAAATTCAAGGTTTTATCCGCCGGCGGCTCCAGATTTGGTTTGATTAACGTTCTATCGCTGGTACGTATCCAGTAGCGGTGCGGAGCGCGAGCCTCATCCAAGCCGAACACCGTGATCAGCTCCGCACTGGTCGGCTGGATCAACCGTGCGCCCAGCGTATAAGTCGGAATCTCGCGCGGGATACCATCGCTCTCATAACCCTTGCGTATGACCTGAAGCTCATCATCATGTCGGCTAGTACTTGCCGAAAGCTGGAGCAACTCATCATCACCCATCGCACTAACTAACTCCATTCGGTCACCGAAGATCTGATAACCCAGCTCAGCCCCCCTCTCCTCTGGCCGCTCCTTTAGCCGTTCCTTTAGCCGATAATGGCGCGCCAGGTAAACGGTTTTTCCCTCCTGCCATAGCCGACTGATCTTACCGTCATACTGGTTGAACCATAGTTCAAACTGCGCATCGACCTGTCCGGTAGCGATGTCTACCCGCCACACCGCCACGTTATCGGCGTCGTAGAAATAGGCATAGTCATCTACCACCGCACCCAGTTGGGCATGTCTGGCCTGTTCCTGGCTGGTATCGGTAAACAGCATACGGTCCTTGACCACATCGTAGAACGCTCGACCGACATCTCGCCCCTTGTGGCGGTAGTTCTCGACTACCACGTAATGTCCGTGTAGCTGATGCGCCTTATTCAATTCCTTTAGGTGCTGCTCGATTTGTTGGCCGTTTCCCTGCCATCCGTCCGCATTTACGCTAACCAAATTAACGGTCAGCTTCGAGTTAGAGAAAACGACTTCGTGCACCTCACCCTTGTTGACCACCGATACCGGCTTATCCTGGGTTAGGTCAAGCTCTACCACAACCCCGCCGACCACCAACTGGTTCTTCGACACGCTGATGCTGTCACTGGTTAGCTGACTACGGTCGATGATCCACTCACTGGCAACAACGTTCGTGAGCTTAACTCGGGTGCCTTCGTTGAGGCCGATCTGGTACTTACCACCTGCACCCTTGATCTCGTAACGCAGGTAGCCATGCAGCTCCTTGGGTAGCTTAGGCACCACCAGTTGCCGGTCGCGCCGATCGAGCACCACCTCAATCGAGGTATCGACATACTCATGATGAATCTTGCGGATTGTCTGCTCACCCGGAAAGATGTAGAAGTCGTAGTCGAACCGCTTGTCTTCCTCAAGCCTGCGGATAACGTCAAAGCCAGTGTCATGGCGTGTGGTAGCGCCGGGGAGCAGCATATACTCGTATCTGATGTAGGACTTGGGCGTGCCCGGCAAGATCACTACACTGTCGCCGTACTCAAGGGACTTGGAAGCCACCTTGTAACCAATGCCGCTGCGTACCTCGATTGCCTGATTACGGTCGAGGACCATTCGCGGAAAGTCGCCGATCCAGAAGAAGTAATTGATTTCCCCCGAACCGGTAGAGCCGGAATGGGTACGGTAGATGTACTGGCTATCGAAGACTATCTGGCTCTTTTGCAGGTCGAGACGCTTGACTACCGCCCCAGGCAGGGGCACCATCACCTGCTTCCCGTTCTCGACTTTATGATCATAGCCATTTTTGTCGTAGGCATGGTCAACCGCGTAGAAGTAACGACCTACCGCCTTAGCATCCTCGGCAACCGCGCCAAAAGCCTGTGCCAGCGCCGTAAAGCCCACTGCGAGCCCACCAAGGATCACCCCGGCCCCACCGAGTACTGCCGCAGTCGTCGAGGCACCGACCAACCCGGCGCCCACCCCTGCTGCGCCAGTGACGAAGCTGGCCGAGTCGAACGCCAGTTGGGTACCGAACACGGCTTTCTGTACATCATTCTCGGCATGGGCCAGCTCATAGGCATCCAGACCGACCATGACTCCACCAAACAATATACCGGCACCTTCATTGACGGTATGGCCCAAACTCAAAGCAAAGTCCTTAAACGAAGTTTCGGCGGCTTTCACTTCGCCGCGCAGCGCCGTGCGTACCAGTTCAGTGATCTTGACTACATCCTGGAGACTACCGTGGGCCATCTGAGTCAGACCAAGATAGCTGTGGATCTTGAGTGCAGTGGCTAAATCAGGCGAAGCCACTCCGCTTGCAGCATCATGGCGGTTTTTGTCAGCAAACCACTGGATCAGCGTCTGGACCATAAACCCAGCGTTCAACCCGTCCACCGGAGCGACCTCGCCACCCCCGCTGCGAAGCTGCATTCGACCATTCTCCAGGGTAAAGTGCTCATTCAGCACACTCATATGTTCATCGACGAAGCGCCGGAATTCGACAAACGTGCTATCGTCGGTGGTCAGCCAGCGGGTCTGCTCGGGTTGGTCACGGTTGATGAACTGGACTCGGTAACGACCTTCTCCCAGCTCTTCGGTCGTGGCAATAATCGGTAGCCAATGGCTGTCCAATTGGTGTTCTTGCGCCAACTGAGTGCTAGCAACTTCGAACCGTGCCCCTAATTGCTCGGCATCAAGGGTCTTGAGCAAGGTACTTAGCCGCAAGTCCTCTGTGACCCGCTCTGGCGCTCTCACCACCTGCTCGACCTGGCGCCGTTGCCCGATGACACTGGCCAGTTCCTCGAACCGGGTCAAGTCGGCCACGTTCAGACCATTGCCCACAGGTACCTCAGCCATCTTACCGGTATAGATCTCAATCAAGTTGAAGGCTGGCACCGACTGACTGCCGAATGAGCCATAGTGTACGGCCAAATTGCGCTCCACCAAGTGCGTGTTCATCGCCTTGAACAAATCATCAGTATTTTTGAAAGCAAAGATTCCGACGTTCGGGTCATAGAAGTAATAGCGACGCCCTTCGGTTGTGTCAGTGATCCCTACCATCATCGAGTGATTCTGAGTATTGAGCGCGAACATCGCAGTGTCGGTCGTTGTGGTCAGCCGCGACACCACTTCGGACAAATTGAACAGGCCCAGTTCCGTGGAAGCTTGAACGGCTTCAACATTAGAGTGCAGCCGGATCAAGCTGTTCTTGAGCAGCGTGGAGCTGCCTGCCTGCGGGTCGGCGGAAGCGAAGAACAGTTTTTGCACCAGATTGTTGATGCCGGTCTCACCGCCACTAGCCAATGCCACAGCCATAGCCCTGACCAAGGGGTAACAACGGCCACCGGATTGGTCACCAACCAGCGACAAATAAAAGTCCTGTGGTACCAGGCGATTGAAGACACTACCGGCATCATGGAAGTCCTCACTGAACACTGCAGTCTGCCGTAGTACCTTATCGATGTATTCGGCCTGGCTGGTTTCGGTGATGCGACCGCTCAAGGCGCCCCGTTGCTCGGCGGTGAGTTTTCTCTCAAGAAACAGACGCTTCATGTCAAGAACTGACGTTTCATTATCCACTCCGGGGATTTTGATCTCACGGAAGTTGCGTAAGCCATTAGTAAACGCGGCGTCCAACACACCACGCTGGTAAGCCTCGGCGATCGCATAACGATCACCCACGCTGCTGGTGTGCTCCCCATCTTGGATAGCCGTATCGTCAATCCGTACCACCGCAGCGCTGCCGTCTTTAGCCTTGATATGCTGCCAGAACCAAGTCTTTTCGATAAAATCGGATTCACGCAATACTGAATCGTACTGCGCCCTGTAGTAGTCCTGCGTAAGATTGAGTTGTTTGATCTGCTGGTCGATCAAAGCCGTATCGCTTGAAGTGTGTCGTGCTTCCTGGAGCTGGTAGCGCTTGCCCACCACTTGGTCGATATCGGCAGAGATCTTGGCCTGAACAGCTTCGCGCAACCGGGTCCAGGCGGCAATCTCTGGATGTTCAGGAGAAAACACGCCTTCTGTGTAGACATCGTCGGCAACCCCTTCGACCGACACCCCAAACTGCGTTGCTACCTTCTTCAGTTGTTGGTGAACCTGCTCGCGGTAGGTGGCAAACTTGCCCTGATTGCGCTGCCCCACCTGACTGTCGGCGACCTGGATCGAGAGTGGCTCTCCACCATCGCGCAACTTCGGCCAGACCCGCTGTCCATCTCGTTGATATTCTTGACGCTGGAACGCCAGTTGCCATTCGCCATGAACGTACTGCATGTACGCTGTGGCAAGACCCTCGGTGGTACCGGATACTTGGTAATCCTTATAGTCGACCGCCATCACCACATTGTCGTACAACAGCGAACTGTTGACCCGACCATCGTGGTAAACCCGGTAGGTATTAGCGTCAAGACTGGTCACCACCAGCGAGCCGCCCGACAACGTACCAGTGAAGAGGAAGTTGCCCAGTACCGCCCGCTTGGGAATGTCCACATAGGCAGGTACCGCATTAGCCTGATCCGAACCGTTGTAGCCAAGGAAGTACGCCAACTCGTGGTTTGTCGATATATCATTGGTATTTCGCTCGGTGTATTCAAGCTCATACAAGTTAGGCGTGACCTTCACCAACTGAACATTACCCTCCGCTGGCAGGCGGCCCGACTTGACCAACGCCTCGGCACTGATGGTATGGGTTTTAGCGAACTGTGTAGGATCAGCAACAAACTGATGGATATCAGCACTACCTTGACGGGGTTCAAATCTATCATCTACAGACACCAATCCGCCCTTGAGTTCGAGATCCTTCACCGCCTGCCCCAACAGCGCCGACATTGGACCAATGCGGGTAAAACGCGGTGGATGAAACTCATCAGCCGCTGACAAACCCTGATTGACGATCGGCAGGATTCGCGCCATCACTCCGTCATACAGTTCACCCTGCAACATCTCCTTATTGCCTTCAGCACGGTACTTGTCGAACATCTGCAACATGTCCTCGCCGATACTGCCCGTACCCTTCGGTTCATAACGCGCAGCGACGTAAAAGGTTTCGAAGAACGAATGATAGCCGTTACGGATCATGAAGGCCGCATTAGCCATCTGGAACTGCCAGTACTCCCTGACGCTCAACGTTCTATCGAACAATTCCGGCAAAGCATTGCTGACAGTCTGGGTGGTCCCGGAAATCCCCCCCACGAACGGGGTGTCCAAGTCATTCATGTAACGTGTGGCGTCATTATTAGGGTCCGGACGGAACTGGTTGTAACTGCGGTATTTATCGTCCTTGATCAGGTACGAACCATCGTGATACGCCAGCTCCTCAGAGTTGGTATTGAGGATTAGATACGGGTCAGGCTGATTCAACCGATTATTGATTATAACCTTGGAGCCACCCAGCTTGCGGTGGGAATTGACCGGGACCGCAGCCTTGGAAAGGCCATCAGCTACCGGGCGCAAAGCATGGAACAAGACCTGTTTGCGCAGGCTCCTGCCCTCATTACTCAACAGCGCCGCCTCAACCTCCGAGCGCAATTGCGCATCGGCGCTCTCAAGGAGCTGGGGACCGGCTAACAACAGGGTGAGCAACTTGCTATCCAGTGAGTGCTCAACCGTGGCCTTATCAAAAACCAGTATTTTCGGGTTGTTTGGATGCTGTGCTGCATTGGCTTTATCAACCCGCAGGGTTTCCGCTTCGACAGCCTGAACGCGCCATTGTTCGTACAGCGGTTCCAGCAGCTTCTTGGCTTGGGCAATGTCACTTTGCACATAGCCACTTTGCAGAACCTTGACCACAACCGAGTTTTCTACCAGACCCTCCGCCAACCCGAACAGCAGCGGGTCATTATCGGCGCTCTGCCAGACCGAAGCGGCGAACGCCTGTTCCCATAGCACCTTGTTCAGGTTATTGCCCTTGATATCGCGCATGCTGTCACGAGTGTACTTCGGCTCCAACACCCCTGCGGGGGTGATGTGGTTGCGTTCGAGCAAACGCGCCAGTTGCTGCTCGAACTCTGCGCGTTCGATGCTGTCTTTGAATAAACGACTGGCCTTCTCCCCATCGTCTCGCAATTGATCCAACTTCTCAAAAAATGCGGCGTTGTATTGATACAATTCGGCGGTCTGCGCCTTGCTCAAGTGACTACTGCTAATCTTGTCGCCGTCAACGCTCATCACCACAAAGGGTGTTGCGGACAGGTAGGTTTTGCTTTGGGATTTACCCTGTGTTTTGCTCTGAGGCATTTCCAATAAGTACTGGCGACTGGCAAAACCGACCGAGCGTTCCAGCTCATGGATATTGACGAAAAGTCCGTCACGATCCGGGCGGTAACTGTTCTGGCGAAATCCCTCCAGGCCGATAGTCTGGAAGCTGGAGATATCAGCATTCTGATTGATCAGGTCACTCAAGGCGCTTGGCAATGGCACCTCACGGGGGATAGTGGTATTCAGAGCCTGACCGGATACCTGAATCCCAATCTGGTTCGGCACCTTGCGATCAACGTTGGTCAGCAGCATCTTGTGACCGTCAGCCAGCAACTGCGCCTTGAAACCTTCGCGCAAGGTACTTTCCGAAACCAGATAATTGGCGAAGTACTTCTCGACGAATGCAGTTTTAACCAGCACCGAGCGAATTGGCGCATAGGTCGGCGAACGGGAGGATGGCGGCTCGTTTTTGAGCCGGTATTGTTGTTGCCAGGCCAGAGAGCGAGCTGCGGTACCGAAGGAGAAGTTGAGTACCCCATTCGTCGGTACGACCAACTTACCGTTCTCCAGAAAGAAGTCCTTGAAGCGGCCATCAGTGCTGGCATTGACCAACGCGACGTTCATGCGGATGTAGCCAGGACGTTCCTCCATCATCAGTAGTGAAATATTTACCGGCAGATCATCGGAGGCTTGAGGCACCTTGGTCAACGCGTCGAGGGCCGCAGCCTGTTCCTTAGAGGATGATGCATTAAGAAAAGCGTTGTAGAGGGCATTGACGTCCTTGTAAGCTTGCAGTTCGGAAAACAGCGTCACATATTTTTGGCTAAATGTAGAGTCGGCTACCTGTACGGCCAGTTGCTGTTCCAGACGCTTAATCTCAGCATCCAGCTTAGCCCGCTTGTTCGCCTTATCCTCCTTCAGGAGCGCCTCCTTCGGGGTCCCCTCCTTCAGAGTCGCCGTATTCAGGGGCGCCGCATTCAGAATCTTTAAGCCGCCGGGACTTAGCATGTCCAAAGCCTTGCCCCAAGTACTGTCAAAGTGCGTTATGGCCGTTTGCTGACGACGGTATAACAAGATGTCGCGGTCCAGTTGCTGCTTGTAGGCGTTGACCGCCGGCGTGCCGCGCACATTGTTCATCTGCCTCCGTATTTTCTGTAACGTCTGCAACTGGTCGCCGACAGAAATAGGGTTGTCCTGCATCTGAAAATGCTGGGCAGCCAGCACACTTAAGGTACTCTGCTGCATTTCTTGTAGCCGGTCGATTACCTGCCTGATGTAATCAGCACGCTCGTCAGAGCTCATGTTAAACCATTCGGTCTGACGACCCGCCGCCTTGATCTGTCGCTCGATCAGAGTATTAAGCAGTTTCGTAAAATCTTTAGATATAGGTATAAAAGCCATTACAGTGATCCTTTGTCTGTTGTTGAGGGAAGCCCTTCGCACCGCGAAAGGCTGTCGGTCAATACGGATTTGTTATCCAATACATTTACCGTGGGATTCCCGCACATACGGCCGGGTCGAAGGTATATAAATGATAACGTTTTAATATAATCAACTTTGTATATATCTAAATATCAATTATTAATAACATGAACTATTTATTAATGTAATTATTTATATGTGGATATATTTTCCAATCATATTGTTGTGTTTTTTATAAGACATTGAATAAATAAAGTGATGAACCTCAGAAAGGTTATTTATTGACCGAATGTTATATCTGATTTTTTTAGGCTTGATATTTCAGGTGGTTGGATTTTAATAGTGCAAGTGAAGGATTAAAGAATTCGCTTGAAATTAAATAGCCTGAGTCCGGTAGAGTTCCGAACTCAGGTATTATTAGCTGCTTAATGTAACCTGTCCAACTTTTTGGGATCACTTCAAGAATAACGTTTTTTTACTTTTATCATGAATAATAATATTTCCTATCTTTCCTTAATTAACCTGTTTCAACCGCCTTTTAGAACACTATTTACTGAACTTATATAATATCTACTGCATTCAAAGTGTTAATTATATTGAAATTACTATGCAAAACCACATCAGATTTAAATAAAATAAAAAATAATAACAATAGTAAAATCTTGACTAAATAACTTATATTGCAATTATCATTTCATTTATTTTTCAATAAAAATCCGGTATAAAAAAATATATACCGGATTTTTATATCAAGGTTAAATCATTAATATATTAGTATTATACCACCTCCCCTTCACAACGGGTTGCCAGCGCCATATTTAAGGCCTGAGCTAAAGCAATTTTATTCTCATCATCTTCCAATAAACTAAAGTGGTCACCCGGAATAGCAATGAGCTTAAGCGAAATATCGGCTATTACCTGCGCCCAACCTAGAGATGAATCGATATTTAAAGGCTCTGACTTTTCATCCGCCACAAAAGAAATAGACGGGTAAGGTTCCACCGCATAAAACTGATGCAACGTTACCGTTAATGCGGGTGGCTCATAATTTCTGACTATTTGCTCATAATACTCCATCTGTTCCCAACGCTTCGCTATTAAGTCAGCACTCAAATTGACGGGATATAACGCCAATTCCTGCGCCGCTGCAATAAACTGCACCAAATTCAACTCATCGATTCGTTGATACAACGCCGCAACCTGTTCAGAATGTTCTTCCCCTAATTGCCTGACCAATTCGGTAAAAAATTGATGTTTTGGTTGCTCTATCTGCTGACCAAAGCAATGAGGAGCAAGCGTGTCAATCAGCCCCAGGAAATTAACCCGTTCACCAGCACTCAAAAGCCGTTGGGCAATGGCATAAGCCAATATGCCGCCAGAAGAGTAACCACCTATCCGATATGGACCTACCGGTTGAACGGCTTTCATCAAGGTAATCATTCTGGCAGCTTGCTCTTCCATCGTTGACATCGGTTCTTCACTGATGGCAGGCCAAGGCAGCGCATAAATCGGGTAGCCCGACGGAATATGCTGAGCCAGCCCGAAAGCATAGGAGTAGTCACCCATGCCACTGGGAACAAAGAACAGCGGCAATTCTGTCCCATCAGGTCGTACCGATATAGCGCTGTTTTGCGGCTGTGACAGCAAATCCGAGGTGATTTTTGCGGCCAGTTCAGCCAGCACTGGGAATTGGAACAAGGTATTCAATGTGCAAACCATTCCTCGACCAGCGGCAATATTCGTCATTCGCATAGCGAGCAGTGAATGGCCGCCCAATGCGAAGAAGTTGTCATGTCGGCTGACCTGCTCAACACCCAATAATTCACACCAAATAGCCGCCAGAATTGTTTCAGTTTCCCCTTGCGGCGCTTCATAGACCTGACGGGCAAAATCTTCCTCCCGCGGTGCCGGTAATGCCCGGCGATCTAGCTTGCCGTTCGGGGTTTGCGGGAAGGTATCCAGACGCACAAAAGCTGACGGCACCATATAATCTGGCAAAATAGCACTCAGATAAGCTCGCAAGCTGGCAGTCAGACCTTCATGCGCTTCCGCTACCACATAGGCGACCAAATGCTTGCCCCGGCCATCCTCCCATACCAACACCGCCGCCTCTTGCACCGCCGGGTATTCCACCAACCGGGTTTCAATCTCTCCCAATTCAATCCGGAAGCCCCGAATTTTTACCTGCTCGTCGTTACGGCCAAGAAATTCCAGATTGCCGTCCGGTAAGTAGCGGGCCAAATCCCCAGTGCGATACATCCGCGCACCAGATACCGGACTAAAAGGATCTGCAATAAAACGTTCTGCGCTCAATTCCGGCTGGTTAAGATAGCCCCGTGCTACGCCGACGCCGCCAATATACATTTCGCCAACGCAGCCTAATGGGACGGGCTGACCGTATTTATCCAGTAGGTAAACACAGGTATTTTTAAGCGGTCGGCCGACAGAACTATCATCTGTCGGGGATAATATCTCCTTACAAGTCGCCGTCACGGTATTTTCCGTTGGGCCATAAGCGTTCAATAGTCGGGGTCGGTAGCCTTCCTGCATAAACCAGTCCTGAATAGCGCTCTTTTTGACCGCTTCACCGCCAATAATGATAAACCTGAGGCAATCCGGTAGCGTTAATCCATTATCTTTGGCAATCAATTCGGACCAAAATAACGCCGGCAGCGACATCACTGTGATACGGTTCTGACAGGCTAAGGCAATAAATTCCTGCATTGAAGTCAGCCAACGATCATCACGCATGACCAATGTGGCGCCATTACATAATGACAAGCAGCATTCTTCTACTGAAACATCAAACGCAAAAGAAGCAAATTGTAACAACCGATCTTGTGCAGTGACCACATAAGTCTCATTAAAACCCAGATGACGTTGATATACCGCCTGATGTTCTATCATCACCCCTTTCGGCTGTCCGGTTGAACCCGAAGTATAGATGACATAAGCCAGATGTTGTGGCGTCAACTCGGCTACCAGTGGGTTACTGTCCGGCTGGTCTGGCAAGGTACTCGGAGTTAGCACTGTCAACCCGGTAAGCGCTTCTTCGCCCAACGCCACCCGGCCAGCCTCATCAACCAATACCACGAACGGCTCCGTGTCACTCAGAATGTACGCCAGACGTTCTCCCGGATAAGTCGGATCTAGCGGCACATAAGCCCCGCCAGCTTTCAGTACCGCCAACAAGGCCACCACTATCGCCGGTGAACGTGCCATACAAATCGCCACCCGCTGATCCGGCATGACGCCCAATGCAATCAGTTGATGGGCAAGTCGGTTGGCGCGAGCATTTAATTCAGCATAGTTGAAACACTGCTCTTCATACACTAACGCGGTCGCCTTCGGAGTTTTCTCTACCTGTTGCTCAAACAGTTGGTGAATACATAATGGGTCAGGATACGGGTTTTCCGTGGTATTCCAGGTTTCCAGCAACAATGTACGTTCCGTTTCAGGCAGGATGTTCAGCGCACGTACTGGCGTCTCCGGGGCTTGTTCAAGCGCGTCCACCAGACTTTCCAGCGCCTGTTGCATATAACCGCATAGCCGATCAGGCTCAAACGGCTGCACCACCAAGGCGGTCAGCCCCAACGTGGAACCACCGTCTTCTATCGACAGTCCAAACGGATAGTTCGTTCGTTCCTGTCCGTCCAGAAATTCAATACCGCTGATGATGTCATCCGACGTTGCCGATAAGGCATTGTGTCGATAGTTGAACAGAGCGCTAAAGAGCGGTGTACCGCTGGCGATACCACTGCACCGCTGGGCCAGCGCCAGTGAAGCATGCTCATGCTCCAGCAACCCGGCCAGTCGCAAATGTACCGCCCGCACGCTATCCTGTACCGGGGTATCATCGATATCCAGTCGCAACGGCAAGGTATTCATAAACAGCCCCATACCATTGTCTGCCCCTTCTCCTGCCTCCATGCGCCCAAACAGGACGGTGCCAAACACCACTTTCTCCTGCCCGCTGTTATGCGACAACACCTGCGCCCAGGCCAGATGACATAACGCCGCCAGACTGACGCCAAAACGCCGGGCCTGACTACGCAGGCGATCATTTAATGTCGCTGTTAGCGCCCGGTGAGCTTCCCTCATCTGAGATCCGTCACGATGCACCTCCGCCAGTCCGAATGGTAACGTTGGTTCATCCACCGCCGCCAACATGTCGGTAAAGAAACGGGTATGCTCTGCCTGACTCCGCCCAAACCGGGCCTGAGCCACCAAATTGCGGAAAGGAACTGGCGCTGGCAGACTATCTCCCTGCCCGGTAAAATGGGCCTGCACTTCACGGTGCATCACTTCCAGCGTTTCATGATCGCCAATCAAGTGATGCTGCAATTCCAGTAAGAACCAGCGGCCATCGGTTTCCTGGGTGATAACAAAATGCAGTAGCGGGGCCTGACTCAAATCAAGACGATAATGCCCCGGATCAAAACGCCGGGTTAACTGGTCAATGGCTGAGCCGTCAGTCGGGTCCAGCGTCAGTTCCGTCACTGGCAACTGTGCCCGGCGTAAAACCACCTGTGCTGGAACGGATAATCCTTGCCAGATAAAAGCGGTACGCAAGATGTCATGGCGATCAATCGCCTGTTGTACCGCCGCCAGATAACGGTCCAATAGAGAGCGATTCTCAAAGATCACCGGATAGAGCAACAGATACGGGTCGCCTGCCTGTTCCAACAAGTGATGGAACAGAATACCGTCCTGCAACGGCGACAAGGCATAGATATCTTGAATATTGGCGACTCCGCCCGGTACTTGCCTAACAATGCGATCAATATCAGTTTGAGTCAGATCAATCAGTGGCAACATTTCCGGCGTCAGCGTCGTAGTGGCCGGGGTGATGACATTAGGCGGCACCACTACAACCTGATGCTGTCCCAATGTTTGCGCCAATTCTGACAACACCGGATATCGGAACAGATCACGCGCTGTCAGCATCAACCCCAGATGACGCAAGCGTTCAATCATGCGCACAGCGAGCAGGGAATGGCCGCCCAACACAAAGAAGCTGTCATGTCGGCTGATCTGCTCAATGCCCAATAACTCACGCCAGATGGCAGCCAAGGCGATTTCCGTCTCCCCTTGCGGAGCTTCATAAACCTGACGGACAAAATCTTCCTCTCGTGGCGCCGGTAATGCCCGGCGATCTAACTTGCCGTTCGGGGTCTGCGGGAAGGTATCCAAGCGCACAAAAGCTGACGGGACCATATAATCAGGTAAAGTCGCACTCAAGTATTCACGTAAACCGGCAGCCAACTCCGTATTCGCTTCCGCTGCCACATAGGCAACCAGACGTTTGCCCTGCCCGCCCTCCAGCGCCAACACCGCCGCCTCTTGTACTGCCGGGTGCTCCATCAATCGGGTTGCAATCTCCCCCAGTTCAATCCGGAAACCTCGAATTTTGACCTGCTCGTCGTTACGGCCCAGAAATTCCAAGTCCCCATCCGGCAGGTAGCGAGCTAAATCACCAGTGCGGTACATCCGCGCACCGGATACCGGACTAAAGGGATCAGGTATAAAACGTTCTATACTCAATTCGGGCTGGTTAAGATAACCCCGAGCCACGCCCACACCGCCAATATACATTTCGCCAACACAGCCTAACGGTACCGGCTGACCATCTCTGTCCAGCAGGTAGATGCGGGTATTTTTAACCGGCCGACCGATAGAACGATCATCTGTCGAGAATAATATCTCCTTACAGGTCGCCGTCACGGTATTTTCCGTCGGGCCATAAGCGTTCAATAGTCGGGGACGATGGACTTCCCGCGTAAACCACTCTTGAACAGCACTCTTTTTCACTGCCTCACCGCCAATGATGATGAGCCTGAGGCAATCCGGCAACGGTAATCCATTATCTCTGGCAACCAGTTCGGACCAAAATAACGCCGGCAGTGACATCACGGTGATTCGGTTTTGCCAGGCTAAGGCAATAAATTCTTGCATCGAAGTCAGCCAATGCTCATCACGCATCACTAACGTGGCGCCATTACACAATGACAAGCAGCATTCCTCTACTGAAACATCGAATGCAAAAGAGGCAAATTGTAATAACCGGTCTTGCGCCGTGACGGCATAGGTCTCATTAAAACCCAAATGACGTTGATACAGCGCCTGATGTTCTATCATCACCCCTTTCGGTTGCCCAGTTGAGCCGGAGGTATAGATGACATAAGCCAAATGTTGCGGCATCAATTCGGCTACCTGTGGGTTACTGTCCGGCCGGTCTGATTGAGTATTCGGGTCAAGTAACGTCAATCCTGCAAGCGTTTGTTCACCAAGCGCCGTCCGACCAGCTTCATCAATCAATACCACGGACGGGGCGGTGTCATTCAAAATATACGCCAGACGTTCTCCCGGATAAGTCGGATCCAACGGCACATAGGCCCCACCGGCTTTCAGTACCGCCAACAGCGCTACCACCACCGATGGAGAACGAGCCAAGCAAATCGCTACCCGCTGATCCGGCACTACGCCCAGCGCAATCAACTGATGGGCCAACCGGTTGGCGCGGGCATTTAATTCGGCATAACTGAAAGTCTGATCTTGATATTCTAATGCCGTCGCATCCGGGGTTTTCTCTACCTGTTGCTCAAACAGTTGATGAATACATAACGGGTCAGGATACGGAGTTTCCGTGGTATTCCAGGTTTCCAGTAATAATGTCCGCTCCGTTTCAGGCAGGACATTTAACACACGTATCGGCGTCTCCGGGGCCTGCTCAAGCGCTTCCACCAGACTTTCCAGCGCCTGCTGCATATAACCGCATAGCCGATCGGGATCAAACGGCTGCACCACTTGAGCAGTCAGTCCCAACGTGGAACCACCATCCTCCACCGACAACCCAAACGGATAGTTAGTCCGCTCCTGCTCGCCCAGGAATTCAATCCCGGCCATCGTTTCATCCAGCGTCACCGGCTGCTCATTATGACGATAGTTGAACAGAGCGCTAAAGAGTGGGTTTTCACCCTGAACACCACTGCACCGCTGGGCCAGCGCCAGTGAAGCGTGCTCATGCTCCAGCAATTCCGCCAGTCGCAGATGCACCATATGCACACTATCCTGTACCGGGGTATCATCAATATCCAATCGCAACGGCAGGGTATTCATAAATAACCCCATGCCATTGTCTGCCCCTTCCCCTGCCGCCATGCGTCCAAACAGGACGGTGCCAAACACCACTTTCTCTTGTCCGCTGGTACGCGACAGCACCTGTGCCCAAGCCAGATGACACAACGCCGCCAGACTAACACCCAAACGCCGAGCCTGACTGCGTAGACGGTCATTTAACGTGGTGGTCAGCATCCGGTGGGCTTCCGTCATTCGAGATCCGTCACGATGCACCTCCGCCAGTCCAAATGGTAACGTTGGCTCATCTACTTCCGCCAACATGTCGGTAAAGAAACGGGTATGTGCTTCCTGACTTACGCCGAGCCGGGCCTGAGCCACCAGATTGCGGAAAGGGGCTGGCGCTGGCAGGCGCTCTTCCTGCCCGGCAAAATACGCCTGAACTTCACGATGCATCAATTCCATCGTTTCATGGTCGCCGATCAAGTGATGCTCCAATTCCAGTAAGAACCAGCGGCCATCAGTTTCCTGAGCGATAACAAAATGCAGTAGCGGTGCTTGACTCAAATTAAGACGATAATGCCCCGGATCGAAACGCCGGGTTAGCTGGTCAATGACTGGGCCGTCAACCGGATCTAACGTCAGTTCCATCACCGACAACTGTGCCCGGCGCAAAACCACTTGCGCCGGGGCTGATAATCCTTGCCAAATAAACGCCGTCCGCAGGATGTCATGACGATCAATCGCCTGTTGCACCGCCGCCAGATAACGGTCTAGCAGAGATCGGTTAGCAAAGACCACCGGGTAGAGCAACAGATAGGGGTCGCCTTCCTGTTCCAGCAGGTGGTGGAACAGAATACCGTCCTGCAACGGCGATAATGCATAGATATCCTGAATATTAGCTATCCCACCCGGCGCCAGCTCAACGATGCGGTCAATGTCAGTCTGAGTCAAATCAATCAGCGGCAACATCTCCGGCGTCAACGCCGTAGTGGCCGGCGTAATGACGTTAGGTGGGACGATCACAGCCCGATGCTGCCCCAACGCTAGGG
This sequence comes from Photorhabdus luminescens subsp. luminescens, assembly GCF_001083805.1. Taxonomy (GTDB): domain Bacteria; phylum Pseudomonadota; class Gammaproteobacteria; order Enterobacterales; family Enterobacteriaceae; genus Photorhabdus; species Photorhabdus luminescens. The sequence continues at coordinate 270,547 of NZ_JXSK01000006.1, read as the reverse complement.
CCAAGTCTGACAGCGCCGGAGACTGGAACAGATCGCGCGCCGTTAGTGTCAATCCCAAGTGACGTAGGCGTTCAATCATACGTACAGCAAGCAGGGAATGGCCGCCTAAAGCAAAAAAACTATCATGCCGGCTTATCTGCTCAATGCCCAATAATTCACGCCAGATAGCCGCCAGAGTAATTTCGGCTTCCCCTTTTGGGGCTTCATAAATCTGACGGGCAAAATCTTCCTCTGTTGGCGCTGGTAATGCCCGGCGATCCAATTTGCCGCTCGGGGTCTGCGGGAAGGCGTCCAGACGTACAAAAGCTACCGGAACCATATAGTCAGGTAAAATCGCACTCAAGTATTCACGCAAATCAGCAGCCAATCTCTCATGTGCTTCCGCCGCCACATAGGCGACCAGCCGTTTGTGCTGCCCGTCATCCAGCGCCAGCACCGCTGCCTCTTGCACCGCCGGGTGTTCCACCAAGCGGGTTTCAATTTCCCCCAACTCAACCCGGAAGCCGCGGATTTTAACCTGCTCGTCGTTACGGCCCAAGAATTCTAAGTCACCATCCGGCAGGTAGCGAGCCAAATCCCCGGAACGATACATCCGCGCACCAGATACCGAACTAAAGGGATCAGGTATAAAACGTTCTTCGCTCAATGCAGGCCGGTTCAGATAACCCCGAGCCACCCCGACGCCGCCAATATACATTTCACCAACGCAACCTACCGGTACCAATTCACCATATTTATCCAACAGGTAGATGCGGGAATTTTTAACCGGCTGGCCGATAGAGCGGGCATCCTCCGGGGATAACACCTCCTTATAAGTTACCGTCACGGTATTTTCCGTCGGACCATAACCATTCAATAATTGGGGCCGGTAGCCTTCCTGCATAAACCAGTCCTGAATGGCGTTCCTTTTTACCGCCTCACCACCAATCATGATCAGCCTGAGACAATCCGGCAGCGGCAACCCGGCCTCTCTGGCCGCCAGTTCAGACCAGAATAAGGTCGGCAGAGAAACGATAGTAATATGATGTCGCCGGGTTAAAGCAATAAATTCCCGTACCGAAGCCAACCAGCTATCATCCCGGATAACCAGTGTGGCCCCATTGCATAATGCCGAGAAAAATTCTTCTACTGAAACATCAAACGCAAACGCGGCAAATTGCAACACCCGATCTTGCGCAGTAACGGCATAGGTGTCATTAACGCCCAGAAGACGTTGATAAATCGCCTGATGTTCTATCATTACCCCTTTCGGCTGCCCAGTTGAACCGGAGGTGTAAATCACATAGGCCAGATGATGCGGCGTCAATGAAGCCGCCAATGGATTACTGTCCGGCTGGTCAGGCGAAATATTCGGGTCAAGCACTGTCAGCCCGGCCAAGGCATCTTCACCCAACGCCGCCTGCCCGCTTTCATCAGCCAACACCACTGACGGCGCTGTATCATTCAAGATATACGCCAAACGCTCCGCCGGATAAGTTGAATCCAACGGCACATAAGCACCGCCAGCTTTCAGCACCGCCAGTAGCGCTACCACCATCGCCGGGGTGCGCGCTACACAAATCGCTACCCGCTGGTCCGGTATGACACCTAATTCAATCAGTTGATGGGCAAGTCGGTTGGCGCGGGCATTTAATTCGGCATAACTGAAACTGTACTCTTGGTATTCTAGCGCCGTAGCTTCCGGGGCTTGCTCTGCCTGCTGTTCAAATAACTGGTGAATACATAACGGGTTAGGATCGGGGGTTTCAGTGACGTTCCAAGTTTCCAGTAGCAATGTGCGTTCAGCCTCAGGCAACAAATTAAGCTGCCCAACAGGAATTTCATCCCCCATATTTTTCGATGCTGCCAACACCTGTAAGTGCTCACTCATCCGTAAAACAACTTCCGTGCTCAAGCGGTTTTCATCGTAGATCCAACGAAAACCCCCTTGCGCATTTATCTGGAGGGTCAGTAATTCGCCAGATACCTTCTGATCACGCGGCCTACCATCCTTTATCAACGAGACGGCGATTCGCCATGGCCGACTTGTTGCCAACGCCGGGATAGCATGCAATGAAGGAGAGCAATAAAAGAGATCACAACTAAATGTACCATGCTGCGCCAACCGGGACAGCTCGTTATTAACCCAGCCAGCTACCTCACGCCAAGGCTTATCAAACTCTACCTCAACGGCCATAGGTACCACCGTCGCCAGATTTGCCGATTCATCTTTAACTTCATCCACGCGCCAACCGATTTGGAATACCGTCTGCTGAGTCAGACGCGCAAGATAAATGACAAATGTTTGTAACAACGTTCGCAATGGCTCCTCTTCACCCTTTTTTGGTAGAGGAGACTGCCAAGCGCTCATTGTCCATCTGGGTTCTGTGTGTTCTCCGGCGATTTCGAAAGGTAACTGGAGGGGTTGCAAAGCAGCAAGACGCTCATACCAAAATAATTCACTGGATGTCAGTCTCTGAAGGATATTCTTTGTATTTTGAGTCTGTTGTGGAACGTCATTCGCGTCGGTTATATTTTTCGACGTCTGAGTTTTAAACGCACTTCCCGCTTTAGCAAAGTTATTTTTCATTTACTACTACCTCAATGAATCTGTTAGAAATTTGAAAACCGTCATTCCCGACAGTCATCACTAATGTTTCTCTCCTACTTCTTGACCAAAAATAAAAATAGACACATCGGCTATCTATCCAAGAGACTCAAACACCGGATGCCACTGCTCAATTAATTGACTGCAACTTTTGTTGACTAACGCCGAATTCTATAATTAAAAACTTAACCATTAACTGCATTTATTATCCATAATTACCAAATAACCTTTATATTTTATCCATTTGCCATTAATACCCACTTAAAACCATTTCACAAAAAACTAAGTATTTTTAAAGACAAAACAGACCAATTTATATCTAACTATCAGAATACTACTTTGACAATCACCTATAAAATAATCTCTACTCCAATAATAAAATGATATACTAATTCAAAATAAAGTTATTCAATAGGTATAAAATAATCCTGTGCATTCAATTATATCAAAATATAACGCCAAGCTAAAAATAATTCATAAAAAATTATTTTTCAACAATAAGACAATACCGCTAACGAATATAGCAAAAATGCAAAAATAAAAATTATATTTAACTTAATTACATACATTCTGTAATAGTTAGAGCGTAAAAATACAGATATTATTATGTCAACAACCATCGAGAAACAATTTCAAATTAAAATAATTTAATTTTTCATTGCTTTATAATAATATACAGAGCAATCTATACACCACTCAATAATATTTACTGTTGCATAAATTAAATATCCTCCCATTTAAATAATTTAACTTTAAGACACTCTATATCTCATTTAAACTTTAAATATAAAAATAACTTTTTCACCATATACATTTATAACTAAATACCTATATTAAATTATTTATTGAAATCATAAAAAATGGCGGCACTAATTTAAACCTTAAAATCAATATTATTTCAAAAATAACACGAATATTAATGCTAGTTATTTTTAATATATTAACCAATTGTTATTTTTATAAAATTATCTATTTATTCCTTCTATAACTCACATCCTTAAATGTTAATGATAAAGCAGCTAAAATAGCGGGAATAGATAAAATGGCAAAAATACTACTGTAACTTAATTCAAGCTTGATCAGTTCTGCACCAAATAAAGCGCCAAAAATCCCACCGAATCTACCAAATCCTAACATCCAGGCAACACCCGTTCCCCTACAATGGGTAGGATAAAATTGTGCGACGATTGCCCCCATCGACCCCTGAGCGCCATTTAGCGCCATCCCCGCAAGAAATATCAGAATACTCAATAATAATACATTTTCTTCCTGACCAATAAAAAAGACCAAAATACCCGTTAGAGCATAATTAGTTGCAACCACTTTATGAGGATTAATTCGATCCATTAACCAACCGGAAAAAACCGTACTTATTACTCCCCCAAAAGGAAATAATGCTGTCAGTATTGCCGCCATGCTAATACTGAAACCAACATCATTCATTAAAAATGGCATCCAACTTGTCAGAACATAAAAAACCAATGCTCCCATGCAATAAGTTATCCATAACATTATAGTACCAAGTAAGAATCGATTGGATAAAACCGTTTTGATTGATGATTCATGTATAATTTCTTCTTCATCAAAGGTAAACTTATTTATATCATTTAAAGTATTGCCGGTCATTTTAGATAAAATTCGTCTTATATTACCTTCTTCTCCCCCTTTCAAAACCAGATATCTAAGTGATTCAGGTAATAGAGAAAAGAGAAATAGAGATAAAAATAACGGCAAAATACCACCTAAAATCAAAACTCCCTGCCAACCAAAATGTGGAATAATCCATGCAGAAATTACCCCGCCTACCGATGCGCCAACAAGAAAACCACAAAAAACAATATTGATTAACAAAGATCGCCGATTCTCTGGCGCATATTCAGATATTAAAGTTATTGCATTTGACATTGCCGCCCCAAGACCTAACCCCGTCAAAAAACGCAAAATAGTTAATGTCTGTATTGAATCTGCAACAGCGGTAGCAAGACTTAACAGGCCAAAAACTGTGACGGATATTGTCAACACTGACTTTCGACCAAACCGATCTGCAAGTGGACCGGCAAAAATCGAACCCAACGATAACCCAACAAGAGCGGCACCCATCGTCGGCCCAAGAACAGCGCCCTCTACTTTAAAATCATCGATCACTGCTGATGCAATATACCCCATTAATACCGTGTCAAAACCATCAATAACAACAATTAAGAAACAGAGAATTAATACTTGCCATTGAACTTTCGAAAACTTTTGATTATCAATAATATGTTGGATACTCACTGTTTTAATGCTATTCACCTTGAACCACCAATGCCAAGAAATTCACCATCCTTAATTATAAAGATAAATTATCCGCTTAATAATAGATATAAAGAAAATTTATTTTTAATGTTTTCTGTATTACTTTTATTTACGTTAACATTATCACAATAAAAAATAATTGACGTTATTATTTTCAATTTATAACATTCCCATGAAATATTTCCATTGACTGACAGACATATCTTCACTTGAAAATATCTGTCCTCTGTCCTCTGTCCTCTGTCCTCTGTCCTCTGTCCTCTGTTCAGAACGAAACCATATCTGCCGGATTAAACGTACTTATTACTCCCAAAACCCCCTTAGCCAACGGAATGGCTACCGGAGAGAGATAGGAACCCAACGGGAGATTCACGTGGTCAATGCGGGTAAGCATGGTAAAGTCGTCATTGCGTCTGGTAAGATCGTCGCTGATAGCTTTGCCAATGCGCACCGTCTGCGCCACTCCATGACCACTCCAACCATGTACCATATACACGGGTACTCTGTCACCGCTCTTGCGGGCATCAATGGCGCCGTTCAGGGTCAGATCGCTGATCCCGCCCCAAGAATATTCCAGTTCGGCTTTTTCCAACTGCGGGAACACGGTTCTGATTCGCTCAAGCAGATAGTTGTTCACATCACGCGGCGACCAAGAGTTGCCAGTACCCTGTCCACCGAACAGCAGGCGGTTGTTGCGCACCGCACGATAGTAATCAACTTGTAACTGTGTATCGTAGACCGGCAGATCTGACGGGATCAGCTCTTTGACATCCACTGGCAACGGCGGCGTTACCGCCACGTAGGAGAAAAAAGGCATCGTAGTGGAAGGGCCGGAGATAAACTCACCCGTGGAGACATGCACACCCAATACCACAGCTTTACTTGCCCTGATAATCCCCCGCTCAGTTTCTACGACTGTGCCGCCAGCATCCTGCTTGATGCTCTTCACTTTCGTGCTGTCATAGATTCGCCCGCCCAGTCTGGCGAAACCATAAACCAGACCACGCAACAGCGCCAGAGGTTGGACCTGCCCGCCGATACTGTCGATATTTGCTCCGTGGTAGATGCCCGAACGCACATACTCTTCCTGCAATTCGTGCGGTCCGATAACCTTCATCGCCGTATCTCCCAACTGGCGCCGGGCATCGGCATTAGCCACCAACGGCCCCATATGGCCTGCGTGCACCGCAGCAGTGACATGACCATATTTGCGATCACATTCGAAACTATAACGCTCACGGAGTTCATCCACGAGATTCATCGCTTCAATAGATGCAAAACGCCATAAGCGTTTAGCCTCATCGAATGAAAGTTTTTCCAGAACGGTTTTAGCTTCCCAACGTGCAAACCCAGGGGTCATCTGTCCCCCGTTGCGGCCAGAAGCTCCTGAACCAATGTTATCCTTTTCAACCAGAATCACGTCCACTCCCGCCTCAGCAAGATGCAATGCCGTGGAAGCGCCCAGCAACCCACCGCCGATAACCACAACCTCACAGTTCTGGTCTCCAGGCAAGCTTCCAAAAGCCGGCCAGTCAGCCAAAGAAGCTTCATAATAGTTGGCTGGCATGGCGTCAGCAGCAGCGTCTTTATGCCAGCTCCAGATGCGCGGATCCAACCCCAACCGGCTAGCTCTATGCTGCGCATCCTGCAACAGTGTCGGCCGGAGCTTATCAACATTGATGGCCGAAGCATCAGCCTCGGTTAAAGTCCGGGCGAGCAGGGATAAGTTGGGAAGTATGGATGAAAGCACTCCCGCCCCGGCGAGCGTCGCGACGGTAGCAATAAAGTCTCTTCTATTCATTATCATTTCAGTACTCCTGTCGTGATCTTGAAATCCACCCGCTGGCCTGGTCTGGAGAGTTTCCCTATGAGTGAGTTTGGCTATCTGAGTTGTATTTATTGCCGCCAGAGCTCCCTTTCAGACCAGCGAGAATCAGCAGAATAACAGTGCCGATACACGGTATGAGATGCAGCAATAACCACCAAGCGCTACAGTTGATGTCGTGTAGGCGGCGGGCATTCACTGCTAACGTGGGCAAAAACGTGAGCAACAAATAGACAGCGCTGAACCAGCCCATATAAACTTCAGGATTGGCAACGGCAAAGTATCTTTCAAGGAAAGAGATAATAAATACAGCCAGGATCTGGAACAGAACGAAGCACCAGAACTCCTTACGCCCGGCTCGCCCTCTGAAGCATGCATAGTTCTTTAATACCTTTAAATACCAGCACATTGTTATCCCCTCTTGTGAGGCAGCAGGTTCTATCTACTGTCCTGTCAGATCGAGCAGCACAGACTCCAGAATGTTGAGCGCTTCATTAAAAACGTTATCTTGTATGGTCAGCGGCGGAAGGAAACGGATCACGTTGCCGTGTATACCGCACATCAACAGGATCAGACCACGCTCCAGCGCTTTCTGACGTACCGCGTTGGTAAAGCTGGCATCGGGTTCCTGACTGTCCACATGGTTAAACTCCACCGCAATCATCAGCCCAAGCCCACGCACGTCGGCGATCTGCGGGACACGTGGTCGCAGTTCATGCAGACGCTGTTTTAGCTGGTCTCCCAACTGCGTCGCCCGCGCATTCAGCTTTTCTTCTTCGATCACATCTAGCACCGCATGGGCGGCCGCAATCGCCACTGGATTACCACCATAAGTTCCCCCAGACCACCGGGCACTACAGCGTCCATCAACTCTGCACGTCCCGTTACAGCCGCCAGCGGCAAACCGCCCGCCAGACCTTTCGCCATCGTGGTCAGATCGGCAACAACCTCATGATGCTCCATAGCAAACAGTTTGCCAGTATGCGCGAAACCGGTCTGGATCTCATCGGCGATAAGTACAATGCCGTAGCAATCGGCGATCTCACGCAAAGCTTTGAGCAGCTCGGGAGGAGCAGGATAGAAACCACCTTCGCCCTGTACCGGTTCGATGATGATGGCAGCAACGCGCGTGGGCTCAATATCAACTTTAAAGAGATTTTCCAGCGCATTCAGCGTTTGTTCCACACTAATGCCATGCAACCCGATCGGAAACGGAACACGGTAAACATCACTAACCAGCGGGCCGAACCCCATTTTGTACGGTGCAACTTTGCCGGTTAATGACATACCGAGGAAGGTACGGCCATGAAAAGCGCCGCTGAAAGCTACCACGCCACTGCGCCCGGTAGCGGCACGCGCGATCTTCACTGCATTTTCCACCGCCTCGGCCCCGGTAGTGACAAAGACGGTCTTCTTCGCAAAATTACCAGGCACCAAGCGGTTCAGACGTTCGGCCAGCGCCACATAATTTTCGTAGGGCACCACCTGATGACAGGTGTGGGTAAACTGTTCCAGTTGTTCTCTGGCTGCCGCGATAACGCGCGGATGGCGATGACCGGTATTCACCACGGCGATACCGGCGGCAAAATCGATATAACGCTGCCCTTGAACGTCCCAAATTTCAGCGTTTTCCGCACGCTCCGCATAGATTTGTGTGGTCACGCCCACGCCTTTTGCAATAGCCGCGCTGCGTCTTTTGGCTAACATAGATTCAGTCATAAATGAAACCTCCTCAGCAATCTGAAATAAACGGGCTTCAACAGACAGACGCCCGATGTGAATAGCTCCCAGAGCTGGTAGAGCATCGCGACCACAAGCTTCGCGCTGTGACCGATCACTGCACAGTGAGATTCGCTGAAATCCGCCAGTTCACCTGAAGCCATCAACCGCAACAGGTAATATTTCTGCATTGTCTCAACGGGAACCTGACATACGAAGCTGCCGCCATGACATCCGCGCCGGGTATCGATCAACGCTAAAAAATACCGTGGCGATGCAGCGCTTTTGCGTCCTCCGGTACCGGGGTGATAGCATCCCAAAGTTCAGCCACTTTGCCGTTCTCAATGCGCCATAGCTCGAAGTAGCTGTGACGCATTCCGGCGATACTCCCCTCCGAATGAGTCAGAACAAACTGCCCATCAGCTACTGTACGGTGAATTTTAGTGTAATGCAGACCTTGCCCCTCATCCCTAAGTTGCTTAAGAAACGAGGTGACTGCTGCCGTACCATCGGGAATATCGGGGCTGTGCTGGTGAAACAATTCACCATTCGTGTAGTTTCCAAACTCTTCGTAGTGACCCTCGATCAGGGTACGTGTAAAAAAGTTGACCACCAGCTCGCGATTCTTCTCTCGGTCATGGTCATGGCCTGCTTCAGTCGGGCCGTCTAACTGAGTCCGGCCACTGGCGTTGGGTGCAGCCTGCGGCGCCAGGCCGTCCCAGTGCTCTACGATTAAGCCGTCGGCAACCCGATACAGATCGAAACCGACTAACGGCCAATCATCTAATCCCGTAAAACGACCGTGGATGGCGACCAGATCACCATCTTGCAGTACACGATACGTTTCGTGGCGCAGTTCAGGATGTGTCCAGACCAGCTCACGCAATCCGGCAAGACCATCTTTGACCAACGGGGAATGTTCGATGAAATGCGGCGCAAAATAACGCTCAAGCGCCCCTACATCACGGTCAGTAAACAGCTCATGGTGCGCACGCGACACCAAGTCGCGTGGAGATCTATTCTGAATCATTACGGATGTCCTGTGTCAGTCGTTGGAACTCATCACGTGTTTGATACGCGTATATTCATCGAAGCCATAAGCCGACAGATCTTTACCATATCCAGAGCTCTTGAAGCCGCCGTGCGGCGCTTCTGCCGTAAGAGGAATATGGGTGTTAATCCAGACGGTACCGGAATCGAGTTCACGTGATAGGCGCAACGCGCGGCTATGGTCGCGAGTCCAGACACTGGCGGCCAATCCATATTTCACGTCGTTAGCTTTCTCTATGGCATCCTGTTCATCGCGGAACTTCTGCACCGTGATAACCGGGCCGAAAATCTCAGTCTGGATTGCTTCGTCGTGCTGTTCCAGACCGGTAATTACCGTAGGTTCAAAGTAATAACCCGAACGTTCGGCCTGACGGCCTCCTGTTTCGATACAGGCATGAGCGGGCAAACGCGCAATAAACCCTTTGACCTGCTCCAACTGACGAGCATTATTGAGCGGCCCATACAGCGCCTCTTTATCTTCCGGAGAGCCAAAGCGGGTAGCTTTAGCTGCCGCCGCCAGTTTGGCGACAAAGGTATCGTAAACAGACTCATGCACCAGCACACGCGAGGCTGCCGTACAATCCTGACCCGCATTGAAATACCCCGCAGTAACAATGGTCTCCACCGCTTTGTCCATATCCGCATCGGCGAAAACAACCACTGGCGCTTTGCCGCCTAGCTCCAAATGCGCTCTGGTGAGATTAGCCGCCGCCGAAGAGGCAACCTGCAAACCTGCGCGCACGGAACCCGTGATGGAAACCATAGCTGGCGTTTTGTGTGAAACAACCAGAGCGCCCGCGCTGGCATTACCCAACACCACGTTGAATGCGCCTATAGGGAAGAACGGAGCGGCCAGTTCAGCCAGCAACAGAGTACTTTCCGGCGTGGTATCGCTCGGTTTGAGCACCACAGTATTCCCCGCTGCCAGCGCAGGCGCTATCTTCCATACTGCCATCATCAGCGGGTAGTTCCACGGCGTCACTTGCCCCACCACGCCTAGTGGTTCGCGCCGGATGCTGGTCGTCATATCAGGAAGATATTCAGCAGTCGCTTTACCTTCTAGAAAACGGGCGGCGCCAGCGAAGAAACGGATATGATCTACTGACGTCGCAACTTCCTCAGAGGCAATCAGATGCTTGAGCTGCCCCGTATTGCGGCTTTGCGCTTCGATCAGGCGCTCAGCGTTTTTTTCCACCGCATCGGCTAATGCCAGTAATGCTTTCTGACGTGCTGACGGTGTACTGCGCCGCCAGATCTTGGATGCCTCTTTAGCCGCTGCATAAGCTTCATCAACATCCGCTACAGTCGCGTTAGGAGAACGAGCATAAATTTCACCAGTGACCGGGCTTACTAGATCAAAATATTCGGAACCTTTAGATTCAACATACTGACTATTAATAAAATGCCTGAGCGTTGGTACCGCCATAAATCTCTCCCTAATGGATTGGATAATATAAAATATAACCTATAACTTAATATATTCAATTACTATATAGATGTTAATTTTTCAACTAAAAAATAAAAATAAAAGAGTAATTAGACACATAGATATAAATTTCGACTCTCCTGTTCAGGAAAATATGTCGTTTTGTGAGCAGGATCGAGAATTTTTTAACTGGAAGAAAAGATTCGGGGAATATTTCTCGGCAGGATTATTTACAATCGAGGCAATATCAATATTAAAAAAACAAAGTCTTATTGAAGAAATGATGATAAAAAAGTCAATGAAAAATATATCTTTATTCGCAGAAACTATATTTAGAGATTTGATATTATCTCATACAACAATTATTCCTCCTGGTACACAACTGGCAACTAACCAGAATACTGTTGTCATAATAATGGTTCAGAGTCTAAATCTCTTGATGTCCATAAAGTTTAAAGTGATATTGAATTTGATATTATTCACGACTTCTTTTAGTGAATTAATTGACACAGCTATTAATGGTAAGTTAAATCTCGATTTAGCAGCCAATTGGGAAACCAAAGATAATAAAGTGTAGTTATTTCATTTAAGAGAAAGAATAAAGTGGTCTGATGGTTATCCTATTACTGCCCATGATGTGGTTTTTAGTTAGCAACGTTTAATTGATCCCGGAGGTTGAGGTGAATAGCCCTCTATGTGAACATATGTGGGGTGTGTTAAAGTTAAACTTGGAGTTTTAGGATATGATGAACGATGAAGAAAAACACTACGCCTACATTGCATGATGCTATTTTTAAGCAGTTCTTGACACATCCAGATACTGCCAGGGATTTTCTGCAATTTCATCTACCGCCGGCGTTACTCAAAGTGTGTGATCTGGAAACGCTGCAACTGGCGTCAGGGAGTTTTATCGAAGACGATCTTCGACCGTACTACAGCGACGTGTTGTATTCGTTGAAAGCAGGTAAGGGTGACGGCTACGTATATTGTCTGATTGAGCATCAGAGTTCACCGGATAAGCATATGGCGTTTCGGCTGCTACGTTACGCGATCGCTGCGATGCAACGTCATCTTGATGCTGGTCATAAAACGTTACCTCTGGTGATACCGATATTGTTCTACCAAGGAAAAGTCAGTCCATATCCCTACTCAATGAGCTGGTTGCAGGAGTTTGATGATCCTGAGCTGGCCTGCAAACTCTACAGTAAAGATTTCCCGTTGGTGGATATCACCGTCATTGCCGACGACGAAATCATGAAGCACAGACGAGTGGCCGTGCTCGAGCTGCTACAGAAACATATTCGGCAGCGCGACCTGGCTGATTTGCTTGAGCAATTGGTCACATTATTGCTTGAAGGATACACCACTCAGGAACAACTGGTTTCTGTGATCAACTACATGTTGCAGGCGGGAGAATCCCACAACCCGACTGCTTTGTTGAATACTCTGGCATTACGCATGCCACAGCATGAGGAAGCTCTGATGACTATCGCTGAAAAACTGCGCCTTGAAGGCGAACAACGCGGGATTCAGAAAGGTATACAGCTGGGTGAACAGAAAGGTATACAGCTGGGTGAACAGAAAGGCCGTATTAAGATTGCCCGCACTATGTTGGCTAGTGGTCTTGATCGCACGACCGTTATGAAAATGACCGGTCTTTCCGAAGACGAACTGGCGCAAATTCGCCACTAATTCCGGCACCAGTAAGAATCCCATTAAGGGCGTTGGCTATAGCAGCTAACGCTTTTTTATTGGAAAGGTTAATAAAATAGCCCCCTATGTGAACATCTGTAGGGTGTGTTAAAGTTGAGCTTGGAGTTTTAAGATATGATGAACGATGAAGAAAAACACTACGCCTACATTGCATGATGCTATTTTTAAGCAGTTCTTGACACATCCGGATACCGCCAGGGATTTTCTGCAATTTCATCTACCGCCGGCGTTACTCAAAGTGTGTGATCTGGAAACGCTACAGCTGGCGTCAGGGAGTTTTATCGAAGACGATCTTCGACCATACTACAGCGACGTGTTGTATTCGTTGAAAGCAGGTAAGGGTGACGGCTACGTATATTGTCTGATTGAGCATCAGAGTTCACCGGACAAACATATGGCGTTTCGGCTGCTACGCTATGCGATCGCTGCGATGCAACGTCATCTTGATGCTGGTCATAAAACGCTACCTCTGGTAATACCGATATTATTCTACCAAGGAAAAGTCAGTCCATATCCCTACTCAATGAGCTGGTTGCAGGAGTTTGATGACCCTGAGCTAGCCAGCGAACTCTACAGTAAAGATTTCCCGTTGGTGGATATCACCGTCATTGCCGACGACGAAATCATGAAGCACAGACGAGTGGCCGTGCTCGAGCTGCTACAGAAACATATTCGGCAGCGCGACCTGGCTGATTTGCTTGAGCAATTGGTCACATTATTACTTGAAGGATACACTACTCAGGAACAACTGGTTTCTGTGATCAACTACATGTTGCAGGCGGGAGAATCCCACAACCCGGCTGCTTTGTTGAATACTCTGGCATTACGCGTGCCACAGCATGAGGAAGCTCTGATGACTATTGCTGAAAAACTGCGCCTTGAAGGCGAACAACGCGGGATTCAGAAAGGTATACAGCTGGGTGAACAGAAAGGCCGTAAAGAGGAAGCGATTAAGATTGCCCGCACTATGTTGGTTAATGGTCTTGATCGCACGACCGTTATGAAAATGACCGGTCTTTCCGAAGACGAACTGGCGCAAATTCGCCACTAATTCCGGCACCAGTAAGAATCCCATTAAGGGCGTTGGCTATAGCAGCTAACGCTTTTTTATTGGAAAGGTTAATAAAATAGCCCCCTATGTGAACATCTGTAGGGTGTGTTAAAGTTGAGCTTGGAGTTTTAGGATATGATGAACGATGAAGAAGAACACCACGCCTACATTGCATGATGCTATTTTTAAGCAGTTCTTGACACATCCGGATACCGCCAGGGATTTTCTGCAATTTCATCTACCGCCGGCGTTACTCAAAGTGTGTGATCTGGAAACGCTACAGCTGGCGTCAGGGAGTTTTATCGAAGACGATCTTCGACCGTACTACAGCGACGTGTTGTATTCGTTGAAAGCAGGTAAGGGTGACGGCTACGTGTATTGCCTGATTGAGCATCAGAGTTCACCGGATAAGCATATGGCGTTTCGGCTGCTACGTTACGCGATCGCTGCGATGCAACGTCATCTTGATGCTGGTCATAAAACGCTACCTCTGGTAATACCGATATTATTCTACCAAGGAAAAGTCAGTCCATATCCCTACTCAATGAGCTGGTTGCAGGAGTTTGATGACCCTGAGCTAGCCAGCGAACTCTACAGTAAAGATTTCCCGTTGGTGGATATCACCGTCATTGCCGACGACGAAATCATGAAGCACAGACGAGTGGCCGTGCTCGAGCTGCTACAGAAACATATTCGGCAGCGCGACCTGGCTGATTTGCTTGAGCAATTGGTCACATTATTACTTGAAGGATACACTACTCAGGAACAACTGGTTTCTGTGATCAACTACATGTTGCAGGCGGGAGAATCCCACGACCCGACTGCTTTGTTGAATACTCTGGCATTACGCATGCCACAGCATGAGGAAGCTCTGATGACTATCGCTGAAAAACTGCGCCTTGAAGGCGAACAACGCGGGATTCAGAAAGGTATACAGCTGGGTGAACAAAGAGGTATACAGCTGGGTGAACAGAAAGGTATACAGCTGGGTGTACAGAAAGGTATACAGCTGGGTGAACAGAGAGGTATACAGCTGGGTGTACAGAAAGGTATACAGCTGGGCGAACAAAAAGGCCGTAAAGAGGAAGCGATTAAGATTGCCCGCACTATGTTGGCTAATGGCCTTGATCGCACTACCGTTATGAAAATGACTGGCCTTTCCGAAGACGAACTGGCGCAAATTCGCCACTAATTTTGGCACCAGCAAGAATCCCATTAAGGGCGTTGGCTATAGCAGCTAACGCTTTTTTATTGGAAAGGTTAATAAAATAGCCCCCCATGTGAACATCTGTAGGGTGTGTTAAAGTTGAGCTTGGAGTTTTAGGATATGATGAACGATGAAGAAAAACACCACGCCTACATTGCATGATGCTATTTTTAAGCAGTTCTTGACACATCCGGATACCGCCAGGGATTTTCTGCAATTTCATCTACCACCGGCGCTACTCGAAGTGTGTGATCTGGAAACGCTGCAACTAGCGTCAGGAAGTTTTATCGAAGACGATCTTCGACCGTACTACAGTGACGTATTGTATTCGTTGAAAGCAGGTAAGGGTGATGGCTACGTGTATTGCCTGATTGAGCATCAGAGTTCACCGGATAAGCATATGGCGTTTCGGCTGCTACGCTATGCGATCGCTGCGATGCAACGTCATCTTGATGCTGGTCATAAAACGCTACCTCTGGTAATACCGATATTATTCTACCAAGGAAAAGTCAGTCCATATCCATATTCAATGAGCTGGTTGCAGGAGTTTGATGACCCTGAGCTGGCCAGCGAACTCTACAGTAAAGATTTCCCGCTGGTGGATATCACCGTCATTGCCGATGACGAAATCATGAAACACCGACGAATGGCCGTGCTTGAGCTGCTACAGAAACATATTCGGCAGCGCGACCTGGCTGATTTTCTTGAGCAATTGGTCACATTATTGCTTGAAGGATACACCACTCAGGAACAACTGGTTTCTGTGATAAACTACATGTTGCAGGCGGGAGAATCCCACGACCCGACTGCTTTGTTGAATACTCTGGCATTACGCATGCCACAGCATGAGGAAGCTCTGATGACTATCGCTGAAAAACTGCGCCTTGAAGGCGAACAACGCGGGATTCAGAAAGGTATACAGCTGGGTGAACAGAGAGGTATACAGCTGGGTGAACAGAAAGGTATACAGCTGGGTGTACAGAAAGGTATACAGCTGGGCGAACAAAAAGGCCGTAAAGAGGAAGCGATTAAGATTGCCCGCACTATGTTGGCTAGTGGTCTTGATCGCACGACCGTTATGAAAATGACCGGTCTTTCCGAAGACGAATTGGCGCAAATTCGCCACTAATTCTGGCACTAGTAAGAATCCCATTAAGGGCGTTGGCTATATAATCATAATACGAGATCCCAACATCGGGATCTCAGGAATTACTAATCAATTGTCTCAATTGCTCTTTTATGATTTTTCCACTTGCATTTCTAGGTAAGGTTAAAAAAGTATATCCCTTAGGACGCTTATACCGTGCTATTACCGTACAAATATAATTATTCAATTCATACTCTGTAACAGATGAAGTTTCTTCGAGCTCTATAAATGCATACGGTACTTCACCCCAATGTGAATCTGGCTTTGCTACAACGGCGGCAGCTAAAACACCGGGATAGTTTGACAGTACATTTTCTAGTTCCAGACTAGAAATATTCTCACCACCAGAAATAATAATATCTTTTTTTCTGTCTATAATTCTAATATAGCCGTCATCTTCAACGACAGCCAAATCCCCCGTAAAAAGCCATTTACTTGCTGTATCAAAAGTCACATGCCGATCTGGATCATAAGATGCAACCATATTTCCACGAATTACAAGTTCACCAACAGTCTTTCCATCAAAAGGCACCTGTAGTCCCGTATTTTCCTCAAGAACACAAACTTGACCTTGCAAATTTGAGACAATGCCCTGACGCATCCTTTTGGATATTCTTACAGATTTAGGGAGTTTCTCCCAATCGCTCTTTTCTTCACACACAACAACAGGCCCATATGTCTCAGTCATACCATATACTTGTGTTACTGCTATTCCAATGGAATCTAATAGAGAAAACATCATCTCTGTAGGAGGCGCACCTGCAACTAATCCATGAATTTTCTCCTCAAAATGCAGCCCTTGTTTCCGAGCAATAGTCCCTAGTGCGCAATGGACAATAGGCGCTCCACAATAATGTGTTACCTTATGTTTCTGCATTAACAATACCGCTTCTTCTGCGTCAAACTTACGCATACAGATGTGCGTACCTCCTCGAGCGGTAATAGCCCACGGAAAACACCACCCGTTACAGTGAAACATTGGTAACGTCCATAAAAATATCGGTTGCTTTGGTATATCCCAATCCAAAACATTAGAAACGGCATTGAGAAACACGCCACGGTGAGAATAAACAATAAGTTTAGGTTGTCCACTTGTTCCTGAAGTTACATTTATGCTGATCGCTTGTTGTTCATCGCGCAGAGAAAAAGACAACTCTCCCAATTTGTGCGTAGTTATCAGCGATTCATATTGAATAAATTCTCGGTCAAAAATTGATTCCGAAATGACTACACCATCCACATCAACAACAATTATCTTTACTTGTTTGTCTAGGGAAACATCATCTAACAGTGAAATAAAGGTTCTATCAATGAACAATACCTTAGGATTAAGTTTTTTAAATATAAAATTTAAAGTATTTGAGTCCGTTCGAGTACTGAGCGCATTCAAAATACCACCTGCCATTGGAACTGCAAAATGTAATTCAAGAAGTTCGTGTATATTGGGTAGAAGCGCAGACACCACTGTTTCTTTACAAACGCCAATTTTTTTCAGAGCTATTGCAAGCCTTTCACACCGAGATGCATATTGGCTCCAAGTCCAACAATATTCTCCATCTATTACAGCAATATCATCTCCGTTACTCAGTACTGCTCGTCTTAGAAATGAAATAGGGGAAAGTGCGACACCATCATATTCACTTAAGAAGGAATTAGAACAAATCATATTTTTCACTCCCTTTTTTATATACTCTAAAAGCGATTAATATCATGATAAGAAGCAATATAGCGTCGATAACAATTGGTGCATCGATTCCGCCAAATTGCTGAGCATATGGTGTTACAGCTTGGCCGATCGCTTAAGCTAAAAATGTGCTTGTGCCCAAGAATCCATAAATTGCAGGAATTTGTTCAACAGGATAAGTCTTCGATATAAACTGATGAAAGGCAGTGAAATAAATGGTACTACCAAGCCCCCCCAATAGTAACATTATCCAAAGACCTAAGTGAGCTGATATCAAAAGAGCACCGCTCGGTTGCAAAAACAAAAGTACAAGAGAGATGACAAATCGTACCTTTAAAGCTGTTTTTCGTAACAGCTTACGCAATGGTAAAACCAAAAAACCTCCCGCAGCTGCAATAGCAAACGAATAGCCAACCTCTGTTGGGCTGAATCCACTAGCATATACAGCAAAGATAGGCCATGAGGCTAACCATAAACCAAGACACATAAATTCTAGATGGTGAACCAGGAGTAGCCTCCAATTACGACTAAAGAGCTGAGCGTACGTTATCCGAATATGTTCACGGCTATGATTGTCAGTAGATGTGATAGTAGTTTTTTGGGGCAATATTATCAGACACAAGGAATACAGAATTGCTGAGAATAAGAAAACACTATAAAGGTCAAACTTCGCAACGATAATCCCACCAGCCATTGGACCTGCTAAACGCCCAGCATTTTGGGAAATAACATAGCTATCATTCACCGACTCAAAATTCGGAGATTGGGAAAATCTATTAAGCTGTGTTCGCCAGGAGATAATGAATCCTGAAAAAAAAGCCCCTTCCAGCAGCCTAGAACACAATAGTAAACTAACAGGGTTGCTAAAAAGGAATAAACAGATGCTACAAGACATAAGTCCAATTAATGCACCGGCATATACCTGTAAACAGTTTTTAGGCGAGATAAATTGCCCCATAATAGGCTGGAATACCATTCTTCCAATAGCAGTTCCCGATAGGAAGACGGCTGCTTGTGTTGTGGAAAAATTCGTCGTTTCTACAAGCAAAGGTATATAACCCACGGCCGCAGTAGCTGCGGCCCAAAAAAGGAAACCTTGAACAAATGTAGTAAAAGGTAGCAGATCTAATTTTCCGTTCATAACTCGGCCTCTACTTGAGCTATTGAGGAACTATGTTTGTCTTAGAGACCTGTTCATAAACCGCAGCAAGCAATGCAACTGAATTTTCGTGAGTTGATAACTCTGAGTTCGCATCTCCACCACTTAAAAAATCGCGAAGCTGCTCTTTTCTTGCGTGGACATTCAAGCCCGCGCATAGAGGGAGGCTTGGATTTAACTGTGATAGATCTTTGCGGTTGATTCGTAACACAGTCTGTTCCCCCCTCCGGGTAAACATTGGGTGGGTAGCAATCGTTATGCTGAAATCTTCCGGTATCGTGTCACCTTCTGTCAATTTCCGGAAAGAATTCGATACGATACTAATTGAGCAAAAGCGCCCCAAGTGAATATTTACGATTTCCTGTCGTATTCGTCCATCGCTTGGAATACTATCCGGCATTATCCTTCCAGTTAAGGTTGTTTCCATCAAATCCATACTGAAAAACATTCGATGTTGAATACCTTGGGAATAATTTCCTATTACTGAAAAGTCTAATTCACCATAGTCCGACAATTGGCGTGCAATTTGATCTTGACTTTTATCCTCTTTCTTAAGGGCATGTGAATAAGTCGTAAATGGTAGAGCTTCCGCCAGAGCATTTGGGCGTACTACCATTGTTTTGACATGTGGTTTCAAGAGGTCTATATCCTGTATTTTTTTATTGTAGAGTGCAAAGCGAGCAACCAGATCTAAATAATGATACCCAGAATAAAATAATACTCCATAACCGTATTTAAGCGGATGGTTTTCCAAATTGAGCATTTCCGATGGAATTACCCACCACCCGCCACCAAAATGAACATGCATTGATGTGATAGGTATTTGGAATGAACTCATGAATTCAGTTAAAAACTTTTCCACATATCTATATCCAAATTGCATTCGACGTTCACAACTGATTACAAATCTACTGTTGGTTTTTCTCGAAGCAGTCAATAGTTCTGCGAAATCTACTATTAAATTTTCCGCGTTTGATGAATAAGGAGCGGTTATTGGTTTATCCATGAACACGTTCAATCCATTTTCAGCTGCCCATAAAGCATATACTTTATGAGCTTTTGGTTCAGTACTCACTATAACAGCATCAGCTTGATGGGCTTCTGGAATTGCAGAAAGTAACCTGTAAATTTCGTCTGAATCTGGATAATTTCTGTATTGTTCATCAAGAAATAAGTATGCTCTGGGCTTTAATCCTTTCTCATCTAATGCACAGCGAATTTTCATTTCTCGGCATTTCAAGTCAACTATAAGCATAACCTCAATGGTATCGCGGTACTCCAACAGAACATCTAAATATCTATTTAAAAAATGAGGACCACATCCAAATACGATTAATTTCCGTACTAGTTTATGCTTTGTTTTCATAAATATAGCTCCTGTGGTCGCAGAATTGGCGCTTTACTGTCAATACTGTCATAGTAATGAGCCAACCAACCAGCAGCACGGCTAAAGCAAAGGAGAGCAGTATTCATGTGCGACTTGAAACCAGCTCTACGAAGTAGCAACCCATTAAATAGATCCGGGTTTGGGTATAATCCCCGTTGCGAAAAATACGGCCTTTTCGATACTTCCGATGCAAGTTCCTGTGAAATATTTACATAGGAAGAAATAACATCGAATTTTGCCTTCTGTTTGATAAGAATATCGCTCATGTAAGAAGCTCGAGGGTCTGGTTGTTTGTAAATTCGATGGCCAAATCCCATAAGACGTTGCTTTCTTTCTACTAGTTCATCAATAAAAGTACTAATATTTTCAGAATTGTCATGTATATCATCGATCATTAAACCAACTTTCTCACTCGCACCTCCATGAAGAGGGCCGCTAAATGCGCAAATACCCGCAGCTACAGCATTAAATGGATCTGCGCCGGAACTTGCTACAGCTCTAACGGTTGCAGTTGAGCAATTCAGACCATGTTCTGCATGAAGAATTAAAAACTTGTTTAGCATTTCTTCTGCGATCTCGTCGCATGGTTGCCCAAAGCATGTTGCTAAAAAGTTTGCAGAGAAACGACGTTCAGTATCGAAAAAAGTTTTAAATACAGGTTCGGATATAGCATATTTTTGAACATATATAGCAATAGCAGCAGCTATTACTGCCAAAATAGATGCAGTAATTATCAGACGTTCGTCCTTTATTTTTACAGAACGGTCAACAAGCCATTTACCCTGCGAAGATAGGACTGCAATTGCAAGGAAATCAGTGGGAGTAGTATCTAATATTACAGGTGTTAACTTTTCAATATGCTCGAGTGCTGATAGGTAATTATTATGGAGCATATCCAAAAACTCTTCACTTCCTTCTGAATTTAGTTCCCCTGTAATCAGAAGATACACAACATCACTAAAAGAATAGTTATTTGCTAGATCTCGAACATTATGGCCTCTGTACTCAAGCTTCAACTCTTTTTCATCGATTCGACCTATATTACTTCTACAGATGGCTGTTTGCATTAAACCTTCATCAAGTATCTTCATCTTTATTTTTCGATTTGGCTTGAGAATAATCTGGTCTGATAATTGTTGTACTTCAAAAAACTCGTTAATTGATCTTGCCAATATTTTAGACGTCATACTTTATTCCTCGTAATAATATATGTGCATTAAACTGACACATTAGTGTAAATAGAATTACAATAATTAAATTATTGCACTAGCTAATGACTATGTTTAGATACGAATTAATATTTTATCCATCGTAATATTCTTAGCTGAAATAACCAGAATCATTCCGTCTATGAAATTGACTTCTCGACCTGTACCATATGTAATCTCTCTGTCACTATTTCACATGCGTCAAGTAATAAATAGAATAAGTTTTCTAATTCAGTTCGACTTCCAATAAGCAATTTTTGCTTTAACGTGTTCTCACATTCTTTTAGGTTTTGCGTATATTTAATAATGTCAGTGAGAATTTCATTGTCTCTGTAGTATTCCAAAACCTGCGTTTTCTTAGTTGGATAGAAACCACTTTTTAGGATTTGCAAAGGGCGTAAACAACCATGATCTGTGAGTTTCATCATCAGTCCGAGCATATAATGTGCCCGATGTCCATATGTACCAGAAATCAGATAAGAACGAGCTATTTGCCTTATAGTAAATAGATTGTTAATAAGGCCATACATATCATCTTTCAATGACGGTTTCATTTCTAAAGCAAGATTACCATAGACACGCTTAGTTCCATTGATGAGCGCATATGTTCTGAAACCAGGATATTGATGAACATTCGATGCACTATATACGGAGATGGATAAATCCTTGAACCTGGATTGTGTTAAGCGGATTGCTTCAAGAATAACGGTATCGACTTCATCCACGATAGCGATAGAGTCTATATCTGAACCACTTCGCATATCACCTCGGGCAGCACTACCATGAAGATAAAAGGCTAATAATCTATCTCCAATAAACTGCTTTAAGAGAATAATTACTTGATCAATGAGAGGCTGTAATGAAAGAGAATCGTCGACTTTACCGCGTGCCGGCACAATACGTGTCTCTGGGTACAAATGCTGTAATAACGTCGAATAATACTCCGCGATTCCACTTAACCGTGCCGCAGCATCACGAAAAACATTAATATCGGACAAAAGTTCTTCTTCGAACTTTTGCCAAGATACATTGCAAGTGATCAACCAATTAAGGTCTTCTATTGGCGCTTTCAAAACATACGCGCTATCTTTGTTAATATAGGATAGCTCCGTTGATTCAAGCAGACGATATAGCCCCAATTCGGCGTAACGCATTGCCCAACCAAACTGGCGTACTCCCCAAACGTGAGTTTTTGGCGTCAAGTTTCTGAGGTAATAAAGACGCGCAATATGGGCAACGCTAAAGACTGCTTGTCTATATATATCAAGATTCCCTTTGATATCAGGGAGTACCACATCACCGATTTTTTCCGACCGTAAGAGCCAAGGATTCTTAGTAAATTGCCACATACAATGAGGCGGATAATACGATAACTCACTAATAGTAAGATAATTTAGGGTAAACTCAAAAAACTCCGCCTGAAGGTATCTTAGTGATGTAATGCAATCTGTGACTAAATTGTCAGCTACAATCACATAGAAATACCTCACACACCGAGAAGAATAATCAGGTTGGCGGAGATATGAATCAGTTTCCACAATACCAAGGAGATTCTCGCCAAAAACTTCTAATGCGGACTGAATAAAATAGTCAGATCTTGCGTCCATATAAATTTACCCTAATAAGTAATCAAGTCTATAAATCATGAATCGAATTAAGCTATATGTTTTAGTAGGTCATAATCGTAAACAACAGGGATCTCAATTAAAAACGGTTCATTAAGAAGATATGCTTGTTCCAAGACTTCCGGAAGTTCTTCTGGGTTCTGGAGTAAAGCAGATTTCATACCATTAGCATTCGCTAATAGATGAAATTGCCCCCCAAATAGTTGCTGATTATCTTCATAATCCTGGGAATATCAGTCGTTCCAAGCTTAATACTAATTGCTTTGCGCTCATCGAAAATCTCTTTAAGCTCTTTATGCTTTTGAGATAAACCTTGGTTCCTCACAGTATAAACATTCCAGAGATAACTCAATGACTGCTCAATATTACCTAGACAATTCACTTTTGGCTGAAAAATTTCTTCCATCGGAACATCAAAACTATTTATTACAATAGTATCCTTATTACAGCCCCACAAAGATGGTTTTATACCCGTCATCTTTCAAGTTGCCTCTTTGTTGGCTGCGCTCACTCACCCCGGTCACATAGTTATCTATGCTCCCGGGGATTCGCTCCCTTGCCGTCGCGATGCATCTTGAAATCCATTGGGTATAGATCTTCTCCATAGTCGTAACCGATTAAAATAAGAAGCTCAACATCGTCGAAAAGGTCTGATATAACTGACCGACGATACATTCCATCAAGATATTTATTCAATCTACGGATAAATTAATAAAAAAATCAATTCTTAATGACAATTGTCTTTAAGAATTGTGATTCAGACATAAAAATATTTGGTGCACAAGGCGTATATCAGCGCAAGCACACCCAACAAACCATCAGCAAATCAACCGGCTGAAAGTTATAACCCCGGCGCCTTCCACAATGAAGTTGTCAAACCATGATCGACCAACGTTAATTGATCGGCATATATCGCCTGCCAGTCCTGTTTAGCCTTTTGATACACTTCATAATGTTCAGGATTTGGCTGATATTCATGTTGCCAACGCACCAGCTTTTCCCCGGTAGTCCCCATTGCATCATAAAGCCCCACCCCCACTCCGGCAGCGATTGCACACCCTAAAGCGGTCGATTCTTTAACCATCGGCACCCGAACCGGCAACCCTGTCACATCAGATAAAATCTGGCTCCACAGTTTTCCTTTTGAACCCCCACCAGCGAATACCAGTGAATCTGGCTTCACCGCTGAAAAGGCAGCAATTAGATCCAGATTGCAGGCCGAGACAATCGCTGCGTTCTCTTCCAACGCACGAAACAGGGTCGCTTTATTGCATTTTTCAGGATCAATGGAAAGGTTAATAAAGGAAGGCGCGGCGTGATACCAAGCTTTAAACCGCATCACATCAGAGAAAATTGGCATGATACCGTAAGCGCCTGCCGGAACTCTGGCCGCCATATCTTCCAGTAAGCTATAAGTATCAACGCCAAGACGCTCCGCCAACAGCTTTTCTTCCGCGCAAAATGCATCCCTAAACCAACGCATAGTTAAGCCAGTAAAGAAACTAATGGACTCCGCCTGAACCATACCGGGAATAACATGAGGATTTATCCGTGTATTCATATTTGGGTCAGTGACCGGCGCCGGCAAATTGACAACCTGCTGCCAAAATGTGCCACCGATAACCGCAGTCTGAGCAGGTTTGACAACCCCTAAACCAAGACAACCAAGTTGTACGTCACCACCACCCATAATGACCGGGGTGCCAACATTCAGTCCGCATTGCGCAGCGGCTTTCTCCGTGATGTAGCCTAACAAGGTACCGGTCTCTTTTACCGGCGAAAGAATATCAGAACGTAATCCTGCCATTTCAAGTAAATCGGGACGCCAGCCACGGCTCACCAGATCCAGCATACCTGTCGTACCAGCATTGGAGGGATCGACAGCCAATTCACCACTGAGCATATTTGCCAGCCAATCGCTGATCATAGTTAAAGCCGCTGCCTGACGATAGATATCCGGGCGATGATGAGCAAGCCATAACAGACGAGGCATTGCTCCCAACGCTAATGTTTGCCCTGAACACTGATAAACATCATATTCAAAAGTATTGTCATACAGCGCCTTCAATTCACTCACTTCATGGCTGGAGCGCGCATCCACATTAGCGCAAGCCCAGATCGGCTCGCCATTGCGGTTATAAAGCACAATGCCTTCCCGCATGGAACAGGATGCCACCCCCTGAATAGCACTGGCGGGCAATTGCGCGGTTTTCAGCGCCTGACGAATACATTGGCATGCAAGTTGCCAGTTCGTCGCTAAATCAAACTCCATTGAACCCGGTACATCAGGTACAGGCTGATGTATCCATTCAGCCTGCCCTGCGGCGATCTGATTCCCTTCAAGATCAAATATCACTGCACGAACACTCCCTGTTCCTGCATCAAGCGCCATCAGATATTTTCCCGATGGATTAGCACTACGGCGTTGATTCATGATGCTATCCTCAGTTTAATTACTTTTTGAACTTATAGCTTTACCTCAAATTTTTTCTGCTTATTTCACGGATAGAGTCAATACAGGTTCAGCGCAGCAAATTCAACATTGCTTTGGCAGTCTGCTCTTCAGTCACCAACCCATTGATATATTGACCATTCAGCGCAGCAATAATGGCTTCGGCTTTCTCTTCCCCTCCCGCAACGCCAATCACGGTTGGGATGGTCTTTAGTTCTGACATGGAGATGCCAATTAGCTCCTGATGAATCTGCATATCCTCCACCAGTTCGCCATCAGTACGCATAAAATAGCCAAGAATATCGCCCACAGCGCCTTTCCGACCAAACATTAGCTGTTCGCCACCACTGATATAACCAGAACGCATAATTGTCGCCTGCTGTTTCTGATTCACTGCGCCAATACCAACGATAGCAATATCAGCCGCACAAGCCGCCAGCAAAACATCACGGACACTGCTCTCCTGACGGAATGTTTCAGCAACTTGAGCCGTCGAAGCACGTAATGGGGCGGGAATAATACTGATTGAACAAGCTGCATCCAGTTGACCGATCCCAGTCATATAAGGACCGACGCCACCGGATAATGTGACTAACCTGATTTGTTGTGATGAGATAAAGCCACTTAAATGTTGCAATGTGCACATGGTGGTTTCACCAAATCCCACAGCCAATAGTTGCTGCGGTTCAATCAATGCCATCAGCAAATGTGCCGCGCCAACCCCCAATCTGGCATTAAGATTCATATTCGCCAGTGCAGGTAAAACGCGCACCTGTTTCAAAGAGAAATGTTTTTGCAGGGTATCTTCCAGCTCCAAACACCCCTCATAACGAGAGTTAATTTGTACCCGAATGACACCTGATTGCCGCCCTTTCTCCAGTAATCTGGAGACTTTTAACCGGCTCAAACCAAGCAAATCGCCGATGTCGCCTTGTGTCAGGCCATCGTGATAGTAAAACCATGCAATACGCGCAAGCAGCTCTTCTTCACTCATGCTATTACCCGGATAGGTGTCCTCAGACGATATACCCGTCATCTTTCAAGTTGCCTCTTTGTTGGCTGCACTCGCTCACCCCGGTCACATAGTTCCCTATGCTCCCGGGGATTCGCTCCCTTGCCGTCGCGATCCATCTTGAAATCCATAGGGTATATATTTTTCTCTTTAGCTGATTTTTCTTTCACTGATTTTATCGACATAACCACTTTCTTTTATCCGCACTCAACAGATAACCATTAAAACGTATAACACGCCAGAGTCTTACTGCAAAAATTTGAACACAATGCAATGAATATGCAAATTTTTCACAAAATGTGATCTAAATATTGCCAATATCACAATTTAACAGCTACCATGTTGAACAATTGTTTTTTAAATATATAAATGTTCATTTTGTTTGCCTCCGCACCTGTATGTAAGAGGATGCCGCGATGTTACATAACAACACCGCAGTACCACCACTATTAGAAGTCAGTGGCATCAGTAAGCAATTTTCCGGCGTAATGGTACTGAAACATATTGATTTTACTCTGCTTCCGGGGCAGATACATGCTCTGTTAGGGGGTAATGGCGCAGGCAAATCAACACTTATGAAGATTATTGCCGGTATCGAACAACCGGATAAAGGCATTCTCAAGATTAGTGGTCATCATGTTAGCCATCTTAATCCCACTAAAGCCCATCAACTCGGTATTTATCTGATACCACAAGAACCATTGCTATTTCCGAATTTGTCTGTACAGGAAAACATCCTGTTTCGTTTGCCAAAGCATCAGGTAGATAAGTCTAAAATGAAACAGCTACTGGCATTACTTGGCTGTCAATTAGATCTACATGTCAGCGCTAGCAGCCTTAATGTTGCCGATCAGCAACTGGTCGAAATTATGCGTGGCCTGATGCGTAATTCGAAAATTTTAATCCTTGATGAACCTACCGCCTCCCTGACGCCCGCAGAAACCGAACGCCTATTTACCCAACTCCGCGAGTTACAACAGCAAGGCGTCGGTATCATTTTTATTTCTCACAAAATCCCTGAAATATACCAATTAGCGGGTCAGGTCAGTGTCATGCGTGACGGTAGTATTGCTTTAAGTGGCGAAATTCGCGATTACACAACTGATGAAATTATTCAGGCCATTACACCAGTCGCGAAAAATCAACCATTAAATGGCACCCAAAAATTAGGTCTGGATCTCAGCAATAGCCCGTCTCAGACAGCATCAGATCGACCAATACTGACAGTCACAAAACTAAGCGGCGAAGGTTTCTGCAATATTACCTTCTCCGTAAAACCTGGTGAAATTCTTGGCTTGGCCGGGGTCGTTGGCGCAGGCCGTACAGAACTGGCTGAAACACTTTATGGCCTGCGCCCTGCAATATCCGGTGAAATCAAGTTAAAACAACATTCTGTTAATGGGCTAAAAACCGCTCAACGTCTGGCTCAGGGGCTGGTTTATTTGCCGGAAGATCGGCAGTCATCAGGATTATTTCTCGACTCATCACTCGGCTGGAATATCTGCTCATTAACCCACAACCGCAATACATTCTGGATACGCCCTGCCTATGACACCGCGGTACTTGAACGCTATTGCCAAACCCTAAATATTAAATTCAGCCATATCAACCAACCGATCAAAACGCTATCCGGCGGTAATCAACAAAAAATTCTGATTGCTAAATGCCTGGAAGCTCACCCCGCCGTCCTTATTATTGATGAACCTACACGTGGTGTAGATGTCGCGGCACGCAATGATATTTACCAACTGATTCGTCATATCGCCCAACAACAAGTGGCTATTATTTTTATTTCATCGGATCTGGACGAAGTCGTTCGCATGGCTGATCGGGTATTAGTCATGCATCAGGGAGAAATCAATGGCGAATTAACCAAGCAACAGATGGATGTTGACACCATTATGCATATCGCTTTCGGCGAACATAAACCACAACAGGCGGCATCATGTTGAAACTTATCCAGAATAACCGCGAAATCACCGCATTGATTGCCATTCTTTGCCTATTTGGCTTACTCAGTGTTATCGACCACCAATATTTTAGCTTACAAACTGTCACCCTTGTTTTCAGCAGTGCACAGATCCTTATCTTGCTTGCCATAGGGGCAACCCTAGTTATGCTGACTCGCAATATTGATGTTTCTGTCGGCTCCATTGCCGGCTTGTGCGCAGTGATTATGGGAATGTCATTGAATGCCGGCTTTAACCTGCCGGTTTCCTGCTTGTTGACTCTTCTGCTCGGTATGTGTGCCGGGTTTATCAATGGCGCACTGGTCACTTGGTTGAAAATTCCCGCGATTGTTACCACTCTCGGCACGTTGGGACTTTACCGTGGACTGATGTTATTACTTACTGACGGTAAATGGATTGAAGGCTTACCGGACGAATTAAAGCGCCTTTCCGCACCTTTATGGCTCAATATCTCACCTATCGGCTGGCTGTTAATGATCCTGATATTAGCAATGGCGTGGATACTGGCAAAAACCACTTTTGGCCGGAATTTTTACGCCACAGGAGACAACCTGCAAGGCGCTCGTCAACTGGGCGTCCGTACAGATAGCATTCAAATTATTGCCTTCTCTGTAAATGGCATCATGGCAGCGCTGGCCGGGATTGTTTTTGCTTCCCAGATTGGTTTTATCCCAAATCAGACCGGCAGTGGGCTGGAAATGAGAGCTATCGCAGCTTGCGTGCTAGGCGGTATCAGTCTGCTTGGCGGCACTGGTACCGTAATCGGCGCTATTTTAGGCGCATTTTTCCTGACACAGATAAACAGTGGCTTAGTACTGCTAAAACTCCCTGCCTGGTGGAACGATTTTATTGCCGGATTTGTTCTGCTGGCGGTGTTGATTTTTGATGGCCGCCTTCGTTGCGCCATCGAAAAAAATATCCGCCAACAAAAATATGCCCGTTTCCTCAAAAATGACAAAAGTAATCAGGTGACATAATGAATATCGGTCAACGTTATGGCTGGGAATTCACCTTAGCCGCATTACTGATTATTGAAATTCTGCTGTTTGGCATAGCAAATTCGCGCATGCTGGATATCAATATATTGTTGCTCAGTACCAGTGATTTTATCTGTATCGGGATTGTGGCCTTGCCACTGACGATGGTTATTGTGAGTGGCGGTATCGATATTTCATTCGGCTCAACCATTGGTCTGTGCGCAATATCGCTCGGAGTGATGAATCAGGCTGGGATTCCAATGGCCGCCGCTATTCCTTTGACGCTACTGGTCGGTGCAATATGTGGAGTAATCAATGCGGCTCTCATTTTATATACCGGCATTAACCCATTGGTTATCACACTCGGCACCCTATATCTGTTCGGCGGCAGTGCCTTACTGCTTTCCGGCATCTCCGGCGCAACCGGGTACGAAGGCATTGGCGGCTTTCCACAAGCATTGACTGATTTCGCTAATTTGACTTTGTTCGGGCTGCCTATGCCATTAATGCTATTTCTACTCTGCGTCCTTATTTGCTGGCTGTTCATGCATCGTACACACAGTGGACGCAACATTTTTCTGATTGGGCAAAGCAGTAAAGTTGCCCGTTACGCGGCAATTCCCATTGCCCGAACACTGTATCTTCTCTATACCCTGACCGGCATAGCTTCTGCTATCGCCGCTATTGTATTAGTTTCCTATTTTGGATCAGCACGCTCTGACCTTGGAGCGTCATTTCTAATGCCGGCAATCACCGCGGTAGTATTGGGTGGCGCCAATATTTACGGTGGTTCAGGTTCAATCATCGGCACCGCGCTAGCTATATTATTAATTGGTTATTTACAACAGGGGTTACAGATGGCTGGCGTTCCCAATCAGGTATCCAGCGCTCTCGCCGGCGCCCTGTTGATTATTGCCGTGGTAGGACGTTCCATCAGCCTGCACCACCACCAAATCCGTGACTGGATACAGCGATGGCGAAATCAGAGATTGTCTTCATAAACCTACAGATTGAATTTTATGACATTACAGTCCTCTGAAACCCAACAAATGGAGAGAGTAATGAAAACATTAATCCTGAAAAAACTGGCTCTAATTAGCCTACTAAGCCTGGCTTGCGCCTCTTGGGTACACGCCGCCGAAAGAATCGCTTTTATCCCTAAACTGGTCGGTGTCGGCTTTTTTACCAGTGGCGGCCAAGGTGCCGTAGCCGCCGGGAAAGCCTTAGGCGTCAATGTTACCTATGATGGGCCAACAGAACCCAGTGTTGCCGGCCAAGTCCAACTTATCAACAACTTCGTAAACCAAGGCTATAACGCTATTGTGGTCTCTGCGGTTTCACCGGATGGCCTATGTCCCGCGTTAAAACGGGCCATGAAACGGGGAGTGAAAATTCTAACCTGGGATTCAGACACTTCGCCGGAATGCCGTTCAATTTATATTAACCAAGGAACACCAGACCAACTGGGCGGAATGCTGGTGGATATGGCCGCCAATCAGGTGCAAAAAAAGCAAGCCAAAGTCGCGTTTTTCTACTCCAGCCCAACGGTAACTGACCAAAACCAATGGGTAAAAGAAGCCAAAGATAAAATTGCGGCGGAACATCCAGATTGGGAAATTGTCACGACTCAGTTTGGCTATAACGATGCAACCAAATCCTTACAAACCGCAGAAGGGATCTTAAAAGCCTGGAGTGATCTGGACGCCATTATTGCCCCGGATGCCAACGCCCTGCCAGCCGCGGCACAAGCGGCAGAAAATCTGAAACGACAAAATGTTGCAATTGTGGGTTTCAGTACCCCCAATGTCATGCGCCCTTATGTTGAACGCGGAACTGTCAAGCAATTCGGGCTATGGGATGTCGTCAACCAAGGCAAAATATCAATTTATATCGCCAATGAATTACTCAAGAAAGGTGATTTAAATGTCGGCGATAAATTGGATATTCCCGATATTGGCATTGTTGAAGTTGTACCAAACCGCGTTCAGGGTTACCGCTATGAAGCCAAAGGAAACGGTATTGTTGTTCTGCCTGAACGGGTCATTTTCACCAAAGACAATATCAATCAATACAATTTCTAATACTACGGCCCAGCAATTCTGCCACGCATGGTTGCTGGCCCAATGTAAGTGAGTTAGGAGAAGAAAAATGGCAGATTTAGATGATATTAAAGACGGTAAAGATTTTGGTATTGATATCCCGCAAAAGAACAGCCTGTTCGAACTGAAAGGTTGCGGCGCACTGGATTGGGGAATGCAATCACGACTTTCACGCATTTTTAATCCTAAAACTAATCGAACGGTTATGTTGGCTTTCGACCACGGTTATTTTCAGGGGCCAACAACCGGGCTTGAACGCATCGATATCAATATCGCTCCACTGTTTCCCCATACCGATGTCTTAATGTGTACCCGCGGTATTCTGCGTAGCCAGGTTCCACCCGCGACCAACAAACCTGTGGTCTTGCGTGCTTCCGGCGCCAACTCGATTCTGACAGAGCTATCCAATGAGGCGGTCGCGGTTGCGATGGAAGATGCTTTACGCCTGAATGTCTGTGCAGTAGCCGCTCAGGTTTATATCGGCTCTGAATATGAGCATCAGTCAATTAAGAATATTATCAAATTAGTCGATCAGGGAATGCGTTACGGTATGCCGACGATGGCAGTCACCGGCGTTGGGAAAGATATGGTTCGGGATCAACGTTATTTTTCTCTGGCGACGCGCATCGCGGCCGAAATGGGCGCGCAAATTATTAAAACTTACTATGTCGATACAGGCTTTGAGCGTATTGCCAGTGGATGCCCGGTTCCTATTGTCATTGCCGGTGGTAAAAAGCTGCCAGAAAAAGAGGCGCTGGAAATGTGTTATCAGGCAATTGATCAAGGGGCTGCCGGTGTTGATATGGGACGTAATATATTCCAATCCGAAGCACCGGTTGCCATGTTAAAAGCAGTTCAAGCCGTCGTACACCAGAATGAGAATGCCAGCAAAGCTTACGAGTTATTTTTAAGTGAAAAACAATAAGGAGGATCAAAATGCACGTAACTCTGGTTGAAATTAATGTGAAGCAAGATAAATTAGATGAATTTATTGAAGTTTTTCGCCTTAATCATCTGGGATCAATTAAAGAAGAAGGCAATTTACGTTTTGATGTATTACGGGATGAAAATATCCCTACCCGCTTTTATATTTATGAAGCCTATGTTGATGAAAAAGCGGCTTACGCACACAAACAAACTCCTCATTATCTGAAATGTGTTGAACAACTTGACTTTCTGATGTCTGAACCAAGGAAAAAGAGATCGTTTATTGGTGTGATGCCAGAAATAAAATAAATAAAACGTTTCAATATAACGATAAAATACAACATCGTTTAAATAATTAAATTACCCGGGACAGAATACCCTGCCCGGGGATTCTATCCCCGTATCACTCTTAATATCTCATAACCAAGAGCAACATTGCTTCCATCTGGTGTATCAGTAAAATCAATCAAAAATAAATC
This sequence comes from Photorhabdus luminescens subsp. luminescens, assembly GCF_001083805.1. Classification (GTDB taxonomy): domain Bacteria; phylum Pseudomonadota; class Gammaproteobacteria; order Enterobacterales; family Enterobacteriaceae; genus Photorhabdus; species Photorhabdus luminescens. The sequence continues at coordinate 237,548 of NZ_JXSK01000006.1, read as the reverse complement.
CTAATAGAGAATCAAGCTTGAAGCTCAACAAAATTAAAATTTTTCCCTGAAGCGTTCAGCAATCTTTTCAAGCTCGTTCATTAACTCAATGTCTCTGTCAGTTCCCACTATGTCATTAGGTTCATTGTGATTCCAGTGCTTAATAATCGCAATTAACAAATAGATACTTGGGTCAAAGAACCCAAAACAGTAAACTAAAACATAATTACTCGTTCGTCTAAATTGCACCAGCTTGAGTGAAAAACCACTTTCTCTATAATGCAAGTGTTGCAACTCAAGGTAAGAACGGTTATTCGTGAACTTATAGGGAACATCCCGACCAAAGGTAATGGGCAAACCTTTTCCTTCTTTGTAGGCTTTGAAGTCATCAACCAAGGCTTTGGTTTTTTGTTCGCCCAAAACATCTTTCAAATCGCTGTATGTAAATATCCTTACCACCGTTAAATTCCCTTTTTCTTGGTCAGCGACTCCACCATTTTATCTGCAACTTTTTTCATCTCACGTTCATTAAGATGAAAGTTGCCGGTAACTGAAAATACTCCTTGTTCATCAAACTCACAGATCACTAGTGGCTTTCCTTGCCCTTTCTTAGAAAAAATTTGTATGCTTTTTATGACCATTCTTCGTAGTCTCCAGTGGAGCCATGTTTGAATTTCGTTGCCATCTTGGTAGCAATCTGATTCATATCCAAATCTTCACCAGTAAAATTAGCTGGAATGTTTTTTAACTCAGTTGTCCCTCGCTGAGCAAACTCAACAAAATTAATAATCTCTTCATACATATGTGCAGGCACAGCATAGAACTGGATCTGATTGTTTGATGAGACAGCAATAGCATCCCCTTGGGCTTCCGCCAAAGCCGCACTAGGATTGGATTTGAACTTGCTTATGGGTATGGTGTAACCACACATAACCTTCTGTAACATATAAACACCTCCATTTAACATAGTCACATATAGATCTAAATTTAGGTCAGATTATAGCCCTATATTTGGAGACCACCAACATTTTGTTGGCTGTAGACAACAATTTTATCACCGTCTAGCAAGCAATCCTTTCCTACATTTTGTAGTTACCGTTCACTCTGAATATGCGCACGTATTGATTAAACACTCGCCTATAGTGCGATTATTGGCCCGAATCAATTACCATAAGGCAGACATATATTGCCATTTGCAAAATGAATGTATTGACCTACAAAACGATTACAACAAACTTTATCTTCCAAGAATTTAGATAAACTTGAAAATAAATTTCACTCTGTAATCCATTAAATAAATATTAATCCTTTTCTTTTTCTTTTTCTTTTTCTTTTTCTTTTTCTTCACTATAAGGTTTACCCATAGTAAGAAGACAAGAATATGCAATTGCAAAAAACAAAGCACCAAACCGGATTGAGCTATAATCATAAATATTAAAATAATGTGGAAATATATATACCAGTACACCACCATTTACAGCAATATTATGCTGTACAGTATTAACAACCACAAAAATAACAGTAAAAAGTACCGCTCTAATATAACCCCTTACATATCCCCTCAGCTTAAACAGTACAATAAGCACGAAAATAGATATTGCGTAATAAATAATTACAAAAAAGATATTATAATTGGATAATGTCATACTATCACTCATTTTCTTCACCATTGTTTCTGCTTTTCCTTTCCTCACTATAGGGTTTATCCATAATAAGAAGACAAGGATATAAAAATACAAAAACCCAAGCACCATACTTAATTGAATCATAATCGTAAATACTAAAATAATGTGGTAATATATATACCAGCACACCACCATTTACACAAATACTATATTGAGCAGTACTAACAACCACAACAATAACAGTAAAAAACACCTCTCGAATATAGCCCCTTACATATCCCCTCAGCTTAAACAGTACAATAAGCACGAAAATAGATATTGCGTAATAAATAATTACAAAAAAGACATTATAATAGGATAACGTCACATCATCGTTCATTTTTCTCACCTTTAGAAATCGAATAAATACTGAATCCAGTCACACCATCACCGAAAAGTTCAGCAAGCAAAGGTATTTTCCCCATCTCCTGCCACCCTCTGATGTAATCAGTTTTTATATACCTAAATAAACGAAAAGTTCCGGGCCTCACAACAGATCTTGCCATTGCATATCCAGACACCCCCAGATCTACGTAGCCGTAAATTTTATCACCATCAGCTTCACTATAACCCAGTGTTTTAGCTGCATCACGATAAACATTTCTTACCGGACCAGAAGCCTCTTTTCTTAATAACAGATAATACCCATTCTCATAAACGTTATTTCCTCCTTGCACCAACAATGGAACACCAAAACCCGCACACGCTGCACCAAGAGAAGCTACACATATGCCAATACCTGCAAAGATTTGAGAGCCACCACTCACAAAACCAACTTGTTTCAAAATTAAATTGGTTGTCTCATGCTCTTTTTCTTTTTTTTCTTTTTGAACAATCATATATAGCTTGCTATCATTTATTAACAGGTCAAGCTCCTGTCTCCTCAGATTATCTATTTCATCTTGCAGGATTGCAATACCACCATCAACAGATAAGCAATTTGTACCTATCTCATAATTAACCGTTCTGATTAGTTCATTTATTTCGAAAATGAAACGACTGCTGCTTCTAACATCATAAAGATATCTAAAATTAAGCCTGGATGATATCTCATGTAGTTCTTTAATTTTTAGCTCTAAATTATGCCAACTTTGTCTTGATGAACACACCATGTTAAACCTCTAAACTCGTTAATTTTGACTCATACGATCCTCAAACAATGCGATAACCATTCCATGATCCTGTCCAAAAGAACGCTGTAAGCCCTGAACCTTAGAATGCTGATTATAAATTCCAATGGATGGCCGTTATATAAAAAGGCTGCCATCCATTGCTGAATCAGATAGCTATGATTTAGTCCCACATAATCCTAATTCCTAACAACATTCAGCTTAACTCAAACCCAATTTATCATTGATTTAAGACGAAATAGCCCCATTGATTGGCTCCCTCATAACCAAATAACAACAGCTAATAAGGCACTCCAATATCGAGAAATGCTTTTATCATAACGGATACCCATTAAATCACAATAATAGAACAACAAATAGTCTTTTCTTCCCCAAACACTTAATTTCTTAAACACTAGCCATCATTAAAACCCAATTTTATTCTTTAGACTCTTTAAATGCTATCTGTTATTCAAACCTAATAATCATATCCCCGTAGAGTTTTTTATCCCTAAAGAATCCGGTTATTTTTATTAACAAGATCAAGAGGTTTAAAATCTTCATGCTCTTTTTACTATTTAATGCGTTTTAAATTCATTGCCCTGCTATGTGCTATTATTTTCTTCCTTACACGATTAGAATTTCATTTGAAATAACGTTTCCTACATCGGCTTAATGCAAAAGTCAGCAATATCAGTCAGGCAATGTTTCTTATATTCAGGCATAGTGCTCTCTAATTGGAGGATGCAATGCAACAGCCGCACGTTTTATCGAATGGCGTAAAACTACAGGACTGTCGCCAGTTACCAGCAATCAAACCTACGGTATTGCTCCACACGATCCGGCAACGATAAAAGGAGAAGATTTCCACTTTGATATTTGCGGCACAGTAGAAGCGCCAATCCAAGAGGATAATCTGTTCGGAGTGATCAACGGCACCATACCCGGTGGCCGTTGTGCCGTAGCTCGCCATTATGGTTCACATGATTCTTTATCGGAGAGTGCTCGGTATTTGTATCGCGACTGGCTACCTGCCAGCGGAGAGGAACTGCGCGATTTCCCACTGTACTTTCATTACCTTAACTTCGTACATGAAGTCGCTACACACGAATTACTAACGGATATTTATTTGCCACTTAAATAGAATAGTACTTGTACCACTATACGCATATTTTACGACACGTTAATTGGAGGATAGCGCCAGCCATCCTCCAGCTCTTCATCAATAAGAATGTACAACATCATTAATTTTTACTCAGATTGATTTAGATAATTCTTTATTGGACTATTCTCATTTTTTCCTATTGATAATAATTTCATCAAAATCGTTATTACGTGTCAGCCATAGAGAAAGCGCTTTCAACGAATCAGGGGTGAATTCATCGCAACGGGCGGTTATCTCCTCCGGTGTCAACCAACACACATCATCAATTTCCGCTTCCTGTAAAGCAAACGGACCATGACTGATGCAACTAAATAATGCGCCACAAATGCGGCAATCCTCTGCTTCATAATAAAAACTACCATGTTCTGCAAAAGGCACACCGGCAATACCTAACTCCTCTTCTGCTTCGCGCCGGGCAGAATCCAGCATATTTTCACCCGTCAACACCACACCGCCCGCAGTCGCGTCCAGTTTTCCCGGATAAAAATCTTTAGTTATTGTACGATGTTGAACCAAAATCTTTCCCATGCCGTTGTGAACGACAATATAAGTCGCACGGTGTCGTAAACGTTGGGCACGCATTTGCCGACGCGTAGCCTGAGCAATGACTTCATTATTTTCATTAACGATATCGATCCACTCAACACTCACTACGTTCTCTTGATTCTCTTGTTCCATCTTCAAAAACCTTTTTTTATTAGCAGAAAATTGCAAATCTACAAAATGTTTATTCTACTGAAAACAACCAAATCGGTAAGGACTCTATGAAGTTATTCGTTTCGGACGACTCATGCAACCTTTTCGCTAATAATGATAACAGGGTTGATAGCTTCATCTTATCAACCCTGAAAATTAGAAAAGAGAATCTTAACCATCTCCCGTCCATATTCCTCATTATGACGGCATTATTTTCTGGCGTTCTATTTATTTGGTTATAAATGTCTATTTATTAATCTTAATATTTAATTTATTCACCTCTGTTTCATCATAACTCTTTCTCAATCCGCGTAGCAATATTGGTATAACGTGTTAAAGCCAAAGTACCCCGTTTATCTTGCAAAGTATCAATAAGTGCTAGCTCTAATTGATCATCCATATTCAAAAACAGTGTATTACGTTGCCTAATATCAGGAATAACATCATTCCTTTCATCCATTGTTTCTTTAAATAATTTCTTCTGATCACGATAAAAGTAATATTTATCGGAAACAAACAGCTCTGCAATTCGATCACCAATATAATGAATATATCTAAGCATGCGGTGGTCAGGCACACCCAAGGCATATTTTAAGGTCGGGTTTGCATTACGTGGAAACCATTTCTCCCTATCAGCATCGCTTATCTGTTTGAAAAACTCTTTTTGAATCTCCAATGCTTGCTTCATATTATCTTCCGTTTGATGATTCAATGACGGAATCAAATACAATTTCGCCATGACAGGCAATACCTCTGTAAGCCGTATACAGTTATTTAAATCCTTCTCTTTTAAAGTTTCAATAATAAGATCAGCTTTATAAAAGTGAACTATTTTCCCATGATGTAAGAAAACTTCGTAACCTTTCGTTAAACCTAATAATTCAATAGTACTAAATAGATAACCCAACGGCCCCCAATAATCATAAAGCCAGTTATCCAAGTCTTTTTCCGGCGGCGTAGAGGTAACCAGATCATTTTCATTCACATGTCGGTAATGCGTAATATCCTCTAATTCTTTTACCGCACTACGGGTTAATGTCCGTGGCATTCCATAACTATACAAGCAAGGATCATATTTTTTCAGTTGGGCACTATGCAATAGCCCTAAAGCGCCCCCTAAACTATGCCCACAAACAAATAAGTTCCGGTTTTTAACTAAATCAATAACTTTATCAAACATATTTTTATCAGAACCGGGAGCTTTTAATTGACCAATAAGATTAAATGCCTCCCAAAAACCCCGATGAACCTTACCATTATTAATAAAACCACTGCATACACCTCCTGGCTCGCAACCCAATTTTAATGGTTGATACATAATATCAGTGAGAGCGTCATTGACACTCGCCGTTCCCCGCCAGCTAACAATAATTTCCTGTTGATTAGCGACATAAAATAATTCCGTATCTCCTATCCCACTTTCACCCGCTTTTGAATCAATAAATACAACATCAGTGTAACGTTCACGAAATGGTACATCATAAACAATGGGAGTACGCGCTATTTTTTCCACCTTACTAGGCAATTGAGATATATCCAGCATTTGTCGGTTAAAAAAATGAGTAATAGAACCGGTTATATCGACATTATCATCAAAATATGACAGCAATCCCATTAATGCCAAATTATAAGCATTCACCAAGGAATAATCTTTCTGATGATGTAACAATAGTACCCACGCACGAAACGGACATACTTCCAAAACATACCGGCAGTTTGTTGAGAGAACACGAAAACCTTTCGGTATCGGGTCCGGGAAATGATAACGTGGCGGTTTCTCTTCTATCCATTTATCAATTACAGGCAAGCCATCACTTATCTGTCCAATCGTCACATAACGGTATTGATGACCTTCCGTTTCTGCTTTTGGTTTGACAACTGACGCCCCAATACTGCGTTTTTCCCGTAATGGACGCTGTTCCATTTCATCAGCTAATGGTTGAGCACTGATATATAACGTTACCGCATCAGATGATAAGTTTTCTTCCCTAAGCAATCCTTGATTATTCGTCACACCTTTACGTTCATCTCGAAACCTCCCGCTACTTATCAGACGATAAGGCATATTCACTAATGGATTACCTTGTTCATCAACTAATTGAAACTCCACCCAATTTTCTGTAATTTTTTGGCTATCAATAATGCTGCCCAGGCATAATTCGCTCATAATTATTATTTTCCTTTTTTTATTCTGGAATATTAATTCGACGCTTATTATTAGGTCGATACACCAATAATAGTGGGAGAGAAAATTCATTCACTCAAGTCTGTAATTGTAATAAAATTCAACAAATGCAAAACGAATATAATTATGAAAAACACAAGGTAAAAAATGGCAACCAAATAACAATGCAGATCATTGATTTATTTAATTTCACAAATAATAAATCCACAAAAAATAAAAAACACAAACTTATTAACCTGACACAGAATTATTATCACCACAAAACACAAGAAATAATGGTTTGATTTACATGAGGAAAGCATTATCCTTACTAACTATCATGATTAATCATTAAATTTTATTTTCAATGAATTAAATAATAAAAATATCCCATCTATGCTCAACCAAAATGGCGAAAAAGATCAAGTGATAATATACCGACAATTTATTATTGACATAAATATTATGTCAATAATTTATAATCTATTTTCATTTAAATATTATTTCAAGAATATGCAGATCATTATCCCGGTCATATTAAACGTTTCAGCTTTAAATAAGTTATACCCTTCATCTTTCAAGCTGCTGCTTTGTTGGCTGCTTTCACTCACCCCAGTCACATAGTTATCAACACAATATGTTCGAACTACCTCCTCAATCTACAAGGACTCGGAAATCATCACCGAATTCACCAGATTCTTCATAAAAAACCAACCGTTACCGTATGTTGACGTCCTACCAAGAACCCATCTATCTGATTAATTCTTACAATATCATTGCCTGTTTTTGATAGACGATCCTACGCTTCGACCACATAATTTGGACAATATTTTACTGTTAATTTTTTTGATGAGATTTATTGATGCCCAAGTTAGAAAAATTATGCGCAGATTTTGCCGCTCAAACCAACATTATGTTGAATCTTTCCACTGGCGCAGTGCAATTGAACATTGGTGATCATGGTCCCTGGTGGTTAGAAGTGGATTCAACAGGATCAATGCTGACTTTCCATCATACGGTGGCTTCGTTTGTGAATAGCGATGCAGAATTTTGGCTCTCATTAAACAGTAATATAAATATACTGGGAGGAGCATGGCTCGCATTACATCAGCCAACGCAAACTATTCGTCTCTGTTTATTACAAGATATAGAACGAATCGATGCTACTGACTTGGCTAATATTCTGGGAAACCTGCAAAAAATAAGAGCTGAACTTCCTTTTCCAGAAAATGAACCTACCACTTCCACTTCGGCCCACGATATTTTTGTTTGACCTGTTTTCTTAAACCGTAAATTCAACGGACTTACAGCAGAAAAAACAATAAAATAATGGAGAAAAAATATGCCGGATTTTTCAATAAATAGAGCTAACACCAGAATCGATATTCATCAAACTGAATTGCATCAACCAACTGCAACAGATAAAACTTGCCATTGCTGCGAGCCATTATTAAATAATACCATTGATAATCCACTTACCGCACCGACCTCGGTTATCACACAATGGAATGAAAAATCCGTCGTGACCAACAAACAAATTGAAGCTAATATTTCCCGCTTAGCCAGCGAAAGCACCGCCGCCCATAAAACCGTTGATTCTCTCTTATCCAATCTGGTGAAACTTTTTGTTCGGGCGGAGGGTAATGAGTTAACCGCAATCACTAAAATGCTAAATGCCTATACCGGTGATAAACCCGGTTTTAGTATTGTCGGCCAGCTTGGCGCAGGTGGATTTACTCGAATCATTAGCGAAGCACGGCAGAATGGCGCCAGACCGGATAGAGCAGGTACAGAGCCGCTAACATTGAGGGAAAAAGCCACTGCTTACTATGATCTCACCAACTCTGCTTATTTCCGGGATACTCTGGAGAAGATCTATTCATCATCTGAATTGAAATCAGAATTCAAGGATATAATTGATATTGGTTATCTGGAAAGTAAAAACTTTGCGCCAGCCCGCGGCTCCACTAAGGAAAAGCCCTTACCAGATCAATTGGCACTCTACACTTTCAAAAATGAAAATAAATTTAACGCCTCTGAAAACCCCGAATTATATCAGGTGACTAAACAGATAAAAGGACAAGAAGTTATCAGTAATCCTGCTCTGGCTGGCAATAGCCTTACAGAGGTTCAGGGTGATTTCAGAGCATCAGCTCCTGATAAGGATAACGTCTGGTCAACTGCCGCTTCACTTAAAGCCAATGATCGTCTGACCAGTCGGGAATTGGCATTTGCCAGTTTAAATCCCCGCAATCGACTGGACAGAACTGACTATCAATTTGGTCGGTCAGAACCTGTCAAAGCACATCAAGAATTAGCTAAGGAAAACATTATCGTACAACGAGGCAACGGTTTTGCTGTTTGGAATGTGAAAGAAAATACAGGATTTTCCAAGGATGCGGCTTTACATAATTTGCCAACTGTCGCTGCGCCTTCCGGCACCACAGATCGTTTTATTACTGCGGCCAGATTGTTAGGGGCGGGCCTGAAAAATGATCTTGCTTTAGGGACGCCTACTAACGGCGAATCGACAGATCAGTCAATTCAACGTGGGGAGCGGGAAATGAAAGAGCTAACTCGATGGCTGGCAACCGGTTATCTGGTTGATGATAATCATCATTCTATGATTGAAGTTAATTTAGGGGCGGCTAACCACGGTTTAACGCCTCAATGGGGATTGAATCTCTATACCGAACCCTTCTCTTCTCCTATACATGCCAAAGGATTTAGCGTATCCAGCCAGGAAATATTGGCAGAATTAGAAGTCCGTGATGATGTCCACACAGATTACTCTACTTTCAGGAAAGATTTGTACGGCGGAAGTCGGGCAACAGTTAACGCCGATGGCAGTATAAAAACAAGCTCCAGATAAGTACTCTTTATCATCTCCAGAAGAAAAACTGACCATCTCTTTACCAGATCTTCCTGTCGTACTGTTCAGGAAGATCATTATTCAGGCTCTATTGCGTTAACAAATCAACACCGCCAGTCTCCGCTAAGAAGGGTATCAACATACCTTACACACTGCACAAATTAATGATAATGTGTGATGCAATTACGTGTTCCACTGGAGGTTCCATGATCGATCTGTATTATGCTCCAACGCCAAACGGCCATAAAATTACACTATTCCTGGAAGAAGCTGGCCTTCCCTATAATCTTTACCGAATTGATATTGGCGCCGGGGATCAATTCAAACCTGAATTTCTCGCCATTTCGCCTAATAATAAGATTCCCGCTATTGTTGATCAGCAACCAATCGATGGCGGCAAACCTATCGCTATTTTTGAATCTGGCACCATTCTTACTTATCTGGCAGAAAAAACGGGCAAGTTCCTCAGCACAGATATGCGTGAGCGTATCCAAAGCCTACAATGGCTGTTTTGGCAGATTGGCGGCTTTGGCCCAATGCTAGGGCAAAATCACCATTTTAATCACTTCGCGCCGGAGAAAGTCCCTTACGCAATTAATCGTTATCAGGCAGAGACAAAGCGCTTGTATCAAGTCCTGAATACTCAATTGGAAAAAACAACTTATCTGGGCGGTCAGGAATACAGTATTGCGGATATCTCTACTTATCCGTGGGTTCGTGCCTATGAACGTCAGAATATTGATCTGAATGATTATCCGGCAGTGCAAAAATGGTTTGATACTATTAGTCAACGCCCCGCCACTCAAATTGCTTATAGCAAAGCCTAAATACCTGTCTGCGGGGTAATTATTTCCCCGCGAAACTTGATCAAGCTGACAGATAGCGATATCTTTAACCACCAGCCCTTATATCTCTGCAATATGCTATAGTTCTTATATCAACAACTTAGGTTATAGGAGTGGCCATGCGTATTTTAATCACTGGAGGAACAGGTTTGATTGGTAGCCGTCTGGTTTGCCAACTTCTTTCCCTATCCCATTCCATTACTCTTCTAAGCCGCTCACCCCAAAAAGTTTATTCTCTATTCAGCAATCAAGCTGAATGCTGGACCAGCCTGAAAGATAAAACCGATCTCAATGATTTTGATGCCGTCATCAATCTTGCTGGCGAACCCATAGCAAACAAACTATGGACTTCAACGCAAAAAGAGAAGCTGTGCCAGAGTCGCTGGACATTAACAGAACAACTCAGCAAGCTCATTAATGCCAGCCAGACACCACCAGAAGTCTTTATTTCCGGCTCTGCGGTGGGCTATTACGGGGATCAAAATCAAACAGTCGTTACAGAGCATGAGCCACCCCATGATGAATTTACTCATCAGCTCTGTAAGCAGTGGGAACAACTTGCATTACAGGCTGCCAGTGATAAAACCCGTGTTTGTCTTTTACGCACTGGTGTTGTACTAGCAAAAAACGGCGGCGCGCTGAAAAAAATGCTGCCCTTGTTCCGCCTTGGGCTTGGTGGCCCTATGGGGAGCGGAAAACAGTATCTGCCCTGGATTCATATTGATGATATGGTGAATGGCATCTATTACCTGTTAATGACGCCTGACTTGAGTGGTCCTTTTAATATGACTGCCCCTTATCCCGTACATAATGATCAATTTGCCGCAACATTGGGAGAAGTATTGCATCGCCCTACCATTATTCGAACGCCTGCTTTTGTGCTGAAATTACTGATGGGAGAAGCTTCCGCACTGGTACTAGGCGGACAACAGGCCATACCGCATAACTTGGAACAAGCAGGTTTTGGCTTCCGCTATTTTCAGCTAAAAGAGGCGCTTGAAGATCTATTAAGCCCTAAATCTCAACGCTTTTAGCCCCTTGCCAGCGGGTAAATAGATCATGAGGCAGCTCGATATCAAACTGATCAAGCACTCGGTTAACCGTCTGGTCAATAATATCCTGAATCTGTTGGGGCTGATGATAAAATGCAGGCACAGGCGGCATGATCACCGCGCCAATTTCTGCCGCTTGAGTCATCAGCCTAAGATGCCCCAAATGCAACGGCGTTTCTCTCACTCCAAGCACTAATTTACGGCTTTCTTTCAATACGACATCTGCCGCTCTGGTCACTAATCCATCAGTATAACTGTGAACAATACCTGAAAGGGTTTTCATTGAGCATGGCAAAATTACCATGCCCAAAGTTTTAAATGAACCGGAAGAGATGGCAGCGGCAATATCTCTGTTGTCATACACAACATCAGCCAGCGCCTGCACATCCCGTAAACTATAGTCCGTTTCAAGCGCCAGTGTCTGGCGAGCGGAATGACTGATAACCAGATGTGTTTCCACCCCTTCAACTGGTTGTAAAACTTGCAGTAGCCTTATACCATAAATGGCCCCACTTGCTCCTGTAAGCCCTACTATCAATCTTTTCATTTTTTCCTCATGCCAAACACTGAACAACAACCTAAACCCGAAGGTCATCAACCTTCATTATAGATATCCAGATTTTCGATTTCATTCTGGTTATTCAGTTTTTCTTCATCGTCTTTACGCAGATTCTCCAGATAATAGAGATAAGTCTGGTCAACGTCTTTAGTCACATAAACGCCATTGAATACTGAACTCTCAAACCCGTCAACATCCGGGTTTTCTTCACGAACCGCGTCGATCAGATCGGTTAAATCCTGAAATATCAATGCATCTGCACCAATGAGTTGGCGAATTTCATCCACTTCACGCCCATGAGCAATCAGTTCATTTGCATTGGGCATATCGATGCCATAAACATTCGGGAAACGCACTTCCGGTGCTGCCGAAGCAAGATAAACTTTCTTCGCGCCCGCTTCACGAGCCATATCAACAATCTGTTCTGACGTTGTGCCGCGCACGATAGAATCGTCCACCAATAGCACATTTTTATCACGGAATTCTGCTCGATTGGCATTCAGTTTACGGCGGACTGATTTCCGGCGTTCCTGTTGCCCAGGCATGATAAATGTCCGGCCGACATAACGGTTTTTCACAAACCCCTGACGATAGGGTTTACCGAGTATGCGGGCAATTTCTAGCGCGACATCGCAAGATGTTTCGGGGATTGGAATCACCACATCAATATGCAAATCTTCCCATTCACGGGCAATTTTCGCCCCTAGTTTATGCCCCATCCGTATGCGGGCGTTATAAACCGAAATTTTATCAATAAAGGAGTCTGGGCGCGCCAAATAGACAAATTCAAACAAACAAGGAGTTAAAGAAGGATTTTCAGCACACTGACGAGTAAATAATTGGCCTTGTTCAGTGATATAAATCGCTTCACCTGATGCGACATCCCGCAGGAATTCAAAGCCTAGCGTATCCAATGCGACGCTTTCAGAAGCGACCATATACTCATTGCGGCCATCATCCAAAGTACGCTTACCTAAAACCAACGGACGAATACCATGCGGATCACGGAAAGCCACTAATCCATGACCGATAATCATCGCAATACAGGCATAGGCGCCGCTCACCTGTTTATGCATTGCCGCTACTGCCGCAAAAATATTGTCAGGCTCCAATGGATAATGCTGGAAGCAATCCAGTTCACTAGCAAAAACATTGAGCAAAATCTCAGAATCTGACGTGGTATTCACATGGCGACGGGCATTCTCAAACAGCTTTTTCTTCAACTCATGAGCATTTGTCAAATTACCATTGTGTGTCAGTGTAATACCAAATGGAGAGTTCACATAAAACGGTTGAGCCTCCGATGCACTGGAACTGCCCGCTGTCGGGTAGCGAACATGACCAATCCCGATCGTTCCCTGTAAACGCAGCATATGCCGGGCTTCAAACACATCTCTCACTAAGCCATTGGCTTTACGTAAACGAAACCCATTGTTACCATCAATAGTGGCAATGCCCGCAGCATCTTGCCCACGGTGCTGAAGCACCGTCAACGCATCATAAATCGACTGGTTAACCGGTGTAAAACCGACGATACCAACAATACCGCACATGTAGTTTTTCCTCATCAGCCAAACGGAGAGGTATATTTCTCCGGCAAGAAACTTGACGCATTTTGCAGGTAGTCAAAGAACCACCTAATGATATGACTGAACTGTGGGATCAATTGTGATTGTTTCCAATCCTCACTTCGAGCTAATGGTGTAAATGTATCCAGAAAAAACAGAATAGCCGCGACAATCAACACACCACGCAATGCCCCAAAGCAGACCCCCAGTACGCGATCAGTACCTGACAATCCAGTCCGTTGCACAAGAGAACCTATCACATAGTTCACCACAGAACCGACAATCAAAGTAGCAATAAACAGCAGCGCAATAGCGATCCCGTTACGCACCAATTCATCTTCAAAACGGGTGAAATAGACCGCTAAGTAAGTATAGAAATGGCTTGCCACAAAGAAAGCACATCCCCAAGTGACCAGTGATAATGCCTCACGAATAAACCCACGAATCAGGCTAACTAATGCCGAGAAGCCAATAATGGCGATAATAACGTAATCAATCCAAACCATGTTTTAATTCCAAAATAGACACCTCGGCATCCGTTTCAAGTGCATTCTAACAGAAAACGAAAACGTTTGCGTAGCAAGATTTCCTATCCTACTGAAAATAATTGGGCGACGAATTTGAGTCATCATCGCCGCAGTTACTTAATATTTACTTCTTCATGACAGTTGCCCTATTCGTCACATAGTTCGCTATGCTCCCGGGGATTCACTCCCTTGCCGTCGCGATGCATCTTGAAATCCATAGGGTATATAACTATTACGGTCTGTAGCTCCTTACCTGCCCTTGTAATCCAGTCAAACTTTTCAATTCTGATAATACCGAGTCAAGTTGTTGCTTAGAAGCATTCGGGCCAACATATATTCTCGTTAATTGACCCTGAACCGGAGATGATGGAATTGTATAAACCTGATAACCAGACAAACGTAATCTGGCAACGATTTCATCTACCTTTCCAGCATTTTTCAAAGCACCCAGTTGTACGATATAAGCCTGCCCTTGCGGGGCTGTTTCAACCGGCTTAACTTCAGGTTTCGGCTCTGGCTTAATGTCTGGTTTAGGTTTAAGCGCCGACGCTGGCGGCTTAGTATCTGGTTTTGGTTCAGGCTTAATCTGTGGTTGGGGCTTCACTTCTGGCTGAACAGCAGGAGGGACTATCGGCGCGAGCTGAGGAGTGGCAACCAATGGTATTTCCGGCTGCTCCAGTGTTTCTGGCTGCAATGCCTCTGTCTCATCTTCCAGAGGCACTGATAATATTGGTGGATTAAGAGGAGGTATAGATTCAATTTCTTGCTCATCCCCTGGCTTTGGAACCAGAGGAATTGATGCAAATTTATCTTCGTTATATTTCTTATTGCCGTCTAACAACACAGGCAGCACAATGACACCCAATGCTACCAAGACAATGGTACCAACCAAACGATTCTGAAATCTACTTGCCACTTCCTTTCTCCCTGTCCAGAGCCTCCATAACATGCGCTACTGTGTGGAATGAACCACAAACGACAACAATATCTTGCTCATTAGCATCAGCCATCGCCTGATGCCAGGCACTTTCCACATCAGTAAATAACCGAGGTTGTTCAAGATACTGAGCCAGTGTCTGCGCATCGGCGCCACGAAATTCAGTCAACGGAGCGCAATACCACTCATTTATTTGCTGTGACAGGCAAGTCAGTGTACCGGCAATATCTTTATCACCTAACATACCCACGATGCCAAGGACTCTACTACCCGGCTGACGGGACAATTGGGCCAGTTTCTGTACCAGATACGCCGCCGCATGAGGATTATGCGCCACGTCCAAGATCAATAATGGATTTTCACGAACTATCTGGAAACGCCCAGGCAACTGTGCACTTTGCAACCCTTGATGGATGGCGCTCTCATTAATAGCCCGACTGACTTTATCGTCTTGTCGTAACAGGCAACAAATAACACCCATTGCCGTCGCGGCATTCATCAGAGGAACATTTGGTAAAGGTAGGTTGCTAAATAGCCTATCATCAGATTGCCAGCGCCAGTTTTTATCCTGTTGAGAGAAACGCCAATCAATGCCACAGCGGAATAACTTGGCTCCTAATTCGCCCGCAACTTCCGCAACAGAAGATGGCATATCTGGCTCACCCACTACGGCAAAATGATCTTTACGGAAAATCCCCGCTTTCTCTCGACCAATATGTTCGCGGTCTGACCCCAACCAATCAATATGATCAATGGCAATACTGGTAATAGCGGCAATATCGGCGTCCACAATATTTGTCGCATCCAGCCGCCCTCCCAAGCCTACTTCTAAGATGACCACATCCAGACAAGCTTGTTTAAACAGTTGCAAAGCCGCTAATGTGCCATATTCAAAATAAGTTAGTGAAATATCACCGCGACGAGATTCAATATCCGCAAATACACGGCAGAATTCCTGTTCAGGTAACTCTTTCCCCTGAATACGAACTCTTTCGGTATAACGTACAAGATGTGGAGAGCTGTAAACCCCCACTCTCAGCCCGGCCGCCAACAGAATAGATTCTATCGTGCAACAAGTGGTTCCTTTGCCATTAGTACCGGATACAGTTATCACCTTAGGCGCCGGGTTAACCAATTCCAAAGTTCGGGCAAGTTTTCCCACACGCTCAAGCCCCATATCAATGGTCTTGGTATGCAGGTTTCCAAGATAGGAAAGCCACGTCATCAATGGCGACGTGGCTTGAGGAATTTGTAAAATATCAGACATCTTCTTTATTAGTATTTATTTGAATATCCGCCTCAACATCAGCAGGTTCTGCCACAAATTCAGCGACAATCGGCTTAGTACCTGGCTGCGACTGATGAGTCAGTTTAGAAAGTAAACTGGCAAGTGTGTCACGCATTTCAGGACGACGAACAATCATGTCAATCGCCCCCTTTTCCAGCAAAAACTCACTACGCTGGAAACCAGACGGTAATTTTTCACGAACCGTCTGCTCAATAACTCGTGGCCCGGCAAAACCAATCAATGCCTTTGGTTCAGCAATATTGATATCACCCAACATCGCCAAACTTGCAGAAACACCACCCATTGTCGGATCGGTCATGACAGAGATATAAGGCAAACCGCGCTCTTGCATTTTTGCTAAAGCAGCACTGGTTTTCGCCATCTGCATCAGTGACATCAATGCCTCTTGCATACGAGCGCCGCCACTGGCAGAAAAACAAATCAGAGGGCAATTGTCTGCCAATGCTTGCTCTACAGCACGGACAAAACGGGCGCCGACAACCGAAGCCATAGAACCGCCCATGAATGCAAATTCAAAAGCAGCAACAACAACTGGCATACCACTCAGGGTACCTTTCATCACGACCAGCGCATCTTTCTCTTGGGTTTGCTTCTGCGCCGCTGATATACGATCTTTATACTTTTTAGAATCGCGGAATTTAAGAATATCTTTTGGCTCTAATTCCTCCCCGAATTCCGTCGTTGTTCCTTCATCAAGAAATGTAGCCAATCGGGTACGCGCCGAAATACGCATGTGATGATCACATTTAGGACAAACTTCAAGATTGCGCTCTAGCTCAGCACGGTAGAGCACCTGACTGCAACTATCACATTTCGTCCAAACTCCTTCTGGGATATTCGCTTTACGAGTTTGGGTAATGTTGCTTTTATTAAGAATTTTTTCAATCCAGCTCATTGAATGATCTTTCCGTCTGAATCTGGCTTATGCCAGTTTTGTTATGTATGCCATTAAACCACAATGCTATTACAGTGTGGATAAAAAACTGCTCAAACCTGTTACCGGTTATCAGTCTTCTGCTTCATCACTGTACGACGATGACGCCAGATTTCAATCACTCCGGGCAGGATTGAGATAAAGATGATAGCGACAATCAACAGTTTCAAATTCTGTTGTACCATTGGCATATCACCGAATATATAACCAGAATAGGTGAATAACAGCACCCAAACTAGTGCGCCAATCACGTTATAAGCAGCGAAATGACGATAAGACATTTTCCCCATGCCTGCAACAAATGGTGCAAATGTTCTGATAATCGGCACAAATCGCGCCAAAATAATTGCCTTCCCACCATGTTTTTCATAAAACTCATGTGTTTTATCTAAATAACTGCGGCGGAAAATTTTTGAATTTGGATTAGTAAATAACCTTTCGCCAAAGATGCGACCAATAGCATAGTTCACCGCATCACCAATAACAGCCGCAATGATCATCAATACCACCATGAGATGTACATTCAGATCATTTGAGCCCAAAGCCGCTAAAGCGCCAGCAACAAATAACAGCGAATCCCCCGGCAGAAACGGAGTAATCACTAACCCTGTTTCACAAAATAAAATCAGAAATAGAATGCCATATACCCAATTACCATATTGTGCGACCAATTCGGCTAAATGAATGTCAATATGAAGAATAAAATCAATAATAAATTTAGCAAAATCAACAAAATGAGTCATAAACTCCATAATATTCCCCGCTATGCCCAAACATCCGTGTCGGCAACTAAAAATGTTAAATCAGATCATCTGCCAAAAACAGAGGTCCCATAACAGCGCCAGGTAAATCAAATTGCTCTGGATAATCAACAGCAACCAGATACAACCCTGCCGCTTTTGCCGTCGCAGCAGCTTTCGTCCGATCCTTTAAAGCAAGCAACTGGGCCATCCAATTAATATCCTGATTCCCACAACCAATTTCCATCAGGCTACCAGCAATATTACGCACCATATGATGTACAAAAGCATTGGCTTTAATATCTATGACAACGTAATGCCCAAAACGGTTGACATTAATATGCATCATATTACGCCAAGGTGTTTTAGATTGGCATTGAACCGCACGGAAAGAGGTAAAATCATTTTCCCCCAACAAACATTGCGCTGCTCGATGCATCCGCTTTTCATCCAATGGATAGTGAAAATGGGTCACGCCATTGGCCAACACTGCCGGACGATAACGATGATTAAAAATAATGTAACGGTATCGCCGGGCAGTTGCACTAAAACGGGCATGGAAGCTCTCATCTACGGTTTTTACCCAACGAACAGCAATATCCGGCGGTAAGTGTACGTTCACACCCATTGTCCATGCGGCATCCTTGCGCTGAACAGACGTTGCAAAATGCACAACTTGCCCTGTTGCATGTACGCCAGCATCGGTTCGACCAGCACAAAATACCGATATGGGTTCATCAGCGACTTTTGATAATGCTTCCTCAAGGCATCCTTGAACACTTTTCACTTCTTGCTGACGTTGCCAGCCATAATATCGGCTGCCATCGTACTCAATTCCCAAGGCAATTTTCATTTTTGAACCCGGCACAGATTCTGTTTGTTCTGTACCGAACATCAGTAAAATTGCTCCTGAATCAATTTTTCCGCTGTCTCAACCGCCATTAACGCCCCACCAAACCGGATGTTATCGGCCACAGACCAAAATTGTAATACTTCCGGCATACCATAATCATGGCGCAGACAACCAATACTCAGCGCATCATTACCCGATGCTTCTGTCACTGGAGTCGGATAATCGCCTTCGTCTGCAACGTTAATATCAACCATCCGCTCTAATTCTTCTCGAGCTTCTTCCACCCCAACCGGACGCAATGTTTCCAAATGGACTACCTGAGCATTACCATAAAAAACGGAAGACTGAACACAACTCACTGAAATGGGTAGTCCCTCATCCTGCAAAATTTTGCGTACTTGGTCCACAAGACGACGCTCTTCATGCACAGAACCTTCAACATCTGTTGGCAACGGCAAAAGATTAAATGCCAGTTGTTTACTAAAACGCCCCGGCTCCGGTGGGATGCCATTAAGTAAACGAGCGCTCTGCCCCGCTAATTCATCAACTGCCTCTTTGCCGTGAACAGAAACAGAGAACAGATTAGTCAAATGCAAACGTGCCATTCCTGCAACATCCACCAGCGGCTTAATGGCTGTCAGTACCTGACTGGTCATACTGTCTGCTAAGGCAATAATATTTCGGTTACGATAATCCGCCAGAGCATGAGGATTCACTCCTGGAACAACCAAAGGTACATCTGGTTCCATAGCAAACAACCCACTGCTATCAATCACCAAGCAACCTTCTTCTGTCGCTTTTTCAACATATCGTGCCGTGGCTTCCAATCCAGCCACGAAAAAAGCGAGTTGTACTTGCGACCAGTCAAAATCAGCCGCATCGCCAACAACAAAATTTTTACCATTAAAACGCAGACTTTCACCGGCACTGCGCTCACTGGCGAGAGGATACAATTCACCAACGGGAAACTGACGCTCTTGTAATAACGCCAATATCGCTTCACCTACTGCCCCTGTCGCACCCAACAGGGCAATATTCCAACCTTCTGACATGTTGGTTTTCTCCATCTATCTTTTTGACATGCAGACATATTTCCGCACGAATTAAATCAGTTCTATACTGAAACCAAGAGCGGCTAGCAACTCAGCGCTCTTTTTGTTATCACAACATACCGTCAGAGATGACCATTCTCGGCGTTCTAAATAGTTTCTACGCAGATAATCAAATTGCCCTTTTTGACCGGCGACTTGCCGTAATGGGGTATCATCGCGGCGCACATCATACACTAAATGCATCAACCGCTTCAGTGTGCTTTGAGTCACATTCCCATGCAGGGTAACCCGGCTGAAATCCGGCTCCGGCAATAGATCAGATAGAGCCACTGTATGGGGTTGACCGAGGAATTCACAGTAAGCTTCAAATACCTGTGTGGTACCACGCGCTTTACCTTCGAGGGTATAACCTGCGATATGTGGCGTACCAATATCAACCAATTCCAGTAATGGCAGAGATAAATCAGGCTCCGGCTCCCAAACATCCAGAACAACACGAAGTTTCTTGCCGCGCTTCAACTCGGTAAGCAATGCTTGATTATCAACAACTTCACCGCGGCTGGCATTAATCAATATGCGATTATCCGGCAACGCCGACAATAATTCAGCATCCACTAAATGATGTGTTTTATATGGGCCTGATTTATTCAATGGCGTGTGGAATGTCAGAATATCCGCCTCTTTGACTAATTTTTCCAGTGGCCAAAATTCGCCGGCATCCCCTCTGGCAGCTCTTGGTGGATCACATAAGAGTGTCCGCACACCAAGAGTAGCTAACCGTTGCGCCAGTCTACTGCCGACATTACCGACACCGACGATTCCGACCACTTTATCCTTAAGCTCAAAATTATCACGTTCAGCCAACAACATTAACGCAGAGAAAACATATTCAACCACAGCAATGGCATTACATCCCGGCGCCGCTGAAAACCCGATTCCAGCCTGAGATAACCACGACTGATCCACATGGTCCATCCCCGCCGTTGCCGTACCGATAAATTTTACCGCGCTGCCTTTCAGCAATTCTTCATTAACTTTAGTTACTGAACGAACCATAAAGGCATCAGCATGATCCAATACACCTTCCGGTACCGGACGCCCCGGAATAGCTTGCACATCCCCCAATTGCTGAAATAGTTGATCAGCATAAGGCATATTTTCATCAACCAGAATCTTCACTTAATCCATCCTGTGGCATTAAAACAGACGCAGCGAACTATTCTGCCATTTAATCATAACAAAACCCATAATAACGGCTTCTTTTGTTATTAACTTTTCCTGAAACGCTCCGGTGTCGTACCTGCCAATTGCTGGAACATAGCGATAAACGCAGAAGATGAGCTATAACCCACATCAAAGGCAACTTCATTAACGGATTTTCCCTGCTCCAGCAAAGAGATAGCATGTAAAAACCGTAACCGCTGCCGCCACTCACTAAATGACATTCCCAATTCTTGCTGGCAACGCCGTGACAAAGTACGCTCCGAGGTATAACGCTGTTTTGCCCATTGCGCTAATGGCGTATTATCCGCCGGATTACTCTCAAGTTCCTGTAATATCGGCGCCAAAAGTTTATCTTTAGATGAAGGCAAATAGGTATGCTGAACAGAGGATTGAATTAGCTGATCAATTAACACTTGAGCTAACCGTAAATCCTGTTCTGTTTCTGGTATTCTCAATTTACGTTCAAAACAGTCAGTCATAATCGCATTGAATATGGAGCTAAGCCGGATAATACAAGGAGTATTCGGCAATAATTTCCCCCATTCAGGAGAAATATCTATTGCCCTGAATCTCATTGCTTTTCTACTATACCCCGAATGCTCTATTCCTTCCGGTATCCAGACACAGAATTGCGGGGGAGCTAAGAAATGTTGTCCTCCAGCATTCATTGCCATGACACCACAAACAACATAAATAAGTTGCCCGAATGGATGGGTATGACGTAAACACTCGGTATTCGCACTGAATAACTCGCTACGGAAAGAGATACTGGTCGGAATATCCTTGGCTTCTACAGGAACATGAAGTTTTTCTGTCATATTGTCTCAATTGCCTTATCCATTGGCTGATTATCATTATATATAATAAAACAGACACCATTAGACTAAACACTCATTTTTATCTCAATGTGACTTATCTATATGAATATGATTTTCCCATTTCTGGCTGTCTTGATTTGGTCAATTAATGCCGTGGTGAGCAAAGCCTCCGCTACAGCTATCGATCCGGCCGCAATTTCTTTTTATCGCTGGTTCCTAGCCTTTCTCACATTAACACCCTTTGTTGTGCTATCTGTCATTCGCCAATGGAAAACAATCTGTCAATATTGGTGGAAATTATTAATTCTTGGCGCACTTGGTATGGTGCTTTATCAAAGCCTGGCCTATTACGCTGCACACAGTATCAGTGCAACATTTATGGGAATTCTTAGCTCACTGATTCCTCTTTTGACTGTTGTCATCAGTATATTTGTTTTACGTGTTGTCCCCACTGTCGGTATTGCTCTCGGTACCGTTTTATCTCTGTCTGGTTTAGTCTGGTTGGTCAGCGCCGGTGAGCCCATATCATTATTGCAACACGGTTTAGGCCGCGGTGAATTGATGATGTTGATTGCTTCCATCTCCTACGCACTCTATGGCGTGTTAACCAAACACTGGTCTATTCCATTACCCAACTGGCAATCCCTGTATATACAGATTGCTTTTGGCGTCCTGCTATTACTACCAAATTTCCTATTGACCAAAGATATCCAATTGAATGCCAACAATATCTCGTTAGTCTTATTCGCTGGTATTCCCGCCTCGATCATTGCTCCCTATTTATGGATACAGGGAGTCATAAAACTCGGGGCTAATACTGCTGCCATATTTATGAATTTGACACCGATATTCACAGCGATTATCGCTATTCTGGTTCTGCATGAAAAAATACACAGTTACCATCTGATCGGCGGCAGCATAACACTGCTAGGAGTCATACTGGCACAACAATTACGTATTCCTCTTTTTAGCCGTAAAACAGAAAAATCTCAGGAAATTAATCATCAGAAAGCCTGAAAGGAATTCTCACTAATAAGCCGCCCAGTGTTTCACTGGGCAGTAATTGGAGATAAGTGCCATGATAAATACCAATATCTTTCACCAGAGCTAATCCCAGCCCTGCCCCTTCATGCCCCGCTGCATTATCAAGACGATTAAAAGCCATCAGCGATAAATTAACTTCTTCTTTAGCAATCCCGGCCCACTGTCATCCACTTCCAAGTAACAGTATCCCTTACAAGAGCTAAGAATTACTCTAGCCGTAACAATGCCACCTTCCGGCGTATATTTAATAGCATTGTCCAATAAGTTAGCGCACATTTCTGTCAGTAATACAGGTTCCCCCTTGATCCATTGAGCATTTTCGCCTTCATACCCCAAATCAATATTCTTACTTTCAGCCTGTTGCAAACGAGAAAAACATGCCTGTTGCAACAATTCAACCAAATTGACCGGTCTATAATCCCTAACCGCCTCTTTTTCATGCGCTTTCAAACGAGAGAGTTGTAATAAACGATCCGTCAGAGAGATAGTATTATCCAATGTACTATCAATAGCCTGTAAGCTTTCTTTCCATTGCGCGGGATCTTCGCTGGCAAGCGCTACCGCTACTTGCGTTTTTAATACTGTTAATGGCGTTCTGAGTTGGTGAGAAGCATCCGCGCTAAACCTCTCCTGCCGGCTCACCATCAATTTCAGTCGCTCTATATAACGATTAAATGCATATAATAATAGGGAAAGTTCTGACCAAGGCAATATATCCGGCAGCGGAGTGAGATCATTAGCAGGACGACGGGCCATGACGCCAGAAAGTTTATGTAGTGGTTTAAGTAACTGTTTCAACAGAAAATAAGCCAGAATCAGAGTCAACCCAACCACTGTTCCTTGGCTCATCAAAGATGATATTAATAATTGTTGCGCAAGATAATGACGAGAAGCCACTGTTTCAGCAACCAGTATCAACGCCATTCCCATCATTCCCCTTCATTGATCGGCTGATAAAGGGCAGCAACCCTAATAGGATGACCGTGATATTCCGCATCATAGAAATAAACCAAAGCGGTGTATAAATTGGAGCGAGGCGTATCTTTAGGTATCAAAGGCAAATCATCATAACCGGAAATTATTTCTCCTTCAGGAGATAACACCTGATAAAACAACCGATCATTCATATTTCTCTCAAAGCTATCTAGAACCACATAAGGTACATCGACAATTAATTGGTTATCCTTAACGGTCAGTCGTTCCGCCACAGTTCGAGCAGATGCCAATAAAGTACGGTCATAAGCCAATGTCGCCGCATTCTCCGCACTGAAATAATGGGTGCAGACCGATAAACACCCCAACAAAAATAGCGGCACACCAAAAAACAAGAGTAACTGATGAAACAATGAGTTCGGTACTTTAAACCATGTCATCTTTCTGGCACTCCAGACGATAACCTAATCCCCGTAATGTACTGATCCCCACATTACTACCTGACAATTTTTTTCGAATCCGGTGGATATAAAGTTCAATACTTTGTGGGTTTGCTTCATCTAACAGTGCAAATACCTGTTCAAATAACTGTTGTTTAGAAACCGGCTTACCTCGACGATGGAACAATGTTGTCAAAACCGAAAGTTCCCGTGGTGTCAAAGCCAATGGCTCATCGTTCAGAACAAAGTAACCATCATCCTGATAAACCAGGGAGCCGAATGTCAGCGTCTCCTGTAGCACATTTGCACTACGCCGAAGTAATGCCCGGATACGTGCTTCCAATTCCTGTAAATCAAAAGGTTTCGTCAGATAATCATCAGCACCAGAATTAAGCCCTTTCACTCGCTCAGAAACATCAGTCTTCGCCGTCAACAATAATACCGGCAGATTTTGCCCACGTTTACGCAAACGAATCAGCAATGAAAGGCCATCTAACCTCGGCAAAGAAACATCCAAAATTAACAATGCATAGTTTTCTGTCTGCAATAATTGATCAGCGACGATACCATCACTTGCAACATCTACAGCAAACCCCGCACTACTCAGTGCTTTTTGCAACCAGTGCAGTAATTCAGGGTGATCTTCCACTAAAAGTAAGCGCATATTTTAAATATCTAACCGATTCATACAAATATAATTACAAACATAACTATATTTTCAGTTTATATCGTCACATCTATTTCTCTGAAAAATAGTCAGGCACTGATCCAATTCCATTTTCATGTCCAAATACCGCGCTATAAATAACAGGGTATTCTGTTATACCGAATTAAGTAATAGATCTCTATTACCGTTCTCATTTACTCAGAAGTTGCCATGAGCACAGGAGTGAAATCAAAACGTTCATCCAATGCAGACGCCACCGAGACATTAGACAAAGTAAGTTTTATTTCACTCCCTACTTTCCAACTAAAATTCGATATCACTATCGGCTCTTTATCATTAAGAAACACGGAGAAGCCCGTTATTTTTAAAACCTTATCTGTGTCATTCTTAACATTAATCGAGATTTTGGTTTTTGATGCCATTGAACTATCCATCTGGTTAATTTTCTTCTTCATCTCTTTGGGTATGCTTATCGCCAGGATATCTGTTCCATCACCGTAAAGATGAATACCCTTAGTGGAACCAGTTACACTTGAATTACCTACACTCACAGGAATTTTAAAGTGAGCAAACGAATCCATACCTTTTCTAAAACATTCCACGTATTCCGCATCGGCAAAAATAGCCGGTACTTTTTCCTGAGCGTCTAACAAAGATTTTGATGACTGTCTGGAATCTTTATAATCACCACAGGCACTGACTTCAACCAACAAATCAGATGCCACCGTTTTAACGTGTTCAGATAACAGTTGGTTAACCGATACCGAAGTGCTAAGTTCCGTTTTACATCCTGCCAAAGCAAGAGCCATAACACTACAAAGAATCAATTTTCTCATCATTTCCTCAATTCGGGTTTCCTCAAGATAAAGCCTGATTATATTCAATAAATTCTCCGTTTAATTTAACACATTGCATAAATAAATAATTACCATTTGCATGATATCTCCTTAGCCGAATGTAAAGTTATCGCGAGTAAAACAGAGCAACATCAAAACTACGAGGAACTTACAACAAACCAAAACAAAAAAGAAAGCCTGTCGCTATTTGTTAACTCATTAATGCGAAACACTACGCAAATTTAAGCGATTAAAATCACATATCAACAACTTTTCTTGTTAATGAAAGGTAAATGAAAGGTTTTGTTATTACTAATTGAATCAACCAGGGCCATTTGTAATGGTTGTATATTACACGGGTATTGATGAGAGCAAGCAAATGAAAACTATAACGATCAAGATATTAGCGGCAACGGCTTTACTATTTGTTGGCACAAGCAGTGTTTTTGCTGCCAGTGCGCCTAACAGAACGGAATGTATTGCCCCTGCAAAACCGGGTGGCGGGTTTGACCTGACCTGCAAGCTGATTCAAGTTTCATTACTGGATACGAAAGAGATCAACAAGCCTATGCGCGTCACCTTTATGCCCGGTGGCGTCGGCGCTGTCGCTTACAATGCTATCGTCGCACAACGACCTGCTGAAGCGGGAACCATTGTTGCCTTCTCCGGCGGCTCTCTGCTCAATTTGTCTCAGGGAAAATTTGGCCGCTATAACGTTAATGATGTGCGCTGGCTGGCAAGTGTCGGCACTGATTATGGAATGATCGCTGTCCGTGCCGATTCACCTTACCGCACCCTGAACGATTTGATGAACGCTTTCAAGGATAATCCTAACAGCATTGTATTTGGCGCTGGCGCTTCTATCGGTAGTCAGGACTGGATGAAAACCGCACTACTGGCAAAAGAAGTCGGTATTGATCCTCACAAGATGCGTTATGTCGCTTTTGAAGGTGGCGGTGAGCCTATCACCGCTCTGCTAGGTAATCATATTCAGGCGGTTTCTGGTGATCTGAGTGAGATGGTACCTTACCTGAATGGAGACAAAATCCGGGTTTTGGCTGTCTATGCAGATAAACGACTGAATGGTGACTTAGCCAATATTCCTACTGCCAAAGAGCAAGGTTATGACCTGGTATGGCCGATTATCCGCGGATTTTACATGGGACCAAAAGTTTCTGACGAAGAGTATCAATGGTGGGTTGATACTTTCAATAAACTACAACAAACAGATGCTTTTAAAAAACAACGTGATATCCGTGGGTTATTCGAATTCAACATGACCGGTAAAGAATTGGACAGCTATGTGAAAAAACAGGTTGAACAATATCGCGAGCAAGCCAGAGCTTTTGGCTTAGCCAAATAATAGAGTCATCATCATGAGCGATCGTATCTTTGCTACTATCTGGTTAGTGCTCTGTGCCATTGGGATGGTTATTGGTTGGGGCATTCAGAGTGAATACACTTATGAACCTCTGGGACCGAGACCTTTCCCAATGATCATTCTGTCTCTGATGGCGCTCTGCGCCTTATTACTGCTTTTCAAAAAGCCAGAACAGAGCAATTGGCCTAACGCCCCGGTTATCCGCCGCCTAATGTTGTTGATTCTCTCTTTAGTTATTTATGGTTGGTCATTTGAGTGGCTTGGTTTTCCTCTGGCTACAACACTACTAACATTCAGTGTCGGACTATTGTTTAACGCAACACTGCCTGCGGCAATCATTTCCGGGGTGTTCCTTGGCGTCACGTTCTATTTCGCCTTTGACCGCTTACTTGACGTAACCCTACCTCTCGGTAGCTGGCTCAACTAACGGAGAATTTATGGAAACCTGGATGTATCTCAGTCAAGGTTTTGAAGTTGCAATGGTGCCGCAAAACCTGATTATTGCTTTAATTGGCTGCTTTGTCGGTACGATTGTTGGGCTGTTGCCGGGGCTTGGGCCGATTAATGGCGTCGCGATTCTACTGCCGCTGGCTTTCGCTTTAAAACTGCCTGCTGAATCTGCGCTGATCTTATTGGCAACTGTTTATATCGGTTGTGAGTATGGTGGACGTATATCATCGATTCTGCTGAATGTTCCTGGCGATGCCGCGGCCATTATGACCGCACTAGATGGTTATCCAATGGCCAAACAGGGCCGTGCGGGTGTAGCGCTGTCTATTTCCGCGGTGAGCTCTTTCTGTGGTTCTTTGCTGGCAATTTTCGGCATTATTCTGTTTGCCCCATTACTGGCGCAGTGGTCACTGGCTTTCGGCCCTGCTGAATATTTTGCACTTATGGTTTTTGCTATTGCTTGTCTGGGTAGCATGATGAGCCAGAATCCGCTGAAATCACTATTAGCAGCATTAATCGGATTAAGTCTGGCAACTGTCGGAGTAGACGCCAACACCGGGGTTTATCGTTTTACTTTCGACAGTGTTCATTTGTCAGATGGTATTCAATTTATTGTTGTGGTAATAGGTCTGTTTTCTGTTAGCGAAATTCTGCTGATGTTAGAAAATACCTCAACCGGCCAAACAATTATTCGCAAAACAGGCCGACTGCTGTTCAATCGCAAGGAAGCGGCTGAATGCGCTATGCCAACGCTTAGATCATCCTTTATCGGTTTCTTTGTCGGTATTTTGCCTGGCGCAGGAGCGACAATTGCCAGCGCAATTACCTATATGACCGAGAAGAAACTCAGTGGGAATAGTGACTCATTTGGTAAAGGTGATATTCGCGGCGTAGCAGCGCCAGAAGCGGCTAATAATGCTTCGGCCTGTGGCTCCTTTATTCCAATGCTAACATTAGGAGTGCCAGGTTCAGGTACCACTGCCGTTATGATGGGAGCATTAACGCTCTATAACATTACGCCAGGGCCAGGAATGTTTACTGAACAGCCGGATATCGTTTGGGGGTTAATTGCAGCTTTATTAATTGCCAATATTATCTTGCTGATTATGAATATCCCAATGATAGGTCTGTTTACACGGATGCTCACTATTCCTCTCTGGTTCCTTGTTCCAGCTATTGCCGCCGTTTCAGCGGTTGGCGTATATGCCATACACAGTACGACATTTGATCTTCTGTTAATGGTAGGGTTAGGCGTTTTCGGCTACATTCTGAGAAAGATGAATTTCCCAATGTCGCCATTAATCCTCGGTTTCGTATTGGGAGAAATGCTGGAACAAAATTTACGGCGCGCACTTTCTATTAGCAATGGAGAATATAGCATTCTATGGAGCAGCGCAATTACTCAGAGTTTGCTAATACTGGCAGCTCTGGTTTTGATTATTCCACCCATATTACGAATTATTCGTAAGCGGCGCCGTATTCAGCAAATGGAGACTGAAAACAAAACATAATAAGAAAAAGCCCATAATATTACAAAATCATAATTATCATAAAAATATTATGGGCTTTTCTACCGCAACAAGAATATATTTCCGTATTCACACTATATTTCATACAAAATCAGGATTTAGCAAAACAGGTTTGAATTTACGCTTATATACCCTATGGATTTCAAGATGCATCGTGACGGCAAGAGAGTAAATCCTTGGGAGCATAGCGAACAATATGACCGGGGTGAGTGAGTGCAGCCAACAAAGAGGCAACTTAAAAGATGACGAGCATAAACGGATAATACAACACACTAAATTTTCTGCAACACTAATAGTAAGAGTCACCTTTCGGTAAAATACTATCTTTAATCAAATACTATCTTTAATCAAATATTATCTTTACCTTTACCAAATCGTTGATTCAACACTACAAACAACTGTTAAATAATTATTAAATGGTGCTGAATGTTCAATGTTATTAACAATGGTCTTTTCTGTTGAAACAAGCAAATAGGCGCATCATCTTACAAACTCCAGCATTTTATCGCAAAAGTCCATACACCTTTCCTTATGTTAATTAAGTAGCAGAAGAGTTAATGATGCGGACAACAGACAAAAACGGGAATATACATATAGTAGGAAGGTG
This sequence comes from Photorhabdus luminescens subsp. luminescens, assembly GCF_001083805.1. Lineage (GTDB taxonomy): Bacteria > Pseudomonadota > Gammaproteobacteria > Enterobacterales > Enterobacteriaceae > Photorhabdus > Photorhabdus luminescens. The sequence continues at coordinate 207,594 of NZ_JXSK01000006.1, read as the reverse complement.
ACTCGCTGTACGCGGTCACCTAAGATTCATCAAATAATGACCATTTTTGGTCCGAAATAATCTGTGATGGGAAGAATCAACCTAAATACTTGCTCATCACCAAAGAAGCATTAGTGCCACCAAAACCAAAACTATTGGACATTACCGTATTCAACTTTTGCTCAGTAGGTTTAGTGATGATATTCATGCCTGCCGCTTTATCATCAAGATCTTCAATGTTAATACTTGGCGCAATAAAACCATGCTCTAACATTAGTAGACTATAAATCGCTTCATGTACACCAGCAGCGCCCAGTGAATGGCCGGTCATCGCTTTTGTTGCAGAAATTGCCGGTGTTGTATCACCAAAAACTTCCCTGATCGCTTCCAATTCTTTCAAATCACCCGCAGGAGTAGAAGTACCGTGCGTATTCACATAATCAATGGAACCTTTCACACCTTGCAGCGCCATATTCATACAACGAACCGCACCTTCGCCAGATGGAACAACCATATCTGCGCCATCCGATGTTGCGCCATAACCAATAATTTCAGCGTATATGTGTGCGCCGCGAGCCAGTGCATGTTCTAATTCTTCCACAACAACAATACCGCCGCCGCCAGCAATAACAAAACCATCACGGCCCTTATCGTAAGTACGGGACGCTTTTTCCGGCGTTTCGTTGTACTTCGTTGAAAGTGCGCCCATTGCATCAAATTCACAACTCATTTCCCAGCACAGCTCTTCACCACCACCGGCAAAAACAATGTCTTGTTTTCCTAACTGAATAAGTTCAGCCGCATGACCAATGCAATGAGCAGAAGTAGAACATGCAGAACTGATAGAGTAGTTTACCCCTTTGATTTTAAAGGGAGTCGCAAGGCAAGCTGACACACCGGAAGCCATCGCACGAGTGACTACATAAGGTCCCACACCACGCAAACCTCGAGCACGCATACCATCAGCAGCCGCAACCTGGCTATATGGAGAACCACCGCCAGAACCCACTACCAGTCCGCTACGAATATTGGAAACCTGATCATTAGTCAGGCCAGAATCTTTAATTGCCTCATCCATCGCCAGATAAGCATAAACAGAAGCATCGCTCATGAAACGCTGAATTTTTCGGTCTATTAACCCCGCAGTATCCAGTTTTACATTACCCCAGACATGGCTTCTCATTCCTATCTCTTTGAATTTTTCAGAAAAAGTTATCCCGGAGCGGCCTTCTTTCAAAGATACCAGTACTTCTTTCTGATTATTACCAATGCTGGAAACAATACCCAAGCCAGTGATTACTACACGCTTCATCAAATACCTCATTCACTATGTTTATCTGCGGGATTTCTATCTACTATAATAGCACTTTAGCGTACACTTGTACGCTGAACAAGTCCGATCAGGATAAAATTACGAAGAAAAGTTTGCCCCCTAAAAAATTCCAATACGTTTTCAAGTTAAAATAACTGTTAACTTGTATATACCCTATGGATTTCAAGATGCATCGCGACGGCAAGGGAGCGAATCCCCGGGAGCATAGATAACTATGTGACCGGGGTGAGTGAGTGCAGCCAACAAAGAGGCAACTTGAAAGATAACGGGTATAGAACACAATAAAACGATTCAGATCTCAATAGATAAAAATAAATTTCAGATAGGAATTATTCTGGTAAACAATAAAATCAGGAAACACTCGTAATTTCCATCAAAAATTTAATCTAAGGGTAATAATATCAATACAATACATATGCACTTATCAAGCATTAAAATAATGATTAGTAGGCTTATATTTATATAGAAGTTGATATACCTGCTATTTTTATTAAATTTCCTGCTAATTAGAAACAAATTTAATAACTGAGAATAATAAGGATGAATAAAATTTTTATGAAATGAATCAATCCCTATGTTATATTACTGACTGAATTACGTAAAATACCTAAACTTACAGCAACAAATGTCTTAAAACAGAAAATTTTCTGACTTTATCAACCGATAAAGCCATTATTCACACAAAAAATGATGGTAATTATGCTATGTCATATGCAAATGGTTGGTTCATTGTAAAACCTAAGTAACTTTACCCAATAATCCTAATGGGGGTTAATAATGAGAGGACTTGGTTATCTTCTACTGAGCGTTGGCATCATATGGATCCTAGCGGCTTTTAATATGGAGACAAATATTTTATCACAATATAGCAACAAATTTAACAATATAGAGCTAATTTCTTCACAACAAAATCATATCCTAATCGGTGCATTCATCACGCTTTATGGACTAATTATGATTATATCCAGTAAAAATCAGCGATTATTAGAGTCTATATACAGAAGTAATACTAAGGAAATTTCCGGGTTCAATTCAGAGGAAATATTTATACCTATGCAAAATTCAGATTACTTAAAACGGGCTAATAATTACCGCCATTATGATTTTATCGACAAATATTCAAATACCCTTGAAAAGAGAGTCGTTGAATTTTGTAAGTTATGCTCATCCTATATTGAAGAAGTAAATCATAATGGCGGTGATAAAGAAGCAGCCAAGCGTAAAGTGATATCAATGATTGATACGATTTCCTCACATTTAAAAGAGAGGCACTCAAAAGAATTTAAAAAATTATGTGAATTCCATATTCATTTATAAATACTAAACCTCGCTATTTTGAACTGCACCCCAAATGTTAGACACTAACTGATTAAGGTGCAGTTTTATGAAACAGAAACATTCCATACCAAAGCAAGTGTCTCCTCAGTGATCCCCTTTGCCAAAGTCAACATTCCGTTCAGGTACACATAGAGAAAGATGAGTAACTCATATCGGCAACATATGAGTAAGTTTCGCAGTTTCCATCGGTACCTCCGTCTTAACACTTTGAATACTGTCTATCCGGGTTAGATGTTCAGCATGGAAACGGCGATAAGAGTGGAGATCCCCAGTAACGATTCTCAAAAGCGCATCACATTCCCCTGCCATTAAGTGGCATTCCACAATTTCAGGCATTTCTTGAATAGCATCCGTGAAACGCTGAATTGTCTCTGCATCCTGAGCCTTGAGCCAAATCCGGGCAAACAATGAAAGACCAGCTCCGATCTTCGAGCCATCAAGAACAGCAACATATCGCTTAATAATCCCTGCTTCTTCCAATAACCGTACACGCCGCAAGCAAGGCGATGGCGATAAACCAACCTTCTTAGCTAATTCGACATTCTGGAGCCGACCGTCACGTTGTAAGGCACGAAGAATACGTTTATCAATATTGTCTAATTTCATTGGCATTCAATTCCATTAAAAACAAAAATTTATTATACGAATTTCAATATTAATAGAAAAAATAAAAAAATAGACACAAAATATCATAAAAATTAGCTTAAAATACCAAAAATTATCTTTTTGTAGATTGATTATAGCGTCTAACCTGCCTTACTTACTTGCTCTCATCCAGTAATTAGCGCTCCTATTAAAAATTTATGGAGGAAAAATCATGCAGTTAGAGAACCTTTTAATTTTCGCTGCAACTGTACTACCGTTAATCTGTACTCCCGGACCCGATATCATGTTTGTGGCATCTCAAGGTCTATCAGCAGGAAAAAGCGCAGCCCTACGTGCCAATGCAGGTGTCATCTCCGGTTATTGTCTACATAGCATTCTTGGTGCTCTGGGTGTTACAGCCATTGTGGCAACCTCACCAATTCTGTTCGAAGTGATACGTTGGGTTGGTGTTGTCTACTTAGCCTATTTAGCGATTCAGATGTTTCGTTCAGCCATGCGTCCCGGCAAAATTATTTTCTCGTCCTCATCAGCCAAAACCTCGCTGACCAAAGGTTTCCTAACCAGCTTTCTAAATCCCAAAGGGTTACTAATCTACTTTGCTATTCTGCCAAACTTCATCACTGCGGACAGCAACTACATGCTCCAATCCATCATTCTTTCAGCAATTTTCATCACTACCTGCGCTCTCATTTACGGATTAATCGGTGTCATCATAGCTAGCATGGGGCAAAAAGGTTCATTCAGCGATCGTCGCCGTCGCTGGGCTGAAGGCGTTGCCGCAGGGCTTTTATGTTTAGCCGCCGGGCACCTGGCGAAGAGCTGAACAGAATGATTGTTAATATAATGAAAATAATGTCCAGCACTTAATCCAAATACAGGTGCTGGCTGCTGTTTAAATCAGCACTTTTCCTCTCTTTTCTTCTGTCAGGTGGTACATCAACTCCAACCTCGTTAAAATCGCATTATTATCAGTAATATTGCAGGCATTACCGTGAAAAATTCTGCTATCTGTACCGCAACCCTAAGTTGGAATGATCAAGGTACTCCGGTTTCAACACAGTTTGATGACGTTTACTTCTCAAATCAGGATGGGCTGGAAGAAACCCGTTATGTATTCCTGAATGGTAACCGTTTCCCCCAACGATTCAGCACTCATTCCCGTTCTTACTGTGTCATTGCGGAAACCGGTTTCGGAACGGGATTGAATTTCCTAACGTTCTGGCAATCATTTGATGCATTTCGACAGCAAAATCCTGATGCGCCATTGAAACGTCTACATTTCATCAGTTTTGAGAAGTATCCACTGAAAACCAATGATTTAAAAGCCGCCCATCAACGCTGGCCTGAGCTTGAAATTTTTTCACAGCAACTCTGCCAGCAATGGCCTCAACCACTGGCTGGCTGCCACCGATTGATTATGGCAAATGGCGCTGTCACATTGGATTTATGGTTTGGTGACGTCAATCATCTGTTACCAACAATGGATTCCAGTCTTCACGGCAAAATAGATGCCTGGTTTTTAGATGGCTTTGCGCCTGCCAAAAACCCGCAAATGTGGAGTGAACAGTTGTTTGCTGCAATGGCGCAATTTGCCCATCCAGAAGGCACCTTTGCAACCTTTACTTCTGCGGGTATTGTCCGTCGTGGTTTACAGCAAGCCGGTTTTGATGTCAGTAAAGTCAAAGGATTTGGCCGCAAAAGAGAAATGCTGACTGGGGTTTTAGCAACGCAGAAATCTCAGCCATTACCTGCACCTTGGTTTGCCCGGCCGTCAGCAAGTCACACCGATGATATCGCTATTATCGGCGGAGGGATCGCCAGTATTCTTACCGCGCTTGCGCTATTGCGTCGAGGAGCGCAGGTGACTCTTTATTGTCAAGATGCAGCCCCGACACAAGGTGCATCCGGTAATCGCCAGGGAGCACTTTACCCACTACTAAACGGTAGTCATAACGGACTCGAAAAATTCTTTATCTCTGCATTTACCTTCGCTCGCCGCCAGTATGAGCAGTTATCAGCGCAGGGAATTGATTTCGACCACCAATGGTGTGGTGTCAGCCAACTTGCTTATGATGAAAAAAGTAGCAGGAAAATTGAGAAAATGCTGGCAACAGCATGGCCGAATGAACTTGCTATCGGCATGAACTGCCACCAGTTGAGTGAAAAATGCGGGTTGGACATTCATCACCACGGCATTCACTATCCACAGGGCGGATGGTTATGCCCGGCAGAACTCACCAAAGCAGCAACCGAATTAGCGCAACAGCAAGGCATGCGCTGTCGTTTCGATCATCAAGTTACCGCGCTTAATCACAACCAACATGGTTGGCAATTGCATTTGATGCACCAAGGGCAATCACTAAACGTACAGCATAAAACGGTAGTAATTGCTAACGGTCATCATCTACCCCAGTTTGAACAAACCGAGAAACTGCCGGTAACTGCTGTGCGCGGTCAAGTCAGTCACATCCCAACGACAACTGATCTGAGCCGATTGCAAAATGTACTTTGCTACGATGGTTATATGACACCGGCTAATCCAGCCAATCAACACCACTGTATCGGCGCCAGTTACCAACGTCATCGGCTTGATTGTGAATATTCTGAAATAGAGCAACAAGAGAACCGAGATCGATTACTGAAATGTTTACCTGATGCCGAATGGGTAAATCAGGTTGATGTTTCTGCTAAACAATCCCGTCAAGGTATTCGCTGCGTTATTCGTGACCATATGCCAATGGTGGGAAATGTGCCGGATCTCAATAAAATAATGACAGATTATCAAAATCTGCCAGAAAAAATCCGCACAGGGAATCCCATCGCAGATGCACCCTGTTATTCCAATCTATTTGTTATCGGGGCATTAGGTTCCCGTGGATTGTGTTCTGCGCCACTCAGTGCAGAAATCCTTGCAGGGCAGATCTTTGATGAGCCATTACCTCTGGATAATGAAACACTGGCAGCTCTTCACCCAAACCGTTTCTGGATCAGAAAACTACTAAAAGGCCGTAACGTGAAAATTGAAAAACCATTAAGGGACTGAACTACCAATTGTTAGATATTCATATGAATTTTGGTAGCACAGTTCGTTTTCTGTCCCTTAATAAAATTATTGAGTTTTAGCGTTATCCAATAGGCGCTGCCAGGTATTAAGAACAAGAACCTGATCCGGTGGCGCCAATTCTCCCGCTTTAATCGCATTTTGGATACTTTCTTCAACACGATTATGAAGCTGTTCAGCCGTATCAGCGCCTTCCTGCTCCAATTCTGCTACCGCTAAAGTGAGATGCCCGCGGAGATAACCACCAGCAAACAATTCATCATCACTGGCATGATCTACCATGTCATCAATTTGCGCCAAAATACGCGTTTCAAACTCAGCGAGCATTATTCTTCTTTCCTCAAAATTCAGTATTTAATCTGCGAATATATCTTCCGAATAGGGAAAATGTTCCGCTTTCAATGGGGGCGTATTGTAGAACGAGTGCAACCCCTGAATAAAGCACTCCGCTCTCGCGGGTATCCCCTGCGCCAAATAGTCCATGATCTGAGCATGAACTTTACGCTGAAAAGCTAATCTGTCAGGCTCAAAATCCCCGTCAAGGTTGTCACAACTAACATTAAACGGAAAACCTGCCGCAGTACAAAACAACCAATCAAGTGCCTGTGGTTTAACTTCTACTTTTTCAAATTTATTTTGCGTCTGTGCATCACGCCCATCCGGGCAATACCAGTAACCAAAATCCACTAGTTTACGGCGCTCTTTACCCGCAATGCACCAATGCGCAATTTCATGTAACGCGCTGGCATAGAAACCATGAGCAAACACAATCCGGTTATAGGGAACTTCTTCATCTGCTGGCAGGTAAATAGGTTCGTTATCACCTTTGACTAAATGGGTGTTGTATTCATCACCAAAACAGCGATTAAAAATATCAATAAGTTGTTGATAGTTATGCGTTATCATGAATTAAAAACAAAATCCTGAATCAGAAATAAAATGCTAGCCAGCTACGGATCGTATCGCCGTGATTATCATTCAGTAATTTAATACTCATCAAAAAAGAGATAATGACAATCATAGGGCGAATCAGTTTTTGCCCGTGAGTCAAAACTAAACTTGCGCCTAACCGCGCGCCAATCACCTGCCCTGCCAACATCACAAGGCCCAATACCCACAAAACTTGACCGCCAAGGATAAAAAGCGCCAGTGAACCTATATTAGAAGCAAAGTTCAGTACCTTAGCATGCGCGGTGGATTTCGCCAGGTTATAGCCGCATAACAAAACATAAGCTAACGCATAAAATGAACCGACACCGGGGCCAAATATGCCATCATATAAACCAAGCCCACTCCCGATAAACAAGGCAAATGCCACAGGCGTCAAGCGACGATAGCGATCTTCTACGCCAATGGCTGGCGTTAAAAGGAAATAAAGACCAATGATAATAACCAAAATTGGTAATAGCTGGCAGAGAAAATCTGGCTTTATAAACTGGACAATAATCGCACCAGCCATTGAGCCAAGTAGTGTCATTAGTATGGCAAAGCGTTGAGATTTGAGATCGACCTCACCATAACGAACAAAATAGAGGCTGGCAGAGAAGGAACCTCCCACTGCTTGCAACTTGTTTGTCGCCAACGCCTGCACCGGAGAAACACCAACGGATAACAGCGCCGGGATGGTTAGTAAACCGCCACCGCCAGAAATCGAGTCAATAAATCCAGCCATCATTGCAACCAGAAAGAGCAGAACGTAAACTTCCGCACCTAATGACAATAACCAGTCCATATTTCATCCCATCAAAAGAAACCGCTTATCAATATTAAGCTACCCATTTCAGTCTCTGGGATTTTCAAGGCTAGCTTCATTCTCAAGTTCACCAACGAGGAAGGCTGGATTTAACATCAGCACACTGCGCCCTCTGGCGTAATAGGTGATCCATCAGCACAATCGCCATCATAGCTTCTGCAATCGGTACGGCACGGATACCAACACAAGGATCATGGCGTCCACGAGTGACCATTTCCACCTCTTCACCCTGACGATTAATCGTTTTACCCGGCACCATGATGCTGGACGTTGGCTTCAACGCAATATGAGCAATAATTGGCTGACTACTGCTAATACCGCCCAGAATCCCTCCCGCATGATTACTGGTGAATCCTCGAGCAGTTATTTCATCCCGGTTTTCGCTGCCACGTAAATTGATAACACCGAAACCATCACCAATTTCGACACCTTTTACTGCGTTAATACTCATCAGCGCATGAGCAATATCGGCATCAAGACGGTCGAAAACCGGTTCTCCCAAACCAGCCGGAACATTTTCCGCGACAACCGTCACTTTCGCGCCAATAGAGTCCCCCGCTTTTTTCAATTCACGCATCAAGGCATCAAGTTGTTCAAGTTTGGTTTCATCAGGACTGAAAAATGGGTTTTGTTCCACCTGTTCCCAATCTTTCAATAGGCAATGGATATTGCCCATTTGGGTCAAACAGGCACGGACACGAATACCATATTTATCCAGCAAATATTTTTTCGCTATTGCACCTGCGGCAACACGCATTGCCGTTTCACGCGCAGAAGAGCGCCCACCGCCACGATAGTCGCGGATACCGTATTTCTGTTCATAAGTGTAATCGGCATGGCCCGGGCGAAACACATCTTTAATAGCGCTGTAATCCTGAGAACGCTGGTCAGTATTTTCAATGAGTAAACCGATACTGGCGCCAGTGGTTACCCCTTCAAATACCCCCGAAAGAATGCGAACCTGATCCGGCTCACGGCGCTGCGTTGTATAACGGGAAGTTCCCGGACGACGCCTGTCTAAATCAACTTGCAAATCGGCTTCTGTAATTGCAATGCCCGGCGGTACACCATCGACAATACATCCCAACGCCAAACCGTGAGATTCGCCAAAAGTGGTGACCCGGAAAAATTGCCCGATACTATTTCCCGCCATCCCAGTTCCTTCCTATTAATCGTTCTTTATATTTGACTCTGCCCGTTTTGCATTATTACGCAGCTACAGCCTATGCAATTATTCAATCTTTGAATAAGCGAAAATGTTCGTGATGTTCAACCAACTGTTGACGTGTCAACATAAATACGCCGTCACCGCCATATTCAAATTCCAACCAAGTAAATGGCACATCAGGATATTGTTCAATCAAATGCACCATACTGTTGCCAACCTCACAAATCAATACACCTCGTTCGGTGAGAAAATTTGGCGCAGTCGCCAGAATACGGCGGGCTAGTTTCAAACCATCTGAACCCGCAGCCAAACCTAACTCAGGCTCACGACGAAACTCTTCCGGCAAGTCGCTCATATCCTCGGCATCGACATAAGGCGGATTTGTGACAATAAGATCGTACTTAACCGGCGGCATATCGCGGAATAGATCAGAACGAATCGGAATAACCCGGTGGTCAAGGCTGTGATTCTGAATATTCTGTTCAGTCACGGCCAGCACATCGGCGGAAATATCCACAGCATCTATTTCTGCTTCCGGGAAAGCATATGCACAAGCAATGGCAATACAACCACTACCCGTGCAGAGGTCAAGGATATTAGCGGGCTGGTCGGGGATCAATCCTGCAAATTCATTATTAATTAATTCACCAATCGGTGAACGCGGAACCAAAACCCGTTCATCAACATAAAATTCATGACCACAAAACCAAGCTCTGTTAGTCAAATAAGCAACCGGAATACGCTCATTAATACGGCGCAGCACTCGTTCGACAATACGATGACGTTCAGTCGATGTCAGTCGCGTGGTTAGCATCTCTTGTGGGATATCCAGCGGCAAAAATAGTGATGGAAGGACCAGTTGCAGCGCCTCATCCCAAGGATTGTCTGTACCGTGCCCGTAATAAATATTCGCCGCATTAAACCGGCTAACAGACCAGCGCAACATATCCTGAATGGTATATAACTCAGCTACTGCCTCATCGATAAAAATCTTGTCCAAAATCACCTCCAGCCCTGCAAATTCATTAGCCTGCTAGTTTGCCACGATCATTGAGACAAATCAGCTTTATATCAGGTTAATAACATAGAATTTTAAATGCTAATGCTCAGCAAGCAATGAATTAAGGAATGACAACTGAAAAGGCAGCCCGGATATTCTATTGCAGATTCTTAATTAATTTTCAACACAAACCGTCTTATTCAGCAACAAGACGGTTTGTTTCTACATATTTAACACCGTGTTTCTCTAGCTGATTGAGCGCTCACAATAATGATATTTTTTCGTATCCATAAATAATAGGCAGATGTTAACAGCACGAGCCATACCCCTCCCACATAGAACGCAATTCGTGTCGCCGGAAAGTAACTGAGAACAGCAATAATAAATATCATAAACACGATGGTCAGAATCGGCGCAACAGGCCACATCGGTACTGGAAATTGTAATTTCTGTACTTCTCTTGGCGACATTTTTCTGCGCATAGCAAATTGAGATAGCAAAATCATTAACCAGACCCACACGGTGGCAAAAGTCGCAATCGAAGCAACAATGACGAATACCTGTTTGGGGAGCAAGTAATTGAGAACCACTGCACACAATAATGCCAGCGTCATAACCATGATCGTCACCCAAGGCACCCCGTTACGGCTTAAATGCATAAATTTTTTATGCGCTAATCCTTTCTCAGCCATACCGTACATCATACGACCAGCACCAAAAATATCGCTATTAATGGCCGAAATTGCCGCCGTAATAACGACAATATTCAGAATATTGGCCGCCGAACCAATACCTAACCCCTGAAATATGGCAACAAATGGACTACCTTCTTGACCGATGCTGCTCCAAGGGTAAATTGCCATTAATACAAAAATAGTGAGTACATAAAACAGAAGAATACGAAACGGAATAGAATTAATCGCTTGCGGGATCACTTTCGCCGGATTTTTAGCTTCACTGGATGTAATACCGATAATTTCAATACCACCGAAAGCAAACATCACAACCGCCAGAGATTCAATAATGCCACCCAGCCCATTCGGCATAAACCCGCCGTGTCGCCACAGATTTTGAACTCCCGTTGCCTGAAAATGGCCGCTAAAACCAAACAGAATAATACCTGTTCCGGCAATAATCATGGCGCTGATCGCAGCAACTTTCAGAATTGATAACCAGAATTCCATTTCGCCAAATACTTTGACTTTACAAAGATTGAGTGCGCCAATAATGAAAATAATGCTAAGTACCCATATCCAACGCGGCACTTCCGGGTACCATAGCCCCATATAAATGCCAAAAGCCGTCACATCCGCCAGACAAACGATGATCATTTCGAAAGTATAAGTCCAGCCGGTAATAAATCCGGGTAACGGGCCTAAATATTGATGAGCGTAACTGGCGAAAGAGCCGGCATCCGGTCTGTGGACCGCCATTTCTCCTAAAGCGCGCATAACCATAAAGACAGCAGCGCCGCCCACTAAATAAGCTAATAATACTGCCGGACCAGCCATGTTTATTGCTTCAGCAGAACCATAAAAAAGACCGGTACCAATCGCAGAACCCAACGCCATAAACCGGATATGGCGTGCGTTGAGTCCTCGCTCTAGTTGTAATGAGGCTTGCATAATTTACCCTCTTATCTTTTATTATTGGGTTTTATGAGAAAGATAGATGTGACAATCAGGCCGGTCAGGCGCCGGCCGTTGGTTTATTTTTTAATGGTTATTTTTACTCTGTAATATCTGTCCAGAAGGAAGTAATGAGGAGAGATGTTGCTCGGCTAACAATTTCACAGCAGCATCAATATCAGGCGCAAAAAAACGATCCTGATCATAATAAGCTACTTTCGCTCGCAGAATATCCCGTGCTTGTTCCAGAATCGGACTGCTTTTCAGGCCGTTGCGGAAATCAATTCCCTGACAGGCAGATAACCATTCAATTGCCAGAATACCTCGGGTATTTTCTGCCATCTCCCATAAACGACGCCCAGCAGCCGGCGCCATTGATACATGATCTTCCTGATTGGCCGAAGTCGGTAAACTGTCAACACTCGCCGGGTGCGCCAACGCTTTATTTTCACTGGCGAGCGCCGCTGCCGTCACCTGTGCAATCATAAAACCTGAATTCACACCCCCATTCTCAACCAGAAAAGGCGGAAGCTGTGACATATGTGAATCCATCAACAACGCAATACGTCGTTCTGACAATGCGCCTATCTCTGCCAATACCAGAGCCAAATTATCAGACGCCATTGCAACAGGTTCAGCATGGAAGTTACCACCGGAAATCACCTCTCCCTGCTCAGCAAACACCAATGGGTTATCAGATACGGCATTAGCTTCAGTCAGAATAACATCAGCAGCATGGCGCAACTGAGTCAGGCAAGCGCCCATAACTTGTGGTTGACAACGTAATGAATAAGGGTCCTGTACCTTGGGGCAATTAATATGAGAATCTGATAGTTCGCTGCTCTCTTCTAATACATGACGATACAACGCGGCAACATCGATCTGCCCCTGTTGCCCCCGTACTGCATGTACACGGGCATCAAATGGTTTGCGGGAACCCAATGCCGCCTCTACGGATAAAGAACCGCAAACTATCGCTGCCGCCAGCAGATCTTCTGCTTCAAATAACCCACGTAACGCAAAAGCAGTAGATACTTGGGTTCCATTGAGCAGCGCTAAACCTTCTTTAGCCGCTAATGTAATGGGTTGTAAATTGGCCTTTGCTAACGCTTCTTTGGCTGGCAGCCATTCGCCCTGATAACGCGCTTGCCCCTCCCCAAGTAATAACAGGCTCATATGTGCCAATGGCGCTAAATCACCAGAAGCCCCCACCGATCCTTTACAAGGAATATGAGGATAAATTTCTGCATTAACTAACGCAATTAATGCCTGAATAACTTCAAGACGAATACCAGAATAACCACGGGAGAGACTGTTAATCTTCAATACCATGATCAACCGGGTCATATTATCGTCCAACGCTTCACCGACCCCAGCAGCATGAGAGACAACCAGCGAACGTTGTAGTTTTTCTAAATCATCTTCTTCAATCCGTGTACTGGCTAATAGTCCGAACCCGGTATTAATTCCATAGGCAGTGCGATTTTCAGCAAGAATCTCATTAACACACTCCACGCTATGTTCAATAGCAGGAAAAATCTGACTATCCAGAGTGATTTTCATCGGTTGTAGATAAACTCGACGTAGTTCATCAAGGGTCAATTTTCCTGGATAAATAGTTAGTTGCTTCATAATGTTCCTTATTTTGTATTAAGCATCGGCAAGTCTAATCCTTGCTCTTTGGCACAATGGATAGCGATTTCATAACCTGCATCAGCATGACGCATAACCCCTGTAGCCGGATCGTTATGCAGCACCCGAGCTATACGCTCTGCGGCTTCGTCGGTTCCATCACAAACAATCACCATACCGGCATGTTGTGAGAAACCCATGCCAACGCCACCGCCATGATGCAGAGAAACCCAAGTCGCACCGCTGGCAGTATTCAATAAAGCATTTAGCAACGGCCAATCCGAAACAGCGTCAGAGCCATCGCGCATAGATTCGGTTTCGCGGTTTGGACTAGCGACAGAACCGGAATCCAGATGGTCACGACCAATAACAATCGGCGCAGAAAGTTCGCCACTGCGTACCATTTCGTTAAAAGCCAACCCTAGCTTGGCTCGTTGCCCTAAACCAACCCAACAGATACGAGCAGGTAATCCCTGAAAACTAATACGTTCCCTTGCCATATCCAGCCAGTGATGCAAATGTTGATCATCGGGGAGCAATGCTTTGACTTTGGCGTCAGTCTTATAGATATCCTGTGGATCACCGGAAAGCGCTACCCAGCGGAAGGGCCCAATACCACGGCAAAACAACGGGCGAATATAGGCAGGAACAAAACCGGGAAAATCGAAAGCATCTTCTACACCGACTTCATATGCCATTTGGCGAATATTGTTGCCGTAATCAAAAACAGGAATGCCTTGCTGCTGGAAAATCAACATCGCCTTAACATGTTCCATCATTGAAGATTTTGCTGCTTTGATAACCTCTTCTGGTGCTGAAATAGCACGCTGGCGATATTCTTCCCAACTCCAGTTTTTCGGCAGATAGCCGTTGAGAGGATCATGTGCGCTTGTCTGGTCAGTGACCAAATCCGGGCGTACGCCACGGCGGACTAATTCAGGCAAGATTTCAGCCGCATTACCGCACAGTGCGATAGAGATGGCTTTACCTTCCTGAGTGTATTTTTCGATCCGAGCCAGCGCATCATCCAGATCTTCCGCTTGTTCATCGACATAACCAGTACGCAGGCGGAAATCAATCCTGCTTTGCTGGCATTCAATATTCAGCGAACATGCTCCGGCCAATGTCGCAGCCAGCGGTTGCGCCCCTCCCATACCACCCAAACCAGCAGTTAACACCCAACGGCCCTGTAAATTACCGTTATAATGCTGGCGGCCAGCTTCCACAAACGTCTCATAGGTGCCTTGAACAATCCCCTGACTACCAATGTAAATCCAGCTACCCGCCGTCATTTGGCCGTACATAGCCAGCCCTTTAGCATCCAACTCGTTGAAGTGTTCCCAATTAGCCCAGTGCGGTACCAAATTCGAATTTGCAATGAGTACTCGCGGAGCATTGCTATGGGTTTTAAATACCCCAACTGGCTTGCCCGATTGGATTAACAACGTTTCATCGTCTTCCAGCTTTTTCAATGTCTCAACAATCTTGTCATAACATTCCCAATCTCTAGCAGCCCGGCCAATACCGCCATACACCACCAGCTCATGAGGGTTTTCAGCAACTTCTGGATCAAGATTATTCATTAACATACGCAGAGGAGCTTCGGTTAACCAACTTTTGGCTGTTAATTGTGTTCCTCTGGGTGCCCGGATACCGACATTACGAAATTTACTATTTTGGGCGGTCACGGTCTGGCTCCTTTTGCCTTTTGTCTTCGGATATTTGTTAAATGTATAGTTGTATATACATGTATATTCAATAGGCCAAACCATTAGTTAAAATAACATATTTATGGGTTTATTATTTTTATTTTCTTATGAATCAATTTGTTAATATTATTTCTTGCCAATTATCAAGGAATAATATTTTTCTTATTTTTGTGTTTACAATCACAAATTATTTACATTAATTTTACAAAAATATGATTTAAGGAAGGAAAGGTTTTTCTAATGGTTCGTCGCAGTTGGATAAGAAGCAAGAACAGGCAGTCCTCAATACGCTGGTTCAGATAGCCGGTTGTCGCTGAGAAATTGAGTGTGGTTTTGAGAAAACAAAAGGAGAATGTGGATTGGATCATTACGAAGTTCAACAATGGAAGAGCGGGTATCGACATATTGCCTTATCATATGGTGCATACGGTTCTACAGATATAGAAGAAAATGACGGCATTGCCTTGTCAGAAATTAGGAATTACATTGTCTGTATTTTATTCAATCTTAGCCACTGAGAAAAGTTTTTAGGGTTCCCTCTCAAAGTACATAGTATCTGCTCTCAAAAAGAGAGTATAAGCTCATAACTACTTCCTCAGATTAATTGATTTATTCTTTATTTGTGATTAAAAAATATTAGCGATCTTGCCCTGATTAAAAAGCTTGTTATACAATACAGACATCAATTCAAATGACAATTATTATTGCATCGCAAAAATCATGATTATAGTATGATAAATAAAGATAATAATAATTTCTGCAAGTAAATTTAATAAAAATAAGGTTGGTGACAAATATGTGAGCTTGAATATATAGGAAATTAATAGAAAGTGAATCATTAGCCAATAAATACTATATTAACTATTTTTTCATGAGGAAGAGTGTTGAAAGATTGCGAGATTATCTGTAGTGACGCTATGACAGATTATGCCAATGCCTATTAAATTAAGACCGTAACATGAATAATTTAAAGTCAGGCAAGTAATGAAATCTACTCATTCATGCCATAAATTACAAATAACTTACAAACGGAATACATTCGTATAATTTACTATGAGAACATCTGAGGGTTCATCGGATTCGAACTTATATAGTCTTCATCCTTCTCAGGAAGATGTGTTTTACGAACAAATGCTTTATGAGAATAGTCCAATACACAGTCTCGGCTGGTATACATTGATAGAAAACAATGTTGATATAGTTATTTTGCAGAAAGTGTGTAATTTACTATATCAACACATTGATATGTTACGTTTACGTATATCAATTAATTCTAATAATGAAGCTATTCAATATATCCAAAATCAAAACACGCCAGAATTAATCAAGTGCTACGATGTTTCGATGCAACTTGATCCTGAACAGAAAGCACATCTTTGGATGAAGCAACAAGTCGGTATTCCTATCGATTATTTAAAGGAAACTCCATATCAGATTACACTAATCCGCTTAGATAATGAAAAATACTACTTTTTCACTAAATTCCATCACATTATGATTGATGGCGTCGGGTTATATCGACTTCATGAATATGTCCATAAATTATACAAATGTCTTGAAAATGGAACATCTACCGCATGGTTGTCAGAAATTCCACAATATTTAACTACAATAATCAAGTCGAGAAAATATCTCAATAGCACTCAATATGAAAAAGATAAGAGTTATTGGTTTGATTTTCTGAAACAAAAAGAAATACATCAATTAACACCTTGCTATCAGAATACAGGCAGTGATCATTGTACGTTAATATTACCTTTTCCAATTAAAGAAGATTTGCGTACTTTTTGTAGAGAATACAAAACTAATCCGCTTTTCATTTTTTCGAGTCTGGTCAGCATTATTATGACTGAACTTACAGGACAACAAGAGTTGATTTTTAACACAATCACACATGGAAGAGAAGGAAAATCAGAAAAATATGTTGTTGGGATGCATGCAAATATGTATCCGGCGCATTGTTATATTTCTCATGCGGCTAGTGTGATTGAACAGATTAAATTAACAGAATCCGCACTCAAAAAGAGTTATTATCACTGTAAATTTCCTCAATCTCACCTTGCTCGAATTGCTCATAAATATAAGCTTTCTTTACCCAATATCTCTATTTTCTATGAACGTTTTTCTGAATCAGACGTCGAAATCACTGAAAATCAGCATTATCACATAGATGGAGTATTTAATATTTATCCTATCGTCTTTAGATTAAAAGACTATGGGTATGCTCAGGAACTAAAAATAACGATAAATTATCTGCGGAAATACTTTAGTGAGCAGGATGTCAACAGAATACTTGAACGATTACAAAATCTGTTTATTACTTTACTCAACAACCCTACATCATTAGTCAGTGAATTACCTATTTTACTAGAACAGGAGCGCCATACATTACTGCATACCTGGAACCAGCTCGATATATCCT
The DNA here is from genome assembly GCF_001083805.1 of Photorhabdus luminescens subsp. luminescens. Lineage (GTDB taxonomy): Bacteria > Pseudomonadota > Gammaproteobacteria > Enterobacterales > Enterobacteriaceae > Photorhabdus > Photorhabdus luminescens. The sequence continues at coordinate 189,965 of NZ_JXSK01000006.1, read as the reverse complement.
ATCCGCAAGACCGTACTCTTCATCAGCAATTTGAGGTTCAGGCAACAGCCAGACCAGACAACGTGGCGTTGGTGTTTGAAGGGAAAACACTGACTTATCGCCAGCTCAATGAACGGGCTAATCAGTTAGCCACGGTGATCCGCGAACAGTATCAACAACAGTGCAATAAACCCATGCCAGCCGATACGCTGGCGGCTTTATATCTGGATCGTAGTCTGGAAATGGTCATCAGCATTCTGGCAGTGCTGAAAGCCGGGGGAGCCTATGTACCCATTTCCCCGGAATATCCGTCGGAGCGAGTCCGGTTTATTTTAGAAGATACCGCATCCCCCTGTGTGTTGACTCAACAGCGATATCTGACAACGCTGAGGGAATATACGCAGACACAGACTAAACAGCCAACGTTAATAGCTGTGGATGATCAGACAGTGACAGAAAATCTGTCAACAGAGAATCCGGCCCCCATCAACGGAGCCACAGATCTGGCATACGTTATCTATACTTCCGGCACGACCGGACAACCGAAAGGCGTGTTGCAGACACACCATAATGTTGTGCGTTTATTCGCAACCACTCAGGGAGATTACCACTTTAATCAAAATGATACCTGGGTGCTGTACCATGCTTACACATTTGATTTCAGTGTCTGGGAATTATGGGGCGCATTGCTCTACGGCGGACGTCTGATTATTCCAACAGTAGAATGTACGAAGGATTTTGACAGATTCAGTCGCCTCTGTTCAGATCAGAAAGTTACTGTATTAAACCAGACGCCCGGGGCATTTTATGCCTTTATTGATGCGTCATTGAATATTGGCGCTGAATTTCCCCGTCTTCGCTACGTGATTTTTGGTGGAGATAAACTGAATCCGGTTCAATTGAAACCTTGGTGGAATCATTACGGCGATCAATCTCCCGCTCTCATCAATATGTATGGGATAACCGAAACAACTGTACATGTTACCTACAAGAAATTAACCCAAGACGACGCCACAGCAGTATCTTGCATTGGACGGCCATTAAATGACATGTATGCCTATGTCTTGAATCGTTCCGGGAATCTTGTACCTCTTGGCGCCCCCGGAGAGCTTTACATCGGAGGCGCAGGACTGGCGCGAGGATATTTAAACCGACCTGAACTGACGACCAAACGTTTTGTAGAGAATCCATTTGCCACAAATGAAGATAAACAACGTGGTTACACCCGCCTGTATAAAACCGGCGATTTGGTGCGCTGGCAGCCGGACGGCAATCTGGAATATCTGGGACGTAATGATTTTCAGGTCACAGTCCGCGGTTACCGCATTGAGCTTGGAGAAATTGAAACTGCACTCGCTTTACACCCACAGGTAAAACAGGCGGTGGTGATTGATCGAGAATATGAAGGTAATAAAGCACTAGTGGCGTATCTGGTGACGGAAGGGGAACTCTCAGACGACGAATTCGTCAGGCACTTATCTTCCCGCCTGCCGGACTATATGGTACCGGCCAGCTTTACCCGCATTGAGTCCGTTCCTCTAACCCTGAACGGCAAACTGGATCGGCGGGCATTGCCGGAACCGGTCTGGGGAAACAAAGAGGAATACGTAGCACCCGGCAATACGCTGGAAACCCAACTGTGCGCCATTTGGCAGGAAGTGTTAGGTCTGGAGCAGGTGGGCATTGAGGATAATTTCTTCCGCATCGGGGGCAACTCCCTGACGGCAATCAGGCTGACCACCGCCATCCGCCGCATGCTGGCAACCGAAGTCTCACTGGCGCAGTTGTTTACGCTGAAAACCATCGCGGGCCTGGCACCCCAGATGGAACAACAGATTTATACGGTTATCCCTCATCTGGCGCAGGAGCGCTATCCCTTATCGTTTGCCCAGGAACGAATGCTATTTATCGAGCAGTTTGAACAAGGCTCCGATACCTACCATATCCCTTATCTGGTTGAGCTGGATAATGATACCTGTCTGCCCCTGTTGGAAACTGCCATTAACCGGCTGGCTGAACGCCATGCTGTCATGAAGATGGTGTACCGCAACGATGATGATGGACAGGTTTACCCGCAGAAACTGGACGAAAATTTAGTTATCCAGTCCCAGTGCTGTGAAAATGCTGACACATTTTTGAACACAGTTCGTGCTGAAATAGCCACTCCGTTTGATTTGGCCGCAGAACCCAGCCTGCGCCTGCGCCACTATCAGCTTTCCAACCGGCGCTACTTATTAATGCTATGGCATCACATCGCCATTGACGGCTGGTCGATCGATATCTTTATGGCTGAACTGGCGGAAATTTATCACTCCTTGCGGGAAGGCCGTAACAGCCAGCTTCCTCCGCTGGAGATTACCTATGGCGATTACGCCGCCTGGCAACGGAGCTATTTACAGGGCGACGTCCGTGAACGCCAGCTCGCTTACTGGCGGCAGGCCCTGTCCGGCTATGAATTACTGGCCTTGCCCACCGATTATCCCAGACCCACGCGGGTGAGTTATCAAGGACGGGATTTCAAGTTTGTGCTGGACTCCCGGCTTTCTGAGCAGTTAAGGGCGCTGGCAAAAGCACAGGAAACCACCCTGTATACCGTGTTGCTCAGTGCCTTTTATATCACGCTGGCAAAATTGTCCGGGCAAAACGATATCGTTCTGGGGACGCCGACAGATAACCGCCACCATGCCCAAACCCAGCCCTTGATTGGGATGTTGGTTAACTCACTGGCCTTAAGGATACAACTTCAACAAACCGCCAGTGTGGAAACACTGATTAAACAGACCCATCAGCGAGTGACAGAAGCCAAGATCCATCAGGACATGCCGTTTGAACAACTGGTTGAAGCGCTGGATATTGAGCGTGACACTGCCCGTCATCCAATTTTTCAGGTAATGTTCGGATTGCAGAACTTTGGAGAAAATCCGCCAGACAATCGTCTGCCGTTCAGGCCGGCGACACTGGATGAGCCATTATACAGCCCGGCCAAGTTTGACCTGAGCCTGTTTTTATCCGATGGACAAACCGATATTACCGGTTGTCTGAACTACGCCGTCAGCCTGTTTGCTGAGGCTACCATCGTGAGACTGGCAGGGATTTATCAACGAGTGCTGGCCGCATTCGTGGCAGACCAGACACAATCGCTGGCCGAACTTGATATCCTGTCTGCTCAGGAGCGCTACACCCTGCTGCACCGCTGGAATCAGACCGATGCGCCTTATCCGCAGGATAAAACCCTGCCACAACTGTTTGAAGCCCAAGTGGAAAGGACACCGGATAACGTGGCGCTGGTGTTTGAAAGCGAATCCCTCACCTACCGCCAGCTTAACGAACGGGCAAACCAACTGGCTTATGCTATCCGTGAACATTATCAGCAACATCATAATGTCCCTCTGCAAGCTGATACCCCCATAGCCCTCTACCTCGACCGCAGTCTGGACATGGTTATCAGTATCTTGGCGGTATTGAAAGCCGGGGGCGCTTATGTGCCCATTTCCCCGGAATATCCATCAGAGCGGGTTTTGTTTATTTTAAACGATACCCAATCACCCTGTGTCCTAACTCAGCAAAAGTATCTGGCAACGCTGGCGACAGAGACGCAAACATGCGCAGAACGACCAATACTAATAGCAACGGATGACCCGGCAATCACCGCAGACAAACCGGTGGGAAATCTAGTATCGGTAAATAAATCAACCAATTTGGCCTATATCATCTATACCTCAGGCACCACCGGGAAGCCGAAAGGCGTCATGATTGAGCACAAAAATGTGGCTCATATGGCAACAGCACAGGCTGAAATTTTTGATGCCGCCAAGAGAACAAAAGCCTTAATGTTTGCCGCCTATGTTTTTGACGGTTCTGTTTTCGAACTCTTCCCCAGTTTATTTAATGGACTGACTCTTTACCTTTGCAGCGAAACAGAACGTAATGGCCCCGCCGTTGAAAAACTCATTCAACGAGAAGGCATTGAAATAGCCGCCTTACCGCCAGCAATATTGAAGCTGTTAATGGACTCGCATTTACCTTCCTTGCAGTTATTAGTGACCGCCGGAGAATCCCCCTCTCTGGATTTTCTTGAACATTTCAACCGTCATAGCGCTGTCCTCAATTCTTATGGGCCAACCGAGGTGACCGTTTGTGCGACTGAAAAAATATATCAACCTGGAGTCATCCCAACCAATATCGGCAAAGCCATTAATAACGCCCGTCTTTACGTTCTTGATAATCATGGCAATCTGTCTCCTGTCGGAGCGCCGGGAGAACTGTATATCGGCGGCGCCGGAGTCGCACGGGGTTACTGGAACCGGCCGGAACTGACCGCCGAGCGGTTTGTGACGAATCCCTTTGCCACCGCAGCAGACAAGGCCAAAGGGTATACCCGTCTGTATAAAACCGGTGATTTAGTCCGCTGGCGGCCGGATGGCAATCTGGAATATCTGGGACGCAATGATTTTCAGGTCAAAATCCGCGGTTACCGCATAGAATTGAGCGAAATTGAGAGTGCTCTTGCGGCTCATCCTCAGGTCAAACAGACGGTAGTGATCGATCGCCAACATAACGGGAATAAAGTTCTGGCCGCGTATCTGGTAATGGAAGGGAAACTCTCAGACGATGAACTCGTCAGGCACTTATCTTCCCGCCTGCCGGACTATATGGTACCGGCCAGCTTTACCCGCATTGAGTCCGTTCCTCTAACCCTGAACGGCAAACTGGATCGGCGGGCATTGCCGGAACCGGTCTGGGGAAACAAAGAGGAATACGTGGCGCCCCGCAATGCGCTGGAAACCCAACTGTGCGCCATTTGGCAGGAAGTGTTAGGTCTGGAACGGGTGGGCATTGAGGATAATTTCTTCCGCATCGGGGGCAACTCCCTGACGGCAATCAGGCTGACCACCGCCATCCGCCGCATGCTGGCAACCGAAGTCTCACTGGCGCAGTTGTTTACGCTGAAAACCATCGCTGGCCTGACAACCCAGATGGAACAGCAGATTTATACGGTTATCCCTCATCTGGCACAGGAACACTATCCCTTATCGTTTGCCCAAGAGCGGATGTTATTTATCGAGCAGTTTGAACAAGGTTCCGATACCTACCATATCCCTTATCTGGTTGAGCTGGATAATGATGCCTGTCTGCCCCTGTTGGAAACTGCCATTAACCGGCTGGCTGAACGCCATGCTGTCATGAAGATGGTGTACCGCAACGATGATGATGGACAGGTTTACCCGCAGAAACTGGACGAAAATTTAGTTATCCAGTCCCAGTGCTGTGAAAATGCTGACACATTTTTGAACACAGTTCGTGCTGAAATAGCCACTCCGTTTGATTTGGCCGCAGAACCCAGCCTGCGCCTGCGCCGCTATCAGCTTTCCAATCGGCGCTACTTATTAATGCTATGGCATCACATCGCCATTGACGGCTGGTCGATCGATATCTTTATGGCTGAACTGGCAGAGATCTACCACTCCTTGCAGGAAGGCCGTGACAACCAGCTTCCTCCGCTGGAGATCACCTACGGCGATTACGCCGTCTGGCAACGGGACTATTTACAGGGCGACGTCCGTGAACGCCAGCTCACTTACTGGCGGCAGGCCCTGTCCGGCTATGAATCGCTAGCTTTGCCCACCGATTATCCCAGACCCACACAGGTGAGTTATCAGGGACGGGATTTCAAGTTTGTGCTGGACTCCCGGCTTTCTGAGCAGTTAAGGGCGCTGGCAAAAGCACAGGAAACCACCCTGTATACCGTGTTGCTCAGTGCCTTTTATATCACGCTGGCAAAATTGTCCGGGCAAAACGATATCGTTCTGGGGACGCCGACAGATAACCGCCACCATGCCCAAACCCAGTCCCTGATGGGAATGTTTGTTAACTCACTGGTCTTAAGGCTACCACTTCAACAAACCGCCAGTGTGGAAACACTGATTAAACAGACCCATCAGCGAGTGACAGAAGCCAAGATCCATCAGGACATGCCGTTTGAACAACTGGTTGAAGCGCTGGATATTGAGCGTGACACCGCCCGTCATCCAATTTTTCAGGTAATGTTCGGGTTGCAGAACTTTGGAGAAAATCCGCCAGACAACCGTCTGCCGTTCAGACCGGCGACACTGGATGAGCCGTTATACAGCCCGGCCAAGTTTGACCTGAGCCTGTTTTTATCCGATGGACAAACCGATATTACCGGTTGTCTGAACTACGCCGTCAGCCTGTTTGCTGAGGCTACCATCGTAAGACTGGCAGGGATTTATCAACGAGTGCTGGCCGCATTCGTGGCAGACCAGACACAATCGCTGTCTGGAATTAACATCCTGTCTGCCCAAGAGCGCCATACCCTGCTGCACCGCTGGAATCAGACTGATGCGCCTTACCCGCAGGATAAAACCCTGCCACAACTGTTTGAAGCCCAGGTGGAAAGAACACCGGATAACGTGGCGCTGGTGTTTGAAGGCGAATCCCTCACCTACCGCCAGCTTAACGAACGGGCAAACCAACTGGCTTATGCGATCCGTGAACGTTGTCAACAACACCATAATGTTCCTCTGCAAGCTGATACCCCCATAGCCCTCTACCTCGACCGCAGTCTGGACATGGTCATCAGTATTTTGGCGGTATTGAAAGCCGGGGGCGCTTATGTGCCCATTTCACCGGAATATCCATTAGAGCGGGTTCGGTTTATTTTGGACGATACCCGATCACCCTGTGTCGTCACTCAGCAACGGTATCTGGCAACGCTGGCGACAGAGACGCAAACATGTGCAGAACGACCGATATTGATAGCAACGGATGACCCGGCAACCACCGCAGACAAACCGGTGGGAAATCTAGTATCGGTAAACAAATCAACCAATTTGGCCTATATCATCTATACCTCCGGCACCACCGGGAAGCCGAAAGGCGTCATGATTGAGCACAAAAATGTGGCTCATATGGCAACAGCACAGGCTGAAATTTTTGATGCCGCCAAGAGAACAAAAGCCTTAATGTTTGCCGCCTATGTTTTTGACGGTTCTGTTTTCGAACTCTTCCCCAGTTTATTTAATGGACTGACTCTTTACCTTTGCAGCGAAACAGAACGTAATGGCCCCGCCGTTGAAAAACTCATTCAACGAGAAGGCATTGAAATAGCCGCCTTACCGCCAGCAATATTGAAGCTGTTAATGGACTCGCATTTACCTTCCTTGCAGTTATTAGTGACCGCCGGAGAATCCCCCTCTCTGGATTTTCTTGAACATTTCAACCGTCATAGCGCTGTCCTCAATTCTTATGGGCCAACCGAGGTGACCGTTTGTGCGACTGAAAAAATATATCAACCTGGAGTCATCCCAACCAATATCGGCAAAGCCATTAATAACGCCCGTCTTTACGTTCTTGATAATCATGGCAATCTGTCTCCTGTCGGAGCGCCGGGAGAATTGTATATCGGCGGTGCTGGGCTGGCGCGGGGGTATTTAAACCGGCCGGAACTGACCGCCGAGCGGTTTGTGGCGAATCCCTTTGCCACCGCAGCAGACAAGGCCAAAGGGTATACCCGTCTGTATAAAACCGGTGATTTAGTCCGCTGGCGGTCGGATGGCGATCTGGAATATCTGGGGCGCAATGATTTTCAGGTCAAAATCCGTGGCTACCGCATTGAACTGGGAGAAATAGAAAGTGCCCTGACAGCCCACCCACAGGTAAAACAGGCGGTGGTGATTGATCGTGATCATAACGGCCATAAGGTACTGGTCGCATATCTGGTGGCAACGGGGGAACTGTCCGATGACAGCCTGATCAGGCATCTCTCTCCCTGCCTGCCGGAATACATGCTGCCTGCCAGCTTTACTTTTATTAACGCCGTACCCCTGACCCTGAACGGCAAACTGGATCGCCGCGCCCTGCCTGAGCCAGTCTGGGAGAATCGTCATAACTATGTCGCGCCCCGCAATGCGCTGGAAACTCAGCTCTGTACCATTTGGCAAGACGTATTGGGGCTAAAACACATTGGCATTGAAGATAACTTTTTCCGCATTGGTGGTGATTCCATTGTCAGTATCCAACTGGTCTCAAAACTGCGTCAGGCGGGTTTTTCCCTCCAAGTTAAATCAATTTTTGAAGCGCCAACGGTGGCCCGGTTAGCCCAACTGCTAGCTCTCTCATCACCTACCGTTAACGTGCTCGCAGAGCAGGGATTGTTAAGCGGGGAATTTAGCCTATTGCCTATCCAGCAGACCTTCTTCGACTGGCATTGGACAAATCCACACCATTGGAATCAGGCATTTATGATTCAGATCCCCGGGAATATCAAATCTGCACAGATTGAACAAGCTCTGATAATGCTGGTTGAACGGCACGATATGCTACGTGCCCGTTTTATAGATACCGAAAACGGCTACCGTCAGTGTTATTCCGAAGAAATGCCATCTTCATATTCCCTTTTACATCACTGTAATATCGGAGAATTAAATAAGGAAGCATTACATCAACAACTAACCCAATGGCAAAGCGGGTTCGATTACAACAACGGGCCATTATGGCAAGCGGGTCATCTGACCGGATACACGGATGGCAGTGCCCGGCTATTCTTCGCATTCCACCATCTGATTATTGACGCCGTTTCCTGGCGGATTATTACTGAACATATGCATCTGTTATTACAGGGGATGACCTTACCACCGAAGACCAGTAGTTATCGACAATGGGTCACCGCTATCCATCATTATGCACAACAGCATCAGGATGAAATACCCTATTGGCAACAAGTAATAGCAGGAAACGACACCAAACCCATGCTGTATAACCTCACTCAGCACCTGTTAAGCATTCCTGCCGAAATGACGGACATGCTACTACATGAAGCCAATACCGGTTACCACACTGAAATTAACGATTTACTGTTAAGCTCATTGACACTGGCCTTGCAGGAGACTTTCTCCCAAGCTGTAAACTACATCATTCTGGAAGGACATGGGCGGGAATCCATTGACGACACATTAGATCTTTCCGAAACCGTTGGCTGGTTTACAACCATGTATCCTGTCCGTCTGGAAATGCAAACTGATATTGCAGAAACCATCATCCACACCAAAGAGATGCTTCGTGACGTACCGAATAAAGGTATTGGTTACAGTGCGTTACATCAAGCGGGATACCTGACTGGCGATCTACCAACCATCAGTTTCAACTACCTTGGTCAGTTAGGAGGGGCCAGCCATCAAGATTGGTCCATAACCAATGATGATTGTGGGTCTGTGTTAGACAGCAAAAATATTAGCCATTTACTACTGGGCATTAATGGCGCAGTTCAGGCGGGAAAATTGCAATTCAGCGTGGATTCCCGTTTGCCGCCAGCCCGGACAGAGATGTTTATCACGGCATTTAAGCAAGCACTCAATAACGTCATTGCTGCTAGTCAAAAGCAGGCTCAATTGGGAGGAATAAAAACCCCCAGTGATTACGGGTTTAAAGACGTTTCAATGGAACAGCTAAACCAGCTCACTCATCGTTTTGATCATATGAATTATGAAAATTCAGATCATCACCCAGAAAAGAAAACTATTTTGGACGTGTAAAAAATGTTGATGCTATTTAAAGAACTTAATAAAAATCATATGTCAGTATGGGTCTATGAGAATAAGTTGAAACTGGCGTTCATCGGAGAAACACCTCCCTCCCAACTTATTAATAAGGTTAAACAGAGAAAAGAAAATATATTAGACTTTTTGAACAAAAGAAGTATTTTCTCAGAAAAAGATTTTCAGAGTTTTATTTTTAATGAAAACCATTCTGGTCCGAATGGTGTAGTCGTCTCCCCCAGAAAAAAAATTGAAGCGATATTTCCGGCTACCAGCTTGCAACAGGGGTTTGTTTATCATCATCTGACTCAGCCACAGGATGATGCTTATCGTGTGCAATTGCTGTTGGATTATCACACCAATATCAACTTTGCCGTCTATCAACAAGCTTGGTCACTGGCTTCACTACGTTTCCCCATTCTCAGAACCGCATTTGATTGGGAAGGAAAAATATTACAGATCGTAACAACGGGCTCCAGTATTGGACCATTGAACTTCAAGTTCAAAGATATCAGTCAATTACCCAAAGAAGACCGAAACAAGGCAATTGACGAAATTCAACAACACGACCGCACCCTACCTTTTGATTTAAGTCATCCCGGGTTAATCCGCTTCACTCTCATCAGGCAGGATGAGCAGTTAGTCACCATACTGCTTACACAACATCACTGCATTGCTGACGGCTGGAGCCATCCGATTTTATTGCAAGCTGTGCATGAGTATTACAACCAATTGATAAAAGGGCAGAAGCCCCAGATTATGGTGGAGCAGACTTATCTAGCAACCCAACAATATCATCTGGATCATCAAGCTGAATCAGACATTTATTGGGCGGCATACAAAGCCCAATTTCAGGGCGCCAATGATTTTTCCACGTTGTTAAGTCACCGTGTCGATTTAGCGCAAATAAAAAGCATTGAAAACCCAGCTACACAGGAACTCGTTGTTCAGGACAAAACTTATGCGCAGCTTAAGGATATGTGCCGGACACAAGGGGTGACACTGAATGTGGCCTTACAATTTGCCTGGCATAAACTCCTGCACAGTTACACGGGCGATGCACAGACCGTTGTCGGCACCACCGTCTCCGGCCGCGATGTTCCGGTGGCAGGGATTGAATCCAGTGTTGGCCTATATATCAATACCTTGCCACTGATGGTGCAATGGCATCCAACAGACAGTGTAGCGGTGATTTTACAGAATATCCAAGCGGCTATTGCTTCCCTCAACAGCCACAGTGCCGTCTCACTGGCCAGTTTACAATCCGACGGAGAACGGTTATTCCACAGCTTGCTGGTATTTGAAAACTACCCGGCCCCCGTGGTAAGCCAAAACCCCGCCGGTATAGAACATACCCTGACATTCCGTCAGTCCGTCGAAAAAGTGGATTATCCGGTATCGCTGGTAGCCTATGAGCACGACAACAACCTCACCATCAAATTCAGTTATGGCAAAGACTGGCTGACAGAAGCACAGACACAGCGCGTATTGGGTCAGCTTGAACGCATCCTGCACGCGGCGGCATGCAACCCAAACCAGTCACATACGTCAATCTCCTTCCTCAGCGAAGCAGAGCGTCATACCCTGCTGCGCCACTGGAATCAGACCGACGCGCCTTATCCGCAGGATAAAACCCTGCAACAACTGTTTGAAACCCAAGTGGAAAGCACGCCAGATAACGTGGCGCTGGTGTTTGAAGGAGAATCTCTGACCTACCGCCAGCTTAACGAACGGGCCAACCAGCTCGCTTATGTGATCCGTGAACGTTGTCAGCAACGCCATCATGTCCCTATGCAAGCTGATACCCCCATAGCCCTTTACCTCGACCGTAGTCTGGACATGGTCATCAGTATTCTGGCAGTACTGAAAGCCGGTGGCGCTTATGTCCCCATTTCCCCTGAGTATCCATCAGAGCGGGTTCGGTTTATTTTGGATGATACCCAATCACCCTGCGTCGTTACTCAGCAAAGGTATCTGGCAACCCTGGCGACGAACACGCAAACACGCGCAAAACAACCGGTACTGATAGCAGCGGATGACCTGACAATCACCGCAGGCCAGTCCGTGGACAATCCAGCATCGGTAAACAAATCCTCAGATTTGGCCTATATCATCTATACCTCAGGCACCACCGGCCAGCCGAAAGGGGTCATGATTGAGCACAAAAATGTGGCTCATCTGGTGGCGGCACAGGCAGAAATCTTTGATGCCACAGAGAGAAAAAAAGCCTTAATGTTTGCTGCTTACGTCTTTGACGCCTCGGTTTCCGAGTTATTCCTCAGCCTGCTTCATGGTCATACAATTTACCTTTGCAGCGAAACAGAACGTAACATCCCCGCCGTTGAAAAACTCATTCAGCGGGAAAATATTGAAATGGCCACCTTACCCCCTGCCATACTGAAATTATTAACTGGGACTCAGTTGCCTTCCCTGCAATTATTAGTGACCGCCGGAGAGTCGCCTTCTCCAGATTTTCTTGAATATTTCAGCCAACATAGCAGCATACTGAATGCTTACGGCCCGACAGAAGTGACCGTTTGTGCGACAGGGAAGCGATATCAACATGGGGATATTGCAGCAAACATTGGTAAAGCCATTAATAATGCTCGCATTTATGTTATTGATAATCAAGGAAATTTATCTCCTGTCGGCGCACCGGGAGAACTCTATATCGGCGGTGCCGGGCTGGCGCGGGGATACTTAAATCAACCGGAACTGACGGCCGAATGTTTTGTGGCTAATCCCTTTGCCACCGCAGAAGACAAAGCACGCGGTTACACCCGTCTGTACAGAACTGGCGATTTAGTCCGCTGGCGAGCAGATGGCGATCTGGAATATCTGGGACGCAATGATTTTCAAGTCAAAATCCGTGGTTACCGTATTGAACTGGGCGAAATAGAAAGTGCCCTGACGGCCCACCCACAGGTCAAACAGGCGGTAGTGATTGATCGTGATCATAACGGCCATAAAATACTGGCGGCATATCTGGTGACTGCGGGGGAACTATCTGATGCCAGCCTGACTGAACATCTCTCTTCCCGCCTGCCAGAATACATGCTGCCAGCCAACTTTACTCGCATCGACTCCGTTCCCTTGACCCTGAATGGCAAACTGGATCGCCGCGCCCTGCCTGAACCAATCTGGGGAGATCGTGACAGCTATGTCGCGCCTAGAAATGCGCTGGAAACTCAGCTCTGTACCATCTGGCGGGCCGTCTTGGGGCTGGAGCGGATTGGCATTGAAGATAACTTTTTCCGCATTGGGGGGGATTCCATTGTCAGTATCCAACTGGTGTCAAAACTGCGTCAGGCGGGCTTTTCCCTCCAAGTTAAATCAATTTTTGAAGCGCCAACGGTAGCCCGGTTAGCCCAACTACTGGCACTCTCATCACCTACCGTTAACATACTTGCAGAGCAGGGATTGTTAAGCGGGGAATTTAGCCTGTTGCCTATCCAACAAATCTTCTTCGACTGGAATTGGTCACATCCACACCATTGGAATCAGGCATTTATGATTCAGATCCCCGGGAATATTAAATCCGTACAGATTGAACAGGCCCTGATAATGCTGGCTAAACGGCATGATATGCTACGTACCCGTTTTATAGATACCGAAAACGGCTATCGTCAGTACTATTCCGAGAAAATGCCATCTTCATATTCTCTTTTACATCACTGTGATATCAGGGGATTAAATAAGGAAGCATTACATCAACAACTAACCCAATGGCAAAGTGGCTTTGATTATTACAACGGGCCATTATGGCAAGCAGGTCATCTGACCGGATATACGGATGGCAGCGCCCGGCTATTCTTCGCATTCCACCATCTGATTATTGACGTAGTTTCCTGGCGAATTATTGCTGAAGATATACGCAGATTGTTGCAGGGCGAAACACTGCCAGAAAAGACCAGTAGTTATCGTCAGTGGGTGAGTGCCGTCCATCACTATGCAAAATGCCATCAACAGGAAATTTCCTACTGGCAGCAAGTCATGGTAGGAAATCCCTCTCACACCGCTTCAGATGAAATCAGTCATCACATGCTGAGCATTTCTGCCGAATTGACCGACATTCTGCTGCATGAGGCCAATGCTGGCTATAAAACCGAAATCAATGACTTGCTTCTCAGCGCTCTCACACTGGCATTACAAGCTGTTTTTTCTCAACCGGTTAACCACATCACGCTTGAAGGCCACGGTCGAGAGAGTATCGACAACAGACTGGATGTTTCTGAAACTATCGGCTGGTTTACCACACTGTATCCCGTTCGTCTGGCAATGCAGGCAACTATTGCAGACACCATCATTCACACCAAAGAGATGCTTCGTACTGTGCCCAATAAAGGCATTGGTTATGGGGCATTACATCAGGCAGGCTATTTGAATGGGGATTTACCAGCAATAAGCTTCAATTACCTCGGGCAATTGGGCGGAGCAATCGGGCAAAACTGGTCACTGACCAACGACTATTGTGGAAACGTAATAGCAAACGATAACTATAGTCATTTACTACTCAATATTAATGGACTAATTCAAGCCGGCAAGCTGCAATTCAGTGTCAGTTCGCGCTTAACACCGACTCAGACACAACTATTTATCACCGCATTTGAGCAGACTCTCCAGGTTGTCATCATGGCTGGTCAACAACAGGCGCAAATCGGCGGGATAAAAACCCCCAGTGATTATGGTATTGACGGGCTGTCAATCTCTCTCCTACGCCAGCTACAACAGCGCTACCCGCTTGAAGCCCTGTACCCCGCCACAAGTTTGCAACAAGGATTTATTTATCATCATCTGACCCAGCCACAAGATGATGCCTATCGCGTACAACTGTTGCTGGATTATCACACACAACTCGATCTTGCCGCCTACCAGCAGGCCTGGGCGCTGGCCTCGCTACGCTTCCCCATCCTCAGAACGGCATTTAACTGGGAAAACGAGGTGTTACAAGTTGTGACGGAAGGCGCAAGTATTCATTCGGCGAATTTCGAGATCAAAGATATCAGTCAATTACCGGAAGAAGCATGGAACAGCGCCATTGAAGCAATTCAACAACATGACCGAACCCTGCCGTTTGATTTAAGTCAGCCCGGCTTAATTCGCTTCACCTTAATTAAACAAAGTGAACATCTGGTAACGGTGCTAATCACGCAACATCATTGTATTACCGATGGTTGGAGCAACCCGATTTTATTGCAGACTGTGCATGAATATTACAACGAACTCACACAAGAACGTGTCCCCCAAATAGTGGTAGATAAAGCCTATCTGGCAACTCAGCAATATTATCTGGATCATAAAGCAGAATCCGAGGCTTATTGGGCTGAACATAAATCACAACTCCACGGAATGAATGATTTTTCCCCCTTGCTAAGTCATTGCGTTGATTTAACGCAGATAAAAACCGTTGAAAAACCCGCTGAGCAACTACTCACTGTACAGGGCAGCACTTATGAACAGCTTAAGAATATGTGCCGAACACAAGGAGTGACATTGAATGTGGCCTTGCAATTTGCCTGGCATAAGCTACTTCACAGCTACACAGGAGATGAGCAGACCGTTGTCGGTACCACCGTCTCCGGTCGAGATATTCCGGTGGCGGGAATTGAATCCAGTGTCGGCCTATATATCAATACTTTGCCGCTGATGGTGCAATGGCGCCCAACAGACAGTGTAGCGGTGATTTTACAGGATATCCAAGCGGCTATTGCTGCCCTCAACAGCTACAGTGCCGTCTCACTGGCCAGTTTACAATCCGACGGAGAACGGTTATTCCACAGCTTACTGGTATTTGAAAACTACCCGGCCCCCGTGGTAAGCCAAAACCCCACCAGCATAGAACATGCCCTGACATTCCGTCGGTCCGTCGAAAAAGTGGATTATCCAGTATCGCTGGTAGCCTATGAGCACAACAACAGTCTCACCATCAAATTCAGTTATGGCAAAGACTGGCTGACAGAAACACAGACACAGCGCGTACTGGCTCAGCTTGAACGTATCCTGCACGCGGCAGCATGCAATCCAGACCAGTCACATACGTCAATCTCCTTCCTTAGCGAAGCAGAGCGTCATACCCTGCTGCACCGCTGGAATCAGACCGATGCGCCTTATCCGCAGGATAAAACCCTGCCACAACTGTTTGAAGCCCAAGTGGAAAGGACACCGGATAACGTGGCGCTGGTGTTTGAAGGTGAATCCCTCACCTACCGCCAGCTTAACGAACGGGCCAACCAACTGGCTTATGTGATCCGTGAACGTTGTCAGCAACATCATAATGTCCCCATGCAAGCTGATACGCCCATAGCCCTCTACCTCGACCGCAGTCTGGACATGGTCATCAGTATTCTGGCGGCGCTGAAAGCCGGGGGCGCTTATGTGCCCATTTCACCGGAATATCCATCAGAGCGGGCTTTGTTTATTTTAAACGATACCCAATCACCCTGTGTCCTAACTCAACAAAAGTATCTGGCAACGCTGGCGACAGAGACGCAAACATGCGCAGAACAACCAATACTAATAGCAACGGATGACCCGGCAACCACCGCAGACAAACCGGTGGGAAATCTAGTATCGGTAAACAAATCAACCAATTTGGCCTATATCATCTATACCTCCGGCACCACCGGGAAGCCGAAAGGCGTCATGATTGAGCACAAAAATGTGGCTCATATGGCAACAGCACAGGCTGAAATTTTTGATGCCGCCAAGAGAACAAAAGCCTTAATGTTTGCCGCCTATGTTTTTGACGGTTCTGTTTTCGAACTCTTCCCCAGTTTATTTAATGGACTGACTCTTTACCTTTGCAGCGAAACAGAACGTAATGGCCCCGCCGTTGAAAAACTCATTCAACGAGAAGGCATTGAAATAGCCGCCTTACCGCCAGCAATATTGAAGCTGTTAATGGGCTCGCATTTACCTTCCTTGCAGTTATTAGTGACCGCCGGAGAATCCCCCTCTCTGGATTTTCTTGAACATTTCAACCGTCATAGCGCTGTCCTCAATTCTTATGGGCCAACAGAGGTGACCGTTTGTGCGACTGAAAAAACATATCAACCTGGAGTCATCCCAACCAATATCGGCAAAGCCATTAATAACGCCCGCCTTTACGTTCTTGACAGTCATGGCAATTTGTCTCCTGTCGGAGCGCCGGGAGAACTGTATATCGGTGGCGCCGGAGTCGCACGGGGTTACTGGAACCTGCCGGAGCTGACCGCCGAGCGGTTTGTGGCAAACCCTTTTGCCACCGCAGCAGACAAGGCCAAAGGGTATACCCGTCTGTATAAAACCGGCGATCTAGTCCGCTGGCGGCCGGATGGCGATCTGGAATATCTGGGACGCAATGATTTTCAGGTCAAAATCCGCGGTTACCGCATTGAATTGAGCGAAATTGAAGCCGCACTTGTTTTGCACCCACAGGTAAAACAGGCGGTGGTGATTGACCATGAGCATAACGGCCATAAAGTACTGGTAGCGTATCTGGCGACGGAAGGGAAACTTTCAGACGATGAGCTCATCAGGCACTTATCTTCCCGCCTGCCAGACTATATGGTACCGGCCAGCTTTACCCGTATTGAAGCGGTACCACTGACCCTGAACGGTAAACTGGATCGGCGGGCACTGCCAGAACCAGTCTGGGGAAACAAAGAGGAATACGTGGCGCCCCGCAATGCACTGGAAACCCGGCTCTGTGCCATTTGGCAAACCGTCCTGGGGCTGGAGCGGGTGAGTATTGATGATAACTTCTTCCGTATCGGTGGGAATTCCCTAATGGCAATTAAGCTGACCACAGCGATACGCCATGAAATGGGGATTGATATTCCTTTAAATATTTTATTTAGCTGCAAATGCATTTCTCTATTATCCCAATGGTTGGAAACAGGCAATACAAAATCCAGCTTGCTTAATTTATTAACACCAAAATCAACGGCAAAAAATAAGTTGTTTATGGTTCATCCAGCTAATGCAGGTAGTGAAGTCTATGAATTTCTGGCAAATGATTTATCTGGTGCGTATAACTGCATAGGCATCGATAATTATAATCTCTGTACAAATAATCATATAGGTTCACTACACCAAATATCTCAAATTTATAGGGAATTAATTCTGACTGAAACTTCTGTTGATCAACCTATTCGCATCTTAGGATGGTCATTAGGTGGACAATTAGCGATGGAGATTGCATTTCAATTAGAACAGCTAGGTGCAAAAGAAATTCAATTGTTCTTGTTAGATACAATAATCAATAATGATGGGATAAAAGAGCTCAGAGATAACTTAGATATATCAAGCAAGCATGGCCCTATTGTTGTAAAATTGCGGAAAATGGGAGCAAATGATACTTATATTAATAAAGTTTTGGCAGCAATGCCATTTGAACATGGAATAACTAACTGCAATTTAAGCGGGAAATTAGCCCATACCAATATTACCTTATTTAAAGCTGGCCAAATAACTCCATATTGTATAGATGAAATTCAATTAGCTATGGGTAAATTGATAATAAAGATACCGGATAATAATATCTCCCAATGGACAGTCAATCCATTAGTGATTACATTGCTTAATGATTATTATCATGAAAATATTATTGAAGCTATTTCCATTATTAGCGCAGAAATAATCAACACGCTATTAATTAAGGATAATATCAATATAATTTAATTATAGCTAACGGGGCTGGCATTTCTGGCCCCGTCAGATTAATACTACAATCATACTCAATAATCTTATCGACAAATTCAGGTGTAATGGCAATCCTATCAGCTCATACGGAAAAAGCTCAGTTGTGAGTAATAGGCATATCACTATGAGCTGAAACGTCCTTTTAATTTATAGCGATTACCGGGAAATAACAACCTGGCACTGGAAACAGTGTAATGCGTCGACCAAGTTCGGCGACTAATTAATAAACAAGGAACACCCGACTCAATTTGCAGCAACTTACAAGATCGAGGATCGCCAGCAATAGCTTCTACAATGTGTTCACCTTCCGTTAGTGGTGCAATCATTGACAAATAATCGTGCGGCGTAAGCTTGGTAAAATCCTGTTGCAAATAGCCAGGAGCCGCTTGAGCATTGACATAACGATCTTCTATCTGAACAGGAACATCGTTTTCATAGTGGACAATAACTGAATGGTAAATCGGCGTACCAGCAATAATGTCTAATTCAGCAGCCTGTTTCACATCCGCATTCAGCTCGGATAATTTTAATATTTTACAGCAATGCTGATGAGAACGAGCTGAAATCTCATCAGCAATACTGTGAATTTCGAACAACGCAGATTGCCCCTTCGGTGCAGCAACAAATGATCCTACGCCTTGCAGCCGCACTAATAACCCTTCCGCAGTTAACTCACGCAACGCACGATTGGCAGTCATACGGCTACAGTTAAACTGTTTAACTAGTTCAGCTTCAGAAGGGACACGATCATTTGATTTCCATTCACCAGTGTAGATTTTTTCAATGATGGATTGTTTCACTCTGGCATACAGAGGAGCAGGTTTGGCAAATGATCCTGATAAGTGAGTCGTCACAATAAATTCCTTATGCTGTAAAAATGTTAAGTGATTAATTACACTCACTTTATCAGGCTATATTCGCCAAAATAAAAAACACAATAGTATTGTTATCTTAGATAATCAATACCACCAATGTGCTAATTGCCAAGCAATACGTGCTGCGGCTTTTCCACCTATGCCTTGTATATCAAATATTGGATTAAGCTCAACCAAATCAGCCGCCTGTAGTTTACCGCTCTGACAAATTGGCTGAATTAATTGCAGAAGACGTTCCAATGGCACCCCCAATGCGGCAGGCGCAGAGACTGCTGGCATCTGATAAGCAGGTAATACATCCAAATCGATTGTCATGTAAATCAAATCAACTTGCTGGAGTATATCTTGTATCTGCTGTTGTACCTTGTCCAACATAGTTTCACGACATTGATCGTCCCAGATAATCGTGGCGTTCAAGCGGTTTGCTTCATCCACCAATGCCTGCGTATTAGACGCCAAACTTGCGCCAATGCAAGTATAGTGAAACAGACGTTGATGCTGCTGACAATATTCAGCAAGTTGACGAAATGGTGTACCAGAAGTAGGCTGCGGCGACCGCCGTAAATCAAGATGCGCATCAAAGTTAATAATACCAACACGTTGATGTGGAAAAGCATCATAAATTCCAACCCCATGAGCAAAAGCCGTTTCATGTCCTCCCCCAAGCACCAGGGTACGTACATTCTGACGTTGGCATTGGGTAACGGCATCAGACAAAGCTTGCTGTGCTTCACTTAATTGATTGGGATTAGCACGAATACTTCCCAAGTCCACCAATCGATCATGCCCTTTATGACTCGCCATATTTGCCAAAGATTGCCGCAAATAATCAGGACCTTGATTGGCGCCCGGCCTACCCTGATTGCGTTTTACCCCTTCATCACATTCAAACCCCAATAGAGCAATATAGTGAGAAAATTCTTCCGGCGTAAAATACGGAGATAGTTTAACTGTTTGAAAAAGCCGTAGTGCATTATCCGCTTCTGACAAATCATTTCGCCCTTGCCAAATCGTCGGCG
Source organism: Photorhabdus luminescens subsp. luminescens (assembly GCF_001083805.1). Classification (GTDB taxonomy): domain Bacteria; phylum Pseudomonadota; class Gammaproteobacteria; order Enterobacterales; family Enterobacteriaceae; genus Photorhabdus; species Photorhabdus luminescens. The sequence goes on along the minus strand of NZ_JXSK01000006.1, from coordinate 169,856 downwards.
AAGTAGCATGCCATAAATTCATTTACTGCTCCTTATCTGTTATATGCCGGAATGAGTTATAACGCCATGAAACACTCTGATATTCAAAGGGTTACGACCTAATTCATAGAAAATATCAACGGGATTTTCTGCATCCCAGACAACAAAATCAGCGTAAGCTCCGGCACGCAATTGTCCGTGACTCTGCTCTCTACCCAATGCACGAGCCGCATGTCGGGTTACACCTAACCATACCTCTTCAGGAGTCAATCCAAATTGGACACATGCCATATTCATGGCCATTCGCAAAGAGGCAAATGGGCTGGTTCCAGGATTAAAATCGGTAGATACGGCTATCGGCACATGAAATTGCCGCAATAAATCAATAGGTGGACGTTGTGTTTCCTGCAAAAAGTAGAATGCGCCAGGAAGCAAAACAGCTACCGTACCACTGTGACTAAGCGCCTCAACTCCTGCCTGATCTAAATATTCAATATGATCCACGGAAAGACCATGATAGCGAGCGACCAGTTCACTCCCGCCTAAATGAGATAACTGCTCCACATGACCTTTTACTGGAATGTTCCAACGTTGCGCTTCCTGAAAGAGCCGCTCAGTTTGAGTCAGATTAAATCCTACACTTTCACAAAAAACATCTACTGCCTCGAACAACCCTTTTTGCCAGAGTTGCGGCAGGATATTTTCGCAAATCAGATCCATATAAGCGTCGGGATTATGCTTATATTCAGGTGGACAAGTATGAGCAGCGAGCAATGTGGGACTGATTTCTATCGGATTATGTCGCGCTAAGTTCTGCGCAACTTGTAGCAATTTTTCTTCATTTTCTAGATTTAATCCATAACCCGATTTAATCTCAATAGTGGTTACACCTTCGGCCATAAATGCAGCAAGACGCTGCTGTGCAGCATGTTCAAGTTGTTCATGAGAACTGCCCCGAGTCGCAGAAACTGTCGCATTAATTCCCCCTCCTTGAGCGCTGAGTTCAGCATAGGACATACCATTTAAACGCTGCTCCCACTCATAAGCCCGGTTACCACCAAATACTAAATGGGTGTGACAATCAATTAAACCAGGGGTAATCAGGCGTTGTTGGACATCAATTACCTGACAACGACTCGTCTGTAATGTTGCTGTGGGCAAAATAGCTAAAATTTTGTCATCACGCACCAGCAGATCATGTTCTTTTAATAATCCATAAGCCGCATTGACAGTAGGGTCCATTGTTGCCAGTCTAGCATTACGCCAGATGATATCAGTATCACGCAGTTCTATTGCCATGATCAGCATCCTGTATTGGTTTCTAGTTGTATATACATTTATTTTCCAACCAACTATCATTGTCAAATTATTTTGTTAACTACCTGGATATACCTTCTTATCAGCATTTTTAAACCACAAACTCTGTAAAATCAGGTTTCATTAAATATAATCAGGTTTAATAGTTAAAAAGATGCAGTACACTTGTCACAAAATGGTTTAATTAACTGAAAAATGATGAAAAATAAATACTCCTTGGATGAGGAAGAAATTAGCTTATTTCAACAATCGGTAGCAGGCGCCAAACGCATCAACCAGGATACCGTCTTACATTCTTCCAGAAGAAAAAAAACCAGCTATATTGCCCCTGAACGAATTCAGCAAGAGCAAATTGACGCCAGCTACTATTTTTCTGATGAATTTCAGCCTAACCTTGATACCGAAGGCCCTACTCGCTATGTAAGGGAAGACACAAACCATTACGAATTGAAGAAATTACGCCGAGGCGACTATTCACCCGAATTGTTCCTTGATTTACACGGATTAACTCAAATGCAAGCCAAACAGGAAATTGGGGCATTGATCGCTGCTTGCCGTCGTGAACATGTCTATTGTGCCTGCATCATGCACGGTCACGGGAAACGCATTCTCAAACAGCAAACGCCTCTGTGGTTAGCTCAACACCCAGATATCATAGCCTTCCATCAAGCGCCAAAGGAATGGGGAGGTAACGCCGCGTTATTGATGCTTATCGAACTTGATGAGCCTTGAGCCTATATGTCGCTGAATTATTAGGCTTTTGCTGCCAATTGCGACGGGCTGATCTGCCAGACAAGAGTACCCTTGCCAGTCTGGCTGTTTAAATCCACACATATCATTGCAGAAGTTGCAAACATTGGTGGTGTTTCTGCCGGGCATAATTCAGCCACTAAATAACTGACTAACGGTAAGTGAGAGACAACCAAAACAGCGTTATATCCTTGTTCAGCAAGAAACTGGAGATAACTACTTACCGTCGCAGCATCACCTGATGGCGTTAACCCCGACAACACTTCTTCACCATCCGGTAAAGATAAGGATTTACGAACAATCTGTAACGTCTGTTCAGCGCGAATATAAGGACTTACTAATACGAGATCAATCTGATGCTTTTGCTGTGCTAACCAACAAGCCATTTTTTGTGATTCATCACAGCCGCGAGGAGTGAGTTGCCGGGCAGCATCGCTAATTGCATCTAAAGCCGCGTCACCATGACGCATAATAAAAATTTGCATAGTCCACCGTATGAATGAGTAAGCACAGCTATCTTACCGCTAATAAATATCAGTAATCTCAATCTGAGTTATATACCCGTCATCTTTCAAGTTGCCTCTTTGTTGGCTGCGCTCACTCACCCCGGTCACATAGTTATCTATGCTCCCGGGGATTCGCTCCCTTGCCGTCGCGATGCATCTTGAAATCCATAGGGTATACAATAAAAATTGCCACTACAAAAACATTTCAGACAGGGTGAACAAGCATTCTACTCAAAACAAAAACAAATAAAATGGTTGAACGATAACCCAATGGATGTTGCTTGAATCTATACCCGTTATCTTTCAAGTTGCCTCTTTGTCGGCTGCACTCGCTCACCCCGGTCACATAGTTCGCTATGCTCCCAGGGATTCGCTCCCTTGCCGTCGCGATGCATCTTGAAATCCATAGGGCATATAAAGAGATTTTTTTTATTCAAAAACACTCAATACAATTCCGGCGCCTTAACGACACCGGAATTTATTTTTTCATCAATGCAGTATAGGCCACTATGAATAAAAACTTTTATTCTGTTCAGCCATTTTCACTAAACACTCACAAGGTACGAATCTATCGCCATACTGATTTTCCAGCCTACGCAGAATCTCCACTACTCTGGCACAACCAAGGCTATCAATATAACGGAATGGGCCACCAAAGAATGGCGGAAAACCAATGCCAAATACTGCCCCAATATCACCATCACGCGGACTTCTGATAATACCTTCATCCAAACAACGAACAGCTTCATTAAGCATTAGCATCACACAACGTTGAGCAATTTCTGACGAGAGCATATGCGACTCAGGTGTTATATTCAGCAAGGTATAAATTGAGCTATCAACTTTTTTGCCTCTCTTACCAAACTGCCAGAATTTTCTGGCCTCTGACGCATACAAATAGAAACCACGGCCATTTTTCCTACCCTTACGACCATCTTTCAGTACAGCATCGAGAGATTCAGGCGCAGCAAAACGCGGACCTAGTTGTTCCACCAGAATCGGCATGATTTTGGTGCCAACATCAATACCTACTTCATCTAATAAATTAATCGGGCCGACCGGAAAACCAAAATTAACCAGAGCTTTGTCTATATGATCAATGGGTTCTCCTGCTACCAGACAATGCGCGGCCTCACTAATATAAGGGACAAGAATCCGGTTTACATAAAATCCAGCTTTATCACCAACCACGATAGCAGTCTTACCCTGTTTTTTCGCCAAAGCAACTGCTGTAGCAATCGTTTTCTCACTGGTCCCTTGATGTGGAATCACTTCCACCAACGGCATCTTATCCACTGGGCTAAAATAATGCAGACCAATAACCTGCTCTGGTCGTTGAGCTTTTTCAGCAATCTGATGGATAGGTAATGAAGATGTATTAGATGCAAATATGGTTTCTGGTTTAGCATTCTTTTCTATTTCCGCCACCATTTGCTGTTTCAGTGACAAATCTTCAAACACTGCTTCAACAACAATATCGGTTTGTGCGAAACCATGATAATCCGTCGTTCCTGAAATTAGCATCATTTGTTGAGCACGTTCTGCCGGGCGCAGCCGTTTTTGCTTCACCCGTTTGGACAACAAATCCCAAGTATATTTCAGTACCTGACTAATGCCTTTCTCATTAATATCTTTAATCCGTACCGGCAGTTTGCCACGGGTGGCTGTTACACTCGCCACGCCTCCGCCCATCAAACCACCGCCTAATATACCAACGCGCTTGATTTCCGCCGGTTTCTCTGATGAACCCGTTTCATTCTTCAATGAAGTGGCAGCAAAAAACAGATTACGTAAAGCGGTAGATTCCCGTGTCATTGCCAGTTCACCAAATGCTACCGCCTCAGCCCGTAAACCCTGGCTCATGCCTTTTTCAACACCCTCTTTGACAACATCAATAATTCGTTCAGGCGCAGGATAATGCCCACGCGTTTTCGCCAGTGTCTTTTTACGAACGATATTAAACAAAAAGTATCTTCCCAAGGGGCCAACTAATAACCGCTGTTGCCACGGCAAAGGCTTACGCACAGGAATACCCTTTTTGACTTTTTCGATAGCAATGTCCAGCAGAATATCCGACGGCACAGCATCATCCACCAATCCGAGCCGTAATGCCTGTTTCGCCCGTAGCTGTTTACCAGTCAGAATGATATCCAACGCTGAACTGACGCCAATAAGTCTTGGCAACCGCTGAGTACCACCGGAACCCGGTAATAACCCAAGTTGAACTTCAGGTAATCCAAGACGAGTCTTATCATCCAGTGAACACACGCGCCAATGACATGCAAGCGCCAGTTCCAAACCGCCTCCCAAACAAGCGCCATGAATTGCTGCTACGACAGGCAAAGGATAATTAGCTATCTGAGAAAATAGTTTCTGACCCTTTTCAGCCAAATCTCGCGCATCTTCTTTGGTCTTACATCCGGCAATCATAGAAATATCAGCACCGGCAATAAACGTATCCGACTTACCGGAAATCAATATTAATCCTTTAAGACCAGAAGATTGCTGAGCTTGCTTGAAAACATTCAGAAATTGATCAACAAATTCTGCTTTCAGCGTATTTACCTTTTCTCCCGGCACATTAATGGTGATAACGCCGATCTTATCTGGCCTGACATTAAAACTGAAAACAGAAGCAGTTTGGTTTGTATCCATCGTGATGGGTGCAGCATCATGTTGAGCCTGAGTCATTATTCCACCTCCAATACCATAGCTGTGCCCAACCCGCCAGCAGCACAAGCGGTTGTCAACCCAAGCCCGCCGCCACGACGACGCAACTCATTCAATACTTGCGTCACCATACGAGCTCCTGTCGCTGCGAATGGGTGCCCATAAGCGATTGAGCCGCCTAAAACATTAAATTTGTCCATATCGACTTCACCAATCGCCTGAGCACGCCCTAATTTATTACGAGCAAATTCATCACTGGCAAACATTTTCAGGTTTGCCAGTGTCTGAGCCGCAAACGCTTCATGCATATCGATTAAAGTCAGATCTTTCAGTGTAATACCTGCACGATCGAGCGCTATTGGCGTGGCGTATGACGGCCCTAATAACATATCTTGCCAGACATCAATGGCTGAGAATGCATAGCTACGCAGATAACCAAGCGGTTTTGTTCCCAATGCCTTAGCCACTGATTCACGCATCAATATGACCGCCGCTGCGCCATCCGTCAGCGGTGTACTATTTGCAGCAGTGACAGTGCCGTACTTACGGTCAAACGCCGGACGCAGCTTCGCATAAGAGGTCAGTACAGAACTTTTACGAATATTATTATCTTCAAGCAATGCTTCACGGTACGGTGGGAAGTGAGCTGTCATGACTTCATCAGCCAACAATCCCTGTTCCCAAGCTTTCGCTGCCAGAATATGGGAGCGGTGTGCTAACGCATCCTGATCTTCTCGACTGATACGGTAAGTCTTCGCCATTTGTTCCGCAGTATCTCCCATACGCAGACCTGTAGAATATTCCGCTACCGCCGGAGACACAGGCAATAAATCGCGAAATTTAAGGCGGCTAAGTAATTTAAGGCGTTGCGATAGCGTTTTAGCCTTATTCATATCCACCAAAGTACGAGCCAGGGATTTAGTCACGCCAATCGGCAATACAGACGAAGTATCAGCTCCGCCAGCAATCCCGATATTCACCGTGCCAGCCATAATGCTTTCAGCCACATTGGCAATCGCCTGGAAACTAGTAGCACACGCACGGGATACGCTGTAAGCATCAGTACTCACACTCAACCCAGCACCGAGAACGATTTCACGGGCAATATTCGGCGCTTCAGGCATTTGCACCACTTGCCCAAACACCAGTTGGTCAATCTTTTCAGGGAGTAAACCACTCCTAGTCACAAGTTCGCTGACGACTGATTTACCCAAATCCACAGCCGGTATGCCGTGATACGATGTTGCCTGTTTAGCAAATGGAATGCGTAGCCCACTGACAATGGCGATACGATCACCTTGCTGTGTCACTTTTGTTAAAGGACGACTCATAACGGCTCCTGAAAGATTATCGTTAACTGAATCAAATTACTGAAAAAACTTTTCAACCAATCTGGACAGGTCTGACCTGATAGATCATTGTTAGCGTAATGTTTATAAATAGCAAACCTGAATAAATCAAAAATGAGAGGAAGCGCAACTTTAATTTATTTAATAGCTAAATGGTTTCAATACTTATTCGAACATGTTCACAAGCTGCTTTTTGCGATACTGGTCTATTACACCAGCCATAATTTCATTACTAAAATAATTCATAATGAATTTTAATATCTTATCCCTCTTAGCTATCGGGAAACTCGCACTACCTCTTAAAGAATATTTATCTGCCGAAATTTGATCTTAAAAAATCATTTTTAAACGTTTTTATTAATATCAAAAATCATTTTTTTGTTAACTGAGTCGCGTTTTTGATATCAACTTGGTAATATTTTAAAAACATCCTTGCAACATCAACTGTCATCAGACCTATACTTCACGACTGGTCTGATTTGTCAACGAGACAAACCGACCCTACAATCCTGCGCTCCTTGCTAAGATAAGTGGCATAGTTAAATAATAAACAAGAGGGTTTTGGTTATGAACCAGAAAAACCTGTTCACCCGTTCAGCATTAGCGGTTGCAGTGGCAATAATTTCATCGAATGCTGGCGCTGCTGGTTTCCAGTTAAATGAATTTTCTACTTCGGCTTTGGGCCGCGCTTTTTCCGGGGAAGGCGTTGTTGCTGATAACGCAGCGGTAGGAAGCCGTAACCCAGCGGCAATGACACTGTTTGATCGCCCATCATTCTCTATTGGCGCCGTCTATATCAATCCAGATGTTGATATTACCGGTAAATCCCCAGTAACAGGCAAAAGTACTAACGCTAAAAATATTGCTCCTACCGCCTGGATACCTAACATACATTTCATTATGCCAATCGATGATCAATGGTTTGTTGGTACTTCGGTCACCACCAACTTCGGTCTGGCAACGGATTTTAGCAATAACTATGAAGCAGGCCCCATCGGCGGTAAAACTGACCTGACAACGTTGAACTTCAACTTAAGCGGTGCTTATAAACTGAATGATCACTTCAGCTTTGGTTTAGGACTGAACGCTGTTTATGCGGATGCAGAAATCGTCCGTCATGCGGGCGCTCTGTCATATCACCCTAAATTACCAAAAGGTCTCATAAAACCAACTGATGAAGTTGCTAATCTGTCAGGTAAAGATTGGGGCTATGGTTGGAACGCAGGCATCATGTATGAAGTGGATGAAAATAACCGTTACAGCCTGACTTACCGTTCTAAAGTTAAAGTTAAGTTTAAAGACGGCGATTATAAAAATGACGTACCTGTTGCGCTAGGTCAAATGCTGGAAAAGGCGGGAGTGAATTTACCTGCTACTGGAGGCAAAACCATTGGCGGTAGATTAGATCTCAATTTGCCGGATATCTGGGAGATTTCCGGTTACAACCGCGTAGCGCCTAAATGGGCTATCCACTATAGCCTGGCGTATACAGGCTGGAGTGAGTTTAATGAATTGAAAGGGACCAGAAATAAAGACGGCTCCGTCCTGTTCAGTAAACATGAAGGCTTCAAAGATGCTTACCGTATTGCTTTAGGTACAACTTATTATCACGACGACAACTGGACATTCCGTACAGGTATCGCCTTTGATGACAGCCCAATTCCGGCTGAAAACCGTTCTATCTCTATTCCGGATCAAGATCGTTTCTGGCTGAGTGCTGGCGCAACCTACGCATTTAACAAAGATGCTTCTGTTGATGTAGGTGTTTCATATATGCATGGTCAGAAAGTCACTGTCAAAGAGAAATTGTCTGAAGCATTGCCTTACGCATATGAATTCGAAGCTAAAGGCACGGCCTGGCTGTATGGTGTGAACTTCAACTACGCATTCTAATAATATTCCACTCTAAAAAAGGATAGCGACACTGCTATCCTTTTTTATCTACGCAGTTAAAAACCAAATAAAGCGTTATCAATCATCAATACTATCTAAATCATCCTGTAATGCTTCGGCATTTGGATTTTTCGTGGCTTCCAGTTTACCACCGCTTGCCATAAAATCATGGCTCTGGAAATAAGCCTCACGCATCATCAAATAGGGATCTGACGAGTTCTTCAACAAGCCATCAGAATCCAGTAAACGAGCACGGGTTTCAATTCCTTCAAATGCCCACTTGCCGGCTGACATCCAAATAGTCAGATAACTCAGCATTGGGTAAGTCATATCCGCCCAATTTCCCCCTTCATCACGTAGGGTGAAACTGCCATAGCCCGGCAATACAACATAAGGACCATACCCCGCTTTATAATAGCCCAGAGTACTCCCAAAGCGTTTTGGCTCTTCTTTTGCCAATTTGGGGTTTGCCATCGTTGCAACATCAATCAGCCCCCCCATACCCAAAATGGTATTTAGGAAAAAACGATTAAAATGTTTCATTCCCTGATATGGGTTACCCCGCAAGAAACTGTTTACCATACTAGCCGGCTCTTCAAGATTACTCAGAAAATTACCCAAACCATTTCGAGCAGGCATCGGCACATAATCACGCCACGCTACCGCGACTGGACGTAAAACATAAGGGTCAAGAACATCATAATTAAAGTTGAACATTGTACGGTTAAAGCCTTCCAATGGGTCTGAACGCCCCTGTTCAACAGTATCAGATGAATTAGCGCATCCCACTAGTAATGCGGCGGTAAGAGCGATTCCGCCCAAACGATACTTCATACATCTCTCCAAGTAATAACCTTCTAGATCCGGCAGATCAGTTTGTTGCACGACTCGCCGATGATCATCAATAATGTGAATATTACTGACAATCTAACTTGAATGGTACTCAATTTAAGTGATCACTAAATAGGCAAACAGTTTATAACGCCTTATCTTAGGAAGAAAAAACCGTTATAATAAAGCTATGTCCCCTTAGTTAAATGGATATAACAAGCCCCTCCTAAGGGCTAATTGCTGGTTCGATTCCAGCAGGGGACGCCAGAAGCACATCCCACCAAGGTTAATAAATTTAAATTTTCCCAATTAAATCATGTAAATAAACTCAATGCTTGTCTAAGCAAGTCCGGTTTTGTTTTAGTGGAATCTAAATACAATCATTATTGATTCTCTTATCCATGCAAAAAATAAGCGCCTTACTTGGCGCTTCAGACCACTGACAAACCTCATTAAAAATAACGGGGTTTGTCAGCGGTCTGATGCCGGTCAAAAACCGGCATCATTTTATTAATGAATCATCGAATAGACAAAAACCTAAAGATTTTGCTTATTTGGCATTTAACACTTCATTTAATTTGCCTTCATCAAGCTGACGACAACGTTTCGCGACCACAATCGTTGCAACACCATTGCCAATTAGATTTGTTAAAGCTCTTGCTTCTGACATGAAACGATCTATTCCTAGTATCAGCGCCAGACCTGCTAGCGGTAAATGCCCAACAGCAGAAATTGTCGCAGCTAATACAATAAACCCACTACCTGTTACACCAGCCGCACCTTTAGAGGATAAGAGCAATACAACTAATAGCGTTATTTGATGCACAATATCCATGTGAGTATTCGTTGCCTGAGCAATAAATACCGCAGCCATTGTCAGGTAAATAGAAGTACCATCCAAATTAAAGGAATATCCCGTCGGTATCACCAATCCAACAACAGATTTCTGGCATCCCGCTTTCTCCATTTTATCTAGCATCCGAGGTAATGCAGATTCAGAAGATGATGTTCCCAATACGATTAATAGCTCTTCTTTAATGTAATTAATAAACCGGAATATACTAAACCCTGTGGCTTTTGCGATTGTTCCCAAAACAAATACCACAAACAGAATACAGGTGATATAAAAGCAAACTATTAACTGCCCTAATTGCACCAATGTGCCAATACCATATTTCCCGATGGTAAATGCCATTGCGCCAAAAGCCCCTAAAGGAGCTAATCTCATTATCATATTAATAATGCCAAAGATAACATGAGAAAAACCATCAATAATATTAAAGATTGGTTTTCCTTTATCTCCTAAACGATGAAGGGCAAAACCAAATAACACAGCAAATAATAAGACCTGCAAGATATTGCCACTAGCAAACGCCCCGATGACACTAGCCGGAATAACATCAAGTAAAAATGCTATTATCCCTTGCTCAGCAGCCTTCTCCGCATATAGGGATACCGCTTTAACATCTAACGTAGAGGGATCGATATTCATTCCTGCGCCAGGCTGTACAACATTGACGACAATCAATCCGATAATCAAAGCAATTGTGCTAACTATTTCAAAATATACCAGTGCAATAGCGCCTGTCTTACCAACGGCTTTCATACTTTCCATACCTGCAATGCCGGTGACAACGGTACAGAAAATAACAGGAGCAATAACCATTTTGATTAATTTAACAAATCCATCACCTAATGGCTTCATTTCCGCACCAAGCTGTGGGTAGAAATGCCCCAAAAGTATACCGATGGTTATTGCAACCAAAACTTGAAAATAAAGACTCTTTAGTAAATTTTTCTTCACTTCTTAATTCCCTAATCCATAGTAAAAATCAGATTCTATTTATTCTTATTAGAACGGTGTTGTTGTTGTTAAATGTACTTTATACCTTTATTTAATAAAATATAAAGTAAATTTTCATCATTTTTTCACAAAAAGTTAAAATTAACACACAATTTTTTAAGATATAGATCACATAAACACACAATCAATAACCTGACTAAGATGATTGAACCAATAATCATCTCATAAGTTATTTAAACCTTTCCATTTAAAAATATTATTTACTTGAAGAACGTTTGTTTTTCAATCCATTAAGTATTACCTTGAAAAAACTAACAAGTTTTTGATACATAAACATTTTGATAACAATACAATTATAAGAAATTATTAACTATAATTGTACAGCTTGGTTGCTTTTTTATAATTTAAGCAACAATATACATAACATGATATCAATACCTGAAAGAAAACAATTCTCATCATGAAATTAGACGCCCCGTTAAATTACCATATGCAGATACCGGAAAATCCACGCTCTTCTACCCCTGTGGTATTAATCCACGGGTTATTCGGCGATCTCAATAATCTTGGGGTCTTGGCCCGTGATTTACAGCAATACTATCCCGTCATTCAAGTCGATGTACGCAATCACGGCTTATCTCCACGGGCAAATAACATGGATTACTACGATATGGCCCAAGATGTTATTTCCCTGCTGGATCATCTACAAATTCAGGCTGCCATTATTATTGGTCATTCAATGGGCGGTAAGATCGCTATGGCAATGACCGCACTAGCGCCAGAACGGATAGAAAAAATTGTTCTTATTGATATAGCCCCCATCGCCTACCAAGTTCGCCGTCATGACCAAATTTTTACCGCACTGAACAAAGTGACAGAAGCCGGTGTTAAAACCCGTCAAGATGCCGCTAAAGCTATGCGAGAAAATATCCAGGAAGAAGGTGTCATTCAGTTTTTACTGAAATCATTCCATCAGGGGGAATGGAAATTCAATTTACCGGTATTAATTGACCAGTATGAAAAGATCAGCGGCTGGCAAGAAATTCCTACATGGCCTCATCCTGCCCTGTTTATTCGTGGCGGCCTCTCCTCTTATATCCAGGAAGAGTACCGGAATGATATCGCCAGACAATTTCCACAAGCCAAAGCCTGGGTTATCGCCGGTTGCGATCACTGGGTTCACGCAGAAAAACCAGACGCAGTTTTAAAGGCAATTCATCGTTTTCTTAATACCAATATGGAATTAATGTAGGAAATCGGTTAATTAGCGATAAAAGTGGCTCACTTATCTTGAGCCACTTGATTATCAGGAATTTAATTAGGCAAATTTCCCCTTACCAATCGTGACATCTACCCACGCTGTTGTAATAACCATTTTCGCCTGACTCTCCAAGCCCTCAATGAAACCATTATCACCCACGGTCGGAGCAAAACTGCTCATTGCCTGGATCAAAGAATCCACCGCATTATCTGACAGCGCCGTAAATTCGCGCTCCCCGAATGCGTTCTTATCACCTATCTGTGTCACCAATTTGGCACGATTTCCATTAAAGTAATCATTAACGGTGATAGAACCCACCGATTCAAAGATCCCCTGTGCACTGTTGTCCTGAACATGGCGATTCACCGACAACACCAAATCATATCCGCTACGCTGCAACCACAGATTTTGCCAGTCAACGCCGTTAAACAGAATCATATCTTCTGCGCTGATATCACTAACCAACGTATCAATTACCTCTCCGCTAACCACAAAGCTATCGGCACCCAAGCCTCCCTGAAAGCAGTTTTGGTACCCGCCTAGCACCAGTAGATCCTGCCCCTCGCCGCCATCAAACTGGCTGAACTTCGAAATAGCCGCAGCAATCAGATGATCATCACCTTCTCCGCCGTTGATTACTGCATGGTAGCCCATCAATTTAATCGCATCATTGCCGGAACAACCGTCGATCCGGTTGTCATTACCAAATACTCTGGCAAAGTCATTACCTTCACCTAACTCAACCTGGTTGTTATTACCGATGGTGACGACATAATCCTGACCTCCACCGCTATCCACTCGGTTATGGTTGCCGGAGGCGACGACGTAATCCTGTCCGTTACCAGCATCAATAAAACCGCCTTCACCAAAGACAAACATCTGGTCGTTACCTTCACCCATAAAGGCATAGTTAATCCGCCCAGCCACCACCGCAGTATCATCCCCTTTACCGCCAAACATCCAGTTTTCCCGACCCATCAGGACGCCCAGATCATTTCCTTCACCGCCGGTAAAGATGTTGGAAGTACCTATTGAATAATAAACATCATCACCGCGACCACCCCAGAAGTTGTTGTTATCTCCCAGATAGGCACCGAGATCTTTACCATCGCCACCCCAGTTGAAGTTATAATTCCCCAACGATATATGGATATCGCCATCATCATGCAAATGACCGCTATTACGCAGGAAATCAAAGGTTTTTTCCTCCATATTAAGCAAATCAGTCGTCAAGTTCTCTTTCAAATGCGTGACTAAAGACTTCATTTCTGTTTGTTTATCTTTACTAAACATTGTCGCAAACAGATTCGGTAGATTTAGTGAGTTAAAGCCAAATGTAGGTTTTGCTTTATCATCGGCCTGATCGTTCCGTCCATTAATATTCACCGAAGATTCCGGTTCACGATTTGTCTCAGGCGCGTTCTCTTGCAGGCCATGACTTGCCGCAAACGATCTGATGCCATCCTCGCCCATATCAATGCCCGCTTTCAAACCATCAAGCAACTTTTCCGGGTTAGTAAAGGCTTGCAATTGCTCACCACTAAACTCTCCAATAAGCTCTAGCATCTCTCGCAGAATCGCTTCGCCATCAACTTGTTCTGCTGTGCGGGAAACAATTTGCCCTTCTGCGGTGTAATTCACCCCAAAAATATCCGCTAAGGTCGTATCCGCGTTTACACTTGCTAATCGGCCAAGCAGCTTATTCTTAAGCTGACGCGGCAAGTCTTGCGGATTATAGGTAAAGGTCGTTTTCGCCATACCGGTTGCTGAATATTGCTGAGTCATCAGACCAAACAGCGAACCCAGATTGGTATCCATAATCGACTGAATATGGTCACCGAACATAAAATTCCAGTTACCGGCGGTCACCTGGATATCTGCCCCTTGACCACCGACGGCAAAGTTAAAAGCCAGCTTCTCATTAGCCTGACGGAACTTATTCGCACGGCTCATGGTACCCATATTAGTAACGTTGCTAGTTAGCCATTGGCTATATTTTTTATTCAACGTCGCTTCAATATCTCGCTTCAAACCGCGGCTACTACGTTCATGCTGTAAATCCAGATCAACCAGCGTCTTGTAGTTCACACTGCTGGTTTGATCCAGACGGGACATGTCCTGTACAAACTTCTCCGCGCCGGCTATGGTCCATTGCTGCTCTTGTGCGATTAACCAATCCTGTTCTTTGCCGGAGTAGGCAATATCTTGTAATACGCCGGTAACCTGCATCACACCATCAAATGGATTAACGAGCGGCGGTGTTGGAATAGACTTATCCATCATCACAATCAAATCATTGCTGCTGCCCCGATTGAAGCTAACATTACGATTACCGATAAACATCTGCGCCCCTTCAAGCGCTTGGTAACCACTGATATCAAAGCTGTGTTTGCTGTCGCCGTCACCGATATGAACCATCACATTATTATCGCCGAAGGCTAGTGATTTAAAACCACCGCTACCCACTTTAATACCAACATTTGATGTTCCCCAATTGAGCGCAGTAAATTCCCCCTCACCTACATTGACCTGAATATTGCCAGAGTAGCTGAGCTGATTATTCGATTTATCGTTGGAGTCAATCTGCATGGTATTTTCACGTTTCTTTGGCGCAGTAAAAGGACGATGATATTCCGCAACTGCCCCTCTCGTCACCGCATCAGCCCCAGTGTATCCCACCCTGGAAAGGGTGATGTCACTTTCAGTAATACTGCGAACAACTCTTTCCGTACTCGTCGTCAATTCACCCTGTTTATCCCATTCGAATACAATTTTGTTATCAGGCAAGTTATTAACCCATTGGTTATTTGCATCACGGGTAAATTTACGACCTGTTGCATCAATCGCGACTTCGCTACGGCGGGCAGAAACATTACTGCGAATACCCTGTTTATCTAACTCTGTGATAAAACGGCGGGCAAAACCGTCCCGCTTGTCATCATTTATCAGAGAACAACCCACGATGCTGATATGGTCAGGTTTACTCGCCGGTTTAAAATCATGACTAAACTGTTTTAGTCTCACTGCCAGTTCATCGGCAGTGTAACCACTCAGGCGAATGTTATTTTGCTCTGACATATCACGGCCATGACCGACAATTTGCCAACGTAACTTACCGGATACTCTAGCAGGGTCGCCATAAACGACACGATATTTACCGTCAGTATCGAGTTGCACCACCACACTGGAATCCGGGTGTTTACCCGCCAGATTAGCGGCGGCTTTGGCAACGACCGGATCATCCTCCATTTGAATAATGACCTGATGGCTAAAACGCGTTGTAAGCTCATCGGCTTGTGGTGTGACAGCTACCTGCTCCCACGTCCCTGCATTTTTGTTTTTGATGATGTCGCTTGATGATAGTTTTTCCAGTAAGGGACTCGCCGCAGCACCCTCAACCGGCGCTTTAAGTATTAGTCTGCTCGCTGCCGGATAAGAGAGGACTTTATCGATATTCGACCGCACAAAGCTGGCAGCTTGCTTAAAGTTGCCGCTCTCGACTTCAACCAAAACTGTCTTAGTTTGCTTTCCTTGTTTAACTGCCACTTCCAAGGTGATATCACCTTCTCGGTAATCAACTACACGCCCAGTGACATTGGAACCTAAGGTAAACGTCTTACCTTGTTCTTTTAATGCACGCAATACGTAGTTTTGTTCTCCCTCGCGTGACGTTTTCCAAACGCCGTCATATCCCGCAATGGTTCCCTTTTCAAACCGATTGAATTGAACATAGAAGCTTTGATCCCGCTGCTCACTCGCCTGAAAGTTATAGCTGGTCAGGTAACCTTTATGAAAAGAATCCATAAAACGACGGAAATCGTTATAGTTAGCAAACGATTTGGCGCCAAAATTAGGATCATAGAATGACCAAACGGTTTGCGCGTGTTCTTTATGTACCACCACTGACATAGCATGTTGTTCAGACATAAATGTCATGTAGGTCGATTTTCTTACATTACGCAGCTTATCCATGACAGATTCATAACCTTCAGCCTCATAATTCAATGCATTATTGATATTCGGCCCGGTCAGTCCATTGGCTTTTAACTTACCGCCATAAGCCGCGTTGGCTTTTCGCTGCATAGCCACTGTAGAGTTATCCATCGCCTGGCTGTACTGCATTGATAATAAATCTTCAATCGCTGAACCCATATTTTGCCGACGATATTGGTTGAGCAAAGCAGATTCAATCGAGTGGATATCGGTTTTCTTATTGACTGATTTATCGTTGTAAGCTTTAACCGCATCTTTCAACCACTGCATATAGGCCTTACCGCCCCCCAAGCCATGCACCCGCTCTTCGATCAAGTAGCGGGCCGACAGGGCAAAGCACACTCCCTCAAGGAACTCTTTTGACTCAACTTTATTGCCGTTAGTCAGGAGTACACTGCCAATCTCAGGAATAATTTTCCTCAGTTTCTCCAACAGATTGCTATCCTGGCTAAAATGGAATGAATAATCTTCTAACTCTTTTCCATGAGCTATAAAGTCAAAAATTTTATTATCAATTTTTTGTAAAACATCCCCTTTTATCGTCTCACGATTTTGAAAATAAGTAGTTTGTTCTCCCAATACATTGCCATCAGATTTTGCCAGCAGATTTTTATCCACCATGAATTGATTATTAACCTGCAACCGGTCAATCATATTTTTTGCATCTTTCAGCAAGCGCAGATCTTCTTCCATCAATCCTGTACTAAAGCGCCCATCAGCCTGTACGACAAGCTCAGGGTTAACATGGCTGTTAGTTTCAGGTATAGCCGTTGACTGATAATCCTTTCCAGACAAACCACTGCCAAGTGCGCCCATACGCGGCGGCTTAGCATTGTCG
Organism: Photorhabdus luminescens subsp. luminescens; assembly: GCF_001083805.1. GTDB lineage: Bacteria > Pseudomonadota > Gammaproteobacteria > Enterobacterales > Enterobacteriaceae > Photorhabdus > Photorhabdus luminescens. The sequence continues at coordinate 152,665 of NZ_JXSK01000006.1, read as the reverse complement.
CTCTGCTTCGCGCTCTTCGCATCAGTTTGTGCCTGAACCACTTTATCCTCAGCCACAGTAATATCTTGTTTGCCTCGATTCTCCGCCTCCTGACAGGCAACGTTAGCATCATTTTTAGCTTTTTCTGCCTGCTGCTGTTGTAACCGTGCTTCTTCCTTGCTTAATTCTGCTTTTTTATAGGCGTTTACTAAATCTTGTTGCACACCAATACGATGCTGCTCACTTTTCGCTATACCGGCCTCCGATTGCGCAATCGCTTTTTTTACTTTTTGTTGGTTACCGGTAATACTTTGTTGAACATTAAATAGTTCTTCCTGTGTAGCAGATTTAGTGTGATCCCATTTACTCTGAGCATTCTCCAAGAATCCGGCAGCAAATTGATTACGCCATTGGTCACCTGATTTACCGCGGTAATTATCAAAGTCATTCAGTGCATCCAGATCCTGAGTCATGGAGAGCAGTTCATCTGTTACTGCTTTTGACTCCCCTTTTAGAGCATCACGCTGCGCTTGCCCATTGGTATTTAACGCTGTCTGATCCGTTGATTCCAATTGAGACCGTGCTCCTGCAATTGCTGCCAGTTGCTCCTCATTTTCTTGTTCTAAGATACAACGATCTTCTTCGGCTTTATCTCTATCGCTTAACGCATTTTGCGCGGCTTTATCCTGTTTTTCGTGTTCAATAACAACCTTAGCTGGTCGTGAGCTCTCAGATTTCGCAACAATATTATCGAGAATATAACCTACGCCATCACTTAAGCCTGTACCTTTAAATGCAATTCGGTTACTACCGGTTTTTGCTGTCAGCTCCAGCGTTTTGTTTTGCCATCCAGCGGCATCTCCAGAAGTTGAGAATACCCGTTCACCATTCCAGAAAACCTCCATGCCATTGTTGGTAAGATAAGAATTATGACGATTGGCAAAATCAAAACTCAGTGAAATAACTTCTCCCTCAAACAAGTTTTGTAGATCCTGATAAATAGTGGTGTTTTTATCCGCATCAAGTTCACTGACCCGCTCGCCATGCCCTTCGTTATCAAGACCATAAGCACTGGCTGAGTGATACGCTTCAATACCATTAGTTGCCAACCAGCCGCGATTACCTTGTTCAAAATTACCATTGATAATCAGATTGGCTTCCTGTTGCGGATCATCGCTTTCATTAATATTCAATGAATTATGGATATTTTCGAGCTCAGGCGTTTCGACCGCTGTTACAGAACCATTCAGACGACTGCTTAAATCTGAACTTACCTGCGCAATTCCATCCATCTTGAAACCGTTAATAGCGGAAACTTCGGTTAAGTTAATCGCCCCACGGCCTTTATGGGTTCCAGATGTACTAGCCTCACCGCCTTGAACCAGATAGTTGATCGCCTGACTGCCCCCCACACCTAACGCTGTCTGTTTGATATGTCCAAAGAAAGAAGAGAGTTTGTGGCTTTGCGTATTGCTTTCCGCAACAGAGAAACTATAGAAATCGCCATTACCCACCTTAATCGCTACGTTATTGCGCGCATAGGAAGCATTGATCCCCAAACCATCACCCACATGGATATTTGCATTGCCTTTGCCCTTCATGACCGCAACATTAAGACCATTCCCGATTTTGGTATTGACGTTATATTCACCCCACACTGCGTTAACGGAAACACCATCACCCACTTTGGTATTCACATTCAGGTCGCCATGCGTCGCCGTTACATTTAAGCCATTCCCCATCGTAGTGGTGATATTCGCTTTGCCTTTTGCCGCGGTAACCTGCATACCGTCACCCATTTTGGTGACAATATTTCCTTCACTCCACAAGGCATTAAAACTGTCACCGTTACCTACCTGAGTCACAATGTTAGCCTCACCTTTGGCAAGCACCACATTGCGCCCATCACCGACCTTGGTAATAACATTAGCTTTACCCCAGGCGCCAGTGTAATCATCACCGTGGCCGACATGAGTGATAATATTGGCGTCACCCTGAACGACCGTCGCTTCTTGTCCATCACCGACTTTGGTTATGATGTTCGCTTTACCTTTCGCGAAATTATAACGATCGCCATGCCCCTGTTGCGTCAGGATATTAGCCTCTCCCCAAACCGCATTAATACCGGCGCCATTCCCGATTTTGGTAATGATATTGGCTTTACCTTTAGCAAACCCCACCATTGCGCCATGACCGACATGGGTCATAACATTACCCACATTCGACACGAGCAGACCGACAGTCGTCCCTTCTCCAACTTTGGTCAGAATATTGCCTTCGCCAAACAGTACGCCAGCGGTCGTCGAGTTGCCCACATGAGTAATAACGTTAGCTTTCGCCCCTGCAACAACCCCCATAAAATCATTACCGGTTTTGGTGACAATATTCGCTTCTCCTAACGCTAAAACACCGGTTAAACCATTGCCGACATGGGTCATGATATTGGCCTGACCAAACATTGCCGCCAACGTTGTACCATCACCGATTTTAGTCATCACGTTCAGTTCACCGGCAAACAAACCAATACTGGGGCCATTACCCACATGCGAATAGATATTCGCTTTACCTATCATCAAAGCAGTTGTCAGATCATGACCGATCTTGGTCAACACATTGGCCCCACCGATCATGGCAGCAAAGGTATTGCCATCTCCCATATGGGTAAAGATATTGGCGCCCCCCATCATTGCGGCCAATGTCATACCATTACCCACTTTAGTCGCGACATTGCCTTTTGCCAGCATCAGGGCCACACTCGTCCCCTCGCCAATATGGGTAAACACATTGCCAACCGCCGCCATCAGCGCCAACGCATCACCATCACCCACTTTAGTAAAAATATTTACTGCGCCCCCCATCAGCGCCCATGCATCATCATTACCGACATGAGTAAAGAGGTTGCCTGCACCAATCATGGCTGCAATCACAGTCCCATCCCCGACTCTGGTAAAGATATTGCCTGCTGCCCCCATCACACCCAAAGTCTGACCGCCGCCGACATGAGTCAGTACATTACCTATACCAAACATAGTGCCGGTAGTATCGCCATCTCCTATTTTGGTCAGGATATTGGCGCCACCGAGCATCACGCCTGTCGTATTCCCGTTACCTATGTGAGTCAGAACATTTGCGCCACCGCCCATCACGGCCAGCACATCTCCTTGCCCTTTTTTGGTAAGAACATTAGTCCCACCCAACGCAATTGCCCTGGTATTCGACATTTCGGTATCATCAGTGATATGCGTGATAACGTTAGCCCCACCGAGCATACCGGAAACCAAATCGCCTGCGCCGAGCTTAGTCAGCACATTGGCGCCGCCCACCAATACCGAAGAGACATTGCCATTACCTTTTTGGGTCATGACATTAAAACCGCCCGCCCCTAACCAGCTTGCTCTACCATTGCCTATCTGCGTGTGCGTGTTGTAACCACCCAACATGAAAATCTGGCTGTTGCCATTGCCTTTGTGGATTGAAATATTGCCAACCGCCAGAAGACGTGCCAAATATCGTCCATCTCCGATACGGACGAAAACATTTACCGCACCACCAGCATGAATATCCATATCTCCACGCTGACTTTGGTGAACAACGACATTTGCCAGACCGGCGCCGCGGAATGTCAACTTACCCTCTTCCCCCTTTTTTACAATGACGTTCGCGGCACCCGCACCTTCAAAATTGACATTGCCATAGGTGACACTGGATGTAATAACATTTCCGCCGCCAACGCCATCAAATTGAATATCGCCGGAGCTGTCGCCACTGTTAGTAGATGAGTCCACCAGTGCTTGCTGACAGTATTCCTCGGTATGTGCTAACCGCTCCGAACCATACCGCATCGTTGCATTAAGGCTATATTGAATCTGACTTAACACGCAGCTACCTGCACTTATCAAGTGGTAGCCGTTTGCGGATGAAATATCTTCATTAGCCAGATTGTCGGTATAATCACCCGGTTTGAACCACGCATTGACAAAGTATTTGAGTTCCTGCGTGATAGGATCATTTCCCAGTTCAACCACCACTACTCTGGTATATGATTCCAGATATTTAGCATACACATAAGTATTGGGTTGACGGTTCGATCTCACTGCGGAAACATCAAACTTCTGGCAATCAGAAAAGATCGCACTCCCTCCCATCTTTGCATCAGAGAGGGTGATATCTTCTGCTTTGACCGTTGTCCCACTCGCATAAGTAATCCACTTGTTTTCAGATAACCCCGCTTCAACAGCATGAATAATCACCGGCTGATGATGTTCAATCATTAAATTGAAAAGACGGTAAGCATCATTGATGTTGATATTGACAAATCCATTACCGAAAGAAATCTCCGTTGAAGCGAGGCCATTCAGGTTATTACCCTCTTTATACCAAGAGGTGGCGTAATAATTGAGCTTACCGGTTTCAGGATCATTTCGGAGCTGAATTTTGCTGATTTTTGTATACATTTCGTCAGCAAACGCAAAGAGATAAGTATCAGGTTCAGTCGTTGATTTGATGCCTGTCACTTGCTGGGCTTCTTGAATCCAGGTTCCGCCCATTGTTGCGGTAGTTAATACAATATCTTTAGCCTTAGCATATTCCATCGACTCATCACGCAAACCGTTATTCACACCTATTCTTGATATTTGGTTGTATGCTCCGGCACCGGAGAAATTGATATTGCCATGTGCAATATTAGAGTAAATTCTGTTATAACCACCTACACCTTCGAAAGAAATATCACCACGGGTTTGTACGTAAACATCTTCCTTTTGGCGAACACGTTTAATTCTGTTCCATGCCCCTGCGCCACTTAAGGTAATATCACCTTCTTTACCTTTACGTACAATGTGATTATCAACCCCGGCACCTTCGAAAACAATATTACCGGACTCTGTCCTTGAGCTAATACTATTTGCCGCACCTGCACCATTAAATGTGACATCGCCACGGCTTCCGTTGTAATTGTCATACCAAGTGCGGTCAATTTTGTTACCCGCTCCGGCGCCATCAAAGAATAAATTACCCTGATTGGTTCCATGCCATAACTTATTGTAGCCGCCAGAGCCATCGAAGCTCATATTACCCGTTAGGCCATCACGGTTCATTTCGTTATAAATAGCCGCACCGGTAAAATCCAAATCACCGTGATGACCGGTGTGATCCATAATAACGCTACCCGCCGCGCCAGAGAATGAAATATCACCATCACCATTTTTATTAATATCGGCGTAACCCGCGCCACCTTTTACGGTCAGATCACCTGTGGAATCCTCAACAGATAAATATGCCGCACCACCGACTACGGTGTCATTACCTGCGCCGGTATAGACTTTAGCAGCAATCGTTCCTAACGTAATATGGTCATTTCCTCCGCGGGCATAAATATAGCCGCCAAATCCAATAGCATCAATGTCATTATCATTGTCATCAGCGAAATAATTCCCGGTAAAGAAATATTCCGCACTCCTGCTTGATGATTTCCCCATAAACAATCCCTTAGTTTAATAGAAGTTAAAACCGTACTCGACAGATATAATGGTTAGGTTGAACATCTCATTTTTTTAACAATACAAATCCTTTGCCCTCCCTCAGCAAAAAGAGATAACAGAGCAAATTATTAGTAACGTTATAACCGTAACCAAAGAGCATAACTTTTCGGAAGAAACAGATATTCCTGCTCAACGATTGGGCTTTATTTGAAATATTTAATACAAGAATGAGTAGGTTATCCCACCATTATTTCACTCACCTATAATTTCGTTCCCGGAATATAAAACAAAGGGAAACCACTCCCCGATTGACATGCAAACCAGAGAGAATTTATATAAAACTTTTAGACACATTTTTGCCTATAAGGCAATTTATTTATAAATAATACACAATAAAACCTCAAACTCAGAAAATACCTAATCTGATGTATAGACAAATACTTTCAAATAAACTTATAGAATAAAACAAAGCCAAAATTCAAAAACAACATTTAACGCAGAAAACCTATTTCTTTCACATAAGGTATAACGTTTCGCTAATTATGATCAATTATTTATTTTATTTTCATAAAAATATCATAAGTATATTTATATAAATAATATTAATTCCAAATCAATAATATATATTTAAAATAATAACAATTTAAAATAATTAACATGCATTCTATTTAATGTAAGCCTGCCACCTATTCTTACGTTAAAAAAATGCCCAGTTCACATTTGACTGGGCATTAATATAGAAAAGACAGGTTAAAGAAGGAGAATGATTTTTCATAATTCTATAGAAAAATCACGAGAATACTCCATGCTCCAGACGCCCGATAAGGCCTAACACTTCAAGTGAGCCACTTTCAGTTGCAATAAGAGACATTGGAGTGACTGCACCAAGGCTCTTAACAGGACTTTTTAACCATGTCCATGCTTCATTCTTATTTCCGCCAAAAAGTTATACTGCGGCATCAAACACACGAATGAATCGTGCAACACGCTCGCTCTCTTCGGCAGAAAGAATGCAACCTGCATTTTTTCGGCGGGCAACGTTTCGCTCTTTATAAATAATTTTCCAAAATGGCACCACACCTTACCCACTAATAATCCTATGTATAACAATTGGTTGAATAAAACCATGTGTAGCGGAATTATGAAACCTTATTTATTTGTATTTGTCAAAGTTGTACATATTACACCTTAGTCAATCTGATAATAATGACCGCTATACTACAAATTACGAACTTAGAAGCTTGCAAGATACAAAAACAATCGTACAATATGTTGTACGATTAATGGATATTTCGTTGTATTTTTCAAGTTATTTCTTGACATAGGTGGGACAAATGAAGGTGTTAACTTACTCAGAAGCAAGACAAAATTTTTCTAAGACGATGATAAGTGTCGTAAATGATTGTAGCCCAGTGATTATCACTCGTAAAAATGGCGAAAGTTGCGTACTTATGTCATTAGCTGATTTCGAGTCTTTGCAAGAAACAGCTTATTTAATGAGATCACCAACTAACACCAATCGCCTTATGGAATCTGTCTCTCAGTTAAGAGCCGGAAAAGGGAAGATCAAGGAGCTGGATTTAGACTAATGAAAGTCACTTTTTCAAATAACGCTTGGGAAGATTATCTTTATTGGCAACAAACTGACCGAGCAATATTGAAGCGTATTAACAACCTAATCAAAGATATAAAAAGACAGCCATTTACAGGTATTGGGAAACCTGAGCCGCTTAAACACAATTTTACTGGGTTCTGGTCAAGACGTATTACTGAGGAACAGAGGTTAGTATACTCTGTTGAGAATAATGAATTATTAATAGCACAATGCCGCTTTCACTATTAAAAATGCCCTATATAGGGCATTTCAGAAATCTGATCTTGTCCAGTAAGCTATTGATATTCGACCATCTGATAATTTATTCTCCCGGGCGCCGATTTATCCATTCTTCATTTTACCTTTTACTTCTGAGGCAAACGATTTACCACCATCTAACGCGGTGTAGTGGAGATGAATCTGAATATCTTTCAACTGCGATGTGTAGATGTTGGGAATTAGGACATCAATCACAGACTGATCAGGGAATTCCAATGTCCAAGTTGAAATGGCTCCTGTTCCTTCGAAAGGCAGATAGCGATCATCATCAAACATCAGGGCGCATTATTTCTTTTTCAACTATCCACCAGCATGTCTATTAAAGTTAATATATATTTCTATCAATACTAAAGCATAAATCTTTTATAATTAAAATGATTATTGTATATATCTTAATTCAATTAAACTTGGATTTTATATATCTAATTTACACAAAAATCAAAACTAAACGAATAATGAAACCAATTAATAAACATAATGGAATTAATTAAAAGATAATAAAAACCCACCTTGCCATAATAATTATTCAATAAAATATTCATGCTATTTTCAATTTCAAAAAAAATAATTCAAATCAATAAATATAGGACATAATAGAAGTAAAAATATCACCGACCAATTCGATAACTATTACATCCTATATTTCCACAATACTTTTCATACCAGAAGAATAGCAGCATTCCTATGGTGCTACATTATCAGTCTCGCAGCTTACTTATCAATTTTCGGCAATGGCCCCAATTTCACACCTTCTGGGTAATATTTCCAGCCATCACGAATACGGATGTTTTCATCCCAAGGCAATTTATATTCACCGTTTGCCAAATCGCGCACCCAAGTCAAATAATTAGCTTTCTCTCCGCCAGGTTTACCAACATAACCTCGGCAACCGAGATTAAAAATACTATTCTCCAGCGCCCAATTCTCACGAGCCTTATCCGCCAGACGCGGGAACAGTTCAGCGGTAACAATTTCCCACGGATTACGCTGACCTTGCTGGATAATGTTACCGTCATAATTACAAATCGTACCTTCACCGAAATAATAAAAAACCTCATCGTAGCCTGCCAGATTAACCGATACGGTATACATTAAGTTCTGCCAGGCATTAGTGCGGTTAGTCCAGATCCACTGGTCATTGACTTGGGTAGAATAACCGGAAATGCGGATAAAAACATTACAGCCTTTATAGGCGGCTTCGCGCGCTAATTCAGGAAACATACCATCATGACAAATACACACCGCCAGTTTTGCACCTTTTGGCCCTTCACAGACCGGCATACCCAAATTGCCCGGCATCCAGGGTTCAATTGGCACCCAAGGCTGCAACTTACGGTAATGCAATACAATCTCACCACTGCCGTTAATAATGATCGCGGTGTTATAAGGTGGCTGCGACGAATCTTCATTACGTTCCATTACTGAAAATACGCCCCAGATATTATTGCGAATACACGCCTGGCGAAAACAGTCAACTTCTGGACCGTCCAACGATAATAACATTTCATCATAAGTCCAGATCTTGGTATTTAATCCCTGAGCAGAATATTCAGGAAATACAATAAGATCTAAATCAGGATAACCCGCTTTGGTTGAATCCATTGTTTTACAAATCTGCCGCACTTGAACCTGAATATCTTCAGGCCCTTTAATAACGGGAACAGGATATTGAATAGCGGCAATTAATAACGCCTCCTCCCACGCACTGACACTTCCGGTACTGCCCATAGAGACCTCTGAATGAATAGTAATTATTAAAATTGAATGATAAGGTTCATCGTTATACAGGCAAATAGAACGTTATCTTTACCCATCGTTAAGCGATTTCACTAATGCATAATAGCGTCTCTTTTGTTCACAAAAATGCGATCTGTAACATTAAATAAAAAAATTAATAACTTTGTAGTAAAGAATACCGTTATTAATATTAGGGTTAATTTGCCATAAATAACTTTGCAAATAGTTGAGCACTTTGAAAGCACTCAATCCGGTTTGAGTGATCTGAGGAGTTATAAACAGCGCCCAAACCATCTGTTTGGCTTTTACCGCACGTTGAGCACCAGCAATCAGTTGATAGGACTTAAATTCACTGATTTGAGTGTAACTACTAATAATGTAAGTGCGTAACAGTTAATAATGTAAGTACGTAACAGCTAATAATGTAAGTGCGTAACAGCTAATAATGCAAGTGCGTAACAGTTAATAATGCACGCGCAATTATCAATGTCGCTACATATGGCAACTGTTGCAATTGGTACCATCCAACCCACCAGCAAATTCACCTTCACTAAGAGCTATTAGTAGCTTAGTCCTAGATATTGATTGAATTGAATCCGGGGCCTCAATTGGAAGTTCGTTGCTTACTGCCATCGCCTTTTTGACCTTTGATTGTTTTTGGCATATTCCACCCATAAAACAAGGCCACACCAAAGTGTGGCCTTGAATTTAATATTTAAAACGAAATTTAGTTAATACAATATTTTTTATAGAAATTTCGAATTTCTAAAGTTACATGTGGAGATATATCAAACCCAGAAAGAATCCGATTAAAAACAGAATCACCACATGGTTCATGGATTTTAATATCACCAGCAGCCATATGCTGTTCAACTGTTACTGAACCAAAAATATCAGCACGACCATAGAAAACAAAACTCGGATGTCTAATAAAAGGATGATCGCCACAATTCAATATACATGTTCGATCATACGGTATATCCGGTTTCAAAGAGCTGATATTTACAGCCAGAAAACATGTCTTAGTTTTTTTAGGGTAAAAAACGGGATCACAGCAGATAATATATAAGTGATCTGTATACCCGGATGGGATAAGTAAACTTCCTTTCCTTAAAATCCCACCCGACATCACCGCAATCCTTGAAGAAAACAGTCCAGTTGTTGCCTTTCTATTAACTCTCGCGCCAATTTCTCAGCAACTTCTGGTGATTTACCGACAGCAATAAAAACAGAACTTGGTGAAATAGGATAAGAACTGCCGCCTGGATCTTGCCACTCAGTACAATGTTTATGGGTATACTCCACAATATCAAAGCGGCTCATATGACCGAACTGTTCCCAAATGGCATCCAGAACCTTTAATTCAGCATCAGAAAGAGATGCAAAATCATCCCTTGTTACACCTTTCCGTTTGAGTGAAATTTCATAATTCTCTTCACTTTTCATCCATGCCCCCCACCCAAATTCATCACTGGCGTAATCTCCAGTAATTAAATTTAAGGTTTGCGATAAAACTGGCCCTCTAGGCATAGATACCATTCGATCACCAGTGATAGGGTAGCCATAGTCATTCATAGATACCCTATCTGCCAGATAAAGCAACTTCATAAGCTTCAGATATGCCATGCGCCCGCCGCGCTTATGCAGCAAATAGGCAGCCATTTGGGCTACTTTTTCTTCGCAAAACATAGAAACCTCCAAGACTTTTTCGAAATACCAAACTGGCAATTTACACATATAATGTACCTCTAAATACTCAATCCTGACAAGGTTAATTCTAATAAAGTCAATGAGTTAAAACTATATTTCTGATATATAAAGAATTAAAGATTTAAAAATTCTTTATCTTGAGGCTAAAAAATGTATAGCAACCAACACAACCCAAAATGTTGCTGTATGATCACTGTTGATCTTCGTATAAAAATAAAATTCCAAAATAGCGCTACATCTTATACCACTCATAATTCCATGTATAACAATGGAATCCCACCAAAAGTCTTCCATCAGCTAGGGGTGATCAATCCGTTCCTCTCAAATTGAAGATGCTGGCATAACTACAATAAACTGATACAACCTGCATTTAACATAGACCTTGCCCATATTCGACTTCATGCTATATACTAATAGTATATAGCAACAATCAAAGAGGTGTGCCATGATATATCAAAGCAAAGTTTTTATGAGCAACCGAACTCAGAATGTAAGGTTACCCGCAGATCTCCGTTTCCCTGATAATGTTAAAGAAGTTACTGTTAGGTCAAAAGGCAAGGAACGAATTATTGCGCCCGCACAGAATACATGGGATAGCTTTTTTCTGTCTGATCAATCTGTAACTGACGATTTTTTACCTGAACGTCCTGATCAAGTAACAAGTGAAAGAGAATCTTTCGATGATTAAGTATTTGCTCGATACTAATATCGTGATTTCCACGATAAAAAAGCGCCCTGAATCCATTCTGCCTAAATTCAATAAGAATACAGACCACATGGCTATTTCTACGATCACATTAGCAGAACTGATTTTTGGGGCCGAAAAAAGTGGAAATCCTGAGAAAAATCTGGCAGTTATAGAAGATTTTGTTTCTCGATTAACTATTCTTCCTTATGACGAACAAGCCGCATTTCACTATGGAAATATTCGTGCGTCACTAGAAAAAATTGGAAAACGAATCGGGGATAACGATCTGCATATTGCAGGACATGCAAGAAGTAAGGGATTGATAGTTGTTACCAATAACACAAAGGAATTCAATAGGGTTGATGGATTGAGAGTGGAAGATTGGACACTAGATTGACAACACTAAGCAAAATCTGCCTCTGTGTTAGTAGGGGCAAGATTTTATGAGAGTTTGTTATTACTCAGATTTTAACGATTAACTTTTACAACAGTAATTAAATAACATTTTAAACTTATATTATTTGTGGCATTCCTATTTTGACACATAACCAAAATCGGCATAATAACAATAAATTAATTCATTAATATGATCATACAAAAACAATATAGTCCTATAGTAGAAACAATTAAACGTTGTAATTAAATCCATTTAATAATGAAATTCTAAATTTAATATTAAAACAATGATAAAACATCAATTAAAAGCATTAAAAAATAAAACCCAGAAATAATTCCTGAATAAAAATTCCCAAAAATGGCCCACCTTTCTGCGAGCCACCTTATTAAAACTTTTTTACTAATTTATAAAGAGCTAATTAAGCAAATTTTCCCTTACCCATTGTGGTATCTATCCACGCCATTGCGATAGCCGCTTTCGCTTGACTCTCCAGATTTTCAATAAAACCATTATCACCGGCGATCGGGGCAAAACTACTCATTCCCTGAATCAAGGAATCCACCGCATTATCTGATAATGCCGTAAATTTACGCTCGCCTGATACGTCCTCATTACCCATCTGTATCACCAACTTGGCGCGATTGCCATTAAAGTAATCATTAAAGGTAACCGAACCTACCGATTCAAATATTCCCTGAGCGGTGGTGTCCTGAATTTGACGATCCACTGACAGCACCAGATCATACCCACTGCGCTGGAACCACAGGTTTTGCCAGTCAATATCACCATTAAACAGGATCATATCTTCCGCGCTGATGTCATTGACCAACGTATCAATCACCTCGCCACTCACGACAAAACTGTCTACACCCGTTCCTCCTGGAAATTGTTCCGATAACCACCTAATACCAGAAGATCTTGCCCCTCACCGCCGTCAAATTGGCTAAATTTCGAAATAGCATCAGCTATCAAGTGATCATCACCTTCTCCACCATTAATCACTGCATGGTAGCCCATCAGCTTAATCACATCGTTGCCAACGCTACCCTCAATCCAGTTGCTATTACCAAATACTCTGGCAAAGTCATCCCCTTTAGCCAGATTAACCTGATTATTATTACCGATAGTCACCGCATAATCTTGGTCTTCCCCGGTATCTACCCGGTTGCTATTACCCGAAGCTACTACATAATCTTGCCCATTACCGACATCAATAAAACCATCTTCACCAAAGACAAACGCCTGGTCATTACCTTCACCCATAAATAGATGGTTTATACGTCCAGCCATCACCGAGGTATCATCGCCAGTACCGCCGAACATCATATTTTCACGCCCCATTAAGATGCCTAGATCGCGACCTTCACCACCGGTATAGATATTAGATATGCCCATTGCATAGAAAACGTCATCACCGCGACCACCCCAGAAGTTGTTGTTATCTCCCAGATAAGCACCAAGATCTTTTCCGTCACCGCCCCAGTTAAAGTTACTGTTACCCAACGACACGTGAATATCGCCATCTCCCTGTAAATGGCCGCTATTACGCAGAAAATCAAACGTTTTCTCTTCCATATTAAGCAAATCAGCCGTTAGATTCTCTTTAAGATTGGTGACTAATGATTTCATTTCTGTTTGTTTATCTTTACTGAATATCGTCGCAAACAGGTTAGGCAAGTTCAATGCATTAAAACCAAACATTCGTTCCGGGTTGTTATTGTCAGTCGCAGACAAGTTGATTTGCACTTTTGCAATCTCGCTATTCGCTGTTGAAACCTGCTGTTTTCCCTCAACCTTTTTCTCTTTTAAGCCATGACTTTCGACAAATGACCTCACACCCTCCGCGCCCATACTGATGCCAGATCGCAAATCATCAAGCCATTTATCTGGATGAATAAACGCTTTCAGTTGTTCTCCACCGAATCCCCCAATAATTTCAACCAGCTCTTGCAGAATAGCGACTCTATCAACAGGCTCCCCGGTACGGGAGACCATGCGCCCCTCAGCGGTGTAATCTACGCCAAAGATATCGGCAAAGGTGGTATCCGCTCCAATCTCCGACAACCGACCAAGCAGCCTGTTCTTAAGCTGACGCGGTAAATCGTGCGGATGATAGGTGAAGGTGGTCTTTGTCAAACCTGTTGCCGTAACCTGCTGCGTCATCAAACCAAACAATGAACCTAGGTTGGTATCCAGAATCGACTGGATATTGTCGCCAAACATTAAGTTCCAGCTACCCGTTGTCACCTGAATATCCGCCCCCTGACCACCCACCGCAAAGTTGAATGCCAGTTTCTCATTCGCCAACCGGAATTTATCCGCACGACTCATATTGTCAACATCAGCACGGTTGCCCGTGTTGCTTAACCACTCGTTATACTTTTTATTCAGGGTTAATTCGATATCATCTTCCAATCCACGGCTGCTACGTCCATTTTGCGAATCCAGATCAAGCAAGGTGCGATAATCCACGCTGCTGGTTTGATCCAAACCAGACACACCCTGAATAAACTTCTTCGCACCAGCTACTGTCCACTGCTCATTTCGAGCGGCTGCCCACATCTGCCCTTCATCAAAACGCGCAATACCTTGCAGTACATCGGCAACACGCGCAGCACCATCAAACGGATTGATCAATGGCGGCGTCGGAATAGATTTATCCATCATCACAATCAGATCGTTACTGCGACCCATGTTAAAACTCACATTACGATTACCGATAAACATTTGCGCCCCTTCAAACGCTCGATAGCCGCCCATATCGAAACTGTGTTGACTATCACCATCACCGATGTGAACCATCAGGTTATTGTCACCAAAAGCCAGTGATTTAAAACCACCAGCACCCACTTTAATACCGACATTCGAGGTTCCCCAGTTGAGCGCGGTAAATTCCCCCTCTCCCACATTGATCTGAATATTGCCGGAATATTCCCATTGATGAGTATTCGATGTACTACCTAAATGACTACTTATTCTGGCCCGGTGTTTCTTCGGTGCAGTGAAAACATGCGAATTATTCGCAATCGCCCCTCTGACTGATTCATCTGAACTGGCTGCCCCAACGTGGGGAAGATTGATATCACTTTCAGCAATACCGCGTACTACCCTTTCTGTATTACTCGTCAGTTCCCCCTGCGGGTTCCATCTGAATACGATTTTGTTATCGGGCAGGTTGTTAACCCATTGGTTATTTCTGTCACGAGTAAACTTACGGCCCGTTACATCAACCGCCACTTCACTACGGCGCGCCGAAACATCACTGCGAATACCTTGCTTATCTAGTTCCATGATAAAACGACGTGCAAAGCCGTCCCGTTTATCATCACTGATCAGCGCACAACCGACGATACTGATGTGGCTGAGTTTCTCCATGTGACCAAAATGCTGGCTGAACTGCTTTAGTTTTACTGCCAGCTCATCGGCACGATAACCACTCAGACGACTGTTATTCTGCTCTGATTCACCACGGCCGTGACCTACAATCTGCCAGCGTAACTTGCCCGATAATTTAGCAGGATCGCCATAGACCACACGATATTTACCATCAGCATCAAGTTGAACAATGACACTAGAACCCGGATGTTTCCCCGCAAGATTAGCCGCAGCTCTGGCAACAACCGGATCATTTTCTATCTGAATAATAATCTGCCCACTAAAACGCGTTTCGCGGTCATCAGTTTGCGGTGTGACAGTCACACGTTCCCAAGCATCGACATTTTTGTTTTTAATAACGTCACTCGATGACAATCGTTCCAACGTAGAGGACGGCAGAGACGCTTCGCTATCAACCGGGGCTTTAAATGTCAATTTACTTACCGTCGAATAAGTCAGTACTTTGCCGATATTCAACTGCACAAAGTTGACAGCTTGCTTAAAGTTATTATCTGCAACTTCAACCAGGATTTTCTCACCCTGTTTAGTCGTCACTTCTAACGTTATATGGTTTTCACGGTAATCAACTACACGTCCAGTCACCCCTGAACCCAAAGTAAAAATCTTATTTTGTTCTTTTAATGCTCGCAGTATGTAGCCCTGTTCACCATCACGCGCCGTTTTCCAGATACCGTCATATTTCGCAATGCTACCCTCTTCAAACCGATTGAATTGAACATAGAAGCTTTGATCCCGCTGTTCACTCGCCTGAAAGTTATAGCTGGTCAGGTAACCTTTATGAAAAGAATCCATAAAACGACGGAAATCATCATAGTTAGCAAACGATTTGGCGCCAAAATTAGGATCATAGAATGACCAAACGGTTTGCGCACGCTCTTTATGTACCACCACTGACTGGCGTGTCACGGGTATTCACCACGGTAAGAGAGAAGCCAGCCGGAAGTGATTCCGGCTTTTTACTGTTTAAGGGAGAAAACAGAATAAAATAGCAAAAAATATATCTTATTTATATATTTTATATGAATTTTATATTTTTCTGTATTATTTCTTTGTTTATCCTTTTATTTATTTTATATTTTTGTGTTTTTAATTTATATATTTAACATATAATATCAACCCTGTAAAATATTTATTTTAAGCGTAAAAATAACAAAGCCGGAAGATCACGGGGAGCTTCCCGGCTTTTTCATGATTATATGTTTTCTATGTCAATTATCTTTTAATACCATTGGATTAAAAACGACTATTTTTTTATCCTTAGTAACACCACATGGCATAAAACCTTTTTTAAATATGGAGAATACTTCCTCCAATTTAGAATTATTATTAAAAGAAAATAAATATCGATAAATACTAATCATATTTAACATATAGTGACACTCATCGCCAACTTCTTCTAAGAAAGAATCATATTCTGCGTTATCAGCTAATCCTTGTTTTTTTCTCATCAGATATAATTTTCTCTTTCTGATATTTTCCTTTACATAATCCTCAGTTGATACTTTAGTTCTATCAAGAATATCTTTTTCTGCCTTTTTATAATCATCATGAAGATAAAACTCAGATACAAGTTCAGAAAAAAAATCGCCCCAAATTATATATGAACTCATAATATCTTGATCAAAAAGAAGTTTCATAGCATCATCTTTATCTTCTATAATTTCATACTCTTCTAATTTACCAGAAGAGCCTGAAAGAAAATCAGAGCTTTTAAAAAATATCATTGGCTCCATATAAAAATCTATTGTTTCATTCATTGATATCACCCTAATATTTCACTCCAACGATAAAATACTCTTTTCCTGCCTATTTGGTTAATATCTTTAACAAATATTTTCGTGTTATGCATATCTTTAGATCTTCCGTCCGCCATTCCTTTTTTAGCTATATTTTGTATGTTGGCTACTTGTTTCGATATAGCTTCTTTTGATTGTTTAAGATCTATTTTATCTAAAGCGTTCCTCATTGCATCTGTATATCCATGATGGTTGCCCTAATGTCTTGCCATTGCACTAACCCGTCGGCGTTGGCGTGGCATGGGTATTCACCTCGGTAAGAAAGAAGCCAGCCGGAAGCAATTCCGGCTTTTTGCTGTTTCAGGGAGAAAACAGAATAAAATAGCTAAAATATAGCCTATGTATATATTTACCATGAATCTTATATTTTTCTGTATTATTCCTTTGTTTATATTCTTATTTATTTTATATTTTTGTGATTTTAAGTTATATATTTAATATATAAGTCTAACCCTGTAAGCTATTTGTTTTAAACATAAAAATAACAAAACTGAAAGATCACGGGGATCTTTCTGGCTTTTTACTATTAGCTTAGGGTAATTTTATTTTTCCTTTTTTGATATTAGTTTTAATGCCGTGCCTAAAATCTGCACAATAGTGATTCAAGACTTCATCTAATTTAATTGGCTTTATTCTTTTGATATTTTCTTTACTGAATTTGTTAGCTACTTTTTCTGAAATAAAGATAAATCCTGCTAATAAAGTAGTCCGTATTGAAAAAATATCATAATTTAATGATTCATTATGAAAAGACAATTTATGAGGCATTAAACTTCCATATTCATCTTTTTCCAATATTGAATTTTTTTCATTCAGAAATAACTCCTTGTCAGTAAAAAAAAGATAATTTAATGAGCTATTGATAGTTTTTCCATCTTTAATAGATGTCGCAATTAATTTTTTTAAAACATGATCGCTTAATTTAAACTCATTGATAATATCGAGAAATCTATCAGATAGGATATGAGCCATATTGTATTGATAATAATTAAACCCCAATTTCCCAATATTTTATTACATAACAAATACAAAGTATTAGGGCATTTCTTATCTAATAGATAATCAGACATATCATGCCTGGAGCCTTCATAATCCCATTTTTCATTAATTTACTCTCCCACATTTAGTTGTAGATACTTAACCAAACCATATTTTATTTTTCGTATCCATCTGATTATTGTTTTTAAAATCATATTTTCTTCATGTGGATGAAAAGCATCATTAAGAATCATTCCAATCATATTGTCCTGCTCATGGATAAAGAAAATTTCATTTTCTAAGAAATATAACCTTGACAATAAACTGGATTTTTTTGAGGCGGAATTAAACCATTGGATTCATTCTCTTATAAATATACCATCGATAAGATCCAATCGGCGCTGGCTTACCGTGGGTATGCACCAAGATAGATCATCAGAAAGCCGGAAGATCATGGAGGATTTTTCTCTTGTCCTTTGCCACTACGTGCTTTATGGGTGATATTACTAACTTCAAACAAAGCTCCTCTAGCATCTTGACGTGAATGATGCAGATTTAGATGAGCAGGTTTACCTTCCATCATTGCACGCTGTAAGTTAGTTTTCCCTTTGACTTTTAGATCCCAATCAATTTGTTGTTGATAAACATCATATGTATAGCCAGTCCCTTCATTTGTAGTCGAAGTCCATGAAACTTTATCTATAAAGAACTGATTCAACCCCAGAGGGCCAATCTAGTTTACCGGGTTATGACCGGACTCTTACAGTTATCTGACAACGCAAGGTGAGTTCACCGGAACATTACGGACGTTTACCCAAAGCCAACGGACATGAGCCCTGGGTCTGGTTACGTGATGTTCTCAGCCGGCTGCCTGTCTGGCCGAACAATCGGTTGAATGAGCTGCTGCCCTGGCCTGAGAATCGCTTTACTTAAACTCGTTTTTTTTGTCAAGGTGAGATGACCGGACGTTTACTCTGCTCTGGCTTACCGTGGGTATGTACCAAAGTAGATCATAAAAAGGCCGGAAGATCTCGAAAGATCTTTCCGGCTTTAATTAATTTATATTTCTACACTTTATCAAGCCATTGTGCTGCATATTTCAGTATTGTCTCTAAATTTGCAATACCTCCATATCCTTTAAATTCTCTTTCACTTGCCTTTATATTTACCCAATCGTCATCAGTGTTATTTACAATAATATTTAATGGGTTTTTCCCATTTTCTCCTGATATATTAACCTTCCAACCAGGATTATCTAATGTACTGATATCAAAGCCATACTCATGTTCCCACATTCCATCGCATTTAGATTGATACCAGTTTTGAAGGTGTTCAATGATATTATCATTCATTTTAATATCCCTTGTTTTTTAGCTAGCTCTCTAGCTGTACGTATATCTTGCTTAGTAGCAGGTCTGGCTACTTCCTGCTTTTTCAAAGGAAAGCGGTTTCCATTAGGAGCTATATTTATTGGTGAAGTTTGAACATGTGGAGTTGGTATATCCGTTTGGGTTATTTTATCAAAATGCGCTCTACCTCTTAAATCTATATGCCCCATAGTTGTTGGAGTTGAGAATGTCACTGTATTTTTATTAAGTTGATTAGCTAACTCCTCTGCCATTTCTTGAGCATTTTTAGGCTTATTACCAACATCTTGGCAATTTTTACCTGCTAGCCCCAAAGGGTCAATCCAGTTTGCCGGATTATGCACGTAACTGTAAGGATTTACTCCTCCGGCTAAGTTCAACGGGTCTGGCGATAAGTACTGGCCTGTTTCACTCTCGTAATAACGGTGCCGATTATAAAACAAACCGCTTTCCCTGTCTTCGTACTGACCCGCAAACCGTAAATTACACGTCAGGTTCCGTGGGTCGTTGACCGTCAGCACCGGCCAGCGCTCCGGCTCGCCCCAGGTGAGTAATCGCCCTGCCCAGAGCAGTTCTCCCGCTTCGGTCAGGATTTCCCGCACCGTCCCTTGGTGGTCGCTCACCACATAGTATAGCTGACCTTTTTGATACCGTGCCGAAGGGGTCAGGGCGCCCGGCTCATAGAGCCAGTGAATGCTCTGTTCATAGTCAACGGTGCCGTCCGCATACACCGGCGTCTCTTCAATCAGCTGCTCCCCGCTCCACAGGTAATCATAGCCGATTATCGCGGTGGGTTTGGCCGGCGGTCCGGCGGTGTCTGTCTCCTTCCGCTTGCTAATCCGTCGTCCGAAGGCGTCATAGCAATAGCGCCAGCGTGTTCCTTCCGGGCTGATAACCCCGGTCAGCCGGTCGTGCGCGTCCCAGCGGTAGCGCCAGGTCCGCGGCCGGTGACCCCATCGCTGCTCGGTTTTCTCTGTCCGCCGCCCGTTTTCATCGTAGCGATAGGCGCAGGCGCCGTGCTGAACGACCCGGCCAGCCTGCTGGGTGTGGTAACTCTGGCGCAGGTCTTCGCTGAGCCGTTCGGGCACCCGCTTGTGGTAATGGAGGTTCTGACCGGCATCGTACACAAACTGTTCGTCACAGGCCCGCGGTCCGCCAAACTGGGCGGTCACCACCTGGTCGTTCGCATTGTAGCCGTAGCGCGTCTCGTCCCAGAGCGGGTCTTCAATGCAGGCCACGTTGTAGGCCGGGGTGTAATGCCAGCGCCGGGTGACCGCGCTGCCGAGCGGCGGATAATGCGGGTCGGCCTCGTACAGCGTCTGTTTGAACCAGTCTGAACTGCGCCCGGCGGCCTGATGGGCCAGCAGCCCGACCGGGGTGTAAGCCTGTGACTGAATAAAACCGGCGGCGCTTTCCCGCGCGGTTTCCCGGCCCAGCCCGTCATACTGCATGTTCAGCGGGGCATGGCCGTCAAGCTGCCACTGCATCAGCCGGCCGTTGAGGCCGTAGTGCCAGCGTAAGGCGGGCAGGGCGTCTACCTGGCGTCCGGCGGGCAGGCCGCTTTGCGGGTCCCACTGATGGCGGACGGCGCGCCCGTTAATCGTCTCGGTAATCAGGCGGCCGGATTCATCGTATTCAAACGCCACCACGGCGTCCGGGTTGGCGGCGCGGACCAGCCGTCCCTGCGCGTCGTGGTCGTAGGCGGTGACTGACAGTAACGCGCACTGGTCGGCTGCTTCCTGCCACACTTCCTGACGGGTGAGGCGGTCGTCGTCGGTGTAGCACCAGCGCAGCAGCTGGTGATTGGGGTAACGGGCGATGAGGCGGCGCCCGGCCGCGTCGTACTGATAGTCAATCGTCCGGCCGGTAAAATCGGTTTCGCGGATAACCCGGCCGGCCGGGTCGCGGGTGTAACGGTAAGTGTCGCCGGTTGCGTTGGTCACGGTTTTCAGGCGGGTCAGCCTGTCGTAGCCGAAGGTCAGGGCCGAGCCGTCCGGGCGGGTGAGGCGGCTGAGCAGGTCAAAGGCGTCATACGCATAGCGGGTGGTCCGGCCCTCGCCGTCGGTGACCGCCGAGACCCGGCGCTCGCTGTCGTAATCAATCGTCTGCCGCACGCCGTCCGGTAAGCAAATCTCGCTGACACTGCCGGCCGGGCTGGCATGAGACGGGCTGTGGTGATAGCGCGTCTGCTGGTACAGGGCGTCGGTGACCCGCCGCAGCCGGCCCAGGCCGTCGATGTCAAACCGGGTCCGGGCGCCGTCCGGGGCCTGAATTTCACTGAGCTGCTGTTGTTCATAGCCGTAGCGCCAGGCGCGGCCGTCCGGCAAGACCTGGCGCAGGATTTCCCCCTGCGGGCCGTACCGGGTCTCTTCCACCCGGCCCTGAGGGTCGATAACGCTGCTCAGGTTCCCCTGCTCGCTGTAATGCAGTCGCCAGCGGGCGCCATCCGGCTGAGTGACCTGGGTAAGCTGGCCGTATTCATCGTAATCGTAAGCGGTGACGTCCCCGGTGGGCGACAGCAAGCCGGTCAGCTCGCCGTAGGGGCTGTACTCATAAGCCGTGGTCCGGCCGAGCGGGTCGGTTTCGGCGACTTTGCAACTGAAATCCCATTCGGTCAGGGATGCATGGCCGAGGGGGTCGATTTGCCGGGTGACCAGCCCGTCGGCGTTATAGTGATAGCGGGTACAGCCGCCTTCGGCATCGAAATAGGTGGTGACGTTATTGTCATCATCGTATTCAAAACGGTCCTGCCAGTACCCCTGCGGGGTGGCGGTGGCGGTCACCCGGCCCGCGTTGTCATAGTGCACGGTGACATCGGTTTTATCGGTGTCGTGCCAGCGGGTCATATGGCCGTGCGGATTGTATTCATGCCACAGGTGGTGAAACTGAAAGGCGTCACATTCGGCCAGATACCCGTGGTTATCATAGCGGCAGGTCGCCAGCCGCTGGCGCTGGCCCTGATGCAGCCAGTCAATGGCGGTCAGTTGTTGTTGCGTATAGCGCAGCGTCAGTGTCGCCGTGTCGGCATGCGTGAGATGAGTCAGGCGGTGGTGTTCGTCGTAATGAAAGACGGTCTGATTGCCGTTGCGGTCTTCTATCCGGGACAGGCGGCGTTTATCCCCCTGGACCTCGGTAAAACTCAGTATCTGCTGGGTGCGGCGGTTAAACAGGCGCAGCTCGCCGCTCAGTTGCCCGTACAGCAGATAATGGCCGGCATGGAGGTTGACCGAGAAGACGTTGTCCTTTGGGGTATGGAAGGTGTAAATCACCCCTTCGCCGTCGGTGAAATGGGTTTCCTCGCCGTCGCGGCGCAGGTGTTGCGACCAGTCATCGGCCCACTGGGGGCCGAACAGCCCGGCGAGATTGGCCGTCGAGCGGTAAGTGCGGTTCAGGGCCAGCGGCAGGACGCCCGGCAGGGCCAGCACCGGCCAGACCTGCAAGAAGTCGCCGGTCGCCACGTCCACCGGCTCGCCGGCTTTGCTGCAAAGCTGACTGTCACAGCCGGTTTTTTTCACCGACGGGGCGGGTTCCGCCCCGGATTTGGCTTTGCCGCCGTTGCTTTTCCGGCCAAGCGGCAGCGGGAGCAGGCCGGCAATGGCGACCAGCCAGCGCAGGTCTTTGTTGCTGGCGGTCAGGATAGTCAGGGCATCGCCGGTTTGCGCGGTGATGGCAATCGAGGCGGCGGCGCTGTTGATATTGGCGTCACAGGCGGTGCGGTGGCCCAGCCGGGCAAGGGGCTTGCCGTTGACGAACACGGTTTTGGCGCCTTCGGCAATCACCACCGGGCCGGGGTGGTCGCTGCACATAATTTTGTCGCCCTGCCGGGCCGCCGGCCGGCCTTCAAAAAAGACATTGGGCGAGCCTTCGATAATCTGGCCCGTATTCGCCCCGTACTGCCCGAGCGCGGCGCCCACGGACGAGAGCAGCCCGCCGACAAAGCCGCCGGCCAGTCCGGCCGCTGCCCCGGCCACCACGGCCATCGCCAGGCCGCCGGTCGCCACAATTAACCCGCCGACGGCGACGGCCGCCAGCGCGCCGAACACCACGCCGCCCAGCGCCCCCCATAATCCCAGGCTTTTATTCTGGTGGGCAATGGCATCCCCGAGCCGGGCCGGGGCCTGGCCTTCGGTGGCGACCGTGCTCTGGCCGAAAAAACCCATCACGCCATGCGTCAGGCTGTCGCCGATATCATTGCCTATCTGCGCCCCCAGTTTCCCGGCGGCCACCCCGGCGACCAGCGGGAGGACGGCGTGAGCGCCGCCCACTGCGGCGGCATACGTTATCGCGGCTGCCAGAGAATGATGCTGAAAATCCTCACTTTCCAGATAATTCAGCGCCGTATCGGCCGAAGCGCTGCTTTCGGTCTGCGGGGGCGCATTATCCGCCGGGGCTGCCCCCGCTCTGGTTGTGCGCTGTGCTGCGCCGGCCCCCAGCCAGGCCATCATCAATACGCTCATGACCCCTCCCGGACACTACGGTTCATCACTCAGACGGGAATGAAATGAGGTCATCATGGTGAGTATCTGCTTTAGCTGGGAGGGGGGGATGTTGCACGTTAGCCTGCTGACACGCTGAGCACTCAGGCGGCCAGCGATTTGTCCAGCGCTAAATTGTCTGCATGGTTTTTTTTTGAATGGCATCTCGCTTCCCTTATCATTTTACTGTTTACAACGCACAGCACAGCGGTCCGACGGCGCGTAGTTATAAGTTACCCAAGGGTTAAAGAGTTCCGGGCAAGTTACGTCAGACCTATAAAGGTACTGGCAGTCTGTTGCTGATAGTCTTATTGATAACCTGTATTGAACAGGCAACATCGGGGATATTCCATTGCTGTTAAGATAACTGAACTGATAAGTAGTTTTATTTGTTTAATATCCAGTCAGGAACATATAATAAAAAATTCATGTTGTCCCGCCTGTTTGTGTGATTAACATTTGATTAATTTAATAAATGTGACATAAATCCCAAATTTTTTAATCCACGGCGTTAATCCAAAATCCGATTTAAGTGAAGCTCAGGTTAATTAACAATAACCACCTTATTTTCAAATAAAATAGAAAAACTTAATAAAGTAGAACAAAAAAATGGCCCACCGTTTTGCGAGCCATTTTGACTTTTATACCAGCTAATTACCGTAAGTTAATTAGGCAAATTTCCCCTTACCAATCGTGACATCGGTCCACGCCGTTGTGATAGTTACTTTCGCCTGACTGTCCAGACTCTCAATAAAACCATTATCACCCACTGTCGGGGAAAAACTACTCATCGCCTGAATCAAAGAATCCACCGCATTATCTGACAGTACCGTAAATTCACGCTCCCCTAAGGCGTTTTTATCACTCATCCGAGTCACCAATTTGGCGCGATTGCCATTAAAGTAGTCATTAAAGGTAACCGAACCTACCGATTCAAATCTCCCCTGAGCGGTGTTGTCCTGAGTATGGCGATTCACTGACAGCACCAAATCATACCCGCTACGTTGGAACCACAGATTTTGCCAGTCAACACCGTTAAACAGAATCATATCTTCTGCGCTGATATCGCTCACTCGGTTATCAATCACCTCTCCGCTGACCACAAAGCTATCCACACCTGCACCGCCCCGGAAATGGTTCTGATACCCGCCTAACACCAGCAGATCCTGACCTTCACCACCATCAAATTGGCTGAACTTCGAAATAGCCGCGGCTATCAGATGATCATCGCCTTCGCCGCCATTAATCACCGCATGGTAGCCCATCAACTTAATCGCATCATTGCCGGCATAACCATCGATCCGGTTGTCATTACCAAATACTCTGGCAAAGTCATTTCCTCCACCCAGTTCGGCCTGATTATTATTACCGATAATCACCGCATAATCCTGACCTTCCCCGGTATCCACCCGGTTATAATTGCCGGAAGTGACGACGTAATCTTGCCCGTTACCGGCATCAATAAAACCGCCTTCACCGAAGACAAACGTCTGGTCATTGCCTTCCCCCATAAAGAGATGATTAATACGCCCAGCCACTACCGCGATATCATCCCCTTTACCGCCAAACATCCAGTTTTCACGCCCCATCAGGATGCCAAGATCATTGCCTTCACCACCGGTAAAGATATTGGAAGTCCCTAACGAGTAATAAACATCATCACCGCGGCCCCCCCAGAAGTTGTTGTTATCTCCCAGATAAGCGCCAAGATCTTTACCGTCGCCTCCCCAGTTAAAGTTATAATTCCCCAGCGATACATGGAGATCACCGTCACCGTGCAAATGGCCACTGTTACGCAGAAAATCAAACGTTTTTTCTTCCATATTAAGCAGATCTGTCGTCAGGTTTTCTTTCAGGTTAGCCACTAACGATTTCATCTCTCGCTGCTTCTCTTCGCTGAATATCGTTGCAAACAGATTAGGTAGGTTAAGCGAATTAAAACCAAATACGGGCTTGGGTTGATTATTAGTCTGAGCATTTTCTTCATTGATACTCATCGAAGATCCTGATTCCTGACGCTCATCGGGAGCTTTCTCCTCCAGACCATGACTCTCGGCAAATGATCTGATGCCATCCTCGCCCATATCAATGCCCGCCTCCAGACTATCAAGTAACTTTTCTGGATTGGTAAAAGCTTGTAGTTGATCACCACTAAATTCCCCAATCACTTCCAGCATCTCTTGCAGAATCGCCTCACCATCAACCGATTCGCCCGTGCGGGAAATAATTTTCCCCTCTGCGGTGTAATTCACGCCAAAAATATCCGCTAAGGTGGTATCCGCATTTACACTCGCTAATCGGCCGATCAGTTTATTCTTAAGCTGACGTGGCAAGTCCTGTGGATGATAGGTAAAGGTGGTCCTCGCCATGCCTGTTGCTGAATATTGCTGCGTCATCAGGCCAAACAGTGAACCCAAGTTAGTATCCAAAATCGACTGGATATGGTCACCGAACATTAGGTTCCAGTTACCGGTTGTCACCTGGATATCCGCGCCTTGACCGCCTACAGCAAAGTTGAAGGCCAGTTTTTGATTGGCCTGACGAAATTGCTCTATTCGACTTATTTTGCCCATACCCGTGCCATGTTCGCCTAGCCACTGATTAAATTTCTTATTCAAGGTCAATTCAGCGTCACGCTTCAAACCACGGCTGCTACGTTCATGTTGCGAATCCAGATCAGTCAATGTGTTGTAGTCCACGTTGCTGGTTTGGTCCAAACCGGACATATCCGCCACAAACCTTTTCGCACCGGCGATGGTCCACTGCTGATCTTGTGCCGCCAACCAATCTTGCTCCTCACTGGAACCGGCAACCCCTTGCAGTACGTGAGCAATACGCGCAGCGCCATCAAACGGATTAACCAACGGCGGCGTTGGAATGGATTTATCCATCATCACAATCAGGTCATTACTGCGGCCCTGATTAAAGCTGACATTGCGACTGCCGATAAACATTTGCGCCCCTTCAAGCGCTTGGTAGCCGGCAATATCGAAGCTGTGTTTACTGTCGCCATTACCGATGTGTACCATCACATTGTTATCACCGAAGGCCAGTGATTTAAAACCACCGCTACCCACTTTAATACCAACGTTCGAGGTTCCCCAGTTGAGGGCAGTAAACTCTCCATCTCCCACATTTACCTGGATATTGCCGGAATAACTGAGTTGATTATTCGATTGATCGTCAGGATCAACCTGAATGGTATTCTCACGTTTCTTTGGTTGAACTAACACTTCATTGCGACCCGTAATCGCGCCTTTAATAACGGTATCAGCTTCGGTATGTCCTACCCTGGAGAGGTTGATATCACTTTCAGCAATACCACGACGAATCTGTTCGGTATGTGCGATCAGCTCATTTTTATCATTCCAATTTAATACGACTTTGTTATCAGACAGATTGTTAACCCATTGGTTATTTTGATCACGGGTAAATTTACGGCCACCGGCATCCACAGCCACTTCACTACTGCGAGCGGAAACATCGCTGCGAATGCCTTGTTTATTCAACACGGAGATAAATCGACGAGCAAAGCCATCCCGTTTGTCATCACTTATCAAAGAACAAGCCACAATACTGATGTGATCAGGTTTATGAATTATCCTTTCACCCAGATTAATTTTCTGATGGAACCGCGTTAATCTGGTCGCCAGTTCATCAGCAGCATAACCACTCAGACGAACGTTATTTTGCTCCGACGCATCACGGCCATGACCGACAATCTGCCAACGTAACTTACCGGATAATCTGGCAAGATCGCCATAAACCACACGATATTTGCCCTTAGAGTTAAGTTGAACCACGACGCTAGAATCTGAGTGTTTACCCGCCAGATTGGCCGCGGCTTTAGCGACAACCGGATCATCCTCCATTTGGATAATAATCTGACCATCAAAGCGAGTTTCACGGCCATCAGCTTGTGGCGTCACCTTCTCTACTTGCCAATCACCGAGTTGCCTGCTCACTTTGTTATCCTGATGAGTATCGTCGATGATCGTAGGTTCTGGTTTCTTATTCTTACCCGATAACCTGTCTAACTCTTCCACCGCTGGACGACTTTGTGGCTTCACCCTGGCATGTTTCTGATAGAATTCCCCAGTTTCTTGGAAAGCGTTATCCAGCGCCTGATTTATCCACACTTTGTTTTCTTCACCGGCAATATCCACTAGATCCCGATAATTGGCCGTGTAGCTGTTGAGTACCTGCTTACGTTGTTCATCACCGGTTACCTGTAGTGCCTGATAAACCGCCAGACTTTCGTTGACGGAATGACCACCATCAAATACCAAAAATGCCAGCGTGTTGAGATAACTCTGTCTAGCCGAGAAAGTAGGTTGTTTACTGGCGATATAGTTATTGAGGTGAACCATGATATTGGTTGAACCAGATGCCCCCGTCACCACAGAGTGGCCTTGCGCTAACGCATGATGTTCAAATTCCGTCTCCCATCCGGGGACCAAAATCCGCCCTACGGCAACCTTTCTGCCATACAAAAAATCGTCATGCTTATCGCGCACAGGTTGATAAGGCAGCGCCGTGCCATAGTCGTTGGTCTGTTTGCCCGTAATTTCCACTCTGTATTTAACATCTGCCCCGGCAGTCAGTTCAGAACTGGTCGAGCGGGCTTTGGTGATAACATCCTCATAGAAACGATCTCCTCCAACCTTCCATGCTGCACGCTCCATCCCCATCCCTGAGGTGATTGCCATTTTTACCGACAGAAATGGCACTTTAATCACATCAAAACCGTTATTGACTGTGGTCATCATGGTCTTGAAATTGGCAAAAGTCGGCTCGTCCAGAAATGTGGTTAACTCAGGCGCCCGGCTAAACCAAGGACGAAAGTCCTGATTGATAGCTCTAGCAAAAAGGCGCATCTTAGCCGCAATATGATTGTCACGTACAACCTGATCCGGGTAATAGCCGCTTATCCACTGCTCAAATTCCTGCACCAAGAACTTTCCTGTCCGTTCTGCGGTATCTCTGGCTTCCGACGGTGTCGTTTTCACCAGCTCATAGGCCAACTCCGAATCAAAATGACGGCCAAATAGGTTGTCAATATATTGTCCCGTCGCCTTTTCTTTACGGGCATCAGTCAGTAACTGCTGAGCTAGCGTGTGTAATTCAGGATATGTCTGCAACTGAGTAACCGCATCCTCAAATAGCTTAATGGTTTCCTGTCGTGTTACTTGTCCGCTAAGCCAAAGGTTTTTGGCCCGTTCAACTAATGGCACACCTTCGGGAATAGCTTCTTGTTGCAATCGGCTAACGAAAACAATGAGGCTTTCACTTTCAATTTTAGGCGCTTCCCGTTCCGCCACAGAGTTAATCTGGGTCAATGGCTTGATTTGTAAATCAGTAAGACGATTAATTTCGCTTTGCACGATATCACCTTTCAGACCGACCACACGCCCGAATCCATCAAAAGATACCTGTTGGTCAAACTGTGCAACATGAGCAGGCGATAAACTAACCCCTAAAATTCCGGCTGATTCAGCCCTTTTTGCTTGAAGGTAGGCAACCAATTCCCCCATCTCAAAACGCAGGCTTTTGACTAATCCGCCACGCTTGGC
Organism: Photorhabdus luminescens subsp. luminescens; assembly: GCF_001083805.1. Classification (GTDB taxonomy): domain Bacteria; phylum Pseudomonadota; class Gammaproteobacteria; order Enterobacterales; family Enterobacteriaceae; genus Photorhabdus; species Photorhabdus luminescens. The sequence continues at coordinate 123,216 of NZ_JXSK01000006.1, read as the reverse complement.
AAATTCATTGGGATCATGCTGTTGCCAATGAGCAAGCGCTTGCTCAAGCTGCAACACATGCTGCTCATCAGGTTGTTCGACCGCATTGCTGAAAGCCTCACGTACTGACGCCAGCGCCTTACTGGGCCGATCGGTATTTATCTGACCAAGATATCTTTTCGTCGAATCAATAAACTGTTTGTTACCCTGACTCAGTAAGAAAGGTTGAAACTCCCTTAGGATGGAAGAATGGGATTTAAGGCTATCTCCACCAGCAACTTGCCCTAACCCTTGCAAATTAATACCCGAAATTACAGGTGCTTTTGTGATTAACTTTCTGGGTTGATTTGAGATAGGTTCCACAACCCTATCGGCTGACGTTCCGGTAAGCAGGGAAATAATCGAAGCGCCGACATGTTCTGCTCGAATATTCCTGTTGACCTGTAATCGATTAATCGCCTGTCGCGCACTATTCAATGCCGCCAAATCTGCGGCTGTTAATGTCAGATCTTCACTGTTCCAGCCGTTAGCTTCCGTTTTGGCTTCTGGATTGATATGGCTTTTCGGTTTCACTACGTCGATTGGTGTATAAGCCTTCCCAGACAAGCCACTACCGGTCGCCCCGCTACGATCTGGTTTTGCATCATCAGCCTGTTTCGCCCCTTTCGCATCAACCTGTACCTGAGCGGCTTTATTTTTCGCTATCGAGCTATCATGTTCACCGCGTTGTTTCGCTTCTTCATACACAGCATAGGCGTCGCTTTCCGCTTTTATTGCCCGCAGACGTTGTAAATCTGCTTCTTTATGTCTTGATTTCGCTTTTGTACGCGCATCCTCAATATTGTCGTCTGAGTCCTTTATATGCTGATAACTTTGATCTAAACCGGCTTCTGATTTGCCAATGGCATTTTTTATTTGTTGTTGGTTATCAATAAGGAGCGGCTGTAAATCAGCTAATTTTTTCTGTGAAATAAATTTGGCGTCATCTAATTTCTCCTGAGTACGATCCAAATATCCCATAGCAAACCGGCCACGCCACTCATCACCCGATTGACCATCGTAACTCCCATAGCCATTAAGCGCATTTAGACGTTGAGTCATGGAAAGCAACTCTTTTGTTACTGCCCTGGACTCTCCACTTATTGCATCACGCTGTAGTTGCCCATTAATATTCAGCGCATTTTGATCTGTTGATTCCAATTGGAATTGTGATTTTGAAATTGTTTTAAGTTGGTCATCCCTTTCTTGCTCCAGAATGCGGTGATTTTCTTCCGCCTTCTCTTTATCACTTAACGCATTTTGTGCAGCGCTGTCCTGTTTTGCATGTTTAATAACCGCATCAGCTTGTGATGATGATTCATTCTGAGTCGAATTAACCTTGTCTCCAATATGCAAGGCATTCTGGATGGCCTCAGTATCAGGAGTCTCTACTTGAGTTACCGTACCGCTTAATTTATCACGCAGATCCGAACTAACTTCATCAATGGCATTCATATGGAAACCATCAATGGCAGAAACTTCAGTTAAATGAATCGCCCCTCGGCCCTTAAGGGTTCCAGAAGTATTCGCCTCATTACCGTGAATCAGATAGTTAATCGCGTAGCTACCTTCCACATTTAACACAGTTTGTTTAATACTTTTAAACAGGAAGGGCAGGTTATTACTTTGCGTGTTGCTTTCTGCAATAGAAAGCGTGTAGAAATCACCATTACCGATCTTAATCGCGACATTATTACGGGCATAAGAGGCGTTAATCCCCAGGCCGTCGCCAACATGAATATTGGCATTGCCTTTACCTTTCATGATCGCAACATTAAGACCATGCCCGATTTTAGTATTAACGTTATATTCACCCCACGCAGCGTTAACGGAAACACCATCACCCACTTTGGTATTCACATTAAAATCGCCATGCGTCGCCGTGACACTTAAGCCATTGCCCACCGTGGTCGTGATATTAGCTTTGCCTTTTGCCGCAGTAACCTGCATGCCGTCACCCACTTTGGTGACAATATTTCCTTTACTCCACAAGGCATTAAAGCTGTCACCGTTACCGACCTGAGTCACAATGTTGGCATCAGCTTTGGCAACCACGACATTGCGCCCATTACCGACCTTGGTAATCACATTAGCTTTGCCCCAAGCGCCGGTATAATCATCACCGTGACCAATATGGGTGATAATATTGGCATCCCCCTGAACAACCGTGATTTCCTGCTCATTACCTACTTTGGTAATGATGTTCGCTTTACCTTTCGCGAAGTTATAACGGTCGCCATTACCCACCTGAGCCAAGATATTCGCTTCACCCCAGACGGCATTAATCCCAGTGCCTTCCCCTACTTTAGTGATGATATTGGCTTTACCTTTGGCGAAACCCACGGTTAAACCATCACCAACATGGGTCATGATGTTACCCACATCGGAAATAAGTAAACCGATTGTTGTCCCGTTACCCACCTTCGTTAGAATATTGCCCTTACCGAATAGCACAGCAGCAGTGGTTGATGATCCCTTATGAGTGATAACGTTAGCCTCCGCCGCCGCAACTACCCCCATAAAATCATCACCCACTTTGGTGACAATATTCGCCTCTCCTAACGCTAACACACCGGTTAAGCCATTGCCGGAATGAGTCATGATATTAGCTCGACCAAACATTGCCGCCAATGTTGTCCCATCACCCACCTTGGTCATCACATTCAGCTCACCGGCAAACAAACCAATACTGGCGCCATTCCCTACATGCGAATAGATATTAGCCTCGCCAACCATCAAACCGAGCGCTAAATCATTGCCCGCTTTCGTCAGGATATTGCCCTGCCCGATCATCGCGGCAAAGGTTGAGCCATTACCAATATGGGTCATCACATTGGCCTCACCGATCATTGCTGCCAGCGTCATGCCGTTACCCACTTTGGTTGCAATATTGCCTTTAGCCAACATCAAGGCAACACTCATTTCATCACCAATGTGAGTAAACACATTGCCGGCAGCTATCATCAATGCCAGCGCCTTACCATCACCCACTTTGGTAAAAACATTCCCCAAGCCCCCCATCAACCCCCATGCATCGCCGGTGCCGGCATGGGTAAAAATATTGCCCGCGCCAATCATGGCCGCAATCGCAGTTCCATTACCCGTTTTGGTAAAGATATTGCCTGCGGCTCCCATAACTCCCAGAGTCTGACCACCACCGACATGAGTCAGCACATTACCTATGCCGAGCATGATACCCGTGATGTCACCGTTTCCAACCTTAGTCAAGATATTAGCGCCGCCTAACATCACACCCGTCGTATTCCCATTGCCAATGTGAGTAAACACATTGGCGCCGCCGCCCATCAGCGCAATAGCACTACCTCTGCCCTTTTTCGTCAGAATATTGGCGCCGCCTAATGCAACCGCCGTGGTACCTGATTTTTCATCATCGTTAAGATGAGTGATAATATTGGCGCCACCAAGCATACCGGCAACCAAATCACCGGCACTAAGCTTAGTCAATACATTGGCGCCGCCCACCAGTACCGAGGAGAGCTTCCCCTTACCGGTTTGGGTCATCACATTAAAACCGCCTGCACCTAACCAATTTGCATTGCCATTCCCTATTTGGCTATGGGTGTTATACCCCCCAAGCATGATAATTCGGCTATTGCCATTACCCTGATGGATCGAGATATTACCCATCGCCAGAAGATGAGCCAGATACCGCCCGTCACCGATTCGAACCAGAACGTTTGCCGCCCCGCCAGCGTAAACATCCATTTCCCCATGCTGACTTTGATGAACCAGAACATTTGCCAGACCTGCGCCACGGAATGTCAGATTGCCCTGTTCACCACGTTTGACAATCACATTGGCAGCACCGGCGCCGTCAAAATTGACATTGCCGCTTGTGACACTGGAAGTAATGACGTTACCGCCCCCGATACCCTTGAAATTAATGTCACCGGTGCTGTCACCGGTATCCGTGGATGATTTCACCAATTCCTGATGACTGTACTCTTCGGTATGGGCTAAATGCTCAGAAACACGGCATACTGAATTCACTTTGTATTGCAGATGGGTTAGCGAATACTCGCCCACATCCATCGAACGATAACCATTTTTTTGGGAAAAATCTTCCGCAGCCAAATTGTTGGTATGATCACCCGCTTTGTACCACGCACTGGCATAATATTGCAGCGCACCCGTTTCAAGATTATTCACCAATTCAACCATCACCACTTTGGTATATGACTCAACATACTTAGCATAGATATAAGTGTTTGGTTGACGGTTCGATTTCACCGCTGAAACATCCAATACCAAACCACCGGAATGAATTGCATGCCCATGCATTTTGGCATCAACCAGCGTGACATCTCCTGCTCTGGCATTAGTTCCACCGGCATAAGTCACCCACTGGTTTTCCTGCAAATCTTCTTCAACAGTATGCTGAATAGTAACGGGTTGATGATGTTCAAAGATTAAATTAAAGAGACGGTAGCCCCCATTGCAACGTATATCGAAAAATCCATTATTTGAAGAGATATTCTGCGTAGCAAGATTATTAAGGTGATTGCCCTCTTTGTACCAAGAAGTGGCGTAATAACCGAGCTTACCGGTTTCAGGATCATTTTGAAGTTGGACCTTAACGAGCTTAGTGTACATTTCATCGGCAAACGCAAACAGATAAGTGTTAGGCTCGACAGTTGATTTAATCCCCATCACCTGTTGGTGTTGGAATTGTTGGAGCCATTTTCCTCCTATTGTCGCTGTCGTTAACACGATCTCTTCCGCTTTAGCGTATTCCAAAGCGCCATCACGAGAACCGCTATCTACACCAATTCTTGCTATTTCATTGTAAGCGCCGGCGCCATCGAAAATAATATCACCATGTGCGACATCAGAATAAATCCGGTTATAACCCCCAGCCCCTTCAAATTCGATATTACCGTGGGTCTGTCCATATTGATCTTGACTTTGGCGCAAGCGTTCAATACGGTTTGATGCCCCTGCTCCATGCAAAATAATATTACCTTCTTTACCCTTACGTATAATGTGATTATCAATCCCGGCACCTGTGAAATTAATATTACCGCTTTCAACCCGCGAACTAATGCTATTTGCCGCTCCCCCACCTTCAAATTTCACATCGCCGTGACTTTTCTCATAGTGATTATACCAGGTACGATCAATTTTATTACCGGCGCCCGCGCCGGCAAAATTTAAATTGCCCTGATTGGTTTCATGCCATAATTCGTTATAACCGCCGACACCGTCAAAAGTCACTTTACCGGATTGCCCTTTACGACTCAGACCATTATAAGCAGCCGCTCCAGAGAAATTGAGATTACCACGGCTCCCCCGGTGATCGATAGCAACCCCTCCCGCCGCGCCAGCAAATGAAATATCACCATTACCACTCTTATCAATACCCGAATAACCCGCAGCGCCATGTACTGATAGATTACCTTCCTTATCCACTATTTTTAAATATCCGGCGCCGCCATTGACGACCTTATTACCAGAATCAGCATAGACCGTCGCCCCAATCGATCCGAGGGTAATACGATCATCTCCTCCTTTAGCATAAATAACCCCTCCTACGCCGATGGCAACAATATTATTACCATCATCATCATCGTAGTATTTCCCAGTAAAAAAATATTCTGTACTACGGTTTGATGATTTACCCATAAATAATCCCTTAATTTAGCTGTGGTTAAATAGAAAACCACTGCATCTGACAGATACAGCAGCGGTTTCGAGAATCTAGTTTTCCGTGGGCAGAGCAAATCCACCGTTCTTTCCACGGAAAAAAATATAATGACAGCCATCAATTAGGTATTATTTATATCATTTTCTCTAATTTAGGCAGATTACTCTAACTCTATTAAGTTATTATTCCTTTGATTATTTACTTTCTAATCAATGAAATTATGAGAATTTTTTATAACTGATATCAGAGATAGTTGTTCGAATTTTTTAAACATATTTCCCCCTCAACAAAAAATTTATTCACAAAGATTAAAAACATATAGTGAAATAAAAAACCAAGCTCAGACACACAATGATCTTATATATATAAAAATACTGTTAGAAGAATAAAATAATATAGAGCAAAAATTCAAAATCAACATTAATACATAAGAAAGTCTGTTTACCCCCCATATATTGCCCTATATCCCCACACTGATGTTAACAATATAAATAAGATAGTAAAGAATAAGATTAAATTACAGATTAGCTTATTTTTTTTATTAAAATTATTAAAAAATTTTTCATAAATAAAATTATTAGCTGGATTAAACCAATAAATACAACATCACTAACTATAATAAGGGACAGCACGCTAGGTGAGGATTGATATATACCCTATGGATTTCAAGATGCATCGCGGCGGCAAGGGAGCGAATCCCCGGGAGCATAGATAACGATGTGACCGGGGTGAGTGAGTGCAGCCAACAAAGAGGCAACTTGAAAGATAACGGGTATAGCTAAGGTTAATTATTACCCAGGCTAAGATGATGGAAATGTTAACTTAAACCTATTTGCGGTCAATAAAAATAACCTGGAAATCACTGAAATAGAAAAAACCAAATTTATGTTAGCGTCGTTCATTAAGTGTTTACTACTTAATCCCAATGAGTGTAACTATTGCCAGCTATCCTTTTAAAAGGGTAGTGATCACAAACAATGAGAAAAACTAAGAGTATATACTTAACACAACAGGTGTAATCTGCTTAGCTTAATCTTCAAGTCACATCAAAAATGTGCCCAAAAACTATCGTTTTTTTCATACTACTGTTCAGCTTTGTTCTTCATCACCAAGAAGAGTAAATAAAATAGTTTAACAAAACAGCTATTAAGCATTAGGACAAATAATTATTTATTCATTGACAACAATGATGATATTGATAATTGCAGGTATAATCTGCACCTATTTGCTATTAATGATGGATGCTTTCCAGCTAAAAAGTGGCTGATATCAGGCACAACAGCGAGCGCAGCAACAGCTTCCAACGACTCTTTCAATAAATACTCAAATAATCCACACCTAAAATAATATATATAGTTATATTTCCTGCCATTTAAAGTTTCATTATAAAATAGTAAAAATTCAATTAATAAACATACGCTTTTTGACGAAGAAAGTATTATATTCTATTATATAGCAGTCCACTTAACACATAATCGAAAAAGCAACCATTCAGATAACCATTTAAATAAGAATTTAGGAGTTACTATGTCAAATATAAGAAACAAATCCACTCTTATTACGCCACAATTAACCATGATGTGGGATAAAAGCAATGAACCCTGGGGCGCCAGAGATCACCAGTCACGATTTATTTATGCTAACTCTGCTTTTCATCAACTGCTCAACCTTCCTGAAGATTTTGATATTATAGGGCTTTCTATGGGTGAATTACCCTCACCTATTGCTGAATATGCAGCAGAATCCCACCGTCAGGATCAAAAAGCTATCCAAACTATGCAACGCGTCACTTCACTGGAAACACATAAGTTTGGCGAACATAACGTTAAACAGACCTATATTTGTGATAAATTTCCCCTTTTTGATGGGAATAATGATTGCATTGGGATTTTCTTTCATATGTATAAGGCTCAAGATTTTTCTGTTTCTTACTATTATGAGAGAACATTGCCATCAACCCTAGAATTTATACCGCCTAATAATATATTGACGCAAACCGAATGGGAAGTGCTTTTTCTAACCTTACGCTCACAAGATGAAGAGAGCATCAGTAAAGAATTAATGATCAGCACAGAAGATGTCATTAATCACATTCAGTCAATTTACCAGAAATTTAATTTACCACCAGAGACAGAATTAGCAGATTTCTGTAAGAAAAATAATTACCACCTTTATATTCCTGAAAGATTTCTTACTATCGGTAGTAAGGAGTTATAAATTTAAATTACTGACAATTAATTATACAATAGGGTCTCATTATGAACAAAATCAAAAAATTAAATCTTTCACCTCAAGTCATTAACACTATGCAGCAAAGTAATGAACCTTGGGGGATCAAAGATAAAGACTCATGTTTTATTTATGGTAATTTAGCATTTAAGCATATCCAGAATCTTCCAGATTCATTTGATTATGAAGGACGGTATGATGATGAAATTCCCTGGGATGGAGCTGAGTTTGCAAAAGAATTCATTATTCACGATCAAAGTGTAATGGAGAAAGAATCAAGAGTCTGTTCGCTTGAAACACATATGTATGGGAAAGATACATTTCTTTCATCTTATTTCCAAGAAAAATATCCACTCTACAATGATGATTACGAATGTGTCGGCACCCTTTTTCATGGATGGAAAGCCCAGGATTTCTCATTCACTCGTCTATTTCATGGAAAACTTCCTGCATCTATATTATTTCAACCACCAACCGATTTATTTACTCAACGGGAATGGGATGTTATTTTCCTCATGTTACACAAATATACTAGTAAGCAGATGGGTAAGATGTTAAATATTTCCTATCGTACTATTGAAACCCATCTTTCACGAATATATAAAAGAGTTGGTGTTCATTCTAGCAAACAACTGGAAGAATATTGCCGCACGAATGATTATGATCTCTATGTACCAGAAAGATTTGTGCATCCAGAAAGCAAAATGTTTCCTTGACTCCTAAATAACAACAGAGTTTTTATGAAGAAGAACTATAAAATATCACCTCAAATTATTAACACAATCGGAATAAGTCATAAACCGTGGGGCGTAAAAAATAGTTCTTCATTTATTACTTATGGCAATTAAGTAATAAAATTTACTTATAATGATAAAAAATTATTTTATTATGAAAAGATTAAAACCAAACTTACGTTAGCTCCATTAATTAAGTATTTACTACTTAATCCCAATAAGAGTCACCATTGCCAACTTTTATTTTAAAAGGGTAGTGATCACAAACAATGAGAAAAACTAAGAGTATATACTTAACACAACAGGTGTAATCTGCTTAGCTTAATCTTCAAGTCACATCAAAAATGTGTCCAAAAACTATTGTTTTTTTCATACTACTATTCAGATTTGTTCTTCATTACCAAGAAGAGTAAATAAAATAATTTAACAGAACAGCTATTAAGCATTAGGAAAAATAATTATTCATTCATTGACAACAATGAGGGTGATGATAATTGCAAGTATAATCTGCATTTATTTACCATTAATGATGGATGATTTCCAACTAAAAAACACCCGATATCAGGCTCAACAGCAAGCACAGCAACGGACTCCAACTATTTTTTCGGCAAATTCCTCAAATAATCTTCATCTAAAATAGTATATATAGTTATATTATCTCATGTTTAAAGTTTCATTATTAAATAGTAAAAAATCAATTAATAAACATACGCTTTTTGACGAGAAAAGCATTATATTCTATTATATAGCAGTCCACTTAAGACATAATCGGAAAAGCAACCATTCAGATAATAATCTAAATAGGAATTTAGGAGTTATTATGTTAAATATAAGAAACAAATCCTGTCATATTACGCCACAATTAACACTAATGTGGGATAAAAGTAATGAACCCTGGGGCGCCAGAGATCACCAGTCAAGATTTATTTATGCTAACGATGCTTTTTATCAACTGCTCAATCTTCCTGAAGATTACGATATTATAGAGCTATCTATGGGTGAATTACCCTCACCTATTGACGAACATGCAGAAGAATTCTACCATCAGGATCAAGAAGCCATTCAAACTATGCAACACGTCACTTCACTGGAAACGCATCAGTTTGTCGAACATCAAGTTAAACAAACTTATATTTGTGATAAATTTCCCCTCTGTGAAGATGTCGTTAACCATATTCAGTCAATTTACCAGAAATTTGATCTATCACCACAGATAGAATTAACAAATTTCTGTAAGAAAAATAACTGTCATCTTTATATTCCTGAAAGATTTCTTACTATTGGCAGCAGGGAATTGTAAATTTAAATCATTAACTGCACAATAGGACCTCACCATGGAAAAAATCAATAAGCTAACTATTTCATCCCAAGTCATTAACACCATGCAGCAAAGTAATGAACCTTGGGCAATCAAAGACAAAGACTCATGTTGGATTTTTGGTAATCTGGCATTTAGACAAATCCAGGATCTCCCAGATTTATTTGATTACGAGGGGAAATATGATAATGAACTCCCCTGGAATGGGGCTGAATTTGCAAAAGATTTCGTTATTCACGATAAAAGTGTTATGAAACAAGGGCAAAGGATATGTTCACTTGAAACACATACATATGGGAAAGATACATTTCCATCATCTTATTTCTCGGAAAAATATCCACTCTATAATGATGAAAACGAATGTACCGGCATCTTTCTTCATGCATGGAAAGCCAAAGATTACTCATTAGCCAGTCTACATCTATATTATAAAACACTACCAGCATCAATTATACTCCAACCACCAAGCGATATTTTTACGCCGCGTGAATGGGATATCATTTTTTTCTTTTTACAAAAATATACCAGGAAACAGATTGGACAGAAATTAAATATTGCTTACCATACCGTTGAAACTTATATGGCTCGGATATATGGCAAGATAGGTATTCACTCCAGCCAACAACTGGAAGAATACTGTTTAGCAAATAATTTCCATCATTATGTACCAGAGAAATTCTTATTGTCCTAGCAATTTAATTATTACACTATTCTGCTTCTGACAATAAAATTCAATCTGGACATACCAGAAGAAATAACGGTAGCCTTATTAATAAGTTAAGGCTACCGCGGATATAGCATTATTGATTTAATTATAACCTGTTTTCTGGATAAGAAATTGACGAGAAGCCTGTTCCGGGAGCAAAGGGGCCTATTTGGAAACATCACCACAATGATTTTCCCGCCTTGCTCAGCTATACCTGTTTTATTCGTGTCGCGCCTTCCATTTTGGCGCCATTGTGCAGTTATCTGACCCAATTAAAAGGGAAACCGACTAGCATTGCTTTTATTGATTCCGCAAGTTTGCGTATTTGTCATAATATCCGCATTGCCCGTCATAAGGTTTTTGAGGGGAGCGCAAAACGAGGAAAAACTCGATGAGAGGGTTTTAACAGGTTCTCTCTATGGAGATAAAGGTTATCTCAGCCAGGAACTGGCAGACGATTTAGCCAAAACGAGTGTCACTTTCATTACGCAGAAACGTCGTAACATGAAAGCGCGTATGCTGGCAGAGTAGGATAAGATCATGTTATCAAGGTGTTTTATCATCGAAACGATTAATGGGCAATTAAAAACCCTTTCTCAAATAGCGCATTCGCGCCACCGAAGTATAACAGGATGTCTGTTGACCGTTTTAGGTGGTGTGATTGCTTACTGCCTTAAATTAAAAAAACCATCACTGAAAATTTTCTACTCAGAAGACAATTTGCCAGTGATGGCGTTCGGATTAATTAATTAAATAGCCAACTTAATTTACCCTATTAACTCCCTTAATAAAAGAATGATTTATTAATTTTAGTTGAAAAAAACATGATTGCCCCTTATCTTTCCTCTTAAAGCTTAAATACAAAACAGCCCAAACGATGATACGATTATTATTAAATAAAAGCACATTCAGGGAAATGTGCAATAGACATTGAAATAACCACAGCAAATAAAATTCCATAAAGATTAATTACAGGCGCCATTAAAACAGCAAAGGGTCTCCTCAGAAGATAAAACTAATCCCCCCCCACTCTTTCATTCCAAAAGTGACATTTTAAAGTCACAATAACACCTTCAAAATATCAATGTCTCTTAATCATTGCATTATGTGGCAAATTCCCGGGTACTAGAATTTTTAAACTTTGATATCTTACAACAAAGGGGTCCATGAACTCTGTTAGGAGGCCAAAATCAGCAATAAGAGGTCATATCAGGCACATGAACATTGAAGTTTTAACGAAACAGAACGAGTCGCAAACAACTAACTTAATCGCGTTCCCCATGCACTTAGGATGCCATTTCGTCCTCTATAAAGTTGCTTCCGTCTGATAGGTTTCAGCTTCGCCGGGCAAATGTAAAAGTCCCCTGTATAACTATCACCTCGAATAAGAACAAAAATGCCGATCTTGAATATCCACATTTTGCTGTGAACGAGAAGATTAATTTAATGCTTTAACGCTTCGATTTTATCCCGACTCAGTCCGGTACTGCTGACAATAATGTCCAAACTCACGCCATGCCGTAATAAGGCACGAGCCGTTTCCAGTTTACTTTTAGCTCGGCCTTCCTCTCTACCTTCCTCAATACCTAATTTAATACCTTGCTCGCGCCCTTTTTGTTCAAGCTGTTCTGCAATAGTCATCAACATCGTTTCATGCTCCGGAGATTGTTGCTTCAGTCTGACCGGTTTCAGCTTAACTGGGTAAACGTAAAAGTTCCCTGTGTAGCCATCACCTTGAATAAGAACAAAAATGCCGATCTTGAATATCGGCATTTTACAGTGAAAGAGAAGATTAATTTAATGCTTTAACGCTTCGATTTTATCCCGGCTCAGCCCGGTACTGGTGACAATAATGTCCAGACTGACACCATGTCGTAATAAGGCGCGAGCCGTTTCCAGTTTATTTTCAGCTCTACCTTCCTCTCTACCTTCCTCTCTACCTTCCTCTCTACCTTCTGTTCGGCCTTGCTCAATACCTCGCTCAAGCCCTTTTTGTTCAAGCTGTTCTGCAATAGTCATCAACATCGTTTCATGCTCCGGAGATTGTTCAATCAGTTGATGGACAAATTGGGAGAGATCCAGCGTATGTCCATTCAGTAAAATATAGCTTAACACAACATTGCGCTGCTCGGTTGTATTATACCCTGCATTCAAAAGTTCCACCAAGTGGGGGACCCATTCCAGCATATCCCTACAACGAATATGTTTTTGCACCAGCTCCATCAGCGCAACGCCTTTATGTGTCAGGATTTCTTCATCGCTGAGCACACTGACGTCCACCAACGGAAACGCCTGACGGTATAAGCGAGCAGCCTGTTCAGGGAGCGTAAAACAATCCAGCCACCGGTTTGTGTAAGGATAAGGACGAACCTCACCATGATAAAACAGCAGAGGCGCCACCAAAGGGAGTTCAGTATGGCCTTTTTTCAGGTGAGCCGCCATCGCTGACATGGCGTAATACATCAATCGCCAGGCCATCAATGGGTCAGGAGTGGACTGATGTTCAATCAGGCAATAAATATAACCTCGTCCCTGAACCGTTTCAACCGAGTACAACACATCACTGTGCAGTTGACGTAAATGCCGGTCCACAAAACTGCCAGGCTCCAGTTTCAATGTGGCTAAATCACACAACGACTGGATCTCTTCGGGCAGATAAAGGGATAAAAACTCCCTAGCCGTTTCAGGCTGCGTTAAAAAATGTTTGAATAAGGCATCATGGTGAGGCCGTTTTTCTTTCTTTGCCACAATCTGTTTCTCTATCTTATTAGTTAGTCATCGCCACTCATTGTCAACGCTATAATATCTCTAGAAAACCCGCAACCCAGTTACAAAAAACATCTTCCCAGATTTTCTCAGGAAAATCTTTACCGAAAGCATTAATATAAGCGCTTAAATAATCAAATACCAGGTAGATTCACATAATAATAACAGCCTTATCAAAGTATCAATTAATTATATTTCTGTTAATAACATTCAACTCACCAGACATCGAAAAAAATTAAAGTATTAAGTTATAGATAAATAATTACACCTTATTTTTCCGAAAGACAGAACACATCCAGAAAATAAACAGACAATTAGTATTTGCATTGAAGAAAATTTATAACAGATTTTGCTAATAATCCTACGTCTTAAAATACGCTAAAAAGTATCTTTACAAGTAAAAATAAACCTTGTCACGCCAGAAAAAAATAAAAAATATTACCTTGCTGGCTGTCTCAATGACCAAACAGGGAAAGTCACCTATGTTAAAGGGACAAAAAAGGACTCTAATTTATTTATCAGGATGTTAGATGAGCTTAATAGCCACTATCCCGATGCGAAAACGCTCACATTAATCTTAGATAATTATTGCGTCCATAGCAGTCAGAAAGTCAAACATTGGTTGGCACAGCATCCGAAATTTAACCTCTTATTTTTACCGAGTTATTCCCCTTGGTTGAATAAAATAGAACGGCTCTGGCAATCGTTGCATGAAACAGTCGCACGGAACCACAACTGCAATCGATGTGGCTCTTGCTAAATTATGTTGATGCCTTCCTGGCGTCGATTTCAGCACAGCAAAAACCAAGAATGAATAAAATCGGCGTAGCATCATTATGAATTCTTATCTAATACTCAATCAGCTTTAGATTTTCTAGATCGAATTCTCTCTTAAAAACTACAAAGGCTTGCTCAACAATGGCAAGCCTTCACTCGTATTACAAATTGTCATGAGTAACAAAATATACACAAATGCTTAATCTATATACCCTTGCTGGCGTAAATGGCGGACCAACACATTCCCTTCCGGCACGAACTCGGTACTAAAACGCACCAGACCCACACCTTTGAGTTCAGCGTTAATGTCATAACGCAGATGCCCCGGCGCAAGCTCCGGCAATAACGTAACATCAACTCGTTTCAAACGCGGTTCATAGATCAACAAAGTGTGCTCAATCGTCGAGACCAAGCGCTGTGACGACGCAGGCAACCCTCGCAGAATGGTGTGCAGATCAGGCAGACCATAATCGGGCAGATGGGTGAGCGAACCGGCACGGCTATTGAGGATACGTTGCATATTGTCTAATACCGACAAAATGACCTGATCTTCTTCGCTCACCTGATGCAACTCCAAACCGCAGTTAAAATTACCGAAAAGGCTTTCATACAGAGAAGGTTTTTTCATTTACTCACTCCTTTTCAGGCAATAAAGTCAAGCCGCTGGCATTGAGCTCGATAATACGAGGCCCATCCGGTAACAATTCATTGCGTTTTATGATCCGACGCCAAGTCCCCTTGGCTAAATCGGGGTTTCTGAACAACCCCACTACAGCCACATATTTCGCCTGCGCCGCCATCGGCATATCAAGAGAGGCATGACTACCCGGTTTCACTACCACCTCCTGACTCGCCAGATAATCAGCGCTCAGTATCCGATCGCCGTCATCCAACAAATCCGCATAATCCGCCTTTTCTATAGCTTTGTTATCCCGCAACTGATAGACCCGAACCAATGCCGGGACGGACAGCGCAACATTTTCTCCAACATCGGTATTGACCGCTGCCCGTGGAATAAAATCCAGATGTAACGTTTTCACCTGCTTATGAAAAAGGGATCGGGTGGCCGCTGCCGTGCCATCAGTCACGGTCTGAGTCAGACCACAGCCTGTCAGCAGTAATGTTATCGCCGCTATCGCCGGCGCAATTTTATAAAAAGGGATAGTTAACATAGTCTCCTCCTTTGTCTTGATTACTGTCTGACTGTATCCCCTGATAATCCCCCAGATTCACCGTAATGTTGTCAGGCAGTGTCGCCTGACTATCTTCAATTTTTAAACCTAATACCCCCGTCAGCCCTAACTGAACCGGCTGACCACCCAGTATCGGCGGCGGTAATATTCGGGTCGGCAGAGTCAGTTGCAATCTGGCTTGGTATCGCCAGCCCAGATAAACCCGCAACAACACCAAAAAATCAGTGTGCAACCGCCCGCCCGGCAACCAACCCCGCGCTTCATCCGGGCACTCGGTATACAACGCCAGCAACAACTGGCTATTGATATCAATGCCCATTCTGCCTAACACGGTACGCTGCGAAAGGGAAATTCGGTGAGTAGCTGAAAGATTCGCCGGTTGCATTAGATGGATCTGCCGTGGGCAAGAAGGCGTCACCACAATCCGGGTTTGCGGCGCCAACAATGCCACCAGCGCCGATACGCCTTCAGCGGTTCGCGTTGGCAGGCGCATGACACTGAGCAACGCCAGAAAACGGGACATCGGCGTAGCAATATGTTGCTGACTACCCGGTATCCCTAAACCAATCAGCCCGAGCAGACATTGGGACGTTCTATCGGTTCCTCCGGTAGCAAACGTTGCCGGATAGGAGTATTTACGCCAGATACGGTAAAACTGGGAGAATACCCGGTGGTTAAAAATATCCAGAAAGGCTTCGATTGTTTCATTCCCTTCCCTTTGCTGAGCGATATCATTCAGGTAAGCGGTCGGCAACAAAGAATCCACCCCATACAACCCCATAAACGTTGTTCTGACCGTCGGTGGACGCTCTGGATGTTCATTGTCAGTTTCTATCGCTTTCAGTTCACTGGCGGGAAATCCCAAACCTGGATCAGGCCGCAAACGTATCGCATCATCAGCCGGATTTTCCGTACTACCCAGTGGCGGCCGATCAGGGACTGCAAGTTCAATAATCTGACAGAATTGGTAGAAATTGAGGGTTGAAATGTCCGATTCCAGCATTGCCATCAACCGGGAATGTTTTGACAATATTGTTCTTCCCATAACAGTCTTTCCCCCGTAGGTTGTAAAATCAGCGTAAGTCGGTTAAACAGATGAATATCGGTATACAAGGCAAAGAAACGGCTGAGCATTTCGCCAAACAAGCTGATATCACCGGTGCCTGCAAAGCCGTTGCTATCCAACGTCACTTCGATGTGTACGCCCCGTCGCAAACATCCCTGCTCAAATCGCTCAATCAACGAATGCTTCACCGCGACAATCGCCTCCAACCGGCGATAGTTCATCTCATTGTCGGTCCAGTCATACAGAGCCAACGTCCCGCGTAGCACTTCCGGGTTATCCATCATGCTAAGAAAATTAGAACCAAGATGGCTGAGCACTCGCCAGTGAAAACGGTCCCGATTGGGCGGATAGCAGGGCAATGTCGGTTCACACAAGTTACGTACCGTAAATTCCGCTAGCGGAGGATTAACGGCGGTATCCAACAGAGAATCCTGCAACGCCCTGCGTGGTAGTTGCCCATTAGTGCCAGTCAGCGTAAGTGACAGAATCTCTTCTTGATACAGCTCTTCATCTTCAAAATCCGCTCCACCCAGAATAATCCAAGTGTCACACAAACCTGACGGCCCTCGTTTCACACGGGTATGGTAGTAGCACTCCGGCGCATCATGGCGCAACATGCCGCCTTTATGACGGAAACTACTGAACGGCACATACCGATGGCCCTCGCGTTTCGAAGAGGACACCTCATCCACGGAATAAACCTCGGTATGCCCGTCCTGAATACGGACCGGACACAGCAAATACTCAGTTTGCAATGGTGACAATTGCAGCGGATCGGATTCCAATCGAAACAGGTTAATCACCGGGGTGCAGTGCAAGCGGATATGCTCGGCAGAAAATGGTAAATCAAAGGGCCAACTTTCACGCAGAACCACATCCAGCTCAAACCACGGCGTTCCTTCGGGGAGAGTCAACTTTTCCAACCCACAGAGCGCAACAAACATAAACTTTTCACGGAAGGTGAAATACTCCAGCAGTAGTTGATAACCACTGAATGAACTTTCCCCTTTCGGCCATAACCGTTCCTCTTCCCCAAATCCTATTGGTGTGAATCGGCCGTCAAATGGCTGCCGATCAGGCTGACCGGGTAAACGCAAGTAAAGTTGTTGCGTTTGCAGCGTAAACGCTCGATGTAACGCACAGGCCAGCGGGCTGTCGGCACTGAGATACAGCGGTAAACGGCTCAAATCAATTTGGTTCCAGTCCACCAGTGTCCCACAGCCAAAACGCAATCGAATAACGGAACGTCCATTCGGTTCTTCTTGCAAGGAAGCGTCGGTCAGCGCCAGAGGCAGCAATTGAACCGCCTGAGTCGTGGTATAACGACATCGGGTCTTGCTTGGGCCGATCGGTTGCGAAAGGATCTCAAAGCCCTTTTTCACCTGTACCGGACTTTTCAATTGTGCCCAATCCATCCCCAATTCAACAATGGAAAGGGACGGAATCGTGCGTAGGTAATGCGGCCACAATAAACTGACCAGCCCTTCCGTAAACTCCGGCAAATCATCATCCAGCTTCTCACGCAGACGCCCGATCATAAAGGCAAAGCCTTCAAACAGACGCTCGACAAAAGGATCGCGCATACCGATTTTATCCAGATTAAGCGCAGCCGCCCGGTCAGGATGAGCCTTAGCAAACTCTCTGCCCGCCTCACGCAAATAGCGCATTTCTGCCTCATAATAGCGCAGGGTTAAATCATCCATAGGATGGTCCTCCAAAAAAGTTATTAAAAAATACCGATTCCCGTTCAAAATAAATAAAAAGAAGGGAAGTAACATATTAGAGAAAAATAGCCGTAGTCTGATACCACCTAAAAAAAACAATACCAGACATAACGACATTTTCTATTTTATTGCCAGAGCAATCACACAATAAGCAATTAATATTCAAAAGCTATATTTCATATCGAAATATCTTGTCATTGATTTTTAAATTATTACCTCAACCAAAATGGCGACACAAAATGGTCATATAAATAAACAAACAACATGTTAGTGAAAAAGCCCACACCGGCAATCAAGATACTCATCAATAGAACGCCAGGAATCAAAAAAAACACAATTTTATATTTCCCCCATCCTCCACGTTTAATTATCCGACGAATGATAAGTATATCAATAACCAATATTGCCGGACTAAACATCAACAGATAAAGAAAAAAAGTTATTAGCAATAAAATCCAGAGCACATTGAACCTCCAATTAATTACTTAAAACACTATCACTTTATCACTATTCGAAAGCTCCCGGTCTTTTACGAAAAGTTTTCGTTATTGCCTCCCAAAACATGATCAATTCATCTTCGGTATATGGCGTTGCAGGTAACTGGTAATTCATTAATATAACACCAACACCGATATTTTTATCATCCAACACTATATTATTTTCAATAAAATCAAATCGATACCGAGGATTATTGTCAAAAGATTGCAGACCTACCGCTAACAACTCCTCGCCATAAATACCATTTATCTCTCTTTCCCCCTTTCTTATTATCTGGCCATAGTTAATGAACCAATCCCTCTCAATTTCACTAATACGTTCAAGTAAAATCCCTTCCCCTTTAAAGTCATTAATGATTGCAACACTAAATGTAAAATTACTATCCTGATTTCCTTGATAGACAAACAACATGTTCTCTTTATCATTATCATGACCGGCAATAAAACCATCAGGGATACAGATTCCTGCTTCTGTCGGAATATCGCTATCCTTTCTGCCACTGATTCTGGCAATTAGCCTTTGCATTTTATCCAGAGTTTGAGACAGCATTTTATATTGGCTTTCATGCAATCCAGATTTTATATAACGGTCCCGTGAATAACTGTATTTATCATCTGATATTTCTGTAAACTTCATTTCTATCATAAAAGCAACCCCATTATCATATAAATGGGCTTCTAATATTCGGGAAAATCCGGGTTCGCTGATATTTTGATTTCTATCAAAAATCACGCCATATAAGTTTCCCTGGAGATGATGGGCCTTTTTTAAAAAGGGCAGATCTTTCAGATCGGTAGTTTTAGTCGTCCTTAATTTTTGCTCTCTTATCTCTATCCGCTGTTCAAATGCGGATAAATGCATACGCTTGGTTTCTATTTTTGCATCGCCAATATATATCTCATTATTGATGATGTTTTCAAATACTAAAGGAATATCAATCAGATAATGCCCGATACAACGCGTCGGCATATTAGTTAATATTTCAGTTTTCATTTCATTTTCCTTCTTAAGTTAAAACAGGATAATAATGAGCAGGGAAATATCACCGCCACAAGGCATAAATTGCTACGATAGTGAATAAAACCAATCATCTTCTTTTTACCTGATATTTACCGCCTGCACTATTTTAACAACTGAATATAAATCAGTATTCGTGCTTGTTTATCTGTCTTCATCCTGATGGTTAATCCTTATATCCCTATAAGGGGTTTTATTTGAAGCGTATTATTGCCGTTTAAAAGCACCGGGTCTTTTACGAAAAGTACTCGTTACCACATCCCAAAACGTTATCAGTTCATTTTCACTGTATGGTGTTGCTGATAACCGGTCATTCCCTAGATCAATAGCAACAAAAGGGTTCTTATAATCCCCGGCAGTTTCATTAGCAATTAAACTAAATGCATATCCAAGAATTTTGGTTTCTGGTTCATCAACTTTTTTTATCGGCGCAGTTGTTAAAACTTCTTCCGTATAAGTGCCATTAATTTCCCGTTTCCCTTTTCTTATAATCTTAGCATGCACGGCCAAAAACATACCTTCCATTCCCCTCAGACGCTCTAATAGATGGTCTTTTTCTTGAAGATAATTTAGTATTTCAACACTGAAAGTAAAATGATCATCCTTATTTCTCTGATAGACAAAAGTGATTCTCTCTTTCTCATAACGGCTGCCAGCAATAAAACCATCAGGAATGCAGGTACCTGCCTCCTTAGGTATTTCCGTATCCTTTCTGCCACTGATTCTGGATAATAAATCCCTCATTTTCATCATCGTTCTATCTGTGGTATTCAATTTATCCTCAGAAAAACCAGCCTTGATATAACTTTCCCTATCACTCGCATACTTAGCATCAGACAAATCTGTTATCTTCATTATAATTTTAAATGCAACACCATTGTCGTATAAATGTGCTTCCAGCACCCGGCCAAAACCGGGCTCATCAATATCTTCATTCCTATCGAAAATTACACCAGTTTGCTCCCCTTGTAAGCAATAGATTTTTTTCAAAAACGGCATATCTTTAGAGTCAATAGTTTTAGCCTCCTTTAACTCCTGCTCTCTTAGCCGTATCCGCTGTTTAAATGCAGGTGGATATAAACGCTCGGTTTCTATTTGTGCATCACCGATAAATATCCCATCATGAATAACATTGTCAAATCCAGCAGGAAGATCTATCAAATAACGGCCCACACAACGGGGCTGCATATTCGCTAACATTTCAGTTGTCACTTTCTTTTCCTTCTCAGTTAAAATTGGGTAATAAAATACCGGCATATACCACCATAAGGTACAAATAACCGCTAAAGTCAGTAAGGTCGTTTTCCTATTCAATTTTCACCGCCTGCACCATCTTCACAATTGAGCGTAAGGTGAATAACCGGGCAAACGTCTCTTTCGTCCCGTTAGCCTCTTTATATGCGCCTTCATGGTCGACTTCTGTTGCCAGCAAGCTGCGTAAATGTCTGGCTGAAATACGGCCAGACTGTACCGGCACCGTCCCATCGCCCGGATCTTTGGGTGGCGCCAGCTTAAAAGTTTTCGCCGCAATATCCTGAAAAGAAGGGCCAACAGAAAACTGCACCATACGGCTTTTGCCCGTCTCCAGGTTATAAGGATCGTATATCGGCCGATCAAATGTCAGGCCGGAATAATCTTCCGTTTTATTGTAATAATCCTTACTGGCTTCTTGCCAGGAGATAACTCCATAGGATAAATGTTTCTCGCTGGCGCCATAAAAGGCATAAGTATTCGAGTGATACTTACCAGTTAACTCTTCAATAAATGGCCTAACTTCTTTCCTTATAATATGTGTATAATTTTCCCAACTTTCATTATCTTTCCACTTATCTTTTTTATCCGGGTTTAAAAACCGGGTTTCACATAATCCCCACCAGCGCTCCTTTTCCAGATAAATTTCTTCATACGGATCTAATTTCGGCAATTTATGCGTCATTTTACCATCAGCGATATGTAACCAGCCTCTACCATACTCCTTTCCCGGCAGAAGCTGTAATGGGCCGGGAGACTGCGCCAGTACCGGCGTCATATCTTCACCATCGTAACCCACAACCAGTCCGGTCATGCCATCTTCACCGGTTTTCATCCTTTTATAGGTGGTCGGGGCCCCCGTATCAGGCATCACCCCATGCACAATGCCTAAAATTTTATCTCTGCCATTCAGCAGTTCTGAATAATAACGAGCAACCAGCCCTCCCATTGAATGAGTGACTAAAATCACCTTTTTAGTTGCACACCGTTTACCATAAAAAGCTAAAACCTTATCCACATATTGCTTCAGCCTCTTGGCAGACGCCTTATTAGATTGCAACCAGTTATAGCCCATCACATGAACCGGGTAGAGAAAATCATAACTATGGTCAACCTCGGCCTCGGTCAGCGGCTCTTCCCCCCACTCCGCATTCAAGTTCATATCAACCATACGTTGCCGAAGAGTTTTTCCCCCCTTTCCTGCCAGACAGTACTCAAAGGCCAGACGCTCATCATCTAACACCGCCTGAAGCCAGGGCAGGAAAGTGCCATAGCTCATATGGGCTATCTCCCCCCAACCGCGCTGCTGGCAAGTCTGGAATTTATTCTTTTCGGTGTGATCAGGCGTGATATCCCCGGAATCATCAACTTCTGTATTACTAGGATCTAGTGTATCTTTCCTATAAGAGGCTCCTCTGCACGTCCAAACTAAAACATCAAGATTCCATATCCCATTTAGCTGCCAGACCGACTTACCCTCTTTTGATTTTAAATTACTCCCCATCACCCCCGGCAGAAAAATCACCGGGATCACTTTAGTCGCGTATTTCAAACACGTCGCCACCAGATTTTCTTCAATTCTGGCATTCGGCACGTTGTAATAAGGGAGGCCCAGTTCATCATATTCAGGGTGAATAAAAATCTCATTTTCCTTCGGCTCACTCATCATTTACTCCTCATCTTTCATTTTCAATTGGCTGATTTCCACCCCAACTTGCTTTTACCAAGGGGCTTTTTCCATTCTGCATATATGATCGTCCGTTCGGATCAACGATATTTACAAAGCCACTCATCTTTTCGCAATACATCAATGCATGAACAAAATGAGCGATTACTGAATTTCCTTATCCTCCCGGCGGGTGCTTATAGAAATCAACTCTTTTTTTCAAAAAAATACGATTTTTAATGCATCCCCCCTTTGCACCGCCAATATAACGGCATGTCGAATAAAACATTTAAACTTCATGACAATAAAATGACATTGATTGACAAAAGTAAACTGGCATTGATTACCATAAAATGAAGGCAACCTGAATACATTGTTATAATCATATCCCTATATAACAATGTCTATTTTCATTTTATTCAATAGATTACATCTATCTCAATCTCATCACTCCTTTTTAAATCTCATTCATCCCATCACGATAAAGAAGAATAACTCTCATTCATACCATGCGAATAATAAGATAGCCAATAACATCAAGAAAATCCCATAACAAAACTCCCTCTTCACTGAGAAAAGTATAATCACGGATCTCACCCATATAGCCAAACGTCTTTATCGGAATATCTGTAGTGATATTTATCTTGGCAGCCATTTCATTAACGAAAACAGTTAATGATTACGCTATTTTCTGATTTATCGCCAATCGCATGCATTATTCCTCTATCAGATCATCGTCATTTAACACTGATATTGTCGCGTTATTTCCCGGCTTCACCACAAAGATATTTTTCGGCAATTTAAATCCGCGCAGTTTTAATAACGCCAGCGGCCCTTCACCCAATTCTGTGCGTAAAATCCAGGTCAACGGCAATCCATCCGGGGCAGTAAATATTAATCGATAACGGCTTTCATCCAGCCTTTCCGCTTTTGCCTGCGCCAGCCAGCGGATTAGCCCCCAGTTCCCCTGATAATCACCGAACAACCTCGCCCCGGCATTAACACTGATCCAGGTCAGCATCACCCCCGGTTTATAGGTCTCTCCCGGCCAGCGAAAGCTCTGCCAGCTTTCCATCTGGTTAAAATAACGCAGTTTCTGCCCGTCTATCGTCAGGTCGGTTTCCACCACATCCCGCACCGCTCTGGCCCGCAGTTCAAACCGCAATCCCTGACTGCCATCGGCAAACAACAGGTCCGATAGCTGACTGAGCTGATTTATCGCCCTGAGAAAATCCGGGTTAATCTGTACGCCCTGACCATTCACTTCATCCACCCCCCACTGGTTACCCGATTTATGCAGTATCCCGCCTAACTGACGCGTCAAAAACTGCTCTATCCGCCCCGAATCCGACCGGATAAACTGCCCCAACATCGGCAATGAGATTTCACTCTCGCCGCCGGCAAACGGATAACGGCCCGCAAAGGCCCGGTTCCAGTTGTCCACTATCGCCGTCTGCCACTGGGTGTTCAGATTTTCCTCTGCGGGTTTCAATACCCCCTGCCACGCCTGAGTCAATGGTTCAACAAACAGCGTCTGACCAAAACCCCGCCATTGTCCCCCCAGACTGGCCGCTATCAAGCGCCCGTAGCCCTGCGTATCCGTCAAATCGGTGCTTTTCCCTTCGAATACCGTCTTAGCCAGCGCATTCGCCATTGCCGGCGGGTCATCGCTGTTATTCATCTGTTGCAGTTTCAGCCGCACTTCGGTTACCCGGGTGAGAAAGGTCTGTAAATTCAGGGTGCTGTCGGTCTTCATTCCCCCGGCCGCCTGATGTTCTCCCATCAGCGCCAGCAACGGCCCAAAGGTTTCATTCATCGGCCCGTGCACGCCAGCCGTCTGTTGGTCAATCATTAACGGCGTTTTTTTATTCAACAATGTCTTGGCGGATTTCACTAATGAATCCGATAACGTCGGCCCCTGTTGCCCGGTCTCCCCCTGATAGGCCAGCGTGTTCATCAACGCAATCAGCGGGGATTGACGCCCATCCGCCATCAGGGTTAACTGGTCGATGGCATCCGACAGGTTACGGGTTTTGTTCCAGCGCAGGCTGTTGAGAAAATCCTGCCACGCCCCGGCAAAATCGGTAAAGTAACGGGCCGTCAGACGGGCTTTCAGCTCTTCGGGCGATACCGAAGCCGAGATGGCCTGACGGTTATCACTCAGCACCCAGTCAATCGCCTCCTTACGTGAGGCCGCCGCCTCCGCGATCGCTTTTTGTATCCCGCCTTCCCACGCCTGACGGGTAAACATCCCCGGTATCACGCGAGAGGTGGTAAACAGCCGTTCCGCATCGGTGTCGCCGGTCATCTGCCTTAACGTCAGGTCCGCATAGTTCTTCTCCACCGATTGCAGCATCTGCTGGTAAAGCGCCGCTTCGGCATTGTGCTTACCTAGCTGGAGCAGCAACAACTGACGCGCCTGTTTAACCAAAGCCTTATCCGGGGTGATCCGCCATTCGGGATGCGCGGGCAGATTCTCCGCATAAAAACCCCATAAATCCCACGCCGCATCCAGCCAGACACCGGGGGCAATACCGGCCCGCTCAGGCTCATTTTCATTCAGTATCCGGGTTAAAAACGCGGCATCCACTTTTTCCGGCTGCGCCATCATCAGGTAAGCTTTCAACTGGTCGTGACCGGCTGGCGCCCACTTCGCCCGCAACGGACTGCCCGGCGGTAAATTCACCAGCGCGCTCAGTTTCGCATGCAATACCGCAGCGGCTTTGTCCCGTATTAGGCGGTTATTGACTTGCGCATAATCGGGCAGCACTGCCGTCAACAGTTTCTGATTCTGACTCAAACCAAAACGCTCGTACCACGGCACACCGTGTTCAGCCCGGTATTGCAATCGGCCCACCTCGTTACGCAGCTCCTTTAAGGCCATCAACTGGGCATCAGAACCTTCCGGGCGCACTTTCAGGTCAGTGACCGCCGCCTGCGCCACGGCTATCTGGTCACGGTTGGTGAAAAAGGAGAGCGCCATGCCGGCGCCCCATAACAAGCCCAGCACCATCAGGCCGCGACAGACGGTCTGTGCGTGGAGCATACCCACCCGCCGGCCGTGGAAACGACGGCTGCCCTCCAATACCCCCTGCCAGGCGGTGTCGGGCAGCCAGATTTGCGGCAGGCGAGTCGTCTGCGCCCTGAGCGGTAAGCTGAACATCAAACCGCGCAGCGACACCACATCGCCATACTCCGCTAACCACGGCGTCAGGACCTGTTTCCAGTGCGCAATCCCCTGTTGCTTTAGGTTCGCAGACAGGCGACAGAGAAAATCGTGGGCGGTCTTCTCCAGCAGTTGCTGCATCCCGCGCTGGCGCAACGGGTCAACCAATTCTTGCAACTGTGTCGCCACAATATCCGGGGTACAGCGTTCAGGAAAAAAGCAGCCGACGGTCTGAGTAATACGGCCTTCCTGAGACCAGCGGCTGTAACACACCTGCCACAGGTAGACCGGCGCCTGCCAGCGCAACTGCTGGGCCTGTTTTTGCAACGTCCGCAGCGCTTTATCCATCCACACCGGTTGTGCGCTCTGGTGTTCGGTCAGCGCCCAGACAATGCCATTGAGCGGCCGGTAACGGCGCAAGCGACGCAAAGCCATCAACTGAGCGGTATCCGGTTCCGCCTGCAAACTGCCGCCCCAGAGCAACAACGAGCGATAACCTTCCTGCCAATACGCCGTGGCGAGTCCCGGCGCAATGGCTTCCACCTGCTCCGCTTCGCCCACCACCAGTAAAATCCGCACTTTATACCACCAGAACCGCCCGTAACGCAGGCGCAAGCGGTCAGGTAAGTCTTTTATAGCGGAGACTGATTCAGAGAGTTGCGTCGCTACAGAAATTTTTTCGTTATTGCCATTACTTTCTGCCTCAAATTTACCCCACTTCAACCGAGCATTTCCTTTCCCACTGGCGGTCAACCACATATTTATCAGCCAACCCACCATGACACACAATGCAGTTAGGAAACCACAAGCCATCAACATCGTGCGGCAAAACAGAGCATCCCAGCCAAACCACTGAACAACCTGCTCTGGAAACATCAACAATGCTCCTCCGAACCAAAGCAAGATGCCAAGAATGACCGTGAGAATAGATACAAATAAAGAATGAAGTTTCATGAAATATCCTGTTTACCTGAAAATAAGGGGGTAGCGACACCCGCCCAAAGTTGATCAGTGCTGGTTTTATGCGCATACAATTGTGCGGTCTGTCCTTGTCTGGCTTGCTCACTGGCGCAAATCAAAGCTAGCCAAGGCGCCGCGCAGCCTGTATAGCCAAAGGATTTCTCCAGTAACCAACAGGTCTCTCCATCCTTAAGTAAAAACCCCTGTTGTTCCATTGCCGTATTCCAAACACTGTCGGTCGATGTTCCCCAACCGGTTAACCAGCCATTGTGAATGTTATCCACCGTTTGTTTCGCCCAGAGCAGTGCCCGCTCTATAACCACGGATGCCTTTACAACAGGTTCACAATGTGGTCTGTGGATCATTGCCAGTTCAGTCGAGATCTCCTCAGGAATGGGGTGATTAGAAAAAACTAGTGCCACAACGGCTTCCCCGGCAATATCCAAAGGCACATCCTGTACTTCTGCGGCAATAATGATCAAAACCGAAGGTGAAGTTGGCTTCATATCCAGCCAGTTATCCAAAACTGCCAGTCCTTGTCCCGGACAAATCAATGTATTTTGAAGGGATATCTCCGGCATCATGACATCAGATTCACTCACATTGAGTTGAATAGAGCAGTAGCGGCGCCAGTGGGAAGGTAGCGCTTCTATGAGCGGGAGCACATCGGCCAAAAGCAGCTCCCGAGCTATCATAAAACGTCTGGCAGCAGGTAATTCAGCAGAAAGCTGGGCATACTGGATCACTGCGTCTTGATCTTTTGATGTTACCCCAGACATCAATACTTGTTTCTCTTGCAATGTACCCGGAAGCTGTGTGGCATCATCGCCTACAGGCGTAGACGCGTGAACGAAAATCAACCGGGCACTGCGCTGCCCTCTGCGAATTTCCTGTTCACGCATGGTCTGACATTCCCTGTCCCAACCGTCGGCCCATACTTGCTGGCATTTATAGCCAAGTCGTCGTATTCCAAAACAAAGCAACCAGAATGAAAACGGGAAAACGAAAAAGCAGTACCAGAACACACTGCCTGAACGCGTATCTTTCCAAAACCATAATGTCGTTATTGCGCCAGTTACCAGACAAACGATTAAAAATATTAACCAGCGTAAAGTGACTGGGCGTACCGGACGTGGAGCTTTATCCGGAATAGCATCAAGATTAACGGACATATTAATCTACTGCCCCCTCTGAAAATGAACTGATTAACGTACAACCGCAGGCACAACGGTGCCCATTCAGCGCGACTTCCCGTCCATCATCAAAATAATCAGGACAGCCCTCAGCAATTGTTGTTTCACCATGTTTAGGACAAGAAACTTTATCGCCTTTTCGGGCAACAGGAATATTATCGAACTCAATTAAGTCAGATCCTTCTAAAACGGTTCCTCCGGATGAAGTTTTATCACCCTTACGAATAAATGTTGGCATAAATGCCCTCCATATTTAAAATGGTTAATCGATAAAAAATCGTTGAAAAGAAGTATCTCTTTTCAATGCTATATTTACCTTGCTCAGATATACTCCTATTAATACATATCCGAGCAATGATGAACTAAGAAAACACGCCAGTCTTGCTTGTACCATCAGTTGACTGATAAGGCTAACCGTCGTTGAACTAATAATTTCAACCGGGATAAGATTTTGTTACAACCTTTAGTTAATGAATATAGAACAATATAATTTTATTTATATTTTTCCTTTATATAATTACTTATAGAATCTGAATCTTTATAATAAAATATTAAACCAGATGAACCATAACCATCATATCCTGATAAATTTTCATCATTCGTCAGTCTTCTGTTTATTACTAATTCATCTCTATCATATCTGTAGAAAAAAACTTTATAACGAATTGCACTGATATTTCCCTCATTCCATGATACAAGAACAGCAGCATTTTTAACTTTATCAACAAAGATAAAGAAAACAGTTTTAATTTCAAGGATACCATCATAAACATTGTAATTATCAATCACCTTTCTATTTTTACCACATTTTGCTACAAGTGAAATAGATTTATTTCTTTCCTTAACAAAAGAAATAATTAGATTCTTATCTAGCGAAAAAGGCCCTTGTACAATATTATCTTGTGCCTGACATATAAAAGACACAAAAAAAATAATATAATGCGTTTCATAATTTCAATCACTCTCTTTCAATTTCAAGCCCAGGAAGAAATGCCACTTTATTATATCTTTTTAGTCTATCTGCATATCCATTTTGCCCTCCATTTACAACTTGAGTAACTTCTCTAACCGAAGATCGCTTAGCAAGATCTTTCAAATACACACCATGTTTATCTGTTTTGCTTGTCCAAAATCGATTAAATCATCACCATCGAAAAACTCCTGGAGGGAAAACACCGAATGAATTATTTAAGGGAATACGAACATGTTTACTTCCGGATTAACGATGTTGCACTTATTATGTAAATCTACCAAACTATTTTATCTATCAACAGGAGATATCAATGAATAAGCTACTTTTTCTAATCATTCCATTCACTTTTTCATTGCAGGGAGTGACTTTCGCTGCTGCGGTACAAAGCTATGTTCATCCAATTATTAACATAAATACAATTATGGGAAAAAGCCAGTTAGTGTTTTATGAAGCATCCAACAATGAAGGTCCTGAGTATTGTGGTGGAGAAGGAACAGGTATTATCGCTAAAGTTATAACTCCTAAAAAAGAGATTATAATCGACTGTTATGACCTCTATAAAGAAATGCCTAAAGTTCTTACTGTCGTACTAAAAAAAACTTCCAATAACAAATACCCAAAAATATTTGTGCTTACATCAACATTTGACTCAAATGCTGCTATTGATGGTACATTATATCAAGTTCATTCTTATGATACTTCAAAGCAAAGCATACCAGAAATCAAGTTAAGTAGTAAATTTTCATGTATAGATGGATACTCATACGAAGAAAAGAGAAAACTTACATGCGATTTGAAAAATGCAAACGCCATTAAGAAACTATTTTAACGTTCAAACAATGCGGGTTATAAGATAACCCGCGCTTTATTTTCATAGTTCCCTGATCTCGTTCTATATATGAACGATACAGGATTTACTTAGGCTGTACACTATCAAATAAACTCTTTAAGTTATTAACTTTTTCTTTAACTAACTCCATTCTTTTTTCTGCGCCTAAGTTTCCCCACATAGTTCCATCTCTGGTATAAAAATCTCTCAGAAAAGAATAATAATTATCACGATATTCTAACCAAGATTTTTGAGCCCTAATTAGTTCCTTTCTTTGATTATTATCGAGAATATTTAAGAGTTTTTTATACTCAATATTAAGCTCTTTATCCCATTCATCAGTAGCATTGCTGTAACATAAACTTATATCAGGAGTTGAAAATGATTTATCTAAACAAGCATCTAAGGAATCATCTATCTGACCTGCATAAGCCATTGAACTAAAAATAATCATAATGGAAAATAATATCTTCATAAATCTTACCTCAATTCCACAAAATACGTTCATAATGGGCCAAGACCAAGGCATGGTCTATCCGCAGGTCCTATTTTGCCACCGCCAGTAAATGGCGTAATAGGACTTTCACGCATTCCTCTGCCGTTTACTTGTTGAAATCCGTAGTCGTCTCCTCTTCCAACAAACGAAATCCCAGTTTATTCAGGTCATGTTGACTACCCCCGCCGTAAACTCCCCATTTTGTTTTACCGAGCCGGTCTGCATCACTTTGTACCGGTTCACCCCGTTTTTATCTTTACCGGACTAATCAGTGCTTTTTCCATTGACAAGAACCATCATTCATAGCATCAAATACCTGTGTGAAATCGTACCGTTTTTTCGACTTTGTGTTTATATATACAAAAGAAGAGAAAATAGCTCCTTGTCTTACAGTCATGTATTTACCTTCAGGTTTACCATTGATAATTTCTATCCAGGTTGTAGTATATTCATATGGTCTTCCTTCAGTAAATTTCTCTGCACTTTCTTTAATCGGAACAACAGTTATAGGGTAATTAGATTTCTCATATTTTACATATCCACCTAACCATTTATCTCGTCCTCCATCATTTATAGTAACAAACTTTAAATTAATCCCTTTCTGATCACTGGAAGTAAAACAGTTAACATAAGAATTCACACTGGCATTAGAAAAAAAAGGAAAAAAACAAAAGGTAATGAAAATTATTTTTATAAACATACCAACCACCTTAATTTTTTGAAAGATCAGAAATACGAACATTAGAATAAATCAATAAATCCTTTCCAAGTACTCAATAGTATTTACTGTTATATTACAGCCTTTTATAGTTTCTCAACACCCCAAAGCATTATCCTTATTACATTCTAAAAACGTAATGAGATTTCTAAGATTATTTTTTTCACTGTCTTACACATCAGCAGAAACTCTTTTTTATTATCATTATTTACAACACTTACTCCACTAGATTTTTCATTATTTTCATAATTATCAAATACCGTATATCTATAATTTCCATTGACAAAATAAACATAAATATACTCCGTTTGATATCTCGTATAATGATTATATAAAAACCCAGAATAGTTATCTCCAAGAGAATTAAATATAAAACTGTTTATTCCCTCTTTTGACAAAGAGTATGATAACGTACCATCTTTTATTTCCAGCTTTACATTACCTTTCTTTGTATTACATGAAAAATAAACATCTGAATTATTTTCACTCTTAGCATAAGAGTTGTGAAAAGAAAGTAAAGAAAGCAAAAGTACTAAACTACCTGTGAGATATAATCGCATCATAATTCCTACTCATTTTTACATCATTATCAGAAAAATTTTTTTATAAATACCAACTGTCTTTTCGCTATGCCAATATTCTAACGGAGATTTTTTTGAATCGCGTATTGATATGAACATTTTCCAGAAATACTTACCATATCATTTTCAAATTGAATATTTTTTCCAGAAAAAATTTTATTATAGAAATTATCATTCAACTCTATTGTTGAATATATTATAGAAGAGGAAACATGTGAGCATTCCCATTTAGTCGCATTTAAAAAAGCATATGGAGAAATTTATTTTGATTTCTGCTCAATCTCATTGGTAGCGTTTACTTATAATGAAAACAAATAAAAAGGTAACAATAAAATATACATTAATGCTTTTGTCATAATATTTTACCTAATTAATGAGATGTAAGTTTGGCATTTTTTGTAGTTTCCTGTCTGTTTTACACTCCAATAAAGTAAGGTTTTTTGATTTCAATATATTGGTTATCATCATTTTTTTCTTATTGGTTTCTACAGTCAAACAAGAGCATCCATAACCATAATTTATGCCTGTTTTAATATATTGGTTTGTAGGAAAATCTTTAATCTTATCCAATCCCTCTGAACTATAACTTCCCTGAATTGATATGATCCATTCACCCTCACTGTCCAGTAACCAGATATTAGATGGTGATGGGTTAACTAACCAACCACACCTTAATTCACTGGCACCAACATCAAAAACAAAAAACACACTTAAAATAAAAAATAATTTATTCACAGCAATTCTCCATTATTTAACTTAACTAGATAATTTTCAGAAACTCTTTAACTCATTTGGCATGATTTGCTCCACCTGGCGTTTGGTAAAAAGAATCAATCTACCCATTCCAATGCTTTCCATACATCACTTGCTGTTTTGTATTTGAAATGACTGATTTCACCATTGCTGATTCCTTCTATACCTTGTCCAAAATATGAAGTTAGTTTTTCGTCTTTTTTAATTAAATTGTCCTGACCGGGAAAAAAATAGGCATTTACCATATAATACCATCCGTAGGATGGTGATCCTCCAGCATTAACATTCCATTTAATTATAGTAAAGAATCTGTCTGTGTATTTTCCTTTGCCCCAGAAAACAGAAATAACATCTGCAATTCCAGCATTATATCCATAAGAGTCGAAAAAAACACCATTATTAATATTACAACGATCAGGTGAGAAAAATGCTTTAACATCAGGATAATCTTCATTTTTATTACTATAAAAGAATAGTAATGCACTATTATTAGCCAACCTATCAGAGTTAATAGCTTGTTGATAATGTTGATCAGGAGAATTCCGATTCAATATATCTCTATTAACTTCGCCACATGCCAAAGCGTGAATTGAAAACAAAAAAGATAGAATAAATACCATTAATTTTATCATTTTAAGCACCCCGCCACTCCTCATTTATCAGTTTTGTTACTATTTTGACATCATAATTATCAGTAGCAATATTTATACTTTTACTTATCCAAAAGGCAAATGCTGTTTCTAATCCTATAGTTGTATCCGTTGTAATTAAATCTGGATTGTCAACACCCCAAAGCATTATCCTTATCACACTCTAAAAACGTAATGAGATTTCTAAGATTATTTTTTTTCACTGTCTTACACATCAGCAGAAACTCTTTTTTATTATCATTATTTACAACACTTACTCCACTAGATTTTTTATTATTTTCATAATTATCAAATACCGTATATCTATAATTTCCATTGACAAAATAAACATAAATATACTCCGCTTGATATCTCGTATAATGATTATATAAAAAACCAGAATAGTTATCTCCAAGAGAATTAAATATAAAACTGTTTATTCCCTCTTTTGACAAAGAGTATGATAACGTACCATCTTTTATTTCCAGCTTTACATTACCTTTATTTGTATTACATGAAAAATAAACATCTGAATTATTTTCACTCTTAGCATAAAAGTTGTGAAAAGAAAGTAAAGAAAGCAAAAGTACTAAACTACCTGTGAGATATAATCGCATCATAATTCCTACTCATTTTTACATCATATCCATTCTGACGAGGCCCGTTGTATATCTGAGCAAAGGATAGTCAATCCTTTGCTCTTATGGCATTAATCAACCTATTATTATACAATTAAAATTAACAAAATAGTCATTGAAAATTTATTTACTCCGTATAAATATTATTTTTTTTCTCACGCTCATATTAGCATCATCAAATGGCCTTGAATCTTCAATAATCCATATAAGTTTATTTTTTTCTTTTGTTATTTTAGCTGTTCCATTGCCACCAAAAGTACTCATAAAATAAACATCAGCAACATTACCATTTATATGACCTTTTATATTTAATATATCATTATCCTCGCAATCTATTCTATTGCCATTATTTGTTATAAAACAATACCTACCTACTATTTCATTTTTATTTTCCTTTAAATAAAGCTTATAAGTGTCATTATGATACTGTGAAATCCAATAGCCAGAAAAAGCAAATGATTGGGAGCAAAAAAACAACAATAAAAAAAAGATCTTTTTCATATAACCACCTTTAAACAATCATCGACTCTACCTAACCATCCTGCAAGATATTTTATTTGATTATTACGAACACCATTTGTATATGTTAATGATTCATAATATCTCTTTCTGACGTCAGCTAATCTTTGCAAAAAATTACCCTGCCCTTCTATTGCATTAATCGAATGTATCATGTCATCATCGATTGAATTTGATATAGGTAATTTTGAGTAAAACTCACTATTAATTAACTTTCTTGTCTCTTTTATGGCTTTTCCTGACGTAATAGTCCAATCATAAATCATTAATGCAATTTTTGAATTTTCTATCTTGCAAAAACCTCTAGGCTCCCAATAATGATTATAATAAATAATCTCTGCTTGATCTTTAGTAAGGTGTTTTAAGTTCTCAGATGACGGTTCAATCCCTAAATCACTCATCGCATACGCTTTCCATGTATTAAAAGTAATACCCATATTTGTCTCACCTCCACTATCGTCTGGATCATTAACATATCCTCCTTCATGCTTTAATATTATCCTTGATATTTTTTTGAACTTATCTTTACATAAACCATATTCAGATAATGCATCTAAAAACACCACGGGATGCATATGCCACACTGGTTTCCCACTACTGAATGGTTCTACTGCCTTCATCCATACCTGATCATCCAGATACTGCCGCCAGAACTTATTCGCCGTGCGATTCTTTACCACATTCGTAAAAAAGTTCTCCCACGCTCCTCCCTGACTGTCTTCATACCATTCACTGCTGTGCTTCACGATAAACCGCGTCACCACGTTAATCATCTCCGGGTTATACAATCCAAGGCGCACTTCCTGAGCATTCAACTGTCCATCGCCGTCTTTATCCAGCTTCCGCAAAATACGTTCATAACGGGCCGGGACCAAGGCATGGTCTATCCGTCGGTCCTGTTTTGCCGCCGCCAGTAAATGACGCAATAGGGCTTTCACGCATTCCTCTGCCGTTAATTTGCTGAAATCCGTGGTCGCCTCCTCTTCCAACAAACGAAATCCCAGTTTATTCAGGTCATGTTGATCGACCTCCGTCACAAGTTCCCCATTCTGTTTTACCCAGCCGGTCTGCGTCACTTTGTACCAGTTCACCCCGTTTTTATCCTTCACCGGGCTGGTCAGCGCTTTCGCCAGCACGATTTCTTGCTGCGTTCTGACCTTTAAGGGGGTAAAAGTCTTGTGTGTTACATCATAACTGTGCAACATCTGATCAAGGCCGCAGATAACATACTTCCGGCCATCCGCCAGATGTTTGGTGTTATTCACAAAGTCCGGCAAGTTATCGTCGGCACTCAACACTTCAATATGCGTAAAATAGTAAGACATTCGGTCAGGCAACCGGGCCGCCGGCGATTCAAATAACCCCAGATGGCCTATCGGGTCGCCCGCGTTAATTTTAATTACCTCGTCACCGGTCAAAGTCTGTACGCAGTCAAACGTTCCTTTTTTAACTGCCGCTTGCATCCAAACCGGCATATGGGGACAGGCTTCACCTATCTGCTCAACAAACTGAGGATCTAATTCCACCCAAAATTTCTTCTCATCTTTTACCACGCCACCCTCCAGCTTCTGCGCCAGACCAAAGCGTACTTTGTCATAACGGGTCGAGATGATGGTGGTCATAAAGAAATCCGCTGTCTGATACACCAAAAATTCATCACCGTGTTTCAGACGGCCGTTTGTCGGCGGAATATCATAATCACGCCGTTCACCCCGTTCCGTCACATCAGAGGGTATACCGTATTGCTCCTCATTATTTGCAGTAAACCGGTGGGTATTCAGTGTGTGCTGCACAATCGCTCTATACCGTGGGTACGCCGGGTAATCACTCACCGGCGCCAGATGCATATACAAGCTGTAGAATGTCAGCAGTGTTTCATCCTGTGCCTTGTATTCTGATTTTACCAGAGCAAAAGTGCTGGAATATTTTAGTTGTTCATCACGAAAATAGGGGGCTTGTAAATACGCTTTATTTAGCCGGTAAGCCACCACTTCCCCCTCAACCATGCAGCGCAGCGGCATCACTTTGTTCTGTTGCAACAAATCCGGCGTCAATTTGGCATACGGCGCACTGGCCCGGTCACTAAGGTGTATACCGCCGTGCCATTGACCATTCGCCCCAATCAGCCAGGCGCCGTTGGGCTCAGAACGCAGTTTCGCCAGCATGGCTTGCAGGCTTTTATCATCGGCGGCCTGATAAGGCTGACCGTCGTTTTCTCGACTGACAGGAAAATAAATTTTCATTCGTGCAGGCTCCTTATCCTGAAATTGAACCCGTGTGATCGGGGGTCGTTTCTTTTAATTCTGTTTTGGGGAAGGCGGATACTTTCGTGTCGATTGATGCGCCACCTTTTTTCACGTTGTAACCCTGGCATTTCACCTGATAATTACCCGGCGTCCCAAATTCGATACCATTGCCATCCATCTTCAAATAGGTTCCCCCTGCGTTCAGCGTCAGCGTTTTGGGGGTGGTAATCGTGATGTTGTTATCGCTACTGGAGAGCGTTATCTCCTGTTGTGCCATCAATTCCATTTCGTCATGCTGGGCCTGTACCAGTACCTTGCCCTGATTGGCAACGAGCTTGATGCCGAGTTTTTCGACAAACAAACCAAACGCCTCTCCAACGCCGATAAACAAACGTTTCATAACCCCGATATCAGCGTGCTTGCCAACATTGACCATCAGGTTTTCTTTTGCGGCCATTTGCATATGTGCGCCGCTGACCAGAGAAATACCCGCCGGTGAGCTGGCTAACAGCACCGCTGTCTGCAACTGCGTTACTTGTTCCCGGACGTAGTTCAATTGTGTTTGTATGTCGGCGGCAAAAGACGCCGCCTGCGTGGCCGCCTCACTGAGCGTCTGCATTTGCTGGTTAGCTTGTGCCAGTGCCGATAACGCTTCCTGCATCTCCAGCGTTTTTCCCTGTGCTTTTAATTGTTCATCAGTACTGATAAA
The DNA here is from genome assembly GCF_001083805.1 of Photorhabdus luminescens subsp. luminescens. GTDB lineage: Bacteria > Pseudomonadota > Gammaproteobacteria > Enterobacterales > Enterobacteriaceae > Photorhabdus > Photorhabdus luminescens. The sequence continues at coordinate 86,178 of NZ_JXSK01000006.1, read as the reverse complement.
CAATCCCTTACCGGCCCGGATCGCGCCCCAGTCGTCGGTTCGCAACTCAAAACCTTCTCCCCGTTTATCCGGGCGTGGGCGCTGGCTATCGACCAGATGACCGAGATTTAACTGGCTTTTACCGCCGTATTCGGTACTCAGCTTGATATGTTCCCGACCACGCTCGTCATCCATCCGCAGTTTGTTATTCGCCGGGGTGCGCAGAACGTTGCGTTTGTAGTTGTAGAGATTGACGTGATCCGGGTGCATTGAATCGTGCAACGCGTAAGCGATATAAGGCCGATCCGGGTCGCCCCCTTCAAAGGCGATCGCCACTTCGGTGCCTTCCAGCAACGGCCAGTGAAAGCCATATTTCTCCCCCGCATACGGGCGGGCCAGACGCACCCACAGGCTTTCGCCCCCCTGCGGCCATTTCTCCCGGTCAAAGTCAAACGACACCCGATACAGGCCGTCTTTGTCGATATCGCCGTAGATATCATTCACTTTCGTGCTGCTCACCCGCGCGGGTATCGTGCCCGCCATCACCGGTTTCGGTATCCGCTCCGGGCGAAAACACACGGTTTCGGAATAGGGAATGGCGGTGAACGCCATCTCAAAACTGCTGTCCCGGCGGGCGCTGTTGGTAATCTGGGTGATTATCGCCCCTTTGCGAAACGCTTCCGGGGCGTCCCCCTTCACTTTCAATTCCTGCCCCGGCGCCAGCGTGGCGGAGGTGGTCATCCCCCGCAGGCGGATGCGTTGATTCAGGTAGCGCTCGTGATGCAGGCGGGCATAAAACACCCCGCTTTCCGTCTCCGGTTGATAGGCGTAGCGATCGCCGGGTATCCGGTAGTGATCGCGGTAATGGTACGCTTCGCCATAGGTCGTCCGGTCATCCCGCGCCACATCCGCCCCGGTGTTCAGGCCGGGATACAGCCGGGCATCGTGGTAGTCATAATTCCGGGTGGTAATTTTTCCTTCCACCACCTGATACGCGGTCTCCATGCCCCACACCACCGCGTCCTCTTCGCCGTGCATGCCTGACGGATTGCGGGCAGGCAGGTAGACGTTGAACTGGTAGTCACGCTGGTCGTCGTAAAACTCCACCACGTCGATCTTTAACCGGTCATCCGCCGTCACTTTGTACCAAATGCCTACTTCCGCCAACAGGCGTTGTATAAAGCGCAGGTCGTCTTCACCGTATTGCATCACCTGTTCCCGCCTCGGGTAGTCGTAGGCCAGACTGAACAGGAAGTCCTGCCCGCGAAAACCATGCCGCTCCCGCAGGATTTTCTCCACAATCTCCGGCACCGACAGTTTTTGGTAGATGGCGTATTGATGGCTTCTCGCCAGCAGCGCCAGCCGTGGCTCCAGCGTCACTTCATAACGGCTTTCGTCCCGCGAGGCGGAGAGCAGTTTGAAGCCGCTGATCACCCCGTAAACTGAGCGCAGCGGCGCCGGAGGCACAATCGGCATCCACCGTATCCCCGGATTGATCTCAGGCGAAGTCAGGGTAAAGGAGGCTTTCTGCATCAGCATCTGGGCCGGCTCAATCCCTTTCTCCGCACTGGTGAATTCAATGGCATAGCGAAACGGCTGGCTTAAGGCTTCCTGCCCGGTAAAAGTCAGGACATCCAGCGGCGCTTTATTGCCCCACACTTTTATCTTGTAGCGGCTGTGATCAAAGATGATCATCGGTGTTGGATTCGTCATATTTTCTTCCGATTATTCCTCAGTCATTTGGGTACGCTACCGCCCATAGCCGTATACCGAGGCCCATAAGGTTATGATTTATCTAGATTCGTATTTTTTTACAGCGGGGCCTCCCGCCCCCGCTATCACGCAAAAAATGAATAAACAGCAGACGGATTAAACCGTCTGCCACACTGGTTACGCCGTCGTGCGCTCATTCCACGCATCAGCGTGAATGATGTTGCCGTCTTTGTAGGTCCAGGTGATTTTTTCGTAGCGCAACTCAATGCGTTCCAGATGGTTATGCTTCTCTTTGGCAGGGTCTTTGATGTCATGCATCAGCGGCGCCACTTTCACCACCTTCACGTTGTCCAGTTGGGTGATGAAGTACTCTTTCTCCTGACCTGCGTCATCAATGCTGTACCATTTGATTTCAGCGGATTTCAGTGTCTGGCCGGTGGTGACCGCTTTGTATAGATAGGGACTTGATGCATCCACCTCTTTGGTGAACACCAGCGGAGCGTGCACACGGGTCCCCGTCAGTTTGCCGGTATTGTTGTCCGTCGGGATGTGCAACATATGTTCCAACGCCACAATTTCGATACTCCCTTCCCGGCCCTGTACATCGACAGAACCCTTGATGTCAGCGCCGCCGTCATCTTTCAGCCATAAATAAGCGGGAATCGCCATAATGATTACTCCTAATTGTTACTTGGGTGATGTCGCCTGTAGCGGCGACGTTGTTGATAAGGTGTCCGGTACTTCCTACGGTCGCGCACAGGCAGCCGCATGCGGTATCAGACGAATTTCAACCCTACGGTTGGCTGCTCGCCCCGCAGCGGTTGTGTTAGTCGCGATCGGACTCGTTGCTCCCTTGCCTTGTACAGTGAAGCAAGCCAGCGGTATGTCGCTGGTTTGCAATAGCCAATCGCGGACTGCTTCGGCGCGTGCCAATGACAGCGCCTGATTTTTCGTGGCATCACCGGTGGAATCTGTGTGGCCGGTGATGAGGATCATCCAGCCCGGTTTGGCGCGGATGTTGATTAGCGCGTTGACTAATACTTTGGTTGAACCCGCTTTCAGTTTCGCCTGTCCCACATCAAACAGCGCCAGACTGTTAAGGCTGATCGTCTGGGGTTCCACTGGCGTTACCGGCGTTTTCTCCCTCGGTTTAGCGTGGTAACCGGCAAGGGCCGCATCCAATGGCGGACGTAATCGCGCCCCTTGATATAGCCCCAATCCCAGACGCCACGGCACGCCGTCCCGGTAATACCGCTCAAGCCGGTCAGCGTCGCTCCTCAGTACTGCCGCCGCCTGTGCCTTGCGGTTATCATCCGTCACGGCAATGGACTGGTAATGCCGCAGATCACTCTCCACCTGACGCAATAACTGTCGGTTATGCCAGGCCGAGCAACCTAGCGCGGTTATGCCCGCCAACAGAAACAGCCCCAGCGCTATCCCCACGGCCCGTTGAACCGGTGTCCGTGCACTTGCGGGCAGCAGGCGCAATACACTGTCCGGGAATGGCAATGTAGCGGCAGCATCACCGGTACCCGATGTGTCTATCGGATCGCCCGCCCTGTTCAGCGCCGTTTTGGTTTGTAGCCACTGTTGCCAGACATGGCCGGTTGACCAATGCGGTAATGCCGATACAAACTTCAATACCATCGCCAGCGGTGGACAAGGAGATAAGCCATCTTCCGGGGTCAGGCAGACGGGCAATACATGCGCTTTCATCCAATCAGCCCAACTAGTCAACTCAACCCCACGCTGAAAACGCTCCATCTGTTCTGTTAGCGTGCCCTGTTCCAACCAATCCGCGAGTGGTTGAAAAGAGGCGCCTTCGCGCCAGGCCGTCACCGTGGTCCATCCTGATTGCCACTCAAACCACGGTGAATCATCAGGTTGTCGGGATGGCCCGGCTAAATAGCCCGCTAACAGTAAAGGCAGCGAAACAGCGTGTTGTTGACGCACTTGGGATAGCTGCCAGCGTAGTTCTCGCACCCAACCTGCCAACACGGCGGCGTCACGGTATTGCTGAGGGTTGATCACCGCCATTACACTTAACTGGCCGCTCCAAGAGGGCCGGGCAGCCAGTAAGCTTGACACCCCGTCAGACAGCGAAGTCCCTGACGGTAAGCACAACCAGTAGCCTTGCGGCGTCTGACGCAACAGTTCATCACCAAACAAGCTGTCCTGGATGTCGCTATATACCAACACGACCGGCAAGCGATCACTTTCAGGCGGCAGCGCCGCTGACAGGCTGTTAAGGCACTCTCGCTGTCGAGAACGCCCGTTATAAAGCAGCCCCGCCAGCGTGCAGAACAGGACAATGACTGCCCCCACCCACCGGCCCACCGGCGATAAGGGCAACCAGACCAGACAGAGCAGCAGCGCCAGCCCGGCTCCCCATCCCCATAACATCCGCTGCAACGTGACACTCATCTCGCCAACCCCGGAAATAGCGTTGCCAGATAGTGGCCTAACCCCCACCAGACACCGAGCAACACGATGACCATCCCGGAGATCGCCGCGGCTAGTCGGCCGACTATGGCGCCTAACCTGAGACGGTCCGGCGACACATTGGTTAACGCCGGTGATTGTTGAGCCGTGCCGAAAGGTACGACCTGTTGACGTAAACGAGTTACCAGTTGTTCACGTATCAATGCGGTATCTTCCTGACACTTTCCCTGAAATCCCAACAACAACACGCGGTGAAAACAGGTCAGTACTGCCCGATCAGGGGCCGGTTCATCCAGTACAGTACGCATCCGTTCATACAACTGGTGACCGGCCTCGGCGGTATCAAAGAAATGCTCCTGCAATGATGTTGCCCGCCAGGCTGCATATCCTTGTTCCGGCGCCCGTTCCAGTACGGTTTCATCCAACAGGGCGCAATGGGCGTAGCTGATATGATTAATCGCGGATTCACTGATATCCGCGTCACGCAGCGCTTGCCGGGTCTGTTCTATCTCGTGGGTACAGTGCTGCCACACCACATCCGCCTGTTCCACCGATGCGCCCTGACAAAGCTCTGCCACCAACAGGTAGCTGTTCTGTAACAAGGCATCGATATCCAGCGGCGATTTTTTAGTTAACAAAGGTGATTTATTCATGTCCTCAATACCGCAAACAATTCAAGCTGAATTTCGCCCAGTACTCCGGGCACGTAGAAAGCACAGCTCCCCGCCGCCAGCATGGCTTTGCCCGCCGGGTGGGTGAGATCAAGGGCAAAGTACTGGTTCTCCAGCCGCAACGGGACCGCAGCCGGGACATGACTAAGCGCCACTAAGGGGATTCCGGTTAATGCCCGGCTAATCATCCGGTCAACCTCGTCCGGCGCACCGGCTTTACATAACAACGGGAACCGGGTGTACAACTGGTGCGCCGGTATGGAAGAGCGGACAGAAAGATAAAAATCCGCCGCTTCACATAAGCGGGCATCGTGGAGGGTGGCTATCCACTGCTGTTCCGATGGTTTCTTCAACTCAATCGTCACCATCCGCGACGGCAAGCTGATCTCCAGCAATTGACTCAGCAAGTCAAATAGCGGCGGGAATACCGCCGTCAAATTATCGTGCTGATAACGCGGGATCACGCCAGCGTTATGGTCCAGTGAGAAAGTCAACAGACTGCCCGCCAGCCTTACTGCTTCACGGTAGAACAGTTCTGGATGCGCTTCTGGGTGAGCCTTAAAATCACTCAATATCGGTTCATAGCTGTTAAGCGCGTTAAGCAGCCAGAATAACGACACATCCGCCACCGCAAAATCCGCCATCCGCTCATTACTCTCTCGGCGCATTGCCATCAATCGAGCCTGTTTTGCACGTAATTGCGTCAACAACCGATCGAGCCGAGCTATCGAACCGGCATGCGCGTTAAGACGCAGTAATGGCGGCACAAATTGCTCATCAAAAATCCATTTTCCCTGAGCGTCACGCAACAGACGAGCCACCGGGCAGGTGAGATACTGGCCGTTTTCCATGCTGTCAAAACGCAGCGATATCGCATAACGGGCAACCGCCATCGATTCAACGCGATCACTGAATTCATCCTGTACCGGCACCCACTCCTGCTGGTAACGCGCCGGACGATCGGCGCGTTCATCTGGTTTAAGGCAGTTGCCGCCATTGGCGTAAGTGTGCGGCAAGGCCAATAAGACCGTGACCTGCTGCGCATCTGCCGGCAAAACGGCAGCCAATTCCAGCACCGGCGGTAAGCGATCCGCTTGATCGGTGTCAATCAGCGTCCCATCAGCAAAACGCACACACAGGCGATCCGCTTTCAACTGCCCCAACGCTAAGGTGTTTTGATCAAACACCGCGGTCAGCACGCCCCAAGGATGCGCCAGTCCCAGACGAGCAATAGACTCATTGGCATATGCCTCCCAACGAGCCTGCTGCTGAAACTGTTGGGGAGACAAGATGGCGCCTGTCACCCATAGCGGGCGCTCAATTTTCATGATGTTCCCCCTATTGTTAACCTTTACCTTTCGGCATTTGAGAAACCAGAGAAAGGTTGACGTCGAGCCCTTCTACCTGAAAATGCGGCACCGCATACAACTTGACCCGGAAGAAACCGGGGTTGTCTTCAATATCTTCAACAGTGATGTGCGCTTCACGCAGCGGGTGAGAAGCCTGCAAATCATCGGAGGGATCGGTCATCTCGGTTACCAAGGTGTTGATCCAGTTGTTCAGTTCAATTTCGAGCAGACGTCGATCTTTCGTGGTGCCGATGTTTTCCCGCTGAATCAGTTTCAAATAATGGGAAATACGTGACAGTAGGAAGATATAGGGCAAACGCGCATTGATACGGCTGTTAGCCGTCGCTTCATCGGTGTCATACAACGCCGGTTTTTGCGCCGAGTTAGCGGAGAAGAAGCAGGCATAATCCCGGTTTTTGTAGTAAGAGAGCGGAATGAAGCCCAGATTGGCGAATTCAAATTCGCGAGTTTCTGGAATCATCACTTCTGACGGAATTTTGACCTGATTACCGGTCCCCAAATCGTAGAGATGGATCGGCAAATCAGTCACCGCTCCCCCTGCTTTCGGACCGCGGATCTGGACACACCAGCCATTACTGACAAAGCTTTTGATCATGTTCGCGCCAAAAGCAAAGGCGGCGTTGGTCCATAAATATTTATCGTGATCCGGGCCGGCGACCTCTTCAACATAGTTAAAAGTCCGCACCGGTACGGTGTCTGGGCCATAGGGCAAACGCCCTAACACGCGGGGTAAAGTCAAACCGATATAACGAGCATCGTCACTGTCGCGGAATGCTTGCCACTTGATGTATTCGGCGCGATCAAAGTAGTTACCGATATCTTTAATCGCGGCCACTTCATCCATCGTTTGTTTGCCAAAAAAAGCCGGGCCAGCAGCGGCAATGAATGGCATATGCGCCGCCGCCGAGACTTTGGCGATATTACGCAACAGCGCAATATCCTGCGTGCCGGCATCAAATTCATAATCGGCAATCACCGATCCGATAGGCTCGCCGCCCGGCGTATCGTATTCTTGAATGTAAGTGTGGTGATAGAAACCGCTCTGAACAATTTCCGGCGCATCGTCAAAATCTTGCCGTAAATCGTCTTTGGTGATGTCCAATACCTCAATCCTGACGTTCTGACGAAAATCAGTACGATCAACCAAGAATTTCAGGCCGCGCCAAGAAGATTCCACCTGTTGAAACTCAGGGTGGTGCATGACCACATCCAATTGACGGCTGATTTGTTCGTCCAACTCGCGGATATGGTTATCCAATAATGCTTTATCCAGCCGTTTAACTTTTTGCGCTGAGGTTTTCAGCATAGAGAGAAAAACGCTGACTGCCGCCGTGACTCGCTCGTCCGCCGTCACATCAGCCAGCGCGTCACTGTTCTGAAAGCGTTCAATATCGCTTAATTGCTCCACCGGCTGTAAATTGATTTTTTTAAATAATGATTGATAGATACTGCCTTCGGCGTGAGTCGTGGTTACCGTAGCCGCAGAGGTTTGTTCTGGTACAGTCATTAATCCTATCTCCTGATTTAAATACCGTAATAATCAAATAGTTTTTGGCGCCAGCGCGGCCAATTCAGCCCGTAGCTCATCGCTTAACGCTTGATCCTTGAGGATATGTTCCAGCTCCCGGCGAAAGGTGGCGTTGTCAAGCAGGTTGGATCTCAGATCGCGCAATAGATGGCGCATCGAAAGCAGGGCCCGCAGTTGCGGGATTTGGCGAGCGATTTGTTCAGGCTCGAAGTCTTTTATTTGCCGAAAAACAAGGGCGATATTCTCCTCGCTGCCATCTCCGGCCAGAGTATTTTCAACCGTCAAATTAACCGTAGGGCTAAATTCAGCCAGGACGCTATCAAAGTTATTTTTATTGATAGCGACCTTTTTCCTTTCCGCGAGAGGGCGCTGTTCCTGCCCGTTGCTGTAATCTCCCATTACCAATAATTTCAGCGGCAGCTCCACTTTTTTCTGCGCACCTCCTGTATGCAAATCTAATTTGATATTAATACGCGATTTAGGGATCTCGTTTTGAAAACTATGTGTCATAAGTGACTCCTCAACAACAAAATAGAATGAGCGGCATGATGTTCATGCCACAACGCATTTCAGAAACAAAAACCGGATTCAGATATTTCAAAGCAGGCACTAACCAAGCGGAAAATAAGAGAAAACCGACAACACCCACTACAACAGATAAATAGATTTATCAGGTGGGATATTTTCTGGACAAGAGGATTCTCTAAACAGTTTTATATAAAATCAAGTCATTTTTTATCATAAAACATTTTTTGTTTCATCTCCACCAGATATAAAACATCTTAATCAAGAGATTAAAAAAACAATATATCAACGAAATCTAAACGAAATTGAATTTATTTTCATAAAAATTGAACTTATTTTAATAATATTAATCTTCCGGTCAGTTATATTATTTAAATAGGTCTAATTAATGATGAAAATATTAAATTCTATTTTATTTTCAATAGATTAAACAACTTACCAATAACTAAGAAAATTTTTACCTCCACGGCACAACAGGTAAAATATTTAGTAAAACAGGTAAAAAAGGCATGATTATCAGCTTAAGTTAATGCGAATGAGAATAAATTCAATCACACAGTGATAATAGCCTGGCAAGATGGATTAATAAGAACTGTCATTACTCTCATTTTCACATAGCATCTTCCGCTTCGTAGGATAGAAACATACCTACCATTATTCCAAACTCTATAAGATTATAAGTATGTAAATGATAGAAAATAATTCTCATTACATTCGTCATGAAAGCGTCATGAGTGTTTAAGATATATTTTAAGGTGTAAGCATTGTTTACCAGCGTAGGCAATGTTGAAAAATAGGATTTCTCCGTTAGCGTCAGGTGTGGAACTTGATAAAAAAATAAGGCGCCGAAGTGATTAACATTCGGCGCCCATATTCAGCAAGATTGTCCGGCTATTATAAAAACCTTTAACCGGGATAATTAATTACAACTTTTAATCCCACAATATCACTGGCATTACAGCGCCTCCGCCTCACAATTCATTGCCAACGCCATGCTTAAGGTCTTAGCCAAAACAGTTTTATTTTCGCTGTCTTCCATCAGGCTAAAATGATCCCCCGGAACCGAGGTTAACTGTAGCGCAGAGTCAGGAATTATCTGCTCCCAACCTAACGACGGTTCCATTGTTACCGACTGGAGCGCAACATCCGTAACAAACGGGATCTGCGGATAAGATTCCATTGCATAGAACTGATGCAGTGTTATCGCCAGAACTTTCGGCTGATAATCCTTGACCATTTGGACATAATTTCCCATCTGTAGCCAACGTTTGGCAATTAAGTCAGGGCGCAGATTTGATGGGTATAATTCCAGCTCCTGCGCTGCTGCAATAAATTGCACTAAATTCAGTTCATCCATTTTCTGATGCAATGTAGCAATCTCTTGAGGATGCTCATCCACTGATTGCCTTGCTAATTCAGCAAGGAACTGAAGTTTAGGTTGATCGACCCGTGTCTTGAAACAGTGAGGAGCAGGTGTATCAATTAGTCCCAAGAAGTTAACTGTCTCTCCGGCATGTAACAGTTGCTGAGCAATGGCATAAGCCAGTATACCGCCAGAAGAGTAGCCGTATATCCGATATGGGCCTTCTGGTCGCACCGCCTTCATAAAGGTGATCATTCTGGCTGCCAGAGCTTCAATGGTTGACACTGGTTCTTCATTGATGGACGGCCAAGGAAGCGCGTAAATTGGGTAATCCGCCTGAATATGTTGAGCCAGCCCGAAAACGTATGAGTAATCATCCATGCCGCTTGGTACGAAGAATAACGGTAGCTCGGTACCACCCGGCCGCACCGGTATGGCGCTGCTTTGCCAATGAGACAGCGGATCTGAGGTGATCTCTGCCGCCAGTTCCGCTAGTACCGGGAATTGGAACAGATTATTCAATGAGCAAATTAATCCCCGTTCTGCGGCCAGATTGATCATCCGCATAGCGAGCAGCGAGTGTCCACCCAAGGTAAAGAAGTTGTCATGCCGACCAATCCGCTCAACCCCCAATAATTCACGCCAGATGGCCGCCAAGGTAGTCTCGGTTTCTCCTTGCGGCGCCTCATAGATCTGACGGGCAAAGGCGTTCTGATCAGGCGCTGGCAATGCCCGGTGATCCAGTTTGCCGTTCGGAGTCAACGGAAAGGCGTCCAGACGCACGAAGGCTGCCGGCACCATATAATCAGGCAACAAAGCTCTTAAATGACGATGTAATTGGTTTGCCAATCCGTTATCCGCTGGCGCCGCCACATAAGCCACCAGACGTTTATCCTGACCGTCGCCCAGCGCCAATACAATCGCCTCATGCACATCAGGATACTCCATCAACCGTGCTTCGATTTCACCCGGTTCAATGCGGAAACCACGGATTTTAATCTGTTGATCATTACGACCAACGAACACCAGATTGCCATCCGGCAGATAACGAGCCAAATCTCCAGTTCGGTACATGCGAGCATCCGGTTGATCACTGAATGGATCGGTAAGAAAACGTTCATCCGTCAAATCAGGGCGGTTGAGATAGCCACGCGCGACACCAGCGCCGCCAATGTACAATTCTCCCACGGCCCCAAACGGCACGGGCTGGCCGTGATTATCCAGAAGATAAATACGTGTATTCGCTGTCGGGCGCCCGATCGGGATCAGCACATCCGTATAATCTGGCGGACAACGCCAACAGGTTGCACAAACAGTGATTTCTGTCGGACCATAAGCATTAAGCAGCGTTGCCCGACCACGTAGTGCCTGCAACAGCGCCGCACTGGGCGCTTCTCCGCCCAGTATTAACGTGGGCTTGATCGTTATCGCCGGTAAATCGGCCCCATCCCGTAGCAGAGCCGGGGTTAAACAGGCGTGTGTTACCCGCCGTTCTTCCAGATAATGCCAAAGGCGCAGCGGGTCCTGACGAACGGTATCAACCGGAATGTCCAGTGTCGCTCCTCCACACAGCGCCATCATGATTTCCCAGACACTGGCATCGAAACCAAATGAGGCAAATTGCAACAGTCGGCTATTCGCGCGAATGTTAAATTGAGTGATTTTCTCCCCAATCAGATTGACCAAGCCGCGGTGCTCCACCATCACCCCTTTCGGCGTGCCGGTGGAACCAGAGGTGTAAATCACATACGCCAGATGCCGTGAAGTCAGCGCTGGAATGTGCGGGTTGTTATTTGGTTGATCAGGCAAGAGCGTTGGATCAAGTACCGTTAATGCAGCAAGCGCCTGCTCGCCTAGCGCGGTACGGCCCACATTATCCGCCAGTACCACTGATGGCGCCGCATCCGTAAGCATATAAGCCAGCCGATCCCCCGGATAAGATGGATCTAAAGGAACATAAGCGCCGCCCGCTTTCAGTACCGCCAGCAACGCCGCCACTCTTGACGGTGAACGCGTGACACAAATCGCTACCCGCTGATCAGGCTCTACGCCGAGTTCAATTAACTGATGAGCCAGTCGGTTAGCACACACATTCAATTCTGCATAGCTGAAAGTCTGCTCTTCATATACCAGTGCCGTAGCCGCAGGATTTTTCGCCACTTGCTGTTCAAACAGGTGATGAATGCACAACTGATCGGAATAGGCCGTTTGCGGGCCATTGCCGATTTTCAATAGCAGTTTCTTTTCTACTGCCGGTAAAACTTGCAACTGCCGAACCGGGGTTTCTGGAGCGTATTCAAGCGCTGCCGCCAAACTTTCCAGCGCCTGTTGCATATAACCACACACCCGCTCGGCATCAAACGGCTGGACGATTTGCGCTGTCAGCCCTAGCGCATCGCCAAAATCTTCTACCGATAGCGTAAACGGATAGTTAGTCCGCTCCTGCGCACCAAGGAATTCGACACCGCTCACGATTTCATTCGACGTCGCCGACGACGCATTGTGTCGATAGTTCAGCAAGGTACTAAACAACGGCGTTCCTCCCTGCACACCGCTACAACGCTGAGCTAGCGCCAACGAGGCATATTCATGTTCCAACAATCCCGCCAGCCGGTGATGGGCTATCTGTACACTGTCTCGCACCGAGGTATCATCCATATCCAACCGTAGCGGTAAAGTATTGATAAACAGCCCCATGCCATTTTCAGCCCCTTCACCCGCCGCCATGCGTCCAAACAAGACAGTGCCAAAGACCACCTGCTGCTGTCCGCTGGTACGCGACAACACCTGTGCCCAAGCCAAATGGCACAGCGCCGCCAGACTGACACCCAATCGCCGCGCCTGACCACGTAAACTGTTATTTAATTCAGGCGTCAACATTCGGTGCGATTCGGTCATCCGCGAACCATCATGGCGAACTTCCGCCAACCCAAACGGTAATGTTGGTTCAGTCACCTCAGCCAACATCTCAGTAAAGAAACGGGTATGTTCTGCCTGACTCATCCCTAACCGGGACTGCGCTACCAGATTGCGGAATGGCGCCGGGGCAGGCAAACGGCTTTCCTGCCCGTCAAGGTATGCCTGAACTTCGTAACTCATCACATCCAGTGCGGTATGGTCGCCAATCAAATGATGCATTAGTTGCAACACAATCCAGCGGCCATCACCCTCCTGCGCCGCCACAAAGCGTAATAGCGGCGCCTGTCCCAAATCGAGACGATATCGGCGTGGGTTAAAACGTTGCGCTAATTGATCGCTAATCGGTCCATCAGCCGGATCTAATGTCAATTCCGTCACCGACAACCGCACCTGACGGCAAACAACCTGTGCCGGCACAGATAATCCTTGCCAGATAAAAGCAGTCCGCAGAATGTCATGACGATTAATCACCTGCTGAACCGCCGCCAGATAACGATCTAACAGCTTCCGATCAGCAAAGGCCATTTGACCAGCCAACAGATAAGGATCGCCCTCGTCTGCCAGCAAATGGTGGAACAAAATCCCATCCTGTAACGGCGATAAGGCATAGATATCCTGAATATTGGCTATCCCGCCCGGTACCTGTTCGATGATGTGATCAATTTCAGACTGAGTGAGATCTATCAGCGGTAACATTTCTGGCGTTAACGTAGTGGTGACCGGCGTAATGACGTTGGCAGGCACACTCTCCGCCTGATTTAGCCTCAACGTTTGCGCCAATTCAGACAATACCGGGGATTGGAACAGATCACGTACCGCCAGCGTTAATCCCAAGTTACGCAGACGTTCAACCATGCGTACCGCAAGCAACGAATGGCCGCCCAAGGCAAAGAAACTGTCGTATCGGCTGATCTGCTCAATACCCAATAATTCACGCCAGATATTAGCCAGTACGGTTTCGGTTTCTCCCTGCGGCGCAGCGTAAATCTGGCGGGCAAAGGCTTCTTCCCCCGGCGCAGGTAGCGCTCGGCGATCCAGTTTACCGTTAGGCGTCAGCGGGAACGTATCCAGTCGCACAAAGGCCGCCGGTATCATGTAATCAGGCAACAGCGCACTCAGATGTTCACGCAGGTGGTTAACCAACCCGTCATCCTCTGCCGCCGCCACATAAGCCACCAGCCGTTTGTCCTGACCATCACCTAAAGCTAATACCAATGCTTCACGCACTGCGGAGTGTTCTGTCAGCCGGACTTCGATTTCTCCCGGCTCAATGCGGAAACCACGGATTTTAATCTGCTGGTCGTTACGGCCAACAAACACCAGATTGCCATCCGGCAGATAGCGAACCAAGTCCCCGGTTCGGTACATTCGAGCACCCGCAATTTCACTAAACATGTCAGTTAGGAAACGTTCGTCAGTCAGCTCAGAGCGATTGAGATAACCACGTGCTACACCGACGCCGCCAATATAGAGTTCTCCCACTGCTCCTAGCGGCACGGGTTGACCGAGGGCATTCAACAGATAGAGACAAGTGTTAGCCGTTGGACGCCCGATGGGAACTAACACATCGGCATAGTCTGGTGGACAACGCCAACTGGTCGCACAAACGGTGATTTCTGTCGGGCCATAAGCATTGAATACTGTGGCCTTGTTGTGCAGCGCTTTAAGCAATGCCGCACTGGGCGCTTCACCTCCCAGTATTAATGTGGGTTTTATCGTTATCGCCGGCAAATCTGTTCCATCCCGCAACAGAGCCGGTGTCAAACAGGCGTGCGTCACTGACTGCTCTTGCAGATAATGCCAAAGGCGGTGTGGGTCTTGACGAACAGCCTCATCAGGAATAACCAGAGCGGCGCCACCGCATAGCGCCATCATCATTTCCCAGACCCCCGCATCAAAACCAAATGAAGCAAACTGCAACATCCGGCTAGCGGGCAGAATGTCGAAGCGGGCGATCTTATCCCGGATAAGGTTAACCAGCCCGCGATGTTCAACCATTACCCCTTTTGGCGTGCCGGTCGAGCCGGAAGTGTAAATCACATAAGCCAGATGACGGGAGGTTAATGTAGACAGTTGTGGGTTGTTATCCGGTTGATCCGGCAATGAATTTGGATCAATCACTGTCTGCCCCACCAGCATTTGTTCACCTAAGGCTGAGCGTCCAACGCTATCTGCCAATAAAATAATCGGTTCAGCATCAGTCAAAATATGAATCAGACGTTCCCCCGGGTAGGCCGGGTCCAACGGCACGTAGGCGCCTCCCGCTTTTAACACCGCCAACAGCGCCACTATCCGCGCCGGTGAACTTGCTACGCAAATCGCCACCCGCTGATCCGGCGCTACGCCCAGTGCAATAAGTTGGTACGCCAATCGGTTAGCATCAGCATTCAACTCGGCATAACTGAGGGATCGCTCTTCACACACCAGCGCCGTGGCATCCGGGGCTTTCTCCACCTGCTGTTCAAACAGTTGATGAATGCACAACCGCTCAGGGTACGCGGTTTCAGTAGCATTCCAGGTTTTTAACAACAATGTGCGTTCGGTTGCCGGCAGAATTTCTAACTGCTGTACCGGCATGTCCGGCGCCTGCTCAAGGGCATCCACCAGACTTGCCAACGCCTGTTGCATATAGCCACATATCCGTTCTGGATCGAATGGTTGTACCACTTGAGCTGTCAACCCTAAATCAGAACCCCCATCCTCTACCGACAACACAAATGGATAGTTGGTCCGCTCCTGTGCGCCAAGGAATTCAACGCCGCTCACGATTTCATCTGGCGTGACCGGCTGGGTGTTATGTCGATAGTTCAACAGCGCGTTAAAAAGCGGCGTTCCATTTGCTACGCCACTGCAACGCTGCGCCAGCGCCAGTGACGCGTGTTCATGTTCCAATAATCCCGCCAATCGGCTATGTGCTGTGCGTACACTGTCTCGCACCGAGGTATTATCAATATCCAACCGCAACGGCAAGGTGTTAATAAATAGTCCCATGCCACTATCAGATCCTTCACCCGCCTGCATACGGCCAAACAACACGGTGCCGAACACCACTTGCTTTTGCCCGCTGGTATGCGATAGCACCTGCGCCCAAGCCAGATGACACAGCGCCGCCACACTGACGCCCAACCGCCGCGCCTGACCACGTAAGCGATCATTCAGTCCTGCGGTCAGCATCCGGTGAGATTCCGTCACCTGTGAACCATCATGATGTGCTTCCACCAACCCAAACGGCAACGTTGGCTCATCCACCTCAGCCAGCATATCGGTAAAGAAGCGAGTATGTTCTGCCTGACTGATTCTTTGCCGAGCCTGTGCCACTAAATGACGGAATGGGACCGGCGCAGGCAGGCTATCTATTCGCCCAGTGAGAAAGGCCTGCACTTCGCTGTTCATCACCTCCAACGTGGTATGGTCGCCAATGAGGTGATGCAACAATTGCAACACAATCCAACGGCCATCCCTCTCCTGTGCCACCACAAAACGCAATAACGGCGCCTGATTCAGGTCAATACGATGCCGCCGCGGGTCAAAACGTTGAGCCAGTTGGTCGCTGACCGGCCCATCAGCCGGATTAAGCGTCAATTCCGTTACTGACAACGGCGCCTGACGGCAAACCACCTGAGCCGGCGCAGACAATCCCTCCCAGATAAAGGCAGTACGTAAGATATCATGGCGGTCAACCACCTGTTGAACTGCTGCCAGATAGCGGTCTAGTAAAGGACGATCGGCAAAAGCCTGTTGAGTGATCAGTAAATAGGGATCACCTTCATTTGCCAATAAATGGTGGAACAAAATGCCATCCTGTAACGGTGATAACGCATAGATATCCTGAATATTGGCAATCCCACCCGGTATTTGCTCAACAATGCGATCAATTTCAGCTTGAGTCAGATCAATCAGCGGTAACATTGCTGGCGTCAGCACAGTCGTATCCGCTGTAATACCGTTATCAGGCACGCTAATTTCACGATGCTGCGCCAAAGATTGGGCCAATACGCTTAATGTCGGATGCTGGAATAGCGTTTGCACCGATAGACCCAACCCAATACGTCGTAAACGTTCAATCATCCTGACAGCCAACAGCGAATGACCGCCCAAGGCAAAGAAACTGTCATGTCGGCCAATCTGCTCAACATTCAGTAACTCGCGCCAGATAGCGGCTAATGCTATCTCAATTTCCCCTTGGGGCGCCTGATAAGCCTGGCGAGCAAAGGCATCCTCCCCCGGTGCCGGTAGCGCCCGGCGATCCAGTTTACCGTTAGGGGTCAGCGGAAAAACATCCAAACGCACAAAAGCCGCCGGTACCATATAATCAGGCAAAATATCACTCAGGCGCTCACGCAGTCTGGTCGCCAGTCCGTCATCTACTGGCGCCGCCACATAAGCAACCAAACGTTTATCCTGCCCGTCACCCAACGCCAATACCAACGCTTCACTTACCTCTGGACATTCAATCAGTCGTGCCTCAATTTCTCCCGGCTCAATGCGGAAACCTCGGATTTTAACCTGTTGGTCATTACGGCCAACAAACACCAGATTGCCGTCCGGCAAATAGCGGGCTAAATCCCCAGTCCGATACATCCGGGCACCCACTTCATCACTGAACGGATCATTCAGGAAACGTTCAGCGGTCAACTCGGGGCGATTAAGATAGCCACGCGCTACCCCAACGCCACCGATATACAATTCTCCCACTGTGCCCAATGGGACTGGCTGACGGTGTTCATCTAATAGATAAAGACGCTTGTTGGCGGTCGGGCTGCCGATGGGGATTAATCCCCCAGCATAATCTGACGGGCAATCCCAAATGGTCGCACACACGGTGGTTTCCGTCGGCCCATAAGCGTTAAACACATCGGCCCGGTCGCACAGTGCCTGAAATAGCGCGGTACTCGGCGCTTCTCCTGCAAATATTAAGGTTGGTTTTATCGCTATCGCCGGTAAATCAGCGCCATCGTGAAACATTGCCGGTGTCAAACAAGCGTGCGTCACCGCCTGTTCCTCCAGATAATGCCAGAGGCGCTGCGGATCTTGTCGCACTGTTTCTGTCGGAATAACCAGCATGGCCCCACAGCTCAATGGCATCATGATTTCCCACACACTGGCATCGAAACCAAATGAGGCAAACTGCAACATTCGGCTGGCGGCGCAAAAATCAAACTGGGTAATTTGTGTCAGCGTCAAATTCACCACGCTACGATGTTCAATCATTACGCCTTTTGGTCTGCCGGTTGAACCGGAAGTGTAAATCACATAGGCCAGATGCTGTGGCGTCAATCCAGAGACTTGCGGGTTATTATCCGGCTGCTCCGGTAAGGTATTCGGATCGAGCACCGTCAGCGTCGCCAGAACGTCTTCACTCAGTGCTGCCCGCCCAACATTGTCCGCCAGCACGATTGCCTTCAATCCCCTAGCGGGTACAGCATCAGTGAGCATATAAGCCAGACGTTCACCGGGATAGGCTGGATCTAACGGCACATAGGCCCCGCCCGCTTTTAGCACCGCCAATAACCCAATTATTCTCGCCAGTGAGCGGGTCACACAAATCGCTACCCGTTGATCTGGCTCTACGCCCAAGGCGATAAGCTGGTGAGCTAACCGGTTGGCCCGGGTATTCAATTCTGCATAGCTGAGCGTCTGGTTTTCATAGATTACCGCGATGGCATCCGGGGTCTTCTCTGCCTGTTGTTCAAACAACTGATGAACACATATCTGAGTAGGATACGGTTCTTCGGTCGCATTCAAATTCTCCAGCAATAACTCCCGTTCAGCGGATGACAAAATGTCGATAGCCGTGACAGGTTGTTGAGGCTGGTTCACCATTGCCCGCAATATGGCCTGCAAGTAACCAGCCTGTCTTTCAATGGTTTCATGGTCGAACAGAGCAGAAGAATAATTCAGCTCTCCAACAATTTCGCCCGCTTTCTCCGTTAATTCCAGTTGCAGATCGAATTTCGCTATATCGTATTCCAGTTCGAATGGTGTTACCGCCAATTCCGGTAATTGCCATTCCTCTGTTTCATTCTCCTGCCAGGCAAACATCACCTGAAATATTGGCGTATGTTCCGGTCTGCGCGGCGGTTGAACAATTTCCACTACCTGCTCGAAAGGCAAGTCCTGATGCTCCTGCGCTCCCAATGTCGTCTGCCGTACACGCCGTAGTAACGTGACCATATCCGGCATACCGGATAAATCGATACGCAACGCCAGTGTGTTAACAAAGAAACCAAGCAGGGGTTCAATTTCACGCCGGTTGCGGTTGGCGCTCGGTATACCAATCACCACATCATCCTGCCCGGATAAGCGCGACAACAGCGCAGCCCAAGCGCTCAACAGTGTCATAAACAGAGTGGTGCCGTGTTGTTGCCCCAAACGTTTTAGAGCCTGTACCAACGGGGCATCAATGTGCACCGCTACCCGGCCGCCGGTAAATGATTGTTGGGAAGGTCGAGGTCTGTCTATCGGCAACTCAAGCAACACCGGCGCATCTGCCAGCGTCCGACGCCAGTAATCACACTGTGCCTGTACTCCTTCACCTGAAAATACCTGCCGCTGCCAGGCAGCATAATCAGGATATTGAATGGTCAATGGCAGCAACGGATCTGGCTGTTGATTTACACAAGCCGCGTAGAGCGCAACCAGTTCTGATTCAAGTATCTTTAAAGACCAAGCATCGGAAATAATATGATGCTGAGTCAGTAAGAATATATGCTCTTCATCGGCCAGTTGGATCAGTGCGCAACGAATTAGGGGACCACGAGCAAGATCAAACGGCGTTTTGGCTTCCTGTACACACAAGCGCTTAAATTGTTCATCCACGTTAGAGGCTTTACGCAAATCGTATTTTTTCACCGGTAGACCAAATTCCGCCGGTAACAATTCAACCTGAGGCTGACCATCCACGGTGATAAAGACCGAACGTAACGCCTCATGACGAGCAAACAAGCGATTCAGAGCCTGCTGCCAAGCAGAAAGGTCAAGCCGGCCACATAAACGCAAGGAGGTCGGTATATGATAGGTATCACTAACCCCCTCAAATTGCGCCAGAAACCACAGACGCTGCTGACCAAACGATAAGGGCAAGAGACTATCACGGGATATCGGCCTAATTTCAGGTAATTCATCACTGCCCGCATGACGTTGTTCGCAGATCTTCTCGGTAAACGCAGACAGTGACGGAAACATAAACAACTCAGCCAACGGCAGATCGACGCCGAAAACCGCTATCCGGTTGATCATCCGTACCGCCAATAGGGAATGTCCGCCCAAGGCAAAGAAATTATCGTGTCGGCCGATCTGCTCAACCCCCAGTAATTCACGCCAGATAGCCGCCACTGCGATTTCCATTTCCCCCTGTGGCGCGACGTAAATTTGGCGAGCAAAGGCTTCCTCCCCCGGCGCCGGTAATGCCTGATGATCCAATTTACCGTTTGGCGTCAGCGGGAAGGCCGCCAAACGCACAAAGGCCGCCGGCACCATATAATCAGGCAACATAGCGCTCAAATGGGTGTGCAAACTGGCCGCCAGTCCGCTATCCTCGTCGGCTACAACATAGGCAACTAAACGCTTATCCTGCCCATTCCCCAAGGCCGCTATCCGCGCTTCGCGCACCATAGGGTGTTCTGCCAACCGGGCTTCAATTTCACCCTGTTCAATGCGGAAACCACGGATTTTAATCTGCTGGTCGTTACGGCCAACAAACACCAGATTGCCGTCCGGCAGGTAGCGCACCAAATCCCCGGTCCGGTACATCCGGGCATCAGCAGCATCACTAAATGGATCAATCAGGAAACGTTCGTCAGTCAGATCAGGACGATTCAGATAACCACGAGCGACACCATCCCCACCAATATAGAGTTCCCCCACTGCGCCCAATGGAACTGGCTGGCCGTGGTTATCCAGTAGGTAAAGACGTGTATTCGCTGTCGGGCGCCCAATGGGAACCAACACATCAGTATAGTCTGACGGACAACGCCAACTGGTGGCACAGACGGTAATTTCTGTCGGGCCATAGGCATTAAATAGCGTTGCCTGATGGCTTAGTGCTCGTAGTAGCACAGGGCTAGGAGCTTCACCGCCCAATATCAATGTCGGTTTTGTTGTTATCGCTGGCAAATCGGCCCCTTCTCGCAGCAAAGCAGGAGTCAAGCAGGCATGCGTCACCGATTGCTCTTCCAAGTAATGCCAGAGGCGACGCGGATCTTGACGAACGGTTTCGGCCGGAATAATCAGACAGGCGCCACTACCTAATGCCATCATGATTTCCCAGACACCGGCATCAAAGCCAAATGAAGCAAACTGTAACATCCGGCTGGCAGGGCAAATATCGAATCGGGTGATTTTATCCCGGATAAGATTGACCAACCCACGATGTTCAATCATCACCCCTTTAGGTACCCCGGTCGATCCAGAAGTGTAAATGACGTAGGCCAGATGGCGGGAGGTCAAGGCAAGAACCTGCGGATTGCTGTCTGGCTGGTCAGGTAAGATATTCGGGTCCAGTACCGTCAGCCCCGCAAGCGCTTGCTCCCCCAATGCGGCCCGCCCGGTACTATCCGCCAGCACTATTGTCTTCACCCCCCTAGCCGAGGCTGCATCGGTCAGGATATGCGACAGTCGCTCTCCCGGATAAGCCGGATCTAACGGCACATAGGCCCCACCCGCTTTCAGCACGGCTAACACCGCGATCACCCGCGCGGGTGAACTTGCCATGCAAATCGCCACCCGTTGATCTGGCACGACACCCAAGGTAATCAGTTGATGAGCAAGCCGGTTAGCGCTGGCATTCAGTTGTCCATAGCTGAGCGTCTGATTTTCATACACCAGCGCCGTGGCATCCGGGGTTTTCTCCACCTGTTGTTCAATCAATTGATGGATACACCGTTGTTCAGGATAGGGTGTTTCTGTCGCGTTCCACGTTTCTAGTAATAGTGTGCGTTCCGATGCAGGCAAAACGTTTAGCGCTCGTATCGACGTTTCCGGCGCTAGTTCAAGGGCATCCGCCAGGCTTTCCAGCGCTTGTTGCATATAACCGCATACCCGTTCTGAATCAAACGGTTGTACCACCTGAGCAGTCAACCCCAATGTGGCGCCGCCATCCTCCACCGATAGAACAAACGGGTAGTTGGTCCGCTCCTGTTCGCCCAGAAATTCGATACCCGGCATTGCCTCATACGGAATCATCGGTTGCTCATTATGCCGGTAGTTCAGTAGAGCACTAAAAAGCGGCGTTCCTCCCTGTACCCCACTGCAACGCTGAGCTAGCGCCAGTGAAGCATGTTCATAATCCAGCAGTCCAGCCAATCGGGCATGCGCCACCCTGACGCTATCCTGTACCGGGGTATTATCTATATCCAGCCGTAGTGGTAAGGTATTAATAAATAGCCCCATGCCGCTGTCAGCCCCTTCCCCCGCCGCCATACGTCCAAACAGCACAGTGCCGAACACCACTTTCTCTTGTCCGCTGGTCCGCGACAACACCTGTGCCCAAGCCAGATGACACAAAGTTGCCAGACTGACGCCCAGACGTCTCGCTTGCGCACGCAGGCGGTCATTCAGCGTGGAAGACAGCATCCGGTGCGCCTGTACAACCTGAGAACCATCACGATGTACCTCAGTCAGCCCAAACGGTAACGTCGGTTCATCCACTTCTGCCAACATGTCAGTAAAGAACCGGTGATGTTCTGTCTGGTCAACCCCTTGCTGAGCCTGAGCCACCAAATTGCGGAAAGGTACCGGCGCCGGTAGATTATCGTCCTGTCCGTCAAGATAGGCCCTAACTTCGTGGTTCATGACTTCCAGCGTGGTATGGTCGCCAATCAAGTGATGCTGTAATTGCAGTACATACCAGCGGCCATCCGTTTCCTGTGCTATCACAAAGCGTAACAACGGCGCCTGACTTAGATCGAGACGGTATTGCCGCGGATCAAAACGTTGCGTCAGTTGATCACTGACCGTCCCGTCAGCCGGGTTCAGCGTCAGTTCAGTCACTGACAACGGAGCCTCACGCCAAACCACCTGCGCCGGAATGGATAATCCTTGCCAGATAAAAGCGGTACGCAAAATATCATGGCGGTCAACCACTTGTTGTACCGCAAATAAATAGCGGTCTAGCAAATCACGATCAGCAAAGATCATCGGGTAAGCCAACAAATAGGGGTCACCTTCTTTTGCCAGCAGATGGTGAAATAGGATACCGTCCTGCAACGGTGACAGCGCATAAATATCCTGAATATTGACCACCCCACCCGGTACTTGCTCGACGATGCGATCAATCTCAGGCTGAGTCAAATCAATCAGCGGCAACATCGCTGGTGTCAATTCAGTGGTCCCCGAAGTAATGACATTCGGCGGCACTGCCATAATCTGATGCTGCCCCAATGTTTGGGCCAATTCAGCCAGTATTGGCGATTGAAACAGGTCACGGGCAGCCAATGTCAGTCCTAAATGGCGTAGCTGTTCAATCATGCGCACGCCGAGCAACGAATGGCCGCCTAGTGCAAAGAAGCTGTCATGCCGACTTATCTGCTCAATACCCAGCAACTCACGCCAGATGGTAGCCAATGCAATTTCTCGCTCTCCTTGCGGTGCTGCGTAAACCTGACGAGCAAAAGCCTCTTCACCCGGTGCCGGCAACGCCCGGCGATCCAGTTTGCCATTGGGAGTTAACGGGAATTCATCCAGCCGTACAAAAGCCGCCGGCACCATATAATCAGGCAACCGCACACTTAAGTGTTCACGCAAGTGAGTAGGCAACTCGTTATCCGGCTCCGCCAACACATAAGCAACTAACTGCTTGTTCTGCCCTTCTCCTAACGCCAAGACCACCGCTTCACGTACTGCCGAATACTCTACCAATCGGGCCTCAATTTCCCCCGGTTCAATCCGAAAACCGCGGATTTTCACCTGCTGATCGTTGCGGCCAAGGAATTCGAGATTGCCATCCGGCAGGTAGCGGGCTAAATCCCCGGTCCGGTACATCCGCGCATCCGATACATTACTAAATGGATCAACCACAAAGCGTTCGGCGGTCAATTCAGGGCGATTGAGATAACCGCAGGCCACCCCGTCGCCGCCAACATAAATCTCGCCAATACTACCCAATGGCACCGGCTGGCCCTGCTCATCCAGTAAGTAAACCCGCGTGTTAGCAATTGGTCGGCCAATAGGGATGTTAGTTGTTCCTGCGGCCAAAGCATCGATCCGATATGTGGTAGTAAAGGTGGTACCCTCGGTCGGTCCATAGGCATTCAATAATTGTTGAGGCGGGTTATTGCGTAAAACTTGGGTAATCACATGGGGATCAAGGATATCGCCGCCGACAATCAGGTTTTTCATCTGTGGAAGGACGGGAGACAACTCCGCCGCCAGCCGGTTAAACAGGCCGACGCTTAACCATAAGATATTAATTTGATAACTGTCTAATGCTTGTACAAATTCCTGTGGCGTCAACAAAGTGGTGTGGTCGATAACCACCAGCGCCCCGCCATTAAGCAAAGAAGCCCAAACTTCAAAAGTGCTGGCATCGAACGCAGGGTTAGCTGCGAAGGCAACCCGATCATTAGGTTCAATTTCAACATAGCCATTATTAATAACCAGTCGAACCACCGCGCGGTGAGGCACGATCACCCCTTTTGGGGTGCCAGTCGAGCCGGAAGTGTACATGATGTATGCTGGCGCGGTACTGGCACAAAGTAAGTCAAGATTAAAACCCTCCTCCTTCTCCTTGCTCACGTCTGTCTCATCAGAGAGACGAATTAGCGGAATATCCAGATCAGCCGGGATATCCGCTTCTGCACTGGTGAGCAACAATTTAGCTAAGCAATCGTTTATCAGCCAATTTTTTCTCTCGTCCGGTACTCCGGGATCGATAGGGATATAAACCGCTCCCGCCTTGAGAATAGCCAATTGAGCTACCACCAACTCGATAGACCGCTCTAACAGGATTGCCACATGATCATTGCGGCCAATTCCCTGTTTAATCAGTTGATGAGTCAATCGGTTAGCGCGAGCATTCAATTCCGCATAACTCAGAGTTTTATCCCCTGCGATTAGCGCCGTCGCTGCCGGGGTTTTCTCTACTTGTCGTTCAAACAACTGATGGATACCTAACTGGTCAGGATAGACGGTTTCGGTGGCATTCCAGGTTTCCAGCAGCAGTGTGCGTTCAGCCTCTGACAACAAATTAAGTTTCTGAACAGATATGTCATCACCGACCTTTTCTGGCGGTACTTGTACTAATCTAGCGTCAAAGATAATTTCTTCTTTAACCATGCTATCTCTCATCTACTTACTACCTCAACGAATCTGTTAGTTATTTGAAAACTGTCATTCTCAACAGTCATCACAAATGTTTTGCCCTTCTTTCGTTCCCCAAAGAAATAAAAATGGGCACATACCAGGTATCAATTAAGATCCTCAGACAGCACATTCTCTTGAACGCTGGATGTAATAGCCCGGTTGACAACCGGATAATTAACAATTCTGCGACAATTATTTTCCTGACAACGGAATAAATGGTTCACGCAGTGAACCGGCAAAAGATATTCCATTTTTGTTCCTATTTTTTTAATAAGCGCCTTTGATTTTGTGCAATTTTTTATTGGCTAACGCTGAATTTCATAACTACCATAACTATATGAAAATGGATGTATTGAATATATTTACTGGCATGAGTGCTAAATCCTTGCGGTATTTTGTCCATTTAGAATTAATATCATATATAAATTATTTCATAAAAAAATTAAGTAGTTATAAAGACAAATTAAACCTCCCTACCTCCAATTAACATCGAATTTACTTTAATAATTCTCTGCAAAATAAACCTACCCGCATTCCAACAGGAAACGGACTGCACCATAAAAAACATGATTTATCATTTGGTTATATTAATTAATGTATATTTATACACGTAAAAATTATCAACCTGCCTGATTACATATTATTTTATAATAATCAAATTATACAACTAATGTAAACGTTAATTATATTTAACACCGATATGAAACAATTTCAAATTAAAACTAACTTCCATATATATTGTTTTGTCATAATGAAATAATACGACCAATGTATATATTAATTATGTTTAATATCATCAATAAATAATTTTAATTTAAAAATAAATTATTTTGAGATTGTTTTTAAATAAAAAGATCACACAATTAATTACTTATTTAAATGTATTTGACTTATTATATAATAGAAAAATAGTAGATTAGGAACTCCAACCACATGGGCAGAAGACAGAATGCGGAAGACAGAAGACAGAAGACAGAGTACGGAATACGGAATACAGCAAAATTTAAACGAATAACCGCATCCAGTCAGATGCGGTTGTGTTGTTGTGTTATGAAAGGATGAAATCAGCCTCTGTCAGCGGCTCTCCAACGATCTTCACCCCAAAACCATCTTGGGATAATTCTCCTCCCATATTAATAACGAAATCATTTACCTTGTTAACGCTATCATAGCTAATCACCGCTTCCCCAACGGTACCAGTGAATTCTTCGACAAACTTAATACTACCTTTCCCTGTTTCACCTAGATCGAACAATGACAAATCAATCTTGTCTTCACCGGAAATAAAGTCATGGATCCAATCACGCTCAAGAAAAGGTGATTCCTTGACGTTTAGATAGACAAATGTATCTTTGCCTTCCCCACCCCAAAGATGATCAGCTCCCAAGCCACCGTAAATGATGTCATCACCTGCACCGCCCTTCAGAGTATTATTGGCATCATTCCCTATCAGAATGTCATTACCATTGCCGCCAATCGCATTTTCAATCGTGACGCCGCGGGCGATAGAGATATTTCCTTTCAAACCCCCAACATCCGAGAAAGAAGCTTCATTCAAGTTGATACGTTGATCCTGAGTAAAACCAGAGAAATCAAAGGTATCATTACCACCCGCATCCCAGGCAGTGAACACGATTTTGCTCTTTGCATCTTTTGCCGTAAAGAAATCGCGATCGGTGTTGGAATTAAAGCCATATATCGTGTCACCAGCACGGGTAGTATTATTCGCGCCATATATTGCTTGAATGGCTGAAATATCGTTAAGTAATGGCGCAGAAGAATCAATACCTTTAAAGTCCTGTCCGGTATTTTTTTCACTGAAATAACCCATGACGGTATAAGCGCCGCTATCTTCAAAATAGGTCGCCTTGTTCTTGTAAGTCGGTATTACATCATCAGACGCATCATAATCAGCCGGATGATCCAACCCCAATGTATGACCAATCTCATGAGTAAACGTATGTCGGCCATAACCATTCAATTCAATATCATTTTTTAAGAAAGTACGGCTTTCCGCATTATACCAAGTTCCCACTTGTTTCAAATGCGGATACGGCATCTCAGCAAACGCATAATCCCCGGTTAAACTAAGATCAAAGAAACCAAAAGTGACATTCGCCTTACTCGCATCAGAGGTTTCAGTGAATTTAATATTGGCGACATCAGTCCAAGATTGAATTGACAGTTTTGCAGCAGCTTTTTGCTCTTCATTAAATGCTGAAAAGCCGTAAATACTCCACGGCATATTCTCCGGCTCACTCTCCAGGAAATTATACGTTAATTGGAAAGTTTCAGATTTGTCATTACTCTGATGCCCCCAACGATAATCACTTCGGATTAACTCTTTTGCCGCATCTTTACTTGGCTCATGCCCAACGACAATATTAGGATCTTTACCGGGTATATAAGCCTGTAACCAGGTCAGTACCTCATTTGCCTTTGCTGAACCATTAACTTCTTCCAAATATGAAATCTTCCTCTTTAATGACATATATTTCTCCATAAGTTAAAATCTCAAATATAAAAATCTTTTTATTTAATTAAACACCTGTCAATAAAACCTATAAGTGATGGGCTATCCCGGCCACACAATTAAAAATCCTTTCCCATAAAAGTAACACTAAAGTTAATTACGTAAAAAACAATTAACATATTTTTTTAATATAAACGTGATAAAAATAGCATAAAACAAATATATCCTATGGATTTCAAGATGTATCGCGACGGCAAGGGAGCGAATCCCCGGGAACATAGATAACTATGTGACCGGGGTGAGTGAATGCATCCAACAAAGCAGCAGCTTGAAAGATGAAGGGTATAAGCAATTGTTTTATATAACATTGCTATTTAAGACAAAAAATATCCCTAATTTCTTATCAGTATTTTCTTTTAAAATTATTACATCTTTAACTATCAATTCAGTGAACTTAAAAGTTCTTATAAAATCATTATTAATGATTTTATTAAGTAACTATTAGAATAGGCCACAGAAATAAGGGAAATATGTATTATCAGATAATATTTTATCTATTCTATAAAGTTTTCCCTTGAGAGAATTAAATTGGACTTATTGTGAAAATAGAAATATCAATTGAGAATGATTTTATTAAAAAAAGAGTCAATATAACCACTGAATTATTTATAGGTTATTATGATTTGATTTTATTCGTTTCGCAATTATCCTTGGCATTGGATTTTATTATTTTCAATAACCAATTTAATATTTCCATATATATAAAAACTGAATTATAATTATCTCTCTCTTATTTCTTGTATCCATTCTAGTTAAAAAAACATTGATACAGAAATTATTAAAATTAAGTTATTTTGCAAAAAATTCAGTAAGATCAATTAAAATTTTTGTAACTAATACTTATTCAAAAAATATAACAGCCAAAACTACCCCAACCTTGTGAATTATTCCAAAAAAAATTGAGCAATTTAAATCACTCGCTCATCAAGATCTGAGCCCGGTATTTTATTAAACTCAAACTCTTTAATTTGTACTTGATTCGGTAATGGTCGTAGTAATATCTAGATATATACCCTATGGATTTCAAGATGCATCGCGACGGCAAGGGAGCGCCCCCCGGGAGCATAGATAACGATGTGACCGGGGTGAGTAAGTACAGCCAACAAAGAGGCAACTTGAAAGATGACGGGTATAAATAATAAAGCTCAGTTGTTAGAAGAATCCAAGCTCAAAAAAGTAGTAAAGACCAAGTGAACTGGATCTACTTACATGCTATGTGATCATAAAGTAAAAGCTCATATCGCCATCATGGTCAAAGAGTATTTTCCGTGCAATGGTTAAATAGCCTGTTGATAAATAGACTCTTCCAGTTGCTTAGCTAAGGTTGCTATTTATACTTTATCTCTTTTAAGCTACAGTATTCTAACTTCTGATAGCTGGTTAAAGGGGGGTAAGAAAATTGGGTAAATCTGTAAAAAACGAGAGTGCTATTAGACACCTTAGCCCAGAATTGAATGAGGACAGAAAAACTCAAGATGTTCGCTTGTTACTGAAAACTGCAAGACAAGTTGCCGGGGCTCATGGTGGATTATCCTTCTATTGCTAAAGAGACTGTTTATCTAGAGAATCTCTCTACAGAGCGCTCTCAACAACTGGAAATCCGACCATAAGAACTCTGTGTTCATCATTAAATGCAGTTGGAATGCAGCTTAAAATTACCCCTATTAAACCAACAAGAGAATGTATAGATAAATGAAGTATGCTTATGAAGACTTAAGTGACGACCAATTTGAGCAACTGATTGTTTTTTTATGCCAAGAACTACATGGAATTGCCGTACAAGGCTTCTCGAAAGGCCCCGATGGAGGCAGAGATGCCAAGTTTGTAGGTACCAGTGCTCTTTATCCCAGTACATCTGCACCTTGGAGTGGTACCACCATTATCCAAGCAAAACATACTAACGGGTACAACAGGCTTTTTTCGGAATCTGACTTCTACAGCCCTGATGGCGACTCAAGTGTATTAAGTAAAGAAATTGTCAGGATTAAAAAGCTACGAAGTGCGAAACAATTAGATCACTACATGTTGTTTTCTAACAGGCGACTGGCAGGTAATGCAGAAAGCGAGATAAGATCCTATCTAGCAAAAGAGTGCGATATACCCGAATCCTCTATTTGCCTTTGCGGTATAGAATTATTGGAAACATGGCTTAAATCTTTTCCGAAAGTTGCTGGGAGAGCAGCTCTTGATCCGGTAGACTCCCCTTTAATCGTAAGCCCCGACGATCTTTCTGATGTTGTATACGCTTTAGCGGCTCAGCAAAAGAAAGGTTTATCTACGAAAGACGATCCACCCACTCCTAGGATACCCTATAGCCAGAAAAACCAAATTAACAACATGAGCAGCGAATATGCTGAAATATTAAGAAGGAGATATTTGAAAGAAACAGCTCAGATTAAAGCTTTTCTGGCTGCACCAGAAAATGCAGAGATTATGCAGCTCTATGAAAATGTAGTTGAGGAGTTTCAACTGAAAATAATTGCAAAAAGAAAGGAATATCAAAACTTTGATAGCGTAATGAATTACCTTTTCGATCTTCTTTTTGGAAGGGACCCTGTTCTAAAAAAGCATAGACGGCTTACTAAAATAATGCTTTTTTACATGTATTGGAATTGCGACATCGGTAGTGAAGAAGAATATGCTGCGACCAACTAAACATTCTCATCCAGACAAGACAGTAATCAATGTAGCTTTGATTATTCTTTCACGTCTTAAGGGACTGAGAATCGAGAATTATAGCGACCTGTTGAGCTATACAAAGAAAGCAGTTTCCGGTGGTGATGTATTATTTCTCCCAGCTCTAAACTTTTTATTTATTATGGGTATCATTGAATATCGTCCTAAAACTGATGCCATTGAATATGTAGCTAATAACAATGAAACTGTCTAAGATTTATTCAAACAAGCCATCTCTTTTTGAGCCCGTTACTTTTTACGAAGGGCTTAATGTTATATATGGTGAAATTCGGCTCCCAGAAAACAAAGAAAAAGACACACATAATCTAGGGAAAAGTACATTGGGTCGTGTGATAGACTTCACACTATTATCCAAGCGAAATCCAAACTTCTTCCTATTTAAACACCCTGATATATTTAATCAGTTTGTCTTTTTTCTTGAGGTCGAACTAAAAGATTCAAGTTTCTTGACTATCCGTAGGGATGTCGCCCAAGCCTCAAAGATACGTTTTAAGAAACATCAAGAAAAAAATCAAGATTACTCTCTTTTGCCTACAGAGCAATGGGATCATGAAGATGTTTCCTTTGATAAAGCCAAAGAGCTGTTAGATAGTTTACTTGATCTTAGCGTGATAAAACCTTGGAGTTATCGCAATAGTATTGGATACCTTATTCGATCTCAGGATGATTATAGCGATGTCTTCCAATTGAGAAAGTTTCGTTCCAAAGATGCATCATGGAAGCCCTATCTCTCTCATATACTCGGGTTTAATGCAGAGCTTATAAAAGAACACTATGAAAAAGAAAAAGCTCTGGAAGAGAAACAGACAACTGAAAAAGCAGTAAAGAAAGAGTTGGGGGGGTCGCTCGAAGACATCAGCAAAATTGAAGGTATTTTGCTATTAAAGAAGAAAGATGCGGAGAAGAAGCAGGAACTTCTTGATATATTTGATTTCCGACAACAAGACAAAGAGAAAACAAAAGTACTTGTTGAAGAGATAGATGAAGAGATCGCTAGTCTTAATCAAGAAAGATATTCATTAAATCAGAGTAGAAAGAAAATCCTAAAATCCTTAGAGGAGGATAAAATTTTATTCAATACTGAAGAAGCTGAAAAGCTTTTCAATGAAGCAGGGGTGCTTTTTAGCGGTCAGATAAAAAAGGACTTCGAACAGTTGTTAGGATTTAACAAAGCTATAACTGAAGAACGATTTGGATATCTGACTGAAGAAAAGTTAGAAATTGAAGACAAATTGAGAAGTATAAATACCAGACTAAACGAACTGGGAAAACGTCGCTCGAAAAATTTGTCATTCTTAAGTGACACAGAGGTTTTTTCCAAATATAAAACTCTCTCAAAAGAACTAGTTTCTCTACGTGCGGATATTGAGACTCTAGAGAGACAAAAGGCACATCTACACAAGTTGCAAGAGCTTAGAACTGAAATTCGAGCACTTTCCGAAGAGTGTAGTCATTTACAATCCAAAATTGAGGATAATGTTGAGTCTCAGAATTCAGATCAATCTAGCGTTTTCTCTCAAATCCGGCTCTATTTTAGTGAAATTGTTGATACTGTCATTAGCCGTAAGGCATTACTTAGTGTATCTCCGAATCGAGAGGGACACTTGCAATTTAAAGCGGAAATCCTTGATGAATCAGGCAACGCAACGAGTGCAGACTTAGGACATACTTATAGAAAGCTGCTATGTATCGCTTTTGATTTAGCAGTACTAAGAGTTCATAAAGATGAAAAATTTCCTCATTTTGCCTTTCACGATGGAGTATTCGAGTCTTTGGATAATAGAAAGAAAGAGAATTTATTGGCTATTTTACGTGATTACGTTGAACTAGGTATTCAGTCTGTTATCACACTAATAGATTCAGATCTTCCTGCTAGATCTCCTAAAGAACTGCCAGTGTTTGACAGTACAGAAATTGTTCTTCAACTGCATGACGAAGGAGAGTCTGGTCGGCTTTTTAAGTTAAAAACCTGGTAAAAGTTATTGAGTTTTACTACCAAATACAGATAAGGCTGCTAGTTGCTTAGAGTGCTAGAAAGGAATCTTTGAACTATCTTTGTTTCACACTTTAAATTAAACAATTATGCATCAACACAAAAGCTGGTACATACATTGAACAAAATATTAGCAGCATGAATTTTGGTTACTACAAAGCGGTCATCGAAGGCAGTAATTTTATAACTTATTTGTCTGTATTTTAACTGATAAACTCAATATTTTATGACATAAATTATGACGACTGAGAGAACATGCACTAAGCCAAGCGAGACAAGGTCTTCTAGCGTGTTTTATAATTTAAGCCATATTATTCACCAAGGTTAAGAAGTTAGCTCATTAACCCAAGGATACAAACTTCATTACTCCCACACACTTATTCTATAAAGTTTTTTTCTGCGAGAATTAAATTAGACTTATTATCTAAAATGGAAATGGCAATTATGAATAATTTCATTTATTTAAAATTAAAAAATTTAATGTAAAATAAAAGTGTCTTTTTTATAAATAAAAAAACAGTAAAATTCAATGTCAAAGATAATAACAAAAAAATAAACTAAGATTCTGATAGACTGTAAATAGCTTAATATCTCCATCATATATTAACTTGGTTTTTATTTTATCATTTTCAATCAATTATTTAATATAATCTCATTATATATGAAACAAAAGTAAGTTATTTTGCAAAAAAAATTCAATAAGAGTAATTAAAATTTTTGTAACTAATACTTATTCAAAAAATATAACAGCCAAAACTACCCCAACCTTGTGAATTATTCCAAAAAAATTGAGCAATTTAAATCACTCGATCATCAAGATCTGAGCCCGATATTTTACTGGACTCAGACTCTTTAATTTCTACTTGATTCGGTAATGGGGTAATAAATGGAAGCCTCCAATTCTACCGACAACCATTTATCACCTGCTAAATAATCACTTATTCATTACCGGAATACTTCCCCGCAACCAACTACCTAATTTACGCTGATAGAATGGCTGCGTATGCTGCATCAAATAATGGCTGATGCCACGCTCTTTTTCATCAACTAAACAGAAATCAATCGGTTCTTCTTCCGATGTGTATTCACAGGCAATACTGCCCGCTTCATGGATCAGTTGTTCAATTTCATCTGCGGCGCCATTTATTTCCAGTCCAATTAACAAATTAGGGTTTTCATCCACATTTTTATCATGGGCTTGAATGATAAAAGCACGGCGAACCGGTTTACGTTGGCTAAATAAACTGACCAAAGCTTCAATGAGCTGCGAAGGATATTCTTCCGGTTGGCTAAGTGTTATTTTACTACCACTTGGAACATCAATCTCAACCGAAGTTAATTCACTTAATGAACTCATAAAAATCTCCAATCAGTTTTTTAGATAAAATAAATTTATTTTGCCTTCGCCAACAACAAATTAGCAATCGAACGAACCCCATAACCTGTTGCACCAGCGGACCAATGTTCTACCGCAGATTTACGATAAGTCGCCGAGCAATCAATGTGAACCCAACCTTTTTGGTATTCTTCCACAAAGTGAGACAGGAAAGCCGCCGCAGTACTGGCGCCCGCAGTATGCGGTGACGCAGCAACGTTGTTCAAGTCAGCAAAATTTGATGGTAGTTGGCTACGATGGAATTCAGCTAATGGTAAGCGCCAGAACAGTTCATTCTCGGATGCAGCCGCCGCCAACAGATCAGCCGCCAGTTTGTCATCAAAGCTGAGTACAGAATGGTAGTCATTACCCACAGCCGTTTTCGCTGCACCGGTCAAGGTTGCCGCATCAATGATTAATTTCGCTTTCTCTTTGCTGGCGTCAATTAAACCATCAGCCAGAACCAGACGACCTTCCGCATCCGTATTCATTACTTCAACAGATTTGCCATTACGGTAATGAATAACATCACCCAGTTTAAAGGCATTACCACTGACCATGTTATCCGCGATGCAGAGGAACAGTTTAACCCGTTGTTGCAAGCCGCGGCTGATTGCCAGCGCCAACGCGCCTGTCAGGGTTGCTGCTCCCCCCATATCCGATTTCATGGAATCCATAAAGGAAGATTGTTTCAGGCTGTAGCCGCCGGTATCAAATGTAATGCCTTTACCTACCAGGCAGGCAAACACCGGCGCTTGCGGGTTGCCTGTTGGGTTGTAATCCAACGCCAACAGAATCGGATCACGAGAAGAACCACGGCCAACGGTATGAATGCCAGCATAACCCTGTTCACGTAAATCTTCGCCTTTAATAATGCGATAACTGACTGACTCACCCACCATACTACACATCAGGTCAATCGCACGCTTCGCCAATTGTTCCGGCCCAAGATCTTCCGCTGACATATTGATGGTGTCACGCACCCAATCAATAATTTTAATTCTGCTTTCCAATTCCTGTTTTTCAGCCGCAGGCAATTGAGGCCATTCAATAGAACGGCTGCCTTTTGGCGCACGGAATCCTTGCCAGAAAGCCCAACTTTTCTCTAAATCCCAACCTTCGCCAACCAGAGCTACATGACGAATTCCCTGTCCGTCAATTTTACGCCCGGCACGTTGTACTGCCCCTAGTTTACCTTTGCCAACCAGATGAATCGTCACCCCTTGATCACTCGAACTAATCAGCGCTTTTTCACCCCAGCAAGCTGCTGCTGGTTCATAAGACAGTGTTATTGGCATGATTTGTTTAGTCATTCTTTTCTCACCTCTTATTATTACCGCTTGATGGCAACGAGGAGCTTATTCAAGCTTCTACCGATATAATTCTTCGTCTGCCAGATATTAATCTATAAAAAAACCGGCCAAAGCCAGTTTTTCAAAAGTTCAGCCTAACCTAAAACGATGACAGATAAATAACAAATTAATGCTATTTGTTATTCAAATTCATCCAACCAAACGAGCAGGATTGCTTCCAAAATCTTTTCATTGGATTTTTCAGGCGCATCATCAAAATCATCCAGCTCACAAATCCACTGGTGCATATCAGTAAAGCGAACGGTTTTTGGATCTATCTCAGGAAATTTGTCATATAGCGCTTCACCGATTTCACGGCTGTTAGACCATTTTAGGCTCATTTATTTTTCTCCTGCCAATCAGTGCTCACGGGCATGGTTGATGGTGTATTTTGGAATTTCTACCACCAAATCTTCGTCAGAAACTCTAGCCTGACAACTCAGACGACTTTCCGGTTCCAGCCCCCAAGCTTTATCCAGCATGTCATCTTCCAGTTCCGAGCTTTCTTCCAGTGAATCGAAACCTTCTCGAACGATACAATGACAAGTTGTGCAAGCACAGGATTTTTCACAAGCATGTTCAATTTCAATCCCATTGCGCAATGCAACATTCAGAATGGATTCCCCCTCTTTGGCTTCTAAAACTGCGCCATCAGGGCAAAGATCGTTATGAGGTAAAAATACAATTTTCGGCATAATTAAATCTCATCCACAGAATGGCCCGCCAACGCCCGGCGAATAGATGAATTCATCCGGCGTGCAGCGAATTCCTGCGTTTGCTTATCCAGTTGTTTAATCGCGTTTTCAATAATTTCAGGATCATTGCCCTGAACGCTTGTTATAAGTATTTCCACGGCAGCATCAATTGCCGCCTGTTCTTGTTCATTCAGTAGATCGGCATCTTTTTCTAACGCACCGGTGACACTTTCCAGTACTCGCGCCGCTTCAACTTTTTGTTCCGCCAGTTTACGCGCACTGATATCTTCCTGAGCATTCGCCATAGAATCTTTTATCATGCGAGCAATTTCTTCATCAGATAAGCCATAGGAAGGCTTCACCTGAATCGAAGCTTCGACGCCAGTAGATTTCTCCAACGCGCTGACACTCAGCAAGCCATCAGCATCTACCTGGAAAGTGACCCGGATATGGGCCCCACCAGCCGGCAATGGCGGAATACCACGTAGGGTAAAACGGGCCAGTGAACGGCAATCACTTACCAATTCCCTTTCCCCTTGCACTACATGAATACTCATTGCACTCTGGCCGTCTTTGAAGGTGGTGAATTCTTGCGCTTTGGCAACCGGGATGGTCGTGTTACGTGGGATAACTTTTTCAACCAAGCCCCCCATCGTTTCCAGCCCCAGTGAAAGCGGAATCACATCCAACAGCAGCATGTCGCTATCTGGCTTGTTACCCACCAGAATATCCGCCTGAATCGAAGCGCCCACCGCAACGACTTTATCAGGATCAATGGAAGTGAGCGGTTCGCGGCAAAAAAATTCGCCAACCATGTGACGAACCAGCGGTACACGGGTTGAACCACCCACCATAACCACCTGTAAAACCTCATCCGCAGAGACTTCTGCATCTTTCAATGCCCGGCGACTTGCCAGTAAAGTCCGTTTTATCAATGGCGTTATCAAAGCTTCAAATTCGCAACGGGTGATTTTACCCTGCCAGCCGGCAATGTTTATCTCTGCAACATCAGTATCACTCAAGGCGATTTTTACCTGAGTAGCCATATCTAATAGCTGCCGTTGCAGACGATGATCATCTCGATCGCCAATTCCCGCCTGTTCACGGACCCAATCAGCCAGTAGCAAATCAAAATCATCACCACCCAGCGCGGTATCGCCACCGGTCGCCAGCACCTCAAAGACACCACGGCTTAACCGGAGAATAGAAACGTCAAATGTACCGCCGCCTAAATCATAAACCGCAATCACACCTTCTTGACCAGAATCCAGTCCGTAGGCAATCGCAGCCGCAGTCGGTTCATTCAGCAAGCGCAGAACGTGTAACCCGGCTAAACGCGCCGCATCTTTTGTTCCCTGACGCTGAGCATCATCAAAGTAGGCAGGAACAGTGATCACAACACCATCAAGCTTACCATCCAGTGTTTCTTCTGCACGCTGCGCCAGCGATTTAAGAATGTCAGAAGAAACCTGAATAGGATCGACCAAACCCGCTGCGGTGTTAATTAACGGCAACCCGTTTTCACTCGCTTGAAATTGATAAGGAAGATTTGGATAACGCTGCTGAATGTCAGCCAAAGAGCGTCCCATCATACGTTTTACTGAGCTGATGGTATTCGCAGGATCGCACGCAGCCTGTTGACGGGCCTGCCAACCAATTTCAGGCCCCTTTTCATGGTAGCGAACAACCGAGGGAAGCAAGTAACGATCTTCACTATCCATCAATGTTTCCGCTTGCCCACTGCGAACAGTGGCAACTAACGAATGTGTCGTGCCTAAATCAATACCGGCAGCTAAACGACGTTGATGTGGTACAGCGGATAACCCCGGCTCGCTAATTTGTAATAAGGCCATATACGCTTTCCTTAAAAGTCGTCCAGTAAACGTTCTTCCAGTTGCTCAACCTGCTGTTGCAATTTATCCAGAAAACGTAATTTACGCACCGTATCAGCGGCTTGCTCCCACTGCTGTTCATCCAATTGCTGCGCCATTTGCTGACTACGAGTTTTAATCATCCCACTTACACGAGCAGCAAAATCAGCCAATGCCGCTTCTGGATTAGCTTTGCCGGCAATACACTCCAACTCCTCCCGCAACATAAGCTGTTCCATCAGGAAAGCGTTGTCATTCATGGTGTGCTGTTCATTGGCTAAATCAAAACCATGCAGAGAGAGCATATATTCAGCGCGTTTCAGTGGATGTTTGAGCGTTTGATAACCGTCATTGATAGTCGCAGCTTGCTGCAACGCCAGCGTTTTTTCACGCTCTGGCTGATTAGCAAAGCGATCCGGATGAAACTGACGCTGCAATTCTTGATAACAGCTTGCCAGTTGTTCACGATCAACAGCATAA
Source organism: Photorhabdus luminescens subsp. luminescens (assembly GCF_001083805.1). Lineage (GTDB taxonomy): Bacteria > Pseudomonadota > Gammaproteobacteria > Enterobacterales > Enterobacteriaceae > Photorhabdus > Photorhabdus luminescens. The sequence goes on along the minus strand of NZ_JXSK01000006.1, from coordinate 48,372 downwards.
CGAGCCGGCAGCCCAAATAAAGTGAAATAGTCCATAATCTAAACTTACTCTGGATTTGGCCGAAAAACGGAATTAAACGTTAAAACTCTCTCCACAACCACATTCACTGGAAACATTTGGGTTGTTGAATTTAAAGCCTTCGTTAAGGCCCTCTTTAACAAAATCCAGTTCTGTACCGTCGAGATAGACCATGCTTTTACCATCTATGATAACTTTGACGCCCTTATCTTCAAACACGGTGTCGTCTTCGTTAATCATATCGGCAAATTCAAGCAGGTAAGCCATACCTGAACAGCCAGAGGTTCTGACCCCCAGACGCAAACCAACACCTTTTCCACGGTTACTCAGGAATGATGAAACGCGTTGTGCAGCACTTTCTGTAAGGGAAATTGACATACAACAACCTCACTTATTAAAACCAGCAAAGGCGGATACCGGATGGTATGTAACAGCCAGTATCCACCAAATTTTTTTCTATCTTCTTATTATTAAGGGCCGTTTATCTGGCCTGGCGTTTACTTTTGTAATCCGCAATCGCTGCTTTAATCGCATCTTCTGCCAAAATAGAACAGTGGATTTTCACTGGCGGCAGTTCTAATTCATCTGCAATTTCAGTATTTTTAATCGCTTCCGCCTGCTCCAGAGATTTGCCCTTCATCCACTCAGTGACTAAAGAGCTGGAAGCAATCGCAGAACCGCAACCGTAAGTTTTGAAACGCGCATCTTCAATAATGCCTTCATTATTGACTTTGATTTGCAGTTTCATCACGTCACCACACGCAGGGGCGCCGACCATGCCGCTGCCAACCATTGGATCTTCACTATCGAAAGAACCGACGTTACGTGGATTTTCATAGTGATCAATTACTTTTTCGCTGTAAGCCATGTTGTTACTCCTGAAACCGTCTGATTAATGATGAGACCATTCGATACTGTTTAGATCCACACCTTGTTTAAACATTTCCCACAGTGGAGAAAGTTCACGCAGGCGGCCAATAGATTTGTGAATCAGTTCAATGGCGTAGTCGATCTCTTCTTCTGTCGTAAAGCGCCCTAAAGAGAAACGGATAGAGCTGTGAGCCAGTTCGTCATTCATCCCTAACGCACGCAGTACGTAGGAAGGCTCCAGGCTGGCGGAAGTACATGCAGAACCCGAAGAGACCGCCAGATCTTTTAATGACATCATCAGTGATTCACCTTCAACATAGTTGAAGCTGACATTCAGAATATGCGGCGCGCCGTGCTCCAAATCCCCGTTAAGGAAGACCTCTTCGATATCTTTAATACCCTGCCACAGACGCAACCGCAGACCGCGCAGACGTTGAGATTCACTCTCCATTTCCTGCTTGGCGATACGGTAAGCTTCACCCATGCCCACAATCTGATGAACAGGCAAAGTACCAGAACGCATACCGCGTTCATGACCGCCGCCATGTTGCTGCGCTTCAATACGAATACGGGGCTTACGGCGAACGTACAGCGCGCCAATCCCCATCGGCCCGTAAATTTTATGAGCAGAGAAAGACATCAAATCGACTTTCAGCTTGGTTAAGTCAATCGGCAGCTTGCCCACGCTCTGGGTGGCATCAACATGGAAAACGATACCGCGACTGCGGCACATTTCACCGATGGCGGCAATATCCTGCACCACGCCAATTTCGTTGTTAACATGCATGATAGAAATCAGAATGGTGTCATCACGCACCGCGGCTTCCAGATCGTTTAAATCAATCAACCCGTTGCTCTGAGGCGCCAAATAAGTGACTTCAAACCCTTCACGTTCTAATTGACGGCAAGTATCCAACACCGCTTTATGTTCAGTTTTGCTGGTGATGATGTGCTTACCCTTTTTCTGGTAAAAATTAGCTGCGCCTTTGATGGCAAGATTGTCAGATTCCGTTGCGCCAGAAGTAAAAACAATTTCTCGCGGATCTGCACCCACCAAGTCAGCAATCTGATTACGGGCAATATCAACCGCTTCTTCAGCCTGCCAGCCAAAACGGTGTGAACGAGAAGCGGGATTACCAAATATCCCGTCCCTGGTCAGATAGTTCATCATCTTTTCAGCAACGCGCGGATCAACCGGCGTCGTTGCTGAGTAATCTAAATAAATTGGTAATTTCATTGCTCACATGCTCCCTACTTCTAATACTTCAATTCATCACAAGTTCTGCTTATGGGCGCAGATTGACATTAATTGTTTCTTGTGCTCTGCCGTTAGGCGCACGGCGTTTATCGTTATCCTGGCGACCAGCAACGTCCAATACTTCTTGGTTATTGACTAATTCTTCTAAACTGATACTGCTCAGGAAACCAGTAATACGATCACTTAAATCGCGCCATAAAGCATGAGTCAGGCAACGATCGCCGCCCTGACACCCTTCTCTACCCTGACAACGGGTAGCATCTACTGATTCATCAACTGCGAAAATCACTTCGGAAACAACAATTTCACTGGAATCTTTGCCCAATAAGTAACCACCACCCGGACCACGGACACTTGAAACCAAACCATTTTTGCGCAAGCGGGAAAATAGTTGTTCAAGATAGGAGAGGGAAATACCTTGACGTTCAGAAATGTCGGCCAACGGTACCGGACCTTCTTGTGAGTGTAATGCCACATCAAGCATGGCAGTTACTGCATAACGCCCTTTAGATGTCAATCTCATAAATGAATTACCCCGTGGTGAAATATGAGCGAAATTGTGTCATTCCTGAGTATTTTAGTCAACTATTTAACCTAGTAATTTACTCAACTATTTCTTCGCCCATTTTTCAACGGAGGACAAGATACCACGCAGAATATTCAGTTCCTGCGCTTCAGGCCGGGCACGGGTAAAAAGCCGCCTTAATCTATTCATTATTTGGCCTGGATGCGCTTTTCGAATAAAACCTGAATCATTTAACACAGATTCGAGATGATGATAAAAGCGTTCTATATCATCAGCTAATGGATATTCCGTCTCATCGATTTTTTGCTCATTTTTATCCTGACGCGCCAAATAGGCCATACGGATTTCATAACTGACAAGTTGAACCGCCATCGCCAGATTTAACGAACCGTACTCCGGGTTAGTTGGGATATTTAGATGATAATGGCACTTCTGCAATTCTTCATTGGTCAACCCTACCCGCTCACGGCCAAAAACAATGGCGACTGACGCATACTCAGCTTCCTGAACACTGCGTTCACCACATTCACGAGGTTCGACCATCGGCCATGATAACGTTCTTGAGCGGGCGCTGGTGCCAATCACCAATCCACAACCCGCCAGCGCTTTATCCAAACTATCGACAACCGTCGCATTACCAATAACATCACTGGCGCCCGCAGAAAGCGCAATTGCGTGAGAATCTGGCTGAACCAATGGATTCACTAAATAAAGGTTGGTTAATCCCATTGTTTTCATTGCCCGGGCGGTTGATCCCATATTTCCAGTGTGGGAAGTTTCAACCAGGATAATGCGGATATTTTCTAACATGACAACTTCTGAATAGTCTGGATAGTTATAAGAGCCAAATATCTTAACACAGCATTAGTCATTTTTCCGAACTACTGCTATACTGTGCGCCGATTAATTACCCGTTCTTTAACATCCTGGTGGAAGATATCCCATGCATCCGATGCTGACCATCGCCATACGCGCAGCGCGTAAAGCCGGCAATCTAATTGCCAAAAATTATGAAACTCCCGATGCGGTTGAAGCTAGCCAAAAAGGCAGCAACGACTTTGTTACCAACGTTGACAAAGCCGCAGAAGCGCTCATTATCGACGTTATTCGCAAATCTTATCCTAAACACTCGATTATTACCGAAGAGAGTGGCGAGCTGCTAGGCGAAGAAGCTGATATTCAATGGGTAATCGATCCACTGGATGGCACGACCAACTTTATCAAACGCCTCCCGCACTTCGCGGTTTCCATTGCAGTACGCATTAAAGGCCGTACCGAAGTTGCAGTTGTTTACGATCCAATGCGTAATGAGCTTTTCACCTCAACCCGCGGTCAAGGGGCGCAGTTGAATGGCTACCGTTTGCGTGGCACTAATGCCCGCGACTTGGATGGCACTATTCTGGCAACAGGTTTCCCATTCAAAGCAAAACATCATTCCACTGTTTACATTAATACTTTGGGTAAATTATTTGTTCGTTGCGCTGATTTCCGTCGTACCGGCTCGGCTGCACTGGATCTGGCTTATGTTGCGGCTGGCCGGGTAGATGGTTACTTTGAAATTGGCCTAAAACCGTGGGATTTTATGGGTGGCGAGCTGTTAGTTCGCGAATCTGGCGGTATCGTAACTGATTTCGTCGGCGGTCATAATTATGTTCATTCCGGCAACCTTGTTGCAGGTAATCCACGCGTTGTTAAAGATATTCTGGCTGAAATGCGTGATGAATTATCAGAAGCATTAAAACGTTAATTCCAGTTAATTGTAAATAAGAATTGCAAGACGGTAATTTAGGTAGACCGCAAAAAGTGCGGTCTACCCTACGATTCATTTAACCAACAGCAAAAACCGTTATTACTCCGCTAACCAGTAAACAGCTTCATAAGGCTGTAGCTGCATATTTTTTGCCGGCAATTGGTTTTCAGGGTAGTTCCCCATCAATTTAACCCATGAGCAATCGGATAAAGAAGCATCCAGCGACCACTCTTGCGTTTCTGCACTGAGATTGGCGATAACCAATAGCGTCTGATTTTCCCAACGACGAACATAGCACCATAGCCAAGGGTGAGACGGCAACAAATCTTCATAGCTGCCATAAGTCAATACAGGATACTCCTTACGCAGCTTGATTAAACGTGCATAACAATGGAAAACTGAATCATCATCTTGCATAGCGTTTTCAGCATTCACTTCCTGATAATCGCTATTCAGCGCTATCCACGGCTCCCCTTGAGTAAATCCAGCATTGGCAGTCGCATCCCATTGCATCGGCGTTCGCCCATTATCACGGGATTTCTTTGCCAAGACCGATAAGATTTGCTGTTTATCACTGCCCTGAGCAATCTTCTCTTGATAAATATTTAAACTTTCTATATCCCGATACGCTTCAATTTGGGAAAAATGAGGGTTAGTCATTCCCAGCTCTTCCCCTTGATAGATATAAGGGGTTCCCTGCATACCATGCAGTACCATTGCCAACATTTTAGCGGACGGCACCCGCCAAACACCTTCACCACCAAAGCGTGAAACAATACGCGGCTGATCGTGATTACACCAGAACAGCGCATTCCATGCTTGTTGATGCATGCCTTGCTGCCACTTGGCAAAAATTTTCTTCAATTCAATAAAATCGGGCGGTGCTGCAACCCATTTTTCACCATTGGGGTAATCGACTTTTAAGTGATGAAAAGCAAAAACCATCGACAATTCTTCACCATCCAATGAAGAATAACGCTGGCAATGTTCCAATGAAGTAGAAGACATCTCCCCAACCGTCATCACTCCGGCTGGCTGGAATACTTCTCTGTTCATTTCTTGTAGAAACTCATGAATACGTGGGCCATCGGTGTAGAACTGACGCCCATCTCCCTGCGTTGCCTCAGGGAAATCCTGCTGCTTAGAAACCAGATTGATGACATCCAGACGGAAGCCATCAACGCCAAGGCCAGCCCAGAATTCACAAATCTTTTTCAACTCAGCCCGTACTGGTTCATGTTCCCAGTTTAGATCGGCCTGCTCGACAGCAAACAGGTGCAAATAATATTGTTTGCTCTCCTCATGCCACGCCCAAGCATTGCCGCCAAATTTCGACAGCCAATTATTAGGCGGGGTTTCAGGTGCCCCATCCCGCCAGATGTAATATTGCCGATAAGGGCTATCAATATTCTGCGCTTGTTTGAACCAAGGATGTTGAGTTGAGGTATGGTTGAAAACAATATCCACAATGACACGGATATCGCGTTGATGCGCCTCATCAACCAAACGCTTAAAATCATCCATTGAGCCGTAAGCCGGGTCAATCGCATAATAATCAGCAACATCGTAACCGTTATCTACCTGCGGCGAGAGGTAAAAAGGCGTTACCCAGATAGCATCTACGCCCAGTTTCTTCAAATAATCAAGCCGGTAAGTAATGCCATTAAGATCGCCCGTTCCGCTACCCGTCGTATCCTGGAAACTCTTAGGATATATCTGATAGATGACGCCTTGTAACCACCACGGAATGATTTTGTTCATCAAAAACACCTTATCAATATATTTCCTGAATTATACCCTTCATCTTTCAAGCTGCTGCTTTGTTGGCTGCTTTCACTCACCCCAGTCACATCGTTATCTATGCTCCTGGGGATTCGTTCACTCGCCGCCGCGCTGCAACTCGAAATCTATTAGGTATAAATAACCCAATTGGCTATTTTTATATCCGTTATTTGTAAAGATTTAATAGCATTATTCAACAGCTAACATACCGGTCATATTCTTCTTTCGATAAACAACGGTCGTGAGAATCAACGGAACAATAATGGCGACAAGCATAGCTAATGCGTAAATTAGCCAAAATTGCGGTTTAATCGAAAGAATGCCTGGCAAACCACCCACACCAATACCGTTTGCCAATACACCATTCAATCCACAAATTAACCCGGCTAAACCAGAACCAATCATGGCGCAGAGCATAGGAAATCGATATTTAATATTAATACCGTACATTGCCGGCTCAGTGACGCCTAAATAGGCGGAGATAGCCGCAGGTATGGATAATTCACGTTCATTATGCTTTTTGCTGACTAAAATAATACCAACAACCGCTGATCCCTGAGCAATATTGGATAGCGCAATAATAGGCCAGATCGGTGTTCCACCTATACTTTGAACCATCTGCATATCTATGGCTAACGTGGTTTGATGAATACCGGTAATCACCAACGGCGCGTAAAAGAACCCAAATAAAGCCGCCCCAACAGGAGCAAAACTTCCGGTCATCAATGCCTTAACAACCCAAGCTACTCCATCGCCAAGTAACCGACCAAATGGCCCAATAAGGCTATGTGCTAAAAAGGTCGCCAATATTAACGAGACGACTGGAACAATAACTAAATAGAGATAACTAGGAACCACCCGTTTTAACTGAACTTCAATCCACCCCAAAGTAATACCCGCCAAAAGTGACGGAATAACCTGCGCCTGATAACCCACTTTTCCAATTGTGAACAGGCCAAAATTCCATAGCTCAGGGATTTGTTGCCCTAAGTTATAAGCGTTCATTAATTGCGGCGAAACCAGTGTTACTCCCAATATAATGCCTAATATCGGTGTTCCACCCATCATCCTAACCGCCGACCAACAAATACCCACTGGCAGATAGAAGAATATCGCCTCTCCTAACAGCCATAAAAAATCATATATTGTTTTCCAAACGGGATACATTTGAGCTAAAGTTTTACCTTCGCTAAAAGGAATATCACCAATAATGTTACGGAAGCCTAGAATAAGCCCGCCGCTAATTAATGCTGGCAAGAGAGGAAAAAATATTTCCGCAAACTTAGAAATGAAGCGCTCTTGCCATTTCATATTTTTCTTCTCAACCTGTTGTTTATCCTTTTTATTCAATTCAGATTGACCAAGATAACTATTTAAAACCTGATAATAATCACCAACATTCGTGCCTATCACTACCTGAAATTGTCCCGCATTGGTAAAACAGCCTTTAACCATCGGTAAATTCTTTATCTCATCTGGCTTGGCTTTAACTGGTTCAACTAATATAAACCTCAATCGGGTAATACAATGAGTTACACTGGCTATATTTTCACAACCACCGATTAATGTAATTAGTTTTTCTATATCTTTAGAATTTATCTTGTTTTTCATAATAGCCAGTCATCATAAGTGAATATCAATTACTAATTAGCATGCTTAGTAAACTAATTTCATCCTAATATCATTTGGTTATGCTTGTCATGGGAACGTTCCCAAAAATGGGTTGAAGATCACATTGAGGCGGCAATATTTCTTATTTTTAAGCCAACTTACTCGGAATGATTACTTGTTGTTTGGCGTATTGGCGATTTATTTGCGCGATTAATTGACCGGCTGCATATTTACCTGCTTCACTATAACCCAAATCAATAGAAAGAGTTTTAGGGTATAAAAAGTTCAATAAAGGTGTATTACCAATGCTACCTATTTGTATATCTTCCCGATTATTTTGCTGCAAATATTTATATGCCCCTAACGCCAAGCTATCGGTTGCACAGATTAAAGCTGTTGTTTTCTCTCTCAATACCTTATTAACATGCTGAAATCCACTCTGATAGCTTAAATCACATTGAACAGAAAGCGGGAGCAAATCTTTCTGTTCACAGCAAGCCAGATAGGATTGATGGCGAAGCAAACCTGTCGTGGTATCACAATCGTCTACGCCGAGAAAACTAATATTTCTGTGCCCCCGCCGATAGAATTCATTCATCAATAAACGGACAGCGCCGATATCGTCATAACATACAGAAGAAAAACCGGTATATTCACGGGCAAATACCACTATTTTGTCACGCCAAGGGCAAAGAAGTTCTTCTGACAAGCCAGTAAAACCGAACAAAATAATGCCATCTGCATGACGTAACGCTAACTGACGTAGATGCTCCTGTAAAAGTCGTGGATCAAAATTACTTTCCATAATAATCGGATCGTAACCATGCCGGTAAAACAGAGGCAACATAGTACTTATCGATAAATTCTCCGAAAAAGATCCCAGACGCGACACAATTAACGCAATAATTTTGTCACTCTTTACTCGCATCGCTCTTGCTGACTTCGATGGAATAAAGTTATTTTGTTGGATAATCGCTTCAACTCTTTCACGTACTTGTGGACTGACGCTATTTTCATTGTTTAATACCCGCGAGACTGTTGATTTACCAACATTAGCCAAGCGGGCGATATCTTTTATTGTTAATTTATTCGACATGATATCTCATAAAAATATTATTGAGGTCTTTAGTTTCTTACAAAAATATTGTAAGAAACTAAATTTATATTGTTAATAATTATGAGCTTTAACCTGTGGTCGTAAGAAGATAGCAGGAAAAGCAACCAAAGCCATCATCCAGAAAATGCCACTGTGCAGATAATCATACATAAATCCGGCAATTACCGTCATAACAGCGATACCGCCCCCCATCGCCAATGCGGAATAAGCCGCTTGCAAACGCACAATTTCCCCTTCCTTTCTCGCGCCGATAAAACGCATCGCCGCCAAATGACAGACAGTGAACGTACCACAATGCAAGATTTGAACGATAATCAACACCGGTAATGAAGTGAATGTCCCCATTAATCCCCAGCGAACAACACCACAGATACCAGAAAGCAGCAGAAGATTACGGGCGCTCCAGCGTCGAAATAATTTATTACTCAGAGTAAAAATAATCACTTCAGCCACTACGCCCAATGACCAGAGATAACCGACTACCGAGGCAGAATAACCCACGTTTTCCCAATAAATTGCACTGAAACTGTAATATCCCGCGTGGGCGCCCTGCAATAACCCCACACATAACAGGAATCGGCGTACCGATTTTTCAGACAACAACTGTTTAAATGACACGACATCCACTTTAGCAGATTTAGCTTGCCCAACCGGCATGATAGAGGGCTTAAGTAATGTCACCAACAACGTAGAGAAAACGCTAAACAATATTGTGATGAGGATGGCACGATGTCCCCAGACAGAGATCAATTCCCCGGTTAATGCTGAGCTGATAATAAAGGCAATTGAACCCCAAACCCGTATTTTGCCGTAATCAAGAGGAAATTGCTTTTGCCATGTTCCCGCTAGCGCATCACTCAATGGCATCATCGGCGAAAAAAATAGGTTGAAACCAATCATGACGAATAAGAGCCATGCCCAATGATTTCCTAATGTAAAACCAACAACGAAAATCATCGTCAGCAATGCCAATATACGCAGTGCAAGAATAAGTTTTGCGGGATCTTTAACTGTAGGCGCAATTAATAAACTACCTAAAAAACGGGAAATCAAGCCTGCGCCTAATATCATCCCTATCATATCGTGCTCTATACCTTCACCCTGGAGCCAGGTCGCCCAGAAAGGTAAAAATATCCCGTAAGAAAAGAAATATGTGAAGTAATCTAACGCCAGCCAGCGCGTCGATCGAATAACCATTAGTCCCCCTGGTAAAAAATGCAAAAAACCCGCCCTTAACTAACTTAGTTAGCTCAAGAAATTAGATATTGAGAGTTATCTTGAAATGGATATTCCCAAGGGAATATCCACGCATCACTCTTCAATCTCTCACTTAAGCAAACAATGTTAGCCGGAGCAGGTTTTATACCCGTCATCTTTCAAGTTGCCTCTTTGTTGGCTGCGCTCACTCACCCCGGTCACATAGTTCCCTATGCTCCCGGGGATTCGCTCCCTTGCCGTCGCGATGCATCTTGAAATCCATTGGGTATATAATGACTTATTGAAATTTTAATTTATGCGTAAACCGGATATTTTGCGCAAATAGCCAAAACTTTCTGCTTAGTTGTTTCAATGGTCGCTTCATCATTGATGTTGTCCAATACATCACACATCCAGCCAGCCAATTCACGTGCTTCAGCTTGTTTAAAACCACGGCGAGTAATCGCAGGCGTACCGATACGCACACCAGAAGTCACAAATGGGCTCTTCGGATCATTAGGTACGCTATTTTTGTTTACCGTGATATTTGCGCGGCCCAACGCTGCATCGGCATCTTTACCCGTGATGTTTTTATCAACCAGATCCAGCAGGAACAGGTGATTTTCCGTACCGCCAGAAACCACTTTGTAACCACGTGCCAAAAACACTTCAACCATAGCCTTCGCGTTATCAGCCACCTGATGTTGATACGCTTTGAATTCTGGTTCCATTGCTTCTTTCAATGCCACCGCTTTACCTGCAATAACATGCATCAGCGGCCCACCCTGACAACCAGGGAACACAGAAGAATTGAGTTTTTTATACAGCTCTTCGTCGCCGCCTTTCGCCAGAATCAAACCACCACGTGGGCCGGCCAGTGTCTTATGCGTCGTGGTCGTGACGATGTGAGCATGAGGAACCGGGTTCGGGTACACGCCTGCGGCGATCAGGCCAGCAACATGTGCCATATCAACGAACAGATAAGCGCCAATGCTGTCTGCAATTTCACGCATCTTTGCCCAGTCAACCACACCGGAGTAAGCCGAGAAACCGCCGATAATCATTTTTGGCTGGTGTTTTTGAGCTTGTGCCGCGATATCGTCATAATCGATTTTACCGCTTTCATCGATGCCGTAAGGCACAACGTTATATAACTTACCGGAGAAGTTAACCGGAGAGCCGTGAGTCAAATGACCGCCATGCGCCAAATTCATCCCCAGAACCGTATCGCCTGGTTGCAACAAAGCCATATAAACTGCCGCGTTCGCCTGAGAACCAGAGTGTGGCTGCACGTTGGCATAATCAGCGCCAAACAGCGCTTTAGCACGATCGATAGCTAATTGCTCAACAACATCTACATATTCACAACCGCCGTAGTAGCGTTTACCCGGATAACCTTCAGCATATTTGTTAGTGAGTTGAGAGCCCTGAGCCTGCATAACTCTTGGGCTGGTATAGTTTTCAGAAGCAATTAACTCGATATGTTCTTCCTGACGAACAACTTCCTGCTCCATCGCCTGCCATAGTTCGGGATCATAACTAGCAATATTCATTTCACGCTTTAACATTGGGTTCTCCTGACTCAGCTAACTTCTCTTCAAAAACACCCCAAGGGGCCGAATGGCACACAGTGTAAACCCTTTTCACCGAATGAGATAGTCTTGACAAAATATTTTACGCAAACGATTGCATATCTATTGCAAGCAAGGTATCTGCGCTAAATAACGTAATGAAAATCACGCTGTATTTTTCCTCTTCGTCGGAATTTATGACCTAAAATAAACAATTACTTAGGTTAAATATCTTTTAGACATGTTTTTCTCACCATAAAGACCGCCTTCTATATTTACAAAGCCCCCAAAAGGGTATAAGTTGTATTTAAAATACATGTTATAACTTTCATTACCCACTTGAAAGAAATTCAGGAGCTTCACCATGCTGGATAGCCAAACTATTGCAACTGTCAAATCAACGATTCCATTACTTTCTGCTACTGGTCCACGACTGACAGCACATTTCTATGAACGGATGTTTAAACATAATCCTGAGTTGAAAAATATTTTTAATATGAGCCATCAACTTAATGGCGATCAGCGTGAAGCCCTGTTCAACGCGATCTGCGCCTATGCCGCCAATATTGACAATTTAGAGGTACTACTACCGGCAGTGGAAAAAATCGCGCATAAACACGCTAGCCTGAATATTCAACCAAAGCATTATCAGATTGTCGGTACTCATCTGTTGGCAACATTGGATGAAATGTTCCAGCCGGGAAATGAAATTCTGGATGCCTGGGGAAAAGCTTATGGCGTGCTTGCTGATGTTTTTATCAATCGTGAAGAGCAAATCTATCATAGCGGCGAATCAACCGATGGCGGCTGGCGTGGTTTGCGTCCATTCCGTATCAGCAGGAAAGAGCTAAAAAGCGATGTCATTTGCAGCTTTGAATTTGTACCACGAGATGGCGGGAAAGTGATGGATTACAAACCTGGCCAGTATCTGAGCATTTATCTGGAAGATAATAGTTTTGACAACCGAGAAATTCGCCAGTATTCATTGACGGCGGCGCCAAACGGCTCCAGCTACCAGATTGCAATTAAACGTGAGCCGCAAGGAACTGTTTCCAACCATATGCACGATAAGATGCAAGAAGGCGATACCGTCTGGCTGGCCGCTCCACGCGGTGATTTTTTCCTTGATATTACATCAGAAACGCCGGTTACATTGATTTCTGCGGGCGTTGGCCTGACTCCCATGATGAGTATGCTGCATTACCTCCACCAGCAAAACCATAATAGCCAGATTAACTGGTTACATGCGGCGGAACATGGCGGCCATCACGCGTTTAGCGATGAAGTCGCAACAATGGCGCAAACAATGCCAAATTTTGCTAGCACAATTTGGTACCGCGAACCAAGGGATGAAGATCAACAAGGTATTCATTATCAACACCAAGGTTTTATGGATCTGACAGTTCTGAATGAAGCGTTGAAAACAAAAGGAATGCATTTCTATTTCTGTGGTCCAGTTCCCTTTATGCAATATGTAGCGAAACAGTTATTGGATATGGGAATTGATCAGCAATTTATTCACTATGAATGTTTTGGCCCACATAAAGTGATTTAAATTTTCAGCTTAATATTAAAAATATTATACGGCGATAATAGCCAATATAGTGAATTAAACAAAAACTATATTTAACTTAAAGGCTCTAATATTCATGTGTATTGAATGTGTTTAATGTGACTGAAAAAACCAATTCATCACTATTTTAGATGGCTTTATGGCGTTTATTTATCATGGAGCCCGTCCTATTGGACGTCAGCTCCATTGATTTCAAAAGTCATGGGTAAGTTTACTCTGACTAGCAATTAATTTTGCTCCACAAGCTGTTTGCATTCCTTCAAGCGCAATAGGTTTTCCTTTATATTTTAAAGAGCCAGAACCCTGAATAATAGGAAATACACCTTTACATTGAGGACACTCGACCAAATCTTCTTGACCTGCTATAGGAACACCATTGTGAGTATATTCATCAATAGCGGTAATAACCTTACCGCCATGATCTGTTGTATCACCTAATAGAATAACCGCTTTTGACATGAAAGTTCTCCCTCGTTTTTCGATTGGTAAATAACATCATTTTCCCATTAAACTTCAGTAATTAATGGTAATAATCCCAGATTTACCAATTGAATTTCAACATCATTGGATTTATCAATATCATCCTGATCTCTTCCATCAAAAATACCTTTTTTGGTGATAATTAAAGTGCCGATCTGTTCATTATTCTGGTACACAGGAAGCACATCCTCCGCCATAGGCAGATAGGATTTATCAATAATGCGGGGCTGGTAAAGCATCCAACCAACACTGAGGCGATCAGGGAAAACTTGTTTGCCTTTTAAGGTATAGCCGTTAGTTTCTACTTGAATATAAGGAAAATCACGACTGGTCGCTAAGTATTTAACTAAATCAATTAATCGGGATAGACTAAGCTGACTAGTATCAGTCGTTAAATTTAATACTAACCAAACCCAATTGGGACGAAAAGTTGATGATTTAAAGTAATCAATTCCGCTATCCAATTCATCCTTTTCACCATCCCATATACCAGTAATAAGAGCCGGAAAATTTTTCCTATAATCTTTTTCAAAACTTCTTATGGCAACTTCAGTTGGCCCCTGCTCATCAAATACAATATGTTTCAAGGCATCTTTACGGGAATATCCCTTTAAGAACCAGTTTCTTTTCTGTCCCAGCAAGATATCTATTTGTCGAGTAATATGAAACAAATCTATCAATGCGATATTAGGAGTAATGTTTTCTTGTTGCTCATAACGTACATTAAATTTTATATGAATTATTGCCATGTTAACCTCGTGTTAAACTAAACTGTCGCAAGGGGTATAGTGAACACTGATATTTTTATATTCACCGAACAATATCTTAAAATAGCTAGAACTGACAGGTTGTAAAAAATGCCATTCCACCTGGGGAGTATTTTCCAATGCATCACAAACTACTTGATGTCTGCGTGCTTGGCCTTTAGCGGAATAAATTCCCTGCCACCAATTTTTAGGATTTCCTTCACTATTAAAAAACTGGTCATATCGTGCTTTAGCCTCCAGAAATAAGCAATACGCTGGCCGCCAGCCATCAAAGGTCACTTTCAGGCACTGAAACTCCTGGATCATTTGTGTGGCCGGGTCATATTTAGTTTTAGCAATAAATCGCTGATAGTTAATCGTGGTGGCGCTCCAACGACTAACCTTACGATATTTCTCATTCGTCACCGGAATAGCCAGGCAAGTCTTACACTCTCTTTTAGTTTCCGTTTTTTCACATTCTTCCGTTTCAGACTGGGCTTTAGTTTGAACCGCACTGGTATCAACAGATTCATCCCCTAAATCATCGTCCTCCCAAAAATCCGCATGAACTTCGGCACTCCAGACAATATTTCGATCTTCATCCGTGATGTCAGGGCTGATTACAAAGTCCGTTTTTTTATGTTGAATGTTGTCATCGTCTATCACGGATTTATCTTTACCGGCTTCCATGATGCCGACTGCAATTAATACCCCAGCACAGGCGCTGGCGACATATTCAGCCGCACCCACTGCAACAGGGGCTAATAAGGGTATTGGCATATTAATGTCCCCTGTTTATCTTATTTTTTGCAATAATAGGAACACCATTGTGAGTATATTCATCAATAGCGGTAATAACCTTACCGCCACGATCTGTCGTATCGCCTAACAGAATAACCGCTTTTGACATGAAAGTTCTCCCTCGTTTTTCGATTGGTAAATAACATCATTCCCTCATTAAACTTCGGTAATTAATGGTAATAATCCCAGATTTACCAATTGAATTTCAACATCATTGGATTTATCAATATCATCCTGATCTCTTCCATCAAAAATACCTTTTTTGGTGATAATTAGAGTGCCTATCTGTTCATTATTCTGGTACACAGGGAGCACATCTTCCGCTATAGGCAGATAGGATTTATCAATAATGCGGGGTTGGTAAAGCATCCAACCAACGCTGAGGCGATCAGGGAAAACTTGTTTGCCTTTTAAGGTATATTCATTCGACTCTACCTGAATATTCGATGAATTACGGCTCAAGGCCAAATAGCTAACCAAATTAATTAACCTCAATATATCAAGCTGATGACTGTCAATATTTAGATTCAATTGCAGCCAAACCCAGTTAGGACGAACACTTGGCATTTTGCTATAATCTATGCCACTAGATAATTCATCCTTTTCACCATCCCATATACCAGTAATAAGAGCCGGAAAATTTTTCTTGTAATCTTTTTCGAAACTTTTTATAGCAACTCCAGTTGGCCCCTGCTCATCAAACACAACATGTTGCAGAGCCTGCTTTCGGGAGTAACCAGTTAAATACCAAGTCTTTTTCTGCCCAAAAAAGATGTCAATTTGCCGTGTGATATTAAATAAGTCTATTAATGCCGTATTAGCGGTAATGGTTTCCTGCTGTTGATAATATACATTGATTTCTAAACGGATTATCGCCATGTTGACCTCGGATTAAACTAAACTATCGCAGGGGTATAGTGGACACTGATATTTTTATATTTACTAAATAGTACCTTAAAATATCCATAACTGATGGGCTGTAAAAAGTGCCATTCCACGAAAGGTGCTCCTTCTAGCGCATCACAAACCATTTGATGCCTTTCTGCTTGATTCCTAGCTGAATAACTGCCCGTCCACCATCTTTTAGGTTTATTATCCTTAAAAAACTGGTCATATCGCGCTTTAGCCTCCAGAAATAAGCAATACGCTGGCCGCCAGCCATCAAAGGTCACTTTTAAACATTGAAACTCCTGGATCATTTGTGTGGTCGGGTCATATTTAGTTTTAGCAATAAATCGCTGATAGTTAATCGTGATGGCGCTCCAGCGACTAACTTTACGATATTTCTCACTCGTCACCGGAATAGCCAGGCAAGCCTGACACTCTTTTTTAGTTTCCGTTTTTTCACATTCTTCCGTTTCAGACTGGGCTTTAGTTTGAACCGCACTGGTATCAACGGATTCCACCCCTAAATCATCGTCCTCCCAAAAATCCGCATGAACTTCGGCACTCCAGACAATATTTCGATCTTCATCCGTGATGTCAGGGCTGATTACAAAACCCGTTTTATTACGGTGAATGCTGTCATCGTCTATCACGGATTTATCTTTACCGGCTTCCATGATGCCGACTGCAATTAATACCCCGGCACAGGCGCTGGCGACATATTCAGCCGCACCCACTGCAACAGGGGCTAATAAGGGTATTGGCATATTAACTTCTCCTGTTTATCTTGTTTTTTGCAATAATAGGAACACCATTGTGAGTATATTCATCAATAACGGTAATAATCTTACCGCCACGATCTGTCGTATCGCCTAACAGAATAACCGCTTTTGACATGAAAGTTCTCCCTCGTTTTTCGATTGGTAAATAACATCATTCCCCCATTAAACTTCGGTAATTAATGGTAATAATCCCAGATTTACCAATTGAATTTCAACATCATTGGATTTATCAATATCATCCTGATCTCTTCCATCAAAAATACCTTTTTTGGTGATAATTAGAGTGCCGATCTGTTCATTATTCTGGTACACAGGGAGCACATCTTCCGCCATAGGCAGATAGGATTTATCAATAATACGAGGCTGGTAAAGCATCCAGCCGACACTGAGGCGATCAGGAAAAACCTGCCTGCTTTTTAAGGTATAGCCGTTAGTTTCCACTTGAATATAAGGAAAGTCACGGCTGGTCGCTAAATATTTAACTAAATTAATTAATCGGGATACATTCAGTTGGTTGCTGTCAATTTTTAAATTGAGTTCTAACCTAACCCAGTCAGGATGCCCCGATTTTGATTTATCATAAATAATGCCACAAGATAACTCATCTTTTTGACCATCCCACATCCCATTGATAAATGAAGGAAAATTCCCCCTATACTCTTTTTCAAAGTCCTTTATTGCAACGCTTGTAGGACCTTTTTCATCAAATACAATGTGTTTCAAGGCTTCTTTTCGGGAATAACCAGTCAAATACCACATCTTTTTTTGCACGAAAAAGATATCGATTTGCCGTGTTATACGAAATAAATCCATTAATGCCGAATTTACGGTAATAACTTCCTTCTGTTCATAACGTACATTAATTTTCAAACGAATTATTGCCATTTAGACCTCTAATTAAGCTGTCATCGCCAAATTGACACAGGATGTATAGTGAACACTGATATTTTTATATTCACTGAACAACATCTTAAAATAACTAGAACTGACAGGTTGTAAAAAATGCCATTCCACATGAGGAGTCCCCTCCAGTACATCACAGACCACTTGATGTCTTTTTGCCTGATTTCTCGCAGAAACCTGACCTTTCCACCAACTTTTTGGTTCACCTTCAGTATCAAAAAATTGGTCATATCGCGCTTTGGCCTCCAGAAATAAGCAATACGCTGGCCGCCAGCCATCAAAGGTGACTTTCAGGCATTGAAACTCCTGAATCATTTGTGTGACCGGGTTATATTTAGTTTTCGCAATAAATCGCTGATAGTTAATCGTGATGGCGCTCCAGCGACTAACCTTGCGATACTTTTCAATCGTCACCGGAATAGCCAGGCAAGCCTGACACTCTTTTTTAGTTTCCGCTTTTTCACACTCTTCCGTCTTAGACTGTACTTTAGTCTGAACCGCACTGGTATCAACGGATTCCTCCCCTAAATCATCGTCCTCCCAAAAATCCGCATGAACTTCGGCACTCCAGACAATATTTCGATCTTCATCCGTGATGTCAGGGCTGATTACAAAGCCCGTTTTTTTATGTCGAATGTTGTCATCGTCTATCACGGATTTATCTTTACCCGCTTCCATGATACCGACTGCAATTAATACCCCGGCACAGGCGCTGGCGATATATTCAGCCGCACCCACTGCAACAGGGGCTAATAAGGGTATTGGCATATTAACTTCTCCTGTTTATCTTGTTTTTTGCAATAATAGGAACACCATTGTGAGTATATTCATCAATAACGGTAATAATCTTACCGCCACGATCTGTCGTATCGCCTAACAGAATAACCGCTTTTGACATGAAAGTTCTCCCTCGTTTTTCGATTGGTAAATAACATCATTCCCCCATTAAACTTCGGTAATTAATGGTAATAATCCCAGATTTACCAATTGAATTTCAACATCATTGGATTTATCAATATCATCCTGATCTCTTCCATCAAAAATACCTTTTTTGGTGATAATTAGAGTGCCGATCTGTTCATTATTCTGGTACACAGGGAGCACATCTTCCGCCATAGGCAGATAGGATTTATCAATAATACGAGGCTGGTAAAGCATCCAGCCGACACTGAGGCGATCAGGAAAAACCTGCCTGCTTTTTAAGGTATAGCCGTTAGTTTCCACTTGAATATAAGGAAAGTCACGGCTGGTCGCTAAATATTTAACTAAATTAATTAATCGGGATACATTCAGTTGGTTACTGTCAATTTTTAAATTGAGTTCTAGCCAAACCCAGTTAGGACCTCTTGTAGACAGTTTATTATAACTAATACTATTCGCTATCTCATCCCGCTCGCCATCCCACATATCTTCAATAAGTGAAGGAAAATCTCTTTTATAAGATTTTTCAAAATAACTCACTGTCTTTTCTGTTGGCCCTTGTTTATCAAACACAATGTGTTTTAGGGCCTCTTTTCGTGAATAACCAGTTAAATACCATATTTTTTCCTGCCTGAAAAAAATATCGATTTGCCGTGTAATATGAAATAAATCCATTAACGCTGTATTTACAGTAATGGTTTCCTGTTGTTCATAATACACATTAATTTTTATACGGATTATTGTCATTTAAACCTCGAATTAGACTCTCGCCATTAAATCTGCACAGGGAGTATAGTAGACACTAATATTTTTAAATTGACTAAACAGTACCTTAAAATAAGCATAACTGATTGGTTGTAAAAAATGCCATTCCACATGCGGTGTACCCTCTAGTGCGTCACAAACAATTTGATGCCTTTCCGCCTGTTTTTTACCCGACTTACTCCCTTTCCACCAAATTTTAGGTTCACCTTCAATATCAAAAAACTGATCATACCGAGCCTTGGCCTCCAGAAACAGGCAATACGCTGGCCGCCAGCCATCAAAGGTGACTTTCAGGCACTGAAACTCCTGGATCATTTGTGTGACCGGGTTATATTTAGTTTTCGCAATAAATCGCTGATAGTTAATCGTGATGGCGCTCCAGCGACTAACCTTACGATATTTCTCATTCGTCACCGGAATAGCCAGGCAAGCCTGACACTCTTTTTTAGTTTCCGCTTTTTCACACTCTTCCGTCTTAGACTGTACTTTAGTCTGAACCGCACTGGTATCAACGGATTCCTCCCCTAAATCATCGTCCTCCCAAAAATCCGCATGAACTTCGGCACTCCAGACAATATTTCGATCTTCATCCGTGATGTCAGGGCTGATTACAAAGCCCGTTTTTTTATGTCGAATGTTGTCATCGTCTATCACGGATTTATCTTTACCCGCTTCCATGATACCGACTGCAATTAATACCCCGGCACAGGCGCTGGCGATATATTCAGCCGCCCCCACAGCGACAGGGGCTAATAAGGGTATTGGCATATTAATGTCCTCTGTTTATCTTATTTTTTGCAATAATATGAACACCATTGTGAGTATATTCAACAATAGCGGTAATAACCTTACCGCCACGATCTGTCGTATCGCCTAACAGAATAACTGCTTTTGACATGAAAGTTCTCCCTCGTTTTTCGATTGGTAAATAACATCATTCCCTCATTAAACTTCGGTAATTAATGGCAGTAATCCCAGATTTACCAATTGAATTTCAACATCATTGGATTTATCAATATCATCCTGATCTCTACCATCAAAAATACCTTTTTTGGTGATAATTAGAGTGCCTATCTGTTCATTATTCTGGTACACAGGGAGCACATCTTCCGCTATAGGCAGATAGGATTTATCAATAATGCGGGGTTGGTAAAGCATCCAACCGACGCTGAGTCGATCAGGGAAAACCTGTTTATTCCGTAATGTATATTCGTTGGTTTCCACCTGAATATAAGGAAAGTCACGACTAGTCGCTAAGTATTCGACAAGTTCAATTAACCGGAAAATACTAAACTGACTGCTGTCAATTTTTAGGTTCAGTTCTAATTTAACCCAGTTAGGACGTTTTATTGACTGTTTACTATAGCTAATACCACTAGATAGGTTGTCCTCTTCGCCATCCCACATATCTTCAATAAGTAATGGAAAATCTTTTTTATAAGATTTTTCAAAATAGCTCACGGTCTTTTCTGTTGGCCCTTTTTCATCAAACACAATGTGTTTTAGTGCTTCTTTTCGTGAATAACCAGTTAAATACCACGTTTTTTTTCGCCCGAAAAATATATCAACTTGTCGTGTGATACGAAATAAATCCATTAACGCAGTATTAACAATAATAGTTTCCTGCTGTTCATAACGTACATTTATTTCTATACGAATTATCGCCATATTTACCTCGAATTAAACTGTTGCCACTAAATCGTAGCAGGGTGTATAGTGAACACTAATGTTTTTATGTTCAACAAATAGCGACTTAAAATAAGCACAACTTATGGGCTGCAAAAAATGCCATTCCACATGGGGTGTATTATCTAATACGTCACATACAGCTTGTTGTCGAGCACCTTGTTTTCTTCCTGCTTTCATCCCTTTCCACCAATTTTTGGGTCTACCCTCACTATTAAAAAATTGGTCATACCGCGCTTTGGCCTCCAGAAATAAGCAATACGCTGGCCGCCAGCCATCAAAGGTGACTTTCAGGCACTGAAACTCCTGGATCATTTGTGTGGCCGGGTCATATTTAGTTTTAGCAATAAATCGCTGATAATTAATCGTGATGGCGCTCCAGCGACTAACTTTACGATATTTCTCACTCGTCACCGGAATAGCCAGGCAAGCCTGACACTCTTTTTTAGTTTCCGTTTTTTCACACTCTTCCGTCTTAGACTGTGCTTTAGTCTGAACTGCACTGGTATCAACGGATTCTTTCCCTAAATCATCGTCCTCCCAAAAATCCGCATGAACTTCGGCACTCCAGACAATATTTCGATCTTCATCCGTGATGTCAGGGCTTATTACAAAGTCCGTTTTTTTATGTTGAATGTTGTCATCGTCTATCACGGATTTATCTTTACCGGCTTCCATGATGCCGACTGCAATTAATACCCCAGCACAGGCGCTGGCGACATATTCAGCCGCACCCACTGCAACAGGGACTAATAAGGGTATTGGCATATTAACGTCCCCTGTTTATCTTATTTTTTGCAATACAAAGAATATCTTTAAACTGTTGCTCGGATTTCTGATCAGGAGATTCCAAAGCAGACTTGATTGACGAGGCATGCTGAAAATCAGGATTAAATGCGACCAGAGATAAATAGGATTGAATCAAGTATTTATCCTGAAAGTTTAATGTCAGCAAATAATCATAAGCAGCCATTAGCCGTTCGTTAAGCGAAGATGGGGAAGGAATTAAATCCGCATGTTTGGTAAGAAGTTCGGTCTGTATGCGATCAACCACCGTCTGTTTTTCCAATCTGGTGATAATATCAAACTGTTCCTGAGTCAATTCAATCATAATGGAGCTCCTGACACCGAATAATAAGTGGTATGGTATTGATAAACCCATTTATCAATACCATGCGTAAATGCAGACAATTGCTCATGGCTAAAAATGTCACTGATGCGATGCAAAATACGGGGATCATAAAAACGTAGCAGTGCCGTCTGTTTTGTCGGCAGTTGAATATTCAAATATGGTACAAGATGGTGGGTCAACTTATCTAATGATAGAGCGGTTAACAGCCATGACACTGCCGGATATGTTTCTTCGAGGGTTGATAATTTATCTTGCCACTGATGAGCATATTCCATATCAAACAGCCACGGGCCTGCAAACGCAACTTTTGAATCTGGATAGTGCCGGAATAGTGGGTTGTTGACACCCACGATATAATTAATTTCTTCACCAAAACAACGCTCATACTGCAAACCACTCACCAACGCATAAAGCCGAACGCCGGGATGTTCTTTCTGATAATTAACCAGTTTTTCGCTTAATTCAGGTGTCATAATTACCCCCGGATAACGGTTATTGCTTCTTCAAGCTCAGCTTTCATCAAACAACTGAGACAAATTTCTTTAAGTGGTGCTTTAGCAACAGGAGTGGATATTTCAGCACTGACCTGTTTCAGTTTATCCAGCATATCCGGCAACTTTCCTCCCCAACCCGAACCTGTGCCCGGTGTTCCACTGGCAAAACTAATCCCGGCACTACTACTGATACCACTGGCATCAATTTTAATAAAATGCCCCGCAGCCTGTAAGGTGAGCTCGCTGCCGGCATCAATAACCACCTTCGCCCCGGAACTGAGATGAATTTCATTTCCACTTTGTACCAACAACGCATCGTCAGCTTTGATATGAAGTTTTTGCCCGGTTGAAACGGAAATATCATGCTTCGCCAGAACTCGATATTCATTATCAACACGTAAGTGGGCGTCGTGTTTAATATGATGAGTCCGATTATGTGCAATATTGACCATTTCATCGTTTAAAATCTCAGTTTTCATATTCTTCTGAGCATGAATATAGATTTCTTCATCGCCTTTATCATCGTCAAAACGCAGTTCATTAAACCCTTCCCCTTTATGGGTTTTTGATCGGATTAACATTTGCGTTTTTGCCATCGGTAAACGGTTCGGTGGGATATTGACGGCATTATAGGTTCGTCCAGTAATAATCGGCTGGTCAGGATCGCCATGCATAAAATCAACCAGCACTTCCTGACCAACACGCGGGATGGTAATCATTCCCCAACCGTGTCCAGCCCAAGCTTGGCTAACTCTTATCCAGCAAGAACTTTGATCATTAAGCTTGCCATACCGATCCCAGGCAAATTGCACCCGTACCCGTCCATATTCATCACAAAATATTTCTTCTCCCTCCGGCCCCACCACGGTGGCAATTTGCAGGCCATCAATATGTGGCTTGGGGTAAGGCAAGGGACGCCATACCCGGTTGGGACTACCAAAGGTAAAACCATTCGTCAAAGTCGTCCCTCTGCGATCAAAATGAGATTCATCTGCTTGAGGTTGATAGCCACGGTGAGTAATTTGGATTATTTGCCACGGCGCATTAAATTTTTCTTTCGGATGATCAGTAAGCGTAAACCACATGCCCGGCAAGAGAGCAAAACTGTCACTCTGCCCACTGCCGAGCAAAGCATCATTACGCAATGCCTCCAACCGATATTGACTTATCCGTTGTCCATTTCCATCTTTATAACGTCCGGGAAAGTCATAGTAATAGTAGCTATTTAAATCCGAACGCTGATTATTGATGTACCTATGGCTCTCATGGAATTGAAAATCAGCATACCACCGGGGATGTTTGAATGTGTAATCTCTCACCGAAACTTCAGCAATGCCCACCCTTTCCCCCCAACGAAACTGGCTGATGCAACACTGGTTGCCTGTGGCATCAAGTTCTGGGTTGTAGGGCAGTGAAAGAGAACCATTCTTGGCATAAGAGTCAACAAAAACCATTGTCGGCTCGCCCTTACCCTGATCAAAGTGATAGTAATAAAAGATCCCCTCATCAGCTAACAGACGCTGTAAAAAAGCCAAATCACTCTCATCGTACTGAACACAGAATTCCCGCGCTGGATGTTCATAACGCAATAGGCAAGAGAATTGACGAATGCCATTTTCTTTCAATAGCCTATCAATAATATCGGTAACGGATTTATTCTGAAAAATACGGGAGTTAACCCGCAATCCGGCACGCCACAAGGAAGGATGGATGGAGGGTCAGGTAGTAACAACTACGATAACGGCCCGTTGTTTCCTGCACAAAATGAGTCACAATCCCAGTGATATAACGCTCAGGCTGCCCGTCACGATAAACAGTCAATGTAGCGTATTTATCCAGAACATCCGCAAAATCAATGTCTGGATTGGCACAAGTTAGTGTGGCTTGCAAACTGAATAGCGTTGACAAGGCTTCATCCAGTGTAAATTCAACCACAGCAAAAGTTTTCACAGGGAGATTACCGGCTGTGAGAGTAAAAACAAGTCCGGTTCGTTCCACATTAAGATCATTAACCATAAGCATTATTACCTATAATTGAGTTGTCAGTCCGCAATATACCCACACGAAATGATCACAAAAGAATCAATTATGATATTTTTTAATCAATCAGGCAATAAGATCATAAGAAAATATGATGAAATACAACATTGGCGCCACAGTGGAATTTGGTAACTTTCAAACGAACTTTCCGCAACTCTGTTATCATCCATATCCCAAACAGCGCCATGTGGCATAGATGCTTTGATTATCTCAAGAATCATCTTTAATCGGTTTTTTAAAGATAGCCTTAAATTCTCCCAATAAATTTAAATTGATAATAGTCATTGAGGTTAAATGATTGATAATTGATTTAAAACACATTCAGTAATTTACAAAAGATAAATTTATTTATCAAAACGGCATACGGCCACCTTGAGAATAATTAATTTATACTGTATTTTCAAATAATTATTTAATTAACCACATCACTGGTTATGGATAATTAGTATATTTATCTAATCCTTATATTATATTGACAGAATTTTTACTGCATTCTAAATATTTTCTATATTAGCCAATATTTTAATTCTGTATGCAAATATCCTATTTTCCTTTAGAAATTAATTATCGAAAACTCCGGCGATTTTTATCGAGGGTGACCATAGATTTATCCGCCTATCACCACCCCCAAAATTTAAATTAAACTAAATCGCCTCTTCGTCCTGCTCGCCGGTACGGATACGCACAACACGCGCCACGTCGAATACAAATATTTTACCATCGCCGATTTTCCCGGTCTGCGCAGTCTGCATAATAGTTTCAACACAAGTATCGACAATATCATCTGGCACAATAATTTCGATTTTCACTTTTGGCAGAAAATCCACCATATATTCCGCACCGCGATACAGCTCGGTATGCCCTTTCTGGCGCCCAAAACCTTTTACCTCGGTTACCGTCATTCCGGTGATACCCACTTCCGCCAGAGCTTCACGCACATCATCCAGCTTGAAAGGTTTGATAATCGCATCAATCTTTTTCATGAAGTTTTCCTGTTGTTACCAATTTTTACGGCCGAAACCAGAGGTAATCGGGTAACGTCTGTCTTTACCAAAATTACGGTGCGTAATACGCGGACCCACCGGAGCCTGACGACGTTTATATTCGTTGATATCAACCAAACGAACAACTTTACGTACAATCTGCTCATCAAACCCCGCCGCCGCCAGCTCATCAACCGACTTATCCTGTTCTACATAACCTTCCAGAATATCATCCAGAATGTCATAAGGCGGTAAACTATCCTGATCAAGCTGCCCAGGCGCCAGTTCTGCCGATGGCGGACGATCAATGACTCGTTGAGGTATCGCCGGCGAAACGGTATTACGATATTTTGCTAATTCAAATACCAATGTTTTCGGTACATCTTTCAGCGCATTAAAACCACCCGCCATATCACCATATAATGTGGAATATCCCACCGCTGATTCACTCTTATTACTGGTCGTCAGCACCAGACGATGGCGTTTATTAGACATCGCCATCAGAATAACGGCACGACAACGCGCCTGTAAATTCTCTTCGGTGGTGTCTTTGACCGTACCCGCAAATAGAGGTTCGAATTGTGCCATAAATGCATCAAACATCGGTTCGATCGACACGACATTAAACTCAACACCCAACATGTCAGCTTGTTCTTTAGCATCTTCTATACTCATTTCAGATGTATAGCGAAATGGCATCATAACAGCCTGAACATGATCTTTACCCAATGCATCAACAGCAATTGCCAACGTTAAGCCAGAGTCAATCCCCCCGGATAAGCCCAACAGCACGCCTTGAAAACCATTTTTGCGCACGTAATCATGCACTGAAAGGACTAATGCCTGATATACCTGCTGCAATGGCGGTAATTCAGGCGCCGGATTAACCATAGGTTCAATCTTTAATTCATTAAAGCGGCATTGTTGGATTTGTTCATTAAATGCGGCTAACCGATGAGTCACTTCACCATTTGTATTAAAAACTTTAGAACAGCCATCGAAAATCAGCTCATCCTGACCACCAACCTGATTAAGATAAATCATAGGTAAATCTGTACGTTGGCAATGTTCTCTAATCAGTTCATAACGAATATAAGGTTTTTCACGATTATAGGGAGAAGCATTAATAGAAAGAATTAAGTCTGCGCCAGCCTGTTTTAAGGCATCAATCGGTTCATCAAACCATAAATCTTCACAAATTAATAAGCCGAGATTGTAGCCCTTAAATGGCACAACACAGCTTTGATCGCCCGCTTTAAAATAGCGTTTTTCATCAAAAACACCATAATTTGGCAACCGTTGTTTGAAATAACGGGCCAAAATTTTCCCTTGCCAGAATAAGGAAAGCGCGTTGTAAATCTCCCCGTCCTGCTCCCAAGGATGACCAACTAAAATAGCCGTTTGACAACTGGCCGCCTGTAAACGCGCTAATTGCTCACGGCAGCGCTGATGAAAATCAGCCCGGAATAATAGATCTTCTGGAGAATAACCGGATAGCGCCAGTTCAGAAAACATCACCAAATCAGCACCTTGTTGCTGTTGTTCCTGTACTGTCTGCAACATACGTTCACAGTTGCCTTCAATGTCGCCAATCATCCAATTAAGCTGTGCAAGGGCAATATTAAGAGTACGGCTCATACAATTTGGCTCTCCCAAACCACCAATCTTTATACCAGTGTAAAAACTTCCTGAGCAGCAGAGAAGTTATTCTTTAAAATCATTCGCATCTAATTCATGACGCGCCAGTAATTTATAAAATTCAGTCCGGTTACGTCCCGCCATACGCGCAGCATGGGTCACATTACCTTTGGTCATTTGCAGTAATTTACGCAGATAATTCAATTCAAACTGATTTCTGGCTTCTACAAACGTGGGTAACGCTGTATTTTCCCCTTCCAGCGCCTGCATAACCAAGGCTTCACTAATAACCGGCGCGGTAGTTAGCGCCACACACTGTTCGATCACATTAACAAGCTGACGCACATTGCCAGGCCAACTTGCCGCCATCAGGCATTTCATGGCATCAACGGAGAAACTACGGACAAAAGGTTTGTGACGTTTCGCTGATTCACGCAATAGATGATTCGCCAATAAAGGAATATCTTCAACCCGGCCATTCAAAGCTGGAATTTTCAAGTTCACCACATTTAAGCGGTAATAGAGATCTTCGCGAAATTCATTTTTTGCCATTGCCTTCGGTAAATCACGGTGAGTCGCGGAGATAATCCGTACATCAATATCCAGATCGCGGTTACTTCCGAGCGGGCGTATTTTACGTTCCTGCAATACCCGCAATAACTTAACCTGCAAAGCCAGCGGCATATCACCGATTTCATCAAGAAACAGCGTTCCCCCTTGTGCAGTAAGGAATAGCCCTTCACGGCTACTGACCGCGCCGGTAAATGCCCCTTTGGCATGACCAAACAGTTCTGATTCAAGGAGTTGTTCCGGCAAAGCACCACAGTTAATCGCGGTAAACGGTTTTTTCGCCCGTGGACTGGCGCGGTGAATTGCCTGGGCTAACACTTCTTTCCCGGTACCACTCTGACCGTTTATCAGCACGCTTACATCAGATTGCGCGACCATTCGCGCCTGCTCCAACAAACGCAACATAACAGGACTGCGGGTAACTATCTGCTCCCGCCACTGTTCATCACTGGCGGGCGTGGTTAACGCCAATGCGCCATCAATCGCTTTATAAAGCGCATCCCGATCAACCGGTTTAGTCAGAAAACTAAAGACCCCCTGTTGAGTGGCCGCCACGGCCTCAGGAATTGAACCATGAGCAGTCAGAATAATAACCGGCATGCCCGGTTGTTGCTTCTGGATTTCAGCGAACAGCGCCATACCATCCATTTCATCCATACGCAGGTCGCTGATCACCAAATCGATTTTTTCTTTAGTTAACAGTTTCAACGCTTCACCGCCACTTTCTGCGGTTGTGACACGAAAACCTTCACTGGTAAGACGCATTCCCAACAATTTCAACAAACCAGGATCGTCATCAACCAGAAGAAGATGGGCCGGCTTACGCGCTGTCATGGTGCTGCTCCTTTATCTGATTCAGAGGTATTGTTTGGCGTACTGTTTTTGTTAGGTAATGTCGTCTCTGGCGTTTCAACATGTTTATCTGAATTGCCTGATCCAGTACTTCCCTGATTTTGCTTACGGGAAGAGAGCTGACGCTCAATATCTGTCAGGTTTTCCAGTTTACGAGAAGTTTCTTGTAGCTCAAATTCCAACCGCGCGCGACTTTCACGCAGACGATCAAGTTTATTATCCGTATCTGCCTGTAATTTTTGGAATCTTGCCCGCTCCTCAGCCACGGCAATTTGCTGCACCTGCCGTTCGCGCCATAATTGTAATAACGACCGCAATGAATCTGGGAATTTCAACCGGTATTTGTTGAGATTTTCAACTATTTTCCGACGCTCAGACAACGTAGGCCCGGCACTGTTAAGCAAGATACTTTGTTTAAACGCCATATCCCAAGTAACCGGAAGCGTGTATTTCGCCATATTACGTGCTTTCGCTGATGTCAGGCGATCTGAACAGCTCATCAATCGCAACCAGTAAAGCGCATTCTCAATCGACGACGACGTCTCTAAATCCCACATTAACTCACACTCTGCAATGCGGTAATCCGTTATCTGTTGCTCTGGTATTACCATTTGCGTCACTGCCGCTAAATTATTATTAACCGGATTTTTGACGCAACCCGCCAATAAGAAAGCGACGAAGATCAACAATATCATGCTAAAACCCCAAACTGAAACTCGTGGTAATAACAATCTGGCAACCAACACGTTTTTCCCAGGTTGTACTGCAATATTCTGCCGATCCGTCTTTTGTACAAAACGGTAAGTAGACCTGTTATGCATTATTTATTCATTCTCAGCAGCTAATGGCAATTTAATACGAAAACATACGTCAGCAAATTCGCTCTGAATTAATATCAGTTCGCCCCCCATACGCTTAATACAATCTTGCGCAATACTTAACCCAAGACCGCTGCCTTTCACTGCACCTTTACGCTGGAGCGTTCCTTGATAGAACGGTTCAAAAATCATACTGCGTTCTGATTCAGGAATTGGCGTACCTGTATTAGCAACATTAATCTGAACATATTTGCCAACCTGACGACTTGAAACCCAGATGTTACCGGATTCGGCGCCATAGTGCACCGCATTAGAGTAGAGATTATCGATAACCCGCATTAATAGAGTAGGCTCTGCCCATAAAATATCAGCATCAAGCTGAGTTTCCGTCCGAATATTCTTCGATCTCGCAGGTAAGCTGTGGGATAAAACCACTTCATTAACAATTTCCCGCAGAGAAACCTGCCGTTGCTCCGTCGGGCCATCCGCCAGTTTACGGTTATAATCCAGTAATTGCTCGATCAATTGCTGTAAATGTTTACTACTATTATCAAGAATAGCAACCACTTCTTGCTGATCGGCCGTTAATGGCCCTGCCACTTCATCAGCCAGTAATTCTGTCCCTTCTCGCATACTTGCCAGCGGTGTTTTCAGTTCATGGGAAATATGACGTAAAAACTCATGACGCTGTGATTCCAGCCAGGCTAAACGTTCACTAAGCCAGATAATCCGCTGCGCTAAAGAACGGAGTTCTCGCGGCCCCTTAAAAGAATCTATACGCACGCCTAATGATTGCCCTTCTCCCAATCGGTTAATCATACGTTCAATCCCTTTAACCGGCCCGATAATCATGCGAGTAAATAACGCGACCAATAACGCACTCAGTAGGAATAAAATAAGACTCTGCCAGCCAAAAAACTGCCCTTTCTCAGCGATATCTCTCTGTAGCTGTTCTCCCCGGCTGAAAATAATATCACGGGTAGCCTGTACCATCTGGCTATTAGCATTGGAGAATTGTTCCAGTAATTGAGCGGCAGCTTGAGTAGGTTCACTATTAAGACAAGTGATCTTTGTCAATTGCGATAATAAACTGTTAAGCGTCTTAATATATTTTTGATCATCAAGTATAGCCATCTGATCTTTCAGCATTTTAGAATATTGCCCATATTGCCTTTGGTAGAGGTTTTCCAACGTCTTATCCCCTAACACGCAATATTGGCGGTAACTGCGCTCCATCTCCAACGCAATACCTGTCATAGCCTCACTGCGGCGGGCATCCGCCAGCGTGGTACGGTTTATATCAGCCGCTTGCTCACTGAGTTGATCAAGACTCTGATAAGCCTGATAAGCCAAAA
The DNA here is from genome assembly GCF_001083805.1 of Photorhabdus luminescens subsp. luminescens. Classification (GTDB taxonomy): domain Bacteria; phylum Pseudomonadota; class Gammaproteobacteria; order Enterobacterales; family Enterobacteriaceae; genus Photorhabdus; species Photorhabdus luminescens. The sequence goes on along the minus strand of NZ_JXSK01000006.1, from coordinate 17,248 downwards.
CCAACAACGGCAATAACACCAGCCAGAAGGCCATGACAACTAATTGGCGCAATGAGCGCGGAAATAAACGCCATTTTTTCAAGGAAATCATCTCGTAACCTGTCAGTACACCAATGCTAACCGACAAAGGGCGGATAGAAAAACCCATCGGCTGATAAATTCTGCTGTGACTGAAAATCAGTTTAGATGCAAACAGTACAAAGGGGCAGGTAAACACCTGAGCGATGACGGCGGGATAACAGTTTTTGCTACTATCCCGCCAGTGAGGATACTTATGCCTGTTGTTTATCTACAGTCAGGCATAGGTGGTGCCTCACTCCACGTGTCGCCCGATGTTTGATAAGGCTCGAAAGCGATATCACTGAGTTGGACGGTAGGCACCTTACTTTGGCATCATTCGATAGTTTATGTGGCATTTCTCCACCTAATGTGGGCCGACATAAGAAGTTGAATGAGCAACTGTGCCAGCTTAATGCAGATTCTATGCCAATATTAAAAATTTAATTATAACTAGCTGTTTTTACTATAGAAAAAATTAAACGTAACGTTTTAGCAACCAAACAGCTTATTTTCCGGTATGAGTAAAATTTATTTTTTGTCGCCAATTAAAGACACCTAAAATCATGAAAATAAAAATAGATTAAAATCAAACAATTAAGTGTCTCCTTTTTGAGACATCTATAACGCGTGTTTGTCGGGTAATTGAGACAATGAAAAACAGAGTTAAATTTGTGACAATTTACCGAGCCAAAATTTTCACATCTTAATCACCAACACTAATATCATGTCACTGGCCTATATATCTGGCCTTTATCAGCCAATGATGTACCATCTATGCCTACTCTCTTTTGCTGAAAAGGATATAAAATCAGGACGAATTGTGTCATCTAATACACTTTAAAGATATAACATAGGTATAGAAAGAGATGTTGGCATTGAAATTGAATAATTTTCTAAAGAGAACATTCATCATATTGGTTTGCTTTGGGGTAATTTCAATTATCCCTATTTTATTTGTGAATGTTAACTTTTCATATACGAAAAATGACTTTATTAAATATAACATATTTACTTTTGATGAAATTAAAAGGATGCCATTTATTTCGAGTGATTATATTATTTATTACGACTCACCAGATGGAACAAAACCAATGATTAATGAAATTGTATTTTCTAATGTCAATCCAAATCGTAAAATAGAACTAATAAACTACATTGAAAATATAGGATTCCTAAAAAATAAAGATGATTATTGGCATAAAGGTAATATTTTCATAAATATAAAACAAAATGACACAGAGCGTACTATTTTGTTTTCAGTTGAGAAGAATTAGGAAATATTATTTTCTAGTATCTAGGAGGGAGAATTCCACAGATTTTGTTAAAAAACCACTTAATTACCCTAACTACTTACGAGCATTACGGAAAATTCGCGGCCACGGACCATCTTCGTTCCATTCATTTAGATGCTATAAATTTCTGACAATGTATTTTGGCGTTCCATAAAAAATATACTCAAACTTAAATTATCATTAAAAAATTCTATTTTTTAACATTTTTTAGATAAAAATAACACTAGAATGTATAATATACACTCAATTTAGACTATATTTTTATGAATACTATTTAAAAAACATCTTAAAAATGCCCCAAAAATGTCTTAAAAACATCCGAATTAAGCTTATTTAATACAAATTCCACCTTACACTATTGCCTGATTAAACTATTCGAGTTGTAAATTTAATTTTATGTTCTAGCATTATTGGAGGCTTCCACCTATATCGAGTTATGAGTAATATTCACTATGCAACGATATTTTTATTAATTTGGAAAGGGTAAATAGAAATGAAAGTTATTGTTATTGGAGCAAGCGGTACAATAGGAAAAGCAATCTCGGAAGAATTAGAAAAAAATCACGAAATTATTCGTGCTGGAAGGAATGGTTTAGATGTTGTAGTTGATATCACTTCCGTTGATAGCATTAAGCGTATGTATGAGAAAATTGGAAAAGTTGATGCCGTAGTCAGCGCAACAGGTAGCGCACATTTTGGATCAATTGCAGAATTAACTCCAGAGTTAAACGAAATAGGAATAAACAGTAAACTTAAAGGCCAAATTAACTTGGTACTGCTAGGGATGGACTATATTAACGATGGCGGAAGTTTTACTTTAACAACTGGAATTATAATGGACGATCCTATCCTACAAGGAGCATCAGCAGCTATGGCAAATGGTGGTATCAAGGCATTTGTAAAATGTGCCGCAATTGAAATGCCAAGGGGAATACGCATAAACAGCGTTAGCCCTAATGTCTTACAGGAATCATTGGATAAATACGGTGAGTTTTTCCCAGGTTTTAACGCTGTTCCTGCAAGCCGTGTAGCTCTTGCTTTTAGGAAAAGTATCGACGGAGCTCAAACCGGACAAAACTACGAAGTTTATTAATTTAGAAAAAAGAATATAAATAACGTTTCATCATTCTGCTACACATGGCCTTCTTCAACTCATTATTATATACCCAATGGATTTCAAGATGCATCGCGACGGCAAGGGAGCGAATCCCCGGGAGCATAGCAAACTATATGACCGGGGTGAGTGAGTGCAGCCAACAAAGAGGCAACTTGAAAGATGACGGGTATATCACCAGGCCATCCAAACATAGCCGTTTATACCTCTGGATGGAATGCTAAAACAAATAAAAAAATGGCTTCAATTGTGATCTTATATCAATTACGAAATAAAGAATCTCAATGAAGCCAATCTATACTATCGCCTAAAAAAACAACCTGATTACCCTAACTGCTTACGAGCATTACGGAAAACTCTCAGCCACGGGCCATCTTCGCTCCATTCATTTGGATGCCAAGAGTTATTCACCGTACGGGATACCCTTTCTGGATGCGGCATCATCACGGTTGCTCGGCCATCAAGGCTAGTCACTGCGGTAATGCCATTCACTGAACCATTTGGGTTAGCTGGATAGTTTTCCGTGACCTGACCATAGTTATTCACATAACGCAGCGCCACTAATTGGTTGCTTTCAAGCATCTCAAGATGCTGTCTATCACGGAATTCCACTTGCCCTTCCCCATGAGAAACCGCAATCGGTATACGAGAACCCACCATATCTTGCAAGAACAGTGATGGGCTGTCCGTAATTTCCACCAAACTGAATCGTGCTTCAAATCGTTCTGAACGGTTACGGACAAAACGCGGCCAATGTTCCGCCCCTGGGATCAACTCCCGCAAGTTAGACATCATCTGGCAACCATTACAAACACCAAGCGCCAAGGTATCAGGTCGTGCAAAGAAAGCGGCAAATTCATCACGAACACGCTCATTGAACAGAATTGATTTCGCCCAACCTTCACCTGCCCCCAATACGTCACCATACGAGAAGCCACCACAAGCAACCAGTGTCTGGAATTGGCTTAATCCAATACGTCCAGACAACAAATCACTCATATGAACATCAATCGCCTCAAAACCTGCTCGGTGGAACGCCGCGGCCATTTCAACATGGGAGTTAACACCCTGTTCACGCAGTACAGCCACCTTCGGCCTTACCTGCTGCAAAATGTAAGGCGCTGCAATATCTTCTGAAATATCAAAGGTCAGTTTTACATTCAGTCCAGGGTCCTGATTATCTTGTTTAGCCTGATGTTCTTGATCTGCACACTCCGGGTTATCGCGCAGACGCTGCATTTGCCATGTGGTTTCTGCCCACCATAAACGCAAAGTACTGCGATTCTGACGATAAACTTCAGTGTTGCCGCTAAAGATCACAAAATCATCACCTGCTTTGGCTTTACCCAGATAATGCACGCAATCAGCCAGACCATGTTGTGCCAAAACGCTTTCAACAAATCCTCTATCCGATGCTCGAATCTGAACCACCGCGCCCAACTCTTCGGTAAAGAGCGCAGCCAGAATATCTTCATCAAACACGCTGATATCAGCTTCAATGCCACAATGCCCGGCAAAAGCCATTTCAGCCAAGGTTACCAGTAAACCACCATCAGAGCGGTCGTGATAAGCCAGTAATTTTTGTTCCGAAATCAGTTGCTGAATCGCATTGAAGAAACCAGCCAATTGCTCAGCACTACGTACATCTGCGGTTTTATTACCCAGTTGACGGTAAACTTGCGCCAATGCGGTACCGCCCAATGCGTTCTTTCCTTGCCCCAGATCGATTAATAACAACACATTATCTTCATCGGTGGAAAGCTCCGGCGTGACGGTACGGCGGACATCTTCCACTCTGGCAAAAGCGGTAATCACCAGTGACAAAGGCGCCGTCATTTCACGCTCCTCGCCTTGGTCATGCCAACGGGTTTTCATCGACATGGAGTCTTTACCCACCGGAATAGTCAGCCCTAACGCAGGGCACAACTCCTCACCCACCGCTTTAACCGCCGCATACAAACCAGCATCCTCGCCAGGATGACCCGCAGCAGACATCCAGTTAGCTGAAAGTTTAACGCGTTTCAAATCCTGGATATAAGCAGAAGCGATATTGGTCAGGGCTTCACCAACCGCCATACGAGCGGAGGCAGCAAAATCCAGTAGCGCGACCGGCGCACGTTCACCCATAGACATTGCTTCGCCATAGTAGCTATCAAGGCTGGCAGTGGTAACAGCACAGTCCGCAACCGGGATCTGCCACGGACCAACCATTTGATCGCGAGCAACCATGCCAGTGACAGAGCGATCGCCTATCGTGATCAGGAAGGTTTTTTCTGCCACCGCCGGCAAATGCATAATGCGTTTCACAGCTTCCGCCAGATCGATATCCCGGCGCTCAAGGCTTTCCCCCCTTGCTTTTAATGTATTGACATTACGCAACATTTTTGGCGTTTTACCAAGCAGTACATCCAGAGGCATATCAATTGGCTGGTTATCAAAATGTTCATCATTAAGCAGTAAATGACGTTCCTCTGTTGCCTCGCCGATAATGGCATAAGGCGCACGCTCACGCCGACAAATCTCTTCAAACAACGGAAGTTGTTCCGGCGCGACAGCCAGCACATAACGCTCTTGTGATTCATTACACCAAACTTCCAGCGGACTCATCCCCGGTTCATCATTGAGAATTTTACGTAACTCAAATCGTCCGCCGCGACCACCATCACTGACCAACTCAGGCATCGCATTGGAAAGCCCACCCGCACCCACATCATGAATAAACAGAATCGGGTTGTTTTCGCCTAACTGCCAACAGCGATCGATAACCTCTTGACAACGGCGCTCCATTTCCGGGTTATCCCGTTGAACCGAAGCAAAATCCAGATCCGCGTCAGATTGCCCCGATGCCATAGAAGATGCGGCCCCGCCACCCAAGCCAATGTTCATGGACGGGCCGCCAAGCACAATTAGTTTTGCGCCAACGGAAATTTCACCTTTTTTGACATGTTCATCACGAATATTACCTATCCCACCCGCCAGCATAATGGGTTTGTGATAACCCCGTAATTCGCTGCCGTTATGACTGTTTACTTTTTCTTCATAGGTACGGAAATAACCCAACAACGCCGGACGGCCAAATTCATTATTAAATGCCGCGCCGCCTAAAGGGCCTTCCATCATGATATCCAAGGCACTGACGATACGCTCCGGTTTACCGAAATCCTCTTCCCACGGCTGCTCAAAACCCGGTATCCGCAGATTAGATACTGAAAATCCCACCAGACCCGCTTTAGGTTTAGCGCCACGACCGGTCGCCCCTTCATCGCGGATTTCACCACCCGAACCCGTCGATGCTCCCGGCCAAGGCGAAATCGCCGTCGGGTGATTATGGGTTTCAACTTTCATCAGAATATGGGCCTGCTCCTGATGGTAGTCATATGAACCGTTTTCCGCACTGGCAAAGAAACGGCCAACAGCAGATCCTTCCATCACTGCGGCGTTATCTTTATAGGCTGACAGGACATAATCAGGTGTCTGCTCGTAGGTGTTTTTAATCATTTTAAACAATGATTTTGGCTGTGCTTGACCATCAATAATCCAATCAGCATTAAAGATTTTATGACGGCAATGTTCTGAATTAGCCTGAGCAAACATATAAAGCTCAACATCTGTTGGATTACGCCCTAATTTCTGGAAAGCGTCCATCAGATAATCAATCTCATCCGAGGCCAGCGCCAATCCAAGTTCAATATTGGCAGTTTCTAACGCACCGCGTCCTGCTTGCAGAATATCAATGCGTTTTAACGGAACCGGTTGTTGATGAGAAAACAATTTTTCCGCCTGTTCCAATTGAGTAAAGACCGTTTCCATCATCCGATCATGCAGCAATGATGACAATATTTGCCACTGTGCATCACTCATTTCACCACTTTGGATGTAATAAGCCACGCCGCGCTCCAGACGCACAACCTGGGACAGGCCGCAATTGTGAGCAATATCCGTTGCTTTGGAAGACCACGGAGAAATCGTTCCCGGCCGAGGCGTCACTAACAGCAATGTACCTTGGGGTTCATGTTCAGCCAGCGAAGGTCCATATTTTAATAATTGTTGTAACTTTGCTGAATCAACATCACTCAAAGGTGCATTAATTTCTGCGAAATGAACATATTCCGCATAAATATCATTGACCGGAAGTTGCTGTTCTTGACACACAGAAAGGAGTTTAGCGATACGAAATGCAGATAAAACAGGTGAGCCACGTAGAATTTTCATAGTAATCAATTCTCTCATCTTAGAAGCAAAGCTTAATAGATGTCTAAGGGGAAATGAGCCCATTATAGAGGATTGTCACCCATGACGAAACCGTTTGCGTGACGATTATTACAGCCAATTATCCTATGGCTAAGTCATGAAAATAGTATCAATTAAGTTGCACAGCCAGTTTTTGTTCCGCAAAATACCCAATCACTGGAAATTTAACCATAACAATATAGCGCGTTTCCACATAGTGCCATACCGCGTCATACAGAGATAACCGTTTGAATAATATAAAAATAAATTATTTCGTTATCATTGTTATCGCTCTTTTTTCTGCCGCCATCATCAGTCTGAACATCAGTTGGCCGAATAAACAACAGGAGCAGATCAACAGGATCATGGCCAGAGGAGAGCTACGGATTAGTACCATTAGCTCACCTCTGATTCACCTTACCAGTAAGAAAGAACCCAATGGATTTGATTACGAGCTGGCACAACGCTTTGCTGATTATCTTGGCGTCAAATTGGAAATTAAATTCAGAAAAAATATCAATCAGTTATTCGATGACCTGGAAAAGGGTGAAGCTGATTTTCTGGCCGCCGGTTTGACCTATCATCAAGAAAGATTGGCTCAAACCCGCGCAGGTCCAGCTTACTATTCTGTCTCTCAACAACTGATTTATCGCAAAGGAACTCCACGCCCTCGCTCTTTTAAAGACTTAAAAGGTAAACTGCTAGTCGCTTCTGGTTCTGCTCATGCCAGCACATTGAAAAAGCTAAATACAGATTTCCCTGAGCTCGAATGGAAGGAGACACAGCAATATAACACTCGCGAACTACTGGAACAGGTATCAGAAGGTAAACTTGATTATACGTTAGGCGACTCGATTAATATCGCGTTACAACAACGTACTCACCCTAATCTGGCCGTTGCTTTTGACGTTAGCGAAGATAACCCGCTGACATGGTATTTAAAACGCATTGACGACTACAGCCTTTATGCTGCCATGCTGGATTTTTTCAGCCAGCTAACGGAAAAAAATGTCATGCCACGATTAGAGGAGAAATACTTTGGTCACGTCAACTCATTTGATTATTTCGATACACTCTCTTTTTTAAGCGCCATCAATAATATTCTGCCGACTTATAGGCCGCTATTTGAAAAATATTCTGGTGATATCAGTTGGCAACTACTTGCTGCCATTGCCTGGCAAGAGTCTCATTGGGACCCACAGGCAACCTCGCCCACGGGTGTACGCGGCCTGATGATGTTAACCAGCCAGACAGCTAAAGGGTTAGGCGTTGTTGATCGCCTTGATCCAGAGGAGAGTATTAAGGGAGGCGCGATCTATCTGCAAAATCTAATGAAACGATTACCTGAAAATATTCCTAAAGATGAGCGTATCTGGTTCGCACTGGCTGCTTACAATATGGGTTATGGACATATGTTAGATGCCCGCAAGCTGACGGCATCACAGAAAGGAAATCCTGATAGTTGGCTCGACGTCAAAAAACGGCTCCCGCTATTAAGCCAGAAAAAATATTATACAAATACCACCTATGGCTATGCCCGTGGACATGAAGCTTATCGCTATATTGAAAATATTCGCCGTTATCAGCTCAGTTTAGTCGGATATTTACAGGCCAAAGAAAACCGGAAAAAATTAATTTCCCAAGAAAACCAACCAAAATAAGTAAACAAATATAAGGCTCTAAGGAGTCAATTACAGCCATTATATATCCTCAGTTATATTATGTTTGACAGCTAATCCAACTAACCATATTAAATTCATCATAACACTATCTCTCCCAGAGGATAAATTATGATTAATTTAGATATTAACGAACAAAATAAAATTATGGTCGTCAGCAGCCATGTATTTAGCTCGACGACGGCGAATGGTCGTGCCTTTACAGAGTTAATAGAAGCATTAAAAAAGAACAATTTCGCTGTTATCCTGGCTGCGACATTTCAAGACGGCATAGCCACAGTTTGTTCTGATTCCTCACTATGCTGTATTTTTGTTGATTGGACTTCAGGAGATAATAACTATGAATCTCATAAACAAGTCCTAGAATTACTGAAAGAAATACGCAAACACAATACAACCATTCCGGTATTGTTGACCGCGGAATATTCCAGCATCGACACGCTGACGCTTGAAGTCATGGGATTGGCAGATGAATTCGTCTGGATGCTTGAAGACACGGCTGGATTTATTGCCTCTCGCGCCAGTTCGCTCATTAAGAAATATTATGCCCAATTATTACCGCCTTTCACGCGTGCATTACTGCAATATACCCAAGAATCACCGGAATATTCCTGGACTGCGCCGGGACATCAAGGCGGTGTCGCGCTGACTAAGACGGCGGCAGGAAGAGAATTAATTAATTTCTTTGGGGAAAACTTATTCCGGAGTGATATTGGCATAGAAAGAAAAACACTTGGCTCGCTGCTAGATCATACAGGCGCAATTAAAGAGTCAGAAGAATATGCAGCAAGGGTTTTTGGCGCACATCAAAGTTATTGCGTCCTTAACGGCACTTCGGGTTCTAACCGTATTATCATGGGCGCCATTATTGGCGAGAAAGAGATTGTTATATGCGATCGCAATTGCCATAAATCCATTGGACAAGGTTTAATAATGACTGGGGCTTTGCCCATATATCTTATTCCTCAACGCAACCGCTATGGCATTATTGGCCCCATACCCAGAGATCAATTTCAACCAGAATATATCCAACAAATCATTGATGAACATCCGTTAAAAGCAATCGCGATAGACAGCAAACCTGTTTATGCGGTCGTGACCAACTGTACTTACGATGGAATATGTTATCACGCAGAACAAGCACAAAATTTACTAGCAAAAAGTGTTGATCAAATTCACTTTGATGAAGCCTGGTTTGCTTATGCTCGTTTTAACCCTATGTATAAACATCGCCACTCAATGCGTGATGACCCAAATGATTTTGACAGTCATGGCCCGACAATATTTGCCACTCAATCCACGCATAAAATGCTGGCAGCATTATCACAATCATCCTATATCCATATCCGCAATGGTAAAAAACCCGTTGAACATTCTCGTTTCAACGAGTCTTATATGATGCATTCCACAACTTCACCGCTATATTCGCTGATCGCCACTAATGAAATTGGCGCGGCCATGATGGATGGCCCGCAGGGACAAAGACTGATACAAAATGCGATCAATGAAGCCGTAGACTTCCGTCTGACATTAGCAAAAACCCATCATCAATTTAAACAAAAAGATGATTGGTTCTTCTTGCCCTGGAATGCCAGAGAGATTATCAGCGCAGATAGCGGTAAATTAATTCCTTTCCATGAAGCAAACAGAGAACAATTGGCAACAGATCCTTCCTGTTGGGTATTAAAAGAGGGAGATAAATGGCATGGATTTACCAATCTATCAGAAGAATGGTGCCTGTTAGATCCAACAAAAGTCGGTATTTTATGTCCAGGAATGAATGATAATGATGAATTGCTGGAAAATGGCATTCCAGCCGAAATTCTTTCCGCTTATCTCAGCCAGCATGATATTGTGCCGGCACGCACCACCGATTTTATTGTTCTTTGCCTGTTTTCTATCGGCGTCACCAAAGGTAAATGGGGAACGTTGATCAATGTATTATTGAATTTTAAGAAACACTATGACGCTAATACTTCACTTAAACAATGTTTGCCAAAACTCGCGAAGCAATACCCTGAATATTATGAAAATATGGGGCTCAAAGATATTTCGGATAAAATATTTGGGTATATAAAAGAATATGAAATAGATATTGAGCAAAAGAAATCATTTAGCCAATTACCTGAGATAGTGAAACTCCCCCGACAAGCACACCTTGATCATATGGCAGGCCGTACTGAACATATACCGCTTAATAAACTGGCAGGGCGCATATCGGCTGTTAGTGTCATTCCTTATCCACCAGGTATACCAATAATCCTACCAGGAGAACGTTTTGGTGATGAACATGCGCCCCGATTACAATATATTCGCCAGATTGGTGAATGGAATCAAAAGTTCCCAGGCTTTGAAAAAATCCTGGAAGGTGCAGAGATGATAAACGGCGAGTACCATATATGGGTACTAAAAGAGTAAACCAATAATATCTATTGATTTTCTTCCTGCCGTTTTCTGGCGGCTTTTAATGCTTTATGTTGCTGCCGACGTTGTCTGAAAAAAGCGCTCAACATCGTCGAACATTCCTCAGCAAGCACGCCGCTGGTAATATCAATTTGATGATTCATGCCAGGATGGCGCAATATATCAACCAAAGAACCTACGGCGCCAGTTTTCATATCACTGGCGCCATAAACCAGCCGCTGTATTCGGCTATGTATCATGGCGCCAGCGCACATAGTGCAAGGCTCAAGCGTGACGTATAAGGTGGTATTTATCAAACGATAATTTCGTAACTGCTCTCCCCCTTTGCGCAATGCAATAATTTCAGCATGAGCAGTAGGATCATGCGCAATAATAGATTGATTCCAACCTTCCGCAACGATTTTATTATCAGCAACCAATATAGCGCCAACAGGTATTTCCCCCTGTTCTTGCGCGTTCATTGCTCGTTCTATCGCCTGCTGCATCCAATATTCGTCACTATATATCTCAATCACTGCGGTATCTCATTTGATTACATCAGGGACAATTATAACGATTTGTTTTACCTGTTTTCCAGATATATTTTCTTATTAATCCATTGGGAATATACTCTCGAGATAATTTTATATATCCATTATTACTATAATATCAAAAAAATTAATAGGAAAATATATAACGTCATTCTATTCCATGACATTAACATATTCCATTTCAATAATAAGCCGAAACAAGTTCGGCTTATTATTCATTCTAAAACATTAATTAAAAACCGATTGCGAAATAATCTCCATATACATAAGTATCATTAGCAGATAACTTGATTTCAGTTCCATAAGCGTTAACTGTTCGCGCAGCAACCCAAGAATCAAAAGTATTCAACGTTCCGTTAGGCGCTGCTGACATCGGAAATATCCAATCACCAACAGGTGACATAAAAACCTTCAAACAACCACGCTTAAAAGGTGTTGGTAAAACAACCTTGTTTCTCGCTAACGGAGTAAAATTATGTCTTCCCCATTGAAGTATTAATCCACCCGGCAGTTGTTGATAACCATTAGGTGATAAATTACCAGGAAGTTGTTTATTCATGTGGCATTGTAATGAATCAGTAAACGTCTGATTAAGTGTTGCCAAATCACCATTATCCAAAACATCCTTGCCACACTGCGTGGACATAAAATTAGCCACAACAGAGGCTATTGTCGATGACTGTCGTAATGCCTTATTTAATACATGCGTGGTAAGACCTACTGGGGGAAATCCAGTCTGCAACTCTGGACTATTTTCATATAAATATTGAGACACCACATTAGCACCATCTTTAATAGAAAATGCTTTAAAATCATTTTTATTACTCATTTATTCCCCTTAAAAAATAATAGATTTCATTTACTAAAAACTTACTTACATAGAAATTTTCAAATACAAAGCTAACATCTGCGTGCAAACAATCAATAAATCTATTTTAACCATTATATTATTAAAGAAAATACACTAAAAAATTGTAATAACAAGGAAACAATATGATGATAGAACATAAGTTTAATTAAAAATAAGATTTTAAGAGTTAACTATATTTTTCGCATATAAAAAGGCTTATTTAATATCACTGATGCTTCGGCACGAAAAATAATAAAAGTTTTATTCCCAACCAAAAAATAAAAAACCATCTATGAATGTATGTTAAATTAACAAATTATCTAACCCTTTTTCATTACATTTCTGGATTTCCAGTGATAAACGGAATTACTATCCCACTTTAATATTAACCAACCCCATAATCCCAGTGTCGCTTTACAATCAACCAATGCTGAACTGATATCACCGACTTTTATTGCATTTCCCATCAAGAAAAAATATCGGGCCAAATAACCCGATATTGCTACCCATTAAATTACCTGAACAAAACGACCATTAATTAATGAAAAGATTGGTGCGACGGTAGCCAGAATAGTATCGCCATCTTCATCAACATAATAGTAGGATATTGGGGAATTTTCTGGATCTGATTTATTCACCAATCTGACCATTCTGCCCTGATTCATTATTTTAACGGTATAGTCATCCCAATTAATTGGCTTCATTTTGAAACCTTTTTCGTTGATATCACTGTAAGCAGATTGATCAGCAAAAATACTCTCTTCACTTTCATTAGTAGCCCAAGCCCAAGCTTTGAGCGCAACTTTTTGTTGTTCCATAAGAGTATTTATATCTTTGGCATTATAAGCCTGCCAGACCGCCATATAAGCCTGTTGCAATTGCTGACGCTGTTCAAGTGTATCCGTGTAAGGGGTTGCTTTCACCCATTCCCAATCAGGTAAGCCACTGATTCTTACACTACGGCTAAATCGGTACAAAGTCATATTAGGAGGAAATTCTTTCGGATTAAAATACTTTTTCTCTACATGCCCATCTTCTATATTTTGAGCCTGTACCACATGGCGCACTACCGGTGTGCTAATAGCAGCATATTTCGCTTCATTCGCGGGTGTTGTTGCCACAGGCTGACCATTTTTATCAATTGCCACTTCAATTGCCGTCAGTACTTCACTTTTTTTACCACGCATAGCCGTCAGTTCCAGCGTACATTTGGCCTCAGGGTTAAAATGATTGCGGTCTTTATCTGATAACGCATCTGAGGAAAACCAACCCAGAGCACCAAACTCCAGACTGACTTCATTTTCACCATTTGCCATTAATAGCATAGAAGCTGTGCTGGAGGTACCAAATCCCCGGCCTTCCAGGGCTGAATCTCGGTTATCCACTCCCGTTACGCCATTGGTTTTGATGTCACAAAAGGCATATTGGATATCGAATAAACTGCGAATATATAACCGCGGCTCACTTGCGTTAGCATCAGACATAACAATCACTCCTAACAATAGTAATAACAATTTTAATTTCATTTTTTATCCTTTCATGCGTTTTTACATTCTTGGAAATCCGGTAATAAATGGAAGGTTATCCATCTTAGGTTTAAAGTTAGGATCATAACCCATTTCCCATGACGCTGTTTCAGCGCCTGGAACAATCTCGGGACGAACCACAGACCGTTCTTCTCCTATCAGATTAATTCTTAACGGAGACTCACTGGCTTTTAATGGATCGGCAATAACCCACTTCTTTTTGACTTTAAATAAGTTTTTTGTACTATCCATTTTTTTATTCTTTTTCTTTATATCCACGTCTACCGCAAATTCCGCAACAATCCCATTGTGGTAGCCAGCCAGATCGATCCCTTTATCATGTTGATCAAGTTCAAAACCCGCCGCTGTTTTTACAGCCACGCCGCTCCCATTGCGACTTCCATTATCATAATATGAGTCTTAAAGGCGACATTCATTTTTCCCTCCAGACTCAATTTCAAATCATTCTTATTACCGGCGTCAAAAGTCCACTGCTTTTGTTTATAAGCGGCACCCAATTGAAAGGACAAATTGCATGTCAAAATAATGCAACATTCCAGATCTAAATAGTTTTTATCATTTGAATTCCTGCGGGCCACCGCCTCCCTGAATTTGGCTGCCACACGCTCTATCTTGCAATACGCCGCTCCCATTTGGATAAGATCCAGTTTTGCCGTCATCCCCAAAAAAGGAGCGGCACTGAAACCCAAAAAATGGGTACGGTCATCCATCAAAGTGGTTCGGTCATAAGCATAAGCCAGTCCAATATTGATGGGGTCCACCTTGAGCTCAAGCAGTTGGTAACTGCGGGTGCCTTTTGAATCCGGATCGGGGGCCAGGTATTCTTTGGTATAACCCAGTAACTTTTCCACCCGATTGATGGCCTCTAAATTGGGCAGGTTTTTCCTCACCTTATTAATTTCCGCAAACTTCGCCGAATAATCCATATCCTGAACCTTTAAAGCATATTCGACGTTAATGGCCGTCTGTCGGGTCAGATAAAATGGGTCTGTATGGGTTGTCCACCCACTGCGCAGTTTATTGCCATTTTTAGGCTTGACATTTTCCATCGCCTGACGCGCTTTTTTCTGTTCATCACGTCGCTCTTTTACAGTGCGTTCTCCATGAGAAAAATCAAAGCTCAATCCAACCGAAACCATAAAACTGACCGACGGGTAAACCGCTATCGTCGCGTACTGTTGACTATCCAGGCAGCCCTGGGTTATTAACTTATAATAACGCGGTTCACTGTAGATATCTGTCGGGTTGGCAAGATTAGATAAATAAAACCAGACACTTTCCAAATCACTTTCAATCTCAGCGTCTGCCAACTGATCTTTATAAAATAATGTCACCTCCTGCGGAGCATTAAATTCTAGCGTTTTCTCTTTCTGTCCCCCCGTTAGCACCGCATGATGTTTAGCCGCATTATTACATTTAGTTTCAATCTGTATCGTCCCTTTTTGACCTTTTCCATGATCAATCAGGCTCATCTTAATTGCCGGCTTTTCAGGCCAAATCTGAGTATTCTGACCAAAAGTGACGCTGATTTTATAAATACAGGGGTCCGGGTTGTCGCATGTCATGCAGGCAACACCGGCACGGGATGAAATAGTTTGCTCAGCCATATCAATTACCTTTTAATTACCTAATCGGGGATAAAACCCAATTCGCTTTTTAATAATGTTTCCATCCGATAATAACCCGGCCACTGGGGGTCTCTGAGTGCGGTTAACCATGCCCGCGGGATTTGCTCAAACTGATTGATATGTCTCTCCATCAGTAAATAGAGAAACCCTCCAATGGCGCGTTCATCAGTGATTTCATTATCACGACAAAAATAAAAACAATCCTCTGCTAAGGTTTTATGTTGAATAAATGTCGCCTCATCTACTTAAATGATTACCGCACATATTCACCGGCATATTCATTAACCAAATTTTTCGCTGTTCAACATATGAGCGGGAGAGTAGAAGATGGAAGAAATAATCAACTTATTTTTTATAAAAAATGATATTTTATTCTGGTGAAGAACAGGGATTTTGGAGGAAAATTTCAATATATTGAATAGGTTACATTAAAATGAATTATACCCGCTATCTTTCAAGTTGCCTCTTTGTTGGCTGCGCTCACTCACCCCGATCACAGAGTTATCTATGCCCCCGGGGATTCGCTCCCTTTGGGGATTATAATCAGTATGCTTTTATTGATATCCAACCCAGCGAAACTCAATTTTTCCGAGAAGTTCCTAGCCCGGTTTACTTCTACAAAGTTGTAGTTATCAATCTCAGTAACTACCAACACGCGGAAACTGAAATTACTGAATTCTTATTTAGAAATAAGACATTAATAACTTTGATATATTTTCGACCAAAAAAAATATTGAATATTTATTACTACCAACCACACATAATACACATAAATAGTCAGAATTCTGAGTTATAAAAGTATTTCATTATTCTTTTTACGAACTAGACTATAAATGGTAGGAAACTATTTCTACAACAATTCAATGTACAAATCATCAAATACATCATTTAACTCGAGGAAAATATATGAGCCCCAAGAATGATTTTAAAGCTTTTTCTACTAGTAGTAATGCTAACGTAGTGAGCCAAGAAAGATACGAAGAAAGCCTGAGTTTGTATTCTGGATTTCCTCCAGATAATGTTCCCACTCATTTATTAAATAAAGTACTACGTCAATCGTCAACAATAGCGTCTATTGTGGCTAATTTCATCGCGACACAATCTGGCAGTGATATTCTCGATGATGGCGATACCGCTAAACTCACTATCCAATTAAATAAAGCGTTAGAACAAAAAATTACAACACAAATTCCCGATGCCTCATTAGTACAGAAAGGTGTTGTTCAACTTACAAATGTGGTTGGCAATAGTAATACATTGGCTGCAACTCAGAAACTTGTCTCCGATATAAATGATAGAATTAATCAGATTCCAAATATGTCGTCTTTCACTGCAAATTTAACTCAGAATGGCTGGCAAAAATTACCGTCAGGTTTAATTGAAATGTGGGGAATGGGTAATGCTTCTTATGGTGGATATTTGAATAATTTTCCAATACCGTTTCCAAATCAATGTCTTAATGTCACATTAACTCATTATGGTTATGGTCCTCAGTCAGCAGGCGTATTTTCAGTAATCGTAGAAAATCAACAGCAGTTCAAATGTTATAGAGGCATAAATGACAACCAACCTTATGTTCTGACATATTTTAGAGCAGTAGGATATTAATTTAATAAAATCAAACCACTACAATTACTTCATTAAAATTAGCGGAAAATTATAAACAATAAACCCCATGTATTCAGTATATTAGATATGGAATTATTTTCACAATAATTCCATATGCTATTTATAAAGTTTATCACTTAACTTGAGAAGTATAATATGAGCCAAGAAAAATATGAAGAAAGTCAGAATTTGAAGACCAAGTTTACACCCGATTATATTACCACTAAGTTAATACTGGATATATCCTCTATACTTATGGAACATAACATAAAACAAATATAATAAC
>NZ_JXSK01000008.1 GCF_001083805.1 Photorhabdus luminescens subsp. luminescens | reverse complement strand
TCAGGGACAACCGCAGTCACGGTCAGCGCAGAAGATGAAGCCGCCGCGCTGGCGTTGCTGACATCGCCAAACCTGACAGAACAGATTATCAACGACATGGCCGCCTGTGGCGTGGTCGCGAATCGACCAATCTGCTGACCGGGTATCTGGCGGCGGTCTCGCGCAAACTGGATAAACCGCTGGCCGTGTTAATCCAGAGCAGCAGCGCGGCGGGAAATCCTCCCTGATGGACGCCGTGCTGAACCTGATGCCGGAAGAGGAGCGTATCCAGTACTCGGCGATGACCGGACAGAGCCTGTACTATCTGGGGGAAACCAGCCTGCAACACAAGATACTGGCTATCGCCGAAGAGGAAGGCGTGCGGCAGGCGGCCTATGCCCTGAAACTGTTACAGTCCGACGGCGAGCTGAAAATCGCCAGCACCGGCAAAAACGAACAGAGCGGCGAACTGGTGACGCGGGAATACAAGGTGCAGGGACCGGTCATGCTGATGTTAACGACGACGGCCATTGATGTGGATGAAGAGCTGCTGAACCGCTGTCTGGTGCTGACGGTCAACGAATCGCGCGAGCAGACGCAGGCCATCCACGCGATGCAACGGCACCGTCAGACACTGGCAGGGTTGCTGGCTGACTCAGAGAAAGGTTATCTGACGCAGTTACACCAGAACGCCCAGCGCTTGTTAAGGCCGCTGAAAGTGGTCAATCCTTACGCCCATCAACTGACGTTCCTGTCAGACAAAACCCGGATGCGGCGCGACCATATGAAATACCTGACGCTGATACAGGCCATTGCCTTGCTGCGCCAGTATCAACGTGAAGTGAAGAAAACGACCCACCGCGGACAGGTCATCGAATATATCGAAATCACCCAAGACGACATTACCCTCGCCAACCGGCTGGCGCATGAGGTGCTGGGGCGCACGCTGGATGAAATGCCGCCGCAGACGCGTAAGCTGTTACTGCTGATACAAGAGATGGTGAACGCACAAGCGCAAATCCAGCACTGCCAGCCAAACGAAGTGCGCTTTACCCGGCGGGATATCCGCGCCTTTACCCACTGGAGCGACAGCCAGCTCAAGAACCACTGTCAACGGCTGACGGAAATGGAATACCTGTTGTTGCATGGCGGCAGCCGGGGACACCTGCTGCATTATGAACTGCTGTGGGACGGGGAAGACAACGGCGCAGCCCACCTGTGCGGCCTGCTGGATGTCGGAGAACCGGACTCAGAAACCGCCGGCAGTGAACGCAAGTCTGACCCGGAAGGTCGCAAGTCTTCCCCAAGTCCGGGGCAAGTCTGGCCTGAGTCTGGGGAAGAAAAACCCGCATCAGCCCGGACAGCACAAGAGTCAGCGGGGGCACAAGTCCGGGCAGATGAAAACGCTATTATTAAGGAAAATAATCACAGAGACGCATTGCCCGTGCCCGACAGGGATAAAACATCGGAAGCCATCCCGACAGGTCATGAGAGCAAGTCTGACTTAAATGAACGCAAGTCTGCCTCAAGTCTGGGTCAAGTTAGGGTCAAGTCTGGGGTGAAAAAATCCCCATCAGGGCAGACAGAACAAGGGTTCAGCGTGCCACAAGTCGGGGTAACGGAAGACACAGTGATAAAAGGAAAAAAGAAAACGCGCCCCTTGTCTGCGCCCGCCACTCAATCTCAACCGGAGGTCAATCATGGCAAACCGTAAACCGCGCAAAGGAAGTCTCCTGACCGTCGATGACGTCTACCGTCAGCCGGTGGGTCCAGCGCATGACCCAAAAAGCCTGTATGCGCTGCTGCTGCGCTTTGTGGCGTGGCGGCAGGAGCGGAACTGGTCGGAGACGACATTGAAAGTGCAGACCCATCATACTTACCGCTTTATCCTGTGGGCCACCGAACGGGGCCTGTACTCTGCCGCTGATATCACGCGGCCAATACTGGAACGTTACCAGCGCTACCTGTACCAGTACCGCAAGACCAACGGGGAGCCGCTGAGTATCCGCACCCAGCGCACGCAGTTGCAGCCGTTGCAGGTGTGGTTCAAATGGCTGACGAAACAGAACCTGATACTGGCGAACCCGGCAGCGGACATTGAATTGCCGCGGGAAGAAAAACGGCTGCCAAAATATATCCTGAGCATTGATGAAATCGAGCATATCCTGTCGCTGCCTGACCCGCATACGTTGCAGGGCGCACGCGACCGGGCATTGATGGAACTGCTCTGGTCAACGGGGATACGGCGCAGTGAAGCGGCCCGGCTCGATATCTACAGCATTGACGGGGCACGCAAAACGGTGACCATCCGGCAGGGCAAGGGCAATAAAGACCGGGTATTGCCCTCGGCGAACGGGCCTTAAGCTGGCTCCAGTTCTATCAGCAACAGGTTCGCCCGCAACTGCTGGTCACCCCGGACCTTCAATCGCTGTTCGTGGCGATGGACGGTCTGGACGGGTTGCAACCGAACGGTATCACCCATGCCGTGAGCGGCTATATCCGGGCCGCCGGCATTGAGAAAAAAGGCGCCTGCCACCTGTTCCGGCACGCGATGGCAACCCAGATGCTGGAGAACGGGGCGGACCTGCGCTGGATACAGGCGATGTTAGGCCATGCCAGCGTGGAATCCACCCAGGTGTATACGCAGGTCTCTATCCGGGCCTTGCAGGTGGTACATGCCAGCACCCACCCGGCGGAGCAAATGGCCGACGAAAAAGTCAGCGACGCCGATGAGGTGGGTTTACTGGCCGACCTGTACGCCGAAGCTGACACGCCGCCAGACAGCCCGACGCCGACTTGACACCCCGATATCCGCTGACTGTCCGCCCGCCCCCGTTAAGCTGGGCGGGTTCGGTGTGGGGGCAGACCGTGGCCGGACTGCCCGTTGGCATCGGCGCACGCGGGGGTAAATAGTCGTCAGGCGGCTTAACCTCTGGCGTCCCCGTAGAGCCGGTCCAGGCCGCCCAACGCCTATTCAACATAATGCGAGGGAATTATACGCACTGCGCCGATGAGCAAAGGTAACAACCTGAGCATCCATGAGCGGCTTAATGCGTATAATTGGCATTATGTCTGGCGCCCCCGCGGGTTGGCATTGGCGGGTGTGGCGCACAAGGCTGGCGCCTTCTGCTGTCAGCATCTGAGCCGGCCATCGGCAACTCAGCGTGCTTCTTTAGCTGCCGCGTTATCGTCCAGTCAACACCCCTGAAGGCAGGTCGGCCTGCGGCCTCCGCTAATTTACCGCCCCCCGCCCCAACCCTGCTTCACTGGCTGCGCGCGGCTCACACTGCGCTGCGCTCCGTTGCTCGTTCCCGTGCTCGCCATCGCCGCCCCGTGCAGCCCCCCGGGGGGCTTCCCTGAACAAAACCGTGTGGTCATGCAAGGCTATGCGCAACCCGAAGCCACAGTGCCTCAGAGCGTCGCAGGGGCGCCGCTTGCGGGCTCTATGCCGCCCGCGCCCGCAGAACGGTCACCCGCCGCCCAAGCAAGTTGGGCGACGTTCGCCCGTTGCCGAAAAAGGGACTCCCCTGACAAGGGCACGGCGGGAAAAACCGGCCTTCGGAGGTGAAAAGCGCGTCAGGGAGTTTTGGGTTCGGCGGTGAACGGACATGGGAAAAAACGGGTTGTAACTGACTGGTGGCATTAGGAAAAGCGGCGTTCGTCGGTGAAGTTAGCACTGGAGTGAGTTGTTATTGAGAATAACTTCCTGAGCGTGAATGAGCTGGACAACTTTGCGCACCAAGCCCGCACTTGCGAGGGGAATGACTGCAAACAAGTGATCAAGGATATGGTCGATACCAATATCCGTAATCAGCAGGAAATGATGGATTTCTGCAACAGCAACCCGAACCAGTGTGCGCAGAAGTATGGTTATCTGGTTGATCAGTGGCCGGTGTTTGAACGTACCCTCAAAAATATGGACCGGGATGGCACATTGCCGGTTGAGTTCAGAAATTACCTGTCGGCGGTGAATACGTTAGGTCAGGCTGCCACAGGCAAGGTAGGCGAACTCGGCTGGACAAAACGCTTTGAAGCGATGGGCATGAGTAAGGAGACTGCCGCTGCGATGGCAATGACGCTGCCGGTTATTGTTGAGGGCAGCAAAGGGCCGAAGTCGCCGCCAAAAGCGTTACAAAATCAAACTGGGAAAACGACTAATCACTTAATTCCAGAAAGTTTTGTTGCCGATGTAACTAAACATAATACTCAATTAGGTGTTGTTAATCGTAAGATGGGAACAATTTCTGGAGCTCACAAGCAGGATGCGTTCTTAGAGTCTGTTGAAATGACGGGTGGGAAAATTAACCACAAAATTACCGATAAACGTTATCCGGGATTAATTGAGTACAAATATCAAATTCCTGCAATAAATGGACGAGGTCAACAAATAGGCTTTAAAAAAGAAACGGTTAAAACGACTTATGATCCTAGGGTGTTATCCGATACCAAGATTGCTGATATGTCCAATAAGGCAGCTAAGCAAGCAGAAAATTATTTTAGGGATAATCCTAATCATAGACAGTATTCCGCAAAAGTTGATGGATATTGGTTTCAAGTAACCAGAGATGCTAAGACAGGGCAGGTTAATAATGCATTTATTACTATGCCTGCGAGGACTTCTAAATGAGTGATCAACACATAAATTGGTTAAAAAATATTGAACATTACCTTGTTCAAAATGAGGGTAGGGATTTATATGAAGTTCTTTATGAATCTTTATATAACAACAAAATTTCCTTTATGAACTTTTTGCTCAATGCCAGCAAGGGGTATGGTTTTTCTCCATCTGAAGGGTTTGGTTACTCTTTGGATCAGGATTGGGATATTCCTGAGGATTTTGATTACGTCACCTTTTTCTTGGGGGAATTTGAAAGTTCAGAAATTACGCCAAATCAATTTGTGATGCTGATGCAGTATATATCTGATACTTATATCAATGCTTTTCCTGACAGTAAGGATACGGTAGAAAGGCATATGAAAGCACTGACAGAGCGTTACGCTTAACACTGTATCCTGTTGAGAACGTAAAAAGATCCCAGCCTAAGAGCTGGGATCTTTCTTTTAGTTGTCAGTCCTTTTCAACGAGCTGAATAATCAGCTGTCCTTGTTCAATACTCACTTTTACAGCTTGCCCGGTGGAAAATCCGGCTTCTCGTAGCCAGTTGCCCTTCAAATGCAAGCTGGGATGCTGGCTGTAATAGCGGGTCATGCCGGTGCTGCGGTCAGGGTGACATCGGCTGATATAGCCGATTTTATAGCGGCGTTGGGCTTTCGAACGTAAACGTCCGGTCATCTCACCTTGACAAAAAAAACGAGTTTAAGTAAAGCGATTCTCAGGCCAGGGCAGCAGCTCATTCAACCGATTGTTCGGCCAGACAGGCAACCGGGTAAGGACATCACGCAACCAGACCCAGGGCTCATGTCCGTTGGCTTTGGCCGTTTCCAGCAGGCTCATTATCATGGCGGCACGTTGCCCTGCGCAGAGCGAGCCCGCAAAAAGCCAGTTCTTTCGACCAAGCGCCACACCCCGGACCGCATTCTCCGCCCGGTTGTTGTCTATCGGCACCCGGCCATCATCCAGATAACACACCAGCGCCGGCCAGCGCTTCAGCGTGTAATCTATCGCTTTGCGTAACCCGGAGTTGGGGGCCGTTTGGGCCTGAGTCGTCTGCAACCAGGACCGGAACTCATTCAGCCACGGCCGGGCATAACGCTGTCGCCACTGACGCCGTTTATCCGGGGGCCGGTGTTTGATTTTTCGCTCCAGCTTGTACAGGTCACGAATGCCATCCAGCGCCTGTTTCGCCACCGGACTTTGGCTCGCTTTGTATTGGTCAAAAAATTTGCGGCGGGCGTGAGCCCAGCAACCCGCTTCGGTGATATCCGCCCGGGCATGCAGCGCGTTGTAACCCGCATAATCATCCGTCACCAACGTGCCGCCCGACCAGTCTTTCAGCAGGCTCTGGGCATAACGGCCGCTGCGGCCGGGATGCAGCTCATAGTACACCACTGCCGGCGAGGTATCGGGGCCGGTGACAGACGCCCACAAATAGGCGCGCCGGGTCTGGCCTTTTCCCGGGGCCAGTATCGGCAACGGGGTCTCATCGGCATGCAGTACCGGGGACGTCAGCAACGCCTGCTTCAGGGCATCGGCCAGCGGTTGCAATGCCACAGCCGCCTGCCCCACCCAGTCCGACAGGGTGCTGCGGGCCAGGGTCACGCCGCTGCGGGCATAGATTTGCTGCTGACGGTAGAGCGGCAGGGGGTCACGATATTTAGCGACCACCACCTGAGCCAGCAACCCCGGCTCCGGAAGGCCCTTTTCAATCAGCCGGGCGGGCTGGGCTTTGGCATGGATCCGCTGGCAGGCCGCACAGCTGTACTGCGGACAGACATAACGCCGGACGATAAACGTAGCCGGACGGTATTCCAGCCGCTCACTGATTTCATCACGTAAAAAGCGCAGGACATGACCGCAATCCGGGCAGCTCTCCGTCTCCGGCGCCAGCCGGATATCTTCGCGGGGTAAAGTCGCCGGCAAAGGCTGACGTTTAGGCTGGGCCGGGGTCGCGTTTTCCTTGATATGCAGGCGTGACAGCTGGGTTTCCAGCACCGCGATATCGGTATCGGCATCTTCCTCAAACTGACTGCGTTTGGGACCGGCAGGCAGGGTTTCGCTGTGCGCGCCAAAACGCCAGCGTTGCGCCTGTTTCAGGGCCTCTTCCAGCTGGCGAATATAATCACATTGTTGCTGAAGCAGCGCCAGTGCCCGCAGGCGGAACTGGCCGGGGTCATCCAGCGCGATTAAGTCATTGAGCGTCATGCCGACAGTGTACCGGATAATTCCCCGTCGTTATCCGGTAAAAGTGTGACCGGGGTAGCGGAATTAGCTTCGCCAGCCGGACAGGTCATCTCCCTCGACCTGTTGCCAGTGAATGCCGCGGATGAGCCAGTCAAACTGGGCGGGCGTCATCACCCAGCTGCGCTCGCCCTGCTTCGGCCAGACAAAATGGGTCCGGCGCAGACGGCGGGTACACAGCCAGACGCCGTGTCGGTCCCAGCGCAACACCTTGAGACGGGAGCGGGCCTTGTTGCAGAAGACAAAAGCGGCTTCGTCCTGCCAGCGCAAATTCAATCCTTCGAGGTGCTGGGTCAGGGCATCAATGCCCCGGCGCATGTCGACGGGCTCGCGCACCAAAAAGAGCTGTTGCGGTTTCAGCATCGGGCCAGTACCCGCATCACGTCAGGCAACAGCGTCAATGGACAGGCGATGGCATAGCCGTCTGGGGTATGCAGGGTGACGGTGTGCGCGTCGTCAGGCTGGAGTGAAACCGGCAAGAGGGCGGGCAGTGTCTGGCTGAGAGGTTGGGGTATTTTGTTACTGTCGGCAATCCAGTCGCGGAAAGAGGAAAAACTCAGCTGATGCTGTTCGCAATACTGTTTTCGGGTCAGGTCACTGTGGCGCCATTGGGTCACATGTTGCTGTTTTTGTTCCGGGGTATATCGGCTACGGCTCATGGTGTCAGTCTCCAGGTGAAGATAAGGAAGCGGTAGCGTGCATGGGCCGGAGGGGAAGAACAAGGTGAGATGACCGGACGTTTAGTACGCCAGGCAAGCTGGCGATAGAACAGAGGGTGAAAGTCCCTTCCGGGTAAGAGCTAGCCACTCGCCCGGTCCTTTAGCTATGCGCGACTGTGGGTAACTACTGTCGTGAAGTGTTAGCGAAGGCACTCACAGGCCAGGTATTGAGCCACGAAATCGGTAAATCGGAGGTGGTGACGTAGTTAAGCTAGGCGGAAACCTATAATGGTCAGGTTGTATTGGCGAAACCTGACCATACCTCCCGGGGTCGGAGACCCTGTGCATGTGAGGAAGTTCGTCGCGTGGAACCTGGGAGATCCTGAACGGTTTCCCATCGTGAGCAGTTGGGACGATAAGGTCTAAGTGTCAAAGCGGAAGCCTTATGGAGTTCAGGAAGTCGGACGGGAGTATAGTACCGGAGAAATCAGTGAACAAAACAGAAAACAATGTGGCGGAATTGATGGAGGGAAGGCTCCCGACCAAGGGGAACAGCCAACAGTGCGCCCGTATCCGGACACAGAGCCGGGGAAATACGACGTTACGCCTGCTGGCTGTGCGAAAAGCAGCAAAGAGGGATAGGAAACAGCAGTTTACTCACCTTTTCCATCACATCAGTGAAGAACTGTTATGTCAGAGTTTTCAGCAACTTAAACGTCAGTCTGCCCCGGGCTGCGACGGTATCACATGGGAAAACTATGCAGAAAATCTGCAAAACAACCTCCATGCGCTCCACGGCAGACTTCATCGGGGGCAATACAGGCCCCAGCCGGCAAGGCAGGTGATGATCCTGAAAGAAGACGGGACAGAAAGGCCATTGAGTATCCTGTGTCTGGAGGACAAAATCGTGCAACAAGCGGCTGTCACGGTCTTAAATCAAATCTACGAGACCGATTTTCTCGGCTTCTCGTATGGGTTCAGACCGGGCAGAGGGCCGCACGATGCTCTGGATGCGCTGAATGTGGCAATTATGGAGAGGAAAGTCAATTGGGTGCTGGATCTGGACATCAGTCGGTTCTTCGATACCGTGGAGCATGACTGGCTCATCCGGTTTATTCAGCCCAGGATAAGGGACGGTCGGATGTTGCGATTAATCAGGCAGTGGGTCACGGTGGGGATAGTTGATGAACACGGTCACCGACAGAAGTCGCATTGTGGCACGCCGCAAGGTGCTGTCATATCGCCACTGCTGGCGAATATCTATCTGCACTACAGCTTTGACCTCTGGCTCAACGCATGGCGAAAGCACATGCAAGGAGATGTGGTGATGATCCGATATGCTGATGACGCGGTTCTGGGCTTCCAGACCCATCAGGATGCTCGGGCGTGCCAATCCCTGCTACAACGACGTCTGATGCAGTTTGGGCTGAAGGTACACCCAGCGAAAACCCGGTTGGTACGATTTGGTCGCTTTGCGTTAAAGCAATATGAGGAGCGACCGGAGAGGGGCAAGCCGGGGACGTTTGATTTTCTGGGATTTACGCATTATATAGGACGATTACACACGGGCAAGGATGCGGTGATGCGCAAAACTCAACGAAAACGGCGTCAAACACAACTGAAGCGAATAAAACAGGGGCTGCGGCAACGGTTGCACAACCGCCCGGAAGAAACGGGACGGTGGCTGAAACGAGTGATAGAAGGGCACATCAATTACTATGGCGTCCCCTTCAACAGCAGAGCATTGTGCCAATTTGTGGAAGAAGTGAAGCGGATGTGGTTGAAGTCACTGAGACGGCGAAGCCAGCGGCACAAAATGACGTGGTCGCGTTACAGTCAGTTGGTGACTAAATGGATACCGTCCCCCCGAATTGTACATCCTTATCCTTTGCAGCGCTTTTACGCCAAACACCCGAGGTAGGAGCCGGATGCGTTAGTAGCGCACGTCCGGATCTGTGCGGGGGGTAGCCGGTAACGGCTATTCCTACCGCGACCACTGATGGCATTAGGAAAATCGCTGTTCGTCGGTGAGGTTCGCAATGGAATGCGTTGTTATTGAGAATAACTATCTGAGTGTCAATGAGCTGGACAATTTTGCGCACCAAGCCCGAACCTGTGAAGGGGAAAGCTGTAAGCAGGTGATCAAGGATATGGTTGATACCAATATCCGTAATCAACAGGAAATGATGGACTTCTGTAACAGTAACCCGAACCAATGTGCGCAGAAGTATGGTTATCTGGTTGATAAGTGGCCTGTGTTTGAGCGTACCCTCAAAAATATGGACCAGGATGGCACATTGCCGGTTGAGTTCAGAAATTACCTGTCGGCGGTGAATACATTAGGTCAGGCTGCCACAGGCAAAGTGGGTGAACTCGGCTGGACAAAACGCTTTGAAGCGATGGGTATGAGTAAGGAAACTGCCGCTGCGATGGCGATGACGCTGCCTGTTATTGTTGAAGGCAGCAAAGGGCCGAAATCATCGCCAACGACAAAAGGGAGCACAGGTGCGGTTGTTAATACAGAGAAAGCGGCGCTGGAAAAGATTGGGCAAAACAGTCAGGGCACAACGAATCTGGGTGATAAATCGGCTAATACGGTTTACCATCAGCAGCTTATCAAAAATGCTGAGAAGATATCTACCGCGAAACCGGGGCAACAAGTTGCCGCACCAAGGGATCTAAATGAACTTTCTGGAAACAAGTTAAATCAAATCCGTTACAGGGAAGTAAATTGTTAGGTATGAATAAAGATCCCCGTTTTCCGACAGCAGCTGGTTTTCAGAAAATGGAGGCGAAACATAGGCTCCCTAATGGACAAACAATAACTATACATTACCAGTACAACTTAAATACTGGTAAAGCCTATGACATGAAAATTACTACTCCCCAGAGAATCCAACAGGATCCTAAAAAGATAATAGATTCAATAAAGGATAATGTTAAATGAAAATAAAAGAATCAGATGGCTCTATGGTTGATGTTTTTGCCATATATTGGTTTGGTGATGAAACATATTTTTATGGGTTACCACCAAATTATGGAGGTCTACAGGCATATAAATCTAATGAAGTCTCAGTTATTGATACAACGATAGATTTTAGAACTATTTTTTTCTCGAATGATGATGCTAAAAGTGTGCATCATTGGGCATTAATAGAAGAACAATTATTAGACGATCTTCTTGAGCTAGATGAAACGGCTTATCAACGCTTTTTGGAAATCTTAAAGGCGGAAGGCAATATAGAACAGGATTTTTGTTAATTAGGCGTCCCGGTCACTTCAATGTGGCCGGGATCTTCCTTCTTTTAGCCGTCAACTGTTCTCAACAAGCCGGATAATCAACGGTCCGTGCTCAATGCTGAAATACGCAGGAAGCCATCACTGCAACGAAAAAAGCCACGGAAGCATTGAAAGACCCGGAAAGGCAGCAGGCGCTGAAACAGCAAGCGGAGGCGCAGTTAAAGCAGGAAAACGGTATTGTCACAGCGGAAACCATTGCGGATAGGGCGTATAAGATAGCCTATGACGGCGCCATCAAAGGGCAGGGGGCGGATATTGGTGGTAATCGTCGTCAGGCGGTAACCGCGGTAGTTGCGGCTCTTCAAGGTTTGGCGGGTGGCGATATTAAGGCCGCGATAGCCAGCGGGGCGGCCCCTTATCTGTCGAATGCGGTGAAAAAGGTGACCTACGGAGATAAGGCATATGAGCAATTAACTCCGGAGGAAAAAGCGACAAACGTGGTGGCGCATGCGATTCTGGGCGGGGTGATAGCCGAGCTGAAAGGGGGTTCAGCTATTGCAGGGTCGGTGGGGGCTGCGGGTGGCGAGCTGGCGGCCTCAGTTATCGCCGGAGCGCTTTACCCGGATAAGAAATTGAGCGAATTGACAGCGGATGAGAAGGAAAAAATCAGTAATTTGTCTACGCTGGCAGGAGGGATAGCGGCAGGGCTGGTGACAGATTCGACAGCGGGCGGCGTTGATGGAGCGCAGACGGCGAAGAATGCGGTTGAGAATAACTATCTGAGCGTGAATGATCTGGATCGCTTCGCGCAGCAAGTCCGAACCTGCGAAGGGGAAAGTTGTCAACAGGTGATCAAGGATATGGTGAAGACCAATATCCGTAATCAGCAGGAAATGATGGACTCCTGTAACAGCAACCCGAACCAGTGTGCGCAGAAGTATGGTTATCTGGTTGATCAGTGGCCGGTGTTTGAACGTACCCTCAAAAATATGGACCGGGATGGCACATTGCCGGTTGAGTTCAGAAATTACCTGTCGGCAGTGAATACGTTAGGTCAGGCGGCCACAGGTAAGGTAGGCGAACTCGGCTGGACAAAACGCTTTGAAGCGATGGGCATGAGTAAGGAGACTGCCGCTGCAATGGCGATGACGCTGCCTGTTATTGTTGAAGGCAGTAAAGGACCGAAATCATCGCCAACGACAAAAGGAAGCACAAGTGCAGTTGTTAATACAGAGAAAACGGCACTGGAAAAGATTGGGCAAAATAGTAAGAACTCAGTAGATCTGAATTCTAAGCAGCAATTTTCGATGCTTGATCAACAAGCTGCAAAAAGCAATGTGGTTATTGATCCGAATAAAGTTAACTACTTATTTGGGAGAGTGACTAGTGGTAAGCATAATACCGATCGATCTACTCAAATGGAACAATCTATGAGGCGCTTAGGAATTCCAACAGACGATAAAGGTGCTCAATATCTTATGGAACACCTCTCAAAAGTGCCTAAGACAAAGGGGAATATAGTGCAGGTATATACTGACAAATTTGGTAAATATGAGGTCAGAGAGTCTTTGCTGTTCGGTCCCTCAGGCAAAGCTACTAAACTTGAAACTTCATTTGAAATTATGCCTGATGGAACTAGACGTTTTATCACTACCATACCGAAAGAAGGGAAAAAATAATGTTTATTGAATCCTATCCGGATGAACTAGATTTACTTTCCTTCTTTGAAAGTGAACCAACATTGGTTAATAAGTCAGATAGACATTTTGCATATGAGTTTACTGATGATACTGGAATCCACTTAGTTTTTTCTTTCAATGTATTAGAAGGATGGATACAGACAATATTAGAGCTAAATGGAAACAGAATAGCGGGATATCTGAGTGAAGGTGTTAACAGTTTTAAAATTAAGGATGAAATAAACGGAGAGTATATACATTCTGAAATTATCTTTGCTGACACAAGAACAGAGGTTGAAATTAGGTTAAAACCTTTTATATCCGTTAAATGGGGAACATTAATTAGATAGTAAAAGATCCCAGCCAATGTGAACTGCACCTAAAAATCAGAACCTAACTGATTAAGGTGCGGTTCATTGTACAGAGATCTTCCTTCTAGCTGTCAGCCAGCCGGATAATCAACAGTCCGTGTTCAATGCTGACCTGCACCGGCTGCCCGGTGGTAAATGAACTGCACCCCAAAAGTTGGGATCTTCCTTTTAGCCGCCAGTTGTTCAGAGCGTCGCAGGGGCGCCGCTTACGGGCTCTGTGCCGCCCGCGCCCGCAGAACGGGCACCCGCCGCCCAGACAAGCTGGGCGACGTTCGCCCGTTGCCGAAAAAGGGGCTCCCCTGACAAGGGCACGGCGGGAAAAACCGGCCTTCGGAGGCGAAAAGCGCGTCAGGGAGTTTTGGGTTCGGCGGTGAACGGACATTGGAAAAAATGGGTTGTAACTGACTGGTGGCATTAGGAAAAGCGGCGTTCGTCGGTGAAGTTCGCACTGGAGTGAGTTGTTGTGGAGAATAACTACTTGCACGAAGATGAAAGCAGAAGTTTTGATAAAGAACTGGCGGAGTGTAAGGCTAAAGGAGGTGACTGTGGTGCTGTCATTCAGAAGTATTTAGATACCAGCAATAAGAATAGCGCCGAATTAGAGGAAAAATGCAAAGGAGGGGGGATTACCTGCGTGACTTATGAAGAAATTATTCAAGCAAATACGAATGTTGCGCTTGATGAGGGATCGTTACAAATTCGATTGTCAGAGAAATTAAAAGATCCCGACGCCATCAAGATAGTGCAGTATTTGAATGGTAAGGATTTGCAGTTTTTGAAGGATAATATTACCACTTCTGACAGAGTTGCCGCTGTCGCCTTAGATCCAACTTCATGGCCTGTAATGGTCTTTGGTGCAAAGGCGATGATTCAGGGAGCAAAAGGCAAAGAACAGTTACTTGCAGCAGGGATCACCAGTGGTATGAATGCGGCTATTCAATATGGTACGACGAAAGAAGTAAAACTCTCTGATTTGATTGGTGCAGGTGTTGTTGGCGCCATTACTGCTGGAAAAGGTTACAACCCCACTGTAACGTGGAATGCAATAGGTGGTTACTACACTGCGGAAATTAAAGGGGATGATCCGTTCTTAAATGCGATATTGAGTAAAGGAGGTGCCAGTGCAGGTTACACGGCTGGTAATGTTCTGAAAATTCCAATGGAGAAGATTTTCAATCCAATATCGAAACAACTTGAATGGGAACCAATCGGGATTTGGACAATTACAAAGCCTGCGAGACAAAGTTCAGTCCCATCAGTGGTTGGTAACGTTGGTGATTCAGCCGTATCAGGTTGGTTCAACTCTACTGTTGGGGGAGCAGTACAAGAAGGAAAACAGCAAGATGAAAAAAAATAAAATGAAATCAATAGTGATTATGTGTTATCTATCATTTTCTTTTTTCTTGGCTGTTTTCTTGCTGAGTGTTATCTCACAAGCTTTCAGTTTATGGTTTATAGACAAAGCCGATATTTTTTGTTCCATCAAAGACAATATAGGGGTTCATTTGCAAATTGGAGCAGCAGGTGCTTTAGCTGGGTTTTTACTTTGGCTATTTGATATGTATTAGTGAGAAAAATCCCAGCCAAAGTGCTAGGATTTTCCCTTTAACCCTCCGCTGTTCTCAACGAGCCGGATAATCAACGGTCCGTGCTCAATGCTGCAATACGCAGGAAGCCATCACTGCAACGAAAAAAGCTACGGAAGCATTGAAAGACCCGGAAAGGCAGCAGGCGCTGAAACAGCAAGCGGAGGCGCAGTTAAAGCAGGAAAACGGTATTGTCACAGCGGAAACTATTGCGGATAGGGCGTATAAGATAGCCTATGACGGCGCCATCAAAGGGCAGGGGGCGGATATTGGTGGTAATCGTCGTCAGGCGGTAACTGCGGTGGTTGCGGCTCTTCAAGGTTTGGCGGGTGGCGATATTAAGGCCGCGATAGCCAGCGGAGCGGCCCCTTATCTGTCGAATGCGGTGAAAAAGGTGACCTACGGAGATAAGGCATATGAGCAATTAACTCCGGAGGAAAAAGCGACAAACGTGGTGGCGCATGCGATTCTGGGCGGGGTGATAGCCGAGCTGAAAGGGGGTTCAGCTATTGCAGGGTCGGTGGGGGCTGCGGGTGGCGAGCTGGCGGCCTCAGTTATCGCCGGAGCGCTTTACCCGGATTAAGAAATTGAGCGAATTGACAGCGGATGAGAAGGAAAAAATCAGTAATTTGTCTACGCTGGCAGGAGGGATAGCGGCAGGGCTGGTGACAGATTCGACAGCGGGCGGCGTTGATGGAGCGCAGACCGCGAAGAATGCGATTGAGAATAATGCGCTGAGCTTGCCAAAAGGCATGGCGGAGTACGGTCGGGCACAGAGTTCACTGGCGATGAAGATGTACAAGGAAGGTGCTACACCGGATCAGCTATCCGAAGAGCTGGCGAGGCAAGCCCGGGGCACCCATCCCGAAGGTCAAGATCCAGCCAGAGGGCTGATTGTGGCGTGGGGGAACTTCTTCGGTGTCCCGTTGGATGTGGTGATGTCCAGTGAGAAAATGACGCCGGAGAAAGCCGCTGAAATTGTGGCCAGCGGCATCCCGACCAGTGAAGCGAAGGTGATGCAGTATGTGGCTGCGAAGACTTTTTTGGCACTGGCTAAAAATCCGGGGGTGGGCGGTAAAACAGAAAACACGCTTCCTCAATGGGGTGCGGGTGAAGGAAAATACAGCCAGAGAAATCAGGGCACAGTGACGAACGTTGAGCACTCTACTGGTAAGTTTGATGGAAAGTCATTGCCTAATGGAAAAACTGAAATTGTTGCAACTAATGCTGCGAAAGGTAGTGAGTTATCAACAGGAACCGTTTTCGATTCCATTAAAGGTACTCAGCCAGTGTATCCTGGATCGGTGATTCCTAAATCTTTTGAAATGTCATTACCGAATGGGAAAAAAGTCTGGGTACACGGGAATGCTACTGAACATATGGCGGAATATGCGGCATCAAAAGCTGTGACGCATACACCTGAAGCCGTAAGACTCGCCAGCCAGGAAGAGCTGAGGAGTTTTCAATCCGCTGTAAATACTGCCACAAAAAATAATATGCCATATGGTGAGAGAATTACTATAGATGGTTGGCAACTGGAAATTAAACCGCCACGCGCAACAAATGAGTTGCCAACGATCATTCATGCCCGTTATGTAGGAGCACATTAAATGGATATAGAAATTAAAAGTCCTATAAATATTGCACTGGATGTAATAGAACTTGATGAGCACATACCATCAATAAAATTTAATCTTACAATCCGAGTAAATAAATTTGGTTATAGTTCAGATGTGAACTTACAGTTATGGATAGAATGTCAATGTTTTGATGCGTTTGTCGATAACATGCGTAGAAACGATATTGCTCTTCTTAAAGATATGAATGGTTCTTTTGAATTGTTATTAAATCCTGTCCAGAATTTGCTTGAGTGGTCATGTGCTAAAGAAGATCTGGATGGTTATACCACATCAGCAAAAGGTAGAGAAAAGCTAACTGATGATTCGAGACACGCGTTATACGAGGCATTTAATGATTATCCTAAGTGGTGGTAATCAATAAATATTGAATCCCAGCCTGAGAGCTGGGATTTTTCCTTTAGCCGTTAGTCTCTGTCAATCAACTGAATAATCAATTGTCCCCGTTCAACTCTCACCTGCACCGCCTGTCCGGTGGCAAAGCCTGCTTCTTCCAGCCAGTTGCCTTTAAGGTGCAAACTGGGGTGCTGGCTGTAATAGCGGGTCATGCCAGTGTGGCGGTCAGCATGACATCGGCTGATATAGCCGACCTTATAGCGGCGTTGGACTTTCGAACTGCCTGAAAAATAGTGCTAACTCCCTTGTTCTCTTTTCTAGCTAAAAGTGACAATTTGTTTTGGATAACAGGGAATTGATTCTTGGTCATAATAAATTTTTTTGCATCGTGTCGCTGCTCATCTCTATTTTGCTTCGATTACCAAGCTTGGTTCCCAATCCACCTCATAAATTTTTCGCTTTGCAATCATTTCAATTGGAGTCTCAATACATCTTACATCTGTCAGTTCCCATGCTAACCAACCTGATTCAAAATAAGATGCACATGCAGCCTCAATATCTTGTTCTTCAAATGGTCGAATGTTTCTGATTTTAACGATCGCAACGGCTTTCCCTATTTCTTCGTCTCCGTCTTTTAACAGGTAATGCTGATTTTCGATGATCAACAAATCTTCATTATCTGAGAGATCTGGATACCATTTTCTGATTTCTAATGTTTTCTTGCCAACGGCAATGCTCTGTCCTGCTGGTGCAACTATTGAAATCGCTTTCATAAATTTAATTTATCCATATTCGGTTTAAACAAGTCACTTCTTTACATCAAGTCTGCATTGTACAGATTATACGCTAACCTATCTTGAAAAAGTGACATTTCTATTTTGGAGAACAGGGTGACATTTTAATATTGGTTTGACTAGGGGCTCATAAGAAACCACGTAAGAAATCGTGAAGATTATGGGGCAGGCAGGAATTGCGGCAGCGTCGGGAGTTGCAGGCGGAATTAGTAAAGCGGGTGCAAAAGACGGTGGAGATGTTGGAAATATGAAAGAATTTCTTACTCAATCCGGTTTTGGTACTCAAATAAAAATAGTACACAAAAAACCAGCAAAATATATCAGGGGTAGAGTGTTTACAAAGCTAATAATAATATTGAAAAAGCGATTAGCTATATCTTGATGGTCAACATAAAAACCATCTTGAGATTTTTAATAACAAAGGGAAATTTAAGGCTGTTTTAAACTTAGATGGTACGGTGAACCAAAACTGATGCTGCTAAAGGAAGGAAGTTATAAATATCTATGCGTAGAATAGTGTTGTGAAATAAAAAACTGCGTGGTATTACACGTAGACTACGCTCATTGAAAATATGGTCCGAATCATATAAAACCTATTTTCCTGTTATCACTGAAAATGATTATTCTTACAGTTACCGGAATGTCAAAATCCCGGTGCATTCAGCATTGGTACAAGGAAAACAGACAAATAGAAACATTCAATCTATTTGTGATCAAGATTTGATAGGTGCAGCTTATAACATTTATAAAGCGAAGCCAGACAACGAAAATAATATAAGAATTACTTGTTCCATTGTATTGCCTGATATATTTTAAAGTGAAATATGTATATTCATATCTGAGGAGTATTTCAATGAACATACGCGTAATGGATATAGTCGGTTTGGTAAAATAATTTTATTGAGTGAACGAAGCCTATGCAAAGAGTGGAACTTACGATTACCTGATGGTTTTTCAGAGCTAGGTGCTCTTAGAATAAGTGAAGATGACGGCGGAAAGCCTTATTATTCTGAATACTGGTATTATTGGTGAAGTGTAATCGTAAGATGGGAGTGATTAAGTGATGATTGATTGGAAAAAATTTACTAGTGCCCTTGGCACAACAGAATTATCTAAGGAGTTTAATGAACTCTGTCTAGCGATAGGAGAACAGCCAAAAATATCACAAGATCCTTCGGAGTATAACGATACAGTTGGACAAACAACTTATTATAGTTTTGTTCATTCTAGAATAGAAATAGGTTTCCGACAGGGTGTATTAAACCATATTCACTTTTATTTTAGTGGTAATGAAGGTTATGCCTGTTTTACAGGGTTTCTATTATCTAATATCAGCGAAGGATGGGATGCAGAGAGCGTAATCCAAGTATTAGGAGAGCCGTTAATGAAAGGTGGAGGCAAAATGGATATACTCCTTGGTTACATTAACAACTGGATAAAATATGAATATCAAAAATATGCGTTGTATCTCCAATTTAATCAAGATGGTTTATTATGTGGTGGTAGTTTAATGTTGCCATAATATTGAGAATGATCTCGGTCAATGTGTGAAGTAACCCTAAAAAGTTGGGCAGATTATACTAAGCCATTAATAATGTCTGATTTCGGAGTTCTACCGTACTCATACCATTTAATTTTAAGCGAATTTTTTGGAGGGCAGTTCATTTTCAATGAGGTTTGTCAGCGATCTGAAGGGGCATGCCGCCCCTTCTGTTATTTCTCGTGCTACCTTAGGACAGTGATGGCACTAGCGCCGCCTCAGAAACCTGACGGATTTGCGGCAGATGTTCGCTGGCGCCGCCGATGTCAGCGAACGAAGCCATAGCCCCGCTCAGGTAGAGTTTTTCTACCAGACTGTTGATACCCGCCTCGCCACTGTTGGCTAGCGCTACTGCCATCGCCCTGACCAAGGGATAGCAACGGCCGCCAGATACATCTCCGACCAACGACAGATAAAAATCTTGTGGCGCCAGACGATCGAAGTTGCTACCGGCACGATGAAAATCCTCGCTGAACACCGATGTCTGTTTCAGTATTTTGTCAATGTATTCGGCCCGGCTGGTTTCAGTGATGCGGCTGCTCAAGGCGCCCCGCTGTTTAGGAGTAAGTTGGCCGTCAAGAAACAGACGTTTCATCTCCAAGGCCGACATCCTATTGTCAAAACCTGGGATACTGATATCTTGGAAGTTGCGCAAGCCATCAGTAAACTCGGCATCCAGTCTGTTTCGCTGGTAAGCTTCGACAATAGCGTAACGCTCACCCATGTTGCTGGTGTGCTCCTTGCTGCTGCTCAGGATGGACGTATCGTCAATCCGCACTACTGCATCTACACCGCTCTTGGACTTGATTTGCTGCCATAACCAGCTTTGTTCGACGGAGAGCGCTTCATCCAAGACTGAATCGTATCGCGCTTTGTAGTACTCCAGCGTAATATTGATCTGCTTTATCTGTTGATCAATCAGTGCAGGCTGAAAATTTTCGCTGGTGTCACTGCGGGCCTTATAGAGTCCGTTTCGTTTGTCTACCAACTGTTGAGTGTCTGCTATGATCTTGGCTTGAACCTTATCATGCAGCTCAATCCACGCGGTAATCGCCGGATGATGAGGAGAAAATTCGCCCTCTTTGTATACGCCATCAGAGACCCCTTCGACGGGCACTCCGAACTGAGTAGCGATCTTTTTCAGTTGTTGATGAATCCTCTCACGGTAAGTCGCGAACTGGGCTTGGTTACGTTCAGCCACTTGACTGTTAGCGGTCTGGATCGATATTGGTTCCTCGCTGTTGCGCGACTTCGGCCAGAGCGTTTGACCATCTTGCTGATACTCTTGGCGCTGAAACGCCAGTTGCCATTCACCATTAACGTATTGCATGTACGCCGCAGCGAAGCCTTTAGTGGTGCCTGCTATCTGATAATCCTTATAGTCCACTGCCATGACTACGTTGTCATACAGCAGCGAACTGTTGACTCGACTATCGTGGTAGACCCGGTAAGTATCAGCATCAAGGTTGGTCACCACCAGCGAACATCCCGACAACGTTCCAGTAAACAGAAAACTCCCCGGAACCGCATGTTTAGGAATATCCACATAGGCTGGTATCGTGTTGGCTTGGTTTGAACCGTTGTAGCCGAGGAAATACGCCGGCACGCTGTCGACGTTACCCTTAGCGATATCATTTGTGCTTTGAGCAGCGTATTCGAGCTCGTATAATCCTGCTTTGACTTTCACTAACTGGGCATGTCCCTCTGCCGGGAGTCTCCCCGCTCTAACCAATGTCTCGGCACTGATGGTGTTGGATCTGGCGAACAATACAGGATCGATGGCGAACTGCTGGATATCGGTGCTGCCTTGGCGGTGCTCGGCTCCACCAATCATGGACATTAACCTCCCCTTAAGATCGCGATCCCGTACCGCTTGCGCCAGCAAGGCTGGATTGTGTATATCGTACCCGCGCTTCTGCAAGGTTCTCGATAGGGTCTTTTCGATCGGTGTATTGGTGAGCAAGGATTCTGTGCTCGCAGCCGCGATCAGGCGTGCTCGAGATTGACCATGACTGCTCGATTCACCTTCAACTGTTTCAGAATAGGCAATGCCTTTGCCTACGCGATACATGCCAGTCGGAGTGTGTTCAATAAAGGCCGTCGCCGGTAGCAGTTTATTGAGCTTATTGCCGATAGCATGAGCATGTTCGACACCGGCGCTGGAAAGATAAATCACTGCTTGGTCGGTGCGGTTTCCCAGATTTTTCGGGCCCATGATTTTGGCCTGCTCCAGCCAGCCACGATTGTCATCATTGAACAATTGGGTCAACGCATTGGCAAGCGAGTTGAAATGTGCTTTGTCAACGTTGATGGTTAGTCTCGCACCAATATTGGTTCGGGCACTATGGCGTTGCTTGAAATCCTTGGGAAGCACTCGGAAGGCATCGGCACTGCCCAAGATGGCATCGGTTTGAGAAGACAGAGCTGCCTTTTCGTTGCCTTGTACCAAGATATCAACCTTGGTGGTACGCCCAGCCAGTGCCTTGATATAATTGACAAATGACCGTTGCTCACCTTCATTGAGGCCGCTGGCGCCAACTGGCAGGTCATTGCTGTAGCGTATATAAGCGTTTTTCTCCAGTGCGTGCTCCAGCATTTTCTGCTTGTTTATTAGCTCAGGGGTCCACTTATGATTATTTTTACTAAACCCTTGCTTGATAGTTTGGATCAACGCCTCGGTATTCGGTTTGTGCTTCATCTCTTTAAGGGTCGCTTGCGCAGATGCGAGCAGCGATTGGTAGCTGTTATTGGGCATAATGGTTCTCCTTAGAAAAATTCTAATTTGGTATTTATGGGTTAAACTCTTCAAGAATGGCTATGGCTGGCCGTCTGCGATCTGGGACTCAATCCTTCATCTGCAAGGCCCACAGCCGGGCATAGAGCCCGTCCAAGGCGAGCAGTTGCTCGTGGCTGCCTTGTTCGACCACTTGACCTTGGTCGATCACCAGAATCCGATGGGCGTGACGCAGGGTATTGAGGCGATGGGCGACGCTGATCACTGTGCGACCCTGAGTAATGCGTTGCAGGTTGGTCATCACCGCTGCTTCCGACTCGTAGTCCAGGGCGCTAGTGGCTTCATCCAGTAGTAATATCCCCGGGTTGGTCAATAACGCTCGGGCCAAGGCAATGCGTTGGCGTTGCCCACCGGAGAGTTGACCGCCACGCTCGCCGACTTGAGTCTCATAGCCCCGGTCCAACGCCTTGATAAAACCATCGGCACCGGCCAGAGTCGCGGCTTCATACACCTCTGCATCGCTGGCCTGAGGGCGGCACAAGCGGATGTTCTCGGCGATGGTGCCGGCAAACAGCACGCTTTCTTGCAGCACTACGCTCATGTTACGGCGCAGTGCTGCCGGATCTGCGATCGCCAAATCGATTCCATCCACCAATACCTGGCCGTGCTGAGGCACATAGAGGCGCTGCAACAGCCGAGCCAGAGTGGATTTGCCCGAGCCGGACGGTCCTGTGATGCCGACGAATTCACCGGGATGAATCTCGACGTTGAGGTTGCGTAACACCTCCTGACCATCCTCGTCGTAGCGAAAGCGCACGCCCTTGAAGCTCACTCCTCCTTGTAGCTTGGGTATGGAGGCTAGGCCGCCATTGCCGCTTTCCCCTTTCTCATCAAGAATGTCGCCGATCCTGCGTAGCGAGATTAGGGTATGCTGGAAATCCTGACAGACTTGGGCCAGACGCAGAATCGGCTGGGTCACGTGTTCCGAGAGCATGTTGAAAGCCACCAACTCGCCTGGGCTAAGTTTGCCCTCCATGACCAGAGTAACGCCCCACCATAGCAGTAGGGCGGAGGTCAGCTTCTGGATTAGGTTGATCCCCTGACCAGCCAAGATCCCCACTACTTTGGCGCGGAATGAGGCGCGGACGAAAGCAGACAGTTGCCGCTCCCAGCGATGCAGGAAGCCGGCTTCGGCAGCGCTGGTTTTGATGGTTTCAATGCCGGTGACCGACTCGGTAAGGTAGGCGGTGTTATCGGCTCCTAGCTCGTACTCTCGTAATACCCGGGCGCGTAGCACGGGCCCGACACCTAGCCAGAACAGGAAATAGAGCACCAGGGAACCGAGCACCAGCCAGGTTAGCTCGGTGGCGTAGGAGAACATCACGGCTACAAACAGGCCGACAAAGGCCAGATCCAGTATCATCGTCAGCGCCGAACCGGTGAGAAACTGACGGATTTGGTTCATTTCGCGTACCCTGGCGATGATCTCACCGGTCTGACGCTGCTGGAAATAGCCCATAGGCAGAGTTACCAGGTGCTGATAGAGGCGACTGGAAAGCTCGGAGTTGACCTTGCTGGCGAGATTG
Source organism: Photorhabdus luminescens subsp. luminescens (assembly GCF_001083805.1). GTDB lineage: Bacteria > Pseudomonadota > Gammaproteobacteria > Enterobacterales > Enterobacteriaceae > Photorhabdus > Photorhabdus luminescens. The sequence goes on along the minus strand of NZ_JXSK01000008.1, from coordinate 339,969 downwards.
GTGAATAGCCAGGAACGCAGGAAGCCATAGACCGGCTCGAACAAAGCCAGAGTCAACATGGCGATTCCTAGCACTTGCAGGCTAGATAGACTGCGGCTGACCAGCACCCGATCGATCACGTTTTCGAACAGGATGGGGGTCACCAGGGCGATCACTTGTAGCATCAGAGACACTAGGATCACGTTCCTGAACTGAATGACATGTTTGCGGATGGAAGGCACAAACCAGCCGAAGCCAAACCGCTGCTGTTTCGGCTGCTCGGTTGCCTCTGCCAGCAGTACGGCGCTGCCTTGCCAGTGGCTAACTAAGACGGTTCGGGGATAGCGGCATGTCTTACCCATGTTCGGCTGATACAAGGTAACGAATTCACCTTCGACTTTCTCTAGCACCTGCCAGCCTTGCTCCGTGTCCAGCAAGATAGGAAGGGGCAGGGTATCGAGACGGCTCATATCTGTGGTGATGTGGCGTGCTCTTAGACCGATCCACAGGGCACAGCGGCATAGATCCTGACTATCTGAGACTCCTTGAGTGCGTCCGAGACGGTGGATCAGTTGTTCCGGTTCCACCGCTAAGTTGAAATGGCGGGCAGCGTGGGTTAGGGCCAGGAGGCCGCCATCCGCCACGGCCTTGGACTCGTCGATGATGATCGATTCTGACAGGGTAGATTCGATGATTGACATTATCGTTCCCTCAATGCTTCGGACTGGTACTGTTGCAGTGGGCTGAGTAGGTAGTCGATCACCCGCCGATCACCGGTGCGGATTTCGGCGGTGACACTCATACCTGCCTGTAACGGTACCTCATGTTCGTCCACTGCGATGGAGGAGCGCTCCATCTGGATTTGAGCAGGGAATACCAGACCTAGCTGCTCATCCTTGACCGCATCCTTGGAGACGTGGGCGACCTTACCCCGTATAGTGCCATAGCGGGTATAGGGAAAGGAGTCGACCTTAATCTCCACTGGCTGACCGGCGTGCACGAACCCCACATCTTTGTTCAAGACCATCACTTCGGCTTCCAGGAGGGTATCATCGGGCACGATCACCATGAGTTGTTGAGCCGATTGCACTACGCCTCCCAAGGTGTGGATCGCTAGCTGCTGCACTACACCGTCGACCGGTGCCCGCAGGCTCTGTAGCCGCTGTTTTTCGCCAGCCTTTATCAACTGCTGCGTCATCACCGCAATGGCGGCCTGAGCTTCGTTCAACTGGTCGTAGTATTCCCGGTGGATCTTAGCCAGGTAACGGTCCCGGCTCTCCTCTAGTACCTGATATTGCGCCTTGAGGACGGTCAGCTCGGCATGCTGTTGAGAAAGGGTGCGTTCGATCTCTAGCTTCTCCTTCTCCTGCTCCAGTAGTTCGACTTTTGGCAGTAACTTGCTGGCGGCCAGGGTACGACGGGCATCAAGGCGCACCGTGATATTGATCGCCAGCTTCTCCAGTGCGGTGATATCGGCGTTACGCGCACTCTGGCTCGCTTGGTTGACGCTCATCTCGCTATCCAGGCTTTCTAGATTGGCGACTACCTCTTTCCAGACGCTGATCAGGTGCTCTCTAGCCAGCTCGACCTGTGCTTGCGGTATATCTTCCTGTACGGCGAAATGTTCAGTGGGGGTGTCGGTTAGCAGGGCCTGTAGTCTAGCCAGTTCTAACCGCTTGAAGTTTAGCTGCTCCTGCTGCTCTTTTAACTCGGCCTCGACTCCTATGGGGTTGAGTTTGATCAGCACATCCCCTGCCTTTACCCTTTGTCCGTCACGCACGTGGATCGCCACGATCTCGCCAGCTTCAAGGGATTGGATCACCTTAGAGTGACTGGACACTAATAGCCTGCCTGCGGCGTTGGCATGGATGTCTAGGTGACTGACAATGGACCAGAGCAGAACCACTAGCAGAAACAGGGTTAGTGCCATTGCTGTACACCTTGCCCAAGGAGCGGGCGGGCGTTCAACGATCTCTAGGTAGCCGGGCTGAAACTCGTACTCGTCGCGGGTACGTTTCGTCGCTTTAGGAGCGCTACGCTCCCGACGCCAGGCCAGGTGAATGGTTTTTAGGTGCTTCTTAAGTGACATTACTCCGCCTCCTTGCGTAATTCTTGCTGTATCTGCCATAGCCTGGCGTAGCAGCCGCCTTTAGCCAGCAATTGGCGATGGTTGCCCGATTCGGTGATAAGGCCTTGCTCCAGAGTAATGATGCGGTCGCAGTGACGTACCGTGGATAGGCGGTGGGCAATGGTGATGACGGTGCGCCCCTGAGCGATCTCGGCCATGTTGGCTTGGATCAGCGCCTGGGATTCGTCATCAAGGGCACTGGTCGCCTCGTCGAAGATCAAGATCCTGGGGTCGGCCATCAGTGCGCGGGCAATGGCAATGCGCTGGCGTTGTCCTCCCGATAGAGAGCTGCCGGCTTCGGCCAGCACTGTGTCATAACCCAAGGGTAGTTGCAGGATAAAGTCATGAGCGCCCGCCAGCTTAGCGACGGCCATCACCTTCTCCAGCGAGGCAGAGGGAGCTTTGAGCGCTATGTTGTGGCGCACGCTACGGTTGAACAGGTAGTTTTCCTGTAGTACCACCCCGATCTGGCTGCGCAGGTAACTGGGGTCCAGCCGATGCAGGGGAATGCCGTCGATCAAGATCTCTCCTTCGTCTGGAGCGTAGAGCTTCTGTAACAAGCGGGTCAGTGTACTCTTACCTGAACCGGAGGGACCGACTATGCCTAAGTTCTCGTTGGGCCTGATATGCAGGGTGACTCCCTGCAACACTGGGGCTTGATGGGGCTGGTAGCGGAACACCAGGTTGCGTATTTGCAGATCGCCGGAGAGTGGTTGCTGAGGACGGATACTCCCCTGTTCCTGCTCGACAGGCAGGTTGAGTATGTCGCCTAGCTTATCGACGGCGACCCGGGTTTGGATAAACTGTTGCCACAGGTCGATTAGCTTGGCGATGGGTTGGTTGACGTGGGACGCCATCATATTGAAAGCGATCAGTTGGCCGATGGTGAGTTCCAGAGAGATCACCATGTTGGCGCCTAGCCAGATGATCCCGACACCGGTCGTCTTCTGTAGCAACATAACCCCGTGGCTGATGAAGCTATTGAGGGTTTGAGTGCGGAAACCGGCTTCGACCATGTTTGCGGTCTGGGATTCCCAGCGTCGTTGCATCCTAGGTTCTACCGCCAGGCTCTTGATGGTTTCAGCGCCGCTGACGGACTCGTTCAGGAATGAGGTATTGAGGGCAGCCGTCTGGAACTGTTGTTCGATACGTTGTTGCAGCGGTTTGGAGCTCAGCCAGGCTAGCAGGAAATAGAGTGGCAATACCGCCAGTACCACACAGGTTAGGGTCGGCGACAGCCAGGCCATTACCCCGAAGAAGACAAAGGCGGAGACTAGGTCCACGCACAGGGTTAGCATGGAGCCGGTCAGGAAGTCGCGAATGTTGTCGAGTTCCTGCACCCGGGTGATGATAGCGCCCACCTGACGGTGTTTGAAGTAGAGCAGGGGCAGGCCGAGTAGGTGCCGGAATAGCTTGATTCCTAGGGTGATATCGATACGGTTGGCTGTGTGGGCAAAAAGATATTCGCGCAGCCCTCGGAGCACCACCTCGAACAGCCCAACCACCACTAGCACTATCACCAGTACGTCCAGAGTGGACAACGCTTTGTGCACCAATACCTTGTCCATCACTACTTGGAAAAACAGCGGGGTGACCAGAGCAAGTAGCTGGAGCATCAGGGAAAAAAGCAGCACCTCGCCGAGGAGGCGGCGATGGTGGATAAACGCGGGTATAAACCAAGAGACATCGAACCTGAGGGAAGCTTCTCGTAACTGGATCACCTCCCCGCTCCATCTGGCTTCTAACTCATTGATGGGAAGCATTTCGGGTGAAACGGCATAAGGAGATTGGATCAGGGCCTGATCGTCGGAAAGGCGTGCTAATACGACAAATCCTCCCTGCTTGTCGCGAAAGGCCAGAGGCAGTAGCTTGGGAGTCAGCTTGAGGAATTTTAAATGGCATAATGTCAGATTAACATCATGTGCCTCGCCATATTCTTTTATTGCAGGTTTCAGTTTGCTGTGGGAAAGCAAAGGTTGTGGTTCCTGAGCTTCACCTTTAGCTAATTGCAACAATAATCGGCAACAGCCGAGAGCGGATGGCAATGCATCGGCAGATATATTTTCCCTATTCATTGTAATTTTCCCTCACGTGATACCGTTCTCACGTTGTTGGCATAAAAAAAATCTCTCCGCAAAATTATGTCTTGCAGAGTCAATTAATAATAATCTGTATTAAGAGCGCAGGCTTTAATTGGACTATATGTTATTTCTATGGGTGGGTGCAAGTTAAAATTAATAAAACTTTAAGTTAATTAATCAATATTATCATAAACACGGGAATGAAAATAAAATATCTCATTTTGGATCATAAGATGAATTATTTATTTCATTGTGGGAAAATTAATGTCAAAAAAATGTTAATTTGTCGTTGCTAATTGGTCGTTATTAATCTGGCTATGCTATTTAGTATATGAATATATTGAATTGATATCAGATATATACGTTTTTATTTTTTCAGTAGGGTAAATAAGTTAAAAGATAAATGTTGTTGATGGCTGTCAGGAATAATCGTTTTCAAATTTCTAACAAATTAGCTGAGGTCGTAAATGACCCTTTGCCATCAACTCAGAACGTAAAGAATATTCTCTGGACGTTTACCTCCAGTGATTTATTCTGGTGTGAATGCTTTGCAACCCTCTCAAGGCACAGAAATTGGTGTTATATCCCCGGCAAATTTGCGTGTTGATGTGATCGCAAAAATTGGGAACAGATAGAGAATTATGAGCAAATCGTCAGAGATTATGAGCCACCGACATTAGCGGTAATGTTGCATCAGTTTTATGAGATGGAACCTTACCCGTCTATTTCTTTTGTGACGGATGAAAAGTCAGAGCCTTTAAATATCTCTCCGTCGCTAGTCTGGGCACAGATAATATCTGATACTTCGCTTAAGCTAATTGCTATTCCGGGTGATCACTTTAGTTTATTGGAAAATGATGAAAATAAAATTGTTTTAGTTCAGGCTTTGGATATGGCATTGGTAATCAGTTATGAAGGGGAGGTGGTATATACCCGTTATCTTTCAAGTTGCCTCTTTGTTGGCTACACTCGCTCACCCCAGTCACATAGTTTGTTATGCTCCCGGGGATTCACTCCCTTGCCGTCGCGATGCATCTTGAAATCCATAGGGTATAGAGCGATTTACTTGGGGAATATTGTCTTGCAATTAATGATTCATTACATATCTTATTGTTTTATAAAAATAATGTTTATTATTATATAGTGTGTAATAAAGTCATTTCTAATTTTAAATTGTTTCTCATTGGTATTAAATATAATCACATTTATATCGGTTTTATAATATTTTTATTATAAAACAATATAATGAATTTAATTTGAATTTGTATTGGTTCGTTTACGGCATTTACATTAAGGATATTATTTATTTGTTGAAAAATAGTGTGTTATGAATTATTTTTAACCCAGTCTTATATTTTCAAAAAATTGAATATATAAGGTGGTTTGTAAATGTTGAATAAGTTACATTTGTAATTGAGATATTGGTTAATTATTAAGACAAAGAATTTGTTTTATAAGTAATTATCAAAGTAAACTTTTTTTATAATTGAGGGTTAATTTATTCATTTTATCTTTATAAATTTCCTGTTTGTTTTTGAAATCATTTCAATTAGATATTAATAGGAAATAGATAAAACACAGTGGTAATTTGGTATTTATGCATAAATAAATGCAGTTAACGGTTCCATTTTAAATGATGGAATTCAATATTAGCCAATTAAAATTGTAGTCAATTAATCGAACTTATCTAAAAAAACAGGAACAAAAATGGAATATCTTATTCCGGATCATAAAATAAATTATTTATTTCGTTGTCAGGAAAATTAATGTCAAGAAATTGTTAATTGGTTGTTGTTAACCGGACTATAACATCCCGTATCTGAATATCTTGAATTGATATCAGATGTGTCCGTTTTTATTTCTTGGGGGCAAGAAGTGAGAAAGAAATATGGGTGATGGTTGTCAGAAATGACAGTTTTCAAATTTCTAACAGATTCGTTGAGGTAGTAAATGAAAGATAGCATTGCTCAAGCAGGAAGTGCTTTTAAAGCTGAACTCCTCTCTCAAACGTCAGAAAATATAACCAACGTAAATGACGCTTTACCACCGACTCAGAATGTAAAGAATATTCCCCAGACGTTTACATCCAGTGAATTATTTTGGTGTGAACGTCTTGCTGCTTTGCAACCCCTCCAATTGCCTTTTGAAACCGCCGGAGCACAAGCGGAACCTAGCTGGGTAATCAGTGACTGGCACTCCCCATTGCCAAAAAGCGGTGAAGAGGAGCCATTACAAACGTTGTTGCAGGCATTCGTTATCTATCTTGCGCGCTTGACCCAACAGACAGTATTCCAAATTGGTTGGTGCGTGGATGGGGTAAACGATAAGTCGGCAGATTTGGCGCCGGTGGCGCCAATGGTCGTTGAGATGGAGTTTGATAAGCCCTGGCATGTGGTAGCGAACTGGCTGGATGGCGAGCTGGCCCGGTTGACCCGGCACCACACATTTAGTCGTGATCTCCTCTCGCGCGTTCCTTCATTGTGGGCTATTCCAGCGTTGACAATCCACCGGCCGTGGCGGATCGCCGTTGCTGTGATAGAGGATGATAGACCGTGTGATCAGACGGCGCAGGGCGAATTGCTGACGCTCCAAATCAATGCGCAGGGCAGTTTTCGTTGGATCTACGATAAAAATCGTCTGAGCGCGGAAGTGGTCCTGCGCATGGGTGAACATTTACAGATGCTGGCAGCGTCAAAAAGGCAGGGAGAGGAAATTCCTATCTGGCAGCTTGATTTGTTATCTGAGGCTGAACGTACCTTGCTACTGGAAACCTGGAACGCCACGGAAACCCCTTATCCTGACCCATTATGTATTCATCAATTATTCGAGCAACAGGCAGAACAAGCCCCGCACGCCACAGCATTGGAATATCAAGAACAGACCCTCAGTTATGCGGAACTGAATATCCGTGCTAACCGGCTGGCTCATCAATTGATTGCGCTAGGCGTCACACCGGACCGGCGGGTAGCGATTTGTGTGGAACGCTCTCCGATGATGGTGGTGTCATTGCTGGCAGTGCTGAAAGCCGGCGGGGCTTATGTGCCGTTGGATTCAACTTATCCGAGGGAACGTCTGGCGTATATTCTGAGTGACAGTGCTCCGTCAGTGGTACTGGTTGATGAAGCTGGCCGGGCAGCGCTGGGCGAACAGGCGCTTGCAGGAATGACGATACTTGATCCGAATATCCAACTTGATCAACCCGACAGCAATCCGAAGATTCCGGCGTTGACGCCGCAACATCTGGCCTATGTGATTTACACCTCCGGTTCTACCGGGCAGCCGAAAGGGGTGATGGTGGAACATCAGGCGATTTATCAACGTTATCTGGGCTTTAATGACACCTATGCCGTCACTGCACAAGATCGGCTATTGCAATTTGCCGCGTTTGCGTTTGATGTTTCAGTGGAAGATTTCTTCTCGTCATTATGCAACGGGGCCACACTGGTTATCCGGGATGATAGCTGGCTGGCTTCGATACCGGAATTTGTTGCCTTAACCCGACAATATCGTATTACGGCGATGTCGCTGCCGACTTTATTCTGGTCTGAATTGGCCGCCAGAGATCCGGGATTACCGCTGTCGGATTGCCTCCGGCTCATCATTATTGGGGGGGAGGCGGTGAAAAAAAGCGCTATTCAGGACTGGTTTAGACAGGCAGGTCACCGGCCCCGGCTATTGAATGGTTATGGCCCAACGGAAAACACGGTGACGGTGACCTATAAGGACGTGTTATCTCCAGAGGATGCCCGTTCTATCGGCCGACCGGCTAAAAATGCCCGTATCTACCTGCTGGACAAATATGGCGAACTGGTACCCACAGGCTGCGTAGGTGAGATGTATATTGGCGGCGTGGGTGTGGCGCGAGGGTATCTGAACCGGCCGGCGTTGAGCGTGGAACGTTTTATGCTGGATACTTTTAGTCCGGTATCTGGTGCGCGGATGTATCGCTCTGGGGATTTGGCCCGCTACCTACCGGATGGTGACTTAGAATTTCTGGGCCGTAACGATGAGCAGGTTAAAATTCGCGGTTTCCGGATTGAACTGGGGGAAATTGAAACCCGGCTGACGGAACACCCGGCGGTACAAGAGGCGGCAGTGTTGGCATTGGATGGCGATCAGGGTAAACGGCTGGTGGCTTATGTGGCGGCGCAAGCGAATGAGAGATTGGCGGCTGATTTGCGTGAATACTTGAGTGCTATTTTACCTGATTATATGGTACCGGCGGTCTTTGTACGTCTGGATACCTTCCCGCAGACCCCGAGCGGCAAGTTAGATCGCCGGGCGTTGCCTGCACCGGGGGAAGACGATTTTGCCCGTCAGATTTATGAAGCCCCGCAAGGGAAAGCGGAAATCACCCTGGCAGCCGTCTGGCGTGAGTTATTGGGTATTGAACAAATAAGTCGGCATGATAGTTTCTTTGCGTTGGGCGGTCATTCCCTACTCGGCGTGCAGATGATTGAGCGTTTGCGCCACCTGGGTTTGACACTGACAGCGCGTGATCTGTTCCAGTCGCCGGTGCTGTCAGCATTGGCTCAAACGTTGGGACAGCATCAGGCTGTAATAGTCCCGCCTAACGTCATCGTGCCGACAATCACGGCGTTGACGCCGGAGATGTTGCCGCTGATTGATTTGACTCAGGCTGACATTGACCGCATCGTCGAGCAGGTGCCGGGTGGGATAACGAACATTCAGGATATCTATGCGTTGTCGCCGTTACAGGACGGTATCCTGTTCCACCACTTGTTGGAACAGGAAGGCGACCCCTATCTGGTGCTCTATCCGGTGGCTTTTGCTAACCGCTCTTTGCTGGATCGTTATCTGGCGGCAGTACAACAGACGATTGATCGCCATGATATCTTGCGGACGGCGTTTATTTGGCAAGGGTTGTCAGTCCCGGCGCAGGTGGTCTTGCGTCGGGCACGGTTGCCTGTGACGGAATTGACATTAGACCCGGCTGACGGCCCAGTGATTGACCAGTTAACCCGGCGTTTTGATCCCGCTCAGTATCGTCTTGACTTGAGTCAGGCGCCGCTACTGCATTTTGTTATCGCCCAGGAAACCGATGGCCGCTGGTTTTTACTGGAATTGCAGCATCACTTGATTGGCGATCACGAAACGATGGAAGTCATGCATCGTGAAGTACAGGCCTATTTTGCCGGACAAGGGGAGTCTTTGCCGGTGCCAGTGCCGTTCCGCAATCTGGTGGCTGAAGCCCGGTTGGGAGTGAGTCAGGCAGCGCATACTCGTTTCTTCACTGATATGTTGGCGGCAGTGGATGAGCCAACGTTGCCGTTCGGGCTGACGGGCGTGCATCGTGATGGATCTCAGAAGACGGAATCCCATCGGATGTTGGTTCCTGAACTAAATGATCGTCTGCGCAGTCAAGCTCGGCGTTTGGGCGTCAGTTTGGCGGCGTTGTGTCATCTGGCCTGGGCGCAGGTGTTATCGCGTACCAGCGGACAGGAGAAAGTGGTGTTTGGGACCGTCCTGTTTGGGCGCATGGCCGTGGGGGAAGGAATGGGATTGTTTATCAATACCCTGCCGCTGCGGCTGGATATGGATGAGACCCCGGTACGGGATAGTGTGCGGGAGGCGCATCTGCGACTGGCTGAATTGTTGGAGCATGAGCATGCTCCGTTGGCGTTGGCTCAACGATGCAGTGGGGTTGACAGCGGTGTGCCGCTCTTTAGCGCCCTGTTGAATTATCGCCATAATGAGCAACCAGATCCTTTGGATGAAACAATGGCCGGGATTGAATTCTTGGGCGAACAGGAGCGAACTAACTATCCGTTTGTGCTGTCAGTAGAGGACGGCGGCTCTACGCTGGGGCTGACGGCTCAGGTAGTGCAACCGTTTGATCCGGAAAGCCTATGCGGTTATATGCAACAGGCGCTGGAGAGTCTGGTGGAAGCGCTGGAGCAAACCCCGGAAATGCCTGTTCGGGTATTGGACATCTTACCGGAAGCAGAGCGTACCTTGTTGTTAGAAACTTGGAACGCCACGGAAACCGTCTATCCTGAACAGTTATGTATCCATCAGTTGTTTGAACAACAGGTGGCGAAAACCCCAACAGCGACGGCGCTGATAGCCGGAGATAAAACCCTGTGTTATACAGAGCTGAATGCCCGTGCTAACCGGCTGGCTCGTCAGTTGATCGAACAAGGGGTGTGTCCCGGTGATCATATTGCGCTTCTGCTAGAGCGATCGATAGAACTGGTGGTAGCTCAATTGGCTATTCTTAAAGTCGGCGCCGTTTACGTGCCGGTTGATCCCAGTGTGCCGGATGAACGGAAAAACTGGTTAATAAATGATTGTTCCGCTCGGTTGCTGCTCACCGATATACAGACGGATATTCCGGTTAACCTGGCTGTTCCGCTGTTTCGTTTCTCGGATGAGACAGACACGAGCAGAGAGGAAGATTGCCTCAACCCTGATTTACCGCATTCCAGCGCCGATTTAGCGTATATCATGTACACCTCTGGTTCTACCGGTACTCCCAAAGGGGTGTTGGTACCGCATCGTGCGGTGGTCCGGTTGGTTATCAATAATGGCTATGCTGAAATTGGACCGGATGACCGGGTTGCTTTTACGGCTAACCCGGCTTTCGATGCCAGTACATTTGAAGTCTGGGCGCCACTGCTCAATGGCGGGACATTAGTGGTTATTGACCGTGCCACGTTATTAACGCCACAGGAGTTAGTTCAGGTTTTACAGGCTAACCACATCACAGTGCTGTGGCTGACTATCGGCTTGTTTAATCGGCTGGCGGCAGAGTTATCCCCGGTTCTTCCGCAGATTAAAATCCTGATTTTCGGGGGAGACATACCTGATTTACATGTGATTGCTCAGGTTCTGGATAATCGTCCGCCACAACAACTCTTGCAGGCTTATGGGCCGAGTGAGGGAACCACGTTTACTACTATGTATCCTATCGTGGCATTAGCGCAGGGAGTGACCCGAATCCCCATTGGCCGACCGATAGCCAATGCGCGTATTTATCTGCTGGATGCTTACGGTCTGCCGGTACCGTTAGGTGCGATTGGTGAGATTTATGTGGGGGGAGATGGGGTTGCTTGCGGCTATCTTAATCGCCCTGACCAGACGGCTGAACGTTTCCTGATAGATCCCTTTAGTGATCAACCGGATGCGTGCATGTACCGGACTGGGGATTTGGCCCGTTATCTGCCGGATGGCAATCTGGAATTCCTGGGCCGTAATGACCAACAGGTTAAAATCCGCGGTTTCCGCATTGAACCGGGGGAAATTGAGACGCGTCTGGTGGAGCATCCGGCGGTGCGTGAGGCGGCTGTGTTGACGCTAGGCGATGGGCCGGATAAACGGCTGGTGGCCTATGTGGCGGCGGAAGCCCATGAGGGGCTGGCGACTAGTCTGCGTGATCACCTGAGCGCCATTTTACCGGATTACATGGTGCCGACAGCCTTTGTGCGTCTGGATGGGTTTCCATTGACCCCGAATGGTAAGTTGGATCGCCGGGCATTGCCGGCGCCGGACAATGAAGCTTTGGCCCGTCAGGTTTATGCTGCGCCGCAAGGAGAAACGGAAATGGCGTTGGCAGTAATCTGGCGTGAATTACTGGGGATTGAACAAGTTAGCCGATATGACAGCTTTTTTGCGTTGGGTGGTCACTCGCTGCTCGCTGTACGGATGGTTGAACGCTTGCGTCACTTGGGTTTAACGCTGGCGGTGCGTGACCTGTTCCAGTCGCCAGTGTTGTTTGAATTGGCGCAAACCTTGGGGCAGCAACCGGTTATGGTGGCGCCGCCGAATGTGATTACGTCAGCGACGACGAAAATCACTCCGGAAATGTTGCCGCTGATTGATCTGACTCAGGCTGAGATTGACCATATCGTCGGGCAGGCGCCGGGTGGGATAGCCAATATTCAGGATATCTATGCCCTGTCGCCGTTGCAGGACGGTATCTTGTTCCACCACTTATTGGCAAACGAAGGTGATCCCTATCTGGTGATCAGTCAGATGGCCTTTGCTGATCGGTCTCTGCTAGACCGTTATTTAGCGGCAGTGCAACAGGTGATTGATCGCCACGATATTCTGCGTACCGCCTTTATCTGGCAAACGTTGTCAGCGCCGGTTCAGGTAGTTTGGCGTCAGGCATCTTTGTCGGTGACTGAGCTGACACTGAACCCGGCTGATGGTCCGGTTCGTGATCAACTCGTTCAACGTTTTAATCCGCGTCATTATCGTCTCGATTTAGATCAGGCGCCGTTGTTGCGTTTTGTGGCGGCGCAGGAGAACGATGGCCGCTGGTTGTTACTGGAATTGCAGCATCACCTGATTGGCGACCATACCGCAATGAAAGTGATGAACCGTGAAGTGCAGGCGTTCCTTGCCGGACAAGGGAATAGCCTGCCTGACCCAGTACCGTTCCGCAATCTGGTGGCTCAGGCCCGATTAGGGGGGGATCAGGAAGAGCATACCCGTTTCTTTACCGAGATGTTGGCGGAGGTGGATGAGCCAACGCTGCCGTTCGGACTGACGGATGTGCATCGTGATGGATCTCAGGAGATAGAATGCCATCGGTTGCTGACGGCCAGTTTAAATGACCATTTGCGTAGTCAGGCTCGGCGTTTGGGTGTCAGTTTGGCGGCGTTGTGTCATTTGGCCTGGGCGCAGGTGTTGTCCTGTACCAGCGGTCAGGAAAAAGTGGTGTTTGGCACCGTGCTGTTTGGGCGCATGGCGGCGGGAGAAGGGGCTGATAGTGGGATGGGGCTGTTTATTAATACCCTGCCGTTACGGCTGGACATCAATGATACGCCATTACGTGATAGTGTACAGGCCGTACATGCCCGGCTGGCGGGATTGTTGGAGCATGAGCATGCTTCACTGGCGCTGGCTCAACGATGCAGTGGTGTTGCCAGTGGTACGCCGCTCTTTAGCGCCCTGATGAACTACCGGCATAATGATCAGTCAGATCCTTTGGATGAAACGATGGAGGGGATTGAGTTCCTAGGCGAACAGGAGAGCACTAACTATCCCTTCGGGATGTCGGTGGAGGATGATGGCTCTACATTGGGGTTGATCGCTCATGTGGCGCAACCGTTTGATCCGGAAAGTCTATGCAATTATATGCAGCAGGCGCTGGAGAGTTTGGTAGAGGCCCTTGACCAGGCCCCAGAGATGCCGGTACGAGCACTGAATATCCTGCCGGAAACCGAACGCAGGTTGTTATTGGAAACCTGGAACGCCACGGAGACTCCGTATCCTGAGGCGTTATGCATTCATCAGTTGTTTGAACAACAGGTGGAGAAAACTCCTGATGCGATGGCGCTGGTGTATCAAGAGCAGACGCTTAGTTATGCTGAATTAAATGCCCGCGCCAACCGGTTGGCCCATCAACTGATTGCATTTGGCGTAACACCGGAGCAACGGGTGGCGATTTGCGTGGCACGCTCACCAGCGATGGTGGCGGCGTTGCTGGCGGTGTTGAAAGCCGGAGGAGCTTATGTGCCGCTGGACTCAACCTACCCGGCGGAGCGTCTGACGTATATCCTGAATGACACTGCCCCATCAGTGGTATTAGCTGATGCGACTGGACAGGCTGCGCTGGGTGACGAGGCGCTGGCCGGGCTGACGGTATTTGATCCGAATAGCCAACCTGACCAACCGGACAGCAACCCGCAGATTTTGGCGTTGACGCCGCAGCATCTGGCCTATGTAATTTACACCTCTGGTTCAACCGGGCAGCCGAAAGGGGTGATGGTGGAACATCAGGCGGTCTATCAGCGTCATTTAGGGGTGAATGAACACTATGCCGTTACGGCACAAGACCGGGTATTGCAATTTGCTGCTTTTGCATTTGATGTTTCAGTAGAAGAGTGTTTCTCGACGTTATGCAACGGCGCCGCACTGGTTATTCGCGATGATAGCTGGCTGGCTTCAATGCCGGAATTTATTGCTTTAGCCCGGCAAAACCGTATCACGGTGATGTTTCTGCCGACCTTATTCTGGTCTGAACTGGCGGCCAGAGACAATGGATTACCGCTGCCGGAGTGTCTCAGACTTATCATCATTGGCAGTGAGGCGGTCAAAAAGAACGCCATTCAGAACTGGTTTAGGCAGGAAGGCCACCGACCTCAGCTATTGAACGCTTATGGCCCGACGGAAAATACCGTGACGGCGACCTGTAAAGAAATATTATCGCCAAAAGATGATCGTTCTGTCGGTTGGCCGATTAGGAATACTCGCGTCTACCTGCTGGACAGACACGGCCAACCTGTGCCGTTAGGCTGCATTGGCGAAATGTATATTGGCGGCGTGGGTGTGGCGCGAGGTTATCTGAACCGGCTGACATTGAGCGAGGAACGTTTTATACCGGATCACTTTAGTCCGGTGTCTGACGCACGGATGTATCGCACCGGAGATTTAGCACGTTATCTGCCGAACGGTGAGTTGGAATTCCTGGGGCGTAACGACCAACAGGTTAAAATTCGCGGCTTCCGGGTTGAGTTAGGGGAAATTGAGGCTCGGCTGGCGGAACACCCGGCGGTGCAAGAAGCGGCGGTGCTGGCGCTGGATGATGAACTGGGCAAACGGCTGGTTGCCTATGTGGCGGCGGAAGCACATGAAGGATTGACTGCTGATTTACGTGAACATCTGAGTGCAGTTTTACCTGACTATATGGTCCCGGCGGCCTTTGTGCGGCTGGATAGCTTCCCGCAGACGCCGAATGGCAAGTTGGATCGTCGGGCTCTGCCGGTGCCGGGGGAAGCGGCGTTTGCTCGTCAGGTTTATGAAGCCCCGCAAGGGAAGATAGAAACGATGCTGGCGGCTGTTTGGTGTGAATTGCTGAATGTTGAGCAGATTAGTCGGCATGACAGCTTCTTTGCTCTGGGCGGTCATTCACTGCTTGCCGTGCGCATGATTGAACGATTGCGGCGTATTGGTTTGGGGGTATCGGTACAAACGCTATTCCAATATCCAACACTTCGTGTTCTGGCCCAGTCTCTAGTTCAGCATGATGAAATTCAGGTGCCCGACAACCGTATTACACCGGATACGACGGCGCTGACACCGGCGATGTTGCCGCTGATTGATTTAACTCAGGCTGATATTGACCATATCGTCGAACAGGTACCGGGCGGAGTGGCGAATATTCAGGATATCTATGCATTGTCGCCGTTGCAGGATGGTATTTTGTTCCACCATTTGCTGGAGAAGGAAGGTGATCCGTATCTGTTAATCAGCCAGATGGTTTTTGCTGATCGGGCGCTGTTGGATCGTTATTTGGCGGCGATTCAGCGAATCATTGAGCGGCACGATATTCTGCGTACCGCCTTTATCTGGCAAGGATTGTCAATGCCGGCACAAGTGGTCTGGCGTCAGGCCCCACTGTCCGTGACGGAGCTGACGCTGAACCCGGCTGACGGCCCGGTCAGTGACCAGTTAACTCAGCGTTTTGATTCGCGTCATCATCGTCTTGACCTGAGTCAGGCGCCGCTACTGCGTTTTGTCATCGCTCAGGAAACCGATGGTCGTTGGTTTTTACTGGAATTGCATCATCATTTGATCGGCGACCATGAAACGATGGAAGTCATGCACCGTGAAGTGCAGGCGTATCTGATGGGGCAAGAGGAGAGCTTGCCGGCGCCGGTTCCTTTCCGCAATTTGGTGGCACAGGCCCAATTGGGCGTTAGTCAGGAAGAGCACACCCGCTTCTTTACCGAGATGTTGGCGGAGGTGGATGAATCGACATTACCATTCGGGCTGACGGAGGTACATCGTGATGGTTCACAGGTGACGGAATCCCATCGGATGTTGGTTCCTGAGCTAAATGACCGTTTGCGTAGTCAGGCCCGGCGTTTGGGTGTCAGTCTGGCGGCGCTGTGTCATCTGGCTTGGGCACAGGTGTTATCCTGTACCAGTGGTCAGCAGAGTATCGTGTTTGGTACGGTGTTGTTTGGGCGTATGCAGGCGGGGGACGGTGTTGACAATGGCATGGGGTTGTTTATCAATACCTTGCCGTTGCGGCTGGATATCGATGATACCCCAGTACGGGACAGTGTGCAGACCGCACATACCCGGCTTGCCGGATTATTGGCGCATGAGCATGCTTCACTGGCATTGGCTCAACGTTGCAGCGGGGTTGCCAGCGGTACGCCACTCTTTAGTGCGCTGTTGAACTATCGGCACAATGCTTTGTCGGCAATGTCAGATGAACTTATCAGTGGTATTGAATTTCTTGACGCACAGGAGCGAACTAACTACCCATTTGTGCTGTCGGTGGAGGATTTTGGCGATGCACTGGGGCTGACGGCTCAGGTAGTGCAACCGTTTGATCCGGAAAGCCTATGCGGTTATATGCAACAGGCGTTGGAGAGTCTGGTGGAAGCTTTGGAGCAAACCCCGGAAACACCGATACGGGCGTTGAACATCCTGCCGGAAACAGAACGCATGTTGTTGCTGGAAACCTGGAACGCCACGGAAACCGCCTATCCTGATGCGTTATGTATTCATCAATTGTTTGAGCAGCAGGTAGAGAAAACCCCAGAGGCAACGGCGCTGATAGCGGGAGATAAAACCTTAAGCTATACGGAGCTGAATACATGTGCTAACCGGTTGGCTCATCAGCTAATCGAACAGGGAATTTGTCCGGATGATCATGTTGCGATCCTGTTAGAGCGCTCGATGGAGCTAGTGGTGGCCCAATTGGCGATTCTCAAAGCCGGCGCTGTTTACGTGCCGGTTGATCCCAGTATGCCGGATGAGCGGAAACATTGGCTGATAAGTGATTGTTCTGCCCGGTTGCTGCTCACCGATGCACGGACTGATATTCCAGCTAACTTGACTATTCCGCTACTACGTCTCTCGGATGAGAAAAATGCGAACAGAGAGCAAGATCGTGCTAACCCTGATTTGCCGCGTTCCAGCACCGAGTTGGCGTATATCATGTATACCTCCGGTTCTACCGGCACACCCAAAGGAGTTTTGGTGCAGCATCGTGCTATGGTCCGGCTGGTCATCAATAATGGCTATGCCGACATCGGACCGGAGGATCGGGTTGCCTTTACCGCTAATCCCGCTTTCGATGCCAGCACGTTTGAAGTTTGGGCGCCGTTGCTTAACGGTGGTGCTTTAGTGGTTATCGATCGCGCCACATTATTGACGCCACAGGAGTTAGTACTGACTTTACAGGATCACCGCATCACGGTTCTGTGGCTAACTATCGGATTATTTAACCGGTTGGCGGCAGAGTTATCTCCCATTCTTCCGCAAATTAAAATCCTGATTTTCGGCGGAGATATACCCGATTTACAGGTGATTGCTCAGGTTCTGGATAATCGTCCGCCACAACAATTATTGCAGGCTTATGGTCCGAGTGAGGGAACCACCTTTACCACCATGTATCCTATCGAGGCGTTACCACAGGGAGTGACCCGAATCCCCATTGGCCGGCCGATAGCGAATACACGGGTTTATCTGCTGGATGCTTATGGTCAGCCGGTACCGCCAGGGGTGATCGGTGAAATTTATGTCGGTGGCGATGGGGTAGCCCAAGGTTATCTCAATCGCCCTGAGTTAACGGCTGAACGTTTCCTTGTCGATCCGTTTAGTGATGACCCAGAGGCGCACATGTACCGGACCGGGGATTTGGCTCGCTATTTGCCAGACGGTAATCTGGAATTTCTGGGCCGTAATGACCAGCAGGTTAAAATCCGGGGTTTTCGGATTGAACCGGGAGAAATTGAGGCGCGTCTGGTAGAACACCCGACGGTGCGTGAGGCGGCGGTATTGGCGTTAGGTGATGGAGCGGAGAAACGGCTGGTGGCCTATGTGGTGGCAGCCGAAAATGATGATCTGGTGAATAACTTGCGTGCTCACCTGAGTAAAATCTTACCTGATTATATGGTGCCGTCAGCTTTTGTGCGTTTGGATGCGTTTCCCTTGACCTCGAACGGTAAGTTGGATCGTCGGGCGCTGCCGGCACCGGATAGTGAAGCCGTTGCCCGTCAGGTTTTCGTAGCGCCGCAAGGCGAAACGGAAATAACGCTAGCGGCGATTTGGCGTGAATTACTGGGGGTTGAACAGGTTAGCCGGTATGACAGCTTCTTTGCATTGGGAGGCCATTCACTGCTCGCTGTACGCATGATTGAACGCTTGCGCCACTTGGGGTTGACACTGGCGGCGCGTGATCTGTTCCAGTCTCCGGTGCTGTCAGATCTGGCCCAAACGTTGGGACAGCATCAAGCCGTCATTGTGCCAGCTAATGTCATCACCCCGAAAACCACGGCGCTGACGACAGAAATGTTGCCGCTGATTGATTTGACTCAGACTGACATTGACCGCATTGTCGGGCAAGTACCGGGCGGGGTTGTCAATATTCAGGATATCTATGCCTTGTCGCCGTTGCAGGACGGTATTTTGTTCCACCACCTACTGGCAAACAAAGGGGACCCCTATTTATTAACCGGCCAGATGGTCTTTACTGAGCGGACTCTGCTAGACCGTTATCTGGCGGCGGTGCAACAGGTGATTAATAGACACGATATCCTGCGTACCGCTTTTATCTGGCAAGGATTGTCAGTGCCTGCCCAAGTGGTTTGGCGTCAGGCATCCTTGTCGGTGACTGAGCTGACGCTAAACCCAGCCGATGGACCGGTTAGCGGGCAATTGACTGAACGTTTTGATCCCCGCCTCCATCGTTTAGACCTGAGCGAAGCCCCGTTATTGCGCTTTGTGGCGGCACAGGAAACGGATGGCCGTTGGATGGTATTGCAATTACTGCATCATTTGATTGGCGACCATACCACGCTCGACGTGATGAACCGTGAAGTACAAGCTTATCTGGATGGACAGGAGGAGAACCTGCCAGCGCCGACACCTTTCCGCAATTTGGTGGCGCAGGCCCGGCTAGGGGTGAGTCAGGAAGCGCATATCCGTTTCTTTACCGACATGTTGGCCGGAGTAGATGAACCCACGCTGCCATTCGGATTGACGGAAGTGCATCGTGATGGTTCGCAGGTGACGGAATCGCAGCGGATGTTGGCGCCTGAGCTGAATAACCGTCTGCGTGGTCAAGCACGGCGTTTGGGGGTGAGTTTGGCTGCTTTATGTCATCTGGCTTGGGCGCAGGTGTTGTCCCGTACCAGCGGACAGGAACAGGTGGTGTTCGGTACCGTAATATTTGGGCGTATGGCAGTGGGGAAAGGGGTTGACAGCGGCATGGGGCTGTTTATCAATACCTTGCCGTTGCGGCTGGATATGGATGATACGCCGGTGCGTGATAGTGTACGGGCAGTACATAGCCGATTAGCGGGATTGTTGGAACATGAACATGCCTCACTGGCGTTGGCCCAACGTTGTAGCGGGGTGCAGGATGGTATTCCACTGTTTAGCGCCCTGTTGAACTACCGACATAATGATCAGCCAGATCCTTTGGATGAAACGATGGACGGTATTGAATTCCTTGGTGCGCAGGAGTTTACCAACTATCCGTTTGCCTTGTCGGTGGAAGATTTTGGCAGCGCGCTGGGGCTGACTGCTCAAGTGATCCAGCCGTTTGAGTCTGAACGGGTATGTGGCTATATGCAACAAGCACTGGAAAGCTTGGTAGAGGCACTGGAACAGACCCCGGAAACGCCGGTACGGACATTGAACATTCTGCCTGAAACGGAGTGTACGTTGCTGTTAAACACTTGGAATGCAACGGAAACCTCGTATCTGAACCCGTTATGTATTCATCAATTGTTTGAACAACAGGTAGAGCAAACCCCGGACGCGATAGCGTTAGTGTATGAGGAGCAAATTCTCAGTTATGCCGAATTAAATGCCCGTGCCAACCGGTTGGCCCATCAGTTGATTGCGTTGGGTGCCTTGCCTGAGCAACGGGTGGCGATTTGCGTGGCGCGCTCTCCGGCGATGATAGTGGGATTATTGGCGGTGCTGAAGGCGGGCGCGGCTTATGTGCCGTTGGACCCGGATTATCCGGGCGAACGACTGACGCATATTTTGGCCGATGTTTCACCGGTTATTTTACTTGCTGATACTGTTGGGCGCACCGCGTTGGGCGAGAATGTGTTTACCGGGCTGGCAGTGCTTGATCCGAATACCTTGCCTGATCAGCCAGACAGCAATCCACAGATACCTGAATTGACTTCACGACATCTGGCGTATGTGATTTACACCTCCGGTTCGACCGGCACGCCAAAGGGCGTAATGGTTGAACATAGGCAACTGGTCAGTCAAATTACTTCGCTGAACATGAAGTGGTCGCTTAGCGCCTCTGACCGTATATTACAATTTTGCAACCCTTCTTTTGACGTTTGCGCATCAGAAATATTTTGCGCAATAACACTGGGGGCGCAATTAGTTCTGAGAACAAATCAGTGGCTCCTGAGTGCGCAGGAGTTCTGGCGTCTGTGTGAGTCTTATCAAATTACTTACATTGCAATACCTGCCCAATTCTGGCGGATAATATCGAATATTAATAAAGGCGATATCTATCAGGGCTTAAGAATTATTTGCATTGGTGGGGAAGCGATACCTGATCATGAGTTACAACGTTGGTTATCGGCTCACGGTGAATACCCAGTTCTCGCTAATTGCTACGGTCCTACAGAAGCCACGATTACCACGACGACATCCTGCCTAAACGAGGGGATAGGTCAGGCTAATATTATTGGTCGTCCGCTGCCGAATACACGTGTTTACCTGCTTGATATCCAGGGGCAGCCAGTACCGTTAGGCGCGGTGGGGGAATTGTATATTGGGGGAGTTGGTGTAGCGCGGGGTTATCTCAATCGTGCTGAACTGACCGCTGAATACTTCCTGACTGATCCGTTTAGCGATAATCCAAATGCACGGATGTATCGAACTGGGGATTTGGTTCGCTACTTGCCGGATGGCAATCTGGAATTCCTGGGACGTAATGATCATCAGGTGAAAGTTCGGGGCTTCCGTGTTGAACCGGGTGAAATTGAGGCTCGATTGGTAGAGCATCCTGCGGTCAGTAAATCTGTGGTGCTGGCATTGGGTGAAGGGCAGGACAAACGCTTGGTGGCTTATGTGGTGGCGCAAGCGGATGAGAAGTTAGCGAATAACTTGCGTACTCATTTGAGCGCCATTTTACCTGACTATATGGTGCCGTCAGCCTTTGTACGTCTGGACGCCTTTCCATTGACGCCAAACGGTAAGTTGGATCGTCATGCGTTACCGGAGCCGGACAGTGAAGCGTTTGTTCGTCAGGCTTACGAAGCGCCGCAAGGAGAAACGGAAACCGTATTAGCGGCGATTTGGGGTGAATTGCTAGGGATTGAGCAGGTTAGCCGGTATGACAATTTCTTCGCGTTGGGCGGTCACTCGTTGCTTGCTATGCGAATGATGAATCTTGCCGCTGGTCGGGGTTTGATTTTTACATTGAATGCTGTGTTCCAATTCCCGGTGTTGTCCGAATTGGCATCGAAAATCACCTCAGATTTATTGTCTCAGCCGCAAAATAGCGCTATATCGGTGCGACCTGACGGAACTGGGCTGCCATTGTTCTTTGTTCCCAGTGGCATGGGTGATTATTCTTATGTCTTCGGGCTGGCTAATCATATGCAGTCAGGTTATCCGATTTATGCGCTGCCTTGGCCATCCATCAGTGAAAAACCGATGTCAACGATGGAGGAGCAGGCGGCCAGAATGATCACCCTGATGAAAGCGGTACAACCATCAGGCCCGTACCGGATAAACGGCTATTCTTCTGGTGGGATATTGGCTTATGCCATTGCTCAACGACTTTTGAGTACTGGAGAATCGGTTAATTTCTTGGGATTGATTGATACGTCTGCGCCTCATTATTTTGGCAAAGACGCTATGCAACCTAAACATCATTTCTTTACTGAGCTGGCTCGTCAGTCAGGAGAAGAGTGTCTAGAAGAGGTTGCGGCGTTGTACCGGAGAATTGATGAGTTGAATTTGGTTCAGTTTATTGAAGCGGCACAGAAATTGGCGTTATATCCGGCAAGTTTGCATGCTGATGTGATTGCAAAGCGTTGGGAACAGATCGCGCGTTACTCACAAATCGTTGCGGATTATGAGCCGTCAGCATTAGCAATAACGCTGCATCAGTTCTATGCGGTAGAACCTTCTCCTGCTATTTCTTTTGTGGAGGATGAAACGCCGGATGCCTTAAATATAGACCCATCGTTAGGCTGGGCGCAGATAATAACTGACACTTCGCTTAAGCTGATTGCGATACCGGGTAACCATTTTAGTTTATTGGAGGATGATGAAAATAAAACCGCTTTAGCTCAGATTTTGAATAGGAAGCTGGCAATCAACTATGACGAGGAGACTTCATAATACTGATATATTAAGGAAGTACTCAATTATTTAGTTCTGGTTTGGTAATCCGGTATGTATTTATTATACCGGATTTTTTATGCATTAAAATAGAATAAGGGAAGTTATCATTCCCATATAAGTTATTTTTTAGGTTTCTTTAGTTATTATTGTTGCTATTTTATATTGTGTGATCTCAAACGGATTTTATTGTTGATTTTATTTTGTTTTGTTGATTGCCTTGGTATCAAAATTATATCTTTAATTATGGCGTTATTGTTGGGGATATTTATTGCAATAGATAATTATGAGAAGATAATTGAAGGTGTGAACATGGTAATGTGTTTTTTGATGGTGATATAGGTTGGTTTAATTTTCCTTAATTTCATGATCTTGCTTTAGAATATATTCGGTTTATTTTAAATGCTCGTGATAATTAAAATTCTACCTATTAGGGGTAATTGTTGCTGACTGTTATTGTAAATGAACAGTAAATAAGGACAGTGCGGAAAATCCGGCGTATACACGCAGTATGTGAAGGGTGATTCGCTTCGTTTATGGCAAAGAATAGCAAAAAAATAGACCTCTTGGATAGGCAGTAAATGTATATGTTGGGAGGAGTATGTAATTGAATAATATTAAGCTTTATCCTAATTTGCACCATGTGTTGGTAAATATCGCGGGACGTCAGAAAAATAACATCACAAAACGCTCTAATTGGAATACATCTCGTTACAATCAATATTTTATTGCGTTAACTATTATACATGTCACATTACTTTATTATTGTGAAATAATATTTGGTGATATTAGTTGTAATTTGTAATGTTTCTTTATGGTATTGAATATAATAATGTCATTGTAGGATTAAGAATAGGGTTTCTATTTGTTCGGTTATTTTTGTAATTAGCATAAAAAATGACTAATTGGCCGTTATTAATCGAGCGATGGCAAGGTGTATTAATATTTTGAATTGATTTCGGATATGTCCGTTTTTATTTCTTGGGGGCAAGAAGTAAGAAAGAAATATTGGTGATGGCTGTCTGGTATGACAGTTTTCAAATTTCTAACAGATTCGTTGAGGTAATAAATGAAAGGTAACATTGCTACAGCGGGAAATGTTCTTAAAGACGAAGCTCTCTCTCAGATGTCATGTGAAAATATAACTCATAATACGTATGATACATCGATTCCACCACGAGAATGTGTTGTGGTAGGGGGAACAACCCTTGCGGTGTTTTGCGCCGAGCAAATTCTGGCGGCTGGGCATACCATACAAGCAGTGCTACCTACTGATAATGTTCTACAAACGTGGGCTGCCCAGCAAGGGATTGTTTGTGTGAACTCGGTTGAGGCATTACAAGAACAAATCACGTCACAGCCTGTCGATTGGCTTTTTTCAATCGTCAACCCAATCATCCTGCCAGGGGCGCTCATTAAACAAATTCGTGGCGGGGCTTTTAATTATCACGATAGCCCACTACCACGTTATGCGGGCAGTCATGCGACTTCTTGGGCGTTGCTAGCCCGAGAAACTCATTACGCTATTTCTTGGCACTGCATTGAAGGCGATGTAGATGCCGGCGATATTGCTGTGCAATGGCCGGTATTGATTGAAGAACAAGATAACGCTTTCTCGTTGAATCTGAAATGTTACCAAGCGGCTCAGAAAGGATTTGTTGAACTACTGAAAAATCTGGGGCGCGACGCCTTGGTGACTTATCCTCAAGATCTCTCGCAACGGAGTTTTTATGCTCAGTCACGCCGCCCCGATTGGGGAGGATATTTGTGTTGGGAGCAGTCGGGAGAGGTCCTGTCAGCTTTAGTGCGGGCATTAGATTTTGGGGAAAATTATTTAAATCCATTGGGTTGCCCGAAACTGTTACTGAGGCAGGGCCCGGTACAAATTTCCTGGCTTCAGCGGTTGAACACATGCTCTGCGGGGATACCCGGTACGTTGATTAGTGTGGAAGAGGATGCCTGGCAGGTGACGACCGGCAGTGAGGATGTGCGGATCGGGGGATTCGCCACCCTTGAAGGTGATTTGCTGTCTGCCAAAGAGCTTGCCGATATATCGGAACTTAGGCCGGGCAAACAGCTTCCTTTACTCTCCTCACAACAAGCGCAGAATGTAAAAGATACCCTGCAAACACTCGCGTCCAGTGAACCATTTTGGTATAAGCGTCTTGCCTCGTTACAACCCCTCCAGTTGCCTTTTGAAATGATTGGGAAACAGGCAGAACCCCGATGGGGAATGAGTCCCTGGCAGCCTCCATTGCTAAAAAACGCTGGAGAAGATCCATTACAGGCGTTGTTGCAGGTATTCGTTATCTATCTTGCACGTTTGACTCAGCAGACTGAACTGCAAATCGGTTGGTGTGTGGATGAAGCAAACGATAAACCAGATATATTGACTGGGTTGTCATCGGTGGTGCCGATGGTTATTGAGGTGGCGTTTGATAAGCCGTGGTTTGTAGTAGCTGATTGGATTGATGATGAACTTGCTCGATTGGCACGGCACCGCACATTTAGTCGAGATCTTCTCTCCCGCTCTCCTTCACTGCGGGCTATCCCGGAATTAAGAACAAGCCAGCCGTGGCAGATCGCCGTTTCTGTGATACAGGATGACAAATCGTGTGATCAGACGGCCTCTGGCGAATTGCTGACGTTCCAAATGAACGCGCAGGGCGGTTTTCGCTGGATCTATGATGAAAATCGCTTGAGTCCGGAAGTTATTCTGCGGATGAGTGAGCATTTGCAGGTGCTGGCATCATCAAAAAGGATGAGTGATGAAATCCCCATTGGACAGCTTAATTTGTTACCTGAGTCTGAACGCAAGTTGTTATTGGAAACTTGGAACGCCACGGAAACCGTCTATCCTGAGGCGTTATGTATCCATCAGTTGTTTGAACAGCAAGTAGAGAAAAAACCAGAGGCAACGGCACTGATAGCGGGAGATAAAATCTTCAGTTATATGGAACTGAATACCCGCGCCAATCGGTTAGCTCGTCAGCTCATCGAACAAGGGGTGTGTCCCGGTGATCATGTTGCGTTTCTGCTAGTGCGCTCGATGGAACTGGTTGTCGCCCAATTGGCGATTCTCAAAGCCGGTGCCGTTTACGTGCCGATTGATCCCAGTGTGCCGGATGAGCGGAAAAACTGGCTAATAAGTGATTGTTCCGCCAGATTGTTGCTTACCGATACACAGGCGGATATTCCGGCTAACCTGGCTGTGCCGCTGCTTCGTCTCTCGGATGAGACAGACATAGGTCGCGAGGAAGAGCGCCTTAACCTTGACTTACCGCGTTCTAGCACCGAATTAGCGTATATTATGTACACCTCCGGTTCTACCGGGACACCCAAAGGGGTATTGGTGCCGCATCGTGCGGTGGTCCGGTTGGTTATCAATAATGGCTATGCTGAAATCGGGCCGGATGATCGGGTGGCTTTTGCCGCTAATCCGGCTTTTGATGCCAGCACGTTTGAAGTTTGGGCGCCGTTGCTTAATGGCGGCGCGTTAGTGGTTATTGATCACGCTACTTTGCTGACGCCGCAGGCGTTTGTACAGACTTTACAGGTTCAGCAAATAACCGTTCTGTGGTTGAGTGTCGGATTGTTTAACCGGCTGGCAGCAGAATTGTCTCCGGTTTTGCCGCAGATAAAGTTGCTGATTGTCGGCGGAGATGCTCTTGATCCCCATGTTATCGACCAGGTACTGAACACCAGTCCGCCACAACAGCTATTAAATGGTTATGGGCCAAGTGAAGGCACCACCTTTACGGCAACATACCGAATCAATGCGGTAGCGCCGGGAGCGACCAACATCCCGATTGGCCGACCGGTAGCCAACACACGGGTTTATCTGTTGGATGCCTATGGTCAGCCGGTACCGTTAGGGGGAGTCGGAGAGATTTATGTGGGTGGAGATGGGGTGGCCTGTGGTTACCTTAATCGGCCTGAATTGACCGCCGAACGTTTCCTTGTTGATCCGTTCAGTGATAACCCGGATGCTCGTCTATACCGCACCGGGGATTTGGCGCGTTATTTGCCGGACGGTAATCTGGAATTCCTGGGCCGAAACGATCAGCAGGTTAAAATCCGCGGCTTCCGCGTTGAGTTAGGAGAAATTGAGGCCCGATTGGCAGAGCATCCAACGGTGCGTGAAGCGGCGGTGTTAGCATGGGGAGATGGTCAGGAGAAACGGCTGGCGGCCTATGTGGCGGCGGAAGCTTGTGACGGGCTGGTGAACAGCCTGCGTGATCATCTGCAAGCTATTTTGCCTGACTACATGGTACCGTCAGCCTTTGTGCGGCTGGATGCTTTTCCATTGACGCCGAATGGTAAATTGGATCGTCGTGCGCTACCGGCACCGGATGGTGAAGCCTTTGCCCGTCAAGTTTACGCCGCGCCTCAGGGAGAAACAGAAATAGCGCTGGCGGCGATTTGGCGTGAATTACTGGGGGTTGAGCAGATCAGCCGGTATGACAGCTTTTTTGCTCTGGGTGGTCATTCGCTACTCGCGATACGGGTGGTTGAACGCCTGCGTCACCTGGGATTGACATTGACGGCGCGTGATATGTTCCAATCGCCGGTGTTGTCAGACTTGGCCCAAACATTGGGACAGCATCAGGCTGTGATAGTCCCGCCTAACGTCATTACGCCGACAACTACGGCTCTGACGTCGGCGATGTTGCCGCTGATTGATTTAACTCAGGCTGACATTGACCGCATCGTCGGGCAGGTGCCGGGTGGGATCGCTAATATTCAGGATATTTATGCCCTGTCACCGTTGCAGGATGGTATTTTGTTCCACCATTTACTGGCAAACGAAGGTGACCCGTATCTGTTGACGGGGCAGATGGCTTTTGCTGATCGGGTTCTGTTGGATCGTTATCTGGCGGCGGTTCAACGGGTGGTTGATCGACACGATATTCTGCGTACCGCTTTTATTTGGCAAGGATTGTCAGTCCCGGCGCAGGTGGTCTGGCGTCAGGCCACCTTGTCGGTGACTGAATTGACATTAAATCCGGTTGATGGCCCAGTCAGTGACCAGCTAATCCGGCACTTTGATCCACGTCAGCATCGTCTCGACCTGAGCGAAGCGCCGTTATTGCGTTTTGTCGTGGCGCAGGAAACCGATGGCCGTTGGATCTTGCTGCAATTGCTGCATCACCTGATTGGCGATCATGAAACAATGGAGGTGATGCACCGCGAAGTACAGACATACCTAACGGGTCAGGAAGAGAGCTTGCCTGACCCGGTACCTTTCCGCAATTTGGTGGCGCAAGCTCAGTTGGGGGTGAGTCAGGAGGAACATACCCGCTTCTTTAGCGAAATGCTGGCAGAGGTGGATGAACCGACGCTGCCATTCGGCCTGACAGAGGTGCACCGCGACGGCTTACAGGTGACGGAATCCCACCGGATGTTGGCGCCTGAGTTGAATGCGCGTCTGCGCAGTCAGGCTCGGCGTTTAGGTGTCAGTCTGGCGGCGTTGTGTCATTTGGCCTGGGCACAGGTGTTGTCGCGTACCAGTGGTCAGGAACAAGTGGTGTTTGGCACCGTGCTGTTTGGGCGTATGCAGGCAGCGGATGGCGCCGACAATGGTATGGGGCTGTTTATTAATACCTTGCCGTTGCGGTTGGGTATCAATGAAACCCCGGTACGGGAGAGTGTACAGACTGCTCATACCCAACTCGCCGGATTATTAGCGCATGAGCATGCGTCACTGGCGCTGGCTCAGCGTTGCAGTGGGGTTGCCAGCGGTACGCCACTCTTTAGTGCTTTGCTGAATTATCGGCATAATGCCTTATCGGCAACGTCAGATGAGTTGATAGCCGGTATTGAATTTCTTGGCGTACAAGAGCGAACCAACTACCCGTTAGTGCTGTCGGTGGAGGATTTTGGCAATGCACTGGGACTGACAGCTCAGGTAGTGCAACCGTTTGAGTCGGAACGGGTATGCGGCTATATGCAACAGACGCTGGAGAGTCTGGCGGAGGCCCTTGAGCAAGCCCCGGATATGCCTGTTCGGGCATTGGAAATTCTACCGGAAGCGGAGCGTACCTTGTTGCTAACAACTTGGAACGCCACGGAAACCGTCTATCCTGATCAGTTATGTATCCATCAGTTATTTGAACAGCAGGCGGAGAAAACCCCTGACGCGATAGCATTAGTGTATGAAGGGCAGACGTTCAGCTATGCTGAATTAAATGCCCGCGCTAACCGGTTAGCTCGTCAGCTCATCGAACAAGGGGTATGTCCCGGCGATCATGTCGCGCTCTTGCTGGGGCGCTCGATGGAACTGGTGATAGCCCAATTGGCGATTCTCAAAGCCGGTGCTGTTTACGTGCCAATAGATCCTAGTGTGCCGGATGAGCGGAAAAACTGGCTAATAGGTGATTGCTCCGCCAGATTGTTGCTCATTGATACACAGGGAGATATTCCGGCGGATCTGGCTGTGCCGCTGTTTCGTCTCTCGGATGAAGCAGATATGGGCCGAGAAGAAGATCGGCTTAACCTTGACTTACCGCGTTCCAGCACTGAGTTAGCGTATATCATGTACACTTCCGGTTCTACCGGGATACCTAAAGGCGTCTTGGTACCGCATCGTGCAGTGGTCCGGCTGGTTATTAACAACGGCTATGCTGAAATCGAACCAGATGATCGGGTGGCTTTTGCCGCTAACCCGGCTTTCGATGCCAGCACGTTTGAAGTTTGGGCGCCGTTGCTTAATGGCGGCGCGTTAGTGGTTGTTGATCATGCCACTTTGCTGACGCCGCTAGAGTTTGTACAAGTTTTACAGGTTCAGCGAATTACTGTTCTGTGGTTGAGTGTCGGATTGTTTAACCAGCTAGCAGCAGAATTGTCTCCGGTTTTGCCGCAAATCAGGCTCCTGATTGTTGGCGGAGATGCCCTTGATCCGCATGTCATCGGTCAGGTACTGAACACCAGTCCGCCACAACAGCTATTAAATGGTTATGGGCCGAGTGAAGGCACCACCTTTACGACCACATACCGTATCAATGCAATAGCACCGGGAGCGACTAACATCCCAATTGGCCGACCGATAGCCAACACGCGGGTTTATTTGTTGGATATCTATGGTCAGCCGGCGCCGTTGGGGGTGGTCGGCGAGATTTATGTGGGTGGAGATGGGGTGGCTTATGGTTATCTTAATCGGCCTGAATTGACCGCTGAATGTTTCCTTGTCGATCCGTTCAGTGATAACCCGGGCGCCCGTATGTACCGCACCGGGGATTTGGCGCGCTATCTGCCGGACGGCAATCTGGAATTCCTGGGCCGCAATGATCAACAGGTTAAAATCCGTGGTTTCCGCATTGAACCAAAAGAAATTGAGGCCCGGTTAGCCGAGCACCCAACGGTGCGTGAAGTTGCGGTGTTGGTGCAGGGAGAAGGGCAGAATAAACGGCTGGTGGCCTATGTGGTGGAATCAGCGGATGACGGTCTGGTGGACAGTCTGCATACTCACTTGAGCGCTATTTTACCTGACTATATGGTACCAACGGCCTTTGTGCGGCTGGATGCTTTTCCGTTGACCCCGAACGGTAAGTTGGATCATCGGGCATTACCGGCGCCGGACAATGAAATTGTTGCCCGTCAGGTTTATGCCGAGCCTCAGGGGGAAACAGAAATAGCGCTGGCGGCGATTTGGCGTGAATTACTGGAGGTTGAGCAGATAAGTCGGTATGACAGCTTTTTTGCCTTGGGTGGTCATTCGCTGCTTGCTGTACGTATGATTGGGCGTTTGCGTCACCTGGGATTGACACTGACGGCGCGTGATCTGTTCCAGTCGCCGGTGCTGTCAGACCTGGCGCAAACGTTAGGACAGCATCAGGCAGTGATAGTGCCGCCTAACGTCATTACGCCAGCAACCACAGAGTTGACGCCGGCAATGTTGCCGCTGATTGATTTGACTCAAGCTGATATTGATTGCATCGTCGGGCAGGTGCCGGGAGGGGTAACCAATATTCAGGATATCTATGCCCTGTCGCCGTTGCAGGATGGCATTTTGTTCCACCATTTGTTGGAGAATGAAGGTGATCCCTATCTATTAATCAGTCAGATGGCCTTTGCTGACCGGGCGCTGTTGGATCGTTATCTGGCAGCGGTTCAGTGGGTGGTTGATCGCCACGATATTCTGCGTACCGCTTTTATCTGGCAAGGATTGTCAATTCCGGCACAGGTAGTCTGGCGTCAGGCTACCTTGTCGGTGACGGAACTAACACTAAACTCGGCTGATGGTCTGATCCGCGACCAGTTAACCCAGCGTTTTGATCCGCGTCGGCATCGCCTTGACTTGAAGGAAGCCCCGTTATTACGTTTTGTGGTAGCACAAGAAACTGATGGTCGTTGGGTCCTGCTGCAACTGCTGCATCACCTGATTGGCGACCATGAAACGATGGAAGTGATGCACCGTGAAGTGCAGGCGTATCTGACAGGTCAGGAGGAGAACCTGCCTGCGCCGGCGCCTTTCCGTAATCTGGTGGCGCAAGCTCGGCTGGGGATGAGTCAGGAAGAACATACTCGCTTCTTTACTGACATGTTAGCGGGGGTAGATGAACCCACGTTACCGTTTGGGTTAACAGAAGTGCATCGTGATGGCACGCAGGTGGCTGAATCTCACCGGATGTTGGCGTCTGAGCTAAATAACCGTTTGCGCAGTCAGGCCCGACGTTTGAGTGTGAGTCTGGCGGCTTTGTGTCATTTGGCCTGGGCACAGGTGTTGGCACGTACCAGCGGACAAGATCAAGTGGTGTTCGGTACGGTGCTGTTTGGGCGTATGGCGGCGGGAGACGGGGCTGACAATGGTATGGGACTGTTTATCAATACCTTGCCGTTGCGGTTGGATATGGATGGTACCCCGGTACGGGAGAGTGTACAGACCGCCCATACCCGATTGGCCGGATTATTAGCGCATGAACACGCGTCACTGGCGCTGGCCCAGCGTTGCAGCAGTGTGCAGGGTGAGATCCCCCTGTTTAATAGCTTATTGAACTATCGGCACAATACCTTGCCGGTAATGTCAGATGATTTGATAAACGGTATTGAGTTTCTTGGCGCGCAGGAGCGGACTAACTATCCATTAATGTTATCGGTGGAGGATTTTGGTGATGCTCTGGGGCTGACGGTTCAGGTAGTGCAGCCGTTTGATCCGGAAAACCTATGCGGTTATATGCAGCAGGCGCTGGAGAGCTTGGTGACAGCGCTGGAACAGGCCCCAGAAATGCCGGTACGACAGTTGGAAATTCTACCGGAAGCGGAGCGTACCTTGTTGTTAACAACTTGGAACGCCACGGAAGTTGCCTATCCTGACCAGTTGTGCATTCATCAGTTATTTGAACAACAGGTGGAGCAAACCCCGGACGCGACAGCGTTAGTGTATCAAGAGCAAACCCTCAGTTATGCCGAATTAAATGCCCGTGCCAACCGTCTGGCCCATCAACTTATCGCACTGGGCGTCGTACCTGACCAACGGGTGGCGATTTGTGTGACACGTTCACCGGCAATGGTGGTGGGATTGCTGTCAGTGATGAAAGCGGGTGGGGCTTATGTGCCGTTAGACCCAGCTTATCCTGGCGCGCGTTTGGCGCATATTCTGACTGATGCGGCTCCGGCCGTGGTGCTGGCGGATAAGGCCGGTTGGTCTGCACTGGGTGAGGAAGCGCTGGCTGGACTCACGGTACTGGACCCGAATATTTTGCCTGATCAGCCGGATAGTAATCCGCAGGTACCTGAGCTGACTTCTCTGCATTTGGCGTATGTGATTTACACTTCCGGCTCCACGGGAGTACCCAAAGGGGTAATGATTGAGCACCGGAATACGGTTAACTTCCTGCATTGGGCTCAGCAGGCCTTTGAGACGGAAGAGATCCGCGAGGTGCTTTTCTCAACATCGATGAATTTCGATCTGTCTGTTTTTGAATGTTTTATGCCGTTGTCTCGTGGGGCGGCGATTTATCTGGTTGAAGATGCCCTGTCATTGATGCAGCACGCCCTGCCGGTGACTTTGATCAACTCAGTTCCATCTGCGATGAAACCGTTATTGCAGGCTCGGGCGCTGATGGCGTCGGTTCATACGGTCAATCTGGCGGGAGAACCGCTTAAAGGCGCCTTAATTGAACAGATTTTCGCAGACACGCAAATACAGCGGTTGTGTAATCTCTATGGACCTTCTGAAACGACAACCTATTCTGCCTGGTTGCCGATACAGCGAGGTGACAGGATCATTGAAAGTATCGGTCGTCCGATAGCTAACACCCGCCTTTACTTACTGAATGAATATGGTCAACCAGCACCGTTGGGTGTCGTAGGGGAAATTTATATCGGCGGCGCGGGAGTGGCGCGTGGCTACTTTAATCGCTCTGACTTAACGGCGGAACGATTCCTGATTGATCCGTTTAGTGATAAGCCTGATGCCCGCATGTACCGCACCGGGGATTTAGCCCGTTATTTGCCGGACGGCAATCTGGAATTCTTGGGCCGTAACGACCAACAGATTAAAATCCGTGGCTTCCGCATTGAACCGGGTGAAATTGAATCCCGGTTGTCGGAACACCCGGCAGTGAGTGAGTCTGTGGTATTGGCACAGGGGGAAGGGCAGGAAAAACGGCTGGTGGCCTATGTGGCGGCGGAAGCCCATGAGGGGCTGGTAAATAGTCTGCATACCTACCTGAGCGCCATGTTGCCGGATTATATGGTGCCGTCAGCTTTTGTGCGTCTGGATGCGTTTCCGTTAACGCCGAACGGTAAATTGAATCGTCAAGCGCTACCGGCGCCGGACAATGAAGCGATTACCCGTCAGGTTTATGAAGCGCCTCAGGGAGAAATGGAAATAGCTCTGGCGGCGATTTGGCGTGAAGTTCTGGGCGTTGAACAGATCAGCCGGTATGACAATTTCTTTGCTCTGGGGGGCCATTCGTTGCTGGCGGTGCGGGTGATGAACCGGGTAGCTGCTTTGGGTATTGAATTGCCGCTAACCGCCCAGTTTAAATCTCCTTCGTTAAGGGCGTTTGCTGAGGCCATGCAGGCCCGGCAGGGGCAACCGGATACTATCCTGCCAGCCATTGTGCCGATATCCCGTGAAGGGGAATTACCGTTGTCATTTGCTCAACAACGCTTGTGGTTCCTGGCGCAGCTTGAGGGAGTCAGTGAAACTTATCATATTCCGATGGCCCTGCGCTTGTGTGGCGAGTTGGATATCATGGCCTGGCAAAAGGCGCTGGATACCTTATTTGCTCGTCATGAAGCGTTACGTTCTGTCTTTGTCTCTGTAGAGGGTCAGCCACAAGTGCGGCTGTTGGCGCCAGATAGCGGCTTACTGTTATCTCAATATGATCTGCGTGGGGTTCCCGATGCGGATGGGGTGCTTGAATGCTTGAGCGTGGAGGAAGCCCATGCGTCATTTGATCTTGACAGTGGTCCGCTTATCCGCGCCTGTCTTATCCGGATTACCGATGACGAATATCAATTTTTGCTGACCCAACATCACATTATTTCCGATGGTTGGTCTGCCAATGTGCTGGTACAGGAACTGAACACGCTCTATACGGCGTTTATGGACGGGCAATCTGATCCGTTGCCGCCGTTGGCGATTCAATACCCGGATTACGCTGCTTGGCAGCGTCAGTGGCTGTCGGCTGAACGTATTCAGGCTCAATCTGACTATTGGCGTTCAATGTTGACTGATGCACCGGTTCTGTTGGATTTGCCCACTGATAGGCCTCGTCCGCCGGAACAGTTGTTTGCCGGACAGGCCGTGCCAGTTAACCTGGATGTGGCGTTAACGACCGCCCTTAAACGCCTGAGTGAACAGCAGGGCGTCACCTTATTTATGACGCTGTTGTCAGCTTGGGCGATAGTCCTGTCGCGCCTGTCAGGTCAGGACGATGTGGTGATTGGCACCCCAAGTGCAGGTCGTAGTCGTCGGGAAGTTGAGTCGTTGATTGGCTTCTTTGTCAATACGCTGGCGTTGCGCATAGATTTATCGGGTGAACTGACCGTGACGGAATTACTGGCGCGAGTTCGGCAAACTGCATTGGCGGCCCAAGAGCATCAAGATTTACCGTTTGAACAAGTGGTGGAAATCGTGCAACCACCGCGCCGACTGGCGCATACCCCGTTATTCCAGGTGATGTTTGCCTGGCAGAACAATGAAAGTACGGAATGGGGATTACCAGGGCTGGCGGTGTCACCGGTCGATCAAGCCGTTGATGTTGTCAAGTTTGATCTTGAGCTTAACCTGTTAGAAGAGGAAGGCGGGATTGTTGGTGCGTTGAGTTATGCCACGGCTCTGTTCGAGCCATCGACAATGGAACGGCAGGTGGGATATCTGCATACGGTGTTGCAAGCGATGGCGGCTAACCCGCAACAGCCGGTCGGAGAAATTGATATTTTGTCTCCGGCAGAGCGTAGGTTGTTACTAGAAACCTGGAATGCCACGGTAACCGCCTATCCTGAGGCGTTATGTGTTCATCAATTGTTTGAACAACAGGCAGCGAAAACTCCAGAGGCGGAGGCCTTAGTGTGTGAAGGGCAGACTCTCAGTTATGCTGAATTAAATGCTCATGCTAACCGGTTGGCCCATCAGCTTATTACATTAGGGATAAAACCGGATCAACGGGTGGCGATTTGTGTGTCACGTTCACCGGCAATGGTAGTGGGATTGCTGGCGGTGATGAAAGCGGGCGGGGCTTATGTGCCGCTAGACCCGACTTATCCTGGTGGGCGTTTGACACATATTCTGACCGATGCTGCTCCGGCGGTTGTGCTGGCGGATAAGGCTGGCAGGGTTGCACTAAGCGAGGAAGCGCTGGCTGGATTAACGGTACTGGACCCGAATGACTTGCCTGATCAACCGGATAGTAATCCACAGATACCTGGGCTGACTTCTCGTCATCTGGCCTATGTGATTTACACCTCCGGTTCTACGGGAACGCCTAAAGGGGTGATGATTGAGCACCGGAATACGGTTAACTTCTTGCATTGGACTCAGCAGGCTTTTGAGACGGAAGAGATTCGTAAAGTACTTTTCTCAACGTCAATGAATTTTGACCTGTCCATTTTTGAATGTTTTATGCCGTTGTCTCGTGGGGCGGCGATTTATCTGGTGGATGATGCTCTGTCATTAATGCAGCATGCCCTGCCGGTGACCTTAATCAACTCAGTCCCGTCGGCAATGAAACCGTTATTGCAGGCTCAGGCGCTGATGGCGTCGGTTCATACTGTCAATCTGGCAGGGGAACCGCTTAAAGGCGCCTTAATTGAACAGATTTTCGAAAAAACGCAAATACAGCAGTTATGTAATCTTTATGGACCTTCTGAAACAACAACCTATTCTGCTTGGTTGCCGATACAGCGGGGTGAACGGATTATTGAAAGTATCGGCCGTCCGATAGCCAACACCAGTCTTTACTTGCTGGACGAGTGTGGTCAACCGGTGCCATTGGGCGTGGTGGGGGAGATTTATATCGGCGGCGCGGGAGTGGCGCGTGGCTACTTCAATCGCCCAGACTTGACGGCGGAACGGTTCCTGATTGATCCGTTTAGTGGTGTGCCGGATGCCCGGATGTATCGCACCGGAGATTTAGCCCGTTATTTGCCGGACGGCAATCTGGAATTCTTGGGCCGTAACGATCAGCAGGTTAAAATTCGCGGTTTCCGCATTGAACCGGGGGAAATTGAGACCCGATTGGTGGAACACCCGGCGGTGAGTGAATCGGTGGTATTGGCGCAAGGTGACGGGCAGGAGAAACGGCTGGTGGCTTATGTGGCGGCAGAAGCTCACGAAGGGTTGATTAACAGTCTACGCGAACATCTGAGCATTCAATTGCCTGATTACATGGTACCGGCGGTCTTTGTGCGTCTGGATGTATTGCCATTGACGCCGAACGGTAAGCTGGATCGGCAAGCGTTACCAGCGCCGGACAATGACGCCGTTGCTCGTCAGATTTACGAAGCGCCTCAGGGAGAAACGGAAATGGCGCTGGCGGCGATTTGGCGTGAAGTCCTGGGGATTGAGCAGATCAGCCGGTATGACAATTTCTTTGCTCTGGGGGGCCATTCGTTGCTGGCGGTGCGGGTGATGAACCGGGTAGCCGCTTTGGGTATTGAACTGCCATTAACCACCCTGTTTAAATCTCCTTCGTTAAAAGCATTTGCTGAGGTCATGCAGGCCCGGCAGGAGCAACCGGATACTATCCTGCCAGCCATCGTACCGATATCCCGTGAAGGAGAATTACCGTTATCATTTGCTCAACAGCGCTTGTGGTTCCTGGCGCAGCTTGAGGGCGTCAGTGAGACTTATCATATCCCAATGGCCCTGCGCTTGTGTGGTCAATTGGATATCATGGCCTGGCAGAAGGCGCTGGATACCTTATTTGCCCGTCATGAAGCGTTACGCTCTATCTTTGTTTCTGTTGATGGTCAACCGCAAGTGCGGTTGTTGGCGCCAAATAGCGGCTTACTGTTGTCTCAATATGACCTGCGCGGGATACCAGATGCTGATGTTGTTCTTGAGTGTCTGAGCGTGGAGGAAGCCCACGCGTCATTTGACCTTGAAAGTGGCCCACTTATCCGGGCTGCTCTCATCCGGCTCACTGATGACGAATATCAGTTTTTGCTGACTTTGCATCACATTATTTCTGATGGTTGGTCTGCCAATGTGCTGATACAGGAACTGAACACGCTCTATACGGCATTTATGGAAGGGCGATCAGATCCGTTGCCGCCGTTGGCGATTCAATACCCGGATTACGCCGCCTGGCAGCGTCAGTGGCTGTCGGCTGAGCGTATTCAGGTTCAGTCTGACTATTGGCGCGGGATGTTGATTGACGCGCCAGTTTTGCTGGATTTGCCTACTGACCGGCCCCGTCCGCCGGAACAGTCGTTTGCCGGGCAAACCGTGCTGATTGATTTGGATGTGGAATTAACGGCAGCCCTGAAACGTCTGAGTGAACAGCAGGGCGTCACCTTATTTATGACGCTGTTGTCAGCCTGGTCGGTGGTTCTGTCACGTTTGTCAGGTCAGGAAGAGGTGGTGATTGGCACCCCGAGCGCAGGCCGCAGTCGTCAGGAAGTAGAGCCGTTGATTGGCTTCTTTGTCAATACGCTGGCATTGAGGATAGATTTATCGGGTGAGCTGACCGTGACTGAGTTGCTGACGAAAGTCCGGCAAACCGCATTGGCGGCACAGGAGCATCAAGATTTACCATTTGAACAGGTGGTGGAAATCGTGCAACCGCCGCGCAGATTGGCGCATACCCCATTGTTCCAGGTGATATTTGCCTGGCAGAACAATGAGAGCACGGACTGGAAACTGCCGAAGCTGGCAGTTTCATCGGTCGATCAAGCCGTTGATATTGTCAAGTTTGATCTTGAACTGGGCTTGTCAGAAGAGGAGGGCAGGATTGTTGGGGCGTTGAATTATGCCACCGCCCTGTTTGATCCATCGACGATGGCGCGGCAGGTGGAATATCTGCACGCGGTGCTGTACGCGATGGTGACTAACCCTCAACAGCTAATCGGAGAAATTGATATCTTGTCTCCGGCGGAGCGTAAACTGTTACTGGAAACTTGGAACGCGACGGAAACCGCCTATCCTGATCAATTATGTATTCATCAATTGTTTGAACAACAGGTAGAACAAACCCCTGACGCGATAGCATTAGTATATGAAGATCAAACTCTCAGTTATGCCGAATTAAATATTCGCGCTAACCGGTTGGCCCATCAGCTTATCGCACTGGGCGTCGTACCCGATCAGCCAGTGGCGATTTGCGTGTCACGTTCGCTGGCAATGGTAGTGGGGGTATTGGCAATACTGAAAGCCGGTGGCGCCTATGTGCCGCTGGACCCGGTCTATACCGGTGAGCGTCTGGCACATATTTTGACTGATGCCGCTCTGGTTATTTTGCTGGCGGATGATACCGGACGTAGTGCGCTGGATGAAAAAATACTGGCTACCCTGACTGTACTCGACCCTAATATTTTGCCTGATCAGCCGGAGGGTAACCCACAGGTACCGACATTAACCGCACAGCATCTGGCCTATATCATTTACACCTCGGGTTCGACAGGGACGCCGAAGGGGGTAATGGTCGAGCATCGTAATATCCAGCGTTTATTTGAGGCGACTGAATCCTGGTATCGCTTTAACCGACAAGATGTTTGGTGCCTGTTCCATTCCATCGCGTTTGATTTCTCGGTATGGGAATTATGGGGAGCGTTACGCTATGGCGCTAAATTGGTGCTGGTGCCGCACGCGATCGCTCGCTCCTCTCAAGAGCTGCATCAATTCGTGTGCCGGCACGGTATCACCGTATTGAATCAGACGCCGAGCGCGTTCAAAGCCTTTATTGCCAGCTATGTTGATAACCCATTGCCGGACCAGTTGCGTTATATCATCTTTGGGGGAGAAGCCCTCGATCCGGGGATGTTACGACCGTGGTATCGCCTGCGTGAAGAGACATCACCAAGGTTGGTGAATATGTACGGTATCACGGAGACGACGGTTCATGTGACTTATCGGGAGCTGAATCCGCATGACGTGGAACAGATAACCAGTCCTATTGGTACGCGTATTCCAGATTTAACCCTTTATCTGTTGGATAAATACGGTCAGCCAGTGCCGTTAGGGGTGACAGGTGAATTGTATGTTGGAGGAGCCGGAGTAGCGCGGGGTTATCTGAATCGCCCTGAACTGACGGCGGAACGTTTCTTGATTGATCCGTTTAGTGATCAACCGGGCGCTCGTATGTACCGTACCGGGGATTTAGCTCGCTACCTGCCGGATGGCTGCATGGAATTCCTGGGCCGTAACGACCAGCAGGTTAAAATCCGTGGTTTCCGCATTGAGCCGGGGGAAATTGAGGCCCGATTGGTAGAACACCCGGCGGTGAGTGAATCGGTGGTGTTGGCGTTGGGCGAAGGGCAGGGAAAACGGCTGGTTGCCTATGTCGTAGCGCCAGAGGATGAAGGTCTGGCGAATAGCCTGCGTACTTACCTAAGCTCTATTTTACCGGATTATATGGTGCCAACGGCCTTTGTGCGTCTGGATGCGTTTCCGCTAACGCCGAACGGTAAATTGGATCGTCGAGCCTTGCCGACACCGGACGGTGAAGCTTTTGCCCGTCAGGTTTATGCAGCGCCGCAAGGGGAAACGGAAATTGCATTAGCGGCCATTTGGTGTGAGTTGTTAGATATTGAACAGGTCAGTCGTCACGATAGCTTCTTCGCACTGGGTGGTCATTCTCTGCTAGCGGTACGGATGATTGAACGTTTGCGTCATCTGGGGCTGACACTGGCGGTACGTGATCTGTTCCAGTCTCCGGTGTTGTCTGAACTGGCGCAAACGTTGGGACAGCACCGGGCTGTGGTGGTGCCGCCGAATGTCATTACGCCAGCGACGACGACACTCACTCCGGGAATGTTGCCGCTGGTAGATCTGGTCCAGGCTGACATTGACTGTATCATCGGGCAAGTGCCGGGCGGGATGACTAATATTCAGGATATTTATGCCTTGTCACCGTTGCAGGACGGTATTTTGTTCCATCACTTGTTGGCAAACGAAGGTGATCCCTATTTGGTGGTCGGTCAGATGGCTTTTGCTGATCGTGCTTTGCTAGATCGTTATTTAGCGGCAGTGCAACAGGTGGTTGAACGCCACGATATCCTGCGTACCGCCTTTATCTGGCAAGGATTATCTGTGCCGGTTCAGGTGGTCTGGCGTCAGGCGCCTTTATCGGTTACTGAATTGACGCTGGACCCGGCGGATGGGCCAATTTGTGAACAACTGACTCAACGTTTTAATCCGCGTCATTATCGTCTTGATCTGAATCAAGCGCCGTTGTTGCGGTTTGTGGCGGCGCAGGAAGAGGATGATGGTCGTTGGATGGTACTGCAATTGCTGCATCATCTGATTGGCGACCATACCA
Source organism: Photorhabdus luminescens subsp. luminescens (assembly GCF_001083805.1). Taxonomy (GTDB): domain Bacteria; phylum Pseudomonadota; class Gammaproteobacteria; order Enterobacterales; family Enterobacteriaceae; genus Photorhabdus; species Photorhabdus luminescens. Next base: position 299,530 of record NZ_JXSK01000008.1, on the reverse strand, counting down.
CATTGGACGTGATGAACCGTGAAGTTCAGGTTTATCTGGACGGACAGGAGGATAACCTGCCTGTGCCGACACCTTTCCGCAATTTGGTCGCACAGGCTCGGTTGGGTGTCAGTCAGACGGAACATATCCGCTTCTTTAGCGAAATGTTGGCGGAGGTAGATGAACCAACGTTGCCGTTTGGTTTGGCGGAAGTGCATCGTGATGGTTCGCAAGTAGTGGAATTCCACCGGATGCTGGCGCCTGAACTGAATGACCGTTTGCGCGGTCAGGCTCGTCGTTTGGGCGTCAGTCTGGCGGCGTTGTGTCATTTGGCCTGGGCACAGGTGTTGTCGCATACCAGCGATCAGGAGCAAGTGGTGTTCGGCACGGTGCTGTTTGGGCGTATGGCGGCAGGAGAAGGTACCGACAATGGCATGGGGTTATTTATCAATACCTTGCCGTTACGGCTGGACATCGATGATACGTCGGTACGGGACAGTGTGCAGGCTGCCCATACCCGACTAGCCGGATTATTAGAACATGAACATGCTTCACTGGCGCTGTCCCAGCGTTGCAGTGGTGTACAGGGCGAGATCCCGCTCTTTAGCAGCTTGCTGAACTATCGACATAATGCCTTATCGGCAACGTCAGATGGACAGATAGACGGTGTTGAGTTTCTTGGTGGACAGGAGAGAACTAACTACCCGTTAGTGCTGTCGGTGGAGGATTTTGGTGAATCACTGGGATTGACTGCTCAGGTTGTCCAGCCGTTGGAGCCAGAACGGATATGTGGCTATATGCAGCAAGCACTGGAGAGTCTGGTAGAAGCATTGGAACAGGCCTCGAAAACTCCGGTACGTCAATTGAAAATTCTGCCGGAAACGGAGCGTACGTTGCTGTTAAAAACCTGGAACGCCACGGAAACCGCGTATCCTGAGGCATTGTGTATTCATCAGTTGTTTGAACAACAGGTAGAGCAAACTCCTGATGCGATAGCATTAGTGCATGAAGATCAAGCTCTCAGTTATGCCGAATTAAATACCCGCGCTAACCGGTTGGCCCATCAGCTTATCGCACTGGGCGTCGTGCCCGATCAGCGAGTGGCGATTTGCGTGTCACGTTCACCGGCAATGATAGTGGGGGTATTGGCAATACTGAAAGCCGGTGGCGCCTATGTGCCGCTGGACCCGGTCTATACCGGTGAGCGTCTGGCACATATTCTGACTGATGCCGCTCCGGTTATTTTGCTGGCGGATGATACCGGACGTAGTACGTTGGGCGAGAAAATGCTGGCTACCCTGACTGTACTCGACCCTAATATTTTGCCTGATCAGCCGGAGGGTAACCCACAGGTACCGACATTAACCGCACAGCATCTGGCCTATATCATTTACACCTCGGGTTCGACAGGGACGCCGAAGGGGGTAATGGTCGAGCATCGTAATATCCAGCGTTTGTTTGAGGCGACTGAATCCTGGTATCGCTTTAACCGACAAGATGTTTGGTGCCTGTTCCATTCCATCGCGTTTGACTTCTCGGTATGGGAATTATGGGGGGCGTTACGCTATGGCGCTAAACTGGTGCTGGTGCCGCACGCGATCGCTCGATCCCCTCAAGAGCTGCATCAATTCGTATGTCAGCACGGTATCACCGTATTGAATCAGACGCCGAGCGCGTTCAAAGCCTTTATTGCCAGTTATGTCGCCAATCCATTACCGGACTGCTTACGTTATATCATCTTTGGCGGAGAAGCTCTTGAACCGGGGATGTTACGACCGTGGTATCGCCTGCGTGGAGAGACGTCACCGCAGTTAGTGAATATGTACGGTATCACGGAGACGACGGTTCATGTGACTTATCGGGAACTCAACCTTCATGATGTGGAACAGACGACCAGCCCTATTGGTACGCGTATTCCAGATTTAACCCTTTATCTGTTGGATAAATACGGTCAGCTGGTGCCGTTGGGGGTAACAGGTGAATTGTATGTTGGGGGGGCTGGAGTAGCACGGGGTTATCTGAATCGCCCAGAGCTGACGGCAGAACGTTTCCTAATTGATCCGTTTAGTGATCAACCGGGCGCTCGTATGTACCGTACCGGGGATTTAGCTCGCTACCTGCCGGATGGCAATCTGGAATTCCTGGGCCGCAACGACCAGCAGGTTAAAATCCGTGGTTTCCGTATTGAACTGGGGGAAATTGAGACACGTCTGATAGAGCACCCGGCGGTGCGTGAGGCGACTGTGTTGGCGCTGGGGGATGGTCAGGACAAACGGCTGGTTGCCTATGTTGTAGCGCCAGTGGATGACGGGTTGGTGAATAGTTTGCGTACTCACCTGAGTAAAATGTTGCCTGACTACATGGTGCCGTCAGCCTTTGTGCGGCTGGATGCTTTCCCGTTAACGCCGAATGGTAAGCTGGATCGTCGGGCACTACCGGCACCAGATAGTGGCGCCGTTGCCCGTCAGGTTTATGCAGCGCCACAAGGGGAAACGGAAATCGCCTTGGCGGCTATCTGGTGCGAGTTGCTGAACATAGAACAGATTAGCCGATACGATAGCTTCTTTGCATTAGGTGGTCATTCCCTGCTTGCGGTGCGGATGATTGAACGTCTGCGTCACTTGGGGCTGACACTGGCAGTGCGTGATCTGTTCCAGTCGCCGGTGTTGTCTGACTTGGCCCAAACGTTAGGGCAATATCGGGCTGTGGTGATTCCTCCGAATGTCATTACGCCAGCGACGGCGGCGCTCACTCCGGGGATGTTGCCGTTGGTAGATCTTACCCAGGCTGACATTGACTGTATCGTCAAGCAAGTGCCGGGCGGGATGGACAATATTCAGGATATCTATGCCCTATCACCGTTGCAGGATGGTATTTTGTTCCATCACTTATTGGCAAACGAAGGCGATCCCTATTTGGTGGTCAGTCAGGTGGCCTTTACTGATCGCTCTTTGCTAGACCGTTATTTGGTAGCGGTACAACAGGTGGTTGATCGTCATGATATCCTGCGTACTGCCTTTATCTGGCGAGAGTTGTCTGTACCGGTTCAGGTGGTTTGGCGTCAAGCTACTTTGTCAGTGATAGAGCTGACCTTGAATCCGGCTGATGGACGGGTTTGTGATCAGTTAACGCAACGTTTTGACCCCCGTCATCACCGTCTTGACCTGGGTGAAGCGCCGTTGTTGCGGTTTGTGGTGGCGCAAGAGGCTGATGGTCGCTGGATTGTACAGCAATTGTTGCATCATTTGATTGGCGACCATACCACACTGGACGTAATGAACCGTGAAGTACAAGCTTATCTGGATGGACAGGAGGAGAGCCTGCCAGCGCCGACACCTTTCCGTAATCTGGTGGCACAGGCCCGGTTAGGTGTCAGTCAGGAAGAACACACCCGTTTCTTTACTGACATGTTAGTCGAGGTAGATGAGCCGACCTTGCCGTTTGGTTTGACGGAAGTACATCGTGATGGTTCGCAGGTGACAGAATCGCACCGGATGTTGTCAACCGAGCTAAATAACCGTTTACGTTATCAGGCGAGACATTTGGGCGTCAGTCTGGCGGCGTTGTGTCATCTGGCTTGGGCGCAGGTGCTGTCGTGTACCAGCGGGCAGGAGCAAGTGGTGTTCGGCACGGTGCTGTTTGGGCGCATGGCGGCAGGAGATGGAGCCGACAGCGGCATGGGGCTGTTCATTAATACCTTGCCGTTGCGGTTGGATATTGATGGGACCTCGGTACGAGACAGTGTTCAGGCCGCCCATACCCGATTGGCCGGATTATTGGCCCATGAACATGCGTCACTGGCGCTGGCGCAGCGTTGCAGTAGTGTTACTAGTGGTACGCCACTCTTCAACGCATTATTAAACTACCGGCATAACCTATCTCTGGTGGCGCCGGATGAAGTAATGAAGGGCATTGAATTCTTAGGTGGACAGGAGCGGACTAACTATCCGTTTACCCTGTCAGTGGAGGATTTTGGCGATGCTCTGGGGCTGACTGCTCAAATTGTCCAGCCATTTGACCCAGATCGCATATGCGGTTATATGCAGCAAGCGCTGGAAAGCCTGTTGGAAGCATTGGAACAGGCGCCAGAGACCCCGGTGCGGGCATTGAATATTTTGCCTGAAGTAGAGCGAAAGCTGTTGCTGGAAATGTGGAATACCACTGAAACCATATATCCTGAGACATTATGTATTCATCAGTTGTTTGAACAACAGGTGGAGAAAACCCCGGAGGCCACGGCGTTAGAGTATCAAGAGCAAATCTTTAGCTATGCTGAACTCAATAGCAGAGCTAACCGTCTTGCCCACAAACTGATTACACTGGGAGTTATACCGGACCAGCGGGTAGCGATTTGTGTAACACGTTCACCAGCAATGATAGTCGGGTTGTTAGCGGTGCTGAAAGCCGGTGGGGCCTATGTGCCGTTGGACCCAACTTATCCTGGGGAGCGTTTGGCGCATATCCTGAATGATGTTGCCTCGTCAGTGGTGTTGGCGGATAAGATTGGGCAGGCAGCTCTGGGCGAAGAGGTATTGGTCGGGTTAACGGTATTAGATCCGAATATTCAGCCTGACCAGCCAGACAGCAATCCGCAGGGGATTGCACTGACGCCACAACATTTGGCGTATGTTATCTATACTTCTGGCTCTACTGGCACGCCGAAAGGTGTAATGGTGGAGCATCAGGCGATTTATCAACGTTATTTCGGTTTTAATCAGACCTATGCCGTCACTGAACAAGACCGAATGCTGCAATTTTCCTCTTTTGCTTTCGATGCATCCGTCGAAGAGCTGTTTTCGTCATTATGCAATGGCGCTACGTTGGTGATTCGTGATGATAGTTGGCTGGCTTCTGTGTCGGCATTTATTACCTTAGCCCGACAGAATCAAATTACGGTGATGTCTCTGCCAACCCAATTTTGGTCTGAGCTGGCGGCCAGAGACCGGGCGTTATTGCTACCAAGTTGCCTCAGGTTAATCATTATCGGCGGCGAGATGGTGAAGAAGAGCGCCATTCAGGCGTGGTTTGCGCAGGCAATGCCTTGTCCGAGATTGTTAAACACTTATGGCCCGACGGAAAATACCGTAATTGCGACCTGTCAGGCGATCTTATCCCCGGAAGATGCGTGTTCTATAGGTCGGCCGGTTAGTCATACCGGCATTTACTTGTTGGACAGATACGGCCGGCCTGTTCCATTAGGCAGTATTGGCGAAATATATATTGGTGGCGCTGGTGTTGCGCGTGGCTATCTAAACCGTCCTGAATTGACCGTCGAACGTTTCCTTATTGATCCATTCAGTGATACCCCGGATGCCCGCATGTACCGCACCGGGGATTTGGCCCGCTATCTGCCGGACGGCAATCTGGAATTCTTGGGCCGTAACGATCAGCAAGTTAAGATCCGCGGCTTCCGTATTGAGCCGGGGGAAATTGAGGCCCGGTTGACGGAACACCCGGCAGTGAGTGGATCTGTGGTATTGACGCAGGGTGACGGGCAGGAGAGACGGCTGGTGGCCTATGTGGTGGCGGAAGAGGATGATGAGCTGGTGAACAGCTTGCGTGCTCGCCTGAGTGCTGTTTTGCCTGATTATATGGTGCCAACGGCTTTTGTGCGGCTGGATGCATTCCCGTTACTGCCGAATGGTAAGCTGGATCGTCGAGGGTTACCGGCACCGGACAGTAGCTCCGTTGCTCGTCAAGTTTACGAAGCGCCGCAAGGGGAAACGGAAATAGCCTTGGCAGCGATTTGGCGAGAAGTCCTGGGGATTGAACAGATCAGCCGGTATGACAATTTCTTTGCCTTGGGCGGTCACTCGTTACTGGCGATGCGAGTGATGAACAGGGTAGCCGCTTTAGGCGGAGAATTGTCGCTGACCACCCTGTTTAAATCTCCTTCGTTAAAGGCGTTTGCTGAGGTCATGCAGGCCCGAATAGGGCAACCGGACACTATCCTGCCATCCATTCTGCCGATATCCCGTGAAGGGGAATTACCGTTGTCATTTGCTCAACAGCGCTTGTGGTTTCTGGCACAACTTGAGGGCGTCAGTGAAACGTATCATATCCCGATGGCCCTGCGTTTGTGTGGACAGTTGGATATTATGGCGTGGCAAAAGGCGTTGGATACTTTGTTTGCCCGTCATGAAGCGTTACGTTCTGTCTTTGTCTCTATTGATGGTCAGCCGCAAGTGCGGCTATTGGAACCGGATAGCGGCTTACTGTTATCTCAATATGACCTGCGCGGAGTTCCAGATGCTGATGAGGTTATTGAGCGCTTGAGCGCTGAGGAGGCTCATGCATCATTTGATCTTGAAAGTGGCCCGCTTATCCGTGTTGCTCTCATCCGGCTCAACGATGACGAATATCAATTTTTGCTGACCCAACATCACATTATTTCCGATGGCTGGTCTGCCAATATACTGATGCAGGAATTGAACGCGCTCTATGCGGCGTTTATGGCCGGTCAACCGGCTCCGTTGCTACCATTGGCGATTCAATACCCGGATTACGCCGCCTGGCAGCGTCAGTGGTTATCGGCTGAACGTGTTCAAGTTCAATCCGACTATTGGCGTGCAATATTGGCTGACGCACCGGTTCTGTTGGATTTGCCCACTGATCGGCCTCGTCCGCCGGAGCAGTCGTTTGCCGGGCAAGCCGTGCCGATTAACTTAGATGTTGAATTAACGGCAGACCTTAAGCGCCTGAGTGAGCAGCACGGCGTCACTTTATTCATGACGCTGTTGTCAGCTTGGGCGGTGGTTTTGTCACGTTTGTCAGGTCAGGATGATGTGGTGATTGGCACGCCGAGCGCAGGCCGCGGTCGTCAGGAAGTGGAGTCGTTAATTGGCTTCTTTGTTAATACGCTGGCGTTGCGCATTGGTTTATCGGGTGAGCTGACCGTGACGGAATTACTGGCGCGAGTCCGGCAAACGGCATTGACGGCTCAGGAGCATCAGGATTTACCGTTTGAACAGGTGGTGGAAATTGTGCAACCGCCGCGCCGACTGGCGCATACTCCGCTGTTCCAGGTGATGTTTGCCTGGCAGAGCAATGAGAACTCGGAATGGGAATTACCGGGGCTGGCAGTTTCACCGGTCGATCAAGCCTTTGATATTGTCAAGTTTGATCTTGAACTGGGTTTGTTCGAGGTGGAGGGCAGGATTATTGGGGCGTTGAGTTATGCCGCCGCCCTGTTTGATCCATCGACAATGGAACGGCAGGTGGGATATCTGCATGCGGTACTGCAAGCGATGGTGGTTAACCCCCAACAGCAGATCGGGGAAATTGATATCTTGGCCCCGGCGGAGCGCAAGCTATTGCTGGAAACCTGGAATGCGGCGGAAACCGCCTATCCTGAGGCGTTATGTGTTCATCAATTGTTTGAACAACAGGTGGAGAAAACGCCGGAGGCCACGGCGCTGGTGTATCAGGAGCAAACCCTAAGTTATGCCGAATTAAATGCTCGTGCTAACCGGTTGGCCCATCAGCTTATCGCATTAGGTGTCGTACCTGACCAGCCTGTGGCAATTTGTGTGTCACGTTCACCGGTAATGGTGGTAGCGCTGTTGGCGGTGTTGAAAGCCGGTGGAGCCTATGTGCCGCTGGACCCAACCTATCCGTTAGAGCGTTTGGCGTATATCCTGAATGATACTACTCCGTCAGTGGTATTGGCTGATGCGACTGGGCGGACAGCTCTGGGTGATGAGGCGTTGAGCGGTCTGACGGTACTTGACCCGAATACCTTGCCGGAGCAATTGGATCGCAACCCGCAAGTAGCTGCGTTGATGCCACAGCATCTGATTTACATCATCTATACTTCCGGCTCAACTGGGCAGCCGAAAGGGGTGATGGTGGAACATCAGGCGGTGTATCAGCGTCATTTGGGCTTTAATGAGACCTATGCGGTTACGGCGCAAGATCGGATGTTGCAATTTGCTTCTTTTGCGTTTGACGTTTCAGTGGAGGAATGTTTCTCGACATTATGCAATGGGGCTACGTTGGTCATGCGTGATGATCGCTGGTTGGCGTCAATGTCGGAGTTTATTGCCTTAGCCTGGCAGAACCGCATCACAGTGATGTCTTTGCCAGCGTTATTTTGGTCTGAACTGATTGTCAGAGACAACAATGCATTACCGCTACCGGATTGTCTCCGACTCATTATCATTGGCGGTGAGGCGGTCAAAAAGAGCGCCATTCAAGATTGGTTTGTGCGGGAGGTCCACCGCCCCCGACTATTGAACGCTTATGGCCCGACGGAAAATACCGTCACAGCGACTTGTAAGGAGGTTTTATCCCCAGTCGATGATTGTTCTATTGGCCGACCGCTTAAAAATACCTGTGTCTACCTATTGGACAAATACGGTCAGTTAGTCCCGTTGGGCGGCGTTGGTGAAATGTATATTGGCGGCGTGGGTGTGGCACGGGGTTATCTTAACCAGCCGGAATTGAGCGCGGAACGTTTTATACCCGATCCTTTTAGTCCGGTACCCGGCGCACGGATGTATGTTACTGGGGATTTGGCCCGTTATTTGCCGGATGGCAGCTTGGAATTCTTGGGGCGTAACGATCATCAGGTGAAAATTCGCGGTTTCCGGGTTGAGCTAGGGGAAATTGAGACCCGGCTGGAGAAACACCCGTCGGTGCAAGAGGCGGCAGTGCTGGTGTGGGAGGATGAGCAGGGCAAACGGCTGGTCGCCTATGTGGCGGCAGAAGCGAATGAAGGGTTGGCCGCCCGTTTGCGTGAATACTTGAGTGCGGTTTTACCTGACTATATGGTACCGGCAGCTTTTGTGCGGTTGGATACCTTACCGCAGACGCCGAATGGCAAGTTGGATCGTCGGGCGTTGCCAGCACCAGGAAAAGAGGCGTTTGTCCGTCAGATCTATGAAGCTCCGCAAGGGAAGATAGAAACGATGTTGGCGGCTGTTTGGCGTGAGTTGCTGGGTGTTGAGCAGATTAGTCGGCATGACAGCTTTTTTGCGCTTGGTGGTCATTCGCTGCTTGCTGTGCGTATGATTGAACGATTGCGGCGTATTGGTCTGAGTGTATCGGTAAAAACGTTATTCCAGCATCCAACACTCTGTATTTTGGCACAGTCTCTGGTTCAGCATAATGAAATTCAAGTGCCTGACAATCGTATTACACCGGATACTACGGTGCTGACGCCGGCGATGTTGCCGCTGATTGATTTGACCCAAGCTGATATTGACCGCATTGTTGGGCAAGTGCCGGGGGGAATCGCCAATATTCAGGATATCTATGCGCTGTCACCGTTGCAGGATGGTATTTTGTTCCACCATCTGTTGGCAAATGAAGGCGATCCCTATCTGTTGACGGGGCAGATGGCTTTTGCTGACCGAGCGTTGTTGGATCGTTATCTGGCAGCGGTTCAACAGATAATTGATCGACACGATATTCTGCGTACCGCTTTTCTTTGGCAGGGATTGTCAGTCCCGGCGCAGGTGGTCTGGCGTCAGGCCCCATTGTCGGTGACGGAATTGACACTGAGTCCGGCTGATGGTCCAGTCAGTGACCAGTTAACCCGGCGCTTTGATCCGCGTCATCATCGTCTTGACCTGAGCGAAGCCCCGTTATTGCGTTTTATCATCGCTCAGGAAACCGATGGTCATTGGTTGTTACTGGAATTGCACCATCACTTGATCGGCGACCATGAAACGATGGAGGTGATGCACCGCGAAGTCCAGGCGTATCTGACAGGTCAGGAGGAGAGTCTGCTTGCGCCGACACCTTTCCGCAATTTGGTGGCTCAGGTCCGGTTGGGGGTGAGTCAGGAAGAACATACCCGTTTCTTTACTGACATGCTGGCGGAGGTAGATGAACCGACCCTGCCGTTTGGTTTGACGGAAGTGCATCGTGATGGTTCGCAAGTGACGGAATCTCACCGGATGTTGCCGTCCGGGTTAAATGACCGTTTGCGTCATCAGGCGAGACATCTGGGCGTCAGTCTGGCGGCCTTGTGTCATCTGGCTTGGGCACAGGTGTTGGCGCGTACCAGCGGTCAGAAGAATATCGTGTTTGGTACGGTGCTATTTGGACGTATGCAGGCAGGAGAAGGGGCAGATAATAGTATGGGGCTGTTTATTAATACCTTGCCGTTGCGGCTGGATATTGATGAAACCCCAGTACGGAGCAGCGTGCAGGCTGCCCATACCCGACTCGCCGGACTATTAGAACATGAGCACGCGTCGCTGGCGCTGGCACAGCGTTGCAGCGGTGTGCAGGGTGAGATCCCTCTCTTTAATAGCTTGCTGAACTATCGGCATAATACCTTGCTGGCAACGCCGGATGACGTCATCAGCGGTATTGAATTTATTGGTGGACAGGAACGGACCAACTACCCGTTAATGCTATCAGTGGAGGATTTTGGCGAATCCCTAGGGCTGACGGCTCAGGTAGTACAGCCGTTTGATCCGGAAAGTCTATGCGGTTATATGCAACGAGCACTGGAAAGTCTGGTGGATGCCCTTGAGCAAGAGCCGGATATGCCTGTTCGGGCATTGGAAATCTTGCCGGAAGTTGAACGCACACTGTTACTGGAAACTTGGAATGCCACGGCAACCGCCTATCCTGAGGCGTTATGTGTTCATCAATTGTTTGAACAACAGGTGGCGCAAACCCCGGACGCGACAGCGTTAGTGTACCAAGGGATAACGCTCAGTTATGCCGAATTAAATACCCGCGCCAACCGCCTGGCCCATCAGCTTATTGCCTTGGGCGTTGTACCCGACCAACGGGTGGCGATTTGTGTGTCACGTTCACCGGCAATGGCGGCGGCGTTGTTAGCGGTGCTGAAAGCGGGCGGGGCTTATGTACCGCTAGACCCAGCTTATCCTAGCGAGCGTCTGACACATATTCTGCATGATGCTGACCCAATTATAGTGCTGGCGGATAAGGCTGGCTGGGCTGTACTGGGCGAGGAAGTACTTGCTGGACTGACGGTACTGGACCCGAATGCCTTGCCTGATCAGCCGGATAGTAATCCACAGGTATCTGGGCTGACTTCCCAGCATTTGGCCTATGTAATTTACACTTCCGGTTCCACGGGAGTACCCAAAGGGGTGATGATTGAGCACCGCAATACGGTTAACTTCCTGCATTGGGCTCAGCAGGCCTTTGAGATGGAAGAGATCCGCGAGGTGCTTTTCTCGACATCGATGAATTTCGACCTGTCCATTTTTGAATGTTTTATGCCGTTGTCTCGTGGCGCCGCGATTCATCTGGTGGATGATGCCTTGTCATTGATGCAGCATGCCCTGCCGGTGACTTTGATTAACTCAGTTCCGTCTGCGATGAAACCGTTATTGCAGGCTCAGGCGCTGATGGCGCCGGTTCATACTGTCAATCTGGCGGGGGAACCGCTTAAAGGCGCTTTAATTGAGCAGATTTTCGCAGAAACACAAATACAGCGATTATGTAATCTTTATGGCCCTTCTGAAACGACAACCTATTCTGCCTGGTTGCCGATACAGCGGGGTGACAGGATCATTGAAAGTATTGGCCGTCCGATAGCCAACACTGGCCTTTACTTGCTGGATGAGTATGGTCAACCGGCGCCGTTGGGCGTGGTGGGAGAAATTTATATTGGGGGAGCGGGAGTGGCGCGTGGCTACCTCAATCGCCCAGACTTGACGGCGGAACGTTTCCTGATTGATCCGTTTAGTGATGTGGCGGATGCCCGGATGTACCGTACCGGGGATTTAGCCCGTTATTTGCCGGACGGTAACTTGGAATTCTTGGGCCGTAATGACCAGCAGGTGAAAATTCGCGGTTTCCGCATTGAACCGGGGGAAATTGAGGCCCGGTTGGTGGAACACCCAGCGGTGAGTGAATCTGTGGTATTGGCTCAAGGGGAAGGGCAAGAAAAACGGCTGGTGGCCTATGTAGTGGCAGAAGCCCATGAGGGGTTGGTGACTAGCCTGCGTGCTTACCTGCAAGCTATTTTGCCGGATTACATGGTTCCGACGGCCTTTGTGCGTTTGGATGCATTGCCATTGACGCCGAATGGTAAATTAGATCGTCAAGCGCTGCCAGCGCCGGACAATGAAGCCGTTGCTCGTCAGGTTTACCAAGCGCCACAAGGAGAAATGGAAATGGCTCTGGCGGCGATTTGGCGTGAAATTTTAGGGATTGAACAGATCAGCCGGTATGACAATTTCTTTGCTCTGGGAGGCCACTCATTGTTGGCGGTGCGGGTGATGAACAGGATAGCCGCTTTAGGTATCGAACTCCCTCTAACCACCCTGTTTAAGACTCCTTCATTGAGGGCGTTTGCTGAGGTCATGCAGGCTCGGCCGGGTCAACCAGATAATATCTTGCCGATATCCCGTGATGGAGCGTTACCGTTGTCATTTGCTCAACAGCGCTTGTGGTTTTTGGCCCAGCTTAAGGGTGTCAGTGAAACGTATCATATCCCAATGGCCCTGCGTTTATCTGGACAGTTGGATATTATGGCCTGGCAAAAGGCGCTGGATACCTTATTTGCCCGTCATGAAGCGTTACGGTCTGTCTTTGTCTCTGTAGATGGTCAGCCGCAAGTGCGGCTATTGGAACCAGATAGCGGCTTACTGTTATCTCAATATGACCTGCGCGGGATACCAGATGCTGATGTTGTTCTTGAGCGTCTGAGCGTGGAGGAAGCCCATGCGTCATTTGATCTTGAAAGTGGCCCACTTATTCGTGCTGCTCTCATCCGGATCACCGATGACGAATATCAGTTTTTGCTGACCCTGCATCACATAATTTCCGATGGCTGGTCTGCCAATGTGCTGATACAGGAACTGAACACACTCTATACGGCGTTTATGGACGGACAATCAGATCCGTTGCCGCCGTTGGCGATTCAATACCCGGATTACGCCGCCTGGCAGCGTCAGTGGTTGTCGGCTGAGCGTATTCAGGTTCAGTCTGACTATTGGCGTGCAATGTTGGCTGATGCGCCAGTCTTGCTGGATTTGCCGACAGATCGGCCTCGTCCGCCGGAGCAGTCGTTTGCCGGGCAGGCCGTGCCGATTCATCTGGATGCGGCGCTAACGACGGCCCTTAAACGCCTGAGTGAACAACACGGCGTCACCTTATTCATGACGCTGTTGTCAGCCTGGTCGGTAGTGCTGTCACGTTTATCAGGTCAGGACGATGTGGTAATTGGCACCCCGAGTGCCGGCCGCAATCATCAGGAAGTGGAGCCGTTGATTGGCTTCTTTGTCAATACGTTGGCGTTGCGCATGGATTTATCGGATGAATTGACTGTGACGGAATTACTGGCGCGAGTCCGGCAAACCGCATTGACAGCTCAGGAGCATCAGGATTTACCGTTTGAACAAGTGGTGGAAATCGTGCAACCGCCACGCCGACTGGCGCATACCCCGTTATTCCAGGTGATGTTTGTCTGGCAGAACAATGAGAACACAGAGTGGGGATTACCGGGATTGGCGGTGTCACCGGTCAATCAAGCCGTTGATATTGTCAAGTTTGATCTTGAACTGGGCTTGTCAGAAGAAGAGGGCAGGATTGTGGGGGCATTAAGTTATGCTACCGCCCTGTTTGATCCAACGACAATGGCGCGGCAGGTGGGATATCTGCACACAGTACTGCAAGCGATGGTAGATAATCCCCAGCAGCCGGTCAGGGAAATTGATATTCTTTCTCCGGCGGAGCGCAAGTTGTTACTGGAAACTTGGAACGCCACGGAAACCGTCTATCCTGAGGCATTATGCATTCATCAGTTGTTTGAACAACAGGTGGAGAAAACCCCTGACGCGATAGCATTAGTGTATGAAGAGCAAACGTTTAGTTATGCCGAATTAAATATCCGCGCTAACCGGTTGGCTTGTCAATTGATCGAGCAAGGCGTTTGTCCCGGTGATCATATTGCGCTCTTGCTAGCGCGTTCGATGGCACTGGTGGTAGCCCAATTGGCGATTCTTAAAGCCGGCGCAGTTTACGTGCCGATTGATCCCAGTGTGCCGGATGAGCGGAAAAACTGGCTGATAAGTGATTGTTCAGCTAAGTTACTGCTCACCGATACACGGGCGGATATTCCGGCTAACCTGACTGTGCCGCTGCTTCGTCTCTCGGATGAAACAGACATGGGCCACGAAGAGGATCGCTTTAACCTTAACTTAGTGCGTTCCAGCACCGAGTTAGCGTATATCATGTATACCTCCGGTTCTACCGGGACACCTAAAGGGGTTTTAGTGCCGCATCGTGCGGTGGTCCGGCTGGTTATCAATAATGGTTATGCTGAAATCGGACCGGATGATCGGGTGGCTTTTGCTGCTAATCCGGCTTTCGATGCCAGCACGTTTGAAGTTTGGGCGCCGTTGCTCAATGGCGGTGCGTTAGTGGTTGTCGATCATGCCACTTTGTTGATGCCGCAGGTGTTTGTACAGGCTTTACAGGTTCAGCGAATCACTGTTCTGTGGTTGAGTGTCGGATTGTTTAACCAGTTAGCAGCGGCGCTTGCTCCGGTTCTGCCACAGATAAAGCTGCTGATTGTCGGCGGAGATGCCCTTGATCCCCATGTTATCGGTCAGGTATTGCATACCAGTCCTCCACAACAGCTATTAAATGGCTATGGGCCGAGTGAAGGAGCCACCTTTACAACCACATACCGTATCACAGCATTAGCGCCCGGAGCAGCCCGTATCCCGATCGGCAGACCGATAGCTAACACGCGGGTTTATCTGTTGGATGCGTATGGTCAGCCGGTACCGTTAGGCGTGGTCGGAGAGATTTATGTTGGGGGAGATGGAGTAGCCTGTGGTTATCTTAATCGGCCTGAATTGACCGCCGAGCGTTTCCTTGTTGATCCGTTCAGTGATAACCCGGATGCTCGTATGTACCGCACCGGGGATTTGGCGCATTATCTGCCGGATGGCAATCTGGAATTCCTGGGCCGCAATGATCAGCAGGTTAAAATCCGCGGCTTCCGAATTGAACCGGAGGAAATTGAGGCCCGGTTAGCAGAGTATCCAACGGTACGTGAAGTGGCGGTGTTGGTACGAGGCGAAGGGCAGGAGAAGCGGCTGGTGGCCTATGTGGCTGCGGAAGCCCGTGATGGATTGGCGAGCAGTCTTCATGCTCATCTGAGTGCGATTTTGCCTGACTATATGGTGCCGTCGGCCTTTGTGCGGCTGGATGCGTTTCCATTGACTGCTAACGGTAAATTGGATCATCAAGCGTTGCCGGCACCGGACAATGACGCCTTTGTCCACCAAATTTACGCTGCTCCTCAAGGAGAAACAGAAATAGCGCTGGCGGCTATCTGGCGTGAATTGCTAGGGATTGAACAGATAAGCCGGTACGACAGCTTTTTTGCCTTGGGTGGTCATTCGTTGCTTGCGATACGAATGGTTGAACGCTTGCGTCATCTGGGATTGACACTGACGGCGCGTGATCTGTTCCAATCGCCGGTGCTGTCAGACTTGGCGCAAACATTGGGACAGCACCAGGCTATGATAGTGCCGCCTAACGTCATCACTTCGGCAACTATGGCCCTGACACCGGCGATGTTGCCGCTGATTGATTTGACTCAGGCTGACATTGACCGCATCGTCAGACAAGTGCCGGGTGGGGTGAGCAATATTCAGGATATCTATGCCCTGTCGCCGTTGCAGGATGGTATTTTGTTCCACCACTTACTGGCAAACGAAGGAGATCCCTATTTGTTATCCGGTCAGATGGTCTTCGCTGATCGGACTCTACTAGACCGATATCTGGCGGCAGTACAACAGGTGGTTGATCGCCACGATATCCTGCGTACCGCCTTTGTTTGGCAAGAGTTGTCTGTGCCGGCCCAGGTGGTTTGGCGTCAGGCGCCTTTATCGGTTACTGAATTAACGCTAGACCCAGCGGATGGACCGATTTGTGATCAACTGGCTCAACGTTTTAATCCGCGTCATTATCGTCTTGGCCTGGATAAAGCGCCGTTGTTGCGGTTTGTGGTGGCGCAGGAGACTGATGGTCGTTGGATGGTATTGCAATTGCTGCATCACCTGATTGGCGACCATACTACGATGGATGTGATGAACGGTGAGGTTCAGGCGTATCTTGCCGAACGGGAGGAGAGCCTGCCTTCCCCAGTTTCTTTCCGTAATTTGGTGGCTGAGGCTCGGCTGGGGATGAGTCAGGAGGAACATACCCGTTTCTTTAGCGAGATGTTGGCGGAGGTGGATGAACCGACGCTGCCATTCGGATTGACGGAGGTGCATCGTGATGGTTCACAGGTGACGGAATCCTATCGGATGCTGGCGCCTGAACTGAATGATCGTTTGCGCAGTCAGGCCCGGCGTTTGGGCGTCAGTCTGGCGGCATTGTGTCATTTGGCCTGGGCACAGGTGTTGTCGCATACCAGCGATCAGGAGCAAGTGGTGTTCGGCACGGTGCTGTTTGGGCGCATGGCGGCGGGAGAAGGGGCTGACAACGGGATGGGGCTGTTTATCAATACCTTGCCGCTACGGCTGGATATCGATGATACCTCGGTACGGGACAGTGTGCAGGCTGCTCATACCCGATTGGCCGGATTACTGGAACATGAACATGCTTCACTGGCGCTGGCCCAGCGTTGCAGTGGTGTGCAGGGGGAGAGTCCCCTCTTTAGCAGCTTGCTGAACTATCGACATAATGCATTTTCAGCAACCTTGGATGAACTGGTAAACGGTATTGAATTTGTTGATGCGCAGGAGCGAACCAATTATCCGTTAGTGCTGTCGGTGGAGGATTTTGGTGAATCTTTGGGATTGACCGTTCAAGTTGCACAGCCGTTTGAGCCGGAACGGGTATGCGGCTATATGCAACAGGCACTGGAGAGTTTGGTAGCCGCGCTGGAGCAGGCCCCGGAAACACCGGTACGGACATTGAGCATTCTACCGGAAGCAGAGCGTACACTGTTGCTGAAAACCTGGAACGCCAAGGAAACTGCCTATTCTGAGGCATTGTGTATTCATCAGTTGTTTGAACAACAGGTAGAGCAAACTCCTGATGCGATAGCATTAGTGCATGAAGATCAGGCTCTCAGTTATGCTGAATTGAATACCCGCGCTAACCGGTTGGCCCATCAGCTTATCGCATTGGGCGTCGTGCCCGATCAGCGAGTGGCGATTTGCGTGTCACGTTCACCGGCAATGATCGTGGGGGTATTGGCAATACTGAAAGCCGGTGGCGCCTATGTGCCGCTGGACCCGGTTTATACCGGTGAGCGTCTGGCACATATTCTGACTGATGCCGCTCCAGCTATTGTGCTGGTGGATGATACCGGACGTAGTACGTTGGGCGAAAAAATGCTGGCTACCCTGACTGTACTCGACCCTAATATTTTGCCTGATCAGCCGGAGGGTAACCCACAGGTACCGACATTAACCGCCCAGCATCTGGCCTATATCATTTACACCTCGGGTTCGACAGGGACGCCGAAGGGGGTAATGGTCGAGCATCGTAATGTCCAGCGTTTGTTTGAGGCGACTGAATCCTGGTATCGCTTTAACCGACAAGATGTTTGGTGCCTGTTCCATTCCATCGCGTTTGACTTCTCGGTATGGGAATTATGGGGGGCGTTACGCTATGGCGCTAAACTGGTTCTGGTGCCGCACGCGATCGCTCGCTCCTCTCAAGAGCTGCATCAATTCGTGTGTCAACACGGTATCACCGTATTGAATCAGACGCCGAGCGCGTTCAAAGCCTTTATTGCCAGTTATGTCGCCAACCCATTACCGGATCAGTTGCGTTATATCATCTTTGGGGGAGAAGCTCTTGAACCGGGGATGTTACGACCGTGGTATCGCCTGCGTGGAGAGACGTCACCGCAGTTAGTGAATATGTACGGTATCACGGAGACGACGGTTCATGTGACTTATCGGGAACTCAACCTTCATGATGTGGAACAGACGACCAGCCCTATTGGCGCACGTATTCCAGATTTAACCCTCTATCTGTTGGATAAATATGGCCAGCCGGTGCCGTTGGGGGTAACAGGTGAATTGTATGTTGGGGGGGCCGGAGTAGCACGGGGTTATCTGAATCGCCCAGAGCTGACGGCAGAACGTTTCCTGATGGATCTGTTTAGTGATCAACCGGGCGCTCGTATGTACCGTACCGGGGATTTAGCTCGCTACCTGCCGGATGGCAATATGGAATTCCTGGGCCGCAACGACCAGCAGGTAAAAATCCGCGGTTTCCGCGTTGAACCGGGGGAAATTGAGGCTCGATTGGTGGAACACCCGGCGGTGAGCGAATCTGTGGTGTTGGCATTGGGGCAAGGGCAAGACCAACGGCTGGTTGCTTATGTCGTGGTGCCAGCGGATGAGGGGCTAGCCAATAACCTGCGTACCCACTTGAGTGTAACTTTACCTGACTATATGGTGCCGTCAGCTTTTGTGCGTCTGGATGCATTTCCGCTAACGCCGAACGGTAAATTGGATCGTCGGGCTTTGCCGGCCCCGGACAATGAAGCGTTTGCTCGTCAGATTTATGAAGCGCCGCAAGGGGAAACGGAAATTGCATTGGCGGCTATCTGGTGTGAGTTGCTGGGGATTGAGCAGATAAGTCGGTATGACAACTTCTTCACGTTGGGGGGCCATTCACTGCTTGCCATGCGAATGATAAATCTTGCCGCCGGTCGGGGTTTGGTTTGCACATTGAATGCTGTGTTCCAATTCCCGGTGTTGGCTGAACTGGCTGCGAAAATCACCTCAGATTTGCTGTCTCAACCGCAAAACAGCGCCATATCTGTGCGACTGGATGGGACAGGGTTGCCGCTATTCTTTGTTCCTAGCGGCATGGGGGATTACTCCTATGTCTTCGGGTTGGCTCGACATATCCCATCGGACCATCCGATTTATGCGTTGCCTTGGCCGTCAATTAATGAAGAGCCGATGGTAACGATGGAGCAGCAAGCGGCGAGAATGATCACCTTGATAAAGGCTGTTCAACCGGAAGGCCCTTATCGGCTATGTGGTTACTCTTCCGGTGGGATATTGGCTTATGCTATTGCCCAGCAGCTTTTGCATGTGGGTGAAATGGTTAATTTCCTAGGGTTGATTGATGCGCCTGCGCCTCATTATTTAGGCGAACAGATCATGCAACCTAAATATCGGTTCTTCATTGAACTAGCTCGACAGTCGGAGGAGGAGTACGCGGAAGAGATTGCGGAGTTATACCGTCGAATTGATGAGTTGAATTTTGTGCAGTTTATTGAGGCAGCACAAGAATTGGCATTATATCCTGCGAATCTGCATGCGGATGTGATCGCAAAACGTTGGGGGCAGATCGAGCGTTACGCGCAAATAGTTGCCGGTTATGAGCCGCCAGCATTAGCGATAACGCTGCATCAGTTCTATGCGGTAGAACCGTCTCCTGCTATTTCTTTTATGACAGATGAAAAACCGGAATCAGCGAGCATGGAACCATCGTTGGGTTGGGCGCAGATAATGTCTGATACTTCGCTTGAGCTGATTGCGATACCGGGTGACCATTTTAGTTTATTGGAGGATGACGAGAATAAAACCGCTTTAGCTCAGGCTTTGAATAGGGCGCTGGTAATCAGTTGTGATGAGGAGACGTCGTAATACTGATATAGTCAGCAGTTCTGAATAATTTAATCTTGATATAATAATCCGGTATATATTATTTATACCGGATTTTTTATTATTTTCGGAATTTAATCTAAGTCTAATTTCTTGCTATATAAAAATATATTTAATTGTGTGATATTGGTTTTTATGAATAATTAATATAAAGCATGAAAATAGTCATATTTTTTTGGTGTTAATATAAATCGGTCAAAATATAATTTGGTTTAGCATGCATATATAATAAATACAGATAACGGCACTGCTTTTAGTGATGAAATTCAGTATTTGTTAATGAAAATTGCAGAAAATTAAAGGAAATGATTAAAAAATAGAAGCGAAAATGAAATATCTTATTTAGAATTACAAATTGATAGTTAAGATAAGACGCCGGATGGTTAATTTGTTGCAAACAATCTAAATATAACCCGTTTTTGTTGTCCTTTGAAACACCAATCCGCTCCGATTTTCGGGTTGAAATTAATATCCACCTCATCTTCATAGAAAACGGGATGTAGTCCCCACTGTCCGGTTCAAGTTGTTCACACGGAAAGTCCAGCCAGGCCATAAAGCGGGTCATACCATCCTGTTCTTTCAAATAATCCCAAGGCAGTGTCAAGCTTAGGTAAGAGCTATCATCGTCACCATCTATTTCTCTGGAATCCAGGTAACGCATCAGATAACGAGGTGCCTCATCTTCATTTTTGGCATCACTGACCACCCAACCACAAGGCTGTTTTTTCTCCTGGGTGTAACCCTGTTTAAAAAACAGGGTGATAGAAATCCCAAGACGAGAAACGGTCAGCCCATCGCCATTGAGGAAGGTAAACGCGGTCAGCGGTCAGTTGTGATTTCAACTGGGCAAAGTAATCTACAGTTTCCATCATTTTCTCCGTGAATTATGAGGCGGTGGATAATTTGTTATTCCCACATATTTGCCGCTTCCCGTATCAGATGCCATACGGTTGTGCCCGTCTCTGCGCCTTCAACATCAAAAGCCGTCGCCCCCTGAGCAAAGAAGTACTGCTGACCCGGCAGGCTATCGGTTTGCCAGATCCCGCTGACCAGTGCCGGATGGTTACCTCTCAAAGGGGTCACTTGCAGCGGCCCACGGTCATAACGGGCATACCAGGCTAGGGTGGAAGTTGAATTAAAATGACCTTCACCATAGAAGTGCAATGAATGGCCTTCACGAGGTATCACCCGTATCGGACGTATCAGTTGGTTAATAGCAAAATAACTTTCCGGGACACTGCCCGGTAGCGGCGTTAAGTCCGGGTATTGACCGGCCCGGATCATCAGACCATTGGAGTAAGGCGTAATCACCACATCCGGGTAGAGGTGGCGGGCCAGCATATGTCGTATCCAGAATTCCCCCCCCAGTCGGTTTACAAAGCGTTTGGACAGCAGGGTGATCCAGTTAATGCCACGGATGGAGTGTTCATACTGTAATTTAGCTGTATGCACTGCGGAGTTCACTTGCAGGGAAGGATAACGTTGCGCTAGCTGGTACTCTAAAGGAAAGTAGTCATAGAAGTCGTTGGGTAATACCAAACAATAACCACAATCCCCACTGTCCGGTTCGAGTTGTTCACACAGAAAGTCCAGCCAGGCCATAAATCGGGTCATGCCCTCTTGTTCTTTCAGATAATCCCAGGGCAGTGTCAGACTCAGGTAAGAGCTATCATCGTCACCATCTATTTCTCTGGAATCCAGATAATGCATCAGATAGCGGGGAGCTTCATAGAGATTTCTAGCGTCACTGATATCCCAGCTAGAAAGCTGGTTTTTTTTCTGATTAAGAATACCCTCCTCAACTTTAACAATATTTTCCTGTGAATATTTCCTTAACCCTTTTAGCTCATGACGGTGAAAACGCAGGTAAGTGCCAAACTCTTCACGAAAGCGCCGGTAGCAGGTCAGAATGCGTTGCTTTTTCTCAAGGGTGTAACCCTGTTTAAAAAACAGGGTGATAGAAATCCCAAGACGAGAAACAGTCAGCCCATCGCCATTGAGGAAGGTAAATGCGGTCAGTTGTGATTTCAACTGGGCAAAGTAATCTGAAGTATCCATATTCTCTCCGTTAATTTATGAAGCGGTGGCGAATGTCACACTCGCCAATATTGCCAGGACGGCGGTTAACGCGGCGGCGCTAACTGCGGCAGCGGCAGCTAAAATTTCCACCAGTGCAATCAGCGCGGCAGCGACGGCAACGGTGACCAGGATAACAACGGCAACACCGGCAATAATTACAACTAATTCCAGCATGCCTTCACCTACCTCTTTTAATATTTGCATCCAGCTAATGTTTTTTAGCTCTTCCAGGGTGATATCTGAGCCTTGTTGCACGGTTTGCCACCGGGCTTTTATCTCACTCTCAGACCAGGTCACGATTTTCCCCGTTTGTTCATTAACCCAGGAAAATGCATAGCTGACTTGATGAGTGACCGGATCAATAATTTCTTCACACACCCACTTACCGGCTTGATTGAACCAGATACCAAACTGGGCAAGAAGCTCCCGGGTACTGTCGCGGACATAATTCAACCCGTTTTCAGCCAGACCCGCCACCTCCTGCCCGAGGACAACCCAGTCTTCATAGCTGGGTAAAAACGACCAGCGGGAAGTGCTGAGAAGCGGTGGATTTTTTGTCAGGGGTTGCGGAATGGTCCCCGGTACACCCTCTGCGGGAGGGGTGGGTAAAGCTCCATCATCAGGAGGCGAACCCGGTGGCAACGGGGCCAGTGGGATGGGGTTTTTATAGTGTTGGGAACCGGGTTGATAATGTTTTCGCCACGCTTCATCATACTGTTTTTGCTCCTCAGTGCGATTATCTATGACGCGCATTACACCAAAACGTTTTTCTGTCGCAATTAGCATATAATCCAATTCCTGATCTCTACTTAGATCATCCCCCGGAAATTTCACCTCAATCAACATTTTCAGATTATCAGGGTGCACAGAACCATCAAAGTAGGTGGCATTTCTGCCCGGCCAGCGAAGAGCCTCATCTTTAACCAGAATAATATCGGGCCGACGGATACCAACAACCCCAAATTTCTCCGCGTCTTCGGCAGAAGGTCGGGCAAACGGATTACTGGACTGCGGCAAATTACCACCATAACGCTGTTTAGAGTCTTGACTGGTCGCCAGCATGGGTAAAGGGACATCCTGCTCTCCTCGGATAGCAAACACCACTTCCGCTTTATAGGGCCATAGAAAGTCATGCTTAAGCTCCTCAACCTTAATCAACCCACTCATAATGACTTGATTAAGAAAGCGGATAGCCCCCAGTTTGGTAATAATCATTGCCGGCAGGCGCAGAGCGTATTCGGCTTTTCTCGCCAGATAACAGGGATCTTCATCAGCAGGAAAGACGCCTATTTCCATCGTACAGGTGATTGATGTGACAGCCGGGCACATCTTGCCGTTGTTGGATATTGCCATACTTATTCCTCCGTAAATTCCATAACATGCTCTACCGGTGTGTTATCACTGACCTGATATAAGGTTTGCTTCGGTTTAGGTGGGTTTTCTGGTGAACTCAGTTGCAGATTTTC
Source organism: Photorhabdus luminescens subsp. luminescens (assembly GCF_001083805.1). Taxonomy (GTDB): domain Bacteria; phylum Pseudomonadota; class Gammaproteobacteria; order Enterobacterales; family Enterobacteriaceae; genus Photorhabdus; species Photorhabdus luminescens. The sequence continues at coordinate 276,411 of NZ_JXSK01000008.1, read as the reverse complement.
TTCTGCCGCACTCTGTACCGTCATCGTTCTGCCCAGCGCGTCAGTTTTACCCGGGATGACCTGACCATCGCCAGTGGTAATGGTGTAGGGGACATCCACCAACGGCTTATCGCTTTGCTCGCTGAGCAAGGTATAGCGGGCGGAGTAATCAAACAACGCACCGGCGGATTTCTTGCCGGTGATATGGTCGGTCATCGTGATGCTGACCCCTTCGATACAGATATTGCCCATTGGATCAATGACTATCTGCCCGCCTGCGTTCCCAATGATGATTTGCCCGCTTTCAGAGTGCGCCGTGATATGTTTACCCACGGTGATTTGCTGGTTATCGGCGATGTTCAGTTGATGACTTTTACCAACGGAAACGGCTTGCTGACCTTTAATGGTCACCGTTTGATTTTGACCGACTTCAAGCGTCTGGAAGCCCTGCACGGCTTCATCATCATCGTTTTTAATTATCGCCGTGCGGTTATGCGCCGCTTCTGTTTTCTGGTCATGGCCTATCTGCGTGGTTTTATCCCAGAGAATCTGCATGTTCATATCCCGTTGAGCATGAATAAACACTTCCTCGCTTCCTTTATCATCCTCAAAGCGCAGTTCATTAAATCCCTGTCCCCGGTGAGTCCGGGTTTTAAAGGTGGTACGGGTTTTCTCCAGCGGTAAATTAAGCGGCGGGCGGTTGAGGCCGTTATAGGTGCACCCGGTCACAATCGGGCGGTCGATATCTCCGTTAAGATAGCTGACTATCACCTCCTGTCCGACGCGAGGGATCGCCATAAAACCGAAACCGTTGCCGTTCCAGCCCTGTGCCACCCGTACCCAGCAAGAAGCGCCGTCATCCGCTTTATCGTAACGGTTCCAGTGGAAATGAATCCGTATCGCGCCGTGTTCGTTCACATAAATCTCTTCGCTTCCCACTCCGACCACCGTGGCGACTTCATCACCGTCCGCCAGAGGTTTGTAGCGATAAGGCGGCCGCCAGTCCTGATGACCGGGAATAAAGGCGACCTCGTTTGTCAGGGTTGTCCCTTCGCCCCCGTCGTCTGACGCGACAGGTTGCCACCCATAATGCGTGACCGAGATCACCTGCCAGCGGGCGTTCATGGTTGCTATGGGATGGGATTGCAGGGTAAAAATTTTGCCCGGCCGAAGCCGGATGCAGTGGGTTTTGGCGGTACCGACTTTGCTGTAGTTTTGTAACTGCTCCAGCCGCAGTTGGGTGAAAGATTTTCCTTCCGCATCCCGCTGGAAACGCCCGTAACTTTCAAACACCGAATTGTACCCGCTATCGTCGTCGGCTTGCTTCTGATGCTCGAGCGAATATTTGGGGTTCAGAAAGTTATGGTCTTTCTGAACCGTGCCATTCGGGCACAGGTATTCGCCATAACTCCACTGGTACGCCGTGGTATCGGTCTCGTCGGTTTCAGGGTGAGTATTGTAAGTGAGCTGGATATCCGCCTGCATGCCCAGATGGCAATCACAGAACAACATCTGTTTTTCCTCAAACCAGAAGACCATGCCTTCTTCCGCCGCCAGTCGGCACCAAAAATCATAGGCCGATTCGCGTTTTTGCGTGGTGTATTCCCGTTCGGTATAGTGTTTATAGAGCGTATCGCGGACAAAGAGAATATGGTGCTCTTTCAGCAATTTGGTTAAGATTTCGGGTACGGACTGCCAATGGAAAATACGGCTATCCTGATTCAGCGTCATCAGCCACATTTCGGGGCGGATAGTGAAAATATAAAAAGTGCGACGGCCGTCGGTATTACCCTGTTCAGCACCGGCGATCAAACCATTAATGGTACGCTCGGCCACGCCATTACGAGTAATAGTCAAGGATGCGCGGCGACCCAGTTGTTCATTCAGGGGAATATCGTCACGTGAGCTCACCACCTTTAACGTCAGGCTATAAAGCTGTGATAACTCTTCCTGCAAGGTAAATTGCGATACCTGAAAAGTTGTCTGGGATAGTACGCCAATTCGGCAGGTGAAAACTAATCCATCCATATTTGAAATCCTACATAATTGAACCATTATCCTGAAACGGGGATAACGCCAGAGGCTATCAAGCGAGTCATTACATGCGGCTCTTTTAAATAGCGCCGGCCTGTTCCGCAGTAAAAAAATGACAGCGTAAAATCGCCATCATTTAATACGTGGCGTTAGCGAGAACAATAGACCGCGTCCAACTGAGTAGGATGGAGTGGAGACAAATAACAGAGAATTTCGCTCTCTCAATGTTATGACCACAAGATCACGATATTTATCATACGAACATAAAAAAACGTGACAAATATCACACAAAATGGCGAATTAATCCTTATCAATATAGGGAATGAATAAAAACCGCCGTCAATTTTCACCCGATGTGGAGGAAATATAACACCTCAAAAGCATCAGGATATTAATCCAAGTATATTTGGCTGGTGATAAATCAGATCGCAAAAACCGGACTCAGTTCCCTTCAAGTGATCGACTATTTCGAGATTTTATTTATTTCGATCTAAAAAGCTGATACGGACAAAGCGATAATAATCTCCTCGTCAGGCTTATTGCGGCTAAAGGAGGTCACTGTCTGCTTTGCCCAGTTTTAAGATACAGGCGGATCAACGTGCGCTATATCCACCATCAACGAGGTGATAGCTACCGGTAATGAAAGACGCATCCTGAGATAATAGGAAGCAAACTAGTGCTGCGACTTCATCTGGTGTTCCGAGACGTTTGATAGGATGATGTTTGATCATTTTTTGGACTGCATCGGTGTCGATCCTAGACATCAATGGTGTGTCGATGCAGCCGGGTCCGACGGCGTTAATTCGGACCCCGTGTTTTGCATACTCCAGCGCGGCAGTTTTTGTCATGCCTAGCAATGCGTGTTTGGTTGCTACGTATGCAATCGAGTTGGTGAGGCCAACATGACTTACGACCGAGCCCATGTTAACAATCGCGCCACCGCCGGAAGCCAACATCGCGGGGATCTCGTACTTCATTGAGTACAGCACACTATGCATGTTGATGTTGATGACCTGATGCCAATCATCTAACGGATAATCCACGGTTTGGTGGCGCAAGCCGGCTATCCCGGCGTTGTTGACTGCCAGGTGGAGTGCCCCAAAGGTCTCTACCGTTTGAGCTACTAAGCGCTCCACCGCGGATGCTTGGGTGACGTCGAGCTGAATGGCGATAGCATTATCAAGGTCATTGGCAAGGGCTTGAGCTGCGTTGCCGTTGATATCGGCCACGACAACTTTTGCGCCGTTTGCCGCTAGTCTGCGGCATATTGCAGCACCAATACCCATTGCGCCGCCGGTAACAATTGCCACCTTATCGTTAAAATCTAAAGTCATATTTTACTCCTGTAAATGATACAAACTAAGTTCATACAATCCTTAAACGTCGGGAGTATGAGCTTGGGATTGACGGCAAATAGTTTTTTTATTCTGCGGTATAGAACAAGGGATACATGTTCTCCGCGTCTGTGAATATCTTTCCATACCAGCCCGTGGTATATCTTGGTCTATTAGATAATCCAATGTTTTTAATAGGTGATCACATTAGCTTTAGTTTACGTTGATTTTTTTCTATTTATGTTAACGATATTATTTTGTTATCGTAAGATAACGCCTAATAAATTATTCTTTCACTTAATCTTATATTTTTTTATAAGTTGCCATGTTGGATAATTTTGTAAATAATAAATCGCATTTTGAATTAATATCATATCTATTGTTTAGAATATATAGCTTGTTTTTCAGCGGTTGTCAAAATTAAATTTTTATAATTACCGCTAACTTGTTTGGTTTATGTTTAAAAGTATTTTCTGGTTTCTAATGGTTTTATTTGGTACTAATAGAAAGAGAATGTAATATAATGTTATTTAGTGTTCATAAATAATAAATGTAGATAATGGTTCTGATTTTAATAATAAAGTTTAGTAAATAAAATTATTTGAAAAATAGGGAAAAATTAAATTTATTATTTTGAATGATAAATTGATGGTAAAGATGATTTCTATTATTTCAGCCATAAAGTAGTGAGTTTAAGATTTTGAATAGGGAGTTGGTAATCGGTTGTGATGGAGATGTTTTTTAATGCTAATATATTAAGAGATAATTAATTATTTAGCGATGGTGTGATTATTCGGTATGAATTTGGTTATCTGTTTTTTCCTATGTAAAAGTAAGATTGAGGAAAGTGATAATCGCTATTGAATAGTTTTCATTTGAAAAGACTTTACCTATTTCTCTAATCGCAATAGACAGGGATATTGTTGTCTGAAATTTAAGGGTATGTAGATATAGCCAATTTCCTTAACTGGGTAGTTAATTTTATATTAAGTTGTCGTTAGATTTTTCACTTATTTTGTTGTTTTGGTTATCGATTTTCTTTGGTTCTTGAAAATTAAATTCCGTCAAATTTTATTTTACATTTAAGTGGATAAATTTCTAACGTTATTAATGAATAATTATTTATTTATTCGTTTCATCTATAGGTAGTAGATTTAATTTATTCACTTTTTATTCGCTTTTTATTCATGTAAAGTGCATAAATTGTGCATAAAAATACTTTTTGGAACTTTGAACGAGATCAAAAAGTGTTTTTTTTGTGTATAACTTGTGTTGACTTTGTTAAGTGTGGACAACAGTATCTGTCTAGTGGCTGTGCAACTATTTTTAGGTAATAGTCATGGGATTAATAAGAATAATATTAAATAGATCCTGTAATTCTATTATTTTTAAGGCTTTTTAGGTTTCAGTTTGGTAAGCCTTTCTCTCGGAATACATTAATAAGTTTTATAAGTGTGAGACAAGAAATGATGCGGGGCATATTACTTTCTCTCGTCCATGTAATCTCTATTTTAAGGGGAAATGATCTATGTTAGAAAATGTCCAGAGAAGTTGGTTTGATCACTATATGGTGCCTTGTTTCTCTCCGGCTAAGTTCATACCTGTTCGGGCCAAAGGCTCGAAAGTATGGGATCAGGAAGGCAAGGAATATATCGATTTTGCCGGTGGAATTGCTGTTAATTCATTGGGCCATGCACATCCTGAATTAAAGGATGAGTTAATTTCTCAGATTGAGAAACTATGGCATATAGGTAATGGTTACACTAATGAATCTGTCCTAAAATTAGCAAAAAAACTGGTGGAAAATACTTTTGCTGATAAAGCGTTTTTCTGTAATTCAGGGGCGGAAGCTAACGAAGCAGCATTAAAGCTAGCCAGAAAATATGCCGCTGATAAATATGGAAAAAATAAGAGCGAGATTATTTCATTTAAAGATTCTTTTCATGGTAGAACATTATTTACCGTTACAGTAGGAGGGCAACCAAAATATTCACAAGATTATGCTCCTCTTCCGCAAGAAATTACGCATCTTCCTTATAACAATTTATCTGCGATCAGAGAACATATTTCTGAAAATACCTGTGCGGTTATTGTCGAACCTATTATCGGCGAGGGCGGTGTTATTCCCGCAGATCCTGCGTTCTTACAGGAATTACGCACTTTATGCGATCGTTTTCAGGCATTGCTTATTTTTGATGAAATTCAAACTGGGGTAGGCCGTACAGGATACCTTTATGCTTATCAGGAATATGGTGTTGAGCCTGATATTCTTACCAGCGCTAAAGGTCTCGGCGGCGGTTTTCCTATCGGCGCTATGTTAACAAAACAACATATTGCCGCGGTTTTTCAACCTGGAACGCACGGCACTACGTTTGGCGGTAATCCTCTGGCGGCGGCAGTTGCCGATAGGGTGGTTTCCATTGTTAATCAGGCGGAACTGCTCACTGGCGTTTTACAACGTCATGATTACTTTATGGATAAATTATCGAAACTGAATCAGCGTTACCAAATATTCAGTTGCTTGCGGGGTAAAGGGCTGCTTTTAGGCGCTGAATTAGATAAGGCTTGGCAGGGTAAGGCGAAACAATTAACTAACTTGGCAGCAGAGGAAGGATTAATTGCCTTGATCGCGGGTCCAGATGTGTTGCGCTTTGCGCCGGCATTAAATATCGACTTTTCTGATATCGATGAAGGTCTGGTTCGTCTTGAAAGCGCCATTATGCGGTTTGTAAGTTAATAGTAAATTGAAGGTGACGTTATGATGCTTTTCCGAGCTGTCCAGCATAGTGACTTAAATGGGGTTCAGGCTTTATCTGAACGCGCTGGTATAGGTTTGACATCTTTTCCCAATAACCTGGCGCAATTACGTTCACGTATTGCGCGTAGCGTTGATACTTTTGATGGAAAACTGACCAGAGCTCAGCAGGGATTCTTGTTTGTGCTGGAAGATACTAGCGTGAATCGTGTGGCGGGTGTCAGCGCCATCGAAGTGGCGGTTGGGCTGGAGGAGCCGTTTTATAACTTTCGGGTGCAAAAAACCGTTCGTTCATCACGTGAATTGGGAATTTATAAATCGATTGAAGCGTTAACTTTGGAACAAGATCAGACCGGTAACAGTGAATTGTGTACCTTGTTCCTCGATCCAGAATATCAGAAAGGAAAAAATGGGACATTTCTCTCCAAAGCCCGTTTTCTTTTTATCGCCGCATTTAGGGATATTTTTTCTAAAATTATATTCGCTGAAATGCGGGGGGTTGCAGATGAGCAAGGAAATTCCCCTTTTTGGAATTCATTGGGACAACATTTTTTTGGCATTCCTTTTTCCCAGGCAGATTATTTAACCGGTATTGGATCGAAAACCTTTATTGCGGAGCTCATGCCTCTTCACCCTATTTATATATCCTTATTATCGGCTGAGGCACAGAAGGTGATTGGGCAGGTTCATGAGAAAACAGTACCGGCGCGAGCAATTCTTGAAAAAGAAGGTCTTACCTATCAAGGCCATATCGATATTTTTGATGGCGGCGCTTTATTACAGGCTGAGATTGACCGGATACGCGCAGTAAAAGAGAGCCGTCTCGTTTCTGTCAGTAAAGCCGAATCTGTGACCAGAGATGATGGTGTTGCTTGCATCGTTGCCAATCAGCAGTTTAGTGAATTTCGGGCGCTGTTATTGAATGTGAAGGGTGACAGTAATGAACTTCTTTTAACAACCGCTGAGATGGAGGCACTTCAAGTCAGTGATGGGGAGCAGGTGCGACTCGTTAGTCTCTTTCCAAAGGAAAATTAAACATGAATTATAAAGCACATTACATTGGGGGAAAATGGATTGAGGGGCAGGGTGAGTCAATAACTAAATTTTCCCCGATAGATCAACAGATTCTGTGGCAGGCTAACAGTGCCGATGCTTCGCAAGTCAGAGCCGCTTGTCATGCTGCCCGCGAGGCGTTTTATGCCTGGTCGCATTTGCCCACCAGTGAACGGATTAAGGTCGTTCAGACGTTTGCGGCTTTATTGAATGAGGAGAAAGAAGCGCTCGCTCGTGTTATTAGTCAGGAAACCAGTAAACCGTTATGGGAAACTCGGACTGAAATACAATCCATGATAGGTAAAGCGGCTATTTCTATCGAAGCGTGGGAACAGCGTACCGGTGAGTCAGAAACGGTTATGCCTGATGGCCGTGCCTTACTGCGTCACCGTCCTCATGGTGTGATGGCGGTTTTTGGTCCGTACAACTTTCCTGGGCATTTACCTAATGGTCATATTATTCCTGCGCTCATTGCGGGTAATACGCTGGTGTTTAAACCGAGTGAATTGACTCCGATGACCGCGGAAGAAACGGTGAAACTGTGGGAAAAAGCGGGTTTGCCCGCAGGTGTGCTCAATCTGGTTCAGGGTGCGCGTAGTACCGGGACAGCATTGCTGGAGGATAAGCAGATTGATGGCGTGCTGTTTACGGGGAGCGCCAATACTGGCTTTCACTTTCACCGTGTGCTTGGCGGTCAACCAGAGAAGATGCTGGCGCTTGAAATGGGGGGAAACAATGCATTGATCGTTGATGCTTGCGACGATATTGATGCCGCTGTTTACACCATTGTGCAGTCAGCATTTATCTCCTCCGGTCAACGTTGCACCTGTGCCCGCAGATTGTTGGTAAAAAATGGCTCACATGGCGATGCGGTGATTAAGCGTCTGGCGGCGGTGACAAAGCGGATCGTACCATCCCATTGGGATGCCCAACCTCAACCGTTCATTGGCGGAGTCATTTCTCTACAGGCTGTGCAGAATCTATTAGAAGCTCAAGATCGGCTACAAAAACTTGGCGGCATCTCTTTAGTTTCGCTGGAGCAACGCGATCCGCAATCAACATTACTGACGCCGGGGATTATTGATGTTAGCCAAGTCGCTGATGTTCCTGATGAAGAGTATTTCGGGCCTCTGCTCATGCTGATGCGTTATGACACATTTGATGAAGCGCTGGCGATCGCCAATAACACCCGCTTCGGATTGGCTACCGGTTTAATTTCACCGGATGCGGCCCTGTTCCAACGCCTGTTGGAAGATGCCAGAGCGGGCATTGTGAACTGGAATAAGCCGTTAACCGGGGCTTCCAGTAAAGCGCCTTTTGGCGGTGTTGGCGCGTCAGGAAACCACCGGCCTAGTGCTTATTATGCTGCCGATTACTGTGCCTGGCCTATGGCATCCTTGGTTGCCGACGAACTCACTTTACCTGAAACGCTTGCGCCGGGAATCTGCTTCCCTGATTAACCGTTTAGCGGGATAGGTTTCAATTTATACAATTTTTTCAGAGGGATTTATGGCTGGTTTTGAAGCGAATTTTGATGGGTTGGTCGGTTTGACCCATCATTACGCGGGGCTTTCAGTGGGTAATAAGGCTTCCATTAATAATAAGGACAGCGTATCTAACCCGCGTAAAGCTGCGCTGCAAGGTGTGATGAAAATGAAAGCGCTGGCTGATGCGGGGTTTATTCAGGGAGTGCTTCCTCCGCAACAACGCCCTAATATCCCTGCCTTACGTAATTTAGGTTTTGTCGGCAGTGATGAGCAGATACTGCATAAAGCAGCCAAATATTCTCCAGTGTTATTATCAAAACTGAGTTCGGCTTCATCCATGTGGACAGCAAATGCGGCAACCGTGTCGCCTTCGGCGGATAGCGCTGATCAGCGAGTTCATTTCACGGTAGCAAATTTAAATAACAAATTGCACCGTTCGCTGGAAGTAGAAACTACGGCTGCCGCGTTACAAGCCACTTTTGCTGATCAAAACTATTTTGTCCATCATCAGGTTCTTCCACAACATGAAGATTTTGGTGATGAAGGGGCGGCAAACCATAATCGCCTTAGCGGTGATTATGATAAGCCCGGCGTACAGGTGTTTGTCTACGGCCGTAGCGCGTTTCGCGGCGGCCCGGCGCCTAAACGTTATCCTGCGCGGCAAACATTGGAGGCCAGTGAAGCGATTGCGCGGTTGCATCAGCTTAATCCGGCACAAACTGTTTTTGTCCAGCAAAACCCGATTGCCATTGACAGTGGTGTTTTTCATAACGATGTGATTGCGGTCAGCAACCGAAATGTCCTTTTTCACCATCAGTATGCTTATCTTAATCAGTCACAAGCTCTGACTGAAATTAAACAGAAAATGGCGATGTTGGGACAGGATTTTGTCACGATTGAGGTGCCTGCTGAGCAGATCAGCATTAAAGATACGGTTGATTCTTATCTCTTTAATAGTCAGTTACTGAGTAAAACCGATGGAAAAATGATGATTGTGGTTCCTCAGGAGTGCCGTCAAAACGCTGCTGTTTGGACCTATTTACAGGCGCTGATTGCACAAACCTCTTCACCGATTAATGAAGTCCGAGTTTTTGATCTGCGGGAAAGTATGCGCAATGGCGGCGGCCCGGCCTGTTTGCGCTTGAGGGTGGTACTAAATGATGCTGAATTTCGTGCTGTCAATCCTGCAACATTGCTGAATACGCAACTTTACGAACGCCTGACTCAGTGGATAGAGTGCCATTATCGTGACGAATTATGTGCCAGTGATCTGGCTGATCCTCAATTACTTCGTGAAGTTTATACCGCTCTGGACGAACTCACGCAGATTCTGAATTTAGGATCAATCTATGAATTTCAGCGCTAAATTGGAGCAGATATGGATCTGTTAACGTTATTGCTTGAAAAAAAACTTGCCGACCACCTGACATTTCCAGAAACAATGAATGCGCATTGGTTGGCGGAAGGTGTATTGCAACTGATTCCCCATGAAGGAGAAAATCGGTCTTTGGTGATTTCTGCCGGTATTCACGGTAATGAAACTGCGCCCATTGAAATATTGATTCAATTACTCGCACAGTTGGCGGATGGCACATTAACACTAAAAAATAACTTGTTGATCATCTTCGGTAATTTACCCGCGATGCGGGCGAATCGACGTTATTTACATCATGATTTGAATCGCATGTTTGGTGGCCGTTATCTGAATTTTCCGTTGGGAAATGAGCGATCACGGGCGGCTGAACTTGAAGATGTTGTGAGTCGTTTTTTTGCTGAACCTTCGGTATCGTTGACAAATATTCGCTGGCATATTGATCTGCATACCGCTATACGCGCTTCTCACCATGAGCAATTTGCGTTATTGCCTGCTCAGAATCGCCCTTTTTCTACGGAATTTATGCAATGGTTGCATGACAGCGATATTGATGCGCTTGTTTACCATCGAGAGAAAGCCGGGACTTTCAGCCATTTTCTGAGTGAAAAATTTGGGGCGGATAGCTGTACGATGGAGATGGGTAAAGCTATGCCTTTTGGAAAAAATGATTTAACCAGATTTCAAAAAATTACGGATGCTCTTTATGGTTTAATGTCTTTATCGCCAATAACAGCACGTATTAAATCTGAACTGAAACATTACCAGGTAATTAATTCCATTATTAAGAGTCACGACAGTTTTCAACTTCATATACCCGCAGATACCTTGAACTTTACTGAATTGCCAGAAGGATTTGAAATTGCCAGCCAACATAATTGTCATTGGAAAATTAAATTTCCGGCGAAATTTATTTTATTTCCTAATGCTGAGGTGGCTAATGGATTACGAGCAGGATTGTTACTTGCTTTAAATGAAAAAATAATTAAATAAATAAAACATTGTTCCATTTTTTTCCTGAAGCCGTGGTAACTTCTTCTTAGGAAAGATTTAGCAGTCAACTGCTTATTTAATGACGGAAGGGTATTATCATGATAAAAAATAATAAAACTCAACAAAACCTTTCGGCAGAGAAATTTGCTGATACACAAACGCTTCATCGAGGGCTAAGTGCGCGTCATATTCAATTGATTTCCATTGGCGGCGCTATTGGCACCGGTTTATTTATGGGATCAGGAAAAACTATTGCTGTCTCTGGTACATCTATCATTATTACCTATGCGATTGTTGGTTTTTTTGTCTATATGGTGATGCGGGCAATGGGCGAATTGCTCCTGACTAAACTGAATTATCGCTCTTTTGCTGATTTTGTATCGGATTATTTAGGCACAAAAGCCAGCTTTTTTCTCGGCTGGACTTATTGGATGAGTTGGATTGTCTCTTGTATTGCTGATGTTGTGGTGTGCGGCGGATATATTCAATATTGGTTTCCCGGCGTCTCTCTTTGGGTGCCGGCATTTTTAACGCTAGGTTTACTTGGTACTTGTAATCTGCTTTCTGTCCGCTTATTTGGCGAAGCTGAATTCTGGTTCGCCATGATTAAAGTTATTGCGATTTTAGCGTTGATTATTATTGGCGTTGGTATGGTGATGGTAGGTTGGCAATCACCGGATGGTATGATCGCTTCTGTGAATAATTTAACTGATCCATCTGTATTTCTGCCAAATGGTATTTTTGGTTTTTTTGCCGGTTTTCAAATAGCGATTTTTTCTTTTACTGGTGTTGAACTCGTTGGCACGATGACGGCAGAAACAAAAGATCCGGAAAAGATATTGCCGAAAGCAATTAATTATATCCCGGTGAGAATTATGATTTTCTATATCTTTTCCATGTTGAGCATTATTGCTGTCACTTCCTGGGGGCGGATCTCATCTGAAACCAGCCCTTTTGTGACGCTATTTGCCTTGGCGGGTTTACCTGCCGCTGCCGCAGTGGTTAATTTTGTTGCATTAACATCGGCAATGTCTTCTGCTAATAGTGGATTATATGCTTGTACACGTATGCTTTATGGCTTATCAACGGAAAAGAATGCACACCGGAAATTTAAAATTCTTTCCCGCAATACCGCAATTCCTGTACATAGTCTGATATTTTCTTGTTTCTGTATGGTGGTTGGTACATCACTTTTATTTATCGTACCGAATGTCATGCAGCTATTTACTATTGTATCCACCGTTGCTTCGATTATGGTGATTTATAGCTGGTGTGTGATTTTGATTGCCTATTTGGTTTATCGTAAGAATTACCCTGATGTGCATAAACGTTCAATATTTAAGATGCCTTTGGGGGTGTTAATGACTTGGGTAACCTTGATTTTTTTCATCTTTACCATAGTGGTAATGGTTTTTGACCCGGATACACTGGCCGCACTCTGTGGCACGCCTTTATGGTTTATTATGTTAAGTATTTTATGGCGCGTAAAAAAGAAAAATGAGATGCAGGAAGAACAAGGTTATCAGATAGCGAAAGAGAATTTTCGCTCATAGCCAGTTAATTGAGGAATAATAAATTTGAAGCAGATAGAAAAATGGCTTCAAAGGAGGTTGCCTTTGCAGATATTTCAACCAAGGTTGCGTTATTTCTTCTGATTTCCCCCCGCCCCGGTTGAGCATTTGTTAAGCCGAATGGTCTGCACATACAAAATGTTTAGCCCTTTCGTTACCAAACAGGCTTTCATGTTACGTGATTATTAGTCGAATCCAGCATCGGGATTATAACTTCGGTACTTTTAATAAATTTAAATTAAATTTATTGATGATTTACTTTATTTATCATCAAATTTTTTAATTTATTTTGAGTTATTCACCGATAATGTTCGTTCGATAATCTGGACGTCTGTCATAAAAAAACGTCACGTTAAATTGGCTAAATAATGTCAATATTTAGCGTAAGGCAACCACATGATATGGCTTAAATATGAGCGCAACAATATATTTATAAAATGTAATTATGGGAATGTAATGTCCCGTTATTATTGATTTTTCGTGGAGGTGTAGACGTGTGACTGAAATAGAATAGGTGGAAATCATGATATCGTCAGCGTTGATATTTGGATATTCAATGACCGTTTTAGTCGATGCCTTTGGTCTCTCTGCCGCAAGGATATATACAACATCAATCTTGGCTATTAGTGTATATTAAATAGTACAGGATATAGATTTATAATTAATATTATTAATTGTTGTATGATGGATTATATGTAAATATATTATCTATTATCAATTGTCAGTAGATAATTGATAACTGTTATGAGGGAGGAGGATGTTCATAGTGAGTGAAATTCAGCGATCCACCAGGAAAGTTGAAATGGGTTATACGGTTTCCATAACTATAATACAGCCTTTAAATTTCTAATAAAATCAATAATATAAATATAGGCGCATATGCAGCAAATTAATATCTCAAACAGCCACCGTCTGGTTCAATCCGAGGCTGAGCTACTCGACCTTATTCTCACCGAAGTCACTAATGTTCCACATCCGGATCTCGTCATTATGGCAGGGCATTTCATGCTTTTCCTTGACGAAGACCGAGGATGCCTTGTACCGGGGGTTATTGAAGAAAATAGCTCGCCCATGCGAGAAAAAATTGAGCGACGCGTAGGGATCTTTCCTGGATACACCTGGGAACTTGGCGTTCGAATCGCAGAGCAGCTTGAACACCAATGCGAAGCGATTAAATTCCTGCTGCTTATCAACGATTGGCAATATGTTTCGCGTGACAGCGGGCCTGCATCCGAACTAAGACGTGTCTTCTACGAACAATTCTCTACGCTTCCAGCTTCATACCAATCGGTCTTAGAGCGTAGCGGGCAATTTTCTGAGCGTAATATGCTCGCAAGCCGAAAACATCCTATTGCCTATCCGGAGACTTGGCTGAAATACCGGTTCCAGAAAAGCGCCGATAAGTTGGTCAAAGCCGGGCTGTTAAATCGTCGCGTTCTCGATAATGGTCCTGATGCCGGAACCGAAATTTCCCTTGTGGACGAAAACGGCGACTATCGGCCTCTCATTACCTGCGGCGTTACCGGGTGTGCGGGAGAAATCACTGAGATGATCTCTGAGGTCTACAAAGCAAAACATCGCCTTTTGGTGATCTTTGCCCCCGGCGAATGCTTCCAACCGGTCAAAACAGGGGTAAGTACCGCGCTCTCTCTGTATGGGCTTTCGGGTATGAAGGTGATTGTTGCAGATCCAGGTGGAAGCGGAGAGATGCAGACACAAGAGATCTACTCGAAGCTCGTTAACGTTGCCGTCTTCACTTCCTGATAGGGAGTCGCTATGAATGTCAATGAAAAATCGACTGGCACAATCTATCTGGATCATTGTGCCACGACGCCATGTTTTCCTGAGGTCGTCGATATCATGCGATTCTATATGGAGCATGAATTCGGCAATCCTTCTTCTGCCCATGTAATGGGGCGTCGTGCCCGGCATGCGATTGAGAACGCCACCCAACAAGTTGCGTCTCTCATTGGCGCCCGCCCAGAAGAGATTGTCTTCACATCGGGCGCTACAGAAGCCAACAACATCGCTCTTTTTTCGAGTTTTGCTCACAACGAATGCGCTCCTGCGGGGGCGCTACTTTGCCCCATCGACCATAAATCTGTGTTGCTCGTTGGTAAAGAGCTGGCTCGTCGGGGGCTTGCTGTCGAGTACTTGCCGGTTGACGCCAGTGGTCGGGTACAACCGGAAGATGTCATGGCTAAACTGACCGCCGACACCCGTATCGTCAGTATTGCTCATGTGAATTCCGAGCTAGGCACCGTTCAGCCGGTGGATGAAATCGCCGAGATCACACGACGGTCTGGTGTTTGGCTACATGTGGATGCTGTCCAGTCTATCGGCAAAATTCCCATGAACGTCAAGAAAACGGGAATTGATATGCTTTCGTTTTCTGCCCACAAAATGCGGGGACCGAAAGGAATTGGGGCACTGTTCGTCGATGCGCGTATCGCGGCACGTTTAAGGCCATTCATCTATGGCGGCGGTCAGAATCATTTGCGCAGCGGCACCTTGCCAACGCCGTTGATTGTCGGGTTTGGCCTTGCGTGTCAGATGGTCCAGTCGGCCCTTATGCAACGCCAAGCAAAAGTCACTGCATTGAGAGACTATTTCATTACTCGCCTTCATCAAAGAGTACCGAACGCCGTGTTGAATACCGATCTCTCTTGCAGTTCCCCATACCTTGTGAACGTTCAGTTCGAGGGTATCACTTCGGAGGCGTTAATATCTGGATTGTATCAGGTGGCTATATCGTCAGGTTCAGCCTGCAACTCTGCGGAACTACAGCCTTCGCACGTGCTCACAGGCATTGGCTTGAGCTCAGCTCAGGCCAATGCGTCGGTTCGGTTCTGTTTTGATCCGGATCTCGATAATGCGATACTGGACACCGCAATTGAACACCTCGTCTTCCGATTAAATTCTATTCGCTAGGAGCATTATCCATGACTATACAAACTTCCTCCTCAAGCTCTGGCACTGGTTTTTACGAGCGGGCTTTCGGTAGTTTCTCTGCGGAAGCGGTATCCGAGGTACGCAAAGAAACCTATGGCGAAGATTTGGGCCAGAATAACTGGTCTTCTGCTGATGAATTTAGACAGTTTTCTCAATGGCTTCAATTATCTGACCGTTCTCATGTGCTGGATGTGTGCAGTGGGTCCGGCGGGACGGCCCTGTTTCTGGCAAGGACCTGCGGTTGTAGAGTGACGGGGGTTGATATTCATCCTACTGGCCTCCTTACCGCCCGGCAACTGGCGGTAGATTTCGGACTGGAAGATCGAAGCAATTTCGTTGACAGTGATGTTCGTCAGCCTCTGCCATTTCCTGACGGCACCTTTGACGCGCTATGGTGCATCGACTCTGTAATTCATATTCCGGATCGTTTGGCCTTGCTGAGTGAGTGGCGCCGACTACTGAAGCCAGGCGGACGGTTCTTATATACTGATCCTACTTTAGTAACGGGCATGCTTAGTAAAGAGGAGATAGTGACACGCGGCATGCCAGGTTATTTCCTCTATAGCCCAGTCGGATTGAACGAGCGTTTAATCAGCGAAGCAGGTCTTTGCCTTGAAAAGCAGGTGGACCTTACACAAAGCGTTGTTGAACTTAGTGAGCGCTGGCGTGTCGCGCGTGAGGAGCGTAGGGAACGGCTCACCGCAATAGAGGGTGAAGAGGCATTCGAACGTATGCAGTACTTCTTGACCACCACTCAGTTAGTTTCAATCGAACGCAGATTGTCGCGGGTAGCTTTCGTTGGTTACCGTCCATGATTATTTCCTGTTCGATTGGATAGATTAGGTATCCTATCTCTTTTATCTTCACTATTACCGGGCTGGATGCCCGGTTTAATCGTTCTGATTAGACAACATATTATGCCCGCAGTGAGTGCAGCCAACAAAGAGGCAACTTGAAAGATAACCGGTATATTATAAAGAGAGATAAATAATTATTGGTCTTTATTGTCAATGAAACTTTTATGAGCTTTGGCGATGTCATTATAATAATGAGAAAATATTCTTTAGATTATTATGGTATAAAAATATAATGATTATTTGATTGTATATATAATATTGTAAGAATTCTCAGGTTGTTAATTATATAGATGATTGAAATTGTTCTATTTTTATTCTTTTACTATCTTACTTTTGATGTTTAAATTAAAGTTTTATTAATTATGTCGGAGTTTGTCTTTTTTGATTTAGTAATCTATTTTTATTTAAGTTGGAAAATAACAAGATAAACTTATTAAATCAAATGGTTTATATTGTAATGTTATTTTGTTGCCAAGTTTTTATTGATAGCGACATTGTGAGTTAAGTTATTATTTCTTTAAAAGACTATATATAGGTATATTAATAATAACGATGGAACTTATTATCGTTCCATTGGATACCGAGATCATAATTAAAGCAAGGAGAAAAATATGAACTTAAATAAAAAGGCTTTCCTTATTTCCCCGTTTTTATTAGCTATGAGTAGTTTTAGTATGGCATGTACGACAGATCCACAGATAGAAGGAATAATAACCCAAAATGGGTTAGCTGGTACTAAAGTGATGTCAATGTATAAAAATTGCACACTTACCGTCACGGCAAACACACAGAATAAAGTTACATTAACAAACAGTAAAGCGGCAAAACGTGATAATGTGGCAGAAAAAGCGATGTATTGGTATCGAGGGATGGGATTAAATGAATATATAGCATTTGACGGGAATAAGTATAAAAATATCCCTTGTGTTACACAAGCAAGTTTCTGCGGCATTGCACCTGAATACACTTATTCACAGAGTTACCTGACAAATAGAAATCCAGGGGTTGTTATTGAATTTAGTACGATAGAACCTAGCTGGTTATATAATGATTTTACAACTAAACATCACTGTCAGTATAAAGCTGAGGGCGGAGGAACATATGGGCTTGGCGTAACAGGAACATCGGCAAGTTGTGATGCAGAATATAGGCGAATTGGAATAGGAAATGTATTTAACAGGTGGTTATCAGAAAAGCCGATTAAAATAGATGTCATCATTTCTTATGTATTATTAGCAAAATAGATTTTAGCTTTAAATGATTTTTGTTGAAATATATTGCACCGAATGTTTATAACTTCGGTGCTTTTTTGGTTAAAGCTTATCGCCCTTGCTGGAGGATATAACCGATAGTGCTCGGATAGAAATATATAACTATTTTTTATCTTATGTTGTTACTATATTTTGTTATATATTATAATGGAATATTTTTTAATTTAATTATATTGGAATTTGTTTTTGTTTTTTATAGTTAAATAATCTACCTTATTTGAGACAGATAATAACAATGAAGACCAATATATTGGTTAATTTTCTATATATTGTCTGCAATAGTGTTTTTTAAATCAACATATAATAATGAAGCCTATTTCCATTTAATTAAGTATGAAAAAATAAATAAATCAAGGAGAGAAACGTGAATTTGAATAAAAAGGTTTTCCTTATTTCCCCTTTTTTACTCGCAATGAGTAGTTTTAGTATGGCATGTAAGACAGATCCACAGATAGAAAAAATAATCACTAAAAATGGGCTGAAAGATACCAAAGTAATGTCTATGTATAAAAATTGTACACTTTCAGTCACAGCAAATACACCTAATAAAGTGACATTAGTAAATAAGAAAGCGGCAAATCGCGATAATAATGAAGAAGATGCGATGTACTGGTATAGAGGGATGGGAATAAAGGAATATAAAGCGTTTCACCAGAATAAGTATAAAAGCCTTCCTTGTGTTAAAGGGAAAAATTTTTGTGGAATTGCTCCCCAATCTACCTATTCGCGAGGTTATTTGACAAATGAAAACCCTGGAGTTGTTATTGAGTTTAGTACAATAGAACCGAAATGGTTATATAATGACTTTACAATTAAGCATAAGTGTAAAACTAAAGCTGAGGGGGGAGGAACATACGGTCTTGGCGTGACAGGAACATCAGCGAGTTGTGATGACCAATACAAGAAACTTGGAATAGGGAATGTATTTAATAAGTGGCTAGAAAAACCAGCAAAAATAGATGTTGTAATTTCTTATGTATTATTGGCAAAATAATATTTGATATCTTTTTTAGTCGTGTGATTGTCAGTTTTAAATGATTTTTTTCAAAAAATACAGCACCGAATATTCATGATTTCGGTGCTTTTTATTGGTGATAAATTTAAGTAAATGCTGTATTTTATGTTAATAAATAAAATCGGTAGTATTTTTTGAATCTACATTATGAGGTTATTTAGACTGTTATTGTATAAAAAATTAGTAGTTATTTTTTTATATATAACATTTGAATGCTGATAAATTATTTGTGATTCTGTAATTTGTATTTTTTGATTTAATAATCTATCCTTACTTAAGGAAGGTAATAGTAATCAGTTGAATTAAATGATTTATATTGCAATATTCTATGGTTATTAATTCCTTATTTATGCCTGAGTTGCAATTTAGATTATTATTTATGTCGTAAATTGTATTTCAATTTAATAATAACGAAATTAATTTTTGTTCCATTGAATGCTAAAACTATAAATTAATTAAGGAGAGAAACATGAATTTGAATAAAAAAGTTTTCTTTATTTCGCCATTTTTATTGGCTATTAGCAGTTTCAGCATGACCTGTATGGAAGATCTGGAGGACATTAGAAATCAGGTAAAAACGCGATAACGGTAAATGGATTGGCAAAGACCAAAGTAATGTCTTATATATGAAAATTGTATTCTTAAAGTTACAGTCAACACATC
Source organism: Photorhabdus luminescens subsp. luminescens (assembly GCF_001083805.1). Taxonomy (GTDB): domain Bacteria; phylum Pseudomonadota; class Gammaproteobacteria; order Enterobacterales; family Enterobacteriaceae; genus Photorhabdus; species Photorhabdus luminescens. The sequence continues at coordinate 257,075 of NZ_JXSK01000008.1, read as the reverse complement.
GAATAAACTTACACTAACGAGTAATAAAACTGTAAATAGTGATAATGAGATAGAAGAATCGATGTACTGGTATCGAGGAATGCAGATAAATGAATATCAAGAATTTGATATGAATAGGAATGAAAAAATTTCTTGTGTTCAAGAAAACGTTTTCTGTGGAATTACACCTAAATTCATTTACTCACAAAGTTATCTAACCAATAATAATCCAGGAGTTGTTATTGAATTCAAGACGAAAAGGGCAGGGTGGTTATATGGTGATTTTACAACTGCACATAATTGCCGCCCTAAAGCGGAAGCTGGAACATCATCGTATGGGTTAGGTAGAAGAGGGATATCGGAAAGCTGTGATGTCGAATATAAGTAACGTGGAATAGGGAATATATTTAACGATTGGTTATCAACGAATAAAATACAAGCTCAGGTTGCTTATGTATTATTACCAAAAAGACCACCAAAATAGGCTTTAACATCTAGTAAGACTAGCGAAGAGCTTCAGCTCTTCTGAAAAGGTCTGAGTCCGGGACAATATCGAACTCAGACCATGTTAACTACCGGGTAAACTGTCCAATAATTGGGGTTTACTTCATTGAAATGACCTACTCAATCAATAGATATTAAGTTAATTACAACCTTATTTTGTAGGGGAAATTTAATGGCCATTATATAATCAGAGGAATCTGAAAACAGTTTTAGATATTATGTTACCATCTTTATCTTTAACTTTCTCTTCTTTGAAATACAAAGTCTTATCTCCTCCATCTTTACTCCTTCCTGGCACATTTATTGCGTTTTGATAGTTAAATTCTTTACCTTCATAATATTTAATTTGATCCTGATCTGCTGGGCGATGGTAATCTTGGAAAAGCCAAATAGTATTATCATAACTACTGATTGTTATGCGAATAGCCTTATGCCCTTCGTCTTGATTGCCAATCCATGGGACTCGTATGTAAACCTTAAGTTCTGAGTTTCTTTTCAACGTATAAAGTTTGCCATTTTCTTCACCTTGTATAATATGAATATTGTCTTCAGTTTCATTAATAATATTATTGATAGCAGATAATTTAGCCATTCAAAAAATCCTTTAAAAGTTAATGTTTATATATGCAAATTTCTTGTCATATATTCAGTCTATATTGTAGTTGTCGAAGATAGTTTCTTTAATATCATTCGATGTAAGCTCTTTGATGATAAATATACCCACTTAACTTGAAGATGCAGGATTCAGAACTTGGAAGTTGTCATTAATACGGCACGACAGGTTATCGGCAAGTTCCGGTAATATTTCCGTAAAAAAGCGATGTATTGCCTGTCTGAACAAGGCCGTTGAGGCGAAGTAATGATTGTTTCTGACCTGTTCATTCATCACCTTCCACAGCCTTTCTATCGGGTTCAGATTCGGGCTGTATGGCGGCAAGTAATGAAGGTCAATATTCATTACATAAGCCCAGTCTTTCACCAGCCTGCTCTGGTGGTAACCCGCTCCGTCAAGGATAATATGAACCTTCTGGCTGATCGGATAGGTTTCACGCAGGGCAATGAAAAACTCTGCAATGTGACAACTGTCGATACGGTCATATTCGCGTACCACTGTTTTACTGATATCGGCCAAATTCAGGGCGCCCATCAGGTTCAGACGGGTACGGCTGCCCGTTGTTTTTTCTGCGGTTTTCTGGCCTTTTCGCATCCAGCCCATAAGCGAGCTTCGTCCCCTGCGTGGGATGGACGCCATCAATGAACAGGATGGGCTCATGGTCTCCGGCTTCCTGCTTCAGTTTCCCGTAAGCTTCCATAAAGGCCCGTTGCTGTTCCGCATTGAACTTGTGTAGCACGCTGGTCGGTTTTTTATAACTGAATCCATTGTGGTGCAGCCATTTATTCATACCGGGAATGGTGTAACTGATATTCCACCATTCTTCGACAAGACAGATAACGGCCTGTGTGGTGGACAGAAGATTCGCGGTCAGATAGCGATAAGTGCCTGAGTCTGTGTTTCGCTGAGATAGCTCTGAGAGCCGCCATTTTCGGGCTTCAGCTTGGCTTCATTAAGCCAGTCATTGAGGTTACGTCGGACAGTGTTTTCGTGGATAAGTTGCGAACGGGCGATCATATCAGGAGACCATCCATCAGCAGAGAGTAAAACGCATCGTATGCGATCACAGATATGACGATCCCTGCACGTCCGATGCAGGTTGATGAGTTGTTGCTTTTACTCTTCGCTGAGATAAATAGTCATACCGTTAGGATAATCTGAAAATTTATAGTTTTATATTTAAGTAAATTAATGAAATCATATTGTGATGTAATTTCATTGATTATAATGTGGTTATTGTTTTTAATCATTGACTCATTGCTATACATTTATTACATTCCAAAGATGAAATATATATATTATAACTCACCTAAAAATAGGACCATCTATGGATAATATGTCTGAATTTATTAGCGCTTGTCGTAAGTTCAAGCAAAGCATAATAGTTTTAGAGAAAAATAATTTAAATGTTCGTTATATTGGTGATGATGTTGATCTCTCAAAATTGGTTGATATTACCAGTAATATACAACTTCTTATCAATAAACAGGGGCATGAATTAAATACTTTGCTATCTGACTTTCCAAAGTATATTAACTTTATTTCAGCAGATGTAGATGCTGTTGTGAATAGCATAAAGAATGAAATAAATAAAGCTTCACCTAATATCAGTGAAATCCGGGATTTTATAGTACAGTTAATGGGTTTTCTAGAGTCAAAAGATATATATTTAAAAAAATGTCTGAATGATAAATATAGAGTCCGCGACAAAGCAAAAATAGTAAGGGATGATACTAAAGAATATGTAAAAGATTCACTACGTATTTATAATTCACTTAAGGAAATCTCAAATAGGGAGAATAGAGATAGACTTAGAGAAATCAGAGATTTGATGGCTGAAAAAGACAATCTCTTTATTAAAATATTTAACAAACTCTTGAACAATCAGGAAGAAAAACCTTTCTCTATCGAAGTTGTTATACAGAAAATGAATCTTAATACAAAAAAATTCTCTGAAGAAGAAGCTGACGGATTAGACTCTGGTGTTATTGTCGGTATCATCGGAATTATCTTGACTATAATAGTGCCAATTGTGTATTCTGAAGCTAAAGCATATCTGGTTGCCTTAGAAAAGATTGCTGATAGAGAGAAAGAATTAGTGTACTATAATTCTTCTCTGGTTACTGCCTACAGGGTTAATAATTCCACAAAAGATTTATCTGATGCGTGTGAGGGCATTAATTACAACTATAATACAGTTATTAATAAATTACTGAGTGATAATAACAACCTTGTAACTTCGGTTAATCAAATGAAGATAGATTTTGGTGGAAATGATTGGTCTAACTATGTAAATGTGTATAAATCAAAATTAGATGGTTTTAAAGGGAAATATACGAATTTTTTAGGCATTCTATATCAGATTGTTAATAGTCAGCAAAAGGAAAAGTAGAATTGATTTTGATTATAATCTCGGCCTTGTTTACGATTTTTTATCATCATCATTCCATTAAAGGTGGCCGTTTAGGCGGTCACTAGACTCAATCAGAATAACAAGTTTTTGTACATATCTATTTTCCTTGCATAAGCAAATACTTTGATTTTATGAACAATATTTCATCTTGCTTGAATATTTACATCTCCAGATCTTCGGCTATTATCAGGAAACATCGGAGGTCTAAGTTTTCACAAATGGCTTATTCAGACTTTATCAACTTATTCTGAATCTAACCCCCCCGACCGGGTAATGTTTGGCATGTCGGGCCATTTGATAGCGGGGCGACTGTCGGATATTTGTCATCAGGAGTAATGTAAACCTGCGTTGTTGCCACATACCCATCACTAAAAGTCGCTTCAATATAAGTCGCCCCATCCAGTAGCCAGAGAAATAGATTGCTGGAGACGATTAATAGAGTAGTCATAATCTGATGGTCGAACTGCTGTTCAAGGAATTATCATGCCACTACAGTTAAAATAGGTCCTCGTTTAGTCAGGCCGATGCTGATATTGGTATGCTGTGTGTTAGCGATTAAACTTATTAGTGCTGAAAATAACCCGCTACGGATTATGATCTTTAATCTTCTCTAAATTGTACTGAATTAAAACAAATCACTAAGCGGATTGAATTATGCCCAATTTCATCAAGTAAGATTGGCGTAAGGTTTATACCCTATGGATATCAAGATGGATCGCGACGGTAAGGGAGCTAATCCCCGGGAGCATAGATAACTATGTGGCCGGGGTGAGTGCAGCCAACAAAGAGGCAACTTGAAAGATAACGGGTATATAACGCAGAAGAATAAATTTAAAGGTCTGAACCTTATTAATGAGGTCAGACCTTATTAATTTAACTGGCGCGTGCAAGAAACGGTTACGCTTCACCCTGTGCTGATTGAATCGCAGTCAGTGCAACCGTGTAAACAATATCGTCTACCAAAGCGCCACGGGATAAATCGTTCACCGGTTTACGCATACCTTGCAGCATCGGCCCGATTGAAACCAGATCCGCAGAACGTTGTACCGCTTTGTAGGTGGTGTTGCCGGTGTTCAGATCAGGGAAGATGAACACGGTAGCTTGACCGGCAACCGGTGAGTTTGGCGCTTTGGATTTCGCCACGTCCGCCATAATTGCGGCGTCGTACTGCAATGGGCCATCAATGATCAGGTCTGGACGTTTTTCCTGCGCTAAACGAGTTGCTTCACGTACCTTCTCAACATCACTACCGGCGCCGGAGTTGCCGGTAGAGTAGGAGATCATGGCTACGCGTGGTTCAATACCAAATGCTTTAGCTGAATCCGCCGATTGAATGGCGATTTCGGACAGTTGTTCAGCCGTTGGATCTGGATTGATTGCACAGTCACCGTAAACCAGAACTTGTTCTGGCAGCAGCATAAAGAATACAGATGATACCAATGAGCTACCCGGCGCAGTTTTGATTAACTGCAATGGTGGGCGGATAGTGTTTGCCGTGGTGTGTACCGCACCGGATACCAAACCATCAACTTCGCCCTGTTCCAGCATCAACGTACCCAGAACAACGTTGTCTTCCAGTTGTTCACGTGCGACGACTTCGGTCATGCCTTTGTTTTTACGCAGTTCAACCAGACGTGGGACATAACGCTCACGTACAGCAATTGGATCAACAATCTCAATACCTGCGCCCAGTTCTACTCCCTGAGCAGCGGCCACCCGACGGATCTCTTCTGGATCGCCCAGTAGAACACATTGGGCGATACCGCGCTCAGAACAAATAGATGCCGCTTTCACGGTACGAGGTTCGTCACCTTCCGGCAGAACAATGCGTTTGCCTGCTTTGCGCGCCAGTTCTGTTAATTGATAACGGAATGCCGGTGGAGAGAGGCGGTGTGGGCGTTCAGAGTTCGCTGTCAGGGAGTCGATCCACTCTTTGTTGATATGGTGTGCGACGTAGTTTTGCAGCTTTTCGATACGTTCATGGTCATCAGCCGGGACTTCCAGGCTGAAACTTTGCAGGCTCAGGGAAGTCTGCCAGGTGTTGGTATCAACCATAAAGACGGGCAAGCCAGTGTTGAAAGCGCGTTCACACAATTGCTTAATCGGCTCATCGATGGCATAGCCGCCAGTCAGCAGAATTGCACCGATTTCAACCCCATTCATAGCCGCCAGACAGGCTGAAACCAGAACGTCTGGACGATCAGCAGAAGTGACCAGCAAAGAACCGGGACGGAAGTGTTCTAACATGTGTGGAATGCTGCGCGCGCAGAAAGTTACGGATTTAACACGACGGGTTTTGATCGCGCCTTCGTTGATAATGCGGGCGTTCAGGTGTTTTGCCATATCAATGGCACGAGTTGCAATCAGGTCAAAACTCCACGGAATGCAACCCAAGATTGGCAATGGGCTGTTTTTAAACAGCGTGTTCGGATCGATGTTAGATACGGTGGCTTTTGAGGATTCGTCAAAGATCTCCGACAGATCCGGACGGGTACGGCCTTGATCGTCAACCGGCGCATTCAGTTTGTTAATGATAACACCGGTAATGTTCTGGTTTTTGCTGCCGCCAAATTCAGCACGAGCCAGTTCAACACGTTCTTTCAACTGTTCCGGGGAATCGTTACCTAGCGCCAATACGAAGACGATTTCAGCATTCAGGGTTTTGGCGATTTCATAGTTGAGAGACTGAGCGAACGAATGTTTGCGGGTTGGAACCAGACCTTCAATCAGAATAACTTCTGCATCTTTGGTGTTTTCGTGGTAAAGGGCCACGATCTTTTCCATCAGTACATCTTTCTGATTGGTTGTCAGCAAAGATTCCACATATGCCATGTCCAGCGGTTCAGCGGTCTTTATGCTGGAATGAGAGCGGATGATGGTTGTGGTTTGATCTTGGGTGCTGCCACAGCAACGGGATTGGGCGATAGGTTTGAAAACACTCAGGCTAACGCCTTTTTGCTCCATTGAGCGAATTACACCTAAACTAACACTGGTCAGGCCGACGCTGGTGCTAGTAGGGATCAACATAATTGTACGGGACACGGAAACCTCTTTACGGTTGCTCGTTGGTCAAAAAATAGTACCGCCAGCAGTGACTGGCGGTTAGTAAAATTATTACGCGGTCAGGCGCGCTGCATCTTGAGCGATCACTAATTCTTCATTGGTTGGGATCACCAAAGCAAGGCGGCTGTTGTCAGTAGTGATAGCGCCGGATTTACCGAAGCGAGCCGCCAGGTTACGGTCGTGATCGTATTCGAAACCTAACAGAGCCAGTTTTTTCAGTACCAGCTCACGAACCAGTGAGGAGTTTTCACCGATACCACCGGTAAAGATAATGGCATCCAAACGGCCTTCCATCAGTGCGGAGTAAGAGCCAACGTATTTAGCCAGACGGTGGCAGTAAACATCCATAGCGCGTTTAGCATCGGCTTTGGTTTCATAGTTATCTTCTATATAACGGCAATCACTGGTGACTTCGGTCAGGCCGAGCAGGCCAGATTCTTTGGTCAACAGTTTGTTGATTTGTTCAACGCTCATGCCCAGTGAATCATGCAGGTGGAAAATGATCGCTGGATCGATGTCGCCACTGCGAGTACCCATGACCAGACCTTCCAGTGGCGTTAATCCCATCGAGGTGTCAACACATTGACCATTAACGATAGCAGAGATAGAACCGCCATTACCCAGATGGCAGACGATAACGTTCAGCTCTTCAACCGGTTTGTTGAGGGTTTTTGCCGCTTCACGGGAAACGAAGAAGTGGCTGGTTCCATGTGCGCCGTAGCGACGAATACCGTGCTCTTTGTACAGGTTGTATGGCAAGGCATACAGGTAAGCCTCTTCCGGCATGGTCTGATGGAACGCGGTGTCGAATACGGCAACGTTTTTGTCAGTCAGGTGCGGAAACCCTTTTTTCGCTTCTTCGATGCCAATCAGGTGAGCAGGGTTGTGCAATGGCGCGAATGGAACCGCGTCTTTAATCCCTTGAATCACTTCATCATTGATGGTGACGGATGCCGTGAATTTTTCACCGCCGTGAACAATGCGGTGGCCGATTGCGGCGATTTGATCAGAAAGTTCTGGTTTTTCGGCCAGAATAGTATTAACAATAAAGTTCAATGCTTCACTGTGGGCTGCACCAGCACCTAAAGCGGCTTCATGTTTTGCGCCATCCATTTTCCACTTAATGCGGGCTTCAGGCAGGTTAAAACATTCAGCTAGACCAGAAAGATATTCTTCACCGTTAGCAGGATCGATGATAGCAAATTTCAGAGAAGAGCTACCGCAATTGAGGACCAGTACCAGCTTACTTGACATGGAAATACCTATATCGTGTTTGTCATTGAGTCTTACAGATAAGACATGTGATTAATAAAACGTCAATTACTTATTAGCTTAGCGCGTAAGGTGATGACATTAAATGATTAACATCATGCTAAATGCAGAGAGCATGATGATAAGGTTTCGATTTTCAAAACCCCTTTTTTGCCAGCCATGATGTTAAGAGATAGCGTGATTTGTTAACAAAATGAACCTAAATGCAGTAAAAAAAGTAAAATGTGTCGCTTTACTGCTGTGTATAACACAAAAGTGGATGTAGGATACCGATAGACAGCAGTAAAGACAAAATATACTTAATCCTACAAAAAATATTTTATCATTTACAATGTTTTTTTAAAAAATGTGTTTTTAATTGATCGAGGTCATGATGAGCGCAACACCTCCCACCAGTAATGGATGGCTGAGAAAGATGCAACTGGGACAGCAATACATGAAAACTTGGCCGATTGAGAAACAATTGGCGCCCATGTTTCCTGAAAACCGGATTATTAAGGCGACCCGTTTTGGTATCCGGTTTATGCCGCCGTTGGCTATTTTTACGTTGACGTGGCAAATCGCACTGGGTGGTCAGCTTGGTCCAGCGGCGGCGACGGCGCTGTTTGCCTGTAGTTTACCGATGCAAGGGTTATGGTGGTTGGGGAAACGAGCAGCAACGCCGCTACCGGCGGCATTGCTGAAATGGTTCCATGAAATCCGTGATAAATTTGCCGCAGCCGGTATCGCAATGGCGCCAGTGCAGCAAACGCCAACTTATCAATCTCTCGCAGAACTGTTGAAACGCGCATTTAAACAACTCGATCGTTCGTTTCTTGATGATATTTAAGATTCATGATGAAAAGTGGATATATTGTTGATCGCAACTGGAGATTTTCCCTCAATAAAATGGTCTACTAGCCAAGTTTTCGACACTAATATCTTCTTCTTTGTTGATAGAGGCCATTTTGAATAGCGAACTCTTGTGGGTATTGACCCTGCTGTTGATAGCTATTGTTCTTTTTACCACCAGTAAACTGCGTATGGACATTGTCGCATTATTGGTGATTATCGCGTTTGTCATGAGTGGAACGTTGACGTTAAGTGAGGCAACCAGTGGTTTTAGTGATCCCAATGTGTTGCTGATAGCTGCCTTGTTTGTTATCGGCGAGGGGTTGGTCAGGACTGGCGTTGCTTATCAAATGGGGGATTGGCTGGTAAAGGGGGCCGGAAACAGCGAAACCAAAATGTTGGCGTTACTGATGCTGACTGTTGCGGGGCTTGGCGCTTTTATGAGCTCAACGGGCGTGGTTGCGATTTTCATTCCTGTGGTGCTCAGCGTGGCGGCAAGAATGAAGATTTCGCCGCGGCGGTTGATGATGCCTTTGAGTTTTGCCGGGCTTATCAGCGGCATGATGACGCTGGTAGCGACGCCGCCCAATATGGTGGTTAACAGTGAGTTGATACGGGAAGGGCTTCCTGGTTTCAAATTCTTCTCTATTACACCTATTGGTATTTTGATTCTGTTTGCCGGTATTGGTTATATGCTGATTGCTCGTTATTGGCTAGGAAATAATCAATCGGATAAAGGTCATGACAAATGGGATCGCCGTACTTTCCGTGACCTTATCCGCGACTATAAATTATCAGGTCGCGCGCGTCGTCTGGCAGTCCGCCCGGGTTCTCCGTTGATTGGCCTCTCTCTTGATGAGTCAAATTTGCGTGCCCGCTATGGGGCTAATGTCGTCGGTATTGAGCGCTGGCGGCGTTTTCGGCGTGTTATGGTCAGCGCGATGGGCAATACCGAATTGAGAGCGCAGGATGTGCTACTGGTTGATATGTCAGACGGTGAGGTGGATCTGCGTCAATTTTGCAGTGAGCAATTATTAGAACCGATGGTGCTGCGTGGAGAATATTTCTCTGAACAATCTCGTAACGTGGGGATGGCGGAAGTTTCTCTGATCCCAGAATCGGATTTATTGGGTAAGTCGCTGCGGGAAATAAGTTTTCGTACCTGCTATGGTTTGAATGTTGTTGGTATTCGACGTGATGGGGAATCGTTATCGGGTAAGCTGGTCGATGAGCCACTACAACTTGGGGATATTTTGCTGGTTATTGGTGATTGGAAATTGATCCGTGTCCTAAAAACCAAAATGCGCGATTTTATTGTCCTTAATCTACCGGTTGAGATTGAAGAGGTAGCCCCGGCAACATCTCAAGCGCCGCATGCGCTTTTTAGTTTGGTACTCATGGTAGCCATGATGCTTACCGATGAAGTACCTAATGTCATTGCCGCATTGATAGCCTGCCTGTTGATGGGAAAATTCCGTTGTATTGATATGGAAAGTGCGTACCGCGCGATTCATTGGCCTAGTATTATCCTGATTGTCGGGATGATGCCGTTTGCGCTGGCATTACAGAAGACGGGCGGGATTGATTTGATAGTCCGTGGCCTGATGGATATTGCAGGCGATATGGGGCCGAGGGTGATGTTGGTATGTCTGTTTATACTTTGCGCCATAATTGGTTTGTTTATTTCCAATACGGCAACGGCGGTGTTAATGGCGCCGATAGCCATTGCTGCCGCACGTGAAATGGCAGTATCTCCCATGCCATTTGCCATGATTATTGGTGTAGCAGCTTCTGCCGCATTTATGACCCCGGTTTCATCCCCAGTCAATACGCTGGTTCTTGGCCCCGGTGGTTATAAGTTTTCTGATTTTGTCCGTTTGGGCGTGCCGTTTACCATGTTGGTGATGGTGATAAGTGTGCTGGTCATCCCTTGGTTGTTTCCATTTTAATGTGGAATGTCGAGGCTAATTTCGTCCAATGACAAGTTGAATCCTGGTACAAAAACCTGCATAAAGTAATCCATTTCCTGGCTGTGACGATCAGCCAGGGTTTTTTCAAGCCGGGTTTTCGCCAGATTGAATTCATGGTTACCTGCCGATAATTCTTCCAGACATTTCAGATAAGCACACAGAGAATCGGCTTGCTTAATGATAAAAGTTTCTTCTGCTGTATGCTGACTGTCATCCAGAATTGAGCGGAAATCCTCTTGCAGCTCTGTCGGCAGCATTTCCAGTAATTTTTTCTGTGCGATTTTTTCTATCTTTTTGTATTCCCTCGCGATATGGGGATTGTGATATTTGACCGGAGTGGGTAAATCTCCGGTGATAACTTCGCTGGCATCGTGATACATAGCCAACAACGCAATGCGTTCAGCGTTCACGTTGCCGCCAAATTTGCGGTTTTTGATAATGGCTAAGGCATGTGCGACAAAAGCTACCTGTAGGCTATGTTCGGACACATTTTCTGTACGTACATTGCGCATCAGAGGCCAACGGTTAATCAGTTTCAAACGGGAAAGGTGGGCAAAAAAGTGGCTCATAATCATCTCTTACAGTAAACATTGCTTTTATACCTAATAGATTTCGAGTTGCAGCGCGGCGGCAAGTGAACGAATCCCCAGGAGCATAGATAACTATGTGACTGGGGTGAGTGAGTGCAGCCAACAAAGCAGCAGCTTGAAAGATGAAGGGTATATTGTGAGCGGTGGATGGGGGTGAAGTAAACCTTAAAATCGTTTCTTATTTTTATCCCTTAATTTTATAGGGAAATATGCTATTTATCTAACACTCATTAAAATGGGTATCCAGACTGGGCTGTATAGCAGGGGTGATATGGTTGATTTACATTTACCATTAACTGGCAATGTTATAGTCGTAATGGATATATTTTTTTAAAGAAATTTATTTCTCCGCTCCATTTTATATACAATTTATATACAAAAATTTCATATAATTTACAATAGTTTGTTATTTATTCAGGTGTTCTCTTTTATCAAGTTTAATAAATGCAATGTTTAATTCTTTTGTATCTTGCTAATGCCTTATATAATCACTGTAAAAGTCTCCGATAAAATAAAAAAATTAGTCTGTGTTACCGGTAAAAAATGAAAATTTATTGGTCTTATTTGGCAGAGAATCGTCATTTGGTATCAATAAAGAAAGTTATGGAAATGATTATCCAAGATTTTTCTCTGACAAGGGAGGTTTTCCTCAGTGAGGAAAAAACGGGCAGGCTAGATTTATCGGACAGGTTAGATTCATCGGAATAGAAGAAATAGGTTTTCTTCTACACCGATAGGATGCATGGTATGAATAATCTCCGTTATCAGTCATCTCTTTCTGTGAACGGAGAGATTATTTTTACTGATGATATTTGCCAATAAATCGAGCGAATTTCTGAATTGCCATCTCCAGCTCATCGAGCCTTGGTAGCGTCACGATGCGGAAATGGTCAGGTTCCGGCCAGTTAAATGCGGTTCCTTGCACTAACAAAACCTTCTCTTGTAATAAAAGGTCAAGCACCATCTTTTGGTCATCGTGAACATTAAAGCGCTTCATATCAATTTTTGGAAACATATATAAAGCGCCTTTGGGTTTTACGCAGGAAACGCCGGGAATTTGATTAATTAATTCCCATGCTCGGTTACGCTGCTCATACAAACGACCACCAGGTAAAATGAATTCACTGATACTTTGGTAACCACCTAAGGCAGTTTGAATAGCATGTTGCATTGGCACATTAGCGCATAAACGCATTGATGCCAGCATCTCCAAACCTTCAATATAGCTCTTAGCGTGTTTCTTCGGGCCGTTTAATACCATCCAGCCTTGACGAAAACCGGCTACCCGATATGTTTTCGATAGCCCGTTAAATGTTACCGTTAACAGATCAGGGGCGAGCGCGGCAATTGAATGATGCTCTGCATCGTCATATAAGATTTTGTCGTAAATCTCATCAGCAAAAATAATCAAATTATGTTGACGGGCTATTTCAACAACTTCTAATAGCAGTTCTTTACTATATACAGCACCCGTTGGATTATTAGGGTTAATAATCACAATCCCACGTGTGCGAGGCGTAATTTTGTTACGGATATCGTTTAAGTCAGGAAACCAATCTGACCCTTCATCACACATATAATGTACGGCTTTACCGCTGGAAAGTGAAACTGCCGCAGTCCAGAGAGGATAATCAGGCGCAGGAACCAGCATTTCATCACCGGTATTCAGTAATGCTTGCATTGCCTGAACGATTAATTCAGAAACGCCATTGCCGATATAAATATCTTCAACAGTCACATCCATCATATTCCGGGCTTGATAATGTTGCATGATAGCTTTGCGCGCGGAATACAGACCTTTCGAATCTGAATAACCCTGCGCGGTTGGTAAGTTACGGATAACATCTACCAAGATTTCATCTGGCGCTTCAAAACCAAAGGGTGCTGGATTACCAATATTTAATTTGAGGACTTTATTACCTTCTTCTTCAAGGCGTTTAGCTTCCTTGAGTACAGGGCCGCGGATGTCATAACAAACATTATCCAATTTGCTGGATTTTTTAACTGCTAGCATAGAGAGTCTTACCTTATCTTGGCAAAAAAAAGAGGTCGCCTGGCACATAGTGTGTAACATTTAATGTACTCTTCCCGCTGAATGTTTTGAAGATGCCTTGATATATTTGGTTAAAATGGTTGTTTTAGTAGGGAAGTTGTTATTTGAGTATCTTTTTATGCAAATTATGTTAGCGTTAAATTCTGAATTTATTAATGACATTGAATTTATAATCTGAATTGTGGGTGTTTTCTAGTGTGGAAATGGGGCGTTTTTAACGTGATAACCGCCTGGTTGCGCCATTGTGGGGATAAAATGAGCATGGCTCAATTTGTCAATAAAAATTGTTGTGTTTGTATAATTTATTCTTATGTATAAGATTTACCTTGAATTGGCAATTCAGAACTATATATTTTAGAAAGATCGAACAATATTTTTGATCATTTCTGGAAACTAGTTGTAAATTTATCTGAATAGGATTATTAAACATTAGTGATATTGTAGATTTTTACTTTATATTTAGTTTTTCTGATATAACTTATGTTATTCTTTGACGTGAGTCAGAAAACAAAATAACCAAACTAGAAATCACATATAGGGTGTTGTAAATAGGGATTGTCCTCAATTTATTTAGGAATCCGAGTAACTTTTGCTAAGAGAGAGGAGAAAATAAAACCCGCAATGGGTTCAATAGGTAAAAAAACAGCAGTAAATCTTTGCCCTATTTAATAGAGTAGAGTACTGTCTAAGCGATGTTAATTTAATTTGATAGTGCTTACGTAAAAACACCAGGTTAGTTAGTAATTAAAATCAAAAAAAAGTGATGAATAAACAATGATAAATGCAAATCGTCCGATAATGAATCTCGATCTCGATCTGCTAAGAACTTTTGTTGCTGTTGCTGATTTAAATACTTTTGCAGCAGCAGCAGCAGCAGTATGCAGAACGCAATCGGCTGTAAGTCAGCAAATGCAACGTTTGGAGCAGTTGGTGGGCAGAGAGTTGTTTGCCCGTCATGGCCGTAATAAGCTTCTTACAGAGCATGGTCTTCAACTTCTTGGTTATGCAAGACAAATTCTGCGCGCTAACGATGATGCCAGCGCATCATTGACCTATAGCGATGCGGAAGGCGAACTAAGAATCGGTGCATCCGACGATACGGTGGATACACTGCTCCCTTTTTTGTTAAATCGTATCGCTTCTGTTTATCCGCGGATGGCAATAGATGTCCGTATAAAGCGTACTCAATTTATTGAAAGTATGCTGGATAGCCATGAGATCGATTTAGCGCTCACAACCGCGAAAATCAGTCATCATCCAAGGACTGTTCTGCGCTCAACACCGGTATTATGGCATTGCGCTCCTGATTTCCAGCTACAACCAAATGAACCTGTGCCATTGGTTGTGATGGATGAAACCAACCCATTTCGCCAGTTGGCGTTGGATACGTTGGATGAGGTGGGGGTATCGTGGCGGATTGCTTACGAAGCTGCTTCTTTGTCGGCAGTTCGCACGGCAGTGAATGCAGAAGTCGGTATTACTGCCCGTCCTCTGGAAATGCAAAATGCTGATTTGCGTATTTTAGGGGAGAGTGAAGGGCTTCCTCGTTTGCCTGAAACCCAATTCTCTCTTTATAGGCATAGTAATGAACAGAATGAATCTGTTCTGACGGTTTTTAGTGCAATAGAGAATAAGAAAACGCCATACACGATATCGGGTGTTTCTGAAGAACTTCCTGATGATGACGATATTATTGATGAGTAATATCTGAAACACTTGTCTTTGCTAATACCTCCATTATGGACGGAAGGAGGTATTAGTTCCTTGGATATATTTATAAGCAATCATCAACTAAATTCATCTTATTTTGTTGTTATCGTAATCATTAAATATACGGTGGCATTTTTCTTAACACCCCCCTGATTTGGTTAACAAATTGTTATATTGTTAACAAAGTAATAATTCGCTGAATTGATGAAATAAGAATTTCTGTAGTGAACCAGAACTTTTCTTGTTGATAATGGGTAAAAAATATAATTTCTTCAGATTTGAATGAATTATCAGCAGCAGTAAAATTTTTTTCTGTCGAATTGTGTACTTGATCAAAGAAATACTCCCTATGTAGCAGTGGAAAGGCAGGTTTTTCCTGAGATAATGATGTAGTAAAAGCGAGTTATCGGTTAAACTAGCTTCCGCCGCTGTTCGCATGCCAGTTGACTGACACGTTTTAGCAGTGCGGTAGCACGATCCGTTAAGACTAAGTTTGTTGTTTGTAAATAAATGTTAGATTAATTTTGTCATAACAGACAAAATATTGTTGAGAGGAGTAAAAACCAAGAAGATTCACTCCATCAATCATTGATTAACAGTGTTTCAGATTTGGTTGTTACCCCTTCCCTTGAATCGATGTGGTGCAACACTGCCAGACAAAAGAGCAGACACTTTTGACACCACTTTTGATGAGTAAGCAATGAGTATGTCAACATCCACTGAACTCTTTGCCCATCACTGGGCATTCGCGGTATTTCTTTTAGGTGCTTTCGGTCTGTGTGCTTTGATGCTGTTAGGGGCATTTTTCTTGGGCGGAAGAGCGAAAGCCCGGGCAAAACATGTTCCTTATGAATCCGGTATTGATTCTGTCGGTAGTGCTCGTCTCCGTATGTCGGCCAAGTTCTATCTGGTCGCTATGTTCTTTGTCATCTTCGATGTTGAAGCGCTGTTTTTATATGCATGGTCAGTCTCTATCAAAGAGAGCGGCTGGTTAGGCTTTATCGAAGCAAGCATTTTCATTTTGGTGTTACTCGCAGGCTTGTTTTATCTGGTGCGTATTGGAGCGCTGAATTGGACGCCATCTCGTTCAAGCCGCCAGGTAAGTAAACCAAGTGTTGTGATTAACATTAACAATAGTCATCCGCAGTAAATAGCGAGGCATTTAAAGATGGATTATACGCTCACCCGCATAGATCCGAACGGTGAGAATGACCGTTATCCCCTGCAAAAACAAGAAATTGTCGCAGACCCACTAGAGCAGCATGTCCACCGTAGTGTTTACATGGGCAAACTGGAGCATGCTCTGCATGATATGGTGAATTGGGGACGTAAAAACTCCCTGTGGCCCTACAACTTTGGTCTTTCCTGTTGTTATGTGGAAATGGCCACATCATTTACCGCTGTTCATGATGTCGCTCGTTTTGGCGCTGAAGTTTTACGTGCATCACCCCGCCAGGCGGATTTTATGGTGGTTGCTGGAACTTGTTTTACCAAAATGGCGCCGGTTATTCAGCGTTTATATGACCAGATGCTTGAGCCGAAATGGGTTATCTCTATGGGAGCTTGCGCCAACTCTGGCGGTATGTACGATATTTATTCTGTAGTTCAAGGCGTCGATAAGTTTATCCCCGTTGATGTTTATATTCCTGGCTGTCCTCCCCGCCCTGAAGCTTACATGCAAGCTCTGTTGTTGTTACAGGAATCAATCGGCAAAGAGCGTCGTCCGCTGTCTTGGGTGGTGGGAGATCAAGGGGTTTACCGTGCCAATATGCAGTCAGAAAGAGAACGTAAGCACGGGGAACGTATTGCAGTGAAAAATCTGCGTACGCCAGACGAAGTTTAAGAATCTGTCTTTTAGGCAGTAGGCGTGATTAAAGCAGCCTAATGAATGTAACCAGAGCAATGTGTTGCGATACTAATCCCGATCAAAACGAACACTGATCAAAGCGTTGTGGTGAAGAATGATGATAGATCAGATAGCGCAAGAAAGCGCCCGGCCTGCGTGGCAAACTCACGACCATCTTGATGATCCGGTGGTGAGTGAGCTGCGTAACCACTTTGGCCCGGATGCCTTTACTGTTCAGCCAACCCGTACTGGTTTGCCAGTTGTCTGGGTGAAGCGTGAACAATTACTGGAAGTAATAACTTTCCTGAAGAAGCTGCCTAAACCTTATGTCATGTTGTTCGATTTACATGGCATGGATGAGCGCCAGCGTACTCACCGCCAGGGTCTGCCAGAGGCAGATTTTTCTGTGTTTTATCACCTGCTTTCTATTGAGCGTAACCGCGATGTTATGTTGAAGGTTGCCCTCAGTGAAAAAGACCTGAATCTGCCGACTGCAACTCCTTTGTTCCCAAATGCCAACTGGTATGAGCGTGAAACATGGGAAATGTTTGGCATTGTCTTTAACGGCCATCCAAACCTGCGCCGTATTATGTTGCCGCCGACTTGGGAAGGGCATCCGCTGCGGAAGGATTATCCCGCTCGTGCGACGGAATTTGATCCTTTTGAACTGACCAGACAGAAAGAAGATCTGGAAATGGAAGCGCTGACTTTCAAACCAGAAGAGTGGGGAATGAAACGGGGTACCGAGAATGAGGACTTTATGTTCCTTAACCTTGGTCCTAACCATCCCTCTTCTCATGGCGCATTCCGTATCATTCTGCAATTGGATGGTGAAGAGATTGTCGATTGTGTCCCGGATATTGGTTATCACCATCGTGGCGCGGAGAAGATGGGAGAGCGTCAATCTTGGCACAGTTATATTCCCTATACAGACCGTATTGAATACTTAGGCGGTTGTGTTAACGAAATGCCTTATGTGCTGGCGGTGGAAAAACTGGCAGGAATTGAAGTGCCTGACCGGGTAAAAACCATTCGCGTTATGTTGTCGGAATTGTTCCGTATCAACAGCCATCTTCTGTACATTTCGACCTTCATTCAGGACGTTGGCGGAATGACGCCGGTGTTCTTCGCCTTTACTGACCGCCAGAAGGTGTATGATCTGGTGGAGGCGATTACCGGTTTCCGTATGCATCCGGCGTGGTTCCGCATTGGCGGCGTTGCTCATGATTTACCGCGTGGTTGGGATAGATTATTGCGCGATTTCCTGAATTGGATGCCTAAACGCCTTGATTCCTACGTGAAAGCAGCGCTGAAAAACAGCATCCTGAAAGGCCGTTCTATTGGGGTTGCCGCTTATAATTCCAAACAAGCCCTTGAATGGGGCACTACTGGAGCGGGTTTGCGGGCAACGGGCATTGCGTTTGATGTGCGCAAATGGCGTCCATACTCCGGCTATGAAAATTTTGATTTCGACGTGCCGATTGGTAATAACGGCGACTGTTATGACCGCGTGATGTTGAAAGTGGAAGAAGTGCGTCAGAGCTTGCGAATCTTGAAACAGTGTCTGGATAATATGCCGGAAGGTCCATTCAAAGCCGATCACCCACTGACGACGCCGCCACCGAAAGAGCGTACTTTGCAGCATATCGAAACCATGATTAACCACTTTTTGCAAGTGTCATGGGGACCAGTAATGCCGGCAAATGAATCTTTCCAAATGATTGAGGCCACCAAAGGCATCAACAGCTATTACCTCACCAGCGACGGCAGTACAGTGAGTTACCGTACCCGCGTCCGTACACCGAGTTATCCGCATTTGCAGCAGATCCCATCGGTAATCCGCGGTGGCTTAGTTTCTGACCTGATCGTGTATCTGGGCAGTATCGATTTTGTTATGTCTGATGTGGATCGCTAACTATGCAAAGTGAAATTAACGCGAGTGCTCAACAAGCGCGCCTTGATGTGGTTAACGTAACAGAGTCTCAGGCAAAAGCAGATTTTGTGCTGAGCACCGAAGAACACGATGCTATTGAGCACGAAAAACACCACTATGAAGATCCGCGCGCTGCTTCGATAGAAGCATTGAAAATTGTACAGAAACATCGTGGTTGGGTGCCGGATGGCGCCATTTACGCGATTGCTGATGTGCTTGGTATTCCCGCTAGTGATGTGGAAGGTGTGGCAACATTCTACAGCCAGATTTATCGTCAACCTGTGGGCCGCCATATTATTCGTTATTGCGATAGCGTGGTTTGTCATATTACCGGTTATCAGGATGTTCAGGCTGCGATTGAAAAACACCTGAATATCTGTCCGGGGCAGACGACGAAAGATGGTCGTTTTACGCTGTTGCCAACCTGTTGTCTGGGTAACTGTGACAGAGGTCCGACCATGATGATCGATGACGATACGCACAGTTCTGTCAGGCCTGAAGAGATTGAGAAGTTACTGGAGCAGTATCCATGACAGCATATTCAGGAATAAAAGAAATTATTCGTACTGAGGAAAACCATCCTCTTACCTGGCGTTTACGGGATGATAAACAACCGGTATGGCTGGATGAGTACCGTAGCAAAAATGGTTATCGCGGTGCTGAAAAAGCACTGAAAAGCATGTCCCCGGATGAAGTGGTTTCTCTGGTAAAAGACGCCGGGCTGAAAGGCCGTGGCGGTGCAGGTTTCTCTACTGGTTTGAAGTGGAGCCTGATGCCAAAAGATGAAAGCATGAATATCCGTTATCTGCTATGTAACGCAGATGAAATGGAGCCGGGTACTTACAAAGATCGCTTGCTGATGGAGCAACTTCCTCACTTGCTGGTGGAAGGGATGTTGATCAGCGCATTCGCTTTGAAAGCTTATCGTGGCTATATCTTCCTGCGTGGCGAATATGTGGAAGCGGCTGTGCATCTGCGTAAAGCCATCGAAGAAGCTAAGGCGGCGGGTTGGTTAGGTAAAAACATTATGGGCAGCGGCTTTGATTTTGAGCTGTTTGTTCATACCGGCGCAGGACGTTATATTTGTGGTGAAGAAACCGCGCTGATTAACTCACTGGAAGGTCGCCGAGCAAATCCTCGCTCAAAGCCGCCATTTCCAGCCACTTCCGGCGCATGGGGTAAGCCTACTTGCGTCAACAACGTTGAAACCTTGTGCAACGTTCCTTCAATTCTCGAATACGGCAAAGAGTGGTATGTCGGTCTGAGTGCGGGCAAGAGTAAAGATGCCGGTACTAAACTGATGGGGTTCTCTGGTCGGGTGAAAAATCCGGGCTTGTGGGAGCTGCCATTTGGTACGACTGCCCGTGAAATTCTTGAAGATTATGCCGGCGGTATGCGTGACGGCCTGAAATTCAAAGCTTGGCAGCCAGGTGGGGCAGGGACTGACTTCCTGACCGCTGAACATTTGGATTTGCCAATGGATTTCGAAAATATCGCTAAAGCGGGCAGCCGTTTGGGTACTGCCTTGGCAATGGCGGTTGACCATGAAATTAACATGGTTTCTTTAACCCGTAATCTTGAAGAGTTCTTTGCTCGTGAATCTTGCGGCTGGTGTACGCCATGTCGTGACGGGTTGCCGTGGAGCGTGAAAATCCTGCGTGCAATAGAGCGTGGGGAAGGGCAGCCGGGGGATATTGAAACGTTGGAACAGCTCTGTCGCTTCCTTGGGCCAGGTAATACATTCTGTGCTCATGCGCCAGGGGCCGTGGAACCACTACAGAGCGCCATCAAATATTTCCGTGATGAATTCGAAGCTGGAATTGTGACCAAAGACTATGGCAACACTCATTTCATTGCGGGTATCCAGTCAAACCTGTTGAAACAGCGTTGGTAATGGGTTTTTCACGAAATTAGCAGAATTTTTGATTAACACTTGCTGAAAAGCAGGTCATTTGGAAGCATGCTGACTATGGCTACGATACATGTAGACGGCAAAAAATATGATGTAGACGGGGCTGATAACCTGTTACAAGCCTGCCTCTCTTTGGGGTTGGATATTCCTTATTTTTGCTGGCATCCAGCGCTTGGAAGCGTTGGCGCTTGCCGCCAGTGTGCGGTGAAGCAATATCAAAACGCGGATGATACGCGCGGTCGTCTGATAATGTCTTGTATGACTCCGGCGGCGGATGGCACTTTTATCTCTATTGATGATGAAGAGGCTAAGAAGTTCCGTGAGAGTGTGGTTGAGTGGTTGATGACTAACCATCCGCACGATTGCCCGGTGTGTGAAGAAGGGGGCAACTGCCACTTACAGGATATGACCGTGATGACCGGTCATACATTCCGTAAATACCGTTTCACTAAGCGTACTCATAACAATCAGGAATTGGGGCCGTTTATTTCTCATGAAATGAACCGCTGTATTGCTTGTTATCGTTGTGTGCGTTACTACAAAGATTACGCCGACGGCACTGATTTTGGTGTCTATGGCGCTCACGATAATATCTATTTTGGTCGCCCTGAAAGCGGAACGTTGGAAAGTGAGTTCTCCGGTAACCTGGTAGAAATCTGTCCAACAGGGGTATTTACTGATAAAACCCATTCTGAACGTTATAACCGTAAATGGGATATGCAGTTTGCGCCAAGTATCTGCCAACAGTGCAGCATTGGTTGCAACACCAGCCCGGGGGAGCGTTATGGTGAATTACGCCGTATCGAGAACCGTTATAACGGGACGGTAAACCACTATTTTATGTGTGACCGTGGTCGTTTCGGTTACGGTTATGTCAATCGTAAAGATCGCCCTCGTCAGCCACAGCAATTGCGTGGCGATCATTGGATCTCGCTTAACGCTGAACAGGCCATGCAGGGTGGGGCAGATATTTTACGTCAGGCCAAAAATGCCATCGGTATCGGTTCCCCACGCGCCAGTCTGGAAAGTAACTTTGCACTGCGTGAACTGGTGGGTGCGGAAAACTTCTATAGTGGGATTGCTGCGGCTGAACAACAACGTCTTGATATGATGTTGGAAATTCTGCAACAGGGGGGTGTTTATACACCGTCGCTGCGTGAAATTGAAAGCTATGATGCGGTACTGATTTTAGGTGAAGATCTAACGCAAACCGGCGCCCGGATGGCGCTGGCCGTTCGTCAGGCTGTGAAAGGCAAAGCCCGCGAAATGGCCGCTGCTCAGAAAGTTGCTGATTGGCAAATTGCCGCTGTGATGAATATTGGTCAGCGTGCGAAATATCCCCTGTTTGTGACCAATGTGGATGATACTCGTCTGGATGATATCGCAGCGTGGAATTATCGAGCGCCGGTTGATGATCAGGCGCGTTTTGGTTTTGCAGTCGCTCATGCATTGGATAACACTGCGCCGGCAGTTGAAAATTTGCCTGACGAACTGAAAGCTAAAGTGGAAATGGTTGCGCAAGCATTGATTGGCGCGAAGAAACCGCTGATTATCAGCGGTAGTAACGTCGGTAGCGATGCGATTATTCAAGCAGCGGCCAATGTTGCCTGGGCACTGAAAGACCGAGGCTCAGATGTCGGTTTGTCGTTTGTTGCAATCTATGCGAATAGTATTGGATTGGGAATGATGGAGGCTCAGCCGCTGGATGTTGCGTTGCAACGGATAAGCAGTGGTGAATCTGATACGGCTATCGTGATGGAAAATGATCTCTATCGGCATGCCGCAGCAGATAAAGTAGACGATGCGCTGAACAATCTGAAAAACCTAATTGTGATTGATCATCAACGCACCGCCATCATGGATAAAGCCCATTTGATTCTTCCAGCTTCTAGCTTTGCAGAAAGTGACGGTACGCTGGTAAATCAGGAAGGTCGGGCACAGCGTTATTTCCAAGTTTTCGAACCCTCTTTCTACGACAAGTCGGTGGTAATGTTGGAGAGTTGGCGTTGGTTGCACTCCTTGCAAACAACTTATACTGAACGCCATTTAGATTGGACACAGCTTGACCATGTTATTGATGCCTGTGTTGAAACAATGCCACAGCTTAAAGGCATTGTTGATGCAGCGCCGGATTCTACATTCCGTATCCGTGGTCAGAAACTGGCTCGTTCACCGCACCGTTACAGTGGTCGTACTGCAATGTTGGCGAATCTTAGCGTACATGAGCAGCGTCAGCCAGAGGATGTCGATTCGCCATTTGCTTTCTCAATGGAAGGTAACAATAGTCCCAATGCTTATCGTCAGCAGGTGCCATTTGCGTGGGCGCCGGGCTGGAACTCACCACAAGCTTGGAACAAATTCCAGGCAGAGGTCGGTGGTCATCTGCGCTTTGGCGATCCCGGTGTGCGTCTGATTGAAACTACAGATGGCGGTCTGAACTACTTCGATCAGATTCCGACAGCATTTATTGCACAAGATAACCAATGGACAGTGGCTCCTTACCACCATTTGTTCGGTAGTGAAGAGTTAACTCAGCGTTCTGATGTCATTCAGGAACGTATGCCGGAGCCTTATGTGATGCTCAATAGCAAAGATGCGGATCAATTGGGTGTGAAAACGGGTTCTGTTCTGGAGTTTGATTGTTTTGGTCAGCAACTGCGTCTGGCAGTTCGTCTGAGTGAAAGTCTTGCTCAAGGGCAGATCGGTTTGCCGATGGGAATGCCGGGTATCCCTCCGGTATTGGCAGGTGTTTCCGTGAATAATCTGCGGGAGGTTGCACAATGAGTTGGTTAACCCCCGAAATTATTGATGTGCTGATCGCTGTTCTGAAAGCAGTGGTGATCCTGGTAGTGGTGGTTGTCTGTGGGGCATTGATGAGTTTTGGTGAACGTCGTTTGCTAGGGCTGTTTCAAAACCGTTATGGGCCGAACCGTGTTGGTTGGGGTGGATCATTACAAATCGTCGCTGACATGCTCAAAATGTTCTTCAAAGAGGACTGGGTACCACGGTTTGCCGACAGAATGATTTTTACCTTGGCGCCGGTGATTGGTTTCGTTTCTCTGTTGTTGGCGTTTGCTATTGTGCCGATTACGCCGACTTGGATGGCCGCTGATCTGAACATTGGTATTTTGTTCTTCATGATGATGGCGGGTCTGGCTGTCTATGCGGTGTTGTTTGCTGGATGGTCAAGTAACAACAAATACTCATTACTGGGGGCGATGCGTGCTTCTGCGCAGACACTGAGTTACGAAGTGTTTATCGGCCTCTCCTTTATGGGCGTTGTTGCTCAGGCAGATTCCTTCAATATGGTGGATATCGTCAATGCACAGGAGCATATGTGGAATATCATTCCTCAATTCTTTGGCTTCTTGACTTTTGCTATCGCGGGTGTGGCGGTGTGTCACCGTCATCCATTTGACCAGCCGGAAGCAGAACAGGAGCTGGCTGACGGTTACCATATTGAATACTCCGGTATGAAATTCGGCCTGTTCTTCGTTGGTGAATATATCGGTATTGTCACGGTTTCTGCCCTGATTGTGACAATGTTCTTTGGTGGTTGGCATGGTCCATTCCTGCCGCCATTTGTCTGGTTTGCGTTGAAAACGGCATTCTTCATGGTGATGTTCATCCTGATACGTGCCTCTTTACCACGCCCACGTTATGACCAGGTGATGGCATTTGGCTGGAAAATCTGTCTGCCGCTGACCTTACTTAACCTGCTGGCGACTGCGGCAGTGATTTTGTACAACGCTCAATAAGGGGGGAATGAACCATGACATTGAAAGAGTTAGTGGTTGGTTTTGCCACCCAGGTACGCAGTATTTGGATGATTGGCTTGCATGCCTTTCATAAGCGCGAAACCCAAATGTATCCAGAGGAACCGGTTTATCTGCCGCCCCGTTACCGTGGCCGTATTGTGCTGACGCGCGATCCGGACGGTGAAGAGCGTTGTGTTGCCTGTAACTTGTGTGCGGCGGTTTGCCCAGTGGGATGTATCTCACTGCAAAAAGCTGAACATAAAGATGGTCGTTGGTATCCAGAATTTTTCCGCGTTAACTTCTCACGTTGTATTTTCTGTGGCTTATGTGAAGAAGCTTGCCCGACGACTGCGATCCAATTAACGCCGGATTTCGAAATGGGGGAATTTAAGCGCCAGGATCTGGTGTATGAAAAAGAGGACCTGACGATTTCAGGTCCGGGTAAATATCCTGATTATAACTTTTACCGTAAGACAGGTATGGCAATTGGCGGCAAACCAAAAGGTGAAGCCGACGATGAAGCGAAACCTATCGACGTTAAAAGCTTGTTGCCGTAAGGAGCGATATTCATGGAATTTACGTTTTATACCGCCGGGCTGATTGCCATATTGGCAACTATCAGGGTGATTACCCATACCAATCCGATACATGCGCTGTTGTATCTGATTGTTTCTCTGCTGGCGCTTTCAGCGGTGTTTTTTTCGCTTGGCGCTTATTTTGCCGGTGCGCTAGAGATCATCGTTTACGCCGGGGCCATTATGGTGCTGTTCGTTTTCGTGGTGATGATGCTAAACCTTGGCAAATCTGTTGTGGAACAAGAGCGTGTCTGGTTGAAACCGAAGACCTGGGTTGGTCCGGGGATACTGTCAGCCGTGCTGCTTGTTGTGCTGGTGTATACCATTATCAATGTTTCTCATGGCGATATTGCCGACAATATCACCGGTGAAGTTATCAGCGCTAAAGAAGTGGGTATCAGTTTATTTGGGCCGTATGTATTGGCTGTTGAACTGGCTTCTTTGCTATTACTTGCCGGTATGGTGGTGGCGTATCACATAGGCCGTGAGCATAAACAGGGTGAAGTGCTCAGCAACCGAAATGCGGAGGAGCAACCATGATACCTCTTCAACATGGACTGATTTTGGCGGCAATTCTATTTGTGCTGGGCCTGACCGGGCTCATCATTCGCCGTAATCTGTTGTTTATGTTAATTGGACTCGAAGTGATGATTAATGCTGCGGCTTTGGCTTTTGTTGTGGTAGGCAGCTATTGGGGCCAGCCAGATGGTCAGGTGATGTTTATTTTGGCTATCAGCTTGGCGGCGGCAGAGGCGAGTATTGGACTGGCGCTGTTATTACAGCTCTATCGTCGTCGCCAGAATCTGAATATTGATATAGTCAGTGAGATGCGCGGATGAACTTACTCTATTTAACAATTCTGCTGCCACTGTTGGGATTTTTGCTGTTGGCATTTTCCCGTGGCCGCTGGTCTGAAAATACATCAGCTACCATTGGGATTAGTTCTGTTGGTTTGGCTGCATTGGTTACCTTATGGGTTGCTATCGATTTCAACAGTCAGAATGGCGCGGGCGATCTGGTTTATAGCCAGAACCTATGGAACTGGATGGAAGTTGGGAATTTCAGTATCCCGTTCACTCTGGTTCTTGATGGTTTATCGCTTACCATGTTGAGTGTGGTAACTGGCGTTGGTTTCCTGATCCATATGTATGCCTCGTGGTATATGCGTGGTGAAGAGGGTTATTCCCGTTTCTTCGCTTATACCAACCTGTTTATTGCCAGCATGGTGATACTGGTTCTGGCAGATAACATGATGCTGATGTATCTCGGTTGGGAAGGGGTGGGGCTGTGCAGTTATTTGCTGATTGGCTTCTATTATACCAATCCGGCGAATGGCGCCGCGGCAATGAAAGCCTTTGTCGTTACCCGTGTAGGTGACGTCTTCCTGGCTATCGGCATGTTCATTCTGTATGACAATCTGGGAACATTGAACTTCCGCGAGTTGGCGATTTTAGCTCCGCAGCATCTGGAAGCTGGTTCTTCGGTGATTACTTGGGCAACCCTGATGTTATTGGGTGGGGCCGTAGGTAAGTCAGCCCAATTGCCGTTACAAACTTGGTTGGCCGATGCGATGGCCGGTCCAACGCCGGTTTCTGCGTTGATCCATGCGGCAACGATGGTGACCGCCGGGGTTTACCTGGTTGCACGTAGCCACGGTCTATTCTTGATGGCGCCGGAAATCCTGCAACTGGTTGGCACTGTTGGCGCTGTCACGTTGGTGTTGGCAGGTTTTGCAGCGTTAGTGCAAACCGATATTAAGCGGGTATTGGCTTACTCAACCATGAGCCAGATTGGCTACATGTTCTTAGCGTTAGGGGTTCAGGCGTGGGATGCGGCAATCTTCCACCTGATGACTCACGCTTTCTTTAAGGCGCTGTTGTTCCTGGCATCAGGTTCCGTCATTTTGGCTTGTCATCACGAACAGAATATTTTCAAAATGGGAGGATTGCGTAAATCCATTCCATTGGTTTATATCTGCTTTCTGGTGGGTGGCGCGGCGTTATCCGCGTTGCCAATCGTCACTGCCGGTTTCTACAGTAAAGATGAAATTCTGTGGGGAGCAATGTCACATGGTCATATCAACCTAATGCTGGCTGGTCTGGCAGGTGCATTTATGACTTCTTTGTATACCTTCCGCATGATTTTCATCGTATTCCACGGTGAGGCGAAAACAAAAGCCCATCCTGTTAAAGGTATTACCCATCACTTGCCGTTACTGGTATTGCTAGTGCTTTCAACCTTTGTGGGCGCGTTGATTGTGCCGCCATTGGCGGGAGTGTTGCCGGGCAGCCATGTAATGGATCATACAGGCAAAATGACTCTGGAAGTAGTTTCTGGCGTGATCGCTGTAGCGGGTATTTTGCTGGCAATGGCACTGTATTTGGGTAAACGTCAGTTGGTGAATGGTGTGGCGCAAAGTGCTCCGGGCCGTTTCTTCTCCGTGTGGTGGTTTAATGCCTGGGGCTTTGATGTTCTCTATGATTGGGTATTTGTTAAGCCGTTCAAGAACATTACCCATGTATTGCGAAACGATCCGCTAAATTCACTGATGAATATTCCTGCGGTGTTATCACGCTGGAGTAACAAAGGTCTTAGTCTGAGTGAAAATGGACAGGTCCGTTGGTACGTTGCCTCTATGGGGTTGGGTGCAGTGCTGGTTTTAGCTCTGCTGCTACTGGTTTAATTTAAGGGATACATTGCGCCATGCTATTACCTTGGCTAATTCTTATGCCCTTCATCGGTGGCCTGTTGAGTTGGCAGGCTGAACGCATCGGTACCCGTGTACCGCGTTGGATCGCGTTAATTTCGATGGGGTTGACTCTGGTGCTCTCTCTGCAACTATGGTTGCAGGGGGGCTACACCTTGGCGAATCCACAAGGGCTCCCTCAATGGCAAGAGGAATTTCTTATGCCGTGGATCCCGCGTTTTGGTATCAGTATTCACCTTGCTCTGGATGGCTTATCGTTGCTGATGGTGGTGTTGACTGCGCTACTGGGGCTGATGGCTATTCTCTGTTCATGGACGGAAAATCAGCCATATCAGGGCTTTTTCCACTTGAACTTGCTGTGGATCTTGGGTGGTGTGATGGGGGTGTTCCTCGCTATCGACATGTTCCTGTTTTTCTTCTTCTGGGAAATGATGTTGGTGCCGATGTACTTCCTAATTGCGCTTTGGGGTCACAGAGGTTCAGGCGGCAAGACTCGTATCACTGCGGCGACCAAGTTTTTCATTTACACCCAGGCGAGCGGCTTGGTGATGTTAATTGCGATTATGGCGCTGGTATTGGTTCACTATAACGGAACAGGCGAGTGGACATTCAGCTATGGAAAACTGCTGAATACACCCATGTCACACACCGTTCAATACTTGCTGATGCTTGGTTTCTTCATTGCGTTTGCTGTGAAAATGCCAGTTGTGCCCTTGCATGGGTGGTTGCCTGATGCGCACAGTCAGGCGCCAACCGCGGGTTCTGTTGATTTGGCGGGTATCTTGCTGAAAACCGCAGGTTATGGCCTGTTGCGTTTCGCTTTGCCGCTGTTCCCGGAAGCTTCTCATGAGTTCACGCCGATTGCGATGTGGTTGGGGGTGCTTGGGATCTTCTATGGCGCATGGATGGCATTCAGCCAGACAGATATCAAACGCTTGATTGCTTATACCAGTATCTCTCATATGGGGTTTGTGTTAATCGCGATCTATTCTGGCAGCCAGCTTGCTTATCAGGGGGCAATTATTCAGATGATTGCTCATGGTCTGTCAGCCGCAGGCATGTTTATTCTCTGCGGGCAGCTTTATGAGCGCTTACATACCCGTGATATGAATCTCATGGGCGGCTTGTGGAAACGTGTGCAGTTCTTGCCTGCATTATCGCTCTCCTTTGCTGTCGCGACACTGGGGATGCCGGGGACCGGTAACTTCATCGGTGAATTTATGATCCTGTTTGGTAGTTTTAGTGAATTTCCGTTAATTATAACGATTTCTGTGTTTGGTCTGGTTTTCGCTTCTGTCTATGCCCTGTATATGATGCAGCGTGCTTACTACGGTGAGGCAAAATCAGACGAACCACTAAGACGGATGGATATGCGAGAAGTATCCATTGTAATGGTGCTGTTGATATTACTGGTGGTGATGGGTTTCTACCCACAACCTATCCTTGATACTTCAGCGGCAGCGATGGATAACATCCAGACCTGGTATTCAGCTTCAATTTCAACTACAAGGCCGTAATTCGCCATGACAATAACTCCTCAACAACTGATCGCGCTGTTACCGCTGTTGATCGTCGGATTGACGGTAGTCGTTGTGATGCTGTCCATTGCGTGGCGACGCGATCACTTTATTAACACCACTTTGACCGTGATAGGTTTGAATCTGGCTCTGCTGTCTCTCTATTTTGTCGGACAGCAAGAAGCGATGGATGTCACTCCACTGGTTCATGTGGATCGCTATGCTATGCTCTATATCGGTCTCGTGCTGGTTGCGAGCTTGGCAACGACGACTTTTGCCTATTCCTGGCTAGAAAATTATCCAGATAACAAAGAAGAGTTCTATCTGTTGGTGCTAATTGCGACAGTGGGTGGGATTCTTCTGGCTTGTGCAAACCACTTGGCATCATTGTTTATCGGTATTGAGTTATTAACTTTGCCGCTGTTTGGTTTGATTGGTTATGCCTATCGCCAGAAACGCTCTCTGGAAGCAGCTATCAAGTATATGTTGCTGTCTGCGGCGGCCTCTTCTTTCATGCTGTTTGGTATAGCGTTGTTATATGCGGAATCAGGCGATCTCTCTTTTGCCGCGCTAGGGCATCGTTTGTCTGACAGCTATATCTATCAACCTTTGATACTGTCAGGCTTGGGTATGTTGGTTGTCGGCCTTGGCTTCAAATTATCACTGGTGCCTTTCCATCTCTGGACGCCGGATGTTTACCAAGGAGCGCCTGCGCCGGTCTCTACCTTTCTGGCAACAGCCAGTAAGATAGCGATTTTTGCGGTAGTGATACGTTTATTCGTTGAAGCGCCAATGGCGGATAGTGAAGCACTGCGTACAGTATTAACTGTTATTGCGATTGCTTCTATGCTGTTCGGTAACTTAATGGCGCTGACTCAGACAAATATCAAACGTTTGCTTGGTTACTCTTCTATTGCTCACTTGGGTTATTTACTGGTGGCGCTGGTGGCGGTACAAAATCACCAGCTTTCAGAAGAAACGGTCGGTATCTATCTGGCAGGTTATCTGTTTAGCAGTATCGGCGCATTTGGTGTTGTTAGCCTCATGTCCAGCCCATATAAAGGGCCGGATGCAGATTCCCTCTACTCATATCGTGGTCTGTTTTGGCATAAACCTATTCTGTCTGCGGTAATGACGGTGATGATGTTGTCACTGGCGGGGATCCCAATGACATTTGGCTTTATTGGTAAGTTCTACGTCATTGTCTTGGGTGTACAAGCAGAACTGTGGTGGCTGACGGGCGCTGTGGTTTTGGGTAGTGCTATCGGCCTGTACTACTATCTACGGGTCATGGTCAGTCTGTACCTGCCTGCGCCGAAGGCCCTTAACCGTGACACGCCAAGGAACTGGGCATCGACTGCCGGCGGGATTGTTGTTCTGATTTCCGCATTATTGGTATTAGCGCTAGGTATCTGGCCTCAACCGCTGATTGATGTGATACAGCAAGCGAAAATTACTCTCTAAATAGCCAGTCAGTTGTTACGGATTATTTGGAATATAAAAACCCGGTAAGATTATTCTTACCGGGTCAGTTTTGAAAAGACTTGGGTTATAAAAATAAAATCTTTTATTTATTAAAATAGTCTCGTCATATGATTTTAGGTTTTCTCTTAAAACTATGTCTATTTAAATGATGTTTAAATAAATCAGTAAATTCATTTAATAATATTTTATTATAGGTAATCGGATTCTTTATAAACGATTATTTAACTGGCTGATAAAAAAGTTTAATTCCCAGTTGAAAACGTTATTAAAATCGGTTGATTTTTTAAATATATTGCCTTGTTAACCTATTTTATATTCTTATTTGCCTTTTTCACGGGGTATAAATGAGATTTTCAAAGTGGTCATGTGTAGTAGAATTATGAAGTGTTATTTATAATCATAAATAAAGCTAATTATTTTCTCATTTTTCACTGATGGTTTTATGGTGAGCAGGTTTTAAATGGCTATTAAAAGCCATTTTTTTAACCTCTGGTTTTAATCGTTGTTTTTACTGTTTTTACTGTTTTTACTGCTTTTACTACCTGATTTCTATTAAGTTTAATCATCATGGTATATTGTGTTTTACGTTTAATCATACTTGCTTTTTATCTTTGTTGATGCTGTTTCATTGGCAATTTTGAACAGTTTTCATAAATTATCCCTCTTTTTTTATCTTTATAAATCAATCAATAAATAGCTTGATAGTATAAAGGTTCCCCTTTATGTTTTTTCGGAAAATATTCTTTTTTCGCTGATTTTTTCAATTTTCAATTAATAGTTAATGGGGTTGGATTAAATTTAATTAACGTTTTTTTAAAAATCTGCACTTATAGTTAAATCTGTATTTTATATGAAATTTTTAATATTTTTGTTTTTGTGATTTTAAATGGTCATGTCAGGTTAGGTAAATGTAAAATAAGTGGATGGATAACATTGTCGATAAACGAATTAAATATGGATGTGAATAGGCTGTTAAATGGAAAGGCAGATAAAAAGATAAAATGAATATGGTTAAAAAGGTGATATCAAATAGGGCGATTCCCATTCCGAGAGTTTTCTTATTTTTAATTAAAAATTCATTTAATGAATGGTTTTTATTGGGCTATTTTGAGCCTGTAACTCAAATTCATCCATTTTCATTAAATCGATACTCTGATTTTCTCGTTTTTCCTTTTTCTTGTATTTGATTCTTAGGTTTAAAACCAAAGAGGGTAATAAATATATTAATGGTATTAAAATTAAAGTTTATTTCTTTAATTATCGCATCCAATCTGACTTCTTCAAGAATATATTCAGGGTAACATCTTTCACAGTAAACAACGTATTTAGAAGCGCGCCTTTGGCACATATCCAAAGGCGCGTCCTCAACAGTTCGTGTTAGTTGTAGTTTACCCAGCAGTCATAGGATGAAATGTACGGCGGCTGATACAACCCGCCCGTGATATTCCCGACTTTCATTTGCAGGGTAATCCTACAGTCTGCTGGAACATTCGCTCCTGCGGCATTGATCGTGGCCGAGTCGCTGGCTACATCCAGAAATGCTTCCCATGCAGTGGAATTATCCGGGGTGGTGATGAAAAGACGCAGCGTGATTTGATTTTGCCAGCCAGCCCAATTGATTCGGTCATAGGTACACTGAATGGTGTTCACGATTCCTGAAGGCGCCGGTCCGTTCAAGGGAGCTAAGGTTGTACCAGAAATATACGTTCCGCCTTGAGTTGGTTTAGGGCCTAAACCAGAGCGATACCAACGTGGTCCGGCCTGTTGCGTGAGACTGTCCTCGGCTTCAATTTGCTGTTGTAGCAACTCCAGCAGAGATGGGTCTTCTTTGGTTAGGTCTACTTGGGTCAACGAAACAGTTTGTTCCTCTTTCAACAACATATTAGAGGACAGAATTAGCTTGTTCATTTATATTCTCCTAATTTATATTGAAAAAATAGTGACGAGCATTAAAACATCACTCGATCATGCAATACAATCGATCATGCGACACAATCGATAATGCTGGACTGATGTTTATTAGAAGGGGAGATTTGTGAAAATCTTTCAGTTTCCGCGTAATGATATTATGTCCCCAATCTAGCAGACGTGCGGCCCTGCTTATGTCTTTAGGGATGTTTTTAAATCGGTTGGTCAATAACCTGACCCGGTAAGGTTGTCCTTACCGGGTTGTTGTTATCTCTTATAGGTGAATGATGTCTTCTGAGCTTAACTCAATAGCATCGAGTGGTATTGCTGTGCCAAATCATCAAGGAAAGCCAACTGGTTGTGTATGATCTTGGGTAGATTCTGCTGGTTGGCTTTGCCATCTATGGCGTTCTGTAATTGCTTGGCAAATATATTCCATACTTGTTCTAGTTTAGCTGCCTGAAGCAGTAATGTGGCTCTCTCCTTATCAATTTGATGCACATCTGCTATACCGGCAATTCGTTGTTCTACTCCTTTCAATTGGGTTTCCAAGTCATCGCAATCTTTGTTTAACTGATTGATTCGCTCATCCAATTTAGCTCTGGCATCGGCCAGTTCTATGTACTTTAACCCTTTAGAGATATTGCCCAGAATCTTTTTAGCGATCTCAACCCCTTGTTTGATCGCTTGCTTGATAAGCTCTTTTTTAGGATTGGCTACGTCCAGTTTATCCAGCTCTTTGATATCGGGAATATAGTCTTTGAACATATCAGCTAAATTGTATTGGCGGATAACGTCCTGGCTTTCGATGATTTTGTTGCGTTCTACGACTAATCTGGCTTTATTTTCCCCATTCTGTGCAATATCATCTTGAATCTCCACTTTTCGTGCTTGCTCCTCTTTCAGCCTATCTTCTAGGCGTTCTAAGATCACGACATTGCTCACATCGGCAATCCTGCTTGCCATCTGGTTCTCTTCTTTGAGTAAGATGTGAATAACGTTTTTGACATCTTTTTTCAGATTACGGGTATGTTCTAAGCGTGCTTCCAAAAGAGTATTTCGAGTTTCATCGTCTAATTCGGGATTTTCCAGCGCCGTATCGATTTCGGTGATGGTCTGGAAGTAATCTTGAGAGGGGAGTTGCCTCAGTACGGTTTGCAGTTGGGGTACAGAGGCACGCGCTGCTTCGTCGAGGTCACGGCTGTATAAGCTTATTCGTAGTGTTTTTTCCTGAATAATTTCGATGCCTGATTTTTGCTGGTGTGACAGACGCCAGATGTTTTTCACGGCTTGACTCAAAGTTTTTACGTTAATTTCTGGATAAACAACAGCCTGCTGTGGAAAAGTGACGATCTCAGTCATTCTAATACTCCTTTTTTCTATTTCCTATGTAGTACGAGCGGGGAACAATTAGTTATAGCGATGTTTGTATTCTTTCAACGCTTCATCGAAAACTCTGACTAATTGCTTAGCGGAACCTTCTACTTCTTTCCAAGGGCTTATCACTTGCTGGAATTTAGTGATGAAAGAAGTCAGTTTTAGTGCGTTGTTAATTTGAGAGAATTTATCCCTGGAAGCATTGATTTGAGTTAGCATGGATTGCCACATGTAATCCAAGTGGTTCAGTGCCACTTCTGCGTCCAACAAGCGGGTATCAATGTCGCTAAAATCAAGGGATAAAGTGGTAATGGATTTTTGCAGGGCGCGTTGTCCCCTAATACTCTCTTCCAGGCTGCGTACTTCTGCGATCAATTCATTCTTTAGTTTACGTACTTCTTCTGCCTTGGAGCCAAAGATACCGCCAGTAATTGCGAGACCTATAATCCCTCCGGCAATACCAGAAAAAGCCAGGCCGACGAATTTGTTGTAATCTTGCCTGAGTTGGTCGATTTCCGCTTTCTTTTCAATAATTTTTTCGTCTAAATCTTCAATGTTGACCGACATTTTATTGTCTCTCATCAACTTTCTTTTATTTTCAACCTGCGGTTGCAAACCCATAGCAATACTGCCGTTTGCCAGTCTGCCGCCGATAAGTTTTAGTTTAAAATCGGATACTTCGTCTTTGACCTTTTCAGTTTTCTGCCTCTGTTTCTCAATATCATTCTTCATCGTGTCGAGGATCTCTATTAGAGCGTGTGATACTTCTTTGTCTTCGTTGGTATAGGTGATCTGAGACAGTTGGCTGTTTGAGATATTTCCCAATTTTCTCTTGATACGTTCAATAATTGGCATCTCATTGATGATACTGATTATATTCTCTCCGGTTTCGGTAATTTGTTGACCAATAATCTCCAGATCTATGCTCTGTTGCAGGACATCTCTTTCTACTTGACTCCAGCTAAGTGAATGGATACGGATCTCTTCAAACAGGGCATGAATATCCTCTGGTTCTAATCCAGCGATATTGACTCTTTGATAGTTCAGATAGCTCTTCACTTCCTCAAGATTAAAAGGGAGTGATAAGCCTTTCTTAACATACAGTTTGATATTAATCAGGTCTTCTTTGGTAAATATTCCTCCGGGGCGTGCAACACCTTCTTGTTTACCAGTCAGTAATTGCAAGGTAGCCGAGGGAATATCTGTTTCGTTCAGTGTTTTTTCCGCTGGAAGTTGAGCTAATAACATATATTTCTCCATTATTGGTTCTTGCTTTATTAAAAAATTATTAAATACATCAAGGCATAACCGAACGTCATAATACTCATGTTGTTAAATTCACGTTGTGTTTTTTATTGAATAATCTTAATTAAAAATACATATATTTACGTGATTAACTGTTGAAGAAACAGTTTAACTCATGAGTTTTATTAAATAGTATTTTTACGTTGCTATTAATCTTAAATAAATTTATTTTTGATTTTTTATGTCTGATATATAGAATTAAATAGTATGAATTTTTATTGTTTTAGCAATTGAGGGTGAGAATAATCCTTTGGTTTTCTTGTCTATATGACTTAAGTTTTCATTTATTTATTGATATTAGAATGATAAATATAGAATGTTTAATTGGATTTTATATAAAAATTAAGTTAAAACAAATAACTAAGTCGGTTTTGTGATGTGGTGGTTATATGATTTCTATATTTTTAATTTTAAAATTAGGTAATGTTGTATTTTTATAAAAAATAAGTCAGATGTTTTTTTATTATTTTTAATTATATGTTTAAATTAAAGCCTTAATTGTTCATATAGTAGTTCAAATTAACAAATAAGAGGGTTTTTTCTATAATTCTATTTGGCTATTGTGCAAATAAGATATGTTTTTATAGGATGATCTTATCCAAAGAGTAAATATTTGTTCCTTGGTTTATAATAACGGTATTTATTTAGTAAATTTTTCGTAGTAAGTAAAAGAGTCATTTTTTTATAAATTGCATCGTGAAAATTGATCATATTAATGAACTTAGTGTTCGTTATCTGAGGGACAAAACTTCTGATTTGGCCTGTTTCAGTATTGAGATAATGGCATACTGCTAACGGAATCGAACAAGCATAACTACATAAATAATCAGGGCTTTAATTATTATTAATGCCCCGTATAATCCTACTTTTATCACGTCTTTTGGGGCAGAAGTGGTGAATCGAATTGCTAATATTGTCGCTGATGTATGTAAAACACTGAATAATGAACAAGTTAGCGAAGTTGGTATCCAACAAATTTCATTTCCTCTGCCAGTAGGTTGCAGCACTTACTGGCTGGAATGGCTGGCAGCGCAGTCTCATTATCCACAATTCTATTGGCATCACAGAGAGGGCCATGAAGAGGTCGCTGCTTGTGGGCAAATCCACCTTTTCAGTGATATCGCTTTAGCCGAAAATTTTTTGCACAGAAACCGTCAATTTCCACAGATACGGATCTGGGGGCTGAATGCCTGGGATCGGATTCAACCAGCTCGTATTACGCAATCTGAAGCAGGGGAAGCCGGTTACCTGTTTTTGCCCCGTATCGAATTACGCCGTTGCCGTGACGAAAGCTGGTTGTATTTGAATATCGCAGGCCGGCAGGATGTGAGAAATGCACAGGAATTTCTGCAACAGTTAGTTCCGCACCGGGAATTCTCTGCGTTACAAGCAGTGATAGTGAACGCGGAGAATGTGCCGGAACGCGCCCGGTGGTGTGACTTGATTGAGCAGGCTTTGGACACTATTACCCATCGTAAGATGGAGAAAGTCGTGATGGCGCGTAAGACTCAACTGATATTGAGTGAATCTTTAGCGGCTGCGAAGTTTATGGCAGCGAGTCGCCAGATAAATCACCGTTGTTATCATTTTATGCTGGCTTTTAATCGGCATGAGGCATTTTTGGCGTCTTCGCCAGAACGGCTTTACTACCGTAAGCAGACTCAGCTTTATACCGAAGCGCTGGCGGGGACGGTTGCCAATTCCGATGATACTCAGCAAGCCGAAAAATTAGGGCAATGGCTGCTGGATGATAAAAAAAATCAGCATGAGAACTTGCTCGTCGTTGATGATATTTGCCAGCGTCTTCAAGGCGCTGTGGTTTCTGTCGATGTGGCTCCTCCAGATGTGATTCGTTTGCGAAAAGTCCAGCATTTACGTCGCCGAATTCAGGGAAAATTGAAGCATGCCCGTGATAGTGATTGCTTGCATCGTTTACAACCAACGGCTGCGGTCGCTGGATTACCTCGTGAAGCGGCACGTGATTTTATTCGTGATAGCGAACCATTTAATCGTGACTGGTATGCGGGTTCCGCAGGGTATCTTTCCTGTGAGCAGAGTGAGTTTGCGGTTTCCCTACGTTGCGCACAAATTAACAACAATTTACTTTCACTGTATGCCGGTGCAGGGATTGTGATGGGTTCTGATCCGCAACAGGAGTGGATAGAAATAGAAAATAAAGCTGCCGGGCTGCGTACTTTGCTGAAAGGTGAATAGTTGAATGAAAACAATCTCCGATTAAGTGGCAATTCATTGAACTAGGATAAAGAAATAATTATCTGTGCCGTTAGGCTAATAGTCAGCTTTTATAGAAATTTTCTGAGTAAACTATGTCAAACAGCGCATTTAACCGCCGCTGGGCGGAACTTTTATTGGAAGCACTTTCTCGTCATGGATTACGTCATGTTTGCATTGCGCCCGGTTCACGTTCCACGCCTTTGACAATAGCCGCTGCGGCAAATAACAAACTGATTTGTCATACTCATTTTGACGAACGTGGATTAGGGCATCTGGCGCTGGGATTATCTAAAGCAAGCAGAGAACCGGTTGCCGTTATCGTGACTTCTGGAACCGCGGTAGCGAATCTTTATCCTTCATTAATTGAAGCCAGTTTAACGGGTGAGCGAGTGGTTTTCCTTACCGCTGATCGACCGCCAGAATTAATGGACTGCGGCGCCAATCAGGCTATCCGTCAGAATGGTATTTTTGCTTCTCATCCATGCCAGACAATTTCTTTGCCAAGACCGACCGTAGATATACCGGCAAGTTGGTTGGTTTCTGTCATAGATCATAATATGGCGAGTTTGCGGCATGGGGCTTTGCATATGAATTGCCCATTTGCCGAACCATTATATGGTAATGAAGAGCCTGCTTATAAGGAGTGGCAGCAGCAGTTAGGCGATTGGTGGAAAAGTAACGAACCTTGGTTGAGTCAACCAGTAGCGAATGTTGTGGCAGAAGTGCCGGATTGGAACTATTGGCAGCAGAAAAAAGGCGTTGTATTGGCCGGTCGAATGAGTGCCGAAGAGGGAGTTAATGTTGCTAAATGGGCAAAAGCATTGGGCTGGCCGCTGATTGGCAATGTGCTTTCACAAACTGGGCAGCCATTGCCTTGTGCCGATTTATGGCTGGATAATCCTCATGTGCAGGAGATTTTAGCGCAAGCGCAACTGGTCGTGCAGTTTGGTTTCAGCTTGATTGGGAAACGCTTGTTACAGTGGCAGGCGAAGTGTCAGCCGCAAGAGTTTTGGATTATTGATCCGATACCGGGTCGGCTTGATCCCGCTAATCATCGTGGCAAGAAATTGACCTGTGATATTACTGACTGGTTACTGGCTCATCCCGCACAGTCGCGTGTACCGTGGGCACAATCGCATACACCGTGGGCAGAAGAGCTGATTGTCTGGTCAGAAAAAGCGGTCAACTGCGTTAGAACAGAATTGGCAGGGAAATTCGGTGAAGCAACAGTGGCCTATCGATTGCGTGAATTACTGCCTGAACGCGGGCAGTTGTTTGTCGGTAACAGCCTGATTATTCGTTTGATAGATGCACTGGGGCAATTACCCGCGGGGTATCCGGTTTACAGTAACCGGGGCGCTAGCGGCATTGATGGATTAATTTCCACTGCGGCGGGTGTGCAACGGGCAACAGCAAAGCCGACTTTGGCTGTTATCGGTGATTTATCGGCGCTTTATGATCTCAATAGCTTAGTTCTGTTGCGTTATCCTTCCGCACCAATCGTGTTAATCGTGGTAAATAATAACGGCGGGCAGATTTTCTCTTTACTACCCACCCCGGAAGAAGCAAGGCAACGTTTTTATTGTATGCCTCAGCAGGTTAGTTTTGATCATGCTGCGGCGATGTTCGGCTTGAAATATGCCAGCCCACAAAGTTGGATAGAGTTGCAACAAGGTATTGAGCAGGCATGGCGACAAAATGAAACCACGCTGATTGAATTAAAAGTGCCGGAAAGAGAAGGGGCTGAGTGTTTACAACAACTGTTAAAACAGGTGGCAATGTTGTGAGTCTGGCCTGTCGCAAGTTTAACGGTCACAATGACCGCCCGTGGCTGGTGTGGTTACATGGATTATTGGGCTGTGGTGATGAATGGTTGCCATTAGTGAATCTGTGTGCTCACTATCCCTCATTGGTCATCGATCTACCCGGTCACGGTGATTCCACTGACGTACAGGTAAAAGATCTTATGGATATGAGTTGTCTTTTATCTCAAACATTAGCAGAACAGCAAATTAGTCAATACTGGCTGATTGGCTACTCCTTGGGGGGACGCATTGCTATGTATCATGCCTGTTATGGTGATATTCAGGGATTATGTGGACTGTTAGTTGAAGGCGGAAGTCCTGGATTATTCTCCCAACAGGAGCGAGATAATCGTCTTGAACACGATAGAAATTGGGCCGGACGTTTTCGCTCTCAGCCGATGGAACAGGTTTTGTCTGATTGGTATCAGCAGCCGGTTTTTTCTGATCTATTACCCGAACAGCGCCAGCAACTGATCAAAATACGCTGCCATAATAATGGCGATGGTGTGGCTGATATGCTGGAAAATACCTCACTTGGACATCAACCTTGGTTGGTGCCTGTATTGCAACAACTGACGTTGCCTTTTGCTTATTTATGCGGCGAAAATGACAAGAAATTTGATCAATTAGCAAAACGTTGCGCTTTGCCGCTGCAAACTATTCCATGTGTTGGGCATAATGCTCACAGAGCGAACGCGCTAGCGTTTGCGGCGGTAGTAAACCATTTTTTATCACTCTTTAATGTATAAGGAATACGAATATGATTTACCCGAGCGAAGAAGAACTTTATGCCCCAATTGTATGGCAGGACTGCTCCGAAGGATTTGAAGATATTTTTTATCACAAATCCACTGATGGTATGGCTAAAATCACCATTAATCGCCCGCAAGTACGTAACGCATTCCGGCCATTGACGGTTAAAGAGATGATGCGGGCGTTGGATGATGCCCGCTATGATGACACTATCGGGGTGATTATCCTGACAGGTATGGGTGAAAAAGCGTTTTGTGCTGGTGGTGATCAAAAAGTCCGTGGCGATTATGGTGGTTATAAAGATGCCAATGACATGCATCATCTAAATGTACTGGATTTCCAGCGCCAGATTCGCACTTGTCCAAAACCTGTCGTTGCTATGGTTGCTGGATATGCGATTGGCGGCGGTCATGTACTGCATCTGGTGTGTGACCTGACCATTGCGGCTGATAACGCTATTTTCGGTCAAACTGGGCCTAAAGTGGGTTCTTTTGACGGCGGTTGGGGGGCATCTTACATGGCACGGATTGTTGGTCAGAAAAAAGCCCGCGAAATCTGGTTTTTGTGTCGTCAATATGATGCTAAACAAGCGTTGGAGATGGGCTTGGTTAACACCGTTGTGCCTTATGCGGATCTGGAAAAAGAGACCGTTCGCTGGTGTCGTGAAATGCTGAAAAATAGCCCGATGGCCCTGCGTTGCTTAAAAGCTGCTCTAAATGCGGATTGTGATGGTCAGTCTGGATTGCAGGAGCTGGCAGGTAACGCCACCATGCTTTTCTATATGACAGAAGAGGGTCAAGAGGGGCGTAATGCATTCGTTGAGAAACGCCACCCTGATTTTAGTAAATTTAAACGTAACCCATAATGCGAACTGCAACTTTATACCGGTTCAAATTGCCAATGGAAGCCGGTATTATCCTACGATATCAGCGGCTTAAAACTCGTGATGGTTTTTTGGTTCACTTACAGGAAAATGGTCAACAGGGATGGGGTGAAATTTCACCGCTACCGGAATTTAGCAAAGAAACCATTGAACAGGCAGGTCAAGCAGCGGAGACATGGCTTAAACAGTGGCGCCTTGGCGCTGAACCTGATGAAAGTGAATTACCTTCTGTCGCATTCGGGATTAGCTGCGCATTAGCTGAATTGCAGGGTAAATTACCGAAAGACGCTAACTACCGGAAAGCGCCATTGTGTAATGGCGATCCTGATGAACTGATTGTTCGTCTCAGTAACATGAGTGGACAAAAAGTTGCCAAAGTGAAAGTCGGACTGTATGAAGCGGTACGTGATGGCATGGTAGTTAACGTTTTACTGGAAGCGGTACCGGATTTATCTTTGCGACTGGATGCTAACCGTAGTTGGAGCCGTGCTAAAGCGGACAGTTTCGCTAAGTATGTCAATCCTGATTACCGTAACCGAATTGCCTTTTTGGAAGAACCTTGTCAAACCCCGGAACAATCGCTCGCTTTTGCCCGTGAGACTGGAATCGCCATTGCATGGGATGAAAGTGTCCGTGATGAGGGTTTTAAAGTAGAAGAGCAAGCAGGGGTGGCGGCTGTTGTGATTAAACCTACTCTGATAGGAAGCCTTGCCCGTTGTTGTCAGTTGATTTCAGCCGCGCACAATGCGGGATTAGAGGCGGTGATCAGCTCCAGTATTGAAACCAGCTTTGGTTTGACTCAGCTTGCCCGTATTGCTCATTGGCTGACGCCAGCGACTATTCCTGGACTGGATACGCTGGAATTGATTCAGTCCCAGTTAGTACGCCGTTGGCCGGGTAGCACGATGCCAGTAACAGGATTGGACGAGTTAGAAATCTCATGGTGCAGTTAAATCCATTTACCCAGTGGCCGTGGCGCTACTGGGCATCATTTAGTCCTGAAAATATTGCCGTCAAGTTGTGTGATCGTTCCCTAACCTGGCATCAATTAGTTATCTCTTTGGATATGATCGCGGCCAATTTTCGCCAACAGGGGGTAGTTGAAGGTAGTGGCGTAATGTTGCGAGGGAAGAACAGCGAAGAGATGCTGTTTTGCTATCTTGCAGCGCTTCAGTGTGGCGCACGGATATTGCCACTGAATCCTCAACTGCCTGAAATGCTTTTGGTTGAATTACTGCCACATTTGAATATCGATTTTGTGGCTGATTTTTGTGGTGACAACTTGCTTGTGATGGATGCCAAATCCCTCGATTGGAAAAGTGAACCGCTAAATGCTGATGATAATTCAGTGGCATGGGATGCGATACGCCCGGCCAGTATGATACTGACCTCCGGCTCTTCCGGGATGCCTAAAGCGGCTATTCACTCAATTCATGCTCATCTTGCCAGCGCGCAAGATGTCCTTTCAGTAATCAATTTTCAACAGCAAGATAGCTGGCTGCTCTCATTGCCGTTGTTTCATGTATCGGGTCAGGGGATTATTTGGCGCTGGCTAATTAAAGGGGCTTGTTTGGTACTCAGAAATACCCATCTGTCAGATCACGCTTTGGCGGATTGTACTCATGCGTCATTGGTTCCAACTCAGCTTTGGCGGTTACTGGAGCAGTCACAACATCAGCCACCGAATTTGAAAGAAGTGCTGCTGGGTGGGGCGATGATCCCCGTTGAATTGACGCAAAGGGCAGAGCAGCAAGGTATTCGTTGTTGGTGTAGTTATGGTTTAACCGAACTGGCTTCAACAGTATGCATTAAACGGGCAGATGAGTTGCCTGGTGTGGGAAATCCATTACCGGGCAAGCAAGTTCGGTTGATCAAGGAGGAGATTCAAATTCGTTCTGGCAGCCTTGCCAATGGATATTGGCTGGATGGAAAATTACAACCATTAGTTGATCGTGATGGCTGGTTTCATACTCGTGATCGAGGAGTGATACAAAATGGTGAGTTGCGGATACTTGGCCGGATGGATAATCAATTTTTCAGCGGTGGAGAAGGGATTCAGCCGGAAGAGATTGAACGGGTGATTAACACCTATCCACAGGTTGCACAAAACTTTATTGTTCCCGTACCTGACCCTGAATTTGGTTATCGTCCTGTCGCGGTCATAGACAGTAATTCATCTGAGGTCATTGATACATTACCTGAATGGTTGATTGATAAACTGGCTGCTTTTCAGCGCCCAGTTGCTTACTATCTGTTACCTCAAAAGCTTAAAAATAACGGCATTAAAGTTTCCCGTCAGCAAATCAAAAAATGGGTGTTGGATTTGCCCAGTTTTTCTTGATTCATATCGATTAAGCTATCATAATGATATCTATCTTTTTGATAGGAGATTTCATGGAAGAAAATGGATTGCCTATAATCAGCGAATTTCCTCTGAATCCTGTATCGGCAAAGAGAATTATCAATGAGTTAGCTGAGAATCACTCAGGGCGTATTAAATATACGCATCATGTTAAACAAAGAATGGTTGAGCGAGGAGTAACGACTCGGCAAATCATTAATGTATTAAAGAGCCGGCATAGTCGTATAACAGAACAGCCACATCAAACGGCGAGTGGTGATTGGAAATTCAATTTTCAAGGCATTGCAGCGGGAGAATTAATCGAAGTTGTTATTGTTTTAAAAAGATATGAGTACGACCCGTCTTGTTTTGTGATTACGGTGATAGTTAAATAAGGATAATATTATGTATCATTATGTTGAAAGTGGATTATCAAATATTTGGTTAGCGAATGGATTTCAACAGGAAATAATTGATGGTGAAGTTTATATCAGTATCGACAATCTTGATGAATTGCATCGTTTAATTGCTAAGGTATTAATTTCCTTGAAACGCCCACTGTCAGCAGCAGAAGTTCGTTTTTTACGCATTGAAATGAATATGTCTCAAAAGCTCCTATCTAACTTGTTGGGTGTTGATATTCAGACAATTGCCCGTTGGGAAAAGGGGCAGTCTGGTATTCCAAGGGTCGCTGATGTTGCTTTGCGTTCTCT
Source organism: Photorhabdus luminescens subsp. luminescens (assembly GCF_001083805.1). GTDB lineage: Bacteria > Pseudomonadota > Gammaproteobacteria > Enterobacterales > Enterobacteriaceae > Photorhabdus > Photorhabdus luminescens. The sequence continues at coordinate 213,024 of NZ_JXSK01000008.1, read as the reverse complement.
TTACACAGAATCAATTGATGAGCAAAGTTATATTGGTGAAATGCTGAGGAAATTGTCAGAAACCAGTATCCAACAGCAAGCAGAAAAATTGGTTTTTGCTGAAAAAGATAATATGTGGCAAAAGCTGGCGTGATGAAAATATTCAATTAAACACTTCGTACTGCCCATTATTTATCGTGTAATAATGGGCAGAGACGGTTAAAAAAACGTATTGTTAGACACTATCCTTTGATTTTTTTCAGCGCATTTTCAACACCAGCGCCATATTCTGGATGAACTTTTCTAAATAGCTCAACCTGACGGCGTTGAGTATCTTCATGTGCTTGTGACAGTTCACTGGCAATACGGTCAAACATACGCTGATGCTCTTTACTACTGATTAAGTTATATAGCCCGCGAGGCTGACTGAAATAATCTTCATCTTGACGGTGGTTCCAGTGATCGGCATCTCCTTCTAAAGACAATGATGACTGTTTGAATTCAGGTTGTTCTTGGAATAATCCTGCATTGTTTGGCTCATAAGTCACTGTATTTCCGCTGTTGCCATCGACACGCATTGCCCCATCGCGGTGGTAATTATGGAATGGACAACGCGGTGTATTGACCGGAATTTGATGGTGGTTAACGCCAAGACGATAACGTTGAGCATCACCATAAGAGAACAGACGGCCTTGTAACATCTTATCAGGGGAGAAACTGATACCTGGCACGACATTAGCGGGGTTGAAAGCAGCCTGTTCAACGTCTGAGAAATAGTTATCAGGGTTACGGTTTAGCTCGAAATAACCGACATCAATCATCGGATAGTCGCCGTGAGGCCATACTTTAGTCAAATCAAATGGGTTGTACGGCAACAGATTAGCTTCTTTCTCTGGCATAATTTGAACTTTTAATTTCCAGCGTGGATAATCGCCTTGCTCAATTGCGTTAAACAAATCACGCTGAGAACTTTCACGATCTTTACCTACCAGCGCTTCTGCCTCTTCATCCATCAGGTTTTTAATGCCTTGCTGACAACGGAAATGGAATTTCACCCAGAAACGTTCATTATCTGCGTTGATAAAGCTGAAAGCATGGCTACCAAAACCGTGCATATGGCGGAAAGATTTAGGTACCCCACGGTCACTGAAATCAATGGTTAATTGGTGCAATGATTCAGGTAGATGAGAGAAGAAATCCCATTTATAGGCAGGATTACGTAAATTAGTATGGGGATCGCGTTTAACAACATGGTTAAGATCTGGGAACTTCAGCGGATCACGAAGATAGAATATTGGGGTATTGTTACCGACTAAATCCCAGTTGCCTTCTTCGGTATAGAACTTAAGGGCAAAACCACGAATGTCACGTTCAGCATCTGCGGCGCCGCGCTCACCGGCGACGGTTGAGAAACGGGCAAACATCTCGGTTTTTTTGCCTATTTCAGAAAAAATCTTAGCGCGGGTGTACTTAGTAATATCGTGAGTAACGACAAAGATTCCATGAGCGCCAGAACCTTTGGCATGCATCCGGCGTTCTGGGATCACTTCACGATCAAAATGGGCAAGCTTTTCTAAGAACCAAACATCTTGTAACAACATAGGACCACGTTGGCCCGCGGTCATGACATTATTGTTGTCAACGACAGGGGCGCCAGCATTCGTTGTCAGTCCTCTCTTTTTCATCACACTTCTCCTGTTTTACATGAAAAAAAACAGCGGAATCGCTGATTAAGAAAAATGTTCTGGTCAATGGTGAAATGCAAATATTGTGTTTTTTTATAATTTATTTATTATTTTCTTGTTTACTATTTAATATAAAATTATTCATATAGTTAATTATTAAGTACATGGAATGAAGAATTCACACATATTTAGTAAGTATAGATGATTCATTTCTTTTTGTTGTCTATCGGTTTAGTTGTATTTACGTAAGATGTGTAACATTAAGTAAATAAAGAGGAAATGTAATGAAGATTTATCTTGCTGCGGTAGCAACCAGTTTGTTGTTCATTGCTGAGTCTGCGAATGCAATTTCCGTGAATGTTCAGGCTGGTCGCCATTTCACCAATACTGCTGCGGTAATTGGCGATAACAGCGCCGGATTATCTTTTAACGGCAATTGGGCCCGCAGTGATCATAACGGTCAGTTGGGAAGTTTGGGAACCGCATTTAGCCTGCCTGTCGGTCCATTGACTGCCAGCATTGGCGGCAAGGCTCTCTATTTATCCCCTAAAGATGGGAAAAATGGTGAGGCATTAGCGGCAGGTGTGGGTTTGAGTTGGACTGTTATGCCTTCTTTAGCTCTGTACGGTGAAGTTTACGGTGCGCCGTCCAGATTAACTTCGGGTATTGATTCTTATGCTGAGGCTGCTGGCGGCTTACGTTTCACTGTATTTAAACCGCTGACGGTGGATGCAGGTTATAGAATCATGAACATGAGAGGGAAAGAAGGGCACAGGGATAACAAATTGGCTGATGGATTTTATATCGGCGCCGGTTTGAATTTCTAATTTACTTTTGTATTTTGTCCGCACCATCTCTGATGCGGACAGTTTCGACAGCTAATTAACCCACTTTTGGCAGTAAACCACTGACAATACCAATCTGGATGGTAATTACCGTAATGCCGCAAAGAAATATCAGAATCAAAGCGGGTTTTCCGCCTTTTACCCGATAAGCTTTTTGCTCAATTTGACGACTGCGCCATGCCAGCATGGAAGGCAGTAACAGGGCGAGGATGGACAGTGCTACCGCAGCGAAAGTTAACGCCATGACAAAGTTTGGATAATACAAAGCACAAAGTAGTGGTGGAACAAAAGTAATGATGCCGGTTTGCAGGCGGCCTGTTGCGTTGTTACGGCGTTTGAACAAATCTGCCATATAATCAAACAAACCTAAAGAGACCCCAAGAAATGAGGTTGCTAATGCCAAATCAGCAAACAGACGGACAGCAAGCTCTACACGAGGCGTCGCGACAACCTCTCTCACGGCTTTTAACAACCCATTCAATCCTGATTGTTCCGCTAAGATCCCGACAAAAGTATGAGAAGAGATGGCGCCCAATGTTGCCAATTGCCATAGGATATAGGCAGTTAATGGGATTGCACTGCCGATAACAAATATTTTACGTAACTTGCGAGTATCGCCTCCCATATAATTGACGATACTTGGCACACTACCGTGAAAACCAAAAGAGGTGAATACCACGGGAATAGCTGATAATACCAAACCTTGTTCTAAAGGCATTGACATCAGGTTAGTACTTTTGATGTGAGGCATCATGACGGTCAGCATAATAACCAGAAAGATGATTTTTGCCGTAAATAGCAGACGGTTAATCATATCGACAGATTGAGTACCGATAGTGACAACACAACCCGCGACAAGAGTGAAAATCAGCACGCCAAATGGGATAGAAATAGGTTTATCCAGCCATGAAGAGAGGCTGCCTGAGAGCAACTCACCGGCGCCACTGATATAAGCGGTGGTCAGGGCATACATGAGGAAGAGCATACTGAAACCGGTGAGCCATTGGCCTCCTCGTCCCAGATAACGTTTTGCCACTGTTCCCAGACCCGTATCGGCCGGGCTGTATTGATAAACTTCCACCAGCAATAAAGCGGTATAGCTCATCAAAACCCAAAGAGCGACTAACATCACGAAGGTTGTTCCAAAACCGACACCGGCCGCTGCCAGCGGCATCGCCAGCATTCCTGCGCCAATTGTCGTGCCCGCTACGATAAAAATACTGCCAAGAGTACGATTCTTCACGCTTTCCCCTAGTTTCTGAACTGATTGAAATCATTATAGAAAGGCAGGCTAAAGGATTAATTTATTTGTGTCAAATTAAGGTTACATTTAGTGTAAATAAATAATTACAATTGTGTTTTTGCATGATCTTAAATTATGTATTTCATTAAATATAAGAAGTTATTTATTCTATTGAGTAATTAAAAAACCAGACATTATTCACACTTAAATAAGATTGATTTTTATTTTCATCTAGGTTTCCAATTAAAATAAGGCGTTATTCATTATCTTAATAATTAACGTATGGTGAAATAAAAATTACCAATGGAAAGCATATTTGTTTGTCTTAGGAAATTAATTGTATCTGTTCTATTCGCTATATCAGGGCAAGCTTATGCTTCAGAGTTTATTAGCCCGGCGGATCAAGAGGTTATCACTCAACAACAAAAATCGTTATTGCAGCAGGCTCAGCAACAACGGGAGGCGTTACGTAACAACATCACTTTATCTCCAGATTTAGTGCCCGAAATTGATGGCGCTAAGTCTGTTTGTCATACCGTTCACCATATTCAATTTGAAGGGGCTGAGAGTCTTTCCCTGTCAGCTCGGGAAAAGCTAATACAGCCTTATTTATCCCGTTGCTTAATTTTGCCAGATATTAATGAACTGGTGCGTAAAGTATCGAATGCCTATATCGAGCGAGGTTATGTTACTTCTCGTGCTGGACTAAGAGCACAGGATTTATCCACTGGCATGCTCATTATTACCGTGAGTGAAGGAAAAGTTGAATCAATCACACTTGATGGTGAGAAATCACTTTCATTGAAAATGGTTTTTCCGGGAATGGTTGGTAACATACTGAATCTGCGGGATATTGAACAGGGGATGGAACAACTGAACCGGCTTCCTTCCCAACAGATAACCATCGATATTCAGCCGGGAAAACAACCCGGTTATTCTGCGGTTATCTTAAAACGAATATCGACTCGTTTGCCGGTTGGCGCCAGTTTAGGGATAGATAATAGTGGTCAAAAAAGTACTGGTACCGGGCAAATCAACGCCAGTGTGAATGTAGATAACCTATTACATCTTGCTGACCAATGGTCATTGTCTGCCAGCCGCAACAGCGATTTCCGTAATAACCATCATAGTCGAAGCTTCTCTTCCAATGTGACAATTCCTTATGGTGGCTGGTTGTTCAGCTATCAATATGCGTGGAACGATTCTTTTCAGAAGGTTCCGATTGGCTCACAAACCTACCGCTATGAAGGTGACAACCAGACTCACCGGCTAGTAATAAACCGGACGTTATATCGTGACGGTGAGCAGAAACTGACTCTGAATGCAGGAATAACACATCGTCAGACGACTAATTTGTTCGCAGGAAAGAAATTATCCATCAGCAGCCCGATATTAAGTGTTGCCAATCTTGGTCTTAATTACAGTTCGGTACTGGCGGGTGGCTATATCACTTTCAATCCTGCATTGAGTTATGGCTTACCTGTGTTAGGTGCAACAAAAGATGACCCGCATTTCCCGGATGCTCCACGTAGCCAATTCCGCAAATTCAATCTGAGTGCTAGCTATTTTATCCCGGTCACGGACTCCGTTTATTATCTCTCATCTATTTACGGTCAAACCACATCACACAACCTTTATGCCAGCGAACGCCTTTCATTGGGTGGACAATATTCTGTTCGGGGATTTAAAGAGCAATACCTGACTGGCAATCGCGGTGGGTATTGGCGTAATGAGCTGAACTGGCAGGTCGCAGCTCTTCCTGTAGGCGAACTTACCTTAACGGGGGCACTGGATACTGGTTGGTTACAGGGAAAAACTGGGCAAATCGATGGCGATAAAATCTATGGCGGTAATGTTACTGGCACTGCGCTTGGCGTCTCACTGACCAATCGCAGGTTTAATCAGACTATGACTTTAGGAACACCATTGACTCATCCTGATCATCTGAAACCAGATAACTGGGTGGTTTACTGGTCTGCATCACTGATTTTTTAGCGATGTAATACAGGGAGTTATACCAATAACCTTATATTTAAATTAAGAAAAAAGGACAGAATGATGGAAAGACGTAACAGCCCTATGGCAAGGGGCGCTTGTTATCTTTTAATTTATCTTACTGCCGTATATCCCCTTCACCCTGCTATTGCGGCCGGGATCACGCCAGATAATAACCGCACACAGGTACAAAACCAGGGTAATGTGCCGATCGTAAATATTGCTACGCCTAATGGTGCAGGAATATCCCACAACACCTATAAAGAATTCAATGTTGCCACTCAGGGCGCTGTATTAAATAACGCCACTCAGGCAGTTAAATCACAATTAGCCGGGCAACTTAATGCTAACCCTAACTTGAATGGAAAATCGGCTGAGCTGATTATTAATGAAGTTACTGGCAATGGACGATCTAATCTTCAGGGAAAACTAGAGATAGTTGGTCATAAAGCCAATGTGATGATTGCTAACCCCAATGGTATTACCTGCGATGGCTGTGGTTTTATTAATACGGGCAGTGCAACATTGACTACCGGTAAGCCTCAATTTGATAAACAGGGTGCGTTGGAAGCACTGGAGGTTAAAAAAGGCCAGATTACCATTGGTGGCAAAGGGCTGGATGGCAAATCGACAGATTATATCGATATTATCAGCCGGGCGACTGAGCTTAATGGCAAAATCCAAGCGCAAAATTTATCCCTGACGCAGGGGGCTAATCGGATTGATTTTAACGATGGCACAGTGAAAAAAATCACCGGAGAAGGCGCTAAGCCTCAACTAGCGGTTGATACTAAAGCATTAGGTGGTATGTATGCTAATAAAATCCGCTTAGTTGCCACAGAAGATGGTGTCGGCGTTAATCTGAAAGATTTAATCAGTGACCAGCGTGATATTACCTTAAATGTTAATGGCAAAATTGAACTGGGAAATATCACAGCTAAAACGGATTTTAACCTTAGTGCCAGAGAAACTCATATTGCCCCTAATATCAAGATACAGGCAGAACGGGATATTACCTTGGCAAGTACTAAATTGGATAATAAAGGGAGTGTAACTGCGGGCCGGGATGCACGGATATTTGGTGATACTTTGCGTAATATCGGTGACAAAGCACTTCTGCAAGCTAATAATAATATGTGGTTACAGAAAGATGCTCAGGGAAATAAGAGTACTCTGATTGAAAATAAATCTGCGACGATAAAGACTGTGAAAGGGGATTTGGTTGTCAGGACCGATAAATTAGAAAATATTGTAGAGAGATGTAACGTAGTAAGTAGTTCTATTGATCCTAACTCTAAAAAAATGGATAAAGTGTTTGGATCATATTACGGTGGTCAAGGCCCATCTTGTGGTGGGGGCGGAATTTGTATTAATGTGATTGAAGTTAAATTCAAAGGTGGTGAACTTGATAAGTGGTTTGGAGTTGTGGATTTATATAATTCAAATTATGTTAATGAAACAAAACAGGTTTACTCTGTTAATATGTCTCCATCGTCTATCATTAGGTCAGGTGGTAATGCTTATATAAACTCATTAGTCATAAATAACAAGTTAAGTAATATTGAATCTGATGGTGATTTGTTTTTGACTGGAGGTTCATTGAATAATGAGAGTTTAAGTTTTGGAACAATGAATGGATATGGTGTATATGATTTAGGTATTCCTGAACCTATACTTTCTAAGGTAAGAGAAAACAGGTATTTTGATCATAAAGGTACAGGTATACCTGTATTTCCAAGAAATCAAGTTTTTGAAGCCAAAAAATCGAATAACTTATATACATGGATAGAAGGAACGCATAAAAGAGCTGAAATAAAGGCTGGTGGTAATCTGGTCGCTGATTTCAGGGACTTGATAAATATTCAAAATTCATTGCCAGTTGGAAGTAAAAAAACCTCTGAAGTGACTGTAATTTCTCGCCCTGACACGTTATCAGCAAAAAATATTTTACTTCACGCGGGAAAAATTAATATCACCGATAAACTAAAGGCTATTGATGGATTAAATATTATTTCTGAGAATGATATTAATCTTAACAATGCATCATTGATTTCATCAAATAGTTTATCTATGACAGCAGCTAATAATATTCATGTTTTGCAAGGTGAACTAAAAAGCAAGGATGTAACTATTATCAGTCGCAACGGGGATATTCAATTTCAGAGTGGTAAGCCAGAATATTTTAATCCTGATAATACGCGTAAAATAAGTAGTCTGGAAGCTACGGGTGATTTACTCTTACACGCAGGTAAAAATATTCTTCTTCGCAATATATTATTAACGAAAAGTCATAATGTTTCTTTAGCTGCAAATAATGATATTACCATTGATAATAATAGTGATTTATTGACACATAAACGAATGGGAGACGTGACCGCTGATAGTAAAGAACAAACGCTCTTTAATCAGATGTTATCTAAGCTAGGTAAGCTTGATGCTAAAAGCTCGGTTGTGATTAATGCTGGAGGCAATCTATCTGTTAAGGGAGTTAATATCTCGGCAGTAAAAGATATCAATTTGACCTCTGCAAAAAATATTGATCTCACTCCCCGTGAGTTATCACCTTCGTTGAGTAGATTATTTCCCTCGTCCCGTTCTGGTGAGTTAAGTAGCCGGTTAACCGCAGGAAATAATATCAATATTATCAGTGGTGCAGATATCAATGGCAAAGCGGCTCAAATTAACGCCAAAGGTAACACATTATTATCAGCAGGTCGGAATATTAACTTGTTAGCTCTGGGCTATTCCGCTATTGATAATAAGAACGATAACAATAAAGATGATCGCCATATCGTTGCTGTAGTTAATGGTGGAAAACAGCTTACCTTAGCTGCTAATGGAACGCTGATTACTCAGGGCTCCACATTAAGCTCAGGCGGAAATACAACGATTTCTTCCGGCGGCAATATGCGTTTTGAATCAGTGCAGAATCACTCTTACCGAGAAAAAGGCAGGGAATTTACCGAATCAGTCACACAGCAAGGTACTGCATTGACTAGTGGCGGTATACTAACTGTTATTTCAAACGGCAGTATTCTTTTCCAAGCCACTAAACTGACGGCCAAAGGTGCAATGGACGTCGCGGCGAAAGGTGGCTATCTGTACGCTCAGGCGATGGAAGAATCTAGCCATTATGAGAAAACAGAAACCAAACGTAAGTGGTATGGCAAAAAGAAAACCATTAAACGTACCCGTCATGATGTTACTAATAAAGTCACTGAATTTACTGCTGGTGGTGATATTAACCTGCTAAGCCGGGATGACAGCACTTACGAAGCCAGTAAAATTGCGACTAATAAAAACGCCAAACTGACCAGCACTCACGGTAAAGTCAATTTTAAGGCGGTCAAAAATACCTCTTTTGAACAGACTATTACGTATTCCAAAGGCTTTTATATTAAGCAAAGGGATAAAGGTTATACTGAAACCCAATGGGTATTACCGCAGATTTTCACTGGTGGAAAGCTGACAGTGGAAGCAGCCAACGGTGTTAGTGCTGATATTAAAGCTAAAAATGGTCAGTCATTGCAAAATGTATTGGCCGTATTGGGAAATACGCCAGAAACAGCTTGGTTGAAAGGGCTTCGTGAAAATAAAGATATCCAGTGGAATGTGGTCAAAGACGCTTATGACAGTTGGGATCACAAGAGCCAGCATTTAAACCCAGTGGTTTCTGCGGTAATTGCTATTGCGGCAGCGGCAGCAACCGCAGGCAGCTCTTTGGCGGCATCTGTTGCATCTTATGCGGGTAATAGCGTTGCGGGTGGGGCGTTAACTGCGGGTATGTCATCACTGGCGGCACAGGCGGCGGTTGCTATTGTGGATAATCAGGGGGACATATCCAAAGCGCTAAAAGTATTAGGTAGCAGTGATGCCGTTAAATCAACAATTACCTCAATGGCGATTGGTGGAGCATTGGCTGGATTTGATTCCTACATGGGATGGGATAAAGCGGCTGATGGCACTAAATTAGATCCCACAAAAGCGAAATTACCCCAAATCAGCAATGGTGATTGGAACAAAGTCGTTCAACGGGTAGCTGGTCAATCCATTATTAGTTCCAGCTTGAATACCGCCATTAACGGCGGCAGTTTTAAAGATAATTTGACTACTGCTCTGTTGGCTAATATTGGCAGCCAGATTAATGCAGAAGGCGCCAGATTGATTGGTGATAATGGCGAAGTGCTTGGCGTGCCGGGCAAAACGTTGAGCCACGCAGTTGTGGCAGGGATAAGCGCTGAAATTGGCAGAGGAAATGTTAAAGGCGCAATGGCGGGAGCTTTGGCTGCGGAACTGGCTGGCGTTATGATGGGAGATAATCTCATCAAAGCCGAAGAATGGCAGAGAACATCTGAGCGGCAGGCGCAAATTGCCCGTGTTTTTGGCGGCTTTGCCGGAGCAGTATTTACCGGTAAAGCAGATGGCGCTTACAGTGGAGCGAGCAGTGCAGAAAACACTTTCCGTTATAACTATTTGGCCCATCATCAACGGGAATTAATGGAAAAAGAGCTTGCCTCCGAGTCCAGTTACCTTAAAAAAGTGCAGATTTTTGCTAAATGGGGCTTGATTAGTAACACACAAGATGGCTATCTGGCTGCGGGTTTTGTATCCGGTATTCCATCAGAACTCTATGATAGTGCGATGGCAATTGTCGGAGCGGTATCTAATCCTTCGGAAATCATTGAATCGCTTAGAACACTGTTGATTCAGGAGGATATGCCCGGCTTTATTTGGCAGGCGACAAAGGACGGTTATCTTAAACAGCTTGATATTGTCAAAGCTGAATATGAAAAAGCGGGTTCAGAAGGGGCCTATAATGCGGGTCTGGAGATAGGAAAACTGGTTACTGGAATAGCCAGTATGGCAGCCGGTGGCCTTGGCGCGGTTAAGGGATCGACATCTGCCACGGCTAAATTGTCGAAAGTCATTTCAAAAGATCCGCACCCAACAGTAGACATACGGCATGTATATCGGATAGAAAAAGATGGTAGTAAAACCCCAATGGAGTGGGGAGGAGATATCTATAAGCAAGGGTATCCTTTTGAGGATTTTGTTGCTACGCAGATGCCTAAAGGTTCCCGACTGCCAAAGAATACCGAGGCATTTGATTTTTATGATGAAAAAACACGAGTGGCTACCAGTGTAAAAACATTGGATACACGTACTGCTTCAAAAATTAAAAATCCAAAACAACTGTATAGTTCTATAAAAAAGAATATTAATGATGCAGCTAACTTCACGGGAGGTTCTAAAGGACCTAAAGTCATAGATTCAAGTATGATATCTCAACGTGAAGTGTGGATTGCTGTACCTAAAACAACGACTCCTGACCAGTGGGAACAGATTAACAGAGCCATTACTTATGGTGCAGAAAAGAACGTTAACGTTAAGATTACAGTGGTGAAATAATGAGTGAGATTTTTGAACGATGGAAAAATGCTAGATGCGTATTTAATGGTGATTTTTACTCAGTAACAACTTATTCCGGTTACTGTTCGCTTAATTTAGATCCTTCAGGGGGTAACCATATGTTATTTCCCGATACTTCTGATGCAGAATTAGGTGCTGCGGTTTTTAATGCTCTTTCTAAAAGTCGATTTATTCCCTTTGAGAGTCTTGGGGATTTTTTGGACAATGAAAAAGGAGAAGAACGATATAATCAGTGGGTTACAGAGATGATGGCATTTCATCGTTATCGTTCAAAACGTCAGTTATTCAAGAAGATGAACAGTTGCAATATTCGCTTGTTAGATGGTGTGATAACTATTATGCCCTACGGTCACAAAAAACTTGAGCTTTGGACAGGGCAGGGTATTGTCGAGTCGGATTATGTCATTATTCCGGCAGACAGTTCCCCTGAGGAAGTTGGTGCGGCATTACGGCTGGCTTTTTCACGTTGCAGAAGTTATGTTTGACGATAAGGTAACAGTTTGCTTTTGCATTAATTATTCATGATCTTTGATTTAGAGAGTTAATTAAGGTGGACACGTAATAGCTATTATGTGTCCGCTAATTATTTTAAAAGGTTTAAAGCATTATTCAATGAGCCTTATCGCTAAAATTACGGTGGTGAAGTAATGAGTGAGATTTTTGAACGATGGAAAAATGTCGGATGCGTATTTAATGGTGATTTTTATTCAATAACAAGTTATTCGGGTTATCGTTCACTGAATTTAGACCTTTTAGGGGGTAACCATATGTTATCTCCTGATACTTCTGATGAAAAATTAGGGGGTGCAGTTTTTAATGTTCTTTCTAAAAGTCGATTTATTCCCTATGAGAGTCTTGGTGATTTTTTAGATAATGAAAAAAGAAAAGAACGATACGAGCAGTGGGTTACAGAGATGATGGGATTTCATCGCTATCGCTCAAGACGTCAGTTATTTAAGAGAATGAACAGTTGTAATATTTGTTTATTAGATGGTGTCATAATTATTAAACCTTATGGTCATGAAAAACTTGAGCTTTGGACAGGGCAAGGTATTGTCGAGTCAGATTATGTCATTATTCCGGCAGACAGTTCCCCTGAGGAAGTTGGTGCGGCATTACGGCTGGCTTTTTCACGTTGCAGAAGTTATGTTTGACAATAAAACAACGGCTTTTGTACTGATTAGTCATGAGTTTTGATTTATAGAATTAATTAAAGTGGACACGTAATAGCTATTATGCGTCCGCTAATTAGCTCAGAAGAATCTAAATAATTATTAAATGAGACTTACCCCTAAAATCACGGTGGTGAAATAATGAGTGAGATTTTTGAACGATGGAAGAATGCCGGATGTGTATTTAATGGTGATTTTTATTCAGTAACAACTTATTCCGGTTATCGTGCTTTGCATTTAGACCCTTTAGGAGGTAACCATATGTTATTTCCTGATACTTCTGATGAAGAATTAGGTGCTGTGGTTTTTAGTGCTCTTTCTAAAAGTCGATTTATTCCCTATGAGAGTCTTGGAGATTTTTTAGATAATGAAAAAAGAAAAGAACGATACGAGCAGTGGGTTACAGAGATGATGGGATTTCATCGCTATCGCTCAAGACGTCAGTTATTTAAGAAGATGAACAGTTGTGATATTCGCTTGTTAGATGGTGTCATAACTATTAAACCTTATGGTCATGAGAAACTTGAACTTTGGACAGGGCAAGGTATTGTCGAGTCAGATTATGTCATTATTCCGGCAGACAGTTCCCCTGAGGAAGTTGGTGCGGCATTACGGCTGGCTTTTTCACGTTGCAGAAGTTATGTTTGACAATAAAACAACGGCTTTTGTACTGATTAGTCATGAGTTTTGATTTATAGAATTAATTAAAGTGGACACGTAATAGCTATTATGTGTCCGCTAATTATTTCAAAAAGGTTTAAAGCATTATTTAATGAGCTTTACCGCTAAAATCACGGTGATGAAATAATGAGTGAGATTTTTGAACGATGGAAAAATGCTAGATGCGTATTTAATGGTGATTTTTACTCAGTAACAACTTATTCCGGTTACTGTTCGCTTAATTTAGATCCTTCAGGGGGTAACCATATGTTATTTCCCGATACTTCTGATGCAGAATTAGGTACTGCGGTTTTTAATGCTCTTTCTAAAAGTCGATTTATTCCCTTTGAGAGTCTTGGGGATTTTTTGGACAATGAAAAAGGAGAAGAACGATATAATCAGTGGGTTACAGAGATGATGGCATTTCATCGTTATCGTTCAAAACGTCAGTTATTCAAGAAGATGAACAGTTGCAATATTCGCTTGTTAGATGGTGTGATAACTATTATGCCCTACGGTCACAAAAAACTTGAGCTTTGGACAGGACAGGGTATTGTCGGGTCTGATTATGTCATCATTCCGGCAGACAGTTCCCCTGAGGAAGTAGGTGCGGCATTACGGCTGGCTTTTTCACGTTGCAGAAGTTATGTTTGATAATAAAACAACGGCTTTTGTACTGATTAGTCATGAGTTTTGATTTATAGAATTAATTGAGGTGGACGCATAATAACTATTATGTGTCCGCTAATTATCTCAGAAGAATCTAAATAATTATTAAATGAGACTTACCCCTAAAATCACGGTGGTGAAATAATGAGTGAGATTTTTAAACGATGGAAAAATGCCGGATGCGTATTTAATAGAGATTTTTACCTCATTGAGACCTTTTCTGATTATCGAATGCCAAGTTTTGATCTACAAGGAGGCCACTATTTATTGCCCCCAAATACAAATGACGAGCAATTAAGTATGGCGCTTCTTGATGCATTATCCAAGAAGAGGTGAATACCACGGGAATAGCCGAAAATACTAAACCTTGTTCTAAAGGCATTGACGCCAGATTAGTACTTTTGACGTGGGGCATCATGACGATCAGCATAATCACCAGAAAAATACCTTGTTATTCCAAATTTAAAATGTCACCTTTTGGTGCAAATCCGATTTTCTATATCTATGCAGGAGGATATGTATGCTTCTTGAAACAATAACATCTCTGGAATGTAGTCTTCACGGTGTCCGGCGGCATGACAGAGTATGGCTTGAGAAAATCCTTCATCCTGATTTTCTCGAAATAACTCGCTCAGGTCACTTAGTCGGTCGCAGTGAAACGATTGACGCCCTGATAGCTGAAAATAGTACTAATTGCATCGTAAGTTCTGACTTCCGGCTGACGATAGTGGAAGAAATGTGCGTTATTTTACTTTACAGAACTCATAATCAGGACGGTGGTCATGCAGCACTGAGGTCATCAATTTGGGTATTTTCTAATGAACATAATTGGCGCCTGACTTTTCATCAAGGTACACCGTGTGGATTATAGGTTGGGGTATGCTAGAGCCAGTGCTGTTGCCTAGGGATTCAACACAATCCAGCAAGCGGCCATAAGCAAAAGAGAATTAAATAGCGTAAGGAAATCATCGTATGGCAGCAGCTTAGGAAATATATCGTAAAATTGGTGACTCATTGTGTATAGAAAAACTTTTATAAAATGGTTTGTGGACGCAAACTAAGAATGCTCCGGTAAGCTCCAAACCATTACTAGTAAAAAATGATGTTTGATATTAATGAGGTATGCAAATGAAAAAAAATGAAGTATATATAAAGATGTTAGCATTATCTCTACCTTATATAAGGAATATACAAACTCACAGTAAAAAATTGAAAGGAAGGGATCTTTCATGTTATTTTGAAGCTGAATTAATCCATAACTTGCACCATTCTATTCTTGATGAAAATTTTCAAGAGCATGATATTTATTTCTTAAATCATCAGGCCAAATATTATTATGAGAATTGTAATGATATTATTTCACCAAATTATAACCAGCACTTATTTTATATTAAGGAATTATTTGATATGATCCCTGAAAATTTAAAAGAGAAATTAATCTGGTCGGGACCATGAGTAGATAGGATGCCATTATGATTGATATAAAATTCTATTTATATTCGATACTGATAACTGTGGCTATCTATATCAAAATAGCCATAATGGAAATTTATATCTTAGGATAAAAAGGTGGTTTATTTTTTCCGTTATTGAAATATGAGTTGGATAAAGTATGATGAAAATAGTTAAATTAGTAAACATTCAGGAAATAACCATCAATATTGATTGTTATATACCTATTGATATCCAATTAGTTGATAATATAAACGAAACCCCTTTGTATTGGAGAATTGGTGATAATGAAAAAAGTTTATTAGAGTTTGCTATTTTACCTAGCGATGGCAGAATAGCAGCAATTACATTAGTTGCAATAAATCCTGATTTTGTCCAATATGTGGATAATGACTTTATTGCATCACATGAAAGTAAATGTGGTTTTCCTATAGTTGATATGAGTCCTTGGAAATTTATTGAAAGTAATAATTTCAGCCATCGTTTTATTGATGAATTTAATTGTGTGATTAAAGTAGATATTTATCAGGAGGTTATTATGTTGATGATAAAAGAGAAATGTAAATTATCAAGTTGGGTCAAATGTAATAATTCTTTATGGTTTGGACTGGATAATGATGAAAATATTATCAGTGTCCTAATAAAAGAATTATCGAAAGAAGACATTAATAATTTCTTTAATTCTATTGGCTAGAATATGTCAAGCTGGTTTTATCTTGGATTGATATGCGATATTGCTATGTAGTAAAAATGGGTAACATTGGTTTCCATACTGATGTTACCAAATATATATTTTTTTATTACCTTAGATAGTCTTTGTGTTGTATTAGGAAATTTTTTACTGTTTACTGGATCTATCCAATGGAGTTTTGCGATTGAAATAGTATGGGTATCCTTTTGAGGACTTCATTGCTACGCAGATGTTAAAAGATACTCGGTTGACAAATAATTTCTAAATGTATGATTTTTATAATGAAAAAACATATTTGGCTATCAGAGTAAAAACGTTGGATACACGTACTGCTTCAAGAATTAAAAATCCAAAACAACTCTATACTTCCATGAAAGAAAATATCGATAAGGTCGTTGGTTTCATTGATGGGAGCAAATCAACCGAGCCATTACTTATGGTGTAGAGAAAAATATAAGCGTCAAAATCACGGTGGTGAAATAATGAGTGAGATTTTTGAACGATGGAAAAATGCTAGATGCGTATTTAATGGTGATTTTTACTCAGTAACAACTTATTCCAGTTATTGTGCTTTGTATTTAGACCCTTTAGGAGGTAACCATATGTTATCTCCCGATACTTCTGATGCAGAATTAGGTGCCGTGGTTATTAATGCTCTTTCTAACAGTCGATTTATTCCCTATGAGAGTCTTGGTGATTTTTTAGATAATGAAAAAAGAAAAGAACGATATGATCAGTGGATTACAGAGATGATGGAATTTCATCGTTATCGTTCAAAACGTCAGTTATTCAAGCAGGAACAGGCAGGAAAAAACAAGAAAAGCCACCCTAAGGTAGCTTTTCCATATAACTATTTTCGCATGAGACCTCTACTCAAGAGGCGACTCCGCCTTAACGTGTGCACGTTAAACCCATCACTGATTGAAGTCAAGTTGTTTTTACAAACCGCCCCGTTGACGGTATTCTATCGTTTTTTCAAAATAGGTTTAAACATGGAACAATACATTTCAAAAGAACGTCTTGAGATTTATACCACGATCCTAAAAATTCAATCAGAACACGTCATGGCGGCCTATTGTTGGAATAAAGAACTGTCAGGTTCCATGATCCCCGCGTTGCAATGCCTGGAAGTAACGCTAAGGAATGCTATTGACTATGCAATAAGAAGCTATCCACCCCGTGGTGCAAAAGGACTATATAAAGTAGATCATAATTGGATATACAGCCTGTTTAATTACATGGGTGGAAAAACTTACTCTAAAAATATTATCAGATTCAAGAAGGCTAAAATAGTAAGGAGAAAAAAGATGGTAATGGATATTTGTTAAACAAATACGGAAAGAGAGTGATTGATAAATACATCTGGGAAGAAACTCAAATTAATGCCGCAAAAAATAAAATAATAGAAGAAAATAAAATCCTCACACCCAGCAGAATTATTTCCTCTTTAACTTTTGGCTTCTGGACAAATTTATTATCTCACAAATACGAAGATAAAGATTCTGAGACACTACTCTGGCCTAATCTCTTAGTGCATGTTTTCCCTTATGCGCCAAAAGATATGACACGGAAAAAAATAGAAGATTTGCTTAAAAAAATAAAAGGGTTAAGAAATAGAATTTCGCACCATGAGGCTATTTGGAAATTTCATTATGACGATCCCAATACTCATTTACCAGATTATTCAGCTCCAGTACATGGTGCTCAAGCCAGTTGTGCTTTATTAATTAAGCATTATGAGGACATGCTTGATATGATTGGTTGGATTAGCCCTGAGCGAAAAGATAATTTTATTAAACATCATGCCAACGAAAGATTTTATGCTCTTTGTAGCGTTGAAGGATTAAATAAATATATAGACAGACATAAAAGATGAAAAAAATAGCAGCACGCCTTGGCTGACTTTCGTTAGCTGGAAAGTTTACAGAAACCCGTGGCTATTTACCGTTTTCCCCGGGTTCGGGTAAATTCTGATGTGCATGATGGGAATACACACCGACTGATTAATCCATTAAAGAAAAACTATGGAACGTGAAAAAGTAGCCAACTAGCAATTTATTTTCTTAGTTGACTAGTTGATCCAATCGGCTCGTTATGTTTTATAATTCTTCATTCTATACTCTTTTAATACTTGGTCTATTACCCAACTGGTTCGTGAGCCTGATTCTCCTGTTGATGGGCAAAATCCTTTTCCTTGCAATTCATTGATGATATACCCGTTATCTTTCAAGTTGCCTCTTTGTTGGCTGCACTCGCTTACCCCGGTCACATAGTTATCTATGCTTCCGGGGATTCACTCCCTTGCCGTCGCGATGCATCTTGAAATCCATAGGGTATATCTATAGTTCCCCATGAAACTATCTTTAATGTCGTTATATTTAACTTCTCTGGAATTTATGATTTATCTCACATATTTATAGGGGTTGAAATCTGGAAAGGTAACAATCTGGTGGTATCTTAAATAAGGGTAAGTCGGCACTAACAATTGAGAGAAAAAGAAATGTATTTATATTTTTCCCACTCGCGCCGGGCACCAAGTCCGGCGATAAAAAAGTTGAAGGCATACTGAATATTAATACCATTTCTGACGAAAATTGTGTAGATACCTATGATCCTAGAGGCAGGCATGGTATAGCCAAAACGTAGCACAATTAGGATCAGTTACTTAGGACAGCTCTTAAACTGATATGTACGAAGAACAGCTTAAAAAAGCGCTACCTGCCTTAATCAAAACATATAAATAAAGGTACAAAGGTAATGCTTAAATTATATTTACCATTCTTTCGAATAAATATTTGAAAATTTTTTAGTCAATTCTGGGTTATTCACAACATCAATATTCTTTTTCTCATCATGTGCGGCAAGAGCACTATGAACCTCTTCATTTATATCACAGGCCGATGGAATAAGGTTCAACAATGATTCTGAACATTCTTTAGCGGCTTTTTCACGAATCGCCTCATATAAAGAAATTCCCAGATCTGAGTTATACATATATTGCTCTAATGAAACATATTTTTCTATATTTTCACCTCTGAATAATCATATTGAATTTGAATCAGAAATAGATAGAATGCTCATCATTATAATAATTCCATTATTTATAAAGACTTCGCTTAATAGGATTTCCATTTTCATCAAAATATCTACTGGGCCAAATAACTGAAGGGTGTGTTCCGAGTTTGTCCGCAATAATTTTTTCTCCCTTAGACCATCGGCGAGCGAGTGCATTTGATAGTGTTGATGAACTTAGTCCCGATTCCCGTGATAATGCGGCAAGTGTTGTGCCACGTTTACGCAATTCAGCAATAATATTCGCTGGATGCCAATCCAGAACCATATACAATTTGAATACGTGACCAATTAAACACGCATTTATGAGTTTGGAAGCTTATTCATTGTAATAGCGTCGGATTGAATAATGGCTTTAGAAACCTTCTCAGGTTCATCCAGAAAATTAGTAATCAAAGCACCGACAAAATAAAGCGTAGCAACGATATAAGTGACGCCACTTGCTCCTAGGCTATTTATAAATAAACCAACAATGGCAGGGCCAATCACTACAGATAAACCCGTCCCTAAATTCAGTACTGACATGACAGCCCCTTTGTCTTTTTCTACCATATTAGCGGACATCGCATCCAACGGGATATAACCTGCGACACCCGCTCCCCAGCAAATTCCACATATGAGTACTATGGCGTAATTTGTTCCAACAAATTGTGGTGCAAAAAACAGAAGCAATGAAGCAACACCAGTCAGGACCCCGCCACACCAAATAATCGTTCTTTTATAACCTATTTTGTCTCCTACTATACCCCAGACCAAATTAAATAGAATATTACTCGTAAAAGCGGTTCCCCAAATGCTTAGCCACTGAGTTGTAGTAAAACCCTGAGAAATCATATATACCGGTAAATAAACAGGAAAAGCGTATTGAGAAAGTGAATTTATGATTCGAAGGATACAAGAAATAAATAGTTTTGGATATTCCTTAAGAATAGTTATCCCCTTCAAAACTTCCTTTATATTTTCACGGGTATTATTGTTACTTTGGGGTTTAATGTTATCGTGATTGAGAACCAGAGCAAAAAAAGCGCCAACAATAATAAATATCAGTGTTGTCCATAACGTATTAATATGACCCAATTCTTCTACTGCCCAACTCGCATAAAACGTAGCTAATACTTGCATTCCGCCTGAAAAAACAAAATAAAACCATCCATATGCTGTACTGAGTTTGACAACAGGACTTCTATAGGCAATCCACACTGAAAATGAGTAAGCAAATAGCGGATATCCGAAACCTTTAATGGCTTGTGCCATCAACAAAAGTGGATACGACATTTCTTTTAAGCCCAGGCTGACGAAACCTACAGTGCCAACAACACAAAAAATTGTGCCTAATAGCATGGTTCGTTTAGCCCCAAATGCCTCAAAAAATACGCCAGCAAACCAAGAAGATATGGCGACACTTATGCCGTAAATGCTAAATAGTGTGGAAACGTCCTGGATACTTAATCCATTATCTACCAGATAGGGGCTTAGCCAACCTATTTCTATTCCATTACCAATCATGAAGGCCAAAATACCCAAATATCCCCATGATAATGTGCTGGGTATGCCTATTCGTCCTAAAAAACCACTCGTATTCTGTTTCATTTCAAACCCTACAATTAAATATTTTTTCAGCATTCAAAATTTTTAAATACTTAGTTTAGTTTTACTTTACTATCAGACAGACGTTATATTGCAAACGTCTTTGCAATTTTTATAATCTATTGTGTATTCTCATTTCTACAACAGATTGGCCTGTTCAGTTAAATTATTCCCCGGCAACATTAGGTTCAAACACGATATTTTCATCATAAAAGTAATTTCAAACGTTGTAATTTTTAAGTTAAAAAAATAGGTACTGCTGTTTTTGAAAAGTATCAGTTTCCTGACTTTTCACGTGTAATTTCCAGATTTTTATCCGGCTAATTAACCATTATATCGGAAATATTCTATATGATGAAAGTCAATCTCCAGAAATTCAAACGTTATAACTATAAGATTTAAATTAAAGGTTATGATTAGTCAAGCAGGAAGTTTACAGTCTGATAACAAAATCTGCTTTTTGTGATAGCATTCCATTTTTTAGCAGCATTAATGTTAGTAACAAACAGAGTGCTCTTTAATCGGAAAGTGCAAAATCTATGGTCACCCTCGTTTTTGCAACACTAATTTTGATGAATATTGGACTTGTTCAAATCTATCAATCTATCCGGCGTCAATATAGGCAAAGATGCCCGAGCCTCAATGAGTTTCTCACTTGATGAAGAAGTTGTTGCAGAATAAATGCCTCACCGTTTTTTATACTCTCTCGCCTGTTCAATTCGCTTTTCAACACGTGCCTGCATTTCCAGGTTTTCTTGCGCTAACAATTCTCTATAATTAAGCACAATTATTTCTCCAAGTTGTCCAAATGACGGCGATACTCAAAATCAGCTTATCGGATCATTTCCTTGTAGAACCGTTTTTCTTTTATTGCCAGTGCATAAAACAATTGCAAGCAGATATACCTAATTGTTCTCACTTTTAATCAGCAAAGATACTAGTATTGTTAAAACCATACACAGTTGTTCACCAAAAAAGAAAGATATTGACCATTTAATGAACGTTAACTAGGCATTAGAGTGATGAAATTGACAACGTTGTAAATATATTTTACTCTCAAATCAATCAACAACATCTGTGTTATTCCTCCTTTATTAGAGGAAAAGGATATACCAGTAATGACACATAACGCTAACAAGCCTGTTACGATTAAATCTATTGCCAAAGAATTAAATATTTCGTTTTCAACAGTTTCGAAAGCACTGAACAACGATCCTGCTATTAAAGAAGAAACCCGACGGTTGGTTTTAAACAAAGCAAACGAGATGGGTTATATGCCCAATTCACTTGCAAAGGGGCTTCGTAGCCATTCTACCAAAACTATTGCTGTTATTTTCAGCGATATCGAAAACCCTGTACTGGCTTACATTTTCTGTAAGATCCTGACTCAGATGGCGGAGCATGGATATACCACGATGATTTTTGATTCGCAGTTCAATGAAAATACAGAGCGTGCCAATATATTGACCGTTCTGTCCAGACAAGTGGATTTTATTATTCTTGAGCCGACATCTATGAACTCCGATAATTTACGTCTGTTATCAAAGATGTCCAACCGACTCACCCTTCAGGGTGTTCATTATGAAACAATGAATTGTCACCATGTTCATGTTGATTATGCGCATGGTGGTTACCTTGCCGCGAGGGAAATGCTGTCAAACGGACATAGAAACTGTCTGGTTATCACAGAGTCATTATCATTTCCTACGAGCAGAGAGTTTGTATTAGGGATCGAACGGGCTTACAACGAATATGGCATTCCGTTCAACAGGGATATGGTAAAAACAACACATTCATCTATTACAAACGGATTTCAGGTTATTCAAGAATTATGGGATCACGACAAAAATACCTTTAGTGTCCCTATAACAGGGGTGTTAACTTTTGACGATATTTTGGCCTACGGAGTATACAAAGCAGCTATACAGTATAATTTTAGAATACCAGACGATATCAGTGTGATTGGATTCGATGATAACCCAATTTCTGCTTTCTCCATGCCGCCTCTGACGACCATACACTTGCCTAAAGACAAAATGGCGGAAAACCATATTAATATTTTGCAATCAACGTTATTAAATGGGCGCACTGAAACGCGTTTTTTTTCTACTGCGCCCACTTTGGTTGCCAGGGGCTCTGTACGTAATTTATTAGAAAAGAAGAGATGTTAGCCTGATGAATATCATAGCTACTGATTTAGGGACGACTAATATCGAAGTTTCTGTATATGACAAAAGTCTGACCCCACTTAATACACTATCAGAAACTGTCAACTGCAACCGCAACCGCGACGGTGAACTTGTTGAATTTGATGTTGATCAATACTTCATATGCATCAAAGAAATGATCAATAAAACGGCAGAAATTGGAAAAAGAGCAAATAACGAAAATATCATCCAGATTGTCCTAACTGGACAGGCTGAAACACTTATTTTATTGGATCAAAACAAAACGCCTATACACCCCGCCATTTCTTGGTTGGATATGCGATCCCGCAAAGAATGTGATAAGTTATATTCCGAGCTGTGTTACCACATTACAGGGCAACTTAAGTTAATTCCGACATGGACTATCACCAAAATGCTGTGGATTAACTGCAATAAATCAGATCTTCAAAGTGTTTAATTTGAGGATTTCTGTGATGATTAAAAGCAATGTTGAATGGGCTAAAGCGCAGTTTGGTCACGCTGAACTCGGTGACCCAAGAAAGAGCCGCAAGATTAGTCAAAATGGCTTCAGAGTTAGCCCTACACCCCGGTAAATCCGTTGTAAAATCTTCATTATCTCCAGCCAGTATGGAAGGCGCTTATCGATTCATTCGCAATGATAATATTGCCTCGAAAGATATTGCCGAGGCGGGATTTACAGCAACGGCAAATCAGATTGAGCAATACCCATTACTCCTTGCTTTGGAAGACACAACAACGTTGAGCTATCAGCATCATTCGATACGGAAAGAATTAGGACATGTAAATCAAGGTAACCGTTGGCGAGGATTTTTCGCCCACAGCATTTTGTTATATGCGCCAGATAAAAATGACCTTGTTGGGCTGATAGAGTAACAATGGTGGACAAGAGATATAAAAACTCGCGGCATTCGTCGTCATGGCCTTAAACGACCCTATGAAGATAAAGAAGGATATAAATGGGAAAGCGCATCTAGAAATATGACTGCTCGTTTAGGTGAGGCAATGACAAATGTTGTTTCTGTCTGTGATCGTGAAGCAGATATTTATGGCTATTTAGCCTATAAAGTATCAAATAACCAACGTTTTGTGGTTCGTTCAATGATGAGTAGACATATCCTTGAAGGAGCAAACAAATTATACCAATTTGTCGCAGAGCTTAAGAGTGCTGGGCAACGACAAATATGCGTAGCTCAAAGAGGAGGACGGAAGGCAAAAGTCGTGACTCTTGATATAAAATATGCGCCTGTAACATTAAAAACCCGCCCAATAAAACGGGAAATGCGCTCCCTCTCTACTATGTCGGCTGCTCAGAAATAGGCAGTGAGGATAAGAAGCTCATTTGGCCTATTTTAACGAGTGAACCGCTCCATAATGAAGAAGATGCTCTTACGATCATGGGTTATTACGAAAAACGCTGGCTAATAGAGGAATATCATAAAATCTGGAAAAGTGAGGGGACTGATGTAGAAAAACTGAGAGTTCAAAGCAAAAACAATCTAGATAGATTAGCCACAATTTATGCCTTCTTAGCGGTAAGGATATTCCAGTTAGAATTTGTTAATGAGCAACTTGAAGATATTAACTGTGAAACAATATTGTCATCAAAAGCGTGGAAACTGCTTTGGCTGAAAAGTGTCAAAACCGCGCTTTCTGAAACCCCACCTACCGCTAAATGGGCCTATGAACATCTTGCAAAATTAGGTGGTTGGAAAAATCGCAAACAAAATGGTAGAGCATCAGTCAAAACGTTGTGGGAAGGATGGCTAAAATTACAAGCCATCCTTGAAGGTTATGAACTGGCGCATTCTATCGAGCAAGACTTGTGACCGAGAGACAGGCTCTAGCCGCTAAAATGGTATATACCCGTCATCTTTCAAGTTGCCTCTTTGTTGGCTATACTCACTCACCTCGGTCACATAGTTATCTATGCTCCCGGGGATTCGCTCCCTTGCCGTCGCGATACATCATTGAAATCCATAGGGTATATCTTAGATGGATATACGGTTTTTCTGTTACTACCGATAATACTGGAGACGAAATTATAACTAAATGGAAGTTCTCTCAAACTAATTAAAAAGAAGTTAATAGAGGATTTAAGATCATTTATTAACTTCCGATATTTTTAATGAGATCATATATATTTAGTTTTTATTTTTCCATAAAAACCGATTTATTCATTTTTATATTGTAAATAATTCTTCATTCTATACTCTTTTAATACTTGGTCTATTACCCAACTGGTTCGTGATCCTGATTCTCCTGTTGATGGGCAAAACCCCTTTCCTTGCAATTCATTAATGATAGTATTAATCAACGGCATTTCTATATGTTTTGGATTGTCAATATTAAATTGGTGTAATTTACTATTTTCGTCATAATATGAAATGGCTGAATTTCCAAATGTAGAGAAAGATATTTTTCCTTTAGTACCAATTATTTCAACATTATCGCCTCTAGAGTTCGATACAAAATTCCATATACCCACACCTTGAATATTATTTTCAAACATAAATGACATTGATACACAATCTTCCGCGGGATAAGCATTCCCTTGTGAATTTGCATGTCCTTTGATAGAAACAATCTTTCCTAAAAGAAAGTCTAATATATCAAGAGTATGGCATGCTAAATCAACAAATAACCCACCACCGGAAACTTCTGGATTAACAACCCAAGGTAAATGATGAGGATCTTGGTAACATTGCTCTATTTCTCTGTAAAGTATACAACTTACAATTCTTGGTGTTCCTATAGCACCGGACTCAATTAATTCTTTGATCTTCAAAAATCTTGGTAATGCTCTCCTATAATAAGCCACAAATAAGGGGACATTTTGAGCCTGGCAGGTAGCTATCATTTCATTACATTCTTCAAATGTTAATGCCATAGGTTTTTCTACATATATTGCTTTGCCTGCTTTGGCCGCTAAAATGGTATATTCTTTATGTGTAGAGGGTGGTGTTGCAATATATACTGCATCAATGTCTTTGTCATTAATAAGTGAATTAGCGTCAGAGTACCATTTAGGCACATTATGTCTCTTGGCGAAGTCCTCTGCTAAATTAGCATTGCGTCGCATTACTGCAACCAATTCAGAGTTATCTAATTTATAAAAAGCAGGGCCGCTTTTTATTTCAGTAACGTCACCACAACCAATAATGCCCCATTTTATTGTTTTTTGCATTTTATTTTCTCAATATGTTTATATTAAATTCTTTCCTAATAAAATCTTGATGGAGATTATAGTAAGATTCTGATTTATCCCATTTTTTTCTTTCCAATATATGATTATATAGCATGTTTCTTACTTCTGAATCAAGTGAGTTAATATAATCTTCATCGTATTTCTTATAATCTATTATACCAAAATGACATGTGGGTTCACATCTATGCCCAATTAAATTTTAAATTGCAGCATGGTGGCAAGTGAAAGCAACCAACAAAGTAGTAATTTGAAAGATGGAGGGGATAAGTCAGTCAGTAAATAGCTTGATGATATAAAGATACTCCTTTATGTTTTTTCCGATAATTAAGCTTTTTTCAGGACTTAAACCCTACCACATTAACCGTTTTATCCATTTTTTTATTGCATTATTTTTTATGATTTGCTTCGTAAAATGATGGCAAGAAAACGCTTAATTCTCTGTTATTCGAATAATATTCTTTTGCGTACTGATTTCTTTTCAACTCTTTGCTAATGGTTAATGGACTTTGATTGAATGCAATTAATTCTCTTTCTATCCCACATGCTTGCAGTCATGATTGCAATAACATATATTGATTGCAATGCATGCTAAATTAGGAAATGAATCTATGCCATCCATTACTGTCAGAAATGTACCGGACGAAGTGCATCGCGCTTTGCGGGTACGCGCAGCCACACACGGTCGTAGTGCTGAGGCTGAAATCCGGTTTATTCTGGAAAACGCCGTACAACCGGCGGGGCGCATCAAGCTGGGTTCCTTGCTGGCAAAAATCGGCCGCGAGGCGGGGGGCGTCGATCTTGAGATCGAGCGTGATAAGACACCTGCCGAGCCGATGAGTTTTGAATGATACTGCTAGATACGAACGTGGTTTCCGAGCCGCTGCGGCTTAGCGGCTACCCCGCTGTGGTTGCCTGGATAGATGCACAAAATGTCGAGACGCTTTACCTGTCCGCGATCAGCTTGGCTGAGCTGCGCTTTGGGGTTGCCGCGCTGTCCAATGGTAAGCGCAAAGATACCCTGCATAGAAGCCTGGAGCGGAGTGTTGTTCCTTTATTTACCGGTCGTATCTTGCCGTTCGATGCGGCCGCTTCGGAAGCTTATGCCGAGATCATGGCGCGAGCGAAGAGCGAGGGGAAAGCCATTGGGAAGGCTGACGGGTATATTGCGGCTATTGCAGCGGCGAATGGGCTGATTGTTGCAACCCGCGATACATCACCCTTTGAAGCTGCCGGGCTTACTGTTATTAACCCTTGGAAGGGCTAATAACATAGTTGTTATTACTTATGGGCTTACGTTCTTGGTGCGTGTAATAATGAGCAAATAATCATTGTTATCTGCCCACCATGAAGGCCAATTTTAATTACTAAAGCTCAATCTCAATATCACTAAGCGGATGACAGCAGCAGGGTAAAATCTCCCCTTCATTAACAAAAGCTAAAGGTTTACGTCGATAACCAACTTTTCCTTTTATCAATCTGACACGGCAGGAACCGCAATAACCTTCTCGGCACTGGTACTCAGTTTGAACTCTACCTTGTTCCAGTGCTTCTAGCAGACTGTTATGCAGTTCGGGAGAGCTGTAGATATGGTAACCCCGCATACCATGCAGGGTTACTTTATAGCTTGTCATCAGAGTTCAAAATCACTCAGGTCGTCAGGGTTAACTTCAGCATCAATCTGACCAACCAGATAGGAACTGACTTCAACTTCTTGCGGCGCTACTTGAACGTTATCAGACACCAGCCAGGCGTTAATCCACGGAATCGGGTTAGAACGCGTTTCAAATGGTAGTTTCAGCCCGACAGCCTGCATGCGAATGTTAGTAATGTACTCAACATATTGGCACAGAATATCTTTGTTCAAGCCAATCATGGAGCCTTCGCTGAACAGGTAGTCTGCCCACTCTTTTTCTTGTTCCGCCGCCTGAACGAACAGGTCATAGCACTGTTGTTCACATTCTTTGGCGATTTCTGCCATTTCCGGATCATCCTGACCAGAGCGCAACAGATTCAGCATATGTTGCGTGCCAGTTAGATGCAGTGCTTCGTCGCGAGCGATCAGTTTGATGATTTTGGCATTACCTTCCATTAATTCGCGTTCAGCAAAGGCAAATGAACAGGCAAAACTGACATAGAAACGGATAGCTTCCAGCGCGTTAACGCTCATCAGGCACAGGTACAGTTGCTTTTTCAGTTCACGCAGACTAACGGTGATGGTTTTACCGGCAATCTGGTGTGTTCCTTCGCCAAATAACTGGTAATGATTAGTCATTTCAATCAGATCATCGTAATAAGCGGAAATATCTTTCGCCCGTTTCAGAATCTCTTCATTGGTGACAATATCATCAAACACAACAGCCGGATCGTTAACGATATTCCGAATGATGTGAGTGTAAGAACGTGAATGAATCGTTTCAGAAAACGACCAGGTTTCAACCCAGGTTTCCAGCTCAGGGATGGAAATCAAAGGCAGAAAAGCCACGTTCGGGCTGCGGCCCTGAATAGAGTCCAGCAGCGTTTGATATTTTAAGTTACTGATAAAAATATGCTTTTCATGGTCTGGCAGCGCATTGTAGTCAATGCGGTCGCGAGACACGTCAACTTCTTCCGGGCGCCAGAAGAAAGAGAGTTGTTTTTCGATCAGCTTTTCGAAAATCGGATACTTTTGCTGGTCATAACGGGCTACGTTTACCGGCTGACCAAAAAACATCGGTTCCTGTAATTGGTCGTTTTTTACTTGTGAAAAAGTGGTATAGGCCATAACTTCCTCAAATTAAATCTTACACGCGCCGCTTTCACAGTCGGAATCAGCAGATTCCACGACTTCTTCCAGGTCATCCTGAACGTCTTCCGCGCCATCACGGGTATTGTGGTAATACAACGTCTTCACACCATATTTGTAAGCGAGCAATAAATCTTTCAGTAGCTGATTCATCGGCACTTTTCCACTTGGGAAATGTGTCGGATCGTAGTTGGTATTGGCAGAGATCGACTGGTCGATAAATTTCTGCATGATCCCAACCAACTGCAAGTAGCCATCATTACCAGGCATTTGCCATAAGAGTTCGTAAGCGCTTTTCAGACGCTCATATTCCGGTACAACTTGGCGCAAAATGCCATCTTTTGATGCTTTGATGCTGACGTAGCCACGAGGCGGTTCAATACCGTTGGTGGCGTTAGAGATCTGGGAAGAGGTCTCTGACGGCATCAAAGAAGATAATGTTGAATTGCGCAGACCATATTGTTTGATATCGTTGCGCAATGTTTCCCAGTCATAGTGCAGCGGTTCATTGGTCAATGTGTCCAGCGCTTTTTTATAGGTATCGATAGGCAGGATACCTTTAGAATAGGTGGTTTCTTTAAACCACGGGCAAGCGCCTTGTTCTTTCGCTAGTTCATTAGAGGCTTTCAACAGGTAATACTGGATAGCTTCAAATGTTTTGTGAGTCAGGTTGTTAGCGCTGCCATCTGAGTAACGTACACCGTGTTTCGCCAGATAGTAAGCATAGTTGATGACGCCAATGCCTAATGTACGGCGTCCCATTGCGCCTTGTTTCGCGGCAAGGATAGGGTAGTCCTGATAATCGAGCAGGGCATCAAGGGCACGGACCGCCAGAGTAGCCAGTTCTTCCAGTTCATCAAGATTTTCAATGGCGCCCAGGTTAAAAGCCGACAAGGTACACAGCGCAATTTCACCATTTTTATCATTGATGTCATTCAATGGCTTGGTTGGCAGTGCAATTTCCAGACACAGATTTGATTGGCGCACCGGGGCGACTAAAGGATCAAATGGGCTGTGAGTGTTGCAGTGGTCTACGTTCTGAATATAGATACGGCCGGTAGAGGCGCGTTCTTGCATCATTAGGGAGAAGAGCTCAACCGCTTTCAGACGTTGCTGACGGATATTGCTGTCCTGCTCATATTGAGTGTACAAGCGCTCAAATTCGTCCTGATCGTTAAAGAAGGCATCATAGAGTCCGGGAACATCAGATGGACTGAACAGGGTAATCTCTTCACCTTTGATCAGGCGTTCATACATCAATTTGTTAAGTTGGACGCCGTAGTCCATGTGACGAACACGGTTCCCTTCAACGCCACGGTTGTTTTTCAGGACCAGCAGGCTTTCAACTTCCAGATGCCACAATGGATAGAATAGTGTAGCGGCACCGCCACGAACGCCTCCTTGAGAACAGGATTTGACCGCGGTCTGGAAATGCTTATAAAAAGGAATACAGCCGGTATGGAAGGCTTCGCCATTACGGATTGGGCTGCCCAGTGCGCGAAT
Source organism: Photorhabdus luminescens subsp. luminescens (assembly GCF_001083805.1). GTDB lineage: Bacteria > Pseudomonadota > Gammaproteobacteria > Enterobacterales > Enterobacteriaceae > Photorhabdus > Photorhabdus luminescens. The sequence goes on along the minus strand of NZ_JXSK01000008.1, from coordinate 182,865 downwards.
ACGGCCTGCATTGATACCAATACCAGCACGTTGAGAAACATATTTCACAATGGCGCTGGAAGTCGCATTAATGGAATCGAGGCTATCGTCACATTCAATCAGTACGCAGGAGCTGAACTGACGAGTCGGGGTGCGTACGCCTGCCATGATCGGGGTTGGCAGCGAAATTTTAAACGTCGAAGCTGCGTCATAAAAACGGCGAATATAGTCCAGACGTGTCTCTTTCGGGTAACCGGAGAACAGGCAAGCTGCGACCAGAATATAGAGGAATTGAGCGCTCTCATAAATTTCACCGGTAACGCGATTCTGAACCAGATATTTACCTTCAAGCTGCTTGACCGCCGCGTAAGAAAAGTTCATATCACGCCAATGGTCGATAAACTCGTCCATTTGTTCGAATTCTTCTTTCGAGTAGTCTGCAAGCAAATGCTTGTCATATTTGCCCATTTTCACCATACGGAATACATGGTCATAGAGTGCGGGCGGCTCGAATTCACCATAGGCTTTTTTACGCAGGTTGAAAATTGCCAAGCGGGCGGCCAGATACTGATAATCAGGTGCGTCGCCGGAGATAAGATCCGCGGCAGCTTTGATCATCGTTTCATGAATATCTGAGGTTTTGATGCCATCGTAAAATTGGATTTGAGAACGCAGTTCTACTTGTGATACCGAGACATTTTTCAGTCCATCGGCTGCCCAGTTAACAACCCGGTGGATTTTTTCAAGGTCAATTCGTTCTTTGTGGCCATCACGCTTTGTTACTAGCAGACTATGGTTCATGGACAGGCATACCTTACATTTACTTTCAAATTCGCTCCCACCTGCTTTGTGTCTTTGACTTAGACCAAAACATAACCCCCTCAATGGCGGAAAAACCAACGAGAGAGTAGTGGTAATGGAATGTTAAGGAACACAATATGTAGGGGGTACACTAAATAATGACAACAAGATAATGTTAAAAGCGGCTTTTATCAAGTGCACAAAAATACGGATTCTTGTGGATAACTTGAGGACTAAATTTATTAAAAAGCCGGAAGCCTGCATCATTACTAGCGGTTGCTCTGACAGAAACACCGGCGAAAATGAGTAAAAAAATTCCTGAAAATATGATTTATTTGCCGATTTATTAATCTGTCAGATGAATATGTCAGACATACTGAGTGTGTAACATATAATTGACGTCTACATTGTGACCAAGACTAAATTTATCCGTTAACGGGTTGTAATGCAGGCCGATAATATGCTTTTCCCGCAGGGATGTTCTGTCAATCCAGCTTATCAACTCTGACGGCCGGATAAATTTCTTCGCATCATGGGTTCCTTTCGGTACCATTTTCAGAATGTATTCCGCGCCGATTACCGCCATCAGCCAGGCTTTTTTGTTGCGGTTAATGGTAGAAAAAAAGACGTGTCCGCCGGGTTTTACTAACTGAGCGCAAGCATAGACGACCGATTGGGGATCTGGGACATGTTCCAGCATTTCCATACAGGTGACGATATCGTAAGCTTGTGGATATTTTTCAGCGTGGCTTTCTACTGTTTCCTGTACATAAGTCACCGGGATACCTGTTTCAAGGGCGTGCAGTCTGGCAACTTGAAGCGGTTCGGTACCCATATCCAGTCCGGTCGTTTCTGCCCCTTCACGGGCCATACTTTCTGACAAAATACCGCCGCCACAGCCCACATCTAAGACTTTTTTACCGAAAATGCCGCCGGAACGCTGCAAAATATAATTCAAGCGTAGCGGATTAATTCGGTGCAGCGGCTGAAATTCACCTTCCAAATCCCACCAGCGAGAAGCAATCGCTTCAAATTTCTCTATTTCCTGTTGATCAACATTGTTTGGGGTGGAAGGGGTTTTGATGTTCATCAGCGGTTGTCGCTCCTTAAACTTTCTTTAAACAGGCGGATTTACTCCGTTCTGAGACAGTATACACGGCTTAATTTTTAAATACCCGTATCTGATTTTTATAAAACTGTTGGTTTGTGGTATAGTTCTAAACCTTTGAATTCGGAATGTATGAGGGATAGTGGGCTCCATGAGCGACATTGCCAGAGAAATCACCCCGGTCAATATCGAAGAAGAGCTGAAAAGCTCGTATTTGGATTATGCGATGTCTGTTATTGTTGGGCGTGCGCTACCAGATGTTCGAGACGGACTAAAGCCGGTACACCGTCGCGTGCTTTATGCCATGAGTGTATTAGGAAATGATTGGAATAAACCCTACAAGAAGTCTGCCCGTGTTGTCGGGGACGTCATCGGTAAATACCACCCACACGGGGATAGCGCAGTCTACGACACGATTGTTCGTATGGCTCAGCCGTTTTCTCTGCGCTATATGTTGGTTGATGGTCAGGGTAATTTTGGTTCAGTCGATGGAGACTCAGCCGCCGCTATGCGTTACACCGAAGTGCGTATGGCGAAAGTTGCCCATGAGCTGCTAGCGGATCTGGAGAAAGAGACTGTCGATTTTGTGCCAAACTATGATGGTACAGAGCAGATCCCGGAAGTGATGCCAACGAAAGTACCAAACCTGCTGATCAACGGTTCTTCTGGTATCGCAGTGGGTATGGCGACTAACATTCCTCCTCATAACTTATCCGAAGTTATTGATGGTTGTCTGGCTTATATTGAAGATGAAAACATCAGCATTGAAGGGCTGATGCAGTATATTCCCGGCCCAGATTTCCCTACTGCTGCGATTATTAATGGTCGTCGCGGTATTCAGGAGGCTTATCGGACTGGTCGCGGTAAAATTTATATCCGTGCCCGTGCGGAAATTGAAGTTGATGAGAAGAATGGCCGTGAAACTATTTTAGTGCACGAAATCCCTTATCAAGTCAACAAAGCCCGTCTGATTGAAAAGATTGCCGAATTGGTGAAAGAGAAACGCATCGAGGGGATCAGTGCGCTTCGTGACGAATCTGATAAAGACGGCATGCGGATTGTGATTGAAGTGAAACGGGATGCGGTGGGGGAAGTGGTTCTGAATAACCTCTACTCTCTGACTCAGCTTCAAGTTTCTTTTGGCATCAACATGGTGGCCCTGCATCAAGGGCAGCCGAAGCTGCTGAATCTGAAAGATATTATTTCGGCCTTCGTATGTCACCGCCGTGAAGTGGTCACTCGTCGCACCATCTTTGAATTACGGAAAGCGCGTGAACGCGCCCATATTCTTGAAGCATTAGCTGTAGCGCTGGCGAATATCGATCCTATTATCGAACTTATCCGCCTTGCTCCGACACCTGCTGAGGCAAAAGCCGCATTAATTGCTAAACCGTGGGAATTAGGCAGTGTTGCTGCCATGCTGGAGCGTGCCGGTGATGACGCCGCCCGCCCTGAATGGCTGGAACCACAATATGGTGTGCATGAGGGTAAATATTATCTGACCGAACAACAGGCTCAAGCCATTCTGGATCTGCGTTTGCAGAAACTGACCGGCCTGGAGCATGAAAAACTGTTGGATGAATACCGTGAATTACTGACATTAATTGGCGAATTGCTGTTCATTCTGGAAAATCCTGAGCGCCTGATGGAAGTGATCCGTGAAGAATTGCTGGCAATTAAGGCGCAATACAGTGATGCCCGCCGTACTGAAATCACGGAAAATACGGCTGATATCAATATCGAAGATTTGATTAATCAGGAAGATGTGGTTGTCACCTTGTCACATCAAGGGTACGTCAAATATCAGCCGTTGTCTGACTATGAAGCGCAGCGCCGTGGTGGTAAAGGTAAATCCGCAGCGCGTATTAAAGAAGAAGATTTCATTGAAAAATTGTTGGTCGCCAATACTCACGATACGATCCTCTGCTTCTCCAGCCGTGGCCGTCTGTATTGGATGAAGGTTTATCAATTACCGGAAGCTAGCCGCGGCGCTCGTGGTCGTCCGATTGTTAACCTGCTGCCGCTAGAGCAAGATGAGCGAATTACGGCGATTTTGCCGGTGCGTGAATATGAAGAAGGGTTGTACGTCTTTATGGCTACGGCCAGTGGGACCGTGAAGAAGACCGCGTTGCAAGATTTCAGTCGTCCGCGCAGTGCCGGTATTCTCGCCGTTAATCTCAATGAAGGTGATGAGCTGATCGGCGTTGACCTGACTGACGGTAATAACGAAGTTATGTTGTTCTCCGCGGAAGGGAAGGTTGTTCGTTTTGAAGAGGAAGCGGTTCGTTCAATGGGGCGTACAGCTACCGGTGTACGTGGTATCAAACTGAATGGTGAAGATAAAGTGGTTTCTCTGATTATCCCACGTGGAGAAGGAGAAATTCTGACTGTCACTGAAAACGGTTATGGTAAACGTACCGCTGAAAGCGAGTATCCAATCAAATCCCGTGCAACGCAGGGGGTTATCTCGATTAAAGTCAGCGAACGTAATGGTAACGTGATCGGCGCGATTCAGGTTGAACCGACCGATCAGATAATGATGATTACTGATGCCGGCACATTAGTGCGCACAAGGGTGTCGGAAGTCAGCGTTGTTGGCCGGAATACTCAAGGCGTAACACTTATTCGTACCGCTGAAGATGAGAAAGTTGTTGGTTTACAGCGGGTTGCTGAGCCTGAAGAGGATGAAGATGGGCTGGCGGCAGAAGAGGAAGAATTGAACAGTGATAACGGCAATTCACCTGATGCTAACAGCGGCGAGTCAGTTGATCCGGTTTAAGTGAAGATATTTTTTCACTCAATTAAGAGACAGGTACTTCGGTGCCTGTTTTTTTAAGGGATTTTTCTTAATATTAAAATATGCGATTGATGGGGCTTTGTAATCTTTAAACTCTGGTATATCTTGTTATTAATGACGTTGAATGATGTTAGTTTTTATCAGGTAGCCTTTTGAGATATCTTTCCTCTTTTCGTACATCACTAAAAATATCCCGTTATCTTTTCCGGGTGCTTGGCTTAATGTTGTGGGCATTAGGCGCTTTATTAACAGCTTTTTACTTGGTTAATATCTTTAATGAAGTCAAGTCGGATATTCGGCAAGAATACAATGCTAATTATGATTCCACACTCTCTTATGTGCGTCATACAGCAAGTGTTCTGCGGGATATCCAATATATGACCGAGAAGCATTTACTGAATTCTAATGGCAAAAATGCTATTTTTGATTTTCCACATAATAGCCCGGCGTTTTCTTATCATCCTTTGAACCAAAGCGCTGATTGTCGTACTTTTCGCAACAACACTCATAGTTATTTAAATTCGTTGAATAACCTTATCTTCTATTGGAAGGATAATCTTGCGGCGCCTCAGGGATTGAATCAGGTTTTCCTGGTGGGTACACAAAGTATGTGTATGGTGAGTTTTTCTATCCGTAATACCTCGACTGAACCTGATACGCTGAAAAAAATAGTTTATGAAAATTCACGCAGACTTATCAGCTTGAAAGATCAAGGTAAAGAACGAAATGTTTATTGGGTTATTCCTGGCGCCAGATCTGATAGCGGTCATCTCTATGTATTGGCGCCGGTATATGTAAATGGTCAGATGGTTGCAATGATAGGCATTGAACAATTCATCAGATTGGACTCTTTTATTCAAAGACAAGACCGCCCAATTTCAATAACGTTATTGAATCGCAGTAATCAACCTGTGTTGCACTATCCAGCAAATGATGACTATAAGCTTCATTATGCTGATTATCAGTTGGAAGCGCCTTATTTTGGCTATGATGATAATTTCACTGATTTACTGTTAAAACGTCGATTAATGCCATCTTCATTCAGTATCATCTATGCGTTGCCGCTGAAAACTATTTTTGAGGGTTTTAAGCTACAGATTATTAGCAGCATTGTGCTTAATGTGTTATCTGCCTTTGTCATCATTATTCTGGTGTACTTGTTTGAGCGGAAAATGTTTGCTCCGGCTGAAGAGAATGCGATTCGGCTAGAAGAGCATGAACAATTTAATCATAAAATTGTCGCTTCAGCGCCGGTTGGGATCAGTATATTGCGGGTCAGTGATGGGAGTAATATTCTAAGTAATGAGTTGGCTCATAATTATTTAAGAATGTTAACGCATGAAGATCGGGAACGTATTATTCATATTATTTGTGACAGAACCAGCAGTTATGTTGATGTCGTCACCAGTAATCATCATCATCTACAAATCAGTTTTGTTCATTCTCGCTACAGGAATGAAGAGGTGGCGATTTGTGTTTTGGTTGATATTAGCGTCCGTGTACGGATGGAAAAATCATTACAGGAGATGGCGCTGGCATCGGAGCAGGCTAACTATTCTAAATCTATGTTTTTAGCTACCGTCAGTCACGAATTGAGAACCCCGCTTTACGGTATTATTGGGAACTTGGAGTTATTACAGGCGCATTCGTTGCCTGCTGAATCTATTCGTTTGTTATCAACGATGAATAATTCTTCAGCGTTATTGCTAAAAATTATCAGTGATATTCTCGACTTCTCAAAAATTGAATCTAAACAGCTTAAAATTGAGTCTAGAGAATTTTCCTGTCAGGAAGTTATCTCTCATGTTATTTCTAACTACCTGCCGTTAGTGGTGAAAAAACCGTTGACCTTGTATTGCTATATTGAACCGGATGTTCCGAATTATATCTGCAATGATCCGGTGCGATTACAACAAGTTATATCTAATCTGTTAAATAATGCGATTAAATTCACTGATACCGGATGTGTGGTTATCCATGTGACGGTTGATAGAGATTATTTATACGTCAGAATAAAGGATACGGGCGTCGGCATTTCTGATAAAGCGCTTGTTCAGTTGTTTGATCCATTTTTCCAGATCATGCCAAATACGGAAAGCTCATCTCAGGGAACGGGGCTTGGTCTGGCGATTTGTGAAAAACTTATCAATCTGATGGATGGTGATATTGAAGTCATTTCACAACCACAGATAGGGAGTATGTTTTCTATTCGTTTACCTTTATATGGTGCGAAATATAGGCCAAAAACTCAGTTAATAAATGAGCATCAGCGAAAAATCATCTTGGCTATACGTAATCTTTATCTGGAGGAATTTTTACAGCGTTTTCTGGTTCATCATGGCTTACACACTATTTTATATCGCGGGCAAACTACTGATGGCAGTGAAATTATTATCAGCGATTTCCCTGATGCGGTGGCTTCCCAAGTATATGGTTATATTGAATTATCGACCGACTATATTGGCTCACCGGAACAAATCAGAGAAAACTATTGGTTACACAACACTTACCATTTACATGATTTGCCGGTAATGATTGAGCGGTTGATTTCATCGAATCTTAATGTGGTATTAAATACCGCCCCACCTGTTTTTCAGGCAAATACCCGGTTTAATACTATTATGGTGTTGGTGGTGGATGATCATCCTATCAACCGCCGCTTATTGGCCGATCAATTGAAATCCATCGGTTTTCAAACAGCGATGGCAAATGATGGATTGGATGCGTTGGAATATTTGAAGAACGGAGGGGTTGATATCATTTTGACGGATGTCAATATGCCCAACATGGATGGTTATGTGTTAACAATGTACTTACGAAATGAGGGATGTAAGTTGCCGATTATTGGTATTACGGCAAATGCACTGGCAGAAGAAAAACAGCGCTGTATTGATGCAGGAATGAATGATTGCTTGTCTAAACCTGTTTCCTTGGTGACTCTCAGGCAGGTATTAGCGGAGATGATTTGAAACGATGATTTATAAAACAATGCCCGGCACAAATAAATAGTTGCCGGGCATCAGGACGACTTTCATATCAAAATAATGAACGGTATCTATTGAACATTATCGCTTGTATTGATAGTGACAGAAGCAAGGTAATTGAGTAATGCAATATCGTTATTTACTCCCAGTTTTACCATAGCTGATTTTTTCTGGCTGCTGATAGTTTTGACACTGCGTTTGAGTTTTTTGGCAATGTCTGTTACCAAAAAGCCTTGGGCAAATAGACGTATAACTTCACTCTCTTTTTGTGATAACGGTTTATCGCCATAGGGGGTTTTCGTCACTTTTTTCAACAGTTCGGAAACGCTTTCTGGCATAAATTTTTCCCCTTGGTTCAGGGCCGTCAATACATCGGGTAAATCTGTTGGCGCTCCTTGTTTTAAGACAATGCCTTCAATATCAAGTTCGAGTACAGCACTTAAGATTGCTGGATTATTGTTCATGGTTAGAACAATGATTGATAGTCTGGGATAATGGCGTTTGATGTATTTAATCAAATTGATTCCATCGCCGTATATGTCGCCAGGCATAGACAGATCAGTGATCAATACGTTTGCTTTAATACAAGACAGATTGTTGATCAACGTAGTCGAGTCTTCCGACTCTGCGACGACGTTGATCCATTCAAGCCGCTCAAGTGATTTGCGGATGCCAAACAGGACAATTGGATGATCATCAGCAATAATGACGTTAAGGTTATTCATCTTATTAGTTACCCTGCTGCAATAGCCTTTTAGTGAAGGACTCAATACGGCTAATGCTATTCTTAATCTCTATTTCGTTACTGTCTGTTATGTGTTGTTCCAGTGTTTCGCAAGAAAGTTTGAGGAGTTCTAAGTCTAACATAGCAAAAACGCCTTTCAGGCGATGTGCTGTTTGCGAAAGCGATATCAGATCATATTGTTCTATATCAGTATACAGCTTATTAATATCTATCGGTACTGTCTCGACAAATAATTGTCGGCAATCGCTATCAGTGAGCTGTTTTTGATAACTATTTATGACATTGCCAAAATCGTAATCACTGCTTTCATCGCTAAATGCCGACGTTTCTAAATTTGCATTAAACTCGTTAAAACTGAAACTTCTCTCAATTAATAACGAAATGGCATTGATAACAGCTTCACTCAGATTGTAGTTACACCGAATATAGTCAGATTTTATCTGCTCAAAACCGGCCAGATTATCAACCAGTAATATAGTCGATTTTGCCGAATCGTAGGGTTTATCTGTCAACATGATATCGTATTCTCGATTCATATTTTCTTGCTTCTTATCGAAGTAAACAGCGCCATAATGATGCAGATGATTTTGCACAATCTTACGGATCTCCGTATTGCTGATATCCAGCAAGACAGTAATGTCTTCCAGTAGCGGCGGACATTGGTCTTGGCCGATTATTAAGGGCAGACTGATAGCATAGTGCGTGCCCAGGTTGGGTTTGCTGTTTATAGTAAAATGACCATTCAATTTTCTACATAATTGGTTACATAAATAAAAGGTCAGTCCTGAATTGGATTGATGTCTATCACCTGTCGCTTGGCTTAAAAATGGATAATTTAAATTTGTTAAATCTGTTGAATTAAGCCCGGCCCCTGTATCTATAATTTCGATTTTAATTTGTTCTTTGTATTCCTGGGAATAATTAACGATGAGAGATATCTTGCCATAAGATGTGAGCGTGATTGCATAATTAAATAACATCAGGACAATTTTACTGATGGCGGCGCTATCGCCAATAAATAGTGATTCAGGATTAATATTACAATGATAATAATAATTTAATCCTTTACTATTCATCTTAGGAAACACTTTTTTAATAATGTCTTCTAAAATGACTGATAATGAAAACGACTCGTTTTTTGCTTGCCATTCTCCTGATTCTAATTCATTGAGTAATGAAATATTCTCGATCCAATCGGATATATATTCGGATTTAGTTAATAAATTATCAACAATACGAACATTATTTTCTTCTGTGAGAATTTGTTTCAGTTGGTAAGCGATATGATCTAACTCCTTTATTGGTTGTTTTAACTCAGAACGAATGTTGGTCAGCATGAAACGACGAGCTTGTACACTCTTATCATGTTCCAAGTGAGCAAGTTGTAGACGCCTGCTAATTAATGCTTCTTGATCTTTATCTTGCAGTAAAAACAGATAAGTTTCCGGCAACAGGCGCATGCTGTACATTTTAATTTCATAGACTGAATCGTCGATTGATGTTTGGATGACACCATGATGTTGCTTTGCCATCATCTTAATTTTATTTAAATCGACATTCGGTAACAGATGATCGGCAATGTTATTGCACATAATTATTTGATTTACTGAAAAATCGTAAATTAATAGGCCAATCGGGATATTAGAGATAATATCGTGACTTAACGCATCCTTGACTTGTAACTCGTGGTTCATGAGGGCGTTTGGAGCGATATATTTTCGACGAATGTAGATAAGCCCCCCTAAAGACAGGATAATAAATACTGAATCAGCCAGTAACAACCAGATGTTTCTGTATAACAAATCGATTAGCAAATCTTTGAGGGATATCCGATACAACAGTTTGTATTGCGTACCTTTGAGTGATTGAGAAAATTCGAGCCAGAAACCATTTTGTGAAATATTGACTTTATTGATTTCATGAGGGGGTTGTTCATCATCCGACAATAAACTGAAATTTGCGGCTGCCATATCCATAGGAAGAAGATGGCAAATAGGTAAATCAAAAGCGATAACTGTTGCTAATTGACCCGGTGAATTGAATGTTGCCCGGTAAGTATAAAAATAGATATTTTCGCTATTTAACTTACGGATTGATGAAATATTTTCCCGTTCATCTAGCGCGGTGGATTGCATTAGCATTTCTGAACGTTTTGATTCGGCGGTGAGTGTGAGATAACTCTCTTTAAATCTCAATTCTGGTTTAAGAATAGAGTGAGTTGTTATCAGAAACAGACTGTTATCTTTACCGTTCAGATAGTACATGGAGTTGTATTCATTGCGAGTGCCCCACAAAATCTCCATATAATTGGAAAGGCGTTGTGCCAACTCTACACTTGCAGCGCTGTGGTGACCAAAAACAATCGTGTCGATAGTTTGATAATGATTCTCAAGCCAGTAAACATCAGGCCGTAGCTTCATCGGTGTGACGGATTCTTGCGGTTTAAAAGATGCGCTATTGGCTTGTTTGAAGATAGAATTAGCGTGGTAACGATAATCTTCTATCTGTAATACTATTTTGGTTGCAACACTATTTAGCGCATACTTTTTCCCCATTAACCAGGCATTGAAGTAGTTATAGCTGTATAAAAACAGGGAGACGAAAAGCAGAATAATGAACAGACCGTAGTAACGGTTTATGGTTGATGAATTAATAGAAAATTGTTTGTTATACATTCGTTGAGTAAAAGCCTTAATAATTGCTTGGCTGTTTAGCGAGCTCGTTAAATTGGTGAATCTCATGATTCGATGTATTCAGGCTAATTTTAGCAGGATCGGGGCTAGAAAGGATATTGTAGATTGAGGATTGAGCGAACAGTAAAAGAATCACAGAATTTTTACGATAGAGACTAGACATATTATCATGTTGAGAGCATAATCCCGCGTCATGGAAGGATGGCCGAGCGGTCGAAGGCAGCGGTCTTGAAAACCGCCGATGGGAAACCATCCTAGAGTTCGAATCTCTATCCTTCCGCCAAATACTAACCTCATGCACTTCTGGTGCATGAGGTTTTTTTCATTCCGATGAGCCATTCAGGTGATGAGCTATATTTTTCATTTCTGTTATTGTTAGGTTCTTTAAAGGTCATTGCTGCGTGATGAAAGCCCGCAGCCCGGTTGACTTGAAATCTATCAAGTTCCGACGATAAGTCTATGCTGCGGTTTCTGGGGGAAGATTGTGTCCACGATTTATTGATAAGAAAGGTTTTTCAGGGTCGATTCTTATTCAACAAAACCGTGGGGATAGTCAGGAATTAAAGTTTTTAATCGGCTTTGAACAGCATAGTTACAGCGGTTACGAACATAATAATAGCTGCACCTTTAAATAACATCCGTTGTGCCCGTTGGCTTGATAACAAATGTCGAATACTGAGAGCGCCGAGAATAAATACCGCTCCTACGCTGAATAAAACAAGCACCGTCAGCGGCACTAACATGAATCCCCAGTTTTGCAACGAGATAGATTCCATGTTAATCACCAAAGGTAATAACGCGAGATAGAAGGCAATAGTTTTAGGATTGCTTAACGTTAGAGTGAGCCCAGATAACCAAGCCGCAGCCAACTCCTTTTTCTTAATGGGTTGGTCTTCGCCAATGGGTTGATGATCGGCAAACCAGAATTGCCATGCTAAATAACTCAAATATAGTGCCGCTCCCCATCTTATAGCAACAAATAAGGTATCAAAGCTACTTGCAATAACAGACAAACCAAAGACTGCAAAAGATAAATAAGTGAGATCGCCGATAATCAGACCAAATAACACACTAAATCCCGCTAACGCGCCACTACTCACACTTCTGGCAACCAATGCTGCCATTCCTGGGCCTGGTATCGCCGCAGCAACAGTCAATGCCGCTGTATAGGTTACTATTTGTGACACTTCTAGCATATCTTTCCTCTCAAAATAACACCTTGAAGTAACAGAACATAAAAATGTCACTTGCGTATGCAAGTGACAAATGGACTCTTTAGTATAGACAATAACGACATTTTTCTAATGTTGAACGTCTTAAGTTTGGCATATTTTCTTCCAAAATAATTAAGACATTTTTATTAGTTGCCGAATGACTTCCCGGGAAAATACCATATCTTGAACGGCCAAACCAACGGATTGAAAGATAGTCACACCTTGATCGCACAAATTGGAATGAGATTGAGAAACGGTGCCAATTTCTATTCCAATGTCTGATCCGCTAAGAATACCTTTCTCCCTTGCTTTAATAACAGATTGAGAGGCAGCAAGTACCGATTCATTGGAATCAGTAAATAGGGTGGTATTGCTATACATATCTTCGCTAAGTTCCTGAAACCCCAGGGCCGAAGCGCCAATAGCATTGACATGACATTTAACCGGCAACTCTTTTCTATTGAGTATAGGGACACGTGATGCTGTGGTTGTGCAAATGATGTCACTATTGAGTACAGCCTCAGCAGGTGAGGCTTTGATAGAAATGGGAAGATTTAATGTTTTATCACACCATGAAGCAAATTCTCGGCATCTTTCTGTATTACGACCCCATAAAGTGACTTCTTTTATTGGGCGCACATATAACATGGCTTGCAAATGTGCTTTTGCTTGTAAGCCAGTGCCAAGTATTGCCAACCGGCTGGCATCCTTTGCGGCAAGAAGATGGGTTGCATAGGCGGAGGCGGCGGCTGTGCGAATTTCTGTGATAGCGCCGGCATCTACCGCTGCAATCCCTGAAACACCTGGCTCGTCGTAAACCAACACACTACCGATGTGTGAAGGTTTATCGCTGTTGCTTTGAAATCTTACTACCACCGACTTTAATCCAAACCCTTTATATGGTCCTTCCTTAATATAAATCGGCATAGTGCCCATTAAGCCGTCTTCACCTTTAACGATATTGCGTAAAGGTTGCTCTACTTTTCTCTCCGATTGCAATTTAAATGCTATTTCACTTAGTTTAAGACTAAGTTCCATTGTCAAATAACGTGCAACGGTTTCTTTATCGACATAAAGCATGTTGATGCCTTCCAATATCAGTTATATACCCATTATCTTTCAAGCTGCCTCTTTGTTGGCTGCACTCACTCACCCCGGTCACATAGTTATCTATGCTCCCGGGGATTCGCTCCCTTGCCGTCGCGATGCAACTTGAAATCCATAGGGTATAGATCGTCCAGCTTGAATTTATCATCAATTTCAGTTCCGGCAATGCTATTGAGAATTGTTGACATATTCTTTTGAGAAACGCCTAACACGACATCCAACATATTCTGTTTGCTAAAACCACGGCTTAAGAATAGATCAATGGCATCTCGTTTCAATTGTCCTCGGCAGTAAATAACCTCTATGGTAAATTCACGTAACGCCAATAATCGTGGGGAAAGATCGTTGGTTTTTTCAATCAATGCTTTAACCGTTTTTTTGTCCACACCATTATGAATTGCAATATAAGCGTGTGCTTGAACTGTATAATTACAACCATTTTCTATCCCGGTTGTAATCCACACCACAGCTTTTTCCTCTTCATTCAGTGAACTATCAATAAATAGGTCGTGTGCTCGTTGGTAAGCGGCTAATAGTGAAGGTGATTCTGACATATAACCACTTTGGTTAGGTATCCAGCCGAAATCATCAATAGAACTTTGGAGTAATTTTTTACTTTTTTCAGGTGTGGTAGCAATAGTGTGTAGAGTAAGTAAAGACATAATAACCTCTGTATTTTATATTGAAATTTTAAATAGATCTATATATTTTCTTATTTTAAAGCAAGGTTAGCTTTTATGTGGCTGTAAATACTGACCAAAGCATTTGAATCGGTCGAATATGAGAAATAAATTTTAAATTGTGTAATTTTGCTGCCACTTCTGTCGTGAGTGCGGCATCCACCTCTGAATTAGCGACGGCTTTTGCCGCTGAACTGGTTGAATTTTTAAAGATAATGTCTGCAATTTTTAGATTATCAGGCAACAACTCGGGGATTAAAGCCTTTGGCGCCGGATGGGTTGCAATGACGATATTATCTGTAGTTAATTCATCACGAATAGCGATACCGTAATTAGGCGTGTAATTTAAAAATGCGGATGACAAGTTAAACCTGTTATCCATATAAAACTCACTAATGTTGTAATAAGCATTGGCTACCACCAATGCCTGACAGTTGTTTAAAATAATTTGATTACTCGCTTCTTCGTAAGTATTACATAAAGCAACTTGGTAACTTTTGGCGACTCTATTTTTAATGGCGAATTCACCAAAACGAATAGCGGATTGTTCGCTACTTGTACCTGATGGGCCTAAGGTAGCAATATTTAGAACATCAAATGTATCTTTGTTGAAACTAAAAAAAACACATTCCATGATGTTTCTCCTGGAATTACACTAATAAACCGGGTTTAACCAATGTGAGAATTGATCTATTCTGCCTCTAATGATTTCTTGGTAATCTTTGGCAATAACATTGGCTATAGAATCTTCTTTTTGTATATATAATACATTGTCTATTTGCGAAACAATTGATATTTCAAGGCCCGTGCCTGTTAAAAAGCAGGCATCTGCTTCATAGAGATCCTTTTGTTGAATTTCTGACTCAATACAGGGGATATTGCGGAATTTACAAATATCGAAAACAGATTGTCTGGTTATTCCATTGAGTATGCCAGCGCTAAGCGATGGTGTAATAACGCAATTATCCTTAACAATAAAAACATTTGATGTACTGGCTTCTGCACACATGCCTTGTTCATTCAGCATGATAGCATCATCAAATCCATTTTCTTTGGCATCTTCATGAGCAAGTGCGGAATTAACATAAGTGCCGGTAATTTTGGCAGATGATGGAATTGCTGCATTTGATACACGTCGCCATTTTGAAATAAGGCATTTAAACTCTGCTTTTTTGGCATAAGCGCCCATAGGTAAAGCGTTAATACAGAGGGTTGAATTGACGCCGCTTAGCTTAACGCCAAATTTCTCACCCGGCATTAACGACTTTTTAAGCGCTAATGGCCTGATATAAATATCTTGTTTGAAACCGTTTTTAATGATGATGTTTTTAGTAATATCGGTTAACTCCTGACTGGTATAGGGCAATTCAATTTTTAATGTCTTAGCTGATTGGATTAACCGTTCATAGTGCTCATGTACTCTAAAGAGATTAAGTTGGTTATTGTCTTGATCCCAATAGGCCCGGATTCCTTCAAATGTACCGGTGCCATAATTTAAAGCTTGTGTATTGGCAAGAAAGGTCGCATTGCTAAAATTGAGATATCCCCCGTCTAGAAATACGATCCAATCTTTATTAACTGGGCTAACGATATTGTTTGTCATTTAGTTGCCCTCTTTTTCATGATTTCTAAAGCTGAATTTCGTTCAATATTGTTGGTATCATCTCTCAGATCATGGATACGTGCTGCTTTCCAGCTTACCATTGCTGCGGTTCCAATCAGTCCACCGACATCTCCTACATGGATATCGACATGCATATTGAATTTGGATTCCATTTTTTGTTTTATCTTGCTAATGAGTGACGCATTATTTAATTCATCACATGGCTCTAAAGTGATCTTAAGTTCATCTGTACCGGTTGTATTGTTGATTTCAATAAAGTATTCGAAACAATATTCGAGTTCTTCAAAGATGGCATTTTCGATATCAAAAGCATAGACATTAGCATTGTTTAATATTAATACATCTTTTACTCTGCCAATGGGTTCTATTTCCCATTGATTTAAGCCTATTGCTTTACACCGAACCATATCCCCTGTTTTGTATCGAATCAGAGGCTTATTCCCTTTATATAAATGGGTAATCACTAATTCACCAGCGACGTGATTATCACCAACATTGAGTTTTTGCTGAGTGAAAGGGCAAATGAGTTCGTAATAATTGTTGTATGGAATAGTAATAAGCTTGTTGGTATCGTTACAAGCTGCCAGAATTGACGTTTCTTGTGAGGCATACATACAGTTGTAAATTTTGGCGCCCCAATTCCAAGACAAGTTCCTTAGTCTATTTGGCGTAATAAGTTCGCCAAGGACTAAAATGATCTCGATACCTAATTCTTTTGCATCACATGCATTGTCCCGGCAATATTTTAGCAACTCAGCGGCGACTGCGGGTGTGCAAACTAAAGCGGTTATTTTGAGGTCTTGTATTAGCCTTAACACTCTGTGCATACCAACAACGGGCGAACGAGGCCACATTTTGATAACAGTATGTCCTAAACTGCGAAATACATCTTCAAATGTATCTCCAGTGGAGTGCAATTCTGTTGGACCCATTACGCCAATAATGTGTTGTTTGCCTTCTTGATTAAAAATAGACTCATATTGCAGAGTCAGAAAACTATTATTGACTAAAGAATCTATTTCATTGCGAGGACAGGGCGTGGATGGCCCAGTTGTTCCTGTGGTTTCATAATATATCCAGGCATTACTTAGTCTGTCTGAAGATATCGTATTTCCTGCCTTACTTAAATCTAATTTTGTGGTAAAGGGCAGTTTTTCAATAAATGAGGATAAATTGTCATCATTATTTGGGTTTATTGTATTTAGGCGATCTTGATAGAAAGTTGACCCATTTTTCGTATAATTTATGATTTCTTTCAGCTTTTCATATTGTATTTTTTCCAATGCAGAAATATCTATCTCGCCAGATAGATATCTTTTTAACTCAGTAAGATACTTCAGCCCTAACTCATGAAGATCAGTTCTAAAAATGGAATACATATATGCTACCTGGTTATTTATAAAGTGGTAAGTTGCCAGTGAGTTTATTGATATCTTTCTTTGGCCCAACTATGCCAATGCCGGATAATTTCAATTCATCCGAATGTTCAGCAGATAATTTTCCTTCGTATTCTTCATATGTTCTGCATGATTGCGCTAAACAGGAAAAAGGACTCAATTTAAAATTATCGTTAGATTTTAATTCATTATGAATAGCATCCAGTACATCATGGCTTGCTTTTAAAATAGGCAAAGGCGTTTTAATGACACCGGGATAACAAATGCTATCTTTACTAAAGACATCGTGCCCTACAATGCCGTTAATATTTCTGCCAATTGAAACACTAATGACGCTCAATGCATTCATAGCTAATCCAAGCGGCAGACTATCAGCGATAACGACGACACTTTTATGTAGGTTTTCGTCAAATTCCATACGACTTTCCTATTAACTGAGTGAAATTTATCAACTTATTTACATCGATAATAATATCAGAGACTGCCCATGTACTTATTTCTTTCCATAGCACTACACCTTTTATATGATCGGGATGATGCATATATATGTTCAGGTCTTCGTAACTTTCAAAGTAACCAATTAAACTAAAGTCAACTGATTGTTTTCTGTCTACCGTACTGCGACCACAAAACCATCCTTTTATTTCACTTATCTCATTTATATGATTTAAAGTCACCTTCTCTGCTAATATCGCTTTTTCACTATCCCAGCTTATTCCATCCTTGAAGGTAAATAAGACTTGATGTGCAATTAAGCTATTTTTGCCCAGCATAATTTACCTCATAATTAATGATTTTGAGTTATAATAACCTATAGAAATGATTTAACTTACACTTAATATTAGCGCATACCTAGTTTAGTTTTTTTGATTTGCGTCTAATTTAAATAGCATATTGCATTTATAGCAGTCAACTATTTCCCAATGGTAATAATTCAAATCAAAGTGAAAAAATTGTGATTCTGACAATGGTAAGAAGGCTATTATGGCTTGCTTCTTGTGTGTCTTAATTTTCCACTGCCCTTGGACGATAAGGTTGCTTTATGACCAGTGGTTATTTTCTAATAGGTAGCAACAGTCATAAAACATTTTGTTGGTATTTCTGATTTGTCAGTAAATGAGCTGTTTTTTGATGTTAAAAATAACCTGATCGTCAGTGGCATCATAACAAGGAATTAAAGTAATTCTGAGGATTCGTGGGGGTAGCTTTGCATCAGTGGGCTTTCAAGTCATGATATGTCGTTGAGCATGTCACTAATGATAAGTGTTTTGGTAATATTTTAAAATAATCTATTATTTATGCTTGATTGTTTGCGTTGGGTTGTAATATACTGCGCACGCTTTCGGGGGCTAGCCCCTGAAATACGCCGGCTTAGCTCAGTTGGTAGAGCAACTGACTTGTAATCAGTAGGTCACCAGTTCGACTCCGGTAGCCGGCACCAAATCAAATAAGAAGCCGTTACCTTTTCAGAAGGTAACGGCTTTTTTCTTGCTTCCATTTCGGATTTTTCTGTTTATATATCCAGTAATTTTTGCTATTTGCTATTTTCATCCCCTGTTTAAATCGATATCTGAATTTATCGTATAGTTAAACTTACTGTCAGGCAGTTCGGAATGGAACAGAGTAACCAAGAATAAAAGATGTCAAACGTTTAAATAATGCAGATTTATTTTCGCTTGTAAAAGCTAACAGAGAAAAATATTGGCATTTGGGGTATCAGTTTTCCAGCATGAAAAAATATTTGCTATCGGCATGTATCTATCTATTCGTCTGGCGAGAGCGGAAAATAAGATGGGGCAGGATAGAAAATAGCAGAGGATATTGATGTTGCAAAAGAGTATCAGATAAAAGTAATTTCAGCTCAAGAGAATATTTTTTTGCTAATTATCTACTGAATAGCATGAGTTTAAAAGTCTCATTGATTAGAAGGGGATATAATCTGACAGTGTTAAAACTTTTCACGTAGATATTTACCTGATAATCGGTAATTTATCGCTAGCAACATTAATCCTGTTGGTATCTTAAATGTTTGATTTGAACTGGTGGAGATATTTGGAATAGAGTTGTTGAGATCTCACATTTTCCCCGGTTGGTTGTCTATCACTCTGTAAACAGGCCGATTTCTGTGGTCTTCGGCATAGGTGTAGGAACCATTCTTAATCGGCATTTTACGAAGGGTTTCAAAGTGGAACTAAAATATTTTTTACACTCAAATATCCATGAGGCAAAAAATATGTGCTATTTTTTATTTAATGCATTTTTCATCTCATAATAAAAAGGGGGTGTTATGTTGTTTGAAAAATTTTGATAAATAATAAAGAACATGCGTGTTGCTTTAGGCGCTAAGCGTTTTAAAGGAAGGTACATTAGAGGATTAAATGAAGATTATAAATTTGTATAATAAATACGTAGATGAGGAAGATAAACACCTTATGACCATCCGTATTAATAACGATATTTATGTGTTTTCCTCTGAAACTAAGCTTGGTCAAGAATAGGGGTTATTTACTATTTGTGTTTAATAGACTAAGTAAGCATGTGTATTTAAACGATGTAGTTACGTAGCAGAGAAACACAAAAATAGGGAATGAGAAATTTGTTATAATGCCGAATGCATGGATGCATGAGACCATCATGAAAATAATTTTTACTACTATTTGTTACTAAAAGTTAAGGTCAAAATATATGCGCAATATTCAACAAGTTTTAGAGTGTTGGGGCGGTTGGGTTGATGATGCTACAGGTGTTAATTGGCCGCCGATCGCTGCTGGATTTAAAGGTCTGATTGCGTCAACCCGTTCATTACGCCCTTCCTGCTGTGATAACGATGGCTTGATCATTGATGCTTGTATCGCAAAGTTGCAGACGGTAGATAAGTCTGAAGAAATTGAAGTCTTATTTATGTACTACGCTTTAGGGATTTCTAAACGATCCATCGCGCGTTTAATTAAAGTGCCTGATATTGAAGTACGTTCCCGATTGCAAAAGGGTGAAAGTTTTGTTCAGGGATGTTTGGCTATGCTTGATATTAAGTTAGAAATGGATGATGAAATACAAAAACACAAAAAGCTTGCGCGTACGCAAAAAGCTATGGTAGTGTACTAATTAGTTAAAGTTGCGAATAAGCCCCGATAGAAATATCGGGGCTTTTTTTATTCAGATTTTGCAGATAATAAAGTCGCATTATGTTTGAGGTCGCATTGTATTGCGGCCTTTTTCGCATTTGCCGTCGCGAATCGCTTACGCCTATTTTTTTACCTTTTTCGCGGTCGGTATCCCTATTAAATCAATCATAACTTAGTGCTGAGAACTAAGCCCTTATACAGGCTTGGTTTACCCAAGCACAGGGCGAGTTATTGCTGTTTGATGGAGGTATTTTTGATGAGCAACGGTAGTGATAAAGCGGGTTGGTTAACACCTGTCACGCCTGGGCCTGAGTACGATGATGAGCTGGAGCGCATACTGAGTCGTTGGGTGAGCGGTGTTTCTGGTTTGTCTGACGATAAAGTGCGTTCTCGATGGACATCAGCACAACTGCCTCCGTTACCGGCAGATGATGACGGGTGTGATTTTGTTATCACGGATTTTATTGCGGATGCCTCGCCTGCTTTTGAGAATCAGACTGATGAAGGAACCAAGTTATGGCGTCATGAAGAAATTGTGTGCTTGATTTCCTTTTATGGCCCGAACAGCCAGCGGTACGGCGCCCGTTTTCGTGATGGGCTGGCGGTCAGTCAGAACAACGACGAGTTGGAGCGTTTCGGCCTTTCAGTAGACAAACTCAGCCGGCTGACGTCTTTACCGGAACTTATCAATAACCAGAAGGTGCGTCGTTATGACATGACGATCACCTTGCAGCGAAAAGTAGTGCGTGAATACGGTGTTAAATCACTGGTGGAAGCGCCTGTCAAATTCTTAGGAGATTAAATTATGCAGGGTTTACCTGTTTCAAACATTATCAATGTTACGTTGAATATGGCTCCTCATGCGGCTCAGTCCCGGAACTTCGGTGCGTTATTGATCATTGGCGCAAGCAACGTGATCAATCCTCACGAACGTTTACGCCGGTATTCGGATATTGATGGCGTCGGTGCTGATTTTGGACTGACTTCACCAGAATATCAGGCCGCAGCGCTTTATTATTCCCAGTCGCCACGTCCTGTTGATTTATATATTGGTCGGTGGGCTAAGGACAATGTGGTCTCCTCTTTACAAGGAGCTGTATTGGATAAACAGCAGCAAATTATTAGCAAATTTGCTGCTATCACCGATGGTTCTTTTAAGTTGACGATTAACGGTAAAGAAACGGTATACAACGGCATCGATTTGAGTAAAGAGACCAATCTAAATGGAGTCGCTCAACGGGTGGCGGATAAATTGAAAGATTGTTCAGTCACATATGATAGCTCTTCTTCACGTTTCGCTATTATGCCGAATTCAGCGAATATTGTTGGTTATATTTCACCGGCAACGACGGGAACTTATATTGGCGATTTATTAAAGCTGGACGAAATATCGGGGGCTACCGCTATCGAATCTACCAAAGCCGAAACCATTGCTGAGGCGGTAGCGACGCTGGGCGCAGCATCCAGCGGCTGGTATGGGCTGGTTATCGCTGATGATTCTCTAACGGATGAAGATATTCTGTCCGTTGCTGATTACATCGAGTCTGCATCTGTTTCCCGTATCTATGGACATACAGCGCAAAAAGCAGACGTATTGGATGCTGAGGTTAAAACCGATATTGGTTCAAAACTGAAAGAGAAAAACTATCAGCGCACACTCTGGCAATATTCAACCGGTAAACCTTATACCGTTGCTTCTCTATTTGGACGTATGTTTACCGTCAATTTCAACGGTAATAACACCACTATTACCCTGAAATTTAAACAGGAACCCGCTGTAATCGCAGAAAACCTCACCGCAACGCAAGCCAATATATTGAAGAATCAAAACGGCAACGTTTTTGTTAAATACAGCAATGATACTGCCATTATTCAGGAAGGTGTCATGGCGAATGGGGATTTTATTGATGAGCGTCATGGCTTGGATTGGTTACAAAACTACGTTCAGAACAATCTTTATAACCTGCTTTACACCAGCACCAGCAAGATCCCACAGACTGATGAAGGGGTTACACGTTTAATCACCAATATTGAACAGTCACTTTCTCAGGCGGTGACAAACGGGTTAGTCGCTCATGGCGTATGGGGAGGTGATCCAATCGGCGCATTGGATACTGGCGCGACATTAACCAAAGGTTATTACGTTTACGCACCGCCGATTGCGACACAGGCACAGGCTGATCGGGAAGCTCGAAAAGCGCCAGTTATTCAGTGTGCAATCAAATTAGCAGGCGCTGTTCACTACGCTGATGTCATTATTAATGTAAACAGATAAGGGTTGAAAATGGCTACATATTCTTTTCTTGATGTTTCCGCTTCTATTACGGGAGTCGGCGGCTCTTTTGATCTTGGTAACGGCGCCGCGCTCTCGGATGAGGGGATTACAGTCACCATGTCGGAGAGTAAAAACACCATGACCACTGGCGCAGACGGAGAAGTCATGCATTCATTGCATGCAACCAAGTCTGGAACCATTACGGTTAATTTACTTAAGACCAGTTCAGTCAACGCCAAACTGAATGCGATGCTCAGTGCGCAATCACTTTCATCAGCAGCATGGGGCAATAACGTGATTGTTATTCGAAATAAACAAAGTAACGACATTGCTGTTGCACGTTCCGTCGCCTTTCAGAAACAGCCTGATTTGCAGAATAGCAAAGCCGGTAATACCGTTGCTTGGGTATTTGATTGTGGAAAAATCGACATCATGTTAGGCACATTCTAACCAACTTACTTCACAAACATTTAAATCACCGTCAAATCTGCCGGAGCATTTGTCTGTATTTTTAACATCGGACTGATGCTGCGGTAGTTTGAGTGCGCTTGAGGATAAGTGATTATGGAATTTGAAATTGAGGGTAAAAAATATCGCGGTGGTAAACTAAACGCTTTTCAGCAACAGGATTTAGCAGTGGCTTTAGCCCCGGCTATTCCGGCACTTGGGCCGCTGATGAAAAAGATCGTGACAGCTAAAAGTGATGATGGGGTAGCGGGCTTTGAAGAAGTGCTTCCTTATTTGGTTGAATCCATCAACGCGTTAGGAAAATCTAACAGGCATGAAATTAATGATATTTGCTTATCAGTAGTTTCTCGTGAGCAGAATGGGGTATGGAGCCGGATTTATGATCCTGATGGACAGGTATTGATGTTTGATGACATCAACGGTTTTGAACTGTTGAAAATTGTCGGTTTTATTATCCGAGACTCATTGGGAAATTTTTTTCCCGCCCCATTAGAGAGCGCAATGTAATCCCAGGACAAGCCAGTTTAAATTTTGAAACCCTCCCGAAAGGGCGTGATTATCTGTTACGCCCGGTCATTGCGGGCATGTGCCGTTATGAATCATTGAAAAATGGTGTTCTTGACCTGGCTGATATTGCATTGATGAATGATGCCCTTGATGTTAAATCAGAAAATGAAGCCGTGATAGAGAGGTGGCGAAGTGAGCAGTAATGCTGAAATAACGAAAGATTTCCTGGTATCGCTTAAGTTTGATGTTGATGAAGTAGGGCAGCGTAAATTTATGGCTGTTACTGCCGAAATCACGTCTAGTATTCTCAACATGAGGGCGGAAATTGAAGAAGCCACATTAGCGGTGGTTAATTTTATTACTCAAGCCGCTAATGGGCTGGACAAACTCTGCGGACAGTTGCAAAAAACAGACGCAACAATTGAAAAAATTAAATCTATTAATGGTGGTGTCAGCCGAGTTGTGGGAAGTGTAGAGACATTTCTGCCGTGTATTGATGTTCAATCCCATGCTACAAATGGTCGCCATTTAAATACTGCTTCCTTGGTCGCATCAATGGGTGAGCAATTATTAAAAATACCAACGGATTGTACTAATCAAAATACTAGCATACTTGATAGTGATGACATATTTAATGCCATTGAGGAATTAGTCAAATGGTTAGACAAAGGAGAAATTTCTGCGAAAGGTTTATTGGCGACATTGAATGAGTTGTGGAAATTTACAGGAAGAAAAATTGTTCTGGGGGTATTATTTGATTTTAATAGTCGATTAAATGCATTACAGGAAGAAGCAAAGAAAAATCACGAAACAATGGCTGAAACATTGTCACGGCGGCAAAGAGAACATGAAGCAAATAAAAAACCACTGATAACATATGATCAACTCAATAATTGGATGTCAACTCATGGGATCTATATTGCTTCTGACTGGACTCCATTTTTCAGTAAAGATAAATATGAAAAATACCAAGAACAAATTGATGGTAAAAAAACGATAATCGACAAAGCACACAGCCAGAAAGTTGCTGATATTTCCAATAAAGTATCAGAACGAACAAGTAAAATAACAAAGAAACGACAGCATAAGCAACTAAATAAGGAGTATCTTAAGGCTGGAATTGTTGAGCATCATAATGCTCCTAAGGGATTAAATACTCCAGTTAATCCGCCAACGAATATTTTTAATAGTGAGCTTACAGCAGCAAAACTAAAAAGATTAAAGTCTTCGCGAGGGGTACGGAATAACAATCCATTAAATATGAACTTTGTACATCAGACAGGAGCGGTACCTGAAGATAACCCAAAACCCAGATTTGCTAAGTATCCAGATGCATTCAGTGGATTAAGGGCTACTGCTCACCAGTTGAGTCGTTATTTTCATGGTAAAACTACAGGAACAAAGCTACAGACTATTGCAAGTATTGTGCCGGTATGGGCGCCAAAGAAAGATCATAATAAAACCAAACAGTACATTGCTAATGTGTCTAAAATGATGGGAGTTTCTAAGGATACGGTCCTTGATCTCACTGCTCCTGATGTGATGCAACGGCTGATTGATAGCATGATGATAGTGGAAAGTGGTGGTAATCCCTATTCACCAGAATTTATTAGGTCAGCGATTATGGCAGAGCTACAGCCAGCGAATAAACCGCCAAAGCGGGCTGGACATTTAAATCATGTGGTTCATTCTTTGCGGAATATGTCCATTGATCACCGAATGATCAATGGTGCGGTGACAAATATCAATAATATGGTGAATCATCAGGAATTTACTCCCGCTTTATTACATCGTGCGCCAATATCTGCCAGCAATAATATGCAGGGAATAGGAGAAGTAAATTATCATATTGAAGTCAATGGTGTTGAGTCCCCTAGAGAAGCAGCAAGATTGGTTGGAGAAACGGTAGAACGCACTCACAGTATGCTGCTTAGAAATATGCAAACACAGGTGAGATAACAATGGATATATTATCAGTCATGTTTTCTCAACAAAAGAGAAAGATAGGTGTCATTGTACCGAGTGTCGTTATTTCAGAAACACATACCGATGTATCGAATATCACCGATCATCCGGTTCAGCAGGGAGTGACATTCAGTGATCATGCTTATGACAGTCCATCGGAAGTAAGAATGGATTTAGGTTTCGCGGGTGGTGGTTCGCTACTTGATATTATTGATACCACAAAGGTATTTGATATTTCTACCGGACTGAGCCTTGGAACCAGCCCGCGTGATATATATCAACAGCTACTTGACCTGAGGGCATCACATAAACCGTTTGATGTCGTCACGGGAAAGCGCTTATATAAAAATATGTTGATTAAAGATATCAGTGTCACCACCGATAAAACCAGTGAAAATGTTTTATCGGTGGTGTTAAACCTACGTGAAATTGTTATTGTTGAAACGTCGCCAAATAAGGCTGCACCAGCAGAAAATATGAAAAATCCTGAAGATACAGCACCTGTAGTTAATATGGGAGCCAAAGTCACGGTGAAGCCATCGATGCCAAAGATTATTCTTGATTTTATTATAGAGCGAGGTAAGAAATGGCTAGGGTTGTAGAGATTCCTTTATCACCCCAAAATCAGCAATTCGATATTCAGCTAAATGGCATTAACTATAAAATGAGATTAATGTGGCGTGATATTGCGGGTTGGATTTTGGATATTATGACGCCGGACAGTGAATTGATCGTTACAGGTTTGCCGTTGGTTTTTGGGGTTGACTTACTGGAACAATATCGTCATCTTGGTTTTAACGGCTCATTAATTTTTTATGGTGATATAAATCAGGAGAAACCTTTCAGGAATAATCTTGGTAAAGAGGACAGGTTATACTTTGTAATAAGTTAACTGGATGAGAGTAACACATCATTTCAAATTGGTTATGATAAAAAATTGTTCCCAGTAACGAGAATGGCTGTCATTTGCAATGACGATATAATATTTTGTTATGAAAATAGTAAATGGACCTGTAGTGTAATAAGACGATCACTCTTAATAAAGAGTGCTAGAGAGACTCTCTGAGAGGTACAGATGAAAGAGCAAAGCGTATCCAAGAAAGAAGTCAGGTTCGATACACGAGGTGTATTTGCAAGAATGGGTGAGGCTGTTGATATTTTGAAGAAAGCAGCTCCAGATGCGTTTGAATGCAAGGTTGCATGTTGTGAACAGCAGGGAAAGTTGCGTGATAGCAAAAAAGCAGTAGCATAAGTTTTTATAATATGTCTCTTTGGGGGGATAAATTTCTTGGGAACAGGAAATCAAGTGCAGCAAAGAGGTGATGACAAGCTTATCGTTCCTATTAATGGGCATTAGTAATAGTGCCCTCTATCGTTTATAAGCCTGAAATTTTTAGTTTCACATGATTTATTACATACGCCGCTTAATTGCGGTTTTTTACTTCTATTAATTTTATTTTTATTAATTTTACTTCTATATAATTAGGTGAATTATGTCAAAACAATGGATAAGAGAATGCCACCTTATCGTTGTAGACAAAGATGGCGAAAAAGTAAATTTATCAGACCTGAAAATCACATTTAATATTAGCAGAACGGAATCTTCCAACCCTGCTACTGGTATTTTTACCCTATATAACCTTAATAACGAAACCAGTAATAAATTACGTAAAAATGAATTTAAAAAAATTAAATTTGTGGCGGGTTATAAGGAGAACTCAGGACAAATATTCTCAGGCCAAATTCAGTACACGTATGTAAAGAGAGACAACGCAACGGATACTTGTGTTGTGATTCATGCAGCGGACGGGGATGAAGCACACAATTACGCGACCGTAAATACCACCATTGCAGCGGGATATTCACAAGCAGATTTAGATCATTTGCTAATGCGTGATATTACCAAATATGGTATTACGGCAGGCCTACGCCCTGAATTTAGCAAATCAGCATCACCCAGAGGAAAAGTGCTTTTTGGCATGCACCGCAATGAAGTTTCTAATCTGGCAAAACAATGTGATGCCAATTGGCGCTATGAAGATAACCAATTGCATATTGTGCCCAAAAATAAATACTTAACTGAAGCCATTATCCTTACTTCACAAACCGGTCTTATTGGTATGCCTGAACAAACTATTGGCTCAGGTATTAACGTTACATGCTTAATTAATCCGAATATTCGCCCCGGTACATTAATTCGACTGGATAACCGCTCAATCAAACCGGTTGATCCAGCGACTAAACAAGCCGCTCAGTCTGGCGATCATAAGGATGCAAAAGCACAACCGGCAATGTTGGACGCTGACGGTGATTACATTGTCTTCAATGTGGAGTATTCCGGCGATACCCGCGAAGTAGAGTGGTACATGACAATAATGTGTATCGCTAAGAGCGATCATACTTTGCTGAATCAATCAACTCACAATAAGGATAAGGCAGAGAGCGAATGATAAATACTGATGAACGACTAAATAGACCCGAAGCGGTCTTTTTTGCTATGCAAGAAGTCATTAGCGCCGGACTGTATGTCTCTTTGCCTTGCATTATTCAATCATTTGATGCTGATGCGGTAACCGTTACAGCCCAACCGGCTATTAGATGGAAAATCAGGAAAAAAGACGGGGAACTGGAATCCGTATCCTTGCCGCTGTTAGTGGATGTGCCGGTTATATTCCCAAGAGGCGGTGGAGTGACGCTAACCTTCCCGGTAAAAGCCGGTGATGAATGTCTGGTCGTGTTTGCTGATCGTTGCATTGATTATTGGTGGCAATCGGGTGGGGTACAAGAACCGGTTGATCCCCGGCAGCACAACCTATCCGATGGATTTGCGCTTATTGGCCCACAATCTCAGCAACAAAAAATATCGAATATCAGCACAAACACCGCGCAACTAAGAAGTGATGATGGCGCGGCGTATATCGAACTCGATCCCAATAGTCATAACATCACGGTGATTACACCGGCAAAACTTACCGCCACAGCTAATGGCGGTACTGAAATCACTTCACCTGAAATCATTCTGAACGGCAACGTCACCATTAACGGCAACTTATCACAGGGCATGGGCGCTGGTGGTGGCACTGCAACCATGCAAGGCCCTGTCACGGTGAGTAACGATGTGACAGCAACAGGGATTAGCCTTAAAAACCATGTACATAGTGGTGTGCAATCAGGTGGCGGTAAGACGGGGAAACCTCAATGAGATACAGAAGAGAAATTGACAACGATTATGTATTTGGTCGTGGAGAGGCGAGTTTTCTTATCAATACGCCGGAAGCGGTCGCACAAGCGGTAAAAACTCGCCTGATGCTGCGTAATGGCGAATGGTTTCTTGATAACCGGGAAGGGACCGATTACGACAACGTGTTGGGTAAAGGCACATCGGGTTTTTATGACCTGATTATTAGACAGCGAATACTACAAACGCCGGGTGTAGAGAACATTATCCACTACCGTAGTGAAAGAAACCCCAATACAAGAAAAATCACTATTACCGTCACGATTGACACGATATATGGACAGACAGGAGTAACTGCTGATGTATGAAAGTATTATCAACACAATGTTACCTGCCATTGACAAAAACGGGATCAATGCGCCTGATTATCAAACCATCTTAAATAGCTGGAAGACGATATTCAGGGATATTTATGGGGACGATATTTACATTGAATCTGACAGCAAAGACGGTGTTTTTTTATCACTGATAGCATACGTTATTCACGGTTGTAATAACGCAACCATTGCCTCCTATAACTCATTTAGCCCGACAACAGCGGTGGGGGAAGGGCTTTCCCGTAATGTCAAAATCAACGGTATTACCCGAAAAAGTTCCAGCAACTCAACGGTGGATGTTTTGATTACTGGTCGGGCTGGCACCGTAATCCGCAACGCTTCCGTGCGGGATGATGCGGGAAACACCTGGTCGCTGCCGGATGAAGTGATTATCGACACACACGGTCAAGCTATTGTAACGGCGGTTTGTCAAAAATCGGGGGCTATTGGCGCATTGCCCCACACGGTTAACCAAATTGCCACGCCGACATTGGGCTGGCAAACCGTGACGAACCCGGTTGCGGCTACACTTGGTCGGGGAATTGAAACCGATATAGAACTGAGAATACGGCAAGCGGTTTCAGTTGCGTTGCCTTCGAGAACCATTATGGATGGGCTGGTGGGGGCAATTGCCAATCTGCATGGAGTTTCACGTTACCGGGGATATGACAACGACTCGGATAAAACGGATGAAAATGGTATACCCGCTCATAGCATTGCACTTGTCATTGATGGTGGAGACTCGAAAGAGATTGCCCGGACTATTTTGGTGAAGAAAACGCCGGGTATACCGACATTTGGCACCACCTCTGAAACCATTACCGATGATTATGGCAATAAAAAAACGATTAACTTCTATCGTCCTACACTGGTGCCAATTTATGTTGAAATACATATTAAACCCTTTATCGGATATACATCGGATATTGGCAATAATATTCGTAATGAAATATCTAACTATATAAAATCCCTTTATATTGGTGATGGAGTATATGTTACTCGCTTATTTGTACCGGCAAACTTATGCAATAAAAATGGAGGTCAGACATATGAAGTATTATCTGTGAAAGTGGGGAAATCAGCATCGACAACCGGAACGACGAACATTGACATAGCTTTTAATGAAGCGCCGACGTGTTCACCTGAAAATATTAAAATAGTAACGGTGCTCGAATGAACAAATATATGAAGCTGATTCCTGCATATCACATGGAAGGTAAAAAATATGTCAGGATGCTTGAAGCTGTGACGGATATTTTCAACCAGAATGCGCTGACAACAGATTTACTGATTAGCAGTTTTGACCTGGATAAAGCGGTGGGTAAACAGCTTGATATTATTGGAGAATGGGTAGGAAGGAATCGAATGATTCAGACTCCAATTGAATCTTATTACTTCTCCTTTGATATTAATGATTTGGGATTTGATAGCGGCATGTGGAAAGGGCGGTTTGACAGTGATAAAAGTTATATCAAACTGGATGATGATAATTATCGAATCGTCATAAAAGCTAAAATAGGCACAAATAACTGGGATGGAACGGCTGAGTCATTTAATAACATCCTGAGTTTTATTCATTCAAATAATGGCCTGTCTGTATCTTTCGAAGATAACTTGGATATGTCATTCACTGTGACTATTAAAGGTAAATCAATCAGTACTATTACTAAAGAAATCATCCATCAGGGTTATCTCTCGCTTAAACCTATGGGGATAACGGTTAATTACCATATAGTGGAGGGTTAGAAATGGCTAAAAATGACTTTAAAGCATTTGCCATTGGTGAAAACGCGAATACTTTATCGCAAGAAGAATATGAAAGTGCAGATTTTATTGAGGAGGGATTTAAATCAGGAATAGCGAGGAGTGAACGATTAAATAAAGTTTGGCGCCAATCTTCGGTTATTGCAGCGGTGATAGGGAAATACATTGCAGAAAAAACCGGTGAAGACGTTATGGATGATGGAGACCTGGAAAAACTCGTAGCGCAATTGGATTTAGCATTAAAACATAAAATTACTACAGAAATCCCTGATGCTTCATTGACGCAGAAAGGCATATCGCAACTCAACAGCGCGACAAACTCTGACAGAGAAGATCAGGCGGCGACGCCGAAAGCGGTTCACGATGTTAGAAAAATCGCTGAGAGCAAATTGAGTGGTGTTTCTGATGCCTCATTGACTCAGAAGGGGATTGTACAACTGAGTAGTGCGACAAATAGTACAAGTGAAACCTTAGCTGCGACGCCAAAAGCAATTAAGGAAGCATACGATTTTGCAAATACCGCAAATGTAGCAGCTAAAAATGCTCATGATGAAGCTAATAGGGCTACAGATAATGCCAACAGCAGGTTGGCAAAAAACCAAAACGGCGCAGATATCCCTAGTAAAAGTGAGTTTATAAAAAACCTTGGTTTAGTGGAAACCGTCAAGTTGGCGAAAAGTGCGTATCCAAAATCAGGGGGTGTTGTAAATGGGAATGTGGATGCCACCGGGTCTATTTCCGGTAGAGGTGTGTATGAATACCCAAGTATTCGTGTCTATAGTGCTGTAAACAAACCATCACCGGGTGAGTTAGGTGCGTATACGACGGGTGACTGTGATAGACAGTTTCAACTCAAAGGCAGCGGTCTTCTATCGATAGATAGCGACAATGTTCGTTTTAGTGGTCATGTATTAGCTTGGCTTGATGAAGTTAGCCGCTTAATTGATGTTGCTAATAACATCCCAGTTGGTGCCCCCATCCCGTGGCCGCAACCAAATCCTCCATCAGGTTATCTTACGTGTAACGGCCAATCATTTAATAAATACACCTATCCAAAATTAGCTGTCGCCTATCCTAGTGGCAGGTTACCCGATTTGCGCGGTGAATTTATCCGTGGTTGGGATGATGGTCGTGGCGTGGATCATGGTCGTGGGATTTTGTCGTGGCAACCACAACAAGTTCAGTGGCATCAGCACCTTGGTGGTCACGGTGGCCGAGCGCAAGGAGCATTTGGTGTAACAAATTTAGCCGGCCATCCTGGCTCGTATCGTGATGATGCACAGCAAACTTTACCGTTCACAAATAACGGTAGTGATTATCAAGGATTTACAAATAGCGGTGCTGTCGGTAACGAAACCCGCCCCCGCAATATTGCATTTAACTACATAGTAAGGGCAGCATAATGACTGAACAAAAATATTCTTTAGAACCGGAAGCAGCAATATTAGGTCAAGACGGGTTAGCAGAAAAAGCGGGTTGGCTGACAATCTACCATGCCGCACCTCATTCAAGGGAATTTATCGGTGCAACACCAGAATATTTGATGAAGGGGGTAGGCATACCGGCAAGTTCCTACACAGATGCGCCAACACTGCCTAAATCCGACTCTATGGCAGTCAGGCGTACAGCAGATGGAGAACTCTGGGAAATTGTTCCCGATTACCGTGGAAAAACAGCTTACAACATACAGACTCGATTACCGCAAGAAATTACTGAGCTGGGTGAATTGCCTGAAACTCTGACATTCAAACAGCCTGCTACTCATTTTGATCGATGGGATGGTTCAAAGTGGGTGACTGACAAAGCAGCAATAAAGGGCAGCGAGATTGAGCAGGCAGAACAACTACGCGATACTCTGTGCACGCAATCTAATGAAACCATTACATTACTTCAATATGCCGTTGATACTGAATTGGCTTCGGAAGAGGAACAGGCTCTGTTACTTGAATGGAAAAAATATCTGGTATTATTGAACCGTGTTGACACTTCATTGGTCCCTGATATTAAATGGCCTGAGATGCCAGAATGACAACAATAAGGGCTGCTTATGCAGCCCGATAACAAAAATACATATCAGTATGGTTTTTCAGGCCAGTTAATGTCTGGTTGTAGAGAGCAACGTAATATCACACGATTAAACAGTGAAGCACTATAATTAAGCCGGTCACCCGGCTTTCGTTTACTTCGGCACTTCCGGCCACTGAACATTAGGTGCTTGCAGAACATCTACACGAGTGAGTAATACTCTGTATTTTCTCCACTCCAACAGAGCGGCTTTCTCTGAGTCTGTAGCAACTTCTAAGTCAACAGAGTCTTGTAGCAATGAGAGTGTTTCATTTGCTTGTTGTAACAGTGCTGCTTGCTTCTGTTTTGCTTCGTTGATTTGATGGGATTTTAAGAGGTCTTTATCAACTACCCACTCTTTACCATTCCACTTATCATAGTCGGTATCAGGTTTTTTGAATGTTAATGTATCCGGCAATTCACCGATTTCTGTAACTTCAATCTGTGCTTGTGTTAACGTGTCGTACGCGATTTTTCCGCGATAATCGGGCAACATTTCCCAACACTTACCATCAATACTGCGGCAGACAGCCTCGTCAGGAGAACCTGGTAGTTTGGGCGCGTCGGGATAAGCACCGGCTGACAGACTGACACCGAGCATCACGTATTCAATATCTGAATTGGTAAATTCTCTCGTTATCTGATTCGAGTGATAAACCTTTATCCAGCCAGCTTGAATCGCTAAACCATCTTTGCCCAACACGGCGGTTTCATGTTCTAAAGAATATTTCTGTTCTGTCATTATGCTGCTCTCACTATGTAGTTAAGTGCGACGTTGCGGGGTCTATTTTCGTTAGCGGTTGGGACGACACGTGATGCGTCAAATGTCACGTTATCAGCCCCTCTCGCGTAATTTGCTTCTTGCAGACAATAAAGGCCCGATGACGTATCACGTGTTTTTGTAAAACTCCCAGACACCGCATCAACTATTGAAAATGAGCCATCCAGGCGCACATCAAGACGACCTGTAATATTTCTGATTGCATCACCCTGCCATGTGCCTGGCATTCGTCCCGGATCAACACCTCGGCTATCATCCCATCCACGGATAAATTCGCCCCTTAAATCAAACAGTTGCCCTGATGGATAAGCTTCTGCTAATTTTGGATATTTTGATTTATCAAACGTCTGTCCATTGCATGTGAGATAGCCAACGGGGGTGTATCGGTGAGGATACGGCAGTGGAACGCCTACCGGTACAATATCATCAAGTGTTGCTAATGTGCCGTTTTTATTTGGAAAATTAACAAGATAAATATTATTACCCGCAGCGTTTCGCTTATATAAATAAATAGACTGAGCATTATCATTAGTTAGATCTGCTTCGATAGCAAAGAATCCACGATATTCTTTTCCCTGCGGCGAGAAAAAATTAATTCGCGGATATATGCCCTTGGTATTAACAACTTCAACATTTCCGCGCGCGAAATTAGCATCAACAAAACTTTGCTGCGCTGAATTTCTTGCCAACTCCACCGTTTCCACTAAACCAATGTTTTCTGTAGCCCATTAACTGACAGCAATCTTTGTGAAAGCAGCTTTTAAAAGTATTCGATGGGACCCAATATGGTAAAAATCGGGCAGATCTGAGTGTCAATAAATAACCAAAATGATGATTGAGAAAGAAATATATTAATCATGATGGAATTACAAACAATAATTGAGCGATAAATATACAGAAAAATAGCATCACCTTACAAAGTTTCATTACAATGCATCTCAAGTAGTCACTCTCTGTAAACCTACCATAACGCTATATTCTGCAACATTACACATTAACCAATTCTCTTACCCGTAGTTCACTTGAGATAAACAAATTTACTTTGTATGTATGCGTGCATATGTTGATGTCAGGTTGGGAGGATATATAATCAACTGACCTGAAAAAAGGGCTGACTGCCGTTGGATGTGAACTTAGAAGGCATAACGGAGGTAGCCACCAAATTTGGTGGTCACCTATAACCGGAAAGACATTCCCGGTCCCGCATCCCAAAAAAGATCTGCCTATCGGCACCGTCAAATCTATAAAGAAAATGGCGGGGATTTAATCCCCGCCGACTTTGGAGGCCATCATGTTTTTCTCAGTAGGTGTTGAGTTGCCGAAAGATGAAAACACCGCGTATGGTCTAGTTATTCCTGCGCTGTGTGCCGAAAATTATGGCTGTTTTTCTGCCGCTGATAATAAAGAAGACATTGCGATAATGGCGCGTGAGGCTATCTTGCTAACAGTAGAAGATATGGTCGCAAATAATAGAGCAGTTGAACATATTCAGGATGCTGGCTATCTGGTTTATGCGAAAAACACAGAATATCAATATGTTGATAGCTGGTTTGTTATCGACGTTGATTTGTCTGAATTTTCCGGAAAGCAGCAGCGTATTAATATCTCACTGCCTGATACGCTCATTCAACGTATTGATAATCGTGTCAAAGAAAGTCCGGCACAATATCGAGACCGAAGTCACTTTTTAGCAGAAGCGGCAAGACATGAACTCAGCTAACATCAGGCGCATTCATGCGCCTGATGTTAAAAAACACTCAATTGACGCCGTTTTTGTAAATCTCTACGATATCGGTATGAATATAAAACTCTAATCATAGACTCTGTACTGTTTTAGTGGATATGTGATTCCGTCCGCAGGTCCACTCTTAGTAAAGATTAGAGTAACTGACAGATGAAAGTTAAGGGTATTCCATATCCAAGAAAAAACAATATGTGCTAATAATGAAAAAATAAAAAAATCGGTCATGTAACCAATGGTTAGCAATAAAAAGATGAGGCATCACACAACAACTAACTATTGGCGTCATGACTAAAAAACTAGCCATGATTCAACTTTGATAGTTTTTTCTAAATCACATAGTTCCATACCACCCCATTAACTTAATGAATGCGTTCGTAATGTTAATTGGGTTCCATTGACAGAATAACTATGAACAACTGAGTTTCATTATTTCGTCTTTAAAGAACTGTTTTCAATTTACTGTTTTGGCTATTTCAACATCTAGTTCTAAGGATGATGCTTGCTGTAGAATAGAATATCTTCGTTCGATATCTGATTCTAAATTAATGATAAAAATTTTCATTCTTTCACCTAGCAATATTGGGAAGGAATCTGAATAAAATAAACCGTGAAATTTCAAATGGTTAATATCGAAATTTATTGAAATAATAAAGCATCTCTAATACTCAAAAATATCTTGACAATACTATTACACCTACATTACAGCTCAGGCACTAATAAGATTACTGGGAAATTAATATTATTATTGTATTTATTCGTCAGAAAAGCACCATCTCTACGGTGGTAATATAAATAACTTTCAAAAATAGTGCTACACGAAGTTACATAACATACAATTCTATTTATAACAATTTGTTGAAGAAAACCATGTGTAGAGGAATTATACAGCCTGATTTATTAATTATAACTTGGATGCTAATACCTACTTTAATGTAAGAAAACGTAAATTTTCCCACCATTTGAAATTTTATTTATTTCTTATTTTTAGAAATTTCCTTTTAAAACTAAATCTAATATTATGATCTAACATAAAACTTAATATTGAAAGGTCTTTTACTATCTTATGGATGGAATTAGAATATTCTTTTGACAGCTTATCTCCATATTTATAGATAAGATCTATAGCATGACAAGCTGTAAGGTTTCTGAATTTTCTACCGAAAGTTTTATCAGTTATTAAAATGACCTCTGCAATTGTATTTATTTTAATTTGGCTAATAGAATTAGATAAACTATCTTCTCTCTTTATGTAGTTATAGTATTTCATCTCAGTATAATAAACAT
This sequence comes from Photorhabdus luminescens subsp. luminescens, assembly GCF_001083805.1. Taxonomy (GTDB): domain Bacteria; phylum Pseudomonadota; class Gammaproteobacteria; order Enterobacterales; family Enterobacteriaceae; genus Photorhabdus; species Photorhabdus luminescens. The sequence goes on along the minus strand of NZ_JXSK01000008.1, from coordinate 146,204 downwards.
TATTGCACTTAACTAAAATTGGAGGGAATGATAGAGCGTCTTCATAACAAGAAATCTCTGGGAAATTATTTCCATGAAATAATTCTCTCTTAAAAAATTTCCCACATGAATGTGCCTGAAATTTCTTATGAATTAAAAAATCTTTTATTGCCGTATCTCTATGAATTTCTACAGGAGATAATAATTTTGATTTTTCTATTATGTCCGAATCTTTTCTTACCTCATTTAACCCACTGATAAATATATCTGGTTTTTTTGATGTCAAAAAGTCTAAAATTTCTCTCATCGAGAAATCAGATAAAAAATCATCGCCATCAACGAAAGTTATATATTCTCCATGACTTATTTCTACTGCATATTTCCTTACTTTACCTACATTCCTAAACTCTTTTCTTATGTAAATAAAAGATTCATTTTCTTCTGAGAATTCTTTTAAGATTGATGGAGTTGAATCAGAAGAACTGTCATCTATCAGAAGAACTTCATATTCTTCAGGATCACAGTCAGATAAAACATGTTTTATGGTACTTATACATTTGAAAATCAATAATTCTAGATTATGTGCAGCTACCACAATTGATAATTTCTTTGAAAAGCAACCATAAGTATCGTTAGTTTCAGTCGTCATAGATGATAATCCTCTTATATTACTGTCTTAAATGAGCGTCAAATAATAATCTCATTTTTGATATTTCCCTTTTGAAGAAAAACCATAATTTGAGACATACTTTAAGGAACACTTCTTTATTGTTTTCACGAGCTAAAATATTACTATTGATTTTTACCTTTTCGTTATCTCTGCCCATAAAAAAACATTATACTGGTAACTGAACTACCTACAATGGTATTTACCAGGTTTCGTAAATCAGGAAGAATCAGCGTTTACCTTACATACTGGCAATAGATGCACCGTATAGATAAAGTAGCAATGGTAATGGAAGTTGCAATACCAATGACAGTGGGAAGAGGCCCATAAAGCACATTGAACTTGTTTAATTTTTAAAGAGCACATGAGACTAAGACGCAATTTCTATATCTAATGAATTCTACTATTATCACTATACAATATATTTTTCATCATGTGAATCAAAACTATCTGAATAGTTTTGATTGAATTTTTTAAACCTGAATACTTTAAATATAGAAAAATTTATATATAGTCTAGATTCAACTATTAAGTAAGAACAATTGTTTAGGGGATGGCCAGTTGCTATACTATAGACATCTTTCCCATTTACCAACACAGGAAAACAAATTGTACCATATAAAAAACTAAAAAAAACAAACATACTGGATTTTTATATTAAAAAAATATTTATTGCAACATTTAATTGCAAGTCATTCAATTTAAGTCTATAAACCATTATCAGATAATCGAGAAGAAATTAGAAAATAAAAGAATATTACTTAAAACAGTCCCATATTCAAATGCTTTTTCTCCATCATTTTGTTAAGAAAATCATGAAAATGACTAAATAAAGCAATGGATAAAACAGTTAATCTGGCAGGATTTAAGCTCGGAACAAGTTGTTGATTATCTTAAGAAGTATAAAAGAATTTCTTTACATCATGAAACCATTTATAGCTTGATTTATAAAGACAAAAGGGATAGAAGTAACTTATGGCAACATCTTAGGATTGTCAGTTACCGTATTGTATACCCGTTTAAAACAATAACGTATGATAATGGTTTAGAATTTGCGAATAATGAAATTATCAGCAAAAAATTAAAAACAGATATCTATTTTTCGAATCCTTATCTCCCTGGAAAAAAATAATAAATGAGAATGTCAGTGTTACTATGCGATACCGCCATATGTTAATTGAAGGTAATATGAACAAGAAAGAAGGACAGAAAGTTAGAAGAAAACTCAAAATATTAGCTCATACTAATAATATCAGTAAGACTTGCTGTTACTAAGGAATCTATCGGAATACTTTTTTGCACTGGAAAAGAGATTATGAAGTTGAAGGAGAAAAAAGACTAATTAATAGCAAACCGTGCCCAAAAATCCAGCTGTTCGTATTGTGCCCATCATTAAAGAGAAAATTCTATACCTTGGGGATAACTCGTATACTACTGGTGTTCCTGTAAGGTTATTGGTCAGATTGTGAATAATTCCTAGCGCTTTCCCGTTGAAGAAGCCATACAGCTAACCGGTTTATTTGAATTTTTGGATTAACCTTTAAATTGGCTCATGATCGCTAGGAAAGTCGTCAGATTTTCGCCCGTAAATATTGATGCGCCTGTTGCTACCATCCTCTCAGATAATTAATCATAGAGAGTTTAGGGTTGATATAGAAGTATATGATATTAATAATTACTGCCCTATTTACGGGCAGAATTATTATGGGAAAAGTAATCGACCAATGCTTTCTCTGATACACCAGCGATCTTTATATTCGTAGGTAGGTTTTCCAAATGAAAAACGCATTGCCTTATTTTCTTCGTTACATTTTTCCCACGCATTTTGCGTATTCAGCCACATTATTATAGTCCCTACAGATAATTTGGCTAACTCTGTATTTAACCCAATATTTATGTAATCGAAAGTTGACCATTTTGGATTATCTGATTTCATTATTAGCTGAAATGCTGCTGGTTTCCCTTGATAAAAAAGGATACTACCAAACACCATACTGCGAAACTTTTGGATGAATTTTATGTTTTCTTCTCTTTGACCTGGATATACACCTCTGCGCATCTTGAAGAGTTCAAAATAAATATCTACTAATTCAGAGGCACTATATTCACATTGGTCTATTATCGCTCCCCCTTGCTCAAGGAATCGTCTAACTTCTCTTTTTCTTGAATTCTTCGTACTGGATGACATCATCTCTGGATTCTTTGCCAAACAAATTTGTCGCCGGGCATTCAATTTGTAAGTAACATTCATAATAGAGCTTGCGTTTATCTCTGATACAATTTTACCTTTAAAAGGAAGTAAGCTTTTTTTCTCAGTAGATAGAGGCAAAATTAATTCATCTTTTGGCACAGGAAAATTGAGATGTTTAGTAATTTCGGAAGTGAAATAATCATTAGCCAGATATCTATTGTGCCATACACATAAGGCTCCCGTGAGCTCATCATTTCCATTAGTTCTCACAAAGAATCGTTCTCTACATTCTGCGTGTGAGTGCAAATAATCAAGTACATCAGGATGTGTTGAAAAATTGCCGCCAAACTTTTTATAACAATAACGGTATTCAGACTCTCCAGCTTCTGACCACCCTGAAAAATAAGTCTTTATGTTTAGAATATTCAATGATGCTACCTCTATATAAATCTAAAATGGATTATAATTATGGTAATCTCCATCTTTCATGGTGATAAATGCCACACATGTCAAATGTTTCCAGCGACATATTAGACTGTTTATGGTTATAAAGCCACTGCTATTCGGCGGCAAACATACTATGTATTAGCAGAAATTTAGGTAATGTGTGTCAATAAAGGACCAAACAACCCTGTAATTACTTTAGTTGCTCTGGTCATATTGTACCGGACTATCTTTGACACGATTATCAATACACTGCTACTTTCCGGAAAATTCAGACAAATCAACGTCGATAACAAACCAGCTATCAACATATTGATATTCTGTGTTTTTTTGTATAAATTAGATAGCCAACATCCTGAGTATGTTTAATTTACACACTATTTTAGGCTATATCTTCTACTGTTAATAAAATAGTCTCACTAGCCATTATCGCAATGTCTTCTTTATTATTTTCAGTACATAACGCAGGAATAATCAGACCATCCGCAGTGTTTTCCATCTTTCGGCAACTCAATATCTACTAGAGAAAAACATAATAACCTACAAGGTATTACAGATTTGGCAGTGTCGATAGGCAGATCTTTGTTAGGATACGGAACCGGCAGTGCCTTCGGTTATTGGTGACGCCTTCCGTAACCTTTTAAGTTCGCATCCAACGGCGATAATTCTTTTATTAGGTCAGTATGATTTCATATATCCTCTTAACCTCACATCAACATACGCACGCATACATACAAAGTAAATTTATTTATCTTAAGTGAACTATGGGTAAGAGAATTGGCTAATGTGTAATTTTGCAGAATATGGAGTTATGGTAGGTCTACAGAGAGCGACTACTTGAGATACATTGTGATGAAATTTCTGAGCAAATAAAGCAAGGTGGTGCCAATTGCTATATATTTATCACTCAGTTGTTGTTCGTGATTCCATCACGGCTTTCTTCATCACTATTTTGGTTATTTATTGACACTTAGCTTAGATCTGCCCAATTTTTACCATACTTGATCCCATTCAATACTTTTAAAAGCTGCCTTGACAAAGAGATTACCGTTAGTTAATGGGCTACAAAAAATATTGGTAAACCAGTTTTTAAAAATATTCAATAGGATTAAATACGGTAAAATTAGCCATGCATATATTTAAGGATTATTTTGTTTACTTTCTCCTGCTACTATGATTCATTATCATGTGGCATATTATGTATATTTTCCTACACTGAGGGTTATAGTGATATTTCTGTGTTATATGGTTTTTTATATTGGAAGCAAAGTATTCTGGTTTAAATGTTAACTAAAATTTCTCTTATTCACATGACGAAAAATACATAGTATAGTATCAATAGAAAATTCGGTTGGATGAAGAAAGTGAACCTTCGTTTTTCCTACTTTCCGAAAGCTAAGCTGTGTTTTACTACTACACGATGTACTATATAATAGATAAATATGAAACTTACAAAAAACCACTTAATCAAATTATTACCAGTTGTTGCACTCTTAATCTTTTGCCTTTTAGCTCACATAGCTTTAGGTTATCGTTTAAAAATAGCGTATGTGTTCGCTATATTCTCTATTTTTCTATTGTTAAACAAAGTCACAATAGTTTATAGGCCCCTGCTTATCGTTCTTGGTATAGCAACTCTCGTTTATGCTCCTATCGGGCTTACATATGGCTCACCAAACTTCAACTCAATTCTTTCGTTATTCTATACAAACGAACAAGAGGCTAGTGAATTCATCTCTTCTATTCCAGTTGAGCATTATCTTTTTAGTGTGTTTATCCTGATCTTTTGTTTATTCTCTCTAAAAGCAAGCATTAATTTACATAAAAATGTTAATGTTTTTCTGTTCTCTTTTGCATTAATTACGGTAATACACCACCCTTTAAAAGCTTTTATACAGGATGAGGAATTTAATATCCTTGACTCTGGACTTCCTGAAATTAGAGTAGTCAAAGATGTCACTATCAACTTTATAAGGGTAAAAAGTGAATATAAAAAAATGCGACAAATACTAAGTGAGAAGGATACGTGGGGAACGGTATCGGCAAAATCAAAATATAGCACCTATATCGTTGTGATTGGAGAAAGTGTACGTAGAGATTTTATGAATGCCTATGGATTCCCGATACATAATACACCTTTTATGAGCACTACTAATGGGGCACTTTTTACGAATTATATCTCAGCAGGTCCATCAACCCAGATATCATTGGCAAACTCACTAGCAATGGTCAAAGATGGTAAAAATATTTTAAGCAATAATATTGTTACATTAGCAAAAAAAGCTGGCTTTTATACTTATTGGATATCAAATCAAGGCTCTATAGGGGTATTTGATACTCCGGTTGCCAGTATGGGAGCAAGAGCTGATTCTCCATTATTTATTAAAAAAGGTGAATCCAGTTCTGGCCTTAACAGAAATATGCCTGACACAAATGTTATGCCAATTGTGAAAAAAGCCTTAGAGGATAAGAGAGAAAAAAAGCTAATTGTTATCCATTTAATGGGGTCTCATTCCCCCGCTTGTATCAGAACAAATTATGAATACAAAGTGTTTTTTAAGTCAGAACAGGTTTCTTGCTATATACAGAGTATTGAAAACACTGATAACTTGCTATCAATAATTACTGATGAAGTACAAAAAAATGAGAAGAACTGGTCTTTGATGTATTTTGCTGATCACGGAGTATCTTTCTTTGAGAAAGATACTAAGAAGATGAGGCTTGCTCATAATGATAAATATAAACAAAATTATCAGGTTCCTATGTTTATTACATCTTATGATGATACATCTCGTAATATTATTAACGCTCAACGTAATTCAATGAATTTCTTGACACTATTTTCAGAGTGGACAGGTATTAAAGAGTCTACAATCCCCGAAAATTGTAAAATATTGTCTAATGAAATATGTAAAAACCAAGATGATGTTCTGGACTTTAATAATAATGTCATGAAATATAGCTCATTACCAGAAGATAAAATTCCTGAATGAATTTTCATATTATGAAAAATACACACAGGATTTGTATCGAACCCGATTTTTAGATGAGATTGAATAAGTAACGAAGGTAAGGTTGGATTAACTTATGAAAGCGAAAAAAATTATTCTTGTAGGCTACGATATGTCAGGCTTTGGAGGAACGGAAACTGTATGCAAAAAATTAGTTACTCTATTATCGAAAGATAATACATCAGTCGATATCAGCTTCCTCTTTATCAATGATATTCGCCAAGGATGTGTTGAAATAGATGATGGATGGTTAAATGGCATGTCATTTCATCGCATACGCTCTGAGATATATAATACAAAGGCTCGCAGAGTACATTTTGCTTTTTTATTCTCTAGATTTATGAAAAGAGAAAATCCGGATATTATTATTGCTATAGATCCACTAAGTTGCTACATAACAAGTCTAGCGAAAAAATTAATTTTTTCCAAAACCCCTATATTTTCATGGGTTCACTCTTCTCTTGATCAATTGTATAAAAGTATTTATGCAACAAAAGCTGATTATCACCTTTCCATTAGTTCAGGGATAACTCAGCAATTTATTGATAGAGGTGTTAATCCAAATAAAATCTTTACTATTTTTAATCCTGTTTCTCTGAAAAGCGAAACTATCCCTCGACCAAGTGGGAGTATAACTAAATTTCTATATGTAGGTAGATTAACTGATGATGATAAGAACATTAGTGGCATGTTTAAAGCATTATCACAAGTTTATGGTAATTGGGAATTAAATATTGTTGGTAGTGGTCGCGATGAAAAAATATTACGCAGTGTAGCAGATAGTCTAAGTATAACTAGCAATATAATATGGCACGGTTGGCATAATGAGCCGTGGCGCTATATTATCAGCGAAATTAAAGAGATTACAACACTGTTATTAACTTCAAATTTTGAAGGGTTCCCTATGGTATTAGGTGAAGCTAATTCCCAAGGTATATATTGTATAAGCTCTAACTGTAAAACTGGTCCCGCTGATATTATAATCAATGAAATGAATGGTGAGTTATATCCTGTTGATAACCCCTCTGAATTAATAAATAAATTACAGGATATAGTTGATGGAAAAAAACTATCTGACAGCGATAAAATAAAAATGGCGATTTCCAATTTATATGATTCAAATTATTTAAAAAGAGTGAAATCAGCACTTAACATTTAAAAGCACCTATTAAATAATACAAGAGGTATGATAATGCAAGATCCAAATTTACACTCTGACAAAAAGTTATCAATCATAGTTGCAGTACATAACTTAGAAGATTTAATAGGAAAATGCTTAGAGAGCATAAAGAAATGCCTATATAAAGTCTCTTCTGATGATTATGAGATTTTGCTGATAGATGACAGTTCTTCTGATTCAACCACATCAATTTTAAAAGAATTTTTAGAGGAAAATGAATCTTTTATTTACATAAGAAAAGAGTTTAGAAATGTGGGTAAAGTAAGAAAATATGCGGTAGAAGTAAGTCATGGAGAGTATATAACTTTCGTTGATGGCGATGATTTTTTATCTGATTTCTCAATGAGGGAAATTTTAGACTTTTTAGCGTATAAAAAGCCAGACATATTTATCAGTGGGTTAAATGAGGTAAGAAAAGATTCGGATATAATAGAAAGGTCGATATTACTATCATCAATAAAACTTCATAGAGATACAGCAATAAAAGAGTTTTTAATTCATAAGAAATTTCAAGCGCATTCAATAGGGAAATTTTTTAAGAAGGAATTATTCCGTGGAAATAATTTTCCCGAGGTTTCTTGCTATGAAGATGCTTTGTCATTTCCTTTATTTTTAGCTAGATGTGATAATATTCATTATACTAAGATGAAATACTATAACTACGTAAAAAGAGAAGGCAGTTTGTCTAATTCTATTAATGAACATAAGGTAAATATAATGGCAAAGGCTATCTTAATAACAAATAAAACTTTCGGCAGAAAATTCAGAAACCTTACAGCTTGTCATGCTATAGATCTTATCTATAAATATGGAGATAAGCTGTCAAAAGAATATTCTAATTCCATCCATAAGATAGTAAAAGACCTTTCAATATTAAGTTTTATGTTAGATCATAATATTAGATTTAGTTTTAAAAGGAAATTTCTAAAAACAAGAAATAAATAGGATTTCAAATAGTGGGAAAATTTATGTTTTCTTACATTAAAGTAGGTATTATCACCCAAGTTGTGATTAATATATATTACCATTGTAGAGATAACCTTTTCCTGACAACTCAACAACCACCGACTAAAGTCGGTGTGTTAGTGATTAACGGACTGAAAGTCCGGATACGCATCGGCTGAACGATGCGTCAATTGTCCATCCTGAAGTTATCATCCGAGTTTGGTTCAAAATGATGCTCCAGATAAACCTTTATCATCTCTTCCGTTAACTGACTCACCGTCGCACAAAAATAGCCTCTGCCCCAAAAATGCTGACCCCAGTAGCGTTTCTTTAGATGCGAAAACTCTTCAAACAACTTACTCGCTGTCCTTCCCTTCAGTCTCCTCATGATTTCTGAGGGAGATAATGTCGGGGGACTACTCACCAGTATGTGAACATGATCTTTGCTCACAACTCCTTTTAATATCCTGATTTCAAATGCTTCACATGTCTGACGAACTAACTCGCGCACCCGTATTGCTACTTCACCTATTAGCACTTTGTGCCTGTATTTCGTTACCCACACAAAATGGTATTCAATCTGAAATACTGTGTGACTACCGTATCTGTAATCCATGTTCCACCTCCCATGCAACACAGTATCTCAGCTAAAGCTGACCGACTAAAGTCGGTGGTTTTAACCTTTCATATGGAAGAATAAATACAATAACAATATTAATTTCCCAGTAATCTTAGTGCCTGAGTTGTAATGTAGTGTAATAGTGTTATCAAGATATTTTGGAGTATTAGAAATACTTTATTATCTCAATCAATTTCGATATTAGACGTTTGAAATTTCACGGTTTATTTTATTCAGATTCCTTCCCAATATTGCTAGGTGAAAGAATGAAAATTTTTATCATTAATTTAGAATCAGATATCGAACGAAGATATTCTATTCTACAGCAAGCATCATCCTTAGAACTAGATGTTGAAATAGCCAAAACAGTAAATTGAAAACAGTTCTTTAAAGACGAAATAATGAAACTCAGTTGTTCATAGTTATTCTGTTAATGGAACAATATCTAATATGAGTGATGGAACCCCAATTAACGTTACGAACCCATTTATTAAGTTAATGGGGTGGTATGGAACTATGTGATTTAGAAAAAACTATCAAAGTTGAATCATGGCTAGTTTTTGGGTCATGACGCCAATAGTTAGTTGTTGTGTAATGCTTCACCTTACTAAATATGGGCCTTCGGGAGGAATCACATATCAACTAAAACGGTGAAGAGCTTATGATTTCATCCTTACATTCATACCGATATCGTAGGGATTTATAAAAACGGCGTCAATTAAGAGCTTTTTAACACTAGGCGCATCCGTGCGCCTGGTATTAGCTGAGTTCATGTCTTGCAGCTTCTGCTAAAAAGTGACTTCGGTCTCGATATTGTGTCGGACTTTCTTTGACACGTTTATCAATACGCTGAATGAGCGTATCAGGCAGTGAGATATTAATACGCTGCTGCTTTCCAGAAAATTCAGACAAATCAACATCAATAACAAACCAGCTATCAACATATTGATATTCTGCATTTTTCGCATAAAACAGATAGCCAGCATCCTGAATACGTTCAACTGCTCTATTATTCGCGACCATATCTTCTACTGTTAGCAAGATAGCCTCATGCGCCATTATCGCAATGTCTTCTTTATTATCAGCGGCAGAAAAACAGCCATAATTTTCGGTACACAGCGCAGGAATAACTAGACCATACGCGGTGTTTTCATCTTTCGGCAACTCAACACCTACTGAGAAAAACATGATGACCTCCAAAGTCGGCGGGGATTAAACTCTCGCCATTTTTTATAGATTTGACAATACCGATAGGCAGATCTTTTTTGGGATGCGGAACCGGGAATGTTTTTCCGGTTATAAGTGACCACCAAATTTGGTGGTCACCTCCGTTATACCTTTTAAATTCACATCCAACGGCAGTCAGCTCTTTTATCAGGTCAGTTGATTTCATATCCTCCCAACCTGACATCAACATACGCACGCATACACACAAAGTGAATTTATTTATCTCAAGTGAACTTCGCTAATACGTGATGTTGCAAAATATAGCGTTACGGTAGGTCTACAAAGAGTGACTACTTGAGATGCGTTGTAATGAAACTTTGCAAGGTGATGCTATTTTTTGTTCATTTATCACTCAATTATTGTTCGTAATTCCATCATGGTTAATATATTTCTTTCTCAATCATTATTTTGGTTATTTATTGATACCCAGATTCACCCGATTTTTACCATATTGAGTCACATTGAATGCTTTTAAAAGCTGCCTTGACAAAGATTACCGTCAGTTAATGGGCTACAGAAAACATTGGTTTAGTGGAAACCGTGGAGTTGGCGAAAAGTGCGGTACCGAGTAGTCGGAAGATTAACGGCAAGGCGCTGAGTGGGGATGTCAGTTTGAATGCCGGGGATGTGGGGGCCTATAACAAAGAAGAGGCCAATCAGCGTTTTCAGCCTCTGGGGAACTACATGCCTGCCGGGAATTATGCGGTGAGGGGGGAGTGTTATACCAGAGGGGAGAGTGATAGTCGATATTTGAAATCAGGCTCGGGTAATAGAGTTCGAGTGTGGTCAGGTGGGCCTATTACAAACGGAACGGTTAGATTATCTCACAATGTATTGGGCAAGACTTTGTATTGTTACGATCCTAATCAAAATTGGTACTATACTGTTATAATACCAGCACCCAATATTGATATTTTTGCTCTTTCTGGAACTGGGTGGATTGCTATTAGGTTGAATAGCACGGGTACTACCTTGACCATATCCAAAACAGGCGTATTCACGTCAGCAATAGATATTTACGAGTAATAATTAATTATCTGTTTAGTTTGTTTTGGCAGCACTCAAGATTATTGCTCTGTAGTTTTTGTGTGCTGCCTACCAAATCAATCGATTACTGTCAGCAGAATATCTGATGAGATTGTTGTTTTTAGGTGTATATACGATACTGTTATCAGGTATTTTTTTGTTGATAAATGACATAGCTCCAATGGTGACATTATCGCCTATGTGGATTCGGCCTTGTTGAGTTGAAGTGACAATCCCAATTGTAGTGTTTTGGCGGATATGAAAATTTTTTCCTATGGTTGCTTCATCAGCAATGACCAAACCCACAAAGTGAGATATGGATACACTAGGGCCAATGAAAGGACCAAACCCAGTTATTTTTAATGAGGTTTGTCAACGGTCAGAGGGGCGTGATACCCCTGATTTCATCATAGTTTTCCAAGCCAGTTTATGTCTGGCGCTAATGTGACATCAATACGGCTCAGTGATATTTGGTATTTTTTCCAAGCGACTAACTGTACTTTTTCCTCGTCATTTGCCATATTTAAATCCATCGCATCTTGTAATGGTACGATTTGGTTTGTTGCTGCAATTCTTCTTTCGTGGGGGAAGGGATATCTGCCCATTCTGGTAAACCATTTTTACCCGCTATTCGATATTTACCCTCTGGAGGAATACTGCTGGCAAACTCAATGAAAACAACCTCATTGACTTCCACTGCATCGCTTGGAAATGAACCGGCATTGATATAGTCTTGTTTCCATTCGACTGGATAAAATGCGTTAGTTGTTGCACTATAATAATACATAATTAATACCCCACTGCGAACCAGACTATACGTTGAGGCCCAAATTGCAGCGCTGGAAAGAAAAGCCCATGATGACGAAGCCAATGGTGAAATAGAAACAGCCCATCCCGGTTACCTAGGGTCGCAGAACACGTTCTATGTTGGCAACCTGAAAGGCGTAGGACGAATTTACCAGCAGACTTTTGTCGATACGTACTCGAAAGTAGCGCACTGCAAGCTGTATACCAGCAAAACGCCGATTACGGCGGCAGACCTACTTAATGATCGGGTTCTGCCGTTTTATGCATCTCAGGGTTTGCCAATGTTGAGAATACTGACCGACCGAGGAACAGAGTTCTGTGGTAGAATTGAGCAACATGATTACCCGCTTTATCTGGCAATTAATGATATTGACTACACGAAAACGAAGACGATGTCACCGCAAACGAATGGTATCTGTGAACGCTTCCATAAAACGATTTTACAGGAGTTTTATCAGGTCACGTTCCGTAAGAAACTCTATGGAGAGCTCGAAGCTCTTCAGGCAGATCTTGATATCTGGCTGGAGAATTACAATAATGAACGGACGTATCAGGGGAAAATATGCTGTGGGCGTACACCGATGGAAACATTATTTGATGGTAAACGAATCTGGGCAGAGAAAAATTTGAACCGGATTTAATCTGACAGACACCTGTATAAATAACCGGTAACTGTCAGATCTGGTCTGAGCTAGTACAAATTAAATATTATGTTACCTAAAGTTATAATTTCTCCAGGTAACAATATATACCAAGTCAGCTCAATACATAAATTTCACGCATTTTAAAACCACCACCATCTAGTGCAACAATAGTGTCAGCATCAACTAAAACCAAAACTGTATAGCCAGCGCTCGTATTAATATGCATGCGCATACCTAGGGTTGGTGGGAATATAACTATATGGTATATGTCATTATGGTTAGGTGCATCATGTCTTAACGCCACTGTTCTACCATTCAACGGCTTTGAACAAGCAAATCTCGCCCCATCTTCAGCCCATACTGGCACTCCTGACCAGACCCGAATAGAATTAGTAAAATAATTCTGGTTTCTTTGAACATACCGATTGTCACTATCCAATTTCGTATAACATTCCCCTCTCACCGCATAATTCCCTGCTGGTTGGTAGTTCCCACGTGGTTGGTACTTTCTGTCAACTTCATCTAACCAAGCCAACACATGCCCATTGAATCTTGCGTTATCTGAATCTATTGACAAAAGACCACTGCCCTTGAGTTGAAATCGTCCATCACATTCACCTGTGGTATAAGCCCCAATTTCCCCCGGTGACGGTTTGTTTACAGCACTATATACCCGAATACCCGGTACTTCATATACTCCTTTACCAGAAACATATCCCGTTGCATCCACATTCCCATTTACAACACCGCCTGATTTTGGATACGCACTTTTCGCCAACGCCACGGTTTCCACTAAACCAAGGTTTTATAGAATTAGTAAACTAACAGTAACCCTATGTTGAAGCAGTGTGCCAGGGCATTAAATGGGGATGGAAAAGGTAAAAACTGGCTATATCTGTGTATTAATAAATGACCAGAATGGCGATTATGGGAAATAGAATTGTGATCGATGAAATTATGAGCAAATATTGGATATAAAACAACCTATAAATAGTCATAACAGATCACATATATTGGCAAGATACGCATCTTCCCCAATTATGGTGGAAACGGATTGGCTATGAACGATATCAGTCATTGTCTTTTTCTACTTTGCGTATTCCAATTCTGAAGATTTGTTATTAGGGTAAAGTTGCAACTAACGCATCCAAATTTATTTGACAGAAAACTCTATATTTACACTTCGATTTCTTACCCAGTAGGCTTGGCTATTATAACAAATCTGGCCTCCACAAATAGCATTTTCAACTATATCAGGACACCCTTTAATTAATGTATACCATTCTGGGCCAGATCCATCTGAATTTGCATGACCACGGCCATGCCGAAATGTTAGTGTACAATTTTTTGTGTCTGTATTGGCGACATTAATATAACTAACATTCCAATCTACAGTTTTAGTTGCATTTGTACATCCATCTGCCCAGTTATTATTATCCTTCAAGTTTCCAAGATAAGTTTGACCTGCCTCTAAACGTATTTTTTCGTCTCCACTATCGTACATGCAATTAGATGATTGTGTAACAAGGGTAATACTCTTTGTCGCTGATGAGTTTTTGATTTGTAGTGCATATGTGGCTGATAGATTGGAAATTTTATCTTCTGAAACTTCTAATGTTGCCTCCTTATCGGTAATGTTTTCTCTTGTCTCAGCAGCTAAAGCTAATTGTGTTGACGAAGCTAAAATCACAATAGTTGTACCAATTAAAGTTTTCAAAGTGATCATATTAATAAACTCCTTTGATGAGATTATTCGGAACTTCATTAGGTGATTTTTGTGAGTCAATTTTCACCCATCAGATAGCTTATATAGGATATTAAGAGCTCATCCCATTAGCATTATTTTATTTACACTCAAGCAAGTGTTGTTGAACGTTATTGATATCGTAACGATAATTATAAGTATAATTCATATTTTTATATGTTGAGTTATTTTTGTGGAAAATTAACTTATTGATATATGTTGGGATGTAACCTAGTGAAATATTGGCGAATATATATTTTACGGATGTGATTTATTATGTAAATAATAACGAGTGGTTTTTTTAACTTTAAAATAATTCCGTCAATTATAAAAAATATCGTCTATATTTTTGTTGTCTTAATATAATTAGAGGTGACGCTTATCATATTAAACTCTCTTAAAAATGAGAGATTTTAATTGAATTGATATTTATCAGTGAAAATAAAGAAGGCCAGCGAATGCTGGCCAATTTTAAAAATTTATTTTTTAACTTTAAAATCACTAAAAGATATTGGGCTTCTGTTACCCGCTTGATCTAAGCCATATACACAGAAGCGTACTGGGGAATCTTTCTTTTTAAGAGAAATCGGGATTCTTCTATAAATAGAGTAACCTGTGTCATCGTCGCATTTTGTGGATTTTAATGGACCTGATTTTACACGTAAGTCAACAATTTCATAGGGGTTAAAAATAGGATCAACAATCCAACTATCTTCTGTTTCAAAAACTAATCTTGTTGCTGGTTTTATTGTCGGAGGCGTGTCATCAATTTCACGTAATTTTATTGATGCGTTAGACGTACTCTGCCAGCTTTTATTTGCAGAATGTTGTCCAATGACACACATAGCGTAAACCCCTTCTTTGGAAGGAACGGTAAGTTTATCCAGCGGTTGTGTCGTGACTGGAATAGGTTTGCTGTATCCTTTAGGATCTGAACAATCAATATTACTCGCAAGTCCTCCTTTATAGCGAATATTATCAAAACCTTGCTCTTCAAGATGTAAATTCCAGGTGGCAGGTTTGTTGTTAACTGTGCTCTTAGTAATTAGTGGGCCGCCAGCGTTAATAGTGATCCCTTTGCCATCATCAAATTGACTTAAATCCAGTTTTCCATCAGGGGTGAATGCACGTGCAATTTTATCAACAGGAATATAATAACTGTCACCTTCACGTGAAAAACCTTTATCCTTAACCAACTCACAAGGCCGATTAACACCACAACCCGTGTAATTTCGATCGACGGTGGTATTTAATACACCAATTATCTGAGGGTTATCTTTCAATATAACCGGTGAACCAGAAGTTCCTCCTGCAACACCGGCGCAATCAACAGAAACGGCCGGAGACCAAACCCATGTACCTTCATACACGAGAGGAGTTTTTCCAGTAATGGAGCAAGCCGAATAGCGTAGATAGCGTTTATCACCCGCTATGCCATTGGCCGGAATGTGGGCAAGTTCAATCGGCTGACTTACTGATGGTTTATAATCTTTGTGTAAAGTCACCGGCAGTATTCCGCGATTCGCTAACTCACCATAAGTTGCTTTAAGTCTGAAAACTGCAAGGTCGCCGCCTTTCATGGTTGCGTATAAAACCCTATCAATACCAACAGGTTGATGTTTATTGATTAAGTCAATAAAGTAATTTGGTGTGTATGTCCAACCAGGACCTACAGGTTGATCAATCACGACTTCATTAGTATCAAATGAAGAATCAAAACAATGGCCTGCGGAAAGAATAAGGGCTTGTTGATTGGCATCAGGGGTTTCTGAACCGGCAATAAGTGTCGCGGTACACAGACCACGACCACTTAGTTTTCCCACATGTTTAAATCGATCAGCGCCCGGATCGGTAGATTTTAATAGCGGAGCTTCGTTGCCGATATTGTCTTGCAGATCAGCAATATGTTCACTTTTATTTTCGGGAAGTGCTTGTACGAAACAGCTTGTTGACATAATCCCTGTAATAAGTGTAGCTAAAAAGGTTTTTCTCATGTTTTTACCTCATGTTGTTTACATTTTTAATCTTTCCATGTAATGGAAACAGACATTCAATTGAAGAAATGTTTTTAAAGCTTCAATAAATCCTCTATATGAGTATTTAATGTTTATTAATTTATGAATTAATAGACAGTTTTTTTAGCGCATAAAATCATTCCATTGGGTGCCTGTTATCCATAGCCAATAATAAGTAACATAAAAATCAGATAAATAGTTTTATATACTGCAATAGGGCTATAACGTTCAATGGAACGAGAGCTGGCTATAAAGGTTTTTCTGGTATAAATTCGTGGTTATAAAGGATGAATTGATTAAGTGAGAGTTAAACTCCGGGAGAATGTATATTTATTCGTTGTTACTAAATTTATTACCCGGAGCATTTGTTGTGGAATAATAAAAGTGTTAGCGAAATAATTCTGGTCTTGCCGGAATGAGTTTCAATTCAGTTTGCAAGGTTTTTAAATAGTCAATAGTAATAGTCGCTAAAATGGAATAAAAATCATTTTCCAGCTTAGTTGTCTGAACCAATTCCAGATAACGGTAGGCCCACGGTAATAAGTGCTGTTCTAACAGTATACGTGCGGCAGGTTTATGTCCTTGCTCCAAAATATAAACTAAGGCCAGCAGCATCAGACCAAATTGATCTTCGGGTTCCCGTTGTTCACTGGACATGACGATATTCTGTTTTGCCAGAAATTCCCGGTAAGCCAGCGTGCTTTCACCGGATAGCGAGTTTTCTCTGTCCAGATAAACCGATCCCCAAGGTGGCGCTGGCATAACACCTTGTCCTTCGAACAAGATGGAGTAGTCATATTGTAGAGATTCAGCCGAGAAAGTAGCGAGTTTTTTGGTCAGATTTTCTATGTTGCGGTTATTTGACCAGGGAAATAATTTATCAATATCGACAAATAATGGAATTAGCGGGCGGACTTGTTCTGATTTCGGTGAGTAATAAAAACAGGCGCCAATAATGCGGGGTACAGCGGTATCTAATAACATGGAAAGCTCTCATTATGATTTAGTTATACCGGTGGTGTGAGTAGAGATTCTACGATAAACAATATCATAATCTTATATTATATGAATAGATAGTTGATTATGATCAACGATTAATCTGTTGTGGTGTTGCTACTATCTTTATCACCAGATTGACGGTGATTTTTGTTATAAAGCGCATAAGTTTATCGCCGAAAATAATAAAATTAACCGCTTTATTGATATGGGAAAATATATTTAATCTGCATTTAAATTCAACGAATTTAATAAGGTTATTATGGTAAAAGTGAATATATATCATTAGTTATCTAATGGTTTAATAACTTGAAAAGTAGGCCACGTTAAAAATAAATAAACCCTATGGATTTCAAGATGCATCGCGACGGCAAGGGAGCGAATCCCCGGGAGCATAGGGAACTATGTGACCGGGGTGAGTGAGTGCAGCCAACAAAGAGGCAACTTGAAAGATGACGGGTATAAATCGCCGTTGGGTTAATACCACACCTTAATAGTGTGGTTGGGAAGGAGGTGAAAATCCTCCGCAGCCCCCGCTGCTGTGATGCTGACAACTCCGCTGATACCACTGGTCGGAAAGACTGGGAAGGTGGCGGGGAAGGGTGACGCTAAGCCAGAAGACCGACCTGACAGGCACGAGACATTAACTCCTTCGGTGGGAAGCGAGTTGTCATCCGAGTGGTGTGCGCAGTATTGGCACGTCTTATTGGCGCTCCTTTTCCGATCGACATATCGGGAATTTTCTATGCAATGGTCAGGCAGGAAGGCATTTGTTATCGCAGGTACCGGCAGCGGCTGTGGTAAGACTACGGTTACCCTTGGCATTTTGCGGGCATTGATGCTGAGAGGGTTGGCTGTCCAGCCGTTTAAAGTGGGGCCGGATTATCTGGATAGTGGCTGGCACAGTTCTGTATGTGGCGTAGCATCTCGTAATCTTGATGCATTTATGCTGCCGACAGCGACGCTTAATGGTCTTTATAATGAGCATATGCGTCATGCTGATGTAGCGGTCATTGAAGGTGTGATGGGGTTGTATGATGGTTATGGTACTAACCCAAACTATTGCAGTAGTGCTGCAATGGCTAAGCAGTTGGGATGCCCGGTAATTTTGTTGGTGGATGGTAAGGCAGTATCGACTTCTGTTGCCGCAACTGTGCTGGGTTTTTGTCGTTTTGATCCCTCTTTAACGATTGCCGGCGTCATTGTTAATCGCGTCAATTCTGAAAATCATTTCGAACTTATTCGTCATGCGATTGAACATTATTGTGGCGTTCCGGTGCTAGGACGTTTACCCGTGATGAAGGATGTGTCGTTACCGTCTCGTCATCTTGGTCTTATTCCTGCCCAGGAGCAGGTTGACAATGATGTTCGCTGGCAGCGGCTGGCGCAACAGGTGGAGGCGCATATCAATCTTGATCGTCTGTTGGCGCTTTGTGATTGTTCTACTTTGCCAGAGGGTGAGACACCCTCATTGCCTGATCCCGCATTAGCTGATGGCTTGACGTTAGCGTTGGCAGATGATGAAGCCTTTAACTTTTATTACCCAGATAATCTGGAGATGTTGGAACGGGTGGGAGTGCGTATTCACCGTTTTAGTCCGTTGCATGATCGCCGTTTACCCGATTGTCAGATGATTTATCTCGGTGGGGGTTATCCAGAAATATACGCTGCTAAGTTGGCTGCTAATAGCGCCATGCGGGAAGCCTTACAGGATGCTCATTATCGTCAAGTTCCCATTTATGCTGAATGCGGCGGCCTGATGTACCTTGGCAAATCGTTGACTGACGGAGAGGGGAAGAGCCACCAAATGGCTGGTATTTTGCCGGGAGAAAGTCATATGGGGACGCGGTTGATGCGCTTTGGTTACTGTCAGGCACAGGCCCGTTTTGACACTTTGCTGGCCGCAGAAGGCGAGATTTTACGGGGTCACGAGTTTCATTATTCTGATTTTATCAGCTCAGTGCCTTCAGTCTTTGACTGTACTAAATGGCGTGACGGGATGGCGATACAGCAATGGGCCGGAGGCTATCAGGTACAACAGACGCTAGCCAGTTATCTTCATATCCATTTTGCTCAGCGTCCTAGTCTGCTTGATCGCTGGTTGAAGTCTGCAAGGAGGCTATTGTGACACTTGCTGCCTGGTTTGCTGCTTTCTTGCTCGATAGCTGGTTAGGCGATCCGCCACATTGGCCTCATCCAGTGCGTTGGATTGGTAAGCTGATCTCTCTGGTACAACGGGCGGTTCGGCGCTGTTGTCACAGTGAACGGGCATTGAAAGTTGGCGGAGCAGGGCTATGGATAGTGGTTGTTGGGCTGACTTGGTTGGTGAGTTGGGGATGTTTGTGGCTGATGAACTCCATTCATCCTTGGGTCGGCTGGTTGGTTGAAGTGTGGATGATTTATACCCTGTTGGCTGGTCGTTGCCTGAGTGACGCCGCGCTAGAGGTACATAGCGTATTACGACAGGGCTCCCTGGATGAGAGTCGCCAGCAATTGTCATGGATTGTCGGGCGAGATACTTCTCAACTGGATACACCGCAAATCACCCGCGCAGTAGTGGAGACGGTGGCGGAAAACAGTGTTGATGGGGTTATTGCTCCACTGTTTTTCCTGATGATTGGTGGTGCGCCGTTGGCAATGGCTTATAAAGCAGTTAACACCCTCGATTCAATGGTGGGATACAAAACTCAGGAATACCGCGCTATTGGGTATGTTTCTGCTCGCATGGATGATTTGGCGAATTGGTTACCGGCGCGGTTGAGTTGGCTGTTATTGAGTGCGGCTGCCTGGTTCATCCGGCTTGATTTTCGCCAGGCGTTGCGTATTGGCTGGCGTGATCGTCATCAGCATACCAGTCCTAACTGTGGCTGGCCGGAAGCGACGGTGGCGGGAGCGTTGGGTATTCGTCTTGGTGGTCCGAATTGTTATTTTGGTGAACGAGTAGATAAACCTTGGATTGGCGATGAACGCCGAAAAATCGCGCTGACGGATATCCCGCGCAGTATCCATTTGATGATGATAGCTTCGCAACTGGCCTTACTGTTGTTTGCGCTGTTGCGTTTACTGTTGGTCGGAATGGCTTAGAAAAGGGCAACAATATGAACTACCTCCAGAAACCTCAGCAAATTGAACAGAATAGCTTTGCAATCATTGGCGATATTATTGCCAGTGAGCGCCCCGATTATCGTTTTATTGATGAGATGCAAGAAGCGGTAATTAAACGAGTGATCCACACCACCGCAGATTTTGACTGGTTGGATATTTTATGGTTCTCGCCGGGTGTGCTGGCCTGCATTACAGAGGCATTAAGTCGAGGATGCACTTTATATACCGATACGACAATGGCTCAGTCCGGTATCAACAAAGCATTGTTACATCAGATGGGGTGTGAATGCCGCTGTTATATCAGTGATCCACGCGTGGTAGCGATGGCGAAAGAACAGAGCATCACGCGTTCTATGGCTGCGGTGGACGTCGCATTAGCGGAAGAGGGTGACAAAATTTTCGTGTTTGGTAACGCTCCAACCGCTCTGTTCCGTTTGTTGGAAAGGCAGGCTTCGCCATTGGCGGTAGTTGGAGTGCCTGTTGGCTTTGTCGGCGCGGCGGAATCGAAAGCGGCTTTGATGCAAAGTGAATTGCCTTGTATTGCCGCCGCAGGCCGTAAAGGGGGAAGTAATATCGCGGCGGCGATTATCAATGCCATTCTGTACCGATTGCGGGAGGCGTTATGAGTGACGCCACGCAACTAGACAGCATCTGGCATAACGGTAAGCAGTATCGCAAAGGTTACACCACCGGTTCCTGTGCTACCGCGGCCGCCAAGGTTGCCGCATTAATGGTGCTGCGTCAGCAAGTTATTGATCATGTTTCTATTGTGACGCCTTCTGGTGTGACATTGCGCCTTAACGTTGAACAGCCACTGATTGAAGGGCAGCAGGCGACCGCCGCTATCCGTAAAGATGGTGGCGACGATGTGGATGCTACTCATGGCATGCTGATTTTTGCCCGTGTCACCTTGTGTGACCACGGTGAGATCCATCTGCGTGGTGGGGAAGGTGTCGGCACGGTTACCCGCAAAGGAGTGGGATTGCCGGTAGGCAGCTCTGCGATTAATCGTACGCCGCGTCAAACCATTGAAGCAGCGGTACGGGAAGCTATCGGTCCTCTACGGGGCGCGGAGGTGGAAATTTTCGCACCGGAGGGTGAAGAGCGGGCAAAGAAAACTTACAACGGGCGATTAGGGATACTGGGCGGTATTTCCATCATTGGCACCACCGGCATTGTCACGCCAATGTCGGAAGAGAGTTGGAAACGTTCGTTGGCGTTGGAGCTGGAAATGAAACGTTCGGCGGGGGCTGAAAAGGTCATTTTGGTGCCGGGCAATCACGGTGAGCGTTTTGTGCGTGAACAATTGGGGCTTGATGGTCAACTAGTGGTAACCATGAGTAACTTCGTCGGTTACATGTTGCAGGAAGCGGTACGGCTTGGGTTCCGCCATATCATGCTAGTGGGGCATCCCGGCAAGTTGGTGAAAGTGGCCGCCGGAATTTTCCATACCCACAGCCATATTGCTGATGGCCGTATGGAAACGTTGATTGCTTATCTGGCATTGATGGGGGCGTCGCAGGAACTGTTGTTGGCGGTGAGCCGCTGCGATACCACGGAAGCGGCGATGGAACTGATTGCAGAACATGGCTTGCAAGCGGTTTATGACCGGATTGCCGAACGTATTTGTGAACGAATGCGTGAGATGTTGCGTTTTGCGGTTAATCCACCGTGCTGTGATGCCATCATGTTCTCCTTTGATAATCAGATACTTGGCGCCAGTCGTCCATTGAATGACATTTTGGAGGCAATGCGATGATCACCGTAGTGGGAATTGGTCCCGGCGATACTGCATATCTGATACCGCAGGCACAGCACTATATCACTGAGGCGGAGGTATTGGTTGGCGGTAGACGCCACCTGGAGATATTTAGCGGCGTCACCCACGAAACACGCGTATTGGATGCTGATCTTGCCAGTTTGCTTGTTTGGCTACAGAACAACAGTAAACGCCAGATTGTGGTATTAGCGTCCGGTGACCCGTTGTTATACGGCATTGGCAAATTATTGTCGGAATATTTTACCGCAGATGATCTGCGCATCATTCCGGGTATCAGTTCAATTCAATATCTATGCGCTAAAGCTGCGCTGGATATGAACGATATCTATCTGACCAGCAGTCACGGGCGTACCCCGGATTTTGGCTGGCTTTTGCAACACGACAAAGTAGGCATGGTAACTGATGGGCGCGTCGGTCCGCGGGCAATTGCGGAGGCCATTATTGAACGTGGCTTGAACCGTACATTGATTATTGGTGAAAACCTCTCTTTGCCTAATGAGCGTATTCACCGTCTGCGGCCGGAAGCGGTGGCGACTGACTATGACATGAATGTGGTGGTGATCCTAAATGAGAGATGATGAATTTTTACGCGGACAGAAAGTGCCAATGACCAAAGAACCCGTACGCGCACTGGCGCTGGAGCGGCTGGAACTCAGTGATGCCAGCCAATTGATTGATGTGGGAGCGGGGACGGGCAGTGTGGCATTGGAGGCGGCATTACGATTTCCGGCGTTGACCGTCACTGCCATTGAACGTAACTCGGCGGCATTGGCCTTGATTGAGGAGAATCGTCAACGACTAGGTTGTCATAATGTGGAGATCATTGCAGGAGAAGCTCCGTTAGCATTGGATGTGATGGCTGATGCCGTATTTATCGGCGGCAGCGGCGGGCAATTGACCGCCTTGATCGACTGGGCGCTGGATCACATGTACCCCGGCGGCCGTCTGGTACTGACTTTCATTTTGTTGAATAACCTGAATGATGCGCTGGAACATTTGCGGACTTGTCAGATCAGTGATTTGGAATGCATCCAGTTACAAGCTTCTACTCTGGCATCCCTTGGTAGTGGTCACTATTTCAAACCGAATAATCCGACTTATCTGATTTCCTGTTACAAGGAGAAGATCGATGTCTGACTATTTTGATCCCCGAAAAGTGTGGTTTGTCGGGGCCGGACCGGGTGACAAGGAGTTGATCACCCTGAAAGGCTACCGTTTGCTGCAACAGGCGCAGGTGGTGATTTATGCCGGTTCATTGATTAATACCGAACTGTTGGATTATTGCCCGCCAGAAGCTGAGTGTCATGACAGCGCCGGTCTGACGTTGGAACAGATTGTCGCACTGATGGTTGATGGCGTACATGCAGGTAAATTGGTGGTGCGACTGCAAACCGGCGATCTCTCGTTGTACGGTTCCATACGCGAACAAGGGGAAGCTTTGACCGAGGCGGGCATTGGTTTTGTCTCAATCCCGGGTGTCAGTGCTTTCCTTGGGGCCGCAGCGCAATTAGGGGTGGAGTATACCGTACCGGAAGTAGCGCAAAGTTTGATCATTACCCGGATTGAAGGGCGTACACCGGTGCCGCCGCTCGAACAGTTGGAATCCTTTGCTGCTCATCAAACTTCAATGGCGATTTATCTTTCTGTACAGAAGATGAGGCATGTGGCTGCGCGTCTTCAAGCTGGCGGCTATCCGGCGACTACGCCGGTTGCGGTGATATACAAAGCGACTTGGGCTGAAAGCCTTACTGTGCGCGGTACGCTGGCGGATATTGCTGAAAAAGTACAGGCAGCGGGTATCCGTAAAACCGCGTTGATTCTGGTTGGTGCTTTTTTGGGAGAGGAGTACCACTATTCCAAGCTTTACGATGCGGGGTTTAGCCATGAATATCGCCGGGCATGAATCAATTGCGGTGTTCTGTCTGACGCCGGGAGGGGTCAGATTGGTACGTCGGTTGAAAACGCATCTTCCTCTGACCTGTTTTACCAGCGAAAAGTTATTGGAACCGGGGTTTACGCCTTTTAACGGCAGCTTTGGCGACACGTTGCGCGAGGCATTTAAATGCTATTCGGCGTTGGTGGTCGTGGCGGCGCTTGGCATCACGGTACGCATGCTTGCGCCACTGATAAACGACAAAATGCATGATCCCGCCGTGGTGGTGATTGATGAAGGTGGTCAGCATGTTATTAGCCTGTTATCCGGTCATGTGGGTGGGGCTAACGCATTGACTCACCATTTGGCTGAGTTGTTAGGCGCTGATCCGGTGATTACAACCGCCACGGATGTTAACGGGATGGCGGCGCTGGACACTCTTGCCACTCAATTAGATGCCGATATGCAGGATTTTCGCCACGTGGTGAAGGTAATAAATCAAATGTTGGTCAGTGGTCAAAAAGTGGGGCTGTGGTGGGAGGAGCCACTACTTAACGAACGTGAGCAGTGTGATATCCGGGGTTTTGTCCCGGTAGCGTGTCTGGAGGAGTTACCTGAGCTGGATGCGCTGGTGTGTGTCACATTGCGAGATTCGTTGCCGGAATTATCTCTACCGGTTTACAAACTGGTGCCGAAACGGGTTGTCGCCGGAATTGGTTGTCGCCGAGATACGCCATTGCAAACCGTGATTGAGCTATTGCAGCAACAGATGGCGGAAAACCATTTCGATCTGATGGCGTTGCGTGCCATCGGCAGTGTTGTGATTAAAAAGGATGAACCAGCGCTAAATCAGCTTGCACAGCGTTGGCGTGTACCGTTTGAGTTGTTCAGTGTTAATGAATTAAGTCTTCATGAGCAACGTTTTCCTGCATCCGATTTTGTACGCCAGACGGTAGGGGTTGGCAGTGTTTCACAACCCGTCGCTTGGTTGATGAGCGAAGGAAAATTGGTTGGTCGGACCTTGCGTCAGCAGGGCGTCACTATCACTTTGGGGGTATCACAATCATGTTAACCGTAATCGGCATTGGGCCAGGCAATGAATCCATGATGACGCAGGAGGCCATTGAGGCGATCCGCGAAGCTGAAATTATTGTCGGCTATAAAACCTACACCCATTTAGTTAAGTATCTGACGATGGATAAAGAAGTGATTAAGACCGGTATGTGCAAGGAGATTGAACGCTGCCAGAAGGCGATCGATTTAGCGTTGTCCGGCCGTAAAGTCGCGTTGATCAGCAGCGGTGATGCGGGAATCTATGGCATGGCCGGTTTAGTGCTGGAATTGGTTTGCCAGCAACAGTGTGATCTTGAAGTTAGGTTGGTCGCCGGGATCACCGCCAGTATTGCTGCGGCGTCGTTGTTGGGCGCGCCGTTGATGCATGATTTTTGTCATATCAGTTTAAGTGATCTGCTAACGCCGTGGCCGATGATTGAGAAGCGTGTTATTGCCGCCGCGCAAGCCGATTTTGTTATTTGTTTCTATAACCCACGTAGCCGTGGCCGGGAAGGGCATCTTGCCAAAGCATTTGAACTTATGCGGCCGTGGAAAGCAGCACAGACGCCGGTTGGCGTAGTAAAAGCGGCGGGACGTAAAAAACAGGATAAATGGATCACCACATTCGGCGAGATGGATTTCTCCCCGGTGGATATGACCAGTTTGGTGATCGTTGGCAATCAAACGACCTATTGCCGTGATGGATTAATGATCACGCCACGGGGGTATGAATTATGAGCCATCCGGCAATCCATGTTTTCGGCGGTACCAGTGATGCGCGGTTGCTCTGTCAGGCATTAGACGCAGCAGGAGCGCGTTACCGACTCTCTGTTGCTACAGATGCAGGGAGACAACTGGCGGGTGATATTCAGGGAGACGTGGTGGTGGGGCGAATGGATGCCGAGGCGATGGTGGATTACTTTGATCGGCATAAGGTACGTTGGGTGATTGATGCTTCTCACCCTTACGCAAATGCATTAAGCCACAACGTGATTACAGCTTGTCGTCGTTTGTCACTGCGGCTTACGCGTTATCAGCGTCCCAGTGAAATTGACTTACTGAGCCATCCACTGTTGTACAAAGTGAATAGCATAGAGGCGGCTTGCGACGTTGCCCGGACGTTAGGGCAACGGATCTTGCTCACCACCGGCAGCAAGCAACTGGAGCTGTATCAGCGTTTACTACCGGGAAAAACGTTGTTGGTACGGGTATTGCCGACCGCCGAGGTGTTGATTCAGTGTGAAGCATTAGGATTGGGAGTCGATCATATTATCGCGTTGCGTGGGCCATTTACGGCTGAATTCAATCATGCGGTGTATGAATTTTGTCACCCTGATGTGGTGATCACAAAAGAGTCTGGAGCCGAGGGAGGATATCAACAGAAAGTCGCTCCCTGTCTGGCGCTTAATATTCCCTGTATTGTGGTGTGTCGTCCGACACAGACTTTACAGGGAGATGAAGGAGTGCAGATTAGTTCGCTGGATGAGTTTGTCCAACACCTAGCCAGTTGGCAGGAATAATGAGGGCAATAAAATGAAAAAAGCACTATTAATCATCAGCTTTGGTACCAGCTACCATCAAACTCGACAAAAAAATATTGATGTCTGTGAACAACAACTGGCAGCGGCTTACCGTGATCGCGATCTGTATCGTGCATTCACCTCAGAAATGATCATCCGTAAACTAAAAAGACGTGATGGCCTACAGGTGGATAACCCACGTCAGGCGTTGGAGCGTTTAGCCAACGAGGGTTATCAGGATGTGGCTATTCAATCCCTGCATGTCATCAACGGCGACGAATATGAAAAGATTGTCAACGAAGTGCGTTCCTTTAGTGATCGTTTCCAGCGTCTGGTTGTCGGTACGCCGTTGCTCAACAGTTTTGCTGATTATCAACAGCTACTTATCGCCCTGAAAAGTCAGATGCCGCCATTAGATGAGGATGAGCGCGTGGTGTTTATGGGGCATGGCGCCAGTCACCATGCCTTTTCTGCCTATGCGTGCCTTGATCACCTGATGAATTCTCATAATTTCCCGGCGTTGGTCGGCGCGGTGGAAAGTTACCCGGAAATCGACAATATCATCATTCGCTTACGGCGGCAGGCAGTACGTAAGGTACATTTGATGCCATTAATGATGGTGGCTGGCGATCATGCGATTAACGATATGGCATCGGACGAGCCGGATTCGTGGCGTTCTCAACTGGAAGCTGTTGGGATCAAAACCCAATCCTGGTTACAGGGATTAGGTGAAAATCCGCTGATCCGTGAAATGTTCGTTCAACACTTGGCAGACGCGTTACAGGCAGATCCGCAGGAGGTGGTGTGATGAATGGAAGACTTTATGCGATAGGCGTCGGTCCGGGCGCTAGTGACTTGGTTACTGTTCGTGCAGCTCGAATACTTGCTCGTCTTGATGTGCTTTATGCACCCTCTGGACGTAAAGGAGGAGATAGTCTGGCGCTTTCCATCGTGCGTGAATACCTGTTACCCCACACGGAAATTCGTACCTGCCATTTTCCAATGAACAGTAATGGCGAAGAAAAACAGGCGGTATGGGATGAAGTGGCGCAACAGTTGCAAGATGAAGTAGCAAAAGGGCAGCAAGTGGGTTTTATCACGTTGGGTGATGCCATGCTGTTTAGTACGTGGGTCTTTTTGCTGGCGCGAATTGGTCAGCAAGAGTGGCTGGAAATTGTCCCGGGTATCACCTCTTTTGCCGCGATTGCCGCGCGTACCGTATTACCACTGGCGATGGAACAGCAATCAATGGCGATAATGTCTTGCACTGCGCCGGAAGCTGAGCTGGAACAGGCGCTGCAAACGCATGATTGCGTGGTGCTGATGAAAGTTTATAACCGTTTTGCCACAGTGAGTACATTGTTGGAGCGCCTGAATTTATTTGAACATGCCCTATTAATGGCGGATGCGACATTGCCAAGTGAGCAGTGCTGGCGCCGTTTGGATCAGGTGGACGTCGATCAGAAATTACCTTATTTCTCCACCATTTTGGTGAATAAACAGTGGCATACTGAGAAATAAGTGCTTGAAAGGCAGCTAAAGCTGCATGGCGAATGGAATCGCGGTTGTAAAAACTGAGGAGCAGCTTTTTGCTCTGCTACACCAATAAAAGGAGATAGCGTGATGGGCTTGTCTTTAATGTTGCAGGGTACGGCATCTGATGTTGGGAAAAGTGTATTGGTTGCGGGATTGTGCCGTATCTTTGTTCAGGATGGTTATCGCTGTGCGCCGTTTAAATCACAGAATATGGCGCTGAATTCTGGTATCACTATTAACGGTGAAGAGATGGGAAGGGCGCAGATTTTTCAGGCAGAGGCGGCAGGTATCGAGCCTGATGTGCGGATGAACCCGGTATTGCTTAAACCCACCAGCGAGCGTAAGGCGCAAGTTGTGTTGATGGGAAAAGTAGCCTGTAGCATGAATGCGGTGGAATATCACCAATACAAGCCCAGTTTACAGCAGCAAATTTGTGAGGTTTTTCACAGTTTGGCTGGTGAATATGACGTCATTGTGCTGGAAGGCGCTGGCAGCCCGGCGGAGATCAATCTGCGGGATCGAGATATTGTCAACATGGGAATGGCGGAGATGGTTGACGCACCTGTGTTGTTGGTCGCGGATATTGATCGCGGCGGTGTATTTGCCGCTATTTATGGCACATTAGCACTGCTACGCCCGGAGGAGAAAGCGCGGGTAAAAGGGGTGATCATCAATAAATTCCGAGGTGACGTCAGCCTGCTCCAGCCGGGTATTGAACAGATTGAAGCCTTGACTGGCGTGCCTGTATTAGGCGTCATGCCTTGGTTGAATATTGATCTGGAAGATGAAGACGGTGTCGCGCTACAAACCGGCAAATATGATGGCGCAACAGAAAAGGCGCTGGATATTGCGGTGATTCGTTTGCCTCATATTGCTAATTTTACTGACTTTAACGCGCTGGCGGTGCAACCGGATGTTCGCTTGCGTTATGTGACTCAACCATCCGCGTTGCAGCCGTCTGATCTGATTATCTTGCCCGGTAGCAAAAACACATTGGGAGATTTGCAATGGCTGAGGCAGAACGGGTTAGCGGATGCCTTGTTAACGGCACATCAGGCTGGTGTTCCGATTATCGGTATCTGCGGTGGTTATCAAATGTTGGGGAAACGGATCATTGATGGCGTGGAATCGGGCATTGAACAGATGGATGGCCTTGGATTGCTGGATATGGAAACCCGATTTGCCGATGAAAAAGTGACAACCAG
The DNA here is from genome assembly GCF_001083805.1 of Photorhabdus luminescens subsp. luminescens. Lineage (GTDB taxonomy): Bacteria > Pseudomonadota > Gammaproteobacteria > Enterobacterales > Enterobacteriaceae > Photorhabdus > Photorhabdus luminescens. The sequence goes on along the minus strand of NZ_JXSK01000008.1, from coordinate 116,637 downwards.
AGTAAAGGGTAAGTGCTTGTCGGCATTGCCGGGTTTGCTATCAGATTGCATTGAGCAGCCTATACGAGGTTATGAAATTCATATGGGCAATTCATTACTGGGGGAAGATGCAATACCGTTTGCCTGTATTACTGAGCGTAATGGCCAGTCGGGTAGCTGGTGTGATGGTGCGGTTAATCGAGAGGGCAATGTGATAGGCAGTTATATTCATGGCTTATTTGATAGCGCTCATTTTACTCGCGCTCTGCTTAATGCTCTACGTCAGCGCAAAGGATTAGCGGCTTATCAAGGGGAAACACTGGATTATACCCACTACAAACAGACTCAGTTTGACCTTCTGGCGAAAGCGATGCGCGAACATCTGGATATAGAACGGATTTATCAGTGTATGAAAACCCATCGACAAGGTTCGGCTCCGTGATCTTGATCACTGGCGGCGCCCGTAGTGGTAAAAGTGTGCTGGCGGAGAAACTAGCGGCACAAGCGAGTGAGCAAGTATTGTATATTGCGACTGCCGTGGTGACAGACAGTGAAATGGCTGAACGTATACAACTGCACCGTGAAAATCGGCCAGCCCATTGGCGCACATGGGAGGGCTATCGTGATCTCGGTGCCGTTATCACGACACAAACCCGACCGGGAGAAGCGGTTATCTTGGAATGTATCACTACCTTAATTACCAACCTATTATTTGAGCAAGCTGGGGAGACGCTACCTGAACACATGGATTTTGCTGTCTTGGAGGTGGGAATTCAGCAGCAAATTAGCGATCTATTAGCGGCTTGTACTTGCATGACTTCCCCGGTATATCTGGTCACTAACGAACTGGGAATGGGCATTGTGCCGGAGAACCGTCTGGCCCGCCATTTCCGCGATATTGCCGGAAGGGTTAACCAGCGGCTGGCGGCGGCTGCCAGTGAAGTATTTTTGATGGTATCGGGAATTGAGGTAAAAATTAAATGAATCTGCGCTTGTTTCTTGCCAGCTTACAATTTATGACTCGCATCCCGGTACCATCGCGCTGGACACAGGGATTAGACATAGATCAGTACGTGCGTGGTATAGCGAGTTTCCCATTGGTTGGATTGATTATCGGTATGCTTGCGGCGGTGGTTTTTACCTTGCTGGCGCCTTGGTGTGGCGCGCCCTTGGCGGCGTTGGGTTACGTATTAGCGCTGGCGTTATTAACGGGAGCGCTCCATCTTGATGGTTTAGCAGATACCTGTGATGGCGTGTTTTCTGCCCGTAAGCGGGAAAAAATGTTAGAGATTATGCGTGATAGCCGTTTGGGAACAAATGGCGGGTTGGCATTGATCTTCCTTATTTTGGCGAAAGTACTGGTGGTGAGTGAATTATCTCTGCGTGGCGCTCCTATGCTAATGGCTTTGACTGCGGCATCTGTTGCGGGTAGGAGCGCGATTATCTTATTAATGTACCGCCAGCGTTGTGCTCGTGAAGGGAGTGGATTGGGGAATCTCTATATCGGGCGGGTTAACGGTTATCAGACACTGTTGACATTGTTAGGCGGGGCAATGTTGATTGCTCTACTGATGCGCTGGTCTGGTGTGTTGGCGTTAGCGATCACGCTGTTGGTTATCGGGTTGTTGGCGGTTTATCTGCATCGACGATTAGGCGGTCAGACTGGTGATACCCTTGGTGCGTCAGTGGAAGTTGGGGAGTTGGTGTTTTTACTGGCGTTACTGTGAGTAACGATAATGCGACTATTTTTGGTTCGGCATGGTCAAACGGAAGCGAATCTGAGCGGTGTTTTCTGTGGTATGACGGATGTGGCGTTGACTGAAACGGGGATAAATCAGGCTCGGCAAGTTGCCCGTTATCTATCGGCAGTGACATTTTCACAAGCGATAAGCAGCACGTTACGGCGGGCGCGCCATACTGCGGAGATTATTCTGGCCGATCATGCGCTATCAGCTAGCATTGATGCTCAACTCAATGAGATGCATTTCGGCGCATGGGAAATGCGCCATCACCGCGATTTACAACATGAAGACGCTCAAGCCTGGGCTGCTTGGTTAGCAGATTGGCAACAGGCATCCCCGACCGGAGGTGAAACCTTTCCGACATTTGCTGCCCGGATAGAACATGTGGTTCAGCAACTGCTGATACAAGAAAGTCAGGATAATCTGTTATTAGTCGCGCATCAGGGAGTATTGGGCTTGTTATTGGCGTGTCTGCTAGCGATGCCGCCTGCGGCTATGTGGCATTTTCATTTTGAACAGGGAGCGTACAGTGTTGTGGAAATCCAACATGGATTTACGACATTGCGCACATTTAATAGCCGGACTGACTGGCTGCCTGAGATACGGAAATAACACCATGCAAACATTGTCATCGATCATCAATACTATTGTGCCATTGGATAACGTTGCGATGGCGCGTACTGCTACCCGATTGGATGGGCTGGTTAAACCGACAGGTAGTTTCGGACGTCTGGAACATCTGGCGATTCAGCTTGCCGGAATGCGAGGATTGCCGGGCCATCATATTGATCGTAAACAGATTATTGTGATGGTTGCTGATCATGGGGTTTATGACGAAGGCGTGACCATATCGCCTAAGTCAGCAACGGCTATTCATGCGCAGAATATGATGAAAGGGATCACTGGTGTTTGCGTTTTGGCGGTGAACGCGGGCGCAGATATTAAAGTTGTGGATGTGGGCATTGATAGTGATCCTGTTCCGGGATTAGTGAACATGAAGATGGGGTGCGGCAGTGGCAACATTGCTCAAGGGCCAGCGATGAGCCGCCAGCAAGCCGAAGATTTGCTACTGGCAAGTGCGTACCTGACATTGGAACAGGTTGCAAATGGCGTGAAATTGTTTGGTGTGGGCGAATTGGGCATGGCGAATACCACACCGGCGGCGGCTGTGATCAGCGTCCTTACGGATAACCATCCACAACAGATCGTAGGCATTGGAGCTAACTTCCCCATAGAACGCCTGCATCACAAAGTGGCGGTTGTGCAACAGGCGATTGAAATCAATCGACCTGATGCCAGAGATAGTATTGATGTATTGGCAAAGGTCGGTGGTTATGATTTGGTGGGGATGACGGGCATCATGCTTGGCGCGGCTTCTGCCGGGCTGCCGGTGATTCTGGATGGATTCCCCTCTTACGCGGCGGCGCTGGCCGCTTGTCGAATCGCTCCTGATGTGCGTCATTACCTGATTCCTTCGCATTTATCGGCAGAGAAAGGCTCCATTATTGCGTTGCAACACCTGCAACTAGCGCCTTATCTACATTTGGACATGCGTTTGGGGGAGGGGAGCGGCGCTGCGTTGGCTATGCATCTGGTGGATGCGGCTTGTGCTATGTATAACAATATGGGGCTATTGGCCGATAGCAATATTGTGCTGCCGTTGTAAAAGAATGAGAGAAAAAGCGTTATCGGGGTAGGATAACGCGGATAAAATGGTATTTGATTTATACCCGTCATCTTTCAAGTTGCCTCTTTGTTGGCTGCGCTCACTCACCCCGGTCACATCGTTATCTATGCTCCCGGGGATTCGCTCCCTTGCCGTCGCGATGCATCTTGAAATCAATAGGGTATATTTCAGCAAACTCAGGGTCCTTACGAATTATTTCAATTACTGCTTCATCATGACTACGTGATCTGCTCATGGTTTCCAATACTGAATATAAATTAAGGTTTTTGGCGGAAGGGATCAGAAAATACCCTGCTTTATGCCAGCATTTTACTGAGTGCTGATCTCTGGTCTCTTATTGGCGTGGGTCATACCAATAAGAGACTGAATAAAGCTTTATATTGTTGCTTCCGTTACCTATCAGTGTGAAGTCACGGATACCTCAAGATTTTTACCCATTGCCCCGATAGCACGCTGAACAGTGTCGATTTTTGTTGAATGCCGTAAATTAAAAATACGTTGTACTTCCTGTTTTTTAACCGAAATACGCTCGGCCAGCTCCACCTGAGTTAAGCCGGAATCAATAAACGTATTCAACATCATAATTTTTGCTGCAACACTTATAGGCACATCGACAAAATCACCTGTTATTGAACTAGGTAAAGGCACTTTCTCACTATCTTCAAAATAAAACTCAAAAGCGGTAATAAGTGCATCAAGCGCCATTTCTAGCGCTTCTTCGCGTGTATCACCTTGTGTAAGGGCCTCTGGTATATCGGGAAACGATACAACAAAGCCGCCCTCATCGGCTGACTGTAAGTTTACTGGATATCGCATATTTTTTTATGGTGAAAGTCCGCAAGTACCAGCCACGAAGGGCTGGATTTGTTAAAGACCTAACTGCTTGATAATGGCTCTTCTTAGAGCTTCTTTTATCTCATTGCCGGGGTGCCTCGGCATTACGCGTTGTTTCACCATCCCTCCTTTTTGTTGAACATAGAGTTATGGTAAACATTTTTGATTACCTTGGTCAACATTTATATTTGCTATTTTCATGTTTGAAACAGAAAAGGATAATTTATCTGTTTTAGGGACTTTTTGTTCTGCTCTGCTATAACTAACCTTGGGCAAAAACTTTAAGTGTTTTAGGTAAATATATCTTGTACAATTTGATTACCAATATCTCTCATCTATTCTGAGTTTGCTTGGATTAGTAAATTAATTAAATTACTAACGCAAAAGTATTAACTGAGTCTATCTTGTCATGAAATATATCATATTTTTTGGAATAGAACTTATAACTAATTATAATTCTTATTAATTTGATATATATTCACGTTTTTGAAAAATTGACTAACTGATGGTTATTTATGGCAAATATAATCTATTTGGAAATTAAGGGTGATAAACAAGGTTTGATATCACAGGGATGTTCAACGGTTGATTCTATTGGTAACACATGTCAGCTTGGTCATGAAGACCATATATTTGTTTATGAATTGACTTCCAATATAACCAGAGGTCAACATGTTAACCATCAACCGGTTGAGATAAGAAAGCCAATAGACAAATCTTCTCCTCTTTTGGGGTTAGCCATAACCAATAAAGAATCGCTGCAATGTATTTTTTATTTTTACAGAACATCAACTAAAGGTGGTTTAGAACTCTATTATAAGATAAAACTCACTGGCGCGTATATATGTGGATTGAATGGTTTTTATCCAAATTCATCTACGCATAATGAATGCCAGCCACAGGAAAGTTTATCTTTAATGTATAAGTCAATAACGTGGGAACATGTTATGTCTGGCACCAGTGCATATAGCATATGGGAAGACAACGTTTATTGAGGTTTTTATGAAAGGGATATCCCATCTTTCTTATGATTTAAATAATTACGCTTCGTCATTGAAGCGTAAAGCACACTTGGCTGCCAGCTTTTTTATAGAGGATAGCCAGTTGAGAATGTCATATTTAAAAGAAATTGATGACTTTGTTAATATAAAAACACGTGAGTTTGAAAATACCTTTGATGTAAGTGAAAAGAAGAGATTGGTTTATGAAGTAAAAGATGAATATGAAATAACGGAAAGAGAATATCAGGCTTTAAGGCGTAAGGATTATACCAAATATATTGTAACCGATATATTTGAAGATCAGGGCGTGGTTAAATACGCAAAAATAGGCGGTGGGGTTGTTGCTGGTGGTGCTCAAGCAGTTGCTGGTTTTGCTGTAATTAAGTCAAAGAAATTTGTAAGATCTAAAGGTGTTCAATCAATAGGTGTTGTTTTGTTGGCGCATGGTCCTAATAATGTTTATGAATCTATTACTCCAGTTCTCTATGAAAATCAATATATAGGTTGGGTTAGAGAGGGCTATCAGTATATTTCTCATGTTTTGGGTTATGATGACGATGTAGGAGATATTGTTTATAGTTCGGTTGATTTAGCGGCGAGTGCATATGGAACGTTTGGAATGTTCAAGCTTAAACCTGTTAAATCTAAGAATAGGATATCGGGAGGCTATTCTGTCAAACCGGGTACGGGAAAATTATTTAGGTATATTAACGCGGATCTTGCAAGGAAATGGCGGTTAACGTCAAAACCTATGCTAACTATCCAAATATCTAGTAGTTTCTATAAAGCTCAACTTCTGTATAGCGAAATAAATCATAAATTTTATGATGATTGAAATTTATTTTTTATTTTAAAACGAATATAGAATGTTGCTAATTTTGATCCTGTTATGAAATTACAGTTAACGGAGTAGCTGAAATAGAATAAAGCTGATATTGTTATTGATAAGTAAACAAAAATCATCAATGGAATTCCATATGCTTTTCCACTGAAAAACATTCCTGATATTATAAATAAGTTAATTAGTGTTGAATATATTAATGGTATAGCGACTTCTTCAGCTATAAATAACAGATAATGACAAAAACAATCTGTTTTGCTTTGGTATTTATCATAAATATCAGGCTCATCTTTATATAGCATAATAAAGTTTCTCTTTATCTTAATCAATTCTTTAAAGGTGAATTCGCTATTTAATATTAATTTTCTTAAGTCAATTAAATTCATTTGTTTAAACTCATTGTTATAACTATATAAATTGCTTGCCGTAAAATACTTATTCTTTATAACTGTTTGAGTTTTTCTTTTATTTTTAGACGAATATAGAAAATGACTAATTTTATACATGTGAAAAAATTATAACGATAGCGGTGATAAAAAGACTTATAGCATATGCATATTATTGTTAGAATTATATAAATGAGCGACGCAAATGATAAAATGGATATTGTATTTTTATCATAGCTGAGAAGCCCAGCTATTATGAAGCATGTATATGTGAAAGTTAAAAATAACACGGGATCGCCGGCATCTTCAGCAAGCACTATTATAACATTGTAAATATTATCGCTTTTTGTGTAATATTTTATTACATATCTTCTTTCATCATCGTCAAGATTTTTAAAGGTCCTTTGCAGCATAAGAAGCTCTTTAAATGTGAATCCACTATTGAGGGTTAATTTTCTTAACTTTTCCAAATCCATCTATTCAATCTCATAATATTTTGTTGATATAATGACTTATCATAACATAATTATAATTTTATTATACCTAATAAATGCATTATTTATATCTGTTTTTCAAAAGTTTGTTGTATTTAATGGTATGGTACTGCTGTCGTAATAGAAATGAGAGAGAGAATTGGTTATCAGAATAGATAATGCGGAAAAAACAGCACCTTATTATTTCGGTTGTTATTTATTACATGATTGAATGACAAAGTATATACAATGAATTTGTTGGTTGTATTTTTCTTAACTGTGCTGACAAATTTCAATATTTAACTGTTTGTGGAAAATGTTAAGTTAAATTTCATAGGTGAAATTACCTATTATATATGTCATTAAATAACAGTTAAAATAAGGAAGGAATAAAATGTCATCGAAAGTTATAGCTATAAACCCTGGTCAATCGTTTGAGATTTTTAAGCATGGAAATGTAATATTTCCCAATCATTATCCTTTGGCGATTATAAAAAACAATGGTATGGCGCCGATTAGGGCGGTAAATTACTGGGCTCCCCCGATTGGAGATTATAACCAGTATGGTTATATTGATGTTTACCCCGGTGAGGAGAAAACATTTCTCGCACCTGTTAACGCTGTTTATTTCTATAAAATTATAGTCACCAATTTCAGCACTATTTACAACGCAGAAATTGAAGTTACATCGCAGTTTTGGAATTGGTAGTTGAACCTTTATGGGGCATATTTTAAGAATTTAATTATCTAGCAAACCGATTAAGGAGGCAGGTTTTAACCTGCCATCCTTTATTTTAGGTGATATTAAATCTCACTCTTTTGGAGTTGGCTATTCTATTAAGAAATAACTTTAAGTGTTTTCAGTAAGTATATCTCGTAATATTTAATTGTTAATGGCTTTCAAGGTTGATTTAAGTGGAATATTTATAGCGATTAAATTCTATTTCTAACACTAAAGGGATTAACGAAACTTTTCTTGTCATGAGATTTATCACACTCTTTGGAAATGAAACCAACAGTTATATTACATTTCTTATCAATATACTATATATTCATATTTTTGAATGTTAACTAATTGATGATTTTTTATGGCAAATATAATCTATTTGGAAATTAAGGGTGATAAACAAGGTTTGATATCACAGGGATGTTCAACGGTTGATTCTATTGGTAACACATGTCAGCTTGGTCATGAAGACCATATATTTGTTTATGAATTGACGTCTAATATAACCAGAGGTCAACATGTTAATCATCAACCGGTTGAGATAAGAAAACCAATAGACAAATCTTCTCCTCTTTTGGGATTAGCCATAACCAATAAAGAATCGCTGCAATGTATTTTTTATTTTTACAGAACATCAACTAAAGGTGGTTTAGAACTCTATTATAAGATAAAACTCACAGGCGCATATCTATGTGGATTGAATGGCTTTTATCCAAACTCATCTACGCATAATGAATGCCAGCCACAGGAAAGTTTATCTTTAATGTATAAATCAATAACGTGGGAACATGTGATGTCTGGCACCAGTGCATATAGCATATGGGAAGACAACGTTTATTGAGGTTTTTATGAAAGGGATATCCGATCTTTCTTATGATTTAAATAATTACGCTTCGTCATTGAAGCGTAAAGCACACTAAGTGAAAAGAAGAGATTGGTTTATGAAGTAAAAGATGAATATGAAATAACGGAAAGAGAATATCAGGCTTTAAGGCGTAAGGATTATACCAAATATATTGTAACCGATATATTTGAAGATCAGGGCGTGGTTAAATACGCAAAAATAGGCGGTGGGGTTGTTGCTGGTATTGTTCAGTCAGCTGCTGGTGTTGCAGTTTTTAAATCTGGTAAATTGGTAAGATCTAAAAAGGTTCAGTCTATGGGGGTTGTTTTGTTGGCTCATGGAGGTAATAACTTTTATGAAGCTATTAGTCCGATTCTCTATGAGAGTCAAGATATAGGCTGGCTCAGGGAGGGATATCGGCACATCTCTCATGCTTTAGGTTATGGTGATAATGTAGCTAATGTTGCTTATAGTTCAGTTGATTTAGTGGCGAGTGCATATGGAATGTTCAAGCTTAAGCCTATTAAATCAAAGAATAATATATCGGGGGGCTATCCTGTAAAGCTGGGGGCGGGAAAATTATTTAGGTATATTAATGAGGATCTTGCCAGAAAATGGCGGTTAACACCAAATCCTATATTAACCATTCAAATATCTGGTAGTATGTATAAAGTCAAACTTTTGATAGATGACATAAATAAACTTCATGACGATTGAAATTTAGTTTTTATTTTAAATCGGAAATAAAGTATTGATAATTTCAATTCTGTAATAAGATTAATGGAATGACCAAATAAAAATAAAAAGATACTATTGTTAATAAATAAACAAAAAACATTAATGGAATCCCATATGCTTTTCCACTAAAAAGCATGCCTAACATTATAAATGAAGAAATCAGTGTCGAATATATTATTGGCATGGCTGCTTCTTCACCTCTAAATAGCAGATAATGACAAAAGCAATCGGTTTTGCTTTGGTATTTATGATAAATATCAGGATCATCTTTATGTAGAATAATAAAGCTTCTCTTTATCTTAAGAAGTTCTTTAATGGTGAATCCGCTATTTAATATTAATTTTCTTAAGTCAGCTAGGTTCATTTATTTAGGCTCGGTTTTATTTTATGGTTATTTTTATTATTTTTTATAATTTCTTGAGTTTTTCTTTTATTTTAAATCGAATATAGAAAATTATTAATTTTATGCACATGGGGAAAGTATAATTTTGACAAAAATGTTTGTAACATAAACATATCATTGTCACAATGACATAAGTAAGTGATGTAAATGGAATCATAAACCACGCATTATCGTACAGTTCTATTAATATGAATACTACATACCAGGCAGTTATGTATAACACAGGAAAACCTACTTCTTCAGAAAATAATATTATAACATTGTAAATATTATCGTTTTTTGTATAAATCTCTATAAGGTACCTTCTTTCATCATCGTCAAGATTTTTAAAGATTCTTTCCATTTCGAGAAGCTCTTTAAATGTGAATCCACTACTGAGGGTTAATTTTCTTAACTTTTCCAAATCCATCTATTCAATCTCATAATATTTTGTTGATATAATGATTTATCATAACATAATTATAACTTTATTATACCTAATAAATGCATTCTTTAGATCTGTTTTTCAAAAGTTTGTTGTATTTAATGGTATGGTACTGCTGTCGTAATAGAAATGAGAGAGAAAGGTGTTATCAGAATAGATAATGCGAAAAAAATAGCACCTTATTATTTCGGTTGTTATTTATTACATGATTGAATGACAAAGTATATACAATGAATTCGTTGATTGTATTTTTTTACTGTGCTGACAAATTTCAATATTTAACTGTTTGTGGAAAGTGTTAAGTTAAATTTTACAGGTAAAACTACCTGTTATGTATATTACTAAACAACATAAATAATAAGGAAAAGAATAATGTCAACGAAAAAAAGAATATCTATAGGTCCTCTTCAAACCGTTGAGATTCATAGTAGTAGCAATATTGTAATGCCCAATACTGTCCCAACGGCAGTTATAAAAAACAGGACTATAGCACCAATTAGAGCTATAAATTACTGGGCTAGTCTGACTGGAGATTATCAGCAGTATAGTTATGTTGATGTTTATCTTGGAGAAGTTAGAATACTCGCAAGACCTACTCACCTTCTTTACCGATATAAAATAGTAGTTTCCAATCTTAGCAGTACTGAAACGGCAGAAATTGATTTTGTATTGGATTCTAAGTATAAAAACACTGACATTCGATCAAGAAAAATACTGTTGACCAATCCACATGGATTTGAAATTTATAATTCTGGTGATGCAGTATTCCCTACTGAATTCAGTGATGCAATTATAAGAAACAATGGCTTTGCACATATTAGGGCTATAAATTATTGGGCTAGTGCGTTTGGAAGTTATAATATGTATACCCATGTTGATGTTGACGCCGGTAACACCGATATACTTGCATCACCGCCTAATGTTGTTAATTTCTATAAAATTGTAGTCTATAACATTAGCCGTGATGTTCAAAATGCAGAATTTGAAGTTATATCGCATATATGGCCCGCCAGTTAATAAAGTAGGAGGCAGGTTCTGGCCTGCCATCCTCTTTTTTATTTTTATATTGATGATTTTCTTTTAATCAGTCGAGCACTAGTTGACTTATTCGGCAATCATATAAAGCCGCTAATTTTTCAATCGTTGCTTTGCGTGGGCGATCTGATTTCTCAAACTGAGAAACGGCAGCTTGTTTTATACCCAGCTTTTCCGCTACCTCAGCTTGTGATAGTCCACGATAAATGCGCCAAGCGGCTTGTAGTGAAACTTCATTGTCTACCATGATAGAAACGACTTCATGAGGAATAGTTTCATCGTCATTTGGTCCCGCTGTATAGGGAATAATTTGATAATCTTCATCATGATCCGCGGCTGCCAACAGTCTTTCGTACTCGTCCATTGGTAAAATAACGGCTTGTTTTTTGCCATGCTCGTCTGTAATAAATTGAATACTAGCCATATGCTTTTGCTCCGTATGTTTACGTAGTTATGTAGCCCTTAGAGGTAAATGGTTATTCCCGTTATCTTTCAAGTTGCCTCTTTGTTGGCTGCACTCACTCACCCCAGTCACATAGTTATCTATGCTCTTGGGGATTCGCTCCCTTGCCGTCGCGATGCACCTTGAAATCTATAGGGTATATATCCGCCATTCCATTAACGACTAAGCGCAATACCGGAGGCTTGTTGTGCCAGCATATTTTTAGCTAAATCGACAATAATTGCCGCGGCTTCAATTGGCGGTGTGCCGCCACGGTGAATATTAGAGATACAAGTACGGTCAGCTTCAACGGTTTTCTCTACTGTCGGCTGGTAAACGGCATAGCAGGAGAGACTTTCCGATTGCCCTAATCCGGGGCGTTCTCCAATTAGTAAGATAACCACTTTAGCTTTTAGTAACTCGCCAATTTGATCTTCGATTTTAACGCGACCATAGCGCACAAAAAACGGGGTGCCGATGCACATTCCTGCTTGCTCCAACCCTTTTAACAAGGGGGGCACAAGATCTTCGTAGTTAGCGATAATGGCATCAGTAGAAAGGCCATCGGAGATAACAACCTGTACGTCAGGACCTGTTTTACACTGTGTCAGCAAGGTTTCTGCTGCATTCGCACTGAGTTTTCGCCCTAAATCCGGCCGAGTCAGATAGAGATTTTTGTCGCTGACTTGAGATTGCACTTCCAGCAATCCCCGTTTTTCTATCCATTCAACCGGGACTTCTTTTAACACTGTATCTTTTGAACGGGAGTGATCAGCCTGAAAACGCAGTAATGCCTGAGTTCGGGGGCGCGGACCGCTGCGGCCGGTACCGACTCTCGCCACAGTGCTACGGCGTAATTCCTGTAAGACTTCCATACGGTTCGGGTTTTGGACGCCTATCCACTGTTTGGCTTCTAAGGAGCCTAAATCCGGCGTACAGCTTTCGGTTTCGTCAATGATTACCGCTGTAGGAGGGGATAATGTTGGTGGTTCTTGGCTAAGGACCGCATTATCTGCACATGCTTTAATTGGTTTTTGGTTCATGGTGATTTATCTCAGCAAAGAATCAGAAAAAGAACGATGCATCGCCTGCGCGTGATGTTAAACGCCCGTTTGCCATGATCCCCATCTGTTCCAGCCAGCGTTCAAACTCTGGTGATGGGCGCAGATTGAGCAGATGACGGATAGTGGCGGTATCGTGGAAAGCAGATGTCTGGTAATTAAGCATAATGTCATCACCGAGCGGCATTCCCATGATGAAATTACATCCTGCGGTTGCCAGCAGAATCATCAGGTTTTCATTCTGGTTTTGATCAGAGTCTGCGTGGTTGGTGTAGCAGCAGTCACATCCCATTGAGACGCCGCTGAGTTTTCCCATAAAGTGGTCTTCTAATCCGGCGCGGATAATCTGGCGATCATTGTAGAGGTATTCCGGCCCGATGAAACCGACAACGGTATTCACGAGAAATGGGTCATAGTGGCGTGCTAAACCGTAGTTTCGTGCCTCCATTGTTACTTGATCAGCGCCAAAGTGAGCACCGGCGGAGAGGGCTGAACCTTGTCCGGTTTCAAGATACAGGCAGTTATCGCCGGCAAGACGGCAATATTCCGCACCAACGGCACGGGCTTCATCCAACATAGCCAATTCTACGCCAAACTCTTTTAGCCCTTTTTCACTGCCGCAGATACTTTGGAAAATCAAGCCGCCCGGCGCCCCACGTTTAATGGCTTCTATCTGAGTCGTGACATGGGCTAAAACACAGCCCTGTGTTGGGATAGCGAATTTGTCGATCACTTCATAAATGGTATCCAGCACGCGGGTGAGGTTTTCCACATCGTCAGTTACCGGGTTAACGCCGATGACTGCATCACCAACGCCAAACGATAGCCCTTCGTAAATCTGGGCCAGAATGCTTTGTACATCGTCGCGGGTATCGTTAGGTTGCAGCCGGGCGCTGAACGTTCCCGGCGCCCCGATGGTGGTATTGGCTTTTTTGATCACCGGCATTTTTTTCGCGCCATAGATCAGGTCCGCATTGGAACTAATTTTTGCCACGGCGGCGACAACTTCAGAACTGATTCCTTTACGTAGAAAGGCGATATCATCCACGCTGGTATCGTCGCTTAGTATATATTCACGCAGTTCGCCAATGCTCCAGTTTTTTATGCGGGCGTAGGCAATTTCGTTGATGTCATCCTGAATAATGCGGGTCACGCAATCCTCTTCATAAGGGATGATTGGGTTCATGCGAATATCCGCAATCGTCATCTCCGAGAGGACATGTTTAGCCGCTACCCGTTGTTGGGAATTTTCGGCAGCCACCCCGGCGAGTATATCCCCAGAGCGCAATTCGTTAGCCATTGCCAGCACCTGTTTGACATCTTTAAACTGATAGGTCTTACCAAAAAGCTGAGTTTTCAATTTCATGTTTACGTTCTCTCAGGAAGGAAAAGCCAGTGATTTGATAGTGACGGGAACGACAGTGCCATTAAATAGTGGTGTGCCAATGTCGATATAATCTCCGGTGCGGGTGATAACTTCATCAATAACCGCCAGCGGTCGTTCTCCCATCAGAGGATGTAACAGCATTCCCAATGCCTTACCAAAGTCTTGACCAGCGACGATGAGCAGCGGGTGAGAAGAGGGATAGCGTCCGGCAAAGTTCTGTAAAGCGGTAATGCATGTCTGTACGGCGGCATAATTCACCGGCAGGGCGTCGGGTAGGGCCAATGCATAGAGATCTTGTTCGGCATTCAGATCCATTTGTGTGAGCGCATGTTGCCAGGCTTCTGCCAGTGATTCAGCGGCTTCTGTGTCAGGATGAACGACGGGAATGTTGCGCAGTGGTAGTGACAGCGTATCAAGCCAGATAGTACTGCCGGATAACGATAATGTATGAGCGCCGGCGCCAATGACGGTAGCGCGTACGGTTTGTTTCGGCACTTGCAGCGGCAGTTTGACGAAATCATTATCACGATGAATAGCTTGCGCCAGCAGTGGTCCTAAATCGTGAAAACGGAATAGATCATGATCCGATGCTTCACGATAACATTCTCCTACCCCGCCGGAGAGGGTAACTGCGTAGAGCGCATCACAGTTTGGCAGCGGTTCGGTCATCAGTAATTGTTGCGCCAGTGGTGTGAGTTGCCCGGTGACGACTTCCCATAGCAATTGGGACATCCGCGTAGCAATTTGCTGCAATTGCGTGGCTGTCAGATGTTGAATATCGGTGTTTTCACCAAACAGTGAATCAACGATCAGTGCGCCGGGCGGATGCGCCCGTAAAACTTTCCCTTGGGGATCGGTTTCCAAGAGGCGGCCACCGACATTTAAGCAAGCAGAGGCGATAAGTCGCCCGGCATCGAATAACGCATAGTTGGCTGTGCCGCCGCCGATATCAATATTGAGCACTCTGGCCATTTTCTGTTGTGACAGCGCTTGAGCGCCGGAACCCAAACCGGCAATCATTGATTCCAGATGTGGCCCCGCTGTTGCGACAACAAAATCCCCTAATTTTTGTGCCAATGCCATAATCGCCGGGCGTGCATTACACGTTTTCGCGGTTTCACCGGTAATGATGACTGCGCCGGAATCGATACTTTCCGGATCGATATTTGCTGCCTGATATTGTGCCTGGATCAAGTTGAACAGTTCGTCTTCACGCAATTGCCCGGCGAAATCTACGGGGGTAAATAATACCGGGCTTTGCCAGATAATCTCGCGGCTAACAAACTCGTAGCGTGGCACTTGTGATACCGCTGCACGGTTCACCAGTGACAGACGCGAAAAGATCACTTGTGTGGTGGTGGTGCCGATGTCAATACCGACACTGAATAATTCCTTGGCTTCCATCGCTACGCCCCTTGTCTGTAATAAGGCGTATGTTGGCATTTTTTTTTATCAATCAGTATTAAACATCGTCAATTTGATTGAAAAATCAACTGCGGTCACAAAAACATTAAGGATTATAATAAAAATGGCGTAGATACAAGATACCGGGCAAAGTTACTAAGGGAAACAAGTAGATAAAGCTGCAATGTGTCAGGACAGATAGTTATCGTCAATACATTAATAAAAATGAAGAATTATTGATCTCACACCAGATCGTGTTGCTGGCTATCGGTTATATATCTTCCAACAGACTTTCGTTACAGGGTGAACAATATGATGAATAGCGGAAAAGTTTGGTTGGTAGGCGCCGGTCCCGGCGATGCGGCGCTGATTACTGTCAGAGGGTTACATTGTATCCGTCAGGCTGAGGCGCTGGTCTATGATCGATTAGTCAGCCCGGACCTGCTATCTGAAGCACCCGATGATTGCCAAATGATTAATGTCGGCAAAACGCCGAACTATCACCCAGTGCCGCAACGGCAAATTAATCAGATCTTGGTGGAGTGTGCGCAACAAGGGTTAAATGTTGTCCGGCTGAAAGGGGGAGATCCCTATGTGTTTGGCCGTGGCGGTGAAGAAGCGGAAGCTTTGGCACTGGCGAAAATTCCCTTTGAAGTGGTACCGGGCATCAGTTCATCCATTGGTGGTCTGGCTTGTGCCGGGATACCGGTTACCCATCGTGATTATGCATCAGGTTTTCATGTGATTACCGGCCATCTGCGTCAGGGAAATGAATCACAGGATTGGGCGACGTTGGCAAAGTTGGAAGGTACGTTGGTGATCTTAATGGGAATGACGCAACTGGCGAGTATCTGTGAGCAATTGATCGCTGGCGGTAAAGCGCCGACGACGCCAGCGGCGGTTGTGATGTATGCTAGCCATCAGCAACAGCAAGTTGCTAGCGCAACCTTGTTAACGCTGGCTCAACAAGTGGCAGCTCAGAAATTGACTGCGCCAGCATTGATTGTGATTGGTGATGTGGTACGTCTGCGGGAAACACTGGCTTTTAGCCGGGATCGTTTGTTGTTGTCTTCTGTTCCATCACTGATGGCACTCTGATTTTCTGTTTAACATTTGGATAATATTTGATGAGCGAACATGGTGGTAATGTGCTGGAAATGGCGCTGAAAATCGGTGTTGCAGCGGAAGAGATAATTGATTTCAGCGCTAATATTAATCCGTTGGGAATGCCGACATCCCTGAGAACGGCCATTATCGACCAGTTGCAGCGAGCAGAGTGCTACCCTGATACAGAATACCGCCGGTTACATGCAGCGTTAGCGAAGGCTCATCATTGTTCGACTGAAAACTTGATGGCGGGTAATGGCGCTACCGAATTGATTTATGCTGTGGTGAATTATCTTAAGCCGCGTCGTGCCATGCTGTTGATACCGGGATTTGCTGAATATCGGAAAGCCTTACAGCGGATTGATTGCCGGATTGATGAGTATGTAATGAGTGAAGCCGATGGTTATCAGCCTGATGAACGTTTATTAGCAGCATTGGATCGCAGTCGCCCTGATTGCCTGTTTCTTGCCACACCCAATAATCCGACCGGTTTGATGCCGGATGCGGTGCTGTTGCAGGTGATATTTGAACGTTGCCGTCAGCATAATATTGCACTGATTGTCGATGAAGCGTTTATCGATTTTCTCCCGGATACTGTCGGATTTATTTCTCAGATAACGCATTTCCCCCGTCTCTATATTCTGCGTTCACTAACGAAATTTTTTGCTATTCCGGGGTTGCGCCTTGGTTATCTGGTCAGTGGTGATATTGCGGGTATCAGGGCAATGAAATGTTGGCGGGAGCCGTGGACCATTAACGCTTTCGCAGCGTTGGCGGGTGAAATTGTGCTTAATGATAACGCTTACATTCAGGCAACACACTGTTGGTTAGCGGAGCAGCAACGTTGGCTTTATCAGGCATTGACCGCCTTACCGGAACTGTGTGTTTGGCCTCCTTCGGCAAATTATATCTTCCTGCGTTGTTTGCGCCCGGAAATCAATCTTCAACAAGCATTGTTGAAACAGAGAATACTGATTCGTCATTGTGCTAACTATTCAGGCTTGAACGCTGATTATTATCGGGTCGCTATCAAGGGTGAGCATGACAATCGCCGTCTGGTGTCGGCGTTACGTCAGGTATTCGGTTATGGCTAAAGCTCGTTGTCCGGCATCATGTGGTGAACTTATCCAGGGATGGGTCCTTGGCGGTGAGAAATTGATCTCTTGTCCGGTGAATTGGTTCAGCGAGGTATCTGTTACAGATGGCGTACCGGGAAAAGATGAACGTCCCCGTATGCGCCAAATGGTGAAAATTGTACTGGCGTATTTTGGTTTGTCGGTGGAGATGGCGCGAGGTTTACGGATCTCCTTTACCTCTACGATCCCGGTGGCAAAAGGGCTGGCAAGTAGTACCGCGGATATTGCCGCTACGGCGCTGGCGACGGCGCGTTATCTGGGGGAAACCGTTGATGAAACGACACTGGCTAGCTTTTGCGTACAGCTTGAACCTACTGATAGCACGTTGTTCAGCCAGCTTACCTTGTTCGATCATCAAACAGGTAAAACTCAAATTGCCTGTGACTGGCAGCCGCCCATAGACATTTTGTTATTGGAAAGTCCGGCAACTTTGATTACTGCTGATTATCACCGTTTAAATCGCCATCCGACATTACTGGAGAATGCCGCAATGCTAGAGCATGCCTGGAAACTATTTTGTCAGGCTGTTGCGACACGGAATTGTCTCAGATTGGGAGAAGCCACGACGCTCAGTGCGCAGGCCAATCAAAAGTTGTCGGTAAAACCTGCATTTGACAGCTTGTTGGAACTAGTAGAACGGAGTGGGATCTACGGGCTGAACGTTGCTCATAGTGGCAGTGTTGTCGGGTTATTGTGCGATCGTCGCCATCATGATGTTGAATACCTATGCTGGTGGTTGAAACACCGAGGCGTCACGCGTTTTTATCCTCGTCAGCACTTGCTGACCATGATACCGGGCGGTGTGCGTTAACTGTAGGAGGGGACTTATGTTGGATTATTTGCCGATGTTTTGTCAGATCCGGGATAAAACCTGTCTGCTGGTTGGAGGAGGTCAGGTCGCGGAGCGTAAAGCGCGTTTGTTATTAGACGCTGGCGCGCATCTATTAGTTAATGCAAGAGAATTTACCTCGCAATTTAAGATATGGGCGGATAACGGCCAAGTAACACTCATTCACGGAGAGTTTGAGCCTCACTGGCTTGAACGTTGTTGGCTGGTTATTGCTGCCACTAATGATACAGCGGTGAATGGCTATGTGAATGATTGTGCGACGGAGCGCCGTATTTTTTGTAATGTGGTGGATGAGCCGCAGCAAGCCAGTTTTATCACGCCGTCAGTGATTGATCGCTCACCGCTGGTAATTGCTATCTCCTCCGGGGGTAATGCGCCGGTATTGGTTAGATTATGGCGTGAAAAACTCGAACGGTTGTTACCGATGCATCTTGGTCGTCTGGCTGCTTATGGTGGAACACTTCGTCAACGGGTAAAGCGACATTTTCATCATTTGGCGGCACGTCGTCACTTTTGGGAACGGTTTTTCACTAATGAGCGATTAATACAATCGTTGGTCAGCCAAGATCGTCAACAAGTTGATCAGGTAGTAGAAACATTATTCTCTGAATCATCTCAAGCAAATACAGACAAAACGAACAGTTGTTCTTTGACTGACTAATATATTGGAGCTGGGCAAATGAGCGAGGAACGATATAAACAGAGAAAACAGCGGCAAAAAGAGAGATTTATGGCACAAGTCGCAGCCGCTCAGGAAAGTCGGGGAATTATCATTATCTATACTGGTAACGGTAGGGGGAGAACCACCGCAGCAATGGGAACGGTTACGCGAGCGTTGGGTCATAGATTAAAGGCCGGTGTTATCCAGTTTATTAGGGATGAATGGTCAGCCGGTGAGCGTGTTTTGTTACAGCAGCATGGGGTAGAATTTCAACTAATATCAATGAACTTGGCTGGAGAAACGCAAAATCGTACTAAAGATATTGCTGTTTGTACTGCGGTTTGGCAGCACGCGCTGCGTATGATGCGTGATCCTGAATTATCATTGGTAGTGCTCGGTGAACTAACTTATATGATAAGTAATGGTTATTTATCCCTTGATGAAATTATCAAGGGATTAAGCGAACGACCAATTAATCAAACGGTGATCATTACCGGACAAGATTACCCTGTTGAATTAATTGAACTGGCGGATACTATTAGTGAAATGCGTTCCGTAAAATATGCTTTCACTTAATTATGCGCTTCCCCGTTATTACATCAGATGAAGAGTGATTCACGTTTTTATCTTGTTTAACCAGTACATTAATTTCTCTCATGGTTATATTTGATACTGTGCCAGATTTATGAAAACGCTCTGCCATTATTCTGCATTTTGATGAGTCGCTTATCACTCAATACATGTTACCTCGGTTAATAAACCAAATGATAAGTTATCTTCAAGATTCTTATCATTGATATTAAGAAATTTTTTTGGCTAATAGATTATAAACTTTCAACAGCTTATTGGGAATTTATTTAGTTAGTGAATTATCGTCTATGAAGGCTGCGAAATCATTAGTGGTAAAAAATTTCATTGAGAGTATTTATTATTAAAATTATAATTAATCAAATGTGATTGTATTTTCAGAGTGTTAAATATATATTTGATAATTATTTCTTAAACAATTTAAGGTTAATAATAAAATCTTATCCTATGTTCATTTAGATTAAGTATATAAAAATCCATTAATATGGAAATGATTGATTAATTGGTTGTAATGGACTTTGTGGAATATATATTCCATAAAGCTTGATAATGCATTAAATAAATTCCATGCAATGTATTCCACCATCCAATAATTTTAATTTATTTACAAGTTGGCATTTATATCTAATATTGTCGGCGGAATAAATATAACGTTAATTTAAGTTTTGATATGAGAAACGAGTTCACGTAATCCATATCATATTCTGTTGCACACTTTATTAAGTTTCAAACAACGCATGGTTATTTAATTTATAAATTAAGAGGTTTAATATGTCTATTGAAAATATCGATGTAGCTGAACAAACAACGGGTAAGGATTCAGTTGTACTTGGACATGCAGAAGCGCCAGCAGTACATTCTATCGCAATTGGCGCTTCATCCCGAAATTCTAAAACCATCAGTGAAGCGGCTATTGCCATTGGGCAAAATCAACTTGCGGGTAAACAAGGTGATGCGAAAGTCGTTTGGCCTATTGCGATTGGCGCTGATTCTGTATCCAACGGCTTGGCTTCTATCGCTCTGGGACAAAAGGTGACTGCTAGTGCGGCTCAAGCGGTGGCAATTGGTCAACACTCCTCTGCAACAGAAAAGGGGAGCATTGCATTAGGCGCAGATTCTATTGCTAATAAACCGAATGTTGTTTCTGTAGGAAAAACCGGCCATGAACGTAAGATTATACATGTTGCGGCTGGGGATATTTCAAATCACAGTACTGAGGCGGTTAATGGTCAGCAGTTACATGCTGAATCGGCAAGGATTGATATATTATTGGATGCGAAGAATAAGGAATTGGAAGAGAAGATTCAATCTTTGGAAAGCGATATAGCTAATCTTACTTTGCTGGTTCAGAATAGTGTGGATGATGTTGCAGCACTGAAGAAACGACTTCTTGATGCATTGAATTATTAATATCTGTTGGTTGTTGTTTCATATATTCTTGGCTATTAGGCTGAGAATATATGATATATCCTATCAACAAAGAGGCAACTTGAAAGATGACGGGTATAATAATCTAATTTCTAAATTAAGAGGTATATATGTCTACAGAGAATATGAATATAACCGATCAAACAGTTGGTAAAGATTCAGTTGTTGTGGGAAATGCAGAAGCGCCAGCAATATATGCTGTAGCAATTGGCGCTTCACCACTAGCTTCTAAATCAATTAGCGAGGGTGCTATTGCTATTGGGCAAAATCAACTGGCGGGTAGAAAAGAGAATAAGGATGATAAAGTCATATGGCCAATTGCGATTGGCGCTGATTCTATATCTAGTGCTTCAGCTTCTATTGCCCTGGGGCAAAAGGTTGTTGCTAGCGCGGTTCAGGCAGTAGCAATTAGTCAAAACTCCACTGCAACAGGAAATTCAAGTGTTGCATTGGGATCAGATTCTATATCCAGCGGTTCGGCTGCTATTGCTCTGGGGAAAAAAGCTATTGCCAGAGGGAATCAAGCAGTAGCAATTAGTCAAAATTCCTCTGCAACAGGAAGCGCGAGTGTTGCATTAGGAGATAGTTCTGTATCCAGCGGCTCGTCTTCTATTGCTCTTGGGCAAAAGGTTTCTGCCAGTGGGTCTCAGGCAATTGTGATTGGTCAAAACTCCTCTGTAACAGGAAGTAAGAGTATTGTATTAGGATCAGACTCTAGATCCGACTCTTCGTCTGCTATTGTCGTGGGGCAAAAAGTTAGTGTTAGTGCGTCACAGGGAATCGCGATTGGTCAAAACGCCTCTGTAACAGCAAGCGGGAGCATTGCATTAGGTGCAAATGCTGTTGCCGGCAAATCGAATGTTGTTTCTGTAGGAAGACCGGGTAATCAACGTAAGATTGTGAATGTTGCTGCCGGGGATATTTCCAGGAACAGTACGGAGGCGGTAAATGGTCAGCAATTATATGCTGAATTGAAAAAAATGAGTGCATTGGATATAAAAAATAAGCAACTGGAAATGGATATTAAAAAGCTGGAGAGTACTATAGATAATCTTACCCGTTCTATTACTAATCTTACTCTGTTATGCCAGAAAAACGCGGATGAAGTTGCTTTATTGAAGAAATGAATTCTTAACGCATTGGATTATTAATAACAAATAGATTCGGCTAAACTAATAAGTGCATTTTCAGGGGGGGGTGAGTCGCTATTATCCTTGTTCTAAAGGAAAATGCACTGAAGTCCATCAACTATTAGCAGAAAGTTGAAACGAAATCAGGAAATAAAAGAATATTTCCTGAAACAGGTTTATCTTCAGATGTTTTCTTGCTGTCATTTTATTAAGAAAGTAAAAAATAACCCAGGAAATAAAAAAATGGATTGGCGGGTTAATTTGACAGAGGTTAAGCCCTGAACATAAAAGCCAGCTTGGAAACTGGCTTTTCACGCATCGATCAAAAAGTCGCCTTACAGAAAGCGAGATGTTGAGAGGTAGACAACAACGTTGTGAACGCTTGATATGAAAGATGTAACAGATTTCATGATGAACTCTCTTTATTGGTAAAATGTGATTTGTTTCACGAAAATCTAAATTGTGGCTGTGATTTTAATCAGAAAAACTTCAGAGTCAAGCGGTTTTTAAAAATTATTTTAAAGATTAAAATAATTTTGTATATACCCTATGGATTTCAAGATGCATCGCGACGGCAAAGGAGCGAATCCCCGGGAGCATAGATAACTAGGTGACCGGGGTGAGTGAGTGCAGCCAACAAAGAGGCAACTTGAAAGATAACGGGTATAAGAGTTTTAGGTGACAAAGTGAGCGTATCTTGTGGGGGATACTGAACAGCCAGAATCAGGCGATCTATCGATTTGATACAAATCTAGCAAGATAAAACTGTGCTTAAAGGGGTTATTAACTTTCCGTTTTTATTATTATTTCTCCGAATAGGATAATTAAAATAAGAAAGATAACAGAAAAATAATCTCGAATGTTGAATATAATTATTTTGGATGTGTTTTTGATTGTAATTTATTTGGGTATTTATTCCTATCAGTTGTATAGAGATAATTTATTCTTTAAGTTGCAATGGGATTTTATTATTATTTTTATGAGCTGGATGATTGTTGCAATGAATTAATAAAAGTCACTTTTACAATAATTTAATATGTTTATCATAAGATAATATTATTCAATTTAAGGAGTGTATATGAGTCAAAAGAATGATTTTAAAGCTTTTTCTACTAATAGTAATGCTAATGTAATAAGCCAGCAAGGATATGAAGAGAGCCCGGAGTTACAAACTGGGTTTCCACCATATTCTATGACGCCTCACATATTAAATAAGGTATTACGTCAATCGTCAATTATATCATCTGTTGTGGCTAACTTCATTGCGACACAATCTGGCGATGATATTATGGATAATGGTGATGTAGCCAAACTTGCTGAGCAATTAAATAAGGCATTAAAACAAAAGATTACAACAGAAATTCCTAATGCTTCATTAACCCAGACAGGCGTTGTTCAGCTTACTGATGTCATTGGCAATAGTGATATATTGGCCGTGACACAAAAGCTTGCTCAGGAAATAGTAAATTCATTACGTGGAGATATTAATACCAGAGTACCTAATAGTCGTAAGGTGAATGGGAAAGTGTTGTCGAATGATATTAGTCTAAGTGCTGGGGATGTAGGGAGTTATGCTAAATCTGAATCTGATGTTCGATATGGCAATAAAAACACAGCTTTAAAATCTGCAAATGGCTGGTGGAAATGTGGTGATACAGGAATAATCTATCAGTGGGGGGTTGTAACTGGTAGTGATAATTATTTGGTCAACTTTCCTATTCGCTTTCCTAGTGCATGTACAACGGTGGTTGCGACACCTGATGGTAGAAAAAAACCTTCGTCTCCGATCTTAGATCGTTGTTTTGTTGAAGTTGGTGAGATTACAGCAGTATCTTTTACAGCAACAACTGTTGGTGCGCTAAACACTGATTATCGGGCACGAGCGGTCCATTGGATGGCTATTGGATATTAAAAGTACATTATTCCTTTGAGGGATGAATACTGTGTAGAGAATGAAAATGGTTTATCAGAATCAGCAGATATTTTTACTACTAACAAAGATAATTCATTCATTTCTGATGTTAATTGCTTTAAGCTATTAAAGTAGAAATAAAGTCATATGGTCTTGACATATTATTGATAAAGCGCGGTCTATTTAGGCTGCGCTTTTAATTAATAAAATATTGAAGTTGTCGGTGCTAAACAGGATAGATGCTTCACTGGTTCCTGATATTGAATGGCCTGAATAAACAGGCCGTTTATACAGTGTTTTTATTTTTCTAGGGTTAGAATATTGAAAAATTTAGTCTGGAATATAAAAATAAGTAATGACAAAGTGAAATAATTATAGATGTTGAATATGAATGGTTTGAATATAATTTTAGTTGAAATTTGTTGGTTTTTTTTCTTGCTGTCAATGATATAAAAATAATTATTCTTCTAACTTAGAAGAACATTTTATTATTATTTTTATGAATTAAACTATGGCTGCCGTAAATTATGGTGGGTTGCTTTAATAATAATTAAATAATGATATTTAATCTAAGGGGTGTATATGAGTACTAAGAATGATTTTAAAGCTTTTTCTATTAGTAATAATGCTAATATAGTGAGTCAGGATAAATATGAACAAGATCAGAGTTTGCAGGCTGGGTTTCCACCAGATAATATCACTAGTAATTTGCTAAACAAGGTATTACGTCAATCGTCAACAATAGCATCTGTCGTGGCTAATTTTATTGCGACCCAATCTGGCAGTGATATTCTGGATGATGGCGATATAGCTAAATTAGCTGAGCAATTAAATAAGGCATTAAAACAAAAAATTACAACAGAAGTTCCAAATGCCTCATTAACACAAAAAGGTGTTGTTCAGCTTACTAATGTGGTGGGCGATAGTGATACATTAGCTGTTACACAAAAGCTTGCTCAGGAAATAGTAAATTCATTGCGTGAAAGTGTTAATACCAAGGTACCCAATACTCGAAAAATTAACGGGAAAGCACTGTCTGAGGATATCATTATTACTTCTCAGGATATTTTGGGTGGACAGGCGATTAGCTTAGGTGAAAAGGCGGATTTGAATAGCTATAAAACGCCGGGAATTTATCATCAAGAGTATGATGCTCATGCTAAAAATGGCCTTAATTACCCTGAATTTCTCGCTGGTTCTCTTGTTGTATTGAAATCGGCCGGAGTAGTTCAACGCTATTTTGTTTATAATAGTAGTCGAGTATATACACGTAGCCAGTTTCATGATAATCCGTGGACACCTTGGACCAGAGAATATAATACGCTGAATAAACCTACTGCTGAGGATATTGGCGCATATACAAAAATAGAAGCTGATTCTCGATATATTGCGGGAATTCGCAAAGTGAATGGAAAGTCTTTATCTACGGATGTCACTATTACTTCTCAGGATATTTTGAGTGGGCAGGCGATTAGTTTAGGTGATAATGTGAATTTGGATTACTGTAAAACACCAGGAATTTATTATCAGGATTATAATGCTCATGCTAAAAATGGCGTCAATTATCCTGAGCCGCTCTCTGGTTCGCTTATTGTATTGAAAGCGGCCGGAATCATTCAACGTTATTTCGTTTATAACAGCAGTCGGGTATATACACGTAGCCAATTCCATGATAATCCGTGGACACCTTGGGCCCAGGAATATAACACATTAAATAAACCTGCTGACAGAGTTATTAGTGGGTATACAAAAGCAGAAGTAGATAGCTTAATTAGTGCTAAAGGAAATAAAAATACAGCTTTGAAATCAGTGAATGGTTGGTGGAAATGTGGGGATACAGGAGTGATTTATCAGTGGGGGATCGTGAATTGGGCAGCGTATGATACACCCGTTAATTTTCCAATTCAGTTTCCTAATGCCTGTGTAAATGTTTCGTTGACATTGGGTGATAAATCTAATCCGCAATCATCATACAATGTTGTTGCAAAACAATTAGCTGTAACAGGATTTAATTATTGCGCATATGAGACTGAAAGCTCTGCATTTTGGTTTGCAGTAGGATATTGATATATAATTTATAATGCAAAAGTAAATGCTTTTTATTTTTGCACTGCCTTTCAAAACTTGAACAGTTTAAATTAAGTAGCTATTAAAGTCTGATTTCTGTAGTTAATAAGAGTCAGACTTTCTTTAAATGACCAAATATATTAATGAGGATTTTATGTTTAAATTATAAAATTAGTTTATTTTTGAAATAATTTAATATGTAAAATGTAGAGTTGAAATCAGATCTTTTTTATATAATATGCTGAAAAATTAAGTTTGTAACTTAAAACAGGAAAGTTAGAGTGAGAAATGTAGAATAAATATGAGAGTAATTCTGTGAAATTTAATTTTCTTTTTTTAAATTATACAAAAATAGTTAATATTCTGATTCATAAGGATGTTTTGTTATTGTTTTTATCAACTAGACTATTACTGATGTGAATTGTGATAGGTTATTTTTGCAGTAATTAAAGGTGTCTTTTGTAAATAATATTATTCAATTTGAGGGTTATATATGAGTGCTAAAAATGATTTTAAGGCTTTTTCTATTAGTGATAATGCGAATGTAGTGAATCAGGCAAAGTATGAAGAAAGCCAGAGTTTGCAGACTGGATTTCCATCCGATAATATTCCTGTTAATCTGTTAAATAAGGTATTACGTCAATCGTCAACAATATCATCTGTGGTAGCTAATTTTATCGCGACCCAATCTGGCAATGATATTTTGGATGATGGCAATATAGCTAAACTTACTGATCAACTAAATAGAGCCTTAGAACAAAAAATTGCAACAGAAGTTCCAAATGCCTCATTAACACGAAAAGGTATTGTTCAGCTTACCGATGTAGTGGGTAATAGTGACACACTAGCGGTTACGCAAAAGCTGGTTCAGGAAATAATAAATTCATTGCGTGAAAGTATTAATACCAGGATACCGAATACCAGAAAAGTTAACGGGAAAGTATTGACTGAGGATATTAATATTACTTCTCAGGATATTCTTGCTGGGCAGGCGCATAGTTTAGGCGACAATGCGAATTTGGATAATTACAAAATACCGGGGATTTATCACCAAGAGTATAATGCTCATGCCAAAAACGGTAATAATTACCCTGAACCGTTCGCTGGTTCGCTTGTTGTACTGAAAGCGGCCGGGGTTATTCAACGTTATTTTGTCTATAACAGCAGCCGGGTATATACACGTAGTCAATTTCATGAAAGCCCGTGGACTCCTTGGACTAGAGAATATAACACATTGAATAGGCCTACTGCTGGAGAGGTTGGAGCGTATGCAAAAGCAGAGTCTGATTCTCGATATATCACAGGGCTCCGCAAAGTTAATGGAAAAGCGTTAGCTGCGGATATCAATATTACCTCTCAAGATATCTTTGCCGGGCAGTCGATTAATTTAGGTGATAACGCGGATTTAAATAGTTATAAAACTCCAGGGATTTATTATCAAGAATATAATGCTCATGCTAAAAATGGCGCGAATTACCCTGAGCCGTTCGCTGGTTCGCTTATTGTATTGAAAGCGGCAGGCGTTATTCAGCGTTATTTTGTTTATAACAGCAGTAGAGTATATACACGTAGCCAATTTCACGATAGTCCGTGGACACCTTGGGCGCAAGAATATAACTCATTGAATAAACCTTCTGACAAGGCTGTTGGGGAGAATACGGAAGTAGAATCTGATAATGTTTATGTTGCTGATAAAGAGAAACTAATACAGCAAGCAGAACATGAGAAATCTCAGTTATTGATTAAAGCCAATAATCTTGTTGCGCCACTACAAGATGCTGTTGATTTAGGTATTGCTTCCGAAGCAGAAAAAACAGTTCTATTGGAATGGAAGAAATATAGAGTAATGTTGAGCAAAGTTAATATTTCATTGGCTCCTGATGTTGAGTGGCCGCAACAGCCGAAGTAATAAAGATAGTCTGAATAAATAGATTATTCATATTACAAGAATATTTAATTATTTTTTGAACTAGATTCTAATCTGCATGAATTAATGTCAATCATCTAATAGTGATTCAATATGTTAATTATAAAATAATATCATTTAATCTAAAGGGGATATATATGAGCGCAAAAAATGATTTTAAAGCTTTTTCTACTAGTAATAATGCTAATGTAGTAAGCCAGCAACTATATGAAGAGATGCCGGAATTGTCGACTGGATTTCCACCGTATAATGTTCCTACCCATGTGTTAAATAAAATATTACGTCAAACGTCAGTAATGGCATCCATCGTGGCTAATTTTATTGCGGAACAATCTGGCGAGGACGTTTTGGATAATGGTGATATAACCAAACTCACTGCACAATTAAAAAAAGCTTTTTATGTCGGATCTAAGCGACCGGGTGATATCTATTTATCTGCACATCCAGCATCAGATTTAGCTAAAGGAGAATATATTGCGAATGGTGCTATTCATGAGATTGATTCAACTGTTGGTCGGGCATTGAATAATTTATCAGATGCGTATAAGGCAGCATGGGGAATCAAACAGAATGGCAATAAAATCAACCTGCCTAATCTGTTTGCCGATGGAAGAGGGGTATTTGTGCGCGCTGGATTGACACCAGGTGTAATACAGGGAGATGCGATTAGAAATATTACAGGTAATTTGGGATGGCAAGCGCATGGGCTTTTTACTCGTACCAGTGGTGTATTTTATGGTGTTAGGAGTACGGCAACAGTCATTGCTGCGGGAACGAATGCTAATAGTAATCATGGATATTCGGCATATGCCACTTTTGATGCATCAAAGGTCGTACCAACGGCAGATGAAAACCGCCCGTTAAATGTCAGTATGATACCGGTAATTTATTTGGGTGTATAAGGTAATAATCTCTCAGTGAGTGCCATAGGAATATAGCCAGAATTTAAATATGGATTTTGGCTATATATGAATAATATGGAATATTATTGAATGGCAGTGATGGGGAGTGTAATAAAATGCTTTAAGGTTATATTTGTGACTTAATGAGAAAATAATTGAAGGAAAAAAAGATATAGAAATAATAATTTCTAATGTTGAATATAATGGTTTTGGGGATGTATTTGATTACAATATATCGCGTTGTTTATTTTTGCACATTATATAAAAATAGTTACTCCTTTTAGTTATAAAAATATTTCATTATCGTTTTTCTAAACTAGACTATTATCGATGTGAATTGTGAGAAATCATCTTTAGTGATAGTTAAATATGTTTATTATGAAATAATGTTATTTAATTTAAGGAGATGTATATGAGTGCAAAAAATGATTTTAAAGCTTTTGCTATCAGTAGTAACGCTAATGTGACTAGTCAACAAAGCTATGAAACATATCCGAATTTGCTGGTTGGGTTTCCAGACAATCAATATATTCCTAATCACATATTAAATAAGATATTACGTCAAGCATCAACTATATCATCTGCTGTAGCTGATTTTATTGCGACAGAATCTGGCACTGATGTTTTGGATGATGGTGATGTAGCTAAAATCACCGCACAATTTAAAAGCGTATTAGACCAAAAAATTGCCAAGTGTTGTAATCTTAATGTGAATACTGCCAACAAGGTTGTGAATGGTTGGTGGAAATGTGGTGATACTGGGATAATTATTCAGTGGGGTCAGGTAGCCGGCTCTATGAATCTAAATGATTACAAAACTTTCGCCATCCCATTTCCTAATGCTTGTTTACAGATTGTTGCGACATATTCTGATTTTGGTCAATATGGCGCAGGGGTTGCTGCTGTACCTCTTTCTGCAAATCAATTTATTGTAACATGTAGAAACTCTGTATATGCGTTAACAAATAGTGTCGTGAGATATTTGGCGATAGGATATTAATTATGTATTTTTATAGCGCAAAGACAAATGCATTCTACCCTATAGAATTGGAACAGAATTATATTGCTTCTGGTTCATTGCCCGATGATATTATTGAGGTTGGTATTGATGTTTATCAAGAATACGCCGCTAATAATGTTCCAGAAGGAAAATATCGTATAGCAGGTCAAAATGGTTTACCGGAATGGGCTGATATTCCTCCGCCAACAAGAGAAGAATTGCAGCAGTATGTTGAAAGTAAAAAGCAACAATTTATTGTAGAGGCTAGTCAGCAGATAGCGCCATTACAAGATGCTGTTGATTTAGGGATTGCGACTAAAGAAGAGGAAACGGCTCTATCAGTATGGAAGAAATACAGAGTCATGCTGAACAGGGTTGATATTTCACAGGCTCCTGATATTGAATGGCCGGAACAGCCAAAATAACGACAGTGGCCTGAATAGACAGGCCATTCTTAGAATAGTTTTGTTAATACTGAATTATCCAACTCTACAGCGACGATGTATTTGCCAGTGAAAATCATTAAATAAAGGAATGAACCGAATATGAGACATATCAGGTAAAACTTGATGGTGTGTTTACCGCATGCTTGAGGATAAATAGATGTGCTCAGATTATTCATAGCCATGTAGGAGCGGGCGGAGAAGGTATGATAACTTCGAGGAAATCAAGAGTTAAAAATACAATTAGTCTCTTGAGGAGAAAATTGTAAATTAGAAAAGATTCAGGTTGTGATTTTATCTTTAATGTATTTAAAATAATGCTGAAAAATCACTAATAGGAGTAGTGTATGAGAACACTAATAGGTTTTTTGGCATTAATACTGTGTGGTATGTCATTCCTATCATTCGGTGCGAGCTTTGATTGCTCAAAAGCTACTAGTAAGGCTGAAAAGTTAATCTGCTCGACCCCGGCATTATCTCAAGCTGATAACAATCTATAATGTTGATTACCTTCAAGCTAAATTGGTTACGGATAACAATGCGGATTTTAAGGCCCTAGTAAAACAGAATTGGGAACTTCGCGAGAAATGCGCAGTAGTTGAATGTCTTCAAGATTGGTAGGATGGCTTAAATGATCTCCTTTTCTTACATTATCGTGCGGACTATTATTACCAAATGGTAGTAAGTGATGAGGAGGAGTGTTATGAACATAGTTTACAAAGTACATTTCGGTGATCGGCAAACTAATTTTGTTGTAAAAGTCACTTATGATGATATGTGGATTGCTGAATGTGATGAGTTAGGGTTAATAACCGAAGCCAAAACCTATGATAAATTGATAGAACGAGTATGGGAGATAGTTCCAGAGTTATACGAGATGAATTTGGGTAGTAATCCTGAGGCGGTGAAAATTAGTTTCGTTCAGGAACAGTCTTACGATTTAAGGATGGTGTTCTGACATGGGATTTGGTTTATATCCTCAACTGAAAGAGATCTTATTGGCGCATGGATGCTATTTTGTTAGATAAGGAAAAGGTAGAGACAAGTCTGATGAAAGCTTTAAGTTAGAAGGTGGAATTTTTCCCAATTCTGTCACTTAGATATTCGTGCCCAAATGCAGAAAGATTCAGTTTAGAATTTAAAACAGAAAGAATTGCAGGAATAGATAGAAAGAATAAGAAAAAAATAGTTCCCAGGCGTTAAATATAGATGGTTTGTATATGTTTTCGATTCAAAAATATTGAAATATTTATTACTTTTAATTATATAGAAACGATTGGCCTTATAAGAAATAAGAATACCGCATTATTATTTTTATGAACTAGACTTTGGTTAGTGTGAATTGCAGAGGGAGTATTTTTTCAATAATTTAATATATTTATTACATAAGAAAATTATTTTATTTAAGAAAATTATATGAGAAAAAATGATTTTAAGTCTTTAGGGTGAAAATTACAACAGACATTCTCAGTGCTTTATTAATATAGAAAGATATTGTCCAGTTTACAGATGTGATGGGCAATAGCGACACATAGGTGGTTACATAAAAGTTTATTAAGGAAATAATAAATTCATTACTTGAAGAAATTAATATACCTGTAAGTTATCCTATTTCGTGGCCGTTACTCTATTTTTCGGTAAAAGTTGTATATTATCCAAAAGGGGCAGAATGGTCAGAGGATTTTAATTTTATAGGCGTGTCAAGACCATGAAACATAGCATTTAACTATATTTTAAGGGCAGCATAATGAGCATATCTTTACTTGAAGAGATTCCGGTAGGAATACCACTTCCTTGGCCGACTGATGTACCACCAATTGGGTGGGTGAAATGTAATGGAGCGATCTTTGATAAAATTTTATATCCAAAATTAGCGGCAGCATATCCATCCGGTGTATTACCCGATTTGCGGGGTGAATTTATTCGTGGTTGGGATGATGGGCGTGGAGTGGACATTAATCGATATCTACTTTCCACTCAACTGGCAGATATCGCTCCACATAGTCACAGAATTGGCCGGATGTGGTCCAACTCAAATGGTGGAACCGATGGTTTGGGTACACCAAGCCGTATTCTCAATAGTGTTTACCAAAATGTTAACTATGGAATTGATACTCGCGGGCTAGGTATTGCTATTGGAATGGGATCTGGTGGCTACGGTTATATGGATAATGTGATTGTTGCTTCAACAGGAATAGAAACACGTCCACGAAACGTAGCATTTAATTATATTGTGAGGATTGCCTGATGAATAAGGCTGTATTGGATAAAAATAATATTGCTATCAGTAGCGGAAATATCATGGTGTTTAATTACGATGCAATTACGCTGGAGTATTTAAACAGCACTGATGAGTATCTTCCTGTTGGTATTGGTCTTCCTGCTAACTCTTGCACAGATGCATTACCTGAGATTAAAGAGGGATATGTCGCTTGCCGTTCATCTGATTTAACCCATTGGCTGATTGTGCCAGATTATCGCGGAAAAACAGCTTACGACAAACAGACTCGTTTACCGCAGAAAATTACTGAAATTGGTGAGTTACCAGAAACTCTGACCTTCGAGAAGCCTGACACCGATTATGACAAATGGAATGGTGAAGAATGGGTAATCGATAAAGACCTTCTCAAATCCAGTCAAATCAATGACGCAAAACAGAAGCAAGTAGAAATGTTGCGACATGCAAATGAAACACTCTCATTGCTACAAGACTCTGTTGACCTTGAAATTGCTAATACGGCAGAAGAAGCTGCTTTGCTAGAGTGGAAAAAATACAGAGTATTACTCGCTCGTGTAGATACTTCACAAGCGCCGGATGTGGAGTGGCCGGAGATGCCCAAATGAATGAGATTGGGTAAGAGGAGTTTTATATCAGATAAGTCTCAAGCATAAAAAACCAACCGTAAAAGGTTGGTTTTTCTAGGGAATTTACATACAGCTCTCTTACTTACTAACCCGTCTTCAAAACTAAGACTCAAATGAGTTTATGAAAATAATGGGCGCGTATTTTGTGAAGACGGTGAGCTATGTAATATTCCCTGAACGTTGTAGATTAAGTATTAGAGTTCAGATACTTAAAGATTCAGTATGGAACATTAAGTAGAGAGAGTTGCAGGAAAAGATAGAGGAAATAAGAGAAAATAATTTTCAGATGTTAAATATATATTTTTGGATATATTTTAAATTTCAAAATGTTGAATTACGTATTTCTGCCTATTATAAAAAAGCAGTTAACGTTATAAATTAATGAAAAAACTACATCATTCTTTTTATGAACTAGACTTTGATTAGCGTGAGTCACAGGGAATTGTTTTTACAATAATTCAACATGTTGATTATAAAGTAATATTATTTAACTTGAGGGGAGAGTATATGAGTTCTAAGAATGATTTTAAGGCTTTTTCTATCAATGATAATGCGAATGTAGTCAGTCAAGAAAGATATGAGGAAAGTCAGAGTTTAAAAACAGGGTTTCCACCAGATAATATTACTGTTCATTTGCTTAATAAGGTATTACGTCAGTCGTCAACAATAGCATCTGTTGTATCTAATTTTATTGCAACATATTCCGGCAATGATGTTTTGGATGATGGGGATATAGTTAAGCTCACTGCCCAATTAAATGGAGCTTTAGATCAAAAAATTGCAACCGAAGTACCAAATGCTTCATTAACACAGAAAGGTGTTGTTCAGCTTATAGAGGTGGTTGGTAATAGTAATATACTTGCTGCAACTCAGAAGCTTGTTTCCGATGTAAATAATAATGCTAACAGCAGATTGTCCAAAAACCAAAATGGTGCAGATATTTCTGATAAAAATGAGTTTGTGAAAAATTTGGGTTTGTCGGAAACGGTGAGTTTGGCTAAGAATTCAGCTCAGCGCGACTGGGTGAGCGGGAACTATGCGTTAAAAAAATCTCAAGAACAATTCACATGCAGTAGTTTAGATGTAGATGCAAATCACGAATATGCAGGTATCCGGCTAAAGAAAAAAGATGGATATTATATTCAGATGGCAACGAATCCTGACGGACAAGATCCATTGACTATCTATTACAGAGATAAAAGTGGCAATACCCTCTATTATGCAAGTTTACAAAAGAAATCCGGAACATTAGCGATGACTGACGATGTTAGTTCTGTAAATATTCCAGTTGGTGCCCCCATCTTGCATTCGTCAAGATACACTCCGAAAGGGTATCTTTGTTGTCATGGTCAGACATTTGATAAATCTCGATATCCGCAATTAGCGGCAGCTTATCCTGACGGTAAAATACCTGATTTGCGTGGTAAATTTGATACATTTAATTACATAGTGAGAGCAGTATGTAGCATAATGACTGAACAAAAATACGCTTTAGAACATGAAACAGCAGTATTGGGTAAAGACGGATTAGCAATTCAAGCAGGTTGGATAAAAGTTTATCACACTAATCAAATTACACGAGAATTTACAAACTCTGATATTGAATATGCCATGCTTGGTGTCAGTTTGTCGGCGGGTGCTTATCTTGATGAGCCAGAGCTGCCCGATTCTGATGATATGGCTATTTGTCGCAGTGAAGACGGTAAGCGTTGGGAAATAGTACCTGACTATCGCGGAAAAATTGTTTACAACAAGCAAACTCGTGCACAGCAAGAAATTACGGAATTGGGCGAGTTGCCAGAAATTCTGACATTCAAGAAACCTGATACCGATTACGATAGATGGAATGGTAAAGAGTGGGTAGTTGATCAAGACCTACTCAAATCCCATCAGATTGCAGAAGCAAAACAGAAGCAAGCAGAACTGTTACTTCAGGCAAATGAAACACTCTCATTGCTACAAGACTCTGTTGACCTTGAAATTGCTACTACGGCAGAAGAAGCTGCTTTGCTAGAGTGGAAGAAATACAGAGTATTACTCGCTCGTGTAGATATTTTACAAACGCCTGATATTGAGTGGCCGGAGATGCCCAAATGAATGAAGTTAGGCAAAAGAGTTTTACACCAGACAAGCCTCAAGCATAAAAAACTAATCGTAATAGGTTGGTTTTTCTAGGGAATTTACATATGGCTCTCTTACTTACCAACTCGTATTCAAAACTGGAGACTCAAATGCATTTATGAGAATAATGGGCGTGTATTTTATGAAGACGGTGAGCTATGTAGTATTCCCTGAACACTGTAGGTTAGGTATTAGGTAAAGATTCAGTGTGGAACATTAAGTAGAGAGAGTTACAGGAAATAATAGAAAAATAGTTTCCAGATATTAAATATATATTTCTAAATATATCTTCAATTTCGAAACATTGAGCTACTTATTACTATTAATTATATAAAGATAGTTAACCTTATAATGAATAATAACGGCGAATTATTATTTTTATGAGTTAAACTTTGATTGGCGTGAGTTGCAAGGGGATTATTTTTGCAATGATTCAAATATATTGATTATGAAATAACATTATCTAACTTAAGGAAGGTATATGAATTACAAGAATGATTTTAAAGCTTTTTCTACTAATAATAATGCCAATGTAGTGAGTCAAGAAGGGTATGAAGAAAGCCGGAGTTTAAAAATGGGGTTTCCGCCAGACGATATTACGGTCCATTTGCTCAATAAAGTATTACGTCAGTCGTCGACAATAACATCTGTTTTAGCTAATTTTATCGCGACATATTCTGGCAATGATGTTCTGGATGATGGTGATTTAGTTAAACTTGCTACTCAATTAAGTCGAGCATTAGAACAAAAAATTGCAGCCGAAGTGCCAAATGCCTCATTAACACAAAAAGGTGTTATTCAGCTCACAGATAGAACCGGTAACAGTAATACCCTCGCGGTAACACAGAAGCTTGTTTCTGATGTAAATGATAATGCTAATAACCGATTGGCAAAAAATCAAAACGGCGCAGATATTCCTGATAAAGATACGTTTGTAAAAAACCTCGGTTTGTCGGAAACCGTGGAGCAGGCGAGAAATGCGGTGTCAACCAATGACTTTAATGAAAAAATGGAAAGTGTGGAAAAAGCTATTGATTGGAAAATCTATCCAGGTCAATTTGGGATTGGCTCATCAAATGGAATGATTGTGCCGGATGGCGATTATAATAATGCTATTATTTCCGGTGTTTATGCCGGGCCGGGAGCAGCAGCAAAGAATGCAATAGGTAACACTCCATATGGACCCTGCTTTGTTTTAGCAAGAGTTCCAGATCATATTTTGCAGCAGGCATATTACAAGAACCAATTCTATTATAGATATAGGGAATACGGGAAATGGGGAGACTGGTACTACGTGATGACGTCAGATCAATGGACTGTTGACGCAAATGGATTCTATAAGAAAGCTTCCCCGATAATTGAAGTTTACCCTGATGGCGCATTCACAACTAACGAAGAATCAGAGGGGGCAAAAGTCACAAAAGAGGGTACCGGTGTATATCGCATATCGAATATTTCGGGCTATAACGCTGATGGTGCTTGGGGTGTGCATGGCGGTATCTCAGTACCAAAAGACAATAACGGCTTAGAACTGATTTTTATCGATGACCGTGTTCAATATAATGGCTCTATTATCATCGAAACCTTTCACAGACAGCATTCACATTTACCAACCCGTTTTCAGAACTGGCGACTTAAGCTTATCGATGAGAATAATGAGCGTGTATTTTACGAAGATGGAGAACCTTGTGATATTCCTGATAACTACTGTTTAGACGTCCGTGTCCAGATGCCGGAAGATATCAGTATGGAACGCCAAGCAGCAGGCGTTAAATGAGTTAAACAGTCGGTAACTTATCAGGGGTGGCTGGCATTTGCACACGAACAGAGATAAATCGGCCTTGTGGGATATCAATCAAATTACCGTCAGTGTAACCTTCTCTCACATTTCTGGCGAATGCTGGCGCATCTGGATGCTCGCGATGATATGTCATGAGTTTTATTGAACCATCTTGCATAACTTCATAATCAACCCAGATGAGGGGTAACTTGTTCTTACATAACGGTATTTCAATTCCGCCATCCCCACCGCCCCAAGCGGCATCTGCATTGAATCCAAGAACTCCAGTGATGAGATAAACCCCCTCTGAAAGCCGTTCGACTGTTGCCTCTTTAGATTCGTCATTCGTTTTGAATGTGCCATCGGAATAGATTTCTACTATCGGGGAAGATTGCTTAAGGAATCCGTTAGTGTCGGGTTTTGCGTTGCTTGTTGACCAAATGCTATACCACGGATTCCAACGACCAGCACCGTCTCCATTACGCGACCTAAAGTATAAACCACTACTTCCCGCATAATATGCAGCTTGAATCATAAGATCATAACCACGAAATGCTCCTCCTCCTGAAAGTTTAATACCAGGGCCCGTTATTCCGGCCCCATTTAGCCCTTCTGAGTATCCAAAAAATGTAGAATTAGGTGGAACTTTATCAAAATCATCGATTGTGGAATATGAGTTTTTCCCAACAACACCACCATTTGAGCTAATAACTTCATCTATTGTTGCTAGTGTACCGCCTTTCTCCGGTGTTATTAATGTATATCTGCGTTTGCGGGCTGCATCGTTAGCGTAAATTGTGATTCTGTTACCCTGTGTCCCTTCAAGACCAATGATGTGGCCGTTTGTCGCGGCAAACTCAAGATTTGGCCAATTCGAAGCATTATTGATTCTCAATGTACCTGTTTGGACATTTAAATTACTCGAAATCGGAAAAGCCCCCACATCCCCGGCACTCAAACTGACATCCCCAGTCAACGCCTTACCATTAATTTTCCGGCTGCTCGGTACGGCATTTCTCGCCTGCTCCACGGTTTCCGACAAACCGAGGTTTTTTAGAATCCTCAAATTCATGATCATTCCTATACCAATAGCCCTTGTTGGTATTAAACAGGATTAAACATGGCAAAGATAGGCTATATCCGGGTATCAACAAATGACCAAAACAGTGATTTACAGTGAAATACTTTGATGAGTATAAATTGTGAGCAGATCTTTATGGGTATTACTTACTCGTGTAGATGTTTCACAAGCGCCTGATGTGATTTGGCCGGAGATGCCGAAGTGAAGAATAATTAGATAATTTTATGTTTTTAGTCAGGAAAAGCTGGCTTATCAGTAGCTATAAATACCAGATTTGAAGTTGGGGTTTTACACCCATTTTACACCAAGCAAATTTCAGGCACAAAAAAACCAAGCGTAAGAGGTTGGTTTTTCTAGGGGAATTTGGTCGGCATGAGAGGATTTGAACCTATGATCCGACACTCCATGACAATAGCATTATTTGGCTCAAGGCCTTGCTACACATGGGTTTCGTGAGTTTTGACTGTGAATGCAAACAGTGCAGATTCTGCAAACCAGATTAGTTCAAAAAACTTGTTAAAACTAGATATTCAAAAATGGATCTCAGAATTCAAAGTCAGAGTATAATGAAGTGGTTAAACTCGATGCTGAATTAGTTATGTCCCATTTTGGCGCTGGGTTATTTTCGATACGGAATATAAGAACCTCTCAGATATGATTATTCAATCAAAGCGAATGTGTCGCTTGTTTAATAAGGTAAAACCAGTAACCTATTTTACAAAGGTGGAGAGCCTTGTGATATTCCTGAACACTGTAGATTAGATGTTAGAGTTAAAATGCCTAAAGATTCAATGTGGAATGTTAAGCCGCGGGAGTTGCAGGAAAGGATTAAAGTAATAAAAGAAAAATAGTTTTCAGATGTTAAATATAAATGGGTTTAGTATATCTTTGATTGATAAATATTTTGTTTTTACTCTTTGGATTATATAAAAATAATCAGCTTTCTGAGTTATAAGGATGTTTTATTATTATTTTGTTGAAATACACTTAATTGTGATAAGTCGTCTATAAATCTATAAAATAATATTATTTAATTTAAGGGGTGTATATGAGTCAGAAGAATGATTTTAAAGCTTTTTCTATTAGTGATAATGCGAATGTAGTGAGTCAGAGATTATATGAAGAAAGTAAGGATTTACTGACGGGGTTTCCACCAAATGATGTTCCAACTCACTTGTTAAATAAAGCATTGCGTCAATCATCAACCATATCATCTGTCGTAGCTAATTTCATTGCGACACAATCTGGTGATGATGTTCTGGATGATGGAAACGTAGTTAAACTAACCGCACAATTAAATAGAGCTTTAGAACAAAAAACCACAACAAAAGTTCCCGATGCCTCATTAACACAAAAGGGCGTTGTTCAGCTTACGGATGTGGTGGGCAATAGCGACACATTGGCGGTTACACAAAAGCTTGCTCAGGAAATAATAAATTCATTACGTGAAGAGATTAATATCAGTAATAAAGCTAATTATCTACCCGTGGGTACTCCTATTCCTTGGCCTACTGATATACCGCCAGTTGGGTGGTTACAATGTAACGGAGCCGAGTTTGATAAAGCAGCTTACCCACAATTAGCGGCAGCATATCCCACAGGAAAATTACCTGATTTGCGTGGGGAATTTATTCGTGGCTGGAGTGGGAAACGTGGTGTGGATAATGGTCGTAAGATTTTATCGTTGCAGGGAGACGCCATTAGAAATATCACGGCATTCGTACAAGGACGCACGGATATAGCCAACGGGAGAATATTTTCAGGTAATGATGATAGGTCTGGAGCATTTTTAACATCAGGCGAATACGGAGATTACGTTGTAAGGTCTCAAGGGCCAATGAGTAGTGTAGGTGCACGTGATCGACTTGCAGCATTATCGTTTGATGCGTCTCGTGTTGTGCCGACTGCAAATGAAAATCGCCCCCGCAACGTCGCATTTAACTACATAGTGAGAGCAGCATAATGACAGAACAAAAGTACTCTTTAGAACATGAAACAGCCGTATTGGGTAAAGACGGATTGGCTATTCAAGCCGGCTGGATAAAGGTTTATCACTCGAATCAGATAACGAGAGAATTCACAAACTCTGATATCGAGTATGTCATGCTTGGTGTCAGTTTATCGGCTGGGGCCTATCCTGACGCGCCAAAGCTTCCCGATTCTCACGATAAGGCCGTCTGTCGCAGTGAAGACGGTAAGTGTTGGGAAATACTTCCTGATTACAGAGGAAAAATCGCTTACGACACGTTAACTCGTGCGCCGATAGAGATAACAGAAATCGGTGAGTTACCCGCAACACTAACCTTCAAGAAGCCTCCCACCGATTTCGACAAATGGGATGGTAAAGAGTGGGTAGTTGATAAAGACTTACTCAAGTCTCATCAAATCAACGAAGCAAAACAGAAGCAAGCAGCACTGTTACAGCAAGCAAATGAAACACTCTCATTGCTACAAGACTCGGTTGACTTAGAAGTCGCTACAGACTCAGAGAAAGCCGCTCTGTTAGAGTGGAAGAAATACCGGGTATTGCTGACTCGTGTAGATGTTTCACAAGCGCCGGATGTGGAGTGGCCGGAGGTGCCGAAGTGAAGAGTAATAATTAGATAATTTTATGTTTTTAGTCAGGAAAAGCTGGCTTATCAGTAGCTATAAATACCAGATTTGAAGTTGGGGTTTTACCAGAGTTTTACCAAAATTTTACCAGAGCCAAATCCCACAAATAAAAAAACCAACCGTAAGAGGTTGGTTTTTCTAGAGGAATTTGGTCGGCATGATAGGATTTGAACCTACGACCCCCGACACCCCATGACGGTGCGCTACCAAGCTGCGCTACATGCCGATAATTCGTATTATAGTACTGATTTTTTATCTAAAAGCAAGTACTGAATTTTGTGACCGATTGATTTTTAAGCATTTAGTTGGCTATAAAATGTTTAACCTCGGTTAGTATCTGTAACAGTTGCGCCAAATTGGGCTTAGCATCTTTGATTTTATTGCCTTCCAAGTCATATAAGTGATAATCACCATTTTTATCCAGGAACAGGGTGTTTTCGCTGGTTGTAATGATAAGGGAACCATCATCACCGGTAATCACCCACGGATTATCACGCTGTGTTGCAAATAGATCTTGGCCTTGAGAATAATCAGCAGGAGTATTGCTGACATGCAACAAACGTTGCATTAATGTTGTCATGACGTCCTGATGATTGGTCAGTTTATTAATTGTCTGTGATGGTGTTCCAGGCCAATGAATTAGCAGTGGAACGTGCATTTGAGCACGATTAAATTTGCCATTGTTGATCCATTTAGGTGGATGTGTAGAGGCGATTTCACTATGTTCAGCGGTAATAACAATGACCGTGTTGTTCAGTGCATTTTTATTTTTTAGCGTCTCTAATACCATATTAATTGTATCATCGAGCGCAGCAGCATTACCTAGTGCATCAATTTTATCCAATCCACTCATTCTTAAGAAAGAGAACCACGGGGCGTTAGTATTGGGTAAGTTTAGCCATTGTTGCCATTGTTCGACCGTCAGTTGGTTACTTTGGTTGACTTCGGTCGGTAATGAGTAGTCGGAAAGTAATGCATGACGATAAAGCGGAGTATCAAATCCCACGGAAGAGAATAGGCCGAATTGATATCCTTGATGAGTCAGGGCATCAATTAGGGCTGATGATTTACGTCCAGCCAGTATTCCATCCAGATAACCGGAAGAAATGCCATAAAACAATCCGAATAGGGCAGTATCATTTTGAATCCCAGTACTGAAATGTTGATTGAACTGAATGTTGGTTTCTCTGAAATGAGAGAGCACAGGCATATTCTCTGTAATATCTCTATTATCCAGTTTATCAACTACCAGTATTAACAGATTGTATCCGCTTCCTTTATCCTGATAAGTCAGATCATTAAGTGGATATTCCACTGTCAGCGCAGCAGGATCACCCTGTTGCATAAGGCGGCGCTGATATTCTTGTTGATCGAGCAGACCATGTTTTTCAAGAAATTTACGCGCGGTCATTGGATAGGAGAGCGGCAGGTTAGAGCGTTGCATGGTAATAGGACGATAAAAATTAGCATCAGCCCAGATATACATCAAATGGGAAGCTAAAAAAGCCGAAATAAAGACGACAGCCAGTGGCTTACCAAACCGTTGCCGATTCAGGCTGCGTAGTTTCTGCCAACTCCAGGTGCCAAATAGCATCTGTATCAGAAAAATAACGGGAATACAGATGAACATTAGCTGCCATTCTCGCGCTAGCTCCCCTTGATCAGGATTGATAACTAAATCCCACACCAAAGGTGTAAGGTGAAGATGGAAACGGTTGTATATGGCAATATCGAATATTAACAGTGTCAGCCCGGCTGTGGCGAAAATGGCTGAGAGAAACCTTAGCAAGCGCTGTGACATGACAATAAATGTCAGTGGAAACAGGACCAGCAAATAAGCGGCAAAAATAATAAAACTAAAGTGCCCAAGCCAACTAGCCAGAGCATAGACTCGGCCGAACAGTGAGTTCGGCCAGTCAGAAACAAACAGGTAACGACTACCTAATCCAAGACTGAACAGAATATTAAATAGGGCAAACCAATGCCCCCAGCTAATCATTTGGGAAACTTTTTCACGATAACGCTGACGGCTAGTCACCATATTTTGTTTACGTTGTAGTCTTAGTTAAAAAATTAATGGGCTTTATCTTCGTTTACCGAAGATTTAAGCGCGTGTGCAAACGAGTCAGCAATATGTCTGCGCTGTGCAGGAGATATACTCGTATTGATTAAGTTTGTTACCATATTGCCCAGTACCATTAAAGAAAGGTCTGTCGGCGTATGGTTTCTTTCCAGAACACTGACGAGTTCTGTTAATAAGCGTTCAACGTGTTCGTCACTGTAACGAGATGACTGTGGCATAGATTTAAACTTCCTGAACTAACAAAGCACATTATCTTACCGTATAGATGCGTGTTTTTCTGCTCTTTTGTGGCAAATTAATTCACGGTTAAGATTATGTTGCAGTAATAACCCATTTTTAGCAATTTTTTGATATCTGCCAGTAAATTATAGTTGATGGCAGATAACGAAACGTTATTTTCTTTCGGGGTTTTTTATTGCAGTCGTTTGTTATCGGTGTTTGAATGCGTGTTTCAAAACGCATGAAGTCAGCCGCGAAAGGAGTAGAAAGAATGAGTCTGCAAATAGACCAGATTGCCTTGCATCAATTAATCAAGCGTGATGAACAGACATTAGATGTCGTGTTGCGTGATTCTTTACTCGCCGCCGATCACGTGGTGGAAGATATGATGGCTGAATTACACCGGGTATACAGCGCAAAAAGTAAAGCTTACGGCTTATTTAATGAAGAGAGTGAATTGGCAGAAGCGCTCAGACATCAGCGTAAAGGCGATGAAGATTTTCTTGGGTTCAGCCGTGCAGCAACGGCACGTCTGAGGGATGAGCTGGCGAAATATCCGTTTGCCGAAGGGGGAACGGTCTTGTTTTGTCAGTATCGCTATCTGGCGGTAGAGTATTTACTGATTGCTGTGCTTAATAGCTGTAACAGTATGTCTGTTAACGATAATTTGGATTTAAATACTACGCATTATCTGGATATTCCTCATGCTGATATTGTCGCTCGTATAGATTTGACGGAGTGGGAAACTAATCCTGAATCAAGCCGTTATTTGACATTTCTGAAAGGCCGGGTAGGGCGTAAAGTTTCAGATTTCTTTATGGATTTTCTTGCTGCCAGTGAAGGTATGAATGCGAAAGTTCAGAATAAAGGCCTGCTACAAGCGGTTGATGATTATTGTGAATCTGGCGAGCTTAATAAAAATGAGCGTCAGGCGTATCGCCAGCAAGTATACAGCTATTGTAATGAACAATTGCAGGCGGGAGAGGAAATCGAAATTAAGGAGTTGTCTCAGGCATTACCCACGTTTGGGGAGCAGAATTTTCAGCAGTTTTCTCAGGCGCAGG
This sequence comes from Photorhabdus luminescens subsp. luminescens, assembly GCF_001083805.1. Taxonomy (GTDB): domain Bacteria; phylum Pseudomonadota; class Gammaproteobacteria; order Enterobacterales; family Enterobacteriaceae; genus Photorhabdus; species Photorhabdus luminescens. The sequence continues at coordinate 72,252 of NZ_JXSK01000008.1, read as the reverse complement.
GATATGAACTGGAAGAGAGTTTTCCGGCAGATCGCAGTACGTTGCGGCAGCTAACTAAATTTGCCGGCAGTGGCGGCGGATTAACAATTAATTTTGATGCGATGTTATTTGGTGAAAGAATTTTCTGGGACCCAGCAACGGATACTTTAACTATTAAAGGTACGCCGCCAAATTTACGTGACCAGTTACAGCGCCGTAATGGTGGTCATTGAGGTTGACAAATAAATAACGCCGCAAATGCGGCGTTATTTACTCGGCGTCCCGAAAAGCTCGGCTGTGGCTAATTAAGCACGCAGGAAGTCAATGTGCGCCAGTTTTGGCTTAAACGGATGGCGCTGTACAGCCTGCACTTTAACTTTAGTTTCTTTACCGTCGATAACCAGGGTCAGAACTTCGCTATAAAATTCAGCTTTGCGTTCCATATTAATAACCTGATCGTGATCCAGCTCAATAGAAACTGGCTCTTGGTTGCCACCGTATACGATAGCTGGGAACTTGTTAGCTCTGCGCAGGCGGCGGCTCGCACCTTTGCCCTGCTCTTTACGTACTTCTGCATTAATAGTAAACATTATTTTTTCTCTTTAAGAAGAAAATAAACCCTGCTACAGGCGACCCAGCAGCAGGTTCGAGATTTGGCTTAACATAGGTTAAGCGGGCGGCATTCTAGCGAAAAATGGCGGTTACAGCAAATGGAATAGGTCAATCTGAATCTATTAGTACGATTCCTATTAATATGATTCCTATTAATATAGTTCGTCTGCTCGTCGGAAACGTCCTTGGTAATCAAAGACTTTTTCACGAATCTGCCAGAATCGACCTTTTTTACGGGCGACAATAAAATCTGGATGACGTAATAAAGGTTGCTGGTGAACGATATCTGAGGCGGTTTTCCAGTTAAAAGGTATGGCCGGAGCACGTTGATGCTGACGAAGAAATTGGTGCTCAAAGAGCCGTCGCTGGGCAGGGGTTGTAAGTCGAAAACGTTCGGAAACGTCAGCACCATCTTCATCGTAATAAATGATTTTCAGCCATTCTCCTTTACTATCAATTTCAGGGGTGAGCTGCATACCACCACAACGTAGCACCAGTGCGTCTTTGAGTTTTAATGCGGCTTTCAGCATATCGTCAGGATCAACCAGCACCGCTTGACAACTGTAGCAGCGCCGCGCCGCGATATCGTTTTCTGTATTGCAGTGAGGGCAGAGTTTGAAACGAAAACGGAACTCACATTGATGGCGTTTGCCGTATTGATCCTTTTCCCAACCCTGACAGCGGCGGCCAAAATGTTCAATAATTTCCCCGTCGGAAGTGCATTTTCCCCAAAATATATTGGCAAAGTTGCAGATAGGGCAGAATACTTGAACTGGTTGGCTCTGTTTATCGGGTTTATTGCTGCCAACTTCTGGTGTATAGAGATCATGAGGATTTCCTGCATAATCGAGAATCAAACAATCTTTTTTGCTGGGAAATAATCGTAAACCACGACCAATAATTTGCTGATATAGACTGACGGATTCAGTAGGACGCAGAATGGCTATCAGATCAACATGAGGAGCATCAAATCCAGTTGTCAATACAGCGACGTTAACCATATAGCGCAATTGCTGAGTTTTAAAGGCTTCGATAAATAGATCACGATCAGCGGTTGATGTATCGGCGCTGACTAATGCGGCTTGGCCGGAAGGGAGTAATTGAACAATCTCTTTGGCATGTTCGACAGTTGCGGCAAAAAGCATAACGCCTTTGCGATCAGCGGAATATTCAATGACTTGTTTTATAATATGAGGTGTGATGCGTTTTTGTCGTTTAATTTCGTGATTTAAATTAGTTTCATTGAAGATACCTTGCTGACTGGAGCGAACTTGGCTGAAATCATATTGCATAACCGGCATATCTAGCCGCTTTGGGGGCACCAGGAAACCGTGTTTAATCATATAACGCAGGGGTAATTCATAGATGCAATCACGGAAAAAACAGTTTTCATCACCACGGATCATTCCGTGATAGTGATATTGATATATCCAGCCGATAGCCAGTCTGTAAGGTGTTGCTGTTAAGCCAAGAATACGTAGCTGCGGGTTATTTTGCCGAAGGTGATGAATAATTTGCTGATACTGGCTGTTTTCATCATCGCTGATGCGGTGGCACTCATCAATTATCAGCAAAGAGAATTGATTATCAAAATGTTCAAGATTACGGGTGACAGATTGCACACTACCAAATACGACTTTTCCTGCACTTTGCTTTTGCTGCAATCCGGCGGAAAAAATATCTGCCGGTAAACCGTATGCGCAATATTTGCTGTAGTTTTGTGCAACTAATTCTTTTACATGCGCTAATACTAATACTTTCCCACGAGCTAATTTTGCCAGTTCAGCAATAACTAGGCTTTTACCTGCTCCAGTTGGTAATACAATGACCGCAGGCTCATGATGGTGCCGGAAATGATTAACAGTAGCATCCACGGCTTCTTGCTGATAGGGACGTAAAGTAAAAGTCATAATCGTTCCGCAACAGAAAAATATTCGTAAAAGAGTAACATTTTTCTTATCAATTTGCTGTGGACGGAAGTCAAGGTAAGATAATTATCTGATTGAGTGAAACTATAACTGGTTATACCCGTCATCTTTCAAGTTGCCTCTTTGTTGGCTGCACTCACTCACCCCGGTCACATAGTTATCTATGCTCCCGGGGATTCGCTCCCTTGCCGTCGCGATGCATCTTGAAATCCATTGGGTATATAACAAATAGATAATTGTTGTTTATAGTAAACATAAACATAGTTATGATTAGCTTTCAAATCTTTTTGGTTCATTTCACATCTTCTTTTTTGGTGGCTCAGTGTTGTAGTGTCAAGGTAGTGCCAAAATAGTAGTGGATAACATTCATTGTTAAATTAATTAATACAGGTGTCTTCATCCATGCGATTGGATAAATTTTTGTCACAACAGCTTGGTATCAGTCGGAATGACGTAGGACGCGAGTTGCGTGCAGGGCGTATCACTGTTGATGACGAGATTGTAAAAACCGGAGCTTATAAATTAACTCCAGAGCAACAGGTTATGTTTGATGGTTCGTTATTGGAACAGCAGCAAGGGCCTCGTTATTTTATGCTAAATAAACCGCAAGGGTATGTTTGTTCCACTGATGATCCAATAAATCCGACAGTTCTCTATTTTATTGATGAACCGGCTGCGCATAAATTACATACGGCTGGCAGGCTGGATATGGATACCACCGGTCTGGTTTTGCTAACTGATGATGGTCAATGGTCACATCGTATTACTTCCCCGAAACATCATTGTAAAAAAACATATCTAGTCACACTTGAATGTCCGGTTGCAGCAGAGACGGCAGATAAATTTCTTGCAGGGGTTCAACTTAATGGTGAAAAGACAGTGACAAAACCTGCCCAACTAGAAATTCTGGAGTCTCAGGTAGCCCGCTTGACGATTAGTGAAGGGCGTTACCATCAGGTAAAACGTATGTTTGCAGCGGTAGGTAATCGGGTAATAGCGCTCCATCGTGAGCGAATTGGTGAAATCATTTTAGATCCTGAATTGGAACCAGGAGAGTATCGTTCATTAACTGAGCAAGAAATTGCCAGTATCAATGTTCCTTAATCCTATTTTTAGTTAATTGTTTTAAATTATTGGAGCAATATACGTGCAACAACAACGATCATCCTATTTAGGACTGATTTTAATTCTTGGGCTGCTTTCTATGTTAATGCCTCTTGCCATTGATATGTATTTACCGAGTTTGCCGACCGTTGCCGAAGATTTCGGTGTGGATAATGGTCAGGTTCAGATGACGCTAAGCAGTTATATTCTTGGTTTTGCTATCGGTCAAATGGTATATGGCCCAATGGCTGACAGTTTGGGGCGTAAGCCAGTTATTCTGGGGGGAGTTACTGTATTTGCTTTAACTTCGGCTGCATGCGCAATGGTTCAGAATATTGATGATTTTATTTATATGCGCTTTTTGCATGGATTCTCTGCTGCCGCTGCGGGAGTTGTTATCAATGCGCTCATGCGAGATCTGTTCACCAAAGATGAATTTTCGCGTAGCATGTCTTTTGTGATATTAGTAATGACCATTGCTCCATTAATTGCTCCAATTCTTGGTGGCATGATAATGATTTGGTTTACATGGCATGCTATTTTCTGGAGTATTGCGGTGACTTCTGTTATTGCCGTATTCCTTATTGCTTTCTTTATAAGAGAGACTTTGCCAAAAGAGAAAAGACAAAAATTTCATCTGCGTACAACTGTAAGTCAGTTTATTATGTTATTTCGCCAGCGTCGTGTATTTTGCTATATGCTTGCCAGCGGTTTTTCATTTGCAGGAATGTTTTCTTTTCTCAGTGCAGGGCCATTTGTTTATATTGAGTTAAATGGTGTTTCTCCTCAGCATTTTGGTTATTACTTTGCGCTTAACATCGTATTTCTGTTTGTGATGACGACAATAAATAGTCGCTATGTCCGGCGCTTTGGTGCGTTGAAGATGATGTATTTTGGTTTGAGTGTGCAGTTTGTGATGGGGATCTGGTTATTACTGTCTACCACACTCGATTTTGGCTTCACTGCTCTGGTCATCGGTGTTGCAGCTTATATATGTGGTATTTCTATGATTACATCCAATGTCATGGCGGTGGTTTTAGATGATTATCCGCATATGGCCGGAACAGTGTCTTCATTGGCGGGTACAATTCGTTTTGGTATTAGTGCCTTAGTTGGTGTATTACTTGCCATGTTACCTGCACGTAATGCCTGGCCAATGGTTGGTTCTATGGTTTTATCTGTTATTTTGGCTGTATTGCTTATTGTATACGCAAAAAAGAGGCGGTAAATAAAAACAGAAGGCTGTTTTCATGTGCAGCCTTTTCCTTAAAAAGAAAATTATTGTCAGCGAAAAATATTTTTGATGATATTTTCTGGTTATAATTTTATGCGATATTATTGAAGAGCTATTTTATCTTAAAATGTATATCTGCTCTCATTGATATATTCTTGATTGGTAGGGGTAAAATTTGATATGATTTATTGAAAATAGTAAGTTAAATCATATTATTATGATATTTTTTTCTTATTCTAAGATTTACCATTAAGCAATGAAGCTGTAATAAATTTGTGGTATCAGTCGCATTTTCTGTATCATTGAAATTATCATTAAAAACGATAATGTTATTAAAGGGAATATTTTTCCTGAATATTCCGGGGAACTGAACAATTGGCTATGCTTAATAGCTATAAATGGTGATACTGATCTATTTGTGGAGAGGTGAAACTATTGTCGCTTCACTGTTTTTTTATTATTGTTGTTGCGTATTTGTTGATTTTTGTATTCCCGTTGAGCTGAGAGGTTAACTTTTCACAATAAGGAAATTCCGAAATGTTTTGCCGTGCGAATAAGTTGTTGTTGATGCATTGATGGTGATTATAAGTCTTTGTTGTATTTTTGTTAAATTAAAAAATATTAAATGGCGTTATCATTAGGTTGTCATTAATTATACCTTATAAAACACATTGTTATCTATTTGTTTTTACAGTTCTTATTTGATTTTTATGTTAAAGTGTTGAGTTGAAAAAATAAAATATGTAAACAATCATTAAACATAAAGTTGGGTTTTTGCATAAAAATTAGTTGAGTTTTCTTTAAAAAAAGTATAAATATATGAGAAATGAGAGATTGATCTCACTTTTTCTAAGGTGAAATTTGGAATTAATGTAATACTATAAACACAAATTTAACTTTTCGTTTACCTTTTTTGGGCGTTAGTTATTCGGTTTTGGCGAGTAGAACACCTGAAGATAGCCGCTAACTTTAACTTTTGTATCTATGTTCTTTCAGGTAGGAATGATTCGTGAATAATATTCAGCTTTCGGTAGTACATCGGCTGCCGCAAAGTTACAGGTGGTCACCCGGTTTTGCGGGTATCAAAGTTGAGCCGCTTCCGGTTGATGAAGTGAATGCGGAAAGCAGTCTGATGGGGTTGAAGTTACTCAGCCACGAAGATGAGGCTGCGTGGAATGTTATGCAAAAATTACAGCAATCACTTGCTGATATGCAAATCGGAAGCACGGTGATTGAGTTGGAAGGTCAACCGTGCTTATTTATTAATAGTGAAGATGAAAGTGCGGTTATGTGCCGTTTGAAGACACTTGGCGCTGCTATTGCTGAAAAGATAACCGCGCTTTATCCATTTTGATATATACCCTATGGATTTAAGATGCATCGCGACGGCAAGGAAGCGAATCCCCGGGAGCATAGTGAACTATGTGGCCGGGGTGAGTGAGAGCAGCTAACAAAGAGGCAACTTGAAAGATAACGGGTATAAATGCGAAAAGCGCTTCCTTTGATAGAAGCGCTTTTTTGTGGGCAAGGGAAAAATTTTTAACCGTTAGGCACCATGCTATTGCTGATGACTCGGCGACCGCCGTAATAACGTTTGCTCCAGTATGTGCTGCTTAACCTGGAAACAATGACACCATTGCTGGTAGAGGCATGGACGAATTGGTCATTGCCAACATAGATGCCAATATGTCTGGTACGAGAACCTGTCTTAAATAAAACTAAATCTCCAGGGCGTAATTTTGAACGGTCGATTCTTTTGCCAATATTCTGTTGTTCAAATGTTGAACGCGGTAGTTCCATACCAAACTGGTCACGGAAAGTACGTTGAACAAAGCCAGAACAATCTATACCGCGTTTGGTATCGCCGCCAAGTCGATAGGCAACCCCCTTCCAGCCATTGTATTGGCTAAGAATTTTAGATTTTATGTCCAGATTACGAACGAGTGCTTCGAATTCATCCTGAGACGCTTGAAGTAAGAAGCCATTCTTACCGTTTACTGCATGCGTATCAGTTTGTGTGTTACGAAACTTTGATGAATCTGGTGAGCTGCACGCGGATAAAGTGATCGCTACGAACAGCGCGGGTATCAGCCGCGTCATGTATCTCAGAGTCGGTTGAGACTTGACCATTATTTTTGTTTTCCCTTGCTATCCTTACCTTAGTTGGTCGCTATTATTGAAAAATATCAAACGCTTAGATGCCTGGTGTTAGAAAAAACAATGAGTAAACAACGCGCTTGGTGAAAAAACGCGTCTGATGCCACGTTTTATAACGATATTTACAATAAATGTCATTCAGACCGAGAGTACAGAAACAATCAGGAAAAGGCGAGTATTTAATGACATAATTTACAAAAAATTAGATTTCGAAGTAGGAGAGATCAGGAATGTTGTTAATTTATGTTATTTATGTGGGTTTTATGAGCTATTGGGAAGGTTAAATACCTTCCCAATATTGTTGGATAAAAAGAGTTTATGGGAAAGCTTTTAAATTGGGCGACCAATTTGTGGCAGACGCTTATCCAACCAGTTAATCATGATGTCACTTAATGGTGTTAATAGTAGCCAACTTGTTCCGATTAGCACCACAGATAAAGAGCCGACTGCAATATCGGTAAACCAATGCGCTCCTGCCATGATACGAGGTAATACAAAGATTACCATGATCAATAATGCGATACAGAATGCGCTACCTGAGATATAGCGAAGGATAAAGCAGCTAAAAATCAGGAGCATTAATCCGTGATCACCTGGAAAGCTATCACCTGATGCATCTTTTGTGGCCAGATTGGTCATTTCGCTAATACGATTGATATGCTCAAAGGTTAATGTTGGGCTTGGACGGATAACTGGGAGTAGATGACCGATTTGGTTAAGTATAATTGCGCTTATTATCATGACCAAACCAATCATGAATAATCTGCGCTTGCCATCGTAATTCTGTTTACGAAAAGCGTTGTAATACAGTAATCCCATACATAAAAGTGAAATAGCATCGAAAGCCCTGATATTCACAAATGCGACAAATTCTGTGAATGTTGAACCGGGAATTAATTTCTCATTAAAGAAGTAGAAGATTGCAGAGTCGATCTTGAACCAAAAACCGTGGTGTTCTGGTAAATACCAGGAGAGAAACAAAGTAATTCCTAATAGGTTCAGTATCAATATGGCAAATGGGTGATTGCGTGTCATGGGATACCTAATTTGTTAAAAATAAAATAAGTGGTAACTAAACTTACAATTATGTAGGTTAATATAACAAATATTGAGTAATAATGTCACAATTCTTAATCATAAGTTAATCTGTTGATTTTTTATCTACTTTGTGCTTTTTCCTTTATTTTTTTATTTACTTTGGTGACTATTCCTGTTCAATTCTGTGCGTTTTTCTTGAGTGATATTATGGTGTTTAAGGTTGTAAATTCTTAATTTATTGATAATTAATTCTGATAACTCTAATATTGGAAGATGTAAATATCTTAATTAGTTTTAATCGCTAAAAATCATAAATAAACAACGAAAATAGCCGTTACCAATACATAGACTCATAAATTTTTCCGATTTCTAGATTGATTTAATTTTCGGAAATCGCAGCAAATGATGCTGTTTTATGGTGGGGGGGTATGTCTATGTTTCGGGTTATGATGGGCTGTTTTTTTCTGATGATTCCTAGTCTTGTCAATAGTGGGTCAGAAACAACATCGAGTACAGGGGTTATTCGCTTTTCAGGTGCGATCGTTGAATCACCGTGTCGTTTTGATTGGCGTGATAATTGGGCTGACACCACTTGTTGGCGAAAGGGACATAAGATTACCCAAAGACGAAAGCTTGATTTGCAAAATGATATTTATTTTTATTTACCGCACCAAATGGGTGTAACAGAGATTAAATGGATAAAAGGAAAAGAGAAAATTGGTGTTGTTACAATTTCCTATAATTGATGTTAAGAAAAATTTTGTATGTTATTTCTTCAATAGTTAATTGAAGAAGAGTAAGGGTTTTATTTATTTTTGTTAAAATTAATGAGTGACAGATTGATATTGTATTTTATTTGGAAATTTAAACTATATTCAAATGCTAAAGCAGGTGACTGATTTAATTAATCGAGTAGGTAAAGTGAGTTACCCTGTTTTATACCGGGCAACTCAGAATGAGATAATATTTTAGAATGAGATAATATTGTTAATCGCAACGTCCCATATAGCGACGTTCTGCAATGTGAATACGGATTTTTTCCCCGCTGCTGATATATTCAGGTACTTGTACCGTGAGTCCGGTGCTCATTTTGGCAGGTTTTGTCCGTGCACTGGCTGAAGCGCCTTTAATTCCGGGGCCGTTTCTTCGATAACCATATCGACTGTCTGTGGCAATTCAAGGGCAATGACTTGTCCTTCTATTGTCAGAACTTGCATACCTGGCAGGCCGCCTTCAGGAATAAATAACAACTCTTCTTCGATTTGTTCCTTTTTAAAGTGATAAGGTGTGAAATCTTCATCATCCATGAAAACATATTCATCACCATCAATATAGGAAAAGTTAACGCTACGACGAGTCAGGCTGATCGTATCAAGGATATCATCGCCCTTGAAACGTTCTTCCACTTTCTGACCGGTGCGGATATCAGTAAAGCGCATTTTATATAATGTGCTAGCTCCCCGGGCGCTTGGTGCTTGAATATCAATGTCTTTGACCAGCAGTAATTTACCATTATAACTGACGGCGCTACCGCGTTTAATTTCGTTGGCTTTAGCCATATGTAACCTTCCATAAAACCGCAAGAGAATAATCGGCGACAAAATTACTCGCAGTCAAGGCATTAGGCAAGTGGGGATTAGAAAACCCCACTGTTTTTTTACATTGGGGTTGTAGTAAGAATGTCTTATATCAACGATACACAGGTAATAAATCAAGGGAGGACAAAATATGAGCTATAGCATTTAACAAACCAAACAGGATAACGAACCCAATGAGGAATTTTCCTCCTGGCGCTCGATAACTGGCTTCTGGGAAGCGCTGGCGACTTGCCCGAACCATAAGTGCTGGAATAATGACAGCCCAGATGGTTGCAGCGAACCCGGCAAAACCAATGGCGTATAGAAAACCATTAGGGACCATTAGAGCCAGCGCTGTTGGTGGAATAAATGTCACTAATGCAGATTTTAACCGGCCGATGTTGTTATCTTTAAAACCGAAGAAGTCGGCTATGTAATCAAATAACCCTAAAGAGACACCGAGAAATGAACTTGCTAATGCCATATAAGAAAAGGTATTTAGAAGCTGGTGAACGACTTCACTGTTTGTTGTATTATCCATGTGTTTTAATAAATCACCAATATTCCCGCCATCAGCAATAATCTGTTTGAATGCTTCACGGGGAATATTTCCCTGAATGACATATTGCCACAGAATATAAATGGCTAATGCGATCAATGTACCGAATAAAAGACTGTGAATAACGGCTTTACTATCTTTACGGTAATATTTTACTAAACTTGGGATATTACCGTGATATCCGAATGAAACGAGTAAATAGGGCAGAGCGGCTAAGGCGTAAGGCATATAACTCGTTGCTGTGTTGTTTGATATAGCATCTGCCTGATTAAACAAGATGGCATATTTAACTTCGGTAAACATACCGCCGACCGACATAAAAAAGGTAATAACCATCCCACCGATTAAAATTGTACTCAGACGATCGACGGCTTTAGTTGATAACCAGACAATAAATGCAACGATAAAGGAGAAAATAAAGCCAGCATTTGCCTGTGATATCGGAATAATATTTTTAAAATTGAGGGCAATAATTGAGCCGCCCGCTGAAATATAAGCGTAGGTCAATATATAAAGCACGAATGCAATAGAGATGCCGTTGATTGCATTCCATCCTTTACCGAGTAAATCTTTAGTTATGGTATGGAAGCTTGCGCCTGCTGGATAGTTTAGGTTGGTTTCTAGTATCATCAAGCCGGAAAAATACATACACGTCCATGTGTAAACCAGCAGAATAATTGAGCCAGTAAACCAGACGCCGGAAGTCACCACGGGAGTAGAGAACATTCCTGCACCGACAGCAGTTCCGGCAATTATCATGGCGCCGCCCAGTATGGGAGGGCGCTTTAAACTCTGGGTTGTCTCAATGGACATATTTAACTCCTGCTGGTAATATTGTTTCTTTGTACTAGCTTAAAGATACATTTTTGTCTATAGAGTGTAAATAGATGTCATAAAGGATTATTTAAAATTGAACTAACATAAATTAGTTCATTCGGTAAGATAAAATTTATTTTCTTGCCACATTTTTATTGCATTCCGGCTGGCTTCAAAATGAGGTTCAGGAAGATTATCGGGATCGCACCACATAAACTGTTCACACTTTTCTGGTTCCATTAATTTTGGTTCATCACCTGGATGTTTTGCCAGTAAACACACCGAAATAGTATGTTTTCCTTCTTGTTGATAAGTTTGAAGGTTATTACAGATACCGTAGACTTTTGGTGACTGAATCGTCAGGCCTGTTTCTTCTGCAATTTCACGGATAGCACATTGTTCAAAAGTTTCGCCGGCATCAACATGACCACCAAAGATCGACCAGTATGGCGCATGTTTACTACTGCGTTTTCCAAGTAATACCTGACCATCTTCATTTACAATAACAACGCCAACACCCACAATGACAGACATTTGGTTTATTCCCTACATCTAAGTTTCAGCAAGTTTGCATCTCATTTTGAGAAAAATTCAATGCTATTCTTATCCGTAAATCAATTTAAGGCAACGAATCAATAAAGTACGGAATTTAACTGAAACGATTCAATTTTAGTGATATAAATAGAGCTGAAAATTCATAGTAATGATGATATCTACTTAGGAGACATCGGGCAAAATGAGCCGTAGAGTTGCCACTATTACCCTAAACCCTGCTTATGATTTAGTGGGATTGTGCCCGGAAATTGTCAAGGGGGCGATCAATCGAGTGCAAACCGCCGGACTACATGCTGCCGGGAAAGGCAATAATGTTGCTAAGGTTTTGTGTGACTTAGGTATTGATGTCACGGTGAGTGGTTTTTTGGGTAAGGAAAATCAGGAAGGATTTCAACAATTCTTCCATGAAAATGGTATGGTAAATCGTTTTCATTTAGTACCGGGTAGAACACGGATTAATGTTAAATTGACAGAAGAAAGCGGAGAAGTGACAGATTTTAACTTCTCTGGTTTTTATGTCGGTGAAGCTGAATGGTCGGGATTTGTTAGTGATTCGCTTTCATGGCTTGGACAGTTTGATATGGTCGTTGTTAGTGGTAGCTTACCTGCTGGCGTCTCTGCTGAATCGTTTACCGACTGGATGACCTGTCTACGTCAGCTTTGCCCTTGTATTGTTTTCGATAGCAGCCGTGAAGCATTGGTTGCAGGGTTAAAGGCATCTCCTTGGTTAGTTAAGCCGAATCGCCATGAGCTTGAAGTATGGGCGGGGCGTCTGTTACCTGAGTTATCCGATATCATCATGGCTGCGCATCAACTGAGAGATCAGGGAATTGCGCATGTTGTCATATCCTTAGGTGAGCAAGGAGCATTATGGGTTAATGCTTCTGGAGCATGGTTGGCAAAACCACCATATTGCAAAGTCGTTAGCACTGTTGGGGCTGGTGATTCAATGGTTGGTGGTTTGGTTTACGGTTTGCTGATGAGGGAATCTAGTGAACACACGTTGCGATTGGCGACGGCTGTATCTGCGCTTGCCGTTAGTCAGCCTAATGTGGGTATCAGCAATCGCCCCGACTTAGCTGCCATGATGGCTAACGTTGAACTGATACCCGTTAAATAATGCTTTAATTAAAGAATAGTTAATTTTGTTGTAATTTCAGCCAGGCAATTTCTTGCGGCCAAATATCTGGATTTATCGTTTCAAGGATGAGTGGAATACCATCAAAACGAGCATCTTTCATAATATAACTGAAAGGTGTTTTGCCAATATTCCCTTCTCCAAGGCTATGATGTCGATCAACACGGCTGGCGAATTCACTTTTGGCATCATTTAAATGCATTCCACATAGGTATTGAAAGCCAACAACTTTTTCAAACTGCTGAAAAGTTTGTTTACAAGCATCGTCTGTACGTAAATCGTAGCCAGCCGCAAAGGCGTGACAGGTATCAATACAGACGCCCACTCGGCTTTTATCTTCAACTCCATCAATAATTGCTGCCAGATGTTCAAATTTAAAACCCAGATTAGTACCTTGACCTGCCGTATTTTCGATAACAGCCGTGACTCCTTGGGTTTTATTGAGAGCAATGTTGATAGATTCTGCAATACGTGCCAGGCATTTATCCACATCTATTTTATTGAGATGGCTACCAGGATGAAAATTTAATAAATCGATCCCTAATTGTTCGCAACGTTGCATCTCATCGATAAAAGCCAGCCGGGATTTTTCCAGAGCTTCAATTTCTGGGTGGCCAAGATTAATCAGATAGCTATCGTGAGGGAGAATTTGTCGGCTGCCATATCCATAGCGTTCACAATTTTCTTTAAATTTATTGATAACATCAGTGGTTAAAGGTGGAGCATTCCACTGGCGTTGATTTTTTGTAAATAGGGCAAAGGCGGTAGCTTTTAATTCGTGTGCCCGGATAACCGCTTGATCAACTCCGCCGGCAGCGCTGACATGTGCTCCAACAAATTTCATATTTTTCTCCTTCCTAATTTACGTCATTATGGCATTGTTCAACCACTCAATGAACCTTAAGAATGGAAAGGTTATATGTTGCCGAAATTTCTCCGTATAGACTCTGATTAACCAAATAAATGTTGAATGCCCAGATTTATCAAAAAACCACCCGCTATCAGCCATACAAACAAAATTAGAGCTAATAAAATGGGTTTAAATCCGGCTTGACGGATAGCGCTCACATGAGTCGTTAAACCTAATGCTCCCATTGCCATAGTAAGCATAATAGTATCGATATTAATCAGAGAATGAACGATTGCGGCGGGGAGTAAATTGAAAGAATTAAAACCCGCTATTGCAATAAAAATCACCGCAAACCAGGGTATAGTCATTGGTGTTTTCTCCTGATGGTTTATGCCATTTTTAATGTGGGCACGGCTGATGTAACGAGATAATAACAACAGGAATGGCGCTAACATCATAACCCTAATCATTTTACTGATGACGGCTGCGTTTTCCGTTTGGTCACTAATAGCATGTCCAACAGCAACAACTTGAGCAACTTCGTGAATGGTGGAGCCAGTAAAGATACCAAAAGTTTCCTGAGTAAGTGGTAACCATTGATAATACTCATTAAGTTGATAAAACCACGGATAAATGAAAATAGCGATAGTGCCAAAGATAACAACTGTCGATACCGCAACAGCAACTTTACTGGCAGGGGCATTGACTACCGGCTCTGTTGCCATAATAGCGGCTGCACCGCAGATACTGCTACCGGCGCCAATCAGTATTACTGTTTGCTGGTCTAATCTAAAGAGGGATTTGCCTAGCCAGATTGCAATAAAAAAAGTGGACGATAATATCACAGCATCAATCAGAAGGCCGGTAACGCCAACATCGGCAATTTGTTGAAATGTCAGACGGAAACCGTAAAGAATAATCCCTGCCCGCAAAAGATAATGTTTTGAGAAATGGATACCCTCATCACAATAAGGTTTGAGTAAAGGGTAGACAGTATTACCGGTAATGATCCCTGCAAGGATCGCCAGTGTTAATGTACCTAGCCCCATATTAATAAACCACGGAATATTTCCGGCATATATTGAAATTGCAGTCAGTATTGCCGCTAGTATTAACCCCGGTATTAATTTGATGCCGAGAATAGATGATTGTTTGCTGAATTTTTCAGCACGAATGTCAGACATAGATGTTTCTCACTTTGCTTATATGCTTTAAACATAAGCATATAGCAGATTGAGTTATCATTAAAATCGATAATATATTTATATATAATCTAAAAAAATGGTAAAAAAGAGGATTTTTGTTAAGTTGTTTATTACTGTATAAAATTAAAACAAGCTAACTTTGACTGACACCATACTTTGCGGGGCAATATGCACATCACCTTGAGACAGTTGGAAGTTTTTACTGAGGTATTGAAAAGCGGCTCAACGACGCAAGCCTCTCAGCAATTGGCGCTATCTCAGTCCGCAGTGAGCGCCTCATTAACGGATCTGGAAAGCCAGCTTGGCGTACAGCTTTTTGATCGGGTAGGAAAGCGGTTGGTGACTAATGAACATGGCCGTCTACTCTATCCCAAGGCTTTGGCATTGCTAGAGCAGGCAGGGGAAATTCAGCAGTTATTCAAACAGGAGTTGGGAGCGTTACGTATCGCTGCCAGTAGCACCATTGGGAATTATATGTTGCCGGAAATGCTGGCAAATTATCGTCAAGATTTTCCTGATACGCCGCTGGAGTTAAATATCAGTAATACGCAGGATGTCATCAATTCGGTGCTGGAATTCCGTGTTGATCTTGGTTTGATAGAAGGGGCTTGTCATAGTCCTGAGTTAATAACTCAGCTATGGATGGAGGATGAGTTGGTTATTTTTTCTTCTCCTGAAAATCCGCTAGCTAAGCAGGATCTAAAATTGGATGATTTAGTTAAGGCATCATGGATATTAAGGGAGAGTGGATCGGGTACAAGAGAAGTGCTGGATCATCTGTTATTTGCCCGTTTACCTGGGTTCAAAATTTTGATGGAGTTGGGAAATTCTGAAGCGATAAAGCATGCGGTCAAATTTGGTATGGGCATCAGTTGTTTATCCAGACGAGTCGTTGCAGAGCAATTGCAAAATCGCACTTTACTGGAGTTAAAAGTGCCAGAATTAAGACTTTTCAGAACATTGTACTTGATTCATCATCGGCAAAAGCACATGTCTAACGCTTTGCAAAAATTGCTCAGTTATTGCCGGTAAAGTTTACGTTCTGTCTAGAATCCAAAATTAGCTGTGTTACTTATAATTTTCTCTGAATTATGAAGGTATCTTATAACAGAGCTTCCTCGCTATTTTGATAGTGAGGATTTGTTACAATCCGCCATCAGATTTATTCGCAGCTAACAGGAACAGAATGTCTCAACAACAAAAAAGTGTTTCTCGGAAACCAGTACAACATTTGCGACGTGAATTGAAAGCTCGGCATCTGGCGATGATTGCCATTGGCGGATCAATAGGTACTGGGTTATTCGTGGCTTCAGGTGCGACAGTTTCACAGGCAGGGCCTGGCGGAGCATTACTTTCCTATGCATTAATTGGCTTGATGGTTTATTTCCTGATGACCAGTTTGGGTGAATTGGCCGCTTATATGCCGGTTTCCGGTTCTTTCTCAACTTACGGTTCTAAATATGTTGAAGAAGGGTTTGGTTTTGCTCTGGGTTGGAACTACTGGTACAACTGGGCGGTGACTATCGCGGTGGATTTGGTTGCGGCTCAATTGGTTATGGGTTATTGGTTGCCGGATATGCCGGGTTGGATCTGGAGTGCGCTATTCCTCGCGTTGATTTTCCTATTGAATTTTATTTCAGTGAAAGGATTTGGTGAGGCTGAGTACTGGTTCTCTTTAATTAAAGTCAGCACGGTTATTGTCTTTATTGTGGTCGGATTACTGATGATAGCCGGTATCATGAAAGGGGCAGAAGGTGCTGGATGGCATAACTGGACTGTTGGTGATGCTCCTTTTGCTGGTGGCTTTTCTGCCATGATTGGCGTGGCAATGATAGTTGGGTTTTCTTTCCAGGGAACCGAGCTGATTGGCATTGCTGCGGGTGAGTCAAAAGATCCAGCGAAGAATGTTCCCAGTGCTGTGCGTAAGGTATTCTGGCGTATTCTGCTGTTCTATATTTTTGCAATCCTGATCATTAGTCTGATTATTCCTTATACTGATCCAAGCCTATTGCGTAATGAGGTCGGTGATATCAGTGTTAGTCCGTTTACGTTGGTGTTTGAAAACGCTGGTTTGTTATCCGCCGCAGCTATGATGAATGCGGTTATTTTGACGGCTGTGTTGTCTGCGGGTAATTCAGGTATGTATGCATCGACTCGTATGTTGTTCACATTAGCAAAAGAGGGTAAAGCGCCAAGGATTTTTGGTAAATTATCCAAAGGCGGTGTACCGCGTAATGCTTTGTATGCAACAACAGTGGTTGCTGCATTGTGTTTCCTCAGTTCAATGTACGGTAACCAGACTGTCTATCTGTGGTTGTTGAATACCTCTGGGATGACCGGTTTTATTGCATGGTTGGGGATTGCTATCAGCCATTATCGTTTCCGCCGTGGCTATATAGCGCAGGGATTAAATTTAAGTAAATTACCTTATCGTTCAGGATTTTTCCCGGTTGGCCCAATCTTTGCGTTTGTTTTGTGTCTAATCATTACATTAGGGCAGAATTATCAAGCATTTCTACAGGATAAAATTGACTGGTATGGTGTAACTGCAACTTATATTGGTATTCCACTATTCCTATTGATTTGGTTTGGTTACAAATTAGTGAAGAAAACTCGCTTTATCAAATATAGCGAGATGAAATTTCCTGATATCGCAAATCAGTGAATGTGAATACGTTAGATCGTGATTAACAGGCCGGTAGGAATCTTTGAGAAAATTCCTACCGGCCTAGTTTTATGGTCCTTTTAATTCGATGCACGATTAATTTATTATTATCTTAATGTTTTATTTATTTGAGTAGATAAGCCGTTATTGATAAGAAATTAAAAGAAAACCCCCATTTTGTGATCAAATGGGTATTTTTTATTTTTCATAGCGTTAATCATACAATTAATCACGTAATTTACCAAAATCTGTGTAGATTATATTGATAAGTATTCTCATTTGGCCTATTGTTAATGCCATAATTATTAATATCAAAGGGCTAACAAAATGAAATTTATATCTCGATCCATAGCAAAGAGTATCAGTGTCGGCCTGTTAGCAGGTTCGGCAGTCATGGCAAGTTTTGCATCATGGGCTGAAGCGGTTACCGACATAGTTGGCCGCACTGTTGAAGTTCCTGAGAATGTAAATCGTATTTTGCTGGGCGAAGGCCGTTTGTTCCACGCTATTGCTTTACTTGAAGGTGATAAACCTCTGGCCCGTATCGCGGGTTGGCAAGGTGATTTCCGCAAATTGGACCCACAGTCTTACGCCGTCTATAAAGCTAAATTCCCTGAGATTGACAAGGTTCCTTTGATTGGTAATACCAGCGCTGAAAGTGTCAGCTCTGAAAAAGTATTAACTCTCAACCCGGATATCGCCATTTTTGGCTTGTCTGGTCATGGTCCTGGAAAAGACAGCGAATTGGTTGCCCAACTTGAAAAGGCCGGTGTTCCGGTTGTATTCGTCGATTTTCGTACTGAGCCGTTAAAGAACACGTTACCGAGCATTCGTATGCTAGGTAAGGTACTAAATCGTGAAAAACAAGCGGCAGAGTATGCCGATTTTTACGAGAAAAACGTAAAACTGGTGACTGATATCACCAATAAAATCCCGGAAGAGAAAAAACCGACAGTATTTATCGATTTGAGAGCGGGTGCTTTTGAAGACTGTTGTGCGACTGCCGGTGACGGTAATATGGGTAATTTTATCGATTTGGCCGGTGGTAAAAACATTGCTAAAGGTGTTCTGCCAGGCGTACTTGGTAACATGAATCTCGAAAAAATTATTGCAGTTGACCCTTATATTTACATTGCTAGTGGTGCAAAAGCGCCAGATAGTAATGAACCTGGTGTAAAACTGGGAGCGCAATCTACGCCTGAACTAGCAAAAGCCAGCCTGAAACAACTGACTGAACGTAAAGGTATTAGCTCGTTGACTGCGGTCAAAGAGGGCAGAGATTATGCGATTTGGCATAACTACTACAATTCTCCATATAATGTGGTAGCGACTCAGGTATTTGCTAAATGGTTCTATCCTAAGCAATTTACAGATTTAGATCCGCAAAAGACACTGAATGAATTGCACAGTAAATTCCTGGCAGTTGAGCCATCAGGGGTTTATTGGATCAGTGAAAAGTAATCAGTAAGTCAGGTAACGGGAATAATGAGCGCCACTACCGAGCCAATGGTGAAACAACAATTAGATGATAGCAGTGTAAAAGTCCATTACCGATATATTTTACGCCGCCGTATTGTGATGATGGTATTCATCGTGCTGATTATTGGTGCTTCACTGGTATTAGATTTTACGATAGGGCCATCAAGTTTATCTTTGCCATCTCTCTGGCAGACTTTAGTGTCGCCAGAGAGTGTGGATGCGGGTACGCGGGTAATTGTTTGGGATATTCGTTTACCATATGCCCTGATGGCGGTAGTGATTGGCTTGTCTCTTGGGTTGGCTGGCGCGGAAATGCAGACGATCTTAAATAACCCATTAGCCAGTCCCTCTACCTTAGGGGTTGCTCAGGCGGCTGCATTTGGTGCTGCATTGGCGATTGTATCTGGTATTGGTATTCCAGGTGTGCCTGATCAATGGTTCATCTCTGCGAATGCTTTCATTTTCGCTTTGTTGGCTGCATTGGTACTGGATACGATTACTCGTTGGACGCGGGTTGCTACGTCCGGGGTAGTATTATTTGGTATTGCATTGGTCTTTACCTTTGACGCATTGGTTTCCATGATGCAGTTTATTGCAACGGAAGATACCCTTCAGGGGTTGGTACTCTGGACAATGGGTAGTCTTGCCAGAGCAACCTGGATAAAATTGGGTGTTATGTTGTTGGTGTTTGCGGCTGTTTTTCCTATTTCAATGATAAATTCCTGGAGACTGACAGCGCTGCGCTTGGGTGAAGATCGTGCAATCAGTTTTGGTATCGATGTTCGTCGTCTGCGCTTGGGGACATTATTGCGTATCAGCATACTTGCCGCTTTAGCCGTTGCGTTTGTTGGGCCAATTGCCTTTGTTGGTTTAATTGCGCCACATATTGCCCGTATAATGTTTGGTGAAGATCATCGTTTTTATTTGCCAGCTAGTGCTTTAATTGGCGCATTAGTGTTGTCTATGGCGTCCATCGCCTCGAAGAATCTGATCCCAGGTGTTGTTATTCCTGTTGGGATCGTTACCGCGTTAGTTGGGGTTCCATTCTTCCTTAGCATAATTTTACGTCATAGAGGGAACATATGAGCCCGGGATTAACCATTAGCAATTTTTTTGCGGGTTATCCGAAACATTCGGTTATTGAAAATCTGAATGTTGCTCCGTTGCCGCGTGGAAAAATTACGGTACTGTTGGGGCCAAATGGTAGCGGTAAATCAACACTGCTACGTTCTTTGGCTGGTTTAAATCGTGCAAGAGGTCAGCTTTGGCTTGATGGTCAAGATTTGATGAAGATGAATTTTATCCAGCGATCGGACAATGTGGTTTATTTACCGCAAAGCTTACCTGCTGGTGTTCATTTGCATGTATTGGAATCGATTATCGTTGCTCAACGAGCATCGGGAGGGCGTCATTCTGAAACCAGTGAAGAAGAGGTAATGTTGTTGTTACGTCAGTTGGGAATTGAACATCTGGCGTTATGTTATTTAGATCAGTTATCTGGCGGCCAAAAACAGTTAGTCGGATTGGCGCAATCGTTAATTCGTAAACCAACATTATTGTTATTAGATGAACCACTTAGTGCTCTGGATTTAAATTATCAATATCACGTAATGGCGTTGGTGGCGCAAGAAACTTATCGACGGAATATTATTACTGTGGTCGTTGTACATGATATTAATATTGCTTTGCGTCATGGTGACCATATATTAATGTTGCAAAAAGGTAATTTAATCGCAGAAGGAACTCCTGAGCAGGTAATTACGCCAGAGAGTCTGGCACAGGTTTATGGTGTAAAAGGCAGAATTGAACGTTGTTCTCAGGGCATTCCCCAGGTATTAGTTGATGGATTGGTTTCAAAGCTAGCGAATGAGAATTCATTTTAACTTGTTATTTAAATGATATTTAAAAGCTGCATTTTTTGTCTGGATAATGCTGAAATCTATTATTTATTGCAAAGGGTAGTAAATAGAATGAATTAGTGGGATAGATTATTATAGTCAATAAAAATACAGTCTTATACTTTACGGTAATAAGATGTCAGTAAACTAATAAAACTACATAGGAATAAATATTTTTTTCTCGTTATTTTGGCGTGTATTGATTATTTATTTTTATTAAATGAGCCACTTAGTGAACTGAATTTGAATTATCAATATTACGTAATGGTATTGGTATCACGAGAAACATATTGTCTTAATAATCATTATATTGTGTGGTTGTATATGATGTTAATATTGCTTTGTGACATGGTAAAAAATTAAACGCGGTTATTAAGGGGGTATTTTACAGGTGCTGATTTCAAAGCTAGAGATTGAAAATTAATTTTAACTTATTGTTTAAATTATATTTGTAATAAAGCGTAGGCGCAGAATGCGCACAAAAATCAGAACGTGCATTGTTGTATATGAGGAATAGTTTATTTACCTTGTATTACTGTGTATTTAAAAGCTATCCGTATTTAAAAACTACAGTTTTTGTCGGGTTAATGCTGAGATTCACTCTTTACTGCGAAGGATGGTAAATGGAATAAGTTAATAACATGGATTATTGTGATTAATATAGAATGTTGTCTTGTGTCTTATAATAATAAGATATAAGCAAACTAATAAAATAATAAAACTACACAGAGGTAAATATTTTATCCTCGTTATTTGAGCACATGTTGATTATCCATTTTTATAGATAAATGAAGCGTAATTATATCTCTTGGAGAATCGGGAATGGGTGTTTTTAATAAAAGAAAAATCACATTAGGCGTTATTGCTGCAATCTCATCTGGCTCAGTTTTTGCGGCTAGTAGCAGTAATGACACTATTCTTGTCACTACGGCAGCAGGCTTTCAACAGAAAATTGAAGATGCTCCAGCGTCTATTTCTGTGGTGAGCCGTGAACAATTGGAAACTAAGGCTTATCGTGATGTGACTGATGCATTGAAAGATGTGCCGGGGGTCGTTGTTACTGGCGGAGGGAGTTACAGTGATATCAGTATTCGCGGTATGACGTCTCAATATACGATGATTCTGATTGATGGTAAGCGTGTTGATACCCGTAATACACGGCCGAACAGTGATAACTCTGGTATTGAACAGGGGTGGTTGCCGCCATTGGCCGCGATAGAACGTATCGAAGTGGTACGCGGGCCAATGTCCTCCCTTTATGGTTCTGATGCGATGGGAGGGGTGATTAACGTGATCACCCGCAAAGTTCAGAAAGAGTGGAGAACCAGTTTTCGTGCCGATACGATGTTAACTGAAAGTAAAGATTCAGGTAACAGTTATCAGAGCAGTGTTTATGCAGCAGGTCCCGTCGTTGATGGCTTGTTAGGTTTGAAAGTCAATGGCCTATATTCTTACCGCAACGAAGATAAATTTATTGATGGTTTTAGCGAGCAAGAAATGCGTAACGGTTCAGCAATTCTTTCTTTGACGCCTGATGATAAGAATACTTTTGATTTTGAAGCGGGTCGTTATGAGCAAAAGCGTGATGCTACTAAAGGAAAATCGTCTCGCTATGACTCGGTAAGTGATTATGATCGTAATAATTATTCTATTACGCATAATGGTATTTATGATTTTGGCACTATGACTTCATATATTCAACATGATGATTCACGTAATCCTGGTCGTGATATGAGGTATCGGGATACTGTGTTTAATAATCAAACTGTTTTACAGTTAGATGATCATACTGTGAGTGTGGGAGGGCAATACCGTTATGAGAACTTACATGGCGGTGATAATAGACTAGTTTCTACTAATGGCATGGATAAATTAACTCGCTGGAGTTGGGCATTGTTTGCTGAGGATGAATGGCAGGTGACCAATGATTTCGCCTTAACTGGTGGTATCCGTATGGATAAAGACGAGAATTTTGGTAGTCATTGGACTCCGCGCCTGTATGGTGTGTGGCATGTAGATGAACAATGGACGATTAAAGGCGGTGTATCTACTGGTTACCGTTCTCCGGATTTGCGTTATATTTCGGAGGATTGGGGGCAGGAAACAGGTGGTCGTGCAGTAGGAAATGGTATTATTCTCGGTAACTCGAATTTGAAACCTGAGAAAAGCGTCAATGAAGAAATTGGTGTTATCTGGAATAATCGGGATAATTTTAATGCAGGGTTAACGGTATTTAATACTGATTTTAAAGATAAAATTACAGAAATTCCAATTTGTAATAGGCAGAGTTCAAAACCTTGCACTGTTGGAATGGATCCACATGTATATACATTTATCAGTAAACGTATAAACGTACAGAAGGCTAATATCCGTGGTGTCGAAGCGACAATGAACTGGGATATCGTTGAAAACTGGTCATTGGCTGCAAACTACACTTACACTGATTCAGAACAGAAGAGTGGAACACACAAAGGAAAACCTTTGAACAAAATGCCTAAACATATGGCAAATGCGACTCTGAACTGGCAAGCCTTACCAGAAATGCAAACTTGGGCCCGAGTTAACTTCCGTGGTAAAACCTCAGATTATTTAGGCCGTGGTGAAAGAATGAGTGAAGGAACACCGTCTTATGCCTTTGTGGATATAGGTGCTGTTTATAATCTAACCAAAGATTTACGCGTGTTGGGCGGTGTATATAACGTATTTGATAAACGTGTGACTAGCGAGAATTATGGAGCACAACTGGATGGTCGTCGTTATAACATTGGTATCAATTACGACTTTTAATAACGCGTTCTAACTAACAGTGTCATAATCCTCTTTGTTTGTTGCTGACAGAGGGGATTTTTGTTTTTTATTTATACCTGTAAAAACTGAATAGCAATCTGTTTTGTGTTGTGTTAAAACTTGGCTCATGTCATAGAAATGTATATGACACCATTGAATTCCATAGCGTCATCGATGAGTGTGGTAAAAAATAATGAACTTTTAGTGCGGCGAGTATTGCTATTTCAGGTCTTCAAGTGCAGAATTCGCCCACTAGAGAATAACTGATGCGTTTATTATGTATCGGTTATTTTTTTTGCTTTGACTTATTTTTTACTGTACCAGAGGCCGGACTCTGAGCCGGATAGATAATTGGCCCACGAGCAACCTTAATGAGAATCGGTTGCCGTAATGAGGAACGCTAAATATGGAGCAATTATTCTCTTTCGCACTTGTACCAATCGGTACATGCTGCTGCATCGATGACTACGGAGCGTTGCGCTCTGCGTATAATCCAGCCTCTAACTCTCCTGCCTATAGGCAGAAGCGAAGTCTTCCCAGTAACTGTCGATTAAGTAGCGTCATAACGCGAATCGAAGTTATGGGAGGTTTCGCTCATGTCTCATAATACTGCAATCCCACTAGGCACCAACCAAACTGGTGCGAACAATCGTGTTCAACTCAGAAAAACACTGACCTTAATGCAGGTGGTGATGATGGGGCTTGCTTATCTGCAACCTATGACCATCTTTGATACTTTCGGCATTGTTTCTGGTTTGACCGACGGTCACGTAGCGACATCCTACGCTATTGCTTTGGTCGCAATTCTGTTTACCGCTCTGAGCTATGGGAAATTGGTAAAACGTTTCCCATCTGCCGGATCTGCATATACTTATGCGCAAAAATCCATTAGTCCGCATGTTGGCTTTATGGTGGGTTGGTCATCGCTATTGGACTATATGTTCATGCCGATGATTAATGTCTTGTTAGCGAAAATTTATCTTCAAGCCATTTTTCCTAGCGTGGATCCGTGGATCTTCGTTGTGGGTTTTGCATTACTGATGACAGCTTTTAACCTGCGTGGCATTAACGTTGTTGCTAATCTCAACACAGCTATTGTTATTGTTCAGGTAGCCATTATGGTTGTATTTGTGGGTTTACTGATCCACGGTGTATACAACGGGGAAGGCGTAGGAACTTTATGGAGTGCGAAACCATTCATTTCTGAAGATGCCCATTTGCTCCCAATGATTACTGGGGCCACGATTTTGTGCTTTTCATTTTTAGGGTTTGATGGCATTAGTTCGTTGTCGGAAGAGACACCGAATGCTGGTAAGGTAATTCCGAAAGCAATTTTCCTGATAGTATTAATCGGTGGAGTTATCTTCATTGCGGTTTCTTATTTCTTACAGCTCTATTTTCCGGATGTCTCTCGATTCAAGAACCCAGATGAATCCCAGCCGGAAATTATGCTGTATGTAGCGGGTACTCTGTTCCAAGCCATTATCTTGGTGTTCTCTTGCGTCACCGTTTTGGCTTCTGGTATGGCGGCTCACGCGGGGGTTTCCCGTCTGCTCTATGTTATGGGACGAGATGGTGTATTTCCTGAAAAAGTATTTGGCTATGTTCATCCAAAATGGCGGACTCCGGTAGTCAACGTATCGCTGGTAGGTATTGTAGCGTTATCTGCTATTACCTTTGATCTGGTGACTGCAACAGCTCTGATTAACTTTGGTGCATTAATAGCGTTCACCTTTGTAAACTTGTCAGTTATTTCTCAATTCTATATCCGTGAACGTCGTAATCGTACACTAAGAGATACCATTAATTTCTTGGTGCTACCTGTGATAGGTGCTTGTACTGTTAGCGTGCTGTGGATGAATCTGGAACAAAGTTCTATGGAATTGGGGCTAACTTGGGGAGCAATTGGTCTGATTTATATGATATTCCTGACCCGTAGTTTTCGTCAGCCGATGCCTCAATGTTCTGAAATGGTTTAATATCTAGTATTAAAGAATAATGGCGCCGAATTTGGCGCCATTATTTTTACTATGTTGCTAATTTACAGTAATAGTGAAGGAAGGGGAGCTTAAGAAAAAAAACAGCGAGGTAGCTTACAGATAAGAAAAATTTCAACGGAAAACGGAGAAAAACAATCTATGCTCTGAGAGGTGATTCTTATTAAGGAAGAGACTATGAATGATACAAAAACCTCTCAAAATCAACAATTCATTACTACCCTGACCAATATTGTCGGTAAATCTCATATCCTGACTGCTCCCCATAAAACTGAACGTTATCGTAAAGGCTTTCGCTCCGGTCAGGGAGACGCTTTAGCCGTCGTATTTCCCGGCTCGCTGGTGGAACAGTGGCGTGTGTTTAAGGCCTGTGTTGAAGCAGATAAAATTATCTTAATGCAAGCGGCCAACACCGGAGTAACTGAGGGTTCTACTCCGAATGGCAAGGATTACGATCGTGACATAGTGATCATTAGTACGCTACGCATGAATAAAATTCAGATCTTAAAACAGTGTAACCAAGTGGTTGCGTTACCAGGTAGTACATTATGGCAACTTGAACGTGCGCTCAAGCCACTGGGACGTGAACCTCACTCAGTTATCGGTTCTTCCTGCATCGGTGCTTCCGTGGTTGGCGGCATTTGTAATAATTCAGGAGGTTCTTTGGTTCATCGTGGGCCAGCTTATACCGAAATGGCATTGTATGGACGGGTCAATGAGAGCGGTAAGCCAGAATTGATTAATCATTTGGGTATCTATTTGGGAGAAACACCAGAAGAGATCCTCTCTTGTCTGGAAGAACAGCGTTACAGTGATCAGGATGTAGAACAGGGTCAACGTAAAGCATCTGATCATGAATATGCCCAACGAGTGCGTGACGTAGATGCGGATACTCCATCTCGCTTCAATTCTGACGAGCGCCGTTTGTTTGAAGCTTCAGGTTGTGCAGGTAAGCTGGTTGTGTTTGCGGTCCGGCTCGATACTTTCCCGGCAGAACCTTTGTCTCAAGTATTTTATATCGGTACCAACCAAACTGGCGTATTGACGGAATTGCGTCGTCATATATTAGCAAATTTTCATAATTTACCGGTGGCGGGTGAATATATGCACCGGGATATTTTTGATATTGCGGAAACTTACGGTAAAGATACTTTCATCATGATTGATAAGCTTGGTACCGATAAAATGCCGGCTTATTTTACTTTAAAAGGGAGAATGGATGCTATTTTCAACCGGGTTCCATTTTTACCTTCTAATCTTATGGATCGCATTATGCAGGGATTAAGTCGCTTACTGCCTTCTCACTTGCCTAAACGTTTGAAAGAATATCGTAATCGTTTTGAGCACCATTTGATATTAAAGATGTCTGGTGATGGGGTTGAAGAGGCCAGAAGTTGGTTGGAAGAATATTTTAGCCGGGCAGAAGGGGATTTCTTTGCTTGTACGCCAGAGGAAGGTGCTAAAGCGTTCTTGCATCGTTTTTCCGCTGGTGGCTCAGCGATCCGTTATCAAGCGGTGCATAGCAACAAAGTAGAGAATATCCTTTCGCTTGATATTGCTCTGCGCCGTAATGATCGTGAATGGTTTGAACAATTACCCCCAGAGTTTGATGATGTACTGGTACATAAACTTTATTGTGGGCACTTTATGTGCTATGTGTTCCATCAGGATTACATTGTTAAAAAAGGGGTGGATGTACATGCATTGAAGGAAAAGATGATAGAACTGCTTGATAAGAGAGGAGCGGAATATCCCGCAGAGCATAATGTAGGTCATCTATATCAGGCTAAGCCTCAACTTAAGGCTTTTTATCGGATGACTGATCCCACTAACACTCTCAATCCAGGAATTGGGAAAACATCCAAGTTGAAAAATTGGGGCAATGGATCTTAATGTCAATATTCTCAGTAGTTACAACGCCATGCTGGTACTAAGAAAGTTTAAATCTGTAGAGATTGATGAGAGAGTTATCGTGTCAGAAAGAAAGGCGAGTATATATGACTCGCCGTTTTATATTTATTCACCACCCGTTTAATTATCCAGCCAGTTGCACGGCATACTCCATGAGTGCTTTAAGCTGACGACATTTTTCTTCGTTGCCTTGATATTCAGTAAAGAGTTGTTCAATTATAAAGAAATATTCATTGAGCTGATCTTGAGTTAATACATCTTGACGATGACGTAACCAGCGTTGTTGTTCATCGTAAGTTAGAGTAGCAGGGTAGTTTCTGGCACGATAGCGGAATAACAGCGTTTTAATCCGTGGGTCCTGAAAAGTCAGATCGAGTGCAGGTAAATTTTGAGGCAGCGTCTCGCGAATAATATTCATTGCTGCTTTATCGGCATCACTAAAAAAGCCATTATATAGCTTAGCGTCAACATTATCGGATTCAGGGAAAGGTTCGGCTTCTGCAAACAATTCTACAGCTTTTTCTCTAATTTGAGGATTATTCCGTAGAATAGCCAGATTTTTTTCGCAATGATCACGATCCAATCCAATACGTTCAGCATCTTCTGTTCGTAAAGTGTTATCGGGAGCGATTATCGGGCACTTATTAATATGAACTAGTTTTATCGGGACTGGTGGTTGATCTGACTGCAATTCATCATGGCGGGTATATAGGCGTTCACGCAACGTATCTGCATCCAATTCCAGTAATGGTGAAATATCTCCAGCTAAATCACACATAATAACAGCATTCCGGTTTACTGGATGCCAGGCAAGAGGCGCAACCAAACTAAGGTTGCTGCGAGCAGCGCCAAACATCCCGGAAACATGAACCAGTGGTTTCATTTGAGGGATATCAATGAGGGCGCTAATTTTCTGCTTATTTCTTAACTGAAAGAAATAATTGAACATCCTTGGCTGTACTTCTTTAAGTAGTTTTGCCATTGCAATTGTGGCGTAGACATCAGACATAGCATCGTGAGCATGTGAATGTTCAACACCATTTGCCTTGGTCAGATGTTCTAGTTTAAAGCTTGGCAGACCATCGTCATTCTCTGGCCAGACAATACCTTCGGGGCGCAAGGCATAACAGGCACGTAATACATCAAGCAAATCCCAACGGGAATTGCCTTTTTGCCAACTATAAGCGTATGGATCATAAAAATTGCGGTAAAAGATATTCCGGCTGACTTCATCATCAAACCGAATATTGTTATAACCGAGGATACAACTGTTCGGTACGCTGAATACATTATGAATCTGGCGGGCAAACTCCGCTTCATTAATCCCTTTTTCTAATGCAATTTGAGGCGTAATGCCGGTAATCATGACAGCTTCTGGTTGTGGGAGATAATCATCAGCAGGTGAACAGTAAATAACTAATGGCGCTTCAATAATATTGAAATCCATGTCAGTACGAACACCAGCAAACTGAGCTGGTCTGTCTAAGGCCGGATGTTGACCAAAAGTTTCGTAGTCGTGGATGTAGAAAGTGGGTTGTTCGCTGCTATTTTTCACTGTTGTTCAATGTCCAATGATGTTAATTGTTTGTTTCTTCTGTTTTTTCAAAGAATGGATGACATTTTTGTCATAAAATACAGACAATTGTTGCTTACTATCTTAGAGAATCTAGGTAATTGCAATCAATATTGTATACCTGTTTTTCTGCTTTCTGTTCTACGATTGGAAGCCAATTATTAACATTTTGGGGGAGGAATAAAAAATTGTACGTTTTAAGGCCATTTATCCTTGATTACGTTGATATATTTACTTCAATAATGTAGGTGAGATGTCGAAAATATTAATAGTGTGAATATGTCAAATTTAATTTATTTAAAGGTTGACGGTCAAAATATGCAACATTGAGGTTTATTTAATGAAATATTTGATGAGTTCACTAAAGGATTAGATAAATGACGATGAAGATCATAATTATCTTGATAAAATCGTGATGCGCATAATTCAAATAGATTATCATTAGTAAACGTAGGAGTTATTCTTTCCCTAGGGAAAGTTGACTAATAATTATATTTTTCAAGGAGAGATTTCCTGTTATCAATAGTATTATAGGAAATCTATAAACTCCTTTTACTAGTTTTCTGGTAAATTGTTTAATAAATTTTATATGAAAACAAAGCATATAATAATTAGAATATAGTTTCCTAAATATGTTTAGTCTTATTATGGATAATTAATCTCTTGAAAATGCTCATTAATAGATTCAATATATTGATCACTTAAACCAGTTTCATATTGGATTCTTTCAAGTAAATTTATTCTATTGACACTATAAAATGGTTTAATAGAAATCCCATTTTTGGGGTGGGTTATTCTGATAATGGGAATTCTTGTTCTACGTGCATGGCCAAAAGAGATTTCGTAACCATCCAAATCAAAAGGAATTTTTTTCATCACCTAACCTAGTCATCATTATGTTTTTCGTCAATTTTAATTATGTTTAAGCAATAAGGAACTTTTTATTTTATTATTAAGACGAATATCACAAATATAGTGGTTTTTGTAAGATATTTAAATAATAAACTAATGAACAATTTTAATTTTATATAAATTTCAATTCGAAATGATTTCATAAAAATACCATTTTGTGAGAAACTGTAAGATAAAATTATTTGCGAAAATTCAAAGAGTATAGAATCCTATGGAGGATGCTTATTATTTGAAATTTTAATAATATTCCATGCAATCAATTGCCTTTATTTAACTTGTTTTTTAACGGCTGGATTAATAATTTTATTCCTAAATAATCTGAAATGGTTTTATAATTTTTTCATTTCTATGAGATAGCAACGGAATAATTATTACATAAAAATATATAAGATTATGTTTCGAAAAATTTATTATACCTAATAGATTTCGAGCCGCAGCGCGGCGGCAAGTGAACGAATCCCCAGGAGCATAGATAACTATGTGACTGGGGTGAGTGAAAGCAGCCAACAAAGCAACAGATTGAAAGATGAAGGGTATATCAGTGAAAGGTTGGCGCTGCATTATTCACCTATATTAACCAGATGTTAGCCAGTTGTTTTCGATTAAAGCAATATGCTGAACTCTTCATCAGTAAGCTAACAGGTTTACGTAATCAATTAAAATCAATAAAGAACGGAAACTGACTTGTCTATTAATGGCTTTAGGCTGTATTGTGTAATCCAATTGGATAATCTGTACGTTTGAGTTAAGAAAGGTATGAAAATGGACAACGTAAATAAGCCGTCATTCCACAATGTGCTGGAGTTTGTACGTATGTTTCGTCGTAAGAATAAGTTACAGCGCGAAATCGCAGACAATGAAAAGAAAATACGTGATAACCAGAAACGTGTTTTATTACTTGATAACTTGAGCGAATACATCAAGCCCGGTATGTCAATTGAGGATATTCAGAGCATCATTATGAATATGAGAAGTGATTATGAAGATCGTATAGATGATCACATAATTAAAAATGCGGATCTTTCTAAAGAGCGTCGTGAATTGTCTAAAAAGCTTAAAGCAATGGGTGAACTCAAATAGCATCATTCGATAACCACGCATAAATGCGTGGTTATTTTTACCGACTACGCAGTAACCCAATCAGGCTTAAGCTCTGGATCAACTAAGGTATAAATCTGCTGATATGAAGATTCTTCTTCTGCCATAGTTGCCAGTTGATGTGCAACATCTTGACGACTAACTGCCCCATGAATTTCATGCTGATATCTTTGGCAATGGCCTGTTCCCGGTTTATCTGTTAATCCACCTGGGCGAATAATCGTATAATTCAAAGAACTTGTCTGAAGGTAGCTTTCTGCCATTGATTTACGCCTGACAGATTGGCCAAACAGTGATTTAGCTCTGGGTGACAGGTTTTTCCAGCCTTCGCCACAGCCTATTGAGGTAACGAGTAACATACGTGTTATTCCAGTTTTCTCAATAGTATCAATTATAGTCATATTGCCAGGGAGATCTGAATCAATTCCACCAATAGTAGAAAAGACGATTGCTTCTGAGCTTACATGTTGTACTGCTTTTTCAACATCTTCAGCATTACAGGCATCACCTTGTATCACTTTGACACCTAAAGCACTAAGCTCAGTAGCTTGCTCAGGATTACGGATAAGCGCAATTACGGGACGTTTTTGTTGCAGTGCGACAGTCGCGAGATGACGTCCAACGCCGCTACCTGCACCAAAAATAAGCCACGGTTTCATAGACTATTCTCCTGGTTAAATAATATACCCGTTATCTTTCAAGTTGCCTCTTTGTTGGCTGCACTCGCTCACCCCGGTCACATAGTTATCTATGCTCCCGGGGATTCACTCCCTTGCCGTCGCGATGCATCTTGAAATCCATAGGGTATAGATCGAATGATAATTAATTGAACAGAGTAACAGTGATAGCCGTTTAAACTACCCCTTATATAGGTAGAATAGAATTAATGGTAAGCATTTTTGTGGGGTTAGTAGCAAAAAAAATGGCTCCCCAAAAAGAGCCATTCTGCTAATATTAAACAATGTTATTTATTTGAAGGCTTGCGGTTTAGCCATTGGTGAAGTAGCCGCATTCGTGGCTGAATGGCCCCCAGCTCCTCCTTTCCCTTCAAAATGAGAAAAAGGCCGTTGCCATTCGCTGATAATAATCGGCTTCTCAATCATCTCAGGGGCTGGCGCTTTGGTCATCGGCGCATAAGCATGATGAGCTTTGGCTATAATAGCAACAGGTTGTTTTTGGGCCATTTCATCTTTACTCTCTTCAACAATCATCACTACTGCAATTTCTTCAGGAACAACAATGTCTGTTTCAGGTTGCTGTTCAAATTCAGGGGCAATCGGCGTTATTGCAACAAGTTCAATAACTGACGGCTCTTCCTGCACTGATTCAGTTTGCTGTAGAACAATGTCATTTTGTTCTGTAATGCCTGTTTCAGGTTTAATTCCGTCTTGGTGAACTTCCAGCGTTTCCGTTACCCTAGGAGATTCAGTGATGGTTTGTTCAGATTCTGCAACAACGGTAATTGCAGGTACTGTTTCTGCTGCTATTGCTGGCAATACCTCATTTTGCTGTTCTTGCTGTTCGATCATGGAAATCTCCTCAGGAATTTCTATGGAAATCGGAACCACGGGATAGCGAACCCAAACTTTACCGGAAGCCATTTCGGGTGATGCGACAGCCATAGATAATGGCATCGGTGATTGAAGTAGATTTCTTTCATCGCGGTAACGACGGCGGCGTTGACCACTAACACGCAAATGACGAGGTGAACGACGAGAGCGGCGTGGCATAACATTATCTTGTTGCTCTTTATTTTCAGCCAATTGTTGTGGTTGAATTGTTTCTACAGGTATTCCAACAGGTGCTGGTAATTGCTCTTCTGTAACAACAGGGACTGGCAGTGAAGCGACCGTTGTAACTTCTTTTACCTCATCTATGATGCGAATTTTTTGTTCAAGCTGACGACGTTGACGACGTGGTACAACTGGCAGACGCTCTTCAACCTCATTTTCAACGATTTCTGGCTTTTGGGTTTCAAGTTGCTGCTGACGCTTTTCTTCCTGACGACGGCGTTGACGTTCTGCACGTTGCTCGCGACGTTGCTGCTGTTGGGCTTCACGAGCAGCAGTATCTATCGTCACGTTGTTATCTTGAGAGCCATTTTTCTGTTGAGTATTACGATTTTTCCGTTGTTCGTCACGATCACGGTTATTACGTTGTTCATCACGCAGATTATTATCATCACGATCTTTACGTGAATTTTGGCGACGTTGGTTGCGTCGTTCAGAAGAGCGACGGTTATCATGACCGGATAATTTGTTCTCTTTTTTCTGTGCCGGTTTTTCTTCTTCTGCGCTGAACATTTTTTTCAAAGCAGTCAAGAAGCGGCGTAAGAGACTAGGTTGTTCCGTTATAGTCTGAGCAGGGCGGTTAGGCTTTTTCTCTTTTGCTTTATGTGATGGTTGCTGTGCTGGCGTATCGGTTGGCAAAGCAAAGGCAGAAATAGCGGGCTGCTCAGGACGCTTACGTTCAGGTTGGACATCTTCTTGAGGACTTGTCGTTCCAGTTTCATGAAATTGAGGAAGCAGGTAACTCAGCGTAGAAACTTCCTCACCCTTACGTACGCGTAGAACAGAGAAGTGAGGCGTCTGCATTTGATCGTTAGGCACGATCACCACGCCGACATCGCCTTGACGGCGCTCAATTGCACTGACTGCCTGGCGTTTTTCGTTTAGTAGATATGAAGCGATTTGTACTGGAACAATAGCATGTACCTGATGTGTGTTCTCTTTCAGCGCCTCTTCTTCAATCAGACGTAAAATGGATAGCGACAGGGATTCGTTATCACGAATAGTTCCTGTACCGCTACAACGCGGGCAAACGTGGTGGCTAGATTCACCTAGCGATGGGCTCAGGCGCTGACGGGACATTTCCAGTAGGCCAAAGCGGGAAATACGGCCAATTTGAATACGAGCGCGATCCTGGCGAACAGCATCGCGTAGGCGGTTTTCCACTTCACGCTGATGGCGTACTGGCGTCATATCGATAAAATCGATAACAATCAAACCACCAAGGTCTCGCAGGCGTAACTGACGGGCAATTTCATCCGCTGCTTCAAGGTTGGTATTAAAAGCTGTTTCTTCGATATCCCCTCCGCGTGTTGCACGGGAAGAGTTAATATCGATCGCGGTTAATGCTTCGGTAGTATCAATAACTACAGCGCCGCCTGATGGCAGGCGAACTTCACGCTGAAATGCAGATTCAATCTGTGATTCAATCTGATAATGGCTGAACAGGGGAACTTCACCACTATACAGTTTAATTTTACTGGTGAAATCCGGGCGGCCAAGCGCGGTGATATGCTGCCGAGCTAGATCGAGAACTTTGGGATTGTCGATTAAAATTTCACCGATATCTGGGCGCAAATAGTCGCGGAAAGCACGGACGATAACATTACTTTCTTGATGGATTAAGAATGGCGCAGAGCGGTTTTCGGCGGCTTTTTTGATCGCCTCCCAGTGTTTAAGGCGGAATGATAAATCCCATTGTAGTGCTTCTGCGGATTTACCGACGCCCGCAGTGCGGACGATCAATCCCATTCCTTCCGGCACTTCTAGCGATGCCAACGCTTCTTTCAGTTCTGTGCGGTCATCTCCTTCGATACGACGGGAAATACCGCCAGCTCGAGGGTTATTCGGCATTAATACCAGATAACTGCCCGCCAGGCTGATAAAAGTGGTCAAGGCAGCCCCTTTATTACCACGTTCTTCTTTATCGACTTGAACGATAACTTCTTGGCCTTCCCTGAGAACATCTTTGATATTAGGGCGACCATGAGGGTGGTAGTTATTGGGGAAGTATTCGCGAGCTATTTCTTTAATAGGAAGGAAACCATGCCGTTCAGAACCATAGTCAACAAAAGCGGCTTCCAAACTAGGTTCAATTCGGGTGATTTTACCTTTGTAGATATTTGCTTTTTTTTGCTCGTGTCCTGGGCTTTCGATATCCAAATCATAAAGACGTTGCCCGTCAACCAGAGCAACACGCAACTCTTCTTGCTGAGTTGCGTTGATTAGCATTCTTTTCATTGTAACTTACTCATTATTTTTTACATTAGTTATAGAGCTACGGGCAAATATAGATAAGCGACTGGTAACCGATGGTCTCGTGTCTTTTACAAATCCGCCAACCTCCCGGTTGTCGTTTGTATAGAGACGCATATTTTCGGTAGGTCTGAATTTTCACTTAGAAAACAGTACCCTTTTCTAGGAATAATCTGCAAATATAAATGAAGCGGATTGAATCCAATTCCAGTAATCTGCTACCCGTAGCCCGCTAATTATTTGATTTCCCAGTACGTCTTACGCCATTGCTGCGTTTTTGTGCAATCAAATAAAGAACAAACGTTTAACTTCGCCATTCAGGATTAAAAAACTGATGGTGGCTACGTATTATTCCATTGCTGTTGGGGTGATAGCAAGGTGACTTTATGTCTTTAAGCGGTTTTTCTGATGAAATAGGAAGAAATAGTTAATATTTAATCTTTATCTTAAAGTAGGAAAGGTAACAACCAGAAAGTATGTGTGATTTTTACACATATTTAAAAATGAGTAGCACTCTGCTCGAGTGATAATTAAAATTGCTATCATGAAAACGAATAATCAAATTGTACAATTTGTCACTATTGATGACGATGAGGCCGGACAGCGTGTTGATAATTTTTTATTAGCGCGTTTGAAAGGGGTTCCTAAAAGCATGATTTACCGGATTGTGCGTAAAGGTGAAGTTCGGGTAAACAAAGGTAGGATAAAGCCTGAGTATAAGTTGTCTGCGGGAGATGTGGTTAGAATTCCGCCAGTTCGGGTTGCAGAACGGCAAGAGGCGCCAGTTTCAGCTAAACTGGATAAAGTCGCTGCATTAGGTGACTGTATCTTATACGAAGATGACCATATTCTGGTGCTCAATAAACCTTCTGGTACGGCCGTTCATGGCGGCAGTGGCTTAAGTTTCGGGGTGATTGAAGGGTTACGGGTTTTGCGTCCGGAAGCAAAATTCCTCGAATTGGCGCATCGTTTGGATCGTGATACCTCTGGAATTCTGCTAATTGCTAAAAAACGCTCAACTTTGCGAGCTTTGCACGAGCAATTACGACTTAAACAGATGCAGAAAGATTATTTGGCTTTAGTACGAGGACAATGGCAATCACATTGTAAAGTTGTTCAGGCTCCATTGCTGAAAAATATCCTGCAAAGTGGTGAGCGGATTGTTAAAGTAAGCAGTGAAGGTAAGCTTTCTGAAACACGTTTTAAAGTAGAAGAGCGTTTTACTAATGCAACGTTAGTGAAAGCTAGCCCAGTAACAGGTCGGACTCATCAAATCCGTGTTCATGCTCAATATGCTGGGCATCCGATCGCTTTTGATGATCGTTATGGCGATAAAGTTTTTGATTCGCAATTGTCAGATACGGGTCTTAACCGCCTATTTTTGCATGCCAGCGCGCTAAAATTTACTCATCCTTCGACGGGGGAGATATTACGTCTTGAAGCACCGATGGATGAGCAATTGCGCTATTGTATAAAAACGCTACGTCAGAATCACAGTAATTAACCTCTCGCCGTCAGTGGGTTTACCCCC
This sequence comes from Photorhabdus luminescens subsp. luminescens, assembly GCF_001083805.1. Lineage (GTDB taxonomy): Bacteria > Pseudomonadota > Gammaproteobacteria > Enterobacterales > Enterobacteriaceae > Photorhabdus > Photorhabdus luminescens. The sequence goes on along the minus strand of NZ_JXSK01000008.1, from coordinate 35,606 downwards.
TGGCGGATTAATAATTCAGTCAATGTAATTAATGGTAAACCGATTAGCGTATTCGGATCTTTCCCTTCTAGTCGTTCAAATAAAGTAATTCCTAACCCTTCGCTTTTAAAGCTTCCAGCACAATTAAGGGGGTTTTCCGCAGTTAAATAAGCCCAAATTTCATCATCAGTCAGCTCTCTAAAATAGACATTGAATAATTCACAACGGGTATCAGCTATTCCTGTTTTGCTATTAAAGAGAGAAATGCCGGTATAAAAGGTGACGCAATGACCACTGGCTTGCCGTAATTGTTTAAATGCATTTTCAAAACTGTGAGGTTTGCCGGTAATTTCGCCATTAATAACACAGACCTGATCAGAACCAATAATCAAATGCTGAGAATATTTTGCTTGTAATGCCTGTGCCTTAGCTTGCGCCAAGCGCATAACAAGCTGTTCTGCATTTTCATTCATTCGAGGTGCTTCATCAGTATCAGGAGCTGCACATATAAAGGGTAAACGAAGTTTTTCCAGTAACATGCGGCGGTAAGATGAAGTGGAAGCTAAAATGATTTGTGTCATAATTTTTCCAAAAGACATGGCGAAATAATTGCAGGCATTTTAAACTAGGCACAGCTTAATAAGCGAATATTTGGCGGAAAGGTACAGATGTGTGGCCTTTTTCTTTGACTATATCTCATTACAAAGATAATATGCGCGCCTTATGCAAAAGGTAAAATTACCCCTGACCATTGATGCGCTTCGCGCAGCTCAGAAACGATTAGACTACGCAGGTAGTTATTCACCTGAGCAAGTTTTGCGTATCGCGGAATCTGTGGTTAGTGTGGACAATGATGTAGACAGCGTTTTATCGTTTCAGATAGATAACCAACGTCTGGCGGTTGTGCGTGGGCATTCCGATGTGGATGTTACGCTTGAATGTCAGCGTTGTGGCGGTAATTTCAGCCATCACGTTCACATAACATATTGTTTTAGCCCGGTCGTCAATGATGAACAGGCTGAAGCATTACCGGAAGAATATGAGCCAATTGACGTTAACGAATTTGGTGAAATAGATTTGCTGGCAACGATTGAAGATGAAATAATTCTTTCTCTGCCGGTGGTCCCGGTACATGATTCTGAACACTGTGAAGTGTCCGAGGCGGACATGGTGTTTGGCGAATTACCTCTAGAGGCTGAAAAACCAAACCCATTTGCCGTATTAGCCAGCTTAAAGAAAAGTACTTAAGGAGTAAGGTCAATGGCCGTACAACAGAATAAACCAACTCGTTCTAAACGTGGTATGCGTCGTTCACACGATGCACTGACTGCACCATTACTGTCTGTAGATAAAACTTCTGGTGAAACTCACCTGCGTCACCATGTGACTGCTGATGGCTACTACCGTGGCCGCAAAGTTATCAACAAATAATCTCCGCCAGTCATTAGCAAGTTGATACCTTGACTAATCTGACTTTAGCGTTAGATGCCATGAGCGGGGACTTTGGTCCTCGCGTTACGGTGCCTGCTGCATTGCAGGCACTGGCGTCTAACCCTAGACTTAAATTATTGCTGGTCGGGATCCCCGATATCATTTCTCCGATGCTTGTAAATAGCGATGCTAAGTTGCTCAGTCGTTTACAAGTGGTTCCTGCTGAACGGGTTGTGGCTAATGATGCGAAACCATCGCAAGCGATTCGCAACAGCCGAGGAACGTCAATGCGTATTGCTCTAGATTTAGTGAAATCAGGTGAAGCGCAGGCGTGTATCAGCGCAGGAAATACCGGAGTGTTGATGGGGTTATCTAAGTTAATGCTAAAATCGATAGAAGGCATTGAAAGACCTGCTTTGATGACCGTGTTGCCAAACTTGAAACAGCGGGAAACGGTTGTATTGGATTTAGGCGCCAATGTTAATTGCGATAGCCGCATGTTGGTACAATTCGCCATTATGGGTTCAGTAATGGCCGAGGAAGTCGTAGGGGTGGTTAATCCCGCGGTAGCATTGCTTAACATTGGTACGGAAGAGAGTAAAGGGCTGGATAATATCCGCGAAGCCGCCACTATTTTAAAGAGCATTCCGACAATAAATTACATTGGTTATCTGGAAGGTGATGAATTACTGACAGGTAAGAGTGATGTATTGGTATGTGACGGCTTCGCAGGTAACGTGACATTAAAAACGATGGAAGGGGCGATCAGAGTTATCTTATCCCTGCTTAAATCATCGGATGGGCAAAAGAAAAAGTTTTCCTGGTTGTTGAAAATAGTCAAGAAGTGGTTGCAAAAACGGATGACAAAACGCTTCGGTCACCTGAACCCTGACCAGTATAATGGCGCATGTCTGTTAGGATTATATGGAATTGTAATCAAAAGCCATGGGGCGGCTAATGAGCATGCGTTTAAAGCCGCAATCGAACAGGCTGTTCAGGCCGTTGAAAGGCAGGTTCCTGATAGAATTGCTGCACGCCTGGAAACAGCATTACCCAAGAGTGACTGAACATACATGTATACAAAAATTTTAGGTACAGGTAGTTATCTGCCTGCGCAAGTGCGTACTAATGCTGATTTAGAAAAAATGGTAGATACTTCTGATGAGTGGATTGTTACCCGTACAGGTGTCCGCGAACGTCGTATTGCTACTGATGATGAAACCGTTGCGGTTATGGGGTTTCGGGCCGCAAAGAAAGCAATTGAAATGTCGGGCATTGATAAAGATCAGATTGATTTAATCATTGTTGCAACAGCTTCATCCACTCATGCTTTCCCCAGTTCTGCGTGCCAAATTCAGCACATGTTGGGTACCCAAAATTCAGCGGCTTTTGATATTTCTGCCGCTTGTTCTGGTTTTGTTTATGCACTGAGTATTGCTGATAAGTTTATTAGAACCGGTGTGGCGAAACATGCATTGGTTATTGGTTCTGATTCTATTACCAGAACACTTGATCCAGAAGATCGTGGAACACTTGTCCTGTTTGGTGATGGCGCAGGCGCTATGGTAGTAGGGGCTTCTGATGAGCCAGGGATTCTTTCAACCCACCTTCATGCAAATGGTAACTATGGTGAATTGTTGGTATTGCCTTATCAGGAGCGTCAGAATCTAAAAGAACCAGCGTATGCCAGTATGATCGGTAATGAAGTGTTTAAGATTGCAGTTCGTGAATTGGCTAACATAGTTGATGAAACTTTAGATGCAAATAACTTGTCGTATAGCGAGTTGGATTGGTTGGTGCCTCATCAGGCTAATTTGCGTATTATCGCAGCGACAGCTAAAAAATTAAATATGACAATGGATAAAGTAGTGGTAACGCTGGATCGTTACGGTAATACTTCTGCGGCATCGGTACCCACAGCATTTGATGAAGCAGTGCGGGATGGCCGGATTAAGCGTGGTCAGTTAATCTTAATTGAGGCTTTTGGTGGTGGCCTTACTTGGGGTTCAGCACTGATACGTTTTTAATTTGACAGGAAGATGAGCATGTCTATGTCTGAATTTGCAATGGTATTTCCTGGTCAGGGTTCTCAAGACCTTGGTATGTTGGCCGATTTGGCCACAGCGTTCCCGGCTGTCGAGCAAACTTTCGCTGAGGCGTCTGATGTGCTGGGATATGATCTCTGGGCATTGGTTCAACAGGGGCCAGAAGAAGAACTGAACAAAACATGGCAAACTCAGCCCGCGTTGTTGGCAGCATCGGTTGCTATTTGGCGGGTCTGGCAGGAAAAAGGCGGAAAAGCGCCATCACTGATGGCTGGGCATAGCCTTGGCGAATATTCTGCATTGGTTTGTGCAGGCGTCATTGATTTCAAACAAGCAATTAGACTTGTTGAACTACGTGGTAAATTGATGCAAGAAGCTGTACCTGAAGGCATTGGTGCAATGTATGTTATTATTGGTTTAGATAATGAATCCATTGACCGTGCTTGTAAAGAAGCGGCTCAGGGGCAAATTGTTTCTCCTGTTAACTTCAACTCACATGGTCAGGTGGTTATTGCGGGTGAGAAAGAGGCGGTAGAGCGTGCTGGTGATGCATGTAAAGCCGCAGGCGCCAAACGGGCTTTGCCTTTGGCAGTCAGTGTACCGTCGCATTGTGCGCTGATGAAACCCGCCGCAGACAAGCTGGCAGTTGTTTTGGAAGGAATTGAATTCAGTCATCCTCAGTTCCCAGTGATAAATAATGTTGATGTGAAAATAGAACAATCTGCTGAAGCTATTCGTGATGCACTGGTACGACAACTCTATAATCCTGTTCGTTGGACAGACACAGTTGAATTTATTGCTGGACAGGGTATCGGACAGCTATTAGAAATAGGGCCAGGTAAAGTTTTGACAGGTTTAAATAAACGAATTGTCAATACCTTAAGCGCAGCAGCAGTTAATGACACAACTTCACTAATAACCGCATTGGAAAATAACTGAGGGCAATATGAGATTAGACGGAAAGATTGCATTAGTAACAGGTGCTAGCCGTGGGATTGGCCGTGCAACTGCTGAGCTATTAGCAGAGCGTGGAGCCTATGTCATTGGTACAGCAACGAGTGAAAAAGGTGCTGAAGTCATCAGTAATTACCTTGGTGAAAAAGGTAAAGGTTTTGTGCTGGATGTCACTGATCCGGAATCGATTGAACAACTTATGTCTACCATCCGAACAGAGTGGGGTGGGCTTGACATTTTAGTGAATAATGCGGGCATCACGGGTGATAACCTGGTGATGCGCATAAAGGATGATGAGTGGCAGCATGTTATTGACACTAATCTTTCATCCGTTTTCCGTATGACAAAAGCGGCAATGCGTTTCATGATAAAAAAACGTTATGGCCGTATTGTCTCTATTGGTTCTGTTGTTGGATCAATGGGGAACGTTGGGCAAGCAAGCTATGCAGCAGCGAAAGCAGGTCTTGTTGGGTTCAGTAAGACATTGGCTCGCGAAGTGATTTCCCGCGGTATTACTGTTAATGTTGTTGCGCCAGGGCTTATCGAAACTGATATGCTAAAAGCATTGCCAGAGGAACAGTTGGCGAACTTTTCGAATGATATCCCCGCTAAGCGGCTTGGGGATGTAAAAGAAATTGCTAGTGCTGTAGCTTTCTTTGCTTCTGATGAAGCGGCTTACATCACAGGCGAAACATTACATGTCAATGGCGGCATGTACATGAACTAAAAAATGAGCGAACCAGTTGCATTTTTTGTGTCAGATGACGCAAAATAGTGCAAGTTTGTGGTTCGACCAGCCGGGATTGGGTTGCATCTTTTCCTGTATTTTATAAACTACGAAAACCATCGCGAAAGCGAATTTTGATAGGAAATTTAATAGCATGAGCACTATTGAAGAACGCGTTAAAAAAATCATCGTTGAACAACTTGGTGTTAAAGAGGAAGAAGTTGTTAATTCAGCTTCTTTTGTAGATGACTTGGGCGCTGATTCTCTTGACACAGTTGAACTAGTAATGGCTCTGGAAGAAGAGTTCGATATCGAAATTCCAGATGAAGAAGCAGAAAAGATCACTACAGTTCAGGCAGCTATTGACTACGTCCAGAACCAAAGCGAATAAGTGAACACACCTAGGCGGTCATTCGACCGCCTATGTTTCTGCCCTAAATAATTTCCCTCCCTGGAGGATAAGCGTGTCTAAGCGTCGAGTAGTTGTGACCGGACTAGGCATGTTATCTCCTGTCGGTAATACAGCAGAATCTTCTTGGAAAGCTGTTTGTGCCGGACAGAGTGGTATCAGCCTTATTGATCATTTTGACACCAGTCACCATGCAACTAAGTTTGCTGGTCTGGTTAAAGATTTTAATCATGAAGATTTCAATATTTCGCGCAAGGATGCACGAAAAATGGATGACTTCATTCAATATGGTATTGCAGCAGGTGTGCAAGCCATTGAAGATTCCGGAATTGAAGTAACAGAAGCCAATGCTAGTCGTTTTGGTGCTGCTATTGGTTCTGGTATTGGTGGTTTGGGTCTGATTGAAGAAAATCACGGGGCGTTGGTGGCGAGTGGTCCTCGTAAGATCAGCCCATTCTTCGTACCTTCTACGATCGTAAACATGGTAGCAGGTCATCTGAGTATCATTTACGGTTTGCGTGGTCCAAGTATTTCTATCGCCACAGCATGTACATCAGGTGTACATAATATTGGTCATGCTGCCCGTATTATTGCTTATAATGATGCTGACATTATGCTGGCGGGTGGTGCGGAAAAGGCCAGTACTCCTCTGGGGGTTGGTGGTTTTGGCGCTGCCCGTGCTTTATCTACCCGTAACGATAATCCACAAGGCGCAAGTCGTCCGTGGGATAAAGACCGCGATGGCTTTGTACTAGGGGATGGTGCAGGAATCTTGGTACTGGAAGAGTATGAGCATGCGAAGAGACGTGGTGCGAAAATTTACGCAGAAATCGTTGGCTTTGGCATGAGCAGTGATGCTTATCATATGACATCACCACCAGAAAATGGCGCAGGCGCTGCTCTGGCGATGGAAAATGCGCTGAAAGATGCCGGTATCACTACCAAGCAAGTGGGCTATATTAATGCTCACGGTACTTCAACATCGGCTGGCGACTTAGCGGAAGCCCATGCAGTTGAGTCCGTGTTTGGTGAAGGCACTGATGTTTTAGTGAGTTCAACCAAATCAATGACGGGTCATTTGTTGGGTGCTGCGGGGGCGGTTGAGTCTATTTTCACTATCTTGGCATTGCGTGATCAGCTTGTTCCGCCAACTATCAACCTGGAAAATCAGGATGAGAACTGCCGTCTGGACTTCGTGCCAAATGAGTCCCGTAAGGTGGAGGGGATGGAATATGCATTGTGTAACTCTTTCGGCTTCGGTGGTACTAACGGCTCACTGATTTTTCGTAAGATATAAACCTAATTGACAGACAAAGCCTGATATTACAGAAAGTTGCTGTTAATGTTGAAAGTCTCTCGGTATGGTTTTGTAAATGTCGAGAGGTGATAGATAAAGAGCTCCAATAGTTAATAATTATTGGAGCTTTTTTTGTGGCAAGAACTATGGGCATTTTTGCACTCGTGTCAGCGATATACTATGATAGCGTTTGTTGATAAATTGGTTGAAATGCCTTTTTGAGTAATTAAGAACAAAGTTATATGTATTGGATTAATGGAGAGCGGAGCGACTATTTACCTGTCAATGATCGTTCAGTTCAATTCGGTGATGGTTGCTTCACAACAGCAAGAGTAGAACAAGGGCAGGCCGCTTTGCTGCCATTGCATATCCAAAGATTACAAAAGGGCGTTGAAAGGTTATATCTTCCACAACCCGATTGGCAACAGCTTGAAAACCACATAAGACAGATTGCTTCTACAACTGAACAAGGTGTACTTAAAGTTATTATTTCCCGTGGAACCGGAGGGCGAGGTTACAGTGCTGAGGGTTTTACGCAACCCAATCAGATTTTGTCTCTTAGTCCTTATCCCGAAAAATATTTGAAACAGCGTCAGAAAGGTTTCTCTCTGGTGCTTAGTCCGATACCGATGGGAATAAACCCCTATCTTGCCGGAATTAAACACCTTAATCGATTAGAACAGGTATTGATTAAATCATTTATTGAAAAAGCAAATGCTGATGAAGCTCTGGTGCTTGATACGGATGGTTTGTTGGTTGAATGCTGTACTGCAAACATTTTCTGGCGTAAGGGAAAAGATGTGTATACTCCTGATTTACGAGGCTGTGGTATCGAAGGGGTGATGCGGGAAAGAATCATCGCGTTATTATCAGAAAGCGATTATTACTTTTCCTGTGTAAACTGTTATCCCGAAACCTTGGCTGATGCAGATGAGGTGATAGTCTGTAATTCTTTAATGCCAGTGATACCTGTTAGAGAAATTCAAGCTAATGAAAATCAGCCCATATGGGAATATCAGTCAAGGGAGCTGTATGGTTATTTGCTTCCTGAGTGCCTGAAGTTGTAATTCACTATCTGTTTAAATTATTAGATTAATTAATGAAAAGAAAAAAACGTCTTTTTGCTCTATTGGTTTTGATGGTCATTACGGCAGCAATATTACTCTATGCTGGCTATAAAAAAGTTGAAAAATTTGCGGATCAAACACTAACAATTAAACAGGATCGAATATTTACCTTACCAGCAGGTATTGGTCGTCATGGTTTGGAGACGTTACTGGTTCGGGATAACTTGATTGAAGATAGTCATATTTTCCCTTGGTTATTAAGGTTGGAACCAAAACTTGCCGAGTTTAAAGCGGGAACTTACCAATTAACACGCGAAATGACTTTGCGGGAAATGCTGCAATTATTTTCTAGTGGTAAAGAAGCGCAATTTACGGTCCGTTTTGTTGAAGGTAGTCGTTTATCTGACTGGTGGAAAATATTACAGCAATCTGAATATCTTAAACATGAACTGGATAATAAAGATGCTCAGGAGTTGGCTGAAATACTCGATATAAAAGATACAGATACTTTGGAGGGATGGCTTTATCCTGATACCTATCACTATACGGCAGGTACAAGCGATGTGGCATTGTTGAAACGAGCATATCGACAGATGAAAATGACGCTTGAAGAGGAATGGGAAGGGCGCGACAAAAACCTGCCCTATAAGAATGCTTATGAAATGTTGATTATGGCGTCGATTATTGAAAAAGAGACCGGTGTTGAGGCTGAGCGGACAAAAGTGGCTTCTGTATTTATTAATCGCTTACGGTTGAACATGCGGCTTCAAACTGATCCGACCGTGATTTATGGTTTAGGTGAAAAATACACAGGCACTATTTTTCGTAAAGATTTAACGACATTAACGCCCTACAATACTTATATGATTAGTGGTTTGCCACCCACACCGATTGCGATGCCTGGCCTTGCTTCCATAAAAGCGGCTGCCCATCCGGCAAAAACCGAATTTCTTTATTTTGTGGCGAATGGTAAAGGTGGTCATACGTTTACAACCAATCTGGCTGCGCATAATAAGGCGGTAAATACTTACCGTCAGAGGTTAAAACAAGACAAATGAACGGCAAATTTATTGTTATTGAAGGGCTGGAAGGCGCAGGAAAAACGTCAGCGATGAAAACAGTCGTTGAAATATTGCAGCAGCACGGTATTCAGAATTTAATTTTTACCCGTGAGCCGGGTGGAACACCACTGGCAGAAAAATTACGTGGGTTAATTAAACAAGGTGTTGAAGGTGAATCTCTGACGGATAAAGCAGAGGTATTAATGTTATATGCAGCCAGAGTTCAATTAGTCGAAAATGTGATTAAACCTGCTTTGGCTTGCGGTACATGGGTTGTGGGTGATCGTCATGACCTCTCTTCCCAGGCATATCAAGGGGGTGGGCGTGGTATTGATAAAAACTTGATGACTTCACTGCGTGATACCGTGCTTGGCGATTTTCACCCTGACCTAACTATTTATCTTGATATTCCTCCTCAGATTGGTTTACTACGCGCTCGCGAACGTGGAGAGTTAGACCGAATTGAAAAAGAGTCGATGGATTTTTTTAATCGTACTCGTAGTCGTTACCTGGAGTTTGCAGCACAGGATAAGCGTATTGTGACCGTTGATGCGGCTCAATCAATAGAGCAGGTACAAGAAGATATTTATCAGGTACTTGGGCAGTGGCTAAAGCAGCAGGAAAATAGCTGATGAATTGGTATCCGTGGCTTAATCAGGCATATCGTCAGTTGGTGGAATCTCACCGGCAAGGACGAGGACATCACGCTTTATTGGTTCATGCTAATGCAGGTACTGGAGCCGATGTGTTGATCTATGGATTAAGCCGATGGTTGATGTGTCAGAATAGGCAGGAGATGAAAAGTTGTGGGAAGTGTCATAGTTGTCACTTGATGATGGCAGAGACCCATCCTGATTGGCACATTATGTCTCCGGAGAAGGGTAAAACCAGCGTTGGTGTGGAAGCGGTACGGCAGATTACGGAAAAGCTCTATAGTCGTTCTCAGCAAGGCGGGGTAAAAATTGTCTGGTTACCTTTGACTGAGTGTTTGACAGATGCTGCGGCTAATGCATTATTGAAAACGTTGGAAGAGCCGCCGGAACATACCTATTTTCTTCTGGAATGCCGGCAACCAGCCAGCCTTTTGGCAACTTTACGTAGCCGCTGTTTTTACTATTTTCTGTCGGTGCCTGAAATGGAAAGTAGCCTTTATTGGTTGCAAAAACAGTTGCCTTTAATTTCTTCGGTCGATGCAATGACAGCGTTGAAACTGTCTCAAGGGGCACCCGTAGCAGCAGAACAATTGTTACAACCAGAGCAATGGCAGATACGGGAGCGATTTTGCCAGGCTGTCAAACAGGCTTTGGACAAACGTGATATTTTGTCACTTTTACCTCAACTGAATCATGAAAATGCGCCGCAACGCCTTCATTGGCTTATCAGTTTGTTACTTGATGCAGTGAAGTGGCAACGGCAGGTACAGCGTTATTGCATCAATCAGGATCAACAAACGCTGATTTATCAATTAAGTTCCATGCATACTATGGCTGTTTTGCTGCAAAGCGTTGATGATTGGATGTCTTGTCGTCATCAGTTGCTTTCAGTGGTGGGCGTAAATTGGGAATTATTGTTGACAGAACAGTTGCTCAATTGGGAAAAACAGTTTACTTCATAACCCTGAAATCTTTTTGTATACGAGTTTAAATATGTTGTTAGTTGATTCGCATTGTCATCTCGATTGTCTCGATTATGAAAACCTACATAAAAATGTAGATGATGTGGTTGCAAAAGCGGCAGATCGGGAGGTTAAATTTATGCTGGCAGTAGCGACGACGCTACCCGGTTTCCAGCAAATGAAAACTCTCATTGGTAAACGGGAAAATATCGTCTTTTCCTGCGGTATTCATCCACTTAATCTGGATGAAGGTTATGACTTTGATGAGTTGGCACGTTTAGCGGCCGGGAATGAAGTTGTCGCACTAGGTGAAACTGGGTTGGATTACTATTATCAACAGGATAATGCTGAATTACAGCGAACCTCATTTCGTGAACATATCCGTATCGGACGCAAACTTAACAAGCCTGTTATCGTTCATACCCGTAATGCTCGTGATGATACTTTGAAGGTATTGCGTGAAGAACAGGCACGAGAGTGTGGTGGTGTTTTGCACTGTTTTACCGAAGATAAAGATACGGCGAGAGAATTGCTGGATTTGGGCTTCTATATTTCATTCTCTGGTATTGTAACTTTCCGTAATGCGGAGCAGATTCGTGAAGCGGCGAGATATGTACCGTTGGATCGTATTCTGATTGAAACCGATTCTCCTTACCTTGCTCCCGTGCCTCATCGTGGCAAAGAGAACCAACCTGCATATGTACGTGATGTTGCGGAATATATGGCTGTACTCAAAGGTGTGAATGTTGAAACACTAGCAGAGGTGACCACACAGAATTTTTGCGATTTATTTCATGTTGATGTAGACAAAATCTGATTTATCAACTTGAATCTTTGGCTTGTAGGCGCTCATATATCTGTTATTTTTTTGAATAAAAGGAAAATGTGATGGCAGAAGAAACTATTTTCAGTAAAATTATTCGCCGTGAAATACCTTCTGATATTGTTTATCAGGACGATCTGGTCACTGCATTCCGCGATATTTCTCCACAGGCACCGACCCATATTCTGATTATTCCAAATGTTCTTATCCCAACAGTGAACGATGTTAAACCGGAGCATGAAGCAACGTTAGGACGAATGATGACGGTTGCAGCAAAAATTGCTGAACAAGAAGGCATTGCTGAAGATGGATATCGTTTGATTATGAACTGTAACCGCCATGCGGGACAGGAAGTTTATCATATTCATATGCATTTGGTTGGTGGTCGCCATTTAGGGCCATTGCTGATAAAGACAATGTAACGCACTGAAATTCATGGATATAAGTAGATATTTGGGGATGTCTATTCCAAGATGGCCTCGAATATCTCGATTTTTTAATACTCGATTTTTTAATAAATGCTGCGAATTTATCATTGGAGTTGAACCGATAGTATGTTGCTGCTGTCACAGCGAAAACTTATCTGTTTTTTAAAACTCTGTAATTGGAATAGGTTAATGAGAAGAATTCTTTTTGTAGCACTATCGGTTATGTTTTTGGCTGGATGTCCATCTTTGCCACCGGAGCAGCCTGAACCCCCGACGCCAGTTGTACCAGTGACTCCATCGGAAAAACCGACGCCACCATCTGAAAAGGTGCCAGAACTCCCGAAAATGAGCACGACTGATTGGGAAGGTACTGTGCAGCCATTAGTCGAGCAATTAGTTAAGGCTAATGGGTTGGAAAACGGAAAATTACTGTTAGTTGATACAGTAAAAAACAATACCAACGGTGCGTTACAAACCATGCCGGCAACCAATGCTTTATGTCAGGCTCTCAGTAGCAAACATGTTTTTGAATTAGTGCCGCAAGATCAGGTGCAAAGTGCCCGTCAATCTCTAGGCTTATCTGAGGAAGATAGTTTGGGTTTGCGTAGCAAAGCGATTGGTCTGGCGCGTTATTTGAATGCCGATTATGTTCTCTATTCTATAGTTTCGGGCAACAGTGATAAGCGTGATATCGTCATGCAACTGATGCTGGTACAGACGGGTGAAATTCTTTGGTCAGGGCACGGTGACGTTAAATAATCATGATTGTTTGTTGCGGGCGTTGTGCAGGCAATGGCCGCATACTGAGGTAAGCGATTGGAAGATAAGATCGTTAAGTGGTCTGACAAACGAGAGTTATTATGCTACCAATGGTGAATATCATGTTGTTGGCCGCAGGCAGTGGCGGCAGGGGAAACAGCTTGGCGTTAATCGTCGGCGTGAAAGCGCCATTTTGCGCCATCTCGGCCAGGTAAAAATTGCTCCGCAAGTCATAGCAATGGTTCCTCACTGGCTGTTGTTGGAGTGGTTGCCCGGTCGTGTTATTGGGCAAAATGAGTTTTCTCAGCCTGATTTTTTGCAAAAATTGGCGGCATTATTGGCGATTTTGCATCACCAGCCTCTGTTTGGGTATCGGCTTCAACTACGGCATCAGCTAGAAAGCTACTGGTTGCAAATTGATAAAGCGCGTCTTACTCCCCGCTGGTTGCGGTTGCATAAACATTTTATATCGTCTCCAATGCCTTCAATACTAAAATTATCACCTGCTCATATGGATGTGCATTACGGTAATTTGCTTAATACTTCTTGGGGGTTGAAACTCATTGATTGGGAATATGCAACTGATACCGATATTGGATTTGCGCTAGCGACACTGTTTCGCACTAATCATTGGGGTGATTCGCAGCAGCAGGATTTTTTGAACTCTTATTGCTGTCAGCCATCAGGATACTTAGATCGGACGCGATTAGAGCGCCAGATTAAACGTTGGCAACCTTGGGTTGATTATATGTTTTTGATGTGGTTTGAAGTGCGTTGGAGACAGAGTGGCGATCCACAATTTTTAGAATTAGCGCAACCGTTACGTCTCTCTTTTGGTCTAACGTTTTAAATCTATCACTACTGTATTGATTGCAATATATGAATACAAGCGAGGAATGTTATGGGTCCGGTCATGTTAGATGTTGTTGGTTATGAATTGGATAGTGAAGAGAAGGAAATTTTGCAACATCCATTAGTGGGCGGATTAATTCTGTTTACCCGTAATTTTTATGATGTTGAGCAATTACGAGAATTAGTACGTCAGATTCGTAAGGCTTCCCGTCACCGTCTGGTGATTGCTGTTGATCAAGAAGGCGGCAGAGTTCAGCGTTTCCGTGAAGGTTTTACTTGCTTACCGGCGGCTCAATCTTTTGCAGGATTGGGAGATAATCTTAATGGCACTCAATTGGCGGAAGAAGCGGGTTGGTTGATGGCGTCTGAAATGATTGCTATGGATATTGATATCAGCTTTGCGCCGGTTTTGGATTTAGGTCACCAGTGTGTGGCTATTGGTGAACGTTCATTCCATGAAGATCCTGAACAGGCCAAGATGATGGCGGAGTGCTTTATTAAAGGCATGCATTCTGCCGGAATGAAATCGACGGGTAAACATTTTCCGGGGCATGGCGCTGTCAATGCTGATTCTCATAAAGAAACTCCCTGTGATGATCGCCCGTTGGAAGTTATTTGTCATCATGATATGTCTATTTTCCGTGATTTTATCCAGCGTAATTTATTGGATGCGATTATGCCGGCTCATGTGATCTATCCTCAGGTAGATGAGCATCCCGCCAGTGGGTCTTCATATTGGTTAAAATCGGTGCTGCGTCAGCAATTGGGGTTTAATGGCGTGATATTTTCCGATGACCTCTCTATGGAAGGGGCGGCGATGATGGGAAGTTACGTTGAACGCGGACAGACAGCACTGAATGCTGGTTGTGACATGATTTTGATCTGTAATAACCGTGATGGGGCGGTTAGCGTGCTTGACAATCTGCCGTTGACCAAAGTGGAGAAATTATCAGAATTGTATCATCGAGGCGGTCAATATAGCCTGAATGAGTTAAAGAATTCAAAGCGTTGGCAGCAGGCTAATAAAGCACTAACGGCTTTGTATGAACAATGGCAGGATTGCGCACGGTAATTTGTAAAGTGTTTGTGTTACTGCCAAATAGATGACCTTTAGCGTTAATTGTGCGGGAAAATATCCCGCTTTTTTGTATACATAGCATGGTCACATTCCTGAAATTTCTTTAATATCAGGTTCTTTAAGCGCTCTTTTTTTAGGGCATATTTTATTTCCTATGTAAATGGGAAAGTGAAAGAAATAAGAGCCGAATCCAACCGATTGAAAATAAATTGACAAATTTTGTGATTGATGTTTATTTATTCAAAAGAATTTGATGTTGTTCAATTTTGGTATGACCCACTAACCAGTCATGATATTCTGTAATTATCACATCAGTTATTTATATATACCCAATGGATTTCAAGATGCATCGCGACGGCAAAGGAGCGAATCCCCGGGAGCATAGATAACTATGTGACCGGGGTGAGTGAGCGCAGCCAACAAAGAGGCAACTTGAAAGATAACGGGTATAAAACTAAATGTTATTTAAAGGTACTATTTTACTGCCCTTAAATAACATTTGGTTTACATTTTAGTGGAGTAGTCATGACAACACCAAAGAAGAGAATTGTTATCATTGGTGGAGGTGCTGGTGGTTTGGAACTGGCAACCAGTCTGGGGCATAAGTTAGGTCGCAAGAAGAAAGCAGAAATTGTGCTGGTGGATCGTAACCAAAGTCACTTATGGAAGCCGTTATTACATGAAGTAGCAACCGGCTCCCTTGATGATGGAGTTGATGCGTTGAGTTATCTGGCTCATGCCCGTAACCACTATTTCAGTTTCCAATTAGGGACGTTGACTGATATTCACCGTGATAGCAAAAAAGTTACTTTGTCTGAAATCAGGGATGAATATAACGAAGTACTGGTGCCTGAACGTGAATTGAGTTATGACATTCTGGTTATGGCCCTGGGCAGTACATCTAATGATTTTAATACACAAGGTGTGAAAGAACACTGTATCTTCCTGGATAACCCGCAACAGGCTCACCGTTTCCATAATGAAATGTTGAATCTGTTTCTTAAGTATTCTGCAAACTGTGGTCAGCAAGATAAGGTTAATATTGCTATCGTTGGCGGTGGTGCGACAGGGGTTGAGTTATCAGCGGAATTGCACAATGCGGTAAAACAGCTTAACAGTTATGGTTTTGAAGGGCTAAGTTCAGAAGCGTTGAACGTTACGTTAGTTGAAGCAGGAGAACGAATTTTGCCTGCATTGCCGGCACGTATTTCTGCTGCGGCACATCAGGAACTTACCAAACTTGGCGTTCATGTATTAACTAAAACTATGGTGACCAGTGCTGATGAGCATGGGTTGAATACTAAAGAGGGTGAGCTGATTAAGGCTGATCTCATGGTATGGGCTGCTGGTATCAAAGCACCTGATTTTATGAAAGATATTGCCGGTCTTGAAACGAACCGGATTAATCAGTTAGTGGTGAAGCCAACGCTGCAAACGACATTTGATGAGCATATTTTTGCCATTGGTGATTGCGCATCATGCTCGAAGAAGGAAGGCGGCTTTGTTCCACCAAGGGCGCAAGCGGCTCATCAAATGGCCAGCCGCTGTTATAGTAATATTATTGCCTTGTTGCATGACAAGCCGTTAAAAGAATATACCTATAAAGATCATGGCTCATTGGTGTCATTATCTAAATTCAGTACGGTGGGTAGTTTGATGGGCAATTTGATGCGTGGTTCAATGATGATAGAAGGGCGTGTAGCTCGCGCTGTCTATATCTCTTTATATCGTATGCATCAGGTAGCCTTACATGGATATATCAAAACTGGCCTGATGATGCTCGTTGGCGGTATTAACCGTGTAATTCGCCCACGATTAAAACTGCATTAATTATTTAATTAATATAAGGCCCCCGTAGAATAACGGGTGGCCTTGATAAAATATCGCTACTTTAATTTGAAATCATTTATCTGAATTAAGAAAACAGACGATCAACTAATTTGAAAGCATTTGCGACATTTGGTCGTGTGCCGATTCCTTGTAGTTCTCCTATTGTAAAACCGCTACTTCTAACCAGTGTTGCTATTTGAGTGCAATTAAGATATTTATGATATTTTGATTTAGCATAGGACTGAATAAGTGCTAATGCACCTGCGACTAAAGGTGTAGCACTGGATGTGCCATTATAACTGCGAGTATAATTTCTATTATTTCCTGGTAGATACTGTAAGTTTGTATATCCAGTAGTTGTGACATTCTCACCCCAAGAGTTTAAACTGGTGTAAAGATTATGATTGGAAAAGACTAACCTGTGTCCATTAATTGATGCACAGGCGCCGATCATAATACCGCCAGGATCGCCATAATTAGGGAAAGTGAAGTCATAGGCTAAATTAATACCACTATTACCAGAAGCGAAAATAATGATTGCTCCTGCATCAGCACAACTTTTTATTTTTTGCCAATTAGATTTGAGGTAGGTAAAAGGATAATATCTATTATTGGCTACAGTTTGAATATTTAAACTAATAATATCTCCGGGTAAAAAGCTATATATTATTCTATCAAAATCATCGACATCATAAAAACGGAATTGACATTCGTGAGCAATACCCGTCACACCGAATTTGTTATCTTTTGCAGAAATACAGCCGGTAGCTGCTGTACCGTGATTACAATCTTGTGTTTCTGGGCGGCTGTTGATAACCGTAATATTACCAACTAAATCTTCATGGTTTCTATAAACGCCAAAATCAAGATGATGTACAGTGACGCCTTTGCCTTTATAACCTTCATCCCAAGCCTTTTTAATATTCATACCGTTGTGTTCGTCTAAATATCCCTGTAGATGTGAAAAATCAGGTGTAACGATATGAATAGTATCAAATTCAGGAATTGCAGTTTCTTCTTCGAGAAGCAAAGGTGGCGGCGGTAGCTCTTTCAAAATCGGTGTAAGAGAGCAAAATTCGACATAATCCAGTTTCTCCAATTCATTGGCTAACTTGACTAAATCAGCATGATTAATATCAGCATCTACCTTGTAAAGGTGAATTAATTTACTGAATTCGGGTGTTTTCCAGGTTTTCTTATCTAAATCTTCTTGATTAAAAACAGGTTTTATTTCTATTATGCTTTTATATGAATTAAAAACAGGTAATAAATTATCTTTTTCTATTTCAAATCTTTTTAACCCATCAGCGTAAAACATAATCTCAAGATTATACTTTAAATTTTTATTTGGGATGTCATTATTTCCTTTTAAAGAGATAGTGTTATCTTTTGGGGATGTTTTTTTCGGTGGTATATGGTTAATGTCGATATTATAACTTTTGTTTTTATCTATCTCATCGATTTTCTTATTGATATCAAATAAGAAATCTGATTCTTTTATTTCTATATTTTCTGGTGTAAGATCAAAAATTGTTTTACCCTCCTGAATAAGGGTGGTTTCTATTGTATAATTTGCGGGTTTAAGTGAAGTCAAACAGACGAGTTGATTATCTTCACTATAATATTCATATATCTCTTTTGTATTCAAATTGGTTACGGTGTATTTTATTTCTGTATTGTTACTCATTTCACCGTGACATTTGAGATATAAATTACCGTCAAATTTTGCAGATTGAAAGTACTCAAGGGATATAGACATTATCATTCTCCTCTTTGGTTAATTTCATCCTTAGTATAACTATAATTGGGTATTTCATATTATTATTATTTCTTAGTCCATTGTTCTGTTAGCGAGTAACTGGGCTATCTATACTAATTATTACTGAATGTGATTTTAAAATTAATTTATAATCGCTTTGGTGAGGAAGTTATTTTTCTTAAAATAAAAAGTAGGTTTTTATTAAGGGTGGATAAGTTTGAATGACCCTATTAATAGTGTAGGGAAGATTCATATAATAAGTACAATATCGTTACTCTAGAAGTAAACATATCCGCATTCCTTTAAATAATTCATTGGGTGTTTTACCCTCGAATTTTTCGGTAGCGATTATTGAATCGGTTTACCACGAAATTTATTTCCGGCTCAGAGACTTCATTAAGTTTGGTTCCCTTTGGAAAGTATTGCCTGATTAACCCATTGATCCCCTCTTTTCCAGAAGTAAGTAGGGGTGTGATAAAAGTAAATTTGTGCCTCTAATTTTTCACTGATGAATTCATGCTCTGCAAACACCAAACCGTTGTTGAATGTTTAACCCGTATAACACTTTCACGGCGGCTTGCGCGACTTCTGATGCTGTTTGCTATGGAGCTTAACGATAAGGGTATACCGCGTCTTACTTTTCTGCCAACTGAGCTAAAAGTTACCATCTAACCTCATCAAAAAAGATAACATTTCATCACCAATTTACGACAAGAATCACTTCGCTAGTGATTTCATTATGAAACCAAACATAATAAATGTGATATGCATCACATAATTGACACAAAAAATGAAATTAATTTGAAATTATTAATATTGGTTATTAAATGATTAATATTAATCTATTTTTTATACAATATTGTCACAAAATAATCACATTGGCCTGTTTTTTGCTTGCAATATAACCCCTTGTTTTTGCTGCTATCTTAACCAACCTCCTATTTTAGATGTCCAGTTGATCATCAATCTCAAATATTGATCGCTAAGCTAAATTCGTGGTTAATACCGCTCTGGCATTGTGGAATAGAAAGTCAATGAAAAGCAGTATTTTAGTGTTTGCGGTTTTTTATAGTGTAGTCTCAGGCAGTCAGGCCGCAGACCTCTCAGCACAACAACTCATTCATCAACAGGCACGCGCAAGCCCTGGAGGCGCAATTAGCCCCACCCCCTGCGGAGGTTCACCTGTCTGTCCCCGAACAGGCGGTGTCATCCGCATTTCCGCGGGAAACGCCGTGTTTTCCGATCACCCGCGTCGTGTTGGCCGGCACTGAAAATTTCCCGCATTGGTTGCCGTTCAGGCGTGTTGCTCAACAGGGCGAAAACCATTGCCTCGGCGCTCAGGGCATTAACCGACTGATGACCGAATTGCAAGATCAGCTCATTAATCACGGCTATGTCACCAGCCGGGTTCTGGTTCCTCGTCAGGATCTGCATACCCAAACGCTAAAACTGGTGATGATACCGGGCAACATCCGACATATCCGCTATACCCCTGACAGCGGAAAATATATCCAGCGGATAACCCCCTTTCCCGCGCGTGAAGGAAAATTGCTGGATTTACGGGATATCGAGCAGGGACTGGAAAACTTGCAACGTTTTCCGACGGTTCAGGCGGAGATGAACATTGTCCCGGCAGCGCAACCGGGGGAGAGTGATATTGTGCTGGACTGGCGTCAGTCCCGGCACTGGCGAGTCGCCACGTATCTGGATGATACCGGCACCAAAAGCACCGGGCGTTATCAGGGCGGATTCACCTTTTTTCTGGATAACCCGCTGGCGCTAAGCGACCTGTTCTATCTCTCCGGTGGACGCGATATTCATGCGTCTGCCGGAAAAGGCAGCCAAAACGACACGCTCTATTATTCGCTGCCCTTCGGCTACTGGATGGCGAGCGTGACCGCCAGTCATTACGATTATGTGCAGACAATCGCCGGGCTGAATCAGGCGATCCAATACCGGGGCAAAAGCCAAAACCTGGCGGTCCAGCTCAGCCGGGTGCTGCACCGTAACGCCGACCAGAAAACCCTGCTCAACGGTGAAATTTATCGCCGGGCGTCCCGCAATTTTATTGACAACACTGAAATCGATGTTCAGCGCCGGGAAACCGCAGGCTGGAAGCTGGGGCTGTCCCATCATCACACTATCGGCAACGCCACTCTCGATACCCGGGTGACTTACCAACAGGGCATGCGCTGGTTTGGCGCGCAACCGGCGCCGGAAGAGTATCGCAATGAAGGGACCGCCTTACCTAAAATCACCCAATTCTCGGCGACGCTGGCCGGGCCGGTAACGCTGTTTTCTCAACCCTTCTCTTATCAAACCCAATACTTACGTCAGATAAGCGCCAGCCCATTGACGCCCCAGGATCGCTTTTCCATTGGCGGCCGCTGGACGGTACGCGGCTTTGATGGCGAGTTGACGTTATCCGCTGATCGGGGTTGGTACAGCCGGAACGAACTGGACTGGCAAACCCCGTTGCGCGGGCAATCGCTGTATCTGGGGATCGACTATGGCGAAGTGGGCGGACGGGGCAGTGACGCGCTGCTCGGAAAACACCTGGCGGGAAGTGCCCTGGGCTGGCGAGGCAACCTGAAAGGGGTGAGCTACGACCTGTTTGTCGGCATCCCGCTGTCCAAACCCGCCGGTTTCCAAACCTCCCCGGTCACGGCCGGATTCAACCTGTATTGGCAGTATTAATTCAAATAGCAAAACTGCCAGTGGGTAGTGTTGTGTGGAGCAAAAATCATGAACAAGCAGTTGTATCGTATTATCTTTAATCAGGCCCGTCAGATGTGGATGGTAGTGGCCGAGATAGTGTGTGCCGGGCGCGGACGAACGGGACGCCGCGCTCGTCGGCCATCTCTGCCGTCGTGTCGTTGCCGGTTTACGGCGTTACGATTCAGTCTCTTGTTAGCGCTGGGCGGGATTTCACTCACCGCACAGGCGGCGATTGTGGCCGATGGACAGGCGCCGGGACGTCAGCAGCCGACCATCATTCGCAGCGCCAACGGCACGCCGCAGGTGAATATTCAGACGCCCGGCTCTGATGGCGTTTCTCACAACAGCTACCGTCAGTTTGATGTGGATAAACAAGGGGTTATCCTTAATAACAGCCATCAGGCCACGCAGACCCAACTCGGCGGTATGGTGGCGGGTAATCCGTGGTTAGCCAAAGGGGACGCCAGCGTTATCCTCAATGAAGTCAACAGCCACGACCGCAGTCACCTCAACGGCTGGATTGAAGTGGCCGGGCATAAAGCCGAGGTGATTATTGCCAACCCTTCGGGGATCACCTGTAACGGCTGCGGGTTTATTAACGCGCATCGCACCACGCTCACCACCGGACAAGCGCTGATGGAGCGGGGCCGATTGAAAGGGTTTGATGTCAATCAGGGGGAAGTGCGCATTGACGGGCACGGCATGGACAGCACCCAGCAAAGTTACACCGATATTATCGCCCGCTCCGTGGCGATTAACGCCAAATTACACGCGCAAGACCTGAAAGTGACCACCGGGCGCAATCGGGTGGATGCGGCACACCAGAAGATTGAGAAAAAATCCGCTGAGGCCACTGACCAGCCGGAGTTTGCGTTGGATGTGGCGGCACTGGGCGGCATGTATGCCCATAAAATTAGGCTAATAGGCACCGAAACGGGGGTGGGCGTCCATAATGCCGGCAATATCGGGGCCTCAGCCGGGGACGTGCATATTACCGCCGATGGCTGGATAGAAAACCGCGGCGCCATCAGCAGCCGTGACGGGCTGCAATTAACGTCGTCTTCCAATGTGACTAACGCGGGCAAATTGTTGTCACAATCAACGGTGAATTTACAAGCCAACGGGGCGTTAAAGAATCAGGGCCGGGTGGAAGCCCGCGGCGATACCACCGTTACCGCAGGCACCATACACAGCAGCCATGACAGCGTCTGGGCCGCCGGACTGGATGATAAGGGCAACACCACCCGCCCCGGTTCACTGACCCTGACCGCGCAACACGTTCAGGCCAATGGCAAAAATCTGGCGACCGACACACTGGTCGTCCACAGTCAACACATTGACCTGAGCGACAGCCAGACCGCCGCCAGTCAGATTCAATTGAATGCCAGTCAACACGGGATAAGTACCGCTCGCGCCACCGTTAACGCAAACCGTTTGACTGCGAAAACGCCGGGCCAGTTTAACAACAACGGCGGCCAGTTAGTGGCGCGGGAAATCCACCTCACGACCCCGGATATCGCCAACCAGCAGGGAAAAATTAACCAGACCGGTACCGGTGAACTGACGCTTAACACTCGCATGCTGAATAACCGTGGCGGTACCCTGTTCAGCCAGGGCAAACAGCTCACGATTACCACAGACACACTGAATAACCAGCAGGGCAACATTGCCAGTCAGGGCGAGGACCTGCATCTGACCGCGCATCAAGCAGATAACACTCAGGGCACAGTGCAACTGGCGGGTAACGGGAAACTGGCACTCAACAGCCAACGCTGGCTGGGTGATAAAGGCAAACTGCTCACCAACGGCGCCCTGACGATACAGGCGGGTGAACTGCAACTGAATCAGGCTGAAACGCAGGCCGGGCAGATTACCGTCAACGCGGATACCCTGAGCCATCAAGGCGGGCTGATGCAACAACGCGGCAAAGATACGCTGTCTCTGACGGTGAACACCCTAAATAACCAGAACGGCACCCTTGCCGGTAACGGTAACCTGAACCTTAAGGCAACGACCGTCGATAATCGTCATGGCAACCTTGTGGCTGCCGACAAGGGCTCGCTGACACTGACGGTCAAAGACACGCTGGACAATCAGGCGGGCCGGCTGGAAGCGGGCAATGCGCTCCGGCTCAGCGCCGCCCAACTGGATAATCGCCGGGGTAGCCTTGTCGCCGCTGGGGACAGCGCCACCCTGACCATTGGCAAAGCCATTCAAAACGCTAACGGCCATCTTGAAGCCAAAACCCGACTGACTACAACCAGCCAGACACTGGATAACACGCAAGGCGTGTTGCTGGTGCAGCATATCAACAGCCAGACCACCGGCCAGCCCTTCATCAATACCGCGGGACAGGTGATAGCCGGGGACACCCTGACCTTAAACAGTGGTGAACTGGATAATACGGCGGGGCGGTTACAATCCGGCCGGGAGATGGCCGTTGATACCCACGGGCATGGGCTCATTAATACCCGCAATGCCGACCAAAAAGGAGGCCGGTTGTTAAGCGGCGGGCAGTTAACCCTGCGTACCGGCGACATTGATAACACCGGCGGCATGATAGCGGCGGACGGCAAAACGACGCTGACCAGCAGCATGCTCAACAATACTCAGGGACAGATAGCCGGGAATGGCGGGCTGGACATTCACAGTCAGCAACTCACTAACCGCAACGGGACCTTACAATCCGCAGACGCCCTGAATCTGGATACCGACGGGCAGTTACTGGATAACCAGCAGGGCCAGATTATTGGCGAGGGCAAAACCACCGTCACCAGCGGCCCGCTGGATAATCGCCACGGCCATCTTCAAGGCGGACAGTTGGTTATCGACACCCGACAGGCGCAAACCGATAACCGGGACGGCAAATTGTTGTCGGCCGGTACATTCAACCTGAAAACCCAGCGGCTCGATAATCGACACGGGCAGGTGCAAGCCGTGGGCGACACCACACTCAATGTCAAAACCCAAACCGATAACACCGGCGGCCTTATCCGTGGCGGTCAGCAATTGACCTTGAGCGCCGCTCACCTGATTAACCGCGACACGGCGCAGACGGATAAAGGACTGGAAGCGCAAAACCTGACGGTCAACGCCCAACAGGTGGACAACCGCCAGGGCGCTTTACGGGCGGCCGACCGCCTGCAAGCGAACATCAGCCAGACCTTGAATAATACTCAGGGGCTGGTCTCCGCAGGCAAACAGCTCACTATCAACCGCGAGGCTCAGCAACCGCATCTGAGGATTAACAACCAACAGGGCGCCTTAATTGCCGGAAAGCAGTTCGATATTAACGCCGAGTCCCTCAGCGGTGACGGCCAACTGTTATCGCAGGGGGATATGGCCGTCACCTTAACCGAGGATTTTCACCATACCGGCAACACGGCGGCCAATGGCAATCTGACCCTGAAAACCAGCGGCAATATTCTTAATGACCGCCAGATAAAAGCCGGTCGGGCGCTGCATCTTGGGGCGCAAAATCTTACCAACAGCGCTGCCGGTGAAATCAGCGCCGGGCAAACGCAAATCAAGGTCCACGATACGCTGAACAATACCGGATTGATTGACGGCGGCCTGACCCATCTCACGGCCAACACCCTGAACAATACCGGCACCGGGCGCATTTACGGCGACCAACTCGCCCTCCAGACGGGCACGCTGAATAACAGCGCACAGGACGGCAAAGCCGCCGTGATTGCTGCCCGTGACCGGCTGGATATCGGCGCCGGGATACTCAACAACCAGCATCATGCCCAGATTTACAGCGTGGGCGATATGCGCATTGGCGGCCGGTTGGACAACAGCCTGACAGCCACCGGTCAGGCGCGTGAGCTCAATAACCACGCCGCAACGATTGAAGCCGGGAACAATTTGAAGATTCAGGCTGAGCAGATTCACAACACCAACGCCGGTCTGGTCACCCAAGTCGTCGAAACGGAAAAATCGCCACATCACGATGCGGTATTGAGCGGCCAGACCACCCGCTATGACTGGTCGCAAGTGGACACGTCCCGCCACAATAAATATGGCGTGCACGATGCCATCATGCCGGATGGCAGTCGCAGTAATGACTTTTACGAATATCAGTACACCCGCACCGTGAAGGAAACGCAGGTCAAACAGAGTGACCCCGGTAAAATTCTGGCGGGCGGCAATATCACGCTCAACAGTGCGAAAGTCACCAATCACGACAGCCAAATCGTGGCGGGCGGCGCACTGGACGGGGAAATCGGCGAACTGCACAATATAGCGACTCAGGGCGAACGTATCACTACTGATACCGGCCGCCAGACTCGTTGGTATGCAAAAAAAACCAGAAAGAAAAAATTCGGGTTCGGCGGCACCAAAACCTCGCAGGGGAAAAGCCGCAGTGGTTATCACCCTGCCCCGGTGACAGAAACGATTGACCTGAAAACGCTGGCCTGGCAGGAGCATACCCGTCCACAGGGCACCGATATCACGATTACAGACCGACAGACCGGTCAGATACACGCGGCTCCCACGGCGGTCAAACCGGTGAGCGGGATAAACGACCAGCCTCTGGTCTTGCCCCCCGGCCAGCCATTTGAACTGAGTTTGCCCCCGGAAACGGTGAAAGGGCAAACAATCGACCCGGCGATACGTGTAGTGACCCCCAATACCCGCCTGCCGGATAACAGCCTGTATACGGTGCAACCGGGCAGTGACAGCCACTATCTGGTCGAGACCGACCCGAAATTTACCCAGTATAAACAGTGGCTGGGCTCGGATTATATGCGGCAACAATTAACGCACGACCCGGCGCTGGTCCACAAACGCCTGGGCGATGGGTTTTACGAACAGCGGCTGGTGCGCGACCAAATCACCCAACTGACTGGCCGACGCTATCTGCCGGGCTACAATAACGACGAAGCGCAGTTTAAAGCGCTGATGGATGCCGGTATCGCCTTTGGCCAACAGCAACAGCTAACGCCGGGCGTCGCCTTAAGCCCGGCGCAAATGGCGCTGCTCACCTCAGACATTATCTGGCTGACTAACCAAACCGTGACCTTGCCGGATGGGACTACTGAAGTGGTGACCGTGCCGCAGGTGTATGCGCGTGTCCGTCAGGGCGACCTGAGCAGTGATGGCGCCTTACTCGCCGGTAATGCCGTGGCGCTCAACAATCAGGGCGATATTACCAACAGCGGTACGATTAGCGGGCGTGACGTCACCCAACTGACGGCGAACAACCTGACCAACAACGGCTTTATTCGTGGCGGCAAAGTGGATGTGACGGCCCAACAAACGCTCGCCAACCGGGGCGGCCAGATTCAGGGAGACGACCGGGTGACTTTGACAGGTCGCGATATCACCAGCGCGTCTACGTTGCGCGGGGATAAGGCTAACCGCTGGCTGGACCGTCCGGCGGGGATTTATGTGCAGAACGATAAGGGCACCTTATCATTGAGCGCTATCAACAATGTGCAATTAACCGCCAGTGACGTCAAAAACGCCGGTAAAGACGGTCACACCGAGATAACCGCAGGCCATAACCTGACGCTGGACACCTTAAGCACACACCGTACAGAGCAGGGGAATTGGGGGAAAGATAACTATCGCCATCTGACCCAACAACAAGATATCGGCAGCCAGATAACCGGTGCCGGTGAGGTGACCCTGCAAGCCGGGCAGGATTTGACCGCCACCGCCGCCCACGTCAATGCCGGTCAACACCTGACGGCGCAGGCCGGGCATAACCTGACATTGACAACCGGTACCGCCTCATCCGACTTAGTGGAGCACAGTAAGCAAACCAGCAAAGGCTGGCTGTCGAAGTCGTCAGTGGAAACCCACGACGAAGTGCACGACCGGCAGGCGCTCAGTACCACATTTAGCGGTGATAAAGTCAACCTACAGGCCGGCCATGACTTGACGGTCAGCGGCAGTAATGTCGCGGGCACGCAGGATGTCAGCCTGAACGCCGGTCATCAGCTTACCGTCGCCACCGCCGCAGAATCTCACGGTGAAACCCATTTGCGGCAGGAGAAAAAATCGGGCCTGATGGGCACGGGCGGGATTGGTTTTACCGTTGGCAAAGCCAGCCAGAAAGTCACCACGGACAGCGACAGCCAGCTGAGTAAAGGCAGCACGGTCGGCAGCAGTCAGGGCAATGTGACGCTCAACGCAGGGGAACAGCTCCGGGTTCACGGCAGTGAGGTGATTGCCGGTAAAGACCTGACGCTGACCGGTCAACAGGTCACGGTCACCAGTGCGGAAAACCGCAATCACACCACAACAAAAACCGAACAGAAACAGAGCGGCCTGACGGTAGCGCTGAGCGGCGCCGCAGGAGGTGCTATCAACAGCGCCGTGCAAACGGCCCATGAAGCGCAACAGACTGCCGACCCCCGCCTGAAAGCGTTACAGAACACTAAAGCCGCCCTCAGCGGAGTACAAGCGACTCAGGCCGCCCGACTGGCGGAAGCTCAGGGCAGCGACAACCGCAGCAATAACAACCTGGCCGGGGTTAGTCTGTCCTACGGTCGCCAGTCTGCCCGTTCAGAACAGCAGCACCGCCAGACCACTCAACAGGGCAGCCACCTCACCGCCGGGGATAACCTCACGATAACGGCGCACGGTGACGATAAAGGGACCTCAGGGCCGAACGGCGATATCCGCATTCAGGGCAGCCAGTTACAGGCGGGCAAAGACCTGCAACTCAATGCGAATCGGGATATTACGCTCTCGTCCAGCCAGAACACCGAACAGACCACCGGCAAAAACAGCAGCCACGGCAGCTCGCTGGGCGTGGGCCTGACCGCCGGACCCGGGGGCACCGGTCTGAACGTCTCGGCCAATGTCAGTCGGGGCAATGGCCGTGAAAACGGCAATGGTGTCAGCCACAATAACACCACGTTAGACGCAGGACAGACCGTCGAGCTGAACAGTGGCCGGGATACGACGCTGAAAGGGGCACAAATCAGCGGCGAACAAATTACTGCCGACGTGAAACGTCATTTGACACTCAGCAGTGAACAAGACAGCCAGCGCTATGACAGCCGACAACAGAATGCCAGCGCCGGCGTCAGTGCCACCGTGGGCCCCCTCACCAACGGCACCCTGACTCTCAATGCCAGCCGCAATAAACTGCACAGCAACTATGATTCAGTGCAGGAGCAAACCGGGCTGTTTGCTGGTAAAGGCGGTTATCAGGTTAATGTCGGCGACCACACCCAACTGGACGGCGCGGTGATAGCGAGTCAAGCTGACAAAGCCAAAAACACCCTCAACACCGGGACACTGGGCTTTAAAGATATTCAAAATAAAGCGGACTTTACTGTCGAACAGCAGAGTGCGGGCGTCAGCCTTGGTCAGCCAACCACCGGTCAGGTGCTGAATAATCTGGCGGTCAATGCGCTGACGGGGGCCCATAATCAGGGCCATGACAGCAGTACCACGCATGCCGCGGTCAGTGACGGCACTCTGATTATCCGGGATAAGGCGCACCAGACGCAGGATATCGCCAACTTAAGTCGCGATACCGATAACGCCGCCAATGTCCTGAGTCCGATATTTGATAAGGAGAAAGAGCAACAACGGTTGAAACAGGCGCAACTGATTGGCGAACTCAGCGCCCAGATGACCGAGATAGCCGGGACCGAAGGGAAAATTATCGCCACCCAAGCGGCGAAAGCGAAACTGGACCATATCAGTGAACAGGATAAAGCCGCTGCCAGAGAAAAGTTGGTTAACCGGGGCAATCAACACCCGACTTCCGCGGATATCAACCAACAAATCTATGATACCGCCTACACGCAGGCGCTGAATGACTCCGGCCTGGGAACCGGCGGTAAATACCAGAAAGCGTTACAGGCGGCCACAGCAGCGATTCAGGGGCTAGCGGGGAACAATCTCGGTCAGGCGCTGGCCGGCGGTACTTCGCCGTATCTGGCTGGCGTGATTAAAGAACTGACTACTGACCCACAAACCCATCAGGTGGATATCGCCGCCAATACGCTGGCCCATGCGATTTTGGGCGCCGTGGCGGCGGAAGTCAGTGGTAACAACGCCCTGGCGGGAGCAGCCGGCGCCGCTTCCGGTGAACTGGCGGCTCAGGTATTGATTAAGCAACTTTACGGCGATAAGGCTAACGTCAGTGAGTTAACGGAGGAGCAGAAACAAACTGTCAGCACCCTTGCTACTCTGGCAGCCGGGCTGGCCGGCGGCATTGCCGGTGATTCCAGCGCCAGCGCCCTCACTGGGGCACAGGCTGGGAAGAATGCGGCTGACAATAATTTCTTAGGTAAACTGGTAACGGAAGGGTGTGCAATAGCTGCCCCATGCCGAGCCAAAGTAGCAGAGAAAGTCCTGGAGATAGGCGTTAAGGCGGGTATAACCGGAATAGTGGCAAAGGAAATTGCTGATAAGATTTCCTCAGAAGACTTAGACCATCTGATCATGCTTCAGATGATGGGAAATGATGAAATTACACAGAGTTACCTAAATACACTTCAGAATAAATACACTCAAGTTGCTCATCCAACTGATCTGCCAACACATACTGGCGGTGATCAGTCCGGTGATATCAGGAAATACCCTAATCATACCGGTGGAAACCAACAGTTAGAGCCGGGTAGTATACCGAACCATACAGGCAATGAGGAAAATCTGTCTGGAGTTGAGCCAAATCATACTGGTAATACGGAAGGTAAGCCGGATGTAGGTGGTAATACGACGGTGACCCCAATTCCTGATGGAGCAACGAAAGATAATTTAGCTTATTTGGCCGAAGGACGGGATAATAGATTACCTATTCCCGAAACAACGGTTGCAGATAATGGACTAAAAATTGAATCTAACTCTAAGCATACTCCTGGAGCTCAAGGGTTCAGACCGAACGCTGGTATTGAACCACGAGACTCTCTGAGTATTTTTGAAGGTTCAGTATCTATAGATTCTGATAAACATAGATATGCTAAAGACACCAATGGACATATCCATAGATTTTCACCAAATAATACAGGTGTCTACCATTGGTCTGGTAGTACTGGAGATTCAAAAAATAAATTGGAATTAACTGGAAAGGTGAAGTCTAGGTTACAAAAACAAGAAGGTTGGAAAATAAAATGATTATTGGAGATCCTTATCAAATTGCTATCCATATTGAGCAAATTGATGTCCTGTGTTCACCAAGTGGAATGTTTAATTTTATAATTAATGACACATTAGTTCCAGGGAAGGGAGTAACAATGGATTTATACATGGTGATATCTGAACTAAAAGAGAGCCTTAAAGACGGAATGCACAAGAACTTGCGAGATGTTGGGAATATCCCATTGTCTGATTTAGATTTTTCTGAAGGAGAACAGGAGAACTTTATCCCATTATCCTCTGAATTATCAGATTATGGCTTTATTTTTTGGTTGGGTTTTGATGGCGATGAAGATCGTCTTATTTATACAACAAATTATGAAAAAACATTCCAAGAAGAACGATATCCTAGAGGAACAATAGAAAAATTAATTAGAGACTTACCGTTAGCAGAGGATTTAGTAATGAAAAAAACAGGAGCATTTATTAATACTGAACTGAAATCATAAAGAGTTGTTATTGAGAATAATGCGCTGGCCTCCCGAAATCTGGGGGATTGCAGCACAATGTCACCGGAAGCGTGCGGCAAGGCCAAAGAACTGAGTCAGCGCATTCTAGATAAAGGTCTGCCGTCAGTTGAGGACATGCGCGATAAACTGGCGGCTTGTCAGGATGACAGCTGCCGCAAAGGCATCTGGACGGAATACCGTCAGGCCAGCGATGCGACCATCAATACTTTGAAACAAATGGCGCTGAATGGCGAGTTGAGCCGTGAAGAACTGGCCTTTATCAACCATGAACTGGGTAAAGAACTGGCGGTCTCGGGCTACCGTGCCAATGATAAGATAGGTCGTTCAGAGCAGAGTAGTTGGCTAAATGGTGGCGGTGGGCCACTCTCCGGGTTCTTTAATACTGAATTACGTCAGAAAGAGCTGGAGAACGCTGGATTATCTAAAGCCGATGCGGCGCAGTATGTGAAGGAAGAGCATCGGAATCTGATGTTGCTGGAGACAGCGACGGGAATTATTGGGGCAAAAGCTAATAGAACTTCTATAAATATAGTCGGAAAAGGCGCAACATTACCTACTGGTTATGCTCCAAAAGGGAATTCAGTTATCGGGCCAAAAGGTAGTGTTTATGGCAATACAGGAAAAGTAGATGCCTCAGGAAACACGATTTATAGTAACAACGGTGGGTACTATACGTTTGAAAATGGCGTGAAAACAAAAGTTCAATCACCTAACTCTGATTCACAAATACGGCAGAATTATGAGAAGGGTAAAGAATTTGAACAATCTACTTACGATAAATTCAAAGTTGATAAAGTTGAATCAGCACGAGAAATTACTGTCAAAACAGATAGTAATACAAAAATAAGGGTTGACATGATAGGCAAAGATAAAGAAGGAAACATTATCTGTGTTGAATGTAAAAGCTCATCAACTGCTCCATTAACAACAAATCAAAAGAAAGGTTTTCCTGAACTTGAAACCAAGGGGGGCACTGTCGTTGGAAAAGGAAAACCGGGTTTTGAAGAAGGGAGCAAAATACCGCCAACCAAGGTTGACATTATCAGGCCCACTTCTAAAGATTAAGTAAGGAGTTAATATGTCTATAGAAGATGTGAACAAAATAGATATGATAGGTATACCTAATGACAATGAAAACTTAGTTGTTCTGGGATTAACTGATCATTTATCGTGGAGTGGTTCGATAGAAGAACATTTACTAAAACTACAAGAAAAAATAAATAGTTATATTCGTTTTATTGAAAGCGGAGAGATATACGAAAGCTTTCCTGCTTCTTGTGGAAAAAGTGAAATATTAATAGAAGTTTATTTTAAGTATTATATCCCACATGAATGTGCTGATTTTTTGGAAAAGGTTGGGGAAATTCTTGCACCTGTTAATATTCAGTTAAGATATGAAGAAGGTGATATTGCTTAAAATAGATGTATTAACTATGTGATCTCAATGACTAAATTAGCGCAGAAGGCTTGCTCACTGCGCTAATTTCGATCTTTTTTAACTTTCCAGCTGCAAACTCAATCTTCCGTAACAACTTGAATAATCAATTGTCCCCGTTCAACTCTCACCTGCACCGCCTGTCCGGTGGCAAATCCCGCCTCTTCCAGCCAGTTGCCTTTGAGGTGCAAACTGGGGTGCTGGCTGTAATAGCGAGTGATGCCAGTGTGGCGGTCGGCATGACATCGGCTGATATAGCCGACTTTATAGCGGCGCTGGGCTTTCGAACTGTTTGAGTTTGCATTACAATCGCGTTCAGCCATAAATCAACTCCTACATAGTTGGTTATGTGGTCAGCGGCCATCATGAGGTGCGAACTCATGGTAGCCGCGTCATCTCAGCGCTTGGCGCTCTTCATAACAACTTTTTCCATCATTGACTTGGTGACAAAACTGTCAATCACCATAATCAACGCCTTCTGCTCCTCATCGGATAACGAATCAGCCTGTTGCCAGAGTTCATGCAATATGTGGTTACGTATCTTCACATCTTTGCTGGTCTCGCAGCGGCCAACCAGTTCATCGAGAGAAACCTGTAAAACATCAGCCAGCTTAATCAAGGACTCCAGTTGAGGGACGATGTGTCCCGCTCCCAGCGGTTATACACTCTGGGTAGTACCTCAATCATCTCGGCAAGCCGTGATTGGGTTAATCCCCGAGCTTCTCTGAGCATCTTAAGCCGTTCAGAAAATACGGACATATCAATACCTGTTTGCAAAACACAAATGTCCGCCATTGTACCCCTTCCTTTTTAGCTGGCTGTTGTAAAGTCTCTTTTATGTGATTATTATATATCGCAAACATGTCTATTGACAAGGTTCAAAAGGAAAGACTTATGACCCGCACTCCCGATACCGATTTAGCCCGCTTAAAGCAGTCCGTCTCATTGCTGGGGCTGGCGCGTAAGCAGGGCCGTCCGATGAAAAAACGCGGTGAGGATTATGTGCTGCGCTGCCCGTTCCACAATGAGAAAACGCCCTCAATGGTCATCTCACCGGCCAAAAACCTCTATCACTGCTTTGGCTGTGGCGCCGCGGGGTCGGTGCTGGACTGGGTGATACAAACGGAAGGGGTGACGCTGAAAATTGCTATCCGCCGGCTGCGGGAACTGGCCGGGTTACCGGACATGGACAATGCCGTGGTGGCCGCTTCTTCTTTAGCCGCCCAGCCGGAATCACAGGCGGCCCCCCTGCCGCGCCCGAAACTGGCCGATCTGGACGATGACGGGCAGGCGCTGTTGCGCCAGGTGATTGATTTTTATCATCAGAATTTACTGGCGTCACCGGAAGCGAAAGAATGGCTGGAACGACGCGGACTCAATCATCCTGAACTGGTCAGTCACTTTAAGCTGGGGTACGCGGGCCATCACGGGATCGGCGGTTCAGCGGGGTTATTGCCGTCCAAAAGCAGTCAGGAAGGCCAGCAACTGCGTGACAAGCTATCGGGTCTGGGCGTGTTGCGTACGACCACCCGGCAGGATCACTTCCGGGGCTGCGTCGTGGTGCCGGTGATCGGCTGGGCCGAATCGGCCAGTGTAGCCAGCCGCGGGCGGGTGCTGCAACTGTATGGCCGCCGAACCCAGCCGGATTACAAGGTGCTGAAAGACAGCCCGAAGCATCTGTACCTGCCGTCGCCACTGGCCGGGGTCTGGAACGAGGAAGCGATGAAAGCGGCTTCGGAAATCATCCTGTGCGAAGCACTGATCGATGCGATGACCTTCTGGTGCGCCGGGTTCCGCAACGTGATCGCCGCCTACGGCGTGAACGGTTTTAACCGCGATCACCTCGACGCCTTGCAGTATCACGGCGTGAAACGGGTGCTGATTGCCTTTGACCGGGACGAGGCCGGAGACCGTGGCGCGGCCAGTGTGGCGGCTGACTTACTGGAATCCGGCATTGAGGCGTGGCGGGTGCAGTTCCCGCCGGGCATGGATGTCAATGACTATGCCGTCAAAAGTGGCAACGCCGAACATGCGCTGGGGCTGGCCCTGCAACAGGCGGTCTGGTTGGGACAGGGAACGGCACCAGGTGCAGTGTTCAGTCATGAGCGGCCCGTCTCGTCAGATATGACGGAAAAGCCTCACAATGCAGATGTGGCTAAACCGGCTGCCTTAGCCGCCCCACCAGAGCTGACTGTTGCCCCCGTGCCTTGTGAGCGCACGGCCTGCGGTGAACTGCTGATGAAAAGCGGGCCCCGGGTCTGGCGGATACGGGGGATGAAAAAATCGCCGGTGCCCGATGTGATGAAAGTCAATGTGCAGGTGCGGGATGAAACGTCCGGCCTGTTCCATGTGGATACACTGGACATGTATCACGCGCGGCATCGTCAGAACTACATCAGCACGGCGGCGCAAGAGCTGGAATGCGAGCTGTCGGTCATCAAACGCGAAGCCGGG
This sequence comes from Photorhabdus luminescens subsp. luminescens, assembly GCF_001083805.1. GTDB lineage: Bacteria > Pseudomonadota > Gammaproteobacteria > Enterobacterales > Enterobacteriaceae > Photorhabdus > Photorhabdus luminescens. The sequence continues at coordinate 1,304 of NZ_JXSK01000008.1, read as the reverse complement.
CGGGTCTTGCTGATGCTGGAGCAGCAACAGGACGCGCAACAGCAGGCCGACGCCGAAGCCTCAGGGACAACCGCAGTCACGGTCAGCGCAGAAGATGAAGCCGCCGCGCTGGCGTTGCTGACATCGCCAAACCTGACAGAACAGATTATCAACGACATGGCCGCCTGTGGCGTGGTCGGCGAATCGACCAATCTGCTGACCGGGTATCTGGCGGCGGTCTCGCGCAAACTGGATAAACCGCTGGCCGTGTTAATCCAGAGCAGCAGCGCGGCGGGGAAATCCTCCCTGATGGACGCCGTGCTGAACCTTGATGCCGGAAGAGGAGCGTATCCAGTACTCGGCGATGACCGGACAGAGCCTGTACTATCTGGGGGAAACCAGCCTGCAACACAAGATACTGGCTATCGCCGAAGAGGAAGGCGTGCGGCAGGCGGCCTATGCCCTGAAACTGTTACAGTCCGACGGCGAGCTGAAAATCGCCAGCACCGGCAAAAACGAACAGAGCGGCGAACTGGTGACGCGGGAATACAAGGTGCAGGGACCGGTCATGCTGATGTTAACGACGACGGCCATTGATGTGGATGAAGAGCTTGCTGAACCGCTGTCTGGTGCTGACGGTCAACGAATCGCGCGAGCAGACGCAGGCCATCCACGCGATGCAACGGCACCGTCAGACACTGGCAGGGTTGCTGGCTGACTCAGAGAAAGGTTATCTGACGCAGTTACACCAGAACGCCCAGCGCTTGTTAAGGCCGCTGAAAGTGGTCAATCCTTACGCCCATCAACTGACGTTCCTGTCAGACAAAACCGGATGCGGCGCGACCATATGAAATACCTGGACGCTGATACAGGCCATTGCCTTGCTGCGCCAGTATCAACGTGAAGTGAAGAAAACGACCCACCGCGGACAGGTCATCGAATATATCGAAATCACCCAAGACGACATTACCCTCGCCAACCGGCTGGCGCATGAGGTGCTGGGGCGCACGCTGGATGAAATGCCGCCGCAGACGCGTAAGCTGTTACTGCTGATACAAGAGATGGTGAACGCACAAGCGCAAATCCAGCACTGCCAGCCAAACGAAGTGCGCTTTACCGGCGGGATATCCGCGCCTTTACCCACTGGAGCGACAGCCAGCTCAAGAACCACTGTCAACGGCTGACGGAAATGGAAATACCTGTTGTTGCATGGCGGCAGCCGGGGACACCTGCTGCATTATGAACTGCTGTGGACGGGGAAGACAACGGCGCAGCCCACCCTGTGCGGCCTGCTGGATGTCGGAGACCGGACTCAGAAACCGCCG
>NZ_JXSK01000005.1 GCF_001083805.1 Photorhabdus luminescens subsp. luminescens | reverse complement strand
AAAACCAATGAAAAAATTGCGCAAATAATACGTACTATTTTTCTTTTATTATCCACAAATATATCACTCATATCAATCACACAGTTTAATATCTTTTACATATTTATTCGGTGACATCCAAGATATCTTTTGGCATATCAAGTAATTCTCACTCCTCAGTTTATAATTCACATAAAAAGATATAGGAAAACTCAAAAAAACGCAACAATAGCTATCACACCAAGATATTTAACATAAGAATCATGATACCTTGGATACGCGCTGTTAAATTTAAATAAATAGAACAAACCAAGAAATAAAAAACCAATGGGAAGAAAAAAATGCAATTATTATTCCATTGGAAAAAGAGATTACCTCAGCCATTGTAATCAATGAAAATAGACTATCAACAGAAGCAAACATACCCAAAGATACCAAGGACAATACAAAAATCGCCAAAATAATATGAATTATTTTTCTTTACTATCCACAAACATATCACTCATATCAATCACATAACTTAATATCTTTCACATAAGTATTAGGCGACTTCCAAGATATTCTTGGACATACTAAATAACCATCACTTTTTAACTTATAATTCACATACAAAGATGTAGGAAAACTTAAAAAAAGTGAAATAATGGCTATCGTTCCAAAATATTTATTAAAATTATCATGATACTTAGGATAATGACCAGTTATACTGACAAAAATAATAAAGAATAAGGAATACAAAACCAAAGGAGAAAAAAAGAATATAATAATAACACTACTTGAGAATGTTATTTTCTCATCCATTTTAACTAAAGAGACTAAATTTTCTCCTGTCAAAAAGAAAGCGAATGACATCAAGATAAAAATAGCAAGAGCACCGATGATATATATAATCTTTTTTTTATCTCCCATACTGCCCCCAATTATGAATAAACTAAATAAAAAATATCAATCACATAGCTTAACATCTTTTACATAGGTATTCGGCGACATCCAGGATATTCTTGGGCATACCAAATAGTCATCACTTTTCAGTTTATAGTCCACATAAAAAGAGACAGGAAAACTCAAAAAAACTGAAACAATAGCTACCACACATAAATATTTCACATAGGCGTCATGATTCTTTGGATAACGCTTTGCTAAAGAAAGATAAACAGCCGAAACCACAAAATAAAAAATAAAAGGAAATGAAAAAAAAAACATCACAACACCACCTGAAAATGTTATTTTTTCATCCATTAAAATCAACGAAAGCAAATATTTACTTACTATAAACATAGAAAACGACATTAAAGACAATATGAAAATTGCGCAAATAATGTGTATTATCTTATTATTACTTTCCATATCTCCCCCAATTATAAAAAACCCTGTTGAGATCAACTTCTGGAGTTCTTGGTTTTCTTTTCATTTCTTTTTTAATTAAATTAATAACAGTTTCACTAATTTTATATTCTTTATCTATATAATCAAGCGCAATAGTAACACCTACACCTATAAGAAATACAGCAGCAGCCACAACAACTACGCTAGCACCAGCGGCAAATACAGTCATTACCAAAGACCCAATAACCCAAGAAGCAAAAGCTACTACTACTGTCTTAGCCAAATCTACCGCAATATTACCTAGAAAATCAGCCAGAGTGTATTCGTCCTTAAATATAAGCTCAACCGTTCGATAAGCGGCAGAAAAGAATATACTGAATTTCATTCCCTTAACTATGCCACTATTCAGTCCTTGCTGCCCAATCCCCATAGATATCACCTTCATGTTAGAAGCTTTATATCTTGAAGCAGTGATGATTTTCCTAACTCCCGCATAACCTGATATTTTGATATATCTATTCCCGTCTTTACCAACATACTCTGTCGCTTTAATCCCTAATTTCTTAAATTCCCCTATAACATTAAAAAGATCAAAAGAATCATGTATGTTACCTGCATATGGCGATATTGGATCGGTAATCTCAAATATTTTCTTTATAAATGGACTTTTGGGTTGTGGCGAATCAATATCTTCCAGAACATCTTTCGCTTCATCTAACGATAACAGCGCAATATAGGTTGTATTCTCTCTTAACTGCTTCTCGAGACCAATAGCATCAAAGAATTCATGCTGAGGTTTTAATTGGTTAGTCCCAACATGACCTCTCAGGAAATCCCCCATACAACCCTCCCAAGAGGGGTTGTACTTTTTATATGTCATTGTGAAGCCCTTTCCATATTCTTAAAATCATCGCATTAGTGTTTAACCGCCGGAGTTTCCAATTTGAGTGAAAGAACCCGGCCATCTGAAATCTTCATGTCGATCGCACAGGCTTGCGTTGACAGCAATAGGTTAAAACACTGCATCATCATCATTGCCAATTTTTCTTCTGGGATTAACGGGCTATTCACTAATACGTCAGTGAGTTGCTGTAATAACTGTTCTCTATCTCTATCGTTCATACGGCTAATCCTATTAACAATTAAAAGCTCAGGTGTAGCACTATATTACATAAAAAATAGCCATGTCGACTATATAATAGCAAAAAATTTCAAGCCCGTTTTTTATATCACTATTACTATCCTTAAAGAAAAAAAATTCAACATTGAACTATTAATTTCTTTATATTTTAGTGTTAAGGTCGTACTTTCACCGCCTGGTCATACAGTCTCAGGTAATTCAATTAAAGAATTTGTATGGTAATTACTTATGTCACACATAATTTATTTATCTTTAGATGGTAAGAAACAAGGTTTAATTTCTGCTGGTTGCTCAATGCTAGATTCTATAGGAAACCGATACCAAAAGGGGCACGAAGATCAAATACAGGTATTGAATTTAAATCACTCGATAACTCGCGAAAAAAATGTCGCTCATCATCCGATACAATTTATCAAGCCAATAGATAAATCATCCCCGCTGTTAGCAGCCGCAATATCTTCAAACGAACTACTGAATGCGATTTTCTTCTTTTACAGAACAAATCTCGCTGGACAATTAGAACTTTTCTATGAGGTCAAATTAATAGAAGCGAGTATTGTTGATATTTCTTGCGTCTACCCGAATTCAATAAATAATAATGAAATGATGCCTTACGAAAAAGTCTTTCTCAAATATAGATCTATATCCTGGAATCACATAACCGCCGGCACATCTGCCTATAGTATATGGGATGATAGAGTTTATTAAAAACAAACCAAATTAAGCATATATAAATATATATGTTCAGACCGCTGATAAACCTCGTTTAAAATAGCGAGGTTTGTTCTTTTCATTGTGAAAAATATTCAGACCTATTTTCCCCACCAGGCCAATTTGATCATTCACAAATGAGATATTTTTAACATGTCTATAAGCTCTGTCTGGTGAGCGAAACTTAATTTAGAACAACATATCAGATAGAAAACCAGCACTTTGTCAATAATCTGTCGGCAATTGTGCCACAGCCTGTGGCACAATTGCCGTGAGGTCACAATATTCAGATGATCAAAGGCAATGCCTATCCCGGCAGAACTCGGCTGTCAGCAACTTCAAGAACCGGTTACCCGTACCTCAATCGGAACTGGTACAGTAAACCCTGAATGTTGAGGGGTATAAGGTTTATTCGTAGGTTGAACTATCACAGCCATCAACATAGGAGCATCAACACTATAATCAATACCTTAAATCTTGATACATTCATGCTATCTGCCTTTTATATTCCTTTAGGAAAATAATATGAAAATCAATCTCAGCAACATGATAACCGAAAGCCGCAATCCAGCCAGTGCCAACATTGATACTTTGCCAACCCTTGAAATGCTAAAACTAATTAACAATGAAGATAAAAAAGTCGCACTGGCGGTAGAGCAAACTTTGCCGAAGATCGCTGAAACGGTAGATAAAATTACCGCAGCATTCCGTCAGGGAGGACGTTTAATTTATATCGGCGCCGGTACATCGGGCCGGTTAGGGATTTTGGATGCCAGTGAATGCCCTCCAACTTATGGCGCCAAACCGGAACAGGTGGTTGGGTTAATTGCCGGAGGGCATCAGGCCATTCTACATGCGGTTGAGAATGCAGAAGATAACCAACAACTGGGCGCAAATGATCTTCAAGCGCTAAACTTTAACTCAAAAGATGTATTGGTTGGCATTGCCGCCAGCGGCCGCACACCTTATGTCTTGGGTGCAATGGCGTATGCGAAATCCGTTGGCGCCGCCGTTGCCTGCATTAGCTGTAACCCGGAAAGCCCGATGACACAAACAGCCGATATCGCCATTACACCGATAGTTGGGCCGGAAATCGTCACAGGTTCATCACGAATGAAAGCCGGTACAGCACAAAAGCTAATTCTGAATATGCTGACCACCGGCGCTATGATCCGTACAGGTAAAGTTTATGGCAACCTGATGGTGGACATAGAAGCGACGAATGCCAAGCTGGTTGAAAGGCAGAAAAATATCGTTATGGCCGCCACAGAATGCAATCGTGAACAAGCTGAACAGGCCCTAGCTGAATGTGATGGACATTGTAAAACCGCTATTGTGATGATTCTGGCTGGAGTCAGCGCTCAACAAGCAAAGGTTTTGCTGGAAAAACATCACGGTTTTATTCGACCGACGATCTCAGCCGTTCGGTAACGACTTCCCTGCTGAGAAGGAGTAAGAAAATGGCTAAAATTAATCAGACAGTCATTGCCCAGATCCTTAAAGCTATCGGCAATGCAGATAATGTGGCGCAATGCGGCAACTGTATGACCCGCCTGCGATTGACATTGCATGATTATACGCAAGTGGATAAAACCGCGTTAAAACAGATCCCCAATGTGTTAGGTATTATCGAAAGCGACAATCAGTTGCAGATTGTGCTCGGGCCGGGAAAAGCCCAAGCGGCGGCTGAAATAATGAATGAATTGCTAAATTCTTTTCCTCATACAGAACAATCAAAACCAAGCGGAACTGATTTAACCGATATTGCTTCTGCCAATAAAAAGCAGCTTAAACAGAAGCAGGTGAGTGCTGTACACAAATTCCTGACCAAATTCGCCACTATTTTTACTCCACTGATCCCCGGTTTTATTGCCGTTGGTCTGCTTCTCGGCTTTGCCACTTTACTTGAACAAATAGCCATTCAAGGCGTTGAGCGCCCTAATACTGTTTTAGTTGAAATCATCGGCTATATGAAAGTTTTCAGTAAAGGTATGTTCAGCTTTCTAAGTATTCTGATCGGTTATAACACGCAAAAAGCATTTGGTGGATCAGGAATAAACGGCGCCATTATCGCTTCGCTGTTCGTACTCAGTTATAACCCAGACGCCACCAGCGGTTTCTATTCAGGTATTTCTACTTTCTTTGGCTACAGTATCGATCCACGCGGCAATATTATCGGCGTTCTTATCGCCGCTATTCTGGGAGCATGGGTAGAACGACAAGTTCGTAAAATCATTCCAGATAATCTGGATATGATCCTCACTTCGGCTATTACTCTGCTAATCATGGGAGCCATTGCTTTCATCCTTATCATGCCTTTGGGGAGTTATCTGTTTAGCGGTATGTCATGGTTGTTTCTTCATCTCAACGGCAATCCTTTTGGTACGGCGATATTGGCAGGACTATTTTTACTCGCTGTTATGTTTGGCGTTCATCAGGGATTTGTTCCGGTCTATTTCGCTCTCATGGACGCACAAGGCTTTAATTCTCTGTTTCCAATTCTTGCAATGGCAGGCGGCGGACAAGTTGGCGCCGCGCTGGCGCTGTATGTCAAAGCGAAAAAAGATTCTCTGCTACGCACGCAGATAAAAGGCGCCATTATTCCAGGCTTCCTCGGCATCGGTGAACCCTTGATTTACGGTGTTACACTTCCACGGATTAAACCCTTTATCACCGCCTGTTTGGGCGGTGCCGCCGGTGGTTTCTTTATCGGTTTGGCGGCTTATTTGGGATTACCTGTTGGGCTGAATACGGTTTTTGGTCCATCTGGATTGGTAGCACTGCCACTGATGACCTCGAACAGCGGCATTTTTGTCGGAATGGCAGTGTATGCCGCCGGGCTAGTGGTTGCTTATATCAGCGGCTTTGTCATGACTTTGCTATTTGGCAGTAAGAATGTCGATTTAACCTGATGATAGCGAATGACTCCCTTCATTCGCTATCAACTCACTTTTTCATTGGCCTCACAAAAATAACGTGGCTTGTCACCCAGAATCGTCGCTCGGTGCATAATCCTGCGCTGAGGCAGGTAATCCGCATTAGCATAGTGCTGAGTCACCCGGTTATCCCAAATAGCAATGTCATCCTCCTGCCAGCGCCAACGTACCTGAAACTCAGGTTTAGTAACATGAGCAAATAGAAAGTTCAAAATCGCTTCACTCTCCTTATCACTGAGACCAACAATCCGGGTGGTGAAGCCTTCATTAACAAACAGCGCTAAACGACCAGAAACGGGATGTGTTCTGACAACTGGATGTAACAGAGGCGGGTTTTTCTCTTTACCCGCTAACCAACGCTGATGTAGCTCTTGAGAGCTGCGATGTCGATGTTCAGGAAAAGATTTAGTGAAATCATGCTCCGCCTCAAGCCCTATCAGCAATGTTTTGAAAGACTCTGACAATGCTTCGAACGCAGCTATACCACTGCACCACAGCGTATCTCCACCAAACGGCGGAACCTTTTTAGCCGCGAGAATCGCGCCCATCGGTGGTGTTTCAATGAAAGTCACATCCGTATGCCAGTTATCATTATCAGGCGGATTGTTATCATGGGTATCCAAAACAATAATCTCTTCACTTTCTGGTGCATGAGGGTAAACCGGATGAATATGTAAATCACCAAATTGGCCTGCCAAATCACGTTGCTGTATTGGCGTAATAGGTTGATTACGAAAGAATAATACCTGATGCTTTAACAGCGCATGATACAGTTGTTCAAACTGAATATCTGTCATCGGTTTAGTGAGATTGGTCTGTTCCACAAGCGCGCCAATATAAGGTCCTAATGGGATAATTTTCAGACGTTCATTCATGACGGTTTACTCCATGCCACGGCATTAAGTGACGTTGAATGGCCCGCAATCCCAACTCTAAGCCACATGCAATCAATGCAATGACAATGATACCCGCCACCACCATATCGGTTGCCAGAAACTCACCCGCCGATTGCACCATAAAGCCTAGCCCTTGTGTGGCGGCAATCAGTTCTGCGGCGACTAAAGTTGACCAACCAACGCCAAGGCCGATACGCAGACCTGTCAATAGCTCCGGCAAGGCATTAGGAAAGATTACGTGTTTCAGCAATTGCCAGCGACTGGCGCCCAACGCCTGTGCAGCTCTTATTCGCACTTGCTCAACATTCTGTACCCCCACCACGGTAGACAAGGTAACCGGCGCGAAAATTGCTAGCCAGATCAGTAAAACCTTTGAGGTTTCTCCAATCCCAAACCAGATAACAATCAAGGGTAAATAAGCTAATGGTGGAACAGGTCGGTACAGCTCAATCAAAGGATCTATCACCGCCCGAATTTTTTCATTCAGTCCCATTGCTATTCCTACCGGAATAGCAATGGCTACCGCGGCTAATAAAGCCAGCAACATTCTGCTCAGACTGGCTGCTAAATGTTGCCATAACGTCGCCCCCATAAACCCTTGCTCACTCGCTGCGGTCATTAGTTGATGTACCACCTGACCCGGCGCCGGTAATAATACGGATTCAATCAAGCCAAATGTTGTCACCAGCCACCAGATAAATAATAAAGTAACAACGGTAACCAATCGCCATAGCACCCCAACAGGAATCGGTTTAAAACGTCTTTTACTATTTTTCAGCAGGGTCACCACTCCGATTTCCCGCTCTTGATAAAGGTTCATACCAAAACCCTCCGGTATCTGAACACGCGTTCCAGCACATATTCACGGCAGATAATAAAATTGGGATCAGATTTAATGCTGCGGCTACATTCCCCATCAGCAAATCGTTGACCAAAATCGAGGGTAATCCGTTCAACAATTCTTCCCGGCGAAGATTCCATTAAATACAGATCATTTGCCATGAATATGGCTTCCTCAATATCGTGAGTAATCAACAAACACTGTTTTTTACTGTCACGCCAGATAGTCAGCAGCAGCTCCTGCATCTGTTCTCTGGTATAAGCATCCAGCGCTGCAAACGGCTCATCCAGCAGTAATAGTTGAGGCTCCACCGCCAGTGCACGCGCAATACCTACCCGCTGTCGCTGGCCGCCAGACAGTTGCCAAATATATTTATCTTCGTAATCACTCAAACCAACCTGATGAATGATTTGCCGGGCAGTCTCCAATCGCTGTTTTTTAGGAACCCCGGCAAATTTCAGCCCCAAAGCCACGTTATCCAACACATTCAGCCACGGCATCAATCCCTCATGTTGAAACACCACACCGCGTTCTATGCCGGGGCCAGTTACTGGTTTACCGTTCAGCCAAATATCACCGGAGCAAGGCGTAAGAAAACCCGCAATCAGATTCAACAAGGTTGTTTTGCCGCAGCCGGATGGCCCAAGGATCACTACAAATTGCCCGGCGGTAATATCAAAACTAATATCACGAAGCACTTCTTCGTCCTGATATCTGGCTGTTAAGCCACTAATTTGTAGCATCGTTCCCTCCTGCCGTGGTTGATGAAACGATATCCTTGATAAATTTATCTGTCACATAATTCTGATAATTATCAGCAACCTGTGAAACTTTACCTTGCTGTTGCAGAAATTTAGCCGTATCACGAACGACTTTCTCCATCTCTGTCCCTAATAAATTCAACTGTTGATCAGCATTCAGGTAACGATTGGTGAGTATCCATTGACTGATTTTGTCCTCCGATAGACCACTCAGTCTCGATACCGCTGCAATATTCTCTTTATTTGCTAGCCATTTTTCAGGAGAAGTGAGATAGCGATGATTTTCATCCAGTACACTTTTCACGAACATCGTGACCAATGCAGGGTGTTGTTCCGCGAAATCATTACGGACAACCCATACGTCCAGCGTTGGCGCTCCCCATTGAGCAATTTGTGCGGCATCAGTCAGTACACGACCTGTTGCAGCTAATTCATTCACGGCAGGTAACCAGACAAAAGCACCATCAATATCGCCGCGCTTCCATGCGGCGACAATCGCTGGTGGTTGTAGATTAATAATCTTGATCAGCTTTGAATCTATCTGCCAGTGATGCAATGCCGCCAATAGGCTGTAGTGGGCAGTAGAAATGAAAGGAACAGCAATTCGCTTGCCGATAAGCTGAGAAGGCTCAGTGATTTTTTGATTAACAATCAGTGCTTCCGATCGCCCTAACTGGGAAGCAATGAGAAAAATTTTTACCGGCAATTTTTGGCTGGCAGCAACCGCTAACGGACTAGAACCCATATTGCCTATCTGCACATCACCAGAAGCTAATGCTCGCAGCACAGCAGAACCGCTGTCAAATTTCCGCCATTGAACATCAACCCCAGATTGTCGGGCAAAATCGCCGTTATATTGAGCAACTTTTGCCGGCTCTGGTGAAGTTTGATAAGCAATCGTTACTTGCTGGCTGCTCGCCTGAACAACAGGAACCAGCAGCAAAAGCACCAGAAAAAAAAGATAAACCACAAGAGCGGATCTACCCACTTAAATACCTCCAATGTCATAAAAAAGACGAGGGACATCAGAATAAGTGTTGTAGATATTTGCCAAAGTAAAAAAGAATAAAATAATATTTTCTATAACGAAAAACGCAATTAGCTACCTGAATTACCCAAGCCAAATCAATGGCACACAAGTTGCCGTCAATATGCCCATCATAATATTGAAAATAAACCAAGCATTGCGACTACGGAGTAACGTCCCTATCAGCGAACCAAAACCCGCCCACACCATGCCGCACAAGAAATTAATAAACATCACCGCAATACTGATCACGATGATGGAATAGAGGTAGTGCTCACCGGCAATACTGTAGCTGCCAACCGCGCCTAACCCCATCAGCCAGGCTTTCGGATTCAAAAACTGCAATAACCAACCTTGATACCAGCGCACTGGCTTGATAACCGCGCTATCTTTGGTATCCAGACGCCGGTAACTGGCTGTTGCCGTTTTCCATGCTAACCATAGCAAATAGAGGCTACCTGCAATTTTCATCACCGTGTGAATAGCAGGATAGATCAATAGCAATGCCGCTATTCCGAAAGCAGCCAGATATAAAATCGTCTGCATGCCCAGAACAACGCCAAAGAGCAACCCCAAAGAGCGGATAAAGCCGAAGTTAGCACCTGATGAAGTCAGCAACATGTTGTTTGGACCCGGCGTAATGGCAGAAATAAACAAAAAAGTTGTTAATGAAAAAATCAGGCTTGCTGTCATGAAGAGTTACCTTTCATCCTGAATAATGGCGTTTCCCTTTAACAGAAAATATCAGTATGTTATTCACCATACAAGATAACTAATCAATTTAACTCGAAACCATTATGACTGATATCTTTCGTCCTCTCACCGGAGCCAGTAATCCGCATTTGCAGACACTACTCCCGCGTCTGGTGCGGCGGTATCCTGAACTGCAACCCTATTGGCAACGACTTAATTTACCGGATAACGATTTTGTTGATCTGGCGTGGAGTGAAGATCCCGCCACCGCAGCACATAAGCCACGACTGATCCTGTTTCATGGTCTGGAAGGCAGTTTTCACAGCCCTTATGCCCACGGTTTGCTTCATATCTGCCAGGAAAAAGGCTGGCTTGGCGTTGTCATGCATTTTCGCGGATGCAGTGGCGAACCGAACCGCCAAAAACGTCTCTATCATTCTGGCGAAACAAACGATGCCCGCTATTTTCTGAGCTGGTTAAAACAGACCTACGGTGATGCTCCCACCTCAGCCGTAGGTTATTCAGTCGGCGGTAATATGCTAGCCTGCTATCTGGCAGAAGAAAAAACAAACGCCCAGATCAATGCTGCCGTCATTGTTTCCGCCCCTTTGATGCTGGAAGCCTGTTCCCTGCGGATAGAAAAAGGATTTTCTCAAGTTTATGAACGCTATTTACTGAATAGCCTGAAACGTAATGCCACCCGCAAACTATTACGCTACCCCGGTTCACTCCCCATTAATCTGTCTCAGGTAAAAAGATTGAAACACATTCGAGAATTTGATGAAATTGTGACCGCAAAGATCCACGGCTTTAAAAATGCAGCGGATTACTACCGCCAGTGCAGCGCTCTGCCGCGTCTGCCTGATATTACTGTGCCGCTGCTGATTATTCATGCTAAAGACGATCCCTTTATGGCGCCGGAAGTTGTCCCTGATCTCAAAATGTTACCCAAAAATATTGAATACCAAACGACAGAATATGGTGGACATGTCGGCTTTGTCAGCGGTTCGTTGAAGAAACCACAAATGTGGCTGGAACAACGCATCCCAAATTGGCTGTCATCTTATCTGGAGCAACCACAATGATTATTCCGTGGCAACAACTGGAACCAGAAACTCTGCTAAATTTGATAGAGAGCTTTGTCCTGCGGGAAGGCACTGACTATGGCGAAGATGAAAAATCGCTGGAGCAGAAGGTCGCTGACATACGCCGTCAGTTGGAACGGGGAGATGTTATGCTAGTGTGGTCTGAACTGCATGAGAGCATCAATATTGTGCCAAAAGAAATGTTCCATCCTTAATATTATGGAGTTTACTGTATGTCCGCCAAACATCCGATTATTGCAATTACCGGCTCCAGCGGCGCCGGAACCACCACCACCAGTTTAGCTTTCCGTAAGATTTTCCAGCAACTTAACATCAGCGCAGCACAGATAGAAGGAGATAGTTTCCACCGTTACACCCGTCCTGAAATGGATGCCGCAATCCGTAAAGCCAAAGAGCAAGGCAGACATATCAGTTATTTTGGGCCGGAAGCCAATGATTTTGGCATGCTGGAAAAAACCATGATTGACTATGGTGAAACCGGTGAAGGCCGCCGGCGCAAGTACCTTCATACCTATGACGACGCCGTCCCTTACAACCAGCTCCCCGGTACATTTACGCCGTGGGAATCTTTACCCAAGCAGACCGATGTGCTGTTTTATGAAGGTCTGCACGGCGGTGTTGTCACACCACAGCATAATGTCGCCAGCCATGTTGATCTGCTGGTGGGCGTCGTGCCGATTGTCAACCTTGAATGGATACAGAAACTCATCCGCGATACCGGAGAACGGGGGCATTCACAGGAAGCCGTGATGGATTCCGTCGTGCGTTCTATGGATGATTATATCAACTACATTACGCCACAATTCTCACGAACACATATCAACTTCCAACGTGTCCCTACCGTTGATACATCCAACCCATTTTCAGCTAAAGCCATTCCATCATTGGATGAAAGTTTCATTGTCATCCGTTTCCGTGATCTGACTCAAATTGATTTCCCATACTTGTTAGCAATGTTACAAGGCTCATTCGTTTCAAGCATTAATACCATCGTGGTCCCCGGCGGAAAAATGGGATTAGCAATGGAATTAATTATGACGCCATTGGTACAGCGACTGCTGGAAGGGGAAAAGATTTGTTAATCAACGTCTGAGATAAATTTAGAAAATCCGGCACTTAAAATTTACGCCTTATATTTTTCAGTTAAGAAAACAGGTAACTGAAATATTAGTTACCTGCTGTTATTTCTTAATCAAGAAATAATTTCTCAATCTATACCTTTAATTTCAAAACTGTGGGTAATTTCAACTGATTTCCCTAACATCAATGAAACAGAGCAATATTTTTCCGCGGACAGCATGACGGCACGTTCAACCGCTTTATCTGTTAAATCCTTGCCCGTAACAATAAAATGCAGATTAATATGAGTAAACAAGCGTGGCGCCTCTTCACGACGGCGGGAAGTTAATTTTACTTCACAATCTCTTATGTCATACCTGCCTTTCTGCAAAATAGAAACGACATCAATCGTACTGCAACCACCGGCTGCCATTAATACCATTTCCATTGGGCTTGGCGCTTTATCGCCGGCATTACCATCCATCATGATCTGATGACCAGAAGATGACTCCCCCAAAAGAGACAATCCTTCAACCCATTTTACCCGCGCTTGCATAAATACCTCTTAAGTCGTTCTTTGCATCCAAGCCTACTCTTTCAGTATTAAACTGGCAATCTAATGAGCAGTTTATTATGCTGAAACAATACAAGACAAGACAGAAGCCTTTTCCTGTGTTAAAAAAAGAAGCGGGCCGGGTTATAGGTTAAGCTCAATACTCTAAGGTTCAAATTTCAAATAACCTATATAAAACCCTTACCTATCGGTTTTTCAGCAAACTAATATGTTAAGCTAGTGTCTTTATAAGCCAGCCTGACGAGAAACTTTTAGATTCTCGTGTTATTTAGGCAGCGATAACAACAGAGGATGAAACGAATGGTTCTCGGCAAGCCACAAACAGACCCGACTCTTGAATGGTTTTTGTCACACTGCCATATTCATAAATATCCATCTAAAAGTACGCTTATTCATCAAGGCGAAAAAGCAGAGACGCTTTACTACATCGTAAAAGGCTCTGTTGCAGTTTTGATTAAAGATGAAGAAGGTAAAGAGATGATCCTCTCCTATTTAAATCAGGGGGATTTCATTGGTGAACTTGGATTATTTGAAGAGGGGCAAGAGCGTACAGCCTGGGTACGGGCCAAAAGCGCCTGTGAAGTGGCTGAAATCTCCTATAAAAAATTCCGTCAACTGATTCAGGTAAACCCGGATATTTTGATGCGTTTATCTGCCCAAATGGCAAACCGTTTGCAAACAACTTCTGAGAAAGTCGGTAATCTGGCTTTCCTAGATGTTACCGGCCGGATTGCCCAAACTTTATTGAATCTGGCGAAACAACCAGATGCAATGACCCACCCGGACGGAATGCAAATCAAAATCACGCGTCAGGAAATTGGTCAGATTGTTGGCTGTTCCCGCGAAACAGTTGGTCGTATTCTGAAAATGCTAGAAGATCAAAACTTGATCTCCGCACATGGTAAAACTATCGTTGTTTACGGTACACGTTAACGCTTGATTAATCAGCGCATAATCCTGCGCTGATTTCTCTTGTGCTTAATTACACCAACTGGCTAATTGTCTGCTCCAACCGTTCCATGCCCTGAGCAAGCTCTTCTTCACTGATAATCAATGAAGGCGTGAAACGCAGTACATCACCACCCGCACTCAACAACATTAAGCCATTTTCAGCCGCCAATTGCAGAATATCTTTAGCTTTTCCCTGATACGGCGCTTTGAGTTCCGCACCAATCAGCAGCCCCTTTCCACGAATTTCACCAAATATCGAATATTTCTGATTGATATCATTCAGAAAATTCACCATCAAATTATGGCGTTTTTCAACGCCTTCCAGAACCGCTGGCGTATTAATAATATCAAAAGCAACATTTGCAACTGCACAAGCCAACGGATTACCGCCATAAGTTGTACCGTGAGTTCCCGGCGTCATCGCAGACGCAATATTCTCTGTCGTCAGCATAGCGCTGATAGGGAAGCCATTTCCCAATGCTTTTGCTGTGGTCATGATGTCCGGCGTAACATCATAATGCATATAAGAAAATAGCTTACCGGTACGCCCCATTCCACTTTGCACTTCATCAAACACCAACAACACCTGATGCTTATCGCAAAGCTCACGCAACCCATGAATAAATGCCGGTGCTGCCGGTGTGACTCCCCCTTCTCCTTGAACAGGCTCCAATACAACAGCACAAGTATGGTCATCTATGACAGCCTTCACTGCGTCTAAATCATTAAAAGGCACATGAATAATATCAGCGGGTTTTGGCCCAAAACCATCAGCATATTTTGGCTGACCACCCACGGAGACAGTAAATAAGGTGCGACCATGAAAACCCTGATGAAATGCGATAATTTTGGTTTTATAAGGACTGTGACGCGTAATGGCATAGTGACGAGCCAGCTTAAATGCCGCTTCATTCGCTTCCGCTCCTGAGTTGGCAAAAAATACCCGCTCAGCAAAAGTCGCATCAATCAGTTTCTGCGCCAGAATCAAAGCGGGTTCATTGGTGAAAATATTACTGATATGCCAAAGTTTCTCCCCTTGCTGCTGCAAAACATCCACTAACGCAGGATGACAATGGCCCAAAGCTACAACAGCAATTCCCCCTGCCAAGTCAATATACTCTTTCCCTTGCTGATCCCATACGCGACTACCTTGCCCTCTCACCGGAATAAACTGTGCTGGTGAATAAATCGGCAACATAACTTGATCGTATGTGTTTCTATCTACTGCGGTATGCCCCTTCATTTTCCCACCTGTTTTTTATATATACACCATTCAGAAGTGAAATTATACTCACTGAATATGCATAAAAAATCAAAGATGGGCAAATGAAAAAGATGGATAAATGAAGAAATTATGATATCTGGTTAATATCTCAGAAAGTTGCTCAGTAACTGGTGACCTTGTTCACTGAGAATACTTTCAGGATGGAACTGCACCCCTTCCAGCGGTAAAGTGCGATGACGAATGCCCATAATTTCATCGACGTTGCCGTTATGCTGGCTCCATGCGGTGACTTCAAATGAGGCAGGTAATGTCTCCGCGGCAATCACCAACGAATGGTAACGAGTCGCAGTTAATGGCCGGTTAAGCCCTTTGAACACACCTTGCTGATTATGGTGAATAGCAGAAGTTTTTCCATGCATCACTTCCCTGGCTTTCACCACTCTGGCGCCAAACGCCTGCCCAATTGCCTGATGTCCAAGGCAAACACCAAGAATCGGCAATTTATCCGAAAAATGAGAAATCGCAGCCAGAGAAATTCCTGCCTCATTTGGGGTACAAGGGCCTGGGGAAATCACCAAATGAGTAGGCATCAATCTCTCAATATCTTCAAGTTGCAATTCATCATTGCGCTTAACTAAAACATCTGTACCCAATTCACAAAAATATTGATATAAGTTATATGTAAAAGAATCATAGTTATCTATTATTAGTAACATAGGAGTCTATCCTACTCATTTTTATCGCTGTATTTGTTGCCCTGCCACTCCTGCAATTTGTTTATCCTGCACAACTGGCTCCAGGTAAAACGGCCTCGCGACAACGGGGCGGCTATCATAGCACATCAATATTTGTAGCATAGTACAACAAAATCAATGGCTGCTTTTTCCTCAATCAACTTACTCTCATACCCGACAAAACATATGCTCTATTTCGATATTCAATAAGTAAAGGTAATTGTTATGAAGACAAAACTGATTATAGCATCTCTTTTTTTACTATCCTTCCCCACGCTGGCTGTTACTAAAACTGCCAACATTTTCTTCCCAGAAAAAGGGGTGGTTTGTGATAAAAAAGGAAAATATTGCTCTGATCAACAAGGGCTATCGCTAAAATTAACCGAAAAGTATTTAGGAAAAAAAGCGGTACAACGCCTGAAAAAAGAGTTTGGTGATGGAAAAGATATCGACTTTTCATCTTACACTTTAAGTAATGGGGTACATTGTGAGAGTAAAGAGAAAAAATGTTACAAAGACCGATATTATCCACGAACCGAAGTAAATAAAGAATTTACCCAAAAGATGTATGAATAACGGCGAAACTGGCCTTCATTTAATGCAGGCCAGTTTATTAATCTGATGAGAGTTAACCGGAAGACCAGAAACTGCCACAGCCCAAGTGATAGAAAAAAATTAAGGAATAATCTCCGCAGACAGAATAACAACAGGTTTAACCGGTACATTCTGATATGGACCAACGTTTTCCGTTTTGACTTGAGAAATTTTGTCCACAACATCCATGCCTTTTACGACCTTACCAAATACTGCATAACCAAAGTCACGCTGGCCATGATCAAGGAAAGCATTGTCTGCTACATTAATAAAAAATTGACTGGTAGCGCTGTCTTTATCGGCGGTACGCGCCATAGAGATAGTTCCGCGTAAATTACGCAGCCCATTATCTGCCTCATTTTTAATAGCGGCTTTAGTCGCTTTCTGCTGCAAATCTTTGGTAAAACCGCCACCCTGCACCATAAATCCAGGGATTACCCGATGGAAGATTGTATTGTTGTAATAACCCTCATTGACGTATTCAATAAAGTTTTTCGTTGTAATTGGCGCTTTCTGGTTATTTAACTCCAGTTCAATATTACCCTCCGTTGTTATCAGCTTCACATGGGTATCTCCCGCAGCCAAAGCCAGAGGCGCCATTGCGCTCAGAGAATATGCAGTTACAAGTGCTACTAAAATACGTTTAAACATTCTGGGTTCCTATATTATTAAGGTCAACAACACAAACTAAATCAATTCTAATAATCTCTTCAACATCGTGCTCAATATTTACCTACATTTACGCTATCAATCGACGGGGGCTTTGAAGAAAAATTCATCCTTTCAATAATAAGTTAGATTTTATTTCACAAACCGGATCGTCATCGGTAACAAAATAGCAAGCTCGGTTCAACCCATCAGAAATATGTCATTATTTTTAATCCTGTCAACCAACAGTGGCTATCGGTATAATCTCCTCTGCCATATATTCAGTGCATTTCTCAGGGAGATAATCATTTTGACCATCAAAAACCACAACTATCATATGACCCGTTTTATCACGAGCGCACCTGATATTCGCTATCTGCCTCAAGATATGGGCATTGAAGTCGCGTTTGCCGGTCGCTCAAATGCAGGTAAATCTAGCGCTCTGAATGCTCTGACGAAACAGAAAAGCCTCGCCCGCACCAGTAAAACGCCCGGTCGAACTCAATTAATCAATTTATTCGAGGTAGAAGAAGGTATTCGCTTGGTTGACTTACCAGGCTATGGCTATGCCGAAGTACCGGAAGAGATGAAACGCAAATGGCAAAAAGCATTGGGTGAATATCTGCAAAAACGTGAATGCCTGATCGGGCTGGTCGTGCTAATGGATATCCGTCACCCATTGAAAGATCTTGATCAACAGATGATCCAATGGGCAGTCGCAATGCAGGTACCAGTTATGGTGTTGTTGACTAAAGCCGACAAACTGGCATCGGGCGCCCGTAAAGGTCAACTGAATAAGGTCCGTGACGCCCTGCTGACGCTTAATGGGGATATTCAAGTGGAATATTTCTCGACCCCGAAAAAAATCGGTATCGATAAACTACAACAGAAACTGGATATATGGTTCAGCCAGAAAACCGTTCAAGTTGACAACCATTGTTAATCCATCTTTTCTTTATTCTCTCACGTATTAAATTCAGATGAAAAAAATGCCCCAGTCAAAATTAAATTGACTGGGGCAGCTAATATTCAGCTAAATCCGATTACGTGAAGTAAAAGGTCTGAAAGATAGAACATCTTACCTCTGTACCCTACGCTGATAACTCTACCCTATTTTATGTATTAGAAAAAGCCTTTTTGTAATTTATTTTCATAAATTATCTCGATTCAGCCGGCGATTTTGTTCATTTTGACACCACTAAATGTAGTTTAATTACATATTTATGCGATCTGGATCTAAATATGCATTACATGAACAACAAATCGGTATGAGTGAATACAAAAAATTTATTTAACTAATAATATTACTTAGTGAAAACAAAATAACTGTTACACTCCCTCCCAATGGGCATGGTTTTTCGTATAAGCGCCTTGTGGACTAAGAATAAATCCAATACGACCTTAACCAGGAGAATAGTAATGAACCAACATGATAATGTTTCATTAGATACAAGTAACAATAGTAACTCTCTATTAGAATGGGAAGAAAATGTCTATTGCAGCAATAACATAGCCCTCGCATCCACCATCGGAGCAACCGCTATGTTATTGCAGAATGGCAGTGTAATTACCTGGGGACTGCCACATCTTGGCGGTCAAGTCCCACCCGACATTGCGGCATTACGGGATATCGTTAGCTTAAGCTCAACACAATACGCATTCGCGGCTTTACGAGCAGACCGTAGCGTAGTCGTTTGGGGAGATTCAGTTAACGGCGGACAACTTCCTCCCGACATTGCTCAACTAAAAGATATCGTTAGCCTGAGTTCAACGGCCAGCGCCTTCTCAGCTCTGCGAGCAAATGGCAGCATAGTTGCCTGGGGACATGATCGATATGGCGGTCAAGTGCCACCCGATATTGCCCAACTACAGGACATCATCAGTGTAACTTCAGCAGGTAATTCTTTCCTGGCTCTACGGGCAAACCGCAGCATAGTTGCCTGGGGGATTTTAACTGGAGTGCTCCCACCTGAGATTACCCAGCTACAGGATATCGTCAGCATACTTGGCAAAAGCGACTGGTACTCTACCTTCGCGGCCTTACGGGCAAACCGCAGTGTGGTTGCTTGGGGATACTCACTTTTTGGCGGTCAGGTTCCACCAGCAATTGCTCAATTACAAGATATCGTTAGCCTGAGTCAAACAGGCTTAGCATTCGCAGCCATACGAGCAAACCGCAGTGTGGTTGCCTGGGGAAATGCAAGCAGGAGCGGCACGGTTCCTCCTGCCATTGCCCAACTACAGGACATTATTAGCTTGACCGCTTCAGGCGACACATTCATAGCTTTACGGACAAACCACAGTATTGTCGCCTGGGGAGACACACCAATCCCACCAGAAATTGCTGCATTAAACGATATCGTTAACCTCATCACAACAGGCTCAGCTTTCACAGCCCTGCGAACAAATCGTAGCGTGGTCACTTGGGGAATAATAGCGAGTGTTGAACGGGTCGAATATGACGCAGCCAAGGTACAAAATATCATCAGCCTAAGTGCATCAAGTGATGCCTTTGCAGCCCTACGAGCAGACCGTAGCGTAGTCGCCTGGGGAGACATATACAATGGTGGAAAAATTCCACCCGAAATTGCGAACTTAAAAGACGTTATCAGCCTGACGTCAACGCCCCGTAGTTTTTCGGCCTTGCGAGCAAATGGCAAGAGAGTAGGCTGGGGGGGAGGAGATTTTGTAGCGCATGGTGAATATGACTAATGCATCATTACACATGGCTCATAACCACTTAGCATGTTAGCTCGTCAAAGAGAGGAAAGACTTAACATACTGCGTTGGCATCAGGAAGACCCAATGTCCCAACGCAGTTGCTGATGTTTTTAACGTATTAGCTCAACCTATCGTTTATTAAGCTGGCATATCAGTGCGCCTGATCCCAATTGTCACCAATACCCACATCTACTTTCAACGGAACATCAAGCACCATACTCTTCTCCATCAATTCACGAATTTTCTGTTCCGCATATTCAAGCTGTGACTCATGAACTTCGAATACCAGCTCATCGTGAACCTGCATAATCATACAAACTTTCGGCGCTTCACTGATAATCCAGTCATCCACCGCAATCATTGCTTTTTTGATGATATCCGCCGCAGTTCCCTGCATTGGCGCGTTAATAGCTTCACGTTCTGCTGCCTTACGGCGCATGGCATTGCGAGATTTGATATCTGGCAGATAAAGACGACGACCGTCTAGCGTTTCAACGTAACCCTGCTCTTCCGCTTGCTTACGAGTACGCTCCATATACGCCAATACCCCCGGATAGCGCTCAAAATAGAGATCCATATAACGCTGAGCTTCACCTCGAGGAATACCTAACTGACGGGAAAGACCAAATGCACTCATACCATAGATCAAACCAAAGTTAATCGCCTTAGCACTACGGCGCTGCTCACTGGTTACCTGTTCCAGCGGCAAACCAAAGACTTCTGCCGCGGTTGCCCGGTGGATATCTTGCCCTTCAGCAAATGCTTTCAACAACCCTTGATCCTGAGACAAATGAGCCATTATCCGCAACTCAATCTGAGAATAGTCAGCAGCCATAATCCGGTAACCTTCAGGTGCCACAAACGCCTGACGAATGCGGCGGCCCTCTTCATTACGGACAGGAATATTTTGCAAATTAGGATCACGTGAAGAGAGGCGTCCAGTTGCCGTTACCGCTTGGTGATAGGAAGTATGCACCCGTTTGGTCAGCGGGTGGACCATCTGCGGTAATTTATCGGTGTAAGTGGATTTCAATTTTGCCAATCCACGATGCTCTAAGATCACTTTCGGCAATGCATGAGTATCCGCCAGCTCTTCCAATACCTCTTCATTAGTGGATGGCGCCCCATTTGGCGTTTTCTTTACCACCGGCAATTGCAATTTTTCAAACAATATCGTCTGTAACTGTTTTGGCGAAGCCAGATTGAAAACCTCACCTGCCAATTCATGTGCTTCTTTTTCCAATTCATCCAGACGGGCAGTGATCTCTTTTGAATGCTCAGCCAAAATATTTGCATCAATTAGTACGCCTGTACGTTCCATACGGGAAAGCACCATGACCAGTGGCATTTCTGTTTTCAGGAATACCTTTTCTAGTGTCGGTTCTTTCTCCAATTGCGGCCACATCACCTGGTGCAGCAACAAAGTGACATCTGCATCTTCTGCGGCGTACATTGCGGCCTGTTCTACCGGGACCTGATTAAAAGTGAGCTGATTTTTACCTTTGCCGGCAATCTCTTCAAACGTCGTAGTCTTATGATTCAAATGGCGTTCAGCCAAACTATCCATATCATGCCGCCCCATGCCTGCAACGCTGTTAAGTACGTAAGACTCCAGCATGGTATCGTAAGCAATGCCTTGCAGTTCAATGCCGTAACGCGCCAACACGCCACGATCAAACTTAATATTCTGACCAATTTTCAGCAGGTTACTATCTTCAAGCAGCGGTTTTAATGCAGCCAACACAACTTCTCTGTCAAGTTGTTCCGGCGCGCCCAGATAGTCATGGCCTAAAGGTAGATAAGCCGCATCGCCGGCAGAAATTGCGAATGACATACCCACCAGATTAGCAGTCAAAGTATCAAGGCTGTCAGTTTCGGTATCAAAAGCAAAAACTGGCGCTTTTTTCAGCTTCTCAATCCACTCATCAAAGCTTTTCTGATCAAGAATAGTCTGATAATTATCAGAAGAAAGCGTGGCCGCAACAGATTTATCTTCTGTCGGAGATGATTCATCATTGCCAGTAGATGCTGGTTTTTTGCCTTTCTCCGCCAGCCAATCGCCGTTTGCCACATCACTTAACCAGCGTTTGAACTCATAACGAGAAAACAACTGATGCAGTTTCTCCGTATCAAGCTCTTTGACTGACAAAGCAACACAAGTCTTATCCAATTCAACATCGGTTTTAATAGTTGCCAATTTATAAGAGAGATAAGCGACATCTTTATGCTGCACTATCTTATCCGCCAGCGTTTTCGCCCCACGGAAACTGAGCCCGGCAATTTTATCCAGATTGGCAAAGATATCATCCATGCCACCAATCCCTTGCAGTAATCCCAGTGCGGTTTTTTCTCCCACCCCAGGTACGCCAGGAATGTTGTCAGAAGAGTCTCCCATCAATGCCAGAAAATCGATAATCAGATCTGGCGGCACACCATACTTTTCAACGACCTCTTCCGGCCCCAAGATGGTGTTATTCATGGTATTGATCAGCGTGATATTTGGCGTTACCAGTTGCGCCATATCTTTATCGCCAGTGCTGATAAGTACCGCACGCCCCTCTTTTTCTGCCTGTAACGCCAAAGTCCCAATAACATCATCAGCTTCTACTCCTGGCACCACCAGCAATGGTAACCCCATAGCTTCGACCATCTGATGTAGCGGCTCTATCTGAGTACGCAGATCATCCGGCATAGGAGGACGATGAGACTTATACTCAGCGAACAATTCATCACGAAAAGTTTTGCCTTTAGCATCAAATACCACCGCTACATGGCTTGGTTTGTACTGCATGACCAAGCTGCGTAGCATATTCAATACGCCATACATAGCTCCGGTCGGTTCACCTGCGCTATTCGTCAGCGGAGGGAAAGCATGATAAGCACGATAAAGGTATGAGGAGCCATCAACCAAAATCAGGGGATTGTCTGCTATCTGAGCCATAAATCTTCTTCATTATCTGTATCTGTTACGGGTGTGATAAGGAAATAGGATGCCACAGCAAGAAGTAGGAAACGAATTTTATGTGAATTTTCTTTACTGAAACCCGATTCAGATACTCACACCCTACTATAAATTCTGTGGATAACTTTGTGTATAGATATTACGAGTTTTATTTAGGTATTGATCGTCGATAAAAAAAACTTATTAACCTCAGGTAAAAAATCAATGACTTATAATCTTAGTCATTAAACTGTCATATTGCCTTATAGATCACAGAGTTGTGGATATAACCAGAGTTTGTCTCACAGAAAAGTCTTTCTGACATGCATTGTGCCAAAGGTTCTCACTCCGGCACATGCTTACGTCATTCTATTTCAACACCATCAAAATTACTTCTTATTTAACAGGAAGTTAACAACGTCCGAATAGGATTTCGCATAGTTATCCTCAGAAGCGGCGTCAATACCGTCACTTTTCACCATATACTTACCATTAACAAACATTGCCGGTACACCTCGCAGTTGCAAATCCTGAGCGGCTTTTTGCTGCTTAACAACTAAGGATTTCACCACAAAACTGCTCATGGCTGCATCATAATCCTCAGTCGTCACCCCGGCTTTGATAAAAGCATCGCGAATATCATTCGGAGTCTTAATAGCCAGTGTTTTCTGAATACCCTCAAACAGCACCGGAGTCACTTTGTCTTCGACACCCATTGCCATTGCCGCAGCCCAAGCAGTCGTCAATTCTTTACCCAGCGGCCCTAAAAAATCCACATGATAACGAACAAGTTTTGTCCCTTCCGGTAAATGCTGTTTTACCGTCTGAGGAACTTTAAAAATCTCTTCAAACTGATAACAGTGGGGGCAATAGAAAGAGAAGAATTCTAGCACCGGCGGTTGATCCGCCACCGGCGACTTCAATTCAACATACTGTTTTCCTTCGGTAAAATTGGCGGCAGATGCGCTAAATGCCATCACCATTCCGACTAAAGCTAACCACAACTTCTTCATAACTATCTCCATGATAAACATTAATACATCGGGTTAAGCTGCAAAGGTGATTCCTGCAACAGCTTAATTTGTTCAGAAAAAAGTGACGTCTGTTTTAACCAAAAATCGGTATCTGTCATCCAAGGAAATGCCCTGGGGAACGCAGGGTCCTGCCAACGTCTGGCTACCCATGCCAAATAATAGATCATCCGCATAGCACGCAATGGCTCTATTAATGACAACTCCTTCGGATCAAAATCTGCAAATTCACTATAGGCTTCCAACAATGTATCTAACTGCAATAGCTGTTCCTGACGGGAACCATGAAGCAACATCCATAAATCCTGCATTGCCGGACCGTTACGCGCATCATCAAGGTCAACAAACCAAGCTTCGTCACGCCACAAGATATTACCCGGATGGCAGTCACCATGAAGCCTCAATATTTGCCAATCATCGCGCCAATTTGATACTACGACATCGATCAAATCATCCAATACCGCCAAAAATTGTCTTTTCTGTCCCGCAGGAACCAACTCACATGTAGCCAAATATTGTCGTGGTTGATGCAGATATTCATTTAACCCGATAGTTGGACGAGAAGTGAATTTTTGCTGGCGACCAATCTGATGAATTCTCCCTAGCAAACGCCCTACATCTTCTAACTGAAAGAGATTATCGGATTCATACTGACGCCCTCCGATACTTGGAAAAACGGCAAAAAAGAAATCGTTAAAAGTCAGTAAAGTTTGCTCATTAAATACCAAAGGCGCCGCAACAGATAAATCAGCCTGTTGTAGCGCCAAAGCAAAATTATGCTCTTCTTGAATCTGTTGCTGATCCCAACGTAGCGGCCGGTAAAATTTCACAACATAACGTTTACGATCTTCATCTATAAACTGATAAACCCGGTTCTCATAACTGTTTAACTCTGTCAGACCAGAATCGATATACAGCCCGGTCTGCACCAATGCATCCATAATCAAATCCGGTGTTAATTCCCGGAAATTAAAAGCAGATTGGTTTGTTAGCACATTCTATTCTCTTGATTAATCTGTAATAACGCCACGGCACGCAATAGCTCAGTTTGAAAATCCACTTAGTGATCCTTTTCATGCCAAGTGTAAAAATTCGATCACTTCATCGAACTAATGACATTTCATACCGAATTCCTTATCAATAAAGCCTATACAAATTAACAGGGATGAGCGCATAGAGAAAGAACTGCTCTGTCAATAAGCGTAAAGATGACTCTCTTATCAGCAAGTTATCTGGTGATCTTATTCTCAAAACGCTTAGTTAAGACTAAATAATCAAGCTGAAAGAAGTATATTGGCGGTAACAACCACCTCAGTTGATAAATCGAATATTATGCAACCAAAAATAAGCGGTGCAATCCTTGCTGGAGGTCGCGCCACCCGTATGGGCGGCAATGATAAGGGGTTAACTTTTTTAAATAAAAAACCACTGTACCAACATGTTGCGGATAAGCTATCTCCACAAGTAGATGAATTAATTATCAACGCTAACCGCAATCTGGATATTTACCGACAAAGTGGTTATCAAATTGTTCCAGATTTAACGCCAGATTTCTCTGGACCTCTTGCAGGAATGCTGGCATCCCTAAAATTAGCGAGTCACGACTGGGTTGTGTTTGTTCCTTGTGATGTACCAAATTTCCCTACTGATTTGGTCACTCGCTTATGGCAGGGAAAACAGCAGGCACTGGCAGCCTATGCAAATAATGGCAACCAAACTCACCCGACTATCGCTTTACTACACCGCAGTCTGATTTCTCAATTAGAAAATTATCTGGCTGACGGTGATCGCAAATTAATACTGTTTATGCATAAGATCGGAGCAATAGCCATTCAGTTTGACGATAGTCCCATTGTCTTCACTAATCTGAATACACCGGAAGATTGCCAACATTGGGAGAATACACAGGAGATCAAAAAATGAGTACAAAACCGCTTCCGCTACTGGGCATTACAGCCTATAGCGGAACAGGAAAAACCACACTTCTCAAACAAGTGATTCCACTATTACGTCAACGGCAAATCCGGGTTGGTCTGATAAAACACACTCATCACGATATGGATGTGGATAAACCGGGTAAAGACAGTTATGAACTACGCAAAGCCGGTGCAGAACAAACTCTAGTCGCCAACCAACAACGCTGGGCATTAATGACAGAAACGCCAGATTCGATGAAAGTAGATCTGAATTATCTTGCCAGCCGTTTTGATCCAAATTCACTGGATTTGATTCTAGTGGAAGGTTTTAAAGATGAACCAATCAATAAGATCGCTCTATACCGCAACATTCTTAACCACCGATTAAGCGATCTTCTTGATCAACATGTGATTGCTGTTGCCAGTGATGAAAAATTGGAGACTATTTTGCCACAATTGAATATCAATCAACCTAAACAGGTGGCTGATTTTATTGTCGAATGGCTGAACATGGAGCTTTGGATCAAGACCTGACTACAGCACCGGCCACCAAGCGCCCTTGATGGAATGTTGCCTGACGGGCAGGCAAACGTGCCACAGCCTCAGCAGAACAACTAGCGACCACCAAGACAAATTCAGCTTTATCACCTACCTGCGGCCAAATACGCTGCCCCTGGTCATTAAGCGGCAACACACCGCCAGTAGCAATAGCCACAGCACGGGAAAGATGAAATTCATCTGAGCCACGGTACAATTGCGCGTACAAATTCGCTTTTTCCAACATATCACCCGTGCCAAACGGCGACCAGTGATCAATCACACTATCAGTACCCGTCATAATAAATCCCCCTTTAGCCCTGAGTTGCGGCAACGGCATCATCAAGCTACCGATCGGCACTGTAGAAGCAATCGTGATTTGCTGCTCCGCCAAACGGGAAGCAGTTTCTGTTAGTTTCCCCTCATCCAACATGGTCAGAGCAAAAGCGTGGCTGATAGTCACTTTTCCACGCAAGGCGGATGTTTTCTCCACCATATCAATCATATAGTTGATAGCAGCAACACCCGCTGGGCTTACCTCATGCAGATGAATATCTACACCAGCGTTATTATCGAGTGCAATCTGGAACATGGTATCCAGTGATTTCTCCATCGCAGCATCTACGTTAGTAGGATCTAGCCCACCAACGTATTGCACCCCCATTTTCATCGCCTCACGCATCAGCCCCTCCACTTTGGAGTGCAGCAAACCGTGCTGAGGAAAAGCAACGATTTCGCAACTGAAATCATCACGGTGATTCTCTAACGCATACTGCAAATGCTCCAGACTTTTCAAACCACTAACCGGATCAATATTACAATGGCTACGAGCTATCGTACTGCCCTTGGATTGCAATAGAGCGATCAACCCCTCCGCTCGCTGCTGCAAGGTAGGTAGCAGCTTGGGGATCAGAGTTTGTTCCTGAGCTATCATATCCATAATGGTTTTACCCTGACGGGGCAACGGCGCCTGCCACGGACCACCATAGAAAGTCTTATCTAGATGGATGTGCATATCACGGAAAGCAGGCAACAACAACTGTCCCTGTGCTTGATAACATGGCAAATGCTTATTAAGCAGCACACCAGTAGCATGGATCGAAGCGATCCGACCATCTTTGATTTCTAATGTATATAATGCGGTACGTGTGCCAATCACGGTATCGTCATTATATTCAAACCCATCCTCCAATAGCACATCTCTCAGATAGTAATGGCTATCAATAAGGGTAGTCTGCATCAATGATGTATTAGCGGCAGTGGTCGATGATACAGCCTGCGCGATTCCTCCGGTCAAGGAAATCGCCGCACAAGCGGTAGTGAATTTACCCGTTTGGCTGAGAAAAGCTCTTCGGCTTTGCTGTTGAGGTTTGTCCACATTTGAGTCCTTATTTGAATTTTCAAAAAAGCTCACTGAATCTGACTCTCTGAAAGATATTTTCCAGAATTTAAAACTACATATAAGCAAATTTTCAACAACATCACCGTATTATCATAGCCTACTCCCACAGAATCATTGTATAGAAAGCAAGCATATTGTGATCTTTCGTTAGTTTTTACTAAAGAGTTGATAGAGCCTCTCCAATATCCATCGAGGTAAATCTTTGAACATCTATTACGCTGATAGATTACTCATTCATCTGAGCCGATCAGCAAGCAACGCACAAATCCTTACCCTACCTCTGATGAGAGAGAGTGATAAAAGAAAGGCCGAATGAAATCGGCCTTTAGAAAAATGTTATCGATAGGGTTCAACAACATCACCTCATCGTTACAAACTCTTCCGCCGCAGTGGGATGAATTGCAACCGTGTTATCAAAGTCTTTCTTCGTTGCCCCCATCTTCAATGCAACAGCGAAACCTTGCAGCATTTCATCCATTCCGAAGCCGATACCATGAATGCCAACAATCTTCTCTTCCGGCCCGACACATACCAATTTCATCCGGCACGGTTGGCGATGTTGAGTGACAGCGGTATACATCGCAGTAAAAGAAGATTGATAAGTTTTCACCTGCTCTTCACCAAATTGCGCTTTCGCCTGAGGTTCTGTCAGCCCTACAGTGCCAATAGGCGGATGGCTGAATACGACAGTTGGAATATTGGTGTAATCCAGATGTTCTTCCGGTTTATTGTTAAACAAGCGCTCAGACAAGCGACGGCCTGCTGCAACCGCAACGGGAGTTAATTCCACCGCACCGGTGTTATCACCTACTGCATAAATACCTTTCACATTCGTGTTCTGGTACTTATCAACTCTGATGTAGCCTTTTTCATTCAACTCAACACCGGTGACAGACAGATTCAGGTTATCTGTTGCGGGTTCACGGCCAATAGCCCAAATCAGGGCATCAACGGTTTGCTGTTTGCCGTTTTGTAGTTGCAAGGTCAGGCTACCATCCGCATTTTTACTTACTGATTTTGGTACAGACTCAGTATGTAAAGTAGGCCCTTCGGTATTGATAATGTCCAAGAGTGTTTCAACAATCATCGGATCAAAAGAACGCAACGGTGCATGTTGACGCACAAATAGATGAGTTTCACTACCAAGTGCATGCAATACACCGGCAATTTCCACAGCGATATAGCCTGCTCCAACAACCGCAACCCGCTTTGGCATCTCTTCCAATGCAAAAAAACCATCAGAATCAATACCATATTCTGATCCTGGTATATCAGGCCGCACAGGACGGCCACCTGTCGCAATCAGAATATGATCTGCGGTGATTTTTTCACCATTCACTTCAACAGTATATGTATCAACAAAACGGGCAAATCCCTGGATCACATCAACGTTATTGTTACCCAAGCCACGTTCATAAGACTGGTGGATACGATCGATATAAGCAGTGCGACTAGCAATCAGAGTCTTCCAGTTAAAGTGGTTGACTGTCGTATCAAAGCCATAATCTGGCCCATATTGGTGAATAGATTCTGCAATTTGCGCCGCATGCCACATCACTTTCTTCGGCACACAGCCCACATTGACGCAAGTTCCACCCAGTGCTTTAGCTTCAATCAGGGCGCATTTCTGCCCGTACATAGCCGCACGGTTAATTGATGCTATGCCACCACTGCCACCACCAATTGCTATATAGTCGTAATGTTTGCTCATTCTGGATTGTTTCCATCTAATCAGTTCAAGGGAGTTAATACCCAAAGCCTATTATGACAAAAAATATCAAGCAGGCATGATGGTTCTGGCTCTCGCTGCCATTGTTAAAAGCTATTCTGGAACAACCCATTTAACCACAGTGTGACCAATGCCTTCCGGCACCAGAACCTGATGTAACCACGGCAACACCGATTTCATCTGCTGTTCCAGTTTCCAAGGCGGATTAATCACGATCATGCCAGAAGCAGTCATTCCTCGTTGATCGCTATCAGGCCGGACAGCCAACTCAATTTGTAGAATACGGCGAATGCCCGTTGCTTCCAGCTCTTTAACCAGTCGTTTGACGTGCTGGCGTAATACCACCGGATACCACAACGCATAAACACCGGTTGCAAAACGTTTATAACCTTCCTGAATTGCTTGTATAACAGCCTGATAATCCGATTTCAGTTCATAAGGTGGATCAATAAGAATAAATCCGCGGCGACTCAGTGGCGGCAATTGTGATTTTAATTGCTGATAACCATCTTCACGCACAACTCTAGCACGGTTATCACGGGAGAATTCATTACGTATTAAGGGAAAGTCGCTCGGATGCAGTTCTGTCAGATTGAACTTATCATCCTGCCGTAACAAATGGCGGGCAATTAAAGGCGATCCTGGGTAATAACGTAGGTGGCTACCTTTATTCAATGCAGCCACTGCACTCATATAAGCGTTTAATTCCTGCGGCAAATCTTCACGCTGCCAGACGCGGGCAATCCCTTCCAGATATTCACCAGTACGTTCAGCATGTTCACTACCAAGTTGATAGCGGCCCGCACCGGCATGTGTATCCAGATAGAGAAAAGGTTTTTCTTTTTCTTTGAGAGATTCAATGATCAAGCTTTGTACCGTGTGTTTCAGCACATCAGCATGATTACCGGCATGAAAACTGTGACGATAACTTAACATTAAGTTCAGACCCCAGAGCAGAGAATAGGTTGATTGTCAGACGGAGTGCCTGACAACTAGAAACCCATCCCAGTAGATGAGACAGATGGTAAGGCACTATTATAGCCCTATTAATGATAAAAATGGCAGACTGCTGAACTTCCTCCCCCTGAAAGCTCTGTGATATTAATTAAAATTTAGGATAAGTAGAAAATTCTGTCCGAATGCAATGTGATATTTAAGCAAGTGATGCTATCTATATTTTCACTGATAGTCATAAGTAATACTTACGAACAACCAATAAGTAAAAGTTACGAAATTAAAAAAGACATTAAACGATCACTTAGATATACAAGTCCTTATGTTGGTGTTTACCAAATCACTAATCAGAAACAAGGCTAAAAAATGCTAACACCTACTATGAAAAAATAATCAAAAGGAAAGATAGTAAGAGTGATACAAGAGTTACCTGAACAATTAAGTAATATCGTTAAATGATACGTGTAAAAAATTAAAAGGAAAGGAAGAAAAAAATCAAAAAAGCTGAAAGAAGTTGAAGACAGTTATTAAAAATCTTCAACTTAAAATAGAGAAAAATTAAGCTTTTCAGCCAATGAAGAGAGATTTCATTGGCTGAATGATTATATTACCTATCAGGCAACAATAGGCGCGCGCCAATCATCTGCGCCGGAAGTCCCTGCGGTTGTATGTTCCCAATTAATCTTACGATAAGACAAAGAAACACGAACCAACTGAGTAAATTCAGCTTTTGTTGGGTCCTGACAATGAGGCATATTGCAATCAATGTCGATAATAGTGGCATCTTCCAACTGCGTCGTGAAGAAATGCTCTTGTTTACCTTCAACAGAAGTGCGATACCATTTCAATACTACACTCGTCAGCATTTCACCCGAAGCCAATGCGTTATAAAGCAGTGGAACAGATTTATTTAATGCAACTGTAAAACGGAATGGTTTATGAGCACGCTGACCTGAAGGCTGACCTGATTGAGGGTCAGTCGGTACGGTAACGACGTGATCAAATGCTTGAACCAGCATTTCATCTTCATGGCCCTGTACGTAAATATTACCCACTGATTCAGCAGTGAATGAACCCGCAGTAATATTGCCCTGTGTTTTTCCGGTGATGGAAATATAACATGGAGTTGGCATAAAAATATCCTTTATAGAGATTGAGTCAACATTAAGGCAACGTTCATATTAATTTCAATAGTGATTATTTCATCTTGGGAAAGATCACTTATAACTACATTGAACGCCAAAACGATAATAAATACCAACCAGCTCGTTTCAAAATAAAATCTAAATTGCAAAATTGTTAACCCATCACTAACAAATAAAAATATTATAATTGATGCCGATTTTAAAAAATGGTTTTATAATTAGCTTTATTTACAGAATAATTAACTACAAACATGCATTTAATTTAAATAAGAAATCACATATCTATATGAAATTGAACAACTTTAACAATTAACATCTAAATTATATTTTGACCAATTAAAAAATGAGAACTAGATCAAAAAAACAAACACACCCAATTAGTTAATAACAAAACTAATACTTTCAATATGAAACCAATTCTAAAATGTAAACAAAAATACATCTAGAAATACTTTGTTACACAATGAAACAAAAAATCATTTCTATGCCATATTCTATACCTACATAGAGTACTTTAATTAAGAAATAGATTAAGAAACCATCAAGACGTAACTTATTGCCAAATAAAATAAAACCATCAAAAGGTTGAATAGACAGGTATATTCACATATATTTTAGCTTTACAATAAAAAAACAAAATGAGACACTCCGGCTTGCAGAGCGCTCTATATTGATGCTATTGCTCGATGAGTAAGAATATTCTGAATTTCGTATTTATCTATATGCTCACAAAAGTCAGCTTACTATCCAGTTTAATGCAGCAAATCTCCTGTTTTTAATCCAGGAGAATTTTATGTCCTCCGTCACATATAGGTAGGTATCAAGGGCAACTCTCTCTCAATATTGTTATCAGATAATTCCTAATTGCCTAATTGTATTACCCAAAGGATTTAAATATGAGTAAAAATAGTTCAGGTAGCGTAGCGCCAAAAGAAAGGATTAATATCAAATACGTTCCGAATACCGGTGATCAAGTAGCCGAAATTGAATTACCCCTTAACCTGCTTATTGTTGGTGATCTCAAAGGAACAAAAGAAGATACGCCAATTGAAGAACGGCAAACTGTTTCTGTGCATAAGAATAACTTTAATGCCGTGATGAATGAAGCCAATATCAATCTCACCTTTAGTGTCCCCAATCGTCTCAATGATAATAGCGGAGATGACCTGCCAATTAACCTAGAAATAAAATCACTCAATGACTTCTCACCCGATAACGTAGCGAAGAAAGTACCTGAATTAAATAAACTTTTAGAACTGCGTGAGGCGCTTGTCGCACTAAAAGGGCCATTAGGAAATATTCCGGCATTCCGCACCCGCTTACAGGAATTATTGGGTGATGAAAAAGTCCGCGAACAACTTCTAAAAGAGCTTGAAATCGTCAATCAAAAGTAATTGACTAAAAAGGAGTTTTTAACATGTCCTTGCATGAAGAGAGCAGTACAACATTAACCCCAGGGTCCACTACCTCTTTGCTTGACGAGATTATGTCTCAGGCAAGAATGACGCCGGAAAATGATGGCTACCATATCGCAAAACAGGGTGTCGCCGCTTTTATCAGCAGCATTTTGGATACCGGTACTAGCGAAGAACCTGTCAACAAACTTGTCGTTGATAGAATGATTGTTGAGCTTGATAAGACACTCAGCGCTCAAGTCGATGAAATTATGCATGCCAAAGAGTTCCAGGAGCTGGAATCATCATGGCGTTCACTGAAATTGCTGGTTGATCGCACCGATTTCCGTGAAAACATCAAAATCAACATCATCCATGCGACCAAAGAAGAGTTACTGGAAGATTTCGAATTTTCACCAGAAATCATCCAATCAGGTTTATACAAACACGTTTACTCAACAGGTTATGGTCAGTTTGGCGGCGAACCGGTTGCTGCGGTCATCGGTAACTATGCATTCAGCAATAGCTCGCCCGATATCAAACTGATGCAATACGTCAGCGCGGTTGGCGCAATGGCTCACGCGCCATTCCTCTCTTCCGTTGCGCCTGATTTCTTTGGTATCAGCAGTTTTACCGAGTTACCAGCGATTAAGGATCTGAAATCTGTCTTCGAAGGTCCGGCACACACTAAATGGCGTTCGCTGCGTGAATCGGAGGATGCGCGTTATCTCGGTCTGACAGCGCCACGCTTCCTGTTGCGTCTACCTTATTCAACCGTCGAAAACCCAATTAAAAACTTTAACTATCAGGAAGATGTCAGCAAAGATCACGAACATTTCCTATGGGGTAATACCGCTTATCTATTAGCAACCTGTTTGACTGACAGCTTCGCCAAATATCGCTGGTGCCCGAACATTATCGGCCCGCAAAGCGGAGGTACTGTCAGCGATCTGCCGGTTCACTTGTTCGAAGCTATGGGCCAGATCCAGGCCAAGATCCCAACAGAAGTTTTGGTTACCGATCGTCGTGAATTCGAATTGGCGGAAGAGGGCTTTATCACCCTGACAATGCGTAAAGGCAGTGACAACGCCGCATTCTTCTCTGCCAACTCAGTCCAGAAGCCAAAAGTTTTCCCCAATACTCGTGAAGGGAAAATGGCTGAAACCAACTACAAACTGGGTACTCAACTGCCCTATATGTTCATCATCAACCGCCTTGCGCACTACATCAAAGTGCTACAGCGCGAGCAGATTGGTTCCTGGAAAGAACGTCAGGATTTGGAGCGTGAACTGAACACTTGGCTGAAACAGTACATTGCTGATCAGGAAAATCCACCAACGGATGTCCGTAGTCGTCGCCCCCTGCGCTCTGCCCAAATTCAGGTTTTGGATGTGGAAGGAGATCCAGGTTGGTATCAAGTGGCAATGCAGGTTCGCCCTCATTTTAAATATATGGGAGCCAGCTTCGAGTTGTCACTAGTAGGGCGTTTGGATAAGGAGTAATGAATCATGGCTGCGCTGTACAGTTGGAATAGAGAAGGTTCTGCCAGCTTGTTCGAGCGTATTCAGGGGAAGAGCTCCGGTTCTTCCCGCCAATCAAGAATGCGTGAGCTACTCAACTCCATAAAACGGCACCTGAATCATGTTCTTAATACTCATCCAGGCGCCTGTCAGAGTGCGGCTGATCTTGGCGTCATTGATCTCAATGACGCCACAACCACGGCAACTGACTTTAAACAAAGTATTGAACAGGCAATAGAGCACTGCATCATAAATTATGAACCGAGAATATCGTCAGTCACTGTCAATGCAATCCACGATGATAGTGATCCGCTGTTGTTACGTTTTCACATCAGCGCCCAGGTATCCCTGGATGATATTAATGACGTTGTTGAATTTAACATTCAACTGGATAACAACCGGCGTTATTGCCTAGAGAGGACTCAATAAAATGTCACTTGAAAAATATTTTAGAGAGGAATTGGATTACATTAGGCAATTGGGGCGACAAGCCGCAATTGAACATCCTCACCTCGCCTCATTTTTGTCTGAACAAGGCTCTGACCCGGATGTTGAGCGTCTGCTAGAAGGATTTGCCTTTCTCGCGGGTAACTTGCGGGCAAAAATTGATGATGAATTCCCTGAACTCACTCATGGATTGCTACATATGCTATGGCCAAATTACCTGCGGCCAACGCCTAGCATGACCATTATCCAATATAACCCTGAAGATAGCGCCAACACGCAAGCT
This sequence comes from Photorhabdus luminescens subsp. luminescens, assembly GCF_001083805.1. GTDB lineage: Bacteria > Pseudomonadota > Gammaproteobacteria > Enterobacterales > Enterobacteriaceae > Photorhabdus > Photorhabdus luminescens. The sequence continues at coordinate 339,699 of NZ_JXSK01000005.1, read as the reverse complement.
ACACAAATTAAGCGCGGAACTCAAATCAAGAGCCGCCCGCTGCCGGATGATAGCGGAAATGACGATGAGGATGAAGATACTTACTTAAGCAATACCAATACTCAAAAAACAGAGCAAGGCCATCGCTGTACTTTCACCTTATGCCGCGATGTTTGGCTGTTTCCAATGTCTATCCGGGACATTTCGGTCAATAACAGTAACGAACAAGGTGTCATCGGTCTGAATTTCACCTCAAAAACAGAACTTAACTTACAGGAACTGCAACTTGATAAGCTGCGTTTTTATCTAAGCGGAGATGATTACAGCAGTACACAACTCTATTTTTGGCTCAGTTACTACCTTGAGGATGCAAAACTTGTCGTAGGCGATACCACGATTCCATTGCCGGATTTCGACTTCGTTCCAGTGGGTTTTAATCGGGAAGACGCCCTATTGCCTTACCCGAAAAATGCCTATATGGGTTATCGCGTCTTACAAGAGTACTTCTGTTTTTCTGAAGGTTTTTTATTTTTCGATGTTACGGGTTTTCCTAAGTTACCGACAAATCTTAAAGCCACAGATTTCACACTGAATCTCTATTTCTCAGAAGCGCTGCCGCCAGAAATCAAAATCCGTCAGGACACTTTTCGGCTGAATTGTGTTCCGGCAATCAACCTCTTCCCAATGGACGGTGAAGTTATTCAGCTAAATGGCGGTCAGTCTGAATATCCATTAAAAGCGAGTTACAGCCATCCTGATCGCTACGATATTTTCTCCATTGATAAAGTAGAAAGCTGGCTAGTTGGGCCTGATGGTAAACCTAAACAAAGCCATGATGGTAGGCGGTCTTATGTGCCATTTGAAAGTTTTCATCATCAAATCGAACACGAAAGCGAACTGAATACTCGCTATTTTCGTATCAGAATCAAGGAGTCCCCATTTCGCAAAGGGCTTGAACACTACATCTCTTTTGTCCGTGGCGATGAATCTCAACTGCTATTAAGTGAGGAAAATGTCTCTATTCGACTGACTTGCACCAACCGTGAACTGCCACTGCAACTACGGGTAGGTGATATTAATTACGCTTTAGAGGGAAACCCGTCATTTGCGCCATTCCGCAACATAACCCGTCCGTCTGTTCCACTTTATCCACTGATGAGCGGTAAATTCCACTGGTCACTCATTTCTAATATGTCACTGAATTATATGACATTACTGGATAAAGACGCACTGAAACAGGTATTGCGTACTTATGATCTTCCTAGTCTGTATAACCGGCAGTCATCACGATCATCACAAAAACGGCTGGATGCAATCGAACGGATTGAAACAAAACCAATAGATCGTCTATTTAAAGGGCTACCGGTACGCGGACTAGAATCAACATTGTATATCCGACAACAGGCTTTCAGCTCTGAAGGTGAGCTCTATCTGTTTTGTAACATACTGTCACGCTTCTTTGCCTTATATGCCAGCGTTAACTCCTTCCACATGTTGAAGGTGATCAATTTAGATAATCAGGAATGTTATGAATGGCCGGAACAGACAGGTCAACATGCGTTGATGTAACGAGTGAAAACTCGCCAGAAAATCAAACACTAGATGTGTCAAGGTATAACTTTTATCAATTGGTCGAATTACTCAACCAATTGGCGGTAGCGTGGGAAAAAACCGGGCAAACTAACCGCCCGGACCGTGAAGCAATCCGATTTAAATCCAGTGCTAGCCTGGCTTTTCCAACTAGAGATGTTGTCTCTGTAAATCGTTCTAAGGAGGGGCGTTTCCAAGTGGAAATCTCCTTTCTTGGACTGCATGGCAGCCAATCGCCTATGCCAGGTTATTACCTTGATTCGTTGGCATGGGAAGAAGCTCAAGATGAAAACCAACTGACTAATTTTCTTAATGTTTTTAATCACCGTTCAATTGTCATGCTTCATCAGATCTGGCGGAAATACCGTTATTACATCTGTTTTGACAAAAACGGACAAGACGATTTTTCTCAACGTATGTTCGCTCTAGTGGGGCTTGGCAGCGATGTTAACCGTTCTCATTTAAATATCAATCACAGCAAAATGCTAGCCTATGCCGGCCTGTTAGCTAGCCCCGGTCGATCGCCAGAAGTGATATGCAGCCTGGTTTCACACTGTTTTGATCTACCAGACGTTACGGTACATGGCTGGCAGATCAGAAAAATCGCTATCGAGCCATCACAACAAAATCGCTTGGGTGGAATGCTGAAAATAAAGGGTCGGAAACCAAAGATTGAACAGTCTGTAATAGGAAAAAATTTTTTCCTCGGTTCATGGGTGAGAAGCTGCAATAGTAAATTCACGTTATGCATCAACAACCTTTCACGTGAACATTTCTTATCATTTCTCCCGGACGGCAAGAATTTCCTGCCACTAGTGATGTTTCTCTGTTTTGTCCTGCGTGATCAATTAGCTTGGGATCTTCGTCTTGGATTAGCTGAAAACCAAGCAGGCGGCATGGTACTTGGTACGAAATTAAACAATAACCTGGGGTGGACCAGCTTTCTCGGCGAGCCGGAAAAGAAACCCTTTATCACGATTTCAGTGAGTGGATAAAGACAATGGAAAAACAACAACCAACTCTCTCATTACGAGTGATCAACAGCGATCAACTGGAAAGTGGCAAAGCGGCTAGCTGCCTATTCTCTACTCAAGGCGGCACAGTCGGCAGCAGTGAGAGCCATCTTTGGTCCGTTCAAGATCAAAAGGGGAATATCAATCCGTCACAATTTACTATCCAGTGGCGTGATGGCGCATTCTGCTTACAAATGATCGCTGGCCCCCTGTTTGTGAATCAGTCACCCCTGACTTCTGGCGCTGGTTTTATCCGCCTGCAACAAGCGGATGAAATTACTATCGGTAAACTCGTCATCAAAAGCTATATCAGTTTTTCCGACGCAGATCGGACTGATCCCATGACAGTACCACCGGAATCACTGGTCTCCAGCTATAGCAATCCACTGGACGCCATGATGGAGAAAGATCCCGTTCAGGATACCAATTTCACCGATCATAGTCTTTTAGCAACCACGATCAAGCATGATTTCAGCCATGATCCGCTCAAGGTTCTCGATAGCGAAAATCTGACCACACTGAGCCAAACACCAGTGGATAACGAGGTAGACCGCAGTCTGCAACAAGGCCGTTCCCAGGCCCCATTATTTTTCTCTTCCCTCTTAGATAACAGAGGCAATGCTATGGATCAGGATTTTGTTGATTTACCCGGTATCTCTTCGCCTTTTAATGAACAGTTTCAGGACATGGAACAGCAACATGTTGCTATCACCCCCCTGATGCGAGGGTTGAACACACAATTGCCTTTGCATAATAGCCAGCAGGCAAACGATTTTCTGGAAGAAATGGGTAAAACCATGAAAGCGGCCATTGAAGGTTTGCTGGTATTGCAGCGTACACAGCATGGGCTACGAGATAAACAATTGCGACCTATTGAAGATAATCCGCTACGACTGAACATGGATTACAACACCACTATGCAAGTGATGTTTGCGGATCAAAAAAGCCCAGTACATCTCTCTGCCCCCTCCGCTGTCGCTGAAAGCTTACATAACTTGCAATTACACTATCAGGCTAACCGGATTGCGATCACTGCCGCCTTGAACACTATGCTGGATGCTTTCTCACCGGAACATCTACTGAGTCGTTTCTCCCAGTACCGCCGCAGTAATGAGACGCAGGAAAAAGATGCAACCTGGGCATGGGAAATGTACACCAGTTACTACCGCGAACTGGCTTCCAGTCGTCAACAAGGGTTCGAAAAACTGTTCGGTGAAGTCTATGAACAAGCTTATGACCGTGCTCTGCGTCAAGGTTTAGAGGATAGCCAGTAATGAAGCGCTCCGGCAGTAATATCTCATGGTCCGGTAGTTATACCGTAGGGTTTGTATTGCTGGCAGCGCTAATGTTAAGTGGTTGTAGCGGTGCATGGCAGGCAACGAAGAAAGTCGGACAGGTAGTCTGGGACCCATCAACTCCTGTTGGTCAACCTGCGAACTTACCTTCCACCGTTGCGATCACTTTGCTGGCAGAACCTGATATCAACCCTAATAAAAATGGAGAAGCCACTCCGGTTGAAATGCATCTGCTCTATCTTAGTGAAGATTCCCGTCTACTTGCCGCTGATTATGACCAATTGGCGAGTGACAAGCTGGATAAAGCGCTGGGGAAAAATTATATCGACCATCAGGATTACACCTTATTGCCGGGGCAATACAAACCACTGACAGTCATCCCACTGGAAAAAAATAGCCGTTACATCGGCGTTATCGTTCGCTATGCCGATATTAATCAATCCGAATGGAAAAAGGTCATCCGTGTGAAAGACACAGGACAGCAATACAACATTCTGGTGCACATCAGAGCGAACGAAGTTGAACTTAGAAAAGAGGAACAATAACTATGCCAGGTAAGAATCGGGTAATTTGGCGCGAAGGATTATTCATCAAGCCACAACACTTTCAGCAACAACAAAAACATAATGACTATTTAGCTCACAGTCGCTTGACGTCCTTAACCAGCTATAGTTACGGCTTCAGTTCCTTGACACTCGACGCAGACCTTCTCGCTCTGGGGCGTATCGGTATCATCGAGGCCAGCGGTATTATGCCAGATGGCACAGTGTTCTCAATTCCTCATCAGGATGCGACTCCTCAACCACTTGATGTTGTGAATATTCATGAGAACAACAGTAAAGATATCTACCTGGCACTGCCAATAACCAACGATATTCTCAACGAAATCTCTCATTCAGAATCCAATCATGCAGGAGCTGTGCGCTACCGTGAACATATGGAAGATATCCGTGACCTGCATACAGATGGCGGTGACATCAGCCAAGTCATGCTGGCGCAACTGACGCCGATTTTGAAACAAGGCTCAGAAGATCTCAGCGCTTTTTCCGTACTACCGCTATGCCAGATAAGAGAAAAGCTTCCTACCGGAACTATCATACTGAATGACGATTTCGTACCAACCTGTACATCCATCAGGGTCTCCACTCAATTAAAAAATTATATAGATGAAGTGGATAGGGCGATGACAGAACGAGGTAGATCACTCGCTAACCAGATTGGTTCTCCCGGACAGCAAGGAGTTGCTGATGTTGCTGAATTTATGATGCTCCAACTAGTCAACCGAGTTCAGCCGTGGTTTACCCACTACGCAGGACAAGCCATTTTACATCCACAAGATTTTTTCACTCAGTTGATCCAAACCTGTGGTGAACTGAGAACATTCACTCATGAATCCCGTCAGGTCGGCAATGTGCCGATTTACAAACACGACAATCTGACTGAAACATTCGAGGAAGTCATGATCATCATGCGCGAAGCAATGGGCGTTGTGCTGACCCCGCGAGCGATTCCGATTAAGCTCCAAACTCAAGCCAATGGTATCCGGGTAGCGCACATCCATGATCGTAATGTCTTGACTAACGCGGAATTTATTCTGGCAATCCGCGCGCAGGTTCCACATGATCAATTACTCCGCCAGTTTGCTAAACAGACTAAAGTTACATCGGCTGAAAGGATCCGCGAAATGGTCAGCATCCAGCTGCCTGCTGTAGCACTGGTTGCGCTTCCCTCTGCCCCACGTCAGTTGCCTTATCATGCTGGTTACACCTACTTTCGGCTTGATCAACAAGGCGACGCATGGAAAGACATTCTAAAAGGTAACTCCATCGCCTTTCACGTTTCGGGAGAATTCCCAGGATTAGACATGCAGTTCTGGGCGGTTAGGAATGGGAGTGCCTAATGAAAACCGAAGCCATGAATGATAACGCCATTCTGATGCAGACGGAAACCGATACGACTCTACACCGTCAGTACCAGTTACCGCTACGTGGAGAAAGCCTGAACCCGATGATCGATGCCGCCACACCGCTGCTTGGTATGGTCATGCGTTTAAAAGACATGGGTGATCAACCGCTGCCAGACCAACTTTATCAACAGGTCGTTACTGATATCCAAGCAATCGAGCAACTTCTACAAACCAAAGGTTATGAACCAGGCGCGATTGTCTCTTTCCGCTATATGCTCTGCACCTTCATTGATGAAACCGCACTGGGGCATGGCTGGAACAGTCAGAACGGCTGGTTGCAACAATCACTGTTAGTTCAATTCCATAACGAAACCTGGGGTGGTGAAAAAGTCTTTCTGCTACTAGATCGTTTGATGGGTGAATCTCAGCGCTATCAACATCTGCTGGAGTTTATCTATCTCTGTTTCTGTCTTGGCTATCGTGGTCGCTACAAAGTGACCTCGCAGAAAAGTGACGACTTTGAGCGTTTATTCCGTCGATTACACCAACAACTGCATGCGCTACGGGGCGAAGCTCCACCCATCATTCTCCACAGTAACGCCAATGAGCGTGATGATCGCTATCGCTTGGGTAAGCGTCTGACCATTAAACATCTGTTCTGGAGCGGTACTGCCCTGCTCGCTGTAATTTATGGCTTCTATGCTATCCGTCTGCATAACCAAACCCAGAACATCTTACAACAGCTAAATAACTTACTGAGCTAGGAAAGAACCGATGATTCAGATTGATCTACCTACATTAGTTAATCGCTTAAATCCGATGACTCGGCACGCTCTAGAAGCAGCAGCAGCGCAGTGTGTCAGCCAGCAACAACCTGAGATCACTGTTTCTCAGTTACTACTGCAAATGATCAACACGCCTCTTAGTGATGTCAGAACGATCCTCAATCAAGCAGAAGTGGATAGTGATCTACTGAAAGAACAACTTGATCAGATGATCCCTCACCATCAAGCAATGGTTCAGGCCTATCCTAACTTCTCTCCAATGCTGGTGGAGTGGTTACAGGATAGCTGGCTGTTAGCATCGACTGAGATGCAACATCAGGAATTACGCAGCGGCGTCATGCTGATGACCTTGCTGTTCAGCCCGTTACGCTACCTGACACCACAATCGGCACGTCTTTTATCGGGAATAAACCGCGAATTGTTACGCCAGAATTTTGCCCAATGGACAGCGGGTTCTGCCGAACAACCAGTTGTGGAAAGCGATAAAAACGGGCAGGGCAAAGCTGCCGCCAGCAGTGATAGCCTGCTCGCCCGTTTTACTCAAAATATGACAGAACAAGCTCGTCAGGGAAAACTCGATCCTGTTCTATGCCGTGACAGAGAAATCGACCTGATGATCGATATTCTCTGCCGTCGCCGTAAAAATAACCCAATTGTAGTGGGTGAAGCAGGCGTCGGTAAAAGTGCGCTCATTGAAGGGTTAGCTCTACGCATTATCGACAACCGAGTACCAGAAAAACTGCGTAACAGTGAATTGATGACGTTGGATCTGGGGGCATTACAGGCAGGTGCAGCGGTAAAAGGTGAATTTGAAAAACGTTTCAAAGGCATTATGAATGAAATAAATCAGTCATCCGTACCGATTATTCTATTCATCGATGAAGCTCATACCCTGATTGGCGCAGGTAATCAACAAGGCGGACTGGATATCTCCAACCTGCTAAAACCTGCTCTGGCACGTGGTGAGTTGAAAACAATCGCTGCAACCACTTGGGGCGAATACAAAAAATATTTCGAAAAAGATGCGGCTCTCTCCCGCCGTTTTCAACTCGTTAAAGTGGCTGAACCGACTGCGGAAGAAGCCATCATTATTATGCGTGGCCTGCGGGCAATCTATGAACATTCTCATGGCGTATTAATCGATGATGAAGCGCTAAAAGCCTCTGCGGTATTAAGCGACCGTTACCTCTCTGGACGCCAGTTACCAGACAAAGCTATTGATGTGCTGGATACCGCTTGTGCCCGCGTCGCCATCAACTTGACTTCACCTCCGCGCCAAATTTCTGCCCTGAAAAACCAACTGCATCAGCAGCAAATGGAATCAGACGTGCTGGCAAGGGAACAGCGCATGGGACTCAATCAGCACACTGATAGACTGGATGAACTGCGGCAACAACAGCAAGAAACCACGGAGAAATTGGCTGAACTGGAAACCAGTTGGCAGCAGCAACAGCAATTGGTTCAGCAAATTATTGAGCTACGCCATCAGCTATTAACCAACGAAACAGAATTGACCAACCAAGCAGAAGAAAGCGAAACATCGACCGAGATAACAACTGAAGAGTTGATTGCACAATTGGCTGAACTTAATGAACAGTTGGAACAATTACAGCAACAACAAACGCTCGTTTCTCCTCATGTGGATAAGAACCAGATTGCGGCGGTTATCGCTGAATGGACTGGCGTACCACTTAATCGCCTGTCACAAAGTGAACTCTCCGTGGTGACTGAACTGCCAATTCATTTGGGACAAAGCATAAAAGGACAAGATCTTGCTATTAAATGCCTGCATCAACATTTATTGACTGCCAGAGCCGACCTGCGCCGTCCCGGTCGTCCATTGGGCGCCTTCTTGTTGGTAGGACCAAGTGGTGTTGGTAAAACCGAAACCGTTTTACAGATTGCGGAATTAATGTTTGGTGGACGTCAATATCTGACCACTATCAATATGTCGGAATTTCAGGAAAAACACACCGTTTCCCGCCTGATTGGTTCCCCTCCGGGCTATGTCGGATATGGGGAAGGTGGCGTACTTACCGAAGCTATTCGCCAGAAACCTTATTCCGTCGTCCTACTTGATGAAGTGGAAAAAGCCCATCCTGATGTACTGAACCTGTTCTACCAAGCTTTCGATAAAGGTGAGTTAGCCGATGGGGAAGGCCGAGTCATTGACTGTAAAAATGTGGTCTTCTTTTTAACCTCCAACCTGGGCTATCAAACTATCGTCGATAATGCCGATAAACCAGAAGAGATGAATGACCTGCTTTATCCTGAACTGGCGGCTTTCTTCAAACCAGCATTACTAGCGCGAATGGAAGTAGTGCCTTATCTACCGTTGGGATACGACACCCTGAAAACCATTATTCAGGGCAAACTGGCGCGCCTCGATAGCCTATTGCGTCAACGCTTCAATGCCGAAGTTACCCTTAGTGATGATGTGGTTGAAGAGATACTGCAACGAGCAACCCGGGCTGAAAATGGCGCACGCATGCTGGAATCGATCATTGATGGCGCTTTATTGCCGCCGTTATCTCTGCTGTTGCTGCAAAAAATGGCGGCCGGCAAGCAGATCAGCACTATCCAGCTAACCGTTAACGACCATCAATTCAACGCAGTGGTTGAGGAGACACCATGAAACAACGGCTGAAAAGCGCATTAGCGTTACTGGAAAATGACTCTATCGAGCAACTGGTTCATCACTTTCTCCAGGTGAATCACCAACGCCAGCGTTTTGACGCCTTGCTGGTCTCTCTGCTTAACGTGAATGAAAACCGTCTGGAATGCTACCGGCTGCCAGCACCCAATCAGATAAGCGCGCTGCAACTGGATGTCAATATCGGTGATATCAACCATCCACTGGTACAAATATTGTATAAAGGCACCCCCACAACTTGGGGATCGCTCAATCAAGGGGTACGAATAGACAATCGAAACTTTCGCCTCTTCGTCGAAGAACTGCCTAACCGCTGCGGCCTACATGCAATCCCGTTGTTTAACTGCAACGGGCAAGCGTGTGGCGTGATTGCTGTTTTTGCCAAAGATGTCCATCGTTTTGTTGACGATAGCAACATGTTTTACATCTACTGCCATGTCATGCAACACCGATTGAAAAAATTGCAGGAACTGGAACAACTGCGCGCACAATTGCGCCAGATCCGCCAAGTTTTTCAGACACAGCGCCAGAAAGAAAAACAACTTGATGAGCTGCTGGCTTCGTTAAGCTCCACCGCAGAAAACAAAACATCCGCCAGTGTCTCTCACGATTACAGCAAAATCGACAATTTACTTCAGGCACTCGAAGAGTTCGAATGTGCCGTACTGATACAACGCCAACATATTTATGGCAATAACACCAAACAAATTGCCGCAAGCTTGGGTATTGCGCCCCGTACACTGACTTACAAACTGGCGAAATACAGGTGTAAATTATGAGTTTTCTGTTACTGGTCAGTTCATTAATCGCCTCTCTGACAGGCAAACCGGATATTCAGCCAGCTCAGGAAACCACAACAGCACCTTCACTACCTGCTTTGTTGCAATGCCGGGCAGAATCGTCACCGTTGGTCAGACTCGATTGCTATGACCGTCTATTGGATAAACTGGATAATATTGCCGTTATCCCGTTAGAAAAAACTGGCCCTGTCTGGAAACAAGCAATGGAACAGGAGATGAAACGAACTGACCATTCAACCGGTTTTATCACCACCCAATCTGAAAGCATACCGACTCGCGTCATACTGACCACACCCGCGCTTGGTATTCCACCACCACGTCCAGTACTGATGCTGAGTTGTATCGATAACATTACCCGAATACAAATTGCCCTGGCTAAACCCCAAGATAATGGCACTGTGATGATTTCGACGGAAATCAGCCAATTCAGTGCTGACTGGTTCTTGCGCGAAAACGGCTACCTGCTGGAATCCAGCCGTGGACTACCAGGCATTGAAGAACTAAAACGACTGATGACAGGAAAAACCCTGACCATCAAAACCAGCAACGGAAACCGCATGACATTCAACATTTCTCAACTGGAACAGGCGGTGAAACCTTTACGCTCCGCCTGTCGTTGGTGATCCCAATGGATATCAGGAAACAATTTGACTGGCAGGGTCTCCTGCTGACACCTCTATCGGATGAACTCATCAGCCGGGAGCTGGATGAAAACGAACCCGCCTGGGAATATATTGATGGGGAAATGGTTAAGCTGGGATCACTGGCCCATTCCAGCATTAATATTGAAGAGCTCCAGCGTCAGGCTCTGCAATTATTCAGCGAAAAAAGCAAAGATTTCAGACTGATGGTGCATTTGTTGCGGACACTGCAACACGGCAGTAATCCCGCTGAACTCATCCTGGCAATGGAGCTGTTAGCCGATTACATCCAACATTACTGGCAGACAGCCTGGCCACAAAAACCATTGCTCAAGCGCCGCCTGGCACAACAGGTGATTAAACGTTTTGACTCTGCGCAACCCGGCTTCTGCGAACAGGCGGATGAGACTCAGCGAGAAGAGGCGCAGGGCGCACTGGCTCATCTGGCACAATGCTGGCATACCGATGAACCGGCACTGGCTAAAGAGATCGACCAGTTACGCCCCCGCTATGCCCGTAAACCTGAGCCAAAACCGGCTGCCGCGCCGGCTGAATCGACAGAAACGACGGCACAATCCGCAAACACTTCAGCATCGACATCCCCCCCCATACCAGATGTCACCGTAGACAGTTCCAGTGAAAAAGCCTGGAAACAAACGCTCTTGACCGTGGCCGACCTGCTGTGTGAATGCCAGTCTGATTCCCCTGTGGGTTACCGTCTGCGTCGCTATGCCATCTGGCACACCCTGACTACGGCGCCGATGGCGAACGGCGCAGGCAAAACACCGCTGGCGCCGACTTCGGCAGACCGTACCGCAGAGTATCTGGCGAAACTCCCGGCGGCGGATAAATCCCTGCTGCAACAGATAGAACAGAGTCTGACACTGGCCCCTTACTGGCTTGACGGCCACGCTCTCGCCGCTCAGGCCGCCGAAAAACTGGGTTACCGCGCCGTGGCTGACGCTATTCGCGATGAACTCCGGGCCTTTCTCGACCGTCTGCCGGTTTTACAGCGCCTGTCTTTCTCCGATATGAGCCCGTTTATCTCAGACGCCACCCTGAACTGGCTGCATCCCCCGGCGACCGCCACCGTCAACAGCGGCACAGCTCAGGAACAGGAGGCTATCTGGCACTGTTTTCAGCAACACGGACTGGAAGCCGCGCTCAACGCCGCGGAGCAACATCAGCAACACCTGACCGAACCCCGGGATCACTTCTACGGTCAACTGCTGACGGCTCAGTTACTGGAGCAGGCGGGAATGAATGCGCTGGCGCAACAACATTACCGCCATCTGCTCCAGGCAGGGCAACACCTGTCGCTCGCCCACTGGGAACCCGGCCTGCTGGCGGTACTGGCAGAAAAAGCCTCGATGACCGCCCCCTCAACGGAGACGACTGCAAACAGGAGCGTTAACCCATGAACTGGCTTTCTCTACTGCTAAAAAATATCAAAAAACCGGCGATGCCGCGTCTGCCGCCACTGAAAGCCGCCGCTTCCCTGATACTGGCCCTCCTGCCCTGTATTGCCCTCATCTGGGTATGGTGGTGGGGACCCGGCTGGCAGTTTAAACAGACTCACCCGCTGGAAACCCTGTCTGCCCGCTGGCTGGCGACGGTTATCCTCCTCCTGCTGGCCCTGAGCGTTGTCGGCATGAAAATCTGGCGCCGCCTGCGCCAGCTTGAAAAACTCAAACTGGAGGTGGAACTGAACACCGTCGATCCGGTACAGGCCGATATCGCCCGTCAGGACAGTTATCTCAATCACTGGAAAGCCCAGCTGCAACGCCATCTGGGCACCTGGGATTATCTCTACCAGCGCCCCTGGTACCTGGTGATGGGGAACACCGGCAGCGGCAAAACCGCCCTGATCCAGGAAGGTTACCGGCTGACTGACATTGCCGCGCCGGACGCCCTGACCGGGGAAGAGGCGCTGCCCCTGCATCTGCGCTGCTGGCTGGGGGAGAAAGCCGTCATCATTGACCCGGACGGCTTCCTTATCGACCAGCTATCGCCGCCGGACGCCAGTAAACCCCAGCTCCCCGGCCGCCTGTGGCAGGCGCTGCTCGCCTGGTTAACCGAAAACCGCCAGCGCCAGCCCCTTAACGGCATTATTCTGACCGTGGATACTCACCGCTTACTGACCGACGACAAAGAACAGCGGGAACGGTATATTGCCGCGCTTCACCTGCGCCTACAGGATCTGCGCTTAACCCTGCATCATCATCTGCCTTTTTATCTGGTGCTGACCAAACTCGATCGGCTGCACGGTTTCAGCGCCGCCTTTCAGTCGCTGGACAGACCGCAGCGCGCACAGATCCTGGGCGTCACCTTCAGTCTGAATGCGCAGGATGAGCAGCGCTGGCGCACTGAGCTGGCACAGTTCTGGCGCCAGTGGATGCAACAGCTCAATGCCGCCATGCCGGACATGATGCTCAATAAGGTGGACGGCAGTCAGCGCAGTCCGCTGTTCAGTTTCACCCGTCAGATACAGGGGCTGCACAGCTATCTGGTCCAGTTGCTGGAGGGCATTCTCTACAACGGCGGCCCGGCACAGCCCGGCCTGCGGGGCGTTTATCTCACCTCGTCCAGACAAATCGGTCAGATGGATGACATGTTTACCCAGTCTGCCGCGGTACAGTATCATCTGGGGCCGCAGGCCTTTCCCACCTGGCCGGTGGCGGATACCGTCCCCTACTTCACCCGCGCGCTGTTTGAAGAGGTCCTGCTGGCCGAGCCGAATCTGGCGGCAGAAAATCGCCTGTGGTTAAGCCGCAACCGCCGCAAACTCCTGACCTTTTCCACGACGGGCGCCGGGGTATTGCTGGCCCTGTGGACCGGCTGGCACCACTACTATCAGAAGAACTACCGGGCGGGAGACGAGGTCCTGGCGCAGGCCAGAACCTTCCTGTCGGTTCCGCCCCCCAAAGGCGAAGACCGTCACGGGAATTTACAGCTGCCCCTGCTCAATCCTCTCCGCGAGGCGACGCTGGCCTACGGGGATTACCATCATAAAGGGCTGCTGGCGGATATGGGGCTCTATCAGGGCGCGGATATCGGCCCGTATGTGGAAAACACCTACCTGCAACTGCTGTCTCAGCGCTTCCTGCCCGCCTTAATGAACGGCCTGCTGGACGACCTGAACCGGGCGCCTAAAGGCAGCGAAGAAAAACTGGCCGTCCTGCGCATCATGCGGATGCTGGAAGACGGCAGCGGCCGCAATAAATCGCTGGTCGAACACTACATGCAGACGCGCTGGAGTCAGGCCTTTAACGGTCAGCGTCCGTTACAGGCGCAGTTACTGACTCACCTGGACTATGCCCTGGATCACACCGACTGGCGGGCCGCGCGGGAGGCGGGCGATCAGGCCGCCATCAGCAGCTTTGCGCCTTACAAACTGCCGCTCATGAAGGCCGAGAAAGAGCTAAGTCAGCTCTCTATTTATCAGCGCGTCTATCAGAACCTGCGCATTAAAGCGCAGGATTCGCTGCCGCCGCCCCTTAACCTGCGCGACCAGATCGGCCCGAGCTTTGACAGCCTCTTTATCGCCAATAATGACAGGCAACTGATTATCCCGCAGTTCCTGACGATAAACGGCCTGAACAACTACTTCGTCAAACAGGACGACCAGTTGATCGACCTCACGGTCATGGACAGCTGGGTGCTGAACCTGTCGCACAACGCGCAGTACAGCGACACCGACCGCAAAGAAATCCAGCGACAAATCACCGAGCAGTACCTGGGGGACTACACGGCCACCTGGCGCGGGGCCATGAACAATCTGGATATTCGTGATTTTACCGATATCCCGCAGGCCATCAGCGCCATTGAGCAGGTCATCAGCGGCGAACAACCCATCAGCCGCGCCCTGCAAATCCTCAGCGACAACACCCGTCTGCCGGTGATTAACGAGACGCTGCCGGCCAAAGAGCAGCAGCAGTTACGCGATGCCCCCGATTACCGCCTGTTGGCGCGGATTAACCGGGAATTCGCGCCGGAAACCGCGGTGCTGGTGGAATACGGCGACAAAAACAGCACCTTACAGGAGGTTTATCAGAAACTGGTGGCGCTGCATCGTTACCTGCTGGCCATTCAGAACGCGCCGGTACCGGGTAAAGCCGCCCTGATCGCCGTTCAGCAGCGGCTTGAGCAGAATAACAGCGACCCGATTTTCGACGTGCGGCAACTGGCGAAAAACCTGCCGGCGCCGCTCAACCGCTGGGTCGGCGAACTGGCCGAACAGGCCTGGCGGGTAGTGATGATGGAAGCCGTCAGTTCGCTGGAAATCGAATGGAGCGACACCGTGGTCAGACAGTACCAGACCTACCTGGCCGGCCGCTATCCCTTCGACCCGGAAGCCGCCGAGGATGTGCCGCTCAGTGAGTTCGACCGCTTCTTCCGCCCCGGCGGCACGCTGGATGCCTTCTATCAGCAAAACCTCAAACCGTTTGTTGAAAACAACCTGACCCACAGCGCCGACGGCAAACAGCTTATCCGCCCGGATGTGCTGGCGCAACTGAAACTGGCCGACCGTATCCGCGACACCTTCTTCACGCCGCAAAACGGTCTGGGGACCCAGTTCGCCATTGAGCCTCTCAGCCTGACCGGCAATAAACGCCGCAGCCTGCTCAATCTCGACGGCCAGCTGCTCGATTACGCCCACGGCCGCAGCAGCATCGCGCACCTGATATGGCCCAACTCGATGCGGGCCGGGGTGGAAAGCCAGCTCACGCTGATACCGGACGCCAGCGGCAAATCGCCGCGCGCCATCCGCTTCACCGGCCCGTGGGCCCAGCTGCGTCTGATTAACAGCGGCACACTGACCAACGTGCGTCAGGATGCGTTTGACGTGCGGTTCACGGTGGACGGGGGCGACATGACCTACCGTATCTACGTGGACGAATCCGACAACCCGTTTGCCGGCGGCCTGTTCAGTCAGTTCAGACTGCCTGACACGCTGTATTAATGGCAAATTTTATTCATTGCAAAATAGCAACCCACCCTGTCCTCCGCGCCGGCGGAGGCAGGCTAAAGGATGAACGGCCATGCGTGAACACCCTGAAAACCTGATTATCCGTGCCGGCGGCAACCCGATGAATCTGCCGGCGTTCACGGCAATACGCGAAGAAATCAACAAAATCAATCACCCGTCTCAGCCGGCAGTGAACTGGCCGCTGATTGAATCGCTGGCCCTGACGCTGTTTCGCACCCACGGCGTCGATTTTCAGAGCGCGATTTACTACACGCTGGCCCGGATGCAGCTCAGCGGTCTGGCGGGCTTTACGGAAGGCTGCGAACTGCTGGCCGGGGTGATGGTCAGCCAGTGGGATGAACTGTGGCCGCCGCAGCCGGCGGTCCGTACCGAGATGCTGGACTGGTTTAACACCCGCTGCGGCAACGCCTTACGCCAGCACGATTACACCCCCCGCGACCTGCGGATGATTTACCGGGCCGAGCGGGCCTTACAGCTCATCGTCGACCGGCTCCAGCAGTCCGACCTGAAGCGCCTGCCGAAGGTCGAAAACCTGCTGTGGTTTTTCCAGAACACCGCCAAAAAACTGGAACAGGCCCGTATATTACCCAAACCGGCCGCCAGACCGGCGCAGATGCCGCCGCTGGTTTACCTCGCCAGCACTGAACCGGCGCCGCCTGAACCGGAAACGGACGACAGCATGAGTGACGACCGCAGCCAGCCCAAAGTGCAGGTCCATTTCCCTGAACCCCCGCCGCGACCGATGAGCGCCTTACAGGGGTTCGGGCTGGGCGTATTACTGGGGGTATTTGTCCTGACCGGGACCTGGCTGGGCCTTTACCGGCCCTTACAACAGCAGATGACGGCCCTGACCGGCACCCCGGACGGGGCCAGACTGGCCTGGCTGTCTCATCCCGACCTGCCAACCTATGCACAGCAGTTAACCCGGTTAGCGGACACCTCCCCGCTGGTCGTCCTGCAACAGGCTGAGCAACTGACCGCCACGGCACAAAAAACCTGGCCGCAGGACCGTCAGCAACAACGTGAAACCCAGCGCTGGCAGCAGTTACAGACCATCCGGCTGGAAAACGCGCCGGCGCCCGGCAACTGGCGCCAGACCCGGCATCAGCTCCAGCGGCTGGCGGACAAAATCCTGGAACAGGAGCGTAACCGGGGCAGTTTCACCCTCTCTTACCTGAAAACCGCGATTTATCAGATTCAGCACAGCCACAACCGGGACGTTCCGCTGGAAGAGCTGCTGCGCCAGCTGGCCGCTGCCGTCGAACAGGGGCAGGCCGTCTCACCGGCGCTGATAAAAAAGACCGACGACCGTTTTAACGCCCTGCTCAGCCGGTACTACGCGTTGCAGAAAGCCGCCGGGCTGACCGCAGCCCCTGAACATCCCCGCCCGTCAATTCAGCACAGGAACCCTTAATATGTCATTCCAGAAAAAAACCGCCGGCCCGGCCGGCGCCGGCAACCTCGCCCAGCACATCGCCGACCGCCTCAGTTCCCCCGACGCCGGCGGCTTACAGTTCACCCTCACCGCCGGCGGACTGCCGCCGCACACCTTTGTGGTCTCCGCCTTTACCCTGAACGAAGCCTTCTCCACCCCGTTCACCCTGGCGGTCAGTTTAGCCAGCGCCGACCCGGCCATCGATTTCGCCGCGGTGCTCGACAACCGCGCCACCCTGACCATCCTGCGCGAAGGCAAAGTCGAGCGCGCCGTCACCGGCATGGTCGCCTGCTTTGAGCAGGGCAACACCGGCAAACATCAGACCGGCTATAAAATGACGGTCCGGCCTGATATGTGGCGCGCCACCCTGCGCCAGAATTCCCGCATTTTTCAGCAGCAGGATATCCAGACCATTATCACCACCCTGCTCAAAGAAAACGGCGTCCGGGATGTGGCGTTCAGTCTGCGCAACCCGCACCCGGAACGGGAATTCTGCGTCCAGTACCGGGAAACCGATTTTGACTTTCTGCAACGACTGACCGCCGAAGAGGGTATTTTTTATTTCTTTGAATTCAGCGGCAATAAAAATACCCTGGTGTTTGCCGACGATGCCGGCTCCGTGGTCAAAGGCCCGGTACTGCCCTATCACCCCGGCGACGCCGAACAGGCTCAGCAGCTGTGCATTACCCGGCTGACCCGCCAGGCTCAGGTGCGGCCGGCGGTGGTGGAACTCAAAGATTACACCTTCAAAAACCCGGCCTGGGCGGCGGAGTTCCGTCATCAGATGCGGGAGCAGGACCTCCAGCATACCGGCTATGAACACTTTGATTTTCCCGGCCGCTTCAAAGATGCCCAGCACGGCGCCGATTTCACCCGCTACCGGCTGGAAGCCCTGCGCAATAATGCCCTGACCGGTGATGGTGAAAGTAATGCCGCCGCCATGCAACCCGGCGTCCTGTTCACCCTGACCCACCATCCCCGGGATGACCTGAACCGGCTCTGGCAACTGGTCGGCGTCATCCATCACGGCAGCCAGCCGCAGGCGCTGGAACAGGCCGCCGGGGAGAGCGGCACCGTGATGAGCAACAGCTTCACCTTCATTCCCTATAACCAGCACTGGCGCCCGACCCCGTTACCCAAACCGGTCGTGGAGGGCCCGCAGATAGCGAAAGTGGTCGGCCCGGAAGGCGAAGAAATCTACTGCGACTCATACGGGCGCATCCGCCTGCAATTCCTCTGGGACCGCTACGGCCGGAGCAACGACAACAGTTCCTGCTGGATACGGGTCGCCCAGCCCTGGGCCGGTCAGGGCTGGGGCATGCTGGCGATACCGCGTATCGGGCAGGAAGTGGTGGTGGACTTTCTTAACGGCGACCCGGACCAGCCGATAGTCACCGGCCGCGCCTACCATGCCAGCAATCTCCCGCCGGGCGACCTGCCGGCCAGCAAAACCCAGATGGCCCTGCGCTCCAAAACCCATAAAGGGGAAGGCTACAACGAACTGCGCTTCGAAGATGCCAAAGGCAGTGAAGAGCTGGCGCTGCACGCCCAGCGCGACATGAACACCGTGGTACTCAATAACCGTGAAACCCGGGTCATGAACGACCACACCGAAAGCATCGGCCATAATCAGATGCTGTCGGTCAGAAACGACCGTCATAAAGAGGTGACGGGAAATGAAGTCAGCGCCATCAACGGCCTGCGTCAAATCACCGTCGAAAAAGACAGCCTGCTGAACGTAAAAAATAACATTCAGATACATTCCCAGGCCGGGGGGATCGAAATTGCCACTGCCGGGGGCAGCATCACCATCGATAATGCCGGCAATATCAGCATCCAGGGCGCCAATATCACTATCAATGGCAAACAGGTCAATGTGAACTGACCGGTACTGACTATCAACTTATTTCAATCAACAACGGAAAACACATGAAAAACACACCATATCAGATGAATGAAGGCACACTGGCTATCCCTGACAACTGGCGGGATGAATCCATGAATGTATTTGTGCTGCCGGACGACAGCGGCATTAATCTGGTAGTCAGCCGCACGCCAGTTCCTGCCGGCATGGATAACAACGCTTACTATGAACAGACCCTGGAACAGTTCTGCACTCACCTGCCCGGTTACCAGGAGCATCAGCGCAGCGAAATCACCCTCAGCCGGCAACCTGCCCGCCGTCTGGATTACCAGTGGAAAAGCCCGGAAGGCGACATGTACCAGACCGTGGTACTGCAAATCCGGGGCACGCTGCTGCTGACCTTCAACCTGACTTCTCCCGCGCCCTTTGAAGAGAATCAGCGTGATGCACTGCTGGCCGTTATCAACAGCTTCCAGGCGGCCTGATGACCTGACAGGAGGAACACCATGTCACTTGGTGATGAGATTGTCACCCGGATAGCACGGGTCGGCGCACAACATGCTGTGCGCGTTTCCCCGCCGCAGGGCAGCCCCGGTCCGGCGGCTGCCCGCGAGGGCGACCCGATAAAACATGCCAGCTTCCTGGGCGCGCTGGCCGGGGCCATTACCGGCGCACTGATAGGGGCCGCCGTATTCGCTGCGGCATCGGCACTGGTGGGGCTGACTGTCCTCACCGGAGGACTGGCCACCGTGGCCGTCATTGCCCTGGGGACAGCCGCCACGTTTGCACTGGGTGACGTCATCAGCGCCGCCAGCTCGGCGGTCACAAAAATGGTGGACAGCGTCGGTCCGCCGAGCGGCGCGCTGGGCAGCGGCTCCCCCAATGTCTTTATCGAAGGCAAACCCGCTGCCAGGGCCACGGCCGATATCGCTGCCTGTAGCAAACACCCTGCGCCGCCCCTGATTGCCCAGGGCAGTGAAACCGTATTTATTAACGGTTCTCCCGCAGCCCGGGTGGATGACAAACTGGTGTGCGGCGCCACCATTAAATCCGGGGCTAAAACGGTGTTTATCGGCTCCGGCCAGGGCACTTACCTGGAAGTCGCCGAAGAGTTCTCGGCCTGGGAGCGGGCGGTGCTGATAGCCGTTGAATTTCTGGTGCCGCCCTCCCGGGGAGCGATTAAAGGTCTCGGTAAACTGTTTACCAAACAAGCCGGGGCAAAGGCAGTCAGCGGAGCCATTGCCGGCGCCAGACAGGCCGGAAAGATACTATCGGGTAAAACGTTCTGCTGTGCCAAAACCGCTTTCAGAGAAACCCGGGGGGTAAAACGTTACCGGGAAGCGACTAAAAAATTCTTTACCGGCGACCCGATTGACGTCACCACCGGCCAGCTATTTGACCAGCGTACCGACATCACCCTCGGTCAGACCCTGCCGCTGGTCTTTTTGCGCAGCTGGGCGCCGGAAGAACAGGGCTTACTGGGACCGGGCTGGGCGGACAGCTTCTCCGAATGCGCCCTGACGACCGGCGACCGGGTAGAAATCCGTACTACCGAAGGGGCGTCGCTTTACTTTGCTTTACCACCGGCTTATACACACAGCACCAACCCCGACCACCCGGACTTTACCCTGAGCCGGGGCGAGCAGGGTTACATCCTCCGCCACCGTGACTCGCCGGTCAGCAAATACTTTGCCCTGCGACACCCGTCACCGGCCGCAGAGGAAACATCTCAGCGCTGGCTGCTGACGGAACTCCGGGATGTGTATGACAACCGGCTGCGCTTTATTTATAACGAACACCATCAGCTGACGCAGGTTATCCACAGTGACGGACCGGTACTGACGCTGCGTTACAACCTGAACGGGCAACTGACAGCGATTCTCCGCACCGATGAAGGGTTACAGGAAGTGATGGCCCGTTATCACTACCACGATGATGGCCGGCTGGCGGAAGCGGACAGCACCCAAAATTTCCACCTGTACTATGAATATAACGCACAGGGACTGATAAGCCGCTGGTCTGACGGCGACCAGACCTGGGTGGATTACCGCTACGACAGTGAAGGACGCTGTACTGACAGCATCGGCGCCGGCGGCTTCTATCCGGTCCGCCTGGACTATGCGCCCGGCATGACCCGTTCCACCACCCCGCAGGGGCATACCACCACCTGGCATTACAACGAGCAACAGCAGGTCACGGAAATCCACACCCCGTGCGGCAGTGTGACCCGCTATGAATATGATCGCTGGGGCAATCTGGTCAGACAGATATTACCTATGGGGGAAACCCTGACGCTGACCTGGCTGGCAGATACCGGCCGGGTCACCTCACTGACCGACGCCGCCGGCGCCGTGTGGCAATACAGCTATGATGCTGACAGCCTGCAACTGACCGGCATGACCGACCCGCTGCAACGTACCTGGCTGCCTTTATATGATGAGCAGGGCCAGCCCGCCGGATTTATTGCGCCGGACGGCCGGAAAACCACGCTGACCCGCAATGCTTTCGGACTGGTGACGTCAGAAACCGACACCGACGGCAACTGTCTCACACAGGAATATGATAAGCATCAGCGGCTGGTGAGAGTGCTGGATGAGGAAAACCGGACTGTCAATCTGGGTTATGACAGTCAGGACCGGTTACGAAGCCTGACGGCAGCGGGAGCGCTGTGGCGCTGGCGTTACGACCGTCATCACCGGGTTGCGGTCAGCGACCGGCCGGACAACCATCCTGAGCGCTTTACCCACGACCGCCACGGGAACTTAACCTGCTGGACCGATGCCCGCGGCGTGAAATGGCAGGTGGAATATGGCCCGTTTGACCTGCCGGTCGCCCGGCGGGATGGCGAAGGACATCGCTGGCAGTATCGTTACGATGCGGATACGCTGCAACTGACGCAGGTGATTAACCCACAGGGGGAAACCTACAGCTACACACTGGATGCGGATGGCCGGGTTATCGCCGAGCAGGATTATGCCGGCACGCAGTGGCACTACCGTTATGACCTGTCGGGGAACTGCATTGAGAAACGGGATGGAGAAGAGAACCTCACCCGCTATGACTATGATGCGGCCCGCCGGCTGACGGCCCTGCATACCCCGGAAGGCGTCACCCGTTATCATCACGACATTCTGGGACGACTGTTAACCGTGGAATCCCCGGACAGCGCCCTGCATTTTGAATATGACGACCAGGACCGGATAGTGCGGGAAATCCAGCCGCACGGCGAAATTCAGCGTCGCTACCCGGATAACCGCGCCGCAGAACGGCAGTTGTTCACCGGAGAAACGGCACAGCCGATCGGCCCCGCCCGGTTTACCGGGCAGACCCGCCTCAGCCACTGGCAGAGCCGGCTGGAAGTTAACCGGGCGGGAGAACTGATTAGACTGACACTGGAGGAGCAGTCGCCCCTGACCATAGAACGGGATGACGCCGGCAGGGATACGGGACGTTATGTGGAAGGGGGATTTATTCTGCGTCAGCAGTATAACCTGATGGGGCAACTGACCGCGCAGCGGGCGGGCCGCAACCCGCATTTCTTCCGGCCGGCTGAACTGGAAGAGATTGCCGGGCCCGCTTATGCGGGGATGGCGCGCCGGTATGAATATGATGCCGCACTGAACCTGACGGCGGCCAGTGATGACGGGCAGCAGCTGGACTATCTTCTCAATGGCAACGGCCAGGTGATGTCGGTGGGTGAAGGCCGGACACTGCGGGAGCATTATCAGTATGATGCCGCCGGTTACCCGTCAAGGCGGTTTGACGGGGTACAGGAGATTATGGGGGAAACCCTCTACCAGGAGGGCCACCGCCTGAACTGGGTGGGTTCGCACCGGTTTGTCTACGACCGGGCCGGTCGCGTGCAGGAGAAACAGTTTTTAGCGGAAGGTTACCGGCCGGCGCTGACGACATACCGCTGGAACAGCCAGAACCAGCTGACGGGGCTTATCACGCCGGATGACATCCGGTGGGAATATCGCTATGATGCCTTCGGACGACGGACGGAAAAACGGTGTATCCAGACCGGTAAGCTGATCACGTATCTGTGGGACGGCGATGTGCCGGCGGAAATCCGCGAGTATCAGCACGGCCGGCTGAAAATGGTCCGCCATCTGGTGTTTGACGGCTGGGAGCTGATAGCGCAGCAGACGCAACAGTTTACCCTCAATCTGGACAACCGGGTGGAACTGATGGCCGGGGAGGTGCAGACCCAGTATGCAGTCAGCGCCCCGACCGGGGAGCCGCTGGCGCTGTTCGACCCGGCAGGGAAACGGGTCTGGCGGCGACCGAAGCAGTCCCTGTACGGGCTGCGGCTGGGCGGACAGGCAGAGAATCCCCAGCTCGATCCGGGCCTCCGATTCGCCGGGCAGTTATGGGATGAAGAGTCGGGGCTTTGTTACAATCGGCACCGCTTTTACTCACCGGAAGCAGCGTGTTATCTCAGTCCTGATCCAACGGGCCTCTGGGGTGGTGAGAATACCTATAGCTATGTGCATAATCCGACCGGATGGCTCGACCCACTGGGGCTAGCGGGGTGTTCGACATTAACGGTTAATAAACCAAAGATTTTAAGCAACCCTAACTTATCTGATGCAGAACGGAAGTTTCTTGAAAGAGAATTTAGGATAAAACAAAATGCATTAAGCAGAGCGGCTAAACGAGGTGAATTAGTTTGGTCTCCAGGCACACATGATGTAAGGATTTCATCTTTACAAAATTCTTATAGAAAAGCAGTGGCAGAACGCTATGAAAGAATGTTCAATAAAGCTCCTGATCTATCAAAACTTAATGCTGACCATCCAGTAGACCTTATAGTAGGTGGTTCCGCAACACAAAGGCTAAAAATGCTCAATGAGTCCATTAATAAAAGTGTTGGTAGCTCTTTAAAAAATGCTGGCAGGAAAGCAGGGTTAAAAGCTGGCGATAAAATTAGTGAAATAGTATTCATCTGAGGATAATTTCAATGAACGGTTCTTTTTTTTTCACAACAGATACGGCAACTTTAGCTATATTTGATTTACAAGCAATAAAACACAGAATAACAGATACTCCTGATTGGTGGAGTATTCCAGACGATGAATTAAAAGAAGTAAATGAAGGTAATATTGCTTTTTTTGGCCTAGGAGATGATGGGGATTATTCCATTGAAATTATTGATGATATTAAACAACCAGATATTAGCCTGCACATAAAAGCACCATCGGGCCAAATATTTATTGGTGCCGGGGAAGATACCACAGGAGGAGATTTAGAACCTGATGATTCAGAATATATTTCAGGAAAGAAGGTATCTTTAGAAAAAGGAAATTATCTTATCTTATTAAAGAAAAATGAAAACAACATACAGATATCATTTATAAAAAGTCAGTATTTTGCAAATAACCTTCAGGAGCCTATTAGGTTAGGTTAATTCAAGTAGGGCAGAAGATCTTCTGCCCTACTTAATGATCTACCGTGGCGCATATCCACAGTAAGCCAACGCGGACTGGAGCCGCCCTATCGCAGCCTTGATAACCCAGGCTTCCATGTCATCAACCGCACAAGCCCGTATCTCCGCCCAGTTCAGCCGCTTAACCAGTTGGGCCAAAGCCAGCGCTTCAATGTGGGTTAACTGAATATCCTGTAAATGCTCAATCGCTATCGTCATCTCATGCGCTCCCCTCAACCCGCAAAACCGGTTATCAACGCCCGCATCTGCTGCTTAATCTCCCGCAGTTGGGCCTGTTGTCGCTGGTACTGCTGATGCTGTTGTTGCGTGGCTTCACTCTCTGGAATCAGCACCAGACAACCGTCCATCACCTTCACCGTAATCTGGCCCCCGGTATTAAACCCCGCCTGTCTGAGCCACTGGCCCTTAAGATGTATCGCCGGGGTGGCGTTGTTGGCCTTATTCCCGTTCGGTACATACCCCACCGTGTAATAACGTTCTGTTTTCGCTGCTTTATTTACAGCGACTTCTGCTTTAGAATGCGCCTTAGCCATAATCAACTCCTGTTTAGTTGCTTGTGGTGAGCGGCGTTGGTGTGGTCTCAACACATCAGCGCCGCGCTATTTTTATCCTTCCGGTTCATCGACGGGCAGCAATGCAGACTCCATACGCTGCTTGGCGATCATGGCATCAATGATCTTGATAACTGTTTCCTGATCTTCCTGTGCCAGTTGTTCCAGAACCTGAAAACGCCTAAATAATCGAGAGTTAGCCAACGGTGAATCTTCAACAGGATTGCCTGTCAGCAGATAATCCACAGTGACCCCTAACACATCAGCCAGCTTAACCATCATCTCAGCGGGAGGTATGTTAAGTCCGCTTTCGTACTTGTTCAGTTGTTGAAAACGGATCTCAACTTTCCCAGCCAGTTCTTTCTGAGGCCATCCCTTCTGCTTACGTAGCGCCTTGAGACGTACCCCAAACTCTTTGCGGAGTTCAGCATTTTGCATAATCAAAAACTCTGTTTGCATAGTGACTCCGTTAGTGTAAGGGCTTGTCTGAATTAGGGGTTGCAAGTAACTCCTAAAAGGATTATAAATAAATCCAATTAAGAGTCAATTTAAATCTTGACAGGATTTAGGAGTCAACAGCATGGCACGGATACCCGACGCAGAATTACAGCACCTGAAAGCCGCCGTCTCCTTAGTCGCCGTGGTGGAGCAACAGGGGCGACAGCTCTTTAAACGCGGCAAAGATTACGTGCTGCTGTGCCCGTTCCATGAGGAGAAAACCCCGTCAATGGTTATCTCAACGGCAAAAAATCTTTATCACTGTTTTGGCTGTGATGCCGGCGGCTCCGTGCTGGACTGGGTCATGAAAACCAAAGGCTTAAGTCTGCGCCGGGCCGTGGAACAGTTGCGCGGGATACTGGGAGATAACCCCTCGGTGGCGCCGCTGGTGCAACCGGATGAACCCGCCATGCTGGCCGATGATGACGCCGGACGGCAGGCGCTGCTCAGTCGGGTCGTCGGGTTCTACCATCATACGCTGTTGAATGCCCCCGAAGCCCTGGCTTATCTGGAAAAACGGCGGCTCAACCACCCGGAATTAGTCGCCCGGTTTAAACTGGGCTTTGCCAACCGCACGTTAGCCTATCGCCTGCCCATCAAGGCGGTGCAGGCCGGCGCACAGATCCGCGCCCGTCTTCGGGCCGTGGGGCTGATGCGCGACAGCGGGCACGAGCACTTTACCGGTTCGCTGGTCATACCGGTTATCGACCCGAACGGCCAGATCCGTGAGATCTACGGGCGCAAAATCACCGACCGCTTACGCAGCGGAACGCCGCTGCATCTGTACCTTCCCGGCGCACATGGCGGGATATGGAATGAGCCGGCGCTGATCAGTTCAGGAGCGGTCATCCTCTGTGAATCCTTGATCGACGCCCTGTCGTTCTGGGTAGCCGGTCACCGCCATGTCACCGCCGCCTATGGGTGAACGGCTTCACCGATGAGATGCGGCAGGCGTTTCAGCGGCATGGCGTTAAGCAGGTCTTGATCGCCTACGACAATGATCCGGCAGGCAATGAAGCGGCGGTAAAACTGGCCGCTGAACTAACCGCCGTCGGTATCACCGTGTTCCGGGTGGTGTTCCCCGAGGGCATGGATGCCAACGGTTATCTGTGTCAGGTCGCCGAGCCGGAACGGGCCTTCGGGTTGTTGCTCGACAGTGCCGTGCCGATGCAGGATGCGGCGGAAATACAGGCAACCACCGCCACAGAGCGGGCCGCGCTGGCTGAACACCAGCCGGTTCCGGTGCCGGACACAGTCAGCACCTTAGCCGCCAGTATAGCGGCGTTGCCGTCGATGCCGAATGTGGTCTGGGAAACCGGCGCTAACGGCGAGATATCCCTCACCCTCGGCACACAACAGTGGGGTATCCGCGGCCTGTCACAGGTGAAAGCCGGGGCGGCGGTGATGAAAGTGAATGTTCAGGTGGTTGATACCGACAGCGGCGTGATGTTCGCGGACAGCGTGGACATGATGAGCGCCCGCAGCCGGGCGGGTATGCGCGACTGGCCGCCACCGAACTCGGGCTGGCCGAAGGCGACCTGCGCCGGGCGCTGGGGCAGGTGTTGCTGGTACTGGAACAGTGTCAACAGGCCGGTGTCGGTGAACAAACCGAAACCCAGCCGGTTCCCGAACTGAGCGAGGACCAGCGGGCAGCGGCGCTGGCGCTGCTGCAAGACCCGAAACTGAGCGAGCGTATCACCGCTGACTTAGCCGCCTGTGGCGTGGTGGGGGAAAGCACCAACCTGCTGGCCGGTTACTTAGCGGCGGTCAGTCGCAAGCTGGACCGTCCGCTGGCCGTGCTGATACAGAGCAGTAGCGCCGCCGGGAAAAGTTCACTGATGGATGCCGTACTCAATCTGATACCGGAAGAAGAACGCCTGCAATACAGCGCCATGACCGGCCAGAGTCTGTTCTATCTGGGCGAAACCAATCTCCAGCATAAAATCTTAGCCATTGCCGAAGAGGAAGGGGTACGGCAGGCCGCCTATGCGCTCAAACTGTTGCAAAGCGACGGCGAACTGACCATTGCCAGCACCGGTAAAGACGACGCCAGCGGGAATCTGGTGACCAAACAGTACACGGTGAAAGGCCCGGTGATGCTGATGCTCACCACCACGGCGATTGATGTCGATGAAGAGCTGTTAAACCGTTGTCTGGTGCTGACCGTGAACGAATCGCGGGAACAGACCGAAGCTATCCACGCGTTGCAGCGCCATAAGCAGACCCTCGAAGGCTTATTGGCGGAGAATGAAAAGACCTATATCACCGAGCTGCACCAAAACGCCCAACGGCTGCTACGCCCGCTGAATGTGGTGAATCCGTTCGCCAGTCAATTAACGTTCATGAGCGATAAAACCCGCACCCGACGCGACCACATGAAATATCTCACCCTGATACAAAGTATCGCCCTGCTGCATCAATACCAGCGCGAGGTGAAGACCGCGGAACACCGGGCAAACGGCTTGAATATATCGAAGTGACCAAAGACGATATTAGCTTAGCAAACCGGCTGGCCCACGAGATATTAGGCCGCACGCTGGATGAAATGTCGCCCCAGACCCGAAAACTGTTACTGCTGATACAAGCGATGGTGAAAGAGACGGCGACAGCGCAGCAACGCCCGGTGAACGCGGTTCGCTTTACCCGCCGGGATATCCGCAGTTACACCCAATGGAGCGATAACCAGTTAAAAGTCCATTGTCAGCGACTGGCCGACATGGAATACCTGTTAGTCCACGGCGGCAGCCGGGGCCATCTGTTGCAGTATGAACTGCTGTGGAACGGCGACAGCGCAGAAGAAGCCCACCTGTGCGGCCTGATTGACCTGACAGCGCCGGAAAAACCGGTAAAACCCTGAATATGACTCACGCAAGTTGGACTGACTGAACCGCAAGTTGCCCCTAAGTTGGGGTCAAGTTGGGTCCAAGTTGGAGGTCGTAAAACCGGCTTCAGGCCGCAGCAATACTGGATGTAACGGCTCGCAAGTTGGGGAAGGTTGAAAAACACTGTTCCGGCAATAATAAGAAAAAGTCGTCGTATCGTACTGCCAGCTCATCATCGAACCCGAAAACCCGGAATACGACCGACGCAAGTTGGACTGACTGAACCGCAAGTTGCCCTCAAGTTGGGGTCAAGTTGGGTCCAAGTTGGAGGCCGGAAAATGGACGCCAGACCGCAGCAATACTGGGTGGAGCGGTCTGCAAGTTGGGGCAGACAGAAAAGGACTGTTCCGGCCACTTAACAATCAAGCCATCGTACCGTAGTGATGCATCACACACCGATAACCATTAACCGCTGTTCCCTACAGGAAATCCCATCATGTCATCACCCGTTAAACGTCAATCTGAACCTGCCCGGCTGACCCTGCGCCAGCATCTGGACGCGTATCTGGATAACCTGCTGTTGCAGGGGCGAGTCAAAAGAGCCAGTCCGCCCGTCATGAACGGTTGTCACCGTTCGTCAACTGGTGTGAGGAACAGGGCGTAATATCCGCGGCTCAGGTCACCGAACCGTTACTGGAAAACTGGCAGCAGTCTCTGACCCGGTACCGCAAAGCCAACGGTCAGCCCTATACGCCGGACAGTCAGCGCCGACGCCTGCGCGCCTTACGCCTGTGGTTCGACTGGTTGCAGCAACAGCACGCTATCCCGACCAGCCCGGCGGCAACACTGGCCGCGCCAGACAGAAAAAAACGCCCCTCGGTGACGGAGACCCACGGTCAACCCGACGCCATACCGGCCCGCTTCGCCACCTTACGCCAGCATCTGGCCGCCTGGCTGGAAACCGTGCGGGGACAGGGCTTAAGCGAACGGACTCAGGAGTCCTATGAAGAGCGGCTGCTGCCGTTCGTCAGCTGGTGCGAAGCGCGTGGAGTAATGACCGCACCGCAGGTCAGCCTGCCGTTGCTGGAAAGTTACCAGCGCTGGCTGAGAAGCTCCCGTAAAGCGAACGGCCAACCCTACAGCCCGGGCAGTCAGCGGGACCGCCTGAGTGTCTTACGTCAGTGGTTCCGCTGGCTGCTGCAACGTCACCATATCCTGTATAACCCGACGGATAACATGGTATTGCCAAGAGAAGAAAAACGGCTGCCGGCGCAGGTGATGAATGAAGACGAAACCCACACGGTATTAGCTGCCGCCAGTATCGACACACTCACGGGCCTGAGAAACCGGGCTATCCTTGAAGTGCTGTGGAGTACCGGTATCCGGCGGATGGAAGTGGCGAACCTGCTGTTAAGCGAGGTGGACTTCGGGCGCGGCGTGGTGATGGTCAGACAGGGTAAAGGCGGTAAAGACCGGGTAGTGCCCATCGGCGAACAGGCGCTGCACTGGTTAAGCCGCTGGCTCAGTGTCCGGCCCCAGTTAACGCGGCGGGAGGACAGCGGTCACCTGTTTATCACCAGGAAAGGCCGGGGGCTGGCCAGAGGCACGTTAACCCAGATAGCCGCTGACAGCATCCGTAAACAGGCGCAACTGGCTAAACCGGGGGCCTGCCATCTGTTCCGCCACTCAATGGCAACCCAGATGCTGGAGAACGGCGCGGACACCCGGCACATCCAGGCGATACTGGGGCATGAGAAGCTGGAAACCACCCAAATCTATACGCGGGTGGCTATCGGTCACTTAAAGAAAGTGCATGAGCAGACCCACCCGGCAGAACGGCAGTCAAAGCAGGCAACGCCGCCAGACGACAAACAGGCGGATAGCGATAAGCCGGACAGCCCGAAGCCGGCCTGAACGCCCGCAGTTGCCGGACAGTCTTTAAGGTTAGCCGGTTCCCTGTGAGCACGTGGGGTGCAGTGAAAGGCAGACTGTGCGCGTCCCTGCGCACAGACTGCCCCCTACCTTCTGAGTGCCGGCGGTAAATGCCGGCCGCCCGGCCCTAAGCTCCGGTGTTCTCTGTCACAACCGTTGCCGGTCAGCCGCCATTGAACATAATGTGGCATTAAGCGCAATGGGCCTGAACGGCCCGCCACGCTTAACGGAACATTATGTCGGCGCCGCCCACCCAAGGGCGCTGCGCGGTCACCTCAACAACAGCGTGCGGCTGGCCGCCGGGTTGAGCTTCTCAGCCCCAGAGGCGCACCGGGTTCGCTCGCTCACCCGCTGCTGTCAGTATCAGTGCTAAAACCCACCGCCGCAATCGCCGCCGTCCGTGGCGGCTCCGGCACCCAAATCTACCTGAAACTGTTGCCGGTCAGCCTGTTAAGGTCAACAGCCCTGAAAGCAGGCCAGCGAGCTGGCCGCGGTTTATTGCCCCCGCCCCAACCCCGCTGCACTGGCTGCGCCCGGCTCGCAGTCGCAGGCTCCTTGCTCGTTCCCGTGCTCGCCATCTCCGCCCCGTGCAGCCCCCAGGGGCTTCCCCGCAGAAAAGCTTCACCTGCGGGCCTCGCCGGCCCGCACCCGGCCAACCCGCGTCAGCGGCGCAGACAAGCTGCCCCGCCGTCGCGGGTTCCCGATAAAACCCGGTTCCGGCAGGAAAACGGGGCCTCAACCCGGTGCTGACGTCGGGGAAAAAATGCGCTAACATCGGCAAAATGCCCGTCGGGGCGAGTTGGCATGCTCTTTAACAGGGTGGGAAAAAGCGGCGGAGAAAAAGGCTGCTAAATCAAAGGGAAAAGTGGCCTAAAGAGTATGATGGCGTCGGGATAGTGCCGAAGATCCGCTAGGGCTAAATGGGGGTCCGAATCCTTACAGTTACGTGCATAACCCGGCGAACTGGATTGATCCGCTTGGTCTTGCTAGTTGCCCTAGCACAAAAGAAATTTCAAGGGGTGATAATCCTTATCAAACAAGGGTAGATCCAAGAATCCCAAATAGACCTGATCCCAAGTATTCAATAGACACAAGTACTTTCACTAGTGGCAAAATGACTGCTAATGGTGGTATCAGAAACAATAAAGAATTTTGGCAACAATGGAGTAATTTGCAGCCAGATTCTTTGAGTAAAAGTAATATGTACCGAATAAAAGAGTTAGGATTATCACCTAAAATAGATAATCAATGGATTAAAGCGTTTCCAGAACATGTGAATTACAAAGGTGAAACATTAATTCACCATCATGTTGATTTTGGGCGTTACGCAATACCTGTCCCGAGTTCAACTCATGTTGGCAGCGGCGGTATATGGCATACAAAATAAAAAGGAGAATTTTATGTTGCTAACGATCAAAGAAATAAGCGAACAATTAGATGAAAAATTCTCACCGTTAGGCGATGACTTTGATGATCTGAAATTATCGAAAAGATACAAACCGTTATTAAACGTTGAAATTTCAGAAAAAAAACTGAATATCATATTCCCTAAAGAATTTCTATCATTCATGAAAGACTATGATTTAGATAATTTTTCATTAGGAAACATATCATTTGGTAATAGTTCTGATTATCTCGAAATGATAGTAAATATTAATAGTGAGGGTACTTTTAATCATTGGTGGATTGGTGAAAATAGACCTAAAGAGTTTATCGTTATAGCAATATCTGATCCTTATACCATATTACTAAACACTATTACTGGTGAGGTTTTTGTTATGACCAGTGAATCATCAATGGATGACTTTGAACAAGTTTCAGCTAATTTTGAATTATTTATCAGAGGTGCTGGAACTATTTTCTTAGGTAAAGAAACATTCACAGAAATTATCAAATATGTTGGCTCTCAGACAAATGAGTTTTGGGAAGAAATAGCAAATTAAATGATGTTAAGGTCGGAAAGATCCGCGTGATCTTCCGGCCTTCTTATGATCTATCTTGGCGCATACCCTCGGTAAGCCAGAGCAGATCGAAGCTTAGAGATCGCATCCTTAATCTGATACGCTTCCTCGTCATTCACCGCGCAAGCCCGTATCTCCGCCCAGTTCAGCCGCTTAACCAGTTGGGCCAAGGCCAGCGCTTCAATGTGGGTTAACTGAATGTCCTGTAAATGTTCAATCACCATTTTCATTTTATCCCCTCCCTTAGCCCGCGTTGTACTCAGCCAGCATCTCACGCATCCGCAGCTTAATCTCATTAAGCTGGTTCTGTTGCCGCTGGTATTGCTGATGCTGTTGTTGGGTGGCCTCACTCTCTGGAATGAGCACCAGACAACCGTCCATCACCTTTACCGTAATCTGGCCGCCGGTATTAAACCCCGCCTGTCTCAGCCACTGCCCCTTCAGATGTATCGCCGGTGTGGCATTGTTGACCCTGTTCCCGTTCGGCACATAACCCACCGTGTAATAACGTTCTGTTTTCACAGCTTTATTTATCGCCGCTTCTGCTTTAGAATGCGCCTTAGCCATAATCAACTCCTGTTTAGTTGCTTGTGGTGAGCGGCGTTGGTGTGGTCTCAACACATCAGCGCCGCGCTATTTTTATCCTTCCGGTTCATCGACGGGCAGCAATGCAGACTCCATACGCTGCTTGGCGATCATGGCATCAATGATCTTGATAACTGTTTCCTGATCTTCCTGTGCCAGTTGTTCCAGAACCTGAAAACGCCTAAATAATCGAGAGTTAGCCAACGGTGAATCTTCAACAGGATTGCCTGTCAGCAGATAATCCACAGTGACCCCTAACACATCAGCCAGCTTAACCATCATCTCAGCGGGAGGTATGTTAAGTCCGCTTTCGTACTTGTTCAGTTGTTGAAAACGGATCTCAACTTTCCCAGCCAGTTCTTTCTGAGGCCATCCCTTCTGCTTACGTAGCGCCTTGAGACGTACCCCAAACTCTTTGCGGAGTTCAGCATTTTGCATAATCAAAAACTCTGTTTGCATAGTGACTCCGTTAGTGTAAGGGCTTGTCTGAATTAGGGGTTGCAAGTAACTCCTAAAAGGATTATAAATAAATCCAATTAAGAGTCAATTTAAATCTTGACAGGATTTAGGAGTCAACAGCATGGCACGGATACCCGACGCAGAATTACAGCACCTGAAAGCCGCCGTCTCCTTAGTCGCCGTGGTGGAGCAACAGGGGCGACAGCTCTTTAAACGCGGCAAAGATTACGTGCTGCTGTGCCCGTTCCATGAGGAGAAAACCCCGTCAATGGTTATCTCAACGGCAAAAAATCTTTATCACTGTTTTGGCTGTGATGCCGGCGGCTCCGTGCTGGACTGGGTCATGAAAACCAAAGGCTTAAGTCTGCGCCGGGCCGTGGAACAGTTGCGCGGGATACTGGGAGATAACCCCTCGGTGGCGCCGCTGGTGCAACCGGATGAACCCGCCATGCTGGCCGATGATGACGCCGGACGGCAGGCGCTGCTCAGTCGGGTCGTCGGGTTCTACCATCATACGCTGTTGAATGCCCCCGAAGCCCTGGCTTATCTGGAAAAACGGCGGCTCAACCACCCGGAATTAGTCGCCCGGTTTAAACTGGGCTTTGCCAACCGCACGTTAGCCTATCGCCTGCCCATCAAGGCGGTGCAGGCCGGCGCACAGATCCGCGCCCGTCTTCGGGCCGTGGGGCTGATGCGCGACAGCGGGCACGAGCACTTTACCGGTTCGCTGGTCATACCGGTTATCGACCCGAACGGCCAGATCCGTGAGATCTACGGGCGCAAAATCACCGACCGCTTACGCAGCGGAACGCCGCTGCATCTGTACCTTCCCGGCGCACATGGCGGGATATGGAATGAGCCGGCGCTGATCAGTTCAGGAGCGGTCATCCTCTGTGAATCCTTGATCGACGCCCTGTCGTTCTGGGTAGCCGGTCACCGCCATGTCACCGCCGCCTATGGGGTGAACGGCTTCACCGATGAGATGCGGCAGGCGTTTCAGCGGCATGGCGTTAAGCAGGTCTTGATCGCCTACGACAATGATCCGGCAGGCAATGAAGCGGCGGTAAAACTGGCCGCTGAACTAACCGCCGTCGGTATCACCGTGTTCCGGGTGGTGTTCCCCGAGGGCATGGATGCCAACGGTTATCTGTGTCAGGTCGCCGAGCCGGAACGGGCCTTCGGGTTGTTGCTCGACAGTGCCGTGCCGATGCAGGATGCGGCGGAAATACAGGCAACCACCGCCACAGAGCGGGCCGCGCTGGCTGAACACCAGCCGGTTCCGGTGCCGGACACAGTCAGCACCTTAGCCGCCAGTATAGCGGCGTTGCCGTCGATGCCGAATGTGGTCTGGGAAACCGGCGCTAACGGCGAGATATCCCTCACCCTCGGCACACAACAGTGGGGTATCCGCGGCCTGTCACAGGTGAAAGCCGGGGCGGCGGTGATGAAAGTGAATGTTCAGGTGGTTGATACCGACAGCGGCGTGATGTTCGCGGACAGCGTGGACATGATGAGCGCCCGCAGCCGGGGCGGGTATGCGCGACTGGCCGCCACCGAACTCGGGCTGGCCGAAGGCGACCTGCGCCGGGCGCTGGGGCAGGTGTTGCTGGTACTGGAACAGTGTCAACAGGCCGGTGTCGGTGAACAAACCGAAACCCAGCCGGTTCCCGAACTGAGCGAGGACCAGCGGGCAGCGGCGCTGGCGCTGCTGCAAGACCCGAAACTGAGCGAGCGTATCACCGCTGACTTAGCCGCCTGTGGCGTGGTGGGGGAAAGCACCAACCTGCTGGCCGGTTACTTAGCGGCGGTCAGTCGCAAGCTGGACCGTCCGCTGGCCGTGCTGATACAGAGCAGTAGCGCCGCCGGGAAAAGTTCACTGATGGATGCCGTACTCAATCTGATACCGGAAGAAGAACGCCTGCAATACAGCGCCATGACCGGCCAGAGTCTGTTCTATCTGGGCGAAACCAATCTCCAGCATAAAATCTTAGCCATTGCCGAAGAGGAAGGGGTACGGCAGGCCGCCTATGCGCTCAAACTGTTGCAAAGCGACGGCGAACTGACCATTGCCAGCACCGGTAAAGACGACGCCAGCGGGAATCTGGTGACCAAACAGTACACGGTGAAAGGCCCGGTGATGCTGATGCTCACCACCACGGCGATTGATGTCGATGAAGAGCTGTTAAACCGTTGTCTGGTGCTGACCGTGAACGAATCGCGGGAACAGACCGAAGCTATCCACGCGTTGCAGCGCCATAAGCAGACCCTCGAAGGCTTATTGGCGGAGAATGAAAAGACCTATATCACCGAGCTGCACCAAAACGCCCAACGGCTGCTACGCCCGCTGAATGTGGTGAATCCGTTCGCCAGTCAATTAACGTTCATGAGCGATAAAACCCGCACCCGACGCGACCACATGAAATATCTCACCCTGATACAAAGTATCGCCCTGCTGCATCAATACCAGCGCGAGGTGAAGACCGCGGAACACCGGGGCAAACGGCTTGAATATATCGAAGTGACCAAAGACGATATTAGCTTAGCAAACCGGCTGGCCCACGAGATATTAGGCCGCACGCTGGATGAAATGTCGCCCCAGACCCGAAAACTGTTACTGCTGATACAAGCGATGGTGAAAGAGACGGCGACAGCGCAGCAACGCCCGGTGAACGCGGTTCGCTTTACCCGCCGGGATATCCGCAGTTACACCCAATGGAGCGATAACCAGTTAAAAGTCCATTGTCAGCGACTGGCCGACATGGAATACCTGTTAGTCCACGGCGGCAGCCGGGGCCATCTGTTGCAGTATGAACTGCTGTGGAACGGCGACAGCGCAGAAGAAGCCCACCTGTGCGGCCTGATTGACCTGACAGCGCCGGAAAAACCGGTAAAACCCTGAATATGACTCACGCAAGTTGGACTGACTGAACCGCAAGTTGCCCCTAAGTTGGGGTCAAGTTGGGTCCAAGTTGGAGGTCGTAAAACCGGCTTCAGGCCGCAGCAATACTGGATGTAACGGCTCGCAAGTTGGGGAAGGTTGAAAAACACTGTTCCGGCAATAATAAGAAAAAGTCGTCGTATCGTACTGCCAGCTCATCATCGAACCCGAAAACCCGGAATACGACCGACGCAAGTTGGACTGACTGAACCGCAAGTTGCCCTCAAGTTGGGGTCAAGTTGGGTCCAAGTTGGAGGCCGGAAAATGGACGCCAGACCGCAGCAATACTGGGTGGAGCGGTCTGCAAGTTGGGGCAGACAGAAAAGGACTGTTCCGGCCACTTAACAATCAAGCCATCGTACCGTAGTGATGCATCACACACCGATAACCATTAACCGCTGTTCCCTACAGGAAATCCCATCATGTCATCACCCGTTAAACGTCAATCTGAACCTGCCCGGCTGACCCTGCGCCAGCATCTGGACGCGTATCTGGATAACCTGCTGTTGCAGGGGGCGAGTCAAAAGAGCCAGTCCGCCCGTCATGAACGGTTGTCACCGTTCGTCAACTGGTGTGAGGAACAGGGCGTAATATCCGCGGCTCAGGTCACCGAACCGTTACTGGAAAACTGGCAGCAGTCTCTGACCCGGTACCGCAAAGCCAACGGTCAGCCCTATACGCCGGACAGTCAGCGCCGACGCCTGCGCGCCTTACGCCTGTGGTTCGACTGGTTGCAGCAACAGCACGCTATCCCGACCAGCCCGGCGGCAACACTGGCCGCGCCAGACAGAAAAAAACGCCCCTCGGTGACGGAGACCCACGGTCAACCCGACGCCATACCGGCCCGCTTCGCCACCTTACGCCAGCATCTGGCCGCCTGGCTGGAAACCGTGCGGGGACAGGGCTTAAGCGAACGGACTCAGGAGTCCTATGAAGAGCGGCTGCTGCCGTTCGTCAGCTGGTGCGAAGCGCGTGGAGTAATGACCGCACCGCAGGTCAGCCTGCCGTTGCTGGAAAGTTACCAGCGCTGGCTGAGAAGCTCCCGTAAAGCGAACGGCCAACCCTACAGCCCGGGCAGTCAGCGGGACCGCCTGAGTGTCTTACGTCAGTGGTTCCGCTGGCTGCTGCAACGTCACCATATCCTGTATAACCCGACGGATAACATGGTATTGCCAAGAGAAGAAAAACGGCTGCCGGCGCAGGTGATGAATGAAGACGAAACCCACACGGTATTAGCTGCCGCCAGTATCGACACACTCACGGGCCTGAGAAACCGGGCTATCCTTGAAGTGCTGTGGAGTACCGGTATCCGGCGGATGGAAGTGGCGAACCTGCTGTTAAGCGAGGTGGACTTCGGGCGCGGCGTGGTGATGGTCAGACAGGGTAAAGGCGGTAAAGACCGGGTAGTGCCCATCGGCGAACAGGCGCTGCACTGGTTAAGCCGCTGGCTCAGTGTCCGGCCCCAGTTAACGCGGCGGGAGGACAGCGGTCACCTGTTTATCACCAGGAAAGGCCGGGGGCTGGCCAGAGGCACGTTAACCCAGATAGCCGCTGACAGCATCCGTAAACAGGCGCAACTGGCTAAACCGGGGGCCTGCCATCTGTTCCGCCACTCAATGGCAACCCAGATGCTGGAGAACGGCGCGGACACCCGGCACATCCAGGCGATACTGGGGCATGAGAAGCTGGAAACCACCCAAATCTATACGCGGGTGGCTATCGGTCACTTAAAGAAAGTGCATGAGCAGACCCACCCGGCAGAACGGCAGTCAAAGCAGGCAACGCCGCCAGACGACAAACAGGCGGATAGCGATAAGCCGGACAGCCCGAAGCCGGCCTGAACGCCCGCAGTTGCCGGACAGTCTTTAAGGTTAGCCGGTTCCCTGTGAGCACGTGGGGTGCAGTGAAAGGCAGACTGTGCGCGTCCCTGCGCACAGACTGCCCCCTACCTTCTGAGTGCCGGCGGTAAATGCCGGCCGCCCGGCCCTAAGCTCCGGTGTTCTCTGTCACAACCGTTGCCGGTCAGCCGCCATTGAACATAATGTGGCATTAAGCGCAATGGGCCTGAACGGCCCGCCACGCTTAACGGAACATTATGTCGGCGCCGCCCACCCAAGGGCGCTGCGCGGTCACCTCAACAACAGCGTGCGGCTGGCCGCCGGGTTGAGCTTCTCAGCCCCAGAGGCGCACCGGGTTCGCTCGCTCACCCGCTGCTGTCAGTATCAGTGCTAAAACCCACCGCCGCAATCGCCGCCGTCCGTGGCGGCTCCGGCACCCAAATCTACCTGAAACTGTTGCCGGTCAGCCTGTTAAGGTCAACAGCCCTGAAAGCAGGCCAGCGAGCTGGCCGCGGTTTATTGCCCCCGCCCCAACCCCGCTGCACTGGCTGCGCCCGGCTCGCAGTCGCAGGCTCCTTGCTCGTTCCCGTGCTCGCCATCTCCGCCCCGTGCAGCCCCCAGGGGCTTCCCCGCAGAAAAGCTTCACCTGCGGGCCTCGCCGGCCCGCACCCGGCCAACCCGCGTCAGCGGCGCAGACAAGCTGCCCCGCCGTCGCGGGTTCCCGATAAAACCCGGTTCCGGCAGGAAAACGGGGCCTCAACCCGGTGCTGACGTCGGGGAAAAAATGCGCTAACATCGGCAAAATGCCCGTCGGGGCGAGTTGGCATGCTCTTTAACAGGGTGGGAAAAAGCGGCGGAGAAAAAGGCTGCTAAATCAAAGGGAAAAGTGGCCTAAAGAGTATGATGGCGTCGGGATAGTGCCGAAGACCCCCTGAATCTTAGTGGCGGATTTAACCCATACGGGTATGTGCATGATCCGGTCAATTGGATTGATCCGTTCGGGTTGGCGGGATGTCCAATGAAACAAATATTGGATGATGTTGATAAATGGTCTTTAGCCAAGATAAGTGATCGGCAAAAAGGAATGATCGAAGATAAGCTTTCGGTTGTAAAAGAAAGATCAAGTGTTCTTAATAAGAAAATGAGAGAGTATTTCAATGATAATGAATCTAAAATAATAAAAGAATGGGAAAACCAAACAGGAATGACTTGGCCGACACAAGCTAATGGCAAAAGAGCAACTCCCCATCATGTTATTCCTATTAAAAATGGTGGTTCTAATGAATGGTGGAATATCATCCCAGTTCAACACCCACATACAGGAACAATTCATGGTCAGGGTTCTGCCCTTCGTACCCATATGCCTTACCAAAAAACTGGTGGAAGACTTTGGTATTTATAAGATTCATAGGAGCAAGTTGTGAATATTGTAGACGCTTATAATCAAATGAATTTATGGATTAATAGTAGCAATGGAGAAGTTATTAATATTGGTAATTCAGAAAAGTATTCATTTACTCGGTTAAAATTGTTCTCAGATGCTGAACTATATCAATTTGAATCAGATACAAAAGTTAAATTGCCTGAACAATATAAATGTTTTTTAATAAATGTGGGAGCTGTTGATATTTTTTCTACCGACATTGATTCTGGAATAGAAATTTTATCTCCTTTAGATGTTAAAAATTTCTCTAAGAGTGTATTTTATAATTTTGGTGATGATCTATATCCTAACTTATTGTTAACCACTTCAATTCCAAAATTTGGCTATTTTGGAGGTTTTTGGACAAAAAATCAGTCCGATAACAATTATTCAATATATTACCCTGATATTCCCCCTGAGTTTTGGATAGAAGAAGCTGACTTCATATCATTTAATGAATGGTTTATCAGCTTAGTAGAAAGTAAAGGTAAAAAATTATAAGGATACCATTAAAATTTTACCCTAAACGGCAACTATCAGGAACATTGCTATGACGCCTTCGGGCGGCGGATTAGCAAGCGGAAGGAAGCAGACCCGGCCGGACCGCCGGCCAAACCGACCGCGATAATCGGCTATGATTACCTGTGGAGCGGAGAGCAGCTGATTGAAGAGACGCCGGTGTATGCGGACGGCACCGTTGACTGTGAACAGAGCATTCACTGGCTCTATGAGCCGGGCGCCCTGACCCCTTCGGCACGGTATCAAAAAGGTCAGCTATACTATGTGGTGAGCGACCACCAAGGGACGGTGCGGGAAATTCTGACCGAAGCGGGAGAACTGCTCTGGGCGGGCCGGCTGCTCACCTGGGGCGAGCCGGAGCGCTGGCCGGTGCTGACGGTCAACGACCCACGGAACCTGACGTGTAATTTCCGGTTTTGTGGGCAATACGAAGACGAGGAAAGCGGGCTGTTTTACAACCGGCACCGTTATTACGAGAGTGAAACAGGCCAGTACCTATCGCCCGATCCGCTGAACTTAGCCGGAGGAGTAAATCCTTACAGTTACGTGCATAATCCGGCGAACTGGATTGATCCATTCGGGTTGGCCGGATGTAATGCTGTCAAGGCAAAAAGTAGAAATGATGCTATCCGTCAGGCCAAAAATCATGCGCAAGTTCCTAGAAATTCAAGAGGTGGCCAAGATATTGGAATTGATGAATTGAATGCAAGTAGCCGTGGGGATAATTGGGGTAAAATGAAAGCTGAAGGTGGTAAAAAATTAGGTCGCCGCAATCCCAATGGCAAAAATAATTGGTTTGAACATCCGGACGGTCATCCTGACGCTGGGCAACCTGGTATTCCAGAACATCACTCCGGAGGGCATATACACGCAGTAGATCCGAAGGGAGTTGAGCGTATTTTTGTATGGTAAGAAGGTGACCATGTATGTATATAGAAAAATTAATTAAATATCCTTTCCCTGAATGGGCAAATGTTTTTACTGACGTAAATAAATTAATCGTTGAACCATATTGTATTTGCTATCAATACAATGTTACTCAGAACGGTTATGGACCTTATGGTTTTCTTACTGATATAGCCCAAAAAATAATATCATTAACATTCAATGAGTTGTGTTTTTTTGATTCTACAATCAACTCGTTAAAGAAATGTAAAAACATTAATAAAGATGGAATATATTTTTATGGAGAAAACAACGAAAATGAAAAAATAATGAGTGAAGTTTATAATTACAATCATATTATGCTAAAAAATAAACTTAGAGAGAAAAAAGGGTTACCTCTTATTTCTTTACCTTCAAATCCTGTTCTTTTAGATCTCTATGAAGATAATTTATATCGCTATGAAAAGGTTAATGAATTAATAAAACATGGTTGTGGTTTTATTATTAGTGATTTTTACATGCCAGAATCAGGTAAAACATTAATTGTCTTTAAACCTGAGCTATGGGATGAAATAGTACTGCTTTTTGAAAAAGAAAAAGTATTATTTGTAGAACTTGATTCATTCAATCTTCTTAAGGCGTGGTAATTATATAGTGGCAGAGCCGGAAAGATCCCCTGTGATCTTCCGGCCTTCTTCATGATCTACCGTGGCGCATATCCACAGTAAGCCAACGCGGACTGGAGCTTAGAGATCGCATCCTTAATCTGATACGCTTCCTCATCATTCACCGCGCAGGCGCGTATCTCCGCCCAGTTCAGCCGCTTAACCAGTTGTGCTAAGGCCAGTGCTTCAAAAATGAAATTTT
Source organism: Photorhabdus luminescens subsp. luminescens (assembly GCF_001083805.1). Lineage (GTDB taxonomy): Bacteria > Pseudomonadota > Gammaproteobacteria > Enterobacterales > Enterobacteriaceae > Photorhabdus > Photorhabdus luminescens. Next base: position 298,021 of record NZ_JXSK01000005.1, on the reverse strand, counting down.
CTTTATCCATGATCAGAACAATATTATTGAAATGACGCTTAATGATGCTTTTCATCCACATGAAGAAAATATGATTTTAAAAACAATAATCAGATGGATACGAAAAATAAAATATAGTCTGGTCAAATGTCTACAACCAAATGTGGGAGAGTAAATTAATGAATTATTATGTATTAATGAACGATTATAATTCTTCACTCATGCCAAGATATCTTCATGCTATAATAGATACCGAGAAGCAAATTAATGACAAATGGGATTATGAAGGCTCCAGGCATGATATGCCTTATTATCTCTTAGATAAGGCATACTCTAATTCTTTGTATTTATTATGTAATAAAAATATTGGGAAATTGGGGTTTAATTATTATCAACACAATATGGCTCATATCCTATCTGATAGATTTTTCGATATTATCAATGAATTTAAATTAAGCGTTCATGTTTTAAAAAATTAATTGCGACATCTATTAAAGATGGAAAAACTATCAATAGCTCATTAAATTATCTTTTTTTTACTGACAAGGCGTTATTTCTGAATGAAAAAGATTCCATATTGGAAAAAGATAAATATGGAAGTTTAATTCCTCATAAATTACCTTTTCATAATGAATCATTAAATTATGATATTTTTTCAATACGAACTACTTTATTAGCAGGATTTATCTTTATTTCAGAAAAAGTAGCTAACAAATTAAGTAAAGAAAATATCAAATGAATAAAGCTAATTAAATTAGATGAAGTCTTGAATCACTATTGTGTAGATTTTAGGTACGACATTAAAGCTAATGTCAAAAAAGGGAAAATAAAATTACCCTAAACTAATAGCAAAAAGCTAAAAAGATCCCCGTGATCTTTCAGCTTTGTTATTTTTATGTTTAAAACAAATAGCTTACAGTGTTAGACTTATATATTAAATATATAATTTAAATCAAAAAAAAAATATAAAACAAATAAGAAGATAAACAAAGGAATAATACAGAAAAATATAAGATTCATAGTAAATATATACATAGGCTATATTTTAGCTATTTTATTCTGTTTTCTCTCTGAAACAGCAAAAAGCCGGAATCGCTTCCGGCTGGCTTCTTTCTTACCGAGGTGAATACCCATGCCACGTCAACGCCGACGGGTTAGTGCAATAGCAAGGATCATCACGGATATACTGGTGCAATAAGCAATGCTCTGGATAAAATAAATTTAAATCAATCAACTGATGCCATATCGAAACAAGTGACTCACATAAAAAATATAGCCAAAAAAGATATGGAGAATAGCAATATTATTAAACCCCAAAATAGATATAATACTAATATCCAGGAAAAAGACGTAAATTAAAAAGTAAGACAACGCGTCTTTGATCTCTGGAGTAAAATTTTAGGATAGTTCAATATGGATGAGATAATAAATTTCTATATGGAACCGTTAAATTTTTTAAAAGTTCGAATTTTTTATCCGGTTCTATTGAAGAGTTTAATGAATATGAAATTATTCATAATAAAGATAGGGCGTTAAAGCTTATTTTCGATCAAGACATATCAGGCAACTCTATGGTTTGGAGTGATTTTTTCTCTGAATAGAGTAAAAATATCTACCCAGGATCAAGTTAAAGAAAATATGAGAAAAAGAAAATAATATCTTATAAGAAATAAACAAGGGTTAATTGATAACATAAAATACGATAATTTTCTAAATGAAGTTAATGAAGTTAATGAAGTTAATGAAGTTAATGAAGTTAATGAAGTTAATGAAGTTAATGAAGTTAATGAAGTTAATGAAGTTAATGAAGTTAATGACAAATATAATGACAAATATAATGACAGGTTAAATATGATAAGCATTCATCAATATTTATTTTCTTTTAATCAGAACGCTAAATTAGAAACCCTATTTTCTATATTCAAAAAAGGAATTATGCCGTGCGGTATAAAGAAAGACAAAAAGGCATGAGTTATTTTCAACCCTATTCTTATTAAAGAATAGAGAATAAATAGAGAGAGATCCGTCGTGCTGTTGGCCCTGTGGACCGGCTGGCACCACTACTATCAGAAAAACTACCGGGCGGGGGACGAGGTGCTGACGCAGGCCAGAACCTTCCTGTCGGTTCCGCCGCCCAAAGGCGAAGACCGCAACGGGAATTTACAGCTGCCCCTGCTCAATCCTATCCGCGAGGCGACGCTGGCCTACGGGGATTACCATCATAAAGGGCTGCTGGCGGATATGGGACTCTATCAGGGCGCGGATATCGGCCCGTATGTGGAAAACACCTACCTGCAACTGCTGTCTCAGCGCTTCCTGCCCGCCTTAATGAACGGCCTGCTGGACGACCTGAACCGGGCGCCTAAAGGCAGTGAAGAAAAACTGGAAGTCCTGCGCATCATGCGGATGCTGGAAGACGGCAGCGGCCGCAATAAATCGCTGGTCGAACACTACATGCGGACGCGCTGGAGTCAGGCCTTTAACGGTCAGCGTCCGTTACAAGTTCGACCGCTTCTTCCGCCCCGGCGGCACGCTGGATGCCTTCTATCAGCAAAACCTCAAACCGTTTGTTGAAAACAACCTGACCCACAGCGCCGACGGCAAACAGCTTATCCGCCCGGATGTGCTGGCGCAACTGAAACTGGCCGACCGTATCCGCGACACCTTCTTCACGCCGCAAAACGGTCTGGGGACCCAGTTCGCCATTGAGCCTCTCAGCCTGACCGGCAATAAACGCCGCAGCCTGCTCAATCTCGACGGCCAGCTGCTCGATTACGCCCACGGCCGCAGCAGCATCGCGCACCTGATATGGCCCAACTCGATGCGGGCCGGGGTGGAAAGCCAGCTCACGCTGATACCGGACGCCAGCGGCAAATCGCCGCGCGCCATCCGCTTCACCGGCCCGTGGGCCCAGCTGCGTCTGATTAACAGCGGCACACTGACCAACGTGCGTCAGGATGCGTTTGACGTGCGGTTCACGGTGGACGGGGGCGACATGACCTACCGTATCTACGTGGACGAATCCGACAACCCGTTTGCCGGCGGCCTGTTCAGTCAGTTCAGACTGCCCGACACGCTGTATTAATGGCAAATTTTATTCATTACAAAATAGCAACCCACCCTGTCCTCCGCGCCGGCGGAGGCAGGCTAAAGGATGAACGGCCATGCGTGAACACCCTGAAAACCTGATTATCCGCGCCGGCGGCAACCCGATGAATCTGCCGGCGTTCACGGCAATACGCGAAGAAATCAACAAAATCAATCACCCGTCTCAGCCGGCAGTGAACTGGCCGCTGATTGAATCGCTGGCCCTGACGCTGTTTCGCACCCACGGCGTCGATTTGCAGAGCGCGATTTACTACACGCTGGCCCGGATGCAGCTCAGCGGTCTGGCGGGCTTTACGGAAGGCTGCGAACTGCTGGCCGAGGTGATGGTCAGCCAGTGGGATGAACTGTGGCCGCCGCAGCCGGCGGTCCGTACCGAGATGCTGGACTGGTTTAACACCCGCTGCGGCAACGCCTTACGCCAGCACGATTACACCCCCCGCGACCTGCGGATGATTTACCGGGCCGAGCGGGCCTTACAGCTCATCGTCGACCGGCTCCAGCAGTCCGACCTGAAACGCCTGCCGAAGGTCGAAAACCTGCTGTGGTTTTTCCAGAACACCGCCAAAAAACTGGAACAGGCCCGTATATTACCCAAACCGGCCGCCAGACCGGCGCAGCTGCCGCCGCTGGTTTACCTCGCCAGCACTGAACCGGCGCCGCCTGAACCGGAAACGGACGACAGCATGAGTGACGACCGCAGCCAGCCCAAAGTGCAGGTCCATTTCCCTGAACCCCCGCCGCGACCGATGAGCGCCTTACAGGGGTTCGGACTGGGCGTATTACTGGGGGTGTTTGTCCTGACCGGGACCTGGCTGGGCCTTTACCGGCCCTTACAACAGCAGATGACGGCCCTGACCGGCACCCCGGACGGGGCCAGACTGGCCTGGCTGTCTCATCCCGACCTGCCAACCTATGCACAGCAGTTAACCCGGTTAGCGGACACCTCCCCGCTGGTCGTCCTGCAACAGGCTGAGCAACTGACCGCCACGGCACAAAAAACCTGGCCGCAGGACCGTCAGCAACAACGTGAAACCCAGCGCTGGCAGCAGTTACAGACCATCCGGCTGGAAAACGCGCCGGCGCCCGGCAGCTGGCGCCAGACCCGGCATCAGCTCCAGCGGCTGGCGGACAAAATCCTGGAACAGGAGCGTAACCGGGGCAGTTTCACCCTCTCTTACCTGAAAACCGCGATTTATCAGATTCAGCACAGCCACAACCGTGACGTTCCGCTGGAAGAGCTGCTGCGCCAGCTGGCCGCTGCCGTCGAACAGGGGCAGGCCGTCTCCCCGGCGCTGATAAAAAAGACCGACGACCGTTTTAACGCCCTACTCAGCCGGTACTACGCGTTGCAGAACGCCGCCGGACTGACCGCGCGCCCTGAACAACACCGCCCGTAAATTCAGAGAAGGAACCCTTATATGTCATTTCAGCCCAAAAAGACCGCCGGCAACCTCGCCCAGCACATCGCCGACCGCCTCCGTCCCCAAAGCGCCGGCGGCTTACAGTTCACCCTCACCGCCGGCGGACTGCCGCCCCACACCTTTGTCGTCTCCGCCTTTACCCTGAACGAAGCTTTATCCACCCCGTTCACCCTGGCGGTCAGTTTAGCCAGCACCGACCCGGCCATCGATTTCGCCGCGGTGCTCGACCAAACCGCCACCCTGACCATCCTGCGCGAAGGCAAAGTCGAGCGCGCCGTCACCGGCATGGTCGCCTGCTTTGAGCAGGGCAACACCGGCAAACATCAGACCGGCTATAAAATGACGGTCCGGCCCGATATGTGGCGCGCCACCCTGCGCCAGAATTCCCGCATTTTTCAGCAGCAGGATATCCAGACCATTATCACCGCCCTGCTCAAAGAAAACGGCGTCCGGGATGTGGCGTTCAGTCTGCGCAACCCGCACCCGGAACGGGAATTCTGCGTCCAGTACCGGGAAACCGATTTTGACTTTCTGCAACGACTGACCGCCGAAGAGGGTATTTTTTATTTCTTTGAATTCAGCGGCAATAAAAATACCCTGGTGTTTGCCGACGATGCCGGCGCCGTGGTCAACGGCCCGGTACTGCCCTATCACCCCGGCGACGCCGAACAGGCTCAGCAGCTGTGCATTACCCGGCTGACCCGCCAGGCTCAGGTGCGGCCGGCGGTGGTGGAACTCAAAGATTACACCTTCAAAAACCCGGCCTGGGCGGCGGAGTTCCGTCATCAGATGCGGGAGCAGGACCTCCAGCATACCGGCTATGAACACTTTGATTTTCCCGGCCGCTTCAAAGATGCCCAGCACGGCGCCGATTTCACCCGCTACCGGCTGGAAGCCCTGCGCAACAATGCCCTGACCGGGGACGGTGAAAGCAACCACGCCGCCCTGCGCCCCGGGGTGCTGCTCACCCTGGTCAACCATCCCCGGAATGACCTGAACCGGCTCTGGCAACTGGTCGGCGTCATCCATCACGGCAGCCAGCCGCAGGCGCTGGAACAGGCCGCCGGCGAGAGCGGCACCGTGATGAGCAACCGCTTCACCTTCATTCCCGATAACCAGCACTGGCGCCCGACCCCGCTCCCCAAACCCGTGATGGAAGGCCCGCAGATTGCCAAAGTGGTCGGCCCGGAAGGCGAAGAAATCTACTGCGACTCATACGGGCGCATCCGCCTGCAATTCCTGTGGGACCGCTACGGCCGGAGCAACGACAACAGTTCCTGCTGGATACGGGTCGCCCAGCCCTGGGCCGGTCAGGGCTGGGGCATGCTGGCGATACCGCGTATCGGGCAGGAAGTGGTGGTGGACTTTCTTAACGGCGACCCGGACCAGCCGATAGTCACCGGCCGCGCCTACCATGCCAGCAATCTCCCGCCGGGCGACCTGCCGGCCAGCAAAACCCAGATGGCCCTGCGCTCCAAAACCCATAAAGGGGACGGCTACAACGAACTGCGCTTCGAGGACGCCAAAGGCAGCGAAGAGCTGGCGCTGCACGCCCAGCGCGACATGAACACGGTGGTGAAACACGACCAGACTCTGGTGGTGGAAACCGGCAACCGCCAGGTGGCGGTAAAGACCGGGGATGAACAGACCCGCATTGAACAGGGCAGCCTCACGGAAACCATCTGCCGGCTGCGCAGCACCGACGCCAATCAGGTGCAGGTCAAGGCCAGCGCCGGTAAAGCCGGCGAGGGCACGCAACTGTACACCGCCAGCGACAACATCACCCTCACCGTCGGGGCGGGGAACACGGTAATAACCAAAGAGCATATTGAGCTTACCTTTGGCAATTCCGTGATTGAACTCAATCCGGGCGGTGTGTGGGTTAATGGCACCCAAATTAGTTTAAATAACGGAGGCGGTCAAAGCAGCGTTGCTTCACCTGCGGCTGATGGGGCGACAACTAAATCCCCTGTTCCTGATGCGGCCCCTGTCATTTTACCTTCGACAAGTCAGGGAGGAGAAAAACAATCTGCACCTGTGAATAGCGCGATTACGGCAAGACCCACAAGCCAATCGCCTCAATCTGAAAACAAGACCATTTCAGATGATAATGAAAAATCAATGAGCGAGGATGGATTAAATTTATTAAAAGAAATCGAGGGATTGCGATTGAAACCCTATGATGACCAAACAGGTAAAAATATAGATAATTGGACTAAGGGGGCAACTATCGGATATGGTAAATTGATTTCAAGAAGTGAATGGGACACATATAAAAATGGCATTACAGAAGATGAAGCAGAACAGTTATTCAAGGATACGCTTGCACCTTACGAAAAAGCTGTGAACGATGGAATAACAAAGGAAATAAAACAAAATGAATATGATGCTTTAGTTTTATTTTCGTATAACATTGGTATCGGTGGATTTGAAAAATCATCTGTTGTAAAAATGATAAATGATGAAAATGCGAAGACAGGTTATGACAGCATTGATGATGCCTGGAAAGCATGGAATAAATCACAAGGTAAGGTCAATCAAGGCTTAATAAATCGACGAGAAGCCGAGTTAAAAATATTTAATAATGGAGTCTATGAAAAATGGTAAGAAAAATATTTTCTATTCTTATTGGGATTATTTCCATTTCCCATTCTTATACATCGTTTGCGTCTTATACTTCGTCATTGGAAACAGAGAAATTTATTATTACTATTAATGTTCTTTGCTCAGAAGGTGAAGTCACTTGTGATGACGTTGTGTATACTGGAATAAGAAAAAAAGATAGCGCCACACTGACACTTAAAGGGAAAACATTAAATAAAAACTGTAAAACAGGAACTTGTAACTTATATGGTTATGAATTTATTAATCGTGGTACGACATATACAATATATCTCGACGGAATATTAGAAATCACTCAAGGGAATAAATTGCTTTTATCAGAAATCGGAAAATGGAATTCCCAATAATGATTTGATATGGCGGATTCGACTAATAAGTGCAATTTTTCAGAAAGGCGGTCAGTTGCTATAGTAGGCACCTTTCCCGCCACAGGAAAATGCACTATGGCCTATACACAACTGACCGAGACAGAAAGATATCAGATTTCCAGTTTAAAAAAAGCGGGTTTTTCACAGCGTTTCATTGCTGAGTCACTTAAGCGAAGCCCATCGACCATCAGCAGAGAATTGAAGAGAAATCAAGAAGTCCAGACATACTGCCCCGAACAGGCTCATTTAAAGGGATTGGCTCGTCGTCATTTTGCTAAGAAAGCCGTAAAAATCACACCGGAAGTAAAAAAATGGATAAAACGGTTAATTTGGAAAGATTTAAGTCCTGAGCAGGTGGCGGATTATTTGAAGCAACATAAAGGGATATTTTTGCATCATGAGACGATTTATAGGCTGATTTATCAAGATAAAATAGAGGGGGGGTGATTTATGGCAACATCTACGAATTGCTAGAAAACCCTATCGTAAACGCTATGGTTGCTATGAAAAAAGAGGCAAAATTAAAAATCGGGTCAGTATTGATAAGCGCCCGGAAATCGTTGATAAAAAAGAGCGTATCGGCGACTGGGAAGGTGATACGATAATGGGAAAGATAAAAAACGTGCCTTATTAACCCTGGTTGATCGTAAAACGCTGTATACAATTATTGTTAAACTGGATGGCAAGCGAGCATCAGAAGTCACAAAGGCGGTGGTGAAAGTATTATATCCGTTAAAACAAAGGGTTAAGACCATCACCTTCGATAACGGTTTGGAGTTCGCAGATCATGAAACCATGAGTAAAAAATTAGAAACCGAAATTTACTTTGTGCCCACCCTTACTCGCCTTGGGAAAGAGGGATCAATGAGAATATCAACGGGTTAATTAGACAATACTTTCCAAAGGGAACTGATTTTAATGAAGTCTCTGATCAGGAAATAAATTTTGTGGTAAACAGATTAAATCATCGCCCCCGAAAAACACGGGGTGGGAAGACACCGAATGAATTATTTAAGGGTATGCGAACATGTTTACTTCCAGATTAACGATGTTGCACTTATTATGTGAATCTACCATCAAAAAGAAAAGAATTGAGTTCTGTTGATTAGATAACTCAATTCTCACTGAACCAGTGTATAATTAATAATATAAGTTGTTCAACTATTAGAACAGCTTATTATCAGCAAAGTTTTCCCAACGCTGAGATCAATTTTTGAATACCCAATTCAACTTTGCTACGGGGGCACCCCGCATTAAAACGAAGAAATCCCTTACCTGCTTCACCATAAATTTTACCCGGCATAATGGCAACTTTTTCTTCATGGATAAGTATCTGCTGCAATTTATCATCATCAATATTCAGATCACGCAGGTCTATCCAAGCCAAATAAGTTGCCTGGGGTGGTTGCCAGTTCAATTGTGGAAATGCAGCATTCAGTACTTGTGCCACATAATTCAAGTTATTACTCAGGTAATTGCGCAGTTCATCAAGCCAGATATGTCCTTCCCGGTAAGCTGCAATATAGGCTGATACCGCTAAAATAGCAGGAGAAGATAATCCATCACACTGCGTTAGTTGATGAGAATATGCCTCACGACTATGATTATCATTGATAAAACCATAAGCACCGGTAAGCGCAGGAATATTAAATGACTTGGATGCTGAGGTCATTAATGCCCAATGTGTCGTGGCAACTTTACTCCAAGGAATATGTTTTGTTCCCCCCAAGGTTATATCCATATGAATTTCATCACTGATAACGTTAACATTATAACGCTCACACAATACAGACATCGTTTTAAGTTCAGAATGACTCCAGACTTTGCCCGTTGGATTGTGTGGGTTGCACAGTAATAATATTTTGGTTTCTGGTTGTGATAGCAAAACTTCAAGTTTTTCCATATCACACACCCAGTTATTGCCTTGTTTCTCAAGTGGGCAAGGAAGCAATCCCCGCTTATTCTCCTGAATAATTTTATAAAAACCATCATAAGCAGGAGTATGAACAACGATATTTTCACTAGGTTTAGACCAAATACGAATTAATTGAGACGCCATGTAAATCACAGAAGGACCATAAACCACCCAATTTGTATTAATTTCACAATTAAAACGTTGTTGGTACCAATGACGAATAGCACCAAGAAATTCTTCATGCTGCCAACGACTGTAGGTTTGGTGGGAACACTAAAAGCCATTCAAACAGTCATTACCATCCTTTGAATCACTCATATATTAAGCAAAGAATATACCCTTCATCTTTCAAACTGCTGCTTTGTTGGCTGCTTTCACTCACCCCAGTCACATAGTTATCTATGCTCCTGGGGATTCGTTCACTTGCCGCCGCGCTGCAACTCGAAATCTATTAGGTATAGGCAGAACGTAATATGACTATTCTGCCAAAATAGAAGTGCATTTGTTGAGGCTGTTTTTATATTTTGAATAGATATCATTGTCATCTTGTCAGGAAAATCTCTCCAACCTTCTATTTACAACGATACCAGTAAAGATACGAAGGTCAAAAATCAGTTTTTTCTCAAATTCTCGTAATAATCCATTTGAGCAATAGTATTAATCATTAAGTTAATTTATAAGGTAAAAATATAATCATCTGATAATTGCAAATTGATATTAGTTATATATAGCCAAGTAATGCAGCTTTAGCTATTGCCTGGAATTTATTCTTACAATCCAGTTTCTTGACGATATTCATTAGGTGAAAATCAACTGTACTTTTAGTGACACAAATGGTTGATGCAATTTCACTTGATGTCATCCCATCTGCGGTATACCTTAATACCTCTAATTCTCTATGTGAAAATGAGGTATTATCGATATAGAACGATTGTAAATATTTTGTGTGTGATGTTAAGTATCTTATTATCCTAATGTATACTCCTAAAATTTCTCCACTACATTTATACATTGTCTCGTTATCAATAGGCCCCTCTTTTCCCGCAACAGAAAATATTCCATAAGTTCCTGAAAATGCAGGAAGACCAAACGTGATCCCAGAGCGAAACCCATATTTCTGATTCACATACCAAAGTTCTTGCCCATTAGATTTGGAAAAAAAATCCAAGTCCCATATTTTTGAAAAAGAAGGTGGCACAGGTCGGAAATTTAGAACCGGATCAATCATCCAATACTTTTTTTCTATATAAATAGCTCTCCAAGATTCATGATAATTATTAAAGAAATACACTTCTCGGTTAGATATAGGAAAGCGCGCTTTTAATAAAAGGGAGAATAAACTAAACCCCGAAATTTTGTTAATAAGCTCACAAATTTCAGCCACAAAATGGGCATCTACGTCTAATTTATGAAAATTATAGGGTAAGGTATATGGTCGATAAATATTCATTCAATGTCCTCTTGAAAATTAAGAATATTGATAGTGAATCCCAATATTTATTATAGTAGCAAAATTTACACTTAATAAAGAAAATAATTATTTACTGTTATACAGAAGCAAGATCCGATAAGCCACAATGTATTATTCGTAAACAAGAGAAATTATATCAATAGAATTTAAACTTTAATAATCAGGAAAAACAATATATATAAAAAAATATTATAACCACATGAAGAACATTAAACTATTTTCAAGTCAATGTAAGTGATTATTTGATATTTTAATCTAAAGATTTATGTTTTATTTTTTACAACAATAAATTAGCCAAGATATTGAACGATATGAAGTAATACCTAATAAATATATGAGTAATTTTCCCGTATAAACTATGGTTTATACCAGTAGCTGTTTCAACTTTAATAGTTAATTATATAAAAAGAAAGTTATTATAATAATAATGAGTAAGCAAAATAATCTTTCGATTACTAATAAATAATTTAAATATGTAAAGAGGTGTTATAATGAATGAAATCATTCAGGGTAAAGATGATACTGTTACAGCCAGGAAATCTGTTACAGCTGATGTGACCTTTGTTATTGATATTGAGTCAATAATTGAATATCTTCACACTAATAATCTTAAAAATTCTCTGGACCCTAAAGATCCAACAATTATTCGTCAGCATGTATATATAGCAAATTATACTCCAGAGTTTGGGCTAAAAGTGGCGAGTTCATCTGGCGCCCGTGTAACTGTTCCCATTAATGCAAATATTAGATGGAGGGCGACAACTGTATCTAATAATTTCGACTATACAATTATACTGTATAAATTCAAAAAACTTAGTAAAGGAGAAGATGTCATCTCTGTCCCATCACAAATATGGTCACAGAATCCTATAGGCAAAAAAGTTCCAATGGTTCCTTCAGGCGTTAATGCAGATGAAGATGCCCCTAAGGTAATTTTTGTTGAATCTCAAGACAGTTATTTCCAAGCAACAGCTCATAGACCAGGCGAAGAACAATATACATGGTTCTTTGCTGCTTATGATGGCAAAAAGCTCTTGGGTTATTATCGATATGATCCATACGTTGAAGTAACTAATAACTAATCATTTGTATATTGTCATTTTCTACTGGAAAATTATTACAATAGTTTTCCAGTATTTTTATTTTCCACCTCACTTAAATATCCATAATAAATAATTATTTATATAATAATGTTATTTCCTTATCAATAAAATCTTCTAACATCCAGGTAAACTCTATTCCCCTCCATAAATTCAGCAATCTTCCGACAATTATTCTGTCATCAATTCAGATGATTTCCTCTCCATTATTTATTTCTTTAACTAAGATAACTTACAGGAACTATTACATCTGGCATTATCGTCTATCAAGCTAAACAACGGTAAATTAAAATTTAGTTTATTATTACTTACTTAGATTAAACATTCCTTTCTTTAAAAATCTTCCTAGTACAACACCCGATATTATTTAAAAAAACATCACCTGTTACTTATTCCACTTAAGTTAATTCATTAATAAGCAATAAAATCATTGCTCTTATTAACTCATTATTATCCGAATAACCAACTAATTAAAATTTCTAATAGAAAATCGAGATATAAAAGAAACGTCACTCGTTAATCAGAGAAAGATATAACCAGGAGTGTGCTTTAATAACAAATAATTCAGCCAATCTGAATGTCATTACCATCAGGCTATCACCCTATATTTATGTTTTATGGAATAAAATATCATCCTTATCGGTGAATGAATGATAAAAAGAATATCTATTTTAATATTGGGTTGTATTTCCTTTCAGATAATCGCTTCTCCGGCAGAGATAAATAATAACCTGCCAATGATTGAGGCGAGAAGAACTCTGCAAGACAGTTCCAGGGAAATTAACCAACTGATAGAACAACGCCGATATCAGCAATTAAAGCAGCAGGCTAATACTGTCCCTGAACCAACTCCTGCGCCGATATTGCCAGAATCCAAACAATGTCTGCCGTTAACCGGTGTTTACCTTAAAGGAATCTTCCTGCTCTCGATCCGGGATTTAAGTACGCTCAGCGCTTTGTCCCCGATGTGTATCAGTAGTCATGATATCAATCGGCTCAGCCACGAACTGACTCATCTTTATATCAGTAAAGGCTATATCACCGCCCGTATTCAGTTTATTGCCCCTAATACCGATGGAGAGTTAGGACTAAATGTTATCGAAGGGTTTATTGAAAAAATCGAAGGCGGTGATCGCTGGGTGAATAGTAGTATGTTATTTCCCGGTCTGGAAAAACAACCGCTCAATATCACGCAACTCGATCAAGGTTTAGATCAAGCTAACCGGCTACAGTCTAATAAAACCACCCTGGATATTTTACCAGGAGCAGTGAATGGCGGTTCGGTAATTAAACTGCATAATCAGCGCAGTAAGCCTTGGCTATTGAATATCAAAACTGATAATTACGGGCAAAAGAGCACTGGGAAATGGCTGGTCCGCACAAATGCCAGTTTTGACAGTCCATTTGGTTTATCCGATTTCATCAGTCTGAATGCCAGTAGTACGTTGGATAGCCCATCCAACCGGTACAGCCGTGCTTATACTCTGCTTTATTCGGCGCCCTATGGCGCAGCAACATTCAGTGGGTTCGGCAGTTATTCCCAATATGCCAGCCGCCCCCATTTACAAATGAGAACCATAAAGATTTATGGTGATACTCAGCAAATCGGCATGCGTTCCGATTTTGCCTTCTATCGTAATCAATCTCAGATTAATAGTGTCAGCGGGCAATTAACTTACAAGAATTACAATAATTACATCGACGATGCCAAGATTGGCGTCAGTAGCCAAACATTGAGTGTCTTTGAACTCGGTGCTAATCATTTACATATCATTCCAACCGGATTAATCACGCTCAATCTGAGTGTTGAACAAGGTTTACCTTGGTTTGGCGCACAAACCGGAACCTCTTATCTCAATAAACAGTTCACCAAAGGCAAGTTGATGGTCAATCTGCATCAACGTTTTATGCTGTTCAACTCGCCTTATCAGCTCAATAACCTGTTTTATGGGCAATACAACCGGCGCGGTCTGCCCGGCGTCGAATGGCTAAATATCACTGATCGGAATGCAGTCCGGGGATTTAGCAAAAATACGCTATCCGGGGATAACGGTTGGTATCTGCAAAATACGCTGTCTCGGACATTTCCCCTCGCCAACAGCACATTATCAATGCGTATCGGCATTGATACCGGCCGGGTTCAGGGATATCGCAGCCCACAAGGCTGGCAAAGCAGCGCCGGAATCAGTTCCGGCGCCACGCTGAAATACCAACGCATGGTATTCGATATAGAAACCAGCCGAGGAAAGTTACTTTCCAATCGCCGAGCATCTGATGAACCCATTCAGGTGCTAGTCCGTTTTTCTTACACCTTTTGATGGTTTTAAGCAGTACCCAACGCTGTACACACAACAATATAACTAAATATATAGAGACTAATGTATGAAAAACAAAAAATTCAGGTTATCCCCTACCGGCAAGCTTACCGCTTCTATGGCAATCATTCTTGTCTCTTGTTCTACCAGTTTTGCCAGCGAAATCGTTGGCGGCGGCGATCCAGCACACCATCCCGATATTTTCGCTGCCGAAGGTAAAGCAACGGTTGTGAATATCGTGACCCCCTCCTCTTCCGGGCTGTCACATAACCAATATCTGGATTACAACGTCGGTCAGATGGGCGTCGTGCTAAATAATGCGCTGAAGGAGGGGCAATCACAATTAGCCGGTCAGCTCGCTGCTAACCCTAATTTAAATGGTCAAGCCGCTAGCCTGATTCTGAATGAAGTTATCAGCAGAAACCCTTCTCTGTTATTAGGTCAACAGGAGGTGTTTGGTATAGCAGCAGATTATGTACTGGCAAACCCAAACGGCATCACCTGTAATGGATGTGGCTTTATCAATACTAACCGCGCCTCTCTGGTTGTGGGTAATCCATTGGTAGAACAAGGTGATTTGCAAGGTTTTAATATGTTTAATAATCAGAATAGCCTGAAAATTAAATCGGATGGTTTAATCGCCAATGCGATCCTTGATCTTATCGCACCCAAAATTGACAACCGGGGCCTAGTCACCGCTCAAAAAGAGATTAATGCGATCAGTGGTGAAAATAAAACCTCAGCCACAGGAGAAATCATTGATTCTCAGCAACAGTTAACCGGTGTTCTCGATAGCTATTATCTTGGCAGTATGCAAGCGGGGCGTATCCGTCTACTCAATACCGCAAAAGGCAGTGGCGTTAATTTGCAAGGTTCTCTTACTGCCAGTGACGAGATTATGGTTAATTCCCACGGCAATCTCAATTTAGAAGCGGCGCACCTGCAAGGCGGAGATGTTGCGCTCACAGGTAATAATATTGAAGTAAAAGGTAAAGTCAGCGAATCAGCATATAGCCGTGATGGTAGCAATAATTACCAAAGCTATTTCAGCGGTTCTTATGTCAATGAGAGTAAAAGTAGTCAGTCACTTGCCCGCACTCAACTAGCAGGCAAAAATATCTCATTGGTCGCCAATAATAATAACCGGATTACAGCCACGGATATCGTGGGTGATGATGTTAATCTGAGTGGCGCTAATCTGACTTTAGATGGGCAGCAGTTAAAACAATCTACTAAAAATATTGATAACCAATGGCGTTATTCCCGGCGCAATGAGGTCACTCGAGAAAGTGAAAAACTGCATCAGGCAGGGAATACGATAACCGCCCGGCAGAATGTGAATTTAAATGCCGTTGAAGGTGACGTTAAGATCCGTGGCAGTCAAATAAATGCCAACGATAAGCTGGCTATTACAGCGAAAAAAGATGTGCAGATTGCGGGCTTAACTGAAATAGAAACATCATCAGAAAAAGGTTATAAAAAAAATCAAACAGCTAAATTGCAGACCGGAAGTTGGGAAGAGAGTAAACAGACCGAACGCCTGATTGCCAGTGAATTACAAGCAGGTCGTAATATTGATATTAAAGCGGGAAATCAAGCCGAGATTCTTGGGGCGAAAGTCCATGCAGGTCAAAATCTGACACTGGAAGCCGGTAAACAACTGCAAATAGATGTTCAGAAAACAGCTAACAGCGGTGCTGTACGTGATGATAAAAGATACTGGGGCGGTATCGGCGGCGGCAAGAATAAAGACAATAGTGAGTTGAAAGAAACCAGCCACGCATCCGAATTGACGGCTAATGGGCGTTTATTGCTATCAGGTTATGAGGGTATAGCGATTACCGGTAGTAAAGTAAAAGCGACCCAAGGTGCTTTTGTACATGCTAATAGTGGTGAAGTCACCATCGATAATGCGGTCAGTCACATCAATCAAAAAATCGATGAGCGAACAGGCACCGTACTCAACATCACTAACAGCTCAAAAAGAACCAATAGCCATCAACAGAAATCTCATGGCAGCGAGTTGGTTTCTGAAGCGGATCTCAAATTACTCGGTGATGAAGATATCAATATTATTGGCAGTCAGGTGCAAAGTACCGGCGCGCTTAGCCTGAACACATCCGGTAATATCAACGTGCTCTCTTATGGCGAGCAGAAACAGGTTGATAAACAAAGCACCTCTCTGGAGCCGCAAGTTCACTTCCAACCAAAGGGGGATAAACAGTATCGTGCCGGAATAGGTATTGAACATACCAGTAACAGTCAAAAAAATCAGACGATAACACAGCAAGCTTCCTCCTTGAGTGGAGGTAGCATCACTATCGATGCTGATAAAGATGTCACCTTGCGTGGTTCCAATCTGGTGACGACTACAGGTGATGCTAAGATCACCGGTGCGAATGTTCATCTGTTAGCCGCAGATAATAAAAAATCCGAAGAGAAATCTCAGAGTAAAACTTACGTTGGAGGTTATCTTACCGGAGGAGTTGATAAATTTGGTTCTGGTATTCATGGTAATTATGAAGGTAATAATAACAATCATACCAGTACGACTGCCGTTGTTTCCGGTTCTCAAATCGCAGGTAATTTGAACATTAAAACCAACGGCGAATTGGTTCAGGAAGGGACTAAGCATGAAGTCAATGGCGCTTATACCGCTGAGGCAGGCAAGGTCAGCAATCTGGCCGTATCGAATACGGAATCAAATACCAATCGCAAACTACAGGTTGGCGCAGATATTGGCGTCAATGTCGATTATAGCGCTGTTACTCGCCCAATTGAGAAAGTCGTTAAAGAACCCGCTAAGTCTGCGCTGGATGGCACTTTAACCAAAAAAGGCACACCTAATTTCGGCGCAGATATTGCCGCCAACGGCAGTAATATTCAGACCGCAAACCAAAAGTCCGAAGCGGTTGTAACTTCTGTTCAGGCTAGCAATATCGTCATGAAAACCAATGGCGAGCTGTATGATCAGGGTACTCAATATCGTGCTGATAAGGGTAACGTTACACTAACCGCCGGTAGCCATAACAGTAAAGCAGCACAGAATCACCACGAAAGCAGCCACAGTGAAACCCGCGGCAATGCTGACTTACGTGTTTACACCACCACCGGTGAAGATATCTCCGGTAATGGTAAAGGCAAAGGCGGCATACAAAGCAGCCATACCGCGACAACCGAAGCAGTAACCAGCCGGATTACCGCCGCGGATGACATTAATATTCGCGTCGAAAGGGACGCTGAATATCAAGGCACATCTCTGAATACTGGCGCTGGCAAAGCCAATATAGATGCTAAAGGTGATATCCGTTTTGATAATGCCGCCAATAGCACAACGAAAACAGCAACCGGTTATAACGGAGAAGCATCTGCTAAAGGAGGGAACTCGCCGGAAGGCAAGAATGTTCATATCGGTCTTGGCGGCGGTTACAACACAGATAGCAAAAATAGTACCACAGCTCAGGTCAGTGAGATTAGTGGTCAGCAAGGTGTCAATCTAAGTGCGGGCAATAACTTGACGCTGAAAGGCGCCGAAGTGACCGGTAAGCAAATCGACCTGAATGCTAAACAAGGTAATGTTGAACTGGTATCTGCTCAGGATCGCATTAATAACGATGGTTGGGAATTTAACCTGAAAGGCAATGGAGGGAATGCAAGCTCGATCAAGAAAGCGGAAGATGAAAGTACAACCACCACCACAAAACATAACTTTGGCGGGGAAGTCAAAGCGGGTATTGATCGCCTGCAAGCAACAACCCAACGTAATAGCCATATTAAAGGTGAACATGTCGTTATCAACAGCGGCGGCGATACGACAGTTGCCGGAGCGCGGATAGAGGCTGATCAGGTAAAAGGCAGTATTGGCGGCGATCTCCGAGTTGAAAGCCGTAAAGATACTGAACATGGATTAAATGTCGGTGTTGATGCTGGCATTAATTACACGAAAGAATCCAAAGTAAAAAGTGACGATATCCCTAAAGACGAAGCAACTCAGGATGATTCGCCTCAAGACGATGTGTCGAAAGATGAGGTATTGAAAGATGATCCATCTAAAAACCCAACCGAAGAGCCACAACCGAAAGGATGGCAGGACAGATTAACCTCTGCATTTAATAGTCTTAATAATATTAAAGGTATTAATGGGGTTACAGGTAAACTTAAGAGCAATGTTGATATTAAAGATCGGGAAAATGTCGGCGAACAATCGGTTATTTCCGGCAATCAAGGGGTTAATTTAGATGTAAAAGGAAATACTCATCTGATTGGCGGGCAAATTGGTAGCGAGAAAGGCAATGTCATTCTTAATACCCAAAATGTGGAACAACAATCTGTTACTGGTTATGACAATAGTAAAGGCGGCAATGTTGCATTACCTGATTCTGTTAGCGGAATTGTTAAGGCAGTTCAGGAAGGTGTATTGTCCGGCAAAATACCTTTGGTGAAAACTTATAGTAATGAAACTGAAAGTAGTACAACTAATGGCGAAATAATTAATCGTAAATCTGATTAATTTGTTCTTTTATAAAAGATCCTTCAAGTGAGGGATCTTTTTATTGCTACATATATTGAATATTTCAATAATTCCAATTGACAATATTAATATTTCCCCATAATGTTGAAAAATCAACAAATGACTTGGGAATATCATGATATTTAGAATTTGCAAGCAGACTTTAAAACATAAAAATCACTATAAATCACAAATTAAAATAAATAGAATATTTAGGAAGGAAACTATTTGTTCAAATATATTCATTGCATATATTATTTTTATGTCCGTATTTGAGTTCAATAATCCATTATTTAGATATGTAGATTACGCTATGGCAATAATGCTAATTACTACGTTAATAAGCATATCCGTTAATATTAGCAGAGCATTTGATATATTGATGAGCGGATATAAACCAGAGGATATTAATTATTCTAACGAAAAGATAAAAATCTCACACAAAGTATTAATTTCAATTATATTAATAGCTGCTTCAATATTAATGTGGATACCAATCTCATATTTATCCAGCATTGTTATATATAATTTTTCATTAAAAGTATTTTTATTGATGATTATCAGCATATCAATATACCTAATCATTAAGATATTTAATAAGAGAGTATTCACTATGCATGAATAGGGGATATCAACTATTGGGGGTCACTTCAATGAAAGCGGCTTTTAAATAAAGCTAGCATCAATATTTTTGTATTTCCTTTGAAATTTGATAAATATTTTCTATACCCTATGGATTTCGAGGTGCATCGCGACGGCAAGGGAGCGAATCCCCGGGAGCATAGATAACTATGTGACCGGGGTGAGTGAGTGCAGCCAACAAAGAGGCAACTTGAAAGATAACGGGTATATACCGATAGAACATTCATCATCTGAAGCTAAAGCCATTGTTATGAAACTGAGTTTATCCCTAGATTTGTTGATAAATGTTACATGATACATTTGCCTATAAATCGGATGAGATAAATAAATATCGTCAAATTCATGTTTATCACTCAGTATTTTGTCCTTTTCAGCTTTAGCTATTTCACGTTGTAGAATAATAGCTACTTCACTTTTGTTTAATTTCTCAGAAAGAATTAATGATGTTTGCGTTTTATCGAAATCGATATTATGTCTGTCAATACCAAAGTCATTCAAACTATTTGCAGTAAGCTGAGTTGCCCATCCATTTATATCTGAACAATCAGGTCCTGCGGCAATAGCAGATATTGAAAATGATAATATAGCTACCGATAGTAATATTATTCGACCATTAAATCGTGATCGCCACTGATTCCATATTTGTTTCCTAATAAATAAACGCTAATTTATTATTTCAATGGTTGATATTGCGCCTATACATCCATCAAGCGGGACGAAATGGACTTTATCCACATAAGTCACAGAATAGAAAGTTTTGTTATCTTAATACAACCAAAGCTATTTACTTTGTGTTTTTTTATGATTGGATGAAATTTGGTAAGAATTTATGGAGTTTACTATGAAGACTGTTGCGATTGTTGACCCTTACTCCAGCGGACAATATCTCGCTGGCGAGTTTTATTCAAGGGGATTTTCAAGCGTTTGCGTTAAAAGCAGTGTAAATATACCGGCAGTCTATGCGGCCTCCTATCATAAAGATAATTTTATAAACGAATTACCCCATACCATATCTAATTTTAGTGAGTTAATCAATAAAATTAATGAATATGACTGCCAAGCCGTGGTACCAGGAACTGAAAGTGGTGTCTTGCTGGCAAATACACTGGCTCATCACCTGGGTTTACCCTGTTGTGAGCCAGACATCCTACTCTGCCTGCGTGATAAGTACCTGATGCAAGAACGGATAGCTCGAGCCGGGTTACGATCTATACCACAAATTAAAGTGTCAAGCTTCGAAGAGTTGAAGCCATGGCTAGAACACCATTTATCATCAACCATAGTCATTAAACCTCTCAGTTCAGCCGGTACGGACAGCGTTAAATTTTGCCAGACTGGCGCTGAGATAGAGCAAGCAATTTCTAACATTGTAGGCAAGTACGATGCTCTAGGAAATCACAATGAATATGTCCTAGCCCAGCAATTTATCAAAGGAAAAGAATATGTCGTCGATAGCGTAAGTTTGAATAAAACACACTACATCACCAATACGTCCATGTACAAAAAACAAATATTACCAAATGGTGCAATTGTCTATTCAGAAGAACTATTTATTCATCCCTCAGAAAAAGAAGTCAAAAACGTTATTGAATACGCGATAAATGTGATGAATGCGCTAGGTATCCACTTTGGCGCTGCGCATTTTGAAATTATGGTCGATGAACATGGACCAGTACTGATAGAAGTGGGTGCGCGGTTGCATGGTGCGAAGGCACCAAAAAATGTTCAGTTTTTTTCGAATGTGTCACAGCTTGATCTACTAGTTGATGCGGCCATCGATCCGGAGCGTTTCCATCAACGTACACAATTGCCTCCGGTTTACTATAAGCATTCAAAAGCAGTATCTTTGATTAACTATGACAAAGGGATGATCGTCGATATTCCTGGCATGAAATGGGCTGAAACATTGTCTTCCTATACCACGGCATTCTGGAATATCAATATTGGCCAACAATTATTACCCACCAGCAATCTGTTTGATAGCCCTGGAGGAATTTTCTTGGCTAACCAAGATCCGCGTGCATTGGAATATGATACCCAACGCATTAGGGAAATGGAAAAATCCGGTAAATTATGGGTGTTAAAATGAACAAGGGAATATTATTCGTTCTGACCTTTGATGTGTTGTCTGCCGCACAATCAGTTTGGCTCGGTTCCCTCCTACAGGGAATTAATGTCTATAACGTTTTATTTATTAATTTTGCCATTATCACAATTATTTTCGCCATACTAAACTACTTTCATCGTAATAATCAGGCCATATTGAATTTACGTAACATAATGTATTTCCTCATACTTAATGCTGCGACACTTGGATCGTGGCTCTTTTTATATATTTCATTGCGGTATATGGAACCAGCGCTTACAGCAGCAACATTGTACGGGATTAATCCGTTAGCTACGTTAATTGTCTCTGTCTTTTTATTAAAGCAAATGAGAAACTTAACATCTGTCAAATTACTGGTCAGTGTTTTCACCATCATCTGTATGCTGTTAGTCGGGTATACTGTATCGGAAGGACACTCTGGTCTCACAAATGTCGAAAATCGACAATTAATTCATGGCTTTATAATGGCAATATTAACCGGTTTCTGTATGGCTATCATTAATGTCGTGTCAAAAAAAATCTACGATAATGGTTTTAATCTTTATCAATTAATGTCAATGCGATTTTTCTTATTACTCATCGTGTCGTTTTATCTCAGTAAAGACCTGACCGCCGATTTTAACACATATCTGACTGAATTTATGATTATTGCTATATTCGGAAATGTGATCCCTCTATTTATGCTACAGAAGGGTATTACTTTAGTTCCTCCTGTACAAGTTTCTTATATATTATTGTTAACACCGCTTTTTGTATTTGTTTTCCAAATATTTGATAGTCGTCTGGAACTCTCCATCTACTCGCTAATAGCGATTATTAGTGTGATAATCATTTCATTTATTGGTTTAAAGATAGAGAAAAATCAGGAAGAGAAAGTGAAACAACAATTACAGCAGGAGGAATAATCTATGACACAAATATCTGGCGTTAAAACACCGTGGAAAATAGTACCTGTGGATGAGAAAAATTTTTCCAATCTATTGAAACTGGTAGCGGATTATCAAAGATTTTATGATGTCAGTGAACCTGATGAGAAAAAGAACAGTCTATTCTTTTCTCAATTTATCCACAATAAAGAAAAAGGCCGACAATATCTTTGTCTAAATGAAAAAGATGATGCTATAGGCTTTTCAACAATTTATTATACTTTCTCCAGTGTTAATGCAGTTGAAAATGCATTATTAAATGATTTATATGTTATTCCAGATTATCGTGGCAGAGGAGTGGGAAAGAACCTTATTTTACACGCATTACAATGGGCAAAACAGCAAGGGAAATATTTTTCCCTGAACTGGACAACTCAGGAAAATAACACAACCGCTCAGCGGTTATATGACAGCTTCTTGGCTGATAGAACCAGTTGGTATCATTATCAAATTGAATGTTGTTAGTATTCTACCTTTACCAAGAAATATTTATATAACAGAGGTTGCTTATGAACTTTTCCGTTTTTGAAAACATAGAATCTGAGGTCAGAAGTTATTGTCGGAATTTTCCCTCTATTTTTTCACGAGGTAAAAATGCCTTATTATTTGATAAACAAGGTAATGAATATTTAGACTTTCTTGCCGGGGCGGGTTCTGTCAATTATGGGCATAACGATCCCTCCATGATTGAAGCGGCAATATGTTACTTAAATGAAAATGGTATTCTTCAGGGGCTAGATATGCATACCGAAGCCAAGGAGACCTTCCTTACCACTTTACACGAATATATTCTGACGCCGCGACATTTGCAATACAAAGTTCAATTCACCGGACCGACTGGAACTAATGCCATTGAAGCCGCACTGAAACTGGCACGTAAGGTTACTGGACGACACACTATCGCCTGTTTTTCTGGCGGTTACCACGGCATGTCACTGGGTTCACTTTCCATTACAGCAAACCCTGCCAAGCAACGGTCTATTGGCCTACAAATACCAGGGATATTACGACTGCCTTACGATCAATTTTCCATCACGGATGTTGGACAACAATTAAGTTTCATTAGAGATATGTTATGTAAGCCTGGCAGTGGTATTGATCTGCCCGCTGCATTCATCTTGGAATGTGTTCAGGGTGAAGGAGGACTCAACTGTGCCTCTGTAGCTTGGCTACGAGGTCTCGCCACATTAGCCCAAGAAATTGGATCTCTGCTTATTATTGATGATATCCAGGCTGGCTGTGGCCGGACAGGAAACTTTTTCAGCTTTGAAGAAGCTGGCATTACGCCAGATATCGTCTGCATTTCAAAATCGATCAGCGGTTCTGGGCTACCCATGTCAATCAACCTTATCTCTCCAGATCTCGATAAATGGTACCCTGGTGAACACAATGGTACCTTCCGTGGCAATAATCTTGCCATGATCACCTCAACAGTAACTCTGAAGAAATACTGGGGAGACACGAGCTTTTCACAGCAGATAAAGAAAAAAGAGCAGTTTCTGAAAACTATTTTTCAGTCCGAACTACAAGATCTGGGCACTCCATTCTCTATTGTAGGCAAGGGATTGATGGTAGGAATTAAATTTACTGCTTCGGTTCTGGCTAAAAAAATTAGTCGTTCTCTTTTCGAAAGAAAACTCCTAATTGAAACCTGTGGACCACAAGACGAAGTCGTTAAGTGTATGCCTCCTTTAACCATTGAAAATGAAAAGTTACAGGAAGGAGCAGAGAGAATCATCGCGGCGACTCGAAATATTATTCAATCATTAAGGCATGCTTAAACAACGATACCCATCAAAAAAGGTGAGCCCGTGAATGATATTATTGAAGAATTCGATGTGATCGGTATAGGGTTTGGACCGGGTAATATTTCCCTTGCTGTGTCATTAGAAGAAAAGCAAATCACAGATTCAGTGTTATTTCTGGAAAGTAACACCGCTCCAGACTGGCAACCTGAAATGCTACTGGCTGGTTCGGATATACAGCATAACCCATTGCGTGACTTTGTCACTCCTCGTAACCCCATCAGTCCCTACGGTTTTCTTAGCTATCTGAAAAGCGAAAACCGTTTGTTTGAATATCTCAATCTTGGGTTAGAGTTTCCTTTAAGAAAAGATTATGCCCGCTATGTACGTTGGGTGGCGCGTCATTTCGATCGCTGGGTGAGTTATGGTGAAACAGCGATCACCATTACGCTAGATAACACTTTTTCCGAACAATACCGGATCGAAACCAGTCTTGGAAGAGTTTTGCATGCGAAAGTGGTTTCTTTTGGGCCAGGAAGGACACCCTATATTCCACCACAATTCGAGCAGTGTCATTCATCACAGATAGTCCATTTTACCCGTGCAAGCTCAGCACTGTCGCAATGGCAAGCAAAAAGTCATTTAACATCTGTTGCAGTGATTGGCAACAGCCAGAGTGCCATAGAATTGGTATTGGATCTTTCCTCTCGTTATCCACATCTACGGATACATAATATTTTCCGAGGCTATTCTTATCAGTTCAAAGATGTCAGTCCTTTTACTGAACATATCTATTTTCCAGAGTTTATTGATGAGTTTTATCAGCTCGATATTGAACAGCAAAAAGCGCTTACTCGTGAATTGTGGCGTAGTAATTACAGCTCTGCGGATCACGATGTAATTAAAATGCTCTATGTGAAACTTTATGAGCAAAAACTGGACGGACGAGAACGTATTACGCTGCATAATATGACCGATATTTCCCAAGTTACAGAGAATAAATCGGGCATAGAAATTCGTTATAAAAATAAAATTTCTGGCAGAGTCAGGAAATTACAGGTTGATGGCGTAATTCTTGCCACCGGATTCAGAAATATGGGCTGTGAGGAAAACCAGGAACGTAATCATCCATTACTTTCCAATATAGCTGACCATTTTAAGCGCCGAGAAGATGGATCTCTGCATGTGGCGCGGGATTATTGTTTAGAAAGCAATGATAAACCGTTATCACCTTTTTTTCTCAATGGCTTATGTGAATCAACTCATGGTTTTGGTGACGCAGGTTCATTCAGTTTGCTTTCAATTCGCTCCTGGTTAATAGCAGAGAAAATCGAGCATTTTCTGACAAACCAGGTATAGAAACCATAGAATGGGTGAATGATATGTCAGAGGTAACCAACCGCAAAATTGAAACCTTGATTCGCCGTAAAGCAGATATCCTGTATACCGATGAATATAACTGTAAACTCCGACGGTTATTTCCCTGGAAAGGAAGAGTCAACACACAAAGACCACTTACTGAATTTGGCTGTATCTGGGTGATGGTTGAACCCGGTAAAGATGTTGATCGGCATTCACATGATGAAGAAGAGACATTTATTGTTATCAGCGGTGAAGCAGAGTTATTCATCAATGGAGAAACAACCACCATATCCTATGGTGATGTGGTCTATTTGCCACGTTTTTCAGAACATCAGTTACGTAACCATTCAGAAAACATCCCATTTTTAATGTTAGATATTTACTGGGATATGGGTGGTAGTTCTGATTCCGTTTTTTAAATGATGATCAAATTAAGGCAGCCAAAATGACACCAACCGGTTTTATTATCACATTACCACCTCCAACACCTAACGGCGGGCTACATGTTGGGCACATGAGTGGACCGTTTCTGGCAGGTGATGTATTTGCCCGAGCAACACGTTTGCAAGGC
Source organism: Photorhabdus luminescens subsp. luminescens (assembly GCF_001083805.1). Taxonomy (GTDB): domain Bacteria; phylum Pseudomonadota; class Gammaproteobacteria; order Enterobacterales; family Enterobacteriaceae; genus Photorhabdus; species Photorhabdus luminescens. The sequence continues at coordinate 271,859 of NZ_JXSK01000005.1, read as the reverse complement.
CAACACAGCTTTGTAACCTGTTACAGTGATATTAATCAGTCTTATGTGCGCGTGACAGCCGAACGTCAGCAATGCGATCCGGAAACACTGCACCGTTACTGGACTGATGATATTATTAAAACCCTTAAGCTCTATCATATTGATGTAGCCGATTATTTTTCACCGGAAGAGGAAGCAGTAACTTGGGTGCGGAATCTTTTCCATCAACTTTATCAACGTGGTGTTTTAGTTAAAAAACGTTTTCCGTTCTTTTACAGTGAAAAAGAACAAATCTGGCATGATGAAGCGGGTATTTCAGGTTACTGTCCGGTCTGTTTAGCCACCTGTAAATGTGGCATCTGTGAAGCCTGTGGCAACTTGACGAATGCTGAAACCATTATTAAGCCCCATGTGACGAATAACGGGTCAACAGAGATGACAATTCGCCACGAAGAGGTATTAGTACTCGAATTGGAACGTTTCCGCCAGCCAATTACACAATTCTATCAGCAAAACAAACGATTCCGTCAACGCTACCAGTGGCTTGCAGAAGATGCCCTGTCTATGACTCTGCCAGATTTTCCGATCACCATGCCGGGAAATTGGGGGATTTCCATAGCACATACTGATTTCTCTGGTCAGGTGATCAATGCCTGGCCGGAAATTATGGCGGAGTTGTTGTTCAGTTATCAACGAGCTATTGAGCAAGATCCACAACTAAATGATTTTCCAGTACCCATTAATTTCTTCGGCTTTGATAACTCCTATTTTTACGCTGTGGTGCATGTCGCCATGCTATCGCAAATTGATAGCGGACGTTGGCTACCTTGGGCAACGATGATTAATGAGTTCTATAACTTTGATCATGCCAAGTTCTCTACCAGTAACAATCATATCGTGTGGGCATCTGACCTGGCGCAACGTTACAGCGTGGATGCCATTCGCTTTTATGCGGCGTTTAATGCTCCTGGTTTTGAAAAAGCCAACTTTAATGAAGCAGATATGATAAAAGTGCTTGACAACTCACTGGAAAAGAGTTGGAGAAACATTACTACGGTATGGAATCAAAAAATGGTGACCAATGTCACTCCACTGCCGACGCTGTCAGAAACATGGCGCCAAATTGGCGAATCTGCCCGTCAACGGATTCTAGCTAGCTACACCTTAGAACGCTTTCATTTGCGACAAGCAGCGGAAGACTTACTACATCTGATGAAATTTATTGAGATGACATTATCCCAATATCATGATGTAGAAACACTACGGGGAGTTAGCTGGTTACTGCAATGTTTCTCACAGGCTGCCTGGCCTTTAATGCCGCAGAGTAGTGAAAAATTGTTCCATCTGTTAACGGGGATAGACAAGATGACGCTGAATACCACAGATATTCTTCACCTGTGTGATTTACCTTCGTCATTTTTTCTACCCACACCAGTGATCCACCTAGACAAAAGGGGTTAAAAGTGTATGACTTCCAAAGCTTGCCTGATGACCTTTTCCATACTTCGTGCTCCATATGGCGATATACAGGTTCAGGAGTTTGATGATCGCACCCCCGACGTTTTCCTTGAAGCAGAAAAGTCGGAAGGATTTATTGACCGGGCCAAACCAGTGGAAGATATTGTCTGGATGACAAATTACCAGAAAGACTGGGGACGATGGGGTCCTTTTGCAGTGCCACGCTTTTACCTTGATGGGATAAGCAATGGTCATACTAAACAGGCGCAGACCCTTTCTCTTTGGCGCGATCTAGAAAGTATTTATCAATTCGCCTATTACGGACCATTACATAAAAAGGCATTACAGCTTCGCAAAAACTGGTTTGGCAAACAAAACTGGCCTATCTACGTCGTCTGGTGGGTGCCTGATAATCACCAACCATGCTGGCGTGAGGCATGTCATCGACTTGAGTATTTACACGATTATGGCACTACACCCTATGCATTTACCTTCAAACAGTTGTTTGATGCTCAAGGTGAGCCTTATATATTGCATGGTGGAGTGAACCAGGAAAACAGAGATGCTACCAAAATGGATTAACCAAGCCGACTGCCTTCATGGTGGCAATGATTGCCACCAGCTTTCACTCAGTGAAAGTAATGGTCCCAATCAGCAAGATTTATTGGTGGCGGCACTGCTAGCAGTCAACGACGCAGGGATATCTGTCAAGCTGCGTTACTTCGACGATGGGCGGGAAGCCAGACAAGCAAAGAAGGCGGCCCGAGAAGTGATTTCAGCGGGCAGTCATGCGATCGTGGGACATTTCAGTAGCATTACCGCATTAGCGGCCAGCCCCCTCTATGAAGCCAACGAACTTCCCTTTATCACACCAGGAAGTTCCCACCCTGACTTATGTCGCCAGAAGCGAAGTACGCTGCGTTTTTTTGGACGTGATGATGAACAGTTACTGTGTCTTATCGCGTGCTGTTCCACTGATGATCAGGTTTTGATCTTGGCACAACAGCATAATTATGGAGAACGTCTTGCTGATCAGTTGAGTGCTGCGCTGGCGTCTATGAATATCACGGCTAACGTTTATCTGTCTATTTCGCCTGCTATCGGTGATGAAAAGATTATACAGTTGGCTTTACAAAGTGATGTCGTCTATCTGTTGGGCAGTCAAGAGTTTTCCTTCGGGTTAATGCAGCGATATGCCTTTTCTCCTGTGGCAAAAATCATTTTATCGGATGATGCATATGGCCCAGCAATACGACAATTGACACATCCAAATATTACTGTGCCTTTTCTTATTAATTATGGTAGCAATATGCTAGAGCATACTCAATATCAGTTAATTAGCAGAGCTTTCTCACTATCGAAAAACAACCGGGAGCTTATTTCTTTACTAGTTATCTGGCTATTCGGGTTCTATGCGACAGTTGGCGGCACAATCCACATCTGCAAGGAAAAGCATTAATAATGCATCTACGTCAGCAATGCTGGCAGACCCCTTATGGTGAACTGACCCTTTCACCACAAGGGGAGTTACAGGGACTAAAATGGGGACTAATTTCAAAGAATGATCTGCCTATTTTGAATACCGGGAGTAATGCATAATGAGTGTAGTATCCGATACAAATATTCCTGACGATATTTTACATATCAATGAGTCTGAAACAGCAACCTACCTTCCTAGCCTACCACAGCCTTTTGCCGTGTTGTTTGAAAGGGGACAACTCTCCGTTGAACTATTTTCTCCTGTCGAAGTCGATACTCAAACACCACATGACAGGGACGAAATTTATATCGTCAGTTCTGGTCATGGTGTTTTCCGTCGGGGAGAAGCTTATGTCAATTTCTCTGCTGGAGATTTTCTATTTGTTCCCGCTTATGTTGATCATCGCTTTGAATCGTTCAGTAGCGATTTTAGAACATGGGTGATTTTCTTTGGCCCTATTGGGGGCAACAACATCCAAAACAGAGGGTAAGACATGGCTTCGCAATGGGACCTCATTATCGTCGGGGGAGGGTTGGCTGGTAGTGCATTAGCATTTTGGTGCAGCAAATTACCACTGAAAATCTTGCTACTAGAAGCTACAGCACCCGGTGCCGGAGGAGCAACGGTGCATTCACGAGGGATAATACGCGTCTATGATCCACTGTATGCTCTGATGACAAAGAATATCCAAGGCATTAAGGTATGGAGTGAGATCGCAGCAACGCATCCCGATGTTTTTACCCGCTGTGGCTTGGTTTACTTGCTCAAAGCAGAACATCAGGCCCTAGCTCGTCAGCGTATTACTGAGTTCTCTTCCGATGCGTACCCCATTCATATGTTAAGTGAAGTCGAATCTACCCATTGCTTTCCAACGCTGCAACGTCACTGCTTTTCCGGCAAGCGCATTGCGTTGTGGGAACCGCTTGGCGGGTATGTGAATCCTCGTCAAGCTGCTCGGATTTTCATTGATGAAGCTCGTTTTCATGGTGTAGAAATTCTCGAAGGCTCACCAGTTAAAGCGGTGCGAGAAATTTCGGGCGGAGTTGAGGTGATCACCGGAATAGATACAAAGCTCCCAACCAGGCTGGCAGTAATTGCGGCTGGGGCTTACACGCCACAACTATATCCTGAAAGTCAAATCTTCAGTCGAACCATCCCTCTCAGTTGTCTACAAAGTATGAAATCTGATGTACCTGAACAGTGCATTATTGATGAATGTTCAGGAGGCTATTTTCGGCCTGAGTCTTCCTCTTTTTTCTTTGTGGGTGGAGCTACGCAATACAATGCTTCGAATCCCGACCAACTTCACTGGCAGCCAGAACAAGCGAACGCTCGTCATCACCAAATGGCAAATCAGCTTCTTATCTGTCAGAGTACCGTCGTAGACGGACGAAATGGATATGATGGCTACACAACTAACTATCTGCCAGAAATGCAGTGTCCGCCGGATCGCTCTATTGCGATCTTCAGTGGTTTCTCCGGAAGGGGAGCCAAATATATTCCTTGGGCTGCACGTGAATTCAGTCAGCAGTTAGCTAAACGCCTATTCGGTCAGTCCCTTTGCATTAAGAACAATTCAGACAAACTATAAATTAACGTTTATCTGCGCCTACAAATCTGGTCCACAAAATCCCAACTTTGAAAAAAGTCTTTATTCAACATTTTAATACCTAAGTACCGATATATGATGAATTGTTAATAATTGTCTTACAATGGCATCATAAGATAGTAGGTTATTTAACGTCATTGAGGCTCTACATGCCAAAGTGTGCAGAAAAACAGGAAACAGCCCAACACCAGCCGAAAAGGTTATCCAGAACTCCTTTGGAGAAAGGCATTCATCACGGCAAAAAAGCGATTTCTCTGACGGTCAGAGTAGGAAATTATATCCGCAATATTCCTATTATCGCTCACTTTATCCGGGCAACTCTGCGTTTTAATGATCGGATGGGTAATCAGTTTGGCGCCGCAATAACCTATTTTTCCTTCTTATCGCTTATTCCCATCCTGATGCTCTCTTTCGCTATTGCCGGTTTTATTCTGGCCTCTAATCCCGATTTGCTGGCAAAACTGATTAATGGTATCGCCAGCAGTATTAGTGATCCGACTCTTGCCAATACACTGAAAAATAGTGTCGATACAGCAATTAAACAACGTACTACCGTGGGATTAACCGGTTTGGCAATTGCGCTGTATTCTGGGGTGAATTGGGTCAGTAATTTACGTCAGGCCATTCTTGCCCAATTCCATCCTGTCTGGGTGCGAAATCAGGAAGACAACGAGAAAATCTATTTTAAATATCTTCGTGATGCTATTTCTCTGATTGGGCTATTATTAGCGCTGGTAATCACGCTATCACTGACCTCTATCGCAGGCTCCGCCCAAGCAACCATTGTTAAGATGTTAGGGTTAGATGGCATTGAATGGCTGCGTCCATCCTGGTTCCTGATCGGATTGGCCATTTCTATTTCAGCCAACTATCTGCTTTTCCTATGGCTATTTTGGGTGTTGCCTCGCCACCAGCCAGAACGTAAAGCGCTATTGAGAGGAACATTGATGGCGGCAATAGGCTTCGAAGTGATCAAATATATTATGACTATGACGTTACCACGCCTCGCCAATTCCCCTTCTGGCGCCGCATTTGGCTCTGTTATCGGTCTGATGACATTTTTCTATCTCTTTGCCCGCTTAACGCTATTCTGCGCTGCCTGGATAGCTACCGCGGATGATAATAATTATAAAAATACCGAATAAATGTGCCCTGGTAGAGCGAATCTGCCAATAATAACCAATGAGAAGGAGCTGTTTATGCCGTTTGTTAATATCAGAATTACTCGTGAAGGTGCTACAGCAGAACAAAAGAAACAATTAATTGAAGGAGCCACTCAGTTACTGGTCGATGTATTAGGAAAAAATCCGGCGACAACTTTTGTCATTATTGATGAAGTCGATACTGATAACTGGGGAATCGGCGGTAAGAATGTGACTGAGATTAGAGCTGAGGCTAAAAAGTAGCTTCCAATGATGAAGGGCGGCATTACCCGCCCTTTTATCGCTTTAAGACGCTTTTGCATCAGGCTTAGATATCGGTGGCTGTGCCGGAATATCAACTTTATCCTTATGGGGTGTCAGCAACATAATCTGATTAAAGCTGTTTCTTAACTGGTCAACATCCATCTCCGCTTCCCCTTTTGGTTGAATCAGAATAAATGCAACCTCTTGTGAAAGGATATGCTTCAACTCACGATTAAGCATGTCAGGGGTCAATGAAGCCAAAAATGCTTGCCTCAAACGCTGATACTGCTCAGGAGCGATATCCACCACATTGCTCTGTTGGGACAAAAGGCGCTGGTTAATCAGAATATCCGTGCTGGTATGAGCATACATGGCAAACAACTGGCTAAGTTGTGCTTGTTTTTGCGCATATAGCTCATCAAATTGTCCCTTCGGCAATCCTTTATCGCGTAGTGTGACCAATTCAGCCGCCAGATACTCCATTGCGGGTTTTAGATTACCTGCTGCCGTGTTGAGATTCAGGGCGCAACTCGCACGATGATACTGGACTTTACAATCCAGCCCCAATTTCAACGCCTTATCATTTTTTCTTTCCAACCCAAGTTGCAGATAGCGATAAAGTGCCTCGCGGGTAATATCACTGATCCAATAGTGATTAAGCACCTGTGAATCATTAATCGGCTGCCAATTGAGATCCCAAATCAAAGATAAAGTATCTTCTTTCTTTTTATCGCTGATAATCCCTACTGTCTCCGGTTTCATTGGTGACAATGCCGCGATAGTGGCCGGAGTATGACGTTTACCTTTCAATGATGAAAACGCTTGGCTGATATTTTCCGGCAGAGTACGGCTATCCACATGGCCCGCAACATATAACGTCATCATGTCAGGGGTATACCACTGCCGGTAAAACTGCTTAAGCTTATCCAAATCAATAGGCTGATGCGCGTTTTGCGCCGGATCATGCCCTAACAGCGTTGAACCTTTCAAACGTCTACGCCACACAGGATCTTGTATATCTGGTGGATAGGTTGCGACAGATGTATCAGCCATTTTCATGGCATGCTGTAGTGTCTCAGGTGTAAATACCGCTTTGCCCGCGGCATCAGCCAACCAGCTCAATGCGTCTTTTAGTAGTTCAGGCCGATTATGTGGCAAGCTCAAGCTATAAAGTGTGAAATCATATGAAACAATTGCCGGAGGCAGCGGATATTTTGGATCAATAGCACTGTTCCATAGCTGCTCTAATTTGGTAGAAGATAAACTTTTGCTACTAAAGAGCACCACTTTCGGAATCAACCAGGTATAACCCGTTTGTTGAGTTTTCTCCGCCAGTGACCCTGTTTTCACTACCAGGCGCAACTGTATTCTGTCGTTAGGACGTTGCGGCGTCTGCAAGATTTGCCAGTTAAAACCATTTTCCAGTTTACCTTGTTTCCAGGCAGGGTCAGGCTGCAAGGCTTCTGCCTGCGTCTGGCCCGTAACTGCCAGCATTATCCCACCAATAAAATAACGAATTTTCGTACCCTGCATGTGAACCCCTATAGATGTCTATCCTTGGTTTTAGCCCTCGAAGGTTTAACCATTGATGACAGAATATGTTCCCTTCGACCAATAATAACGGTAGAAAAAGCAAAAACCTGAATTTTAGCAGGCGAAATCCTATTAGGATTATAACCGAGGATTAGACCTCAAACCGCCACGGATGGTTTCATGATGACGGAGGTTTATGCTTATTAAATTGACGATTATATCCCCTGATCAGCAGACCCAGTTCATCATCCTGATGGTATTTAGGGCAAGCCATTGGCTCTGATGGTTGATCGTTATTAAGATCCCGCGCAATGTCACGTAATGGGTGCACAATAATCCGGTTGATACACCAGCTTATCGACACCGTAAGGATAAGGGCCAGTAATAAATAAGTTGTCAGCATCAGCGCCAACGTATTAATAGCAAAACGATATACTCGGTTGGAATCCACTTGCAAAATCAGATGCCCTAGCGGTTTAGCATCTGTCGATACTGAACCATAAACATGCAGAGGAATACTCACTTCCACAGGGATCCCAAAAACTCGTTTCGCCAGTTCGGGGATTGGGCGATGGGTAGCAAAGCTCAATCGTATCACCCGGATATCCTCCGGCAACACCACATCTGCCCGTCCTAAAATACCTACAGTACGCAGCCCTATTAGCAACTCTTTTGCTTTACTGAGATCGGAATTAAGTAGTGCTTCCGTTAAAGGTGCCTGTACCTGAACTGCCGCATTATTAAGCTGGCTGATATAATCATCTTTACGTTGCTGTATAAAATGACACAATTGAATCGTAATAAAAATAGCAATGGTCACCAGCGTGACGCCGGTCACTGCGGCCATCTGTTTAATGGTTAACGAACGTTTGACGCGCAATTTCATTTTCACTTAAACCAATGCTTATGGATATCGCAGTTATAACACGTGATCAATGGAATTGAGTATACTTGATTTTATCGCTAACGCTCCTGTTTCGCTTATCCAAGTTGTTATTTTGCTAAAATAATTGCCTTTAATGGCTATCTGTAACTTTTCCTGGCAATCCACCTTCACTTACTCTGTCCAAGGCCCATTCCAATAGTTATGTTGTCATGATTTAACCAACTGTATTGAAATAGGTTTTAGTGAGATACGTAGCAGATAATTGCATAAAGTCGTGTATGAAATAGGGCAACACAATAAGTTCATACCATATATGCAATAAAACTAACTGTATACACGACATCATTAAGCAAAACGTAATGAAAGTTTAAATTTATACTATGTCTATTATCTGTACCTATTTCGGATAAACATATATTAACCACTGTAATTCAGTGTATGTCCTGCCCCTCAATGTGACACTATTAACCTTATGTGATTAACCTTGTGTGAAAGGATGGTGTGTATGAGTGATCTTGAAGATTTATACCCCTATCGTTTTTCAGCACTTTCCTACTCTAAAGCTGAACGGTTTGATGCCTGGCGAGAAGAGCATCAGCATCATAACATTTCGCTAAAAATGCGTGAAATTACTATCTTAGACGCTAATTTCTGTGGAATGCATCTAGGGGAGTTGATGCTTGGACGTTGGCGTTTTCTTAGCAAGCGCGAGAGTACAATCAATAACTTTGCTTATCGTTCATTAGACAAGATTCGCAAGGATAATCTTGACCATTATTATTTTCGCCTTAGCCTTTCTGATTCGTGGATTTATAATGATGATAGCCGCCAAGCTAAGATAAGGCCGTCACAATTGGCTGTTATCGATTTAGGTCAATCATATAATTTGAGCATTGCCGAAGGTGAGGTCATCATGTTGATGGTTCCTCGAGATCTTCTCCCGACAACAACGGCTAATTTTCATGGGGCAGTTTTAAATCACAGCCTGGGACAGCTTTTTGCAGAACATATTAGAGCACTCTTTCTACATGCTCCCCACTTGCCTAAGAACGATATGCCACAGGTTATGCAAGCGACTTTGGGCTTCTTGCATGCAACGCTTTCTGCAACTCCAGATAATATTATTCAGGCACAAACTGCAATTGACACGACCTTGTTCAACAGGATCAGACACTATATCGATCAAAATCTTAATTCAAATAAACTAAACGTTAACCAGATTTGTGAACAAATCGGTATTTCCAGGAGCCATTTATACCGGCTCTTCGAAACAGTAGGCGGTGTAGCAAGTTACATTTGTTCACGACGTTTATCTAAAGTTCATTCAATTCTGAGTTCCCAAATCACCCCACGTCAACGTATTGCTGACTTGGCTTATGAATATGGGTTCAGTAGTCCTGTTCAATTCGCGCGTGCCTATAAGAGGAAATTTAGCTATTCTCCAAGCGAAACGAAAAGAATAGTTCTTCCTACCGATGAAGATTCATCTGTCTTGAAGCCTAGTGGCGATTTTTGGCTACGGTCTCGTTGATTGTTGATTAATGTTTGCCTGTGCTCTGCCCCACTGCGGGTGAATGGGTGCTTAGCATTATGCTACAAAGAGCATCTCCTGCAATCATCCCGCCCGCGAAAGATTCCAGTCCATGGGAAGGGTGGTTGCGATACTTTCGTTTTACCCATAAACGACAAATCAACCCAAGGAGAACCATCCAGCCAACGGTAGGTTTAGCTATCAATAGTCCTGTCGCAAGCATGATACCTAGTTGGCCCCGAGCGCCGCCAATAACCTGTAGTAGTGCGCCCAATATGACCCAGCAGGTGAAATTCATTAAGTCGCTTTGATCGATACTTGTTTTAATAGCCGCAGCATAAGCCAAATTGACTGGGGCAAACAGGTTACGAGCGAACAAATCATGCCAGGTCAATAGAACAGCTATAATCGCTATGCCAAAACCTAACATGCCTGCGATCATTTGTTCTCGCCGTCCTCTTTGCTCAAATATGGGATCACGATTATCACCTCTCAATATGTATCCTGCTTTAAGGTCGTAGCCCATATCAGCAAATGCAGGCCCAGTTGCCGATGTAAACGCTGTTAATACAACCAAGGCCTTGACTGGAAAGCCGATCCAGATACCAATTACCAATGATAGCAGTGCGACACCAAACGCAGGCATCCACCCGGTATTCATGGCTGCGATTCCTACGATGAGCTCGTGAAGTAGCGCTGAAATCGTGCCAAATACCACAAATCCAATCAACATAGGTAAGCTAAGTTGTTCAAACAGCCCCGTCGCTAGAGCAAGTATCATAGCCAAAAGCAGATAGCCCAAACTACCGATACCCAGTAAAGCCCGAAAAGATGAAGTACCAGGCTGATCAATCTGATGTTGATGACAACCGGCGGGGGTAGTGATGTGTATCTTCTTCCGCTTGTACATGGAAAAGCCAATTTGCAAAGCTGCTACCATACCAGCACCAACCAAAATCCCTTCCGGCATTTTCAGGGTACTAATATCCAATGCAAACACAATATAGAGACCGGGAGCCAATAGCAGTCCAGCCGCGAATGACAACATAGCCGCAAAACCCCCGATAAAAGCAATACCAGCAGCCGACATTGGCAAACCTAAAAAACTGCCGATAAACCCACTTATCACCCCACAGATTAATGTGACCGTCCGATAACCACCTCGATCAGTGGCTTTGATCACTTCAGCGGTAGCCATCCCAAGAGGCCAAGCGCCTGATGCCGGAAATACCGGTGAATCAAACATACGATATAGCAGGAAAGCATCCCACAACATAGCCAAACTTACCCCTACCAGTATCGGCATAATGAGTTCAGGCATCTCCATGACGTGCGCAATACCCAGCGGGGCGAGAAGGCTGATAGCTGCGCCAAAAGTGGCAGAGGACATACTGGTTTGCACCAAATTTTGTGCATGAACAGAACGGAAAAGCGTGAATTGATAGATTGGAAGTCGTGCAATAGCCATAGCAACTAAAGCACCAATTATAGATGTGCTTGGTGTGACACCCAGAGTGACAAGTGTTTGGATACCAATTATTGATCCGAGAGAACTGACCAGAATCAATACAACTAACATTAATGGAGAAAACGCCCGTGGATGAGGTGATGAGATATTCGTCATACTCTGATGGTTTGATTCTTTCCCCACGGCGCTCTCTCCTCATTTTCAAAGTTGGTAATAGTCACTGTCTCTCTGTTGTTTCATCATCTGTTTTCAATTTAGACCGATTTTTAAATCTATTGTTTCGGCTGTTGCCGTTTTAATGTCATCCAAAGGACACACAAAACTGAAAGAGAGATGGCTAACAACAACCCCATTGCCGCACGGTATCCCTCAATAAAGAACGTATGAACAATATTCAGCGCATCTGCAAGGTCAAGACCAGCATGCTGATGCAAAGCTGAAACAGCCCCTTCTGGTTCAGCGATAACTTTTTCCACCCACTGACCAGGAACCACGCCAAATGCGCCTAATTTAAGTAATAAGCTGCTGGTGGCAACTTGCTGATAAAGTAGCAGACCAAAAGCAAGACCTACAGCGCCGCCAATATTATGCACCGTCCACGACGACCCCATAGCAACCGCTCCCATACGTTCTGGTACAGATGAAAGCGCCGCCACTGTGGATGGCCCCAATACACAAGCCCAACCAATACCCATAAATGTAAATGCAATAGCAATACTGAATAGACTGCTGTATTCGGAAAAGAGTGTTTGAAGGAATGCTGAAATAGCAAAAAATAAAAAGCCGCTGACGAGTATTATTTTGACTCCCATTCGGTCAGTAAGCCGACCAACAATCGGTGAAAGAAGGGCAACCATCGCCGTAGTAGGAAGTAACATCATACCTATCTGATATCCCTGGAGAGACTTTATCGTATGTAAATACAGAGGCATCAGGAAAAAAGCCAGACAGTAAAAGAAGGCCAGCGCAGCATTGGCTATAGCCGCACCAATGAAAGTCCGGTTTTTAAACAAATGGAGTTGAAGGATCGGCGAAGAGACCCGTTGCTCAATATAATAAAATATGACCAACGCTACGACCGATACGATTAAAAGACCTAGTGTGGAGAATGACAGCCAGCCCCATTCACTACCTAAGCTGAGTACAACAATACAGGCCGACAGACCTGTGATCAAAAAAATCAATCCCCCCCAATCTAACGTGGTCCCTTGTTCCTTATTTCTGGATTCTTTGACGCTAGCCGTACAGATTAATAGGCTTAAGACAATCAATGGCACGTTTATCAGGAAAATCCAACGCCAACCCAGAGTGCTAACAATGATTCCTCCTATTACTGGACCAATTGCCAGTCCAAGTCCATTAACCCCAAAGAGCAAACCGATACCTTTTCCACGCTCCTCCTCAGGGAAAGCATTAGAAACGATGGCGCCAGAGGCTGTGTATAAGACTGCGCAAGAAACTCCCTGAGCAAATCGAAAAGCGATAAGCCAGTTCATATTGGTAACGAGTCCAGCACCGAGTGATGCGAGTCCGAAGCATATGGCGCCAAGGTAGAGTATGCGTCGACGACCATAGATATCGGCCATACGCCCCATCACAACCATGAAAGCCGATAGCGCCAAGAGAAAAATATTGATAATCCACTGGAGTTCAGCCACTGTAGCATGAAGATCCGCTCTTATTGCGGGCAAGGCCGTGTTGACGATAGTAAAGTCAATACAACCAAGAAAGCTCGCAATACTCACACCAGTCAAAACCCACCACTTTCTGTGATTCTCTGAGAAAAAAATCATCAAATAGCCTCCACTGTGTTCAGTAGCTCATCTAAAAAATTCCCGGAACCTCATTGAAACAAGCTCGAATATTGGCTTAGCATGTGCCGGGAATTTCCTGGAACGACAGACTATGACCTTATCTTCCTTAGTTATCTCATATCTATCAGGTTACTGATGTTTCATGTCTTTTTGATTTATTCCACCATACAATGAATCGCGTCTTCCTGAAGGAATGCATTATTAAGAAAATTTGGTATAGACCGCTTCTTAAAGCGTAGAGATAACCAGCGTTCTTTTCCAGGATATTTTTCAATAACGAAACGCTCACGTGTAGCATTCATAGCCGTAGTCATTGGTTGTGGATAGATGACAAAATCATAACCTTTAGCTGCCCAAATCGGCATAATTATGGGACATTCCTCCATAAGATAATTTAAACAACGTATGAACGCCTGAGCGGTATCAATACTTGGGTTCCGCTTTATCATTCGATCAATAAATATGCCTATGGTTTCGTTAATTGCCTCTTTATAGGCAGGATCATTGGCATATAATCCTTCTATATCTTCTCGAAATGCCAAATATGATATATCGTTTAAGGCTTCATCCCAGCGGAGAATATTATTGGGAATCGAGAGCGCGGCGAGAACTTCAGAATTTCGAGCGATCCAGGAAGTACCCAATTCATATGTAAAACGATAGGCTGCTTCATAACTCATTCCGAAATAATTATGCCGCTGTAAGGTATCAGCTACCGCGATTGTGCATGAATAAAACCCACTCTTATTAATCAAATCAATGGTTGCTGCGAGTTTATCGCCTTCGTGATATTTTTGGCCGACACTGATAAGCAAGATGACCTTGCTACCCGATAAGGCCGTTTTTTCTTTATCAAAATTGAATGCAGCTTTTGAAAAGAAGGTGTAACTAGCCATATTCTTGCCTCCAAATTGAAGCTTTATTATTTCCTAAGCACCAATACTGTAATTCGACTTTATTCTCGTCATAAGATGATCTGCATACTCAATACGAGGATATTTTGCTGGATTATTAGCATCCTTAAATATATCTAATGGAGCTATTTCAGCATGCATACTTGGCTCAAAAAAGAAAGGGATAGCATACCGTTTCTTTCCAGAGCGATTTATTACCCGGTGGGGAGTAGAAATAAAGTTATCATTAGTCATCCACTTGATCATATCTCCACTATTTAGAATAAAAGAACCCGGTTCAGGTGGAACATCAATCCATGCTCCCTCTTGATTCTTGACTTGCAGTCCCCCAACCGTATCTTGTGCTAATAAGGTCAAAAATCCATAATCCGTATGCGGGGCAATGCCATATTGGTCTTCAGGAATGATGTCTGGCTGTTCCGGGTAATATTGAAGCCTCAAGAAGATAGTCGGTTCCCTGAAATAATTATCTAATGCATCGGGGCTTAGGCCGAACGCCATTGCAAAAACTTGTACCATCCGTTTCGCCAAAGCCTGCATAGATTTATAGTATGTAGTGATCGTCTCCTTAAACTCCGGCATATCTTCAGGCCATTGATTTGGGCCAGCTAAGTTTTGTTCTAGTTTAAAATCTTCACTCTCCTCCGATACTTCATTAGCAATAATAAATGCCTCACTTTGATTAGGCTTACTTGCTTTTTCCAAAGTAGATAATTCAAATCGAGATGCTTTCCTAGGCATATAACCCCGAAAGAACTTATTTTGACGAATTTTTAATTTTTTATTCAGTGGTAAATTGTGGAAATCTCTTGCTGCCTGAAAAGCGGCTTGTACTAAATCTTCTGATATGCCGTGATTAATAAGGTAAGCAAACCCCACATTTGTATATATTTGGCGAACTTGATCAGCAACTGACAATAATCCCGTATCTGTATGGGTAAATATCGGCGCAAGGTCAATATGAGGTATTTTCTCAAAACTTTTCATACATGACTCTCCCTGACGACTCAATGTCAAATAATGATGAATTCTCTCCTTTAGAATATAAATCATAAGAATATTTACAGGGTAAGCATTCCGTCCCAGAAAATGGATATTTCATCCCATCAAGGATTTTTATACGTGTAATGAATGAGTTGCCTCAGCTCGCATTTGAAAGGGGAAATCAGAAAATAGCGTTTATACCAACGCTATTATGGGAAATTAAGGATGGTGAAACTACCCACCATCCTTAAAAGTTATTATACCCTTCATCTTTCAAGCTGCTGCTTTGTTGGCTGCTTTCACTCACCCCAGTCACATAGTCATCTATGCTCCTGGGGATTCGTTCACTTGCCGCCGCGCTGCAACTCGAAATCTATTAGGTATAGCTTAACTAATTATTCCACCGCAACATTTTCATCCTGATCAACCGCAAAACAAGCAATCAGTTGATTACCATATTGATTCAGTTTTGGTTGAAGCTGGGTACAAACGCTAAGCGCCCGACGGCAACGCGCTGCAAATGCGCAACCGGGTGGTGGATTCATCGGGCTTGGCAATTCGCCGGTCAACTTTATCCGCTCACGGCGTAATTCAGGGTTCAGCCTTGGCGTTGCTGATAATAACGCCTGTGTATAGGGATGACGAGGGTTACTGAAAATCATCTCCTTACTGCCTTTTTCCACACAACGACCAAGGTACATCACCATCACTTCATCAGCGATATGTTCAACCACAGATAAGTCATGGGAGATAAAGACATAAGAAAGCCCCAACTCTTGCTGCAAATCCATCATCAGGTTCAGCACCTGCGCCCGCACCGAGACATCCAACGCGGAAACGGGTTCGTCTGCAATCACCACATCCGGGTCCAACATTAAACCACGAGCAATCGCAATCCGTTGCCGTTGACCACCAGAGAACATGTGCGGATAACGGCCGTAGTGTTCAGTTTTCAGCCCCACTTTTTCCATCATCTGCAACACTTTCTCTTTACGTTCCTGTGCGCTCAACTTGGTATTGATCCGCAGAGGTTCTTCCAGGATCTGACCAACTTTCTTACGCGGATTAAGTGAACCATAAGGATTTTGGAACACAATCTGGATTTTCTGACGGCGCAGTTTTTCGGCTGCTTTATTGGGTACCAGCAGATCTTGCCCCTGATAATAGAGCTCACCATCGGTTGGTTTTTCAATCATCGTCAACAATCGTCCCAGGGTAGATTTACCACACCCCGATTCACCCACAACTGCCAGCGTTTTTCCTCTCTCCAGTTCGAAAGAGATGCCATCCAATGCTTTTACCGTACGCGCGGGTGAGAATAGCCCCCCTTTGATTGGGTAATATTTTTTCAGCTCTGTTGCTTTCAATAACGGCGCCGTTGATGTCTCCCGCGCCTGATAAGTAGGTTCACTCATACTGTCGGTCTCCCTGCATCATCCAACGGCATATGACATTTCACCTGACGTTCCCCCACCGTTCTTAATTCAGGCTCCTTCTGACGACAATGTTTCTCGGCATAGGGACAACGCGGATTCAGCAAGCAACCAATGGGCCGGTCATATTTCCCCGGTACAACGCCCGGCAAAGAAGCAAGACGGGATTTATCCGCGGCAAATTCAGGTAATGCTCTAAGTAGGGCCTGAGTATAGGGATGGCGTGGCGCACGGAAGATCTCCAATGCTTTACCTGATTCCACTACCTGCCCGGCATACATCACGATAATGTGATGAGCAGCTTCTGCCACTAATGCTAAGTCATGGGTGATTAATACCAGCGCCATATTTTCCCGTTGTTGCAACTCCAACAACAGTTCAATAACCTGCGCCTGAATGGTGACATCCAAAGCCGTTGTCGGTTCATCAGCAATCAATAACTTGGGCCGACAGGCAATCGCCATTGCGATCATCACCCGTTGACTCATACCACCTGATAATTGATGCGGATACACATCCAGACGTGATGCAGGATCAGGGATACCCACCAAGGTCAACAGATCAATCGCTCGCTGGCGGCGAGTACGACGATTACCGCCTTGATGCACTTTTAGTGCTTCCATAATCTGAAACCCAACGGTATAACAGGGATTCAAGCTGGTCATCGGATCTTGGAAGATCATTGCCACTTCCGCACCAACTAATTGTCGGCGTTCTTGTTCGGAAATTTTGGTCAGATCACGCTGGTTAAATTCCAACTTGTCAGCCATCACTCTACCCGGATAATCAATCAGTCCCATTACAGCCAATGAACTGACCGATTTACCTGAACCAGACTCTCCGACAATCCCAACAACCTGCCCTTGCTCAACCCGGTAACTGATGCGGTCAACGGCGCGGAACGGCGCCTCTTCGTCCCCGAAGTGAACCGATAATTTTTCTACATTTAACAGTGCCATTTCGCCACCTCACTACTGTTTGAGTTTAGGATCAAGCGCATCACGCAAACCGTCACCCATCAGGTTAAACGCCAACACTGTCAACAGAATCGCCACCCCTGGGAATGTCACCACCCACCAGGCGCTTTGCGCAAACTGCAATACATCAGACAGCATTGTTCCCCATTCCGGCGTGGGCGGCTGCGCCCCCATCCCCAGAAAACCCAAAGCAGCCATATCAAGAATGGCATTAGAAAAACCCAGAGAAGCCTGCACAATCAGCGGCGCCAGACAGTTAGGCAGAATATTGATAAACATCTGGCGCATGGAACCCGCCCCCGCCACTTGTGAAGCCGTCACATAATCACGGTTAACTTCGACTAATACCGCAGCACGAGTTAAGCGGATGTAATGCGGCAGAGACACAAAGGTCAACGCCAGTGAAGCATTGACAATGGATGGCCCAAAGATCGCTACCAGCACCAAAGCCAGCAACAGGCTTGGCAATGCCAGCATAATATCAACGATACGCATGATGATGATATCCACCACACCACCGAAATAACCCGCCAGCACACCCAGAACAACCCCCATCAACAGGGATAGCACCACCACCAGACAACCTACCAGTAGTGAAAGCCGGGCGCCATACATCAGACGTGAAAGTAAATCACGTCCAACATCATCAGTACCCAAAATAAACTGCCAACTTCCTCCATCCTGCCATACCGGCGGCATCAGCAAAGAATCGCGGAATTGTTCAGCCGCACTGTGTGGAGCCAGTACCCCCGCCAACAGAGCAACCAATAACATCAGCACAATATAAACCAGACCAACAACAGCCCCTTTATTGCGCTTAAAGTAATACCAAAACTCCTGCATCGGCGTCATAATTTTAGGCACACCGCTTGCAAGCTCAGTCACTTGAGACATAATACACTCCCTATTTCTTATGCCGGATACGCGGGTTAACGATGCCGTATAGCAAGTCAACTATCAGGTTAACCAAGATGATCATGATCGCTACCAGTAATACGCCGCCTTGCACCACCGGATAATCCCGGCGTTGAAGGGCGTCGATCAGCCAGCGTCCAAGCCCCGGCCAAGAGAAGATAGTTTCAGTCAGGATCGCCCCCGCCAGCATCATGCCCACCTGCAAGCCGATAACGGTTACAACCGGCAGCAATGCGTTGCGAAGCGCATGGACCACAATCACACGAATACGGCTCAAGCCTTTAGCGCGTGCAGTACGGATATAATCTTCACCTAGTACTTCCAGCATAGAAGAGCGGGTCATACGGACAATCACCGCCAGTGGAATCGTCCCCAAGACAACGGCAGGCAAAATGATATGCATCACCGCGTCTTTAAAATCACCGGCTTCACCCCAGAATAGTGTGTCGATTAGCATAAAGCCCGTCAGCGGATAACTGTCGTCAAGGAAAACACTGTCGCTTATTCGCCCGGATACCGGCGTTAGATCCAACTGGACAGAAACCAGCATGATCAACATGATCCCCCACCAGAAGATCGGCATGGAGTATCCCGTTAGGGAAATACCTATCGCAGTATGATCAAAAACAGAACCGCGTTTTACCGCCGCGAGGACGCCAACGGGAATACCGACAGCAATCGCGAACAGCATGGCGCACATCCCCAGTTCAAGAGTTGCCTTGAAACGGGGAACAAACTCTTCCCACACAGAGATACGGCTTTTCATGGAGATACCAAGATCGCCATGTAACACATTGCCTACATAATGAAAATATTGCTGCCAGAGTGGCTTATCCAGCCCCATTTCAGCCATTACCTGAGCATAGCGCTCAGCCGATATTCCACGTTCCCCGGCCATAATGGTCACCGGGTCGCCGGGGATCATATGGACAAAAGCAAAAGTCAGTAAAGTAATGCCAATAAACGTTGGGATTACCAACCCCAGACGTCGGAGTATGAACTGCAACATATCCCAAACTCTCTTTTTTAAATGCCGGTTACAGCTCTCAGGCCGTTTGGCTTGATAAGGGGGAGGACTTTCCCCCTTTGGCTCACAATGTAATAAACATCTTGCCTCTACTTTTCTTGCTAGTTTTCCGCCGGTTATAACTGCCTGGAGAAAACCGCCATCTTCGGTTAAAGATCAGGAAGATGGCATATCACAACAAAGCAAGAACAGGATTATTCGAGAGACACGTTACTGAAAATATGTCTGCCCAGAGGATCAACGACGTAACCTTTGACCTCTTTACGAATCGGTTCATAAACCGTGGAGTGAGCTACAATCAGTGCCGGGACCTGTTCGTGCATCACAACCTGCGCCTGTTTGTAAAGCTCGACACGTTTGGCGTGATCAGCAACGATTCGTGCTGGCTGAATGGCATCTTCAAACGGTTTGTAACACCACTTAGAGTAGTTAGAACCTTGATCTTTGGCTGCACAGCTAAATAGGGTTGCGAAGAAGTTATCTGGATCACCATTGTCTCCCGTCCAGCCCATCATCACAATTTGGTGCTCGCCGTCTTTAGCTCGCTTCAAATATTCCCCCCATTCATAGCTAACAATTTTGGCTTTAACACCAATTTTTGCCCAGTCAGCCTGGACCATTTCAGCCATACGACGAGCATTCGGGTTGTATGGACGCTGTACGGGCATTGCCCACAGATCAATGGTAAAACCACTTCCCATCCCTGCTTCTTTTAGAAGCTGTTTCGCTTTTTCCGGATCGTACTGATAATCTTTAAGATCATTGTCGTAACCCCACATGGTTGGTGGGATCAGATTTTTGGCTTTCTGACCAGCGCCCTGATAAACCGCTTCAACGATAGCGTCTTTATTGACTGCCATCGTCAACGCCTGACGAACTTTAACGTTATCCAATGGCTTTTTAGTGACGTTGAAAGCGACATAACCGACATTCAGACCAGGCTGCTCCAACAAAACAATATCTTTATCCTGTTTCATGCGAGCAATATCTGCCGGATTTGGATATGGCATAATCTGGCATTCATTTTTTTGTAGTTTTGCATAACGCACAGAAGCATCAGGGGTAATAGAGAAGACCAACCGGTCAACTTTGGCTTTATCTCCCCAGTATTCTTTGAAGGCTTTATACAGAATGCGAGAATCTTTCTGATATTGCACCAACTGGAACGGGCCTGTACCAATTGGATTCAGATCGACTTTCTCCGGCGTACCGGCTTTCATCATCTTATCTGCATATTCTGCTGACATAATAGAGGCGAAATCCATGCCTAAGTCAGCCAGGAATGGTGCTTCCGGGCGATTCAGTTCAATCCTGACTGTATAATCGTCTACTTTTTCAACCTTATTGATTATCTCACTCATACCCATGCCGATGAAATATTCATAGCTGCCGCCTGACACCTTGTGGTATGGGTGGTTTGTATCTTTTTGCCGCATGAAAGTGTAGATCACATCATCAGCATTAAATTCTCGGCTTGGTTTGAAGTCTTTGTTATCGTGCCACTTAACACCTTTACGCAGATGAAAAGTGTAAACTTTACCGTCATCGCTAATATCCCATTTTTCAGCCAGGCTCGGGATAATTTCAGTTGTACCTGTTTTGAACTCAACCAAACGGTTATACAGTGGTCTGGAGCTGGCATCATAAGTTGTGCCAGCGGTGAACAGTTGTGGATTAAAGCCTTCCGGTGAGCCTTCGGAACAGTAAACCAATGTTTTTGCCTGAACGCTGGCGGTGACTGCCAATGCAACTAAGCTGACCCCTAGCTTCAATAACTTCGCCCCTTTAGAGAAAGTTGTCATTTTCTTGCACTCCATTTGTGGTGTTGTTGTGTACAGCCAGAATCTGCACTTCCTGTCAGAAACTGCGCTGTTTAGATTTTGTTTATTATTTTCAGCTTATCAATTAAACAACTGTTGTCTCTTGCGTCAATAAGATCTCAACAGATGCCATCAACAATAGAAGAACACAAAGGAAACTAATAATTAACATAGTTAGCACAAAAACATGACAATGAGCACATTTTGCAGACAAAAAGACCATAAAAAGCACATAGCGACAGTATTAATCACCATTAACTTGTGCGCAAAATTTGTGGTTGTTTGATTAATTAGTAAACGATTATTTCGGTAGAAAAGATGATAACTGGTATAAAATGCTGTGTGCCGAATAAAGTCGGCACCTGAAAAGTGAATCAAATAAGTATAACACTAATAATATAAATAAATACAAAAACCTGTTACTAGTTTTATTTACTTTTCATCACTTTTGGTTTCATTAATAATTAACTAATAAATTAGCGACCGTTACCATTATCAGTCCATCATTAATACCAAGCTGGCTAAAGCCATCTTTAGTTACTTTAATTTCATCACCTTCATCAACATAAAAAACAACTTCATAGAAAAAGGGGGATTTCTTTAATTACGCTATGAAATTATTAGCAGTAAATAAACCAAAACGGTGATTAATCAGACGTACATTATAGGAGTGATTAATAAGTGTATAAACTTATCTCTTTATAGCCTTGTGCCCCCCCGACTCAATAATAGACATAACAGCAGCACTAATTTTCCCTAAACCTATTGCTAATTTAGCTATTATCGGTCGTAATATTCCATCTATTTATACCTCATTATACCTTCTTGTCTTTTTTTATCTTACTTACACCAAGAATAGTTAATAAAGAAACTATAACCGAAGCTGCGATAAGACTTTCAACAGAAAAAGCTATACGTGAATCAAAATATTGAAAAAGAATGGTAAATACCGGTATTAGTAGAAATAGTAAAGAAACATGAAGAGGGGTGATGGCATTAATTGTCTTCAATACAAGATAGATTGGAAGTAAATGTCCAATTATAACAAGAATCGACATCGGAAAAATCATCTCGCTATCTAAACTAAGAGAAACATCGGATATTGAAACATAACAAAATGAAAGTATTACCATTAAAATACTTCTAACAGACAATATCTCATATGTTTGCCATTTTTCCTTGAATAATTTCTTAGAAAAAATAGTGTATAATACCGTTCCTACAGCACCGATTATCACACTAACAATACCAATAATCCTATCCTGAATTGAGGATGATGGTAATCCACTATTTCCTAAAAATACATTTACCAGCATCACACCTACCCCAATGAGGACTAACCAGGATATGACAACTTCCAATTTCTCCGTTTTTGCCTCACCTTTATCGATAAAAGATGAGAGGAGGATAGTTATCGCAGGGCCACAAGCCACTGAAGCCACACCTACTATTGCAGGTTCAAGAAAACGCAACGAAATGATTAACCCTCCCCAATTTAATAGAATTGAGACATTAACAATTAATACCAATAAGGTGTTCTTGCGGACCTTCATAATTAATTGATCAATTCCTTTGAAAATACTTATCATCATAAATAATAAAGTAGACGATATAAAACAATAAAAGATAACAATAGCTGAATTTATCGATTGCGTTAAATACGCAACAAACACATCAGATGCTGCACTGATGAGACAAAAAATAATCCCGTATACTACGCCACTATATGTAGACATATATCACCTATTATTTTCTTTCTCCAAAAATTAAAATTCCGATATTAGACTAATTTTATTATTGAAAATTAATCTTTAATCACTATTATCTCCACTTTTAGTATAATTCTTTGCTGCCGAAACTACTCCGTTCAGAAATAATTCCTTTGGTGTTTCATACAGAAGATCTTATTTTCTCTTTACGCTCATCTGTCATGCCTGATCGTATCTTACCTTCTTTATCCAGGATATTAACTATATGCAAGAATGTTCTATCCTTCCTGCTACCGATAGGATTGTGATATTCACACTTCGAAAATACTCGATTATCATTTATTTTAAATTTATCAATTTCGAGTAAAATCGTACTACCTATATCACTTAATTTCACAACCATATTCCATTTGATATTTGTAGAAGGTAATATTCATACACTATTCCTATATTTTTTCAAACAAGTCATTTAATGAATGAGATATATTTCTCAGATAAACAAATTAAGCCTTATTTATCATAAAATTAATATTATAAGGATAACATTAAATACCATTGATAGTAATTAAATGTTATTTTCCTATTACTCTATTATTAGTATATATGTAACTTCTATACAGAAATTACTAATATACTCGATTAAACAAATCTCAAGTTAAATAGTGGAACTTGTATATAGGCTTTTAAAATTACTTTTTTTAATATCTAATTTATCTACCAGAGCCGGTAAGTTTACGGCCAGAAAATAGTTACAGGCCCTTGCCATTAATCTAACCAACGTGATCAGAATATCTGTCAATGTACTCAAATAAAGTCGTCGCATAATCAGCATGTTGAGGTAAGGCTAAAAATACAACGCTAGGTGTTATTATCTGAACAATCCCTTAATCGGAAAATACTATCTGTTCTCAAGGAGAACAGTATATTTTTACATCCAATTTCCAAAAGTTTTTGACATTTTTACGAAATTGAATTAGATCAAATTTATGTATAAATATTTTAATGGATATGCAATGAATCTCTATAAAAATTAAAAAACTTATATCAGGATTATACAGAATTACATGGAAAAATGGAAAGTCAATGGAAATGTTATCTACTGGAAGAAAATGTTTAAAAGAAACAAACAATCAAATATTATCAGTTCATTCAGCATTGCTATACGAGAATTCAGCATCATTTACTGTCCAAGGTGAAACCTCTCGTTGTGACCAAATTATTCAGAAAGGTGATCACGCGCTAATAGGGATAAGCCCCTTTAATTCGCGTTTTTCAAAGGACTATGTAATGGACCTTATTCAGTGGTCAAGTCATTATTTCCGACAAGTTGACATATTGTTACCTTGTGAACGTGAAGCTTCACGCCTTTTAGTCGCTAGTGGAACTGAGAATGCTAAAGCTATCAAGAAAACACAACGCGAAATTAGACGTCATTTATGTCACCTTGATTATGTTATTTCCATAGCAATGTTAAAAAGTAAGCCAATCAGAGTTATTCAATTTAGTGACTTTGCACTAAACCATGATTACCAGTCTCTTAAAACACAAGTTGAAAACGCTTTCAATGAATCAGAGTCTTTTAAAAAAATCTGCCTTGATATGTCCTCTCAAGCCATAAAAGGACGACTAAAAGGTACCGGGCAATACTTTGGTTCAATTGACCTACAATTAGTATATAAAGCGTTGCCATATATTTTCTCTGAAATTCCCTTTTATCTCGATACCCCTCGATTACTTGGGGTAAAGTATTCTACGTTACTTTATCACCGTCCTTGGCCAATCGGAAAAGGATTATTTAATTGTAGATATCCTATACAAGTAGGAGATAAACAAAGTTACGGAATCGTCACTCAATTGTAAAATACACAGAGTTTGATGAGATAATAGCTATGTTTAAAGTTAATAGGTTATTAGTACTAAATATCATTAGAAAGGAAGCAAGATAATGGCTAAATTAAGCTCTTTCAACATTCACAATCCCAAATTTATAAAAAATCCTTACGATTTTTACGACATCTTGCATAAACAAGATTTAGTCTATTTTGATCAATCCCAAAACAGCTATTTTATTGGCAAATATGAGGATGTTGACGCTATTTTAAAATCCTCAATTTTCAATACTAAGCCATTAACTGCACTTGCCGAACCGGTTATGGGGGATCGCGTTCTTGCTCAAATGGAAGGTGAAGAGCATGCGTGTAAACGAAAACTCATAATGCAAGGACTCTCAAGAGATTATTTTAATCGCTACTACGAACCTATGATTCGAAAGATTACTGAAGATCTCTTACAACCTTATATGGAAAAAGGAAATATAGATATAGTTAATGACTTTGGCCGCGATTATGCCGTATTAGTAACATTAGGTATTCTCGGACTACCAAGTGATAACTATCGTAATATAGCTGAATGGCACAAGGGTATCGCCAGTTTTATTACCCAGTTTGACCAAACAGAATCAGAAAAGATGCACAGTCTTGAATGTAGTCAGAAATTAATTCGCTTACTAAAGCCTATAATAGATCAGAGACGATGTAATCCCAGCGGGGATATTATATCTATATTTTGTCAAGATGCAGGGATGTCCATGAGCCAAATTACAGCACTGTGTTTAAACATTCTATTAGCGGCGATAGAACCTGCTGACAAGATATTAGCAATGATGCTTAATCACTTAATATCTAATCCGAATATGCTTGAGGCAGTGATTAAAGATCGTAGTCTAGTTCGAGATGCATTTGAAGAAACTTTACGTCTGACATCACCCGTACAACTCGTTCCAAGAGAGGCGAGTGAAGATGTCACTATTTCTGGTATCGATATACCTAAAGGCGCTTTAGTATTTTGTATGATTGGCGCAGCTAATCGTGATCCATCAGTTTTTCACAAACCAAATGAATTTGATCTATATCGAAGAAAGAATACAACTTCGCAACAGCAAGCAAATCGAAAAAGACATTTAGCTTTTGGTGCAGGTACACATGCTTGTGCTGCTGCTGCATTTTCACTCTGCCAATTGGAAGTTTCATCCAATATTATTTTGGATCGCCTGCACAATTTACGTTTTGCTGATAACTACAATTATCAAGAAGTAGGAGTGTATACACGAGGACCTTCCAAACTCCTTTTGAGTTTTGATCCAAAAATATCGTCTATTTCAGGGAATAGTTGCTCTGATCTGAAAGTCATTATGGAAACGACGGAATAGTATATTAGCTCTGACCTAATCTGGCAGGTTAACCACTCTAGCTTCAGCGCTTGTCAGATTAGGCAATTCTACGCACTCAAATGTTGCTGTTCTTAGAGCAAACGTAAATGACAAAAAGCCCTACAGCAATCACTGTAGGGCTTTTCTATTTCCTTTAAGTCTGCGGCTTATCTGACAGCCCCAAACTTCTAAATTGGTCGGCGAGAGAGGATTCGAACCTCCGACCCACTGGTCCCAAACCAGTTGCGCTACCAAGCTGCGCTACTCGCCGAAAACGAGGCGAATCTTACTGTGCTCGCTATAGGCCGTCAATACCTTTTTAATAATCATGAGTTAGTTGCTGATAAAAACAACTGAAGCTCAGCTATGTCGCACTTGCTCGCGGATTTCACAGCAATACGTCATTAGGTAAGAAATAATGTTGTAGCTAAATCTGGACTTTCTTTTTCGCGACTAAGTTATTTTAACCTGCTACCGAGTACCGCTAGAAAGGTTTATTCATCAAATAGGTCAGAATGTCTTCCTGTTCGTTCAAACCTAACAACATTATCAACTACTTTGTAAATCAATAACCAATCAGGCTCAATATGAGCATCACGAAACTCCTTCCATTCACCACGGAGAGGATGATCCTGATAGTTAGCAGGCAATGGTCTATTATCAATCAGCAAACTCATTAGGACCTTAAGTTTGTTCATATCTTTGCCACGTTTTTGTGCAGATTTCACATCACGCTTAAATTGACTTGAATATCTTGGCTAGCGCATCAGATACCAAGCTGATCGAATAAATCGTTAGCATCCTTTGCCTGATGAATGTCTTCATTACGATCACTCTTAGACAAAGTTTCGGCAGTCAATTTATTAGGTACTCGCATTTCAAACGGTAATGCTTTTTCCTTCGCAACTTTAGTCAAGGTGATACGCACTAGATCAGATACGGTTAACCCCATACCAGCCAAAACCTCGGTAGCTTCTGCTTTTAATGTCTCATCGATTCTTGCCCGAACAAACGCATTTGCAGCCATAAATCCCCCTTTTAATTTATAAATAAAACGTAGCTCGAATGAGCAACAAAATCAAGGTTAGGAGGATCAAATTCCGGCTATCGTATTTCACAATTGCCGGAACCGATTATTTCAGATCACTATTGCAATAACGAAATATCAGCAACTCTCAGGAACAGAGCACGCAATTCACTTAACAGAGTTAAGCGATTCACCCGTACCTGTTGGTCTTCATCCATTACCATTACATTGTCAAAGAAAGCATCGACAATTTCTCTTAAAGATGCCAACTCAACCAACGCTTCCTGATAGCATCCTTCAGCAAATAAAGGTGCCAGCTTATCCTGTAAAGCCGCCAGATATGTTGCCAGTTTCACTTCTTCCGGCGCTTTCAGCACAGAAGCATTAACTTTCTCGTTCAATGTCTCCTCAGACTTTGCCAAAATGTTGGAAACGCGCTTATTCGCGGCTGCCAACGCTGCGGCTTCATCCAATGTGCGGAAGTGTGTCACCGCTTTAACGCGGGCATCAAAATCAGCCGGTTGGGTTGGACGACGCGCCAATACCGCCTGAATGGTATCAATGCTGTAGCCTTGCTCCTGATACCAGGCACGGAAACGGCCAAGCATAAACTCAACTACGTCATCTGTAACCTTGGCATTTGTCAGCTTATCGCCATACAAACGAACCGCTTCTTCTGTCAGTGTTTGCAAATCCAGCGGCAATTTTTTCTCAACGATAATACGCAGAGCGCCTAACGCCGCACGACGCAACGCAAACGGATCTTTATCGCCTTTCGGATGCTGACCAATGCCAAAAATACCCGCCAGAGTATCCATTTTGTCAGCAATCGCTAACGCACAAGAAACGCCAGTAGACGGCAACTCATCACCGGCAAAACGCGGTTGATACTGTTCATTCAATGCCAGAGCAACATCCTCTGCTTCACCGTCATGACGGGCGTAATGCATTCCCATCACACCTTGCGTATCGGTGAACTCAAATACCATGTTGGTCATCAAGTCACATTTGGACAACAAACCAGCACGGGTAGCATGATTCACATCAGCGCCGATTTTCTCTGCAATCCAGCCAGCCAACGCCTGAATACGATCGGTTTTATCACGCAAAGTACCAAGTTGTTTCTGGAACAAAACCGTCTCCAGACGAGGTAGATTATCTTCCAAACGCTGCTTACGATCCGTCTTAAAGAAAAATTCTGCATCAGCCAAGCGTGGACGGACTACCTTTTCATTACCGGTAATGATTTGCTGTGGATCAGAAGAGTCAATGTTGGCGACAAAAATAAAATTCGCCATTAACTTGCCAGCATTGTCGTAAACCGGAAAGTATTTCTGGTCGCCTTTCATGGTGTAAACCAACGCTTCTGACGGCACTGCAAGGAATTTCTCTTCAAATTTCGCCGTCAGCACAACCGGCCATTCAACCAATGAAGTCACTTCTTCCAGCAGGCTGTCACTGATATCAGCAACACCGCCTAACTTAATCGCCGCCTGTTCTACATCCTGCTTAATCAGTGCTTTACGAGTTGTATAATCTGCAAGCACTTTACCGCGTTGTTGCAAAATCTCTGGATACTGTTCTGCATTATCAATCGTAAACTCAGATTCACCCATAAAGCGGTGACCACGAATAACACGTGCAGATTTAATACCCAGAACCTCGCCTTCAATCAGTTCATCACCAAATAACATGGTAACGGTATGAACTGGGCGAACAAACTGAGTCTCTTTGTCACTCCAGCGCATCAGTTTAGGAATTGGCAACTTATTTAGCGCACTGCTAACCATCGCCGCCAGCAACTCTTTGACACTGCTCCCTTTAACCAGAGCGCGATACAATAACCATTCGCCTTTATCTGTCACTAAACGTTCAGCCTGAGCCGCAGTGATACCACAACCGCGAGCCCAACCTTCAGCCGCTTTTGTCGGTTTACCCTCAGCATCAAATGCTTGAGCAATCGCCGGACCGCGCTTTTCTACTTCACGATCAGCTTGCGCCTCATCCAAATTAGCAACTTTCAATGCCAGACGGCGTGGCGTTGCAAACCAGCTCACTTCGCCATACGCTAAGTTCGCGTTATCCAACTCCGCCGCAAAATTAGCAGCAAATGCTTCAGCCAATGAACGAAGAGCCTTCGGCGGCAACTCTTCGGTGCCGATTTCCACCAGGAAAGTCTGTTGAGTCATGACAGCCTCTTAGTTCTGATTCTTGTTACACATAGGGAAGCCTAACGCCTCACGGGAGGCATAATAAGCTTCTGCAACCGCTTTGGTCAGGGTGCGAATACGCAGGATATAACGCTGACGTTCAGTCACCGAGATCGCTTTACGAGCATCCAGCAAATTGAATGTATGGCCCGCCTTGAGAATACGTTCATAAGCCGGCAGCGGCAGAGGCGTTTCTAACGCCAGCAGGTCCTGAGCCTCTTTTTCATATTGTTCGAAACAGGTAAACAGGAAATCGACATCCGCGTGTTCAAAGTTATAAGTAGATTGTTCCACTTCATTTTGGTGATAAATATCGCCATAAGTGGTTCTACCTAGCGGGCCATCACACCAAACCAGATCATAAACACTGTCTACGCCTTGGATATACATTGCCAGACGCTCAAGACCGTAAGTGATCTCACCCGTGACCGGTTTACACTCAAGGCCGCCTACTTGTTGGAAATAAGTAAACTGAGTCACTTCCATCCCATTAAGCCACACTTCCCAACCCAATCCCCAGGCGCCTAACGTTGGGTTTTCCCAGTTATCTTCAACAAAACGAATATCATGAACCGTTGGGTCTAACCCCAGCTCTTTCAGAGAGCCTAGATATAACTCCTGAATATTGTCTGGTGATGGTTTAATAATGACTTGAAACTGATAGTAATGTTGTAAACGGTTAGGGTTTTCACCATAACGGCCATCGGTCGGACGGCGGGAAGGTTGCACATAAGCAGCGGCAATTGGCTCCGGGCCAAGTGCGCGCAGGCAAGTTATTGGATGAGAAGTACCCGCACCGACTTCCATGTCCAATGGTTGGACAATGGTACAGCCCTGGCGCGCCCAATAATCCTGCAATGTCAGGATCAGCCCCTGAAAGGTCTTGGTATCAAACTTTTGCATGTTGGATCCGCACGCGATACATATGAATTTGAAGGAAGTGGGTCAGTATACCCTTTGACCTTAAGATATACAGCACTGAATTCGCTCTTAATTTCGCCCTGAAATAAAAAAATCTCAATTTGGTTATTTTACTTGTATATCTATACAGTTAGGGTACTGTCAATAACTAACCACTCATATCGAAAGTAACGACTATGGAATTAACACGCTGTCATTGGGTTACTTCTGACCCGGAATATCTGGCTTATCATGACAATGAATGGGGAAAGCCGCTAAAAGATAGCCAAAAGTTGTTTGAAATGATTTGCTTGGAAGGGCAACAATCTGGACTATCATGGCTGACTATTCTGAAAAAACGTGAAGGCTATCGTAAATGTTTCCATCAATTTGATCCGGCAAAAATTGCCGTCATGGATGAAAATGATGTAGAACGACTAATGCTTGATCCCGCTATTATCCGTAACCGCGCCAAAATTAACGCTATTATCAACAATGCGCGTGCCTATCTTAAGATGCAGCAACAAGGAGAAGAATTCAGTACTTTTATCTGGCGCTTCGTCGATAACAAACCCATTATTAATCAATGGGAAACGATCACAGAGGTACCGGTAAAAACAGAGATTTCAGAAGCGTTATCGCAAGCGTTGAAAAAGAGGGGATTCAAATTCATCGGCAGTACCACCTGCTATGCATTTATGCAAGCTACTGGTTTGGTCAATGACCATATAATAAACTGTTTATGTAGAAAATAAATTCAGTGAATTACTATCGCACTTAAGATTAATATGCATAATAAAGCTGGATGTTAACCAAACATTCAGTTCTTTGTTTTAAATGCTAAATTAAACGCAATATTAAATAACCAATAGTCATAATTTTCCAGATTGCACCCCAATAATGCGCGGAGTATGGTGTTATGTCTGTTAATCCCAACAACACACCGACAACGAACGTGGCTATGATTTTTTCTCAATTTGGTAACAAATTCACACAAGATGCAGGCATAACCCGCCTGATGAATGATCTGAATCAAGGGTTGAGGACCCCTGGCGCAATTATGCTAGGCGGCGGCAACCCGGCACATATCCCGGAAATGGATGACTATTTTCAGCAACTACTGACAGAAATGGTCGCCAACGGCCAACTCACTGACACGCTATGCAACTATGATGGACCCCAAGGAAAGGATACATTGATTCAAGCATTGGCAGAGATGTTGCGCGAAAAATTGGGTTGGGAGATTGGTACACAAAATATTGCCCTGACTAATGGCAGCCAAAGTGCATTCTTCTATCTATTTAACCTGCTGGCTGGACGCAGCGAAGATGGCTCTGTCCGCAAAGTGCTGTTTCCGCTAGCGCCGGAATATATTGGTTATTCTGACTCAGGGCTGGATGAAGGCTTATTTGTCGCCAATAAACCCAATATTGAATTATTGCCAGAAGGCCAATTCAAATATCATGTTGATTTTGACCATCTCAATATTACCGAAGATATTGGCTTGATCTGTGTTTCTCGCCCAACCAACCCAACGGGTAACGTTATCACTGATGAAGAATTACAACGGCTAGATTATTTAGCTCAGCAACACCAAATTCCATTGCTCATTGATAATGCTTATGGCGTGCCATTCCCAGGTATTATTTTCAGCGACGCTACACCATTGTGGAATTCGAATACTATTCTGTGCATGAGTCTATCCAAATTAGGACTGCCCGGTTCACGCTGCGGAATCATTATCGCTAACGATAAAATCATCAATGCCGTCAGTAATATGAATGGCATCATCAGCCTTGCGCCGGGCGGTGTAGGCCCCGCAATGGCATTGGAAATGATCCGCCGCAATGACCTACTTCGTTTGTCACAAGAAATTATCCGCCCGTTCTATCAACAACGGGTTCAAGACGTGATTCAGATTATCCGCCGTTATCTGCCAGCAGAACTTTGCCTTATCCATAAACCAGAAGGCGCCATTTTTCTGTGGCTGTGGTTCAAAAACCTGCCGATAACCACAGAAACCCTTTATCAAAGACTGAAAAAACGTGGCGTGTTAATGGTTCCAGGTCACTATTTCTTCCCCGGGCTGGAACAAGACTGGCCGCATACCCATGAATGCATGCGTATGAATTATGTTCCTGATCCAGACAGTATTGCCAAAGGGATTGCGATTCTGGCAGAAGAAATTGAGCGAGCGCATCAGCAAGCAGCTTAAAATCACTAAAATAAATAATAAAAAAGCTCCTGCTCGGAAATGCAGGAGCTAAATGACAACGAGGACTTTACATAATTATTCTCAGAATTTGTAGAATGCTTTGTGCATAAGAAGGGTGAAAGAAACACTCCTTGTCTGCCTACTCTCCTTAAGCAACCTCTATTCAATCAGAAATTTCTAAATCCAATGCCTTGAATAGGCGGGTTTTTGTGCGTTTACTGATGGTGAAATGGATTTTAAAGCTGCCTTGTAATCCTGTTCTGTTCTGATTGGTTTAATATTCATAGCTTACTCCGACTCAATTGTGTTGGTATCTATCGCATCATATTGCTGATGTGTTCCAACAAATTTCAAATACAACCAGCCAACCGGGTAAAAAATGGAAACAATTAAGCGATAGTCGTTACCTTTAATATTAAATAGCCGTTATGTAGTTAATCCCAAAAATCGTAGGGACTTATCACCCCCCAAAGGAGCATAACACTCTTCAAAACGTTATCATTGACAGACAAAAGCCAAATTGTTTTAGCCTCAAAAATTACTTAAGTTATAGGCTATTCAAATTATTATGATAACTCACATTATCTTTTATTAATTAAAAAACAGAAAAAAATCCTGTTACATAAAAAATTCACGACTTTTTGATGTCAATGCTATGGTCAACGTTGCGTAACGTGATTATAGTGATTGATGTCAAAAACCTTCGGTAAGGGATTTGGAGAAATTTGGGGAAATAAAGATCACCCAACAAACTCAAGAACGGGCGAACTATTTCAGCGGATTAGCCACACGAGATCGATAGAACCGATGAAGAGTAATAAACTAATTCTATTTTGCGTCATATTAGGATGGCTGTTAATCAGCGGGTGTACCAGCATCATGACACATTCCGGGCCTAGCCGCGGTTATTATCCCGGCGCTAAAGCTAACATTGAAATGTTAAAAGACCAAGAGACAGGTTGGGTAATGAAACCATTACTCGCGATTGATCTGCCTTTTTCCGCGCTATTAGATACTCTGTTATTACCTTATGACTATATAAAATCTGACGAAGATCAATCAGCAAGTTCACCAAAAGAGCGAATTAAAAAAATAGAAAAAGCACAACATCAAACTAAAAACAATTAATTGATAATCCGTTCCGGTTTATTTATTGCCACCAGCAGAAAATGAACTGGCGGCAAATATATTTATTTCAATCCGGTTTCCACCAGGAAAATTTGCATATAACCATCGACTTCACGCATAAATGCAACATAACGGCTATCCGGTGAAATCACAACCGCCTCAGCAGCAGGCGCTTTTTCTGTACGCTTCGTCAAACGTTGCATCTGACCATTGTTTACATCACACAACATCACACTGTTATCACAAATAAAAGCAACATACTGACCACCGCTTTCCCAACTAAAAGCAGATTGAATGCCACAATGACTGTGCGTTATCTGACGAGGCTCGCCACCATTTGGCGATATTGTCCATAGTTGCACAACGCCATTGTCATCTTTCATCAGAAAACCAATCTGCTCACCATCCGGTGAAGCCCGCAACCAGTGACGTGGATTATTCACTACCCCAGGCCAACGTTTATGGCTGGTAAATGTCAGACGACGCTGCATGATGTTAGCTGGAGGCGCGGGTAACGTTGTTTCCGTACCTTGCAGTGGTTTTTCCCCTGCTATTGCATAATCAGCATCCTGTTCGGGTAAATCAACAATATAGACTTCCGGTACCTTTTCCCCTGTTGCAGAGATGGTATCGCCAATAAATGCCAACGCCCAACGCTGCCAATTTCCATCCGCTTTACGATATCCTGCTTGACCTACCCAACACTCTTCATAGGCACGGTTAATCTCATCACTACCCGGCTCCGGCTGAGACGTCGTACTACTGACGACAACGGAGAAATAGTTACCATCATATTCACGAGGATGCTGTTTAGGCGGTTCAACTGATTTGAGGGGCACAGCAACGGCGATGTTGCGTAAATCCAGCGCTGGATCAAGCTCATGCATAACATGGTCGTTATAAGTAAAACTCAAACGGCTGCCATCCGGGCTGAATACATGAACGTGACTGCCTCCTCGCAACGCTCCCGGTGTATAAGGAGCAGTAATATCCATTGCATCTAAGGTGACCGCTTTTCCCGGTAAATCTTCACTGACAATCACCCCTCGCCGGTGATGAAAATCATAATGCCATTGCTCATCTGGAAATTCAGGTCCATGAATAAACGCATACCGGACAGGTTCTGTTGGGCTGACTGTCACCACGCCAACATGAGCTTCATCCCTGGCCTGATAGATAATTTCTGTTTTGCCGCTGTGTACATGAATTTTTTCTATCGTTAAACCGGTAAAAGAAGCGCCATGAGGACGAACATCATAAGCTAACCATTGGCTGTCTGGTGTCCAGACATTAATATTGGTAAGCTGGCGGCTACGATTATCAAACGTGATTTGCCGTTCCTGAAAGGCCATTTTATTATCCTTACATCAGGTTTTTTCGGATAAATAATATTAATCCGAAATAGATGGAACTAAAAAATTTCAGTCGAGACTTTACCACTTCGACATTACTCTTACTTTTTTATGCTGCGCACATTTTATTATCTATGTTACTAAGTGTTCTTTATATCATTGGGATTACCGCTGAAGCGATGACCGGCGCTTTAGCTGCGGGCCGCCGTAAAATGGATATGTTCGGCGTGATTATTATTGCTTCTGTAACGGCGATTGGCGGCGGCTCCGTTCGGGACATTGTTCTCGGGCACTATCCCCTCGGTTGGGTTGAACACCCTGAATATATCGTCACCGTTGCCTGTGCCGCCGTAATCACCACTTGGGTTGCCCCCATGATGAAGCATTTACGCCGTCTGTTTCTGATTCTTGATGCCATTGGTCTGATTGTCTTCTCCATTATCGGCGCTCAGATTGCGCTGGATATGAACTATAGCCCCATTATTGCTTCCATTGCTGCGGTTATCACCGGTGTTTTCGGTGGCGTGTTACGCGATATGCTGTGTAACACCATTCCATTGGTTTTCCAGAAAGAGATTTATGCCGGCGTCTCTTTTGCCGCCGCTTGGTTATATATTGGTTTACAGCACACGCCATTACCGCTGGATGGCATTGTTCTGATTACCCTGATCGTCGGCCTGACAGCAAGATTGGTTGCTATTCGCTACCGTCTTGGATTACCTGTCTTTAATTATGAACATTCCGATCACTGAACTATACCCGTCATCTTTCAAGTTGCCTCTTTGTTGGCTGCACTCACTCACCCCGGTCACATAGTTATCTATGCTCCCGGGGATTCGCTCCCTTGCCGTCGCGATGCATCTTGAAATCCATTGGGTATATACCCACGGGGTTCGGCCCAACCCCGTTTTCCCGATCAAATCCCTTGATCCCCGCCACTGACAGTTTCTCTGCAATTGCTTTAATCTGCGTGTCATTGACAAAATCAGACAACTTTTTCAATTGCCCGCTAGTGAGTTGCTGTTCTAACTGTGCTCCAGCTAATTTCTGCTCCAATTGCCGCCAGTGATCAACATCACCGGATAATTTATCCATATAAGGCACTCCAATGCCTTTCATCCAATAGGAAAAAGGTTGATTTTTTGCCTTACTGAATTGTGAATAAATAGCCTGCGCTCGTTTATCTCCGATTCCCGGTAAAGCGGCAATATCTTGAACTGAAAGCGTTAACCAACCGGTTAAATCAGTAACTAACTTCTGTTCGGTCAGCATTGCCCAACTACCGCTACTGACACCTGTCATGTGCAGATGTTCACCAAGCCATTTTAGCCGGGCATTAAACTGTTGTTCGCAACCTGCCGTTAACGTCAGGCAACTCAACCCATGATAACGCTGCTTATCTGGCGGCTGAATATCCTGACGCTCTTTGATCCGCCACACCACCTGAGCTAATTTCGGGATACCATGACCTGCCAGCGTAAGAGTCACCCGATCCCCCGGCAACACATCCAACTGTTGCCAACGACGGACTGAACCAATATTAACTCGGCTGACTTGTCGGTCATCCAGTTTTACCTTATCCAGCCCAAGCACAACTGAGATTTTGCCCGTTCTGCCAATAGTAAAGCTCACTTCTCTGACTTGTGTGACCTGATGGCGTAAAGGGTGTTTCCATGCCACAGCCCAACTGTTAGAACCGGGCTGCCACTGGCTTCCTTTAGGTTCAATTTCCTGTTTCAGCACGATACCGTCTGTAGCGAAAGGCATAGGTTGTTCAAAATAATGCATCCGCAATTTCTGTACCTGCTCTGGCTGCTCTATTTTATGGCTGTAGCGAAGCGCTAATGGAAAACCCATACTCGCCAGTTTCTGCAATTTACTTTCCATATCCACAGGGCCATCCGGCCAGCTCCAGATAAACACACCGACTTGCTTTAATTCTGGCGAATGCTCCTTACGCATCATCAAACCCGCAACACGATTACGAGCGCCATCACTGCCGAATAATTGCTGTCTATGCCCCTCTTTATGCAGAAAAAGCTCTCCTTGCAACACCAGATCAGGTGGAGCATTTTCTATATTTTGGGGAATATCGGGCAGATGCCGGCTTTTCTCTGTCCAATCTACTCCTGCGGAACCATTGCCTCGGCTAATTAATGACACTAACTTCCCATTCTGATAAACCAGCGTTACCGCCACGCCATCAATCTTTGGCTGTAACCAGACTGGTAATCTGCCGCGCAGCCATCGGTTAATTTCCCGTTCGTCTTTTAGTTTGCTTAATCCGGTATGAGCAACTGGGTGAACCCGCTTATTATCGGGAAAAACTTCCACAGGAAAATCTGAATGAGGAGCTTGTTTCAGGCAAAGTTGCCAATGAATTAACTCCGCCATTAATTGATCATAAACTTCATCATCGACCTCGCTGCTCCCTTTCTGACGATAAAGTTGATCCCATTGAGCCATCTGTTGCATCAGGCTTTTTGTTTCATGTTGCAATTTATCCTGCGGCCATGCCGGACAATCTTTCTCTGTATTCAATGTTTCAGCCGCAACTATCGATGTACTGAAAACAATAAACAGAATCAATATCAATAAATTAAGCATCCGTTGCTCCTTGGCTATCCATGCATAACGGCAAAATAGAGGATAAAGAGATGCTGTCCAAGGCAGAAATAATAACTTTGCGAAGCGGTTCGAAGAATAACTACCTGAAATCCCCAAGCAACAGACTTTTTTATATACTACACAAAACAGATAATTACGGTGAGAACCTGACTCATTTAACTATTTATTGCATTGCAATTAATAATTAAATTCTAAGTCTTTCAAGAAGCAGGATACTTGATTGTTTTTCCGTTACCCATCATACTTATGCGCATACCTTTGCGCATAGGAGTAAACACCATGAATACCGTTACCTCTCCCCGTAACAGCACCAAAAGAAGCACCAACGTGTACCTGACGGCTTCACTGGTCGATAAAGCCCATAGTATGGACATGAATCTCTCAGCAACACTAGATATTCTTCTGGCGCAGGCTATAAAAGCTAAACAGGATGAGAGAGAGAAAGAGAAAGAAGATATGCAGGCTATGAACATATTCATGGCGAAAGCTGGAATGCTCACAGACGATGAATTTTTCGGGAGCCTGTAATGCCACAGCAATTTGATGTGTATCGTAATCCATCGGCCAAAACAAACAGGCTTTGGCCGTTTTACCTTATTATCCAGAATGATTATTTTGATGATTTAACAACAAGGATTATTGTTCCTCTGGTATCTAAAAATGACATTAGCCTCAACCAGAAAAGAATCACCCCTCAGGTGGTCATTAATAATAATAGTTATTATATATTTACACCGGCAATAACGTTTCTGGATGCAAAAAAAATCAACAAATCAGATTTTGTATGCAACGTAGCCTCATCCAGAAATGAAATTATCTCAGCCCTCGATGCCATCATAACGAACACCTGAACCCGCAAAGAGAAGGAAGATAACTAGAACCGTCAGACCCCTTCGTGCGGAGCATGTAAAAAATACCCGCTCAATCCGGGCAATTTTTCTCTGTATTCAATGTTTCAGCCGCAACTACCGGTATACTGAAAACAATAAACAGAATCAATATCAATAAATTAAGCATCCGTTGCTCCTTGGGCTATCCATGTATAACGGCAAAATAGAGGATAAAAAGATGCTATCCAAGGCAGAGATAATAACTTTGCGAAGCGGTTCGAAGAATAACTAACTGAAATCCCAAGGTAATGGACTTTTTTATATACTGCATAGAGTAGATATCATGGTGAAAACCTGATGTATTTAATATTTGGTTCAGAGCTGCTATCAACAATCTCCGCCACTTGGGTTTTCATCGAAAACAGAGGTTTGACAACTTACAAACTTATCATATAAGATAAGTTTAATGGCAATATTGAATATGAACTGGAACATTGAGTTCTATGATGGTGTCGAGGGTGTGATCCTAGATATGCCACCCGGAATTCAGGCACGTATGCTAAAACTGCTTGAGCTTATTGAAGAATATGGCGCTAATCTTGGAGAGCCACACACTAAGCCAATGGGAAAAGGCCTATTCGAGATTCGAGCCAAAGCGCAAGAAGGTATTGGACGCGGATTGTTTTGCTACCTACAAGGTCCAAATATCATTGTCCTTCATGCGTTTATTAAGAAAAACCAGAAGATATCTAAAAAGGATCTTGATCTCGCTTATGAACGAATGAAAGAGGTTACAAAATGAGTAGCTTAAAGTCTCTAAAATCCAAAGCATTAGCTAACCCAGATGTAAAAGCTGAGTATGATGCGCTAGAACCAGAATTCGAACTAATTAATACTCTATTACGCATGCGGCATGCTGCTGGTTTAACTCAAAATCAAGTTGCACAGCGTATGGGAACAAAAGAAGCGAATATTTCCAGGCTTGAAAAAGGAAATGGAAACC
The DNA here is from genome assembly GCF_001083805.1 of Photorhabdus luminescens subsp. luminescens. Lineage (GTDB taxonomy): Bacteria > Pseudomonadota > Gammaproteobacteria > Enterobacterales > Enterobacteriaceae > Photorhabdus > Photorhabdus luminescens. Next base: position 232,415 of record NZ_JXSK01000005.1, on the reverse strand, counting down.
CAACACTTAAGACACTATTGAACTACGCCAAAGCTTGCAATTGTGAACTGCATTTTGGCTTCAAAACAACTTAATCCAAACGATATGAAAAACATCTTTCGGGGGTTTTTCATATTTGTTTTCTTTTGTAGCAGCCTTGCGGGTGAACAACGGAGAGTTAGCAGGAAAAGCCTCGATACCAAAGCACATAACGATACGATTAGTTAATTTACTAAGTAATATTTTGTTATTACGAACTATTAATCAATGACTTAACCAAATATAAGGACTCAGCCTATCACATATTAATTTTTAATTTCATCTCCCTCTGTCATTAACAAAATAAACCTTTAAATAAATATCAAAATGAAATAACTCCACCAAACAATTTAGAATAAAATATTACAACCATCACCCTGGTGATTTTTACTCTTTGCTTTACAATTAATACTTAGTAAATTAAGTTACATATTCACGTATTAATTAGTAGCCATAAAGATGTACATTTCCTCTAAATTCCGTCGTTCAAGCCTCATAATTTTAACCTTCATCACTTATCGATAAAAAATAATCTAAAACCAACTACCAAAAAATCAATTTAGTATTAACCTAAAGTTATTAGCCGATAACCTCTCTCTAAGTTGCAATATAAAATCAGCTTAACCCGCAAAGGATAGGTTTTATGGCATAAATTCCCCTGTGGGTAAAAAGGTCAATCCGATATCACCATCATTAGGAGAACAATATGAATCAAAATAACGATCCCTCACTAAACATAGATACTGGCGGTAATCCGATAAAACAATATTGGCAACCAAACAGGAGTAGTCACGCTGATAATAATACGCCTATCGCCTCTACCAGAGGGGCAACCGCCATGTTATTACCAAATGGCAGAGTAATCGCCTGGGGAAACAACAACGAAGGTAACGATGGTCAGAAAGTTGGCTGGGGTTCGACTGATGATAATAAATTACATTATGAATACGACTACTAGTTAATCCATTGAGCAGAGGTTTTACGGTACAGACTGCCTGTGGGTAAGGTCAATCCAATACCACCTTAAATTTAGGAGGGTAATATGAATCAAGACGATTTCTCCTCAAACATAAGTGCCAGCAATACTCTTATATAAATGCAATCTGTAATGATGGCCTGCACGGATAACCCGATGCAGAAAATAATCATCTAAATTAAGGAGCGCCCTTAAAAGGCCAAGGCAATCTGGCCGGAATAGGGTTATCACAAAGAATGAAAATTTTTAATATGCCAACCGGGGAGCAATCCCCGTCAGAATATCCGATGAATACTGAAAAAACGTTCATCAATAGAGTAAAGCAGGGTGTTGGCCGAATAGCGGTTCGCTATCGCCGGCGGTCGGCATGGGTGATGTGCGTATCTATCGGGGCGCTTTTTTTCACCTCGGTATTGGCTGCTACTGAATACCCCAGTAAACCAACACCAGACCTAGGGTACCCCGCGACTCCTCCCTGGGACGCAGAATACATATTCAAATCTCTCGGGCAGCCAATCATCAATGGGAAAGACAACAAGGCCTCCATCACCTCTACTTACACCGCAACCGCCATGTTATTAACAAATGGCAGAATAGTCGCCTGGGGAGATGAGGGCGGCGGCGGCTCTATACCGCCAGAAATTGCCAAATTACAGGATATCGTCAGCCTGAGTTCAACAGGTTATGCATTCGCAGCCCTGCGGGCAGACCGTAGCGTGGTCGCTTGGGGAGATGAGAGGTATGGCGGCACTCTTCCAGAAGAAATTGCTAAATTACAGGATATTGTCAGCCTGAGTTCAACGAATTATGCTTTCTCTGCCCTACGGGCAGACGGTAGTGTAGTCGCTTGGGGAGATCAGAAATATGGCGGCAAATTACCAGCAGAAATTGCTGAATTAAAGGACATTATAAGCATAAATTCAATACATAACCTTTCGGATCATGTCTGTGCAGCCTGGTGGCCAGACCATAATCAATACTCTTGCGGAGATGACAACCGTGGCAAGTACAAAATGAATATACTATATAGCTTCACAAATGATACCTTTACCGCCCTTAGGGCAAACGGCAGCGTGGTTTCTTGGGGAAAAGTCCGAGTTCCGCCCGATATTGCCAAATTACAGGATATTATCAATCTGAGTGTAATAAATAATACTTTCATCGCCCGGCGAGCAGACCTCACAGTAGTCACCTGGCCCGGATATTCGATACCTCCTGAAATTGCAAAATGGCAAGATATTACCAACCTAAGTATAACAAATCATGCTTTAGCCGCCCTGCGGGCAAACCGCAGCGTAGTCGCTTGGGGACATCAAGACTATGGCGGCCAAGTCCCACCAGAAATCGCCGCATTACGGGATATTATCAGTCTAAGTGCGACAAATGGCGCTTTCGCCGCTTTACGTACAGATCGCAGTGTCGTCGCCTGGGGGGAGCCAAGCTCTGGTGGTCAGATTCCACCCGAAATTGCCGCATTAAAAGATATTGTCAGCCTATACTCATCAAGAACCACATTCATAGCCCTACGGGCAGACCGCAGTGTGGTCTCCTGGGGTACTATCAGTGTCCCTCCTGAGATTGCCAAATTACAGGATATCGTCAGCCTGAGTTCAACCGATCTTGATGATTCCTCACGAGGTCATTATGCTTTCGCGGCTCTACGGGCAAATGGTAGCGTGGTCGCTTGGGGGTTCAAAGAACTTAATATCCAGATACCACCTGGAGTAGCCCGACTACAAGATATCATCAGCCTAGGTGCATCCAGCAGCGCATTCACCGTTTTACGGGCAAATGGCCAAAGAGTAGCCTGGGATCTGTTGGATATGGGGGATCATATAGTACATAGCGAATATGATGATTAATCCCTTGTTATTATGAATGACTAAAAAGCACGAAAACCAAGGCTGAGCCATAATACCTCGGTTCAGCCTATCGTTTATTCCATTTAAATATCAACTTACCTATTCCCTATTATTACCAACATCAACTTTCAAATCACGTTCAAAAGACAACAACTTAACAATATTTTATTTCCTACCTGACAATTAATTGTTAGTTAATTAAGTTACTCATTCAAGTAATAATAGCCATAAAGATGTATATCCCCTCTAAATTCTTCTGCCTAAATCTCATTATTATTACTCTTATCATTTACCTGTAAAAATGAGCTTAAAAACCACCATCAACAATCAACTTTAGCGTTAATCAATAGTTATAGACTGATAATCTTTTATTATCACATTCTGTTAATTTTTTGCTTTTTCTATTATCTTTTTTTTAAAGAATTGCTAAACTTATTTATGTCTTATTAGCCGCAATAGAAAATCAGAGTAATCCGCAAGGGATTAAGTTTTACGGTATAGGCTCCCTTGTAGGTAAAAAAGCTCAATCCAATACCACCTTAAATTTAGGAGCATAATATGAATCCAGACGATTTCTCCTCAAACATAAGTTCCAGCAATACCCTTATATGAATGCAATCTGTAATAACGGCCTGCACGGGTAATCCGATGCAGAAAATAATCATTTAAAGAAGGAGGACCCTTAAAAGGCCAATGCAATCTGGCCGGGACAGGGTTATCACAGAGAATGAAAATTTTTAATATGCCAATCGGGGAACACTCCCCGTCAGAGTATCCGATGAATACTGAAAAAGCGTTCACCAACAGAGTAAAGCAGAATGTTGGTCGAAATCGCCGCTGGCCAGCATGGGTGATGTGCGTATTTATAGGGGCGCTTTTTTCCACCTCGGTATTGGCCGCTACTAAATGCCCTGATCAACCAATACAAGACCTAGGGTACCCTGCTTCCCCGCCCTGGGACCCAGAATACATATCCAAATCTCTCGGACAGCCAATCATCAATGGTAAAGACAACCAAGGTAAGCCAATTATTTACCCGGAATGGGGGCACGCTAACTTAGCGGATATCTTTCCGCCAGTAATCCATCATGAGTTTCCAACGACGACAGGCGATTTAAAGTTAAAAGACGGTCTGTTTTGGGTTAGCGCCCCAAACAGAATCTTCAAGGTTCCACATGTGGTCACAGGTAAGTATCACTGTAAGATGATTGCCAAACGTAAAGATGGAGCGCCCGGGCGAGCCACAGCAACCCTTGAGACAGATGCTGTCGTTGCAAATCATCTAATCCACAGGTTTCAAGGAGACAAAAATGTTCTGGAATCTAGCGTGACAGATCTGGTTTACACAGCAATCTGCCGAGGGACCGGATTTTCATGGGAGCGTAAACCCGAAGAGAAATTTGAATGGGAAAGTGTGTGGGACAACTCGGTGCCGTTAATTAGAATGCAAGACCTTTGCAATTGGGTTCATAATGTTGCTTTCTGGACGCCACCAAGCGACAATCCAAATGATCGGTTTAAAGACCCTGCCGTCATGAGACCAACCGCTACGGAACGTGCTGACTTGAAGAAATCAGATGCCAATGATAATCCAGATAATTTATCCGGGACGAAAAGAGCGGATAGCGGCAATAAATAAAAATCGTTAACAGAACAGCCGGGGAGCAATCCCCGGTTGAGCACGCAATAGTTGTTATTAGGAGTGACTAAAAAACACGAAAACCAAGGCTAAACCATAATACCCGGTTCAACCCATCGCTTATTCCGTTTTAAATATCAACTCACCCGCCCGCTGTTATTACCAATAATCAACTGCCAAATAAATCCAAAAAGACAATAACTTTACGAAATAGTTTGAAAAATAAATATTAAAAATCTCAAAATAACTAAGTTTTTATAAGCCACACAGATCGGATATTACGAAAACAACTTAACAACCCCCTATTTCTTTTCTTACAATTAATTGTTAGTCAATTAAGTTACTCATTCAAGTAATAATAGCCAAAAATATGTATATCCCCTCTAAATTCTCCCGCCTAAATCTCATTATTGTCACTCTTATCATCTACCTATGGGAAATAATCTTAAAACAATCAACTGTAGCGTTAACCTATAGTTATCAACCGATAACTATTAGTTATCACATTTTTTTAATCTTTTGCTTTTTCTATTATCTTTTTTTAAAAGAGTTGCTAAACTTATTTATGTCTTAATTAGTCGCAATAGAAAATCAGCGTAATCCGCAAGGGATTCAGTTCTACGGTATAAGCTCCCCTGTGGGTAAAAAAGGTCAATCCAATACCACCTTAAATTTAGGAGGGTAATATGAATCAAGACGATTTCTCCTCAAACATAAGTTCCAGCAATACCCTTATATGAATGCAATCTGTAATAACGGCCTGCACGGGTAATCCGATGCAGAAAATAATCATTTAAAGAAGGAGGACCCTTAAAAGGCCAATGCAATCTGGCCGGGACAGGGTTATCACAGAGAATGAAAATTTTTAACATGCCAACCGGGGAACACTCCCCGTCAGAGTATCCGATGAATACTGAAAAAACGTTCATCAACAGAGTGAAGCAGAATGTTGGTCGAAATCGCCGGTGGTCGACATGGGTGATGTGCGCGTCTATCGGGGCGCTGTTTTCCACCTCGGTATTGGCCGTTACTGAATGCCCTAAAGAACCCGTAAAAGACCTAGGGTACCCTGCGACTCCCCCCTGGGACCCAGAAGTCCTATTCAAAGCTCTCGGGCAGCCAATCATCAATGGGAAAGACAACCAAGGTAAGCCGGTTCATTACCCAGCAAGGGGGTCCACTAACTTAGTGGGTGTCTTTCCACCAGTAGTTGATTATGATTTTCCAACGCCGACCGGAGAGTTGATGTTAAAAGACGCCATGTTTTGGGTTAGAGCACAAAACAGAATCTTCAAGGTTCCACATGCAGTCACAGGTATGTATCACTGTAAGATGATTGCCAAACGTAAAGATGGAGCGCCCGGGCGAGCCACAGCAAACCTTTATACGGATGCTATCGTTCCGAATCGTGATATCTACTGGTTCAAGGGAGACCAAAACGTCATGGAATCTAGCGTGACAGACCTGGTTTACACAGCAACCTGCAAAGGGGCTGGATTTTCATGGGAACGTAAACCCGACGAGAAATTTGAATGGGAAAGTAAGTGGGAAAACGGAGTGCCGTCAATTGAGATGCAAGACAACTGCCATTGGATTCATAATGTCGCTTTCTGGACGCCGCCAGACGATAATCCAAATGATAAGTTTAAAGACCCGGCCGTCCTGAGACCAACGAGTGCGGAAAATGCTAACCCGAAGAAATCAGTCTCCCAAGATAACCCAGATAATCTCCCCTGGAAGAGAAAAGCGGATAGCAATAATCAATAAAGATCATTAATAAAACAGCCGGGGAGCAATCCCCGGTTGAATATCCAAGCAATACAGATAATAGACCGAGTTATCATTCATCTTATTTGCTATTAATCTGAAATATCAGAATATTTAATTCCAGTTATTATACTGATTTGCTAATAAAAATTAAAAACGATAACTCAAAACTTCAAATGAGAAATCAACACCAATATCGCTCACACTTAATCATATTATCCGCTTACTTGTTCATGTTACTCTTTCAATTACTTTCATTCGCAAAATATCTCAACTTATGTGATATTTTATTTAATGATGTAATGTAGTATTAACGACTATATCTAGCTTTCTATTTAACTGATGCAAAGCCAATTCAACAACTTCAACCTTTGATGAATGTTCAACATCAAGAAGCCGATCAATCTGCGGCCCCTTTTGTCCCAGCCGTCGAGCAAGATCGGCTTTGCGTGTTCCTGTTTCTACCATTGCATTATGCAATGCCGCTTTCATTACGACGAGAATAGGAAGAGTGACGATGTATTCACCTGCCTCCAACATGGATGCTTCAGGTATAGGCCGACGTTTGTCAATTTCTATAGAAATAGCCGTAACCAACCCATCAATAGATTCTAGAAGAGCTTCGTCAACTGAGTCACCTACTGAGTTGAATATGGTTCCGAAATCTCTTTGGAACCATGATCGGGGAAAACCGACGATTTACCGTTTATGGATACCTTTCCATAGAGCATAATCCTAAGCAGAAAAGTCAACCCTTTACAGTACAAAATATCCACCGGCTACCCTTCTTCAAGAAAATTTTGGCGGAAATGCATCGGCAACGCGACATGTGTGAACGGGTATGTGTATACTGTTATAAGAATTTTATTCTGCTTTATTTAATTATTATCCAATCAACCAAGATACCACCATGATCCAAGGTACGTTATATATTGTCTCTGCGCCAAGCGGAGCGGGTAAATCAAGTCTGATTCAGGCTTTGTTAAAAACTCAACCTTTGTATGATACTCAGGTTTCTGTTTCTCATACCACGCGTGCAATGCGCCCCGGTGAGAATCATGGTGAGCACTATTTTTTTATCACGGAACAAGCCTTTCGCCAGATGATCGATAATAATGAATTTTTGGAACACGCCCGTGTTTTCGGTAATTATTACGGTACATCCCGGAAAGTGATTGAAGAAACTCTTGCCAGTGGGGTTGATGTCTTTCTTGATATCGATTGGCAAGGAGCACAGCAGATCCGCAAACAAATGCCATCTGCCCGCAGCATTTTTATCCTGCCGCCGTCAAAAGAGGAGCTTTGTCGCCGTTTGCGCGGCCGAGGGCAGGACAGTGAAGACGTTATTGAAAAACGTATGGCGCAGGCCGTTGCAGAAATGGTTCACTATAACGAGTATGATTATTTAATCGTTAATGATGATTTCAATACGGCACTGGCCGATCTGCACACCATCATCCGTTCAGAACGCCTGCATCGGGAGCGCCAGGCACAACGGCATGATGCTTTAATCAGCAAATTATTGGCAGACTGAACCAAGTTTCAGTATCATGCCCAGTCATTTCTTTACCTGTGGAGTCGCACACATATGGCACGCGTAACTGTTCAAGACGCTGTAGAAAAAATTGGTAACCGTTTTGACCTGGTATTGGTCGCCGCTCGTCGAGCGCGTCAACTGCAAACAGGCGGTAAAGACCCGCTGGTTGCGGAAGAGAACGATAAAGTGACCGTTATCGCTCTACGTGAAGTGGAAGAGGGGCTGATTAACGGTAAGATCCTGGATGTCCGTGAGCGCCAGGAACAACAAGAGCAGGAAGCCGCAGAAATGCAGGCGGTTTCAGCTATCGCGGAAAGTCGTCGTTAATCTACGGTAGGTCTGCCTTGTATCTGTTCGAAAGCCTGAATCTGCTTATCCAAAAATATCTGCCTGAGAGTCAAATTGAACTCCTCAAGCAGGCTTACACTGTTGCGCGGGATGCCCATGAAGGGCAAACCCGCACCAGCGGCGAACCCTACATTACGCACCCGGTCGCGGTGGCCTGTATTCTGGCCGAAATGCGTCTCGACCATGAAACACTGATGGCCGCTTTGTTGCATGATGTTATTGAAGACACGCCCGCCACCTTTCAAGATATCGCCCAGCCTTTCGGGCCGGTGGTCGCCGGGTTAGTTGAAGGGGTTTCCAAGCTTGATAAGCTGAATTTCCGCGATAAAAAAGAGGCTCAGGCGGAAAACTTCCGCAAAATGATCATGGCGATGGTGCAAGATATTCGCGTCATTTTGATCAAACTGGCAGACCGTACCCATAATATGCGTACTCTCGGGGCATTACGTCCAGATAAACGCCGTCGTATCGCCCGGGAAACGTTAGAGATTTACAGCCCTTTAGCTCATCGTCTGGGTATTCACCACCTGAAAACCGAGCTAGAAGAGCTAGGGTTTGAAGCTCTCCACCCTAACCGCTATCGGGTTATCAAAGAGGTGGTAAAAGCGGCCCGCGGCAACCGTAAAGAGATGATCCAGAAAATTCTGTCGGAAATTGCCGGCAGGCTGGCCGAAGCCAATATTGAGTGCAAAGTCAGCGGCAGGGAAAAACATCTCTATTCTATCTACCGGAAAATGCACCTCAAAGAGCAACGTTTCCATTCCATTATGGATATTTATGCCTTTCGGGTCATCGTTAACAATGTTGATATCTGCTATCGAGTTTTGGGGCAGATGCACAGCCTATATAAACCCCGCCCCGGCAGAATAAAAGATTATATCGCTATTCCTAAGGCCAACGGCTATCAATCCTTACATACTTCCCTGATTGGCCCTCACGGCGTACCCGTTGAAGTCCAGATTCGCACCGAAGATATGGATCAAATGGCTGAAATGGGCGTCGCGGCACACTGGGCTTACAAAGAACAGAAGGAATCGAGTACCGCTGCGCAAGTTCGCGCACAACGCTGGATGCAGAGTCTGCTGGAATTACAGCAAAGCGCCGGCAACTCTTTTGAATTTATCGAAAGCGTTAAATCTGATCTGTTTCCTGATGAGATTTACGTTTTCACCCCGAAAGGGCGCATTGTGGAATTACCCGCGGGCGCTACCCCGGTTGACTTTGCTTACGCCGTACACACCGATATTGGTCATGCCTGTGTCGGCTCACGAGTTGATCGCCAGCCCTACCCATTATCTCAATCGCTGACCAACGGCCAGACAGTGGAAATTATTACCGCGCCGGGCGCGCGGCCAAACGCAGCCTGGCTGAACTTTGTCGTCAGTTCAAAAGCGCGCGCCAAAATTCGCCAATTGCTAAAAAACCTTAAGCGGGAAGATTCGATTGGGCTAGGTCGCCGTCTGCTAAATCACGCGTTGGGTAATGGAAAAAAGCTGGTTGATATTCCACCGGAAAATGTCAATAAAGAGTTGACGAGAATGAAACTCGCGACAATAGATGATCTGCTGGCTGAAATCGGACTCGGCAATACCATGAGCATCGTCGTCGCCCGCAACCTGCTAGGCGCACAGGAGAGCAACACCAGTAGTAGCAATAACAATAGTAGTAATAACACAGGAGCACGTAAATTACCCATCAAAGGCGCTGACGGCGTGCTGATTACTTTCGCCAAATGCTGTCGGCCCATCCCCGGCGACCCGATTATCGCCCATATCAGCCCCGGTAAAGGGTTGGTTATCCACCATGAATCCTGTCGTAATATTCGTGGCTATCAGAAAGAACCTGAGAAATTTATGGCGGTAGAGTGGGATAAAGATATCAACAGCGATTTTATTGCTGAAATCAAGGTCGATATGTTTAACCATCAAGGGGCGCTGGCAAATCTGACCGCCGCCATTAACGCGGTAAATTCCAATATTCAGAGCATGAATACAGAAGAGAAAGATGGCCGGGTTTACTGCGCTTTTATTCGGCTGACCACCAAAGACCGCATCCAGTTAGCGAATATTATGCGTAAAATCCGAATTATGCCGGATGTGATGCGAGTCAGCCGTAACAGAAACTAAACCCGATAGATTCTCCTATTGTTCAGGAAATCTGCGTCTGATTATTATTTCCCGCACCGACTAGTCGTGCAAATCAGCGGGGTGAACAGCCAACAACGCTATCCGCCGCAGCCCCATAAGGCGCCATCGACGATGGCGTCGCCGGATACGGGGCTGGCGGCGCATCACCTCGGTTATCAAAGAACAGACCAATCAATACTGAATCAACCTCACCCAGTATGCGGTCCAACCAACCGTCTCCCCCCACACCAAACATTAACGCCAGCCCGGTAGCAATAAACAATAGCGGTAAAATCCACGTTCGGCACCAATACGCTAATAACATACGGGGATACCGAGAGTAGCGAACTTTGTTGCCTAACAACACCCCACAGACAGTGAGCAGTAAGATGCCGATAACCAGTACCACTCGGCTTATCAGCATCCCACAAGACTTCACCCACAGAATCGATAAAAACGCATCCTCCATCATGCCCCGCCAGACAGCTACATGTGTCATACACTTTAGGAAATAAACGGACCGCAAGCACGTTGCAAAAACCAAACGCGCATATGATGAATCCGTGCTGATGTCAGAGAACTCGCCGACTTCACCGTTTTTGTCACCAGTATCGGGTTCCTCTGGGGCATAGGTTTAGCGACTGCCGTAACAATCAGCATCAGACGCCGACTCCCATGTTTTTCACGAAAAAAGACTTTTTCACAGGAAATCACATCACTCCGCTCATTGTAGATATAATTCATCACATCCCTTGCCCGGCGTTCTGACACCCGAAACACCTGACTAATTTCATTTTTGGTAAATCCGCGCCCCTTCAATAATCCCCAATACGCGACCGCCAGGTACAACGGTGTATCATTCAAGTGAGACAAGCAGACAGGCAGACGAAAATCCCCATGATTACTCTGTTTGCCGGTAATCGTCTGACTTCCAGGCAAATCGGTCTGGTTGCCGCTCATCTGAAGCAGCACTGAATCATTAACATTGATTGTCATTTTACTCTCCCCTGGTGACTAACTGGTCAATCTGTTACCACATGAGAAATGAAATAGTGTGATTTATTGAGATGAAACACTCGGGCGACTAAGCCGCCATGCCATATTTAAATACCCTGCCATCGTAGGCGTTATCGCACGACTAACGTTACGTTCATAGTGGTCTGAAATTCACCATAAGTACCCGGGTTTAACGCCTTTACTTGCCAAAGTTGCACATTAAATTGGTTTTGAGAGACATAGGTGTTTGGCGTATCACCCACAGTAAAGTACAGAACATCCGCCGGGTTAGTTGGAGGACCAAATTTTACTGGCTTGTCTTTCACGTTTGGCGCCGCCAACTGAGTATTCCCGCCTATCAATGTCGGTACCACTTTAATCCTCAACGCATTATCGAAGTCAGGCACTACGATACTTTCATTATTATCAGCTAGCTGTGGGGCGGAAAACTGCAAAGTGGCCACTCCTCCGGCCTTATTCTTATCGCTCACCGTGCATGTAATGTTCATAGGAAAAAGTCCATCAGACCCGCTGAATTCACCTATTGGGAGCTGTGCCGGATATGGCCCGGGCGACCGGAGTACCTCTCCCATATTCATTACATTATAAGCAACGCCAACATCTAAACCGCAAACCGGCGGGTCCAGTACTGTTACCGGATCTTTGATAGGCGGAAAGCGTGGTTTGGACCACGACATGAACTCCTCTCCATCAGCCAAAATACTCAAAATCGGTGCGTTATCGTCACTATCAAATGCGACTTTTTCATCAGGATTTCGCTGCCATGAAAAATTTACCCCACGACAGGACACATCAAAATCGAGGTCGCTTATCCTTCCCTCTGCTATATTCTTATCATCCTGATTATTAGGATTTTCCGGCTGGAAATATAATGGTTGAGAAAGATTTTCATTGGGGTATGGCTTATCAAGACTCACCGTAAAGTGTTGAATGGCTGTTCCTTCAATAGGATGCTTAGTATGGTAATAATGAGATTTAGCTATAATTGTACATTCGTAACTGCCTGACACCACTCTAGGGACTTTAAAAATTTCCCCGCGCCCTGCTCTGAGCTGGAACCGGACATCCTCCAGAAATTTCTGATCATACGAGGTGGTTTTACTCGCTATCCTCTTCCTATAAAACGGAAACACATCTAATGTCGCTTTACCCGCTGCCGGGTAAGTGATTACTCCATCACTGCGCTTTACCATCCGCTCAGGCCCCAAGACTTTCAAGGTCGTATCAGCGTTCCAATTTAGTGACTCGGCAAACACTGAGGGAGAAGAAAAGATAGCCACCACAGATAAACATATCATTGCCACCCATATCGGCCACTTACGACAACAAACCGCCATCCAACCAATATCCTGTTTTAACTTGTTAATAAACGTCTTACTCTTCGTATTCATCGGCTGCCCAACCGGGAGTAACTTCCCGGTTGCTATATTAGAAATTTTCATTCGTTGATATCACTCCATCCCGGCCAGATTACACTTACCTTTCAGAGGTTCCCCTCTAATAACTATGCCTCTAATAACTATGGTTTTCTGCATCAGGTTATCAGCGCAGACCCACAACATTCCGCCTCATCTTAACGGCAGGTTTCGTTCAATTGCCTCATGGGACTCCAGCTCTTATCTTTTTTCGCATTTACCGGAGGAGGCCCCAGGTTAAACACCACCTCGCATTGACTATCCGGCGCGCTGCCCCACTTCACTTTGAGTACCCCGTTGGGAGGCATGCCGCTCAGGTACACTTGTCCACCCTCCCCGACTATCGCCGCCAGGTTTGTTTCTGTATCCCCTTTAAGCCTCGCCATTGCTCCAAACGGTACCGGTTTACCGTGATAGAGCAAATTCATCAGCAATTGCTGCCCGATACGCACGGGGTAATCCACCATCACAACCGCCCCTTTAGTCGGGAATACGTTCTTGCTACCCTGTGCCATATCGGCCCCCTCCGGCAACGATGACGGATCTAAACTGATACTATTACGGCTGTACGTCTGAGCATAAGGCACCACCGCATATCCCCAGCGATTAGTCGAAATCGAGTCGGAGTTCATCACACGAATACCGCCAACCCCCGAGGTCCGCACCAATACCGCAGCATCACCAATACGCGATGCCAAAGTGACGCCATGCTGATGGGCGATCAATCCGCCACTAACCCCGTAGTTCACACCTCGCCCTCCCGATGAATCGTAGTTGTATCCCAAGCTGGCCTGCCCAAGGGAGCCACGGTATCCCATTGACACTGACCCGCTGTTCCCCTGCCCTTTATTCGCCTGACTTTGCGATACGCTCCAAGACAGACTATTGTCATCCAGCAATGAACCGCCCAAACCTAACTGGTTACTGCTGCGCCCGGTACTATCATGGAACAAGCTATAATTGGCGTAGGCATTGTTCAGCGCCGCATAGGAGCCGAACAGACTGAGAGGAATGTTGACGTTCAACGAAACTTGCCGGTTCTCAGGCCAGTCGCCGTCGCCGCGTATGCGATCAATGCTGTAGTTGAGTCCCCAGCCCACACGGTAGAAAGAACCATTCAATCCCATCGACAGAGTGGTGTTAGTTTTAGAACTGCCCCAGTAGTTATCCCGCTGGCCGCTGAGCCACAGGGAATAGTTACCCGGCAATGACTGACTCAATCTCATTTGCCAACTGCTACGACGTCGTTGAGACATCCAGGAAGGGATTTCCCCCCAAACCGTGTAACCTTGGGTATTAACATCGGAAAAACTAAGGTAATTACGTGTGGAATAGCGGTACGCAGTTAAATCCACCGTCGTGCCAGAGGTCAGCATACTTTTCGAATATTTAGCGCGGTAAGATTCTCCGCGCTGGATATCAGCCATATTTTTCAATCTGGCCCGAGAAGTGGTGATATCCGCAGATAACGCCCCCATCATACCAAGGGAAAGCCCGGTCCCCAGCGCTGCGGACTGGTACGATTGCGCCGCCAAACCACCACCGTATAACGTGACATTGCCGGGCAGACCATAGATCATGGAGACCATGCCGAATACTGGCTTATGCCCGCCACTACTATACCCACTACTGTGATAGCGCCCTGCTGCCGCTTCATACTTGAATTGACCCTGCCGCAACATCATCGGCAGGCTAGAATAAGCCTGACTGAACCCATGATGGGTACCATCAGCCTCGGTTATCGTTACCTGCAAATCCCCGCCGGTACTGCTACCCACCAAATCTGTGATACGAAATGGACCTGGCGCGACATTGGTTTGATAAACCACACTGCCATTTTGCGTCACCGTCACCTGAGCATTAGATTTAGCTATCCCGCTGATAATCGGCGCAAAACCACTCTGCCTACCCGGTATCATCGAATCACTGGTGGCCAGCCCAATCCCACGATAGGGGAAACCATCAAATACCTGACCCGCCACACTGCCGGTCGAAGTATCCCCTATCGTCAGATCACTGCGTAACGCCACCACATCCCGCTGCAAATAGGTTTGCAGGAAGTTCCATCTTTGCTGGGATTGAGTGGTTTTTTTCATTGCGTCATTAAGTGAGTCATACCGGTTATAAGTTTGAGTACTATAAGAATAGGTCGCCGTGTTACGAAGACGCCAAGCCCCCAGATTCAATCCAGAATTGAAGCTACCGAATAAGCTCTGATTAGCCTGTTTATTACCAAACTGTGAACGTCGATTCTGACTGCCATTAATACTGTAATTCAATATAAAAGCCGGGATGCCCTCTTGCCATAACTTCGGATCAACCTGACCATTGGCTGAAGGCTTCATCGCTATTTGGGGGATACTCAAATTTAACCGCATCTGGGAAAAGTTGAGGCGGGCCGTAGCCTGGGGAATAAATTTATCTAACGGGCTATCTATCGGCTTATCCGCCGGCAACGTTTTTAATGCCGGCGTGCCGCTGATATTGACACCGGCGGTCTCTAACAAATCTGGGGTAAGTACCGGAACCAGCTCGCTGTCGCCATTACGCTGGAACGTAATATCCCGTGAATCAAAAAAAGTCCCATTCACGTAAATGTCTACCCGATAAGTCCCTGGCGCCTGACCTCCAGCAGTTTCAAACTGCGATAAATCCACCGATTGCCCTGAATTCGAACCAAAGTCCAATAAAGCCGGGTCAAAATAATCACGCCCTATCGCCTGAACACTCCACCCAGTCAGGAACGCCAGCACCATCCGACAGAAAACCAGAGCAAGGCGTAATTTCACCGGACACTTTGATAGAACCAGAGAAATAGAAATATTTTGATTTACACGATGATAAATAGGCGGCCGTTCTATACAGCAATTTATCACCGGAATTAACATTTTCATTATTAAAATCGCCATCTCTTATTTAAATATATTTAACTCATATCTACTCTGTCGGTATCTGTAATATTGCTATGAGCCACATTTGTTATTAACCATATTTGCTATTAACCAGTTATTAACCACTGCCAGATACAGTAATAGATCGACTCTCTTCATCGGTGCCTAAGCCGAATTCATCAATAGCACGCCACGATATCGTGACATTATTACCAGGAGACATTTTGCCCACCGGCAGTGACCAGCTCTGCTGACCAAATGGCGGCACCATCCTAAATAAATTCTGCTCCGGTACGGCAAACGAACTTACATGTAAAGCCTGAAACGTTATCCAAAACGGTGACGGATTAGTCAGCGTTACAACACTCTCTTTTACTGACGCGCTTAATTGTTTCACTGCGCCGGCAACGCCCTCTTTTGGCAATCCTTCAGGACGATAGAACACCTTCACCGCTAAAGCCGTCGTCATTTTCACCTTGCCTGAGAAACCTTTAGATACCGATGATGGTTTCTCAGAAGGCAACATACGCACATTCAGAAAGAACAGAGATTCCCGATCCTTAGGAAAATCTCCACCGGTACGCAGGATTTTCAGCACCTGCCGTTCATGCGCATCCACCTTGGCAATAGGCGGAATCACGATAAATGGCGCCTTAATATCCAGCGGTAAACCGGTCGCAGGGTCCAATTCCCGTACCGTTGACTGAATCAGATAATTACCGTCGCTGTTATTAATGAATGTTGAAGGAACGCCATTGTTGAATGATTCAAGGTAAAGCACACGGGCATCATTGACATATAACGCCCCCATCAGACTCTCTTCCGCCCTCAGTGGTAAAACCGGCGATATCATTGCCAGAGCGCATAACACAGACGTCACCCTCAGCTTTATTGAAACCTTACGCTCCGCCATGTGATGCTCTTCCAATTCTCAAAATATACTCAGCCAGCTTGTAACGTACTGCTCTGTAACTTACTCACCCCGCCGATATCGGTGATCATCGACCATTCCACCTCACTGCCAGCTTTGCCCGCCTGGGGAAAAGTGGTCTGGCCGAAAGGGACCAATATTGACGGAGCCTTGTCAAAATTCACCGCCTTGCCGTCGAGTTTCAGTTGGGCAAAAGTCTGGTAATACGGCGTTGGGTTGGTCACTACGACACTATTGCCTGCTCGTGTAAACGTCAGCCGACTACGGGCCTGTTCCGGCGTCATCGGCAGTTTATCCGGCCGGTAGATAAGTTTAATGTTCATACCCAACGAGATAGATAGCGACGCGCCAATCTCATCTTGTTTGCCGCTGCTATTTTCCTTGCTGTCATCAACTGTTTTCTTCGACGGGATCGCATTAATGCGAAAACGAAACAGAGACTCGCGATCATTAGGGAAATCACCACCGGTACGCATAACCCGCATCACATTCAAGCTATTGCCCTCCATACGGAACAACGGGGGCAGCACAGTAAACTCCGATGAACGAGTATTCGGGTTATCCCACGGCGTCACCGCAGCTTGTACCAGATAGACCTTTTCGCCTGAATTTTGCAGTGAGATGCTTTGCACCTTGTCGCCCTGCTGATAAATAATACGTGTCTTCCTCAACATAAGACCTGCGTGTGCTGACGACGACGCCATAACCGCCCATATCCCCAGCATTCCCATGATTATCAGCTTTTTCATATATCCCACTTCATCTCAGACACTACTCCTCAAATACACCCGGCTTATAACGCTATCTACTTCAAATGCTCATAGGAAAACTCAAAATGTATCTGCACATTCGCAGTTCCTCCGCATAACACATTGGTACCGTCACTTTTACACGTTGCTGGATTATTTTTGTCGCCTAAACCACCCACATAAGCCCGGAACGTCCTCGTTGTTCCATCCCCCACAGACGGTAGCGGCATTTGAAACGGATCATTAATAGGTTTCACCTTAACAAACTGATTGGTGCTAACGTCCAATAGCCTAATCCCCACTCCTTTAGTAGTACCACCATCTACGGGCATGAACAGTTCCGAATCATCTGAGTTGCTAGCATCCCTGCTCCATATGTACAAAGCTGGCGATTGACCTGGACTACAGTGACTAAGCTGGAATTTCAAGTCTAAGGCAGAGCGTTCCACATATTTGCTATTTCTGAGTTCACTAGCATAGACCTGAGGCATACTACGGCGATACAGAATGTCAGGGTGTTCGCCGTTCACACTCAACGCACAGGTCGGACGCAACAGATTGCCTTTAATTGTGATCTCAATATTATTCTTACCATTCGCCTGAACCGACCAAGCCACACAACCGATACTCCATCCAATCAGTATCATGATGAGCCACGAATATTTCGCTCTGCTGTGACATGTTATTAACTCACGGTTTATAAGAGTGTTATTTTTCGCTTTCATTTAACTCTCCGCTTCCCCTCAATTGTCCCCATATTTATCATCCGTGATAAACCGCATCTCACGGATAAGAGTAGGTAAATGCGACTCGCGCAACTAATGGGCCAGGTCGAATAACCTTAATATCTTTTCCACGTGCAACCGCTACCGTTACCGGAAGCAGAGCACGACCATCCTCAAATTCAACTAGCGGGTAAGAGAGGGGATTCTCACGATTATTTATTACCAAATCACTATCCAGATTTATGTTCCCTTCTGGTCCTAAGTGAAAAATAAACCCCAACCCCTCAGAGACGCTATCATCGGGATCACGAAATATTGAAACATGTTCAGCGTCGATGGTGTTCCCTGACACAGTGAGAGCGGGTCCGTTCGGTGCAGAATCCGGATCGCCACAATTGGTTAATTCCAGATTAAATGTCTTGGAACGTGATACATACCCTGCATAACTGAACTCTGCCGCTAACAGCGAACCAAAATTCAACTCCGAACCACTTATATCGCCACCACTGATCCCTACGTCACAAGGTTCAGGCACAACAGTTACGAACAGATTTACGTTTATCCCACTCGATTGCGTCGATGGGATTGGAGGGGGTTTAGCATCTTCGGATTCAGCCATAACGCTGCCTGCCAAGAACAGCGCAGCTAACATAACCCCCCAACAAAACCGGAGCATCACCATACGCAACGTCGAGCAGCCGCCATTACTCAGAAAAGCTTGTTGGTCGCCCACTCTGTTTTTTTCTTGCCTTATCACTTTGTGTTCACCTTAAACTCACTCGTTTACAACTCTTCTGTTAATGAATCGCGCTGCAAACTCAACGATAATCAAATGTAAAATTCACGTTGGCATAGATTTTTCCTGGCTTTTTACAGACCATTACCGTCTCCCCGGCTGCCGGGGCGCATACCAGTGAAAATCTCACCGGCACAGAAGGAGTTTGATCGTTTATGACTGTGCCTTTATCCGCCAGATAAAATGGTTCACCATCCGCTATATTTGAGGACCACTCCGTTCCATTAAGCTTCTTCAAGCGCACCGTGACGCCCACGGCCTTTGAAACCGAATCTTCGCTGTTTTGACTACGAAACAGCGTGTTATCATTTGTACCAAAATGCTCTCCGGTAATGGTAATCGCAGGAGCAACCCTGTTTGCATCGATCACATCTGAGCAATTTCTCAGAGTGAGATTGGTTTCCCCGTAGGCGTTCCCTGATACCAAGCTGGCAAATTGCACTTTGCCCAGATCGATATTATTGTTATCCACCGTGACATCACACGTTCCGTAGGCAATGTCGGCCTTAAATGTGGCGATGGCAGAATTCGCTGCCCACAAGGGACCCGAAGAGAGCCACAGAATTCCTCCTATGCCGATGTAATTCAGGTACCCGCGTAGACGCTGAATCCTTGAGATATCGGCTTTACTGAATTTCACCATTGAAGTTCTCTCCACCGCCGAGATCGCTAATCACCGCCCATTCCACTTTCTTTTTATTCTGATTATTTTGAGCGGGATAAACATGGCTACTGAAAGGCGCCAGCATTTGTGGATGGCTTTCAGAAAATTTCACCGGTACGCCATCAACTTTGATCTGGGTAAAGCTGATGTGATAAGGCGAATTGTTGCTAACTTGAATGCCATCGGGAGCATGGGTAAAGCGCAGGGCTTTGTATGCCTGCTCCGGCGTTCCCACCAATCCCGTTGGCCGATAAAATAGTTTGATGGTATTGCCGATGGCATAAGCTATCCCACCGCCAATTTTGGCGCTTTCAAAGCGCCGACTCGGAGACGGAGAGCTACTACCGGGAATAGCAGAAGCATTAAAATAAAAGACGCTTTCTCTGTCAGTCGGCAACTTACTGGTATCACCTAAGATGCGCAGGACATTGGTTCCTTTAGGCTCCAAACGGAACAAAGGAGGAGAGACGTAAAATGGCGCTTTACCCTTACCATCAACGGTGCGAGTAATTTTAGTCGTCACTAGGTAAGGGATATTGGTTGTTGTATTGCGCACCGATACCGTCGTCGCTTCAGCTTTATCCTGTGAGAAAATAATACGTGTAGCATTGATGCCAAACCCGCCTTCGGCCTGACTCTGCGACGCGAACAAAAATGCGCCCAATACAAGGCTTTTTACTATGATGTTAGGAAGTCGGAGTTTATTTATCATTACTTTTCTCTTTTCACTCAGCCAATAGAGGTTTATAAAACACCGTTTCAATCATCCAGGATTTGCAACCAAAAAAGCCTGAAGAGAAGTTCCTCAGGCTGGTTATTGAATCAATAATCATTCATACGCTATGGTAAAATTAAGAGGAGCATGAATGTGCTGAGGAGATGGTGCTGCATTCGCTGACGCCATATAAGCTTTAAAGACCACAGACTTGTTATTAAGGTCTCCCACTTTTGGATCTTTATCACTTGATGAAACCAATACAATTTTGCTGTCTTTCTTAAGAAGCTCTTCCTTTGCATCAGTAGAACCATCAACCTTATAGGTTAATGCAACACCCGCATTTGGAGTTTGCCCCTCCGTATTACCCTGACCATCATTAAATATGTCAGTGCTTGCTCCTATCGTAGTCCCTGACACCAACAGCTTAAGTGATTTTTTTGCCGCAACAGTACCACCACAACCGCTGACACCAACAGTAAAAGTTTTATATCCTTCAACAAAATACATGCCCTGCAATTTATCCGCACCAGCTTTGAATTCACTTGGCTGATGGTTACCCAAACTCACATCACCGTTTTTCACGCCGCTGGTAATGTCACATGTCACATCCGAAACAGTACCAGTAACAGTTACTGTGGCGTTACTCCCCCCCTTCTTCACCACCTCATCTGCCAAAGCAGCCGAAGCTGCCCCCATAACCAACGCCGCCACGACGCTTATCTTTAATATCTTTTTCATTTCATTAATCTCTTTTTAACTACTTAACTAAAGTCCGGTTCAAACTCGTGCATCACGTTTTGATAAACAGAGACATCTAGCTGTACAAATATTTGCCAATTAGGACCATTTTGACAATTGAGAAATAAAAATTTTTCTGTGCAAAAACAGAGCGATACAGAGATAACATATGGTTATTTTGCAAATTTTAAGGATATTTTCTTTCCTTATCATAAAATAAAGAACAGAAATTTCGCTAAAGTAACGAAAGAAGTGTAATGTTTTTGCATATTGGGATAAAAAGAGTGGATTATTGAAATATTTCTGTGGTATTATCTTTGAAGTTTACAAATGTATACAAATCTATCTCTTTTTTTATTAAAAAACTTTTAGTATAATTTCTAGGCAATTGTTTCTCAATTGTCAAAATGGTCCTAATTGTAATACCTTAACGTTTACCTTTTATACCCCAAACCCCTTGAAAACGTTCAGCATTACTGGCAGTATATCGCACTGTATGGCGGATGTTTTTATGTCCAAGATAATCTTGTATCAATCGGGTATCTATCCCTCGATCTGCAAGAGCAAAACCGCAGGCATGACGCAACATGTGTGGATGCGGGTCTACAGAAATATTAGCCAATTGTCCTAATTGGCTAATAATCTGATAGATACGCTGGCGAGTAAGCGGCTTCCCGCAACGCGACAAAAACAACCAATCACTATCAGCCCCCTGAAAAGTCTTACGCACTTTAAGCCATGCCTTAATCGCCTTAACCTCACGTTGTAAGAGGGGATGATTAGTACAAAACCCACCTTTTAATCGCCTGATATATAAACATTTTTCTTTTAATTCCATGTCAGATAATCGTAAATGCCTGGCTTCGCTAACACGAAAGCCGTGAATATAGCTCATATACACCAGACAATAATTTCGTTCTGGATTAGGCCCGACTTTTGCCATTTCCAACATGCTTTCTACTTCTGATTGAGTCAGATATTTTCTTTGGCCCATGATTATTTCTCCAAAATATTATTGATATCACAACCCGGCGATATCCCGCTTAGAACAGACATAAGCCAGGATAAAATAGACATCGCTACCCAAAACGATGGCATATTGTTCACCGAGGCTACAAGAGGTTATACAGATATGGGGTAAAATTTAAACACCTTTTTTGATTATTTTTTCACCTCACAACAACGTTATTTTACATTTGGCTGACAAGGCAGATTATGCAAAACAGGCTGCAAGAACCTGTCGTTACAAATCGTCTTTTTCGTTATAGCTGCTTACTCTCAAGGTATTGATATGGTTTTCAACCAGTTACAGAGGAAAATATTCCATTGATTACGTTAAACTCGTCTGTATTATTATCGATGGTAAACAGGATCAGGCCGTGACCTGTGAAACCTGATGGACTGCCATGCAATTATGGAGATAAAAGAAACCTTATGAGAGGCCCATTGCTTGATGCCATCCCTCTAACTTCCCTGCATGGCGTCGGGGCAAGTCAGGCCGCTAAATTAGCAAAAATAGGGTTGGTTAATTTGCAGGATCTGCTGCTGCATTTCCCTCTGCGTTATGAAGACCAGACACGCCTTTATACTATTAATGATCTTTTACCGGGTATTTCCGCCACCGTCGCAGGTGAAATCCTGCGTACCGATATTGTTATTGGGCGTCGTCGGACTCTGATCTGCAAAATTAGTGACGGCACAGGCGTGCTCACACTGCGCTTCTTTAACTTTTCTGCGGCAATGAGAAACAATCTGGCGAAAGGAAAACAAGTTGTTGCCTATGGTGAAATCAGAAGAGGCAGTCAGGGCGCCGAAATTATTCATCCTGAGTATAAGATTCAAAATCATACTGGAAATGTACGCCTTCAAGAGACATTAACGCCGATTTACCCAACAACGGAAGGTGTTCGTCAAACGACGCTGCGTAATCTCATTGATCAAGCCCTGAAATTGCTGGATACCTGTGTAATCAACGAACTCCTACCAGAAGAACTTAGCCGCTCCATCATTAGTCTGCCGCAAGCATTGCATACCCTGCACCGCCCAACGCCAGATATTGCTCTGGCGGATCTGGAAACCGGCAAACATCCAGCTTACCGCCGTCTGGTTCTGGAGGAACTTTTAGCGCATCATTTAAGTATGTTAGCCGTCAGAGCTGGCGTACAGCGCTATCATGCTCAGCCATTGCCGATGGAAAACAAGTTAAAACCGCAATTCCTTAATCGCCTGCCATTTTCTCCAACTCATGCGCAACAGCGGGTTGTCTCAGAAATCGAGCAGGATCTGGCAAAAGATGTTCCCATGATGCGGCTGATTCAAGGCGATGTAGGTTCAGGAAAAACGCTGGTTGCCGCATTGGCTGCGTTGCGTGCCATTGCGCATGGTAAGCAGGTCGCCTTAATGGCGCCGACTGAACTACTGGCAGAACAACACGCTAATACCTTCCGGCAATGGCTAGAACCTTTGGGTATTCAGATTGGCTGGCTAGCGGGTAAGCAAAAGGGGAAAGCGCGTCAGAAACAACAAGAAGCCATTGCCAACGGCCAAGTCGCCATGATTGTCGGTACACATGCCATGTTTCAGGAACAGGTGAAATTTTCCGGTCTGGCGCTGGTGATTATTGATGAGCAACATCGGTTTGGTGTGCATCAACGTCTGGCTTTGTGGGAAAAAGGACGTGAACAAGGTTTTCATCCTCATCAATTGATTATGACGGCCACCCCAATTCCCCGAACCTTAGCAATGACCGCTTATGCGGATCTCGATACTTCTATTATTGATGAACTGCCGCCGGGGAGAACGCCGGTCACAACAGTTGCGATCCCGGATACACGCCGCGAAGAAGTGATCAAACGAATCAAAAATGCCTGCCTTGATGAAAACAGACAAGTCTATTGGGTTTGTACGCTGATTGAAGATTCTGATGTGTTGGAAGCTCAAGCGGCGCAAGCCACCAGTGAAGAGCTTACTCTTGCTTTGCCGGAGCTGAAAGTCGGGTTGGTGCATGGACGAATGAAAGCCGCAGAAAAGCAGCAAGTGATGGAAGCTTTTAAGTGTGGAGAACTACAGCTTCTGGTCGCAACAACGGTTATTGAAGTGGGCGTGGATGTGCCGAATGCCAGTTTGATGGTTATCGATAACCCGGAACGGCTTGGCTTGGCGCAACTACATCAATTACGCGGACGAGTCGGCCGTGGCGCTATTGCCTCCCATTGTGTTTTACTTTACAAAACGCCGCTGAGCAGTACTGCCAGAATACGCCTGCAAGTGCTTAGAGACAGTAATGATGGTTTTGTTATCGCGCAAAAAGATCTGGAAATTCGTGGTCCCGGGGAGTTATTAGGAACACGCCAAACTGGGAATGCGGAATTTAAGGTTGCTGATTTGCTAAGAGATCAGGGAATGTTGCCGGAAGTACAGCGTATTGCCCGACATATCCACCAGCATTACCCGGAACATGCCCGCGCCCTGATTGAACGCTGGCTACCAGAACGGACACATTATGGTAATGCGTGATTGAGAACATGTCGGAGCGGACTTGTCGTTTCTCAACGCCGCCAAAAATACGGATATCTGGTTTTATCCAATAATTAAGATGCTCTGCTATAGAGCTTTCTTTTAATTATTCTATTAAATTGATAATGTATTATTGCCAAAGGAATGGAAAATAGAACCACAATTATTCCTAAATTAGCATCAGCGTTAAAACATATCCCCATAAAATATAAATGGTTTTTTATTATTTTCTTAAAAAATCTAATCTAATACCTCGGATTAATTGATACGACGTGTCACTACTCGAAGTCTTTTATCAGCTAACTGGGGTGACAGGTGGTTCCGACATTTTTCATCAAATTAAGTTGATGATGTGTACGGTATTAGCGCAACATTATGCTCAAAGGTTAAAACGAAAATAGATGTAAATCTATGATAGGAAATTTTCATCAATGTAATATTGAGTTACTAAGTTTAAATAGTAAATGTTTATATTAAGCCAATGAATGTAATTTTAAATATTTTCTTTTCGAAGTATAAAACCTTGATGGAAGTCACGCAAATAATAGTAGTTTTGTTGGTTTTTTTATCTATACTTATATTTCATTATGGTACATATTAGGGTGCTTTTAAATTAGAGCTAAATAAATCTACGTTGATATAATGGAGAGGTTAATATGATTTATGTCAAAAGTCTTTCAGAGAATGTGGTTAAAGTTGCAATTAGTAAATGGAGTAGTGATGAAGGTAATGACGAATATATTGAAATTAATAAAGGAGAAGTGGTTCAATGGGATAGATCAGATAGGCGCGGTTTTTTAATGTCAGTAGCACGCAAAGATAGTGTTACATTGTTATATTCAATAAGATTAAATGGCTACGTGATTATTTATGATAACGTGGTTTACAATAACGGCAGCCAGATAAATTCTTTATATTCGATACCATCTGTCTAAAAAAGTTTATTATCGCACTAGTTTTTTTAATTTAATTTTTTCGTATTCCATTGAATTAAATGCAAATATTCATTATTGATATAGTGGAGGATTTATGATTTATGTTAAAAATCTCTCAACTGAACCGGTTAAAGTTTCGGTTAATAAATGTGGAGAGGAAGGTAGAGAGGAATATTTAGCTCTTGATTGTGAAGATGTCAAGGTGTGGGATCTCTCCGATACGCATAGTTTTATATTGTCAGTAATACAGAAAGATATTGAAAAATCATATTCTGCTTCTCATAACAGTTTTATTATTATTTTTGATGATTATGTACAAGATAGCGGCACCAATATATCTCATCAAGAGAAATAAATGAGAACTTGTCATCCGATTTAATTGAGTGTTAGACAAAATTAAATCACCATAATCAGGAATGGGATCTCCATTCCTGAACTATTTATATTCAACGGTTTGCTACTTTCTCCCCTAATGCTTTTTTTCTGCTTGATTGATAAAGATATCTCCAGCCTCTTTATAATTAATCAGTTGTTTTATCAACTTCCTCTGCCAGCATTTCCAGACTAGGTGCTTAGTCCCAACATTTGATAAATAAGATAATAGAAAAAATTATCGCCTGATACCTATAGGTTAATATTAAATTGTTTTTTGGTGGTTGGTTTTAGATTATTTTTATCGATAATGAGTAAAATTTAAAATTATGAGATTTGAGCAGAATAATTTAATAAAGATGTACATCTTTATGGCTATTCTTATTAATACGTGAACATGTAACTTAATTTACTAAGTATTAACCGTAAAGCAAAGAATAAAAATTACCAAGAGCGGGAGAGCTAATATTTCAAATTGAATAAATAATAGGCTAAGCCGGAATATTATAGCCCAGCCTTGGTTTTAGTGTTTTTTAGTCATTCATAATGACAATGGATTAATCATCATATTCACTGTGTACTATATTATAGTTACCAACATCCCAGGCTAATCTTTCTCCATTCGCCCGCAGGACTGAGAATGAACCTCCCGATACGCTCAGGCTGACGATATCTTGTAATCGGGCTATTCCGGGGGGGACCTGGATGTTTAAACTTCTTCTCCCCCAAGCGACCACGCTACCGTTGGCCCGAAGGGCCGCGAAAGCATCAGCACCTGCTCTCAGGCTGACAATATCCTGTAATTGGGCAATTTCGGGTGGAATTTGACCACCTTTATCCCCGTTCCCCCAAGTGACCACGCTACGGTTTGTCCGCAGAGCCGCGAAAGCCTCACTTGTTGCACTGATACTGACGATATCCTGCAATTTGGCAATGTTAGGCGGGATTTCACCTCCAAAAGAACTACCTCCCCAGACGACTACACTACGGTTTGCCCTTAGGGCAGCGAAAGCAATATCTGCGCCAGTCAGGCAGACAACATCTCGTAATTTGGCAATGTCTGGAGGGACTTGGCCGCCCCAATTTTTAAGTCCCCAGCTAACTACACTACCGTTGGCCCGAAGGGCCGCGAAAGCATCAGCACCTGCTCTCAGGCTGACAATATCCTGTAGTCTGGCAATTTCTGGGGGGACCTGACCGCCGGAATTTCCTAATCCCCAGGTGACCACGCTACGGTTTGTCCGCAGGGCTGCAAATGCAAAGCTTCCTGCGCTGATGCTGACAATATCCTGTAATTTGGCAATTTCGGGAGGGATTTCACCTCCAAAAGAGCTATCCCCCCAGACGACTACACTACGATTTGCCCGCAAAGCCGCGAATGCAGAATCTGTTGTGCTTAGACTGACAATATCCTGTAATTTAGCAACTTCTGGCGGGATTTGGCCGCCATAGTCCGAAGCCCCCCAAGCGACTACACTGCGGTTTACCCTCAGGGCTGTGAAAGCACCTCCTGTTGCACTTAGGCTGACAATATCCTGTAATTTAGCAACTTCTGGCGGAACCTGGCCGCCCTTATCTTTAAGTCCCCAGGCAACTACGCTACGATTTGCCCGCAAAGCCGCGAAAGCAAAGCCTGTTGTACTCAGACTGACAATATCCTGCAATTGGGCAATTTCGGGCGGTATTCGGCCACCATAATTTTCATCTCCCCAGGCGATCACTCTGCCATTTGGCAATAACATAGCACTGGCCCCGTCAGAAACGATGGGGATATTGTCATCAAAGTTACTATTTATGCCGGATTGCCGGTATTGATTTATAGAACTACTGCGGGTATCCCCGTTTAGTGAGAAATCGTCATTTTGGTTCATTTTGTTCTCCTAAATAAGGTCATATTGGATTTACCTTATCCACAAGGGTCTGTATCGTAACCACATGATAATGTGGTAGTTAATTTTCATATTCATGATGCACGTTATTGTCGTAAGCAGAACCCCAGGCTACTTTCCGACCATTAGCCCGCAATACGGCGAATGAGTTTTTTGACGCACTCAGGCTGACGATATCTTGTAATCGGGCTATCCCGGATGGAATTTGGTTGCCTTGATAACTGCCATACCCCCAAGCAACGACGCTACCGTTCGCCCGCAGAGCTGCAAACGCGGTTTCTGTCGCACTGATACTGACAATATCCTGCAATTCGGCAATTTCGGGCGGGACTGAAATACCATTGCCTCCCCAGACAACTACACTGCGGTTTGCCCGCAAGGCCGCGAAAGCACCATATGTTGTGCTCAGACTGACGATATCCTGTAATTTGGCAATTTCGGGCGGAATACTGCCACCCGAATATTTGCTTCCCCAAGCGACAACACTGTGATTTGCCCGTAGGGCTGCAAATGCAGTTCCTGTTGCGCTGATACTGACAATATCCTGCAAGTTAGCAATTTCAGGCGGAACCTGGTCGCCCGAATTTTTGAAGCCCCAGGCGACTACACTGCGGTTTGACCTCAGGGCGACAAAAGCAGAATCTGTTGCACTCAGGCTGACAACATCCTGCAATTGGGCAATTTCTGGCGAGACCTGCCCGCCCCAATTCTCAAGTCCCCAGGCGACCACGCTCCGATTTGCCCGCAAGGCTGCAAATGCGTTTACTGTTGAACTCAGGCTGACAATATCTTGCCGCTCTGCAATTTCAGGCGGTATCTTACCGCCAGAATACTCATCTCCCCACGCGACGACGCTACTGTTTTCCCGTAGAGCCGCGAAAGCGGAGCCTGTTGTACTCAAGCTAACAATATCCTGCAATTTGGCGATTTCTGGTGAAACCTGACCGCCGAAATTCTCATCGCCCCAAGCGACCACGCTACCGTTTACCCGCAGGGCTGCAAAAGCAGAATCTGTTGCCTTCAAGCTGACAATATCCTGCAACTGAGCAATTTCTGGTGGGATTCGACCACCTTTATCCTCGTTCCCCCAAGCAACCACGCTACGGTTTTTCCGCAGAGCCGCGAAAGCCTCACTTGTTGCACTGATACTGACGATATCCTGCAATTGGGCAATGTCAGGCGGGATTTGGCTACTATAATCATTTCCCCAAGCGATCATTCTGCCATTTGGCAATAACATCGCCGTTGACTCGTTATTAGAGACGATGGAAGTATTATTATCAGAATGACTACTCCTGTCCGGTTGCCAATATTGCTTGATAGGATTACCTTCGGCATCCATGTTTGGTGAGGACTCATTATTTTGATTCATATTATTCTCCTAATGATGGTGATATCGGATTAACCTTTTTACCCACAGGGGAATCTATGCCATAAAACCTATCCCTTGCGGGTTAAGCTGAATTTCTACTGCAATTTAATATCAGCGATTCTTTGATGAATAAGATAATAGAAAGAAATTATCGGCTGATAACTATAGGTTAATACTAAATTGATTTTTTGGTAGTTGGTTTTAGATTATTTCTTATCGATAAAGCGTAAAAATTAAAATTATGAGACTTGGGCAACAGAATTTAGGGGGTATGTACATCTTTATTGCTAATCTTATTAATACTCAAACATGTAACTTAATTTACTAAGTATTAACGGTAAAGCAAAGAATAAAAATCACCAAGAGAGATGCGTAATATACTTTCTGTTTATAAACAAATGAATTATTTTTTAGGATTTACATTTAAACTATTTCGTAAAGTTATCTTCTTTTAATATTTATTTAAAAAGTGGCTTTGGTAATAACAGGGGCGGGAGAGCTAATATTTCAAATTAAATAAACAATAGGCTAAGCCGGGATATTATAGCTTAGCCTTGGTTTTAGTGTTTTTTAGTGATTCATAATGACAATGGATTAATCATCATATTCACTGTGTACTATATTATCGTTATTAGTATTCCAGGCCACCATCTGACCATTCCTCCGTAAAACTGCGAATGAATTTCCTGATGCACTCAGGCTGACAATATCTTGTAATCGGGCTATTCCGGGAGGAATCTGAACGTTAGAGCCAGGGATTATGTTCGCAAAATTGTTCAATTTGGTACCCAAAAAGTCATCTTGGTTGGCAGTTGGCTATTTTAATTATTGGTAGCTCCATGCACTTTTAGCCATAATAGCTATTCGAGCCATTTTAGACGGAAGGTGATGTATGGAAATTATTCCCGCACAACTAGCTAAGAACCAGTTTGGTGATCTGCTTATGAAAGTTCAGCGTGAACCTGTGGAAATTAGTAAGCATGGTAAACGTGTGGCCGTGGTTATCTCTCCCGAAGAGTATGATCAGTTCGCACAGCTCAAGTTACAGAATTTAAAAGCCGTTCTGGCTGAATCTATTGCACAAGCTGATCGTGGCGAATTGCATAGTATTGATGATGTATTTGCACCGTTGACAGTTGATGAACTTGAGGGTAAGGCTTAAGGATGAGTGTCCGGTTTACTAAGAAAGCCAGAAAGCATATTCGTGCAATCAAACTCTATTCTATGCGCCGATGGGGGGCAAATGTCGCGGAAGCTTACTCAACTTCGTTACGTGTGACTATGACGGAAATTCTTGATCGTCACCCATCCCCCGGTCGTGATCGCAGTGAGGACCTTTATTTAGGTGTACTGAGTTTCCCCGTAGAGAGCCACATTATTTACTACCGGGAAGTTCCGACTGGTATTGAAGTGTTGGCGGTGTTGCATTAGACGCGCCACGATTTCTGTATTCTCGACTAAAGAGACCATATCCACAGGCTAAATCTAACTCTGATTTCCCGTGTATATCTCCTGCCAGATTGAAGATAGTTCTGATTTCTACTTTGATCTGAATAGTACTCATAACGTTATCTCCTGTGATGACATTTGTAATGCAATAAAATTTTTTGCTATAAGTGGAGTATAGAATCGCTGGTAAATGAATTACCACATGGCAGGTAAACAAAGTGAAATCCCGCCATAGGCTTATACCAGAAACCATTTTATGATCATTTAAAAAAATCGGGATTTGCCACTTTATCCGGGTGACAATCCATAAGAAACATCATCATCTCAGTGGCATCTTTGCTCAGGTAGAAGCGGACCATTTTTTCATTGAACTCATGCAATTTTGCCGCAGGTACACTGATTGCATCGATGCCATTCGACATCAGGATACCATTCATCATAAAACGTGAAGTGCGTTTGTTACCGTCAAAGAAGAATTGCTGTAACGCCCCGAAAAGAAAGAATGCAGTTGCTTGTTCAAAAGGCTGACATTCACTCAACACAGCAATACCTTCGTGAAAAACGCGATTCAACTCTGGTGCGTCTGGCTCAGTAGGCAACGGCGTGTGGCGACCATATTCACCCAGTCCAACGTCTGGAGTGTAGTTTATCTCTCGGCCTTCCCCACGAAACGCTCCCCATTCCAAAGCTTCATTACGGGCAACTATACTATGAAGTTCAGTAAACGTAGCCTTGGTCAACTCAAATTGACCTCTTTTCACCAGAGATAACAAACGTTTGGAACTTTCTGCGAGATTCAGAACTTGCTCCTGATCAGAAACCTTCCTACCACCGACGGTTATACCGTCCAACAATGTTTTCACTTCCGGGAAGGTGAAGGGATTACCTTCAAGCACGCTGGCATCCCAAACAAATTCCGGTAACATCCGGTGAAAACGAAAGCATACCCGCTCAATAGAATGAATCGGAACAATAAGAGGAACCGCAGATCGATCCCAACGAAACCCCAATGCGTTGAAAAGCTTCATCGTTGCCCATCCTATTTCACAATCTTAAATGTAAAGAACTCTAAAGTTACTCCACTCTAGAGTTAACATGATAAAATCTACCACCTGAAAGACGTAATCACAGATTAAATAAGTTTCTGTATCAATCCGGCAAACCCAGATACTCGTTAACAACTTACACTTTTATCCAAATTCTCATTAAGTGTCGTTGATGATCTATAAAACTACTGCGATAGTGTAATAATTCATGGTTATTCACAAAGATCGCACTGTCTTCCTCAAGCTGCATTTCTATGTGGTTCTCAGGCTTATCAACATGCCTTAGAAACTCACGAATAGTAGCAGTTAAAGCAATACCAGAAAGGTCATTTTTTATCTCAAATCCACTTTCAATAGAATCCAGTCTTAAGCGGACGGGAGTTTTGTGACCAAAAACCTTAGCTTCAATGGTTTCGATACCACCACTTTTCGTGAACGAGGTAGGGACTTGAAATATAGCAGTGCGTTCTGTCATCAACTTAATCATCCATGATGTATCAGGTTCTTTAGAGAGCTTATTCCTCAGCGCTAGCGCATTGCAAAAACGATTAACCCCACCACCGCAAGAAGCAGATTTTCGGCAATATAAACCAAAATATTTAACCGGCTCATTATAAAAGGCGGTATCGGTATGATAGGTTGCTTCATCCGACCCTTCTGAAAACGTTTGATACAGAGCATCATTATTCATCTGCTTTCTGATATCCCAAACAACTTGTCCCGTAACTTTATTTGCCGCTAAAGGAAAGCCTATCATTAAAGCAATAACGTAAAAGCAGATAGCCTGCTCATCCGGCGATTTTCCTGCTAATCCTAACTGTCTGATGTGAATAATATGATACCCCTGTAAGGCCGCATTTCTTAATGTTTTTTCGATCTCCCAAAGCATTGGAATTTTATCAAACAGATTTATTCTAAACGATTCAGTGAATAGGTTTTCATTTAGTTCTGCTCTGGATAGCCGCTGGTTCCTGCCCAACTGGTTCATATGGCTAAGTATATTTTCCCAATCAATTGCTGAAAAATCGTGAACTTCCAGGATATCAATGCCCTTGACAAGATAGCCTGTCGAGGGAGGATAAGAATGGTCAAGATTAAGGGTGCACATTAGGGTGGATTTCCTTTCGCAGATGGATAAACAAAAAAAGTACCAAAATGATAATCAGGTGAACAATAGCTAAGAACTTCATCACTCCATGCCAGCCTGATTGATAAAAAGCATAACCTGAAAAAATCGCTCCTAAAGCGCCACCACCGTAGTAACAACTCAGATAAAGCCCGCTGGCAAAAGTGACAGGAATATAATGGACCTGACTGACAAGTCTGGTCGTCAATGTTTGTATAAAATAGGTACATATTGCAAAAATAATGACTCCTGACAGAACAAAAACGATTGAATTCCCCATCATGACAATAGATACCCACAGCAATATACCTGCTCCTATTACCAGTACACTTTGGCTGTATTTTCTGTGCAGATACGGACTCAGAAATATCACTATCAGGGCTGGCAAACAGGCCAAATAAATCAATCCGATATATGTAGGTTGCTGATTAAAAGGAGTGGCAGCCAGACGTAATCCTAAAGCCGTAAAAATAGCGCTTTGAGTAAATAGCAGACCAAACCCAGATAATAAGGCGATAAGTAACCATTTTTCTTTTATTACAAGCGGAAAAATAGAACGCAGAGCATACTCTGGCGGATTAGTATTGTCTTCTGAGGTAACAGAGATATGCCCCAATCTATGAATAACCAGCATAAGTGCCAATGTAAGCCAGAAAGCACAGGTAAAAAACCCCAGTGTCCATCCCACCACATCTGTAGCAATAGCAGGATAAAATCGACTCAGAGTACTGCCTAACACTGTCCCTGCGACATAACAACTCACAACATGGGTACGTTTATGCTCACTTTCAGTTTGACTGATGAGAACCATACTAGCTGTTAATACAGCGGGTACAATGAAACCTTGAATAATGCGGATTATAAAAAGTTGTTGTATCGAGTCACTAAAACCAATACATAAATTTAGTAAAATAAGACCACACAATCCGGCTTTGAGGGCATATGCTGTACCGAATTTCCATACCCATTGGCTCACAAAAGGTGCTGTCATCATCATTCCCAACAAACTAGCCATATTTAACCATCCTGCTGTCGTTGGTATAACACCAAATCTTGCAGTCAGCCACGGATATAGAGCTTGAAGCTGGTATAGATTAAAAAAAGCAGCCGTCGAACAAATGAACAGAAGCAATCTCATAACTTATTGAAGAGAATGAAATTAATGATGGAAACAATCTATATAAGATCATTAGAAACGGGAAAGTCTAATATTCACTCACGGTGATAGCCAAAACATAAGAGTGAACATGAAATCAAATACAAGGTAAATTTACTCTCACATCAAATCAGAGGAATTAAGTGTTGGAGCTTAAACAATTACGCTATTTTATTGCCGTAGCAGAAACTTTGAATTTCCGGCGCGCAGCGGAACGCTTACACATTACACAACCCCCTTTAAGCCAAAGTATTAAATCTCTTGAATCTTCTTTGAATGTGAAGTTGTTTCACCGAAATACTCATGGCGTCCAACTAACCAAAGCGGGCGAAGTCTTTTTAGATGAGGCCCTAAGAGTTTTGGCGACAGCCCAACATAGCATCAACAGAGTCAGACAGGCAGAAACCGGAGAAATCGGTATCCTGCGCATCGGATATTCTGCCAGTTCAATCTTTTCATCTATTTTAACCTCTGCTTTATCTGTTTTGCTGAAGGAACGTCCCAAGCTTGAATTGCAGCTCTGCGAGGGTAATGCATTTACGCATTTAACCGCTTTACGCTCAAGGAGCCTTGATGCCGCAATACTTAGAGCTGATTTAAGTAATGAATCGACTAAAGGGTTAAGGGTTATTTATTTAGGAATGGAACCACTTTATGTGTTACTACCTGAGGGGCACTTTCTAGCCTCTGCAAAAGGAATTAAACTTCATGAACTACAAGGAGAACGATTGCTTTTACAACCAGCCAGTCACAGGACTTTTTTACGGCGCCAAATAGAGTCATTATCAGAAAAGACAGGCTTTTCACTGTCACACTTTCTTGAAGTACCCAATATTGCTAATATGATTTGCTTTGTTTCCGCTAACCTTGGTGTAGCAATTCTACCTGCCAGTGTAGCGAAAATTGCCCACAACTTGGTAGCGATTCCTCTTTTGGAAACAGGTGCGACACAATCCTTAATGCTCGTTAGTGTACAGGGAAATTCTTTGGCAGAACATCTGGACAAAATATTCCGGAAATTGACGATAAACTCCAAACAACACCCTCAAGAAAGTTAAATATCATGCAAAAATATTTCCCCTACTGCCATCATAGTTATCGCCTCAATTACATTAGTAACAAAATTGAGCAGTGGTAGAAGATCTGAATTACGAATTACAGCAGAACACAACAATACTGCACCAGCTATTCAGTTGGCGCAGTATCTTGCTAATTTACCCTACACCGCCGGGAATACCGGCAACAGCAGATAGAGTTTAATCACAATCGCGTTAACGATATCAATAAAGAACGCGCCGACCATCGGCACCACCAGAAACGCTACATGAGATGGCCCGAAGCGATCGGTAATCGCCTGCATGTTCGCAATGGCGGTAGGTGTCGCCCCTAAACCGAAACCACAGTGGCCCGCCGCCAGCACCGCAGCATCATAGTTTTTCCCCATTACCCGGTAGGTGACAAAAATTGCATACAGCGCCATAACGATGGCCTGGATGGTGAGAATGATCAACATCGGTAATGCCAGCGATGCCATCTGCCACAATTTCAGGCTCATTAGCGCCATTGCCAAGAACAGGGAAAGACTTACGTTACCCAGTACAGAAACCGCTCGGTCAAAGACTCGGTAAAAACCTAACACCGACAGACTGTTACTAAGGATAACCCCGATAAATAACACACAGACGAATGTTGGTAGTTCAAACCATGTACCTTGCAAAAATTCAGACACAAAATTACCTGCCATCAGGCAGATAGCGATCAATGCGATCGTTTCCAGCATTACCAATGCGGTGATCATCCGCCCGGTATAAGGTTTTTCAAATGCTGTCGGTACCTCAGTATCATCGCCCCTTAGCCCTGGGGTTTTGGTATTTTTCACCAGAAAACGTGCGACCGGACCACCAATCAAACCACCCAGTACTAAACCGAAAGTCGCACAAGCCATTGCGACTTCTGTCGCATTCTCAAAACCATAACGCTCACTAAACAGTTTACCCCAAGCGGCGCCGGTACCATGACCGCCAGACAACGTAACAGAACCCGCCAGTAAGCCCATTAAGGGGTCCAGCCCCAATAATTCAGCCAGAGCGATACCCACCGTGTTCTGAACCAACAACAAGCCAACAACGACGAAAACAAACGTGAACAGGACCTTTCCCCCCGCTTTCAGGCTGGAAAGATTGGCATTCAAGCCGATAGTGGCAAAGAAAGTTAACATCAAAGGGTCTTTAAGAGACAAATCAAAGCTAATTTCCCAACCTATTGTTTGTTGAACGGCTAAAAGAATCAGAGCAACTAACAGGCCACCGGCGACCGGCTCAGGAATGGTGTATTTTTCAAGAAATGGGACTGATTGTACAAGTTTGCGTCCAAGTAATAGTACTAATGCGGATGCAACGAGCGTGCCATAAACATCAAGATGATACATCTATGTACCCCAGCTATATTGTTAAAATTATGTAAGTTATTACGACGTTATACTCATCCTTAGAGAACGCCAAAAACAGGCAACGCTGGATTAGAAAAAAAATCTGCAACAAACACAAGTTAAAACATATAAAAATGTGACCACAGCGAATCATAGCAAGTGACGGAATTTTTAAGCAAACGATTGCCTTTACACCATTGATCATTAAAATGCTTTCTTTGTCAGCCCGGAATTTCACACCATGCTCACCTCATCCCCTGAACAAGCTGAAACAATCCCCCCGAAGAAACCAGCTAGTGAATTGATTTATCGCTTAGAAGATCGGCCGCCGTTGCCCCAAACGTTGTTTGCTGCCTGTCAGCATTTACTGGCAATGTTTGTCGCTGTTATCACACCGGCAATTTTAATCTGCCAAGCGCTAGGGCTACCCGCTCACGATACGCAGCGGATTATCAGTATGTCTCTGTTTGCTTCAGGATTGGCATCATTAATCCAGATCCGAGCTTGGGGGCCGGTAGGTTCTGGCTTACTTTCCATTCAAGGGACCAGTTTTAACTTTGTTTCCCCACTGATCATGGGCGGGCTGGCATTGAAAAACGGCGGCGCCGACATTCCAACTATGATGGCAGCGTTATTTGGCACTCTGATGGCGGCATCCGTCACAGAAATTCTGTTATCCCGCGTATTACATCTGGCCCGGAGAATTATCACCCCGTTGGTTTCCGGTGTTGTGGTGATGATTATCGGCTTGTCGCTCATTCAGGTGGGGTTGACCTCTATCGGCGGCGGGTTTTCTGCTATCGAAAATCACACTTTTGGCTCTCCAGAGAATCTGTCTCTGGCAGGCGTTGTGTTGGTCGTCATTGTTTTGCTGAACCGCCAGCGTAATCCTTATCTGCGTATCGCTTCTCTGGTGATTGCAATGGCAGTCGGTTATGTTGCCGCCTGGCTAATGGGGATGCTGCCACCAGCAACGGTACAAGACAATGGCCCGCTCATGACAATTCCCGCGCCACTCTATTATGGTCTTTCCTTTGACTGGAATCTGCTTATCCCGCTAATGCTGATTTTCATGGTAACTTCGCTGGAAACTATCGGCGATATTACCGCGACGTCTGATGTTTCCGAGCAACCGGTCAGCGGTCCTCTATATATGAAACGTATTAAAGGCGGTGTTTTAGCTAACGGCTTAAATTCTATGCTTTCTGCCGTATTTAATACTTTCCCAAATTCTTGTTTTGGGCAGAATAACGGGGTTATCCAACTCACTGGCGTTGCCAGCCGCCGTGTAGGTTATGCCGTAGCGCTAATGTTGATGCTGTTAGGTCTATTTCCTGCGGTGGCAGGATTTGTACAACAGATCCCTGAACCGGTATTAGGAGGCGCCACTATCGTGATGTTCGGTACGATTGCCGCATCTGGTATCCGTATCGTTTCCAGAGAAGCGCTTAACCGCCGGGCAATTATGATTATCGCGCTCTCTTTAGCGGTTGGTATGGGCGTTGCTCAACAACCGCTAATTTTACAGTTCGCTCCTGACTGGCTGAAAACGTTACTCTCTTCCGGTATTGCTGCTGGCGGTTTGACAGCCATCACCCTTAATCTGGTGTTTCCTCAGGAAAAACAATCGCTCTAACAATCTGATATCGGGTTACACATAATCAACTCATCACGCACGTATATTTCATCATCGCGCGTGATGATGGTTTATACCCGTCATCTTTCAAGTTGCTTCTTTGTTGGCTGCACTCACTCACCCCGGTCACATCGTTCACTATGCTCCCGGGGATTCGCTCCTTTGCCGTCGCGATGCATCTTGAAATCCATTGGGTATATCTCCTAGCGGCTGGAAGGCCAAATAAGATCGTTACCAACCCAACCATCAAGATCGTATTCACTCATACACTGCTCAGCAAACCCTTTCAATTGATCCACTAAGCCCGAAGCTTGGGAAGTCCATAACGTATCAAGTCTGGTAATTTCATGATTGCCGGCATAATTGAGCTCGTATAATTCATGCCTGTTAGCGAATTCCGTACCAATAGAGTCCCAAATCAGTTTCATGAGTTTGACTCGCTCAACTGCGCTGTAACCATTGGAGCCACGCATGTATTTATCAAGATAAGGAGAGAGTTCCGGGTTGGAAAAATCGCGGGCATGAGAGTTAACATAAATCAAGGCACTGCCCAGATCCTGTTCAATAATTTCTTTTACCCTCGGGTAACCCTTCGTCATAAACCAACGATAAGCTACTCCATATTCGTACCGAGGCAATAGGGCATCTTCACCCCAAGGCTCCGGAGATTTAATCATTGCATCACTGAGCGCCCAAAACAGATTACGCCATGACAATACTTCACCAACCCGTGTTTGCACACCACGAAAATCCTTCGTACCTGTGGCTTCAACACCCTTAAGGAGCAATCCAGAAATAAAATCAAGTTTAACCGCCAATCGGGTCACACCATGCAACATAGCCCGATGAAAAAACCCCGATTCAGCAAAAAATAACGAAACTTTATCTACATCTCCATAGATAAATATGTTTTCCCAAGGAACCTTCACTTTATCCAGAATCATTATCGTATCGTTCTCATCAAATCGGGACGAGAGCGGATAATCAAAAGGACTGCCCATTTTATCAGCCGCCATTGAGTAAGAGGGGCGACAAATTAATTTTACTCCTGGCGCATTCATCGGCACAGTAAAGACCAACGCAAATTCCCGTTTCTTTATTGGTAAGCCGTAATGACCAATAAAGTTGTAATGACAAATCGCCGATCCCGTAGCGACAACTTTAGCGCCGCTGACAATTAATCCATCATCACATTCTTTTTCAACATGAACACAAATATCACCAATTTCATCAGGTGATAAATGACGATCTATTGGCGGATTAATAATCGAATGATTCCAGTAATACACGTTTTCCTGTGAGCGGATATACCAGTTTTTTGCATTATCAGCAAAATCACCATAAATATCCGGCCTTACGCCGAGTGAGGTAAGAAACGAAGCCTTATAATCAGGGCTTCTACCCAACCAGCCATAACTCATGCGAGCCCACGCGGCGATAGCATCACGATCAGCAATTAAATCCTGTTGTGAGTGCGGTACACGGAAAAAGGGATGTGTTACACCAGAACTACCCGTATCTGTAGGCGT
This sequence comes from Photorhabdus luminescens subsp. luminescens, assembly GCF_001083805.1. GTDB lineage: Bacteria > Pseudomonadota > Gammaproteobacteria > Enterobacterales > Enterobacteriaceae > Photorhabdus > Photorhabdus luminescens. Next base: position 193,044 of record NZ_JXSK01000005.1, on the reverse strand, counting down.
AGTCAGTACATCACGATGAGCAGGATCGTGCAAAGCATCGTAGAGTTTCGCAATAGAGCGGGCTGTATTTTGAAAAGCAGGATGGTTGGCAACATTGTGAATGCGTTCACCATAAGCCCAGACTTCCCGACCATCGTTTAGCCCATCCAGAAATTCCTTTCCTGTAAGTGGGCGAGTTGTGCGGATACTACCTTCATTCGACGATTTTTGTTTCATGTTTTCTGACATAGAAGATTCCTTACATTATTTATTTGCCGGAAGATGGGTGAAAATAAGCTATGCAGTGTTATTTCAAGCATCAATCAAACTGAGAAAGGAATAGAAGGAATGACGAAAAAAGATCATTACTCCATTTATGGCCATACATTAATTCATTCGGATGTCATTGGCTATATTTCCATGCAATAAAATATAGATTTAATGATTATATTAATCACACAATATAATTATTAACAAATTCACACAAACGCGCTAAGTTGTTAATGAAAAAAACTTAGCGTAAAAAAAACAAAAATACAATTAAACAAAGATTAATCTCTTAAGTTTATTTTAATAGCATAAAACGATAACGAATAATTAATCATTTTTCTCATCTCATACCCTGAAATTATTAGAAATAACACCTGATATAGTGACTTATTGGGATTCTTATTGTTAAATTATACAAATGTTACAAATAATAATTTCTCCTCGTTCATAACTTTTATTCACCACCTCTTGAGTGAACACGAAAATTACGGCATAAAAGGAAGTTATAGGCCGACTAAATTGGAGTCTGATGATGAGATGGTTAGGAAAATCGCTGGTTACTCTGTTATTACTGCTAATACTGGCAGTAATCACTGTTTATGTCGTGATGCAGACAAACTGGGGAGCGCATCAGCTTAGTCAATGGCTGAGTCATCACAGCCGTTATCAGGTTCAAATCGGCAATATCGAACATAACTGGTCACAACCAGGTACCCTGGCATTTTCCGATATCGTCGTTAGCAATCAGCAACAGACTTTCACTTTAGCAGCTCAAGTTGTCACATTCGATTTCAACTGGCAGCAACTCACTTCCCCGCGCCATTTTCATCGTCTGTTATTGCGACAGGGCCAATTAACAATCAAAGGCCAACCGCAATCCATACCTTTTAGCGCCAATATTCTGCAACTTAATCAGATGACTATTCAGTCAAAAAATGCAGACTGGCAAATTCAAGGACAAAACATCACCGGCGGTATCACCCCCTGGAACCCACAATCAAATAAGTTGGTAGGGAATGGGGAATTTCAATTCAGCGCTGATGAACTAAATTTCAATGATATTTCTCTTGAAAAAGTCATTATGCGAGGAAATAACCAGCAGAATACCCTGACTATACGTTCATTTGGCGCAACATTGGCACAAGGTTCAGTATCGGGTAATGGGCAACGTCAGCCTGATGGTAGCTGGCAGTGGGATAATTTACTTATCAGCAATATTCGTTGGCAAACGCCAATGACACTTGAAGAGTTATGGCTAAAAGCGAACAAATTACCCGCAGTCAGCATCAAAGATCTCAGCCTTACGAATGCCAAGCTGGAAGGTAAAAACTGGTCTGCCAACTATCTGGATGCCTCAGTAAAAAATGTCGGTTTGACTAACGGGAACTGGCAGGCAAAAGAGGGCATTATTGATTTCAACGTCATGGATACTATGCTAAATGATCTGCATTTCACCGATGTTATTGGTCACCTTCTTCTCGCCGGCAATGAATTCACTATTTCCAATCTCACTTCCCGTTGGGAAAAGGGATTATTTCATGTCAAAGGGCAATGGAATCACCAAACAAAGCAATTCAACATCACCAATGCAACGGTTGCCGGTTTAACTTATACTTTGCCGCAAAACTGGCATCAGCTACTGAAAAAATCATTGCCTGAATGGATATCCAGATTTTCCATTCACGAGCTGACGATTAACAACAGTTTATTGATTGATATTAACCCCGATTTTCCATTCCAGCTTACTGCTCTCAGTGGTTATATCTATGACATGGAGTTACTGAAAGAAGGGAAATGGGGGATCTGGAGCGGCGCTTCAAATCTAAGCGCCGCCAGCGCAACATTTAACAAAGTTGAATTACGTCGCCCTTACCTTAAATTACACACTGAGGGAAATAAACTGATCCTCGACCAATTAGATGCCTCTGTTGATGGTGGATTACTGAAAGTGAAGGGTACAGTAGATCAACAGGTACGAAAGCCATTTACTTTAGATTTCCGGGGAATAGATGCAGATTTGGCGATTCTTCCTCAATGGAAGTGGGCTCCGTTGAAATTACAGGGTAAAGGCAATTTTACACTGTTAATACAGGGAGATCTTGCCGCTGATGATATTAAAAGTACTATTGATGGTTCATTGACTGCCACGGATCAACAATCAAGCAGAGAAACTCAAATCATTAATAAGGGGCAAATATCCACACAAAACTGTGAAACCTGTCCGGTTATTAAGTTATAGTCACGAATATTCGGGTACATATGTACCCGATTCAACCTTATAATCATTATTCTCTATTTCAATCCCTTGATAAAATCTTCGATCAGTATCAGCCAAAAAACCGTATTAATATTGATACGTTAAAAACGCAATTAAATTTCACTCATTAAAGTTGTGACAAGGTACGAAAAATGATGTGTATACTGCCTGAATCTATCGAAAACCAACTGCAAAGTTATGACCGTATTGTTGTCGGCGGCATCATCAGAGACCAAAATAGCAATATTCTGTTCTTACAACGAGCTGCTGATGAATCCCCACCAAATCTCTGGGAAATTCCTTCTGGCGGTGTAGAAAAGGGAGAAGATCTACGGCAAGCATTAGCGCGTGAAATAGAAGAGGAGACCGGACTATTTCTTGATGATGTGATTGGTTTTTTCAGCGCAGCGGAATATTTCATTAAGGAGAGTCGATATCTCCAGGTAAATTTTAATGTTATATGCACAGGTGAAGTTAAACTTTCACCTGAACATATGCAATATCAATGGAGCAATATAGATAATTTCCGCACTAAACTGGATGACTTTATGTTACGTGTACTCAACGAAGTTTAATTTTATGAAAAATACCACCAGTGGCATATTTAATGCCACTGAGAAATCTAAGCGATAGCCGTATAAGCATTCGGCAATACCATATAGGTGCCAGTAAATACCGCACCGATCCCCTGATCACCGCTGACAATCACATCCAACTTCACTCTCGCTTTACTGCCTTGCGCCAAACGAGCCAAATCACCGCTCATATTTTTAAGATCCGCAACAGATTTTGGCCTGCCAATAACCGGTTTTTTGTAACGGATATCGGCATCAGCCAGAATAATATCGCCACCCAGTTGACGTTCCTGCAACAACAGCCAGATCAACCCCCAACCAGTCAGTGTTGCCAGAGAAAACAGACTGCCAGCAAAGATAGTTTGGTGAGGATTCTGATTCCCTGCTTCCGGCATGGTGGTAATAAAGCTCTGCCCGGTATATTGAGAAATTCGTACCCCCATTTTTTCACTAAGGGGAATATGTTTGTACCAAGCCTGTTGCAGTTCGTTGCACCAATCCGGCCGGTGAAGAATATCATCAAGAGTTGCAACCGGTTTTATCATCAGAAAATGGCGAACAGGTGTCGTTTGCGGGCTAGTAATCGGCCCACGGTTTTCAAACCCCAATTTACTGAAAAACTCTACCGCATGTTCACGAGCACTGCACACAACCCGTTTAACACCTTCCTGACGGGCAACCGATTCCAGGGCCATTGCGATTAATTTTCCTAACCCTCTACCTTGTACGTTGGGATGCACTGCCAGAAAGCGGATTGCCCCTTCACTATCCGCATTGATATATAAACGCCCTACCGCCACCGGGTTACCTTTCTCATCCACAACCATCTGGTGATGAGCCATCGTGTCATAACCATCTTTCTCAGAGCCGACAGGCTGATGCAGTGGCTTACGCAACATTTCCCAACGAAATCGGTAATATGCTTCCAGTTCTTGTTCTGTTTCAGGTACTCGCAGATGATACATAGAAACTGCCCCTTTCTTTTGCTTATGATGTTTAATCGGGGATGATTGCGTTCTACTGGCTATTTTTGGTTGCTAGACCTGCAACCAGAAAGTGACTGGCCCATCATTTGTCAGGCTGACTTTCATATCGGCAGCAAACCGCCCGATTTCTGTTTTTACACCACTTTGGCGGCATTGTTCAACAAAATAGCGATATAATTCATCAGCCTTGTCTGGGGCAGCGCCACCGGAAAAACTGGGGCGCATGCCTTTTTGAGTATCGGCAGCCAGTGTAAACTGGGAAACCACCAACAAACTGCCTCCGACCTGTTGGACGTTCAAATTCATTTTGTCCTGTTCATCACTGAATACCCGATACCCAATCACCTTTTCACACAACCGTTTTGCCTTCTGTTGATCATCTCCTTTCTCAACGCCAAGCAACACCAGCAGGCCGTGACCAATTTCCCCAACTACTTCGCTCTTAACAACAACATTTGCCTGTGTTACCCGCTGGATTAACGCAATCATATTTTTCCTTTATTCAGATAGTCGCATCAGCACACTATCCTCTATTATCCGTTCAATCCCTCATTTTGTTCAGAAAAACCGCTTGCTTCGAAATAATCTGGCACCGTCTGCCTATCAACAACATGAACGCTATTGATCCCTAACGCGCTGGCTGCTTCCACATTTTCCAGCACATCGTCAAAAAACACCGTCTGATCCGGTGAAAAACCTTCTGTTTCAAGCACATATTTAAAAATATCAGGCTCAGGTTTACGCATTGCCAAATCCTGGGATAAATAGAGGTAATCAGCGGATGCCGCAATCTCAGGATAATTATGCGGCCAGTAATCTAAGTGCAAGCGGTTTGTATTGGATAACACTACAACCCGGTGTCCCGCCTCACGTAATTTCTTCATTATCTGAATAATTTCAGACCGGATATCAATAAAGATAGCATGCCATCCAGTAGCAAACTGCTCAAAACTGAGTGAAATACTCATTTCCTGACATAAAGTATCAGCGAATTCCAGATCAGTAATTTGACCACGCTCATGTTTTTCAAACGTTTCCCCCATAGAGAAATTTTTAGTCAAAGTCGCAAGAGGTGTCCCGCTCAAATTACTCCATACCGCTAAAACCCGTTTAAAATCAATATCAATAATTACATTACCCATGTCGAAGATATATAGCATAATTACCCCCTGGCTAATTAATGACTTTTTACTTTAATCGTATTTTCAATTAGAAAACAGTACGGACCAGTAAAAAGCGAATTACTTCACGGTATTTTTTTTATGAAACTATAAAGTAGCATCCAGATTAAAAAAGTCGAGTAAGGTGTTATATTTATGTCGTGGTTCCTCCTCTGTATCGGCCTTCTTCTGGCTGGATATTTCATATATGGCAAGATTGTCGAAAAGATATTCACTATTCGACCTGAAAGAAAAACCCCTGCTCTTTCTATGGCTGATGGTGTTGATTATGTTGCTATGTCCACCCCAAAAGTTTGGTTAATTCAGTTACTAAATATTGCCGGCGTTGGCCCTATTTTCGGCCCGATCCTTGGTGCTCTCTATGGCCCGCTTGCCATGCTGTGGATTGTATTCGGCTGTATCTTTGCCGGTGCAGTACACGATTACTTCTCCGGTATGCTCAGTGTGCGTGCCGGCGGTGCATCCGTGCCCGTCATCGTTGGTAACGAGCTAGGCAAGACCATGAAGCATTTCATGAATATATTTGCTGTTATTTTGCTGATGCTAGTTGGCGTCGTCTTTGTTTTGAGCCCAGCCGGCTTACTGAATAACTTGCTGAAAGAAGCAATGGGTTGGGATAACATTGCTATCTGGGTCGGTATTATCTTTGCTTACTATATTCTCGCAACGCTGGTTCCCATTGATAAAATCATCGGTCGCCTTTATCCACTGTTCGGTGCATTGCTGTTGTTTATGTCTGTCGCGCTGATGGTCGGTTTAGCAATGAGTGATAAACCTTTCTATTCACAAGGATTGGATTTCACCACTAACTTTAACCCGAAAGATCTGCCTATTTGGCCATTGCTGTTCGTTACGATTGCTTGTGGCGCTATTTCTGGTTTCCACGCAACTCAGTCTCCGCTGATGGCGCGTTGTATGCAGAATGAAAAAAATGGCCGCTTCGTTTTCTACGGCGCAATGATTGGTGAAGGTATTATCGCTCTGATCTGGTGTACATTGGGCCTGAGCTTTTATGAAGATACTAACGCGTTACAGGCGGTAATTGATCAGGGAACGGCTTCTCTGGTTGTTCACGAAGTATCTACTTCTCTGTTAGGTACCGTCGGCGGTATTCTGGCAATCCTCGGTGTGGTGATTTTGCCAATTACTTCTGGCGATACCGCATTCCGTTCCGCACGGCTTATTATTGCTGAATTCTTGAATATTCCTCAGCAACAAATGGCTAAACGTCTGTTATTAAGTGTGCCAATGTTTATTGTCGGTTATCTGATTACCAAAACTGACTTCAACATCATCTGGCGTTATTTCGGTTGGGCAAACCAGACTACCGCAATGGTCATGTTATGGGCGGCCTCTGCATGGCTGCTGCGTCGCGATAAATTCCATTGGATCACCACCCTGCCAGCCATGTTTATGACCGCAGTGTGCTTCACCTATCTGGCATTTGCGCCAGAAGGTTTTGCGCTAAACTGGAATATCTCCGTTGTTATCGGCCTGGCCGCAATGGCGGTTGTCACAATTGCCTTCTTCGCGAAAGTCCGCTCTCAATCAGCTTCCGATAATATAAAAGCCGGAACGTTAAATGAGTAAAAACCCAAGAAGATATTAAATATCACAACAGCCCCTCACGATAAAAAGTTGAGGGGTTTTAATTGCCGATCTCCTTTATCGTGATAAGAAACATTTATTCCTCCTGCAAATATCAGACGAAATATCACATGAATATTGATCATTTAAGCGTTACGATCAGAAAAATTAGTGAAGAAAATGCCATTTCCCCATAGAGAATGTCTGGGATAGCTTCTTTATGAAAGCTCAGCGCCCATTATGGTGACAAACAATGAAAAAGAATTCATCTGGGGATAGGGAGGTTAATAATAGCCATTAAATTGGAAAGTTTCCAAGCCGAGATACGATTCGCCGTTTCTAATCGTTTCCTGCTTAACTATTAAATAAAAAACAACTCATTGAAACTCTTGCCAAATGATAATCACGCTCACCCTTCTGAATGGTGGCGGACATAAACAAGATTGACTACAATTGTTATTAGCAGCACACTACGAATAGTGGGTTAAATCATACACCATTCGAATACTAAAACTTTGCTTTAATAAATGTAGGTTTGTACGTTTTCAAATGCGATACCAAAGAGAGTGACTCCCATTAAATGGCGCCAAAGCGTCTCTTTTAATGGATAACTCGCCTTTGGATAATTGATCGCTGGTATCGAAGTAAACGATCCTAAACTGAGTTCGATGAATTCCCTACCCTGCACTACAAGGGAAAGGTCTTGAATGTTTTTAGAAAACTGGAGAATCAACCATGTATATGTTTTTACCTTTTTTACTCGCATTATTTGCGGTTATCACCACCCTATATGGCAAGTATAAAACCAGTTATACCCTATGGGTTCTTCTTTCGGTGACGACTGTAGCTTGGTTTATCCATCATGCAACTGATTCGTTAAATCTATCTTTTTAACGGGAGACAATCTGATGAATCAGGTATTAGCCACAAAACAACAGCTCAGCTACGGCATGGTATTTAACCTCATTGGGTTATTTGCGATCAGCGCTGCTTTAACCTTTGCCTTCTATTATCAATTGGTCCTTTCAGAACTCCCTTGTCCATTATGTCTGCTACAGCGAGCAGGCATGATCATAATAGGGTTTGGTTTCCTGTTTAATCTGCGTTTTGGTATCAAAAGCGCGCATTATGGCTTATCACTTATCGGCTGTATCGTGACTGGCATTATTGCGATCCGGCAAGTGTTTTTACACATCACACCCGGTGATCTCGGTTATGGTTCCGCATTTTTGGGTCTGCATTTCTATACTTGGGCCCTTATCTGCTCAGTTATTGCGATTATCGGCATATCAGTCATGCTGATATCAAAAAGCCTGGAAAAAACAACTGAAGCAAAACCAAACAAGTCGGTTATCGGTCAGATTATTATCGGATTATTTGTCATATTAATTACCGCAAATTTAATCTCCACCATTTTGGAGTGTGGCGGTGGGCAATGTGATGACAACCCAACGTTCTATCAATTGCTCGGTAAATAATCTCATTTGTTTAAAAAACTCAGGGCGCCATCGGCGCCCTAAGTATTGGTATTGCAGGAAAGATTAAGCTTCTTTACTGCGATACGCACGACGGCGTTCGTTTTCCGTCAGATGGCGTTTACGCAGGCGAATAGACACCGGGGTCACTTCCACCAGCTCGTCATCATCAATAAACTCCAGAGCTTGCTCCAGGGTTTTCTTAATATGCGGAGACAAAGTTGTCGCTTCGTCGGTACCAGACGCACGGACGTTAGTCAGTTTTTTACCTGTCAGACAGTTAACTGTCAGGTCATTAGAACGAGAATGAATACCGATCACCTGACCTTCATACACTTCGGCGCCATGACCAAGGAACAATTTACCGCGATCTTGCAAGCTGTAAAGCGCATAAGCAACCGCTTTACCCTGACCATTGGAAATCATCACGCCGTTCTGACGGCGACCGATTTCACCCGGACGAATATCATCATAGTGGCTGAATGTGGCATACAGCAGACCAGTACCGGAGGTCATTGTCAGGAACTCAGTACGGAAGCCAATCAGGCCACGGCTTGGAATAATATAATCAAGGCGCACACGGCCTTTACCGTCTGGCAGCATATCGCGCAGATCCGCTTTACGCTCACCCAACGCCTGCATTACATCTCCCTGATGCTGCTCTTCAATATCCAGCGTCACCTGTTCGAAAGGTTCTTGCTTGCGACCATTGATCTCACGGAAGATAACTTTCGGACGGGATACCGCCAGTTCAAAACCTTCACGGCGCATGTTCTCAATCAGAACAGATAAGTGCAATTCACCACGGCCAGAAACACGGAACGCATCCGGATCTTCTGTTTCTTCGACACGCAGGGCGACATTGTGAACCAACTCTTTCTTCAAACGCTCAAGAATTTGGCGTGAGGTGACATATTTGCCTTCACGTCCACAGAAAGGGGAGGTGTTAACACAGAAATACATACTTACTGTCGGCTCATCAACAGCCAGCGGCGGCAGCGCTTCAACCGCGTTGACGTCACACAAGGTATCCGAGATATTCAGCTCACCCAGACCGGTAATCGCAACGATGTCGCCCGCTTCCGCTTGCTCACTCTCAATACGCTCCAGCCCTAAGTGGCCCAGTACCTTACCGATTTTACCATTCCGGGTTTTACCTGCGCTATCAACAATCGTGACGTTCTGGTTTGGCTTAACCGTACCACGCTTGATACGACCAATGCCGATAACACCAACATAGTTATTGTAGTCAAGCTGAGAAATCTGCATCTGGAATGCGCCATTCAGGTCGACTTTCGGCGGCTCTACATGATCGACGATCGCCTGATACAACGGCGTCATATCTTCCGCCATATCTTCATGATCAGTACCGGCAATTCCCATCAACGCAGATGCATAAACAATGGGGAAGTCCAGTTGCTCGTCAGTCGCACCCAGGTTGACAAACAAGTCAAACACCTGATCCACAACCCAATCAGGGCGGGCGCCGGGACGGTCAACTTTGTTAATAACTACAATCGGTTTCAAACCATGAGCGAACGCTTTTTGTGTCACAAAACGGGTCTGAGGCATTGGCCCGTCCATAGCGTCCACCAGCAATAGTACGCTGTCGACCATAGACATAACACGTTCTACTTCACCGCCGAAATCGGCATGTCCCGGAGTGTCTACGATATTAATACGGTAGTCATTCCATTTAATGGCGGTATTTTTTGCGAGGATAGTAATTCCACGCTCTTTCTCCAGATCATTGGAGTCCATCACACGCTCTGTCGCTGTCGCACGGTCACCGAAAGTACCGGATTGTTGCAGCAGCTTGTCAACCAGGGTCGTTTTACCGTGGTCAACGTGCGCGATAATGGCGATATTACGCAATTTTTCGATCACAAACTTTGCCTCAGGCATTTATAGAAATGGCGCGCTATTGTACACACATTGGTCGAAGGACTAAACAGGATCACAATAATCTATGCTTAACAACTTGATGACAATGAAATTGTGATCCCTTTCACACCCATAAATAGACGCATTTTTGATATAAACGCACTAACATTGTGCGTCTCAGTCATATAATTGCACCAATACAGTGCAATTTTCCCAAATATTCCGGTATCCCATCACCGGGATAACCACGATACAGTATATTGCAAGGTGTTAAAAAGTTGGCATGCTTTTCGCAAATGCTTTTCGTGATTGAATTGACTTTCACAACTAATTCGACTTTCACAACTATAAGTTTGAAGTTTGCAAACGTGTAAATAGCCTTGTTAAGGCAAAAACAATGTGATTGTGTTTTCTTTAGTCTTAATCACGACAATTTTATCAAGACCAACACAAGCCAGGAGAAACCGAGTATGTCTGTTGAACATGTTTTAACCATGATTGAAGAGCATCAGGTGAAGTTTATTGATTTGCGTTTCACTGATACCAAAGGCAAAGAACAACATATGACCATTCCAGCTCATCAGGTTAATGCAGACTTCTTTGAAGATGGCAAAATGTTTGACGGATCTTCAATTAGCGGTTGGAAAGGGATTAACGAATCTGACATGGTGCTAATGCCAGATTCCAGTACAGCCATGCTTGACCCCTTCTTTGACGATGCCACATTGATCCTACGTTGTGACATTCTGGAACCCGGCACCATGCAAGGCTACGACCGTGATCCCCGTTCCATCTCCAAACGTGCTGAAAACTTCCTGCGTTCAAGCGGAATTGCCGATACTGTCCTGTGCGGGCCAGAACCTGAGTTTTTCCTGTTTGATGACGTGCGCTTTGGCAGCGCCATGTCCCATTCTTACTATCACATCGATGATATCGAAGCCGCATGGAATTCCGGGACGCAATACGAAGGCGGCAACAAAGGCCATCGGCCTGCAGTAAAAGGCGGTTACGCTCCGCTGCCTCCCGTTGACTCTTCTCAGGATTTACGTTCAGCGATGTGCCTGACAATGGAAGAAATGGGGCTGGTTGTGGAAGCTCACCATCATGAAGTGGGAACAGCAGGTCAAAATGAAATCGCTACCCGCTTTAACACCATGACCAAAAAAGCGGACGAAACCCAGATTTACAAATACGTCGTACATAATGTCGCGCACAATTTCGGCAAGACAGCAACCTTTATGCCAAAACCTCTGGTTGGCGATAATGGCTCGGGTATGCACTGCCATATGTCTCTGTCCAAAAACGGGACTAACTTGTTTGCCGGTGACAAATACGGTGGTCTGTCTGAACTGGCGCTATTCTACATTGGCGGCATTATCAAACATGCTCGGGCGCTGAACGCATTTACCAACCCGACAACCAACTCTTATAAACGTTTGGTGCCGGGCTATGAAGCCCCGGTTATGCTCGCCTACTCTGCCCGTAACCGTTCAGCATCTATCCGTATTCCCGTTGTCGCCAGCACTAAAGCTCGCCGTATTGAAATACGTTTCCCTGATCCGGCGGCTAACCCTTATCTGGCGTTCGCCGCTCAGTTGATGGCTGGCCTTGACGGTATCATCAACAAAATCCATCCCGGTGATGCAATGGATAAAAACCTGTATGACCTGCCACCGGAAGAAGCCAAAGAGATCCCTACTGTCGCTCCTTCTCTGGAGGAAGCACTGGCGGCATTGAATGCCGATCGTGAATTCTTGACTCGCGGCGGTGTATTCACCGATGACGCCATTGATGCTTATATCGACTTGAAAAACAGTGAAATAGAGCGTGTCCGTCTGACGCCGCATCCACTGGAGTTTGAACTCTATTACAGTGTGTAATTAACAGCGCCGTTTCCGCTGATCATTTTTTGTTGCCGTGAAACCTTTAGCCCATCTTCGGATGGGCCCTTTTCCTGCTAACTAAATTTCAGGCTTTGACTGGGTTTTACGCTCGAACATGATACAGTGCACCAAAAAGGTGCAGGAGTGTGGATGAAAACGGAAAATCTGCCCGATAGCGGGCAAATATTAAATTCGCTCATTAACAGTGTCATGGTGCTGGATACTGATCTCGTCATCCGTTATGCCAACCATGCAGCACTGCAATTATTCGCTCAGAGTGCCCGTAAACTATTCGGTACACCTCTTCCAGTGCTGTTTAGCTATTTTTCACTGGATACCGAACTGATGCGCTCTAGTCTGATCAGCGGCCAGAGTTTTACTGATAACGAAGTAACATTAGTGGTTGATAACCGCTTTCACATTATGTCACTCAGTGCCCAACCGATTTCCGAGCAGTTCATCTTGCTGGAACTGGCGCCTATGGATAGTCAACGCCGGTTAAGCCAAGAGCAGGTACAACAAGCTCAGCAGATAGCCGCACGGGAATTGGTTCGGGGGCTGGCGCATGAAATCAAAAACCCCCTTGGTGGATTGAGGGGAGCCGCGCAATTACTGTCAAAAGCACTGCCTGATCCTGCTTTGCAGGAATACACCCAGGTGATTATTGAACAAGCCGACCGATTGCGCCATCTGGTAGACAGATTACTTGGCCCACAACATCCGGGCGAACGAATTAAGCAAAGCATTCATTATGTTGCTGAACGGGTTTCTCAACTAGTCTCGCTGGAAATGCCGGATAACGTCACATTGATAAAAGATTATGATCCCAGTTTGCCAGAACTGGCCCACTATCCTGATCAAATTGAACAGGTGCTACTGAATATCACCCGTAATGCCTTGCAAGCGCTAGGAAAACAGGGGGGAACCATTACCCTCCGCACTCGTACTGCTTTTCAAATTACCTTGCATGGTAAGCGCTATCGTCTGGCTGCCAGAATTGATGTGGAAGATAACGGGCCAGGTATCCCGCCACAAATTCAGGACACCTTGTTTTACCCAATGGTCAGTGCGCATGAAGGTGGAACAGGTCTTGGTCTATCCATTGCTCGCAATTTAATCGACCAACACTCTGGCAAAATAGAATTTACCAGTTGGCCGGGACACACAGAATTTTCTATCTACTTACCAATTAAGAAATAGAGGATAACGATGCAACAGGGAAAAATCTGGATCGTCGATGATGACAGTTCAATCCGCTGGGTACTGGAGCGGGCGTTAAGTAACGCGGGGATGGAATGTACCAGTTTTGCCGACGCGGATAGCGCACTGACCGCTCTGGCCCAAAACACACCTGATGTACTGATTTCGGATATCCGTATGCCGGGGATGAATGGACTAAACTTGCTGAATAACATCAAACAGAGCAACCCGTTGCTGCCAGTCATCATTATGACCGCCCATTCGGATCTGGATGCTGCGGTCAGTGCTTATCAGCAAGGGGCTTTTGATTACTTACCAAAACCCTTTGATATTGATGAAGCCGTTGCCTTGCTGGAACGAGCACTTAGCCACTCTCGCGATCAGAATCAATCAATTAAAAGTCCGCAGGTCGTCACACCCGTTTCTGACATGATAGGAGAAGCGCCTGCCATGCAGGACGTTTACCGCATTATCGGCCGCCTCTCCCGTTCCTCTATCAGCGTCCTGATTAACGGTGAATCCGGTACCGGGAAAGAACTGGTGGCCCATGCGCTGCACCGCCACAGCCCTCGGGCCAATGAGCCATTTATTGCCCTTAACATGGCGGCTATTCCTAAAGATTTGATTGAATCAGAGTTATTTGGTCATGAAAAAGGAGCTTTTACCGGCGCTAATCAAGTACGTCATGGCCGGTTTGAACAAGCCAATCGCGGTTCACTATTTCTTGATGAAATTGGTGATATGCCTCTGGACATTCAAACCCGTCTGCTACGGGTATTGGCGGAAGGCCAGTTCTACCGAATTGGCGGCTATGCCCCAGTGAAAGTGGATGTACGGATTATCGCGGCAACCCATCAGGATCTAGAACGTTTGGTACAGAAAGGCAAATTCCGTGAAGATCTCTATCACCGCCTTAACGTTATTCGTATGCAATTACCGCCCTTACGCGACAGAGTGGAGGATATCCCTCGCCTGACCCGTCATTTCCTACAACAGACCGCCAAAGAGTTGGGCGTAGAAACAAAGATTCTCCACCCTGACGCGGAAATGGCCTTAATGCGTTTACCCTGGCCGGGCAATGTTCGCCAATTAGAAAATATCTGCCGTTGGCTGACTGTGATGGCCGCAAGTCAGGAAGTACTGGTACAAGATTTGCCGCCTGAATTATTTGAACCCCACCATACCGAAATCGGCACGACAACATCTGCAAATACCGTACCCGCAAATACGACAGCTACAAATACAATACCGGAAAACTGGTCGCAACTACTTGCCCAGTGGGCAACAAGCGCCTTGGAACATGGTCAGCAGGATCTGCTATCTGAAGCATTACCGTTATTGGAGCGTACTTTACTTGATTGTGCACTTAAGCATACCAAAGGCCATAAACAAGATGCTGCACGATTGCTAGGTTGGGGACGCAATACTATTACACGGAAATTAAAAGAACTTGGGTTGGAGTAAGGAGATGATATCTCCAGCCCTATAACCATTTTGCGGGATTTAATATATCAGATTCCCCATTAGCAGGATTAAATAACCGATCTCGATCACACTTTATACTATCCATTCAGACAAGGAAACAATACTACATTAAAATAATTTAATAATTCAACTATTGAACCATCAAGATTATTTATGGTAAATCGTTTTCTTTATTACCGAAGCCTGACGGGGCTTATCCTGCTGGCAATTTCCGAGCTGGTCCATGCTTCAACACCGATCAGCCCTGCGGCTCAAGAAACGATCACGCAACAACAAAAAGCATTACTGCAACAAGCCCAACAGCAACGGGAAGCGCTGCGCAACAACATCGCCTTATCTCCCTCACCCGATGTAGCGCCGAGTACAGCGGAATCTATCTGTCATACCATTCACCGAATTGAATTTGACGGCGCCAAAAGCCTGCCTCGATCAGTCAAACAGGATTTAATACGCCCTTATTTATCTCACTGCTTATCTTTGCAAGACATTAATGCATTGGTACGAAAAACTACTAATGCCTATATAGAACGGGGTTATGTCACTTCCCATGCTGGACTCAGAGCACAGGATTTATCCTCCGGCGTTCTCATTATTACGGTCAATGAAGGCAAAGTCGCATCAGTCAGTCTGGACGGTGAAACGCCTCTCTCGTTAAAAATGGCTTTTCCGAGCATAGTGGGTAAAACGCTTAACCTGCGAGATATTGAACAAGGCATGGAGCGTTTAAACCGCCTGCCGTCTCAACAAGTAACCATTGATATTCAGCCGGGCAAACAACCGGGTTATTCCGCAGTTATCTTAAAACGAACATCGATTCGCTTACCCATTAGCGCCAGTTTGGGAGCGGATAACAGCGGTCAAAAAAGTACCGGCACCGGGCAAATCAATACCAGCGTGAAGCTGGATAATCCATTACACCTTGCTGACCAGTGGGCATTATTCGCCAGCCGTAACAGTGATTTCCGCAATAGCCACCAAAGCCGTAGCCTCTCTGCCAATGTGACGGTTCCTTATGGTTACTGGTTATTTAGTTATCAATATGCATGGAATGATTCTTTTCAGAATATCCCGACAGGTTCACAAACCTATCGCTACACAGGCGACAGCCAGACTCACCGACTGGCAGTAAACCGAACGTTATATCGTGATGGAAAACAGAAACTGGCATTGGATATGGGGCTGACACGCCGTCGGACCGCCAATGTACTGGCAGAAAAAACATTATCCATCAGCAGCCCGACACTTAGCACAATCAACCTTGGCGCTAATTACAGCACCGTGCTGGCAGGTAGCTATATCACGTTTAACCCGACGATAAGCCACGGTTTACAGGCGCTTGGCGCCATCAAAGATGATCCTCGCTTTCCAGATGCGCCACGTAGTCAATTTCGCAAATTCAGTCTGAGCGCCAGCTATTTCATGCCGGTCACAGACTCCGTTTATTACCTGTCATCGATTTACGGCCAGACCACGCCGGACAACCTTTACGCCAGTGAACGTCTCTCACTGGGCGGGCAATACTCCGTTCGGGGATTCAAAGAGCAATATCTTACCGGCAACCGCGGCGGATATTGGCGCAACGAGCTGAACTGGCGGGTATCAGAACTTCCTATCCTAGGCGAACTCGCTTTAACCGGAGCGCTGGATACTGGCTGGTTACAGGAAAAAACCGGACAAATCGAGGGCGGCAATGTCACCGGCGCGGCTCTGGGTTTATCACTGACTCACCCTGGATTCAACCAGACCATCACGACTGGGAAACCCCTCATTCACCCTGATCATCTAAGGCCAGATAACTGGGTCGCTTATTGGTCAGTATCATTCACTTTGTAACACTTAAATTAAGAAAAAGGATAATGCAATGAATAAACGCAACCACTCTATGGCCAGAAGCACGGGTTATCTTTTAATTTGCCTTACTGCCGCAATCCAGCCGTTACACTCGGCGATTGCCGCCGAAATAATACCGGATAATAACCAGACTCAGGTACAAAATCAGGGCAATGTTCCAGTTGTCAATATTGCCACGCCGAATGATATGGGGATCTCTCACAATACTTATAAAGAGTTCAATATCGATACTCAAGGCGCCGTTCTCAATAACGCCATTCAAGCGGCTGAATCGCAACTGGCCGGGCAACTTAACGCTAACCCTAATCTGCATGGAAAAGCGGCGGAACTGATTATTAATGAAGTGACCGGCAGCGGGCAATCTAATTTGCAAGGCCAATTGGAGATTTTCGGCAATAAAGCCAATGTGATGATTGCCAACCCTAATGGCATTACTTGTGATGGTTGTGGCTTTATTAATACTTCGAATGCAACACTGACCACGGGTAAACCCCAATTTGATAAACAGGGCGCGTTGGAAGCATTGGAAGTTAAAACAGGCCAAATCACCATTGGCGGCAAAGGGTTAGATGGCAAGGCGACGGATTATGTCGATATTATCAGCCGAGCAACTGAATTAAATGGAGAAATTCAGGTGAATAACCTGTCTCTGACGCAAGGCGCCAACCGAATCAGCTTAAAAGATGGCACGGTTAAACCTATCGCTGAAGAAGATACTAAACCTCAATTAGCCGTTGACACCAAAGCGTTAGGCGGCATGTATGCCAATAAAATCCGACTGGTTGCCACTGAAGATGGCGTTGGCGTGAATTTAAAAGAGTTAACCAGCAACCAAAGTGATATTACTTTAAACACCAATGGCAAAATTGAACTGGGGAATATCACAGCTAAAACGGATCTGAATATTGTTGGCAAAGAAATCCATCTTGCTAAAAATATTACATTGCAAGCGGAAGATAATATTATCCTAAAATATACCACACCGGAAAATAAAGAAGGCATTGTAACTGCTGGTGGAGAACATCATAGCGGTGATAAAGCCATACTACAAGCCAACGATAATATGTAAATATAGATAGAAAGATGCTCAATGGAATAAAGGTAAGTTAGTCGAGAATAAATCTTAGTGACATAAACATTTTTAGCAAACCCTATTCTAGGGTCAGATATCACTAATTTTCTCCAACAAGTATGGAGTAAATGGTAATTAATGAATACTCACCCTAGCCAAGAGTTTGTAAATAGATTTACGTAATTTCTCGTTAATAAAATGACCACTCTCCCTGTGTTAGCAGTACGTTAACACAGGGAGTTTATAGTCCGTCACGTTAGCCCATCGATTATTAGGTAAAACCTATCTCTCCACAGTCTGTTCATTCTCTTGTTTGTAACAAACGATTTTATCAATGCTGAAATCATCTGTAGGGCAGCCTCCTGCCACTCAATGCGTTTTTAACGAGCTATTTTATAAAGACCAAAAGCGTATTAGATTATCTGACCGCCGCGATAACCATTATTCTGGATTCAGTTAATACCACCGGAAAAACTATCAAAGTAGCAGAGCAAGCCTTACAGAAAGGCGACGTTGACAAAGTTTTTAGATTGATTAATCAGGCCAGTATTGGAATTCAGGCAGTAAAACCTCTCGATATAAAATGTCAGGGATCATTATAACTGATTGACTGGCTGTACTATATCTGATAAAACCAGTATCAAGCGTGATTAATTTACGATCAATCGAGATAATAGAATCGACAGAAAGCAAGATTGAGCAGTATCTATCACCCTCCAGTTGAAGACGAAAATTTTGTCCAAGTGAACGGCGTATCTGAAAGAATAGCATTTCCTGATAAGGAGAAACCCAATAACCTCAGAAATCCTGATATTGAGAATGTAGGATGCATAACCAACGCAGGAATACGTAGCTATTTAACTCTGATCGAATACGGAGGTACCTTGAATATCTGTAACGCACAGTAAAAATACTCAAAAAAGATCGCTGGATTGAGGCTGTAAAGATCAGCTATGTAACCACTATTGCGTCAATGCGAATATATTCTGGCAAGCAGCTAGCAACTCGAAGAAATACGCAATATTTCAAGTTACTGTTATTGCCTCACCAAGTGAGCAAGAACTTATATTTAAAAAAACCACAACCCCGGTTGTGATTTAGATTCAAACTAGTAATTAAAGGGTTGGTTTAAAATGATGAAGTGGTGTCGGATTATTATGACAGTTATTTTGTTTTATTCTCTTTTCGTTGGTATGATGCAAGTATTGTCGCTTAATTTTTATATTTTTCATGATTATTTTGGCTGGTGGAAGATTCCAGCCAAAGTGGCCGCTGTAATCGCCACTCTTTACGTTTTTGCTCTACTTGTTAAGTTTTTACCTCTTATTATTGTTATTTTTATATGTAGCTTGGTTATGGTTGTAAATGTATGGCATTGGTCATTATGGATTTCGATCCTTATTCTTATTTGGCCGGTTATTGTTGTCTTGGTTTATTGCGCACTCACCAAAAGCCTGAAATATAATACATCGGACTAGTACTACAACCATAATTTTCTTTCCCGACAGACAATACATTCATAGAAAAGCTTAAATCATACGATTTCTCAGTGTTGTAATTATCAGAAAAAATACAATCTCACATTGGAACTGGCTACAAAGAATAACGGAACTTCATTACACAATGTTAATTAATTTTTATAGAATAAATCAAAATATTTGGAATTTATATTTTCTTTTACGGAAACCAATATCTGACATTGTACTTTTTTAGTGAATTTTTGTTACTTGACTGATATAGTTATTTTTATATAAATATGTTATATTGATTTTCATTAATTAAGATAGCATATGAATGACAGAGGTACATTAATGCAATAAATAATGCTCTAGTTAATAGCTCAGTTATAACTGAGGACAAACTAGCTGTAATGATGATATTCTGCTTTCAATTATTATCATCTACAAATAAAGATGAAGTTAATATGCATATCTCTGATGGTAGGGTATTAACACTGAAATTCGAAGAAAATTTAATTAATCATTGATTTGGAGCTTATGTATGGAATCTAGTATCGAAAATGACCTCTGGAAAGAGGTAGATCGGCAAAATGATTTGCTTTGGAGAATAGAAGAAGCTAAGCGTGTAGCGGGCCTCAGTCTCGAAAAGGCAGTAAATGACACTATAGAATTAGGTGAAGAGGTCGTAGATACTATAGGCTTAGGTATGAGACGTAAGCTCTGGCAACTTTCATATTTTTTTGACGGTTATGAAGATGTATACGGAAGGATAAAAGAAGAAGATCACAGAATGAAATTAAATCTGATGGATCTTAAAAATGAAAATAAAAGAAAGTTCATTTCGAGAATAACAGAAATATATGTTGATGAAGTATTTAAAGGTAATGAAGAAAAGGAGAAAGAAAGAATATATGGAAAAATATTAAAATTTTCCGCTAAAGTGACAATAGGTAAATCAATTAAATTAAGTGTATCAGCTATAATAGCAGAAGCCATATATTTAAATTTAATTAAAAAAACCATAGTAAAAAACATAGCCAAGCGATTTATAAGTGGATTATTAAATATTGCCCAATTTTATGGATATTATGAGAAAGCATCAATATCAGCAAATAGACTTAAAATAACATGTCCACAACTCTATTGGGCTTTGTATTTTCAAAAACTGGAAATGTTATATTTTATAGTTGAACCTGAATTAGAAAAAGGAATTTATTTAATAGAAGGATTTAGGAATAAGCAGGTCAGCGAAGAAGAAGTTGCTCGCGTACTCGCACATATGATGGGGGATTGAATTTATATATGAAAAATAAAACATTTAGCAAAGGGTGGTTCAAAAATCTTTTTTATGTATTTATTAAAGAATTATTGTGGTCAAATATGCCCGTTGTAGCCATTTTTATATGGGGGATTGTATCAGTGTATTTCTTCCCCGATGAATGGTGGATTGCATCTTTAATAGGAAGTATTGTAATTGTTGTTCTATTTCTTGTTCTCACATATTTAAGTGAAAGAAAAAAAAGCTAAGCGTATATGTTTAGCTCCAAACCGCTGACAAACCTCGTTGAAAATAACGAGGTTTGTTTCTTTCATTACGAACCATAATGCTACCCCATTTTCTTCATTAATCCAGTCTAATCACCCGTCAGAGCGTTATTTTAGCTTTCCCTGCATTGACAGGCTCGTTCTCTATAGATAAAAACAACAAAGCATCGCGACCAGCAAATCTATATTCTTGATATTTTGGGTTATTGCTCGAGCAGACATAACAATCCTGCGGTTTGTCATAGGTAAAATGTTTCTTCTGAAAGGTGCTCAGTTCCTTGTTAGGACGGTGATAACCGACGATGAGCGTGGGGCCTAACTGATCCATCATGTAACAAACCAAGGCCGTAAAATACTTCACATCCAACCCTACCGCGAGAGGATTGAAAGACAAGCGAAATACAACGGGGCGACTAATTCACGGATAAATTCGAAATCAATGGCGGCACCAATTTTACGGACCAGACGATTTTTGGGCACCAGCTCGCCAAGTGAGAGCGTTTCTGGCGGGAAAGTCTCGGGAGGAGGTGTTTTTAGCATGGCGGCAAGCTCCGTTTGGTGAACGGAACTTAATTAAAACAAAGTGCCGGATAAAAAACCAGCACTTTGTCAATAATCTGGCTAAGCATATATGCTTAGCTTTAATTTTTAATAAATTCGTTCATCCCATATACTATAGGCTGATGTTCCTGCTGTTACATGGTTCCATGTAATGGATTTATATTTAAGAAAAATTTTCTCATACGGCATTAACTCATTACTATTAATTGAATTTGGATAAGTACAGGAAATATCAACAATAGTTGCTTCTGTAATTTTTACTTCATAAAAAATCTCTGACTGCCCTGTCTGACTTGTCCTATAAAAAATAAAAACACCATTCAATGATTCGTTAGAATCTATAGCCATAGCTAACAATGGGGATGATTTATCAATAGGCTTGATAAATTGTATGGGATGATGACTT
Organism: Photorhabdus luminescens subsp. luminescens; assembly: GCF_001083805.1. Classification (GTDB taxonomy): domain Bacteria; phylum Pseudomonadota; class Gammaproteobacteria; order Enterobacterales; family Enterobacteriaceae; genus Photorhabdus; species Photorhabdus luminescens. The sequence continues at coordinate 171,387 of NZ_JXSK01000005.1, read as the reverse complement.
ACGTTCTGGTTACGAGTTATTGCGTGATTTAGACTGAGTACCTGTATTTGATCTTCATGTCCTTTTTGGTATCGATTCCCTATAGAATCGAGGGTTGAGCATCCAGATGATATTAAGCCTTGTTTCTTACCATTTAATGTTAGATAAATCATGTATGACATAAAGATTACCATCCTAGTTTTTTATTCAAATGATGTTAACTCGATATTTGGGCTAAAGAAAAAAGTAACTTAACATATAAAAAAACTTATGAATACTGGAAGGACTTTTTCAGTGAAAAGTTAACTATGTTTCCCTCCAAAACATAGCTCACGAGCAGTTAAAATCACATACTCGGCCCATAATTACGATAAGGTTTATTTTTCAGCGCTGGTTGCTCTAACTTCTGCTGCCTTATCGCTTGTTCTGTTTGTAAAAACTCTCAAACTGTTGGAGCTGCGCTGTCGATTCGGTCACGCAATTGTTTAAGTAATCGACTTGTTTCAACAACGTGACGTTTTCTTCCAAGGCTCACTCGAACATGTTTTGCAAGGAGAACTCTATTTACAATTTTGTGTAATTTCCCTTTTATTTAAATAGATATAGGTAAATGAGGTAAAGTGAAAACTATAAAACCGGATACCCAAATGTAAAATAAAAAGATTTTAAAGAGGTTAAAACCTTTTTATTCTTCCAAATGAAAGGTTAAAACCACCGGCTTTAGCCGGTCAGCTTTAGCTGTAATACTATGTTGTACTGGAGGTGCAACATGGATTACAGATATGGCAGCCACACGGTATTTCAGATTGAATACCATTTTGTGTGGGTAACGAAATACAGATATAAAGTGTTGACAGGAGAAGTCGCGAGCCGAGTGCGTGAGTTAATCCGTCAGACATGTGAATCTTTTGAAATCAGGATATTAAAGGGAGTTGTTAGCAAAGATCACGTGCATATACTTGTGAACAGTCCCCCAACATTAGCGCCAAGTGAAATTATGAGAAGGCTGAAAGGGAGAACGGCCAGTAAGCTGTTTGAAGAATTTTCACATTTGAAAAAGCGGTACTGGGGCCAACACTTTTGGGGTCGAGGCTATTTTTGTGCAACCGTGGGACAATTAACGGAAGAGATGATAAAAAATTATTTGGAGCATCATTTTGAGCCGAATCCGAATGATAATTTCAGAATGGATAATTGACGCGTCGTTTAGCCGACGCGTATCCGGACTTTCAGTCCGTTAATCACTAACCCACCTACTTTAGTAGGTGGTTGTTTAGTTAAAAACCATGCTCGAAACAATCAAATCACCCTTGAAAACTGACGCCGGCTAACTTTCTGGCGTAAATAAACATCAAAACACATACAGATATTACGAATCAGTAACCGGCCTCGTGGCGTTACCCAGATCTGATTCTCATTCACTTCAACCAGTCCATCGTCAACCAATGGCGCTAATAATTGCAAATCTTCCGCAAAATATTCGGTGAAATTCAGCCCATATTGCTGCTCAATATCAGCAAAATTTAGACGGAAATTACAGATTAGCGCTTTAATAACATCACGACGGATACAATCATCTTGAGACAGCGTTAAACCACGCCATAAAGCATGCCCCTGTTTTTCTAATTCCGCATAATAGGTTTTTAACTCTTTTTGATTTTGGCAATAGCTATCGCCCAACATACTGATAGCAGAAACTCCCAAGCCTAGCAGGTCACACTCTTCCTGAGTGGTATAACCCTGAAAGTTGCGATGTAATTTCCCTTCTCGCTGAGCTACCGCCAGCTCGTCATCCGGGCGAGCAAAATGGTCCATGCCGATAAACTGATAGCCATTGTTTGTCAGCGTTGCGATTGTTTCTTGCAATATATCCAATTTTTGCTCGGCACTCGGTAAATCATGCGCTTTGATTTTACGTTGAGCAGCAAATAAGTTCGGCAAATGAGCATAATTGAAAATACTCATTCTGTCCGGTGATAACGCTAATACTCGCTCCAGAGTGAAGGCGAAGCTTTCTGGTGTTTGTTTCGGCAGGCCATAAATCAGATCAATACTGGTGGAATTAAAACCCGTTTCACGGGCGCACGCTACCAAAGCAAAGATAAATTCTTCATCCTGTTCACGGTTAACCAGACGCTGCACTTCTTTATTAAAATCCTGCACCCCCATGCTCAGACGGTTAAAACCTTCATTGCGCAGGTGATCAATCATATCCAGTTCAATTTCACGTGGGTCAATTTCAATAGAAATTTCAGCATCCGGCAGAAAATCAAAATGGTGACGCAACGTTCCCGTCAATTTGCTGATTTGGTCTTTATCAAGGTAAGTTGGCGTACCACCGCCCCAATGCATTTGGCTAACTTTACGACCAGAAAACAACTTTGCCCGGTCACGAATTTCCCGTTCAAGCCATTGCAGATATTCATCCGCTTTGTGTTTCTGACGAGTAACCAGCTTATTACAACCACAGAAATAACAGAGCTTATGGCAAAACGGGATATGAATGTAGAGAGAAAGCGGTCGTTCAGGGTAGCGGGTAGCAGCCCGGATAAATGCTGCACTATCATACTGCTGGTTGAATTCCAACGCCGTTGGATATGAAGTATAACGAGGGCCGGAATAATTGTATTTCTGGATCAAAGGCAGATCCCAAACGATGGCTTGCTCAGACATGCTTATTCCTTCCGATGTTTTTGCCCATCCAAACGTAACGCTTTCATATGCTTAATATGTTGCGCTGTGGTGACTCTGCGCAGCCGAGTTTTACGCCGCGACAATCGCCATAGTTTACCCAATAACCATAGTAAATAACACACTAATAGCATGGTTATTAGGATCAACCCGCCTTTGATCATGAGAGATTAAATTATTTACCTTTCAGCAGTTGCATAATGTCATCCTGCTGCTCTTCTTCGCTCTTTTCCTCATCCAGTTTAATCCCCAACGTTTCCATCAGAACATCAATCCGATCCAGCGTGGTGTCAACATAGTCATGCTCTTCTTTAGACAAACTTTCGCCATTTTCCAGACGTTCTAGCAATGCATCCAGACGATCGTCGTTTTCCAGCATTGCTAACTCTTCCTGTGGCGATAAACGGGGTTTGGTCTCCGCTTTAGGTTTAGCAACGACAGGTTTCGTTGATTGTTCTCCGACGATCAGCGGAACAGGCACTTTACTGCCAAGACGTGGATCACGTTGCTGCTTGCCTGACTGATGTTTATCGCTACTTTGCTCCTGGTAGCGGTTACCGGGCGGATTGCCACTATGCTTTTTCTCACGCTTACGTGCACGCCCTTCTGCATTCAATTCTTCGCGGCTTTTTCTTTTCTGTTTACCAGCAGATGCTCTGGCTGGTGCTTTTTTCTTTAACGGGTTCATAGCCTGTTACTCAGTTTGGTTTATCAGGGTATTGCTGCGCCGGAATCTAGCAGAAACCGCACGTATAGAAAAGCGCCGCGAATAATTCTTTACCTTTTAACAAATATAGCCAAAATCTCTTATCATTCATGCATGGTTTAATCATCAACGAATATTCTATTACTCTTAGCTCTCAATAAATGAACAATCGATATGCCTATTTTTGATACTTCTTGCTATAAATCCGTTTACTTATGGGTAGTTGGTTATGCTTTGTTATGGGTGATAGTGAGTTATTCATTTGACCCAACCGTGCCTTATGATGCCGTCGAAGCATTGAACTGGGGGAAAAACGGCGAATGGGGTTCACCTAAAAATCCGTGGTTAGTTGGTGTAATGATGCTGCCTGCTATCCATATAAGCGGTATTTCATTGAGTTTTTACTGGTATTTCATTCACTTTATTGCTGTCGCGATTGGCATGCTCGGTGTATGGCATCTGGCCTTCCGGCTGACAGGAAAAAAAGAGCTGGCATGGCTTGCCATGCTGACATTGAACCTTTCCGGTATTATTAACTTCGATATTATCCCTTATAACGATAATTATCTGCTAATTATGCTCTGGCCGTGGATTATGTTGTCCTTTCTGCGAGCAGTGTATGACAATCCGCACTGGTGGCTGGCATTTGCTCTCAGTTCCGGGCTGGCAACAATGGGAAAATATTCCACACTGGCATTGGTTGGCTCGGTTTTTCTGTTGACCCTATTCGTACCTAAAGTTCGCCAATGTTACCGCCAACCCGCGCTCTATATCGCACTGGTTATCTGGTTTATGCTGGTCCTGCCTAACTTCTGGTGGTTGTGGCACAATGATTTTGCCGCCTTCAAATGGGTAGATTCACAAATAGATAATGGATTTAATCTACACACTACCCGATCGTTATTATCGGTATTTTATCCGCTGATTATCGTTGGCATTATTATCTATCAGCTTGGCGGCCGTATTAGCTGGCCGAAGGAGCAACCGAACCGATTGGTAAACATTATCATCTTGTTGCCATTACTGATTATCTACTGCTGGTTCTCATTCAATAAGGGGGGAAGAATGACAGAATGGCTGCACCCCTTTATGTCCGTTTCATCAGCGCTGTTGGTTGGTTCTATTACTCGTTTTCCACAGAAATCATTACGCAATACCCTGAGAGGGCTGATTGTCGTCGCAGGGTTGATTCTGACGGGATATGTACTGATTATGGCAGCCAATGTTCGCGGCGCCGGCCATAAATTCGAAGGTATCAAAGATTTTTCCTGGCAACTGGAACAACGCTGGCATCAACTCTATCCAACTCCGCTCCATTATGTCGGAGGTGAATATTTGCATCAGTGGCTGACTGTCTACGCCCCAAGTCAGCCAGAGACAATCCAGCCTTGGATATCGGGAGAGCAGGCGCCCAATATCTACAACCGCCATGTTAAAGCAAGCGATATTGTGCGTGACGGCGCTATTCTGGTAGGCGAAAAGGGTAAAACTTGTGAACAGGAAGATTTTCACAGTGTTTTACAATTCTGGCCAACACTGAAAATAAAAAGCACCGATGAGTTTCTTTTCCAACCCGAACCTGAAACTCAGCCAATATTGGTCTGTATAGGTTTTGTGCCGCCGGAGAAATATCAGTAGCTTTCTCTGAAATTTGAAAGCCTGATTTAACAGGCTTTCAACATTTCATACGCCTTTAGCATCATGGCAATATACAGTATTGTCTACAGAGTTATATGTAATGTTACTCTTTGTCTGTCAGAAAACCTTACTCAATGCTGCTGTCTGTGAGAATGCCGAATCGTTGTTGAAGTATTGGCCCAATCTCTTTAAGCGGACCTTCACTTAACATACTATCGTGGGAACAATTAATATCATGCAAGACGATGTTTCCTTCAACATATTCCCCCCATAAGTGCGGATCGTAATTAACATTATCGGCTTCGCTATGGCCTTGTAGCGCCCTAAAGAATACGAGGTCACCTTGAAACCGGCTGGGTGAAAACTCACTGAGCAAACGCGGCGCATCTCGGAATTCGGCAAGAATACGTTCGAAAATATTCTGCTCGAGGCTTGCTAATGGATGCTCGATCTCAGACAGCCGTTTTTTCAAGCCAGTCACGCTTAGCTGCTGCTCGTTCTCAGGTGCCGAACCGGTAAATGCCTCAAACATTGCACGCAGACTTTCCCGATCGGTGCGTACCATGTCTCGGTAAATCTTCCACAACGGATAACCATCCATAAAGATCAGGACATTGACCACTTTATTATCCTTTTGCAGCAAGGTGGCTATTTCATGCGCGAGATGACAACCGAAAGACCAGCCCAGCAATGAATAAGGCCCCTCTGGCTGGATCTTATAAATCTCTGCCAGATAATTTTTCGCCATGTCATAAATTGATGATGGTACAAGGCCGGTGCTCAACCTGCGTGCCTGAATGCCATAAAGAGGCTGCTGCTCGCCCAGATACGGGATCAGCCCCGCATAAGACCAACTCAATCCTCCCCCAGGGTGTAAACAGAACAGCGGCGTTTTTTCGCCAGCCGGTTGCAATGGCAGCATGATGTCCAGAATATTGCCACACGGGCTGCTTTCAAGACGCCTCGCCAGCAGTACAACGGTGGGCGATTCAAACAGGTCACGAATAGTCAGCTTCTCATCCAATTCTTTTTCGATACGCGCAATCAGCCGTGCCGCCAGCAGTGAATGCCCTCCCAGTGCGAAGAAGTTGTCATCAATGCTGATGTGTTCAACACTCAATAGCTCGCAGAACTGCGCGTAAAGCCATTTCTCGCTTTCAGTCTGTGGTTGGCGGCCTTGCCGCAAACCGAAGTTTGGGTGTGGCAACGTGGCAACATCCAACTTGCCGTTGGCGTTTAATGGCAGTTCTGCCAGCAGCATGACCACAGCAGGCACCATAAAATCAGGTAAATGCTCACGCGCATGCTGTTGCAACAACACCGGTAGATCTTCGGGGCTTGCAAAGGGCACCACATAGGCAACTAATTGTTTATTGCCCGAATGATCTTCGCGCGGAATGACCACCGCTTGCTGCACGGCGGAGTGCTGCTTCAGCACGACTTCGATTTCCCCCGGTTCAATCCGAAAACCGCGAATTTTCACCTGCTGATCGCTGCGGCCAACAAAGTTGAGCACGCCATCACGCCGCCATTTCACCACGTCTCCGGTGCGGTACATGCGGCTGCCCGCAGGCCCGAAGGGATCGGCGATAAAGTGTGCCGCACTTTGCCCCGGACGCTTAAAATAGCCACGCGCCAGGCCGCGGCCGGCAATGTATAGCTCCCCTGGTGCGCCAACTGGCACCGGCTGTAAAAATTCATCTAATACATAGAGGCTGGTGTTATCCAACGCGGCACCAATAGGGATGTCCAGATAAGGGGCATCTGTTTTGGCGATGGGGTAATCGGTGGCGTAGGTAGTGGTTTCCGTTGGGCCATAGATATTCATCAATTCAAGATTGGGCCAATGTTCCCGTACCGCCTGCACCGCGCTGGCGGATATCTTTTCACCACCGGTGAATACCTTCTGCAAAGAACCCAGGCATTGCGGATGTTCTTCCGCAATCAGCCTGAATAACCCTGATGTCAGAAATGCGGCGGTTACTTGTTGTTCAACGATGGTCGATGTCAACAGATCCAGATCGAGATCGTTGCCCGGCACGATGACGGCCTGATGGCCGTTAAGCAGAGTGGCCCACAGCTCATAGGTTGAGGCATCAAATGCGTAGGGGGAATGCAACAGAACACGCTGGTGATGCTCGCTGCGCCAGCGCCGATCGAGAGCCAGGGTAATGATGTTATCTTGCGTGGTGGCGATTCCTTTGGGCTGACCCGTGGAACCTGAGGTAAACATCACGTAGGCCAGATTCTGGGCGCTTACCGGCTCGCTGACCCACGCAACATTGTTCTGGGTACTGGCGTTGACTACGGTTTCCACCTGTAAACTGGCCGGCAAAACCACGTGGCTATGTGTATCATCCACCAACACAACCTGCATTCCGACTTCATCCACTATATGCTGCCAGCGTTCCAAGGGATCGCTGGTACGCAGCGGCACATAGAACCCTCCGGCCTTAATTACCGCCAATATGGCGATCGCGAGCGACAGCGAGCGCTCCATCAGCAATGCAACGCCATGTTCCGCTTTCACGCCAAGCTGTTGCAGGCGTTGTGCCAAATCATTTGCGCACGCGTTCAGTTGCGCATAGGTAAGCTGCTCATCACCACAACTCAGAGCAATGTGTTCTGGTACCACCGCCACCTGTTTTTCAAACAGGCAGGCCAGCGACACCGTCGGCACTTTCTGTTCCGTGGCATTCCACTCGGTTATCATTTTGTATTGCTGCTCGGCAGTTAACAGTGGAATGTTCGCCACTGGTGTGGCTGGTTCTTCTGCAATGAACGACAGCAATCGAACAAGGTACTGCGCGAGCGCCACCACCGTATCGCGATCAAACAGATCGACGGCATACTCAATCTGGGCATTGAGTGCACACACCTCACCATCATCGCTATAGACCTCATCAAAATTGAACGTCAGATCGAATTTGGCAGGGACAAAACCAACCGGCTGCGGTTTCACCTGCAAATTGGCAAATTGCCGGGTGTTGTCGCCGTTATTTTGCAATACCAACATTACCTGGAACAACGGATGTCGTAAGGCAGAACGCTCAGGGTTAAGCGCTTCTACCACCTGATCAAAAGGCACATCCTGATTTGCATAGGCAGAAAGCATGAACTCACGCACGCTGGCAAGCAACTGATTAAATTCAGGGTTCCCCGCGCAATTTACTCTCAACACCAGCGTATTGACAAAGAAGCCAATCAAATTGGCCATAGCTTCGTCGACTCGCCCGGCAACACCTGTGCCCAGCGTAATATCATCGCCAGCCCCCATCCGGCTAAGCATGACGGCGACTCCGGTTTGCAGCAACATAAATGGCGTTACGCCCTCATCACGCGCCAGTTTTTTCAGGCGGCCATAAAGCGCTTGGTCAATCGCATAACTGACCCGGGCACCTTGTTGACTCGGTACGGATGAACGCGGGCGATCGGTAGGTAGATAAATTTCCTGGGGCGATCCTGCCAGCGCGCTACGCCAGAACTCAATTTGCTGTGCGCCGCGAGTGGAGGCATCCTGCACATCCCCCAATAGTTGACGCTGCCATAGCGCGTAGTCGGCGTATTGCACGGTTAGTAGCGCCCACTTCGCTTCCTGGCCCACGCAGCGCGCCTGATAGGCCAAAGACAGATCGTGTAACATTGGCTCTAACGAACCGCCGTCACAGGCAATGTGGTGAATGACCAGCAGCAGCACATGTTCGTTCTGGTCCGGTAAGTGGAACAACCACCCACGCAGCGGTAAATCATTTGCCAGATCGAACTGCCAGGCAGCAGCTTTGTCGATGCTTTCCGACAGCTCCTCCGGTGTCACATTGCCGATGATCAGAGACGGCGCCACGCTATCAGGCGCTAGAATATGTTGATAAGGCTGATCAAGATGCAGAGGATATAGCGTGCGCAGAACCTCATGGCGCTGTACCAGATCGCCCAATGCCTGGCGCAATGCTTCATCATTGAGCGGCCCATTCAGCTTCAGGGCAAGCGGCATATTATACGCGGCATGATCGTTGCCAATGTTATCCAACAGCCACATTCGCTGCTGGGCAAAGGAAAGGGGTAAATATTCCTCACGGGCCTGGCGCGTGAGCGTTTCACGGCGTTGAGTGCCCTTTATCGCCAACTGCTCGGCAAACTGCGCCACGGTTGGGTAATCAAACAGTGTGCGGATCGGTAACTCAATGGCTAATGCTCTGGATACACGGCTAATCAGGCGCATCACTAACAGCGAGTGGCCGCCCAACGCAAAAAAGTTGTCGTCCATGCCTACCGTTTCCACCCCCAGCACCTCGGCAAACAACCCTGCCAGAATTTCTTCCTGCGCCGTGCGCGGCTGGCACCGTCTGCCGCCATGGTTGAAGTCTGGCACCGGTAATGCGCGTTTATCCAGTTTCCCATTGACCGTCAAAGGGAAACGCTCAATCTGAAGGATGGCCGCAGGCACCATATAGTCAGGGAGTTTTGCCGCCATGCGGTGGCGCAGTGCCGCCGTGTCAATAGCAGCGTCACTGTCGCTGGTGATATACCCCACCAATTGTGGATTGCCAGGCTGATCTTTACGCATCAGCACCACGGCTTGGGTGACCTGCGGGTCATCCGCCAGAGCCGCTTCAATTTCGCCCAGCTCAATGCGGAAACCACGTAGTTTCACCTGCTGATCGGCTCGGCCTATATAGATCAGCCCGCCTTCTGGCGATCTAAAGGCCAAATCACCCGAACGGTACATACGGGAACCCGGTTCACCATACGGGTCGGCGACAAAGCGCTCGGCGCTTAACCCCGCGCGGTTCAAGTAGCCGCGCGCTAGCCCGGCACCAGCAATGTACATTTCCCCTTCAACACCTGTAGGAACGTGGCGTAAAGCGTTATCCAACACATAGATACGCAGATCGGGGATCCCAACACCAATCGGGCTACCCGATTGGCTGCGCATCATTGCCGGAGTCAGCGCCTGATAGCTGACGTGCACGGTTGTTTCGGTAATGCCATACATGTTGATTAATTCAGGCGCTGCCGAATCGTGGCGTTGGTACCAACGTTCAAGCTGGCTGAGATCCAGCGCTTCCCCACCGAATACCACTTTGCGCAGCGTCAGTGGATATTTCTTCTCGCGATCGCTTTGATCCGCTTCTATCAATTGATAGAAGGCAGAGGGCGTCTGGTTTAATATCGTGACTTTCTCTTCGCTCAGTAGCTTGAGGAATGCCTGAGGATCGCGGCTCACCATAAACGGTACGATGACCAGCCGCCCGCCATATAACAATGGCCCCCAGATTTCCCACACTGAAAAATCAAAAGCATACGAATGGAACAGGGTCCAGACGTCATTACGGCCAAAATCGAACCACGATTGCGTTGCTGTAAAGAGCCGTAACACGTTTTCGTGCGGGATCAGCACCCCTTTCGGGTTCCCCGTAGAGCCAGAGGTGTAAATGATATAGGCCAGGTTTGCCGTACTAACTGGGCGTAAAAGTTCATCGGGTTGAAGATCCCGTTTGCTGAACGGCGCCAGGCGCTGCTGATATTCAGGAATATCAACCACCAAATCAGACGTGGAGCCGCTTAACGTGCCGGCATTTTCTGTGTTGGTGATGATAAGCGTCGGTTTGGCATCTGACACGATAAAACCAAGCCGTTCAGCAGGGTTATGGAGATCCAGTGGTAGATATGCAGCGCCAGCTTTTAATACGGCTAACAACGCAATCAGTGTTTCCATCGAGCGTGGCAACGCCAATGCCACGACATCCTCAGCGCCAATGCCGCGGTTCACCAAATAACGAGCCAACTGATTGGCCCGCTGATTAAGTTCGCCATAGCTCAGGCGATCGTTGCCTAAGCTCAGCGCAATCGCATCCGGCGTTTCGCACGCGCGTTTTTCAAACATTCCGTGGAGCGTATCGGCTGGCAATGATGCCAGCACAGGGTAAGGTTGAACCATGGCCTGAACTTCTTGCGCCAGCAGCAGCGGTACGCTGCCAATAATCGTCTGCGGATCGTCAATGATGGCATGCAGTATCAGCATGAAGCGCTCGGCCAGGTTTGCCACAGTTTGATCGTCAAACAGGTCTGGCAATGAGCTGAAGCGCAGGGCTAGCGTTTCACCCGGAACCGCCACCAACCCAAGCGGGTAATGCGAGGCATCCCCGCCATGGCGCACCGTTAGCGAGATGTTCAGCTCGGTATCAGATTGCTCACTGCTGCCTTCTATGAGCGGGTAGTTCTCGAACACCATCAAGGTATCAAACAGCTCGCCATAACCGGCATCCGCTTGGATGGTCGTCAGGTCAAGATATTGATAATCAAGCAACCGGGTTTGCTCTGTCTGTAGGCGTTGCAAAAGCGTAGTAAACGTCTCCGCCAGGCTGAACGTCAGGCGTAATGGCACGGTATTAATTAGCAACCCAACGATGCTTTCCACGCCGGGCAATTCACCTGGCCGGCCGGAAACCGTGACGCCGAACACTACATCGCTGCGCCCCGTCATTCCTCCCAGCAGCACGCCCCATGCGGCCTGGATCAATGTATTTACCGTCACGCCAAGCTGTTTGGCGCGTAAGTTCAGCCGCTGCGTGTATGCCACATCCAGATGCTTATGCAACAGATTCGGTTGCAGATTTTCCGTGGCGCGCCCCTTTGCCAGGCAAGTTGGCGCCGCCAGGCCACTTAGCGTTTCGCGCCATACGGCTCGCATTTCGTCAACATCACGCGCCGCAATCCATTGCAGATAGTTGCAATAGGGGGTGATCGGCGGCAAGGTGCTGCCTTGCGCATCACCCAGATACAGAGTGCATAACTCTTGCAACAGGATAGGAATTGACCAGCCATCCAACAACAGGTGATGGTTGGTAAAGACCAGATAATGCTGCTGTGCCGCCAGTTTGACTAGGGTGAATCGCAGCAACGGCGGATCGTGCGGATCAAAGCGCTCATCATAATCGGTCTGTAACAGCGCGGCGAATGCTGGCTGTTGCTGCTCTGGTGATAGATGGCTCAAATCCACCTCACGCCACGGCAACGGTAGCCCCACCAAGATCAGTTGCACCGGCGTTTCTACGTCTTCGTACTCAAACCCCGCGCACAAGTGCGGGTGACGTTGCAGTAAGGTTGTGACAGCCTGTTTCAGCTTTTGGCTATCTAAAACGCCAGCAAACTGGAAAACCTGTTGCACCTGATACGCATCACTGCCTTGGGTATCGTACAACATATGGAACAACAGACCTTTCTGTAATGGCGATAATGGTAGTATCTCTTTAATTTCCATATTTATTTCTTCTTCTTCCACTTGGCTTGAAGTTTTTCCAAGCTATTCTGTTTAAGCGATAGCATCGTGATGTCCGATGGTGTGAATCCCCCCGCGTCAGGCACCGTAGAAAGCTGCGACATTGCTTTTAGCCAACGGAACCAATGGTTACCCAACACGCTAATACTCTTTTCCGTGTGCAGCGCTCTGGCCCATGACCAGTTGGAAACCAGAACCGGCCCTTCCGATCGCTCTTCTACCAACGCATTGAGTGAAAGCGCATGAGGGAGCGCAAAATTGTTATCAGCCGTTGTATCCAGCAGATTCGCCTCTGCGGCCACCTGCCAGTCACGATCGCCACCCGCAGCTATGCGGCCCAGATAGTTGAAGCCAATCTGGGCCTGCTGCTGCTGTGACAAGATTGGCCGTGTTTGCGAATTCAGATAGCGTAACAACCCATATCCAAGACCGTTCGCAGGCACTTGGCGTAGCTGCTCTTTGATGCGTTTTAGCGCATGACCTAATGAATAAGGGTCTGCCATCTGCGTAGCGCCCGGTTCGAGCCGCACAGGATACATGTTGGTGAACCAGCCAACAGTGCGCGACAGCTCCGTGCCGGGAAGTTCTTCACGCCCGTGCCCTTCAAGATCCAGCAGGACATCCGTCTGTGAAGTTTGCCGCCAGTCATTAACGGCCAGAGCAAAGGCGCAGAGTAGCACGTCGTTGATACCTGCATGGAAGAGCGCCGGTATCGTCCCCAGCAACGGTTGGGTAAATGCCGCCGGTAACTCGAGCCGCAGTGAATCGCTGGCCGCAACGGTGTCTTGCGTCCCGTCTAAAGGGCGGGAAGTCAGCAACGTATCCGGCTTCGCCAGCACCGTTAGCCAGTGATTCAGTTCGTTACGCCGCGCATTGGCCTCTTGCTGCAATTGATACGCCCACGCACGGAAAGAGGTACCCACCGGCAACAGATCTGGCGTTTTCCCCACACTCATGGCTGCCCAGATGTTTTGCAAATCCAGCGCTAAAATACGCCAAGAGACACCGTCCACCACCAAGTGGTGAAGCACCAGCATCAGCCGGCCAGGCTGCCCGGAGGATGCGCGGAACCAAACCGCCTGTAGCATTTTTCCCGCCGCCGGATCGAGGCGCTGTTTTGCGCGTTGGCTTTCTGCCTTGATGCAGCGTTGTAGTTCCGCCAGCGTGAACGCCTGGCAATCCACAATGCTCAATGCGCCATCCACGATGTCTGACATCATTGGCGGAATGGTCAGCAGGACATCACCGCTCGTGGAGCGATTCGCCACCAGGCGCAAGGCATCGTGCTGCTCTAACAGCAGCGTCAGCATCTGCCTGAGTTGTTTCTCATCCAGATGCTCCGGCGTTTGCAACAACGTTGCCTGGCTGAACCCGTTGATGTTACCGGGGTTTTCCATCAACCAATGGATAATTGGTGTAACGGGTAATTCACCTACCGCGCAAATCCGCGTTTCAGCAACCGTGGTAATGTTCGCCTGCATTTTTCTGGCCAAGGAAGCAACGGTTTTGTGCTCAAAGACCTGGCGTGGCGTGAATATCCAACCAGCCTGGCGCGCACGCGCGACCAGCTGTATCGCGGTGATACTATCACCCCCCATTTCGAAGAAGCTGCCGTCAATATCAACCTGTTCCACGCCCAATAAATCGGCAAAGAGCGTGCAAAGCAGTTGTTCTTGCGTATTGTGCGGGCCACGGTGATGGGGCTGATGGAAATCAGGCTGCGGCAATGCGTGCCGATCGACTTTACCGTTCGGCGTTACCGGAATTGCCGGCAGCATGACGATGGCCACAGGCACCATATATTCCGGCAGGCGGCTACGCAGATATTCGCGTAGTTCTGCGGTATTAACGTCCCCTTCACTCACCACGGCGTAAGCAACCAGTTGGCGAAGCCCCGGCTTATCTTCACGCACGATCACCGTGGCCTGGCTCAGTTGAGGATGTCTCAGCAGCAGGGATTCAATTTCACCCAATTCAATACGGAAACCCCTGATCTTGACCTGATGATCCACACGCCCAGCAAACATCAGCTCACCGTTGGTTTGCCAATAGGCGACATCGCCGGTGCGATACATTCGGCTACCTGCCACGCCAAACGGGTTCGCTACAAAGCGTTCCGCTGTTAAATCCGGGCGCCGCACGTAGCCACGGGCTAGGCTTTCACCTGCGATATACAACTCGCCTTTTACCCCTGGCGCGACCGGTTGCAAACGCTCATCCAGAACATAGACCTGCATGTTGACGATCGGCGTGCCGATAGGCGGCGCTTTTCCAGCCGCCAACGGTTGGCTCATGGTGACGCAGACCGTGGATTCACTTGGCCCGTAGGCATTGATCATCCGGCGTCCCTGGCCCCAATAGTCGATCAGCTCCGGCTGGCAGGCTTCGCCCGCCACCACCAACGTCTCCAACGCAGGCAATGGCTTACGCGGCATAACCGCCAACCCCACGGGTGGCAACGTGGCGTGCGTCACGCCTTGGGCCAGCATCAGTTCATACAGCGGCTCCCCCGGTGACAGCGCATCACGGCCTGCAACGACCAGCGCCGCACCGCTTAACAGCCCCATACTGATATCCCAGAACGAGGCATCGAAGCTCGGTGAAGCAAACTGCAACACGCGGCTTTGCGGCGTAACATGTAATCGCTCGACCATGCTGGCAACCAGGTTGCTGATACCCCGGTGCGTCACCAGAACGCCTTTCGGCAAACCGGTAGAACCAGAGGTGTAGATAATGTAGGCCGCATTATCGATGCTCAACTTCCTTGGCAAAGTAATGCTTTCCGCTTGCTGCCGGGCCAATTGCGTATGCAGCACCGGTTGGTCAATCTGCAAACTGGAATACTGCGCCCCCAGTTTTTGTACGAACGCAGAATCCGTGATGACCAGCGCAGGCTGCGAGTGTTCCAACATATAATTCAGGCGTTCCTGAGGATAATCAGGATCAAGCGGTAAATATGCAGCGCCGGTTTTCAGCGTAGCAATCAGCGCGACAATCAGATCAACCGAGTGCGGTAGTACGATGGCAATGATGTTTTCTGTGCCAACGCCCCTTTCCATCATCAGATTCGCCAACCGGTTAGCCCGTTGATCCAACTGGCTATAAGTCAGCCGTTCGCTTTCCCCCAGCAGGGCAGGCGCATCCGGTGTTGCTTTGGCAAGGGCTTCGAATTGTTCGGCAAACGTCTTGGCCGGCAATTGCCGGGCAGTGTTATTCCATTCGTTGATAATCTGCTGGCGTTCATGTGCGCTAAATATCTCCAATTCATTGATATTACAGCATGTATTGCGACTGATGGCCTCCAGCATATTAGCAAAATAACCCGCCAGGCGCTCAGCGGTTTTGCCGTCAAACAAGTCGGTAGCATATTCAACGATGCCGTTTAATGAGGTTGGCGTTTCTTCAAAGTTGAAGGTCAAATCAAACTTCGCCACCGGCAGCAGCGGTGTACCAACGCGGGTGTTCAGTCCATCAAAATGGACCTCGCCACGGGCGTTGTTTTGCAATACCAACATTACCTGGAACAGCGGATGGCGCGACAGGGAACGCTCTGGGTTCAGCGCTTCCACCAAGTTTTCAAACGGCAAATCCTGATGTTCATACGCCTGCAATGCGCTATCGCGTACGCGCGCCAGCAATTGATCAAAGGTCGGATTCCCAGAAACATCGGTGCGCAACACCAATGTATTGGTGAAAAAGCCGATTAGAGGTTCCAGCGCTTCATCGGTACGGCCAGCAATAGCCACGCCCAGTGGAATGTCATGGCCCGCGCCTAACCGGCTCAGCAGCACCGCCAAGGTTGCCTGCAACACCATAAACAGGCTCGCATTTTGCTGCCTTGCTACTTCAAGCAAGCGTACATAGACCTCTGGATTAACTTCAAAACGCCATTGCCCGCCTTGATAGCTTGAACTTTGTGGCCGTGGCCTGTCGGTTGGCAACTGCAACTCTTCCGGCAGCCCATGCAGCACTTCGCGCCAATACGCCAACTGGTGGCTTTGCAGGCTGCCCGTATCACGGGGATCACCCAGCAGTTCGTGTTGCCACAGGGTGTAATCGGCATACTGCACCTGTAGTGGCGCCCAGTTCGGCGCTTGCCCCTGCAACCGAGCATGATACGCCAGCGCCAGATCGCGCAACAGAGGAGCAAGCGATGCCCCATCGCTGGCGATATGGTGCATCAGGAATAAAAGCACATGATAATTCGGTTCAACATGGAACAGCCAGGCCCGGCAGGGGTTTTCATACGCTAAATCAAAGATATATTCTGATGCTGCCAGCACCTCTTCATCTAAATTCTCAGCAAGGACGCGGTGCAACGTCAGTTCGCACTGTGCGTCTTCCCCACAGGCAATCTGTTGATAAACGTTACCATCCGACCGCTCCTGAAAGCGTGTGTGCAGGCTTTCATGGCGCGCCACCACATCATTCAACGCTGCTGCCATGGCAGGAACGCTCAATTCCCCCTGCAACTCCAGTGTCAACGGCATGTTGTAGAGTGATTTACCCCCTTCAATGCGGTCAACCATCCATAGCCGACGCTGGGCCGCAGACAACAACAGGCATTCTGGCCTTGGTTTCACCTGCAACGCTGGACGCAGTGCGCTCCCTTGCCTCAGGCGCTGCGCAAACTGCGCTACCGTTGGTGCTTCAAACAGATCGCGGATGCTGAGGTCCACCTTTAGCGCTTTGCGAACATGGCTGACAAGGCGCGATGCCAACAGGGAATGACCACCCAGATCGAAGAAATTATCGTCGATGCTAACCTGGGACAAACCGAGGACCTCGGCAAACAAGCGGCACAGTTTGCTTTCCTGCTCATTGCGTGCGGTTCGCCCGTGGCCAACGTTGAATTCTGGAACGGGTAACATGCGCATATCGACTTTCCCGTTGGCAGTCAGCGGGAATCTCTCTACTACGCTCACAACTGCCGGCACCATAAAATCTGGCAACCGGGCGCTCAGCGTTTGTCGCAGCAATGTGGGTTCACACTGTCCGATTTTTTCGGCAATGACATACGCGGCCAGCTGTTTATTTCCTTTTTGCGGTTCGAAAATGCACACGAACGCCTGGGCAACGCCTTCCTGCTCCAGCAATGTCGCTTCTATCTCGGCAAGCTCGATGCGGAAACCACGTATTTTGACCTGCTGATCGCCACGGTTTAGGTACTCCAGAACCCCTTCCTGCCGCCAACGAACCCAGTCGCCAGAACGGTACATGCGATCGCCACTGCTGCCGAAAGGATTGGCGATAAAGTGTGATGCCGTCAGGCCAGGCTGGTTAAGGTAGCCGTGCGCAAGCCCAGTACCGGCGATATACAACTCGCCAGAAACGCCGACAGGCACGGGTTGCAAGTAGGTATCAAGCACATACACTTGCATATTGTCCAACGGCGTACCAATAGGCACCGAAGCGCTATCCGGTACGCTATACATTGCATAGGTTGTTGCAAAGGTAGTGGTTTCGGTTGGCCCGTAGCCGTTCATCATTACCAGTCCAGGGCAGCGCCGCATAACGGTTTCGATAGCGGATTTTGGCAATACATCGCCACCGGCGAGTAACAGGCGCACACTGGCCAGGGAAGAGGCGTGGTTTTCCGCCATCAGCCGGAACAAGCCAGCCGTTAGCCACAGGGCGGTTATTTTTTCATTGGCGATGGTCTGCGCCAGCACATCAATATCCAGCTCACCCTTTGGCGCCACCACTAATTGCCCACCGCACAATAGCGGCACCCAAAACTCGTAGGTCGAGGCATCAAACGCAGCAGGGGAATGCAGCAGCACACGCTGATGATCTTCTGGCAACCAGCGGCGATCGCAAGCTAGTGCTATAACGCTTTCTTGGTTTACCGCAATGCCTTTAGGTTTACCGGTTGACCCAGAGGTATACATAATGTAAGCAAGGCTGGAGGGTCCGGCGTTGGTTGTCGGGTTGATTTTTGACCAGCGTTTCCCAGCAGAATCGGCCACGTTGCGTATCACAAAGCGCGCCGTTGGCAGGTGGTTATCGACATCAGTAATCAATACCGCTGCACCTGCGTCATCCAGCATCATTTGCTGCCGTTCCAGAGGATCACTGGCGCGCAATGGCAGATAGGCTGCACCAGCCTTAATCACCGCCAACGTGGCAATGACCTGATCGATCGAATGCGCCATGAGCAACCCGGCGCAAAACGCTTCCGCCCCGGTGAGTTCGCGTAACCGGTGTGCAAGGTGATTGGCCGCGATGTTCAACTGGGCATAGGTTAACGTTTTGCTGCCTTCTTTAACAGCAATAGCGTTTGGTGAACGGGCAGCCTGCTGTTCAAACAGCACACCCAACGACAGGTTTGGCAATTCTACGAGCGTATTGTTCCAAGTTTTGAGCAGTTGTTGACGTTCAAACGTATTTAACAAGCAAATTTCACTAATTTTCTCAGTGGGCCTGTTCGTCATAATGTTCAATACACTGAATAAGCGGTCTACAAATCCCGCAACGGTTTGCGCATCGTATAGGTCAGTCGCAAATTCAATATGTCCTCTTAAAAGACCTTGTTGTACATCCTCTTTGAAAACAAACAGGAGATCGAACTTTGCCGTTTTAGTTAATAACTCCTGTTGCTCAATACGTAACGGCAAAAAGATATTGTCCAACGAAAATTCCTCTTCCAGCACCATCATGACTTGAAATAATGGATGCTTAGACGCGGAACGATGTGGGGTTAAAAACTCGACAACTTGCTCAAAAGGCAAATCCTGATGCATATAAGCATCAAGTACTGTTTTACGAACCTGTGCTATCAGGGAGACAAAATCAGGATTACCAGAAAGGTTGGTACGTAATACCAATGTATTGGAAAAAAGGCCAATTAATGGCATTTGGGCTTCATCTGTACGGCCCAAAACGGGAGTGCCTACCGATATATCATCACCGGCCCCCATTCGATGAAGCAGCACGGCAAGAGCCGTTTTTAGAACCATGAACAGACTGGCTTCCGCTTGTAAAGCCAGGCGTTTTAGACCCTGATATATATCCTGAGGAACTGAGAATTTATAGCAATCACCTTTGCTACTTGGCTTCGTGGGCCTAGGTTGCACACTAGCTATTGTTACCTCTTCTGGTAATAACGCTAGCTGGTTACACCAGTAATGCATTTGTTTCGCATACAAACCTACCGACTTTTGCTCATCAGATAGTAATATATGTTGCCATAATGTGTAATCTGCATATTGCACTGGCAAAGGCGGCAGTGAAGAATTTTCTCCTTTCAAGTGAGCCTGATAGTAATGGTCCAAATCATGTAGTAAGGGGGAGATAGAACCACCATCTCCCGCAGTGTGATGGATTAATAGCAAGAATATATGCTGCTCGGGTTTTATCCGATACAACCAAGCTTTAATAGGCAATTCTTTATCAAGCCTGAAGATATAACCAACCTGCTGAGTTAACTCTTTTGTAATTTGAGACTCATCCAACTCGTGAACATGCAATGAGAACGAGATTTCTTCCATCGATACAATATATTGGCATGGTATATCATCCTGTAAGGTCAGATAAGTACGCAAACTTTCGTGCCGTTTCACTACATCAGACAGCGCTGCTGAAAGTGCGATGGTATCCAATTCCCCATAGATGCGTAATGCCATAGGCATATTATATGCACTGCTCTCATTAATCTGTCCCTGTAACCACAGACGTTGTTGGGCAAATGACATTGGCAAGATATTTGGTCGTGACTGGGGGGTCAGTTTTTCTCGTAGAGAATATTTTTTGTCTGTGTCAGCTATAACCTTGGAAAGCTCTTTAACCGTTGGAGATTCAAAAATAGCTTTTAGAGGTAATTCAATATCCAACTGAATGCGTAAACGAATAAGTAACTGTATTGCTAGTAGAGAATTTCCACCAAGATTGAAGAAGCTATCATTAATACCTATCGACTCAAATCCTAAAACCTCCTCAAAGATTTTGCATAAGATTTTTTCCTGGGATGATTCTGGTAAAACTCGCTCACCTGACTTGAATATCGGTGCTAGCAAAGCGTGGCGGTCTATTTTACCATTCGGCATCAGTGGAAAACTATCCACTATCATAATAACTGCCGGCAGCATATAGTCAGGTAGATTTTTTTTCAGCCATTTATTTAATTCTTCCGACGAGCAAGAATTGGGTTTGCGCAAAACAACATAGGCTACTAAATATTTGTTGCTGATACTTTCTTTTCCGTACGCAATGACTAGCGCATTCTTTATTAATGGTGATTTCAGGAATGTATTTTCAATTTCTCCCAACTCAATTCGATAACCACGAATTTTTACTTGATTATCGACACGCCCCAAGAAATTGACATTCATATCACTTCCCCAGCAAGCCAGATCGCCAGTACGATACATACGCTGTCCAGCGGTTCCAAAAGGATTTGCGACAAATCGCTCGCTGGTCATAGTAGGGAGGTCTAAATAGCCGAGAGCCAATCCATCACCAGCTATATATAGTTCTCCTGGATATCCTACAGGCACAGGCTGAAGAGCTGTATCAAGGATATAAATCTGCGTATTTAGTATTGGTAAACCAATAGAATTTGGCTGCACAGACTTTGCCGTCAGTTCATGTAAAGTAGACCAAATGGTGGTTTCAGTAGGACCATAAACTTGAATGACTCTATGTGCTAGAGACACCATACGTTCAGCCAAGTTCGTAGGCAACGAATCACCACCAACGATTGCGGTGAGGTTACTCAATGAGTTCGGCTGATACTCAACCAATCCTTGCCACAAAGCTGGGGTGCCTTGCAAATGAGTTATGTTATTTCGGACGATTTCCGATGCCAGTAGATTAGGATCTCGTGTAGTATCACGAGACGCTAACGCTATTGAAGCTCCATTAACTAATGGTAAGAATATTTCCAAACCTGCGATGTCAAAACCAATCGTTGTAACAGCGAGTATTCGGTTGCTAGGTTTTATTTGCAATGACATTTGCATTGCGTAAAGAAAATTAGTAAGCGAATGGTGTGTAATCACTACTCCCTTAGGATTCCCTGTCGATCCTGATGTAAACAAGATATACGCAGCTTGATTAGCAGTAGTGACTACTCTAATAGGGTTGTGAATTGATTGAGAATTGACTAATAAGCAGATATTGATATCATCTAATTGTATCTGAAGAGCATCTAAACAAAAGTTAAAATTAACATTAATTGACGTCAATACAATTTTCGGTTTTGCGGTTTCAATAATATATTTCAGACGTTCTTCAGGATAATCAGGATCTAACGGTATATATGTTGCACCTATCTTCGATATAGCTAACAATGCTACAATTAAATCAACGGTCCGAGGTAATAGTAACGCTACGGTGTCATTAGGGAGCAAATGTTGACTTAATAAATAATGACCCAGCTTGTTTGATCTTTCATTAAGTTGAGCGTAAGTTAAAGAAATATCACCACAATATAAAGCTGATTTATTTGGGGATTTTTTTACTTGATCTTCAAAACGATCAGCAAGTGTTAACGAAGGGATTGATGCCAGAGTTTTATTATTAATAATTTCTAAATTTCTATATTCATTGTCATTTAGCAATAACAAAGAACCAATGGTAGCATCTTGATTTGTTAACAAATCATAAAAAACTTTTAACATCCGAGAGGTATGTTCAGACAACTGTTCTGGAGAATACAACTCACTATTTGCATCAAATCCAAGGGTCAAAGGAACTTCTTTATTATAATCAAAGAAAAAAATGTTGAGATCAGAAACAGGTCCATTTGCAATATTGCAAGGTAGTATTTTACTTTGATGAAAATATCCACCATTATCAAAACTTTCAACGTTTATACTTATTCGATATAATGATTCACCACTATTAATTATTTTTAAATCACGACACAGATCTTCATATCTATATTTTTGATGACGTAAGACCGTCATGATTTGTCTCGCTGCTCTGGCTAAAACCGTCTTCAAATCCAAATCTGGCGAAAGTATTAATCGCATTGGAAGTATATTTGCCATCAGTCCTGGTATAATACGTTCTTTCCTTCCAAGCCTTCCTGTTACTGGTAAACCGACTATGACTTCAGAAAGTCCCGTCATGCGATGCAAGTAAACGCAAGTTATGGCAATAAGCAAGTTAGGTAATGTGCAATTCATTTCTTTTGATTTTTTATGCAGCAGGTCAGTTAATTCATAACCCAAACTCACACGATGACGTATTATAGTTCTTAAAGGAGGAGCTATTCGATTCGCTAGGCTAGCAGGAGCAGGAATATCAGCAAATAGATTTAACCAGTAATCACGGTCACAAATAAATCTGGAAGAATTATGATAATCAATATCACCATCAATAAGTTCCTTAAATTTACCGAATGGTGAAGGGGGAGGAGAACCATCAATAAAAGAAGCGTTATATAAACTTATGACACGTTGAATAATGAGTGATGCCCCCAAACCATCCATAACTATATGATGATAACAGTGGAAATACAAAAATTTATTTTCTGCTATTTTTATTAGTAATATTTCGAATGGAAGCTTCTCACAAATATCAAAAGATTGCTCCGTTCTTGCCATTAAGAAATTTTTAGCTTTCTGGAGTGCAATTTCCTCTCGAAAATCGCTGTAATCAATAATTTTTGGTTTATAGTTATTTATAGAAAAAAACTTCTGTTTAATACAATTATCAAATTTATAAAAACGAGAGTGTAAAGCCTCAGCTTCTTCTACTGTTTTTCTAACCGCCTCAGAAAAATATTCAACATTTATATCACCATCAATTATAAAATATTCGCTTATATTATTTATTGACTTATTTTCTATAATTTCGTTGAATGACCAAATTCCGAACTGCGCAGATGTTAAATTACAATACCCATCCTTATTCATATATAGTCTGCCTTAGCTACAAATGTTATAGGGATAATGTTTTTGTTTGGTGGTTTCGCATAGTAAGCGCAACATAATTAAGCTACGAGTAAACAAGTTCGTATCCCTTTAAATAGTCTATTTGGGGTTTTGTCACCATGAGTCTTTCGGGGACGATTATTTAATTCTAAACCGTTATCAAACGTCATTGTTTTAACCATTTGTTTTAACGGGTATAAAGCCCTCACTGTGTCTTCAGTTACTTCTGATGCTTGTTTTCCGTTCAGTTTGATAATGATTATATAGAGTGTCTTACGTTCAACCCGAGTTGATAATACACTTTTTTTATCTTTTCCTATTATCACATCACCTTCCCAATCACCAATTCATGCTTTTTTATCAACGATTTCTGGGCGTTCATTAATACTGACTTTGTTTTTAATTTTTCCCCTTCTTTCATAACAACCATACCGTTTACGATACGGTTTACTGACAATTCTGAAATATTGCCATAAGTCACCTCTATCCATTTTATTTTTATAAATCAATCTATAAATGATTTCATGATGCAATGATATCCTTTCATACTTCCTTATATAGTCAACCACCTGTTCAGGACTCAAATCTTGCCAAATTAGCCGCTTTATCCATTTTTTTATTTCTTTGGTTACTTCTGTAGCTTTCTTAGCAAAATAATGGTGAGAAAGCCCCTGAAGATGGGCCTGTTTCGGACAATATTCTTTTACTTTCTGATTTCTTTTCAACTCTCTGCTAATGGTTTATGGGTTTCGATTGAGTGATTGACAATGAAACGTTGTGAAAAACCCACTTTTTAAACTAGAAATCGGGTATCTTCCTGCTTCGGTCAGTTGTTTATAGACTATAGATTTTCTATGGCGGGAAAGATGCCTAATATAGTAACTAACCGCCATTCTGAAAAATTGCACTTATTAGTCGAACCCGCTTTTTCTAATTTATTTCACTGCAAACTTTTTAGCCTCATATCTTCCCAATTACTCTCTACAAAACTCAAACAATTCTCACGTTTTTCTGGCCCGTAGATAACTTGCCAACCAGCAGGTACTGCAATAAATACAGGCCATAGTGAGTGTTGACTTTCATCATTTATTAATACAAAGAAATCAAGAGATTCATTTTCAAATGGATTGCTCAAAACATAAATCCTCAGTTTGGTTCATGATTAAAAAATCTTATATGTTAACTTTGGCAAGTCAATAAAAAATATTTGTTTCGTGATAAAAGCCACATTTATGATTATTTTATATTTTAAAAAAGTTGTAATACACAATGAAATAACACACTCACTGTAAAGACAAATATTGAATAAGATATTATTCGCATCATATAATCTAGTGATTAATTTTATTTTTTATGATTAATTGGATTAAGGAGAGCATAAAAAACGTTAGGTATTATTCTATGCTGTAATCACTTCGGTTAGATGGTTTTTTGTTTTTTCTCCCAATTTTACTCCCGGATACCAACGCTCAAATTGTGCCTCTAGCTCACCGTTTAATACGGCCGTTCGCGTTTTCAATAAATAATGAACGCCTTATTAGCTCCATTGCATTTGTTGCTGATAAAGCCTCTTTTTATCTCTCTATACTTTGATCAGTTGATCTGACTCTGATGTAGGAATAACGCATGTTTCCCTTGGCCGTTAACTTTTGGTTGGTTAAATCTAACTGCACCGAGAGCATCTATGAAAGGATAGATATCTCTGGTTGTCGTAGTCTCATCAGCATTCATTATGGCACCAAGGTTTTATTCCTTTCATCTGCTAATGTGGCACCAGGCATTCCATTACCGGCTAAACAAAATGGGGATTTGATGACAGGCGTGTTGAATCGGTTATTTTATTGCCAATCGGTAAAAAGCCCCACACTTTTTTAGGTTCATCAGGTGCAGAACTCATTGAGGTGCGGGCATCCTTGCCCATAGAGACGCCGGATAGATTTAAGCAAACCTACCATTAATCAAAATCAGGGTTGCAAAAACGGGGGGTGACCCTATATTTTATGTCCTCGCCTTAATCATGATCGATAACAATCAACTAAAATATCGAATATTTCTGTAAATCCAGAAGGTGTAAATCTAACAAGCAATAATAAGATGCCGCATTTATTATAATATTTTATAAGTTATATCATCGCCATATTATCTAAAAAGATGATTATTCTGTTATTTCAACGGATTTTTATTATCTTCACAAAACTCTTTATTTACTTTAATAATTTCATTATTGTTTTGATTTCAGAATGAAAATATATTTCAATAATATAAAATCGGAAAAATAAATTAACATTAATAATCTCCCTATCGTTAAAATAGGGAGATTATGCCTTAGATAATTAAGTAAAGAGAAAAACTAATATTGGGGAGCCAACACTAATTTTTCTTTCCGCCAGAAACGGAAAAGAGATATTTTTCTACGCTGTAGAGTGAAGCGGCGAACAAGATAGTTTGCTGCCAATTCCAGCGCCAAACACATCACGAAATAAATTAACGCGACAAATAAAAAAACTTCTGTCGGGTAAACCATGCTGCGGTTATTAACCTGAGTCGCCAGAAATGACAGTTCCGCCACACCAACGATATAAGCCAAAGAGGTATCTTTTATCAGCGCAATCCACTGGTTGATAAAGGAAGGTACCATCATACGCAACGCTTGTGGTAAAACAATGTACCAAAGTACCTGCCAACGGTTAAAACCTAATGATAGCCCTGCTTGCCACTGACCAGCGCCAATCGCAATAATCCCCGCTTTCACTCCATGAGCCAAGTAAGCCGATGTGATCAACGCCAGAGCGCAAACTACGGTGGTAATTTCTGGAATTTCCATACCAAGCATCACTGGCAACAGGAAGTAAGTCCAAAAAATCAGCATAATGACGGGAATTGCCCGGAAAAAGCCCAATACTGCGGCTAACAGGTTAACCCAGAAGCCTTTCAGCATTGCCAAAGCAATACCTGCGACCGTACCTAATACAATAGAAATCGCCCCGGCTATCAGGCTAATCATCAACGTCAACGCCGCCCCTTCAAGAGGACCATCAGGAAATGTACCTAATAGTAGATAGCGCCAGTTTTCTGCAATGACTGAAAAATCCATTTTAATGTCCTCTCGTTATAGCTTGTTGTTGACGCCATTGCCCCCAACCTTCCATGACGGCAATGGTGGCGATATACAGCACCGTTGCAACACCGAATGCTTCAAAAGTTTTCAATGTTTCGGTTTCTACTTGACGGGAAGCATATGACAACTCAGCCACGCCAATTGCCATTGTCAGTGACGAGTTTTTCACAATATTCATATATTGTCCTAGCAATGGAGGCGTTGCGATCTTTAACGCTTGTGGCAATACCACATAACGCATTGCCTGCCAGCCGGTGAGTCCCAGTGCATGAGCGGCATATTTTTGTCCACGCCCTATACCACGGATACCAGCACGTAGCTCTTCCGCTACGAATGGCGCTGAATAGAGGGTTAAACCAATAAATCCAGCCAGGAATTCGAATGAAGGCCAAGCCAACGGTAGACCTAACAGATTGATTTCATGAGGCGTATTCAGCCAAAGCATCACTTCTTGCGGTAGTATCTGCCCTGAGGCGAAATACCAGAAAAACAGTTGCACCAGCAAAGGCGTATTGCGAAATAGCGTGGTGTAAGCGGTTACCGTCCAACGGAGAATTTTCAATTGGCTGTCACGGGCAGCCGCCAGTACAAACCCTAGCAAGGTGGAAGCTACAACGGTACAAGCGGATATCCACAGCGTAATCAGGAAACCTTGCCAAAGCCACCCCAGATATTGGGGAGCAAGCAACTGTTCTGTAACAAATAACTCAAACATATCTTACGATTACCAGGTATTATCAATGACAAAGCCCCGCAACAACAGGCGAGGCTAATTACCAAGGGTTTATCACTTATTAGGACTCTGTTTGCTGCTCCAAAGGCGCAAATTTAAAGTCACCTCGCGGTTGGGCGGACTTGGTTTCCGGGCCAAACCAGCGGTTATAAATTTCCGCTGCTTCACCCTCTTTCTCCAGTTTCAGCAAAGTTTGGTTTACCGCCTCAACCAAGCGCTCCTGCCCTTTCGCCGCAGCCACTGCCTGATATTCACGGGTGATGCTAAAAGGAGAGATCTCAAATTCAGCTTTTTGGGCTTCCGGTACATTAGCCAATAGACCGACTAACTTGGCATCATCCTGCGTGATGGCTTGCACATTACCGTTACGTAGCGCAGCAAAGGCCAGAGGCGTGTCGTCATAAGAGATTACTTTGGCTGTCGGATAATGCTCGCGCAGTGTAATTTCCTGTACGGTTCCTTTATCAGCACCAATACGTAAGTTTTTAATGTCTTCGGGCGATTTCAAAACACCTTTACGGGCAATGAATTTTTGCCCAGTGGCAAAGTAAGGGATTGAAAAATCAACCTGTTTAGCACGCTCATTAGTGACGGTAAAGTTGGCGGCAATCAAGTCAACTTTCTTTGATGCCAACAGCGGTAAACGGTTTGCCGGGTTAGTCGGACGCAGCTCTAATTTAACACCCAAGTCATTTGCAATCGCGTTGGCGATATCTACATCATAACCCGCCAGTTTTTTGGTTTGCGGATCAATAAAACCAAACGGTGGATTACTGTCGAAAACAGCGATCCGCACTGCACCGGCTTTTTTAATATCATCCAGCTTATCCGCCTTCGCAGCACCCGTAACCAGTGTTAACCCGGCCAATAACGCCGTAATAAGAACGCGAGATTTCATTAAACTCTCCTGACAATAATTAATTCTTTATTAATCACAAGCTATCAATTTCACTATAGTGCATGAAATAATATAAATAACTATGTTTATAACTATCGGCAATTATACCCGTTATCTTTCAAGTTGCCTCTTTGTTGGCTGCACTCACTCACCCCGGTCACATAGTTATCTATGCTCCCGGGGATTCGTTCCCTTGCCGTCGCGATGCATCTTGAAATCCATAGGGTATATAAGGCAAAAAAAATGCCGGCAAAAATACCAGCATTCAGATTATTGACCAAGTGGTCAGTGAGCTACTCGTTATCTTTCGTCAACAGTTTTTCCAATTCATCACCACCTACATGCCGGAAATCCTGCCCTTTAACGTAGTAAAAAATGAATTCACAGATGTTTTGACAACGATCGCCAATGCGTTCAATAGAACGGGCGCAAAGCAGGACGGTCAGGACACTGGGGATGGTTCGAGGATCTTCCATCATATAAGTCATAAGCTGGCGGACTACGCCTTCATACTCTTTATCCACCTTTTTATCTTCATGATAGATACGAATCGCTTCTTCCAGATCCATGCGGGCAAAAGCATCTAAAACATCATGCAGCATCTGGATGGTATGACGGCCAAGGGATTCCAAACTAACCAACAGGGGTTGATGCTGATGTGAGAATTTCTCAAGTGCCGTTTGGCAAATTTTATTCGCCACATCGCCAATTCTTTCCAGTTCAGCAATGGTTTTTGAAATCGACATAATCAGTCGCAGATCACTGGCCGTTGGTTGGCGCTTAGCAATAATGCGAACACACGCTTCATCAATAGCCACTTCCATCATATTGACCTTATGGTCATCCTCAATCACTTCACGCGCCAATGCGGCATCCTGATTATGCATTGCGGTAATGGCTTTGGTGAGTTGCTCTTCCACCAGCCCACCCATTGCCATCAGTTCAGTACGAACATGTGCCAGTTCAGCGTTAAACTGACCAGAAATATGTTTACTGAGATTCAGATTGTCCATGTTACGCCCCGTATCAACCATAACGACCAGTAATATAGTCTTCCGTTTGTTTCATTTTTGGTGTGGTAAACAATGTGTCTGTATCACTGAATTCAATTAATTCACCAAGGTACATAAACGCAGTGTGATCTGAACAACGCGCGGCCTGTTGCATATTATGAGTCACAATCACCACGGTATATTCAGATTTCAATTCGCTGATCAACTCTTCAATACGACCAGTAGAAATCGGGTCAAGAGCTGAGCAAGGTTCATCCAACAGTAAAACTTCTGGACGGATCGCAATGCCGCGGGCAATACACAAACGTTGCTGTTGCCCGCCAGACAGGCTGTATCCGCTCTGATGCAGTTTATCCCGGGTTTCAGTCCACAATGCCGCTTTCGTCAAAGCCCACTGGACACGCTCATCCATTTCCGCTCTGGAGAGTTTTTCAAACAGACGGACACCAAACGCGATATTGTCGTAAATAGACATCGGAAATGGCGTCGGTTTCTGGAATACCATGCCCACTTTGGCCCGTAACAGCGCCACATCTTGTTTATCCATCAAGATATTATTGCCATCCAGCAAAATTTCGCCTTCCGCCCGCTGTTCGCCATACAGTTCATACATTTTGTTGAAAGTTCGTAACAACGTAGACTTACCGCAACCCGACGGACCGATAAAAGCGGTGACTTTATTCTTTGCAATATTCAACGTTATGTTTTTCAGCGCGTGAAATTTGCCATAGTAAAAGTTCAGATTGTGGACCTGAATTTTGCTGCTAGCGATATCATTAACTATGCTCATTTACTTCTCTCTGTTGAAAATATCAGTCAGTGCTTTTTCTTGGCAAACAGCACACGCGCCACAATGTTAATCAGCAATACACATAGGGTTATCAATAATACGCCGGCCCACGCCAGTTGCTGCCATTCAGAGAATGGACTCATGGCAAATTTAAAGATGGTGACCGGTAAGTTAGCAATTGGCTGACTCAGATCGGTACTCCAGAACTGATTGGAAAGCGAGGTGAACAGCAACGGCGCCGTCTCTCCGGCAATGCGGGCAATCGCCAGCAGTACACCAGTGATGATGCCGGATACCGATGCTTTCAGCGTAATGGCTGAGATCATCTTCCACTTCGGTGTGCCTAAAGCATAAGCGGCTTCGCGCAGGCTATCAGGAACCAGTTTCAACATGTTTTCCGTGGTTCTGATCACAATCGGCACTTGTAACAATGCCAAGGCAATCACCCCTGCCCAACCAGAAAAGTGCTGCATTTTCGTTACAACGACAGTGTAAACAAACAAGCCGACAACAATAGAAGGGGCTGACAGCAAAATATCGTTTATAAAGCGGATCACCTCTGCCAGCCATGAACGGCGACCATATTCCGCCAAATAGATACCCGCCATGATCCCCAGCGGCGTACCGATAACTGTCGCCCACAAGATCAGTAATCCACTGCCGACAATAGCATTTGCCAAGCCGCCGCCTTCCGTATTTGGCGGTGGCGTCATCTCGGTGAACAGCGCCAATGACATGCCGTCGAAACCTTTGGTGATGGTGGAAAACAGAATCCACACCAACCAAAACAAGCCAAACAGCATGGTCGCCATTGATAACAGCAGAGCGAAGCGATTTTTTTGACGGCGCCATGCCTGTTTACGGCTACGTGCATCGGCATCAATAGGCTTTTGTCTGTCTATGGTTGCCATATCAACGCCCCTCATTCTTCGCCAGACGCATAATCATCAATTTTGATAGCGCCAGCACAATGAAAGTGATCACAAATAGAATCAGGCCAAGCTCCATCAATGATGCGGTATGCAAGCCAGATTCCGCTTCCGCGAATTCGTTCGCCAGCGCGGAAGTGATGCTGTTACCGGGCATAAACAGTGAAAAACTGTCGAGCTGGTAGGTATTACCGATGATAAAAGTCACCGCCATTGTTTCCCCCAACGCACGACCAAGGCCCAACATGACACCACCAATCACCCCGTTTCGGGTGTAAGGCAACACGATGTGCCAGATAACTTCCCAAGTAGTACAGCCGATACCATAAGCGGATTCTTTCATCATCACCGGCGTTTGTTCGAAAACATCACGCATAACCGAGGCGATATAAGGAATAATCATGATAGCGAGAATGACGCCCGCTGCCAGAATACCGATACCAAAGGCAGGGCCGGAGAACAATTCGCCCACAATCGGCATACTGGCGAGCAGATTGCCGACAGGCTGCTGGAAATAGGCGGCAAATAACGGCGCAAAAACAAACAACCCCCACATGCCATATACAATACTTGGGATAGCAGCCAATAACTCAATGGCGATACCGAGCGGACGTTTCAGCCAGTTAGGCGCGAGTTCCGTTAGGAACAGGGCTATCCCAAAACTGACAGGCACTGCGATAATCAACGCAATCAGCGAAGTCACCAACGTACCGTAAATCGGTATCAAAGCGCCAAATTGCTCTGCCGGGGCATCCCACGCTTTCTGCCAAAGAAAAGAGATGCCGAACTGCTGAATACTCGGCCAGGAGGCAATAATCAGCGAGATAATGATGCCTCCTAACAAAAATAAAGTTATCAGCGCAGCTAGTCTGACCAGTGCGCCGAAAATAATATCGCCATTTTTACTGGGTGCTTTCATTGCCGTTTTTTGTTCGGCCATAGAGCTTATTCTCATTCGGGGTTAACTCCCCCCTAAAATGGAGGGAGAAATTAAAACGACAAATTTAATCGATATTTAAAATCACTATCAACACGACTTAATACAGGGCCTTGCCATTGCTATCTTTTATCTGAGTTTTCCAGGCTGCACGAACTTGCTCAATCACCTCTTTGGGCAAGGTTGCATAATCCAGATCGTTTGCCTGTTTACTGCCTTTCTCATAAGCCCAGTCAAAGAATTTCAATACTTCTGCCCCTTTCACGGCATCTTTTTGCTGTTTATGAACCAGAACAAATGTGGTGGAGGTCATCGGCCACGCATTTGCGCCTTGTTGGTTCGTCAAATCCTGAGCAAATGTTTTATGCCATTCCGCTTTCTTCGCTGCGGCACTGAAACTCTCTCCTGTCGGGCTAACCACGTTGCCGTTAGCAGATACCAGTTTGGTATAAGCCAGATGATTCTGTTTCGCGTAAGCATATTCAACATAACCAATGGAACCTGTCAGACGCTGAACAAATGCGGCAACCCCATCATTACCTTTACCGCCTAAACCAATAGGCCAGCTTACGGTGGAACCTGCGCCAACTTTTTCTTGCCACTCTTTACTCACTTTAGAGAGGTAGCTAGTAAACACAAAGGAGGTACCGGAACCGTCAGCACGACGTATCACAGCAATATCTTGATCCGGCAGTTTGACGCCCGGATTCAATTGAGTAATCGCGGGATCATTCCACTTTCTCACTTTACCTAAATAAATATCGCCTAAAATTTTACCATCCAGTGTCAATTCACCGGCTTTAATCCCCGGAATATTAACCGCCAATACTACCCCGCCGATGACTGTCGGGAACTGAAACAAACCATCAGCAACTAACTTTTCATCGGATAAAGGGGCATCGGAAGCGCCGAAATCAACGGTATTCGCCAGAATTTGTTTTACGCCGCCGGAAGAACCGATGCCTTGATAATTGACTTTATTACCTGTCTCTTTTTGATAAGAATCCGCCCACTTGGCATACACCGGCGCGGGAAATGTCGCACCTGCCCCGGTTAAGCTAGTGGCAGCAAATACAGACAAGGTTGTCAAAGAAAACGTCGCTGCCATTATGCTGGCTACGGTGGTACGCATCAGTTTCATAATCCCTCCTAATGGGATATTGAGAATCAATAAAGTAAATGTATTCGTCAAATTCAAAAAAGGTGCAGGAGGGAAAATAGGTTAATTTAATTACAGTAAAATGTCTTAATTATGACATTTTTATGACAGCGCAATAAGCACTAACCTGAGACTGACATAAAACTGTCATCTCCACACACCATTAAAATCAAATATAGGAGATGATTCTCAAGCCGTTAAAAATTATCTTCCACCACAGGAATACAAACACGGATAGATAATCCCCCTCTGGGGCTGGCGCCCATTTCAATTTTCCCATCATGAGCATCAATAATTCGCTGAACAATCGCCAGACCTAACCCTGTTCCACTGCTGCTACGCGCTCTTTCGCCACGAACGAATGGCTGAAATAACCGCGGCAAATCTTCCTGCTTAATGCCCGCGCCATTATCTTCTACCTGAAACCAGGCAAATTTATTTGTCTGACCACTACTCACTTTAATCCAGCCGTTACCATAACGATTGGCATTAACCAACATATTAGCCAATGCCCGTTTAATCGAAATCGGATTGGCGTTAACGGTTATTGGGTTAAGAGACAGATGGTTTTCAATATCCTGCTCATAGCCGTTTTCGGCGGAAATAACCTCTTTGAGAATAGCGTTCAGTTCACAGAATTCCATTGGCATCTCTTGCCCGGTACGGAGATAGTCAATGAATTGCTCAATAATCGCGTTACACTCTTCAATATCTTTATTGATAGATTCAGACAGATAAGCATCTTCCTTGCTCATCATTTCTGTTGCTAATCGGATACGTGTCAGCGGAGTACGCAAATCATGGCTTACGCCAGCAATTAATATCGTCCGGTCACTTTCCAATAACTTTATCCCGGCGGACATTTGGTTAAATGCGCGAATGGCTACACGAACTTCCAGAGAACCCGCTTCCCGCACCGCGGGCATCATAATACCTTTACCTGTTTGTCTGGCAGCATACTCCATTTCCAGTAAAGGTCGATTCTGAAAACGGATATAAAGCCAGATACAACCGAATACCAGTAATAGAATTGCCAGTGTATAGCGGAAAATAGGAGAGAATTGATTTTGTTCGATCTCAGTCAGAGGAACCCTGACCCAAATATCGGGGGAAAGGTAAGAATTAAGCCAAAGTATAGGGCTGTCTGTGTTTATTTCCAGACGAAGATCAGCCTTGCCGCCAAGGTATTCGCTCATCTTCTCACTCAAGAAATCATAACGTCTGGCCCAACGTAAACCTTGTATCTCCGCGTCAGATTCAGAATAGAGCGTAATACCCAACTCTTGGTAAATCTCCCGGCGAACTACCGGCGATATCACCAGAAAAGAGCCATCCTCTAGCTTCAACTTTTCAGCCATTAGGGTACGAACTTCATACGCTAATACCTTATTGAACTGCTGCAAGCTTGGCATGATAACGAAATTCACAACAACCAAGTAGCTGGTTACCAGACTGATAAACAGCATAGCCATAATCAGGAATAAAGTATGGGTAAATGTGCTGCGAGGGGAGAATCGCAATAATTTCATACACGAATTCCGTCAGGCACAAAGACATAACCCAGACCCCAGATAGTCTGGATATAACGAGGATGGGTAGGATCTTCTTCAATTACACGGCGCAGACGTGAAACCAAGACATCAATAGATCGCTTCATCGTACTATATTCCCGGCCACGCGCTAAATTCATCAGCTTATTACGAGACAGCGGCACACCAGGATAAGAAACCAGTACTTTCAATACCGCAAATTCTCCACTGGTTAATTGAATATGTTCATCTCCCTGAAACATCTCCCGCGTACTCAAATTGAGGCTAAACTTACCAAAATTAATAATCGCATCATCCTCAGCCGGCAGGCCCAATAACTTATTCGCCTGACGACGTAATACCGCCCGGATACGCGCCAATAACTCACGGGGATTAAATGGCTTTGGAATATAATCATCAGCGCCAATTTCTAACCCAACAATACGATCTACCTCTTCTCCTCTCGCCGTCACCATAATAATCGGCACCGGATTACTTTGGTTTCTCAGCCTTTGGCAAACAGACAGCCCGTCCTCTCCCGGTAACATTAAATCCAATACGATTAAGCTAACAGATTCCCGTGTCAGTAAACGGTCCATCTGCTCCGCATTAGCGGCACTACGTACCTGAAAACCTTGTTCTGTCAGATAACGCTCTAACAACGTTCGTAAACGCATGTCATCATCCACCACAAGGATTTTGTTATCTACTTGCATTATCAAACTCCAAAAAACACTACATGCTTTGATAAATTTATCATTTTGAAAGAGATTAACCCAAAGATAGAAACCAGATATCTGTATTTTGAGACTATTCCTAATAGGACTTATTTCCACTGTTATTAATTCGAATGATTAATTTAGTAGTTTATTACTGACAACGAGAACGCAGTAATTCACTGTCAACTATCGAATTTCTACCGTTATTTCGCCATCCGCCAACCTATCAATTAGCGCCATGACTACCGGCAAATCGATAAAAATCCATTTATTAGCCGGATTAAATTCATCAGGCAGACTAAACGAAAAATGCCTTTTATTGCATATTATCTTCTGACCTACGCCAAGGCTTTCAGTTTTTCCTGACTAACGAGGATCTGGATCGATAATGTTCAGCTCACCGACGTTTGGACAAGAAAATCACTCAACGATCGAGTTTTCGCCACCTTTCCTTACTATAGTAAACAATTTCGCTTGTTTTTTCTTCACTTAAACCTTAGTAGCCTGTTTCATCACCAGAAAGATTCACAGCATACATACTATTCAGTACACAGAACCATAAATTATATGATGAACATTATAAATATTAGAGCCAAATATCATAATGAGCAGACAGGTAAAGCAATCTTGTTACCGATAATGCTAACTCGAAACCATCTGTTAACCATATTATCTCCCGTTTTAACATCCGTGCTCACCGCAGTGGGAGCGTATCGTATTGGCTTGCCGCGCAGCGATTCAATCCATCAACAGTGATAAATTTATTCAACCAACAACGCCCCAAATGTCACTAATGCGTTAATCTTGCAAAACAGCCGGGATTTATTGATTAATGACTAAAAACCGAGTCTCAATTTGACATCTACCAAAATGGGCAGTTTTATACACTTATGAGGTTAACTACGGTATCTACATCATAAAATGAAAACTAAACTGATAACCCGCGAAGGCTACAACAAATTAAAGGAAGAACTGGATTATCTCTGGCGTGAAGAGCGCCCAGAAGTGACTAAAAAAGTGACTTGGGCAGCAAGCCTCGGTGACCGGAGTGAAAACGCAGATTATCAATATAACAAGAAGAGGCTACGGGAGATTGATCGCCGAGTCCGATATCTAACCAAGAGCTTGGAAGAATTGCGGTGTGTTGATTATTCCCCCCAACAAGATGGACGAGTATTCTTTGGAGCATGGGTAGAGATCGAAAATGATCAAGGTGAGATTAAACGCTTTCGCATTGTTGGATACGACGAAATTTTTGGTCGCAAAGATTACATATCAATTGACTCGCCAATGGCCCGGGCTTTATTGAAAAAAGAAGTTGGCGACAATGCAATCGTTCATACACCAACAGGAAAAGTGTTGTGGTACGTGAACGAGATAGAATATGTGGAATAGTGCTGTTGTTTCACTCTTAGCATCACGACCAAGGTAATCAATTATATCGCTACATATTTTATAATTAGTGTAAAGCGCCTCCCAATTAATTAGGGAGGCGTTTAAATAAGTCAAAAACATATATGTAAGACAATTGAACTCACTTAGAAACTGGCAACTTTCCGCTTTTAAGAAAATACTGGAAATCCTTATCACCCTGTTCTGCTGCACGTTCCATATCAAAAGCAGCCATTTTACGTGGGGATTTCTTACGCTTAACGTCGGTTTCTAGTTGTATTGCCATGTGTGGTAACTGAGCTAACATCGAAACCTCCTTAAGAACAACGATAGTGAATGATAGTTGACAATTATATGATCGATATTTAATTAACAAAAATATAATAACTGATATAAACAAAATAGCACAATAAAAAATGTATTTTAAAGTTTACAAAATTTTAAAATATAAAGATGAAAAATAGTATCGATACTTTGAATCAGATATAACTTATGCTAGAAATATAAATTATCAAATTATTCCAATGAGGAAAATTGACATTAAAAAAACTCACCGACATGTAAATCTTTTGTTTAGATTTTTTGAAAATAGGGTACCTAATTTTTTAAATAAAAATCTGTGCAAGTAGAAATTAAATTCAATGTAATGACTAAAACACCATAAAAATAGAATTTTAAACATATTTATCCAGAGGAATGTGTAAATGAAAATAGCAGGTATATCAGGATTACTTCCGTCACGACTTGTTACAAATCAGGAAGTTATCGATTTAATTGATCAACACTCAAGAAAAACCTTCCAGGGGAATTTACCTAAAACCTTACAGACGATCAGAAAGTTACTCGATACAAGCGGTATAAAAACCCGGCATTGGCTGAATAAAGGCGAAAAGCCTATGCAACTGATGAAAATGGCGTTTGATCGTGCTTTAGCGCAAGCTAATATAAACAAAACGGAAATTGATCTATTACTCTTCCCCAATGTCACTCGTGGTTTCACCGAGCCCGCTAATAGTACTTTTATTGCCAAGGCTTTAGGACTAAATTGCAGGAATTACGACGTTTCAGACGCCTGTAATGGTTGGGTAACAGCAATGGATATTATCAATAGTAAAATGAAAGCTGGTGAAATACGCCATGCCGCTATTGTTAACATGGAATTTGGTATGTCCGATGGCGGGCCTCTTTTTCCAGATAATTTCTCTTTATCTTCTTCATCGGAACTAGCTTATAAATTTGCAAGTTTTACCATAGGCGAAGCCACGGCCGTCACCATACTGAGTAATGAATCACCTGATAATTTCAAGTTTTCTTATATCAACAGGCCAGATTTAGGCGACCTGTCTACAATTTCCTTACCGGGCTGGAAACTGTTTTGTAACGATTCTGATGTCGAACGCATTTCACCGCTTGGTGGACAATATCTATTTAATTCATATGCAGCCCTGCTGAATGAATATGGTTGGGAAGATGCAATCGGGGTATTTAATCAGCACAACGTTTCTAGCAACGATATCCACAAAATCTTTATTCATACAGGTTCACCTAAAATGTGGCATAAGCTTGGACATTCAATCGGTGTTGATAATAAGATGCATCATGTTGGACATAAAACAGGTAACATTATTACGACATCTATTCCTTTTGGAATCATCGATGCTATTCAACAAGACATATTAGAGAAAGAACAATTCTGCATGGGATGGGCCGGAAGTGGTGGAATGGTTTTCGCTGCAATGTCGTTTAAATTTTAGGGCGTATTTTTACTAAGCCAGCTAAAATGAGTCGCAATGTACACAAAATTAGGAATATATTCCTATAACTATTATATTACTAACCAAGCTAGGAGTAATATTAAAATATTGGCAAACTAATCTGGAATAGATGCTCACCTAAATAATTAATAAGACTGGAAGATTAAATAGTCTTCTAGTCTTAATTAAAAACCAAATTACCTTAAAATAATATTCATTTAGTTGGCAATAAATATACTTTTTATTAAGATTAGAGCAATTAAATTAAATAAATTCTTTAGGTAATTCCTCCATTTTTAAAGAAAATCAAAAGTAGATTTGTAATTAATTAGTTACCTGCTCCTGGAATAATGCGATGAAACTCAAATTTTTCCTATTCTAACTGCTCTTTTAGTTTAATTCGGATTATTCAGAAACAGCTCATAGCAAATCCGGTAACACACTTATGGTCCCAGCGACAACTTTTCACATTTGAGTTCAATCGCAGTTGCTATAGCGTAACTCGTCAAAATAAGATTAAACGTAAACTGGAAATTGTTTCTCGCAGAACGTATAAAGGAGGTTTTGTGAATATTTGAAGCCTATCCACCAGAAGAAAACGCAACATGAATGAATCTCTGAGCCAAATTATTGCAAGTGAGCTACAAGCGCAGCCACAACAAGTACTTTCAGCGATTAGCCTGCTTGATGAAGGGAATACTGTTCCTTTTATCGCACGATATCGTAAAGAAGTCACTGGCGGTCTGGATGACACCCAACTTCGCCAACTTGAAACCCGCCTTAGTTATCTACGCGAACTATCGGACCGCCGCCAAACTATTCTTAAATCCATTGACGAGCAAGGTAAGCTGACCCCAGAACTGGCCGCAGCCATTAATGACACTCAGAGCAAAACAGAGCTGGAAGATCTCTATCTGCCATATAAACCGAAACGCCGTACCCGTGGACAAATCGCTATTGAAGCAGGTCTTGAACCACTGGCAGACGCCTTGTGGCAAGATCCACAACAAGAACCGGAGCAGACTGCCGCTACCTTTGTTGATCCTGATAAAGGCGTCGCTGATACCAAAGCGGCGCTGGATGGCGCACGTTATATCCTGATGGAACGTTTCGCCGAAGATGCCGCATTATTGGCAAAAGTACGTGACTATCTATGGAAAAATGCCCATCTGGTCGCTAAAGTCGTTGCCGGAAAAGAAGAGGAAGGCGCTAAATTCCGCGACTATTTTGATCACCATGAACCTATCGCGCAAGTCCCTTCTCACCGCGCATTGGCTATGTTCCGTGGCCGTAATGAAAGCGTACTGCAACTTTCCCTAAATGCTGATCCTCAGTTTGATGAACCGCCAAAAGAGAGTTACGGCGAGCAGATTATCACTCAGCATCTTAATCTGCGCCTGAATAATGCACCGGCAGATAGCTGGCGCAAAGCCGTGGTGAATTGGACCTGGCGCGTCAAGGTATTGTTACATCTTGAAACCGAATTGATGAGCACCTTGCGTGAGAAAGCGGAAGATGAAGCCATCAAAGTATTCGCCCGCAACCTACAAGACCTATTGATGGCCGCGCCAGCGGGTATGCGTGCAACAATGGGACTCGATCCCGGTCTGCGTACCGGGGTCAAAGTGGCCGTCATTGATGCAACCGGCAAACTGATTGCCACAGACACAATCTATCCACACACCGGTCAAGCGGCTAAAGCTGCCACAAGTGTCGCGGCGTTGTGTATCAAGCATCAGGTAGAACTGGTCGCCATCGGTAACGGAACCGCTTCCCGCGAAACAGAACGTTTCTTTGCCGATGTGCAAAAACAGTTCCCAGAGATAAAAGCCCAAAAAGTGATCGTCAGTGAGGCAGGAGCATCGGTTTATTCTGCTTCTGAGCTGGCAGCACAGGAATTTCCTGACCTGGATGTTTCACTACGCGGTGCTGTCTCTATCGCCCGCCGCTTGCAAGATCCACTGGCCGAATTGGTGAAAATCGATCCGAAATCTATCGGTGTGGGTCAGTATCAACATGATGTCAGCCAGAGTCAGCTTGCCAAAAAACTGGATGCCGTTGTTGAGGATTGTGTAAACGCCGTCGGCGTGGATCTCAATACCGCTTCTGTTCCACTGCTAACCAGAGTTGCCGGATTGACCCGTATGATTGCCCAGAATATCATCAACTGGCGTGACGAGAATGGCCGTTTCAATAACCGTACACAATTACTGAAAGTCAGTCGTCTTGGGCCAAAGGCTTTTGAGCAATGTGCTGGATTCTTGCGGATTAATCACGGTGATAACCCGCTGGATGCATCGACCGTTCACCCGGAAGCTTATCCAGTAGTGGAAAAAATTTTGGCGGCCACTGAGCAGAAACTCCAAGAATTGATGGGCAATCCTGCTTCATTGCGTGGACTGCAACCTCAGGACTTCACTACCGAACAATTTGGTGTTCCAACCGTTACCGATATTCTGAAAGAGCTGGAAAAACCTGGTCGCGATCCACGTCCAGAGTTTAAAACCGCGACTTTTGCAGAAGGCGTGGAAACCATGAATGATCTGCGTCCGGGAATGGTGCTGGAAGGTGCCGTCACTAACGTGACTAACTTTGGCGCATTTGTCGATATCGGCGTTCATCAAGATGGCTTAGTGCATATCTCTTCGCTGTCTGATCGCTTTGTAGAAGATCCTCACACCGTGGTAAAAGCGGGCGATATCGTTAAAGTAAAAGTGCTGGAAGTTGATCTAAACCGTAAGCGCATCGCTCTGACCATGCGCCTTGATGAGCAACCGGGAGAAACGCTTTCACGCCGCAATAACAATGCACCAACTGACCGCCGTCCTGAGCGTAATGACAGAAACCGTAACACCTCCCGTTCTTCTACCTCAACCGGAAACAGTGCTATGAGTGATGCGCTAGCCGCCGCATTTGGAAAAAAACGTTAAGATTCCCATCAATGTGAACAGATGCACT
This sequence comes from Photorhabdus luminescens subsp. luminescens, assembly GCF_001083805.1. Classification (GTDB taxonomy): domain Bacteria; phylum Pseudomonadota; class Gammaproteobacteria; order Enterobacterales; family Enterobacteriaceae; genus Photorhabdus; species Photorhabdus luminescens. The sequence continues at coordinate 130,285 of NZ_JXSK01000005.1, read as the reverse complement.
GCTTCGGCAGTGCACATTTCACCATTTTTATCAGAAAGAACCCAAATTCACTGATTTATGCCAACCTGAGTGGCTAGATAAACATCAATAATGAAAATAGAATTAACATTGAAATTAATGTTGGTTATTATTCTTATTTGCAATTATTATGAATTGGGTTAAAAATCGCACTTCATAATGAATGGGTACGACTAATTTTCGGCATTATTTTACTTATCACATATCCCGGAAGGTTATATGCAACTTCTTCCAGACCATAGTTACAAGATCATTGGCTTTTCGCCGAAGATCAGCCCGGCTTACCGACAGAAATTGCTGTCATTAGGCATGTTGCCCGGTTCCTCTTTTCATGTTGTCCGCTTAGCGCCTTTAGGTGATCCGATACAAATTGAGACCCGCAGAGTCAGCCTGATTCTGAGAAAAAAAGACTTGGAATTTCTCACATTAGACAACGCTCAATGCAACGCATAATCCATTGCAAACAGCAAAACGATTACTCTTAATTTAATCTGGCACCAAAAACATGAAAGCACTGACCATTGGCTTAATTGGCAACCCCAATGCCGGCAAAACGACATTATTTAACCAACTTACTGGCGCCCGACAACGTGTAGGCAACTGGGCCGGCGTAACAGTAGAACGAAAAGTTGGTCGTTTTACCACCACGGAACACAAAATTGAGTTAGTTGACCTGCCGGGAACCTACTCTCTAACCACGATTTCTGAACAAACATCACTGGATGAGCAGATAGCCTGCCACTATATCTTGAGCGGTGATGCTGACATGCTGATTAACGTCGTAGATGCATCTAATCTTGAGCGAAATCTCTATCTGACGTTACAACTGTTGGAATTAGGCATTCCATGCATCGTCGCACTCAATATGTTAGATATCGCTGACAATCAGCATATCCAAATTGATATCGCCGAACTGGAGCAACGCCTTGGCTGTCCAGTCATTCCAATGGTTTCGACTCGTGCAACTGGACTGAATGAACTGAAACAGGCAATTGACCGTCATAAGCAGAATGCCGGGCAATCACTGATTCACTACCCCGACTGCTTGTTGCAAGAAGTTGAGACGTTATCTGGTGCAATTTCAGATAATTTTCATGCTCAGCAACGCCGTTGGTTAGCGCTTCAAATGCTTGAAGGGGATATTTATAGCCTGGAACGTTCTGGTTTTGCTATCTCAGTGCTAACTGAATCCAAAAAACGCCTGCAACAACAGCAATATGAAGAGCCTGAGCTGTTGATTGCCGATGCGCGCTATCAAAGCATCAATACATTGTGCATGGCCGTGATTGACACCCAAAAAGCCATGCCAAACAAACTCACCCAGACAATCGATAAAATTATCCTCAACCGTTGGTTAGGCGTACCTATTTTTCTGGCGGTTATGTATTTAATGTTCGTGCTGGCAATTAATATCGGTGGAGCGCTGCAACCTATCTTTGACAGTGGTTCTGTCGCTATTTTCATTCATGGAGTTCAATGGCTTGGGTATAGCTTACGTTTTCCAGAGTGGCTGACAGTTTTCCTCGCGCAAGGTATCGGCGGCGGTATCAACACGGTTTTGCCGCTAGTACCACAAATCGGCATGATGTATTTATTCCTCTCTTTCCTTGAGGACTCCGGTTATATGGCGCGGGCTGCGTTTGTCATGGATCGTCTGATGCAAGTTCTGGGATTACCGGGCAAATCTTTCGTTCCGCTGATCGTTGGCTTCGGTTGCAACGTCCCATCCATTATGGGGGCAAGAACGCTAGATGCTCCGCGTGAACGCTTGATCACGATTATGATGGCGCCCTTTATGTCTTGCGGTGCAAGATTAGCCATCTTTGCCGTATTTGCCGCCGCATTCTTTGGCAAAAATGGGGCAACTTTTGTTTTTTCCCTTTATATATTGGGTATTGTCGTCGCTATTCTGACTGGACTGATGTTGAAATACACCATTATGCGCGGCGAAGCTTCGCCATTCATTATGGAGCTCCCGGTTTACCATATTCCGCATCTAAAAACTCTGCTTCTGCAAACCTGGCAACGCCTGAAAGGTTTTGTTATCCGTGCCGGTAAAGTGATCGTTATCGCCAGTATGTTCATCGGCGCTCTTAACAGTTTCTCATTCTCCGGTAAGGCGGTGGACAGCATCAACCAATCCGCTCTCGCTTCGGTCAGCAAAGTTATTACGCCAGTATTACAGCCAATTGGCGTTCACTCAGATAACTGGCAGGCAACCGTAGGTCTGATAACTGGCGCAATGGCAAAAGAAGTCGTTGTTGGAACACTTAATACCCTGTATACCGCAGAAAGTATTAATAATGAGTCGTTTAATGCAGATGAGTTCAACCTGCTTGATGAACTGAAAGATGCTGTTGGTGAAACCTGGAATAGTTTGAAAGATACCTTCGCTCTGAGCGTACTTGCCAACCCAATCGAAGCTAATAAAGGCGACGGTGAGATGGATAGTGGCTCTATGGGAACCATGAGCGCCAAATTTGGTTCCGCTATTTCAGCTTACAGTTATCTGATCTTTGTTCTGTTATATGTGCCTTGTGTTTCGGTGATGGGCGCGATCGCTCGTGAAACAAGCCGGGGTTGGATGACATTCTCCATTCTGTGGGGATTGAACGTAGCTTATTCAATTTCAGCCCTGTTCTACCAGATGGTGACTTTCTCACAACATCCACAAAGCGGCCTGATTACCATTCTGACCGTCGTCATATTTAACGCACTGGTGTTCTACTTCCTGCGTCGGGCACGTAGCCGTGTGACAATGAAGTTAATCAGCAACCCGGGAAATAGCTGCCACTGCTCCAGTGGAAACTGTCACTAGGAATTGAAAATGATTAGCCTATTACAAGTAAGGGATGCCGTCGCTCTGAATGGACGGGTAGATGCTAAATTGCTGAGCCACCAGCTTTCTGCTTCATTATCGATGGTAGAAGCGATGCTTGAACAGCTCACCGTAATGGGCAAATTGGAAAAGATTAATGCAACTGCCTGCCTAAGCGGCGGTTGCAAACAATGCCCTGAAACACAGAAATGTGATACGGCGGTTTATAGGATTGCTGGAGAGTGTTAATCATTTAAAACAACGTAACCAATGTATAGTCACTGTTTAATCTCGCAAAAAACACAATTAAGGACAGGTTCTAACTGTAATACTTTGCTAACAAAAATATCTCTGATAAAAGGGAGTGCATATTTTTAGCAATGTGATGAACTTTCTTTCTCATAATACCCTGATTTTATGAGACAAAAATGTTTAAAAAATTGCAAAACCAAAAACTACAATTGATCTAAGGGCTAAAATCTAGTTGAGAACTATGCCAGAAGTAACATAAGAGTGAAGAATGCCAATAAATGACAGGAGATTTATGCTACCCTTTTAAAAAGTAAAGCTGATGATAAAATAAAGGCATATGCAAACCTAAACACTATTTGTCGACAACATAAAAAAGTGAAATCATCTTTTGATGATTTAGATATTAATTTATGCGCTCTTACTATCATTATTTTTTAAAGAATAGTTATAAGCCATTTTCCACGGACCATAACGTTCAGGCAAAGTGCGCTACGAAACGCCGAAACACAAGATTCAAAGCATACCATTAATCACCCGACGATATTCAACCGCAGCGAGAGAGCTGCAAGACCAGGATTTTTTAGGCTTCGTCAGACAGTTCATAACGGGCTATACAGTTGCCCAAAATAAAAAATCATACGATTATCATACCACCGAACTATTAAGGTAAGGGACACAACCTAAAATAAGTTGCTCTACAGATATATTAGATAGTGTGGCTCGGTTAGCAAAATATCTCAGGGAGGTATCCATGACTATTCAAATCATAAATATCACTAGAGAATAGGTGAAAATATTTAATTCAAAGAAAGTGTAAAATGAGAAATAATTACTATTGTTTTATATAGGCATGATTTACAACTAGAAGGATAAAATAAGAAAAAGAAATTACGACGATAAGAATAAAAAAGATATAAGGGGATTTGTAATATGAAATTAAATATCCCATCAGAACAGGACTGACAGCTGCACCTAAATTGCCCAAGTTTTGTATTGCGAAATAATGTCCCTTTAATCCCTCAGGTGCTATATCGTCAGTAAGTGCGTAAAGGACAGGGATGAAAATGATCTCTCCTAACGAGAAAGAAAATATTGTAATTACCCAATAAATTAAGTTCTGTTCAGAATATATAAAACCAAAAATACCAAGGATAAAAAAAATTACTCCTCGCGTCAGCCATTTTCCTATATCACCATCTTTGATATGCTTTCCAACATGATATTGAAATCCTATAACAACCACAGCATTTGTTACCATCATTGCAGCAATAGCTGTATATGAAAATTCTTTATTTGTAGAAACTATTAAATATTGAGACAAGTAGCTAATAGTACTACCATATACAAAAGATCCGAGTAATGATGAAATGGTTATCAGAAACAGTAAATGATTATTTAAAGGTTTTATATGACTGAAAGTATCTGTCAGCAATCTATTATTATTCTGTGATAATATAGGTAAGCCGTGAAAAAATGAAGAGTAGTATATTATAATAAATATCATCGGGAACACCGCAGTAAGACCAGAAAATATGAAAGAGAAACTATGATTATAACCTGAAAATAATGTGCCAATTAATGGACCAACGGCCCACCCTATGTTAATAAGCGTGTAGTTTAAAGAAAATAATCTTATCTTAATACTTCGCGGTAAATAATCAGAAAAATAACTCTTTAATAGCACCTCAAATAATGAGTAAGCTAAGTTCACAAGAGCGAGAAGAAAAGAAATAAGGATTATGTTTTTAAAATATGGAAAAATTAAAAAACAAAATAAAAAAACTAAAAGTGAAGATAGAATAGGAAATTTAAATTTTTTATTGTCAGCAAACATGCCTCCAACTAAGCTGGTTATTATTCCGAGTATCATAGATGAAGATATAACATATCCAATAATGACAGGACTAAAATTAAGTTCTACAGATAAATATATAGCTAAATAAGGGATTGATGCTCCACGGCCAATCGTTAATAATAAGGATGAGAGGAGAAAAAATGATACCGTCTTCTCGTTTTTAAATACATGTAATAAATTAATATTATAATTCATGATATTGATTAAATTCTCCTTTGTCTTATTATTTAATACAAAGAGATACATATTTTATCATTATGAATACCATCAAATCCTTCTAAAACAACAAATAAATCCGTTATTAATCATTAGCAAGATAGCAGAAAAATCCCTAAAGTAAATGGAAATGACCTTAAGTATAGATCTTATTTTTTGTTTTCGATAATATTATGAAAAAATAATTACTCCCCATTATTTTTCGATGACCGTCAGCCGATACCTTTTAAACGTATAAGGTAAAATCCAACGGTAAGCATTACTTGTGATTGTAGAGTCTGTAAGTCATTTCCAAAGAAAATCATTCGGAAAAAAATAAATTTAATTAAATTAATAATAATATTAATTAATTCATTTTTGATGCTGTTTTTTTAGGAACATTCATTCAGAAATTAATATGATTATTGTTATTTTTCTCAAATATTTTATATGCAATAGGTTATAATTGCATTTACCATAAAAAGCACTTCTAGTTAAAATTAGAATTTCAACATTAATTTATTGATATTTAAAAACAAAAAATTAAAAATGACATCTAATCTCCGACAATGCGAATAAAGTCTATAAGAAATTAAATTGATCTTTTATAAGAATATTGTTATTAGAACATGTGGTATGCGGTTCCTGTTCTATATATTTTTATTAATTCAATGCAACCAGTTGCATTTCAGCTATACTCAATTATGATTTATCATAACCCATATCAATTTTTTATGCTTCAAATTGCATGGTATCGAGAGCATTGAGTCATTTGATGTAAGTTGTAGCGTTGTATGTTGTACCCGTATTTTCATATTGAAATGTTCCGTATTGTGATCATGTCATTTAGGAGAAAATTATGGAAAACGTTCATGCTAAAACTATCAGTACAAACCATATCATCAGTTCAGAAATGGTAAGTCAAAATGAGCTATGTCGTATATCAGACAATGCAGATGCTATCAGAGCTAAGGCAATGGAACTCACAGATTCTTGGGAAGGAGTGATGTTTGCTCTGTCTGAGGAGGAACTAGAAAATATTGCACTAGCGTTAGAATTTTCACCAGATGTTGCTGGCAAAATACACAATAAGCTCAAAACATTAAGATATGCCAAAATACAATCTCAAGCAGGTCCTTCTTTCATCGTAACTTATCATATCTTAGATGTCAGTTTGCTAGCTCTAAGGGGAGTAACATGTTTTGACAATGCGCTTTCTCATGTAAATGATTTTAATCTACAATCCATTCTGAACGAGAATCAGGACACCTTCCAGAAAATCCGTGCAACCCTGCCGGAACATGCTGCACGTATGAACTTCAAGCCTGAAACCGCTGCGGCTGTTCTGAAAGCCTTAGGTGCAAATATTTCCCCAGATCTGCTTTATGAGCTTTGCCCAAAATATGGCACAAGCTCAGTTATCGATCTGGAAGGTCGACGTGGTGTTACCACGGAATTTATCAGGTGTGTAACACTTACTCTCGGGACGACACTGGCATAGTTCATCATAATGCTCATATCTGGTGCTGTTTTTCTTGCAGCACCAGCTTTTACTTATTTACAACTCGACCTGAATATTTTTTGATCTGTTATTTTCTTGGTAACTTTTTATATATGGAAAGGAAAATGTGTTCTGATATAAATAGATTAAAACCTGGACTAATAAAGAAATATAAAGAAGAGGGATTTCTTCTTGTTCCTTCTCTTATTAGCAAGGAAGATTTAATAATCTTGGAAGTAACCATTCAAAATATCATCAGAGATGTCGAAAATAACGAAACAGTTACCCAAGTTCTTGAATACGAAAATACTCAATTTGATGGTCGTTGGCTACCAAGAAGATTGTTTAATCCCTTTGAATTACATGAGCAATTCAGACGAATCGCCACTTCAGAACAAATTCTCGGGCATGTTATGTCTTTGATAGGCCAGGATATAGCCCTCCAACATAGTAAACTTAATATGAAACCGCGAAAAGTCGGTGCCGCTGTAGAATGGCATCAGGATTTTACTTATTTCCCACATACTAATGACGATCTTGTTGGTGTACTTATTTATCTGGATGATGCTACTTCTGAAAACGGCTGCCTAGAAGTTTTGCCACGTCAACATATGCGATCCTTCGATCATTCACTTCCTGATGGATCTTTTGCCGGAATGATTACAGAAGAAATAGATGAAGAAAATTATGGTCAACCTGTTACGTTAGCAGCCAAAGCAGGCAGTACAATATTTTTACATCCTTTTACTCCTCACCGTTCAGCTCCTAATGTTTCAGAGCAACCAAGAAAAACGTTAATTTTCGAATACAGAGCAACTGATGCTTTCCCGATATATACAGGAAGCCAACTAGTATCGATGGAGTCATACGTTCATCACCTTCATGGTAATCCTGCCACACACGCCCGCTTTGGTGGCCCCCCTCCTGCTATCTACACACCAAAAGATATACCTAAATCTCTCTATGAGCTTCAGGAGGTTTCGAGAAAAATTTTGAAACCAGAGGAGTAATTCTGCTGCATTAAAGTTTCAACTCTACAATTTATTTCATTTGGGAGGTGTAAAATGCTTGGTAATCAATGTGCAAATATTATCGATCAGTACAGGAATGATGGTTATGTTGTTATACGTAACGTTCTTAATCCAGTTACAGATCTTTTACCGGTTATAAAAGAATACGGTGAGCTTGCAAATAAGCTTGCCAGACAATGGTTGGGGCAAGGAATTATTACAAGTTATGATAAAAATGTACCTGAAGAGAATCGAATTTTACAGTTAATGAAGCAAACCAATGGAAACTGTTTTCAGGAGCTTGATATTACACTTCCAGTAGAAGCCGAAATTAAGAAGGACTCTCCAGTACATTTAGGAGAGGCAATATTCAATCTCCTGAGAAACCAGACAATCCTTGACGTAGTAGAAAATATTATTGGGTCCGAAATTTATTCAGTTCCCGTACAACACATGCGCATTAAACCACCTGAAGCACAGATTACAGATAAAACTCAAAGTCACACGCTTACGTTAACGGGAAAAACCTTCTGGCATCAGGACTTAGCGGTTGTGACCGAGGATGCTGATAGTACCGATATGCTGAGTGTCTGGTTACCCCTGAATGAAGCAACCGAAAAAAACGGTTGCTTGGTTGTGATACCCGGAAGCCACACTAAAGGACTTATGCACCATTGTGATACCCCAGTTTTACAAGGGATTCCTGATTCATTGGTAGGCACAAACATACATCCTATTCCCGCGAAACCAGGCGACATGGTGCTTCTTCATCCTCTTATAATACATGCCTCCTTATCCAATATCAGCACACACGGGAGGTGGAGCCTTGATCTGCGATACTGCCCTACTGGTCAACCGACAGGTCGACGATGGTTTCCTGGTTTTATTGCGAGAAGTAAATCTCACCCTGAAAAAGAATTATCTAATTATGAAATTTGGGTCGAATCATGGCACTTTGCAAGACAAACCTTAGCCGAGCAGCCTCACCCAAAATTCGATCGCTGGGATAAAAATGATCGCAGCCCTTTATGCGCATGAGGAGAAACTAATGTTAGATCTCTCCCTACTTCGAGATTCTGGTTCGTTTTCGATCAATTGTGGCTCCCCACGACTTGCTCTCGTCCATCATGGCTTTCGTACAACGCAACTAGGAGCAACTGACAAAAGGCAGGATAAATATGCCGCTAGATATGCGTCACTGGGGTTACTTAATCTGGCTCGTTCTGCTCAAGTGGACTTTGAGCGTGGTCATATACCTTTTCAACCTGAAATACAATATTTCGATGAGGATAATTTTACAGATGACGTAGAACTGGCAAAAGCCATAAGCGATTGGTTAAGGCCAGTTAAAGCGAGATTTGTACTAGTCAGCCTGTATTCATTGGCATTTGAAAGGACAAAGAATATGCTGTCCAATCTCAACCCCGAAGAAGTCTGCATTATGGTTGGTGGGGCACACCCAACCGTAGCTCCTGAAATTGATTTCGTACATCTTGTAGCAAGGGGGGAAGGAAGAAATGCACTAAGGCATGTTCTTAAGCTGTTCCTGCATCCTGAATTTGGCGTGGGGAACGAAGCGCGTGGTTTGTGTTTCATGTTAGATGGTAAAGTTCAAATGGGAGAAATCGTATTTGATAAATCTCTTGAGGATATTCCCTCACCAGCCTTTTCCTATGAACTAATACAGAGTAATACTAGCTTAGCAGGGAAGCCGCAGGAAAGATGGTGGAAAGCAGTAGGAGAATCGCAACAAATTTATATTTGTACACAAAGCTGCCGAGCTCGCTGTACATTTTGTTCAACATATCTTATACATGGGAAGCTAGTTTCCCGACCAGTTGAGTTAATTGCAGGAGATATTGAGCACCTTTTAACATTCGGCCATGACTCAATTCAGTTTCATGATGACGATCTACTCCAACATGAAAATTTACATGAACTTCTTGATTTGCTCTCAGAGTTTAATATTGCATGGACTTGCAATGCAAGGTCAGAAGTAATTACACCAGAACTTGCTCACCAAATGTACGATGCAGGATGCAGAAAAGTTTTTTTAGGGGTTGAATCGTTAGATCAGAGAAGCCTAAATTATTATAACAAAGCGACCACCGTAGAAATGAATATAAATGCGGTAAATGCATTAAACGGTTCAGGTATAGGAGTTATATGTGGATATATCATTGGCGCCCCCCATGACACAGTTGAAAGCATCTTAGCGGATTTAGATCGAGTTTTAGCTTTACCTATATATTTCCTAGCCACAGCAATACTAACACCAGATATAGGTACTGTTGAATACCGCAGAGCTTTAAGGCGGATACCTTTGCTGCAAGAGTTAGGTAACGATGGGACGAAAATGAATATTAGACCACGTCCTGAGATATTTGGAACTTCAGCCCCATATGGTTTACCAACTGTAGCTGAAGCTATATCTAAGGAAGAGTTAAATGAGCTTTATGCCCTTATTAATTTTGAATTTTTCGTAAGGAAAGAATATATTAATAGGATAATAAAATATACACCAAATGATAGGTTAGGTGAAGCGCTTTCATGGTGTTCACTACAGAAGCTGAAAGCAGAAGAATTGGCAGAAAGCGCAACACTGACCTTAGTACAAAAGAGAATTATTCAGTTACTTCAAAAAATTGATGCAGACTATCCGTATTATGGTGTTCTTTCTGAATTTGCTGAGGCTAGATAATTATGAAACCAGAAAAAGAAATTGTCCCTTTTTTCCCCGAGATGATACAAAAGCTGATAAGTGAAGGGAAGGATCCACACCACTATGTTATTCAGGACTTCATGGAGGACAAATCATTGGGTTTATCCAAATTGGATAAACAAAGCCTTGTTGACAGTCACTATTTAATTTCAAAAGAGATCATCAGTCCACACAGCACAGAAGATATATTTACTTTTATCAAAGAAATATTATCAATACCATCATCACGGGAAGGTTGTATCGTGGAAGCGGGAAGTTATAAAGGCTCAAGTACAGCCAAGTTCAGCCTGGCTGCTAACTTAGCAGGTAGGGAACTTGTTGTTTGTGATTCTTTTATGGGCCTTCCGTTTCATAATGAAGTTCATGGCATCAGTATTGAGGGAAGGGAAGCGGTGTTTAGAGAAGGTGATTTCGCAGGTTCCCTTCAGGAAGTAAAAAGTAATATTATAAAATATGGTAATATCAATTCATGTACATTTATTAAGGGATGGTTTGAAACATCTTTGGCTAATTGGTCACGACCAATAGCTGCAATCTATCTAGATGTCGATCTTCAAAAATCAACTCGCGACTGTCTCAAATATCTGTATCCATGGTTGGTGCCAGGTGGCAGTCTTTACTCACAAGACGGCCATTTACCACTTGTTCTTGATGTTTTTGAGGACGTGAATTTTTGGCACAATGAAATAGGTACTCAGCCACCCAAAATAGTGGGTATCAGGAAAAAGAAACTAATAAAAATAACAAAACCTGATACACCATCTTTACCACTACTTTAATAATATTCTTTCAACTGCCAATACGAAATTTATATCGTTTACCTATCCATATAAGCGTGCCCGGGATAACCTCAATCTTTTTAATTTCATTATTTTCTTTATTTTTATCAATACGAACAGCTCCTGAACGAATTAACCGCCTTAATTCGGAACGGCTTATCATTGGTAGAGCTACTGAACAAAGATCCAGCAATGTTATATAAGAGCCTTCTGGTAAAATCAATACACCATGATCAGCCTCTTCAGGTGTCCGCTTTTGTATTACGCGCTCAAAATGTTCAGCAGCTTCCTTTGCAGATATATCATCGTGATATCTTTTAACAATATTATAAGCGATATCTTTTTTGACCTTCATTGGGTTAATACCCAATTTTAATTGACTGACTATCGCAGACTGTTTCTCTACCTCCATATCTGTAGCAAGTGTCAAATAATTAATAATCACACTGTCAGGAATTGACATTACTTTGCCATACATATCATTTGCGTTATCGGTTAGCCCGATATAATTATTTTTTGACTTACTCATTTTTTCAGTGCCATCTAGCCCTTCTAATAATGGCATTGTTATTACTACTTGCCCTTTTTTCTCATAGGCTTCTTGAAGTGTTCTTCCTACCAAGTTATTAAATAACTGATCTGTTCCACCAAGCTCGATATCAGAATCAATCATAACTGAGTCATATCCTTGCAGAATTGGGTAAATAATCTCATGCAAATGGACTGGCGCTTTTGATTCAAATCGGGTTTTGAAATCATCTCGGTGCATGATTTGTGCAAGAGTGATTTTAGAGATTAACTTTATGACATCACTGAATGGCATGTTGCTAAACCATTCTGAATTTTTCCTTATTTCAATATTTTCGATATTTACAACTTTTGCAAGCTGATTTATATAAGTCTGACTGTTTTCATGAATTTGTTCAGGTGTTAGCGGAGGACGAAGTTTATTTCTTCCTGTCGGATCACCAATCCCAGCTGTAAAATCCCCAATGATAACGACAATCCGGTGTCCCACATCTTGAAAATCTTTAAGCTTTCGTAGTACAACCGAATGACCCAAATGTAAATCAGGTGCAGTCGGGTCAAAACCTAATTTTATTGTCAATTTTCTATTTTCTTGTCTTGCAAGAGCAAGTTTATCCTGAAGTCCTGCGGGTGGCTCCATAATTGCGATGTTTGAAAGCAATTTATCAATATTTTCTTTCATATAGTTAACCTAAATAATTATGCTCATTAATGATGAATAAAACAGCTTCATACCATGTTTATAACAATCTCTATTGTCAAGTAAATAATTGTTCATTCTGGTCTTGTTGCATTAACGGCGATGTAATACACAAAAATGTATCACTTGTTTTTTTAGTCAGATAACAGTTGTATTAGCCAAACCGCCAATAAAACGGATGCCTTGAGCCTCTGGATTAATCGACTGAGAGAAAAAAACAGTTTTAATCGTACCGTGGTAGTACTGGCAAAGTAAGTTGACACATATCGCGTAGGTTATTATTTCTCGGCAAGAAATTTATACCCCAAGAAGAATTTGCACGGAAAACGGCTAATGTAAAGTTAAATTAAGTTATTTGTGCTGCAAAAATGAAAGGGATATTCAAAGTAACTCATTGTTAAGAAAACGAAGACGGTGAAAAACAGGTCAAGCGACGCCCCGAAACCCTGTTCAGCTTTTAGGCTATAAAAACCGACTAAACGTTAAGGACAGAGCGTGCTAATGCTTCATCAAGTAGGCTGGATATACGAAAGCTAGCCGTTTCTTAATTCTCTACTAACAAACTCAGTCAACAACCCAACAAACTCATCTGGATGAGAAATAAAAGGCGCATGAGCGGCATGACGCATCATGGCTGAAACTGAACTCGGCCATTTTTCATCAAGAATATTGAGGATTTTTCTTGGCGCCAACCCATCCAGATAACCGTAAATACGCAGGAATGGGATGGTAAGCTCAGCCAAAGGCTCTCTTAAATCTTCGGTACGCAAAATTTCCAGACCAACATGCAGCACTTCAACAGAAGGTATCGGCAGTGCCAGCACAACGGATTTCAGTAATCGCGCATCTTGACGGGCGCTATCTGTGCCTAATGTCTGTAAAGCAAGAAAACGCTCAACTGTGCGCTGGAAATCTTCACTAAGCTGATGTTCGAAATCGCGCAAAACTTCCGGCTTAATCCCCGGCCAGTCACTTTCTGCGCTAAAATGCGGTGAAGAAGCCACGGTAATTAATCCGGCAACCTTATCCTGATGGTCAAGCGCAATCCGGCTGGCAACTAATCCTCCCAACGACCAACCTAGCCATAACGCATTTTCCGGCGCATATCGCCAAACTTCATCCGCCATGTCTGCAAGATTCATCGGGCCATATTTCTGGCTACGGCCATAACCCGGTAAATCCACCAGATGCAAACGAAAATGCGGAGCGCATCGCATTTCAATGGAACGCCAAACTTCTGCATTCAGCCCCCATCCGTGCAGCAACACAAGATCACGCGAATCTCCCGCAGAAGTCTGCCAAAATAGATCAGCCATTGTTATTCTCAACTTTATTTGCCATCAAGGAAGAAACCTATGCTAACAATGGTTGGGTACTGTTGGCTATGCCGTCAGCCTCTTTGGTTTCCACATCATGGAGTATGCAGTTTTTGCAACAAGCGACTGAAACGTTTGACAAACATGTGCCCGTGCTGCGCTCTGCCCTCAGAATTCCCTTCACTGCCTTGTGGACGCTGCCTCAAAAAACCTCCTCTATGGGAGAATATGATAGCGATTACCGACTATTGCCCACCCTTGAGCGGCCTGATTCGTCGCTATAAATATCACAGCACCCCGCAACTTGCGTCAGTTCTGGCGCGTCTGTTTCTGCTGCACTGGCAACAGGGCTATCGTGATGGACGATGGTATAAACCCAACATTCTGCTCAGTGTGCCACTGCATCGGCATCGGCGTTGGAAACGGGGATTTGATCAAAGTGTATTAATGGCAAAGCAGTTATCAGAATGGCTACAATGCGATTACCAGCAAAGCTTTCTACAACGGACGCATGCTACACTACCACAAAGAAATTTATCGGCAGCACGGCGTAAGGTTAATCTCAGAAAAGCATTTCAGCTTTGTGGCTCCGTCGCGGGACAACATGTCGCCATACTTGATGATGTAATTACCACCGGCGCGACCATGACTGAGATCTCCCGTTTGTTAATTCGTGCTGGCGCCCGTTCAGTGCAGGTTTGGGCGATTTGTCGAACCTTGTAGTCAATACAAGAATGGGCGTATTATGACCAACTATAGCAGTCAACTATTGAGCAAATGATATGATTAATATTACTGAAGCAGCGCAAGCTCATTTTGCCAAATTACTGGCAAACCAAGAACCAGGTACACAAATTCGCGTATTTGTCATCAATCCAGGCACCCCTACCGCTGAGTGCGGCGTATCTTACTGCCCGCCTGATGCTGTTGAAGCGACAGATACTGAACTGAAATTTGATCAACTGTCAGCTTACGTTGACGAACTGAGCGCCCCCTTCCTTGAAGAAGCAGAAATTGATTTTGTCACCGATCAGTTAGGCTCTCAGCTAACATTAAAAGCCCCTAACGCCAAAATGCGTAAAGTGTCTGACGACGCCCCACTTGTCGAACGTGTGGAATACGTTTTGCAGTCACAAATTAATCCACAATTAGCCGGGCACGGCGGCCGCGTCAGCCTAATGGAAATCACTGATGATGGTTTTGCTATCCTTCAATTCGGCGGCGGCTGTAATGGCTGTTCAATGGTTGATGTCACCCTGAAAGAAGGGATTGAAAAAGAGTTGCTGAATATGTTCCCGGAGTTAAAAGGGGTAAGAGACTTAACTGAGCACCAACGCGGTGAACACTCTTATTACTAATAATGTATTACTAATAATGCATTACTAATAACGTATTACTGATAACAAATTTTCCCGCTCGGATAATCGTCGGGAAAACATTATTACAATAATAACCAACTGGATAATCTCTAAGTTCTTAAGAGCAAGTCAAATATATATGGAACATTTTCAAACCATCAGCCTTGAGCAGGCTTATCAACACTGGCAGGATAAATCCGCCATTATGGTGGATATCCGCGATCCGCAGAGTTTCCGGGCAGGTCATGTATGCAACGCTTTTCATTTAACCAATGACACACTGAATGAATTTATGTTACAGGCCAATTTCGATCAGCCAGTTATGGTCATGTGTTATCACGGCCATAGCAGCCAGAATGCCGCTCAGTATTTATTAAACATCGGTTTTGAAACTGTCTACAGCATTAATGGCGGCTTTGAAGCCTGGCGCAGAGACTATCCTCACGCTGTTGACTCCTTACATAATCCGGCATAACACACCCCATGATCCGCGTAATCGCTATTTCAAACCCGCGTCTAGCGCAAGCCTTTATTGATTATATGGCAACCCATCAGGTCCATCTCACTATGCGTCCCGGTCACGATGGGCAACACGTCGAACTGTGGCTAGAAGATGACACGAAACTTACTATGGTTCAGCAAGAGCTGGAGCAATTTACTCGCGATCCGCTAAATGAACGTTATCAAGCGGCCAGTTGGCAATCTGGCGATGTAAATCACCCATTGAAGTATCACAATAATCTGAATTGGCAATATTTAAGTCGTCAAGCTGGCCCATTAACCATTACCGTTTTACTCCTAAATATCGCCGTTTATCTCTGGATGCAATTTGCCGGGGATTATCAGGTGATGTCCTGGCTGGCCTGGCCTGACGATAGCCAACATATGGAGCTATGGCGTTGGGTCACCCACGGCTTACTGCACTTCTCACTACTGCATATCATCTTTAATCTCATGTGGTGGTGGTATCTTGGCGGGCAAACAGAAAAGCATCTCGGTACAGGAAAACTGTTTGTGATTATGATTGTTTCCGCTGTTTTTAGCGGCTGGGGACAATCATTATTCAGTGGTTCTCATTTTGGCGGTCTTTCTGGGGTTGTTTACGCTTTAATTGGCTATGTCTGGCTAACCGGTGAACGCTCGCCCGAACGTAATATTGGCGTTCCCCGTGGTTTGATGGCTTTTTCGATCTTCTGGCTGATTGTTGGACACTTCGATGCATTTGGGCTATCCATTGCCAACGCCGCCCATTTTTCCGGTTTAATTATCGGTTTACTGATGGCGTTGTGGGATAACCGTCATACATTCAAAAATAATAACCGGCATTTTTAGAAACTTAGAGGACTATCGTGAAGCAAACTCAACGGCATGATGCAATAGTTGAGCTGGTACGCCTTCAGGGCTACGTCAGCACTGAAGAGTTGGTTGCACACTTTGATGTCAGCCCCCAGACTATCCGCCGTGATTTGAACGATTTGGCAGATAAAAACAAAATACAGCGGCATCACGGCGGTGCCGCATTGCCATCAAGTTCAGTTAATACTGCTTATCATGACCGCAAGATCATGTGGTCAGAAGAGAAAGCGCGTATTGCGCAACGTGTTGCTAGCCATATCCCGGATGGCGCAACCCTGTTTATTGATATTGGCACGACCCCCGAAGCTGTCGCTCACGCATTGTTAAATCATAAAGATCTGCGGATTGTCACTAACAACCTCAACGTCGCTACTCTGTTGATGACAAAAGAAGACTTTCGCTTAATTCTGGCGGGTGGGGAGATTCGTTCCCGTGATGGCGGGATTATCGGTGAAGCCACCTTGGATTTTATCTCTCAGTTCCGGCTCGATTACGGTATTCTCGGCATCAGTGGTATTGATATGGATGGATCATTACTGGAATTTGATTACCATGAAGTACGCATAAAACGCGCAATTATCGAAAACTCCCGTTGCGTTATGCTAGTCACTGACCATTCTAAATTTGGCCGCAATGCTATGGTCAATTTGGGTAATATGAACCTCATTGATCACCTATTTACTGACCAACTTCCCCCGCCAAGCATCCAGAAAGTGATTGAACAATATAACGTTCAGCTCGAACTCTGCTGATAATTTTTTCTACATTTGGGGATAGCGCTATCCCCTATCTCCCCTTGTCGATCCACCGTTAAGCCATCTTTTAACTCCCTTAATTAATGCCATGTAAATTATATGGACATGACAATATTTGTTATCTATATCACGCGAACATGTTTTTTCTTAACAAATAGTTGGCTATTGATCGATTTCTGATTACAATCTTGAGCGAAAACGCGCATTAAAGAACTATTTCGAACATTTTAGGGGGATGCATGGAAACTAAAGACTTGATTGTAATCGGCGGCGGGATCAACGGCGCCGGGATTGCAGCCGATGCTGCTGGCCGGGGACTCTCTGTTCTGTTGCTGGAAGCACAAGACTTAGCTAAAGCCACGTCATCCGCCAGTTCAAAACTGATCCACGGTGGCTTACGCTATCTGGAACATTATGAATTCCGTTTGGTCGGCGAAGCGCTGGCAGAACGTGAAGTTTTACTGAATCTTGCGCCACACATCGCTTTTCCGATGCGTTTCCGCCTGCCGCACCAGCCACACCTGCGTCCAGCATGGATGATCCGTATCGGCCTGTTCCTTTATGACAATTTAGGAAAACGTGTTAGCCTGCCCCGCAGTAAGGGACTGAAATTCGGCGCTAATTCTGTTCTGAAACCAGAATTAATCCGCGGTTTTGAATATTCTGACTGCTGGGTTGATGATGCTCGTTTAGTTGTCCTTAACGCTCAGGAAGTTAAAAAACATGGCGGGGAAGTCCGTACCCGAACAAAAGTGACCCGTGCATGGCGCGAACAAGGTGATTGGATGGTTGAAGCCGAAGATCTACGTACAGGTAAGACCTATACTTGGCGTACAAAAGGTCTGGTTAATGCTACCGGTCCTTGGGTTAAAGAATTCTTTGACGATGGGCTGAAATTGAAATCACCTTATGGTATTCGCCTGATCAAAGGCAGTCATATTGTGGTGCCAAGAGTGCATGATGAGCCGCAAGCTTATATTCTACAAAACGAAGATCACCGTATCGTATTTGTTATTCCTTGGATGGATGAATTTTCCATTATCGGAACCACTGATGTGGAATATCAAGGTGATCCAAAAGAGGCGAAGATTGACGATCAGGAGATTAATTATCTGCTGAGAGTTTATAACGACCACTTCAAGAAACAACTTAGCCGCGACGATATCGTCTGGACCTATTCTGGCGTACGTCCACTGTGCGATGATGAATCCGATTCACCTCAGGCCATTACACGCGACTATACCCTTGATATTCATGATGAACACGGCAAAGCACCATTACTGTCTGTGTTTGGTGGTAAGTTAACCACTTACCGTAAGCTGGCGGAACACGCAACCGAAAAGCTCCTTCAATACTATCCCAATGCCGGAAAAGCCTGGACCAAAAATGGTCAGTTACCGGGGGGTAATCTGGAAGGGTGCGATCGTGATGGTTATGCCCGTTTACTGCGTAAGCGTTACAACTGGTTACCGGAAGGCGTTGCTGTACGTTATGCACGTACTTACGGCAGTCACAGCGAACTGATTTTGCAAGATGCTAATAATCTGGCAGATCTGGGTAAATCCTTCGGTCACGGACTGTATGAAGCAGAGCTTCGTTATCTGGTTGATAATGAGTGGGTTGTTGAACTGGATGACGCAATCTGGCGCCGGACCAAATTGGGTATGTGGCTGAATGAAGAACAGAAGCAGCGCGTTGCAGCATGGTTGGCGGAGAATGCTAAACCTCGTAGCGAGATTTGATTTTTCTTCACAAAAAATCATTGATCTTCCAGTTTAGGAAACTCAATTACCGCGAGAATGTTAAAAACTTTCTCGCGGTTTTTATTTTGTTCGATTCTCTTTCCAACTAACATGGATTTTGGCAACTATCTATAACATTTTTTTAAGCTGGAAAGCTGATATTTTTCCATTTTGATCAGTTAATTATAATCTTCCTATGGTGGGAAAAATGCCGACTATAACAACTGGCCGATCTTATGAAAAATTACACTGATTAATCGAATCCACCTTAACTAGTTATTCATATCTATTTAAATCGTCGATTAATGTACTTAATTATCGAATAACAACGACTTAGTGACTATCACTGCCACTCTTCACGTAAACTATTCTGATACTCCGATCCATCCAACTTTTTATCTTTCCACAAGCCAAAAGTACTATTACTATGTTCTAAAATATTCGTCTCAAGATAAGCATCTGCTGCTTTTCGGATATGCTCAACACATGACTTATCAGGAAAACGCTCTTTTAAAATCTCAAGTGCTCTGATCATTTCCTCTGGAGGATCTATACCCGTTATCTTTCAAGTTGCCTCTTTGTTGGCTGCACTCACTCACCCCGGTCACATAGCTATCTATGCTCCCGGGGATTCGCTCCCTTGCCGTCGCGATGCATCTTGAAATCCATTGGGTATATATTAACTCTTGTCACAACAGTCACATTTATATCTTCCTTATATATCATATATATATGTCATACATCTCATCAATTTAACCATATTTTTTAACCCGAAAATCACCGCTACAATTAATCTACAGACTTCATTATGAAAATAGCTATTGATCATGCAGATATAAATATACCAAAAATTCTCATTTTCTATTTGCAATAATAAACTAAATATCCTATAAGTAGATCTACTATACACATATTAATGTTATTTCTCTCGCTCTGGTCTTGGTTAACCAACAAAAAAATTACCTATAACGTTTAAAACAAATAGTAATATGATATAAAAGTATATGATGTCTCGATTGGAAAAAAATCAATAAAAATTACTATCTCTAGATAACAAATATTTAAACTGAAAATAGAATTTCATATTGCTTTAGAATGAGTTGCTTAACACAAAATACTCGATAAGTAATAGATGTCACAAAATTATAACTAGCGAGATATTACATGATTATAGATATGAATATTAATGAATTATTGACAGCCGAAGCCTCATTTATGCTGGGAACCCTGACGTTAGAATCTAACATTATCGGGGTTATGAAATACGAAGATGGCGCCATTTTGATAACCCAAGATAGTCCATTCTACCCGAAGAACTATAAGTGGCCAGACCAACTACATGATCATGGAATAATCTCAATAGATGATAAAGAACTCGCCGTAACAAAAGTTTACACCGCTGGCCTTATCAATGGTCATTTATATATAGATCAGGAAATAACGAAACAAGCAACGCTGCCAGCTAAAATTATGCCAGCACATTACTTACCTGATTTACAAGGAATTTATGAAAGAGATCTCATAGGGAAAACGGTAACTTTATCTGTGAACGATAAGACAAGATATAGGGTAAGCGCCGCACACTCGATGGCTCACTTTATGTCTCTTGCTTTAAATAAAGCAACTAATCATATATGGTCTAAAGTATACGACACCGACGATTTAGGAAATTATAATTTAGATAAAGCCTCCATTTACCAATCTTCTATCACAGAACTTCAATCCGTTGATATTTATCGCTTTGGTAAATCGATCAAAAAGAAAGGATTTGATAAAAATATATTAATTGAAAATCTAGATAAAATTAATAGAGAAGTTAATAACACACTCAATAATTGGCTGACCCAAGGAGCAGAAATCACTGTCGAATATAAATCGAAAGAGATCAGTGATACCAGATTATGGAAATCGACTATTGACTCCACAGTAGTCACTATCCCATGTGGAGGAACACATATAAACAATATAAATGAAGTCAAAGGAGTAAATGTTGAAATAAAAATTGGTGAATCTGTTGATTTTATTCAAGTAACCACTCATTGCAAAATATAGAGCCTTGATTTTATTTATTTCTATATTATTTTTATCTTATATACCCAATGGATTTCAAGATGCATCGCGACGGCAAGGGAGTGAATCCCGGGAGCATAGATAACTATGTGACCGGGGTGAGCGAGTGCAGTCAACAAAGAGGCAACTTGAAAGATGACGGGTATATATATTTTGGGTAACCCAGCATGCTTACGTTTCATAAGATTTCAAATGGAGACGCCAAATGTATATCTATTAATTATACAACTGCTATAATGACTGTCTACCAATTTGCTACACAGGTGATTTATGAGAACACAACCTAAAGAAACCCCGATCAACATCCGGGCGAAAGCTTTCCAGCGGGAGCTTATTGACCATGCAGCAAACCTGCTCTCAAAAACCCGAACTGATTTCATCTTGGATGCAGCCTGCCGCGCAGCCGAAGATGCCATACTCGATCAGCGCCACTTTTTCGTTAACGACGAAAAATACCATGTGTTCATGCAGATGCTGGAGCAACCGCTTTCTGATAATGAAGGTTTTAAAAAACTGATGGGATATAAAGCTCCGTGGGAATAAGCACACCTGAAATATTAACGGCTGAACATAATATAAATGATTTTTATTGCCAGCATGAAACATTAAACGAATGGCTTTCACGCCGGGCTTTAAAAAATAATAAACTCGGCGCGAGCCGCACATTTGTTATTTGCAAGGAAGGCACAAAAGACGTTATCGGTTATTATTGTCTAAGCGCCGGTTCAATTAATCATATTGAATCTACACCATCGCTTAAACGCAATATGCCAGATCCTATCCCTGTAGTGCTTCTCGGCCGTCTGGCTGTCGATGTGGAATATCAGGGGAAGAAGCTCGGGGCATTGCTTCTCCAAGATGCTTGGAAGCGTGTCGCCAGCACGGCAGAACAGGTGGGCATTTCAGCTATAATCGTCCACGCACTTGATGAAAGCGCTCGAACGTTCTATACGCGTCTTGGCTTCGCCCAGTCACCGTTGGAGCCATACACGCTGATGCTTCCATTAGGCAAACAGAACTAACCGCTTAAGCGCTTACCAGATAATTAAATAACAGGTCATTAGAAGTTCAAATATCACCATTTAACCAACTCCACCGCTTCACGAGTCAAGCGACCAATTTCCTGCCAATTTCGATTATCCACCAGCGCTTGACTAACCATCCATGAACCACCACATGCCACAATACGCGGTACAGCAAGATAATCACGGATATTGTTTGGTCCAATACCCCCAGTCGGCATAATTTGCAGTTCAGTATAAGGCGCTAATATCGCTTTAATCATTGGCAAACCGCCGGAAGGTTCTGCCGGAAAGAATTTCAGCAGTTTTAACCCCAACTCCATTGCGCCTTCAATCGCACTTGGATTATTCACACCCGGAATAATAGGAATATTCAATTGCTGACAGGCTTTGACCGTATTTGGATTAAAACCCGGAGAAACCATAAAATCAGCGCCAGCCTGTTTTGCAGCAACCACCTGTTCACGATTCAGGACGGTTCCCGCGCCAATCAGCATATTCGGCTGAGCCTCTCTCAACAGACGAATAGCTTCCGCCGCTGCCGCAGAACGGAAAGTAATTTCCGCTACCGGCAAGCCATTGTCAGCCAATGCCTTACCTAACGGAATAATATCTTCCGCACGCTCAACAGCAATCACAGGTACAATTTTTAACTGGCGTAACTGTTCAATCATCTGTCTCATCGATTTTTCCTCTGCTGTTAAAAGAAACCATCAGTCACTACTTTAGTGGCACTAATTGGAATAATCGCCCCTTTATGCTGAATAACGCTACCAGCAAGACGATGCCCCATAATTGCCGCTTGCCGTATCGGGCAATCCGTCAGAAATCCTGCCAGAAACCCAGCATTAAAGGCGTCTCCCGCCGCCGTGGTATCGGCCACGTTAACAACCGGCGCCGTTGAGATCAGCTCAATCGGAGTGTCCTGTTCCAAATGCTGATAATAGCAACCGGCAGCCCCTGCTTTAATAATGGCTTCTTTAACTCCTGCTTGTTTAAGGCGAATCATGGTTGTGGTAACCGATTTATCGCCCCACAGCTTACATTCATCGTCATCTGTCACCAACGCCAATGAGGTAAAGGCGAGTAACTTCTGATAACAAACTCGGGTTTCCTCCACACTTTCCCATAATGCCGGACGATAATTACTGTCGAAAACGATGGTTTTTCCTTGCGCCGCCAGTTCAGCCAGCAAGTTTAGTAACTTTTCACGATCGTCGGCAGGCAAGATAGCCAAGCTGATGCCACTGAGATAAACGGCATCCATCTGCTGTAATGCTTGCATAACCGAAGAGAAATCAGGATGGCGCACCATATAACGGGCAGCGGAATCATTACGCCAGTACAGAAAGGTGCGTTCTCCCTGTTTATCAAGTTGAATCAAATACAATCCCGGTTGATGAGCCGGATCACGCAAAACCAGATGGGTATGAATACCCTCGTTTTGCCAACATCTAATCATTCCTTCACTAAGGGAATCCATGCCTAACGCAGTCACAAAATGAACGGCAATCTTTTGTTGGCTTGCTCGTGCTAAATAAACCGCACTGTTCAGAGCATCACCACCAAAAGTCTGATGCATGGTAGCAAAAGGGGCGCCATTAAGTTCAATCATACATTCACCAAGGAATGCAATCTGCTTCATAGATTTTCTCCCGGCAAGGCAAAATAACGGCGGGCGTTATTAAAGCAAATATCTTCAACCATCTGCCCTAACATGGCTTTGTTGTTAGGAATTTCGCCTTGTTCTGCCCATTTCCCTAACAAATTACACAGAATGCGACGAAAATATTCATGCCGCGTGTATGAAAGGAAGCTACGAGAATCGGTCAACATACCCACAAATTGACTCAGCAGCCCAAGTTGGGAAAGTTGTTCAAGCTGACGCAACATGCCATCTTTCTGATCATTGAACCACCAGCCCGAACCAAACTGCACTTTACCGGCGATACCCCCACCGTGAAAGTTACCGGCCATCGTTGCAATCACTTCGTTATCTCGAGGATTCAGGCAGTAAAGAATCGTTTTCGGCAACTCATTCGTCACATCCATACTGTCCAGCAAGCGAGATAACGGCCAAGCGATATTGTTATCACCAATGGAATCAAAACCGCTATCCGCGCCAAGTAAGCGGAACATACGAGTATTATTGTTGCGAATAGCGCCGATATGCATTTGCATTACCCAACCACGAGCGGCATATTGTCGGCCAAGCCATACCAAAATCGCCGTGGTGTACTGCGCAATTTCAAGATCAGAGAGAGTGCCGCCTGCCCGCCGTTTTTGCAGGATGCTATCTAATACCGCTTCATTAGGAATGGGAGCATAGCGCAGATTTTCTATACCGTGATCAGCAACCCGGCAGCCATGAGCAGCAAAATGCTCAAGGCGACGCTCCAACGCGTTCAACACATCAGCAAAAGCAGCGATCGATACATCAGCCACGGCTTCAAGCTGTTTGATATAGTCAACGAAACCCACCAGCTCAATTTTAAACACCCGATCAGGACGCCAGCTTGGCAATATTTCGATATCGAAACTCTCATCTGTCGCGATTTGGCGGTGATATTGCAGAGAATCCACCGGATCATCCGTAGTTCCAACCATACGCACATTCATTTGCTGCATAATGCCCCTAGCTGAAAACTCCGGGGTTGCCAGTTTTTCGTTGCATTGATGCCAGATTTCATCAGCGGTTTGCGGCCCGAACAATTTCCCGGTAATGCCAAATGGACGACGTAATTCTAGATGTGTCCAGTGATAAAGCGGATTGCCTAATGTTAACGGTACTGTTTTTGCCCATGCCTGATATTTTTCATAATCACAGGCTTGCTTACCGGTAATCAACGATTCATCAATACCCGCACAGCGCATAGCCCGCCATTTATAATGATCCCCTGCTAACCAAATCTGACCAAGATTATCAAACCGGCGATTTTCAGCAATTTCTCGCGGATTAAGATGACAGTGATAATCATAAATCGGCATATCTGCGGCATGCTCATGATATAGCTGACGAGCAGTTTCACTGTTTAGAAGAAAATCTTCGCACATAAAATTTTTCATATCTTTGTTCCTGTCAGCCAAATCAAAGTGTCGCCACAGCATGACGGGCGCCGCGTTCCAATAATAATTGATAAGCTTCGGTAACTGCCCGGACAAGATGCGAATTAGATAATAATGGGTTGCCGAAAATCGCCAACAGTGCAGGCACTACATCAACAGATAACCCATATTGCTGGTAAATAGATTTAAATTGCTCAACGAGCGGATCACGCACATCAATTAATTTGCCTTGTTCATCTTTACCGCTGACATAACGCATCCACCCGGCAATACCCAAGGCTAAATGGCGATAATCGCTGCCGTTTGCCAAATGATAAGTGACAGAATCAAACATACGTTGTGGCAGTTTCTGGCTGCCATCCATTGCTATCTGCCAAGTTTGATGCTTAAGGTTGGGGTTACTAAAACGTTCAATCAACAGATGAGCATACTGGAAAAGATCGGTTCCTGTCGGCATCGTCAAGGTTGGCGCTTGTTCTTTCAGCATCAGATTCAAGGCCGCTTGCCGATAATCGGGATTCGCCATTGTGTCAGCAATATGCGCATATCCCGCCAAATAGCCCAGATAGGCTAAAAATGAGTGACTGCCGTTTAACATCCGCAATTTCATAGTCTCAAAAGGCATCACATCTTTAACGAACTGCGCCCCTGCCACATCCCAGTTTGGGCGGCCATTGGCAAAGTTATCCTCAATCACCCACTGACGGAAAGGTTCACAGGTGATTGCACAGGGATCGTACACACCTAACAGCTCGGCTGTCTCCGCCAGCGATTCTGGCGTGGCCGCAGGCACAATACGGTCAACCATTGTGCATGGGAAAGTCACATTCCGTTCAATCCATTGCGCCAGTTTTTCATTACGTAAACGGGCAAAACCCACCACCGCTTCACGAGCAACTTTGCCATTTTCTCTGACATTATCGCAGGACATCACCGTCAATGGCGGCAAGTTACGTTCATAACGCAGGCGAAGCGTTTCGACAATGTAACCAATAGCGGATGTTGGTTCGGTTGGGTTAGCTAAATCCCGTTGAATTAACGCATTATTCACATCCAGCTTGCCGCTGGCTGCATCGATGCAATACCCTTTTTCGGTAATCGTCAGAGAAATAATCGCCACTTGCGGCTGGGCTATGGTTTCCAGAATAATTTGCTGACCGACAAATTCAGGGTGCAAGGCATCAATCATAGCGCCGATAATTTTTAGCTCCGTTTTCTCTGCCCCTTTCTCCGCAATGGTACACAAGCAATCCTGCTCCTTAAGTTGTTGAATCAGCTTATGACCAGAAAACAAACTGACTTCACAAATTCCCCAGTCACTGCCTGTTTTTTCCAACATATGGTGAGTAAAAACCGCCTGGTGCGCCCGGTGAAAAGCGCCGCATCCCAGATGAACAATACGGGTAACCAATTTTCGACGATCATAAGAAGGCAGAGAAATAGCAGGATTGATTTTGCTGTTGGCTATATTACAGATCATAGAACAATTCCTGTTTAATGACGCGGATTACCTGAATGATGAGTAGTTCAGTAACATCTGAGGCAACCACAAGCTCAGTTGCGGTATAAAGGTCACCAACATCAACGCGATAACCAAAGCGCAATACATAGGCGCCAAAGGTTTCAATACCTTATTAATGCTGACTTCACCGATAGAACAGCCAACAAACAGCGCACTCCCTACCGGCGGTGTACAAATACCAATAGCCAGGTTGAAGGTCATAATGATGCCGAAGTGGACAGGGTCAACGCCCATATTCTGCGCTACTGGCAGGAAAATCGGCGTAAAAATGAGAATCGCGGGGGTCATATCCATAAAAGTCCCGACCAACAACAGAATGAGATTAATGACCAGCAGAACAACCAATGGGTTTTCAGAAACCGCCATTAGCGCATCAGCGATCAAATAAGGCAGATCCGCATTCGCCATTGCCCAAGACATACCCATTGACGCACCAACCAGCAGCAAAACAATGGAAGTGGTCACCGCAGAATCGAGAATGATTTTTGGTAGTTTGGCAATACTGACTTCACGATAAATCAGCACTGCCAAGACAAAGCTGTACAACACGGCAACCGCCGAAGCTTCTGTGGCAGTAAAAATACCGGCAATGATCCCTCCCATAATAACCACAACCAGCATCAGAGAAGGCAATGCGCGAATCAATGTGGTGAAAAACTCACTCCATGTCGGCTTAGGTGATACCGGATAACCACGGCGTTTAGCAATGATTGCCGCCACCATCATCAAGGATACGCCCATCAAAATGCCGGGAATATAACCCGCCAAAAACAGCGCGGCAATTGATGTGCCGCCAGAAACCAGTGAGTAAACAATCAAGGTGTTACTTGGCGGGATCAACAAACCGGCGGGGCAGGAAGCAATGTTTACCGCCGCAGAATATTCCGGCTCATAACCCTCTTTTTTCTGCATTGGCGCCATCGTTCCGCCGACCGCCGCAGCCGATGCCACCGCTGAGCCAGAAATCGCACCGAAAAACATATTTGCCATAATATTGACGTGCACCAAAGAACCGGGCAAACGGCCACCCATGACTTTCGCCAGATTAATTAGACGGGCTGCGATTCCCCCTTGATTCATAATATTTCCCGCCAGAATAAAGAACGGAATAGCGAGTAAAGAGAAGTTATCAACGCCGGCTGCCATACGTTGAGCAACCACGGTAATCGCCGCTTTCATTGGCAAAGTCATCGTAATTGCCAGTAATGATGACAAACCAATCGCAAAAGATACTGGCACCCCCAATGCCAACAGCACGGCAAAACTACCGAACAACGCTAAAACCACTTGCCAATCCATAAGCCCATCCTCTTCTGACTGGTGACTTTAATGATTTTCAGAAATAACCACGTCTTTAGCTGAAAAGTTCCGAATAAGAGCAACAATGTCTACCAGCACATAACAGATCATCAGAACACCGCTGATTGGCAGACATAAATAGACATATCCCATCTGTAACCCTAGCGCGGGTGTGATTTGTCCGGTTTCAAGGGTTGAGATCACCAGTACCGATCCGCCATACACCAATACGATCGAAGCAAACAACGCAATCGCGGCCTGGATAACCAAACTCACACTATTTTTGCCTATTCCCTTAAGTTTCATCGTTAACAGGTCGATAGCTAAATGGCGATGTTGACCTGTGGTATATGCCGCGCCAATCATGGCAACCCACATAAACAAATAACGGGCGAGTTCATCCGTTACTGTACTCGGCGTACCAAACACATAACGGGAAACCACCTGCCATGTGACGCAAAACACCAAAAAAACGGAAAGGCTGACGGTAAAAAATGCCAAACCCTTATTGAGGCAATACACAAGGTTTTTCACGGGGCTTTATCCTTATTGGCCTCAACGGATGCCCTATCTGGTCAACCAAATAGCGGAAAACTTTCAGACCAAAATCAGTAAAGGGAACTTTACGTTGCTTGGATTATAAGATCCAGGTCAAAAAAACATCCAGTGAGCGGGATCACAAACTGATTGGTTCACCATTTGGTCCGATTATTTTGTGATATTGGTCAACCAAATTACTTTTACTTTTTGACGAAATCCGAAGTGATGCTTATGGTTTGACCGTCAGTTCAGTTGTGCCCGTAACCTATTTACAACAATTGGAGAACGAACAATGAGCAATGCTAAGCGTATTTTATCTACTGTAATCGGTGCGATATTTGCCTTAGGCGCGTCACACGTTATGGCAGTAACCACATTAAAACTCAGCCATAACCATAACCGCGACCATGCAGTGCACAAGGCCATGACTCAGTTTGCTGATGAAGTTCGCCAAAAAACGAATGGCGATGTTCGTATTCGGATCTATCCAGACGCACAATTGGGTAACCAACGGGAATCGATGGAACTGATGCAAAATGGCGCGCTAGATTTAGTTAAATCTAACGCCGCAGAACTGGAAGCTTTTTCGCCCGCTTATTCTGCTTTTAACTTACCTTATCTATTCCGCGATAAAGCCCATTACGAAAAGATTAAAAACGGCGAGATTGGTAAAGAGATTCTGGCATCCAGCAAAAACCGTGGCTTTATTGGCATAACCTACTATGAAGCCGGCGCTCGCAGCTTCTACGCCAAAAAACCTATCCGCACGCCTGAGGATCTAAAAGGCATGAAAATTCGGGTTCAGCCTAGCCCAACAGCCATTTCGATGGTGAAAAACTTAGGCGGTAACCCAACACCGCTGGCTTATGGCGAACTGTATACTGCTCTACAACAAGGTGTGGTAGATGCCGCAGAGAATAATATTCCCTCTTTTAGCCTGAGCCGTCACAGTGAAGTTGCCAGATATTTCTCACTGGATAAGCATACGATGGTGCCAGATGTTCTGGTTATTTCTACTAAATCGCTAAATAAGCTGTCATCAGAACAACAAAAAATTCTCATCAATGCTGCCATTAACTCCTCTCAATATATGACGCAATTGTGGGAAAAATCAGAGGAGAAAGAGCGCCAGAATGCAGAAAAAATTGGGGTTCAGTTCGTCGATGTGGATAAAAAATCGTTTGAAGAAGCGGTCAAACCGATGTACGACGACATTAAGAAAAGCGACCCAACGCTTTACCGTATGGTAGAACGCATCCGCGCAGTCAGATAATCATCGGTGAAGGCCCAATGGCCTTCGCCTTTAACCGGCATTTTTGGTTGACCAATTTCTATTTTTGACTACTATCTACACAATACCATCGATACTCATGACAACAATTCATTACAACAATAGTGACACAATGAAGCATTTATTTGAGCCAAAACGTCCTTACCAAGAAGTTGGCGTCTCGTTAAGAGAGATGATCGCCAACCAAAAATATCGTATTGGGGATCGCTTACCTCCAGAACGAGAACTTGCTGAATTATTAAGAGTTTCCAGAACCGTTGTGCGTGAAGCATTAATTATGCTCGAACTAGAAAACCTAATTGAAGTCCGCAAAGGTTCCGGGATCTATATTATTAACCGCCCTCACCTGCCGACTTCTTCTTCCTGCTCAGCTAACGCAGCAGGACCTTTTGAGCTATTACAAGCTCGCCAATTACTGGAAAGTAATATTGCCGAATTTGCCGCCATGCAAGTGACGCCAAATAACATTGCTAATATGCGTCGAGCACTACAAAAAGAATCCGAAGATTTGGCCTCCGGCGAAGATGAATCCGGTGACAGAGAATTCCATCTGGCGATTGCGGAAGCCACCCATAACAGTATGTTAGTTGAACTGCTTAAACAATCTTGGGCATGGCGGGAAAATAATCCCATGTGGCAGAAACTGCACACGCGAATTACCGATAAAGATTATCGTAAAGAATGGCTGGATGATCATCAGATCATTTTATCCGCCATGATCAAAAAAGATCCGGCGGCAGCCAAACAAGCCATGTGGCAACATTTGGAGAATGTGAAATTACGTTTACTGGAATTATCTGATGTTGATGATCCCTATTTCGACGGTTATCTCTTTAATTCATATCCTTATGAAATAGCAAAGAAACGTAATTAATTTACGGAATAATTAACAAATGAGTTTTTATATCCTGTTGTTCTAGTGAATATTGTTCTAGTGAATATTGTTCTGGTGACTGTTTTTCATTCTGGCGTTTACATAAAGGTAAATAATAATGGAACAAACCTGGCGTTGGTTCGGCCCAAATGATCCTGTTTCTTTAGATGATATCCGTCAGGCAGGCGCAACCGGCATCGTTACCGCATTACACCATATTCCTAACGGACATGTTTGGAACAAAGACGAAATCCTGACTCGCAAAACCCTCATCGAAAATAAGGGGCTTATCTGGTCAGTTGTTGAAAGTGTGCCTGTCCATGAAGAAATTAAAACCCAGACCGGTCACTATCAGCAATGGATTAATAACTACAAAACTTCACTGAAAAATTTGGCGGAATGTGGCATTGATACCGTCTGCTATAACTTTATGCCTGTGCTGGACTGGACACGCACCGATCTTGAATACACACTCCCCGATGGTTCTAAAGCCCTGCGTTTTGATCAAATTGCCTTTGCCGCATTTGAAATCTATATCCTCAAACGTCCAGATGCAGAAGCTGATTACACCGCCGAAGAACAGGCTCAGGCAAAAGTCTATTACGACAACATGTCTGCTGCTGATATTGAGAAACTCACTGCGAATATTATTGCTGGCTTGCCGGGGGCCGAAGAGGGCTATACGCTAGCAGAATTTCAGGCGCAATTAGATCGCTACAAAGATATTACCCGCGATAAACTGCGTGAACATTTGGCTTATTTCCTGCACCAGATTGTTCCTGTATGTGAAGAATATGGTTTACGTCTGGCAATTCACCCGGATGATCCGCCGCGTCCTATTTTGGGCTTACCACGTATTATTTCCACTATTGAAGATATTGAATGGCTAACAACCATTGAATCAAGCCCGATTAATGGCATTACCATGTGTACCGGCTCCTATGGCGTTCGTGGCGATAATGATTTGGTCGAGATGATTAAACGCTATGGCAACCGAATCTATTTCACTCACCTGCGTTCTACCCAACGGGAAGAAAACAGTAAAACTTTCCATGAAGCCGCTCATCTGGCAGGTGATGTGGATATGTATAACGTAGTGATGGAAATCCTGCGTGAAGAATATCGCCGCAAGGCGGCTGGAGATAATCGTTTAATTCCAATGCGCCCTGATCACGGCCATCAAATAATTGATGACCTGAAAAAACAGACTAATCCCGGCTATTCCTGTATTGGCCGATTAAAAGGTTTGGCAGAAATTCGCGGTCTGGAATTAGGTTTAAGTCGAGCATTTTTTAAAAATAAATAATGGGTTTGAGTAATTAACTGTATTTATTAGTAACCCTATAAAGGGTTACTTTATTTTAGATGAAGCTACATTAAAGCCATTGACTAAAAATTTATATACAGGTTCATTTTAATTTATTATTTTAGTTGATTTATTAATACATAAACCTGGAGTGAAAGAATTCTTATCGGGTCACATATTTTACGATAAATAATAATAGGTTATGCCAACTTATTTTCAGCTTCATCTGTCGTATAATCCTTAGGATTAGGAACAATATTATCTCTACGAGATATATACGGGTTACGAGGAGTTCTCAGTCCAACTTTTTTCCACTCTGGCCATTGATCAACTATTTTTTTCATTTCGGCTACATAAGCCAAAAACTCTTCTTTCTCAGTCATTTTTTTAACTCCTCTATTAAGTTATCCACGTTAATTACTGATTGTGCCTCTTTTTCCATATAGGATAATGGTAGCATCTGCATCCTAAGTCTTCCATCTTTTCTATGCCATTTAATAGCTTTACCATTCTTATCTTTTCTTCTTACTTTATATCCTATCCCTAGATTTGTTGAAAACAAGTTAAAGAAACAACGAGGCCCAACTCCCACAAATGGTTCAAAAATCACTTTACTATTAGAAATCTCTTCTTCAGGTATTGAAATAGAATCAGGGTGAAAATCAAAAGCTTTACTTTTAGGATAAGGCTCAATATACACAACTCGTTTTATACCACTAGCAACGATATGTTTTGCGCAATTATGACAAGGGAATGTAGTACAATATAATATCCCATTATGAGTGCTAATATTACTTCTTGCACATGCTAAGATTGCCTCCATTTCAGCATGAACAACTCTGCCATATTCGGTAATATCCTTTATCTTGCTTTTTAGGAGATACTCCTTAAATACTTCCTTTTGTTCATCTAAAATATCTTTAAGTATATCTTCAATAATTAATCTTTTCTGTTTCGCGTTTGAATCTTCTCCTATTTTATAATCTCTACCATTTTCAGCATCTTCGATTATATCTCCTACATAATCAGGCCAATATAATCCCCCGCCGAACCGTGGCACATCATTAGCCCCAGTTGAGATTATATTCTTCTCTTTTGTTAATACAGCACCAACCTGACGGGAAAGATCTCCAGATCGTAACGAAGCAGAAAAAGCCATAAACATCGCGTATTCATCAAAGGTTGGAGTAACATATGGATTACCAAAAATAAGATCTAATATTCTCCATATATTATTGTCGGTCCTATTTTTATTTCCATCATAACTTACAAAAAAATCAGATAACTCATAAGTATCTCTGGTATGCTGCCCCCACTTATTCCCCTCGTTAGAATCACGATTAATTAACTCTTTAGCTTTTACTTCATCAATACATTTATCGACGGTAAGATTTTTTATCCTCTGAGACTCACTCGTATATACACCTATCAGAAAAAATCCATTTGCATAAATATCCCTTAACGCATTGACCTCATCCGGGTGTTTAAGAGAATTTATAATATATGCTTTCCTGACCGATGGTATTGGTAAAGCATTTTTCTTTCTTTTTCCTTTATTTATCTTTGCTGCCGCAGCTAATGCCAATATAGAATTATCCAGACTAGCCTCTCTTAAATAATTACCCTCCGACATTAAACAACTTATTCTTTCATAATTATCCTTTGTTGAGGGAATATCTCTTAATACTGAAATAATTTCAGAAGATATTCTTACTTCCTGTACATCATACCTGAACGCATTAAGTTTCTGTGTTATAGAATCTTTAATTATTTCCAGATCCGTTCCTACGGCACCGACTAACCCAATAACGACCTCAGAATCAAAATCACAAGATATCTGATCATCCTCAGATAAATATGTGTTATTTTTATTAATCATATTAAATATTTCCATTCATTGTTGTTTTAATTTATTCAAAATAACGTTAACTACACCTATAAAATACAATATAACATTCAGAACAATATAATTTCTTCGATGAATATAAATGTTTTATTTACTTGACCCTATACATTATGATTTAAGCTATTTTCCTAACACCAGACTAGAAAACATGAATCAATATTACATAACTCACCATTTATGACACATTTATCCCGTTCTATTATAATAAAAATTAAATCGTATCTATAATTAGAGGAAAAATTTACTCTTCAAGGATTGGAGAGCGATAGGAATATAAACAAAAAAAACCTATGAAGCAATTAAAATATCACAATCAGATCGGACAGGCAGAACATCGTCATAATAGTTCCGCCTGAAAATAAATAGATTAAATAGAAAATATCTTTATGATCTCAATCTAATTCCTTCATCCTTCCAGAAAAACACGGTTCTTAATTCATATTTACAACCCAATCAATTAAACTAAACTGAGATAAACTCTATCTTCCAACAACGTGAATCATTGAGATAGAGGCGAGGTTTATCCGTATCAGAATCCCATTCAAAATCAACAATAAGTTGAGTACTGGGATGGAAATAACTATTCTCGTAAACCCATCGTAAGACCTCTTTATTTCCGGGCAAGATAACCGCTTCAATATAAAGATCATGATTAGATGATTCAATATTGACAATTGATTCTGTTTCGCAATTATAATAACGACCTGATAATCGCTGAATATCAATATCACCTTTATCAGTCATCTTTTTCAAATAATAAACATTATCATTTTCATCAATCTGTTCCAATGCGATAACACTGCCATTTTCAATGACAGGTCTGAATCGAATTTCTCCTCCCTTCTCTTGGAATGTTCCATCAGCGTTAAAGATAATCGGATTACCTTTCTCGAATAAATTACCTAATAAATAGCAATCTTCCTTGGTAATAATATAGGGATAGGGATCTGCCCCTTTGAACATACCGGTGATATCAATATTACTGGTTCGGCAATGTTCTGGCTCAGTCATATCAGTATTAAATAATATATTCAGACATTGATTAGTAAATTCAACGGTATTAATACCTGTTGCAACAGTAATCGCGATACCTAATTTAACATCAGGTAAAACACAAACCTCAGCTTTAAAACCACCATAGGAACCATCGTGCCGTATTATCTTTTGCCCTTCACGTTGGCTGAGCATCAAACCGTAAGCATAATTGTTACGATTACCATTGGTTAAATTTGGTGTACGGGATAATTGCGGCAACATATCCCGAACAATCGATGGTGAATAAAATGCTTTCATCCAGCGACATAAATCACTGACTGTAGAACGCAGCCCCGCACTCCCTATAGTTGAATCGTTGTGATCCGATCTTATCCATTGATTTGCATCTTCGTTATAGACATAACCTATCGCCCGGTCAGAAATAACCTCAGTCACATCATCATAGAAAGAGGTATTATTCATCTTTAATGGAATAAAAATATTTTCTTTCGCATATTCTCTTAACGATTTACCTGAAACCACTTTGATAATTTCCGCCAACAAATTATAGCCCGTATTGGTATAGCTAAAATATTCCCCAGGCGTAAAATTAAGCTTTTGTTGCCGTTGAATCAGTTTCCTCAATAAACCCATACTGCGGTGGTCAAAATCTGAGTTTTTACCTGCCAAGCCATAAGGAACATATTTATCCCGTAACCCACTGGTATGATGAATAAGATGCTCAATGGTAATACCAGAGAAATGTGCCGGGAAATAATTCACATATTTTTCAACTTTATCCTTGACATTAAGCTTTCCTTCTTTTTCCAGCAGAGCAATACAGAAGGCGGTGAATTGTTTTGAGACACTCGCCATATAGAATTTCGTATTTGGGGTTACAACAGTAGAATGTTCAATGCTGGCTTGCCCAATATAGCGCTTATAAATGGTTTCATTTCCGTGGGTAATAGCAACCGCGAGGG
This sequence comes from Photorhabdus luminescens subsp. luminescens, assembly GCF_001083805.1. GTDB lineage: Bacteria > Pseudomonadota > Gammaproteobacteria > Enterobacterales > Enterobacteriaceae > Photorhabdus > Photorhabdus luminescens. The sequence goes on along the minus strand of NZ_JXSK01000005.1, from coordinate 94,526 downwards.
CACCGCCATTTTTCTTATTTTCAATATCAACCAATTCATCTATTTTTTTGAGAAGCAACTTAATTTTATCTCTAGATATAGTAAATTCCATCATTAATTTCCTTATTTAAGGTTATATAAAAATAATATATATACAATCTGATAATACGATGCAATAAGACAGAACATGAATATGACCATTCTGCCTAAAATAATTATAATCTAATATAATTAGATCTATCCTGCCAGAGAAATACTGTTCTCAACTCGTGTTCACAACCCTATCAATTAAACTAAACTGGAACAAATTCTATCTTCCAGCAACGTCCATCATTGAGATAGAGATGAGGCTCATTCGTATCAGAATTCAATTCAAAATCAATAATAAATTCAGTACCAGGTAAAAAGTAACTGTTCGCGTAAATCCATCTTAAGAACGATTTTTCTCCAGGTAACACAATCGCATCAATATAAATTTCATCACTGGACTCTTCAATATTGATAATCGATTCTGTTTCGTGATTATAATAGCGCCCTGACAATCGCTGAATATCGATATCACCTTTATCAATCATCTTTTTCAAATAAAAAACATTGCCATTTTCATCAATCTGTTCCAGTGCAACAACGATGTCATTTTCAATGATAGGCTTGAACCGAATTTGCCCACCTTCTTCCTGGAAGGTTCCATCAGCATTAAAAATGATCGGATTACCTTTTCCGAATAAATTACCTAATAAATAGCAATCTTCCTTGGTAATAATATAAGGAAAAGGCTCTATTCCTTTGAAAGTACCGGTAATATCAATATCACCGGTCCGGCAAGGCTGTTTTGGTTTAGTACCACTGGAATTAAACAATGCATCAAGACACTGCCCGACAAAGTTATAGACATCAGTGTTTGTTGCGGAAGTAATAGCGATACCTAATTTAGCATCAGGCAAAATGCAAATATCAGATTTGAAGCCACCATAAGAACCACCGTGTCGTATTATCTTTTGCCCTTCACGTTGTCTAATAATCAAACCGTAGGCATAATTGTTACGATCGCCATTGGTTAAATCCGGCGTCCTGAATAGCTGAGGCAATAACTCCTGAACAATGGATGGCGAATAAAACGCTCTGACCCAACGACACAAATCGTTTACCGTAGAATAAAGCCCTGAACCACCAACCACCGCATCATTGAGATCATCCCTTTTCCATTGATGCAGCTTCTCATTATAAGCATAGCCCGTTGCACGATCAGAGATAATCTCGGTTATGTCATCATAGAAAAAGGTATCCTTCATCTTTAATGGGGCGAAAACATTTTCTTCTGCATATTCTCTCAGAGATTTACCTGAAACCACTCTGACTATTTCCGCCAACAAATTATAGCCTGTATTACTATAGAGATGATATTTCCCAGGCGTGAAATTAAGTGCTCGTTGACGTTGAGTCAGTTTTCTTACCAAATTAATATGACGGTGGTCAAAATCCGAGTTTTTACCTGCCAGGCTATAAAGTGTAAATTGATCCCGTAACCCACTGGTATGGTGAATAAGATGCTCAATGGTAATATCAGAAAATTCTGCGGGGAAATAATCCAAATATTGTCCAACTTTATCCTTGACGCAAAGCTTTCCTTCTTTCTCTAACAAGGCTATGCAAAAAGCCGTGAATTGTTTTGAAACACTCGCCAAATAGAATTTAGTACTAGATTTTACAGCAACAGTATGTTCAATGTTAGCCTTTCCGATATGGCGCTGATAAATGGTTTTATTACCGTGGGTAACAGCAACAGCAAATGCGCCACCCTTTTTTTTATTTTCAATATTAACCAGTTCTTCTATTTTTTTGAGAAAAGAGTTAATGTTATTTATAGATATCGTCGATTCCATCATGAACTCCCTTATTTAAGGTTATAAGACAGAACATATATATTCAGCCTAGTAGCAATACATATGTTAGCAATACTGTAAGGCGTAAATAGGAAACATCCAAGTGATAATGGTTATCATTTAATATATGAAGAGCAATATAAAGTGACTACGGGAGCTAATGTTTGCAAAAACAGACAGAACATAAATATAATCGTTCTGCCTGGAACAAAGTGTATCCAATAGGAAATATCTTTAGGTCCTCAATAGTATTAATCCCATCCGGCTATAACAACGCTATTCTTTATTCTGATTTATCACTTCATAAATTAAACTGCGACAAACTCTACCCTCCAGCAACCCCCATCATTGATATAAAGATGAGGTTTATTCGTACCAGAATCCAATTCAAAATCGATAACAAATTCAGTGCCCGGGGAGAAATAACTATTACCGTAAACCCGCCGTAGAACTTCTTTATTCACAGGGTAAGTAATCCCATCAATATAAATTCCATCTCCAGAGACAGAAATAGTCATCGTTGATTCTATTTCATGACTATAATAATTCCCTGACAATAGCTGAATATCGATAACACCATCATCAGTCATTTTTTTAAAATAAAAAACATTGCCATCTTCATCAATCTGTTCCAATGCGATAACACTGTCATTTTCAATGATAGGTCTAAATCGAGTTTTACTTCCTTGCTGTTGGAATGAACCATCAGGATTAAAATTAATCGGGTCGCCTTTTCCGAATAAATTACCCAATAAATAGCAATCCTCCTTGGTAATAATATAAGGATAAGGTTCTGCCCCTCGGAAAATGCCGGTAATATCGATATCACAGATTAGACAATGTGGTTTTGCCGGTTCAATTATATTCGTGTTAAACAACACATCAAGACACTGCTCAATCCATTGAATGACACTAATATTTGTTGCAGAGGTAATAGCAATACCTAATTTGGAGTCAGGCAGAATACAAACTTCAGATTTAAAACCAGCATAGGAACCATCATGTTGTATTATTTTTTGCCCTTCTCGTTGGCTGATAATCAAACCGTAAGCATAGTTATTGCGATTACCATTGGTTAAATCTGGTGTACGGGATAATTGAGGCAACAATTCCTGAACAATGGATGGCGAATAAAATGCTCTGATCCAGCGACACAAATCATTCACCGTAGAATAAACCCCTGTGCCACCGACCACGGAACCATTAAGATCATATCTTGCCCACCGGTGTGGTTTCTCGTTATAAGTGTAACCCATCGCCCGATCAGAAATAATCTCGGTGACATCATCATAGAAAGCAGTCTCTTTCATCTTTAACGGGGCGAAAATATTTTCTTCTGCATATGCTCTCAATGATTTACCTGAAACCACGCTGACTATTTCCGCCAACAAATGATAGCCCGTATTGCTATAAGCATAATATTCCCCAGGTGTAAAATTAAGTGCTCGTTGCCGCTGCGTCAGCTTTCTTATCAAATCAATATGATGGCAATCAAAACGCGAGTTTTTACCTGCCAGGCGATAAAGTAAAGATTCATCACGTAATCCACTAGTATGATGAATAAGATGTTCAATAGTAATATCAGAAAATTCTACGGGGAAATAATCCAAATATTGCCCAACTTTATCTTTAACACTAAGCTTTCCTTCTTTCTCTAATAAGGCAATGCAGAAAGCCGTGAATTGCTTTGAAACACTCGCCAAATAGAATTTAGTATTAGACTGTATAGCAACAGCATGTTCAATATTAGCCTTTCCGATATGGCTCTGATAAATCGTTTTATTACCGTGGGTCACAGCAACAGCAAGAGCGCCACCCTGTTTCTTATTTTCAATATCAACCAACTCGTCTATTTTCTTGATAAGCAAATTAATATTATCTTTAGATATCGTCGATTTCATTATTATTTTCCTTATTTAATTTTATACAAATAGATATATAAAGTCAGCCCTGTAAGGCAGAACATGAATATGGACGTTCTGCCTAGGAAAAAGTCCGTCAGGTAGAAAATATCTCGGGGATCTCAATAGAATCCGCCATCCTGCCAGATAAACACTATTCTCAACTCGCGTTCACAACCCTGTCAATTAAACTGCGACAAATTCTATCTTCCAGCAACGACCATTACTGAGGTAAAGGCAAGGTTTATTCGTGTCAGGGTCAAATTCAAAATCAATAATAAGCTCTGTGCTAGGAGAAAAATAACTATTCCCATAAACCCGATGTAAGACTTCTTTTCTTTTAGGAGAAATAATTGCATCGATATAAAGCTCATCACCAGAGGCTGCAACAGTGAGCACAGCTTCTGTTTCGTGGTTATAATAATATCCTAACAGTAGCTGAATATCGGTACCACCATCATCAATCATCTTATCTAGATAAAAAACATTGCCATTTTCATTAATTTTCTCCAATGCAATAACACTGTCATTTTCAATAATAGGTCTGAACCGAATTTTCCCATCCTCCTCTTGGAATGTTCCATCAGAATTAAAGATAATCGGGTTACCTTTCTCGAATAAATTACCTAATAAATAGCAATCTTCTTTGGTAATAATATAAGGATATGGTTGTATTCCTTTGAATATACCCGTAATATCGATATCACTAGTCAGACAAGGCTGTTTTTCTAGTTTAGTACCATTGGGATTAAACAATACATCAAAACATTGTCGAACAAGCTTAGAGACATTAGTATTCATTGCAGAAGTAACAGCAATACCTAATTCAGCATCAGGCAAAATACAAACTTCTGATCTGAAGCCACCATAACCACCATCATGTCGTATTATCTTTTGCCCTTCTCGTTGGCTGATCGCAAAACCATAAGCATAATCGTTACGATTGCCATTAGTTAAATCTGGCGTGCGAGATAATTGAGGCAATAGATCCTGAACAATAGATGGCGAATAAAACGCTCTCATCCAGCGACACAAATCATTCACTGTAGAATACAGCCCCGAACCTCCTACCGCCGCATCATTGAGATCTTCTCTTATCCATCGGTTCGAGTCCTCGTTATAGGAGTACCCCATCGCCCGGTCAAAAATAATCTCGGTAGCATCATCATAGAAAAAGGTATCTTTCATCTTTAATGGTGCGAAAACATGTTCTTCTGCATATTCTCTCAGCGACTGGCCTGAAACCACTCTGACTATTTCCGCCATTAAATTATAACCGGTGTTGCTATAGAGATAATATTCTCCAGGCGTAAAATTAAGCGCTTGTTGCCGTTGCGTCAGTTTTCTCACCAAATCAATATGACGGTGGTCAAAGGCTGAATTTTTACCTGCTAGGCTATAAAGTAAAAATTGATCACGTAATCCACTGGTATGGTGAATAAGATGCTCAATAGTAATATCAGAGAATTCTGCGGGGAAATAATCTAAATATTGTCCAACTTTATCCTTAACGCTGATCTTTCCTTCTTTCTCCAATAAGGCTATGCAAAAAGCCGTGAATTGTTTTGAGACACTCGCCAAATAGAATTTAGTATTAGGTTGTATAGCAACAGCGTGTTCAATGTTGGCTTTTCCGATATAGCGCTGATAAATAGTTTTATTACCGTGGATAACCGCAACAGCGAGAGCTCCACCTTTTCTTTTATTTTCAATATTAACCAGTTCGTCTATTTTCTTGAGAAATAATTCAATTTTATCAGTAGATATCTTTGATTCCATCATGAACTTCCTTATTTTGAGGTTATAAAATAGAACATATATATACGGGCAATACTGTAAGACGTAAACAGGAAACATCCAAGTGATAATGGCTATCATTTAATATATACCCGTTATCTTTCAAGTTGCCTCTTTGTTGGCTGCACTCACTCACCCCGGTCACATAGTTCTCTATGCTCCCGGGGATTCGCTCCCTTGCCGTCGCGATGCAACTCGAAATCTATTAGGTATATAAAGGGCAATATAAAGTAACTACGGGAGCTGATGTTTGCAAAAAACAGACAGAACATAAATATCATAGTTCTGCCTGGAAAAAAGTGCATCTGATAGGGAATATCTTTAGGCCCTTAATAGCATTAATTCCATCCTGCTATAACCGTGCCGCGTTATTCATTCTAATTTATTACTTTATACATTAAACTGCAACGAATTCTATCTTCCAACAACGTGAATCACTGATATAAAGATGAAGTTTATTGGTATCAGGATCTAATTCAAAATCAATAATCAGTTCAGTACTGCGAGAAAAATAACTATTCCCATAAATCCTCCGTAAGACTTCCTGTTTACCAATATAAACAACCCCATCAATATAAATCCCATCGCCAGAAGCGGAAACAGTTATCGTTGCTTCTGTTTCATGGCTATAATAACGCCCTGACAATCGCTGAATATCGATACTACCGTCATCAACCATCTTTTGAAAATAGAAAACATTACTATTTTCATTAATCTGTTCCAATGCAATAACACTGTCATTTTCAATGATAGGTCTGAACCGGATTTTACCGCCTTTCTCTTGGAATGTACCATCAGAGTTAAAAATAATCGGGTTACCTTTCTCGAATAAATTACCTAACAAATAAGTCTCTTCCTTGGTAATAATATAAGGATAAGGTTCTTCCCCTCGGAAAATACCGGTAATATCGATATCACTAGTTAGGCAATGTGGCTCTTCTGGCTTAATCTTGGTGTTAAATAAGATATCAATATGCTGTTCCACCCATTCAGTAACCTCAGCACCTGTTGCAGCGGTAATCGCGATACCGAATTTAACATCCGGTAAAATACAAATATGAGATTTGAAGCCAGTATAGGAGCCACCGTGTTGTATTATCTTTTGTCCTTCTCGTTGGCTAATCATAAAACCGTAAGCATAATTATTACGATTACCATTGGTTAAATCTGGTGTGCGGGATAATTGAGGCAGCAGATCTTGAACAATGGATGGTGAATAAAATGCTCTGATCCAACGACACAAATCATTTACCGTAGAATGAAGCCCCGCACCACCAACTACCACATCGTTGAGATCATCTCTTACCCACTGGTGTAACTCCGCATTATAAGCGTAACCCATCGCCCGATCAGGAATAATCTCGGTTATATCATCATAGAAAAAGGTATCCTTCATCTTTAATGGGGCGAAAACTTTTTCTTCTGCATATTCTCTTAACGATTTACCTGAAACCACTCTGACTATTTCCGCCAGCAAATAATAGCCCGTATTACTATAAAGATAATATTCCCCAGGCGTAAAGTTAAGTGCTTGTTGCCGTTGGATCAGCTTTCTCACCAAATCAATATGGCGGTGATCAAAGTCTGAATTTTTACCTGCCAGGTGATAAAGTACAAACGCATCCCGTAATCCACTAGTATGGTGAATAAGATGCTCAATGGTAATATCAGAGAATTCTGCGGGGAAATAATCCAAATATTGTCCAACTTTATCCTTGACGCAAAGCTTCCCTGCTTTTTCTAGCAAAACAATACAAAAAGCCGCGAATTGTTTTGAAACACTCGCCAAATAGAATTTAGTATTAGGTTTTACAGCCACAGCATGTTCAATGCTAGCTTGTCCGATATAACGTTGATAAATGGTTTTATTACCGTGGATAACCGCAACAGCGAGTGCGCCTCCCTTTTTTTTATTCTCAACATTAACTAATTCGTCTACCTTCTTGAGAAACAACTTAATCTTATCTGTAGATATAGTAAATTCCATCATTAATTTCCTTATTTTATTTAAGATTATAAAACAGAACATATACCCTATGGATTTCAAGCTGCATCGCGACGGCAAGGGAGCGAATCCCCGGGAGCATAGAGAACTATGTGACCGGGGTGAGTGAGTGCAGCCAACAAAGAGGCAACTTGAAAGATAACGGGTATATATATTCAGCCTAATAGCAATACATATGCCGGCAGTACTGTAAGATGTAAATAGGAAACATCCAAGCGATAATGATTATCATTTAATATATGGAGGGCAATATAAAGTAACTACCGAAGCTGATATTTAAAAAAAACAGACAGAACATAAATATAATAGTTCTGTCTGGAACAAAGTGCATCTAATAGAAAATATCTTTAAGCCCTCAATAGCATTAATACTACCCTGCTAGTGAAACGCTATTCTAAATTTGTATTTATTAACTAGCCAATTAAACTGCAACAAATTCCACATTCAAGCAGCGTGAATTACCGATATAAAGACGATACTTATTGGTATCAAGATCAAATTCAAAATCAATAACAAACTCAGTACTAGGTGAGAAATAACTATTGCCATAAATATGTCGCAAAGCCTCTTTTTTTACAGGATGGATAATCCCATCAATATAAATATCATCACCAGAAGATATAATATTAATTATCGCCTCTGTTTCATGACTATAATAGCGACCTGACAATAGCTGAATATCGACACTATCTTCATCGTTCATCTTTTTCAAATAAAAAACGTTACCATTTTCATCAATATTCTCCAGTGCAATAACACTGTCATTTTCGATGACGGGTCTGAACTGAATTTTACTTCCTTCCTCCTGGAACGTACCGTCAGAGTTAAAAATAATCGGGTCACCTTTTTTAAATAAATCACCTAAAAAATAAAAATCTTCTTTGGTAATAATATAAGGATAAGGCTCTATCCCGCGGAAAATACCGGTGATATCAATATCATTAGTTAGGCAATGTGATTTTTTCGGTTCAATATGAGTGTTAAACAAGATATCCATATAATTATCCGTCCATTCACCAACATCAACATTGCTTGCAGCAGTCATCGCCATACCTAATTTAGCATCCGGTAAAATACAAATATTCGCTTGGAAGCCAGCAAAGGTACCATTGTGTTGTATTATCCTTTGCCCTTCACGTTGGTCGATAATCAAACCGTAAGCATAATTGTTACGATTGCCATTGTTTAAATCTGGTGTACGAGATAATTGAGGCAGTAGATCCTGAACAATAGATGGAGAATAAAACGCTCTAGCCCAACGACATAAATCATTCACGGTGGAATGAACCGCTGCACTACCCATCACAGAATTATTGATATCGCTTCTTGCCCACTGTTGCGAATTCTGATTATAAGTGTAACCCATCGCCCGATTAGAGATAATCTCGGTTACATCATCACAGATAATGGTATCTTTCATCTTTAATGGCGCGAAAATATTTTCTTCTGCATATTCTCTTAACGACTTACCTGAAGCCACGTTGACAATTTCCCCCAACAAATAATAGCCCGTATTGCTATAAATATAATATTCCCCAGCGGGGGCATTAAATGTCTGTTGTCGTTGGACCAGTTTTTCCATCAAATCAGAATTGCAGTAGTCAAAACTTGAGTTTTTACCTGCCAGACTATAAAGTAAAAATACATCCCGTAACCCACTGGTATGATGAATAAGATGCTCAATGGTAATATCAGAGAAATGTTCGGGTAAATAATCCAAATATTGTCTGATTTTATCCTTAACGTTGAGCTTTCCTTCTTTCTCCAGTAACGCTATGCAAAAAGCTGTGAATTGTTTTGAAGTACTCGCTAAATAGAATTTAGTATTAGGCTGTATATCAACAGCATGTTCCATACTAGCTTGCCCGATATGACGCTGATAAATTATCTTATCATCATGGATAATAGCAACTGCAAGAGCTCCACCTTTTTTTTCATTTTCAATATTAACCAGCTCATCTATTTTATTGATATACAACTGAATATTATCTTTAGATATCATCGATTCCATCATGAACTTCCCTATTTAAGGTTACAAAACAGAATATATATACGACTTGATAGCAATATATATATGAGCAGTACTGTAAGACGTAAACAAGAAATATCCAAGTAATAATGACCATCATTTAATGTGTGAATGACAATACAAAGTAACTGCGGATAAAAATTAGAATTAACTAAATTTTATAAACATTTATTTACTTTCAGAAATCATTTTAGGATCTAATGTTTACAAAAACAGGCAGAACATAAATATAACTGTTCTGCCTAAGATGAAGTGTATTAGTAGAAAATATCTCCTGGTTCTCACAATAGCATCAATCCTATCCTGCTAACGAAATACTGTCCTAAATTTGTATTTACTAACCTGTCAATTAAACTGCAATGAACTCCAAATTCAAGCAACGCGAATTGCTGACATAGAGACGACATTTATTTTCATCAGGATAAAACTTAAAATCAATAATAAGCTTAGTTCCTGTGGATAAATAACTATTCCCATAAATATGCCGCAAAACCTCCTCTTTTATAGGATGGATAATCCCATCAATATAAATATCTTTACCAGACGACATAACATTAATTATCGCTTCTGTTTCGTGACTATAATAGCGCCCTGACAATAGCTGAATATCAATACTATCTTCATCATTCATTCTTTTAAAATAAAAAACATTACCATTTTCATCAATCTGTTCCAGTGCGATAACCTTGTCATTTTCAATAATAGTCCTGAACCGGATCTTACCTCCTTGCTCTTGGAATGTACCATCAGAGTTAAAAGTAATCGGATTACCTTTTCCGAATAAATTACCTAAAAAATAAACATCTTCTTTGGTAATAACATAAGGATAAGATTCTATCCCTCGGAAAATACCAGTAATATCAATATCACTGGTTAGGTAATGCGGCTTTTTCGGCTCGAAATCGGCATTAAGCAATATATCAATATACCGATCCACCCATTTAGCAACATCAACACCTATTGCAGCGGTTATCACGATACCTAACTTAGCATCCGGTAAAATACACATATTAGTTCTGAAACCAGCATAAGCACCACTGTGTTGTATTATCGTTTGCCCTTCGCGTTGACTGATAATCAAACCGTAAGCATAATTGTTGCGATTGCCATTGATTAAATCTGGCATACGGGATAATTGAGGCAACAGATCCTGAACAATAGATGGTGAATAAAATGCTTTCATCCAACGACACAAATCATTCACGGTGGAGTGAACTCCTGCACTACCCACCACAGAATTGTTGATATCACTTCTTATCCATCGTTGTGAATCCTCATTATAAATGTAACCCATCGCCCTGTCGGAGATAATCTCGGTTATATCATCGTAGATAAAGGTATCTTTCATCTTTAATGGGACGAAAACATTTTCTTCTACATATTTTTTCAACGGCTTACCTGAAACCACTCTGACAATTTCCCCCAATAAATGATAGCCCGTGTTGCTATAAAGATAATATTCCCCAGTAGGTACGTTAAGTGCCTGTTGTCGTCGGATTAGTTTTCTTACTAAATCAACATGACAGTGGTCAAAATCCGAGTTTTTACCTGCCAAACCAAAAAGTAAAAATACATCCCGTAGCCCGCTGGTGTGATGAATAAGATGTTCAATAGTAATATCAGAGAAATGAGCGGGTAAATAACCCAAGTATTGTCTGACTTTATCCTTTACGTTGAGCTTTCCTTCTTTCTCCAGCAAAGCTATGCAAAAAGCCGTGAATTGTTTTGAAACACTTGCTAAATAGAATTTAGTACTAGGTTTTACAGCCACAGCATGTTCAATACTAGCTTGCCCGATATAACGCTGATAAATGGTTTTATTGCCGTAGGTAACCGCAACGGCAAGAGCGCCTCCCTTTTTTTTATTCTCAACATTAACTAATTCGTCTATTTTCTCGAGAAATAATTTAATATTATCTGTGGATATTGTCAGTTTCATCATTAATCTCCTAATATTTATAAAAAACAGACAGAACATAAATATAAATAGTTCTGTCTGGAGCAAAAGGCATTTAATAGAAAATATCTTTAGTCCCTCAATAGCATTAATTCTATCCTGCTAGCGGAACGCTATTTTAAACTTGTATTTACTAACTAGTTCATTAAATTGGAACAAATTCTATATTCAAGCAACGTGCATTACCGATATAAAGACGAGGTTTATTGGTATCAGGATCAAGTTCAAAATCAATAACAAATTCAGCACTGGGAGAGAAATAACTATTCCCATAAATATGTCGCAAAGCCTCTTTTTTTACAGGATGGATAATTCCATCAATATAAATATCATCACCAGAAGATATAATATTAATTATCGCCTCTGCTTCGTGACTATAATAGCGCCCTGACAATAGCTGAATATCGACACTATCTTCATCGTTCATCTTTTTTAAATAAAAAACATTACCATTTTCATCAATATGCTCCAGTGCGATAACACTGTCATTTTCAATGACGGGTCTGAACTTAATTTTACTTCCTTCCTCCTGGAATGAACCGTCAGAGTTAAAAATAATCGGGTTACCTTTTTTAAATAAATCACCTAAAAAATAAACATCTTCTTTGGTAATAATATAAGGATAAGGCTCTATCCCTCGGAAAATACCGGTGATATCAATATCATTAGTTAAGCAATGTGGTTTTTCTGGCTCAACATGGGTATTAAACAATATATCAATATACTTATCCGTCCATTCACCAACATTAACATTGCTTGCAGCAGTCATCGCCATACCTAATTTAGCATCTGGTAAAATAAAAACATTAGCTCTAAAGCCAGCATAGGTACCACTGTGTTGTATTACCCTTTGCCCTTCACGTTGGTCCATAATTAAACCGTAAGCATAATTGTTACGATTGCCATTATCTAAATCTGGTGTACGGGATAATTGAGGCAGTAGGTCCTTAACAATAGATGGCGAATAAAACGCTCTAGCCCAACGACATAAATCATTCACGGTGGAATGAACCGCTGCACTACCCATCACAGAATTATTGATATCGCTTCTTATCCACTGTTGCGAATTCTGATTATAAGTGTAACCCATCGCCCGATTAGAGATAATCTCGGTTATATCATCACAGATAATAGTATCTTTCATCTCTAATGGAGCGAAAACATTTTCTTCTGCATATTCTTTCAAAGACTTACCTGAAACTACATTGATAATTTCCCCCAACAAATAATAGCCTGTGTTGCTATAAATATAATATTCTCCAGTGGGGGTGTTAAATGTCTGTTGTCGTTGGATAAGTTTTTCCACTAAATCAGCATTGCAGTAGTCAAAGCTTGAGTTTTTACCTGCCAGACTATAAAGTAAAAATACATCCCGTAACCCACTGGTATGATGAATAAGATGCTCAATAGTAATATCACAGAAATGCGCGGGTAAATAATCCAAATATTGTCCGATTTTATCCTTGACGTTGAGTTTTCCTTCTTTCTCCAGCAAAGCTATGCAAAAAGCCGTGAATTGTTTTGAAGCGCTCGCTAAATAGAATTTAGTATTAGGCTGTATATCAACAGCATGTTCAATGCTAGCTTTCCCAATATGGCGCTGATAAATTATCTTATCATCATGGATAATAGCGACTGCGAGAGCTCCACCTTTTTTTTCATTTTCAATATTAACCAACTCATCTATTTTATTGATAAATAATTGAATATTATCTTTAGATATCATCGATTCCATCATTAACTTCCTTATATTATGTTATAAAATAAGACATATATATGCAGTCTGATAGCAATATATATGTGGGCAGTACTGTAAGACGGAAATAAGCAACATCCAAGTAATAACTATTATCATTTAATATATAAAGAGAAACAGAAAGTAACTACGGTTACTCATCGGAATAGATAAACTCATGCTAGCAGTGATTCGCTACCAGCAATTATTTCAGAACTCATACTTAAATCTAGAATTAAACAGCCTGTTACTATTCATAATCATAGAAATGATGGAGAAGCGGGGGAGAAATACAAGCAAAACGCATGCACACACTGCAATTAATCTTAACCTAAAAGTGACTGTGTGCATGCGGATATTCATCTCTAACATTTACATCAGTCGTATATAAATGTAGAGGCATATTTAGTATGGTCAAATATTGGGAGAGCTTTCAATTCTATAATCACTTTTGTATCCCAATACACGACTCGCATAAAAGTGGCTACCATATACAAGATATTTAATGCAAACATGACTGCATCCCAAAGGGAATATCTCCAGATAGCCATCATTATTTCCTAGTCAAGATAAGACTGTAAAGTTCCGCGCCGTCTTACATCCACGGTCGCACAATGGAAGGAACCGCCGAACGTATTAAAATTCCTGAAATTACATGGAATCGGCGTGAAGCCCCAGCGTTTCATTGCAGCGATCATTGGCTCATCCTGCCTTTCAACAATCACCCGCTGCTCATCCAACATCAGAATATTCATGTTGATCCATTTACTGGTCGTATACAGAGGATGATCATCAGGAATAACCGGATGAGGCGCATGTAATACATCCCATTTCCTAAACAGTTCAGGAACTTTTAACACCTTTTCTGGGTTAATCAACAATTTTCCTGGCGCCATAGGAACAAAGGTGGCATCAATGTGCATAGGGTTATCATCGTTAAATTCAAAAACATGAATACGATATTCATCACCTATATGACGACGAAGCCATTCAATACCAAATTCATTTGTGACATGGCTCTTTTGAGCAATGATGTCTCGCCCACATCGGATAAAATCCGCAGCATCAAAAGTCGGTTCAAACTCAGTTATAGCAAGGGGAACACGCTCCCTGCCATTAGGCTGATGCCATTCGAAATTATATTGTTCCTCGATCAACTGTGGCTTTGGCCCGGCGCTCCATTTTGCACCTTTCTTAAAGTAATCTTTAAGTAAAGTCTTATATGCCGCCGTCTCAAAATAACGGGAACGCCATGCTAGCGGGCATTCAATAATATCATTTCCAATAACTAACAGCACATCGCGAGGCATTGCACAATAAAACCCTGTACTACTCCAGCCTGGCGCGCCAAATACCTGAGATTGGTCTTGCGGATCTGGGCGACGTACTGTCACACCTTCACCTCTAAGAATATGGACAAACTCTTCTAATTCTCTAGATGCTGCATCAATTTGTTCTTGCGGAAATGACCGACCTGCATACCGATGAAAATTTTCAATTTGATTCGATGGTAGTATCGGCTCTATCGCCATATGCCAACCGGGAAATCTGGCGCCATCAACTACACCGACAATAACCTCCTCAAGTGGGTCCCATTCATTAAAAGAACAAACGGGGGAAGAAACCTTACAATTACTATCTGTTACATTTGAATCAAGCATGTCGTCTCCTGATATTTTAAATATTATGTCGCTTTAAAACTATAACAACTGTATTAATTGCGACCCTGTTTCCATCAATATAAACCTCTTAGGAAAAATTCAATTTAAATATGTCATCATACATAATATTATGGATTTACATCTCTTTCAGTTAAAGAAATCAAATTAACTATAATTTTTTTAGATCTAATAAATCCAACAATAAATCATCATATTGGTTATTTAAAACAGTAAAAACTGTCAAAAAATTTATTTTCCCGTTATAAAACGTTCAACCAAGGTAATAATACACAAAACAACCTGATAGTTTCACTGTAATTTTATAACGCTAAAATGAGAATATAAACTTGTCTGCGAGCAATAATATATGGACATTTAAATTTGTAAAGGAATTAAATTTAAGGACTGTAAAATAGAGTTAATGTGACTGTTTGCTATATCATTATTAACTTATAAATATTAACACAGATGAATAAATAAAAATTCATTTATAATAACATCGTTTTTTTAATTCTATAATAATGCCAACCCAATAATAGACAAAGGCAGAACAGTAATATTACCATTCTGCCTGTAGTTAAGTGTATTTAATAGAAAATACATTTAGGATTTGAATAAAATCAGTTTCATTACAAAAAGAAATATTACATCTAATTTCAATCAGCAATAATACGACATTTGATAACTGATTATATTACTTAAGTCAAATCCAGTTATTATAAAAATTTTTTAATTCACGCACTCATTTAGACATTTAACAAATACTTCTTAAATTTCAACACCTACTATATATTTCATCTTAGTAAGATTACTTTTTGCGACTTTTACTTTTACATCTAATTTTTCATGAAGAACACGTAACAGAGAAAGATAGAGCAGCACAATCTTGTCTTTATCTTTATCATCAACTAGTAATAGATGAAAATCATCAACCACGCCTAAAATATTCAGACTAACGATAACTGAACTGGGTGACAGAATATCAATATTGACTTTCTCTACCTTACCCACTTTAAGCTCATCATCTACAATCAGATCTTCATGTAGCAGAATGTCTTTCTTAATAATCATAATATAAACTCCAAAGTTTAATCTAACTAATTGATAAATAACTTATATCACTCAAGAATACGTACAATAAGCTATTTATCTTGCCCATATGAAATTGTAACCATTTTCACTAGAAAACAAGGTGTTTATCAGGAATTTATCCAGCACTTAGATAACATATACAGCATTTTTTATGCCATATTGACGCTTTATCTAATACATATAACTATAGATGCCATTAATGTATTGTCAATAAAATAAAAAAATAAATTTAATTAATTTAAAATCAATATTTTATTACCCAATAAAAACTAAAAAAGATATTACATCCTGTCATTGAACAGGATATTTCAGTAATTTTTTCTAGCGAATATAATGACAGCGATAAACGATAATGAGAAATAAATAGCTATTTCCCTCTATGCCACAAAAGGTAAAATCGAGAACATCATCTCAGAAACAATAAATAATTCATAACATTTTAATACTATATTCTATGGAAATAACAAGCGATATATTAATCAAGTGATGATTTATAGTAAATTTTATAATTACATCTCATTCACTCATTATAACAACAAGAATATAAAATAAATCCCAAGCAATTATATTATTAAATTTATTACAAATAATTAATCATCAATTTGTTATTTATATATTTTTTATTGCCAAATGAGATATGGAATTAACAACAGTTACTATGCGGAAATAATACTAAAAAAACGTGGTGTCAATTTTGACTATACCACGTTCTATTGCCAAACTTAATATCACTTTCCACTATGGAAAAATCGACGAATTAATACTATTTTAGATAACAGACTTTTATCCATAATCCCTAGATAACCAATTCTTTATATCCTCAACAATAGGAGTAATTTGTAAAATACCTTCACTATTTCTAAATCCATGACTTAGACCTGGGTATTGATAAAAGGTAATATTATCTTTCTTTAATTGCTCTTCCATTTTTATCGCTGAACCTGGACTAACTGAATTATCATTTAATGTTTGAATAAATATCGACAATCTTGTCTATAAAATAAGGAGGGTTTTCCTCCTTATCAGTGCATATTTAGCAAACAAGTTTTAGCTTAGGGTAAACAACACTTCGAAACTCAGCCGGAATCTTTTCCTTAATATCTGCTAAAATTCTGTTATCTGCTCCAATAACCTCTATAAGTTCATTAATAATAGAATCTAATTTCTCAGCTCTATCCCATTGAACTTTATAAGCCCCCGCATTTATCTTTTGCTCTACTTTCTGTAATTGTTTATTTTCTTTATATACATATTTCATTTTAATAATATTCACTTCGTTATCTATATTTTCTTTATAGGTGATAATCATATGGATATCATTAGATTTCTTTATGGTTTCAATACTATCGTATTCACTCTCAAAAATAGCAGTTATGAGCTCATCGGGTTGAACACCTCTCACCAAACAAAAGGCTACCATTCTTTCTATAATCTCGTTTACTTTTAATGAGTCGATCATCGTATCATCCTCTTAACTTCTTCAAGTATCCCCGCTATTGCATCTATTGATTTTAGCAATGTTTTATTATCCCGATCCTTAACCGTCCCGTATATCTTGGATAATTTACTATTAAATATAACATCACAATTCACCCAAAAATTGTCCTCTAAAACCTCTTGCGTTTTTCGTATACTATCTTTAGTAACAAGTCCAGGGGTTATAATGAGAACTCTTTTATTTGATACGCCATATGGCGCAATAGAAATCAAACCACTCTTCCCTGTACCTGTAGGTAGTACTACTAATGCTTCTTTATTATCTGGTTGACTAAAATAGTCTCTAATCTTGATGTATGCCTCAATTTGAGGCGTTCTTAATTTCTTATTTCCCTCAATATTAACTGCTGTATCAAAAAAATAAGTCATACATATTTCCCTTATTCCAACAATTATCGCCATAAATATTAAAATGATTTACTTGCATATCACTGCAATATCTCTCTGCATTCATAAAGAGAATAGTCGTCTATTCCATGAATCACATAATAATTATATCTCAATATAACCAACATTAAACTCATATCCATATAAAATAATCGACATATCGTGACCAATAGCACGTATTTTAGATCAATAAATTGATTTACACTCTCGTTGCTAATTATTTTATTTACGTTATCTGTTCTAATGAAAACCTAATAATATATTACAGTATTTAATTTTTATTAATAATTTTATCAAGTAAAGAAATGACTATGATGATGCTATATCTTCATACATTCTATAAGATTTACCCATAATTAAAAATAGCGATCCGATGAGTCATAAATTTAATATAATATATTGATTTTTAATAATTTTTATATGTATCAATAGGTTTTATACACATTCCTATACACAGGATCTCTGGAAAAGGAAGCAGTCCTCTCAGAGGACTTGAACGGCTAGCACCGTTTTGGATTTGGGATGTGTTGTTAACAGTGTCTTTGTGAGTTCATGGCATCTTACGGACTCGCCCTTAGGTAAGTCCGTATTAAATTGTTGAATCAATTACTGACACCTATCTGTTTCATAAGCTCGCCCTCATCCCAGAACAGATATTCTTCATCCATAACGACGCCTTCAAATCCTTTAGCTTTGACTTTGGTCCAGTGCCCAAGCGTTGCCATAGGGAGGTGATACGACTTACCTGTAGGTTTGATAACCTTACCACCACCCAGATCCATAGGTTTCGTAAATGTTCCATCAGTAAATCCCGTTACAGCAGTCCATTCTCCATCATTTGTACCAAACCGCACCGGGTGCTCTGTGATTCGGTTGTCAGGGGCAAATGTCCACATATACTTCAGATCGTCAATGTGCTTTTGAATGCCCTTGGTAGTATGACCATCAGGATAGTGAACAATAATGTCCATAGCATGGCTCTTATGTAGCTCCCACCATTTTTGGTTTGTATAGACATTGAAATCAAGATCGTCAAAGTTAGCCAGATTCTTTGCCAGAATTGGAGACATACCTTTAACTTTAGGTGCGGGTTGGTTTACTTTCGTGCCGGGCCAATTGTTCTGCACCGCAAACGCTATTGGGCTGGCAGTAAATAGTAAAAGTGTGAATAACGATAACCTCTTGCGACTTTTCATGGTCTTTCCTCTTTGTTAGTGCTAAAGGAACTAAAAGATTGTTCTATAACGAATTAAGTACTGTCGGCCCCCTTACATTGGATAGATTAAAAATGATAGTTCATCAGTTTGCTTGACTTTGATTAGATGGAGAAACCTCCCCAAAACAACATGATTTAATCAAGGAGTAAGTGACTAAATTGACTCACACACCGGATAACTATCGTATAGAAAATCATCAAGCCCCCCGATACTACGCCTAATAAAAAAGCATGTAAATAGTCACATTAAGTAATTATAACGATTAAAAACAAACCAACGCCGATTGGACGTTTCTGCATCAAAATCGATTTCCATCAGTTTCAGGCAGGTATCACACAAAGGAGCGGCGAGGTCATTCCATCTTCATTACTTCAACAGGCACCTTCTAAAGATGTTTCGCAAAATCAATATCGTTCCACCGCTAAAATCAAAATTTGTGAGCAAAAACGCCAGATAGCAGGATGATTTGAATGGCGGAAGATCACAGGAGTCGAACCTGCCAGAGACCGCTGGCGGCCTCATCTGGATTTGAAGTCCAGCCGCCCCACCGGGGACGATGATCTTCCGTATAAATACAAAGAATTATGAAAAGAAGCTAATCATAGCGCATATTATCTGGCTTCTGAAATCCGTTTGCTAAAATCATTCTCAATTTCCTAAAAAGCATTAAATTTTATTGTTCATAAGCTCAACATTCGCGTTGAGTTTGTCGAATTTTACCTACATCTTATTAGCCGATACCCATTACGATACAGGGTTGCTCCGCTCAGCAATGTATCCAAACACACATAAAAAGGACGTTTTATATGACTAATCCGTTACTCGTTCCATCAGGTTTACCAAAATTTTCTTCTATTAAACCAGAGCATGTTGTTCCGGCTGTAAAAGAAGTCATTGCCAATTATCGCCAAACCGTCGAAAAAATCTTGGCCGAGAATACCGTTTTTACCTGGGATAACCTGTGTCAACCACTGGCCGAAGCCGCAGATAAACAGTCTCGTGCATGGTCACCCGTCAATCATCTGAATTCGGTCAGAAACAGCCCAGAATTACGCGCCGTCTATGAAGAAAGTTTGCCATTATTGTCCGAATTCAGTACCTGGTTAGGTCAGCACAAGGGATTATATCAAGCCTATAAGTCACTACGTGAAAGCGCGGAGTTTGAGAAGCTTTCTGTGCCTCAACGCAAAGTTGTCGAAAATGCACTGCGTGATTTTAAACTATCAGGTATTGGTCTGCCTGAAGAGAAGCAGAAACGCTATGGCGAGATCAGTGCGCGTTTGTCAGATTTAAGTTCGCAATTCAACAATAATGTGCTCGATGCCACTATGGGCTGGACTAAGTTAATTACTGACGTGAAAGATCTGTCCGGCCTGCCTGAAAGCGCAATCGCCGCCGCTAAAGCCCAGGCAGAAGCTAAAGGACAAAAAGGCTGGCTACTGACTCTAGAAGCGCCAAGTTACCAGCCGGTTATCACCTATGCAGATAACCGTGAACTGCGTCGGGAAATTTATTACGCCTACAATACCCGCGCATCCGATCAAGGCCCAAATGCAGGTAAATGGGATAACAGCGAAGTGATAGCCGAAACCCTCGCGCTGCGCCATGAACAGGCTCAATTGCTTGGTTTAAAAAATTATGCTGAACAGTCCCTTGCAACCAAAATGGCAAAAACCCCTAAGGAAGTGTTGGATTTTCTGAATGATTTGACAAAACGCGCGCGTCCACAGGGAAAAGAAGAAGTAGATGAATTAAAAAGCTTTGCCAAATGGCATCATTGCGCCCATAAGCTGGAAGCCTGGGATATGACTTATTATGGCGAAAAACAAAAACAGTACGAATTCTCTATCAATGATGAGCAATTACGTCCTTATTTCCCAGAACAAAAGGCTGTTGAAGGGCTATTCGAAGTTATTCGCCGTATCTATGGTATTACTGCCAAAGAGCGCCATGATGTAGAAACCTGGCATCCAGATGTCCGTTTCTTTGATCTGTATGATGACACCAATGAGCTGCACGGCAGCTTCTATATGGATCTGTACGCACGTGAGAATAAACGTGGCGGCGCTTGGATGGATGAGTGTATCAGCAAAATGCGTCGTTCCAACGGCGAACTGCAAAAGCCTGTCGCTTATCTGAACTGCAACTTCAATAAACCTGTTGGCGATAAACCCGCGCTGTTCACCCACAGTGAAGTCAACACGCTGTTCCACGAGTTTGGTCACTGTCTACATCTGATGCTGACCCAGATTGAAACTGCCGGCGTTTCTGGTACTAATGGTGTACCGTGGGATGCGGTAGAAATGCCAAGCCAGTTCATGGAGAACTGGTGTTGGGAACCAGAAGCGCTGGCATTTATCTCTGGTCACTACGAAACTCAAGAGCCTCTACCACAAGCCATGCTAGATAATCTGTTAGCTGCGAAAAACTATCAGGCTGCTATGAAGATCTTACGTCAGCTTGAGTTTGGTCAGTTCGATTTCCGTCTGCATGTTAACTACGATCCAAAGAAAGGCGCGCAAACCATGAAGACCTTAAAGGAAGTGAAGAAATTGGTCTCCGTAGTGCCTTCACCTGAATGGGGCCGTTTCCCACATTCATTCACCCACATCTTCTCTGGTGGTTATGCTGCGGGTTATTATAGTTATCTATGGGCTGATGTGTTGGCAGCCGATGCTTACTCCCGTTTCGAGGAAGAAGGTATTTTTAACCGCGAAACCGGGCAATCTTTCCTTGATAACATTTTGTCCCGTGGTGGTTCCGAAGAGCCAATGGAGCTGTTCAAACGCTTCCGTGGCCGTGAACCAAAACTGGATGCAATGCTGCGCAAGGCCGGTATTAAAGGGTAATTTAAGGTGGGAATCTGTTTAATCTGTGAACAAGGCGCTGATAACAGCGCCTTATCTCAACTAGCGGAGCGCTGGGGGTTGGCGCATGACAAAAACGCTATTATGGCGTTGGTCCTTACCCCTCAACGCCTTGAACTTCGTAAACGGGATGAGCCAAAGCTAGGCGGCATCTATGTCGATTTTATATCAGGCACAATGGCACATCGCCGCCGCTTTGGCGGCGGACGCGGCGAAGCAGTCGCTAAAGCCGTAGGGATCAAAAAAGATTACCTGCCAACAGTCGTGGATGCTACCGCAGGCCTGGGGCGCGATGCCTTTGTGCTGGCATCACTGGGTTGCCATGTAAGAATGTTGGAACGCCACCCAGTGGTCGCGGCATTGCTGGATGACGGGCTGCAACGGGGTTATCAGGATGAAGAAATTGGCGGCTGGTTGCAAGAACGCATGACACTGCTCCATGCCTCCAGCATCACAGCACTGGCCGATATTACGCCACAGCCCGATGTCGTTTATCTTGATCCTATGTACCCACATAAGCAGAAAAGCGCGTTGGTGAAAAAAGAGATGCGAGTGTTCCAATCTCTGGTTGGCGCGGATGAAGACGCCGATAATTTGCTATCCCCTGCACGCGCTTTGGCAAAACGCCGCGTCGTGGTAAAACGGCCTGATTATGCAGAACCCTTAGCTGGAATCGCCGCATCAGCGGCTATCACCACAAAAAATCACCGTTTTGATATCTATCCTTGTTAAAAAAATCAGCCGTATATTGCGGCTGATATCTTTTAATCTACAGAATACCTTGAGCAAGCATGGCGTCGGCAACTTTCACAAATCCAGCAATATTCGCACCCTGAACATAATTGATCTGTTTGCCCTCGCCGCCATATTCAACACAAGCGTGGTGAATATCTAGCATGATGTGATGCAAACGTGCATCCACTTTTTCCGCCTTCCAGCCTAAACGGGCCGCATTCTGTGCCATTTCCAGACCAGACGTCGCCACCCCACCCGCGTTGGCGGCTTTACCCGGCGCGAATAGCACACCGGCTTCAATAAAAGCCTCAGTCGCTGAAATAGTTGCTGGCATATTCGCCCCTTCAGCAACAGCTTTAACGCCATTCTTGATAAGAACCTTAGCCGCATCCAAATCCAGCTCATTCTGGGTGGCACATGGCAAAGCGATATCAACCGGCACAGACCAAGGTTGTAATCCTTTCAAGAAAGTCAAACCCCGCTCTCTGGCATACTCTTCCACACGGCCATAGCGTTGGTTTTTTATCTCTTCAAGATGGGCCAGCTTCTCCGGTGTGAAACCTTCCTCATCAACTAAGGTACCGCCGGAATCAGAAGCGGTTACCACTTTCGCTCCCAATGCCATGCATTTTTCAATTGTATATTGCGCGACATTTCCTGCACCAGAAACCGATACGCGCATACCTTCAAACCCCATGCCATGACGTTTCAACATGGCATTGACGAAATAGACCAGACCATAGCCAGTCGCTTCCGGGCGAATCAAACTACCGCCAAAAGAGAGACCTTTGCCAGTAAATACACAAGCCGTGTTATTAGAAAGTTTTTTCATCATTCCTGACATAAAAGCCACTTCACGGCCACCCACACCAATATCACCGGCGGGAACATCAGTATCTGGCCCCAAATGACGATACAATTCTGTCATTAATGCCTGACAAAAACGCATTACTTCGCCCTGGCTTTTTCCTTTAGGATCAAAATCTGAACCGCCTTTACCACCACCCATTGGTAAAGTTGTCAGTGCATTCTTCAAGGTTTGTTCAAAGCCCAGGAATTTCAGAATAGAGAGGTTCACCGATGGATGAAAACGCATACCACCTTTATATGGCCCAATGGCTGAGTTGAACTGCACTCGCCATGCACGGTTTACCTGAACTTTACCCTGATCATCTACCCAGCAAACCCGGAACTGGATAACCCTTTCTGGCTCTACCATACGCTCCAGTAGGCTATGTTCACGGTATTTCGGGTTTTGTTCAAGAAACGGCCAAAGAGAGGTGAATACTTCCCGAACAGCCTGGAGATATTCTGGTTGATATTCATCCCTGCGTTGAATCGATCCAAGAAATGAAGACAAAGATAGTAAACAGCTCATTTAGTTATTCCTTATTTCTACTTCGGTTGTGATGGACCCCCAGTCATCTTCTAATAATTATTTTTGTCGAAAATGTGAGGTAAGTTGTGTTTGCCCTTTGAATATATCACTGTTCTATATTCATCTTTCAAGAAGTTTTTTCGCAGAAAGGTAAAAAAAATTTCTTGATTGCACCGGACGTAAACCAAATAGCACTCTATTTCACCCAAAAAAACGCCTGCATAAGCAGGCGTTTTTATCGAATAACTTTTCAATCTGTTGTCATTCATCATCACGCAGAGGAACAATCAGCATATCAACATGAACCGTGTTAATTAACTGACGAGCAGAAGACATCAATTTGCTCCAGAAATCCTGATGATGACCACAAACAACCATATCTATGTCATATTTCTTAATTGCATCAACGAGGACTTGCCCCAGATCACCGCTACCACTCAGAGTCTCCTGAATGTCATAGTCTGAATCTGCCGAGAGAGCTTTCAGCGCACCGCGGGTCTCGTCAGTAATACGTTGCTGCATATCACCGAGATTAACATCAATCAAACCGGTGTAGAGATCGGAATAGTTAACATCAACATGGATCAGGGAAACTTTGGCATTGTACGGTTTAGCCATAGAAACAGCTTTTCTCACCAAAACCTGACTTTCCGGGGATAAATCAACCGCAACAAGAATATGTTTGTAAGCCATAAGCGAACTCCTTCCATAATGCCGAGTTAGTGAGTTGGCAGGGCAAATTGCCACTATCCTGTGTTTGTTACTACTGAGCATGTTCTTCAAGTCTTGTTGAGCAAAGAACATCCACCAAACAAACAACATATACCACAATCGCGCTTCCTGCCACTTGATGAATGGCAAAATCCTACTCTGAATTTATGGCCTTTCTTGATACCCAATATATTTACGTGAACAACTAACCAGTCTCTCTGGGGTCGCATGGTTGGATAGAACTCACCAGATAAGTGTTTATACCCTTCATCTTTCAAGCTGCTGCTTTGTTGGCTGCTTTCACTCACCCCAGTCACATAGTTATCTATGCTCCTGGGGATTCGTTCACTTGCCGCCGCGCTGCAACTCGAAATCTATTAGGTATATAACGTTTTTCCGCTAGTTTTACCCCAACTTACACAGAACAGGTTTTTTGTACTATCTGACTATCTTTCCTACAATAAATATAAAGGCGTCACCACCTGCAATTTTAATTTTTTCTTTTTGTGACAGCTCTAGCTAACCATTCTAAGGAGGGGATTATGTTCAGTACAATCGCACTGTTTTGGGCGCTGTGTCTTGTCTGCATTATCAATATGATGCGCTATTTCTCTTCATTACGAGCATTGCTGTCCATTCTTCGTCAGTCTGATCCCTTACTTTATCAATCAGTAGACGGTAACGGCTTTTTCACTACTCATGGGCAACTTAATAAGCAGATACGGCTAGTGAACTACATCAATTCACAACGTTACCTTGATCATCATGATCCAGAAGTTGTTCTTCGTTGTGAAAGGTTGAGAAAACAATTTATTTTGACCAGCGCACTGAGTGGATTAGTTGTTATTTGCCTGATTTCTATGTTGATTTGGTATTAAAGAAAAAGGCGGTATAGTTGATCCATACCGCCTTCAAATTATCCATTAAAATAATTAAATCAGTTTCAAGGCGAACCAGTAAAGCGTACCGGACAACCCGATTGAAACCGGCAGCGTCAGTATCCAAGCCAACATGATATTCTGGATGGTTTTACCCTGAACACCACCGCCATCGACTAACATCGTTCCAGCCACCGCAGAAGAAAGTACCTGCGTAGTAGAGACCGGCATGCCGGTATAACTCGCAACACCAATTGAAACAGCAGCAGTCATCTGAGCTGAAACACCCTGCGCGTAGGTCATACCTTTTTTGCCAATCTTCTCACCAATAGTGACTGCAACACGTTTCCAGCCAACCAGCGTTCCCAAAGACAGAGCTAGTGCTACCGCAATGATAATCCAGACAGGCGCATACTCAACGGTGTGTAATAAATCTTTCCGCAATTTATTCAGGAAACGGGCGTCTTCAGCACGGGTTTCCGGCAGTTTAGCCAGAGATTCCGCCGTATCAGCAATACACATCAACATGCGACGCATATTGTTACGCTGTTCAGCACTCAGCTCACTGTAGCTCTGAATGCCCTTTAATAGGTTTTCTGTCTGATCAAGAACAATGACAGCACGCGTAATATCACAATGGAATCGCCCTTCCGGCTCATCTTCCGCAACAACGGCTGGCGGCGTCAGCTCAATTGCATGGGATAACTCTGAGCCATGCTGCCGATAATATTGTTGCAAGTGAGTAATAGCGTCGTAGGTACGGGCAATGTCATAGCCATTGGCATTCATGTTTACGACAAATCCCGCGGGAGCTACACCAATTAGCACCAGCATAATTAAACCGATACCTTTCTGACCATCATTCGCCCCGTGAGAGAAGCTCACGCCGACCGCAGACAAAATCAGCGCTGTGCGTGTCCAGAAAGGGGGCTTACGCTTACCATCCTTCTTTTCACGCTCAGCGGGAGTCAGATGAATACGCTTACGCTTCTTGGTACTGCTCCAGTAACGGCGCAGCAGAAACACGATTGCCCCGGCGATGATCAATCCAATTAAAGGAGAGAGGATCAACGACAGGAAAATCTGTATCATCTTCGGCACATTCAACGCATCAACCACAGAAGAACCCGTTACGATGGCATTAGTCAAACCGATACCAATAATGGAACCAATCAGGGTATGGGAACTGGATGCAGGTAAACCGAAATACCAGGTACCAAGGTTCCAGACAATCGCAGCCAGCAACATGGAAAACACCATAGCAAGACCATGAGCAGAACTGACATTGAGAAGAAGATCGGTCGGAAGTAAATGCACAATCGCGTAAGCGACACTTAATCCACCAAGAAGAACACCAAAGAAGTTAAATACCCCAGCCATAACGACGGCGAACTGTGCTCGCATAGCACGGGTATAAATAACTGTTGCTACCGCATTCGCGGTATCATGAAAGCCATTAATGGCTTCATAAAATAGCACAAACAGTAGTGCCAGTACTAACATTAGGCTGGTGTGAAAATCCAGGCCAGTAAAAAGATGTAGCATAAACGTTAAGCCAGTTAGTTGGACATGAACGCGGCGCATTATCAGTGACAAATGCTAGCGGGGGAAGTGAAATATGAACTTTTTTTGATTTCATGACAACTAGATAACAATAAGAAATAGGAATACTCTTTATATATCATAAAATTACATATCTTTTAAAAAATTGACAATTTTAAGTTATAAGGGACTTTTTCCCCACAAACTTATCAAAAATGCAACATATTAGGGGAAATTTCCCACTAAATTATTTAGTCACAAAGAGAAAAACAGTGGAAAAATTTGATGCAGTGATTATTGGCGCTGGTGCAGCAGGTTTGTTCTGTGCAGCTCAGGCTGGACAGCTCGGTTTACAGATACTGGTTCTGGATAATGGTAAAAAAGCCGGGCGTAAGATTTTGATGTCCGGTGGTGGACGTTGCAACTTCACTAATATGTACACAGAACCATCAGCTTATCTTTCTGCTAATCCCCATTTCTGCAAGTCTGCTCTGGCCCGTTATACACAATGGGATTTTATCGAACTGGTTCAACGTCATGGCATTGCTTACCATGAAAAAACACTGGGACAGCTTTTCTGTGATGATTCCGCCCAACAAATAGTTGATATGTTACTGAAAGAGTGTGAAGCCGGTCAGGTTACTATTCGTCTGCGCAGCGAAGTTAGCCACGTAGAAAAAAATGAGCAGGGTTTCGTTATCATCGTTAACGGAAAGCAAGTAAGTACACGCTCACTTGTCATTGCTTCCGGCGGATTATCTATGCCGGGCCTTGGAGCAACCCCTTTTGGTTATCGGATGGCAGAACAGTTTGGCTTGAAAGTCTTGCCAACCCGCGCCGCTCTCGTGCCTTTTACTCTGCATAAACCGCTCCTGGAGCAACTTCATGTGCTCTCTGGCGTATCTGTGCCTGCTATTGTTACCGCAGAAAACGGTACTCGGTTCAAAGAAAATATCCTGTTCACTCACCGAGGACTTTCTGGTCCAGCAATTTTACAAATTTCCAGTTACTGGCAATCAGGAGAGTTTGTGAGTATTAACTTACTCCCAGATAGTGATCTGGAAGCTTTTCTGGAGCAAGAACGAAGTGCTCACCCAAACCAAAGCGTAAAAAATACTTTGGCAAAATTATTACCAAAGCGGCTGACGGAGTGCCTGCAAACACTCGGTCAAATTCCAGATATTGCTCTTAAACAACTAACCCCAAATCAGCAAAAACAGTTAGTTGTAAACCTCCAATCATGGCGGGTACAACCCAACGGAACGGAAGGCTATCGCACAGCCGAAGTGACGATGGGAGGTATTGATACTCACCAGCTTTCATCCAAAACGATGGAAGTTAATCAGGTAAAAGGACTCTACTTTATTGGTGAGGTGGTAGATGTCACCGGCTGGCTCGGTGGCTATAACTTCCAGTGGGCATGGAGTTCCGCTTGGGCATGTGCTCAGGCGTTATGCTCTGCGGAGAGACAATAAAATTTGCCTGTAAGGAGCAGTTTTTGATGCGCAATTTATTGATATTGTTGTATTCAACCCATCAAAAACTGCAAATTTAGCATAATCTATTTCGACGGGTAAGCTACTGGTTGGCGAGGGTGGCTCGGAAGGAAACAACGTTGTTTGCACACTAGCCGCTGCTATGGGGGCAGGCTTCAATGGGAAGAGCCGGATGAGCTGAAAGGTTCCACGTCCGGTTGCGTAAGAGCCTGTGGGTGAGATCCCCTCGAGTTACTCGACCATATACAGGGCGCACATTGCACTTATTGCGTTAATCCAGCTCTAACTACCGGAATCATGACCTGGGTGGTTTAGTTCTGTCAGTTGACGCAGTCATCATTCTGAAAATGACAGATATGGAGCATATTTTTAATTGAAGATTCTAATATCTTTCTAGGACAAGCAAAATTCAATCTCGCAAACCCATATCCTTCCACACCAAATTTTTCACCATTATCTAACCAAACTTTTCCTTGTTGAATTAATGTATTATTTAAATTATCTAAATTGATATTTGTTTGCCGAAAGTCTATCCAAGATAAAAATAATGCATCGGATTCAGTCACTCGAATACCCTCAACACCATTTAGCATAGCATTTAATAAATTATAATTTTCCTTTAAATATAGTAAGAGCGCTTCTAACCACTCCTGCCCTGTTTTATAGGCTGCTTCACACGCAGCTAATCCTATCATGTTGGGGCGGGACATATCATATCGCAGAAATTCTTTTTTTACTCTTTCGCGTAGCTTATTATTTTTAATAATAATATTAGATGTTTGCAGTCCTGCTAGATTAAAGGTTTTGCTTGGTGAGGTACACGTAATACATATCTCAGAAAAATAAGGGTGCAGAGCTGCTAAAGGTATGTATTGAGAACGGTTATTGAAAATTAAATCTTGGTGAATATCATCTGATACGATGATTATTTTATATTTCAGACAGATATTACCAATGATATTGAGCTCGTCAATAGACCAAACTTTACCAATTGGATTATGGGGATTACAGAGGATAAGCATTTTTGTTTTTGCTGTAATGCTTTTTTCTAGCTCATCAAAATCAAGTAAATATCGACCAGTAATATTATGAAGAGGAACAGTTATTGCAAAGCGTTGATTGGCGAATATAGAGCGAGAAAATGCCCCATAAACAGGTGTCATTATAATAATAGAATCATCGGGCTCCGAAAGTGCATTAATTATAATATCAATCGCAGTAACAACACCTGGGCTCTGAACAATCCAATCGGGTTCAATTGTCCAATCATGTCTGTTTTTTTGCCAGTCTGTAATCGCATTTAATGTTGATAAGCTACAATTAGTGTAACCTAATATGCCATAATCAATGATGTTCAAAAGCGCTTTTCTAACAGAAGGAGGACACTGAAAATCCATATCTGCTACCCATAATGGTGTTGGCTTGTTATCGGTATACAGTGGGTCTTGAGGATATGTCCATTTAGTGGATGAAAAAACAGAACGATCAAATACAACATCAAAATTGAAATTCATATATCCACCATTAATTATTTTTTTTGATTAAAAAAATATAATAAATCAATAGAGTTATCAAGCTAGTTAGGGATAATAATGAAAACAGTAGAGTAGCATTAAATAAATCAAGCATGATCCCTCCGTAAATAGGCGCTAAAGCTGATCCGATACTTGACATATTGGAAGCACCAAAAAAAGCTCCCCTTAAATGATGAGGTGTGAGCCTATCAACTTCGACATTAAACGTAGGTATGGCAATTATTTCCCCAAAACTAAGAATGACAGTTGCGACACAGAGATAATAAACTGTATTAATAGGTGAGAATGCAAAAATAATTTGAGCTATAGCAATTAACATGATACCGATTAATATTTTTATTCTTGGTGTAAAATTCCTTAATAAAACTAAAGTTGGTATTTGCAAAGTGATAATTGTCAATGAGTTGACAATAACTAATAAAGCAATGAAATTGGTAACATTATTGATATTTGATCTAGATAAATATTGAACAAGCGTAGAATCAAAGTTAGCATAAACAAACATAACAAGAACATTACATAATAGAAGCATCACGAATGTTCGGTGAGAAATAATTATGCTCAATGTTTTTGCAAAGCTAATGTCATTGCTGATTTTTTTTATTTTCTCTTCCTTTTTTGAAGATAATAAAAAGACACGCAACATAACACCATAAATAAAATAAACAATGGCTGTAATTAGAAAAGTTTCTCTCTGTGCCGATAGGCCAGAGGCTAATCCAATATAAGGGCCAATTGCAGCGCCAACATTGACCAAATAATATCGATAGTATTGTATTGACTCTCTCTCTTTAGGAGAATCAATATAATCGCCAATTAAGGCTTTGCTACACGCTTCTAACAAAGCACGACCAATACTAATTCCGGATATAGAGATTAAATATAAGATAGGTGAAGATGAGAAGGACATCATGATGAATGAAATAATGCTTATCACCACACCAATAAGCATTATTGTTCTGCGGCAAAAAATATCAGACAAATATCCGGTATAAATGCCTGTCACTGAACCTAAGATACTTGACAGCGCCAATAATCCGCCAATCCCTGTCGCTGACATATTAAACTGCTGATAAAGGATCATCGCTAAAAAAGGCCAAACCATAAAATAGGCGGCTCTTGTTAACAGTGTCCCCAGTAACATGATAAAAATGGGGGGAGGTAAATGTTTTAATAAAGATAATCTGAATAGAGATGCCATTGGTTCACCAGGATACGTATTGAGTTACTCTGACTCTATTTCGATAATAACACTCTCTTTAAGGTGGTGACTTTCAAATTCAGCCTGCTCCGCTGTTACACCACACGCAATAGCATATCCTAAGCGCTGAGAGCTATTTTTCAGTGATTCAATATGTTCTCCAACGTTAACATCAAAATGGACAAAGTCATTCTTTGTGTAATTTATCTTTTTAACAATGCCAGAAGGTGCGGTGATATAAGAAATAGCGGCATATTTATTGAACTTCTTACTCAAATCAGGCGAAATATCTAACGAAACTTGGATAACCGCTTTCCACATATCAATACCGGTGGCCATTTCCACTAATTCAGGAATATGATCTCCTCCTAACCGAGCTCCTACTTCAATGACTTTGACGCCATCACTTGTTACTTTAACCTCGGTATGTCCTCCTCCATTATAAATACCTAACGCGAGCAAGGCTTGTGTTACCACTTTTTCTATTTCTATTTTTTGTTGTAATGGTAGATTAGCAGGCAATGTATGCCCTAATTCAACAAAATAACCATTATTTGATACGTATTTCTTAGTAATTGTGATAATATCCACAACACCATTACAGGAAATAGATTCAATACTGTATTCTTGTCCTTCCAGATATTCTTCTATCAAAAATAAAGAAGATTTTTTTACTCCAAATGGAGGCGTTATTTCACAGACTTCACGGAAATTCCTTTCCAATTCGATGGCGTTATCATTACGTAAA
Organism: Photorhabdus luminescens subsp. luminescens; assembly: GCF_001083805.1. Classification (GTDB taxonomy): domain Bacteria; phylum Pseudomonadota; class Gammaproteobacteria; order Enterobacterales; family Enterobacteriaceae; genus Photorhabdus; species Photorhabdus luminescens. The sequence continues at coordinate 62,295 of NZ_JXSK01000005.1, read as the reverse complement.
ACACCTCGACTTCCGGCCATGTTAATAGGCTTTATAATGTTTGGATACCCAATTTTGGCTGCTTCTATTTTTGCACTGTCAACATTAGAAATTAGAGCGTATTTAGGGATAGGAATATTTTTTTGCCTAAAAGATTCTCTCATTAGGTGTTTGTTTCTTGCTTTTAATGCACTTTCATATGTTATTCCTTTAAGACCTAATGTTTCTGCTACTTTAGCCGCAAGGGGAACATAGAACTCCATAAATGTAATAACACCCTGGATTGTTTTCTTAGCATTGATATACTCAGCCATATTTATAACAAGTTCATCGTCATTAGTATCTGCTTCGAAGAATTCATCAATATAGAGTAAATCATTATCAGATACTTTATTATAATACTTCCTTGATCCGATGAATATAATATAAGCGCCCAGCTCTTTCGCTTTTTTTAACCCAATCGAACCGGATGGGTTCTTTTCTATTACTAATAATCTATTAGACATTTTTAACCTCTATCGATCTACTCGAGAGGTTATTCATTAGCTCACGAGAAAAACACCCATTCTTTAACACACCGTTTAATCTTTTATTAACAAGATCGTTAATTTCATTAAGATAAAAATTGACTTTATATGTTATCGTTTCATTGTGAACATTAGTCACTCTAGTTAAGTTTCCTACTTTAGGTTCAAAAATATTCACACACCCTACAATGTCACCAATCTCTTCATAAAAATAATCTTTATGTTTTTCTCTACTTTTTTTATTTTTTAGCGGAATAATGGCAAAAAGCTGTTTGCCCGCCTGGCAATGACCAACAGATGGAGGTAATCCTAAAACATCTATCCCGAAAGAACCAAAGTCTTCACTCACACCTAGTTGAAAATCTAATAATTTATTTTCATGAAAATATTTTATATTCTTATAAAAATCAGCACACATTTGATGCGTTATCTCTAGGTGAGGATGCTTTCCTCCATGATCAAAGAATTTATTAAATCGCAGAGTATCGATTCCTATTTTATTGAAATAATCTAGATAACGTTCGAGCATTTCTTTCGATACGTTGTGTGACCCTACAGTGATACCAATTCCTATTCTGAATCCATTAAAAATATTTTTATTTTTTGCGTTGTAATCCTTTATAATTTTTAAAACACGCTCAAGGTCTGTGCCATAAAAAACCCCTTTTATTGGGTATTCATGGCTATCAGAAATTATTCCTTTTTCGTTAATTAATCCGTGAAAAGTAAGTGTGATTGTCCCGTATCCATAATCTCTTGCCGTATCTAAAAGAGATTCTGATTTTTCACTTAATAATGGCCGGCCACTTGTCCAAGCCTCTCCACTCTCCATTGCAACGCTGGATGATGTATCACCTTCAAAATAAGTTCTAGCTCTCGCAACACCATAATGTCGCATCAGTTCACCATCATAAGCAAAGCTATCCGTGTATCTTGGATAGACTTTATAACCTTCTGATTTTAAAAAACGAGTAATATTTATTCCTTCATTATCTTTGAATTTTAACTTTTTAACGTGTTCATAGTTAACAAACCAACAATGCTGACAAGCTTGTCCACATGTTTTGTTACCAATATAAGTATCAACATCAAGATAAATATGAATGTCTTGGGGCTTTATATCAGTAAAAGGTGTGCTTAATGGTTTATCACCATGAAAATCATAGACAATCGGTTTATTTATCATTTTTATTTTCCTTGCCTGAGATGTTTAAAATTAAACCTTATCATTTAAGTGGTTATTTTCAAGTGTTTTTTGATAGCCAAGAAAAAAGATTTTTGTCACATTAACGGAAAAGTACGACAGAATAAACGATAGCATAAAAACTGAAAGGCACAAATTCAATAAAAACCAGATGTGATGGTTCAGATTACAGTAACGAAACTAAAAAACCACTTCATTGATAGCAAATTTTCACTAAAAGATATAATCTCAAAAAAAAACAATAACAAATGAAATTATTTATTTTAAATATATTCCTATAGAAGTCAGGACATTGAGTTTAACATGTTAACTAATTAGATAAAACATGACTAACACTATAGATATTAAAACTATATTTGTATTGAATGCCATACAAGTGCATTAATTATGGAAATCTATATTTAGAATAAGAAGGAATATTTATTCTATATAATGATCGGAATGAAATTCGAATTGAAATAACAAAAAGCGTGGATAGTGGTAGATGATAGACGTCATAAAAATGATGATCATAAAGATAACCGTCATCTTCAGAAGATGACTGCAAAGATCCAACAGCTAGCTTCCGAGTTGCTATGCAGAATTGAAAGTTATAACCTATCCTCAGGACAGAAATCTCTGGAACAGAAGCTAATAATTATCCGTTATGAATTACATAATTATCAGGAACTATTAATGAAAATCCCGCAGCGCCAATAATAGGCAATAAATCTCTGTATTCGCTCTGAGGAAAAAATGTCGGCCTTTTGCGATAGCCTCTTGCAGGAAGAAATATTCCCACTTCTACAGATATGTACTGCTCGTTATACATCTGGCAGAACACCCTGATTTTAGGGGGCCGCCAGATGAACTGGTGTTTAATAGCAGAATCATTCTATATGAAAAGCAGATGGATCCAGTTTAAAGAGTCTGTACATTATTCTTTGTCAATTTCCAGCTTTTTCAATATCGCGGGAAGAACTTGGTGAATTGTACGCATGCCTACCAGAAGTTCGTTCATATAAATGTCTGTATGGATACGTGAAGAATTGAATCCCAAGCTTTCTTTTTCAGCCTCGATACCGAGATCGTCGTCAGAATTATAAATTAACGCAAGCAATTCTGCTCTAAGAGGAACACCAGCCCGAAAAGCTTTATCCTTAACAATATTGAGCCATTCTTCGTAATCTTCCATAACATTATATTTAAATTCTCTATGTCCAGGAGCTAGTTTTGTATCAACCTCAATTTTACAGGCCGCCAGAGCAACCAAGCAAGGCTCAATGTTTCCTGCCTCTGTTTCAAATAAACCTAATTCTTCATCATAGATGAGGTCAGAAATGTAAGCAGCGTAGAAGCCATAAACATTATTAAGTGCATTGAAGATCTCGTAGATGATATTAGCGTAATTATCCTTTTCTATCGCCTCCCAAAATTCCTCATCATCATCTTCATCAACGTCCAGCTCTTCAGGGAATGACTTCGGCGGCTTTATCCCCATGTCTGTAAGTACTCTGGAAACTTTTGAACATAAAATATCTATATCATCCAGCAAGGGGGTAGTAACATACCCAGTCTCTGCATTCTCATGAGCCATCCTAGCAAGACAGTATATGAGTTTTTGCCATTTAACAGCGTCTTCATAAGAACCCGCCCAGAGAATAAATTCAGGATCCAGTTCACCTATCATTGCTACATCCCGGAGTTTCTTTTCCATATCCAGCGACATATGTTCACCTTTTTTCCATTTGGTGATCTGAGTGGGTGATACACCAAGTCGACTGGCTAATTCTTTTTGGGTACAGGATAAAGTACGCAGGGCTAGTTCTACCAAAGCTTCACTTATCATTGTGAGGTTCCTTTCATTTTACTAAATATATATCACGATGTAGTAAAAACAGTTTTAATTATTTTTTAGTATATTTCAACCGTTTTTTACTAAAAAATTATAATTTATTAATTTTTTCAGTATTTATCTGCATGGAGGCTGGTTTCAAGTGAAGTTTGGGCTAAATTAAAACGTCCTTTAGACAGGATGTTTACCTTTCTGTGGAGAAAAGAGGCAGTTAAGCTATTCGTTGAAGCAGGGCCTCATAGAAGATATTCAAACTACGGTCAAATCCTGTAGGGAGTCACGTCCTTTAGGACGTGGTAAATATCAATGCCCCCAAAGCGCATTAATTGGTACTGCAAATGTGTTCGGTATGTGGCTAATTGGTAGGCAGTTGTTACCTGTATAAAGTCAGATGCCACCCTGCCAATCTCTGTCAGCCGATGAAGCTAATTGTTAGCTACGCTCTCGTCTAAATGCTGGTTTGTATAGCGTCTATTTGCTGGTTACCACACCGTCCAAATGCTGGTTTTCATAGCGTCTATTTGTTGGTTTCATTTCCGTCTATTTATCGATTTATGACGTTCTTACACATCAGTCAAAACTTTTCCCTTGAGCTTACGAAAAACCAGAGTAATTGGAGGAGTCAATCTAACAATATCAGACGGTAGAGGAATCGACATCAGTGAATTCTGTATCCAGCACACCAGAGAGGAAAGAAACAACAGCGAATTTAAAACTTACTGTAAAGCCGTATTGGCGAGGAAGTCCCAATCTTGCATTCACAAAACTGGGGCCTAATATCTTTCGCTTTATGTCGGGGAACTGAGCACCATGACAAGATGGGAGGAGAACCGTCGACTAGCTACGCTTTGGAAGCTAATTCACAAGTAATAAAATCAACATAATAATAGCAATTTAACCACCAAGCATTTATTTAGAGCTCATAACTTAAACTGCTTTCCCAATTTTTATCGAAAAAGCATTCATGATTGAGATAACAGTTGCACATAAACTGGGTAGCAGTTGCACAATAAAACCAAGAATAGTTCCGTTGTTTACCGTGGAATGATGATGAGCCTCTCCTCCCATAGCAATTTGCATAAAGGCAGAGTTTGTCAGGTAGGCATAAACCAAACCGCAAATCCCTGTAACTAACAGAGAGCTTATAAACATGGCGATCACCGAACCCACCATCTGAGGCAATCTTCCCCTGATTGAATTGATGGTGAGCACGGTCAGGCAACCTGGAGCAAAACCCCATCCCAAGATATACCAAATAACCATTAACCCCTTCAACGGGATGCTATGCGCCATCTCCAGAATATCAGCACGCCACAATATAAGATTCAGGCATGCAGCCAACACAGCCAGAAATACGGAAATAGCGAAACTATTGGGCAAAGTTAATTTCTTATTCACTAGAAAACCTTGAGACGGGCAAGGAATCTCGCACCTGTTACAGAGTTAAGAAGAAAACTACCCAGAACGCCAGCAAGGAGCGCAGCAGTATATCCTTTAATCAGGAATAGCAACGGCATTTCTATTGAACCCCAATAATTCAGCCCTACGTTGTGATCCAAGCCCCAACAAAGTGTTTGGCAAACACTGAATAACAGAGTGCTACTCACCGCGGTCATGATATAAGCGCCTGTACTTCCTGGCGTGAAATGTGCTGATACCAAGTAAGTCAGTCCCCCAACGGCAGCCCCCATGCCAATACCGCATAAACCAAGCGCCCATACGAGACGCCATACCAACGGGCCATTGTCGGGAAATAAAATAAAACTCATTAACAGAAATCCAGCCTCGGCGATAAATCCCAGAGAAATAAATAGCTTAATCGTGCGTATAGCACGTTTCTCACCTTCTGCCACTGCATATTGCGGATCTTGTTCATTCACGATTTGAGTAGACATTTTTCATCTCCTGAACAGGTGTGTTAAATATCTGATGACATTATTCAGTTTTATCTATCTGAAACAGATTACATATGCTGAATTGTATAAACCGAGTCTAGCGTTATATATAAATTCTTAATCAATAGCACCTAAATAATAGATAAAGAAAATTATTTAATAATATAATCACATAAAATAAAGGTGATGTAATCACTATGGTATGAGGATGAAAATCTGTCAATGTGAAATAAAAAATTAATAAAACATTCCAATATATTGGCTTTTTAATATTTTCATATTCCTTCCATTCAACCTAACAATAAATTTCCATATTAATTAATAGATTGAAACTTATTTTTTTCCTGCCTGAAATATCACAAAAACATAATAAACAAGTCCAAACATTGAGATTTATAATAATATAAATATTCAAGCACGGCATTATTTTAATTTTATAATTTGACAATAACTCTATACTTAGTTATTAATTTAATTAAGCAACTAACAAGATAATTGTTAAATTGTATGTACTTAGCTTCTATATAACCCATATCTATCAGGGAATATTTAATTATCATGAATAAATCCGAGCAAAAATTTCATATCAACGAAAGTGTCATAAACGTAGATGGAAAAGATGTAAAATTCTTCACATCTCAACCTCTCGATCCAATTAAGAATAACGCCAAGAGAAATCCTATTGTCTTGGTACATGGCACTGGCGGCAGCACAGAGATACATTTCGGTTACCTCTTTCAACTGCTTGCCTCAGAAAATCGAATTATATCCCTGGATTTTTCTCAACCAGTAAAAGCAAACGAAACGCTTACTCTTGAACATCTCGAAAAGCAGGTCGAAGCCGTTATTGAAGCAGCAGCGTTAGGAGAGACTGTCACACTGATAGGTTACTCGTTGGGAGCTGCCGTTACTGCTTCTGTTGCCGCTAAGCGTCCTGATCTGGTTTGTAATTTAGTTCTGATCGCAGGATGGATGAAAACAGATTTACAGTCAGAGCGATTTTTATCTGTCTGGCGTCAGTTATATGATATCCAATCACCTGCTATTGCAGACTTTGTGATGTTTTGCGCTTTCAGTTCTCCCAATCATGTAAATATGCTTCCAGATCAGTTTGCCGTCAGCTTCGACAATGCCATGCCAGGGGAATTTGAAGCGTTACAAATGGACCTTAATGGCCGGGTTGATATCACTCAAATTGTTCCTACGATAAAAGCCACAACACTCATTATTGGCTGTACACATGATCAAATAACGCCTATCCGCCACAGCAAAGCTCTGTTTGGCGCAATTCAGGATGCACGCTTTATAGAGATAGAGTGTGGACATGCCGTCGTTTATGAGCGTCCTTCGCAGTTGATGCAGGTTATTGATCAATTCTGCGCAAACCCTTCGTTTTATCCTGCTGGAACCATCATCCCTTCAGACCTGCCATAATCCCTTTGATCCTCTGGAGAACTATGATGAATAAAAATACACCAGATACAGATATATCACAGGTCACAGATGTAGAGATTATTATTATCGGCGCCGGCTTTGCCGGCCTTGGTATGGGAGCTCAGCTTAAGCGGCGATCTCAGCAAAATTTTCTTATTCTCGAACGTGCAGATGATGTAGGAGGCACCTGGCGCGATAACACTTATCCCGGCGTAGCCTGTGATATACCCTCACATCTTTACTCTTACTCATTTCGCCCTAATCCTGACTGGTCTCATGTTTTTTCACCCGGTCATGAGATATATGCCTATCTTCAAGCTACCGCCAAGGATGAAGGATTATTGCCTCATATTCGTTTTGGGGCCAACGTTGAAAAAGCCTACTGGGACAACCAAAAAGAGCGCTGGATAGTTATCACCGCCAAGGGGGTTTTCAGTGGGCGATTCTTGATAACAGGCACTGGGCATTTAACAGATGAAAATCTGCCACAAATTGAAGGCTTGAGCAGCTTTACCGGTGAAATTTTTCATTCAGCCCGCTGGAAACACCACATATCTCTGCAAGATAAGCGAGTAGGCATCATCGGATCGGGCGCTTCCGCAACTCAACTAGTTCCTGAAGTGGCTAAAAGTGTCTCTGAACTCGTTATTTTCCAGCGAAATGCATCCTATATTATTCCACATCCTGACCGAAGTTATTCTGATATTGAAAAACAGACTTTCCGACGCGATCCAGAGTCTATGCGCGCAGTTCGTTCAAATATATTCTGGCACTTTGAAGACCTGTATCCAGCCCGTCGTTCAATTCCGCAATATGTCGCAGAATTAAAACGTATAGCCTCAGAGCACCTTAAACAGCAAGTCCCCGATCCAGAGTTACGCGCAAAACTTACTCCGAGTTATGAACCTGGTTGCAAAAGGATTTTGATTTCAAACAGTTATTATCCCGCTCTTCTTCGGGATAACGTTAAACTCGAAACATCAGCCTTAAAACGAGTTGACGGACAAAACGCCATCTCGGTAGCCGGCAACCGTTATCCGCTTGATGTACTTATCTTTTGTACTGGCTTTCAAACCACCCAACCACCTTATGCCCGTCTGGTTCACGGCCGCGACGGTCTTAGTCTTTCCGATCACTGGGCTCAAGGCATGGAAGCTTTTGCATCAACCACAGTAACAGGCTTTCCAAACCTGTTTATTATCAACGGACCAAATGCGACGCTTACTCATAACTCAATTATTTACATGATTGAATCTCAAATAGAGTACATTCTCGGTGCTATTGAATACAGCAGGAAGAATAACAACTACATACTTGAAGTTTCTCCCGAAGCTCAAGATCGTTATATAGCTGAATTACAAAAGCAGATTAATGGTACGGTATGGGTTGGAGATAATTGTACAAGTTGGTACCGTGATTCCCGTAATAAGCGCCTAACACTGGTATGGCCTGATTTTGCTCATTCATTCAGGGTGCGAAACGGCAATTTTGATCCGACTCCCTATACATTTTATACAAAAACCGAAGTGGCTAGTTAATAAACTTTAATTTGAAACGGCAAGAGGTTTATCTCTCAAATTCAAACCTCTTGCCGATGCCAACAACTGCAATTGTTTTAGAACGGCTTAGTCGGCAAATATTTCCCATCTAGCGTAATCACAGCTCGTGAACCGCCATTAGGATCATCGACCTTTTTGATATCAAGTTTAAAGTCAATCGCACTGATAATGCCATCGCCAAACTTCTCGTGAACAAGCGCCTTAAGGGTTGAGCCGTAAACCTGCACCATTTCATAGAATCGGTAAATAGTCGGATCAGTCGGTATACCATCGGGAATACTGCCACGCACAGGGATGGTTTGCAGCAGAAGGAAAGCATCTTCTCCAAGTTCAAGCCGGTCAACCACAATCCTCGCAGCATCGGCAGGCAGAGGATGTTGGCCGAGCAGTGCTGCGGTGACGAATGCGAGACTCAAACCAGTTCCTTGCGCGATATCTTCAAACGTCAAATTTTTACGTGTTTTGGCGTCGATGATAGCATCAGTAAGGGCCAGCCGAGGAGTTTGGGAGTATTGAGATTGTGTCATAATGATTCCTTTGGATTAATAAAGCTATTTAAATGCCGTGGTGAAACACGGATTGCGTTGCAGAAACATGCGGATAGTCCGCAAGCGAAACAAATTGGCCGACCAAGCCATCTAGAGCATCGATCGAACCAGCCTCTATGTCGTAAATCCAGCCGTGTAGATTCAAGTGTCCCTGTTCCAGCCCAAGCGCCACGGACGGGTGGGTCTTGATATTAGCAATTTGAGCGATTACGTTTTCACGCACCATCGAATCAAGTCGAGCAATTTCACTAACATGCGCACGTGCCTGATTAATGGCTTTCGCAGAATCCGCATAGCGTAACCAGCGGGTAATCGCGGGAAGGTGATCCATACATTTACAGGTTGCAATTGTGGTCATGGCGCCACAATCTGAATGTCCGCAGATCACAATGTCGGTGACCCCAAGCACAGCGACCGCATACTCAACGGTAGCGGAAACACCGCCAGATTCCGCGCCGTATGACGGAACGATGTTACCAGCATTGCGTATCACGAACAGATCGCCTGGCTCACTCTGCGTCAGAAGCTCTGGACTCACACGGCTGTCGGAGCACGCAATAAACAAAGTATGCGGATTTTGGCTGACGGCAAGCCGCTTGAAAAGCTCGCAACGCTTTGGAAATACCTCGTGCTGGAATTGTAAAAAGCCTTCAATAATATCCTGCATGTCTTCACTCCATCGTGATCGATAAGAAAGCGGATGGATAAAGAATGAACGAATTTATCTATAGCGTCAAAGATCGGATTACTATCATCGCTATAGTATTTTCCAATAGTTCATTGTCGTTCTACAACGACACCTTTGTTAACAAACCCGTAGTCACACTCTTTATTTCAAGCACTGGTTATTTCAAGCACTGGTTATTTCAGGCACTGGCGTACAGAACAGCAAACCGGCGTTGACATGTTCAGGAAGCGCTTATAGTCTTCACTCCATCGTGGCCGATAAGACAGCTAACAGGTGAAAAATGAGCGAATTTTTCTATAGTCTCAAAGATCAAGATGTCATTATTTTCATTTTATTTTCAAATAGTTAATTGATATGCTGCTACGACACATTCGTTATCTGCTGGCAGTTGCCGAACATCAGAACTTCACGCGCGCCGCAGAAGAACTTCATGTCTCGCAACCAACCTTATCGCAACAAATCAGGCAACTTGAAGAGTCACTGCGCGTGCAACTGTTCGATCGTTCTGGAAGGACTGTACGACTGACTGACGCTGGCGAGGTATACACAAGTTACGCCCGTCGTGCATTGCAGGATCTAGATGCTGGGAAGCGTGCAATTCATGATGTGCAGGATTTAAGCCGCGGATTGCTCAGGCTAGCAATGACCCCAACCTTCACCGCTTATTTCATCGGCCATTGGGTAGAACGTTTCAACGCGCTTTATCCAGGAATTACGTTGAATATCAAGGAAATGACACAAGATCAGATAGAAGTCTCTTTAGCAGAGAACCAACTTGATCTCGGCATCGCGTTCTCAGAAGTGCGCTCCCCCGACATTGATAGCGAACCATTGTTCATCGAAACACTCAGCCTGATCGTTGGTCAATCGCATCGACTCATTGGTCAACAAACATCATTGACGGCAAAAATGTTGGAACATGAAGGGTTAGCACTACTCAGTAAAGATTTTGCAACACGGAGCCATATTGATTTGTACTTCCAGAAACAGGGGATCACACCACACATTGCAATTGAGGCCAACTCCGTCAGTGCAATCGTAGAAATTATCCGTCGGGGACGACTCGCAACTTTGTTGCCTGATGTCATAGCCCACGAACAGACCGGGCTTTATTCCATTGCCATTCAACCTACGTTACCGCAACGCAATGCGGTACTGTTGTGGCGCCGTGGCGCATATCGAAGCGCTGCGAGCCAAGCGTTTGCCAATCTGATCACGCGCCGTTTCGATGTATACCAAGAAAATGACGATTTCTGATAATGATAAATAGAAAACACATCGCGTCTGGCGGCTTCCCTTCTGTGTTAGGACAGCCAATTCATGAGCTTGTTTCTAATGTAATCAGATGAAAGGCGCTCCTGCTCTAAACGTGAAGATTGAAACCGGCCAGAAATGAGATCATTAAACAACTTTGCTTCATCCTCATTTAGCGATGAAGGATTGGATTCAACTGGATTTGATTCAGGAACCATTCTCTCTTCATGAACTTTAACGGTTTCAACATCCATCATCAGAGGCTCAATATCCACAAACTTGTTTCTGGCGTCACTGAGAATAGACAAACCCCAAGTATCAATATCTCCCCAATATCCTACACGTTTATCTTTCAACCAGACTGCATCCATCCAAGCAATGTTTTTCCCTCCTCCTATCACCGCGATCGTGTCAAACATTTCGGGTAATGCCAGACCAGACTGTAGGTTTTCTACTACTAATATATTCGAAGCCGGAAGTTCGTACTGTCTAAGTAATTCGCCGGGTATTTGTAGTATCGGTATTCCACCAAGTTCAGCCATCGCAGCACGGCAAAGCGGCCTGATAGTTAACCAACCTTTAGGATTTATTGAACACCCCAACCAAGCAATAAGACCACCTGATGCCGAAACAGCCCCATCGTGAATGATATCGGCCAACTCTTCGATCAGGATTTGGTGATTCTCAAGAAACTTAGTATCAATCCCAATGAGTGGCAGCGCTCTTAGATATTGTCCTTCCCCTAAGCCTTGCTTTAATTGCGGCAGCAGCTTTGCTAATAATTCCGCATCTCTCAACGAAAGTTTTTCCACAATATCTATACGCTTAACCAATGCAGGATAGAGATCTTTATCAACCCGCAAAAATGGCTTCATATTTCTTTCCCATACCTGACTTCGGGAAAGGGCATCACTCCCTAAAAATTGAATCAGACATTGCATCGATTCAATGACAACAAACGTTGGAATGCGTTGCTCAGATAGCTCCCTGAAATTCTTAGAAGACCACTCCACGACATCTTGATGGGGAAATGATTTCCACTCATCAATAAACCGTTGGAAATGAATGATATCTAATATGGCAGAATTCCCTTTGGGTGGCTTCAAGCCAACGCGAATAGGGAATGCCTTGATGCCCAGTAACCGGGCTTTTAGTGAGGGAAGACTATCCCACTCACACTGCCTAATGATGCTCTTAACTTGTGCTGGCAATAACCCCCAACTCACCTCATACTGCCCTCTTTTCATGTCAGTTTCTCAAACTCAATACCCAGATCAGCAGCCTCATCAGGCAACTTTCTCTCCTTCCCTTCGTTCATTCTTCGGTCAATCTCTTCCCAAGTCACTTCACATAAATGGCTGTCATGGTTTTCCTGATCTCTTTCCGCAATGAGCAGGGAACGAGCAGATTCTCTTGCTAGATTCAAGTTCTTATAAGGCGTAATCAAATTAACGTGAATATGGAGCTCTCTAAATACTCGGAGCACACGCCGACTTACCGTTTCAGCCGTATTTGAGAATGCTTCATCCAAGAAAACAGTACAGTAAACCGGTCGATCATAGCCATCTGGCGTCAAAACATAGGCCAGACTTGCCGCTACAATCGTCGCCGCAAATGACTCTTTCTCCCCACCTGACTTTCCACTGGATGACTCCAATACATCACGAATCTCACCGGTATTACTATCCAACTCTTCAGCATAAAACGACATCTGATAACGAGGATCAAGCAGCCTTAAACTTTCCAATGTATTTGAGGAGCCCGGCGCACTTGCTTTCCCAAGTATTTCAACTACCTTAGCCAATTGACGGAACCGTGCTTCATGGTCATCACTGGTTACCTGACTAAGCACCTTACGCAAATGCTGTTCAAACTCATTAACATGTGGGAATTTCTCTCTCTTTGAACCCAGCTTTAAATGTGTCCCCACTCGAAACTCTGTACGCTTGAGGACCCGGTTAATGATATCAATCCGCTCGAGGACATCTTCCCGTTCAGATTCAAGCTTAGTTTTAATCCGCGCCAGTGACTGCGTTGCATGCTTATTCAACCGCTCAATAAACTGCTCCACAAGGTTGGGAAGCCCTTCCTCTTCCAGTTGTCGCAAATGATTAAGATAATCCGGTAAGCCATCAATATTGCTTTGCCAGTCAACCGTGAAGACTTGCCATTTATCGTTAGACCTGAATGAGACCATAACGCTAATGGCTAATCTTTCCGCTTTGTCTTTACTGTTTCGGCTAATATCTAACAGACGTTCCAAATCGTCTTCAACTTTCAACACCAATTCAGACATCCGGCCTAAATCGTTTGTATTAAGTACGCCAACCCGAATCTCAAGTAATTGCCTGGCTGAATCAGGTAATCCTTTCGACGCTTTTGCCTGCGCTTTACTCCATTCTTCTTTTGCATTTTTCAGCGTATTTTTAACGCCGCCAGAATCAGAGTTGAGCTGATTTAATACCGATTGAATTTGAACTAGCTGCTCTTTAGCAGATTCCCAACGCTCTCTGGCCTTCTCAAGATCACCCCCTGACTGTTCCAACACCTTGAGATCAGCCTGCAAATCAGACAGCTTTTCGTGCCAGTAAGGAGCATTAATATCATCCCAGCGGTAACCTTGGATCTTCTCCCAAAGAATTTTACGATCAGAAACAGAATTCAAATCTTGACGGGCTTGACTCACCTTTTTCTCGGTTTCCGCCAGTTGCAGAGTTAACTCTTTTTTATCGTTATTAAGAATGGCTAAACGTGATTTATTTGAAAAACCCAGACACCAGCGCCTTCTGTCATCTATCCGGTGCTGATCTTTTTTCTCAAAACGCCCCTTATCCATGTGCATTAGCCCCTGCTGTGTCATCGAAAACGGGGTTTGATCCAATTCTTCCGTGCTTGAAACACATTGCAGGTCAAATCGCTGCAAATGGTGCTTGAGCCACTCTCGATAAGGGTGATTACGCCATACCAATTTCTTTAGATAACCATCAGACTTAAACGCCGCCGATTGGCCTTGAGTCGTAGAATCATTCACAACTTGAACACGGACATGTAAACCCGTATGCCGGGCGTTCAACCAGCGAGTCACCATCGAATAACAATGATGTGGCACAGCAAGTGTGGTTCGTAACCCGCCTAACGCCCTCTCTATCGCGCCCTGCCAGCTCTTTTCACGATCTTCGACATCGATAAGCTCACCGATAAATACACATTGGTCCTTACTTAATTCCAAGGAATTAACCAGTTCATCTCGCAGTTGCTGATATTTCACATCAATATTGGAATCGGGTCTTGCCTCGATCTCACGAATTTCCTGAGAGATATCATGGATATTGGCTTGTAGCCCACTGAATTTAGCACTGATGGTGGCAAACCTGTCCTGATACTCTCCTTCTTCTTGCTGAATACTGGCAAGCCGGGTTGATGCTACGGATTGATTTTTAAGAAACACCGCCTCCTCTAATACAGAGGGAAGAGCCAGCTCGTTGGCATGAGTTTGATATTGCGATGAATTTCTAACCACCCGACTCAATTGAACTTGGGTATGATCAACCTCTTTTCTCAGCGACTCTATTTTATCCCCACCAAATTGAAGATATTCCTCGTGCCTTCGCTCAACCAACTTATTCGCATCCACTTTCTGCTCTTCAGCTTGGCTAATTTTGAGGAGTAGCGCTTCCAGTTCAGCCTTAATATCGGCAATTTTTTCACTCCACAATTGTGCGAAAATCTCCCCAAAGTAGACCGGGAGACTATTTTTCTCAGCTATCAGCTCCGCAAATTCTTTCGTTGTTTTTTCGATAATTGCGTTGAGTTCAGGTAACCTGGATAAGTGCACTTTTTGTGCTCTTGCATCCACTAATTGACTATGAATTGCCACCAGATCAGCAAACTCTTCCACGACCTTTTTAGCATCATCCTTGACCGTACTCGGTTCCAGTACCAATTCACGAATCAACCCGGTTAAATCATCAATTTTTTTCAGACCTAACGCCCGCGACAAAAGCGCAGGCGCATTCTTATTGTCCATATACAGGAGCTTTCGGTACAACTCTTGATAATCAGAAAAATTATCATCACAGCACGTAATCGTTGGGTCATCACGAAGCCATTGCTTGAATGCCCGAGCATTACCGTTCCCAAAAGCATTCAGCATTTCCTTAAGAGTCAGGTCTCTTTTGGCAACAACATAAACGCGTGTCACATCCGCAAGCACATTCGTCGATTTAGTAATCCAGAAAAGCGCCGCAAGCGTGATTTTTGACCCATCATCACCTTGATACAAAGCCCTAAGCCCAGTCACCACGCCATATTCACGCTTACTTCTGACTCTCGTCCCCGCTCCGTCATGGGCAGATCCAAAACTTCCCCGCATATAGGAAAGTAAAGTTCGGTCAGAGCGATCACCCTGCGCCGCAGCCACATTAAAAGTTGCCTTTCCAGCAGGAAGCAGCAAAGCCATAAGGCCATCAATAAACGTCGATTTTCCGGCGCCATTATCTCCAGTGACCAGCGTTCCCATAGGATCTATCAACGCGGTATGCAAGCCATTAAATGACCCCCAGTTATAAACTGAGAGTTCAGCTAATCTGATTTGACCAACATGAAATAATGAATTAGCCGAAAGAGTTTGATCAGTCATTTTCATCTCCTGTCTATTCCTCTTCATCTTGATAATCAACAGCGGCGCTGCCATTTTTATTTAGCTCAATACCCTTCTCTCCCGCCATTTTCAGGTATTCATTAAGCATGCTTTCGAGAAATTCAGCGCTGACTACATAACGGATCACTGGCGTAATCTCGAAGCGATCCTCGCTTCCCCGGACTGAACTCAATATTTTTTTCGTTACCATTTTATCAAGAGCGCCCTTAAGTTTTCTCCGGTCAGATTTAGTACTGTTTGTCAGCGGTAAAAACGGCGTCAGATGGGATTCTATACGTTCTATATCAATGATAATTCTTTGCTCTCCCGATGTTTCCCGCTCCTGGTAGTGTTTACGCAGCACTAGCAGCAACAATGTATCGTATAAAGAGAGCGTCCTTCGGCTAATCAGAGAGACAACCTCTTCATCATCTATACCCAATGATTCAGTATCTTCCTCATTCTGAAAGCCAGCTATAAAGGCGACACCGGCTTTTTCATCTAAGACTAACTTCAAATAGACTTCTGACAGATGTTTGCGTACAGCACATTGGTATCGACAAAGTAATTCAAACAATTTAGCTTTCTGCGAAGACAAGATAACCCCCTGACGCAGCAAGCTAACCAACACCCGGCGCGCATCAGGCGGCATATCGCTGTTTGAGTTTTCAGCGTGCTTACTGATTGATTCATCATCAACTTCACAGGATGAGCTTTGATTGATAACCGAAAAAGCAACATCAGATTCAACGCTGGCTGTATCTGTAAGCGGGTCATACTCTGATTGAGTATGGTGTTTTATCAACTGATCGAAGAACCCTGTTTTCTGTTCTTCCTGAGGATCGGAATGAGACTTCCCAGAGGTAGCGAGGGCGCTTTTATCTTTCTTCAACTTTTTACCTACATGCATTACAGCCCTCACTATATATATCTACAACCATTTTCCATTCACCGTCTAAAGAACCAATTCATCCAAACTGTTTGGAAACAGGTCGGCACTCAGCAGGAAAGTGGGTATAGACGCCCGCAAGCGAACTCCCCGTTTGTCACTGATTTCAATTGATTCCTTTTCTTCCAATAATGCAGCCCCGACAGATTTGGCCACCCGCAAATAGGCAACTAACTCCTCCAACCCTGAATTAATCGGCTGATAATTTGCAATAGACGCAATTGTCATTGGACCAAACTCTTTTAACGTTGCTAACGCTCTCTCAGCAATTAATCGAATTTGAACAACATCAAGGCAATCCAGCATTTGCATACTCGGTTCCCGAGAGTTGAGCTGTTCTTCAGCACCTGAAGTATCCAGCTTTTCATCAGGTGATTTAAGCAGCATGCTTTCAGGAGAGCTAATACTTGCCGCGCCAACAGGCAATGACAGCGTTGTTGCCGTTTGCAAGTCATAACCTGAGTTCTTCAATTCAATAGCGAGTCGTTCTAATTGACCAAGCAATCTATCAACCGCACGATTTTCTTGAGCAGTACCACTCTCTATGTAAGCACGTAAACTCTCTTCCGTTCTTCGCCTAATTTGAAAAACTCTGTCACTCTCGCGGCTTAGTTCTCTCATGAGCTGACTTAAGAATTGCCGCTGTTGGGCACTTAAGTGTTCTGCGACCGGACGACTTAAAATACTGCGAAGCTGATCTCGTAGCTCCATAGTTCTATTTTGATCACATAACAAATCAAAAAAGCTTTCAAACGCACTACCGGCATCCGTTTTAGCCAGTAATGCTTCTTTTTCTAAAACAGCAAGCAGGATATCTCCTCTGGTGGAGTCCCCCTCAATAATTTGAATACGAATTTCCTGATCCAACCGACGAATTTCATCTTCAACACGGCGAAAATCACCCGTTAAAACAGAAGCCAGTTGGTAAATTTCACGAATTCTTTCCCGCTGTTCAGCCCCGGTTAATTCGGTCACAACGCCGGCCCTTAGAGCATCAATCTCTCTTTGGATCTCAGATTTTCTATCTTCCAAAAGTGCGACACGCTCATCGGCATTTGGGCTAATCGCTACTGCAAAGTCCCTGACCGCTTCCTGCACAATTCGAAGATGAGACGCAGTAGTTCCTGAATTGCGTTCATCAAGCCCCTGGCTAAAACGGAGTGCAATTTCACTGGCATCCGTTTTAGTTAATGTGTCATCCATCTCACGCAACCAGCCTTCCCGAATCCATTTATTGAGATAAGTGCCCGCTCCCGTTTCAGTTTCCCAAAGACCAAGTTCGCGACAGCGTACCAACTCTGCATCAAGTGACACACGAGCACGACTAAAAGGGACTTCACTATCCTCGGAAAACAATTCCCCCAAAAATGCCAAAATTAAAGGAGCATTATCAGCTCTCAACAGTTTCCAGGCAGCACTTTCCTGAAATAGTCGGCGGTACTTTGCCTGTAATCCTTGGAAATTCAACTTGTCTCCTTCTGTGTGGTGATGAATAAAAAGCGATGAGATGAGCATTGACCTACTGCCATCCTTTCCAAAAAGCCACCACCAACAATTTTGTATAATTTACAATCGAATAAAACCATATCATCATATTTTTTTATTATGTCAATACAAATTACTGACTTTTAAACTATTAAGCGCCGTAACCAATGGGAAAATTAAGCTTATAAAGCCACCTATTTTGTGAAGCAAGCAGCAACATGATGATGTCAATTATCACCAACAATAAAAGCGGGAGGGGTACCCTTTCAAGATAAAAATGGGCGGTCTGGACAAACCGCCCCGATGTAAACAATGGAAAATTCCTAAGCGTTACTTTCTACGGACAGGCAAACCAATACCGCGCTTCCCATCCTGCGGCAAAACCAGCACCGCTACCGACCAAGCCGGCAGCGTGACCGTGCCATCTTTCGCGATTCTGGTACCCGCCGCCAGAGAAATGCTACCTAGCTCTCTCTGAATTTCATTCAACTTCAACCCTCTGACGTTAAGATCTCTTACCGTGGCAGGATGTGGAGCCGCATTAATTACCACCACTAGGCCGTCAAATCGCGAATCACGGTCATCGCCCGTTGTATTACCGTCATCTATGGTCATCACCAGCAATCCAAGTTGCTGATGCGGCCCAACGTTACGAAAATCAACACGTTGTTTAACCGATACACCATCACCAAGAGTCATCAGTGGTGAAAATTGACGCAAACGCAACAATTCCTGATAAAAAGCCGTCATCTGTAATAATTCAGTCTGGCCCGGTTTATCTACCACATTTTTCACTTTTTCAATCAATGCATAATTTTCGCCATCAACACGCTGATCCGGCATACCAACATCATAGTTGTTATCCTGATAGGTGTAGCTAACACGGTTAAACCAATCGCCGGAATTATAGGAATCGCGAGTAAAAGATTTTGAACGTAGTAGCTCCGATCCATGTTGAGCAAAAGCCAATCCTTGTCCAAGGAATGTCGTGGCGAGGGATATCGCCTGCATACGAACTCGTGTTGCCAGATTCGCCTCACGTGCAGCTTTGTAGCTGATTATGTCCCACAGCGTTTGGTTATCGTGCTTAGAGACATAATTGATCACCTCAATTGGATCAGCGGCATAACCGGCTATAGCGCCTTTGTAGTCAATTTCCCGACCCGTTTTTACTGCCCCATCTTTATTGATCATCACAAAATCAGCCAAATTGCCCGCCATGCCAAGACGTACCAGATCCGCCAGATGACGTGCCTCATTAGTATCTGACCAAGCCATTTCGTTCGGTAATGTTCCTGCGCCGTTGCCTATCCCCTGGTTAATACGAATAGTGTCAGCGGAATCAAACGGCCCGCCACCTTGTACCGCGTCGCGCAGTCGATCAGAGAAAGTACCAATTCCAGTACCTTTAAGATTAATCTGTGAAGCAATCTCGAAACGGTCACCCTGCCCGGAATTCCAACCTTCACCGAAAAAGTAGACCGATGGATTAATCCTACGTACTTTTGCTAGTGCCGATAAAATCTGAGCCTTAGGATGGTAGCCCATTAAATCAAATCGAAACGCGTCGATTTTATAGCCCTTAACCCAAGTCACCAACGAGTCTTCAATGAGTTTAGCGAACATGCGGTGCTCTGGAGCCGTATCGTGACAACAGGTGTTAGATTCAACACTACCCGTGATCTCATTCAAACGATGGTAATACCAAGGCACTACCTTATCCAATACCGAGGATCGGTGCGTCGGCCCGGCGGCGTTGGTATGGTTATACGCCACGTCCATGATCACATTCATCCCCAATTGCTGCTTGATGGCCTGAATCATGGCGCGAAACTCTTTTATACGTACCGAACCTTCCGCATCAGTGGCATAAGAACCTTCTGGTACCGAATAATGAAACGGATCGTAGCCCCAGTTGTAGGAGTCGGTTTCTGCAATCATTGCATTCAGCTCTTGTACCTGCGGGTTATTGGCTCTGTCACCACGCTGTAATTTCTGCAATACTTCACCCACAGTCTGTGAACTACTGCAATAATGAGCGAAACGGCTATTTCTCACCTTTGGGTTGACTTGGCACAAACGACTAAACGGGTGATTCAGATCAGCCACTTCATTGCTGAATTCATTAATAGAAGCGACATCGAATACCGGCAACAACTCCATATGAGTAACCCCTGCCTGGCTCAATGCCTTAAGGTGTTTGAACATATCGCTGTTGTCAGCAGTGAGAGCGAGATACTTACCGCGCCAAGTTTCTGGTACCGTGCCATCTGCAACGGAGAGATCGCGAACATGAGCTTCATATATGGTCATACGCGCAATATCTGCCGGTGTATTTTGCGAACGCGGCATGAGCAGGCTATCCCAATTTTGTGGTTTTAGCGCCTCATCATCCAAATTGATGACTTGACTGTACTCCGAATTGGTGGACAAGCTGTAGGAATAGGGATCAGTAACCTCGTAGTGCTCCACATTACGGGAATATGGATGATATACCGTTAAAGCATAACGGTAGTAAGCGCCAACCAGATCTTTATCACCTTGCCATGACCAGGAACCACTAGCAGGATCACGATTCATTACATGATTGGCGATGACCTGTTTATTTGCATCATAGATAACCACCCCAACATGCTGAGCAGTAGGCGCCCACAAGCGGAAGGTAACACCAGTATCGCTAACCAGCACACCATATTCCAATGTCTCAGCAGCGTTAGCGAAGCGGTCATCCAACACACCAGCCGTTTGTACTTGAGTAGCCGACAATAGCAAGCCAGTTTCATTGGTCGCCAATGCCACCAATTCACCGGTAAGCAATGTATCGACATCAGTGTCCTCTGGCAGGCGGAACGCTGTTAATTTCTTCAAGTGCGGGAATCGCTCAGCCGTCTTCTGGCTCAGAGTCGTCGGTGTTAACGCCAGATAGCTATCGGTGAAATTTCCTTCATCATTAGCTTCCACCTTGCCATTCCGATTGTAATATAAGCGGACATGGGGCTTATCCGCTCCACCCGACCACAACAAAGTCTGGTTATCGACCCAATGTGCCGAAGCCTGAGAAATACCAAATACGGAATTAAAGGCTGCCGCACGACTGCCGTAAATTTGAGGATTGCCGGGTATCACCGAGATGGTACGGTTACTGAAATCGGAGAAGGAAATTTTCAGGTCACTGTCGACCAATTTATTGTTGTTACCATCACGCACGATAAAATTGATACAGCCCTCATTTTTATTTAACGGCACGACCCAGTAAGGCCCATAATTATCGCTGCCAGTGGGAGTTGCACTGGTGTCGTTCCAGCTTGATGAAGGGGAAGCCAAGGCATCACAATTTTTATCGTTCCATAAGTAGAGGGTGTTGGTACTGTAATCACGGTTTGTGGTTGGGTTTTGACTTAACTTAGCAATGTCCACCAAGTGGATCACTGCCTGAAAATTGCCGGCAACAGCAGCTTCACTGGGTACTTTATTAGGGATATGCGCCATCGGTTCCTCCGGGGGTTCGGGTAAAGAACTATTGTTATCACAGCTTGCCAGTAGTAAAACGAATGTACTGCTTAATAGGGCCAGGTAAGCCCTTTTCCAGAAGGGAGCTACCATAATCAGACCTTTTTAATAGAAATAAATCGTCGCCGATATTATTGTTAATAAAATAGGAATGAAATATTAAATAATGTCTCAGATGAGTCAGCATCCTCCTAGTTTTGATACTAAGAGGGAGGAGGAGTTAGGAGGAGAGACTTTTTCGTGATATTGCGCACGATAATAATGTAATAATCTTTTATTACATAAGCTCAGTGTGAGTTTATTTGTATTATTCCATTAGGTACAGATTAAAATGACGTCAAATATAGTCATTGTCATTTTCATATATTTTCACAAACTTTATTGTTTCTGCAAAAAAGTATTTTTCGGGATGCAGGATTATTAATTCATTCCTTACCTCCTAATCCTGCGTTTTTTCTTGCATTAGATATAAGTGTAACTTGTTACAGAACCCGCACCTGTGTAAAAACGTAAAGCTTGATCATTACGACCAAAACAATAGCCTAAAATAAGATTATAATCGGGAGAATTAATATAAGATTGCATATCTTGATATGTAGAATTTCTTATAATTCATAACCGTAATGCAATAGAGTTTCATAAACAACTTAAATGACAGAATATAAACCATAGAGATAACGACATTATAGTGTTATAAAATGACAATTCAGAAACATATCTTTAAATCTAACTAAATTTAAATAATAGAAAATCAAATAAATAAAACCCTCCAAATAGCCTATTCCAATTATTTTAAAATGAAAGGCAATAACTTCAATCCAGTTATTGCCTTTGTAAAAAGTACGATAATAAAAGATATTAAATCTAAATTCTACACTCCTAATATCAATATAACGAATATCGCAATTATGAACAGAAATAAAGAATTAATTCATCATTATTACCCCTACATACATTATAAATCATTATGATTAAGATAACTCTGATGAAATTTTCTGAATCGCATCAAAAGCACACTGTTGGTCTAAAGAACCACTCGGTGCGCCGCCAATACCAATTGCGCCAATCACTTCATCACCAGATTTAACTGGAACACCACCACCAAGTAATAGGAAGCCTGGAATATCCCCTAAATATTGAGCACCAAGATTTGATTGTGCGGTTTTCATGACGTCCTCTGACGTTCTCTGGGTAGATAACGCGGTATAAGCTTTCATTTTGCTCGCCTCAACGGTATGCAACCCAGCTTTATCCATACGCTGAACCGCTTTCAAAACCCCACTTTTATCAATAACAGAAACCGCCACGTTATAATTATTCGATTTACAAGACTGAATTGCTTCAGAAGCTAATTTATTTGCTATCTCAAGGGTAATATTACGTTCGGTAATTAGTGATGAAGCAAAAGCAGATTGAGCGAATAAACCTGCGGCCAGAACAGTATAGAAAAGAGAGTGTTTCATAGGTAAACCTCATTAAGTTTAAGTTGATGAATTATCCTGTTCTAACTTAATGAGGTTTATCGGCTATAGCTATTCGGTCAATTACTTATTCAACTCAGTAGAAATACTTAGTCATAAGATAATGACTTAAATAATTCATACTCTTTGACTAACTGCGGTAAAGAATGTATATCCAATTTATGAAATATATTAGCACGATGAACCTCAATAGTACGTGGTGATAACGATAACTGTTGAGCTGTTTGTTTGCTGGTTTTACCTTCTAAAATAATTTTCATCACCTCCCTTTCGCGTTCAGATAACTGGTTGAATTTCGTTTTCAATTGTTCATATATCTGATGTTGCTTAAATACTTTTTGATGAAATAATAATGCACTTGAAACCGTTTCAATTAATAAATCCGCATCAATAGGTTTGGTTAAAAACTCAAAAGCGCCATTTTTAAAAGCTCGACGGCAAAGATCAATATTTCCGTGTCCGGTCATGATAATGACCGGTAATGTACTATTGAGTTTCAATAGATCGGCCTGCAATGCCAATCCAGGTTTTCCCGGCATACGAATGTCCAATAAAATACATCCCTGAAGCGCTGCGATATTCTTACTACCAATTTCATCAAGAAATTCTTGCGCACCAGGAAATGAATTTACCTGCCAATTCATTGTTTCTAATAACATAGATAATGAGTCACGGATCGCTTCATCATCATCAATAAGATAAATCACTGCCGCCATTATTTCTCCTTACCTTTATTAGTTGGTAACCAAATAATAAAACGCGCTCCCCCTGTTTCACAATTTTCAGCATGAATATCACCACCAAGTTTATGAATTAATGTTTCTGTTAACGTCATTCCCAATCCCATACCTTGTTGGCGTGTTGTGAAGAATGGAATAAACACGTTTTTTAAAGCTTCATCACTTAATCCAGGGCCACCATCTGTTATCGTGATTCTTATCATTTCATTAATATAGTTAATATCGATACAGATCCAACTTTGATATTCTGACCGACCTTGCTCTTGCTGTGCCTGAATGGCATTACTGATTAAATTATGAAATATCTGCTCAATCCACAACGGCTCAGCAGATATCATTGGCAGTTCATCAAAAATATGCTTTATTATCTTGATCTTACTGGCCTTAATTTCATTTTCGAGCAATACTTCAACTCGACCTAATATCGCTTGAATATTCACAGGTTGTAAAATAATACTACCAGCCGTCAGTTTTTGACGGTATTGCGTTAATAAGTTTGCAATGCGTTGAGTTTGCAAAATCGATGAATCCAGTATTGGCGTCACTTTATCATATTGCTGCTTTTTCATTAACCTCAACGCGGTTTGGTTATAACTCATAATCGCCGTCAAAGGCTGATTTAATTCATGAACAACACCGGTTGCCACTTCATCCATTGTATTTAAGCGGGTAAATTCAAAGAAATGTGCTCGTAAATCAGAAATTTTCCTCAATCTTTTATTCTTCTGAATTAAAAAGATAAAACAGATAATTACTGCCCATAAAAAACTCAGACAAGCAATATAGCCCCACGGAAGTCTAAGCCATTGTTGATCGTTACCCACTTTAAGCACAAAAGGCTGAAAACGATTAGCTAACTTTTTCTCCCAGTTCCAAAAATAGTGCTCTTTCTCCACCCCATACGTAATCAATGGGCGATTATTCCAATCCAGTTGTATCATTCTAAATTGTGACAATAATGATAAATCTTTCATCAGGATATTAAGATCTATTAATAACCGGATACTACTGCGTTTACTATTAAGCCAATATCTTCCTTCATCCTCTTCACTAATTATAGGGAATATTAATACATTCATTGGCATCTCTTGTAATCCGACGATTTGCGGAAAATTTTCCTGTAGCTGATCTAATCCGATATTAGTATCCGTTAGCGATACAATTGCGTCATGTTGCGCCAGCTTTTCACTCAGCTCTCGATAAAGAATATTAAATGAAACTGTTTGTTGTTGATAATTCTGATTTAGTGAATGATTAATCATTCCCCAAACGGTCAAGCCTGTTAACACAATCCACGCCAAAAAATGCCACATATAATTACCTGAAAAGATATCTTTCATGACGTTAAAAATACAGTCAGAATATATAAAGGAAACGGCTTATTAGAGTAAAAAAGTTTAGAACGAGTTGAATTTTAGAGAACATTTGGCATTGAGCAGCATATTAAAATTCATTATAACGTAATTATTTCACCAAAACATTTCTTAAAATAAATAGTTGGCTATGGTAAATACAATTCCAACCCTAGCTTATTTTATCCAAGCATGTTTCAGCTCTTAATCAAATTATTTCGACCAATAAACTCCTGCTAAGGGTTTACGGTAATCCTGCCAAGGCTCTTAATCTCATGTCAAATTTACTGAACAATCTAAGGTGATTACCTAACAAATCGACTCGGCAAAATAATTTTCTTTCCCTTAAGCATCACACCGACGCATATAAAAATATCAATATTTATCAATCACTTGATTGAAAACTTCACCATTATTCTATATTTGACCAGAAAAAACACTTTACAATCGATAGTGATAATTATTATCATTCGTACCGCTTTCAGATGAACTGCCTTCAGGGTACAGATGAAAGCACGACATTGCTCACATTGCTTCCAGTGTTTACTTTAGCCAGCCGGGTGCTGGCTTCTTTTTATTAATTAATCCAATTATCAATTATTCAAAATATTTGAATAATTAAGTCAGATTTTTAAGCTTTAATGCTATCTCTTCTCAATTAGACTGTAAAAACTATTGAGGAGATTTGAATATGATCCACTTACGCAAAGCATCAGATCGCGGCCATGCCAATCATGGCTGGTTAACTAGCTGGCATACCTTCTCATTTGCCAGCTATTACGATACTAATTTTATGAATTTCTCAGCTTTAAGAGTTATTAATGAAGATTTCGTCAAAGCAGGTCAAGGTTTTGGTACCCATCCGCATGAGGATATGGAAATACTGACCTATATCCTTTCCGGCGCCATTGAACATCAGGATAGTATAGGAAATAAGGAACGGATACCTGCTGGTGAATTCCAAATTATGAGCGCAGGTACCGGCATTCGCCATTCAGAATACAATCCGAACAGTGATTGCCAATTGCATCTGTATCAGATTTGGATCATCCCAAGTAAAACAGGTTTAACGCCGCGCTATGAACAACGTCGTTTTGATGATGTACAAGGCCGCCAATTGGTGCTCTCACCTGATGCCCGGGATGGTTCACTGAGAGTATTTCAGGATATGACTTTATGGCGTTGGGTACTTAAAGATCACGAAACCGCCGAATATGTTGCAGAAAAAGGCCGTTATATTTGGATACAAGTCATTCGTGGCGAAGTGATGGTTAATGGCGTCAAAGCCACCACCAGCGATGGTCTGGCTATCCGGGATGAAGTCAATATTCAACTTAGCGCCAGCCGTGATAGTGAAATACTGTTGTTTGACCTTCCTCCAACATAAATATCAAATAAGCCTCACCCCAACGGATGAGGCTAAAGAATTCACAATTACAGTTTAGGACCCGCTTTCACTAAAGCTTCCCCCGCCGGGGTATCAGTATATTTATCAAAGTTATCGACAAAACGATGAGCCAAATCTTTCGCCTTCTCTTCCCATTGAGATTTATCTGCATAAGTCTTACGTGGATCAAGAATGTCGGTATTAACACCCGGCAACGCTGTCGGAACCGCCAGATCAAAAATAGGTAATGTAATGGTATCAGCTTCTTCAATATCACCATTGAGAATGGCATCAATGATCCCACGGGTATCCTTAATCGAGATTCGTTTACCCGTACCATTCCAACCCGTATTCACCAGATAAGCCTTAGCACCTGCCGCCTGCATACGTTTTACCAATACTTCCGCGTATTGGGTTGGATGCAAAGTCAGGAATGCAGCACCAAAACAAGCAGAAAATGTAGGTGTCGGTTCAGTCACACCTCGTTCGGTACCAGCCAATTTTGCAGTAAAACCAGATAGGAAGTGATATTGAGTCTGTTCGGGTGTCAAGCGAGATACTGGAGGTAACACACCGAATGCGTCCGCAGTCAGGAAGATGACCTTAGTTGCATGACCCGCTTTAGAAACCGGCTTAACAATATTTTCAATATGGTAGATAGGATAGGAAACACGAGTGTTTTCAGTTTTTGAGCCATCATTGAAATCAACCGCGCCATCTGTCAGTACAGTAACATTTTCCAGCAACGCATCACGTTTAATCGCATTGTAGATATCAGGTTCCGCCTCTTTGGACAGATTGATGGTTTTCGCGTAGCAACCACCTTCAAAGTTGAAGACGCCGTCATCATCCCAACCGTGCTCATCATCACCAATCAGCTTACGTTTTGGATCAGTAGAAAGTGTGGTTTTACCTGTGCCAGACAAGCCGAAGAAGACCGCAACGTCCCCTTTCTCACCCACGTTGGCAGAACAGTGCATCGAAGCAATACCTTTCAGCGGCAACAGGTAGTTCATCATAGAGAACATCCCTTTCTTCATTTCGCCGCCGTACCAAGTACCACCAATAAGCTGCATACGTTCTGTCAGGTTAAACGCAACAAAGTTTTCAGAGTTCAAACCCTGCTCTTGCCATTGCGGGTTGGTGCATTTTGCACCGTTCATCACAATAAAATCTGGTTTGAACTCCGCCAACTCTTCATCCGACGGACGGATAAACATGTTTTTAACAAAATGAGCCTGCCACGCAACTTCTGTGATAAAGCGGACTTTCAATCGTGTATCTGCATTAGCGCCACAGAAAGCATCAACCACAAACAAACGTTTGCCTGAAAGCTGTTTAGTTACCAAGCCTTTCAAGTATGTCCATGTTTCCTGCTGTAATGGCTTGTTATCATTTTTACCTTTTCCCTGATCAGCCCACCATACGGTGTCACGGGTGACATCATCACGAACAATGTACTTATCTTTGGGAGAACGACCCGTGAAGATCCCCGTATCGACAGCCACAGCCCCCAGGTTGGTCAGAGTGCCACTCTCGCAGCCTTCGAGTGAAGGTTTGGTTTCTTCTGAAAATAACAACTCATAGCTTGGATTATAAATAACTTCATTAACATCATGGATTCCATAGTCCGCGAGTTCCTGCGGGGTAATACCTTTAACACTCATGTTTATTGCTCCTGGGTAGTCACGCTTTTTCTGTGAGCAATAATAAATAGTTATGATTAATTAACAGCGATAGTTATCAAAAAATTGAAAACCCACTATTTTTTTAAGTTTAATCTGGGGCCAAAGGCACAAAAGCAGTTTTGAATATTATGGATATTGATAGAAAGGCGCGAATCCGCGCCTTAAGAGGTGAGAAAATTTGTTTAGATAGAATATCAATGGAGCTGGTTCTTTTTTTCCGCTCTAATTGCAGCCAGATCATCAGCATCAAAAATATAGTGCGTACCGCAATATTCACACGCCATATCAATGTTGCCATCTTTCTGCAAAATATGATTAACATCCTCATCGGAAAGTGTGACTAATGTGTCAGCACAACGTTGGCGCGAACAAGTACAACGAAATTCGACCGCTTGCGGCTCATATAATATGACATCCTCCTCATGATAAAGGCGGTGCAAGATCTCCTTAACTTCCAATGAAAATAACTCTTCACCTTTAATGGTCGCAGTCAATTGCGCCAGATGATCAAAAGCTTCTGCACTACCTTGTTCCGCTGTTGGCAAAATCTGTAACAACATACCACCAGCCGCAACGCTTCCATCTTGAATACCAGTACGGATAAATAAACGAGTTGGTAGCTGTTCAGACTGTCTGAAATAATCGTCAAGGCAATCCGCCAGTGTTTCACCTTCCAGTGCAACCACGCCCTGATAACGCTCACCATGAGTCGGCGTAATGGTAATAACCATATAGCCTGTGCCAACCATCTGCTTCAGGCTGCTATTTTCAGGGATGAATCCATCAATACGAGCGACACCACGCATTTGTTGCTGATGATTACCATTAATCACTGCCAGTTTGACCGGACCATCTCCCTGAATCTGAACCGTAATATCACCATCAAATTTCAGTGTTGCCGTTAATAGACTGGTTGCTACCAACAGTTCTCCTAATAATTGCTGTACCGGCTGCGGGTAATCATGATTTTCCAAAATATGCTGGTAAGTTTCACTGGCTAAAACCAGCTCACCACGTACAGAATAATTCTCAAATAAAAAGCGGTGTAATTGGTCTTGTTTAAACATAAAAGATCTCTCATTCGAGCAGGTTATTCCTGCCCACTTAATTTGGTGTTTTTAAACTTAATCAGCGTACGTCTTTCTTTTTTATCCGGTCGGCGATCAGGATGAGGCATAGTTAATGCATTCATTTTTCGAGCAATTGCCATTTTTTCCCGGTTAGCAATACTCGCTTCCGTTTCCTGGTAAAGTTGTTGCGCCTCCGGCGCACCGCGCCGATGATTGCTTAGTGCAAGAACTTCAACTATACGTTCATCATTACCCTGACGCAGTTTAATTTCAGCCCCGGGTTCAACCAATTTACTCGGTTTACTCCTTTGACCATTATAGTGAACTTTACCGCCGTCTATCATTTCCCGTGCAATAGCCCGTGTTTTATAAAAACGGGCCGCCCACAGCCACTTATCCAAACGGACAGCTTGATCGGAGTCTGAATTATCCTTCATTTTTCCTCTCACTATCAGCTTTGGCAAATAACGCAAAGCCTAACATACCACTATCGATTATCGCCAACGCGTAGGCGGAAAAAGTGTATTAAAACAGTTATCGTAATATTGCTTGATTTTGTTTAGACGTTGTTTGTTCTGCCGATTTTTCTTAACAACCAGCATAAAATTAATGAGTAAGGTCGTAAAAAGAACCAAGAATAAAACAGTGGTACCAATACAACGAGCAAGCGTCATGGAATCCAATTCATTATGTAACACAATCCGGCGGGTTCCATGACTATCTACGGACAATTCCGTGATAATTCCCGTTGTCTCAAAGGGTGTTTGCAATACCATATCCGATAATCGCTGTAACTCACGCCATTGTTCTAACGCACTATGGTCATAAGAGATAATAGTCGGCGTTATATATTCAACCAATTGCTTGCCTTCATCACTGATAAGCAGAACGCCGCCAGGAGAAGGGCTATTAAGCAACATTGCGACTTTATCTATTTCCCGGTAGATAAATGATGATGTCGTTGCATCAACCAACTTTCCCAAAGCTTCAGCGCCTGCCGGACGCAATAAAACATGAGTGTCATCTAATTTGCCACTTTCTGCATTCTTTAGCAAAGTTAGCCAATCATTAGCGCTACCCAAGTTAACCAAAGCATTTTTCAAGCGTAAACAGTCTGTTTCTTTTTCACATAATTCTTTAGTTTTCAATATAATATCAGGGAAATTATCCAATAAGATCATACCAGATTTGACAACCTCCCGAGCAAGGTCTGGATTTATTACGTTGTCATTTTCCTGTAAACGTAATTGTTTATTAACAGTTGCAATCAGTCTAGCTGCATGTTCTATAATTTCTGATTCTGGTATTGGCAGTGGATTAACTCTATTCCAATATATTCCCGAACAATCGAATGGAGAAAAATAGGTGTTGCCTTTACCGTTCATATTGTTTGGCGGCATATAACACATACCAACCCCTTTTGCTTTCAGGATATCCCCAACTCGTAATTCTATCCCTTCCATCATACTAGCGTCAGTGACAACTTTTGTGCTGCTGCCACGTAACCAGGCAAAACTGAGTTTCATCGGTACACTAACCGGATGATAAAAATAGAGCAGCAGCATAATAAGCAAGCTGCTAACAATCATCATGAGATTTTTCCCATAACGACGATAAGGGTAATTTTTTTCTTCATCATGCAAAGAAAGATAATGCCCTTGCCTGACTACCTGTCCGTTACTGTAAATATCAATATCGGTTTTTTGATCAAGATAGTGAACAACATAGGGCTCCCAATGAGGAGGATAAATCAAATCAATTCCACCAAGTGAAATATTACTCATTTGCCCTCGCTCAAATTCGCCAAATAATCCCCATCGCTTTGGTATACCGGTAAAACAGTGAATATCCTGACGCCTGCATATTGAGAGTGGACAAAATAGCGGCCAAAAACTGACAACGACTAAACTGCCTGCAATCAACATCAGCCACGGCAAAAACAGTGTTGGCGCAAGTAATGCAAGAAACCAAACGAAAAATCCAAAACACAAAAATCCCCCCTCCCAAAGACCCGATGAATGATTCAACCGATATTCTTCCAATGTCTCTTTGCGGATATTTTGTAATTTTACGCTGGTTTCACCATTTTTTTGGATCGATGCCTGTTGATGAGATACATCTGAAATTACTGGAGCAGAAGGAAAATCCTGTTGAAAATCTTTCAGAAAGTGACCATTAATCGAGATAACAAGTGGTATTGTCGCGGTGTGAACAACATCAATAACATTCTGCTGTTTAATAAAAGGCTCAAGGAAAAAAGGCAAATGAACTTCTGCCATATCAATATAATAACGCCAGCTATGTAGTTCATCTGAGGCAACAGAAAAGCGGGTAATGGAATGACAGATAGTATAAACCATATCATTTTTACCCATCAGAATTGGCCAACTTGTTTTATTAATACGGTCTGTTACAACTGGCAGCAACACTCGACTCAAATAACATTCAATAGCCTGATGCTCATCAGCATTAAGTTTACGATAGGTTGGCGCAGCAACAGAAGGCAGATAACAGGCGTTATCATGTAGCTTCCATCTGAAAATCAGAAAGGAAGTCATGACAATCAGGCTAATTATCAAGATAGCCAATATAACGACTGTTACGCTCATTTTATCCCCATACCCATGACAATCTTGCTATTGCTGTCTGCAAATTAGCAACTACACGTTAAGTTCTGAATTAGGTTATTTCTATTTATTTTTTAATTTATTTTACAATGAGTTATATAATCACTCATTAAACTATCTACAACATAGATCTATTTCCAAACAGGATAAAGATAGCAGTAACAACAATAACCAGCGATAATCACTATCATTTATCAAAATAATCGGCCATATTTAGTCAAGCTATGGAGTGTACCTAATTTCATCATAAAATCTAAGGTTAATGAAATAATTTATGACGTAATAATACACAGGCACTCAACTCAACCCATATTAAACCATCAGGGGCAATTATGAATGACCTGAAAAACCCTAAAATCCTAAACATAGAGGACATTGCCCATTCACGTTTATTTCATATTCAGTCAGTTGATCTCGAATTCAGTAACGGTGTAAAACGCGTTTATGAACGGATGCGTCCGGTCAATCGGGAAGCTGTTCTGATAATCCCGGTCATTGGGGATGAATTATTGCTTATTCGTGAGTATGCAGTCGGCATTGAGCAATACGAATTGGGCTTTCCTAAAGGCGCGATCGACCCCGGGGAAAGTATCTTTGAAGCCGCTAACCGTGAATTAAAAGAAGAAGTCAGTTTTGGCGCCAGAAAAATAGAACAATTAGCCAAACTCACTATGGCCCCATCCTATTTTTCTAACAAAATGAACATTGTTATTGCTGAAAATCTCTATCCAGAAAGCCTGGAAGGAGATGAACCTGAACCATTACCACAAATACGTTGGCCTATAGCAGATATGATGTCATTACTGGATCACTCTGATTTCAACGAAGCGCGTAATGTCTGCGCCCTGTTTCTGGCACAAAAATACTTAAAGCACCGTTGAAGTTCACAGGCACAACCGCGCTTCGTTGTGCCTGTTTGTTCATCAGAATAATTCCTGACTTTCACCATTCTCAATTAAAGTTGTGCCCACTTCCTGCACCGCACTCTCGGTAGGTTGAGTTCCATCAATGAAGTATTCACTGCGGGTATCCCCGCCTCCGCCAGCAAGTTTGCCTGTCTTACGATCTATTACGACAGAAACAATCCCCGGAGGCGGTGTGACTTCTTTTTCAGGAACCCCTTCCAAAGCGATTTTCATAAAGTCATCCCAAATTGGCTGCGCACTCTTAGCACCCGCCTCGCCACCACTGGCTGCTGTACGACCAAGGCTTCTACGGTGGTCATCAAAACCAATCCAAACCGTCGTGACAATATCCGGCCCATAACCAGAGAACCAGGCATCTTTTGAACTATTAGTTGTTCCAGTTTTGCCGCCAATATCACGACGTTTCAGATCGCGCGAGGCGCGCCAACCCGTACCAGACCAACCCGGCTCACCAAAAATATTGCTATTCAAAGCATCATGGATCAAAAATGCCAATTGAGTACTGATAACATGAGGAGCATATTCTTGCGCATCTTCACGGCTATCAATTACCGGTACTCTTTCCAATTCAGGCAACGGCAATATCTCTTGCTGGCTAACATGAGATTGAGCAACATTCTCAATCGAGTTTTCAGAAAGCTCGATTGAACGTACCGTATCTCCATAAATTACTGGAATATCGCACTGCGGACATGCAATTTTCGGTTTAGCCTCAAATAGAATATCGCCATCTTCGTTTTCAATCTTAGTAATAAAGTAAGGATCGATCAGATAGCCGCCATTGGACATGACCGAATATCCACGTACCATTTGCATTGGTGTGAATGATGGCGATCCCAAAGCCAGAGATTCCGTCCGTACTATATTTTGTGCCGGGAAACCAAACCGTTGCAGGTAATCAGCGGCATAATCGACCCCCATTGCTCGCATTGCTCGCACCATCACGACGTTCTTCGATTGCCCTAATCCCTGACGCAAACGGATTGGTCCAACATAAGTCGGTGGTGAGTTTTTCGGACGCCAGTCAGTACCGGCTCCAGCATCCCAACGGCTGATTGGCAAGTCATTGAGTAATGAAGCCAATGTCAGCCCTTTATCCATCGCTGCGGTATAGAGAAATGGTTTAATATTGGAACCAATCTGGCGTAATGACTGAGTGACACGGTTAAATTTACTCAAGTTGAAATCAAACCCACCAACTAACGCCTTTACAGCACCATCATTCGGATCAATAGAGACCAAAGCAGCATTAACATCCGGCATTTGCGCCAACCACCAAATATCCTTTACTTTCCGAACCCAAACCTGCTCGCCAACTTGCACCACTTCATTCACACTACGAGGAACCGCCCCCTGTGCACTATCAGATTTGAACTTTCTGGCCCAACGGACACCCGCCATTGGCAATTCCGCACTACTGCCATCAGGCAACATCACTATCGCCTGATCAGTACCGGCTCTGGTCACCACAGCCGGTATTAATGGCCCATAATTTGGCAAAGTCTTAAGCTTCTTGGCAATCTGTTCCCGATCCCAGGCAGGTTCGCCCACTTTCCACAAAACTTCCTGCGCGCCACGGTAGCCATGACGCACATCATAATCAATGATGTTATTACGCACCGCATCCACGGCAGCCAACTGAAGTTTACGGGTAATTGTGGTGTAAACTTTATAACCGTCGGTATAAGCATTTTCACCATAACGCTCAATCATCTCCTGACGCACCATCTCGGACAAATAGGGCGCAGAGAAAGCAATTTGGGGCGCATGGTAATTAGCGACCAACTTTTCACTTCTAGCTTGATTATATTGCTGTTGAGTAATATAGCCCTCATTGAGCATACGGCTCAGAACCACATTCCGGCGGTTAACCGCCCGACTATACGAATACAGCGGGTTAAACGTAGAAGGCGCCTTTGGCAAGCCGGCAATCATCGCTATTTCACTCAGTGTCAACTCATTAACATTCTTACCAAAATAGACTTGAGCCGCAGCCCCGACACCATAAGCCCGGTAACCAAGGTAAATTTTATTAAGATAGAGTTCGAGGATTTCATCCTTATTCAGCAATTGCTCAATCCTGATAGCCAGAAAGACTTCCTTAATTTTACGCATCAACGTCTTCTCTGGGGTGAGAAAGAAATTTCTCGCCAGTTGCTGGGTAATGGTGCTCGCCCCTTGTGATGCATGGCCTGAACTCATTGCGACAGATGCTGCCCG
Source organism: Photorhabdus luminescens subsp. luminescens (assembly GCF_001083805.1). Lineage (GTDB taxonomy): Bacteria > Pseudomonadota > Gammaproteobacteria > Enterobacterales > Enterobacteriaceae > Photorhabdus > Photorhabdus luminescens. The sequence goes on along the minus strand of NZ_JXSK01000005.1, from coordinate 27,299 downwards.
GATAATCCCTACCGGGTCAACGCCGTGATGCTCATAAAAACGACTGTCCTCCGTTGCAATAAATGCCTTCACCATAATCGGTGGAATTTCGGACAGCTTAAGAGGCATACGGCGTTTTTCACCATATTGGGCAATCAGCTCGCCATCTGCACTGAACACCTGCATTGGTGTCTGTAATCGAACATCCTTTAATGTCGCCACATCAGGTAACTGAGGCTCGATATATTTGTACATACCAAAAATCGAGGCCGTTCCCAGAAAAATGCAACTCACGACAAAGACTAGAAAATACTTTACGAACTTCACCTGAAATTTCCCATGCCACGTTAGTCGGGTGGTTTATAAACAATCGGCGCGTAGTATAAAGGTTACACAGCACCTTGAATATGGTCTTTTATTAAAATTACTGATATGGAGATCGATATATGTATTCACCAAAATGGTATGTCGGATTGGACATCCAAAATGGCGCCCTTCGCGCCGTCGCAGCTATAAAACGCCGAGATGGCTGGCAGCTTCGCCACTGCTGGCAATATCTTTTATCCGATACGGTTATGCCGGAAGGCCGTCTGCAACGACCAGAAATACTATGTGATATTTTAAATCAATGGCGCCAAGAATTACCTAAAAAAATCAGTTTCAGACTCGCCCTACCTGTACAACAAACATTGCAAAAGAGTCTGACTTTGCCCCCAGATATCAATCTTAAAGAACCGGAACAAGGCTGGTTTATCAACGCTAGCGCCGAGAAACAATTTCCCTTTAATACCCGAGAACTGGCGCTGGATTACCGTATTATTGAACAAAACGCCTACATCAGCGCCGCTCGCCAGAAAGATCTCAACCTCTGGCTACAATGTCTTGCACAAGCAGGAATAATTCCAGACGCCATTGATATTGCCCCCTGTGCCCTACGCTATATAGCGCAATATGCCGGCGTTCCCGCTGATAGTTGGCTGTTACACAGGCAACAATCTGGTTGGCTATGGGTATCTCCTGCCAATGCCCCCTTCGCTTATGATCTGGTATCAACGAATACGGCAGCATCTCCACAGCAGATTATCCGTCAATTATCTGCCTCATCTATGGCTGAACAGCCTGTTTATTACAGTAGCTGCCAACAAGAAGCCCTACCTGAAGGAACTTACTCTTGGGATATGTTGGCAGCATTTCGTCATTATCAACCACCACTGCCAGTTCAACTGATGGAATATGTGATAGCCGGTGGTTTAGCACTCAGACCGGATGATAAGTAACGATGTATCAGGTTAATTTTCTGCCTTGGCGACAAACCCGGCTAAGACATCGTTATCGTTGGTGGGCGACTCTTCTCTTATTGCAATTGATATTGTGGCTGACAGTGCTCGTCTGGATGTTATTAAAACAACAGGAAGCGATTAACCAGTATCAAAGGCAATTACAACAACTCAACCAGCAACAATTACATTGGCAACAACAGATAACTCAGACAGAGGAGGCGATCAATCTTCACAACACACTGACCTATAAATCAAAACAACAACAAACGTGGCTGAAACAGAACCAGCAACATTGGCAATTATTTAATGAATTACCTGAATTACTACCAGAAGGAAGTTGGTTAACCGCTTTCGATGATCAGGCAGGTCAATTAAAACTGGTTGCTAATAGTCTGGATTATTCCAGCATGACGTCTCTGCTGGATAATCTTGAAAACAACAGGCAATTGTCTGAAATTCAACTAAAAAAGATGACCACCACCGAACAACAAATCAGGCAGTTTGTTATTGACGCTAACTGGCGGACGGAAATATCCAATGATAAAAAGTGACTATCTATGGTGGTTTGCCAAACCAACCTGGCTGCTCTTTATCTGGCAGCAAGCTATCATCATGCCATTTCTGATTCTGTTTTATCTTTTCTTCTGGCAAGAAAAAGCTGAACAGAGAAGTAGCCTGACACAAAAAATAGCAGATCAACAAATCAATACAAAAGCAGCCCATGAACGACTAAATCAGCTACCGCTATTGGAAGATATACAACAACACATCAACCAAATAGAAAATGAACTCAGTAAGCCGCGACAAAATGCAGTAAAAATTACCGCAATAAAACAACTACAACAGCCATTGATAAATTCTGGCGCTCAACTTCTTGAGTGGCAACGTAAAAAAGAAGGGGAAAAAACGCTCTGGCAAATCACAATTTATTTGAACTACGAACAGATGCTGAATTTTCTTGAGGCGTTACAAGCGTTATATCCACCGCTGCTGATTAAACAGCTTTCCATTTCGCCATCAGGTGAATTCCTAAACGTCAAAATCACCCTGTCAGAAACCTCACATGAGGAACTTTATGACTAAAAAATTTATTCTGTTTATCCTTTTTCTGCCCGCTATTGTTGTTGCAGAGATAAGAAATCCTTTTGCTCCCCCGATGATAGAGACAGAAGAACAATCGGTTGAGTTATTTGATCAATCAGTCAATGAGACCGAAATTCAATCTCTCTCAACCGTATTACAGTATGCAGACGCAGAAAGAATTACTGTGAATCTCAGGCAAAACAGACCCGCATTAATAACAAAAGAGGGAAAAGTTGATTTTGATCCTGAAACTAATAGTCTGATTTTACAGGATACCCCTATCGCCATCGCACAGATAAAAAGCTGGCTGAAAGAGATAGATACACCACAGCAACAAGTACAGATTACGGCACATATCGTGACCAGCAGCAGAGAAGCATTACATGAACTCGGTATTTATTGGGGCATGCCGATAGGAGAGCCAATTAATGCAACAACTGGTCTAAACCGCCTTAATATCAACCAAGCAGCCAACGATAATATGCATCGATTTTCGTTCAATATTGCCCGTATTCACACCAGTTTGCTGGAAATGGAACTCAGCGCCTTAGAACAAGAAAACCAACTGGATATTATCGCCAGCCCAAGACTAACCGCCTCACATCAACAGTTAGCCAGCATCAAGCAAGGCTCTGATATTCCCTACGTCAGCCAAGAAAAAGAGAAAAGTACCGTGCAATTTAAAGAAGCCGTACTCGGAATGGAAGTTACCCCTCATATACTGAGAAAAAACAAAATCAGGCTCTCTCTGAAAATCAGCCAAAACATGCCAGGGATCTCAATAAGTCAAGGAGGAGGTGAGAATTTAACCATCGACAAACAGGAAATAATAACTCAAGTTACTGTAAAGAATGGTGAAACACTTATTCTCGGTGGCATTTTTCAACAGAAAAAAGGCGAGCAAACTCAGAAGGTGCCTTATCTATCAGACATCCCATTGCTCGGTTCACTATTTAACCAAAAAGGCCATAAACATAGCCGACGTGAGTTAGTCATATTCATTACGCCTCAACTGATGGATATTTAGCCGAAAATAAAAATATAACCTTTATATCAGTAAGTTGGATATAAAAAGCTTAACTATTCCGTATGATGATGCGCAGATTTTTCCAACTAATCCTGTTTATAGATTTGACGCTGAGTCCGATTTAGCATACAAGAGTTAACTAATTGAGTGGTCGGGTTTAACATCGCAATAATCAGCCAATGAAACCAGAGCTTTCGTCACAAAAAGCTCGTCGTTGATTTATATAGTTGCAAAACTGGCTGATGTACTGAGATAATTTTGTTATCTGATCTCACATTACCGCTCATGAGGTTTCAGTTTAGGTCCCGCTGCTGATTTGATTAGCGGGGCGGGTTATCATTAACGAATAGTCTTAGTAATACCAAAAACATGGCAGAGAAACGTAATATCTTTCTGGTTGGGCCTATGGGTGCCGGCAAAAGCACTATTGGTCGTCAGTTAGCTCAGCAACTCAATATGGAGTTTTACGACTCCGATCAAGAAATTGAGCGACGTACCGGAGCTGACGTGGGCTGGGTATTCGACGTGGAAGGCGAAGAAGGCTTCCGCGAACGCGAAGAAAAAGTGATTAACGAACTCACTGAAAAACAAGGCATTGTACTGGCGACTGGCGGAGGTTCTGTGAAATCCAGAGAAACCCGTAATCGTCTGTCTGCCCGTGGTGTCGTGGTCTACTTGGAAACCACCATTGAAAAACAGCTAGCACGCACCCAGCGCGATAAAAAACGCCCCTTACTTCAAGTTGACGCTCCAGCACGTGAAGTTTTAGAAAATTTAGCAAACGAACGTAATCCTCTGTACGAGGAAATTGCTGATGTCACTATCCGTACCGATGAGCAGAGCGCTAAAGTTGTCGCTAACCAAATCATTGAGTTACTGGAAAAGAACTGATTCAAGCAAGTCTGTACAGCGATAAATAATTAAGGCGAAGGCTGCTTATGGAAAAGATCACTGTCACTTTAGGGGAACGTAGTTACCCAATTACCATTGCAAAAGGGTTATTTGACGATCCTTCTGCTTTTGCACCACTAGAAGCAGACCAGCAGGTTATGCTGGTAACGAATCAAACCCTAGCTCCGCTGTATTTGGCAAAAGTAAAAGCCACCTTGCAGCAAGTCGGGATTCGGGTAGATGAAGTGATTCTACCTGATGGTGAACAGTACAAATCTCTTTCCGTATTAAATGATGTATTTTCTGCTTTGCTGGAAAATAACCATAGCCGGGACACAACACTTATCGCTCTCGGTGGCGGCGTAATCGGTGATTTAACTGGTTTTGCCGCTGCCTGTTATCAACGTGGCGTCCGTTTTATTCAAATACCTACCACCCTTCTTGCTCAGGTTGATTCCTCTGTCGGAGGAAAAACCGCAGTAAACCATCCCTTTGGCAAGAATATGATAGGCGCATTCTATCAACCGGCCTCTGTGATGGTCGATCTCAATTGCCTGCAAACGCTTCCAGCCCGCGAACTCTCTTCCGGTCTGGCTGAGGTCATTAAGTACGGTATCATTCTCGACAGCGCATTTTTTAGCTGGCTTGAAGATAATATGGATAAACTTCTAGCTCTCGACAACCAAGCAATGGCTTACTGCATCCGTCGTTGCTGCGAATTGAAAGCTGAAGTTGTCGCAGCAGATGAGAAAGAATTGAGTGGCTTGCGTGCCCTGTTGAATCTTGGTCACACCTTTGGTCACGCCATCGAAACAGAGATGGGATATGGTGTCTGGTTACATGGAGAAGCGGTTGCCGCAGGCATGGTCATGGCAGCAAGAACAGCTCAACTTGCCGATAATTTCCCTGAACAGGATACTCAACGTATTATCCGATTGTTGGAACGGGCAAATCTGCCTGTATACGGGCCACAAAATATGCCGCCGGAAGCCTACCTGCCACATATGATGCGAGATAAGAAAGTTATAGCAGGTAAATTACGACTGGTTCTTCCAACAAAAATAGGTAAAGCCGATCTCCGCTCAGATATTGAACACAATTGTGTTATTGACGCTATTTGTCAATGTTTACCCTATGAAAACGGGTAAATTTTAAGTAAGTTGTATGCTTATGGTATTAAATTAAATGTTTTTTTGCATACATCTGATTGTTGTGTCATAAAATAACAATTCTATCAGACAAACTTCTATCTTAGTTAAGTCAGCCAGCCGGACTGGCTTCAATTGCAATTGGCAATATTGGCTCTGTTTGGAGGGCATATGGACGAATTCAAATCAGAAAACGAACAAAGAGCAGATAATGAGTTTAGGCCAGATACCTCAGATCGTCGTTCCTCACGCTCGCGTCAGCCATTAAACAAACCCAAATTCGCGATTTCACGTCAGCAAATGATGCTCGGCATTGGGATTTTAGTGCTGCTACTGCTGATTATTGCTATCAGTTCTGCCTTAAAAGCCCCGACAGAACATGAAAAACAGCAATCGCCAAATGTTGCCGAGAAGAATATTGATTTATCAGGTTCATCATCCAGCAACGATAACAGTCAACCTATAACATCAGAGAGTAACACCACAAATACAATTAACAGGCCACAGGAAATCCATGTTCCTCCTGTTAGTAGTACTGCAACTCAACCTCATCAGCCTCAAACTAACAATGGCGAAAGCCAAAATCAGCGCATTGAATTGCCAGGAAATATTCCTGATGCACTGACTCAACAACAAAGTAATATAAATCACGCAGTGCAAAATCTGAATCAAGCTCAACAATCACAGCCAGTAACACCACCGCCGGTGGTACAGCAAAAACCGGAAAATATCCGTCCACTGAAATCAGAAACACCAGCTAAATCAAAACCATCGACAAATCATACTAGCAGTAAAAACAATGAGGTCAGTAGCGCCAGTAGTGATCTATTGAGAACCCCGGCAAACCACTACACTTTGCAATTAAGTAGTGCCAGCCGCTCAGATACACTGACCGCTTTTGCTAAAAAGTATAGTCTTACCCATTACAAAGTTTATGAAACTAAACGTAATGGAAAAGTTTGGTTTGTTTTAATTCATGGTAATTACCGTTCCGTTTCTGAAGCTAAACAGGCTGTTTCATCTCTACCGGCCGAGATTCAGGCGAAAAAACCTTGGGTCAGAACGATGCAACAAGTGCAACAAGACCTAAGAAAATAAAACAATATTTATTAGGCGCTGATATGCTGTCCTAAACAGAGTACAATCTGCGGCTCTGGAATGATTGAGTAATTATTGACAGCATGAAAAAAAAACGCGCTTTCTTAAAATGGGCCGGTGGAAAATACCCGTTGGTAGATGACATCAAACGTCATCTGCCAGCCGGTAGTTGTCTGATAGAGCCATTTGTTGGCGCAGGTTCTGTCTTTTTGAACACCGACTACGATTCTTATATCCTCGCTGATATCAACAGTGACCTGATTAACCTGTACAACACAGTAAAACTCAGGGCTAATGAGTTTATCGTCCACACACGCCCTCTGTTTACCCAAGAATACAATACAGCCGAACATTTTTATCAGTTACGAGAGCAATTTAACCAAAGCTCTGACCCGTTCTATCGCAGCGTGTTATTCCTTTATCTCAATCGCCACTGTTACAACGGCCTCTGTCGTTATAATTCTCATGGTAAATTTAACGTACCTTTTGGCCGTTATAAAAAGCCCTACTTTCCTGAAGAAGAATTACACTGGTTTGCTGAAAAAGCCAAAAATGCGACTTTTATCTGTGAGCACTATCAACACACGTTGAACAAAGCACATCAAGGCTCGGTTATCTATTGCGATCCCCCCTATGCTCCTTTGTCAGCAACAGCGAACTTTACGGCGTATCACACCAATAGCTTTAACATTGCAGATCAGGAAAATCTGGCAAATATTGCATTTAAGTTATCATCAGAACGTGCAATTCCTGTTTTGATATCCAACCACGATACGCCAATGACACGAAAATGGTACTATCAGGCTTCACTTCATATTGTCAAAGCACGTCGTACCATCAGCAGGAATATCCTTGCCCGCAGTAAGGTAGACGAACTTTTGGCATTATATCGCTGATTTATCCACTCCCTTTTTGCCTGGCAATTAAGGGATGATAGAAACGATTTGGAGAAGATAATGAAAGACTTTCTGATTGCCCCATCCATTTTATCTGCAAATTTTGCGCGGCTGGGTGAAGATACCGCTAAGGTGCTGGCAGCAGGGGCTGATGTTGTTCACTTTGATGTTATGGACAACCATTACGTCCCTAACCTGACTATCGGTCCGATGGTCTGCCAGGCTCTGCGGGATTATGGCATCACTGCGCCAATCGATGTCCATTTGATGGTAAAACCGGTTGACCGCATCATCCCTGATTTTGCCAAAGCAGGAGCGACTTACATTACCTTTCACCCAGAAACCAGCGAACATATTGACCGCAGTTTACAACTCATCAAAGAGCATGGTTGTAAAGCTGGCTTGGTATTCAATCCTGCAACTCCATTGAGTTATCTTGATTATGTTCTGGATAAACTGGATATCATTCTATTGATGTCGGTAAATCCCGGTTTCGGTGGTCAATCTTTCATCCCTGGAACACTAGAGAAACTGCGTCAGGTTCGTAAAATCATTGATGAAAGCGGTTATGATATCCGTCTTGAGGTAGACGGTGGTATTAAAGCTAGCAATATTGCCGCGACTGCAACCGCGGGGGCAGATATGTTTGTTGCTGGCTCAGCCATTTTCAGCCAACCAGATTACAAAACTGTTATTGATAATATGCGTAGTGAATTGTCAAAGGTATCTCATGGCAAGTAAGGTATTAAAAGGTATTCGTGCTATCGCTTTTGATCTGGATGGCACACTAGTAGACAGTGCCGGTGGTTTGGCAGATGCACTGGATCAAGCGTTGTTAGCCAAAGGTCTCCCTGCTGCGGGAAAAGAGCGGGTTGCTGCTTGGGTAGGTAATGGCGCAGATATTATGGTCGAACGTGCGTTGACATGGGCCAACGTTAAATTGACTACCCAACTGCATAAAGAAACCCGCGAGCTGTTCGATCGTTTCTATGAAACAACCGTAACAACAGGCAGTCAACTGTTCCCAGGAGTCAAAGTTACATTGGCTGAACTGGCAAAACACAACTTGCCAATGGGTATCATCACCAATAAGCCAACACCTTTCATTGCTCCTCTGCTGGCTTCTTTAGGCATCAGTGAATATTTCTCATTAGTGTTAGGTGGTGATGATGTTAAAGAGAAAAAGCCACATCCGGCACCTATTTATTTAACAATGGGCACATTCGGACTGCGTAAAGAAGAGCTGCTCTTTGTCGGTGATTCCCGTAATGATATTTTAGCGGCACAAGCGGCTGGTTGCCCTTGTGTTGGTTTAACTTATGGATATAACTACGGTGAATCTATTGCATTAAGTAATCCAGATTGCATATTAACGAATTTTTCGGATCTGCTATCCACAATTGGACTCCCATTTTTAAAACTTCAGGAAGCATAATAAAATGAATGAACCCCCTGTATCTGAAACACTAAACTCCCAAAAACCTATTGTATTCAGCGGCGCACAACCTTCCGGTGAATTAACCATCGGTAACTACATGGGGGCGTTACGTCAGTGGGTTAAAATGCAGGATGATTACGACTGCATCTATTGCATTGTTGACCAACATGCAATCACAGTCCGCCAGGACCCAAAAGAACTACGAAAACGTACTTTGGATACACTAGCGCTCTACCTAGCTTGCGGCATCGACCCAGAAAAAAGTACTATTTTTGTCCAATCTCATGTCCCACAACACGCTCAGTTAAGCTGGATTCTAAACTGCTATACCTATTTCGGTGAACTCAGCCGCATGACTCAGTTTAAAGATAAATCAGCTCGTCATGCCGAAAACATCAATGCAGGCTTGTTTGACTATCCGGTACTGATGGCTGCGGATATTTTGGTATACCAAACAAACCAAGTTCCTGTGGGCATCGATCAGAAACAACATCTTGAACTGAGCCGTGATATTGCTCAACGATTTAATTCTATCTATGGCAATATCTTCGCCGTACCAGAACCGTTTATCCCAACGGGTGGCGCTCGAGTTATGGCCCTTCAAGACCCAGAAAAGAAAATGTCCAAGTCAGATGATAACCGCAACAACGTTATCGCTTTGTTGGAAGATCCGAAATCAGCCGCTAAAAAGATAAAACGCGCAGTCACGGATTCAGAAGAACCGCCCCGTGTTCGCTACGATCTGGAACAAAAACCGGGGGTTTCCAACTTATTAGATATCCTCGCGGGTGTTACTGGCAAAACCGTTCCTGAACTGGAAGCAGAATTTGAAGGCCAAATGTATGGCCATCTAAAAAGTGCTGTTGCTGATGCAGTTTCCGGTATGCTGACTGAGTTACAAGAACGTTTCCATCATTTCCGTAACGATGAAGTCTTGCTGAATAAAATCATGGCGGAAGGTGCAGCGAAAGCAAAAGCCCGCGCTCAGATTACGCTAGATAAAGTGTATGAAGCTGTTGGCTTTATTGCCCATCCTTAAATCGATAAAATGTGCACGTTCATCACGTGCACATTTCAGGCTACAAAAAACTCATTTAAAAACGAGACGTATTTTTACATCATTGATGGTAAAAAGTCTGATAGTTTAACCAGACAGAAAAGCAATACGATTGGACAGATTAAAACAGTGTAAAGCAAGCTTAAACTGACCTATTTAAGGTATTCCGATTTTTCATATTCGATTATTTAACTGGTTGATTAAAAAGTTTATTCTGCGGTTGAAAATATTATTAAAGCGGTTCATTTTGGAAAATATATTACCTGATTAACCTATTCATATACCCTATGGATTTCAAGATGCATCGCGACGGCAAGGGAGCGAATCCCCGGGAGCATAGATAACTATGTGACCGGGGTGAGCGAGTGCAGCCAACAAAGAGGCAACTTGAAAGATGACGGGTATATTCTTATTTACTTTTTTTCGGGGAATATAACCATTAACAAAACCAATTTTTGCTTCTCATTTTCCATTGATAGTTTTATGAAGGGCAGATTTTAAGCCATTATTAAAGGCCATTGTTTTACCTTCTAGTTTTAATCGGTATAAGGTTTTGACCGTTGTTTTTACCACTTTTAACACCTGCTTTTTATTAGGTTTAATCAGAAGTTTTTCAGCATCCTAATACTGTGCCACATCACTCCCCAAATGCCTAGAACAACACGGCTCACAAGGCTGAAATCTGCCCGATAAACCATGTCGGATAGCATAAGTAGACGGAAGCCTCACTATAACGGTTTCCTGTCGCCCCTGACGGAAAAATCTGGGATTCAAACGATTTTTCAGACATTTTTTGCCGCTTACCATGAGTTTTCGCTCCACTGAGCATCAATCCCCTCCTACGATGAACATGAAGGTATACGCTTAGAAAACGGAAAACATCTTAAAACAAACCTGTTTCTTGTACAGACCAATATCTGAGTCACAAAAATAAGTCATTAAAAATCAGTTCACTATAAAAAAAATCATTTTTTTCTCATATTCACTGTAAGAAATTGATGCGTGGTGCGACTAATTGAGTGAAGCAAATGCTTGTTTCAGCAAAGCAGTAATTTACCTTCTACACAAATATAAAAGGAACGTTCTATGACGAAGCAAACAACAAAAGCATTATTGGCCCTAGCTTTAGGCAGCGTATTTATTGCAGGGAGTACTTCAGCAATGGCGGATGCCGGCAGCAAAACGGAGAAATGCTATGGCGTTTCTCTGAAAGGGAAAAATGACTGTAAAGCAGGTGCAGGCACCACCTGTGCTGGTACCTCAAAAAAGGATTATCAGGGTAATGCCTGGAAAATGGTACCGGCGGGTTCCTGCGTAAAAATGAAGTCTCCGACCTCCCCAACCGGTTTTGGTCAACTGGACGCATTCAAAGAAGTGTAATTTCGGCATCAGGCAGGAGCTCATATGATGACAATTTCTTTACCCTCACACAGCGTCTCTCGTGATGCTCCTGACCACCTCATGCTAAATAGGCTTCCGGCCAGAGCAGGGATCGGATTAAAGCCAGAGCATTTTCGCGCTATTCTGCGCGATAAACCCGGCATTGGTTTTTTTGAAATTCATGCGGAAAATTATCTGGTTGCGGGTGGTCCGTTTCATCAGGCACTGACTGCCATTCGCCAGGATTATCCGCTCTCTATTCATGGAGTGGGCCTGTCCATCGGAGGAGAAAATCCTCTGAATCAGTCCCACTTACAACGTGTTGCTGAGCTGGTTGAACGTTATCAGCCGGCTGTTTTTTCTGAACACCTTGCCTGGTCAACGCACAACGATCTATTTCTCAATGATCTGCTGCCGCTGCCTTATACCGACGTCACACTGACACGGGTCTGCGAACACATCGATCAGGTACAGAATGCGCTGCGTCGCCCCATTCTACTGGAAAACCCATCCACCTACATCGAGTTCAGTGCCTCAACCATGAGCGAAACTAACTTTATCTCCGAGGTGATACGCCGCACCGGATGCGGACTACTGCTAGACGTCAACAATCTCTATATCAGTAGCGTCAACCATAATCGCTGCCCGTGGCAAATGCTATTCGAGCTGCCACTTCACCGCGTCGGTGAAATTCATCTGGCGGGCTATACGGAAAGCCGCGATGGGGCAAACGACCTGCTGCTGATTGATTCACACGACAGTCATGTGACCGAACCTGTCTGGGATCTCTACAACAAAACCCTGAGTGAAACGGGGCCGATCGCTACCCTGCTAGAATGGGACAGCAATATTCCACCATTAGACGTGTTGCTGAACGAAGCCAGCCATGCCCAGCGTTACATTACAGAGAGCACGAAAAATGCAACAACAACTGTATCAAGCACTTCTTGACCCCGACCTCACAGTACCTGAGGGGCTGACAGCCTGGAACGGCAGCGATCCGGCGGTACGTTTTGCGATTTATCGTAATAATGTCATAACATCGCTGATCGACGCACTGGCCGAAAACTGCCCCGTCCTTCTCGCCCAGCTCGGAGAGCGCTTTTTCCGTGCGATGGCGGCGGAGTTTATACGTCAACAGCCGCCTTCTTCTCCTGTTTTGGCGGGCTATGGCGCACAATTGCCGAACTGGATTGCGACGTTTCAACCGTTGGCAGACTGGCCCTGGCTGAGCGATCTCACCCGGCTGGAAATGTTGTTTATTGAATCGCTGCACGCGGCAGACCCTATCGAACAAACGGCAGAAGCGGCCCTCGGTGACGATCCCGCACAGTTGCTGATGGCGCTCCATCCCTCAGTACGGCTCTTTAGTTCAGATTATGCCGTCTTCAGCCTGTGGGCCTCACACCAACAAAGTGAAAATGAGATAGCGCTGGACCCATTCCAGCCCGAACATATGCTGCTGTGCCGCGTTGACGACGACGTGCGAATAATGTTACTCAGCCGTGCGGAAATGCAATTTGTCGCCATGCTCCAGTCCGGTCGGTGTCTTACCGAAGCCCTAGATATCGCCGCTAGGGAGGATGCGACTTTTGAGCCTCAACCGGTTTTACAACGCATGCAGCACTACGAGCTGATTCTTTCTCTATATAGCAACACGGAGCGTTAAGATGGCATTACTCAAAATATTAGCGTTAAAGGGGCAACGCATTGCGCAGGAAAGTGTTATCCCCCTTCTGGCGCGCATTAGTCTCGCCGCAACATTCTGGCTGTCGGGCCAAAGCAAAGTAGTGGGATTAAACATAGATATTCTGGAGACAAGCACACCCTGGCAACTAGGGATTCCGCGCGTTACCGACAGCTCCGTGTCGCTCTTTACCAGCGAGTACAAGCTTCCTTTGCTGTCACCCGATGTTGCTGCCGTCATGGCCGCGACCGCAGAACACTTGTTTCCGCTGTTGCTGATTGTCGGATTTGCGACACGTTTCTCCGCACTAGCATTAATGATGATGACGCTGGTAATTCAGATATTTGTTTATCCGGATGCCTGGCCTGTCCACGCTACTTGGCTGACGGCTCAGCTATATCTGGTAACGTATGGCGGTGGGAGGTTTTCATTTGATCGCCTGATTTACCGCCATCGTACCTGATTCCCCTTCCCTACGTTACTTTATTTTGATTCTCGTTTTCGCCACGAGCGAATGCGGAAGTGATAGTGCGCAGGTCGGCAAGCTGTTGTCTGAAATTCCGGCACCCGTTGCACATTCGCAAATGCAGCATTAGCTGAACATGTTGAGAAAGCACGATTTTTTCATCCAGCGCCTGAGACATCAGGCGCGTAGCTTGGTAACAACTAAGCATATTTACCCTCCTGGGAAAACCAGCGTTGTGACAAACATTCACGTAAACGCATACGCGCACGCCAGAGCATCACATTCAGGTTGCTGACAGAGAGCGCCATCTCCTGACAGATCTCCTGAGTCTCAAGGCCAACAAATTCACGCATCATAAATGCCCGCGCGTTTTGCGTTGGCAACTGTGTCAGACAAAGCTCGAAAACCGTCCAGAATTGCTCCTGCTCGGCCGCCTCATCCGGTAAATGCCAGCGCTGAGGATGCTCGTTTCGCGGCCAATGACCAGATTCATCAAACAACGCTTCAAAATTTTGCTCATCAGCATCATCAGTCAATTGCACGCTACTATGCCGATAACGCATACGCAAGGCATCCGAGATTTTGTTGCGCAGGATCGTAAACACCCAGCTCTTCCAAGCGGCTCGTCCGGCAAAAGAAGCGGCATTCTTCATCGCCCCTTCCAGCGCCTCTTGGACAACATCTTCCGCTTGATGAAAATCATTCAACTGCAAGCTGGCAAACTGCAACATCTGTTTATGCAGCATGGAAAAAAACTGCGGATCCCGCAGCAGGTTATTGATATCGGACATTGTGGTTTCTATCTTAACAAGGATTGTTCTGGATAACCGGGTATTATTGGCGGAATCGCCGAAATTTACTCACATGACTTAGGGACCGTTTGGGGAATGGAGGTAATTCTAAATTAAAATCCATCTAATAGTAACAAAATGCGATGAAAAGACGCTTAATGTCCATGCAAACTGCTAGTAAAAACCTTTTCGTTTTATCATTGACGAAAACTTGGCAGTGATAAATAGTCAAGACGCTAAAAGTCAGCAATCTAAAATGTGCACGTGGTGAACGTGCACAGTTTATCATTTTCCGAACAACCTACGGTTAAAATCCTCAATCTTTCCAAACATCACCCGCTTTTGCATAGTCAAGCTCCAACTAGCAGATAACCCAGCAGCGCTCATCAGCCGGCGATATTGCTCTTCATCAAATGGCATATTAAAAGCAATCGCTATCGCTTCCTTAACGGAAACATCACTATTACGGGAAACAAGAACAAGAGGTTCATCTGGGCTGACATTTCCCGCGGCAATAATTCTATAAAGCCAGCCACAACGGCCACTCCCCTGCATAATGGCAGAAAAATTGCTGATACCAGAATGAGAATTAAGTTTGTAACAAGGCGAACGAGGTTGAGTTACTTGAATTATTGCTCCTCCCCAACTGAAAATGTCACCAATACAAACATTTTCTTCGGTCAACCCAGTTGTGGAAATATTTTCACCAAATGCTGGTGCAATAAAAAAATCTTCTTGATCAGGAAATTGATGTTTCCAGAAATCATAGTGTTCACGAGGATAATGACAAAGCGCACGATCAGGGCCGCCGTGGAAACGGGTTTCGGCCTGCTCATCACCTTCTAATCCTAAAGAAGTCAGACGCAGGCTACCATCAACCATCCGTTTGTTAATTGCGCTGGCAGAAAGTTTTCCTGATATTTCAATTTTACCTGTATATACCTGCGGACAATACATAATTCACTTTCCTTATTGAAATCAGTCTGACATCACCATCATAAACCAACATTCAACCAATAAAAATGCCGGCAGTCATATCAGCCGGCATAGCAGAAAAGAGAAATTATTCAGCAAGTTATTTCACTTTTTCCTGGTAACGTATTGCTGCTTCATCCCAGTTAACAACGCTCCAGAACGCTTTAATATAGTCAGGACGACGGTTTTGGTACTGTAAATAATAAGCATGTTCCCAAACATCCAGACCAATAATCGGATAACCAGATGCACCAGAAATAGCTTCACCCATCAATGGGTTATCCTGGTTAGCAGTCGATACAACCGCCAGTTTGCCATCATCTTTCAGTACTAGCCACGCCCAGCCAGAGCCAAAACGGGTAGCCGCCGCCTGCTCAAATTTCTCTTTAAAAGAATCTACGCTACCGAAATCACGTTCAATAGCTTCTTTTAATGAACCTTGCAGAGTTGTGCCTAATTTCAGACCTTTCCAAAACAAGCTATGGTTAGCGTGTCCACCAGCATTGTTACGTACAAAAGTACGTTTATCAGCAGGTATCTTATCTAATTGCTGAATCAGATCATCAATATCCAGTCCCGACAGCTCTGGGAAAGCTTCCAAGGCGCTATTGGTATTATTGACGTAAGTCTGATGATGCTTGGTATGGTGGATTTCCATCGTCTGCTTATCAAAATGAGGTTCCAGAGCTTCATAAGAATAAGGAAGAGAAGGTAATGAATAGCTCATATCATGTACTCCAGTCATATAAGAATGGTTCAAAGTCCACACCTTGTGAACAACGTGATCATTATAGTTAATTAAATATTATTGGAAATGTTTATCAATACCATATTCTCATTATGGTTTTATCATACAACTGTGTTTCAGTGACTTATCAGTCAATTTATCTATATTTAACATTATTATTAGATTAGGATTTTGGATTACTATTTTTGATTAGCAATTAAACCTAAAGAAACCCGCCACACTAAATGACAATTACGTGAAAAATATTCTTTTTATTGCGTGATCTTCCGCGCAAAAAAAAAACAAAAATTCTCTTTACACTTTAGTTAACTTTGATTTGACATAATATTAACATTCGCAAGGAGAATATTATATGACCAAAATAATGAAGCACCCTATTCCTGCCACCATTGCAGAACATGCCCTGATGAATAAACAACAATATCAACAAAACTACCAATTATCGTTGCAAGATCCGGAAAGATTCTGGGGTGAGAAAGGCAAAATTGTTGATTGGATTCAACCTTACACCAAGGTAAAGAATACCTCTTTTGATCCTGGACACATCAGTATCCGCTGGTTTGAAGATGGAACACTAAACTTAAGCGCAAATTGTCTCGATCGCCATCTAAAAGAACGTGGTGATCAAACCGCTATTATCTGGGAAGGTGATGATCCAACAGAATCTAAAGCAATAACCTATCGTGAACTACACCATGATGTATGCCAGTTTGCCAATGTATTAAAAAATCTAGGTATTAAAAAAGGCGATGTTGTTGCTATTTACATGCCGATGGTGCCGGAAGCAGCGGTTGCCATGTTAGCATGTGCCCGCATTGGTGCTATCCACTCTGTTATTTTCGCAGGTTTTTCTCCTGACGCCGTATCCGGGCGCATCATCGATTCGAATACTAAACTTGTCATTACTGCCGATGAAGGATTGAGAGCCGGACGCACTATCCCCCTGAAAAAGAATGTCGATGACGCATTAAGTAATGCAGCCGTTGTCAGTGTATCTAATGTAATCGTTTTTAAACGTACTGGAAATATTGGTCACTGGCAATCTGGCCGTGACCTTTGGTGGCATGAATTGGTCGCAGACGCTAGTGCTGACTGCCCAGTTGAAGAGATGAATGCAGAAGACCCGCTGTTTATTCTCTATACTTCCGGATCTACCGGTAAACCTAAAGGTGTACTGCACACCACCGGAGGTTACCTTGTATATGCATCTCTAACATTTAAATATGTATTCGATTATCAGCCGGGGGAAGTCTATTGGTGTACAGCAGATGTAGGTTGGGTTACCGGACATAGTTATCTGCTCTACGGCCCCCTTTCCTGCGGCGCTATTACTCTAATGTTTGAAGGCGTGCCAAACTATCCTGCGGTTAACCGTCTAAGTCAGGTTATTGATAAACATCAGGTAAATATCCTGTATACAGCACCAACAGCGATCCGAGCCCTGATGGCTGAAGGCGACAAAGCTATTGAAGGAACAAAACGTACTTCTCTGCGCATTATGGGATCAGTTGGCGAGCCGATTAACCCGGAAGCTTGGGAATGGTATTATCAGAAAATTGGTAACAGCAAATGCCCAATTGTCGATACCTGGTGGCAAACAGAAACTGGTGGCTTCATGATTACACCACTGCCAGGCGCAACCGAACTGAAAGCAGGTTCCGCAACGCTACCTTTCTTCGGTGTTCAGCCCGCGTTGGTTGATAATCTTGGTGAACTACTAGAAGGTGTTTGTGAAGGAAATCTGGTTATTACCGACTCTTGGCCGGGACAAGCACGCTCACTATTTGGCGATCATGACCGTTTCGAACAAACCTATTTTTCTACCTTTAAGGGAATGTATTTTAGTGGTGATGGCGCACGCTGTGATGAAGATGGCTACTATTGGATAACTGGCCGTGTTGATGATGTGCTGAATATTTCCGGCCACCGTCTAGGTACTGCTGAAATTGAATCTGCTTTGGTCTCCCATCCTAAAATTGCAGAAGCGGCTGTCGTAGGTACCCCACATAACATTAAAGGGCAGGCAATTTATGCCTATGTCACCTTGAATCACGGTGAAGAGCCCTCTCCAGAACTCTATACAGAAGTCCGTAATTGGGTACGTAAAGAAATCGGCCCGATTGCTACACCAGACATCCTACACTGGACAGACTCATTACCAAAAACCCGGTCAGGAAAAATTATGCGTCGTATCCTGCGCAAAATAGCCTCCGGCGATACCAGCAATCTAGGAGATATTTCAACACTAGCAGATCCAGGAGTAGTAGAAAAATTGTTGGAAGAAAAACAAACAATGAGTATTTCGTGACAGATCATGCCGCCATAAGGCGGCTGTAATCAAAATATAATAAATATAAGAGGATATACTCCAATGAATGACGATATTTACCTAGGGATCGAGAATAACCCTCGTTTCAAAGAACTGGTTGAAAAGCGAGGGCGTTTTGCATGGTTGCTATCAATAATCACATTAGTTCTGTATGTCGGTTTTATTTTTCTCATTGCATTTGTACCCGAATGGCTAGGGACTCCCCTTTATAATGGTTCCAATATCACTCGTGGAATACCCGTTGGTGTTGGTTTAATTATTATTTCATTCATTTTAACCGGTCTATATGTCATCAGAGCCAATAACGAGTTTGATCATCTTACCTCACAAATTCTCAGTGAGGTAAATAAATGAAAAAGTTCCTATCATTAGCAATAGCGCTATTTCCTCATCTCACCTGGGCTAACGCAATCTCTGGAACCGTAGAAAAGCAACCTATTAATATTCAGGCTATTATCATGTTCGTCCTGTTTGTTGGTTTTACTCTCTACATCACTTACTGGGCCTCAAAAAAAACACGCTCCCGCGCTGATTACTATACGGCGGGTGGACGTATTACTGGTTTTCAAAATGGAATGGCAATTGCGGGAGATTTTATGTCCGCAGCATCATTCCTCGGCATTTCCGCTTTAGTTTATACGTCTGGTTATGATGGACTAATTTATTCTATCGGCTTCTTGATTGGCTGGCCTATTATCCTATTTCTGATTGCCGAAAGATTAAGAAACCTTGGACGTTATACTTTCGCTGATGTCGCTTCTTATCGGTTACAGCAACGCCCAATCCGTACATTATCCGCAATTGGTTCGCTGTTTGTTGTCGCCCTTTATCTTATCGCTCAGATGGTTGGAGCAGGTAAACTTATCGAATTGCTTTTTGGACTTAATTACCATGTAGCGGTCGTATTGGTTGGTATCCTGATGGTACTTTATGTTCTGTTTGGCGGTATGCTAGCAACGACCTGGGTACAAATTATCAAAGCTATCCTATTGCTAGCTGGCGCCACCTTTATGGCCCTTATGGTCATGAAAGCAGTAAACTTCAATTTCAATACGCTATTCAAAGAAGCCGTTGCTGTTCATTCAAGAGGTGAAGCCATCATGAGCCCAGGAGGATTGGTATCTGACCCAATATCCGCGCTTTCCCTCGGTCTCGCATTGATGTTTGGTACTGCTGGCTTACCTCATATTATTATGCGTTTCTTTACTGTAAGTGATGCGAAAGAAGCACGAAAAAGCGTTTTCTATGCGACTGGCTTTATTGGCTATTTTTACATTCTGACCTTTATCATCGGTTTCGGTGCTATTTTACTGGTTAGTCCAAACCCTTCCTTTAAAGATGCTACCGGCGCACTCATTGGTGGTACTAACATGGCAGCCGTTCACCTCGCTAATGCAGTTGGCGGCAACTTGTTCCTGGGTTTCATCTCTGCTGTCGCTTTTGCCACAATTCTAGCTGTTGTTGCGGGGCTAACACTGGCTGGCGCATCAGCGGTATCACATGACCTATACGCAAACGCCATTAAACGCGGTAAAGCCAATGAGCGAGATGAACTGAAAGTATCAAAAATAACAGTTGTGATACTTGGGTTTATTGCCATCGGATTAGGTATTTTATTTGAAAACCAGAACATAGCCTTCATGGTTGGATTAGCATTTTCTATTGCTGCAAGCTGTAACTTCCCAATTATTCTTTTATCCATGTACTGGCGTAAACTCACTACCCGTGGTGCCTTAGCCGGAGGTTGGCTAGGATTAATTACAGCGGTAGTTTTGATGATTCTCGGCCCAACAATCTGGGTCAGCATTCTTGGTCACAATAAACCAATCTATCCTTATGAATATCCAGCATTATTTTCAATGATTATCGCTTTTATTGGCTCATGGATATTTTCTATCACCGATAATTCACAACAAGGTATACAGGAAAGAGAACAATTTAGAATCCAGTTTATTCGATCACAAACAGGACTTGGTATCGCACAAGGAAAAGTACACTAATTACATTTTTATGTCCAACCTCTCCTTCGGGAGAGGTATTTTCATTGGAAGTCACCTAAATTCAGAGCTATTTCACAAGTTAACCTCTTGTTTTAATCCCAGGTTAATGATTAACTCTTTTATTTAAATTTATTAATTAAATTATTAATCTGTATGCGAAACAAATGGACAATTATTATTATTTTGACTCTCTCTTTACTACCGATAATATTCATTAGTGATTTATCTGGTGAGTATAAGTTAAAAATAATATTACTAAGTTTCTTGCTAGTAAGTGTTAATGCATTTTTTTATTGTTATAAATATCTTAAGCCTTTGGTTTTACTTATTTCTCTATTGTGGTCGCTTAATATATCTACATCTTTTTTCTTCTTTAATGAACATCAGATAAGCTTTTCTTCAACTATTGCCAATACTTTTATTAATACAAATAGCAATGAAGCTGTAGGTATGTTGTCTTACAACAAATACTATGTGTTTTTCTTTATTTTCATGCTGTTAATATATTTTTTGTCTATTAGATGGCTATCAAAAAATATAGACAAAAGATTACTCAAATCTAGTTTATGGGCTTTTATTTTTGTCTGTCTGTTAGTGCCTATTGACTACTATATCTCAGGAAAGAAATATTCAGGTGATATTATTCTATCAGAACACTTTTTAATGGGAACACCATTCTATAACTCATCAGCAATGGTAAAGGCAATATATGAAAATCAACAAATTAAAAATATTTCTTCTGTTAAAGTGAATTTTAATTATATAAAAGAGGATAAAGATATTGATATTTACATATTGATGATAGGAGAATCAACAAGGAGAGATCATATGTCTCTGTACGGTTATAATAAAGCCACAACACCAACATTGGACGCGATGCAGAGAAATATGTTGATATTCAATCAAGCTATTTCTCCAGCTCCAGTTACTATATTATCCTTACCTATTTCACTTTCTAATATTACTCTATATCAGCTCAAAAATAAGGTTCATTATGCCGACAATATTATATCTTTAGCTAAAGATGCAGGATTTAAGACAACCTGGATAAGTAACCAAGGAAGATCAGGTAAAAGCAATAGCCTGATCACAGTTATTGCTAATATGACTGAAAGCCAAAAATGGAATGAATATATTGGATATGATGAAGAGTTACTACCCTATTTAGATGATGCGCTAAAACAGAAAGGTAAGAAATTTATTATTATGCATATCTATGGCAGTCACGAGCCATCCTGTAACAGATTTCCCGAGAATAAACTAATATCTTTCTCATCGAACGAAGATGATAATTGCTATGACAGCTCAATAATTTATACAGATCAGCTAATAGAGAAAATTATTAATAAAATAAAAGATTATAAAGCATCTATTCTCTATTTTTCAGATCATGGATTACAACGTTTAGATAAAAATGGTGACATCCGTTATCACCACGGAGTTAGTCATCCTCGAAAAGAAGCTTACAATATTCCCTTATTTATCTGGTATAACGATAATGTCAATCCAAGATATCGTCATACTGGTATAATAAATACCCTTTTCTCAACTTCAGATAATTATTACCTTATTAGTGATTGGCTAGGTATTTATCATAAATCTCCAAAGTACTGCCGTTCACCATTAAGCAATTGTTTCAAACCACAGAAAGAGCTAATGGTGATCGATGGTAATAAAAACCTGATGAAATATAGCGAGCTTTCTGACGAGAAAGATATCAAAGCTCCAGGTAAATAATTTGGATTCAATATACAAGTGTCTTAGCCATGATACCAACCATAAATAATGTATTTATGGGCATAAGAGAAAGCGTAAGCTTGTTATTTTAGTACTTACATTCAAGTCGGCCATATATTGTGTATATAGTAGCCCTGATAACACGTATAGAGTAGTAATTAGATAATAATATATGCAAATAAAATGATACATAGTCTAATACGCAAAAACCCCCAGCTCTCGCTGAGGGTTCCTACTGTATTTAAAGCCTGGCAGTTCCCTACTCTCACATGGGGAGACCCCACACTACCATCGGCGCTACGGCGTTTCACTGCTGAGTTCGGCATGGGGTCAGGTGGGACCGCCGCGCTATCGCCGCCAGGCATATTCCGTTTTATCCCGGCCGTTGCTTCTCCACAACCGCCCGGTTCAATCTCTGAACAAGCTGAAATTCATCTCTCTTCCGTCTTCTGACCGCTGTCCGCTGTCTTCTGACACCAAAACACCTTCGGCGTTGTAAGGTTAAGCCTCTCGGTTCATTAGTACTGGTCAGCTCAATGCATCGCTGCACTTACACACCCAGCCTATCCACGTCTTCGTCTTAAACGTTCCTTCCGTGACCTCAAGTCAAGGGAAGACTCATCTCAAGGCAAGTTTCCCGCTTAGATGCTTTCAGCGGTTATCTCTCCCGCACTTAGCTACCGGGCTATGCCATTGGCATGACAACCCGTACACCAGCGGTGCGTCCACTCCGGTCCTCTCGTACTAGGAGCAGCCCCTTTCAATCTTCCTGCGCCCACGGCAGATAGGGACCGAACTGTCTCACGACGTTCTAAACCCAGCTCGCGTACCACTTTAAATGGCGAACAGCCATACCCTTGGGACCTACTTCAGCCCCAGGATGTGATGAGCCGACATCGAGGTGCCAAACACCGCCGTCGATATGAACTCTTGGGCGGTATCAGCCTGTTATCCCCGGAGTACCTTTTATCCGTTGAGCGATGGCCCTTCCATTCAGAACCACCGGATCACTAAGACCTACTTTCGTACCTGCTCGAGCCGTCACTCTCGCAGTTAAGCTGGCTTATGCCTTTGCACTAACCTCACGATGTCCGACCGTGATTAGCCAACCTTCGTGCTCCTCCGTTACGCTTTGGGAGGAGACCGCCCCAGTCAAACTACCCGCCAGACACTGTCCTCGGCCCGGATGACGGGCCTGAGTGAGAACATCGAGCATTCAAGGGTGGTATTTCAAGGATGGCTCCATGCAGACTGGCGTCCGCACTTCCAAGCCTCCCACCTATCCTACACATCAAGGCTCCATGTTCAGTGTCAAGCTATAGTAAAGGTTCACGGGGTCTTTCCGTCTTGCCGCGGGTACACTGCATCTTCACAGCGAGTTCAATTTCACTGAGTCTCGGGTGGAGACAGCCTGGCCATCATTACGCCATTCGTGCAGGTCGGAACTTACCCGACAAGGAATTTCGCTACCTTAGGACCGTTATAGTTACGGCCGCCGTTTACTGGGGCTTCGATCAAGAGCGTCGCCTTGCGGCTAACCCCATCAATTAACCTTCCAGCACCGGGCAGGCGTCACACCGTATACGTCCACTTACGTGTTGGCACAGTGCTGTGTTTTTAATAAACAGTTGCAGCCAGCTGGTCTCTGCGACTGGCTTCGGCTCCGGGGGCAAACCCCTTCACCTAACGCCAGCGTGCCTTCTCCCGAAGTTACGGCACCATTTTGCCTAGTTCCTTCACCCGAGTTCTCTCAAGCGCCTGAGTATTCTCTACCTGACCACCTGTGTCGGTTTGGGGTACGATTCAATGTCACCTGATGCTTAGAGGCTTTTCCTGGAAGCCGGGCATCAACCACTTCACCGCCGTAGCGGCTCGTCATCACGCCTCAGTGTTAAAAGAAGAGCGGATTTGCCTGCTCCTCCCACCTACACGCTTAAACCGGGACGACCGTCGCCCGGATGGCCTAGCCTTCTCCGTCCCCCCTTCGCAGTCACATTCAGTACAGGAATATTAACCTGTTTCCCATCAGCTACGCCGTTCGGCCTCGCCTTAGGGGTCGACTCACCCTGCCCCGATTAACGTTGGACAGGAACCCTTGGTCTTCCGGCGAGCGGGTTTTTCACCCGCTTTATCGTTACTTATGTCAGCATTCGCACTTCTGATACCTCCAGCAGGCCTCACGGCGCCGCCTTCAACGGCTTACAGAACGCTCCCCTACCCATTCAGAGAACAGACGTCAGAATACAGCTTACAGACGCCGCCCCAGTCCAGTCAGCATTTTCGCTATCTCTTCATAGCCATCGCGCCATTCCTGCCACTGAACCCGATTGATATAGCCCAAATCCAGACAATATCTTAACCATACACGCATCTCATCGGCACTGCCTAAGGCTATACTAATGAAACGCCTGAACTCGGGTTTGGAATAATGCTGCTTACCAAAGCCCTCGGCAAGGTTGGCGCAAATGCCCTTACTTGCCCGCCCGACCTGGTCCGCTAATCCATATTGTTCGTACTGAGGAAATGTCAAACTCACCTGATGAATTTCTAACGAAATTCGATAAGCTTTCTTAAACACGTCCAATTGCTCGAATCCATATGACATCATTCCGTCCTCTGTCTTCTGAAATCTGTCCTCTGAATGCCGCAGCTTCGGCGCATGGTTTAGCCCCGTTACATCTTCCGCGCAGGCCGACTCGACCAGTGAGCTATTACGCTTTCTTTCAATGATGGCTGCTTCTAAGCCAACATCCTGGCTGTCTGGGCCTTCCCACATCGTTTCCCACTTAACCATGACTTCGGGACCTTAGCTGGCGGTCTGGGTTGTTTCCCTCTTCACGACGGACGTTAGCACCCGCCGTGTGTCTCCCGTGATGACATTCTTCGGTATTCGCAGTTTGCATCGGGTTGGTAAGCCGGGATGGCCCCCTAGCCGAAACAGTGCTCTACCCCCGAAGATGAACTCACGAGGCGCTACCTAAATAGCTTTCGGGGAGAACCAGCTATCTCCCGGTTTGATTGGCCTTTCACCCCCAGCCACAAGTCATCCGCTAATTTTTCAACATTAGTCGGTTCGGTCCTCCAGTTAGTGTTACCCAACCTTCAACCTGCCCATGGCTAGCTCACCGGGTTTCGGGTCTATACCCTGCAACTCATTTCGCCCAGTTAAGACTCGGTTTCCCTGCGGCTCCCCTATTCGGTTAACCTTGCTACAGAATATAAGTCGCTGACCCATTATACAAAAGGTACGCAGTCACCCTGATTCATCAAGGCTCCCACTGCTTGTACGTACACGGTTTCAGGTTCTCTTTCACTCCCCTCGCCGGGGTTCTTTTCGCCTTTCCCTCACGGTACTGGTTCACTATCGGTCAGTCAGGAGTATTTAGCCTTGGAGGATGGTCCCCCCTTCTTCAGACAGGATTTCTCGTGTCCCGCCTTACTCATCGAACTCACAACCACGCCATCTTCGAGTACGGGGCTGTCACCCTCTCTCGCCGGCCTTTCCAGACCGTTCCTCTGATGCTGTGGCTGATGCAGGTTCTGGGCTCCTCCCCGTTCGCTCGCCGCTACTGGGGGAATCTCGGTTGATTTCTTTTCCTCGGGGTACTGAGATGTTTCAGTTCCCCCGGTTCGCCTCATTAACCTATGGATTCAGTTAATGATAGTGCAACGCATTGCACTGGGTTTCCCCATTCGGACATCGCCGGCTTATAACGCTTCATATCAGCTTACCGACGCTTTTCGCAGATTAGCGCGTCCTTCATCGCCTCTGACTGCCTAGGCATCCACCGTGTACGCTTAATTGCTTAACCTCACAACCCGAAACTGTCTCGGATTGTTCAGCTTGAGAGACTCGTCAATCACACCGCAACCGGTATCATTGACTGTTTCAATTTTTCAGCTTGTTCCAGATTGTTAAAGAGCTTATATCGCTAAACCGATTCCGAAAATCCGCTTAAAGATACCTTAACGACAACGCCTTTCACCCGTCATCTTCGCAAGCTGGCGTCCCCTAGGGGATTCGAACCCCTGTTACCGCCGTGAAAGGGCGGTGTCCTAGGCCTCTAGACGAAGGGGACCCGATGGTCAGCTTCGCAGACGCGCTTGCACTTTACTTTCATCAGACAATCTGTGTGAGCACTGCACTCAACCTATCTCAGGTAAGGAGGTGATCCAACCGCAGGTTCCCCTACGGTTACCTTGTTACGACTTCACCCCAGTCATGAGCCACAAAGTGGTCAGCGCCCTCCTTGCGGTTAAGCTACCGACTTCTTTTTGCAACCCACTCCCATGGTGTGACGGGCGGTGTGTACAAGGCCCCGGGAAACGTATTCACCGTAGCATGCTGATCTACGATTACTAGCGATTCCGACTTCATGGAGTCGAGTTGCAGACTCCAATCCGGACTACGACAGACTTTGTGTGTTCCGCTTGCTCTCGCGAGGTCGCTTCACTTTGTATCCGCCATTGTAGCACGTGTGTAGCCCTACTCCGTCAGGGCCATGATGACTTGACGTCATCCCCACCTTCCTCCGGTTTATCACCGGCAGTCTCCTTTGAGTTCCCGCCATTACGCGCTGGCAACAAAGGATAAGGGTTGCGCTCGTTGCGGGACTTAACCCAACATTTCACAACACGAGCTGACGACAGCCATGCAGCACCTGTCTCAGAGCTCCCGAAGGCACAACCTCATCTCTGAGGTCTTTCTCTGGATGTCAAGAGTAGGTAAGGTTCTTCGCGTTGCATCGAATTAAACCACATGCTCCACCGCTTGTGCGGGCCCCGTCAATTCATTTGAGTTTTAACCTTGCGGCCGTACTCCCCAGGCGGTCGATTTAACGCGTTAGCTTCGGAAGCCACAGCTCAAGGCCACAACCTCCAAATCGACATCGTTTACAGCGTGGACTACCAGGGTATCTAATCCTGTTTGCTCCCCACGCTTTCGCACCTGAGCGTCAGTCTTCGTCCAGGGGGCCGCCTTCGCCACCGGTATTCCTCCACATCTCTACGCATTTCACCGCTACACATGGAATTCTACCCCCCTCTACGAGACTCCAGCCAACCAGTCTTAGATGCCATTCCCAGGTTGAGCCCGGGGATTTCACATCTAACTTAATTGACCGCCTGCGTGCGCTTTACGCCCAGTCATTCCGATTAACGCTTGCACCCTCCGTATTACCGCGGCTGCTGGCACGGAGTTAGCCGGTGCTTCTTCTGCGGGTAACGTCAAAATCCAGCTCTGTTCAAGCTGAACCCTTCCTCCCCGCTGAAAGTACTTTACAACCCGAA
>NZ_JXSK01000004.1 GCF_001083805.1 Photorhabdus luminescens subsp. luminescens | reverse complement strand
TTTTCACCAGGCCCATTAAATATACTGGCGATTAAGTGGCCACCTTCATCTCCTGGATTACCACATTTACCGGCTTTACACTGTTGATAAGTATTACGATCATTCTTGGACAAAGACAGAGATCCTTCAGCAAGGCTAGTGCGACCAAGTGAATCGGTCTGGAATGTTTTATTTCCATCAACATGATAGACCGTATTCGGCTCAGGTTTATTCAGCGTCTTATTCCAAGCCCTCTTCTTACCTGAGTCTACGATAACAACATTCTTTCCTTCGGTGACGGCACCAGGCTTACCCCCTCTGTTGCTCATTCCACCGGTTACAGCCCCTAATGCGGCACCCGCCAAAATTTCCGCACGCTGCTTATCCAGACCGAACTGTTTCTCAAGTTTCTGCGCAAACTCCGTACTGGTCACAATCCCTGATTCATCCATTTGCTGCATCAGCAAAACAGACAGATCATTCTTCATGCTCCATGGAATATCTTCACCCAGTGCCTTATCAATCGCCTGACGTACTAACATACTGTTGGCGGGGAGTTCACCGTATTTTTCTTTACAAGCCGCAGGATCGGAAGCACAGGTCACAATCAACTCATTGCGTTGCGTCAGACTCAAATCTTCCATTTCTTTCACGATCTGATTGCAGTCGCCACGCGCCTCGCACCCTTTGGCTCTGGCCGCAAAATCATCGATTTGGTCAGCGCTCAAAAAGTTATTCTCCACAACAACGCATTCCATTGCGAACCTCACCGACGAACAGCGATTTTCCTAATGCCATCAGTCAGTTACAACCCGTTTTTTCCCATGTCCGTTCACCGCCGAACCCAAAACTCCCTGACGCGCTTTTCGCCTCCGAAGGCCGGTTTTTCCCGCCGTGCCCTTGTCAGGGGAGTCCCTTTTTCGGCAACGGGCGAACGTCGCCCAACTTGCTTGGGCGGCGGGTGACCGTTCTGCGGGCGCGGGCGGCATAGAGCCCGCAAGCGGCGCCCTGCGACGCTCTGAGGCACTGTGGCTTCGGGTTGCGCATAGCCTTGCATGACCACACGGTTTTGTTCAGGGAAGCCCCCCGGGGGGCTGCACGGGCGGCGATGGCGAGCACGGGAACGAGCAACGGAGCGCAGCGCAGTGTGAGCCGCGCGCAGCCAGTGAAGCAGGGTTGGGGCGGGGGGCGGTAAATTAGCGGAGGCCGCAGGCCGACCTGCCTTCAGGGGTGTTGACTGGACGATAACGCGGCAGCTAAAGAAGCACGCTGAGTTGCCGATGGCCGGCTCAGATGCTGACAGCAGAAGGCGCCAGCCTTGTGCGCCACACCCGCCAATGCCAACCCGCGGGGGCGCCAGACATAATGCCAATTATACGCATTAAGCCGCTCATGGATGCTCAGGTTGTTACCTTTGCTCATCGGCGCAGTGCGTATAATTCCCTCGCATTATGTTGAATAGGCGTTGGGCGGCCTGGACCGGCTCTACGGGGACGCCAGAGGTTAAGCCGCCTGACGACTATTTACCCCCGCGTGCGCCGATGCCAACGGGCAGTCCGGCCACGGTCTGCCCCCACACCGAACCCGCCCAGCTTAACGGGGCGGGCGGACAGTCAGCGGATATCGGGGTGTCAAGTCGGCGTCGGGCTGTCTGGCGGCGTGTCAGCTTCGGCGTACAGGTCGGCCAGTAAACCCACCTCATCGGCGTCGCTGACTTTTTCGTCGGCCATTTGCTCCGCCGGGTGGGTGCTGGCATGTACCACCTGCAAGGCCCGGATAGAGACCTGCGTATACACCTGGGTGGATTCCACGCTGGCATGGCCTAACATCGCCTGTATCCAGCGCAGGTCCGCCCCGTTCTCCAGCATCTGGGTTGCCATCGCGTGCCGGAACAGGTGGCAGGCGCCTTTTTTCTCAATGCCGGCGGCCCGGATATAGCCGCTCACGGCATGGGTGATACCGTTCGGTTGCAACCCGTCCAGACCGTCCATCGCCACGAACAGCGATTGAAGGTCCGGGGTGACCAGCAGTTGCGGGCGAACCTGTTGCTGATAGAACTGGAGCCAGCTTAAGGCCCGTTCGCCGAGGGGCAATACCCGGTCTTTATTGCCCTTGCCCTGCCGGATGGTCACCGTTTTGCGTGCCCCGTCAATGCTGTAGATATCGAGCCGGGCCGCTTCACTGCGCCGTATCCCCGTTGACCAGAGCAGTTCCATCAATGCCCGGTCGCGTGCGCCCTGCAACGTATGCGGGTCAGGCAGCGACAGGATATGCTCGATTTCATCAATGCTCAGGATATATTTTGGCAGCCGTTTTTCTTCCCGCGGCAATTCAATGTCCGCTGCCGGGTTCGCCAGTATCAGGTTCTGTTTCGTCAGCCATTTGAACCACACCTGCAACGGCTGCAACTGCGTGCGCTGGGTGCGGATACTCAGCGGCTCCCCGTTGGTCTTGCGGTACTGGTACAGGTAGCGCTGGTAACGTTCCAGTATTGGCCGCGTGATATCAGCGGCAGAGTACAGGCCCCGTTCGGTGGCCCACAGGATAAAGCGGTAAGTATGATGGGTCTGCACTTTCAATGTCGTCTCCGACCAGTTCCGCTCCTGCCGCCACGCCACAAAGCGCAGCAGCAGCGCATACAGGCTTTTTGGGTCATGCGCTGGACCCACCGGCTGACGGTAGACGTCATCGACGGTCAGGAGACTTCCTTTGCGCGGTTTACGGTTTGCCATGATTGACCTCCGGTTGAGATTGAGTGGCGGGCGCAGACAAGGGGCGCGTTTTCTTTTTTCCTTTTATCACTGTGTCTTCCGTTACCCCGACTTGTGGCACGCTGAACCCTTGTTCTGTCTGCCCTGATGGGGATTTTTTCACCCCAGACTTGACCCTAACTTGACCCAGACTTGAGGCAGACTTGCGTTCATTTAAGTCAGACTTGCTCTCATGACCTGTCGGGATGGCTTCCGATGTTTTATCCCTGTCGGGCACGGGCAATGCGTCTCTGTGATTATTTTCCTTAATAATAGCGTTTTCATCTGCCCGGACTTGTGCCCCCGCTGACTCTTGTGCTGTCCGGGCTGATGCGGGTTTTTCTTCCCCAGACTCAGGCCAGACTTGCCCCGGACTTGGGGAAGACTTGCGACCTTCCGGGTCAGACTTGCGTTCACTGCCGGCGGTTTCTGAGTCCGGTTCTCCGACATCCAGCAGGCCGCACAGGTGGGCTGCGCCGTTGTCTTCCCCGTCCCACAGCAGTTCATAATGCAGCAGGTGTCCCCGGCTGCCGCCATGCAACAACAGGTATTCCATTTCCGTCAGCCGTTGACAGTGGTTCTTGAGCTGGCTGTCGCTCCAGTGGGTAAAGGCGCGGATATCCCGCCGGGTAAAGCGCACTTCGTTTGGCTGGCAGTGCTGGATTTGCGCTTGTGCGTTCACCATCTCTTGTATCAGCAGTAACAGCTTACGCGTCTGCGGCGGCATTTCATCCAGCGTGCGCCCCAGCACCTCATGCGCCAGCCGGTTGGCGAGGGTAATGTCGTCTTGGGTGATTTCGATATATTCGATGACCTGTCCGCGGTGGGTCGTTTTCTTCACTTCACGTTGATACTGGCGCAGCAAGGCAATGGCCTGTATCAGCGTCAGGTATTTCATATGGTCGCGCCGCATCCGGGTTTTGTCTGACAGGAACGTCAGTTGATGGGCGTAAGGATTGACCACTTTCAGCGGCCTTAACAAGCGCTGGGCGTTCTGGTGTAACTGCGTCAGATAACCTTTCTCTGAGTCAGCCAGCAACCCTGCCAGTGTCTGACGGTGCCGTTGCATCGCGTGGATGGCCTGCGTCTGCTCGCGCGATTCGTTGACCGTCAGCACCAGACAGCGGTTCAGCAGCTCTTCATCCACATCAATGGCCGTCGTCGTTAACATCAGCATGACCGGTCCCTGCACCTTGTATTCCCGCGTCACCAGTTCGCCGCTCTGTTCGTTTTTGCCGGTGCTGGCGATTTTCAGCTCGCCGTCGGACTGTAACAGTTTCAGGGCATAGGCCGCCTGCCGCACGCCTTCCTCTTCGGCGATAGCCAGTATCTTGTGTTGCAGGCTGGTTTCCCCCAGATAGTACAGGCTCTGTCCGGTCATCGCCGAGTACTGGATACGCTCCTCTTCCGGCATCAGGTTCAGCACGGCGTCCATCAGGGAGGATTTCCCCGCCGCGCTGCTGCTCTGGATTAACACGGCCAGCGGTTTATCCAGTTTGCGCGAGACCGCCGCCAGATACCCGGTCAGCAGATTGGTCGATTCGCCGACCACGCCACAGGCGGCCATGTCGTTGATAATCTGTTCTGTCAGGTTTGGCGATGTCAGCAACGCCAGCGCGGCGGCTTCATCTTCTGCGCTGACCGTGACTGCGGTTGTCCCTGAGGCTTCGGCGTCGGCCTGCTGTTGCGCGTCCTGTTGCTGCTCCAGCATCAGCAAGACCCGCCCGGCTTCGCGTTTGATGACCGACAGCTCGCATTCCAGCTCTTGCGCCGCCGTGCTGATGTAGTTCTGACGATGCCGCGCGTGATACATGTCCAGTGTATCCACATGGAACAGGCCGGACGTTTCATCCCGCACCTGCACATTGACTTTCATCACATCGGGCACCGGCGATTTTTTCATCCCCCGTATCCGCCAGACCCGGGGCCCGCTTTTCATCAGCAGTTCACCGCAGGCCGTGCGCTCACAAGGCACGGGGGCAACAGTCAGCTCTGGTGGGGCGGCTAAGGCAGCCGGTTTAGCCACATCTGCATTGTGAGGCTTTTCCGTCATATCTGACGAGACGGGCCGCTCATGACTGAACACTGCACCTGGTGCCGTTCCCTGTCCCAACCAGACCGCCTGTTGCAGGGCCAGCCCCAGCGCATGTTCGGCGTTGCCACTTTTGACGGCATAGTCATTGACATCCATGCCCGGCGGGAACTGCACCCGCCACGCCTCAATGCCGGATTCCAGTAAGTCAGCCGCCACACTGGCCGCGCCACGGTCTCCGGCCTCGTCCCGGTCAAAGGCAATCAGCACCCGTTTCACGCCGTGATACTGCAAGGCGTCGAGGTGATCGCGGTTAAAACCGTTCACGCCGTAGGCGGCGATCACGTTGCGGAACCCGGCGCACCAGAAGGTCATCGCATCGATCAGTGCTTCGCACAGGATGATTTCCGAAGCCGCTTTCATCGCTTCCTCGTTCCAGACCCCGGCCAGTGGCGACGGCAGGTACAGATGCTTCGGGCTGTCTTTCAGCACCTTGTAATCCGGCTGGGTTCGGCGGCCATACAGTTGCAGCACCCGCCCGCGGCTGGCTACACTGGCCGATTCGGCCCAGCCGATCACCGGCACCACGACGCAGCCCCGGAAGTGATCCTGCCGGGTGGTCGTACGCAACACGCCCAGACCCGATAGCTTGTCACGCAGTTGCTGGCCTTCCTGACTGCTTTTGGACGGCAATAACCCCGCTGAACCGCCGATCCCGTGATGGCCCGCGTACCCCAGCTTAAAGTGACTGACCAGTTCAGGATGATTGAGTCCGCGTCGTTCCAGCCATTCTTTCGCTTCCGGTGACGCCAGTAAATTCTGATGATAAAAATCAATCACCTGGCGCAACAGCGCCTGCCCGTCATCGTCCAGATCGGCCAGTTTCGGGCGCGGCAGGGGGGCCGCCTGTGATTCCGGCTGGGCGGCTAAAGAAGAAGCGGCCACCACGGCATTGTCCATGTCCGGTAACCCGGCCAGTTCCCGCAGCCGGCGGATAGCAATTTTCAGCGTCACCCCTTCCGTTTGTATCACCCAGTCCAGCACCGACCCCGCGGCGCCACAGCCAAAGCAGTGATAGAGGTTTTTGGCCGGTGAGATGACCATTGAGGGCGTTTTCTCATTGTGGAACGGGCAGCGCAGCACATAATCCTCACCGCGTTTTTTCATCGGACGGCCCTGCTTACGCGCCAGCCCCAGCAATGAGACGGACTGCTTTAAGCGGGCTAAATCGGTATCGGGAGTGCGGGTCATAAGTCTTTCCTTTTGAACCTTGTCAATAGACATGTTTGCGATATATAATAATCACATAAAAGAGACTTTACAACAGCCAGCTAAAAAGGAAGGGGTACAATGGCGGACATTTGTGTTTTGCAAACAGGTATTGATATGTCCGTATTTTCTGAACGGCTTAAGATGCTCAGAGAAGCTCGGGGATTAACCCAATCACGGCTTGCCGAGATGATTGAGGTACTACCCAGAGTGTATAACCGCTGGGAGCGGGGACACATCGTCCCTCAACTGGAGTCCTTGATTAAGCTGGCTGATGTTTTACAGGTTTCTCTCGATGAACTGGTTGGCCGCTGCGAGACCAGCAAAGATGTGAAGATACGTAACCACATATTGCATGAACTCTGGCAACAGGCTGATTCGTTATCCGATGAGGAGCAGAAGGCGTTGATTATGGTGATTGACAGTTTTGTCACCAAGTCAATGATGGAAAAAGTTGTTATGAAGAGCGCCAAGCGCTGAGATGACGCGGCTACCATGAGTTCGCACCTCATGATGGCCGCTGACCACATAACCAACTATGTAGGAGTTGATTTATGGCTGAACGCGATTGTAATGCAAACTCAAACAGTTCGAAAGCCCAGCGCCGCTATAAAGTCGGCTATATCAGCCGATGTCATGCCGACCGCCACACTGGCATCACTCGCTATTACAGCCAGCACCCCAGTTTGCACCTCAAAGGCAACTGGCTGGAAGAGGCGGGATTTGCCACCGGACAGGCGGTGCAGGTGAGAGTTGAACGGGGACAATTGATTATTCAAGTTGTTACGGAAGATTGAGTTTGCAGCTGGAAAGTTAAAAAAGATCGAAATTAGCGCAGTGAGCAAGCCTTCTGCGCTAATTTAGTCATTGAGATCACATAGTTAATACATCTATTTTAAGCAATATCACCTTCTTCATATCTTAACTGAATATTAACAGGTGCAAGAATTTCCCCAACCTTTTCCAAAAAATCAGCACATTCATGTGGGATATAATACTTAAAATAAACTTCTATTAATATTTCACTTTTTCCACAAGAAGCAGGAAAGCTTTCGTATATCTCTCCGCTTTCAATAAAACGAATATAACTATTTATTTTTTCTTGTAGTTTTAGTAAATGTTCTTCTATCGAACCACTCCACGATAAATGATCAGTTAATCCCAGAACAACTAAGTTTTCATTGTCATTAGGTATACCTATCATATCTATTTTGTTCACATCTTCTATAGACATATTAACTCC
Organism: Photorhabdus luminescens subsp. luminescens; assembly: GCF_001083805.1. GTDB lineage: Bacteria > Pseudomonadota > Gammaproteobacteria > Enterobacterales > Enterobacteriaceae > Photorhabdus > Photorhabdus luminescens. Next base: position 523,682 of record NZ_JXSK01000004.1, on the reverse strand, counting down.
TTACTTAATCTTTAGAAGTGGGCCTGATAATGTCAACCTTGGTTGGCGGTATTTTGCTCCCTTCTTCAAAACCCGGTTTTCCTTTTCCAACGACAGTGCCCCCCTTGGTTTCAAGTTCAGGAAAACCTTTCTTTTGATTTGTTGTTAATGGAGCAGTTGATGAGCTTTTACATTCAACACAGATAATGTTTCCTTCTTTATCTTTGCCTATCATGTCAACCCTTATTTTTGTATTACTATCTGTTTTGACAGTAATTTCTCGTGCTGATTCAACTTTATCAACTTTGAATTTATCGTAAGTAGATTGTTCAAATTCTTTACCCTTCTCATAATTCTGCCGTATTTGTGAATCAGAGTTAGGTGATTGAACTTTTGTTTTCACGCCATTTTCAAACGTATAGTACCCACCGTTGTTACTATAAATCGTGTTTCCTGAGGCATCTACTTTTCCTGTATTGCCATAAACACTACCTTTTGGCCCGATAACTGAATTCCCTTTTGGAGCATAACCAGTAGGTAATGTTGCGCCTTTTCCGACTATATTTATAGAAGTTCTATTAGCTTTTGCCCCAATAATTCCCGTCGCTGTCTCCAGCAACATCAGATTCCGATGCTCTTCCTTCACATACTGCGCCGCATCGGCTTTAGATAATCCAGCGTTCTCCAGCTCTTTCTGACGTAATTCAGTATTAAAGAACCCGGAGAGTGGCCCACCGCCACCATTTAGCCAACTACTCTGCTCTGAACGACCTATCTTATCATTGGCACGGTAGCCCGAGACCGCCAGTTCTTTACCCAGTTCATGGTTGATAAAGGCCAGTTCTTCACGGCTCAACTCGCCATTCAGCGCCATTTGTTTCAAAGTATTGATGGTCGCATCGCTGGCCTGACGGTATTCCGTCCAGATGCCTTTGCGGCAGCTGTCATCCTGACAAGCCGCCAGTTTATCGCGCATGTCCTCAACTGACGGCAGACCTTTATCTAGAATGCGCTGACTCAGTTCTTTGGCCTTGCCGCACGCTTCCGGTGACATTGTGCTGCAATCCCCCAGATTTCGGGAGGCCAGCGCATTATTCTCAATCGCATTCTTCCCGGCCTGGGCGCCGGTAACGGCGCTGCCAGTGGAGTCACCGGTAATGCCGCCTGCCAGGCCGGCTGCCAGGGTAGAAAGAGTGCTGATGGTCTGTTTTTCTTCTTCACTTAAGTCACTGACTTTAACATTTTCGCCGTGAATGTGCTTCATCAGTTCCCGGGCAGCCAGTTCACCGCCCGCCGCGCCTGCCGCGCCGGCCAGCGCGTTGTTACCACTGACTTCCGCGGCCACTGCCCCCAGAATCGCATGGGCCAGGGTATTGCTTACGACATCCACTTGATGAGTTTTCGGGTCGGTGGTCAGGTCTTTAATCACGCCAGCCAGGTAAGGGGAAGCGCCGCCCGCCAGCGCCTGACCAATATTTCCGCCCGCGAGTCCCTGAATGGCCGCGGTGGCAGCCTGTAAAGCGGTGTGGTATTTCCCACCGGTGCCAAAGCCAGATTCATTCAATGCCTGATTATAGGCGGTTTTGTAAATCTGCTCTTGAATGAGTTTCGGGGTGATGTCGGTTTCGCCTTTATCTTCCAGTACTTTGATGGCCGCTTTTCTGTCCGAGTCACTGATATTCTCCAGTTTGGCGTGGGCGGCTTTGGTGGCGATAATGTCCCCTTCTGTGCTGGCGATATCAATCACCTGCGCACTGATTTCGCCAATCAGTTGGGCCTGTTTTAGTCGTTGTTGCTCTTTCTCTTTGTCAAAGATAGGACTGAGAGCATTGTTAGCATGGTCGGTATCCCGGCTCAGGGTGGTGATATCCTGTTGCTGGTTGTCTTTATCCCGGATAATCAGGGCGCCGTCACTGACCGCGGCATGAGTAGTGCTTTGAGCATGGCCTTCCCGGTTAGCGCCGCCCAGAGTATTGGCCGCCATGTTACTGAGGAACATGCCGCCTGCTGAACCGCCGGTGCTGACACTTACGCTGTGGTGTTCGGTTTTAAAATCCGCTTTGTTCTGAATGTTGTCAAAGCCGAGAGTGCCGGTATCGAGGGTGTTTTTGTCTTTGTCTGCGGTACTGGCAATCACTGTGCCGTCAAGCTGAGTATGTTCCCCCACTTTCACTTGATAGCCGCCTTGGCCGGCGAACAGTCCGGTTTGTTCCTGTACGGAGTCAAAGTTGCTGTGGATTTTGTCGCGGCTGGCGCTGAGGTTCAATGAACCACCTGAACCGATAGTGGCACTAACGCCGGCACTGACATTTTGTTGCTTCATATCGTAGCGGTTGCTGTCCTGCTCGCTACTGAGCGTCAGGTGGCGTTTGACGTCGGCGGTAATCTGTTCGCCGCTGACCTGAGCGCCCTTAAGCGTGGCATCTCGGCCGGCATTGATGGTGACGGTTTGTCCTGCGTCCAAGGTGGTTTCGTTATGGCTTACGCCATTACCGCTTTCACGGCCTTTACCGTAGTTGGCGCTGGCGGAGAGGTTGATACCTGTGCCCCCCGGTCCGGCAGTGAAACCGACGCCCAGTGACCCTCCGCGACTGCTGTTTTTGCCGGTGGTCTGTTCGGTGTTCTGGCTGGATGAGAGCTGGATATCCCGGCTGGCATTAAGTTGCAGGTCTTTGCCCGCCTGCAACTGGCCGCCCTGAATGCGAATATCGCCGTTCTGATCTGGTGTCCCGGCAGCGGTGAGGGTGAGATTATCCCCGGTCATCAGGCTGCTGCCCTGTTGAGTGGTCTGGTGCTGTTTCAGTTCTGACCGGGAGGACTGGCTGCCGTAGGAGAGGTTAACCCCTATCAGATTGTTATTGGCTTTGTCGTCACCGCCTTTGGCGTTGGCCAGACGGGCTGCCTGAACAGCCTGTACCCCGCTAAGAGCGGCTTTAGTGCCTTGTAAAGCTTTGATACGGCTGTCACTTTCATTGTTGGCGGCTTGAACCGTTTGAACAGCGGAATTCAGGGCCCCGCCTGCGGTGCCGGACAGAGCCACGGTCAGGCCGCTTTGTTTCTGTTCGGTTTTGGTGATGGCGGTGTGACTGTTTTCCGCGCTGGTGATGTTAATGTTTTGACCGGAAAGCTGCATATCGCGACCCGCCACTGCATCACTGCCGTGAATGTTGAGCTGTTTTCCGGCGCTGAATGTCACACTGCCCTGGCTGCTGCCTACTGTGCTGCCTTTGTTGAGGTTACTGTCGATGTCAGTGGTGGATTTTTGGCTGGCTTTGCCGACGGTGAAGCCGATACCCCCTGTGCCCATCAGACCGGATTTTTTCTCTTGTTTGAAGTGAGTTTCATGACGGGCTTCATCCGCGGTCGTGATGGTGAGCTGATTGCCGGCAGCCAGATTAACATTCTGAGTGCCTGCCACGTTACTGCCGATGATATTCAGGTCATTCCCGGTTTGTACGGTCACGCGGTCGCCGCTGAGTGTGGTGCTCTGCGCCCGGCGTTCATGCACCTCATCATGGGTTTCGACGGAGGATTTGGAGAGTAAGCCTTTACTGGTCTGTTTGCTGTGTTCTATCAGGTCTGATGAAGCGGTGCCAGCATTCAGGGTGATGTTGTTCCCGGCCTGGGCGGTGAGTTGTTGACCGGCGTTCACGTTAGCTGCGGTAGCGTTCAGGTTGTTACCTGCTCGCAGTGACAGGTTACCGGCGGTGGTTATCTGGCTGCCAGTGTCACTCTCCTGAGTGAGATGGCGATAGTTGTCGCTCCCCCAGTCACTGTTTTCTGTGTGATGAGTGCGCAGGGTGTCCAGAGTCAGGTCGAGGCCCGCAGTTATCTCTGTCTGACCGTCTTTGCCCGCGTTATCTACTTCACTGGCAGTGAGACGGATGTTGTTCAGGGCTTTCAGCGACAAGGTGCCGTTGTCATTCTGGACATAAATGCCCGCCGGCCGATCCAGCCAGCGGTCAGCACCTTCTCCGCGCAGGGTAGAGGCACTGGTGATATCCCGGTTTGCCAGTGCAGAAACGCGGTCTCGGCCCTGAATTTGTCCGCCGAGGTTGGTGATGTTCTGCCGGGCGGTTAAATCCACTCTGCCACTTTGGATAAAGCCGCTATTGGTCAGATTGTTCGCCGTCAGTTGGGTGACTTCACGTCCGCGGATAGTGCCGCTGTTGGTGATGTCTTTTTGGCTATTTATTGTCACGTTTTTACCGGAGAGCAGAGCGCCGTCACCGGTCAGGTCGCCTTTATTCACGCGAGCGTAGACCTGCGGCACGGCGACCACCTGTGTTGTGCCGTTCGGCAGGGTCACGGTCCGGTTGGTCAGCCAGATAATATCTGAGGTGAGCAGCGCCATTTGCGATGGGCTTAAGGCGATGCCGGGGGTAAGTTGTTGCTGTTTGCTGAAAGCAACGCCGGCTTCCATTAGTGCTTTGAACTGGGTTTCATCGTTGTTATGGCCGGTCAGATAACGCTGACCAGTCAATTGGGTAATTTGATCACGCACCAAACGCTGTTCGTAGAACCCATCTCCCAGGCGTTTGTGCGCTAGTGCCGGGTCGCGGGTTAACTGTTGTTGCATGTAATCCGTGCCCAGCCACTTTTTATATTGGGTGAATTTAGGGTCGGTCTCCACTAAATAATGGCTGTCACTGCCCGGCTGTACGACAAACAAGCTGTTGTCCGGCAGGCGGGTATCTGGAGCAACGATACGGATAAGGGGTTCGACGCTTTGACCTTTGACGGTATCAGACGGTAGCGTCAGTTCAAATTGTTGGCCTGTTGGTAACACCAGCGGGCGATCATCCAATGTACCACTATTTGGTAGGGTGACAGTGGCAGGAGGGAGTACCCGTTCAGTTTGTTGAACTGGAGGAAGTACCGGGTGTTCAGTGAGTGCATCTCTGTTTGGTAGCGCCACTGCGCCGGACGATAATATCTGCTCAGTCTGTTGGCCTGTAGGTGAAAATATTGGGTGTTCAGTCAGCGCATCTCTGTTTGGTAGTGCCACTGTGCCGGACGATAATATCTGCTCAGTTTGTTGGCCCGTAGGTGAAAATATTGGGTGTTCAGTGAGTGCATCTCTGTTTGGTAGTGCTACTGCGCCGGACGATAATATCTGTTCAGTTTGTTGGCCCCTAGATGAAATTAATGGGCGATCAGTCGGTATGTCTCTGTTCGGTAGTGTGATGGCGTTGATAGTGGCATTTATGAACGTAACTTCACCGGCTTCTGCCATTCTTGAGGTCAGGTTAATCCCGGTTGGCGCACTTTGAACACGGTTTGTCTGCCTGTCACCTATTGTTATGCCGGTAGAGTTTGGACGAGTGTTGCCCTGCCAGGCTAGGGCTTTCAGGTCAATGGTTTCGGTTATCGGCGCTGGGTTATAGTCGTCCCAGTCTTTTCCTTGGGAGGTTTTGGTTCCTCTGAATCGACGTTTTTTCTTTTTGGCATACCAACGGATTTCGCTACCTTCATCCGTGATGATACGTTCGCCTTTGGTGGCGTTATTGTGCAGCTCGTCAATATCACCCCCTAGTATTCCGCCCGCTACGATCTGACTGTCGTCATTAGTCAGTATCGCGCTATTGATGGTCATATTACCCCCGGACAGGATTTTACCCGGATCACTCTCTTTTATCTGGGTTTCATTGATGGTACGGGTATATCGGTACTCGTAAAACTCATCATCGCTGCTACCATCCGGCATAACAGCGGTATGTACGCCGTATTTGTTGCTGTAGGAAGTGTCTACTTGTGACCAGTCATAGCGGGTGGTGTAGCCGCTCAATACTGCTTCATGACGCTGGGATTTTTCCGTTTCGACGATTTGGGTGACCAGACCGTTGTTGGTATTTTTGATAATAGCGGCATCAATCTTTAGGTTACCCCCGGCCTCAATGGTTGCCGCGTGGTTGTCGAGCATCCCGGCCTGACTAGTAGCAGTTAGGTTCTCATCCAGTTGTCCACCGATGCGCATATCTCCCGCGCTGAAAATATGGGCATGGTGACTGTTGTTGAGGGTTCCGGTGCCAATATCTAATTTATCTCGGGCGGCAATGACGGCGGCCTTATCATCTTTTGCTGTGTTATTGAGCGTGCCAGTCTTGAGGGCTATTTGGTCACCGTAAATACGTCCGGTTCCGGTGTTGTCCAGTACTTTGGCGGTGAGATGGGTCAGTTCGCCGTCAATGAGCCCGGTGTTGGTCAGCGTGTTTCGGACGTTGACTTCGGTTTGCTTAGCTCTGATTTCCGCGGCTTGGGTGTTGGTGAGATTTTGGGCTTCCAGGTATGCCTGTTCGGCTTTAATTGTGCTGTCATTGATGATGTTGCCGTCGGTTTCCAGAGACAGCTTGCCGTCGGCGGCGATGTTGCCGGTGTTGTGGAAGTCTTGTTTTAATTTCACCTCTATATCGCCCTGCGATACGATTTGACCGTCGCCGCTCAAGGCGTTGGCTTTAATTTTGACCTTTTCACTTCCAGTCAGTGTGCCTTGCTGGTTATTCACCGTCAGTTTCTGGGTTTTATCTTCGATGGTGAGTTGTTTTCCACCGGAGACTAGCCCTTGCTCGTTTTTCAGAGACTGATTAATGATAGCTTGCAGACGGTTGGCTCCCTGTAATGTTCCCTGGGTGTTATCCACCTGTTGAGCTTCAATTATCAAGTCTTGGGCTTCGGTACCTTGGTCAGGGTGATTAGTCTCCCGGTTAATAAGTTCTGCTGTTTTTAGTGTCAGTTGTTGGTCGCTGTGGATAAGGCCGCCAGTATTGTTCGTTTGTTTCGGGGTGTTAATCGTCGCGTCACCTATGGCTCTGACCTGTCCGCGACGGTTGTCGAGCTGTAGGGTATTCAGGTTCATGGTGTCTGTTGACAACAGTTTACCGTCTTGGTTATCCGTATCGGCTTGTCCGGTGTTGATGGTGAGTTTTTTGCCCTGAATGTGTCCGTGTTGGTTATTCAGTTTGCCGCTGGTCACGGTGGTGTTGTCATCGCCAATAATACGGCCATGCTGGTTGTCCAGTAGCTGCCCGTTGGTGTCAATATTGACAGTCTTTGCTGACTTTAATGAGCCATTGTTGTTGATAAGCGTCTGGCTATGAATTTCCAGCCCACTGTTACCCGCAATCAGTCCTTTTTCATTGGTAAGGGTTGTACTGGTAATCTTAGTTTTGCCATCCGTGGCGATAAAACCAGCGTCGTTGTTTAACTCACCGATATCCAGTGTCAAATCTCCTCGGGCAGAGAATTCGCCTGATTTATCTTTGTCGCCGGTGTTATTCAGGCGTTTGCCTTGAGTGTTGAGGCTCAGGTTGCCATCAGAATGGACATGGCCTTGTTGGTTATTAAATGCTTGGGTAATCAGCTTTATCTGTTGGGTGCCGACAATGGTGTCTTGAGTGTTATTTACGGTTGCGATTTTGCGATTGGTAATCTTACCAGCTTGATTATGTAAATCACCGCTGGTAATTAACATGTCGTCCTGGCTGCGGATACCGCCCCGATCACCACTGTTTTTATTAGTAAGTGAATGACCGTGTGTATCGAGAGTCAGTTTACCTGCGGATTGCAACAGACCGCCGCTGTTGTCAGTTTGGTTCACTGATAATGTTAGCGCCCCTTTTTCGCTGATAAGGGTTCCGCCCTGGTTGTTCAGTTCACCCCCGGTAACCGTTGCTGCTCCGGTACTGATGATCGCCCCATCCTGATTGTCGATATCACCGGCAGTCAGGGCCATCGTTCCTTTACTGATAACGCCTTTGGTATCGCCGCTTTTGGCGGTGGTCAGTTTTTCTCCGTGAGTATCTAGCGTCATGTTGCCGTCAGACTTTATTAGTCCACCGGTACTGTTTAACTCGCCGCTATCGAGTTGCAGGTTTTTCTTACTGACTATAGTGCCGGTTAGATTGCTTAATGTCTGTTGATGAGAATTGATGTGAGTTTCATCGCCACGGATATATCCGAGATCATTGATGAGTTCACCTGTAAGCAGTTTTAGGCTATCCCCTGCGAGGATTCCGTTAAGTTCTCCGCTATCGGTATTCGTCAGTTTTTGCTGTTGGGTATCCAGTTTCAGACTGGCAGCGGATTGTATCAGCCCACGTTGGTTGTTGACGGCTTGTGTTGTCAGATCGGCTTTTCCCTCTGAGAGGATTTTACCGTCGGTGTTGTTGAGGTTTTGGCTGGTCAGTGTAGTTTCACCTTTTGAGTCTATCACGCCCGCAGTGTTATCGATTTCGCCAGCTTCCAGGGTCAAGTCACTGCCGCTGCGTATACCGAGGTCATCCCCGCTTTGCGTATTAGTCAGCTTTTGGCCGTGGGTGTTAAGAGAAAGGGTTGTTTTGGATTGCAGCAAACCACTGGTGTTATTCAGTTCACCGGTATTCATGGTGAGTTGTTGATTCTGGCTGACAATTTTACCGCTGGTATTATCAACGGCTCCTGTTGATGTCACTTTGAGCTGTTTATCAGCGATAACTCTTCCCTGTTGGTTATCGATGGTACCCGCAGTTATTGCCAATTCTCCTTGGCTTGAGATCCCTTGCTCGGGTTGGCTGTTGCGGTTGGTTATTTTGCCTTGTTGCACATCCAGAGTCAGGTTTTTATCCGCATGGATCCAGCCTGCTTCATTATTGATACCTTGAGCAGTCAGCTTGACATTGCTTGCACTGACTATGCCTCCGGTCTTGCCGCTGTTGAGGTTAGTCAGTAGTTCGCCTTGTGTATCGAGTGTCAGATCACCCGCGGATTTCAACAAGCCGCCGCTGTTGTCGGTTTTTTTCACGGTCAATGTGAGCGCGCTGGTTTCACTGGCGAGGGTTCCGCCCTGGTTTTTCAGTTCGCCACCGGTAACGGTCGTTGTTCCTCTACCTTTGATAAAACCCTCTCGGTTGTCGATCTCGCCAGTAGTCAGCGTCAATGTTCCTTGACTGATAACGCCGCCGGTTTTACCGCTTTTGGCGGTGGTCAGTTTTTCTCCGTGCGTGTCCAGTGTCATATCGCCGGTAGACTCTATTCTTCCACCAGTACTGTTGAGTTCTCCGCTATCGAGTTTTAGATTTTTCTTACTGAATAGGGTGCCAGCCAAGTTGTTTAGCGCTTGTTGATGGGTGTTAATGTGGGTTTCGTTACCACGAATTTCGCCGCGGTCATTGATCAGTTTACCGGTAGTCAGTTCTAAGGCATCTTCCGCGACGATCCCGCTGTTTTTACCGCTATCGGTGTTGGTTAGTTCATGCTGTTGGGTGTCTAATTTCAGACTGGCTGAGGATTGTATCAGCCCGCTTTGGTTGTTGACCGCTTGTGTTGTCAGATCGGCTTTTCCTTTCGAGAGGATTTTACCGTCGGTGTTGTTGAGGTTTTGGCTAGTCAGCGTGGTTTCGCCTTGGGAATCTATCTTGCCTGCGGTGTTATCAATTTCACCAGCTTCCAGGGTCAGGTCACTGCCGCTGAGTATGCCGAGGTCATCCCCGCTTTGCGTATTAGTCAGTTTTTGGCCGTGGGTGTTAAGAGAAAGGGTTGTTTTGGATTGCAGCAAACCACTGGTGTTATTCAGTTCACCGGTATTCATGGTGAGTTGTTGATTCTGGCTGACTATTTTACCGCTGGTATTATCAACAGCTCCTGTTGATGTCACGTTGAGCTGCTTATCGGCGATAACTCTTCCCTGTTGGTTATCAAGGGTACCCGCAGTTATTGCCAACTCCCCCTGGCTTGATATCCCCTGTTCAGGCTGGCTGTTGCGGTTGGTTATTGTGCCTTGTTTCCCATCCAGAGTCAGGTTTTTATCCGCATGGATCCAGCCTGCTTCATTATTGATGCCTTGAGCGGTCAGCTTGACATTGCTTGCACTAATTATGCCTCCGGTCTTGCCGCTGTTGAGGTTAGTCAGTAGTTCACCTTGTGTATCGAGTGTTAGATCACCTGCGGATTTCAACAGGCCGCCGCTATTGTCGGTTTTTTTCACGGTCAATGTGAGTGTGCTGGTTTCACTGGCGAGGGTTCCGCCTTGGTTTTTCAGTTCACAGCCGGTAACGGTGGTTGTTCCTGTACCTTTGATAAAACCCTCTCGGTTGTCGATCTCGCCAGTAGTCAGCGTCAATGTTCCTTGACTGATAACGCCACCGGTTTTACCGCTTTTGGCGGTGGTCAGTTTTTCTCCGTGTGTGTCCAGTGTCATATCACCAGCAGACTCTATTCTTCCACCAGTACTGTTGAGTTCTCCGCTATCGATTTTTAGATTTTTCTTACTGGCGATGGCGCCCGCCACATTGTTTAGCGCTTGCTGATGGGTGTTAATGTGGGTTTCATCACCACGGATAGATCCACGGTCATTGATCAGTTTACCGGTAGTCAGTTCCAGGGCATCTTCCGCGATAATCCCACCGTTTTTACCGTTATCAGTGTTAGTGAGTTCATGCTGTTGTGTATCTAATTTCAGACTGGTTGCGGATTGTATTTGTCCGCTTTGGTTGTTGACTGTTTGTGTTGTTAGATCGGCTTTTTTCCGCGAGAGGATTTTACCGCCGGTGTTGTTGAGGTTTTGGCTGGTCAGCGTGGTTTCGCCTTGTGAGTCTATCACGCCAGCGGTGTTGTCAATTTCACCGGCTTCTAGGATCAGATCACTGCCGCTGCGGATACCGCGTTTTTCTCCGCTCTGTGCGTTAATCAGTTTCTGGCCTTGGGTGTTGAGTGACAGAGTTGAGCCGGATTTCAGCAGACCACCGGTATTGTCAATTGTCCCGGATGTTACGGTGAGTTGTTTATCAGCTTCCACAGATCCTTGATGGTTATCAATAGCACTTGCCGTCAGCGTTAAGTCTCCTGAGCTACGGATACCCTGATTAGGCTGGCTGTTGCGGTTGGTTATCGCTCCCTTCTGTCCGTCAAGGATCAGGTTCTTACCCGCATGGATTAGGCCCGCATCATTGTTAACCCCTTGGGTCTTCAGCTTCATGTTGCCTGTGCTGATTATGCCTCGGTCTTCGCCGCTGTGGGTGTTGGTTAGCAGCCCACCTTGCGTATCCAGTGTCAAATCACCCGCGGATTGCAATAGTCCACCGCTGTTGTCAGTGTTGTTTACCGTTAATGTTAGTGAGTCGGTTTTGCTGACCAGTTTTCCTCGTTGGTTATGGAGTTCCCCACCGGTGATAGTTGTCGTTCCGGTACCAGTTATGGTGCCATCGTGGTTGTCGATCTCACCTGTGGTTAAGGTGAGCTTTCCCCCGCTGATAATGCCATTGGTGTCGCCACTTTTCGCGGTGGTTAGTTTTTTCCCGTGGGTGTCTAATGTCATGTCGCCATCAGATTTTATTTGCCCACTGGTACTGTCGAGTTCTCCGCTGTCAAGTTGCAGATTTTTCTTGCTCTCTATGGCGCCCTTTTGGTTGCTTAGCTGATGTTCATGGGTGTCGATGTGAATGCCATGACCAAGGATAACGCCCGCATCATTAGTGAGTTTACCGCTGGAAATCCGTAATGCGTCTTTGGCAATAATACCGCCCGTTTTGCCACTATTGGTATTGGTCAGGGCTTGGTTTTGGGTATCCAACAACAAGGTTGACTCTGATTGGATCTGTCCACGAGTGTTATCTAATGCCAGTGTAGTCAGCTCCGCCATCTGCTGTGATACGAGTTGACCATCGGTATTGTTAACATTACCGGCGTTAAGGGTGGTTTTTCCTTTGGCGGAAATAATGCCGGTGGTGTTGTTGATATCCCCGGTACGGAGTTCCAGATTGCCATTGCTTAATATGATGCCTTTTTTGATCTCTTTTTTGTCATCATTTTTAGTGTCTTTGGTGCTTTTCTGGTCTTTCGTATTAGTTAGTTTCTGCCCATGAGTATTGACTATCATGTCACTGTCGGATTGTAATAGACCGTCAGTGTTATCCAGCTCGCCGCTGTTTAGGGTGAGTTTTTCTCGGGCAATAACCTGTCCTGCGGTGTTGGTGAATTTATGTCCTTTTGTCTGGCTGTCTATTTGCTGAGCTAGTAATAAGCCTTGATGGTTATCCAACGCCTGACTTTTTGTGGTGAGTTCTGTTTTGGCTTCGATTCGTCCGTCAACGTTTTTAATGTTTTCCGCAATGATCAGCTCTGTGCTGCCACCGGTTGCAGCGATTTTGCCCCGGCTGTTATCAAGTTGTGTTGCTGTCAGTTGGATATCTTGACCGGCTTCCAGGTGTCCATCTTGGTTATTCAGAGCGTCATCAACGGTCAATTCCAAGTTGCCTTGTTTGGCTGCTATGATTTTGCCTTTGCTGTTATCCAAGGTAGTGGCATTGATTTTCAGGTTGCCATTACCTTTAATCTCGCCATTTTGGTTATTCAGAATATTGGCAGTCAGGGACATTTTGTCCGTGCCCTGTTGCTGCATTACTCCACTATGATGGCTTAATGTGTCTGTTTTTATTGTAATCTTATCGGCGGTAGTGACTGCTTTTTTGTTCAGTTGCAGGTTGTGGGCTTGTATATCTAGTTCACCATTGGAGAGCAGCTCGCCTCCGTCACCTATCCACTGATGGGTGTTGAGTGACAGTTTACCTTTACCGGCGAGTTGAATTGTCCCGCCTTCCGTGTTGTTCGCTTCCTTGTGGACGGTTAGGTTCAGATCATCCCCATTATTGGCGATTTTTCCATGACGGTTGTCCAGATTGCTTGTAGTGATAACCAGACGTTTCCCCTCATTGAGAAGGGTCCCGCTGTGGTTATTCAGTTTTTGGGTGTTCAGTACCAGCTCGCCGTTGCCGGTTTGATTAATTTTCCCTTGCTTGTTGGATAAGTCTGGAGTCGTTAAGTTGATTTCCCGTGCGACCAGTGTGCCGCCGTCATTGTTAAATTGGCCGGGTGTTTTAGCTGTAAAGCGGTCAGCGGTGACTGTAGCGTTGGCAGTGCTAACTTCTTGCTGGCTGGCAGTGAGTTGAATGTTGTTGGCCGAAGTTTGGCTGTCGCTGAGATCAATCTTTTTACTCTGTACTTCCAGCGTGTTGGTTGTCAGATTTTTTCCATTGGCCTGAATTTGCTGTTTGGCGGTCAGTGTCAGCGATCCGGGCAGTGTAGCTTTCCCTTTATCATCAATTCCGGCAGCCAGGGTGCTGCCTTTGGCGCTCTGTATCGATTCCGCCTTGATTGTGGTATTACTCCGCGCAGCAATCGTGCCGCTATTCTCAATCTGCCCATCAACTGTGAGACGGACCTCACCGGCGGTTGCTCCTATGTGGCCGGCGTTACGTACCCCTACGCCAAATTCGGTGCCCACCAGCACGATTTTATTGGCGTACATGCCGCCCAAAGCTGCTACATCCAGCGTAAATGAGGGATTCTTGCTGCCGTCAGCAGATTTTTTCTCAATGTTCTGGTGAGCCGCATCAACGATATTACGTCCGGTGGTAACTTTCAGATCTTTCGCGTGCAGTTTGCCGTTGATGACCACCGAGCGGGCAATAATTTCGGTGTAATTTTGTTGTGAGCTGTCCAGTCCCAGATCTTCAATGCGGACTTCTCCCCGCTCAATATCAAAGCCTTTCAGTCGGCCTTGTTCCATCATGGCCTGTCCTGTGGTGAGTGTTGCGCGATGGGCGTTAATGAATCCACAGCCGTTGCAGGTGATACCTGCCGGGTTGGCAATAATCACGTCGGCTTTTTGTCCGGCGACTTCTATCCAGCCATTAAGTTTACTGGCGTTAATGCTGTTCACTTCATTAAGAATGATTTTGGCTTCCGCTTTGGCAAGCCACGGATTTCCTGCCACCATACCGCCCAGTTGAGTTTGGACTGCATTGTGACTGTTGTTAAGAATGACGCCTCGTTCATCGATATCAAATTGGCTGTAGGTATTATGCGAGATACCCGCGGCGTTAGGGGTCTGAATATCGATTTGGGGCGTACCGTTTGCGCTGTTCAGTATAGTCGGTTGCTGATTACCCGGCGCTTGTCCGTCGGCCACAATATTGGCTTGCGCTGTTAGGGAGATGCAGCCGGTTGCCAATAACAAACTCAGTCGTAACGCTGTTAACCTGCACAGGCATTGTGATGATTGCCGACGACTGCGACGGCGTACCGTACTACCTTGTCCAGAAGCTGCAATATCGGCCACGACCATCAGCATGTTCCGGGCTTTGTTAAAGATGATACGATACAGATGCTTGTTCATTGTTTCTCTCCGCTAACACTTTTTATCTACTACGCTTTGGCAACGTGGTTATTCTGAATTAGTACTGCCAGTACACACTGAATCCGGTTGTGACTGATGAGGTTTGAAAGCCATCCGGTTTGGATAGAGGGATACCGGCAAACAGGTCATAGCTCACGCTTTTCAGACTGCCGCGACAGCCCAAAACGCCGCCCGCCAGATGTTTTCCCAGGCGCCGCTCATTTCCCGGCCCACCAATTTCGCCATAATCCATGCCCATATACAGGGAGTGACCATTCAGTGGCGTTTGCCATTCCAGTTCGTTACGGCTGTACCAACCATGATCTCCATTTAATGTGCGTTCACCATCAAACCCGCGTACCGTCCAGCGGTTGCCAATTGAAAATTGATCTTGTGTTGTCAATGTTCTGGCGCTTATTTGGCGCAGGTATTGGGTTTTGTAGATGAAGGGCTGAGAAAATAGGGTAAATGGCGCAGCCAGCGCCGCAGAAAACTGGGTTGTTTTAAGTAGGGCGGTTGCTTCGCCCCGGACCTCTTCTGGCGCGGGCTGAGCGCCAAACCAGCGGGTTCCCTGTTGGTAAGTTACTCCGGCATCCAGGGTCGCTCTACCCATGTAGTGACGATGAGATAATCCTAATTTCCAGCCAGCCGTTTCCCGGCTCTGTACGTCGATTTTTTGGTCATTAATAAAGCTCTTGGATGTGCGACGATAAATTTCACCGTTAATCGAGGTTCTCTGACTGGCGTTACGATGCAAGAGTCGGCTGAGTTGGATATTCAGGTTTTTGCTTTCGCCGCTGTATTTGTTGTCTTTATTTGGACTGGCTACCTTTTGGTAGTAATCATAATTACTGGCAGTGATGCCCGCCATCCAGTATCCCACCGGTAGGGAGTAGTGGAGGGTGTAGTTTTTGCTGCTGCGACCGGAAGGGGAGCGAATATCGCGTCCACCGGAGATATAAAATAGATCACTCAACGCAAGAGGATTATCCAGATATAAAGTTAATCCGCCCTGGTAACGCCCGGTACTTTTAGAACCTGAATCGTCCAGGTAGCTAGCCAGTCGCCAATGTCTTGACTGACGCCAGTCCAGCACAATGTCGCTTTCTCCTAACTGTTCATTCGGTACAATTTCCATACTGGCTTGAACGGTAGGAAAACGTTGTAAATTTTCTAATCCTTGCTCGATATCCCGTAAGTCAAGCAGCTCTCCTTCGCGGGGAGGGAATGTGGTTATCCGTTGAATATAATTGCCGCTTTCAGCGGTATAGCGAATATGCCCGATTTTGCCCGGTATAATCATGAGTTTTAATGTTTTGGCATTAAGATTCTGGCTGGGCGCTAATACTCTGCTAGTGACATAGCCATGATTAATTAACCGGTTTTGTATCCGAGTCATTAATATATTAATCCCTTGGGTGCCCAGACATTGGTTTTCTCCCTGTTGAGCTAAACGCTTTAACGGTAACCAGTGAGGAAAATGTTCCGTGCCTTCAAGAACGACACGCGTAATGGGAAAACAGGGCGTATCGTCAGGGAATTGAGAAGGGACTGCTGTTTCAGGAACAGACAGACGAATATCCGCCGGTGGCGGAGCTAATTGGGCTTCCAGTGCTTTCTGTCGTTCTTGTTGATGAATGAGTTGCTGATCTGAAATTTCGGCGGCTTTAACATCGGTAGTAACAATAAGAAAACTAGTAAAAATAATCACCTTTTTTTTCATTATTCTTTGGCATCCCGCACGCGTCATATAATTTTGGGGGCGTATTAGCCATGAATTTGACTTAATAATCAATATGTAGATATTAATCACTGATGTGATTAATAAATGCGGATTGTTATGAATATCCAATAAAAACAAATGGATATGATTTTATTAGAAAATGAGCAATAATGAAAAATATTTTATTAATTAATAGGTTATGTGTTTTGGATCAGATGGTCTGATTTAATTCTCTATATTGATAAATATGTGATATATGTCACCAAAAATATTATTATGTAATTAAAGTTAAAGTAACTAAATAAACTATTAATTGTGTTATTAATATAGAGGGAGAGCTGTTTCTTTCAGTTATGATTGATGATTTTTTATTAGTTACAGCGTGTTTATTCGGCTATGAAATCTCTTGGCAAAGTAGGTTCTGGCAACAATTAAATGTTCCGAGCCATGCTTTAATTCCATCTACGAAGTGACGGAAATAATGGGATGGTAGAAATAATCGCCTCTATTAGTTCTGATATCAAAATGATTTAATGAGAAACTTTTACCTTATTTCTCTTCTTCTTCACTTGATTTGCTGTTGGCTGTCAGCAAATAAGGCGATTGTTGCCAGCGGCTTGGAGCTAATTGCAATAAGTTATGCGCCAGAATAAAACCAATTGCTAAAGCGAGTAAAATCATGATCCGAAGTAAGTTAGTCGTGTTATCCACCTGCTTGGACTCTGTTGCTAATTTATGGGTATCCAGTGTCAGGCGCAAAAAACCTTTTGGTTCATCTTTTCCTGGGATGGGAACGACTATTTGGTAGTTAAAGTAGCTGCCTGCTTTTTTACCATCCAAAGATAGACGATCCCGCACTGAGACGCTTTCCCCGCTATGAGCAACCTGTGTTCCATTGTTAAGATATACACTGGCATCAAGTATGCGGCTGTTTGTCGTCAGATGATGCAAATTAGCCAGTATCTGCTCATTATTAAGATCTTTGCTGCCACTCTCCATATAATCAGATAAGCTGAATGCGACTTGTTTTGCCAAGGTTTTTGCCAATTCCTCAAATTGATCCATCTGGGCTTGTTGGTGAGAACGGCTAAAATAAGAAACGCCCTGCATTAGAAATACTAATAAAGCAATGCAAATCAATATAATAGCTGTTTTATGCAGTCGGAATTTTAATTTAGCTTTGATCATAGTTATCTCTTCCAAGCTTTGGCCAACGCAATGTTGCCAGATGCAATATAGAGAGGATAGTTTGAAGCGCAATTTTTTGCTGTCAAATCATGTGGGATTACAGGAGTAGGGATTAATGTCTAATAACCTGGCTTATCACTATTTGCCGGAAGAGGTCCATAAGTGGCCGGGATTGCCACTTTCGTTAAGTGGTGAAGAAGTTATGCCATTGGATTACCGGGCTGGCGACAGTGGTTGGTTGATATATGGTCGTGGCTTGGATAAACAACGTATCAGTAATTTTCAGCATCGGCTTGGCGCGGCTATTGTTATCGTTTCTTCATGGCGCATTGATGATTATCAGGTAGTCCGTATTGCCGGGAATTTGACCGCGCGTATTAAGCGGCTGGCGGATGAGTGTCGTCTGGATGTGGTTCCTTTGGGGCAGATCCCAAGGTTGCGGTCGCCAGGTTTGCTGGTGATGGATATGGATTCAACCGCAATTCAAGTGGAATGTATTGATGAAATAGCCCGTTTGGCTGGCGTAGGTGATAAAGTTGCTGAAATTACCGAGCGAGCAATGCAAGGAGAGTTGGATTTTTCTGATAGTTTGCGGGAGCGAGTTGCTCAGTTGGCAGGGGCTGATGCTGGTATTTTGCGGCAAGTTGTAGAAAATTTGCCGCTTATGCCGGGGCTGACCAGTTTGGTACGTAAGTTACAATCCTTTGATTGGCATGTGGCAATCGCATCGGGTGGTTTTACCTATTTTGCTGACCATTTGCGTCAGAATTTACGTTTGGCGGCTGCGGTAGCTAATCAGTTAGAAGTCAAAAATGGCAAGTTGACAGGTAAGGTTATAGGGCCAATTGTTGATGCTAAATATAAGGCTGTCACATTGGTGAAATTGGCGAGAAAACTGGATATCCCATTGGAGCAGACTATCGCGATTGGTGATGGCGCTAATGATTTGAAGATGATCCGCAAAGCAGGGTTAGGTATCGCTTACCATGCTAAACCGAAAGTTTATGCGCAGTCGAAAGTGACCATCCGTCATGCTGATCTCATGGGAGTATTGTGTGTGTTAAGCGGCGGTCTCAAACACGAAGAGCGTTAATATAGTCCTTTAGGAGTACAGAGTGGCGAAAGCAGCAAAGCGGGCATTTGTCTGTAATGAGTGTGGGGCGGATTATCCGCGTTGGCAGGGGCAATGTAGCGCATGTCATGCCTGGAATACCATTACTGAGGTGCGCTTAGCCGCAGCACCTTCCTCCCGTAATGAACGGTTCAGTGGTTATGCGGGAGATGCTGGTGTCAACAGGGTTCAGAAATTATCAGAGATTAGTCTGGAAGAACTTCCTCGCTTTTCTACCGGATTTAAAGAGTTCGATCGGGTGCTTGGCGGCGGTGTTGTTCCCGGTAGCGCGATTCTGATTGGCGGTAATCCGGGAGCGGGGAAAAGTACCCTGTTGTTGCAGACAATGTGTCAGTTGTCTGCGCAGATGAAAACTTTATATGTCACCGGTGAGGAGTCGTTACAACAGGTTGCAATGCGTGCGCACCGGTTGGGGTTGCCGGCTGATAATCTGAATATGTTGTCAGAAACCAGCATTGAACAAATTTGTCTGATTGCGGAGCAGGAGCAGCCAAAGTTGATGGTGATTGACTCCATTCAGGTGATGCATATGGCGGATATTCAATCTTCGCCGGGGAGTGTCGCTCAGGTCAGAGAGACTGCCGCTTATCTTACTCGGTTTGCTAAGACCCGCGGTGTTGCCATTGTTATGGTTGGTCATGTGACCAAAGATGGCTCATTGGCGGGGCCAAAAGTGTTGGAACACTGTATTGACTGTTCAGTGATGCTTGATGGTGAAGCGGATTCCCGCTTTCGCACTTTACGTAGTCATAAAAACCGTTTTGGGGCCGTTAATGAGCTTGGCGTATTCGCCATGACAGAACAGGGATTGCGTGAAGTGAGTAATCCATCAGCGATTTTTCTGAGCCGTGGCGATGAAGTTACCGCCGGCAGTTCTGTCATGGTGGTGTGGGAAGGAACTCGCCCTCTGTTGGTAGAGATTCAAGCGCTGGTGGATCATTCAATGATGACCAATCCACGGCGGGTGGCTGTGGGGTTGGAACAAAACCGGTTGGCTATTCTGTTGGCGGTTCTTCATCGTCATGGTGGTTTGCAAATGTCCGATCAGGATGTGTTTGTGAATGTGGTGGGTGGAGTTAAGGTCGCGGAGACCAGCGCGGATCTCGCTTTATTGCTCTCTTTAGTCTCCAGTTTTCGGGATAGGCCGTTACCCCGTGATTTAGTTGTATTTGGTGAAGTCGGGTTGGCAGGAGAGATCCGTCCTGTTCCCAGTGGACAGGAACGCATATCCGAAGCCGCCAAACATGGTTTCAAACGGGCGATAGTGCCTTATGCCAATATGCCAAAAAAAGCGCTGCCAGAGATGCAAGTTTTTGGTGTGAAAAAGTTGGCGGATGCGTTATCTGTTATGGAAGATTTTGATTAAGCAGGGAGGAGATATGGGCCAATTTGACTACCTTAAAGAAGCGATTAAACAGACAGGCTATACGTTGCAACAGGTTGCCGATGCAAGTGGTATGACCAAAGGTTATCTCAGCCAATTAATTAATGACAAAATTAAAAGTCCCAGCGCCCAAAAATTGGCTGCTCTTCATCACTATCTGAGGTTGCAATATCCTGTGCAAAATAAAACCGTTGGAGTGGTATTCGGCAAGTTCTATCCATTGCATACCGGGCATATCTATCTGATTCAGCGGGCCTGTAGTCAGGTGGATGAGTTGCATATTATTCTTTGCCATGATGAGCCTAGAGATTGGGAGCTGTTTATGAGCAGTTCCATGTCTCAGCAACCTACGGTGAGCGATCGCCTGCGCTGGTTGCTTCAAACGTTTAAATATCAGAAAAATATTCATATTCACTCTTTTAATGAACAGGGAATTGAACCCTATCCACATGGCTGGGATGTGTGGAGTGACGGTATGAAAGCCTTTATGTCAAAAAAAGGTATTAATCCAACTTATATATATTCCAGTGAAACTCAGGATGCTCCCCGATATAAAGAGCATTTAGGAATTGAGACAATTCTTATCGATCCGCAACGTTCGTTTATGAAGATCAGTGGTCGGCATATTCGCCAGGACCCATTCCGTCATTGGGAATATATTCCTACGGAAGTGAAACCTTTCTTTGTTCGTACCGTAGCGATTCTTGGTGGAGAGTCCAGTGGTAAATCTACGTTAGTTAACAAATTGGCAAATATTTTTAATACGACAAGTGCTTGGGAATATGGTCGTGATTATGTTTTTTCTCATCTGGGGGGAGATGAGATGGCGCTACAATATTCGGACTATGACAAGATTGCATTAGGGCAAGCTCAATATATTGATTTTGCCGTAAAGTATGCGAATAAGGTTGCATTTATAGATACCGATTTTGTCACTACCCAAGCATTCTGTAAGCGATATGAAGGACGTGAACACCCGTTTGTTCAGGCATTAATTGATGAATACCGATTTGATTTGGTCATTCTACTGGAAAACAACACCCCTTGGGTTGCCGACGGTTTACGTAGTCTTGGCAGCGAGCAGGATCGTAAAGCGTTCCAGCAACTGTTGGAGGATATGCTGAAAAGTAATAATATTGAATATGTTAATGTGGATTCACCCGATTATGATCAGCGTTTCCTGCGTTGTATTGAACTAATTCAGCAACTTTTAGCGGCTAATCCGAAATGACTCGTCAGTTGAATCGTTTGTAATTAGATTTATATATAATATTTTATATGATAAATTAATAAATATATATCCAATCACAATATACGCTGTGGCTGGATATTTTTATTTTTTGTAAGTAATAAAATATATAACAGCTATTAATATTTTTGATACTTCTATTGATTATTTATTTCTTGAATAAAAACAAAATTAATAATTAAATACTTCCCGGTTGATTTATAAATAAAAATTTTTGTGTTTTTGATTGGTAGGGGAATAAGAGAAGATTGATTTTTTTATTAATAATTTAATGTTCGATGTGTCACTGTTATTATGATAATTAAATATTAATTTTAACATGTTGTTATGATATTAAGGTGTTTTTATCTATAAAAAATTATTTGTCTGATGTTATTTTTTTATTTGTACTAACAAGATAGTAGCCTATTGTTAATGAATGGTTGATAGGAATGGATTGATCTTGTTTAGTAAAATTTTGATTTTAGCATACAGATAGTCATTTGAAATAGTCACTGGTAGAAATATTGATATACTTTCAATTGAGATATTTCTTATATGATTTTCCCTCGTTTGTGTAATCTTATAATGATGAATATCTGTATTTTTACGGATTGCTCTGGCTGTAAGAGTTACTGATAATGCCAGATTTCTTACACTATTAATTATGCTGAGATAATGAATTTGAATCAAATCGCTACGATTGAAGCCATTGATATTTCATATGGTTTTTCGAAAAGTAAAGCTAACCAGAAAATGATTTCAGACATCACTTTTTCTATTTTTCCAGGTGAATTTACTTTGATTAATGGGGATCTCTGTTCAGGAAAAAGTACTTTGCTGGCAATGATTTCTGGGTTATTGCCTCTCGACGGAGGAAAAATATTAATTTCTGATAACGAATTGGGGAGGATGAATAACTTCGAATTAGATAGATTCCATTTGATGAATTGTGGTTTTATCTTTCAAAGAATTAATTTATCTAATGAACTTACAGTCCTGGATAATTTGCTATTATCTCTCTCTTGTGGAATCACGATTTCTCATCGGGAAGCAAGAGTCAAGGCAACCAAGGCACTGAATATTGTTGGTCTGAAACACAAGAAAGATATATATCCCAAGGAATTACGTGATAATGAAAAACAACGGGTGGCAATAGCCAGCGCCATTGTGAAAAGCCCTCGGTATTTGTTTGCTGATGAGCCGACCCGTTATCTTGATAATGATGACTGCCAAATAGCTATTGATATCTTAAGTTTTATTGCTCATAACCAAAGAGGGACGGTTGTTGTGGCTTCACAGGATAATAGGCTTATCAAACATGCAGATCGTATTATTACTTTGAAAGAAGGAAAGATTATCCATGATACGTATCTTACGCATAACATAATGAATAAGACTATGAGTTTATATCTAAATAATTGAGTGGAAAACGGCCTGTTACCAGGCCATTTTCAATATGATTATTTGCTGATTCTCTTATATTTAATGCGATGTGGTTCCAGCGCTTCTGCTCCGAGAGTCCGCTTCTTATAGTCTTCGTATTCACTAAAGTTACCTTCGAAGAAAGTGACTTTACCTTCATCTTGATAATCAATGATGTGGGTTGCAATACGATCAAGGAACCAACGATCATGGGAAATAACCATCGCACAACCTGGGAACTCCAGCAAGGCGTTTTCCAGTGCGCGCAAGGTTTCAATGTCCAAGTCGTTGGTTGGTTCGTCGAGCAACAGCATGTTACCGCCGACTTGCAGCAGTTTAGCCAAATGCAGACGTCCTCTTTCACCACCAGACAACTCACCGACGCGTTTGCCTTGATCAACACCTTTGAAGTTAAAACGACCAACGTAGGCGCGACTTGGCAGCTCGAAGTTACCAATACGCATGATATCTTGGCCGCCGGAAATCTCTTCCCAAACGGTTTTCTTATCATCCATGTTGTCACGGAACTGATCGACAGAAGCGAGTTTGACGGTTTCACCTAACGTGATAGTGCCGGAATCGGGTTGTTCCTGGTTGGAGATCATACGGAATAGGGTAGATTTACCTGCGCCGTTAGGCCCGATAATCCCAACAATCGCCCCTTTTGGCAGAGAGAAGCTCAGATTATCAATCAGAACTCGGTCGCCATAGGATTTGGTTAGATTTTCCACTTCCAGAACTTTGTCGCCTAGGCGTGGCCCAGGTGGAATGAACAGTTCGCTGGTTTCGTTACGTTTTTGGTATTCAACGTTGTTTAATTCTTCAAAACGGGCCAGACGTGCTTTACCTTTTGCTTGACGGCCTTTCGGATTTTGGCGAACCCATTCCAGCTCTTTCTCAATGGATTTACGACGTGCGGCTTCTGTTGCGGCTTCTTGAGCCAGACGAGCATCTTTTTGTTCCAGCCATGAAGAGTAGTTACCTTCCCACGGAATACCTTCACCACGGTCAAGTTCCAGAATCCAGCCGGCAACGTTATCAAGGAAGTAGCGGTCGTGGGTAATTGCGACAACGGTACCTTCGTAATCGTGCAGGAAGCGTTCCAGCCAGGCGACAGATTCGGCGTCAAGGTGGTTAGTCGGCTCGTCCAGTAGCAGCATGTCGGGTTTTTCCAGCAGTAAGCGGCAGACTGCCACACGGCGGCGCTCCCCCCCGGATAGATGCTCGATTTTTGCATCCCACGGCGGCAAACGCAGGGCGTCAGCGGCGCGTTCAAGCTGGTTATCAAGGTTATGGCCGTCGTGGGACTGAATAATCGCTTCCAGTTCACCCTGTTCTTTAGCCAGTTTGTCAAAATCGGCGTCAGGATCAGCATAGGCTGCGTAGACTTCATCCAAACGAGTCAGCGCGTGTTTTACTTCGCTAACCGCTTCTTCCACTGCTTCGCGGACAGTGTGCTCAAGGTTTAATTTAGGCTCCTGTGGTAGATAGCCAATTTTAATGCCTGGTTGTGGGCGAGCTTCTCCTTCGATATCTTTATCGATACCAGCCATAATGCGCAGTAAGGTCGATTTACCGGCGCCATTAAGGCCAAGAACACCAATTTTTGCTCCCGGAAAGAAACTCAAGGAGATATTTTTCAGAATATGACGTTTCGGGGGAACGATTTTACCAACCCGATGCATGGTGTAAACGTATTGAGCCACGTTGCTATAAGCCTCGCTATCTCTGATGGTGATAATGCCTGTTTTGCAAAGCAAGTCGCATGAACAGGGTGCGTTGATGCCTGATTATATCCGTTTAGGTTATTGATGTTCATCTGAACACGATTTGTCACAGTTTACCCGATTTAAGTCAATAAACTCTATAACCCAATTGCCAGAATAAGATAATCCTGGGTTGAGTTGGTTAAAGTGGATCAATTTATTAGATAAAAAACTTACCTGTTATGAATATGCGGGTAGATATCTCATCATAGAGTAAATTGATGTGGTAAGGGGTGGTAATTATATTAATATGGTGTTTATGTATTCGTAATATTAACCTGTGTGACTTGATCTCCCGGAGGAATGTGATAATGGCTAAGTGGCAATACCTTGCGGTGGCTGTAGGGTTGGTTTTTATCTCTGTAGCAGCAAAGGCTGATTCTCTGGAAAATCAGCGGCAGAGATATCAGCAAATTAAGCAAGCGTGGAATGTCGGCGATAGGGCTGAAATCGCGAGGTTGATGCCAACATTGAAAGACTATCCGCTTTATCCTTATCTGCAATATCGGGAGCTGACTCGGGATCTGTCACTTGCTACACCAGCGCAGATCCGTGATTTTATTGATCGTCACCCTAATCTGCCGCCTGCACGTTCTTTATCGTCTCGTTTTATCAGTGAGCTTGCACGCCGCGAAGACTGGCGCGGGGTACTGGCATTCACCTCTACTGCTCCGAAATCTATTACAGCTCGCTGTCATTATTATTTTGCTAAATGGGCTACAGGAGAGGAACAGGTTGCCTGGCAGGGAGCGAAAGAGGTTTGGTTGAATGGCCGTTCTTTACCAGCCAATTGCGATAAATTATTTGATGTTTGGCAGCAAACCGGCCATTTATCAGCGAAACTGATATTACAGCGTATTAGTCTCGCGTTAAAAGCGGGAAATACGTCGTTGGTCAGTTACCTCGCTAAACAATTGCCGCAGGGATACAAAAGTATCAGTGAAGGCCTGATTACATTGCAAAATGATTCGGCGACTGTAGCGGATTTTGCTGATCATACCGGGCCGACTGATTTTACCCGTGTAGCCACTTTAGCGGCTTTCTCGCGTTTCGCACGTCAAGATCCGGAGCAGGCAAGAGCGATCATCTCATCAATTGTCAGAGTGCAAAAGATGAATGCAGGTGAACGTCAGCGATTAAAAGATATTGTTGCCTGGCAGCTAATGGGCGATGTGAGTGATGAACAAGAAAAGTGGCGTGATGATGCGATCCGCAATAGCCAATCCGTTGCATTGCTTGAGCGTCGTATTCGTTTAGCGTTGGGTCATGCAGATGAGCGTGGTTTGGCTCAATGGATAAAATTGTTACCGTTAGAGAACCAGAACAAAGAGGAGTGGCGTTATTGGCAAGCCAATATTCTATTAGCTCAAGGTAGTAAAAGCGAAGGTGAGGCGATATTGCGTAAACTGATGGAAGGCCGTGGTTTTTACCCAATGGTTGCTGCGCAGAAATTAAATGTCAGCTATCCGCTGATGATAAGCATCGCAAAAAAGCCAGATGCCGCTATTGCTTCAATACCCGAAATAGAGAGAGTAAGAGAGCTGCTGTATTGGCAAATGGATAATCTTGCTCGCATAGAGTGGCATTATTTGATCGCTAGCCAAGATAAATTAAAACAACAGCAACTGGCGCGTTATGCTTTCGATCAAAAATGGGCGGCGCTTAGTGTACAGGCGACAATAACCGGAAAAATGTGGGACTACCTTGAAGAACGTTTTCCATTAGCATGGCAGCGGGAATTTAGTCATTTCACTGCCAATAAAGGCATTCCTCAAAGTTATGCGATGGCGATAGCCCGTCAGGAAAGCGCCTGGAATCCGCAAGCCAGTTCGCCAGTTGGGGCAATTGGGTTGATGCAGGTGATGCCGGAAACGGCGAAGGATACGGTTAAGCAAAATGGCATCCAGGGATATGTAAACAGTAGCCAACTTATAAACCCGCTAACGAATATCGAAATCGGCACTGCTTATCTTGAATTGGTTTATCAACGCTTTGGTAATAATCGGATACTTGCCAGCGTTGCCTATAATGCCGGACCAACTCGCGTAGATCGTTGGTTATCTAACAGTGGTGGGCGACTGGATGCGATAGCCTTTATTGACAGCATTCCATTTTCTGAAACCCGCAATTATGTCAAAAATGTTTTGGTTTATGATGTCTTCTACAGTCATTTCATGGGCAAATCATCAAATGTGCTGACTAACGTGGAATGGCAAAGGCGTTATTGATTTATGGCAAACTATGTTATGCTGCTGTACTAGTTAAATAGTATAATGATTGATTATGACGACGAATCATCTGACAGACCCGGCACTTTCGCCGCAAGATCATGAAGATTGGCAATGTTTCGTGACATTACTCCAACAGGCTTTTGCTGAAAATCTACAGCATCCGATTTTGCAGTTATTATTGACACCGGATGAACGGACAGCACTGGCTACCAGGGTACGAATCATCAAGGAGTTGATGAGTGGAAAAATGAGTCAACGTGAGCTGAAAAATGAACTTGGGGTGGGTATTGCGACGATTACGCGCGGTTCTAATAGCCTGAAATTTGCTTCAAACGATGTGAAGGCTTGGTTAGAACAGCAATTACTGAAATAGCAGGCCGCCAACTGCGGCCTATGGTGAATGCCTGTTTAACGGGCGTTCAGTTCCTTATAAATTTCATGATGTACCGGCACCAAAGCGAGTATTAGAGCTTGGTGGTACACACTGGTACGAGTCAGGATGCCATCAGTAAAAAAGCCAATCGCTCCATCTTTCTGCTTGATGTTATCAATGCCTGTAAGGTAAGCCATTTCATGGCCTAATTCCCGACCTTCTCGAATACCATCAAGAATTTTCTCAGGTAGCATTAGACTGGCTGAACGAGATTCTCCGCGAATTTGCTGATATTCCACCACCATCCAGGCAAATGTCATATCGTCTTCAATACCTGCTTCAACACCGACCCAAAAATCTGCTTCAGGACGAACTTGTCTGGCGGCCATTACGCGCTGACGGGCGCCAGTACGGGTTTCCGTGTTACCAATAGGTTGTTGTGGGACGCTACTATCTACATTGATATCTTCGATCCGATAAGTACCTGGCCCAAAAACATCATCAAAGGCGAGACTAATGGCTTTAATTTTTGCAGGGTTGGTGGTTGCAGCAATAACGTGATACATAATAGGTGAGTTATCCTTTGAACGAGTATTTACGCAGTATAACGGAAAATGAAAATGTTACAGGTATATCTTGTTCGGCATGGGGAGTCCGAATGGAATGCGGCACGTCGTATTCAGGGACAATCTGACAGCCCTTTGACCGAAACAGGCGAACATCAAGCCAGATTAGTGGCGCAAAGAGTAAAATCTGAAAGTATTACCCATATTATTACCAGCGACCTTGGGCGGACACGCCGAACGGCGGAAATTATTGCTGAGGTTTGTGGTTGTGAAATTATTCTGGAGCCACGTTTGCGCGAATTGCACATGGGAGTGCTTGAACGCAGAAATATTGATTCTTTGACCTCGGAAGAGGAGACTTGGCGCAAGAAGGTCCTTGATGGCACACCTGGGGGGCGTATCCCCGAAGGTGAATCTATGGATGAACTTGCTATGCGTATGAGAGCTGCGCTGGAAAGCTGCCGTAATTTGCCGGTTGGGAGTCGGCCATTGTTAGTCAGTCACGGCATTGCTTTGGGATGTTTGGTTAGCACAATACTGGGATTGCCGGCGCATGCTGAACGTCGCCTTCGCCTGAGAAATTGCTCTCTGTCCAGAGTGGATTATCAACACAGTCCGTGGCTGGCGTCAGGTTGGATTGTAGAAACGGCAGGCGATATCACACATCTGGATACGCCCGCGCTGGATGAATTACAACGTTAATGCTGGATAGGAATGAGATACTGAAATTCGATGATATGGTTCGCTGCTTCCTTATCTCTATCATTGATATTGGTAAGATAATATCGCTCGATATCGTATCCTTTCCTACGTGTCAGGTTTAGCATTGGCAGGCAAATGCCATAGACGGTAAACAGAAAATCCTGTAAGCCATCTTTGGTGCCGTAGTAACTAAATGAGACGTATTCTCCAGCCGGTAATGTAACAGGTTGGCTGCCTGCCACATCAAACTGGGCATATTGGGGTTCTACCGCTGTGGTGTACAACACGGTTTGTTCATCTTCTTTTTCTGGATTGGGCGTCGCATGATGAAGGCCATAAAGTACAGGAGGCAACACTTCCGCATTTTTCAGATAGTATGTCCAGAAATTGTGTCGCATTTCAGTACAAAAACTGGACCATTGTTCCAGCGTATAAGAACAGGTCTGTTCTATACCAACCAGTGGCTGTTCCTTTAGTGTGAGATAGGTTGCTTCGGGAATATACCTCTTGTCCAACAATATGGGGGGGCAAATACCTGTGGCGCACCACTCCTCACTGAGACGATAAAGTGCTGGTGTTTTATTAAATTGTTTTTTAAATGCGCGAGTGAACGTTTGTTGGGAGTCAAACTGGTACTGTAAAGCAATATCCAGAATAGGGCGGCTGGTTAAACGCAAAGCAACGGCTGCCCGTGATAACCTTCTGGCACGGATATAGGAGCCAATAGCCTGGCCGGTAATGTCTTTAAACATACGTTGCAGGTGCCATTTAGAATAACCTGCTTTAGCTGCAACATTATTGAGTGATAACGGTTGATCTAAATGATTGTCTAGCCAACGTAATAAATCACGAATGATGCCGGTTTGATCCATACATCTCCTTAGTCGTTAAGACCAGAAAGAACAACATAAGAACCTATATTACTAGACTATTTTGTTTGCCACTTGAACAGGTCTACAGAGTGAGTAAAACGATCATTCCTGTGTATTGCATGTCTGTTCTGGTGTCTGCGTGCTGTTCGTGTTCATAATTTATTGACAAACGTGGCATTCAACAATAACTCTACTGGATATAAGTTCTAAGTGTAAAACAAGTCTTGTATTTACAATAGGATACTTATTCGTATTATTATTTCACTCATTACTTTGTGAAACTATTCTAATAAGTAATTATTGCTATTGGGTGGTATTACCACCCTATTTGGTATCTCGGCGGTGAAATTTTACGCTGAATTAATTAAGGAACGAGACTATATATGTTAAAAATCATAAAGATACTAGTAACAACAACATTGTTGTTCATACCTGTGGCGACTGAGGCTGAAGAGATTGGTTCGGTAGACACTGTTTTTAAATTTATCGGGCCTGATCACAAAATTGTCGTGGAAGCATTTGATGATCCTGATGTTAAAAATGTGACTTGTTACCTAAGCAGGGCAAAAACAGGCGGCATAAAAGGGGGGTTAGGACTTGCGGAAGATACTTCTGATGCGGCTATTTCTTGTCAGCAAGTTGGAGAGATTGAATTAACAGATAAGATTAAAAAGAGCAGCAAAAAAGGTCAGGTGGTTTTTCAGAAACGAACCTCACTGGTGTTTAAAAAACTTCAAGTCGTTCGCTTCTATGATGCAAATCGTAATGCATTAGTCTATCTGACATATTCCGATAAGATGATCGATGGTTCTCCGAAGAATGCGCTCAGTGCTGTACCGATTATGCCGTGGAAGACGGTGGGAAATTGAGGGGCAGGATGGGTTCCTACAGGGATATCCCATCCTGTTATTTTTAGAGGCTTACCGGTATTCAAGTTATGCTTCTAAATCGCCACAGAAACGATAGCCTTCACCGTGAATGGTGGCGATAATTTCCATCGTATCTGGCGTCGATTCGAAATGTTTACGGATACGACGAATAGTGACATCGACAGTACGGTCATGAGGTTTCAATTCACGACCTGTCATCTTTCTTAGTAAATCTGCGCGCGTTTGGATTTTTCCTGGATTTTCACAGAAATGAAGCATGGCGCGGAACTCGCTGCGTGGCAATTTATACTGCTCACCCGCTGGGCTGATCAGTGAGCGGCTATTGATATCTAATTCCCAACCGTTGAATTTATAACTTTCAACTTGGCGGCGCTCCTCGCTGGCATTACTCAGATTCATGGTACGAGAAAGCAGGTTGCGGGCGCGAATAGTCAATTCACGTGGGTTAAATGGTTTGGTGATATAATCATCTGCGCCAATTTCCAAGCCAAGGATTTTGTCTACTTCGTTATCACGGCCGGTCAGGAACATCAGGGCAACATTTGCTTGCTCACGCAGTTCGCGGGCAAGTAACAAGCCATTTTTGCCTGGAAGGTTAATGTCCATGATCACCAAGTTAATGTCATTGTTTGACAGAATGTGGTGCATCTCTGAGCCATCGGTGGCTTCATAAACGATATACCCTTCAGCTTCGAAAATGCTTTTTAGGGTATTGCGAGTGACAATTTCGTCTTCAACAATCAAAATGTGCGGGGTTTGCATGGTTGCTACCTAGAATCGCTTAAAAATAAATCAGAATGATTCAAACTACTCTTATCTCAGGATATTTACTGGTTATTATTTGTCATCACTGAAATTATAACTTAAATCAGTAATAACATTTATTGATATGTTTTACACTGAAAGTAAAAGTTGCTTTTCCTTTGGTGGGTATATACCCAAAAAACTGGTTAAACAGTGTTATGTTAGTTCATTAACAGCAATATAACAGCTTGCAATGCATTTACCATCTAAAAAAACTACCTTTTATTGACGTACATCAAAATTGATTGTAGCACGTTAATATTATTTATATTGGTTATTTTATACCTTGTATTCTGTCATGCAAATGACAAATTTCTATTAATATACCCGTGTGTTTTTGTATCAAAAGCAACCTGCTATAAGCTTAATAGTGAACAAAAATCACTGATTTTTACTAAAAGATAAAATATATTGTTAATTTTGTTAAAAATGGATTTAACAACTAAAAAATTGTGTTCAGTAAGAAATATTTGTTTGCATTGACGACCATAAGATGGATTATTCCAATGCTAAAAATATCAAAAATATAAGATTATTTAGCGAAAATGTTTGACTTTGTGCACAAAATAATTTAACCAATATAGGGTCGAACCCATTAAATGACAGACAGGAACCTAATGCAAACTATCAGCCTGAAAACCACAATTATTATCACCACCGGAACCACAGGTTGCGGGGCGGGCTGACGCATAAATAAAACAGAGAAAAAAGCCCGCATCCAAATCAGATGCGGGCTTTTTTTTGGCGCGGAATCAGGAGAAAAATGTTAATGCGAGTGCTTAAATTTGGAGGAACTTCGGTCGCGAATTACCAGCGTGTGCTGAGCGTTGCCGATATTGCAGAAAAAAAACTTTCCCAAGGCGGAGTTGCGTTGGTGCTTTCCGCACCGGCAAAAATTACCAATCATTTAGTGGAGATGATTGAAAAAACGGTAGCCGGGCAAGAGATCATTACCCATATGCATGATGCTGAGCAAATCTTTGCTGATTTATTACAGGGATTGGCACAGGCGCAACCCGGTTTTGCTTATGAAAGGTTAAAGATGATGGTTGAGCAAGAATTGGCTCAATTGAAACAGGTTCTGCATGGTATTTCGTTACTGGGTCAATGTCCGGACAGCATTAACGCTTCCCTGATTTGTCGTGGGGAAAAACTCTCTATCGCAATCATGGAGTCTGTATTGCAGGCGCGTGGTCACAAGGTCACGGTGATTGATCCGGTAAGAAATTTGCTGGCGCAAGGTCATTACCTTGAATCTACGGTAGATATCAGCGAGTCTACGAAGCGTATTTCTTCTCTGAATATTCCTGATGACCATATTGTTCTGATGGCTGGATTTACGGCCGGAAATGATAAAGGGGAGCTAGTTGTTCTGGGGCGTAATGGTTCTGACTATTCTGCTGCGGTTTTGGCGGCTTGTTTGCGGGCGACATGTTGTGAAATCTGGACCGATGTGGATGGCGTTTATACCTGTGATCCCAGAGTCGTGCCGGATGCGCGGTTACTAAAAGGCATGTCCTATCAGGAAGCGATGGAACTCTCTTATTTCGGCGCCAAGGTATTGCATCCACGGACCATTGCCCCGATTGCTCAATTTCAGATCCCTTGTTTGATTAAAAATACCGCCAATCCAGATGCGCCGGGAACGCTTATCGGTGACGGGCAGAAAGATGAAAGTACACCGGTAAAAGGGATTACCAACCTGAGCAGTATGGCAATGATTAACGTATCAGGCCCTGGAATGAAGGGGATGGTGGGTATGGCGGCAAGGGTATTTGCTGTCATGTCTCGCAAAGGGATCTCTGTTGTGCTGATTACTCAATCATCTTCAGAATACAGTATCAGTTTCTGTGTCCCTCAACGTGAATTGGAACGTGCGCGCCAAGCGCTGAGTGAAGAATTCTATCTTGAACTGAAAGAGGGGGTTCTTGATCCTCTGGATATGATGGAAAATCTTTCCATTATCTCTGTTGTTGGCGATGGTATGCGTACTTTGCGTGGCATCTCTGCCCGTTTCTTCTCTGCATTGGCGCGCGGTAATATCAATATCGTTGCAATCGCACAGGGATCTTCTGAACGTTCTATCTCTGCGGTTATCGATAATGAAATGGCAACCACAGCCGTTCGTCTGTGTCATCAGATGCTATTTAATACCGATCAGGTGATCGAAGTTTTTGTTGTCGGTGTTGGTGGTGTAGGCAGTGTTTTGATTGAGCAGATCCGTCGTCAGCAAACTTGGTTGAAGCAAAAGCACATTGATTTACGGGTGTGTGGTATTGCTAATTCACGGGCGATGCTGACGGACATGAGAGGTATTTGCCTTGATAATTGGCAGCAATGTTTATCAGAGGCCAAAGAACCTTTTAGCTTAAGCCGTCTGATCCGTTTGGAGAAAGAGTACCATTTGCTAAACCCGGTGATAGTGGATTGTACCTCTAATCAGCAAATTGCTGATCAATACGCCAGTTTCCTGAGTGATGGCTTCAATGTGGTCACGCCGAATAAAAAAGCCAATACGTCGTCAATGGCTTATTATCACCAAATCCGCAAGGCAGCCGAGAAATCCAAACGCAAATTTCTGTATGACACTAACGTCGGGGCTGGCTTGCCTGTTATTGAAAACTTACAAAACCTGCTTAATGCGGGTGATGAACTGATTCAGTTCAATGGCATTCTTTCCGGTTCTCTCTCTTTTATTTTCGGTATGTTGGATGAAGGAATGTCACTATCTCAGGCAACGTTGCTGGCAAAAGAGAAGGGTTATACCGAACCCGATCCGCGTGATGATCTGTCCGGGATGGATGTTGCTCGTAAACTGTTGATTCTGGCTCGTGAAGCGGGTTATGAACTGGAACTGGATAATATTGATGTGGAACCTGTACTACCAGCTTCCTTTGATAACAGTGGCGGCGTGGATAGTTTCCTTGAGCGTTTACCCGCTCTTGATCAGGTTTTCAGCCAGCGTGTGGCGGAAGCCAAAGGGCAGGGAAAAGTGCTGCGCTATGTTGGCGTCATTGAAGATGGCCGTTGCAAGGTGAAAATTGCCGCAGTAGATGGCAATGATCCACTTTATAAAGTCAAAAATGGCGAAAATGCGTTGGCATTCTACACGCGTTACTATCAGCCAATCCCGCTGGTACTGCGGGGATACGGGGCGGGTAATGATGTGACTGCCGCAGGTGTGTTCGCAGATATGCTGCGTACCTTGTCCTGGAAACAGGGAGTTTAATTGTGATTAAAGTCTATGCGCCTGCATCTATTGGCAATGTCAGTGTTGGGTTTGATGTACTGGGAGCGGCGGTCTCTCCGGTTGATGGTGCTTTATTAGGTGATTGCGTTACTGTCCGGGCAGCGGAGAGCTTCAGTTTGCATAATGAAGGGCCTTTTGTGGGGAAGTTACCTGAGAAGCTGGAGTACAACATCGTTTATCAATGCTGGCAATTATTCTGCCAGCATTTGGGCAAGCAATTACCTGTGGCAATGACGCTGGAAAAAAATATGCCGATTGGTTCTGGCCTTGGCTCCAGCGCTTGTTCTGTTGTTGCTGGTTTGATGGCATTGAACGAGTTTGCGGATCTCCCGTTTAGTAAGAACCAATTACTGGCAATGATGGGGCAACTGGAAGGACGTATTTCCGGCAGTATTCACTATGATAATGTTGCTCCATGCTATCTCGGCGGTTTACAACTGATTATGGAACAGGGGGATATTATCTGTCAGCCAGTACCTTCGTTTGATGAGTGGTTATGGGTGATGGCTTATCCGGGCATCAAAGTTTCTACCGCAGAAGCCAGAGCAATTTTACCTGTGAAATACTCGAAACAGGATGTTATCGATCATGGACGCTTTCTTGCTGGTTTTATTCATGCCTGTCATACACGTCAACCAGAGCTGGCAGCCAAATTGATGAAAGATGTGGTTGCTGAACCGTATCGTACTCAACTGTTACCGGGTTTTGCTAAGGCGCGAGAAACAGCAAAACGGGTAGGCGCATTGGCGTGTGGTATTTCTGGTTCTGGTCCGACCTTGTTCTCCATTTGTAATGATATGGCGACCGCAGAGGAAGTAGCTGAGTGGCTGCAACAGCATTATGTTCAGAATGATGAAGGTTTTGTACACATTTGCCGTCTGGATCTCGCAGGCGCACGACAGATAGGGTAACTGATGAAACTGTATAACTTGAAAGACAACAGCGAGCAGGTGAGTTTTGCACAGGCAGTCAAACAGGGGTTAGGCAAACAGCAAGGGCTTTTCTTCCCGCAAGATTTACCGGAATTTAGCCGTGAAGAAATTGACCAACTGCTGAAACTGGATTTTGTTACCCGCAGCGGTCGCATTCTCTCAGCGTTTATTGGCGATGAAATTCCGCCAGAACAGTTGGCGACGCGGGTTAAGAGAGCTTTTGATTTTCCAGCGCCTGTTGCCAAAGTGGAAAATGATGTTGCAACGCTGGAATTATTCCACGGCCCGACTCTGGCATTTAAGGATTTTGGCGGCCGTTTTATGGCGCAAATGTTGGCACAAGTTGCTGGTGAGCAGCCAGTAACTATCCTGACTGCGACTTCCGGCGACACGGGGGCAGCAGTAGCGCACGCCTTTTATGGACTGAATAATGTACAAGTGGTAATCCTCTATCCGCGAGGCAAGATCAGCCCGTTACAGGAAAAACTATTCTGTACATTGGGCGGTAATATTCACACGGTGGCGATTGATGGCGATTTTGATGATTGTCAGGCGTTGGTTAAACAGGCGTTTGATGATCAGGAATTGAAACAAGCTCTGTATCTCAATTCAGCTAACTCAATTAACATCAGCCGCTTGTTGGCGCAAATTTGCTACTACTTTGAAGCGGTTGCTCAGCTACCGGAAGATAAGCGTGAACAACTGGTTATCTCTGTACCGAGTGGGAATTTTGGTGATTTGACCGCGGGTTTATTGGCAAAATCGATGGGATTGCCGGTAAAACGCTTTATCGCCGCCACTAATGTTAACGATACGGTTCCTCGTTATCTCGTGGATGGAAAATGGCGGCCTCATCAAACGGTTGCCACGCTTTCCAACGCAATGGATGTGAGCCAGCCAAACAATTGGCCACGGATTGAAGAACTGTTCTATCGTAAATCTTGGCCGTTGAACGAATTGGGATATGGCGTAATCAGTGATGAGGTAACTAAAGAGACAATTAAAGAACTGGCTAAACTGGGTTATATCTCTGAACCTCATGCAGCGGTTGCTTATCGTGTTCTGCGTGATCAATTACAAGAAGGTGAATACGGGTTATTTCTTGGTACAGCTCATCCAGCGAAATTTAAAGAGAGTGTGGAACAGATTCTGGGTGAGGAACTGCCATTACCCGAAGCGTTGGCTGAACGAGCTGATTTGGAGTTGCTATCCCATTACTTACCGGCAGATTTTGCTAAGTTGCGATCTTTCTTGATGGAAAGAGCAGCTAAGTTATCATGAAAATAAGCGCCGCACAGATCATGCGGCGTATATTATTGATAATAAGGTCTTAATGTTGTTCTGGGCGTTTAAATACCAGTTCGTTCCCTTTGGATAACGATTCATCAAAGGCGTAGCCATCCAGATTAAACTCCACCAGACGGTCAGCTTGCGTTAATTGATTCTGAATAATAAACCGGCTCATTAGCCCACGAGCTTTTTTCGCATAAAAACTAATGATTTTATACTTACCGTTTTTCTCATCGAGGAATACAGGTTTAATGATTTTACCGGCTAATTTTTTCGTATTCACGGATTTGAAATATTCATCAGAAGCCAGATTAACCAGTATATTATCGCCTTGCTGTTCCAGAGCCTCATTAAGCTTTTCTGTGATCAGATCTCCCCAGAAAGCGTAGAGATCTTTACCGCGTTTATTTTCCAGTTTGATCCCCATTTCCAGCCGGTAAGGTTGCATCAAATCTAACGGACGGAGTACACCGTAAAGGCCAGATAAGATTCTCAGATGATTCTGAGCAAAATCGAAATCCTTATCGGAGAAAGATTCAGCTTGCATACCGGTATAAACATCACCTTTAAATGCCAGGATAGCCTGACGGGCATTTTCTGGAGTGAAATCAGCATGCCACTCGCCAAAACGGGCTGCATTCAGGCCGGCAAGTTTATCGCTGATACCCATCAAACTCGCAATTTGGGCGGGTGCCAGTTCGCGACAAATACTGATTAACTGCTCTGATTGGTTGAGTAATACTGGCTGACTATATTTTTCCGTGGCAAGCGGGCTTTCATAATCAAGGGTTTTTGCAGGTGAAATAGTAATAAGCATAATATCGTTCCGGTTGTTCAGATGAAGTTACTTTAACAAAAGATAGGATAATAAAGAATTAATAACGACGATAGCGGAAACTGTGTACGTGATATCTGTCGGGTAACAAGCTGATAATTTTGCACTCCATTTTATTGATCGATATTACTTTTAATATTAAAAATATTTAAATAATTTATAAATTTAAATTAAGTTTTGATTGATTATTTAAATGTCAGATTTTGTGCGTTTGATCGATTTTTTTGAATTGTAATATAGTAATTATTCTAAAAGTAAACGGCTATACTATATTTCCAATTTATCATTTGATTGAAATCGATTGGATAAATAAAATATAAGCGGGATAGGATATGGAAAATAAAAACAGGCTATTATCCTCTGATATAATATCTATCTTTGGTACAGGAATAAGTGAAATAGCGCTTCTTTCACTTGTATATTCAATTACCAAGTCGGAGATAGATGCGTCTTTAATGGTATCTGTAAGGTTAACAGCGAGTATATTAGTTTTTGTGGTTATTGGTTGGCTAACTGCTCGGTTTAATATGCGGGCTATTTGTATTTCTTCGGATTTCTTCCGGGCAGTAACAATATTTCTTGCTGTATTTGTCGATAATATATATTTATTGTTTTTCATATCTTTTCTTCTATCATTTTTTTCAGGTTTGAATATATCAATAAGGTCAGTAGCATACCAGGCATTTGTTAGCTCAGAAGAAAGAGTGGCTTTTATATCAAAGCAACAATTCTATTATGGATTGCTCTCTATATCTTCTCCATTGATAGCTGGTTTTTTGATAAATATGATTTCAATACGCCCCTTATTTTTTATTGAATCAATGTGTTTTATTTTATCAATTATATTTCTATTATTTATCAGCGATTGGGGAACTAAAATAAAGGAAAAAGATATTTCTATGAAATATGGTGGATTAGAATATATTATCAAGAATAATACTCAGAGAAATATATTATTATTCAGGATAAGTATTTTAACTGCAATGGTGTCATACCAAGTGATTTCGACCTATATAGTGACTTCTAACTATATAACAATTTCCTCTTTATTTAGTGGGTCATATTCGTTTTCTTTTTCTGATCTGATTGCTTATTTTTCCTTTTTAGCTTCTGTTTCAATGTTATTTGGGTCTTATTTATCTGGTCGCTATTTTACTATAAGTAGAATAAAAAAATCTTTCTTCCTTGGTTCTCTATTGATTGCGATTGGGAGTATTCTTTGGGCTATGCCTTTATCAAAAATTGTCCTGTTATACTATACACTGGGAACCATGCTTATTTTTATCGGACTTTCTTTTTTAAGAATCTCTCTCTATACATCAGGGCAAGAGCTGACGCCAGAAAAATATTTTGCGAGAATAATATCGTCTTCGGATGCAATTTCAAGAAGTTACCAATCAGCCTTTGGTATTATAATAATATGGTTAATCCCTTTGCTAGGAAGTAGTATTTTATTTGTCTTTTTTGCAATGTGTTCTTTGAGCTCAGTTTTTGTTGCAAAGAAAATAAGTGCTGATGTTGAGAATAAACTAACATTAAAGTAATTTATTTTGTATAAAGTTATTGGTAATAGTTTCAATTTACTGAGTTCTTTGGCTTCGTTTTTTCTGATGTTTACAATACAGGAAAATCGGCGGTTGGGTGTAAGTATATAAAACATAATTTATGCGACATTTACCCCATATCTGAGAGATCATCATTGACCAACAATATTGAAATGATTTAAATATTCGCTTTTATTCCAGCAAGCTAATAAACATTTCCAATTAAAGGAGAAAAAATTGAGTAATAAAGAAAAAGCTAAATTAATGAGATTACTTAAACAAGTAAGAAAAGATAAAGATTTTAAGAGTGAGTTTTCAAGACCTGACATCATTTTTGTAAGTAATGCAGGGAGCAAAGAAGACCTAATTTAGCTATTAAAAAATAAGGTGGAAAATGAACATTTCTGCAATTAAGGACAATTTAACAAAGCAATATAGTACATTAATTCTATTTCCTATTGAGGTAATAATTAATTTATTATCTTCTTTCTTTTCATTTTTCATACTGATTTATATAATAACACTGCCTTTGACTGAGGGTTTAGAGGCAGGTAGTGTTGGCGTGATTATCTTCTTAATTATAATATTAAGACCTATCTTGAGTGTGATTAATAATCTAAGTCTATTTCTCATCACTAAAAAACAGGCTTATATTCTCTCAATATTTGATAGCTGTTTCACCAGTAAAAAAGATGCTCAGCAGAATGAGCATGATATTGTAAATTACTCCACGTATGATACTAGTGTGGTTTTGATGATATCTAAGGTAATCTGCTTCATTTATCTGTCCATTCTAATGGTCATTAATGTTGAGGGCGGAACAGTTGGCTTATTATCTTTGTGTCCTATATTAATACTATTATCCTTTTTTCTATTTAAAAAGCGAATATATTTCTCTAAGAAATTAGCAAAGATAAGGAAACGGAGATATGGATTTATTGGAGATAATTTAGAGTCTCTGACTGCTATATTGTTAACTGGATACCAAGGAGGGAAATTTTCAAACTTGAATAGAATTATTAATATTGAAGAAAAAGTAAAGCGTACTGATTCACTGTGGAGAGCTGTAGATATTTCATCAAATGCATTTTTAAAAGTGATTCCTGTTCTTTTTCTCATTCTAATTGGCAAGGAAATATATAATAGTGATAAAATGCTAATTCTTTTATATTCTCTAATTTTGGTTAGTGAATATCTTGGTTTAGTTAGATTACTAACGCCATTTTATGATGGTTATTTAGCTAAATTGTCAATTATTAGGAGATATAAAAATTATCGATGCAAGCCAGAGGAATATTATGATTTAGATGGTAAACAGGGTTTTATTGAGAAAACTATTCTGGGGAATATATATTTATCAAAAGAGCTAATTAATAGAGGAATATTAAATAAATTAAGTTATGAAATTTTTCAGATTAATAAATATATTGATATGAATTCAAGTATTAGCGATCTGTCAAGAGGACAATTGAATCTTATTTTTGCTGTAAGGAATGTATATATGGCTATACTTGATAATTATAAAGGCCATATTTATTTTGACGTAAATAGGACTGGGTGGGATTCTAATTTATTGCTTGATTTAGACAGTATAATATCAAGACTAAGGGAAGAGTATCAAATTGATGTTATATTATCATTTCCTCATGAGCTTAAGAATATTGAACTGGATATAAAAAATAAACCCCTAAAATCGACGTCAAATAGTGGTGTTATATTAGAAGAAGATTATAAAATTAATAAATCAAGAGTTTCTCAGTTGCTATATGTTTTTAGTTATAATTCTGTAATTGGGATTATACTCTTGTTCATTGCTAGTTTTTCATTATTCGAGTTGGGAGCAATTACATATAGTGAATATGGTAGTGAAACCTATAAAATAATATTTATATCTCTATTAGGTATGATTTCATTGATTGTAGGATCATATTTAATAGAGCTTAAGATAAGAAAAAAAGCAAGACAAGACATATATAGTTCTATTAAAAGCAACTTTAGGATCGAAGGCTTCAATTTATTTAAGCATGAATATAATGTAATAATAAATAGATTTACCATGTATGCTAAGGATGTTTTTTGGTTTGGTTCGATATTTGTCGGAACTGTACTTTTATTCCTTAATTCTGACAATTTTATGATTATGTTTGGAGCTATATTTGTATTGCTCACTAGCGTTTATTTATTGTATCCTGTGTACAGGCATAATAGAAATAAGCATTATAAAGAGTTGCATAATTTATCAATTCTCTTTTCTTATCTTAATAAGTTACCTCAATGTCGTCTGGCTAATCGTTTTTGCCGAGATACTATTCTATCTGGAATACATAGTTTGTATACCATAGCATCGCAGCGATATTTAATTAATTCTTTGGCTTCTATATTAGGTCTTATAATATCTAGCTTAATGATCTTTTATTCTTTATATCCCAGTTTCGAATCAGATAACATTACGGCGGCTATAAACTTAGATAGTAGAATAGTCATTTTTTACTTCGCCATATTTGGATATTTGTCAGAAACTGTATCTATTAAAAGAATAACTGAACACTACAATGCTTATTATAAAAAAATAAATTTATCTTCTAATTTATCAATTTTAGAACAAAACTTGGAAAAAGATAGAATTATACAATTAGTGGGAAATAATGGTAGTGGTAAAACCTTTCTTCTTAAGAGATTATCTGAAATAAAAGGATACATATATATAGATCATAATTTTGATTCCTATTTAGCAAACGATAGATTTTTAGATTATCTCAACAATTCCAATTCAGATGTGATTATATTTGATGAGTTTGATTGCAGGAAATTAATAAATAGAATTGATAAAAATAAGAAAATAATCGTTGTCTCACATATGGAAAC
The DNA here is from genome assembly GCF_001083805.1 of Photorhabdus luminescens subsp. luminescens. GTDB lineage: Bacteria > Pseudomonadota > Gammaproteobacteria > Enterobacterales > Enterobacteriaceae > Photorhabdus > Photorhabdus luminescens. The sequence continues at coordinate 482,554 of NZ_JXSK01000004.1, read as the reverse complement.
TATTGGTTCAAGATTGGACATTAGCGAGGTGGTATAAAAAGGTTGGTTGCAATTTAAATTATGTTGAATTGGCTGACCGAAATAGGATCAGCAAGTATTATTATATACCCTATGGATTTCAAGATGCATCGCGACGGCAAGGGAACGAATCCCCGGGAGCATAGATAACTATGTGACTGGGGTGAGTGAGTGCAGCCAACAAAGAGGCAACTTGAAAGATAACGGATATATTAGGATTTGCCTTAAGATTTACTAAGATTGGTGACAGATACGGAATCGAAAACGGTTGCGAGTGAGTGATCGTTTTTACCGCCTTGCAGCAAGGACCTACCGTGTTATCATCAACGGATGGCTCAGAAACCATGCCACAATTTCACGCATAACGATGAGATATGACAAAATGACCGATAAACTAACCTCCCTGCGTAAACTGACAACAGTCGTGGCAGATACCGGGGATATTGCGGCGATGAAACTTTATCAGCCACAAGATGCGACAACTAACCCATCTCTGATCCTTAACGCCGCACAGATTCCTGAATACCGTAAATTAATTGATGAAGCAATTGCGTGGGCGCGTGAACAGAGCGATTCCCACGAGCAGCAGATTATGGATGCGAGTGATAAACTGGCGGTAAATATTGGCTTGGAAATTCTCAAATTGATCCCTGGCCGTATTTCGACAGAAGTTGATGCCCGTTTGTCTTATGACACCGAACGCAGTGTTGCTAAAGCTAAACGCCTGATTAAGTTGTATAACGAGGCAGGTATCAGCAATGATCGGATTCTGATTAAATTGGCTTCAACCTGGCAGGGTATCCGCGCGGCTGAACAGTTAGAAAAAGAAGGTATTAACTGTAACCTGACACTACTGTTCTCCTTTGCTCAGGCGCGTGCTTGTGCGGAAGCCGGGGTTTATCTGATTTCGCCATTCGTTGGCCGTATTCTTGACTGGCATAAAGCGAACAGTGATCAGAAAGAGTTCGCTCCACACGAAGATCCCGGCGTCATTTCTGTGACTGAAATCTACCAATACTATAAACAACACGGCTATAACACTGTGGTTATGGGAGCAAGCTTCCGTAATGCTGGTGAGATTTTGGAATTGGCAGGTTGTGACCGTTTGACTATTGCCCCTGCGCTGTTGAAAGAGTTGTCTGAAGCTCAGGGTGAAGTTGAACGTAAACTGGGTTATTCCGGTGAAATTAAAGCGCATCCAGAGCCATTGAATGAAGCTCAGTTCTACTGGGAACATCATCAGGATGCAATGGCGACAGAAAAACTGGCGGATGGTATCCGTAAATTTGCTATTGATCAGGGCAAACTTGAGAAGATGATCGCTGATCTGTTGTAATGATAGGCTATAAACTATTCTTTTAGCTTTAAAGGCGGCATAATTGGCCGCCTTTTTGCTATTTGGTTAATTGTGTTAATTGAGGTTTGTATGAATGAATTGCGTATTGGCTTGGTATCCGTCTCTGATCGTGCATCAAGCGGTGTTTATCAGGACAAAGGGATTCCGGCATTGGAAGAGTGGCTGAAAAGTGCGATTACTACCCCTTTTCAGATAGAGACTCGTTTGATCCCGGATGAGCAGATCATCATTGAACAAACCTTGTGTGAGTTGGTGGATGAAATCGGTTGTCATCTGGTTTTGACCACTGGTGGAACGGGTCCGGCACGCCGAGATGTGACGCCTGATGCCACATTAGCGGTTGCAGACCGAGAAATGCCGGGCTATGGCGAACAGATGCGTCAGATTAGTTTGCAATTTGTTCCAACGGCAATTTTATCCCGTCAGGTTGGCGTTATCCGCAAGCAGTCTCTTATCTTGAATTTACCAGGGCAGCCAAAAGCAATCGCGGAAACGCTAGAAGGCTTGAAAGACGAAAATGGCAACGTTCTGGTATCCGGTATTTTTGCCAGCGTGCCGTATTGTATTCAATTGCTGGATGGTCCATATGTGGAAACCGATAATAAGGTAGTCGCGGCTTTTAGGCCGAAGAGTGCTCGGCGTTGAATGAATTTATCGAATTAATGGCTTCCTGAATGTGCCCACTAATAATGATTTAGTAATAAACATCGGCCTTATTATGACAGCCTCCATTAGTAGAGGCTGTTAAAGAAACTGACTACCAGAAAACAACGTACAATACAGCCAGAATGATCATAATGGCATAAGATGCAATATTAAAACTGCGGCCCGTAGCAAACATAGATGAAACTAATACAATGCCTTTAGGATCATCGTCATTAGCCGATGTACTTAAACTCGTGAATGCAATAACCACCAGCGTAAAGAGTAATGTGTAGAGCATTTGATCCATAAATGGCATCGAAAACGGCATAAATTTCAGGAATAAGGCAAAAGGTATCGATAAAACCACACCAATTATCGCGCCTTTACTGGTTGTTTTTTTCCAGAACAGACCAAGTAAAAATACGGCTAAAATACCGGGGCTGACAAGGCCGGTATATTCCTGAATATATTGGAATGCTTGGTTAATGCCGCCAAGCATTGGCGCAACAAAACAGGCGATAATCAGGGCAATAACGGCAGAAATACGGCCAACATTAACCAGTTTGTGGTCGCTTGAATCAGGTGCGATATATTCCCGATAAATGTCCATAGTGAAAATGGTGGCGGTCGAATTTAACATTGATGCTAATGATGAAACGATAGCGGCTGCTAATGCGGCAAATACGATACCTTTAAAACCGACAGGTAGAAATTGGGTTAACCACGGATAAGCTTTATCTGCGTGCGTTGCATCAGGCATGTTGTTTAGTGCGAGGTCACCTAAACCTGCCATTAATTCAGGGGATGTTGTGATCACGTAAGCGGCAATGCCCGGCACAACAACTAGGAAAGGCAGAATGAGTTTCAGAAAGGCGGCGAAAACAATTCCTTTCTGCGCTTCCTGCACTGATTTGGCAGCAAGGGTACGCTGAATAATGTATTGGTTGAAGCCCCAATAATAAAGGTTGGCAACCCATAAACCGCCAATCAGTACAGCAATACCCGGCAAGTTTATGAATTGAGGATTACTTTTATCCAGAATCATTTTAAAGTGTTCTGGCGCTGCATCAGCCATTTTTGCAAATCCGGCCATCATGCCGTCACTACCGCCAATATAGCTGATAGCGATAAATGTTGTGAGCAATCCGCCTAATATCAGGAAAAAGACTTGAATAACATCGGTCCAAACGATAGCTGAGAGGCCGCCGTAAATAGAATAAACCAAGGCAAAAATGGCAAGCCCAATAATCGAATAGATCAATGGAATATTCAGAATGGTTTCAAGTGCTAAGCCACCTAAATAAAGCACAGAGGTCAGATTGACGAAAATATAGAGTGAGATCCAGAATATTGCCAGAATGGCTTTTAAGTTTTTATTAAACCGTTGTTCCACAAATTCGGGAATAGTATAAATGCCTTTCTCAATAAAAATGGGTAAGAAATATTTACCTACGATAATTAATGTAATTGCCGCCATCCATTCATAAGAAGCTATTGCTAAACCAATGGAATAACCGGAGCCGGACATGCCAATAAATTGCTCGGCAGAAATATTTGCTGCGATCAGTGAAGCGCCTATTGTCCACCAAGGTAAAGATTTACCCGCCAGGAAGTAATCTTCAGTGCTTTTATCTGATCCTTTTTTATCTCTTGATACCCAGAGCCCCACACTGACGATAATGGCGACATAGAGCATAAATACCAATATATCTACCAAGCTTAAACCGTGTTCTATAGTGGACATGTTTCTTTTCCTGGTTAGTCTATTTGATACTGAATTGTAAACGTTACCATTTGGTGGGGATGTAATCAGAATCACAAAATTGTTATTAAATATCGTATTTGTAACTTATCTTAATTCTTAATAATTCGTTTTAATTAATAGATTAAGTAAATTTACTGTGACTTTTAACTCATGTTTGCGGAATATATCAAATATGAGCACTTTATCTTTCTTTTAGGTTTATATTTAAACTTTTTGGGTAAGCATTTGCATTTGCGTGATTGATATCTCAGATTAGCATTAATGCCCGTTGTTAAACTGTGTCCAGCCTGAGTATTAATAACGATTTTCATAATCGGTGTTGAAAAATACAAAAAGTAGAGACTGCTATGCCCAAGATTGCATTCAATCCTGTTGAACATCCCCATCGTCGTTATAATCCGCTAACCGGGCAATGGGTTTTGGTCTCTCCTCATCGGGTGAAGCGGCCGTGGCGTGGGCAGGATGAACCGTCATTGATAGACGATATCCCTAACTATGATGAGCAATGTTTTCTTTGCCCATCAAATACACGTATTTCCGGTGATAAAAATCCTGCTTATCAAGGAACCTTTGTTTTTAATAATGATTTTTCGGCTTTAATACCCGACTCACCTGATGTTCCCCAATCGTCTCACCCGTTATTTAAAATACAAGGAGTACGAGGATTAAGTCGTGTGATCTGTTTTTCTCCTGATCACAGTAAGACATTACCGGAATTGACAGTTGAACAAATTCGTCAATTGATTGATACCTGGAATGAACAACTTGAGATATTGGGTAAAGAGTATCTCTGGGTACAATTATTTGAAAATAAGGGCGAGATAATGGGGTGTTCTCAGCCTCATCCGCATGGACAAATCTGGGCAAATAGTTTTTTACCCAATGAAATTGAACGTAAAGATAAACAGCTACGTAACTATTATCAAGAAAATGGTTCTAATTTACTGATGGATTATGTTCAGGCTGAATTAGCTGATGATGAACGGATTGTGGTCGATACAACCTATTGGTTGGCAGTTGTGCCTTATTGGGCAGCATGGCCTTATGAAACCATGTTGTTACCAAAAGTTCATGTTCGTCGTATGAATGAATTAACGGATGAACAACGCGATGATTTGGCAGTTGCGCTTAAAAAGCTGACCAGTCGTTATGACAACTTATTTCATAGCTCTTTTCCCTATTCGATGGGTTGGCATTTTGCGCCGTTTTTTGAACAAGGCAGCGATATTGAACATTGGCAATTACATGCACTTTTCTATCCGCCATTATTGCGATCGGCTACTGTGCGAAAATTTATGGTGGGCTATGAAATGTTTGCTGAAACACAGCGTGATTTAACGGCAGAGCAAGCAGCTCAGTTTTTACGCGCGGTGAGTGATGTACATTATAAAGAACAACCATGATAATTATCGTGCGGCTAATATCATATTTGAGAATAAGGCGATGAAAACTTTAATTAAGCGTGTTAAAGATGTTTTTAATTCGGTATTTCATTATATGCCGACACATATTATTCAAGCGCCCGGCCGAGTGAATTTAATTGGAGAGCACACGGATTATAATGACGGCTTTGTATTGCCCTGTGCTATTAATTACCAAATTATGGTTGCTGCCGCGAAACGAGAAGATAATATTATCCGTGTTGTTTCGGTTGATTATGATAATCAGTTAGACGAATTTGATATTAGCCAATCTATTACATTTCATGAAAGTAATATGTGGGCTAATTATATTCGCGGTGTTGTAAAATGTCTGCTCAGTCGTGGGTATATATTTAACGGGGCAGATATTGTGGTAACCGGCAATGTGCCGCAAGGGGCGGGGTTGAGTTCATCGGCTGCATTGGAAACAGTTATTGGTCAAACAATTAAAAATCTTTACCACTTAGACATTAGCCAAACGGAAATTGCCTTAAATGGGCAGCAAGCTGAAAATGAATTTGTCGGTTGTCATTGTGGCATTATGGATCAATTAATTTCCGCGCAAGGTAAGAAAAATCATGCGTTATTAATTGATTGTCGTCATTTAACCACGCAAGCCGTATCTATGCCGAAAGATATTGCGGTTATGATTATTAATTCAAATAAAAAACGGGAATTGGTTGGCAGTGAATATAATATTCGTCGGGCCCAATGCGAACAAGCTGCGGCATTATTTGAGGTTAAAGCTTTGCGGGATGTGACATTAGATGAATTTGAAAAGCGTAGTTCTGAACTTGATAGTATCGTAGCTAAACGTGCACGCCATGTCATCACAGAAAATGAACGTACACTTCTGGCAGCAAAAGCGTTGGCAGAGGGAAATATGCCATTAATCGCGGAACTTATGGCGCAATCACATCAGTCAATGCGTGATGATTTTGAAATTACCGTACCTGAAATCGATACTTTGGTTGATATTGTGCAGCAAGCCATTGGTAAACAGAGGGGAGTGAGAATGACTGGTGGCGGATTTGGTGGTTGTGTGGTGGCTTTAGTTCCACAAACTTTGGTTAATGTGGTTAAGGCAGCGGTGGAACAACACTATTTTGCGTTGACGGGTTTGAAAGAGACCATTTATGTATGTCAGGCTTCGGACGGGGCAAGTCTGGTTGAAACAGGGTAGCAATATGCTCATAACGGACTGGAAGAGGGGAAAAAATTTGCCTTCTCCCAATCCACGGTTTATTACGGTTTTATCTCGCCAATGGGCAGAATAGTGCGTCCATACTGTTCATTTAGTACTTCCGCCATTGCCAAATAAAATGCGCTGGCGCCGCAAATTATCCCTTCATAACCGGCAATCGTCAGAAGAGCGGTATTGCCGGTAAAGTTACCGATGGCTAACAGAGCGAACAACAGAGTCAGGCCACCAAAGATAAACTGTAGTACGCGGTTAGTCTTGAAGGTGCCGAAGAACATAAACAGAGTGAACACCCCCCACAGGCCAAGATATACCGCTAAATATTGGCTGCTGGTGGCTTCTGCCAGTCCCATTTTGGGTAGAAATAATAACCCGATTAGACTGAGCCAAAAGAATCCATAAGAGGTGAAAGCGGTTGCGGCAAAGGTATTGCCTTTCTTATATTCAAAAAGTCCGGCCAGTACTTGGGCCAGGCCGCCGTAGAAAATGCCCATACTCAGGACAACGGATGCCAGCGGAAAGAAACCGGCGTTATGCAGATTAAGCAGAATGGTTGTCATGCCGAAGCCCATCAAACCTAAGGGGCCGGGATTAGCCAATTGATTAGCGCTCATAAGTCCTCTGAAAGAAAATCGCAAAAGTCATAAATAGCAAAGGTGGCGAATCATAATGATCTGTCAGTAAGGAAACAATGACCTTTGAAATAATAAAAAGGTTTTTTTTTCTCATCCCCCCTTGATGATGGTTTTAACGGCCCCATCTTATAATCAACCGCAGTTGCTAATGGCTGTCTTATACAGCCGGTGTATAAAGCAAAGGTGAGGAATCTCGTAGAGGCATAAAAATGGGTGCCATTGAAAAGCAGAGAGTTATCCTCATATTGATTAGCAACTTGACTGATTACGAATTTCTTTGGAGGCGTTTAGATGGGTAAAATTATTGGTATCGACCTGGGAACTACCAACTCTTGTGTAGCTATTATGGATGGCACGACAGCTCGTGTGCTGGAAAACAGCGAAGGTGATCGCACCACCCCTTCCATCATTGCTTATACCCAGGATGGTGAAACTCTGGTTGGTCAACCGGCTAAACGTCAGGCTGTTACTAACCCGCAAAATACGTTGTTTGCTATTAAGCGTCTGATTGGACGTCGTTTCCAAGACGAAGAAGCGCAACGCGACGTAGCTATCATGCCATATAAAATTATTGCGGCAGATAATGGCGACGCATGGCTGGAAGTGAAAGACCAGAAAATGGCTCCTCCTCAGGTTTCTGCTGAAGTTTTGAAGAAAATGAAGAAAACAGCGGAAGATTATCTGGGTGAGCCAGTGACTGAAGCGGTAATTACCGTTCCTGCCTATTTTAACGATGCTCAGCGTCAGGCAACCAAAGATGCGGGCCGTATCGCAGGTCTGGAAGTAAAACGTATTATCAACGAACCAACGGCTGCTGCGCTGGCTTATGGTTTGGACAGAGAAGTGGGTAACCGTACTATCGCGGTTTATGACCTCGGTGGTGGTACTTTCGATATCTCTATTATCGAAATTGATGAAGTTGACGGCGAAAAAACCTATGAAGTGCTGGCAACCAACGGTGATACTCACTTGGGCGGCGAAGACTTCGATAGCCGTATGATCAACTATCTGGTTGACGAATTTAAGAAAGATCAGGGCATTGATCTGCGTAACGACCCACTGGCAATGCAACGTCTGAAAGAAGCGGCGGAAAAAGCGAAAATTGAGCTCTCTTCTGCACAGCAGACCGATGTTAACCTGCCATATATCACCGCAGATGCAACTGGTCCTAAGCACATGAACATCAAAGTGACCCGTGCGAAACTGGAATCATTGGTAGAAGATCTGGTTAAACGTTCTATGGAGCCTGTACGCGTTGCATTGCAAGATGCTGGCCTGTCAGTTTCTGATGTGAACGATGTTATTCTGGTGGGTGGTCAGACCCGTATGCCGATGGTACAGAAAGTGGTTGCTGACTTCTTCGGTAAAGAGCCGCGTAAAGACGTAAACCCTGACGAAGCGGTAGCAATGGGTGCGGCGGTACAGGGCGGTGTTTTGGCCGGTGATGTGAAAGATGTCCTGTTGCTGGATGTCACGCCACTGTCTCTGGGTATCGAAACAATGGGTGGCGTAATGACTTCCCTCATTGTGAAAAACACCACTATCCCAACCAAACACAGCCAGGTGTTCTCTACGGCAGAGGACAATCAGTCTGCGGTAACTATTCATGTATTGCAGGGTGAGCGTAAACGTGCCGGCGATAACAAATCTCTGGGCCAGTTCAATTTGGATGGTATTCAGCCATCACCTCGTGGCATGCCTCAGATTGAAGTGACTTTTGATATTGATGCCGACGGTATTTTGCACGTATCTGCTAAAGACAAAAACACGGGTCGCGAACAGCAGATCACCATTAAGGCTTCTTCCGGTCTGAATGAGGAAGAAATTCAGCGGATGGTTCGTGATGCAGAAGCTAACGCTGAATCTGATCGTAAATTTGAAGAGTTGGTACAAACGCGTAACCAAGCGGATCAACTGGTTCACGGTACTCGTAAGCAAGTAGAAGAAGCGGGCGACAAGCTGCCGGCAGAAGATAAAACTGCGATTGAAAGTGCTGTTGCTCAGCTAGAAACTGCGGCGAAAGGCGAAGATAAAGCGGATATTGAAGCGAAAATTCAGGCTTTGGTTCAGGCTTCCGCTAAGCTGTTGGAAATTGCTCAGCAGCAGGCTCAGGCTGGCGCAACCGCAGACGCTGGCGACAGCGCGAAGAAAGATGACGACGTTGTAGACGCTGAATTCGAAGAAGTTAAAGATAAAAAATAATAGCCCTTAGCGGGCGCGGTGACAGTTAGATGATGACAACTGTTGCTGATTAACCGGCACGGGCGTTGAGGGAACTCTGCGCCCGTGCGCGCATGTTAAGGGTAAAATAAGAGATGGCGAAAAGAGATTATTACGAGGTTTTGGGGGTTTCCAAAACAGCGAACGAAAAAGAGATTAAAAAAGCCTATAAGCGGCTGGCGATGAAATATCATCCTGATCGTAATCAGGGAGATAAAGAGGCAGAAAGCCAATTTAAAGAAGTTAAAGAAGCTTATGAAATTCTGACGGATGACCAGAAACGGGCTGCTTATGACCAATATGGTCATGCTGCTTTTGAACAAGGCGGCATGGGCGGCGGCGGTGCTGATTTTAGCGATATCTTTGGTGACGTTTTCGGTGATATCTTCGGTGGTCGTCGTCAGCAGCGTCCAAGCCGTGGTGCTGATTTGCGTTACAGCATGGAGTTGACGCTGGAAGAAGCGGTTCGTGGTGTGACCAAAGAGATCCGCATCCCGACACTGGAAACTTGTGATACCTGTCATGGTAGCGGCGCTAAAGCAGGCACCAGCCCTGTAACCTGCTCAACCTGTCAAGGTGCTGGTCAGGTTCATATGCGTCAGGGGTTCTTCACTGTTCAGCAACCTTGTCCACACTGTCATGGCCGTGGTCAGATCATTAAAGATTCTTGCCATAAATGTCATGGTCATGGGCGAGTCGAAAGATACAAAACCCTGTCTGTTAAAATCCCAGCGGGTGTGGATACTGGCGACCGCATTCGTTTGAGTGGCGAGGGTGAAGCAGGAGCTAAAGGCGCTCCCGCAGGTGATCTGTATGTTCAGGTACAGGTGAAATCGCACCATATTTTTGAGCGTCAAGAAAGTAATCTCTATTGTGAGGTGCCAGTTAACTTTGCAATGGCGGCACTGGGCGGAGAAATCGAAGTACCCACCCTCGATGGCCGTGTGAAACTGAAAATACCTGCTGAAACTCAGACCGGTAAAATGTTCCGCATGAAAGGCAAAGGTGTTAAATCGGTCCGTGGTGGTGTTCAGGGTGATTTACTGTGCCGGGTAGTGGTAGAAACGCCAGTTAAATTGAATGAAAGACAGAAAGAATTACTGCGTGAATTGGGTGAATCTTTCGGTGGTACTGGCGAAGAAACAAATAGTCCACGGTCTAAAAGTTTCTTCGATGGCGTAAAGAAATTTTTTGATGATTTGACCAAGTAACAGTTGATATCTATATATAGCTGGATTGTTAAATAAAGTTCAAATTATAGGTAAAAAAGTCCTCGTTATTAAATGAGGACTTTTTGTTTGAGAAAATTATAGGCATCATCTTATTTCGGTGTCACTGATGGGTGATAAGTATACAATAAGTTATTAGTCCAATAGATTCCGTTGTAAACACGATAGGTATATTCTTTCTGATGTATCTCTCTATTTTTTGCTTGGCATTTTTAGTAGTTTCTTAGTAGCGTGTATATCCACCTTATTAATAGAGAGGAATATCACTCAATAATGCCGACTAAAAGAAAAAGTGTTATTGGATGTAGTTGGTTATTAAGCCATTTTAATTTCTAATTTTGATAATCTATATATTAAGGATATTCATGGTATATTTTTGTTTTATTATTTTTAAATTCATCCATTGTTGAGTCTAAAATAGATAAACATTTATCTCCTTCTGGTGTGATCTTTTTAAGAGCTGCATGAGTCCGTTGGTAATAATTGTAAATGGCATTTTTTGATTGATCAAAAGGTAATGTGCATACAATGTCTGAGCCAATCATATAAGGATATTGGTTTCTATCAATTATGTTTAGGATATGTAGTGTTTCTTTTGTGTTTGTTGTCAAAGCATTAGATAATGAATCTTCTAGCATAGCTGCATATTTTGGGCCAGCTCCTACGGCTAATAGTGGTACTAGACTTAGCCATGAAGAGTCACCTGATGATATACCGTTTATAACACTGTTTTTCCAATCTTCTTTACTTATTTCTAGGATAGCTTTATGTACCCCGATTTCATTTACTGATTTCAACAATAACGGTGGCGTTATTGTTGCATTAGAGAAAAATGGGAATAGAGTCAATAGTAGCAAAATTTTCATTTAACTACCTCTAGATCCCTATCTCCTGAGCGAATAATACTCCATCTAGTATTTGGACCTAGTATAATGCATCCTTCGGAGGCCCAACCTCTAGGACCATGTATTCGTTCTCCGTGGATTCTGAACGCATCACGGCCAAACATCTCGTTAGATGAGTCAGGTTTTAATACTATTGTCATTGGTCCTTTTGATGAATTGAAACTATCAATGCGATATTTGCCCCGTGGGATTGGGCCTAATCCTTTCACCTGTTGCCTGTCAGGGTTGTTTTTGTTCGTCATTCGGCCAGAATAGCCAGTCTCAACCAATTCACCATTGTGGTACATTTCGCCAGTGCTTTGATGATATGTCCAAGCCATATTTAGTACTCTTTAATAAGTTGTTACTCGTTCATTCCAGCTATCTGAATGGGTAATGTTGCCATCTTTGTAGGTCCAAGTTATTTTTTCATAACGTAATTCGATATATTCAAGGGAGTTATGCCGTTTGCCGTGAGCTGATTTAATGTCATGCATCAGAGGAACTACGGCTACAACTTTCACATTTTCAAGCTGGGTAATGAAATACTCAATTTCCTGCCCGGCGTCATTAATTCGGTAAGATTTAAATTTGGCTTCTTTAAGGGTTTGCCCTGTACTCAAAGCCTTATAGATATAAGGTGAAGATGAGTCCACTTCTTTATCAAAACAAAATGTACCGTGTATACGAGTACCCGTCAGTTTTCCTGTATTGTCATCAGTAGGTATATATACATCATGATTGAATCCAGTAACTTCAATGCTACCTTCTCGGCCTGTAACATCGACAGAACCTTTGATGTCTGAACCGCCATCATCTTTTAGCCAAAGATAAACAGGTATTGCCATATTTAATAATCTCTTTTCTTGATAATTTGGTTTCTAATGCCATGTATATACAGCACGTTACTATATGGTTTTGATATCTTCAATATTATTGATCTTAAATATTGAGTTATTTAGAGTAAAAAATTGTAAATTTATCTATATATTTTATTGTTTGGTGGCTGTGCTATTTTTTCTAGGCCGGATTTTCTGGGTTGGTTCTATTATTTTGTCTTGAATTATCTTTCATCCTTGTTTCGTGAAATTATCAATCTCAATAAGCAGTTAATTAGCTCTCTTCCTCCAATTGATAATCTATTTTATTGAGATGTAGATCATCAATAGATCGGTTATAGCGAATTATTCTGGTTATAAAATCGATTTTTTTCGAAACCATAGCTAGAGTACCATTTTAAGTCCGATCAGTTTCAGAGGTAAATCATCGTGACCGCAATTATTCGTCAATTCCTGAAATTAGAAGCGGCTGGAGGGCTCCTTCTTATCATTGCTGCCATTATTGCGCTGATAATGGCAAACTCACCACTACAGGATATTTACCAGCAATTTCTTAATCTTTCGGTGGTAGTACAATTCGCAGCACTGGAGATCAATAAGCCCTTGTTGCTGTGGATTAATGACGGCTTAATGGCGGTCTTCTTTTTGATTGTTGGTCTGGAAGTCAAACGGGAACTGCTGGAAGGCTCTTTGGCAGGGCGTGATAAGGCGGTATTTCCGGTGATTGCGGCGATAGGTGGTATGGTCGCTCCGGCACTGATATATCTGCTATTTAATGGCAATGATGAGTTTACCCGTCAGGGATGGGCTATTCCTGCGGCAACCGATATTGCTTTTGCCCTAGGTGTGATGGCGTTATTGTCTAAGCGAGTACCAACAGAACTCAAGGTTTTCTTGTTGGCGTTAGCGATTATTGATGATCTGGGCGTTATCGTGATCATCGCTCTGTTTTATACCAAAACTGTTTCTCTTGTGGCGCTTGGATTGTCAGCCGCGATGATTGCTTTGCTGGTTTGGATGAATTGGCGTGGTGTCGAAAAAATATCGGCTTATCTGGTTGTTGGCGCTATCCTTTGGGTTTGTATCCTGAAATCGGGTGTTCATGCAACACTGGCCGGCGTTATCATTGGTTTTCTCATTCCTCTACGTGGTCAGAATGGTGATTCACCATCTGAATCGCTCGAGCATGGTTTGCATCCTTGGGTGGCGTATCTTATTTTGCCGTTATTTGCCTTTGCCAATGCAGGTGTGGTCCTAAATGGCGTTACGTTAAATAGTTTGACCGATATGTTACCTCTAGGTATTGCTGCGGCTCTATTTCTTGGTAAGCCATTGGGAATTTTTCTGTTTAGCTATATTTCTATTAAGATCGGATTTGCTAAATTGCCGCAGCGGATTAATCTTAAACAGATATTTGCGGTTTCCGTTCTTTGTGGAATCGGTTTTACTATGTCTATCTTTATTTCAGGATTGGCTTTTGAAGGGGGAGATGAATCTTTCAGTATCTATTCTCGTCTTGGCATTCTGATGGGTTCAACCATTGCTGCATTTGTGGGTTATGGCTTGTTACGAATGGTCTTACCAAAGAAAAAGTGATGGCAGAGCTGTGGTAAATTCATTAATTTAGCCGGTAGTTTCAGAAAGAATTTCCGAACTGACTCTCATTTTTGTACTCGCGGTACGATATTAAAATGGTATCGCGGATATTTTATGTAGTGAAAAACAGGAAATCGCCGTAAAGCGGTAAATTAGAGATGTATGGCTAGGTAGTCTGTTAGACGAAAGCGATACATAAGGAAAAATATATGCGGGTGTCACATCTGAATTTTAATCATCTCTATTATTTCTGGCATGTTTGCAAGGAAGGATCTGTGGTTGGGGCGGCAGAAGCGCTTTATCTAACGCCTCAGACGATCACCGGACAGATAAAGGCGCTGGAAGAGCGTCTGGGAGGAAAGCTGTTCAAACGTCAAGGCCGGGGTTTAGTTCCGTCCGAGCTAGGGCAACTTATTTTCCGCTATGCGGATAAGATGTTTATGCTAAGCCAGGAGATGTTAGATATCGTTAACTATAGCCGTGAATCTAATCTTTTATTTGATGTTGGTGTTGCTGATGCACTGTCCAAACGTCTGGTTAGCCAGGTATTGAAAACGGCGGTTGTGGAACATGAACAGATCCATCTACGTTGTTTTGAATCAACCCATGAATTGCTATTGGAGCAACTCAGCCAGCACAAACTCGATATGATATTGTCTGATTGCCCGGTGGATTCTTCCCAACAGGAAGGGTTGTTCTCGGTAAAACTGGGTGAATGTAATGTAAGTTTTTTCTGCCGACAGCCTATCCCGGAAAAACCTTTCCCGGAATGTTTGGAGGAACGTCGCTTATTGGTTCCAGGGCGCCGCTCTATGTTGGGGCGTAAATTGTTGACTTGGATACGTAATAAAAATCTTCAAGTTGAAGTATTAGGTGAGTTTGATGATGCCGCGTTAATGAAAGCGTTTGGTATGTACCATAATGCGATTTTTGTGGCGCCATCTTTGTATACCAATGATATTTTTGCGGATAATGATATTGCCGAAATTGGTCGGTTGGATGCCGTGCAGGAAGAGTATTATGTGATTTTTGCTGAACGAATGATTCAACACCCGGCTGTTCAAAGGGTATGTAATAAAGATTTTTCTGCGTTGTTTAATGTGCCGCCTAAGAAGCGTGCTTAAAAAATAATTGATAATAACTGCAAACACAAAAAAACCGGCGCAGGCCGGTTTTTCAGTAATCTAAACGCAAATTATTGCATTGCGTTGATTTGAGCCGCCAGATTAGATTTATGACGTGCTGCTTTGTTTTTGTGGATCAGACCTTTACAGGCGTGACGATCGACAATAGGTTGCATGTCATTAAATGCTTTCTGTGCAGTTTCTTTATCGCCAGTAGCGATAGCAGCATATACCTTCTTGATGAAGGTACGCACCATAGAACGACGGCTAGCGTTGTGCTGACGACGTTTTTCAGACTGTATGGCGCGTTTCTTAGCTGATTTGATATTAGCCAAGGTCCAACTCCCAAATATATTCTATCGAGGACAATTCAAAGGCCGAGGAATATGCCTGTTCAACCTTCTTTTGTCAATGGATTTGTGCAAATAAGCGCCGTTGTACCGCGGCAACTTGTTTCGTTGTGATGGCGCAGGATTTTATCAGCTTACTTAGCGGGAATACAGTCTTTCACAATAAAAATCTCATTGAATAGTCCAGATAGAAATAAAATGAATATTTTTCGGGATTCCTGCGCGTTTTTGTTGTATGAATCAGGGTTATTGATTTAAATCATCTTATGATGGTGGGTTAACCTTGAGCTTTGTACAAGGTATAATTTGGTAATTTCCAGGGTATTGGGCCAGCTATGGAGCTAATTCGCGGTATACGTAATATCCGGGCATGTCACCGCGGTTGCGTGTTGACGATTGGTAATTTTGATGGCGTCCACAGAGGCCATCAGGCACTACTGAGGCACTTAAAACACGAAGGGCAGCGTCTGGGATTACCAGTAATGGTCATGATTTTTGAGCCACAACCCTTGGAGTTTTTTGCTAAGGGTAATGCTCCCGCGCGTTTGACGAGATTAAGGGATAAAGCCAAATATCTCGCCCAATGTGGAGTGGATTATTTATTATGCGTGAAATTTGACAGGAATTTTGCGGCAAATACGCCAGAAGCTTTTGTTTCACGGTTGCTGGTGGAAAAATTGGGTGTTAAGTTTCTCGCCGTAGGAGACGACTTTCGTTTTGGTCAAGCTCGCAGTGGTGATTTTGCCTTTTTACAGCGAGCCGGTGAAACATACGGCTTTGACGTGACCAATAGTGAAAGTTTTTGTGATAATGGTTTGCGGATCAGCAGTACAGCTATCCGTCAAGCATTGCAAAATGATGATTTGGCATTAGCCGAAACATTATTAGGGCATCCATATAGCATTTGCGGCCGGGTCGTTCATGGTAAACGACTAGGGAGCACTATTGGTTTTCCAACAGCTAACTTGCCGTTAAAACGATTAGTGGTTCCTGTACAAGGCGTTTATGTTGTTGAAGTTTATGGTTTAGGAGACAAGCCCTTACCGGGTGTTGCCAATATTGGTACGCGCCCAACAGTTTCTGGTCAGGGTCAACAACTTGAAGTACATCTAATTGATGCCCAAATGGATCTCTATGGGCATTATATTGATGTGGTGTTACGCAAAAAATTGCGTAATGAGCAGCGGTTTGCTTCCCTTGATGCACTCAAGCAGCAAATTGCTAATGATTTGGTCGCTGCGAGGGAATTTCTTAAACAGCGGCCTGTGTCATGTATCTAGCGGAAAATTGGAATTGAGAATCGAATGAGTGACTATAAAAACACCCTGAATCTGCCAGAAACAGGGTTTCCAATGCGTGGAGATTTAGCAAAGCGCGAACCAGATATGTTAAAACGTTGGTACAAAGATGAGTTGTATCAGGTAATTCGTAAAGCAAAAGCCGGCAAAAAAACATTTATTCTGCATGACGGCCCTCCTTATGCGAATGGCAGTATTCATATTGGTCACTCAGTCAATAAAATTCTCAAAGATATTATTATTAAATCCAAAGGGATGGCGGGATATGACTCGCCATATATTCCTGGTTGGGATTGCCACGGTTTACCTATTGAGCTTAAGGTTGAGCAGATTATTGGTAAACCTGGGGAAAAATTTTCCGCCGCTGAATTTCGTGCTGAGTGCCGCAAATATGCCAAAGAGCAGATTGAAGGTCAGAAGAAAGATTTTATTCGTCTGGGCATATTAGGTGACTGGGAACGTCCATATCTGACGATGGACTTTAAGACCGAAGCCAATATTATTCGCGCATTGAGCCGTATTATCGCTAATGGTCATTTATTGAAAGGCGCCAAGCCTGTTCACTGGTGTACCGATTGCCGTTCATCATTGGCCGAAGCGGAAGTTGAGTATTACGACAAAACTTCGCCATCGATTGATGTGCGTTTTAAGGCGGTCGATGTAGCAGCGGTTTGTGCGAAATTTGGTGTACAAGCACCAGATCAGCCAGTCTCTCTGGTGATCTGGACAACCACGCCGTGGACATTGCCGGCTAACCGGGCCATCGCTTTGCATGCTGAATTTAACTATCAATTAGTACAGATTGAGGGCGAATGTCTGATCCTGGCTGCTGATTTGGTAGAAAGCGTGATGCAGCGCGCGGGTATAACTTCGTGGATGGTATTAGGGAGTTGTGCGGGTGCGGCATTGGAGCTGTTGCGCTTTAAACATCCATTTATGGGTTTTGATTCACCGGTTGTATTGGGTGATCATGTGACTCTGGATGCGGGTACCGGTGCTGTGCATACGGCCCCAGGTCACGGCCCGGACGATTTTGTTCTCGGTCAGAAATATGGTTTGGAAGTTGCAAACCCGGTTGGCCCGAATGGTTGCTATCTGCCCGGTACTTATCCTGCTCTGGATGGCATATTTGTCTTTAAGGCGAATGATGTTGTGCTGAATATCCTGAGTGAAAACAATGCATTGTTGCATTTGGAAAAATTACAGCATAGTTATCCCTGCTGCTGGCGCCATAAGACGCCTATCATTTTCCGTGCCACGCCGCAGTGGTTTGTCAGCATGGATCAAAATGGTCTGCGTAAACAATCGTTGCAAGAGATCAAAGGGGTTCAGTGGATTCCGGGTTGGGGTCAGGCCCGTATTGAGGCAATGGTTGAAAACCGCCCTGACTGGTGTATTTCACGTCAACGTACTTGGGGCACGCCGATGTCTCTTTTTGTCCATAAAGAGACAGAAGAGCTTCATCCACGTACCATCGAATTGATGGAAGAAGTGGCAAAACGTGTTGAAGTTGACGGTATTCAGGCGTGGTGGGATCTGGAGCCAGCCGAACTGCTAGGTGATGACGCAGCTAACTATGTCAAAATTTTTGATACGTTGGATGTCTGGTTCGATTCGGGATCAACTCACGCATCGGTGGTTGATGCCCGCCCTGAATTCCAGGGTAACGCTGCGGATATCTATCTTGAAGGTTCAGATCAGCACCGTGGCTGGTTTATGTCTTCCCTGATGATCTCAACGGCAATAAAAGGTAAAGCGCCTTATCGTCAGGTGTTAACGCATGGTTTCACTGTGGATGGTCAGGGCCGTAAGATGTCTAAATCTATCGGTAATACCGTCAGTCCGCAGGATGTCATGGATAAATTAGGGGCAGATATTCTGCGTCTATGGGTTGCTTCTACCGATTACACCGGTGAAATTGCGGTATCCGATGAGATCCTAAAACGCTCTGCTGATGCATATCGTCGTATCCGTAACACGGCGCGTTTCCTGTTGGCAAACCTGACTGGTTTCGATCCTGAACAACATAGGGTTGAACCAGAAGAGATGGCGGTGCTGGATCGTTGGGCTGTAGGGCGTGCTCAGGCAGCGCAGGCAGACATTGCCAAATGTTACGATGAATATGATTTTCACACTGTTGTTCAGCGTATGATGCAATTCTGCTCCGTGGAGATGGGATCGTTCTATCTCGATATCATTAAAGACCGTCAGTACACCGCTAAGAGCGATAGTCTGGCTCGTCGTAGTTGTCAGACTGCGTTGTATCATATTGCGGAAGCGTTGGTTCGTTGGATGGCGCCTATCCTCTCCTTTACTGCCGATGAAGTTTGGAATGAGTTGCCTGGCAAACGTGCTCAATATGTATTTACCGAAGAGTGGTATGACGGTTTGTTTGGTCTGGCCGCGGGCGAGCAAATGAATGATGCTTTCTGGGCTGATTTGCTGGCAGTGCGTGGTGAAGTTAACAAAGTGCTGGAGCAGGCACGTGCAGACAAACATATTCGTAGTTCACTGGAAGCCGCGGTGACGCTGTACGCCGATACTGAATTGGCGGACAAACTGAATAGCCTCAGAGATGAATTGCGTTTCGTTCTGCTAACATCTCAGGTTGTTGTTGCAGATTATGAGCAGGCTGGTGAAGATGCGCAGCAAAGCGAAATTGGTAGCCTGAAAATTGCTTTCCGTAAAGCGGATGGCGAAAAATGCCCTCGTTGCTGGCATTACGCTAAAGATGTGGGATTGGTGGCGGAACATGCAGAACTTTGTGGCCGCTGTGTAACTAATGTTGCCGGTAACGGCGAAGAGCGTAAGTTTGCCTGATGAATAAACCCATTTGCTCCACCGGCCTTCGCTGGCTTTGGTTAGTTGTTGTGGTATTGATTCTGGATCTGGGTAGTAAACAGCTAGTGTTACAACACTTTCATCTGTATGAATCCGTTCCATTGATACCTTATTTTAATCTGACTTATGCCCAGAATTTTGGGGCGGCTTTCAGTTTCCTTGCAGAGAAAGACGGCTGGCAGCGTTGGTTCTTTGCATTCATTGCTGTTGCTATTTCAGTTGTGTTGACGGTGATGATGTATCGTGCCAGTGCACAGAAGAAACTGAGTAATATCGCTTATGCCCTGATTATTGGTGGAGCATTGGGTAATCTGTTTGACCGGTTGGTTCATGGTTTTGTCATCGATTTTATTGATTTTTACGTCGGTGATTGGCACTTTCCAACTTTTAATATCGCCGATATGGCGATATGCATCGGGGCTGGATTGGTTATCATTGATAGCTTTTTAAGCCCGGATGAAAAGACAATCAAAGTGGGATAAGTAATATGTCAAACCAGGTGCAGGCGGATAGTGCAGTTTTACTGCATTTTACTTTAAAACTGCAAGACGGCTCTACTGCCGACTCCACTTACACTCAGGGCAAACCTGCATTATTTCGTTTAGGTGATGGAACCCTTTCCTCACCTTTGGAACAGCAGCTTACTGGGCTAAAAGAGGGAGATAAACATAGTTTTACTCTGGCTGGTGAAGCTGTATTTGGTAAACCAAATCCTGATCTGATCCAATATTTTACTCCGCGTGATTTTGCTGAAACCGGTATTCCTGAAATCGGCACTATAATGTTATTTACGGCGATGAATGGCAGTGAAATGCCGGGTGTAGTCAAAGCCGTAACAGAAGAGTCTGTAACGGTTGATTTCAATCACCCGTTAGCTGAACAGAACGTCACGTTTGAAATTGAAGTGTTGGAAATTGATCCACAATTGGAGGAAAACCATGCAGATATTGCTGGCTAACCCTCGCGGTTTTTGTGCCGGTGTTGACCGAGCTATCAGTATCGTAGAACGCGCACTGGAATTATATGGCGCGCCAATCTATGTTCGTCATGAAGTTGTGCATAACCGTTATGTTGTAGACAACCTGCGCAAGCGGGGGGCTATCTTTATTGAAGAAATTTCAGAAGTACCGGATGACGCGATTCTGATTTTTTCGGCGCATGGTGTTTCACAGGCTATCCGAGCGGAAGCGCGTTCTCGCAATTTGACCATGTTGTTCGATGCGACTTGTCCGTTAGTGACGAAAGTCCATATGGAGGTCGCAAGAGCCAGTCGCAAGGGTAAAGAAGCTATTCTGATTGGTCATGCCGGCCATCCCGAAGTTGAAGGAACAATGGGCCAGTACAACAATGTGGAAGGTGGCATGTATCTGGTTGAATCCCCTAAAGATGTATGGAACTTGAAAGTCAAAGATGAAGATAACCTGTGTTTTATGACACAAACTACGTTATCTGTTGATGATACTTCAGAAGTGATTGATGCGCTTAATGCGCGATTCCCGAACATCGTCGGTCCCCGTAAAGATGATATTTGCTATGCGACGACTAACCGTCAGGAAGCGGTACGAGATTTGGCGTCTGATGCTGATGTTGTCTTGGTTGTGGGATCGAAGAATTCATCTAACTCAAATCGTCTTGCTGAGTTAGCTCAGCGAGTTGGTAAGCCTGCTTATCTGATAGATTCTGCTGAGGATATTAAAGAAGAGTGGATTACCGGCACCTCTCTGGTTGGTGTAACCGCTGGCGCTTCTGCGCCAGATATTTTAGTTCAGCAAGTTATTGAACGCTTGAAAAATTTTGGGGCTGATTCCGTTAGGGAATTACATGGCCGCGAAGAAAATATTGTGTTTGAAGTGCCGAAAGAGTTACGAGTTGAAGTCAAAGAAATTCGCTAAATAATCACGATAAGTAAGAATAAAGTAGTGTGTATAATCTTTATTTAAAGTATTCATCTGACTGATCATCGTGTTAAATCAGGAAAAGGACTAACTTCATAGTGAGGGCTTATGGCTGATACAGATATTCGTGTTGCGATTGTTGGCGCTGGCGGGCGCATGGGACGTCAGTTGATTCAGGCTATTTATCAATTGGATGGTGTAGCTCTTGGCGCAGCTTTGGAGCGCTTTGGTTCTTCTCTGATTGGTACCGATGCCGGAGAGTTGGCGGGTGTTGGTCATACAGGTGTGACTGTTTGTGATGACCTGAAAAGTATCGTTGATAATTTTGATGTTCTTATCGATTTTACCCGCCCGGAAGGAACGTTGACTCATCTTGAAATTTGTCGCCAGAACGGTAAAGCGATAGTGATCGGTACAACGGGCTTTGATGAGGCTGGTAAACAGGCAATTAAAGAGGCTTCTGCTGATATCCCGATTGTTTTTGCCGCGAATTTCAGCGTGGGTGTAAATCTGGTACTTAAATTATTGGAAAAAGCCGCGAAAGTGATGGGTGAGTATAGCGATATCGAAATTATCGAAGCGCATCACCGCCATAAAGTGGATGCGCCATCAGGAACAGCTTTAGCAATGGGAGAATCTATTGCTCATGCTTTGGGGCGGGATCTTAAAGCGTGTGCTGTCTATGCCCGTGAAGGTTATACCGGTGAACGTGATCCGAAAAGTATTGGTTTTGCGACTATCCGTGCCGGGGATATCGTGGGTGAGCATACCGCTATGTTTGCAGATATTGGGGAGAGAGTAGAGATAACTCATAAGGCTTCCAGTCGGATGACGTTTGCAAATGGCGCTGTAAAGGCTGCTTTATGGCTAAGTGGTAAAAACAGTGGTCTTTTTGATATGAAAGATGTGCTGAATCTCGACTTACTTTGAAAGAAAATTTTTGTAATTTATTGATATCGCATAATTAAAAATTTTATTGTGCGATTTTTATTTCCTTTGTTTGATTTTATTATTTTTTGGTTTATTTTTTCTATTTTTGTCTTATTTTTAGCCTTAATTTTCTGCTTTTTTCTCTTTTTTATGATTATTTTCAGCTTTTCATCTGATAATCAAGTTTTCTATGCTGATTACCGTTTTCTAAATTAGTTTTGTTGCTGTTTTTAGTCTTATTGCATTAATTCACCCAGTGTAATGTGTAAAAAAATAAGAAAAGTAACATTTTTTGTAGACAACTCTCCCTCTCATCATTAGAATGCGCGCAATTTGCCAAAATTTTGCCTAAAAAGCAGCTTTGGCATTGATTTTGAGGAATAAATCTGAATTAATATGCACTAGTTGCGAGTAATTATTCTTTGGAGGGTGTTTTGGTTAAGTCAGCTATATTGGTTCTGGAAGACGGAACCCAATTCCACGGTCGTGCCATCGGTGCGGAAGGGGCGGCAGTTGGGGAAGTGGTTTTCAA
Organism: Photorhabdus luminescens subsp. luminescens; assembly: GCF_001083805.1. Taxonomy (GTDB): domain Bacteria; phylum Pseudomonadota; class Gammaproteobacteria; order Enterobacterales; family Enterobacteriaceae; genus Photorhabdus; species Photorhabdus luminescens. The sequence continues at coordinate 459,774 of NZ_JXSK01000004.1, read as the reverse complement.
TACCTCGATGACCGGATATCAAGAAATTCTCACAGACCCTTCCTATTCCCGCCAAATTGTCACTCTTACTTATCCCCATATTGGTAATGTCGGTGTTAACTCAGTCGATAAAGAATCACTAAAAGTACAGGCCCAAGGGCTAGTGATTCGTGATCTACCACTGTTGACCAGTAACTTCCGCTGCGAAGAAACACTTTCCGATTACCTTAAACGCCATAATATTGTTGCGATAGCAGATATTGATACCCGTAAGCTTACGCGTTTATTAAGAGAAAAGGGTTCACAGAATGGTTGTATTATAGCAGGTAAGCAGATTGACGCTCAGGTTGCTCTGGAAAAAGCGCAAGCATTTCCGGGGTTGGAAGGAATGGATTTAGCAAAAGAGGTGACAACTAAACAGATTTATCCGTGGTTACAGGGAAGCTGGACGCTGGCGGAGGGATTACAGGAAGATAAGCAAGAACAGGATCTGCCTTATCATGTTGTTGCTTATGACTTTGGCGCGAAACGTAATATTTTGCGAATGCTGGTGGATCGTGGGTGCCGGCTGACAGTTGTTCCCGCCCAGACACCGGCTGAAGATGTACTGAAACTGAATCCAGATGGTATTTTCTTATCTAATGGACCGGGGGATCCGGCGCCTTGTGGCTATGCAATCGAAGCAATCAAAACCCTGCTTGAGACAGAGATTCCAATCTTTGGTATCTGTCTTGGACACCAATTGCTGGCATTAGCTAGTGGCGCTGAAACCATGAAAATGAAATTCGGTCATCATGGTGGAAACCATCCGGTAAAAGATCTTGAATGTAATGTTGTTATGATCACTGCCCAAAACCACGGTTTTGCTGTAGATGAGAAATCACTACCGTCAAATCTGAATGTGACTCATAAATCTCTGTTTGACGGTACGTTGCAAGGCATTCATCGCACGGATAAACCTGCATTTAGTTTCCAGGGGCACCCAGAAGCCAGCCCAGGTCCTCATGAAACAGCATCGTTATTTGATCACTTTATTGACCTAATTGAACAGTATTGTCAGAAAAATAATCGTCATAACACCAAGTAATCAGGAGAAAATAAAATGGCAAAACGTACTGATATTAAAAGTATCCTGATTCTGGGAGCTGGCCCGATTGTTATTGGTCAGGCTTGTGAGTTTGACTACTCAGGAGCACAAGCTTGTAAAGCGTTACGGGAAGAAGGTTATCGTGTCGTTCTGGTGAACTCGAACCCTGCTACCATCATGACTGATCCAGAAATGGCCGATGCTACTTATATTGAGCCGATCCACTGGGAAGTGGTACGTAAAATCATTGAAAAAGAGCGTCCTGATGCGATTCTGCCAACAATGGGCGGACAAACTGCGCTCAACTGTGCGCTAGAACTGGAGCGTCAGGGAGTTCTGAAAGAGTTTGGCGTTACCATGATTGGCGCTACCGCAGATGCGATTGATAAAGCGGAAGATCGCCGCCGTTTCGATATAGCAATGAAAAAGATCGGCTTGGAAACTCCGCGTTCTGGTATCGCCCATTCAATGGAAGAAGCGTTGGCAGTTGCTGATAAAGTCGGTTTTCCTTGTATTATTCGTCCTTCTTTTACTATGGGAGGAAGCGGCGGCGGTATTGCTTATAACCGTGAAGAATTCGAGGAAATTTGTGAGCGCGGTTTGGATCTTTCACCAACCAACGAACTCTTGATTGATGAATCTCTGATTGGTTGGAAAGAGTATGAAATGGAGGTCGTGCGGGATAAAAATGATAACTGCATTATCGTCTGCTCTATTGAAAACTTTGATGCGATGGGGATTCATACTGGTGATTCCATCACGGTCGCCCCGGCGCAAACGATGACGGATAAAGAGTATCAAATCATGCGTAACGCTTCGATGGCGGTATTGCGTGAAATCGGCGTAGAAACTGGGGGATCTAACGTACAGTTTGCGGTGAACCCAAAAAACGGCCGTTTAGTTATCATCGAAATGAATCCACGCGTTTCCCGCTCTTCTGCGCTGGCTTCGAAAGCGACAGGTTTCCCGATCGCTAAAATTGCCGCTAAATTGGCTGTCGGTTACACCCTTGACGAATTGATGAATGATATCACTGGCGGTCGCACGCCAGCTTCCTTTGAACCTTCTATTGACTACGTAGTCACTAAAGTTCCCCGCTTTAATTTCGAGAAATTTGCAGGGGCCAATGATCGTCTGACAACTCAGATGAAATCTGTTGGCGAGGTGATGGCGATTGGCCGCACTCAGCAAGAATCTCTGCAAAAAGCATTGCGTGGTTTAGAAATCGGGGCAACCGGTTTTGATCCGAAAGTCAATTTAGATGATCCAGAAGCATTGACTAAAATTCGTCGCGAATTAAAAGATGCAGGTGCTGAGCGTATCTGGTATATCGCTGATGCTTTCCGTGCGGGTATGTCTATTGATGGTGTTTTTAACCTGACTGATATTGATCGTTGGTTCTTAGTGCAAATTGAAGAATTGGTGCGATTGGAAGAGCAGGTGGCAGATCAGGGCATTAACAGCTTGACGGCCGACTTCCTACGTCATCTGAAACGTAAAGGTTTTGCAGATGCACGTCTGGCGCAACTGGTTGGTGTGGCCGAAAAAGAGATCCGTAAACTGCGCCACAAATATAATCTATATCCGGTTTATAAGCGCGTTGATACCTGTGCGGCAGAATTTGCGACTGATACTGCATACATGTATTCCACTTATGAAGATGAGTGTGAAGCTAATCCAAATAGTGACAAGCCAAAAATCATGGTATTGGGTGGCGGCCCTAATCGTATTGGGCAAGGGATTGAATTCGACTATTGTTGTGTGCATGCAGCCTTGGCGCTGCGTGAAGATGGGTATGAAACCATCATGGTGAACTGTAACCCGGAAACCGTTTCAACAGATTACGATACTTCGGACCGCCTCTATTTTGAACCGGTGACTTTGGAAGATGTTCTTGAGATTGTACGTGTTGAGCAACCAAAAGGGGTGATTGTTCAGTATGGTGGTCAGACTCCGCTGAAATTGGCGCGTGAACTGGAAATTGCCGGTGTTCCCATTATTGGCACCAGCCCGGATGCGATTGATCGTGCGGAAGATCGTGAACGTTTCAAACAGGCAGTCAATCGCCTTGGCCTGAAACAACCTGAAAATGCTACAGTGGCCACGATAGAACGCGCAGTTGAGAAGGCAAACATTCTGGGTTATCCGCTGGTGGTTCGTCCATCTTATGTTTTGGGCGGCCGTGCAATGGAAATCGTATACGACGAAGCTGATTTACGCCGTTACTTCCAGACTGCGGTCAGTGTCTCTAATGATGCCCCGGTATTGCTTGATTGCTTCCTTGATGATGCCGTGGAAGTGGACGTTGATGCTATCTGTGACGGTGAACGGGTATTGATCGGCGGCATTATGGAACATATTGAGCAGGCTGGAGTACATTCCGGCGACTCAGCTTGTTCACTGCCTGCTTACACCCTAAATCAGGAAATTCAGGATGTCATGCGTCAGCAGGTAGAAAAACTGGCATTTGAATTGGGTGTACGTGGCTTGATGAATGTCCAGTTTGCCGTCAAGGATGACGAAGTTTATCTGATTGAAGTTAACCCGCGTGCAGCTCGTACTGTGCCATTTGTTTCTAAAGCGACCGGTTTACCACTGGCGAAAGTTGCAGCTCGTGTGATGGTTGGTCAATCTCTGGCTGAGCAAGGTGCAACTGAGGAGATCATCCCGCCATACTATTCGGTGAAAGAGGTTGTATTGCCTTTCAATAAATTCCCCGGTGTGGATCCGATTCTTGGGCCTGAAATGCGGTCAACCGGAGAAGTGATGGGAGTTGGGCGTACATTTGCCGAAGCTTTCTCAAAAGCACTATTGGGGTGTAGCGCTAAAATTCCGCAAAGTGGTAGAGCGCTTCTGTCAGTGCGTGAAGGTGATAAAGGCCGGGTTGTGGATTTGGCCGCTAAGTTGCTGAAACAGGGTTTTGAACTGGATGCGACTCATGGTACTGCGGTTGTACTCGGTGAAGCCGGGATTAACCCTCGTCTGGTGAATAAAGTTCACGAAGGGCGTCCACATATTCAGGACAGAATCAAAAATGGTGAATATAGCTATATTGTAAACACGACTGCGGGTCGTCAGGCAATTGAGGATTCCAAACTTATTCGCCGTAGCGCATTGCAATATAAAGTACATTATGACACCACATTAAATGGTGGGTTTGCTACAACAATGGCACTAAGCGCAGATCCAACAGAGCAGGTGATTTCTGTACAAGAAATGCATGCGGCGATTAATAGCCAGTCCGTATTATGATTAATTGAAGTAATAAATAAGGTGCGCTTGAGAAAGCGCACTTATTATTTATTACTGACAAAATGCCGGATAAAAAAATCAGCGCTTTGTTAATAAATTGAACCCCAGCCTTTTAACTGAGGTGGTTATTATTTCTTATTTTCAGGGTAATTATAGTGGTCTGGGATCTTATAATTTTCAGGAATTTTCGGCCAATTATATCGATCTGTCCAACCTATCATTTCGATATCTTCAAAGATTCCATCAAAAAAATTACGTAAATTCATTGCATATATCCTAGCCATTACTAATGCTGTCTGAACTGCAACCATATCATTTTGGTCAAGGGCTTTTTTTGATACTGCAAACATGGATATCAATTTTTTGAGCTCATCTTGCAGTTCATCATCCAAATTTAACGAATAATCAAGGCTACCATCATTATCAAGCTTATTTTTTGAGATATTGCAAGCTGCTGCTAGCTCGACTAAAATCGTTTTTATGTCATTTAACTTGTTTATTTCAGTCAATTTTAAGTTTCCTCCCTTGACCAGCTTTGGTCTTATCCACATTTACTGGACTATCTAAATTAAGGGTTGCTTTAAAATTATTTTTACTATCAAAAAGTTCAAGATGATTTTTATGCGCACCATCCAGATACATTTGATTGTCTTTCTTGATTATATCACCCAGTTTACCCTGAGCTTGATAAATACTCTGCCCTAATATCGTTTGCTGGTTTTAAGTGTGCCGTCTTTAATCTGGTCCCAAATCTTGGCTGTTTAAAAAACTCTCCTATATTACTAACAGCACCTTTATTCGGCTGATAAGGCTGTTTATTCTTCCCAACAATCGAAGTAACCGAAGCTTTACCGCTGATAGCACCGCCAATACCGGCAGATTCTACCGCTTCTTTGGCTATTAATGCACCTTTTTCCCAGGCAGGCAGCGAGTTATACAACAGCCCTAAATCGTTCTGATTTTCTGTCGTCACAAACTGGCTGATGCGATGGGCATCTTCAGCCGATAAGTTAAACATCCATCTTAAGCCACTAATCGCATCCGCTGTTTTTATCCCACCGTCCATTTCAGCTTGATAGGTCAATGTACATAACCCACCGTTCCCGGCACAGGTAGACAACATTTCTGCCCGTTGCGCAGCGCTCAGTTTGTTGTATTTGTTCCAGATTGCTTCGGTAGGCGTTCCTTGCTTATTGGCTTCTTGGTGTATTACTAGCTTGTTTACGCACATCTGGTGATTATTGGTAAAAGGCCGAAAGCCCACGTGATGTGGGCTTTCGGTTCATACATGGTTGGGATTATTATTTACTAGATGGATAAATGTAATTATCAGGGATCTTTGGCCAGCCATTCAGACCAAGCAATACTTCTACATCTTCAGTTATTGCTTCAAAGAAACTAGATAAACTCATTGAATGACTACGGATTCTCAATAAAGCTGCTTGTGCAGTTACTTCATCTCTATTTTCTGTCGCATTAGCTAGCAACTCAGCGGTATCACACAATAAAGTTAAATATCTTTTTAGTCTTTTATCTAAGTGGTCATTGTAGTTTACTGATAGGTTATCCGTATCTATCGTACCAATAGATTTTTGGTTGAGAATAAGCAAAAAGTCTTTTTTCATTCTATCAAGAGGAATATGGTCTATCATTTTGGCAATCTCCGTCCTTCAGCCATAGCTTTTTGAGTTTTAACTTCATTGTACGAACCATCTAAATTAAGAACAGATTTGAATTTCCCATTCTTATCAAATATTTCAATATGATTTTTATGCATACCATCAAGATAATATTTATCACCTTTAGCTATATGATCTCCGACCACATCTTTAGCTTGATAAACACTTTGGCCTTGATAGATTTGGCTGGTTTTACTTGAGCTATTCTTTATCTGACTTCCAAATCCGGGTTGTCTAAAAAATTCTCCCATATTACCAACAGCACCCTGATTAGGTTGATAAGGTTGTTTATTCTTCCCAACAATCGAAGCAACCGAAGCTTTATTGCCGATATCTCCATCAGTTACTCAAGAGAGCTCCTTTCTGGAGGAAAAATTTAGATGGCTTTAACATGCTGGCAAATTTTTATTGGAGCCAAATACCGACTAAAAATCAGCACTTTTTTAATAAGTTGAACCCCAGCCTTTTAGCTGGGGTGGTTATTATTTTTTATTTTCAGGGTAATTATAGTGGTCTGGGATCTTATAATTTTCAGGAATTTTCGGCCAATTATATCGATCTGTCCAACCTATCATTTCTATATCTTCACATATATTCCCGAAAAAATTGCTTAGATCCATTGAGTTAGCTCGTGCTCGATTTAAAGCAGCTTGAACAGCGATCATATCTTCCTGATCAAGTGCTTTTTGTAATAAAGAAAAAGCATCCAATAATCGATTGATACTGAGATTCAGTTCCTCATCCAGATTGAGTGTATAATCTGTATTTCCTTCATCATATAATTCACGTTTGGGAATATTACAGATTTGAGCCAGTCTAACTAACGCTTCTTTTGATTCGTTCAATGAACTGATTCTAGTCAACTTTTAGCCTCCTTCCCTTTCCTGCACGAGTTTTATCATCGTTTATAGTCCCATCCAAGTTAAGAACGAACTTGAACTTATCTTTACTATCAAATACTTCTAAATGATTCTTGTGTGACCCGTCTAAATATATTTGGTCACCTTTACTAATATTGTCACCCATTTTGGTTTTAGCTTGATAAATACTCTGCCCCTGATATCGTTTGCTGGTTTTAAGTGTACCGTTTTTAATCTGACTCCCAAATCCCTGTTGCTTAAAAAATTCTCCCATATTACCAACAGCACCCTGATTCGGTTGATAAGGTTGTTTATTCTTCCTAACAATTGAAGCAACGGAAGCTTTACCGCCGATAGCACCACCAATACCGGCAGATTCTACCGCTTCTTTGGCTATTAGTGCACCTTTTTCCCAGGCAGGCAGTGAGTTATATAACAGCCCTAAATCGTTCTGGTTTTCTGTCGTCACAAACTGGCTGATACGATGAGCATCCTCAGCCGATAAGTTAAACATCCATCTTAAGCCACTAATAGCATCTGCTGTTTTTATCCCACCGTCCATTTCAGCCTGATAGGTCAATGTACATAACCCACCGTTCCCGGCACAGGTAGACAACATTTCTGCCCGTTGCGCAGCGCTCAGTTTGTTGTATTTGTTCCAGATTGTTTCGGTAGGCGTTCCTTGCTTATTAGCTTCCTGGAGCTCTCTCGCCAGATTGTAGGCATTCATGGAGTTCAGGTGGTTAAAGAGAATAACCATTTCTCCGGCATTGGCCCCACTGTTAGCGCCTTTGGCGCTATTGGTCGCAATGGCGCCTGCAACGCTGCCAATGATTTTGCCGCCCGCCTGAATTTTCATTGGATCATTGAATGTTTTATCCAATGTTATCGCGGCCAATTCTGCCGCTAATGCCCCGGCAGCCGCCCCTTTGGCATCACCGCCGCCAATTTCCGCCGCAAGGGCAGAAACCGCCGCGTGGCTGATGGCTTTTCCGGGTAAACCTAACACCTGACCATTCTTGCCAATCAACCCGGCACCCTCGGCGTTAATCTGGCTGCCAATATTAGCCAGTAATGCGGTGGTAAAATTGTCCTTAAAACTCCCGCCATTGATGGCTGTACCCAGGCTGGAACTGATAAGGGATTGACCTGCGATCCGTTGAGCCACTTTGCTCCAGTCCCTATTGCTCAGTTTAGGTAGTGTCGCTTTTGCCGGGTCAATTTGTGTGCCATTGGCGGCTTTATCCCATCCCATCACGTTATCAAAACCCGCCAGTGCGCCGCCAATTGCCATTGAAGTGACAGTTGATTTAACCGTATCGCTGCTTCCCATTACTTTTAAGGTTTTGGATAAGTCACCTTGATTATCCACCAACGCTACTGCTGCCTGAGAAGCGAGAGCGGCCATGCCGGAAGCGGTCGCGCCGTAAGCGACTGAACTCATGGCGGCGGCAGTGCTGGCAGTAGCGCCCGCTGCCGTGGCGGCTGAACCCGCGGTACTGGCGGCTGATCCGGCAACGGAAACCGTTAATCCGGCTCCCGCTGTCGCAGCGGCGACTGCAATCGCGATGACCGCAGAGACCACCGGATTTAGATGCTGACTTTTATAATCCCAACTGTCATAGGCATCTTTGACTAAATTCCATTGAACGTCTTTACGTTCATTGAGTCCTTTCAGCCAGGCGGTTTCCGGCGTATTGCCGAATATTGATACTGCATTTTGTAGCGCTTGACCATGTTGGGCTTTGATATCCGCGCTAACTCCTTTGGCCGCCTCTACGGTGAATTTTCCGCCGATATGAATAGCAGGGAGCACCCATTTGTTTTCGGTATAGCCTTTATCGGTCTGCTTGATATAAAAGCCTTTGGAATGGGTAATCGTCTGTTCAAAGGTACTGTTTTTGACCGCTTTGAAATTGACTTTACCGTGAGTACTGGTCAGTTTGGCATTTTTATTGGCGGCGATTTTACTGGCTTCATAGGTGCTGTCATCCCGGCTTAACAGATTGATATCGCCGCCAGCGGTAAATTCGGTGACTTTGTTCGTAACATCATGACGAGTGCGTGTGGTGGTTTTCTTTTTGCCGTACCACCTGCGTTTGGTTTCTGTTTTTTCATAGCGGCTGGATTCTTCCATCGCCTGAGCGTAGAGATAACCGCCTTTCGCCGCGATATCCATTGCCCCTTTGGACGCGAGTTTGGTGGCCTGGAATAGAATGCTGCCGTTTGAAATAACCGTCAGTATGCCGCCGCTGGTCAATTCAGTGCCGTTCTGAGTCACTGATTCGGTGGATTCACTGCCGTTTTCCCGATAAGTGTGATTTTGCACTGATTCTAAGCGCATATTGCCACCGGAGGAAAGTATGACATCACCACCCGAAGTCAATTTAGAACCCGCTGTGGTGATAGCGCCATTTGCCGCTATTGTCAGTTTTTTATCGCCCCGGATTTGAGCCATGAAATGGAGATTCTCTTTGTCGTTATCATTGCGATATTGAATTGGGGAATAAACATAAGTCAGGAAAGGTAATGTGATATTTCTGCCTGCGGATAATAATGTGTTTCCGTTGGCCTGTATCTGAATGGCTTTCCCGTTAATATCTCCACCACTCATTATGCTGATATTATTTTTTGCCGTGATTCTGCTACCTAATTCTATTGAACGTAAAGGTGGGACATAATTACCCGATAAGAAAAGCTCTTCTAGTCTATGAAAAATCAGTTCACGAGAATTGAGCGCAATATGCTTTGCCGCACTTAAATAAACATCTTTTCCGGCTGAGATGAAAGCCCCTTGAGTGAAAAGATTACCACCAGCCTTAATCATCAATGACTCTGAGGCAGTTAAAACGCCGGTCATGGGTAATAGAGGCTTAAAACTTGCTTTCTCTTGTTCAGGCAAAATAGCATTAAGTAGATTTTTATCCCATTGGTCTGGATGCATAGGACCCGTTTGTCGTGAGAATAGCAGTCCATTGTTTTCTATTTCAATATCATTATTTGCTGTCAGAGAGATATGAGTACTTGGCGTTAAATATGTATTTTGTAAAAGTAGATTTTTACCGGCGTTGATTGTTAAATTACCATGAGCCTCTAATGTATTCATTCTGCGGGTATTGTCTGCATTAAAATAACCGGTTTTTTCACTGCTCTGGAATCGTATATCTCCATTTCGGCTGATAAGAGTAATATTTTTTCCTTTTATCTCACTTTGCAGAGAATGAATATTATTGATGGCTGTCATAGATAAATTATTTGATGACAGCAGTGAGGCATCATTAAGATTAATATCTTTTTCAGATATAATATCTAATGCATTAATTGCCTTTATTTTATCAGTAATATTAATTTGACCGGCATGGAGAATAATATTTTCTGCTGATAATGTTGCTGGCCGTTCTTTAATATTAACTTCTGAGACCGTTTTAATGTCATAAGGAAGTGCGGTATTAATATTAATACTGTCTTTGAAATCAGCAACAATGCTACCTTTCGCGATGACGCTTGCTGGCTCAATGACATTGTCCTCATCATTCCAGATTTTGGTTTCTCCTGATTTTTTATAAGTATATACCGTTGGCGCGGGCTCAAGTTTAAGATCATAAATAATAAAATTATTGAGTGAACTTTTTCTTTTGCTTTCATTAATAAACCTATTTCCAGACAGGAAAATATCTTTTTCAGCCTTAATCTGACTGATTTGATTGGACACATTATTACTGTTAATGTAAGCGTTTTTTCCAGAGAAGATAAGACCGGGCTGAGAATTGTTTAATACAATACTGTTAATCCTGCTATTATTTAAATAAGCTTTTCCTGTCCCATCCTCTTCAAGGCCAATACCACTAAAATAGGCATGCCCAAACCATTTGTCAGGAAGGGGAGTCAACTCTGCTGTTATCGTATAGGGTGAGCCAAAAATACTGATATCACTAAAGATAGTCATATCTCTATCTGTGAAATCTGGCGTGGCTTGCTTATTTTGCATGACAAAGATATTGCGAGTATTATTCAATTCCTTTGTCCTGACGACCAAATCCCCCTTCACGGTTTTTATCGTCGCAGATCTATTCTCGACTAATTTACCTTTATTCCCCTGAGCATCTTTCTGTATCCACATATTATCATTGGCTTGTAGCAAAGCTTTGTCGCCTGTATTTCGCACAGTGTCGCCAAAGATCCGCATATCGCGACCTGCGGTTACACTGCCTTTATTCTCTAGCGTGGTATTTTCCAGAGTAATATCCCGTCCCGCTTGCACTTTAATATTTGGCGCAATATGGGTTTCTTTACCAACAATATTCAGGTCCGTTTTAGCTGTGATATTTCCCAGTTCAATTTTGCCATTGGCGTTTAAAGTAATATCACGCTGGTGACTGGTTAACTCTTTTAAATTCACGCCAACGCCATCTTCAGTGGCAACCAGTCGGATTTTATTGGCGTACATGCCGCCTAACGCTTTGGTGTCAATGGCTAATTGTGGTTTAGCACCCTCGCCAGCGACAGGTTTAACTGTGCCGTCTTTTAAGCTGATTCGGTTAGCGCCTTGCGTCAGAGACAGGTTATTCGCCTGAATTTTTCCATTCAGTTCAGTCGCCCGGCTGATAATATCGACATAATCTGTCGCCTTGCCATCTAACCCTTTGCCGCCAATGGTGATTTGGCCTTTTTTAACTTCCAATGCTTCCAACGCGCCCTGTTTATCAAATTGGGGTTTACCCGTGGTCAGCGTTGCACTCGAAGTATTAATAAAACCACAGCCATCACAAGTAATGCCATTAGGGTTGGCAATCATCACATTGGCTTTATTGCCGAAAATCTCCAACTGGCCTTGCAGATTAGATCGTCCGCTGCCGGTCACTTCATTAATAATCAGTTCCGCTGCTTTGCCATGCAGGTTAGGGTTAGCGTTAAGTTGTCCTGCCAGTTGTGATTTAGCCGTTTGAGTGGCGTTATTCAGTACGGCGCCTTGAGTGGCGACATTGAACTCTTTATAGGTGTTGTGAGATATCCCCGCGTCATTCGGCGTAGCAATATTCACCACCGGGACATTGCCCTGATTTTTTACCTGAGTCTGGTTATTATCCGGTGTGATTCCCGCGGCAATCGCCGGGTGTAGCGGCTGGATTGCCGTCAGGTAAATTAAAAGATAACTCGTGCCTCTCGCCACGGAGTTGATGAGTTTACTCATCGTACTTTCCCTTTTGTTTAATTTAAGTGTAAAAACGTCAGCGGCGCTGACCAATAAGTGACCTAATTATCTGTGGTCAGGCTTCGGTGATAAAATGATCATCTACCCACAGAGAATATTGATGATTTAATAGTGACATCATTAAACTATTCTAATGTGAAATTAATTGACTGTCAGAATGAATAGTACGAAATGTGATCAATGATCGGTTTTTTAATCCTGATAATGGGGAATCTATTATATTAAATGTCGTTAAATCACGATAAGGATGGAGATATTGTTACTTACGCCAGACATGACTCTTTCAGTTTTCGCGTGATGGTATCTGGCAATCGGGATAGGATGAGCTCCCACGATGAAAGGGCGGGTAAAAAATTTAATCATTAAAGGTAAGAGGCCGTGATTAAAGATTTTTTAAAGTGGATGAAAAACTCAATCCAATACTGATATTGGAAGAGAAAATGTCAGGAAAAACGGGTTTTAAGTTGATAAATTAGGTGGCATCACAGTGTTAACCCAATAACAAGAATAATGTACAGACTCGAATAAATCAGCGCTGGATTTTGAGGTGCGCTTTATTAAGCGCACTTTTTTATGTTGATTGAAAAATTAAAGAGAAAGAATCGTTGTCTGTTATCCCAGCGCCACTTTGACACCTAAGCCAATCAAAATAATGCCTAGTAGTTTATCGATAATTTTCTGAGTTTTAGCTAATCCGCGGCGTACTGGAGCACTCTGGATCAATATGACTAATAGCGGCCAATAGATGACCGACAATCCCCAGATAATAGAGGCATACCATAATTTCTCACCAACACCAGAATTGACGTTTAGCACTTGAGTAAATATTGCCAGAAAGAACAACGTTGCTTTGGGATTGAGCAAATTACATAAGAACCCCTGCATAAACGCTTTTTTGAAAGTAACAATTTGGCGTGGTTGATCATCGAAAGTGAGAGTGTTTCCACCGCGTGAAAGCAGGCTATTGATCCCAATCCAAATAAGATAAGCCGCTCCGGCATATTTCATCAGATTAAATAGCCACGGTGTTGTGGTGATAACAATAGCCAACCCGGCGACGCAATAAGCCATATGGCAAGTGATAGCGGCGATTAAGCCCACTACTGTCATCATGGCGGCAGAGCGTTGGTAACGTATGGCATTTTTGACTACCAGAAAGAAATCAGGACCGGGAGAGAGCATACCCAACGTTGAGATAGTGATGACGACTAGTGATGTTTCCAGCATAATGTACCCTATAGTTAATATTAGCTTTGTTATTATTTTGATCAATAAATGTCTTAAGTAATAAAGCAAGTATAAATTAATCTTTTGTACTTAAGAAAGCGTTGAGCCTATCGACTGGGTACATCCCTTTCCGTATAGTGTCATCAATTTTTATACTATTTGCCTATAAGGTGACTTAATGAATATCAGCTTGATCGCTGCTTTAGCTATGGATCGGGTTATCGGCATGGAGAATAAAATGCCGTGGAATCTGCCGGGGGATTTGGCCTGGTTTAAACGTAATACATTGAATAAACCCGTTATTATGGGGCGAGTGACTTATGAAGCCATAGGTCGCCCATTACCGGGGAGGCTCAATATTGTATTGAGTAATCAGCCGGGTAATGATGAACGTGTAACCTGGGTCAGCTCAGTTGATGAAGCACTGGCTGTGGCGGGTGATGCAGAAGAAGTTATGGTCATGGGCGGCGGTAAAGTTTATGACCAATTTATTTCACGAGCGAGCCGTATGTACCTGACGCACATCGATGCAGAAGTGATAGGTGATACGCATTTTCCTGACTATGAACCGGATGAGTGGGATTCTGAATTTACTGAATACCATGATGCCGATGAACTAAATTCTCACAGCTACTGTTTTGAGATTTTACAACGTCGCTTCTAATTTGATAGAACACGCCGATGAGCTTTTTTCACGGCGTGTCTGGCTTTAATGCTGTTTTACTGCGGTAATGACGATTGTGTGAAGTACTGTTTATCTTCCCAACGTAGCATTGTTAGTTGTCCTCCCCAACAACACCCTGTATCCAATGCATAAAATCCATCGGGCGTTCCTTGGCCTTCTAATGATGCCCAGTGACCGAAAACGATGGCATATTCTGATGAGATCTGGCGTGGCAGTTCAAACCAAGGCTTTAGTGGCGCAGGGGCGTTTTCGGGTTTATCTTTGCACAACATGTCCAATTGACCATTTGGAAAACAGTAACGCATACGTGTCAATGTATTGGTACTGAAACGTAAACGCGCCAGTCCAGAGAGTTCTGGTGACCAGTTGTTTGGCATATCCCCATACATGGAATTGAGAAATAGGGGGTAACTGCTACTGTTGAGCATGGTTTCAACTTCGCTGGCGCACATTTTGGCTGTTTCTAAATCCCATTGAGGCGTAATGCCGGCATGTGTTATGAGCAGCTTTAGATCATCATCGCACTGTAGTAACGGTTGTTTGCGTAACCAATTAATTAATTCATCGGCATCTGGCGCAGACAATAACGTATCAATTTTATCTTTAGGTTTATTACGGCTGATCCCGGCATAAACGCCCAATAAATGGAGATCGTGATTGCCTAATACCACTTTTGCGGCTGAGCCTAACTGTTTAACATACCGGAGAACTTTAAGAGAATCCGGGCCGCGGGCAACCAAATCTCCCGTTAACCACAACGTGTCCTTTTTAGGATCAAAATCGACTGTAGTTAATAAAGCACGTAATTCACGATAGCAGCCATGAATATCACCAATGAGATATGTAGACATAATCAATTAATCAGCGTTGGGATAGCTAGGCGGAAAACCGGTATGGCAACGCGAAATGGCTCACCATTGTGATCGACCATTTCATAATGGCCTTGCATAGTACCCAAAGGTGTTTCCAATATTGCGCCGCTGGTGTAACGGTATTCGGTCCCTGGCTGGATTATGGGTTGCTCACCAACAACGCCTTCCCCCTGAACTTCCGTTTGATGGCCATCACTGTTGGTAATCAGCCAGTAACGATTAATTAACTGGACCGGTTCGCGCCCAAGATTTCGGATAGTGATTGTATAGGCAAAAACGAAACGCTGTTGATCGGGACACGATTGGCTTTCTACGTAAACACTTTGTACCTGAATAGAAACCCTGGGCGTATTAATCATAATTGACTCCTGTTATGACTGCATTTCAGGTTGTTTTGATAGCCAGTTTGCCATTTTACAGTACTGCTCAACAGAAATATTCTCTGCACGAGTACTTGGATCGATACCAAGTTCTGTTAGCTGTTCTACAGTAAAAAGATCACCGAGGCTGTTACGGATGGTTTTACGCCGTTGGTTGAAAGCTTGAGTCGTGATCCGGCTCAGCATACGAATATTTTTGACGGGGTGAGGTATGCTTTTGTGCGGTATCAGACGTACAACGGCTGAATCGACTTTAGGTGCGGGAGTAAACGCAGTTGGCGGTACTTCCAGCACAGGGATAACCTGACAATAATATTGGGCCATGACACTCAAACGCCCGAAAGCTTTACTTCCGGGGCCAGCTACCAGACGGTTCACCACCTCTTTTTGCAACATGAAATGCATATCAGCAATAGCATCAGTATAGCTGAAAAGGTGGAACATTAACGGCGTGGAAATATTATAAGGTAAATTACCAAAGACGCGCAGCGGCTCCCCTCTTTGCTGAGACAATTCGCTAAAATTAACCGTCATGGCATCTTGTTGGATAATGGTAAGTTTATCTTTTAATTGTGGATGAATTTGTAGACGAGCGGCTAAATCGCGGTCGAGTTCAACGACGGTCATTTTATCCATTCGCTCTCCGACCGGTTCTGTCAATGCACCAAGACCGGGGCCAATTTCCAATACGGCCTGGCCGGGTTGTGGATTGATAGCGGAAACAATACTATCAATGACAAATTGATCGGTTAAGAAGTTCTGCCCGAAACGTTTACGGGCAAAATGCCCTTGGTGGACTCTGTTATTCATTACTGTTTTGTATCATTTTAATTGCTAAATTCAATGCGGTGATAAAGCTCCCCACATCAGCTTGACCTGTCCCGGCCAGTTCCAGCGCTGTGCCATGATCGACCGAAGTACGGATAAACGGCAGGCCTAATGTAATATTCACTGCTCTGCCAAAACCTTGGTATTTTAACACGGGTAATCCCTGGTCGTGATACATAGAGAGCACGGCGTCTGCATGTTGAAGATATTTAGGTTGAAACAGGGTATCTGCCGGTAAAGGGCCTTCCAGCACAATGCCTTCTGCTTTCAGGCTGGTTAATGCCGGAATAATGACATCAATCTCTTCCCGGCCCATATGGCCGCCTTCGCCCGCATGGGGATTCAGACCGCAGACATAAATACAGGGTTTTGCCAGGCCGAATTTTGTTTTTAAGTCATGGTTAAGAATAGTAATCACTTCCCGCAGACTATCGAAAGTGATGGACTTTGGTACATCAACAATAGGTAGATGCGTCGTTGCCAGGGCAACCCGAAGTTCTTCTGTCGCAAGCATCATGACAACTCGCTGGCATCCACTGCGATCGGCAAAGAATTCGGTATGGCCGATAAAAGGCACGCCAGCATCATTGATATTCCCTTTATGAACCGGTCCTGTGACTAATGCTGAAAATTCTCCGTTTAAACAGCCGTCACAGGCTCGTGCCAGTGTTTCGGTAACATATCTGCCGTTTTCTTGATTCAATTCGCCGGCGATTGCGGAAGCATGAAGAGGAACTGGCAATATTGTCAACGTCCCGGCAGCCTGTGGTTCGGAAAGGTTGTCAGCAGAGTATTCTTGTAATTGCAAAGGTAAATTAAGTTGTCTGGCTCGGTCGAGAAGCAGGTTGGGGTCTGCGCAAGCGACCAATTGCATTGGCCAACTTTGTTGAGCAAGAGCAACCGTTAAATCGGGTCCAACCCCGGCAGGCTCGCCGGGGGTAATAACAATCGGTTTATTAATAATAATCGGTTTATTGTTGTGCATCGCTGCCATCTAAAATTTTCACATAAGCTGAGGTGCGTTGTTCCTGCATCCAGCTTTGGGCTTCTTCGGTGAATTTACGGTTGAACAACATACGGTAAGCACGATCTTTCTGAGCAACATCTGTTTTATCAACTTTGCGAGTGTCCAGCAGTTGGATCAGATGCCAGCCAAAAGATGAATGAACAGGTTGGCTGATTTCACCTTTATTCAGGCGCATTAATGCGTCACGGAAAGCAGGATCATAGATATCAGGGGTGCTCCAGCCGAGATCGCCCCCACGTAGGGCGGAGCCAGGATCGTCTGAGAACTCTTTAGCAGCATCGGAAAAATCGGTTTTTCCACTGCGGATATCACTGGCGATTTGCTGCAACTTGGCGCGCGCCTGATCATCGGTCATGACAGGGGACGTTCTCAATAGAATATGGCGGGCGTGAACTTCAGTGACGGCGATGGTTGGGTTACCGCCACGGATATCATTGACTTTGAGAATATGGAAACCAACACCGGAACGGATTGGGCCAACGATGGCGCCTTTCTGAGCTGATTGCAGTTGTTCAGCAAACAGGGTTGGTAATTCTTCAAGTCTACTCCAACCCATATTGCCGCCTTTCAGCGCTTGTGGATCAGCAGAGTAGGCGATAGCTAATTTACCGAAATCAACGCCATGTTTAAGTTCAGACATAATTTTCTGCACTACCGTCATGGCTTTTTCCATTTGTGCCTGATCAGGGTTTTCTGGTAATGGGATCAGAATGTGGCTGATATTCAGTTCAGTATCGTTGGTGTTCTGGCTGCTAATTTGTTTGACTAAGGCGTCGATCTCCTGAGGCAGAATGGTGACGCGACGGCGAACTTCATTATTGCGCACTTCTGCTATCATCATCTCTTTACGGATTTGATCACGGTAAGTATCGAAACTCATGCCGTCAGCAGCAATGCGATGTTTCATTTGCTCCACAGTGATGTGGTTCTGAGCTGCAATATTGGCAATGGTAGAATCCAATGCTTGATCAGGAATAGCGATCCCCATCTGTTTTGCCATTTGTAGCAGGATATTATCCATAATCAGACGCTCAAGAATCTGATGACGAAGTATTTGTTCGTCCGGTATTTGCTGGCCGGCATGTTGCGCATCCAGTTTGACAGATTGTAAGCGGCTGTTGATGTCGCTTTCCAGTACCACTCCGTTATTAACAACCGCAGCAATTTTATCCATTTGCTGAGGCGCAGCGAAGGCAGTACTCACTGAAAACATCAATCCAAAAATGAGAGTTCTCCAGTTCTTCATACTTTTCCCATCATATGTAGGTTCCGCAATAGCGGATTTATCGTGTTTAATATCAAAATGTTATTAGCATCAGAATGCACGTTGGTATGGCATGATGCCAGACTTCAACATTTTCTGGCTACCCAGACTATGATTGTTGCTTAAGCCACGAAGTTCAAAGTTAAATGACCATTTGTTGTCATATTCGCTATTGTTGTCTTTCCAACCAACGATTTTACGCTCATAGCCAACGTTAACTGCCCAGCAACAAGTGTTGTACTGCAAACCCACTAACTGGCTTGCCGGTTGCTGTTTTTTGGTATCGTAGTAGTAAGCGCCGACGAAACCCCAGCGATCACTTAACGGCCAACTTGCAACCAGACCGACTTGAGAAATCCCTTGTTGGAAAGCCGGAGCACTCTTAGCTGTAGCTTGGATATAATCTCTGTCAACAAAACGATAGTTCAACTGCACAAGTCGGTCTGCATCACGGCGATATTCTAGTACTGCATTTCCCATTGTTACGCTGCTCAGGCGAGTATCGTATTGCATACCCCCTTTCAAGCCCCAGGAATCATTAATTTTCCAGTAACTATCACCTGCCCAAGTCATCATACCTGTACTATCTTTACTGTTGATCATGGTCTCTTTACCGGTGCGTGGACGTTCAAAGTAATAGATTTGACCTAATGACAGGTTAAAACGTTCAACTAAACCTTCATCATAAAGGCGGGTAGTGAGACCGGTAGTCACTTGATTGGCAGATGAGATACGGTCCAGGCCGCCATAAAAGCGGTCACGGAACAGGCCGGTATAGTCAGTTTGTAGTAAAGATGAGTCGAAGTTGTTGATATTATCTTGGTCTTTGTATGGAACATACAGATACTGAACCTGCGGCTCCAGCGTTTGGGTGTAATTGCTGTTCAGGTACGTTGAACGCTCAAACACCATTTTGGCTTCGCTTTTGAACTGTGGCAGAACCCGGTTAACAGATTCTTTATATTCAGCATTCTCAAGAGCCTTGGGAATATCCTGCTGATAATGAGTCGCCATCAGCTTAACTTCATTATTCATACTGGCCCAGCCATTAGAGAGCGGCAGGTTAATGGAAGGTTCCAGATGCCAGCGGGTGGCTTCCGGGTTATTTTTACCTACACTGGTGAATTTTGCCGCCTGACCATAGACTTTAAGGTCAAATGGCCCCAGATCGTTTTTGTAATAGTTCAGATCTAACTGTGGTTCAGCCCTGTAAGCTTTTCTACTGGTATCTTTGGAGAAAATCTGGAACTGTTTGGTTGATAGCGTGGCATTCCAGTTCTGTTGAGCATAGCCCAGACTGAATTTTTGTGTAGCATAGCCATCCGTGGTGGAACCATATTGAGAGCTGAAATCAGAAAAATATTCGGGATCGCTGACTTTGGTATAGTCGATATTAAAACGCCATACCCTATCCATCACACCACTGTGTCTCCAATAGAATAACCAGCGATTATCACTTTCTCTGGCGGTACGTGTGTTTGCCTTTTTGTCTTTGACATACTGCTCGTCGTTATTCAGCCAATCGAGAGCCAGGGTACCTGTGCCTGCTTTGGTTAAGTAACGGAATTCATTATCCAGTTTTAAACCACGCTGACTGATATAGTGTGGTGTAATCGTAGCATCATAATTCGGTGCGATATTCCAGTAATAAGGTAGCAGAAATTCAAAACCGCCTTTTTTGGAATAGCTGGCGTTAGGAATAAGAAAACCGGAACGGCGTTTATTACCGATCGGTAATTGAAGATACGGACTATAAAATACTGGAACGTTAGCCATTCTAAAACGGGCATTCCATATTTCGGCCACTTCTTCTTCGCGATCGAGAATGACTTCGGAGCCGACAACGCTCCAGCTATCATTACCAGGCAGGCAGGAAGTAAAAGTACCATTATCCAGAATGGCATAACGGTTTTCACCACGCAGTTTCATTTTATCTGCGGTGCCGCGTCCTTGACGCCCAACCATCTGATAATCACCCTGATACATATCGGTATCTTTATTATTTAAATTGGACCAGGCGCGTGGACCTTTTAGAATAATTTGAGGATCATCATAATGAACATTACCCGTTGCAGTCACGGTTCTTAACGGAACTTCATCTTCTGTTTGATCAAGTTGTACTTTATCTGCGGTCAGGGTCTTATTACCCTGTTTAATATTGACATTACCGATAAATTTAGCGGAACGTGGATAATCTGCTTGTGAATCATCTGCCAGGATATTGATAGGGAGTTGATTGAGCTCGCCATTAATTATTGGTTGATCATAAACAGGTATACCCAGCATACACTGTGCTGCGAGATCAGCATGTGCATGCTGACCATAAAGTGCGGCCCATACCGTTGTGGCCAGCAAAGTTGGATAACATTTCTTCATAGATATTTATGCGGTTCCGTCATCAGTGGCATTATGCCGGGCAAACCTCAAGAGACTAGCGCACTCGATGAATATGCGCCAGTGTAAAGTCATACCTTTACTTATCTTGCCGTTAGGCACGGAGCTGAATGAATAGTATGATAATGCAAAACTACACTCAGAGCATTGGTGAATTGAGGAGTATATGCATTATTGGGGAAAATTGCTTGGGCTGATCTTTGGTGTTGTGTCTGGAGCGGGCTTCTGGGGTATTGTTATTGGTCTATTTATTGGTCATATGCTTGATAGGGCCAGTGTACGGAGAAACCAAGGTTTTTTTGCAAATAATCAGTCTCGCCAACTGTTATTTTTCAGTAGTACTTTCCAGGTGATGGGTCATATTACTAAATCAAAAGGGCGGGTGACTGAAACAGATATCCAGCTTGCGAGCCAGTTAATGGAGCGAATGCAACTTCACGGACAAGCCAGGATAGCAGCACAGCAGGCTTTTCGTGAAGGTAAAGAGTCCAATTTTCCTTTGCGTGAGACACTAAGACAATTGCGTCGCGCCTGTTTTGGCCGGTCTGACTTAATTCGCATGTTTTTGGAGATCCAATTACAGGCTGCATTTTCTGATGGTCAGTTGCATCCGAATGAGAGGAAAGTGCTGTTTATTATTGCTGATGAACTTGGAATCTCTCGTAACCAATTTGAACAATTCCTTGCCATGATGGAAGGCGGCCGTAGTTTCGGTGATGGAGGCGAATGGCAGCAACGGCAGTATGGCGGTTATCAGAGGGCTGCGCAGGGGCCAACACTCGCGGATGCTTGTAAGGTGTTAGGTGTGCGTGAAAAGGATGACGCGACGACAATTAAGCGTGCCTATCGTAGATTGATGAGTGAACACCATCCGGATAAGCTGGTAGCAAAAGGTTTACCACCGGAAATGATGGAGATTGCTAAACAAAAGGCCCAGTCAATTCAGGCTGCTTATGATCTCATTAAAAAAGAGAAAGGTTTTAAATAGCCTGTTATTTTATTTTTAAAAACATGTTACTAATGTTACTCAATTTATAGGGGAATAATATCCCCTATAGCTGTTGAGTTTATTTTTTATTTCTCTAAAATATTAGAATATTTTATGTTTTATTTTGTTTTAATTTAGGAGGAATGAAAAAAATGGCAAATATCCGTGTTCTTTTGGCTTGTTGCGGCTTAGCCTTGTGTCTGGTATTGGCTTCATTGGATTCGGTTACCGTATTTGTCTATTAATCAAAAATCGGCTTTACACTGAAAATGCATTGGTGTTCCATAGACCGGATGTGTGATATATAGCTCTTGTGCATGTAATTGCAGGCGAGGCGCCATTGTTCTTGCCTGCTGATGAGCGTAAAACCGATCTCCCAAAATCGGGTGCTCAAGTGCTAGCATATGTACTCTGAGCTGATGTGAACGACCAGTTATCGGTGAGAGTTTTACTCGAGTTGCCTCATCTTCGTAAGCGAGTACTTCATATTCAGTTTGAGCTGATTTCCCGGTTTCAAAACACACTTTCTGCTTTGGCCGATTCGGCCAGTCGCAAATCAGCGGTAAATCGACAAGACCAGTTTTTGGTTCCAGACGTCCCCAAACCCGTGCAATATAGGTTTTTTCCGGCTCTCGTTCACGGAACTGGCGTTTCAATTCTCGCTCTGCGTCTTTGGTCAATGCAACTACCATTACGCCGCTGGTTGCCATATCTAGCCGGTGGACAGATTCTGCGGCTGGAAACTGTTGCTGTATCCGCGTCATAATACTGTCTTTATGTTCTTCTGCCCGACCGGGAACAGAAAGTAATCCGCTGGGTTTATTGACCACGATGATATGTTGATCCTGATAGAGCACATGTAACCAAGGATCGGTAGGAGGGTTATAAGCTTCCATTGAGGCTCCGGTAGCTGAATATTAGGGGAGGCTCGGAATAGGGTTCTTAGTAAAGTTTACCCCATCCCAGTTCAGCCTCCGGGTATTGCTAATATTTACTGATGCGTAACGACAACAAGGCGAATAGCATCCAGACGCCAGCCAGCCTGATTTAAGTTAAGCAGTAACTGTTGGCGATTGGATTCAATGGCTTCCAATTCATCATCACGAATATTTGGATTAACGGCCTTCAATGCTTCCAAACGGGAAAGTTCAGCAGTGAGATTTTCATCTGCTTGCTGTTTCGCTTGTTCAATCAATGATTGAGCTTGAGTTTCTACTAAACCTTCGGCCTGTTGCAAAATAGCGTGGACTTCTTTTTGTACCGCATTGACCAGTTTACTTGCAGTATGACGATTCACTGCATTAAGTTGGCGGTTAAAGCTTTCAAACTCCACCTGACCAGCCAGATTATTGCCTTTCAGATCCATCAGTATCCGCAATGGCGTTGGTGGAAGGAAACGGGTCAATTGCAGGTGTTTCGGGGCTTGAGCTTCAACGACATAGATCAACTCTACTAGCAGGGTTCCGACAGGTAATGCTTTATTTTTCAAAAGGGATACCGCACAGCTACCCGTATCGCCGGAAAGGATAAGATCCAACCCATTACGGATAATTGGGTGCTCCCAACTGATAAACTGGGCATCTTCGCGGGACAGTGACTGTTCACGATTAAAGGTGATAGTACAACCATCTTTTGGTAACCCAGGGAAATCAGGGACCAGCATATGATCGGATGGTGTCAGCACTATCATGTTGTCATTGCGATCTTCCTGATTGATACCAACGATATCAAATAAGTTGAGAGAGAAATTCACCAGATCAGTATCATTATCATACTCTGAAATTTTTTCTGCCAGCCGCAAACCATGTTCGCCGCCATTGGAGTTCATTTCCAGCAGCCGGTCACGGCCTTGCTCCAATTGCTGCTTGAGTTGCTCATGTTGTTGGCGGCACTGATCAATAAATTCACCAAATTTTTCTTGGCTATTGGGTTTGGCAAGATAGTTCAGCAGAGTTTCATAATAGTGATCGTAAATGGTACGACCGGTTGGACAGGTATGCTCGAATGCGTCCAGACCTTCGTGATACCAACGAATCAGGACTGCTTGAGCAGTATTTTCCAGATAAGGCACACTAATCTGGATATCACGGCTTTGGCCGATACGATCCAAACGTCCGATGCGCTGTTCCAATAAATCCGGATTGAATGGCAAATCAAACATCACTAATTGATTAGCGAACTGGAAGTTGCGGCCTTCTGAGCCAATTTCGGAGCACAGTAATACCTGAGCCCCTTCTTCTTCGGAAGCAAAATAGGCTGCGGCGCGATCACGTTCAATCAGTGATAGGCCTTCATGGAAAACAGCGCCACGAATCCCTTCGCGCTCACGTAGTACTTGTTCCAATTGCAGAGCGGTGGTTGCTTTCGCACAAATTACCAGCACTTTTTCATGACGATTAGCCATCAGAAAACCGAGTAGCCACTCTACGCGGGGATCAAAGTGCCACCAGGTAGCATTTTCGCCTTCAAATTCTTGATAAATTTGTTCTGGGTAGAGCATATCCCATGCGCGTGCTTCCAGCGATTTTTTAGCGCCCATAATATCGGAGACTTTAATGGCGGTCTGATATTGGGATGGCAGAGGCAACCTTATCTGGTGCAGTTCCCGATGGGGGAAGCCTTTCACGCCATTACGGGTATTACGGAACAGAATACGGCTGGTGCCGTGACGATCCATCAACATGGAAATGAGTTCACGGCGTGCCGTTTCACTTTCATCACTATTACTATTAGCGGCTTTCAGCAGAGGCTCAATATCCTGTTCACTAATCAACTCACCCATTAGGTTTAATTGATTATTATTGAGTTGTTCACCGGATAACAGCAGTGTGACAGCATCGGCAACTGGACGGTATTTTTGTTGTTCGTCAATAAAAGCTTGATAATCGTGGAAACGGTTTGGATCAAGGAGGCGTAGACGGGCAAAATGGCTTTCCTGCCCTAGCTGTTCTGGTGTTGCAGTCAATAGCAATACGCCGGGGATTTGTTCAGATAACTGTTCGACAACCTGATATTCACGGCTAGGCGCATCCTCGCTCCAGGCCAGATGGTGAGCTTCATCCACCACCATCAGATCCCAGTGGGCTTCAAGCATATGCTCAAAACGTTGTTTGTTACGGCGGACAAAATCCAGTGAACAGAGTACCAATTGTTCTGTTTCAAATGGATTATCACTATCGTGTCGTGCTTCGGTATAGCGGCTATCGTCAAACAAGGCAAAGCGCAGATTGAAACGGCGTAGCATTTCTACCAGCCATTGATGTTGAAGGCTCTCTGGCACAATCACCAGAACACGTTCAGCACGACCGGCCAGCAATTGCTGGTGGATGATCATCCCGGCTTCGATGGTTTTACCCAAACCGACTTCATCAGCCAACAGAACCCTTGGCGCGTAGCGTTTGCCGACTTCATTAGCGATATGAAGTTGATGAGGGATCAGGCTTGCGCGGATACCCCGCAAACCGCTTTCAGCCAGTTTAAATTGTTCGCTTTGATATTTACGGGCGCGAAAACGCAAGGCGAAGCGGTCCATGCGGTCAATTTGACCAGCAAACAGGCGATCCTGTGGTTTGTTGAAGGTAAGTTTACTGTCGAGGAGTACTTCGCGCAGACTGATATTTTCTTCCAGAGTATCAAGCCGTGTGCCTGTATAAATCAGCAGGCCATTTTCTAGTTGGACTTCATCCACTTTGAGTTGCCAGCCTTCGTGGCTGGTGACAACATCCCCCGAGTTAAACATAACACGGGTAATAGGAGAATCATTGCGTGCATAGAGGCGGTTTTCGCCGCTGGCAGGAAAGAGCAAAGTGACCATTCGTGCGTCCAGTGCAACAACGGTTCCTAATCCAAGTTCGCTTTCTGTATCGCTGATCCAGCGTTGACCGAGGGTAAATGGCATAAATTTTAACTCAGTTTCTGTTAGATAATGTTATTTATAAGTGGAGGACGACAGCTTTTTATTTGGTCTAACGGGGATAATGGGCAGACAGCAAGACACCCCGTTAATTCCCTTATCACTCGTCAAAGGGGCGATATGTTAATGGAAGCAAAGCCAGTCGTCACCTGCAAAAAATAGTCATCAGCCAAAAGGCATTACCATCTGTCCGGTGAGTAAAGTTGTAAAATCATCCTGTAAAAACGGCAGAATAGCATCAGCGATAGGCTGAAGCTGCTTATTGATATAGTGATCATAGTCCGGTGATGAATGCAGATTTTCCAGTGGTTCTGGCCCGGATTGTGTCATGACATAGCTTATCCAGCCACCATTTTGGTACTGCAAAGGTCGGTTATGTTGCAGATTATATTCATCTGCTAGCCTTGCTGCCCTTACATGTGGCGGTACATTGTGCTGATAGTCAGACAGTTTACGGCCTAATCTTTTACGGTAGGTTAGTTTATCATCAAATTTTCCTTCCAGGGTACTGGAAATGTAGCGGCGGATAAATTCTTGATAAGGCTTATTATGAAAAATCAGTGAATACAATTGCTTCTGGAAATCCTGCGCCAGAGGCGTCCAGTCAGTGCGTACTGTTTCCAGACCTTTATAGACCATACGATCACCACTCAGGCCGGCATAGCGTTTTTTGCTGCCTTGTTCAGCGCCACGGATGGTTGGCATCAGAAAACGGCGATAGTGAGTTTCAAATTCCAACTCCAGGGCGCTTTTGAGTCCAAAATGTTCTTGCAGGTGCTTTTGCCACCATTGGTTAACTGACTGCGCCAATTTTTTACCGATGCTAAGGGCAACCTCTTCTGTGTGTGCCTGTTTCAGGCATATAAAGATGGAATCGGTGTCTCCGTAGATAACTTGATAGCCTTGGGATTCAATCAGCTTTCTGGTCTGGAGCATAATTTCATGGCCGCGCATAGTAATAGAAGACGTCAGACGCGGGTCGAAGAAACGGCAGCCCTCCGCCCCAAGAACACCGTAGAAAGCGTTCATGATGATCTTCAATGCTTGTGACAATGGGGCGTTATGTTGTTTTTTGGCTTCGTCTCGTTCGTGCCAGATTTGCGTCACAATATCGGGCAGACAGTGTTGAGTACGGGAAAAGACGGCATTACAAAAACCGGGAACTGCATGTTGATTATCCGGTTGTGCTAGCCCTTCCACCATGCCGACAGGATCGATAAGAAAAGTGCGGATAATGGCGGGATACAGGCTCTTATAATCCAGTACCAGCACTGAATCATACAAACCGGGGAGAGAATCCATCACGAAACCGCCAGGGCTATTCTCTCCTGATCTTACGCCTGTATTGGGTGCGACATAGCCGATGCGGTGCATTCTTGGCATATAAAGATGGGTGAAAGCCGTTACTGAACCACCACTGCGATCTACCGCGAGACCGGTAACTGTTGCTCTTTCTAGCAAGAATTCCATTAAGTGGGTTTTATCGAAAATCCGGTTTACCAGAATACAGTCTTGCAGATTATATTGCGCTAGCGCGGGTTTATCCTGCTGGAAACGGCGGTCAATCTCATCCATGCGCTGATAGGGTGTATCAATGGCTTTACCTTCGCCTAATAGTTCCTGTGCTACATATTCCAGACTAAAAGAAGGAAAATTCCAGGTAGCG
This sequence comes from Photorhabdus luminescens subsp. luminescens, assembly GCF_001083805.1. GTDB lineage: Bacteria > Pseudomonadota > Gammaproteobacteria > Enterobacterales > Enterobacteriaceae > Photorhabdus > Photorhabdus luminescens. The sequence continues at coordinate 432,461 of NZ_JXSK01000004.1, read as the reverse complement.
GTTTTCAGTGCTTCAATACCATCAATAATTAACCGGCCGGTGGTGGAAGCGAAAAAGTGCCCCGGTTTAAAGCCGTGCTCCCGCCATTCCAGTAACCCTCCGGCACGTCCAAATTTCAGCGGGACACCGTAGCGTTCAGCATGTTTTTGTAAAATTCGTAGATCGAACTGAATCAGGTTCCAGCCAATAATGGCGTCAGGGTCATATTTTTCCAGCCACTCGTTGAGTCTTTCCAGCATTTGCGGACGACTTGCTACATATTCCAAATCAAAATTTACCGGGTGTTCATTACCGTTAGCAGGGCCAAGCATAAATACTTTTTGCTGATCACATCCTGCTAATCCAATGGAATAAAGTTCTCCATGCTGGCTGGTTTCAATATCTAGGGATACCCATTTCAGTGTTGGGCGATAAGTCGGGTTGGGTTTCATTTGATAACTGCCATTAGGCGCCTGACTGAACCAGATGGGGGCAGTGATAAAACGTTCCATCATAAATCTGTCTGGTGGACGGATATCTGCTTCATAAACCTGAATTTCCTGTTGCTGTAGCACTTTCTCAATCCGTTGTAACTGCCGATATTGCTGGCAATAAAGTGCGGCAACAGGTTGGCGATTGAAATCTTTTAATGAGAGTGAGCGGAGATGGTAGCTGCGCTCTTGCGCCAGAATTTTTTCCACCCGCGGCATATTGGCTTGCGGGATAAAAGCAACAGCTTGTTGGTGAAGAATTTTTATATGACGCGGCCCCTGATCTGTCACCAGCCAGTATTTCACCTCAATACCTGAGGGCGTGTCCCGCCAGTGGCGTGTCAGTATAAAACCTTGTTCAGCATGATTCTGTTGCATCATAGAGGCTGGCGCTTATATTTGTTGAAAATGACCACAAATATAGCATTAGATAATGGTTATTTGTACAGTTGTTTGAACTCGCTATATCGTGATGTGATGTATACCCGTTATCTTTCAAACTGCTGCTTTGTTGGCTGCTTTCACTCACCCCAGTCACATAGTTATCTATGCTCCCGGGATTCGCTCCCTTGCCGTCGCGCTGCATCTTGAAATCCATTGGGTATAGATATTATTTTTGTTCTTGTAAGTTTAAGTTATTTATGGGGGTTATAATAAAGTTAAAAGGCGGGTTAAACTTATAAAACCGCTAGGTTAGACATCATTACGCTTATCCCGTCTAGCAATAAAGCATAAATCTAGCGTAGTAAGTATAGAACCAATAAAGAATAAAAATGGAGGCAAAAACAAAATAGCTTATTGATCTAATTTTATTGTTTTTAAATAAAGCATATGACTTGTAAAAACAGGCTATATAAAAAGGACTAAGTGGGATTAATATAAATATGGAAGTGATTATATCAATACCTCCATCTTCATATTGCCATATATCACAATCAATTGAGTTGAAGTCAAAAAAGTCTGTAACCCTAGGAAAAGCGAATGAGTTAATTAATCCAAAGGATAAAAAACTTAACATAAAAAATGTAAATATATCTGATATTTTCATTTTTTTTATCCTTTAAGTAAATTATCTAAATAATCTAGCCGCTTATATATACTTACTCCGTAAGAAATCCATTTTTTTTCATCATTAGTGCTTAATTCAGGAGGAGTGTTCATTATTCTTATGAAATCTCTCTTTTCTCTTGTTATACCACGGTTATATCTAGAACCAGCCATGATATATTGTTCTTTTGTTAAGTTCTTGGTATCTGCATTAGGATAATCATAGAGAATTAAATCTCTTAAATGACGAGCAACCATTTTAATATTAAATTCATCAATTTGAAGGCAAGTTGCAATTTCTAACTGGTCTGTTGTTGTTAATGTATTTGAGTCGAAACCCATCATATCTGCTACATGTCTTATCTGTATTGCAACTATACCCGTAGAAGTTTCATTTGAGCCTTTTGAGCGAGTTTTATCAAGATTAAAAGCCTGTTCACGCCATTGCCTCATTGCAATAGTGTTTAACTTCCACATATCTGGTTTACCGCCCGCTTCTATTCTGGCAACACCAGCCAAAAGATTTGATGGGATTTGTTCTATATGAGCATATTTTAAAATTAGGTTTCTGTTATATTTCACATATGCATCTTTATAGCCATCCAGATAATTTACTGAGCCTGGAATAAATTGATTAAGAAGATAAATTGAAGCATCTATTTCATCCCATCGCCTAAAAGATGGCTTGGAACTTGGGTCATATGTACAGAAATTATTACTTAATACCCTGTCACGCAATTTATTCATTCTTAATAAACCTCATCATCTCTGATGCTATAAGCAGAAGTACCCGCAATGTGATGACTCCACGTTATATTTTGATAAATGACAGAGATACTCTCTTCTGGCTGATTTTCTGCATGAGTTAAAGAGTGAGGGTAATTAGTATTAAAAGCATTTATTTTTGCTTTTGTTAATTCTATTGAATAAAATTTTTCTTGAGCACCTTCTGATGAAGTTCTATAAAAATCTAACAGGATATGAAGTTCTTCATTGTTTGAAATTGCTAATCCAAGTAAAGGAGAGGATTTATCGATAGGTTTTATGATATTAAAAGGATGATGACTTACATGCTGTACGCGAGTTAAAGAATGTGTAGCGGAGTAAACTAATATTTGATCCCTGTGGTTCTCTTGATATTTATTACCAATAGAATCAAAAGTAGAACAGCCTGCTGAAATTAACCCTTGGTTCTTTCCTTTTATGGTCGCATAAATCAAATTAGACATTATTAAATCCTTTATGAAAAATTAACACATAAAAAATACTTATAACAAAAAAGATTCATACCATCCAATTTTATTTTTAAAATATAGACCTTAGTCACAGAAGGAAATAATCGAAATACCAAGCCATATCCTATTCCTATTTATTCTAATAGAGATGGAGTTAATAACGCCTAATGAGAGTCAACCTTCCTTCCCAAAATAGCCGCCTCAGAAACAGTACCGGCAACCAGTGCATTTGTTGAACCGTCATAATGAATATTGCCATCAACAATTAATAAAGCACGATCAGCTATACGAGCGGCATCATCCAGATTATGCGAAACCATCAGTAATGTAAGTTGGCGTTCATGGCAAACTTGTTCCAGCAATACTAGCATTTCATTACGTAGAGCCGGATCAAGAGCAGAAAAAGGCTCATCAAGTAATAAGATTGGTTGCTGACGAACCAGACAACGGGCTAATGCCGCCCTCTGTCGTTGTCCACCAGAAAGTTGAGCAGGCAGGCGGGTAAGGCAATCTTCCAACGAAACTTGGGAGACTATTTGCTGTAATGTCTGTTTCTGCGTGCTATTAAGGCGTAACCCCGGATGTGAGCCTAGCCCAATATTCTGCTCAATTGTCAGATGAGAAAAAAGGTTGTTTTCTTGAAACAACATGGAAACCGGGCGTTGAGCCGGTGACGTACTGGTATGATTTCCCCCGTTCAGCCATAGGGAGCCTTTTTCTGCTGTTTGAAAACCGGCGATCAAGTTCAGGAGCGTACTTTTACCTGCGCCACTGGGACCCAGGATTGCGATACGTTCCCCGGCCTGAATTTGCAAGTCAAAGCGCATCACCAGATGTTCATAGCGGTAAGTCAGATTCTCAAGTTTAAGCATTACGTGGTCTCGGTAAGCGTTCAAGTAAACTAAACAGCGTAAAGCATAACAATAACAGTAATAAAGCAGTGATCGCGCCATCCTGACTACGGTAAGCCCCGATTTGTTGGTAGAGATAGAAGGGCAGGGTACGGAAATCTTCATTACCAAACAGCGCTACAACACCAAAATCTCCAATGGACAGGACACAAGCAAAGGCCAGCGCTTGTGCCAGCGGAACTTTCAGTGCTTTTAGTTCAATCCAGCGCAGTCGGTTAATACCTTGAATATTCAGGGAGCGACACAGTGGATTGTAGCGGGCCGCCAGATCTTTCATTGGATTATCCAGAACTTTCAGTGCATAGGGAATTGCCATCAGTGCGTTGGTTAAAATCACTAAACCATAGGGTGAACGGGGCAGACCAACGGTATCGTTGAGCAACAGAAAGAATCCTGTTGCCAATACAATGCCGGGCATAGAGAGGATCAACAAACCACTCATTTCCATTGCTTGGCCCCAACGGGGGGAATAACGCAAGAATAGCTCGCGGCTGCTCCACAGCAGCATCATGGTGAATAAAATACACAGTAACCCTGCACCTAAAGCAATCACCACTGAGGTGATAAATGCCTGCCACAATGCAGGTTGGCGTAATACGTTAAGCAACCCGCTGTTAAGGCCATCCACGATAACCGCCAATAATGGCGGCACGAGTAGTAATAATGCTGCGGTAATTAACAGACTGTCGCAGATTTTTCTCAACAAAGTATCCTGTGGATTACGCCATTGTTGTTGATTGCTGTAGCCAACAGATAAAGCACTGTTAAGTTTCTGACTGAGGAGCACAAGGCCTAGGCAGCAGATAATCTGAATCAACGCCAGTAACGCGGCGCGGTTGAGATCGTAGTCATAGCTTAACGCCTGATAGATTGCCAATTCGACAGTTGTTGCAGCAGGCCCGCCGCCTAATGCCAGCACGGTAGCAAAACTGGCGAAACAGAGCATAAAAATCAGTGCGCCAGTGGGTAGGATCTGGCGGCGTAGATAAGGCCATTCAACAAAACGGAAATGTTGCCATTCATTCATACCTAGCTGCGCTGCTAATTGCCGTTGTTCCACCGCGATATTTTCCAATGATTGCAGTAGAAGCCGTGTTGCTAGCGGCATATTAAAGAAGATATGCGCCAACAAAATTCCTGGTAAACCATAAGGGGTAAAACGGTAATTGATGCCGATCCATTCGCAGAACTGAGCCAGCCAGCCGGCTCTGCCATAAACCGTCAGAATGCCGAACAGAGCGACTAATACAGGCAAAACCAGCGTCATAGCACATAGGCGAAGAAATAGGATTCGGCCTGGAAAATGACGGCGATAGAGGGCCCTGGCAAGGAAAATAGCCGGGATAACAGAAAACAGTGCCGACAAGAAAGCCTGCCAGAAGGTAAAACGCACCACATGCCACAGATAGCTATCTTCTGCCAGTAAAGACCAGTTACGTTCAGGTGCATTAAACCAGAGCGCACCGAACGCTAGTAAGGCGATCAATAGTAAAAGACCGGAGGCAAGAGCCCCCGGCAACAGCCATCCGGCTATCAGCGGCTGACAGCGCTTTGCCATGCACGAATCCATTGGTTACGGTATTTTGCGACTTCTTCTGCGGGATATTGCAGTGATTTTTCAGGTATTGAAAGCTGTGAATATACTTCTGGAAGTGGAATATCAATGACCGGATACATCCAGTTAGTGGTTGGAATTTCCTGTTGGAAAGCTGGAGTCAACATAAACTGCATAAATTTCTGGGCAAGCTCCGGCTGCTTGCTGGAGGCTAGTTGTGCAGCCACTTCCACTTGCAGGTAATGACCTTCGTTGAAGGTAGCCGCAGCATAATCGTCTTTCTTCTCAGATAAGAGATGGTAGCCCGGTGAAGAGGTGTAGCTCAACACCATATCGCCTTCTCCTTTCAGGAACAGACCATAAGCTTCGCTCCAACCTTTGGTAACAGTTAGTGTTTTCTTTGCCAGTTTTTGCCAGGCTTGTGGGGCATCATCACCATAAATCTTTTGCATCCATAATAGCAAACCTTGCCCCGGTGTGCTGGTGCGAGGATCTTGATAGATCACTTTCCAGTTATTATCGCTATTGATCAGCTCATCCATGCTTTTTGGCGGGTTTGGCAAACTCTTTTTGTTATAAATGAAGGCAAAATAGCCATAGTCATAAGGAATGAATATCTGGTTGTGCCATGATATCGGCAATGCCAGCTTGCTGATATCCACTTGACTGTCAGTGAACAGCCCCGTTTGTTGAGCCGCTTGAATTAAGTTGTTATCCAATCCAAGAATAATATCCGCAGCAGTACGTTTACCTTCCATTCTTAGGCGATTGAGCAAAGAAACACCATCTTCCAGAGCAATCAATTTCAGTTCGCAATCACATTCAGCTTCAAACGCTTTTTTAATTGCGGGCCCGGGTCCCCATTCTGCGGCAAAAGAATCATAGGTATAGATTGTTAATACCGGCTTGGCCTGTACAACCTGACTCAATAGCAACATAGAGGCTGATAGGGCCGTCAGTACGATTAATTTGGAAAATAACGTCTTGAACACTTTGCTCTCCTTACATTAATGAGGATTGGCAAAGGATTTGAGGAAGCGCTAAACGGCAAGATAATGTCTGTGAAATAGTTAGCAGCTCAAATCCCTACGCCGGTATTTAGCCGGATCAGGTTCGGCGGGTTTACTCTCAGCAAGGCTGTTTTAAACAGCCAGCACCCCGTTGAGATGGCGCTATTGTAGAGATTTAGCTAGCGACTGCAAAGTCCAATGATAGAGGTTTACCACTTGAGGGTAGTGTGAAACAATTAGTCATCTTTCAAATTTAGTTTATCGAGGTAGTCTGGTGATCGATGATGATGGCTACCGCCCGAATGTAGGAATTGTAATTTGTAATCGGCAAGGCCAGGTTTTGTGGGCTCGGCGTTATGGGCAGCATTCCTGGCAATTTCCTCAAGGGGGCATTAATCCGGGGGAATCACCAGAACAGGCTATGTACCGGGAACTGTATGAAGAGGTGGGTTTAGGTCGGAAAGATGTACGCATTTTGGCCTCTACTCGTAATTGGTTACGTTACAAATTACCCAAGCGTTTGGTGCGTTGGGATACACGACCTGTCTGTATCGGTCAAAAACAGCGGTGGTTTTTATTACAACTGCTCTGTAATGAAGAAGATATTAATGTGCAACACAGTAATACCCCGGAGTTCGATGGTTGGCGTTGGGTCAGCTATTGGTATCCTGTCCGGCAGGTTGTCTCTTTTAAGCGTGATGTTTATCGGCGCGTGATGAAAGAGTTTGCTTCGGTTGTAATGCCAATGCAGGAAAGCTCATCTCTGCCACGTTCTTCGTATTCTTATCGTCGCAAAAGAAGTTAGGTGAGTTCTATGCTCATGCGCTTACGGGAAATTGTTGAAAAAGTTGCTATGGCGACTAATCTGGCCGAAGCGCTTGAGCTATTGGTGAACGAGACCTGTCTGGCGATGAACACGGATGTCTGTTCTATCTATCTTGCTGATCATCAACGGCGGTGTTATTACCTGATGGCAACCCGAGGGTTGAGGAAACCCCGGGGAAGGGCTGTCAGTTTGGCTTTTGGCGAGGGAGTCGTTGGACAAGTTGGTCAATTGTCTGAACTGATTAATCTGGCTGATATCCGCAGCCATCCAAGTTTCAAATATTTGCCTCAAGTTAAAGAGGATAGCTTTCGCGCTTTTTTGGGCGTTCCGGTGGTCTATCGTCGCCAGTTGCAAGGTGTTTTAGTCGTTCAGCAGCAGGAACAACGCTTGTTTAGTGAAACCGAAGAGTCCTTTATGGTGACGCTTGCGACACAACTGGCGGTGATCCTTGCTCAAGCTCAGACTAAGGGTTTGTTTGGTCAGTATCGGCAAACCAGAATTAAAGCGCTGGCAATTTCCAATGGCATCGTGATGGCTCAGGGATGGCAGGATTGCTCCCAACCCTCGCTTGACCAAATTTTTGAAGCTTCAACCCTTGATCATGCAGCAGAACGTTCTCGTTTAATTCAGGCGCTTGAAGATGCAACAGCAGAATGTCGTCGGCTCAGTAAACGTTTTACCGCGGGCTCTCAAAAAGAGAGTGCCGCGATTTTTAATCTTTATTCCTACCTTTTGAATGATCCTCAGTTGAAACAAGATCTGTTCTCCTGCGTTGAACAGGGATCTGTGGCGCAATGGGCGGTTAAACAAGTTATTGAGAAATACGCAGAACAATTTGCCAGTTTGCAGGATGCTTATATGCGGGAAAGGGCATCAGATCTACGGGCGCTTGGGCAGCGATTATTATTTCATCTTGATGATTCACTGACTGCCAGCCATCAGTGGCCTGAATGGTTTATTCTGGTTGCAGATGAACTGAGTGCCAACCTATTGGCAGAAATGCCGCAGGAAAGATTAGCCGGGGTTATTGTTCGTGATGGCGCTACCCATTCACATTCGGCCATATTAGTTCGAGCAATGGGTATTCCGGCCATTATGGGGGCAGATATCCAGCCGGAACTCCTGCACAATCGTATGCTGATTCTTGATGGTTTCCGTGGAGAAGTTTTTATTGAACCTGAACCACTGATTTCACAGGAATATAGACAGATTATCGAAGAAGAAAAAGCGCTTAGCAAACTGGCTGAGGGAGATGTTGATCAGGAAGCGCGGCTTAAAAGTGGTGAGCGCATTTTGGTTCAGCTTAATGCGGGTTTGAGCCTGAAATATGAGTTACAGATCAGTAATAGTATTGATGGTGTTGGACTCTATCGCACCGAAATACCCTTTATGCTGCATTGTGGTTTCCCGTCAGAAGATGAACAAAAAGCGCGTTATCATGAGATGTTGCAATTATTTCCCGATAAACCGGTGGTATTACGTACACTTGATATTGGTGCGGATAAACAACTGCCTTATATGCCGATTAGCGAAGATAATCCTTGTTTGGGATGGCGTGGTATACGGGTGACGCTGGATCAACCGGAGATTTTTCTTATTCAGCTTAGGGCAATGCTCAGAGCTAACGCTGATACGGGTAATCTGAAAATCCTGCTGCCAATGGTAACGAGTGTGGAAGAAATTGATGAAGCTAAGCGATTGTTAGACAGAGCGACAGAGGAAGTCGAGCAAATGCTGGCGCGCCAAATACCGATGCCTCAGCTCGGTGTCATGATCGAGGTTCCTTCGATGATTTTTCTGTTGCCACAACTTAAAAACAGAATCGATTTTGTGTCTATTGGCACCAATGACCTAACACAATATCTATTGGCAGTGGATCGGAATAACACTCACGTCGCTTCTCTTTATGATTGCTTGCATCCGGCGGTAATTCGGGCATTAAAACTGGTATTTGAAAATAGCCAGCGGGCAGGTCTTGCGATTAGTATTTGTGGTGAAATGGCAGGAACCCCGATGGGAGCGTTATTATTGATTGGTCTTGGCTATCGTAGCCTGAGTATGAGTGGTTGTAGTGTGCCAAGGATTAAGTATTTATTGCGTCATCTGGAGTTGGCTCAGGTTGAAAAATTAATGGCCGAGATACTACAAGCTGAAACCAGTCTAAGAATAAAGGAGTTGTCAGCAACGTTTATGGAGCAGCATGGGGTTGGCGGTTTGGTCAGAGGCAGCATTTAATCCGTTTAATGGCCTGTGCTATGATTCTCAATCACTTGCCTTAGGGCATTAATGTTAAATATTAAGTGGGGAAAGATGAGTAACAGCTACCTGGCATTTCCTAATATTGACCCGGTCATTTTTTCAATAGGTCCAATAGCCCTCCATTGGTATGGTTTCATGTACCTGGTAGGGTTTATATTCGCCATGTGGCTTGCGACACGTAGGGCAGCAAAACCCAATAGCGGCTGGGCAAAAAACGAAGTAGAGAACTTGCTTTATGCAGGGTTTGTTGGCGTATTTGTTGGAGGTCGTCTGGGCTACGTCCTGTTTTATAATTTCCCTGCCTTTCTCGACAACCCGCTTTATTTGTTTAAAGTTTGGGACGGTGGAATGTCTTTCCACGGTGGTTTGATGGGGGTTATCTGTGCAATGTGGTGGTTTGGTCGCAGAACGAAACGCCATTTCTTACAAGTTGCTGACTTCATTGCGCCGTTAGTCCCTTTTGGCTTAGGCATGGGGAGAATTGGTAATTTTATTAACGGCGAGTTATGGGGACGTGTCACATTGGATACGCCGTGGGCGATGTTGTTCCCAAGCTCCCGTGGTGAAGATATCGCACTGGCTGCAACGGACCCTTCATTGCTATCGGTACTTGAACAATATGGTGTTTTGCCACGTCACCCTTCACAGCTTTATGAAATGGCGTTGGAAGGGATCGTTCTGTTCATTATTTTAAATTTATATATCCGTAAACCTCGGCCGATGGGCAGTGTTTCTGGTTTATTCTTAATTGGTTACGGTATTTTCCGGGTAATAGTCGAATTTTTCCGCCAACCGGATGCGCAATTGGGTTTATTCGACGGGATCAGCATGGGACAAATTCTTTCTATCCCAATGATCCTGGCGGGAATATTAATGATGATATGGGCATACAAACACCAAGGTAATAAGGTACAAGAGGTAAAATGAAACAGTATCTGGATTTAATGACAAGAGTGCTTGCAGAGGGCACTCCGAAGGCAGACCGCACCGGAACGGGAACTCTCTCCATTTTCGGGCATCAGATGCGTTTCAATTTGCAGGATGGTTTCCCGTTAGTTACAACTAAACGTTGCCATATTCGTTCAATTATTCATGAGCTTCTTTGGTTCCTGAATGGTGATACCAATACTAAATATCTGCATGAAAATGGGGTGACTATTTGGGATGAATGGGCGGATAAAAACGGTGATTTGGGGCCGGTATATGGTAAACAATGGCGTGCATGGGGCACCACAGATGGCCGCCAGATTGACCAATTGAAAACCGTACTGGAGCAGCTTAAAAGCGATCCAGATTCACGTAGGATCATTGTTTCGGCTTGGAACGTTGGTGAACTGGATAAAATGGCATTAGCGCCATGTCACGCTTTCTTCCAGTTTTATGTTGCGGATGGCAAACTTTCCTGTCAGCTTTACCAGCGTTCCTGTGACGTATTCCTTGGTTTACCGTTCAATATTGCGAGCTATGCATTGCTAGTTCATATGATGGCGCAACAGTGTGATCTGGAAGTGGGCGATTTTGTCTGGACTGGTGGTGACACCCATCTTTATAGCAACCATATGGAGCAGACAAAATTACAACTCAGTCGTGAACCGCGTTCATTGCCAAAATTGGTGATAAAGCGTAAACCGGAATCACTTTTTGATTATAAATTTGATGACTTTGAAATAGTCGATTATGACCCGCACCCAGGAATAAAGGCACCGGTTGCTATTTAGTTGTTTGGTTATTAGCAATAATTTGGAGGGAGACTATTGAGTGTAAATTGTCTCCCTTTTAATTTTGATGATATAAACACAGACATGCAGAAGTAGAGAAAAAAGGCAGAGATCTACTTGGCAACTCAGAGTATTTGGAGCATAGGATGTTTATCATGAAAAATGGGATATCTGAATTGGAACGTGAGAAAGATCAGGCTGATATAAACGCAGAGCAGCAGGCCATAGCGTTGCTTAAAATCGCCATGCTGTCTAAGAAAGACATTATAGAAGGTAGAAAAATGACACTTGAAGAAGCACTTCGTAGGCTCAAGGAACGTCGGGCGTGATATACCCGTTATCTTTCAAGTTGCCTCTTTGTTGGCTGCACTCACTCATCCCGGTCACATCGTTATCTATGCTCCCGGGGATTCGTTCCTTTGCCGTCGCGATGCATCTTGAAATCCATAGGGTATATATAAAGCTAAAATTACTAAAACAGCCTACCAGACACTTTCTATTATTGAAGACTACAAGGCTTACACAATACTGAACGACTGCAAAATTTATCATTCTCTGTTTCTCCGGTAGTAGTCGGTTAACTTGTCGTATTCTGTGTGGGATACGATGTGTTTAATGTAACAATGCTCCATTGAAAACTCAATAAAGGCCAGTAACCGGACATTATTACCACCAATATCGATATACCACTATTGATCGCTATACTTAAAACAAGCTTCTCAATTAATTATTTTCTAGTCTGATATTATTTATCTTTATAGAATAAATTAATAGTAATAACATCCTCATGTAAAGCACTCAATCTTTTCTTTATTATTTCCATGAAGCTTCTTCCTCATGGCCATATAATCTTACAATGTATGGCAATAATAAGAAATAAAAATAACTATTCTAGTTGATTTTTGCGAAGCTCTACGCAATTTAAATGTAACAATAATATGTTGTTATTTTTTTATTGATGCACTCTCGCATAAAATTCAAATTTATATTTATTTTTCTTTGAAAGTAAATAGAATGTCTTACGAAAGGAAATAAGGAATTATCAATGGTAAATAATATGAATATAATCGGTCATTATAATATTGATAATCAATTAGGTTTTTCTTTATTGGAATTGATGATCGTTATTGTTTTGGTTTCAATATTTTCCTTATGGGGAGTGCAGGAATGGGGCTATCACCAGGAAAGAGCCAGATTACAAGACTCAGCACAAAAAATATTAACATTTATAACCAGACAACAATCTTTAGCAAATTACCTGAATAAAAGAGTCGTGTTGTGGTTGAAAATAGGAAAGGACTGGTGCATAGCGCTTTCTAATCCGGTATTGGCTGATTGTGATTTGGAAAATGTTGAGGGAATAAGTTCCCCCTATCAAGATGTTATTATCAGTTCAGCAACCAAGGATCAGATAGAGTTTCATGGAATAAGAAACACCATGATACCTGCGAGTTTTATTTTGGCGAATTCCGCAGGTGAAATATCTATTATTTTTTCTTCACGAGGTAGGATAAGATCATGTAGTAATAATAAATTTAACCAAATTCCAGCTTGTGATTAATTATATTTTTTCACTAAAATAAGCGATACTTTATTGTAACAATGAAACATAAAAACCAATCTGGAATGACATTATTAGAAGTTATTGTAGCAATGGCTATTGGTAGTATTATTCTACTAGCGATTGCTAAAAGTTATCCTATTTTAACTAAACAAATAATGGAGTTATATCAGAGATATCGTTTAGGCTATTTCGTTAAACAAACATTGCATATTATAGAAAAAGATATTCGCCGTGCTGGATATTGTCAGCATTATTGTGATGGAAAGCCAATATTCATCGATAATAAAAGTGATGAGAGTGAGGATTCATGTCTGATTATTGCATACGATCTTAACATCAATAGCCAATGGGAGCCGCCAGAACACAGTGAATCTGAATTCTTCGGCTATCGCCTTAACAATAAATCAGTCGAGTGGAAAAGGGGGGCGGGTAATTGTCAGGAAAATGGCTGGGAAAGGCTGTTTGATCCAAATGAAATAGTGGTAAATTCTTTTAAAGCTGAGAAATTACCTGCAAAAGATGGCTTAGTTTTTATCAAATTGACGTTTATTGCACATTGGTTTAAACATCCGTCGATAAACTACCAATATCAGTCAGTAATACGTTTGCGCAATATCAGGGGATAAGTACCGTGGCTGAGCATTCTTCGCATGGCTGCTTTCAATATCAGCAAGGTAATGTATTACTAATTTCAGTGTTGATATTATTGGCAGTGAGCCTGATGATGTTAAAGGCTTTACATCATCATCTGGATAACGCTTTAATCATGATGGTCGATGAACGCAGATATCTAAAAGCTTTTCAGCAAGCAGAATCTTCATTGGCATGGGGAATCGCTCAGTCATGGCCACTTGATAGTAATAAAATAGAAGAGTGGTATTGCCAGCAACAGCAAGAATTTCATTTGACCAGTTGCTTAAAAAGGCATTCGAGTCATTTTTTTCTACTGAAAGGTATGGCTGATGTGGCATCTGGGCAATCTGTCGGATTATATCAATGGATGAAATTACTTTCTGCTGGCGGAAGAGATTCTCTTATCCCGGTAGAAAGCGGTTGGCTGGACTTTTGTCCTGAGGCGGATGTGGGATTTTGTTTATGAAGTCGGATCTTTTTTATGAGCATCAAGCAGGTATGAGTTTGCCCGAAGTAATGATTGCTGTTATGGTTTTTTCGGTCTCTCTATTGGGATTAATGCGTTATCATCAGGCGTTATTATTTGGGTTTCAGCAACATTGGCAGCAATCAAAGGCGGATAAATTATCTTATGGGTATCTGGAACAATATAAATTAATTGCAGGTCAAAACCCTTTGCCAGAAATAATATTACCACCGGGATGGCACGCTGAATTTCAGACAACATATCCATTGTCTGGCTGCTATCAGCTTACAGTTATGGTAACAACATCTTATAATCAGCAAAGTAAAGCAAGTCGATGGATTTGTTCAAATGGGAGTTCTCATGTTCAAGGTTTATCATTCTAATCAATTAGATCTTCTTAAGGAATTGATAGCAATATTGATCGGGGATAACCCACTGACTGATCCATTTGCTCAGGAAGTCATTTTGGTACAAAGCCCGGGTATGTCACAGTGGCTGCAAATCCAACTGGCTGAAAGAATAGGCATATCAGCCAATATTTCATTTCCGCTTCCCGCTACGTTTATTTGGGATATGTTTACCAAAGTATTGCCTGATATTCCTAAAGAAAGTGCTTTTAGTAAAGATGCTATGACATGGAAATTGATGGCGTTATTGCCTCAATTGCTGCCAGAAGCGGAGTTTGTCGCGCTCAGGCACTACCTTGATCAAGATTTTGATAAACGGAAGATTCACCAATTGGCTGGACGGGTTGCTGATCTGTTTGACCAATATCTAGTTTATCGCCCGCAATGGTTGGAAAGTTGGCAGCAAGGCCAGCTTATTGATGGCTTGAGCGATAATCAGTTGTGGCAGAAAAGATTATGGCTGGAACTGACGAAATATACTCACCAGTTACAACAACCTCAATGGCATCGCGCTAATTTATATCAGCGTTTTATTTCGATACTGGAAAACAGTTCTGAACGAGAAAATAGTCTTGAACGAGAAAATAGTCTTGAACGAGGAAATAGTCCTGAGTTTTCAGATTGTTTACCGAAACGAGTATTTATCTGTGGTATTTCTGCCTTACCACCGGTCTATTTACAGGCTTTACAGGCACTGGCGCGGCATATTGATATTCATCTGATGTTTACCAATCCATGTAAATATTATTGGGGAGATATTCAGAATTATGCTTTTTTGGCAAAACTGAGTAGTCGTAAACCGCGCCATTATAAGAGTAAACAGGAGCTGGAATATTTTAAAGACCCTGATAATGCTCAATCACTGTTTAACGATGACGGTGAACAAGATGTAAGCAATCCCTTGTTGGCATCGTGGGGACGGTTGGGCCGTGATAACCTCTATTTATTGTCGCAGCTTGAGCAGAGTTCGGATGTTCACGCCTTTGTTGAATTAGAACAGGATAATCTATTACATCAATTGCAAAGGGATATTCTCTATCTGGAAGATCATGCCCAAATTGGTTCAACAAAAGAGACATTTGAAAATAGCCTGCAAAAAAGAGTGCTTGACCCGTTGGATCATTCTTTATCTTTCCATGTTTGCTATAGCCCTCAACGTGAAGTGGAAGTTTTACAGGACCAGCTACTGCGGTTATTGGAAGATAATCCATCGCTGACGCCAAGGGATATTATTGTAATGGTCGCGGATATTGA
Source organism: Photorhabdus luminescens subsp. luminescens (assembly GCF_001083805.1). Taxonomy (GTDB): domain Bacteria; phylum Pseudomonadota; class Gammaproteobacteria; order Enterobacterales; family Enterobacteriaceae; genus Photorhabdus; species Photorhabdus luminescens. The sequence goes on along the minus strand of NZ_JXSK01000004.1, from coordinate 417,106 downwards.
CAGTTATACTCCCTATGTTCAGGCAGTATTTGGTAATGTCTCTGCTGAACGTTATATTCCATTTGCCATTTCTGATCGTAAAGCCCGTCAAGCGCATTCAGTTTTACAGGTATTTATTACGCTGCTTGATTTACCTCAAAGCCGTTTTACGACGGAGCAGGTTTTAGCATTGTTGGAAGTGCCAGCGTTGGCGAATAAATTTGACATTCATGAAGATGGTTTACGTTTATTAAGGCGTTGGGTTGAAGAGTCAGGCGTTCGTTGGGGGCTGGATGACGATAATGTAGAAGAACTATCTTTGCCGGTAACAGGTCAGCATACATGGCGTTTTGGACTTACTCGAATGTTATTGGGTTACGCAATGGATAGCCGGTCTGGCCCTTGGAAAGAGGTATTGCCTTATGATGAATCCAGTGGTTTAGCCGCAGAGCTTGCCGGCCAATTAGCTGAGCTTTTAATGCAATTGAGCTATTGGCGCAAGATTCTCGGCGAGAGCCGAACATTAACGGGTTGGTTACCTGTCTGCCAGCAGTTGCTGGAAATATTTTTTGCATCAGATAGTGAAACTGAATTAGTACTGGCGATGATAGAACAGCAATGGCAGAAAGTCATAGTCAATGGCTTGAATGCCCGTTATCAGGAAAGTGTGCCATTGGTTCTATTACGAGATGAATTGGCCCTTCAATTTGATAATGAAAAAATCAGCCAGCGTTTTCTCGCCGGATCTGTTAATTTTTGCACTCTAATGCCGATGCGTTCTATTCCCTTTAAGGTTGTCTGTTTATTGGGAATGAATGATGGTATCTATCCCCGTTCAATTCCACCGCTTGGATTTGATCTGATGGCGGAAAAAGGTCAGAGGGGGGACAGAAAACGGAGGGATGATGACCGTTATCTATTTCTTGAAGCCTTGATATCTGCCGAACAGTTCCTCTATATCAGCTATATTGGCAAGTCCATTCGTGATGATACGGAATGTAATCCTTCCGTGTTGGTGAATGAATTATTGGATTATGTCTGCCAAAGTTTTTGTTTGCCGGGAAATGAAAGACTGAATGTTGATCAAAGTGCTGCTCATGTCAGAGAACATCTGTTGTATCTTCATTCCCGCGTTCCATTTGCACCAGAAAATTTTATACCGGGCAGTTATCAGCAAAGCTATGCCGGGGAGTGGTTACCCGCGGCGACTGAGCAAGGCGCAGCATACGCTGAATTTTGCCAATCTATTGAAACGGCACAAATTCAAGAAATTACACTTGATAATTTGAACAGTTTTTACCGTCATCCCGTTCGGTTTTTTTTCCAACGTTGCTTGAAAGTAAATTTCGTTATTGAAGAAACGGAATTACCAGAGGAAGAGCCTTTCGTTTTAGATAATCTCCAGCGTTATCAGTTTAATCAGCTATTGTTGAGTGCACTCATTGAACAGCAATCGCCTGAACCACTTTTCAATCGGCTTCGTGCTGCTGGCGGGTTGCCTTTTGGCGCTTTTGGTGAGGTTTATTGGTTGAAGCAGCAAAAAGAGATGCAGCTTCTGGCGGATAAAATTCGTGAACAACAGATGGAAACTTTATCTGTTGATTTACATCATGATTTAGGCCAGGTAATGCTGACGGGGCGTATTAACAAAGTGCAACCAGATGGTTTGTTACGTTGGCGGCCAGCCAGTTTGACCGCCAATGATGGCATGCAATTGTGGATTGAGCATTTGGCTTACTGTCTTGCCGGAGGGAAGGGTGAAAGCCGCAGTTATGGGCGTGATGGCAGCGAATGGCGTTTTGCGTCTATACCTTTAGAACAAGCGAAAAATTATCTGAATCAATTGATTGAGGGTTATCAACGAGGAATATCAGCGCCTTTACCACTGTTTTGTAAAAGTGGTTGGGCGTGGCTTTCAGCATGTATGAATAAAGAAACAGGTGAGATTGATGATAGCGATGAAATTCAATCAAAAGCTGAAAGCCGGCTATTGAAGGCATGGCTTGGAGATCAGGGACGTACAGGCGAAGGAGATGATTCTTATATTCAGCGGGCTTTCAGGCAAATCGATGAATCATTTTTAGCAAAACTTAAACAGGAAGCGCTCAATTATTTGTTACCGATGGCGCGAAATCAGAAACATAGGGAGAATATCGGATAATGCATAAACATTTTGTTCGCATGATTACTGTAATGTTCCTGCTCTTTTGGGGAACAGTAAGCTATGCGCAAACACCACAGTGGAAGCTACTGCAAGAGACAATTTATAAAAGCGAAAATGATCATCGTCAGTATCAGGGAATCAGATTGGCAAACAATATGACGGTCTTGCTGGTATCTGATGAGAAGGCAACCAAATCTCTGGCAGCGGTAGCAATTCCGGTTGGTAGTATGGAAAACCCTGACAGCCAGCTTGGGCTTGCACATTATCTGGAACATATGGTTCTGATGGGATCTGGACGTTACCCACAGTCAGGTGATTTATCTGAATTTTTGCAAAAGCATGGTGGTAGTTATAATGCCAGCACAGCTTCTTACCGCACGGCTTTTTACCTTGAAGTAGAAAATGAGGCGTTAGCTCAGGCTACAGATCGTCTGGCTGATGCACTGGCTGAACCATTACTTAATCCAGTGAATGCAGATCGGGAGCGAAACGCTGTTAATGCAGAGCTGACAATGGCGCGTTCTCGTGATGGGATGCGGGTTGCTCAAATACGGGCAGAAACTCTGAATCCTAAGCATCCCAATGCCCGTTTTTCTGGTGGTAATTTAGAGACATTGAAAGATAAACCGGGGAGTAAATTACAGACAGAACTGGTGGATTTCTATCAGCGTTATTATTCGGCCAATCTAATGAAAGGTGTCATTTACGGTAATCAGCCTATCGATAAATTGACTCAAATTGCTGTTGATACTTTTGGTCGGATACCTGACAGAAAAGCGAGCGTGCCGCTGATTGCTGTTCCGGCAGTCACGGAAAAAGAGAAAGGGATTATCATCCATTATGTCCCAGCCCAACCGCAAAAAGCGTTGCAACTGGAGTTCAGCATTGACAATAACAGTGCTGATTTCCGCAGTAAAACTGATGAATATCTCGGTTATATGATAGGCAACCGTAGCCTGAATACATTATCAGATTGGCTACAAACTCAAGGGCTAGCAGAAAGTATCAGTGCTGGTGCGGAGCCTATGGTTGATCGTAATAAAGGTATCTTTTTTATTTATGTGACGTTGACAGATAAAGGGCTTGCACAACGGGATCAGGTTATTGCGGCTATTTTTGCTTATATTAATTTGTTAAAACAAAAAGGCATCCAGAAAAGTTATTTCGATGAGATCGCGAAGGTTTTGAATCTGTCTTTCCGGTATGGCTCCATTGTTCGTGATATGCATTATATCGAATGGTTATCGGATGCAATGTTGCGAGTTCCTGTTTCCAATGTACTTAATGCCGGTTATTTGGCTGATGACTATGACCCGGAAGCAATTGCTGCCCGGCTTGCTGAATTGACCCCTGAAAATGCAAGAATCTGGTATATCAGCCCAAAAGAGCCGCACGATAAACAGGCTTATTTTGTTCAGGCGCCTTATCAGGTTGATCGGATTACATTACAGCAACGGATGGAATGGCAGCAGTTAGAAACGCAAATGAACTTTTCTTTGCCTGTGCCAAATCCTTATATTCCTGACGATTTGAAGCTGATAAAAGCAGATAAGAGTCAAAAACATCCAGAGATGATCCTTGAACAGCAGAGTGTCCGTCTGCTCTATATGCCGAGCCAATATTTTGCTGATGAGCCTAAGGCCAGCATTACGTTAGATTTACGTAATGCAAAAAGTTTGGATAGTGCCCGTGAGCAGGTTACTTCCTCTTTGCTTGATTATTTGGCAGGGCTTTCCCTTGACCAGCTTAGTTATCAGGCTTCTGTTGCTGGAATGAATATTTCTACTAATTCATCACAGGGACTGCAACTGGGGGTAAGTGGTTACACTCAAAATCTGCCAGCGCTTTTAACCTCTTTAATCAGTCATTACATGGCGTTCACGCCAACTGAGGAGCAACTGGCACAAGCTAAGTCTTGGTATCGTGAGCAGATAGAGGTTTCTAATAACGCTAAAGCTTATGATATGGCTATGCAGCCGTTGAAGCGCCTTTCTGTGGCGCCTTACACTGAACAGTCCACTCGTTTAAAAGCGCTGGAGACTATCACGGTTCAGGATATTGTTACGTATCGTCATGAAATGATAAAAAATGCTGCTTTGCAAATGATGATAATTGGGAACTTGACCGAACAGCAGAGCAAAGTGATTGCTGAATCTGCCCATAACCAACTGGCCAATCAAGGAAATGACTGGTGGATTGGGGATAAAGTGGTGATCGATAAAAATTACCCGGTTAATTTCCAGCGTGTTGGCAGCAGCACAGATGGCGCTTTAGCAGAGGTTTATATTCCGACGGGTTATGACCGTATAGAAGGTTACGTTTATTCCAGTTTGTTAAGCAATATGCTCCAGCCGTGGTTCTATGAACAGTTAAGGACAACAGAGCAACTGGGGTATGCGGTGTTTGCTTTCAATACCAGTGTGGGGGAACAGTGGGGATTGGGTTTCCTGCTACAAAGTAATAGTAAACAACCAAAATATTTGAATCAGCGTTATCGAGATTTCTATCAGAATGCCGGTAATAAATTGAAAGCAATGTCTCAAGCTGATTTTGAACAGTACAAGAGTGCGCTGATTAATGAAAAGCAGCAACCGCCACAAACTTTCTATGCCGAAGTTGCCCGTTTCTCTGGTGATTTCAGCCGCAATAACTTTAATTTTGATAGCAGAGATAAAATGCTTGAGATCCTAAAGAAAACTACACAGCAGCAACTGATTAAGTTCTATCGGAATGCGGTAATCAAACATCAAGGGTTGTCATTGATTTCACAAGTGATTGGTAAATCAGGAAGCTTGGATGGATATGCGAAATTGAAAGGTTGGAAGACCTATCAGAATGTGACTGAATTTCAGAAACGGTTACCTGTTGAGGTAAGAGATCAGTGATCACAGAGATATCTGTTCACAGGCTTAATGTATTAACTCTGCCGCTGAATGGTCAGCGGCTGATCGAAGCATCGGCCGGGACAGGTAAAACCTACACTATCGGTATCTTATATCTGCGTCTTCTGCTTGGGTTGGGGAAAGATGCTGCTTTTTCACGGCCTTTGAGCGTGGAAGAAATTCTAGTAGTAACTTTTACTGAGGCAGCAACAAATGAGTTACGTGGGCGTATCCGTGAAAATATTCATAAACTTCGCCTTGCTTGTATTCGAAACGAAGTAGAAGGTGCAGAACCAGCCTATCAACAGCTATTGGATGAAATCCCAGATAAAGAGCGGGCGGCTATCTGGTTACTGGCCGCAGAGCGGCAAATGGATGAAGCCGCGATTTATACCATTCATGGTTTTTGTCAGAGGATGTTGGCGCATAATGCTTTTGAATCTGGGATCTTGTTTGAACAGACATTAATTCAGGATCAACAGCCATTAGAACGGCAGGGGTGTGCCGATTTTTGGCGGCGCCACTGTTATCCATTGCCATTATCAATGGCACAGGTAATCAGCCAGGAGTGGAGTGGGCCGGAAGCTCTGCTGGCTGAATTACACCCTTATTTACAAGGGGATATGCCATATATTGTTAATGCGCCGCACAGTGATGAAACGCTGTTAAGTCGTCATGAAAAAATTACCCAGTTGATCAGCGATGTTAAATACCAATGGAATGAAGTTGCTGGAGAATTGCACGATTTAATTGCGAGTTCTGGTGTTGATAAAAGAAGTTACAGTAGTAAGCATTTACCAAATTGGCTGAATAGTGTCACGGATTGGGCTCAAGTACCTACAGAGGATTATCTGTTGCCAAAAGCGTTGGAGAAATTCCGGCAGTCAGTATTGGCAGAAAAGACAAAGAAGGGCGAGGTTCCTGAACATTCACTTTTTGTGGCGATAGATGATTTATACCAGCAACCACTCACTTTACGTGATTTGATTATCTCCAGAGCTATTACTGAGATTCGCCAGTCAATCCGTCAGGAAAAATTAACACGTGGTCAGATGGGGTTTGATGATTTACTTACCCGTCTTGATGATGCTCTGAAAGGCCCTGGCAGCGATTTGCTTGCTGAGACTATCCGTCGGCGCTATCCGATTGCGTTGATCGACGAATTTCAGGATACCGACCCACAGCAATACCGGATTTTTCATACTATTTATGGCACTCAGTTTGAAAATGGATTGCTATTTATCGGCGATCCTAAACAAGCTATTTATGCATTTCGCGGCGCAGATATTTTCACTTATATTCGCGCCCGTTCTCAGGTAAGTGCTCACTATACTCTGGAAACAAACTGGCGCTCTGCTTACTCAATGGTACAGGCAGTAAACAAACTGTTTATGCGTTCAGAAAATCCATTTTTGTTTGAGCAGATCCCTTTTATTGAGGTTTCTGCGGCAGAGAAAAACCGAGAACTTTCTTTTAGCTGTGATGGTGAAGAGCAGGCCGCACTGAATTTCTGGTTACAACCAGGAGAAGGTGTTTCTACCGGAGATTATGAGCAAACGATGTCACGGCTCTGTGCTGCGCAAATTCGTGATTGGTTGCAGGCAGGTAGTGAAGGACGTGCTCTGTTACATCAAAGTGAGAAAGCCCGGCCTGTGACGGCGGCTGATATTACGGTTCTGGTGCGTAGCAGAAAGGAAGCTACACTGATCCGTAATGCGCTTAACCTGTTATCTATCCCTTCCGTATTTCTTTCTAACCGAGAAAGTGTATTTGCTACCGCAGAAGCCAAGGACATTCTCTGGCTGCTGCAAGCGGTGTTATCACCGGAAAAAGAACGAGTTTTGAGAAGTGCGCTTGCCAGTGGTTTGTTTGGTTTGACCGCTCGACAGATAGACAAACTAAATCATGATGAAAAGAGGTGGGATCAGTTAGTTGATGAATTTGATGGCTACTTTCGTCTCTGGCAACGCCGTGGTGTGTTACCTATGTTACGAGCGGTAATCGCCAACCATCATATTGCTGAGAATTTGCTTGCCAGTTATGACGGTGAACGGCGTTTGACGGATGTGATGCATATTGGTGAGTTGTTGCAGGAAATTTCTTTACAACTTGACAGTGAACATGCAGTCACCCGCTGGTTGGCTCAGCAAATCTCTCATCCTGATCCACAATCTGAAAGTCAGCAGATGCGGCTGGAAAGTGATCGTCATTTGGTACAAATTTGTACTATCCATAAATCTAAGGGGTTGGAATATCCGCTGGTATGGTTGCCATTTATCTGTAATTTCAGGGAGCAGAAGCGGGCGATATATCATGATCGTACAAGCTTTAATGCTTGCCTCGATATCTTTCCCGACGACGAGACGATTGAGCTGGCGGAGCAAGAGCGATTGGCAGAGGATTTGCGTTTACTCTATGTCGCATTGACGCGTTCTGTTTACCATTGCAGTGTCGGCGTGGCTCCGCTGATAAAAGGCAATAAGAAAAAGGTCGGCGATACTGATCTGCATCAGTGCGCTCTGGGCTACCTATTGCAAAAGGGAGTGAAAGGGGATGCTGATTTTTTGGCAACATCGCTTAAAGAATTAAGTGGGGATGGCATCGTCATATCATCAATTAATGAGACTGATGGTCATCCTTGGCAGTCGCACAGTAAAAATGACTTAGTCCTGTCGGCCAGGCAATTTAAACGCAGAGTGCAGGATGACTGGCGTATTACCAGTTATTCTGGTTTACGAAACTCTGTGGTTCATCGTGGCAATGCTTCCGCTTATTTTGCTGGAGAAGAATCTATCGACGTGATTGTTCAGTCTATTGCGCCGAAGCTTGATGTTGATGCTAGTGGTGAAAAGCAGTTAGCAGAACAACCTGAAATGACACCGCATACATTCCCTCGGGGAGCCTCCGCGGGGACTTTTTTACACGCTATTTTGGAAGAGATTAGTTTCAGCCAACGACCTGATGAGAAATGGTTGGCAGAACAACTGCAATCAGCCGGATTTGATGAACGCTGGAGTGGGACATTACAGCAATGGATGGCCGATATTTTTACCATTCCATTGAATGATGAAGGAGTGCAGTTGGCAAAAATTCCGCTGCATCATCAACAGGATGAAATGCAGTTTTATTTGCCGGTTGAGCAACTTTTGCGATCTCAGACGTTGGATACACTGATGCGTCGTTATGATCCGATTTCTGCTCGTTGTCCCCAACTGGAATTTCAGCAGGTGAAAGGGATGCTGAAAGGGTTTATTGATTTGGTTTTCTGTTGGCAAGGCAGATTCTACGTGCTGGATTACAAATCAAACTGGTTGGGAGAGGAGAGCCAGTTTTATACTCGTCAAGCAATGGAAACTGCCATGATTGAGCATCGTTATGACCTGCAATATCAGCTTTATACACTGGCATTGCATCGTTACTTACGTCACAGGCTGGCTAATTATGATTATCAACAACATTTCGGCGGCGTGATTTATCTGTTTCTGAGGGGGATAGATAAACAACAGCCGGGGAATGGGATTTTCAATTGTCAGCCATCGGCTGAATTTGTTGATGCTTTGGATCTGCTTTTCAGTGGCAATGAACAGTCTGAGAAAGAGAAAAATTGATGATTTCGTTATTACAACAGGCAGTAAACCTCAGGCTTTTGCGTTCATTGGACTTACAGTTTGCTCATGCATTGATTGAGGATAAAGATCCTGTTTTGTTGTTAATCATGGCGTTGTTGAGCGCTGAAACAGGTACCGGGCATGTTTGCCTGCCGGTTAATCGGATAACGCCAGAATACTTTTTTGATGGGCGACATCGTGAATTTGCGGAGCAGTTGTGGCGGGTTGCGGGAAAACCTGATGAGCAGAGTTTGCTGATAGCACTGGAAAATTGTGCTGCGGTTAGTGATGGATTTCAACCAACGCCTATTGTGTTTTCCCATGACCGGCTTTATTTGCAGAGAATGTGGCAAAGTGAATGTCAGGTGGCCGCTTTCTTTGCCGGCAATCAACCAATCGATAATATTCAGGAACAGCAACTGAGAGCTGTTTTAGATGAATTATTCATGCTGCCTGAGAAAATAGTGGACTGGCAAAAGGTGGCAGCGGCTGTCGCGGTGACTAGCAGAATTTCGGTTATTTCTGGTGGACCGGGAACCGGGAAAACTACCACCGTTGCTAAACTGTTGGCGGCCTTAATTAAACTTGATCCTGACAAAAAACGGGTTATCCAACTGGCAGCCCCGACTGGAAAAGCGGCTGCCAGATTGACCGAATCTCTTAACAGCGCGGTTAAAAAATTGCCGCTGACGGAAAAACAGTTTGCATGCCTGCCCGATCAGGCACAGACGATTCATCGTTTGCTAGGAGCGCAGCCTGATAGCCAGCGATTACGCTATGATCGGGATAATCCACTGAGTTTGGATGTGCTAGTGGTAGATGAAGCTTCAATGGTGGATTTACCCATGATGGCAAGGTTGATTGATGCATTACCTACGAAAGCGAAACTTGTTCTGCTTGGTGACCGAGATCAATTGGCATCAGTGGAAGCAGGAGCGGTGTTGGGTGATATTTGCCGTTTTGCAGAACTGGGATATAGCGTAACGAGGGCACAACAACTAAGCAGATTGACAGGATGTCGGTTAGTGGCAGGCGATCAGCAAAATATCCCAGAGGTTCGTGATCGTTTGTGTCTTCTACGTAAAAGTTACCGCTTTAATGTGGATTCTGGAATTGGTCAATTGGCTGCGGCCGTTAATCAGGGAAAGAGTCGACAAGCTCTCTCTATTTTGCAGCAACCGTTGAAGGATATCTGTTTTTACCCGTTGTCCGACGATGAAGATTATCAGCGATTGCTAGCAGAAACGGTATCGGGTTATCACCCTTACTTGCATCTGGTGGCAAAGCAGGCACCTGCCAAAGTGATTTTAGATGAATTTAACCGCTATCGTTTGTTATGTGCGCTTAGAGAAGGTCCATTTGGCGTCAGTGGACTTAACGAGCGTATAGAACAGCTACTGCATCGTCAGGGGCTTATTCGTCGCCCAGTCGGGATTTTCAGCCGTGGTTATACAGGCCGGCCCATCATGATATCGCGTAATGACAGCACACTGGGCCTGTTTAATGGTGATATCGGTATTATGCTCAGAGACGAAAATCATGAACTGCGCGCTTATTTTCAGTTGCCTGATGGACAGATTAAAGGAATCCAGCCAAGTCGTTTGCCACAACATGAAACTGCATATGTGATGACCGTACATAAATCACAGGGTTCAGAATTTGACCATACAGCTTTGGTATTGCCAACGCAATTTGTGCCGGTTGTCAGCCGTGAATTGGTGTATACAGCGATAACCCGCGCCAGAGAAAAACTGACTCTGTATGCACATGAAGCGGTATTGCGTCAGGCAATCCAGACACCAACTCAAAGGCGAAGCGGGTTAGCAGAGCGGCTAAGAACCGGGTATAGTTGAGCAGGGTGGGAAAGTCTTGTTGAGGGTATCGTCGGACTAATCCAAAGTAGAAATTTTTGAAATCGCGATAATGTGACATATGAAAAGCAATCACAATGGTCATAATCTCGCTGGCACTCATGCGGCCATGACGTCTGCGCTGACGATGTCCTTCCTCGATACCCTGTTGTTCCCAGAGTGGAATGAATACACGGCAAAAATCATCGACATCACAGAAGAGTTCAACTAGTTTATCCATGCCTGTTCCTAATAAGATCGTTTTTTTCTTGGTCGGAAATTTTGATCTTGGAACAGGCACTTAGTTCCATTTTTTTATCCAGAGTTCAGGTTAATTAATCTAAACGGATATCTCTGGAGGATTAGCTGTACTAGATTAGATAGTTAACAATTGTTTTTACATCTACCTCGGTAATTACTCTAATACAATTAAGAACCTATCCCAAAAGGAATTGTTATATTCTAGAACGGATAATTTCTGAAGGTATAGCGAGTATGACAAACAACAAATGGCGGTTCAATGATGAGCTTTGGGAAAAAATGAGGCCACTTATCCCCGAGCATAAAACTCAGCATCCGCCAGGGACACACCGCAAACGTGTTGATAACCGCGCCGCTATGGATGCCATCTTCTTTGTGCTCAGAATGGGCTGCCAATGGAACGCCCTGAATGCAACAGAAATCTGCTCGTCCAGTTCGGCTCACCGGCGTTTTCAGGAATGGCGTGACGCCGGCGTTTTTGAACGCTTCTGGCAGAACGGTTGGCTGGCCTGCGAGCCCCTCGCGCTCATCGACTGGTCGTGGTTATCGCTGGATGGCTGCCTGACCAAATCCCCGTTAGCGGGGGCAAAAAAACAGGCCGTAACCCCACAGACAGAGGGAAACAAGGCGTAAAATGCAGCCTCATAACAGAGGCTAGCGGGCTTCCTCTTTCACTCGTTGTTGGCGCCGCAAACACTCACGATCTCAAACTGGTTGCAGAGACGCTTGATGCGCTTCAGACAGGCAAGCCGGGTAAAAAGGTCAGGCTGTGTCTGGATAAGGGATAGGATGCTGAATGGCTGAAAAGCTATCTACAAAGTCGGCATTACGAGCCGTACATCCAGTCTCGCAAGGAAGAATCAGATGCCTGCCAAAATACAGGCTTGAAAGCTCAAAGATGGGTTGTCGAGAGGACTCATAGCTGGATGAATCGCTTTCGTCGGATCCTGACCCGATGGGAAAAGAAGGTTGAAAACTATGAAGCTATGTTACATTTTGCCTGCGGGATTATCGTTTGGAATAAAATCCTATTGGGATGGGCTCTAAGTTCGTTTCAGATTCTTTTTGACCAGGTTTATTTCCCATCAAATAATTTGTTTGTCAGTGTACGCCCGCAACACTATTTATCCTGATGAATTTGCTCATTATTGTTATGTTATAACTAGATGTCTAGATTGGCTTGAAGGCTTTCAAGAACACTATATGGTTTTCTTATAAGTTGTCATCCAATGAAACTCATATAAAATCATTTTATGGGAATGGTTGTAGATCCTATTAATTTGAGGTTTATGCGAAATTTAAATGAAAAATATTGGCTTAAATGGCTATTGTCATATTTTAATTTTAGTTAGTGTGTTATTTTGTTTTGTTAAAATAATTTGTTATTCTGCGCAAATGCCAATTAATGTTTTATATTATGCTTTTTACGTACGTTGTCTATAAAAGGTAGTTTTGTTGTAGTTGTTTCATGCGTTATGTGCGCTCTCTGTTAATCCTGAATTATCTCTTATAAATTCTATTTGGGTGTTATTTTATTCATATTTTCTAATGTGTTAATTTTTTTAATGCTTTTTGTTGATAACCAAAATTTGTTGATATATTTTTCTTGAAAACCCTATCTTAATCTTTGGTGAATATATGGAATTCATATCTGTTAGTGATGTTGCAAAAAGAAGAGCAAAAAGAAGCGGACGTTCCTCAGTAGTCAGTGGGATTACGATTACACAAGTTTATTACTATGAAAGGGAAACACCGTCTAGAGTTATGACTATTAGAATCTCTGAAGATATTGTTACTCGGGCTAGATTAAAACGAGGTGATAAAATTGATATTGGTTTTTCTCCCGATGGAAAAACATGGAGATTAAAAGTCATGCCACAAGATTCTCTGGGAGGATATAGCATGACTACATCAACCAAAATATCCAAAAGTGGTATTCTTCGGCTGACATGGTATAAAGGAATTCCTCTATTTGGGGATAACCCCAAAGTAGCTAAGTCTAGGGTACATTCTGATTCTAAAATAATGAAGGTTTCTCCTGCAGAAGTCATATTTTCTATTTCAGAACCATTAATAGAAGAGATGGTTCCTGATGAGGTTATCCCTGTTGTGGTTTAATGTTCTTGGATACATAATTGAGGATGCTAAACTCTAGTAATTATAGATAAGGTGCTCAATAAAAGGTAAATGCTCTTTTTCTACTGGATTCAAATATGAAGTTGCCAATTTGGTACTTGTCAGAGATTACACCATAACCTGAACTTGTGAGGCGATGAATATGAGCAGAACAACCACACAATGTTAGGCACATAATTGTGTAGTGAACGCGAGGGTATGCTGAAAATAGCCTGTTGAGGTTGCTATACTTAGGGTTTAAATGTTCGAAAAAGGAATGAGTGGTGCTAATTTAGCATTAGAATTTGATATGATTATAGTTCACGGCTAGAGATTTATCCTTGATAATATAACTACGTTGTAATGGTTTCTTAATGTGATGCAGAATTATATTATGAATGTTTTCAACACCTTTGGAAATAGCAGGCTATAACAGTTTTACATGACTCCATGTCTTCAAGATACAGGTTTTGATGTTGTTTAGATCCTCTCTGAGGAACTAGATAAATTTTCTAGTTCCTTTTTACCAATGAGTTTGGTGCTTTCTAAAACTTTTAGTAGTTTTTGTGTTATAGCAGAGTTTCCTAATATAAATCACTTCTTATGTTGTATAAATCTTGTAACGAAAAACATGCTGTATATCCATGTTCTTTGTATCCTTATTACACCATAGTTCATGCTTTCTAATTATGTAAAAAATTCTATGGGAGAAATGAAAGTTTTCATTTCATCGTAGAGTTAATTCTCTTTCAAATTCAGCATAAGAATCTTAGAACGGCGCTGATAGTTGTATAGCACTTGTTTCTGAATCGGTAGCATTGAGAGTTCTGCTGGCTCAAAACCTCGTTCCTGGAACCAATGAATGCTGCGGGTAGTCAGGACAAACAGTTTTTCCAGTCCGAACTGTTTGGAGTGTTCTGCAATGCGATTCAGTAATACTTCACCTCTTAAAGAGCTGCGATATTTAGGGTGAACGGCTAAACAAGCCATTTCGCCAATTTTCTCCTCAGGGTAAGGGTAGAGCGCAGCACAGGCGATAGTCAGGTTGTCGCGTTCGATAATGATGAATTTATCAATTTCTCTCTCAAGTTGTTCTCTTGAACGACGAACCAGAATACCTTGTTGTTCCAGTGGGCGAATGAGTTCCAGAATACCACCAATATCATTGATATTAGCCCGGCGTATTTGTTCTGCGCTTTCCATTACTATTTGGGTGCCAATACCATCACGGGAGAATAATTCTTGCAGTAGAGAACCATCTGCCTGATAACTCAATAAATGGCTGCGACGAACGCCACTACGGCAAGCTCTTACCGCACTCCGTAAAAAACGGACTGTACCTGAATAGTAGTCACCTTTAACTTCGAGCTCTTTAATCAGCTCCGGTGCTTGGTTAAGAAAAACTTCTGATAGAATTTTTCCGTCTTTGTCTTGTACACCTTGAGTAGAACAGAAACCAATTAGTTTTTCAGCCTGTAGTTTGATAGCTAATTGGGTAGCAACATCTTCAAATGGCAAATTAAAACTCTCTCCAGTGACAGAAACTGCAACAGGGCCAACTAGTACGATTGCGCCATTGTCTAATTGACGATTTATAGCGTCCTCATCAATACGGCGAATTTTTCCGCTGTGGCAATAATCCACACCATCATCAACACCAAGCGGTTGAGCAATTATAAAGTTACCGCTAACGACATTAATATTGGCGCCTTGTAACGGTGTATTATTCAAATTCATAGAAAGGCGTGCGGTGATATCCAGTTGCAGCAAACCAGCAGATTGTTTGACTAATTCTAATGTTTTATTATCGGTAACACGGGTGTGTTTGTGGTAAACAGGTTGGTAATGATGATCTGCAAGGTTTTGTTCAATTTGAGGTCTGGCGCCATAAACGACCACCAGGCGAATGCCCAAGCTATGCAGTAATCCTATGTCGTTGATGATATTAGAGAAATTTTCGTGAGCAATAGCTTCTCCACCAAGCATAATGACAAAAGTTTTACCACGGTGTGCATTGATGTACGGAACAGAATGACGAAATCCTTCAACTAATTCGGTGCTGCGTTCTTTCATAACAGACTCTCGATTGAATTTTTATTCGTAATTAATGCTTTTTTATTCCTTTTGAGAGAAAATGGCAAGAGGCAATTCAGATAAAAACATTTTCATGTACCTGTAGACGTTAATAATTTGCAAAATATAAAATGCTGTTTATTGATGACAGCATAATGCTGATTGGTTAAAGTTTTTCATTTGATCGTTTCTTTGGTGAATATCACCCTGAATGTTTGTATTTTATGAATGGAATATTAAGTAGATGAGTCATTCAGATCATAATCTGTCACGACGTCGTTTGTTGCAGGGAGCCGCAGCGATGTGGTTACTTAGTGTTAGCCAGGTGGGTTACGCAGCGCCAGCAAAAATTATCGCAGTACGTATTTGGCCGGCATCCAGTTATACCCGTGTAACGCTTGAATCCAATATTCCACTCAAATATCGCCAGTTTGCGCTGAAAAATCCAAATAGAATTGTGGTTGATCTTGAAGGTGTGCAACTGAATCATAGTCTAAGCGGGATGGGGGAGCAGATTCAATCCCGCGACCCTTACCTTAAGCTGGTCAGGGTAGGGCAGTTTAATCCTAAAACCGTTCGCTTGGTGTTCGAAGTTAAGCAATCGGTCAGCCCACATATGTTTACGTTGAAACCAGTGGCGAAATTTAAACATCGTCTGGTGTTGGATATTTATCCTGTAGCGGGAACGAATACGGATGATGATCCATTACTTGCTCTGCTTGAAGAGTACAATAAAGGTCATTTGGCAGAAGATCTGCCAGTGGAAAGACCAAAGTCAGGCAAGGCAGGTAAAGACCGGCCAATCGTTATCATGCTTGATCCAGGGCATGGCGGGGAAGATCCTGGGGCTATTGGCAAATATAAGACCCGCGAAAAAGATATTGTTCTGCAAATTGCTCGTCGATTGAAAACGCTTATTCAGCGTGAACCGGGGATGAAAGTTTATATGACCCGTAATGAAGATGTGTTTATCCCGCTAAAAGTCCGGGTGGCAAAAGCGCGTAAGATGCGGGCTGATCTATTCGTTTCTATTCATGCTGATGCCGTTACTAACCGAGTTGCCCGTGGTTCTTCGGTTTTCGCACTCTCGACTAAAGGTGCAACCAGTAATACCGCACGTTTTTTAGCCCAGACGCAGAATGAAGCTGACCAGATTGGCGGGGTAAGTAAAAGCGGTGATAAATATCTGGATCATACGATGTTTGATTTGTTACAAACTGCGACAATCAATGACAGCCTTAAATTTGGCAATGAAGTGCTCAAACGCATGGGAAAAGTGAATAAACTGCATAAAAATCAGGTGGATCAGGCTGGATTTGCGGTACTGAAAGCGCCGGATATTCCTTCGATTCTGGTAGAGACTGCGTTTATTAGTAATCTGGAGGAGGAAAGAAAACTGAAAACTGCGCGCTTCCAGCAGCAGATCGCAGAGTCGATTTTTGCGGGTATCAAAGCTTATTTCAAGAATGGGGGTAATTTGGCGATTTGAGTTCTGAGGCCACGTATCTGCTCTCTCTATTATCATTAAACTGAGTACAGATACGACGGCGACAAAATTATCTAAAAATTATTTAGAAGTCACTTCTGGAATTTTTACGCTGAAACGCATAGAGAATTGGTTGCGGGGGCCGGATTTGAACCGACGACCTTCGGGTTATGAGCCCGACGAGCTACCAAGCTGCTCCACCCCGCGTCCGTTTTGATATTTTGAGTAGCGAAAATTGGTTGCGGGAGCCGGATTTGAACCGACGACCTTCGGGTTATGAGCCCGACGAGCTACCAAGCTGCTCCATCCCGCGTCCGTTTAGAACCTGTTTTGCGCTTTCCGGCATCATTAGCGTTTGCCGGAATCGGTTCTAATTCATAAATATCGCACTACATTGTGTTGGTTGCGGGGGCCGGATTTGAACCGACGACCTTCGGGTTATGAGCCCGACGAGCTACCAAGCTGCTCCACCCCGCGTCCGATGCGGGCACTATACTCAGGATAAGAGTTGTTGCAAGTTTTTTTGTTAAAAATTGTTTGTTTCGTTACTTTTTTGATGGGTTACTCTGCATGTTGGCGTTTTTTTATGCGTTTGTGTCGTTGTTTTGTTAAGTTATTTTTTTATGGTAGGTTTCATTATTTTTATTGGTTTGGTATTTTGTTCGCCGCAGGGCTATGTTGGTAAGAGAGAGAAAACGACAATGAAATATTGGGGTAAGTATCTGCTGTGTGGAACCGTGATTTCACTGTTGGTTGGATGTCATTCTCGCCCAACGGCGCAGGGCCAACAATATAGAGATGGTCATATCGCTCAGGATTTAAGGTTAGTTAATCAACCCAATGCGCAGGGTAAGCCGGTTAATGCAAAGGATTTTTCAGAGCAGGTTGCCCTGATTAATCAGGTTGCTCCTCGTCTGTATAATCGTAATAACTTAACTTTTGACGCCGTTCAAAATTGGATGTTAGCGGGTGGTGAAACCAGTAAGTTGAATCTGTTTAATTTACGCGCTTATCAGATGGAAGGAGTGGATAATTACGGTAACGTCCAATTTACCGGCTACTATACGCCAGTGTTGCAAGCTCGTCGTGTTAAACAGGGGGAATTTAAGTATCCTCTGTACCGGATGCCGCCTAAAAGTAAATATCGCTTACCAAGCCGAACCGAAATATACAATGGCGTTCTTAGCCCCAGTTTGATTATTGGTTATAGTCGTTCACTGATTGATAATTATATTATGGAGGTACAGGGTAGTGGTTATGTCGATTTTGGTGATGGTGAGCCACTGACTTTTTTGGGTTATGCGGGTAAGAACGGGCATATTTATCGGAGCATTGGCAAATTGCTGATTGAGCGCGGAGAAATTGCGCAGGAAGATATCTCTATACTGGCGATTCGTAAATGGACGGAATCTCACAGTGAGGCAGAAGTCCGTGAGCTGTTGGAGCAGAATCCATCATTTGTTTTCTTTAAACCTGAAAACTATGCGCCGGTACGGGGTGCGAGTGGCGTTCCTTTAATTGCAAAAGCCTCTGTAGCGGCTGATAAAATGCTTGTTCCACCAGGAACAACCCTGTTGGCAGAGATACCTCTGCTGGATAAAGAGGGTAAATTTACCGGTCAGTACCAGATGCGCTTGATGGTTGCGTTGGATGTCGGTGGGGCAATAAAGGGCCATCATTTCGATATCTATCATGGTATTGGTGGGGTGGCGGGTATAGCGGCAGGTTTCTATAACCATTACGGTCGGGTTTGGGTGTTAAAAAAAGCGCAGCCTACCATGTTGATGGTAAGTCAGTGATAACTCTTCATACATTTTATAACAGGTTTTCAGGATTGATATTCAGTAATGCAAGCTTCTCTTTCTGATGCATATATGCAGCGCTTTGCGGGAACTGCCCGTTTATATGGACAAAAAGCGCTCTCTTTGTTTTGCCATTCTCATGTTTGTGTTGTGGGTATTGGTGGAGTGGGTTCTTGGGCGGCTGAGGCTTTGGCTCGTACAGGAATCGGCGCGATCACTTTGATTGATATGGATGATGTATGTATTACCAATACCAATCGCCAATTACATGCTTTAAAACAGCATATTGGGCAACCAAAAACAGAAGTGATTGCCGAGCGTATTTTGGCGATTAATCCAGAGTGCAAAGTGACTTGTGTTGATGATTTTCTCACACCCGATAATGTTGAAGAGATGATGGCGGCTGGATTCAGTTATGTGATTGATGCTATCGATAGTGTCAGGCCGAAAGCGGCGTTGTTGGCTTATTGCCGTCGCCATAAAATTCCACTGGTCACAACCGGCGGCGCAGGTGGACAACTTGACCCGACTCAGATTCAGGTTGTTGATTTGGCGAAAACAGTTCAGGATCCTTTAGCGGCTAAACTGCGAGAAAGGCTGAAATCTGATTATCGTGTTGTGAAGAATGGTAAAGGAAAATTGGGCATTGATTGTGTGTTTTCAACCGAGCAATTGGTTTATCCGCAGAGTGATGGTTCTGTTTGTGCCGCCAAAAGTACCGCCGAGGGAACTAAGCGTATGGATTGCGCTTCTGGTTTTGGCGCCGCAACGATGGTCACGGCGACATTTGGATTTGTGGCAGTTTCTCATGCCCTGAAAAAGATGGTTGCTAAGGCGCAACGTCAAGGCGATCTTTGATATAAGATTTTGCGGCGTTTTGCACGGTATTAATCAGCGACTTCACGCCGTTCATCCGTGAGCCGCTTATCTGCTGTTCCAGCCCAAGTTGGTGGAACAGCGCCAACAGGTTAGTTGCTAAAACTTGTTCCGGTGTTTTTCCTTCTACGGCAGTCAAGATCATTGCCAGTAGACCTTTTACAATGCGGCCTTCGCTGTCGCCATAAAAATGCAAATGACCGTCTGGCAGTAATTGATGCCCTAACCAAACCCGGTTTTCACAGCCGGACATTTCAGTCTCTTGCTGTTTCAAGTTCTCGGGCAGTGCCGGCAGTTTCTTTGCCAGTAAGATTAACTGGCGATAACGATCTTCCCATTGGCGACATTGGTCAAAGGTTGCAATGAGCTGTTGTTGGCTGATTTCCCGGCCAAATGGGTGTGGTGCAATCCGGTTTTCAGCGGCTTGAGTCATAATGTCATTCATCCTGTAATTCATTCATCCTGTAATAGAGAAAGGCCAAATTTTACTGCTTGAATTAAAGCATCGGCATCCTGCTGATTGTTGTAAGGCATAAAAGAGGCGCGCAAACAGCCGCTGATGCCTAAAGCTTCGAGCAGGGGTTGAGCGCAGTGTTGACCGGAACGTAAAGCAATATTTTGTTCCGCCAGAATGGCGGCCAAATCACTGTGATGAATGTCGGTAAAATTAAAAGCCAATAAGCTGGAACCGGCAATGCGATAGCTGATAAATCCGGGTAAAGCGGAGAGTTGTGCTTCGGTATAGTCAGCAAGTGCGACTGCATGAGCCTCGGCTTTGGCAATATCAATATTTTGCAACCATTCCAGCGTGGCAGAAAAGCCAATAATACCGGCAACATTTGGTGTGCCTGCTTCAAACCGGAAAGGTACCGCTTCTGGTGTAAAACCGTTGAATGAAGTGTGGGAGAGCATTTTCCCGCCGCCTTGCCAGGGAGACATAGCATTAAGTAACTCGCTTTTGCCGTAAAGTACGCCAACACCGTTCGAGCTATAGAGTTTATGAGCAGAGAATGCGTAGAAATCGATATCTGATTGTTGAACATCAATGGGATTGTGAACAACGCCTTGGGCGCCATCCACAACGACCAGACAACCGTGTTGGTGTGCTATTGCCGTTATTGCAGAGAGATCAACTGTTCCGCCAGTTACATTGGACATTTGGCTGATGGCTATCAATCGACTGTGTTTGTTTAGCAATTCAGGCAGGATGTTGATGTCAGGCAACTTGCCATTGCTTAGAGGCCATTTAATAACCTTGGCGCCGATTTGTTCTGCCAACATTAACCAAGGGATCAGATTGGAATGGTGTTCCTGCTCACTGACGATAATTTCATCACCGGGCCGGAGATGAGTGCGGAAATAACTTTGAACAACTAGATTGAGGGATTCTGTTGTTCCTTTTGTCCAGATAATATTTTCAGCTTTCGGAGCGTTGATGAGTTCAGCAACTTGTTGCCGAGCATGTTCATAGCGGGATGTGATTTCCAGCGCTGCTTGGTGCTGGCTGCGATGTACGGTAGCGCTACTGTTTTGATAATAGTCTTGGGTTGCCTTTATCATCGCTTGTGGTTTGAGAGCAGTGGCTGCGCTATCCAGAAATACCGTCTGTTGTTGTGCCGGAAATTGTTGTGCTGGAAATTGTCGTAGCGCTGGAAATTGCTGGCGGAACTGTTCTGGTTCGAACTTTTTCATGAGTGTATTAATTTTGTTTTATGGTTATGTATCCGATTGTTTTGGCTGAAAATGGATAGGTTATTACATGGAATAATATTGCCATGTTTTACTCTTTATGCCAAAAAAAAGCACCGCAACTGCGGTGCATTAAAAAATCACTATGGACAGACAGGGTAAATGTACAGGAAGTGAAAAAAAAACAGTAGCTTAAGCTACAGGGTCTGGTTTCCCAGACAACTTGCAAACACAACATCACAACCACAAAGCCAAAAGTTTCATAGCGTTAAGCTGATTCACTTTTCGTTCCGGCTTAGGAAGTGGCGCCACTATAGGGATTTACTGGTGTATCCTCAAGGGACAATTTATAATGATTCGGATTACAAAAACTAATAACTAAATATAAAGAGTTACCGGTATCGCCAACATTACATAAGGGCTCACATGTCCAAACGTTTACCACCACTTAATGCGTTGCGGGTTTTTGATGCTGCGGCGCGTCATTTAAGTTTTACTAAGGCGGCTGAAGAGTTATTTGTGACGCAGGCCGCAGTTAGCCACCAGATGAAAAGTCTGGAGGATTTTCTTGGGTTGAAGTTATTTCGTCGTCGCAATCGATCACTATTGTTGACTGAAGAAGGTCAAAGTTACTATTTGGATATCAAAGAGATATTCACGGCGATAAATGAAGCGACACGTAAACTTCAAGCCAGAAGCGCTAAAGGGGCTTTGACGGTGAGTCTTTCACCTAGTTTTGCTATCCAGTGGCTGGTTCCCAGGCTGTCCAGTTTTAATTTAGCTTATCCAGGCATTGATGTCAGAATACAGGCGGTAGATAGAGAAGAAGATAAGCTTGCTGATGATGTTGATGTTGCCATATTTTATGGTCGTGGAAATTGGCCGGGGTTACGTACTGATCGTCTTTACGCAGAATATTTGCTTCCCGTTTGTTCTCCTTCGTTATTGACTGGAGAGAATCCTTTGAAAACTCCCGCAGATTTGGCGCGTCATACGTTGTTGCACGATTCTTCTCGTCGTGACTGGCAAGCGTATGTGCGCCAGCTTGATATGCAGTCGCAGATAAATGTTCAGCAAGGGCCGATATTTAGCCATAGTGCAATGGTGATCCAGGCTGCTGTTCACGGGCAGGGTATTGCACTGGCAAATAATGTCATGGCTCGGACTGAAATTGATGCGGGACGTTTAGTTTGCCCATTTAATGATGTGTTAGTGAGTAAGAATGCATTTTACCTTGTCTGTCATGACAGTCAGGCTGAATTGGGGAAAATTGCCGCGTTCAGACAATGGGTTTTGGCGCAGGCAGCCAGTGAGCAGGAGAAATTGGGCTTTATTACCAATGAGTAAGGATGGAATAAGGCATTACGAGCGGTAAAAGCTCTCAGAGAGAATATGAAAAAGGAAGATAACAGTGAATAGTCGTTTAATGCTTATCTTTGCTGGCCTTAGTGGTTTTTTCTATGTGGCGTTTGGTGCTGTAGGGTCACATTTATTATCTCCGATGATGGAAAAATATCAGATATGTTGGATTGATCTTGGTCTGCAATATCAGGGTATTCACACTCTGGCAATGATGGCGATGTCTGCCATGCTAATGCGTAAAGTGGTGCTCTGGTTTTACTGGAGCGGCGTCTTTTTTGCAGTAGGTATCTTGTTGTTTAGCGGCAGTCTCTATTGTATGGCCTTGTTGCAGGTTAAATTTTTTGCGTATATTACGCCAGTTGGAGGATTTAGCTTTCTTATCGGCTGGTTTTTAGTATTAATTGGCGCTTTGCGTCTAAGGAAATCGGCGCTTCGCCATGAATAAAATAGCTTTATATTGCCGCCCTGGTTTTGAAAAAGAGTGTGCAGCAGAAATCACTGATAAAGCGGGTCAAAAAGAGATTTACGGTTTTGCCCGGGTGAAAGATAACAGTGGCTATGTCCTGTTTGAGTGTTATCAACATGAAGATGCTGATCGGCTGATTCGTGAGATCCCATTTCGCGAGCTGATTTTTGCCCGTCAGATGCTGGTCGTGGGTGAATTATTGCGAGATTTGCCTCCTGAAGATCGGATAAGCCCGATTATAGGTATGCTGCATGGCGTCATTGAGCGTGCAGGCGAATTACGGGTTGAGGTGCCTGATACTAATGAAAGCAAAGAGTTATTAAAATTTTGCCGAAAATTTACTGTTCCATTGCGTAATGCTATGCGTCAGGAAAAGATCTTGCTGATGCGGGAAAGCGTTAACCGCCCGGTAATACACGTTTTCTTTATTGCTCCGGGTTGCTGTTATGTTGGTTATTCTTACAGTAACAATAACTCGCCATTTTATATGGGTATTCCTCGGCTAAAATTTCCTTCGGATGCACCGAGTCGTTCAACATTAAAACTGGAAGAGGCGTTCCATGTTTTTATCCCATATGATGAATGGGAAGAGCGGCTGGCTAGCGGTTTATATGCGGTTGATCTAGGCGCGTGTCCCGGTGGTTGGACTTACCAATTGGTGAAACGTAGCATGATGGTTCATGCGGTAGATAATGGCCCGATGGCGCAAAGCTTGATGGATACCGGGCAGGTTAGGCATCACAAAGTTGATGGTTTTAAGTTTCAACCTTCGGCAAAAAACATTTATTGGCTGGTATGCGACATGGTGGAAAAACCAGCAAAAGTGACACAGTTAATGGCAGATTGGTTGGTTAATGGCTGGTGTCGGGAAGCGATTTTTAATCTCAAATTACCGATGAAAAAGCGTTATGAAGAAGTTGCGCATAATTTGCAGAAAATGAACTTGCAATTAAAAGAGGGGGGGATAAATGCACAAATTCAGGCAAAACACCTTTATCATGACAGGGAAGAAATAACGGTTCATGTCCGTCGTATTTGGTCTGCTTATGCAGCTAGCCGGAATGATTACTAATTCGCGATTGTTGATCACTATTCTGTAATAAACCGATAAAATAAGATTTCCTAAAACGCCTCCGTTATATTCTGAGGCGTTTTTTTCAATATTAAATGACATTGTTGCCTTTTATCTCTCGTTACTGTGTGGACTAAAGTGAGTGTATTAGGAGGATGTAATTCATTTTTTCAGTGAAGAAGGTATTACATAATACTCTATTATCAGGTGATTATTATTTAATGTGACAGTAAATATTGTATGATTTGTGTCTTAAAATTGTTGATTTTTTTACTTAACTTAAGGTAAATAGAAAAATAAATATATTATTGCAATCGTTTGATTAAACGATAAATTAATATGAGATAATTTGATAAATTAAAATTATAAAATGATGAAAATAAATTTTTTGATTAATATTTTAAGTGTGAAAATTAATTGTGATATTAACATTGAAATGATATTTATATTATATAAGATTAAATTTCTGTTTTTGATTTAATATATTTATGAATTAATCATATATGTTGATATTGTTATTTTATGCTCAAAAAATACAAATATGAATTAATTATATTGGGGCAGATGGGTTATAATAAAGGAAATGTTAACCGCTCTGTGATATATATTTTTTACTGATTTAATTAAGTTTCTATTAAATTGTTATTAATTTGTTTGATAATATATAGGTGTTTACTGGTTTAGAGTCTTTTCGTATATACGTCATATCGTTCAATATTTCAGTCAAAAGCGGTCGATTATTCTGATTTTGTCTATTCATATAACGGCTTGGGATAATTGCTGATTAAAATTATCAATAATAATGCTATAAATTTTTTAAAGTTTACTGCATGGATAGTTAAATAAATAGATAATTAATCAGTAAGAAAATACCACAAAGAAATTAGCGGCACTTTTTTCGCCTTAAATAGTTATGTTATATAAAACAATCGCTTATTTGTTTTATGTTATTTTTATCACGTTTATATTAAAAAAATATGTTAATTGCTTTTTACATAATTAACTTTAATGTTACGTTTATGTGAAAGGGATTTTAGTTGTTAATTTGTATGACCAAGGTTGGTCTGTTGTTTTCAGGTTTTATTGACTTGTATTTAATAAAATAAAAAGATTTTTATATCTAAGTCCTGAATTTATGGAGAAATATATGTCTTTAAAGAAGAAAATTTCATACTCGGAAGACGTTAGCGGTTCAGCAAAAGCAAATGAGTTGCTGAAATGGTTACAGGCTTATATACCAGGTAAGGATTCTAATATTGTCGTTGAGCATGAGCCTAGTAAAGATGCTGCTAAAGAATTAATCCGGGGTGATTATCGTTGGGGGAATCAGGACGACGATAAATCTAAAGCTTTCCAATTAAAGTATACTTTCCTGGAAAGTAAGCCAGATGATATGCCGTGGCATATTTCTGAATTTTCAGCATTTAATGAAGCACAAAGAGCATCTGCAAAACTATCAATACAATCTTGGGCCGATGTTGCTAATATCGATTTCGTTGAAACCACTGATGTTAAAGAAGCGAATATCACCTTTGGGTTCTTTGATGTTAGTTTGACGGGGAGTTACGCGTTTGCTTATCTGCCAAGGCCGGAGAAGACACAGTTAGGCACTTGGTATAACGCAAAAAGCCGTACTTTCTCCAATAATGATATCGATGTAAACGGTTATGGCCGTCAGACGTTTACTCATGAAATTGGTCATACTCTGGGGTTGCAACATCCGGCTGATTATAATGCGTCTGATAAGGTAAGCCCGACTTATAAGAACAGCGCTACTTATTTTGAAGATAGCCGTGCTTATACCGTCATGAGTTATTTTAGTGAGAAAAATACTGGTCAGGATTTTAAAGGTATTTATTCTTCCGCACCATTACTTAACGATATTTCTGCCATTCAAGCGGTATACGGCGCTAATAATACCATCCGTGCTGATGACACAGTATATGGTTTTAATTCCAACACCGATCGTGACTTCTATACCGCAAAAGATGAGAACAGCAAGCTGTTGTTCACTGCTTGGGATACAGGCGGCAATGATACGTTTGATTTCTCTGGTTTTACTCAAGATCAACGCATCAATCTGAATGAAGCCTCTTTCTCCGATGTCGGTGGACTAAAAGGAAACGTCTCTATTGCTCGTGGCGTCACGATTGAAAATGCGATTGGCGGTAGCGGTAATGACGTTTTGATCGGGAATGACGCCGCCAATACTCTGAAAGGTGGGGCTGGCGATGACATCATTTACGGTGGCTTGGGAGCAGATAATCTTTGGGGTGGGGAAGGCAACGATACATTTGTCTACCTGAGTGCCAAGGAATCACCTCCTCTTGAGCGTGATTGGATCCATGACTTTGTTTCCGGTAAAGACAAGATTGATGTGTCACTGTTCGATCTAGGTGAAGCCGGGAAGGGGGGAGTTAAATTTGTAGAGGAATTCACGGGGGCAGTCGGAGAAGCTGTGCTTCGTTATAACACGGTTGATAAGGTGAATGATTTCGCCATTAATTTGGGCGGTAAATTTTCCTACGATGATTTTTGGGTGAAGATTGTCGGAGAGCCAATATTAGAGTCTGATTTCATTCTTGCATAACACAACAACACAACCGCATCTGATTTGGATGCGGTTATTCGTTTGGAGGCGGCATGGTTTTTGCAGCTTGGTATCTGAAATTTGCATTCTTTGTTGCTCTTACATTCAGCATTATCGGAGGAAGTATGGCAAGTAGCCTTGCTCTTCCACACGCCAGTGAATTGAAAGGCGTGTGGCGACTGTTGGATAAACATCAACAATGTGATGTGTCATTGACTGACCAACCCTTACCAGAGGGATCAATTTGGTCACTTAATGGTGATAACGATTGTTTGGCGTATATGTTTGGCGAAGTGCCTGCCGGTTGGCGGCCGACTCCAGATGGTCTCACAATTACTGATGAACAGGGTAGTAGTTTGGCTTTCTTCGCTCATGAGCCAGATGGTTGGTTTGCCCGTTTTGCCGATGGTCGGGAATTAGTGATGAAGCCCAATAAGACTAATCAGAAAAATGAATAAGGAAGAAAACATTAACATCAGATAGTTATATTTTTAAAAAATAAAAATAAGGAAATAATGTGAAATTACTGCTCCCGAAGGATGAAATTACTGATGTCATTCGTGCTCGTAGCCGGGTATTTTGGGCTATCGGGTTGTTCACTGCCTTTATTAACCTGCTGATGTTAGTTCCGTCTGTTTATATGTTGCAGGTTTATGACAGAGTATTACCGTCGGGTAATGAAATCACTTTGCTGATGTTGACTCTGATTACTCTCGGCATGTTTACCATGATGGGAATGCTGGAATATATCCGTAGCATGATTGTCATCCGCATTGGCAGCCAGCTTGATATGAAGCTGAATAACCGGGTTTATACTGCATCTTATGAATCTAATCTGAAAAATGGCACCACGGATGCCGGTCAGATGCTCAATGATTTGGCTAATATCCGCCAGTTTCTGACGGGTAATGCTTTGTTTGCTTTCTTTGATGCCCCTTGGTTTCCAATCTATCTGTTGGTTATTTTTCTTTTTAACCCTTGGCTTGGTCTGTTGTCATTGGGAGGCGCGCTGGTATTGATTGCCTTGGCTGTGCTGAATCAGTGGCTATCAAGTCAGCCATTATCCGAAGCCAGTAAACTCTCTCTACGCTCAGCGAGCCTTGCCAGCACTAATTTACGTAATGCTGAAGTTATCGAGGCGTTAGGTATGTTGCCAGTGCTACGTCGGAGATGGTTTGGATTACATGAGCGTTTTCTCAATTTCCAGCGCATTGCTAGTGAGCGGGCTTCAGTAATTAATTCAGTCACTAAAACAGTGCGTTTGGCCTTGCAGTCACTGATCCTTGGATTAGGAGGCTGGTTAGCGATTGGTGGGCATATTACGCCGGGCATGATGATTGCGGCTTCAATTTTGATGGGACGTGCGCTTTCACCGATTGAACAATTGATTCAAGCCTGGAAAGGCTGGAGTGGCGCACGTTTGTCATGGCAGCGGTTAACAAATTTGCTGGAGCAACAACCGGAGCGGAAACCAGGAATGTCATTGCCTGTGCCAAAAGGAAATTTGTTTGTGGATAAAGTTTCCGCGGCGCCTCCGGGAAGAAACAGTAAGGTTGTGTTAGAGGATATTAGTTTTTCGTTGGATGCCGGCGATGTGATGGGATTAATTGGCCCCAGTGCGTCCGGCAAATCGACGCTTGCCCGGTTGCTGGTAGGAATATGGCCTGCACAAGAAGGCGTTGTTCGTCTGGATAATGCAGATATTTATCAATGGAACAAAGATGAATTGGGCTCCTCAATCGGCTATTTGCCGCAAGATATTGAACTATTTGGGGGCACCATTGCTGAGAATATTGCTCGTTTTAATGAAGTGGAGCCGGAAAAGGTGGTGCAAGCGGCGAGAAAAGCGGGCGTTCATGAGCTGATATTGGCCCTTGATAAGGGTTATGACACCGTCATTGGCGCTGGAGGCGTGGGGTTATCTGGCGGGCAGAAACAGCGAATTGGCCTTGCTCGTGCGCTGTATGACGAGCCGTCATTGGTGGTGTTGGATGAACCTAATTCCAGCCTGGATGAGGCAGGAGAAAGAGCATTGAATGAGGCGATTTCTCAGCTAAAAGCGCAAGGAAAAACAGTGATTGTGATTACTCATCGCACCTCATTGTTATCACAGACAAACAAAATATTGCTGCTAGTTCAGGGGAAAATGAAGATGTTCGGTTCGTCTCAGCAGGTGATGGCCGCTTTATCGCAAAGAAATAATAGTCAGGAACATTCTGCAACCAAAGCAGTCGCGCAGGCATCGTAGCTAGCATAGGTAAATGTGCATTTAATTATAATAATATCAAATAGCTGAGACGGAGATTTCTGTCCGGGAGTGGATATGTCTGATCAGGTTACGCCGGTAAGAGATAAAAAAGGACTGTTGCCTTTGGAAGAAAGGCGTTTTTTGAGACTAGGATGGTTCGTAATTGGTGTGGGGATCTTGGGGTTTCTCATTTGGGCCGCGTTCGCACCGTTGGATAAAGGCGTTGCATCTTCCGGTGTGGTGGTTGTGGATGGCAATCGTAAAACAGTTCAGGCCCCGGCAAGCGGTATTATCAGCCAGATTAAGGTTGTTGAAGGAGAAACGATAAAAGCGGGTCAGACACTCGTCCAGCTCAGTCAGGTGCAGGCAAAGGCACAGGTCGATGCGCTTCAAGATCAACTGTATACCACACTAGCGACGGAAGCCCGTTTATTGGCAGAGCAGCATGGCGATGAAGCGCTAATTTTCCCCGACATATTACAGCAATTACAATCTGAACCGCGGGTGCATGAGATTATCGAACTGCAAAAGCAACTTTTTGTATCACGCCGAGAGGTGCTGAGAAGCGATTTGCAAGGGCTTGAGCAGTCTGTCGAAGGCATAGATTTTCAAATTAAAGGGCTGAAATCTGCTCTTATCAGTAAGCGTATGCAGCAGGCGGCGCTTAAAGAACAGATAACTAATCTGAAATCTTTAGCGGATGAGGGTTATTTTCCGCGTAATCGTTATTTGGAACTTCTGCGTGAACAGGCTGAACTCAATAGCAGCGTAGCGGAAATGGCAGGACGAGCAGGTCAGCTTGAAAAACAGTTACAGGAAACACAGCAGCGCATTATTCAGCGCAAAGCAGACTATCAGCG
Organism: Photorhabdus luminescens subsp. luminescens; assembly: GCF_001083805.1. Classification (GTDB taxonomy): domain Bacteria; phylum Pseudomonadota; class Gammaproteobacteria; order Enterobacterales; family Enterobacteriaceae; genus Photorhabdus; species Photorhabdus luminescens. The sequence continues at coordinate 387,723 of NZ_JXSK01000004.1, read as the reverse complement.
GGAAGTGCGCACGCAATTAGCGGAGGTTCAGGTCTCTGCCAGTGAATATAGAAATAAGCTGGATACGGCACAGTTTGAACTGACTCATACCTCAATTGTTGCGCCGGTTGACGGCACGGTTGTGGGATTAAATATTTTTACCCAAGGCGGGGTTGTTGCTCCCGGCGAAAAATTGATGGAAATTCTGCCGAACCAGATGGCGCTTGAAGTGGAAACGCGTGTTGCAGTTAATTTGGCGGATAAGATTAGCAAAGGGTTAGATGTGGATCTGATGTTCACCGCTTTTAACCAAAATCGGACGCCAAAAGTTGAAGGCAAAGTCGCCGTGATTTCCGCGGATAGGTTGGTCGATCCAGTCACTAGTCAACCTTATTATCAGATGAGAGTAGTTGTTTCTCCTAAGGGGATGGAAAAACTAAAAGGGTTGGATATCAGACCTGGGATGCCGGTTGAAGTCTTTGTTAAAACGGGTTCCCGTTCTCTATTAAGTTATCTGTTTAAGCCATTGTGGGATCGGGCTTCAACATCGTTGATAGAGGAGTGATTATGAAACTGAATAATGCTTCTTTATCAATTGGTTTGCTGATTCTTTTCAGCGTCAGTCTGTTCTCTTTTCCTGCATGGGCATTGAGTTTAACTGAGGCCTATGCGCTGGCGTTAGAAAATGATCCTACTTTTCTCTCCGCCGTGAAAGAGCGGGAGGGCGGTGAAGAGTATGCAAAGCTCGGCAGGGCAGAATTGTTACCTAAGGTCATAATGTCTTATCAGAATTCACCGCGGAATTGGCAACATATGGAGTCTGTTGGGTATGATATCTGGGGCAGGAAGACAACCAGCAGCCGGGATCGTCAATATAGCAGTTATAATGCGGCTGTGGTGTTGACTCAGCCGTTGATCGATTTTGAAATATGGGCTCGCTATAAAGCCAGCCAGGCTCACACTTTGATGAGCAATGAGCGTTTTCGGGCAAGTTTTCAGCAATTGGCTGTTCGGGTTGTGAATGCTTACGTGGATGTGGCTTATGCACAGGATCAGATTGATTTAGTTATACGGCAGAAAATGGCTTATGAAAAGCAACTGGAACTGAATAAGAAATTGTTTAGTTCTGGCGAAGGGACACGTACTGATGTGGTGGAAACGCAATCCCGTTACAGTCAGGCGATTGCTGATGAGATAGCAGCCAAAGACGATTTGGATGCGGCAATCCGAAGTTTACAGCTAATTGTGGGCGCTCCCCTCCCTGTTGATTTGCCTGTGCAACGGCTGTCAGATAAAAAGCGTTTCCGTATATTGAGGTTGTCGCCTGAGCGTTATGAGGAGTGGGAAAAATTGGCATTGGCTAACAACCCGGTTTTGGCTGCTTCTCGTCAGGAAGTGCAAGCCGCGTACCATGAAGTGCAGCGTAATCGGGCGGGTTATTTACCTAGGCTAGAGCTCTACGCTTCCCATTCTGAAAACGAATCAAGTAGCGATAATACCATAGATCAAAAATATCGAACTGATACCATTGGCTTGCGGATGAGTATGAATATCTATAATGGTGGTGCTACATCTGCCTCTGTACGTCAGGCGGCAGCCAACTATGGCAGGACAAAATATGATCTTGATGCTCAGGCTGGAGAAATCCTTAATGCACTACGCCGCAATTATAATCAGTACCTAAATAGTGAAAAACGGATCGGTGCTTATGAAATGGCGGTTGAATCAGCTAGCTTGCAGGTAGACGCGACCAGTAAAAGTGTTGCGCTTGGGCAGCGGGTTAATGTGGATGTCTTGAATGCTGAACAGCAGTTATATACTGCCCGACGTGATCTCTCACAAGCAAAGTATAATTATATTAAATCTTGGGTCGGCCTGCTTAGTGAGGCCGGAGAATTAAAAGGCGAACATCTGGATAAGATAGCGAAGTATTTTCGTTAAGTTGCTGTTGTCAGCCGGAGTTGTTGCAGATTACCACTTAAAGTCAGATCGGTACGTAATGACGCAACTTCCCGGCTGATAAACGCCATTTCTTTATTGGATTCTAGTTTATTGCGCCATTTATCGGGTTGTTGGTCGAGGTTCTGGAACAGATTATCCAGTGTACCGGCCTGTTGTAGTAAAGTGACAGCGGTTTTCGGCCCGATCCCCTGAATCCCCGGAATTTTACTGCTGCTTATCCCCGCAAGCCCCCAATAATCAGGTAGTTGTTCTGGTAAAACGCCAAACTCTTGTTGAACAAATGGCATATCCAACCAGCGTTTTTGAAAGTAGTCACGGATACGGATATTGGGTGAAAGTAACTGGCAATACCCTTTATCAGTAGAAACAATCGTCACGTTGTGACCGGCAGAAGTCACTTTTACGGCCAATGTCGCGGCTAGATCGTCAGCTTCATGCCCTTCTACGTGCCAACAGGCAACGCCTTGTTGCTCAAATGATGCCCTGATTTGCGGCATTTCTTGTTGCAGGTTGTCAGGCATGGGCGAACGGCCGGCTTTGTAGTCAGGTAGTATTTGGTGACGCCAACTGTGATTGCGATTCTCTTCATCGAATACTGCGACGGCATGTGTGGGGTGAGTGTGTTGGATAAGCTGCCTTAGCGCATGTTCACAAGCAGGAATGCATGGGCTGCCTTGCACAGCATGAATGCGTCGGATAAGGTTAAGAGCATCAACAATAAGAAGGTGTATCATATAGGGCCACTTTAATAACATAATGCTCCATCCGTGGAGCGCAGATATTTTTTCAGGTAATTTTATTTGATAATTTCGTAGCAAGGTTCGTAGGCGGTGCCTCCCGGTAGTTTCATCCGATGCTGTTCCACAAAGTCTTTCAATAATTTATCCATATGACCCATTATTTTAACATCCCCGTGGATTTTGAATGGACCTTGTTTTTCAATCGCTTGAATACCCACCTCTTTCACATTACCTGCAACAATCCCGGAAAAAGCCCGGCGCAGTGACGCTGCCAGTTTTTCAGGTGGTTGATCAGGATGAAGATTAAGATCAGCCATATTTTCATGGGAGGGTTCAAACGGCTGTTGCAAATCATAATTGATCTTCATTGACCAATTAAAACTATATGCATCACCGGTACTGTGGCGGCTATCTCTCACTAATGGCATCGCTTCTTTCATTATTCTGGCAACTTCAGGCGCGTTATCAATAATGATGTGATAGTAACGTCGCATATCTTCGCCCAATGTATGAACAATAAATTCGTCCAGAACTTGGAAATAGGCCTCACTCTCCTTTGGTCCGGTAAGAATTAATGGCAAGACTTGCTCCTGATTTTCTGGATTCATCAGAATACCTAGCAAATAAAGTAATTCTTCCGCTGTACCGACACCTCCTGGGAAAATAACGATACCATGAGCGATACGAACAAAAGCTTCCAGACGTTTTTCGATGTCTGGCATGATAATCAGCTCATTCACTAATGGATTTGGGGGTTCAGCCGCAATGATTGATGGTTCGGTGATACCAATAAAACGGCTATTTTTATAATTCTGTTGGGCATGGCCGACAGCCGCGCCTTTCATCGGCGCTTCCATTGCTCCGGGGCCACAGCCAGTACAGATATTCAGTCCGCGTAACCCAAGCTGGTTACCGACTTTACGGCCATACTGATACTCTTGCTTACTAATTGAGTGGCCTCCCCAACAGACGATCATGTTGAGATCGTCATCGGTATGCAGAGCTCTGGCATGGCGCAGAATAGAGAATATTCTGTTGGTGATATGCGCGCTATTCTCTGAATCGGAATAATCCTGTTGTCCTGGATCGCTAATCTGTGTATGGACAAACAAGATATCCCGCAGAACTGCGAATAGGTTAGCTTGTAGTGAGTGAATAATTTTGCCATCAACGAATGCGTCTTCTGGTGGCTCCACCAGCTCCAGTTTTACTCCACGCTCACGGCGCAGTACGTTAATCTCAAAATCGGTGTATTTAGAGAGCAGTTCTTTACTATTATCGGTTTGGCTACCTGAATTGAGTACGGCTAGTGAGCAATTACGGAACAGGCGATACAGATCACTTTTTGCGGTACTCTTTAGCATATCTACTTCAAGTTGAGATAATAAATCCATCGAGCCAAGTGGGTTGATATGTGTGATCAAGAATGACTCCTTGTATACCGTGTATGGATTACATATCAATATCACTAAACTGAATATATTACATACCCTATTTCAGCTTATTTTTCAAAAATTGCGCTTAGGAAAACAGATTTAGAACGGATTTATTGACGTGCTAATCTGCCTGTTTCTGGAACAAAGCTTGCGCTGTTTGTGCGCCACGGGTTGATATCTAATCCCCCGCGACGGGTATAACGAGCGTAGACTGAGAGCTTTTCTGGCGCACATAACTGTTGTAAATCGTTGAAGATACGCTCAACACATTGCTCGTGAAACTCATTGTGATGCCGGAATGATATCAAGTAACGTAACAGAGCTTCCCGATTGATTTTTGACCCTTGGTAGTGAATCTGGACAGATCCCCAGTCAGGTTGATGGGTGATCAGGCAATTAGATTTTAGCAGATGGCTAACCAAAACTTCTTCTACCAACGGGCCTTGTGCTGCACCTTGCAGATAATGACGATTAAAATCATATTCAGTCACTTCAATATCCTGATCGTCAATACATTCACCTGTAAAAGCAGAGATTGGCTGGTTATTGAAATGATCTAAATGATGAAGTGTCACTTCCACCTCGCCTTTAGCACAAGCAGCCAGATCGCGCTGTAGTGTTTCTTCAACGACTTGCCAGTTTTCAAAACGAGTCTGGTTAAAGCTGTTCAGATAAAGCTTAAAACTTTTAGATTCAATCAGGTTCTTACTTGTTGCATTTAAACTAACATGCCCGATAGCAACTTGTGGCAAGCCGCGACTATTCAGCCATGATAGCTCATATAGTGTCCAGATATCAGCGCCGTGAAACGGCAAATTATCAGGGAAAATTTCCATCGGTTCACGGTTCATATTGCGGGGTACAGCTTGCAATAAGCTGGCATCATATTGGTCACGATATAAAGTGGTCTTACCCAGTGTAAGTTGCTCAAGAGCTTGGTGATCCCGATATAACGACATGTTGTTCCTCAAAATCTGATAGTGGTGATGGCTAGTGGTGATGGCTTAAGTTTAGCAAGTTAGCGCGTTTGTCTGAATTTTATTTGTTCGCTCAGTTTACTATCTTTGGTTTACTATAAAATTGCTAAGTACACCCTAACAGTTACCGGTTGAAAATAATATGATTTCTAATGTTACAGAAGCGTTGTCTAATTTTACCCGTTGTTATGTCGATTTGTGGCAGAAGGAAACTGGAGCTCCCCCTGCCAGCCGTGAACTTTATGGTGTACCATCACCTTGTATTACCCAGACTGGCGACAGCATAGTTTATTGGCTTCCACAGCCTTTTCCTTTAGAGGATAAGCTGAATAGCGTCGAAGTTGCACTGGATATTCAATTACAACCGGCAATTCATGATTTTTATACATCACAATTGGCCGGTGATATGACGGTAGCGTTTGAAGGTCAACGTTTTAGTTTGATTCAGGTCTGGAGTGAAGATGACTTTATCCGTTTACAGGAAAACCTGATAGGACATTTGGTGACGCAGAAGCGGCTGAAACTGCCGCCAACGGCATTTATTGCGACGATGGAATCAGATGATATGGGTATCATTTCTCTGTGTAATTTGACCGGTGAAGTGATGTTGGAGCAATTTGGTAGCCATAAACGAACGCGGTTATTTACCGACTTAATTGGGTTTCTTGGTGCAATTAAACCTGTCTTTATTCGTTAGGCCCGGATTTTTAACGTTGCATTTGTAAGATATCTCTTACACTTCATGTAAGAGATATCATTGTTTACTTTTGTGAGTTTCACGTTAGTTTATTATTTTCATTTTATTTCAATAGGCTATAAATAATCACAGATTTTATTCCCTTTCCTCACTTACTGGTTCCAGTATGTGTAGCTTGTTTCATCGAACGAATTAATTCATGCTGTCCTTAGCGGGAAAGGAATCATTGCGCACAATTTCTCAAGGACAGATAAGTGATGATGGTCAGGATGACGCAATGCATAACAGGATCGTATGCAACATAAATAAAATGATAGGAAAGGGATAACCAACTAGGGACAATTTTTCAAGGAGTGAGCAGGGAGCATATTATTAGCGGGACTGCTATAAAATCAACTTAAGGGGAGCGCTTGTTCGCTCCCTTCTCTTATTTGGCGGAGCAAGCAAATTTTCAGCTTAAGGGGTATCGATGGTATTCTTGCGAACTTGGTTGTTTTGAATAAAAACTGAGTCAGACTGAAAATATGAGTACTGCAAAACAAATTCTGCATAAATTACAGTTAATTGAAGAAGCCATGAGGGCAATTGACTTGTGGCAGAGTCATCCGCCTAGACCGGAAGCTTTCGAAAGTGTTGAACCATTTTCCATTGATACGATGTTAGCTGAAGAGTGGTTGCAGTGGGTATTAATTCCGAGAATGTATGCATTGCTAGAGCAAGGATTGGCGTTGCCCACGGCATTTGCTATCGCGCCTTACTTTGAGGAGTCTTATAAAGAAGATACTACCGGGCGTTACCAGCAACTGCTTGAACATCTTCGTGCGTTGGATCGCTTATTTATGCAGGATAATGCCTGATATGTTGGAAATACTATATCAGGATGATCATATTGTGGCGGTTAACAAGCCAGCGGGGTGGTTAGTTCATCGTAGCTGGTTGGCGCGTCACGAAACTGTCTTTGTTATGCAAACATTGCGTGATCAGATTGGTCAGCATGTTTTCCCGGTACACCGTCTGGATAGACCAACGTCAGGTGTATTGCTGATGGCGCTTTCCAGCGATGTTGCCCGTCAGCTTTCTCAACAGTTTGAACATCATCAGTTACAAAAAACTTATCATGCTGTTGTGCGCGGTTATGTGTTGGAATCAGCTATTATTGATTACGCTCTGGTTGAGGAACTGGACAGGATCGCGGATAAATTTGCAGATGGCGATAAAGAGGCCCAGCCTTGTGTGACTTATTACCGACCACTGGCAACGGTAGAATGTCCGGTAGAGATAGGCCGTTATCCTACATCACGCTTTAGTTTGTTGGAATTGACACCGAAAACAGGCCGAAAACATCAATTGAGACGCCATATGGCACATATTCGTCACCCAATTATTGGTGATACGACACATGGCGATTTACGGCAAAACAGAGGAGTTACCATTCATTATCAAACCAGTCGGTTGATGCTTCATGCCAGTTATCTTGAATTAGATCACCCTGTTACGGGTGAGAAATTATCGCTTACGGCGAAATGGGATGCGTCATGGCAGCATTTAATACAACAATTTGGCTGGCAAGGTATTATCCCCGATTTGGAATATGATAGTAATTAGCGGAAGCCGTCGTTGACTCTCGCTGCCCTGCCATTATTACAAGCAAAGCAAGCTCTCGACGGAAGTAACCTAGTCTTGCTTTGCATCCGTAAATAGGTAGACAGCGGCTTGGCTTAATTCCATGATACTCAGAAAGTACAAGATATTCGGACAACTCAACAAAGCATTAGTGCGTTGAGTTAGGCGTAAGTTTAAGAACCAACAGGTGATATTGCTGAAATTCTGGCTTGTATATGATCTGACTTTGAATATGTTTCGTGCGGAAACAACAAAAAAGCCAGTATTCGTGACAAACGAAAACAGGCCAACATGAATAGCGCCTATATGGATAAAGTACTGATAGTTGGTTTTAATACGATGAGTAATAAACAAACACTCAGTTTCTACCTTGTTTAGATTAAAAGTTTCCTAGTGTAATATTATGTTAGTATTTAAATAAAAAATGCATTATTTTTTTAAAAAAATAGATTTAAACATTATTTTCGTAAATATTTTGTTCGATTTGAAAAGAGGTGTTTTTTTTACACATAGATAATGTAAAATTTTGAAATTTATGAATAAAATAAAATTTTGGAAATAATAAAAATGTAAATAAATGTAAATTAAATTTTGTTTTAAACTAAAAAAATATAAATTCCCTGAACCAAATTGGTCTTTGTTATATTAACTATATTAGAGTAGGAAGATGACACATATTAAGGAAATTAAACCTGATCAAAATGAAAGTAAAGTGATTAAAGATTTAATAGATCATATTGTTTTTGATGAGAAATTAGATAATCAATATGACTTTCTAGAAAGAGCCTCAATTTTCGCACAAGAGTTGCCTCGTAGTATTAGAGAAGAGTTTTATCATTTTAAGAGGCATGAGAAATATGCTGCTATTCATGTTAAAGATAACCCTGTTTTACTTAATGGTGTTCAACCAACTCCGAGAAAATTAATAGAATTAGAAGATGGATATAAAATTAATGATGCAAAAATATTATTAGGTCTATATGGATCTTTATTGGGAGAAGGTATGGGATTTACCTCCCAACGAAATGGTAGTATATACAATAATATTATTCCTTTCGAAGAATTACAAAATATCCCTAATTCAAGCAGTGGTTCAAATAAAGATTTCGGGTTTCATGTAGAAGATGCCTTTCACCCAGCAAGAGCTGAGTTCTTGGGACTTGTCTGTATGCGAAATGAAGAAAGAGCACCAACAACAATTTCTTGTATTGACGGTATTGAACTTACTGATAAGGAAAAGGATTTGCTTTTTCAGGACAGGTTTTATATTTCTCATAATCCAATTCATTCAACTTCAAATATTGTTAATGAAGAAGGTCAAGCCATATTATTTGGTGCAAAAGAAGAGCCTTATGTAAGAATTAATGCTGCTGCTTTGAACCTAGATAACAATTCATTAGATGAAATAAAAGCAGTTAATAAGATAATTGATTTTTTTAATAAAAATAAAAAATCAGTTGTTTTAAATACTTCAGATTGCATATTTGTTGATAACTTTAGATGTGTACACGCCAGGGATGCATATGAACCTTTATTTGGAGAAAAAGCACGTTGGTTAGCAAGAGTTGTCTTTACAACTGATTTAAAGAAATCTCGAGGAATGCGAGGATCTGTTCAAAGTCGAGCTATCATTGCTTAAGAGGTTTTTATGTTAGTTGAAAATACGATTATTTTAGAAAAAAAAAGTATAGCATTTTACAATGCTAATGGCGATTCTATAGAAAAAATAAACACTGATGCACCTAGAATATTGATTTTTGATTCGGGGGTTGGTGGTTTGTCAGTATCTAAATATATAGAAAAATTTTTTTTAGGTACTGACGTCGTTTATATTGCTGATAATAAGTTATATCCTTATGGAAATAAGGGTAGAACTTTGTTACTAGAAAGAATAGAAGATCTATTAGAGCAAGCAATACAAGTATTTAAGCCAATTGGTTTAATCATTGCCTGTAATACAGCATCAACTTTATTGAGTAACAGTTTTATAGAAAAGCTAAAAATGCCTTGTATTAAGGTGCTCTCTCCTATTTTAGAGGCTTTTCAGATCTCTTTGAAAAAGAATGTTCTTCTGATTGCTACACCTAATACAATTAACAGTGAGTATGTTAATAATATATGTGCAAAGTTAATTGATGATAAGTTTATCTTTAAAAAGTTAGGCTTAACAGAGTTGGTTAAATTTTCAGAGATGAAATCAAGAGGAATATCATTAAAAACCAATGATATAGAAAATTTAATATTAAGATTAATGACAAAGGAGGAAGTTGATAATGTGGATGTCGTGATTTTAGGATGCACTCACTTTCCTAATATTAAAGATGAATTAAAGTATATTTTTAAAAATGTTAAGGAATGGGTGGCTCCTGCCTATGATGCCATCAACTCACTTTATCAGGTGATTAGCCAAATTAACTCTCAAAAGGGAATTCAGAAATTTTTATTCTTAACAGAACAAAGTAAGGTTGATAACTTTACTTCTCCATATACATATAGTGGTTTTTTATAAAGATCTTCTAGGATAGTTAATTCGTGATAAATCAAAATATTGAAAGTTATAAATGGACAGTGTTATTTATAGCTACGATAACGCAGGCATGTGCATGTTTTTTTGTTCAAGGAATAGGTTCTATCGCTCCACTATTACAGCAACAGATGTCGTTATCTGCATTCCAAATTGGGTTACTAGTATCGTCTGCCCAACTTGCACCATTATTTGGCTTACTAGTAGCTGGAGAATTACTTGATAGGTTTAATGAAAAGTACGTGGTAAGTATAGGTGTTTTCTTCGTTGGAATGACTTTATGTTTTACCCTATTTTTTGATAGCTATTATGCAATTCTCATACTCTTATTTATTCTTGGGATTGGATATAGCTCTGCGCAACCAGGTGGGGCAAAATCCGTTTCTAATTGGTTTCCGAAAAGTCAGTTAGGTTTTGCTATGGGGATTAGACAAGCAGGATTGCCCTTAGGAGGGGCCTTGGCAAGTTTAATTCTACCATTTTTGGCAATTCGTTTTAATTGGCATTTTGCTTTCTTTGCTAGTGGATGTATTGCTATTTTTGGGGCTACACTTTTTTTTATATTTTATAAAGATAAAGATCCTAGAGCAAAGAAAATACGGCATATTAATATTATATCGACTATCCGAAATAAAGTATTGATGGTTAAAGAACCTGCGATGTTTAATATTATGTTGTCTGGCGCTTGTTTAACAGCTATTCAATATAGTGTGGTTATTTATCTAATTTCTTATTTTTATGAAGAGCTAAAAATTTCTCCATCTATAGGTGCAACTTTATTATTCTCAGCTCTTATCTCTGGGGTTGTAGGAAGAATAGCCTTAGCTGCTTGGAGTGACAGAACAAAAACAAATAGATATTTTCAAGTATTATGTTGCTTATTTTGTTCTTTGATTGGAATCGCTATTTTATTTTTTATTAAAACTGATAATTATTATTTTTTATTCCTATTAATGATCTTGCTTGGTTTCTTTGGAGTAGGTTGGTATGGCCCTTGGGTAGCTTATATAGCAGACACAGCCCCTAAAGATAGGGTGGGATTTGCTTTGGGTTTGGCTATGACAGCTAACCAAGTCTCTGTGATTGTTATTGCGCCATTAGTAGGGATATTAAGAGATATTACAGGTAGTTATAACTTAAGTTGGATATTACTGATACTTTTTACTTTCTTTACTTTACTAAGTACTTACTTTAGAAATAAAAAGGTATTAGCAGGCTAATATAGGATATAATTATTGTATCTTTATTGCTTGTCATCAATAGTTGTATAAAAAGCACTTTAAGGTGCTTTTTATTCTCCATTGACAATAAGTGTTTTAATATAATAATTACGCTGGCTTTATTGTTTTTTATAATTAATAGTAAAGAGAAAAATAGTCGAGATAACTATTGATGAAATTAATAATATTGTAAATCCAGCAACGATTTCTTTAATATCAACACCTAAATAAATAGTATAAAAAAGAATGATCATAGTAATAAATACATAAATCCCTGATTGCATACCCAAAGTATAAAGAGAATTTTTTGAATATAACCCCAGATAAGAGAAAAAAACAGGTTGCATAATGGTATTAGCTAAAAATACCATAATTGTAAATAATAAATAGAGTATGCCAGAATTTATCATAATGCCAAGTAAACAGAATCCGAGAGAAAATAATTGCATCATATTACCTACCATGATTCTTTTGGTTAAAAGTGCAGATTTGATGACTTTCATGATCCCAATTGCACAGGGGAACCATATAATCAGTAATATGATATACATTTGAATCATATCAATATGTTCAAAATATTTTATTCGCATTGCTGGCATAATCATTAAGGATAGGAGAAAGCAAACATTGATTATCACTAAACTGGAAAAGGCAAAGAAAACGACTAATTTATTGGTTGTTTTTACATAATCTTTAAGATCCTGCTTTTGTTTTTTTAAATTATTGTTTTTTAAATTATGGCTTTTAAAGCCAGTGAAATAGATAATTGAAGCAGTAGAGTAAATAAAAGCAGCAAAAAGGTCTGCTGATGTGCGGTAATTTAAACCTAAAAAAGAGAAAATAATAGGAATTAAAAAGGGTAGGCTTAATAACGCCAAGCTTAAAATAGTAAAATCATTATTCGTTTTATTTTCATTTCTTGCGGTTATAAGGATATTTCTTCCCATTATGACAATAAATCCACTTATTACCCCCCATAATATTCTATGTAGAGCATCCAACCAAACTGGAATAAGTATTATTTCTCTTGCAAAGAGAATGCAGTTTGTAGTTGCTAATAATAAAAATAATCCAAAAATATTTTTTTCAAAAAAATTAATATTCATTTTTCGAATAAGAAAAGATATGGTCATGCATCCCAGAGATAACCCCAATAAATAGGAAAAAACAGGAATGTAAGCGTCTAAAATCATACCGCCATCTTTAAGCATGGTATCTACCCAAATCATCAGGCCGGATGAACCGGTGATGTTTGCGGCACTTAATAGTATACTCAACACAACAGCTCTATTGTTAAACATAGTGATGGTTTTCCTTTATTTAGTGCTTATTTGTGCTGTTCTATTGATTTCATAATACTATTGTTAATCTTGAAAAAAAGGATATGGTCATTTTTCATATTAATATCAATATTATCAACTAAAGTCGTTTAAAAAAGTGATTTTAACATTGAATTATTATTGGCTAAATAACTTGATTTAAGATGACTTCACTTCTGTTACTTGATCTTGGTTGTCACAGAGAACGATATTTTTGATGATTACCTGTTACCGTTTTATGTAGAATAACTACAGTTATTGATCGCTACGTCTGTTCGTAATTAGTTTATTAGATATATGATTAGTCATTAGTGCTGTTTACATGACAGAATGAACTTAATAGTGGCAATATTTGCTTTGATGAGATGGCTTAGCTGGTAAAGGTAATTATCCCTGATTTGGGAAGGGTTGAGTTTTCTGCTGTTGCCAGCGAGGATAACTGATAATTCCTTTGAAGAGATAATAAATTATGGCGAAGATTGGTATTTTTGTTGGTACTGTTTACGGCAACGCGCTTGCTGTTGCAGAAGAAGCACAGCAGATCCTTGAACAACAAGGTCATGATATCGAAGTATTTGAAGAAGGGGAGTTGGAGCAGTGGCAATCCTATCTTGATAACACGGTTTTAGTTATTACTTCAACGACTGGGCAAGGGGATTTACCTGATAATATTCAGCCGCTTTATTATGCTTTGCGAGATGAATTGGGTTATCAGCCAGAATTACGCTATGGCGTGATCGCTTTGGGAGATAGCAGCTACGAGAACTTTTGTGGCGGCGGGCGTACTTTTGATGATTTACTACAAGAGCAAGGAGCAATAAGAATCGGCGAAGTTCTGATGGTAGATGCGGTGGAAGAAGCTGAACCGGAAGTTTTTGCTCAGCCTTGGATTAAACAGTGGGGGGGATTAGTTGAATAATCGAAATACACCGCTTATACCGGATAGGATATAAGCGGTGTAATTAATAGAACCGTTTTATTTACGGGTTAGTTTTTCCAGATCGGCTTCAATCTCGGCAATCTTGTTGGCAACAACGTGTTCAAGATGACGTAAGTCATCGAGAATTTTGTGTTTCAAATCGACTTCTGCTTGATCTCGTTTGCAAATTTGATCCAACTCTTCAATCACATAACGCAGGTTAGTGTTGATTTCGTTGATCTCTTTGTATCCTTGCTCTGTATTGTTTGCAGTTACAGTCTTGCGTTGACGCGGATATTTGAATTTCACGCTTTTAGCAAAGAATTCACCTTTATCCTTGCGGAAATAGATTTTCAGAATATCGTTGTTAGCTTCCTGACGCAGACTATAGCGGTCAATTTCTTCGGGGTATGTGATCCCCAGACTCTTTAAATTATCGTACATGGCGCCACCTTAAGGGTATTTTTCCCAGTAGGTTATTTTATACGTTATTTTGAATGTGGGTCGTGCTCAAACGTCTTATGTACGCTGTATCCGTTCCAGGTTGTGCACGTTGCCCGCGTTCAAACTCCCTATATTAATAACACTGACTGAGGTCGGTAATGATGATAAAAAGCAAAAAAATAGCGGACTTATTTATTATCCGCTATTTTAAAGTTTAATCTATCGATCTAAGTAGTTCATTAATGCCCACTTTTCCTCGTGTTTTGGCATCCACTTTTTTGACAATGACAGCACAATACAGGCTATAACTACCATCTTTTGATGGGAGGTTGCCAGAGACAACAACAGAACCCGCAGGGACGCGACCATAATGGATTTCGCCTGTTTCACGATCATAGATTTTGGTGCTTTGACCGATATAGACACCCATTGAAATCACTGAACCCTCTTCGACAATGACACCTTCTACAATTTCAGAACGGGCGCCGATAAAGCAGTTGTCTTCAATGATGGTTGGGTTAGCTTGCAATGGTTCCAATACGCCGCCGATGCCGACACCACCGGATAAATGGACGTTTTTACCAATTTGGGCACAGGAGCCGACTGTTGCCCAGGTATCTACCATTGTTCCTTCATCAACGTAAGCGCCGATGTTGACATAGGAAGGCATCAGTACGCAGTTACGGGCAATAAAGACCCCTTGACGTGCTGTCGCAGGAGGTACTACGCGAAAGCCCTCTTTTTCAAATCTTGCCTGATCATAGTCAGAGAATTTCATCGGAACTTTATCGAAATAACGGCTTTCTGCGCCATCAATGATCTGATTTTCATTAATACGGAAAGAGAGCAGTACAGCCATTTTTAGCCATTGATGAGTGACCCACTGACCGTCAATTTTCTCTGCAACGCGCAGTTTTCCACTATCCAGAAGATTGATGACTTGAGTAACAGCATCACGTGTTTCATGGTTGACTGTTGCTGGAGTAAGCGTTGCGCGGTTTTCAAAAGCATTTTCGATAATGGATTGTAATTGCTGCATTGCATCGGTTCCTTGGTTATCGTCCGAATCATGGGCTTATATTCAGTTATATTTTATCCTTTGGATTTAGGGTTGCTGTCAACCTTTCTGATAATTCTTCTCTGACTTTTTTATTTAATGCTTTGTGATCCTTATCTGCCAGAACAAAAAAGTCTTCGACACGTTCACCGATGGTGGTGATATGTGCACCATGCAGTGAAACCCCCATTTCGGCAAAAATATTACCAACTCTTGCCAGTAATCCCGGTTGATCCAAGGCAAATAGTTCCATATAGGTGCGTCGTTCATTATGGGTAGGTAAGAAGGTCACTTTTGTTGGTACGTTGAAGTGGCGCAGTTTGGTTGGCAATTTTCGTGTTTTCGGTGTCTTGGTATGAGGATCCAGAACGACTTGTAAAAGTGCGTTACGTATTATTTCGTGGCGATCCGATGCTAAAGGATGACCATTGGGTTCCAATACCAAGAAAGTGTCCATTGTCATACCATCACGATTGGTAAATATTTGAGCATTATGAACACTCAGGTTACGTCTATCCAATTCGCCGACAACCGCCGCAAACAGGGAAGGGCGATCTAAGCTCCAGATAAAAATTTCTGTGCCGCCGCGAGTTGGCTTGGTACTTATCAGTATCAGTGACTCTTGAGAATCATGTTGTACTAGATGGCGAGCGTGCCAGGCGAGTTGTTTTGGCGTATGGCGAAGGAAATAATCTGCATGACAACGACTCCAGAGCTGATGGAGTTTCTGCTCGTTAATATTATCTTGGCGCAACAGAGCAAGCGCCTGAAAACGGTTGTGACGGATGCGTTCCCGAAAATCTGGCGTATTTCCCTGGCGCAATTGATTTTCTGTAGAGAAATAGAGTTCCCGTAACAAGCTCTGCTTCCAACTATTCCATAGGTTGATATTGGTTGCGCAGATATCAGCGACTGTTAGACAGATCAGATAGCGTAGCCGAGTTTCATTGAGGATTTGATGAGCAAATTGCTTGATGATTTCTGGGTCCTGAATATCTCGCCGTTGAGCTGTGACCGACATTAATAGATGATGACGAACCAGCCAGGCTACCAAATCAGCTTCTAGTGAGTTAAGCCCATGTTGCAATGAAAATGCTAGCGCATCGTCAGCGCCAAGATCAGAGTGGTCGCCAGTACGCCCTTTGGCGATATCATGAAATAGTGCAGCTAGACGTAGAAGCTCTGGCTGCGGCAGACGAGGGTATAATTCAACACAGAGTGGATGGGCTGCACGATTATTCTCATCGGCAAAACTTTCCAGTTTTCTTAGTACACGGATAGTATGTTCATCGACGGTATAGGCGTGAAACAGATCAAATTGCATCTGACCGACGATATTACCCCAAAGCGGTGTATAAGCGCCAAGAACACTGTGACGATGCATAGGCACAAATGCGCTTTCAATCGCCCTTGGGTGACGTAGGATATCCATAAAAATTTGGCGAGCTTCAGGTAATTCACACAACGGCTGAGACAGGTTGCGGCGGGCATAACGGAGGTGGCGTAACGTAGTAGAATAAATGCCTTGAACTTCCTCATGTTCTGCCATGAGATAAAACATCCGCATAATAGCCGCGGGTTCTTTGATAAATAGGGTTTCATCGATGAGATCAATAAGTTGTCCCCGTAGCTGGAATTCACTATCCAGTGGGCGGGATTTTTCATTGGTTTCCAGTGCCAGAATAGCTTCATCAAATAGTTGCAGTAGCATATTGTTGAGTTCGCTGACGCGGCGAGTCATCCGGTAGAAATCTTTCATCATTCGTTCTACTGGTTGATTACGCTCTCCCTGATAACCTAATAATTGAGCAATACTGAACTGGCGATCAAATAACAGACGGTTATCATAACGATTGACTATCAGATGTAGAGCAAAGCGGATCCGCCAAAGGAAACTTTGGCATTCATTTAGTTCATTACGTTCTTCCGCTGTTAGGAAACCAAAGTCAACCATTTCATCTATAGAGGTTGCACCAAAATGGCGGCGGGCAACCCACAGTAAAGTGTGGATGTCTCGCAACCCGCCGGGGCTGCTTTTGATATCAGGTTCCAGATTATAACTGGTGCTGTGATAGCGCTGATGGCGTTCGTGTTGTTCGACAATTTTAGCATCAAAGAAGTCAGTGGAAGGCCAAAAACCATCACTGAAAGTATGTTGCTGTAATCGAAGAAAAATGGATGGATCGCCACAAATTAACCGTGATTCGATTAAATTCGTCGCAATAGTCAGATCTGACAGCCCTTCCAGCAAACACTCTTCAAATGTGCGGACACTGTGGCCGACTTCCAGCCGGATATCCCATAGTAAAGTGATAAATTGCCCAACATCCTGAGCTTGAGGCGGTGTGAGCGGTTGTGCGCTGAGTATCAGCACGTCAATATCAGATAGTGGATGCAGTTCCCGCCGGCCATATCCGCCGACGGCAATCAATGAAAGTGATGAAATTTTATCAAATTCATAGGCATACCATAATTGTTGTAACAACTGGTCTATGTAATCACTGCGTGCGGAAATCAAGGCTTCTGCGGAAATACCCGCTTTAAATGCATGTTCCAGCCAAAGCTGAAATTCTTCGAGGTGCTGTTTCAACACGGGGTAGTGAAGCTCTTCACTAGAAAAATCAGCGGGAGAAAGTGGCGGGATAGGGGCCCGAATTGTGGCGATATCTGCTGACATAAGTATAAACCTATGGGAAAGGCGAATCATAACGGCCAGATTACTGAGAAAGTAGGGTGTTAAACAAGGGGATATTGCGGAGAAGAGATTTGGAAGCCTTGTATGATTTCAACAAGGCTTCGTAGTTTGCTGTTTTAGTTATTCATTTACCAAGACTGCGGAAAGTGTTGGCTCTTCTTCTTTACGCAATGTCATGATTTCACAGCCGTTATCAGTAACAACAATGGTATGTTCATACTGAGCGGACAGGCTGCGGTCCTTCGTTTTGACTGTCCAGCCATCTTTCATGGTACGGATGCGGTAGTCACCGGTGTTAACCATTGGCTCAATAGTAAAAGCCATACCTTTTTGCAGAACAACCCCGCCATCATCGGCATCATAGTGCAGTACTTGCGGTTCCTCATGGAAGCCTTCGCCGATGCCGTGACCGCAATATTCACGGACCACAGAAAAATCTTTGGCCTCAACAAATTGTTGGATGGCTCTACCAAGGGTACGCAGACGAATGCCGGGTTTCACCATTTTCAAGGCCAGATAGAGGCTTTCCTGAGTGATGCGGCATAGGCGCTCACCCTGAATGGTTGGTTTACCAACTATGAACATTTTTGATGTATCACCGTGGAAGCCCTCTTTGATGACAGTCACATCAATATTGACAATATCGCCATCTTTCAATGCTTTATCATCACTTGGGATACCATGACACACGACGTCATTAACAGAAATACAAACGGATTTTGGGAAACCGTGATAACCAAGGCAGGCAGAGACAGCTTGTTGTTTATTGGTAATGTGATCGTGACAGATACGATCTAATTCGCCTGTTGTTACACCGGGTTTGACGTAAGGTTCAATAATTTCCAACACTTCTGCCGCCAGTTGACCGGCGACGCGCATTTTTTCAATATCTTCAGAGGTTTTAATTGAGATTGCCATGAAACTTGTCCATTCAATGCCAGCGAATCTGCTGGTTGTATGTTTTTCAACAAGGAAAAAATTATTGAACTAATGGTATCAGCCTACAGAATATCTGCCAATAACAGTTGGCAGCCCTATTTCCCTCGTTACCTTTTTGCCTATCAAGAATACCTTTCGTAATCCTGCCTTTCTTTTCACATTGAGCTATCGGAAGATGGCAACAAAAGTTGGTGTCTTAGGTGGGTTTATGATATAAAGCGCGCCGGCGTTCTCTGTATTTGTCACTGAGGCAAAACAGAGTGACGTTAAATATACTCACTGTGTAATAACACACACGAGTCGGCACATTCACCGGGGTGCTCTCATGCAGAACATGCAGCTAAGGAGTCGGTGTTATGGGGCTCGTGGAGGCATAACCCCAACTTAATATTTTACAGAGGTTTACAATGGCAACTGTTTCCATGCGCGATATGCTGCAAGCGGGCGTTCACTTCGGTCACCAGACTCGTTACTGGAACCCAAAAATGAAACCATTCATCTTTGGTGCTCGTAACAAAGTGCATATCATCAACCTGGAAAGAACTGTTCCAATGTTCAACGACGCATTAGCTGAACTGAACAAGATTGCTTCACACAAAGGCAAAATTCTGTTTGTTGGTACTAAGCGTGCTGCGAGCGAAGCGGTTAAAGAAGCAGCTCAGAGCTGTGATCAATACTTCGTTAATCACCGTTGGTTAGGCGGTATGTTGACTAACTGGAAAACCGTTCGTCAGTCCATCAAACGTTTGAAAGATTTAGAAGCACAGTCTCAGGACGGTACTTTTGACAAACTGACCAAGAAAGAAGCGTTAATTCGTTCTCGTGAACTTGGTAAGTTAGAAAATAGTCTGGGCGGTATCAAGGATATGGGCGGCTTACCTGACGCTCTGTTTGTTATCGATGCTGAACATGAACACATTGCTATCAAAGAAGCAAACAACTTGGGTATCCCAGTATTTGCTGTTGTTGATACTAACTCTGATCCAGATGGCGTTGATTTCATCATCCCTGGTAACGATGACGCAATCCGTGCAGTAAAACTGTATCTAGGTGCTGTTGCTACTGCTGTTCGTGAAGGTCGTTCTCAAGATCTGGCTGTTCAGGCAGAAGAAAGCTTTGTAGAAGCTGAATAATAAGGCAAGCTCATTATTGAGCCCTTATTAACCAGGTATTGAAATATATTGGTTAGGGGGGCCTATTATGGCCCCCTTTTACGTATCTAATATAAGAACTATCCATGCGGAATACTCTCTTCCTGCGGGATACATCGAGGAATAAAACAAATGTCTGGAATTACTGCTGCTTTGGTAAAAGAACTGCGTGAGCGTACTGGCGCAGGTATGATGGAATGTAAAAAAGCGTTGGTTGAAGCTAATGGCGATATCGAATTAGCGATTGACAACATGCGTAAGTCTGGTCAAGCGAAAGCGGCTAAGAAAGCTGGCCGTGTTGCTGCTGAAGGTATCATCCTGGCGGAAGTGGCTACTGATGGCAAATTCGGCGCTTTGGTTGAGCTGAACTGTGAAACTGACTTCGTTGCTAAAGATGCTGGCTTTATCGCTTTCGGTAAAGAAGTTATGGCAGCAGTATTGGCTGATAAAATCTCTGATGTTGAAACGCTGAAAGCTAAGTTTGAAGAACAGCGTACTGCACTGGTTGCTAAAATCGGTGAAAACATCAACATTCGTCGCGTTTCTGTATTAGAAGGCGAACAACTGGGTACTTACCTGCACGGCGCGCGTATCGGTGTTCTGGTTGCGGCTGAAGGCGCTAATGAAGAGCTGATTAAGCATGTGGCCATGCACATCGCCGCAAGCAAGCCAGAATATGTTAACCCAAGCGATGTACCTGCTGATGTTGTTGAGCGTGAGCACCAAATCCAACTGGATATCGCAATGCAGTCTGGTAAGCCACGTGAAATCGCAGAGAAAATGGTTTCTGGCCGTATGAATAAATTCACCGGCGAGATCTCTCTGACAGGTCAGAATTTCGTGATGGACCCAAGCAAAACAGTTGGCGATCTGTTGAAAGAAAACAGTGCTAAAGTGACCAGCTTCATCCGTTATGAAGTGGGTGAAGGTATTGAGAAAGTTGAGACTGATTTCGCAGCAGAAGTTGCTGCAATGAGTAAATAGTCTTAATTTTTATAAACAGGGCCGCCAAATGGCGGTTCTGTTTTATCTAATCTAAACCGCCTATTTCAGTAGGCGTTGAGTTTTTGCATCTGGTCAGAATGACCCGGATGTATGTAAATCCCCAATATACTTTTCTGCTTAGGACAGAACATCATGGCAACCAATGCAAAACCCGTATATCAGCGTATCCTGCTTAAACTTAGTGGAGAAGCCCTGCAAGGTGCAGAAGGTTTTGGTATAGACGCCAGCGTTTTAGATCGTATGGCTCAGGAGATCAAAGAACTGGTTGAGTTGGGCATACAGGTCGGTGTCGTCATTGGCGGTGGTAATCTGTTTCGTGGTGCTGGCTTGGCAGAAGCAGGAATGAACCGTGTAGTCGGCGACCACATGGGCATGTTGGCAACAGTGATGAATGGTCTGGCAATGCGGGATGCATTACATCGCGCCTATGTGAACGCCCGTCTAATGTCTGCAATTCCTTTGAATGGCGTTTGCGATAACTATAGTTGGGCAGAAGCGATTAGTTTGTTACGTCATGGTCGTGTTGTTATTTTCTCTGCGGGTACCGGCAATCCGTTCTTTACTACAGATTCGGCAGCGTGTTTGCGTGGTATTGAGATTGAAGCAGATGTTGTGTTAAAAGCAACTAAAGTAGATGGTGTTTACTCGGCTGATCCGGCTAAAGATTCAGAAGCGGTATTGTTTGATAGGCTCTCTTATCAGCAGGTATTAGAGCGTGAATTGAAAGTCATGGATTTGGCGGCATTCACTCTGGCTCGTGATCATAGCTTACCTATTCGCGTATTTAACATGAATAAGCCGGGGGCGTTGCGTCGTGTGGTGATGGGGGAAAATGAAGGTACCCTAATTTCTCATGAGTAATGTTCAAAGACACCAGAGATGTTTGGCGGTATGATGAGTCGCCTGATACGCCAAATTTAACAAACATGGCCATAATGACTTATGGCTTGAAAACAACCAGTTCCCAAGGGTTTGTAACGTGATTAATGAAATCAAAAAAGACGCGCAAGACCGTATGGAAAAGAGCGTCGAAGCACTTAAAAACCAAATTAGCAAAGTTCGTACCGGCCGAGCTTCTCCTAGTCTGCTGGATGGTCTCACTGTTGAGTATTATGGTACACCAACGCCTTTGCGTCAGCTTGCTAATGTCGTCGCTGAGGATGCACGTACCTTGGCTATCACGGTATTTGATCGTACTATGACGCCGGCGATTGAAAAGGCAATCATGGCTTCTGATTTAGGGCTGAATCCATCTTCTGCCGGGACAACAATCCGTGTTCCTTTGCCGCCATTAACAGAAGAGCGCCGTAAAGATTTGATTAAGGTGGTTCGTGGCGAAGCTGAGCAGGGGCGTGTCTCTGTGCGTAATATTCGTCGTGATGCTAACGACAAAATCAAAGCGTTGTTGAAAGACAAAGAGATTAGCGAAGATGATGAGCGTCGTGCGCAGGATGATATTCAAAAGCTGACGGATAACTTCATCAAAAAAGTTGATGAAGCTTTAACGAAGAAAGAAGAAGAACTGATGGAGTTCTAATCTCTTTCATGAGATACATCAAGCGCTGCTATCGTGCGGCGCTATTTTTATTCGGCATTTCTCTGAAGTCGTGAGCGTCCATAGCCAGGCAAATCAGACAAGTATCAATACACACCAGATAAAACAATTCAGAGCATCAGTATGAAAAGGTTGACCATCCTTGGTTCCACAGGTTCCGTAGGCAAAAGTACACTTACTGTAGTTCGCAATAATCCTGATAAATTTAAAGCCACAGCGCTTGCCGCTGGAAAAAATGTTCAGGTTATGGCTGAGCAATGTCTGGAATTTCGGCCTCAATATGCTGCAATGGCGGACGAAGTTTCCGCAAAAGAGTTGCGTCAGTTGCTTATTGAACAAGATTGTAAAACCGAGGTATTTTTCGGAGAGCAGGCTGCGTGTGATTTAGCTGCTTTGAATGATGTTGATCAGGTTATGTCTGGGATTGTTGGTGTTGCAGGTTTATTGCCGACGCTGGCGGCCATCCGGGCGGGTAAACAGATTTTACTTGCTAATAAAGAGTCGCTGATTACCAGTGGCCGATTCTTTATGGATGCGGTAGCGAAACATAATGCTCAATTATTACCTATTGACAGTGAACATAATGCTATTTTCCAGAGTTTACCTGAGGTTATACAGCAAAACCTTGGGCGCAGAGATCTAAAACAACATGGCATTGCTAATATCATTCTGACAGGATCTGGCGGGCCTTTTCGTCATACCCCTTTGGAGCAATTGGCTTTTGTTACACCGGATCAGGCTTGCGCTCATCCGAATTGGTCGATGGGGCGTAAGATCTCGGTAGATTCTGCGACAATGATGAATAAGGGGCTGGAATATATTGAGGCGTGTTGCCTGTTCAATGCATCTGCTGCGGAAATGGAAGTGGTAATCCATCCTCAATCGGTTATTCACTCTATGGTCCGTTATCAGGATGGCAGCGTTATTGCTCAATTAGGAACGCCGGATATGTGTACACCTATTGCCTATGCAATGGCGTACCCAAATCGTATTGCTTCTGGTGTTGAACCTCTTGATTTTTATTCTTTAGGTACACTGACGTTCTCGAAACCAGATTATGAACGGTATCCATGTTTGAAACTGGCTATTGAAGCTTGCCATGCAGGTCAGGCGGCAACCACGGCCTTGAACGCAGCGAATGAAGAAATCGTTAAGATTTTTTTACAAAATGGAATCTCTTTCACAGATATTGCAATTATAAACCGGCAGGTTGTAGAAAAATTAAATTTGCCGGAACCTCAGAGCATTGAGGAAGTCTTACAGATTGATAATCTCGCAAGAGATTTGGCTATGAAGACTATTCGTTCATTTATCAGATAGTCTTTGATTGGCAAATGGGTATTTGTCCGCATTTTTACCTGGTGGTATAGTTTGCGTATAACTGTTGGTTGATATAATTAACGGTCCAGATTTTGGAAGTTCTCTTCCAGATAATTAGGCTTTTACCCAAGCTGTGGATACTAGACACGGCTTTTTTATGTTTGAGATGCCTGAACTTGTAAGAGAATTACCCTGACCAGTAAAGGATTAATTGAGTGATATTATCCAGCAATCATCATCAGAACGATTTATCGTCATTATTACCTAAACATGTTGCTATTATTATGGATGGTAACGGCCGTTGGGCAAAGAAACGAGGGAAATTAAGAGCCTTTGGTCATCGTGCGGGGATTAAAGCGGTACGGAGTGCGGTGAGTTTCTCGGCTAAACATAAAATTGAGTCACTGACGCTATACGCTTTCAGTAGTGAAAACTGGAATCGGCCGGAGCAAGAAATCAGTTCTTTAATGGAATTATTTATTTTTGCACTAGATAGTGAAGTCAAAAGTTTACATAAGCATAATATTAGATTATCTGTTATTGGCGATATCAGCCGGTTTAGTGAGCGTTTACGGGATCGTATCTATCGCTCAGTTAAGTTGACTGCTAATAATACGGGGCTGCAACTTAATATTGCTGCAAATTATGGCGGTCGTTGGGATATTGTTCAAAGTATTCAGAAAATTGCTCAGCAGATTAAAGATAATTCCCTTGAGCCACAGGATATTACTGAAGAATTAGTTAATAATTATATGAATCTAAGCCAGCAGCCTCAGGTTGATTTAGTCATCAGAACCGGAGGTGAACATCGTATCAGTAATTTTCTGTTATGGCAGATAGCTTATGCAGAATTCTATTTTACCGATATACTCTGGCCTGATTTTGATGAAACCGTTTTTGAAGGTGCAATTAATGCCTTTGCCAAAAGAGAACGCCGGTTTGGCGGAACAATACCAGACGATGCCGATGTGGGATCATAGGAGGAACTCTTGCTGAAGTACCGCCTTATAACGGCTGTGATATTAATCCCTCTTGTGATTGCCGCTCTGTTTTTGCTGCCGCCAGTAGCGTTTGGGCTGGTTATTATCGCTGTTTCAGCCCTTGCTGCATGGGAATGGGGGCAATTCGCCGGCTTATTTAGCCAAAAGAAACGGGCTATTCTGGCAGTTCTGTTTGCTATTGGTTTATTAGCCCTACAGTATACTCTGCCAGATTTCACTGATTTGATTGGACAACCGCAAATCACTTTTATCCTGTGGGGAGGAATGATTTGGTGGATTGTCGCGACGCTTCTGGTTGTTACCTATCCTTCTTCCGCTGTAATTTGGAAGAAATCCATTTTCTTGCGCCTTTTGTTTGGTGTCCTGACATTAGTGCCGTTTTACTGTGGAATGATGGTTTTACGGACTCAGGGATATGGTGATAATTCATATTATGGCGCATGGTGGTTACTGTATGTCATGTTGCTGGTATGGGGAGCGGATTCCGGTGCTTATCTCTTCGGACGTACTTTAGGTAAACGTAAAATGGCGCCGAAAGTTTCTCCCGGAAAAACGCTGGAAGGATTAATCGGGGGGTTAATGACAGCGGCCATTATTTCATGGTTGTTTGGGAAATATGCTCCAGTACCTGCAATGCCTGAAAAACTTATGTTGTGTTCTGCTATTGTTGTTATCGCTTCTGTATTTGGTGATTTGACTGAGAGTATGTTCAAACGTGAATCAGGTATTAAGGATAGCAGCCAGCTAATTCCGGGACATGGCGGTGTTATGGATCGTATTGATAGTCTGACTGCTGCGATCCCTGTCTTTGCCGGCATGATGTTGCTGGTGTTTTGATCTCTCTGTTTGACGGCGTTTAAAAAATATGATGGGAATTCTCTGGAATCTGGCGGCTTTTATTATTGCGCTAGGCATATTGATCACTGTGCATGAGTTTGGTCATTTTTGGGTAGCCAGGAAGTGTGGCATTTACGTTGAACGTTTCTCTATTGGTTTTGGTAAAGCGCTATGGCGGCGTGTGGACCGCCAGGGAACGGAATATGTTATAGCCCTTATTCCACTGGGGGGATATGTGAAAATGCTTGATGAGCGTGTTTCACCTGTTTCTCCTGAACACCGTCATATGGCATTCAATAATAAGACACTTGGTCAGCGTGCTGCGGTTGTCAGTGCCGGGCCAATTGCTAACTTTTTATTGGCGGCTGTGGTTTATTGGTTAGTGTTTATTATTGGCGTGCCGGCAATACGTCCTGTTGTTGCGGATATCAAACCAGATTCTATCGCTGCGCAAGCAAATATTTCATCAGGAATGGAACTAAAATCCGTAGATGGTATCGAAACGCTTGATTGGAATTCAGTGCGTTTTGCTCTGGTGGGCAAGATAGGTGATGATAACATGACTGTTCAGGTTATCTCTCCAGGTTCATCACATCCGGTAGAGAAAACTCTGGATTTGCGGCAATGGCGTTTTGATCCTGATAAGCAAGATCCTGTGTTGTCTCTAGGGATTATGCCTGTCGGTCCTCATTTGGATTCTCTGGTGGAAAAAGTTATCCCTGGCTCCGCAGCAGAAAAAGCAGGTTTGCAAAAGGGGGATAGGATAGTTAAAGTCGGTAGCCAGGAAATAGATGTTTGGCATACTTTTACATCCTTTGTCAGTAATAATCCGAATGTCCCGCTGGAACTTTCCGTGGATCGGGCTGGTCATATTATTTCTCTCTCTATGACGCCGGAAGTAAGACAACAATCCGGTGGCAGGAAAGTTGGTTTTGCCGGTGTGGAACTGCGAATTGTCCCATTAGCCGATGAATATAAAATCGTTCAGCAATACGGGCCTTTCTCTGCCATGTATCAAGCAGGAGATAAGACTTGGCAATTGATGCGATTAACTGTCAGTATGATTGGTAAGCTGATCGTTGGCGATGTGAAAATTAACAACCTGAGTGGGCCTATCTCTATTGCCAAAGGGGCGGGGGTGTCGGCTGATTCCGGCTTAGTGTATTATTTGATGTTTTTGGCGCTAATAAGCGTCAATCTTGGGATTATTAACCTAATCCCATTACCTGTGTTAGATGGTGGACACTTGCTCTTCTTGTTTATCGAAAAGATAAAGGGGGGGCCGGTTTCCGAGCGTGTACAAGACTTCAGCTATCGCATCGGTGCTATGATACTGGTGTTATTGATGGGGCTTGCACTTTTCAATGATTTCTCCCGTTTTTAAAGCGGAAGACTGGTTAGGAAGACGCATTACAACGATGGCGATGAAAAAGTTACTCATAGCGTCGCTGCTGTTCGGCAGCGCCGCTGCATACGGTGCAGACGGATTCGTAGTTCAGGACATTCACTTTGAAGGTCTTCAACGCGTCGCCGTAGGTGCAGCATTATTGAATATGCCAGTTCGCGTAGGTGATACGGTCAGCGATGAAGATATCGGTCGTACCATTCATGCACTATTTGCTACTGGTAACTTTGAAGACGTTCGTGTCCTGCGTGATGGCAATACACTTATTGTTCAGGTAAAAGAACGGCCGACTATTGCTAGCATCACTTTCTCCGGCAATAAATCGGTGAAAGATGACATGTTGAAACAGAACCTTGAGGCATCTCATGTTCGGGTCGGAGAAGCCCTTGACCGCACGATGCTGTCCAATATCGAAAGAGGGTTGGAAGATTTCTATTACAGTGTGGGCAAATACAACGCGAGTGTAAAAGCGGTTGTTACGCCGCTTCCACGTAACCGTGTCGATTTAAAACTGGTTTTTGCTGAAGGTGTTTCGGCAAAAATCCAGCAAATTAACATTGTCGGTAATAAATCATTTTCTTCTGATGAGTTATTGAATCGTTTCCAACTGAGAGATGATGTGCCGTGGTGGAATCTGACCGCTGATCAGAAATATCAGAAACAAAAACTGACTGGTGACCTTGAAGCATTGCGCAGTTTTTACCTTGATCGCGGTTATGCCCGTTTCAACATTGATTCGACTCAGGTTAGCTTGACGCCAGATAAAAAAGGTATTTATGTCACGATAAATATGACTGAGGGGGATCAATACAAAATATCCGGTATTGACCTGAACGGTAATATGGCGGGTTATCAGTCAGAAATTACTAAGCTGGCTGCCATTGAGCCTGGTTCTCTGTATAACGGGACTCAGGTGACTAAAATGGAAAATGATATCAAAAACCTGCTTGGTCGCTATGGTTATGCTTATCCACGAGTGATGACGCAACCTGAAATTAATGATCAGGATAAGACAGTAAAACTGCATGTCAATATTGATGCAGGCAACCGTTTCTATGTCCGTAAAATCCGTTTTTCTGGTAATGACACCACTAAAGATTCCGTTCTGCGTCGTGAAATGCGTCAGATGGAAAGAGCATGGTTAGGGAGTGATTTAGTTGAACTAGGTAAAGAGCGTCTTAACCGTTTGGGTTATTTCGAAACGGTAGATGTTGAAACTCAGCGTATACCAGGCAGCCCTGATCAGGTCGATGTCGTTTATAAAGTTAAAGAACGTAATACCGGTTCTCTGAACTTTGGTGTTGGTTTTGGTACAGAAAGCGGCGTTAGTTTCCAAATTGGCGCTCAACAGGATAACTGGTTGGGTACAGGTAACGCTGTTGGAATTAATGCCAGTAAGAACGATTATTCAACTTACGCAGAGCTCTCCTTCACTGATCCATACTTTACGATTAATGGTGTGAGCCTTGGTGGTCGAGTATTCTACAACGATTTCAGAGCCGATGATGCTGAATTATCCGGTTACACTAACCAAAGCTATGGTATAAGCGGTTTCCTTGGTTTCCCGATTAATGAAAATAACTCGCTGAATTTTGGCTTAAATTATATTCATAACTCTCTGTCTGATATGCTTCCTCAGGTAGCAATGTGGCGTTATCTGAGGTCTATGGGCGAGAAACCTGATCTTGAAAGTAAAGCCGAATTCAAAGCAGATGATTTTGCTCTCACTATGGGATGGACATATAACAACCTCGACCGTGGTTTCTTCCCAACATCAGGTGTGAAGTCGACTCTGAATGGTAAAGTGACTATTCCTGGTTCCGATAACGAATTTTACAAAGTGACTCTTGATACTTCTGCCTATTATCCAATTAATGATGATCGTACTTGGGTGATTTTGGGACGTAGCCGTTTAGGGTATGGGGATGGATTAGGCGGTAAAGAGTTGCCATTCTATGAAAACTTCTATGCAGGCGGCTCCAGTACGGTTCGTGGTTTCCGTTCTAACAATATCGGTCCTAAGGCTATTTACCTGTATAAGGATGGTTCGCCTAAGAAAGAGAGTCCGTCTCGTGATGCTGTAGGGGGTAATGCAATGGCGGTAGCCAGCCTTGAGTTAATTACGCCAACGCCATTCCTTGATAGTAAGTATTCGAATTCTGTCCGAACTTCATTCTTTATTGATTCAGGTACGGTTTGGGATACCGATTGGAATGATTCTGCGGTGATGAAAAGCAAAGGTATACCTGATTACAGTAAACCAGGTAATATCCGCGTTTCGGCGGGTATTGCATTGCAATGGATGTCTCCTTTGGGTCCGCTAGTGTTCTCTTATGCTAAGCCGATTAAAGACTACGAAGGTGACAGATCAGAGCAGTTCCAATTTAATATTGGCAAAACCTGGTGATAATGCGTTTTTATCTTATTATTGATAGAGCAAGCTCTGAAATCTCAGGTTTCAGGGCATTAACTAAGTTTTCCAATCTGTTACAGATAGCGTGGTTTAAGGAGTTTATAGTGAAAAAATTGTTGTGTGCAGCAAGCTTTGGTATTGCATTAGCTTTCTCGGCTGGTGCTCAGGCAGCAGACAAAATTGCCGTTGTCAATGTTGGTGAGATTTTCCAGCAGCTACCAGCCCGCGAAGCTGTTGCGAAGCAGTTGGAAAATGAGTTTAAAAACCGCGCATCTGAATTGCAACGGATGGAAACTGATTTGCAATCCAAGATTCAGAAATTACAGCGTGATGGTTCCACTATGAAATCCAGTGAACGTACTAATCTGGAAAAAGAGGTGATGGCTAAGCGTGAAGAATTTGGCAAAAAGGCCCAAGCTTTTGAACAAGATCACCGTCGTCGCGAGATGGAAGAACGCAACAAAATTCTAAGTCGTATTCAGGACGCAATCAAAGTAGTTGCTGGCAAAGAAGGCTATGATATCGTTATTGACGCGAATGCTGTTGCTTATTCAGTATCTGGCAAAAATATTACTGCAAGTGTATTGAAACAGGTTAAATAATAGATGTCTTCAATTCGATTGGCTGATTTAGCTCAGCAGTTGAATGCACAATTACATGGTGATGGCGATATTGTTATCACCAGTATTGCACCAATGCATTCGGCCAATAGTGAACAGATTACTTTCTTGTCGGACAGTCGTTACCGTGAACGTTTAGGTGAATGTCAGGCTGCCGCTGTTGTTCTCCAGGCGTCAGATCTTCCTTATTGCAATATTCCGGCGTTGGTTGTCGCTAATCCTTATCTGGCATATGCCTATATGGCTCAGATTATGGATACAACACCGATTCCCGCACAGGATATTCACCTTTCTGCGGTGATTTCACCTCAGGCAACTTTGGGTAAAAACGTTGCTGTCGGAGCCAATGCTGTTATCGAATCTGGCGTTGTTCTTGGTGACAATGTTGTTATCGGCGCAGGTTGCTTTATTGGTAAAAATACGCGTATTGGCGCGGGAAGTCGTCTTTGGGCGAATGTCTCTGTTTATCATAATGTTGAAATGGGTGAACAGTGTTTGATTCAGTCAGGAGCAGTGATTGGGTCTGATGGTTTTGGCTATGCGAATGATCGTGGTAAGTGGGTTAAAATTCCTCAATTAGGTTCAGTCATTATGGGTGATCGGGTTGAAGTTGGCGCCTGTACGACGATCGATCGAGGAGCTTTGGATAATACCATTATTGGTAATGGAGTCATTATCGATAACCAATGTCAGATTGCTCATAATGTTATCATTGGTGACAATACGGCGATTGCTGGCGGTGTGATCATGGCCGGTAGTCTGAAAATTGGTTGTTACTGTATGATTGGCGGCGCCAGTGTAATTAATGGACATATGGAAATCTGTGATAAGGTGACAGTCACGGGGATGAGTATGATAATGCGCCCCATCACTGAACCTGGTGTATACTCCTCTGGCATTCCGGCACAACCAAATAAAGTTTGGCGTAAGACGGCAGCTTTAGTCATGAATATCAATGAAATGAATAAACGTCTTAAGTCAGTGGAGAGTAAGCTGGAAGGCGGAAACGAGTAATTGCGCTATATTTAAGTGCACTATATTTTTGGTTGTGTCTTATTTTTGCGGCCTGCCTGGGAACTCTGGATTTGGGGTTTAAGCGGGCCGTGTCGTTAATACAATTAGTCCTTTTTGACAGGAAGAGTATTTAGATGAGTGATAATCATACTCTGCACATTGAAGAAATTTTAGATCTACTTCCACATCGTTATCCATTTTTATTGGTGGATCGCGTTCTTGATTTTGAGGAAGGTAAATTCTTACGTGCAGTAAAAAATGTATCTTTAAATGAACCCTTCTTTCAGGGGCATTTTCCCGGCAAACCTATTTTCCCTGGCGTTTTGATCCTTGAAGCTATGGCACAGGCTACCGGAATTCTGGCATTTAAGAGCGTGGGTAAACTGGAGCCAAATGAGCTCTATTATTTTGCCGCAATTGATGGCGCCCGTTTTAAACGTCCAGTAGTGCCTGGGGATCAACTGATATTAGAAGTGGAATTTATTAAAGAGCGTCGAGGGGTTGCACGTTGTAGAGGCGTAGCAAAAGTCGATGGAGAAGTAGCTTGCGAAGCAGAAATGATGTGTGCTCGCCGTCGTGAGGTTTAGTCTATGATTGATGAAACCGCTTATATACATCCTAGCGCTATTGTAGAAGATGGTGCGGTTATTGGCGCCAATGTGCGTATTGGGCCGTTTTGTTGTGTTGGTTCACAGGTTGAAATTGGCGAAGGCACAGAGCTGAAGTCTCATGTTGTTGTCAATGGAATAACTAAAATCGGCCGTGATAACCAGATTTTTCAGTTTGCCTCTATTGGCGAAATGAATCAGGACCTGAAATATCACGGTGAACCAACCCGGGTTGAAATTGGTGATCGTAATCGTATCCGAGAAAGTGTCACTATTCATCGTGGCACCGTGCAAGGTGGTGGTGTAACGAAGATCGGCAATGATAATTTGTTGATGATCAATACCCATGTCGCTCATGACTGTATTATCGGTGATCGTTGTGTCATTGCTAATAATGGTACTTTAGGAGGGCATGTTACTCTGGGTGATTATGTCATCATTGGTGGTATGAGTGCGATTCATCAGTTTTGTCAGATAGGCGCTCATGCTATGGTGGGAGGGTGTTCTGGTGTGGTACAGGATATTCCGCCATATGTTATCGCTCAGGGGAATCATGCAACACCTTTCGGCATTAATGTCGAAGGCCTGAAACGCCGTGGTTTTGATAAAGATTCATTGCACGCAATTAGGAATGCATACAAGATTTTGTATCGTAATGGAAAAACTTTAGAAGAAGCACAACAAGAAATTGCTGAGTTAGCTGAAGGTAATCAGCATGTAAAAATCTTCAGCGATTTTCTGGCAAATTCTACCCGTGGCATTGTTCGTTAAGTAGATGAAGGATACTCCTTTGGCTACCATTTCTTCTATTGATAGTCTGCGTCCGTTGACTATTGGATTAATCGCCGGAGAAACCTCCGGTGATATCCTTGGTGCAGGTTTAATTCGTGCTTTAAAAGCGAAAGTACCTAATGCCCGTTTTGTTGGTGTGGCAGGTCCTCTTATGCAGGCTGAAGGTTGTGAAGCTTGGTATGAGATGGAAGAGCTAGCAGTAATGGGGGTTGTCGAGGTTCTTGAACGTTTGCCTCGTTTGTTGAAAATCCGTAAGGATCTGACCACTCGTTTCACTGAACTGAAACCTGATGTGTTTGTGGGCATTGATGCGCCGGATTTCAATATCACCTTGGAAGGTCGGTTAAAACAGCGGGGCATCCGCACCATTCATTATGTTAGTCCGTCGGTATGGGCTTGGCGGCAGAAACGTGTTTTCAAAATTGGTAAAGCCACAGATATGGTCTTGGCTTTCTTACCTTTTGAAAAAGCGTTTTACGATAAGTTTAATGTTCCATGCCGGTTTATTGGGCACACTATGGCGGATGCTATGCCATTACAACCAAATAAAGCGGCGGCACGTGAGTTATTAGGTATTCCGCCAGAGGCTGTTTGCTTGGCTTTATTGCCGGGTAGTCGACATTCTGAGGTTGAGATGCTGAGTGCGGATTTTCTTAAAACTGCTCAGTTATTGCAGCGAAGCATACCTGATCTGTATGTATTTGTGCCATTAGTGAATGCTAAACGGCGTGAACAATTTGAGCGCATTAAGCAGGAAGTTGCGCCAGAGCTGAATGTTCATCTTGTGGATGGCAAAGCGCGAGAAATCATGATCGCAAGTGATGCCGCACTTTTGGCCTCTGGTACTGCTGCTCTGGAATGTATGCTGGCAAAATGTCCAATGGTGGTGGGTTACCGGATGAAGCCATTGACTTTCTGGTTGGCAAAACGCCTAGTAAAAACGCCTTATGTTTCATTGCCTAACTTATTATCCGGTGAAGAGTTAGTTAAAGAATTATTGCAGGAAAAATGTCAGCCGCAAAAACTTGCAGATGAATTGTTGCCGTTACTACAAGGCAGTGAAAAAGTTGAAATATTGAAGCAGACATTTTTACGTTTGCATGAAAGCATTCGTTGTAATGCTGACGAACAAGCAGCACAAGCCGTGTTGGAATTGGCAGGAAAATGATGGAATTTATATATCCTCAAGCAAGTCTGATTGCAGGGGTTGATGAAGTTGGTCGAGGCCCATTAGTGGGTGCAGTTGTGACTGCGGCGGTTATTTTAGATCCATTACGGCCAATAGTTGGTTTGGCCGATTCTAAAAAGCTTAGTGAAAAACGCCGTGAGGCACTGTATCTGGAGATCACAGAAAAAGCATTGTGCTGGAGTTTAGGGCGTGCAGAACCGGCAGAAATTGATCAATTGAATATCCTGCATGCAACTATGCTTGCGATGCAAAGGGCTGTGGCTAATTTGCCTATTTCTCCTGAATATGTGCTGATTGATGGTAACCGTTGTCCTAAATTACCCATGTCGGCACAAGCAGTAATAAAAGGCGATGGACTGGTTGCTGAAATCAGCGCCGCTTCTATTGTGGCGAAAGTGACCAGAGATCGGGAAATGGCTGAACTTGATCAACTGTTTCCTGAATATGGATTTGCTAAGCATAAAGGCTACCCGACGGCATTTCATTTAGAAAAGTTGGCTCAGTTGGGAGCGACAGAACATCATCGTAAAAGTTTTGCGCCGGTTAAGAGAGCAATTGGCCTTAAGTAAACCTGTTGACTAAATACAGCTATTCTTCAAATTGATATCATCTGGATAAATATATGGCCGAACCCCGTTTTGTGCACTTACGTGTTCACAGCGACTATTCAATGATTGATGGCTTAGCCAAAACCAGCCCTTTAGTGAAAAAGGTTGCGCAGTTAGGTATGCCGGCTTTTGCGATCACTGATTTTACTAATTTGTGTGGACTGGTGAGATTTTACGGCAGTGCTCATGGGGCAGGAATAAAACCGATTATTGGTGCTGATTTCTATGTAGAAAGTGAACTGCTTGGTGATGAGTACGCTAGCCTCACCATTCTTGCACGCAATAATACGGGCTATCATAACCTGACGTTGCTGATATCAGAGGCTTATCAGAAGGGATATGGTGCGATTGGTCCGACAATTAAGCTGGAATGGCTGATAAACCATAAAGAAGGGCTAATCTTGCTCTCTGGTGGCCGTATGGGGGATGTGGGTAAATTCCTGCTACGTGGTAATCAGGTTATGGTGGACCAATGCCTTGAGTTTTATCAGGAGCATTTTCCCGGTTGTTATTATTTGGAGTTGATCCGTACTGGGCGTGCAGATGAAGAAAGTTATCTGCACGCAGCGGTTGCGCTGGCAACGGAAAAAAACCTGCCTGTTGTTGCAACTAATGATGTTTGTTTTATTGATAGCGAAGATTTTGATGCACATGAGATTCGCGTAGCGATTCATGATGGCTATACTTTGGCTGATCCCAAACGCCCGAAAAATTACAGTCCTCAGCAATATCTGCGTAGTGAACAGGAAATGTGTGAGCTATTCGCTGATATTCCAGAAGCGCTGGAAAATAGTGTAGAAATTGCTAAGCGCTGTAATGTTACTATTCGCCTTGGTGAATATTTCCTGCCGCAATTCCCTACGGGAGAAATGAGTACTGAAGATTATCTGATAGATAAATCTAAACAAGGATTGGAAGAACGCTTGGCGTTTCTCTACCCGGATCCAAAAGTACGAGCAGAAAAACGTCCTGAATATGATGAGAGACTCGATGTTGAACTTCGGGTTATCAACCAAATGGGATTCCCAGGCTACTTCCTGATCGTGATGGAATTTATTCAGTGGTCGAAAGACAACGGTGTTCCTGTTGGCCCTGGACGTGGTTCTGGTGCAGGTTCTCTGGTGGCTTATGCCCTAAAAATAACCGATCTCGATCCCTTGGAATTTGATCTGCTTTTTGAACGATTCCTTAATCCTGAACGTGTTTCTATGCCCGATTTTGACGTCGATTTCTGTATGGAAAAACGCGATCTGGTGATTGATCATGTGGCTGATATATATGGTCGTGATGCCGTATCTCAGATCATTACATTCGGTACAATGGCAGCGAAAGCGGTAATTCGGGATGTTGGCCGTGTGCTAGGGCATCCATATGGATTTGTTGATAGGATTTCCAAATTGATACCGCTTGATCCAGGTATGACGTTGGAGAAAGCATTTGCCGCGGAGCCGCAACTTCCTGAAATCTATGAAGCGGATGAGGAAGTTAAAGCGCTGATAGATATGGCGCGTAAATTGGAAGGTGTTACTCGCAATGCAGGCAAACACGCGGGTGGAGTGGTTATCGCTCCAACTAAGATCACCGATTTTTCGCCTCTCTATTGTGACCCGGAAGGTTTGAACCCGGTTACTCAGTTTGATAAAAACGATGTGGAATATGCCGGGTTAGTGAAATTTGACTTCCTCGGACTGAGGACACTGACCATTATCAACTGGGCATTAGAGATGATCAACGCGCGTAGAGCGAAGAAAGGTCTAGAGCCGATTGATATTGCAGCGATTCCACTGAGCGACGCTAAAAGCTTTGATATGCTGCAACGAGCTGAAACAACAGCGGTATTTCAGCTTGAATCCCGTGGTATGAAGGATCTGATTAAACGTCTGCGTCCCGACTGCTTCGAAGATATGATCGCGCTTGTTGCTTTATTCCGTCCAGGTCCTTTGCAATCAGGCATGGTGGATAACTTCATTGACCGCAAACATGGCCGGGAAGAACTCTCATACCCGGATATACAGTGGCAGCATGAATCTTTACAGCCTGTGTTGGAACCAACTTACGGTATTATCCTTTATCAAGAACAAGTGATGCAGATTGCTCAGGTGCTGGCGGGATATACTCTCGGTGGTGCAGATATGCTCCGGCGAGCGATGGGTAAGAAGAAGCCGGAGGAGATGGCTAAGCAGCGTTCTGTCTTTGAAGAGGGCGCAAAAAAGCTGGGTATTAATGGCGAACTGGCAATGAAAATCTTTGACCTAGTAGAGAAGTTTGCCGGTTACGGATTTAACAAATCTCATTCTGCTGCATATGCCTTGGTTTCTTATCAGACTTTATGGTTGAAAGCGCATTACCCGGCTGAATTCATGGCTGCGGTAATGACTGCTGATATGGATAATACAGAAAAAGTTGTTGGTTTGATTGATGAATGCTGGCGCATGGGGCTGAAAATCTTACCACCTGATATCAATAGTGGTTTGTATCATTTCCACGTTAATGATGACGGGGAGATCGTATATGGCATCGGTGCAATTAAAGGGGTAGGCGAAGGGCCGATTGAAGCGATCATTGAAGCTCGTCAGAAAGAGGGTTATTTTAGAGAACTGTTTGATTTATGTGCCCGTGTTGACATCAAGAAGTTAAATCGTCGAGTGATGGAAAAACTGATCATGTCAGGGGCATTTGACCGTTTGGGGCCGCACCGTGCAGCACTGATGTCTACGCTGGAAGATGCCCTAAAAGCAGCAGATCAACATGCTAAAGCGGAAGCCACTGGTCAGACTGATATGTTTGGTGTATTAGCTGAAGAACCAGAAGAAGTGGAGCGCTCTTATGCCAATATTCCTCAATGGCCGGAACAAATTGTTCTTGATGGTGAACGGGAAACGTTGGGACTCTATTTAACTGGGCATCCTATCACCCGTTATTTAAAAGAAATTGAGCGCTATACTAATGGATTGAGGTTAAAAGATGTGAATCCAACACCGCGTGGTCAAGTAACGACTGTGATAGGTTTGGTGTTAGCATCTAAAGTGATTATAACCAAACGAGGTAACCGGATTGGTATTTGTACCTTAGATGACCGTTCAGGACGTCTAGAAGTTATGTTATTTTCCGATGCCTTGGAGAAATATCGGCATTTGTTAGAACAAGACCGGATATTAATTGCTACAGGGCAGGTCAGCTTTGATGACTTCAATGGCGGTCTTAAAATGACAGCTCGTGAATTAATGGATATTAGTGAGGCGCGTGAAAAATATGCGCGTGGACTTGCTATCTCGCTGTCAGACAGGCAAATTGATGATCAATTGTTAAGCCGTCTTCGTAGTGCATTGGAACCACATCGTTCGGGAACGATACCAGTTCATCTTTATTACCAGAGGGAAGACGCCCGCGCCCGTTTAAGATTTGGAGCGACGTGGAGGGTAACGCCAACGGATAACCTTCTGACAGATTTGCGAACTCTGCTGGGTAATGAGCAGGTAGAATTAGAATTTGACTAAAATAGGAATGTTATGAGTCTGAATTTTCTTGAATTTGAACAGCCGATTGCCGAGCTGGAAGCGAAAATTGATTCGCTAACCGCAGTTAGCCGTCAAGGTGAAAAATTAGATATAAATCTGGATGAAGAAGTACAACGTTTGCGAGAAAAAAGTCTGGAATTGACTCGTAAAATCTTTTCAGATTTAGGTGCCTGGCAAATTGCTCAGCTTGCCCGTCACCCACGTCGTCCTTATACGTTGGACTATATTCAGCATATTTTTACTGATTTTGAAGAGCTTGCTGGTGATCGTGCTTATGCTGATGACAAAGCCATTGTTGGTGGTCTGGCTCGTCTTGATGGGCGTCCCGTGATGATTATTGGTCACCAAAAAGGCCGTGAGACCAAAGAAAAAATTCGCCGTAATTTCGGTATGCCGGCGCCAGAAGGGTATCGTAAGGCTTTGCGCTTGATGGAAATGGCAGCGCGTTTTAAACTGCCAATTATTACTTTCATTGATACTCCTGGCGCATATCCGGGGGTTGGCGCAGAAGAGCGTGGTCAATCTGAGGCGATTGCTCGCAACTTGCGTGAAATGTCCCGCTTGTCTGTGCCTGTTATTTGTACTGTCATTGGTGAAGGCGGCTCTGGTGGCGCATTAGCGATTGGTGTTGGTGATAAAGTGAATATGCTGCAATATAGTACTTATTCTGTTATCTCCCCAGAAGGGTGTGCTTCAATTTTGTGGAAAAGCGCGGAAAAAGCACCTTTGGCGGCAGAAGCGATGGGGATTACCGCACCTCGTTTGAAAGAATTGGAATTAGTCGATACTGTGATCTCAGAGCCATTAGGTGGCGCTCATCGTGACTATGAAACAATATCCGCATCGTTGAAAGCTCAGTTGTTGGTTGATCTGGCAGAGATTGATCATTTGACATCTGAAGAATTAATCAACCGCCGATATCAGCGCTTGATGCAATATGGTTATTGCTAATATCTGAACTCATTGTTTGCATGAGGGGTGGAAATGATTGTAACTGATAAATTTCAGCTACTTCCATCCCTTATTGTTTCTACTTTATTTATTTTGTATTTTTAATGAAAGTGACGGAAAGCGTTATTAACGGGTAGTGATGTTAAATTGAATAAAATAGGTAATAACGAATTCATATTATTGCACATTAGAGAACGCTTGAATCTGTAATGACAAACATTAATGAGCGACTATTTGTCACTTTGGCTAAACAGCTTGGTGAATATAAGAAAATTTTGGTTGGATTCAGTGGTGGGTTAGATTCCTCCGTTTTGCTTCATTTGCTGGTTAATTGGCGTAATCAACATAATCAGGAAATCCAACTAAGAGCAATGCATATTCACCACGGTTTAAACCTAAAAGCAGATCAATGGGTTCAACATTGCCAACAGATCTGTGATGACTGGCAAGTCGAGTTTCATTTCTCAAGAGTCACGATAGATGCTCGTCAAAAGGGGATTGAGGCTGCTGCTCGCGATGCTCGATATCAGGTATTTAAGCGAGAATTACAAAAAGACGAAATTTTGGTAACAGCTCAACATCTTGATGATCAGGCGGAGACTTTGTTACTGGCATTAAAACGAGGTAGCGGTCCGGCAGGTCTTGCTTCTATGCCTTCAATAGCTGCATTTGCTGATACATTATTGTTACGTCCGCTACTTGATTATAGCCGGAATGAACTGGAGATGTATGCCAGTAAACATCGTCTGAATTGGATTGAAGATGACAGTAATCAAGATGATCGTTATGACAGAAATTTTCTGCGCTTACACATCATGCCGTTACTGAATCAACGTTGGCCGCATTTCCCACAATCTGTTGCTCGTAGTGCAAGTTTATGTGGTGAGCAAGAGCAGCTTCTAGATGAATTACTGGATGAGTCTCTGAAAGAGCTGATAACTCAAGATGGTGCTTTGGGTATTCCGTCTTTGGCTGTATGTTCAGAAGCCAAACGAAATGCTGTGTTACGTCGTTGGTTTGGTTATCATGAGATGAAAATGCCTTCACGGGAGCAGCTTAATCGTCTTTGGTGTGAGGTGGCGCTTGCTCGCGCTGATGCTGAGCCTCGGCTACAATTTGGTAACTATGATGTACGTCGTTATAAGCAAAAACTCTGGTTAATTCCTCAATGGCAATCTTTGAGAGAGGCTATTATTGAATGGGATATTTGCAATACTTTGGTATTACCAGATCGTCTGGGAGAATTGAATATTGCTGATCACGGTATTCAAGTAAGGGGCCCGGCGAGTAATGAACGAGTGACTATTCGCTTTGGTGTCCAGGGAATGATAAGCATTGTGGGGCGTCAACACTCCCGGCATAGTAAAAAATTGTGGCAAGAGCTTGGTGTTGCTCCGTGGCTTAGAGAGCGAATTCCATTGCTTTATTACAATGAACAATTAATAGCGGCGTTAGGTGTTTTTGTCACTAAGGAAAGTGAAGCGGAGGAAGGAAGGGAGATGTTAACAATTAGCTGGCATAAAACGCTGTTAAAATAAAAAGTTAAGCCGCCCAAGGCGGCTGTTTTCTATCAAGATTCAGAGGGTTCAATAGTAATAGTGCCAATTTTAGGGTGACTGAAGCTAGCAATATGGTCTAACCGCAATTCACGGGGTTTACCTTCTGTTTCAATTATCAAGTATTCAACTTTTTTTCTTAAAACCAAATCACAGGCTTTTCCTTCAATAACTTCCCCACCTCGCAACTTTATGTGGAGGTGGAGCTGATGTTGGCAAGTTGACTCAAGATTGTCGTAGTCGTCACAGTTAATTGGTTGATATTCAGTATTTATAGACATATTCGCTCACCACTATGGTTAGTGGCGGTTATTGCCGCCCGTGGTTGTTAAAAATTGTAACTCAAAAGCACTGTTAATGACTATAGCACAGGAAATCAATCGTGATTAATGAATAACTTTGGTTATTCATTCTGAACAGTAAATAAATAAAAGTCTTATTTCACAGCAAGTTCCTGACAAAAGTATTAAAATCGGCCTACGTTATTTTGCTATTGTTGGGTAACATCCTTAAGAAGGACAGTACTTACGCTATTAGGCTTGAATAATCGCTATGTTCCTTGTGTTACTTATAAGATGAGAATTATAGAGCTCATTATACTGTGTGGAGATAAATGTGAATAAAAAACTTTTGACAGCATTAGTTGCTGTAGGTGTATCTGCTCTGATGGGATGTAAAGGTAACTCAGTACAGCAAACGAGTTCACAGCCAGTAGATCAGACTTTTCATGGTACTCTTCCTTGCGCTGATTGTTCTGGTATTGATACCACACTGTTATTGGATAATGACGGTACTTATATTCTGGAGCAAACTTATCTTGGCGCTCGTGATGGTGACCAGTCGTTCTTTGAATCCGGTCTATGGGCGAAAGATGGAGAGAAAATTAGCCTGACAAAATCAGACGATCAGAAATCTTATTATCTTCCGAAAGGTGAAAACTTGGAAATGCTCGATATTGAAGGTAATAAAATTGAATCATCATTCAATTATGAACTGCAACGAGTAAAACCGAAGAAGCTGGTGGGTGAATATAGTTATATGGCTGATGCTGCTTTGTTTACAGATTGTAGTACAGGTAAGCGGTATGCTGTAACGGAAAGTCTGGATTTAGAGCAAGGCTATCACCAAGTTGGTGTGGAAGGTGGAACTCCGGTTTATGTTGAAGTTGAAGGCTATTACAGCGTTCGTCCTTCAATGGAAGATGGACAATTTGATCCTGCCCTGATTCAGACAGGTAAAATCCATTTCGATAAATCGAAATCTTGTAATATGAAGAGATAATTCTAGCTTTAGTATGCGTGGTGATAATGGGCTAAGAAGCGTAAAATGCTCTGTTATAATGCGACCATTATCACCATATTATTCAATAAGTTACTGCAATAACCCAATTAACAACCAAGTTGTTGCTTCAGGTAGTCAGCAACATGGTCTAGTTTTAGCATCTGTTTTTCGTCACTGCGGCGATGTTTATATTCTACTTCGCCATTATCGAGATTACGGTCACCAATAACGATAGTGTGTGGTATACCGATAAGCTCCATATCGGCAAACATCACGCCTGGGCGTTCTTTACGATCATCAAAAATAACATCAATGCCGCTAGCGCGTAGATCAGCATACAGTTTCTCTGCCACTTCTTTAACTCGGTATGACTTGTGCATATTCATTGGCAAAATAGCAACTTGGAATGGTGCAATGGTATCAGGCCAGATGATACCGCGGTCATCGTGATTTTGTTCAATCGCTGCGGCGACAATTCGAGTAACACCAATACCATAACAGCCCATAGTGACTATCTGATTGTGGCCGTCTTCGCTTTGAACAGTCGCTTTCATGGCATCGGAATATTTGGTGCCAAGTTGGAAGATATGGCCGACTTCAATACCACGTTTGATAAGCAATATCCCTTTACCATCCGGGCTGGCATCACCTTCAACAACATTACGGATATCAGCAACTTCTGGTAGCGGCAGATCACGCTCCCAGTTGATACCGAAATAATGTTTGTCATCAATATTAGCACCTGCGCCAAAGTCACTCATCACCGCCACACTGCGGTCGATAATAACAGGTATCGGCAGATTGACAGGCCCCAATGAACCTGGGCCTGCACCAACAATTGAACGAATCTCTTCCTCGGTAGCAAAAGTCAGTGGGCTGGCAACTAAAGATAATTTCTCTGCTTTGATTTCATTAAGTTCATGGTCGCCCCGAACCAGTAAGGCAATCAATTTATGATCCGCGCCTTCTGCTGCATGA
Organism: Photorhabdus luminescens subsp. luminescens; assembly: GCF_001083805.1. Taxonomy (GTDB): domain Bacteria; phylum Pseudomonadota; class Gammaproteobacteria; order Enterobacterales; family Enterobacteriaceae; genus Photorhabdus; species Photorhabdus luminescens. The sequence goes on along the minus strand of NZ_JXSK01000004.1, from coordinate 345,390 downwards.
ACCATCAGGGTTTTAACCGTTTTCTCAATTGGCAGATTGAATTGCTCAACCAGTTCAGCAATTGTTTTTGCGTTTGGAGTATCTACCAGATGTATCTCTTCTGTTGGTGCTGCGCGATTATAAGCAGGGGCAACAGCTTCGGCTAATTCAATATTAGCTGCGTAATTGGATTCAGTTGAGAAAACGATATCATCTTCTCCACTGGCCGCCAGAACCTGAAATTCATGGGAAGCACTACCACCGATGGAACCGGTATCTGCCAGGACAGCACGAAAATCCAAACCTATGCGGGTAAAAATTTTGCTGTAGGCTTCATACATGTTGTCGTAAGTTTCTTGTAATGATGCTTGGGTAGCGTGGAAAGAGTAAGCATCTTTCATTAGGAATTCACGGGAGCGCATCACGCCAAAACGAGGGCGAACTTCATCGCGAAATTTAGTTTGAATCTGGAATAATGTCAGTGGTAATTGCTTATATGAGCTGACTTCATTGCGGATCAGATCAGTGATGACCTCTTCATGAGTTGGACCTAGTACAAAAGGACGATCACCTCGGTCAACAAAACGTAATAACTCTGGACCGTATTGTTCCCAGCGGCCGCTTTCTTGCCATAGATCTGCGGGCTGTACGACGGGCATAGATATTTCGATCGCTCCGGTATTGTTCATCTCTTCACGAACAATTTTTTCAACTTTTTTGAGTACACGGATACCTGTAGGCATCCAATTATACAAACCTGAAGCGAGTTTACGGATCATGCCCGCACGCAGCATCAGCTTATGGCTGACAACCTCCGCGTCGGCAGGAGTCTCTTTTAATGTAGAGAGCAGATATTGGCTAGTACGCATTGTTAGGTTCCATTAGAGCAGCAAATTGCTTCTGACTGGCAGAAATTTGCCAGCCAATAAAAAACGAAAATAAGCCTTTAGTCTACCAGCGAGTTTAAGATGCCAAAAGGGTATATGCTGATTTTTAATGGGGATCTATGGAGACCACTTCGGTTAATGTGCCACAGATTCTCCAGCGTACATTAAAATCCAGTAAATGAGCCGCATATTCCCGATTTTCCTGTTTTCCTTTCCGGTAAGCAGGACGAGGATCTTGGGCCAAAACTTGACTGATAAAACGACGTAAGTTCGGATAAATATTTTGAACTGGGATGAGTTGTTGTTCAGCGGCAGGTGAAAATATTACTTCCATATCAGTAGCGGGGGCTTGCTGTGCAAAACCTGCCACTGCATGTGGCTGACATTCAGCAAAAGGTAAATAAGGCTTAATATCAATAACAGGCGTACCATCAACTAAATCCAGGCTACCCAGTTCCAAAGTAATTTGACCTTTCTTGTATTCGATCCCTTTAAGTTCAATTAGAGACATACCAATTGGATTAGGTCGAAAAGTCGAACGAGTTGCGAATACGCCCATTTTTGCATTGCCGCCTAAACGAGGTGGACGTACCATTGGCTTCCAGCCGCCTTCTATTGTTTGATGGAAGATAAAAATAACCCACAGATGACTAAATTGTTCCAGACCACGAACTACATCCGCTTGATTATAGGGGGGAAGAAGTACCAGCTTCCCACCACCATCTTCAATAAGCCCTGGTTGGCGGGGAACGGCAAATTTTTCTTTATAAGGGGAGTGGATAACCCCTATCTGTGTGAAATGGAAATCGGTCATTGGGCGATAAGCAGGGCTGAGCCTTCACATATTGCTACCTGGTAACATCCTTGGCCTGATAATATTTCGCATTGATGCAATAAAACAGCGTTAGCATCCAAATAAGCGGCTTTGGTTATCATCTGGTTGCGAGCTACTGTGATATTCGCTGGTGGATCTTGTAAGGAACTGCGACATGATTGACCAGAAACAATCCCTAAATCTTTAAATGAAGCACCTAATAATTCTTCACTTTTGGTATATAACTTTACGGATGAAGAGGAATGTTTTTTTTCGCTAGTTGATAGTTTTGTGAGTCTCATATCTGATAACTGGGAAGAGTCAGGAAATGTTGTTTGTTGCATTGAACATCCTGTTATGGACAGTACTAACAAAGAGGCAAGTAGCCTATGCATTATAGATCCTCGAATTTTTACGGTTAGAGTTAAGCGAGTAGATCAGGTTAACAAAAAATATCGAAAACATGATGCCATAATAAATCAGGCGGACAATTTGTCCGCCTGATTATTCTAATATCAATGAGCGTAATATGAAAGATTACCAGCCTTTCACTGCACCACCATTAAAGATCTTATTGGCAGCTTCATCAACTTCGTCGGATTGATATGCCTTAACGAATTTCTTAACGTTTTCAGCATCTTTATTATCTTCTCGACTGACCAGTAAGTTTACATATGGAGAATCTTTATCTTCAACAAATAAGCCATCTTTTGCTGGAGTCAGGCCAATCTGACTTGCATATGTCGTATTGATGATTGCCAGAGCAATTTTTTGATCATCCAGTGAACGTGGTAATTGTGGAGCTTCCAGTTCGACTAATTTTAAATTTTTAGGATTTTCAACAACGTCCAGAACTGTTGGTAATAAACCTATGCCATCTTTCAGTTTAATTAGACCTTGTTTCTGCAACAGTAATAAAGAACGGCCTAAGTTCGTTGGATCGTTTGGTAACGCAATTTGGGAACCGTCCTGCAATTCATCCAGAGATTTAATTTTTTTGGAATAACCTGCAATTGGATAAACAAAAGAATTGCCAACTATGACCATCTTATAACCGCGATCTTTGATTTGCTGATCCATATAGGGTTTGTGCTGGTACGCATTCAGATCAATATCACCTTTACTCAGAGCTTCGTTTGGTAATACAAAATCATTAAAGGTCACCAATTCTACATCCAGACCATATTTATCTTTAGCGACTTTTTTCGCAATTTCAGCAACTTCCTGCTCTGCACCTACGATAACGCCGACTTTAATATGGTTTGGATCTTGTTTCTCTTGCCCACAACCCGCCAAAATTAATGAACCTAAAAGAGCGCTGATAGTTGCGATTGTTTTTAATTTAACAGACATACTTTACCCCTATAGAATACTGATTTATTAGCACCGAACAGGTACTGCTATTAAAATAATCTTGTTATTTATGTGTTGTGGCCTTGACTAAACGGTCACCACTCAATTGAATTAAATAAACTAAAATAACCAGTAACACTAATACGGTATTCATTACTGTTGCATTATAGCCGATATAACCGTATTGGTAGCCAATTTGGCCTAATCCGCCTGCACCTACAGCACCTCCCATTGCAGAATAACCGACTAAAGTTATGAGGGTAATTGTGGCTGCATTGAGCAAACCAGGTAATGCTTCAGGTAACAGAATTTTCTTTACAATCTGGAATGGGGTTGCTCCCATTGCTCTGGCAGCTTCAATTAGTCCTGATGGAATTTCTAATAAAGCATTTTCCACCATACGAGCAATAAATGGCGCAGCACCTATGGTTAATGGGACAATGGCAGCTTGTAAACCAATCGATGTCCCCACAATTAATCTGGTAAAAGGAATCATCCACACCAGTAAAATAATAAATGGGATAGAGCGGAAAATATTAACTACCGCTGAAAGAAAACGATAGAGTTTACTATTTTCCATAATTTGACCGGGACGAGTGACATATAATAATACACCTACCGGCAGCCCGATAATGAAGCCAAAGAATCCAGAAACAAAAGTCATTACTAGAGTTTCCCAGACGCCTTTAGCCAGTAATAAAATCATTCCTTCAGACATAACCGAGAACCTCTACTTTCACATGATGATCTTGTAAAAACTTAATCGTTGATTCAACGCCGCCATTTTCACCGTGTAATTCAGCTAACATCACACCAAATTTTACGCCACCGGCATAGTCGATTTGAGAACTTAATATATTCATATCAATATCAAAACGACGTACCGCCATTGAAATCAATGGGGCATCTACAGACTGACCGGTGAACTCTAATTTCAATAATGGACTAAGATCTGGTGCTGGGTGGCTTTGCATTTTTTGTACATAATCTTCAGGGATATCCAGATGCAAAGTTGACTGAATGAATGCCTGAGCGATAGGTGTCTTGGGATGAGAGAACACTTCACTAACAATGTCTTGCTCAATCAATTGCCCACCACTGATAACGGCTACCTGATCACAAATACGCTTAACGACATCCATTTCATGTGTAATCAACAGAATGGTTAATCCCAGACGGCGATTAATATCTTTCAATAATTCTAGAATAGAACGTGTTGTTGCAGGATCTAGGGCACTGGTTGCTTCATCACATAAAAGGACCTTAGGTGAATTAGCTAAAGCACGTGCAATAGCAACACGTTGCTTCTGTCCACCAGAGAGATTTGCTGGATAAGCATCATGCTTATCTGCAAGACCAACAAGCTCCAATAACTCGTCTACTCGCTTTTTGATTTCAGCCTTTGGAATGTTATCCAGTTCCAAAGGTAAAGCTATGTTGCCGAACACTGTTCTTGAAGACAGCAAATTGAAGTGTTGGAAAATCATGCCAATGCGACGACGTGCACGAGTTAAATCACTATCAGATAAGATAGTTAAATCCTGTCCGTCAACTAGTACTTGCCCGGAAGTTGGACGCTCAAGCATATTTACACAGCGAATTAGTGTACTTTTACCTGCGCCGGATGAGCCAATAACACCGTAAATTTGTCCTTGCGGAACATGCAGGCTGATATCTGAAAGCGCGTTGATAGAACGGGCACCCTGCTGGAATATTTTATTGATATGAGAAAGTTTTATCATTTTTATTCTTATTTGTTTTTATAAAAATTTTGAAAATTGATAGCTTGAATATTTTTGAGAAAACAAACCACCCGTTGAATCGGATGTTAAGGTGTCTAGACGTCTAAGTCAACTGTGAATAACTTAATCGCTGCATTCTCATTCATGGCTAAATCGTGCGATACTGAGGGCTTCTTACATTCTTGGAGCAATCGGGTGACACAAGGTATTCCTGCCGTATTTTTAGATCGTGACGGAACAATAAATATCGATCATGGTTATGTACATGAAATAGATGATTTTCAATTTATTGATGGTGTTATTGAAGCCATGATTGAATTGAAAAAGATGGGGTATGCACTGATATTAGTTACAAACCAGTCAGGTATTGCCCGTGGCATTTTCGATGAAGAGCAGTTTTTGCAACTGACGGAATGGATGGATTGGTCGCTGGCAGACCGTGGTGTGGATTTGGATGGCATCTATTATTGTCCTCATCACACAGATGCAACTGAAGAGCAGTATAAGAAGAGTTGTGACTGCCGTAAACCACAGCCGGGTATGTTGCTGGACGCACAGAAAGAGCTTGGTATTGATATGACAGCTTCTTTTATGGTTGGTGACAAGCTGGAAGATATGCAAGCGGCAACGTTGGCGGAAGTGGGAACTAAAGTGTTAGTTCGTACAGGTAAACCAATTACTGATGAGGCTGAACAAACGGCTGATTTAGTAATAGATAGCCTTGTAGACTTACCTAAAGCGATTAAAGGCATCAGAAAATAGGTTTTTTTGTTCTTTATATCACCGTGTTGTTGAAAAAATCTCCGAATGGAATTTTTTTTTCAATAAACGCTTGCCAGCGTCAAAGAACTCCCTATAATGCGCCACCACTGACCGACACAACGCTGATAAACGTTGTCAGGCCAGGCAGAGAGAAGTCAATAAGCGCTTGACTCTGCGGGCGAACAGCGTAATATACGCAGCCCGGCTGACCGAGAATGTTAAATTTTATGTCAGCCTGCTCTTTAACAATTAATCAGACAATCTGTGTGGGCACTCACAAGACCGTATCACAAAAAAATACGTTTTAAAGTCTTGAAGAGTGAACAACAGTTAATTCATTACGAACTAACAGTCAGTTTCTTTGAGCATCAAGCTTTCAATTGAAGAGTTTGATCATGGCTCAGATTGAACGCTGGCGGCAGGCCTAACACATGCAAGTCGAGCGGTAACAGAAAAGCGCTTGCGCTTTTGCTGACGAGCGGCGGACGGGTGAGTAATGTCTGGGGATCTGCCCGAGGGCGGGGGATAACCACTGGAAACGGTGGCTAATACCGCATAATGTCGCGAGACCAAAGTGGGGGACCTGAAAGGGCCTCACGCCGTCGGATGAACCCAGATGGGATTAGCTAGTAGGTAGGGTAAAGGCCTACCTAGGCGACGATCCCTAGCTGGTCTGAGAGGATGACCAGCCACACTGGGACTGAGACACGGCCCAGACTCCTACGGGAGGCAGCAGTGGGGAATATTGCACAATGGGCGCAAGCCTGATGCAGCCATGCCGCGTGTATGAAGAAGGCCTTCGGGTTGTAAAGTACTTTCAGCGGGGAGGAAGGGTTCAGCTTGAACAGAGTTGAATTTTGACGTTACCCGCAGAAGAAGCACCGGCTAACTCCGTGCCAGCAGCCGCGGTAATACGGAGGGTGCAAGCGTTAATCGGAATGACTGGGCGTAAAGCGCACGCAGGCGGTCAATTAAGTTAGATGTGAAATCCCCGGGCTCAACCTGGGAATGGCATCTAAGACTGGTTGGCTGGAGTCTCGTAGAGGGGGGTAGAATTCCATGTGTAGCGGTGAAATGCGTAGAGATGTGGAGGAATACCGGTGGCGAAGGCGGCCCCCTGGACGAAGACTGACGCTCAGGTGCGAAAGCGTGGGGAGCAAACAGGATTAGATACCCTGGTAGTCCACGCTGTAAACGATGTCGATTTGGAGGTTGTGGCCTTGAGCTGTGGCTTCCGAAGCTAACGCGTTAAATCGACCGCCTGGGGAGTACGGCCGCAAGGTTAAAACTCAAATGAATTGACGGGGGCCCGCACAAGCGGTGGAGCATGTGGTTTAATTCGATGCAACGCGAAGAACCTTACCTACTCTTGACATCCAGAGAAGACCTCAGAGATGAGGTTGCGCCTTCGGGAGCTCTGAGACAGGTGCTGCATGGCTGTCGTCAGCTCGTGTTGTGAAATGTTGGGTTAAGTCCCGCAACGAGCGCAACCCTTATCCTTTGTTGCCAGCGCGTAATGGCGGGAACTCAAAGGAGACTGCCGGTGATAAACCGGAGGAAGGTGGGGATGACGTCAAGTCATCATGGCCCTGACGAGTAGGGCTACACACGTGCTACAATGGCGGATACAAAGTGAAGCGACCTCGCGAGAGCAAGCGGAACACACAAAGTCTGTCGTAGTCCGGATTGGAGTCTGCAACTCGACTCCATGAAGTCGGAATCGCTAGTAATCGTAGATCAGCATGCTACGGTGAATACGTTCCCGGGCCTTGTACACACCGCCCGTCACACCATGGGAGTGGGTTGCAAAAGAAGTCGGTAGCTTAACCGCAAGGGGGGCGCTGACCACTTTGTGGCTCATGACTGGGGTGAAGTCGTAACAAGGTAACCGTAGGGGAACCTGCGGTTGGATCACCTCCTTACCTGAGATGCGTTGAGTGCAGTGCTCACACAGATTGTCTGATGAAAGAAGAGAATGACGTTATCGCGATAGGCTTGTAGCTCAGGTGGTTAGAGCGCACCCCTGATAAGGGTGAGGTCGGTGGTTCAAGTCCACTCAGGCCTACCAAACGCTTTTCCTCTTTGCCATTTTAAACGCTGCATTACTCATGTGCTTGCGCACACTGCGTGATTCGCGTTGAAACTGGCGGTGATGAAAAGGTTTGGGTAACACCATGTGATAGCGGAAGATTCTGTATGGGGCTATAGCTCAGCTGGGAGAGCGCCTGCCTTGCACGCAGGAGGTCAGCGGTTCGATCCCGCTTAGCTCCACCATACTAAAAGTCATTCAGAGTATATTGGCGACAGTATGCTGTGAATTATTTTGCTCTTTAACAATCTGGAACAAGCTGAAAAATTGAAACACTCGATAATATCGCTGAGGTATTATTGACGAGTCTCTCAAGCTGCAGCAGTCCGAGACAGTTTCGGGTTGTGAGGTTAAGCGACTAAGCGTACACGGTGGATGCCTAGGCAGTCAGAGGCGATGAAGGACGCGCTAATCTGCGAAAAGCGTCGGTAAGCTGATATGAAGCGATATGAGCCGGCGATGTCCGAATGGGGAAACCCAGTGCAATGCGTTGCACTATCATTAACTGAATCCATAGGTTAATGAGGCGAACCGGGGGAACTGAAACATCTCAGTACCCCGAGGAAAAGAAATCAACCGAGATTCCCCCAGTAGCGGCGAGCGAACGGGGAGGAGCCCAGAACCTGCATCAGCCACAGCATCAGAGGAACGGTCTGGAAAGGCCGGCGAGAGAGGGTGACAGCCCCGTACTCGAAGATGGCGTGGTTGTGAGTTCGACGAGTAAGGCGGGACACGAGAAATCCTGTCTGAAGAAGGGGGGACCATCCTCCAAGGCTAAATACTCCTGACTGACCGATAGTGAACCAGTACCGTGAGGGAAAGGCGAAAAGAACCCCGGCGAGGGGAGTGAAAGAGAACCTGAAACCGTGTACGTACAAGCAGTGGGAGCCCCACCACCAAAGCGTTTCGCTTTGCGTGGCGCACAAAATGCGTAACGACATCACTGATGCGCGGTTGGCGGAGCGACAGCGACGCCCAACACAATCATCAAGCAGTGGAGCGTTTTGGGGTGGGGTGACTGCGTACCTTTTGTATAATGGGTCAGCGACTTATATTCTGTAGCAAGGTTAACCGCATAGGGGAGCCGCAGGGAAACCGAGTCTTAACTGGGCGAAATGAGTTGCAGGGTATAGACCCGAAACCCGGTGAGCTAGCCATGGGCAGGTTGAAGGTTGGGTAACACTAACTGGAGGACCGAACCGACTAATGTTGAAAAATTAGCGGATGACTTGTGGCTGGGGGTGAAAGGCCAATCAAACCGGGAGATAGCTGGTTCTCCCCGAAAGCTATTTAGGTAGCGCCTCGTGAGTTCATCTTCGGGGGTAGAGCACTGTTTCGGCTAGGGGGCCATCCCGGCTTACCAACCCGATGCAAACTGCGAATACCGAAGAATGTCATCACGGGAGACACACGGCGGGTGCTAACGTCCGTCGTGAAGAGGGAAACAACCCAGACCGCCAGCTAAGGTCCCGAAGTCATGGTTAAGTGGGAAACGATGTGGGAAGGCCCAGACAGCCAGGATGTTGGCTTAGAAGCAGCCATCATTGAAAGAAAGCGTAATAGCTCACTGGTCGAGTCGGCCTGCGCGGAAGATGTAACGGGGCTAAACCATGCGCCGAAGCTGCGGCATTCAGAGGACAGATTTCAGAAGACAGAGGACGGAATGATGTCATATGGATTCGAGCAATTGGACGTGTTTAAGAAAGCTTATCGAATTTCGTTAGAAATTCATCAGGTGAGTTTGACATTTCCTCAGTACGAACAATATGGATTAGCGGACCAGGTCGGGCGGGCAAGTAAGGGCATTTGCGTCCAACCTTGCCGAGGGCTTTGGTAAGCAGCATTATTCCAAACCCGAGTTCAGGCGTTTCATTAGTATAGCCTTAGGCAGTGCCGATGAGATGCGTGTATGGTTAAGATATTGTCTGGATTTGGGCTATATCAATCGGGTTCAGTGGCAGGAATGGCGCGATGGACTATGAAGAGATAGCGAAAATGCTGACTGGACTGGGGCGGCGTCTGTAAGCTGTATTCTGACGTCTGTTCTCTGAATGGGTAGGGGAGCGTTCTGTAAGCCGGTGAAGGCGGCGCCGTGAGGCCTGCTGGAGGTATCAGAAGTGCGAATGCTGACATAAGTAACGATAAAGCGGGTGAAAAACCCGCTCGCCGGAAGACCAAGGGTTCCTGTCCAACGTTAATCGGGGCAGGGTGAGTCGACCCCTAAGGCGAGGCCGAACGGCGTAGCTGATGGGAAACAGGTTAATATTCCTGTACTGAATGTGACTGCGAAGGGGGGACGGAGAAGGCTAGGCCATCCGGGCGACGGTCGTCCCGGTTTAAGCGTGTAGGTGGGAGGAGCAGGCAAATCCGCTCTTCTTTTAACACTGAGGCGTGATGACGAGCCGCTACGGCGGTGAAGTGGTTGATGCCCGGCTTCCAGGAAAAGCCTCTAAGCATCAGGTGACATTGAATCGTACCCCAAACCGACACAGGTGGTCAGGTAGAGAATACTCAGGCGCTTGAGAGAACTCGGGTGAAGGAACTAGGCAAAATGGTGCCGTAACTTCGGGAGAAGGCACGCTGGCGTTAGGTGAAGGGGTTTGCCCCCGGAGCCGAAGCCAGTCGCAGAGACCAGCTGGCTGCAACTGTTTATTAAAAACACAGCACTGTGCCAACACGTAAGTGGACGTATACGGTGTGACGCCTGCCCGGTGCTGGAAGGTTAATTGATGGGGTTAGCCGCAAGGCGACGCTCTTGATCGAAGCCCCAGTAAACGGCGGCCGTAACTATAACGGTCCTAAGGTAGCGAAATTCCTTGTCGGGTAAGTTCCGACCTGCACGAATGGCGTAATGATGGCCAGGCTGTCTCCACCCGAGACTCAGTGAAATTGAACTCGCTGTGAAGATGCAGTGTTCCCGCGGCAAGACGGAAAGACCCCGTGAACCTTTACTATAGCTTGACACTGAACATGGAGCCTTGATGTGTAGGATAGGTGGGAGGCTTGGAAGTGCGGACGCCAGTCTGCATGGAGCCATCCTTGAAATACCACCCTTGAATGCTCGATGTTCTCACTTAGGCCCGTCATCCGGGCTGAGGACAGTGTCTGGCGGGTAGTTTGACTGGGGCGGTCTCCTCCCAAAGCGTAACGGAGGAGCACGAAGGTTGGCTAATCACGGTCGGACATCGTGAGGTTAGTGCAAAGGCATAAGCCAGCTTAACTGCGAGAGTGACGGCTCGAGCAGGTACGAAAGTAGGTCTTAGTGATCCGGTGGTTCTGAATGGAAGGGCCATCGCTCAACGGATAAAAGGTACTCCGGGGATAACAGGCTGATACCGCCCAAGAGTTCATATCGACGGCGGTGTTTGGCACCTCGATGTCGGCTCATCACATCCTGGGGCTGAAGTAGGTCCCAAGGGTATGGCTGTTCGCCATTTAAAGTGGTACGCGAGCTGGGTTTAGAACGTCGTGAGACAGTTCGGTCCCTATCTGCCGTGGGCGCAGGAAGATTGAAAGGGGCTGCTCCTAGTACGAGAGGACCGGAGTGGACGCACCGCTGGTGTACGGGTTGTCATGCCAATGGCATAGCCCGGTAGCTAAGTGCGGGAGAGATAACCGCTGAAAGCATCTAAGCGGGAAACTTGCCTTGAGATGAGTCTTCCCTTGACTTGAGGTCACGGAAGGAACGTTTAAGACGAAGACGTGGATAGGCTGGGTGTGTAAGTGCAGCGATGCATTGAGCTGACCAGTACTAATGAACCGAGAGGCTTAACCTTACAACGCCGAAGGTGTTTTGGTGTCAGAAGACAGCGGACAGCGGTCAGAAGACGGAAGAGAGATGAATTTCAGCTTGTTCAGAGATTGAACCGGGCGGTTGTGGAGAAGCAACGGCCGGGATAAAACGGAATATGCCTGGCGGCGATAGCGCGGCGGTCCCACCTGACCCCATGCCGAACTCAGCAGTGAAACGCCGTAGCGCCGATGGTAGTGTGGGGTCTCCCCATGTGAGAGTAGGGAACTGCCAGGCTTTAACTTTAGCTTTATGTGATGGAAACAGTGACATAAGGCACAATGGTAGAGAGTAGGACAACTCCGTCGGGAACGGAGTTGAACGTCGCGAGCAGCGACGGCCCGAAGGGCAAACGGCAGGAAAGCCGTTTGTAAACTGCCAGGCTTTAAATACAGTAGAAACCCTCAGCGAGAGCTGGGGGTTTTGCGTTTATAAAATATTACTTTATTACATATATTTACTTTGTGGTTTCATATAGTAAGTGTAATATAATTATGCTGTGATTAAATAAATTTTCATCCCTTTAAATAATTTGTTAAATGTTTTGCATCCCTCGTTTTTACGGGGTTTATGACTGAATTTATTTTTCGGCTAGAGATTTTATTAAATTTATTCTTTTTAGAAAGTTCTGATTAGTTTATTTATATTCTCATTTACCCCTTTCTTTTATAGTTGTATAGGAATTAGCAAGTTCAACTTTCTTCTCTAATTTTTCACTGATAATTTCATGGCGTGTAAATTCTGAACTGTTATCGAAAATTATTCTTAATTCTTTGTTTTGTTGGTATTGTATATAGTATTTTACGTTCAGCTTAATATTAATAATATATTTTCTATCTTTTCCAACTTATCGTACCATTTTTCTGGTTGTTATTTATTTAATCTGTTTAAGGATTTTATCTGATGGTTATTCCCATTAGACTTGTAGAAGTGAGTAGAAATATTTTAAGTTTAACAAGTTATTATGTTTTTTTGAGGAATAAATACCATCTTTAAATGGTATTACGCTGATGTTTTTTTGATTAATCTTATAAATATATTTTACTCCACTGGTTTTGTGATTTTATAAGTGAAACTTAGAGAAGGAGTTATCTACGAAACTTTAAATAAGATATTCCGACCAGAAAAATAATATTTTTAAATAGAACATTCTAGGATTGTAATTCAATCAATTTTTTGTTGAAAAATAGTATATTAATAGGATTAGTTGTTTTATTTTTTTATCTCCAGAAGCTGAATCTGAATTTGCATACTTTTGAATATTACTATTATTTAAATAAATTTAAGATTTATTAAATAAAAATTCGATAGTAAAAAAATCTCCCGAAATTATTCAATATCAGGAGATTTGATTTAGAAAAGATAATTCGCTTTATCGATTCAATTACAGAATACGACTAATCAATTTGTCTACCCGGATACGGCGTAAACGGCGGATAAGTTTACGTACTTTGACTGGGTAAAACTGGATGCTGTCCAATTCCTGATAATTACTGACAACCGTAGTATAAGTGCGAATACAGTGTAGTTCTTTTGTACGTTGCTCCTGCATTTCTTTATGAGGATCGTGGATAAGAATGGCATTTTCTAAATCTAGTCCCCAGGCACGAGGATTAAGATTATTTCCTGTAATCAATTGCCATTGATTATCCACCCATACACCTTTCAGGTGATAGCTATTATCACCATCTTTCCACAACCTGATAGTCAGTTGATTGTTGTCAATATAACGCTGTAGTCTGCTGATAAAACGGCGCAGATTGATTTCATACAAATAAGGTAGCGCACCGATAATTTTAAATGGTTCTTCCGGTGGAATGTAAAAATCGTTAGCAGTTTTATCGCCAACAATAATTTCCACGTGTTTGCCTTGACGAAGCAGATGAACAATACGCCGGACAATGATGGCTGGTAGATTAAAATACGGAGTACAAATAATCAGTTTTTGTTCTGTGCTAGCGATCAGATGGCTAATGGTTTTATTTAGTAGATTTTTCTTTCCCAGACCGGCAAGTGGAGTGACAGATAGCTCATCATTTGTTGCCTGATTGTCTATTTTATAGGTAGTGTGCCGCAGAGAAAAACGTAATTGACGGATCAAGTTTTTAATTTCAGGAATACGAAGACGGTTCTTACAATCCAGTTTCTGTACGGCTCCTGTCGCGATAATGTAATTATCAACAAAGTGTTTCATTGCTTCTGCAAGTTTTGCATTGTGAAGCAAGTGGTAGCGATCATAACGATATTTATCATGTTGGTGGAGATAAACATCATTAATGCTTGCTCCGCTATAAACTACAGTGTCGTCAAAGATAAAACCTTTTAAATGTAAAACACCCAGTGCTTCACGGGTATTTACAGGTACACCTAGCACTGGAATTTTCACATCGGGATAAGTTTCTGCCATAGCACAATACCAATCGGCATTTGTTACCATTGCAGCGGCGCCAATTCGTCCACGTTGCGCTCGATGCCAGTCAACGAGCACTTTAATGTCCAAGCCCGGACGTTGTTGTTTAGCTGCATAAAGTGCATTCAGGATATCTCTCCCTGCATCATCATTTTCCAGATAGAGGGAGATGATATAAATATGTTTTTCAGCGTTAGCAATTTTTTCCAGTAGGGTGCTGCGGAACACTTCAGGTTGATAAAGTGTTTTAACATCAGCAACTGACTGAGGTAGCTTAGGCAGTTGTGCAAGGTGTTGTTGATGTTTAGCTTGTTTGAATTTAGACAACATCACAGTGCGCTTTTTCTCTTATGTTGGATGGCTAAAAGACTACTATGTAAAGCAATGAATCAAATGATCTGGCAATAATACCATTAGTCTGGCTAATTGTGAGCATGATTTAACGCTCTAATGCCTAATGATTCAAGTCTGTGCGATTCATCACGAAGTTGATTTAAAGTTCGAGGGATAAGTTTACAATGCTGTCCTCAAATTGAATATCTATGGTAAATCCCAGTTTTTTAGCGAGTTTTATCATAGTGCGATTTTCTGGCATGGTGATGGCATTAAGGCGGTTTATGCCATGCTCTCGTGTATAGTTAATCAGTTTTATCATAAGCTGATATCCAAGGGTAATCCCTTTTAAGTCAGAACGCACTAGCACAGCGAATTCTGCTTCGACATTATCAGGGTCAGCTATGGCACGAGTAACCCCGATAATTTCCGGAGTCGTTTTAGGATGTCGTACAGCAACAAATGCCATTTCGCGGTCGTAATCAATCTGGGTCATATTGGCCAGATCATCGTGTGTAAATTCGCTGATTTCACTAAAGTAGCGGTAGTAGAGATCTTCTTTAGTAACCTGGCTGATAAAATCTTTCAGCAATGGTTCATCTTCTGGCAGGATCGGGCGTAGCAGGCATTCTGCATCCCCTTTGAGTTTTATCGTTTCTTCTAGTTCACTTGGATATGGACGGATAGCTAATCTGGTTCGTGGATCGCCTTCTATCGAAGATAATTCCATTGAAACATCTAATAATGTGAATTCGTCGCCAGAAGCCAGTAACGGATGAATATCTAGTCGTACAATTTGCGGGCAATCAAGTAACAGGTTAGATACCTGAACTAACAGTCGGCTGAGTGCCAGTATGTCTAATGATTGGGGAGCTCCCCTGAGTTTAATTTTTCTACTTTTAATCGCCTGAATAACCAGATATCGCGCTAACGCCATATTGAGAGGCGGCAACGCGACGGCTGTTTGTGTCTCCTGTGACCACTCAATACCTCCTTCACCTAACATGATCAGTGGGCCAAATACCTCATCTTGCTCTACTGCAATACGTAGCTCTTGTGCGCCGGCACGGTTTGCCATGCTTTGAACTAACAGTCCTTGAATTCTTGCGTGTGGGAAATTCTGATTGACACGTTCGATAATCGCTTGAGCAGAAGCCTTGACTTCGTTTGCATTTCGCAAATAGAGCATAACCCCCTGAACTTCTGATTTATGCGGGATATCTGGCGAGTGTAATTTTAGAGCGACAGGATAACCGATCTGTTGGGCAATATTGACGGCTTCATCGCTGTTATGAGCAATCCATGTTGGCAACGTATTTAGGCCATAGGCTGCCAGAATAGGTTGAACTTCATGAGTATCTAGACGTGAGTTTCCCTGTTCCAGCGCCTGTTGTATGCATTGATGGGCACGTGCTGTATTAGCTGTGATGTTTACTGGTAGGGCCGGTGTTTCTGTTAATTGTTTTTGATTGCGGCGATATTCCACCATGTGCATGAAAGCAGTAATTGCTCCTTCCGGGGTGCGATAAGTTGGAATACCTGCTTCACTGAATAGGCGGCGGGCTTCTTGAGAAGAGTATTCACCGCACCAATTGGTAAAAATAGTTAGCCATTTTCCCCTTGGGTGTTTACGGATTGTTTCAATGACTTTTATGGCAGTTTGAATACCGGGAGCGATTGCGCTAGGAGAATGAATAAGTAACAGAGCATCATGGTCGTGGCTGTCTAGTAACGGTTTTAACGCAGCGATATAACGTTCCACCGTGGAGTCGTCTCTTAAATCCAGTGGATTATGTAGGGAGATAGTTTCTGGTAGTTGTGTTTTTAATGCCTTTGTTGTCTCTTCACCTAATATTGCGAGCTTACCGTTACGGAGGAATAACTCATCCAGCGCCATTGCGGTTGGAGCAGCGCCATTGCTGACGATAAATAGTCGTTCCCCCCGTAAAGGTGACATATGGCTTAAGGTTTCTACAGCAGAAAACATTTCATGCATATCTTGTACGCGTAATAACCCTGCTCGCTGAATTGCTGCATCATAGGCTGCATCCAGATTTTGTTGTTCACCAAGTAATTTCTGTGCTCGTCTGGTACGGCCGCTTTTGACCACTAAAATAGGTTTATTGCGGGAAGCGCTTCTAGATGCTGAAAGAAAGCGACGGGCGTGATGGATATGCTCTAAATAGAGCAGGATGGCGCTGGTTTTACTGTCACGAGCCAGAAAATCGAGTAGATGATCAATATCGATATCTACACTGTCGCCTAACGCGATAAAGTAGGAAAATCCGACTCCCCGATGTTGCGCCCAGTCAAGAATCGTATTTGAGACTGCCGCAGATTGAGAAATAAAGGCTAATTTCCCTTTGAGAATTGGAATCGGAGAAAAGCTGGCATTCAGCCCTTGCCAGGGGGCTAATAGTCCCAAACTGTTTGGTCCAAGTAGTCGGATACTATAGCGCTGGCAGTACTGTTTTAATTCAGTAAATTGGGGCTTTGGCGAGGAAAGAATAATCACTGTTTTGCAACCCAATTGCCCTAGTTGTTCCAGACATTGCAAATTACGGTGGTGATGAGTACAGATAATAGCCAAATCTGGTGTGATTGGTAATTTATCTATTGAAGGGTAAGCTAGAACCCCTTGAACAGAACGGCTATTGGGAGTTACCGGTAGTATTGGCCCGGCAAAACCTCCTGCAAGTAGGTTGCGCATCATAACTGAACCCGCTCGTTCTGGTTTTTCTGAGGCGCCAATTACAGCAATGGATTTAGGGCGTAATAAAGCTTCAAGTCCGCGCTGGCTCATCGGGAGGCTCCTTATTTGTGGTTAGTTGATAACTGTAGCTGATTTTGCAAGTCATTGCTGTGACTTACGTTATTGGATGCAGTTGCTGAGAAGCAATTAAATTGCCAGCTTGTTTCAAAATGGTACCGGGCTGTAGCTTGAATATCTTTGGCAGGGGTCTGTTTCAACAGGTAGCCTGACGGTGCTCTCTATAGCAAGTACGGCATTTCTTGCCGAAAGCAGGGAGTTAAGAGCGCATTTTGGTGGATTATGGTTGTCAGAGGTAGCTTAAGATGCGCACATCAGGTAATCTTCGCGCCATAAAGCAGTTGGAGAAACGAATGAACGATTCATACAGTGGTAGAAATGGCAAAGTCAAAGTGATGTATGTCCGCAGTGAGGGCGATAATGACAGCCGCAGCAATAACAAACGTCCGTCTGGCAAAGGACGCGATCAAGGTCAGCGTCGTCGGGACAATGAGCGAACATCCCGTTCTCCGCGCGCCAATGAGCGTGAAAGATCGCCTTGGAAAACAGTGTCGCGCCCTGAGAGTGATTCTTTAACGCCAGTGCATGGTGGTATCAGTGGGAAAAGCCAGATTGATCCTGAACAGCTCCGTCGTCAGCGAATGGAAGAAACTCGGATTTATGGTGAGAATGCTTGCCAAGCGATGTTTAAAAACCGTTCTGAAGCAATAGTTCGTGCTTGGTTCGTTGAGTCGGTGACACCACGTTTCCGCAATGCGCTGAAATGGATGGCTGCTAACCGTAAAGCCTATCATGTTGTGGATGAGGCTGAACTGACGAAAGTGTCGGGTACTGAACATCATGGTGGTGTTTGTTTTCTGATTAAGAAACGCAACGGTTTGGATGCAGAGACCTACCTGCAAGATGCTCCAGTAAAAGATTGTGTTTTGGCTCTTGAAGATGTGGGTAATCCTCACAACCTTGGCGCTATTATGCGAAGTTGTGCGCATTTCGGTGTGCAAGGGGTGATTTTGCACGATGTGGCCTTGCTGGAGTCGGGTGCGGCTATCCGTACAGCAGAGGGTGGCGCTGAGCATATTAAAGGTATTGATGCTGATAGCTTGATCACTACACTGGATAAATTTCGTCAAGCGGGTTACACCATTGTAACGACATCCAGCCATAAAGGTAGTACCGATTTAGCTAAAGCTGAATTACCGGAAAAAATGGTTCTGGTACTGGGTCAGGAACGTGATGGCTTGAGTGACAGTGCTTTTGAACATGGTGATATGAGCTTGTTCGTTGGTGGCGCGGGGTTGGTTGAAAGCCTGAACGTTTCTGTTGCAACTGGCATTATGCTAGCTGAATGGTGGCGACAGAATAAAGCTTGATAGGAAAAGCGGGGAGTGTAATGTTCCCCGCTTTGCTATTTAAGATTTAGTGGGCTCCGCCAATATTCTCTTTACTTCCCTGTGTGAATGGTGGTTTTGCGAACCAGACGAGTACGATTAATATCAGGAATACGCCGGCGGAGAGCCAGAAAATTTCATTCGCTGAAATTATGAGTCCTTGATGGGTAATCTCTTTTGCCAGATAAGCGGGAATTTGTTGGTTATTCATTCCCGATTCCGATAATTGTTGATAAATCTGTTGAGTATCGGGGCTATAAGGGTTGATGTGTTCAGTAAAATGGGCATGATGCATTGATTCGCGTTGGGTCCACATGGTTGTTGTTAGTGATGTTCCTATTGAACCAGCCAATGTCCGGATGAAATTCGATAGACTGGATGCAGATGCCACTCGTTCTGACCGCAAGCCGGAAAGAGTAATGGTTGTGAGCGGCATGAAGAAACAGGCAATGGCAAACCCTTGGATAAACTGAGGCCATGCGACTGCGGCAAAATCCATGCCGGGTTCGAATGTATATGCACGCCAATAATAACAGATGGCATAAACAACAAAGCTGAATGTCACTATGTAGCGCATATCGGCTTTATTGCCGAATTTACCAATCAGTGGAGAAATAATTAGTGGCAACAATCCTACCGGCGCTGATGCAAGACCTGACCAAGTTGCGGTATAACCGAACACTTCTTGTAATAACTGAGGTAATAATACGATTGTGCCAAAATAGAGCATATAAGCTAAGCTCAAACAGAAGCAGCCAATGGTAAAATTACGTTCTTTAAACAGTGATAGGTCAATAATCGGGTTATCGTCGGTCAATTCCCATACCACTAGAAATGCTAATGAGATGATTGCGATAACCGCTAATATGATAATTTCTGTAGAGTTAAACCAGTCTAGTTCTTTACCCTGATCTAGCATGATCTGTAAACAACCAACGCCGACAACCAATAACATCAATCCTATTGTGTCGATAGGTTTGATCTCTGTTTGAGTTTCACGCCCTTTCAGCGTTTGCATAGCAATCAGAATAATTGCTATACCGACAGGCACGTTGATGAAGAAGATCCATCCCCAATGATAGTTATCACTGATGTAACCACCCAGAATAGGGCCAAAAATCGGCGCGACAATGATCGTGATTGACCATAGCGCCAATGCCATATTTCCTTTGGCTGGTGGATAATTGTTC
Source organism: Photorhabdus luminescens subsp. luminescens (assembly GCF_001083805.1). Lineage (GTDB taxonomy): Bacteria > Pseudomonadota > Gammaproteobacteria > Enterobacterales > Enterobacteriaceae > Photorhabdus > Photorhabdus luminescens. The sequence goes on along the minus strand of NZ_JXSK01000004.1, from coordinate 325,883 downwards.
AGGAGTAGGCTTTGTGAAAGGGGGATAAGAGGACCTGCAACTAATCCCTGAATAACCCGAAAGAAGATTAGCATGTTAAGACTGTTGGAAATACCGCATAGCCAAGAAGCAATGGAGAATAGAGCGGTTGACCAGATAAATAATTTAACTTCGCCGATGCGTTTTGCCAGCCATCCAGTAATTGGGATGGAAATCGCATTGGCAACGCCGAAAGAGGTAATGACCCAGATTCCTTGAGAATTTGATGATCCCAGGTTACCTGAAATAGTGGGTATTGCTACGTTAGCAATGGTAGAATCTAACACTTGCATGAACGTTGCCAAGGATAACGCAATGGTCATCCATGCAAGTTTGGCGCCTGTAAGCGGCTGTCTCGTCACCTTAGCCTCCGGTATTATTTTCCAGCATTACTATTAATAATGTCGTTAACTATTTTATTGGCAGGAGACATATCTATTGCCAGAGCCGTGGTGTGATAAGCCGATTTAGTGCGTGTTCTATCAGACAGAACCGCTCCATCAGGATTTGTAGTATCTACTCTGACTTTAGTCGAGAGGCCGATGCGTAATGGGTATTTTTCTAATTGCCCAGAATCAAGTTCAATGCGGACGGGTAAACGTTGTACAACCTTAATCCAATTGCCACTGGCGTTCTGAGCGGGTAATAAAGAGAAGGCGCTGCCGGTACCCATATCAAGGCCGGTAATTTTGCCGCTAAATACCTTGCTTCCACCATAGAAATCGCTGGTGATTTCCACGGGTTGACCAATGCGCATACCCGAAATTTGCGTCTCCTTGAAGTTAGCTTCGATCCACATATCGTTTGCCGAAACTATCGCCATTAGTGGAGTATTTTTATTAATTTGAGCGCCAACTTGTACACTACGGCGTGAGACATAGCCATCAATTGGGCTGACTATTTTCGTGCGTTGTAAAGCCAGCCAGGTATTACGGACTTCCGTTGCAGTTTGTTCAACGGCAGGCTGTTTCTCTAAAGGCGTATTCAGGATAATTGCTTGATTAGCGTTATATTGTTCGATAGCCATATCCAGCGCAGCTCGGGCACTGGCGACAGCTTCCTGTGCATGTTGCAACTCTTCTTTGCCAATGACTCTTTGAGCGCTAAGTATTTCTCGGCGGCTAAGATCATTTTGAACTTTGGTTAATTCGGATCTGCGTAGGGCGATGTTAGCCTGATACTGTTTGCTATTAACTATCTGTTGATGAGTTTGGCGAACACTATTGGCTAATGCTGTTTTTGCTTTTTCTAATGCTAATTCTGCATCACGGGGATCGAGTTGTACCAGTACATTACCGCTTTTCACAAAGTCAGTATTGTCAAAGTTAACTGTGATTACACTGCCAGCAACTTGCGACATGATTTGAACTTGATTACCTGTAACGTAGGCGTTATCTGTTTCCTGATGATGACGTAAAATGAGAAACCAATAGAAAAAGTAGGCAACACCGAGCAGGGTGAAGACAAGGGTTAGTAACATGAGGGCACGACTACGTTGCCTTTTTTTGCTACTGTTTGGGTTTGGATCTTGTGCCGCTTGTACTTCTATTTCCTCATTTGCGCTCATAGTAAATCCCCATGCTTGTTATTTATCTTCTTAGTAATACTATTTTTTTCAGATCACTTTCCAGTAGTGGGTATATCATCACTACTGGAAAGATGAATGACACAGGGTCCAATGTTATCGAAGAATAATAGTTAGCTTTTTGCAGAAAATATCATCTTAGCTAACAGGAAAATTTTTTCGAACAATTTAACCAGGGAAGTGTTGTTTTGGATAAAAATTGTTCGATTAAATAACAAGCTATTTTTTGATACAATCGCCCATTGTATCAAGTCTGACCAGTAATTTTCTCATTAACTTTTCTAACTGTTTTTGTTCCTCCTGGTCAAGGCATGACCAAAGTCTTCTCAGGCACTCATGTTGAGGTGGAAGCAAACTATTTAAAAATTTTGTACCTTGTTCTGTCAGATGAAGATGAAGGCAACGGCGGTCGTTATGACTTTCCTTTCTTTCAATCCACTCCTGCTTTTCTAATTCATCAGCAATACGAGTGGCGTTAGTACGGGAAGAACCCAATGCGGCACTTAATTCTGATGGCTGAATGCTGTGGCTTTCCTTAGTATCAAGGATCATCAAGGCCATGAACAAAGTTTCATTGATTCCTTGAGCTTTCAGCATATTATTACGGTTTTCAAGCAATTTACTTTGGACGTGCATTGATAACCTAGTCAACAGGATCTCTTGATAAGGGATATCTTTATTTAATTTGGCTTGCTGTGCTGCACGAATATTCAGTAATTCTTCGGTAGGCGTAAACGAACTTTCCATTATTTAGATACCTTATTAGTTTCAACTGGTAAGATAACTTTTGTTATCAAACATCCAAATGGTATATTAAAAGATAAATTTAGCAATTGTAGTTATTTGTTATCATCATATTTCTTTTGATATTGATACCTAATTCATAAATATTTTGAATGTTAGTCCAAAAAGTAGTGCGCCAAATAACGTTGCGAGCATAATTTTCCTTGTTTTGTAAAAGACTAAGCAGATGGTTAGACAACCTATGAGGGTCGGAAATAGTTTTTGACTCTCTCTCATTACATCAGGTACACCCGATACGATGAGTAAAGAACAAATAGATGCAATACCAATACTGTCAAGAATGATGCTTGTTTTTCCACCTTTCCTGCCGGCGGATTGGCGTGCTTTCCCAAATCGCAGCGGCAGATAGCGAAACGAAAAGTTAGCTAACCCAACAAATAGCCCAATGAGCAAAATCTTGCTGTCAATCATGGTATTTCCTTTTGTTCAGAAGAGTCATTGCAACTGTTTTGCGGTTGTAACAGTGCTGCGATGCAACCACCGACAATACCTGCCAGAATAGCAACTGGAATTGAGAAAAATGTAATCCCTAATAGTGCTCCGGTTAGCGCGGTTGCAACACAATAACTATTTTGCTTTCTGCAAGAAGCAAGAAGAAAACTGAGAAACAGTGCTGGTAACATGAAAATCATGGCAGCTTCTACGGCAGGATAGGATTCCAAATAACCGTTGCCAAGAAATGCCCCGGCTGTGGTACCTGCGACCCAGGCCAGCCAGGAACAGATTGCAATAGCAACCATCCAGTTTTCACTCCAGCTCCGTTGGTTCTTAATGAGTTTTGCGGTAGCGGCGGCAAAAACCTCATCTGTCAGACCAAAAGCCCAGATAACGGTTTTTTTCTCCGTTAACTTATCTTTGATACGGTGCCTTAAAGATGGGCCATAAAGAATATGGCGTACATCCATTGCCATGATTGTTAGGGCAGAAATCCATAGTGATGTGCCTGCGCTCAGTAAAGCTGTGATGACGAACTGACTTGCGCCGGCGTAGATGATGCATGAAAAGAAAATGGCTTCTATTGGGTTGAAGCCGAGTTTTACGGCATTAAGACCAAAAGCAAAGGCTACGGGAATGTAGCCGATGACAATGGGTAAACTGTCTATTATTCCTTCAGTAAAAGAAGATTTTTTACTGATTAAGGGCGGTGATGTATCAGAAACAGGCATAAAATCTATCTGGTTATATAAATGTTATGTAACATTAACAAAAGGAAACCAAATAGAAAATATGATCCTTAACAAATGTTTCATAAATGTTTTTATTTAAACGTTCTTGTATTGTAACTTGTTTCTTACAGCGTCTTTGGTTCGTGCTTTTTGCCCAAAAACCACACGATTAGACTGATTATGCAGATAGCAATGCCAGAGGCGGCAACACCATACCAACCTGAGTGTTTGTAAGCATAACCTGAAACCAGAGAACCAAAGGCCCCGCCAATGAAATAGCTGGTCATGTAAGCGGCGGTGAGTCGGTTTCTGGCTTCTGGCATGATGCGGTATATCGTGCTTTGATTTGTAACGTGAACACCTTGAATCGCAATATCAAGGAGAAAAATACCAATTAGAAAGCCAATTAGTGATTCTTTGACTAAACCGATCGGTATCCATGAAAAAAGTAATAGCGCCAGGGAAATGCTGGTGGTCAGAGGACCTTTGCCTTTATCAACGAGTTGTCCGGTTTTGGTTGCCATCAGTGCCCCAGCGGCGCCGACTAATCCAAATAAGCCGATGATGCCTTCAGAATAGTTAAAAGGAGGTGCTGAGAGCAGGAATGCCATTGATGTCCATAGCAGGCTGAAGTTGGCAAATGTCAGCGCACCCAGTATGGCGCGTACTCTTAGCAGCGGGCTGGTAGTGATAAGGTTTACAATAGAGCCAAGTAATTGGAAATAATTGAGATTAGTGACTTGTTTATGACGGGGCAGGTAGCGCCACAGAGTCAGAGAAAGAATCACCAATAAAACACTGGCAACCCAAAAAACAGTTCTCCAGCCGCCAAAAGTCGCCATTGTTCCTGAGATGGTTCTTGCCAGTAATATTCCAAGCAGTAAACCGCTCATAATCGTACCGACAGCTTTTCCACGTTGATGGGGAAGAGCAAGTGTTGCGGCCAGCGGAACCAGTATTTGAGCAACCACCGAAAATAAGCCCGTCATTGCCGTTCCCAGTAACATTTGCCAGATGTTCTGCGACGTGGCGGTAATCAGTAATCCAACAGTAGCTAATACTGTCATTGAGACAATTAAACTGCGTCGTTCGAACATATCACCTAATGGCACAAGGAATGTTAGGCCAACGGCATAGCTCAATTGAGCTGTAGTTACAATAAATCCCGCTTCGTTGACGGTCAGATTAAATTGTAACGCAATAGTATCGAGTAGCGGCTGTGCATAATAGTTGCTGGCGACAACCAGACCTGTGGCGATTGCGATCAGTGCAATCAACGCTGGACTTAATGGTGTACGGGAAATATTTTCTTCCATAAATGTATTTTCTTATATTTAAACGGCAGGTTAGGGGTGAGTGGATTGCTCGTTGAAAGTCTATAGTCACGAGCTAAACTTTTTGCATTGTAATGAATTTTTATTCAGGTTCAATGGTAAAGCTGAGGGAATGGTTGCTAAAGAAACTCTATTGAGTATTCATTGTTTTAGGTAGTTTTAACCTTGTGATTTAACTACCAAATCGAACTGAGAATGAAATGTGAAAACGATATTAATTCTTAATATTTGCTATAATATGGTGATAATGACCATAAAACGGTTGAAATGTAAATTTTAATAATAATTTCTCGTCAGAAAAAATAGCAATGAAAAACAGTGAATTGCTTTATATCAATTCACTGTGATGTGTTAAATATTAATTTTTTCCGGCGGCTTCAATGGCAGTTTTAACCCAATCATCAAACAATTTTTGATGAGCTTTAATCCAACCATTGGCGTGGCGTTCAATCTCCGCTTGTGATGCTTCGCCATTATGCATCCTCAGGTTTTGGGCATTGATATCCGCAAGGGGCATTTTCATGATAGAGAATAGCTTGGCGGCGGACGGGTTGCTTTCTGCCCACTTTTTATTGGCGGCAATGTGCATAATACTTGGTGGGAAACCATAGTTAGCGCCATTTGGCAGTTTCGTCTCTATTTTTTCATCGTTAGGCATAGCGGAGAAAGGAACTTGCAGCCAGACAACATCTTTACCCGGTTTCAGCACATCACTAACCCAATAAGGTGTCCATGTGTAATACAAGATGGGTTTGCCTTCTTTATAGCGGGTAATGGTATCTGCCATCATGGCTGCATAGTTCCCTTGATTATGCTCAACGCTATTGTTTAAACCATAAGCTTTGAGATGATGGTTAATGGCGATTTCACAGCCCCAACCGGGATTACAGCCAGTCAAATCGGCTTTGCCATTACCGTTGGTATCGAATAATTTAGCTATTTTCGGATCTTTCAATTGGGCAATATTCGTGATGTTGTATTTTTCCGCTGTTTTTTTGTCGATTAAGTATCCCTGAGCGGCATTTTCTACATAGTTACCAACCCGGTAGAATTTTGCATTACCGCCGGTTGCTTGATATTGGGTGTTGTGCAGTGGTTCCCAACTGACAGCCATAAAGGTTGCGTCACCGGAAGCGATAGAGGAATAGGCGACATTGTAGTCTACTTCTTTGATAGGTTTGACATCATAACCAAGCTTTTCCAATGCCTTACTGACGATCAGCGTCTGGAATGTTTCTTCGCTAAGGGTGCTTTGTACGGGTTGTACGCTGATACCTTTACCTGGTAATTCGACAGCGAATAATTGAGAACTTATCAGTGATGACAGGGATATCGCCCAGATAACTATTTTGCGCATGGTTTTTCCTCCTGTTGCAGTCATCATGTGTTTACCAAACTCTTGTGGTTTGATAGGTGTTTTTGAAGGTTATGCTTTTTGGCCGAATAAACGGGTAATTAATCCAATTGGTCCAGTGGCATACCAGAGATTTACCCCTTTAGTCCGGTTACCGCGGCCAAGAGACTGTGTTAGGCGGTCAAGGAGAATCGCCAGAATAACAATTCCAACTCCGCCTACGGTGGCAAGTCCCATATCAAGACGGCCAATACCTCGCAAAACCATTTGGCCTAAACCACCAACGGCAATCATTGATGCAATAACAACCATTGATAGGGCCAGCATCAGGGTTTGGTTGACACCGGCCATAATGGTTGGCATAGCCAGTGGTAATTGAACTTTAAACAACATTTGGCGAGGGCTGGCGCCAAAAGATTCAGCTGCTTCTACCAGATCTGTCGGAACTTGTTTGATGCCTAAAATTGTCAGACGGACAATCGGAGGTAGAGCAAAGATAATGGTGACGATAACCCCAGGCACGTTACCGATGCCAAATAGCATGACAATCGGGACCAGATAGACGAATGCTGGTGTGGTTTGCATGGCATCAAGTAGAGGTTGGATAATTTTTGCGGCTCTTTTGCTGTGTGCCAGCCAGATACCCAGTGGTAAGCCAACGATAATGCAGAACAACAGAGATGTCAGAGCTAATGACAGAGTGACCATTGCTTCAGACCATGCGCCTATTGCACCAATAATTACCAGAGAAATCAGAGCGGTAATACCCATACCAATGCCTGATAACTGCCAGGCAATCAAGGCAAAAAATAGGATGGCAATAGGGGCCGGTATTGAAGTCAGACATTGTTCAAAGCCACTGAGAACAAAATCAATGGGGACGCGTATTCCCTGAAATGCGGGCCGAAAATTTAGCACAATCCAATCAATAGCATGGGTTACCCATGAATCTAAGGGGATAAGTGGGTGCTGGAATGGGTCCATGATATTGAAATGTTCAGGCTGTACCGTAGTTGCAGGTGCATCCAGCCAGTCAGAACCTGTTGAATTATCAGTATAGGTTTCGCTGCTCCAGGGATCTGTATTATCGGCAGCGCTGGGGGAGGTATCCCGTGTATTCTGTTCAGGCTGAGTTTGATGCTCGTTTTGATTACTCATTTGGTGTCTCCTTATCTAATGCCTGCAACAGCATCCCTTTGGAAATAACGCCGATATATTTATCGTCATTTCCAACCACCGGAACTGCACAAGGTGATTGTGCGACAACAGCAATTAGCTCGTTGAGGGGCATATCTGCGGCAACTGCGGTTGGTTCCGCTAATATGGCGTGTTCGATAGATTTTTTTTCCCGTAATGATTTTTCCAATGAATTTACGGAAACTATACCGGCGAATTTTTGTCCATGTTCGATCAGGTAACCATAGTTTCTGTTTTCGTCATCGAGAACTTTCAATGCAGAAAGAGGGCCAAAACCGGGTGCAATATGAAGCAGAGAGTCAGGACGGCGGCGGGCAATATCTTTAGCACTAAATACATGGCTGATATCTACGCCGCGAAAGAAAGTTTTCACATAATCATTCGCTGGATTATTCAAGATTTCATCAGGTGTCCCGACCTGTACAACAACACCGTCTTGCATAATGGCGATCCGATCGCCGATACGCATTGCTTCATCCAAATCATGGGAGATAAAGACGATAGTCCGTGGTTGATTGCCTTGCAGACTTAACAGCTCATCTTGCATTTCTGTACGAATTAATGGATCAAGGGCAGAAAACGCTTCGTCCATCAGCAAAATATCTGGGTTATTAGCCAGCGCTCTGGCAAGCCCGACACGTTGGCGCATTCCGCCTGAGAGCTCGTCTGGATAGGATTGCGCATAATTTTCCAGGTTTACCTGTTTCAGGGCATCTAGCGCTTTTTTATTGCGTTCTTGTTTGGTGATTCCGGCAAGTTCCATACCAAAAGCACTGTTTTCCAGTACATTTAAATGTGGCATCAGTGCAAATGATTGGAAAACCATACTGATTTTATTACGGCGAATTTCTCTTAACGCTGTTTCTGAAATCTCAGAAATATCTTCACCATCAATTAATACCTGGCCGCGAGTCGGTTTTATCAGGCGATTGAGAAGGCGTACCATTGTGGATTTGCCAGAGCCAGACAATCCCATGATGACAAATATTTCGCCTTCTTCAATAGTCAGATTGGCATTTTGTATACCAACAGTCATACCTGTCTTTTCAAATATCTGATCTTTGCTCAAACCCGAATTCAGTAATTTGAAAGCATATTCAGGACGATCGCCAAATATCTTATAGAGGTTTTTAACTTCAAGTTTAATTGCCATGAAATAGTTATCTTCCTTTCAATGGTTATGTAATGGCGTTATGCATTATTCATCTCTGCATGATTCTTTGAATATATATACCCTAACATACTGAGAGAGCCTGACAACCCTATGTTAATAACAATTAATGTAAAAATTGGTAATATTGAATGGCTTAAATTAAATGTATTTGTCGTAATTTTATTGTTATTAGCGATTTATTTTGCCTAAATTTATGCTGTTATTGAAAGGGTGGGTTTTCTCTATATTGCTGTTATTAATATATTTTTGTGTTTAGTTGGCAAATAAATTATTCACCATGTCGTAAATAGAATATGTTATTAGTTTATCATGTTTATTATATCTGATTAATATGAAATTTAATTTGAAATTAATTAGCTATGTTAATGTTTTTTGTTGTTTGACATGATATGAATGGCTGTTTCTGGCAAAAAATATCCATAGGAATGGCGATAATCATAAAAAAACACCATAAAAATATAAGGATTTTATGGCGTTTTATCGTTTAAAAAGCAGGCTAGAATATGGACATTAAAATATTAGAGTATTATGGTTATTTTGAAGTATTCTCTATAAAGTCAAGTCATTCTCTTTAAAAATTCCAATCTTCATCTTCGGTATTAATGGCTTTACCAATAACATATGATGAACCTGCACCAGAAAAGAAATCATGGTTTTCATTGGCATTTGGTGATAATGCAGAGAGGATTGCAGGGCTGACATCTGTTATTTCTGAAGGAAATAAGATTTCATAGCCAAGATTCATTAACGCTTTATTGGCATTATAATGCAAGAATTTTTTAACATCTTCAGTCCAGCCAACAATATCATAAAGTTCTTCTGTATATTTAATTTCATTTTTGTATAGTTCTAATAATAATGAAAAAGCGAATTCTTTAATTTCTTTTTGATCTAACTCTGAATATTTATTTAATGATTGCTGAAATTTATATCCAATATAATAACCATGAATAGCTTCGTCTCGGATAATAAGTCGGATTAAATCGGCTGTATTTGTTAATATGCCTCGACTTGACCAATACATGGGTAAATAGAAACCTGAATAAAATAAAAATGATTCTAGAAAAACACTGGCAACTTTTTTCTTTAATGGATGATGATGACTATAATAATTTAGTATAATTTTGGCTTTATTCTGTAATGAAAAATTCCTTTCACTCCAGCGATAAGCATCATCTACATCAGTTGTTAGGCATAATGTTGAAAAAATGGAACTATAAGAACGTGCATGAACAGCTTCCATGAAACTAATGTTAGACATAACCGCTTCTTCGTGGGGGGTCAGGGCATCTTCCATCAACGCTGGAGCACCAACAGTGTTCTGAATTGTGTCCAGTAGCGTCAGTCCGGTAAATACCCGGATAGTCAGCTCTTTTTCTTCTGTCGTCAAGGTATTCCATGAAGGAATGTCATTGGATAAGGGAATTTTTTCCGGTAACCAAAAATTAGTTGTCAGCCGGTTCCAAACTTCTAGATCTTTTTCATCTTCAATTCGGTTCCAGTTAATTGCACATATAGGATTACTAATCATAATAAATTTCCAGAATCATTTTACAGTGAGCATGAAACACAATCTTGTACTTCCGTGCCTTCCAGAGCAGTTTGTTTCAGACGGATGTAATAAAGGGTTTTAATTCCTTTACGCCAGGCATAAATTTGTGCTTTGTTAATATCACGGGTAGTGGCATCGTCTTTGAAGAAGAGTGTCAGTGATAATCCTTGGTCAACGTGTTGAGTGGCTGTAGCATAGGTATCAATAATCTTTTCCGGTCCTATTTCGTAAGCATCTTGGTAATATTCAAGATTATTATTGGTCATAAATGGCGCCGGGTAATATACTCGTCCTGTTTTACCATCTTTACGGATCTCAATACGGGATACAATCGGGTGAATGCTTGAGGTTGAATGGTTGATATATGAAATAGAACCTGTAGGAGCAATAGCTTGAAGATTTTGATTGTAAATACCGTGAGTCATAATTGAGGTTTTTAATTCAAGCCAGTCTTGTTGATTAGGGATGATTATTCCTGCTTGTTCAAACAATTGAGAGACTTTTTTTGTCTGAGGCTGCCATGCTCTTTCTATATATTTATTAAAAAACTCACCACTGGCATAACGAGAATCTTTAAAACCTTTAAAGTAGCTATTGCGTTCAATGGCGATCTGATTAGAAGTACGCAGAGCATGATAAGTGATGGTGTAGAAATAGATATTGGTGAAATCTATTCCTTCTTCAGAACCATAAGGAATTTTTTCTCTTGCCAGGTAGCCGTGAAGATTCATTTGCCCTAAACCAATGGCATGAGAATCCTGATTTCCTTTTTCGATAGAAGGAACTGAACGGATATGGCTCATATCTGATACTGCGGTTAAAGCACGGACAGCGGTTTCAATAGAGAGGGCAAAATTTGGTGAATCCATTGCATGAGCAATATTCATTGAGCCCAGATTACAACTAATATCTTTCCCAATATGGCGGTAACTTAAATCATCTTCATATTCGCTGGCACTGTTAACCTGTAAAATTTCGGAACATAAATTACTCATATTGATCCGACCTTTAATTGGGTTAGCATTATTCACTGTGTCTTCATATATAATATAGGGATAACCAGACTCGAATTGGATCTCAGCTAACGTCATGAAAAATTCACGGGCATTGATTTTTGATTTCCGAATTTGTTGGTTATTCACCATTTCAGCATATTTTTCTGTCATGCTAATTTCGGACATTGGCACACCATAAACCCGTTGAATATCATAAGGTGAGAATAGATACATATCTTCATTATGCTTAGCCAGCTTAAAGGTGATATCAGGAATCACGACGCCAATAGAGAGTGTTTTTATACGGATTTTTTCGTCGGCATTTTCCCGTTTTGTATCTAGAAAACGAAGAATATCGGGGTGATGAGCATGGAGATAAACCGCTCCTGCGCCTTGGCGTGCACCGAGTTGATTGGCGTATGAAAATGCATCTTCCAGCATTTTCATTACTGGGATAACGCCTGATGATTGATTTTCAATCATTTTTATTGGCGCACCTGTTTCTCGCAGATTACTGAGTAAGCATGAGACTCCACCGCCACGTTTTGAAAGCTGTAATGCCGAATTAACTGAACGTCCGATGGACTCCATATTGTCTTCAATGCGCAGCAGGAAACAGGAAACCAATTCTCCTCGCTGTTTCTTACCGCAATTAAGGAAAGTTGGCGTTGCTGGTTGAAAACGGCCACTGATCATCTCGTCCACCAGACGACAAGCCAGCATTTGATCGCCTTGGGCTAGGGTCAGTGCTACCATGCATATACGATCTTCATAGCGTTCCAGATAACGCTTATTATCGAAGGTTTTCAGAGTATAACTGGTGTAATATTTGAATGCGCCCAGAAAGGTTTGAAAGCGGAATTTTTTGCTATAGGCTTGCTGAAAGAGCTTTTTAATAAAAGTAAAATCGTATTGCTCCAGCACATTTGTTTCGTAATATCCCTGTTGTTGGAGGAAATCCAGCTTCTCTTTTAGGCTATGGAAAAATAGTGTGTTTGGATTTACATGCTGGCGAAAATAGTCATGAATAGCCAGTTTGTCTTTATCAAATTGGATCTTTCCTTCGCTATCGTACAGATTAAGCAGAGCATTTAAAGCATGATAATCCTGTTGTGCATTAATTTGAAAAGTCATAATTACGTATTCTCTAATGAATCATATTGCCAGAATCTTTGAATACCTTGGCGTACCTGTTGTACATCTTCTTCAGTACCCAGCAGTTCAAAACGGTATAGAAGGGGGATTCGACATTTCTCTGAGATTATCCGTCCAGCAATGCCGTAAGCTTCGCCAAAGTTGGTATTCCCGGCCGCGATGACTCCCCGGATTAATGCTCGGTTTTTGGCGATATTTAGAAACCGAATCACTTGTGGCGGAACCGCGCCTTTAGCATTGCCGCCACCATAACTGGGGGTCAGTAAAATGTAAGGAGAGGTTACGTTTAATGGGCTACCTGATTGATTTATCGGAATACGAAAGGCTGGTATCTCCAGTTTCTGAACAAATCTATGGCTATTACTGGACGAACTGGAGAAATAGATCAGCGGATTTATGTTCATAATAAACCTACAAATTCTCGGTTAATGCGTTGATTTTATCAGGACGAAATCCCGACCAATGCTGTGTGCCGGCAACAACCACAGGAACTTGTTGGTAGCCCATAGTACGGATAGTCGCTAAAGCCTGCGGGTTTTCAGTCAAATCGACAATCTGGTAAGGAATGTTTTTTCGGCTTAGCGCCTGATAGGTTGCGCTGCATTGTACACAGTCCGGTTTGCTATAAATGGTAATGCTCATTAACGACTCCTTTGTCAGTTTGTGGGCATGTAATGGCAAAATTTGGTTCATGAGTGATAATTTTACTAAAGGCCAGAACTTGAACTATACTATATATAGTGTAATTTTATTTCAACCATACTATATATGGTGTTAATTTTACACCGAGTGACTATCATTAAAATTACAATGTTGGTTATTCTCTGTTTGTTGGTAGGTTTTTCGCCTTCAGACAAGTTTAAGTTTTCTAGTCGGTGGTAAGGGAGCAACTGAATTCATCATTGCAATTTGTCGAAAAGACGATTTACTCTAATCCCTATAATGATTGATATTTTTTTCAATGGAGGTGGTTATGTATCATCACTATTTTGATACACCCAAAGGATTTCCTAAACCGTATATTCATATCACTGCGGATGATAAGGGGGTGACCAGTCTATATTTTGTTGATGAAAAAACAGCGCCTGAAGTAAAAAATGATATTACTAAGCAGTGCGTGAAAGAGTTACGGGGATATTTTGCGGGTAAGCGTACTGAGTTTTCTGTTCCACTCAATCCAGCAGGAACTGAATTCCAGCAGCGTGTATGGTTACAGCTATGTAAGATCCCATTTGGAGAAGTGTGGAGTTATAAGCAACTTTCATTAGCATTAGGTTCAGTTAATTATTGTCGCGCGGTAGGAATGGCTAATTCTCGGAATCCGATCTCATTAATTGTGCCTTGTCATCGAGTTATTGGACATGATGGTAAATTGGTAGGATATACCGGAGGCTTGAATATTAAAAGCTGGCTATTGGAACATGAAAAAACCTAGTCATTTGTTTATTGGGTAAATTGTGTGATAAAAGACCAGGGAGGGTTTAGATATTTATATATGTGTATTATTTAGTGGTAAAACTAAATTAAAGATAACATCTATCGTATTTTATTATGCTTTTCGTGATCTTGGTTGTAGACAATGAACCAACTTATTTGCTGTACTGTATGCGACACAGATTTTGTGTCTTAATTTTCACGTTGAAGGTAAGTTTGATGTCAAAAATTAAAGGTAACGTTAAGTGGTTTAATGAATCTAAAGGATTCGGGTTTATCACTCCAGAAGATGGTAGCAAAGACGTATTCGTGCATTTCTCTGCTATTCAGAGTAACGGATTTAAAACTTTGGCAGAAGGTCAAAAAGTAGAGTTTGAAATCACTGACGGCGCTAAAGGTCCATCTGCTGTAAACGTTGTCGCTATCTGATTTTAACTCCGTATTTCGAAAACCCGTTATTTCAACGGGTTTTTTTTGGCTTGTGTGATGTGTAGATAATTTTAATCTAAAGTTTATGCATCAATACAAAAGCTAACGTGGTCATTAATAATGATCCAAAAAGATTAAGCAAAACTGTTCCCAGTGCCCATCCTAGTTTTCCGTCCTGTAACAAATAAACAATTTCAACAGAAAATGTGGAAAAGGTTGTTAAGCCTCCGCAAAAACCGGTGGTCAACATCAATTTCCAGGCCGGATCAAGATGTGTAGATTTATTAAAATAGGCTAACCCTAGCCCGATAATTAATGCACCAATACAGTTAACGGTAAGGGTGCCAATCGCAATATTAGCAGAAATACTATTAAGGCGGAGGCTGATAAACCAGCGTAATACGCTGCCTAAGCCACCTCCGATAAATACAGCCAGAATAATATTAATCATAATATACCCGTCATCTTTCAAGCTGCCTCTTTGTTGGCTGCACTCGCTCACCCCGGTCACATAGTTTGCTATGCTCCCGGGGATTCGCTCCCTTGCCGTCGCGATGCAGCTTGAAATCCATAGGGTATAAGAAACTGGGTTATTTGACCTCTTCACCTCTGGCTTGCAAGTCAGCATGATAAGAAGAACGGACAAATGGACCGCAGGCGGCATGGGTGAACCCCATAGCTAACGCTTCTTCTTTCATTTCATCAAATTCCTGCGGGCTGACATAGCGTTGTACCGGTAAGTGATGACGACTAGGCTGTAGATATTGTCCCAGAGTCAGCATAGTTACACCGTGGCGGCGCAGGTCACGCATAACATCAAGAATTTCTTCGTTGGTTTCACCGAGGCCGACCATCAAACCTGATTTAGTTGGAATATTAGGATGGGCTTCTTTAAACTTTTCAAGTAATTTTAGTGACCATTCATAGTTTGCGCCAGGGCGTACTTGACGGTAAACCCGGAGTACGTTTTCCAGGTTATGGTTAAAGACATCGGGCGGTGTCGCTGTCAGTATTTCAAGTGCACGGTCCATACGCCCACGGAAGTCAGGCACTAAAGTTTCAATTTTGATAGATGGATTTTTTTCACGAATAGCAGAGATGCAATCAGCGAAGTGTTGAGCGCCGCCGTCACGTAGATCATCACGGTCAACGGAGGTGATGACAACGTAGCGCAGAGCCATGTCTTTAATGGTTTGCGCCAGTTTTACTGGTTCGTTGGTGTCAGGCGCCATTGGGCGGCCGTGTGCAACGTCACAGAAAGGACAACGGCGGGTGCAAATTGCGCCAAGGATCATAAAGGTTGCTGTACCGTGATTGAAACATTCGGCTAGGTTCGGGCAGGATGCTTCTTCACAAACGGAGTGCAGACCATTTTTGCGCATGGCGGATTTGATGCCTTGAATGCGGCTGGAATCCGCAGGAAGTTTGATTTTCATCCACTCAGGTTTACGCAAGATTTCTGTACGTTCGGTCATCACTGTTTTGACAGGGATCAGCGCCATTTTGTCTGCGTCGCGGTACTTAATGCCGCGTTCCATCTGAATTGGTTTACTCATAATCGTGCTGGTTCCAGTGTTAAATTCATCAGGTTGAGATTTATCATTCAATCTACTGTATGATAAGCCATTAAAAAATTTTTGAAGAATGTTAAAAAATTATAGCATCTTTAATTGTTCAGTTTAAATCCTAACTGCTGGCAAAATTTCTCCACCAAAATAGGTTGTACTTGCTCAACAGTAATTCCAGGAACTAAATCACTGAGTTGAATCATTTTCATGCCAGCATAGCCACAAGGGTTAATACGCAAAAAAGGTTCTAAATCCATTGCGATATTGAAGGCTAACCCGTGGAAAGAACAACCTTTGCGTATCCGTAATCCAAGGGAACAAATTTTGGCTTCATTGACATAGACACCAGGGGCATCCGGGCGGGCATGGGCTTTCACACCAAAGTGAGCAAGAGTTTTAATGACAGTATCCTCTATCGCCGTAACCAGTTGCCGTACACCAATTTTGGCACGTTTAATGTCAATCATGACATACATAACCTGCTGACCAGGGCCATGATAAGTGACTTGTCCACCACGATCGGATTGAATAATCGGAATATCACCAAGGGATAGCAAATGTTCAGCTTTACCTGCTTGTCCTTGAGTAAAGACTTTTGGATGCTGTACCAGCCAGATTTCATCAGATGTATTAGTATCTCGTTGCTCAGTAAACAAGTGCATTGCATCAGAAATCGGCTCGTAGGGTTGTATTCCTAATTGACGTAAGAAAATCGTTTTATGTTGCAATTGAAACTTCATTTGATAGCTATAAGATTTGGTCAGTATAACCCTCAGAAGAGGTTCTCACCAGTTTAGTGCGCCTGAAACGGTGGTATTTCTGATAGATAAAGAATCCCCTGTGGAATTATAGGGGATTTTTTTGGTTTCTATTACAACACGACCCGTACCAGTTCAAGGTTACCTAACTCTTCGTACAGCGTTTCTACCTGCTCAATATGAGTCGCATTGATGGTAATCGATACTGAGTGGTAGTTGCCTTTGCTGCTTGGTTTCACTTGTGGAGAGTAATCGCCCGGCGCATGGCGTTGAACTACCTCAACGACTTGATTGACTAACTCAGGCTCCGCCAAGCCCATCACTTTGTAAGTGAATGAACAAGGGAACTCAAGTAGTTCATTTAATTTCGTTTTCATGGGGCGCTCCTGTTTTTGCTTTCCGCGATATATACGGTCAGTTTCTTCTGTAAAATTTGATACTTTCCCCCGCCCTAAAACGTGGGGGCTTATTGCGATCGGGCGGTAGCCCGATTCGCTTTGGTGGGTTCTGTTTATCGATTAATTATCTCAAGAATCAGCCAAACCAATGATGAAATAGTAGCTTGATATAATCGATAAAGCGGCTGAAGATACCGCCTTCTTTTACTTCATTCATGACGACTAAAGGCCGCTGTTCAATAGTTTTGCCATCAAGCTGAAAGTTGATAGTACCTACGACTTGATTTTTCGCTAGTGGTGCATGTAATTCACTATTATTCATGACATAGCTGGCTTTCAGATCTTTCAGACGGCCACGGGGAATAGTCAGATAGACATCTTTATCAACACCTAACTGAACCCTATCGTTATCGCCAAACCAGACTGGTTCAGAAGCGAACTCTTTGTTTGCTTGCAGAGGAGCAACAGTTTCAAAGAAACGGAAACCCCAGGTCAGTAGTTTCTTACTTTCTGTTTCTCGGCCTTTATAAGTGTGGCCGCCTAATACCGCAGAAATCAGACGCATATCGCCTTCCGTTGCAGAAGCAACCAGATTATAGCCCGCGGCGTTAGTGTGACCAGTTTTGATACCATCGACATTTAGGCTTTTATCCCACAATAAACCGTTACGGTTTGTCTGGCGGATATTGTTGTAGGTAAACTCTTTTTCTTTATAGATGGAGTACTCTTCGGGAACATTACGAATCAGCGCTTGACCAATCAGCGCCATATCGCGGGCGGAGCTGTATTGGCCTTCTGCATCCAGACCATGAACGGTTTTGAAATTCGTATTCTTTAATCCAAGTGATTTTACATAACCATTCATTAAATTAACGAAAGACTCTTGGCTACCGGCAACATAATCTGCCATTGCAACACAGGCATCGTTACCGGATTGTAAGTTTATACCGCGGGATAACATAGAAACAGAGACCTGATCGCCTGGCTTGAGGAACATCAGGGAAGAGCCTTTAAATACTGGGTTACCTGTTGCCCATGCGTCAGTGCCAACAGTGACCATATCATTTGGATGGATTTTGCCTGATTTAATTGCTTGACCAATAACATAACTGGTCATCATTTTTGTCAGACTGGCAGGATCACGGTGTGCATCTGCATTCATCTCTGCTAGCACTTTGCCTGAATTATAGTCGATAAGGATATAAGCTTCCGCATCGATCTGAGGCACGCCTGGGATCATCGTTTTCAGGTTGACATCATTTCCATTGGCAAAGGCAGAAGCACTTATTGCCAGCGCAATACTCAAGGTAGCGCTTTTTATAAAACGAGAAGTGGTTGTATATTTCATGGTCGGTTGGACAGCATCCGTGAGAAAAGGTTGATATCGAGCCACATCATAGCAAATGAAAAAAATACTGACATTGCCAAATTTTGACAAGACTCAGGTTTACATTTTTTTACTCCTCTTACTGATATCTGAATCAAAGTGAGATATCAGTAAAGAACGATTAGGGACTGACGATAAAAGAAGATTGCTGTATCTGGTCAGCCAGTTTTTGTTGTAAATCGGCAGCTTGCTGGCGATTGTTGAATGGCCCCAACTGTACACGATAAACGTTACTATATTGAGTTATGCGTCCTTGAACATTAAAGCGTTGCTCCAGCGTTTGTTGCCACTCTTTTGCTCGTTGCTCACTGCTAACCGCGCCAACCTGCACCATAAAACCGTTTGCTAAGGTGGCTGTTGGCGCTGTTACTGTCGAAGTACTGTTTGTAACAGGTGTAGGGGTTGCAGTTTCATTGCGGGTAATTGCTCAGTAGTTTCCGGTTGTGCCATCCATGATTGAGTCTGTTCCACCGGCTGATTTGTTAAAGGCTGGCTGCCAGTTTGATCGGGGACGTTCTCCATTGTTGGTGTTCCTAGTGGGCTGGTTGTCAGCGTTGGTCTACCCGGTAGAGCGTAACTCTGTTTAACTATCTGGCTGCCAATGGTACCGGGACCAGATATAGAACCGTCCTGGGCCACCTCAATAAAATCAACCTTAACTTTGGTACTTTGAGTCAGGTTTAAGCGTTCAGCAGAAGCCTTCGAGAGATCGATAATTCGCCCTGGTTTATAAGGACCACGATCATTGACTCTAACAATCATCATGCGGCCATTGCTCAAGTTGGTCACACGGACGTAACTTGGAATTGGCAGGGTAGGATGGGCGGCTGTCAGCGCATAAGGATTAAAACGCTCGCCAATTGCGGTCATTTTGCCGCTAGATTCTTCACTGTACCAACTCGCATAGCCTGTTTCACTGAACTGAGACGGATCTTGCACAATGTGATAAGTATGTCCGTTCACCTGATAATCATTATTGGCGCTAGGATGATAAGGCTCGTAGCGAGGTTCTGCTCCCAGAACATCCTGTGTTGGTACTGCTGGTAACGGGGCAGGTCTTTGTTTGTCAGGAGTAGTACAGCCGGATAGCAGGGCTGCAATCATGCCAAGTATAAGCCAGTGTTGACGCATTGAAACCTCTTCTCTATAAACTTTTAGACAACAATTTTCGGTGTGTGTGAATCGACATGATAATGCCGAAACCAGCCATTAAGACGATTAATGCTGAGCCGCCATAACTGACAAATGGCAAAGGAACGCCTACTACAGGCAGGATACCACTCACCATGCCGATATTGACGAAGATATAAACAAACAAGATTAACACTAGACCGCCGACGATAACCCGGCCAAAAGTGTTCTGTGCCCTAGTTGCGATGACCAGTCCACGCATAATTAATAACATATATAATGCTAATAACAGTAATACGCCAATTAAACCAAGTTCTTCCGACAGTACGGCAAATATGAAATCTGTATGACGTTCTGGCAGGAATTCTAATTGAGATTGTGTTCCTAGTAGCCAACCTTTACCTGATAAACCACCGGAGCCAATCGCGATTTTTGATTGAATAATATGGTAACCCTTACCTAGTGGATCGCTTTCTGGATCAAGTAGCATCATGACGCGATCGCGCTGATAGCCATGCATCAGGAAGAACCATAAAATAGGGATAAAACAGGCTAACAGTAGCGCTGCGATACCGATCAACCGCCAACTCATGCCAGAAAGGAACAGGACGAATAGGCCAGAAGCCGCGATCAGAATTGAAGTCCCCAAGTCTGGTTGAGCGGCGACCAGTAAAGTCGGCAGAAAAATGAGCATCAGAGCGATAGTGGTATTTTTCAGCGATGGGGGGCATAAATCGCGGTTCATAAAGCGTGCGATCATCAGTGGTACTGCGATCTTGGCAATCTCAGAAGGTTGGAAGCGGATGATGCCTAAATCCAGCCAGCGTTGCGCACCTTTACTTATTTGCCCGAAAGCATCGACAAAAATCAGTAAAATGACACAAACAATATAGAGATGGGGCGCCCAGCTTTCATAAACTCTTGGTGGAATTTGCGCCATGATGAGCATGACAACCAGTCCGGCGCCAATTTGGCCAATTTTGCGCTCCATCATACCCATATCTTGACCGCTGGCGCTCCACATCACAAAAGCGCTGTATATCAGCAATGCCAAAATGCACAGTAGTAACGGTAGGTCAATATGTAATCTGGTCCAGAGAGGAACCCTTTTTTGGTTTTCTGTCATGATGTTAATCAGTCACTTTCTGTTCCGGAAGGTGTAGGGACAGTATTTGGCAATGTTGTGTTGTTATCCCCTAATAGTACATGGTCGAGGATTTGGCGAACAAGAGTTCCCACTGTTGGACCTGCGCCGCCATTCTCTAAAATAATGGAAAGGGCTACTGTCGGATTTTCATAAGGCGCGAAAGCAATCATCAGTTTGTGATCCCGTAAATGTTCAGCAATTTTACTGGCATTGTAGGTTTCATAACTGTAGACCTGTGCTGTTCCCGATTTGGCCGCTGCTTTGTAAGGTGCGCCGATAAAACTCTTGTGGCCGGTACCGTTTGGCAGGTTAGCAACACCGTACATACCGCTTTTTGCCAATTCCCAGTATCCTGAATGGATATCGCCAATCTGAATATTTTCTGTTTGTTGATAAGGGATCATCTCACCTTTCAGTTTCTTGCTTAGCAGCAGATGTGGGGTTTTGACATTACCGTCGTTAATTAAGGTTATCAGCGCTTTCACCATTTGAATAGGGGTTGCTGTCCAATATCCTTGGCCGATGCCGACAGGAATGGTATCTCCTTGGTACCAAGGTTTTTTATATTTTCTTTGTTTCCATTCACGAGTAGGCATGATACCGGTGCGTTCTTCGGCTAGGTCGATACCAGTGTTTTCGCCATAGCCAAACTTGGTCATCCATTCAGATAGACGATCAATGCCCATATCATAGGCAACTTGATAGAAGAAAGTGTCCGCTGATTCTACAATGGCTTTATGTGCATTGAGACTACCATGCCCCCAACGTTTCCAGTCACGGTAGCGTTTTTCTGAACCCGGTAATTGCCACCAACCCGGATCAAAAATGGTGGTATTTTTATTGATAACGCCTGTGCTTAGTGCTGCAACGGTAATAAAAGGTTTCACTGTTGAAGCTGGAGGGTAGATCCCTTGAGTAGCACGATTAATAAGCGGCCTGTCAGGATTGTTTAATAGTTCTTGGTAGTTTTTATTTGAGATACCGTTTACGAATAGGTTTGGATCATAGCTTGGGTTAGATACCAGCGCCAGAATTTCCCCATTACGTGGATCACTGACAACGACCGCAGCACGGCTGGTTGTGAGGAGTTTCTCAATGTAGATCTGCAATTCGAGATCGATAGTGAGGTAAATATCTTGTCCAGCCTGTGGCGGTTGTTCATGTAATTGGCGTATCACGCGGCCTCGGTTATTCACTTCGACTTCTTCATAACCTGTTTTGCCATGTAAAACAGCTTCATAGTAGCGTTCAATACCCAGTTTGCCGATGTCATGGGTAGCGGCGTAATTAGGTAAAATACCTTCTTTATCCAATCGTTCTACATCTTTATCATTGATTTTAGCAACATAGCCGATGATATGTGTCAGTGCTGAGCCATAAGGATAGAAGCGGCGTTGGTAGCCTTTTATTTCAAAACCAGGGAAACGATATTGGTTAACGGCAAAACGTGCGACTTGAATATGATCAAGTGAAGTTTTCAATGGAATAGAAGTGAAGCGGCGCGAGCGCTTACGCTCTTTTTCAAAGTTGGCAATGTCTTCGTCAGTCAGATCGATAACATTACGTAAATCATTCAGCGTTTGCTCAAGATGTTCTACCTTTTCGGGGATGATTTCCAACTGGTAGATGGTTCGATTAAGCGCCAATGGTGTACCGTTACGGTCATAGATGATACCGCGGCTTGGCGCAATTGGAACCAGTTTAATACGGTTTTCGTTTGAACGGGTTTGATAGTCTTCGTGGCGAGTAATTTGTAAATGGTAAAGATTAGCTATCAGGATACCAGTCAGTACTAGGATGATAATAAACGCCACCAATGCGCGGCGAGCAAATAGGGCTGATTCAGCCGTATAATCACGAAAAGGAGTACGTTTATTTTTCATCCCATTGCCAGAATTCGCTTTTATCCGTTGATAACCAAATTATTCCCGATGATAGGGATGATTGGTGGTAATACTCCATGCCCGGTACAGGCTTTCCGCAACCAAAACCCGGACCAGAGGGTGAGGTAAAGTCAGCGGTGACAGTGACCAGCTTTGTTCTGCGACAGCTTTGCATGCTGGAGCGAGGCCTTCTGGCCCGCCTATTAATAAACTGACATCTCTACCATCTTGTTTCCAATGTTCAAGCTGTTGGGCTAGTTGAGGTGTTTCCCAACGGGAACCCGGAATGTCCAGGGTAACAATACGGTTGCCTTTACCAATAGCGGCCAGCATCTGTTCGCCTTCTTTTTCCAGAATGCGCTTAATATCTGCATTTTTGCCCCGTCTGCCAGCCGGAATTTCTACCAGATCAAATGGCATGTCTTTGGGGAAACGGCGCAAATAATCTGTAAAGCCGGCTTGTATCCAGTCCGGCATTTTTGTACCTACAGCAATTAATTGCAGCTTCAAACTCAGCTCCAGAGCTTTTCAAGTTCATACATGCGGCGGCTCTCTTCTTGCATGACATGTACGATAACTTCACCGAGGTCTACGACAATCCAGTCAGATACACCCTGTCCTTCAACGCCAAGTGGGATCAGGCCGCTCGCACGACAGTCATCAACCAGATTATCTGCGACAGACATCAGGTGACGGTTGGAGGTTCCGGTGCAGATAATCATGCAATCGGTAATACTGGATTTCCCTTGAACATCAAGGGAAACGATATCCTGTGCTTTGGAGTTTTCAAGCTTATCAATAACAAACTGTTGGAGTTCTTTACCTTGCAAAAGGCTCATCCTTATTTTTTATCACAATTGATTAAATAGTGCGGAATAATAGCATGTCAGGTCACTTAAGGGTAAGCCAACTAAGCGACTAATCGAGGCAGATTTCGCTATTGGCGATATAACCCCTGTGAATCTATATACTTTTGTACGGAAGGGGGAAGTAAATCGTCACAGCTTAACCCTTGCTGGCGGCGTTGACGGATCTCTGTTGCTGAGATAGGCAGCAGAGGTGTATCTGCCAGATAGATATAACCGTTAGGTTGATTACCGAGCTGGTTTGGAGCGCAGACTCGATGTTCTGTAAGCCATTGCTGCATTTCAGTTGTGGAAAACTGGGTTTGATAACCAGGACGAGCACAGACCAGCAAGTGGCAGAGACTCAGCAGTTCTTGCCAACGATGCCAAGTGTGCAGTGATAATAAAGCATCTTGGCCGATTATAAATGCCAGTGGTTGCTCGTGACCAAGTTCCTGACGGAATGACTCTAGCGTATCAATTGTGTAGGAGGGGGTAGTGCGCTCCAGTTCACGCTTATCGACGGTAAACAGAGGGTTATCCTGTACTGCCAGTTGTACCATTTCAAGCCGCTGTTGTGCAGTGGCTTCCGGTTGTGGGCGGTGTGGGGGAACGTGATTTGGTAGTAAAATCACCTGTTTCAGGCTAGTTTGATATGCAAGGGTTTCAACTGGTTGCAAGTGCCCGTAGTGGATGGGATCGAATGTTCCACCAAATAATGCTTGAATAACGGGTTGCTTCGGGCAAGTAGAATTAGTGGTATGAGGCATTAAGAAAGCTCTCAGGTAAGGTTTTTCCGCATAACAGCATGGAAAGCGTTTCTAAATCTGACCAAATAGACTGGCCGTAATCCTGTTTAATCTGGCGTTCCATCTGTACAAGTAAATGAATCGCTCGCTGCAAATCATGTTGAGTTAGACGTTGCAGTGCGCTTGCCAGTAATGGGCGACGGTTTTGCCATACCCGATGCTGATCTAACAGTGTTTTCATCGGGGTTGTGGTACTTTGACGTTTCAGTGTGAGGAGCAGCAGCAATTCACGCTGTACGGTACGTAATAGAATGACAGCTTCGCAATCTTCCTGTTTTAACTGTTTCAGAATATGCCAGGCTCGTTTTGCTTTACCCGATAATAGCGAGTCTACCCAGTGATAAGGTGTAAAGTGAGCTGCGTCATTCACCGCATTTTCGACACGATGTAAGGTCAGTTTACCATCTGGGTATAATAGGGAGAGTCGCTCAAGCGCCTGAGCTAACGCCAGTAAATTTCCTTCATAACAGTAACACAGCAGTTGATTGGCCTGTTCTTCCAGCGTCAATTTCATGGCTTTGGCCCGTTGGGCAACCCACTGCGGCAGACGGTTCTGTTCTGGTGTCTGGCAACTGACATAAACGCCGTTTTTTCCTAACTCTTTGAACCAGTTACTGTTCTCCTGAGCTTTGGTCAATTTCAGACCACGTAGTGTTAGCAGTATATCTGGGTGAAGAAGCCCTGCCAGTTTTACCAGTTGTTCAGCCATTGCTGCGTTAGGGCCATTTTCCGGCAGGAGCAAAGTGAGTGTTTGACGGCTGGCAAACAGACTTAATGACTGACAAACACTGAATATTTCATCCCATTCGGTATGATTATCTAGTGTATAGCTGAAGTGTTCAGTGAAAGCGTGCTTTTCAGCAGCCTTGCGGATATGATCCTGGCTTTCCTGTAGTAGCAGGGGTTCATTACCCCATATCAGATAACAGTTTCGCAGCCCCTCATTGAGCTGCGAAATCAGTTGTTCGGGATAGAGTTTGATCATTGTGCTTGCGCAGCTTGCTGTTCCGCCTGTTTTTCTCTGGCTTTCTGCTTTTCTGCGCTATGAACGGTCAATAGCTGGCGAACTAACTGGCGAGCAGCTTGTTCACGCATTTCCTGATTGATAATCTCGTTTTCAGCATCTTTCGCCAGGGCTTCTAACGGGTTGTCGAAAAAAGAGCGGTCAATCCTGGATCGTAGCGGATATACGCTACCGTTTGGCATAATGACCTGAGCATCGACATACAGCGTCAATTGGCGTTCAGCAGCTTTACCATCTTGGAAAACAGAGACAGTATCTTTATTTTCAGAAGAGCCGATTAACTTCAAAATCGGAATATCAGCGCTACCATCCTCAAGGATAGTGACGTTATTCAGACGAAGCTGTTGGCGAACAGAACGGGCTAGTGGCCCATATGGGTCACCGCTTGTTAATTGTAGTTTTTTGAGTTCCGGCGGCACCTGAGTGGTGCCGCGCAGATGAAAACCGCAGCCAGCGGTGACCAACACCGCTAACCCCAGCAACAACGTTAATATACGATGTCGCACATTGCCTCCTTTATCAGCCGACGACCAGATTCAGCAGTTTGCCTGGTACATAAATGACTTTGCGAATAGTGACGTCTTCAAGGTATTTCGCCACACCATACTCTTTTGCTGCCATATCATGAACATATTCTTTAGTCGCATCGGCTGGCACAGTAACACGACCACGCACTTTACCGTTAACTTGAATGACGACTAACTTGGTATCGTCAACCATTGCCTGTTCATCAGCTTGTGGCCAATCAGCCGTATCAATGTCACCCTTACCGCCCAGAGCTTGCCACATAGTAAAACAAGCATGAGGAGTTATTGGTGACAACATACGAACAACCGCCAACAACGCTTCTTGCATCAGAGCGCGATCCTGCTCAGTTTCTTGTGGTACGCGGGTCAGTTTATTCATCAATTCCATTACGGCAGCGATAGCAGTATTGAATGCCTGGCGGCGACCAACATCATCTGTGACTTTAGCGATGGTTTTGTGTAGATCACGGAATAGATCTTTTTGTTCTACTGTCAGGTTTGCGACGTCCAGTGGTTGGGTTGCACCTTTGCTGCTGTGTTCATAAACCAAGCGCCACACACGTTTCAGGAAGCGGTTTGCCCCTTCAACACTGGATTCTTGCCATTCTAGCGTCAGTTCTGGTGGAGCAGCGAACATCATGAACAGGCGAACGGTATCAGCACCATATTTTTCTACCATCAATTGTGGGTCGATACCGTTGTTTTTGGATTTAGACATTTTGCTCATGCCGGTATAAACCAGCTCATGGCCTTCTTTATCCGTTGCTTTAATAATACGGCTTTTATCATCGCGCTCAACGATAGTATCAGCCGGGGAAACCCAGATTTTTTCACCATTTTTGCCGATGTAATAAAAAGCATCGGCTAGAACCATGCCCTGACATAACAGGCGTTTAGCAGGTTCATTGGAATTGACCAAGCCCGCATCACGCATCAGTTTGTGGAAGAAACGGAAATACATCAGATGCATGATGGCATGTTCGATACCACCGATGTATTGGTCAACTGGCAGCCAATAGTTAGCCGCTGCTGGATCGAGCAGGCCTTTGTCATAATCTGGGCAGGTGTAGCGAGCGTAGTACCAGGAAGATTCCATAAAGGTATCGAAGGTATCTGTTTCTCGTAGTGCTGGCTGGCCGTTGATAGTGGTTTTCGCCCACTCAGGATCAGCTTTAATTGGGCTGGTGATGCCATCCATTTTGACATCCTCCGGCAGAATAACAGGCAGTTGATCTGCTGGGACAGGAACAACTGTGCCATCTTCCAGTGTTGCCATTGGAATAGGAGCGCCCCAGTAACGTTGGCGGGAAACCCCCCAGTCACGCAGACGATAGTTGACTTTACGTTTACCTACGCCCATTTCCACCAGTTTATCCGCAATGGCATTAAAACCAGCTTCGTGATTCAGGCCGCTAAATTCACCGGAATTAAACAGAACATTCTTATCCGTTACCGGGGCTTCATGAACATTTGGTTCATTACCTTCACTGTCCAGAATAACGGCTTTCATTGGCAGGTTATATTTTGTCGCAAATTCCCAATCGCGTTGATCATGGCCGGGAACTGCCATGACAGCACCGGTGCCGTATTCCATCAGAACGAAGTTTGCAACCCAGATTGCCGCTTTCTCTTTGGTCAATGGATGAATAGCAAACATACCGGTTGCTATGCCTTTCTTCTCCATTGTTGCCATATCTGCTTCTGCAACTTTGGTATTACGGCACTCATCAATGAAAGCAACCAGTTCAGAGTTATTTTTTGCTGCTTGTTTTGCCAGAGGATGACCGGCGGCAACCGCAACATAAGTAGCGCCGAGGAAAGTATCAGGTCGAGTAGTATAGACGGTCAGCTTCTCCTGACTATCAACCACATCAAAAGTGATTTCTACTCCCTCGGAACGGCCAATCCAGTTGCGCTGCATGGTTTTGACCTGTTCTGGCCACTCTTCCAGTGTATCCAGATCATTTAACAACTCTTCGGCATAATCAGTGATCTTGATAAACCATTGCGGAATTGCTTTACGTTCAACTTTAGTGTCACAACGCCAACAACAGCCATCGACCACTTGTTCATTAGCCAGAACGGTCAGATCGTGAGGGCACCAGTTAACTGCGGAGGTCTTTTTATAAACCAGGCCCTTTTCATACAATTTGGTGAAGAACCACTGTTCCCAACGGTAATATTCTGGAGTACAGGTTGTGACTTCACGATCCCAATCGTAACCGAAGCCCAGTGTTTTCAATTGACCTTTCATATATTCGATGTTGGCATAGGTCCACGGAGCAGGCGCGGTATTGTTTTTGACTGCGGCCCCTTCCGCAGGCAGGCCAAACGCATCCCAACCGATGGGTTGCAGGACGTTTTTACCAAGCATACGTTGGTAGCGGGAGATAACATCGCCGATAGTGTAGTTGCGTACATGGCCCATGTGTAGTCGACCAGAAGGGTAAGGTAGCATGGACAGGCAGTAATATTTTTCTTTGCTGTTATCTTCTGTCACTTTAAAAGTTTGCTTCTCTTGCCAGTGAAGCTGAACTTGCGGCTCTATATCTTCTGGACGGTATTGTTCTTGCATGGCACCGATAATCCTATGGTGAGTAAAAAGCTACGCTTGTAGCAATCATTTAGTTGGTAAAATATGAGATCGGCATAGCATATCTGATTTGATATATAAGAAACAGGGGTTCTGAGGGAAAATCCGGTGGCGACGGGTGTCACCACCGGTGATGAAATGAGGCTAATGAAGAATTTTAGCTAAAAATTCTTTGGCGCGATCTGATTTTGGATTCGCAAAGAAATCTTCTTTCTTGCTATCTTCAACAATTTTGCCTTCGTCCATAAAGATAACTCGGTTGGCTACTTTACGGGCGAAGCCCATTTCGTGAGTAACAACCATCATGGTCATCCCTTCGTCTGCCAGTTTAACCATGACATCAAGCACTTCATTGATCATTTCAGGGTCGAGTGCGGAAGTGGGTTCGTCAAATAGCATGGCAATTGGGTCCATACAAAGAGCTCGGGCGATTGCTACACGTTGTTGCTGACCACCGGAAAGTTGAGACGGGAATTTATTCGCTTGACTGGCAAGCCCAACGCGTTCAAGTAATTTTAATCCTTTTTCTTCTGCCGCTTTTTTATCACGATTAAGTACTTTAATCTGCGCTAGAGTTAAATTCTCAATGATGGATAGATGGGGGAACAGTTCAAAATGCTGGAACACCATGCCGACTTTTGAACGTAGTTGCGCCAGATTGGTGTTTTTGTCATTAACTTTAATGTCATTAACCAGAATTTCACCCTGTTGGATGGATTCCAGACCATTAACCGTTTTTATCAGGGTGGATTTGCCTGAGCCAGATGGGCCACAGACCACAACGACTTCACCTTTTTTAACTTCAGTTGAGCAGTCGGAGAGAACCTGAAATTGGCCATACCACTTGGATACATTTTTCAGGGAGATCATCAAACAGTCCTTTTCTTCAAATAGTTAACCAGCATAGATGCGGCAATACTAATAATAAAATAAACCAAACCAGCAAATAGGATCATTTCGACCTGAGTGCCATCACGCTCACCGATATTTGCCGCAGTACGGAAAAAGTCCGCTAGACTGAGCACATACACCAATGAGGTGTCTTGAAACAGTACGATCCCCTGTGTCAGTAATAGCGGAGTCATCGCACGGAATGCCTGAGGCAGGATAACCAGTCTCATACTTTGCATTGGCGTCATACCCAATGCCAGTGCTGCCGAAGATTGCCCGCGGGAGATACTCTGAATTCCTGCCCGGATAATTTCTGAATAGTAAGCCGCTTCGAAAAAGGCGAATGCAACCATAGCTGAAATTAAACGAATATCTGTTTTCGGAGAAATCCCCAGAACATTCTGCACTAGGCTAGGCACAATCAGGTAGAACCATAACAGTACCATAACTAATGGTACAGAACGGAACAGATTGACATATAAAGTGGCAAACCAGCTCAGTACTTTTACCGAAGAGAGCCGCATAACGGCCAGCGCGGTTCCCCAGAGAATACCAACAACAACCGCAATAATAGTGATTTTTGCTGTAATGACTAAGCCTTGTAGCAGAAATGGGATACTGGGGACAATCGAACTCCAGTCAAACTCGTACATTTATTGACCTCCAATATTACCCGGTAAACGTACTTTTTTCTCAAGCAAGTGCATGGCAAGCATAATCACCAGATTGATTGCGATATAGGCCAGTGTAATGGCCGTAAATGTTTCATAAGCATGTGCTGAGTAATCAAGTAGCTTACCTGCCTGTGCTGCCATATCTACCAAGCCGATAGTGGAGGCGATGGCGGAGTTTTTTACCAGATTCATCATTTCTGACGTCATGGGTGGAATGATCACTCGATAGGCATTGGGTAATAGGACATAGCGATAGGTTTGTGGCAAGGTTAGCCCCATTGCCAGCCCGGCCGATTTTTGGCCGCGCGGTAGTGATTGTATGGCGGCGCGAACCTGCTCGCACACACGTGCAGCGGTGAAAAGACCTAAACAGACCGTGGATGAGAGAAAAAATTGGATATTAGGGTCCAGTTCGGTTTTAAACCATTGACTGGTTTTTTCTGGCAGTAATTCAGGTACAACCAGATACCAGATAAAAAATTGAACTATCAGTGGTATGTTACGAAAGAGCTCAACATAACAGGTACCTATCCCAGATAATATTTTATTGGGAACAGTGCGTAAAATGCCGAACAGCGAGCCGACAATAAAAGCGATAATCCAGGCGCAGATAGACAAGGCAATCGTCACCTGAAATCCAGCTATCAACCAGCCTAGATAAGTCGTATTGCCGAAAGGGGCAGCTTGCAAAAAGATACCCCAGTTCCAATCGATTGACATAATAATACTCCCTGTGAGGGTGTAACTTGATCCCCTGAAAGCGATTGATTGGCTGAGAAAAAAAAGCGAGGTAGGGAACGGCCACCTCGCACCCTGTGATGCCAATCAAATAGTCATTTTTTTAATTATATTTCTAGTCAAGCGCCTTATCATTTGGCGATTTAAATAGTGCTTTCATTTCATCAGACAAAGAGAAGTTCAAGTTCAGATTCTTGGGTGGAATCGGGTGTTTGAACCAGCGTTCAAATGATTTCTCTGCCTCTCCAGAGGTTTGCGCCTGAACAATGGTTTCATCAATCAGCTTCTTGAATTGAAGATCGTCTTTGCGTGAGATACAACCATAGGCTTCTCTAGACTGAGGCGTACCAACAATTTCCCATTGATCAGGTTTTTTCGCTTTGGCGCGTTCACCTGCTAGCAGAGCATCGTCCACCATAAAGGCGATGGCACGGCCGGATTCCAGAGTGCGGAATGAGTCACCATGATCTTTTGCACTGATGATACGCATTTTCATGTTTTTTTCATCATTGAGTTTATTCAGCAATATTTCAGAAGTGGTGCCTGCTGAGACAACGACATTTTTACCTGCTAAATCAGGGAAATCTTTTATACCGGAACCTTTTTTAGTCAGCAAACGTGTATTAACAATAAAGATAGAGTTTGAGAAAGTGACTTGTTTTTGGCGTTCAAGGTTGTTGGAAGTGGAACCGCATTCGAAATCATAAGTCCCATTTTGTAACAGTGGGATACGATTTTGCGAAGTGATGGGTATCAATTTTACTTGCAGATTTGGCATATCCAGTTTCTTCTTCACTGCTTCAACAATCAGATTAGAGTAATCCTGAGAGTAGCCGACGACTTTTTGATGATTATCGTAGTAAGCAAAAGGCACGGAAGATTCACGGTGCCCAACAATGATTACGCCATCATCTTTAATCTTTTTCAGTGTTCCCGTTAATTCATCGGCCTGAACAGCCCCTGCCATGCCAAGTAACATCATGGTTAATACTAGGTTACGCATACGCATATACAACTCCTTTAATGTGGCTATCGTTTGCGATGTTGTGTTTGCAAAAGTTTCTCTGTGATTTGTTTTTAATCGAGGATCATTTGCTGTCATGTGTATATATAATGTTAAAAAATAGTACAAAAGGGTTAGTCAATGAAAATGAATTGTTTCTATTTCGGGAGCTGTCTCGCACTATAAATGAACAATGTTGTTTATCTTGCACAATAAAGGTGCGTAATTATCATTTTTCTAGTGCGTTTTCCCATTTTTGGTTAGTGAAACAGCTATTTTCCTTTTCATTCATAGATATAGCAGCAATTAGCATGCCAAAATAATAAAGGGGGGTAAAATTAGTACTAATAAGTTGTTTAAGTAAGTTACTTGCATAACATCGAGTGATATCAGTTATTGAGGATTAGCAAGGTTAATTATCGTTAGTCATTAACCTTGCTGAATTTCTTAGGATAGGTCAGTGGTAGAGTTGGGCAGAGTATATTTCATACCAATCGCCAGACGATTCCACAGGTTAATAAGGCCGATTAACAACGTTAAATCGACAATCTCTTTTTCATCAAATTCTGCTAATAACGGGGTGTAATGTTCATCTTCTGCCCCAATTTCGGCAATTCGAGATAAAGCCTCTGTCCAGCCTAACGCCGCACGTTCCCGTGATGTAAAAATAGTTGCCTCTTTCCAGGCACTCAGGAGGTAGAGTTTTTGTTCGCTATTTCCGACTTTGCGGGCAGCTTTGGCATGCATATTAAGGCAAAAGGCACAGCCATTGATTTGGGAAACTCTGACTTTGATAAGTTCGATGAGTGCCTTACCGAGGGTGGATTGATAAGTTAATTCATCGACTTTTACGACAGCGTTATAAAGCTCTGGTGAAATTTCCGATGGTTGCAGACGTTTTGCTTGCATAACTTGTTACTCCTTTGTTTTTCTATCAATGGGATGGAAAATGGATTAAAAGTTAATCTGTTTTTGCGTGATGCAAGGGAGCCGTTTTTGCTCCCTTTTGACTATATAGATATCTGGTTCAAGATTTACGGCGGTTATATGTTAAGGCAAACAGGGCGAACAATACGGTAATTATCCATACCGGCCAGTTACCCCAGCGAGCATAGGGTGTTATCCCGGTTGCAGGTGTCACTTTAGCTGCCAGAACATTACGGGTAAATTGTGGGAGTTCGGCTTGCACTTCTCCGTCCGGGCTGATAACGGCTGTAATACCGTTATTGGTACTACGTAGTAATGGGCGTCCTAATTCGAGGGAACGCATGCGTGCCATTTGGAAATGTTGCCAGGGGCCGATTGAACTACCAAACCAAGCATCATTGGATACAGTGAGTAAGAATTCAGTATCCGGTTTGAAATTCGCGCGAACCTGTTCACCCAGTATAATTTCATAACAAATAGCGGTGGTCAGGTTATATCCTGCAACAGAAAGCTGTGGTTGAATGTAGTTGCCTCGGCTGAACGAAGACATAGGTAAGTTGAAGAATGGCGCCAGAGGGCGGAGTAGAGATTCCAGCGGAACAAATTCACCGAATGGTACCAGATGATATTTATCGTAGCGAATAGCTGCCGGATATTGATAAGGTTTTTTATCGCCAAGGACAATCACACTGTTATAGATCTTATCACTGTCGCCAACGGCTCTTTCATCGACAATACCGGTAATAAGGCTGGTATGTTGATTACGTAACAGCTCATCCAATTTTGTTAGAAAGTGGCGTTGATAATTTTCCAATGAAGGAATGGCGGACTCAGGCCAGATGATTATCGGTATTTTGCCGATGTATGGCAGGCTGTTGCCCATGTAGATGTCCATAGTTTTGCTGAGCATGTTAGGGTCCCATTTTAGGGACTGTGGAATATTTCCCTGAACTAGCGCGACATCAACTGTTTTTTCAGGCAGTAGGTTATACCACTGATAATGGCGTATTGACCACGGTAATAGCAGAATGGCGACAGCAATAATACCAGCGACTATTTTCCGATGTATAACAGCCAGAACGAATAACCCGCTAATAATCATTAACAGGAAAGTGATGGCCTCAACACCCAAAATTGGCGCAATGGCTTTCATTGGACCGTCTAATTGGCTGTAGCCGAATTGTAGCCAGGGAAAACCGGTCAGAACCCAGCCTCGCAGGAATTCGGTGAGTTGCCATAATGCAGGTGCTGCTACAGCCAGCCTCATCCCGTTCGTTTTTGCGAAGAAACGGTTGAGTAAGCCAGCGAATAAAGCAGGATAGAGCGAAAGATAGGCGGCAAGTAATATAACCAGCAGAATATTGACCGCGGTTGGCATGCCGCCGAAATTAGCAATACTGACATACACCCAGTTTGTACCACTGCCAAACAGACCGAATCCCCAACAAAAAGCAATAAATGCCGCTTGTCGGGGTGTTCTGTTTAAAGTCAGAAGTTGTAGTCCAAACAGGGAGATAATAGCGGCAGGCCAGAAGTCAAAAGGCGAAAAAGCCAGTGTTCCACTGGCTCCAAAAAATAGTGCCAGTAGGGCGCGCAGCCGCTGGCAATTTAATAATGAAGCTTTGTTCATTCAGATTTTATTCTTCTTCGAGGTTAGGTATTGGCGCATCATCCGGTATCGTAACATAAACCTGAATAATTCTTCGGCTATCGGCCATAGCTACTTTAAAGAGATAACCATTGATATCAACGGACTCCCCTCTGGCGGGCAAATGACCGAATGCCTGCATAACCAGACCGCCAATAGTATCCACTTCTTCATCACTAAATTGGGTGCTAAAGGCTTCATTAAAGTCTTCAATCTGAGTTAGCGCTCGTACCGTATAGGTATGACGGCTCAAGGAACGAATATCGACATCTTCTTCTTCATCGTATTCGTCTTCAATTTCACCGACGATCAATTCAAGAATATCTTCGATAGTGACTAGGCCCGACACACCACCAAACTCATCAATGACAATTGCCATATGATAACGTTGAGAACGGAATTCTTTCAGCATGCGGTCAACCCGTTTACTTTCAGGTACAACGACAGCCTGACGCAGAACCTTATCTATGCTGAATGGTGGGGCATCGGTGCGCATAAATGGCAATAGGTCTTTTGCCATTAACATCCCTTCAATATGATCTTTGTCTTCACTGATCACGGGGAAACGAGAGTGAGCCGAATCGATAATGACATCCAGACATTCGTCCAGGGTTTGATTACGTTTTAAGGTAACGATTTGAGAACGGGGAATCATGATATCCCGGACACGCTGATCGGAAATATCCATTACTCCTTCGAGCATATCGCGGGTATCAGGATCAATCAGATCGTTTTGTTCAGAGTCACGGATCAATTCCACCAGCTCGTCACGGCTTTTTGGCTCACCGTGAAAAAGCTGGTTGAGAAGAAGAGTGAAAAACCCTTTCTTAGGGCCAGGGTTGTCGTTACTTGAAGGATGGTCGTCGCTCATGGCGTTTTAATGAAAATTTCCCACTAAATTAAGTTATTGTTGGTATTTTTTAGCATAAAAATGGTACGAATGGTTACTCTTTTTCTGCAAGGTAGGGGTCAGCATAACCTAACTCTTGCATAATTTCTGTTTCCAAAGATTCCATTTCTTCCGCTTCATCATCTTCGATATGGTCATAACCCAGCAAATGTAGGCAGCCGTGTACAACCATATGCGCCCAATGTTCTTCTACGGTTTTTTGTTGCTCCTCCGCTTCTTTTTCAACAACCTGACGACAGATAATGAGATCGCCAAGCAGGGGCAAATCAACTTCTGGTGGTGCTTCAAATGGGAAAGATAACACATTTGTTGGCTTATCTTTACCACGGTAGGTCAGATTTAAATCGTGGCTTTCTGCCTCATCAACAATGCGGATAGTGACTTCACTTTCAGATTGAAATTGAGGTAAAACCCCATCCAGCCAGCGCTGGAACAGGGTTTCTTCAGGAAGACCTTGTGAATGTTCACAAGCAATTTGTAAATCAAGTATTACTGAACTCATTGTGCTTCCTGCTTGCGTTGCTCACTGAGTGCCTGTTTGCGTTTTTGCTCAGTTGCTTCCCACTCTTCATAGGCAATGACAACTTTGGCAACAACCGGGTGACGGACAACATCATCACTATGGAAAAAGTTGAAACTCAGCTCGCCGACGCCTGATAGAACTTCAATGGCATGGCGTAGGCCGGATTTCTGCCCACGAGGTAGGTCGATCTGTGTAACGTCACCGGTAACAACCGCTTTGGAGTTGAAGCCGATACGGGTCAGGAACATTTTCATCTGTTCGATGGTCGTGTTCTGGCTTTCATCCAGAATAATAAAAGCGTCGTTTAAGGTTCGTCCACGCATATAAGCTAATGGTGCAACTTCAATAACGTTACGCTCGATCAGCTTCTCAACTTTTTCAAAACCTAGCATTTCAAACAAGGCATCGTAGAGTGGGCGCAGGTACGGATCAACTTTTTGGCTCAGGTCACCCGGTAGAAAACCCAATTTTTCACCTGCTTCTACCGCTGGACGGGTTAGCAAGATACGGCGGATTTCCTGTCGTTCCAGTGCATCAACCGCAGCAGCAACGGCCAGATAAGTTTTTCCCGTGCCGGCAGGACCAATCCCAAACGTAATATCATGGCTAAGAATATTAGCAATGTATTGTGCCTGATTGGGTGTGCGTGGTTTCACCATGCCGCGTTTGGTGCGAATGTTAACGGCTTTACCGTATTCGGGTATGCTCTCGGCGGTTTGTTCCAGAACTCGGCTCTCGGTAATTGCCAGATGAATCTGTTCTGGTTTGATATCAGGGATCACACCACGGACAGGGGAGGTTTCCGCATATAAATGCCGTAGGATATTAGTGGCTGCGCTAACGCACAGTGGTTTGCCCATCAGTTTAAAACGGTTATCACGACGGCTAATTTCAATACCTAACCGGCGTTCAAGCTGTTTTAAATTGTCATCAAACGGACCACTCAGGCTCATTAGGCGCTGATTATCGGCTGGTTCGAGGAAAATTTCCTGAGTTGCTATTTGTGAATGAATTTGTTGAATCACTGATTATCTCTATATTTAGGGCTGATAAGTGCCGACCCCGATTTCATCTTCTTTACGGGTACGGGCTATAACGGACTCAGGTGATTCGTGTGTACGAAGATCCATTTGATCTTCGGTACGGATAACTTTACCGCGTAGTGAGTTGGCGTAGACATCAACAATTTCAACATCAACGAATTTGCCAATCATATCAGGCTGGCCTTCAAAGTTGACAACCCGATTGTTTTCGGTACGGCCAGAAAGTTCCATCACATTCTTACGGGAAGTTCCTTCAACCAGAATACGTTGTACACTGCCCAACATAGCACGGCTGTAGCTCATTGCTTGTTGGTTGATACGTTGTTGTAACAGGTAAAGACGCTGTTTCTTCTCTTCTTCGCTGACATCATCAGGCAGATCCGCTGCCGGCGTTCCTGGACGAGCAGAATAGATGAAGCTGTAGCTCATATCGAAATTGACATCAGCGATCAGTTTCATGGTTTTCTCGAAGTCATCTTGGGTTTCACCTGGGAATCCGATAATGAAGTCAGAGCTTATCAAGATATCAGGACGTGCTTTACGCAGTTTGCGGATAATGCTTTTATACTCAAGGGCGGTGTGGGCACGTTTCATCAACGTTAGAATACGGTCTGAACCACTTTGCACCGGTAGATGCAGGAAGCTAACCAATTCCGGTGTATCTTCGTAAACAGCAATAATATCGTCTGTAAACTCAATTGGGTGACTGGTCGTAAAGCGAATACGGTCAATACCATCTATAGCGGCTACTAAACGAATTAACTCAGCGAAAGAGCAGATGTCGCCATCATAAGTGGCGCCCCGATAAGCATTCACATTCTGACCGAGAAGATTAACTTCACGTACACCTTGCGCGGCAAGTTGCGCAATTTCAAACAGAACATCATCACATGGGCGGCTAACTTCTTCTCCGCGGGTATAAGGTACGACGCAGAAAGTACAGTATTTGTTGCAGCCTTCCATAATGGAAACGAATGCAGACGGACCTTCAGCGCGTGGTTCAGGAAGGCGGTCAAATTTCTCAATTTCTGGGAAGCTGATATCAACAACCGGGCTGCGAGTGCCTTTCACCTGATTGATCATCTCAGGTAAACGGTGCAATGTTTGCGGTCCGAAAATAATATCTACACATTGAGCGCGTTGACGGATGAAATCCCCTTCCTGAGAGGCTACACAGCCACCGACTCCAATGATGATATCTGGATTAGTATCTTTTAGGTTTTTCCAGCGGCCTAATTGATGGAAAACCTTTTCCTGTGCTTTTTCGCGGATTGAACAGGTATTTAATAGTAAAATGTCTGCTTCTTCGGCGACATCGGTTAACTGATAACCGTGAGTACTTTCCAGCAGGTCGGCCATTTTAGATGAATCATATTCATTCATCTGACAGCCCCAAGTTTTAATATACAGTTTTTTTATCGTCGACATTTTCTTGTGCATCCGAGCTTTCTACCGTGCTGAAAGGTGTTATTACACGGCAAAAGCAATTGTGTATTAGGCATAAAGTTGTCGGATATTGTAGTCATTTGCAGGAGCAGTGACCAGACTGTTAAACAGGATATTCTCTACCGGAGAATTAAAAATTCGGTACACTGTACTAATCAATGGGTTAATAGCATGGCTGAGATGAATAATTCACAACAGATTTTTGATGTAGTGGTGGTTGGTGCTGGCATGATCGGCGCTGCAACAGCATTGGGGTTGGCACAGGAAGGTTGGACAGTTGCTTTATTGGATCATCAACCGCCACAATCATATGATGCACAGAGTCAACCTGATGTACGTGTGTCAGCGATCAGTTGTGCTTCTGTAGATTTGTTCAAACAACTTGGCGCGTGGGATGCGGTATTACAGATGCGCAGCGCGCCGTATCGAACATTAGAGACTTGGGAGCAGAATGATTCTAATTTGGTGTTTGATGCACAAAGTCTAGGGCTGCCTGAATTGGGCTATATGGTTGAAAACCGTATTTTGCAATTGGCTCTGTGGCAGCAGTTTGATAAATATCCTAATTTGACTTTGCTGTGCCCGGCAGTATTGCAATCAATGCAGCGGCAGAAAGAGGGGTGGTTAGTGACTCTGGCTGACGGATCGGAAATGACTGCCCGCTTGATTGTCGGGGCTGATGGTGCGCGTTCTCAGGTTCGGCAAATGGCGGGAATTGGCAGTCGTGGCTGGCAATACAGACAGTCTTGTATGTTGATCACAGTAAAAACAGAACGGCCGCAGCAGGATATTACCTGGCAGCAGTTTTTTCCCTCTGGTCCAAGAGCGTTTCTTCCACTGTTTGATCAATGGGCCTCGCTGGTATGGTACGACAAACCGGCACGCATACGACAATTACAGGCAATGTCAATGGCTCAACTTGAACAGGAGATTTTCCAGGCATTTCCTGTACGGTTAGGTAAAGTGACTCCTGTTGCCGCCGGTTCATTTCCTTTGGCTCGTCATCATGCTAACAGTTATGTTCGTGAAGGATTAGTGTTGTTGGGTGATGCGGCTCATACCATTAATCCACTGGCTGGACAGGGAGTAAATCTTGGTTATCGGGATGTGAATACTCTGCTTAATATTTTGGTAAGGGCGAAGGAATTAACAGAGCAGTGGGATTCATTGGAGGTATTGATGCGTTATCAACGTCGCAGAATGCCGGATAACCTAATGATGCAAGCTGGAATGGATCTATTTTACACCGTGTTCAGTAATGAGTTGCCAGGGCTGAAAGTCGCTCGTAATCTGGCGCTGATGGCAGCTCAACGGGCTGGCGTAATGAAAAAAGCGGCGCTTAAGTATGCACTGGGATTGTAACGTATAAATTGGTATTGAAGCTCACAAGCACGTCGTAAATCTATTTATGGCGTGGATAATTTGCTTTTTTTAATATGCAGTTAATTGACAGGAGAGAAAAGTAACACATTGATAAATATGGCTGGGGTACCAGGATTCGAACCTGGGAATGCTGGAATCAGAATCCAGTGCCTTACCGCTTGGCGATACCCCAATGAATGGTGGCTACGACGGGAATCGAACCTGTGACCCCAGCATTATGAGTGCTGTGCTCTAACCAGCTGAGCTACGTAGCCTTATTTTGATGCGAGAAATTCACGACAAAACATTGAGTGAACAACATTCAGTTAATGGCTGGGGTACCAGGATTCGAACCTGGGGATGCCAGGATCAAAACCTGGTGCCTTACCGCTTGGCGATACCCCAACTGAAAGTAGTTACTGTACAACGTGTTGTCAGAATTGTGTTATCAGGATTATGGCTGGGGTACCAGGATTCGAACCTGGGAATGCCAGGATCAAAACCTGGTGCCTTACCGCTTGGCGATACCCCATCTGAATAACGACAACTCGATGAATGAATGGTGCGGGAGGCGAGACTTGAACTCGCACACCTTGCGGCGCCAGAACCTAAATCTGGTGCGTCTACCAATTTCGCCACTCCCGCAAAGATGGTGGCTACGACGGGAATCGAACCTGTGACCCCAGCATTATGAGTGCTGTGCTCTAACCAGCTGAGCTACGTAGCCATCTTTTTTGCATTACCTTCATCGGCGTTGCGGGGCGCATTATGCGTATATCAGCTAAATGCGTCAACTGCTTTTTTCTCGAAATCTGCTTAAAGTCGCTTGTTTGTTTGGCATATAAGCATTTTGCTGACAAAACCAACAAAAAATGGTGTTACCCTTCGAGTAAGTGTTGTAACAGAACACCATTAAGCATAGCACGTTTAGTCAGAGCGAAGGCGCCAATAGCAGAACAGTGAACTAATTCAGAAACAACGATCGGCAGATCTTGACGAAATTCTTTCAAGACTTGAGAGTTGATACAACTTTGAATAGCGGGTAAGAGCACTTTCTGAGCTTCAGTAATTTCTCCCGCCAGAACAACCTTCTGTGGATTAAATAAATTAATCGCGATAGAGATGGCTTTACCGAGGTAATGGCCGACACTTTTTATCACTTCAGAGGCTAGAGGGTCATTTTGATTAGCGGCTTGGCAGATAGCTCTGATATTGCAATTATTCAATGTTAGCTGGCTTGGAAAACCTTGCTTTAATTGATGCTGAACTCGTGCTTCTATTGCTGAGTTAGCGGCGATAGTTTCCAGGCAGCCAAAATTGCCGCAGTGACAGCGTTCACCGAGTGGATCAATTTGAATATGACCAATTTCACCTAAGTTTCCTCTATTATTGAGAAGTATCTGGTTATTGATAATCACCCCGGCGCCGGTACCTCGATGAATACGTACCAATATTGAGTCTTCACAATTACGGGTGGCGCCGAAATAGTGTTCAGCTAATGCCAAACTGCGAATATCATGACCAACAAAACAGGTAATGTTGAAATGCTTTTTCAAATTATCGACCAGAGTCCAGTGAGTCACTTTAATATGGGGCATATAACGGACGATGCCAGTATCTGGGTCAACTAATCCCGGCAGAATAACTGAAATGGCGATGAGTTCACGGATCCTTGGTTGATTTTGTTGAATAAAGTTTTCTATTGCGTTGATGAGCTGGTTTTCAACTTTTTGCTGAGTGGCTTCAGGCAGTGGATAATGTTCTTCAACCAAGGCTTTACCACTCATATCATAAAGAGCAAGAGTAGCATCATGGCGGCCAAGACGAACACCGATAGTATGGAAGTGACGATTTTCTGTAACGATGGAAATGGCGCGGCGGCCTCCGGTGGAGGCTTGCTGATCGACTTCTTTAACCAAGCCCCGTTCGAGTAGCTGACGAGTAATTTTAGTCACACTGGCTGGCGCAAGTTGACTTTGCTCAGCAATTTGAATGCGAGAGATTGGCCCTTGTTGATCAATCAACCGATATACCACAGCCCCGTTAAGTTGCTTTACAAGGTCAATATTACCAATTTGTTTTTGTGTGTTGTTATAATTCATCAGCTATTTCGTCCGTCAAAGTTCAGTTTCTTTTCCGTTAACAATGGTCTTGCGGATTTTAAAGTCGTGACTGAAAACACTAAGGTTAGCGATTTTCCCGGTTTCGACGGCGCCAAGATATTTATCAACACCAATTGCGCGGGCAGGGTAGAGAGTTGCCATTCTCAGTGCTTCATCTAGTGCAATACCAACATGTTCAACGCTATTTTTAACGGCATCCATCATAGTGAGAGAGGAGCCGCTT
This sequence comes from Photorhabdus luminescens subsp. luminescens, assembly GCF_001083805.1. GTDB lineage: Bacteria > Pseudomonadota > Gammaproteobacteria > Enterobacterales > Enterobacteriaceae > Photorhabdus > Photorhabdus luminescens. Next base: position 284,105 of record NZ_JXSK01000004.1, on the reverse strand, counting down.
AGAACGCCGTTTTGATCAACACATAATCCGTTGCGATAGTATATGGTCTTACCTGCGAAGGTGAAATGCGCCATTTTACAGGTGGTAGGATCGAGCCCGGCAGGAGCCGTCGCATCCGTTACCAAAATTAATTTATCATTTTTCAAACGTTTAGTATTACGAATATTGGGCCATGAAACGTGCAAACCATCAGCGATGATTCCAGCATAGATTTCAGGTGTATCAAAGATAGCGCCAATCAAGCCAGGTTGACGCCCGGAAATAGCTGGCATGGCATTATAAAGATGGGTTGAGATAGTAATCCCGTTTTGGAATCCCTGTCGGGCTTCTTCATAACTGGCATTTGAATGACCGGCGGAAACAACAATACCGGCTTCTACCAACTGCTGAATATATTTTTGTTCAACCATTTCCGGTGCGAGGGTCAACTTAGTGATGACATCAGCGTTATCGCACAGAAAATTTATCATTTTAGATGTAGGTTTACGAATAAGTTCTGGATTATGAGTGCCTTTCTTTACCGGATTGAGATAAGGCCCTTCCAGATGCAGGCCTAAAGCTTGATGTCGATTATGCTTAAGATAAGTGCGCATTACTTCAACAGAAGCCATCATCAATTCGTCTGTGCTGGTAATCAGAGTTGGTAAGTAGCTGGTGCAGCCAGAGCGTTCATTAGTGCTTTGCATGATATCCAGCGTTTTTTCTGAAATGTTTTCCAACTGATCGTTGAACTGAACGCCGCCACAGCCATTCACTTGCAGATCAATAAAGCCGGGGGAAAGAATTGCGCCATTTAGATCACGTTTTTCAATATGTTCGGGCAATTGTTGTGTTGGGCAAATGTGTTTAATTAAGCCGTCTGCAATTATAACGGCATGCTCATCTAATCTGTTATGACCGGTATATATGATGCAGTTGGTTAAAGCATACATCTGAGCCTCCTATGGGATCGGGAGATGATGATTGAAGGTAATGACGGTAATCAGGCTGCGTAGATTTTTATTTTTTACTGGCGAATTCGCCGATAATATCTGCTTCCAGTTGGTAGAAGTATTTGACTGTTTTTACCTTCAATTCCATTGTTGCCGGTTCGTCACAGACAATGATGGATTTAGGGTGCATTTGCAGACAGCTTATTGTCCACATATGGTTGACATTGCCTTCAATTGCCGCCTGAATGGCTTGGGCCTTATTTAGACCTGTTGCCAGGATCATAATTTCTTCTGCATCCATTAACGTACCTACACCTACGGTCAGGGCGTATTTAGGCACCTGATTAATATCGTTATCGAAGAAGCGGGAGTTAGCTGTACGGGTTTCTACGGTAAGTGTTTTAATGCGTGTACGGGAAGTCAAGGATGACGCAGGCTCATTGAAAGCAATATGACCGTCGTTACCGACACCTCCTATAAATAGATGAATTTGGCCGTAAGATTTAATTTTGTCTTCATAACGTTGACATTCCGCTTCGACATCAGAGGTATTACCATTGAGTAGATTGATATTTTCTTTTGGGATATCAATATGATCAAAGAAATTCTGGTGCATAAACCTATGGTAGCTTTGGGGATGATTTTCGGCAATACCGACATATTCATCCATATTGAATGTCACGACATGTTTAAAACTGACTTTCCCTGCTTTATGCAGAGCAATGAGTTCTTTATAAGTTGCCAGTGGTGTACTGCCGGTTGGCAACCCCAAAAGAAAAGGATGCTCGGCGGTGGGGTTAAATGCATTGATTTTGCTAACGATATAGTGTGCGGACCATTTACCAACGTCACTTGCATTCGTTAGGGGGATCAGCCTCATAAGTGCCTCTTAAAACAAGAAATTATAGCGGTTGGATAAATTAGCTGATTAACTAATCTTCTTATCGTGCGAATACTTAAATCATTTGTATAAGCAAGAGATATGCTGTACCTCAAAGATATTTTTTATCTTAAAATAAGATCCAAAAAATAGCCAGAAAATTCCTGGCGGAAGTGATGATTTTTACGGATTTTATCACTTATTAAGCCACCTTATTTTTGCAAGAAAAATAAAAGGGAACGAGAGATGTGTTCCCTTTTAAGTTCGAGGTGTTTTTAACTACAACCTTTTGTTTAACCTATCTGAAGGTAGTTGAGTACGTATCTGCTCGGCAATGCTTTCTGCCTGGGGGCCCAATACAACTTGAACACTTTGTTTACCTATTTTCAGTACGCCTTTTGCGCCTAATTGTTTTAACCGGTGTTCATCCAATTGTGTATTGTCTTCAACGGTTAAGCGAAGACGGGTAATACAGGCGTCTACCGTATGAATATTTTGTGCGCCGCCAAGAGCGGTAATGTAGTGTTGGATTGTTTCGTTATCTTGGGCGGCGGAAACCGCTTGAGTTGTCTCTTCAATTTCGCGGCCTGGCGTACGGAAGTTGAAAATACGAATCATGAGGGTGAAGCAAACAAAGTACAGCACAAAGAACAAGGCGATTAACGGGATTAATAACCACGGCTTAGTTGCCAGACCCCAGCTCAATACAAGGTCAATTAATCCGGCAGAGAATCCAAAGCCATGCAGAATACCCAATGAATTGACGATAACCATGCTAACGCCAGCTAATATTGCATGCAGAACATATAAAGCTGGAGCTAGGAATAAGAATGAAAATTCTATTGGTTCCGTTATACCGGTTAAGAATGCTGTCAACGCGACGGATAATAGCATCCCGCCGATCTGAGGACGACGTTCCTTTGGTGCTGCGAAATACATTGCCAGTGCAGCGCCGGGCAAACCACCCATAAAAATAGGATAAGCCCAGGCCATGTAAACTCCAGCATGTGGATCACCGGCAAAGAAACGGTTCAAATCGCCGCGGCTCATATCGGTGGCTATTTGGGTAATCGTTGAGCCATCAATACCGGGAACTGCTGCGCCGATGGTCAGAGAACGGGCAACATCTGGCGCCAGGCAGATATTATGTACAGAACTGGCTAAGTCATAAGTAATTTTCAGACAGTCACCCAAACTAAACCAAAAAACAGAATGCAGGATATAGTGCAAACCAAATGGAATGAGAGAGCGGTTAAGCACACCATAAGTAAACCATCCGACCGTACCGCTCTTTGATACTAAAAGGCTAAAAGAATCAATACCGTGCTGGACATATGGCCATGCATAACCACATATCCACGCAATGAATAGACAAATAATGCCTGTCATGATGGGGACTAATCGCTTGCCTGCGAAGAAGGCAAGAAACTCTGGCAAACGTGTATCTGAAAAACGGTTATAACAGTGACCAGCAACAATACCCGAGATAATTCCGGCGAAAAAAGACATATTGATAGTCGAGTCTATGACGGACGTGGCTTTAGTGAGTACTAAAAAGCCAACTACACCTGCCAGTGCGGCAGCGCCAGCATTATCTTTTGCTAAGCCTACTGCGATACCTAGTGCAAATAGCAGAGGAAGGTTTTCAAAAATACCACCGCCAGCGCTGGCGATGAAAGGAATATTAAATACATCGGGTTGGCCGAAACGTAGCAAAAGCGCAGCTACGGGAAGCGTGGCAATGGGAAGCATTAATGCTTTTCCCAATCGCTGCAAATAATTGAATATACCCATAATGCTTACCTTAGTTGTAGGACGTTTTATTGAAAAAATAGCTCGCTATGAACAACAGCAATACAACTTATTTTTAGTTGAAAAATAATAAAAAGCTACACATAAATGAGTAATTGTGATCACTGTAGCGATATTGTTTAAAATTGCATAAATTAAGTCATCTGTAGTAAACGGATTCAAACTTTCAATTGAATTAACATAATGATTTATTTGATTTTATGGCTTTTAGCTATCGAAATAGATTGAGTGACATAAAACTTGATTATGAAAAACATATAATTAGACAAGAAAATCACAGGAAAGTACTGATAACCGTTTTATAAATGGGAGCCTGTCTGTGCACATTGATTTGGCGAATAGTTGAAGTGTCATTATAGACACTCAGAAATGGTTTTTTTGTTTGTCATATCATTTATTGAGATTTCTTTTATTAGTCTAATTGTAAATTTATTTTCAAATAAATATCCATTAGAATCATGGTGTAATTTAGATTATTATTAATATTGTTTCAATTATAAATTTTTATATATAATTATTTATTATATTTTTAGAGTGGAAGTATTAATTAATAGATAATTTATAAATTTAAAATATAGATTTATTTTAATCTTATCAAATAGTTATTTCTAATAGGTATAGTGCCAATTATTTATTCTTTAAAATTGGTGGTTATTATTCATAAATATTTATTATGGTTGAATTAAATATTAAAAACGGTTTCACTGATTATTTCATATCGTAAATTACTCAATGCTACTTCGTTTTCACGGATAATTATCATAAAACGTACTGTATTGTTGATATGTGCTATTGTTGAGTGTTTTTTCGACATTAAGAAAGTTCTATTCTTAACTATTTGTTCTATATAAGATTATAGGAACTTGGATAAATGAGTTTGGATTGCTAAGTATCGTGCTTATTTTTCAGTAAAAAATTATAAAAACTGTTCCTTTTCGACAAAGAGTCGTTTTTTCGCCTCAACTTTGCACTGAATCGCCATTTTACATGAACAAACGGTTGTTTCTCATCACTGCTTGTTGGATTATAGGCGGTTATGTGACGCATTTTTGCATTATTGAGGTATAAAAAATGAGTGAGGCAGACGCCCGCCCGACAAACTTTATTCGTCAGATAATTGACGAAGATTTGGCAACTGGTAAACATACATTGGTACATACTCGTTTCCCGCCTGAACCCAATGGTTATCTGCATATTGGTCATGCGAAATCTATCTGTCTGAACTTTGGTGTTGCAAAAGACTATCAGGGCCAGTGTAATCTGCGTTTTGATGATACCAACCCAGTTAAGGAAGATGTTGAATACGTCGATTCTATTAAAAATGACGTTCAGTGGTTAGGTTTTGAGTGGAGTGGCGATATTCGCTACTCTTCTAATTATTTCGATACGCTGTATCAATATGCTATTGAATTGATCAACAAAGGTTTGGCTTATGTTGATGAATTGAGTCCGGAAGAGATCCGTGAATATCGTGGCACATTGAAAGAGCCAGGTAAAAACAGTCCGTACCGTGACCGCAGTATTGAAGAAAATTTGGTGTTGTTCGAAAAAATGCGTGCCGGTGAATTTGACGAAGGCAAAGCTTGTCTGCGTGCCAAAATTGATATGGCATCACCTTTCATTGTGATGCGTGATCCGGTTTTGTACCGGATTAAATTTGCAGAACATCATCAATGCGGTGATAAATGGTGCATCTACCCAATGTACGATTTTACTCACTGTATTTCTGATGCGCTTGAAGGGATTACACATTCGCTGTGTACGCTGGAGTTTCAGGATAACCGCCGCCTGTACGACTGGGTGCTGGAAAATATCACCATTGATTGCCACCCTCGGCAGTATGAATTCTCGCGTTTAAATCTTGAATACACGGTTATGTCTAAGCGTAAGTTGAATCTGCTGGTGACAGATAAGATTGTTGAAGGTTGGGATGACCCACGTATGCCAACGATCTCAGGCTTGCGTCGTCGTGGTTATACTGCCGCATCTGTTCGTGAATTCTGTCGTCGTATTGGTGTCACCAAGCAGGACAACAATGTGGAAATGGCAGCGTTGGAATCTTGTATCCGTGATGATCTGAACGAAAATGCCCCTCGTGCAATGGCGGTTCTCGATCCGGTTAGATTAGTGATCGAAAATATGCCGGAAGGGGAGCAGATTTTGAGTATGCCTAATCATCCGAACAAACCGGAGATGGGTAGTCGTGAAGTGCCATTTAGCCGTGAGATCTATATTGATCGGGCAGATTTCCGCGAAGAAGCGAATCGTCAATATAAGCGTCTGGTATTGGGTAAAGAAGTTCGTCTGCGTAACGCTTATATCATTAAAGCGGAGCGCGTTGAGAAAGATGCTGACGATAATATTACGACAATCTATTGCAGCTACGATGAGCAAACGTTGAATAAAGATCCAGCGGATGGCCGGAAAGTAAAAGGTGTTATTCATTGGGTTAGCGCGGCTCATGCGGTTCCCGCGGAATTCCGTCTGTATGATCGTCTGTTCAGTGTACCAAACCCAGGCGCAGAAGATGATTTTCTGGCGACAATTAACCCAGAATCATTAGTGATCCGTCAGGGCTTTGTTGAGCCGAGTTTAGTGGATGCTAAGTCGGAACAAACTTATCAGTTTGAGCGTGAAGGCTATTTCTGCGCTGATAGTTGTCATTCTAGTGCAGAAAATTTGGTATTTAACCGTACTGTTGGTCTGCGTGATACCTGGGCAAAGATTTCTCAGGATTAATTAAGATAATGAACTGTACCTCACAAGTTGGACATTTAATCCAGCAATTGAGGTGCAGTTTTTTTGTGTATACCCGTCATCTTTCAAATTGCCTCTTTGTTGGCTGCGCTCACTCACCCCGGTCACATAGTTATCTATGCTCCCGGGGATTCGCTCCCTTGCCGTCGCGATGCATCTTGAAATCCATTGGGTATATATAAGTTATTGATAAATAATTTATTTCTCTTTTGGGAATAAATTATCTGCCATGAAATCGACAAAAGCTCTGACTTTAGGTAATACCCAACGGTTAGATGGCCAGAGAACACGGAAGATGGTTGAAGTACCCGCCCATTTATCCAGGATGGTTAACAATGCACCGCTAGCCAAGGCTTGTTTAACGGTAAAATCAGGCAAACAGGCGATGCCGTGACCTTGGATCGCCATGTGTAGCAGTGTTTCGACATGATTGCTGGTTATTTTTGCTTGAAGATGTATGTCTATTTCAGATTTTCCTAAGCACAGTGGCCATTTTTCTAAAAGACCGGTAGTTGGAAAACGATGCATCAAGCAGGCGTGGTGCAATAATTCTCCGGGGTGTGATGGTTTACCGTGTTGTGCAAAGTAGCTTGGAGCGCCAACGTAGACAAAATGGCTAGACCCTATACGTTTATTCATTAATCGTGAATCATTTAGTTCTCCAGTGCGAACAACGGCGTCGAACCCTTCATCGATAACATCAACTAATCGATCACTAAAATCCAGTTCTAGTTCTATCTGTGGGTAACAAGCGGCAAAAGCAGATAATACGGGTAACATCAGGTTACTGAGCGATGGCAAACTTACTCGCAGGCGGCCTTGAGGGACAGAGATGGAGCTTAATAGTTCATGTTCCGCAGTGGAAATCTCGTCCAGGATACGTTTGCAGCGCTCAAGGAACAGTGTGCCTTCAGCCGTCAGACTGACACTACGGGTGCTACGTTGAAGCAGACGGACACCTAATTTCTCTTCTAATCGGGATATGCTTTTGCTAACGGACGAAGGAGAGAGTCCGAGTTGCCGGGCTGCTGTCGCGAAGCTACGAGCTTCGGCTACATGGATGAAAATTATGAATCCACTCAAATTATTCATTTGGGCCTCCTGGGATTTTTTTAGGTCACTATTGGTGACAAGAAAGTCACTTCAGAAGTGATTGTAGGTCTATTTATCCACTATTAGCGAATCTGTAGTATGAAATAAAATTCATTTTGTTTTAGCTGCTATATAGCGGAAAGACACACAGATTCAAGGCTGAAAATCGAAATGGTCATGAAAACTAAAATGGATACGGGAGCGAGTGTAAATAAAATTTCACTCGTCTTGTTTTATGGCTGTGATTATCCCTTTGAATATGGTGCGTGATCGAAGCACAGTAGAGCTAAATTGGGTCATTAACATTTATATTCTTACCTACAGCGTTGCAGCAATCTGTGCTAACAGATTGATAGAATTGTATAAACATAGAACGACTATTTTTGGCTTGAGAATAGCCTATATATCATCCATTTCGTCGGTTGAATGTTACTAAAAGGGTTTATTATGGAACTCGCTATCAACACTCAAAACGAGCTTAAAAAAGAAACTGGTTACTTTTTATCTCCACTATGGGAAGACGTTTTCTCTAAAGAACTATTGGAGGAACTTAATTCGAATATATTTCTGGTCGCTTGCCGTTCTGGACAGGTGGACCAGAGTTTATTAAGAAAGTTTATGATCCAGCACCATTACTATTCACAATATTTCACTCGCTATCTCTGCTCATTAATGGGAGGGTTAGCAGACCAAAAAGATTTTACCCTGCTTTCTCACAATCTGTTAGAAGAGCTAACAGGAACCGATGCTGCAAAGGTATCTCACGCAGAGTTATATAAAAAGGCGATGGCGGCTATTAACGCTGCTCCTAAAAGTGACCCGATGCTTAACAGCACTCAGCAACTGATTGATGCTATGTTTCGCCACTGCCGCAGTGATGACTCTCTAAGAGGACTTGCGGCACTGTGTTTAGGCGCTGAGGCAATCGTACCTTTGGTTTATGGCCCGATTTTGGATGCCTTACAATTCATAGAGGCGCCTGATGATGCATTGCATTTCTTTAGAATCCATGTTGAAGAGGATGAAGATCATGCAATTGCGATGAGAAAAATTATTGATCGAATGGTTGAAGAGAAACCTTACCGGAGGGTGGATGTTATAGCCGTTGGTGAAGAAATGGTGCGTTTTCGCATTGCGATGCTTAATGAACTATATCAAAGCAATATCAAGGTAAATACAGATGTGGTGACACTTTTATCCGAATGTGATTGAGGTACTTGGCGTCATAAATGATATGTACAGCAAAAGTACTTGAGATGGTTTCTAGCGATGAAATATCAGCATAAGATGTTGATGGATATATTTCTGGCGAGAGAGATGATACAAACGTTCGTGATCATATATAATGCAATAATTATTGGATTGAATTCATATGATGTCAAAAATAAAAAATGAAATTAGTAATTATTGGTTTTATTGAATGGGGAATTAAATTTAAATGCGAATATTGTAGGATAACAAATTATGCAGCTAATATTGGAAATGGCTGAGAATAAATACTATATTAGAGGGTGTGTGATTATTGTGAATAGCTTTTAAAGTTTCTATGAAGATGATAAGTGAAATTCGAAAACCATATCTAATAATTAGGATTGATTATAAATAAGGTAATATATTGTCAATGGAGTTTTTCATGATAATGCTGTTATCGAAGTTGTAAAATAAAAGTTGACTCTTGTTGAATCTCCCGATGTTTCTGAGTTTGAACGTATGGAGTGGTTCTTTAACATTCACAAAGATGTGTTCCCACCAACTCATTTTCAGTCCACCGGTGTTTTACTAAAAATTCTAGATACCTCTTTTGGCGAATTAGGCTACGGCGTAAGAGTTATTGTTGCCTTAATAGCATTAGAGGTACTATCCATTTGTTGTTTCTGATATTGAAGAAATGATGAACAATACCTTGTTTAGTATAATGCGATATAGGGTAAATAAATTCGTTTCTGTGGGAAATAGCAATATATTTTAAATATTAAAGAATGGTGGAAATTTTGATGCTATTTTTTTGAATGCTAATCTTTTATTTATTCTTGAAAGTCACCATTTTTAAGAGGAAACTTATCATGTGCCTAATAGTCTAGAATATATAATACATAAATGCTTCTTTAAGAAAGTATCTCAATTCTAAAGGGAAGAGGTTTGTGAAGTTTAGCTATTAGGGAAATGGAGCAACGTTTAATCAATGATTCATAGAACATGGTTATAATGATTTTTTTATATGAAGAGAGGGCAATAATTCACAGATATATAAAAATTTTTAACTGATATCTTTGGCCTGAAATATTTATTGCTATATACCCTATGGATTTCAAGATGCTTCGCGGCGGCAAGTGAGCGAATCCCCAGGAGCATAGATAACTATGTGACTGGGGTGAGTGAAAGCAGCCAACAAAGCAGCAGCTTGAAAGATGAAGGGTATAGAACGATAATATAGTCCAACCACCACTGTTATTACTCAGAATGATGCAGTTAATATGATTAAAAAAATTTATAAGTAAACTTGATAGAATTTCTTGCACTTTTTTCAGAACTAATAGATATATAATATAGTATTACCAGGATAATTAGAGAGCATAGGCAGAAATGATGACTGAGATATTTGTAAGATAAAATATTTTGAGTATTATTTCAGAATGAAAATTTCACAATAAACTACGATATTGGAGGTAATTATAGTGAATAAAACATTTTTCTCATCTGGAGACTTTGGCAAAGTTCCCGAAAAATTAATTGAAGATAAGCCTGCTAAATTGATTCATGAAGATGTATTGAATTCTGAAGTGAGCCAAGATTTAAATTTCTCAAATGAAAGACGCCATAAAGTGGCTATGGTTAATTTACCCAGTAAAGTTCTCAGTATGACTCTGGGAGGGTTACAACCTGGACAATCAACCCGTAAACACAGACACAGTTATGAAACTATAATATATATCGTTAATGGTGAAGGGTATTCACTCATTGGTGAACAACATGTTGCGTGGAAAGCCGGTGATGCGATATATGTGCCTGTGTGGGCATGGCATCAGCATGTTAATAGTAGTGCTATTAATGAGGTACTCTATGTTGCATGTGAGAATGCGCCAATGTTACAAAACTTAGGTCTTGCTGTTCGTGAAGAGCTTTAAATTCAAGTAAATATATGTTTTATGTGAAAACAGATAATGATCTAACCGGGATAAAAGCTTATTAGCAACATCCCGGTATTTTATATATATTAATTGCCTTAACTGGATCTTTAATACTATTTATAATATATTTACTGTCATGTGCTGAATGGGGATAATGGTAGTTTCTTCGAGTTTAATTCTGATGGAAATATGCTGCTCACCTCAATTGCTGAGTTTTTTATTTAATTAAAATCGGATTGCTTAACTAAGAATATAAAAAATCACAATGGATAGTTTATTTTTTTGAATATTATCACTGGTAAATAATTTTACATCTATTTTAGTTGGAAAATATTTTTATCAATCAATCTATTTTTTAGTGCGTTTTTTATATTGTTGACTTTGTGTTTTTGTATTATTTTTTATTTTTATATCAATAGCATATATAGTTTTGATTGCGTTTATTTGTAATGTGTTCTCTGTCATGTTTTACAAAAAATCCCTTTTTTACCATTGATAATTAGTGATGCGAAAAATAATCTTTATAGATGTTGATTAAGTGACTTTAATTTTCTTTCTTAATATAAGATTTTTTATTTTATAAATCGATTTACATTTTTGGCAGTAATTCTATGGTTACACATGGCACAAGATTGGCATTTATCTTTCCAAAATGAGAAAGAGATTAAATTCAACATCATCATGCCATTTATTGTCTTCTCATGGCTCATTGTCGCTGCACTCAGTGTTTCTGGGCAGTGACTTACCTTACATAACTTTTGTGTTTGAAAGAGGTAATTAATGAAGAAATTTAAATTGCATACATTAGCAGCACTGACTGCAACAGTTGGACTTATGGGCTTTGCATATGCCTCCCAAACAGCGCAGCAAGTGGTTGATACACTGAGTCAATTAAAAGTTAATTATAAAGTTGTTGATAATCAGGCTGGAGATCACGGCGTTAACTGTGCGGTACTCGGGGCAGACTGGGCTAAATGTAATCGAGTAGATATTACTTTAACCAATGGTAATCAGACGATTGACTCTTCTGACTGGGCGATTTATTTCCACAGTATCCGCCAGGTTCTGAGCGTAGATAATGAACAGTTCAAAATCACGCGCATCACAGGCGATTTACATAGACTGGAGCCAACCGAAAAATTCGCCGGTATTAAAGCTAATGAGCAGGTAAAACTGCCGTTTATTGGAGAGTATTGGCAGATTTACAGTACTGATTTTCTACCCCGCTGGTATGCAACGTCAGGTGATGCGAAGCCTAAAGTGCTTGTTAATACGGATACGGAAGATCTAAGCCAATTTTTATCTGATTTCACCGGTGATCAATGGAAACGCACACAGACAGATAACAATATTCTAATGACGCCTGAAAATCGTTATATGAAGAATTTGCAGGTTAAAAAGGTTGGATCAGAAAAATTGCGTGGGCAAATTATCCCGACCCCAAAAGAGGTTCAGATTTTTACCGAGGATGTTGATTTATCTGGCGGGGTGAGGCTGGAGTTAGGTGGTTTAAATGACGAGGCGGTTATTCTCGTCAGAAAACGTTTTACTGATCAAGGAATTAAATTAGAGAATAGTGGCTACCCCGTTGCGACTCAGATTGTTTCTTCAGATTTTATCGGTGATTGGAAGACTAAAGGGGCTTACCGTCTGAATATTACCCAAAATGGGGCGCAAATTGTCGCTTTTGACCAATCAGGCGTGTTTTACGGTCTTCAATCTCTGTTGTCATTAATTCCGGCTGATGGCGATAGGAAGATTGCTACTTTAACGGCAAAAGATGCGCCCCGCTTTGAATATCGTGGGGTTCTCCTTGATGTAGGGCGTAATTTCCACAGTAAACAGGCTGTTCTGCGTTTGCTTGACCAAATGGCAAGTTACAAACTGAATAAATTCCATATTCATCTGTCTGATGATGAAGGTTGGCGTTTGGAAATTCCTGGATTACCTGAGTTGACGGAAGTTGGCAGCCAGCGGTGTCATGATTTAAGTGAAACTCAATGTTTATTACCACAACTGGGTTCAGGCCCTGATAACAACAATATGGGGAGCGGATATTTCAGCCGTCAAGATTACATTGATATTCTGAGATACGCTAAAGCCCGTTATATCGACGTTATTCCTGAAATTGATATGCCAGCCCATGCTCGTGCCGCCGTTGTTTCTATGGAAGCCCGCTATAAGAAATTAATCGCTCAGGGGAATGTGAAAGGGGCGAATGAATATCGTTTGCTGGACCCAGAGGATACCACCAGAGCAACGTCTGTTCAGCTCTATGATCGTCGCAGTTATTTGAACCCGTGTATGGATTCTTCAAAACGATTTGTTGAGAAAGTCATTGGTGAAATTGCTGCTATGCATCAGGCAGCAGGCTCACCATTGGAGACCTGGCATTTCGGCGGAGATGAAGCGAAGAATATCCGTTTGGGAAATGGATTCCAGGATAAAAATGGCCCTATCGTACCGGGTAAGGGCATTATTGATAAAAGTGTGGAGGATAAACCTTGGGCTAAATCTCCGGTTTGTCAGAAGCTGATAGCACAGGGCGTTGTGAAAGATATTGATCAACTTTCCAGCTACTTTGCAATTGAAGTGAGCAAGATTGTCAATGCTAACGGTATTGAGAGGATGCAGGCATGGCAGGATGGTTTAAAACATGTTGACAGCGCTAAAGATTTTGCCACTAAACGCGTTGGGGTGAATTTCTGGGACACTCTCTACGATGGCGGCTTTGATTCAGTCAATGATTGGGCGAATAAGGGCTATGAGGTGGTGATATCTAACCCAGATTATATTTATCTGGATATGCCATATGAAGTTCATCCGCAGGAGCGTGGCTACTATTGGGCAGCCCGTTTTAACGATGAAGCTAAGATCTTTAGTTTTGCGCCTAATAACGTTCCACAAAATGCTGAAACTTCCGTTGACCGTGACGGTAATGTATTCCGTGCGAAAAGTGATAAGCCGTGGCCGGGCGCTTATGGGCTTTCAGGTCAAGGATGGAGTGAAACGGTTCGGACGGATGAACAGATGGAATATATGATTTATCCACGCTTGTTACCACTGGCAGAACGGGCATGGCGCCGGGCCGGTTGGGAGTTGGATTATGTTCCGGGCCAGGTATATAAGCGGGGAGAAACGTATAAAGTCGATATCGATGCGCTTAATCATGATTGGACCCGGTTCGCTAACCTGATAGGGCAACGTGAACTTAGTAAACTGGATAAAGCAGGCATTGCTTACCGTCTGCCGGTTCCGGGGGCTAAGGTAAAACGTGGCATTTTGCGAGCTAATGTTGCGTTGCCGGGGTTGGTAATTCAGTATTCGACTGATGGCGGCCGTCACTGGGAAGTTTATAACAACCATAAACGTCCAAGAGTGAAAGGTGATGTGTTGATCCGTTCTGTCAGTCCGGATGGTAAACGTTACAGTCGAATTGATAATGTAAAGGCATGATCATGTTGTAGCAATAGGGGAACCCTTGATGGGTTCCCCTCTCTAGGTAGATAAAAAATTAGAGGTTCAGGCGTGAATTACTTCTCGTCATGTGCACTACTATCTTCGCGGCAATTACCGGCGGAGCAGTGACCATATAAATAGAGGCTGTGGTTTGAAAGTTTAATCCCATAACGCTCAGCAATGTTCTTCTGGCGTCTTTCGATATATTTGTCACTGAATTCAATGACTTTACCACAGTCCAGGCAGATTAAATGGTCGTGGTGGTGTTGTTGAGTGAGTTCAAAAACCGATTTGCCGCCCTCAAAGTTGTGACGGGTGACAATACCGGCATCATCAAACTGATTCAACACGCGGTAGACAGTAGCAAGTCCAATCTCTTCACCGTTATCAATCAGTTTCTTGTAGAGATCTTCCGCACTGACATGGTGGTATTCAGGCTCCTGTAACACTTCCAATATCTTAAGACGAGGAAGTGTAACTTTAAGTCCAGCATCTTTTAATGCTTTATTGTTGTCGGTCATGCGGATTCAGTCCTGTTACTCAGTAAAGTGAGCTTAGCGATACTTCAAAAAGTACCAGTTAGTTATCAGATTATGATTATAGGCATGGCTAATGAAAATGAAAACCACGTTAACCTTAACTTTCATTACACATTTTGCCAGAATAATCATTTATAAAACGCAGGAATAACCTTACTGTTTATCATGTTTAGGCTGTTTTTTACCGTTCTTCGTAATAAAAAGCGGATTTAAACAGTGTTCTGATAAAAGTAATAGCCTTTGAGTGCGATCCCACAGGGCGAGTGAAGCGAGTCACTTCTCACCTACCGTGGGTTCACTATTGATAAGAAATGGCCTGCATCCATTATGCTTATTGGGATAGGCCGCTATCCTGCAAGAATTTCTGACAAACTCAGCTCTTCGTAAATCTGCTTAGTCCAGGCATTAACACGCTCTTCGGTTAATTCTGGTTGGCGGTCTTCATCAATAGCAAGCCCGATAAAATGGTTATCATCAGCCAGACCTTTTGATTCTTCGAAGTGATAGCCCTCAGTTGGCCAATGACCAACGATAACGGCGCCGCGGGGTTCAATAATGTCACGGATAGTTCCCATAGCATCACAGAAATATTCCGCGTAATCTTCCTGATCGCCGCAACCAAAAAGGGCGACTAACTTCCCTTCAAAATCGATCTCTTCCAGAGTAGGGAAGAAATCATCCCAGTCGCACTGTGCTTCACCGTAGTACCAGGTAGGGATGCCGAGTAGCAGAATATCGAACTGTTCGATATCTTCTTTGCTGCTCTTGGCAATATCATGGACTTCTGCAATGTCGGAACCCAGAATTTTTTGGATCTTTTTGGCAATATTTTCTGTGTTGCCGGTATCGCTGCCGAAAAATATACCTATAATTGCCATAGGATAATATAACCTCTTGTTTTATTTGTGTATTTCTGTATGAGATATACGTATAAAATGTTAAAAATCAGTGAAAAAGATTCTGATTGTATTAATAAAAAAATAAAATCCCATTTTGACTAAACAGTCAGGACAATTCTGTCAAGTTTGTGTGATTTCGTGCCTTCAATGCTATCAAGTCGTGATGTTACTTTCTGCTAACTGGGCCAGCAAAATTTGCTCGATGAGTTCACTGCGGCTGATGTTGCGTTGCTGTGCAAGAAAGTTAAGCGCATCTACTGCATCAGCATTTATTTTCAGTTCCACACGACGCAGACCACGCACTTTGTCACGGCGAAGTTGGTTACGCTTGTTGACTCTGAGTTGTTCATCCCTGGAAAGTGGGTTAGTTTTTGGGCGCCCCGGTCTGCGTTCATTTGCGAACAAATCCAGAGTGGTGCGATCCATTTGTTCTTTTGCCATAAATTCAATTAGTAAAGGGCGTATACCATAAAATATAGCACGCCATGATACCCCAGCTTCTAGTGTATCGCTACTGCCTGACAAAGATAAAGGCGGCGTCATTGCTTATCTGTAAAGGATTGTGATTGAGTTTCCGTTTTAGCGGTGCTGGTATTTTCTGCGGTACTCTATTGGTGTTAACCCATTAAGTTTCTTGAATAACTCTCTGAAATAACGAGTATCTTCATAGCCAACTTCATGGCTGATCTCTTCTATGGTTTTGTTCGATTTTTCTAACCGACATTTCGCCAGAGATAATCGAATCTGTTGGATATATTGAATAGGTGTCTGGCCGGTTGCGGTCTTAAAGCGCCGCTTCATTTGTCTTTCACACAGATGAATTTTATCGGCCAAATTGCCAACCGATAATCTGTCTGATGGGGCAGAATGCATCCAGTCTTGCAGTTTGTGGATTAATGTATCTGAATGTTGGCGATAGGGAATAAAACTTGCGAGAGTATGCGAAGGCAGACCTTCCATATCGCCAAATATAAGTTGACTACAGGTTTCCCTGGTATTTTGACCATATATCTGTTCAACAATATGCATCATGACATCGTTGTATTCATAGGTGCTAGAAGTACAAAAGATATTATTATCTCTGGTGACTTTTATTTCCGAGTGTAACTGTACTTGTGGAAACATATCCTTAAATAAGTTGGTAAACAGCCAGTGTGTGGTGGCTTTACGGTTGTTGAGCAAGTTAGCTTTAGCCAGGATAAATGAACCAGAGCAAATGGAGACAATAGGGATATTTTTTTGTTCCATCATTTGCAGCCAATCTAAGGTTTCCTGATTGCAAGAATCGAGATCGTTGTAGGGAAGCCCGATAGCCCCCACCAAGACAATATCTGTTTGTTTAATTTCTCCTATGAGTTTGTTGGGCTTTAGCCGAACACCGCCTAGCCCGATAACATCTTGATTATCCTGGGTAATGATATTAATTTCTGGTTCCGGCGCTCCGGCTAAATGAGCGGCGGTGGTTAAAATTTCTATCGGGCCGGTAATAGAAGTTAGAGATCCTCCTGAAAATGCTAAAGCGCTTAACGAAACTGGATTCCTATCCATAAGAATTCTCCAACTTAAAAGTTAAGATGTATAAAGATATTTGATTTATCTAACATATTAATAACTGAACGTTACAATTTAAATAATTTATTTACATTTTGTTAAATTATTGGTCGAATAAATAAAAATAGACACATTTTGAGTCAAAATTTATGCTCCTTTTTTAAGCAATGAAACTGAATGTCAATTCAGCTTTCGCCAATTTGTTGATGCCATAAATGGGCGTATAAACCGTCTTGTTGAAGTAGTTGATCATGTGAGGCAAATTCGACGATTTGCCCTTGATCTAATACGCAGATTTTGTCGGCATGGCGAATCGTGTTGAGCCGGTGAGCAATGCTAATAACTGTTCTGTCACGGCATATTTCATCCATATTTGCCATGATTGCGGCTTCGGATTCGTAATCTAATGCTGAGGTGGCTTCATCGAGGATTAGAATAGTCGGGTTGACCAAGAGTGCTCTTGCTAATGCAATGCGCTGTCTTTGACCGCCAGAGAGATTTGCTCCTTTCTCCCCGACCGGATGAGCAAAACCGTGAGGAAGCGATTGGATAAATTCAGTGGCGCCGGATAACTTGGCAGCGCGATAGACTTCTGCATCAGTGGCGTTGGGTTTACATAGTCGAATGTTATCGATGATGCTGCCGGAAAAGAGGATACTTTCCTGGAGTACAACACTCATATTGCGGCGTAAAGAGACGGGATCGGCAATAGCCAGATCCATACCATCAATTAGAACTTGCCCATGTTGAGGGACATATAGTCTTTGTAGTAAACGGGTGAGAGTACTTTTACCTGAACCTGATGGTCCTGTTATTCCAATAAATTGGCCGGATTTTATTGATAACGATAAATTTGCCAGAACCTCCGGTGTGTCGTCATGGTAGCGGAAACGAATGTTTCTGAATTCAATCTGGCCTTCCAGCTTAGGCACAGAAGCTAATCCCTGTTTACTGTTCTCCATTGGTTCATCAAGAATATCCCCCACACGTTTCAGGGCGATTAACGTATGCTGAAAATCTTGCCAAACCTGCGCCAGCCGGAGGATAGGTTGGGTGACATGTCCGGCTAGCATATTAAAAGCGATAAGTTGCCCCGGAGTCAGTTCCCCGCGTAAAACCTCTGTCACTCCCCACCATAAGAGGATTGCGGCGGTAAATTTCTGGACAAAATCGATTCCTTGCCCGGCAATTAAACCGCTTTTTTGTGCCGCAAAGCTTTTAGTCAATTGTTGACTGAGAATGCGTTGCCACTGATGTAAAAAACGATTTTCAGTAGCGGTGGTTTTGATGGTTTCAATGCCTGTTACGGCTTCGGTCAGAAAGCTCGTGGCATTCGCATCGGTTTCATATTCTGCTTCTACTTTGCGGCGAATAATTGGCCCGGCGATAAGCCAGAATACGAAATAAATAAAGAGTGATCCAATAACGATCAAGGTCAATATCTTGGCATAGTAAAACATGACGCCAATAAACATGATGACGAAAACCAGATCTAACAGCAACATCAGAGTAGAACCGGTCAAAAACTGGCGGATTTGAGACATTTCTCTGACTCTGGCAATAATCTGCCCGGTTTGCCGTTGCTTAAAATATTGCAGCGGCAAGCTTGTCAGATGACGATACAGCCGTCCGGAAAGTTCAGAGTTTATCTGGCTTGCCATGTGTCCAAATACGGTGTTGCGCATAAAGCTATACAAAGGTTCGGCAAGGGCGATTGCGAGCATAGCCATACCTAATACATGCAGGCTGGATAAACTTCGTCCTACCAATACTTTATCAATGATATTTTCAAACAGGATCGGGCTAACTAGCGCAAATAATTGCAGCACAATGGCAAATAAAAATAGATCTCTTATCTGACTTTTCTGACGGAAAATAGAGGGGTAAAACCAATTCAGGCCGAATTTGACATGTTTTTTAGTTAATTCCTGATCAGCGATCAAAAGGATCTTATAGACATGCTTTTTATTATCAACAAATAAAGAAAACGACCGCGTTTGTTCAGTCGCAGGATCGAGAATAATAATATGGGTATTACTGACCTCAATCAGGACCCACCATTGCTGTTCCAGTTCAATCAATGCCGGCAAGGGTAACGTTGGTCCTGTATTGGCAGTTAATTGCTCAATTTTACTGTGTAGTCCAATAGCGTCAGCGGCTTCGCGTAGTTGTAAGTCATTCAGATATAAAGAATCAAAACCCAAGCTGTGTTGAAGTTGATCGACAGTGGCCGATTTATGAAATTGTTTTCCCACATAGACAATGCAGTCTAGCGCCTGATTATGGATGTTGTTACCGGAATTGGTAGCAGAAGAGGGTAATATGTTCACGATTATTTCTCCCTTAATGCTTCAGATTGATACTCTCTGATAGGGCTCAAGAGATAATCGATAACGCGGCGTTGATCAGTTTTGATTTCAGCGACGATTGACATACCTGGGGTAATGTCAACACGTGTGTTGTCTATGACGATATTATTACTCTTAAGGCTTACCTGAGCCGGGAAGACTAACCCTAACCGTTCATCGGTGGTTGAGTCTCTGGATATACTCAGCAGTTCGCCATCAATCGTGCCGTAACGTGTATAGGGGAAAGCGTCTATCTTAACGGTGACTTGTTGTCCTTGATGAACAAACCCGGCATCTTTATTGAGAATTTGCACTTCTGCCAGTTGCACATTGTCATCAGGGACGATCACCATTAAGTTTTGCGCGGGTTGCAAAACTGCGCCTAATGTATGCACACTAAGTTGTTGAACGGTTCCTGTAACAGGAGAGCGAATAACTTCAAGTTGTTCTCGCACTTGAGCTTTTGCCAGTTCTTGCTCTAAAACAACCAATTGAACTTCGGCCTGCTTTCTTTTATCAAACCATTCACGTTCTTTTTGCGTTTTCAGGCTGTTTAAGCGCTCCTCAAGGCTGATATATTGGGATTGCAGTACATTAAGTTCTGCGTTTTGTTGAGCAATTAGACGTTCTGTTTCCAGAAACTCTTTTTCCTGTTCAAGATATTCGACTTTACTGATCACTTGTTTTTGGCTTAAGGTCTGGCGTGCTTTTAAACGCTGGCTAATATTTTGCCGGAGCTTAGTGAGCACATTGATATCGCTTTTCCGTGATTGTTGAGAAGAGAGATTGACGTTCATCTCTGCTTTCAGATTGGTTACGCTCGCTTCATACTCTCTTTTCTCACGGGAATAGTTTTCAACAACTTGTGCTTGTTGAGATATCGGCAATGTTTGAAATAGCGCTTGTTCTTTTGGCGCCTGTTCCTCAGTTAAAGCCTGATAACGAATTTTTTCATGGGCTTGATATTCGAGCTGCTTGAGTAACCGAGCGATATCTTGATTAACGCCGAGTGTGTCCAATGTTAGAAGTGGAGCGTTTTTCGTGACCCGCTGTCCGTTCTGAACATGGATAGCTGTCACCCGGCTCTGTTCATAAGCTTGAATTATCTGAGAGCGACCTGAGACGATCAGACGGCCAGTTGCTGTCGCTTGGACGTCCAGCTTGCCCAGATAAGCCCAGAGCAAGGCGATGATGACGCCGACACTGAGCGTGATTGCGGTATAACGAGCAAATGGCGAAGGTGGGCGCTGCGATAACGCCAAATGTGTTGGTAAAAAATCGTAATGTTGCGGACGAGGGCGCAATCGGGTTTTAATTTTATCCTTAAAAGCCTTAATCATGACAAGGCGTCTCCTGTTTTAATTCTTGTTGTAACTGCCAGAGCTTGCGGTACTGCTTGCCGTGGCTAAGCAATTGAGCGTGCGAGCCTTGTTCGATAATTTCTCCCTGCTTAACAACAATGATGCGATCACAATGACGTACAGTTGAAAGGCGGTGTGCGATGGTAATTACCGTCCTACCTTGGGCAATTTCCGCCATATTGGATTGAATGAGTGCTTGTGATTCATCATCAAGGGCACTGGTGGCCTCATCAAGAATAAGAATTTTGGGGTTAGCCAAGATAGTCCGGGCAATGGCAAGCCGCTGACGCTGACCGCCGGATAAAGATTGCCCGCCTTCTGCGATAGTTGTGTCATAGCCCATCGGGAGCTTGAGAATAAATTCATGGGCGCCCGCCAGTTTAGCCGCTTTAATGACCGCTTCCAGATCGGCATCGGGTTTTGATTGGGCAATATTCTCATATACTGTTTTGTTAAATAAAAAATTTTCTTGCAGAACCACACCGACTTGCTGCCTGAGCGTTGCAATATTTATATTTTGCAATGGAATCCCATCTAAGGTGATTGCGCCTGTTTCTGGGGTATAAAGGCGGAGTAATAAACGAGCCAACGTACTTTTCCCGGAACCAGAAGTACCCACAATACCGATGGTTTCTCCAGCTCTTATATTGAGAGTCAAACCCTTAATCGTCGGTGGAATATCGGGTTGATAGCGAAAGACAACCCGGTTAAATGAGATCGCTCCTTGCAATGTGATTTGTTGTTGACCGGATTGCTGTTCGGTTGGCAGGTTTAACATATCTCCTAATTTATCGACGGCTACCTGTGTTCTGATAAATTGTCCCCATAGCTCCACCAGTCTGGCTAATGGTTGGGAAGTGTGATTTACCATCATGTTGAAGGCGATTAACTGACCAATGGTCATTTGCAGTGATAAAACCTCTGACGCACCTAACCAGAGAATTGCTGCATTGGTGACTTTTTGCAGTAGCATCACCAGATGGTTTGAACGGTTACTCAGTTGCTGTACCGCGTAACTGGTATTTACCATCTTTTCAGTCTGGTTATCCCAACGGCGAACGAATCTTGGCTCTACTGCCAGACTTTTCAGGGTTTCAGAACCGGAAACCGTTTCAGTCAGAAAAGAGGTATTTATTGCTGCATGGGTGAACTGTTGTTCAATGGCTTTTTCCATGCGAGGAGTCAGCCGCCATGCCAAAATGGCATAAAAAGGAAGGGTGGCGAGAAACACCCAGGTCAGTGTGCTGGATAACAGAGTCATCACATAGATGAAAATAAACATAAACAGCAGATCGACAGATAAGGTAAACATTGAACCCGTCAGAAATTCTCTGACGGTATTCAGTTCACGCACCCGTGTGACAATTGCTCCGACCTGACGGGATTTAAAAAAGAGTAAAGGCAGCCCAAACAAATGCTGGACCAGTTTTAATCCCAATTTGATATCAATGCGATTAGCGGTGTGAGCGTATTGGTATTCGCGCAATCCACGTAAAATCACCTCAATGATGCCGGCAATAATTAAGCCAAAGACTAATACATCAAGTGTCGATAATGCTTGATGGATTAAAACCTTATCCATAACCACCTGAATAACTAAAGGTGAAATTAGCGCAAGAATCTGTAACACAAAGGAAAATAGCAGTATTTCACCCAGGTTTTTCTTTTGTGCCAGGAATTCTGGAATAAACCAACTGATGTTAAATTTGGCTTGTTTCTGTTTGATTTTAATCCATTTTCCATTCCACTCTTTTATTAGCCTTTCTTCCGACCATATTTCGGGATTTTCTTTATCAATCCTCTGAATTAATGAACTCTCTTTATTCGATTTGGCTAAAACAAAGGGCAGGCCATTATTATCAAACAAGATTGCGGGTAAAGGTATGTTATGGTGCTTTTTGCTGACGGAATTTTTATTTGAAAGAGATAAGTTAAATTTCTTCTCTATATCCTTTATAGAGGAATGGTAACAATCAGAGCTTTTTAAGTTATCAATATCAGTAATATTTTCTTTTCCATTGCATATCATCAATATTAATCTTAATGATGCTATGGTCAATTTCTCAATTTCATTCATGAAAAAACATCTTTAAAATTCACAAAAATATTAAATAAAGCAAAATATTATGTTGATTTGTGTAGTATTTAAGTATTGCGTTATTATCTTATATTTATTGCCAGTACCAGTGTGGGTAAATGGGACTATATGTGGGGGGTAAAAGGACTTTTTGTATATAAATATTGATTTTGAGTTTTGTCTCTATATTATTTTACTGATTCATTTACTTTTAATGTATTTATAGATATACAAATTCAAGATATCCCTGAATTGAACGCTTTCCTTGTTGTAAACATTGTATAGCCCCATTAAAAAATTGTTTATTTTTGGTAAATAAAAATATGTCTGAAAAATTCGTACAAACTGTCTCTAGCGTTAATTATAACAAAGGTGTTTTTTCTCTTTATTTTGTTGGTCAAGAGCCCAATCGTATGGCGAATGGGATAATGGCAGAAAATGATAATGAACTTGAATTAAAACAAGTTATCCATATGCCAGCATCGGGATTTATGTATATGGTTTCAATGGTTAAAAATATGTTGGAAGATCCACGGATGACGGCTGAGTTTGACAAATTGGTTGCAGCGGGATTTCTACCTGCGCCACAAGTGGCTGAAGAACAAATTACATCAGAATCAATAGCAGAAGAACCTGCTGATGCGAAAAAACGCCCATCTAAAAATACAAAATAAGATTTCATGGTTGATTAGCACATGGCGATTGTACATCAACCAGCGAAACTGAATAACGCAGAAATTCAAGCGATGATTGGCGGAGTCATGCTGCTGAGTCAGCATTCTCCGCTGCATCGGAGATACCTGGTGTCCGAGTGGCAACAGCGTATCTTGCCTGCATTTGAGCTGAATCAGTTTTGCTATTATGAAGATGAACACGGGCGCCCAATCGCTTTTTGTAATTGGGCTTTTTTATCTGAGCAGAATCGAGATGAGCTTCTTTCGGGAGAAAGAGAGCTTACCCACACAGACTGGCGCTCAGGTCCACATATCTTTTTTCCCGAAATGATTGCGCCTTTTGGCCACGGGCGTGAAGTTGCCAGGGATTTGCGCCGCCGTGTCTTTTTGCCGTGGAAAGGTCAGAAAGCGTGTACTGTCCGTGGGAAACTTGATATCCAAAACAACCGCTGTATTCGTCAGGTGCAGTGGTTTTTTGTTTGATTTTTGTATGAATTAAAGGGATTTTTGATGGGGAAATCATCAAATAGAAGTACAGAGTACTTCTTTACTGGAAAATACTACGACGATAATGATGGTAATAGTATTACTGCTATTGGTGTTGGTGGTGAAGTTTATGCTTATGGCGGCAATGATGATGTTACTGTTGGGTCAGTTAAAGTCGATGTATACCATACAGATGGTGACCTTTCGGTAAAGGGAGCTTCAGGTTACGCCGGCATTAGTAAAACGGGAAATGGCAGTCTGTCATTTTCGGGCGCAGCCGGCGCGGCTATTATTAATCACACAGGTAAAACGGGAAATTTAAATTATTCTGGGGCTGCCGGTTATAACAAACTGGTTCGTAAAGGTTTATCTGGTGATACAAATTTCAAAGGGGCTGGTGGATACAATAAGTTATGGCATGAAACTAACCGGGGAAATTTAGATTTTGCTGGCGCAGGGGCATACAATGACATTGACCATACTTGGCTTAACCGTTATCAAGATTCACAGGGAAATGTGACTTTTAATGGCGCAGGCGCGGCAAACAGCATCAGTTCACGAGTAGAGAGCGGTAACGTTACATTCAATGGAGCAGGTGCGGATAATCACATCGTACGTAAAGGTAAAGAAGGTAATATTATCTTACGTGGCGCGGGGGCATCGAATCGAATTGAGCGTGTACGCCAAAATAAAGACGAGTATGAACAGACCCGTGGCGATATTACTTTTGAAGGTACGGGGGGTTATAACAAACTCCATTCTGATGTCGCGCATGGCAATATTAATTTCTCCGGTGCTGGTGCTTACAATGAAATCACCAGAATAGACGCGAATAGCGATTTCGATGGTAAGACACTGGAATTTGCTAAAGCCGAAGAGATCGTATTGACGACGGCAACGATGGGAGGAAGCTGGATTCAGGAGTCTCAGCAAGTTACAGCTATTAAGTCAACTGTCGAACCGGATACCTATCTTTTTGCATTTGCTGATAAAACGTACACTAAAATCAGCAAAGTCCAGCTCCAAAATAATCCCATTACAGGTAAGCTCGGCTATCATGCCACTTCTTGGTATAAAGTGGGCAATCACCTTAAGAATCTTGCTGCGAAAGACATTTCGTCAGGCAATGGATTTATCGCGGTAAACACGAATGGCGCTTACCGTCTCTCCAGTCTGATCTTTGAGCATCAGCAACCCGTCAAGGTTCATGCTATCGAGGAAAACCTGCTGATAGATCGGTGGGTAACCTACGCGGGCGGCATACTAGTTAAGGCCGAGGATATCTCGCTAGGTGATGCCAAAATGGGGGGCTATGCGATCTTCTCCGATGGCCGCAAAGTCGATGTTTCCGCAGTCAAATCGAACCGTCAGCCCAATACTTATGTGTATGCTAAGGTAATGGGGCCATATACCAAAATCGTTGAAGTTCAGTTGAAAAACGATCCTCATACACGGCAACTGAAATACAAAGCAATAGCATGGTACAAAGCAGGCGATCATACGGGTAATTTGGCTAATGAAGAGATTTCCTATGCTAACGGATATACCTCTATCGGCCCCGGCTACACCTTAAGCCAGCTTCAATATAGCGCCAATACAGTGCGCCGAACTTCCCATCGATTAGTGCATAGCGAAGAATATAGTCAACAAGACCTTGTTGAGTCATCCACAAGTAGTGGCTACGTTAATTTTAACGGTGCGGGTGGTGGAAATGTTATTAAATCTAATGTCACGCGGGGAAATGTTAATTTTAAAGGCGCAGGAGCGGCGAATGTCATTTTGCATGGCTCAAAATTTGGCGATACGAATTTTGATGGTGCGGGTGCAGCCAACGTCATTGTAAAAAGTGGCGAAAAGGGCGATCTGACATTTCATGGCGCGGGTTTAGCCAATGTTCTGGTTCACCAAGGCCAGAGTGGGAAGATGGATGTTTATGCTGGTGGCGCGGTAAATGTTCTCGTGCGGGTCGGGGATGGACGATATCTGGCTCATCTTCTGGCTTATGGCAATATCTCAATTCACAAAGGCAACGGTAACAGCCGGGTGCTGATGTTGGGCGGGTACAACACGCATACCCAAATAGGCGCTGGTAGCGCGAACTGGGCCGGAACGGGTGGTTTTAACGTTATCACGCAGGCGGGAAAAGGGGATATTTCGTCCGCACTTTTGGGCGGTGCTAATGTGCTAACTAAGCTTGGCGCCGGGGATTTGGTTGCCGGAATGTTTGGCGGCGCTAATATTATCACGCATATCAGTGATGATATTGAAACCGCCGACACCACTGCTATTGCGTTGGGCGGCGCTAACATCTTTACCAAAAAAGGGAAAGGTCATGCACTGGCGGTCATGGGCGGTGGCGCTAACGTCCTCACGCATATAGGGGACGGCAATACCACGGGCGTTATGCTCGGTGGCGCTAATGTGTTGACCAAAGTCGGAAAGGGTGACACGACCGGCATTATGTTCGGCATAGGCAACGTATCGACCCATGTTGGCGACGGTTTGACTCTGGGCGTGATGGCTGCGGCAGGAAATATCTTCACCAAAGTTGGGGAGGGGACATCGATTGCGGCCATGATTGGCGCAGGCAACCTGTTTACTCATGTTGGCAAAGGGGATGCATGGGCGTTAATGGGCGGCGCAGTAAACGTTTTTACCAAAGTGGGTGACGGTGATGCACTGGCGTTAATGGTAGCCGCAGGCAATGTGTTCACTCATATCGGGGATGGCGCAAGTGTTGCGCTGATGCTGGCAAAGGGCAATATTGCCACGAAAGTGGGTAATGGTATGACCTTGGCGGCGATGATCGGCAAAGCCAATGTTTTTACCCATGTCGGGGATGGCAATACCTTTGCTGCCATGATCGGTGGCGCCAATGTGCTGACCAAGGTCGGTAATGACCTGACTGCCGCCTTAATGATAGGAAAAGCCAATATCTATTCCCATGTGGGTGATGGCGCCAGTATCGGTTTGTTTGCCGGTGAACTGAACGTGATGACTAAAGTCGGTGAGGGTACAACGCTGGCGGCCATGTTCGGTAAAGCCAATATTATGACTCATGTCGGCAATGGCTTGACTGGCGTCTTAGCATTAGGTGAGGCCAATATCGTTACCAAGGTGGGTGATGATTTTATGGGGGTGGTTGCGGCGGCGAAAGCGAACGTTGTTACCCATGTGGGCAACTCAACGACGGCGGCTGTTTTGCTTGGCAAAGGCAATATTCTAACCAAAATAGGAAAGGGGACGACAGTCGGTCTACTGGTGTCTGATGTAGGCAATGTTATGACTCATGTGGGTGATGGCGCGACGGTGGGTTTTGCCAAGGGTAAAGCCAATCTGATTACTAAAATTGGCGATGGTCCCGGAGTGAATGCGGCTTGGGGTGAAGCGAATATCCTGACTCAAGTGGGAAATGGCGACCGTTACAACTTCGCGAAAGGTAAAGCTAACCTTATTACCAAAGTGGGGGCTGGACAAGAAGTCACGGTGGTTCAGGGGGATGCCAACATTATCACCCATGTGGGTAACGGTGATGATTACACTGGCGCCTGGGGAGAAGCCAACGTTATCACTAAAGTCGGTGACGGGCGTAATGTGGTGCTTGCCAAAGGTAAGGCTAACATTGTCACTCAGGTGGGTAAGGGAGACAGCTTTAATGTCTTATGGAGTGAAGGCAATGTTGTCACCAAAGTAGGAGACGGTATGCAGGTTACGGCGGCAAAAGGGAAAGCTAACGTAACGACGACAGTAGGCAATGGCTTAAGTGTAACCGCTACTCATGGTGACGCTAATATTAACACTCATGTGGGCGATGGTATTTCGGTTAACGTGGCGTGGGGGAAATATAACGTCAATACCAAAGTTGGCAATGGCCTCAATGTTGCGGTTATGAAAGGCCAAGGTAACGCTAATATTCAGGTTGGTCATGGCTTAGATGTTAATGCCTCATATGCTCGCAACAACGTGGCGATTAAGATTGGCGATGGTGATTTTTACAGCTTGGCGGTGGCATCGAGTAATACAGAGAGCCATAAACTTACCTCTTTCTTCGACAATATCAAACAAACAGTACTGGGTGTGGGTGGCAGTCAGGCGATCAACTACTTGGTGCATGGGGATGAAGCCAATACATCGGGCACTCATAAGGGCAGAGGTGCGATTAACTTAACCGAAGTTTCCTCCATTGATGGTTTTAAGATGGATGAAATTGATCAAGTTGGTTCGGACTTAAGCGGTCATCTGAGTAGCTCGGTGACAGCGGTAGAAGTGCCTGATATTGACTCAATAGAAAGTTCTTTAGCCGGTTCGTTGCATCGAAAAACGCGATCGGTATCAGATCGGAACGAAAATCTGATCGTCAATGGCGACTTTGAACAGGGTAATCGAGGTTGGCAGTCAACCAAGGGTGTTGAAGCATATCATGCGGCGAGCGCTTATGGCCTTAATAATACTGGTCATGGGAAGCGAGTCAGTGAACTTGATGTGGATGTCAGTACCACTATTTACCAGGATCTGAAAAACCGGTTTGAAGGTGAAGTTATTTCACTGAGTTTCGACTTTGCAAAACGTGCAAATGTTTTTATGCCTAATGAAGGTATGGAAGTTATTTGGAACGGTGAAAGTAAATTTGCCGTGACTAATGGTGACACGGCATGGCAAAGTAAGACGCTGGAATTAATCGCCAAAGCAGGTACTAACCGCGTCGAATTTAAAGGTATCGGCGATAGTAATGGTATTGGCTATATCTTGGATAACGTTGTTGCAAAATCTGTAGATACATTGCCAACCAATAGTGTTATTAAACATGCCCGGCAAGATCAGGCGGCGAAAAATGCGTTAAGTGATAAAGAAAAAGCCGAAAAAGATCGCCAACTTCTCGAACAAGAAAAAGAGAAACAACTGGCAGCGATTGAAAAATCGAAATCTCAATTGGAATCGACGGATCAGGAAGCACTTAACCGAAATGGGCAGGCGCAAAGTGATGCGATAAAAGAAGAAGCTCAGGCAGTTACTGAAGAGCTGACTTTAATAGCTGACAAATTTAAGCAACTTAAAGATGAAACTAATGATAGTCGTAAGTTAGATAGTCATTATCTCGACTATGCGGGTGGAATCTCTGAAGATATCCAAAAACGGTTGGATGATGTCAAACCGATATTAGAAAAACGGCTGGCGGATATACACTGGAATACTATTGATACACAGCAAAAAGTAAAAGATGCGATTGCTCAATCAGAGGTTGCTGAAATAAAAGGTAAACAAAATCGGGATAAGGCAATTCTTGATGGTGTAGACGCGCAATTCAAAGCAGATCAAAGAAAAGAAGAAGCATTTTCACAACAGCAGCAGGCAGAAAAGGCAAAGGATAGCGCCAATATCGCCTATCAGAATGCAGAAAGCCGTGGTAAGCGTGATACTACAGCGGCGGAAAGTAAAGCGGCTCAGACCCAAGCAGATGCTAAAAGGGAGAAACTGAGCGATTCCAAACCTGTTCGCATTGGCGCAAGCGGCAGCGGCTTGTCAGGAAAAAAAGCCTATGAGTCAACGGGCGCGGGAGAAACTGGCAGCCATATTGATCCTGAATCGATGGCGGAAGCGAGAAACCGATATTATCAAGGGCTGACCGAAGAAGAATTGCAAGCGTTGGAGAGTGCTAAACACGCTGTTAACCGGTTGCAGATCAACGCGGGAATTCGTGCAAAAAATACCGATGTTTCGCTTATTCCTCGGTCTGTTGAAACACTATCTGACCGCATGGTGGTACTGTCTCCGCATGAGACGCGTGAACTCATCAGAAAAGCGCCGATAATTTCTGGTATTAATCTGGCAGGATTGGGGAGCAGCAAAAAGAGGGCGATGGCATCTTCCGTACTCAGTCGTGCACAAAAAATCGCCCACATCTACCGTTGGCTTGATAATGGTAACGCGAATACGTCGGACGAATATATTCCTGTTCCCGGATTTGAGCGTGTTAATGCCGATATTTCCGATAAGACCAGACAGCGGATGGTGACTTTTGTTGAACGGCATCTCAAAAATCCCAATGCCAAAGTTAAAAACAACGTACCTGAGAATGAAACTGCATCTTTAGCAAAACTGTTTGTTGACGCGACTCTGGATTATGACTGGGATAAACGAGTTGAATTTATTGCCAAACTGGACCGTTATGGCTATAGCTTTGAAGCGGCCCGTGATGACAAAAGTATTGTTTCATTCTGGTCCGGGAAGAGTTTTAGAAGGCATCGAGATGTTCTTGAGGCAGCTCAACCGGATGGTAAGAAAATTGTTTACGATGTCGATGTGCCAGGAAACGCTTTTGCGATTCAACTCAATCAGCAACTCATGCGCTGGGGCATTATGTACCTCTCTGATCCTGAAAATAGTGAACATAAAGCGCTAAGAGCGGCAATTGATGCTGCTACATATAGCAACACCGGTTTCTGGAGCTCCATCTATGCCGCAGGATCACGTGGTGATGTTTATTTGATCTCTGAGGGGGGCTTACGTCTTGGCAACTATTTCTGGAATGTTGAATTACCTGTATTGCGTAAACTACAACGTGAAGGATTAGTCGGTGATATTCGATTGTTGGATAAGCCGGCAAGTGAATATAAAGGGTTGCCTACAAAGTCGATTGGCCGCAAATTAACAGAGGCGGGTATTGCTGTGTGGGCGCGGTTTGATGCTTTGACTATTGAAGAGCAGAAAAAACGGCTGGCAGCTAATCCCGGCGGCTATAAAGCTGATACCATTGTTGAACTCGATATTAAGCTCAGCGCTATCGACACTATGCTGAATCAATCATTGCCGTTTTATGGATTACGAACAGAACGTAACTTATTAGTGCAAAAGAGTGATGAAGGATTTGAGGTGCGTTCATGGCCGGGTAATGGCAATGAATTTAAGCGAATTATTGTAAAAAATACAACCAGTAATAATCTGCTCAAAGCGGTTGAACGTTTTATTCTGGCTAATTACGACAATTATGCACAGCTACCTGATGAGTTGTATTTCATTGCAGATCGGATTATATCTCATCATCAAGGGCATACCCGAATTCTTACTGAGAAAGTGGATGGCATCTGGAGGCCGGTACCAAAATTGATGTCGGTGAGTGAATTCCAGGAAGCCGCATCTGTTGCGGGTAAAATTCGGGGCGACAGTTACCAAAAAGTCATTGATGCACTAGAAAGTTATCACCATGTCTGGCAAGGAAGAAAAGACGATGAGTTGGATGTGATTGAAAAATTATCCAATTTGCGCCAACAAGTTGAAGGTTATCTCTTAGGCCATCCTGACTCTGGTCGTGTACCGGCAATGAAGGCATTGTTGTCTCAAATTAACACGCGCTTTGAAGAGTCGACGGTGCTTGCTGAATCCACTGTGAGAATCCCGGATCAAGGCGATTTCAGTAGTCTGTACGATAAGCTTGATAGTGCGAATCTCAAGGATTCAAAGCACCTTTATGTTGATGAAAATGGCGATTTTGTCACTCGGGGTAAGGCAAATATTCATATTAACCAGAAAGCGGAAAATTTTGATAAAGCGATTGAGCAAGTCAAAGCGGCGGTTATTAAAGAATATGGTCAAGATGTTTCAGATGCCGTCTTCTCGCATCTGAAAGCCAGTGATTTATCGAATGATGGTAAAGGTATTGATATCTCTGGTTTAAGGAAGATCCATCAGGCGATTGAGAATGTGTCGACACCTCCTAGTTTTCAGAGCAAAGATCATAATGTAGAAAAGAAAAGCTTATTCCAGGAAGTGGGTTATGCCATTTTTGACATTAAAGCAGATGGAAAACAATTGGCTGATTACTCATTCCACTTTAGTCAGAATGAAGATTTATTGGGGGAGCTTAGGAAGCTTGTTCCAGAAATTGGTCATGTACTCGTGACCAAGGGTAATGACGTTCAGTCCAAAGAGTTTCTGGAAGGAATATGCTTTGCTTTGTCTTCCCGCTATATGATGGAAGAACGAGTGAATGGCGTGGGAGGCGGAAAAGCTTATATGGAGTGGTTGAAGGATGTCGTTAAAGCCTACAACGACAACTCCGTGAATAAGAAAACGGATATCAACTCTGTTGAATCTTCTTTGCTTAACCGATATCGCCGTCAGAAAGTCGGCTCGGCTATGGAAGAGTTGTTGTCAATACAACATTTTCAACATCTTGATGCTGGCAGTTTGATCGATAAAGCGAAAGGGAATATTGATTATAGCGCAAGGCTAAAAGCAAATGGGTTAACCGGGGCGAGGATCGGTGATCCGCTGAATTATGAGGTTGATGGCTATGAATCTGTTATGGAGCAATTGCGCAATGTGAAGCAATCGACTTATATGATGTTTATGTCTGAAGATCACGCCATGTCGGTTGTTGTACATAAGAGTGAAGCTCAAACAATCTGGTCATTCTTTGATCCTAACTTTGGTGCTAAATCGTTTGATAACTATGATGATTTTCACCGTTTTATGGATTCTTTCCATAAGGGAATGATCACGGGTTACCGATCGCCTATAGGTTATAAATATACTTCTGCCAACCCTGAGGACAGTGCAAAATCGAGCTTCAATATTAACTATAATACATTTGAAGATAGCGCTATTACGGGTTATGACAATACGTGGAAACAGGCGCGTGAGGGTGAACAAAGTCATGTATTGCACGCACTGAAAGAGCAAGAAATAATGTTTTCGCTGGATTCAGGTGTCGAAGGGCGGATCGCTGATTACCATGAAAATATCGTCACTCTGGAAGTCATGGATAAGAAAGGCCAAAAGGTCTCTGTTGAAGTTGAAAGCAACAACTTTAAACAAGCCGCCAGTTTAGTACAGTTGAATATTGGTAAGATATTTGCTGACCCAACCGTCAGTAAATTGACACTGAAAGGCTCAGAGAATGGTGATGCTACGGTATCTGTGCTGGAAAAATTATCGTCGGACGCTGTTCTAAAAAACAACGATGTCGAATCTTGGGAGCGCATTTCAGTCACATCACAAACCGATGGCCGAGAAACCCGCTTTGATGGTCAACTCATTATCCAGATGGAGGATGATCCTGTAGCCGCCAAAGCAGCGGCCAATCTGGCGGGTAAACACCCGGATTCCAGCGTGGTTGTTCAGCTTGATTCTGAGGGGCAATACCGTGCTATCTATGGTGATCCGGCTAAATTATCAGGCAAATTGCGTTGGCAGCTTGTGGGGCATGGTCGTAGCGAATCAGAGCAGAATAACACGCGTCTGAGTGGTTACAGTGCTGATGAGCTGGCAATAAAACTCAAACAATTTACTCAGAATTTTAGTCAGGCGGGTAAACCAGACCACATTAGCATCGTGGGTTGCTCGCTGATTAATGATGACAAACGAGATGGTTTTGCTCGTCATTTTATCACCTCCTTAAAGGAGCAAGACATTCACACGACGGTTTCGGCTCGTCGTAGTGAAATTGCCGTTGATGTGACGGGGCGTAAATTTACCCGAAATGAAAATAATCAATGGATCAATAACCTGACTGAGAACAAAGTCGTCTTGAGTTGGAATGAAAAAGGCGAACTTGAAACTCATTCAGAGCGAGTGCGTCGCAATATTGCTGAAAGCGATATCAATCTTTCTCGTATCGGTATAGCGGATGCAGATACGCCAGCTAAAGGGGCGATTGTGGATAATGCAGATATTTTCATTGCACCTGAGAAACGTAAAAATAAAATTGAAACCGATTCAAGTCATATATCGAATAACCAACTAAGTTACTCGGGTAATATTCAGGTGAATGTGGGAAATGGTGAATTTACTGCGCTCAATTGGGGAACATCGAACGTTGGTATCAAAGTAGGTATTGGCGGTTTTAAGTCACTGGCCTTCGGCGATAATAATGTGATGGCGCATATCGGCAATGGCGACAGTCAACATAGCTTCGATATTGCCGGTTATCAGGCGCTTGAAGGGGCGCAAATGTTTATTGGCAATCGTAACGTCAGTTTCAACCAAGGCCGTAGTAATGACCTGATTGTGATGATGGATAAATCCCTGCCGACGCCACCGTTGGTTAATTCATTTGATGGCGCAGCCCGTATTTCTGGTGTATTGCAAAGCATTGCCCATTCTGGTGAAGAGCAGGACTGGCTAGCGGCGCAAAATCAGCAATGGACAATCGCTGGCGCGAAAAAATTTGTTCAGGATATGTCTGGTTTGGACCAAACCAGCAGCGTTGACTATAAAACGCTAGTTGATTTGGATTCTCAACATCAGCGTAGCAGCCGTGGTCTGAAAAGTGATAGTGAAGCAGCGCTGAATAAGAAATTCAACCAGTGGTTAGGCGGTCGTGGCAATAGCGTTGATCCAGGCAAAATGAGCCGTGCAGATAAATTCCGTCAGGCTAATGAGAAACTGGCATTCAACTTTGCGGTCGGGGGGCAAGGCGCGGATATTCAGGTGACCACGGGTAACTGGAACTTTATGTTCGGTGACAATATCCAGTCGATTCTCGATACTAACCTAGGTTCATTGTTTGGTTTAACGACTCAGCAATACTCAACAACCGGTATAGCGAAAACAACGTTTACCTATAATCCGCAGGATTTGCCTCGTCAGCTTAAGAACAGATTGCTGGGTCGGTTAGCCAGTGTGAATGCAGATACCACTTTAGCGGATATCTTTGATGTGGATTACACTGCCGATGGTCGTATTGTCTCCCGTGGAGGCGAGCCAGTGGATGGTGTGGCTATGCTAAAAGAGATGATTGAAGTCATTGGAAAATTCGGCGGCGAACAACTGAAAGTTTTCACTGATCCAGATAAATTGCTTGATGACCTGAAATCTCACCTCAATATGGGGACGGATGGTATTAAATCCTTTGCTGAGAGTCATGGTCTGAAACAGAAAGAGCCTGATGAGAATGAAAAAGCGCAGAGCGGTACTCCAGCTACTTTGGAGACGGAGAGCGCTAAACCAGAGCGTGCATTGGGTTTTCATTCGCTGAATTTGCCTAACTTGTTTACGACGATGTTCAGCAAAGATAAACAAAAAGAGATGAAGTCATTAGTGACCAATCTGAAAGAAAATCTAACCGCAGATCTGCTCAATATGGAGCAGAAAACCTTTGATTTCTTGCGTAACAGCGGTCATCTGCAAGGGGATAGCGATATCCATGTATCGTTGGGGAACTATAACTTCAATTGGGGCGGTGATGGTAAAGATCTTGGCGCCTATCTGGGCGATAACAACAACTTCTGGGGTGGGCGCGGTGATGATGTTTATTATTCAATCGGCGTTTCCAACATCTTTACAGGCGGTGCAGGTAATGATTTGGGCGTCCTGATGGGACGTGAGAACTGGATGTTTGGCGGTAATGGCGATGATACCGCGGTAGTAGCTGGTCGTATTAACCATGTATTTATGGGTGGAGGTAATGACCAGACGTTTGTCTTTGGCGAAGGCGGCTTAATCAATACCGATAAGGGGCAGGATTTCGTTGTCGCTTCAGGCAACTACAACCGGGTGGATACTGGGGAAGATCAAGATTATGCCGTGACCATTGGTAATAACAACCGGGTTGAGCTAGGTGCAGACCATGACTTTGCCAGGGTATTTGGTAATGACAACCAGATTGATGGTGACGCCGGTAACGATGTGATTAAGTTGATGGGTTACCATGCGGTGATTAATGGTGGAGAAGGCGATGACCATTTGATAGCGGCCGCTATTTCGAAGTTCAGCCAGTTTGATGGCGGTGATGGTCAAGATCTGCTGGTGCTAGGCGGTTATCAAAACCGCTTCCAGGGTGGTGCAGGCGCAGATAGTTTTGTTGTCAGTAATGAGCTGATTGACAGTCAGATTGATGATATCAATGCCGAAGATATGATCGTTTTTGACGGTATTGACTGGCAAGACCTATGGTTCCAACGCAGCGGATATGATTTGGTGTTATCAGTAAACCGCCATACTGAGGATAAAACCGCTCAGGGTACATTTGAATCAATAAGTTCGGTCACTTTTAGCAATTACTTTAATGATCATCGTGCCAAACTGGTGGCGAAGATGGGGGATAAAGATGCATCGGGAGAGCGTGAATTGACGGCTCTATCGGATAATGCGGTTGATACCTTGATCCAATCAATGAGCAGTTTTGCTCCGACAGCGGGCGATAATGGTTTTATTGAAAATTTGGATAGTAAGGCGAAAATTGCTATTACAACGGCTTGGGCAGATACCACTATTGGCAAGGCGAGATTTGCGTAATTAATTCGCAAGAATAGGTAATAAAAATGGCTCACAGAATTGGTGAGTCATTTTTTGCTATTGATTGACTAATGGTTATTTTCATTAATGAATTTTACTTGTCATTATTATTTCCTGACTAAAAAAGTAGGATATTATTATCTCGTTTACTTATATTGTTTTAATAGTTATAATCTGTGTGGTTATTTATTGAAATGGAATAAAGTAATTGATGGAAATTTGTATCTTAGTTTATAAGTGACTTTATTACCTTATCTGTATTTTCCATATTTTTGTGGAAAATATATCTGCACTAAATGTCTTTTTGGATTTTTCTTGATTTTATTCGATGGATTTATTTGAAAGTGTTTATAGAGGCATTAGTTCGAAAACTTTCTGAACTTAGTATTTTTCTTGCTATATACGATACGTTTTATTAATAAATTCCTTTTGGAAAAAAGTATGTCTGATAAGTTCGTACAAATAATCTCTGATGTTAATTTTAATAGCGATTTTTTTCTTTATCCAATTTTTTGCTATTAAAAAGTAGGAATATTTCACTGTTTCGTAACAACTTGAATATTCAAAATAACTGCTCTATCCATTAGATGCAGTGGTTTTCTGCTTAACCTCAATGATACATTAAAGGGCTATTGATGGGTAAATCATCGAATAGAAGTACAGAGTACTTCTTTACTGGAAAATATTACGACGATAATGATGGTAATAATATTATTGCCATTGGTGTTGGTGGTGAAGTTTATGCTTATGGCGGAGATGATGATGTTACTGTTGGTTCATTAAAGGTCGATGTATACCATACAGATGGTGAACTTTCGGTAAAGGGAGCTTCAGGTTATACCGGTATTCGTAAAACGGGAAATGGCGGTTTATTATTTGCAGGCGCATCCGGTGCGGCTTTTATTGATCACGCCGGTGCAACAGGAAATTTATATTATTCGGGTGCTGCTGGTTATAATAAACTGACTCGTAAAGGTGTATCTGGTAATACCAGTTTTAAAGGGGCTGGTGGATATAATGAATTATGGCATGAAACTGATCAGGGAAATATCTATTTTGCCGGTGCAGGAGCGGCTAATGAAATTGACCGTACCTGGTATAATCATTATGAAGGCACTCAAGGAGATGTGACATTTAACGGCGCAGGCGCTGCAAATAGTATCGATTCGCGGATAGAAAGCGGCGACATCACTTTGAATGGTATTGGTGCTGATAACCGTATCGTGCGTAAAGGTAGAAAAGGTAACATTATCTTACGTGGAGCGGGAGCAGCAAATCGGATTGAACGTATACGCCATAGTGAAGATGGATATAAACAGACACATGGCGATATTATTCTTGAAGGTGCCGGTGGTTATAATAAACTCTATTCTGATGTTGCCCACGGTAATATTCATTTTACTGGCGCAGGGGCTTATAATGAAATTACCCGAACAGGTGCGAAAAATGAAATAGCATTTGCTCAGGCGAAAGATATTATTATGACCTCAGCAACAATGGAGGGAGACTGGATTCAACAATCCCGGAAAATTAAAGCCGTTAAATCCATTGTAGAGCCTGATACTTATCTCTTTGCCGTTGCCGATGATGTTAATACCAACGTTGTTGCTGTGCGGCTGCAAAATAATCCTGATACTGGTAAGCTCCGTTATTATGCGACTTCTTGGTATAAAGAGGGTAATCATCTTAAGGATATTGCTAAGGAAAATATTAATGTAAATAATGGATTTATCCCTGTTAAAGAGGAAGATGCTATTACGCTTGCCGATATTAACTTTATATATCGACAAGAAACCACAATACAGGGTGTTGAGGAGGCATTATTAACCGATAAATGGGTGAATTATGCTGATGGTAGCAATATTAAAGCAGAAGATGTCACATTGGGTGGCGCCAAAATAGGAGGATATGCGATCTCTTCTGATGGACTGAAAATCGATATCTCTCCGGTTAAATCAAATGATCAGCCGAATACTTATATATATGCAATATATCTGGACCCTTACACCAAAGTGGTCGAGGTTAAATTAGCGAATGATTATGAAACAGGAAAGCTGAAATATATTGCAAGATCTTGGTATAAAAAAGGTGATCATACTAGCCGTATAGCAGACGAAGCTTTTTCCTATCCTGGTGGTTATCGATCAATAGGGGCCGGTTATACGTTAAGTCAGCTTCATTATGATTTGAATGTAGCAGATGATATTACTGATTGTTTGACGGATCTTAAGGGTTATTCTGAGCAAGATCTTATCGAATCATCAAAGAGTGGAGGGGATAGTTCTGGTGATATTTATTTCAACGGCGCAGGTGGTGGAAATGTTATTACATCCAATGTGACGCACGGTAATATTAATTTCACCGGAGTGGGGGCGGCCAACGTTATTCTGCACAGTTCGACATTCGGTGATACCTATTTTGACGGGGGTGGTGGGGCTAATGTCATTGTGAAAAACGGTGAAGAGGGCAATCTATCATTCCGTGGTGCGGGATTAGCCAATGTCCTTGTTCACCAAAGTCTGCATGGAGAAATGGATATTTATGCTGGCGGCGCGGCAAATGTTCTTGTGCGGGTCGGGGATGGACGATACCTGGCTCATCTTCTGGCTTATGGGAATATCTCAATTCACAAAGGCAACGGTAACAGTCGAGTGCTGATGTTGGGTGGGTACAACACGCATATCCAAATCGGTAATGGTGATGGAAACTGGTCTGGAGCGGGTGGTTTTAACGTCATCACTCAGGTAGGAAAGGGAGATATCTCCTCAGTATTTTGGGGTGGCGCTAACGTGCTAACTAAACTTGGCGACGGAGATTTGGTTTCCGGTATGTTCGGTGGCGCTAACATTATCAGTCATCTCAGTGATGAAACTGAAACTTCCAACACCACCGTAATTGCATTGGGCGGCGCCAATATTCTTACCAAAAAAGGGAAAGGCAATGCGCTGGCGGTGATGGGGGGCGGTGCAAACGTCCTCACACATGTCGGTGACGGTAACACAATGGGCGTTATGCTCGGAGGCGCTAATGTGTTGACCAAAGTCGGAAAGGGTGACGCGACCGGTATCATGTTTGGGATAGGGAACGTATTGACCCATGTTGGCGACGGTTTGACATTGGGCGTGATGGCAGCAGCGGGCAACCTCTTTACTAAAGTCGGGGATGGAACCTCGATTGCGGCCATGATTGGCGCAGGCAACCTGTTTACCCATGTCGGCAAAGGAGACGCATGGGCGTTAATGGGCGGCGCAGTGAACGTTTTTACCAAAGTGGGTGACGGTAATGCGCTGGCATTGATGGTAGCCGCAGGCAATGTGTTCACTCATATCGGGGATGGCGCAAGTGTTGCGTTGATGCTGGCAAAGGGCAATATCGCCACGAAAGTAGGTCATGGCATGACTCTGGCGGCTATGGTCGGCAAGGCCAATATCTTTACCCATGTGGGTGATGGAGAAACATTTGCCGTTATGATTGGCGGCGCCAATGTGCTGACAAAAGTCGGTAATGATCTGACCGCCGCTTTAATGATCGGGAAAGCCAATATCTATTCCCATGTGGGTAAGGGGACCAGTATTGGTTTGTTTGCCGGTGAACTAAACGTGATGACCAAAGTCGGTGAGGGGACAACACTGGCGGCCATGTTTGGTAAAGCCAATATCATGACCCATGTGGGGGATGGCTTAACAGGCGTGTTAGCACTGGGTGAGGCGAATATCGTCACCAAGGTGGGTGATGATTTTATGGGGGTGGTTGCGGCGGCGAAAGCGAACGTTGTTACGCATGTCGGCAACTCGATAACCGCCGGTATTCTGTCTGGCAAAGGCAATATTCTGACCAAAGTAGGAAACGGTACCACCGTCGGCCTGCTTATTTCCGATGTGGGTAATGTGATGACTCATGTTGGAGAGGGTACGACGGTGGGTTTTGCCAAAGGTAAAGCTAATATCATCACGAAGGTTGGTAATGGTACCGGCGTAAATGCGGCTTGGGGTGAAGCGAATATCTTGACTCAAGTGGGAAATGGCGACCGTTACAACTTCGGGAAAGGTAAAGCTAACCTCATTACCAAAGTAGGAGATGGACAAGAAGTCACGGTAATTCAGGGAGATGCCAATATCATTACCCATGTGGGTAACGGAGATGATTACACCGGCGCTTGGGGCAAAGCCAACGTTATCACCAAAGTCGGTGACGGGCGTAATGTGGTGCTTGCCCAAGGTAAGGCCAACATTGTCACTCAGGTGGGTAAGGGAGACAGCTTTAATGCCTTATGGAGCGAAAGCAATGTTGTCACCAAAGTGGGTGATGGTATGCAGGTTACGGCGGCAAAAGGGAAAGCTAACGTAACGACGACGGTAGGAAATGGCTTAAATGTAACTGCTGCTCATGGTGACGCTAACATTAACACCCATGTGGGTGATGGTGTTTCGGTTAACGTGGCGTGGGGGAAATATAACGTTAATACCAAAGTTGGGGATGGCCTTAATGTTGCAGTCATGAAAGGTAACGGCAATGCCAATATCCATGTGGGTGATGGCTTGGGCATCCATGCCTCTTATGCACGTAATAACGTGGCGGTTAAGATTGGTAATGGTGATTTCTACAGCTTCTCTGCGACGGAAAGCAGCAAACTCTCTTCCCTGTTTGAACATATCAAACAGACAACATTGGGCGTTGGAGGAAGTCAGGCGATTAATTACCTGGTTCAGGGGGAGGAAGCTAACACGTCTGGCACCCATAAAGGCAGAGGCGCGATTAATTTAGCGGAAGTTTCTACCATTGATGGCTTTCAAATGGATGAAATTGCGCTGGTAAGTTCAGATTTAAACCATAGTCTTAATAGTGCTGTAACAGCCGTGGAGACGCCTGATGTCAGTTCAATAGAAGGTGCTTTGAGTCAAAAAATGCGATCGGAGTCAGATCAGGATGAAAATCTGATTGTCAATGGTGACTTTGAACAAGGTAAATTGGGTTGGCAGTCAACTAATGATATAGAGGCATATAACCCGGCGAGCGCTTATGGTCTTGATAATACCGGTGATGGTGAACGAGTCAGTAAATTTGATGTTGATAAAAACACTGTAATTTGGCGGGAATTACAAAATTTGTCTGAAGGAGAAGTGATTTCACTGACTTTTGATTTTATGAGTCATTTGGAGATGGCGGACCGTGATTTAAGTGACAGCGGAATAATGGTGTTGTGGAATGGTAAGTCTGTATTCTCAGCTTCTGGACCGCGGGCTATATGGCGCACTCAAAAACTCGATTTAATGGCAAACGCGGGCACTAACCGGATTGAATTTAAAGGTACAGGTCAGGATGATAAATTTAGTTATATCTTAGACAATATCGTTGTGAAATCTGAAACGTCACTGATTATTAATGACGACTTTAAACAAAGTAAGTTGAATTGGCAGTCAAGCAATGATATTGCGGCATATAGCCCAGTGAGTACTGATGGTCCTAATGATACCCGTTATGGAGAACGAGTCAGTGAACTTGATGTTGATAAAAACACCACTATTTATCAGGACCTGAAAAACCGTTTTGAGGGAGAAGTGATTTTACTGAGCTTTGATTTTGCTAATCGTCCCGATGCTTATTCAGCCGACAATGGTATGG
Source organism: Photorhabdus luminescens subsp. luminescens (assembly GCF_001083805.1). Classification (GTDB taxonomy): domain Bacteria; phylum Pseudomonadota; class Gammaproteobacteria; order Enterobacterales; family Enterobacteriaceae; genus Photorhabdus; species Photorhabdus luminescens. The sequence continues at coordinate 242,254 of NZ_JXSK01000004.1, read as the reverse complement.
ATGTTTTTTGGAACGGCAAACTTGTATTCTCGACTTTTGGCGACGCAGCGAAATGGCAAAATAAAACACTAGAGCTGACAGCAAAAGCGGGCAGTAATCGAATTGAGTTTAAAGGAACCGGTTTGAATGATGGCGTAGGCTATATTCTGGATAACGTCATTGCAAAATCTGAGAGCTCACGACAGGCCAATATTATTACCGAACATGTGAAACAGGGTAAAGCGGCGCAAAATGCATTAAGCGATAAAGAAAAAGCAGAAAAAGATCGCCAACTGTTGGAACAAGAAAAAGAAAAACAACTGGCGTCGATTGCGAAATCGCAATCCCAATTGGAATTAACGGATCAGGAAGCGCTTAGCCGAAATGGGCTGACACAGCGTAATGCGATAGAAGCAGAAGCGCAGGCGGAGACTGACAAACTGATTTCCATGACGCAAGGTTTAGATTTGCTTGATAACTATAAAAATTACAGCGGCAAATCCGGTGACCAGTGGCGCAATCAATTTGCTGGCAAATTCTTGGACCGTGTTCAGAGTGAGTTGGATTACACCAAATTTATTACCCAGAAAAGATTGGCCAATGCTCAACACGTTATTACGGATAACCAACAACCAATAAAAGAAGCGGTTGCGAAATCCGAGGCCGGTGTAGCACAAAGTGAGCAGCGCCATGCCAGTGTAAAACAAGATATTGCAGAAGCTCAGGAAAAAGCAGCATTAAGAAAAGAAGAGGCGTTATTGCAGCGACAACGGGCCGAAAAAGCGGATAATGACGCAAATATCGTCTGTCAGGAAGCGGAAAATCGAGGTAAGCGTGATACCGCTATGGCTGAAAGTAAGATTGCTCAGGTACAAGCAGATGCTAGAGGGACAAAACAGAGTGATGCCAGACCTGATCGTGCCGGTGGTAGTGGTTTGTCTGGCAATGCCTACGAATCGACAGGCGCAGGGGAAACAGGTAGTCATGTTGATCCTGAATTCATGCCGAAAGCTGAAAAAAGATTCTACAACGGGTTGACCGAAGAAGGGCTACAGGGATTGTTTAGTGCTAAACAAGTGGTTGATCGTCTACAGATAAATGCGGGTGTTTTAACGGCTCCAAAATTTACCAAAGTACCCTCTGACGACATGGTAATCCCCACTTCGAACAGTTCGGGGGAGCTTGGCAGAAGAGTGCCGCGAATTTCAGGCATTAATCTGGAATCGTTGGGAAATGATGTCAAGGTGGAGCAGAAAAATTCCGCTATATTTGAAAATGCAAAATTTAATTTATTGAAAGAGGGAAATAAGCTATTTATCAATCCCAATGTGCGAACATTGGGGCGGAAAAGGCAGCTTAGTAAAGCGCTGGTTGTTGTACGTGATACTTTCTATAAAACGATGAGCCATTTCGATGAAGAGCATATATTGCTGCTTGAACAGGCGATAGCGGATTGGCAACAGCGTAGCCCAAAGGAATTTGCTCTGCGCACCAGTCAGGTGAACTTAGTACGTTTTAAAATAGGCCGAATGATTGAGCATTTGCAGGCCCAGAGAGCCGAATCCGCAGGCGTGCTTGGGATTGCAGTGCCGCCTCAGCGTGCTGATCAACTGAATCAATGGGTAATATTTGATGGAACCGGACGTGTTGTCGGTTTAAAAGGCGACATAACACAAAACGAAATTAATCATCTTATTGAGTGGCAGATTACCCCGTTGACTCGAACGAATTCAACCGCTAAACGGGAAGCGCCAAGGACCGAAAGTGAAAGTTTGATTGCTTTTATGACCCGATTGGAGACTGCTAATATCCCGGAAGCGCTGCCTTTAATTGGACGAGCGAGAAAACTCTGGCTTACTGGGCAAGTCACATCGCAGGAAACTATCAAATTATTTGATGATGCTGCCAGTCAGCTACAGGCATACCCTGAGTTACATGGTTTGGTACTGTCATTACAGGCTGATGCTCACAAAGAAAAGTCGACTACCCAATATATTGATAACTTATTTGGCCGTCGTTTTGACTCTGAATTGGCGCATGCGTTGGTGAAAACCGTGTCACCGGATGCGATAGCCGCCTCCAGGCGGATAGGTCAGTTTCTGGTGCAGGAGTTTGAGCTGTATATACAAAGTACTTCTGGCTCAACCGTCCGCGACGGGCAGATTGCTATCAGGATGCAAGCTTTTGCTGAAAAAATTAAAAAGGATGTTCGTCCTTGGTTCAGTCGGGTGCCTGAACTGACCGCATTCCTGCAAAAACCGACCTTTGATAACTTTAAAATCATGATGACTAAGGTGGATAACGGTTTTGAAATGATAAAAATTCCGTTTCTGGCGGTAAAAATGTCGAACACTGATGGTATGGGGTTACATTTATCTCAGTGGAAGGCGGAAGCGGACATTTTCTATCGGGATCAGATCTATAAGGCGCGTTCCACCAGTAGTAAGTTAACTAATATGGCTGATGTTACCTATAAAGTGAAGTTAACTGAGCAGCAAACCAATGATTATGGTATTGCATTGCCCTACCAGCCATCCGGTGATCAATATGAAGATTTCTTGTATGGCAGAAAGGTGGCAGCAGGCAGAGTACTAACGCCTGGGCAGGAAACCGCGCTTGAGCGTAACGCTCTGGCGCAAGGGCATTCCGTGGTGACGGGGGCATCTGGATCGACCAATATCATGGTTCATCTCAATAACTATATTGCTAGTCAAGATCCCACTTTCTCGCAGGAGCAGGCATATCTTAATACTTTGGTGTTTCTGGTATTTGATGGCGGTCATTCGGTTAATGAAAGTTTGGTGGTTTACAAAGCGTTACAGGAGATCGGCGATGAACGCAAACAGGTACTCCAACACTACACCGCCAGTTATACGGATCTGATGGATATCGCCGGAGATAAAGGAGAACTATGGATAAATCAGGCATTAAATAGTGCGTTTGAGAAAACCCAACACCTTTATCGAGAAAATACCCCTGAGAGAGAACAGAGCGACTCTCCAGTGGAAGCGTTACAGGCGTTATCGGGTAAAAATGGCGCGTCAGAGTCGGTATTAATTGAGGATGATGGTACTTCGCCACGGGATACAGACTCTTTGAACCCATTGACCCGATTCTTTAACAACGAACTGTATGGTTTTAAAGAAGATCGCCGCCATATCAGTGATGAGACGCAGATAATTCTTAATGATGCTGTTGCTAGTGGCAAATCGAGCAAAATCACCTTAAAAGGCGAGGGGGGATATTTAACGGGATATTATCATCAAGGCGACATAAAACCAGATGATACCTCGATGGTAGCAGAGAAAAAAGTCGTACTTTTCCTTCATGGTTCAGGTTTATCCGCCGAAGAGCAAACGCATGATATCCAAAACCACTACCAAAATCAGGGCGTTGATATGCTTGCTATCAACATGCGCGGCTATGGTGGTAGTGATGGTAACCCCGGTGAACAAGGGTTCTATCAAGATGCCCAGACGATGTTGCGCTATTTGGTGCAAGATCGCGGTATCAAGCCGGGTAATATTATCATTCATGGTTATGACATCGGTGGGCCGGTGGCGGCGGATCTTGCTCGATATGCAGCGCAAAATAATCAAGCCGTGTCAGGTCTGTTACTCGACAGGCCAATATCGAGTATGACCGAAACCATAACTGAGCATGACGTACCAAACCTTGGCGGCATGATTGGAGCATTGGCGAAAGCGATGAATGGGCAATTTTCAGTAGAGAAAAACCTCAAAAGTTTGTCGATCAATACGCCGATCATGTTGTTAACTGACAATCAAGGTTTAGGGCATGAGGGAGAAAAGCTGCGTACAAGATTGACCGATGCGGGTTATCGCGTCTCGGGTGAACAGACCTTTTATGGTCATGAAGAGAGTGGTGCTTTGATGAGCCAATATGCCGATAGGATTGTCTCGACATTCTCCGGTTCTCAAAATAAAAGTCGGGATGTGGTAAATAATTCGCTGCAAAAGCGTAGTGATTGTGGGACACGTTTTGGTAGTCAGATCATTATTCAGATGGAGGATGACCCGATTGTAGCGAAAGCTGCGATCAATCTGGCGGGTAAACACCCGGATTCCAGTGTGGTGGTTAAGCTTGCTGCCGATGGCGAATATCAGGTCATTTATGGTGATCCGACCAGATTATCCGGCAAGTTACGTTGGCAGGTTGTCGGTCATGGCCGTGAAGAATCGGCACAAAATAACACTCGCTTGAGTGGTTACAGTGCCGATGAACTTGCAATAAAACTGAAACAGTTCAGCCGTAATTTTAACCAGGCGGGTAAACCTGATCGCATCAGCATCGTGGGTTGTTCACTGATTAGTGATGATAAGCGGAATGGTTTTGCCTATCGCTTTATCACCGCCTTAGATAAACAAGGCATCCGTAGTGATGTTTCAGCGCGTCGTAGTGAAGTGGCTGTTGATGCGACAGGTCGTAAATTTACCCGCGATAAAAATAACCAGTGGGTTAACAAATTGAACGATAACAAACTGGTGTTACGCTGGAATGAACAGGGTGAACTAACGACCACAACAGAAAGATTGCGACGGGGTGTGGCTGAAAGCGATATCAACCTTGCCAAAGTGGGGTACACGGAATCTGATTCAATAACCAAAGGGGCAATTGCAGATAACCATGATGTTTTCACTGCGCCAGGGAAGCGCAAAAACAGGATAGAGCTTGGTTCAAATCCTCAATCGGATAAGTCGCTGAGTTATGCCGGCAATATACAGGTGAACATAGGCGACGGTGAATTTACCGCGATCGATTGGGGAACATCGAACGTAGGCATCAAAGTGGGTACGGGTGGTTTTAAGTTACTGGCCTTTGGCGATAACAATGTGATGGTTCACATCGGGGATGGCGACAGTCAACATAGCTTCGATATTGCCGGTTATCAGGCGCTTGAAGGGGCGCAGATGTTTATTGGCAACCGTAACGTCAGTTTCAACCAAGGGCGTAGTAATGACCTGATTGTCATGATGGATAAATCCATCCCTACGCCACCGCTGGTTAATCCATTTGATGGCGCTGCTCGTATTGCCGGTGTACTGAAATCTATAGCTCATTCCGGCAGAGAGTGGGACTGGTTGACGGCGCAAAATCGGCAGTGGACGTTATCTGGTGTGAAGAAATTTGTGCAGGACATATCTGGCTTAGACCAAACCAGCAGTGTCGATTACAAAACATTGATTGATCTAGATTCGCAGCATGAGCGCAGTAGCCGTGGTTTGAAAAGTGATGCAGAAGCGGCATTGAACAAGAAATACCACCAATGGTTAAGTGGTCACGGCAACAACATTGATACGGGCAAAATGAGCCGTGCGGATAAATTCCGTCAAGCCAATGAGAAACTGGCTTTCAATTTTGCGGTAGGTGGTCGGGGGGCGGATATTCAGGTCACAACCGGCAGTTGGAACTTTATGTTCGGCGACCATATTCAATCGATTCTGGATACCAACTTAGGTTCTCTGTTTGGTCTGATGACGCAGCAATATTCGACGACGGGCATAGCGAAGACAACATTTACTTACAATCTACAGGACTTACCGCGTCAGCTTAAAAACAAACTGCTTGGTCGATTAGCCAGCGTGAATGCAGATACCACTTTAGCGGATATTTTTGGTGTGGATTACACCCCGGAGGGCCGGATTATTTCTCGTACCGGCGAACCTGTTAATGGTAAAGCTATTTTGCAAGAGATGCTGGAAGTGATTAAGCAGTTTGGTGGTGACCAACTACGTGCTTTCACTGATCCGGATAAACTGATTGATGGTTTGAAACAGAACGCCAATATGAATGCAGAGAGTATTGACTCATTTTTTGTCAGTCATGGGCTGAAAGAGAAAGCGCCTGATGAAAATCGGAAAAAGGGTGTTCCAGTTGCCATTAACAGCGGGAATATTCAGGCTAATAACAAACCAGAGCGTGCATTGGGTTTTAATTCGCTGAATTTGCCTAACCTGTTTGCAACGATATTCAGCAAAGATAAACAAGAAGAGATGAAATCGTTAGTGGCCAATCTGGAAGAGAATTTAACCGCAGATCTGCTTAATATGGAGCAGAAAACCTTTGATTTCCTGCGTAACAGCGGTCATCTGCAAGGGGATAGCGATATCCACGTATCATTGGGGAACTACAACTTCAACTGGGGCGGCGACGGTAAAGATCTCGGTGCTTATCTGGGCGATAACAACAACTTCTGGGGTGGACGTGGTGATGATGTTTATTACTCAATCGGCACCTCCAACATCTTTACCGGTGGTGAGGGTGATGACCTGGGCGTTCTGATGGGACGTGAAAACTGGATGTTTGGTGGTGAGGGAGATGATACCGCAGTGGTAGCCGGCCGCATTAACCATGTGTTCATGGGTAAGGGTAATGATCAGACGTTTGTTTTTGGCGAAGGTGGTCTTATTGACGCTGGTAACGGGCAGGACTACGTTGTTACTTCTGGTAACTACAACCAAGTGGATACTGGGGAAGATCAAGATTATGCCGTGACAATCGGTAATAACAACCGGGTTGAGCTAGGTGCAGGCAATGACTTTGGCAGGGTGTTTGGTAATGACAACCGAATTGATGGCAACGTGGGTGACGATGTCATTAAGCTGATGGGCTATCATGCGGTGATTAATGGTGGAGAAGGTGATGACCACTTGATAGCGGCCACAATTTCTAAATTCAGCCAGTTTGACGGCGGTGATGGTCAAGATCTACTGGTTTTGGGGGGATATCAAAACCGCTTCCAGGGCGGTGCAGAGGTAGACAGCTTTGTGGTCAGTAATAAGGTGATTGACTGTCAGGTTAATGATATCAATGCGGAAGATATGATTGCCTTTAATGGTATTGACTGGCAAGACTTGTGGTTCCAGCGCAGTGGATACGATTTAGTGCTATCAGTGAACCGCCGTACTCAGGATAAAACCGCTCAGGGTGTATTTGAATCGGTGGGTTCAGTCACCTTTAATAATTACTTTAATGGTAACCGTGCCAAATTAGTGACGCAGATGGGGCGTAAGGATGCATCAGGAGAGCGTGAATTTACGGCACTTTCCGACAATGCGGTTGACACCTTGATTCAGGCAATGAGCAACTTTGCCCCAACAGTCGGTGATAACGGTTTTATCGAAGGGCTAGATAGCAGGGAGAAAATGGCTATTACGACGGCTTGGGCAGATACCACAATTGGCAAGGGTAAATTTGCCTGATTAATTTTCTACAACACTAAGTAATAGCAGTAAAAATGGCTCACTAGATAGGTGGGCCATCTTAATCTCGCAAGGGTATTATCGTTCTTGGGTAAATTGTCTAATTTCGGGGAACAATTCATAAGACTGAGGTATTTTTGACTGTCATATTTTTTGAGTAAATATTAATTATAAAAATACATCTACTCTTATTGAATATTGTTTGCAAAATAATTTAACTTTAATCATTACTTTATAAATGTTCTTTTAACTCGAATAGATATAATAAAATAAGGAACCCATATACATGTATAAAGCATAATTCTAAAAAGCAAGAAGAGATAATTATAATCCAGTTTTATTTCATATAGATAATGAGCCAATACTAAATCAGTGATTACAAATAATGAAGTGAAAACTAAAAGGATAATGTAAAATAAAGGTGTTTTTTTCTTTTTTCTAAAGAAAAGAATAGATGTATAAAGTGCAACTCCAAAAATAATGGTAAAGCAAATAAACTCAAATCCTATAAGGATACGTAATTCACTTAGAAAATCATAACCAGAGATCAAGATTGTCATTGTTTTATATGAACTAAATAAAGAGCTGAATATTGAAAAGATAATATTTATTGCCGGGAAATAGAGAAATCCATCAATTCCACTCAATTCTTTCTCTTCGCATGCTGCACAAAAGTCTGATTCATTTAACGCTGGGTTTTCACATTTAATACACTTCATAAAATTTCTCCAAATAGTAACTTCAATCAAAAGATTGATTATTAATTTACGTAAATCATACAGGTGATGGTATATAAACCAATAACTTATTAGTTCGATAAATACCCCTATTTTTAAAGCTTTATTTGTATCTTCAAGTAAAAAAAGAAATATTTCATCTATAAAAATTAAGATAACCATCTGATAACAAAGAAATAGTTGGATTCATAAAAATATAACTAATATCCATATGATATTTTTAATAAAGAAAAACTTTACTCGATCATTCTTTAAATCTCACATTTTACATAGCCCAAGCCAGTCCCACTGGCTGTATTCCAGAGTATTGTGTCCACAGACCGGAATTGGCCGTTAATGCGCCAGTCCAGTGCACAAAAACGATATCATTAGGATCAACACTGCTATTAGCAAAATATTAAATACCGGTGTTGATTCCCGCACCAATTCAACTGGTTATTACCGCAGCTTACAACAACGGCAAGGTCAATGTACTCCCCTCTACAACAACCATAGTCTGGCAAGAGAGGAGTATCACCGCTACAGGCTTTCTCGGTTTTGGTCTGCTTATCCTGTTTCCATTTTTCAACCGCGCCTTTTTTAATTCTCTTTCGTTGCCTCCAGTACATTCGTTAAAAAGTTATTCTCCACAATAGACATTTTATTTTTCCTCCTTGTTTTTGTTTAATGAAGAAATTTTCTTGCAAAATTCTTGCATTAGACTAAATAAATAAATAAAAAATCCAAATATTGCCCCACCACTACCGCCTACTTTTATACTGAATTTTAATCCATTAATAGCTGGTTGAATATCTAAAAGAAAATACCCCTCTTTAAAAAAAATAATAAGGTACGTTAAAGGAATACTAATCATACAACACACTGAGAAAATCATTCCCCACCCCAATACTAGATAGATAAATTGTTTTAGTCTAAAAATAATGCCCCTTTTATTATTCATTTTTTTCTTCCTTGTGTTTTCTTTACTCCTTCTTCTGCAATGTAATCTGTTGCAGTTCCAGCGTAATTTCCGATAATTGTCCCACCAACCTCGGAAGCTTTATTAGAATAACCTTTAGAAAGCATTGCATTGGTAAACTTACCCCCCACTTTATTACCAATTACAGTACCAACTGCATTACCTAACATTGAGGTTGTAGGATCTTCTCCTTTAACTTTACTTCCTAAATAAGCGCCTCCTGTATTAACAAAAGTGCTAAGTAGTGTTCCTTTACCTTGCGTTAATGCGCCTGTTCCTACCGCTATCAGTGTATCTGTTGCACTATAATTTTCTCCTGGCTTCAACGTTAAAAGCTGTTTGGTGACATCTGTTGCTCCTCCTAAAATACCGCCACCAATTACTGCCGCAGCCCCAGCAACAGGCGCAACTATAGTCCCTCCCACAGCAGAAGCGCCTGCACCCCAAGCGACCAACAATCCTCTTACCGGGTCTTGCCCTTCCGGGTGATCGCCTTTGGCATGTTTTGACAATGCTGCCGAAATCTCTTGAGAGGATTTACCTTCATTTAACATAGTGGTAGACAGACTTGATGCTGACCGACCGTAATCCGCCATCCCTTTTGGCAAGCTCAGTGCATTATTGTCCGTCGCATTCTTCCCGGCCTGTGCGCCAGTGAGGGCGCTGGCGCTGGAATCACCCGCAATCCCACCGGCCAGCCCTGCCGCTAGGCTGGAAAGGGTGCTGACAGTTTGTTTCTGCTCCTCCGTTAACTCACTGACGTTAGCCTTATCGCCGTAAAGTTGCTTAATCAATACCTGAGCCGCCAGTTCACCAGAAGCAGCACCGGCTGCTCCTGACAAGGCATTGTTACCACTCACCTCCGCCGCCACCGCGCCTAAAATCGCATGGGCCAGCGTATTGGTGGCGATATCCACCTGATGGGTTTGCGGGTCCGTAGTCAGTTCTTTAATCACGCCAGCCAGATATGGTGAAGCACCGCCGGCCAGCGCCTGACCGAGATTGTTCCCGGCTAAGCCCTGAATCGCTGCCGTAGCCGCCTGTAACGCTTTCTGGTATTTACCGCCGGTCCCCAGGCCGGAGTCATTCAGCGCCTGCGTGTAAGCGGTGTCATAGATTTGTTGGTTGATATCCGCCGGAGTCGGATGTTTATTCCCTGCGTTGATCAACTTTTCTCTGGCATCGGCTTGGTCCTGTTCACTGATATGGTCCAGTTTCGCTTTCGCCGCTTTTGTGGCGATAATTTTCCCTTCCGTCCCGGCTATCTCGGTCATCTGGGCGCTGAGTTCGCCAATCAGTTGCGCCTGTTTCAGCCGTTGTTGCTCTTTCTCCTTATCAAATATCGGACTCAGGACATTGGCGGCGTTATCGGTATCGCGGCTTAAGTTCGCGGTATCCTGCGTCTGGTGCGCCTTATCCCGGATAATCAGGTTGCCGTCACTGACCGCGGCATGCGTGGTACTGCTGTCATGGCCCTGATTATGGGCCCCCGTTAGCGCATTGACCGCCAGATTATTCAGCACCTGACCGGTGGTTGGCTGACCAAGGCTGACGCCCGCACTCTGCTGCTCAACAGTAAAGTCCGCTTTATTTTGAATATCTTTAAAGCCCAGTGTCCCGGTGTTGAGGGTGTTTTTGGCTTTGTCAGCTTGACTCGCTATCACCGCGCCGTCCAGTTGGGTGTGGTCGCCGACATTAACCTGATAACCGCCTTTACCAGCAAACAGCCCGGTTTGCTCCTGCACTGAATCGTAATTGCTGTGCAGTTTGTTGCGGCTGGCATTGAGGCTCGCTGTACCGTTGGTGAGGGGGCCTACGGTGGCACTGACGCCGGCGCTGGCGTTGTGTTGCTGGCTGTCATAGCGCTGGCTGTCTTGTTCACTGCTCAATGACAGATGGCGTTTTACTTCGGCGGTAATTTGCTCACCCTTCACCTGCGCCCCTTTTAACGTCGTATCCCGGCCGCTGTTGAGGGTAATGGTCTGTCCTGCGTCTAACGTGGTGTTATGGTGGCTGATGCCGTTGCCGTTTTCACGGCCGTTGCCCCGACTGACATTGGCCGAGACGTTCAGACCAGCGCCTCCGGGTCCGGCGGTCAGGCCCACGCCCAGCGAGCTGCCGTGGCTGCTGTTCGTACCGGTGGTCTGTTCGGTGTTCTGGCTGGACGAGAGCGTGATGTCCCGATTCGCATTGAGTTGCAGGTCTTTACCCGCCTGTAACTGGCTGCCCTGAACGCGGATATCGCCTTTCAGACCTGATGTCCCTTTATCGTCACCGTGCGCCGTTATCATGAGGTTATCCCCGGCAGTGAGATGGCTGCCCTGTTGGGTGGTCTGACGATACTGCTGTTCTGAACGGGAAGACTGGCGACCGTAGGACAGGCTAACCCCGGCCAGGTTGTTATTGCTGCTGTTGTCGCTGCCCTGGGCTTCGGCCAGTCGGGCGGCCTGCGTCGCTTGCACTCCGCTGAGGGCGGCTTTGGTATTTTGCAACGCTTTCAGGCGCGGGTCGGCAGTCTGTTGCGCTTCATGGGCCGTTTGCACGACGCTGTTGATAGCACCTCCTGCGGCGCCGCTCAGCGCCACGGTTAAGCCGCTCTGCTTCTGTTCGGTTTTTGTCGAGGTGTGATTGCGGTTTTCCGCACTGGTGACCGTGACCTGTCGGCCGGTCAGCGTCAGGTCTTTACCGGCAATCACTTCACTGCCGTGAACCCGGAGTTGTTCTCCCGCGTTGAGCGTTACATTGCCCTGGCTGCTGCCGACCGTACTGCCTTTGCTGAGCTGGCTGTCGCTGTCGATGGTGACTTTCTGGCTGGCCTTGCCTAATGTGAAGCCAATCCCTCCGGTCCCCATCAGGCCCGATTTTTTCTCCTGCCGCAAATGGGTTTCACCGTGAGATTCTGCGGCGGTGGCGACGGTAAGCTGATGACCGGCGTTCAGGCTGACATCCTGCGTGCCCGCCACATTGCTGCCGCTGATATGCAGGTCTTTACCGGCCTGTAAAGTCACTTTATCACCGCTAAATGTGGTACTGAGCGCCTGCCGGTCGTGCACTTCATCGTGGGTTTCCACCGACGACTTGGACAGCCAGCCTTTGCTGGTTTGCTTACTGTGCTCCACTAAGTCGGATGAGGCGGTACCGGTTGTCAATGTCAGGTTATGCCCGGCCTGCGCCGTCAGGTGTTGACCGGCATTGACGTGAGCGGCGGCGGCGGTCAAATCCTGCCCGGCTTGCAGGGTCACATCACCGGCGCCGGTTATCTGGCTGCCGATATCTTGTTGTTGATTCAGATGGCGATAGTTATCTTTCCCCCAGTCGCCCTGTTCTGTACGGCGCGTGCTTAGGGTATCCAGCGTCAGGTTATGGCCTGCGGTTATCTCGGTGTGACCGTCTTTACCGGCGTTTTTGACGTCACTGGCGGTTAATTGCACATTATTGATGGCGCTCAGCGATAAGGCGCCTTTATCGTTCTGCACATAAATCCCCGCCGGACGGTCCAGCCAGCGGTTAGCCTCATCCCCGCGTAACGTAGACGCGCTGGTGATATCGCGACCTTTCAACGTTACCCGGTCATCCCCCTGAATCTGGCCGCCCCGGTTGGCGAGCGTCTGTTGGGCCGTCACATCCACTTTGCCGCCGCGAATAAAGCCGCTGTTGGTCAGGTTACTGGCCGTCAGTTGAGTGACGTCACGCCCGCTAATCGTGCCGCTGTTGGTAATATCGCCCTGATTGTTGAGCGCCACGGCATTACCGGCGAGTAAGGCGCCATCACTGCTCAGGTCGCCCTGACGGACACGCGCATACACCTGCGGCACGGTCACCACTTCAGTAGTCCCATCCGGCAAGGTCACGGTTTGGTTAGTCAGCCAGATAATGTCTGAGGTGAGCAGCGCCATCTGCGCCGGACTTAAGGCGACGCCCGGCGTTAATTGTTGCTGTTGGCCAAAGGCGATACCGGCATCCATCAGCGCTTTAAACTGCGCTTCGTCGTTATTGTAGCCGGGCAGATAGCGCCGACCGGTCAGTTGGGTGATTTGGTCCCGCACCAGTCGCTGTTCATAGAACCCATCGCCCAGGCGTTTGTGAACCAGCGCCGGGTCGTGCGTTAACTGTTGCCGCATATAATCCGAGCCTAACCACTGTTTATACTGGGTGAATTTCGGGTCGGTTTCGACCAGATAGTGGCTGTCGCTGCCCGGTTGCACGGTATACAGGCTGTTATCCGGCAGGCGGGTGTTGGGGGTCACTACACGTATCACCGGGTCGATTGTTTGCCCTTTCACCGTTTCCGGGGGCAAACTCAGTTCAAATGGCTGACCGGGGGGCAAAACCAGAGGCTGGTCGTTTATCCCGCTCACCGGTTTGACCGCCGTGGGAGCCGCGTGTATCTGACCGGTCTGTCGGTCCGTAATCGTGATATCGGTGTTCTGTGGACGGGTATGGTCCTGCCAGGCCAGCGTTTTCAGGTCAATCGTTTCTACCACCGGCGCCGGGTTATAACCACTGCGGCTTTTCCCCTGCGAGGTTTTGGTGCCGCGGAATCTGGGCTTAAGTCGTTTCTTTTTCGCATACCAGTGAGTCTGGCGACCTTTATCGGTGGTAATGCGTTCGCCCTGAGTCGCTATATTGTGCAGTTCACCGATTTCGCCGTTCAGCTCGCCGCCGGCGACAATTTGGCTGTCGTGATTAGTGACTTTCGCACTGTTGAGCGTGATATTGCCGCCGGCCAGAATTTTACCCGGGTCACTCTGTTTAACCTGCGTTTCCTTCACGGTGCGGGTGTACTGATATTCGTAAAAGTCATTACTGCGGCTGCCGTCCGGCATGATGGCATCGTGCACGCCGTATGAGTTGTGGCGGGAAGTGTCCACTTGCGACCAGTCATAGCGGGTGGTCCGGCCGCTCAGTACCGCGTCGTGATGTGGCGACTTTTCTGTTTCGACGACCTGCGTCACCAGACCGGCGTTGGTGTTATTAATCCGGTCGGCCTGAATTTTCAGGTTGTTCCCGGCCTCAATTGTCGCCGCGTGGTTATTGAGCTCACAGGCCTGACCAGTCGCCGTCAGGCTGTTGTCCAACTGGCCGCCAATGTGCATATCGCCCACGCTGTAAATCTGGGCATGGTGACTGTTGTTCAGTATCCCGGCGCCGATATCCAGCCGGTCACGCGCGGCAATCACGGCGGCTTTGCCGTCCTGTGCGCTGTTATTCAGGGTCCCCGTCTGGAGGGCAAGTTGGTCGCCGTAAATGCGCCCGGTGCCGGTATTGTTCAGGGTGTTGGCCGTGAGATGGGTCAGACCGCCGTCAATCAATCCGGTATTGTTCAGCGTATCGTGGACCTGGATTTGCGTTTGTCCGGCGCTGATTTCACCGGCGGCGCTGTTAGTAAGATTTTGCGCCCCAAGATGCAGCGCCCGACCGGCTTTTATCTGGCGGTCATTACGGAGATTGCCGGTGGTTTTCAGGGTCAGATTGCCATTGGCTGCGGTGTTGCCGGTATGGTGAAAATCCCCGGTTAAAGTGACTGCCATATCGCCCTGCGATAACAGTTGGCCGTCACCGCTGAGAGCTTCGGCGTTAATATCCACCTGTTTCCCGGCAATCAAGGTGCCCTGTTGGTTGTTAATCCTCAGATGCGGTTGCTGAGTCTCGCGGTTGATGGTGAGCTGTTTGCCTGCGGAGACCAGCCCCTGGGTATTATCCAGAGTCTGACGGATGTTCGCTTGCAGGTGGTCGGCTGCCCGTAAAGCGCCCTGACTGTTGTCCACCTGTTGGGCGTTGACCGTCAGGTTTTGCGCTTCCAGTCCTTTATCCGTCTGCGCCGTGTCGTGGTTAATCAGGTGAGCGGTATTCAGGGTCAGTTGCGCGCCACCACGGATAAGGCCGCCGGTGTTATCGGTTTGGGTTTTGACATTGAGTGTGGTGTCGCCCACGGCTTGCACCTGCCCGTGTCGATTATCGAGCCGCTGGGTTTTCAGGTTGAATGTACCGGCCGACAACAATTTGCCGTCCCGGTTATCGGTTTGCGCCTGTCGGGTGTCGATAACCAACTGTCCGCCTTGAAGATGGCCGTGGCGATTATCCAGCGGGCCGCTGGTGACGGTGGTTTTGCCCTCGCCAATAATCTGGCCCTGCTGGTTATCCAGTAACTGCCCGTCGGTATCCAGATTCAGGGCGTCTGCGGATTGTAAGGTCCCGTTGCGGTTAGTGAGTTGCTGACTGTGAATGTCTAGCCCGCCATTCCCGGCTATCTGTCCCTGAGTATTGTTGAGCGCGGTGCTGGTTAGCACAGTTTTGCCGTCCGCCGCTATCATGCCGCCAGTGTTATCGATGTCGCCGGTACGCAGGGTTAACTGCCCGCCGCTTAACAACCGGCCTGCTTTTTGGTCGGCATTGCGGGTATTAATGAGCCCATGCCCGTGGGTATCAACGGCCATCTCCCGGCCGGATTGTAACCGCCCCGCCGTATTATCCAGTTCACCACTGTTTAAGGTCAGGGTGTCCCCGGCTATCACCTGTCCCGCGGTATTGGTGAAGGGATGGCCGGTGGTCTGGCTGTTGATATGCTGCGCCAGCAACACCCCCTGAGTGTTATCCAGGGTCTGGCTGGTTGTAGTCAGTCGGGTTTTGGCTTCAAGATGGCCGTTAGCGTTTTGAATGGCTTTGTCAATGGTCAGGGTGGCGCTGTCCCCAGCGGCGACAAGGCTACCCCGGCGATTATCCAGTTGGGCGGCGCTGAGCCGGAGCGCATTGCCCGCTTCCAGCCGGCCCGCCTGATTGTCCAGCGTGTCTTTGACCGTCAGTGTCAGCGAGCCCTTGTCGGCAGCCACAAGGTTGCCATGACGATTATCGACGGTCGTTGCCTTAAGGTTCAGGTTACCGTTACCGGCAAGGGTGCCGTTCTGGTTATTTAGGGTGTTCACCGTCAGAGACAGCGTATCTTTGCCGCGTTGTTGCATCACACCGTGTTGATGGCTCAGGGTGTCAGCATTGAGGGTAATCTGCCCGGCCTGCGTCTCGGCCTGGTTGAGTTGCAGTTCCCCGGCCTGTATCGTCAGGGCACCGTTGGTGAGCAGTTTGCCTTTATCACCCAGCCAGTGTTGGCTGCTGAGTGCCAGTTTCCCGTTGCCTGCCAGTTGCACCGTGCCCTGAGTGTTATCTGCGTGACGCGCAATGAGATGCAGGTCCTCGCCCTGACTGGCAATGTTGCCCTGCTGGTTATTCAGTGTGTCTGTGGTAATCGTGAGTTGTTTGCTCTGGCTGAACAGGGTCCCGCCACGGTTATTCAGGGTGCGAGTATTGAGCGCCAGTTCACCGGTACCGGTCTGGTTAATTTTTCCCTGCTGGTTGGCGATATCCGGGGTCGTGAGGTGGATTTCCCGCGCCACTAACTGGCCGCCGTTGTTGTTAAACTGGCCCGGCGTTTTCGCAGTCAAACGGTTTGCGTTAACGGTGGCGCGAGCGGTACTTATCCCCGATTGGCCGGCGGTGAGTTGAATCTGGCTAGCGGCGGTCTGGCTGTCGCTCAGGTCAATGTGTTGACTGTGGATCGCCAGTGTGTCGGTCGCCAGATTTTTGCCATTGGCCTGAACGTGCTGCGCCGTCAGGGTCAATGAACCGGGGCGGGTGGTGTTGCCCTTATCATCCAGTCCGGCGGCCCAGACGCTGTCATGGCTGCTGTGTATGGTGCCTGCGGTAACGGTGGTATCGCCGCGGGCTTCCACCCGGCCCTGATTCTTTAACGCCCCGTTGGCTTGTAAATTCACCGTTGATTGTGACAGCAATTTGCCCGCGTTAGTGACATCGGCAGACGACGTTAATTGCAGCCCGTCACGGCTGCTGATGGCGCCGCGGTTTTCTATCCAGCCATCGGCGGTAATATGCACGTCCCCGGCTGAGGCCCCGATATTGCCGGCATTATGGACGCCCACCCCCGTTTCGGTGCCTATTAGCCTAATTTTATGGGCATACATGCCGCCCAGTGCCGCCACATCCAACGCAAACTCCGGCTGGTCAGTGGCCTCAGCGGATTTTTTCTCAATCTTCTGGTGTGCCGCATCCACCCGATTGCGCCCGGTGGTCACTTTCAGGTCTTGCGCGTGTAATTTGGCGTTAATCGCCACCGAACGGGCGATAATATCGGTGTAACTTTGCTGGGTGCTGTCCATGCCGTGCCCGTCAATCCGCACTTCCCCCTGATTGACATCAAACCCTTTCAATCGGCCCCGCTCCATCAGGGCTTGTCCGGTGGTGAGCGTGGTGCGATGCGCGTTAATAAACCCGCAACCGTTACAAGTAATACCGGCCGGGTTGGCAATAATCACCTCGGCTTTATGCCCGGCTACTTCAATCCAGCCGTTGAGGTGACTGCGGTCGTGGCTGTTGACTTCATTGAGGATAACGCTGGCGTCCCCTTTGGCTAACCACGGATTACCCGCCACCATACCACCGAGTTGCGTCTGCGTGGCCTGATGGCTGTTATTAAGGATAACCCCTTGTTTATCCACATCAAACTGACGGTAGCTGTTGTGGGAAACGCCATCAGAACCGGGCGTCTGAATATTCACCTGCGGCGTGCCGTTGGCGCTGCGGATAATTGTGGGTTGCTGACGTCCCGGCGCCTGTCCATCGGCCACAATCGCCGCCTGTGCGGTGAGTGAAATCCCGCCAAGGGCGAATAACACCCCAAACCGTAGCGCAGTAAGCCGACAACAACGTTGCGGTGAAGAGGGGCGACGAGTACGACGTCCGGTTCGTCCCTGTCCGGCACACACTATCTCGGCCACTACCATCCACATCTGACGGGCCTGATTAAAGATAATACGATATAACTGCGTGTTCATGATTTTTGCTCCACACAACACTACCCACTGGCAGTTTTGCTATTTGAATTAATACTGCCAATACAGGTTGAATCCGGCCGTGACCGGGGAGGTTTGGAAACCGGCGGGTTTCGGGGACAGACAGGTGAACCTCCGCAGGGGGTGGCGTTAACTGGGCTTCCAGGGCTTGCTGGCGGGTCTGTTGATGAATGAGTTGTTGATCTGCGATGTCGGCAGCTTGACTGCCTGAAACCATGCTACAAAAAACTGTTAATACTAAAATACTTCTTTTCATTGACTTTCTATTCCACAATGCCAGAGCGGTATTAACCACGAATTTAGCTTAGCAATCAATATTTAGGATTGATGATCAACTGGGCATCTAAAATAGGGAGGTTGGTTAAGATAGCAGCAAAAACAAGGGGTTATATTGCAGGCAAAAAACAGGCCAATGTGATTATTTTGTGGCAATATTGTATAAAAAACAGATTAATATTAGTCATTTAATAACCAATTCTAATAATTTCAAATCAATTTCATTTTTTGTGTTAATTATGTGATGTGTATCACATTTATAATGTTTGATTTTAGAATTGAATCACTGACAAAGTGATGCTTATCGTAAATTGGTGATGAAATATTATCTTTTCTGATGAGGTTAGATAATGACTTTTAGCTCAATTGGCAGAAACGCAAGCCGCCGTGAAAGTGTTATACGGGTTAAAGCAAAAGGTTAGGATTATCACATTCAACAACGGTTTGGTGTTTGCAGAGCATGAACTCATCAGTGAAAAATTAGAGGCACAAATTTACTTTTATCACACCCCTACTTACCTCTGGAAAAGAGGGGATCAATGGGTTAATCAGGCAATACTTTCCAAAGGAACCAAACTTAATGAAGTCTCTGAGCCGGAAATAAATTTCGTGGTAAACCGATTCAATAATCGCTACCGAAAAATTCGAGGGTAAAACACCCAATGAATTATTTAAAGGAATGCGGATATGTTTACTTCTAGAGTAACGATATTGTACTTATTATGTGAATATGCCAATTATTTTAAAATATATTAATTCTATTTTTACATAAAAATAATATATTTTTGTTATCGTATTAATAAAGGTATTAATAATGATTGGATATAAATGGATAGGTTATGTTTATAACGATATGTGATATCTTATAATATAGATAAAATGAGAGTGGGCATGTAAGCCAAGTACTGGCTTAATAGTGATATTTTAAATTAAGCATTGTCAACTGCATTAGGTATTAGTATAGTGAATCTAATTAAATTGCCTGAATAATCTATCGTTGAATTTTATTTTTAATAATATATTTATTCTAGCTTTAAAAATATGTTGTACAGTAAGGGATAATATTTTCATGTTAATATTGCAAGACAATAAATATGATAAAGAGATAATCATTTTATGTTGAAAAATTAACGGTTATCAGAGGGGTGGTAATTTGTGATCTACTTATAAAAATGTGACGATATAATGGCTTTTCATTATTTTATTGATGTACGTCAATGCTATTGTTACCCGTATCGTTTAATAGAAGTATTACGTCAACAAAACTAATGGATATGCCATGTCATTAAAAATAACTGTACTCCTGGAAAATAAAACATCTGATTCATATTTGATAGCCAAGCCTGGTTTGAGTCTTTTACTTGAGGATGGTGAAGAGAAGATAATTTTTGATACCGGTCCAGATGGTAGCTATATTGAGAATGCGAATAGGATGGGAATATCTATTGATGATATATCCAAAATTGTTATCTCTCATGGGCATTCTGACCATATAGGCGGCGTTAATTATTTTCCGCATAATGCTAAATTAATATGTCATCCTGATGCATTAAGTGAGAAGTATTACGGTGTTATGTTCAATAAAAAGAGTGTATTAAAGTTCAAAAAAATATCGGGTAAAATTAATAAAAGAGTTAAGAAGCGAGTTTTTTTTCGCTTAACCAAATCGCATATGAAAATAAGCGATCGATTTATTTTCTCAGGCGAAATAGCAAACAGTCATCGAAAATCCTATGGGTTAATTAGAAAAAGCTCTTGGGCTAATGACTATATACTTGATGATAGTGCATTAATTTGGAAGAGCGATAATGGACTGGTGATTATCATTGGCTGTGGTCATTCTGGTATTTGTGAAATTATTAACCACGCTAAAATGATTACTGGTGTAGACAAAGTATATGCGGTAATAGGCGGATTGCATTTAAGGAGAGCGTTACCGACAGAGTTATTGAAGATTAGAGAATTTTTCATAAAAGAAGATATAAAACAAGTTTATGGGTGTCATTGCACTGGTAGCTGGGGAAGACTTTGGTTACCGAATATCAAACAACTGAAAACAGGGCAAGTATTGTTAGTTGAATAACATAATGAAAATTATTGAGAAAACGGATGTTCATCGAATCATTACCCCATTTGCGACAGCGTTGGGGTTAATATTTTTTTCTGTTTTAAATAATTGGGATTATAATAACGATAGGTTAATATTTTTATTGCTAAATTTATTCGCATTTTTCGTTGCATTTTTTCATCATAGAGGATTTTATTCATATTTTATAAAAAATAATTTGTATAGCCAGTGTTTCACGCAAATAATTATTGCCACTTTTGGTAAGAAAGTGGCACCTCATATCAGTATATTATTATTTGCTTTAATATCAATTTATTGAATTTTAACTTTTTAATTCTGTTGGGTAAATTTGCGATATCTATATGTTTTGAAAGTTATGTGTTTATATATTCTTTATTGCTGAATTTGTTTTTTAGTTAAATGTGGAATTGAAAATTAGGTATGGTGCTAATTTTTAGGAAATGAGTTTTTGATTAAATTAAATAATGGTTAATAATATTGGTTAATTAATGGTGATTCTTGTATAAGAGGTTAAATGTGTTTGGTCTTATTTTTATTTATATGTTTTTTTACTGTTATCTAATTGAGATGGTGATTAATTAAGATAATTGTTAATGATGAGGAAAATAAAGGGTTAAATATAACGCCATTAAGATTGTTTATTGTTTTTCTTGATTAAAATAATTAATCCATAAAGGGTGTAAATAATGAGAATAAACTATGAGATAATTATCGATATTGTTTGGTTTATAATTTTATCTCCCTATTTTATTAGGGTAAATAATAACATATTGAGACCGAATACATTTAATCCGATAATGATAATTTCCTGTTTATTCGATTTATTTTAATAATCTATCTTAGATTGTTTTATTTCTTGTAATTCATCGAGTAATTAACATAGTAAAGGGATATTTCCGGTAACTGAGGAAAATGATAATAAGGTCTTTATTCTAATACATAGAGTTCTTAATGGAAAATTGAGTCGATGAATTTAGATTTATTTATCGTCTTGATGATGTTTAATTCATTAAAATAACAGGCTATTATATAAACCAAATGTTTGTATGTTGCCTGTATAAATAGGCGGTATGTAGTTGATCAATAGGTATGTGGTTGATCAATAGATATATAGTTGATTATGTCCGTTTGGTTTG
This sequence comes from Photorhabdus luminescens subsp. luminescens, assembly GCF_001083805.1. Classification (GTDB taxonomy): domain Bacteria; phylum Pseudomonadota; class Gammaproteobacteria; order Enterobacterales; family Enterobacteriaceae; genus Photorhabdus; species Photorhabdus luminescens. Next base: position 220,995 of record NZ_JXSK01000004.1, on the reverse strand, counting down.
AATTCAATATATTGATTTATACCCAATGGATTTCAAGAGGCATCGCGACGGCAAGGGAGCGAATCCCCGGGAGCATAGCGAACTATGTGACCGGGGTGAGTGAGCGCAGCCAACAAAGAGGCAACTTGAAAGATAACGGGTATATAGCGGGTATATAAAGTTATTCATTAAATCCTGCCACTAGTTGGTTGGAGTTAAGACAGAGGTTATGGTTATGAATCAAGGTCAATTCTGGCAACGACTAGGAAAAAACAAGCGTTATTTGGCGGTGATTTTGGCTTCTTTGTTGATGCTTTCTGGTTGTGACCAGTCTGATAGCACTGATAGTAAGCAAGCTGCTCAATCACAATCCTCAGAAATTCAAAGCGAAAAAGTACCTCAGCAATCAAATATTCCACCAAAATCAGCAAAACAGAAAGACACAGCATCACTGGCTGAATTAGCAAAACGTTATGCCGGGAAACAGGTGAGGATTTTGGATGCTTCTGAAGTTCAGCTTGATGGCGCTAGCGCAATGGTGGTGACATTTTCTGTTCCTTTAGATCCGAATCAGGATTTTGCGCAGAATGTCCGTTTGGTGGATGTCAAAGAGGGCAAACTTGATGGGGAGTGGGAACTGTCAGATAACATGATGGAGCTTCGCTTGCGCCATTTGCCGCCATCTCGTGAGTTGCAATTGACCGTAGATAAGGGTGTTAAAGGTATCAATGACCGTCAACTCGAAACGGTTTATGAGAAAACCCTGACGACCGCTACGATTTCCCCGTCTGTCGGTTTTGCCAGTAAAGGCTCCTTGTTACCCAGTAAGGTCGCTGAAGGTTTGCCGGTATTGGCTCTGAATGTTAATCGTGTCGATGTTAATTTTTTCAGGATAAAAGAGGCGGAGTTACCCGCTTTTATTGCACAGTGGCAATATCGCAACAATATGGGTTCTTGGGAATCTGAAGAGCTGCTCAAAGGTGCGGAACTGGTGTATACCGGCCGTTTCGATTTGAATCCAACACGGAATACTCGCGAAAAATTACTGCTGCCATTAAATAATATTAAAGAGTTACAGAAAGATGGCGTTTATCTGGCGGTGATGCAACAAGCGGGTAAATACACTGACACTAATCCAGCCACAATGTTTACCTTAAGCGACATTGGTGTTTCTATGCACAGTTATCTGGATAAAATGGATGTGTTTACCCAATCTTTGGCGCAAGGTAGCGGCCTGAAAGGGGTGGAAATACGTCTGTTGGATGAGAAAGGGCAGTTATTGTCGAAGGCGACAACAGACGATGATGGGCATGTCAGCTTGGCGAAAAATGCGAAAGCGAAACTGTTGCTCGCTACGCGCGACCAGCAAACCAGTATGATTGATTTGGTCTCGCCGGCGTTGGATCTGTCTGAATTTGATATCTCTGGCCCGCAAGGATACGGCAAACAGTTTTTTGTTTTTGGGCCTCGTGATCTCTATCGTCCAGGTGAGACGTTGATTGTCAATGGCTTGTTGCGTGATGGCGATGGCCGCGCAATAAAAAGTCAGCCAGTTAAAGTGGATGTATTGAAAACCGATGGTCAGGTCGTGCGTAGTTTTGTCTGGCAACCTGACAATGGATTGTATCAGTATCGTTATGCGATCCCTCAGTCAGCGGCTACCGGACTCTGGTCGTTACGTTTTGATCTGGGCGATAACAAACCTCGTTATTACAAATTTAATGTCGAAGATTTTATGCCGGAGCGCTTGGCGCTGGAGATTAGCAGTGAGTCGCAACCGGTGATGAAAGACCACAGTGTGGATTTCGCGATTAACGGCCGTTATCTGTATGGCGCGCCTGCTGCATATAATCGTCTGCAAGGGCAGTTATTCTTGCGTCCGGCCCGTAATGCGGTAGCAAAATTGCCCGGCTATGAGTTTGGCGCGGCTACGGAGGACAACCTTAGCCGTACATTGGATGAGTTTGACTTGGTTTTAGATAATGGCGGTAAAGCCGCGCTTAATGTCAGCGCCGACAACTGGAGTTCAGTCTCTTCGCCGGTAAACGTCATTGTACAGGCCAGTTTGCTTGAATCGGGCGGCCGTCCGGTGACTCGTCGGGTTGAACAGGCCGTTTGGCCGACAGAAAAGCTGGTTGGTATTCGTCCGCTGTTTAATCAGAAAGAGATTTATGACTATCGTATAGGTCGTTACCAAAGCCGTTACAATGTGGATGAAAATTCACTGGCGCAATTTGCGGTAGTGTATGCCGATGCTAATGGAAAAAAATATGCTGCGAAAGATTTAACTGCCCGTTTGGTTTATGAACGCCGCGACTATTATTGGCGTTGGTCGGATAGTGAAGGTTGGCAATCAGGCTATGACCAGAAAGATTTGGTGATGGCGGATGAACATATCCAGATTGCTCAAGATGGTACGGCAAAGATCAGTTTTCCGGTTGATTGGGGGTCGTACCGTATTGAAGTGGTTAATCCAGAAAATCAATTAGTGACCAGCGTTAATTTCTGGGCGGGTTACTCATGGCAGGATAATACCGGCGGCACAGGAGCTGTTCGTCCTGATCAGGTGAAGTTATCTCTGGATAAGCCCGCTTATCAAGTAGGTGAGAAGATAAAATTGCATATGGTCGCGCCACAGGCCGGTAAAGGTTATCTGTTGGTGGAATCCAGCGAAGGGCCGCTTTGGTGGCAAAAAATTGATGTGCCAGAGCAAGGTTTGGATGTGGAAGTGCCGGTAAATAAAGAGTGGCGTCGTCATGACCTTTATTTAACCGCTGTGGTAGTGCGTCCAGAGGATAAATCTCGTCAGGCGACGCCGAAACGTGCCATTGGCGTGTTGCACCTGCCGTTGGTTGATGAAAATCGTAAGCTGGATTTGACATTATCCGCACCGGAAAAGATGCGTCCGAATCAGAATTTGACCGTTAAAGTCAAGGCGGCGCCACAACAAGGGCGGAAATTACCCAAGCAGGTTAATGTGCTGCTTTCTGCGGTTGATACAGGGGTATTGAATGTCACGAATTTTAAAACCCCGGACCCCTATCAGGCTTTCTTTGGTCGTAAGCGCTACAGCGTCGATCAATATGATGTGTATGGTCAGTTGATTGAAGGTGAAGGCCGGCTGGCGAATCTGCGTTTTGGCGGTGATGGTGATGATAGCGCCCTTGATCGTGGCGGTAGGAAACCATTAACCGAAGTTAAGATTATCGCTGAACAAGCACAGCCAGTGACATTGGATGAGAATGGGGAAGGGCAGATAGTTTTGCCAATTCCTGATTTCAATGGTGAATTGAGGCTGATGGCTCAAGCGTGGAGTGACGATGAGTTCGGCCACGGTGAAAGTAAAATTGTCGTTGCTGCGCCGGTGGTTGCACAGATGGCATTACCTCGCTTTATGGCCGATGGTGATAGTGCATTGTTGTCGTTGGATTTAACTAACTTAACTGAACAGAGACAAGACTTGATCTTGAACTTTACCGCTAATGACTTGATTAAGTTAGAGGATGATGTCCGTCTAGAGATAACACTGGAAAAAGGCAAACGTACCACAGTAGATATTCCGGTCACGGCGCAGCATGGTGTTGGTCAAGGAGAGATTTCCCTGACGGTTGATGGTCTGAATTTACCCGGTGAGAATCTGAAACAGTATAAAAATAGTTGGCAGATTGGCGTGCGTCCGGCACAGCCAGCGGAAACGGTTCTGTTCGCTAATGTGATTCATCCGGGAGAGGAGTGGCAGTTGCCGTCAGATGCCTTATCGGGTTTATCACCAGAAGGGGCCGAGGGGCAGTTGTTACTGAGCAGCCGTCCGCCGTTACAGATTTCACGCTATATTCGTGAATTGTACGCCTATCCGTATGGCTGCCTTGAGCAGACGATCAGCGGGCTTTACCCGTCTCTCTATTCGAACAAAGCAGAGCTAAATAGTTTGGGGATCATGGCGGAAGATGATAATAAACGCCGGACAAGCATTGATGAGGGAATTATTCACCTGTTGAGTATGCAGCGTCATGACGGTAGCTTTGCTTTATGGGATAAAACCGGTGATGAAGAGTATTGGTTAACGGCTTATGCCACTGATTTTCTATTCCGTGCAAGTCAACGAGGTTATAGCGTACCGAAAGAGGTGTTGATTTCTGCCAATAATCGCCTGTTACGTTATTTACAGGATAAGAGTGTTATTAACTATCCCTACAGTCAGAATCAGGAAGCAATGCGATTCTCAGTTCAGGCTTATGCCGGGCTGGTGCTTGCCAATCAACAGAAAGCGCCATTGGGTGCTTTGAGACAAGTTTATGAACGCCGTCAGCAAGCCGGCAATGGTTTGTCACTGGTACAACTGGGCGTTGCACTGAAACTGATGGGGGATAATACCCGAGCAGATGAAGCGGTTCGTTTGGGGATCAGTAAAAACCGTAGTGATGATTTAGATTTAGGCGATTATGGCAGTGCCATTCGTGACAACGCAATGATTGTTGCTCTGTTGACTGAAAATAATATGCAGATAAAGGAACGTGACGAAAAATTGCTGGCGCTGTCGGATGAATTGACATCCCGCAATTATTTCTCAACACAGGAGAGTAATTCGCTCTATCTGGCGGGACGTTTCTTTATTGATACATCGGTGCAACCGTGGGAGGCTGTGATTAATCAGCGGACTTCACCAATAAGTAGAGACAAGCCTTATAGTGAGATGTTGTCTCCACAGGATATTCAGCAAGATGTGAGTATCAGTAATCTTGGTGACAGCACGCTCTATTCACGAGTCAATGTGGTGGGCTACCCGCTGCGCTCTCCAAAACCTTACGCTAATGTGCTGCAAATTCAGCGTAGCTACCTGGATATGCAGGGTAATCCGGTTTCCATTGACCATCTGAAAAGCGGTGAAATGGTGGTTGTGAAGCTGCTGGTAAGCTCAGATAAGCCCGTACAGGATGCTTTGGTTGTTGATTTATTGCCCGCTGGTTTGGAGCTGGAAAACCAGAATTTGGCTAACAGCAGCGCCAAGTTGAGTGAGAGTGCCGCTAATCTTCAGGAGTTGATTGGCGATATGCAGCAGGCGACGATTCGTCATATTGAATATCGTGATGATCGATATGCGGCGGCAGTCGCGGTTGATCCGTCTCAGCCGGTGACGTTGCTCTATCTGGCTCGTGCGGTGACGCCAGGAATCTACACAATTCCTGCGCCACAGGTGGAATCTATGTATGTGCCTTACTGGCGTGCGGTTGGTTCTACGCCTGAAAAACTGGAAGTTGTCCGCTAAATTTGTCAGCCCTTATGCTCAGGTGTAAGGGCTGATTTCTCATCAGGTATTCATCAATGAAGAAAACGCATCGCCTTATATGGCTGATTGTGCTGTTGTTGTTTCTGATCCCGGCGGGTTTATGGTTGGCGGATAAAATCTGGCCTTTGCCACTGCGTGAAATCAAGATGGCGCGTATTGTCGTGAGTGAGGATGGTACGCCGCTTTGGCGTTTTGCCGATGATGAAGGCGTTTGGCGTTATCCGGTGACGTTGGATCAAGTGTCGCCAGAATATATTCAAGCTTTGCTAACTTATGAAGATCGTTGGTTCTACCGGCATCCAGGGGTTAACCCGATTTCTCTGGTCAGGGCTGCCTGGCAGGATATTCGGGCAGGTAAAATTTTGTCCGGCGGCAGTACTCTGTCGATGCAGGTAGCTCGGTTGATTGACCCACATTCACGTACTTTAGGCGGGAAGCTGAAACAGATCTGGCGTACTTTGCAGCTTGAATGGCACTATTCTAAAGGTGAAATTCTTGAGATGTATCTAAACCGTGCGCCGTTTGGGGGCACGTTACAAGGCGTCGGCGCGGCGAGTTGGGCATATTTGGCTAAACCGCCGTCTGAACTCTCTGCGGGAGAAGCGGCTTTATTGGCTGTTTTGCCGCAAGCCCCTAGTCGTTTAAGGCCAGATCGTTATCCTGAACGAGCGCAGGTTGCTCGTGATAAGGTGTTGCAACGGTTGGCACACTATAAAATCTGGCCGGAACAGACAATTGCTGATATTCGGCAAGAGACGTTGTGGTTGGCTCCCCGGCAGGTGCCACAGCTTGCCCCGCTTTTTGCCAGACGAATGGCGAAAGGTACACGTCAGGAGATCATCAAAACAACCCTTGATGTGGGATTACAGCGCCAGCTTGAAGATATGGCGGTGAATTGGAAGTACCAGTTACCAGAAAAGACTTCGATTGGCGTGTTAGTGGTTGATCACACCGATATGGCGGTGAAAGCCTATATCGGTTCGCTGGATCTACGGGATGATAGCCGTTTTGGTCATGTCGATATGATAAGTTCATGGCGTTCGCCGGGATCAACCCTGAAACCGTTTCTGTATGCAATGGCGCTGGATGATGGGCTAATTCATGGGGAATCACTGTTACAGGATGTGCCTCGCCGCTTTGATTATTATCGTCCGGGAAATTTTGACAGCGGCTTTCATGGGCCGGTCAGCGCCAGTGAAGCGTTGGTGCGTTCACTGAATTTACCCGCCGTGCAACTGCTTGAAGCTTACGGCGCTAAGCGGTTTACCGCTAATATGCGTAATGTAGGAACCGTATTGCGTTTTCCTCCCGGTAGTGAACCCAATTTATCATTGATTCTTGGCGGCACGGCAACCCGGATGGATCAACTAGTGGCGGCTTACACGGCGTTTGCCCGTCAGGGGAAGGTTTCTCCCTTGAGATTCACTCCACAGCAAAAATTGCGTGATCGGCAACTTTTTTCCCCCGGCGCTGCATGGATAGTGAGGCGAATTATGGCTGGGGAAGCTCTGCCGCAACCTGATGATGTTTTATCGGCACAAGTGCCGCTGGCATGGAAAACCGGTACCAGCTATGGTTATCGTGATGCTTGGGCTATCGGTTTAAATGCGCGTTATACCATCGGTGTTTGGGTTGGTCGGCCTGACGGTACGCCGGTTGTTGGGCAATTTGGCTACGCTACGGCGATTCCCATCATGAATCAGATCAATAATCTGTTACTTGCCAATATGCGAAATGGGGCTAAACGTATCCCGGTTGATCCACGTCCGGCAAGTGTTAGTCAGGCGATTATCTGTTGGCCCGGAGGGCAAAGTTTGCCGAAAGGAGAGGATAATTGCCGTCAGCGGCGTCTGAGCTGGATATTGAATAACACTATTCCGCCCACGCTGCCCGCAGTGGGGCAAGAGGCCATTTCAGGCATCAATGAACAGGTATGGTTGGATAAAAACGGTTTGCGTGTGGCTCCTGATTGTCCCGGCGCTCATGCTAGAAATATCGCTTTGTGGCCGATTACCCTCGAATCATGGTTACCAGCACAAGAGCGACGGGCACAGCGTCTGCCGCCGGTTAATCCTCAATGTCCACCGTTAAAATCAGATGAAGCGCCGTTGTTGATCGTGGGTATTCACAACGGAGATGTATTGAAACGGCTCCCCGGTTTTGACAGCCTTGATTTACGTGTTACCACTCAGGGCGGTAGTGGCAGGCAACAGTGGTGGTTTCTGAATGGAGAACAGGTAATGACTACAGAAAAGAATCAGGGATTTGTTCAGACATTGACTCAACCGGGTAAATATCAGCTTAGTGTTTTGGATTTAGGTGGACAGGTTGATGCTGTCAATTTTACCTTGAAGTAAACGATTCAGGTAAAAATGTGATTTGTACGAAAAAATGGTAATTTTCGCTAAGAAAAATTTAATGGAATGTTATGTTTTCTGTAGGCAACTGCTATTCATGCCCCTATAATCAACGCCGTTTTTGTCTCCGCTAAGGTTGCGGAATGAGTATTAACCGATTAATTTATCGGGAATAGAAAATTAAAATTATCAGTTGCTGAAAGAAGAGCCAAGAGGTTATCCATGACGGTTGAACGTACTTTTTCTATTATTAAGCCTAACGCGGTAAAGAAAAATGCCATTGGGGCGATTTATGCTCGTTTTGAAAGCGCCGGGTTTAAAATTATTGCCGCCAAAATGCTTCACCTGACCCGTGAACAGGCTGAGGGCTTCTATGCGGAGCACAAAGGCCGTCCTTTCTTTGATGGTTTGGTGGAATTTATGACTTCTGGTCCGATTATGGTTCAGGTATTGGAAGGCGAGAATGCAGTACAGCGTCACCGCGACCTGATGGGGGCAACTAATCCTGATAATGCATTGGCAGGTACTCTGCGCGCTGATTACGCAGACAGCTTCACTGAAAACGCGGTTCACGGCTCTGATGCGGTTGAATCTGCAAACCGTGAAATTGCCTATTTCTTCACAGAAGATGAAATCTGCCCACGTTAATTGATTTGCGTTACCCGTAGCATCATTGCATTAAAGTTTGTACAATGCGGCGCCCCGTTGTTAATTCAACGGGGCGTTTATTATTTGTCACTATGCTAAACTGATAGTGATACCCGAATTGAAACTTCGCGTTGAATTCATCAACGCAGAGCCGAAAGTGTTACAACGAGGCGATATAAAAAAATGTCCCAACCAAATACTGCGGCACAGTTTGCTGCTTCTGTCGTGTCTGAAACTCCAGAAAAGAAAGGCGGTAAAATTAACCTGCTTGATCTGAATCGCAAGCAAATGCGCCAGTTTTTCCTTGATATGGGTGAAAAACCATTCCGCGCTGATCAGGTGATGAAGTGGATGTATCACTACTGTTACGACGATTTTGAGCAGATGACAGATATTAATAAAATTCTGCGAGCAAAATTGCAACAAGTTGCAGAGATCCGTGCGCCGGAAGTAGCAGAAGAGCAACGTTCAGCCGATGGTACGATTAAATGGGCGATCACTGTTGGCGATCAGCAGGTTGAAACGGTTTATATCCCGGAAGATGATCGAGCAACCTTGTGTGTCTCTTCTCAGGTAGGTTGCGCACTGGAGTGTAAATTCTGTTCTACTGCTCAGCAAGGGTTTAACCGTAATTTGCGGGTTTCTGAAATTATTGGTCAGGTTTGGCGCGCGGCAAAAATTATTGGTTCATTGAAATCTAGTGGTCGCCGCCCGATTACCAATGTGGTCATGATGGGCATGGGAGAACCTCTTCTTAATCTGAATAACGTGGTTCCTGCAATGGAAATCATGATGGATGATTTTGGTTTCGGTTTGTCAAAACGCCGCGTGACGTTATCCACATCCGGTGTGGTGCCAGCCTTGGATAAACTTGGCGATATGATCGATGTTGCTTTGGCGATTTCCCTGCATGCGCCGACAGATGATGTGCGGGATGACATCGTTCCTATCAACCGTAAATATAATATCGAGCAGTTCCTTGCCGGTGTGCGCCGCTATTTAACTAAATCCAATGCCAATCAGGGGCGTGTAACTGTGGAATATGTCATGCTGGATCATATTAATGACAGCGTGGAACAGGCGCATCAATTAGCTGAATGTTTGAAAGATACACCAAGTAAGATCAATTTAATTCCGTGGAACCCGTTTCCGGGGGCGCCATATGGCCGTAGTTCCAACAGCCGGATTGATCGCTTTGCGAAGGTGTTGATGGAATATGGTTTCACCACGATTGTCCGTAAGACGCGCGGTGATGATATCGATGCCGCATGTGGTCAGCTTGCCGGTGATGTGATTGATCGTACCAAACGTACATTGAAAAAACGTCAGGCCGGTGAACCTATTCAGGTAAGGGCAGTCTGATATAGGAATGTTGGTATATCCTGTCGTGCAGTAACTGAATTGATTGTTACAATTGCATATCTTTGGTCGGTGGGGATGGAATGATAAGGAAATCGTTATCGGAAATGATGGTTGTTGCCGTGGTGGTTGCTATGTTGTCGGCGGGATGTTCCAATCAACTAACAAACAGCAATCAACAGCGAAAAGTCGCGGCAGAAACCCGGATTCAATTGGGAATGGCCTATCTGGCTAAAGGTAATTTGCCTGCCGCCAGATATCACTTTGATAAGGTTTTACTGGCAAAGCCAGACCATTATCAGGCTCAATTAGGTATGGCGTTGTATGAGCAATATTCTGGTCAGCCGGAAGCAGCTCGTCAACGTTACAAAATGGCGATGCAGTACGAGCCAGGAAATGATACGGTATTGTATCATTACAGCGTTTTTCTCTGTGAGCAGGGGCAGTATGAAGAAGTCAAAACTCTGTTTGCTGGGAGCCATGTTAACAGGCGTGTTTGTTATCAGTGATTTGCCGCTAGTAAAATAGCAAATCTATTTCGCCGCGCAGGCTATTGTGTAATTTAAATATTATAGCAGGAGCCAGCGCGAAGTTTTTCACAACCTGAACAGAACCGCGTCTTCTTGCTAATGAATACAGAAACGACTCCAGAACAAGCTTATTTAACCGCAGGTCAGCTCCTGCGTCAGGCTCGTGAACAACACGGGCTAACCCAGCAGACTGTAGCTGATCGCTTGTGTTTAAAACTTTCTACTATCCGTGATATTGAAGAGGACAATATTCCAGCCACGATGGTACCGGCTTTCCTGCGTGGTTATGTTCGCTCTTATGCTAAGTTGGTACAAATTCCAGAAGCAGAAATTCTGGCGATTCTGGATAAGCATACCCCGGCAAAAACAGCGAAAGTTTCACCAATGCAGAGTTTTTCGTTGGGTAAAAAACGTAAAAAACGCGAAAGTTGGTTGATGTGGATTACGTGGTTGATTATTTTAGTTGTAATTAGTTTGACGGGAGCATGGTGGTGGCAAAACCACATAGCTCAACAGAAAGAATTGATTTCGATGGCTGATCATTCTGCGGCTAAAATTGCCCAGAAGAAAGCGAGTTCAGTGGATTCGTCCACTGAAAGTCACGATCAGGTGGTACGGTTACCAACCAGCGAGCAGGCAGTCAGTGGGCCGTCATCATCTGCTGCTGTAACCGGAAGCGCAGTGGGAGCGAATAATGCCAGTAGCCATCATGAGGAAGCTACTCAATCTGTGACATCAACTCAAAATCAGGTGGCGAAAACACCTGAAACTCAATTAGCTGGTAACGGGCCACAAACTCAGACTGCTCCTGCTCCGTTGCCAGCTAATCAAGGGACAGCTCAAGTACCGAGTGTGTCTGAAAATAATTTAACGGCAGTTGCTGACAGTGATAAGCTGATGATGAATTTTAAAGCCTCCTGTTGGTTGCAAGTTGTTGATGCAAATGGAAAAAAACTATTTAGTGGAACTAAATATAAGGGTGACCATCTGAGTCTCTCTGGCTCATTACCTTATGAGTTAACTATCGGTGCTCCGGCTGTTGTGGATGTACAGTTCCGGGGGCAAGTTGTCGATTTAAGCCGCTTTATTAAAGAGAGTCGTATCGCGCGTCTTAAAGTGCCATCAGCACAATAAAAGCCTGTTCTAGTAAGGGCATAGTTGTAGTTTTATCAGTAAGCACATGGAAGTATGGGAGAAATACCAATATGCATAATGAATCGCCGATAAAAAGACGCAAATCTACGCGTGTTTATGTAGGCAATGTGCCAGTCGGGGATGGCGCACCCATTTCGGTGCAGTCAATGACAAACACACGTACTACAGATGTGGACGCAACTGTTAAACAAATTAAATCGCTTGAGCGTGTTGGCGTTGATATTGTTCGCGTATCAATACCAACGATGGACGCCGCAGAAGCATTTAAGTTGATTAAGCAGCAAGTGAGTGTTCCTTTGGTTGCAGATATCCATTTTGATTACCGTATTGCGCTTAAAGTTGCAGAGTATGGTGTCGATTGTCTGCGTATTAACCCTGGCAATATCGGTAATGAAGCACGTATCCGCGAGGTTGTGGCTTCTGCCCGTGATAAAAATATCCCAATCCGCATTGGTGTAAATGGCGGATCATTGGAAAAGGATCTTCAGGAAAAATATGGCGAGCCAACCCCAGAAGCGTTGGTGGAATCGGCTATGCGCCATGTGGATATTCTTGACAGACTTAATTTTGACCAGTTTAAAATCAGTGTAAAAGCGTCGGATGTCTTTCTGGCGGTTGGCGCCTATCGCTTGTTAGCTCAGAAGATTGATCAGCCATTGCATCTTGGGATTACCGAGGCGGGCGGCGCCCGTGCAGGTTCTGTAAAATCAGCTATTGGCTTGGGTATCCTCCTGTCAGAAGGTATCGGCGATACCTTGCGTATTTCTCTGGCTGCTGATCCTGTCGAAGAAGTTAAAGTGGGTTTCGACATTCTGAAAGCATTACGTATTCGTTCCCGTGGTATAAACTTTATCGCTTGTCCAACCTGTTCTCGTCAGGAATTTGATGTTATTGGCACAGTTAATGCCTTGGAACAGCGCTTGGAAGATTTACTCACACCGATGGATGTTTCTATTATTGGTTGTGTGGTTAACGGACCCGGTGAGGCGGAGGTTTCTACTTTAGGTGTCACCGGCGCCAGAACGAAAAGTGGTTTTTATGAAGATGGCGTGCGGCAGAAAGAGCGTCTCGATAATGCTGATATGATTGATCAGCTTGAGGCGAAGATCCGTGCTAAAGCATCAATGCTGGATGAAAATAAGCGCATTGGCATAAGTCAACTGGACAAATAATGTACCTGACGCTGGCTCATCATAACGATGAGCCAGCGTTGTTTTGTTTGTTAATTGAAGCTCGTCGGTATTCGCTTCTATAATCAACATCATTTTTGAATCATTAACTAGAGATAAGACGTGGCAAAAAATATCCAAGCTATTCGAGGCATGAATGACTACTTGCCGGCAGATACGGTTATCTGGCAGCGTATCGAAACTATTTTGAAACGGGTACTGGCGGGTTATGGTTATAGTGAGATCCGCACACCGATTGTAGAGCAGACCCCGTTATTTAAACGAGCTATTGGGGAAGTCACTGATGTGGTTGAAAAGGAGATGTATACCTTTGATGATCGCAATGGTGAAAGTGTGACCCTACGCCCTGAAAATACCGCAGGTTGTGTGCGTGCCGGTATTGAACATGGTCTGCTGTACAATCAGGAACAGCGCGTATGGTATTTAGGGCCAATGTTCCGTTATGAACGACCACAAAAAGGCCGTTACCGCCAATTTTATCAGTTAGGCGCTGAAGTTTTTGGTCTTCAAGGGCCTGATATTGATGCTGAACTTATTTTATTGACTGCCCGCTGGTGGCGTGAGCTCGGTATTTATGAGCATGTGACGCTTGAACTCAATTCCATTGGTTCGTTGGCGGCACGCGCTAATTACCGTGAGGCGTTAGTGGCTTTTCTTGAGCAGCACAAAGATAAGCTGGATGAAGATTGCAAACGCCGTATGTACAGCAATCCATTGCGTGTTCTGGATTCAAAAAATCCTGAAGTTCAGCAACTTCTTAATGATGCGCCGGAACTGGTTGATTATCTTGATGCGGAATCAAAGGAACATTTTGATAGCCTGTGTGCGCTTCTTGATGGGGTGGGTATCAAGTATCGGATTAATCAGCGTTTAGTTCGTGGTCTGGATTATTATAACCGCACGGTATTTGAATGGGTAACGACGGCACTTGGGGCGCAAGGGACGGTTTGTGCTGGTGGTCGGTACGATGGGCTGGTTGAGCAACTGGGGGGCCGACCGACGCCTGCGGTGGGTTTTGCTATGGGGATGGAGCGTCTGGTTTTGCTGGTGCAGGAAATTAATCCAGCATTTGCCGCGGAGCGGTCAGTTGCAGATGTTTATCTCGCTTCTTTTGGTGAAGGTAGTCAGCAAGCAGCATTGGTTTTGGCTGAACAGGTACGTGATACGTTGCCCCAATTGCGTTTAATGATGAACCACGGGGGAGGGAACTTTAAGAAGCAACTGGGGCGTGCGGACAAACAAGGCGCCAAAATTGCACTGATCCTCGGTGAGGATGAAGTTCGTTCTGGTCAGGTAGCCATTAAAGATTTACGTACAGGTGAACAACAAACGTTGCCGCAAAGCGAAATTGCTGCTCATTTGGCTGAACTGTTAGGTTAAGGAGAGACTCTGTGGAAGTCTATACCAATGAAAACGAACAAGTAGACGCGATCCGTCGCTTTTTTGCCAATAATGGTAAGGCCCTGGTTTTTGGGCTGGTATTGGGTGCCGGGGCGCTGATTGGCTGGCGTTACTGGCAATCTCATCAGACAAATCAGTTGCAGGAAAGCGCAGAAGCTTTTGAACGGGTAGATCGAGGATTAATTGCCAGTACAAAAGAGAGTCATGTCGCTGCTGAAAAATTTGCCAGTGAAACTAATAACAGTTATGGCGTGATGACGCATATGCATTTGGCTCAACTTGCTGTTGAAAAGAATGAGTTAACTAAAGCAGATCAGTTTTTATCTGCGGCTGCTGGTCAGGCAAAAAATGAGGATTTGCAGGCTCTGGTGAATATTCGCTTAGCCAGGGTTCAATTGGCGGAAGATAAAGCGGATGCCGCGCTGAAAACATTGGAACAGGTCAAAGGTTCCGGTTGGGTTGCCGTCGCAGAGGATATCCGCGGTGATGCGCTGTTGAAAAAAGGTGATATTGCCGGTGCCCGTGCAGCGTATACCAAAGGTTTGAGCTCAGATTCGCCACAAGCGATCAAATCGATGTTAAATCTTAAATTGAATAACTTATCTAGCTAAGGGGATTCTTTCAATGCAACTGCGTAAAACACTCTTGGTTGGTTTGGTGGCTTCCGTTCTGCTAGCCGGTTGTTCAAGTGAGCAAGACACGGTAACGATGTCGCCATTGCCACAGGTCGAAAATCAATTTAATCCAAGCGAGGTTTGGGATAAATCTGTAGGTGATGGTGTAGGCCGTTATTATTCTCACTTGACGCCAACTTGGCAAGGCTCCGCTGTTTATGTTGCTGATCGTCATGGCATCGTTAAGGCGTTGGACATTGATAGCGGTAAAGAGATATGGTCGGTGAATCTGGCTGAAAAAGCGGGTTTCCTCTCTTCTCGTATACCTGCATTGCTCTCTGGTGGTCTGACCGTTGCTGGAGATCATCTCTATGTCGGTACTGAACGTGCCAAAGTTATTGCATTGAATACCAAAGACGGCCAAGTTGCTTGGCAATCTGACGTTGCCGGTGAAGCGTTGTCGCGTCCTGTGGTGAGTGATGGTCTGGTACTGATTCATACTAGCAATGGGATGTTGCAGGCATTAAGTGAGTCGGATGGTAAAGTGCAGTGGTCCGTTAATTTGGATACGCCATCATTATCATTGCGTGGTGAATCGGCTCCTGCTGTAGCTTACGGTGCTGCCGTCGTGGGGGGGGATAATGGTCGTGTCAACGCCGTCTTGATTTCTCAGGGGCAGTTGATTTGGCAACAACGTATTTCTCAGGTAACCAGTTCTACAGAAATCGGTCGTCTTAATGATGTTGATATGACACCGGTTATTTCTGAAGGCGTGATATACGCAATAGCTTATAACGGTAATCTGGTAGCGCTTGATATGCGTTCAGGTCAGATCCTCTGGAAGCGCGATTTGGGTTCAGTGAACGAGATGGTTGTTTCTGGTGATAATATCTATATTGTTGACCAAAACGATCGTGTTATGGGGCTGCGTCAAAGTGATGGCGTCACTTTGTGGACTCAGACAAAATTGCAACACCGTAATTTGACCGCGCCTGAAATGTATAATGGCTATCTGGTTGTCGGTGACAGTGAAGGTTATCTGCACTGGCTGAATATGGATGATGGCAAGTTCGTTGCCCAGCATAAAGTCGATAGTTCCGGTTTAATGAGCCGTCCGGTTGTCGCCAGTGATAAATTGATGGTACAGGCGAAAGACGGTACGGTTTATCTGTTTACCCGTTGAGTTTTGCTTACTGTCTGTTTACCGGAATATAGAGTAAAGCGTTAGTATAGTATTAGTTATAGTACAGTCCTACGGCTCCTGGAGAGAACAGGAGCCGTTTCGTCTTTTTAGTGTTCTATTGTGATTAACGCTGTATGAACAGTGGAATGCTAATTTCAAATTAAGTCATGAGGCATCAACAAATGATACCTGTCGTCGCTCTGGTAGGGCGCCCCAATGTGGGTAAGTCCACATTATTTAACCGTTTAACCCGTACAAGAGATGCGCTGGTAGCGGATTTTCCAGGTCTGACTCGCGACCGCAAATATGGTCGAGCTGAGGTTGAAGGGCAGGAGTTTATCATCATTGATACCGGTGGTATCGACGGCGCCGAAGAGGGTGTAGAAACCCATATGGCCGCTCAATCTTTGATGGCGATTGAAGAGGCCGATATTGTTCTGTTTATGGTAGATGCTCGTGCCGGACTGATGCCGGCAGATCACGCGATAGCAAAACATCTACGTAGTCGTGAAAGAGCCACTTTTTTGGTCGCAAATAAAACCGACGGTGTTGATATTGATACCGCTGTTGCTGAATTTTATTCCCTCGGATTGGGGGATATCTACTCTATCGCTGCTTCTCATGGTCGTGGAGTCACCCAACTTATTGAACGAGTACTGTTACCTTTTTCTGGTAAAGGCGAAGAAGAAGAGGTTGAGCTGACTGAGGAAGAAGCCAATGCAGCTTATTGGGCAGAGCAGGAACAGAATGAAATTGAGATGGTAGAAGAAGAGGAGGATTTTGATCCATCAACTTTGCCATTGAAATTAGCCATTGTCGGTAAACCAAATGTGGGTAAGTCTACGTTGACTAACCGTATCTTGGGTGAAGAGAGGGTTGTGGTTTACGACATGCCTGGCACGACCCGCGACAGTATTTATATTCCAATGGAGCGCAATGGCCGTGAATATATCCTTATTGATACCGCAGGGGTACGTAAGCGAGGTAAGATCACTGAAACGGTTGAAAAATTTTCAGTCATCAAAACCCTTCAAGCGATTGAAGATGCTAACGTTGTATTGCTAGTGATCGATGCGCGAGAGGGCATTTCCGATCAAGATTTGTCGTTATTGGGTTTTATTCTTAATAGTGGGCGCTCATTGGTCATTGCGGTCAATAAGTGGGATGGCATGTCGCAAGAAGATAAAGAGCGTGTGAAAGAGATGCTGGATTATCGTCTTGGTTTTGTTGACTTTGCCAGAGTACATTTTATCTCTGCTCTACATGGTAGTGGGGTGGGTAATCTGTTTGACTCGATTCTTGAGGCTTATGATTGCGCTACTCGTCGTGTCAATACTTCACTGCTAACCCGTATTATGCATATGGCTGAAGAAGATCATCAACCGCCGATGATCCGTGGTCGCAGGGTGAAAATGAAATATGCTCATGCTGGTGGTTATAATCCACCAATCGTTGTGATCCACGGTAATCAGGTAACCGATTTGCCTGATTCTTATAAGCGTTACCTGATGAACTATTTCCGTCGATCTCTGAAAGTGATGGGGACGCCGATTCGGATTCAGTTTAAAGAAGGGGCAAATCCTTATGCCGATAAACGTAATACGTTGACGCCAAATCAAATGCGTAAGCGTAAACGTCTGATGGCGCATCTGAAAAAGCGTTAATGTTAATTGTAAAGAAAAAGGGTGGTGATTAACCACCCTTGTTGTTGTCATTCCATATCTCAGTAATGATTTCTGGTGCATCTGGCTCTGGAAGGGTGAAGTGGTATTCTTCATTTCCATTGGCAATACTGAGCAGATAATACTGTTGATCGGGATATGGTGATGGTGGCATAGAATCAGAAAAATCTTGTTCTATGGCTTGAAGAAATAATTGCTGTTGGTGCGGAGACAATGATTTTAAATTCACTGTTTTATCTTGGTTAAGGTTAGGTGTAGTGACAAATCCTCCTTGTAGAGAAATTGTGATTTTACTATCAGTTGTGAGTTTCAGAGTTTTATTATTCATGATATACCAATTTTTTACGGTTATTTTTAGGTCTCTTTAGTATAGCGTGAAATTCGGCGTTAACAATTTTGGCATCTTCTATTAGATATATTTTTTACAAGTCAGGTATTACAAATAATAAAATATCGCTGGCGTTAAACCAGCGATATATTTATATATTAATCTTCAGTTTTGTCCTTATTCGCCGCCTTTTTCTTCCTTATCGCCGCCTTTATCCCCCTTATCGCCGCCTTTATCTTCCTTATCGCCGCCTTTATCGTCTTTGTCGCCGCCTTTATCTCCCTTATCGCCGCCTTTATCTCCCTTATCGCCGCCTTTATCGCCCTTGTCGCCGCCTTTATCATCCTTGTCACCGCCCTTATCGTCTTTATCTTCCTTCACTTTAACGCCCACTTCTGTCCAGCTATCAATTGTCGCTTTTTCAACATCCTCATCAAATAACTCACGAGCATGTTTAATTGTTAATTTAGCGAAGGATACGAAGTTAGCATCACGTGCAAGATCTTTATCCAACAATGTGTTGTACCATATTTTTCCTGCTTTCTCCCAGGAATATCCACCTAATTTTGTCGCCAGATTATAGAAGGCTTTATTAGGAATACCTGAATTAATATGAACGCCACCATTGTCTCTATAAATCGGCAGATCTTTATAATTATCCATATGACCAGGCTGTGGATCTTTACCGAGAGCTTCATCATCATATGCGCTGCCGGGGTTTTTCATTGAACGAATCCCTACACCTTTAATATCTTTGCCCAGTAACCCACTACCTATAATCCAATCTGCTTCGTCAGCTTTTTGTTTTAGATAATGTTGTTTTACTAATGAGCCAAAAACATCTGCTATTGATTCATTTAATGCTCCAGACTGGAAGAAATAGACCAGATCTGCTGTTTTCTCAATAACGCCATGAGATAATTCATGTCCTATCACATCAATAGATGTCGTGAAATCATTGAAGGTTTTGCCATCTCCGTCGCCAAATACCATTTGTCCATTGCCCCAGAATGCATTCATATATTCTTCGCCATAATGCACTGAGGCAATCAATTTCATTCCTTTATCATCTAATGAGTTACGATTAAATACTTCTTTATAGAAATTGTAAGTTGCTTCTAAATATCTATATGCGTTATCAACTGATTTATCTCCGTTATCTGGATCTCCTTCATCTCGTACTAATTTTCCTGGCAACTTGCGTTTATTTTCTGCATCGTGAATAGAACGATGTATAGTTGTATTGGTAACTTTATCGTCATCGCCGGAATCATCGGAAGATTCTCTAATAACATTGTCCAACATTAAACTCTGAGTGTGATTTAATGTCATTAATACTTTCTTCTTTTCATTGTCATTATTATAAATATTTTGAAGAATGTACGGCGGTATTACGCCTCTGTAGTTATTGTTTTGTATTTGCATAAAATATCTCCTGGAATAAATTTTTAGTTATTAATTAGAGGTACTCTTTAGGTACGGATTCATATTAAACACGTTTCCAGCAGATAGTCATCAGGTCCAACCTGCTTCTTTTATGTTAAGGGGTTGTTAACAATTTGTTAATGTTTTTTATGTGAGGGATTCTTGCATTGGCTGTAATAAAAATATAAATAGTTAGGAATAGTTTTTTATAATATTCCTAACATGATAAAAAATCATATCCAGTTTTTTACTGGTAGAAAGTCGATATATAAAGCGGCTTCCGCAGAGCCAGGTTCAGGGTGATAATCATATTCCCAGCGTACTAATGGCGGCATGGACATTAAGATAGATTCTGTGCGTCCTCCACTTTGTAATCCAAATAGGGTTCCCCTGTCCCAAACGAGGTTAAATTCTACATAGCGACCACGGCGATATAATTGAAATTGCCGTTCACGTTCACCCCATAATATTTCTTTCCTTTTTTCCACAATAGGTAGATAGGCTGAAAGGAAACCTTTACCTATATCTTGAGTAAAATTAAAACAATGTTCAAAGTCAGGCGTATTTAAGTCGTCATAGAATAAGCCACCAATTCCACGGGCTTCATTACGATGTTTAATATAGAAATAATTATCACACCATTCTTTATATTTTGGGTAAACATCTTCTCCATAGGGGCGACATATATCTCTGGCGGTGGTGTGCCAATGAATAGCATCTTCCTTAAAACCATAATAAGGCGTTAAATCAAAACCCCCGCCGAACCACCATACTGGCGCTTCACCTTCTTTTTCTGCAATAAAGAACCGAACGTTAGCATGACTGGTTGGTATATAGGGATTCAACGGATGAATAACCAGAGAGACGCCCATTGCCTGATAATGACGTCCGGCCAATTCAGGACGGTGAGCTGTTGCTGATAAGGGAAGCATGTCTCCTGATACATGAGAAAAATTAGCGCCTGCTTGCTCGAATATCGTGCCTTCTTTCATAATTCGACTACGGCCTCCGCCGCCTTCTTCTCGTTGCCAGCACTGCTCAGTAAATTTCGCTTTGCTATCTGCCTGTTCCAGTTGTTGGCAAATTTCATCCTGTAGTGAAAGGAAAAAAGACTTAATCTGATTAATGTTTGGTGTATTCATGATTCTTTTCCCATTATGGTATGGTGAGCGTTATATTATAGCTATTAGTGGAAGAGAATAGTGGAAGAGAACGCATTTTCGTATTGATTCCGGTGTTAAAGCAGAGATAATGAGAAAATAGTTATTTCAATAAAAACAGGTTGGTTAGGGATGGAAATTCGGGTATTTCGACAAGATGATTTTGAAGAAGTGATCACCTTATGGGAACGCTGCGATTTACTTAATCCTGGTGTTGATCCTGAAGTGGATATCGAGCGTAAATTGACTCATGATCCTGACCTGTTTTTAGTCGCGGAAGTGGCTGGTGAAGTGGTTGGGACGATTATGGGGGGCTATGATGGTCATCGTGGTTCAGCTTATTATTTGGGAGTTCACCCTGAATTTCGCGGTAGGGGGATTGCGAACGCATTAATTGCCCGATTGGAGAAGAAATTAATTGCCCGTGGTTGTCCAAAAATAGTTCTTATTGTTCCTGAAGATAATGATGCCACTATTTATATGTGTGAAAAACTGGAATATGAAGATCGTTATCAAGAGAGCGTTATTTTCAGTAAACGTTTGATTGGTGATCAGGAATATTGAGTTTAGATATGGCTGAGTGAAAGAATACCACTCAGCCACAAACGATTAGTTCAGCTTGGTGACTTTTTTCACATCAACTGTCATACCATTCCACTCTTTATCGACTTCACCTTCAAGACGGACTCTATCTTGAGGCGTTATCGTTTGACCATTCCAGTATTTATGATCAACTTCGACTTCAACAATTCCTGCATTATCGCGGAATATGAAGTGATCACTATGGATACGGGATTCAATATATCCTTCCAGCACGACCCAACTGTCATCTCTCATATTTTTAACTTGCTGGGTGGTGGAAACTCTTGCATTGTGATCGACAAAACCGCCTTGTGGTGCTGCTTGGACGGGAGGCTGCGCTGAATCAGGACCAGAAAAACCACCAAATTGCGTCTGTGAGGTTTGAGCCAGTGATGGCATACTGAACAAAGCAATCAAAGCGGTGGTTATAAGTGTTTTTTTCATCATATTGACCTTAATAATAGTGATGATTTTTAGGGGGGATAATGATACCGCTAAGTGGTATTTTATCAATAAAATATTAATCTAAAGTAATTAATTTAAGTATTCTCTGAAACTAACAATCAGATGTGATGTCTCAGCACCTATCTCTATATTGAGTTGAAGGGAGCTAATTATGCAGGAGTATAGTACGTTGTCAGGATTACGTTTTGTCACAATAGGCTGTGTGTTGTTACTGGCTGGTTGTGCGGGTTCATCGGGTTTTTCATGGTCGAATTTGTCTCCTTTTAGCTGGTTTGGCAGCTCCTTAAAAATCTCAGCTCAGGGCGTGGGCGAAATAGATGGTCTGACTGCAATGAATAAAGATGCAATAGAGAAGGGGTTGGATGGAAAGTACCGCTTACGCAGTGGCATGGAAACAGAAAATGGTCAATTGGTGACGGTATTTCAAGCAATGGATGGCGATCAATTGAAGATAGCGCTATTTGGTCAGGCCGATGGAAAAGTTAGCCGCATTGAAGTGTTGGATGAAGATATTGAAACCGTCTGGGGAACAAAGGTCGGCATGCCATTCTCGGAGCTTTATAGCAGGGCATTTGGTGCTTGCCAAAATACGGTGAGTGAGTCAGAGAAGAGCGCTATTGTTTGTGTATCCCCGCAGAGCAAACATGTTAGTTATCTGTTTACCGGTAATTGGAATGGCCCGGAAGGTTTGGTTCCTTCTGATGATGTGCTGAAAAACTGGAAAGTGGAACGTATTATTTGGAAGCGATGAGCGTTTCTGATTAGAACATAAACCGAGTCGGTTTGGTGAATTTGATGTTTCTCTTGCGGAGCCGTAACAGGCCCGCATTTTTCATTTAAAAACCTTACTGTTCCTGCCAGCTTATTGCGTTTCATGCTTTCTAATTGCAATTTGGTATATTAAACGGCGATAGTTATCTACCCTGTTATAAATAAACTGGATACATTAGTCACTGGCGCGTTATTTGATGAAATAACGGATAAGGTGAGAAATGAGAAAGTATTCAGTAAAAAACACGATACTAAATGGACTGGTAGTAGTGACTTTATTAGGCAGTAGTCATGCCTTTGCGGTAGAGCTGTTAAACAGCTCTTATGATGTTGCGCGTGAATTATTTTCTGCACTGAATCCTGAATTTGAAAAACAGTGGAATGAGCAGTATCCACAAGACAAATTGGTAATTAAACAATCCCACGCCGGTTCCTCCAAACAAGCACTGGCAATTCTCCAGGGATTACGGGCTGATGTGGTGACTTACAATCAGGTAACGGATGTGCAAATTTTGCACGATAGCGGCAGGCTGATCCCGGCTGATTGGCAGAACCGTCTGCCAAATAGCAGCTCACCTTACTATTCCACGATGGCGTTTCTTGTGCGTAAAGGTAACCCCAAAAATATTCATCATTGGGATGACTTAGTGCGTCAGGATGTCAAATTAGTCTTCCCAAACCCTAAAACCTCCGGTAATGGCCGTTATACTTATTTGGCCGCTTGGGGAGCTATTCAGCAGGAAAATGGTGGAGATCAGGGAAAAACTCGCGAGTGGATGGCACGTTTCCTGAAAAATGTCTCTGTGTTTGATACTGGCGGTCGCGGGGCAACAACTTCATTTATTGAACGTGGTTTGGGTGATGTACTGATCAGTTTCGAATCTGAAGTGAACAACATTCGCAAACAGTATGGTGATGATAAATATGAAGTGATCGTTCCATCGGTAGGTATTCTGGCAGAATTCCCTGTGGCTTGGGTTGATAAGCATGTTGCGAAAAACGGTACAGAAAAAGTGGCTAAAGCTTATCTAAATTATCTTTATAGCCCACAGGCACAGCAGATCATTACCAGCTTTAATTATCGTGTCAGTGATAAAAACGTGATGGCTCAACAGGGAACCCGTTTTCCAGAAACTAAGTTGTTTCGATTGGAAGATCAATTTGGTGGTTGGCCGCAAGTGATGAAAACTCACTTCAATACTGGCGGCATACTGGATCAATTGCTGGCCGAGGGGCATAAGTAATGTTTTCGAGATCCAGTAAGCGAGTATTGCCTGGTTTCGGATTAAGCTTAGGCAGTAGTTTGTTCTATACCTGCTTGATCTTATTGTTACCTCTGAGTGCATTAGTTGTGCAGCTTTCCAGTATGACTTGGGAACAGTATTGGCTGGTGGTTGCTAATCCCCAAGTTGTGGCGGCTTACAAAGTGACTTTGCTGGCGGCGGCGGTTGCCAGCTTGTTTAACGCGGTATTTGGTATGCTGATGGCATGGGTTTTAACCCGCTATCGTTTCCCTGGCCGTAGCTTATTAGATGGTTTAATGGATCTCCCTTTTGCGTTACCTACTGCGGTAGCGGGATTGACATTGGCAACGCTATTCTCTGTTAGTGGTTGGTATGGCTCTTTGCTTGGGCACTTTGATGTGAAAGTCGTGAATACTTGGTTGGGTATCGCAGTGGCAATGGCGTTCACAAGCTTGCCGTTTGTAGTGCGAACTATTCAGCCAGTACTTGAAGAGCTAGGGCCAGAATATGAAGAAGCAGCTCAAACATTAGGCGCTAATCGTTGGCAAACTTTCTGGCGGGTTGTATTGCCAGAATTATCTCCCGCTTTAATTGCCGGCACAGCACTCTCTTTTACTCGCAGCTTGGGGGAATTTGGCGCAGTGATCTTTATTGCTGGCAATATTGCATGGCAAACAGAAGTGGTATCGCTGATGATTTTCATCCGTTTACAGGAGTTTGATTATCCCGCGGCCAGTGCCATCGCATCAGTTATATTGGCAATATCCCTGATATTACTATTTAGCATTAATACTCTGCAAAGCCGCTTTGGTAAGCGGATTGGAGGGCATTAATGGTTGAGTTATCTGAATCTCATGTAGCGCAACGACCACCTATAAGCTGGGGTAAATGGACGTTGATCATGACAGGCGTATTGTTTTCAATCTTACTGTTAGTGATCCCCATTGTCTGGATATTTATGACTGCTTTTTCTAAAGGGATTGAGGTAGTCACTCAGAATCTTTTCGATCCTGATATGTTGCATGCCATCTGGTTAACGATACTGATTGCATTAATTACTGTTCCGGTAAACCTAATTTTTGGCGTCATGATCGCTTGGTTGGTAACGCGCTTTCAGTTTCCGGGGCGACAATGTTTATTGACGTTGATCGATATTCCGTTTGCTGTTTCGCCGGTCGTAGCGGGTTTGCTCTACTTACTGTTTTATGGTTCGAATGGTTGGGCAGGAAGTTTGCTGGAACCCTATGATATCCAATTGATGTTTTCCTGGCCGGGGATGGCCTTGGTGACGATATTTGTGACTTGTCCGTTTGTTGTTCGAGAGCTGGTGCCGATGATGCTTAGTCAGGGGAGCCAAGAGGATGAAGCTGCAATTTTATTGGGGGCGTCTGGCTGGAAAATGTTTTGGCGGGTGACGTTACCTAATATCCGTTGGGCGTTGTTATACGGTGTGGTTTTAACCAATGCTCGGGCTATTGGTGAATTTGGCGCTGTTTCAGTGGTATCCGGCGCTATTCGTGGTGAAACTTACACATTGCCGTTGCAGGTTGAACTACTGCATCAAGATTACAACACCGTAGGGGCATTTACTGCGGCGGCATTGTTGGCATTGATGGCAATTATCACTTTGATTGTTAAAAGTGCTTTGCAGTGGCGGTTAAGTCGCCAACATGGTTAAGGTAGGAGCAGAATATGAGTATTGAAATTAACAATATCAGTAAATATTTTGGTCGGACTCAGGTTCTGAGCGATGTCACTCTGAATATTTTTTCTGGAGAAATGGTTGCTCTGCTTGGTCCATCGGGCTCTGGTAAAACAACCTTGTTGAGGATTATTGCTGGTCTGGAACAACAAACCGAGGGGGAACTGAGTTTCCACGGGCAAGATGTTAGCCGTATGCATGCTAAAGATCGGCAAGTCGGATTCGTATTTCAGCATTATGCCCTGTTCCGGCATATGACCGTGTTTGATAATGTTGCTTTTGGATTAACAGTACTGCCACGACGTAAGCGTCCGAATATGGCGGCTATTCGCCGTAAGGTTATGGAGTTGCTGGAGATGGTGCAATTGACGCATTTTGCTGAACGCTATCCATCGCAACTTTCTGGTGGGCAGAAACAGCGGGTCGCGTTGGCAAGAGCATTGGCTGTTGAACCACAAATTCTATTACTTGATGAGCCATTTGGCGCCCTGGATGCTCAGGTAAGAATGGAATTACGCCGTTGGCTACGTCAGCTCCATGAAGAACTTAAATTTACCAGTGTCTTTGTCACTCACGATCAGGAAGAAGCGATGGAAGTGGCTGACCGGGTTGTTGTCATGAGACAAGGGAATATTGAACAGGTTGGTACGCCGCAAGAAGTATGGCGCTATCCGGCAAGCCGTTTTGTAATGGAGTTTCTGGGTGAGGTCAATCATTTTAGTGGTGAAATTAAAGGTTCTCAGCTATTGATTGGCGGGCAGCACTTGCCTCTTAATGTGACGCCAATCCATCAGGGGAATGTAGATGTCTTCTTACGTCCGTGGGATATCATGATGAACTCGCAACCGACACTTTCCAGTCCATTACCAGTACAGGTGACTGAGGTCAGTCCTAGAGGGCATTTCTGGCAGCTTTCGGTTCAGCCTCTAGGCTGGCATCATGAATCGGTTGCTGTTGTTTGGTTTAATGAGGCTTCAGTACCCACAAGAGGAAGCCGTTATTTTATTGGCGGCACTGAAGCGCGTTTATATGCGGGCGATAAACAATTGCAAACACTGAGTTTAGCCCAAACTGCCTGATAATTATTTAAATTTGGTTGGTACCATTTTGCTCATCTCCTTACCGCCAGGGATGGGCATTTTTTATTTAAAGTCTTGCGATATATTCCTGAATATGGTTATTTCGCATTTCTATTAAATAAAATTTGGGTAATAGCTGTGGCAAGCTTGGAACATTTTATAGGAAACACCCCGCTAGTAAAATTACAACGAATGACTGATGAGCTAGGTGTAGAAATATGGGTAAAACTTGAAGGTAATAATCCGGCAGGCTCGATAAAAGACAGAACAGCGTTATCAATGATTCAGCAAGCTGAATTGCGCGGTGAGATTTCTCCCGGTGATGTATTGATTGAAGCCACTAGCGGAAATACGGGAATTGCATTGGCAATGATTGCCGCAGTAAAAGGTTATCATCTTAAGTTACTGATGCCTGATAATATGAGCCTTGAGCGTCAGGCTTCTATGCGAGCTTATGGCGCAGAACTGATTTTGGTGAGTAAAAAGATGGGTATGGAAGGTGCGCGTGATTTAGCTCAACAAATGGAACGTAATGGTGAAGGTAAAGTTCTTGATCAGTTCAATAACCCGGATAATCCTTTAGCGCATTTTACGACGACAGGGCCGGAAATTTGGCAACAGACGCAAGGGCGTATTACGCATTTTGTTTCTAGTATGGGAACGACGGGAACCATTACCGGTGTTAGCCGCTATTTAAAAAGCCAATCTAACAATGTGCAGGTTATTGGTTTACAACCAGCGGAGAACAGCCATATTCCCGGTATTCGTCGCTGGTCGCCGGCTTATTTGCCAGGTATTTTCCGCAAGGAGTTAGTCGATCAAGTGCTGGATATCACTCAGAAAGAAGCTGAAGATACCATGCGTTTGTTGGCTCAGAAAGAAGGCATTTTCTGTGGGGTCAGTTCCGGCGGCGCTGTTGCCGGAGCATTAAGTGTTGCAGCACGAAATCCAGGTTCTGTTATTGTTGCTATTATCTGTGACCGTGGTGACAGATATCTTTCTACCGGAGTATTCAATTAATCTGGTTACATATTTAGCGTGAGTAGAGTAAAAGAGGCGATAAGCTCTGCTCACATTAGCCAATTTCTAATAGGGAAAATGGTGTAAATCGAAGATAAGGGATAAAAAAACAGCCGTGATTGTCGGCCGTTTTTTAAGATGAAAATGGTATTGTGACAGTTAAAGTGTTGCTACTTTTTAATACGCATAATGGGGGTTTCACCAACAGTGACGGAACCACTCAACTTGGATAACTCTTTAATTTCATCCATGTTGGAAATAACAACAGGCGTCAAGGTCGATTTTGCTCTTTCTTCAAGGAGTTTAAGATCGAATTCCAAAACTAAATCACCTTTTTGTACACGCTGACCTTCTTCAGCAATACGCTTAAAGCCTTCGCCTTTAAGCTCAACCGTATCAATCCCAAAATGGACAAATAGCTCAATACCGCTGTCCGATTCGATAGAAAATGCATGGTTGGTTTCAAATATTTTACCGATTGTTCCATCAACTGGTGCAACTATCTTGTTGCCGGCGGGTTTTATAGCGATACCGTCGCCGACAATTTTCTCGGCGAAAACAACATCTGGAACATCTTCAATATTGACAATCTCACCAGATAAAGGTGCGATAATTTCAATAGTGCCGCTGTTTTTTTTATCATCTGAAACTAGAGATTTCAGTTTATCAAACAGACCCATGAATCTTCTCCTAATTGTTTATACTGGACCGCGTTTTAACCGATATTGTTAGCAAAGTGTTTTTTCTTTGATGAAGGTATCAACCAATTCTATCAACCCCTGAGCGGTAGACTGAGACAGGGCTTGCTCAGCTAGCGCTTTTGCATCTTCGTAACGAGTATTACGAATGATTTTCTTGATGCGGGGAATAGAAATCGCACTCATACTAAACTCATCCAGCCCCATGCCTAATAGCAACAACGTAGCACGTTCATCACCTGCAAGCTCGCCACACATCCCCGTCCATTTACCTTCAGCGTGTGAAGCATCAATGGTTTGCTTAATCAGGCTCAATACTGCTGGTAGCATCGGGTTATAAAGATGAGAAATCAACTCGTTACCGCGGTCTACAGCAAGAGTATACTGAGTTAGATCGTTTGTCCCAATACTGAAAAAGTCAACTTCTTTTGCCAGGTGATGAGCAATAACTGCGGAAGCTGGTGTTTCTACCATCACCCCTACTTCGATCGCCTCATCGAATTTTTTACCTTCTTCGCGAAGCTGACCTTTCAGCAATTCAAGTTCTGCTTTCAGTGCCTGTACTTCTTCTACAGAAATAATCATTGGAAACATAACACGTAGTTTACCGAAAGCAGATGCACGTAAGATAGCACGTAACTGAGAATGTAAGATCTCTTTTCGATCAAGGCAAATACGAATTGCACGCCAACCAAGGAATGGATTCTCTTCTTTCGGTAGATTCATATAGGGCAGATTTTTATCACCACCGATATCCATTGTACGTATAATAACCGCCTGGCTGCCCATTGCTTCGGCGACGGCTTTGTAAGCTTGGAATTGTTCTTCCTCTGTTGGCAGCGCATCACGATCCATAAACAGAAATTCTGTACGGTATAAACCGACACCTTCGGCGCCATTGCGCTCAGCACCGATTACATCACGGACGGTACCGATATTGGCACAGACTTCAACCTGATGACCATCAAGAGTTATTGCTGGGAGATCTTTCAGCTTTGCAAGTTCAGCTTTTTCTGCCAGATATTCGTTTTTGGTCTTTTTTAGTTGTTCAATTTCTGCATCAGATGGATTGATATAAATATGGTTATTTACCGCGTCCAGGATTAGATAATCACCATTTTGGATTGTCGCCGTCGCTTGGGTGGTACCTACGATCGCTGGCAGTTCAAGAGAGCGGGCCATGATTGACGTGTGGGAGGTTCGGCCGCCTAAATTGGTAATAAAACCGAGTACTTTTTCCAGATTGAGTTGTGCGGTTTCCGATGGAGTCAGATCGTTGGCAACCAGAATAACTTCCTCTGAAATTGAGCCAAGATCAACGATGGGTATACCTAGAATGTTTTTCAGCAAGCGTTTACCGATATCACGCACGTCTGTGGCACGTTCTTTCAGGTATTCATCATCTAATTCTTCAAGGGCTTGGGCCTGAGTTTCAATAACGGAATAGACCGCGGCATCCGCAGTTTTGAAATCATTTTTGATTAACGAAATAATTTCTTGCTCAAGCTCTTCATCTTCCAATAGCATGATATGCCCTTCGAAGATTTCAGCTTTTTCTTCTCCGAGGTTTTTTGCTGCTATATTCTTGATGATTTCTAGCTGAGATGAGGCTTTTTCACGGCCTTGTTTGAAATAGGAAATTTCTTGTTCGACTTGCTCTTGGCTGATTTTTTTCTGATTGACAATAATTGGGTCTTCTTTCAGTAATAGTGCTTTACCGAAAGCGATGCCTGGTGATACTAATATGCCTGAAATCATGATGTTACCTAACTACTAATAATTATTCTTTAAAGAGCCAGCCCGCAGATGGTTTGCTGTTTTAGGACATACATTTAAACTGATATCCCCAGATAAAAGTTTATCCGGGGATGAGGAACGGCTAAGTGAATACCTGTTTATACCCGTTATCTTGCAAGTTGCCTCTTTGTTGGCTGCGCTCACTCACCTCGGTCACATAGTTCGCTATGCTTCCGGGGATTCGCTCCCTTGCCGTCGCGATGCACCTTGAAATCCATAGGGTATATTCACAATCTCTGAATCTTGACTGGCTTTGCGGTCAACGGAAAATTATTCCAGTTCTGCCATTAACTTAACCAGATGTTCGATTGCTTTTTGCTCATCTTCACCTTCAGCAGAAATGGTCACTACAGTGCCTTGAGTGAGTCCCAAAGTTTGTAGCTTAAACAGGCTTTTAGCACTGGCAGTTTTACCACCG
Source organism: Photorhabdus luminescens subsp. luminescens (assembly GCF_001083805.1). Lineage (GTDB taxonomy): Bacteria > Pseudomonadota > Gammaproteobacteria > Enterobacterales > Enterobacteriaceae > Photorhabdus > Photorhabdus luminescens. The sequence goes on along the minus strand of NZ_JXSK01000004.1, from coordinate 190,921 downwards.
GAAGTCAGTGTAATGTCGGAGGAGAAACTTTTGGCTTCTTTAACAAACTGTGCAGCGGGACGGGTGTGTAGGCCATTTGGCGCAGTAATAGTGACTTCTTGCTGGAACATAACGTTTCCTCAATAACTTAGATTTTTGCTGTGTAAGTTAAGAACTTGTAATGGACAAATTTTAACTTGAGTGTTTATTTACTGCCTATCCCATTCAAGACGATTTTTTTACCTAAAGAGTGAACTGGGTAATATTCTGGCAAAAGCGATAAATAGCTCCTGAACGCTCTTTAGTACGGCCCATAACTTCCGGGTCATGTGTGTGCTGCCTGTTTCACTTTTACTGATAAGAATGAACAGCGTTAACTACGTCTACTGAGATAGACTCTCAGGTCGATAATGTAATAAAAATTTTTATTCATTATCAAAAAAATTGTTCTTTTCGATGCTTCTGGTTGATAGTTTGAAGTAAAGATAGATCGCGGAACTACTTAACTGAAACTACTACTCCTGTTAATTAATTTCGAGCATCGAAATAATTATTATTGGTTAAATACTAGACCCATTGTAATAAATCATCTGGCAAAGTGTAAAAATTTGATCTACCACACAGAAAAAGCACCATTTAGGTGCTTTTTTATCAATAAATCTAAGTAACTTACTTAAAAACTTTTATTCATCAGACAAGTCAGTAAACAGTACGCTGCTTAGATAGCGCTCACCTGATGAAGCCAGAATGACGACAATATTTTTGTCTTTATATTCCGGTTCCTGAGAAAGTTTTACCGCTGCTGCAACGGCGGCGCCAGAGGAGATACCTGCCAGAATGCCCTCTTTTACCATAATTTCTCGCGCGGTTTTAATCGCTTCCTCATTGCTGATTTTGAAAACCCGATCAACCAGTGTCAAATCAAGGTTATCTGGAATAAAACCCGCGCCAATACCTTGGATCTTATGGGGGCCAGGTTTCACTTCTTCACCGGCTAGAGTCTGACTGATAACTGGCGAATCTTCAGGTTCTACAGCAACCGCAGTAATATTTTTACCTTTGGTATTTTTCAGGTAACGAGCAACGCCTGTTAATGTACCGCCAGTCCCTACACCGGCAACAAATACATCCACTTCGCCGTCAGTGTCTTCCCAAATTTCTGGGCCTGTGGTTTTTTCATGGATTTCTGGGTTTGCCGGATTGCTGAACTGTTGCAGGATAATATAACGATCGGGATCGCTAGCCTTAATTTCGTCAGCTTTCTCAATGGCGCCTTTCATGCCTTTAGCGCCTTCCGTCAGCACCAGTTGCGCTCCCAATGCTTTTAATAGCTTGCGGCGCTCAATACTCATGGTTTCTGGCATAGTCAGCGTTAATTTGTAGCCCCGAGCGGCGGCAACATAAGCAAGAGCTATCCCGGTATTACCGCTGGTAGGTTCTACCAACTCTTTCCCCGGTTGTAGGATACCGCGTTGTTCGGCATCCCAAATCATGTTGGAACCAATGCGACATTTTACACTAAAACTTGGGTTACGGGATTCTACTTTTGCCAGAATACGCCCATTGCCAAAGTGTTTTAGGCGAATTAACGGGGTACGACCAATAGTCAAAGAATTATCTTCGTAAATTTTACTCATACTCGTCTTTCAACTCCCTTTAGTGATATCCGGTCAACAATACGCCAACAACCGGTTAATGGAAATATAACTTAAATATATTTTTATTGTCTAAAAGAATAACTTAAATGAATATCATGGCATAATCCGGGGAACATGTTGGTCTCGATAGTGATCGACCCACATTGCCGTCGCTGCACATACGGCAATAGGCATGATCACCAAATTGACAATGGGTATCATGGTTAAAATACTTACTGTTGCGCCAAATTGCAGATTAATTATTTTGTTTTGGCGAAGGGCGTTACGCATTGTTGGAAAACTGACTTTGTGGTTATCAAAAGGATAATCACAATACTGAATCGATAGCATCCAGGCACTGAAAATAAACCAGAGCACAGGTGCGACAGTCTGTCCGATAACAGGAATAAAATAGAGTAGCAATAACACCAAAGCGCGTGGAATATAGTAGCACAGCTTGGCTAATTCCCGTTTCAGGACACGTGGGACATCTTTGAAGAGTGCTATAACACCGGTATCCGGTGCGGGGGTTCCTGTTAAATCCGCTTCCAGTTTCTCTGCCAGCAGGCCATTGAATGGCGCTGCGATGAAATTCGCTATCGTGCTGAAGAAGTAAGTAAAAATCAGCAAAACAGAGATCACGGCCAATGGCCATAAAATATAGCTGAGCCACTGCATCCAATCCGGTGTTTTGCTCACTATCCAATGAATCCAGTTCTCCAGTTTCTGATAGAGCCACCAAAATGAACCGCCGAGAAACAAAATATTTGCCAACAAAGGCAATAGGACAAATCGTTTAATGCCTGGGCGAGTAATTAATTTGCAACCTTGCATCAAATACTGAAAGCCGCTCAAATTTTTTGGCGATTTTGTCAAATTCAGCATACTTCCTATTCTCTCTTGTGTGATTGAAACGCTATCATATAGGGAGGATTTTCGACTGACTAGTATTGTTCTGTATAAAAAGAACGCAAAAGAGGCTTATTAGGCATCTTTCTGATAAGAAAAGCGTGTATAAGCTTGCACTTGTGTTATTTGACAAATACAGTTAATACAGAAAATATTCCGCCGTGGTGGCATACTTAATTAAACAACAGAGATAGCAATGATGCAGGATTTGCGTCTGATATTAATCATTGTTGGTGCGATAGCAATAATAGCTTTGCTGTTACATGGGTTGTGGACCAGCCGTAAAGAGCGTTCTTCGCTTTTTCGTGATCGCCCAGTTAAACGTCATAAACATGATCGTCAGAATAGTTTCATCGATGACAGTGATGATGAAGCGTTCGACAATCAGCAAAAGCCTTATGCCCATAAGCAGGTGAAATCTCATCATAATAAAGCTGAGCCAGCTATCGAGCGCCGTCAACAAAAGTTGACTGAAATTGATGCTGCAACATCTGAAGAAAGCGATGATCCATTGCTGACGGGCCGCCAGCCTGAGACGACAGCGAGAAGGGCAGTCATAGAAGAGCAGGAACCCCAACTCGGTCTGTTTGAATTCGAAGAGCAGAATGAGCCTGAAAAAGACAGATCTGCACTTGAAGAAAAGCCTCAGGAGGCGGTTGGCGAAAAAGAAGCTCAGACTAAAGTGAAAGAAATTGTTTTGGTTCTTCACGTAGCAGCACACCACGGCCAGGAATTGAATGGTGAACCTTTGCTGCAAAGTATTCTACAATCTGGCTTCCAGTTTGGAGAAATGCAGATTTTTCATCGTCACGTGAACCCATCAGGTAGCGGCCCGATACTATTTAGCTTGGCAAATATGGTGAAACCGGGTTCATTTAATCCTGAAACAATGGCTGATTTTACGACGCCAGGGGTTTCTATGTTTATGGTGGTTCCTTCTTACGGAGAATCTAGCCAGAATTTTAAGCTGATGTTGCAGGCGGCCCAACGTATTGCTTCTGATGTTGGAGGCGTGGTGCTTGATGATGAGCGAAAAATGTTGACGCCGCAAAAAATCGAATTATATAAAGCACGCATTCGCAGCACACTTGGTGTTCAGGTATAATCAATTTATCGAATGTTCAAGCCTCCGCCAGTCGGGGGCTTTTTATCGCTGGTTATAAGTCATGAAATCAACTGCTCAACAAATAGAAAAACTCAGAACAACACTACGTCATCATGAATATCTGTATCACGTTATGGATGCGCCGGAAATCCCTGATGCAGAATATGATCGGTTAATGCAGGAATTAAAAGATTTTGAAGAACAATACCCTGAGTTAATTACATCGGATTCGCCAACGCAGCGGGTTGGGGCTGCTCCTCTGACGGCTTTTGAGCAAGTCCGCCATGAAATTCCTATGTTGTCACTGGATAACGTATTTGATGAAGAGAGTTATCTGGCGTTTGATAAGCGGGTGCGTGACCGCTTGAAAGAAACTCAGAATTTAGAAGTGTGCTGCGAGCTGAAATTGGATGGTTTGGCGGTCAGCCTGTTGTATGAAAGTGGTGAATTAGTACGGGCTGCAACCCGTGGCGATGGTACAACAGGGGAAAATATTACATCAAATATACGGACTATATGTGCAATTCCACTGCGTCTATTCGGTGAAAATATTCCAGCTCGTATTGAAATTCGTGGTGAAGTTTTCATGCCGCAAAAAGGGTTTGAGAAACTGAATGAAGAGGCACGTCGCACGGGTGCAAAAGTATTTGCTAACCCACGTAATGCTGCGGCTGGCTCGTTACGTCAACTCGATCCCCGTATTACGGCTAAACGTCCATTGGCTTTCTTCTGTTATGGTGTTGGTGTATTGGAAGGGGGAGAGTTACCGACCAGTCACTATGAGCGATTGATACAGTTTAAGAAATGGGGATTGCCGGTCAGCGATAAAGTTAAAGTTTGTACCGATAGTCAACAGGTCATTGATTTTTATCATGATATTGTAAACCAGCGTTCTGCATTGGGATTTGATATCGATGGTGTCGTTGTCAAAGTCAATTCGCTGGAATTACAGGAAACATTAGGCTTTGTTGCCCGTGCGCCACGTTGGGCGACGGCATTCAAATTTCCTGCACAGGAGCAAATGACGATTGTTCGTGATGTTGAATTTCAGGTCGGTCGTACTGGCGCGATCACACCGGTAGCACGTCTGGAGCCAGTATTGGTCTCTGGTGTGACTGTCAGTAATGCAACATTGCACAATGCGGATGAGATTGAACGCTTAGGTTTGCGCATTGGCGATACGGTTATTATTCGCCGTGCTGGTGATGTGATTCCACAAGTTGTCGGTGTTTTGGAAGACAGAAGGCCACAGGACAGTAATGAAGTTGTTTTCCCTGAACATTGTCCGGTATGCGGGGCAGATATTGAAAGGATTGAAGGGGAAGCTGTAGCGCGTTGTACGGGGGGATTGGTGTGTGGCGCTCAGCGTAAAGAAGCACTGAGACATTTTGTTTCCCGTCGGGCGATGGATGTTGACGGCATGGGAGAAAAGATTATCGATCAGTTGGTGGATAAAGAGTATGTCGAAACTCCGGCCGATCTTTTCAGGCTGACGGCAGGCAAGTTGACTGGGCTTGATCGTATGGGGCCAAAATCTGCCCAGAATGTGGTAGATGCGTTGGAAAAAGCGAAAAAAACCACCTTTGCCCGTTTCCTTTATGCGTTGGGTATCCGTGAAGTGGGGGAAACGACCGCCGCTAATCTGGCAGCTCACTTTGGCGAACTGGGTAAATTACGTTCCGCTGATGAGGAAGCATTGAAAGAGGTTCAGGATGTTGGCGAAGTGGTGGCAAAACATGTTGTTAACTTCTTCAGTGAACCTCATAACCAAGCAGTCATTAATGATCTAATTGATAATATCGGTATCAACTGGGAGCCGGTTGTCGTAACCAAGGCTGAGAAGATTGACAGCCCGTTTTCGGGTAAAACAGTTGTGTTGACAGGTTCATTGCATCAGTTATCTAGAGATGAAGCCAAAGCTAAACTTGCTGCACTTGGGGCAAAAGTGACAGGTAGCGTTTCTAAGAAAACAGATTTGGTGATTGCGGGTGAAGCTGCCGGTTCAAAGTTAGCTAAAGCTAACGAGTTGAATATTCCGGTTATTGATGAAGAAGAAATGATCCGTTTATTGGGTGAATAATTTTTTGTTTACATACTGATTATTGAGAGTTTTGCTCAATAATCAGCTATGCGCGATTAAGGTGTTTTAAAATCTGGCTTTGTACGATTCAGCTAAAAATGTGATCGGACACATTAAGTAAAGATTTACAGTAAGAATTATTTCAGTTTAATGTGATACTTATCCTCATTTACTCACCTTTTATTACATAGAATGCATTTATAAAAACTCGCTTTCTATCGTGTTTGGAGTAGATATGTCTCAAATCTTGCATTTCTTTTTAGCTTTAATTGTCATTGGCGGCCTTGCTATTTTGGCGAGTAGTGACCGTAAAAGTATTCGGCCTCGCTATGTTATTCAATTGCTTGTTATTGAACTTATCTTGGCTTGGTTTTTCCTGAATTCTGGTATTGGTCAGGAATTTGTCATGGGATTTGCTGGCTTGTTTGAGCATTTACTGAAATATGCGGGTGAAGGGACTGAATTCATTTTTGGCGGCATGATGGATGCAAAACTGGCATTCTTCTTTCTGAATGTATTGTGTCCGATTATCTTTATTTCCGCGTTGATTGGTATTTTGCAGCATATCAAACTATTGCCAATCATCATCCGGGTTATTGGTACCCTGCTGTCTAAAGTCAACGGCATGGGGAAACTGGAATCATTTAACGCAGTCAGTTCTCTGATACTTGGGCAGTCTGAAAACTTTATTGCTTATAAAGATGTACTGGGAAAAATGTCTGAGCGTCGCATGTACACGATGGCTGCGACTGCAATGTCAACGGTTTCTATGTCGATCGTTGGGGCTTACATGACAATTTTAGCGCCTAAATATGTTGTAGCGGCATTGGTGCTTAATATGTTCAGTACCTTTATCATCCTATCACTGATTAATCCGTATGCTGTTGACAGTGAAGAAGATATTCAGATGAGCAATCTTCACGAAGGTCAAAGTTTTTTCGAAATGCTAGGTGAATATATTTTGGCGGGTTTCAAGGTAGCCCTCATTGTTGCTGCTATGTTGATTGGTTTCATTGCCTTGATTGCGGCTGTTAACGCGTTATTCAGCATGGTATTTGAGAAGAGCTTCCAGGAAATACTCGGCTATGTGTTTTATCCATTTGCTTGGGTAATTGGGATCCCTACAGATGAAGCATTGAAGGTTGGTAGCGTCATGGCAACCAAATTAGTTGCTAACGAATTTGTGGCAATGCACAGCTTACAGTCAATTGTGACGGAACTTTCTCCTCGTTCACAGGGTATTTTGTCGGTATTCTTGGTTTCTTTTGCTAACTTCTCTTCCATTGGGATTGTGGCAGGTGCGATTAAAGGTTTGAATGAGAAACAGGGTAATATCGTTTCCCGATTTGGTTTGAAACTACTATTTGGTTCAACGCTTGTCAGTTTCTTGTCTGCGGCTATTGCAGGTTTAGTACTGTAAAAGATATACCCTATGGATTTCAAGATGCATCGCGACGGCAAAGGAACGAATCCCCGGGAGCATAGATAACTATGTGACCGGGGTGAGTGAGTGTAGCCAACAAAGAGGCAACTTGAAAGATGACGGGTATAATGTTTTATCGTGGAATATTGCATCATGGATGATGCAGTTTCCCTTTCACATATTTCTCCTTATTAGACGTGTAAATTATGGAAAAAGAAAACCTGATAGAAATTGCTAATACTGCAATGCCGTTCGGTAAATACAAAGGGCGTATGCTTATTGACTTACCGGAAGAGTATTTATTGTGGTTCGCTCGTAAGGGGGAATTTCCACAAGGTAAATTGGGTTCGTTGATGGAGATGACTTTAGCAATAAAATTAGAGGGATTAAATTCGTTGGTGAAACCGTTGAAAAAAGGTTAACCAAGGAAAGAGTTTGTTTTTTATTCGATAATGGTGGTTAGATATGGTAACAACCAAAAGGCCCTGAAAGCATGGCTTTCAGGGCCTGATAATTTTGGTGGAGCTAAGCGGGATCGAACCGCTGACCTCTTGCATGCCATGCAAGCGCTCTCCCAGCTGAGCTATAGCCCCACGAGTGCGGTTTTCCTAATTTTAATACCAAACACCTTTCTTTAATAAGGATTTGGTGGAGCTAAGCGGGATCGAACCGCTGACCTCTTGCATGCCATGCAAGCGCTCTCCCAGCTGAGCTATAGCCCCAATCAAAATTAATGGAACGGGGCGCATAATATGAAACCCTGCAAATACTGTCAACGGCTAACTTATCATTCTCACAACAAGCGTTGAAAAAGCCATCAGTTTCATCATGAATTAACAAAAATAGAGGCTGAGCAATGGGTTGAAGTGAAATAGAGGGTGTTTGGAAAAGTAGTAAAAAGGTAGAGATTAAATGAGATTTTTTGAAAACAAAAAGGCATCACTTGTGATAAGTGACGCCTTTGATGCATTAATTAAGACTGAGTTTCACGTTGAGCAATGAATTCCAGCGCTTGATTAATACGGGATAGAGTACGAGTTTGCCCGATAGCGTGAATAGTGACATCCACACCTGGGGATTGACCTGCGCCGGTAGCAGCGACACGTAATGGCATACCGATTTTACCCATACCGACTTCCAGCTCATCAGCGGTGGATTGAATGGCATGATGAACATTTTCTGGTGTCCAGTCAGTAATTGAAGCTAGCTTTGCACGGACAACTTCAAGAGGTTGACGGGCAACTGGGCGTAAATGTTTCTTCGCCGCATCGGCATCAAATTCAGCAAAATCTTCATAGAAGTAACGGCAGGATTCAGCCATCTCTTTTAGAGTCTTACAGCGTTCGCCCAATAATTTAATCAGCTCAACCAACTGTGGACCATTACGGGTGTCGATGCCTTGTTGTTCCATGTGCCATGCCAGATGGACAGCCACTTTCTCTGGTGGAAGAGTATTAATATAGTGATGGTTCAGCCATTGCAGTTTTTCTGTATTGAACGCGCTGGCAGATTTATTAATAGCATCCAGGCTGAACAACTCAGTCATTTCTTCAATGCTGAAAATTTCTTGGTCACCGTGCGACCAACCCAGACGAACCAGATAATTCAGCAGTGCTTCTGGCAGGTAGCCATCATCACGGTATTGCATAACGCTCACTGCGCCGTGACGTTTGGACAATTTTTTACCGTCATCGCCCAGGATCATCGAAACGTGAGCATATTCTGGCACTGGAGCGCCTAGTGCTTTCAGAATATTAATTTGGCGAGGTGTATTATTGATATGGTCTTCACCGCGGATAACATGAGTGATCTCCATATCCCAGTCATCGATAACAACACAGAAATTATACGTTGGTGAGCCATCGGTACGACGGATAATCAGATCATCAAGTTCCTGATTGCTGAACTCAATTGGGCCCCGGATCTGATCATTAAAAACAACAGAACCTTCTTGTGGATTGCGGAAACGGACGACATGGGGTTGATCTGGGTTATGTTGACATAGATTGTCACGGCAATGGCCGTTATAGCGAGGTTTCTCGCCATTTGCCATTTGAGTTTCCCGCAATTCTTCCAGACGCTCTTTAGAACAATAGCAGCGATAAGCACTCCCTTGTTCTAACATTTGATCTATCGCCTGATTATAACGATCAAAGCGTTTCGTCTGATAATAAGGGCCTTCATCCCAATTCAGATTTAACCAGTTCATACCGTCCATAATGGCATTGATAGCTTCCTGAGTTGAGCGTTCAAGGTCAGTATCTTCGATACGCAATACAAATTCGCCTTTGTTATGGCGGCTATACAACCAGGAATAAAGTGCGGTACGAGCACCGCCAACATGGAGATAGCCAGTTGGGCTTGGTGCGAAACGGGTTTTGATTTTACTCATTGGGGATTGCCTTAATTACGTTTCACTTTTCAATGAACGTTATTGGTGATTTAAAGTAATAAAAGTGGGGGTTATTTTATCACTGCACCTTAATTCCTCAATGCTATTAACGGGAAGTTGTTGAGAAAAGTCAGAGTATTTGTCTAAACTGTACCCTATAGTGACGATAATTATCTCACCCTTGTTTAATTTTGAGACGAACGATATTTTTCTCTAGAAAAAGCGTTGACTCATTCTGAACTATCCCTATAATGCGACCCCATCACGACGGGGCGATTAGCTCAGTTGGTAGAGCATCTCCCTTACAAGGAGGGGGTCATCAGTTCGAATCTGGTATCGCCCACCATCTCGTTGTGATAAAAATGATTTTATGATTGGGCGATTAGCTCAGTTGGTAGAGCATCTCCCTTACAAGGAGGGGGTCATCAGTTCGAATCTGGTATCGCCCACCAATCATAAGCTCAGTGGTATAGATGCAGTAATAGTCATCATGAAGTGGGCGATTAGCTCAGTTGGTAGAGCATCTCCCTTACAAGGAGGGGGTCATCAGTTCGAATCTGGTATCGCCCACCACTTCATTAAGATTGTTTCAGGCGGTATCACTATCTTTGGTGCGGGTCGTTAGCTCAGTCGGTAGAGCAGTTGACTTTTAATCAATTGGTCGCAGGTTCGAATCCTGCACGACCCACCACTCCAAAAGATACAATTAGAGTAATTCTCCTATAGATGGGTCGTTAGCTCAGTCGGTAGAGCAGTTGACTTTTAATCAATTGGTCGCAGGTTCGAATCCTGCACGACCCACCATTCCAAAAGACATAATTAGAGTAATTCTCCTATAGATGGGTTGTTAGCTCAGTCGGTAGAGCAGTTGACTTTTAATCAATGGGTCGCAGGTTCGAGCCGAGCGAAGCGAGACAACAGCGCGTGAGCGCTGGCCCGAAGGGCGAGGCCATAGGCCGAGTCATCCTGCACGACCCACCATTCCAAAAGACATAATTAGAGTAATTCTCCTATAGATGGGTCGTTAGCTCAGTCGGTAGAGCAGTTGACTTTTAATCAATTGGTCGCAGGTTCGAGCCGAGCGAAGCGAGACAACAGCGCGTGAGCGCTGGCCCGAAGGGCGAGGCCATAGGCCGAGTCATCCTGCACGACCCACCATTCCAAAAGACATAATTAGAGTAATTCTCCTATAGATGGGTTGTTAGCTCAGTCGGTAGAGCAGTTGACTTTTAATCAATGGGTCGCAGGTTCGAGCCGAGCGAAGCGAGACAACAGAGCGTGAGCGCTGGCCCGAAGGGCGAGGCCATAGGCCGAGTCATCCTGCACGACCCACCATTCCAAAAGATATAATTAGAGTAATTCTCCTATAGATGGGTTGTTAGCTCAGTCGGTAGAGCAGTTGACTTTTAATCAATGGGTCGCAGGTTCGAGCCGAGCGAAGCGAGACAACAGCGCGTGAGCGCTGGCCCGAAAGGCGAGGCCATAGGCCGAGTCATCCTGCACGACCCACCATCTCAGAAGACAAAATTCAAATAATCTCCATTAAGATGAATCGTTAGCTCAGTTGTGAGATGATTAATAATTGCTCTTTGTGCATCTGATTGTAGTTTTATGGGAGTAATTAATTGAAAAAATAAAATAATTATCCTAGGATATGAATATTAAAGGCCATCGGGTGGTTAATCCGATGGCCTTAGCTACGTTTCCGTTATCTATTTCAGAAATGCACGGATCAATTCTAAAAGCGCAACTAACGCTTTGAGAACGATGATTGCAGTATCAATAAAGGCTTTGAATGCTTTCATCCGTTTTGCTCCTATTAGGGAGCGCGATTTACCCAACCATTGCCTTTACACTGCCTGTCCGGTTGGTTCTCATCAATGTTAGTTGAAGAGTAACGCGCTCTGACTGAGGCACTGAATCAGCACCACCTGTACTTCAGTCAGGGCTTAAGAAAACTTGCGTAGTAGATACACAGTCAGAACGCTACCCCTAAACTAACAGCCGTTGATTATAAGTTTATTTTGGTATGATTCAATGGATTAGAGCATGAATAGATAAAAACAAAAAAACCAACTGGTGGGGTTGGTTTTTTTGCATTTACCCTAAATAGTAGGGTAATTTGTCTTCAATGCTATTCGCAAGGTTGGTAGCCTCGGTTTTAGCGCGTTACTCTTCAACTAACATAGTTAGTCTACTTCCTAAAGCACAAAATATCAACATGAGGAGTGTTTATACTAAATGGATGATATTATCAGATAGATAAACTGCTAACTCAGTTGCTAGATGCAGTTAACTTTCAATTAACTGCTTGCCAGTCATTCACGGTTAAACGATCTATACCAATAATGCCAGATGGGATAAGCTTTACCTAATTGTTGTACTAGTCAATTATTAGGATATAAAAATGAATCTCTATGGATTAGTTGCTGATATTGGCGGCACCAATGCCAGATTAGCACTTTGCAATTTGGAAAATGGGGCTATTGAGCGGATTGAAACATATAGTGCGAAACAACACGCCGGATTAGAATCTATTATCCGTCACTATTTGGCGGAGCAAAAAACAGTAGTGACTTACGCATGTATTGCTATTGCTTGCCCGATAAATGGTGATTGGGTAGAAATGACCAATCATCAATGGGCATTTTCTATTAGTGAGCTGAAACAGACGCTTGGGCTAGAAAAATTAGATGTGATCAATGATTTCACGGCTGTATCTATGGCTATTCCAATGCTAACAGAAGAACACAAAGTTCAGTTGGGTGGAGGAGAAGCGGTTAAAGATAAACCGATAGCGGTTTACGGCGCAGGCACTGGCCTTGGCGTAGCTCATTTGATCAAGGTAGACAAGCAATGGGTCAGTTTACCGGGTGAAGGCGGTCATGTAGATTTTGCAGCGAATAGTGAAGAACAAGATGCAATATTGGCTGTTTTGCGGCGCAAATTTGGGCATGTTTCGGTAGAAAGAATCTTGTCCGGTAGCGGGTTGGTAAACCTTTATCAGGCCATTGCCATTTTGGATAATTGTCAGCCAGAAGATTTAGCACCAGAAACAGTGACGCAACGAGCATTGGATGAAAGTTGCCAATATTGCCATCGTGCGCTGACACTATTTTGTGAAATTATGGGGCGATTGGGCGGAAATTTAGCGTTAAATATGGGGACTTTTGGTGGTGTGTATATCGCTGGTGGTATAGTGCCGCGGTTTCTTGATTTCTTTAAGCAATCGAACTTTCTTCATGGATTTGAAGATAAAGGGCGCTTTAAACCGTTATTACAACAGATTCCTATTTATTTGATTACTCATCCGCAACCAGGATTATTAGGTTCAGGTACCTATTTACGGCAACAGCTTTCACTTATTGATTAAATTACAAATTCAGATATATACATATACATTTCGAAATTAATGGTTGTATATATCTGATTGGAATTTTTTATTGCAACTATGTATTAATATTGAAAGCAATGAAAATCTATTTTATTTATATGGTGTCTGGATTTCATAATAATGAAGCTGCTAATTTTTCCATAAAATTTATATGGTTGCGATTTTTTCTGGTAAATCATGAATATTATATGTAAATAAAAGGTGTGTAATTTATTAAAGCGCATTTTCTGTCAAGATTTACTAGTAACAAGCATACATCTCCATGAATTTAAACTATTTTACTGTCTATAATCAATCTTCCTGTGCGCTGCTTAATCTCCCTTGATTGAATTTATTATCGGCAATATTCCAACCAAGTTTTATGATTATTTGGATGTAATATCAGAATAAATTATTATGTGATTATCAACGCCTAAATAAGTGGTATTAAAAGATCGACATGACATGTGACAATGAGATTTATATTCACAATATTTATGTAACTGATTGATTTGTTTTAGATGAAAAGCGGATATTTTGTTATGTTGTTTTTCATATTTAAATACTTTTAAGTTATTGAAATTTTAATTGTTTTGTTTTCTCTTTTTATACTTTATAATCTGCAAAAATTTTTTATTTAGAACAGTACTGGATAGAAATGAAAACGATAGAAGTTGATGAAGACCTTTACCGCTATATTGCCAGCCATACACAACATATTGGTGAAAGTGCATCTGATATTTTGCGGCGAATGCTGAAATTTAACGCCGAGCAGCCAGTACAAAATGCGCAGCCTATCAGCGCTGCGGAGAAAGCGCCAGTAGCCCGCCAGCGTGATTCTGTTCGCGTGATACGAGAATTGTTGCTTTCAGATGACTATTCTGACAAGAAAAAATCTGTTGAGCGCTTTATGCTGATCTTATCTACGTTATACAGCTTGAATAGTGAAAGCTTTTCCCGGACGACTGATGCGATGCATGGTCGTACCCGTGTTTATTTTGCTGGTGATGAGCAGACATTGCTCGCCAGCGGTAAACAAACTAAACCTCGCCACATTCCGGGCACACCTTTTTGGGTAATTACTAACACCAATACTGACCGTAAGCGTAGTATGGTTGAGCAAATTATGCAGGATATGAAATTCACCGCCAATTTTATCGACAAAGTGTGTGGCACAATTTAACTGATTAAGGCTGTGCTGGCAGACAAAGTACAGCGCAGCTCTTGTCCAGGGGAGATTTAAAGTGGTAAATCATCCGCGCGCGGGACAGATTGCCCGCCAAAGTGATCTGATAAATGTAGCGCAGCTTACATCGCAGTATTACACCTTACATCCTCAGCCGGAAAACTCAGAGCATAAGGTTAAATTTGGTACATCCGGTCATCGTGGCAGCTCTCAGCGTCACAGCTTTAATGAAGCGCATATTCTGGCAATTACTCAGGCTGTTGCGGAAGTTCGCAAGCAGCAGGGAATCAATGGCCCTTGTTATGTGGGGAAAGATACCCATGCTTTATCGGAAGCCGCATTTATTTCCGTATTGGAGGTTTTAACGGCTAACAGCGTGAATGTGATTGTGCAGGAGAATAATGGGTTTACGCCGACACCTGCGATTTCTCATGCCATCCTTTGTTATAACCGCTTGGGGAAAGCGTTGGCTGATGGGATTGTGATTACCCCTTCCCATAATCCACCGGAAGACGGCGGGATTAAATATAATCCGCCTGATGGCGGCCCCGCAGATACGGATTTGACAGCAATTATAGAACGTCGTGCCAATGAGTTGCTGGCAGAAGGTTTGAAAGGTGTTAAGCGTTTGCCGTTTGTTCAGGTATTGAACAGCGAATATTTGCATCAGCAGGATTTAGTCGAACCGTATGTTAGCGCGTTGGGTGATGTGGTTGATATGGCTGCTATCCAGCGGGCCGGGTTGAAAATCGGCATTGATCCTTTGGGTGGTTCCGGCATTGCATTTTGGCAGCGTATCGGCGAGCGCTACAATTTGGATCTGACATTGGTTAATGATCAAATCGATCAAACATTCCGGTTTATGCACTTGGATCATGATGGCGTCATTCGTATGGATTGCTCGTCCCCTTGGGCAATGGCGGGTTTGTTAGCCATGCGCGATAAGTTTGATTTGGCTTTTGCCAACGATCCTGATTATGACCGCCACGGTATTGTTACCCCTGCCGGTTTGATGAATCCGAACCACTATCTGGCGACTGCGATAAATTACCTGTTCCGCCATCGTCCGCAATGGTCAGAAAGTGTTGCGATAGGTAAGACATTGGTATCCAGTGCCATGATTGATCGGGTCGTCGCGGATCTTGGCCGTAAATTGGTGGAAGTACCCGTAGGTTTTAAGTGGTTTGTTGATGGGTTACATAAAGGTGAGCTAGGCTTTGGCGGAGAGGAGAGTGCAGGGGCTTCTTTCTTACGTTTTGATGGAACGCCGTGGTCTACAGATAAGGATGGGATTATCTTGTGTTTGCTGGCGGCGGAAATGACCGCAGTAACAGGGGAAAATCCGCAGCAACATTACGATAAGTTGGCAGCCCGCTTCGGCACACCAAGTTACAGCCGTATTCAAGCGCCGGCAACTTACCAGCAGAAGGCATTATTAGCCAAGTTATCACCAGAAATGGTGAAAGCGGATAAGCTTGCTGGTGATTCAATCACAGCTCGGTTGACAAAAGCTTCGGGTAACGGAGCGTCAATCGGCGGTTTAAAAGTAATAACAGAAAACGGTTGGTTTGCTGCTCGCCCATCGGGGACAGAAGAAGCCTACAAGATTTATTGTGAAAGTCTCCTTGGTCCTGAGCACCGGCAGAAAATTGAGCAGGAAGCACTGGATATCGTTAACCAGGTTTTTGCCGCTGGTTGATCTTTTTGGCCGATTAAAAAGAATCCGCAATAGTGATAACAGCTTTTGCGGATTTTTTATTTTTCAGCCTAGAGCAACCATTAATGCACCGGCAGTAATTAATACAACACCGCCTGCGGCCATCAGTGATATTTTTTCACCGAATAAGATAACGGCCAAGATGACAGCAAACACGACACTGAGTTTATCAATCGGTGCAACCTGAGAAACATTGCCGTTTTTAATTGCCAGAAAGTAAAACAGCCATGACAATGCTCCCGCCACACCGCTTAAAACGATAAAAAGCAGCGCCTTGCGGTTTACCAGTATTTCACTAACCAGATTTAATTTTCCCTGCACTACAACCACGCCGACAAGAAACAGCGCCATAATGACTGCGCGTATCGCTGTTGCTGTGTTGGCATCAAGATTTTGCAAACCGATTTTACCGAAGATAGCGACCAAAGCGGCAGTAAACGCTGATAATAAGGCATAGATAAGCCAAGAACTCATACTCATCGCGAATAAATCCTGTTGTTATACCCGTTATCTTTCAAGTTGCCTCTTTGTTGGCTGCACTCACTCACCCCAGTCACATAGTTATCTATGCTCCCGGGGATTCGCTCTCTTGCCGTCGCGATGCATCTTGAAATCCATAGGGTATCGTATTAAATGAGTTGAGATGATAAGACAGTTCTCTTTGTTTGAATATACCATTACTCTCATTAAGGAAATTAAAGAATAAACTCATTACTAATCCTAATTTTAGTTGGTGAATATTTTGGGCCCGTGAAATAGTTTCCAGTTTTAATCTCAGATGGCTTCATATAAATCTATAAATAATAATTATCCCTACCGGAGTTTAGCTATTAAACTAAGATCCAGTTTTATTTATATATTTCACTTTGAATATAATATTACAGTTTATTTTAGGGTGAGATTAAGCTGAATTTCTCAGTTGATTGATGACTATTTGAATAGATAAATATTGAACTGAAAGGTTTTTATCTGAGATTAAAGGCCCTTTTTACCTGCGTTTTTGCCTGTTAAAGTACAAGGTACTTATGTCATTATGTTGCTTACTAACATCACTAGCATTTGCTCTACGTTTAACATGTAACAAAAATGTCATATTCTGTTTGCAATTAACATCTGTTTTGATAATATATTAAAGATAAATTATATACCATTGGGTTTACTTTATCGTACAGATCGTCCTAGTGCTTTCCTCTACATTTTATTTTTGTAGGGGCGAGTGGGTTTTATGTGATTCCATAAATATCTCAAATGATTGGTTTAAAAGATATCAATATAAATAATATAAGAACATAGCAATGAAAAATTTTTCTCTTAATAATTATACATCCATACCGGCATGTATATGGGGTCTATTCCTGGGGACTTTTGTAACAAGATCAACATCAATGATGGTATGGCCTTTTATATCCATCATATTATATACAAAGTTCAATTTTACTGCATCGATGATTGGATTAGTTCTCTCTTTATCCATTGCGATCTCATCAATATTAAGTTTTTATGCAGGTTACTTCTCTGATAAAGTCGGCCGGGCTAAAATAATTGTCATTGGATGTCTTATATCTTCATTGGCATATTTAATATTATGGTTATCTGAACATCAGTCTGGTTTTATTATTGGCACTTTATTAGCGAATATCTCCTGGGCGCTTGTAAATAATCCAATAAAAGCAGTTATCGGTGATATTATCGAGGAAAAGCAGGTAAGGGAGAATGCCATGTACTTAAGGTATTTATTTCTAAATGCTGGGGCGGTAGTCGGGCCTTATTTAGGAATAAAATTAAGTCTGGACATTAATTCTATTTCTTTTCTGATTGTTTCGGTATCCTATGTGATTTTTATGATCCCTGTCTATCTGTTTGGTAAGAAAATAAAAATAAACTTAACAAATAATGATGATTTTAAAGGAACGATAAAGGTTTTATTGAATGATCGTGTGTTTTTAATGCTGGTCATAAATAATATTCTCATGATGTTTGTTTTTGGTCATTTTGATTCAACTTTGCCACAGTTAATTACTTCATTAGGGTTTAATGGGTATACTGAGTTTATTGCTTCGCTTATTATGTTACATGCGATAACCATCGTCGTTATGCAGTTACCGTTTTCCATGTTAACCCAAAAAATGGAGTTGGAAACTAAAATAAATATAGGGTCTGTATTACTCATTTTATCTGAATTAATGTTCTTTATTTCATTCAAGTATTATGATGTTTATTTATTGTGGTATATAGCCGCGTTCACCATGAGTATCAGTCAAACTATTTTATTTCCATGTGTGAATGTTTTTATCGATCGTTTGGCGCCAAATGATTTACGTGGCGCATATTTTGGTGCAGCGTCACTTTATAGTATTGGCTTTTCTATATCTCCATTGGTTGGTGGTACTATTATTCAATTATTTAATGGTGGAGTGTTATTTCAATTATTAGCTATATTAAGTGTGTTGATGTTGGTAATTTTCTGTCGGATGTTTAAACTAAGGGATAAACATGAAATTAATATTAGAAGAAGTCTCAAATCTTAGACCAACTGAATTACATTGTCCTGTTCGTGTTGAGCAGTTAATAAAGAAAGTTAAACTTGAAGGTTTTTGGACTCAACCAATCTGGATTGATGAAGCAACGAATGTGGTTATTGATGGTCATCATAGACTTGAATTAGCCAAAACACTAAAATTAAGTTGTATTCCTTGTTTAGCATTTGATTATGAGAAGGAACTATTGGTTTATTCCCGCAATGAGGATAAAACAATTAATCACAGTGATGTTATTAAGGCGGGTTTGGATGGGCAACCTCTTGGTTATAAACAGACTCGTCATGAGTTTGCCGGGAATGTTATTGAAACACAAATTTCGTTAAAAATGTTAGGGTTTGTCAATGAATAAGCAGTTTTATGATGTGGTAATGTGTGGTGCGGGGCCTGCAAATATTTCATTAATCCCGGATTTATTAAAAGATGAAGCCATAAATAATTGCCTGATTTTAGAAAAAACAGAGATGGTTGGTTCTGGGTCATTAAAAAAATATAAGATTACCGCGAACTCTTTAGGTAGTGTATTTTTAGAGAAATTTGACGGCTGTGATGATGAACTGAGTCAATATATAAGATCAACATCAGAGTGGGAATATTTTAGCGCCAATAAAGATAAACCAGTAGAATTGAGATTTGTCGGCCAATATTTGGAGAGAATTGCACGCTTTATTCAGGAAAATAAATATGGTGATCGGTTTGACGTTTTAACTGGTGCGGAAGTAAAAAAGATTAAACAGAATGAAGATGGTAACTATGATATAACTTATCATAAAAATAATGAAGATTATATTGTATCAGCGCGAAAAGTACTGTTTAATATTGGTGGAAGTCCAAATAAATCCAGATTATTACATAATAGCAAGAATATTACATCAGGTGATTTCATTAAAGGTGTTTATGATGAGGCCATTAATAGCGATAGTGTAAGAAGTATATCAATATTGGGTTCGTCACACAGTTCTGTTTCTTGTTTGATTAGGCTTATAGAGCAATTAGAATTTGCAGGAAAAATAAATGTTTTTGTGAATAAAGATTTCAAGTTGTTTTTTGATTCACCTTTAAGTGCAGAATCTTATGATTATGACTTCACGCAGGAAGATATTTGTCCTTTAAGTGGTCGGGTTAATCGATATTCAGGTCTGAGATATGATTCTTTTGCTTTTGCACAAGAAATTAAAGAAAGAAAATATAACAATATTTCTATCTTGAATATTTCAGAAATTTCTGATGATGAAATTATTAAACTCATTAACTGTGATGATTTACTTATTCATTGCACAGGGTATCATTCTAAACTTGTTGAAATAATTGATGAAAATAATATTCCCATTGAATTTAAAAGTGATAGATATGGTTTGCTAACTAATGAAAAGTTAAATCCTATATCAACTTCTGGTGCAGCACTCAATGATTTTCACACATTCGGTCTGGGATCTGGTGTAAAGACTGGCGGTGAAAATGGTGGAGAGGCAAGTTTTCATGGAAGAATTGACGGGGTTTGGGTATATCAGCATGTTATATATGACATCGTATTTAATTGATATTTAATTCAATATCAATTTTATATCATTAACGGACTACATTTTAGGTTAATTCCTATTTAACAATAAAAATAACCTTTTAACAGCCATTTAAAATAATCAATTAAGACTGACTATGAATATAAAAACCGTAATACTTCTCTGTGCCGGAAGAGGCAGTAGATTATCAACTAGAACATCAAATAAACCAAAACCTTTGGTAGAAACAAATCAGATATCATTTATCGATAATGCGCTGAGGAATATCGAATCTGTCGGTATTGAAAAAGTTATTATTGTGGTAGGTTATAAGAGCGATGTTTTAATGTCTCATATTAAACAAAACGCATATAACTTGCATATTGAATTTGTTAATAGTGATAAGTGGGAATCGACGAATAATATCTATTCTTTATATCTCGCTAGAAATTGGATTAAGCAGGATACCCTGATTCTTGAAGGCGATATCTTCTTTACTAAGAAATGCTTAGAAAGTGTAATGTCAAAAGCGGGAGATCTTAATGTACTTGTTTCTCCTCTTAGCCCAAATATGGAAGGAACTTATGCAAAAGTCGATAATGATAAAATCGTTGCGCTAAATTCCACGAAAGATAACAACTATCAGGTTGAAGAAGGTCAATATAAGACGGTAAATATTTATAATATTTGCACCGCTAATTTTGCTGAATATGTTACTAAAGCGTTAGAAAGTTACGTTAATAGTGGAGCGACTGGGTTATATTATGAAGATATATTTAAACAGTCTTTGCTGAATAATGTGGCTGAATTTAAAGCCAGTATTGTTGATAATTCTCAATGGTATGAAGTAGATAATACTTATGATCTTGCTATTTGTGATTTCATTTCAAGTAATAATAAATTAGAACTTGTGCAAAACAGGCACGGTGGTTACTGGCGTTATCCCATTATTGACTTTGGTTTAATTTATAATTTCAACTTTCCACCTAAGAAATTGAAAGATGAAATAAAGAATAATTTTGATGAAATATTGTTAAATTATCCTGGCGGGAATCGTTTAGTCGAACATGCTTTGTCTGAATTTATTGGGATAGAAAGAACACAATTATGTATTTCAAATGGTGCCGCTGAGATAATTAAACGGCTTCCTGATGTTTATACAGGCAAAGTATTAGTCACTGTACCTTCATTTAATGAATATGCTAATTGCTTTGGAAAAGCAAGAACGATATATAGTTATACCAAAGAGCATCAGCATTTTGAGATAGATATTGATGAAGTACTAACTTTGGTAAAGGAAGAGCAACCAAGTGTGGTTGTTATTGAATCACCTAATAACCCGACAGGTAAATTGACAGCTATTGATAGCCTGTTATATTTGGCTGGCGAATTGTTGACATTAAATATCGACTTAGTTGTTGATGAATCTTTCTTAGATTTCTCTAAAATGCGTGATGACACAATGTTAAAGCATTTAGATAACTATAAGAATTTATCTGTTATTCGAAGCATGAGTAAAACCTTCGGGATTGGTGGTATTCGTATAGGATATATTGCCACGGCAAATCAAGAATTACTTAGTAAAATAAGAGCAGTGTTGCCAATTTGGAATATTAATGGTTTTGCCGAAGAGTTTCTATTAAGACTACCTCAATATAGAGAAAGCTATAAATTAAGCTGTGAACAAGTGATTAGTGATACGTTAAAATTACAGCAGGAATTAAACTCAATAGAGGGTATTACTGCATTTGAGACAGACTCTAATTTTGTTTACTGTAAATTGCACATTTCTGATGCAAATACTATTTCACGGTTACTTTTAGATATTCACGGGCTATATGTAAAAGAGTGTTCTGGTAAAGGAAATTCAGACTCTGATCTCTATTTACGTATTTCTTGCAGAACACAAAGCGATAATGAAATTTTAATAAATGCATTACGTACCATTATGCAATGGCAAATAAACATTAATGACATGAAGTCGATTAAAGAAGTTAAAGAGGTTTGCGAATGAATAATCCCAAAACAGTGGTAATTTGTGGTAAAGGAGAATTGGCAATTTTCATTTGTCAGTATTTCTTAAATCATAAAGACTATAAAGTATCGTATGTGGTGGCAGATAAATTCGAACCTGTAAGCACTGATCAGACGTTAATCGATTTCTGTTATCAAAATAATATTTCTGTTATTGAAGATAATAAGGTTGAAAATCTACCAGGCTATGAAAGTGGTGATTTCACTTGCGATTTATGTTTTGTCGTATTTCATAAGCGGATATTGCCTTTAAAATTCATTAATTCGTGTAAGAAAATATTAAATATTCATTTGTCTTATTTGCCTAAATATCGAGGCGTAAGACCGGTTAATTGGGCTTTGAAAAATGGAGATCAGTCTCATGGTGTGACGATCCATGAAATCAACGAAGGTATTGATGCTGGTCCGATTGTGAATCAGATCTCATTTTCTATTTACCCTGAATTTGAAGAGGTCATTGATACTTATACGCGGGCTATTAGCTATGCCAGACAATTATTTCTTGACACGATGCCAATATTGGAAAAAATAGCACCAAGACCTCAGATTGATTCAGAGGCAACAATTTATTATGAAAAGGATAATCATAGTCTGGAAGAACGGATGACATTTACCAAGCAGGCATCGCTCGAATTACTTAATAAAGCTTAGATAATATACCCTATGGATTTCAAGTTGCATCGCGACGGCAAGGGAGCGAATCCCCGGGAGCATAGATAACTATGTGACCGGGGTGAGTGAGCGCAGCCAACAAAGAGGCAGCTTGAAAGATGACGGGTATAACTAAATACTGGAACGCTCTATGTATAATCTCATTGCCACAGATCTCGATGGGACGCTTCTACTTCAAGGAGATACAATTGGTAAGTTTACCCGCAAGGTGCTTACTGATTTATCAAGTATGGGAAAGCAGATCGTATTTGCAACGGGTAGACATCATGCTGATGTAAATTCCATTATTGGTGATTTTGATATCCCTGTGCATTTGATTACGTCGAATGGCGCTAGATTAACCAGTGCTTGTAAGAACCTGGATATTAGCCAACATTTGCCAAGTCACGTAGTAAAAAGAGTGATTGAAGCAACTCAGGCGGATAATGACTTAGTGATCAATATGTATTGTGGCACTCAATGGCTAACCAGTGAAGTAAAGCATAATTTTAGCGATTTTAGTCAGAATGATAATTTCAATCCAATATTGAAGCATGTTGATGAAATGCCTTGTGATGCGGTTGAAAAAGTTTTCTTCATTCATAAGAGTAGAGATCATGATGCATTGGTTAAATTAGAACGTCATTTAATTGATCTCTTTTCTGATAATATTAATGTCGCTTTTTCATTCCCTTGGTGTCTGGAGGTAATGGGTAGTGGTGTTTCGAAGGGGCAAGCTTTAATTCAACTCGCTGGGTTTCTTGGTATCCCAATTGATAAAACGATTGCGTTTGGTGATGGTATGAATGATGTGGAAATGCTTTCAACCGTCGCTAAAGGGGTCATAATGGGAACGGCGCATAATAGGGTGAAACAAGCTCTTCCGGGTGCCGATATTATTGGTTCTTGCGGTGAGGAGTCTGTCGCCCATTATTTATCTGAGAATATGTGTCAGGCGAGTAGTTGTATTCTGTAATTGTCTGAGCTGAATTTCTTTAAAATAAGGGTGTTAATTGCCTGAGGTTCGAGCAACGTTTTTATCTGAAACGTTGTTCGTGGTCAGCCTCAGGTATTAAGGCATAAATCGATAACCAATACCGGTTTCAGTCAATAAATGTTTTGGTCTGGTTGGGTCGGTTTCCAATTTTTGCCGTAAATGCCCCATATAAATCCGTAAGTAATGGTTGTGTTCAACATAATTAGGACCCCAAACTTGGTTGAGTAATTGGCGTTGGGTGAGTACTTTGCCGCTATTTGCTAATAATTCGCCTAGCAACCGGAATTCAATCGGGGTGAGATGCAGTTCTTCATCATTTTTGGTAATTCGGCGGTTAACCAGATCGACAACCACATCAGAAAAATGGACGATCGATTCTTCTTTATTAGTTCTGGCAAAACGACGTAAGGCAACCCGGACTCTTGCCAATAGTTCACTGATGCCAAAAGGTTTACTCAGATAGTCATCGGCGCCAACATCCAATGCCGCAACTTTATCCGCTTCTTTATCACGGGCAGAGAGAACAATAACGGGAATTGAACTCCATTGGCGCAAGTCACGGATCAGATTAATACCGTCACCATCCGGCAAACCCAGATCAAGAATAATTAAATCAGGTTTACGAGTTCCTGCTTCAATCAGGCCCCGTTTCAGCGTATCACTGTCAAATACGCGATAGCCTTCGCCTTCCAACGCTAGCCGGACAAAGCGTCGGATCTCTTTTTCATCTTCAATAATCAAAATGGTGTTATTGCTGGTAATGGTTACATCTCCTCAGTCATCTCTTCAATTTCTGGTGGTTTTTCTAACGGTAAAACAAAGTGAAAACTTGCTCCACCTTTTTCGTTATTGGCCGCCCAAATCTTTCCTTGGTGGAGTTCAATGATTGCCCGGCAAATTGCTAATCCAAGGCCCACGCCCGGAATCGCAGATTCTTTGCGAGCGCGGGAGAATTTATCGAAAATTAACTGTTCTTGTTCCGGCGGAATGCCTTTACCTGCATCCCAAACTTCAATATGAATTTGATTTTTTTCTGTTATCGCTTTAATGCCCAGCGGTGTTTGCTCATCGGTATATTTGATTGCGTTTTCCAACAGGTTGATAAATACCCGTTCCAGTAAACTGGCATCGCAATGCAACAGTAAATCGGATGGTAGGGAAACCGCGACTGGATGACGATTGAGCGCATATTCCAGCGAACGCAAGGTACTGCCGACGATCTCTTCCAGCGATTGCCATTCCAGATTGAGCTGAATTCCTCCCGATTGGATACGCGCCATGTCCAGTAAATTGTTAACCAGACGGGAAGTGCTGAGAATTTGTTGGCGGATCTGATTCACCTGTTTGGTGTGTGGCGAGCCTTCAGCGGATAAATCCAGCATCAGGATTTCCGCTTGTCCGAATAGAACTGTCAGCGGTGTGCGTAGATCATGGGATAAAGCTGCCAGAAGCGAGTTACGTAACTGCTCCCGCTCTGTATCCAGTTTAGCGGATTCTGCCCGGCGCGAGAGTTGCAATCTTTCCAGTGCATTGGCGATCAGGCCGGTAAATGTTTGCAGTAATCGCTGTTGTTCAGGGATCAGTAACTGGCGCAAATAGGATGGTTCAATAGCCAATACAGCCAGTGTCTGAGAAGGTGTGGCGATAGGTTGTAGTTGGTAAGGTACGCTAGGTAGAGTATCTGTTCCCGCCCCGGCCGGCAGATTTTTATCAAAACTCCATTTTGCAATAGCGTCATCAATCAGCATATGGCCGCCATTATTTGTCGTCAGTTGATATAAGTTGCCATCCTTATTGGGTAAAAAGAGGCCAGTTTTAGCCTGAAAACCATTAGTAAGAAAATGGTAGCTGGTGCGGGCAATATCTTCTTCATTCAATGCCCGGCTTAGTTCACGAGTCATTTCATAGAGATTGCGGGTTCGTTGTTCGCGGTAACGGGCAATTCGCGCCTGATATCTCATGCCCGCGGTTAGGTTTCCGACGACGACACCCACTATCAGCATGACACTAAAAGTTAGCAGGTACTGCATATCGGTAACAGCAAGGGACCAGTGAGGCTGTACAAAGAAGATATCGAAGCTAATGACATTAATAAAAGCGGCAAATATTGATGGCCGGCGTCCGTAAAATAGCGCAATGATAACGACGCCAAGCAGATAAAGCGTGACAAGATTGGCTTTATCGAGGGTCAGTAAAAACGTTCGGGAGAATAGGGTGATCAGTGTGCAGAGCGCAATGGCGATCAGACAACCTTGAACCTGTGCTCGCCATTTTTCACTGACAGAGCGGTTGTCCTGCTCTTTATCTGATTGTCTGCGTTCTTCTAATGCGACAATGACCAGATCTAAATCTGGCCCCAGTTTTCCCAGTCGGTCAGCAAAACTTGGACGCCATTGCCAGCCAAATAGCTTCTGTTTGGATGTACAGCGACGGCCTATCAGAATTTTGCCGAGGTTATGCTCTCTGGCATAACGTAATACCGCTTTTTCTTTGTTTGAATCGGAAAGTGTCGCGGTTTCAGCGCCCAATTCATGGGCTAATCTGAGTGCTTTTAAAATAGTGCGCCGTTTACCTTCGGGTAATTGGTACAGTTTTGGGGTTTCAACATAGATTGCATGCCAGATACAACCTAATCGGGCGGCAAGGCGAGCGGCCGTGCGAATGAGTTTTTCATTACCTGAGCTGTTACCAATGCATAGCAAAAGATTATCACGGGTATGCCAGACCGGTTCATGCCCTTGTGTGTCGCGGAAAGCCCGCATTTGATCATCAACGCGATCGGCTGTACGACGTAAAGCCAGTTCCCGTAATGCAATCAAATTACCTTTGCGAAAAAAATGTTCAATGGCGCGTTCAGCCTGGCTAGGGATATAGACTTTACCTTCATTGAGTCGCTGGCGCAGATCATCTGGAGGCAGATCAACCAGGACAATTTCATTCGCCTGATCAAAGATATGATCAGGGACGGTTTCCCTGACCCGGATACCCGTAATATCACCCACAACATCATTGAGGCTTTCCAGATGCTGAACGTTGATGGTAGTTAGTACATCTATGCCAGCCTCAAGCAACTCTTCAACGTCTTGCCAGCGTTTGGGATGACGGCTGGCGTGGGGATTACTGAATGCTAATTCATCCATCAAAATGATGGCCGGGTGGCGGGCAATGGCAGCATCAAGATCAAAGGCGGTGATTCTGCGCCGTCGGTAGTGGATCTGTTTAAGGGGCAGTTGCGGCAGGCCAGCAAGTAAAGCGGCAGTTCCCTGCCGCTCATGAGTTTCTACTACGCCGATAACCACATCCAGCCCTTGGGCGCGCAATCTTTGCGCTTCTTGCAGCATGGCATAGGTTTTTCCCACGCCAGCGCAGGCACCGAAAAATATTTTTAATTTACCGCGCTGTTTCTCATTAACCAGCGTCAGTAATTCATCAGGGTCAGGGCGCTGTGGTTCGTGTTGATCCATATTCCAGCCTTACTGTTTTTTCTTTTGCAAATTATCAAGGGCAAAATTAAGTTTTAACACATTAATCACTGGCTCACCGAGGAATTCCGATGGTGGCGGCTCAATATTATCCCTGATTAATTGCTTTATCACTTTAACCGGTAAACGGCGTGCCTCAGCGACCCGCTGGGCTTGAAAGTCAGCGGCTGCGGGTGAAATATGGGGATCAAGGCCGCTAGCGGATGCGGTTACTAGATCAACCGGCACAGGAATGTCTGGTTGGCGGTTAAATTGACGCAGTTGCTCAACTCTGCGTTTGATTTCATCATCCAATATCGGGTTGGAAGTCGCTAAATC
The DNA here is from genome assembly GCF_001083805.1 of Photorhabdus luminescens subsp. luminescens. Taxonomy (GTDB): domain Bacteria; phylum Pseudomonadota; class Gammaproteobacteria; order Enterobacterales; family Enterobacteriaceae; genus Photorhabdus; species Photorhabdus luminescens. The sequence continues at coordinate 163,602 of NZ_JXSK01000004.1, read as the reverse complement.
GCTGCCGCCAGAGGCCATTGTGTTATAGGGATAATCTACGGTAGCGGAAGGGCGTCCCTGAAAATAGATCGCTTTAGTGAACGGTTGACCAATCAGTTCAGAGCCAACGGTTTGACCATCGTGTTTTACCATAGAGCCTTGTGCTTGATAAGGAAACAGCAACTCTGACAAACCTGTCGCCAGCAATGGATAAGCTACGCCGGTAATCAGTGTCAGAAATATCAACAACACAACAGAAGAACGTAACCAAATCATTTTCATCACCTTTATTTAAGTATCAGCAAAGTCAGCAACATATCTATCAGTTTGATGCCGATGAAAGGCGCTATCAGACCACCCAAACCGTAAATCCACAGGTTGCGGCGTAAGAGCGACAAGGCATTCATTGGCCGATAGCTCACACCTTTTAGAGCCAATGGGATCAAGAAAATAATGATCAGTGCGTTAAAGATAACTGTCGATAAAACCGCCGAGGAGGGAGAGTGCAGATGCATAATATTCAAGATATTTAATTGCGGATAAGTGACAGCAAACGCCGCCGGGATAATGGCAAAATATTTTGCGATATCATTGGCGATACTGAATGTGGTCAGAGAACCACGTGTCATCAACATCTGTTTACCAATGTGGACGACTTCAATCAGTTTGGTTGGGTTGGAATCCAAATCCACCATATTGCCGGCTTCTTTGGCTGCCTGAGTGCCTGAATTCATAGCAACAGCAACATCGGCCTGAGCAAGTGCAGGGGCATCATTAGTGCCATCGCCTGTCATAGCGACCAGACGACCTTCGGATTGATATTGGCGGATCAGCGCCAGTTTGGCTTCGGGGGTAGCTTCTGCCAGAAAATCATCTACTCCGGCTTCTGCGGCAATTGCGGCCGCAGTCAGACGGTTATCGCCGGTAATCATAACGGTCTTGATTCCCATACGACGCATTTCACTGAATCGTTCTTTAATGCCGCCTTTGACAATATCTTTCAGTGCGACAACTCCAAGGACTTGCTGATTTTCTGCGACAACCAGCGGGGTACCCCCTTTACGTGCCACTGTCTGTACCAAAATTTCCACAGCTTCTGGGAATTTTCCGTGATTGACTTCAATATGGCGGCGGATGGCATCGACGGCACCTTTGCGGATCATACGGTTTTCCACATTAACGCCGCTCATTCGAGTCATGGCGGAGAAAGGCACAAAAGTCGCGTTCAGTGAGCGCAGATCACGTTCACGCAGATTGAATCGCTGTTTTGCCAGAATGACAATGCTGCGGCCTTCTGGTGTTTCATCGGCTAAAGAAGAGAGTTGGGCGGCATCTGCCAACTGTTGTTCCGTCACGCCGGGAACAGGTAAAAATTGGGATGCTTGGCGATTCCCCAAGGTGATGGTACCGGTTTTATCCAGTAGCAGCACATCCACATCACCCGCCGCTTCAACGGCTCGTCCGCTGGTGGCAATAACATTCGCGCCTAGCATGCGGCTCATGCCTGCAACACCAATTGCAGAAAGTAAACCACCAATAGTGGTAGGAATAAGACAGACTAATAACGCTATCAATACCGTGACGGTGATAGGTTGACCAGATTGGTTAGTTTCCACGCTGAATATTGAAAATGGCAGCAGGGTGGCACATACCAATAGAAAAATGATTGTCAGAGCCGTTAATAGGATAGTCAGTGCGATTTCGTTTGGGGTTTTACGACGTTTAGCTCCTTCCACCATTGAAATCATGCGGTCAAGAAAAGTTTCACCGGGATTAACTGAACATTCGACCACCAGCCAGTCAGATAGTACATGTGTGCCGCCAGTCACAGAGGAAAAATCACCGCCAGATTCGCGGATAACTGGGGCAGATTCTCCGGTGATTGCACTTTCGTCAACCGAAGCGCCGCCTTCGATAACTTCACCATCGCAAGGGATAGTTTCACCGGCTTCAATAATGACGATATCCCCTTTGCGCAGGCTGTCAGAAGGAACTTTCTCTCTGGCTGCATTACGATTGGTTGAGGTGAGTTTAGTCGCCCAATTGGTTTTCCTTACCCCTTTAAGGCTGGCCGCCTGAGCTTTGCTTCTGCCTTCTGCCAGCGCTTCGGCAAAGTTAGCGAATAGCACAGTAAACCACAGCCATAAGGCAATGCTGCCGGTGAATAACGCATTTCCCTTGAATTGACCTGCTAGCATAGCGATCCATAAAATGGTGGTTAACCCACTGCCTAGATAGACGACAAACATCACTGGGTTACGCCATTGTGCGGCCGGATGACATTTTTTGACTGAATCAATCAGGGCATTACGAATTAAAGCGGGCTCGAATAATGTCTGTTGCTTGTTTGTCATGATATTCCTCTCTTTGGCTCTTATCGGGCCATTAGCCAGATTTGTAAATGTTCAATTACCGGGCCAAGGATTAGAGCCGGAATAAAAGTCAACGCACCGATTAGCATGATGGTCAAAATCAATAGACTGATGAACAGTGTGCTGTAGGTGGGGAGTGTACCGTTGCTGGCAGGCTGGCGTTTTTTTACGACCAAAGAACCGGCAATAGCAAGCACTGGCAGGATCATGCCAAAGCGACCTAAAAATAAGATGATGGCTAGTAACAGGTTGTAGAACATACTGTTGGTACTGAGGCCCGAAAAAGCACTGCCATTATTGTTGGCAGCGGAGGAGAGGGCATAGAGCACTTCACTGAAACCGTGAGCGCCGGGGTTCAAAATACCGGCACGTCCACTGGTGGTGGATATGGCAAGCGCTGTTCCTAAAAGAGCCAGCGTAGGGGTAACCAAAATCGCCAGCGCCACCATTTTTATCTCGAATACTTCAATTTTTTTACCGAGATATTCAGGCGCACGGCCTATCATTAAACCGGCGATAAAAACGGTCAGCAGAACGAACAGTAACATACCGTATAAACCGGAACCCACACCGCCAAACACCACTTCGCCAATTTGTATCAACCACATTGGGATCATGCCGCCAAGCGCAGTGAAAGAATCATGCATAGCATTGACTGCTCCACAGGAAGCGGCGGTTGTTACTACCGCATAAATTGAGGTTGCGAGGATGCCAAAGCGATTCTCTTTACCTTCCATATTGATATTACTGTTGGCGCCTAACAGACTGAAATGGGGATTTCCTTTCAGTTCGGCATACATGACGCCTACGGCGGCAATGACAAAGATGATGCTCATTGCCCACAATAGAGCGTGCCCTTGACGGTTATCGCCAACCACTTGCCCAAAAGCAAAACAGAGTGCGCAAGGGATCAAGAAGATAGACAGTATTTGAATGAAGTTGCTGATAGCGGTTGGATTTTCAAAGGGGTGTGATGAGTTAGCACCAAAGAATCCACCGCCATTGGTTCCCAATAATTTGATGGCTTCCTGCGAGGCGACGGGGCCCATTGGGATTAATTGCTGTTGGCCTTCAATGGTATGGGCTAATTGATATGGTTCGAAATTCTGAATCACGCCCTGACTGACAAAAACTAGCGTGATAATCATAGACAGCGGTAACAGCAGATAAAGTGTGATACGTGTGATATCAACCCAGGCATTTCCTACGGTTTTGACGCCATGACGGGAAAATGCGCGTATCAGTGCGAATGCTACTGCAATACCGGTCGCCGCAGAAAGAAAGTTCTGCACGGTGAGACCTGTCATTTGGCTAAAGTAACTTAGTGTGTTTTCTCCATTGTATGCCTGCCAATCAGTATTGGTGATAAAGCTGACGGCTGTATTCAGCGCCAGGTCCCATTTGAGTCCTGGGAAATGTTCAGGGTTAAGGGGAAGCGCTTGTTGTGTGACTAAAAGCGTGAATAGCAGTAATAGTCCAGTCAGATTAAAAATAATGATGGCTAATGCGTATTGCCACCAGTTCATTTCTTTGACTGTGCCGCCGGGTTTCTGTAAGCCACAGCAACGCCAAAGGCCAGATTCTGCTTTAGTCAGCCCATGTGGAATATTATCGTCGATCATGTTGGCGATAACATTTCCGAGTGGTTTTGCCAGTACCATCAAAATCAGTAAGAAACTGGCGATCAATAAAAAAGCGGATGCTGCCATTTAAAAATCCTCCGCATGGAGTAGCGCATAAATCAGATAAACCAGTAACAGAGCTACTAATAACGTGCCGGAAATGAAGAATATGCTCACTGCTTATCTCCTGAAAACTTGGATGAATTAAAGATTAGGGAAGGAGGTGCAAAGAAGCTGATAAAAGAGTGAGGGGATGTGTAAAAAAAGTATAAAAATGACAATAAAAGGGTGTTAAGAGGGGCAGCAGTCAAAGGCTATCCCGTTTAGTACTACTCCGTTTAGTACTACTACCGTGTTTCCCTTTTTCAGCAGAAGATACATTTATAGGAAAGTTTAATATTATGGTAAAAGATTTAAGCACTGTTGAGTATTAATATGATTATTAGTATTTAGCAAAAAAATACTCTATATATTAATTTTTTTAAAAAATACTTAATTAACCTATGGCTTTTTTTCGGGAAAAATAAGCCATGGATTTTCGTCAATTTAAAGAGTTGACTATTTCTTCAAATGTTGTCTTTGAGTCTATTGTCTGATAGAAGCCATTTTCGACATGCATTGGCGTAATTATATTGGTATTTTTCAATATTGGTTTATTATTAAAGAAAACAGATAGTTTTTTTCCTACGTTTTTCTTTATAAGGAGATTAAATGGTTTACTGCAATGAGAGTTGTTTTTTACCTTGATGAAAATGGAATAGTAATTATCCCCTTTTTTCGGGGTGATTTCCTCTATGCATAATGGAGTCAAATGAAAAGTTTCGCCATTTGCTTTATAGTCAATAGAAAAAGAATGTTTTTTGGAGACGCAACCTGAAATATTTGTTATTAATATCAATAACATGATGGTTAATATCTTCATCTTTCCTCCTATTACCTGTTATAGTTAATCCACGATCATTCTGGAAAAATAGTATGCTTCAAAAGCTTACCTCATTTTTCCGTGCTCATATAATAATTATCAATGAAAATTTTCTATTGGCAATCTCAGCTTCTATTTCCAGAATCAGAAGGGTATTTTCACATGCCTATATTGTTATCTGTAGGCAATGGGATTATCTATTGAGTCCAATCCATTCCTTGAGCAGAGTGGAGCCAATGATGACAGGAGTAGAATCAAGGATTGTGAAAAAATTGACTCTTATTGCTATTAATAACATTTTCACTGATCGTTAATTAAATGTTCATAATTTGTTTGTAATATTACATCTTTACTCTATTTTGTGTAATAAAATTACATAAAATAGAAAATATAGCGATAATAACGGCTTAAAAGCGATCTGATTAAGTGGTAAATTTTCATTTCTTGCGATAAAATTTTAAACAATTTACAGATTGATTATTTTTAAGATTCTACGGAAAAGTGGGATCATTTTAAGGAGGACTAATATGTCTTCATATCGTGAGTATCCTTGGTATCAGGTTCTTGTACGCCGTATTGGCGCTGTCACTTTCGGTATCCTGGCATTACCGGTGATGTTGTTTCGTCGTGATCGCGTCCGCTTTTACAGTTATTTGTATCGCATATGGGTAAAAACCAGCGATAAACCCCTATGGTTAAAACAATCAGAGCAGGTTATGGCAGTCAGAAGTAGTTGACAACTGACAATTGGAGGCAGGTAACGGTATATTATTGCCATACAATCAATACACAGGACGAATATGATGCGTAATATTGAGCTGGAAAATGTGATTAATCGAGAACTGAAAATTGACGAGTTTCAGGATTATGCCCCCAATGGTTTACAAGTTGAAGGGCGTGCTCATATTCAGCGGGTTGTTACTGGCGTTACTGCTTGTCAGGCTTTATTGGATGAAGCGGTTCGTCATCAGGCTGATGCCATTATCGTTCATCATGGCTATTTTTGGAAAAATGAGCCAGCAGTGATTCGTGGTATGAAACATAATCGCCTGAAAACGCTGCTCTGTAATGATATAAATTTATATGGTTATCATCTGCCCCTTGATGCCCACCCATCATTGGGAAATAACGTGCAATTGGCCCATCAGATCGGCGCGAAAGTTGTTGGATTAATTGATGCATTCGTGCCGCATGGGGAATTTGAACAGCCGATAACACCGTTTGAGTTAACTTCACGTATTGAACAGGCGCTTGGTCGCAAAGCGTTTCATGTCGGTGACAATGCGCCTGCGGAGATTCGTACTCTTGCCTGGTGTACCGGCGGTGGTCAGAGTTTTATTCAACAGGCGACTGAATTTGGTGTTGATGCTTTCATTACCGGTGAAGTGTCAGAACAGACGGTTCATATCGCCCGTGAAATGGGGCTGCATTTTTATGCTGCGGGTCATCATGCCACTGAACGTTATGGTATTAAGGCGTTGGGTGAATGGTTGGCTGATAATCATGGGTTGGATGTCACTTTTATCGATATTCCAAATCCGGCTTGATCACGTTTTCTTAAGGCGGAAATAGACGAAGCCCACTAACCGTGGGCTTCAAAGCTTTTGACAGACTTTTCATAATTAACGTTTTTTTGTCAAAAACGTTATTCTATCCGATTCATAGAATTGTGTATTTTGATCTTGGTGATCTCGCTACACACGCAAATAGAGGCTACGTTTGATAATTTAGAGAGCAAGTCGCTAGTACCTACTCTTGGATAACGAGCATACACAAGGAAGGTGATGAGATCAATTTCTACGATGCTTTAAACCTTACGGGTATGGCATCAAATTTCACCGAATAATCTTTCCAATTAAATAAAGCTCTGACTATTAAGCTAGTAAAAACTGCCGTAAGCCCTTGTATCTTGAAAATTGATTATAATATCAACATGATTAGATTTGGCACAGTGTGTGCAGCCCGATGAACCTTTTCACATTCCAGCTTTGCCGCCGCTGAACTGAATGCCTCACGTAACGGGTGTATCATCCGTCCATCAAAGCGCTTTCGACGGGACTTTGTCGTGAATATCAAATGCACAACCCGTTGATATCTTCCTGTCACAGGCTAAAATGAAGGCACTCTCTCAATGAGCAATGAGCGCTGAATATGTTAAGAGCGACTAAAGTACGCATCTACCCGACACCCGAACAGGCCGCGTATCTTAACGGCCAGTTCGGTGCGGTCCGTTTTGCGTACAACAAGGCGCTGCACATCAAAAAGCATGCTTATAGACGTCACGGTGTGAGCTTAAATCCACGCAAAGACCTTAAACCGCTACTGGCGGTCGCGAAGAAATCACGCAAGTACGCCTGGCTCAAAGCATATGACGCCATCGCGTTACAGCAGGCGGTGATCAATCTGAATACCGCGTTTGATAATTTCTTCAATCCGAAGTTGCAAGCCCAATTTCCCACGTTCAAACGCAAATACGGCCGGCAATCCAGCTATCACTGTATTGGGGTGAAAGTGCTGGATGGCGCCGTGAAGATCCCGAAATTGTCACCGATAAAGGCGCGCCTACACCGAGAAATTGTAGGGCAAGTGAAGAGCATTACACTTTCCCGAACAGCTACGGGAAAATATTTCGCCGCTATCCTGTGTGACGATGGCCGGGATGTACCGGAAAAGCCGGGCGTTATCACCCGCGTGACAGGGTGCGATATGGGGTTATCCCACTATCTTATCCAGTCGGACGGGGAGAAGGTGAATAACCCTCGTCATCTTATCAACGCCGCCCGTAACCTGCGCCGCAAGCAGAAAGCCCTGTCCCGAAAACAGAAAGGCAGCGCCAACCGTCGAAAGGCACGTTTACAGGTCGCCGCGGTACACGAACGGGTAGCCAATGCCCGTGCCGATTTTCAACACAAACTCTCCCGGACAATGGTTGACGAAAACCAAGCGATCATTGTCGAGACGCTAAAATCGGCCAATATGATGAAGAATCACCACCTTGCTCGCGCTATCGGGGATGCGGGCTGGCATGGCTTCATCAAGAAACTGGAATACAAAGCCGCAGCGGCGGGCGTTCATCTGGTCAAACTGGATCAGTGGTTCGCCAGCTCGAAAACCTGCCATTGCTGCGGTCACAAAGTGCCGGAAATGCCGCTGCATAAGCGGATCTGGGAATGCCCTTGCTGTGGTGTCGAACATGACCGCGATATCAATGCGGCGATCAACATCCAGTGCAAGGGCACAACAGAATTACAGGCGGCGGGACTCGTCGTTTCTGCCCACGGAGGCTAGCGTAAATCCGTCATATCGACGGTGGCGGCCTGAGAAGTGGGAAGCCTCGCCGTTTGCGGCGTGGAGCAGTCACAGCTTCGCCCTTATCGTAATCGAATTTTATTATTATTTTTCAAGCTGGCTTTCGAAATCACGTTTTGTGTAGCCGGTATAGAGTTGACGTGGGCGAGCGATTTTCACGCCGGCGTCATGCATTTCGTTCCAGTGAGCGATCCAGCCGATAGTACGGGCAATGGCGAAAATAACAGTGAACATGGTGGATGGAATACCCATTGCTTTCAGGATAATGCCCGAGTAGAAATCCACGTTCGGATACAGTTTCTTCTCAATAAAATAGGGGTCGTGTAGAGCAATACGTTCAAGCTCCATAGCAACTTCCAGCAGGCTGTCATTCAGGCCGAGTTCATCTAGCACTTCATGGCAGGTTTCACGCATAACAGTTGCGCGAGGATCGTAGTTTTTGTAAACACGATGACCAAATCCCATCAGACGGAAAGCATCATTCTTATCTTTGGCCCGTTTAATAAATTCAGGAATGTGTTCAACTGACTGAATTTCTTCCAGCATACGCAGACAAGCTTCGTTTGCGCCGCCATGAGCAGGCCCCAAAGAGAAGCAATACCGGCGGCAATACAGGCAAATGGGTTGGCGCCGGAGGAACCTGCGGTTCGTACGGTTGAGGTGGACGCGTTTTGTTCATGATCCGCATGCAGGATAAAGATGCGGTCCATAGCACGTTCCAGTACTGGGTTCACTTTATATTCTTCACATGGTGTAGCGAACATCATGTTTAGGAAGTTGCCTGCATAGGAGAGATCATTGCGCGGATAAACGAATGGCTGACCGATAGAGTATTTGTAGCACATGGCGGCCACTGTCGGCATTTTTGACAGTAGGCGATATGCGGTAATGTCACGGTGACGTGGATTGTTCACATCCAGAGCATCATGATAGAAAGCAGCCAGCGCGCCGGTAACGCCGCACAGCACCGCCATCGGATGTGAATCACGGCGGAAGCCGTTGAACAGGCGATGGATCTGTTCATGGATCATGGTGTGACGGGTAACGGTTTTTTTAAATTTATCAAACTGCTCTTGTGTTGGTGTTTCACCGTACAGCAGGATATAGCAGACTTCCAGATAAGTAGATTTTGTCGCTAGTTGGTCAATAGGGAAGCCACGGTGCAGCAATACACCTTCGTTGCCATCAATGTAGGTGATCTTGGATTCGCAAGATGCCGTAGAAGTAAAACCAGGGTCGTAGGTATAGAAACCTTGGGTGCCGAGAGTACGAACGTCGATGACTTTAGACCCAAGGGTCGGTGTGAGCACGTCCAATTCAATAGCAACTGAACCGTCTGGGGTTAGAGTTGCTTTGTTATCTGCCATTACAGTCTCCTTAGCGCTTTCATTTTTATAACTCTTAACAACCACAGCAGAAAGACACCGTAATAGAGTCTATCTTATCAGGCTATTTTATCGACTATTCTTTGCCATCAAGAACGGGCTTGGACGGTGCTCTGACAAAAGCGGTCGCTTTTGAATGCACTTTGGTATGGCCCGCGCCGGTGAGCGATTTGTGGGTGAATCGCCTCTTACAGACTGTGCACACACTCCGGTTGCTGTGCAATCTGTGTTCCCAATTTATTGACAAGAATGGTCTATACCTATGATGCCTGGTGGAATAGGTTCTTATACTGTGTCCCCTGACACTGTACTACCAGGGAAAAGCTGAAATCAGGCCAATATCACATTTAAGGCTGAAATTTCACCCTGGACAACAATGGTTTTCAGGTTGTTAGCGAATTTTTGAGAGTTATGTTTTATGCATTGACTACAAAAATGATTATGATTCGTGCGGACTACACAGTTACATAACTTTAGCTTTGCTTGAGGTCTTTCCTCTTATCAAAAATCAATCTCAAAAGTGTTTTCAACCATATATGTAAGATAAATGTTTAAAGTTTGTCAAACAAGATAATTAATTTTGTGCAATATGTTTGAATCGTGATCTTAATCACTGTTCAGTGGAAATGTAGCTAATCATATTGTGTTGGAATTGTAATAATAATGTGAAGCACATATACTGCCGCCAGGTCTCCGGATTACCCTGCTGTAGGAGCACCCAGCGTAACTAAACCACAACATTTTTTAACATGAAGGATCTATCGTCTGATTGAATGTTGTGTCTTTGTATCCTCTTATCGCTGTCTGATTTCCGCCCAGGTCCGGAGGTAAGGAAAATAATAAAAGAGCTGTGTGGGCAAAATTGTGAAAAAACAAAGACCTGTCAACCTTGATTTGCAGACGATACACTTTCCAGTCTCTGCAATAGCCTCGATCTTGCACCGTGTCTCTGGCGTCATTACTTTCATAGCAGTAGGAATTCTCCTCTGGTTGTTAGGAATGTCTCTCTCCTCGCAAGAAGGGTTTCAGCAAGCCGCCGATATTATGACGGGATTTTTCGCTAAGTTTATTGTGTGGGGCATTCTGACCGCGCTGGCTTACCATATCTGTGGTGGTATCCGTCATATGTTGATGGATTTCGGCTACTTGGAAGAAAACTTAGCGGTCGGTAGTCTCTCTGCCAAAGCGGCAATCGGGATTGCTGTTATTCTGTCGATTCTGGCTGGAGTACTGGTATGGTAAGTAACGCATCTGCATTGGGTCGCACGGGTATCCATGATTGGCTATTATTGCGCGCGTCCGCAATGATTATTGTTTTATATGTTGTTTATATGTTGGGCTTTGTCGTTACAACGTCGGAAATCACTTATGAAGTCTGGCGGGGTTTCTTCGCTTCATCCATCACTAAAGTCTTCACTGTGCTGGCACTGTTTTCCATTCTGGCTCACGCCTGGATTGGTATGTGGCAAGTACTAACTGACTATGTAAAGCCGCTGGCGCTGCGTTTAATGCTGCAATTGGCGATTATCGTTGCACTGATGGCTTACTTGATTTACGGAACAATTGTGGTGTGGGGTGTATAGATGAAACTGCCAGTAAGAGAGTTTGATGCAGTCGTTATTGGCGCAGGCGGCGCTGGCATGCGCGCGGCACTACAGATTTCACAAATGGGATTATCCTGTGCTTTGATTTCCAAAGTATTCCCAACCCGTTCTCATACTGTATCTGCGCAGGGTGGTATCACCGTTGCGTTGGGTAACTCCCATGACGATAACTGGGAATGGCACATGTATGACACGGTGAAAGGCTCCGACTATATCGGTGACCAGGATGCGATTGAGTACATGTGTAAGACCGGGCCCGAGGCCATTCTGGAACTGGAACACATGGGGTTGCCATTTTCACGCTTGGATGATGGCCGTATTTATCAACGTCCATTCGGCGGCCAGTCAAAAAACTTTGGTGGTGAACAGGCGGCACGTACCGCCGCGGCGGCAGACCGTACCGGTCATGCCCTGTTGCATACGCTGTATCAGCAAAACTTAAAAAACCACACCACTATTTTTTCTGAATGGTATTCGTTGGATCTGGTTAAAAATCAGGATGGCAGTATTGTTGGTTGTACTGCGATTTGTATTGAAACCGGTGAAGTGGTTTATTTCAAAGCGAAGGCAACTATTCTGGCAACGGGCGGCGCCGGTCGTATTTATCAATCAACAACTAACGCTCACATTAACACCGGTGATGGTGTCGGTATGGCGCTGCGTGCCGGTGTACCTGTACAGGATATGGAAATGTGGCAATTCCACCCAACCGGTATTGCCGGGGCGGGTGTTCTGGTAACAGAAGGTTGCCGTGGCGAAGGCGGTTATTTGTTGAATAAAGATGGCGAGCGCTTTATGGAGCGTTATGCGCCAAATGCTAAAGATCTGGCTGGTCGTGATGTAGTAGCGCGTTCCATCATGATCGAAATCCGCGAAGGCCGTGGTTGTGATGGTCCTTGGGGGCCTCATGCTAAGCTGAAACTGGATCATTTGGGTAAAGAGGTGCTGGAATCTCGTCTGCCGGGTATTCTTGAATTATCCCGTACTTTCGCTCATGTTGATCCGGTAAAAGAACCTATCCCGGTTATTCCAACTTGCCACTATATGATGGGTGGTATCCCAACTAAAGTTACCGGTCAGGCGCTGATGGTTAATGCAAAAGGTGAAGATGTGGTTATTCCGGGCCTGTTTGCTGTCGGTGAAATTGCCTGTGTATCGGTTCACGGCGCTAACCGTCTGGGGGGTAACTCTCTGCTGGATTTGGTGGTGTTTGGCCGTTCTGCCGGTTTGCATCTGAAAGAATCGCTGATGGAACAAGGTACTAGCCGCGAAGCCAGTGAATCTGATATTGAAGTATCCCTGCAACGTCTGAACCGTTGGAATAGTACGCGTACTGGTGAAGATCCGGTTAAAATTCGTAAAGATTTGCAAGCGTGCATGCAGAACAACTTCTCTGTATTCCGTGAAGGTGATGCAATGGCGAAAGGGCTGGAAGAACTTAAAGTTATCCGTGAACGCCTGAAAAATGCACGTTTGGATGATACTTCCTCAGAGTTCAATACTCAGAGAATTGAGTGTCTGGAGCTTGATAACCTGATGGAAACGGCATTTTCTACGGCTGTCGCTGCTAATTTCCGTACTGAGAGTCGTGGCGCTCATAGCCGTTTCGACTACCCGGATCGTGATGATGCGAACTGGTTATGCCATACCCTCTATCTACCGCAAACTGAAACTATGACTCGTCGTAATGTCAACATGCAGCCAAAACTGCGTGAAGCATTCCCGCCGAAAGCGCGTACTTACTAATGAGTTGCTGATAACCCAGTTGCGGAGGAATAGATTATGAAACTTGAATTTTCGATTTATCGTTACAACCCGGATGTTGACAGCGCTCCTCATATGCAGGATTACACGCTGGAAGCAGAAGAAGGGCGTGACATGATGTTGCTGGATGCGTTGATCCAGCTTAAAGAGCAGGACCCAACACTCTCTTTCCGTCGTTCTTGTCGTGAAGGTGTTTGTGGTTCTGACGGCCTCAACATGAATGGCAAAAATGGCCTGGCCTGTATTACGCCTGTTTCGGCTTTGCGGCGCGGTAGCAAGAAAATTGTTATTCGCCCGTTGCCCGGCTTGCCGGTTATCCGTGACTTGGTTGTAGATATGGGGCAATTCTATGCGCAATATGAGAAGATTCGTCCGTATTTGCTGAATGACGGCAAAAACCCGCCGGCACGCGAACATTTGCAATCACCTGCACAAAGGGAAAAACTCGATGGTCTGTACGAGTGTATTCTGTGTGCATGTTGCTCAACTTCCTGTCCGTCATTCTGGTGGAACCCTGATAAATTTATCGGGCCTGCGGGCTTACTGGCAGCATATCGCTTCCTGATTGACAGCCGTGATACTGAAACGGCTTCACGATTAGACAAGCTGAATGATGCTTTCAGTGTTTTCCGTTGCCATAGCATCATGAATTGTGTCAGTGTGTGCCCTAAAGGGTTAAATCCAACAAAAGCTATCGGCCATATTAAATCTATGTTACTGAAACATAGCGCATAATAGGTCTGCCCTCCGCGAGATTTTCTTTGTGGAGGGCACAAAGAATTGAAGAGTATGAGTTGCCAACTGCTAATGATGACAAAAGCTTGAGGCGAGGAACCTTTAAAAACGATGGGGCGGTTTTTAAAGGTTCCTTGAAGGGTTCCGAAACCCAAAAGAGAACATGCATAAAGCACGTCCAAATGAACCTTTTATCGATACCGTATTTAAACGGTAATAGTTAACCACGGCGAAAACTAAAGCTTTTAAAGCTTAAGGGATCACAATGCAGAACGGCGCAATGAAGGACTGGCTGGATTCAAGCTTCCTGGCTGGTTCAAACCAGTCTTACATAGAGCAGATCTATGAAGACTATATAACCGATCCACACTCCGTTGATGCAAGTTGGAGAGAGATTTTCCAACAATTGCCGAATGCGGGACTCAACGGTGAGCAACTCCACTCGCAGACGCGTGATTACTTCCGCCGTCTTGCGAAAGATACCACGCGTTATCATTCCTCTGTCAGCGATCCAGCAATGGATGCAAAACAAGTTAAAGTTTTGCAACTCATCAACGCATTCCGCTTCCGCGGTCATCAAAATGCGAACCTTGACCCGTTGGGATTATGGAAACAGGATAATGTGCCTGATTTAGATCCTGCTTTCCATAATCTGACGGAAGCTGATTTTGAAGAGACGTTTAATATAGGTTCTTTCGCAGTCGGCAAAGAGACGATGAAATTGGCTGATTTGTATGAAGCGCTGAAACGCACTTATTGCGGTTCTATTGGCGCTGAATACATGCACATCACCAATACGGAAGAAAAACGTTGGATTCAGCAGCGTCTGGAGTCTGTGACTGTCAGCTCTCAGTTTAGCGTAGAGGAAAAGCGGCGTTTTCTGGCAGAACTGACGGCAGCGGAAGGCTTGGAGCGTTATCTGGGCGCGAAGTTTCCGGGAGCGAAACGTTTCTCTCTTGAAGGTGGTGATGCGCTTGTCCCAATGTTGAAGGATCTTATCCGCCATGCGGGTAAACATGACACACGAGAAGTTGTGCTAGGAATGGCTCACCGTGGTCGTCTCAACGTCTTGGTTAATATCTTAGGTAAAAAACCGGCTGATCTGTTTGATGAATTTTCCGGTAAGCATAAAGAGCACCTTGGTACCGGCGACGTGAAATATCATCAAGGTTTCTCGTCTGACTTTGCCACCGAGGGAGCTAAGGTTCATTTGGCATTAGCATTTAACCCATCTCACCTTGAGATTGTCAGCCCTGTGGTTATTGGTTCAGTACGCGCCCGCCGTGATCGTTTGGATGAAGGCCGCAGCAATATGGTGTTGCCAATCACTATCCACGGCGATGCTGCTGTTACTGGTCAGGGAGTGGTGCAGGAAACCCTGAACATGTCTCAGGCTCGTGGTTATGAAGTTGGCGGTACAATTCGTATCGTCATCAATAATCAGATCGGTTTCACAACGTCTAACCCGAAAGATGCCCGTTCAACACAATACTGTACCGATATTATCAAAATGGTACAGGCGCCGATTTTCCACGTTAATGCAGACGATCCAGAAGCGGTGGCATTTGTTACCCGCTTAGCACTGGATTTCCGTAATACCTTCAAACGTGATGTGATGATCGATCTGGTCTGTTACCGTCGTCATGGTCATAACGAAGCTGATGAGCCAAGTGCAACTCAGCCAATGATGTATCAAAAAATCAAGAAACACCCAACGCCACGTAAAATCTATGGCGACAAGCTGGCGGCGGAGAACTTGATATCAGTCGATGATGTGACCGAAATGGTTAACCTGTATCGTGATGCCCTCGACCGTGGTGATTGTGTCGTTGATGAGTGGCGCTCAATGGGGCTGCATTCATTTACTTGGGAGCCTTATCTTAATCACGAATGGGATGAAGAGTACCCACATAAAGTTGATATTAAGCGTTTGCAAGATCTGGGTAGACGTATCAGCTCTGTCCCGGAAGAAGTGACAATGCACTCCCGTGTAGCGAAAATTTATAATGACCGCGCAGAGATGGCAAACGGCGATAAATTGTTCGATTGGGGCGGCGCAGAAACATTGGCCTACGCGACTTTAGTGGATGAAGGGGTTCCAGTGCGTTTGTCTGGTGAAGATGCCGGTCGTGGTACTTTCTTCCATCGTCATGCGGTTATCCATAATCAGGCTAACGGTTCTGTTTATGTTCCTCTGGCGAACGTTCATAACGGTCAGGGAGCATTCGATGTTTGGGATTCTGTTCTGTCTGAAGAAGCGGTATTGGCGTTTGAGTATGGCTATGCGACAACGGAACCTCGTGCCCTGACAATCTGGGAAGCTCAGTTTGGTGATTTCGCCAACGGCGCACAGGTTGTTATTGACCAATTCATCAGCTCTGGTGAGCAGAAATGGGGCCGTATGTGCGGCTTGGTTATGCTGCTGCCTCATGGCTATGAAGGGCAGGGGCCTGAACACTCCTCGGCCCGTTTGGAGCGTTATCTGCAACTGTGTGCAGAACAGAACATGCAGGTTTGTGTGCCATCAACGCCAGCTCAGGTCTACCATATGCTTCGCCGTCAGGCTTTGCGCGGTATGCGCCGTCCGTTGATCGTTATGTCGCCAAAATCACTGTTGCGTCACCCATTGGCCGTTTCCAGCTTGGATGAGCTGGCTAACGGTAAATTCCAGACGGTTATTAGTGAAATTGACGATCTTGATCCGAAAGGCGTTAAACGAGTTGTACTTTGTTCAGGTAAAGTCTACTACGACCTGTTGGAGCAACGTCGTAAAAATGAACAAACTGATGTCGCTATCGTGCGTATTGAGCAACTATATCCATTCCCTCATCAGGATGTTCAGTCAACACTGGAACAGTATGCTCATGTACATGATTTTGTCTGGTGCCAGGAAGAGCCATTAAATCAGGGGGCCTGGTATTGCAGTCAGCACAACTTCCGTGAAGTGATCCCGTTCGGGGCTTCTTTACGTTATGCAGGTCGTCCTGCGTCTGCTTCCCCGGCAGTTGGATATACGTCAGTTCACCAGCAACAACAACAAGAGCTGGTTAATGACGCACTGAACGTTGAATAAATAAAGGATATAAAATGAGTAGCGTAGATATTCTGGTTCCGGATCTGCCTGAGTCTGTTGCTGATGCCACTGTGGCAGTTTGGCACAAAAAAGAGGGTGACCGTGTTGAGCGTGATGAAGTGCTGGTTGAAATCGAAACAGATAAAGTTGTGTTGGAAGTGCCGGCCAGTGAAGCGGGTGTTTTAGAAGCCATTTTGGAAGCGAAAGACGCCACTGTTCTGTCTCGTCAGCTTCTTGGTCGTATCCGTCTGGGCGATAGCACCGGCAAGCCGGCGGAAATAAAAGAGAAAACAGAAGCAACTTTGGCGAAACGCCAGACAGCGGGTTTAGAAGAAGAGAGCAATGATGCGCTCAGCCCGGCGGTTCGCCGTTTGATTGCAGAGCATGATCTTGATGCTAAAGCGATTAAAGGCAGTGGTGTTGGTGGACGTATTGTCCGTGAAGACGTGGAAAAATACATGGCTGATAACGAAAAAGCGGCTAGTAAGCCCGAAGAAGCCCCTGTTTCTGCCCAGGATTCTCTGTTGCCGCACCGCAGTGAAAAACGTGTTCCAATGACTCGCCTGCGTAAGCGTGTGGCTGAACGTCTGCTGGAAGCGAAAAACAACACCGCGATGTTGACAACATTTAACGAAGTTAACATGAAGCCCATCCAAGACATGCGTAAGCAGTACGGCGAGGCGTTTGAAAAACGCCACGGTGTGCGTCTGGGTTTTATGTCTTTCTATGTGAAAGCCGTGGTTGAAGCACTGAAACGCTATCCAGAAGTGAATGCTTCTATTGATGGCGCTGATGTGGTTTACCACAACTATTTCGATATCAGTATTGCGGTATCGACGCCGCGTGGCTTGGTAACGCCAGTCCTGCGTGATGCCGATGCATTGAGCATGGCTGATCTCGAAAAACGCATTAAAGAGCTGGCTATCAAAGGCCGCGACGGCAAATTGACCGTTGAAGAGCTGACGGGTGGTAACTTTACCATTACTAATGGCGGTGTATTCGGCTCCTTAATGTCTACGCCAATTATTAACCCACCACAGAGTGCGATTCTTGGTATGCATGCCATCAAAGATCGCCCAATGGCGGTTAATGGTCAGGTGGAGATCCTTCCAATGATGTACCTGGCACTGTCTTATGACCACCGTCTGATTGACGGGCGTGAGTCTGTAGGCTTCTTGGTGACCATCAAAGAAATGCTGGAAGATCCTGCACGTTTGCTGCTGGACGTATAGCAACATAATCAGGGCAGATACGCGCTAATATCTGCCCAGTCTGAAGTAAAAAATGTATATGTACAGCCAGTCTTTTCTTTGGACTGGCTATATCCAAAGCAACAAAAAAATCAGAGAGCAACTTATTTATTTTTGCTCTTCTCAGACTTAATTATGGATAGAACATCATGAATTTACACGAGTATCAGGCAAAACAGCTTTTTGCACGGTATGGTTTACCCGCTCCGGCTGGTTATGCCTGCACGACACCGCGTGAAGCAGAAGAAGCTGCATCTAAAATCGGCGCTGGCCCTTGGGTGGTGAAGTGCCAGGTTCATGCTGGCGGTCGCGGTAAAGCGGGCGGCGTGAAAGTGGTTAACAGTAAAGAAGAAATTCGCGCTTTCGCAGAGCAGTGGCTAGGCAAACGTTTGGTTACTTACCAGACAGATGCGCAAGGGCAGCCTGTTCGTCAGATTTTAGTGGAAGGGGCAACTGATATTGCGAAGGAGCTGTATCTCGGCGCTGTGGTTGATCGTGGTACACGTCGTGTAGTGTTCATGGCTTCTACTGAAGGTGGTGTTGAAATTGAAAAAGTTGCGGAAGAGACTCCGGAACTGATCCATAAGGCGATTATCGACCCGCTGATTGGTCCTATGTCTTATCAGGGGCGTGAACTGGCATTTAAATTGGGTTTAACCGGTAAACAAGTCAGCCAGTTCACTAAAATTTTCTTAGGATTGGCAAATCTGTTCCTGGAGCGCGATCTGGCTCTGGTTGAAATCAACCCATTGGTTATTACTACTCAAGGTGATTTGATTTGTCTGGATGGCAAACTGGGCGCTGATGGTAACGCATTGTTCCGTCAGGCCGAATTGCGTGAAATGCATGATCCATCTCAGGAAGATCCTCGTGAAGCTCAGGCGGCGCAGTGGGAGCTGAACTATGTCGCGCTGGATGGCAATATTGGTTGCATGGTAAACGGTGCAGGCTTGGCAATGGGAACGATGGATATCGTTAAATTGCATGGCGGTGCGCCAGCTAACTTCCTTGATGTGGGTGGTGGCGCAACTAAAGAGCGTGTGACAGAAGCGTTTAAAATTATCCTGTCAGATGAAAATGTGAAAGCGGTATTGGTTAACATCTTTGGTGGTATTGTTCGTTGTGACCTGATTGCTGACGGTATTATTGGCGCGGTGGAAGAAGTAGGAGTTCACGTACCGGTTGTTGTTCGTTTAGAAGGGAACAATGCTGATCTGGGCGCGAAAAAACTGGCTGACAGTGGTTTAAATATCATTGCCGCAACCAGCTTGACAGATGCAGCTAAGCAAGCAGTAGCAGCAGTGGGGGCAAAATAAATAATGTCTATTTTAATTGATAAAAACACCAAAGTTATTTGTCAGGGTTTCACTGGCAGCCAAGGTACTTTCCATTCAGAACAAGCCATTGCTTACGGTACTCAAATGGTTGGTGGGGTAACGCCGGGTAAGGGTGGTACTGAGCACCTGGGATTACCTGTTTTCAATACCGTTCGTGAAGCGGTAGAAGCGACAGGGGCAACAGCTTCTGTTATCTATGTTCCCGCGCCATTCTGTAAAGATTCTATTCTGGAAGCGATCGACGCAGGTATTAAACTGATCATCACCATTACTGAAGGTATTCCGACGCTGGATATGCTGGCGGTTAAAGTGAAACTGGATGAAGCGGGTGTGCGTATGATTGGCCCTAACTGTCCGGGAGTCATTACGCCAGATGAATGTAAGATCGGTATTATGCCGGGACACATTCACCAAGCAGGTAAAGTTGGCATTGTTTCCCGCTCAGGAACGCTGACTTATGAAGCGGTAAAACAGACAACGGATGCTGGTTTAGGGCAATCTACCTGTGTTGGTATCGGTGGCGACCCAATTCCAGGTTCTAACTTTATTGATATCCTGAAATTGTTCCAGGAAGATCCGCAAACAGAAGCCATCGTAATGATTGGTGAAATTGGTGGAACGGCAGAAGAAGAAGCGGCGGCTTATATTAAAGAACACGTCACTAAGCCGGTTGTTGCCTACATCGCCGGTGTAACTGCACCAAAAGGTAAGCGTATGGGACATGCTGGCGCCATCATCGCAGGTGGTAAAGGAACGGCGGACGAAAAATTTGCTGCTCTGGAGTCGGCGGGTGTGAAAACTGTCCGTAGCTTGGCAGACATCGGTGATGCAGTGAAAGATTTACTTGCTGGTAAGTAAAATCTGATAAAAAATCTTATCTATTAGGCCGCTGTAAAGTGGCCTTTTTATTTGTATAGACAGTATTCACCGCGATTAAATTCGTTAAATTTTATTTTCAATTTGTTATTCTCCAATTAAATTAAACTGAATTTCATTAATGCTATTTATTAAAATGAAATTTAATTAAAGGAAAAGTTAATAATAATATTTTCTTAAGGATGAAAATAACAAGTTAATTTTAAAAGTCATTTTACATCAATATAGAAATCAATATTTATCTAAATAAACAAATAATTAACAATATATCAACCAAAATGAAATAATGGACAAAGTAATTAACACTAATCAGAAAAAGATACCTAAAATCAAGTTATTACTATGGCATTATTGCTTTAATTTGCTTAAATTGACTTTGATCAAATTAATTCCCATTAAACAATAACTGCAATTCTTGACCTATATTCAGAATTCTAATCTGAATCACGTAAAACCTATTTATTGTATGGGAATATAAGCGTACTATACTATTAGTCTAATTAGTTTTTAATTTACTTGGTTATGAGTTGTTATTTTAAAGGCATTTATTGCTGGTAGTTATGAGGCTTCAGCATGAGTGTTTTGCGAAAAGTGCTTATATGAAGTCAGGTTGCCGCAAGTCGGTGTCTTCCTGCTAGGAGCAAGGAGTCAAGATGTTTGATATTGTCGAACTGTCACGATTACAGTTTGCCTTAACCGCGATGTATCACTTCCTATTCGTTCCGCTAACGCTTGGTATGGCGTTTCTGCTGGCGATCATGGAAACGGTATATGTGCTCTCCGGTAAACAAATTTATAAAGATATGACAAAATTCTGGGGCAAGTTATTTGGTATTAACTTTGCTCTGGGGGTTGCAACAGGGCTGACTATGGAGTTCCAGTTTGGGACTAACTGGTCATATTTCTCTCACTATGTCGGTGACATTTTTGGCGCCCCTCTGGCGATTGAAGGCCTGATGGCGTTCTTCCTGGAATCTACATTCGTAGGCTTGTTCTTCTTCGGTTGGGATCGTCTCAGTAAGACGCAACATCTGGCGGTAACTTGGTTAGTCGCATTAGGATCTAACTTCTCTGCACTTTGGATTCTGATTGCTAACGGTTGGATGCAAAACCCGATTGCTTCTGATTTCAACTTTGAAACCATGCGTATGGAGATGGTAAGTTTCTCTGAACTGGTGCTGAACCCGGTTGCTCAGGTGAAATTTGTTCATACCGTTGCCGCGGGTTATGTGACCGGGGCGATCTTCGTTCTCGGTATCAGCTCTTACTACCTGCTTAAAGGCCGTGATATTCCATTTGCCAAACGTTCATTTGCGATTGCTTCAAGCTTTGGTATCGCGGCTGTGCTGTCTGTTATTGTATTGGGCGATGAATCTGGTTACGAAATGGGCGATGTACAGAAGACTAAGCTGGCCGCCATCGAAGCTGAATGGGAAACCCAACCACCGCCGGCAGCTTTTACACTGATAGGTATCCCGGATCAGGATAAAATGGAAAACAAATATGCCATTCAGATCCCTTATCTTATGGGGCTGATTGCTACCCGTTCTGTTGATACTCCGGTCATTGGTCTGCGTGATTTGATGGACCAGCACGAGCAGCGTATTCGTAATGGTATAAAGGCTTATCATCTGTTGGAAGAGTTGCGTGCAGGTAACACCGACCCGACTGTTCGTATTGCATTCAATGAGAATAAACAAGATCTGGGTTATGGCATGTTGCTGAAACGTTATACCAGCAAAGTGACTGATGCCAGTGAAGAACAAATCAAAGCAGCCGCGAAAGATTCTATTCCTCGTGTTGCGCCGCTCTATTTTGCATTCCGTATCATGGTTGCAGCCGGCTTCCTGATGTTATTGTTGATCGGTCTGGCGTTTTGGAGTGTTATTCGTGGCCGTATTGGTAAACAAAAATGGTTGCTACGCGCAGCACTGTACAGTATTCCATTGCCGTGGATTGCCATAGAATCAGGCTGGTTTGTGGCGGAATATGGTCGTCAACCGTGGGCAATTGGTGAAGTTCTGCCAACGGCGGTGGCGAGTTCCAATTTAACTGCCGGCGATATCTTGTTCTCTATGGCGCTGATTTGCGGCCTTTATACCTTATTCCTGATTGCAGAAATGTTTTTGATGTTCAAATTTGCCCGCCTTGGCCCAAGTAGCCTGAAAACGGGTCGTTACCATTTTGAACAGAAAACAACTTCAGCACCTGATGCTCAGTAAACAGGAGTCCACTTATGTTTGATTATGAAGTATTACGATTTATATGGTGGCTACTGATTGGTGTATTGCTAATCGGTTTCGCGGTAACTGATGGTTTTGATATGGGAGTCGGTATCCTGTTACGTATCATCGGCAAAAACGATACTGAACGTCGCATCATGATTAACTCAGTGGCGCCGCATTGGGATGGTAACCAGGTTTGGTTGATTACCGCTGGTGGAGCGCTGTTCGCCGCATGGCCGATGGTCTATGCCGCGGCGTTCTCTGGCTTCTATGTTGCTATGATCTTGGTGTTATCTGCGTTGTTCTTCCGCCCGGTTGGTTTTGACTACCGCTCCAAACTGGAAGATCGCAAGTGGCGTAACATGTGGGACTGGGGAATATTTGTCGGTAGCTTTGTTCCACCATTAGTTATCGGTGTGGCATTCGGTAATCTATTGCAGGGGGTGCCGTTTAACGTTGATTCTCAACTCCGCCTGTTCTACACCGGCTCCTTCTTTGGATTACTCAACCCGTATGGTTTACTGGCGGGGGTGATCAGCTTGATGATGATTGTGACTCAAGGGGCAACTTATCTGCAAATGCGCACTACGGGTGAACTGCGTCTGCGTTCTCGTGCCGCAACTTATCTCTGTGCGCTGGTGACAATGGCGGCTTTCCTGCTGGCAGGCATATGGCTGATTTATGGTATTGATGGTTATGTTGTGACTGGCGGCTTGGATACAATGGCTCAGTCTAACCCATTACATAAAGAAGTTGCTCATCAGGCTGGCGCTTGGCTGACTAACTTTAACAACTATCCGTGGTTATGGGCGCTACCGGCGTTGGGTGTGGCTTCGCCTTTGCTGACGATGCTGATGACGCGTATGAATAAAGCTGGATGGGCATTCCTGTTCTCTTCAATGACAATTGCTGGCATCATTCTGGCCTGCGGTGTAACGATGTTCCCATTTGTGATGCCTTCAATCACTGATCCTAATGTCAGTTTGACGATGTGGGATGCGACTTCAAGCCTGATGACGCTGCGTGTCATGTCTGTAGTTGCATTGATTTTTGTCCCAATTGTTCTGGGATATACTATTTGGTGTTACTACAAAATGTTTGGGCGTTTGGATAAAAGCTTTATTGAAGATAACAAACATTCACTGTACTAAGGAGCATAAAGCATGTGGTATTTTGCTTGGATTCTCGGAACGCTCTTGGCTTGTAGTTTCGCTATAATCGCTGCCTTAGCTTTTGAGCATAATGAAGAAGAAAAAGCCGCTAAAAATGGCGAGAAATCGTGTTGATAGATAAAGGCCCTATTCGGGGCCTTATCCTTATTGCGGCATTAATGTTTGCTGCTTGTGTATTCTGGGACCCTGCTCGTTTTGCGGCTAACACCAGTTCATTGCAGATATGGCAAGGTGTTTTGCTAATATGGGCTGTATGTACAGGTGTGATTTTCGGGGTGGGTTTGCAGCCAAGAAATATCGTCTGGCGCATTTTTTTCTCCCCTTTGCCGGCATTCTTGATTCTGATTTGGGGTTTGTATCATTTCTTTATGAGTTAATTCTGTATGTTATCGGGCTTCTAACCCATAAATTTTTTATTTGCACATTATTCCAAAGCCGCATTGTCTTGAGTATAGTGGCAGCGTTAATTCGCCTTATGTAGGATTGAAAGTGAGTAATACGTTGTTCCGGTGGCCCATTCGTATTTATTACGAAGATACAGATGTGAGTGGGATAGTTTATAACGGTCGTTATGTCGTCTTTTATGAAAGAGCGCGTACTGAGGTGTTACGTCAGCATGGAATTCATCAACAGCGTTTACTTGATGAACAAATTGCATTTGTTGTTCGGCGTATAGTGGTTGATTACCGTGCCCCGGCCCGGCTTGATGATATGTTGGAGGTGCAGAGTGAAATTACGGATATTCGTAGAGCGTCTTTGACATTTATTCAACGCATTGTTGATGGTAATGGAACAATTATTAACAGCGCAGAAGTGTTAATCGCCTGCGTGAATACATCTCAAATGAAGCCGATTGCGCTTCCAAAGTCTATTGTCGCGGAGTTTAAGCAGTGACTGACATGAACATTCTAGATTTATTCCTGAAGGCGGGCCTTTTGGTGCAGCTGATCATGCTTATTTTGATCTGCTTTTCCGTTGCTTCGTGGGCGATCATTATTCAAAGGACCAAAATTCTCAATGCAGCAACCCGAGAAGCGGAAGCGTTTGAAGATAAATTCTGGTCGGGTATTGAATTATCACGCTTATATAAGGAAAGTCAGTCGCGTCGAGATTCTTTAGGTGGAACAGAACAAATTTTTTACTCTGGGTTCAAAGAATTTGCCCGTCTGCGTCATGCAAATAATCATGCGCCAGAAGCGGTGGTGACAGGGGCTTCACGTGCAATGCGTATCTCAATGAATCGTGAATTGGAATCGTTGGAAAGCCATATTCCATTCTTGGGGACAGTTGGCTCAATTAGCCCGTATATTGGTCTATTTGGTACGGTTTGGGGAATTATGCATGCATTTATCGCGTTAGGTGCGGTAAAACAGGCTACTCTCCAGATGGTGGCGCCGGGTATTGCAGAAGCGTTAATTGCAACGGCGATTGGTCTGTTTGCGGCGATTCCGGCAGTTATGGCATACAACCGCCTGAATCAGCGTGTTAATAAGCTAGAGCAAAATTACGATAACTTTATGGAAGAGTTTCTGGCTATTTTGCATCGTCAGGCTTTCGCTGCTGAAAATAAAGCAGAGAACAAATAGTAAGGGGAGAGGCTATGGCACGCACTCGTAGTCGCAAGCGTGAGCTGAAATCCGAAATCAATATCGTTCCCTTACTGGACGTATTGCTGGTTCTGTTGCTTATCTTTATGGCAACAGCGCCGATTATCACTCAAAGCGTAGAAGTTGATCTGCCGGATGCGGTAGATTCTAAAACGGTTTCCAGCTCCGATAATCCACCGGTAATCGTGGAGGTTTCTGGTGTCGGTCAGTACACCATGATAGTTAACCATGAGAGGTTGGAATTATTGCCTGAACCGCAGATTATTGCGGAAGCGCAGGCACGAATAAAAGAGAATCCAAAAACCGTTTTTTTGATCGGTGGTTCGAAGGAAGTGCCTTACGATGAGATTATTAAGGCACTCAACATGCTGCATCGGGCAGGTGTGAAATCCGTTGGTTTAATGACTCAGCCTATCTGAGTTTGGCCGGCAGTTGCTGTTATTTGAAGATCTTGGATATCGAGCGTGGGAAAGACAAACGGGCAAAACAATAAATTAAATCGCGCTGTTATCGTTTCGGTTGTGTTGCATATTATTTTGATCGGGTTACTTATTTGGGGTTCCCTGACACGAAAAACTGAAATGGGTGGCGGTGGTCAGGATGGTTCTGTTATTGATGCTGTTATGGTCGATCCGAATGCGGTAGTACAACAGTACAACCAACAGCAACAACAACAGGCTGATGCTAAGCGTGCAGAGCAGTTACGAAAGAAAAAAACGGAACAGCAGGCTGCTGAATTAAGGGAAAAACAGGCTGAAGAGCAGGAGCGTTTAAAAGCGGTAGAAGAAGAGCGAATTAAAGCGCAACAGGCAGCGGAAGAACAGAAAAAGCAAGCTTTAGAAGCCGCAAACAAAGCCCGTGAAGAGCAAAAACAGGCAGAAGAAGCGGCGGCAAAGGCTAAGGCTGAAAAAGAAAAATTGATTAAAGAGCAGGCAGAGGCACAGAAGAAAGCCGAAGCTGAAGCTAAGAAAGAAGCTGAAGCCGCTGCTGCTAAACAAAAAGCCGCGGAAGAAGCGAAAGCTAAAGCAGAAGCTGAGGCCAAAGCAAAAGCCAAGGCTGAAGAGGATGCTAAAGCCAAAGCTGAGGCAGATGCAAAGGCTAAAGCCAAGGCCGAAGCTGACGCCAAGAAAAAAGCTGCGGAGCAAGCCACTAAACAGGCAAGTGAAGTTGATGACTTACTGGGCGGTTTAACTTCCAATGCGCCTAAACAGCAAGGAGGGGCGTCTGCCGCGGGTAAAGGCGGCGGCAAGAAAAGCGGTGCTTCAAATGCTGACATTAATAACTATCTGGGACAGATCCAGATAGCGATACAGAATAAGTTTTACGATCCAAGCATGTATCGTGGGCGTACCTGTATATTGCGGATTAAGCTTGCTCCTGATGGCTTGTTAATTGATGTAAAACCAGAAGGGGGGGATCAGGCGTTGTGCCAAGCAGCGGTAGCGGCGGCTAAACAAGCGAAAATACCGAAACCGCCAAGCAAGGAGGTTTATGAAGCGTTTAAAAATGCTTCGCTGGAGTTCAAACCTCAATAAAAGTTGTTATTTAGGCATTATTAGTAACAAACAAAACCATTCTATATTATTAAGCTATCTGGTTTTGTTTGTTGACGTTTGTTAATATTCTGCGAATTATTGCGACTATTCCATCGTGATAAGGGAGAGATTAATGAGGCAGGCTTTTAAAGTAGTGCTAGGCATTTTAATGTTATGGGCCACGGTTGCTCAGGCAGAAGTTCGGATTGAGATTACCCAAGGTGTCGATTCTGCACGTCCTATTGGCGTTGTGCCATTTAAATGGACTGGCGCGGGCAATGCGCCTGAAGAGATAGGGGCGATCGTTGGGGCCGATCTTCGCAACAGCGGTAAATTTAACCCTATCGATGTCAGCCGTATGCCACAGCAACCGACGACGGCATCTGAGGTGACACCGGCTGCATGGTCGGCGTTGGGAATTGATGCTGTTGTTGTTGGGCAGATCCAACCAAGTGCGGATGGTGGTTTTTTAATCTCTTATCAGTTGGTTGATACTGCGAGTGCTCCGGGTACCGTGCTTGCTCAGGATCAATTTAAAGTAACCAAACAATGGGTGCGTTATGCTGCGCATACAGCCAGTGATCAAGTATTTGAAAAACTGACGGGCATCAAAGGGGCATTCCGTACTCGTTTGGCTTATATCGTCAAGACTAATGGCGGTAAATATCCGTATGAACTGCGTGTATCTGATTACGATGGTTACAACCAGTTCACTGTTCACCGTTCGCCGGAACCGTTGATGTCGCCGGCCTGGTCTCCTGATGGCGCCAAACTGGCTTATGTGACATTTGAAAGTGGCCGTTCTGCCTTGGTTATTCAAACCTTGGCGAGTGGTGAAGTACGTCAGGTTGCTTCCTTCCCGCGTCATAACGGTGCGCCTGCATTTTCCCCAGATGGCAGCAAATTGGCATTTGCTCTGTCTAAATCGGGTAGTTTGAATCTTTACGTGATGGATTTGAGTTCAGCTCAGATTCGTCAGGTGACAGATGGCCGCAGTAACAATACTGAGCCAAGTTGGATGCCGGATAACCAGACTTTGGTTTATACCTCTGATCAGGGTGGTCGTCCACAGTTATATAAAACCGATATTAATGGCGGTGCTCCGCAACGCCTCACTTGGGAAGGCACACAAAACCAGGATGCTGATGTAAGCGCGGATGGTAATTTTGTGGTGATGGTCAGCTCAGAGAGTGGTAAGCAGCACATTGCTAAACAAGATCTGGCAACGGGAGCCGTTCAAACTTTGACGGATACGTTCCTGGATGAAACGCCGAGTATCGCACCTAACGGCACTATGGTGATTTATAGCTCCACCCAAGGGTTGGGGACTGTATTGCAGCTAGTTTCGACTGACGGGCGTTTCAAAGCGCGTCTTCCGGCGACCGATGGACAGGTAAAATTTCCTGCTTGGTCGCCGTATCTGTGATGCATAATAAAATAATATGTATGGCAAATTTTAAAAGGATCAAAGAGATGCAACTGAACAAAGTGCTAAAAGGGCTGATGTTAGCTTTACCAGTTATGGCCGTAGCAGCGTGTAGTTCTAACAAGAATGCTGATAACGATCAGACTGGTGTAGGCACTGTTAACGAAACTAATGCGGGTCTGTCAGCAGAGGAATTAGCTCGTCAGCAAATGCGAGAGCTACAAAACAACAATATCGTATATTTCGGTTTTGACAAATACGATATCGGCTCAGATTTTACTCAACTGTTAGACGCTCACGCGGCATTCCTGCGCAGCAACCCATCTTACAAAGTTGTTGTAGAAGGACATGCTGACGAACGTGGTACTCCTGAGTACAACATCGCATTAGGTGAACGCCGTGCTAATGCAGTGAAAATGTACCTGCAAGGCAAAGGTGTTTCCGGTGAGCAAATCTCTATCGTCTCTTACGGTAAAGAAAAACCTGCTGTACTGGGCCACGACGAAGCCGCTTATGGTAAAAACCGTCGCGCAGTACTGGCATACTAAGAGTAGTTCATGAACAGTAACTTCAGACATCATTTTTTGGGTCTGTCGTTATTGGTTGGCGTAGCGGTTCCTTGGACCGCTATTGCCCAAGCGCCAATCAGTAATGTCGGCTCGGGTTCTACCGATGAGCGTCTGACCCAATTAGAGCGTATTTCCAATGCTCACAGTCAGCTATTAACGCAGCTCCAGCAACAACTTGCTGATTCCCAACGTGATATTGACATGCTTCGAGGGCAGATTCAGGAGAATCAGTATCAGCTCAATCAGATTATAGAGCGGCAGAAGGACATTTATCAGCAACTGGAAGGTGCTACCAGTGCTGAGGGGAGTAAGCCTACTGCAAACACAGCTTCTTCAACGGCAAGTCATAGCGGCAATCAAGCATCATCTGTTGGTACGGGCAGCGAGAAGGGTGATTATGACGCTGCTGTTCATTTGGCAGTGAATACCAAAGAGTATGATAAAGCGATTGTAGCCTTTCAGAGTTTTGTGAAGAGTTACCCGAAATCGAGTTACGTGCCTAATGCTAATTACTGGTTAGGGCAACTTCATTATAACAAGGGTAAGAAAGACGAAGCTGCTTATTACTTTGCTACGGTAGTAAAAGAGTATCCTAAGTCGCAGAAGAGTGGTGAATCGCTTTATAAAGTTGGTTTAATCATGCAGGACAAGGGTCAGAAGGATAAAGCGCGATCGGTTTACCAGCAGGTTATGAAACAATATCCTGGTTCGAATGCAGCTAAACTGGCAGAGAAAAAGCTTTCTACACTGTAATTATTAGCCCCGGAAGGGTGTAGTAATACATTTTCGGGGTTGATTGAGTGCTTAATAAGCATTTAAACATAATTTTAAAAAATAATCATTGCGTAGCGCGGAGAAATCAGTAATATATGCCGCCGTTGCCGAGAGAAGTCACAAGATGGGTCGTTAGCTCAGTCGGTAGAGCAGTTGACTTTTAATCAATTGGTCACAGGTTCGAATCCTGTACGACCCACCATCTTGAAGCTTCATTCAAAACAAATCCTCCTAGATGGGTCGTTAGCTCAGTCGGTAGAGCAGTTGACTTTTAATCAATTGGTCGCAGGTTCGAATCCTGCACGACCCACCATCTCAGAAGACAGCATTCAAATAATTTCCATTAAGATCAATTGTTAGCTCAATTAGTAGAGCAGTTGAATTTTAATCAATTGGTTGCAGGTTCGAGCCGAGCGAAGCGAGACAACAGCGCGTGAGCGCTGGCCCGAAGGGCGAGGCCGTAGGCCGAGTCATCCTGCACGACCCACCATCTTGAAGCTTCATTCAAAACCAATTCCCCCAGATGGGTCGTTAGCTTAATCGGTAGAGCAGTTGACTTTTAATCAATGGGTCGGAGAATTGAATTTGATGGCTTTTGACTCATATTTTGCTGGATCTAACTCGATAAGAGCAATAACTCCTCCATCCTCAGACAAACGAGGATAGCCAATGTAATCGGATGAGTCTTTAGGGGCAGGGACATAGCCGCCGTGTTCGGTTAAAACACTCATGTGCTGCCCAAATGCTTTTTCTGCATCACGGATCGCATCTTCTAAAGTATTGCCAGCAAAAAAACAGCCTTCGACATCGGGGAAGTAACCGTCAAACCCATCTTCTGTTTTAAATATAAAAAATGGATAAATCATAGTATTACCTCTTAATTTGATAATCAGCTTTGCAAATAAAGGGCGGTATAACTGCGCTTATTATGCCAGTTATCATAGTAATTTCAGCCCTGAAATACTTTGTGCCTGCCGGATGACGCCTTTTGATGAGTGTTTTCTTAGGTTTGGTATTTTGACACCTTCTGAAAGGAAGGGGCTTGCCGTGAAAAGCATGGTGAAACATGACAAACGTAAACCTGTTTATCCAATGGTTGGTTTAAGCGCGCACGGCGCAAGGGGTTCTGGCGGCGTTTATTTCACGATATTGGTGTAATGACGGCATTACTCAGTCAATGAGTGACTTGTTTTGATTTGGCGACTAATCAGATCGCAAAAATCGGACTGAGTTCCTTTCAAGTGATTTACAATTTTGAAATTTTATTTAGACGATATTCATCATTATTTTATTTACCAAAATATACCAATGTATAGCTCATAATTAATCTGACTAATTTTAATTCGGAGATTTAATATATTCAAGAAAATATTCTTCCTACAAATCATTTAATATTGATATGGCTTTGAGGTTATCTTATTATTTTTACATCACTGATAAAGTTCAATATTTAACTGCTTGTAGTAAATGCTAAGTTAAATTTAACCGATAAGGTCATATGCTATGTAGACAGTCAAATAACCGTAATAATAAGGAAACAATAAAATGGCACGAGTATATATAAACCCTAATCAGACTCTTGATATTTATAAGAATGGCAGTATATTAGTTCCTGCTCATCAACCTCATATAACGATAAAAAACGTTAGCTTAGCGCTAGTTAAAGTGAGTGGCTACTGGGCATCCTTAGTCGGAGATTATACTTTGTATAGTTCTATAGAGATCTACCCCGGCAGAAGTGAAATACTGATACCGCCTCCTAACCTTATTTACTACTATAAAGTTACAGCTACCAATCTCGCCGGCTATTTAAACGCAGAAATTGAAGTGGAGGTTGGGTCGAATAAGAATCCTCTCTTGTAACTACACCCAAATGGGACTTAAGAGTTAACTATATAAAAAGGCTTAGCCTAGCCTATATTAAACTCCAGTGCGCAGAATAGTAAGACTTTCATTTTCTGCCCTGAAAGCTTGCTCTCAGGCGCTGAGAGAATTCCACAAGTCAGCGTTAATAAACCGACACTATATTTCGGTCGGTTTTGGCGAGATGATTGAGAACAGTATCCAGTGCTGTTCACCTTAAAATTAGCGGAGAGTGTCGCAAGATATTCTCTGCTAATATCAAATGTGAGATAACTCGTTTAGATTTAAGGTTGTTGGCTTGGTATCTCAGATATAATCTTTTATTTTCAGCGTGATATCAAACCGTTCATTTTGTCATCCCGAAAATTCTGATCTATCGGCATCCTATGGCTATAGAAAGATCGTAACGAGCCATAACATAATTTGCCGGAGATGATTATCTTATTTCAATCTATTGAGGGACATAGCCTAGCATTAATAGTAACTATAATAAAATAAGAGAAAATAATTTCCAAATGTTAAATTATAATTTTTTAGATATATTTTAAATTTAAAAATGTTGAATTATTTATTACTGGAAATTATACAAAAACAGCTAGTATTTTAAGTAAGAAGAACATCGCATTATTTTTTTCTGAGCTAAACTTTAATTGGAGTACATTGTAGGAGGGGATTTTTACAATAATTCAATATGTTTATTATAAAATAACATTATTTAATATGAGGAAAGTATATGAGTCATAAGAATGATTTTAAGGCTTTTTCTATTAGTGATAATGCAAATATAGTTAGTCAAGAAAAATACGAAGAAAATGAGGGGTTACTGACTGGATTTCCACCTAATACTATTTCTATTGATTTATTAAATAAAGTCTTACGCCAGTCATCAATTATATCATCTGTAGTGGCTGATTTTATCGCTACACAATCTAACGATAATATTCTAGATGATGGTGATATAATTAAACTCACTGCTCAATTGAACAGAGCGTTAGAGCAAAAAATCACAGAGGAAGTGCCAAATGCCTCATTAACACAGAAAGGTATTGTTCAGCTTGCAGATGTAGTGGGTAATAGTGATACATTGGCTGTTACTCAAAAGCTAGCCCAGGAAATAATAAATTCATTGCGTGAAAATATTAATGATAGAGTGCCCAATAGCCGAAGGGTGAATGGAAAAACATTGTCTACTGACATTAATCTAGAGGCCGGGGATATAGGTGTATATACCAAGGAAGAAATTAATAATCTAATTAATGCAGTTAACAATATTCCTGTAGGTGTTCCTGTTCCCTGGCCGACAGTTATACCACCAGCCGGGTGGCTGCAATGTAACGGAGCAGAATTCGATAAAACAGCTTACCCACAATTAGCGTTAGCGTATCCTACAGGAAAATTACCTGACCTGCGCGGAGAATTTATTCGTGGTTGGGATGATACTCGAGGTGTTGATAGTGGTCGTATTATTTTAAGCGCACAGACTGACAACACAAAAAGAATACAACTTTCTCAAGGGAATGAGAGAAGAAAATACCTTTCTAATTATCAAGGACCTCTAGACGGATACCAGTACCCGCTCGGTAGGGATGTTATAGGTGGCGCAACTGTTACATCAATTGCTAACAATACAGGCGGTTATGAAACCCGTCCCCGCAATATTGCATTTAATTACATAGTGAGAGCAGCATAATAGCTATACCCGTCATCTTTCAAGTTGCCTCTTTGTTGGCTGCGCTCGCTCACCCCGGTCACATAGTTATCTATGCTCCCGGGGATTCTTTCCCTTGCCGTCGCGATGCATCTTGAAATCCATAGGGTATAAACAGAAATGTTCTTTGAAAGCCAGAAATATAAGAAGCCGCTTTATTTGAATGGAAGAAATATCGGGTATTGTTGAGCAGAGTAGATATTTTGCAAGTTTCCGATATTGGATAAACTGAGGTAGTAACAAAGCCGGTTAGCCCGGCTTTATCTTTTTAAATTTTGAGGTGTACCGGCTAGGGAAACCGGTTAGGATTACGATAGATTAAGACCCACACATAAAGTCATTAGAGCAATTCATAATGTTGAACTACTTATTGCTGCCAATGATACAAAAACGGTTAAACTTATAAGTAATAAGAACACAGTATTGTTTTTTTCCTGAACTAGACTTTGATTAGCATGAATTACAGGGGATTATTTTTACAATAATTTAAAATGTTGATTATAAAATAACATTATTTTATTTAAGGAAAATATATGAGTCCTAAAAATGATTTTAAAGCTTTTTCTATTAGTAATAATGCAAATGTAGTCAGTCAAGAAAAATATGAGGAAAATCAGGGTTTACAGACTGGATTTCCTCAAGATAATGTTCCCACACACTTTCTAAATAAGGTGTTACGCCAGTCATCAACCATATCATCTGTCGTCGCTGATTTTATCGCGGCACAATCTGGCAATGATGTTCTGGATGATGGAAATATAACTAAACTTAGTGCCCAATTAAATAAAGCATTAGAACAAAAAATTACAACAGATATTCCCAGTGCTTCGTTAACACAAAAAGGTGTTGTTCAACTTACAAATGTGATTGGCAATAGTGATACATTGGCAGTGACGCAAAAACTTGTTCAGGAAGAAATAAATTCATTACGTAAGTATACTTATACCCGTGAAGAGATAGATAACCGAATTAAAGTTGCCAGTGAAATTCCTGCGGGTTCTCCTATTCCGTGGCCGTTGCCTTATCCTCCTGTTGGTTACCTCACTTGTAATGGTGCATTTTTTAATAAATTACAGTACCCAAAGTTAGCGGAAGCTTATCCTGACGGTAGATTACCTGATTTAAGAGGTGAGTTTATTCGGGGATGGGATGATGGCCGTGGTGTTGATCCTGGTCGTGTATGTGGTTCGTGGCAAATAGATACAATGCAGAAATTAGGTGGGGCACTTGAAGGCGGTAATAACATCGGTATGATGACGCGGCCGCATGACAGCACGAGCGGTGTGTTTTCGGAAGGGCCGGCTCGCACAATCGTTTATCAGCTAGTTGCAGGTACCGGGTATGTAATCTATTTTGATAATTCAAATGTTGCAAGAACATCACATGAAAATAGACCCCGTAACATTGCATTTAACTACGTTGTGAGGGCAGCATAATTCTAGTGGCCGGAGTAGCTTGAAGTAAGAATAAAGCCGGTTAATCTGGCTTTATTTTTTTATTCTGAAAACAGAGAATTCAGAACTGGCGACTTAAATATATAGATGAGAACAATGAGCGTGTGTTTTATGAAGGCGGGGAACCCGGTGACATTCCAGAACATGATCACTTAAAACATAAGAGGTTACAGGATGAGATTGAAAGAATAAGAGAAAAATTATTTCCAAATGTTAAATATAAATTTTGGTAGTATATTTTCGATGATAAAATGTTGAACTACATTCTTTTTCTGAACTAGACTTTAATTGGAGTGAATTGCAGGAGGATTTTTTTTGCAATAATTCAATGTGTTGATTATTAAATAACATTATTTAATTTAAGGAGAAAGTACATGAGTCATAAAAATGATTTTAAAGCTTTTTCTATTAGTGATAATGCAAATGTAGTCAGTCAGGAAAGATATGAAGAAAGTAAGGGGTTGCTGACCGGATTTTCACCGGATAATGTTCCCACTCACTTGTTAAATAAGGTATTACGTCAATCGTCAACAATATCATCAGTCATTGCTGATTTTATCGCGACACAATCTGGTGATGACATTCTGGATGATGGTGATATAGCCAAACTTACCGCTCAATTAAATAAAGCGTTAGAACAAAAATTCGCGACAGAAATTCCTAGTGCTTCATTAATACAAAAAGGTGTTGTTCAACTGACTGATGAGGTCGGTAACAGTGATACATTGGCAGTGACGCAAAAATTGGCTCAGGAAATAGTAAGCTCACTGTATGAAAATATTAATGGCAGAGTGCCTAATAGTCGAAAAGTGAATGGTAAGGTGTTGACTGAGGATATAAATTTAAATGCGGCAGATGTGGGAACGTATTCTAGAGAAGAAATAGATAGGCAAAATAAAGAAGCTAGTAATATTCCTATTGGTATTCCAATTCCTTGGCCATTGCCCTATCCACCTATCGGTTATCTCACTTGTAATGGTGCATTTTTTAATAAGTTACAGTACCCAAAGTTAGCAGAAGCTTATCCTGACGGCAGATTACCTGATTTAAGGGGCGAGTTTATTCGTGGTTGGGATGATAGTCGAGGTGCTGATAGTGGACGTGGGATTTTGTCTTGGCAAGAAGGATCTTATTTAGTACAAGAAATTAATAATCCTCCTAATTGCGTTGTTAACTTCTCGCTAAATAATAGAGTAGAATTGAATTGGGATGTTCCAGCCGAGAATGTTAAAGTAAATGGACGAGGAGTAGGAGGAGCAGGGAATTGGATTACAGATGTAAATTTTTTTGGTGTCACCCGTCCCCGAAACGTTGCATTTAATTACGTAGTGAGAGCAACATGCAGCATAATGGCAGAACAAAAAGATTCTCTAGAATCTAAAGTGGCAGTATTAGGTAAAGATGGGTTGGCAGAAAAGGCCGGTTGGCTGACAATTTATCATGCAGCACCATATTCCCGTGAGTTCATTTTCGCTCGCCCGGAATATCTAATGGAAGGAGTAGGCCTACCAGCTAGTTCCTATATTGATGCGCCAGAGCTTCCAGATTCTGATAATAAAGTGGTTTGTCGTAGTGAAGATGGTAAGTATTGGGAAGTTGTACCCGATTATCGAGGCACAACAGCTTACAGCAAGGAAACTCGTTTGCCTGTTGAGGTAACAGAAATCGGTGAATTATCAGATATGCTAACATTCAAGAAACCAGCTACTCATTTTGATAAGTGGACCGGAGAAGAATGGATCGTTGATGAAGTTTCAGTAAAAGCCAGTCAGATTGAACAGGCGGAACAACAGCGAAATACATTGAGTCAACATGCAAATGAAGTAGTTACATTACTGCAACATACTGTTGATGTTGAAATGGCAACAGAAGCAGAGAAAGTAGCATTGATGGCTTGGAAAAAGTATTTTGTATTATTGAGCCGTGTCGATATTCTGCAAGCTCCTGATATTGAGTGGCCGGAGCAGCCAAGTAATTGAAGCCGGGTAACCGGCTTTACTTTTTACGTTTTTTATGACTAACGACTTAAATGTATCAATGAGAACAATGAACGTGTTTTTTATTAATATGGAAAACCCGATGATATTCCATAACACGGTTGCTTAGATATTCGTGTTAAAATGCCATAAGATTCTATCTGTAATTTAAAAAATAAGAAACTATAGGAAGGGATAGAAGAAATAAGAAAAAAATAATTTCCAGATATTAAATATAAATTTGGGAATGTATTTTCAAAGCTAAAATGTTGAACTACTTATTGCTGCCAATGATACAAAAACGGTTAACCTTATAAGTAATAAGAATACAGTGTTATTTTTTTCCTGAACTAAACTTTGATTTGCATGAATTGTAGGAGATTATTTTTATAGTAATTCAAGATGTTGATTATAAAATCACATTATTTAATTTAAGGAAAATATATGAGTCACAAGAATGATTTTAAGGCTTTTTCTATTAGTAATAATGCAAATGTCATTAGTCAAGAAAAATATGAAGAAAACCCGGGTTTGCAGACAGGATTTTCTCCGGAGAATGTTCCCACACACTTGTTAAATAAGGTGTTACGTCAATCGTCAACCATATCATCTGTCGTCGCTGATTTTATCGCGACACGATCTGGCAATGATGTTCTGGATGATGGAAATGTAGCCAAACTTACCGCTCAATTAAATAAAGCGATAGAACAAAAAATTACAACAGACATTCCCAGTGCTTCATTAACACAAAAGGGGGTTGTTCAGCTTACAAATGTGATTGGCAATAGCGACACATTGGCGGCTACACAAAAACTTGTTCAGGAAGTAATAAGTTCATTACGTGAAGAGATTAATATACCTGTGGGTTCTCCTATTCCCTGGCCGTTACTCACTCCACCTTTCGGTTATTTCGTTTGTAATGGTTCACCTTTTAATAAATTACAGTATCCGAAGTTAGCGGAGGCTTATCCTAGCGGTAGATTACCTGATTTAAGAGGAGAATTTATTCGCGGATGGGATGATAATCGAGGTGTTGATGGTGGTCGTGGTCTTTTGTCTTGGCAGGGAGATGCAATCAGAAATATTACAGGATCAACTCAAGCTATACATGCTCAGATGGGCGGTGCTCCCCAGACGCCTATTGTGAGTGGGGTCATGGCATCGTCGCGATATGCTACGGCAGATACACGTTCAGCAAATGGCGGCAGTAGTACTGATCTTACCTATTTTGACATTGATGCATCAAGGCAAGTCCCGACCGCTAACGAAAATAGGCCTCGCAACGTAGCATTTAACTACATCGTAAGGGCAGCATAATTCTAGTGGTTATAGCCGTTTGCAGTAAGAATAAAGCCGGTTATTCCGGCTTTATTCAGAGTGTTTAAAAACGCCTGCTGTATCTGTGAATCTTGTTGTTTATGCGACGGTATAATCTGGCTCAATATAAGGGATGAAACGTCCGTCACAGATGAGATTGGCACGAAGCACATGATATTGCTGAGAGGAATATCTACATTTCCCAGATGGAAATGTTCAGTATGTTTAAATGTTTTTTTAGTTATTTCAAGTGAATTTAATAAATCACCAATTTTACCTGAATTAGAATGCGATCTATGGCTTCCTGAAATAATTTCCAATTTCATTTCATCACGTTATATATTTTGAATACCTTTTAACACCAATATCAAAAACCAATTTTGCTATAAAAATTAAAACCAATGTGATCAGCGTTTGAATAAAAAACCATTTCATACTCATTATTCCACTTGCTACTGAAGCTGGAACACCAGTTATAAATAGACATGGAAGTATGAACATTAAAATAAAACGAACTACACCATGAAAAGATTGTTCAGGTCTGACCAATACTTTAAAACAAGGATTTGAGTTCTTAATACTAATTAATGAAGCTGTCCAAAATATTGTTGTCCTTATGATCCATGTAATTGAAGTAAGTATTAAGACCCCTTCTAATGCCATTATGAAATGTAAAAAAACTAAAAAAATATGAGTACCAAGGTAAATATGTACAGTAAAAAATAATACTAAAGATAGGAATGACAACAAAAAATGCTCAAATGCAATATTTGTAGCGATATATAAAAATTGCGTATTTATAGGTAACGCTAAATGAGGTTCTAACTTTAATGACTTGACTTTTTTAACCAGCAATAAGCTGCCTTTTCCAAATAAAAAAAGGTAGAAATTATCGACTAAGCATACCGTAGTAAAAAATATAATAACAAAATCATCAGATAAAATAGAACCTGAAGATTGTGAATTTAGAATAGCATACCAAAAAAAAGCTTGTGCTATATAGTAGCTGAAATTAACAAAAGCGGATAACCAAAAATTTAATGGGCTTTTTTTTGCTTCTGACAATCCACTTTTTAAACCAATAAGTATAACTTTAAGCATTACCATTATATCCTTGATTGTATTTTAACATATAATTCCAAATAAAATTAAAAATTATCATTAAACACACCATGACTAAAAATCCATTAAATATAAAATAAATAGATATTGAATTTGTTGCAATTTTAACTGGAATATAGGTAATATATTGAAATGGAATATAATTAAATATTGATTTTAAAGAATCACCAAATACGTCTAATGGTATTAACGCTCCTGAAAGGACCCATGACAAAGTATCTTTAATAATGATAAAAGAGTATGAGCCTCTAAATTTGAATGCCATACATGACAATATCATGGTTAAGTACAAGTTGATAAACAATCCTATACATAACGAAATAAATAGATATATAAAATTAGGAATGTCCTTTTGGTATATAATTATAAATAAAATTAACGGTGACATTATGAATAATCTAGCTAATATTTGTCCCAAAGCATACTCTGAATAATATGATAGTATTGATTTTGGCATTATAATGAGTCTATCTATACTACCATCTTCAATATGGAACGATAAATTTTCTGGAAATCCGGTAATACTTGTCAATTGAAATATAATAACAGACCATAATATATAAATTATTATTTCATCATGCGTATAGTTAACAAAACCATTTGATTTTGTCATAGTATCCCAAAAAGATAGTTCAACCCCATATAATGTTACAATTATAAATAAGTAACCAAATATTATATTCTTCGCTCTAATGGTTTCAATAAAAGAAAATTTAATTATCACAGAAAAGTCCTTCTAGATATAGCGCATTCTTTTCTTTCGAGTTATTTTTATTTAGATTTATTTTTGATATTTCACCATTTTTCAAGAAGATAATATCTTTGCAAACATCCGCAATATCTATCATATTATGTGAAGTAATGAGTATTTTACTTTCATTATTCTGAGCATAATCTTTTAATATATTACGCAATAGAATTTGTGATTCTATACCCAATGGATTTCAAGATGCATCGCGACGGCAAGGGAGCGAATCCCCGGGAGCATAGATAACTATGTGACCGGGGTGAGTGAGTGCAGCCAACAAAGAGGCAACTTGAAAGATGACGGGTATATATCTAATCCGATGGTTGGTTCATCTAATATCAGTAGTTTTGGTTTATTAAGAAAGTGTATTAATAAATTAGATTTCACAGATTGACCTAAAGAGCACGTTTTTGTAGGTTTTTTTGCTATACTTCTAAGGTTCAACATTTCTATCATATTCTCAATACTA
Organism: Photorhabdus luminescens subsp. luminescens; assembly: GCF_001083805.1. GTDB lineage: Bacteria > Pseudomonadota > Gammaproteobacteria > Enterobacterales > Enterobacteriaceae > Photorhabdus > Photorhabdus luminescens. The sequence continues at coordinate 123,409 of NZ_JXSK01000004.1, read as the reverse complement.
TTCTTATCATAATTACGTTTATATATCTTAGAAAAAAGCTCAATATTTTCATAGAGAGATAACTCCTCCCAAAGCATTGATTTATTGCCAAAAACGATACCAAGATTAGATAAAAGATTAAGAGGTCTTCCATTTGAATTAATACCAAAAACAGTAATATTCCCAGAGTTTGGAGTTAAAATACCGGAAATCAGTTTTATTAAAGTTGTTTTTCCGGCGCCATTCTTCCCCAGTAATCCTATAATCTTGCTATCGTCAAGTATTTCAATATTTATATTTTCAAATAAAACCACTTCGATTTCATTTAATGAAAATATATTTTTAAAAACATTTTTTTTAATTTCTCTACTTTTATAACTAAAGCATAAATCAGTAATTTTTATCATATATTACTTGTCTCTGTGCGATTTTAAAGGATAAGGAACGTTATTACGTACTTGTTTTTTCATTTTCATATTTTATCTCCAATTTAAATAAGTTTATTTGTAAGTCATAGGATAACATGATGTTAATTATCTGTCGCATAATTTGTATTAAAATTAACATTTGTTGTCAAATTAGAAAACATATTTGTTAACAAAAATTTTAAACCACATCACAGAACAGACTCCTTATTTTTAATTTTTTATCAAATTTGTTTTTTTTGGGGTTTTATTAAACGCGGAGGTAGAGTGGATTAACGCTCAATTCTTACATAATGCTATGAATACACAGAAAATTGTTATGATATTAAGCACCCTGCTCAATGTGAACTTACCTTTAAGGTAGCTATCACCGATAAAATATTTCGCGATAAATTGCTATAAATCGGCCATTTTGTTTAGTATATTAAACAAATTTGAGCGATTTTTCGGCCTGAAAACCAAAAATTTTGCTTTTTAAAACCATATACTAAACAGAGAGTCAGCATAATGAACCAGTATATTGATTTTAATTCAACCATTTACCCATTCCCACCTAAACCGGCTCTTCTCAGTAAGGATGAAAAAAAACATTGCCGTGAAAAAATTAAACACCTTCTGAAACAGCAAGATGCTGTTATGGTTGCACATTATTACACCGATCCTGAGATCCAGGCTTTAGCTGAAGAGACCGGCGGGTGTGTTGCAGATTCATTGGAAATGGCGCGTTTTGGCAATAATCATCCAGCCTCTACTTTATTAGTTGCTGGTGTGCGATTTATGGGAGAAACCGCCAAAATTCTCAACCCTGAAAAGCGTGTTTTAATGCCAACGTTGGAAGCTGAATGTTCGCTGGATCTTGGTTGCCCTGAAAAAGAATTTACCAAGTTTTGTGATGACAATCCTGACCGTACCGTGGTGGTTTATGCAAATACATCGGCAGCAGTTAAAGCACGAGCGGATTGGGTTGTGACTTCGAGTATTGCTGTTGAATTGATCGATTATCTGGATAGTCAGGGGAAAAAGATAATTTGGGCGCCCGATCGCCACTTGGGGAATTATGTCCGTAAACAAACAGGGGCCGATATTCTTTGTTGGCAGGGGGCTTGTATTGTCCATGATGAATTTAAAACTCAGGCTTTAATAAGGATGAAAGGTCTCTATCCTGATGCTGCGGTATTAGTTCATCCTGAATCGCCACAAGCTGTTATTGATCTGGCTGATGCTGTTGGTTCGACCAGTCAATTAATCAAAGCAGCGCACTCTTTGCCGCATCAGAAACTGATTGTGGCAACAGATAAAGGTATCTTTTATAAAATGCAGCAAGCATGTCCTGAGAAGCAGTTATTTGCAGCCCCTACGGCTGGAGAAGGCGCGAGTTGCCGTAGTTGTGCTCATTGTCCCTGGATGGCGATGAATGGCTTACAAGCTATCGTTCAAGGGTTGGAACGGGGAGGAATTCAGCATGAAATATTGGTTGCAAAAGAGTTGCGGGAAAAGGCGCTGATTCCTTTAAATAGGATGCTTGATTTTGCAACTCAGTTAAAATAGAAAATTGAATAATGAGAGTAATATTTTATTGTAGATAATAATAGGATATAACAGATGGATTTTTTCAGTATTAACAATATATTAGTCAATATACCTCTGGGAAAGGGAGGATATGATTTATCGTGGATTGAAGCAGTAGGTACGATCGCCGGTTTGTTATGTATTTGGTTTGCCAGTCAGGAGAAGATAATTAACTATTTGTTTGGACTAATTAATGTCACATTATTTGCTGTGATTTTCTTCCAAATTCAACTTTATGCCAGTTTATTGTTGCAGTTATTCTTCTTTGCGGCAAATATTTATGGTTGGTATGCTTGGAGCAGGGTTAATGATCAGCAGCAGATTGAACTTAAAATACGTTGGTTAAGTTTGAATAAGGCGGTAATAATTAGTCTGATTTCTGTGCTATTGATTGTCATTATGACTTTTAATATTGATCGGGTCTTTGGTTATCTGACTCAGATTGCCGTTACGATTATGCAAAAATTTGGCTTTAATGTTCAGATGCCGATGTTGGAGCCTGATGCATTTCCATTCTGGGATTCAACAATGACGGTGCTATCTATTGTGGCAATGGTTCTGATGACTCGCAAATATGTTGAAAATTGGCTGGTGTGGATGGTTATCAATGTGATAAGCGTTGTTATCTATTTCCATCAAGGCGTTCTGGCAATGTCGTTGCAGTATGTGATTCTCTTGGGCATTGCATTTAATGGTTCCCGTTTGTGGATTCAGGCAGCCAAGAAAAATCATTCTTTGCCATTATCTCATACGAAATAGTTTCCTAATTATGCCAGAGAATTGTTTTGTCGATTTCTGGCATATTTTTAGGTATTTACTTTGATAATTCTCATTTCTAGAGATATTTCAACCATAAGAATAGAGCTAACCACATTTGACTATATCTTGCTATGTCTTGAGTTAAGCATTGATTTATTTATTCTCTACAAAGAATATTTACAGTTTGGCTTCTAACAGTTAGATTAAAATCACAAGATTGTTTTAATTAAATATGTAAAGATGTTAGATGAGAGAGGGCTATGAATTATCAGAACGATGATATAAGAATTAAAGAGATAAAAGAATTATTACCTCCTGTGGCACTACTTGAAAAATTTCCAGCGACTGAAAAGGCTGCATTTACAGTACGTAAGGCTCGCAAAACGATTCATCAAATTCTGACGGGGGAGGATGATCGTCTGCTGGTTGTGATTGGGCCATGTTCTATTCATGATCCTAAAGCAGCAATGGAATATGCCGGGAGGCTGAATCTATTGCGTGAGGAGCTGAAAGAGGATCTGGAGGTTGTCATGCGAGTTTATTTTGAGAAACCGCGTACAACCATTGGCTGGAAAGGGTTAATTAATGACCCTCATATGAATCACAGTTTTGATATTAATGATGGTTTACGTTTAGCTCGTCAGTTGTTGCGGGATATTAATGACATGGGGCTACCGGCGGCGGGAGAATATCTGGATATGATTTCTCCGCAGTATTTAGCCGATTTGATGAGTTGGGGGGCAATTGGCGCTCGTACAACGGAATCTCAGGTCCATCGTGAGTTGGCTTCTGGTCTTTCTTGTCCGGTTGGTTTTAAAAATGGCACCGATGGTACGATAAAAGTCGCCATTGATGCGATTAATGCGGCAGGTTCCCCTCATAGTTTCCTTTCTGTTACTAAGTGGGGACATTCCGCGATTGTGAATACCAGCGGAAACAACGATTGTCATATTATCCTGCGTGGTGGTAAAGAGCCGAATTATAGTTCTGAACATGTTGCTGTCGTGAAGCAAGACCTGGAAAAAGCAGGGTTGCCGTCAAGGATTATGATTGATTTCAGTCATGCTAATAGTTCTAAGCAATTTAAAAAGCAGATGGATGTGTGTTCAGATGTAAGTCGGCAGCTTATCGCTGGGGAGAAAGCAATTATTGGTGTCATGGTAGAAAGTCATTTGGAAGAGGGAAATCAGAACCCGGACAGCGGCCTGCCATTGGTATATGGCAAAAGTATTACTGATGCTTGCATTGGTTGGGCTGACACTGAAATTTTGTTACGTCAATTGTCGTCGGCAATAAAAGCGCGTCGTGGCTGATAACATTTTTCCAATGTAAAAAAACCGGAATCGACAACTCCGGTTTTTTTATGTTTGCTGGGAAATAAGATGTCAGCAATTTTTTATAGCAAGGAAATTACTTTGCCTTACCTTGGTTGGCTACCGCAGCGGCTTTTGCTGCGATTTCATCAGCGTTACCCAGATAGTAATGCTTGATTGGTTTCATGTTTTCGTCGAATTCATAAACCAAAGGTACTGCTGTTGGGATATTCAGCTCAAGAATAGCTTCTTCGCTCATACCGTCCAGATATTTAACCAACGCGCGCAAAGAATTACCGTGTGCTGCGATAATTACTTTCTCACCTTGAGCAACACGCGGTTTGATAACTTCTTCCCAGTAAGGGATCACGCGTTCGATAGTTGTTGCCAGGCTTTCAGTCACGGGTAACTCTTCTGGTTTCAAGTTCGCATAACGTGGATCATGGCCTGGGAAACGTTCATCATCTTTAGTTAAATCTGGTGGGGTGATAGCAAAACCACGACGCCATAGTTTAACTTGATCATCGCCGTATTTAGCGGCGGTTTCTGATTTATCCAGACCTTGCAGAGCGCCATAATGGCGTTCATTCAGTTTCCAGCTTTTTTCAACTGGCAACCATTGTTGATCAACCTGATCCAGAATGTTCCATAGCGTATGGATAGCGCGTTTTAGCACGGAGGTGTAGGCAAAATCAAAAACAAAGCCTTCTTCTTTCAACAGTTGCCCTGCTTGTTGAGCTTCGGCGCGACCCTTTTCAGATAACGCGACGTCAGTCCAGCCAGTGAAACGGTTCTCTTTGTTCCACTCGCTTTCGCCATGTCTTACCAGAACCAGTTTAGTGACAGCCATAGCTTAAACTCCTTAAAAATCAAACTTAATGATAATTGAGCGCATTATATTGCTCTATGCGCCAGAACCGCAATCTATACCCGTTATCTTTCAAGTTGCCTCTTTGTTGGCTGCACTCACTCCGGTCACATAGTTATCTATACTCCCGGGGATTCGCTCCCTTGCCGTCGCGATGCATCTTGAAATCCATTGGGTATATAGTCTTGTTTCAAACTTTATTTGCTTGAAGATCTGAACTTCTTGCAGATGGCTGAAATAGACACCGGTCAAGTTTGGCACGTTATAATACGGTCACCAACTTGATTGGGTAAGTAAAGAACAGCAAATGGACCAAATTGAGCGCGAAATGGAACCCAACAGCGACCCACAGACGGCCACTCCACATCCATGCCAGCCCATATATTAATCCCGCAAGTGTGGCAAAAATCATCAATAGTGGACCGCCGACAAAGTGTGCGCCGCCAAACATTAAAGCGGTGATGATCAGGGCGAAATAGGGGTTAATCCACTGGCTCAATCTTTGCTGGATATAACCTCGGAATAGCGCTTCTTCCGCCAGAGAAACGAAGAAGATATTCGCCAATATAAACATCGGTAACCATTGTGGCATATGCAGTTCAACCGCTAGTCCTCCAAGAGCTGTTGCGATACTCAACAGGACGGGAATAGCAATAGCTAAGATTATCCATGCATAAGGCTGAATTTTGGCTAGTGGTTTTATTGTAAATAGGCCAGGCATGCAACATAGCAACAGAAAAGGAATGAGTGCTTTGTCAAAGTTGAAATAGAGTGAGAATGGGGCGCTATGAGGGCCTACCTGAATTTTATCGAGATATTTCAGGTTATTAAAACCGGGAAGCAGATGCAGAAATAATGCCGCTGCAAAGGCGAGTAATAGCAGTTCAGTGGTTATTTTAATGATGTTATTTTGCTGAAAATAGATACGTAGCGCACCTAACAAAAAAATAATCGCGATAGTGGCGATTGCCGGATAGATCAGAGTTTGCGTGACGAATCCGGTAATAACCGCAGCCAGTAGAACAATAAGTGCAGTAGTGCGGTGTATAGCTAATAACGCTAGTGATGTAGCAAGTAAACCCCAAATCATATAATTTCCCTTTATTTTTAACAAATTAAAAAACGATCTGAAAAGCAGACCAAAAATCGATGATGGATGTTATTTAGTGAGCAAAAAATAATAATGTATGATAGCCAAATTGCGATGCTTTTTTCACTGGTCGGAGAAGAAACCCATCGGTGACAATTATATTTTTGGTCAACAAAAAGCCGTGTTATTGGTAAGGCTTATGACTGACATGTACTATTATCCCCGTCATCTTTCAAGTTGTTTCTTTGTTGGCTGCACTCGCTCACCCCGGTCACTCCAGCCACCCGGTCACTCCAGCCACATAGTTAGCTATGCTCCTGGGGATTCTCTCCTTTGTCGTCACGATACATCTTGAAATCCATAGGGTGTAGATCTGATTCAATAGGGTATGAAAAATAAGCTTTATTAAGATATTGAACAGATCAGCCACTTGTATAAACAACGGGTGGCTGTCAGGTTGAGCTTGATCTAATACAAATTCGCTTATTCTCGTGTACTGATTTTAACCTCCAGCTTACCTTTATTATCTGTTAATCCGGCACCATAACGCCCTTTTAAGTCATCGTTGATACAAAGCTGTAATTCACCAGATGACCCACTCGGGACACTGGCTTCACGACTGATCAAAAAAACGGTTTCACCGACACGGCCTACCAGTGCGCCTACTGGCTGGCCTGGTAACGTGTAGTCTTCCTGGGCAATATGAGCCTTATCTCCTTCTGCCTGGCAATCGTTGTACTTTGGGTCAAAAGACCATGTGCCGCTGAGATAGGTAATTGTGGTTGTCTGATTTGTGTTGACTGTCACACCGCTATTCTGCCAAGCCTTATCCGCAAGTACAGACACAGTGATTGGATACAAAATATTGGCTGCTAACTCAGCTTCTTGGGCTTGAAAGCCAGCGACACTCAAGGCTGTGACTAATTCTGAGCGAGTTATCGCTGGATACACTTTAGGATTAAGCAACATTTGACCAACGTCTAGTGGAGGAAGCGTTGGGAAGTGCTTGTGCAGTGCAACTGCAATCTCGTTAGCAGGAAAGTCAAGCTCACGTAAAATAACAGCGATATCAATGGGGTAGAGTGGAGTCATTAACATCTCTTTGGAGACTAAAGTCATAGCAATACTCCTTATATCTGTTGACTAAATAAACTCGCGATACAACTACCGTCTACCATAAATTTCTAGCAGGACGGCTGTTGTTTCGCTGGCGCTGATGGATGGATAGGCTGATTTTAATCCTTGCCCGGTTTCTATTGCTGGATAACCCGCCAGCGCCATAGTGCGACCTAATGTTTTGGCTTGGGTTGCAGGATATTGAGTGATTAATGTCTGTCCACACTGACTGCCGGATAGGTGTTCGTCATACGCTTTCTGAGCCAATTGTTCTAGGGTTAATGCTTTGCCATATATAGCCAGTAGTATCTCGGTTATTTCGCTGGCGCTGATGGCTGGGTAGGCTGATTTTAATCCTTGTCCGGTTTCTGTTGCTGGATAACCTGCCATCGCCATAGCGCTGCCTAATGCTTTGGCTTGGATTGCCGGATATTCAGTGATTAATGTCTGTCCGCATTGACTGCCGGATAGGTGTTTGTCATACGCTTTCTGAGCCAATTGTTCTAGGGTTAATGCTTTGCCATATATGGTCAGTAGTATTTCGGTTATTTCGCTGGCGTTGATGGCTGGGTAGGCTGATTTTAATCCTTGCCCAGTTTCTACTGCTATATAGCCTACTTGCGCCATAGCTGCTGCGAGCATATGCGCCTTGAGATCAGGCAAGGATTTAATTATCAATTTGCCGCAATCATTGCCACTCATCTGTTGTTGATATGCCGACTGTGCAATTTGTTCTGGTGTTATTACCACTTCTATTGCCACTCCATCACTCCAGATACTTGGGATTGATGTTACGGTGGTATCCGGCATGCTAGCTAAATAAAGTTGATATGTTCCTGCAATCGGGATCGGTGGTAAAGCAATATGGGCTCGTCCAGTTGTGGAATTCACGGTTTGTTGTATCCATGAATTGTTTGGAGCCAGTAAGCTGAGTAAATAATGAGTAATATCGGGACAGCATTGCCATTGAATCTCTATGCCGCCAGATTGGTAATTAGCCTGAATTTGCTGAGGAGTATCCAGACGTGACCATTGCTGAACCTGACAGAATTCGCTGGCAATATAATTGGGGTTGTTCAATGCTGCTAATGAAAAACGATATTTCCCGGTAGGTTTCAGCTTATCAAAAATAATAGTCACTGAATTCTGTGGAGCGGCAATTGAGCGGTTTTCGATTTGTCCATTTTCCTCGATTTGTACGTTATAGTGACTGGCATCTGTTACCAAATTCCACTTCAATATAAGATTAATATCTCTTTCAATAATGGGTTTTGTTTCTAAATTGATGTTCAATTCCGGTATTGGCAGACGATGCTGGTGTAATTGATTTTCTGAGCTGATAAAGTCTTGCCTGGTGGCGGCGACTGACCAAGTATAAACGCCAGCGGCTAATTCCGGACTGATAGGTAAAATGACGGAATTATCGTTGTGATTCAGTTTCTTGTTGAATAATGTTTCGTTATTTGGCGCTTTTAATTTGACCTGATAACCGTCAGCATTTTTCGTATAGCCCCATGCGAATTTAGCCTTATGATCCTCATAGATTGCTGACAAATTTTCAGGCGGTTTGGGATCGGCAGGCTTGGGAGGATCGGGAGGTATTGGTTTGTTGTCAATTTCATCTTTAATTTTATTGATAATGTTACTTATGATAGCCGCTCCCGCAGCTCCTGCTGCTACGCCCCCGGCAGCGGCTAAGGCTTCTGCACCGCTCTGGACTGTTTCTGTTAGCGCGGCGTCAACCAATCCCTCACACAGTAACGTCATGGCATAATCGGCGGCTTTCTCGGCGGCTGTCAACGTCAGAAAGGCTGCGATAGCTTCACGATTTTCCAATAGCCCTTGAATGAAAGACTCAGCCGCGCTTTTCAGCGCTGCACCGATAGCATTAGGTAATTCCTCTAAAGAGAGGTTGTTTGGCAGCAAAAACTCTACGGTTTTTGGGAAGGAGAGAGTAACGAAATCCGTTCCTGCCATTGTCATGGTGTACTTACCGTTTAACACAAAATACAGTTGGTCGTTTTGGCTAGAATTATCCGTCTTAGTATCAAACGACGGGGAAATAGAAAACCGGGATGTGAGTAAATGTTCATTGACAAAGTGGGTTAATTGGCCGCAATTGGAACCTTTACTGCTTGAGAATTTTTTTAATTCTTCGATAAAGTTAATAAACTGGTTGTTATCTAAATTAAATGCAGGCCAGTCAGTGATTTTAAATCCTGCGCTTTTGCTATAGGAAAAACCTAATTTCGCTGAACTGGGTAATAACGGAGAAGAAATTTTGTCTGAGGACAATGAGCCACTGATTTTTAATTCCCCGGTTTTCTCTTTTATACCTGATATTTCTACATTTAAACCAAAATCATGTTTAAAAAACAGCAGCCCACAGCGAAGGCCGAATTTATTTTCCTTGACGGTAGAGAAAAACAGGGTTGGACCTGGATCTTGCCCAAAACCCGTAATTTGCAGTACAAATAATGAAATTGGATTAAGTAGCTGGATCTCTGCATTGACGCCTTCTTTGGTAATTTGTATATCCCCTTTGAGCGTCAAAGTTTCAATCAATGTAATGTCAAACAGGGCATAGAGGTGAAATCCTGGCTGATAATGGGTAATATCCTGATTTAATAACAGAGACTTTTCGGCTAAAGAGGAAATAATCGTATTTTCCTGTTTAATATCTCCATCTGTTTCGCGCCGATAATAAAGGTTGCTCCCCGGATGAAAAACGATATCGATAAAATTACTTGGCCAGGAGAAAAGGGGATTAGCAAATGATGCCTCAAATATATCATGTATCGATAAATCTTTATTAATAGCGACTGAAGCCAATATGGGGGTATTATCTAGAAAATAAAGATATCCACTTAATGCGGGTAATTTTGCATAATTAATTGTTCCCTTTACCCAATATAATCCAACTTTAGATTGTTTCTTTTCTGGCACGGCAAAGGTGTAATCAATGCCAAAAGATAAATCATCAAATGTGACGCCAGTCATTCTTCCGTCAAAGGGCTGTTCAATAGTGCTTTCTGAGCCTTTATGACAGATTTTTAAAGATGCCTGTACTTGCTTTTCATCTGCGCTTAAAGCCCCATCAAAACAATACGTTTTCTGGAACAAATCTAATGTGATAGTGCCTGCTATTTCATATTTTGCGTAATTATCAAACTGATATTTAAGTATTAAATTATTGAAGCCAAAAATCTTAAATAGTTTGAAATCAGGAAGAACGGCAGTATAGCGACTTTGTTTAATTGATTCACCTGCGGATATTCCCCGATCCAAACGCCCACTGAGTGAGATGTCTGCCTGTGGTAGATCGCCATTTTTAACGCCGACTTCAATTAAGTTGTTAAATAAATAATTCCCTTTTAAACGCAAGGTTAGCCAGAAGGTACAACTATGGGATACCGGCGTTTCCATTTCTGTCACTGACTTTGGTAAAGGTATTTGTGGAAAAATATTACACAGTTTCTCTGCTTCTGGTGGATTGGCATGATTGGAGAAAGTAAAAAAACCTGCATCCTGTATTAATAACGGGGCTTCTTTCTCAGGTAAGTTAAGATGAAAGGCGTGGTTAAGTAATTTAAAGATATTGAGATTGTCAGCTCCTGCCTGTTTTGCAGTCATATCGATATAGATTAAAGAATAACTATTGAATAAAGCAAGCTGGCATTGCATTGGGCTACGCATTTCGCCATCAAATATTTTGCACCAATCTAAATGGGCTTCAATCTCAAATCGTGTTCCCATATTTTACCTCAGATAGTGAGATGTATTGCTAAGGCTATGTTATTTATGGTTCTAAACGCATAGCCTTATGATTAATATTGAGCGGATAATTTAGGATTTTTTCTCTATATCAAATTTCTTGTCTGTTTTATTGTATTTACCTTCGGAAACGACAACATTAAGACTTTCCACTACCTTATCAACACCTGTTTCTTTCAATAATGAACCTGGTGGTGCAACGGCAATATAGATATGTTCTGAATTACCGATAGCGACTTCTAATAAAGTATTTGCAGGTTGTCCATCTTTTTCGGGTGAAACGACACTAAAAAGAAAAGGTGCTTCAGGAGCCGGGGTTGCCGATGGAATATTTAAATCAACGTTATAACTGTCTTTACCAAGTTTAAGCTTGACTGATATGACGGCGCTTAGACCACTCATTGTTATTCTCCTAATTGGTATGTAATAGCAGAGAATCCATCTTTAACCTGATGGAAAAATTTTGTCACTTTACTTCATAATAATAGTTTAATCTAAAGCCCAATTCACTAAGTAATCTATTTAATTAATGTGATGAATGTCTATATAATGATTGTAATCGTGAAATGGAATGGTTGAATGAATTAAATTTAATTTAGAGATAAATGATTACGGGATTGTTTTTATTGTTTTTGGCTATATGAAATTAATATTCTAATATTTAAATATATTATTTTTAAAATTAAATTATTTTACGGAGAAAAGATTAACGGGGGTATCTTTATGTTACTTGACTTTCTTGACACGTTATAATTGTTACGAATGGATAAAGCCAGCATGCTTGCATGTGTATTACTACTAGATTGACATAAACATACTTTGCAGTGCTGGCTTTTTTCAGTATTAATCTTATTTTAATATTTTAGTTATTGATTATTTCTGTTTTATAACGATATATGTCATCATCAGGAATAAATATCAGTCGGTGAGTGATGCATTGCGGCGCATCTTCCTGATGGTGAGAAACAAACAGTAGCTGAGTATCGCCATCAGCAATCATGATATCAATAAAACGTAATACTAATTGGCGGTTTAGGGGATCAAGCCCTTGCAGAGGCTCATCAAGGATCAATAAAGCCGGATGTTTAACCAGTGCGCGAGCGATTAGAACAAGTCGCTGTTGCCCCCATGAAAGGCTGTGAAACGGGCCGTTGGCAATCTGGGCAGATAATCCCAGTAAAGCCAGCCATTCATCAGCAAGTTGCTGCTGGCGATCTGATACTGTCTGGTAAAGACCAATTGAATCGAAGAAACCGGATAGAATCACATTACGAACGCTGATGCTGACACGATATTCCAGATGAATACTGTTGCTGACATAGCCAATATGACGTTTGATATCCCAAATAGTTTCGCCGCTGCCGCGTTGGCGACCAAAAAGGATCAGCTCATTACTGTAGCCTTGAGGATGATCTCCGGTAATCAGGCTCAAAAGCGTTGATTTTCCAGCACCATTTGGGCCAATAATTTGCCAATGTTCACCTGAATTCACTTGCCAATCTAGTCCATGCAAAATGGGCTGATCATTATATTGAACGATACCGTTACGCAGGATAATCAGCGGTTGATCGGGCGGTAGCTGATTATCGACAGGAAATTCATCTGTTTCAGGTAAATGAATACCGTCCAATTTTTCACTGTGTGCCAGTTGAGCCACCAAGGAATCTGCCATCACTTTTTCTTTGATGCCTATAGACGTTAGCTGGCAGTCCGCTAATACGCCAATCTGATTAACAAAATCTGGGATTTCACTGAACCGGTTAAGGATAAGTACTAGAACGATTCCTTTTGATGATAATTTTTCCAGTAATTCAGCGAGTTGACCACGGGCAAATAGATCAAGACCATTGAAAGGTTCATCAAGGATCAGCAAATCAGGTGAAGCCATCAGTGCCTGGCAAAGTAATGTCTTGTGGGTTTCACCGGTAGAAAGATATTTAAAACGACGGGAGAGTAAATCCATAATACCGAACTGTTTTGCCAGCTCCAGGCAAAGTTCATTATCTTTATGATAAAGCTGGATAATTTCTGCCGCAGTGCGGCCGGTATCATCTTCGTTATCACTGAGCATATCAGTATTATTGCGTTGCCATTCTTCTTCCGTCAGTTTTTGTAATTGTTCTTGAGAGACGCGGGCGCACCGGTGAAATGAGCAATTTCGTTCGCCGGAAAGTAGGATTAGTTCATTTGAAAGCGCGCGGGATAATGATGATTTTCCGCTGCCATTAGCGCCAATAAAAGCCCAATTTTCGCCGGAGGCTATTTTTAGTGATGATAACTGCAAGGTACGAGTATCACTTAAACGGAAACAGCCTTGCGTTATTTGCAATTCAGACATCTTTTATTCCTTTTTAAGCAACGCAAATATCTTCCAACAAATAAGCGGAATGCCGCGGAATGTCAATATTAACTTTTAATTAACATTTAATATTAGACACTAAGGGATGTGTGAGGTGCGTAATGCCATGATATTCCTTGATATTTTGAGTTGTTCGGTGATGGTAGCAGCAATTCTTAACACAGAGTTGCAATAATTACCTGGTCAGCATTAAAAAGTGCAGTGATTTTATCTCCAGGATGTAGTTTCAGGTCGTTTGCTTCTTGATTAGGCAGAGTAGAGCAGAGGATTGCGCCGCCATCAAGGGCAATAATAATTTCTGTACTCTCTTCGCCCGTTTCAAGTTTACTGATCTGCCCTGTCAGAGTATTGTCAAAATGACTGCTAGAGAACGGCTCTTTAGTGAGTTTCACCCAGGGTGCTTTAATGAGCGCCAATACCTCTTTACCTTCTACCAAGCCGAGACGGTTAGCGCTTTGTTCTGTTAATGCTGCATGCAGAGATGTTTGACCATCTGCCAGTAAGATGCGGACATGTTGCTGTACCGGATTATGGTCACGGTCAGTAATTGTGCCAAAGAATTGGTTACGGGCGCTGGTTTGCAGAGAAAAACGGGAAATAGCAGCTAATAGGCTATCAAGGGGAAGTTGGTCATCTTTTAGCACATCAAAAGCTTTTTGCTGAATTTGTGTCAGTAGATCGTAAAGTTGCAACAGACGTTCGCCATAATGGGTAAGATTTGCCCCACCTCCTCCTTTACCACCTGTAGCACGGTCCACCACTATTTCATCTGCTAACTGATTCATTTCATTAATAGCATCCCAGGCGCTTTTATAGCTGATCCTCGCCAGTTTTGCTCCCTGGCTGATAGAGCCCGTTACTTTAATCTGTTTAAGTAATAATATTCGCCGTGGATCTGCGAATAACCGTTGCTGTAATTTCAGTGTCAATAGAATTTCGGCTTGCATAATAGTTTTTTTCAGGAAATGTAATCGTAAATTTTTATTGGCTAACTCGGAAAAACGCACGTTTAGCCGGTTACTGTTGTTTGTCTTTTGTCTAGAATAGTACTAATTATAGCGGTATTGCCCGCTATAGTTAAAAATGTGTTATGTTTCTGGCTCATTTAATGAGCCACTATGTGAGGCTGCCATGTTTGAGTTGATTAAAAGTATGGCTTTTGCCCTGGTTATGGTACCGGTGGTGATGGTCGGAATTTTAGGTTTAATTTATGGTCTTGGGGAGCTGTTTAATATCGTTTCCCGTATTGGCCGTTCTGAAAAGTAAAATTAATATTTTTTTTACACCAGATGCTATTCTGATTACCCGGTAATTAACCGGGTAATTTGTCTTAATTAATCATAATCATTTCCATTTTATTCATTTGGTTTTTCTATTACAGTATTTTAATTCGAATTAAATTAGATAGTAAAAGTTGCTCACAATTTGCCGATTAATATTGGAACACTCTTCCATTTGACGTTATATCTTGCTATACACAACGAACTAATGGGTAAGAAACAGGTGGAAAACAAATGAAAAAGAGTTTTGGCAAACTGCTAGTCGGCGTTGTCGTTTCTTTTGCTTTGACGTGGCAAGTGTGGGCTACGGAAAAAGTCACGTTATTCGCTGCTGCCTCGTTGACTAATGCACTTGATGATATTGCGCTACAGTATAAGCAAAAGACAAAAGGTGAAGTGGTAGCTTCCTATGCTTCATCTTCCACTTTGGCTCGCCAGATTGAGCAAGGCGCGCCGGCAGATATTTTTATTTCGGCTGATCAACAGTGGATGGATTATGTGGCCGGGAAGAAACTGATTATTGATGAAACTCGGTTAACTATGCTGGGAAATCAATTGGTTCTGATTGCGCCGAAGGTGAATAGACTCAATAAAGTTGACATTAATAAACAAACCAAATGGAAATCCTTGTTAGAGGGCGGTCGCCTTGCGGTTGGCGATCCAGATCATGTTCCTGTGGGTATTTACGCTAAAGAGTCTCTGCAATATTTGGGAGCATGGGAGACGGTTAATCCGCTGTTGGCGCGTACCAGTAATGTGCGCAGTGGTCTGGCGCTGGTGGAACGCGCTGAAGTTCCGTTGGGTATCGTTTATGGTTCAGATGCCATTGCGAGTGATAAAGTCAAAGTGGTGGGGATCTTCCCAGAGGAGAGCCACAAGCCTATTGAATACCCAATGGCGATAATCAAAGACCATAGTAATCCCACCGTTATCAATTTTTATGCATATTTGAAAACCCCCGAAGCCGTTGCAATTTTTAAACGTTACGGTTTTCACCCACTTTAGGAATAGATTTTTTGGTTATGTTGAGTGAATACGAATGGCAAGCCATCATCCTGAGTCTGAAAGTTTCAGGTATGGCGGTATTACTGAGTCTGCCATTTGGGATCTTGATGGCGTGGATTCTTGCTCGTTTCCGGTTTCCCGGTAAATCATTACTCGACAGTATCATCCATCTGCCGCTGGTGTTACCGCCAGTGGTCGTGGGTTATTTGCTGTTGATCAGTATGGGACGTCGGGGATTTATCGGTGAATGGTTATATGACTGGTTTGGGATCAGCTTTGCATTCAGTTGGCGTGGCGCTGCTCTGGCTTCGGCTATTGTTGCTTTTCCGTTGATGGTTAGGGCGATACGTCTGGCGCTGGAAAGTGTTGATCAGCGGCTGGAACAAGCTGCTCGGACGTTGGGTGCGAATCCGTTTAAGGTATTTTTTACTATCACATTGCCGCTCTCTTTGCCTGGGGTCATTGTAGGTACTGTTTTGGCATTTGCCCGTTCATTGGGTGAATTTGGCGCAACCATCACTTTTGTATCCAATATTCCAGGTGAAACGCGGACGATCCCTTTGGCAATGTATACTTTGATTGAAACGCCTGGAGCAGAAACGGCCGCAGCTCGTTTGTGTATCATTGCCATTATTCTGGCGTTGATATCACTGATGGTTTCTGAATGGTTAACCCGTTGGGGAAGAAGACGTTTGGGAGCAACATGTTAGAGCTGGATTTTGAGCAACAACTTGGCGATCTTCATTTACAGGTCGATACACAGCTACCCACTGAGGGGATCACCGCTATTTTTGGCCTTTCAGGCGCCGGGAAAACTTCACTGATAAATGTTATTGCCGGTTTGATACGCCCACAGAAGGGGCGGATTGTCCTTAATGAGCATGTACTGGTCGATATTGAAAAAGGTATCTGCTTACCACCAGAGCAGCGTCGTATAGGCTATGTTTTTCAGGATGCCCGGCTTTTTCCTCATTATCGAGTAAAAGGTAATCTTCAATACGGAATGTCTTCGGTGATGAAGCCGGAATTTGATAGCATTGTTAGCTTGCTAGGGATTGAGCACTTATTATCTCGTTTTCCTTTTACCTTGTCCGGTGGTGAAAAACAGCGGGTTGCTATCGGTCGTGCTTTATTGACGGCACCTGAGCTGCTGTTGATGGATGAACCGTTGGCATCGTTGGATCTCCCCCGTAAAAGAGAACTATTGCCTTATCTTGAAAAGCTTTCTGAAGAGGTCAACATCCCGATTTTGTATGTCAGCCATAATCTGGATGAGGTTCTTCGTCTGGTAGAAAATGTCCTCGTCATGGATAACGGAAAAGTCAGAGCAACAGGAAGATTAGAAGAAGTTTGGGCCAGTAGCGCACTACGTCTTTGGTTACAAAAAGATACCCTTAGTAGCATTCTGAATGTTTCAATGGTTGAACATCATAATCGTTATGAAATGACCGCAGTAGCGCTCGCTGATCAGGCTTTATGGTTGCCGAAAATTGATGCTCAACCGGGAACCGATTTGCGTATCAGAATAGATGCTTCAGATGTTTCATTAATACTGGAACCTCCGCGCGGCAGTAGTATCCGTAATATTCTGGCGGTGAAAGTGGTTGAGTTTTTTACTGATAATGGGCAAATCGATGTCAAATTGGCACTGAGTGGCCACTATTTATGGGCGAGGATCACCCCGTGGGCAAGAGATGAACTTAATTTGCGGTCTGGGCAGTGGCTTTATGCTCAGATAAAAAGTGTTTCTCTTTATCGGCAACTGTAATTTCTGCCAAAAGTAATAACGGGGAGCCTATCGAAAGGTTCCCCGAACGGTGGTTTTGTCAGACAAGCGATTAAAGAACGTACTTGCGAATAACTTCGGCAATACCTGGCTGAGTATTGTCCAGCGTCACCAGATCGGCTTGCTCTTTAATGGCATCCCCACTATTACCCATAGCGACACCAAGTCCGGCGGCTTTCAGCATGCTCAGGTCATTAAAGTTATCGCCAAAGGCAATGACATCTTTCATGTTCATTCCCTGTGATTCAACCCACTGTTTCAAACGCATACCTTTACTGTTGCCTTTCTTGGTAATATCCACCTGATCGAACCATGACCATTCACACGAAAGATCTGTATCATTTTCGATTTGTGCAGTCACTTCCCGCAGCTTGACTAAATCAGGAGAGCTGGTGGCAAATTTCCAGATAGACTGTACTTCATGAATAGCATGTTGAAAGCTAGTAACATGTCGCATAGTTGGGCGTTGAGATTCAGGCAGGGTTTCAGACCATTTCATGGTACGGAGAACTGTGTCATATGGTTCCTCATATAACATGGCGTCATCCACATACATCAGACGGTGAATATCTGTGTTTTTTAAGTGGGTGAGAACTTTTATGGCTTCCTGAGATGACAGCGGATCTGAGGCTAATACTTTCTTTTCATGGTAATCATACAGATAAGTACCATTACAGCAGATGGCAGGAGTATCGAGTTGCAAAGCCTGATAAAAAGGGTGGATAGCGACATGGTGACGGCCAGTGGCAATCAGCACCTTAATACCAGCTTTACGTGCTTCATTTAATACAATGAGTGATTCGGGCAGGATATTTTTTTGAGGATCGAGTAGTGTACCGTCCAGATCCAGTGCAATGATGCGATATGACATAAATTAGCCTCATAACTATATATAATATAAGGATATTACATTGGAACTGAATAAAGCTACACCAATTGTGCGGTGAGTTTAACCGATAAAACCAATTAAGGAGTGAAGATGAAACAAGTGGTTTATACGGCGAGTCCAAACAGTTGTCAGATTCATGTTTGGAACCTGAATAATGAAGGTGAGTTATCACTGATTCAGATAGTTGATGTACCGGGGGAAGTACAACCAATGGTGGTTAGTCCGGATCGTAAACATCTTTATGTTGGCATCCGGCCGCAATTCAGTATTGTCACTTACCAGATTGGCTCTAGTGGGGAACTGGTACAACAGGGGATTTCATCAATACCGGGTAGCCCGACTCATATCTCTACTGATAAACAGGGCCGTTTTCTGTTCTCTGCCTCCTATAGTTATAACAATCTGAGTGTCAGCCTAATTGATGATCAAGGTATTGTGGGAGAGCCTGTTCATGTTATTGCAGGCTTGCAAGCGCCACATTCGGCTAATATTGACTGGGATAATAAACAACTATTGGTTCCTTGTCTGAAAGAAGATCGCATCCGTATTTTTGAGATGACAGAAGAGGGTTATCTGACAGAAAAACGTGCTGAGGAAATCACTACGGCAATGGGTGCGGGTCCTCGCCATATGGCGTTCCATCCGAATCAGCAGGTGATTTACTGTATTAATGAACTGGATGCTACGGTGGATGTTTATCGCAAGTGGGAAAAATACCGGGCTGTTCAGACGATTGATTCATTGCCGGCAGATTTAGCGGGTGTTCGTTGGTCTGCGGATATTCATATTACACCGGATGGCCGTCACCTTTATACCAGTGAACGGACTTCAAGTTTGATCAGCCATTTTGTTATTTCGCCAGATGGCTTTAATTTAACGTTGGTAGGGCACTATAAAACTGAAACTCAGCCGCGTGGTTTTGCTATTGATCACAGTGGAAAATACTTAATTGCATCCGGTCAAAAGTCTGACCATATTTCAGTTTCTTCTGTAGATAAATATACCGGTGAATTGACTGAATTAGCGCGTTATTCAGTTGGCAAAGGTCCGATGTGGGTTACGGTGCTGGCCTTGTGAATCTGGTAGACGTTCATGTAAATAATCGGTAATTATGTAACTGTTCGGTCATCTCACCTTGCTGTTATCTAATAAAGCAAGGTGAGTTCACCGGAGCCTTGCGAAGCTTCCGGTTTGTTCATTAATACGATTGAATTAGTTCTCCTAGAGAGCCTGATTCAATATCGAATGAAAATCTGAAATCTATCCCATTAATATGGATAAAAAAATACAATTCATTATTTATATAATAAACATCTGAAAAAATCACATCTCTAGTATTTAAAATTTCCTTAATATTCCATTTAAGTGAGTTATCTGGATTTAGAATATATGCTTGATTCTTAGATTTATTAAAAGGAGCTACAATCAAAGCTATTCCAATGGAATCTTTCAAAATAAGAGGTATAAGTTTATTGTCATCGTATATTTCTTGTCTTTTTCCTGCATATACCCATGTAATACCAGTAGGAAGTAATTCGAAAACACTTAATCCTTGAGGATTCCGTTCCTTATCATAGTCACCCAGAGTATCTATGACCTTAAAATCACTAATGATGTTCATTTAGCCTCCACATTTTTTAGAATAAATTCTTCTTGGTTCATCAATGGGTTTTAATTTTGCTCTATCTTCATAATTTAGGATTTGTATCTGGGTACCTCCACCTGAATAAATTTTCCCTCCAGAAGTCTGTGGACCGACCGGCCCTGTTTGTATACGAATTCCTTCTGGAACATGGAACTTCTGCACATGCGATATTTCAGGTTTGAATTCAGGAATTACGGCCAATTGATTTCTTACATAATCAACATTCGGAATATGATCTAAGGTTGCCCATCCTCCAGGTTTAATTTGCCCTGGAGACATAGCCATTTCAACAGTAACCCCACCTTTAGGGACTACTGTAGATTCTAATTTTGCGCCGTTCCCCCAAGGATCTAGAGATGTTGGTGCTGGTAATCTCAATGGATTCAATCCGAATGGGTCAATCCAGTTCGCCGGATTATGCACGTAACTGTAAGGATTTACTCCTCCGGCTAAGTTCAACGGATCAGGCGATAAGTACTGCCCCGTTTCACTCTCGTAATAGCTGTGCCAGTTGTAAAAGAACCGCTTTCTTTATCCGCATACTGCCCGCAGGACCACAGGTTGATACGAGCTTTAGTTATTAATGACGAAGAAGCGTATCAGATTAAGGGTGTGGTCTATAAGCTCCAGTGTGTGCTGGTTTATAATGGTTATGCGCCTTTAGATCATTGATAAAACCGGAAAATCACGGGGATATTTCCGGTTAAATAGAGTTACTTATAATGCTGGATCGTCACCACCATCAATATAGACATTGCATCTTTGGAAAATCATTATATCGAAGTCAAATTCTACACTCCAAGAATCAGATACTTGTTTTATGATATAGCCATCATTATGTTGAGCTATAAATAGCGGACTATAGTTAATATTCTTCAAATTCTTTATATTAACTGACTTGCCACCACGCCCAAGTAATTTTATGACAATGACATCATAATCTTTTCCCCAAACTCCCCACTTAACAATTTCCTTTTCGGGTCTTTGTTTCGTGTGAATATTTAAAGAAATTCTTCCTTCTACATCAAAACCAATTTGACCAAGAAAAACGTCTTCCGTTAAACCTAGAGGAAACAATTCCTTTAAAAACAAATTACTGTCAATAGCATCAATTATATTCATTTTATTATCCCTTCGGAAAATTATAATGTCCATGTGTTCCAGGCACATCGCCAGTACCCAAGTTAGTGATAGGTCTAACATTAAAATGAGGTTCAGCGCCATGCCCCGGAGTCGCTTTTTCATGTCCTAGACTATGTTCCTGAATGACTATAGGCTTACCATCTTTATTTGTGTAATGGTATTGTCTTACTTTTATAACTTGCCCATTTGAGCCAATAATTTTCTTTCCATTTCCATCTAACAAATCGACTCTATCAATTTTAGGCTGTTGAATATTGGGTATTCCAGTATCTCTCTTAGCCTGCCTTAATGCATCACGACGGCTTTTACCTTCATAGGTAGTTTTCTTATTTTTTGCCCCTGGACACCCCGCCAGCCCCAATGGGTCAATCCAGTTTACTGGATCATGCACATACCCGTATGGGTTAAATCCGCCACTAAGATTTAATGGATCGGCACAGAGGTATTGCCCGATCTCGTTATCGTAATACCTAAAGCGATTATAGTATAAACCACTCTCCGAGTCCTCGTACTGCCCACAAAACCGGAAATTACACGTCAGGTTCCGTGGGTCGTTGACCGTCAGCACCGGCCAGCGCTCCGGCTCGCCCCAGGTGAGCAGCCGGCCCGCCCAGAGCAGTTCCCCCGCTTCGGTCAGAATTTCCCGCACCGTCCCTTGGTGGTCGCTCACCACATAGTATAGCTGACCTTTTTGATACCGTGCCGAAGGGGTCAGGGCGCCCGGCTCATAGAGCCAGTGAATGCTCTGTTCATAGTCAACGGTGCCGTCCGCATACACCGGCGTCTCTTCAATCAGCTGCTCTCCGCTCCACAGGTAATCATAGCCGATTATCGTGGTCGGTTTGGCCGGCGGTCCGGCCGGGTCTGCTTCCTTCCGCTTGCTAATCCGCCGCCCGAAGGCGTCATAACAATAGCGCCAGCGCGTCCCTTCCGGGCTGATAACCCCGGTCAGCCGGTCGTGCGCGTCCCAGCGGTAGCGCCAGGTCCGCGGCCGGTGACCCCATCGCTGCTCGGTTTTCTCTGTCCGCCGCCCGTTTTCATCGTAGCGATAAGTGCAGGCCCCGTGCTGAACGACCCGGCCGGTCTGCTGGGTGTGGTAGGCCTGGCGCAGGTCTTCGCTGAGCCGTTCCGGCACCCGTTTGTGGTAATGGAGGTTCTGGCCGGCATCGTACACAAACTGTTCGTCACAGGCCCGCGGCCCGCCAAACTGGGCGGTCACCACCTGGTCGTTCGCATTGTAGCCGTAGCGCGTCTCGTCCCAGAGTGGGTCTTCAATGCAGGCCACGTTGTAGGCCGGGGTGTAATGCCAGCGCCGGGTGACCGCGCTGCCGAGCGGCGGATAATGCGGGTCGGCCTCGTACAGCGTCTGTTTGAACCAGTCTGAACTGCGCCCGGCGGCCTGATGGGCCAGCAGCCCGACCGGGGTGTAAGCCTGTGACTGAATAAAACCGGCGGCGCTTTCCCGGCCCAGCCCGTCATGCTGCATGTTCAGCGGGGCATGGCCGTCAAGCTGCCACTGCATCAGCCGGCCGTTAAGGCCGTAGTGCCAGCGTAAGGCGGGCAGGGCGTCTACCTGGCGTCCGGCGGGCAGGCCGCTTTGCGGGTCCCACTGATGGCGGACGGCGCGCCCGTTAATCGTCTCGGTAATCAGGCGGCCGGATTCATCGTATTCAAACGCCACCACGGCGTCCGGGTTGGCGGCGCGGACCAGCCGTCCCTGCGCGTCGTGGTCGTAGGCGGTGACTGACAGTAACGCGCACTGGTCGGCTGCTTCCTGCCACACTTCCTGACGGGTGAGGCGGTCGTCGTCGGTGTAGCACCAGCGCAGCAGCTGGTGATTGGGGTAACGGGCGATGAGGCGGCGCCCGGCGCGGTCGTACTGATAGTCAATCGTCCGGCCGGTAAAATCGGTTTCGCGGATAACCCGGCCGGCCGGGTCGCGGGTGTAACGGTAGGTGTCGCCGGTTGCGTTGGTCACGGTTTTCAGGCGGGTCAGCCTGTCGTAGCCGAAGGTCAGGGCCGAGCCGTCCGGGCGGGTGAGGCGGCTGAGCAGGTCAAAGGCGTCATAGGTATAGCGGGTGGTCCGGCCTTCGCCGTCGGTGACCGCCGAGACCCGGCGCTCGCTGTCGTAATCAATCGTCTGCCGCACGCCGTCCGGTAAGCAAATCTCGCTGACACTGCCGGCCGGGCTGGCATGAGACGGGCTGTGGTGATAGCGCGTCTGCTGGTACAGGGCGTCGGTGACCCGCCGCAGCCGGCCCAGGCCGTCGATGTCAAACCGGGTCCGGGCGCCGTCCGGGGCCTGAATTTCACTGAGCTGCTGCTGTTCATAGCCGTAGCGCCAGGCGCGGCCGTCCGGCAAGACCTGGCGCAGGATTTCCCCCTGCGGGCCGTACCGGGTCTCTTCCACCCGGCCCTGAGGGTCGATAACGCTGCTCAGGTTCCCCTGCTCGCTGTAATGCAGTCGCCAGCGGGCGCCATCCGGCTGAGTGACCTGGGTAAGCTGGCCGTATTCATCGTAATCGTAAGCGGTGACGTCCCCGGTGGGCGACAGCAAGCCGGTCAGCTCGCCGTAGGGGCTGTACTCATAAGCCGTGGTCCGGCCGAGCGGGTCGGTTTCGGCGACTTTGCAACTGAAATCCCATTCGGTCAGGGATGCATGGCCGAGGGGGTCGACTTTCCGGGTGACCAGCCCGTCGGCGTTATAGTGATAGCGGGTACAGCCGCCTTCGGCATCGAAATAGGTGGTGACGTTATTGTCATCATCGTATTCAAAGCGGTCCTGCCAGTACCCCTGCGGGGTGGCGGTGGCAGTCACCCGGCCCGCGTTGTCATAGTGCACGGTGACATCGGTTTTATCGGTGTCGTGCCAGCGGGTCATATGGCCGTGCGGATTGTATTCATGCCACAGGTGGTGAAACTGAAAGGCGTCACATTCGGCCAGATACCCCTGGTTATCGTAGCGGCAGGTCGCCAGCCGCTGGCGTTGTTCCGCGTGCAGCCAGTCAATGGCGGTCAGTTGTTGTTGCGTATAGCGCAGCGTCAGTGTCGCCGTGTCGGCATGCGTGAGATGAGTCAGGCGGTGGTGTTCGTCGTAATGAAAGACGGTCTGATTGCCGTTGCGGTCTTCTATCCGGGACAGGCGGCGTTTATCCCCCTGGACCTCGGTAAAACTCAGTATCTGCTGGGTGCGGCGGTTAAACAGGCGCAGCTCGCCGCTCAGTTGCCCGTACAGCAGATAATGGCCGGCATGGAGGTTGACCGAGAAGACGTTGTCCTTTGGGGTATGGAAGGTGTAAATCACCCCTTCGCCGTCGGTGAAATGGGTTTCCTCGCCGTCGCGGCGCAGGTGTTGCGACCAGTCATCGGCCCACTGGGGGCCGAACAGCCCGGCGAGATTGGCCGTCGAGCGGTAAGTGCGGTTCAGGGCCAGCGGCAGGACGCCCGGCAGGGCCAGCACCGGCCAGACCTGCAAGAAGTCGCCGGTCGCCACATCCACCGGCTCGCCGGCTTTGCTGCAAAGCTGACTGTCACAGCCGGTTTTTTTCACCGACGGGGCGGGGGTTTCATGCGGGCGGTTTTTGTTCCCTCTGGGCAGGGGAATGAAACCGGCCAGCGCCACGGCCCAGCGTAAGGCCCGGTCGTTGCTGATGAGGATGTCACAGACCCCCTGCGTTTCCTGGGTTATGGCAATCGATGCCGCGCCGCTGTTGATATTGGCGTCACAGGCGGTGCGGTGGCCCAGCCGGGCAATAGGCTTGCCGTTGGCGAACACGGTTTTGGCGCCTTCGGCAATCACCACCGGGCCGGGGTGGTCGCTGCACACAATTTTGTCCCCGGCCCGGGCCACCGGTTTGCCGTCAAAAAAGACATTGGGCGAGCCTTCAATGATGGTGCCTTTATTTTGTCCGTATTGTCCGATAGCGGCCCCGAGACTGGCGTAAGCGGCGCCGACAAAGCCGCCGGCTAATCCGGCCGCGGCGCCGGCGAGGATGGCGGCCCCGACGCCGGCAGTGGCGACCACAAAGGCGGCAGCGGCCACCGCCACCACGGCCCCGAGTAAGACGCCGCCCAGCGCGCCCCATAACCCGGCGCTTTTATTCTGATGGGCAATGGCATCCCCCAGCCGGGCGGGCGCATTGCCTTCGGTGGAGACGGTCTGCATGCCCAGCGCCTGCGCGACCTGATGGCCGATTTTATCGCCGACATAACTGCCGACATACGCGCCGACGGTCCCGGTGGCCAGGCCGGCGGCAAAGGGGGCGGCCGCGCCGGTGGCGACCGCATAGGCCCCGGCCGCGCCCAGCGTGGCTTTGTTGAAGGCGTCGCTTTCCAGAAACGCCAGCGCTTTATCTGAACCTGAGGTTGTCTTGGCGGTCCGGGGCGGCGGGCCGGCGGGTTTAGCCGGGGCGTTTGCCTCGGTATCGGGGGGCGTTTGCCGGGGCGGGGAGGCCGGCGTGCGGCGGGCCGCGCCGGCGCCCGCCCAGACATTCTGTAATAGACTCATCACAACTCCTTGGCATTAGGGTTTATCACCCGTGCGGGGCTGAAACGAGGTCATGATGGCGAGCATTTGTTTTAGTTGAGTTGAGGGCAGGTTGCATGTTAGCCCGTCAGCACTTTGAGTATTCAGGCGGTCAGCGATTTGTCCAGCGCTAAATCGCCTGCATTGGTTTTTTTGGAATGACATCACGCTTCCTTTATCATTTCTGAGGGTTTACAACGTACGGCACAGTTGTCCGACAGCGTTAATTGCGGCGCGTAGTGATAAATAAATCATCCAAGGGTTAAAAAGCCTCGGGTAAAGCACATCGAACTATGAGAGTGCTAGCAGTCTGTTGCTGATAGTCTTATTGATAACCTGTATTGAACAGGCAACATTGGGGATATTCTATTGTTGTTAAGATAACTGAACTGATAAGTAGTTTTATTTGTTTAATATCCAATCAAGAACATATAACAAAAAATTCATGTTGTCCCGCCTGTTTGTGTGATTAATATTTGATTAACTTAATAAATGTGACATAAATCCCAAATTTTTTTAACCAGCTGCGTTCACCAAAAATCCGATTTAAGTGAAGCTCAGGTTAATTAACCTGAATTTTGTTTAAACCGTCACTATACTATCCTCTTCAAAATAGAAAATATTTGGGGACGGTTTCTTCAATTTAAGGCTGTCAGCAATGAGTCCCCCTGAACTGTCAATAGAAATCCTTTTGTACTCCGGTGGCGTGAATGTTCTATCTGAGAAATCGTTTTTGGCTGCTTATTGCTCATTTCTATGATAAATCTCTTAATAATATTATTTTATCCCACTCGGCCAGCGTATCTGCTTTCATATTATGTCGCTTTTTAGTGATAAGGGTGATGCCAGTGTCTGCTAAATTGCCCTTGAGTTCCTGCTCAAATAACCTTTATTATTGTAAGGAGAATTTATACATCCTTAACTGCGAGTTCACGAACGGGTTCTTGAGCATCCATGTTGCCTGCGGTCACTTTAGCTGCCACGATTTCTCCCTGATGGTTAACAATCAAATGTTGCTCAAGTATACTTATTTAAGGCTTGCTTTACATTCTATGTGAAGCAGGAGTTGATGATTTGTTGGATAATCTTTGCCCAGAGGTAACTCTACTTGTGTAAGCACCCGCCCCCACTCATTACGAAGGTCGGGGTGTGGAGAAATTTTTCGAAAAAGGCTCCCGATTGGGGGCCTTTTTTGATCGAGTTGAAATGCAGCTTTACTGATTGCTCGCAATAAATTCAGAAAAATTTCTTCAATAACAAAAATTACAAATTAATTGCACCAGAGATGGCCTTTGTCAGGTGTGAAAGTTGCTCTGGTTGAATAATATAAGGCGGCATCAAATAAATCAGCTTGCCAAATGGTCTTATCCAAACACCTTGAGAAACAAAATGGTGTTGTAGCACCGCCATATTCACAGGCTGTTTCATCTCCACGACGCCAATTGCACCTAATACCCGAACATCAGCCACTTTTGCGTGATATTTTAGTGGCATCAACTCAGTATTTAATTGATTTTCAATTGATTTAACACGTTGTTGCCAAGGGCTTTGTAATAACAATTTCAAATTGGCTTCTGCTACGGCACAAGCTAATGGATTGCCCATAAACGTTGGGCCGTGCATAAAACAGCCTGCTTCGCCATTGCTAATCGTTTCGGCTACCTTACGAGTTGTCAGCGTTGCTGATAGTGTCATATAACCACCTGTCAGCGCTTTTCCTACACATAAAATATCTGGCTTAATTTCAGCATGTTCACAAGCAAACAATTTTCCTGTGCGGCCAAAACCAGTGGCAATTTCATCCGCAATTAATAGAACCTGATGCTGATCACAAAGCATTCTCACCTGACGCAGATATTCAGGATGATAAATTCGCATTCCTCCAGCACCCTGTACGATAGGTTCAAGGATCACCGCGGCAATATCACGGGAATGCTGCTCCAGCAAAGTACGGAATGGCATGATATCTCGCTCGTCCCACTGAGAATTAAATTCGCATTGAGGCGATTCGGCAAACAGATGAGGTGGCAGATAGCCTTTGTAAAGATTATGCATTGAATTGTCGGGATCACAGACAGACATAGCACCGAATGTGTCGCCATGATAACCGTGGCGTAATGTCAAAATACGCTGACGTTTCTCACCTTTTGCTTGCCAGTATTGCAATGCCATTTTTAGCGCCACTTCCACCGCGACAGAACCTGAATCCGCCAGAAAGACACATTCCAGTGATGATGGGGAAATTGCCGCTAATTGCCTGCAAAGTGCGATTGCGGGCGGATGGGTAATTCCACCAAACATGACATGGGACATTTGATCAATCTGAGTTTTAGCGGCTTGGTTCAGTACCGGATGGTTATATCCATGAATGGCAGCCCACCAGGAAGACATACCATCCACCAGCTTACGACCATCAGCCAACTCTAGTTCCACCCCAGAAGCTCCAACGACAGGGTAAACCGGAAGAGGGTTAGTCATGGAGGTGTAGGGATGCCAAATATGGCGTAGATCAAATTCAATATCGGAAGAGGTCATAAGGCTGATGTAAACTTATTTATTTAAAATTGGTTGACAGTATAACGGCATTATTTAAACTGGCTAGACTTTTTTCACACTGGAGATGTTATTGTGATTGAACGTAAGCAATGGACAATTAAGCAGGCGCAAGAGCTGTTTGATAAGCCTTTTTTCGAATTGTTATTTCAAGCGCAACAGGTTCATCGTATGTACTTTGACCCTCAGCAAGTACAGGTCAGTACACTACTTTCCATCAAAACCGGGGCTTGTCCGGAAGATTGCAAATATTGCCCGCAAAGTTCCCGTTACAAAACTGGTCTTGAAAAAGAGCGGTTGATGGAGGTGGAACAAGTCATTGATTCTGCTCGTAAGGCTAAAAATGCCGGTTCAACACGTTTTTGTATGGGTGCGGCGTGGAAAAATCCCCATGAGCGGGATATGCCTTATCTGGAGAAAATGGTTAAGGAAGTCAAAGCACTGGGAATGGAAACCTGCATGACGCTGGGCATGCTCAATGGTTCACAAGCGCAGCGGCTGGCGGATGCAGGATTAGATTACTATAACCACAACCTTGATACCTCGCCGGAATTTTATGGCAACATCATTACGACCCGGACCTATCAGGACAGATTGGATACTCTTGATAAGGTACGGGAAGCGGGCATAAAAGTGTGCTCTGGTGGTATTGTCGGTCTGGGCGAAGCGATCCGTGATCGGGCCGCGTTATTGGTACAACTGGCAAATCTGCCAAAACCGCCGGAGAGTGTGCCCATCAACATGTTGGTTAAAGTCAAAGGTACGCCACTGGCTGATAACGAAGATGTAGACGCTTTCGATTTTATCCGCACGATTGCGGTTGCCAGGATCATGATGCCGTCTTCTCATGTCCGGTTATCCGCAGGTCGTGAACAGATGAATGAGCAGACACAGGCAATGTGTTTTATGGCCGGAGCCAATTCTATTTTCTATGGCTGTAAGTTGCTCACTACGCCTAACCCGGCGGAAGATAAAGATTTACAACTGTTTTGCAAGTTGGGCATTAACCCTCAGCAGACTCAGACAGCATTCGGTGATAATCAGCAACAGCAGTATTTGGCAGAAGCCATTATTAATGCGGATAACGAACAATTTTATAATGCGGCATTATAATGGGCTGGTCATCTTATCTTTCTCGGCAATTATCTGAGCGTCGGGATACTTCGCTGTGGCGTCAGCGGCAGGTTAATCAGAAATCAGATGGGCGTTTCCTGTATACCAATGATGGTAGATATCTCAATTTTTCCAGTAATGATTACCTTGGGTTAAGTACAAATCCCGCAGTTATTTCCGCATGGCAGCAGGGAGCGGAACAATATGGTGTTGGCAGTGGTGGTTCAGGTCATATTACGGGTTATACAAAAGCCCATCAGCTATTGGAACAACAATTGGCTGACTGGTTAGATTATCCAAAAGCATTGCTGTTTATTTCTGGATATTCTGCTAATCAGGGAGTTATTGCCGCGTTAATGACGAAACAGGATCGAATTATTGCTGATCGTCTGAGTCATGCCTCATTAATGGAAGCCGCCATACATTCCCCCGCTCAATTATGGCGTTTTCTTCATAACCAACCTGAATCACTTACAGATTTATTGGCAAGGCCTTGTATTGGAAAGACGTTAGTGGTGACCGAAGGTGTGTTCAGTATGGATGGTGATTGCGCGCCGCTAGCAGATATTTATCAGCAAACCAGAATTTCTGGCAACTGGTTAATGGTAGATGATGCTCATGGTATTGGTATCTGTGGTGAACAGGGCAGGGGAAGCTGCTGGCAACAGAAAGTTAAACCGGAGATCTTGATTGTGACTTTTGGCAAAGCATTTGGGTTGAGTGGCGCCGCGGTGCTTTGCGATGAGCAGACAGCCGAATATCTGATTCAATACTCACGCCATCTTATCTACAGCACTTCTATGCCCCCGGCACAAGCGCAGGCTATTTCTGAAGCGGTTCGGCAGATACAATCTGGTGATGAATTGCGCCAACGATTACAACAGAATATCAATGATTTCCGTCGGCAGGCACAGAAACTGCCGTTCAATCTGACAGATTCAACCACTGCGATCCAGCCATTGATTGTTGGTAATAATGAATTAAGTATGTCTTTATCCCAATATCTGCAACAAAAAGGTATTTGGGTCAAAGCTATTCGTCCACCAACAGTACCTCCGGGTAGTGCCAGACTTCGCATCACTCTGACTGCCAGTCATACGCAGCAGGATATTGATATGCTGATGGAGGCATTGTATGAGTTCCGTAGCTGAATTTGTCAATAAACAGGCGATTGCCGGAGCGTTTGGGCGAGCGGCTGCCAATTATGATGTGGTAGCGAAATTACAGCAGCAAACTGGTGAATTTCTTATGCAACAAGCCGATGGACATCCTGGTCAGTTAATCTTGGATGCTGGTTGCGGTACAGGTTTTTTTAGTCACCGCTGGCGGCAACAGGGGAAGCAGGTTATTGGGTTGGATTTGGCATCAGGCATGCTGATTCATGCCCGTAAACAGTTGGCGGCTGATTATTATCTGCAAGGGGATATTGAACGTTTAGGGCTTGCTGACAGCAGTGTTGATATCTGTTTTAGTAATCTGGTTGTTCAGTGGTGCGATAATTTATCCGGCGCTTTAAGAGAACTTTATCGGGTAACTCGTCCTGGTGGATTGATTCTGTTTTCTACCTTGGCTAAAGGTTCATTACATGAATTGAAGCAAGCTTGGAGTGCGGTTGATAACTACCAACATATTAATCACTTCCTGCCACAACAGACGATTAAAGATGCTTGTCGGGGATTTCGGCATTGCCTTATTAGCCAGGTTTATCGCCAGCAATATTCTCATATATTGCCGCTATTGGGTTCGCTGAAAGGGATTGGCGCGACTCACCTTCATTATGGGCGACAGCAAGGACTGATGACGCGTGGACGGTTGACTGCTTTAGAGCAGGCTTATCCACGAGAAAATAAACATTTGCCTCTTAGCTATCAGGTTGTCTTTGGAGTGATTTATCGTGACTAAGCGCTGGTTTTTGACGGGTACAGATACCGAAGTGGGTAAAACAGTTGTAAGTTGTGCTTTATTACAAGCGGCAACTAAAGCAGGATATAAAACAGCAGGTTATAAACCCGTCGCTTCCGGTAGTGAAATAACGTCGGCAGGTATTCGTAATTCCGATGCGCTGGCATTGCTGGCAAATAGTTCTGTGCCTTTGCAATATGAAGAAGTAAATCCGTTGGTATTTATTGAAGCAACATCCCCCCATATTGCCAGTGATGACTTGAATCAGCCTATTGATTTTGCTGTTATGTCTACGGGGTTGCGTCAATTAGAAAAGAAAGCGGACTGGGTTTTAGTTGAGGGCGCTGGTGGTTGGTATACCCCTTTATCGCAATCGGCGACTTTTGCTGACTGGGTGGTTAAAGAGCAATTGCCGGTTATTTTGACAGTGGGGGTGAAACTGGGTTGTATTAATCACGCGATACTTACCGTGAAGGCTATTATAGATTCAGGGTTACATTTTGCAGGCTGGATAGCCAATGAGGTTGAACCCGCAGGCAAACGCCAACAAGAATATTTGGCAACATTAAAACGTATGTTACCCGCGCCTTTATTGGGTAAGATTCCTCATTTAATGCCAGAATATTTTAATCATTTAGGGGAATATATAGATTTAAAATTACTGGATAAGTGAATTGTTAATTTAATCTATCCGAGTGTTATTTTAGTGTTGTGATGGATAATTACAGTATTTATATCTTTGGTAATGAATATATTGATTTTACTGTTAATTATACATGGCGAATTATTTTAGAACAATATGCCGGAATGATGTTCCGGCATAAAAATGATATTTTTCAATAAGTTTTATATGTTCTAACAAAACTAAATCTCTATTTATACTTCAGCGAGTTTTTTATTGACTGGAGCATCTGTTGGTCGGTTTATATAATTCCTGAATATCTTTCTTACCAAATAAATAGGGCCTACACCCAGGATAGAATAAGCCACTTTAATGAGAAATTGGGCGATAATCATTTCTTTTATAATATCTATACCGAGAACACCATAGAAAGCAACTGAGCAGAATATTATACTATCAAATGCTGAGGCGATAACAGTACTAGTGATTACTCGTAGGAAAAGATATTTTGAATTGGTGAGAGATTTTATTTTGCAAAGGAGATATGAGTTTATATTTTCAGAGATAAAATAAGCAAGAGATGATGCCAGTAATACAGATACGATACTATTCACTATTCCATTATAAGTTGCACCAAACTCCCATCCAGGAACACCCGGCATCAGTGCGGTTCCCCAAAGCCCGAGAACAAATAATAAGTTCGCTGCAAAAGAGATAATAATTGTTCTTCTTGCCAGACGTAATCCATAGAATTCGTTAAGAATATCGACCAATAAGAAGGTAATAGGGTAAATAAAAACCCCAGGAGGCGTGACGATATCAAAGATCGGGATATGAATGGGTTTCACACCACATATGGTAGAGAAAATATAGATAACACTGAGCGCAATGCTAATCAGTAAATAGGCTTGCCATGAGCGTTCATGACGATCCCCAAGTTCATAAGCTGTGACAATATTACTGTGGCTGTATAGTTTCCGATATATCGTACTGAGCTCATGCCTGCTCAGATCTTCTGAAATATCACTGTCAGCTAGCTCTTTTAACCCCATAGTAATGGTCTTGCCTGTCGCGAGTACCATGACATTCGCCGATAATTTACCGTATCTTGTGAATCCCAGTAATTTAAACTTCTGATTTGCTGTCATTTATAGTCTTTCTCCTACGATATAGCCTAAGAAATGAGCATTTCTGTAGGGTTTCCTATCGAGACAGTCATCATTTTTCTCTTGCCGGATAAAGAACCCAATTCCCTTAGCGTAATACAATAATGGCGTATTGGTGACTAATGCGGGGGGACGTTTTATAAGGATCACCTCGCCTGGAATGAATGTATCTTCTATTGCCGATTCAACTTTAAGCGCCAGCATGTTTGATTCATCACCAAAGAAATAGGTAAGTGGATACTCGGTAACAAGCTGACCTATTTTTTTCTCAGAAACGGATAAGAATTCAGATTGTGGAACGATAGGGATAGCCGAAGGATTTTTATTGCCTTCGGTTGAGAGTGTTTCATTGAGACGTTCTAATTGTTCAAGGTCATAATATTCTATTTCTTCACAGGAAACACCGAAAAAATCGGAGATCCGAAGTACAGTAGATTGTTGAACGTTATTGACTTGTCCTTCCAGGATTTTATAAATGGTGGTACGGGTTAATCCAGTTCGATTGGAAAAAGAACTCTTGGTTTCTCCACGGGTACGTATCAAATATTCTATATTTTTAATGATATTCGTTTTTCGCTGTGCGTTAGACGTTTTCATGAGAATCCTTTATGTAAAGATAACAGCATTACTATATGTTACTTGATGATATTGTCCAGTGTGAAAAAACCACTCATTGTAATAATTTATTGATTTTACTTTTAATATTTTATTTTTCTGATTACTTATATTAGCACATCCCATATCAGAAAATGCTCATGGATTTACATTTATATTCTAAAAATGAAAGTTAAATCATGGAATTAAGGTAAATTCATTATAAAGTTTACACAAAACTGAACTTTATGTTTATTTTTGTGTTGACTTTATGGATTTTATTATAATAATGTTAAGTTGTGTTGATGTGTTTTTGGGTCATCAGATAGCATCAAACAAAATATTATTATTATAAATCTCTCGGGGAAAAGAGCTACTTTATCCGTCGAGTTTGAAAGTGGGTTATTTCTTTTAGCACTAGGGAATCTCCGGAAAACAGAGGAAGTGAAATAAACATTAGGACTAAATTAGTAAATTAATAAAATGATAACACAGTTAAAACACCAGGAAATGGCAGTATAAAGATGCTTTGGAACAGCAATCGATTGAAATTGTGAATGATAGATACAAAGTAGTTTTTCGATCGAAAATAGCCAGCAGAATATTGGACGTTTTATGAGGGCAGTGTCGATTTGATATTTGTGTATCTATCATTTTTTTTATGTATTCGTGATGGGGCATTTTGTAAAATAGGGGATATACTGATGTAAATTCATTAATTTATCAAGGATCTACCTTAATATCCTAATTAAAAATCGGGTTTTGTTCATGCCAATTAAGCCAGTTGTTGTTTTTTGGTAAATGTTTATTGGTGTTGCTTGTTGGCATAGTAAAAGTAATAAAAAACGCTGTCGATGATATTGAATCTGCTATTGCTGAAAGCGTAGAATCCTATTTCCGTTTAGTA
The DNA here is from genome assembly GCF_001083805.1 of Photorhabdus luminescens subsp. luminescens. Taxonomy (GTDB): domain Bacteria; phylum Pseudomonadota; class Gammaproteobacteria; order Enterobacterales; family Enterobacteriaceae; genus Photorhabdus; species Photorhabdus luminescens. Next base: position 89,027 of record NZ_JXSK01000004.1, on the reverse strand, counting down.
AAACACAACTCTACCTCTTGAGTAACCGATTTCATACAGGAAACTGTTCATTGGTCGTCTCTTATTTGAATAAAAATTCTAATCTAATATCAATATTGTTTTCTGCTGCTTGATGGAGAAAATACAGTTTTTTTTCCGCCAGCATACAGAATATACCGATAATTATCTACCTTTAATGTTGTTAATATTGAACGAACATAATTTATTGATGTTTAATTTCAGTGAGAAAATTCTTACTTTTACAGCAAATTTATTCATTTTTTTGAGATGAGTAGCTGAGTATAAAGGTTAAAAAAATAGTAAAAATTTTTATCGGTAGACGATACCTATTTTGTGGCATGATGTTGCAACCTCGTACAGTTAATAGGGTTTGTAGAGTTATCCACTATTCCTGTGGATAACCTTGTGCATTAGACTTAGAAAAGTGACGCAACGCAAGAAAATACGCGGCTTGCGTCAAGGTTGATGTTATTCTCGTCTTTGTTTTAATTCTATTAAATATCAATAAGATAATTAAAATCAAGCCCTGTCTGGTTGGTGATGATGCCCCATGTTGTCACCTTTCAGCCGATCATATAGAAAATGGAAAAATCAAGATAATTTTGGGGATAAAATGGCATTTATTTTGATATCAACGCATGTTTAATTGATAGAGAAGTGACCTACTTGAGCCCATTTTTATAAAACTAACTTGAAGCTGGTTTTTTATCCAGTATTATAGGTGAGTTAATGTTAGGAAAGTGAGATACCGATGAATAAGGTGTTCAAATTACATTCTGACTTCCAACCGGGTGGTGATCAACCAGAGGCTATCCGTCAATTACAGGAAGGCTTAGAAGACGGGCTTGCCCACCAGACTTTGCTAGGGGTAACGGGGTCGGGTAAGACATTCACTATCGCTAATGTGATAGCTAATTTAAACCGACCAACGATGGTACTTGCTCCGAACAAGACACTGGCGGCTCAACTTTACAGTGAAATGAAGGACTTCTTCCCAGAAAATGCCGTCGAGTACTTTGTTTCTTATTACGATTATTACCAGCCTGAAGCCTATGTGCCGAGCTCCGATACTTTTATTGAAAAAGATGCTTCGGTAAACGAGCACATTGAGCAAATGCGTTTGTCTGCTACTAAAGCTTTGCTGGAGCGGCGAGATGTGATTGTTGTTGCGTCTGTCTCGGCTATTTATGGTTTGGGCGATCCCGATAGTTACCTAAAAATGATGCTCCACCTGACCAACGGGATGATTATCGATCAACGTTCCATTCTGCGGCGTTTGGCTGAATTGCAATATACCCGTAATGATCAGGCATTTCAGCGGGGGACATTTAGGGTACGCGGTGAAGTGATTGATATCTTTCCGGCTGAATCTGATGAGCACGCCCTGCGCGTTGAGTTATTTGATGATGAAGTGGAACGGTTATCACTGTTTGATCCGCTAACAGGGCAGATTCAATATCATGTTCCACGATACACCGTTTATCCGAAAACTCACTATGTTACTCCGCGTGAGCGTATTATTCAGGCAATGGAAGAGATTAAAATTGAGCTTGAGCAGCGGCGTAAAGTATTGCTGGCAAATGGTAAATTGCTGGAAGAGCAGCGTATTACGCAGCGTACTCAATTTGATTTGGAAATGATGAATGAATTGGGTTATTGCTCCGGTATTGAAAACTATTCCCGTTACCTTTCTGGCCGTGCTGAAGGGGAGCCGCCGCCGACACTGTTTGATTATCTCCCTGCTGATGGTTTGTTGGTAGTGGATGAATCGCACGTTACCATCCCGCAAATTGGTGGAATGTACCGAGGGGATCGCTCTCGCAAAGAGACGTTGGTGGAATATGGTTTCCGCATGCCTTCTGCGTTGGATAATCGTCCACTTCGGTTTGAAGAATTTGAGGCACTGGCTCCACAGACAATTTATATTTCGGCTACGCCGGGCAAATATGAATTGGAAAAATCCGGTGGCGACGTGGTGGAACAGGTGGTGCGTCCTACTGGTTTGCTTGATCCGGAAGTGGAAGTGCGTCCTGTCGCAACACAGGTTGATGACTTACTGTCTGAAATTCGCATTCGGGCGGTGAAAAATGAGCGGGTGTTGGTCACTACGTTGACTAAGCGCATGGCGGAGGATTTAACCGAGTATTTGGAAGAACATGGCGAACGGGTTCGTTATTTGCACTCGGATATTGATACTGTCGAACGTGTGGAAATTATTCGGGATCTTCGTTTAGGTGAGTTTGATGTATTAGTGGGCATCAATTTGCTGAGGGAAGGGCTGGATATGCCAGAAGTTTCTCTGGTAGCTATTCTGGATGCGGATAAAGAAGGTTTCCTGCGGTCTGAACGTTCATTAATTCAGACGATTGGGCGTGCTGCCCGTAACTTACATGGTAAAGCAATTCTTTATGGCGATAAGATCACTGACTCAATGGCGAAAGCCATTGGTGAAACGGAACGTCGGCGTGCTAAGCAGCAGGTATTTAATGAAGAACACGGCATTACTCCAAAAGGTCTGAAGAAGAAGATTGGTGATATTCTGCAAATCGGGCAGCCAACGGGTGGCAAAGGGAAGGGCAGAGGTAAAGCGGTTGCCACAACGGAAACATTCAGCAAACTGTCTGCTAAAGAGTTGGAAAGCAAAATCCGCGAGCTGGAAGCGAAAATGTACCAGCATGCGCAGGATCTTGAATTCGAACAGGCGGCGAGTGTTCGGGATCAGGTACAAACATTGCGAGAGCGATTTATTGCCAATTCTTAATTAACCAAGGTTTTGCAGGGTATTCTCTAACGCCTGATGCAGTAATTCACGGTCATGGCGGTAGGGAATATCCTGTGCTTCGAGTATTTGTTGAGTAATAATCCGGTCGTTAAGGTCACTGATATCTGTACAAGGGCCAACAATGACCGCATCAATTATCCGGCTGCCAATTTTGTTTTCCATTATTTCCAGCTTATCTTTTAGTGTCAGTTTAGCGGCAGCGGCGCTTAATTCTTTGCCAAGATTACCGATATAAATCATATTGGCGTTGCTACGGCGCAGCGCTTGGGTGAGATCTTCAAGCAGAAGTAATGGCATCAGACTGGTAAAGAAGCTGCCGGGGCCGATGATAATCAGATCTGCCTGAGTGATAGCATCCAGAGCCTCTTTTGTTGCCGTCGCAGGAGGATAAAGCATCAACTCCTGAGGAATACAGTGCAACTGATCAACATTAACTTCGCCATAAATGGTGTTGCCTTGATCATCTATCGCCATCAGGTCAACAGGCTGCTCAGACATTGGAATAAGATGAGCATTAACTTTCAGCAAACTGCGGATTAAATTAATCGCCTCAAGAGGTCTGACACTTAAATGATCTAGCGCCTTAAGCATCAGATTACCCAGATTATGCCCTGCTAGTTCTCCATTGCCGCCGAAACGGTATTCGAACATTGCCGATGCCACACTGGGTTCGGTAATAAGTTGATTTAAACAATTGCGGGTATCTCCCCAGGCAATACCGCCTTCAGAGCGCCGAATTCTGCCGGTTGAGCCGCCATTATCTGTCGTGGTGACAATGCCTGTTAGGCGGGAACCTAGTGATGAAAGAGAGGACATAACACGCCCAAGGCCATGACCTCCGCCTAAGGCAACTACCCGATCTAAATCGGCTAATGTGCGGTTTCGCATAGAATTCCTGTTGCTGACTGAACATATATTTACCGAATAATTCTAGCGTAATTTATTATAAAACACGATTAATCGGATAAGCGTTACGATTGGGCGCAATATTTTAATTGATCGCCAATAAGAAGTTGTTTGCGATTTGTTCTGAACATTTGATAAATCATTGTATATTCAATTATATAACGAAAGTAGGTATTCGCATTTTTCTTTATTAAGCGCTAGAATTTATACAGAGAATATCGTTTTACATTAAATTATATACCCTATAGATTTCAAGATGCATCGCGACGGCAAGGGAGAGAATCCCCGGGAGCATAGCGAACTATGTGACCGGGGTGAGCGAGTGCAGCCAACAAAGAGGCAACTTGAAAGATAACGGGTATAGATGTTGAAATTTAACTCCTAGCCTCTGCATCTAAGTCACTTTCTACACAGTGATATGATGTTTTGGCCGTGACCAGTGAGTCACCAGGATGTGAGGCAGAAATGCCTGCGTCTCCCGTGTTTGGAAAGGTGTTATTGTGGAACAACTTATAGACGCTTTTGCCCGTAAATTTTACTATTTGCGGCTATCCATTACCGATGTATGTAATTTTCGGTGTACTTATTGCTTGCCGGATGGTTATAAACCCCGTGGGCATCACTCCTTTTTGACATTATCCGAAATCCGTCTTGTTGGCCGGGCGTTTGCTGAGCTGGGTACAGAGAAAATCCGTTTGACGGGTGGCGAACCGACCATGCGCCGCGATTTCACCGATATTATTTCCGTTATACGTGAGAATAAGTTGATTAAAACTCTGGCGGTAACTACCAACGGTTATCGAATGGAACGGGATGTCGCTCAGTGGAAAGAGGCAGGTTTAACTGCGGTGAATGTCAGTATGGACACGCTTGATCCCCGCCAGTTTCATGCAATTACCGGACAGGACAAATTTTTTCAGGTGATGGGCGGTATTGATGCCGCATTTGCGGCGGGTTTTAATAAAGTGAAAGTCAACGTAGTGCTGATGAAAAATGTTAATGATATCCGCCTGCCGGCTTTCTTGCACTGGATAAAGGATCGTCCGATTCAATTAAGATTCATTGAATTAATGGAGACCGGTGACGGTGGCGAAATGTTTCGTCGATACCACATTTCGGGGGAAACTATCCGTGAACGTCTGTTGCTTGATGGTTGGCGCTTACTTCAACGTTCACGTAGTGATGGACCGGCACTGGTGTTTAACCATCCTGATTATCAGGGAGAAATTGGTCTGATTATGCCTTATGAGAAAGATTTTTGTCGAAGTTGTAATCGGTTACGTGTTTCTTCAATAGGTAATCTTCATTTATGCCTGTTTGGTGAACAGGGGATACCACTGCGTGACTTGCTGGCAAATGAAGAGCAACTCGATGATCTGAAATTGCGTATTCAGGGTGGATTGCGCCATAAACGGGAAACCCATTTTCTACATCAAGGTGATAGCGGAATCACCCCAAATCTTTCTGTTATCGGCGGTTAATTTACCGCTAGATATTGTTGTTTTTTCAGGAGCTGAGAATGTCTCAATTAACTCACATTAATTCTACCGGTGAAGCGCATATGGTTGATATTTCTGCTAAAGCTGAAACATCACGCGAGGCTCGGGCAGAAGCGTTTGTTGAAATGAAGCCGGAAACATTGGCAATGATTATTGAAGGTCGCCATCACAAAGGTGATGTGTTTGCAACCGCGAGGATTGCTGGTATTCAGGCAGCAAAGCGTACATGGGAATTAATTCCGCTTTGTCATCCCTTACAGCTAACTAAAGTGGAGATCCAGTTGGAAGCACAGACAGAATATAACCGGGTGAGAATTGAATCCTGTTGTCGTTTGACTGGAAGAACCGGCGTTGAAATGGAGGCACTGACAGCAGCATCAGTCGCAGCGTTGACAATTTACGATATGTGTAAAGCTGTACAGAAAGATATGGTCATTGGGCCAGTGCGCTTGCTGGAAAAGATAGGTGGAAAATTAGGCCATTTTAAGGTGGAGCAATGATTAAAGTACTGTTTTTTGCTCAGATACGTGAGCTGGTAGGTACTGATTCACTGGATCTTGATAATCGTTACACAACCGTTGATGGTTTGAGAAAGGCGTTAATAGCAAAGGGAGAACGTTGGGCCTTGGCGTTGGAAGATGGAAAATTGTTGTCAGCGGTAAACCAATCTCTTGTTCATGGCGGGCACCCACTACAGGATGGTGATGAAGTGGCCTTTTTCCCGCCAGTGACTGGGGGATGATAAATGAAAAACACCCGTATTTTCGTTGGGCCGGAAAATTTCAATGTAGAGGATGAATATCAATGGCTTGCTCAATGTGATGAAGATGGCGCTATCGTCACTTTCACCGGCAAAGTCCGCAATCATAATTTGGGAGATAATGTCGGGGCGCTGAGATTGGAACATTATCCGGGAATGACGGAAAAAACGTTACAGCGTATTGTCACCGAAGCACGCAGTCGCTGGCCGTTGCAGCGAATCAGTGTTGTTCATCGGGTTGGTACGCTTTCTCCAGGTGATCAGATTGTGTTTGTCGGTGTAACTGGCGCTCATCGTCATATGGCTTTTGAAGCGGCTGAATTTATTATGGATTATTTGAAAACGCAGGCGCCTTTCTGGAAAAAAGAGTTTTTGCCTGATGGTGAACGTTGGGTTGAATCCCGTGAGAGTGATCAGGAAGCCGCGAAACGTTGGTCATGAAAGTGTTAGCTAAATTCTGCGAAACGCTTCGAAAAAGGATTGAGTAAAAAGATTTCTATATGAGTAATTATTGAATAGTTAATATTCTATGATAATGTATAAAACTTGAGTGGGTTGTTGGTACTGAACAACCCAGGTCTTTAATATCGTTATATAAAGGTAAGCTTCATGGATCGATATCCACGCTCTAATGGTTCGATAATCCAGCAAGCTGGAACCGGCCTACAAACTTATATGGCCCAGGTTTATGGTTGGATGACTTGTGGTCTGTTGTTAACCGCATTTGTGGCTTGGTATGTGTCACAAAATCAGAATGTTGTTGAATATATTTTCTCAAACTCGGTGGTTTTCTATGGATTAGTTATTGCTCAATTGGGATTGGTTTTCGTCCTCTCTGGCATGATTAACCGCATGGGAGCTTCGTTAGCTACTGGGTTGTTTATGCTCTACTCAGCGCTGACTGGGCTAACGCTTTCCGGTATTTTTAAAATATATACTGGTGGTTCCATTGCCACTACTTTTGTCGTGACGGCGGGGATGTTTGGTGCGTTGAGTTTTTACGGCTATACCACCAAACGTAGCCTGAGTGGCCTTGGTAGCTTCTTGTTTATGGGGCTGATCGGCATCATTTTGGCTTCTCTGGTTAACTTCTGGTTAAAGAGTGAAGCGTTGATGTGGGCGGTAACCTACATTGGTGTCGTTATCTTTGCGGGCTTAACCGCTTATGACACTCAGAAGCTGAAAGAGATGGGTGAAAATCTGGATGTGAATGACAAAGAGAATTTGCGTAAATTCTCTATTGTTGGCGCACTGACCCTGTATCTGGACTTCATTAATATGTTCTTGATGTTATTGCGTATTTTTGGCGATCGCCGCTAGTCATTAATTTGCTTCTGATAAAAGCCCTGCACAGTAGTTAAGCGTAGCTAAAATGGTTAAGCATAGCTAAAATGCAGGGTCATTCTTGTTAAGCGATCTTCCGCCGAAATAACCAATAAGCAAGATTACCGGTTGTGGCAGTAATGGCTAAAAGCGGCCATAGACTCCTCCAGATAACCGTGAAATCGGCATCTTTGAGATAAATTTGCTTGGTGATGTCGTTAAAGTGCCAGATAGGATTAATCCAGGTGATATCTTGTAACCATCCGGGCATGTTTTCGACCGGAGAAATATAACCGGAGATTAAGATGGCGGGCATGATAAAGACAAATACGCCAATAAACGCCTGTTGTTGGGTGTAGCAAAGGGAAGAGATTAACAGGCCAAATCCTACCAGCGATAAACTGTAGATCAGCATGGCGCAGTAAAACAGCGTGAGTGAACCCGAAAAGGGGATTTGATAGCAGAAGATACCAATAGCTAACACCAAAGTTGCCTGAAAGGTAGCGACAATCACCGCAGGGACCGCTTTGCCAATGAAAATCTGCCAGGTAGTCATAGGTGAAACCAGTAGCTGGTCCAGCGTTCCCTGTTCCCTTTCACGTGCAATTGATAGCGCGGTGACGGTTAATATTCCAACCGTGGTAATTAGCGCCACCAAAGAGGGCACGACAAACCATTTGTAATCCAAGTTGGGGTTATACCAGTTGCGGATGACTAACTCGCTATTATTGGCTTTCGGCAGGTTACCCATCAGTTCCTGTTGATAGTTAAGGACAATTTCTTGGATATAGCCCGCTGCAATTTGAGCGCTGTTAGAATTGCGTCCGTCCAGCAATACCTGTAGGGAAACTGGGTCATGGCTGGCGATCTTAGCACTGAAATCTTGTGGGAAACGTACCAATAATAAGGCTTTCTGGTGATCGATTATCGGCTGAATTTCTTGTGAATGGTTTAGTAATATCACGTCAGGAAATGCTTTTGATTTTGCCAGCCGTTGGGTGAGCTCAATAGAAGCTTTACCTTTGTCTTCATCAAAAATAGCAATAGTCGCGTTAGTTACATCAAGGGTTGCTGATAGAGGAAATAAGATCATCTGGAAGATAACCGGCATAACCAAGATAGCCCGTGTTTGCGGATCTCTGAGTAGAGACTGCAATTCTTTAATAATCAGGGTGTAAAGACGATAAAACATGCTAATTCCTTCTTAATCCAGACGCCGCTGGGTTTTCCATGCAGTCAGGCCAATAAACACAATAGCGGAGGCGATCAGTAATAATAGATTTATCATCAATACCGTGCTGATATTTCCCGCCAGAAAGAGCGTATGTAAACTACTGACAAAATAACGAGCCGGGATGAAATAAGTCACTACCTGAATAAAGGCGGGCATGCTGTTTATTTCGAAGATGAAGCCGGAAAGCATAATTGCAGGTAGAAAGGCGACATTCAACGCTATCATTGCTGCATTAAATTGGTTGCGGGTTACCGTAGAGATCAAAAGCCCAATACCAAGGGCGGTAGCCAGATAGAGGCTAGTGATGGCGGACAATATCCACAGCGAGCCTCGGTATGGTACATCTAACACGAATACTGCCACCAGCATACAGAGCAGCATGGAGAATGAACCGAGCACTTGATAAGGCAAGAGTTTAGAGAGCAGTAATTCGGTGCGGGTAACTTGAGTAGAAAGCAGGGCTTCCATCGTACCGCGTTCCCATTCACGCGCAACCACCAATGACGTCAGAATGGCGCCAACCACGGTGATGATAATGGTGATTGCGCCGGGAATGATGAAATGCTGGCTAATTGTCGCCGGATTGAACCAATAACGGACCTGCATATCAATCAATGGATTAGCCGTGTTTCCTTGATCTTGCCCTCTTTGTTGTAGCCAAATCTGCCATACTCCTTTGGCATAATTTTGTACAAAGCTGGCGGTATTGGGTTCACTGCCGTCAGTGATCACCTGAATTTGTGCTTTACCATCGGAGCGAGCAAGTTGCGTATCGAAATTAACAGGAATGACAACCAGTCCACGTATTTCCCCTGATTGCATCATATTAATTAATTGCTGACGATTATCACTGATTTTAGGTTCAATATAGGGCGAACCGGCAAAAGCCTGTATCAACTCACGAGCATCTTTACTTTGTTGTTCTACCAGAATACCAAGACGGACGGTACTGGAGTCGAGATTAATACCATAGCCAAAGATAAATAGCAGAATCAATGGAATGACAATAGAAATTAATCCGCTGGTGGGATCGCGTAAGATCTGTTTTGTCTCTTTTATGCAAAGTGCTTTCAATCGCCACCAAGAGAAGCGGACAGCTTGCTGTGGAGCATGTTGCTTTGGGCTATTCATTGTGGCTCCTCATCATAATTGATGACCAGATCAATAAATGCCTGTTCCATTGATGGATCAGGATTTTCATCGGTAGCAACCAATTGTTTCAAATCATCAGGTGTTCCGGCGGCGATCAATTTACCGCGGAATACCAGCCCTATTCGGTCACAATATTCGGCTTCATCCATAAAGTGGGTGGTCACCATAACGGTGACGCCTTTATCTACCATCCCATTGATGTGTAACCAGAATTCGCGTCGTATCTGCGGATCGACACCAGAAGTCGGCTCGTCCAGGAACAGAATATCCGGTTCATGCATCAATGAACAGGAGAGGGCAAGGCGCTGTTTATATCCTAGAGGCAATTCGTCGGTGGTTTGATGTAAAACAGATTTGAGATTGAAAGCTTCGATCATGCCGTCAATTTTCTCTTTTTGTTTACGTCCTTGCAGGCCATAAATGCCGGAAAAGAATTTCAAATTCTGTTCAACCGTCAAGTTGCCGTACAGAGAAAATTTCTGCGCCATATAACCTAAATGTTGGCGAGCTTTCCCGGAGCTGGTTTTAAGATCCATTCCTAATACCAGTGCCTTACCGCTAGTGGGTACCATAAGCCCGCACATCATTTTGAATGTAGTGGATTTACCGGCGCCGTTCGGGCCAAGCAGACCGAAAATTTCTCCGCGCTTCACCTGAAAATCAACATGGTCAGTGGCCGCAAAATCGCCAAATTTTTTAGTTAAATCCTGTGCTTCAATCACGGTTTCTGTCGGGTTAGCTGCAATCCGCGGCATAATCTCTGCCAGTTCTGAACGACGGGTAGAGCCGCCGCCAAGTAAATCGATAAAAGCATCTTCAAAGCGGGGAGCGGCTTTAATGATTTCGGCATCTGGTAGCTCAAGCTGATTAAGTAATTGTTGCGGGGTAGCGTCAGGTTTGAGAATAAGGCGGACATATTTCCCCTGAATCACGCCATCTGTTACTTGTGGCAAGGTAAGGGCGTGTTGCAGTGTTTTTCTACGGGAATTCTGTTTGGTATCAAGTAGAAAAGAACGTCCGAACATCTTTTGGGTCAATTTTTGCGGCTGTCCATTGTAGAGCAACTTTCCTTGATTAAGTAATAGGACATCACGACACTGCTCAGCTTCATCCAGATAAGAAGTACTCCAGAGAATTAGCATGCCATCATCTGCCAGTTCATGAACCATGCGCCAGAGTTCGCGGCGGGCTATTGGGTCAACACCAACGCCAGGTTCGTCCAGCAGCAGAATTTTGGGTTTGCCAAGCAGAGTGCAGGCAAGCCCCAGTTTTTGTTTCATACCGCCTGAAAGTTTGCCTGCCAGGCGCCCGGTAAAACGGGTCAGATCGGTAAACGTAAGTAATTGCTCATAGGTTTTCTTACGTTCATCACCCAGTACGCCACGCAGATCTGCATATAAGTTCAGATTTTCTAATACGGTTAAATCTTCATACAGGCCAAATTTCTGCGGCATATAGCCCAATTCAAAACGCACTTGTACGCCATTTTTTATCGGATCAAGCCCCATTATTTCAATAGAACCACTATCGGGTTTCAGTAAACCCGCTAACATGCGTATCAGCGTCGTTTTTCCCGCTCCATCCGGCCCTACAAGGCCGGTAACAGAGCCGCCGTAGATCTCAGCGGTTAAGCTGGATACCGCAGGATGACTCAAGTTAGGAAAAGTTTTCTCGGCTTTTTCCAACTTTATCGTATATGCAGCGCTGCTCATGACAGCCCCTTATTTGTCTGAATCAGAAAAATGCAGGGTAACAGGCATACCTTGACGCAGGGCATCATCTGGGTCGGTGACAATAATGCGTAACCGATAGACGAGATCGGTACGTAGATCGAGGGTCTCTACATTTTTTGGCGTAAATTCGGCGGTGGGTGAAACAAAGCCAATTTTGCCGTGATAAGGTTTATCTTTGCGGCTGTCAGTATAGAGTAAAATTTCACGTCCGGGGGTTGCCTGCCCAAGATAGCTTTCACTGATATAAGCACGAACCCAAACCGGGTCAGTCAGAGAAAGCGTAAACACCGTATTGCCGGCTGCCAACATAGTGCCGGGTTCAATGGCGCGGGTTAGGATAGTACCCGGTGAGGGAGAAGTCAGTTGAGTATCTTGTAAATCCAATTCAGCCTGAGCGACCGCCGCTTCGGCTTGAGCAAGCTGGCCTTTAGCTTCTGCAATTTCTTCTTTACGATAACCGGTTTCGAACTGGTTCAGTTTATCTTTTGCTGCTTGTAAAGCCGCTAATGCCTGATTACGATTCGTTCTAGCATCATCTAATTCGTTGGCTGAAATAACTTTGCTTTGCCACAAGCCTTGCTGGCGTTTGAGGAAACTATCAGCGAAATGCCAGGCAGCTTCACGTTGTGCAACTTCCGAACGTACTTGGGCAATTTCTTCGGTGCGATAACCCTCTTCCATCATAGCCAAACGTGCTTTAGTGCTATTACGAGTGGCTTTCGCTTTATTCAGAGCATTAATAAATGGCCCATTATCCAGTTGGCCGATCACTTGATTAGCTGTAATGGTATCGCCTTCATCAACTTGCAGGTTGGCGAGTTTACCACCGACTCGGAAACTAAGATTAACAGTACGTATATCTACATTGCCATAGAGAGTTAGAGTTTTATCATTTTTACCTTGATAATAGTAACTTCCTAAAATAGCGCCAAGAATAATCGCGACCACTAATATTGCCAGTGTGAACTTTTTGTTGTACATGATATTCCCTGTTATTTTATTTATTCGAATTATGTTTTTTCAGTCCATTAAGTAATAAATCAATATGCTGGATCAGGATCTGATCAATCAATTTATATTCTTCGGGTCCAATATTATTCCAGCCGGTTTGACGTAATAAGGTTTCCCTTGCCATTCTGAAAGTGAGAATTTCTCCCATTAGTGCGTGGGCATGCAGCATGGTAGAGAGCTGATGTTCATCGGCGCCGATATAGCTGGCAATCAGTTTATTTAATCTGTTATGGAGGGGCGCTAGCGCTTGCTCATGGATTAGAGTATAGGCATCCGTTGGGGCGAGTTGTTCTCTGGCCATTATCCGGCTGATATTAATACTCTCTTTTTCAATCATCAGACGATTAACGCCAAGAAATCCTTCGTGAATTAATCTCAATATATTTTCCGGTGAACCTGTCGTTGATGATGAAAAAAAGTCATCAATTTCTTTAAAAAGATGAGTGAACTCCTTCTTGATTGTGTCAGTAATATACTGGGCGACTGCCTGATAAAGCCCTTCTTTAGAGCCGAAATAGTAGGCTATGGCTGCAATGTTCTGTTGCGCGCGCAATGCGATTTCCCTAGTTGTTGCACCGGTCAGTCCTGATTTACCGAAAATTTCAAGAGCTGCTTCGAGTAACTGTTGTTTAGCTTGTTCGCCTCTGGCGGTTTGGGTGTTGTTGACTGACATGGACATGAATCCTGTTGCAAATAATCAAAAGACTTAAACAAAATATCAATCATTGGTTAACTCTATACTTATAGTAAATCAATGTAAATTGCATAAAAATGTTATGGATCATGAAAATTACCGGGTAAATAGCTGTAGTTTTAGTTGCACCCTCAGAAAGTATATCTGATATAATAATTCAGATATGGAGCATTGCAGTTTGTGTTTTTTCCTTTGTGGTATTTACCACGTCTGATTTTCTTCCCATAAAACTGCCCCTGAATAGCGTTCAGGAATGGTGAAGTCTGGAGCATTTCTTATTTATGAGTTTTGAATCACTTGGCTTAAGTGCTGATATTTTGCGTGCCATTGAAGAACAAGGTTATTCAGTGCCAACGCCAATCCAACAACAGGCAATCCCTGTCGTATTAGCAGGTAAAGATTTATTAGCGAGTGCTCAAACAGGCACGGGTAAAACCGCAGGTTTTACCTTACCCATGCTGCAACGGTTAAATGATTCTCCTATTCAGGTGAAAGGGCGTCGGCCAGTCAGAGCATTAATCTTGACGCCAACCCGTGAATTGGCGGCTCAAGTGGGTGAAAATGTCCGTGATTACAGTAAATACCTCAGATTGCGTTCTCTGGTTGTTTTTGGCGGTGTTAGCATTAACCCTCAGATGATGAAATTGCGGGGTGGTGTGGATATTTTGGTCGCAACACCGGGTCGTTTACTGGATCTTGAGCATCAAAATGCCGTTGATTTATCGCGGGTAGAAATTCTGGTATTAGATGAAGCTGACCGTATGCTGGATATGGGGTTTATTCATGATATCCGCCGGGTGCTGAATAAATTACCGCCGAAACGGCAAAATTTGCTGTTTTCGGCCACTTTTTCTGACGATATCAAAAACTTAGCCAATAAATTATTGCATGATCCTATTAGTGTTGAGGTTGCGCGTCGTAACTCTGCTTCTGAACAGATTGAACAGTTTGTTCACTTTGTCGATAAAAAGCGTAAAGGTGAGCTGCTCTCTTTCTTGATCGGTAGCCGTAACTGGCAGCAAGTTCTGGTGTTTACTCGAACTAAACATGGCGCCAACCGTTTGGCAGAACAGTTAAATAAAGATGGTGTAACAGCTTCTGCCATTCATGGTAACAAAAGTCAGGGGGCGAGAACCCGTGCGTTGGCTGATTTTAAAGATGGCCGGATCAGAGTACTGGTAGCGACAGATATTGCTGCCCGTGGTTTGGATATTGATCAACTGCCTTATGTAGTGAATTTTGAATTGCCTAATGTCGCCGAAGATTATGTCCACCGTATCGGTCGTACTGGTCGGGCGGATGCGACAGGGCAAGCACTTTCTTTGGTCTGTGTTGATGAGCATAAATTGTTGAAAGATATTGAGCGTTTGCTAAAACGGGAGATTCCTCGTATGGCAATTCCCGGCTATGAGCCAGATCCGACCATCAAGGCTGAACCTATCCAAAATGGCCGTCAGGCACGTGGCGATAATCAGCAGAAGAATAGCCATCGTCGCTCTGGCGCACCTTCGCGTCAGCGTAGCCGCAATCGTGATGTATCCCATAAAGCCTAATGCTAGAGGTTAATGAATGCGGGTTTTACTGGCTCCGATGGAAGGTGTGCTGGACTCTTTGGTCAGGGAACTGTTGAGTGAAATCAATGAGTATGATCTGTGCATTACGGAATTTTTACGGGTTGTCGATAGCCTATTGCCGGTAAAATCTTTTTATCGGCTTTGTCCTGAATTACGTCACCAAAGCCGAACACCATCCGGCACATTGGTACGGGTTCAGATTTTGGGTCAATATCCGCAGTGGCTAGCAGAAAACGCGGCACGAGCAATTGAATTGGGATCTTATGGTGTTGATTTAAATTGTGGTTGCCCGTCAAAAACGGTCAATGGTAGTGGCGGTGGGGCAACGTTGCTGAAAGATCCTGAACTGATTTATCAGGGGGCAAAAGCGATACGTGAAGCGGTGCCTGCTCATTTGCCTGTGACGGTTAAGGTTCGCTTGGGTTGGGATAGCGGTGATCGGCAATTCGAAATTGCCGATGCGGTACAACAGGCAGGCGCGACGGAAATTACGGTTCATGGGCGAACCAAAGAGGATGGCTACAAAGCGGAGTGTATTAACTGGCAAGCGATTGGTGAAATTCGTCAACGTCTTTCTATTCCGGTTATTGCCAATGGTGAGATTTGGGATTGGCAAAGCGCGCAGGATTGCCTGAGTGTGACAAGTTGTGATGCAATCATGATTGGGCGAGGGGCGCTTCATGTTCCTAATTTGAGCCGAGTGGTGAAATATAACGAGCCAAAAATGTGCTGGCAGGATATTGTTCAACTATTGCAAAAATATATTCGGTTGGAAAAGCAAGGTGATACTGGGCAATATCATGTTGCTCGGATTAAACAGTGGCTTGGTTATTTGCGCAAAGAATATGAAGAGGCGACAATGCTGTTTGAGGAGATAAGAAAGTTAAAAACGTCTGCTGATATAGCACATGTTATCTCTTTGGTGTGACGGGTGATGAAGAGCAACTTAGAGCTTCCCATTAGGGCTATTATTTTGCTCTTTCTCTGCCATAAACATAAACTTGGGCAGTGCTCAGAAAAAAGCATGCCCATAAATATGCAAGGCAATTACTCTTTTTGAGGATTATTTTTATTCCACTCGTCGTGGGTTATTTCCCACGTTTCCGAGAGCATTCTTCCGCTAACAAAGTCTTTATTCTCTAGCTTTATTAATCGCATACCACTTTTAATTGATATTTTCCTTGAAGGGATATTGTCACTGGATTTGGGCGCTCTGAGTACTTTGCGATTTAAGGTATTAAACCAAAAATCAGTGACTACTTGGACTGCTTCGGTCATAAACCCGTTTCCATGCCATTGTGGATCTAGCCAAAAGCCTCTATTATTATTTTCTTGATCATATAGCGATATCATTCCTATTATTATTGATGGATCATCCTTCTTTCTTATAGTCCAAAACCATGCATTTCCTTCTGCCATTGATGGTAGCGCGATCTTATTTATATATTCCAGGGCGCCATCATCTGGGTAGGGCCACGGGGTGCTTGCTGTAAGATAACGAACAATTTCCCACTGAGGAAAGATCTTTTGAATTTGTATATAATCCTTACTTTCTAAAGGAGGTAATATTAATCTTCTGGTTTCTAGCTTTTTGGATTCCACTTTGGTTTCCTTTTGTCATGTTTGTTTTATGAAACGTCAGATGATAATGAATTTTATTACCATTACGTGATATTTTTGTCAAAAAAATTTTAATTAATATGATAATGGTCATCATGAATGATTTTGACAGAAAGATGACTTGTCGGAAATAACTTGGTGGGTAGTTAATTATCTGGAATAAATTTTTATTGTAGTAAATGGAACCTTTAATCAAGGTTCCATTTTGGTTAAGTTATAAAAGGGCTCAATACGATGAAATTATCAGGCATTATCTTCATCTTGAGTGAGAGATGATAAAAAGTTTCTAATATTGCGAGATTGACCATCGTTAATTACAACAATATCGTAATTAGTCGGTGGATTAGAACGATCATTAACTACAATAAAACTCATACCATACTCTTTAGCATAAGCATCAATGTGTTGAGATACGAGTTTTTCAATTAAACCTTGAGAAGGTTTTAAATCAGGCGCAGTAAAAGCTAAATCTGGCTTAAGTTGAGTATAATTCTTATCCTTCACGACTGAAATAAAACCGTTAACAATTAAAGTTGATATTGGATAGAGAACCTTAATTTCTTCTAATCCTTTTACACTCCAGGCTAGGGTAACGATATCTTTACGATTATGGATTCGGAGAAAATTACTTTCATAGCTAGATAGTAATGTTCCATTGAAAACAGATTCACTATAGGATGCAAAAACATCGTTACCGGCAGTTGGGGCAGCAAAGGAGGAAACATGAATACGAATATTATTGTTTCCTTTATCAATATAACGTCTCTTTAAATACAGACCAAGCGTAGAGGCCATCACACCGCCTAAACTGTGCCCTGTAAGAGTAATATTATGTACGCCTTCTTCCAGAGCAATTTTATCAACTGCCTCAATCAATGATTCTCCATAACCAGCAGGGTTATTGCTCTTTATTTGGTTAACAACGTAGTCTAAAGTTATGTGGGTTCCTTTTGAAATTTTAGCCTCTTTGGGGGCTTTTGAATCCCAAATTGACCAGTTTTCAGTTGTGCCTACATTGAAATTCTCATCAAACCAGTTAACAGCAGACCATGATCCGCGAATAACAATTCGATAATCGTTTGGATTGTTGAGATCTTTCACCATGAATAAAACGTGATCATCTTTTTTATCTGAAACGCTCTTTTTTTTATTAACATCAGCACTACCGACACGAAAAACAGCAGGTCCCCAAACGATAGAGAATCTATTTGCGGTTGCTTTACTACTTGCTAATGCTTTTTGAATATTTTCTGAAACGATAGCGGGTTCTGGTTGATTTGTTATTATACTCCCCGAGTTAATAATCAGGCCTAACGCAAGATTTATTTTTTGATCTTCAAGAGAAATTGTCATTTTTGTTTCCAATTTTTAATATAGTGAATGCTGATCTGATGTATTAGCTTAAACATCAATGATCAATACTTTGGGTTTTTACTTAAATAACAGAATAAAAGTTAATAATAATCTTTAAATCTGTTAAATGAGAGTATATAATTTTTTAAAGTTATTTTATTTAACAAAATAAATTATCTATTATGAACTTTAAAATAATCGATAAAAATTATGTTATGATTTTGTAAGATTATATTAGCCATTGGGAATGATAACATGAAGGGCATAGTTATATTGTTATTTGCGGAAAATAGTTTATTTTAGTATCTAAAAAGTGAGTGATAGTGAATTGCTGTAATTAGTGATAGGTCGGAAAAATAATTTATTTACTTTATTCAATTATACCCAATGGATTTCAAGATGCGTCGCGACGGTAAAGGAGCGAATCCCCGGGAGCATAGAGAACTATGTGACCGGGGTGAGTGAGTGTAGCCAACAAAGAGGCAACTTGAAAGATGACGGGTATATAATTTATTGCAATGAATGGAACCTTTATAAAGGCTCCATTTAAATCAAATATATACATAATAAGATAAATTTATGTAATATCGATTGTATTCTTAGTTAGAAACTTGAGGAGAGCAATAATACTTTCAGAGAGGCTATCATTAACTACAACTATATCGTAATCAGTCGGTATCTCTGGGCTATTATCAATTCGAATAAAACTCATGCCATATCCTCTGGGATATGCATCGATATGTTGATAACCTATCTTATTAAATAAGCCATGAATGGAGTCTGGAATTTTTGTAGTAAAAAAGTAGTCTGGAAAAATCTGGGTGTAATTTTTATCCCAAACAGAAAGAATAACAGCATCAACAAGTATTTTGATTGCTATATGTGGATAGATAGCCTTAATTTTCTTTAAATCTTTTATAGCCCATGCCAAGGGAACGATATCATGGTTATTATGAATTCTCAGAAAGTTACTTTTGTAATAATTATGCATTAATGTTCCGCTAAAAACAGACTCAGAATAGGATGCGAAAATTTTATTACCGGCAGTTGGAGCTGCAAAGGTACACACTTGAATATGAATATTATCGTTTCCTTTATTAAGATATCGTCTCTTCAAATATAAACCAATAGTAGAAGCCAATAAGCCGCCCAAACTGTGCCCTGTGACGGTAATATTCAGTATCTTATCTTTCCCTTCTTCTGTAGTAATTTTATCAATTTCATCGATTAGTGACAGTGATGTATTATCCTTATTAAGAGGCTTGCCATTAATCAGAGACTTTAATGCTAAGTCTGTTCCATAGGAGATCTTAGCGTCTTTAAATTCTTTAGGGATATTTGTGTCCCAATTTGACCAGTCTACAGTTGTAGCGACAAGAAGATCTTCATCAAACTCGTTAATCGTGGACCAAGTTCCCCGAATAACAAGGCGATAATCACTTGGATTATCGATATTTTTTACAATCATTACAACGTGATCATATTTTTTATCGTGGTGTTTTTCATCAATACGGAACACTGCCGGTCCCCAAATGATAGAGAATTTATCTGCCGTTGTCTTACTGTTTTTAAGTGATTTATTAATATCAAATTTGATGGTATTTATTTTGTCTGGTTTGTCAGATATTTCTCCAGAATTAATAATAAGGCCTAACGCGAGATTTAATTTTTGCTCTTCAAGAGATATAGTCATTTTTACTCCCTCTAATTTTTTCATATGGTAAATGTTGAACTGATGTTTAGGCTCAAACATTAAGGTTTGATTTTTTTAATCTTCCATTTAAATAAAAAACATAGTTAATTTTAAAGTTAATAATGAATTTTAAATCTGTCAAATGTGTGTAAGGAATTTTTTAATATTATTTTGTTTGTCAATATGTGAATTATTTATTACGGAATTAAAAACAGGTGATAAAAATGATGTGCTAAATAATCCCATAAAAATATCATTACATATTTGAAAGGTTATATAAGTGACTTTGTATATCATACTGCCTATGGAAAGTGGTTTATTGCAATGAATGGAACCTTTAATAAAGGCTCCACTTATGTTACTCATAATAAGATAAGGTTATTTAATACTGATTTTACCTTTGGTCAGAAATTTTAGGAGATCAATAATACTTTCGGATAGGCTGTCATTAACCACAACAATATCGTAATCAGCCGGTATATTTGAATTGTTATCAATGGTGATGAAACTCATGCCATACTCTTTGGTATAGGCGCGAGTATGTTGATTGCCAACATTAACCAGTAAATCATTAAACGACGCGATTGGTGATATTGGAATCTGTGAGTGAATAGGGAAATCTGGGAAAATTTGCGTATAATTCTTATCAAGGACGGAAAGAATAAGAGCATTAATTGTGACAGTTAACACTGGATAGATAGCTTTAACTTCCTCCAAACCTTTTATATACCAGGCCAAGGGAACGACATCTATACTATTATGAATTCTCAGAAAATTACTTTTATAACCGGCAACTGATATATCATTGAAAATAGATTCAGAGTAGGATGCGAAAGTATCGTTGCCAGCCGTTGGGCCTGCGAAAGCACAAACATTAATCCGAATATTGTTGTTTCCTTTATCAAGATACCGTCTCTTTAGATATAAACCAATGGTAGAAGATAGTACTCCTCCTAAACTGTGCCCTGTAATAGTAATGTTTTGTATCCCTTCTTTCTGTGCAATTTTATCAATAGCATCAGTGAGCGATTCTCCATAACCGGGAGGATTGTTGCTTTTCAATTGATTAAGAATATAGCCTAATGCCATGTCAGTTCCATAGGCTATCTTGGCATTTTTGGGTGATCTTGAATCCCATCGTGCCCAATCTTGCGTGTTACAGACAATAATATCTTCATTAAGCCAGTTAATATCGGACCATGATCCCCGAATAACCACACGGTAGTCATTTGGGTCATGACGATTTTGCGCAATGAATAGAACATGATCGTCCTTTTTGTCTATAATGCTTTTTTTCGCATTAACGTCATCAACGCGAAACACCGCAGGCCCCCAAATGATAGTGAATTTATTTGCTGTTGCTTTACTGCTTTCTAATGATCTTTGGATATTTTCCGAAACGATGCCCGGTTCTGATTTGCTAGTTTTTATACCTCCAGAGTTAATAATGAAGCTGAGCGCGAGATTTATTTTTTGATCTTCACGAGAAATAGTCATTTTTACTCCCTATTTTTTCATGTAATAAGTGTTAATACGAGGTATCTGTTTAAATATCAATATTTGATTCTTTTGCTCTTCCATTTAGACAAAAACAGATTTAAACTTAAAGTTAATAATAACTTTTAAATCTGTCAAATAATTACATGGTTTTTTTGATATTTTTTTCATTTGGAAAATATAAATTATTTATTTTGAAATTAAAAGTAAACTATCATAATTATATATTTAATAATCATGTGTAAATATTATTGTTATCTTTTTGGATTATTTTTTCTCAAGAATTATAATATATAAATAGCGTTGAGATTATCTCTGTGAATAATTTCATTGAAAATGATTGTAAATCATTGGTATTCACATGATATATTGGGGAAAGTGATTCTTTATTATATTTTAATAATTATCGTTTAATGGAACCTTTGTAATAAGGCTCCATTAAATTTAGATGAAATATAGGTAAAGTGTAATTAATTTATGCGACATTAATATTATCATTCAGGCAGAGGTATCTGTAAAAAATAATCTACAATATCTTGAGATAGGTTACTGTTAACAACCACAAGATCATCAATAGGTGGTTGAGTACCGTCATTAACTTCCACTAAATTCATGCCATATTGATTAGCGTAGGCTTTAATATGTTGAAAAACAACTTGCTTATTGAGATCTAATTTTAAAATAGGTGCCGTAAAAGATAAATCTGGCGTGAGTTTGGTGTAATTCTTATCTTTTACAAGCAGAACAATATTTTTAAATCTGTTAATTAGTTTCTCATCTAATTTAATTAATGGCTCATAGATAGTTGGAATTTTTTCTAATCCATCCAGGTTCCAGATGAGGGAAATGACATCTTTTTGATTATGAACCCTTAAGAAATGGCTTTTATAGCTGGTTGCTGACGAGTGGTTAAAAACAGATTTAATGTAAGAGGCAAAAACGTCATTACCGGTATTTGGATTGGCGAAAGAGCAAACATGAATACGAATATTATTGTTACCCTTATTAAGGTATAAGCGTTTTAAATATAATCCAAGTGTAGAGGCGAGAATACCACCTAAACTGTGCCCGGTGATGGTAATATTATGTATGCCTTTTTCCGAAGCAATTTTATTAATTGCTTCAATGAGTGATTCTCCATGACCAGGAATATTGTTACTTTTTACTTGATTAACAATATAGTTTAATGCTATGTGGGTTCCATAAGAGATCTTAGCGTCTTTAAACTCTTCAGGAATGTTTTGATCCCAAAGTGACCAATTCACAGTTTCGTGTATAGCGAAGTTTTCAACCTGCCAGTTGACATCAGACCATGATCCACGGATAACGATGCGATAATCGTGGGGAATTTTGCGATTTTTTACCATGAATAAAACGTGGTCGTCCTTATTATCTTTGGTGTTTTTTCCATTATCAACACGAAAAACAGCGGGTCCCCAAATAATAGAGAATCTATTGGCAGTGACTTTGCTCTTTTCCAATGATGCTTGAATATTTTCCGCAACCATAGTCGGTTCTGGTTTTTCGGTTATGATACTTCCTGCACCACTGATAAAGCTGAGTGCGAGATTTATTCTTTGATCTTTAAGAGAAATAGTCATTTTTACTCTCCATTTTTATGATATAAATGTTGATATTGTGTTTTGGTAAAAACATTAATATTCAACTCTTTCGGTACTGAGCGCATTAGGATGTTTTATTTTTCTTGCTTTGTCGTAAAGAGTTTAAATCTATTTTGATGTTTATCTCTTCACTGCTACTTCATGCCCACGATTTGTTGACAAGAATGACTTGCAATATTAATTCCTGTTGAAATAGTAGCTTAATCTTATTTTTAAATAAAAAACAGAGTTGAATTTTAAGTTGATAATAATAATATTTAAATTTATAAATATATTTGTTTCATTATTTTGTGTAACTCTGATTGACAAAAAATAATATTAACTGATAAGTGTAAAATGAAATTAATAAATAGGATGGTGAAATATAACAATATGGAAGTTATTTTTTTGGGAGACTGTTTGATTTTCTGTGAATATATCTATTTGTTTATATTGAATAATTAAAGGGCATAGAATAAATATGCCCTATGGCATTTAATTATTTTTCAAGCGGCAAAGCATCATCTGCTCCCCATTCAGCCCATGAGCCATCATATAAATAAACATCTTGCTTGCCGATGATATCCAAACCCAGTACCAAAACAGCAGCGGTCATACCTGAACCACAACTGGCAATAACTGGTTTGTTTAAATCGACATCTTGTTTATGGAAAATATTTGTAATTTCGCTTGCCGATTTAAAGTGACCATTTTCTACTAACATGTTCCACGGAACGTTTTTACTACCGGGAATATGGCCCATTCTTAATCCGGGACGTGGTTCAGGGGCTTTAGCTTGAAAACGGTCTGTTGCTCTGGCATCGACAATTTGGGTTTGTGGATCATTGAGCGAATCCAGAATGTGTTCCAGGGATTTCACTTTGTCAGCATCTAAATCGGCATTAAAGATCTGAGGATTGCGTTGTACTTCACCGGATTCTGTCGAAAATCCTGCTTGTTGCCAGCCTTGTAAACCGCCATCAAGGATACGGACGTTATGACTACCGAATATTTTAAATGTCCACCATGCGCGAGGGGCAGAGAACATATTGCCTTGGTCATAAATCACGACTAAATGATTTTCGCTGATGCCCATTGCGCCAACAGCCTGACTGAAAGTTTGTGGATCGGGCAGCATATGAGGCAATCCACTTTGATGATTGGCAACTTTGTCTAAATCAAAAAATTGGGCGCCGGGGATGTGGGTATCCAGCCAAAGTTTATGGCAATCAATTTGTTGAGGTGGTGGTGGGGCAGTTGCATCAAGGATGACGAGATTCTCATCATCAAGATGATCTTTTAGCCATTGTGGAGTGACAAAGTATGCGTTATTCATGGGGGTTCCTCACTTGACACGAAGATGAATTGGATACAAAGATAAAATGAGTGTCACGGCCTGTTATTGTTGTTGTATCGGCGCTGTGGTGGTCTCTTGCTGTTGACTAATTGGTGATTCTATCGGTGTGGTCGAGCGGGTATACATATTAAGACCCGCCAAGAATACGCCGCCAATTGAACCAAATGCAAAGATAGCGATGAAAATGATAGGGAACTTTTTCATTATTGTTCTCAGGTGTTGTAGAAAATAGGAAGTATATAGCGTTCTGAATAGCTGGCAAGGTGTTCACCAATTTAATGAATGTGTATTAAATTAGCGAGTTGGTTGATTGTCGCCTCGACATGAAGCTGATTTCATTTCTGCTCTGTGGGACAATAGCGCCCCGGTTGTATGGCAGAGAATTCAATGGCACTTTCTAATTCAATAAAAAATCAGATAAGTCAGTGGTATAAAGCATTACCTCAACATATTAATGGTTTTATTTCCCGTGCTCCTCAGCGACAGATGATTGCCGAAGTTGCAAAAACGCTTGCGGATCAAGAAGGGCGCCATTTGGTTATTGAGGCGCCAACCGGCATCGGTAAAACCCTTTCTTACCTGCTACCTGGCATTGCTATCAGTAGGGCGGAAAGTAAGCCATTGGTCGTAAGTACGGCGAATGTCGCTTTACAAGATCAGATTTACAGTAAAGACCTGCCACTGCTGCGTAAAATTATTCCCGATCTGAAATTTGCCGGTGTTTTTGGTCGTGGTCGTTATGTCTGCCCACGCAATCTTGAAGCTATCTGTGCAACCGATAGCGAGCAGATCGATCTGATGTTTTTGGTTGAAGACAAAACAGAGCTTGCTAATAGCGAAGAGAAGGAGTTGTGTCGTCAGTTGCGTAGTGACTACACAACTTTTGCCTGGGATGGAGTGCGTGATCACCATAAATTGGCTTTGTCTGATGCTTTGTGGGGGAAAGTGAGTACGGATAAAGCAAATTGTCTGGGGCGTAACTGTCAGTATTATCATCGTTGCCCATTTTTTATTGCTCGCCGTGAGAT
Organism: Photorhabdus luminescens subsp. luminescens; assembly: GCF_001083805.1. Classification (GTDB taxonomy): domain Bacteria; phylum Pseudomonadota; class Gammaproteobacteria; order Enterobacterales; family Enterobacteriaceae; genus Photorhabdus; species Photorhabdus luminescens. Next base: position 64,210 of record NZ_JXSK01000004.1, on the reverse strand, counting down.
CGAAAATGTAGATGTGGTGATTGCTAACCATGCGTTAGTGATGGCGGCATTGGAGAGTGAATCGGTACTCCCTGATGCTAAAAATTTGCTATTGGTACTCGACGAAGGACACCATATACCGGATGTTGCCAGGGATTCTCTGGAAGTTGAGGGGGAAATCACCCTGTTTCAACTTAATGGTCAATTAGATACGTTTGTTCGTCATGTTGAGCAATATCTGGTGCAATTCCATCCGGCAAAGCCACCACGCTTAGCTAATGCCAGTCGCCTGAATGAACACAGTGAAAAGTTACGGGAGTGCTTTAAAGAACTCGCTATTATTACTCAGGCGCTGTTACCTGAAAAGAATGAAGTAGATGAGTATCTGTTCGAGATGGGTAAGTTACCGGATAACTTGCTACTTTGCTGCCAGCAGCTATTTAAACTGACCGACGGTTTACGGGGGTTGGCAGAAGCGATACTGAATGATTTGACTGAGCGAACGGCTAAACAGGATATTGTCAGATTGCATCGGTCTATTTTGCAGACCAGTCGCACACTGGGATATTTTGAAAATATGGCTAAGTTGTGGCGTTTAGCAGCGCTGGAACAGTCATCTGGGGCGCCGGTATCAAAATGGTTTAAGCGCCGTTATGAGAAAAATCAATCGCATCTCTACTTCCATTGTTCCGGTATCAGAGTCAGCGAACAGCTTAATCAACTGCTTTGGCGTAGTATTCCTCATGTAGTCGTGACATCGGCAACACTGCGTTCCTTGAATAGTTTTTCCCGTATTCAGGAGTTGACTGGGTTAACTGAAAAAGCAGGCGATCGTTTCGTTACATTGTCATCGCCTTTTGATCATATGCGACAGGGCAAACTGATTATTCCCAAAATGTCGTTGGAACCGACACTTCACAATGAAGCCGCTCATTTGCAAGAGATGGCGTGTTATTTCAGGGCTCAATTGCTGAGGCAGCAACATAAAGGTATGTTGATTTTGTTCAGCAGCCAGAGGGCAATGGATATCTTTCTCTCTTATGTGACAGATTTACGCCTGATGTTACTGGTGCAGGGGGATCAGCCACGTTATCGGTTAGTGGAAACTCATTGTCAGCGTATTAATGAAGGGCAGTGTAGCGTATTGGTCGGATTGCAATCTTTTGCGGAAGGGTTGGATTTAAAGGGGGATTATCTGTCCCAAGTTCACATTCAAAAAATCTCATTTCCGCCAGTGAATAATCCAGTCATTATTACTGAAAGCGAGTGGTTGAAATCACTTAAGCGTTATCCGTTTGAAGTGCAGAGTTTACCAAGTGCTTCTTTTAGCCTTATTCAGCAAGTAGGAAGACTTATCCGTAGTCATGAATGTTATGGTGATGTGGTGATTTATGACAGGCGTTTACTGAGCAAAAGGTATGGCCCAAGATTATTGCAGGCGCTGCCCGTTTTTCCTATTGAACAGCCGGAGGTTATTTCAGAGGCGGAAATTGGCAATATAAAAAAGATAACTGAAACTCACATCTAGCGGAAGCAAGGCGATTCTGTATGGTTTATGATAACTAGGCTATGAAGGTAATAATTGACAGAACCCAAGAATAAATCTACCCAAAATCGGAATTTATTTTCACTCTTAGCAAAAAATGCCACCCTCTTTATAGGGGCGGCTAATTTGGTAAATATAATTAATAAAAAAGGCGATTTATCCTACTTTTTTCAGAAAACAGGTTTTCAATACTAATCCTCTGATTTTATCTGTGTTACATTCGACTTCATCTTCACGATGAGTAAGACGGATATTTTTAATCAAAGTGCCGCGCTTTAACGTTGCTGATGTGCCTTTTACTTTTAAATCTTTGATGACCTGTACAGAATCGCCATCATTAAGTACGGTGCCATTACTGTCTTTTACTTCGTTATCCATTTTATTATTTCCTCAAGTTATTTCTGAAAATAAGTGTGGATTATAGACAATTTGTGCTGATTTTTAAAGAATATAGTGGAATTTGTCCATGTAGAGGGTTTTTTATGATGTTTTGCCGCATTGGAGTATTGGATAATGAAAGGCCAATATAAACAGGCCCCCGTTGTTAACAGGAGCCTGTAAGTCTTAGAGCTCTTAATATGACGGCTCTTTATATTTTACTGCTCAACGCTTGCTTCAATAAACCATAAGAATTTGTCGAGATCACGGGAGGCGGCGGTTAACATATCTGCGGTGTTTTCATCCTCAACTTCATCCATCGCTTTACGAATATCATTAGCGACAACAGCATAACGGTCGGCTAATGCTTTTAGATGATCCTGCACGTCATGGATATTTGTTGGGTAGCTTTTCAGTACAGTGTGTCTATTAACTTCTTGTACGATGCCGAGAGCTATTCCTCCAAGTTGTACGACTCTTTCGGCAAAAGTATCTGTATGTTCAGTAATTGTGGCGCGAAAGGTATCCAGCATTTCATGGATGGAAATGAAATTTCTGCCGCGCATGTTCCAATGTGCTTGTTTGGTAAGTAGCGAAAGATCAATAAATTGGATCACCATATGGTTCAGAATTTCAATTGTTTCCTGTTTAATATCATCATCGATATCATTACGCGTATAAAGTAGTGTGGATATCCCTGATTTGACTAATTTAGCTGTTTCCATAATAATTTTCTCTTGGTGTTGAAGGTGTGAATAATAGATTTTTTATTGATGAGATGAATGTAACTCGATATCAGATTTAAATCATATAGCTTATCCCTATTAAATCAATAGTTCATTTTTATAGGAAAATATTTACCATGAAATTTTTAGGATAATATTGAAAAATATAATAATTTATTAGGTGGATTTATGTAAGGCATTTAATCATGAATGATGATTTTTTATTGATAAAAAACCGGAGAATAATTTTATTACTCCGGTTTTCTTTTTATCTCGATTAAATGAAATGATTAATCGACTGAGGTGATTTTAGGTTTTCCTTTTATCGTTGATGTAGAACCGATAGAGGCGAAAATAATACAGAACAGCGCTAGCCATTGAGTCATAGTTAAATGTTCATTCAGAAACACAATACCGGATAGCGCACCTAGTGCGGGTTCAAGGCTCATCAGAGTACCAAATGTTTGTGCCGGTAAACGAGTCAGAGCGATCATTTCCAGTGTATATGGGAATGCAGTAGACAGAATGGCAATTGCCAGCGCCAGAGGGAGAATAGATATATCAAATAATAGTTCCGGCCCTGTTTGTATCAAACCGACAGGGAAAAATATCATAGCAGCGATAAATGAACCAATAGATACAGTTGCTGCTCCATAACCTGCACCAGCGCGTTGGCCGAAAATAATATACAGTGCCCAGCAAACACCCGCGCTAAGTGCGTAAATAATCCCTATGGGATCTAAACTATCAATATTATTATTGCCAATGGGTAGCAGGAAAGCTAAGCCGGCGATAACCAATGCCACCCAAAGAAAATCTATTGGCCGGCGCGATGAGAACATAGCTACAGCCAGTGGACCAGTGAATTCAAGAGCCACGGCAATGCCTAAAGGAATAGTTGTCAGCGCCATGTAAAATGTGTAATTCATTGCGCCAAGAGCAATACCATATGTAAGCAGCGGCATGATTGATTTTCGGCTAAAACGCAGGCGCCAGGGTTTAAAAATAATAAACAGAATGATAGTTCCAATACCCAGGCGCAGTGCGGTAACGCCCGGTGCGCCGATGACCGGAAATAGTGTTTTGGCAAGAGAAGCGCCGCTCTGAATTGATGTCATGGCAAGCAGTAACAGTATTACAGGTATTAATGGAAAGGTACTCTTTTGGAGCTTGGAAGAAGACATCCGGGCAAAACCTCAATTAAAATCAAGTGATGTGACTGATAATTTTCGCAGTGAAACGTAGATAACTCAATAGGTTTAGAGAATATAATTTTAGCGAAATATTTTTCATTTATCAGACCATATTATATGGTTATAATAAAATTAAACTTCATTATTGGAATATAATTCTAATATAAATTTACATTATATTTTAATATGTTGATAATTTAGGGATTATAAGTGATGAAGGAATTTAATACAATCTGGTTAATACTTGATTTTATATCATAATAATTAAGTATAAGTTATGATTAATGCTAATATATTGAATATGAAAAAACCATTCTGATTTTGTTTTTCTTGATATCAGCTTTATATACCCTATGGATTTCAAGATGCATCGCGACGGCAAGGGAGCGAATCCCCGGGAGCATAGAAAACTATGTGACCGGGGTGAGTGAGTGCAGCCAACAAAGAGGCAACTTGAAAGGTAACGGGTATAAGTGAGTTGTATGATGGTGATACTAACGTATAATTCTAGTTTTCATGTGAAGATAAAGTGGCAGGAGATGAGATAATGAAAAGTATTGCTGTTTATTGTGGTTCAAGTCTGGGTATATCTGAAATCTATAAAGAAAGTGTCATTATCTTCGCAAAAGAATTGGTTAAACGTAATCTTACGCTTATTTATGGCGGCGCCAGTGTGGGTATTATGGGAACTGTTGCTAATACGGTTTTGGCAGAGGGCGGGAGAGTGATTGGTGTTATTCCAACATTATTGGAAGCACGGGAAATATCACATAAAAATCTGACTGAATTATACGTTGTTGAAACGATGCATCAGCGTAAAAATAAGATGATTGAATTAGCTGATGGTTTTGTTGCTTTACCTGGCGGTTTTGGCACGTTGGAAGAGTTTAGCGAGGTATTTACCTGGAGTCAGATTGGGTTACATACGAAACCTTGCGGTATTCTTAATATTAATAACTTTTATGATCCGCTAATTGCTATGATTAATAAAATGGCTGATGAACAATTCTTGCATGAAAAATATCGTCATATGGCAATAATTGAGCAAGATCCTGCCATCTTACTCGATCGTTTTGATACTTATCGGGCGCCGTCGGTAAAAACATATTAAAAGTAGACTTATAATAAAAAAAGGGTGTTATTATGATAAGAATAAGTAAGAATTCATAATTGATTAAGATCGGAAAGAGATTGTCTCTCTATAAATAAACCATTCCTGTCGCATAAATATTTATTTAAATATTTTACTACAGGAATGGTTGTTAATATTAATGGTTAAATATTAGCTTACAATCATGTATTCTACTATTGGGTTGTTACCGCCATCTGCTGTATAGGACAAGTGTAAATCATCACCTAAATAATCGGTTGAGATTGAGTAGCTGCTGCTGCCAATCAAAGGATTGTTCCATGTAATATAGATACTATAAATTTCGCCTTTGTTATCTACAAATACATAGGTACAACGTCCTGAAACACCACCTAACAGGCTGTTTGAATCACTTCTCCAAATCGCTTTTCCAGGCGTGTTATCATTGCTTCTATTAATTACTTGAGGAGGAAGAGTGGTCCACTCACCTTGATCCAGACGGATAGAATCCTGAATAAGTTTAAGTTTATATATTGATTTGTTAGTTACTTTTGCAATAACGCTAATTGGCGCTTTTAAAGAAATTGCTTCGATCTCTGACATAATATTACCTCTTATAATTGATTTTAAAAGTATAATGAATAAATTCCAAGATTTTAATTCAACCTGTTATGGTTATATAAAATAACTTGGGATGGAACCAACTTTCTTAGCTATATTTGATAGCTTATTTTTACTTCTTATTAGAATTCCCTTTCTTCATGTTTCCTGAAATTAAATTTTTATATCTGAGTCTTTTTACTTATTACTGTCACCATTTTATTATCGTTTTTAATAATTTTATCCTTCTAAAAGATTAGAATTAAAAACAAACTATCTATTAAATGGTGTAGATAAAAAGCTTTATTTTGTCTCGATGTTTTTTAAGATACCTTTTCTCTCAGATAAAAGTCAATTTTTTTACTCTTTGTGTTTTATTATAAAATAACAACCGGTTAATTATATTTTTGTACTTAAAAACGTAGATGTAAATGATAAAATATGTCTATGTTTTTAATAAATAATATATAAAACAACTATAATGGCAAATAAAAATAGACCACTAGGTCTATGACGATTTAATAATAATTTTATTATTTTGAACATTAATTCATCATTATATTCATGAAATGTTAATGTATTGTAATATTGAATGAGTATAACTGAGTAACAGATTGTATTTATCTTGAATAGCTATAAACGTACTAATTTGATAAGTCTTTCTTATTGCTAAGAAGTTTACTGATTTATTGATTAACAGATATTTTGATAATGAGCTAATATTATATTCACTATAGGGACTATTACATCCTTGGTGAAAATATCATAGAAAAATAAAACTGTTATCAACGTAATGTCATTGGTTGTTAATATGTTTATTTGCGGTGTGGCATTATTGATTTTTCTTAATTTTTTTCTTCGTGTTTGATTTGAGGGCACACTCTGCATCAAATTAATCTGTGCTTCAGAACAACGCTATAAATCAGTAGGAAACGGGTAGCAAATGGTATTAGCGGAGAATTTCCTAACCCTTATTGCCGGCTGAAAACTTTTATTTTAAATTGTAGACGACTGGTCTAATTTGGTATAAGTTGTATCTATGCAAACGAATAAAAATCCCCAAGATATCCGTCAGCACATCCTTGATATTGCTCAACAAGTTATTGGATGTAAAGGCTTTTCAGCCGTCGGACTTAATGAAATTTTAAAAGCGGCAGAAGTGCCGAAAGGCTCGTTTTACCACTATTTTGCGTCGAAAGATGCATTTGGCGCCGCTATGCTTGAAGATTACTTTACCCACCATCTTGAAAGGATGGATAACATTATGGCGCGTAAGGAATGGACAGCGAAAGAGAACTTAATGCAGTACTGGCAAGGCTGGTTGGAGCCGTTGGGAGAAGACGGCACTGTCGGTGGGCAAAAGTGTTTGGTAGTTAAGCTCGGTGCTGAGGTGAGTGATCTATCCGTAGCGATGCGTCTGGTGTTGGAGGATGGGACAAAGAATATCATTATGCGTCTTGCCTCTGTAGTGGAAAACATTGTCCATGAGGGTGGATTGGATTGTGCTGTTGAGGAAGCTTTCCCGCTGGCTGAGGCGCTATATCAGATTTGGTTAGGAGCGAGTCTGGTGGCGAAGATCACCCAGAATAGCGCACCGTTACAAAGTGCTATGGCTACCACCAAGCGATTATTGAATGCATAGCGAATAAAAACACTGTTGGAAGTCACTATTCATCAGTGTTTTTTTATATCTAATGGTTAGACGACTGGTCTACTTTTTAGGTATCCCAATGACACTGACTTTAATGTTGAAGGAGAAGATGAATGTTTCAAACACAACAAACAAATCGCCGGATCGTCCTGGCTTCACGTCCGCATGGTTCCCCGACATTGACCGATTTTCGTCTGGAACAGCAACCTATCCCTGAAATAAAGGAGAAAGAGCTACTGTTACGCAGCGTTTTTCTTTCGCTAGATCCTTACATGCGTGGACGAATGAGTGATAAACCATCTTATGAGCCGCCGGTGGAGCTTGATAGCGTTATGGTTGGCGCAACAGTGAGTCGGGTAGTGTCTTCAAATCATTCGAGATATCAAGTTGGTGATTGGGTACTTGCATATAGTGGTTGGCAGGATTATGCCATTTCCGATGGTCGTGGCTTGATGAACTTAGGACAATCACCGGTTCACCCATCCTATAGATTAGGCGTATTGGGGATGCCCGGTTTTACAGCCTATCTGGGATTGTTGGATATCGGCCAACCTAAGGCCGGTGAAACGTTGGTTGTCGCTGCGGCAACGGGGCCGGTTGGCGCGACGGTTGGTCAGATCGGCAAGCTCAAAGGTTGTTATGTTGTTGGCGTAGCAGGTGGTACGGAAAAGTGCCGTCATGCTGTTGATGTATTGGGATTCGATGTTTGTCTTGACCACCATGCTCCAGACTTTGCGGATCAGTTGTCCAAGGTTTGCCCGAAGGGGATCGATATTTATTTTGAAAATGTGGGCGGCAAGATATTTGACGCTGTTTTACCGTTATTGAATGATTTTGCTCGCATTCCACTTTGCGGGATGGTGTCTCACTACAACGCCACTAGCCTCCCGGAAGGGCCAGATCGTTTGTTTTTGTTGATGGATCAATTACTGCGGAAACGAATTCGGATAGAGGGATTCATTATTTTGGATCATTATGCTCGGCGTTTTGGCGAGTTTTTACATGATATGTCCACATGGCTGGATGAAGGCAGGATAAAATATCGCGAAGAGGTGGTATCAGGTTTGGAAAATGCTCCAGAAGCGTTTATTGGCCTGTTACAAGGTCACAATTTCGGCAAGTTGGTCGTCCGCGTCGGCCCTGATAATTAAGTGCTACAAGCAAGCCTTTGAGTTGGAGGAGCGCCCAGGGTATTAGGGTTGCTCCTAAAGTTTTGAGTCTGTTTTAGTGAATAAATTTGCAGTATGATATAAGTTAAATAAGAAAAAATGTCTGAGTCAAAAATGGATAATCAATATCAGCAAGCATCGTATATTCAGTTGGAAAATAATCTCTATCAAATTGTCGTGAATAACAGCCATAATTTTGATGAATGGTTGTATTTGCGGAGTTCATTATGGCCCACGGCATCAAAAGAAGAGCACTGCGAAGAAATGACCTCGATTTTGCATTCTGATAACCAGATTGCTTTTATGATCCAATCGGATTTAGGTGATTTTTGCGGTTTTGCAGAAGCTTCATTGCGTTTTGAATATGTCAATGGGTGCAATTCCTCTCCGGTAGCTTACCTTGAAGGGATCTATATTTCCCCGGAATTCAGAAGAAAGGGTTTAGCAACCCGACTTATAGCGCATATTAAAAATTGGGCTAAGGATCATGGATGTACTGAAATGGCATCAGATGCTGATATAAATAATGAAGAATCACTGGCTCTTCATTTGTCTCTTGGGTTTGTTGAGACAGAAAGGGTGGTTTTTTTTAAGAAGTTAATTGAATAGGAATAAATGAAGAGAAAGGGGAGTTTCTATTAAATCAGTTAATGAGTGATTTGAAATATTTTTTATGGATTTTTTAATTTATTGAGAAGTATATTAAAGTTAATTTTCTATAATGATATTTTTAACTATTTTTATGTAATTAAAGGGGTTGTCCTAGATAAGTCATTTAATCTAGGACATCTAAATGAGAAAAAGTCGGATTAGCCAATACAAGCAAAAACGTTTTCAGGAGCTCTTTGCGGCGGGGGCTACAGTTCGCACTGTGGCAGAGTTAATTGGTGTCAACAAGACGACTTTTGCTTACTATTTTCATCGCCTAATAGTCCTTAGTGCTGATTATATCGATGAAAATTCTATGTTTGAAGGTCAAGATAGACGAAAGCTATTTCAGAGGAAAACAACTATAATATGGAGTTTGTAGATGCTAAAAATCGTCAAAACCATATCAATGGGATAGAAAATTTTTGGAACTAGGCCAAACATCATATGCGTAGATCTAATGCCATATTAAAGGAATATTTTGAGCTCTTTCTCAAGGAATGTGAGTGGAGATGTAATACACCGGGTGTAAAAAGCTAATTTTATATTCTAAAACAAATAGTTAAAGGTAAAATATAGTCATTATCTAGGGTAGCCATTTTTTTGTATGTAATAGGCTATTTTGTGAAATTATTTAATAAATTCAATTTAATATAATAAATAACATTTTGATATATTGTGCTTGTAATTTTTTTTGATTTAATTATTTGTAAATTCTTATTTGAGCATCTATGCTTTTAAAGCATTAGTTTGTACCAATTAATGCTTATTCTTTAATAATTAGTCTTATCCTAAAATCAGGAGAAACTAGCAATGAAGAAAATCGCTATTGAACCAACTTTATCTTATCAGTCAAATGACGCATATATCCTAACTGTAGGAAAAGCTGATTAATATACGTCAGGACTGAAAATATTTAATTTATATTAATATAATGGGCAATTATCAAATTCTAATTGCCCATTTATTTGAAGAGGATAATATGAATAACAAACATGATCCTTTATTTTTCATACGCTTTATTGAAGGAAAAACGATTCTTTGGGATTACCGTAGACATATTCAATATGAGATAGATGAAAAACATATAAAAAGAATAAAAGAAATTGTTAATGGTGAACAACTAACAGATTCAGAGATAGATCAAGAAATACATGAAAGTGGAATCCTTAGTAGTGATGATAGAGACTTTAAAAAGTGGGGATGGGATTGTTTATCTCAGATATTCCACATAGGAACACAAATTGTATTAGAAGACGGCATGGATCTTTCTAAAGATGATAGCTATGAAGGCTATATAGACTATTGTTCATCAATAGTAAAAAACATTCCTGAAATGGAATATAAACGAGATGGCGAGGTAACGCCTTTACCGCAAGCAAGTAAGGATTTTTTAACTAAAATTACTTTGGCTGATGCCTTGCTGAACCGTAAAACTAGTAGAGAGTTTAAAGAAGAAAAGGTTTCACTTATTGAAGTTTCTAATACCTTATATTGGACATTTGGAGCAATTCATGGATCAAAAAGACAGGATATGGAAAACGCAGGTCTACTGCCGGTAGGTTACTGTCGAACATCTCCTTCTGGCGGTTCTCTTCAAGCAAGTGAAGCTTACTTGGTTGCTTTAAATGTAGACGGGTTATTACCGGGTGTTTATCACTATCGTTCTCATACTCATGAGCTTACATTGGTAACTGAAGATATAAATGGAGAAAAACTTGGTGGTTTACTTTGTGCACAGATGTTTGCCAAGGACCTCGCCTTTGGTGTATTTGTAACATCACGTTTTAGTAAGATGTGGTGGAAATATCCTCATTCTAGGGCATATAGAGTTGCTTTATTAGATATAGGTTGCCTCACACAGACTTTCCAGCTTGTTACAACAGGGATGCAGTTAGGATCATGGCCGACAGGATATTTCTTGGATCGTGAAATAAATAAGTTATTGAAGATAGATGAAATTGAAGAATCAGTATTATTCTTTTTAGGTGCAGGCCCCAGTTCAGGATCTCCTTTCGCATTGAATCTTATAGAAACAGCGAAGAGAAAGACTATAAATAAGGGGGCTCAATCATGAAGATTATATCGTTCAAACCTGGTCATGATGGTCATATCTCGTATCTGAAAGATAGTACACTTGCATTCTCTTATGAGGCAGAGAAAGATTCAGGGCTTAGATATTCTCCTGTTACAGCCGAGCTTTTTATTGAAACATTATCCTGTATCAATGAAAAGCCTGATGTTATAGCTCTAAGTGGGTGGTCCGTTGGAGTAGACCCACGTGGTCGTAATATTGGTGCTGGATACTTAGGTTTAGAATATCCAAAACCCAATATAATAAGCTTCTTGGGTACTGATTTGTATTATTTCACTTCCTCACATGAAAGATCTCATTTACTTGGAGCCTATGGAATGTCTCCATTTCAGCAGGGGCAGCCTTGTTACGCTCTTTTATGGGAAGGCCATATCGGTTCATTTTATTATATAGATAAGGATATTATAATAACAAAGCTTGCTAATGTGCTTCTAGATCCTGGAATCCGTTATGCTTTTGCGTATGGACTTGCTGATCCAAAGTTCAACTTTGCTAAAGGGAAAATTAGGTTAGGAGATGCAGGAAAAATGATGGCTTTAGCTGCCTACAGTGATCGTAATATAAAAAGTATTGAAGATGAAATTCTCATTGATGAATTACTTAAACCAGAATCAGCTATAGATAGCCTTTATAAAGATAACTTTAAAAACTCTCCATACTATAATGTTGGCGTTGAAAGTGTAGCTTTTAAACAATTTGCTGGTCATTTTTCTGATAAAATTTTTGAGTTTTTCTATAACTCCATAAAACCCTTTGTAAGAGAACATATTCCACTTTTGATAAGTGGAGGTTGTGGTTTAAACTGTGACTGGAATAGTAAGTGGTTGAATTGTGGAATTTTTAGCGATGTGTTTGTGCCTCCGTGTACTAACGACGTGGGCTCAGCAATCGGAACTGCAATTGATGCTCAATACCACTTTACTAAAATTGCGAAAATTCATTGGGATGTATATAGTGGTCAAGAATTTATTGATGATTTAGATGGAGTAGATGGTTTCATTATCAGGAAGCTGAATTTTAATGAAGTGGCATGTCGTCTTTTTGAAGGTAAAATAATTGCTTGGGCTAAAGGTAAAGCAGAAATAGGTCCTAGGGCATTGGGTAATCGCTCTATTCTTGCTGCTCCATTTTTAAAAGAAACGCTTAAACGGCTTAATTTAATTAAGAAACGTGAATCATTTAGGCCTATAGCGCCTATATGTCTGGAAGAAGATTTTAAATTATACTTTAATCTAAATAAACCCAGTCCTTATATGCTTTTCTTTTCAATGGTTCTAGATGGAAGATTACAAGCTATAACGCACGTAGATGGTTCATCTAGACCTCAAACTGTTAATAAATTACAAAATAAGGATATACATGAACTATTATCCTCTTTCAAAGAGGTGTCAGGCTACGGTGTTTTATGTAATACTTCATTAAACTTTAATGGGACAGGTTTTATTAATAGAACGAGTGATGTTTACAAATATGCTAAAGAGAATGATCTTGATGGCTTTGTGGTAAATGATCGTTTTTATATGAAAAAGTAAATAAAGGGATATATTGAATGTTGAATTTATTTAGAGTTAGGGGGTATCCACCATTTTTCACTTCGCGCTTCTTTAACTCAGTTGCTACATGGGTTGATTTTATTCTTATTTTTACTGTTTTGAGTTTTTCGTTTAACTTATCTGTCCGTGATCTAGGTTTAGCAGCAGCTTTATATGGTTTCCCTGGCCTATTACTTGGTCCTTTAATAGGTCAGCTAGCTGATAGAAATTCTCCGGCATTAATTTTGCTATTAAGTTCTTTTTTCCGGTTTATTACATCTTTGATTCTCGCTACTGCTACTAACCCTGATGTTTTTTTACTTGCAGTTTTTCTTAAGGGTATAAGTAATTTAGGAATGATTCCATCTGAGCAAATTATAATTAGAAAAATTCTCAGTGATGAGCAAATTGTGCATACTACTGCTTTAACCACTATTGTTGATCAATGCACCAAGATAATTTCTCCACTTATTGGTTCATCATTGGCTATTATTGATTCGTCGCAAAATGGTTTCTATTTCACAGCAATACTTGCGTTAATGTCAGCAACTTTATGTTTAAGGCTGGCAACTGTAATAGGTTGGCAAAGTAATCCCAATGCTAACCGTAGCTTATTGCCAGATTTTAAGTTCCTTTATAAGATTATTAGGAAAAACCAACAGTTTTTTTCTGCTTTTTCTGTCGTATTAATATCTTCTTTGACCCTTGGTCTATATGATTCAATATTAACTATTTTACTAAGAGAGAAGGGGCTTTTGTCCAGTGCTTTTGGCATAATTGTAAGTTTCACAGCTATAGGTGCAATATTTTGTGGTAGCATTTATAAGAAAATAAATAGTAGCTTCAGTAACGTTTCTTTAATGTTACTGGGATTGGTAGGTTTCAGCGTGACGGTAATAACGGCAGGAATATTAAGTATTCTATTCACAAAGGTTTCACTTGTGATTTTTTGCATAATTTGGTTTGTTAACGGATTTTGTTATTCCTGTATAATAATGTCATATTCTATTCTCCTCCAACGAGAAGCTCCAACAGATATGTTAGGAGTTATTTCTTCAAGTGTCCGGAGCCTGCAACTTACAGCATTAGTAACTGGCCCAGTTGTTGGTTCTTGGTTTGCCCATTATTTCAGCGTATCATTTACTTTTATTGGTGCAGGAGGTTTAGGGCTAATCTCTGCTATCTATTTTATTAGAAATTATAAAATAGTATAAGAATTACCGCTTAGTAGAAATTTACTCAATATATTAATTTGAGGACGTTTGACTATGAATGGGACTTATTTTTCAGGATCTATATTATGTGTTTCATACTACAATATAACTATATATTGCATCTCCATTAGCTTAAAGAATACCCAAAACTTCCAGCGATCTCTTAACACTATTGTGGCATAATACGCCGCTATCGATTTTTCCGATTTCCCTTTTGTTTCTAAATGTAAGAGCGAATGCAGTGTTAAGTACAAACAACATCACTATGCAATTTGGCAGTAAGCCCCTGTTTGAAAACATTTCTGTCAAGTTTGGCAACGGTAACCGTTATGGTCTGATTGGCGCTAATGGTTCTGGTAAATCCACTTTTATGAAAATCTTGGGTGGCGATCTGACGCCTACTGCCGGTAATGTCAGCATCGATCCCAATGAGCGCATTGGTAAACTGCGTCAGGATCAGTTTGCTTTTGAAGAGTACACGGTATTGGATACCGTGATTATGGGGCACACGGAACTGTGGCAGGTAAAGCAGGAGCGTGACCGCATCTATGCGATGGCGGAAATGAGTGAAGAGGATGGCTATCGCGTTGCGGATCTGGAAGTCGCTTATGGCGAGATGGATGGTTATAGTGCCGAAGCGCGAGCCGGAGAGTTGTTGCTGGGTGTTGGTATTCCAGTAGAACAGCATTACGGTTTGATGAGCGAAGTGGCGCCCGGTTGGAAATTGCGTGTATTGCTGGCTCAAGCACTGTTTTCTAATCCTGATATTCTGTTATTGGATGAACCGACGAACAACCTGGATATTGATACGATTCGTTGGTTAGAGCAAATACTGAATGAACGAAATAGCACCATGATCATTATTTCCCATGATCGTCATTTCCTGAATACAGTTTGTACTCATATGGCCGATCTTGATTACGGTGAGCTGCGTCTGTTCCCCGGTAATTATGATGAATATATGGTTGCCGCCACTCAAGCCCGTGAGCGTCTGCTAGCTGATAATGCGAAGAAGAAAGCACAGATTGCGGAATTACAATCTTTTGTCAGCCGTTTTAGCGCTAATGCTTCTAAATCAAAACAGGCGACTTCCCGTGCTCGTCAAATTGATAAAATCCAGTTGGAAGAAGTTAAAGCATCCAGCCGCCAAAATCCTTATATCCGCTTTGAGCAAGATAAGAAATTATTCCGTAATGCTCTGGAGCTGGAAGGTTTGACTAAAGGCTATGACAATGGCCCTCTGTTTAAAAATCTCAACCTATTGCTGGAAGTTGGCGAGAAAATAGCCGTTATCGGCGCTAATGGTATCGGTAAAACGACCTTCCTGAAAACATTGGTTGGCGAGGCAGAGCCAAATAGCGGCACAGTTAAATGGTCTGAAAATAGCAGCATTGGTTACTATGCTCAGGATCATGCCCATGATTTTGACTGCGATCTGACGGTTTTTGACTGGATGAGTCAATGGAAGAGAGAAGGGGATGATGAACAAGCTGTTCGGAGCGTATTAGGACGTTTGTTGTTCAGCCAGGATGACATTAAGAAAAAAGTCAAAGTATTATCGGGTGGTGAAAAAGGGCGGATGCTATTTGGTAAGTTGATGATGCAACAGCCAAATATCCTAATAATGGATGAACCAACAAACCACTTGGATATGGAGTCCATTGAATCCCTGAACCTTGCGCTTGAATTGTATAAAGGTACTTTGATATTTGTTTCTCATGATCGGGAATTTGTGAGTTCCTTGGCAAGTCGAGTTATGGAAATTAAATCTGATAAGGTTATTGATTTCAAAGGTACTTATGATGAGTATCTGAGAAGTCAGGGAATTGTTGAGTAATAATCTTATGAGATAAAATCGCCCTGGTTGAAATAACCGGGGCGTATTATTTCTATCAGCGGATAAAATTAACTGTTGCATACTTCGCAATTAGGATCTTTAAGTAATTTAATATCACGAAATTGCATTGTCATTGCATCAAACAGTAAAACCTTTCCGCTGTTAACTTGACCGTATCCGGTAAGGAGTTTGATGGTTTCCATTGCTTGCAATGTACCGATGGTGCCGACCAATGGCGCCATAACCCCCGTTTCTACACATGTTAGATGGTTTTCACCAAACAGTCTGCTCAGGCAACGGTAGCAGGGGGCATCTGGCTGATAAGTAAATGTCGTTAGTTGTCCTTCCATACGAATAGCTGCGCCGGAAACCAGAGGCGTTTTCCTTACCAGACACAGGCGGTTCAGTTGTTCGCGGATCGCCACATTATCCGTACAATCTAAGACAATATCATTCTGGCTGATAAGTTCATTTAGCGCCTGATCTTCCAGTAATCCGTCAACGGTTTTAATCGTGACATGTGGATTTATTGCCCGGAGCGTCAATTGGGCTGAATGCACCTTAGCCATGCCGATACGTTCGTCCCGATGCAGGATCTGCCGTTGTAGGTTCGAGAGAGAAACGGTATCAAAATCCAGTAGTGTTATTGTTCCCACACCTGCTGCGGTCAAATATTGGGATGCTGCGCAACCTAAACCACCTGCGCCGACTATCAGAATCATCGAAGATTTCAATTTTTCCTGACCGTCAAAATCAAACCCGCGTAGAACAATCTGACGGTTGTAGCGTAGGATTTCTGCGTCTGTGAGTTCAATGGTCATTATTCATTTTTCAGTAAGTGATTGAACAGTTCGATTTCAACATTTTCACCAACTTCTACCCGCCCACGTTCACGTTCCAGAACAATGAAGCAGTTCCCCTGACTGAATGAACTAAATATATGAGAGCCTTGATGCCCCGTCGTACAAACTTCTAGTTCACCTTGTTCATTCACCGAAGCAATACCCCGTTGAAAATCCATTCTTCCCGGTGTCTTTTTCAATGGCGTGATGACCTTGGCGCGCATACGCATAGGGGGTTGCCATGCCGTAAAACCGGATAGGCGAGCGATTAAAGGTTGAACTAATTGATAGAAAGTGAGGACGGCTGAAACTGGATTACCCGGCAGACCACAGAACCAGACGTTTTTTAGTTTGCCAAACGCGAAAGGTTTACCCGGTTTAATTGCCAGTTTCCAGAAACAGATTTCGCCTAATTCATCCAGTATCTGCTTGGTGTAGTCTGCTTCACCCACAGAAACACCGCCACTGCTGATGACTAAATCAGCTTGTTGATCTGCTTGTGCGAAAACATGACGTAAAGCTTGGGGATTGTCTGCAATAACGCCTAAATCAATAACGTCGCAATCCAGTTTCTCCAGCATCAGTCGAACGGCAAAACGGTTGGTATCATAAATTTGCCCTTCCTTAAGTGGGTGACCGATAGCTTGCAACTCATCACCTGTCGAAAAAATAGCGACTTTCAATTTGCGAACCACTTCAACTTCGGCGATGCCTAAAGATGCAATCAGGGGTAATTGAGCAGTGGATAATTTGTTACCTGCCGGTAGTACCACCGCACCTTTAGTCATATCTTCGCCAGCCAGACGGATATTCTGACCTTGTTTGGCTGGTTGAGTGAAAACGATGCCGTCATCAGTAATTTCTGCGTATTCCTGCATAATAACTGTGTCAGCATCTGTGGGAATGGGTGCGCCAGTCATAATGCGGATACAAGTTGCAACCGGCCATTCTCCTTGAAAAGGCGTGCCTGCCAGCGCTTTTCCTGCCAGAGGCAGAGGTTTATTGTCATTTAAGTCGGCGTAGCGCACGGCATAACCATCCATTGCTGAGTTAGCAAAAGGGGGCACATTGATGGGAGAGATAATATTTGTTGCCGTGATGCGCCCTGATGTTTGCAGGAGGCTGACGGCTTCTGTATCAGTCAGAGGTGTAACTTGAGTCAGAAGTTTTTCCAACGCCTGCTGCAAAGAGATCAATCCAGAGGTATGACAGTGATCCATAATGATGCTCCCAGATAACGTTTTTTGTTAATGGCATTATGGCAGAGATCAACATATGTGTGAGTGA
Source organism: Photorhabdus luminescens subsp. luminescens (assembly GCF_001083805.1). GTDB lineage: Bacteria > Pseudomonadota > Gammaproteobacteria > Enterobacterales > Enterobacteriaceae > Photorhabdus > Photorhabdus luminescens. The sequence goes on along the minus strand of NZ_JXSK01000004.1, from coordinate 46,424 downwards.
TATTTGACTTTAATGAGTATCGTATATTCCATAAATGCGGCGATATTGGTATCGATTGTCCAAAACGCCGCGACATTGATAAGCATGTAGAGCATTACGGTTAACCTGGCGTCGGAGAATTTGCTGTTGTGATAGCCAGGTTAGAAAGCGAGTAATTGCTTATAAGGTTTGACCACTGTCAACGGTTATGATTTGTCCTGTCATTGATTCTGCGTTTAACAACATTAAGGTTATTTCTGCAACATCTTCTGGCGTTGAAATTCTTTCTAAGGGCAAATAAGTGCAAAGCGTATGCATTTTCTCTTCTCTCCCTTTCCACCATCTTGTTTCAACGGCACCCGGCGCTACGCAGTTAACCCTGACCGATGGAGCCAGCGCCCGAGCTAAGGATTTTGTCAGCCCGTGAACCGCTGATTTGGACGCGGCATAGGGGATACAAGAACCCAGTCCCGTTTCGCCGGCGATACTACCGACATTCACGATAGCACTCCCCGTTCTTGCTTTAAGATAAGGTGCGGCATACCGGCAACAATGAAATGTGCCTTTCACATTAACATCAATAATGGTATCCCAAATATCGCTAGATATGGCATCAAGATCTTCAAATTGAAGTTGTCTGGTTGTCGCCGCGTTATTTACCAGATAGTCGATCCCGCCAAATTTTTCCACGACGGTGTTTATCATTGCCTGCACAGCCGATTCGTCGGCAACATCCGCTTTTATTGTGATAGCTTGCCCTCCATCCTTGATAATGGTTTCTGTTGTTTCCAGAGCTTCAAGTTCACTTTGTGAATAGATCACGGCGACAGCGGCGCCTTGTTTCGCCAGCATAATACTGATAGCTCGTCCTATACCGGTTCCACCACCGGTAACAATGGCTGTTTTACCTTGAAATGCTTGATACATAAAAATGCTCCTCACTCATATTTGTACGTAACATGGCAAATGATATCTCTTATGAACAGGCTTGTTAGTACCATTTTGGCGTTATTGTGCGGAAACCTGGATAATTCAGCTAATGTTGTGCCTTTAGTCTTAGTTAAGGAGAATAAATTAGAGCTGAGCCAGAAGAGATATATATTCTGTTATCCCAGATACTGTAATTAATTGCTTACTGATTTTTTATTTATGGGCAGAAATAATTTACGTTTTTCTGGGAATTTTGTTAATTAAAAGTGTGTTCTGTATTTGATTTCTGTTACAGCTTATGAGAAATAAATTAAAAAAATAATATTTTATGACTATGAACAATTCAACTTCCCCGCAACAAAGTCACCGTTACCTAGCTTTTCATATTGCAATGAGTGGATTCTTAGCGCTGGTCGTCGCTATGGGAATTGGGCGTACTGCCTTTACTCCTCAAGTGCCTTTAATGATCGCAGAATTCCAGTTTAGTCTGACGGGGGCCGGTATCGTTGCGGCTTTTAACTATCTGGGATATCTGGCTGGCTCCTATGATGCAATGCGGGCGCGCCGTTTGATTGAATATCGGCTTTGGGCCGGATTATGGGGAGCGGTGATTATCACGCTGCTCTCTGCGCTACTGTATGGAGCGATATTGCACAGTATCGCCCGTTTTTTTATTGGTTGGGCGAGTGGTTGGACATTGGTATTAGTAGCGTCATGGGCCAATGAACAGTTGGCTAGATTGAATCGTCCTGCGTTGAGTGCTGCCATATTTGCGGGACCGGGAGTCGGGATATTCATTACGGGTATCTTGGCTATCGGTATTCAAGCATGGCAAGTGAGCGCTTCCGAAGCGTGGTTGTTATATGGCATTTTGGCGCTGATTTGTAGTATCTATATTAGTCGGCATTTGCCCCGTAATGGTGAGTTACATCGTTCACAAGCTGAGGTGAAGAAACTGACTTTGACGCCTGTAATTAAGCGGCTGGTATGGAGTTACAGTTTAGCGGGGTTTGGTTATATTTTACCTGCGACTTTTCTTTCGCAGATGGCAAGCGATCGTTTCCCCGGCAGCTTGTTTGCACAGTTTGTCTGGCCGGTATTTGGTGGCGCCGCAGTCATCGGTATTGGTATTGCTATTTTGACCCGTCATATGTTGACAACGCAAATCCGGCTGGCAATCACTTTATGGGTTCAGGCGGTGGGCATTCTTGTTGCTGAGATCATTCCGGGAATAGGTGGTCTAGCATTAAGCTCTGTGTTGGTTGGAGGTGGTTTTATGTGTGTAGTGCAAATGGCTTTTCAGTATGGGCGTGAATTAGCACCAGAACATAGCCGTTATATGGCTGGGTTATTAACCACCGGATATGCTATCGGACAACTAATTGGGCCGATGTTGTCAGCGATTTCTACCGCAATAACCGGGAGATTGGAGCCGGCGTTATATGTCGCATTGATTACCTTGGTCATTGCCGGGTTATTGGTTTGTAATAGGAATAAACCGACCAGTGCAGTACGTATGTAAAAAATTCATATCATTATGAAAAGCTATCACTGGATAATCACCACGTGCTCATTTACAGTGTGTGCAATAGTTGCCTGTTAGTAGTGAGTTGTTTCAGTTATGGTCTTCATGACTCGAATATCTATTTTACTACCCGCCAGATGATGAAAAGTAATGTCTTTGGAGAAAATAATGTCATCCTTAAGTAAAGAAGCTGAACTTGTGCATTCGGCGCTGGAAGCTCGTGGTCTTGAAACGCCTTTGCGTGGTCAGGCGTTGGTGCCGGAAGTGCGCAAAGCGCGTATTGAAGAGCATATGACGGAAATTATGAAACTGTTGAATCTCGATTTGCGTGATGACAGTTTGGCAGAAACCCCCAGTCGTATTGCGAAAATGTACGTCGATGAGATTTTTTCCGGGTTGGACTACAGTAATTTCCCAAAAATAACACTAATAGAAAATAAAATGAGAGTGGATGAAATGGTGACAGTGCGTGATATCACACTAACCAGCACCTGCGAACACCATTTTGTCACCATTGATGGCAAGGCGACGGTTGCCTATATCCCAAAAGATAAAGTCATTGGGTTGTCTAAGATTAACCGTATTGTGCAATTTTTTTCGCAGCGTCCACAGGTTCAGGAGCGCTTGACTCAGCAGATCCTGATTGCATTACAGACACTGCTTGGCACCAATAATGTTGCTGTATCAATTGATGCGGTCCATTACTGCGTGAAAGCGCGGGGCATCCGTGATGCAACCAGCACCACGACGACAACTTCCTTGGGTGGATTATTTAAATCTAGTCAAAATACCCGCCAAGAGTTTTTACGCACGACTCGCCATGTGTAATTTTTACATCGGGATATAAGAATGGCCTGCCAGAGAATTGACTCACTGGATAGTATTCGTGGTCTGGCAATACTGGGGATATTGTTACTCAATATCTCCGGTTTTGCTTTGCCATCCGCCGCTTATTTGAATCCGGCGTATAATGGTTCTGTTTCTTTAACTGATTTGATTGTCTGGTCTGTACTTAGCGTTTTTGTTCAGGGGAAGTTCCTGTGTATTTTGGCCCTCTTATTTGGCGCGACCTTGGAATTACTATTACCAAGGGGCAAAATCTGGAATTATCCACGATTAACGATACTTGCTCTTATTGGAGTGGGACATGGCATCCTATTCTGGGATGGGGATATTTTGCTCTCTTATAGTTTGGCTGGTTTTTTCAGCTTTCAATTGATTAGCCAAAATAGCGCCAGCAGCAAGTTATTTATGCAAGGCGCTATTTTTTATCTGATCGGATTAGCGCTATTGTTTATTCTTGGCTTTCTTTCCCGCGGCGAATCTAATGATGTTTCTTGGCAGACGACGGAATTCCATACGTTATACGAAACATATTGGAAAACGTCTGGTGGATGGTTAGCAGTAAAAGAGCGTTTTAATCAGGTCATATTGATGATGGTCATGCTATTTGTTCAATATGGCTGGCAGCTTATCGGTATTATGTTATGTGGCGCGGGATTAATCCGTAATGGTTGGCTAAAAGGTGAGTTTTCAGCGAACCATTATCGAAATGCGGCGCTATTGCTGATACCACTCAGTGTGGCTGTTCAGACATTCTCTGTCGTGTTCCAATCTGTCCATAATTGGGATTACTTTTGGTCAGGTATTGTCGGTTATATCCTTGCCGAGTTGGTAACGCCATTTCAGGCACTGGGTTATATCGCTCTGATATATGGTTTCTGGCCGGTCATTTCATACTGGCGAATTAATTACTGGCTCAGTCAGGTTGGACGAATGGCGATGAGTAATTACTTGCTGCAAACCTTAATCTGCACCCTGCTGTTTTATCATCTTGGTTTTTTTGGCCAATTTGACCGTTTGGAATTACTTGCATTTATCCTTCCCATTTGGGCGGTGAATATTCTTTTTTCATGCTGGTGGTTGCGCCGTTACCCGCAAGGGCCGGTAGAACAGCAATGGCGTAAAATTACTGCGGTATTGACCCGGTCCGCTTAAACGGGGTTTTATACCCGTCATCTTTCAAGTTGCCTCTTTGTTGGCTGCACTCACTCACCCCGGTCACATAGTTATCTATGCTCCCGGGGATTCGCTCCCTTGCCGTCGCGATGCATCTTGAAATCCATTGGGTATATCTATTTCCTGCAATTCTTCTGGGGTTACGGCGGGGTAATCAGTCATACCTTTCGGTACCTTATACGGAGCGGGAATAGGGATCAACGGGCCTAAGAAACGAGGTTCACGTTTCAGAATATAGAGATCAGTCAGGGCGCCAAGGCGGGCAATGATTTCGCGTAATCGAACGGTAATCATATTTTTAGGTGTCGAAACTGCATAACATTGAGCGGTAATTCCCATATGCATAGCGATAAATAGGGCTCGTTCGCAATGAAATCGTTGAGTGATGATGGTGAAATCATTGGTGTTAAAAACCTTCCGAGTTCTGACTATCGAATCAAGCGTTCTGAAACCCGCAAAATCCAGTACGATATTCGCGGTGGGAATACCCGCTTTTACTAAATCTCTGCGCATGGTTACCGGTTCGTTATAGCTTTGTTGAGCATTGTCGCCACTCAGTAATAAGTATTTAATTTTGTCGCTGTTATAGGCATTAATAGCTCCCTGAATACGGTACATATAATACTGATTTGGGGCGCCAGAGAGGTAATATTTAGCAGTACCAAGTACTATGCCGACTTCACGTTGAGGAAGTTGTTTGAGATCATCAAAGACATAGGGGGCTGTTTTCCAGCTAATCCAGCGGTCAAGTGCAATAGCTGTCAGTATCAGCATCCCTGTGATGAATAACAGACTAGTTATCAGGCGCTTCCACATGCTTTTGCCTTTTTATACACATTAATGACTGAATTTGTTAAAGGCTACTTTACCTGAAATTTCTAAGCAAGTTTTCTCTCTGAGAAAAAGCTTGTTAGTAAAAGTAAACTAACAAGCTTTTTAGGTATTTTTAGCGATACAAATCAGAATGAAGTACGTTTATACATGCGATATTCAGGTTTCCAGAAGTTGCGTTCAATCGCTTCATCCAGTGCGCCATCTGAGGTAACTGTGGCAACGCCCTGTATTTGTGCCTCTTTGGCGACTTGTTTCGCAATTTTGCGTGATACGTCCTGAATATCATCAATAAGCGGCAGTAACGGGCCTTGTCCCTGTTGGGCTAAGGGTGAACAATCCGCCAGTGTTCGACTTGCTGCCATCAACATACCGTCAGTAACCAGTTTGGCCCCTGACGCAATGGCACCCAGACCAATCCCAGGGAAGATATAGGCGTTGTTACATTGAGCGATCGGATATTCTTGATCTTTGTGTTTTACCGGATTAAATGGGCTACCTGTCGCCACCAGAGCGGCGCCATCTGTCCAGTTGATGATATCTTCTGGACGGGCTTCAACGCGAGAAGTTGGATTCGATAACGGCATGACGATTGGACGTTCACAGTGTTTATGCATCTCACGGATGATCTCCTCTGTAAACAAGCCTGACTGACCTGAAACACCAATCAATACTGTCGGTTTAGCATTACGGACAACATCGAGCAGCGAGATGGCATCGCTGTTTACATCCCATTTAGTTAATGAGTCGCTTTTCTGTACCAGCTTATTCTGGAAGTCCAATAGATTTGGCAATTTGTCTGTCAATAAACCGAAACGGTCAACCATGAAAATACGGGCGCGAGCCTGTTCTTCACTTAAACCTTCTGATTTCATCTGGGCGACGATCTGTTCTGCAATGCCGCAACCGGCGGAACCCGCGCCAAGGAAGGTAACTGTTTGATCTTTCAATTGACGGCCAGCCGCGCGGCTAGCGGCAATTAAGCTACCTAACGTAACGGCGGCGGTTCCCTGAATATCATCATTAAAGCAACAAGTCTCGTGGCGATAGCGGTTAAGTAGAGGCATGGCATTTTTTTGGGCAAAGTCTTCAAATTGCAGCAGCACATTTGGCCAGCGGCGCTTAACGGCTTGAATAAATTCATCTACGAATTCGTCATACTCTTCACCGGTGATACGCGGGTGACGCCAGCCCATATATAACGGATCATTCAGGCGCTGTGGGTTATTGGTGCCGACATCCAGGACGACTGGCAGCGTATAAGCCGGGCTGATACCACCGCAGGCGGTATACAAGGAGAGCTTACCGATAGGGATACCCATACCGCCAATGCCTTGGTCGCCCAAACCAAGGATACGTTCACCGTCGGTAACCACAATGACTTTGACATTTTGTTTGGTCGCGTTTTGCAGCATGTCATCAATATGGGCTTTGTTTGGATATGAGATGAACAGGCCGCGGGCACGGCGGTAAATATCGGAAAAGTGCTCACAAGCTTCACCAACGGTTGGTGTGTAGATGATTGGCATCATTTCGTTCAAATGTGCATCCAGCAGGCGGTAGAACAGGGTTTCGTTAGTGTCCTGAATATTTCGCAGATAAATGTGCTTATCTGCGTCATTTTTAAAGTCAAGATACTGTCGATAAGCACGTTCAGCTTGTTCTTCGATGGTTTCGACCGCTTCCGGTAATAAACCGTGAAGATTAAAGTTGCTGCGTTCTTCTTCAGTAAAAGCGCTGCCTTTATTCAGCAGGGGGAATTCCAACAGAATTGGGCCGGCATAGGGAATATATAGTGGACGTTTACTTTCGTGTTCCAGTTCCATGAATCTTACTCTTTGAACTAAATGGATAATAAGGTTTAGTACAGATCCTAAGAGATAGGAAAAATATGTACAGTAAATGTTACTTAATTAGAGGTATTATGAGCTAAAATGAGAGATAACATCCAGATTTGGCTAATAAAATGTTACGGTAATTGTTTTTTATAGCGGAAAACCCTCTATCTGCATAGAGGGTTTTCCGCTAAATTCAGAAAGTGTAGTAATCAAATTTGCTGCAACCGAGCGCAGCAAGTATGGATTGAGTCGCACTCCGTTGGGATAAATCGCAGTGTTTTCCCTCAACCAACACGGCTCTGTCGATAGCCAGGCAATCACCGCCAGAAATGTTCATCAGAATCAGCGCTGCTTGTAATGGCGGTAAGCTTGGGTTAAATGCGGCATTTTCTGCATAACGCCCAGGATAAATTTTTCCATCTTTTCCTAAAAGCGCGGTACCACTGTAGGAATTACTGTATGGAGCATAGCTCTGGTTTGCTGCATCTAGTGCAGTCAGTACTAATTTATCCGTGGTTTCTAGTTTATAACCATGATTGACCGGGTCCATCAACAAAGTCTTAATGCCCAGATCGTTTGGGCCAAAAGAATCTGGCAGATAATGACCTAATGTTGAATGTACCTGCTTTGGCAGGTGAATCTCTAATTGGGCGCCACTATTAAGTTCATTCATAAATTGACGACAGTGGCCGCACGGAGAGTAGTTCACAGTAACAGACGCCAGTTTTTTCTCGCCCAATAACCAGGCGTGAGTAATCGCACATTGTTCTGCATGGATCGTTTGCTGTAGTGGCACGCCAGCAAACTCCATATTCGCGCCAAAATAGAGGTTTCCGCTTTCACCGCGGGCAATGGCGCCAACATTAAAATGGGATATTGGTGTTAGGGAACATGCCGCTGCGAGTGGCAACAGGGCAACAGCCAGGGTGTTATCATCAAAACCGCAGGAGTTCTTAATAGATTCAGCTTGCTCAGCAGTAAGCATAGCAGGAAAGTCATTGTTCCCTGCGTAAGGTAAAAGAGCATCCTGTAATTTAGCGGGTAATTGTACCCAGATAGGGTGAAAACGAGCTTGCATAGTGTGATCTCCGAATTAACTTAAGATCATTCTAAGTTGTCTGATTAGATTTGTAATGTGATTAATGTCATATAGATGGGGGAGACTTATGCAATTGAAGTTGGTAATTAAGCGATTAATATCAAATTTCCTAAAGATAAACTAGCTAAATAGGTATAGCAGCACCGGGAATACAAAGGGGGCTGTTAGTGAAGTAATGATACCGCAGGTCATCAATGCCAATGAGCTGTATGCGCCTTCAACAAAATTGACCTCTGCACAGCGGGCAGTACCTAAAGCATGTGATGCCGTTCCCATTGCCAGGCCGCGGGATGCTTTAGTTTTTACCTGTAACAGATCGAACAGGTTGTGACCAAATATTGCTCCGAAAATGCCGACAAAAATGACGCAAGCAGCACTGATTGCAGGAATACCGCCAATGGCATCTGCTACTGCCATTGCTATTGGTGTTGTGACGGATTTAGGCAGTATCGAAGCGGCCATTTCAGGCGTTGCGCCCATCCATAAGGCAATGGCGGTGCCTGTCACCATAGCGACAATACTGCCGATAAAACAGATGCTGATAATGGACTTCCATTGGGCTCGGATCTGATGTAGCTGCTCATATAAAGGAAATGCTAGCGCAACCACGGCGGGTTGAAGTAGATCATTTAGAATTCGGCTGCCGGCAAAATAGTGTTCATAAGAAGTGTGGGTTATTAACAATATTGGAATAATGATGGCGATAGAAACCAATAAGGGGTTCAGTACGGGAATTTTGAATCGTAATGAAAGTTTTCTTGCGGTGTAGAATACAATCAATGTTAATGGCAGCGACCACCAAATATGACTTAACATTTTTATTTCTCTTGTTTCTGTTGTTCACTCTTAATTTCTGAGGCGGAACCCATAATTGGACGTTCACGATGAACATAGTGGGAACTGTAAGCAACGATAATCATAACAACTACGGTACTGATCAGGCATGAAAAAACAATTGGAATTATCTGTTGGCTGAGTTGATCGTAATAATTCATCACACCCACACCGATAGGCAGAAACAATAAAGTCATATTTTTTAGTAAAAAACTACAACCTGGTTTTGCCCAATGAACAGGAATGAGCTGGAAAGATAATAAAACGAACAAGATCAACATGCCGATAATACTGCCGGGAATAACGATGGGTAATAGGGAAGAAATGGCATTACCTGTCAGCAAACACAAATAAATCAGAACAAATGCTCGCAGGTACTGCCAACCAATAATCAGTACTTCACGAAACGACATAACAAAATTCCTAATTCCGGTGAAGTATTCATCATACAATTAACTTTGGGAATGTGCCATCCTTTCCTTCGAAAGGATGACAGAAATTTCGGCGGTTCTGGATTACAGCCCCGATAAAATGATTAGCAAGATTGGTAATGTGTGGTTTGATTTAATATGAGGTTTTCTAGAAAAAAGTGAACTTTATGGTAGCGTTGAAGTCCAACCATACGAAAACATACGCTATGGAAAAAATAGTAATTTAATCAATTGCAGGTTGGAATACAACTCGCAGATATATTATATGGGAATAACCATGCAAATTTGTAGGATGAATTATAACGACCTGTCCGATAATGGACGAAAGGCTAAATTTCATTGTTATGGCGTTGGTATATTTGACGTTTTCTCTGGTCAAGATCCATAAGTCAACAAGTCTGAATGTTCTTACATTGAGAAATCAGCAATTCCTCCAGGTCAGTATTGGATTGTTGATCGTCCGGTTGGTAGCATAGCGAACCAAGTCAGAGGCACAGCTCTTGATATGATTCATGGTACTAATCATTCTCAATAGTTTGGGTTATATAGTTTTCAGACAATGAATGATTATATATTCGTGAACGGTGTTCGACGCGGTGCATTTCGTCTTCATCCATTGCGTCCGAATGGTAGCGGCGAGTCTTGGGGATGTATCACCTTTTATCGTGTTTCTGACTTTAATATCGTGCGAAACGCTCTGCTCCGTACCCATAAGTTTAAAGTACCCGGCAGCTCATTGATGGCATACGGTAGAGTTGATGTTATGGGGAATACAAATTTTGGTGCGTGTAAAGTTTCTTAGCTTATTGGGTTATTTACTATGCCTGTTGATCGCACTGCTAGCGTTCCGGTTCATTACTCCATTAAACTTGGCTGTTTATCAGGTGTACCGCATGGTAGAACGTTTCCTGAACAGTATAAATTTGGGTTGGTTAGGAGGCAATTACGAGGATAGCTGGGTTGAATTTTTTATAGACATCTTTGTACTTTTAATAATAGCTCTAATTATACACAAAATCGCCAGTCGGATTTTTAATAGACTTCGATAAAATGCCGGATATTCCGGCGTTATTTCTTAGCGCTCTTTCCATGAATCAGAGTAAATAATATTACCATCAAGGTATTTCCACGTAATTTTCTCGTATCTAATTTCAACGGATTCCAGATGATTAAGGTGTTGATAAGACGGGTCTTTTATATTGTGCATTACTGGAGAAATTGAAACAATTTTCACTCCGCTCATAAGGATATGGAAATATTCCTCTTCCTGACCTGTGTTGTTTATTCTGTACCACTTGATATTAGCAGATTTTAACGTCTGTCCAGTGGCAACAGCTTTATAAAGGTATGGAGATGCCCGATCAAATTCTTTTTCGAAACTCATTGAACCATGTACGCGGGTACCTGTTAGTTTTCCTGTACTACTATCAGTGGGAATATATAGACTATGGTTAAAACTCAGGATTTCAATGCTACCCTCGCGATTTTGTACATCGACAGATCCCTTAATATCTGCACCACCATCATCTTGCAACCATATATATGCCGGTATGGCCATACTAACCTCCTAATAATTTTCCTACACATTGATTTACTTCAATTCCATTCTAAATTCGATGATAATTTAACTGAATTATCTCGCTATAACTAGTGATAATTTCATTAACTACTTTGAACTTTACTTTCTATTGAAGAAAATCCAAAGTGGATACTGGAGATGGAAATTTTCCATGTCACATATAATTAACCAATAAAAGAGGATCGAAACTAAGGTACGGTAGTTGATTTGTTCAACACAAAACAGCTAAAAAATCCAAGTGCAGGTCTATCTTCTATCGGCCCTTGTTCGACGATTAACGAAAAAGTTTGCCCAGAAAATCGATTCTTAAGGCACAAGCAGGATACCCGTCGCCTCAGTAATAGTCCCTACTGATAAGCAGCAAGTATTTTGAAATGAAGACTCTAATTTACTGGCAGCTTTCACTCCTTGCTTGCTGGCATGTTGAAAGTGAAGCTCTGGGTAAATCCAAGATACAAGGATGTCAAAGCTCACATTAAAAAAAGCGGGGATCATTGCTGATCCCCGTAGGTAAAGATATTAATGAAATAAATTGGCTATTATTTCACTTGCATACCGGGTTGTGCGCCGCTGTCTGGGCTGAGTAAGAAGATATCTTTTCCACCGGGTCCGGCTGCCATAACCATCCCTTCCGAAATACCAAAGCGCATTTTGCGTGGCGCCAGGTTAGCGACCATAATAGTTAAACGGCCTTCCAGCGCTTTTGGATCAGGATAACTGGAGCGGATACCAGAAAATACCTGGCGGGTTTCGCCGCCAAGATCCAACATTAGTTTCAGCAACTTATCTGAGCCTTCGACAAAATCCGCCTGTTTAATCAGGGCAACGCGCATATCAACTTTGGCGAAATCATCGAAGGTGATAGTGTCCTGAATCGGATCTTCCGCCAGTGGACCGCTGACTTTCTGTGGTGTGTTGATGCTCTCTTTAGATGCCGTAACCATCGCGTCCACTTTATCCATATCAATGCGATTGAACAGGGCCTTAAAGGCAGAAATTTGATGATCCAACAGCGGTTGTTCAATACCATGCCAGGTAAGTTCTGTATTTAAGAAAGCTTCTGCGCGTTCTGCCAGACTTGGCAAAACGGGTTTCAGGAAAGTCATCAAAACGCGGAACAGGTTGATGCCCATTGAACAGATAGCTTGAAGATCTGCATCACGGCCTTCTTCTTTTGCCACCACCCACGGCGCTTGCTCATCCACATAACGGTTTGCCAAATCAGCCAGCGCCATGACTTCACGGATGGCTTTACTGAATTCGCGGTTATTAAACTCTTCCGCAATCACCTTTGCCCCATCAATAAACTGTTGGTAAAGCGCCGGATCAGCCAGCTTATCCGCCAGCTTGCCGTTAAAGCGTTTATTAATGAAGCCTGCATTACGGGAGGCCAGGTTAACAACTTTATTAACGATATCGCTGTTAACACGCTGAACAAAATCTTCCAGATTCAGATCGATATCATCAATGCGAGCAGAGAGTTTGGCTGCATAGTAATAACGCAAACAGTCTGCATCCAGATGATCCAAGTAAGTGCTGGCTTTAATAAAAGTACCACGGGATTTGGACATCTTCGCACCGTTGACGGTGACATAACCGTGAACAAACACGTTGGTTGGCTTACGGTAACCGCTGCCTTCCAACATAGCCGGCCAGAACAGGCTGTGGAAATAAACAATGTCTTTACCGATAAAGTGATACAGATCGGCGGCGGAATCTTTTGCCCAGAATTCATCAAAGCTCAGATTTCCGCGTTTGTCACACAGGTTTTGGAAAGAACCCATATAGCCAATGGGAGCATCCAGCCAGACATAAAAATATTTGCCCGGCGCATCAGGAATTTCAAAACCGAAATAGGGGGCATCACGGGTGATATCCCACTGTTGTAAACCGGATTCAAACCATTCCTGCATTTTGTTAGCAACTTGTTCCTGTAATGCGCCGGAGCGGGTCCAGGCTTGCAACATGTTGCTGAATGCGGGTAGATCGAAGAAGAAGTGTTCTGTTTCACGCATTTCTGGCGTCGCGCCGGAGACAGCTGAACGTGGGTTGATCAGTTCAGTTGGGCTATAGGTTGAACCGCAAACTTCACAGTTATCGCCATACTGGTCTTCTGACTTACATTTCGGGCAGCTACCTTTCACAAAGCGATCCGGCAGAAACATATTTTTCTCAGGATCGTATAACTGAGAAATAGTACGACTCTTAATATGGCCGTTTTTCTTCAGTTCGAAGTAGATTTTAGTTGAGAACGCTTGGTTTTCTTCGCTATGCGTAGAGTGATAGTTATCATAGCTAACTGAAAAGCCAGTAAAATCCTGATGATGCTCTTGGTTCACCGTTGCGATCATCTCTTCAGGAGCAACCCCCATTTGCTGAGCTTTCAGCATGATTGGAGTTCCATGAGCGTCATCGGCACAGATAAAGTGAACCTCTTTGCCGCGCATTCGCTGAAAACGGACCCAAATATCTGCCTGGATATGTTCCAGCATGTGACCGAGATGGATTGGACCGTTAGCATATGGCAACGCGCACGTCACCAATAATTTTTTTGCGACTTGAGACATAATAAGGATCTGACTTCCAATAAGTGAAAAAGGGAGTTTGATGTTAACCGATCAAAAAAATTGTCGCTAGGGTAAGACTTCATCTTAGTGAGTTTTGTTGGATAAAAACTGAATCGGTGAACGGGAAGCGGGTTTTTGTCGCTAATCTTATCCGAACGCATTGGGTTCTGTTATTATGGCAAGATGGTTTTTCGCTAATTGATAATCATCAAAGGAGCCGGGATGAACTCACAATCCCCCGAGCAGACCAATCCTGACCTGCTGAAATCTCAGGTAACAAAAATACTTGCTGCTTTTACCCATCCGACGCTAGAACGTGATTTGATAACGTTGAAGGCTTTACATCACTGTACGATGCTTGATGGCGTCTTGCATATTGAGTTGCTCATGCCGTTTGTCTGGAAGCGTGGGTTTGAAGCATTGAAAGAAGCGACAACGGAAACATTACGGGCGGTAACCGGCGCAAAATCGGTGGCGTGGAAATTGATCCATGATATCAGCACATTACGTCGCGCTAATGATCTGCCGGGAATTAATGGCGTCCGTAATATTTTGGCTGTCAGCTCGGGTAAAGGCGGGGTGGGTAAATCCAGCACTGCCGTAAACCTAGCGTTGGCGTTAGCTCAGGAGGGGGCAAAAGTTGGTATTCTGGATGCCGATATCTACGGCCCTTCTGTTCCGAGTATGTTGGGAACTTCCAAAGAGCGGCCGACTTCCCCGGACGGACAGCATATGGCGCCGATTATGACGCATGGTCTTGCCACTAACTCTATTGGTTATTTAGTAACGGATGATAATGCAATGGTGTGGCGTGGTCCGATGGCTAGCAAAGCATTGATGCAGATGTTACAGGATACATTATGGCCGGATCTTGATTATCTGGTTATCGATATGCCGCCAGGAACCGGTGATATTCAGCTCACTTTGTCACAGAACATCCCGGTAACGGGGGCGCTGGTGGTAACAACGCCTCAGGATATTGCCTTAATTGATGCAATGAAAGGTATTGTCATGTTCCAGAAAGTGAAGGTACCGGTACTGGGTATTGTTGAAAATATGAGTGTACATATTTGCGGCAATTGTGGTCATTTGGAACCTATTTTTGGTACGGGTGGAGCAGAAACATTAGCTGCTAAATATCACTGTAAATTATTGGGACAAATCCCTCTGCATATTTCACTGCGTGAAGATCTTGATCGTGGTCAGCCAACGGTTATCAGTAATCCTGATAGTGAATTTACCGATATTTATCGCGAAATTGCAGCAAATATTTCAGCTCAGATGTATTGGCAAGGTGAGAAGATACCAACAGAAATTTCGTTCCGTGCTGTTTAATGCGGGTAGTTGATTGATGATAACGGGTGGTGGATGCTTTCATTGCCCGCTTTTTATATGGGGAGATTTTGTATGGAGAAATTTTGCATGGCGAGAAGTATGCTTGCCCGATTTCTCTTGTTAGGATTTCCTTCGTTACATGGTTTTTATGCGAAACGCCTCGAAAAAAATGAGACTTATCTCGTTTACACTGGAACAGATACCATTAACTCCCTATAATCTCGCCAAACTTAGCGCTCATAAGTGCTTTGTTCCCATTTTTTTCTAGAATCAGGTTATCGCTATTATGGCTGACGAAGCATATCAGTGCACAATTGTAGGAATTTCCGGTGCATCTGCCTCAGGTAAAAGTCTCATTGCTAATACACTTTATCGTGAATTACGCGCTCAGGTTGGTGATCACAATATCGGTATTATACCAGAGGATTGCTATTATAAAGATCAGAGCAATCTATCAATGGAAGAGCGTTATAAGACTAATTATGACCATCCAAGCTCAATGGATCACAATCTGCTGTTTTCTCACCTGCAAGCGCTGAAAATGGGTGAATCAATTGAATTACCGCAATACGATTATGTTGCTCATACTCGTAAACCAGAAGCGATTCATTTTGCACCGAAAAGGGTTATTATTCTGGAGGGTATTCTGTTATTGACTGATAAGCGCTTGCGTCAGGAGATGGATTTCTCTATTTTTGTTGATACGCCGCTGGATATTTGCCTTATGCGTCGTATTAAACGGGATGTACATGAACGGGGACGCTCTCTGGATTCGGTTATTGAGCAATATCATAAAACTGTGCGCCCAATGTTTCTGCAATTTATTGAACCATCAAAGCAATATGCAGATATTATTGTACCGCGCGGAGGTAAAAACCGAGTAGCGATTGATATATTGAAAGCCAAAATTGGTCAGTTCTGCGAATAATAAAACTTTGCTTGTCAGACATTGATAAGCATCATCGTATTTGAGAGGAAATAATGCGACTCTGTGACCGCGACATTATTAAATGGCTTGATGAAGGTAAATTGGTCATTGCTCCACGTCCGCCGATTGAACGCATTAACGGGGCAACTGCTGATGTGCGCCTTGGGAATCAGTTTCGTGTTTTCTGTGGTCATACTGCGGCATATATTGATTTGAGTGGTCCGAAAGATGAGGTCAGCGCTGCGCTTGATCGCGTGATGAGTGATGAAATTATCCTGTCTGACGATGAGGTTTTTTTCCTCCATCCTGGCGAGTTGGCACTGGCTGTTACGCTGGAATCCGTCACATTGCCAGACGATTTGGTGGGCTGGCTTGATGGCCGTTCTTCTCTTGCTCGCCTTGGGCTGATGGTGCATGTGACAGCACACCGGATTGATCCGGGCTGGCATGGTCAGATTGTTCTCGAATTCTATAACTCCGGTAAATTGCCTCTGGCGTTACGTCCGGGTATGGTCATTGGGGCTTTGAGTTTTGAGCCATTGTCTGGTTCCGCTGACCGTCCATATAACCGTCGTCAAGATGCGAAATATAAAAACCAACAAGGTGCGGTGGGTAGCCGTATTGATGAAGATTAATATTTTTATCGGTTGTTGAGTTGCATTGACTGTTTTTGACAAAAAAAGCTGAGGAAGTCATGAAGAGATTACTGACGACACTGATTATTTTGCTGGTTGTAATTATTACCGGTCTGGCAGCATTAGTCATGTTAGTAAATCCGAATGACTTTCGTGCTTATATGGTCAAGCAGGTGCAAAAGAAGAGCGGCTACCAACTCGTCCTGCAAGATGGTATGCGCTGGCATGTCTGGCCAAAACTGAGCATCATTTCCGGGCGTATGTCATTAACGGCGCCAGGAGCGGCGCAGCCAACAGTGACGGCGGAAAATATGCGTCTTGATGTGGAGTTGTGGCCGCTTCTTTCTCATCAGCTTGCCGTTAAAGAGGTGATGTTGAAAGGGGCGATATTGAGAGTCACCCCGGAGAGTCAGCCTCAGAAAAAAGAGAATACTCCTATTGCGCCAACAGGGAGTACAGCCAATCCTGTTGCGAAGGATGAGGGTTGGAAGCTTGATATCGCCAGAATTAAAGTCGCAGATAGTTTGCTCATTTGGCAGC
The DNA here is from genome assembly GCF_001083805.1 of Photorhabdus luminescens subsp. luminescens. Taxonomy (GTDB): domain Bacteria; phylum Pseudomonadota; class Gammaproteobacteria; order Enterobacterales; family Enterobacteriaceae; genus Photorhabdus; species Photorhabdus luminescens. The sequence goes on along the minus strand of NZ_JXSK01000004.1, from coordinate 29,354 downwards.
GTGGTGAGCATGATCAGTTAAATGTCCGCGATATTAATCTGCTTATGGCGCGGGATAACCAAAACCATATCAGCGTGGAGTTAAGTAGCAAAGTCAGTAAGAATCAGCAAGACTTGGCTTTTAATCTTAGCGCTGATGTCGATATTACTGATTATCCCTATCGTGTTGCTGGCAATATTGACTCTTTTGATTATCAACTCCAGGGCGCAGGTATACCTACGGGAGGAATTAGTGGTTCAGGAAAAGTACATGCTGTTTATCAAAAAGAGACGGCAGATGGACCGCAAATAATTTCTTTACAGACGCTAAGTTTCACGGCTAATGAGAGTGAACTGCACGGCAGTATAAAAGCAATGTTGGGGGCTCACGCGGATTATCAAATAGATTTATCTTCCCAAAAACTGAATTTAGATAATCTGATGGGATGGGACTTGCTTTCTAAAGAAGGCTCAGAGGTTAAGCGTTATTACCGGATGGAGAATAGTTCAGCTAAACCTGTGATCGCCGTTTCAAGCCCTGCTCAGCCTGATTATAACGCTGCATTTCTAAATGATTTTAATGCTAATGTGACTATTAATGCGGATAAATTTGTTTATCGAGGAATGGAGATCGATAATCTGATATTGAAAGCGACAAGTAATAGTGGTATCGCTGAAATTTCTACGCTGAATGGCAAATTATTTGGTGGTGATTTCTCTATTCCGATTTTTTTAGATGCAACGGGTAATCAACTTAAGTTACACGCAAAACCTTTACTGAGGAATATAGAGCTGGAGCCGGTACTCAAAGCGTTTTCTTTACCACCGGCATTTAGTGGTAAATTCAATCTGAATGGGGATCTTTCTGGTAAAGGATATGATGGTTATGCTATTTCGCATATTTGGCAGGGTGATCTTAATTTCAGTTTAGTTAATGCCAAAATGTATGGATTAAATATCCCCCAATTAATCCAGCAATCCGTTGCTCGTGCAACGGATAAAGTGAATATCCCTGATAATATGGATGACTTTACCCGTGCCAAAAAGCTTGATGTTAAAGCGGTACTGAATCGAGGTGATATAAAAATCAGCCGACTTCATGCGGTATCCGATCTGCTAAATATTGATGGACAAGGTAAGGCTAATCTACTTAAACAAAATGTTGATGTCGCTTTAAAAGTACAGATAACACAAGGATGGGGCAAGGATAATGAATTGGTTAGTCGTCTGCGAAAAATGAAAGTACCGCTGCGGGTTTACGGTAATTGGAGTAATCTGCAATACAACTTGGATATTGAGCAACTGCTACGTAATGAGTTAGAGGGCAAGGTAAAACAAGTTATTAACGATTGGGTTGAACGTAGCAGTAATTAGCTGTATTAACTCATGCCTGATTTGACCGCTCAATTCTGACAGTTGATTATTATGCTTAATCAAATGTTTAAATGAATGCTTATAGTTGTCTAAGCATAGTTGCCTGAGCAGTCAATTTCAGTACAAAGGTGGGTTTGCGATTGTGAGTTAAATTTTAATAATTGCTAACATCTCTTCATTTTCTTCACTTATGCCGACTTCAACAAAGCCAAAACTGGCGTAAAAGTTTCTTGCCACAGCATTGCTTGACTTATAACAGATTTCTATTTCTTTTAATTCATTTAAAAAATCCCGGTACAGTTTAAACTGACCGGGCTTTTTTTTGTTTCAGAGGAAAAACTCAGTGATGGCAAATACGATTAGTGATCAATAACACAGAGTTATTCTTTATTTTCTTCCTCTGACGCCAGAGGAGTAATTTTTACCTTATTAATTCGGTGACTGGTCACTTCCAGCGGTTCAAACAGATAATTATCAATCTGTAATTGTTCACCTTGTTGTGGAATATGTTGTGAATGTTCCATCAACAAACCTGCCAAGGTTTGATATTCACGCTTTTCGTCCAATTGCAAAGGGACATAAAGGATCAAATCATCCAGCGGCATATAACCATTGGCAATCCAGCCGCCATTTTCAGTCGCTTGAATATCATGGCGGGCATCAGTTTCTTCGCCGTCTACCGGCAAATTACCGGCGATAGTTTCCATTACGTCGGTCAAAGTCACCACACCTTCCACAGAACCAAATTCGTCGACAACAAATGCGAAGTGAGTTTGTGCTTGGCGGAACTGCTCCAATGCTTGGAGTAGTGAAAGCTGTTCAGGGAAAATCAGCGGTTGTTTTATCAGCGAGTGTAAATCAAAAGGCTGTTGGTTGAGTTGTTGATTCAATAAATCAATAACATGAACAACACCTAATGGTTCGTCACTGATATTTTCGTCTGTTACCACAATGCGTGTATGAGGACTTTTACTCAGTATTTGCGTCAGATTTTCGGTTGGCGCATGAATATCAAGGTATTCCACGTCGTGACGGGAAGTCATGATACTGTTAACGTTACGCTGCGCCATGCCCAGAACTCTGGCAATCATTTGACGTTCTTGTGGATCAAACACTTCCTGATTATCAGAAATCAGATTGGATGTATGATTGTCCAATTCTGCCTTTTCATGCTTACCACTAAGGATACGTAAAACGGCTTCCGCTGTTCTTTCACGTAGTGAACGGGAAGCAGTAAGAAATCTGCGGCGGTTAAACTGAGCAAATTGGTTTAAGGATTCAATCATAATGGAGAAGCCGATAGCGGCGTACAAGTAACCTTTGGGGATGTGATAACCAAAACCTTCGGCTACCAGACTGAAACCGATCATCAACAAGAAGCTCAAACAGAGAATAACGATAGTCGGGTGAGCATTAACGAAAGTGGTCAACGGTTTACTTGCCAGTATCATCAGGAACATCGCAATGGTGACTGCCGCGATCATGATACCGATGTTGTCTACCATACCAACAGCAGTAACCACCGAATCTAGTGAGAATACAGCGTCAAGGACAATTATCTGAACGACAACTGTCCAAAATTTAGATGTTTTACGTTGTTGTCCTGAATGGATATCTTTACCTTCCAGCCGTTCATTGAGCTCCATTGTCGCTTTAAACAGTAAGAAAAGACCGCCTAACAGCATAATCAGGTCGCGGGCGCTAAATGGATGTTCCCAAAGCGTAATTAATGGATGAGTTAGCGTTATCAGCCAGGAAAGACTAAAAAGCAGTACGATACGCATCAGTAACGCACAACTTAGACCTGTAATTCTTGCTTTGTCTCTTTGTTTTTCAGGAAGTTTATCTGCCAGAATGGCAATAAAGACCAAGTTGTCGATTCCGAGGACAATTTCTAGAACGATAAGAGTAACCAGTCCTGCCCATATCGTCGGATCAGCGATCCATTCCATACAGTTTTTTTTACCTTTTAATATGACGGCTCATGCCGAATAATGAATAATGGGCATTGACTCATCAAATTTCAATAGTTGATTTTTCATATGAGGAAGTTTTTTCCAAAAAATGAGGTGTAGCAGTATCGATGGCGCCAATAACTATCCAATAGGACTCATCCTGAGTTAACATGTGATCACATTAACAAATTGCGCACTAATTATTAATGGTGAGCAAAATTATCATCAGACAGGAGTTATTCATGTCCAAGCAGCAGATTGGTGTTGTCGGTATGGCGGTGATGGGGCGTAACCTGGCATTAAATATTGAGAGCCGTGGTTATTCCGTATCTATATTTAACCGTTCAAGTGATAAAACTGACGAAGTGATCGCCGAAAATCCGGGGAAGAAATTAGTTCCAAGTTACACTATCGAAGAATTTGTCGATTCACTGGAAAAACCGCGTCGCATTCTGCTAATGGTTAAGGCTGGCGAAGCAACTGATAAAACTATTGCTTCACTGGCTCCACATCTGGATAAAGGTGATATTTTGATTGATGGGGGTAATACCTATTTTCAGGATACTATCCGTCGTAATCGAGAGCTTTCTGCCCAGGGTTTTAATTTTATTGGCACCGGGGTTTCCGGTGGTGAAGAAGGGGCATTGAAAGGACCATCTATTATGCCTGGCGGCCAGAAAGAGGCATATGAATTGGTTGCGCCAATTCTGCAAGAGATTGCGGCTAAAGCGGAAGGTGAACCTTGTGTGGCCTATATTGGACCGGATGGCGCCGGCCATTATGTGAAAATGGTTCACAATGGCATTGAATACGGTGATATGCAGCTCATTGCTGAAGCCTATTCTTTATTGAAGAATGCCCTAAATCTGAGCAATGAAGAATTGTCTGAAATTTTCACTGACTGGAATAATGGCGAGTTGAGCAGCTATTTGATTGAAATCACGGCTGATATTTTCCGTAAGAAAGATGAAACAGGCCAATATTTGGTTGATGTGATTTTGGATGAAGCAGCAAATAAAGGTACGGGTAAGTGGACCAGCCAGAGCTCTCTGGATTTAGGTATTCCAGTGACGTTGATCACAGAATCGGTATTTGCACGTTATATTTCTTCTCTAAAAGATCAACGAGTTGCTGCGGCTAAAGTGTTGAGCGGGCCGGAAGCACAGCCATTTAAAGGTGATAAGGCTGAATTTATTGAGAAAGTTCGCCGTGCGCTTTATTTGGGTAAAATTGTCTCTTATGCTCAGGGTTTTCAGCAATTGAAAGCGGCGTCTGATGAGTACCAATGGGATCTCAATTACGGTGAGATTGCTGGGATTTTCCGCGCGGGTTGTATTATTCGCGCTCAATTCCTGCAAAAAATTACTGACGCATATAACGAAAATGCGGATATTGCTAACCTACTGCTAGCGCCTTACTTTAAGAAAATTGCTGATGAATATCAGCAAGCGCTGCGTGATGTCGTGTCGTATGGGGTGCAGAATGGTATCCCAACCCCCACGTTCTCTGCTGCTATTTCTTACTACGATAGTTATCGTTCTGCTGTATTGCCCGCTAATTTAATTCAGGCTCAACGTGATTATTTTGGCGCTCATACCTATAAGCGTACTGATAAAGAAGGTATTTTCCATACTGAATGGATGGAGTAAGCCCGATTATTATCGATTGACCAGGAGCGTGGAGAGGCCATATTAGATGTAATGCGGTCTCAGTTTCCGTGATCGTCTGGGATACGCTGTTGCGGTTTTTTAACAAATATACCGCAACGGCGTAGCTTAAATTTCAGAATATGATTTATCTGAGAGTGATGATTGTCACATTAATCCCGGATTAAGCAATAGGATCAGTACTGGTAATGTGAAAATCAAAACGATTATTTCCTACATGGACCAATTTCAAGTTCTTAGGGAAATTGAGTCCTTCATCAATAGTTGCAATGCCAATAGCATCATAAGAAAAATAGAATGACCCGTTACCAATATATTCTCCGGTGTTGACGTTTCTTACATAAATTGAAGTGACTATCTCTTTCTGTACCAATAGTTCATTAACGACAATATAGTTATCATCTGTTGTGGCGTTAACGTCGATTGTTTCTTGTTCTTCTCCATTAAATATCTTAACGGTCATGGAGAATTTTGTATCTGAATGAGTATCATCGATAACTCTTAGTGCAACCAGTTTTGTATCTTTCTGCATAATTCTGAATTTAGATAACCCTCTAATTTCTCTATCGATATCTGGATTATCGACTACCCATTCATAATATTTGCTTTCTGGATCGTTATAATGGCGCCACGCATGGACTTTTGATAATTTACCGATTTTTACTGAACGGAATTTATCGTTAAGGTTGGAAGGGAGAGAGATAATTTTATCGAGCTCTGGGTAATCATGTGATTTACCCTGATAGTTTTTCTCTTCAAAAAACGTGACGCCTGTAATTAATTCTTTTATCATTTTTTTACTCCTTAAAGTTAATGTAAGTAAATATATAGGTTGCCAAGAAAAAATGTTTCTGTTAATAAACTCCTATGTAATGCTTTGCTGGAAGTATGCCTGGTTGTATTAATGCGATATATCCAGTCAAAAAAGGAATAATATTCGATAGGTTAATATTAAAATTAGCATAAAAATGCGTAAAGTAAAGCTGTTTAAAAAGTACCGAATAATATCCTTATAATTATATAAATATAGCCAAACTAACTGCTTGAAATATGAAAATTTGATACTTTTAGTGAGTATTGTATATTAAGCTTAGTATTCAATTTAATTGTGAATATTTTTCATGTTTAGTATTTTTAATAGGTGTTATAAGATTGATTTTTATTAATAATATTATGAAAATATCTAGAATAGGATGTGTAATAATATAGTTGTTGTGTTTTATATAATTTTTAGGATTAATCGTTAGGGAAGTGTTTATCTCAAAGTAAATAGCTTGTGACCATTATTGCTAGTGGATCTCAATTTAATATTTTTTTAAATTAAAAAACTGTTTGATTTTTTAGTTATAAATTTTATGAAAAAAAGATTCATAATAGTGAATGGCTAATTAATTGTTAAAAAATTATTGTCTTGGTAGAAATGAATACACCGTTGCGGTTTCTAATGATATTCCGCAACGGTGCTGCTTAAATTTTCAGAACGTAGCCTGTCTGAAAACGACGGTTAATTATCGTTACATTATGACCGGATTAGTTAGAAAATTCGGTACTGATAATATGAATATCAAAACGATTGCCACCTACATTAACTATTCTGAGATTTTTAGGGAAGTTAGCTTTCTCATCAATAGTAACAATACCATTTGCATCACGATAGAAATAGAATGATCCGTTATTAATATATACTCCAGTACTGGTATTTCTTATTGCAATGGCAGTGACTAACTCTGTCTCAAATGGCAGTATACCAACTAGCGCATAATCATCATCAGTTGTTGTTTCAACTGGACCCACGCAATGTGTATTCGTGAACATTGAGAATTTAATACCTGAATAAGTATCATCAATAAGTCTTAATGCAACCAGGCAGGTATCTTTTGGCGCCACTTTAAACTTAGATAATCCTCTAATTTCTCTATCAATATCTGGATGATCATATTCCCATTCACGATAGCGTTGACCGGGTTCACAATCGGTCTGATGACGCCATGCATAAACTTTTGATAATGTTCCAATTCTTACTGAGCGGAATCTATCGTTAAGATCATAAGGCAATGGAATAATAATATCATTTTCTGGATAATGGTGCGCTTCACCCAGAAAGTATTTTCTATCGAAAAAAGTTGCACCTGTAATTAACTTATCAGTCATATTTCTCTATTCCTTAAACTTTATTTTGAAAAAACGTCATCTTTCTTTTTGAAAGCGATATGAGAATACAGTGAGTGTGGAGTCTTGTATTTAATAAAATATAATGAATAGGCATATTAAATTGTTGCAAATATAACATTAATATAATTGACATGTCATTTTATGCTGATATTTGAAATAAAGATTCTGAAATTAAAAATAATTGAAAATTCCTATCAACAAACACCTTTATTGGGGTAGGGAATTATCCCCTAATGTAATTGATAATTTCTTGTATATGACTCAATAGTGAATAATTAGATATTCATGGTATTTGATAATTATACCTCTCTATTTAATGTTTACATGATGTAGCAATAATAATTTTATCTAGTGATATAAATTTATGGAGGCGGGATAGTTACCACCTTAAATGAATATGTTTAATAATAATGCAGAATTATTCCCGTAAATTCTTATCGATAGTGAAACGAACTTTTAGGATTAGAAGGGAAATGGGAAAAAAACAGTTCAGTAGTCTGAAATAGCCTACTTTTATAGGCTATTTTGACAAAGATCATTTTTCGCAATGATATTTATTCTATCCGACGAAAAATTACTAATTCAGGTTGTGCAATTCGGAAATAATCTTGAGTGTTAAGAATCACTGAGCGTTCAAGGCTGCCGGCATTGAACGCCAATTCATCAAAACGTTCAAACAATAGAGGGTCTGCAACCAGTTTCAGGGCTGGATGGAAACTGAAAGGTGGAATAGCGCCAAACACACATTGAGTCAGCTCAAAAACTTCTTTGGGGCTTGCTAGTGAGGCGCGGCTGCCGCCGATCTGTTTTGCCAGTAAAGAGAGGTCTGCTTGTTGATCCGCTGGCAGTACAGCGAGTACATATTGGCGAAATCCTTCTCCCTTAACATGGCAAATTAATCCTTTTGCTCCTTGTCCAAGTTGTGTACCACGAATTTTTGCAACCTCTTCAGAACGTCCGGCGGTTGGATGTTCCATTATCCGATAGCTGGCATGATGATTATCCAGTAATGCGGTCAGGCGGTTAAATATTTCGTTAGAGGACAAAATAAACTCCTAAGTAAAAATTTGGTGAATTGATATATTAATCTTCTCGATTATTGTATTTATTATATTGCCAATTGCATATATTACCAATAGGGAAAATTATCAAATATCTATTTTAATAAGCATCATATAACTCTACCGATGTATATATTTATATTTTTTGAATTATGTGGTTTAAATAGAACTATTATGTATATTTGTTGCAATAGAATGATCTGTAGTTCCATTAGGTGATTTTTAAATTTTAATTTTTATATATTTTCATTATAAAACTATTTTAATATTAAGGAACTATCAATAATGACTACAAATTTTTTTATGCCGTCAGTAAATATGCTTGGTGTGGGCTGTCTGGTTGAAGCAGTAAATGCAATGAAAAGTGATGGTTACAAGCGGGCACTGATTGTGACTGATCGTGTTTTAAATGAAATTGGAACAGTAGCGAAAGTTCAATCTTTATTATCTGATGTTGATATTGAGAGTACAGTTTATGATGGTACTAATCCGAATCCGACGACAGTTAATGTTGAAGAAGGTTTGGATATGCTGCATCAGCATAATAGCGATTGTGTTATTTCCTTAGGTGGCGGTTCGCCGCATGATTGTGCAAAAGCCATCGTATTGGTCGCGGCTAATGGGGGAGATATCCGGGATTATGTAGGTATTGGTTGTTCATCTAAACCGCATTTGCCATTAATCTCTATCAATACGACTGCGGGTACTGCGTCAGAAATGTCACGTTTCTGCGTCATTACTGATACAGAATGTCACATTAAAATGGCCATTGCTGATAAGAAAATAACACCTGTTTTGTCTGTGAATGATCCAGAATTAATGGTGGGCATGCCGAAAAGTTTAACCGCAGCGACTGGAATGGATGCAATGACGCATGCGGTTGAAGCTTACCTCTCTAAAATGTCCAATCCAATAACCGATGCTTGCGCACTGAAAGCGATCACGATGATTAGTCATTCTTTACGCCAGGCAGTCGCAGATGGGAACAATATAGAAGCACGTGAAAACATGGCCTATGCACAATTCTTGGCGGGTATGGCGTTTAATAATGCATTACTGGGATATGTTCATGCCATGTCTCACCAATTGGGTGGTACTTATAATTTGCCGCATGGGGTATGTAATGCCATTTTGTTGCCACACGTTCAAGAGTTCAATGCCAAAGCGGTTGCGGGTCGTTTGAAAGATATTGCCGCGGCGATGGGGATAGATGTCAGCGCTATGAATGATCAGCAAGGAGCTGCGGCATGTGTTGCTGAAATTCGTAACTTATTAAAAGATATTGGTATTCCGTCGGGTTTAGCGGAATTGAATGTCAAACTGGAAGATTTACCCATGTTGGCAACTAATGCTTTGAAAGATATATGTTGTTTGACTAATCCCGTTGAGGCTACCCATGAAGAAATTGTTGCAATCTTTAAAGCGGCCATGTGATTTGTTAGCTCTCATTTTATTCATGTAAATACCTATGCCTAATTGGGCGAGGAGCAGTCATTAAAAGGCGACGTGGATGTCTGCGTCGCCTGATAGTCGTTTTTCGTACAGAATGTTTATATTGTCAGGCGACCTCGTAGCACGTGAACTGCACTTAAGAAGTACCATCCGGTTACCAGATCGATTTGAATAAGCTATTAATTATTCTTCATTCACATTAATGATGCGATCTTGTTTAGGATAAGCAATGGGAGATTTTTCAGCGAAATTCCAGATTAATAAATTCATGCCGAAAATTATTTTATAACTGATAACGGAATAAAGGATATGGCTGTTACCGGGATAATTTATACCCGGCAACACAACTTTATTTAATGGAAAGAACTATTTTCTTTGTACGAAAGACTAATACAAGTCCTGACAAGATAGCTACCATACCGAGCAGACTGAGAGCCGGTAATGCATTTCCCAAAAATAAATAATCCATTACGGCGGTAACACCAGGAACGAGATAAAATAGACTTGTTACATTCACCAAATTACCACCTTGAATAAGCCGGTAAAGTAATAGTTGAGCGACAACTGAAATCACTAACCCAAGCCATAATAATGAAATAATAAAGCCAGGCGCCAGTTGAAATTCAAAAGGCTGGAAAGGAACAAACAACAAACAAAGCAGTAAACTGACACTATATTGCAGAGGTAAAACCGCAGAAGGAGCTTGATGAATTCGTTTCTGTAAAATCGCGCCAGAACTCATACAAGCTAATGCTGCTAAGGCAAAAGTAATACCCGCAAAGGAAAACCGGGACAACACAAGGCTTTGATACACCACTAATATCAAGCCCAATAACGCTAATAATAAACCCGCTAAACGTACAATCGAAAAACGGCGTTCAATCACCAGCAGTGTGATAATCGGTTGAATTCCCATCACGGTAGCCAGAACGCCAGGTGTGATCCCGTTATCCAAAGCAAAAAAATAACAGATAGAATAGCCGCCAATTAATAAAACACCGGTACCAGCTATCTGTTTGCGTGTCCCATGTACAGGCAGACAATGAGCATTACGCCTGAATAATAATCCCAGAAATATCAAAAAAATAAGCGCAATAGCAAAACGCATCGTGAGAATGGCAAATGCGGTACTGTGATCAAGTCCCCATCGAGAAAAAATCGCACCACTGCTCCACAATAAGACAAAAAGCAAGGTCGAGCTATAAGAGATCCATTGAGTTTTAGAAATCATAGGAATTCATACCTGTTTTACATTTAACGTACCCAAGCCAACGCAGCCAGCTAAATCTGGCAACACGTTGAATGTTAACCATCCCTCAGAGACGACATATTACATGGTTATGGATAATAAAGGAGGTGGAGCAGCAACAGGAGAAACGAAAGCAAAACGCATGCACACATTTGCTTTGGCTAATACCAGCCAGGTAAGCGTAATCAGTGTGCATGCGAGTAATGGCATAATCTGTATCTTTAACATTTACATTAATCATTTTTAAATGTAGATGTATATTCCGCTATGGTCAAATATTTGTGAGCAATTTTCAATATCATGCACACGTCTATGTCCACCAAATAAGATCACCATTTTGCTGTAATCCTATAAAACAGCTCACGAGTAAACGCCGTTCCGGTGAAAAGATAGCATTACCATTCAGTACCGCATGGATTAAATTCCCATTCAGCAATACCAAATCCCCCGCATCAATATTAATCACCATACTTGCATGATCTCCCAATAATTCAGATGGATATGGAAAACCGCTGTAAGTTAAACCAAGGGCACTACGTGATTGATCATCAGGCTGAATATTCCATACTTTTAACTGTCCCCCATTTTGGGGAACGTCAGCGTAAAAATTTACCGCCATGACATGATTAATTTGTTGGATCTCAAAATCACTCTGGCGTGGATCACTCAGTTGTGCAAGATCATCATGAGGTAATAAAAGAAATTCACCGAAGTTATTCCAATACAAAATTTTTGCATTTCCCGCAGCAACACCATGATACATGGCAGGACGAATTGCCTGTGAGTTATTACCACTAAAATGAGTTATTTGTTTAATGAAATGATCCATTGGATTGATTGTATCCTGAAACATCTCATCAATTGCTGAACGAAAATTTTCTGCTTCTTCTATATATTGACGGGTGTCTTTTTCAATATGAGATGCCCCAATAAAATACCCCTCAACACCATCAATACCTCCACCATAACGGGGAATGCGAGCTGGAGAACGCCAAAAATTCTCAATTATTCTCTTTCTTTGTTCTGGTGGAAGAAAATGACGAACCCGACAAGCCGCAAGGTGACCATCCAAAAGGTCATAAACCGCATCCATTGATATATCGTTCGACGTTTCGTATACAATAAATTCTGATTCTGCCAGCTTTGTTCCTTTAATACTGGATTCTTCTTGTATCATAACAGATTCCCCAATAGTAAATTGATCGGGCTATCTATTAAACCTGTTCTGATTAACTAGGATTATTTTTGCCTTATAGCTCTGTGCAGCAGAGATCTACGCCTATGTAAAAAACCTAATATCGCAGGTACCGGACTAATAATCCTCTTCTGAGCAGCGAGCTGGGTTGAATATTTCCTGCGTAAATCAGGTAACAGCTTCCAATGGGTGCCGCCTGAGATATGATGCTCTTGATGATAGCCATCATTAAACATGAATAAATTATAGATACGTCCATAATAGCTCACTGAGTTTGCAAATCTGTTCTCCGGCTGTGCGCCATAATGTTCGTAGTAGTTTTGAATATTAACCAGGACAAAGGCAAAATAGAGAGAGGGTAAATAACAAAATAAAGCCCATTCCCAAGACAGAGTGAATAAGATAATAATCCACCCCGCCTGGAACAATCTATCTAACCTCAATTGCCATAATTCTTTAATTTTACTGGTTCTGGCATTAGAAAGAAGTTTTTCATACCCTTTATCAGCTTTACTAAGTGGTTTATGCCAGATAAATAGAGACCAGCACATACGCACAAAACTATTATAAAAGGTAGATGCTGCTCCAAGGACAGAATAGTACCAAAGAGTACTATGCTCGCCATTTATAAAGGTAGAAGAGGTATCCAAAGGTCCGTTTTCACCTACTCCCCGATCATTATTATATTTGTGGTGATTACGGACATGGGACAGGTGATAAGACTGTACAGACTGCCCAATATTCATTGAATTCAATATCGACACAAACATATTCATTACACGAGAAACGAACCAGGGAGTATGGGTGAAAAAATGCGATATCACTATTATATTGTAAGTTGTCATCAGTGTAAGAAGCACAATGTTGACTAACCACCCCATAATAGTGAAATGATCCCAATACATGACCAGTGTAACCGTGGCTACCGTATGCGAAATACTTAATATAAACATGACTGCATCCCAAGCGGAATATTTCCAGATAGCCATCATTATTCTCCTAGTCAAGATAAGATTGTAAACTTCCGCGCCGCCTTACATTCACTGTTGCACAATGGAAGGAGCCGCCGAAAGAGTTAAAGTTCCTGAAATTACATGGGATCGGAGTAAAGCCCCAACGTTTCATTGCAGCGATCATAGGTTCATCCTGCTTTTCAACAATCACCCGCTTCTCATCCAGCATTAAAATATTCATGTTGATCCATTTACTGGTCATATACAGAGGATGGTTGTCAGGAATAACCGGTTCAGGCGCATGCAGCACATCCCATCCTTTAAACAGCTCAGGAACTTTTAACACCTTTTTCGGGTTAATTAATAGTTTCCCAGGCGACATAGGAACAAATGTGGCATCAATGTGCATAGGATTATCATCATTAAATTTAAAAATGTGAATACGATAATCATCACCTAAATACAGTTAAAAGTTTTATTTTTTCATTGTGAAATATTAAATTACTGCAATAATATTATAATTACACAATGCTTTTATAAACCTAAACTGACGCTATAAATTTACCTGCCTACAATAATAATATATAGACCTTTAAATTTGTAAAGGCATTAGGTTTAAGCACTGTGAAATAGAGCACATGTTATTGCTAGCTACATTATTATTTACTTATAAAACATTACCGTAGATGCAACCTGCTTATTATCTTGACTGTCATTTACTGGAAAAGGGCTGTGGATCGTGATTGCAGGAGAGACAAAATAGACAAAACCGTATGTATTTGTACCTATTTCGTCGGGCGTGATTAATAAAATAACCCAACGAAATAGGTTGTTAATTATTCTTCGTTCACATTAATGATGCGATCTTGTTTAGGATAAGCAATAGGAGATTTTTCAGCGAAATATTTCATTACAGCGTCAACATCTGGCACGCTATATACGGGATCAATACCCTCGTTAAATACAGAGAAGTTATCTCCCCCTGTCGCTAAAAATTCGTTAGCAACCACACGGTATGTTCCATTTAATTCAATAGGTTCACCGTTGATTTTCATTGAGCGGGTAATAACACGATTACCTACAGGTTTGGCGCTATCCCACTGATATTCAAAACTATGAGAAACCGCCAAGATTTGCGAACGTGAACGATCCCATTGCTGTTCCAGCAGACGTTTAATTTGTTCACCCGTTAGTGTCTTGGTTAATAATACATTAGAGAATGGCTGAACAGCGTAGATAGCATTGTAAGTTACTTTACCATTGGTCATGTCAGCACGAATACCGCCGCTGTTTATAAATGCAATTTGGGCGCCGCCACTTTCTTTAGGAGCAGCAGTATACAAATGTGCATCTGCAATTACTTTACCCAGTGAAGATTCACCAGCACGATTAGTTTTCCTATTCAGATTGCTATCTAACTTACCAATGACCTGGTTTGCCAATGGAGCGGCTATTTTCTCATATATATCCAGCATCTTAGTCACTTCTGGATCTTTTTCATATTTACGGTTATCAACCCAAATATTTTCCGCTTTAAAATCCATAATATCCTTAGTGGATTTGTTCAGTTTTAGATCCAGGTTAGTTATTAACGCGCCATTAGCCTGTGCAGAGGTGACTGGCTTACCATTAATCACACAGTTATATGCCTGATGCGTGTGACCAGTAATAACGAAATCAATCTCCTTATCCAATTGATTAACAATATCCAACACTTCACCGGTTAAAGTATTGCAGGCATTCACATCAATCGGTTTGCCATCACTTTTTTGTTCAGCACCTTCATGAATCAGAATGCCTATTGCTTTAACACCTTGTTTTTGTAGCTCAGGTACTAAAGTATTAATGGTTTTAACTTCGTTAGCGAAGCTCAAACCTTCGGTTCCGCTTGGCGTCACGATCTCTGGAGTATTTTCCAGAGTCAGGCCAATGAAAGCCATCGGAATGCCTTCAAATTTTTTAATGATATATGCAGGAAATAGTGTCTTACCCGTTTGATTGACGGTGACATTTGCTGCCAGATACTGAAATTTCGCCCCCGGAAATGGCTTTGGCCCCTGACAGCCAGTCACAGGATGACAGCCGCCATTCTGTTTACGCAGCAGTTCATCCTTACCTTTATCAAACTCATGATTGCCAACAGCAGTTGCTTCCAAACCTACTTTGGATAGCGTTTCAATCGTTGGCTCGTCATGGAACATTGAAGAGAGTAATGGGCTTGCGCCGATCATATCACCAGCGCCAACGACAATATTGTTAGGTTTCTCTTTCTTTAGTTCCTTGATTAGCGTGGACATATGTTCAATGCCGCCGGGTTTGTTGGGATTTGGTGTTTTCAGCGCACCGTGAAAATCATTCATCGCTAAGATACGAACATCAATAGTATCTGCTTTATCATGACCGGGTTTAACGACACATCCGGCTAACAGGGCACTACTAATCGCCAAAAAAATTAATTTGTATTTATTATTCATCTTATTATCTCTTGGTGTTGAGTTCACGTTTTATACCCGTTATCTTTCAAGTTGTCTCTTTGTTGGCTGCGCTCACTCACCCCGGTCACATAGTTATCTATGCTCCCGGGGATTCGCTCCCTTGCCGTCGCGATGCATCTTGAAATCCATAGGGTATAGACAGTCAATCACATCTAATTATTTGCTGTAACAAATGTAATCCTCATCACGATTAATCTGATTTGAACAGACGCAGATTATTGTACTTGGAAATGGCAAAACGTTTACCTAAATCAATAGTGTAAGTTTATTTTTTATAATTAAAGGTATTTGTATTTCCATCATGTAGGTAGTAATTTGCATATATATCACTTTTGATGTTATCCCAGTGCCATTTTATACTAATATCGTACAAATATGTTTTCCAAATAAAATTGGTTTTTCTTGGTCGAAAGTTTTTATATTGGAACAAGTGTTTAGTTCAATTTTTTATTCAGAGTTCAAAGTTAAGATTAATTACCAGAATTCAATTTAAATGATAATTGATTAGATTTATAGGGAGTAACTATGATTAAAAATAGAAAAATTAGGATGAACTATTGTAATATCAATACGACTAAACTATTTATATTTATACCCGTCATCTTTCAAGTTGCCTCTTTGTTGGCTGCACTCACTCACCCCGGTCACATAGTTATCTATGCTCCCGGGGATTCGCTCCCTTGCCGTCGCGATGCATCTTGAAATCCATAGGGTATACTCCAAGTATCCGTTAATTTACCCAAATCAAACGCATAATATAATAGAAATTATCAATTCCACTGGGTAATACAAAATCGCCTCTCAACCCTATACGCTAATCCGTATCAAGGCTTTTCGTTCAAATTCCTATCTTTTTAATTTAATGCAGAATCGATTACCTCCCTACAAACCTATAATGGGTTGCATCTGAAGATAGCTGATTTTCAAATCAACTATTTTCAGACGAAGTTGTTTTTCAATGGTGACGCTGGTGTAAATGGAAAATCAACCGTGTTGATGAGATAAGGATCTGAAATTAATCTGACATCTGACATCTGCCTCATCTTTCCCGTAATCGACGAATAACACAGCTAAGATCCAGCTCTTGATCCTGTAGTAAAACCATCAAATGATACATCAGGTCTGCTGCTTCATTCGTTAGCTCTTCTCTATTATTAACTGCTGCGGCTAAAGCAGTTTCCAACCCTTCTTCACCTACTTTCTGAGCGATTCGTTTAGTACCGCTGGCATATAACTTTGCGGTGTATGAGTTGTCGGGGTCGGCTGTTTTGCGACTTGCCAGCAATTGTTCAAGCTGATAGAGAAATCCCCATTCAGTTTGTGCCGAAGCAAAGCAACTGTGTGTACCAAAATGGCAGGTAGGGCCGATTGGGTCAGCGAGTGCTAACAGAACGTCATTGTCACAATCAGGATAGATGTTGACCAAATTAAGAAAATGGCCGGAGCTTTCACCCTTGGTCCACAGACGTTGTTTACTGCGGGAAAAGAAAGTAATTTTGCCTGAACTGATAGTGACATCCAGTGCTTCTTTATTCATATAGCCCATCATGAGAACATCACCGGATATAGCATGTTGCACAATAACCGGCATCATATAAGCGACTTTTTCCCAATCCAGTTTTTCGATTTGTTGTGCGGTCAGCAAGTTCTTATCTCCACGCCGTGTTGTGAAAGGTACTGTTTTAATTCACCAATATTAATAATCTGTTTATGAAATACAGATGCTGCGAGTGCGCCATCGACATTTGCCTGTTTAAAGGCATCAAGAAAGTGTTCTGGCGCGCCTGCGCCGCCAGAGGCAATGAGAGGAACATGACAAACGTCGCGTACCTGTTTTAGTTGAGTCAGATCGTAGCCATTGCGGACACCATCCTGATTCATCATATTGAGTACGATTTCACCTGCGCCACGTCGTTGCGCTTCTTTTACCCAATTGAGGGTTTGCCATTGGGTGGCTGTTGTGCGTTTTTCGTCACCGGTAAACTGATAAACTTGATAGCGACCCGTACCTTCATCAAACCAAGTGTCAATCCCTACGACAATGCATTGAACGCCATAACGGTCGGCCAGACGGGTAATTAAGGTTGGATCGGCCAGTGCAGGGGAGTTGATAGAGATTTTATCTGCCCCAAATGAGAGAATTTGCCCCGCGTCTTCGACGGTTTTAATCCCTCCGGCAACGCAGAAAGGAATGTCGATTACTTCCGCAACTTTGGCGACCCAACTTTTATCAACTACCCGTCCATCCGATGAGGCAGTAATATCGTAGAAAACCAGTTCATCTGCGCCTTCCTTTGCATAACGTTGAGCGAGCGGCACAATATCACCGATAATTTCGTGATGACGAAATTGAATGCCTTTAACCACTTGCCCGTCACGAACATCAAGGCAAGGAATTATGCGTTTTGCCAGCATTGAATTGCCTCCGTCAGGGTGAATTTCCCATCAAGTAATGCGCGACCAATAATAACCCCGGCTACACCGCTGGCAGGTAGAGAGGCGATATCATTTAACGTGCCGATGCCACCCGACGCCTGAAACGCGATTTGTGGATAGCATTGGCAAATTGCCCGATATAATTCGACATTGGAGCCATTTAGCGTGCCATCGCGGGAGATATCTGTACACAGGACATATTTCAACCCGCAAGGCAGATATTGCTCAATAACCTGTTCCAGAGTGACGGAGGAATTCTCCCGCCAGCCATTGATGGCAACCTGTTTCATGCCTGTATCATTAATGCGGACATCCAGCGCCAGCACAATATTTTCCGCACCATAACGTTTAAACCATTGGGTAACTAGCGCCGGTTGCTTTATGGCGATAGAGCCGATCACTATCCGGTTGGCGCCTGCATCAAGCAATGTTTTCACATCTTCTTCTGTACGGATGCCGCCGCCAACTTGAACAGGTATAGAAACTGCGGCAAGTAATTTGCGTAGTAAAGGAATCTGGCGGGCGGATGGATCTTTAGCGCCGGTCAGATCGACCAGATGAAGCCGTTTTGCTCCCTGTTGTTCATATTGTTGAAAGTGGGACAGAGGATCGTGTTGATAATCCCGTTGCTGAGCATAATCCCCCTGATGTAACCGTACTACTTTGCCATCAATCAAATCTAATGCGGGTATAATCATTGTGCCTACATCTCCAGAAAATTCTTTAATAGTCTGGCTCCGGCAGCACCGGAACGTTCAGGGTGAAACTGCACGCCAAAGAAGTTGTCTTTGGCGATTGCGCTGCTGAAAGTATTGCCATATTCGGTTTGCGCAATGGTGTCGGTATTCAGCGGGATCGCGTAGCTATGGACAAAATAAAAATAGGCATTGTCTTCAATACCACGGAATAGCGGGTGTCCGGCTTTTGGCAGAACTTGATTCCAGCCCATGTGTGGCAATAGCAGTCCATGAGTAGTCATTTTTTGCACGGGAGAATCAATAATTTCGAGTAAGGTGACATTATCACCTGTAACATTATCGCTTTCTTCGCTGGTGGCGGCGAATAGCTGCATGCCAAGGCAAATACCTAACACAGGTTGGCTAAGTACTTTAATTAACGGTATCAGTTCCCGTTGTTGCAATTGATCCATTGCCGCACTGGCAGTGCCGACGCCAGGCAAAAGTAATTTATCTGCTGCCAGAATCGTTGCGGTTTCCTGACTGATTTCAGGTTGATAGCCTAATTTTCGGATGGCATAAGCTACCGATGCCAAATTGGCGCAGCCAGTATCGAGAATGACGACTTTCATCACAAAACCCCTTTGGAACTAGGCAATGTATTGCCTTCTACCCGAATCGCCTGACGTAGTGTTCGGCCAAAGGCTTTAAACAGGCTCTCCGCTCTGTGATGATCGTTGCTGCCTTTCGTTTTCAGATGAAGTGTACAGGCCATTGCATAAGAGAGTGATCGAAAGAAGTGCTCAATCATTTCAGTACTTAAATCACCCACCCGCTGGTGTTTGAATTCAGCTTTATATTCCAGATGAGGGCGACCGGATATATCGAGAGCACAGCGGGCAAGGCATTCATCCATTGGCAACACAAAACCAAAGCGACAGATGCCCCGTTTATCTCCCAAAGCCAGTTTCAATGCTTCCCCCAGTGCCAGACCGGTATCCTCAACAGTGTGATGATCATCAATACAGAGATCGCCTTTAACCTGAACATGCATGCGGAAGCCGCCGTGAGTAGCAATCTGATCCAACATATGGTCAAAAAACCCGACACCGGTATTGATATCGCTGTCGCCTTCATGATCGAGCCAAACGTCAATATTGATGGATGTCTCTTTAGTGATACGTTGAACATGAGCGTGACGGTCTTGACGGGTTAGTCGTTCGCTGATGGTGGACCAGCCAAGGTTTTTCGGATGATAACGTAACCCCTGAATGCCCATATTTTTTGCCAGTTGCAGATCGGTTTCCCGGTCACCAATCACATAGCTGTTAGCGGTATCCATCATGCTTTCTGCCAGATATTTTTCCACCAGTTTTATGTTTGGCTTACGGCAATGACAGTTCTCTTCTGGTTTGTGAGGGCAGATTAAAACTTCATCAAAACGGATGCCTTGAGAATTGAAAATCTGCATCATCAGGTTATGCGGCGGTTCAAACTGTTCTAATGGAAAACTCTCTGTGCCAAGGCCATCCTGATTGGTGATCATAATCAGCTTGAACCCCGATTTTTGCAGGGCAAGCAGAGCAGGAATAACCTCGGTTTCCAGTGCCAGTTTATCCAGACGATCAACCTGAAAATCTGTTGGCGGTTCAGTGATCAGCGTACCATCCCGATCAATAAAAAGGAGTTTCTGGTTCATCAGCTTGTTGTCTCCTTTGGTTGTTCATTTGGTTGTTTATTTACAGTGGAAAGGGTGCTGATGGCTTCAACCACCTGCTCGCATTCTTTACGGCTGCCAATGGTGATCCGCAGGCAACCCTCTAAACCAGGCTGTTTGCGCTGATCGCGCAGGATGATGCCCTGATGCCATAATGTTTTGAAAACAGTTTCTGCGTCATAGAATTTCACCAATATATAGTTGGTTTCACTGGGAAATACCTTTTCAACGATAGCTAACTTATTCAAGGTTTGCTGCAAATAATCGCGGTTCTTCCTGGTCTCAATAACACGTTTTTGCATAATGGCGATGCCTTCTGCTGTTAGTGCTTGTGCTGCAATATCCGCAACGGGAGTAGAAAGCGGGTAAGGCGCGATCACTTTTAACAACAGCGTGATGATATCCACAGAAGCAAGCGTAAATCCACAACGCAAACCAGCTAAAGCAAAAGCTTTCGAGAGGGTTCGCAAAATGACTAAATTTGGATAGTTTTTTAGCCAACTTGCGATACTATTTTCCGGGCAGAATTCAATATAGGCTTCATCGATGGTGACAATGGCGCGGTTGGCGGCCAGTTTCAGGATTTTACGTAATGAATCTGGATTAATTGCGTTTCCTGTTGGGTTATTAGGGCTACAGATATAGATCAATTTTACTCGATCAAGGTTATTTTCGATCGCTTCGATATCCAGTTGCCAATTTTCCAGTGCGGGAATTTTCTTTTGTTCGACACCAAAAGTTTCAGCGCTGACACTGTACATACCATAAGTCGGAGGGCAAAACAGAACCACATCTTGTCCGGGTTCACAAAATACGCGGATTAGAAGTTCAATGGCTTCATCAGCACCACGGCAGGCTAGCACTTGCTCAGGTTGTAAGCCGGCATAGGCTGCATAACGGCAGATAACCGAGGCGGGCTGGCAGTCAGGATAACGGTTTAATGTTTGCCCAGTGTATTGGAAATCAGGTGCTAGTGGGTATTCATTGGCATTCAACCAAACATCGCCATTGCCGCCGAGGCGACGAGCAGACATATAAGGGGTTAATTTGCGGATATTTTCTCGTGCCAACAGCTTGGCGTCAAAAATGTTATTCATAATTTACTCCTTACCGGCAGTGTTCAATGCAGCCACACGTAAAGCGACAGCGTTTTGATGAGCGATCAGTTGTTCTGCTTGCGCCAGTGTTTCAATGGTCTGAGATAAGTTCAGTAGCCCTTGCGGCGTCAGTTGCTGAATCGTCATACGTTTTAGGAAATCTGCCAGACCAAGGCTGGAATAGGTTGAAGTGTAGCCATAAGTGGGTAATACGTGATTGGTTCCTGAGGCGTAATCTCCCGCAGATTCCGGCGACCAGTCGCCGAGGAAAACCGAACCAGCGCTGGTGATTTTTTCAACCAATTGTTCTGGCTGACGGGTTTGGATAATCAGGTGCTCTGGGCCATAGCGGTTGCTGATTTCCACACACTGTTGCAGGCTTGTTGTCACAATAATCCGGCTGTGTGCTAATGCTTTGGCGGCAATTTGATTACGGGGAAGCCGGATAAGCTGTTTTTCGATTTCCGCTATCACTTTTTTGGCCAATACTTCATCAGGTGTAACTAATATCACTTGTGAGTCAGGGCCATGTTCTGCTTGTGAAAGTAAATCGGCAGCCGTAAAGACGGGGTTTGCCTCCGCATCGGCGATAATAAGCAGTTCCGATGGGCCGGCAGGCATATCAATGGCGGCACCATCTACGCGCTGACTAACTTGTCTTTTGGCTTCGGTAACATAAGCGTTGCCTGGGCCAAAAATCTTATCTACTTTGGGTACGGATTCTGTTCCGAATGCCATAGCGGCAATGGCTTGAGCGCCGCCAATCTGGAATATTTCCGTAATTCCACACAGGGTGGCTGCATAGAGAATTTCATTGGCAATCGGCGGTGGGGAGCAAAGTACAACTTTATGACAACCCGCTATTTGAGCAGGTGTTCCGAGCATCAAAACGGTAGAAAGTAATGGTGCGGAACCGCCGGGGATATAGAGTCCGACAGAATCAATAGGCCGTGTTACTTGTTGGCAATGGACTCCCGGTTGGGTTTCTACTTCGATCTTCATAGGCTTCTGCGCTTCGTGGAAAACGCGGATATTATTCATTGCTTGTTGCATTGCCTGTTTAATGTCGTCATTCAGGCTGTTTTCCGCAGCGGCGATCTCTTCCGGCGAAATACGGATATTTTTAATAACCGTTTTGTCGAAACGGCGGCTGAATTCACGCAGAGTGTGATCGCCATACTCTTTTACCGCATGCAGAATTTGCTCCACGGTACGGGAGATTTCTTCGGAAGCCGAAATAGCAGGACGTGTCAGTAAAGCGTTTTGTTGTTCATCATGGCATCCCTGCCAATAGATCAAGGTATCGAAACGGTGAGTCATTTTCGTTTACTCCATCATCTTTTCAATCGGCAACACTAAAATGGAGCTGGCGCCAAGGGATTTAAGTTTCTCCATCGTTTCCCAAAACAGTGTTTCGCTGCTTACCATATGCATGGCAACGCGGTTTTGATCCCCCGCCAGCGGTAGAATCGTTGGACGTTCTGCCCCGGGCAGCAGAGCAATCACTTCTTCGAGTTTTGCACTGGGTGCGTGCAACATGATGTATTTGGATTCACGGGCCTGAATCACCCCTTGAATGCGGGTCAACAGTTTTTCAATCAGTTGCTGTTTATCGGCGGGCATTTCACCATCACGTTGAATAAGACAGGCCTTGGAACGATAGATAATTTCTACTTCCCGCAGACCATTCGCTTCCAGTGTTGCGCCAGTTGAAACCAGATCGCAGATGGCATCGGCCAACCCGGCGCGGGGGGCAACTTCAACCGAGCCATTTAGCAGACAGGATTTAAAGTGGATTTTTTTCTGATCGAGATAACGTTTTAACAGGTGAGGGTAAGAGGTTGCGATACGGGCATTTTGTAAACATTCGACGCCGGTATAGTTGTAGTCTAGAGGCGCGGCCAGTGAAAGGCGGCAGGTGCCGAAATCAAGACGGCGTAAGGTGAAATAACGTGGATCTTCTCCTTGAGCGCGACGGCTTAATAGCTCTTCTTCCAGCACGTTTTCACCGATAATACCCAGATCGACGACGCCATCCATAACCAACCCTGGAATATCGTCATCACGTACCCGCAAGATATCAATGGGCATATTTTCTGCGAATGCAATTAGGCGTTGTTGTTGCAGATTGATTTTGATACCACAGCGAGCCAGTAATTCTCGTGAATCTTCGCTTAATCGGCCTGACTTCTGCATTGCGATACGTAAACGTGATTTATCTAACATTTTTATCCCCACTTAAAATCGGAAACATAAAAAAACCCTCGGAAGGATTCTTCCGAGGGTTTTTATCGCATTCATGCCACCGGAAGACCCGCTAAACGTCTTCCAGCACACAACCGCCTGAAAGACTAATCAGGATGATGATGGTGGTAATGGCTAAATTGAATGCGGATCATAATGGTTTCTCTTTATTTATTGTTGCTATTGGTGACTGTTTGCTGCCGGTTTTTTACTCACTAACCAGCAGAGATTAAATTTTTTGCTCGCTATTCAACCTATACGATTTGATGCTCTAAAAGCAATCTATTTTTTTAACAATAAATTTATATTGTAATAATGTTTTGTTTTTACTTGAAAAATTGTTTTTTATGGGAGAAATACAGTACCAATAATAACAGTGGCTTAATGTTCAAATTGTTTGCATAATCAAAATAATATCAGGCATAGAAGGAGTGGTGATGAAAAAAGTTTCCATTATCGGTCTGGGTTGGTTGGGGATGCCATTAGCTAAGGCGTTGAGTCGTAGTGGTATGCAGGTTGTTGGCAGTAAAACGACGCCGGATGGTGTAGAGGCAGCGCGTATGTCTGGTATCGAATGTTATTTGTTACAACTGGAGCCTCAGATCAATTGCGCGCTTGATGATTTAGAGCAACTGATGGTAGCCGATGTGATGGTCATCACTTTACCGGCAAGCTACACTGCGGGTGGCGGTTATAACTATGTTAGGGCAGTTCAGTTAATTGTCGATACTGCGCTTTCATACTCTGTGCCAAGGATTATTTTCACCAGTTCTACTTCTGTTTATGGTTTTGTGGCTGGCAATCTCAATGAAGATGCGCCTTTTTGCCCTGAAACATCTTCCGCTCAGGCGTTGGTTGAATTAGAGAATTGGTTGCACAAACTGCCCAATATTTCCGTTGATATATTACGTTTAGCTGGTTTGGTAGGCAGTGGTCGTCATGCCGGGCGTTTTCTGGCGGGAAAAAAGGAAGTTAAAGGGGGTAATCAGCCGGTCAATTTAGTTCATCAGGATGATGTTATTTCAGCCATTAATTTGTTAATTCAGCGGACTAAAGGTGGGCATGTTTATAATTTATGCGCGCCTGTTCATCCAACCAAAGCTGAATTTTATCCTAAGGCCAGTAATCAGCTTGATTTAGTTCCACCTGAGTTTTCCAGAGAGGAAACTCAGGTGGGAAGCAGAATTGTTGATGGTAGCCGTATTTGCCAGGAGTTAGGATTTAAATATCAATATCCCGATCCTGGATGGATGCCAATGAGCTGATTTTTTTCAACTTAACTCAATCATGACAATTTCTTTGAACGCTGGTCTTTCTGCCATTAACTGATACCAGCGTTCAATATTTGGCAGAAATGGACGTTTGATTGGAATATTAAGCCAGGGATAAATCATGGGCCCTAAGACAATATCAGCCATGCCGAATTTATCGCCAGAAAGATATTTCTGTTCTGCCAGGATATTATCGAGCACTTTCATTAGTTTTTCGATTTCAGTCAGGGTTTGCTCTATTTGTTTTTGATCCCGTTCTGCTTCCGGTGTGCGAATGAAACCGATCATGAGTTGTCTGATATGGGGAAACAGATGTGAACCAACCCAATCCATCCATTTATCTGCATTTGCTCTTTCTTGTAGATCTTGTGGATAAAGTCCATTTTTACCAAATTTTGCGGCAAGATAACGAACAATGGCGTTAGATTCCCACAAAATAAAATCGCCCTCCTGTAAACAAGGGATTTTTCCATTCGGATTCATTTTCAGATATTGTGGGTCATCCAGTTTGCCAAATTTACCGCCAATATCTACTTGATTATACGGCACATTAAGCTCTTTCAGACACCAGAGCACTTTTTTTACATTGGAAGAGTTTTTACGGCCCCAAATGGTCAGCATGGGCTTCTCCTTGAATCGGGATAAGTAAGAAAGTTTTTTACTTGCTACCAATAATGCTCTATCAGATTAAATGAGAACCAATGATCAGCACAATCTTTACACTGTTTACGTTGGTTTCTTGTCGTACAACATTTTATATTAATAAGAATTTGACATTTTTTCTTATTAAATAAAGGGGAACGATGATGATGAAGAAAAGTCTGGCGATGACGATGAAATGTGTTATTGCGGTGCTGACAGCGGCATCAATGGTAAGTACTCGTGTTTATGCATCGGATGAACCTATCGTTCCACCCGTGGATGCTAGAGCTTATGTGTTAATGGATTATGATAGCGGTAAAATTCTGGCGGCGGGTAATCCCGATGAGCGGCTTGATCCCGCCAGTCTGACAAAAATTATGACCAGCTATGTTGTTGGTCAGGCGATAAAAGCGGGAAAAATCACGTCGGAAGATATGGTTACAGTGGGAAAGGATGCCTGGGCGACGGGTAATCCCATACTGAAAGGTTCTTCTCTCATGTTTCTTAAACCCGGCGACAGGGTAAAAGTGATCGATTTGAATCGTGGCGTTGTTATTCAGTCTGGCAATGATGCCAGCATTGCTTTAGCTGATTATGTGGCGGGTGGTCAGGATGTATTTGTTAGTTTGATGAATAATTATGCAAAAGCGCTTGGGTTGACTAACACCCATTTTCGCACGGTTCATGGATTGGATGCTGAAGGCCAGTTCAGTACTGCTCGTGATATGGCGATATTGAGTCAGGCCATGATCCGTGATGTTCCTGATGAGTATGCCCTGCATAAAGAGAAAACATTCACTTTTAATAGAATCCAACAGCCTAACCGTAATCGATTGTTGTGGAATAAGAATATGAATGTTGATGGTGTGAAAACAGGATATACCAGCGGCGCCGGTTATAACCTGGTTGCTTCAGCGACAGAGGGACCTATGCGGCTGATTTCTGTTGTGTTAGGCGCGCCAAGTGATCGGGTTCGTTTCGCCGAAAGTGAAAAATTACTTGCATGGGGACTCCGTTTTTATGAAACAGTGACGCCCATTAAAGCTAGCGAACCGTTTGTTTCAGAAAAGGTTTGGTATGGCGATCGTTCAGATGTTGCTCTTGGCGTGGAAAAAGATGCGGCGATCACCATTCCTCGTGGGCAGCTCAAAAATTTGAAAGCCAGTTACACGTTAAATCAGATGCCATTGACAGCGCCTTTGGCGAAAAATCAGGTTGTCGGTGTGATTAATTTCCAATTGGGGGACAAGGTGGTTGAACAACGTCCTTTGGTGGTTAAAGAGGCGGTGGAGGAAGGTGGCTTTTTCAGTCGTATGTGGGATTTGATTGTGATGAAAGTGGGTGGTTGGTTTAAGGCGATTTTTGGTTGATTTGACGTTAACATGTGCTTTGTGTGGAAGATTAGGTGGGATTATATTCTCCCTAATCTAGGGCGCGGCATTTTGCCGCGCACGTTTTACACTTATTTTTTTCCATCTAGAGAGCAACGTTTGCTACTTTTTTTTACCGCAGATCCGTTATACCGGCCTTTGAATAACAAGACACCATCAGGTTTATCTTGCCAGTAAGCCCATAATTCGACCTCAGTTCTAATATGATGCCCAATATTTTCGTAACGAATGTGTGTAGGTGATAAACCTCGATAACTGCGGGTTGACGTTCCTTCATATCGAAGTTCATAGCTATTAGCGAATCCTGTTAAATCGCCACTTCTGAATAGAATACAGGTTGCTACGTCATGAAATTCTACCCATCCATTAAGCGGTTTATTTTCACCTTCAGTTTCTATTTCAAAAACAATGACATTTTTGCCAGTTTCAGTTTTACCAAATACCATCAGCTTTCCATCTTCAATGGGGCGTAATAAGGATATTGAATTCCTTTCTGGATCTGTAATCAAACCACCATATTCAACTCCATTGACACTGGCTGTGTAGTTGGAAAAACGACTAACGTTGCCTCCGCCGAAAATAACAAGAGGTTCCTGAGGATTTGAAACATCAAGTTCACCGGCAAAAGGTCGGGTAGCATCACCGTCAGAAAAAATCTTTTCACTTTCTCCACTGCCAATAGCACCATATATTTCTATTTTACTGTTCCAGGCAACTTCATCTTTTGCTATAGGAACGATAATGAGGTTCTCAGAAACTAAGATTGGTGGAGATTGGTAAGTAATCCCCTCAAAAATAACATCGTAAACATCAAAAAATTCAACACTGCCCTCAACAAATTTGACGGCTCTATGCCATGCTCCATCGTAGAAATGATCTGTTGCATAACCTGAGGATGGCTTTTTAATACGTTGGCTTTCTTCTGACATTTGATCACCTATTAGAAGAGAAATGAGTGAGAGAAAAATATACCCGTTATCTTTCAAGTTGCCTCTTTGTTGGCTGCACTCACTCACCCCGGTCACATAGTTATCTATGCTCCCGGGGATTCGCTCCCTTGCCGTCGCGATGCATCTTGAAATCCATAGGGTATAGATATTCAAGTATTAAAAATAGTAGTAAGTGTTATTGATATTTGTCAAGAAAATGGGTTTTTACTATTTTATAGGTAATATTAGGTAGGGAATTAATTCTAAAAAATTAAAATATAAACATTTAGAAATAGATTTAATACAATTGTTTTAATATGTTTTTATTGGGTGTATTAAATGTATGATCAATGGATTTATTAGGATTAATTTTAGTTCTATTATTGTCTTTTTATTACTCTTGTAGGTTTTTGTTTTCTATTTTAAATGATTTTTAAATTAATTTTATATAGATTAATGACATTAAAATAGCATTATTGAAATAAGATACTATTTATTAATTATCGTGAATTTAAAGTGGTGTTATTAGAACAGGCAGAACCTTGAGATTAAGATTCTGCCTGGATATGGGAATCTCTGGTAGAAAATACTTTTGGCTTTTACCCAATATCAGCTTCGTTCTACCAGAGAAATACTACACTTAATTTCTATTGCAACAATAAGGAATTAGGTGCAGCTATTTAGCAATTTATGACTTTATATTAAGAAGCCAACAGAGTTGCGTTGTAGATATAATTGTAACCACCAGGAGAAACCGCTGATGAAGAAGTTATATTTACACGTTTGTTATTACTACAAGCGTTCAGAAGAAGATGATACAGTGCTGCGCCTCTGTAGTCCTGTGCATTCCACCATAACAGATAGTTAAATTTGCCGTTAGGGAATTGCATGGTTACAGTCACTTGCAATTGGTTTTGATCGGGAGCAGCCTGAACTGAAGTTACTGTACCAACAGCGAAATAATAATTAGGAGTTGGAGAAGTTTGGTCAGGTTTATTTTCTGTTACCACTTCATTAGAAGTAGGACTTACATAGTTCATCGTGTTAACCTTTTAATTTAATGTAATTGAAAAATAGAATTTTTTACCAAAGTGTGCAGAGCAGTAATTTGCCTGCCGAAGAAATATAAGATAATTGGTAATTGTAATCCATATTAAAAGTTTATCTGTGTTATATAATTATTGATGCTGTTGAAATGTTGCTAATAATATATTTCCCCTAAATGGTTATAATAATCAAAGGCATCACTCTAATCAAAAAATAATATTGATATTTATTTCGTGTCGTTGGAATGGAAAAATTAACAATCTGTTCCAATGGGAATTATTTATGCAGGATATTCTTATTAATAGAGTGTGGGTAAGAAAGAGGCCTTAAGCATTGGAACGTATAGGCAGTA
>NZ_JXSK01000003.1 GCF_001083805.1 Photorhabdus luminescens subsp. luminescens | reverse complement strand
TTTTTTTAAAAACTATGATTTATATCAGTGGTTTTTTTGAACTGAATTATTAATATAATAGATGATTGTTAAACAATCTAACACTTTATTGTGATGGAGAATAGATATGAGCGACGTTATCGCGATTTCGAAATATCAAGCTGTAGATATTCTTATTTGTGTGGATGTAGAAGCTATTCTTAGTAATTATGATTTAAGTAAATCAAAAACACTCGGGACGGCTAAATCAGTACATAATAAATATTTTTATTATATAACAAGCAATGGAAATCTTTATACGCCTAAAAATAATGCTAAAGGCGAGTTGGAGGTAACTGTTAACGTTGCTGATGACATTAGATGGAGACCAATGTCTTTGACACAGCAATTTGAATATACAGTACTTTTATGCCATATGAGATTACAAGCTGATGACGGTGGTGATGTTTCGCTTATAACATTACCGCAACTTGATTATGGTGATATTTCCATTCCTTATTTGGCTAAAGATGATAATAATAATATAAGTAGTGTGGTATATAAAAGAGATGGGGAAAATAATGGCGGACTAATAACAAGATATTATCATCAATCAACAGCTCAGAGGGCAGGACACGGTTCGTATGTCTGGTATATGAAAATATATCGTAAAAAACAACTCCTTGGATATATTGGTCATGACCCTTTCATTACAGTTCTAGATGATTAAATATTTATAAAACTAATATATAAAAATAGGAATAGTATTATGAATAATATTGAAGATTCAGACTTGAATGATATAAGATCCATTAATAGTGTACAATTGATTGATATTCTTGCCGTTGTTGATGTACAAGCTATTAAAAATGATCTTGGCAATTCCATTAGTAAAGACCCTGGCGCACCCACTGTCATGGATGATAAATACATTTATTACATTACCTCTCAAAATAATATCTATGTTCCCAAGAATAATGCTCAAGCTACACTTTTAATTCAAGGTAAGGTAGGGGATATCGTTAGGTGGCGAGCTTCTACTTTATCAGCTCAATTTGATGATCAGGTATTTCTGTATCATATGGCAGGGGTAGATGCCAAATCGCTAGTTTCGCCACCCACTTTAACTTCGGCTGTATCTCAAGTTGCGGCCCCAAGCAAAGAGGCAACATTAGGGACTAATCAAGATTATCCTGTAGTACTGGAAACGCGTAATATTTTCAATCAAGGTTCTAAATTACGCACTCCAGGCATAGCCAAATATTCATGGTATATATCCATTTTCGAAAGATGGAATGTTAAAGACAATATTGGTAATCTTGTTGGCTACCTTGCTCATTCTCTAAATGTTCAAGTCGTTGATTAAATTTAGCATTACCTAAAAATTTAATAAATCAACCAATGAAATGTTAACAGTTGTAAGTTATCACTGGAAAACAGAGTATAATTTCCAGTGATTTTATTTTCTTCATTCCTGCAAAAATATCCATTCATTTAATAATGGAATTTATGATTAAAACTCCCCTTAAATACATGGTTTTATTTAATTGCTTTATTCATTGATTTCTAAAAGAATTTAAAAGTAATTATAAGAAATAATAAGTAGTATCTTATAATGTGAATAATTATTATATCGTATAAAAAACCCTCATCAGTATATGGACGAGGATTTTTACCATTGGATGATGAGATGATTTTTTTGTTTCCAAGAGAAATAGTTTCTCATACTACATTTCTTACATAAAAAAGAGATATTGAAATTAATCGAGTCCTTTTGCAGGAGCCTCCCATATCTTGAAGAACCGTTTTACATTGCTTGCAGTGTAAATAACGGTATGGGATATATTGCGATGACCGAGATAATCTTGAATAAGGCGTGTATCTCTTCCTAAATCAGCGAGAGCGTAACCACAAGCATGTCTTAACATGTGTGGATGAGGTGAAATATTAACTAATGCTTGCTTGCCATAACGCTTTAATAAACCATAAACTTGCTGGCGTGAAATAGCTCCTGATTTTTGTGATAAAAAAACCCATGCTGTATCTGATTCTCGCCAACTCTTTCTAATATTAAGCCATTGATTTAGCGCTTTAATTTCTTCTGGTATTAGCGGATGTGTTGTTGATAATCCCCCTTTTAATCGTCTGACATGAATAATTTCTGAGCTAAGATCAAGATCGGATAACGTTAGATTACATAGCTCACTCACTCTTAATCCATGAATGAAGCACATCAATAGCATGCAATAATCTCGCTCAGCGTGACGTCCCTGACGTGCTTTTTCTAAAATCGCATTAATTTCATATCTGGTTAAAAACTTACGTTTCTTCATGAAAATAATTCCTGTGAAATTGGGGCGGATTGTTATAGGTAGAGAAATAATATTAATCTACCGGAATATATCAATTAATAGAACTTTTATAAAATTATTAGCTGGTAACTCTATTTATTTTGACCTAAATCTATAATTATCGTTTTTAGATAGTTATAGATAGCCATTTTTTAATAGAAAATATCAGCTTGTAAGCTTAGTAATTATATATATGGAAATTATTTAACAATAAAAAGAAACTGAACAGAATGCACCAAACTGTTTTTTTTAGTCAAAAACACTAAGAGCACATAATATTTCGGAGTTAACAATCGAAAAAAAACATTAATTTGAACTTATAATCTAATTAATCAATTAATATTTGATTGAATTCAGATGAACCCACTGATTCTTTACAATAAAGAAATGAAAGAGTGTGAAAAATAGTAAAAAACAATGAAAAAAAGCCCTATATTATAAACAGTTAAATATTGGCAATTTCGCATTACACAAAATTTGACTTAATCGGTCGTTTTATAGGAACATATTTACAGTTTGGTGCATTTTGTTTGGTTTAGAAAATATTAATCCGAGATTTTTAAACTATTTTTGCGCTGAATATTGGGTGCATGGATCTGGAGTCCTGCACGGTTATTTTTTTATGGTATTGGGTATTTTATCCTTAAATTCAAGGAATTAATTCACATGAGATTGAATAAATTGGTTATGGCCCTGGGGCTAGGCGTAGCTTTGGTTGCGGGTTCTGTTAATGCAGCCAATCCTAGCCAAGGTCACGGAACGGTGACTTTTACCGGGTCTATTACTGATGCACCTTGCTCTATCACCCCAGAAACGGTTGATCAGGTAGTTCCAATGGGCTCTATTTCTAGCGCATCTTTAAAAAACGGCGGCCGTTCTTCTTCCACGCCATTCAAAATTTCTTTAGATAACTGTACGACGGAAACGATAAGTACAGTCACCACGACGTTTATTGGCGCTAAATCTAGTATCACCGGCGGTGATGGTTTGCTAGGTATCGAAGGCGTTGCGAAAGGTGCTGGTATTGCGATCACGGATGCGGGCGGTAACAAAATCAAACTAGGTACCCCTTCACCGGCTGTCGCTCTGCATGATGGTGATAATGATCTGCATTTTGCCGCCTATCTTCAAGGTGATACTTCACCTGATGCCGTTGTTCCGGGTAATTTCACCGGCATTGCCAACTTCCAGTTGACTTATCAATAAGTCTTTTCATGCACGGAAACGCTGACAGGGAAGCGGGCGTTTCCTAATCAAAAATTTTGAATAAGTTTAGCTGGAGAGAAGCCATGAGTCGATATGCTGCCGTTGTTGTAGTGCCCTGCCTGTTAATGTTTTCCTGTGTTATTGAAGCTGAAACGGCTGCTCCACGAGGAACGCAAGGATATGGCCGCGTTAGCATGCAAGGCGCCATCATTGATACGGCCTGTGCGATTGACGCAGGTAGCCGTGACCAGACGATTGAGTTAGCCACGATCCCGGTAAGCCGGATGATACATGATGGACAGGGAGCCACGCGCCCTTTTTCCATCCGTTTGATTAACTGTGTACTGACTTCTGCCGCCTTGGGTAAACCCGATTGGCGCCACTTTCAGGTGATGTTTGACGGCGTGCCTGATGGGAACAATTTCCGGTTGTCTGGCGTAGCTCAAGGGGTGGCATTACAAATTACAGACATATACGGCAATCAGGCGTATCCGGGAACTCCATTGCCGCTGGGGGACTTACAGGCAGGGCAGATGACGCTTAATTACGCGATGCGATTGGTGGGTAATCGCCAGTTATTGCAAGCAGGGCAGTATCGAACCACTGTTCGGTTCAGGCTGGATTATCACTAATCATCGATCTGGGAATGTTATGGCTTTGTTTTTAGGTTTGACCACTGAATATGACAAGGTGGTCTCGGTTAGGTGTGTCCTGAAACCTCTTATTGTTTTGTCATTGCTTGCTTTAACAGGTACTCATGCTGTGTATGCGGAACAGGAAATTGAATTTAATACGGATGTGTTAGATGTTCAGGATCGTTCTCGGATTAATTTAAAAGAATTTTCCCGTGCGGGTTATATCATGCCGGGGGATTATCAAATGACGATAAGGCTGAATAAAAGCGAACTGCCGGAGATGCCGGTTACCTTTATGGCGCCGCCGGATGATCCGAAGGGGAGTGTGGCGTGTTTGCCGCCTGAGCTGGTGAAGCAGTTGGGGCTACGGGCGGAATGGGAATCAAAGATGACCTGGTGGAACAATAATCGGTGTCTGGAGACTAAAACGCTGTCTGGCATGACGGTGCGCGGTGATCTGAGCAGCGACACGTTATACCTGAGTGTGCCTCAAGCCTATCTTGAATATAGCTCGCCAGACTGGGACCCGCCGTCACGTTGGGATGACGGAATTTTTGGCATGATGTTTGATTATAACGTCAATGCCCAGGTCTCTAAGCCGACGAAAGGAAATGAAAATCAGAATGTCAGCGCTAATGGTACGACCGGGATAAATTTGGGCGCTTGGCGTCTGCGGGCAGACTGGCAATCACAGTACAACCACATCTCGGGGCGGGGAGGGAGCACTGAGAAGAATTGGGATTGGAGCCGCTATTATTTATACCGGGCAATACCGCGTTGGCAGGCTAAGTTAACGTTGGGTGAGGATTACCTCAATTCAAATATCTTCGACAGCTTCCGTTTTACCGGCGTCAGTCTGGCGACGGATGACAATATGTTACCGCCGAACCTGCGAGGCTATGCGCCGGAAGTAACCGGAGTAGCGAAAACCAATGCCAGAGTGACTATTCGTCAGCAGGGTCGGGTGTTATATGAGACCCAAGTTGCGCCAGGTCCATTCCGTATTCAGGACATTAATGACGCAGTGAGCGGCAAACTGGATGTACGGGTAGAGGAGCAGGATGGCGGTTTACAAGAGTTTCAGATCGATACCGCGAATATTCCTTATTTAACCCGCCCGGGCCGGGTGCAGTACAAACTGGCGGCGGGCAAGCCGACTAACTGGAAGCATCACAGTGAAGGATCGGGCTTTGGTATCGGCGAATTTTCCTGGGGAGTAAACAACGGTTGGTCGCTGTACGGCGGGATATTGGGAGCTGGGGATTATAACGCGTTGTCATTGGGGGTTGGGCGTGATCTGATGGCCTTTGGCGCACTTTCCTTTGATGTTACTGAATCCCGCGCTCATTTACCGGCTGAGGACCAAACATTGATGGGAGGATCTTATCGCCTCAGTTATTCCAAACGTTTTGAAGAGTATGACAGCCAGGTGACTTTTGCTGGTTACCGTTTCTCAGAACGTGACTTTATGAGCATGAGCCAGTATCTGGATCGCCGTTATCACGATGGCGATGCGGAGAGCAATAAAGAGCTTTACACCATTATGTTGAATAAGCAATTCACGCATATTGGTACCAGTATCTATTTGAATTACAGCCACCAGACTTACTGGAATCGTTCGAATAACGATCGTTATAACGTGTCAATATCACGCTATTTTGATATTGGAAGTTATAAGAACATTAACCTGAATCTGTCTGCTTACCGTAATAAATATGAAGGTAAAAATGACGACGGGATGTATATGACATTATCCCTGCCGTGGGGTAACTCAGGCACTATCAGTTATAACGCAATGGCCAACCGGGAAGGTAACTCCCACACGGTAGGTTATTACGATCGGATTAATGAAAACAGTAACTATCGTTTAGCGGTTGGTACCAGTATTGACGGCAAGGCCGCGGCGAACGGTTATTTAACCCATTACGGCGATCGTGCTCAACTGACGACCAGCGCGAGTTATCAGGATGGGCGTTATACCACGGCGGCGCTTTCTATTCAGGGGGGCATGACCATGACGCCAAAAGGCGCGGCGCTGCATCGCATTAATATGCCGGGCACCACCCGTTTGATGGTGGATACCGATGGTGTCGGCGGTGTACCGGTGAAAGGTTTCGGCGCGATTACCCATACCAATATGTTTGGTAAAGCGGTGATCTCTGATGTGAACAACTATTACCGTAACAGTGCGAGTATTGATTTGAACAAATTGCCGGACAACGTAGAGGCAATACGGTCGGTACAACAAGCGACGTTGACGGAAGGGGCGATTGGCTATCGCAAATTTCAGGTGATATCCGGTGAAAAAGCGATGGCCCTGATCCGCTTGCCGGACGGTAACGCGCCGCCATTTGGGGCAACGGTACTGAATAAGGATCAACGGGAGATCGGTATCGTCAGTGATAGTGGGAACACCTACCTGAGCGGGATAAATCCGGGAGAGAAACTGGATGTGCGTTGGGATGGGGAATTGCAATGTGTGATTGAGCTGCCGCCAGAATTACCCAAAGTAGAAGAGATGGCTTCGTTATTACTGCTCTGCCAACTGGCCGACGGTAATAAACGGCCATAACTTGAATTGACCGGCAGCGTGAAAACTTTGTTGTTGTCACCGAAACGTATCGCGGTGACCTGTAATGATTATGCTAAGAATGAGTAATTGAGGATGAAATTGAAGAATACAATCAGTGTAGTCACGATAGCTATCTTAAGCCTGTCAGTGATCAGTGAGTCAATGGCGGCCATTGCGCTGGATCGTACCCGCATCGTGTTTAACGGTGAGGACAAATCCACCAGCATGGATATTAGCAACCAGAACAAAGAGTTGCCATATCTGGCGCAGGGATGGATAGAAGATGAGCAGGGTAACAAAATCAATGGTCCGTTAGTGGTGACGCCGCCGGTACAGCGGGTGGAGCCGGGCGCTAAGAGTCAGGTGAAAATACAGTCACTGCCAACAATCGCGCAGTTACCACAAGATCGGGAAAGCTTGTTCTATTTTAACTTGCGTGAAATTCCGCCGCGTAGCAAGAAGCCGAATACCTTGCAGATTGCGCTACAAACTCGAATCAAGCTGTTCTATCGCCCGAAAGCTATTTTTGCCAGCCGCACTGATTTGGACAATCCGTGGCAAGAGAAGATGACTTTGACGCGTCAGGGGAACCAATATCAGGTGAACAATCCGACACCCTATTACATCACCATAGTGGATGCATCGAGCCAGCTTAAGGGAGAGACGGCGGCGGGTTTTAAACCATTGATGATAGCGCCTAAAAGTAGCGCGGTGCTGAGTGGTAGTGTAGGGGCATTGGGCAGTGCGCCGGTACTGACGTATGTCAATGATTATGGCGGCCGGCCGCAACTGACTTTTAGTTGCGCAGGCAACCATTGTCAGGTGGCTAAAAGTTCGTCGTGACGGGCGAAGCCGGGAGGAACGACGATGAACATCAAGCGGATAGGCTGCGTACTGATACTGGCGATCTGGCTGATACCCGTGATGGAGAGTCAGGCGAGGGAAAAGCGGTCAGCAGATATAGACGGATTGCACGGTGAATTGCATGTGTTTGGCGGGTTGACTGAGGCGGCTTGTCGATTGGACATGACTTCCGCATGGCAGGAGGTGAATCTGGGGAGTACGCCAAACAGTGACTTACGCCAGCCAGGTGATAAAGGGACGCCGATCCCGTTCACATTGAAGTTTCGTGACTGTTTAAGAACCAAAGGGGCTGTAGAGGACCGGCGGAACGGCAATCTGACGTGGAATCAGTTACAGCCGGTGGTGACGGTTAGTTTTGTGGCACCGGCGGATCGCGATTACCCACATCTGGTGCGGGTGACCGGTATTACCGGGTTGGGGTTACAGATAACAGATAGCGCGAATAATGATATCCGGTTGGGAGAGCGGGGACGCCCACGTTTTGCGGCAGCGGGGCAGGACAGCTTGGAATATTACGTGACGCCGGTGCGGACGCCGAGAGCGCTAGGGATTGGGCAATATCGCGCGGTAGTGGATTTCAGGGTGAATTATGACTAACTCGCTGTGTTCTCTGGGAATAAAAAAACAGTATCGCAGGCAGAAAAAATGGAGCGTATTACTGTTTGGCTGTTTATTGAGTGTTAATGCTCAGGCCGATTTACTGACAAAAAGGGTAAATTTAGCAGCAAGACCTGTCAGTAATTTTTCGGGCAAAACGCCGGTCAATATTTACGGCGTAGTTATCGCGCCTCCACCTTGTGTGATTAATAATGGCAATACTATTGATGTGGATTTTGGCGACGTGATGATTACTCGGATTGATGGGGTTAATTATATGCAACCCGTCAAATACACCGTGAAATGTGAAAAAATGCCAGCTAATGCAATGAAAATGATGATATCGGGTAACACTGCCAGTTTTGATCCAGCGGTGTTGCAAACCAATCACACTGGGCTTGGTATCGCTGTCATTCATAACGGACGAAAATTGCCCGTCAATGACTGGATGAAATTTAACTATCCTGATTTTCCTGAATTACATGCGGTGCCGGTAAAAGATATGGCTACGGCATTGAAAGGCGGCGACTTTGGCGCGGGTGCGACCATGATGGTTGAATACCAGTGAACGGGAGACATGCAATGAACCCTCTGATCTATCGTGTTTTCTGGGGCGTGTGCCTGGGGTTAATCAGTATTATGCCGGGACAGGCGGCAGATAATATGTGGTTTCACGGCACACTGCTTGAAGCGCCCCCTTGCGTTATTAATGACGGCAATATGATTGATGTCGATTTTGGTCACAATGTTGGCATCCATCAGGTGGACGGGATGAATTATACCAAGCCCGTGAATTACCAGTTGGTATGTGCGCCTAATATCTCAGGTTGGAATTTAGGATTGACAGTGATTGGCCTGCCAACTTCATTTGATGATGCGGCATTGAAAACCAATATTACTGATTTAGGCATTCGTCTGACGTTGGATGGTAAAGCATTCACCCTTAATAAGCGTATTCCGGTGACATCACAGAAACAGCCGGTGATACAAGCGGTGCCGGTAAAAAAGCCGGGAAGTACGTTGCCGGAAGGGGTATTTGAAGTGACGGCGACATTGCTGGCGGAATACCAGTGAAAGGAAACATAATGAAATATTTAAAGTTATTCGTGTTGCGTGTTGGTTTTATGGTTATTGCTGCCACGGTTTATAGTCATCAAGTGGTACAGGCTGCGGATAATATGCGTTTTCACGGTGCATTGGTTAAAGAACCTTGCACGATTAAACCGGGTGATGAAGATATCCAACTCGATTTTGCAACAATTTCTGAAAAATATTTGTATCTGCATGGTAGGACCAATAGTGAACCTTTTCTACTCCGGTTATCGGGTTGCGATATGAGTGTGGGGAAATCGATTAAACTGACATTCAGCGGCATGGAAAATCCACAATTGCCGGGCTTATTAGCGTTAAGTGCAGGGAGCCAAGCCTATGGGATTGCCATCGGTATAGAAACGGCAGAAGGCAGACGGTTGCCATTGAATAAGGAGGGGGATGCCTATTCGTTAAAAGAGGGGGAAAACTTGATTGTACTGCAAGCCTATGTGCAGGCAGAACCCACTGCGCTAGCTAACCAGACGATTAAGCGAGGCGTATTTCATGCGATTGCGACATTTAATCTGAATTATGACTAACTTGCACAGTTTTATTAGGTAACTCAATGAAAAAGTTATTCTCTGTTTGCCTGGTACTTTTATTATCGCTGTTTTCATTAAGTGCGGTTGCATCAATATTTTCATATATCACTAAATCCGAGGGAATTCCTACAAATGCCTATTATACTTTTGTCATTGAACGTTGGGACCCAGAAAACGATTTTACGCCCAATCCTTGTTATGGTTATTCTGCGTGTTGGATATCGGTTAACCATCGCCATTTTGCTGATGGTTATTCCGGGCAGCCTTATAGGCTATTCAATACTCGTGTGGAAAGATTTAAGACAATGAAACAAGTGCAAGCGGAGATATTGAAATATACCAGTTTTCCGATCACCGGAGTGGCAAAACATTTTGGCCCTGCTATTCGGTCTCATCAGGAATGTGTCGGGCTATTTTATGAAACCGATCGAAGTGGTTTTCATGGAAGATTATTACCTGGATCTTTATGTGGCGTAGCACCGCCGCCGATAGGATTTTGTCAAGTCAGTGAAGGCTCCGTTGAACTTAATTACGGTAGTATTGATGAGGCAAACTTGGAAGGCGCAACCAGAGCGGAAAATATCAATGTGACTTGCAATGTAGACATAGAGATTATCGTGACGGCGACGGGACC
Organism: Photorhabdus luminescens subsp. luminescens; assembly: GCF_001083805.1. Taxonomy (GTDB): domain Bacteria; phylum Pseudomonadota; class Gammaproteobacteria; order Enterobacterales; family Enterobacteriaceae; genus Photorhabdus; species Photorhabdus luminescens. The sequence continues at coordinate 617,672 of NZ_JXSK01000003.1, read as the reverse complement.
TGATAGGGGATTAGTACCTTTAAGAAGTGATGGTAGTTTGAAAGCTAAATTGCTATTAAATGAGAAAAATGGTGAAGAGGGTGTCGCTGTGTTTGTACCGGCTGGCGGAAATGTACCCGTTACAGTGAAATCAATTTTACAAAAAAATGGCAGAGTAGAGGCAGGACCTTTCTCAGGATCAGGGGCGATAATTTTGGCAATGCCATAAAAAGGTGTTTTTTTAATTTAAAGGCTGGGATGAAAATGAAACAAGATCATCTATTAGTAGGGAAGCGTATTCAAAAAAGAAGGAAAGAGTTGGGTATGACCGCCGTAAAATTGGCGGAAAAAATAGGTATTAGTCAGCAACAACTCTCACGTTATGAGAGAGGGATAAACCGAATTAATTTATCCCATCTGGTGCAGATCGCTTCAATATTGGAGACGCCGATAAATTGGTTTTTCCTTGATTGTTGTTATCCTGCCACCAATAACAGCATCAATAAATTAACAGACCAATATATCCCTATTGCGGAGGCTACATTGGGTAAATTTGGATGTTAACTGATCTCGGCTCCAATAAGGGGATCTATAAACCAGTTGATGACTGAGTTTCGTGACCGACGGAACGGTCACTTTTATGATTTCTTCGTTAGCCATGTTATTACTACAAGTCAAAGAATCCATTCTTATCCATCTCCCCTTTTGAAGAAGTTATTAAAGTTCAGATAGTAATTTAATCATGTATGTGAAATTTCCTCCTCATTACTATTCATTACTATTCATTACTATTCATTACTATTCATTACTATTGTTAGTGATACCCGTTATCTTTCAAGTTGTCTCTTTGTTGGCTGCGCTCGCTCACCCCGGTCACATAGTTATCTATGCTCCCGGGGATTCGCTCCCTTGCCGTCGCGATGCATCTTGAAATACATAGGGTATAGATAAAATACTCGCTATACCGTATCTAACCCCGCATTTCTGTTATTTCTATTTCTTTATCGAAACGTAAATGTTCATCGGCCGCCATCGGGATCAACCAACGTAAGTTATAGATCACATTATCGGGCAATGAATTTGTTTCATAGATATTGACGATCTCTTTCTCGATAGAATTGACAGAATAGACACGATCATCATACATATAGAGAAAATTTACCTGATAAACGTCAGGGCGAGTTAAGACGGTAAATAATCGCCACTCTTCAGGACGTGTTTCAATGCCGGCTTCTTCAGCAAATTCTCTTGCCATTGCCTGTTGAGGGCTTTCACCCGCTTCTATTTTTCCACCAATCCCATTAAGTTTCCCTTTTTGCCAACTGGGTTGTAATTTTGAAATCAGGGAGACATGTTTTTTATCTTTAGAAAACATAAACCCTGTTACATAGTGAATCATTATTTTCTCCCCGCTTTTATTTCATGACTAATGTCTGATTTCTGTCTGGCCCATAGGAAATATATTTGATTGGGACTCCAGCATAGTCTTGAATAAAAGATAAGAAGTCAACCAGCTCAATAGGCAGTTCCATTAAATGTGTATATGATGAGTTAAGTTCTCCCCAGGACTTAAATGTCTTATAGATGGGTTTGACTTTATCAAGCCGTAATAATGCGTCATCGCAACAGACGAGCTTATCATCAATTTCATAGGCGATAGCGACTTTTATTTCGGGTAAATCAGCAAGAACATCAACATTCGTTATAGCGAGTTCTGTTACGCCATTGAGTTTCACCGCTTGTTTAATCAGGGATAAGTCCAACCAGCCACAACGTCTTGGCCTTTTTGAAACGGTGCCATACTCGTTTCCGCGCTCACGAATATAATCAGCCTGTTCTGTCAATAATTCTGTGGGGAATGGCCCGTTACCGACACGGATCATATAGGATTTCATCACACCGACAATATGCATTTTCTGTGCTGGTATGCCTATCATGGCAAAGCAGGTTTGCACCAAGGTCTGATATGCCACAGTATAAGGATAAGTACCAAAACTATTATCTAAGAAAGTAGCTTGTGATGTTTCAAGTAAAACATCTTCTCCAGAATTAAGTAAATCACCGATAACTTCATTAGTGAACGTGAAATAGGGTTCTATTCTCTTGCCATATTGATGCGTTGTTTCTAACATCTCTTCAAAATCTAATGTAGCTTGCGCATTAAAAACATGGTTGATCTGCTTCTCTCTGATACCCCAGAGAAATTCTAATTTACTTCTTAATTGCTCTTTATCAAGCGTATCAATAAGCCGAATGCCATGACGATTGGCTTTGTCTTCAACACAGGCCCCGACGCCGACGCCAACCGAACCTATCTTCTGCTTACCTTTATATTTTTCTGACGCTCGATTTAACTCAGAGTGTAATGGTAAGACGATATGGCATCGAGGATCGATAAATATATTAGAGTCAATTTTTCTTTTTGTATAAAATCGATCTCTTTAACCAGAATAGGAAGACTGATTAAAGCACCTTGGCAGATATATAAATTCTTTTTGTTGAGTGAGGCTGGTAATTGAGAAAATGAGCCTCTTAGATTACCGTGTTGCACACAATGACCCGCATTAGCGCCGCCATTGAATCGAGCAATGTTATTGATGTTGACAGACAAATAGTCAACAAATTTTCCTTTACCTTCATCTCCGAATTGAAGTCCAACTACAGCAGTTAACATGAATCTATTCCTTAATTATTTATTGATTTATTCAAAATAATAGTTAAATCATCATCTTGGATGATGATTTTTAATAATGAATAATCTGCTTTAAAATACTAAGCTGCTCTTTTAAAACTCATGTGCCAAATATCTATTCGTATGCCGTTGTAAATTATTCCTTTCTTACTAAGTTATTTTGAACAGCCTCGTTATTACTGTTTATAGACCAAAGAATCGGCTATTAATAACGCCTCACTTAATGTATCAACCACGGGAACGCCGGCAGTTTCAAGACTGACGCGGCTATGGGTTCCTCCGGTATAAAGAATGGCATGAGTTCCCGCTGCTAATGCGGCAATGGCGTCATCGGTGGCGTCCCCAATAACCACACTTTGCTCAGGAGCAACATTAAGTTTTTTGAGATGATTCGCTAACTGCTCTGATTTGCCGGTTGTCAATAATGGCGTATTTCTACCATCTATTTGGGTAAAGAATTTACCAATACCATGATTATCAAGCATAGGGACCAATTCATGATGCTCCATCAGTGAACATAATGATTGAGTCGCGCCTGTTTCATGACGGGAAGCAAGGAGCTGACTTACGCCTTCCGTTAAACTGGCTTTCTGAATACCCGGGCGATAGTGAAAATTAAATATTTTTCCGATCACTGACCATTCAGAAGACGAAGGTTCACGGCCAATCACTTGTTTATAGAAAGTTTGTACTGGAACACAATAATGTTCCCGATATTGTTCCAGCGTCAGTGGTTCAATACCGATTTCTGCTAGTGCGAAATTGGTTGCGCTCAATGAAACATTGACATCATTAAGTAATGTGCCATTCCAATCCCAAATAATATGTGCCGTTGTCATAATCAATTAACTTCCCTTTTTCTAAAATTGGTTTTTGCGAGCTGAACATTCAGGACATTGATATGCCAGAGCCTTAAATGCATCGATTGGTTGTTCATAGTTCAGTGGTGTTTGTGCTTTTAGATTTAATAAAAAACGCAATAACTTGGCTGCCCATGTTGAATCTGTCAGGGTGTCATGAAGAACAGACAATAAACTGTATGAATAGGCAACCCAATCCGCTGTGGTGGTATGAACATATTTATCATCAGCGAAGGGCTGATTAATTAAACGATCCAAGACCTGATGATGCCTGAAACACCAAGGCGTCAATACATCTAAAGTTTCAGGGCTGAATACACGATCAGCATGCCCATAAACGCGGGTACGTAATAATTTTTCCCAATGCAGTTCGACGGCACGGGCCTTCGGACATTGCCCGGTTTGGGCCATGACCAGATCGGCTGCCTGACGTAAGGTGTCGCCTGTTCCGCAATTATCATCAATAATTGTCACGGTTTGCCCAGGTGGAATATTGCGCCCCCAGAGATGATTGCTTTTGCGAGACGTATCATCGTAACGGGAAACTTTCACTAAATTAAGCTCGCTATCCCATGCTGCGGCTGTGATTGCCGCTGCCGCTGATCCTCCTAACATAATGCCGACAACAGAGGAGTTGGGGCATTTGTCAATTTGGGCTGCGGCCAAAGTTAACAGATGATTATCCCCTTCAATAAACGGTCTGGGTACTTTGTGTTCCGTAGATGAAGGCAATTTTAGGTCATGGATCGAAGAGGGTGAAAAAGTGAATGCTGTACCCATCAGCGTTGAGCTGACGACTTTTGCACACTCCTTGATCCCATCAATGAATAGCACAATATCTTCGTTAACTGTCTGTGGAGAACTTAATAAGCTATCAACGATTCTGAGCAATTTTGCCAGGCTATGATCGGCTAATATATATTTTGACGGGGCAGTACACAGCTTGTCGGTACACTCAAGTTGAGAGATGTATTCTGTGTAATATTTCGCCGTCATCAGTAGTTCGTGACAAGGTTTTTGTTCGTAATAGGCAACACCGCGGGAACCCAAGAATGCTGGTTTCTCTGTGAGTAAACCAGGCAGCGCCATCACTTGTTTCGTTAAATAGCTTGTTTCAGGTACGCTACGCAATTCGCCCAGTAAGCCAATAGAGCGGAGATCCAAAACGGGAGATAAAGATTCCATAGTCAATGTCTCGATGATCGTGTTGCAGCAAGGGCATCTTCGAGAGGAACCTTACCAATATGTAGTGCTTGACCAAGAATTGCGCCTTCGACACCGATAGTGGATAGATCGGCCAAAGCGCGGAGATCATCCAAGCTCGATACTCCACCGCCGGCAATGACGGGCGATGACGTTTTCGCACAAACTTCCTGTAATAGCGTGAAGTTTGGCGAACTCATCATGCCGCCTCGCTCAACATCGGTTACGACGTAGCGTTGACAACCCTGTTTGTCGAGGCGCTCAAGGACATCCCAGAGATTGCCTTTGCTGACATTCCATCCGTGTGTTGCCAGTTGATAACCCTCTGATGTGCTTTTTACATCCAGAGCAATGGCGATCTTATCGCCATATTCTGCAATTGCTCGGGCACACCAATCTGGGTTTTCTAATGCTGCGGTCCCTAAATTAACGCGTTGGCATCCGGTTGCTAATACTTTGCGCAAGATGGTTTCATCTCTGATTCCGCCACAGACCTGTACGTTAATGTCGACCGCAGCAAGGACATCAGCAATCAGGTGGCTGTTTGAACCCCGTCCTGATGCAGCATCAAGATCAACAACATGTATCCATTTTGCCCCGGCATTTTGCCAGGCGAGCGCTACTTCGGCCGGAGTACCTAAAGGTCTGCGTAATGTAGGGCTTTCACCACGAGTTAATCGAATTGCGGAATTTGATGTCATTGCTATTCCGTCAACAATATCTACAGAGGGAAATATCTCGAATGTTTCCTTACTTATCATTGAATGCATCCTAATTAATTATCTAAAAACTAATAATGATATGTAACTACTGCAATTGCAGCTTATAACGTAACGAATAAATATATTTTTTGCTTCTTTTAAAAAGAAATTGGATTAAAGATTAATGGATTGATTTAATGGATTCAATAACATTTCATCGATTTATAATAGTGAAAGGAAAAAATTACTCAATAAGGTTATTAGCTAACTATAGCAATTTGTAGAACTTTATTAAGCTAGTTAATCTTATATTTACTTAAGAAGAGTTATTTTAAAGGTAGGTAAATAGCGATTCATTCTGAATATATAAGAAATAATTCTGCTAATGTTGTTAGGAAAAATTTGGTGTTATTTATCCAATATTTTAATCGCTAAAAGTAATATAAATCTATTTTTTTAGATAATATCAGTAAAATATATCGATTTATAACAAATAAATGTGTGTAGTAATTGTGTTTATTAGAGTGGTTAGCTTTAACTATTAGGAGGATATAATTACCGAGAATTTAAAATAGTAACTGTAATTAATATTTAGTTATATTCTATTTATTCCGTGGTAATTATTTGTTTGTATTATATAAATCTATTGCATAGGTAATTTCTATAAAAATAATTTGTTTTTGTCATTGATGACAACAATTTATATTATAATAATATAATTTCATTGGTTATTTGGTATGAATATACCTAATAGATTTCGAGTTGCAGCGCGGCGGCAAGTGAACGAATCCCCAGGAGCATAGATAACTATGTGACTGGGGTGAGTGAAAGCAGCCAACAAAGCAGCAGCTTGAAAGATGAAGGGTATATATATTTGCAGTGATATTGATCGTAATGTTTAGATATATGATACAAGTATCAACGCAGTCTGTTGCCAGACTGCGTTTCGTTCGATCAATAACTTTCGTTTAAATTTTGGGAAAGACTAAAATATTGCTAAGGATCTGTTTCCTCCTGTTTTGCTTTCTGACGGATTTCTCTGTACCAACGAGGATGATGTTTCTTCGCCAAATTCCGTGCTAACTGTGGTGTGTCGAAAATATTCATCAGCCATTTCATCATCTTGTCTGGCATGTTCTTCGTCTTGTTCGCTGGTACGATTTGGACCAATGCCGACATGATGGAAAATATTGGCGGCGAATTACAGGTGGTAACGTCGATCAGTTTTGCTACTTCTTCTTGATGATCACGGATACGTGGCGCCGGGGTAAAGGAATGCGTGGCGGATCGACGAATAATATCTTGAGATTGTATTGCCATGATTCGCTCTTGTTACACCTTTTCTATATTGACCAGAAATGCCTTGTATTCTGGTGTATGCGCGTTGGCATCACCGACGGAAGGGGTGAGCGTATTGGCAAGAAAGCCTTTTTGGGTTGCCCCCGCAAAACCCCAGTGGCAAGGAATACCAATGGTTTCAACTTGCTTGCCGTTAATGGTCAATTGTTGAATTCGCTTGGTGACAACTGCTTTGGCTTTGATAAAACCGCGTTTGGAAGACACTTTTACTTCATCCCCTTGAATAATGCCTTTTTCTGCCGCCAGCTTTTCGCCGATTTCAATAAACTGTTCGGGCTGGATGACGGCATTGAGTTGGGCGTGTTTTGTCCAGTGACGGAACAGCTCTGTGATGGAATAGGTTGTTGCAACATAAGGGAATTCGTTGGCTTTCCCCATACAAGCGGCGTCGGAACTAAAGATCCGCGCCACTGGATTAGAAATAACATTTGGATGAAGCGGATTTGTGTCGATCGGTGATTCAATCGGTTCATAATGTTCAGGGAATGGCCCGTCAGCCATTTTATCGATGGAGAATAGTCGGGCTACCCCTTCTGGTTGCATGATAAACGGTCCGACGTGGGTTCCCGGTTCTGCATTGCTATAGTCAACAACGTCAAAGCCGCGCCATGTATTGCCATCCCATTTAATCAGCTCACGATTTGGGTCCCACGGTTTGCCATGTGGATCAACCGAAGCTCGGTTGTAGAGTACCCGGCGGTTTTGTGGCCATGCCCATGCCCAACCGGGCGTACAGCCCAGACCGGATGGGTCAGCGTTATCACGGCGAGCCATTTGGTTGCCTTGTTCGGTCCAACAACCGCTGTAGATCCAGCAGAAGCTGGAGGTGGAACCATCATCTTTCAGTTGGGAGAAGCTGGAAAGTTGCTGACCTTTTTTCAGAATGATATTGCCGTTTTCGTCTTTAATCTCTGTTAATGCTTTACCATTGGCTTCGCGGGCAATTTCTTCCGGTGTCGGATCTTCAGGATTTTGATAATCCCACGACAGATTCATGATAGGTTCAGCGTAAGCGCCACCTTCTTCACGATAAAGTTCACGCAGTCGTAGCAGTAATTTGCCCAGAATTTTACCGTCGTGCAGCGCTTCTCCCGGTGGCTGTGCGCCAGCCCAATGCCATTGTAGCCAGCGGCCTGAGTTAGCAATCGATCCATTTTCTTCGGCAAAGCAGGAGGAGGGCAGGCGAAAAACTTCAGTTTGAATATCAGCCGGATTGACATCATTCATCTCGCCGTGGTTCTGCCAGAAATTAGAAGATTCCGTGATCAACGGGTCAATCACCACCAGATATTTTAGTTTAGCTAGTGCTCTACTCGACTTATTTTTATCCGGGAATGCCGCTAATGGATTAAAACCCTGAACGATGTAGCCGTTCATTTTGCCCTGAGTCATTAACTCCGTTTGCGTCATAATATCGTAGCTTTTATCCCATTTAGGTAGCCAGTCATAACCCCAATCATTTTCTGCGGTGGCGTGTTCTCCCCAGAAACTTTTTAGCAGGCTGATAAAGAAACGCGGCGTGTTTTTCCAGTAGTTAACCTGATTGGCAACCAGCGCTTTTGGTGTTGTTTGCGCCAGATAGGTTGCCAGGCTCTCCTGTTTCTCATTTGGCAGCGGCAGATAGCCGGGCAGATTCAGTGATAATAAGCCAAGATCACTATAGCCTTGAATATTAGAGTGGCCGCGCAGTGCGTTAACCCCACCGCCTGGCATGCCCACATTACCTAGCAGTAGTTGCACCATTGCAGCGGCGCGGATAATCTGAGCGCCTCCCGTGTGGTGAGTCCAACCCAGTGCGTAGAGAATAGTTGCGGTACGATGGGTTACGGCGGTAGTTGCTAATTGGGAACAAATATAGAGGAAATCCGCTTCTGATGTACCACACAAGCTGGAAACTTGTTCAGGGGTATAGCGTTCAACGTGATTTTTTAATAGGTTCCAGACGCAGCGTGGATGAGATAGCGTATCATCTCGTTTGGCATACCCCTGTTCATCGGTTTCGTAATGCCATGAGGATTTGTCATAGCTCTTGGCGGCTTGATCAAAGCCGCTGAATAAGCCATCTGCGAACTGATAATCTGCTCGAACAATCAAACAGGCATTGGTGTAAGCCTTAACATATTCAGACTGGATTTTGTTGTTGAGCGTTAAATAGCGGATCATACCCAGTAAGAATGCGGTATCTGAACCGGCACGGATCGGAGCATAAAAATCGGCCACAGCAGCACTGCGGTTGAAGCGTGGGTCAACAACGATCACTTGCGCATTGTTTTTAATTTTTGCTTCAATAACCCATTTGAAACCGACTGGGTGCGCTTCAGCGGCGTTTCCACCCATGATCAGGACAATGTTAGCGTTTTTGATATCTACCCAGTTGTTGGTCATGGCGCCTCGGCCAAATGTTGGCCCCAAGGCAGATACCGTTGGGCCGTGACAAAGGCGTGCCTGACTATCGATAGCGATCATGCCCATTGCGCGGGTAAATTTCTGATCGAGAATACCGGTTTCATTACTCGCTGCGGAGGAACAGAGCATACCCGTTGTTAGCCAGCGGTTAACGGTGACATTGTTTTCATTCTTCTCAACAAAGTTGGCGTCACGGTCATCTTTCATCAAACGGGCAATGCGTTCAATCGCTTGATCCCAACTGATACGTTGCCATTGATCAGAACCGGGTGCGCGGTACTCGGGGTATTGGAGACGGTTTTTACTGCGAATATAATCAAGCACTCCAGCCCCTTTCGGGCACAGAGAACCCCGGCTGACCGGATGATCTGGATCGCCTTCGATATGAAAAATGCTTTCTTTGACGTTTTTCGCACCATCGCCCAGGCTGTACATCAGAATGCCGCAGCCAACGGAACAATAAGTGCAGTTATTACGAATTTCACGCGAGCGCAGTAGTTTATACTGACGAGTTTCAGCCAGCGCCACAGTTGGAGCAAATCCCAGCGCGGCGACTGTTGTTCCCGCCATACCACCCGCGCAGATCTTGAAGAAAGTTCTTCTGCTAACCTGCATCGGTCTTCTCCTTATTTTTGAATGACGACATTGCTTTACTTCTGATGCAATAACACTTTGATAAATTGTGAGCAATTGATTTCATAGCCCGGCTCGTTCGTCATTCAAAACACTCCTGGGTATCGCGGAGAACCCACTGCATTGATGAGCTGTAAACTACCTGAGATTATTATTCAATAATAGCACCCGTCAGCTTTTGAGAATTGACTTTTTTTAAATTAACAAGAGGCGCCGATTCGGGTACCTCTTGTTGTGTGTGGGGTAACTGGAAGAAACTACTCTGAGGAGACTGGCTGAACAATTATTTTAATCATTCAAATATCGAGTCGTTTAGTTTGCCATTTTTTAGATTTCCAACGCCAGATGTTAGTAAGTCCACGCAGCCACTCATCACAGAAGAAACCGATCCAAATACCTAAAATGCCCATTTCCATTTTGATCCCCAAAAAGTACCCCACCGGAATAGCAATACACCACATAAAGAACATGGCCGCATATAGTGGGAAGCGAGCATCACCGGAAGCGCGCAATGCGTTCACCATAACGATATTCGCGGTACGGATTGGCTCCATAAAAACGGACAGCAAAAATAGAGGTAACAGCAGTTTGATAATAGCTTCATCTTGCGTCAGAAAATGCAGAATTGGCACTCTGAAAAACCAGAAAGCAGCGACCACTACAATCGTGACGATACAACCAATTTTCAAACTATTAAGGCCACGGATATAAGCATCTTCAAATCGTTTAGCGCCGACCAGATGACCGACCATAATTTCGTTACCGATGCTGATAGAAATGCCAAATAACATCACAAACAATGATAACTGGAAATAGAGTGTTTGCGCTGCCAATGGAATTTCACCCATTAGCCCAATAAATGCTATGGCCGCCATATATTGCAGTATCCACACTACGTTTTCACCCGCAGCGGGTAAACCGATATATAAGATTTTGCCCAACATACCTTGTGACCAGCGCAGGAAACCTGCCAGCGTAAATTTGATCCGCAGGCCATAACTGAGCAGGCAGAATAATAGGATTACGGCGACAATCCGGCCAAAGACCGTAGACCAGGCGACACCTTCCAGACCATATTTAGGTAATCCGAAGAAACCATATAGGACGATCATATTACCTAGCACTGTCAGCAAGTTAGCAATCAAAGTAACATACATCGCCGCTTTCGATTTCCCATAAACCCGCAGACAAGCGGCCAGAATAATCGAAATGGCTTCGGGGATCAGACAGATGCCGAGAATGTGCAGATAGTTAAAGCCATCTTCCATCAGATGTTCCGGCATATTCATGATATGCAAGATTTTATAGCCGAAGAAGACAGTAATCAGCGCACAGCTAAACCCAAGCAAGAAGTTGAATGCAATAGAAATATGGATTGCCTGGCTGGCTTTATCTCGTTTACCTGCGCCAATATATTGAGCAATGACGACCGTGCATCCAACACTGATAAAGTTGAAGATAGTGATAAACAGATCAAATACCTGATTACCGACAGCCATAGCAGCCAGATAAGAAGTAGAAACATGGCTCACCATATAAGTATTAATTAATAAAGTGGCCAAATGGAGAAGAATATCAATAAAAATCGGCCAGCTTAATGAAAAGAGCGAACGCTCAGTAACATCAGTTTGATGCATTTGAAAAACCTGCTTATTGAAAAAGGTAAATGAATTATTTCTTGAGATGCCGCGTACTCAGGAAATATTTAAGCATTGTACATGGTTTATTTATCCGTTAACAGAGATAAGGTAAAGATAAAAAAGTGAATTCTGTGATTAAGGGACCGCCAGTACATTTTTTGCGAGAGAGTGAAAATCAATAGGTAAGTAAATAAATTCATTCGTAAATACTTAAGATATTTAAATGAGTATTTGCATTGATAAAGATTTACATTTCAGTGTTAAACATACTTTACACAACTTTTGATTTATTATTGCTGCTTATGGAATGTCGACATATGATATGCATGTTAATGAATCATTATAGAATTTTATTTAAATATTCTTTATGGTTTTGCATTGATGAATAATCTTGTTGGATTATGGGATGTTTCAAATTTGGTCATTCAGTTTTTTATAATAACTTAAACGGTTTATCAACGAAGTGATAGAAATTTTTTTTCGGTTAAATTTTGCTCTATAATGAATTTAAAGGAGTCGAAATATAAGGAAATGAAAATATACCATTCAGAGAGGTGATATGATGATCAATAGACTACAACACCAGTTATTTTGGTCCTTTTTAACGTTAACTTTCTTTTCTGTTTTTTCTACATCTATCCATGCTTGTGTATCGTCCCCGAGTTTTCCTATATGTGCGGCAAAATGTGTTATTTTTTCATCTCATACTGCAACATGTATTATCGGTTCTCAAGCGCCTAATCATTTAAATTCTGATGACTTAACTCCTATTGTAGCTGAAAAAAATAATTAATTGAAAATGGAATTCTATTGATATCCAGTTAGCACAATTATTGCGTTATATATTACGTTATATATTGTGTTATACGGAATTCTTCCTCTGTTTTTTCCTATTTTCCGCCCTTTGATAAAGGGCGGATTTTGGGGAATTTTTTTATTATTTAAAAATAGAGTAAATTGAAAAATATATTTTGGTTATTAAGATTCTATTTTTAATGTCAATTGACTAAGACTATTTAAATTAATAAGATAATGTTATTAAGATAAGAGAGTTGCTTAAATAGTTTTAGATTGAGTTTTGAAAAGATTCAAGCATTGATTAAACAGTTTTTTATAGCAATAATGGCTATTTTATAGTGGTTAGATTTAAATCTTCAATAATCGGTTTTTCTATATTGTATTTAGTAATATGGAAATAGTATTAATCTTGGCATTGTTGTAGTGATTTTTTTTCATGGGATAGTTTATTGTTTTATTAGGTTATTGTATTAATGGTTTATTTAATTAATGGAGATTAATTGAATTGTTATATCTATTTGTTAAATCTGTTTTTTATTTTTCTTGATAATTTATTTAATCTATTAAATTGAATCTATATATGAAATTATATTTTTGATGTTTTCTATTTTGTGGAATTGGTCACGGATAATTTAAATATTATCTATATCTTAGTGGCTGATTTTAGTCAGGGAATAAATTCAATCTATGATTTCTATATTTTTACGTCATCATCTTATTTGTTCTTGTAATATGCAAGCATGGTTTAATGTCGATCACCGCATTTCTCATTTTTTCCCTGATTAGTTGTTCTGGTTATATTTAAAATTAAATCTTGTAATCACTACATTTATTCTTGCGTATTTCTGGCTGTTTTTGGAAATTTGCCTGAATTATGCGGTATAGCCAACTATTGGATAAAAAAATATATATGAAACGTATTCCAGAACCTTTTCGTATTAAAATGATAGAAAATATTCGTATGACTACCCGTGCCGAACGTGAAAAAGCATTGGAAGAAGCCGGATATAATCCATTCCTGTTACCCAGTGATGCGGTTTATATTGATTTGCTGACAGATTCCGGTACCGGAGCAATGAGTGATCGCCAGTGGGCGGGCATGATGATGGGGGATGAAGCTTATGCCGGTTCCCGTAACTATTATCATCTATGTGATAAAGTTAATGAATTAATTGGTTACCCATATACTATTCCAACCCACCAAGGGCGTGGAGCGGAACAGATTTTATTCCCGACATTAATTGCCCGTAAAAAAGCACAAGGTGGTGCAACGCATCCGGTGTTTATTTCTAATTTCCATTTTGATACGACAGCGGCTCATGTTGAATTAAATGGCGCGAAAGCAATTAATGTTGTCACGCCAAAAGCCTTTGATACCACCACCTATTATGATTGGAAAGGCGATTTTGATATTGATGAATTGAAAAAAACGATAGCAGAACAGGGCGCTGATAATGTTGTCGCGATTATTACAACCGTTACCTGTAATAGTTCCGGTGGTCAGCCCATCTCTCTCGCTAATATGAAAGCCGTGTATGAGATTGCAAAGCAATATGATATTCCTGTAGTGATTGATTCAGCCCGCTTCTGTGAAAATGCCTGGTTTATTAAGCAAAGAGAAAAGGGCTATGAAAATAAATCCGTGAAACAGATCGTCAAGGAGATGTATCAATATGGCGATATGTTAACAATGTCAGCTAAAAAAGATCCTTTAGTCAATATTGGCGGTCTTTGTTGTTTCCGTGATGATGAAGATCTCTTTAATGAAGTGCGTACCCGTTGTGTGCCAATGGAAGGGTTTGTGACTTATGGCGGCCTTGCCGGGCGCGATATGGAGGCACTGGCGATTGGTCTTGAAGAAGGAATGAATGAAGATTATCTGACATATCGTATTAATCAGGTGGCTTATTTGGGTAATAGATTAAGAGAGGCTGGTATTCCTATTCAATATCCAACCGGTGGTCATGCTGTATTTGTTGATGCTAAATTATTATTACCGCATATTCCGGGGGAACAATTCCCTGCTCATGCGCTGAATAATGAATTATATCTGGAAGCGGGAATAAGAAGTGTGGAAATTGGTTCTTTGTTATTAGGTCGTGATCCAAAAACCGGCAAACAGAAACCATCGCCAATGGAGCTTTTGCGTTTAACTATTCCTCGCCGTGTCTATACTAATGATCATATGGATTATGTTGTAGAAGCCTTTATTTCCTTGAAGGAGCGAATGCCTCAGATTAAAGGATTAACATTTACTTATGAGCCATCAGTATTACGGCATTTCGTTGCAAGATTAAAACCAATTAAATAATAAATATCGGGATGCTCTTTATCTAAGAGCATCCCCAATTTTACTGCTTATTTATATAAAGCCACGCTAGGGTAACGCATATGGCTACTTTGCCGATAACAAAATCGTCTCCATCTTTATTTGGCGGCGCAATGATCATTGGCGGAACGATTATTGGCGCGGGCATGTTTTCCTTACCGGTTGTTATGTCAGGAGCATGGTTTTTCTGGTCAATCGCCGCTTTGATTTTTACCTGGTTTTGCATGTTGCATTCAGGATTAATGATATTGGAAGCCAATCTTAATTATCGAATTGGTTCAAGTTTCAGTACCATCACAAAAGATCTGTTGGGCAATGGTTGGAATATCATTAATGGTATTACCCTTGCTTTTGTTTTATATATACTAACCTACGCTTATATTTCCGCTAGCGGATCGATTATTCAACATGCTATGCGGGAGGTATCGATAGACTTTTCACCTGGGTTTGCTGGTTTTTTATTTGCTTTTGTGGTTGCATTTATTATCTGGTTAAGTACTAAAACTGTCAGCCGGATAACATCAATTATTCTTGGTGCTAAGATATTAACTTTCTTTATGACGTTTGGCGGTTTGCTTTATAACGTTAAACCAGCGGTATTGTTTAATACAACTGAAGTCAATCCGACTTACTGGCCTTATGTATTAATGACTTTACCTTTTTGTCTGGTCTCCTTTGGCTATCATGGCAATGTTCCTAGCCTGATGAAATATTATGGGAAAGAGCCAGAGAAAATAAAGAGATGCCTGTTTATTGGGACATCAATGGCCTTGGTGCTTTATTTGATCTGGTTAATTGGCGCAATGGGAAATATTTCCCGGCCTGATTTTGTCGAAATCATAGCAAAAGGGGGCAATATTGATGTTTTGGTTCAATCATTAAGTGGGGGATTGAACAGTTCAGCTCTGGACTTATTATTAACTCTCTTTTCTAACTTTGCCGTTGCCAGCTCATTCCTTGGCGTCACGCTTGGGTTGTTCGATTATCTGGCTGATCTGCTTAAATTTGATGATACCAAGTTGGGGCGTTTTAAAACGGCATTGGTGACGTTTCTTCCGCCAATGGTTGGTGGAATGATTTACCCGAATGGCTTTATTCATGCGATTGGCTTTGCTGGCCTTGCTGCAACAATTTGGGCTGCTATCGTTCCCGCATTACTTGCCAGAGCATCTCGTAAGCGATTTGGCAGCCCTATGTATCGAGTTTGGGGAGGTAATGTAATGCTCGGCTTGATTTTGTTATTTGGTGTACTGAATGCCATTGCGCATATCTTATCAAATTTTAATCTATGCCGGTTTATTCATAAAAAAACTCCTGCGGTGGGTGCCGCAGGAGCCTGGTGTTGACGGAAATAAGCTCCGAAAGGGAGAAAACAAAGCAGGTATATTTATGTTTTAATTTAGTTTGCTAACTCCCAACATCTTACAGCAAGGTTATTAACAGGAAGTTCTTATGGCTTCCCTTTAAGAACACGAATAATCAACTGCTTTAATTTCTTTTAGTACAACGTTCCAACAGACACGTCGTAAATTCGTCACTGATAGAACAATAGCATTAGAATGCCCTCTTTTGGCAACATTTTGCCTAGTCATTAATTAGTTGTATATAATCTTTCAATGTCAGTGTTGTTTTTGCAACAGTATTGCCGCCAGTACTAAGCCATCATCTGCTGGTATTCATCAATCACCTGTTGGCAAAAATCAGGTGAATTTACATGATGAGGGCTTTTAATTAGTTGTCTATTTTCCGTTTCTATCAATGTGGCCTCGAAAGCTTGGATGAATGCTTGATTAGCATCAGGATTCCAGAATGGTCCATCTTTAATGTCCAGAGCAGAAAACCCTCCTTCTGGAATAATAAATTTTACTTTTCCTTCGCACCGATTGAGTTTTTCAGCGATCCAAGTTCCCATTTGGCGGTTCTCTTCGGGTATGGTGCGCATTAATGTTACTTGCGAATTGTGCCGGTAAAATTGCCTGTATTTGTAGCGTTCTGGGATAGTATTCAGATGACCAAAGTTCACCATATCCAACGCTCCGCAAGAGCCAATATAAGGTATTTGCGAGCGAGCGATTGCTCCCAAACGGTCAGCGTCACAAGCAAGAGCGCCTCCAAACAGATAGTCACAGACCTCAGTGGTCGTGATATCCAGTAGACTGTGAAGCAAACGGCTTTCGGCTAGTTTTTCCATTGTTTTGCCGCCGCTGCCGGTTGCATGGAAAACCAGACAATCATACTGTTGTTCCAACTCTCTGGTTAATAACTGTATGCAAGGTGTCGTCACACCAAACATCGTCAGACCAATAGCCGGTTTATCTTCAATATTGTTCTCTTCATGAAAATAGACTGCCCCTGCAATTTGGTTGGCCGCGTTTTTTAACACTTGGCGAGAGATTCGGTTAAGACCGGATACATCAGTGACCGAATACAGCATAGAAATATCGCTAACACCCACATAGCCAGAAACATCACCGGAGGCCATAGTAGAAACCATAAGTTTTGGTATACCTACGGGTAAAGATTGCATTGCCGGTGTGATCAGCGCTGTACCGCAGGAACCTCCCAGACCTAGAATGGCTAAAACATCAGTTTGTTTTGATAAAAAAATATTGAAAGCAACTGACATTGCGGAAATGGCTTTCCCCTTATCACCACAGAAAACCGCTTCTTTACCCTGCGGGTGATGCTCTGCTACTGTTTGGGCCGTAATATCCGCACCTCTTTCCAGTGAGCCGGGTTGAGTAGTCAAATCCACAGTTCGAACAGCAAGGCCAGCTTTTTTGATCAGATCCCTGACGTAGAAAATTTCTGCGCGCTTGGTATCAAAAATAGTAGCGATATATACATAGCCTTGGTTTTTTTTCATTATAATTATGAATACTTCCCTGGTGCTGACTACTCATTCATGGACAGATTATAGTCAAGATGAGACTCAAGTATCACTGTTATATTATCAAATTGAGACTGTTATCTCATTTTATCCATAAATAAGCTGAATCAATTTGATCGTTTTGTAGATAGTTGAGTAGAGTGATGATAGCGGAAAAGTATTTTAACCATAAGTGTTAATGTAGCGATTTTTATTGTGAAAGAGCTGTGGGGATGATGGACTCGAAGACAAAAACTCATTTTACCGGTACTCGGAAAAAAACTTATACATTGCTAATAAATGCGGCGTTGGAACTTTTTGAACAGAGAGCGATACCTTCGGTTTCTGAATTGGCAATGCATGCTGGTGTTTCCAGAGCAACGGCATATCGTTATTTTCCGACTCAAAGTGATTTAATTGATGCAATTGTCGGCGCCAGCCTTGGACCGATTCTTACCTGGAAGCCTACCAGTGAAAAAACTGAGGAGCGGATTATTGAGTTGTTGAATTTTGCCTATCCCCGAATGTTTCAACATGAAGGCGCATTGCGGGCTGCTCTGTTGGTTTCTTTGCAACAATGGGCTCACGGATGCTTATCTGAAGATAAACAGGAAAAGAAAGTGGTTCGTGGGCATCGTAAAGATATCCTTGCAATGGTTGTTGAACCTTTAAAAGGGCATTTTCCGCCGGATACCTTGGAAAATGTCATTCGTTCTTTCTCCCTGATTTATGGCTCTGAAGTCTTTCTGGTGATGAAAGATATCTGGCAGATGGATAATGCAGAAATTATTGAGATCACTAAATGGATGGCAAAAGCGATTATCAATCAGGCGCACAGAGATTCTGAGTTAGCGTGATTTTTGTCTATGTTTTATATAACTGACGGTTATTTTTATGCAAAATATTCCTGCTTATGATGATGTTATAGCGGCTGCCCGGCGTATAGAAGGTTATGCTCACCGTACTCCGGTCCTGACTTCCGGTACTGCTGATGAAATGACTGGAGCCAAGTTATTTTTTAAATGTGAAAATTATCAGCGGATGGGAGCATTTAAATTTCGTGGTGCTTTTAATGCGTTATCACAATTTAGTGATGAACAACGCCGTAATGGGGTTGTGACTTATTCATCGGGTAATCATGCTCAGGCGATTTCATTGGCAGCTCGTATACTGAATATGCCGGCGACAATCATTATGCCGTTCGATGCGCCGGCGGCTAAGGTAGCGGCGACCGAAGGTTATGGTGGTAAAATTGTTTTTTATGATCGTTATACGGACGATCGCGAACAAATTAGTCGTGAATTATCAGAAAAGCAGGGATTGACCTTAATTCCTCCTTATGATCACCCGCATATTATTGCCGGGCAGGGAACAGCGGCAAAAGAGTTGTTTGAAGAGGTTGGTGAACTGAACGCATTGTTTGTCTGTCTTGGTGGCGGAGGTTTGCTTTCAGGGAGTGCGCTTGCTGCTCGCTATTTCTCTCCTGAATGTAAAATTTATGGCGTAGAACCGGAAGCGGGTAATGATGCTCAACAATCATTCCGTCAGGGGAAGATTATCCATATTGATACGCCAAGAACCATTGCTGATGGAGCGCAAACTCAACACCTTGGTCAATACACTTTCGATATTATCCGAAGAAACGTTGATGATATTTTCACGGTTTCTGATGAAGAATTGGTGGATACAATGCATTTTTATGCTGAAAGAATGAAGATGATTGTTGAACCAACCGGCTGCCTGAGTTTTGCTGCTGCCTGCCAGATGAGTCAATCACTGAGAGGCCAAAGGGTAGGGATTATTGTCAGTGGCGGTAATGTGGATATCGAACGTTACTGCACTTTGCTGGCAAAACAACCTTAGACATAATAAGTCACATAGAAAGGTTTTTTTGATATTCACAGAACTTATAATATTGTTTTGCAATGTAATTATTGTTTTTCAGTTGTTGATTTTTGTATTTAAATATTAACTGTGGGGCTAATATTATGTGTTAGCCACTACATATTTTATGTTAATATTTTCCTATGTTATATTCACATTGATACATGTTATATTAATCATATACATCCTAATTAATTTATTTGGATGTATATGATTAATATATATGTTTTCTTCAACTTATGTCTAAGTTGGCAATAGAGCACAAATATAAATTATTCAAGTGATTAATTTCATATTATTGAATTAATATGATGGCGGTAGCTATTATCTAATCCGCTTGCCTTAATAACATATTTTTCATAACTTCAAACATAGGTGATTATATGTCTACAGAAAATAGTATTGTTAATGATTTTAATGGGAAAACGAAGACTCTTGGATGGGATATTATTGCTGCCTATGATAGAGATAAAATAAATATGCTGTTTGAACAGCAATATGTGAGAAAAGTGAGTGAAGGTACACATTTTTCTCCTATTTTCTGGGAAAGCAAAGATAAGAAGACAAAATTTGACAATTTGATATTGGGAGTACCATTAATTTCCTTTGAAAATTCATCAATTGAAGGTTCTCAGGCAACGGTAAAATTAAACTTTATTTCTGGCACGATAGTAGAACTTTATGATGATGGTAGAGTAAAGAATTATCAAAGAATTACGCCGAATAATGATTACTATATGACCATAACTGTTGACTTAATTGCGGCAACAGGAGCTGTTGGTAATGATGGAAAAGTTGTCGTTGAGTTTAAAAAAGGGACTTTGGGGGAAGTTAATGTTATTGACAATGCGCCAGCCGAAGTAAAGGAGTTTTTCCGTAATTTGCTCAAGAATAATGACGTCACTTATGAGTTAGGTATCTTGAAGTTGAATAATACGGATGGATTAGTGCCGAAAATGTTTAAAATCAGAACGCAACCGGCACCCGGTGCTAATGTATATGGTTCTGATAATTATGGTCATGGGGCGGTGTTGTTATTTATTGCAACAAACTATAATCCTAACGGTGGAGTATTACCAACTAACTCAAGTAATTTTCCCTATTTGATACCGGATAATCGTTCTGCGGTGTTAATTCTCAGTAATAAGACACTGTTTGAGAATATTCTTAAGCCGCAATATGAATATTTATTACCGAGTTCGACCGGAGTAGAATTAGAACTAGTCAGTCTCGATAGTCAACAAGATGATTCAGCTAAATATTTGAATATAAAAAGCGGATATTCTGAAAGTGATGAGCCTGTACAATATAAAAGGGGAAACTATACAGTATGGACGGGATTGGTTAAATATAATGGCGCCACGAGCATTTGGCCGGAAAAGGTAAAAACTCCTTATTCTGGCATGTATATTAAACCTGAGAAGGAAAAAATTATCTTTTCTGGAGTAGGTAATAGTGGTCAACCTTATCATTTTTCTCAAAGCGTTGGCGTCTTGGAAGATAGTTTAATAACTGGTCATTATTCTAGAAATAACATTGATTTCTATGTTGATGGTTCGATAGATATTACGCCTACAGTTATATCTAATGATGAAATTAAGTTAGAATCACATTATGGAATGAGTACCCGTTATGATAAACAAGGCGCATCTGGATGGGGCGGTCTTATCGGCCCTGATTTTGAATCAGAGTTTATTGATAAAACAGCAGAAATTGTTAAAGGTGTCGTTGAAACGGATTTAGCCAACGTAGCAAAAATTCAATTAAATAGCATTAGCCTATTTGCAGTTAATCACCTTCTTTTTCCTGAAAGCAATTATCTTGAATTTGATAAAGTGTATGTGCCCGGGGATATGGTGTTATTTGGTAATATTTCCCCAACATCAACTGCTTTTAAAATCAATGATCTTCAATTAACGATGCCAGTAAACACTAAGCATAAATTCACAACCAACACCAATGCAACGGTAAATTGGTCTATTACTCCAGCAGAATTGGGGAGTATTGATGCGAATACTGGCGATTATACGGCACCGACTAAGATAAAAGGGAATAGTCAAATTGTGACAATTACTGCGACAGATGCTAAAACAAACGCTAAAGCTTCAGCGGTTGTAACTCTGTTGCCTTCCTCAGTATCGGTTAGCCCTTCTTTCGTTGTTATCAATGAAAATGATGTTAATAAGAATGTCAATTTTACTGTTTATGGTAATAAGAAAGTGAATTGGAGTGTGGAAACGGGTACTGTCTATGGTGTTGTTGATGCGAATGGCAAATATACGCCTCCGTCTTCTTTCCCGGCCGGATATAATATGGTTACGGTGACGGCTGTTGCTGATAATGGCGATTTAGATAAAGTGAATATTTTGCTTATCAGTAAAAACACGCAAGCTGAGTTCAGGATTGATCCTAGCTATAGCAGAGATTCATTAATACCAGATGGAAATATAGATTTTTCTTCTACAGGTAACTCAGATTTTTCTCCAAGTGAATGGAGCCTTATGCCAGAAAGAGGAGATACTAAGGTGGGGAAACCCGAAATTGTAGGAAAAGATGAGTTTGACAATCCTATCGAAAAATATACTGCAACTTATACTGCGCCAAATGATATTACGCGTTCAGAAATTGTTTTACTCAGAGTGACACATAAAAATAAACCCAATCGTGCGGGATATGCTCTGATTACACTGGAACCGAAAATCAGTTAATTATTAAATACTCTTAATAACTATCAGATGATGCAATAAACTCCTTATTGTTTATTGCATCTCTGTTCTCAAATTTATTCTCATTGTTAGATAAAATCCTCATCCATATATTTCCAATAAATAAAGGCGATTCTATGAATCATGATATCAGCCCATTGCTAGAGAAATTAGGTAATAAATATAACTTTACCGATAAGATAATTGAATCAGATTATAAATCTATTTTTGACATTATAAGAATACCTCGTAATCTATTTTTAGCGAAGTATAATTCAGAACATCAGGCAGCAGATATTTATGATACAGCAAACAGCTATGCTATACAAATAGCGCGTAAATTTCGCCAGCAGCATTATACTCATCATACATATGCCAGGAGTTATTCTTCTCTTTCATTAAAAGAAAATCCTCAATATCAATCTTTATTTCAGGATAACTGGCAGCAATATTGCCCAAATAGCGCACCGGAAGCAAATAATTCACCGGTTGCTTATTTGGCAGAGATTTATAAATTAGCTATGGATATTGAAATCAATGCCGAAGCTGAAGCAATTAAAATTGATAAACGCCGACCTGATTTAGCTCACTTAATTCTGGATGATGTCAGTATTAATCAGGAAATTACAACACTGTCATTGGTTAATACCATGCTTAGTCAGCGTTTGGAAGATATGCTAAAACAGCAAGGAAAGGCCAATTTATCCAGTTATGATCTTTTGGTTAATGTACGTTATCCATTCCAGCTCCCTTATGATTATGCACAAAACCAAATTAACCTAACGTTTGATAATAAAAAACTTTTTTGTCTGGAGATGATGCAACAGACAGATAAGAGTTATCCTTATTTTCTTAAATCCAATCTGAATACTGCTAATGGAGAATTTGTAGTACCTTTAGCAAATCAGCTAGGAATTTCTCAGCAAAAAATAATTAGTGAGCCTTTGAATTCATCTAATAGCCAATTCTATCAGGATAATTACGGTGTTAATAATGAGAAATTACTGGAATTGTTATCAACTTTTACTACACAAACTTCTCTCTCTGTAGCGGAAGTTGAGCAATTATTATGTATAAAAGGAATATCTACCAATAAAGGGGCGGCATTGGAACAAAATAACGTGAGATTATCGCAAAATGTGCGTAATTTAACTATGCCTGCGGCGCCTTATAGTTATGGCGCCATTTTTATTAACGGACCAAATGCAAAAGAGAGTGATT
This sequence comes from Photorhabdus luminescens subsp. luminescens, assembly GCF_001083805.1. GTDB lineage: Bacteria > Pseudomonadota > Gammaproteobacteria > Enterobacterales > Enterobacteriaceae > Photorhabdus > Photorhabdus luminescens. The sequence continues at coordinate 594,393 of NZ_JXSK01000003.1, read as the reverse complement.
TTTTACATTTGTATCGTGAATTTGTTTCAAATGTTAATTTGCCACAAGAAGTAAATAAATTATCAGGTGTGAGCCATGAACGCTTTGATAGATTAAATCGCATGATACGGTTGTGGAAATGGGTTAATTTGCCGGTAGATAAAATTGATCTATTGGTGACTTCGACTATGCGGGCAGAAGGGGATGCAAATAAACAATTACAGATGAATGAGAATACCTTACGTATGTTAGGTATTTTCCATCATTGGAGCAAGAAATATCATATCTCACCTGATGATTTTGCCGCGTTGATATATCAAATTACCCCTTTTTCGACGGGTGCCGATATCCCTTTCTTTGATCAGATTTTCAATTCATCTGCGTTATTTGATACGCCATTGGTGATTGATGATAGTGAGTTTTATTCGGAGAAAAAACAGGACGATATTATTATTAGTAAGTTATGCGCTGGATTGAAAATTGAAGCGAAGGATTTTTCTCTATTAGCGCCATTAGTTGCCGAATCGATTGGTAAGAAGAGTTTAACATGTTCACTTGCTGTTATTTCTGCGTTTTATCGCATTGTGCAATTATCGAGAATTTTGGGATTAACACCACAGGAAGGTGTGGTTCTTTTAACGCTGATAGGTGGAAATAAAGTATTAAAACAGGTTGCTGGTATTCCTTATTTATCGCAATCGGGAAATAATAGGCAAACAGATATCTTGGATATTATGATTGCAATGGAGCAAGCCACAGAATGGTTGGCAAAAAATAAATTATCTGTTGGTACTCTTCAACTATTATTATTACCGGCAAACGAAGTCGTTATGACCGGAAATGCAGCCCAGATTGCCTTTATTAATCAAGTTGGACTGCATCGTAATTCAGAAAGCTTAACCCTGGAAAGTTTATCGTCGAATACCTTGCCAGCATTAGATAATAATGGTGATTTGATTAATTGGCTAACTCCACGTCAAACGGTTTTAAATGCAGTATCGCATCAAAAATATGGCTTAGTTAAACCTGATGTTAATATCACTGATGAAATTAATAAAGCGATAAAAAGTATATTACTTGATGATAAAGTCAAACTATCTATTGCTGAGCAATGGACTGCAATTATCACGCAAACTCAATCTGCACAAAATGCAATATCAGCCAGTATGTTGGCAAATGCATTTCAGTTATCACAACCATTTCCGTTATTTATTTTAAATTGGATCGGTTCAAGTAGTTATGATTTTTTGTTGAAGTCATTTGAACTGTTTGATAACAAGAATTTACAGCCAGAGATGATCGACCAGGATTATTTGATACTGATGTATGATTTATCGCGATATATTGCAGTGATTAAGACCTTCCAATTGAGTACTGTGATGTTGAATCATTTTTCTGAACATCCTGAATGGTTTGGCTGCCAGAGCACGCAACTTTCTTTATCGGTTATTTATTATTTCAGTCGCTATCGGGATTGGATGCAGTTAGCTGCTTCTTTAGATAACTCGGAAGATAAAATATTGCGTTATTTGCAGCTCGTCAATACGGATGGTCAAAATAACGATAAAGCTAATATGGTGAAAATATTAACTGAACTATTGTCATGGCAGAGTGATGAAGTGATATTGGCTAATTCATATGTTGTTGGCAAGGAAGATAATACAGCAAAAACATTGGCCGAAATAGATACCATGATGAGACTTAAAGTTTGGTCTGAGGAAATGGCGCTTTCCATGCGTTCATTGTTAGCGACGATAAATATTAATGCTCATTCCTCTTATGAGGATTATAAACAGGTTGGTACAGCGATAGTCGCAACTCTGTAAATATAACTGTCATGGTGGAATAACAAATGTTTAATAGAGGTTCAGGATATGAAAAATATTGTTTCTAAAAAATTAGCTGAGAATGTTCGTGATGGATTGGTGAGTTATTATTTGGGGCATATTGCAGAAACAGCTAATGTACCCGATTTAAAGACGCCGGATGATTTGTATCAATATTTACTTATTGATAATCAGGTATCTAGTCAGGTTAATACCAGTGTCGTTGCACAAGCGATTTCCAGTGTTCAGCAATATATTAATGGTATTATGCTTAATATGGAACCCGGGTATGATTATCAATATGAAGATAAAGTAGAAAAATGGAATAATGTTTTAAGCCAATATAATATTTGGGCTGGTTTTCAACAATTATGGAATTATCCAGAGAATTATATTAGCCCTATATTACGTCAAGGTAAAACAAGTGATTTTAAGGAGTTAGAGGGTAATTTAAATAAAGGTAAATTGAGTGACGAGGTTGTTCAGGAAGCCATATTGAATTACTTGAATAAATTTGAAGAGATAAGTAACTTAGAGTTAATGAGTGGCTATATCAATACGACTAAAGAATTAGCCCCCGCTCAGGCTGAATATTATTTTATTGGTAAAATGAATATTACGCCAGGTCAATATTACTGGCGATCGCTGAATATGGCTAATCGAAATATGCAAGATGTCATTAATCCTACCGCTTGGAAAGAATGGGAGAAAATTGGCATTCCTGCTACTGGGGAAGTGATTAAGATCCGGCCGATTGTTATTGATGGTCGTCTTCATATCGTTTGGTTGGCACATGAAGCTGATAATAATAAACAAGAAAATTATTATAGTATTAATTTGATCTATCGAAAATTTAATGGTGAATGGAGTCTTCCAAATAAATTACGTACTTTTACGGGTGATAAGAATAAAGTTAATAGTGGTTTTGAACTAATTGCATTAATGGATTTGCGAGCTGAACCTGTATTAGTTATTTCTGCTATTTATAAAACAGAAAAATCAAATGATAATATATCAAAAGAAGATCATCATCCGTACTCTTGTAATTTACTATTTAACGAAGTTCCTGTGCCTTTGGTTGGTGATAAGTTATTAGATCTCTATATTTATCAACAGATTAAATCTAATCCTACGGAAGATCTCGCACAATCGAATATGTTGTCAGCTTATTTTGGCGATACTTATAAATTAGTTGATAAACCGGTTTATCAGGAGTCAGGAAGTCATTCTGGGCTTGCGACAGGGAAAATGACACTATTTGCTGAAATGGGCAGTAGCAAACTACGCCTTAGTGGTAATAATAGTTTGTCAATTGGGAAAGAGGTTATTAAGTCTGTAGTATGTGATATTGATCTTAAAAGTAAATCGAGTGAAGCAGGAAAGGTTAATATTTCACTCGCTGATGGCGCCAAAGAAAATAATGGAAAAATAACCGTTTCTGTCGTGGTGACTATTAATGATAATGGTTATGCATCAGGTGACTATTTTTATATTATGTTTAATTCAAGTCAAAGTGGCTATCCTGAGCTAAATGTTAATTTTTCTGAATGGGGAGAAAAACAGGGTAATGCCTATCATTTTACCAAAGAAATGGAAGTGCCATTGTCTGGATTGCAAGAGGCTAAAGTATTCAGTTCAGAGATTAATAAATCTGGTGGTAAACTTGTTGCATCTGGAGAGGGAACGCCAAAAGTAGATATTGATCATTCAGGTTATAGGGAGGCTGATTTCTGTTTATGGAATACTAAAGGGGGAAGCGATAGTCTGTTATATTCAGAACGCCAATTACTCAATGGAAATAGTCTTATTCCTACGGTAGAACTTGATCTCGATGAAATAAATGGTAATGATTCAAGTGTATTTTTAAAATTAGGTTATAAAAAAGAGGGGGAAGATGCGGACTTAGGTTATAATTATTATGAAGTTAAACTAAGTAAAACTCCCTATCCTAATTTGCTGTTGGCCTATGATAAAAAAACGCAAGCACAGTATTTGGATATGACTGAATTACAATTTAAATATCGATCTATCAGATTAAATACCCTATTTGGTAAAGAGCTTATTGCGCGGGCTAACCATTCTATTGCAGATGTATTGAGTTGGGAGGCGCAACATATTAAAGAGCCGCCTATTCCGGGGAGTAATGAAAATAGTGATTCGGCGCTTAACGGAGCGAATAGTATTTATTTCTGGGAGCTTTTCTTTCATGTGCCTTATTTAGTTGCTTATCAACTCAATGCGTCACAACAATATCAGGATGCTCAAAACTGGTTGCATTATATTTTTAACCCAGGAGTAAAAAATAAGGCTAATGGTAGTCTAAGCTATTGGAATTGCAGCTTGTTAGAGGTTTCCCAAGATAGTTCAGTACAACTAAAAGGATTACAAGATCCAGATGCGATAGCTTATGCAGATCCGGTACATTATAAGAAAGCCATATTTCAAATGTATGTGCAGAACTTAATTGATTTTGGTGATAGTTTTTATCGCTTTCTGACCAATGACGGACTTAATAATGCTAAATTACGCTATCTTCAAGCACAGCAATTACTGGGTCCCAGACCTGATTTTGATTTAGTTAGTCATTGGCTACCGATTGAATTGGCGGATGTCACCTCTTCAAAGAATAATAAATTACGCGAATTTGAGAGTAATATTGATCCTGATATATTAATTGATCTTCCAGCCACTGAAGTCGGTGCTCATACGGCGGTGGATAATGCTATTTTCCGAGTTCCTTTGAACAATGATTTATTGTGGTATTGGGATATTTTATCCAGCAGATTTTATAATTTGCGCCATAACTTAACTTTAGATGGTAAACCTTTGTCGTTACCATTATATGCAACACCGGTTGATCCAAAAAATTTGCTCGCTTTAATGGCGAACGGTGGATCATTATTGGCAGCAGGTAGTACGGGTATTTTGAATATACCGCCTTATCGTTTCCGGGCATTATTACCCAGTGTTTATCATGCGGTAGATACATTAAGTCATTTTGGTGATTTACTCTTGAGTGCGCAAGAACGTAAAGATCGCGCAGAACAGGAAGAGTTGAATCAATTACATTTGAATGAGTTAGCTATTTTTGCTATTTCATTGCAGAAAGATGCTGTCGCAATTGCTGAAAAAGGGAAAGAGGCATTATTAAAAAGTCAGCAGACATTACAACAGCGAATTGATCATTATAAGGCGCTTTATGATGAAAATATTTCTACAGATGAAACCAATGCGCTGAATTTACAAGGTACGGCAAAAATTATTTCTTCTGTTGAGGAAGGAATGTTAACTGCCGCCGGTGCCGCTTCGTTGATACCTAGCATTGCGGGAACGTCATTTGGTGGACAACGATGGCATATGCCGCTTGTTTGTTCTGCCGGTATTACACGTACTGCATCATTAATCATGCACATGGCGAGTGATACATTGAGTGTTAAAGCGGGTTATAACCGGCGACGTGAAGAGTGGGAGATTCAATATAAACAGGCGGAAAGTGAGCTGGAAATGTTGAAAAAACAGCTTGAACAGCAAGAGGCGCAAATCTCCGCCGCGAATACAACGTTACAACAATCTCAGGCTCAACTGCAAAAAGAGCAGGATATGTATCAATTTCTTACGGTGACCAGAGTAACGAAATCTTCTCTTTATCAATGGCTGAATGATCAGATGATGTCATTATATCGTCAGGCTTACGATGCAGTGCTTTCGTTATGTTTAAATGCACAAGCATGCTGGCAATATGAAATGGGGGATTTTGCCACACAATTTATTGTGCAAAATGGTTGGGATGATAACCATAATGGTTTATTGGTAGGTGAAAAGATTAAATTGAATCTACTGAAAATGGAGTCAGCTTATTTGAATCGTAATGAACGTCGTTTAGAGTTAACTAAAACAATCTCGTTAAAAAATCTATTATCTGGTACTAAAAAATGGGCAGAGATTCAATCTGAACTTAAAACCGGTGAAGGAATGACATTTATACTGAATGAAAAGTTATTTGATCAAGATTATGCCGGGCATTATTTACGCCAAATCACTTCTGTATCAGTCACGCTACCAACATTAATTGGTCCTTATCAGGATATTAAAGCGACCTTAACTCAAACGAAAAGTTATACGTTGAAAACGCCGGATATTAATGGTGTGAAATATTTACTGTCAAATAAGGAGGGCGATAATAAGCAGATTGTCACCAATTTGCGGGCGAGCCAACAAATCGCACTTTCATCAGGGATTAATGATAGTGGTACATTTAATCTTAATTTCGGTGATGATCGCTATTTACCTTTTGAAGGAACTGGGGCGGTTTCTGACTGGAAACTTACCTTCCCATCAGCGGCAACAGACAGTATACAGCGAGATATTCTGGATAATTTGACCGATATTATTTTGCATGTACGTTATACTGCGAAAGATGGCGGTGAGGCATTTGCCGGTCAGGTAAGAGAGCTACTTAAATAATATGTTTATTTGTCGCTGTTTTTGTATTTAATATTTAATCAGGAATCTGGTAAATTTATTCCCATTATTTGCCAGGTTCTTGCTGTTTTAATTGGGGATGAAGCCATGATGGACAATATATTAAAAAGGGAATCACTACCTATGCCGAATATACACACCTGCATGAGCCATCATTGCAATCAGTTTATCCACACTGAAAAGCTGTATTTTCCCTCTGGCAAGTTCTGAAATACGGGGCTGGGTAACCCCTAGCATTCTGGCGGCTTCAGCTTGGGTAAATTCCCGTTTTGCAATCCATTCATTGAGCATATTCATTAGCTGCGCTCGGATTTTCATGTTTTCGGCTTGTTCCGGTGTATCACTGATCGCGTCCCATACATTTTCAAAAGTCTGCATTTTCATGATTTCCGTTCTTGTATTAAGTGTTTTAAAACGTTTTCTGGTAAGCTCCGCATCCTGCTTGTTGGTTGTCTTTTTTTCTTTTGGAAGCAGTGCAGTACTTAAATTGCGAGTCTGAATTTTAGTTTCAAGTTTTTTGGTTAAATCACCGTTAGAAATACCAGCCTCTTCCAGCTCTTTGGCAAAGCCAAGCATTTCGTTCAATTTAGTGCTCACTTTCACCTCTACTAAGTCCTAGTTCGAGCATTTTTCATCATCATACTTCAAAAGTTCTGCGGCAATGTCTTTTTTTCATTATATAAGGCCGCCAACTGGCGGCCTCTTGATCGGAAAGTCAGGATTTTTTGCAATCAAATTAACGGCTGCTTTGCTCTGCCAAAATAAACATCCCAAACGGATGAATTTCCAGATAGTAATTATCGCCGACATTGGGTTGCAATTGGGTGGCGTTAATCTGTAATAACAGCGTTTGCCCTTGCCAATCTACGGTGACTTCATATTGTGGCCCCATGTAAGCCACATGGCTGATGGTGCAGCGTTGGCTGATATTTCCATCCCGGTTCAGGGTAATGGCTTCCGGTCTGACGCCTACCGTTACCGATTGTCGGTTGGTGGTAAAGTTTGCTGGTCGCGGCAGGCGATATTGGAAAATCTCGACATAATCAGCCGCTAAAATCGCCGGGAAGATATTGGCATCTCCCATAAAACTTGCCATAAACTCAGATGCTGGCTGGCGATAGAGTGTTTGTGGCGTGCCAATTTGCATGATTTTACCTTTATTCATCACCAGTACCGCATCGGAAACGGCAAATGCCTCACTTTGATCATGAGTAACATATAGCGAGGTGATATTAAATTGCTGCTGTAATTCGCGGATTTTCTCGCGCATACTGCGGCGCAGATTAGCATCAAGGTTACTCAGCGGTTCATCGAAAAGTAACACTTTAGGTTTGAGGATCAGTGCGCGAGCGAGAGCAACACGCTGTTGTTGACCACCGGAGATTTGGTCTACATAACGATCTTCAAAGCCACCCAAATCCACCAGCTCCAGTGCCTCTTTAACCCGCTCGCGTATTTCCGCTTTAGGCCGCCCTAGCATTTTCAGCCCGTAACCAATATTTTCCCCTAGCGACATATGCGGGAACAGGGCGTAGGACTGAAATACCATGCAGATATCCCGTTGCTGGATAGAGCGATCCGTAACGTCTTCACCGTCAATGAAAATCTGACCTTCACTCGGTTTCTCCAGCCCGGCAACCAGACGCAATACGGTGGTTTTACCGCAGCCGGATGGCCCTAACAGTGTGACCATATGTCCCTGTGGAATAGACAGATCCAGATTATCGATCACGGTGTTGCTACCGAACCGTTTGGTTACATTTTTCAGTTCGACAAAATTTTGTTGTGTCATATCGTCACTCCGTGATTACTGTGCATTTTTGGCTTTGGAACGAGAGATCCGCGCTTCGCCAATCAGATAGTCAAATAAGAAAATAATCGCCAGCATAACCACAATCAGGATCGAGCCATAAGCGATAGCAACCCCGTATTCACCATCTTCCACTCGATTCAGAATATAAGAGGTTGCTACGCGGGTGTCTGGCGTCACTAGGAAGACAATCGCGCTGACGGTGGTAATCGCACGCACGAAGCTGTAGATCAGTGCGGATAAAATCGCCGGGCGCAGTAAGGGTAACAGTATATGGAAGATGGTTTTCATCGATCCGGCGCGCAGGCTGAGTGAAGCTTCATCCAGTGATTTATCAATTTGCCCAAGGCCAGCAATACCGGCACGGATACCTACCGGCACATTGCGCATGGTCATGGAGATAATGACGATGGCTGCGGTTCCGGTGAGATAAAAAGGTGAATCGTTGAAGGCCAGAATATAGGAAACCCCGGCGACGGTACCCGGTACAGCAAAGCACAGCATGGTAGTGAATTCGATAGTTTTTTTACCGCGAAATTCCTGACGTACAACAATGTAGGCAATCAGCAAACCAAGGATGGCGGTAATGGGTGCAGCGATACCGGCGTAGAGCAGGGTATCCAGTAATGATGGCCATGCGCCATCGTGCAGACCTTGACCAAACAGTTTGATGAAGTTGTCCAAGGTCAGTGTGTAATCTACTCCCCAGTTGACGGTGAAACTGCCGTAGAAGATGCTGCCGTACAGCAGAATGTTAAATACAACCCAGATAAATAGGATGGCGCAGACACCCCAAACCAGTGAAGTTGGCAACGGTTGTACGTCACCACGATAGGATTTGCCGGAAACCGTGACATAGGAGCGTTTACCAATCCACAGATATTGCACGCAGAAAACCAATAGCGAGAAAACCAGCAGCGAAGCGCCGAGAGTACTGGCGGCTTGATAGTCAAGTTGAGAACCGGTGATATAAAAATAGATCTGAGTTGCCAATACGTCAAAACTACCACCCAGTACCAGTGGATTACTAAAATCGGCCAGCGACTGGACAATGACAATCAGGAAAGAGTTCGCCAGTGCTGGTTTCAACAGCGGAATAAAAACATTGAAGAACGTCTGATAGCGGTTAGCGCGTAGAGTGTAAGAAGCTTCTTCCAATGAGGGATGGATGGTTTTGATGGCGCCATCAAGGATCATAAATGCCATTGGTGTAAAGGCTAGCACTTGCGCCAGCCAGATCCCGGTAAAGCCATACAGCCAGTTGGTGTTGGTTAGGCCAAACCAGGTTGCCATAAATTCAGTGATATAACCGGAACGGCCCATCATCAGGGTGACGCCTAAACCGACTACAAACGGCGGCGTGACGATGGGTAAGATGGAAAATACCCGGCCAATAATGGCGGAACGGCGGGCGATTCTGGCGGTATAAATTGCCAGCACCAGCCCGAAGAAGGTACAGCCAGTACCAACCGCCAGCGAGAGCAGAACGGAGTTGATGATAACCTGAATAATATGTGCCTGCCCCAGGATCGATATAAAAGTAAATGGGGCAAACTGACCGGCATCATCCGTAAACATCGGAATAAAGATGGCAATACTCGGATAAAGGATAAATATGCCGATGAGGGCAATAACCGCGACCAATGAACCGATGACAAAACTATCGCCGCCTAGCCACTCAAGGCGAGACAGGGCCAGAGTAATAATCGCGCCCAGTGAGATAAACAAGAGAATCGTAGAGTAGCCTAGTCCACGACCGATAATAGCGGCACTGATAACGACAAATAGTGCGCATAATAAGGCATAACCTGCGTCAAAATAGTGGCGGCTATGCTGATTGCGGTTTGCTGGTGTGAGTGAACGTAGTAGCAGCACTGAGGGTAACAGGAACCACAATAAGCTGAGGTTTAATCCGTTCCAGCCATAGGCGGCGAGAAGTTCATCTTGAGTAGAGTCGAAAAGGCCGTAGTCCAGGCTCCATGATGGCAGAAGCGCGAAGGCCAGCCACATCAGGGCAATCCACCAGAACACGGCATCCTGCTTCTGTCTGATAGGCAAGGTAAAATCGTGAGACATAATTTCCCTCTTTTTTATTATTATCGTGAGATAGCTTGTTAAGGGCGGGGTGATCCGCCCTTGACTGACTTTATTTAGCCATTTTCACTTCTGTCACCCATTTGGTAATTAACTCTTTGCGTACATTACTGGCGCCATATTTATCCATATCGTAATTAATCAGTTTCAGATCGGATAATTTAAGCGCCAAAGGAGAAGCTTTCGCCTTAGTGTTGGTCAGGATCTGATAAGCTTTTCCTTTCTTCCAACTCAATTCTTGAGCTTCTTTGGATAACACCCAGTCAACAAACAGTTTAGCGTTGTCCATATTGCGAGCATTTTTGATGATACTTACGCCGCCGATTTCATAACCGGTACTTTCACATGGCGCGATAAGTTTTAGTGGGGCGCCATTTTCTACTTCCAATGAGTAGTCATGCAGGAAACCGATACCAATCGCGGATTCGCCGCGAGCGGCATTTCGCGCTGGCGCAATGCCGGATTTGGTGTACTGAGAAATGTTGGCGTTCAGTTTTTTCAGGTAATCAAATGCCTGATCTTTGCCCCAGAGCTGAACAAAAGTTGCTAACGCGGTGTAAGCGGTGCCTGAACTTTGAGGATCAGCAATCTGAATTTCGCCTTTATATATTGGTTTGGTGAGATCTTTCCAGCAGGTTGGAATCGGCAAATTTTTCTCTTTTAGACGTTCAGTGTTGACGCCATAGCCGAGAATACCGACGTAAACGGCGGAGCTGTAGTTGCCTTTACGTTTAGCCGGGTCGCGGAACTGCGGCATGATTTGCGTCAGATTAGGAGATTTATAAGGTTCTAGCAGATCCATTTCTCCCGCTTGAGATTGTGGGTCCAGTGTACCACCGTACCAAACATCCGCTTGTGGGTTGCGTTTTTCGGCTTCGATTTTTGCCAAGGTGCTGCCTGAACCATTACGGACAAAAGTGGTTTTTACATTGTATTTTTCACCGAATGCTCTGGTTTCAGCTTCACACAGGGCGTTAGTGGCGCTGCAATAAACGATTAAACGTCCGGCGGCCTGAGCGCTGTTGGTAAATGCAGCAACGATTAGACCGGCTGCGATAAGTGTAGAGAGAGGTTTCAGTTTCATTATTTTATCCTTAGTATTCAAAACTGCTTATTATTGGAAAGTGGCGATGCTACCCCTGCCATATGTTCCCTTTTACCAACGTCTGCCATTAACAGCGGCATCAACAGCAAACCCATCATGGCGGCTGCGGCGGTGAGCAGGGCAAACATCCCTGACCAGCCGTAGTACGCAACCACTTGACTTAGCGGCCAGCCTGCGATTGCTGCGCCCAGGTAGGCGTACAATCCTAGGTAACCTGTGACGGTGCCGGCAGCTTGTTTATGGCAATATTCTGTTGCTGCCAACCCAATTAGCATTTGCGGGCCAAATACAAAAAAACCGATACTGAAAAAACAGACTGCCAACAGCGCGTAGTGATGGATGGGGGTGAGCCACAATGCGGTGACAGCCATAAATAGCCCAAGCGCAAACAGGAGAATCATTGGGGCGCGTTGGCCGCGGAACAGTAAATCAGATCCCCAACCGGAAAACAGAGCGCCGGTTAAACCACCGAGTTCAAACAGTGAGAGCGTCGCATTGGCACTGAGTAGATTGGTGCCATGTGTTTCTGACAACCACAGGTTTCCCCAATCGTTAATCGCCATTCTGATGAGATAGACCAGAATGTAGGAGAATCCTAGCAACCAGATAGTTCTGTTAGTTAAGATCGTATCCCGCAATATCTGCATCATCGGCATGGGGAGCGATAGTTGTTCGTGTCGAAGCTCCAGTGAATCCTGCCGCCACTGCCCCACACTGGGCAAACCTTGCTGTTGTGGTGTGCCGCATAACTGATGACAGAGCCAGACGCCCAATAAAATGCCGATAATTCCCGGCATCATCAGCGCTGTTTGCCAGCCATAAGTTGTCGCCAGAAAAGCGGACAACATTGGGACAGTAATGCCAACAATATTGATGGAGATATTCCAGTATCCCCACCAGAAACCACGCTCATTGCGGGAGTACCAATGCGTCAGCAATCTGGCGCAGGGCGGCCATCCCCAGCCCTGAAAGAAGCCGTTTAGTGTCCAGATAATCAGCAGTGCGGAAAATGACGAGCAGAAAGCGAAGATAATGTTTAACACACCTGTCATCACTAATCCGGCGCCCATAAACCAGCGATAACCGGTGTGATCATGAAATACGCCGGAAATAAATTTTGAGCTGCCGTAGGCCAGATAAAATAGAGTGGTTATCCAGCCAATATGCCCTTTATCCAATCCCAGTTCCAACTGCATAACCGGCATGACAAAGTTGAAGCTTTTTCGTGTCAGGTAAAATGCGGCATAGCCAATGATCATGGAAATCAGCAAACGGCTGCGCCAGCGGCGATAGTGCTGTGAAATCTGTTCCTGGCTGGTGGTTTGCATACTCGGCTCCTCCATGAAAAGGAAATATAAAGAAAAATTAATGAAAATGGATGGGATAAGGTTTTAGGCCTCTAGGAATAATTCCTAGTTATGCTTGATTTTCATCAGAATTTGTGGGCAGCTTAACAATTATACGCGTACCGTTATCGTTACTTAATTGCCAATCTCCACCTAATGCACGGATACGTTCTTCAATGCCCTGGAGGCCCAATCCGCCTTTTCTTTTATCTTCTGTAATGCCGATACCGTTATCACTGATTCTAAGTTCAATCACATCCCGGCGTTGCCGCAGGATGATGGCGATTCTGGTCGCTTTGGCATGTTTGCTGATATTGTTCAGTAACTCCTGAACCAGACGGTAAAGGGTAAAAACCACCGTTTCATTGGTTGGATTTTGAGGAATCTGGTAATTCAACTGGCAATCAATATCGCGTTCTTTAAACGCAAATTCATGGATCAGATGGTGAAGCGCTTTTTCTAAGGACATCTCTTCCAGAACCGGTGGGCGCAATTGGCGTAATAATTGGCGAGTGGATTGATGGATCTGTTGAGCCAGTTTATTGATCTGTTCCGCGATCATTTCTGTTGCCGGGGTGGTGGCGGTACGTTTTATCAGCGTTGCCTGAATTTGAATGGCAGTAATATTCTGACCAATTTCATCATGTAACTCGCGAGCAATACTTTTACAAACGTCTTCTTCTGTGTGAACCAGTTGCTTCATCAGATTATGACGGGCGGTTAACTCCTGCTCTAAGAGTTCACGGTAACGTTGCAAATTCTCAGCGAGCTGTTGTTGACGGCTGATGGCTATCCCCAGACCTATGCCTAATAAAGCCTGAATGGTCAGGAACATTTCCAGTTCGCCTAAATCATTAAAAGCTCCATTGAATTGCCGAGCTGACGTGATCATTAGACTCCCTAGCAAAGCCGCCAGTACGCCGCCTTGCCAGCCATAACGGTAGGCCATAAAAACATTGGGGATAAATATTAGAATCACCAAAAGATTTTCAATTTCTGGTGACATAAAGATCTGGGCGCTCAATCCTAGCAAGCAGAATAGACAACACCACATTAACAAAGAAGGGCGTAACTGCGGATCTGGATTGCTCGGTTGCAGTATGTTTTTTAAATGTTGCTGACGTAGATATTCATAGATCAGATAAACAAAAGGCGACAGTAAAACACCACCGGTTAACGAGGTGAGAAACAGGTGGCTGGCGCCGACAGTCAGCGCAAACCCCAGACAAACAGCTTGCAACAGGCTATTGGCGGCTACGCCAGCCAGCAGAATTGAGAGCCGTTGCCAATACAGGGGATAGCGCCACCAGAATTGCTGCACGATAAAGGTGGGTATTAGGCTGAGAAAGGGGGATAACAGAATGATATTGTGAGTAATAAGTTGTTCGCTGCCAAGCCATAGCAAAATGGCAATCTCAGTGGCTAATAAGGTTGGCAAGTAACGACGTCCCAGTAGGATAAACAGTGCCAGCCGTAACCCTTGTGGCAGAAGTAACGCAGCTTGTTGCCCATTGTCATTCAGGTAGAAGCTGATGGTCCACAGAGCAAGCCAGCTCAGTGAATAAAAGATCAGCAGAAAGAGTGATAACAGGCCGAATCGTGATCCTCTGTTCATGGGTTCCCCATCAGAATCTGGTGTTGCAGGGCGTAATGAACCAGATCAATGGTGCTATCACACTGGAGTTTGCTAAGAATATTGGCACGATGAACATGAACCGTTTTATGACTGAGATAGAGTTGCTCGGCGATAGTTTTAACATTAATGCCATTGATGAGCAGATCAAATATTTCCCGTTCTCTGGGGGTTAGAACTTGCAGTGCTGTAACTTTCTGTGATGTTTGACGCAGCGCTTTTAGCGCATCAGCACACAAATAGCATCCCCCTTGATGTACGGAGCGTACTGCCTGTACCAACTCTTCCGGGCCGCATCGTTTGGTGAGATAGCCGCAGGCGCCGGCATCCAGCGCACTTTGGACAAATGCGGTGGTGTCATAAATGCTGAGAATAATAGTGCGAAAATCAGGCCGTTTTTGCCGTAACCGGGTGAGCAGGTGCAAACCGCTTTCATCCGGCATAGCAATATCCATCACGGCAACGTCAATCGGGGTTCTGAGTAAACCCGACCAAGCTTCGCTGGCGCTGGCGTATTGCCCGGCAATTTCAAGATCATTTTCAAGCGTCAGTAATTGGGCAAAACCGGAACGGACGACTACGTGGTCGTCAATAAGTGCAACTCTAATCATAATTATTGTTAATGAATAATGGTAAATGCAATAAGTTGCATGATGTGCAGGAAAGGCAGGTTGTGCAAATTAATAAGTTGAATTTGTAAGAAAGCTAACAAATTTAGTGAGTTGTCGGGTGACTAAGTAGATGGAGGGGGTTGTTTCAGGCCAGTTGCTTCGCGTATTGCTTTCACATTGATTTCCGTGAAAGTGTGAACGTGTTCCGGTTTTGGTGTTAGATCACCTTTTTCAATTTTCACCATTTCTTCCGCACTGGCTAGCAGATCGGCAAATAATTCATGTTTCATAAATACCTCGGTTGGCTATTTCAGTAAATCACATATGATATTTTCATCACATAGTTTAACCTTGCTTGTTGTTTCAACAATTAATTTAATCCAAAAGATTGAACTGATTGGAAAAAAAACCGATATCCATCTATAAATTAATGACTATTAAGCCACACTCCGTCAATCAATTACTTTATGGAGCCAATTATTTGTGAATATCATTAAAATTCTCCCCATACCTAATCCACTCCCGTATATGTCACATCCATTAGTTAATGCGGAAGATCCGGAAAATTGTGAGATTGAAGCAGCTTCGCGTGAATATGCGGATCGCTTTCGCTTATATAGTGACGAAACACAAAGGCGACGTTTATGGCAAATGGGAAGCGCGCGGTTGGCGGGGTTAATGTATCCAAAGGGGAGCAAGGAATTGCTACAAGTGGGCTCAGATTTCGTAATGTGGGGTTTTGCCTATGATGATGAATATTGTGATGAAGGGCCATTAAGCGTAAATCCCGCCGCTTTTATCCATAATGCGGCTCAGCTACAGCGTGCTCTTGAATCTCCTGAATATCCCGTCAACAATGACCGTTACGCTAGGGCAATGCGCGACTTGCGTATTCGATTAGATCGCTATGCATCCCCTACTCTAGCAGGCCGTTTTTTTGAAGGAATGCGTACTTACATCATGGCTGAAATGTGGAAAGCGGTGGAACCAAAACCTTTGCTCGACGATTATTTGGTGATGCGTATGTATGGTGGGGGTAGTTGGGCTTATCCTGTGCTCAACCATATTATTGCAGGTATTAATATTAGCCAAGATGAGTTTAAAGATCGCCGAGTTTGTGCATTGTCAGAGATGATAAGCAGCTTAACTGCATGGGATCTCGAGCTCTACGCCTATATTAAGGAGCAAGCACGGGCGGTGGATGATAAGCAGCACAATGTAATTAGTGTCATGTGTCGACAATATGGTTATACGGTTGAACAGAGCATGGAGCATTATTGGGAACTGCGTTGGCGGGTAGTGAGCTTGTTCTTGCGGTTACAAAAAGAGGTATTGGTTACTTCATCTCTTGAAGTTCGTGATTACATTAATGGATTGACTACCTATTACAGTGGCTGTTTGCTTTGGGTTCGGACTTGTAAGCGCTATTGTTCTATCAGTGGTCTTTCCTATGATGATGTATTTGAAGGGGGAGAATTCACCGATATTCTGCCGCCGGAAAGTTTCGAATCGCTAGGACTTCCCTCCTTTGAATGGTGGTGGGAATATGATCCGGTTCGTAAAACTCACATAAATTAACCTGCGAGATCATGACAAGATGGTCTACACCACGCTATCAGGACAACTTTTGCTGACCGAACTGAGCGCGGTGCAACCCAACTGCCAATCAGGCGCTATTTCGACGTCGATATAAAAAACTTCGCCCCGGAGATAAATCACCGCTTGCCAGTGATTGTTAATATGCTTCCACTTCTTATTGCGTGCGAAACCCTTTGTCTGCAAGGGACAACGAGCGGAGAATATCATTAGTGAAAGCATATCAACAGACAGTATCGGAATGGTTGCACCTTGTTGGTAAGCGCCAAGATGTGGCTTTGAGCCTTGGCGGCGATGGTCACTGTACCGTGCCTTTCGGACAAGGTGGAGAGTGCATCGTTGAAGTACCGGATAATGACGATGTTCAAGCATTTTATCTCTATATTCCTTTGTTGCGATTGCCTGTAGATGAATCGGGCCAGTTGATGCTGACTCGGGCTGCCCTTGAGCTGAATATGTTCGGTCTCACCACGGGCGGCAGTCAGATCAGCCTGGACAGTCGTACCAATTATCTGGTGTTGAGCTTCTCTGCGTTGATCGAGATGTTTGACGAAACTGCATTTATGCAGACTCTGGGGGAGTTTCTCGATCTTGGAGTCAGCTTGCAGGCCCAGTTTCAGGTGATCAACACCCAGCAGAATGGAGCATCTGCGCTGCATCCATTACCCGGTTCGGCCATCGTATGCTGAATTTCGGTCATCTGAATAATCAAGGAGAATAATAAGATGTCTATTCAAGGTATTGGGCACACTCCCAGCGCCACGGCATTGGCGCCCCTTTCGAACGGAGAAGTACAGACGCCGTCTCGCAATAACAATGTTCATCATCAGCTTGCTTCCCATTACACCAGTACTGGTCTTGGTACTCAGGTGTCGCCGGGCAAGGTGCTGACCACCACACTGAAATATCTGACCCTGAGTGCCCCTGCTCGCAAGATTGGCACTGCCATACAGGGAGGACATGACTCCCATGCGCAGAGCGCCAAAGGTAAGGCGCGTTACTGGACTGGGGCCATTATCAAGGGATTGGCTAATATCACTGGCGGCGCCAGTAGCGTAACAAGTGGTGCGATTTCGGTCGGGGTTGCAGGCGTTAAAAATCTGGCGGAATCCACAGGGCGTTTGCTGGCATCCTCTACTTTGGGGCTGGCTGGCGCGGGAGCGAAGGGAATCTCGCACCTACCGCTTGGCGCGTCCGATCGTTTGCAGGCTGGAACGCGTGCCGAGCAATTGCTGAATTCTGCCAAGGTGATTGCCAAACCCGCATTTGTGGCTAAAGCGGGACAAGAGCCGTTGAATGCTGTGGGAGCTAAAGCAGTGATGGATGCGGCCCAATTGGCGAGAATCAGTTGCTCCAGTAGCTATCGGGATATGCCGGCAGGTTACAGCCATGCCACTCTGGCTGATATTCCGTCCTCGATACTGGCTCGCCGGAAAGATGGTAGTGGCGGGACCGGCAGTGAGTTAACTCTGCATGTTCGTCCCGGCAAGGGGGCGAATGATCCTTTAATCCTTGAGGGAGATGCCTGGTCTGCGCTCAAGGTTGCGGTCTACAAGCGTGAAGATACGATGGTGCTTTCCTTCGTGGGCACTCAGCCAACCAAGCGTCCAGGTACGGTGAAGAGCGATGTCGGCGCTGCTTTAGGGATCAAGGATAGCGCGTTTCAGGATGCTGACCGCTTGGTCAAGGCTTTTACTAAACAAT
This sequence comes from Photorhabdus luminescens subsp. luminescens, assembly GCF_001083805.1. Lineage (GTDB taxonomy): Bacteria > Pseudomonadota > Gammaproteobacteria > Enterobacterales > Enterobacteriaceae > Photorhabdus > Photorhabdus luminescens. Next base: position 576,207 of record NZ_JXSK01000003.1, on the reverse strand, counting down.
ATGGCGGCAAGGTTGAGGTTCTGGGACACTCTTTGGGCGGCGGGCTGGCGCAATATGCGGGTATCAAACATGGGATCAAGGTCACCGCATTCAACAGCATGGGATTGCATGTAGGATTGCGGGATCGGTTGGCCGACAAGTTGGATAGTGCCAACGTCACCCACATCAATACTAGTAGCGATCCTCTGAGTCAGAAGGCCGAACATGGTATTTGGGGTCTGGATGCTTCTTCTCAGGTCGGCAAGCGTTATGTGATTGAGCACTCAGGTGGTCACCGTATGGAGTCGGTGACCGCAGGTTTAGAAGCCTTACTGGCTTAACGACTCGATATGTTAGGACAGCGCCTCCTGCGGGAGGCGCTGTTGCTGCCAATAGACAACTGAATTTAACGCAATTGCGTGTTATTTCAGCGCCTTGAGGATTTGCCAAGCCGCTTTGATGCGTGCCTCGTTGGGGTAGTTTTTGTTGGCTAGCAGCACAATACCCATTTGCTCTTGCGGCACAAACGCGACATACGAGCCGAAGCCATTGGTGGAACCGGTTTTATTGATAAAAAGCGCATCCGTTGGCGGTTCTGGCGGCGATAGTTCCGTGGCTTTGTTGGCCTGATAAGCGATCTGCGCCGAGTTGCCGCTCAGTACCTGCTCAAGGGTAACAGGCCAGTGATAAAGCTCCCAGCCCAGTCCTTGCGTCATCTCCCCTACCCGATAATAGCCGGTGTGGGTTGCCCGAATGGCCTGTGCCAACTTGCTGTCACCTACGCGGGAAGGATCGATATTCGCATCTACGAAGCCGATCAGCTCCTGTGCGCTGGTTTTCAGACCATAGGCTTCCTCATCCAGCACGCCCGGGTTTATGCGAATCGGTTTATTCTCTTTTGAATAACCCAATGCATAATGTTTCATCTCCTGCGCGGGCACGTTAAACCAAGCATGGTGCAGACCAAGCGGTGAAAGGATCTGCTTTTCCATCAGTATTGAGTAAGGTTTTTCAAGGCGTTGGGCAACGATATAGCCCGCTAGCCCAATGCTGGGATTGGAATACTGGCGGTAGGTTCCGGGTGTGTACTTTGGTTGCCAGTGCTGAAACCAGTCCACCATTTTGCTATTGCTGTCGATCTCATCAGGGAATTGTAACGGCAGGCCGCCCGCAGTATAGGTGGCAATATTCAGCAGGTTTATGTTGTCAAAGGCGCTGCCTGTAAGTGGTTGAAAATGCTGGCTGGCCTTATCGGAGAAGGAAATGGCCCCCGTCACCTGCGCCCAAGAAATCAGGCTGCCGGTAAAGGTTTTGCTGACCGAGCCTAATTCAAAGATTGTCTCTTTGGTGACCGGCGTGTTGTTCTCTTTTGATGCGTTACCGTATTGATAGAAAAAATGTTGACCGCGGAAAGTCACCGCAATCGCCATTCCTGGAATGTCATATTCCTGCATCAGGGAGTGTATGGTCTTGTCAACAGTATTTGTCAGACGGGTCTGATCGGGTGTATTCGAGGCCTGAGCGCCGAGAGAAGCGGCAAGCAGCAGCCCGCCAGTCAGCACCGAAAATCGTTTTGTCATGTGGCGTGTCCTTAATTACAGTAAGAGCTTTCAGTCTTGGATTTTATCAGGATTTGTACACCCAATCACAAAATTTGTGATCTCTATCACCTGACAAAATAAAACTTTGCGGTTGCTGATTGAAAACCAAGCGCTTTCGTTTCTTTAGTCTCAATTATTATCCAAAAGTCAGATAAAAACTCATTTCTGAGGAAATAGTCAGTAACCAGAAAATTTGGTATTTCCTTTCGTTTTGTTTCTAATCGAAACCTTTTATGCCAATTTTTGTCTATATAATAGACTGTAATAGCGATCACAATTTCATTTAATTGCTTTTGTTGTAATTAAATCGAAAGAGAGAGAAAGCAATTCATCACAGGTGACGTAGATTTGTTGCTGAAAATCTGAGGAGTATAACGGAATGGCCGTGGATACCGTAAAAAGGCGTGAACAGATTATCGACTTGCTGTGTCATGAGGGCAGCGTGCGCGTTGAGCATCTGAGCGCCCATTTTGGGGTTTCCAGCGTCACTATCCGTAATGATCTGCGTTATCTGGAACAAAAAGGTTGCGCATTGCGTTCTTATGGCGGCGCCATGTTGAATCAGCAATTCGCTTTTGATCGCCCCTTGCAAGATAAAGGTCGGATGAATCGTGATGTGAAATCACGCATTGCGGCCAGGGCGGCACAGTTTGTTCAGGATGGTGATGCCCTGATCCTTGATTCCGGTTCGACTACCACGCAAATCGCGCCATTTCTTAAAGAGCGGCGTGATTTGGTGGTCATGACTAACGCGTTGAATATTGCCTATGAACTGGCGGGGTTTGACCGGATGGAGGTGATGGTGCTTGGCGGGAGTGTGCGTCAGAATTCCTACTCGCTCTATGGTCCGGCTGCGGAACAGCAATTGCGTCAATATCGCTTTAACACCCTATTTCTTGGCGTCGATGGTTTTGATCTGGAAGCAGGGATAACCACGCCACATCCCGGTGAAGCCCATCTGAATCGCGTAATGTGTGAGGTGGCGCATGAAATTATCGCGGTGGCGGATGCCAGTAAATTTGGGCGTAGAAGTTTTTGCATGATCCGTCAAGCCGGACAGATTCATCGGCTGATTACTGACAGTCGGATCCCCGATAACTACAGGCGGGCATTAATTGAACTCGGCGTGGATGTGATTATTGCCGACGAATAGCGCTGACAGAGATTCTTGCCCGCATGGGAGACACCATGCAGTCACTATTACAACTTATCCGTCGTCACAAATCAGGTGAAGCAGTGGGGATCTATTCGGTCTGTTCCGCTCATCCTTGGGTATTGGAAAGCGCTTTGCGCGTCGCTAAAGAGCGTAAAACCTCGGTGCTGATTGAAGCAACCTCTAATCAGGTCAATCAATTTGGCGGTTATACCGGGATGCAACCTGCTCAATTCCGGGATGCAGTTTGGCAACAGGCCGATCGTATTGGTTTACCGCGTGATCGTGTTTGGTTAGGAGGCGATCATCTTGGACCAAATGCCTGGCAGGATCTTCCCGCTGAACAGGCAATGAAACTGGCTGAAACGTTGATACACGATTATGTGGCGGCGGGGTTTCGTAAGATACATCTCGATTGTTCGATGTCTTGTCTGGATGATCCAACGCCGCTGGGCGACAAGGAGGTTGCGGTACGTGCAGCTCGTTTGTGTCAGGTGGCGGAACGTTGTTGGCAGCAGGTGGGGGGAGAACCACCGGTTTATGTGATCGGTACCGAAGTGCCGGTACCGGGCGGAGCCAAAGAAGCATTGGCTGGAATGCAAGTCACGACGCCTCAGGCTGCGGCTACAACGTTGAGTGTACATCAACAAGCTTGGCAGTTGGCTGGATTGGAACCGGTATGGCCGAGGGTAATTGCGCTGGTGGTACAGCCGGGTGTGGAGTTCGATCACCATCATATCGAACATTATCAGCCTGAACGTGCCGCGGCGCTGAGTCAATATATCGAATCTCAACCCTATTTAGTCTATGAAGCCCATTCCACTGATTATCAAACAGCGCAAGCTTACCGTGAATTGGTACGCGATCACTTTGCCATTCTGAAAGTTGGTCCGGCTTTGACTTTTGCTTTACGTGAGGCGTTGTTCGCACTCGATAAAATCGATGGTGAATGGAATGGGGAACCGGGCGCGGCTCATCTGTGCGCCACGTTAGAACAGGTCATGCTTGAGCAGCCGGAGCACTGGAACCGTTATTACCACGGTACACCTCATCAACAGTTTATTGATCGTCAATACAGTTTGAGTGATCGCGTTCGTTACTACTGGCCGCATCCGCAAGTACAACAGGCAGTGAACACCTTGATGGATAACCTGCGTTGTCGCCCGGTTTCCCTTTCACTACTGAGTCAGTACCTGCCTGATCAGGCGCAGGCCGTTAATGCCGGAAGGTTGGATAATGACCCACATGCCTGGGTGCTCGATAAAATTCGTTCTGTGCTCTTGAGCTATGCGCAGGCTTGTGAGCCTGAAGTACAAGGAGTTTTAGCATGAATGAGCTGTTTTCCTATACCGAAGTCTGGTTGCGTGAGCATCATGCGTTGCATACCGCCAGAGAGATTTATCAACAGCCTGAGCTTTGGCGTCAGTTATATCAAAATCTGCAACGTGAGGAAGCGTTGTGGCGACCCTTTTTGCAGCCGTTGTTATCGGAGCCAGAGTTACAGATAGTGCTGTGTGGCGCAGGTTCCTCCGCGTTTATCGGGCGCACGCTGGCGCCTTGGTTGCGTGAGCAGTGCGGACTGAATGTGGTCGCGTATAGCACGACAGATATTGTGCCTTCTCCTTTGCAATATCTTGATCCAACACGTTCAACTTTACTGATTTCCTATGGGCGATCGGGCAATAGCCCGGAGAGCGTGGCGGCGGTAAAACTGGCGGATCAACTCCTGCCACGCTGTTATCACCTGATGCTGACCTGTAATCCCGGTGGGGCATTGGCGCGTTATGCCGAAGGGCGCGCTCACGTCTGTTCATTGAATATGCCACAGGGTTCTCATGACCAGAGTTTTGCTATGACGTCCAGTTTCAGTTGTATGACGTTAGCAACAATCTTGCTGCTAGGGCCGTTAACGTTGGAACAGAATGGGGAATCGTTGATGGCGATGATCGCGTTGTGTGAGCGGGAAAGAGGGCGGTGGCAGGAACAGATTAAGCGGCTGGCCCGTAGCGGTTTTAAACGCATGATGTGTCTGGGTTCCAGTTGTTTTACTGGAATAGCAGAGGAGGGGGCGCTCAAGATGCTGGAGTTGACCGCCGGGCATGTCGCCACTCGTTACGACTCGTCAATGGGAGTGCGTCATGGGCCGAAGTTTATGATTGAACGGGATACGCTGGTGGTCATGATGCTTTCTGCTGATCAATATCGTCGTCGTTATGATCTCGATCTATGGCATGAACTGAATCATGACGGATTGGCGTGTCAAATTGTTGCACTGAGCGGCACACAGGGGAAAGGGTTCACGGTGATTAATAGTGAACAAGACGATATCTGGCTATTGTTCCCTTATTTGATATTTTTGCAGATGTTAGCGTTTGAAACCTCGCTGGCACTGGGCATAACGCCAGACAATCCATGTCCGACAGGGGAAGTCAACCGCGTGGTGAAGGGGGTGGAAATTTATCCTTATCATCCACCGTCTTCACAAAGAATAAAATGTAGCAGGAGTGATTATGTCGATACCGAATATTTTAATGACCCGAATTGATAACCGGTTGGTGCATGGTCAAGTTGGTGTGACCTGGACCAATTCTCTGGGGGCCAATTTGGTATTGGTGGCTAACGATCACGTTGCCGGTGATTTGATGCAGCAAAATCTGATGGATATGGTGGTTTCTGATGGGGTTCAGACGCGTTATTTCACCCTGCAAAAAACCATTGATGTGATTCATAAAGCGGCTGAGCGCCAGAAAATTTTCATTGTCTGTAAAACACCGCAGGATGTACTGACGTTAGTAAAAGGCGGGGTACCGATCCGCTTCGTTAACGTGGGTAATATGCATTTTGCTGAGGGAAAGCGTCAAATCCATAAGACGGTTTCGGTTGATGACAGTGACGTGGTGGTGTTTCGTGAACTGGAGCAACTGGGCGTCACTTGCGAGATTCGGCGAGTGCCGGATGAAGCGGGAGAACCTATCGCCAAATTGCTGGTTTGAGGGGTGAGTTATGCTGATTGATGCGATATTGATTGGGTTACTGGCCGGATTGGCCGGGGTGGATCTGTTCGATGGCTTGACTCATTTTCATCGTCCAGTCGTGATTGGGCCGTTGGTTGGGCTGATTTTAGGGGATGTACAGACGGGTTTGTTGGTCGGAGGGTCACTGGAGCTGGTCTGGATGGGCATGGTGCCGCTGGCAGGCGCTCAGCCGCCAAATGTGGTGATTGGTGGTGTGATTGGTACGGCATTCGCTATTTTGACTCATGCTGATCCTAAGGTAGCGATTGGTATCGCGGTGCCGTTTTCCATTGCGGTGCAAGGCTGCATCACCCTGCTGTTTACGGTGTTTTCACCCATGATGCATAAATGCGATCAGATGGTGAAAGCGTTGAACTGGCGCGGTGTGGAGCGTGTGAATTATCTGGGTATCACCATACTGTTTTGTTTCTACTTTATTGTGGCATTTCTACCGATCTATTTCGGTGCCGGTGCTGCCAGCGTCATGGTACAGAAGGCGCCGCAATGGTTGTTGGATGGTCTGGCGGTTGCGGGGGGCATGATGCCTGCTATCGGTTTTTCTATGCTGATGAAGATCATGATGAAAAAGACTTATATCGCTTATTTCATTTTGGGTTTCATTTCAGTCACGTTCCTTAATATGCCGATTATTGCCGTAGCGCTTGGCGCTTTTGCGATTGCACTGATCGATTTCTTTAACCGTTCCCGTATGGAAGAGGCCGCTGAACGCAGCGTACCTACCACTCAATCTCAGGAGATGGAAGATGGCATTTAACGACACCGATGCGGCTATGGCCGCCAAAGCTGAGAACAGGATGGCGCAGGCGCTGGCAACCAGTCAGGTTGAGCAGGATGACTATCAGGACACGATACCGAGCGAGGATCTGACCAAAGGCGATTTGAACCGTATGGCATTGCGCTCTTTGTTGCTACAGGCATCATTTAACTATGAACGTATGCAGGCGGGGGGCTGGTTGTACACCTTGATTCCCGGTCTGCGTAAGATCCACAAAAACCCGCAAGATCTGGCAAATTCGATGAAGATGCATATGGAATTTATCAATGTGCATCCGTTTGATGTCACTTTCCTGTCTGGATTGGTGCTGGCAATGGAGCGGAATAAAGAGAAAATTTCCACTATTCGCGCGGTGAAAGTGGCGCTAATGGGGCCGCTAGGTGGGATTGGCGATGCATTATTCTGGTTGACTCTGCTACCCATCTGCGCAGGTATCGGGGCCTCTCTGGCGCTACAGGGCAGTCTGTTCGGTCCCATCATATTCCTGTTGTTGTTCAATATCGTACATTTCGGCTTGCGTTTTGGTCTGGCGCATTATGGTTATCGTGCAGGCACCAGTGCATTAGCATTGTTGAAAAAGCATACCAAGAAGATCTCCCATGCTGCTTCGATAGTAGGAATGACGGTAATCGGGGCGTTAGTGGCTTCCTATGTCCATCTCTCGACGCCGGTGGTGATAAACGCCGGTAAGGCCAGTGTGGCGTTGCAGAAGGATGTGTTGGATAAACTAATGCCGAATTTATTGCCGTTGTGTTTCACCCTGTTGGTGTTTTGGTTGATGAAAAAAGGATTTTCCCCGGTCAAATTAATTGGTTTGACCGTCGTGATCGGGATTGTAGGAAAGTTTGTGGGTTTTCTTTAATAAACGGCACTGAGGAGAGGGAATGTTAGGTATTGTAATCACCGGTCATGGGCATTTCGCCAGTGGGTTGTTGCAGGCAGTGGAACAAGTCGTCGGACGACAACCTCAGTGCTGTGCTGTCGATTTTCCTGAGGGAGTCAGTACGCAACAATTATTGGTGTTGCTGGAGGCGGCCTGCGCCGCCTGCGATAGTGGCGAGGGTGTCATTATTCTCAGTGACTTACTGGGTGGATCACCGTTCCGGCAGGCGGCGCAACTGGCAATAGCTAATCCATGTTATGAAGTTATCACCGGTACTAATATGCAATTGGCGGTAGAGATGATGCTGGATCGTGAAGATATAACCTTGGAAACATTTCGTGATATGGCGCTGGAATGTGGGCGGCGGGGATTAACCAGCCTGTGGCATGAACAACAGAAACGCAGGTATGACAGCCCGAATCTGGATGGCATTTAAGGAGTTTATATGTACCTGATTTCTAGTCGTCAAATGTTGAAGAAGGCCTTGCGTGAAGGCTATGCGGTTCCTGCTTTTAATGTCCATAATCTGGAAACTGTTCAGGTGGTAGCGGAAACTGCTGCACGTCTGGCATCGCCAGTTATTCTGGCAGGTACGCCAAGTACTTTCAGTTATGCGGGGACTGATTATTTGGTGTCAATCTGTCAGGATGCCGCTCGCCGCCATAATTTGCCGCTGGCGTTGCATCTCGATCATCATGAGGAACTGGAGGATATCAGTCATAAAGTGACCGCAGGTGTGCGTTCGGTAATGATTGATGGCTCGCATTTACCCTTTGAAGAGAATATTCGCAAGGTGGCTGAGGTGGTACGATTTTGTCATCGTTACGATGTTAGCGTTGAGGCGGAATTGGGGCGACTAGGCGGGCAGGAAGATGATTTGCAGGTCTCCAGCGCCGATAGTTTTTTTACCGATCCGCTGGCAGCAAAAGCCTTTGTTGCCCGTACCGGTATTGATTCTCTGGCGGTAGCGATTGGTTCTGCGCATGGTTTGTATCATGGTGAACCGCATCTGGATTTTGATCGGTTAGCGGCAATCTGTGAACAGGTGGATATTCCGTTGGTGCTGCATGGGGCATCGGGTATTCCTGAAGTGATGATCCAGCAAGCGATTGGCCTTGGCGTATGTAAAGTCAATGTGGCGACCGATTTGAAAATTGCTTTTGCTGATGCGGTAAAGCGTTATTTCATCCAGCATCCAGATGCGAATGATCCACGTAAATATATCGCGCCGGGAAAACAGGCTATGCAGGCAGTAGTAGAAGAAAAGATCCGGATTTGTGGCAGTACAGGCAAGCTGTATTCGTGAAGATTCTGTTTTTTCATTCTGACTATAAGGAAACTGCTGTGAAAATAAGAACGTTAAATAAAATTACGTTGAGTTTATTAGCGAGTTCCGTGTTGTGTAGTGCTCCAGTCTGGGCAGATAGCTGGTTGTTGGACGGCAACAATTACCACGTAACTGTTAGCGACGAACACGGTAAAGTGACGCAACTGAAGTTTGAAAATCCCAAAAACCACGATCAAATCATTACTGACAATCTGTTTGAAATCACGTTGAAATCAGGAGAGAAGCTCACGGCTAAAGATTTTCAAATTACTGATATCAGCAAAAAGCACAATCGTATTGTTGTCTCCCTGAAACATGGCGACATTCAGGTAAAAAATATAATTACTGTGGAGGGTAAAGATAAGTACGGCTCGTTTGAAATCACCATTACACCGCAGAAAAATGCGTTGGAGCTCAGCTCTGTCTCGTTGATACCATTTCACACGAAAACCGCTTTTGTTCACGGGTCTATCGTCAGTTCACCGATTATCAGCGATAGTTTCTTTATTGTTCCCGGTAATCCATTGATTAACACTGAGGCTTATAAAGGGAACACTTCGCAAAAAATTGCGCTCTCTATCCCGTTAGAACCGGGAAAAACGCTAAGTTATAAGACGTATATTGGTGTTTATCAAAAAGGGCAATTGCGGCGCAACGTCAATGAGTTTTTGAACAATGCTCGTCCGCGTGAATATAGTCCTTTTCTACATTACAACTCTTGGTACGATATTGGTTTCTTCACTCCTTATACTGAACAAGAGGCGTTGACCCGTATCAATCAATTTGGGCAGGAGTTGGCGACTAAGCGCGGTGTGAAGTTGGGTGGTTATCTGTTTGATGATGGTTGGGATAACCTCAAAGGAGATTGGGGTTTTAGTGAAGCATTTCCCCATGAATTTAAAAATCTTAAACAGGCGGCAGATCAATATCGTGCTCGTTTAGGTATTTGGCTTTCTCCTTGGGGCGGTTATGGTAAACCTGGTGAGCAACGTGTTTCCCATGCGGAGGAGTTTGGCTATGAAGTGATAGATGGCCGATTTGCGCTTTCAGGCCCTAATTACTACGCCAATTTCCATAAACGGGTACTCAACCTGATTCAACAACAAAATGTATCCATGTTTAAGCTGGATGGCACCGGCAATGCTGATCGTGTGATTAAAGGGAGTTCATTCACCAGTGATTTTGATGCCGCTATCCATCTTATTGAAGATATGCGCGGTACAGGAAATGAACTGTTTATCAACTTGACCACAGGCACTAAAGCCACGCCTTCCTGGCTATTTTTCGCCGATTCTATTTGGCGTGGCGGCTATGATGTGGAGTTTTACGGTACAGGTTCCAAAGTGCAGCAGTGGCTTACCTACCGTGATGCGGAAACTTATCGTAATGTCGTAACAAAGGGGCCGCTGTTTCCACTGAATTCGTTGATGCTGCATGGCATTGTTTATGCTAAACAGGCTAAGCATCTGGATAAACAGTCACCTAAAGATTTTGCTGATCAGGTTTGGAGCTATTTTGGCAGCGGCACGCAGTTACAGGAGATGTATGTTACGCCTGAACTGTTGACCACCGAGGATTGGGATACGCTGGCAAACGCGGCGAAATGGTCAGAGGAAAATAAAGATGTGCTGTTTGATACCCATTGGATTGGTAAAGATCCCACCGATCTAGCGGTGTACGGTTGGGGAGCCTGGAGTCCGAAAAAGTCGATTATTACTTTGCGCAATCCATCGGATGAAGTGAAACAATATTATCTGGATCTGCAAAGCGATCTTGAATTGCCTGATAATCAGCCTTCGGTATATGACGTTAATATCGATTATGGCGAGAACAGCTCGGTACCGAAGTTTATCAATAAAACAGCGTTGATTACCCTCCAGCCGTTGGAGACGTTGACCTTTTCTTTGACACCATCGAAATAATCACCGTGTTATTAAGTGGCCCTGGATAAACTATTTTATTCAGGGCTGTGATTATTTGTGGAAACTATTATGGCGGTGTTTTATTAGAATAAAGTCAGCATATTGTCAATAATTTGACACTTCAGATGTATTAGATTTTGGCTCTACCAATAACTTTTTCTGCTGCTATATGTGATAAAAAACCTGAACGACTCCCGTATTCTGGATGGCTTGCGACGAATTGATCGATACGGCGGATCAGCAATGATGGAAGAGTGACGTTGATTTTTTCTGACTTCCCCAATAATCGGGTAATATCTACATCAACTAATGCCCATATTGCCCCCATATATTCAGGGTTTGTCAGGTAGTTTTCCACGCTGGTCGCTTCTGGTACTACTTCGTTATCATCAACCAGCAATTCGATATGCGCTTCAATTGCTTCACGGGCGCTTTCTATCGCGTCTGTAAAATTATCTCCGCCAGAAAAGCAACCTGGGATATCTGGGACACGGACGCCAAAGGATGAATTACCTTTGTCAATGGCAACTGGATATAACATTTACACCTCCAAGAAGTGGGCTAAAGCCCCGCCTGTTTTTGGATACTTTTTAATGTTGGTAAAGGTATGTCCTTTTGTGGGTGTTTTACCGTTACCAGTCCTTTCTTGGTCGGATGTTTGAACTGATGATGACTGCCTTTAACCCTCACCAGATACCATCCGTCAGCTTCTATCATTGCTATCGCGTTTCTGCTATCCATCCTCCAGCTCTCTTGTTTTGTCTTTGTGGAGTTATAATAACCCTGTAATGTCATGTGTCAAGATAATAGGGGTTATTGGCGTTATTATTAGTTGCTAGAGCAGCTAAAAAGTCGGCCATCCCAGTTTCATGAGCTAATATTAATCATAAGAAAATCTTGTCAGAATTGTCTGTAACTTAGTGGTGGAAGTCAGTCACTGCAATTGTTTTTGTACAAACAAATTTAAAGGACAAAACGAATGAAAGCGTTGATCGTAATTGACATGCTGAACGATTTTGTCACAGGATTACTCGCCAATGAGGCGGATGCGATGAAGATCGTACCGGTAATTAAACGGCTGATTGATCATGCCCGGCGTCAACCGGATTGGCTGGTGGTTTATGCTAATGATGCTCATCGAGCTGATGATCGAGAAATAAGTATTTGGGGTAAACATGCAATGGCCGGAACATCAGGCGCTAATGTCATTGAGGCACTGGCTCCTATTGGAGCAGAACGTGAAATTGTTTTGCCCAAGCGATTTTATGGGGCTTTCGATGGAACCGATCTGGAAGAGGTTTTGCAAGTATATGGTGTGACGGAAGTTGTGTTAACCGGCCAACATACTCATTGTTGTGTCAGACATACCGCTTATGGCGCATTTATACGCGGTTATCAAATCAAAGTTTTGTCAGATGCTGTGTGTGTTTTTCCCGGCATCGATCAGCAAGCTGCTCTGGATTACCTTAAAACCATTTACGGTGCTGAAATTATAATGAGCACTGCATTAGTCATGTAAATTGGAATAATGGGTTATAGTCGGCTACCCGAACAATATTTCTTATACCCATCATGGGTATTGGTGTTGATGGTGGGTATAAGCGGTGCTATCATTCTCTTGGTTTTGATTAAAGAGAGGGATAATGTCTAGCGATGAACTAATAAAGCAAATCAAAGCAGTTGGCTGGAATTTTGTGCGAGCCAATGGTTCGCATCATGTTTTCGAGAAATCAGGGGAACCCAGCCCGATAGTAATTCCGCATCCGCGCAAAGATTTGGCGATCGGGACGCTCAATAAAATACTTAAACAAGCAGGACTGAAATAACTTAATTAAGCGGTTGAAAGGCCGCTCTTTGATCAAAGAGAAGGTGTAAGCATGAGATATCCTATTTATTTACATCAGGCTGACGACGGATCGTTTTCCGGTTTTGTGCCAGACGTGATCGGATGTTACTTTGCTGGCGATACCATTGACGACGCTATTAGCGATGCTCAAAACGCATTAGATACTTATTTTGAATACATGAGCGAAAAGGGTGAGGCTCCAGTACAAGCCAGAACTGTTGCTGACCATCTAAGCAATGAAGATTGCACCGGCGGCAGTTGGGCTTATGTTGACGTGGATTTAACTAAATACGATGGAAAAGCCATCAAGCTAAACATTACTATGCCTCAACTTTTGTTGGGTAGAATTGATGAATACGTGAACTCACATCGTGAGTATCATAGCCGCAGCGGATTCTTGGCTGAATTGGCTCGGCGTGAGCTGTCGAAACACTCGTAAGATAATCCCTCTATCAAAACCATGAAAAGCCCGCTAACAGCGGGTTTTTTCTTTTAAGAATACCAAAGTGACATGACTAACCTCGTTTTCCCTCGCTGTGCGACGCCCTTAAATACGCGATGACGGGGAATACGGAGGTTGTGACAAACGGCAATTTTGGTTGAATCGATAAAAGCGATCCCTTGAGTTTCAGCCTTGCGTGACGAAAGAAAAGCACAGAGGGGAATGAGCGCCCTTTGCTTCAAGGTTAACATCCAGGTGTAGCTGACCAACTTGGGAAAATCGGCCTTAAGATAGTGTTTAACATGCTGAATATAAGACGTTTTAAAATCACGATAATGGCTCATGTGGAATAAAATGAGGAGCGTCATGACTTCACTGAGAGAAAGGGAAGCTTCGCGGCGACGTTTGAGCAAGCCGTTTTCAATTAACTGTTGATGCCAGAGAGGAATAAATTTTTGGCAAAAGTCATCGACGCAGCAGTAAAGTTTTTCTAAATTAGATATGCCTGAGGATCTCCACGATTTTGTTTTATCTAGCAAAAACTTTGATCGTGCCTCAGGCACTTAGTCCCCTTCTTAAGCAAACCTCAGGTTAAATAATAAGTTAGTGAAAGTTAAACAGCGGGTAAATTACGTCCATAATAGATTTCTTGTATCTCTTTTTTCAAAAGATGGGTAATTTCCTGCTTTTCAGTTTCACTAAGTTGTTCTGGTGTGGCATTAAATAGGTAATCATTCAGGTCAAATCTTTTTAGCATCATTTTTGTATGAAATAGATTTTCCTGATAAATATTAACATCCATCATGTAATACTGAGATTGCACTTCTTCAGTCATATAGTTCTGGATAGAGCTAATTTTATGATCGATATAGTGTTTCACGCCATTTACGTCTCTGGTGAAACCGCGGACACGATAATCCATCGTGACAATATCTGATTCTAATTCGTGGATCAGATAGTTCAGTGCTTTGAGAGGTGAAATAACACCGCAGGTTGATACTTCAATATCAGCTCTGAAAGTGCATATACCGCCGCCCGGATGGCTTTCTGGATAAGTGTGAACGCAGATATGGCTCTTATCCAAATGACCAACGACGGAATCGGGTAATGGACCTGGATTTTCAGTATTGTCTACATCCTTTGGGTCCATCGGCTCTTCGCTGACGAGTATGGTAACGCTTGCCCCTTGCGGCTCATAGTCCTGACGGGCGATATTCAAAATATTTGCACCAATGATCGAACACGTTTCGCTAAGAATTTCCGTTAAACGGTTAGCGTTATATTGTTCGTCAATATAAGCGATATAACTATCCCGATCAGCTCGGCTTTTTGCATAACAGATATCGTAAATACAAAAACTCAGGCTTTTTGTCAGGTTATTAAAGCCGTGCAATTTCAGCTTGTGCAATTTATTTCACCTCCTGGCTAATGGGTGATTATGGGTTCTCAGATAGTGCATCCAGCAGATATTGTGGTAAGGCAAAGCTACCGGCATGAACGGCTGGATTGTAGTAACGGCAGGTAAAACCTGCGTTGTTAAAGCGCTGTTGCAATGTTGCCAGATCCACATGGCATAGTGCTGGGTTTTGGCTTGCCCAGGCAAAGGTCATAATTCCGCCATAATAGGTTGGAATAGCAGCCTGATAGAAACCGCTGTCAGCAAAATAGTTGCTCAATTTTTTATGGCTGGTGACTGCTTCGTCCTGTTGCAGGAAACAAACACCATTTTGAGCAACAAAGATGCCGCCTTCATTCAGGCAGCGTTGGCAACCTTGATAGAATTCAGATGTGAATAATCCTTCACCGGGCCCGATCGGATCTGTGCAATCAGAGATAATGACATCGAATTTCTGATCGGTGGTATTCACGAAGTTAACGCCATCGTCAATGATCAGATTAAAGCGTGGATCATCATAAGCGCCGGCATTATGATTAGGCAGATACTGACGGCAGAATTCAACTACCCCAGCATCGATTTCAACCATAGTGATGCTTTCAAGATATTGATGACGGCAGACTTCACGTAACATACCACCATCACCACCGCCGATAATCAGTACTCGTTTGGCGTTCCCGTGGGCGAATAAGGGAACATGGGCCATCATTTCGTGGTAGATAAATTCATCACGTTCAGTCGTTTGTACTGTGCCATCCAGCGCCATAATGCGGCCTAATGCCGCGTTTTCAAAGATGATCAAATCTTGATGCTCAGTTTTATCGTGATAAAGCACTTTATCAACGGAAAAATACTGGCCAAAGTTGGCGTGCAGGGTTTCGTACCAAATTTCTTTTTGTGACATATCCCGGCTTTTCCTCCACTGTGACAGTCATGAAAATTGGGTGCACATAATAACCAACAATTTTCATAGTTGCACGGTGAAATTTACCCCTTTGGGGGTATGAGGAAAAGGACTATTTAACGTAGGCGAATAAACTCAGCGAATCTCTGGCGAGAGCATGACACTTTATCGCATTGGATAGGTAAATTCCTTTTAGATCTTGGTAGCTTTCTTCGTTGAGTTTGTCCATCAATTGGCTGTTGTAATTAGTTAAATCCCACTTATTGCGTTGAGCGAAATAAATAATGGCTCGTTTAATTTCCCGGTCAGGAATTTGGCTGTAACCACAGTCATATTTCAGGTAGATAAACACCGCTGTCAGATCGGCCAGATCTTCAGCTTCATTTTCTGTCAGCGCTTTTGCGGGGTGAGAAAAACCGAAAAGAACCAGTATGTAAGTCAAGAGAGCTAATTTTCGCATTTGTATTATTATAATCAATCCATGTCATAGTACGTTAACATATTAATATATTTGTTAGGTAAAATTTATTTTTTAAAATTACTGTAAAGATCGACTTAAATCACATTCCCTTTGCTTGACCTTCCTGTAAGGGTAGCCCTTAGGTTTCCTTTATGAGATGTTTTTTTGTTGTCTATTTTTTGGTTGAGTTAACTAGGAAGTGAATATGCAACGACGTGATTTTATCAGATTAAGCGCCATTATGGGTGTATCCAGTATGTTACCTGTATGGAGTCGTTTCTCCTTTGCTGAGTCTTATCCGGCATTACCTGTCCCTCCACAACTAGAGCCAGATGCGACAGGGAAAATCGCTATTGAAATCAAAGCGGGAAAATCTAGTTTTAAAGCAGGAACGGTGACTAAAACTTGGGGTTACAACGGTGATTTACTGGGGCCGGCACTGAAATTGACTTCTGGTAAACCCGTTACTATCGATATTCGTAATCATCTACCGGAAGAAACCACGGTTCACTGGCATGGTCTGGAGATTACTGGGGAAGCTGATGGCGGCCCACATGCGATGATTGCGCCAGGTGGGAGTCGGGCGGTTAGTTTTACGCCTGAACAACCGGAAGCAACTTGTTGGTTCCATCCACATACGCATGGCAAGACGGGTTATCAGGTTGCAATGGGGCTTGGTGGATTAGTACTGATTGAAGATGAGAACACTATTAATACGGGGTTGCCAAATCGATGGGGCGTGGATGATATTCCGGTAGTGTTGCAGGATAAGCGCTTGAATAACGAGGGGCAGATTGATTATCAACTGGATGTAATGAGCGCTGCTGTTGGTTGGTTTGGCGATATGATGCTGACCAACGGTGTTGTTTTGCCCCAACATACTGCACCGCGCGGCTGGTTACGTTTGCGTTTGCTAAATGGTTGTAATGCTCGTAGCCTCAATATTGCGACCAGTGATGGTCGTCAGTTGTATGTTGTTGCCAGTGATGGTGGTTTGTTAGCGGAACCGGTTGCGGTTAATGAGTTACCGATTCTGGCGGGAGAACGTTTTGAGGTAGTTATAGATGCTTCGGATGGCAAATCTTTCGATCTGGTGACGTTGCCTGTGGTTCAGATAGGAATGACGTTACCGCCATTTGAGCAGCCACTGCCGGTTTTACGTATTCAACCTCAGCTTTTTTCTAGCCGCGTAATACTGTCGGAACAGCTTGCCACGCTTCCTGCATTGCCTTCTTTTAACGGTTTGAATAGGCGTCGTTTACATCTGGCGATGGATAGTCGTCTGGATATGCAGGGAATGATGATGTTGTCTCAACGCTACGGTGAGCGTGCTATGGCGGGTATGGGAATGGATCATGGGAATATGAACCACGGAGATATGCATCATGGTGGTGAACTAAATTTCCATCGTGCGAATACCATTAATGGGCGGGCTTTCTCCATGATGGAACCTGCTTTTGATGTAAAACAGGGGCAGTATGAGCGTTGGGTGATTTCTGGGGTTGGCGATATGATGCTGCATCCGTTCCATATCCACGGCACCCGCTTTCGTATTTTGAGTGAAAATGGCCGTAAGCCTGCTGCTCACCGCAGTGGTTGGAAAGATATTGTGCATGTGGAAGGTAAGGAGAGTGAAGTGCTGGTTCAGTTCAAGCATACGGCGGGAGCGAAACACCCATTTATGGCGCACTGTCATCTACTGGAGCATGAAGATACTGGCATGATGGTGGGTTTTACTGTTAGTAAATAATTTTGCTGACCGCAATGGAGCATAACAAAGCGTTGTACAGGGATTATGGTAGGTATTAAAATAGGCATAGGTTTTGTGTATTATTTATCCTGTTTAAATGAAGGTAATTGAGATGCTTAGTGCAAGATTTGACTCAGAAAAGGCTATAGAGGCTATTCTGTATGTTGCCTCTACAGCACCAATTTCTGACATTTATCATGTGGGTAAAATTCTGTATTTTGCTGACCGGCTGCATTTGGAGCGTTATGGCCGGTTAATTACGGGTGATAATTATCTTGCAATGAAAGATGGCCCCGTTGCAGAGAATGCCTATGATATTATAAAAGTAGCCAGGGGAGACGGGCGCTTTATTCCAAATAGGTGTGATGTTGATGTTATTCGGTCATCGTTGTCAGTAGAAGGACGTTATGGAAATAACCAAATACGTGCTTTGCGTGATTTCGATGAAGATGTATTTAGCGATTCTGATATTGATTGCATAAATGAAGCAATTGAAAAATATGGGAATCTCTCTTTTAAAGAAATACGTGATATCAGCCACGATAGTGTTTGGATGGCGGCTAACCAGAATGGTGAGATTCCGTTGGAAGTGATAGCTGCCAGTTGTAAAGATGGTGATAAATTAATTGCTTATCTGACTTCTGCTGAGTAGCTGATGACTAATCTTGGTGACAGATTTCCCACATCTTTTAGGGCAGATTTTTCAGGCAAACAGAGTTTGGTTATAGGAGACGTTCTTTATCTTCACTGTCCTTTTACAACGCCGCCAAAGTTAAAATATCTGTTGGTTTGCTGCTGTGAGCTATTATTACTAAATAATATTTTTGGTGTATGATCTGTAGATTGGTTTCTCTTCTAAATACTATAAACATCCTTATCTTATGCCATACTTGCCTTTAGATATTCTAGAGAAAAGGAATTGTTCAACAATATTGCTAGAAGAATGGCGTATTAATTGGCATATCAACTGGTTATGATTTTTTATTGATTTTCATATAATTATTCATTAAAAACAATTGGTTAACTTTATAATGAAACACACTGTAGAAGTTATGATCTCCGAACAGGAGGTTAAACAACGTATTGCTGAACTGGGAAAACAGATTACTGAACACTATCGTGACGGCGGTAGTGAGCTGGTGTTGGTCGGATTGCTGAGAGGTTCATTTATTTTTATGGCTGATTTATGCCGTGAAATTCAGATCCCTCATCAAGTCGATTTTATGACGGCTTCCAGTTACGGTAGCGGTATGAATTCCACGCGTGATGTGAAAATCCTGAAAGATCTGGACGAAGATATTCGCGGTAAGCATGTATTGATTGTGGAAGATATTATTGATTCAGGTAATACCCTGAATAAAGTGCGTGAAATTTTGGCGCTGCGTGAGCCAAAATCACTGGCAATTTGTACCTTGCTGGATAAACCTTCCCGCCGTGAAGTTAATGTTCCGGTTGAGTGGATTGGTTATTCAATTGAGGATAAATTTGTGGTGGGTTATGGTATCGATTATGCGCAACTTTACCGTCATTTGCCTTATATCGGCCATGTGGTTTTGTTAGAAGAGTAGTTTTTATCTCATTTGAAAGCGGCAACTTTTGGGTTGCCGTTTTTGGCTTATGTGATTCAGGCATGATGTGTAGAGGGCTGCGTTCCTATCTACATTTCGGCTCTGGTGCCTAATACGGCTTCCGGTCGTAGAACCATATCGGCAGATATCCCTGATTAATAGTAGAATTTATTCCAATATGCTGGACACTATGGCTAAAATTTCATTAACTACAGACGTCGGTGCCTCTTCAATTTTTCTTGCCTGTCTTGCACTTAGATCGACGGAACGAATGCCATTCGCTAATAGCACTCCTTGAGTCTGTGTACCGGTGCCCATTAATGTCACGGCAAAACCTGCGAACCTGGCATAATTTCCTCCTTGTGTTATAGGAGCAATAATTGTTAAACCTAATTTGTTAAAATTGTATGGACTTATTACTAAGCATGGTCTTTTGTCACCTTGCAGTTCTTGACCCGCGACCGGGTTTAAGCAAGCTTCAATAATATCCCCTCGTTGAAATATTGCCATTACACTTCATTCCCTACAGGTTTACTAGCATCCCATTCTTTTAATATTTCAGGTATCGGTGCTTCTGAGTCACATAGAGCAAGTAGATCGGCCAATTTATACTTGGGACGATGGTTTACCGCAGAGATTACAATTTTTCCTTGTTCTTCGACAATTGATAATTGGTCACCCTCTTTCAGGTGGAGGGATTTCAATAGCTGAGCTGGAATAATAGTACCAACAGAGTTTCCAATTTTTCTGACATGAGTGAGCATAGCACTTTCCTCGTAAGTAACGGTTATCACATTGTTGACACTGTAGAGTGGTTTTACCTAAGTGTCAACATTGTTATTACAGGTAATGTGATTCAATAGCCCATAAAAATGTTCTTTTCATGAACTACTTTGTCCATTCAAGGAAAATTTGAAACATTCCTTATTTTAGTAAGAAACGCTAGCCTTTTGTAACAATTTCGACAAGGTAGGAAACAGTCAAATGGAATGCAGGTGGTAGAACTGATAACCGAATTTTTTACCTAGTGGATAATAATATATTTATCTTTCCTTTTTTCTGTAGTGATGATGAATATATTTATCATGAATTATGTTGTTTTCTTTTTATTACCATATTGAGTACATTCGTAAAATAAAGAAATAAAAATAAATACTTAAGATTCAAATAGGCAGCGATTTAATAAAATAAAAATCTGTATAAATCTTCGTTTAATTACACTATAGAAGAGGTTAAATATAACCTTTTCTACAGCGTATTTTGTTAGTGATCTGAAAACTTACTTCTTATTCGTCAATTTGGATACGGTCTGGCGATAGGCAAGTTCCAGTTTTTCACGACTATCAGCCGTGACTTCCAGATCTTGCAACTGACCATTATGAATACCGTAAACCCAACCGTGGATCATCACTTTCTGGCCTCGTTTCCATGCTGCTTGCATAATCGTTGAGTGGCCAAGGTTATATACCTGTTCAACAACATTAATTTCGCACAGACGGTTCAGACGCTCATTCGGGGGTAATTCACCTAGCATAGAACTGTGTTTATACCAGAGATCACGGATATGTAACAGCCAGTTGTTAATCAATCCCAGTTCGGTGCCATCAATTGCAGCTTCGATACCACCACAACCATAGTGTCCGCAGATAATGATATGTTCAACTTCCAGTACATCTACGGCATATTGAATAACTGAAAGACAATTTAAGTCAGTATGAATCACCAGGTTTGCAACGTTTCTGTGAACGAATAAGTCTCCGGGGGCGGCATCAATTAGCTTTTCTGCTGGCACCCGGCTGTCTGAACAGCCAATCCATAAGAACCGAGGTTTTTGTGCTTTTGCTAATTCTTTGAAAAAACTTGGGTTTTCTTCGTTAACCGATTCTGACCACTGCTTGTTATTGGCAAGCAGCTCTTCTATTTTTTTCATCATGATTCATAGCCTGGTAGTGTTTCTTTAAGATAGAATCATATACAACATCAATTAAAATTTTAATATTTTGTTGCTGTTTGTTTTTAATCTTTCTGCTGTTTTTGCAAAGAAAGTCAGGCAGAAAAGGAGCATTATGTTTCCACATTGCACGCAAAGGCGACCAGATAATAAAGGTGTTTTGTAATTTATGACTTATGCATTGGAGTTAACGCAGCTTACTAAGACTTACACTGATGGTGTTAAGGCGCTGCGTGGGATAGACCTGAATGTGGAAGTTGGAGACTTCTACGCATTATTGGGTCCGAATGGTGCAGGGAAGTCCACCACAATCGGCATTATTAGCTCTCTGGTAAATAAAAGCAGCGGTAAGGTTAAAGTGTTTGGCTATGATATTGATACCGATATTGTGAATGCTAAACGCCAGTTAGGTCTTGTTCCGCAAGAATTTAACTTTAATCCGTTTGAGACGGTGTTGCAGATTGTTCTCAATCAGGCCGGTTACTATGGCGTACCGCGAAAAGTGGCGCAAGCCAGAGCGAAAACTTATTTGTCGCAGTTAGATCTGTGGGAAAAACGCAATCAACGGGCGATTCGTCTGTCTGGAGGGATGAAACGACGTCTGATGATTGTACGTGCTTTGATGCATCAGCCTAAATTATTGATCCTTGATGAACCAACTGCCGGTGTTGATATTGAACTTCGTCGATCTATGTGGAGTTTTTTGCAACAGTTAAATGCACAGGGAACGACAATTATTTTAACGACTCACTATTTAGAAGAAGCAGAAATGCTGTGCCGTAATATTGGTATTATTCAGCATGGTGAATTGGTGGAAAACACCAGTATGAAAAATCTACTCAGTCGGGTGGAATCTGAAACATTCTTCTTCGATCTGGCAACGCAAAACCCAACTCTTGAACTGGTAGGATATGATTATCGGCTGCTGGATGCCTCCACTTTGGAAGTGGATGTTCAACGTGGTCAGGGAATAAATAGCGTATTTACCCAATTAAGCGCTCAGGGTATTCATATTCTGAGCATGCGCAATAAAGCGAACCGTCTGGAAGAGTTATTTGTCAGCTTGGTGAACAACAAGCAAGGAGATAGTCAATGATTCAGTTGTACTGGGTGGCGCTAAAAACTATCTGGATTAAAGAAATTACCCGTTTTGGGCGTATTTGGGTACAGACTTTATTACCGCCGGTTATTACCATGTCGCTCTATTTTATTATCTTCGGTAGCTTGATTGGTTCGCGCATTGGAGAAATGGGCGGTGTCGATTATATGCAGTTTATTGTCCCTGGCCTGATTATGATGGCGGTGATTACTAACTCTTATGCCAATGTTTCTTCCTCTTTCTTTGGCGCGAAATTCCAGCGCAGTATTGAGGAATTATTGGTAGCGCCGGTTCCGACACATATAGTTATTGTAGGTTTTGTTGGTGGTGGTGTTGCCCGTGGTGTTTGCGTCGGTATTTTGGTGACATTGGTTTCTCTATTTTTTGTTCCACTTCATATTCATGCGTGGTGGATGATTGTTATCACATTGTTGATGACCTCTATTCTGTTCTCACTGGGTGGTTTGCTGAATTCGATTTTCGCTAAAACGTTTGATGATATCAGCATTATTCCGACCTTCGTATTAACGCCACTGACCTATCTTGGCGGGGTGTTTTATTCATTGACGTTATTACCCCCATTTTGGCAAGCGGTTTCCAAGCTGAACCCAATCGTTTATATGATTAGTGGTTTCCGTTATGGTTTCCTGGGTATTACCGATGTTTCTTTGATAATTACATTAAGTGTTTTGACCGCATTTATTGTGGTTTTTTATCTTGTTGCTTGGTATTTAATTGAAACAGGGCGAGGGTTGAGGACCTAAATCCGGTAATTTATTAAAAGTTTCTATTTTTGAAGCCCCCTAAATTTTGCTTACTAATTTTAGGGGACTAAATTCAATTTAAGCTACCTGAACTGGCACGGCTTTAGCTATACGGCTCATCATATTATCACCGTCAAAATAGGCGACATTAGGCTTATGGTGACGGGCATCTTCGTTAGGGATTTGTACGTATGAGCAAATAATTAGCTTATCACCTACCGCAGCACGGCGTGCTGCTGCCCCGTTAACTGAAATTATTCTAGAACCACGTTCAGCGGCGATAGCATAAGTGGAAAAACGCTCGCCGTTATCCACGTTATAGATATCAATAGCTTCATATTCCAGAATACCGGCTGCATCCATGAAATTCTGATCAATTGCACAGGAACCTTCATAATGCAAATCCGCCTGAGTGACTTTCACTCGGTGTAATTTTCCCTGTAGCATCGTGCGTAACATGGTTTTTCTCCTGATTCGATGACAACTTAGAACCTTTTTTGCGTCAATAACGCCTGATGCAACAACGGCGATTATTGCGTTAAATCTACTTGCTGATTATCGATCAAACGGGTTTGCCCTAACCAAGCAGCCATTAGAATAACGGCTTTTTTGCTTTCGGTATTTAACGGCGCCAATGTTTCCGCGTCACAGATAAACAACTCATCAGGTACAAAGCCCGCTTCGTGTAGCTGCGCGGAAGCTTGAGTAAGCAATTGTTCTGTGTAGCGTTCGCCTTGCGCCATTTTTTCAGCGATAGATCGCATAATCTTGCTGAGTTCTGGAGCGATTAGATGTTCATCGGCTGTTAAATTGTTATTACGTGAACTAAGAGCCAGACCATTTTTATCGCGCACCGTGGGTACTGAAACCAGCGTAATATCATAAGCCAGATCGGCAATCATTTTGCGAATAAGTTGTAATTGCTGAAAATCTTTTTCGCCAAAATAGGTTAAATCTGGTTGCACTAGATTGAACAGTTTGCTCACCACGGTTGAAACACCCCGGAAATGACCGGGACGACTGGCCCCTTCCAACATGGTAGAAAGCCCAGGAACTTCAACATAAGTCTGATATTCCATACCATTAGGGTATATTTCCCTATCAGCAGGAGCAAATACCAGATCGACACCATGTTGATGAAGTTTTTCACAATCTTCTTGTAAAGTGCGGGGATATCTTGCCAGATCATCCTGACGATTAAACTGCATCGGGTTGACGAAAATAGAGACGATTACAATATCTGCTTGCCCTTTGGCTGTATCGACTAACGTCATATGGCCGTCGTGCAAGTTACCCATTGTCGGCACCAGTGCAATGCGTTTTCCTTCCTGACGCCAACGGCGGATTTCACGGCGTAGAATCGGTACAGTTTCGACAATCAGCATTGCTTAATACTCCTTAGTCTGTTTGCAGCCTTCGGGCTAATAAGGGTAATTTATTAATAAAATGAGTGTTCTTTACCTGGGTAGATGCCGCTTTCCACCTGTTCTTTATATAAGCGGATGGCAGCACGTATATTTCCTGCTTCTTCAAGGAAGTTTTTCACAAATTTAGGCGGGCTTACTGTAATGCCTAGTACGTCATGCATCACTAAAACTTGCCCATCAGTCACATTGCCAGCGCCAATACCAATGACCGGGATCTGTAATTCATCGGTGATACGTTTAGCCAAATCAACCGGGACGCATTCTAGTACCAGCAGTTGTATGCCCGCCTTTTCTAAGGTAATGGCATCTTTTATCAATTGATTAGCTGATTCTTCATCACGCCCCTGAACTCTATAACCGCCCAGAATATGAACTGACTGGGGAGTGAGTCCTAAATGAGCGCAAACGGGTACAGAACGCTCGGTAAGCATACTAATGGTATCGTATAACCAGCTACCGCCTTCAAGTTTCACCATGTTAGCGCCAGCACGCATGAGCTTAGCCGCATTTTCACAACTCTGCTCTGGGGTGGCATAACTCATGAAAGGCATATCGGCAATAATAAAAGTATAAGGTGCTCCGGCACGGACGCAACGAGTATGATAGACAGTATCTTCAACTGTCACTGGAATGGTGGTATCAGCCCCTTGCACTGTCATACCCAGTGAGTCGCCAACCAGCATGACATCGATACCTTGTTCAGCGAACAGGTGGGCAAAGCTGGCGTCATAAGCGGTAATAGTCGCGAACTTACGTTTTTCTTTCTTGAGCTGATTCAGATCAGTCATGGTTATTGGTTTCATTATCTATTTTCCTTCTCCTGCAATTTTTCTTGTTATGTACAGAAATCGGCCACGGACTGAACTGAGATCCTTATATGTAATGATTAGAATCAGAGGACTGCGGTTGCAGCCAGAGCTCCAGGCCGTTTTCTGGAATATGTTTTAGTCTTTCAGATAAAGCTTCCCCGTCAGGAAATATGAGATCAGGGGCAATTTCGGCTAACGGGTAGAGCATAAATTCGCGCTGTTTTAGCCCGTAGTGAGGTACTGTCAAGCGTTCGGTATTAATCACCCGATCGCCAAATAGCATGATATCCAGATCAAGTGTTCTTGGCCCCCAGCGCTCATCTTTTCTTACCCGCCCTTGAACCAGTTCAATCGCCTGAGTGTGATTGAGTAATTCTTCCGGTATTAGAGTGGTCTCCAGCGCGACTGCCACATTCAGAAAATCAGGTTGATTCTGCGGCCCCATCGGTTTAGTACGATACAGTGAGGAGCAGACAATAAATTCTGTTTCCGGTAGATCTTTTAGTGCAGCAAGCGCATTTTTTACTTGCTGCATAGGTTCCGCGAGATTGCTGCCAATAGCGATATAAACACGAGCCATGATTATCAGCCGTTCCTGCTTAGTCTTGGTTTATAGTGACGGCGCGGCCGTGTACGACGGCGGACGATCTCACTGCCCAAGTCGGAAATCATACTCCGCTGCTGTGATGCATTGACTTGCTGAAACTCTCCCCACCAATGGGCAAGCTCTTTTAGTTCATTGCGGTTTTCGACATTGGCTCGCAGTTCCAGCAAATCATAGGCAGCACGGAATTTAGGATGTTCCATCAGCTTGTTTGCCCGCTTACCGTGACGGCGTGGCAGACGTAACTGTAATTGCCAGATATCACGCATGACGGTTGTCAGACGCTTAGGAATGGCAATGGAGTGGCATTGCTCATCCAGAATATCATTCATAGCCAATGCAAAAGCGTCGTAGTAAGCCAGGCCGCCTTCTTGGGACAGCTTTTCTGCATGTTCAACCAGTGGATACCAGAGCATCGCGGCGAACAAAAACGCTGGATTAACTCGTTTATCGTTCTGTAACCGGTAATCGGTATTCTTCAAAACCTGATTGACCATACGCTCCATTGGCGAGTCGTTATTTTCGGTGAAATAGAGTTGAACCAATGGGAAAAGTGGTTGAAATAGGTGATATTCGCGCAGAAGTTGATAAGTGCTGTAGCCTTGGCCGGTTTGTAAAAGTTTTAGAGATTCTTCAAACAGACGGGCTGGTGGAATATTACTCAGCAGAAAAGCCAAACGAGAAATCGGTTCGGCGGTATCTTCGCTGATGGTCATATTGAGTTTGCAGGCGAACCGGATCGCGCGCAGCATTCTTACTGGATCTTCTCGATAGCGAGTTTCAGGATCGCCAATCAAACGGATAACACCGGTTTCCAGATCATGAAGGCCGCCAGCATAATCACGCAGAGAGAAATCACTGATGCCGTAATAGAGGCTGTTTATGGTGAAATCGCGGCGCATAGCATCTTCTTCAATTGATCCGAAGATGTTATCCCGCAGTAACATACCGCTTTGTGCTTGTTGTGACTGATTTTTATCATCAGAATCCGTTTGTTCATGTGGACCACGGAATGTTGCGACTTCAATCACTTCCTGACCAAACATAATATGAGCTAAGCGAAAACGGCGTCCAACCAAACGGCAGTTGCGAAATAATTTACGTACCTGTTCTGGTGTAGCATTGGTGGCAATATCAAAATCTTTCGGTTTCGTACCGAGTAATAAATCACGGACGCCACCGCCAACCAGATAGGCTTCAAAGCCGGATTTATTCAGACGGTAAAGAACTTTCAGCGCATTTTCACTGATATCTCTGCGGGAAATACTATGTTGTTCCCGTGGAATGATCGTTATCAATGAATCCGAATGGGGATTCTCCTGTTCAACCTTCCTTTGTCTTTTCACATTGGATGAAGATTGATGGTAGTTTTGGCGATTAGAGTGAAGAGTTACGTACTCTTCCTGAGTAGAACGATTAGATCCGGTGATTGATCCTTCACTGGCTGCCTGTGGTTCGCGGTTAGTTTTCCCTTCGCGGATCAATAAGTTACGGCAGAAATTTGCTACTCGGTTAAAAATGGTACACCTCGATAAGTAACTAATCATATAAAACAAATAAAAAACAGCGGCTAATCATAGCCTACTGTGTATTTTTTGAGAATGGTTGTTATGACTAACCGTAATTTTATTCACGTTATCTATGCATTTTACCTTGTCGTGGAATTCGGTCTAGCTCCCAACGTGCTGTTGCTTTTTTCAACAACTGATCACGAGAAAGGTCTTGCCAGTTTTCGATGACAGGTTGATTAAGGAAAGATAATGCCTTAATCAGTAATGGCCGGGGATCATCCAATGGGATCGGCATAGCATGATTCTGTTTGGAAAGTTTATTGCCATCCTTATTCAGAGCGAGTGGTAAATGAATATAGTCAGGTATTTTCAGATTTAACTGCTGATAAAGCGCAATCTGACGGACGGTTGGTTCGATCAAATCAGCCCCTCTTACCACCTCGGTCACCCCTTGGTAATCATCATCAATAACAACTACCAAATTATAGGCAAATAAGCCGTCACGACGGTGAATAATAAAATCTTCCTCAGCCATGACCGGATCGGCGTTCAGATATCCTTGCAATTTATCTTCAAAACCGTAAACCGGATGACGTTGTTTGAATCGAATTGCTGCATTATCGACGGGCAAATTTAATTCACGACAGCTTCTATCATAAAAACCATTAGTCTGGTGAATGCGTTGACGGGTACAGGTGCAGTAATAGCTTAAGCTTTGTTGTTGCAATTGATTAAGGATATGGCGGTAAGCCTCATGGCGCTGAGATTGATAGAGAATTTCACCATCCCAATGTAAACCGTAATGCTCAAGCGCATGAAGAATACGATTGGCAGCACCGGGAACTTCTCTAGGCGGATCAATATTATCAATACGTATCAGCCACTTTCCCTGACAAGCGCGGGCTTGCAAATAGCTGCCAATGGCAGTGATTAATGAACCAAAATGCAGGTCGCCAGAAGGTGACGGGGCGAAACGCCCAATATAAGCGCGGGGACGTTCAGATTTTATCATATGGGGATCAGTGGCGATTGTTTATACTCGTTATCCTTCAAGTTGCCTCTTTGTTGGCTGCACTCACTCACCCCGGTCACATAGTTATCTATGCTCCCGGGGATTCGCTCCCTTACCGTCGCGATGCATCTTGAAATCCATAGGGTATATACGGCGCCATGAAGACGCCGTATTCGGAACACCATTAGTTAGCCAGCCATCTGTTTTTCACGGATTTCGGCCAGAGTTTTACAATCAATACACAAATCTGCGGTTGGACGGGCTTCCAAACGACGGATGCCGATCTCAATGCCACAGGATTCACAAAAACCGAAATCGTCATCTTCGACTTTTTTCAGGGTTTTCTCGATCTTCTTAATCAACTTACGTTCACGATCGCGGTTACGTAATTCAAGACTGAATTCTTCTTCCTGCGCCGCACGGTCAACTGGATCAGGGAAGTTCGCTGCCTCATCTTGCATATGAGATACAGTACGATCTACTTCATCCCTGAGTTGATTGCGCCATGCTTCAAGAATTAGCTTGAAATGCGCCAACTGGGCATCGTTCATGTATTCTTCACCTGGCTTTTCTTGGTAAGGTTCTACCCCAGCGATGGCGAGAATGCTTAAGGACGAGGTTTTACGTTTTTGCCCTTCTTGCATAATACTTCTCCTACACACGCACTATCAAACAAACCCCTAGCGGGGAAAAAAACAGGCCGCTATAAATAGCAGATGGAGCATGGGTTGGCAATTGTTCCTGCCATTAGTTTCACAATGGTGTGGAAGCAAATGTATTGCATGCCTTTACACCTTGTACAACCTGGCTGCAAATAATTAGGTAAATCGATAAATTAATCATTTTAGTACAAAAGTTAACTTATCGCCTAAAATCATCCCTTTTCCTGTCATGTTGGCCTGGTAACAGATAACTTCGACCCCAGAATTTTGCGCTTGTTCCAAAAGAGATGAATAATTATGATCAATATGTGCTGCCGCCGCGACCTGCCTGATGCCAGAATGCAAAACCGCAAAAAATAATACCGCTCTTTGCCCTTGCTCTGCTATGTGTTGCAATTCCCGCAGGTGTTTTTGCCCGCGGGTCGTGACAGCATCAGGGAAATAGCCGCAATTTTCCTGGAGAAGAGTCACTGATTTCACTTCAATATAGCAATTAACTTGTTGTTCTGCTTGTAACAATAGATCTATCCGGCTGTTCTCTTCGCCATATTTTACTTCCCGACTGATTTTTTTATATTCAGAAAATTCTGGAATGGCATGTTGGGCAATGGCCTCAGCGACTAAATCATTTGCTCTGAGCGTATTGACGCAAATCCAATGACCATCCTGCGTTTCTGTTAATTCCCAACTGTTAGGGTATTTGCGCTTTGGGTTGTCAGATGTGGAGTACCAAACCGTATCTCCCGGTGTAGCACAGCCGGTCATTGCGCCCGTATTGGCGCAGTGGATAGTCAGTGTTTCACCTTCCGGTGTAATGACATCAGCCAGGAAGCGTTTATAACGACGAATTAGCGTGGCGGATTGTAAGGGTGGATGGAACTCCATAAAAACTCCTTGATGACTGATGGCATAAG
Source organism: Photorhabdus luminescens subsp. luminescens (assembly GCF_001083805.1). GTDB lineage: Bacteria > Pseudomonadota > Gammaproteobacteria > Enterobacterales > Enterobacteriaceae > Photorhabdus > Photorhabdus luminescens. The sequence continues at coordinate 546,413 of NZ_JXSK01000003.1, read as the reverse complement.
ATTGAAGCGGGTAATGCTACAATGCCGGCGGTTGAAAGTTAACTTTCTTTGTATGGAGTGTTTGTGTCTTTATTGCCTGTATATGAGGTCGTCGAGCCTGTTTTGAGTGCGTTGAAAAGTTCACAACAGGTCCTGCTTCATGCTCCGGCCGGTGCCGGGAAATCGACGGTTTTGCCATTGGAAATTCTGAAAAAGGCCGATTTTTCTGGGCGCATCATCATGTTAGAACCACGGCGGATTGCTGCTCGCAGTGTTGCTAATCGCCTTGCTGCTCAACTGAATGAAAATACCGGGCAGACGGTGGGTTATCGGATGCGTTCAGAAACGAAAGTGAGTGCGACTACCCGCCTTGAAGTGGTAACGGAAGGCATTCTGGCTCGAATGTTACAGCAGGACCCCATGCTAACAGGCGTTTCTCTGGTCATTCTGGATGAATTCCATGAGCGCAGCTTGCAGGCTGATTTGGCGCTGGCATTGTTGCTGGATGTACAGGCAGGGCTGCGGGATGATCTACGAATTTTGATCATGTCGGCGACGCTGGATAATCAGCGGCTCTCTTCCTTATTACCTAATGCGCCAGTGATTATTTCAGAAGGGCGAAGTTTTCCGGTGACCAGACATTATTGTTCTTTGCCTGCTCACCAACCTTTTGAACAGGGTGTAGCTTCAGTTGTATTGCGGTTACTCCAACAGGAGCAAGGTTCTGTGCTGTTGTTTTTGCCGGGTAGCGGAGAAATTCAACGGGTATGTGGACTGCTTAAAGAGATAGTTGCTGAAGATACTGATCTTTGCCCGTTATACGGTGCGTTGTCATTGGCTGAGCAACAAAAAGCTATCGAACCTTCACCACGTGGACGTCGTAAAGTTGTTTTGGCGACTAACATTGCAGAAACCAGCTTAACGATTGAAGGTATTCGATTGATGATTGATAGCGGCCTTGAACGCACGACGCGTTTTGAACCCAAAAATGGGTTGACTCGTCTGATCACTCAACGCATCAGTCAGGCGTCTATGACGCAACGAGCTGGTCGAGCAGGCCGACTGGAAGCCGGCGTTTGTTGGCATCTATTCAGCCAGGAACAGGCAGAAAGAGCGGCAGAACATAGTGAGCCTGAAATTCTGAATGCTGATCTCAGTAGCTTATGGCTCTCCTTATTGCAGTGGGGATGTCATGATATTTCCCAATTGCACTGGCTAGATAGGCCGCCTGCGGCAGCTTTGGCGGTAGCCAAATCGCTGTTATTGCAGTTGGGTGCAATCAATAACAATGGTCAGTTAACGTCGAGAGGCAGAAAAATGGCGGAATCTGGCAGTGATCCGCGCTTGGCTGCGATGTTATGTGCGGGATTGGAACGAGGGGCCGACATGCTGGCGACTGCCGCTATGCTGACCGCGATTCTGGAGGAGCCGCCCCGTGGTGGTCAGCCGGATATCACTTATTGGGTTGAGCGGCGACAAGCTCATTGGTTACGGCGGGCAAAGCAGTTAGCTAGGAATATGGGCGATCATTTTGGTGAACCAGACGGCGGATTGGCTGCAATGCTATTAGCCCTGGGTTTCCCTGATCGAATCGCCAAAAATCGGGATAAGGCAGGGCGTTTTCAACTGGCGAATGGTCTGGGAGCGATAATTGATGATGAAGAAAAGTTATCCGGCGAATCGTGGCTGGTGGCTCCTTCATTATTACAAAACAGCAGAAATCCTGATGCGCGTATTTTGCTGGCTTGTCCTCTGGATATTGAACGACTGATACAGCAACAACCGAATTTATTTAGCGAACAGAGTGCCGTTGAATGGGATGATAACAAAGGGACATTGCAGGCTTGGAATCGGCTGCAATGCGGCAGCCTCACAGTGAAAGCCCAACGATTGACAAAGCCTTCAGATGAGCAATTACAACAGGCCCTGCTAAACTGGTTACGTAGTGAGGGATTACATGAGTTGAACTGGTCGCCGGCGGCAGTTCAATTGTGCATCCGTATCCAATGTGCGGCCAGATGGTTGCCTGAAATGCAGTGGCCGGCAGTAGATAATGATGCATTAATGGTTTCTCTTGATGATTGGTTGATGCCGTTCCTTACTGGTGTGCGTGATTTGAAAGGGCTGAAACAGATTGATTTGTTGCCGGCACTGGAAAGTTTACTGGATTGGCAACAACAACAGTGTCTGGATAATGAATTGCCTATTTATTACACTGTTCCAACTGGCAGTCGGATAGCAATCTGTTATTTCAGTGATAAACCACCGGTATTATCTGTTCGGATGCAGGAAATGTATGGTGAGCAGCAAAGCCCATCTCTGGCAAAAGGGCGGGTGGCCGTGGTGCTTGAACTATTATCGCCAGCCCAAAGGCCATTGCAGATTACGCAAGACTTGGCCGCTTTTTGGCGAGGCTCGTATCGAGAAGTGCAAAAAGAGATGAAAGGGCGTTACCCAAAACATCTATGGCCGGATGATCCGGCAAATACATTACCCACTCGGCGGGTAAAAAAATATTCGCAGTAGAATTTAACAACTTTTTGCCGGCGAATAGATTCACTAAAAGATATGAATATCAATTAATTAGCATCTAAGCGGCTTTGGAGAATTTTGGAATGTCTGGTGAAGATCGTCAACCAATCGGGCGTAAAGGCAAAAAACCGGTATCCCGCCGTAAACGGCCGTTAAAAAGACGATATCTGTTGGATGACGATGATAATGGCTATGAAGATGATGACTACGATGATGAAGAGGATCAACCCATGACAACGAAAGGAATGTATTCCCGTCCACCGAAGAAAAAGCGGCGTTGGTTCTGGTTGTTATTCAAGATATTTATTATTTTTGCCGTATTGCTGGCGGCTTATGGTGTCTATCTGGACGCCAAAATCCGCGATCGCATTGACGGAAAAGTTTGGGAGTTACCGGCGGCAGTTTATGGCCGCATGGTTAATCTTGAACCGGGCATGAACTACAGCAAGAAAGAGATGGTACACCTGCTGGAAGGAATGCAGTATCGTCAGGTGACGAAAATTACCCGTCCAGGAGAGTTTTCTGTCAGAGGTGAAACCATTGAAATGTTGCGCCGTCCGTTTGATTTCCCTGACAGCAAAGAGGGACAGATCCACGCTCTGCTAACTTTCAGCGATAACCGTTTGGCAGGGATCGAAAATCTGGAAAATCAGCGTCAGTTTGGATTCTTCCGCCTTGATCCGAAGTTGATTACCATGTTGCAGTCTCCCAATGGGGAGCAGCGGTTATTTGTGCCACGTTCGGGTTTCCCAGAGTTACTGGTTAACACCTTGCTGGCGACGGAAGATCGCCATTTCTATCAACATGATGGCATCCGTATTCTTTCCATTGGGCGTGCCGTATTGGCTAACTTGACTGCCGGGCGCACGGTTCAGGGGGGAAGTACCCTGACGCAACAATTGGTTAAAAACCTGTTCCTGACCAATGAACGCACTTTGATACGTAAAGCCAATGAAGCCTATATGGCTGTGCTGATGGATTATCGCTACAGCAAAGATCGGATTCTCGAACTGTATCTGAACGAAGTTTATTTAGGTCAAAGTGGTGATGAGCAGATCCGAGGATTCCCGCTGGCGAGTCTTTACTATTTTGGTCGGCCAGTGGATGAATTGAGTTTAGATCAACAGGCGTTGCTGGTCGGTATGGTGAAAGGCGCTTCGCTCTATAATCCGTGGCGTAATCCTAAACTCGCTCTCCAGCGTCGTAATGTGGTGCTCAAGCTGTTACAAAACCAGCAAATTATTGATGAAGATCTTTATAAATTATTGAGCGCTCGTCCACTGGGGGTAAAACCGAAAAGTGGTGTTATTACCCCACAACCGGCGTTTATGCAGCTAGTTCGTAAGGAATTGCAGGACAGACTGGGGGATAAAGTCAATGACCTGTCCGGCGTGAAAATCTTCACGACATTGGACCCGGTATCTCAGGATGCGGCTGAAAACGCAGTAGAGGAGGGGATTGCCAGCCTGAGAAAAACCCGCAAAATTGCTGATCTTGAAGGGGCAATGGTCATTGTCGATCGCATCAGTGGTGAAATCAGGGCGATGGTTGGCGGTTCTCAACCTCAATATGCGGGATTTAACCGAGCAATGATGGCGCGTCGCTCAATTGGCTCACTAGCGAAACCATCTACCTATTTGGCGGCCTTGAGTGAACCTGATCAATATCGGTTGAATAACTGGCTGGCAGATGAACCCTTGGTAGTAAAACTACCGAACAGCAAAGCTTGGGAACCGAGAAATTATGACCGTCGTTTCCGTGGGCGTGTCATGTTAATAGATGCGCTGGCGAATTCTCTGAATATTCCTACAGTGAATCTTGGATTGGCTGTTGGTCTTGATCATGTCAGCAACACCTTGATCCGGCTTGGCGTACCGGAGGAAGTGATTCAGCAGGTTCCGGCTATGTTACTGGGTTCTCTCAGCTTGACGCCTTTAGAAGCGGCGCAGGAATACCAGACGATGGCGAGTGGCGGCAACCGTGCGACACTTTCCGCATTACGTTCTGTTATCACGGAAGATGGCACTGTGATATATCAGAGTTACCCACAGGCTGAACGGGCGGTACCGGCTCAGGCGGCTTATCTGACGCTGTACGGTATGCAGCAGGTGGTAGCGAGCGGGACTTCTCGTTCTCTGGCGGCCAAGTTTGGTCGCTATAATCTGGCGGGTAAAACGGGCACTACCAATGATCTGCGTGATAGCTGGTTTGCCGGAATCGATGGTAAAGAAGTGGTGATTGCATGGGTTGGCCGTGACAACAACGAACCGACCAATCTGACCGGTGCTACAGGGGCGTTGAATGTGTATCGCCGTTATCTGGAAAATCAGACGCCGCTGATGCTGAATAACATTCCACCGGAAGGCATTGTCGATATGGCGGTTAATCAGGATGGCAGCTTTAGTTGTAGCGGCAGTGGTTGGCGAACATTACCGGTTTGGACTTATGATCCACAGAGTTTGTGCCAGCAAACAGCGGTATCAGCACCTGTTCAACAGCAAGAAGAAGCGCCGGGCTGGTTACGAGAGATGTTTGGACAATAATATACCCGTCATCTTTAAATCCATAGGGTATAAATATTTAATAAGATAAATGACAAAACGCTGATCTTCTGGTCAGCGTTTTGACTTTCTGAGTATTGTTTTCCTGAATATTGTTTTTCGTCTGCAAAGCCACCTTTCACCGTTTTTTTCATCAGATTCCCAAACATATCGCGTCATTACCTTTTCGGCTTTACACCATTATCGCGAAAGGCAACCGCTCGTGAAGGGGATAAAGTTACCTGTGGCAAACATCCCGGTACTTACACGATTGTTGGTGGTGTATCCGATGTGTTTGATATGGGGCGCAAGTTGGCTGGCACACTGGATAGTGTAAGTACTTGCCCCTGCCGGGCCCGATTCATTAATTCGGAGATGGACAGCTATGAGAAACAGGATAAGGCTGCTGACCGAGTTGTCGCTCCTGCGAATATAGTGATGCAGAGTTTCTCCTCGCCGACAAAGGAAGCGGGTAGTATTCAGCCAAAGCCGTCTGTAACGCCGACGCCTCCGCCGCCGATACCGGTATTTGCGAAATCCTGCCTGCGGGGTAAAGGTTGTACTGATGCGGGAACCGAAGCCGAACCCGCAGATAATTTCGGCAGGATGGCGATATATCAGGTTCCGTCATCTCCTGCTCCTGTAACGCCGCAAAAACCAGAACCGCCTCCACAGGGCAAGCAACACCCACCTGAACCGGATAAATCGCAGGATAAAAAATTACCGTGGTATAAACGGTGGTTCCGTGACGGTGAAGATAAAGCCGAAGCAGCCGCTACCTCTGTGGCCGCAACTGCCCGCAGCGCGGTAGCGGAAGGGGAAGGGCTGGTGATGCGTTACATTGGTGGTAGCGCCATCAGTGCAGGGCGTTGGTTGGCGGCCCCGAATCCGGTAACAATTGGGTTAATGGGGCTGTTTTATTCACCTAAGTTGAATGACGGTGAGGAAGATTACCTAACCCCATATCGCCTGAGACAGATAGCGGAACAGTATGGTAAAGCTTCTACTCGCGTGCGTTTTCGCTGGATCAGAGATGAAAAAAGCGGCAGGATAACGGTTCAGGGATATCACGTCAGCCCGGAAGGCGGTTTGGATAAAGTGCCGGTTCGCATGATGACGCTGAATCGGACCACCGGTAATTACGAGTTCTGGGAGCCGGGAGAGCACCGGCCGACGATTTTATGGACGCCGAACGAACAAGAATTCAAAGTTCCGGCCCATACCGGGAATGAAGAACGACCGTTTATTCCGTCGCAAATAACCGTGTTGCCGATCCCGGATAAAGTGGGCAGCGATATTGAATCGTTCCCTATGCCGGAAGAGAAGGATTTCCGCGATTATATTTTGGTACTCCCCATTCCGAATATGCCGCCGGTGTATGTGTATTTGAGTAAACCGCCGGTGAAATCGCTGGAAGTGGATTTATATCGTAACTTTAATGGTCGGTTAAGAGGTGGTATGCATGCGGATCATATTCCTTCGGCTGCGGCTGTAAAAGCAGCAGCAAAAAGGCTAAATCCCACGTTGGCACCAAAAGAACAAAACAAACAGGTAAAAGATGTTGCAGCTATTATCATTCCTTCGAAAGTACATCAGAAATACAGTGAAACCTATGGAGGTCGTAATACACCAGAACAAATCGCAAGGGATGCAAAAGACTTAAAACAAGCTGTAGATAATAATTTTAATGCTATAAAACCCTACCTTGAGGAAGAAGGGTTTAGTGAACAAGAACTGGAGCAAGCTCACCAAAAGATTCACGATATAAATCAGAAGCAGGGGTTATATAAATAATGACTATCAACGTTGAAGACCTAATTAATAGTTTGGGGAAAACTTATCAGAAAATTTTTGATGAAGGATTAATCCCTTATAAGAGTAAGCCTAGAGGAGACTCTGGTGATGATTATGTGTCGTTAGATATGCAGAAAGAGGGGGTATTTCTAGCTTTCGATCGGGCTAGTAAGAAATTGACACATGTCACTCTGACATTGATCGATGAAGAACGGCCCCGTTATGTTTACCCAAATCAATTGCCACCTCCTCTGATTAATTCAATGACACGTGAATGGATTAAGGAGCATTTGGGGCCAGCAATTAAGTCCTTTCCACCATGCAAGGTGTTTAACCGTCAATATGGCTGGAAAGACCTCTACCTTTACAATGTACCTGAATCTGAGGAAAGTATTTATATACAATTATCCTATGATTTGTTTGAGCAGGTTGAGACAATAACTTTCCTTCGTGCTGAAAATGTTACGTGGTAGAGATATCTTAAAAACGGAATGAGCAGAGGAAGAATTAATTCTCTTTTAGAAATACGATTTGGAGTCATTTTTCCAGTTTCCTGCTTTGATAGGGTAGAGGCTTACAAACCACTACCCATGTTTAACATCGAAGTTTTATTCTATTGCATACCAGATTTTGGTTATAAAATAATGGAAATCAACATTAAAGAGTTAATTGATAACTTGGCGCAGACAGCAGAGCAACTAATTGAAAAACAGATTATTCCAGATAATAGGTTTGAATATTTCTTTGAAGGAGATGAAGAGTTTTTTTACAAACCTGAATCAGGTGTGAGGCTTGTTTTTGATGATGCCTCAAAACAGCTAAAATCGGTACAGTTCACATTGATCAATGTTTATGACAGTAGTGGCGTATATAGTGGAGAAATGCCTTACCCATTTTTACATTCAATGGATAGAGCAATTGTTAGAGCACTTATGGGGGAACCTGATTCTGTTGGTAGCCCAGAAAAAATCCCGGTCATTGGTATTGTTGGTGGATACGATGCTTATACACATAAGCTAAATAGTCAATATCCTAATACAGAAATTCGTTTTCTCTATTTGGCTGATCTACGGGTACATGCATTAATATTTGAACATTTTTTATAAACGATTTCTGGAGTGTTTTCCCAATTTTCTATTTTAATTGGATAGCATATAATAAACTATTGTCAGTGTTTGTATATAAAGATAAAATATGAATAAAGAGGTAAAGTAAAATGAACTTGAAAAGTAAACTGGAAGAATATACCTAAAATGAGTTTATAAATCTGGTTTCAAGAATAATATTGGATGAAGGTACAGAGGAAGGGCAAGATGCTCTATTAGAGAATTTTATAAAAATAACTGAGCACCCTTCAGGGGTAGATTTAATTTATTATCCTGAAAATGGAGAAGATGACTCCCCAGAGGGAATTTTAAGAATTGTAAAAGAATGGCGAGCTAAAAACGGCAAGCCTGGCTTTAAAAAATAATAGAAATTAGGTGAAAGAGGGAAAGGATTTCCTAGATTATATTCTGATATCCCCAATTCAGAATATGGCGCTGGTGTGTGAGGTATATATACCCTATAGATTTCAAGTTGCATCGCGACGGCAAGGGAGCGAATCCCCGGGAGCATAGATAACTATGTGACCGGGGTGAGTGAGCGCAGCCAACAAAGAGGCAGCTTGAAAGATAACGGGTATATCAATATCTGTGATAGGCTTTGGGATATACCAATCAATATCAGGAGGTTGTATGGGGCATAAAGCTAAATTGTTTATGGATGGGAACAGTCAAGCGGTACGTCTGCCAGCAGCTTATAGGTTTGACTCTGATGAAGTTTTTATCCGAAAAGATCCTGAGACAGGAGATGTAATACTGTCCTGTAAGCCGCACGACTGGGCCGGATTTTTTGCGGCATTGAAGGGAACAACTATTCCCGACGATTTTCTGAGTAAAGAAGAGCGGTATCAGCATGAACAATCTTGTGACCCATTCGAAGGATGGAAAGAATAAACGCCGTAAAAATACGGCGCTATTATTTGAAAATAAAGAAATTATTTCAGCTTGGCAAAGCAACGAGCGGCTGCATCAACAGTACGCTGAATATCTTCATCAATGTGAGCAATAGACATAAAACCTGCTTCAAATGCAGAAGGCGCTAAATAAATCCCTTCATCAAGCATCAAGTGAAAGAAATGTTTAAAACGTTCAATATCGCAATTCATCACATCCTGATAACAGGATACTTTCTCCGCATCGGTAAAGAAAATGCCAAACATACCGCCGACATGGTTAACCACCAGAGGAATACCGGCCGCTTTTGCTGCTTTCGTCAGGCCAGCAGCCAGATTATCTGTTAGCTCGGTTAAACGTTGATGTACACCGGGCTGAGAAACTTCTTTTAGACAGGCCAGGCCGGCAGCCATTGCAATCGGATTACCGGACAAGGTTCCGGCCTGATAAACAGGGCCAATGGGAGCTAATTTCTCCATCACTTCATAACGCCCGCCGAAAGCGCCAACGGGCATACCGCCGCCAATGATTTTGCCAAGGCAAGTTATATCGGGTTCGACATCGTAATAAGATTGTGCGCCGGATAAAGCGACGCGGAAACCGGTCATCACTTCATCGATAATCAACAAAGCACCGAATTCATCACACAGCGTGCGCAGACCGGGTAGGAATTCTGGTTGTGGCGGTATGCAGTTCATATTACCCGCAACCGGTTCAACAATAATACAGGCGATCTCTTGCGGATATTGTTCAAACGCTTCTCGAACTGAATTCAAATCGTTATAGGTACAGGTTAGCGTATGTTTGACGAAATCAACCGGAACCCCCGGTGAATTTGGTTGACCGATGGTTAATGCGCCAGAACCGGCTTTCACCAGCAAGCAATCAGCGTGGCCGTGATAGCAACCTTCGAATTTGATGATTTTATCGCGATGGGTATAGCCACGGGCCAGCCGGATAGCACTCATGGTTGCTTCTGTGCCTGAGTTGACCATACGTACCATATCCATTGATGGCACCAGTTCAGTTACCAATTGTGCCATTTCCACTTCCGCGGCGGTGGGGGCGCCAAAACTCAATCCTTGCTCTGCGGCTTTGATAACGGCATTACGGATAGCGCTGTGGTTATGCCCCAGTACCATCGGCCCCCAGGAACCGACATAATCGATATAGGCTTTACCATCAACATCATAGAGATAAGCGCCATCAGCGTGTTTGATAAACAGCGGCGTGCCGCCAACACCATTAAATGCACGTACCGGAGAATTGACGCCGCCGGGAATAAGTTGCTTTGCCTGAGAATAAAGAATATCGGACTGGCTCATGAAAGGCTCCTGAATCTATTTTTAAGTGAGTTTGTCGTTTGCCCTACGGATTATAATGCTCTTAGAACGATAATTCCGGGTTTATTCTTGACATAATCAAGAAATGGCGAATCGACAACTTTTTTATTCGCAGCAAGTGAGGATGCATTCCTCAGCATTGGGCCATGATCTGTCATAATAAAAATCCCTGTATGTGTGACATCCAATCCGGCAAGATGGGTATATATTCCTATATAATCGCCGGTCTTTAGGTTCTTAATGACGGCATCATCGACCTTATCTCCTGGAATATATTTAATCTCTCTTTTGATAATGCCCAGTCCGGGAATATATTCGCCGCCATCAGCCTTTCTATTTAGGCTTTTTGTGATTCTTATGTAAGAAGAACTTATTTCGTCTGTTACATCTTTGGCATTTAATTTTTCTCTAGTTGACCAATCTGTAAAGAAGTGTTTTCTTTGCAAGAAGTTAATCTTTCCGTCGATATACCTTGTCTGGATGAGATTTTTTACAAAATCATTTTGGTCGTTGGATTTCCTTAGCGATTCTACATAATCAAGGAAAGTAAAACAGTCTAGCCCATTGAAGTCTATAACTAATTTTTCAGGTTCGGCCGGGGAGCCAATAAGTTTATTTGCGGCATAAGGGGTGCCCAGGAATTGATAAGAGACGCTTTTTATTATTTCACCTGGATTATCTTTTTTTCCCGGTTTTACTTGGTTTTCGATAATTTCATTAATTTTTTTCGCGGTATAGCTGTCAATATCGGCTTGTCTGCTATGAGCGGCACAGCCTGCTAAGGTGACAATAAGCATCAGCGGCAACATTTTTCGCATAGGAACTCCATGTGGTTACTTTGAAAAATATTCAATAAAGTAACTAATCATGATGATAAATCAATATTTTTCCTTCTTAACGGTTAATTGATTGACGGCAGGTTTAACTATACGTGACGGTTTACCCTCCTTTTAGGCTATCGTAAAAGGTCGTCATTTGTCGCTAAGGCGGCATTGATGCTAAACAAATGTGTGATAATTTTTTTGCGGTTCGTGTGTTATCAGAATGACAAAACTTGAACCAACTAATCAGGTATTGGATAATTCGAGTTATTAATGATCGGCAAATCTCTGAATGTTTTTGCCGGGTTCCGGTCTGGAGTAAAAAATGATGAGCGATGATATCGCATTACCTTTGCAGTTTACTGATGCTGCTGCTAACAAAGTGAAAATCTTGGTTTCGGATGAAGAAAATCCAAATTTGCGTTTGCGGGTTTATATCACCGGTGGCGGGTGCAGTGGTTTTCAGTATAGTTTTACCTTCGATGATCAAATAAATGATGGTGATATGACCATTGAAAAACAAGGTGTGGAGTTGGTTGTTGATCCGATGAGCCTGCAATATTTGGTTGGCGGCTGTGTTGATTATACCGAAGGTCTTGAGGGTTCACGTTTTATCGTCACGAACCCTAATGCGAAGACAACCTGTGGTTGTGGTTCTTCTTTTAGTATCTGATTCCAGGCGATTTCCCGCAATGGGTCTGTGAATATCATATGACCTGTTTGCGGGATATTCCTGTCATCTTTTAAGTGATTCTGATTTATCAGGAACCATTATCGTTCAATTGCTGGCATAGCTGTTCGGCTGCCAGAATGATGCGCGGTCCCGCGCGGTGAAACCAATCTTCATGTAATGTAATGACTTTGGCATGTAATTGTGGATGCCAGAAATTCTCAATTAATTTGACTTGTTCCTGTCCACCGCTGATAACAATTATCTCAGGTTTTCTGATGAGTACTTGTTCACGACTGACTTGAGGCCAGGGAACGGGGCTGTTGGCAAAAATATTGCTGCCGCCACAGATTGAAAGCACTTCACTTTGCAGTGTATGTCCCGAGGCGGTAAATAGAGGATAAGTGCCGAATTGTAAAAAGACCGATTTTGGGGTTGGAGCGGCATATTTTTGTTGCAAATTGACAAATCGTTGACGAAGTTCAGTCGCTGATTTTTTTGCTTGTGCTGGGTGAGGGCTATATTCAGCGAGCCGTTCTAAATCCTGCGCTATTTGTTCGGTGGTGGTGGGATCGGAATAAAAGATTTTAATACCAAAAGCAGCGAGTTGTTCCAGCGGACGTTGGGGATTACCGCCACGCCATGCCAGAATCAGATCAGGTTTGAGGGTAATAATTCGTTCCAGATTGATGCCTTGCCAATTAGCCACTTGCTCAAGTTTACGGGCTTGAGGGGGATAATCAGAGTAGGCGCTGGCTGCAATCAGATTGTCGCCTAACCCGGCGGCATAGGCTAATTCAGTGGTTGACGGCGATAAACTGATTACCCGTAAGGGAGCGGCATGCAGAAAATGACTGAAACTACTGAGAAACAGTAAAAGCGATAACCCAATTGAACTCGCGCTTTTTATCCATTTCATTGTGATGTGCTCTTTAAAACATTAAATATGTTGCCCACAGACACGCCCGAAAATATTAATTAGGGCGTGTCAGTAATATATTATTTATCTTGACTCAGCGTTGTCAGCATTGCGTTGACCATTAATGTCGATTGACGGGCTGCAACAGCAAGAAATTCATCAAAGCTGATATGAGATTCTTTATCTGCCACATCAGAGATAGCACGTACAATGACAAACGGAGTGTTGTATTGATGGCAGACATGCCCTATTGCTGCGGCTTCCATTTCTACCGCCGTCACTTGTGGGAATATCGCCCGGATACGCGCCAGGGGTTCCGCGCCATTAATAAATGCATCACCGCTGCAAATCAGCCCACGCACTGCGTTCAGATTCAGAGAATGAATACACTTTTCCGCCAGATCAATTAGCTGGTCATCCGCTACAAATGCCGGAGGACATTGTGCCATCTGACCGGGTTCATAACCAAAAGCGGTAACATCAGCATCATGATAGCGAACTTCGCTGGATACCACGATATCACCGATTTGTAGCTTCGGATCAAGGCCACCCGCTGAGCCGGTGTTAATAATCACATCAGGCTGACAATGTTCAAGCAGCAAAGTTGTACCAATTGCGGCGGAAACTTTACCAATACCGGATTTTAATAGTGCAATCTCCACGCCGTTGAGTTTACCGGTATAGATTTCGCAACCACCTCGTGACAGTGTTTGGCGATCTTCAATTTGATCGCGCAATAAAGTCACTTCTTGCTCCATAGCACCTATCACGCCTACTTTCATGATGTCATACTCGCTGTTGATTAATTAATCATATAGAATCATCCCATATTTGATTTTAACATCTAATACGAAACAATCAGATAATCTGTGATGTAAAACAGCGCTATCTCACAAGTCGGGGGATAAATGTCCGGGATAGACTTTAGTCGGAAGCTTAACTATCAGCGTAAATACCGTCAGTATCATATTGATCCTAATGATGAAGAGCAGATTATTCGCCAGTTTGAAAGCGATCGTGGGCGGATTATGAATTCAGCGGCTATTCGCCGTTTACAGCAGAAAACACAGGTTTTTCCACTGGAAAATAATGCCGCTGTCCGCAGTCGCTTGACACATTCATTGGAAGTGCAACAGGTTGGGCGTTATATTTCGAAAACGATTATTAATGAATTGAAAACACGTAATTTGCTGGCCGATTACGGGTTGGATAAACGACTATTGTCATTTGAAAGTTTGATTGAAATGGCGTGTTTAATGCACGATATTGGTAATCCGCCATTTGGTCATTTTGGTGAAGCGGCAATTAAAGATTGGTTTGCCAGAAAGCTCGATCTTAATTTTTCTCTGGAAAATATTAAACGGGAAGATCGATGCGAAATCCCCGCATTGCGTTTGTGTGGCGATGTGAAAAAAGATCTCTTTCGTCGCCAGTTACGTAAAGATTTATGTCAGTTTGAAGGGAATGCTCAGGCTATCCGTATGGTGCATAGCTTATTAAAACTCAATCTGACTTATGCCCAAGTTGGCTGTATTCTAAAATATACTTGTCCTGCTTTTCGTCTTGAAGAAATACCAAATCAATTTAATTACTTGATGAAAAAACCGGGTTTTTATTGGTCGGAAGAGCATTTTGTCCGAGAATTATATCGTGAACTTAAAATGGGTGAATTCTGTCGCTTCCCGCTGACTTATATTATGGAAGCCGCAGATGATATCTCTTATTGCATTGCTGATTTGGATGATGCTGTTGAAAAAGCGATTTTCAGCGTCGATACATTGATGGAATATTTGGAACAGGAGTGGCAAGAGAATGGTGGTCATCGGATCGGGGATCTATTCGATGTCACGGTTAGAAAGGCGTACAAGGGAACTCATGGTAACGAATTACGTCGAAGCCAGCAGGATCAATTTTTTATGTATCTGCGGGTTTATATCACCGGTAAACTTGTGCCTTATACTGCTCGTCGTTTTATTGATCATCTGCCGGCTGTTTTTGCGGGTTCATTTAATCAAGCGCTGCTTGAAGATAGTAGTGAAGAGCATCGATTACTTAAAACGTTGAAGAATATTGCCTGTAAGAGAGTATTTAATCATCCAGAAATTGAAGAATTGGAGTTACAGGGATACCGAGTTATTAATGGGCTATTGGATTTTTATTATCCGTTATTGAAGATGTCCCGTCAGGCTTTTGTGGAATTAAACCAGAACAATTTCCACAAGGATTATTTTATGGAAACTCGACTGTTACACAAACTTTCCACCAAGCATCGTCTGGCTTATGGTGAAGCAGTGGAAAAAATTGTTGCCACTGATGAATCTGAAAAAGACCTGATGGAATTCTATTACCGTGCCCGTCTTATCCAGGATTACATCAGTGGCATGACAGATAATTATGCTTATGAAGAATATCGGAAATTTATTGTGTGCAATTGATATTCTCGCCGTTACTCAATATCTTTTGGGCAGCGGTGAGTACATGATCAATTTCGTCTGTCAGTTCCAACAATTCAGGTTCTATATCCGTTAATTGAATGCCTTGCTGTAATTGTTGTTCAATTAATTGGCAGAGGGCTTTAAGTTGTGGCACACCACTATAACAGCAGCTACCGTGTAGTTTATGGATCTGCTGCTGATAATTTTCCACTGCTTCCCCTGACAAAACTTTTTCTGTGATTGTTTTAATCATTGGCAATAAATCTACCAACATTTGCAGCATATCTACAGCTAACTGTTCTTTTCCAATGGCCTGTTGTAATGCTAATGACCAGTTAATATGTTGTGATTCTGGTGTTTTGACATAGCGATTTAATACCGATCTCAGGCTATCTTCGTCAAGAGGTTTGGTCAGGAAATCTTCAAATGGAGATTGATCTGTATCGCTCTTTGGTCGGCAGGTATAAGCTGTAACCGCAATGATCGGTGTACTGCGGTGTCGCCGTAGCTGGTGGATGCGGTCGGAAGTACAGATGCCATCCATACCTGGCATATGAATATCCATCAGAATGACATCAAAATGGTGAGAGGTTGCTGACTGCAACGCTGTTTCTCCACTGTTACATAGCACGGTTTTTTCCACGATTTCTTCCAGTAATGAACCTATTAGTTTGAGATTGGCTGGATTATCGTCAACGGCCATGACGGTCATCGGTAAACGTGGGGGATGAGTAAGCGTTTTTTGTGGTACAACTGAGTCGGTTAGAATGAAATCATTTTTTCCTAGCCATAAATCAAAACGGAAAACAGAACCTTTTTTTGGCTCGCTGGTAAAACTGATATTTCCGCCCATTTCTTGGATCAGTTTCCGTGTAATGACTAGACCGAGGCCGGTGCCGCCATAACGGCGGGAAATACTGGCATTTGCTTGATGAAAAGCCTGAAATAGATGAGGTTGCTGTTCAGGGCTGATACCAATACCTGTATCGCTGACTGTAATCTCTAAATTAATTTTGTGGTGCTTCTGTTGTAGCAAATTGATCTTTATCTCCACAGAACCCTGTTCAGTGAATTTAATTGCGTTACCGATGATATTGGTGAATATTTGCTGGAGGCGCGTGGGATCGCCTACGACCAGATTTGGTATTTGGGGATCAACATGGTGAGTTAGCTGAATATTCTTACTTTTGGCGCTCAGTGTCAGTAACACCATGACCTCATCAATTGTATCCTGTAAAAGGAATGGAACGTTTTCCAATACCAATTTATCCGCTTCAAGCCGTGAAAAATCTAATATATCATTGATAATATTCAATAGATGATTCGCGGAACGCTCGATAATATACAAATATTCAGTTTGCTGTATTGTTAACGGTGTTTTCAGTGTTTGGCGGGTGAAGCCAATTACGCCATTAAGTGGTGTGCGTAATTCATGAGACATATTTGCCAGAAATTCCGTTTTTATTCTGGCCGCTTCTTGAGCGCGTTTTTTCGCTATCGCCAGCTCAACGTTCTGAATTTCGAATTGCTCCATTGTTTCCCGCAGATCCGATGTTGCTTGATCAATATCGTTTTTCATCTCTTCTTTATAGCTGGAAAGGGATTTAGCCATTGCATTAATGCCATTTTTCAGCGTATCTAATTCACCAAAATATTTCCCGTTGACACGGCTATTTAATTGTCCTTGGCGAATTCTATCGACAGTACTGACCATATCGCTGATAGGCTTTGTGATCTTACGAACCAAATGGTAGGCGAACAGAGATGCCCAACCAAGGCAAATGAGTAATAGCAATATAAAGATAATGATCTCTTTATATTGTTGTAAGTGAGCTGACCGTAAATCAAGATCAATGGCGATGTAACCAATCGGACGTAAAGATGGGATGTCAGAATGTTGCTGATTCTGAGACAAGTGGTGTTCTGAAATAATGGGTATGCGTAAGATAATACTGTTTTTAACCTCCGTTTTTGTCAGGGTGGTTGGCAGAGGCATATCTGGCGAGATCTGTAGTTGAGCTGAATTGTATTTATAGTTTGATATATCAAATAGTTCATTATCGTCATTAAAAATGGCAATCGCCCGAACTATCTCAGAATTTCTGCGATGAAGCCGGGTTATCAATGAATTGACACGTTCACGGTTATGCAGGTTTATGCCAATTTCACTGGCAATAGAAAGGGGTTCGATAATACTGATCCCAGATCTAACAATCTGGTTTTTCAGTTCACGATGGTGATAACAGAGGAATGAGATACTGAAAAACATGCCAACCAGTAAAATTGGCACTAGGATCAGGCTCATCATGCGGATGCGTAAGCTATATTTGGTCATAATCGTCCATTATGGGAAAATAGGAACTTAATAATTCATAGTCCGTAAGAATCATGGTGCAATTTTATTCCCCCAATCGCCGAACAGTAAATCGACATATCATCACAGTCACTGCTGATAATCTGGATGCCCAAGGGCAGGGCGTAGCTCGCCATCAGGGTAAAACTATTTTTGTCGCCGGATTATTGCCCGGTGAACAAGCACAGGTACAAATAACGGAAGAGAAGCGCCAGTTTGCCAAAGCAAAGTTGGTTAAGCGTCTATCTGACAGTCCATATCGTGTAAATCCTCGTTGCCCGCATTTTGGAGTATGTGGCGGTTGTCAGCAACAACATGTTGCATCTGATTTACAACGTGAGAGTAAAGCCAGCGTCCTCGAACATCTGATTAGACGGGAAACCGGTGTAACGGTTTCTGCCAAGCCGGTGATTCTCGGTCCCGAATATGGTTATCGGCGCCGGGCAAGGCTTGGTTTACATTATCAAGTAAAACAGCGCCAACTGGTGATGGGATTTCGTCAAAATCAATCCAATGAATTAGTTGCTATAAAAGAGTGCCCTGTTTTGCGGCCTGAATTGGAACAGTTATTGCAGCCATTATCTCAGTGTCTGAATAACTTGAAAGCAGTGAAACGGTTAGGGCATGTGGAATTGGTGCTAGCAGATAATGGTCCATTTATAGTGTTGCGCCATCTTGATCCCTTGAAACGGGAGGATAAAGAGAAGCTATGCACGTTTTCTGTGCAACATAACGTTGCTGTTTACTTGGCGGCGGATGAAACCTCGCTTGAACCACTGAATGAACCGCCGGAACCTTGGTATCAGGTTGGTGGCTTAAAATTGGTTTTCAGTCCAAGAGATTTTATTCAGGTTAACGATCAGGTGAATCAACAAATGGTTGCTCAGGCGATAGAGTGGCTTGATTTACAATCGAATGACCGGGTGCTCGATCTGTTCTGTGGAATGGGGAATTTTACCTTACCTATTGGTCGCGTAGTGCAATCTGTGGTCGGAGTCGAAGGGGTTGCCACGCTGGTGGCTAATGGGCAATATAATGCCAGATTAAATAATTTGGATAACATATCTTTCTGCCATGAGAACCTGGAAGCTGACATACATCATCAACCCTGGGCGAAACTGGGGTTTAACAAGGTTTTATTAGATCCGGCGCGTGCTGGTGCGGCAGGCGTCATGTCACACATTGTTGAGTTAGCCCCGGAAAAAGTGGTCTACGTCTCTTGTAATCCAACAACATTGGCGAGAGACAGTAAGATTCTGCTTGAGGCTGGCTATCGAATTATCAGTGTGCGGATGCTGGATATGTTTCCGCATACAGGTCATCTGGAGTCAATGGCGCTATTTAGTCGTTAGATTGTGGTTGGGTAGAAGCTATGAAGTAGTCGGGAGAGATTATGGTTGCGGTAAGAAGTGCTCATTTAACCCCTGCGGGAGAGTTTGCAGTAAACAGGTGGATCGCTAGTTTAAATGTAGCGAATCTTCAATTGGGTGAGAAATTAGCCGAAACCTGGCGTTATTGTCACGAAAAAGCGCAAAATCATCCTGATGCAGAACTTCTGTTATGGCGTGGCGTAGAGATGGTTGAGATCCTCTCTACCCTGAGTATGGATAATGACAGTATGCGTGCTGCGCTACTGTTCCCATTGATGGATGCTAAATTACTTGACGATCAAACTGTCACCGAGGCGTTTGGTAGCGTGATTACCAATCTGGTGAAAGGCGTTATGGAAATGGATGCTATTCGCCAGTTAAAAGCCACTCATCACGATTCAATCTGCTCTGTACAGGTTGATAATGTTCGCCGGATGCTACTGGCAATGGTGGAAGATTTTCGTTGTGTCATTATCAAATTGGCAGAACGGATTGCCCATTTGCGGGAAGTTAAAGAGGCGACTGAAGATGAGCGTGTACTGGCTGCGAAAGAGTGTTCCAATATTTATGCGCCGCTCGCTAACCGACTAGGCATTGGTCAACTTAAATGGGAACTTGAGGATTACTGCTTCCGTTATCTCCATCCTGATGAATATAAAAAAATTGCGAAATTATTGCATGAGCGCCGAATTGATCGTGAGCAGTATATTGATCACTTTGTCAGTACATTACGTAAGCATATGCTTAAAGAGGGCGTCGCTACTGAAATATACGGGCGTCCTAAACATATCTACAGCATCTGGCGCAAAATGCAGAAAAAATCACTGGCATTTGATGAGCTGTTTGATGTTCGGGCTGTGCGGATTGTGGTTGAACGTTTGCAGGATTGTTACGCGGCACTGGGGATAGTACATACTCACTATCGTCATTTGCCGGATGAATTTGATGATTATGTGGCTAACCCGAAGCCGAATGGCTATCAATCCATTCATACCGTCGTGCTTGGGCCAAGCGGTAAGACATTGGAAATTCAGATCCGTACCCGTCAGATGCATGAAGATGCCGAATTGGGCATAGCCGCCCACTGGAAATATAAAGAGGGTGCGGTGGCGGGCAATCGTGTCGGATATGAAGGACGCATTGCATGGCTGCGTAAACTGATCGCATGGCAGGAAGAGATGGCTGATTCTGGTGAGATGCTGGATGAGGTTCGCAGCCAGGTGTTTGATGATCGGGTATATGTATTTACACCGAAAGGCGATGTTATTGATCTACCTACCGGTTCTACGCCGCTGGATTTTGCCTACCATATTCACAGCGATGTGGGACATCGTTGTATTGGGGCGAAAATCAGTGGTCGCATTGTTCCATTCAGCTATCAATTGCAAATGGGCGATCAGATTGAAATCATTACCCAGAAACACCCGAACCCAAGTCGTGATTGGTTAAATCCAAACTTGGGCTATGTCACCACAAGCCGCGGCCGGGCGAAAATCCATAACTGGTTCCGCAAACAGGATCGGGATAAAAACATTATCGCAGGTCGTCAGATGCTGGATAACGAACTGGAACACTTGGATATCAGCCTAAAAGAGGCGGAAAAGCTACTCATTGCCCGTTATAACGTTCATACACTTGATGAAGTACTGGCGGGAATTGGAGTTGGTGATATCCGTATTAACCAGTTGGTCAATTTCTTACAAAGCAAACTCAAGAAAACCACCGCAGAGGATGCAGATCGGGAAGCGCTTCGCAATTTAGAAAATAAATCACATCCACAGCGTAGTTCTGCTAAAGACGATGGGCGGATTGTGGTAGAAGGTGTGGGTAACTTGATGCATCACATTGCCCGTTGCTGCCAGCCCATTCCCGGCGATGAGATTGTCGGCTTTATCACGCGTGGCCGGGGGATTTCTATCCATTGGGTTGATTGTGAACAGTTGGCAGAGTTGCAGGCAAATGCGCCGGAAAGGGTGGTGGATGCGGTTTGGGGAGAGAGTTATTCCAGCGGTTACTCACTGATTGTGCGTGTCGTTGCGAATGATCGCAGTGGATTACTGCGTGATATCACCACGATCCTGGCGAATGAAAAGGTGAATGTACTTGGGGTGAGTAGCCGCAGTGATGTCAAACAGCAGATTGCTACCATCGATATGAATATTGAGATTTATAACCTGCAAGTACTGGGGCGGATCTTGGCGAAAACCAATCAGTTGCCGGATGTTATTGAAGCCAAACGTCTTCATGGCAACTGACCGCAGCCAACAAAGAGGCAACTTGAAAGATGACGGGTATAAAACGGTTATTAGAGATTATGGCGCAGTTGCGCCATCCTCAACAGGGATGTCCCTGGGACAAACAACAGACATTCAAAACCATCGCGCCTTATACATTGGAAGAGACTTATGAAGTCATTGATGCCATTGAACGTGGTGATTTTTCTGATCTAAAAGAAGAATTGGGCGATCTGTTATTTCAGGTGGTGTTCTATGCTGAAATGGGCAAAGAGCAACAATTGTTTGATTTTGATGATATCTGTCATGCGATTAGCGATAAGCTGGAACGCCGCCATCCACATATTTTCGGTCAGCAGCAGGATATCAACAGTGATGTAGCTATCAATGGTTGGGAAAAACGTAAGGCGCAGGAAAGAGCGCAAAAAGATCTGCATTCGGTCCTTGATGACATTCCGGCAAGTCTGCCGGCATTGATGAAAGCGTATAAAATACAGAAGCGCTGTGCAGCGGTTGGTTTTGACTGGGATACTTTGGGGCCAGTGCTGGACAAAGTTTACGAAGAGATCGACGAAGTGATGGATGAGGCTCATCAGGCGGTTGTTGATCAACAGCACCTGGAAGAGGAGATTGGCGATTTATTGTTTGCCGTTGTGAACTTATCCCGCCATCTCGGATACAAACCGGAAATTGCATTGCAAAAAGCATGCAATAAGTTTGATAACCGATTTAGAGAAGTAGAAAAGTTGATCCTGAACCAAGGCCACACCTTGGAAGCGGCGACATTGGAAGAAATGGAACAAATGTGGCAGCAGGTTAAGAAACAGTAACCGGAAAGAATGGCCGGAAAGCTGAAATTTTCCTTCCAGAATGCTAATTGAGAGCAGAGCGAACTTTTGGTATTAAGGAGGGAAAGGGATGGCAAACAGCCCAAGAGGGCTGTTATCAACGCGAAAAAAGCGGAAACAGAAAGCGGAGCTAATTCACGAAAAGATATCAAAGGAATGATGAAGAATAGAAAATTATCTCGTTGCCGTTAAACCTCAGTAATTAATGGCAGTAATCCCAGATTTACCAACTGAATTTCAACATCATTGGCTTTATCAATATCGTCCTGATTTTCGCCGTCAAAAATGCCTTTTTTGGTGATGATCAATGTCCCCAATTGCTCTTTATCATTGGCAATAGGCAAGATTTCATCTGCCATTGGTAACAATGAGGGGTCTATAACGAAGGGTAAATAAATCATCCAACCTGCACTTAACCTGTCGGGAAATACCTGATTTCGATTCAAGGTATAGCCGTTAGTTTCCACCATAATGTAGGGGGAATTACGGCTGAAAACCAAAAAGGTAATAAAATCAATCAACCGTGAAAACTGAAACTCCTTTTCGTCAATATTAAGATCTATTGTTATTTCAGTTTGTCCTAACCTGTCACTACGATAGTTCTCATAGAATAGGGAACAGGCAAGATCATCATCTTCACCATCCCAAATACTTTTTCCTATAAAAGGAAAATTTTTTTTGTAATTTTTTTCAAACACTTGAAACGCTTTTTCTGTCGGGAGGTTCTCTTCAAAAACAAGGTGTTCTAATGCTTCTTTACGAGTATGACCAGTCAAATACCAAGTCTTATGACGGCTAAAAAAGTGATCGATTTGCTGAGTAATTCGATATAAATCAGCTAATACTATTTGTGGAGTCAAGGGTTCTTGCCGGTCAAAATATAGCTTTATTTCTGGTGATAAAATAGTCATTTGTTGTCTCGCATTATCTGAATAAGGGGGTATGAAATACTTTAATATTGGGATGTTTAGAAAACTCCTTTGAATAGTAAGCCGCGCTCATAGGTTCCATAAAATGCCAGTGGGAACGTGGAATGCCATTCAATGAAGTGCATACTTCTTGCTGCCGTCCTCCCTGGTTTTTCATTGAATCTTTTCCCGTCCACCACTCCATTGGCTTTCCCTTCCTAAAAAACTGATCATACTTAGCTTTGGATTCCAGAAACAGGCACCATTCTGGGCGCCAGCCATCAAAACTCACGCCTAAGCATTCCCAAACTTGTATAAGTTTGGCGTCAGGTTTGTAAATGGTTTTAGCTATTTGGAGTTGATAATCAAGGGTAATCTGCGAATATGAACTGGTACTCTCCCAGTTAGAACTTACTTTCTCAGTCGCTGGACACACCTTGCATTCTTCCCTTACTGTACTGATTTCATCTGTTTGGGCTAGCGATTCCTCTTTTTCATCCTCTTTTGTCATCTCCTCAACACCGAGGCCAACCCCAACGCCGACTAATATGCCCGCAAGGGCTGATGCTGCATATTCGGCAGCAGTCAGGGCTACCGGAACTAACAGAGGTAAAGGCATGTTAATTTCTCCTTTTCAATAAGTTATCTGTTATCCTCAGGATATCTTTGTATTGTTGTTCCGGGTTTTCTCCTGTTTCAAGGGCATTTTTGATTTCTGGCGCATCATGGAAATTAAGATTGAAGGCGGTTAAATAAAGGTATGATTTAATAAGCTTTTTATTTCTAAATCCTAGGTCGTCGATTAGATATCGATATGCCTCTCTCAGTCGCTTATGCAAATTTTTCTCATCTTCATGCACAACCAAGTCGGCATGTTTTGACAAAATGCATTGCTTGATTTTTTCAATATAAACATTGTCCCCTGCATCAATAATTTTATCGAATTGTTCCTGAGTCAGTATAATCATGGTATCGCTCCTTAACTCATAAGCTACTATTACCTATATTGGGCCTTTTATCTGAGTGCAATTTAGCTGAAATGATTGCATTGCGAACAATCATGCTGTTTTTTAATCAATTAAGGCAATAAATTCATTCGAAATTGAGAAGAGGCAATAACGATTGGCTTCATGAAAAATGAAGTTTGTGTCTGTACACATGTCTACATTGAAAATGCTGTGGAGGGGAAAAATACCTTATTTGCGTTCAGATTATTTGTGGCAAATTTAAGGTTCAGGTATACTGCTTTCCCGTCCTGTTGTATCCATCATCTTTTAAACCTAAACTTTCAGGTTCAGCATGAAAACTAATTATATTTTTGTGACCGGCGGGGTCGTATCCTCTCTGGGTAAAGGCATTGCCGCAGCCTCTTTGGCGGCTATACTCGAAGCCCGTGGACTCAATGTCACTATTATGAAACTGGACCCGTACATCAATGTCGATCCAGGTACGATGAGTCCAATTCAACACGGGGAGGTTTTCGTTACCGAAGACGGTGCTGAAACTGATCTCGATTTAGGTCACTATGAGCGTTTCATCCGTACTAAAATGACTCGCCGTAATAACTTTACGACGGGGCGGGTTTATTCCGAAGTTCTGCGCAAAGAGCGCCGTGGCGACTATTTGGGGGCGACCGTTCAAGTTATTCCTCATATCACCAATGAAATTAAAGATCGCATCATCAGCGGTGGTGAAGGTCATGATGTGGTGCTGGTGGAAGTTGGCGGTACTGTCGGTGATATCGAATCGTTGCCATTCCTTGAAGCCATTCGTCAAATGGCAGTAGAAGTTGGCCGTGAACACACGTTATATCTGCACCTGACGCTGGTTCCTTATCTGGCAGCGGCTGGCGAAGTCAAAACTAAACCGACTCAACATTCGGTAAAAGAACTGCTTTCTATCGGTATTCAACCAGATATTCTGATTTGTCGTTCAGATCGCGTCATCCCTGCTAACGAACGTGCAAAAATTGCTCTTTTCTGTAATGTGCCGGAAAAAGCGGTTATCTCCCTAAAAGACGTTGATTCCATTTATAAAATCCCAGGGCTATTGAAATCTCAAGGCTTAGATGATTATATTTGTAAACGATTCAGCCTTGATTGCCCGGAAGCAAACTTGTCCGAATGGGAACAGGTCATTTACGAAGAAGCTAATCCTTCCGGTGAAATCACGATTGGGATGGTGGGTAAATACGTTGAATTGCCTGATGCGTACAAATCCGTGATTGAGGCATTGAAGCACGGTGGATTGAAAAATCGCCTGACGGTGAATATCAAGCTGATTGATTCCCAAGATGTTGAAACTCGTGGTGTTGAATTATTGAAGGGATTGGATGCGATTCTGGTTCCTGGTGGTTTCGGTGGTCGTGGTGTGGAAGGCAAAATCATGACAGCCCGTTATGCGCGTGAGAATAAAATCCCTTATCTGGGGATCTGTCTCGGCATGCAGGTGGCATTGATTGAGTTTTCTCGTCATGTTGCGGGCTTGGAAAAAGCCAGCTCAACAGAATTTGAACCTGATTGCCGGTTCCCGGTTGTTGGGTTGATCACCGAATGGCGTGATGAAGACGGTAATTTAGAAGTGCGTAGCGAAGAGAGTGATCTTGGTGGAACGATGCGTGTAGGCGGTCAGCCATGCCACCTGACAAAAGATAGCTTGGTGCGCGCCTTGTATGGGGCGGATACGATTGTTGAGCGTCATCGTCATCGTTATGAAGTGAATAATTTACTGTTGAAACGTATTGAAAATGCTGGTCTGCGGGTAGCGGGTCGTTCAGTAGACCATAAATTAGTAGAAATTATTGAGATCCCAGACCATCCTTGGTTCGTGGCTTGTCAGTTCCACCCAGAATTTACTTCCACTCCTCGTGATGGTCATCCATTGTTTACTGGCTTTGTTAAAGCTGCCGGTAAATATCAGAAAGGCCAGCTCAAATAAGATGTGCAGTGAGTGACGGTATGAACTATTCCGTCGCTTACCTGAAATGTAACTTGTACTGAGGAAAACCTAATGTCCAAAATCGTTAAAGTGATCGGTCGTGAAATCATTGACTCCCGTGGTAACCCAACCGTAGAGGCAGAAGTGCATCTGGAAGGGGGATTTGTGGGTTTAGCGGCTGCGCCCTCTGGCGCATCTACCGGTTCTCGCGAAGCGTTAGAACTGCGTGACGGTGACAAATCCCGTTTTATGGGTAAAGGTGTATTGAAAGCTGTTGATGCAGTAAATGGCCCGATTGCACAGGCAGTTGTCGGTCAGGATGCTAAAGATCAGGCTAACATCGACAGAATCATGATCGACCTGGATGGTACTGAAAATAAATCCCAATTCGGTGCTAACGCGATTCTGGCAGTTTCTCTGGCTAACGCTAAAGCAGCATCAGCAGCGAAAGGCATGCCGTTGTACGAGCACATTGCTGAATTGAATGGCACTCCGGGTAAATTCTCTATGCCGTTGCCAATGATGAACATCATCAATGGCGGTGAGCATGCGGATAACAACGTTGATATTCAGGAATTTATGATTCAGCCGATTGGTGCAAAAACGCTGAAAGAGGCGGTTCGTATTGGCTCTGAAGTTTTCCATAATTTGGCTAAAGTTCTGAAAGCGAAAGGTATGAGCACTGCGGTTGGTGACGAAGGGGGCTATGCGCCTAACCTGGAATCTAACGCGGCTGCGCTGGCTGCTATCAAAGAAGCGGTAGAACAAGCTGGTTATGTTTTGGGCAAAGATGTCACTTTGGCTATGGATTGTGCCGCTTCTGAATTCTACAACCCAGAAACGGGTAACTACGAACTGAAAGGTGAAGGTAAAACTTTCACTTCTCAAGAGTTCACTCATTACCTGGAAGATTTGACCAGAAAATACCCGATTGTTTCTATCGAAGATGGATTGAATGAATCTGACTGGGAAGGCTTTGCTTACCAGACAAAAGTATTGGGCGAGAAAATCCAATTGGTTGGCGACGACCTGTTTGTTACCAATACTAAGATCCTGAAAGAAGGTATTGAGAAAGGCATTGCTAACTCCATTTTGATTAAATTCAACCAGATTGGTTCTCTGACAGAAACACTGGCCGCGATTAAAATGGCCAAAGACGCAGGTTACACGGCGGTAATCTCTCATCGTTCTGGTGAAACTGAGGATGCGACTATTGCTGACTTGGCCGTAGGTACCGCCGCAGGTCAAATCAAAACCGGTTCTATGAGCCGTTCTGATCGCGTTGCTAAATATAACCAGTTGATCCGTATTGAAGAAGCTTTGGGTAACCGCGCTCCTTTCTATGGCCTGAAAGAAGTAAAAGGTCAGTCTTAATAGGTAATTAATTAAGTATTAGAATTAAACAGGAGGGGTAAAACCCTCCTCAGATAATTGGCTACCAAGTCATATTTATAATCTTTTGACGTGTGGCTACAAAAAGGCTACGGTGTTCTAATCAAACACACAGGGGAGCATTTACTATGACTGATACTGTTGTCAGAGCCAGGGTGTCACCAGCCTGCAAAGCGGCGGCAATGGCAAATGCCAAAGCGCTTGGGCTCGATTTATCTACCGTTATACGTATGGTTATTAATCGATTAGCCGCAGAAGGTCGGCTACCGGATGGGTTGCTGCAACCGAATAGCGAGACGTTACAGGCAATTCATGATCTAGAGAACGGGATAGGTGTTCACCGTGCCAACACGCTTGATGAATTAAAAAGTGATTTAGGCTGGTAACAGTGTTGATTTTCGTTTATCAGAGCCGATTTAAAAGGGATGCCAAAAAGTACGTCAACAATAAAAAAGCGCAAGAAATCATTATGAAAACCCTTGCGCTTTTGCAAACCGGCCAGCCATTACCACCGAAGTATAAAGAACACCGCCTGAATGGTAACTATCCCCGTCATCTTTCAAGTTGCCTCTTTGTTGGCTGCACTCACTCACCCCGGTCACATAGTTATCTATGCTCCCGGGGATTCGTTCCTTTGCCGTCGCGATGCATCTTGAAATCCATTGGGTATATATTGGTTATTTGGAATGTCATGGAGCACTGGATTTACTACTGATTTATCGACGTACGGACACTGAATTGATCTTGTATCGAGTTGGTAGCCATGCTGATTTTTTTGAGTTTTCCTGAGGCAGTCGGTCGGTGCAGCCATGTTTTCACATATGAAACTTTTCGCCGATGGCTTAATAGCGAGAATCCCCCCTTTAATGTTGCTGAGAAGATTTACCTTGATATAACGGATTTTAGTTAGCTGTCTCAACAACAGTTCGGACATATCCATACTTGGCAACTAGAGCCTTGTATTGGTGTGACAGAATTACCCGGTAAGCTGAGAGCTAAATGATGTCCGATGGCTGGGCTCAGAGCCTCGACTGCAAGGTCAAAAAGAAAAAATGTTTAAACAAGACGAAGATCTATTTTTTGATAAAAAAGATACGCTAACCTTTATCCAACTTCTTTTATGGGAATTATACCCTTGCCTAATATCAGACATACTTGTTTTATAACCGAGATCGCAAGAGAAAACGGTATTCAGCGTACGTGAAATTATAAAGATCTCCTTATCTTCCATACGTTATATCAATCACTCTTTAAGAACTCCCTTTGCTCCAAAAATTAATGGATGCTTCGGGCATCCTTATACATACGATCCATCATGGAAAAGGATATTGATGAAAATGAATCAGCGAGAAACTAACGTAAGCATACTGGCAGGGAATTCTCGAGTTTATCTTAATAAGGATCGTGAGATAGTTGTTGAGGCTCAGTTGAAAGCCTTTGAGGCTGCTTTGATGTTTGCCAGGCGAAGCCAAGATAAATGTGGTCAATTACCGAGGATATCCGTGGCATTCGATCATCATGGGATATTCCGCCTCCAGTTCCTGATAGAGAACCTCACTAATTCTCAAAAACGGAACCCCCGCTTGAGTCATCTCCATGCCTCGATCAGGAATATCTTCTTGCCCGTAACAGAAAAATATCAGATTCCGCTCAGTGAAATACGTGTTATTCACGAAGATTCAGCCAGGCAGCACCTTGTCCACATCTTAGCCTCTGGAGAAATACCCGAAATCATCACACGGCGGATGGTGTCCAAAAACCTCGCTGACGGCAAACCGCCGACATCAGATGCTGCTTACGAAGAGCCGACTCAGAAACTCACCTGTGCGGCAATTACGAAGGAATATTTTGAGAAAGCCGCAGGTGATCACAAAGGTTCAGAGGCTATTCTGGAGGTGTTCTTTGAGGACTGCGCTTGGTCGAGAGCTTTGGCATATGTGCGTGGGCTACAACTCAGCCATATGCTCGGTGTTTCAACTGCCATTCGTCTCAATCTGGTTAATGAAGAAGGGGAGGTGAGTAAAGGCGATGTAGTTACTGCTTAGCAGATAATAGTCAAGATAATAAAAAAATAATTTCATCTTTGTTTGTTAAGGGGGAAAATTATGTACAACTTAACTCGGCCGATATATTTGGATAACAATGCTACAACGCCATTAGATCCCGATGTGCTTCAAGCTATGATGCCTTATTTTACCTGCGCTTATGGAAATGCTGCCAGTAATAACCATGTATTTGGGTGGAAAGCGATGGAAGCTGTTGATAATGCAAGAAAAGTGATATCGACATCGATAAATGCGGCGAGTCATTCCGATATTATATTCACGTCTGGCTCCACCGAGTCGAATAATCTTGCAATCGCGGGCCTTCAATATAGGGGTAAAAAAGGGCATGTCATCACATCGACAATTGAGCATAAGGCTGTTCTTGATTGTTGCGTTAGGCTCGAATCAATGGGAATCGAGGTGACCTATTTACCGCCGCAAAGCGACGGCGTCGTATCTCCAGACTCAATATCTCGAGCAATAAGAGATGATACCTATCTCGTTTCGATTATGGCAGCTAACAACGAGATTGGTTCAATACAAAAAATTGAAGAGATAGGCGCGATCTGTAAAGAACGTGATATTCCTCTTCATACAGATGCCACGCAAGCGCTCGGCAAAATAAAATTTGATGTACAACGCATGAATATAAGCCTTGCTTCATTTTCAGCGCACAAAATATATGGGCCAAAGGGGATCGGCGCACTTTATATCGATTCACGCAATAAGAATATAGCACTCGCTCCTCTCATTGTTGGAGGGGGACATGAGCGAGGTCTACGCTCTGGAACCCTTAACGTCCCGGGGATAGTAGGCTTCGGGCGTGCCGTCGAACTGTCTGTTAAAAACTTGCCTGATGAGTCAATGAGGTTACGTTATCTACGGGATTTGCTTCGATTGTATATTATCGAGAATGTAGCTGATGTTCGGATAAACGGCCATCTCACCGAATGCCTTCCCGGTCTGTTAAATGTCTCCTTCAACGGTTTGGATGCTGACTCGCTTTTGCTGGAGCTTTCCGAGGTTGCGTTGTCTTCTGGGTCTGCATGCACATCTGCTAATAGAGCTCCGTCACATGTACTGAAGGCGATAGGGCTCAGTGATGCTCAGGCTCAAGCCAGTGTGCGTTTCGGACTGGGCAGATTTAATAATGAGGACGAGATACGGTATGTTTGTCTCCGTCTACAAAAAGCGGTGAATAAACTGAGGTCGATGGCGCCAAAGCCATTCGGCGTCTTATGAATAATTAAGATGGAGTTTGACTCATGCGAACAATGTCGGCACTTTTTCTCCTGTTCGGAACCCTGTTCACTGCGGGGGGATATGGCGCCACCTTTCTTATTTCCGCGTATTTTCGGTCACAAGGGGGAGTGACATTGACACTGGGACGACCCTTAGCGTGGCCTTGGTCGGCACCCTGATTGGCGTTCCTTTGGTGGGATGGTTTGCCGGGCAACTGGAAGCATCGCGCCTTGCAGCCCTTGCGGCATTGGCGATGTCTTGTGGTTATTTTCTTTTAGGCGGTTTCAGTGGTGAACTGAGTTACATTCCGCGTATCGCAGCGTTCTTGATTGGACTCGGTTGGGGAATGTTCTACATCAGTGGGCCGATGGCATTGTCGGAGCGTGTCACTGACGCTGACAGAGGGCACTGGTTTACTCGTTTCAGCGCGTTTCAAATGGCTGGGATTTGCGGTAGTCCCATTCTCCTCGCCGCAGCGGTTGAACAGGCAGGAGTGCCCATTCGAATAACATTTCTCTTTGTTGGCGTCATCGGTATCTTCGCCTCACTACTTCTGGCGACCTTTGGGATCAAGGAACCGCATGGTCAACGGGAGTTATCACTGAGACCTTGGGTGAAAAAAATAACCAAGATTGCTGCCAGTAGTGCGATCCGTCCCATTGTGATGGTGGGTTTGGGAGGCTGTGTATTCTCTGGAATGATGTCGTTCCAGAGTTCGCTGGTCGAAGGGACTCGAGCAAATGCAAGTACATTCTTTGCTGTACATGCAGCAACTGTGGTTGTATCGCGGCTTTTGTTGGCCCGCCATTTATCGACGATGCCCCGTATCCCGTTGGTCATCGCGCTGATGTTATTCTTAATTATGGGCATTCTAGCCCTGCTAGGCATACCGGTTCACCCTATATTCCAGATTGCGGCGGCCATGTTAACGGGGATAGGGTATGGATTGGTGTATCCCGTTATTCAAACATGGGCAGTAAACGACTCTGCGCTTGAGAATCGTCATGCGGCTCTTACCTGGTTCGTTGTCGCCTACTTTGTGGGGATATTTGGATTTCCAGCGATAGGCGGATGGATATTAGTTGGCGCCGGTAAAACCTTGTTTATCCTAACTCTAGCTGCAATAGCATCTCTTGAACTTGTGGTGGCGTTGTTGGGAGGGCGGTGGTTTTATCGTATTAAGGGCAGGCTAACGGCACAGAATGAAGCACGTTAACGGTCATTCAGCCAGTCGATAATTATCGACTGGCTGATTTGCTGTTGCGTAAGCAATTTTTCGATGGCTATTAAAGTATTTAATTGGCGTCATTCCTCATAATTGAAGCGCTTTTTTAGGACATTCGCTAATGTATTTAATGCGGCTTCCAACATTTCCCAAAACAACTAAACTTTTTAAATATTCTAGTATCCAGAAAAGAACATTGCTTAATAATTAAAGTTCATTTATGACCTTTTAATTGTCAGATATAACATTTTCCTATGCGGAGAATATTTGGCTGTACTTAGTGTCTATTGGGATAGGCAGTTAGCCGGGTTTAACGTCTTAGAGCACCTATTTTTTAATATTCCGCACAAGTGTGGACTCAGGGAAAAAGCTGTAACAATATAAAAATATTAATTTGAAGAGAGTACGAATATCGCACCTTGAATAACCAAGCTGAAAGGAGAGGAAGGAATGATTGTAAAAAACGACTGGCACCCAGCGGATATTATTGCCGGACTTAAAAAACGGGGAACGTCGTTATCTGCTATTTCAAGAGGTGCGGGGCTTGCATCATCCACTTTATCAAATGCTTTGCACCGTCCGTGGCCTAAGGGTGAACAACTTATTGCTACTGCTTTAGATTGTGAGCCTTTCGAAATATGGCCAAGCAGATATTCAAAATGAATTAAAATAAACTTCTCGAAAAAAATCCAATGAGAAGAGATTAAATGCCTGAAGCTTTTTTTGTGTCTTGTGAAAAGCTTCAGGTATGATTAAAATATCGTTATTAATGTCACTCTTTGATGTTTGTCATAATTAATTTTTTTGTATCAATTATTTAATCTTTTGTACTATGCTGACACTTCTCTCTCTATATATATATTTCTGTTGATTTCACAGATCGCCAGATAGGAGTAGTATTCCAAAATCGGGTAAACCAAAACTTTTTGGGAGGCGAATAGGGTTCTGCCCGGCAGAACCTTAATGGAATAGTGACAATAACGGTATGGTTCATCATTATTCCAGAGTTATATAGGGATTAGGGTTAATAAATCGGGTCGGGGCGTAGTTATCATACCCCTTACCCCGGCAATATTCTTTTAACTGGCTTAATGAATTTATCCCTATTTTCTGATAAATGACATGTAGTCTACTTTGTACCGTTCTATATGTGATACCTAATTTTCTCGCTATATCTTTAGCGCTTAGCGATTGCAACGCAAAAAATACGATATCGAACTCTCTGTCAGTAAATAAATCAGTTGGTTTGCCAAAAGTTAATGACTCTGGATGAATGTTGTTTTCAAAATGATACATGGAATAAATTTCAAGTTTTCTACCGTGTCCTACAACCCCAATACATTTTCCATCCTTCATTAGAGGAGTAACATTGACCAGAAATGGTTGGATTATTTTTTCTCTCCCGACATAAGTGAAAGTGTGTAGTACCCGAATGGTCTTTTGACTCGTCATTACATGGTTATCATTAGCTTGTATAATATTTTCAAACTCAGACCACGGTGCTGGACACTCACCATCAAGCCTCCCTTCTATATTAAAACCTTTAGGAAGACCGCTGTAATAAATCATAGTATCATTGGCATAGATGAATCGAGATTCGTTGTCTTTTATAACCCAAACATCGTTGCTGTTTTCCATATATGATATGAAAGCATCAAAGTTTTCTGAATGAACATCCAGATCTTTGTTTATAGAGAAACTCATCGTGTTATCTTTCATAACTTCACCCATTATGATTGAACTGTAAAACCGCGATAACGTCCATGTGAGGTATTCCACAAAACTGCTTTTCGCGTTGTTAAGCGAGTTTTGGTCGGAGCATAAGGTTCTGTTAAACAGAACCTTAATGGCATAGTGATGACAGCAATGTTATGCATTGTTATGCCAGAGGTATAAAAGGGTTAGGGTTAATAAATCGGGTAGGAGCATAGTTATCATACCCTTTGCCCCTGCAATATTCTTTTAACTGGCTTAATGAATTTATCCCTATTTTCTGGTAAATGACATGTAGCCTGCTTTGTACCGTTCTATATGTGATACCTAATTTTCTTGCTATGTCTTTAGCGCTTAGCGATTGCAATGCAAAAAATACGATATCGAACTCTCTATCTGTAAAAATCTCAGTTGGGTTGCCAAATGATAATGATTCAGGATGCCTGTTGTTTTCAAAATGATACATGGAATAAATTTGAAGTTTTTTACCGTGTCCCACAACCCCAATACATTCCCCATTCTTCATTAACGGTGTAACATTGACCAAAAATGGTTGGATTATTTTTTCTCTCCCGCCGTAAATGAAGGTGTTTAGTACCGGAATGGTCTTTTGACTCGTCATTACATTGCCATCACTAGCATGTACAATATCTTCAAGCTCAGACCACGGAGCCGGGCACTCACTAACAAGCCTCCCTTCAATATTAAACCCCTTAGGAAGACCGCTGTAATAAAGCATAGTATCATTGGCATAGACGAATCGATGTTGGTTGTCTTTTATAGCCCAAAAATCGTTGCTGCTTTCCATATATGATATGAAAGCATCAAAGCTTTTTGAATGAACATCCAGATCTTTATTTACAGAGAAACTCATCGTATTGTCTTTCATAATCTCACCCATCATGATTGAACTGTAAAACCGCGATAACCTCCATGTGAGGTATCCCACAAAACTGTTTTTTGCGCTGTTAAGCGAGTTTTGGTCAGAGCATAAGGTTCTGTTAAACAGAACCTTAATGGCATAGTGATGACAGCAATGTTGTGCATTGTTATGCCAGAGGTATATAAGGATTAGGGTTAATAAATCGGGTAGGCGCATAATTATCGTACCCCTTACCCCTACAATATTCTTTTAACTGGCTTAATGAATTTATCCCTATTTTTTGGTAAATAAATTGTAACCTGCTTTGTACGGTTCTATATGTGATACCTAATTTTTTAGCTATATCTTTAGCGCTTAATGACTGCAAAGCAAAAAATACGATATCGAACTCTCTATCAGTAAATAAATCAGTTGGTGTGCCAAAAGTTAATGATTCAGGATGCCTGTTGTTTTCAAAATGATACATGGAATAAATTTGAAGTTTTCTACCGTGTCCCACAACCCCAATACATTTTCCATCCTTCATTAGAGGGGTAATATTGACTAGAAGTGGTTGGATTATTTTTTGTCTCCCGCCATAGATGAAAGTGTTTAATACTGGAATGGTTTTTTGACTCGTCATTACGTTTTTATCATTGGCTTGTATAATGTCTACAAACTCGACCCACGGTCCTGGGCATTCACTATCAAGCCTACCTTCCATATTAAAACCTTTGGGTAGGTTGCAGTAATAATGCGTAACATCATTAGCATAAACGAATCGAGATTCACTGTCTTTTATGATCCAAAAATCGTTGCTGCTTTCCATATATGATATGAAAGCATCAAAGCTTTTTGAATGAACATCCAGATCTTTATTTACAGAGAAACTCATCGTATTGTCTTTCATAATCTCACCCATCATGATTGAACTGTAAAACCGCGATAACCTCCATGTGAGGTATCCCACAAAACTGTTTTTTGCGCTGTTAAGCGAGTTTTGGTCAGAGCATAAGGTTCTCTTAGGCAGAACCTTAATGACATAGTGACGATAGTAATGCTGTGCATTGTTATGCCAGAGGTATATAGGGATTAGGGTTAATAAATCGGGTCGGAGCATAATTATCGTACCCCTTGCCCCGGCAATATTCTTTTAACTGGCTTAATGAATTTATCCCTATTTTTTGGTAAATAAATTGTAACCTGCTTTGTA
The DNA here is from genome assembly GCF_001083805.1 of Photorhabdus luminescens subsp. luminescens. Taxonomy (GTDB): domain Bacteria; phylum Pseudomonadota; class Gammaproteobacteria; order Enterobacterales; family Enterobacteriaceae; genus Photorhabdus; species Photorhabdus luminescens. Next base: position 511,041 of record NZ_JXSK01000003.1, on the reverse strand, counting down.
CTGTTCTATATGTGATACCTAATTTTTTAGCTATATCTTTAGCGCTTAATGATTGCAAAGCAAAAAATACGATATCGAACTCTCTATCAGTAAATAAATCAGTTGGTGTACCAAGAGTTAATGAGTCTGGATGCCTGTTGTTTTCAAAATGATACATGGAATAAATTTGAAGTTTTCTACCGTGTCCTACAACCCCAATACATTTTCCGTCCTTCATTAATGGTGTAACATTGGCTAGAAACGGCTGGATTATTTTTTCTTTCCCGCCATAAGTTAAGGTGTTTAGTACCGGAATGGTTTTTTGACTCATCATTACATTTTTATCATTAGCTTGTATAATATCTGCAAACTCGGCCCACGGTGCTGGACATTCACTATCAAGTTTACCTTCTATGTTAAAACCCCTAGGAAGGCCACTGTAATAAAGCGTAGCATCATTCACATAGACGAATCGAGATTCGTTGTCTTTTATAACCCAAAGATCGTTGCTATTTTCCATATATGATATGAAAGCATCAAAGCTTTTTGAATAAACATCCAGATCTTTGTTTACAGAGAAACTCATAGTGTTAATGTTATCTTTCATAATTTCACCTATCATGATTAAACTGTAAAACCGCGATAACCTCCATGTGAGGTATCCCACAAAACTACTTTTCGCGTTGTTAAGCGAGTTTTGGTCGGAGCATAAGGTTCTCTTAGGCAAAACCCTAATGGCATAGTGACGATAGTAATGTTGTGCATTGTTATGCCAGAGGTATATAGGGATTAGGGTTCATAAATCGGGTAGGAGCATAATTGTCGTACCCCTTACCCCTACAATATTCTTTTAACTGGCTTAATGAATTTATCCCTATTTTTTGGTAAATAAATTGTAACCTGCTTTGTACTGTTCTATATGTGATACCTAATTTTTTAGCTATATCTTTAGCGCTTAATGACTGCAAAGCAAAAAATACGATATCGAACTCTCTATCAGTAAATAAATCAGTTGGTGTGCCAAAAGTTAATGATTCAGGATGCCTGTTGTTTTCAAAATGATACATGGAATAAATTTGAAGTTTTCTACCGTGCCCCACAACCCCAATACATTTTCCATCCTTCATTAAAGGGGTAATATCGACTAGAAACGGCTGGATCATTTTTTCTCTCCCGCCATAAGTAAAGGTGTTTAGTACCGGAATGGTTTTTTGATTCGCCATTACGTTTTTATCATTAGCTTGTATAATATCTTCAAATTCAGACCACGGAGCTGGACATTCACTATCAAGCCTCCCTTCTATATTAAAACCTTTAGGAAGGCCGCTATAATAGATCATAATATCATTGGCATAGACAAATCGAGATTCGCTGTCTTTTATGATCCAAAAATCGTTGCTGTTTTCCATGTACGATATGAAAGCATCAAAGCTTTTTGAATGAACATCCAGATCTTTGTTTACAGAGAAACTCATCGTGTTAGTGTTATCTTTCATAATTTCACCCATCATGATTGAACTGTAAAACTGTAAAACTGTAAAACTGTAAAACTGTAAAAACTTCCATGTAAAGTTATCACTTTTATAACACAATGGATAATTATATTTATGAGTTTTGGGGCGCCTATTTGGTGCGGATGATTCTACAGAGGGTAAATATCTTCAATATGCTAATATTTTATATTGTGTAAAATTTTCTTTGTTGATTATGTTATCAATGGAATATTTCAATATGAAATACTTTGGATGGAATGTGGGAAAATTTACTCCGTGGATCTGACTTGTTCAGGTTAAATCATGTGAACTATTGTTTTCGTGCCATCTGAAAGCGAGGGATTATAGAAATTTTCACTTATTCAAATAGTAAAACTTTCTCCTCATAGAGTTATCAGTGAAAGATGAGAAAAAATTAGTTTGTCGGTAGCTTGGGAAGGGGAGAGTTCATCTGTTTTTATGCCCGACAATTTACATAAAACGTAGCGCTTTTCTATACCTGGAAAGATGTAATAATGTGATATAAATACAAAAATTTGTATAAAATACCGTCTGTTATGATTTAATTGGTTAGTTCTCGCGCTTTAGGTCGCAAAATTCAAAGAACTGCATTTGCTTCCTGGAGAAGACTCCTTATATTCACACGCCTTGTATTTTTTTAACAATTGTAGCAATGGTGGATCAGATATCACCGGCGCTAATGGAGTCACCATGGATGCTTCTCAATCTTTAACCGCAGCTATAAGGCCAAATTTTTCTAATAAAAAAGGCTTAATTATTCTGGCTGCTGATGTTGTATTACTATTTATTTTACTGAATACATTGCCGTTTGGTGAAAAAGCCAATGCGGGTTTAGCATTAATGGTATTTGTTGGTGTGCTGTGGCTTACCGAAGCTATTCACGTCACAATTACTGCATTATGTATTCCAATTCTGGCAGTTGGTATGGGATTGATGAATACGGGAGATGCGCTGAAATCTTTTGCTAATCCCATCATCTTCCTGTTTTTTGGTGGCTTTGCTTTGGCAACTGCACTTCACATACAAGGGCTGGACAGGCTGATTGCTAATCGTCTGCTGATGATTGCCCGTGGACGCTTGTCTGTAGCAGTGATGCTGTTGTTTGGTGTAACGGCTGGTCTTTCCATGTGGATCAGTAACACTGCGACTGCCGCGATGATGTTGCCATTAGTCTTGGGTATTTTGTCGAATCTGGATGCGCGTTCTGAGCGCCATACATTTGTATTTGTGCTGTTGGGGGTAGCTTATAGTGCAAGTATCGGTGGTTTAGGTACTTTGGTAGGAAGCCCGCCAAACGCAATTGCTGCGGCTCAACTGGGTATCGATTTCTTCAGTTGGATGAAATTGGGCATTCCTCTGGTTGTTATTTTGATGCCAATGATGGTGGGTATTATGTATCTGATGCTGCGCCCGAATTTGAATCATAAATTCAACATGAAGCTGGAAAAACAGGATTGGACTGGCAAGCGTTTGATGACCATGCTGATCTTCCTATTAACTGTATTCTGCTGGATCTTTAGCACGGTTATCAGTTCTGCCTTAGGGGGAGTGAAAGATCTGGATACCATTATTGCTGTCGGTGCTGCCGTTCTGATTGGTATAACGGGAGTTGCGAGTTGGTCCCAGATTCAGAATAACACCGAGTGGGGTGTGTTGATACTGTTTGGCGGTGGTCTGACTTTAAGCGCTATTTTGAAAAACTCAGGTGCTAGTGAAATCATGGCAAATGGTATGGCCGCTACTTTTGGCGCAAGTCACTGGTTTGTGATTATTGTTGCGGTCACGGCATTTATTATCTTCCTGACTGAATTTACCAGTAATACAGCTAGCGCCGCTTTGCTAGTACCGATATTCGCAACCGTTGCGGAAGCGTTGGGTATGCCGATAATGACGTTGACGCTAATTATCGGTTTCGGGGCATCCTGTGCCTTTATGTTGCCGGTTGCTACACCACCTAATGCGATTGTTTTCAGCTCCGGTCATATTAAACAGACTGAAATGGTCAGAGTAGGTATGGTTCTGAATATTGCCAGCATCGCGATCATCTCTTTATTTGCTTGGTTATTCTGGCTGTAACTGAAAATTTACTCATGTCCCTCTGGATACAATAATTTATCAATATCCCCATCGAATATATGGTGGGGAAATAAAGCCAGAGGGCGAATATTCATAGAAAAGGATTTGCCGAACGCGTCAGCCAGAAATCTAATATTGTCAATGTAAGGCCGATAATCAACCCAACGAATAGCACGGCCATTGCTGTGCTCGAACCTCCTGCAATTAACCCAATAGTAGTTAATGGTACTAAGCTCAAGATTCCCAGATTATTGAATGTTTCTGCAAAGGCCAGAACCATACCTTTATTAGGACCTGCTCGTGTTGCTAAAACGACGGTACTTGTAGGAGCTCCAACTCCAAGCGCGATTCCCCAAAGTATCAAACATCCCAGTGAGCCGAAGAGCATAATTGGAGCGAGCATGAAAACGGAGATCACACCAGTCAGTAGCAGACTGACAAAGACTAAAGTCACTTCTTCTCGGTTACAAAGCTTGCGAAGCCAACCAGCGGACATATTCCCTATTCCCAGACCGACGCCAAAGGCGATAACGGTCAAGCCGATTTCGGTTGGACCAAATCCGTACCGTTGACGCAAAACTTCCCCTGACAGGAGAAAAGCAGAAACACCGGCACCATTCCAGGCTCCTTTTGCAATGAGTGGCCTGACAACCGACCATTGCCGAAACCAGATTAATTGTTGGTTTGTTGGCTTTATAGGCACAGTTTTTGATGGAAGGCAGTAGATCCCGATGATGAATGTAACGACACAGCCGAGTGAGCTAAATAAAAATGGCGCTTGCCAATTTATTAAATCTGTCAGTATTCCGGCTAAAGCTGGACCGAATGCAATACCAAAAGTCATACCAAGCATAACGACGCCCATCGCTTCGGTTTGGCGATTATAAGGGATAATATCGGCGATCAAGGCAAATACGGTGGGTATGATTACCGCGGATGCTATACCGCCAAAAATTCGTAGCGTGATTGCGATATTAAGTGTGGGGGAGAGAATGATAGCGAAGCCATCTGCGGCGAAAAATAGCAGAGAACCTAGAAGTAATTTGCTTCTGTTAATACGATCTGAAAAATACCCAAATACAGGCGCTGCCAGAGCATAGGAAAATGCATAGCTGGATACCAGCCAGGACGCTCCGACAGTAGTTGTCCCGAAGGCTACTGCAAGAGGGGTAAGCATGGATGACAACATGAATTCGGTTGCGCCAACGAAGAATACGGTGACTGAAAGGATAAATAAAAGCATATAGTCTGTACTCTGTCCCAGAGTGGGTGAATATTGTGTTTTTATGTTCATAAGGTTCATTTAACTCCATATGTAGATAGATGTTCGTATATTTCTTGTGGTAAAGCGTGATGGGACAGACCAGATTAGGCAGACGTGAAAATATTACAAAGGAAAAAGGGGAAACGCGTTAGTAATAGACTCAATAAAGAAAGTGAGCACGGAATTAATGAGTCTGTACCTTATTCTGTTTCTGTGTAATTGTCACCTGATTATGCGTGACACGGAATACTGAACGCCCTCTGTGGCGATGCATTCCTACTGATTTTGAGTAGCCTAAAGTCTTACGATTTAGTCGCTTCATTCTAAGGTGAGGTCTGCTGATAAAATAGGTATTTCACGTCAACTTTGATCATCAAGAATTTTCTAATAAATGACAGAATTTTATATGATGATCACCGCATTGAATACATGATCGCAAAAATAATGACAATAAATTCAAATAATTACATCAAATAAACCTATTGGAAAGCATACCAAGCTTAATACAAATTTTATCACAAAAAATAACAAACAATTTACAGTTTTTTCAATGAGTTATATTTTTAGTTGTGATGGAATTCACAAATATATTAACTATTATATAGCTGAAATAATAAAAGCTGTTAATATTACAAAGCTGGATTAAATTTTAATCCGGTATATTTGATAAAAAAAATCCCAGATGAGGATAAGGTGAATGTGATAACAGTGAAAGCATTTAGGCCACTAACTAATTATGAAGGGTTGAATTATGATAATGGTTTAATGAATTCATCTCGTAATTTTATTTTGGCACGAAGCGAAAATATATAAATTATCATTTCCCCTAAAATATTAGGGTCGTTTTCATCGTCAGATTATGCAATTTATGCAGGCAGATTATTTGATGTAAAAAAGACAATAGCATATTTGGTTTGTCGCGGGATTAGAACCTTTAAATGATTTAGTGCAAGGAATGGAATTTTTTTCAAAAAATGGCATAGTTCCATAAAAGGTAAAATTATTATATGTGATAGTTGGTATTATAAATATTTAGCAAGGTTCTTACTTAAATCTACGGAATTAGCAGAATTAAGTAATTCGGTTCTATCTATAAATACAAAGCCGGACATGGTTATATATCTTGATGTTCCTCCAGGTACTGCTGAAAAGAGGAAAAAAATATTAAAGCCTAGTGAATCTGGAAAATTAGAGGTAAATGAAAAATATGATTTTATAGAGTATCAAAAACACGTTCTTAATCAATACCAGACGTTTTATGATGATTCTTGGAAAATCATTGATACTGACACCTTAACTAAAGATGCAGTCATTAAATTAACCGTGGATATTATTCAAGGGGAAATACTAAGAAAGATGTAATTACTGTAAGTACTATATTTATTAAGTCTATTTTAGTTGGAGAAAAATAATGGATAAAGAATTTCGCAAATTAATATTAGCCTCATCAGGAAATTCTTTTACCTTGTATTTGGAGATGATAATATCATTCACGCTAATCACATATCATTGGAATGGTGGAGCGATATACTCATCTTTATATACAATTTCATATGCTGCATCGTTACTATTTCTAACTCCCTATGTTTCGTCATTTGTAGATGAAAATATAAAACCAAAAAAATGTATTATTATTATTTCGTTACTTTGCGGTGTTATTACCACATTTCAATACAACATTGATGACGTTAATATATATATTCTTTATTCTTTTATTAAAAACATCCTTCGTTTATTTCTAGGACCTTCTAATTTTATAATATTAAAAAACATATCAACCAACCAATTTGAAAAGAAATTTAGTTATTGGCAGGTTTTATTTCAAATATACAAAATGGCGGCCCCGTTATTTTTAGGTTTTATTCTTATCTATTATTCAATAAAACAGACTCTTGTTTTAATATCAATGCTTTATTTTATTTCAGCAATCTTATATATTTTTGTTTCAGAACCATTGATTAATGTTAACCGCAAGAAAAACAAGATATCACTAACTAATTACTTTAATGCAATGAAAGACAATAAAATATTATTTCCATTTATTGTTATTTCCACTTTAACTTGTTTTGGCTATCTATCAGATAGCTTAATAGCGCTTAGTTTTATGGAGCAGGGACTAAATGGAAGCCATTATAGTTTTGCTGTGTGCCTTTCTGGTATTTCAGGTGTTTTAATTGGTTTGGTATTTGGAAAGTATAAGATTAACATATCTTTAAATATTATATTATTTTCATTCTTTTTGTGGGGAACAGGATATCTTTTAATAGGAATAACAAATCAATTTAACGATTTATTTTCTGATAAAATCAATTTGTTTTTTATGTTTTTAGCAATGGTAATAATAGGAGTAGGGTCGTCTATGAATAATATTATTATTACCATTTATATGCAGAAATTTGCAACTAATGATAATTCAGCTAAAATATTTGGCTTAACGTCAATTTCTGTTGGTCTTTCCATGTTTATTGGCCCTTTGATAGGTTCCACAATATCCTATTTTTTTTCCATAAGCATCGTTTTTTTTACAACATTTATCGGTATTTTTTTAACCATAATTGTGGTTGTTTTAATAAATCGTAAATCCACGTCATGATACGGTTTTATCCTTTTACTATCGTGGTAACCTAGTGAATAAAAAACAAAATTCTAGAAAGTTTAATTTCGGCAATAGCAATTATTATTAAATTCTTTCGAGTAAATATAGGTCCTCAAACCCCATTGACCTCTTTTTTTCGGCAAGATTGTTTTTATGGCAGCCACACGGTATTTCAGATTGAATACCATTATTGTTGGAAGACAGCTTGACTATCAGAAATTCATTCTCATATGTCTGACGATTTGGTGAGTCTGAGAGGGATCGAGGTTCATATGTCGATTTAACCTGACAGATACCGATATAAAGGTATCTGTCAACTAAATCTGTGTTATGACCTCGATTTATTATGCAGAAAATATCTACAAAGCGTCATTATCATCATCGTATGTCCGATTCATTTCTTGGATAGTAAATTCTTTGACGGATTGAACTTTGATTGGGCCGTTGGGACCATATTTGTAGATATTGCCAGCCAGATTGCTGACTAAATACATGACATACGACATTCTATCGCGCTGTCGATTGCGTTCTGTACGAACAACGCCATGCACGTTAGCTCGAACATTCGGCATTAAATTTTCAGTCAGCACTTCTAGCGAACTACCGAAGTTAATGATCAGGTGTCCCGGAACAGGATCAATAGCCAAAAGCTCATCATTTATATAAGCCAATAGACCACGTTCAGTTGATCTTAGGACAGTTACCCATCCTGAATCCCGATGAAATTTAGAACCTCGGGTGGCTTTTTCTGACCGGAAGTGGTTAAACGATAACACTTGGTTCTCTAGCCCTTCGGAAATACCATTGGTGACGAGTTCCCAATCACGACGAGGAATACCAATATAAGCTAACACAGAGCGTAGTATACATATGCCGACGTGTGTCATATGGCGACCTAGTGTCGCGACCTCTGACGGCATAAGGTTCCAGTGTTTCCGTTCGAGGCGGAAATGTTCCCATTGATCATGTTCTCTATCGAAATAACCTTCGTAACCATTGGAAAAAGTGCATGATTTGAATCCCGTATAGGGTCGAAGGTCGCCTTCTGCGGCTGGTTCAAAGAAGTGGTGTGCAAATCGATCGCCGTGTTCAAAATCCATATATGGTGGTGCTTTCAGGAGGAAAAAACCATCCCTGAGTGCTCGGTCAAAACCGTCGTTGTCAGTAAAAATAAGATTATCTCCCTCTAGATAGGAGCGCGCCATGTCTGCTGATTTATATGTTTTTGAGACTTCGCTTTCCGATGGCATTGGTGGTAGTTTGACTGGGGTTCGCATTGTTGATGAAGTTTTCATAGTCGTAGTCCTTAGGTATAGTGATAGAGTTTTTATTTTATTCGTGAATATCTTTGATTTTTGGATGAAATTTGCTAGCCATTTATAATGGTATACAATTTTCTATTCTTATCAGTTCGAAATAAAAGAAGTTTGGAAATTGAACCCGATAAGTTGTATTCAACATAATGTATCTTTATCTTGTTCATTATTATAGTGTACTAATTCGTTTTTTCGTTATACTTATGTCTAAGTAATTGTATTTTATATATTTTTTATAAATTGACAAATGTAATCATTTGTATTTTTACAATTGTTATTAATTTTATTGTAATTATCTATATTGGGGAAAGTATATGAAATTAATTTGATGGTAATTTATAAAAAAGAGTTTGTATAATTGCTGTTTGTATTTGAAATTATGTTTTTTCAGAGTAATTAAGTATTAAAATCATCTTTTTATTGATGACAGATATATTTATTGTTTTAGAGTTTATCCTCATGGGAGTTTATTCCAGACAATGAATCCATATACCGGGTGAAATATATTTTTTTACTTTTATATCATGGAGTAATCTTATTAAGATGGGTTTTTAAATGTAAAAATTATCTTTGCTTATAGGAAAAAATGTTCATCTACCTTATCTGTTCATTTTTCTTTTTAAAAAGATGCTTGAAAAACAATTTGTTACCTAATTATTCTAATCCAAGGTATAAAATTATTATCGTTTTACGATAAGAAAGTGTTGTTTTATGGTAATTTTTGGCTATAGTGTGATTATGATTGATGATGGGGGTAAGTATGACAGACTCTTCAAAATTGGATCGAATGACTAATCTTAGCTTAGTCATGTCTAAATTTTCTCTGTTAGTCATCACGGTGGCTATTATAATTAACATTTTTAGTTGGGTGAAACCAGAATTGATCCTAGAGAAGTACGGACTTGGGTTTTCTCTCACGGAAAGAATATTACCTAATTTTGATATATATTCTTTCAGTTGGTGGCAGCTTACCGGTGGAATTCTCATAACAAGTATCCCGTTGTCATCATTAATATTTAGTTTGTGGTCTTTACATCAACTGTTTAGAAGTTATAGCCAAAGGGATTACTTTTCAAAGAAAACAGCAAGGTATTTAGGATTTGCTGGTTGGGGAGTGATTGGTTGGAGTATGTTAGATATTCTATGTGAGCCTTTGCTAACTTTATGGCTAACGATGGATGAGTTACAGGGGGGTATTTTATATCAATAAGTTTGACTACCGGCCATTTTGTCGCTTTTTTTATGTCGGCTTGCTTGGCTATAATTTCTCGTATTCTTTATCAAGCCTGTGATATATACGCTGAAAATCAGAGTATTATATAGGGGTACACTGTGTCAATTCATATGACTCTAGATGTAATGATGGCAAAGAGGAAGGTTAAATCTAAAGATCTCGCGTTATTAATAGGAATTACCGAACAAAATCTGTCTTTATTAAAGAAAGGAAAGATTAAGGGAATTAGATTCTCTACTTTAAATGCTATATGTCAATATTTGGAGTGTCAACCTGGAGATATACTGGAGTTTAAAGAAGATTAGTTGGTTAGTGTTAGTTAGTATTGTTAATTGTTATGTCAATTTAGTGAATAAGGAAAAGAGATGAAATTTCTATCATATGCTTTATTGCTTGGTTTGGCTTATATTCCGTTTTCTTTTGCAGAAACATCAGTAAATGATGTTAATAATGAAATTCATGCCAACGAAAAAGGTGCCTTGAGTAAATGTACGGATTTACTTCCCAAAGGGCATTCATACACAATTAGTGTTGTTGGAAAGTCAGATAAGGAAACGGCGAATGTAGATGGAAAATTTAAAGGAAGGTTTGATGTTTCCGATGAAACAGAAAAGCCTTTAGATAAGAAAAGAAGTGAAGAGGTAAAACCTTTTATTCAATGTGTAAAAAATACTGTACTGTGATCTAAGATTTGTTTAATAATAAAGTGCCTGGGGTATTATCAGAGTTTTTGCTGAGGCTTGTTGTTTGAATCCTCAGGCACAGTTAGTTTAAAATATTTTTCCCGTAATATCTTCCTCTATATGAATATTATCAACAGGCTTCCCATGAACAAATTGTAAAAAATGCTCGGTCAAATTCTCATTTAATGGAGACATTATATGGGATTACTACATTGAAAGTATTAGGTCTTATCAGACATCGTTCACAACAATGGTTAAATCTCAATATAGAAGCAAGCAACTCTCAAATTCGTCTTAATAAGTTTGATATGATTTTTGCTGAAGTCAATGCGTTAATCGTTACTTTAGAACAAATTACTGTTCTTGGATTGGCGACTAATCAAGTGATTAATGAGAGTATGACCGTAGGAATGTTTGTAGCATTTAATGCATATCGGGGATTATTTGCAGATAGGACAGCGAATCTAATTAACATTGCTCTGCAATTCAGAATGTTGTCGTTACATAACGAGCGTATTTCCGATATTGCTTTATCTAAAACAGAAGAGCAAAAAGAATCACGTCGTATTGTGGAGCCAGAAAAGGCATCATCTTTGGAGGTCAAGAATTTAACTTTCCGATATGATGAATATGGTAAGCCAATTATTAATAATCTCAATCTTTATTTCGAACCTGGTGAGAGTGTTGCTATTGTTGGTCCTTCTGGCATTGGCAAAACGACATTGATGAAATTAATGGCAGGATTAATAGAACCCGCTCACGGTGAGATTCTTTTTAATAATATCAATATCATGGATATTGGACTAAATAATTATCGTAAGCATATTGCCTGTGTTTTACAGGAGGATAAACTTTTTTCTGGTAGTATTTCCGAAAATATTTCTGGTTTCGATGATAATAGAGACGAAATATGGGTTGAGAAATGTGCCATATTGAGCAATATCCATCAAGATATTCTTAAATTACCTATGAAGTATGAAACAATGTTAAGTGAGTTAGGTGGGAGTTTGTCCGGTGGACAGAAACAGCGTTTATTGATTGCCAGGGCCCTTTATCGTCGCCCAAATATTTTATTTATGGATGAAGCGACTAGTCACTTAGATATTGATAATGAAGCTTCTATTAATGCTGAGATTTCAGCTTTATCAATAACTCGGATAATTATTGCACACCGTCCGTCGACCATTGCCTGTGCAGATCGGGTGATAACTTTGTCTAATGTGGAATCATAATATTGAGTAATAGTATGTTTAACATTCAGATATTAATCATGAGGCTTTTATGAATATTGCAATTTCAGCTTTATTCCACTGGATATAAAGTAAATGGCACCAGAAGAGGGCCATCTATTATTGTCATCCTTAAACCACCTCTTGGGGAGGTGGTGGTTATTTCAACAGTCAAATATCATCTGGAAAAAGTTTTAAGCTTCATCAGAAAATTCATTGACATAGAGTGTTAACTCAATTCCTGGTTTTATATCTGTTGTTTTTATGCCATCGTTCCAGTTCATTAAATCCTTAATGTTGATACCGTGACGTTTAGCAATACTGGCAATTGAATCGCCTTGGCGTACACGGTAAATAATGGCATTGTCACTATTTACCCTTAATATTTGTCCAATTTTCAACAATCTGGCAGTTTTCAGATTATTCATGTGTTGTAATTCGCGGATGGAAATATTAAACCGCTTTGCAATAGCGGATAATGTATCGCCTGAACGAACTTTATATTGGCTTTGTTTGCTCAATCTGCGGTTGTTTTTAGCAACTTCCTGACGAATATTGCTTAGAATTGTTTTATTTGCCAGCGAGTTTTTAAACTGATCAACTTTCGCCTTTGGCAGCATAATGTAATGTGGACCGTTAGGCGATGTCACTCCTCGCTTATAGCCAGGGTTATAGGCTTTAATCGAAGTTAGAGACATACCCGCCAGTTCTGCGGCTTGAGACAGCGTGATTTGTTGACCGACATCAACTTGAGCAAGCGCTCGCTGGTTATTGGATTTTGGCAGCGTAATGCCATATTTATCGCTGTTGCGGATGACATCACTGAGCGCCAGAACTTTAGGCACATAGAGCGTAGTCTCCCGTGGTAGTGATAATGACCAGAAATCAGTCGGCTTACCTTTTATCTGGTTTTCTTTTATTGCGCGCATAACACGGCCTTCGCCGCTGTTATAAGCAGCAATAGTCAATAACCAGTCGCCATTGAACATTTTATTCAGGCGTTGTAACAGATTCAGGGCAGCAGTTGTTGATGCGGCAACATCTCGGCGTGCATCGTACCATTTATCCTGAGTAAGGCCGTAATTGCGACCCGTATCCGGGACAATTTGCCACAGCCCGGCCGCCTTAGCGCGTGAGGTAGCGTGCGGGTTAAAAGCACTCTCCACTATGGGTACCAGTACCAGTTCCATCGGCATGTCGCGTTGCTTGATCTGCCTGACTATCCAGTACATATACGGTTCAGCCCGTAAAGTTACATCGTGGAGATAGCTCTTGTTTTTTAGGTAATAATTTCGTTGTTCACGAACCCTGTAATTATCAGGGATTTTCATCTTCAACTCATCACGGATGTATCCCCACAGCTCACGCTGAGCGCCAGAATCACCCTCTCCCCAGTAAGCAGCAAGCTGATTGATATCATCAATTGCTGCTATCTTGCCTGTCTTTAGACTCGTTGAAGACGAATTCTGTACCCGTTGTCCGGCTGTCGTCGACCAATCAGGCCCGGATTGACAGCCAACCAGCAAGACAGATGCGAACAGAATCGCTTTTGTCTTCATAATTAATTTTTATGGTTGCTTAAAAGACGACCAATAATACTTATCTTGGCTTGATATAGCAACTCTCTAAATCAGAATTGATCTTTTTGTCTTCTTAGTTGACGGAAAACGGCGGAAAGCGGTTGAGCGTTGGGGATCATTCCAATATTCCTTTGTAAATCAATATCATCACATTTTAAGAAAACATTAATTTTTTTCTCGGTTTGTAATGTGGTTGGTACTGTTGGTTGATTGTTTTCCCTCATTTGGGTTACTTTTTGCTGATATTCGCTGATAGTATGATTGGGCAAAATAGCATGAGCAAATTTCATATTAGAAACGGTATATTCATGGGCGCAACAGATCAGTGTGTCATCGGGCAGTTCAGCTATTTTGCTTAGAGATGAGTACATCTGTTCAGCGGTTCCTTCAAACAGGCGCCCGCAACCACCAGAGAATAAAGTATCCCCACAAAAGAGGTAAGGCGCTTGATAAAAAGCAATATGTCCCAGAGTATGGCCTGGAACGTCGATGATCTGGAAACAAAAATGACCGAAATGGATGCTATCGCCGCCACATACTATCATCGTCGCACCTTTGCTCTGGGTTTCTTTTGGGCCGTATACTGGTAGCTCAGGGAATCGATCAATAATTCCAGGAACGCCGCCAACATGATCGTGATGATGATGGGTAAGTAAAATTGCATCGGGTATCCAGCCGCGGGATTTTAAGGTATCAAGAACGGGTTGTGATTCTGTCGGATCAACGATGACAACATGTCTATTTTCGTCACAAAGTAACCAAATGTAATTATCCGAAAGGGCAGGAATGCTGATAAGCTCCATTGTATACCTCTTATTAACAGCGGGTTATAAGGAAAAGAAGCCATGAAATCTGCACATACAATACAGAACATAAATCCCCCGGCTTCTTGGGCTGATTTACCTTGGGGGGAATATTACCGTGCCGCTTTGGAGCGCCAATTACAACCCTGGTGGCCGAAAATATTTGGTTTTCATCTGTTGAAAGTCGGTAATTTGAGCGCTGAAATTGACAGCAATGAGTGCCCGATTTTTAATCAGATTAATGTGGGTAAGGAAGGCAAGAATATGCATGTGATTACTGATCCTTACCATTTACCGTTTGAAGAAAAGTCCGTTGATGCTTGTTTGTTAAGTCATATGCTGGCTTACAGCGCTGATCCCCATCGTCTTTTGCGGGAAGTTGACCGGGTGATGATTGATGATGGTTGGCTCATTATCAGTGGTTTTAATTCATTGAGTCTGCTTGGTTTGGGAAAATTAGTACCGGGATTATGGCGTCATCAACCCTATTGCAGCCGGATGTTTTCTCTGATGCGCCAACTTGATTGGTTGAGTTTGCTTAATTATGAAGTGGTGTACCGTGACAGTTTTCAAATATTGCCTTGGCGAAATGAAACGGGTTTTGTTAATCGGCACTTGTCTGTATTAGGTTGTGTCAGTTTGATTATTGCCCGCAAACGTACACTGCCATTAACATTAAACCAGATAAAAGTGACGTTATTAAAACCTAAATTGGGCAGTGCCGTTGGCGTAACAAAATGTTACCGAAAGCGCAGTTAATCTCTATTTTCGAGATATCCAGCGTCGGTTTCTGTTGGTGAGTTTGCTGCGGTACGGGCCAATTCATCACAACGTTCATTTTCATCATGTCCGGCATGGCCTTTGACCCATTGCCAATCAATGTCATGGCGGTTAATGGCTTGCTCAAGCCGTTGCCATAAATCGACATTACTGACAGGAGATTTGTCTGCTTTACGCCAGCCGCGTTTTTTCCAGTTATGAATCCACTGTGTAATGCCTTGACGTACATACTGACTGTCGGTGGTCAAGACAATTTTGCAAGGGCGAGTTAGCGTTTCTAAGCCAATAATTGCCGCCATGAGCTCCATTCTGTTGTTTGTTGTACGATAAAAACCTTCGCTAAGGGTTTTTTCATGTTGTTGATAACGTAATAACACACCGTAACCTCCTGGCCCCGGATTGCCGAGACAAGATCCATCGGTGAAAATTTCTACCTGCTTGCTCATATCTGGTAGACTCTTCTTATTCAATTCAAAACCCTAAGTCTGACATAAAAAGGCATTATGAGCACGGCAATTACACGACAAGTTGTTCTTGATACCGAAACTACCGGTATGAATAAATTAGGTGTTCACTATGAAGGGCACAAAATTATTGAAATTGGGGCTGTGGAGGTTATTAACCGTCGTTTAACTGGGCGCCATTTTCATGTTTATATTCAGCCGGATAGATTGGTCGATCCGGAAGCATTTGAAGTGCATGGGATCAGTGATGAATTTTTGCAGGATAAACCGCTGTTTGCTGATATTGCAGATGAGTTTATTGAATTTATTCGCGGCGCTGAATTGATCATACATAACGCTCCCTTCGATATCGGCTTTATCGATTATGAGTTTGGCAAGTTGAATCGTGATATTTCGCCAACTGCGGATTTCTGCAAGATTACTGATAGCTTACAACTTGCGAGAGGGTTATTTCCGGGGAAAAGAAATAACCTTGATGCGTTGTGTGATCGTTATGATATAGACAACTCTAAACGAACTTTACATGGGGCGTTACTTGATGCCGAGATATTGGCTGATGTCTATTTGATAATGACAGGCGGTCAGACTTCTCTTACTTTTTCAATGGAAGGGGAAATTGCTGGCGGTGCGAATGTTTCTGAAATACAGCGTATTACCCGGCCTCAAACGGCATTAAAAGTTGTTTATGCAACGGATGAAGAACTCGCCGCTCACGAATCCAGATTGGATTTAGTTGAGAAGAAAGGCGGGAGCTGTTTATGGCGTATAAGTTCTGAACAGAGTTAACATAAAATTGTGGATAAATCACCTTTTGGGGTGAAAAGTTGATCAAACACGTCACTTTGTTATAAAAGATATTGACGGAATGATCTTGGATTCGTAATATTCACCTCGTTCTTAACCAGAACACTGCGCGGTGCGGTAGTTCAGTCGGTTAGAATACCGGCCTGTCACGCCGGGGGTCGCGGGTTCGAGTCCCGTCCGCACCGCCAAAGATTCCGAAGCCCTGGGTAGTTACCCAGGGCTTTTTGTTTGTTGTTTGTACTTATATCATGTAGTAATCTCTCGATAGACAATATAAATGATAATGAAATTGCATTGAAATAAGACATAGAGATACTACCAGCTTTCTATACTACTTGTTTCCTCAACCCTTATTAGAAATTTATTTTCTTTGCCAGGTCTATAGCGTGATGGCCAAATATCCGATGGATGTAAACCTAATTCAGTGGCGATTAATGCTTCTCCCTTTGGCCACGGACGATGTAATGCATTACTCAGCGTCGATGATGCTAAGCCAGCTTTGCGAGAAACCGCTGAAAGATTTGTGCCTTGTTTTCTCAGTGCTGCAATAATATCTGCCGGATGCCAGTCTTGAATATCCATAAATAATCTCCAAGTTTTAATTGTGAGAAAAACATTGATAATAGATAGATTATCAATGTTTTGCTGTTTGGTAGTAATTAGGTGCAGATTATCGATCAAGGTTAATTGAATTGGCTATCGGAGAGAATACTGAATAATATTATCGATTGTTTTATAACAGAGTATTCCCTATATATTGGAGGTGTTTTTTATGAATGTAAAGAGCATTATTATTATCCACGAAAAATATTCTTATCTTAATAGCTTAAATAATTAATAGTTTCTTATGATCATTTTTTTGCTATTTTTTTAGACAATTTATTAACGGTGATGAATATTACATTTACATAAATGCAGAGAAACTCCTTATCTTTTGCAAGCCACGACTCTAGGATTTTATTTCATATATCATCTAGTTTAGTCTTAGTATAACTAGTTTAATAAGTTCATATTTGGATTTTATAATATTGTTTCCTTTATAATAACTTTGATATAAATATCAGATTTATAAATACGGGAATAAAAATCTCTCTGGTATATAAAGGTGAAAATTATTTATACGACAATACTCCTCAAATTGAGAATCAGAGTTCACTTTTAGTTTCTGATATGTTTTTTCTATCTGGTCTTTGACCGATTGATAAGGAATATTAAGTCTCTCACTGATTTCCTTTCTGCTATGTTTCGTCAGAAATAGGAAAATAATTTCCCACTCTTGTTGGGATAATTGTTCTGAGGGAGAGCAAAACATAATGGAAGGCGGCAATTTTCCATTGAAAAACGCCTTTAAAGCCGATGCTTCCGCTTTCCGTCCATGGAAAATAATACCAATACATTCATTATCTTCATTATAAAATGGGAATTTCTCGAAGAAATAGGAGCAAAGACGTCGTTCTTTGCCAAATCGATGTGTTTCTAACGAGCATATACTTTTTTCTAAACGCATGACTGTTCTGTCATGCCGTTGGAATTGCTCTTCAAAGATGGCTCCTTCCCAGGGTAATTCACAATCGAAACGTCCTTCGATGTTCAAATCAAGCGGGATATCTTGTAGCATAACCATTGCGGTATTCTCATAAATAAAGCGAGTGCTTTTATCTTTAATACCCCAGGGATCATGGCTATGTTTTATGGTGTTTATTATCTGAGCTGATATATTATTCGTTGTTTTCATCTGTTTTATTTACCACATTATATAAACATTTTACTTCCGGGTTTTAAAAATCTCTCAGGAACATAGAGATCAAAATCATTAAGGCGGCAATATTCATCCAATTGCTGACCAGAATTAATACCAATTTTCTTGTATATCCGTAACATGTGCGTTTCTACCGTGCGATAAGAAATATTCAGTATTCGCCCGATCTGTTTACTGGTGTATCTCTGTAAAAATAGAAAAATGACATCCCATTCCCGTTGGGTAAATAGCTCAGAAGGAGGCTGGAACATAATAGAAGCAGGGAGCTTACCATAAAAAAAGCGCGTCAGAGAATAGGCTTCGGCTTTCCAGGCATGGAAAATGACACCGACACATTGATTATCTTCATTGTAAAATGGAAACTTTTCGAAGAAGTAGGAAGAAAGTAATTTTTCTCTACCATATAAATGGGTTTCTAATGAGCATATTCTTTGTTCTGCTTGCATTACTGCTCTGTCATGGATCTGAAATTGTTCTGCAAAAGCGGCGCCTTCCCAAGGCAGATCATTGTCTAGACGCCCTTCTACATTAAAACCACGGGGAAGATCGCGCAACATAGCCATTGCCTTGTTTTCATAGACAAAACGGGAATGTAGATCTTTTATGCCCCAGGGTTCATGGCTGGTTTCCATTAAATTAATAATTTGAGGCGATACAGTTAATTTTTTATAGCTCACAACATAATTCCTATTGTTATTGGAAAAATATCTGGGTTTTAGATTTGAATTAATGGGAATTTATAACTCTTGGCTGCCAATAGCGACGAACCTTTCTGGAATATATAGATCAAACTTATTTGCTTTACAGAAATCTTCTAATTCTATATGCAGCGGTAGATTAAATTTTTGGTAAATTGACTGAATATGATTCATGGCATCTTCTGTACTTATCATTAATTCTTCGCTGATACTTTCTTCGTCCAGTGAGCGAAGAGCTAAAAAGAGAACTTCCCATTCAGTTTGAGTCAGCATGTCATTAGGAGGTGTAAATTCCAAAGCTGTTGGAGATATTTTTTCATGATAGTAAGCAATAGAAAAATTTTGAGCTTTGGACATATGAAAAGTAATGCCGATGCAGTTCCCATTTTCATCACAAAGTGGGTATTTACTACAGCGATAGGTTTGCTGGATTTTATTTTCACCAAATTGATGAGTCTCAAGTGAAGTGACTGTTTTCATGGTTTGCATCACTTTTTGATCTTGACGACAATATTCTTCCGTATATTCTGCAATAGGTGAGGGCAGTTCCCCTGTTGAAAGCCCTATAATCTCGAAATCTTCGGGCAGATTAAGCAGTTGGTAAAAAGCAGGATTTGCATATATAAACCTTGATTGGCGATCTTTTGCGCCCCAAGGTTCATTACTTTTTTCCCACATGTAAATTAATTGTGGAGTGATATTATTTGGTTGGTTTTTGATATTTGACATGGAAATGCCCTAGTTGTTAATTAAGTAGTCATCTGCGTGTCTATTTTATATGTTCTATTTAAAATAACCTGATTATATAATGGATTGCAATAATTAATTCGCCAAAAAATAATATTTTTTTATGTTATCTATGTCTGTTAATTAAATTGCTTATTATTTTGGGTAAAAATATCATCATATAGGAAAATATAACTATAAGTATTATTTTGTTTTGAATTGTTTATTAGTTTATTGATATTGAAATAACATTGGCTTTTGATTGATGTTTTTTCTCTGTATTCACTATTGATAAATCAAATTATTAAGAGATTATTATCATATAATTAGGAGCAATATAAATAATCAATTTAGTGGCTGAAAATGCTCATAAATTGAGAATATGTCTCTGTTTAATGGGTTATTTTATCGCTTGATTTGTAACTAATATACCCAATGGATTTCAAGATGCATCGCGACGGCAAGGGAGAGAATCTCCTGGAGCATATAGAACAGTAAGGTAAATCAAAGAATTGCCGTTCAGATGAAATTAAGATAGTTTTCTGGCATTTGGCGTTAAAGATTGCGGTTTGTACGCTGTGCTGAGAAAATTATCCCCCTAAATGTTTTTATCCCACTTGGAGTAGAAAATGACCACTCGTAAAACCCTTGCTAATGCTATTCGCTTCCTGAGCATGGATGCTGTGCAGAAAGCAAAATCAGGGCACCCTGGCGCGCCTATGGGAATGGCTGATATCGCCGAAGTTTTATGGCGTGATTATTTGAATCATAACCCAACTGATCCACATTGGGTCGATCGTGACCGTTTTGTATTGTCTAACGGTCATGGTTCTATGCTGATTTATAGCCTGTTGCATCTCACCGGTTATGGCGTTTCAGTTGATGATCTGAAAAATTTCCGTCAGTTACACTCTAAAACCCCAGGCCATCCTGAGTATGGTTATACTCCAGGCGTAGAAACGACGACAGGCCCTTTAGGGCAGGGGATTGCCAACGCAGTAGGTTTCGCGATTGCTGAACGTACTTTGGCCGCGCAATTTAACCGTCCTGGTCATGAGATCGTTGACCATAATACTTATGTCTTTATGGGGGATGGCTGCATGATGGAGGGCATTTCTCATGAAGTTTGCTCTCTGGCGGGTACTTTAAAGCTAGGCAAGTTGGTTGCTTTCTATGATGACAATGGCATTTCCATTGATGGTCATGTTGAAGGCTGGTTTACCGATGATACTGCAAGCCGTTTTGAGGCTTATGGCTGGCATGTGATTCGCGGCGTTGATGGTCATAATGCGGATTCGATCAAAGCTGCTATTGAAGAAGCGCGTAAAGTTGCGGATAAACCTTCTCTGCTAATGTGCAAAACGATTATCGGTTTTGGCGCGCCGACCAAAGCGGGTACCCATGATTCTCATGGCGCGCCATTGGGTGATGGGGAAATCGCTGCGACTCGCGAGGCGCTGGGTTGGAATTATCCGGCATTTGAAATTCCAGCGGACATCTATTCTGTGTGGGATGCAAAAGAAGCTGGCAATGCGAAACAATCCGCTTGGAATGAAAAATTCGCTGCCTATGAAAAAGCGTATCCTGAATTAGCTGCTGAATTCAAACGTCGTACCGGTGGCGAGTTACCGGCAAACTGGGAAGCTGAATCAAAAGCATTTATCGAACAGTTGCAAAAAAATCCGGCCAATATTGCCAGCCGTAAAGCCTCCCAGAATGCTTTGGAAGCTTTTGGTAAAGTGTTGCCTGAATTTATGGGGGGTTCTGCTGATTTGGCGCCAAGTAACCTCACGATGTGGTCAGGTTCTAAGCCATTGAACGAAGATCAGGCCGGTAACTACATCCATTACGGCGTTCGTGAGTTTGGCATGTCAGCCATTATGAACGGTATCGCTCTGCATGGTGGTTTTGTGCCTTATGGCGCAACTTTCCTGATGTTCGTTGAATATGCCCGTAACGCAGTGCGTATGGCGGCATTAATGAAGATTCGCAGCATCTTTGTTTACACCCATGACTCAATCGGTTTGGGTGAAGATGGTCCGACTCATCAGCCAGTAGAACAGCTTGCCAGTTTGCGTGTGACGCCAAATCTGAGCACATGGCGCCCATGTGACCAGGTGGAATCTGCGGTGGCGTGGAAATATGCAATCGAACGTAAAGCAGGCCCATCAGCGCTGATTTTCTCTCGCCAGAATCTGGCACAGCAAGAACGTACTGCTGAGCAGTTGGCTAATATTGAGAAAGGGGCTTACATCCTGAAAGATTGTGAAGGGCAGCCAGAACTGATTCTGATCGCAACCGGTTCAGAAATTGAGTTAGCGGTAAGCGCTTACCACCAATTGACTGAGGAAGGTCGTCAGGTGCGCGTAGTCTCCATGCCGTCTACTGATGCTTTTGATAAGCAAGATGCTGCATACCGGGAAACAGTTCTGCCTGCTGCGGTTTCTGCACGTGTTGCAATCGAAGCGAGTATTGCCGATTACTGGTTTAAATATGTCGGTATGAATGGCGCTATCGTTGGTATGGAAACATTTGGTGAATCAGCGCCTGCTGATCAACTGTTTAAAGCGTTTGGTTTCACTGTAGAGAATGTGGTCGCTAAGGCTAAAGCTCTGCTGAAATAATGAGTCAATTCATAAATGAGCGCACCTGAGGCAAACATTGAGCGGGTGCGCTCTTTTTCTGCACGATATCGTTATCGAACAGGGATCGTGACAGCTTTCTTCGGCTTATGCCACGCAAATTCCAGGGACGGCGACTTTTTGGAATACGTGAGGCGAACCGACAATCCCATCAGGATACTTGGCGAGTTTTTCCTTGAATTCAGGATTCGTGAACGCAGCGCGAAAATGCTCCAGACTCTCCCAAACGGCATAGTTCATGAATGTGCCGCTGCCAGCGATTCCGCGATGTAATTGTGCGGAAATCAGGCCTACCTTAGACCGGAAATATTCTGCATCTTCCTTCCAAGTCTCTATCAGGGTGTCAGCCATTGAGGGATCAACATGAAATATGTTCACCAGCACGATGGAGCCATCGGTGTTTGAAAATAATTGTTCCCGCAGGGTTACGTGGGTGTCCATTTCTTCTAGTTTGACCATTTCTATCTCCTGAAAATTATTTGCTTATATTTATGTTTGTATTGCTACTGCGCCGAGGCGAGCCGCGCGATTTACGCGGCTTTTAACGGCAATATGTCAACGTAGAGACAATGTCAACGTAAAAACAAATGCGTTCCACCAATTTACATGCTGTTTCCACGTTAACTATTTGGTAGTTCTTTGTCAGTTTTAACAAACGAATCCGTAGCGCTATGTCGTGCTATTTGGCACTGGTGACTCTTCCAGCTTCGTCTCCAAGCTGATTAAGGTATTCAATGTCACTTTTAGCTCGTTAGGATCAGAGGATTCCACCAGTGCTCCGACCCAGTCAGCTTCCAGCGATATCGCCGCATCAAAAGTACGCCAACCAAGCTCGGTCAGTTGATAGAGTGGTGAGCGTTCATGCCGAGGATTAGTGATGGTTTTCACCATCCCTGAGCTCAGCCCGAGATTCAATTGCTTTTGCACTCCTTGGCGAGTGATCCCCATTGCGGCGGCAATCTGAGGCGCGGTAAGTGGGTGTGGCGCGTGCGCAATCGCACCGAGTACTTGCCATCTTGCACTTGTGATCCCCAATGGGGCAACGAGCTGATCCCCTTTGGAGAGCAGTAAGGCATTGAGCCGAAATACCGCCAATGTGATCTCAGTGAATACCTCAAACGCCGAAGTTTTCTCGGTTGACACGATTTACTTCCTTTTCCTTAGCACCTCAAAAAACGACAACCAGTTTCCACTTATTGAAATTGAATGTCAATATTTCAGCAAGTGATATTGATGATCAATGTCGCAGATGTGAGTAAATAACGGTGGGATTGTTTCTTTCTGCTTGCTTACGTTCGACGAATATGAGCAACAGCCTTTAATATCCAACGACTATTGCTATCAATCTCCTTTTCCCGTACTCTCATTATTTATAGCTGAATCGTTTCGTTTTATTATCTAAAGCGGTTTTCTGTACGCGATTTTGATAATTTTGTGATAAGCAATCAGTACATCGGTGATTTAGTCAGTTATTCTAAGCGGTTGCGTGGTAATAACTATATTCAGGGAGTAACATGACAATCAAGGTAGCAATAAACGGTTTTGGCAGAATAGGGCGTAGTATTTTACGTGCTCTTTATGAATCTGGGCGCCGGGCTGAAATTTCGATTATTGCTGTTAATGAGCTGGCAGATGCTGAAGGAATTGCGCACTTGCTAAAATATGACTCTAGTCATGGTCGTTTTGCCTGGGATGTGCGCCTGAATAATGATTTATTGCAGGTTGGCGATGATAATATTCGTTTGTTTCATCAACCCGATATATCGATGCTGCCTTGGCAAGAATTGGGAATTGATATTGTTCTTGATTGCAGTGGGATTTATGGCAGCAGAGCCGATGGCGAAGCGCATCTTGCCAGTGGCGCCAAAAAAGTGTTGTTTGCTCATCCGGGGGGCAATGATTTAGATGCGACGGTGGTCTATGGCGTGAATCAGCATTTACTGACAGCAGAAGATCGTATTGTGTCCAATGCTTCCTGTACCACTAATTGCATTATTCCCATCATTAAATTATTGGATGATGAATTTGAAATTGAATCGGGTACAGTGACAACCATTCATGCCTCAATGAATGACCAACCAGTCATTGATGCTTATCACAAAGATTTACGGCGTACTCGGGCTGCCAGTCAGTCTATCATTCCGGTGGATACCAAGTTAGCCGCAGGGATAACCCGGATTTTTCCAAAGTTTTGTGACCGCTTTGAAGCTATCTCCGTGCGTGTACCAACGATTAACGTTACGGCTATTGATTTGAGCGTTACGGTAAAATCCTCAGTAACTGTTAAAAAAATCAACGAATTAATGCAAAAATCAGCAGCTACTTCATTTCGTGGTATAGTTGACTATACCGAATTACCGTTAGTCTCAACGGATTTTAACCATGATCCCCACAGCGCGATTGTTGATGGCACACAAACGCGAGTCAGTGGGCAACACCTGATTAAGACATTAGTCTGGTGCGATAATGAGTGGGGATTTGCTAACCGCATGTTAGATACAACGTTAGCAATGGCTGCTACGAGTTTCAAATGATCTGTTGTCGATAGACGGTCCATAATAGATCCGCACACGGCGCAAGATTAAATAATTTAGAGAATCAATGAGAGGATTCACCATGTCTGTAATTAAGATGACCGATCTAGATCTGGCGGGTAAGCGTGTTTTGATCCGCGCTGACCTGAACGTTCCGGTAAAAGATGGCACAGTCACCTCTGATGCGCGTATTCGTGCTTCCTTGCCGACCATTGAAGCAGTATTAAAACAGGGTGCTAAAGTGATGATCACTTCTCACCTTGGCCGCCCTACAGAAGGCGAATACAATGAAGAATTCTCGCTGAAACCAGTAGTAGACTATCTAAAAGAGAAATTATCTTCCCCTGTTCGATTGGAAAAAGAGTATCTGGAAGGGGTAGATGTCGCGGAAGGTGAACTGGTTGTGCTGGAGAACGTTCGCTTTAATAAAGGTGAGAAGAAAGACGACGAAGCCTTGGCTAAAAAATATGCTTCCCTGTGTGATATTTATGTCATGGATGCATTCGGTACTGCTCATCGCGCTCAGGCTTCTACTCACGGCGTGGCTAAGTTTGCTCCTGTTGCTTGTGCCGGTCCTTTGCTGTCCGCAGAATTAGAGGCATTAGGTAAAGCGTTGGGTAATCCGGCTCGCCCAATGGTGGCAATCGTCGGGGGATCTAAAGTTTCAACCAAGCTGACCGTTCTGGATACGCTGTCTAAAATTGCCGACCAACTGATTGTCGGCGGTGGTATCGCGAATACCTTTGTTGCCGCGGAAGGCCACAATGTTGGTCGTTCTCTCTATGAAGATGACTTGATCCCGGAAGCGAAAAAATTGCTGATAAGCTGTGATATTCCGGTGCCGATCGATGTTCGTGTGGCGACAGAATTTTCTGAAACGGCTGAAGCAACGTTGAAATCTACCCGCGATATTAAAGATGATGAGCAGATCCTCGATCTGGGGGATGAATCCGCTCAACGTTTGGCGGATATTCTGAAAAACGCCAAAACGATTCTATGGAATGGCCCGGTTGGCGTATTTGAATTCCCTAATTTCCGTCAAGGAACTGAAATTGTCGCACGCGCCATTGCTGATAGTGATGCTTTCTCTATCGCTGGCGGCGGCGATACGCTGGCAGCGATCGACCTGTTCGGTATTGCTGACAAAATCTCTTATATTTCTACCGGCGGCGGCGCTTTCCTCGAGTTCGTGGAAGGGAAGAAACTGCCTGCGGTTGTGATGTTGGAAGAACGTGCAAAACAGTAATTAAGTCATGACGGGTAGCGGCTGGTTGGTTGGCTACCCGCTCTAAACAGGACCCACGTAACATGTCTAAAATTTTTGATTTCGTAAAACCGGGTGTCATCACTGGTGATGATGTTCAAAAAGTGTTCGCTATAGCCAAAGAAAACAACTTTGCTTTGCCGGCGGTCAACTGTGTAGGTACTGATTCAATCAATGCCGTGTTGGAAACCGCTGCCAAAGTTCGTTCTCCCGTTATTATTCAGTTCTCTAACGGCGGCGCGGCTTTTATTGCCGGTAAAGGTTTGAAAGCTGAAGGTCAACAAGCGGCTATTCTGGGTTCAATTTCTGGTGCTCACCATGTTCATCAGATGGCTGAACATTATGGTGTTCCTGTGATCCTGCATACTGACCACTGTGCGCGTAAATTGTTGCCGTGGATTGACGGCCTGTTAGAGGCAGGTGAAAAGCATTACGCAGCGACGGGTAAACCCTTATTCTCTTCTCACATGATCGATCTGTCAGAAGAGTCTCTGGAAGAGAATATTGAGATTTGCAGCCATTATTTGGCGCGTATGGCAAAAATCGATATGACGCTGGAAATTGAGTTGGGCTGCACTGGCGGGGAAGAAGATGGCGTTGATAACAGCCATATGGATAGCTCTGCGCTGTACACTCAACCGGAAGATGTTGCTTATGCATATGAGAAACTGAATGCTATCAGCCCACGTTTCACTATTGCGGCTTCTTTCGGTAACGTTCATGGTGTTTATAAGCCGGGTAACGTTAAACTGACGCCAAAAATTTTGCGTAACTCTCAAGACTATGTTGCTGAGAAATTCAATCTGCCACATAACAGCCTGGATTTTGTTTTCCACGGCGGTTCTGGTTCTACCGCGGAAGAGATCAAAGAAGCGGTCAGTTATGGCGTTGTTAAAATGAATATCGATACTGACACCCAATGGGCGGCTTGGGAAGGTATTCTCAACTACTACAAAAAGAACGAAGGTTATCTGCAAGGCCAGTTAGGCAATCCAGAAGGCGCAGATAAACCTAATAAGAAATTCTACGATCCACGGGTATGGCTGCGTGCCGGTCAGGTTTCTATGATTGCTCGTCTGGAACAGGCTTTCAAAGAATTGAACGCGGTTGATGTGTTGTAATTAACGAAAGAGTTCCCTCTGAATTTTCATTCAGAGGGAACAGAACGGACATTTATGACACTCCTGTGAGAGACAACACGTGTGATATGCGCTGATCGAGTATGCCGGTGAAAAGAATCAGTCAATGGTGAGATAGACATTCCTTCATGCAGTCTCCATTCATGCCAGCGAACCCATTCAGGCGGGGAATCAAATGGATGCCTGAACATGTTGACCTTTTTTTAAGAATTGGGGCATGGAGCGCCGATTTGACATAATGATTTAAACTCCATTGTTCTATGGCCGGTTCTTACACGAAAATACGTAGATTCAGGGCGGATTCATAGCTACTGCATATCTGTGCATCCCATATTTTCATGGTTTCCAGCAGCGTCATGATGTGAACCAATGTGACGCGAGCTTCTTCCGCGGAGATGGCTGAAATATGCTCCAGCAGCTCATCGGTGATGAGATGATGACCACCTTCCTCATTGATAGCTGAATGGTCGATGATTGGTTTCCAGAATTTTTCAGGAAGATCGAGTGACTGGCAAGTGGTTACGAAGACATCGTTAAATTCTGGATAAGGTTCTTCGAACAAAAATAGCGCGGAGATGAAGCTCAGAAGGTGCTGACGTGCGAATGTGCTGAGAGTGCAGAAAATGGCAAACGTGCTGGAAAGAGGCGTTGCTTTCTTAACCTGCTCTTCCGGGAGCCCCACCGCAGAGAGTGTTTTCAGCATCATAGTTTCATGATCGTGTTCTTCGAGAAAAAGCTGTTTTATTCCCTGAAAAACGGGATCTGGGCATTTATGAGACATCGCCGGGGCAATGATAGACGGCGCGGCTTTGACGATATGATAATATTCGATAGTATAACCAATGAGCTGGGAACGGGTAGCTCGTCCTTCACTCATAGCAGTATAGAGTGCCGAATTACCCAGTTGCGCATGCCATACACGTGAATATCGTTTAAGCTGATTGGCAAATTGTTTGCCTGACAGGGTACCGCTGATGTTTGGATAATGACTTTCTGTCAGAAGATAATGGCTGTCGAGCTGTTCAATAATATCTTCTATTTCGTCAGATAATACTGGATGAGCAGCTTTTAGTTCGGCTTGAGTTTTCCCTCCAGCCTTCAAATCAGAGAGAAAATTGCCGAGTGAATTATCTTTCTTATCGAGAGAAAGCACCATTCCCTGCTGACGGTAGTCAATATAATGTTCTTCTCCGTGGCGGGCGTATTGCACGCCATCTCGAAAACGTGGAGTAATGAAACGTTGGTATGAAGTCTGCATGACGGGCTCCGTTAAATATCTGACAGGCGACGAAGTAGAGGTTTGCTATCGTCTGAGTAATAATTCCAGACAGCACTGTGAAAATCATCGTAAAGCTCAACGAAGAGTTGGGTATTCGTAATCATACTCTTCATCTGGTCGTAACGGACAACAGGGATTTCATGAAAGAATTCACGGGTAAGAATTCCATGTTCGGCTGCAATATTAATATTTGCGTGTGCCTTAATTG
Source organism: Photorhabdus luminescens subsp. luminescens (assembly GCF_001083805.1). GTDB lineage: Bacteria > Pseudomonadota > Gammaproteobacteria > Enterobacterales > Enterobacteriaceae > Photorhabdus > Photorhabdus luminescens. The sequence continues at coordinate 482,470 of NZ_JXSK01000003.1, read as the reverse complement.
GCTTAATAAAGTCAGGCGGAATTTTTCCGCTGCTTTCCATCGCCAAAATATAGCTGTTTACTTTAATATCTTTTCCTTCGAGGATATCCATGATGCTGAAGAAGAACAGCGGATCGTTTGCTGACCAGTAGGCCAGGGCATCACAGAGAGACAGAGTCTCAGGAAGCGGCAGGGTTTCTGCCATGTCTGCTCTTTCAATACCTAGATGATTTAGTGCATTCAGAATAAGTTCATCATATCCGTACTCCTCGCCGTAAAACTTATTCATAATGAGTTTGGCCTTCGTTGAAGGCGGGTAACTCAGAACCGGAGAGTCAAACCAGCTTTCACGGAATAGGAAGTGATAGTTTTCAATTGCCATACCGTAATAAACTTTTTCTGGTACATCCTGTGGGGATTGCATCGTTTGCCAGAATTTATTCTTATAGAGCATAGAATAAAGCAGGTTCGCTTGGAGATCTTCGAGAATCAGTATTGCTTCATCACCGGATACAAATTCTTCACCAGAGTTATTGATATAACCAATCTTATTGTTCACCAGAGCATTCAGAAACTCAGTGGCTTCTTCACCGTGAATTTTTGGGTGCTTTTCCAGGATGTTTTTTAGCGGAGTATTCCCGTCGCAGGAGTTGAGTACCGCATTCCAGTCATTGATATTTCCGGAAAGATTTTCAACGTCGAAGGTTATATATTTATCGCTGAATACGAAATCACTGCCATTTTTTTCCAAATGGCCGAATATAGCGTAGTTATTTTTTTCCATAGTATTCTCTACCAGAAATAAAAACAGCCAGCTTGCGGGCTGACTGTTTAGGAGGGATTACAGGTGAACTGCCATCAGAATTGGCCGATCACTTTTCGGTTTGATAACGACCTTGGCTTTCTGCTTGGCAGCGGGGCTAGGAGTACTATTTGTTTTCTTGTCCATGATTTGCTCCATTATGTTAAAAGATTAATGTTAATGTATTCCACATATGTGAGAATACATAAGAGAAATAACAAATTTATTAATTTGAGGCAATAACTAAAAACCCAAGTATTGATTTAATGAAATCATTTTCGTGTTAAATTTTGTATTGGAAGTTAAATATGGGTTTTTATTCTTTAAAATTTAAATTTTAAAATGTTTGGGTTTATTTATACATGAAATATGATGTAAAAAACAAAACAATATATATAAGAGATTTTTTTATAATTTCATTTATTATAAATAATAATTAATAATAATATGTTAAGTATGTGTTGAATATTAATCACTTGTGTGATCGGGTTACAATATCCTAATTTTAGTAATATTACTTACCTTTTATAGAGACATCAATCGTTGATTGGGAGGATCAGCTTTAATTGTTCTGAACGAAATAAGGACGTTATTTAGATTTTGGTTTTAGGGACAGCCGTATGAATTTAATAATAGCTGATGCATTGAAATATAAAAGTAGGATAAAAAATTTGCGTCTGAGAACAGGCCAAAATGAGTCTGTACATTATTCTGTGTAATTACCCCCTGAATTTGCATTCAAGGGGAATGATACTCAGTAAATGATATTACCTTCTATTTAAAATCCTATTACTAAATTTATGAGGCTCTCCGCATTCCTAAATTCTCAGCGATAGCCGCAGAGCGAACATTAATAGCATCTGTTGATATCCTATTGATCTTCTGTCCTTTCAATGATTTTTTAATTGCTTTCATTGTCAGGAATTTGCCAACGCCTTTGAAATTATATTCTCTATTTATTGCAATAGCGGGTTCTGCTTCTTGCAGTTGCGCTCTTTCTTCATTACTAAGTTGCGTATAGGGATGGGCCAATGCATAGTTGACATGTAATTCTGATTGTTTATTTTTTAAATCATGATAGACCTTCACCTCCATTGCGGCATAAATTTTTCTCTCGCCTGAATAATCATTTTTTTCGCTTTTATCCATTAAAGCAAAGAAATCTGTTTCTGCGTAAAAATCAGGGTGATTGCTTCTATATTTATGCCCTTCTGCATACTCTGATATCGTATCTTTTATGGTTTTTGCCATATAATCGGATATTTCAGATCCCAAAGAAAGATTGGTCTTTGATTTTTCTGAAAGGTATGGATTTTCTTCAAGTCGACTATATATTATTTGACTTTGTTCTATCCCCTTTAACAATTCTTCGTGACCGAGTAAATAACCCGATGGATCGGAATCACCGACCCGAACCACTTTCAATGATTTATTTTTTGTATAATTGCTTTCTTTCTCGTTCCATTTAACAACATGTGAATTTTTGGCTGCCAATTTAAATTTTAATTCATCAAGGAAATTCACCTCTTTGGTATATTTTCCTCTTTCTGGCGCCAATCCATTTTCATCCTGTAAACTGACTGGATTATTTCTTACCATCCGATATAGATTCAGTCCATCAATTGTCCCTGCCGGATCTGCACTTAACCACCTGCCTGACCACGGTTGATAATAGCGGTAACCGTAATAATATAACCCGGTAGCATCCCGCTCTTTGCCTGAATAGCGAATAGTTTTATAGTTAGCTTCTATTTGGCTGCTTGCTGCCCACAGCGCTGTTCCGCCGAATGGATAATACTCTTCCTCACTAATAATCTGCCCTTGATTGTCTAGTTCAAGCTGGCTGGAACCGATCAGATTATCGTAGCTGTAACGTAGCTGATTGTTGTTGATACCTTCTGGTTTACCGCTCTCCCAGTGCAGCACTCGTACCTGTGCGCGACCCGCTTCACCTAATGTGATGACGTGTAACTCTTCTGTTGTTGTGGCGCTGTTCTGGGTTGTGCGTAATTCTAGCCCCGGCAAATAGATTACCCGTTGTTGCTGCGTAGTATTCTGGGTTTGCTGTTCACTCACTTTCAGTTGCCTCATGCCGTTGCTGCCGTAGCGGTACCATTCGTTTCCTGGACCGTTATTGACCTGCTTTAGCTCTCCTCGTGATGTCCAAACCAACGTCTGACCGGGTAATAAACTGGTTTGGTGACCACCGGCATCAAATAACGTATCCACTTGATTGGGATCTGTTGTCAGCGTACTGAGAACGCCTCGGTTGCTGCGATTCGAGATGGTGATAGCGGTGGTGTAGTTATTTTGGGTAGCCGGTGAACTGTGCCGAATTTGTGTCAGATTACCGCTGCGATCATAGCTGTAGCCGCGAGTATAGTTAGTGTAGGTATTGTTGTCGGAAGGTAGTGCAGGGGAGGGCAGTTGGTTATTTTGCTGACCTATATTAGCCATTTCACGCCCGGTGGCGCTAATAAGCTGATACAAGGAATCGTAGGTATAGTTATTTTCCGGGACCACTTTCTGATTGCGCCAAAAGCGGGTAGCTTCCGCATCATTGCGTATATTGATCACATTGCCTACCGGATCATATTGATAGCGTAAATCTTGCAACACTTTAGCGTCTGATGGGCGGCGGGTGGTGATACCAATCAGCCGTTGGGTTTCCGGTTCATAGCTGTATTCGGTGATAACCCCGTTACCGTGCTCTTCGCGTAATTTTTGTCCGGCGGCAGAGTAAGTCAGCGATTTGATAATCACTTGCTCGGCTTGACCTTTGAGTGTCAACCAACAGCCTTTTAACTGCCCGGCTACATCATAGGCCAGCCGCTGGATGTTGCCTTTGGCATCGGTCTGGATAAGTAAAGCCCCGGTGGCATCAGTGCTATTTTGAGTGGTATAGACATCACTGCTCAGTTTTTGCTGCCAGAGGCTTTGGTCTTCTCCTGTCCAGTCGGCATTTTGGTTATCGACGAGCAGTTGTTGAGATTGTGATAGCACAATGCCCGCAAGGGAAAGGCTGTTGAGTTGAGTGAGTCCTGCGGTATCGTAATATCGGACACACTGACCAGCAAGGTTGTAATCTTTTTCTTGCTGCGTATTGCCGGCCCAGATAAGACGCTCGGTGGTTTTCTCTTCTGTCTGCGCCTGTTCGGTAATAGCGAGCAGACGACCGGGTAAGGTGTTATCTTCGTAGCGATGGTTTTGACGGACACCGGCTGCATTGATGGTCAATACCGTGCGACCTTCAATATCATTGAGGGTGATAGTTCGACCAGCATCAACACCTTCTTCACGTAGAACCTGACCAGCAAGATTAAAGACGCGAATGAAATTCGGGCCGCTTTGGTTTTTATTCTTACGAGGATCGGTACTTTTTACCTGAAATCCTTGCATATTGAACTCATAGAGAGTGATTAATTCATCACTGTTTTCATCAACTTGAGTGCGTAGATATTCTAAAGAACGTACATTTAACTTCCTATTATCCAATACATTGATCGATGGTGTTTTTTGGTCAATTGCAGAATGATAACTGCTCATATTTAAACTCCTTAGACGGTGTTAATCTTTAAAATAATTTAAGTTACGGCAACAGCCAAACGACTTTATATCACTAAATAGACAAGGAAAGAGATTTATCGAGATGCTATTAATGCAAACGCGTTGGTAATTTTTGAGATTGTATTGATGGAAATTAAGGTATCAGATAGCGGGTACGATCAGCCAAATATTGGGAAAACAAATGGTTAGCCGATTTGATATGCCGATGGAACTTAAATAACGAATCACTTGTATCTCACCGTTAAAGATAAATTTATTAAATAACGGCAGTTATAATACCGATGACATTACGGTATTTCATTGATTGAATCATCAAGATGTTTCTACTCCTAACAGGAAATTAAGTGAAGGTCAGGTTGTTCTATATATTGTGAATTATTCTCCCTGAGAACTGGGTTATTTTTGTAATTTCATCCTTCATTAGATTAACAATAAATTAATTTCTATTGAGTTTGTAACACTTTCTTACAAATTCATTATTCTTAAATGAAAAAATGAAAATTTTTCTTGCCATTTGGTGATGATTTAATAATCATAACCTAAGTTCCGTTATATGGACGGTATGACTGAAATTTCAAATTCTGTTCCCTTATTCAAAGGGACTAATTGATGGGGATGCACTGCTGTATCCCTGTCGCTCAACTCATTATTACTCACGGTATAAGCGATGTTTCTTATCTGAGGTAATAGGATTTTTACTGTTTTATTCATTTTTAGATAAATCAATAAGTTGTGGTCATATTGAGGTGTTTGTGCTGATTTCATCAGTATGGATGCTTTTGTGATGATGAAGGTCATTGATGGCCAGACGGGAGAACTCCTGTGGGATTTTTATCCCATGATGTTCGGGCTGCGCCCTTATATATAACGTTAACAGTAAGGAAAGAATATCAATGAGCAAATTAAGCCCACTCGATTGTATTGATTGTAAAAACATACTGAAAAACTGGCTGGAATTTCAGTTGGTGGATGAACAGGGGAAACCCTTGGTCAATATGCCTTATCGTTTGAAAATCCGAGGAAATCCTCGGCTGGGACGTAAGGGCGTTACCGATGGCAATGGATTATTAAGGGAAGAAGATATGCCATCCCAACCGGTAACCCTGTATATCGGCGCCCAACCACTGGCCGATGAAATGGAACGGCGTCCATTGCGGGAAATACGGGGTGAAGAGGCTTCGGTGGTGAAACCGAAAGCAGAAACCGAAGGCCATCAATATCGCTATGTGACTATCGGGCAGATTAGTGATGGGGTGCCGGAGATTCAAGGGTGGGACCACAAAGACATCCCACCCCCTTATCACTTCCCGGACCCAGAACCACAAGGCTATCAGGTCCATCCGATGAATCGACGGTATGTTCTGGAAGTATGCCCGTTTCGGGCCTGGGTTCTGCTGTTGCATCATCAAAAAGAGTATTCCATTGTGAATGCTTATAACCAGAGCTTAATGAGCGTGCTGGCTTATGCAGATGGGGATGTCAATGTAGTAGGCTCGGTTAAACACTTTTTTAACCGGCAAATGGTGGATGTCTCGAAGTTACCTTATCAGGTGGAAAAAGTGTCAGCGGCCCCTGTGGTTTATAATGTACCGTTTAGTGAACGTTATACTGAGGTGGAATTTATTGATTCACGAGCAGGGAATAATAAACAGGGTGATACCAAACTGTTTTATGCCGCCAGCGAAAAAGACATGATTGTCAGTTGGCGGGGCACGGTTACTCTAGAAAATTACCTGACTGATGCCACCTTCCAACCATTGGCTTTAAATTGCGATGATGATAAAGCGTTATGCAGCGAATTTATTCATCATGGCAAAGTGCATAGGGGGTTCTGGGAAGCTTTTAATCTGATTGGAAAATTAACTGTCCACGATGAGAAAGAAAAAACAGTATTCGGTGAGATCATTGGATTGGCTAAAAGACGGAGATTATTTGTCTGTGGTCACAGCTTGGGCGGTGCGTTGGCATTACTACACAGCGCACAACTGAAAGAACACAATCCTTGTCTCTACAGTTACGGGATGCCGCGAACATTAACTCGTAGTGCAGTAGAGGAATTGTCCTCCATTATCCACTATCGCCATGTTAATGAAGATGATGTAATTCCTTCCGTACCATTTGAGCAGGATATGGATAATGGGTTTTTCAAGTATTGGACGCTGGCAGGGTATGATTGGGAAATAGTGAAACTAGTGTCTCCATCACCGATTGTTAAAGCCATTAAACAAGCGACTATCAGTAAAGAAATCTATTTGCATCATGGTAAAGTTGTGCATTTTTTTAAAGCTAACAGTTGCCCGGAATGGCTTATTTCCGCCAGGAATTTCTCCCCTATAATGGGTGTTGCTGAGGAAATATTGGATAACACCACAAAGCTCTATTTAATTCCTGAATTAAACCAGGAAACAGAAAAAGATTTTTCTCTGGCTGGCGAGCAGCAAAATGCGTTGTTTAATCAGTTAAGTCAACAAGAAAAAGACAAACTGTTTGTTGAAAACAGAAGTACTGATTTAAAAGGGGGATTCGGATTTTCTAATCATAGCTCGTATAAATATGCCGGTTATATTGATAAACGACTCAGGGAGTTATGCGAACCGGATAAGATTACGGTCTATCAGGATAGTCAGCGTCAATTTAAGGCGAAAATGGATAATCATAAGATGCTTATCCCTGACAATATTTACTACCGAAATCTCTATTTTCTGGATATGGATAAGCAGTTAGTAAAATCACTAACCGTGAGCCAGCAGGAAGAACAAGGAACACTGGCCTTACAACATTACTGTGATAAGAAGGAACTGTCTGTATGAAAATATTGAAAACAACGCTGCTCTTATTGTTTCTCTATTTTATTTACTGGGCGTTTGGCGACACCTTTTTCAACTGGCTTTTCCCTTTTACATCTGACGGAAAGGAAAAGATGATCACTGTGGAGGGAGTGGCGCCAAAGTATACGGAACCGTATGTGTATGCGCAGTATATATCAAAAGATTGTCTTGAATATCAGTTGGATGCAGGAATGTCGCCTTATCAAGTGCCGACTTATTATGGATTGGAGTTGAATGTAAAAGCTGATCCACAAACCGGTTATTTTCAGGTGAAATTACCTTTTAATGGCGGGGGCTGGTGCAAATGGAGAATCAATCGGGCCTCTGTGTCAGTAAATTATACCGATGCCACCCATCTGGTGAAAGATGCGAAGCCATATGGGGGAACAGGTTTAACTGCATTTATCAATGATGCGACCCAGACATATCTTAACGAAACAGCAACATTAAATACTATAGATTACCGTCCGGTTATTTACCCTGTTTTAGAAATGATTGACGGGTTCCCCAAAAGAATATCCTTGCTAGGTGAAGGCGAAATGCGTCCATTCAGGTTGATGTTAACTCCGGGAGCGGAATGGAAGATTATCTATAAGCCTAAACTGAATGAAACCAAGATGCCGAAAGTGATTATTCCACCGGGTAAAGAACCTGCGAGGATTGAATACCCGGATGGGAGCATTGATTGGAATAATGATCGAATTGAATACTGGAAAATAAAGTAACATCATTAAGATCATACCGCCAGTTTACCGATGCGCTAACTCCAGAAAATAAAGGGTTCATGTGAATGATGGATTACATTTTCTCTGCCATGTTATCGATTTTCAGGAAAAAAAGTCTAGGATCTATAGCCATTGTAATACCATAATAAAAAGGAACTCCAATATGAAAATAACGTTGTCATTATTATTTCTCTATTTTATTTCCTGGGCAATTGGCGATACTTTTTTTTACCCGCTGAAAAGACCCGAACCACGTTTAAGACCCGGACTCACAAAGGTCAAGGTTTTAATGAGTTGCGCTTTGAGGATGCAAAAGATCAGGAAGAGATTTACCTGCACGGGCAAAAAGATCTGACCGCCCATATTTAGCATGATGCTTACTGGCATATTAAACACGACCATAAACAACGGATCGATAGTAACCGGTACAGTGAAATCCATGCTGATGACCACCGGAAAATCACCGGTTCCGGTAAATACAGTACCGATGGCGATGTGTCGCACCGTATCACCGGCAGTCAGCATTTACAGACTGGGGATGCATTGGTGGCTGAAAGCGGACAGGAAACGCACCTGAAAAGCGGCGGTAAAATGGTGTTGGAAGCGGCGTCAGAAATTACCTTAAAAGTCGGCAGTCATTTTATCCGGTTAACTCCCGGCGGTATTCTGACTTCGCCGAATTTATTAGTCGGGCAAGGTTCAGCCGGTACCGGGCGCGGCTTATCACTACAACTACCAGAGGGCGTTGCGCCTCTGCCGGGGGTTAAATATCCGGCCAGACCGCTTTGCGTTGTGCAGGCTCAATTGGAAGCTAACTTGATTATCGATAACCAGGAGGATGTATGAACATGTCCATAAACTGGCAGCAATGGTTGAATGTTGCCAATAAACCGCCCGTTTTCTTTATGCTCAATTCATTGGCAAAGCCGAACACTGTCACTCTCTTTTATAGAAACGACTGGGTAGAGCAGGCTTTCCCGCTATACAGCAATACCCCGATGGATCACATGCTGGCGCAAAGCCCCTGGCTGGTTCAGCCCAAGTCAGGCTGCCTGTCAGTAATTGGTCATTTGCTTGATAGTCATGCCTTGAGCGATAACAGTTGGGGATGGGCTTATCGCAGTGAAAATTTATGGGTGCGACAGCTTAATCATTGGCGTTCACGTCAGCAGGTGATATTACAGGAGAAACAGGTGCTCTTGCGTAGTATGGATTCGCGTATTCTCAATCAATTATTACCGGCAATGGTTATCAGCGATTGGTCGGGGTTTCTAACGCCGGTGTGTGAATTAATGATAGATGCGCCTGAGCCGCAGGTTTATTACCGCCCTGAGAATTGTGGTCAAAGTGAACATGAAAAGCCTTTTGTCTTAGGCCATCATTTAATTGAGGCTTGGTTCCATTCTGATTACGCCTTGCAAGGGCAGGTATTCGTACTTATTAGCGATTTATGGGAAAACCTCGGTGAATTGGCTGAGAAATTGGATAAGCCGAGAGGGAAATTACAGGAACGAATTATTGATTGGCTGAAAGTGCGTTTAGAAAACGGAGATGGCATTAATAATCTTACCAGTGCAAATTACTTACAGACATTAGGTGAGTGATATATGACTATTAAGTAGCGTATGCATGTTTGCATTAAATAATAGCTCACTTGAGGAAACTCAATCCGGTTTGTGTGATCTGGCAATCGCCAAAAAGAAAATATTAACCCAACCGGATTGAGTTATGCCAATTATTAGCATCTATACTCGCTTAACTTGAAATTGACGATAACTCAATTTCTATTGAATTTGTAACACTTTCTTACAAATTCATTCTTCGTAAATTAAAAAATGAAAATTTTTCTTGCCATTTGGTGGTGATTTAATAATCATAATCTAAGTTCCGTAATATGGACGGTATGACGGAAATTTCAAATTCTGTTCCCTTTATTCAAAGGGACTAATTGATGGGGATGCACCGCTGTATTCCTGTCGTTCAACTCACTATTACTCACGGCATAAGCGGTGTTTTTTATCTGTGGTAATAGGATTTTTACTATCTTGTTTCTTTGGTGACGAAATCAATGAACGCTATTCTTGACAGGATATTTATGCTGATGAAGGTGATTGATAGCCGGACGGAGAAATAACGTTATAAAGAAGGAAGTCAAACTAATGGGTATATCAGATCCACGCTTGTGTTTTGATTGTAAGCGTTTTTTGAAAAACTGGGTGGAATTTCAGTTGGTGGATGAACAAGGAAAGCCGCTGGTCAACATGCCTTATCGCCTGATTAGTCGCGGCACCCCGGGTTATGTGCGCCGAGGGGTAACTAATGGTTTCGGTGTGCTTAGAGAAGAGGAGCTGTTGCCTCATCCGGTGACGCTATATATTGATGCTCAGCCGCTGGCCGATGAGATGGAACAGCGTCCGTTGCGAGAAAAACGCGGTGAAGAGGCTTCGGTGGTGAAACCAAAAGCGGAAGCCGAAGGCCATCAATATCGCTATGTGACTATCGGGCAGATCAGTGATGGGTTGCCGACGCTAGATGATTGGAATGATCCTAAAAAAATTCCGCCTCCCTATCATTTCCCGGACCCGGAACCACAAGGCTATCAGGTCCATCCGGTGAATAGACGGTATGTTCTGGAAGTATGTCCGTTTCGGGCCTGGGTTTTGTTGCTGCACCATCAAAAAGAGTATTCCATTGTGAATGCTTATAACCAGTGCTTGATGAGCGTGCTGGCCTATGCTGACGGGGATGTTGATATTGAAGGTTCGGTTAAACATTTTTTTAACCGGCAAATGGTGGATGTTTCAAAATTGCCCTATAAAGTGGAAACATTATTGGCAACACCTGTAGTTTACGATGTGCCGTTTAGTGAACGTTACACTCAAGTGGAATTTATTGATTCAAAAGCAGGAGATAATAAACAGGGTGATACTCAATTATTTTATGCGGTCAGTAAAAATGATGTGATTGTCAGTTGGCGGGGTACAGCCAGCAAGCGAGATATCCTGACGGATGCCACATACCAACCTTTGGAATTAGGTTGCGATGAAAAAGCGCTATGCAGCGGATTTATTCACAGCGGCAAAGTACATAAAGGGTTTTGGGAAGCATTTAGCCTGGTTAGCAAGTTAAAAGTTCCTAATAATACGGATAAAAAAGTATTTCCCGATATTACCAAGTTCGCTACAAACAAAAAATTATTCGTCTGTGGCCCAGTCTGGGTGGCGCACTTGCATTACTACATTGCGCACAACTGAAAGAATATGATCCGTGTCTTTACAGCTATGGAATGCCCCGGGTGTTAACTGCTAGTGCAGTACAGGAACTGGCAGATATCACCCATTACCGCCATGTGAACGAAGATGACCCAATCCCTTCCTTACCACCGGAAAAAAATCTGGATAACTGGCTATATGATTGTTGGGGACCACTCGGCTATCTATTCAGCCCTGTTGAATTGTTGGATGTTACCAAAAGCGGTGAAATTTTCCTGCATCACGGAAAAATAGTGCACTTTTGTAAAATCAATCTGGTTATTGAATGGCAGGAAGAACGTAATCCAAGCAACCATATACGACTCAGAACTACTTTACCCACCAAAACAAAATTATATTTAATTCCGTCGCTAAACCGTGAAACGGAACATAATCTAAAGGACGCAGGAGAGATTCAGAAAGGATTTTTTAAGCGGATAAGAGATATGGATAAGGCCAAATGGTTTCCATTGAACGAGAATCCAACCGAAAAGGATGCCTTGGGTTTCCCTGATCATCGTTCAAGGAAATATGCCTGTTACATTGGCGCACGACTGGCGGAGTTGATTGCACCAGATAAATACCATTTTTTTCGAGATCAGGAACAACTATTTGAAAAAACACTGAACGATAGGGCCGATATTGTTGCTGATATTCGGCAACGCGATGCATTATTTTTACAAATAGACCATCAACTAAAGCAAGCTCTGATTTGCACTCAACAAGATCAACAGGGACCGTTAGCTTTAACACGCTATATAGATAATGCTGTAGGAATTGAGGAAAACTTACCATGACAAATATCAAACAATACTTATCGGTCTTGTCAGTGATTTTAATATCTGGCTGTGCTGATCCTAATGAGCCGCTTTCTCCGCCCAAAGAAAATCAGTGGATCACCGTAGAAGGAGTGGCACCGAAATATACCGCACCTCATGTGTCGGCAGAGTATATCTCAAAAGATTGCCTTGAGTATCGTCTGGATTCCAATATGTCGCCTTTTAAGGTACCAACCTATAACGGATTACGTTTGGAGGATGTAAAAGCTGATCCACAAACCGGTTACTTTCAGGCAAAACTACCTTTTAATGGCGGGGGTAGGTGTAAATGGAAAATCAACCGAGCGTTTGTGTCAATCAGTTATACCGATGTCCACCATCTGGTAAAAGATGCAGTGCCCTATGGGGGAACAGGTTTAATCGCATTTATCAATGATGCTGCCCGGACAAATATTAGCGAAATCCCCGCATTGAATACGATTAATTTTAGCCCGATTATTTATCCTGTTTTAGAAATGGTTGAAGGATTTCCGAAAAGCGTGTCCTTACAGGGTGAAGTTAGTATGTATCCCTTTAGGTTGAAGTTAACACCGGGCGTTAAATGGAAAATCACCTATAAACCTAAGCTGGATGAAACCAAAATGCCAAAAATCACGGTAACTAAAGGGAGAGGAGAATGGGTTGAATATCCCAATGGAAGAATCGACCTCCGTCGCCAAACGATAGATTACTGGAAGATAAAATAATATCTCCTTCTGTAGGCATTGAGGAAAACTTACCATGATAAATATCAAGCAATACTTATTTGTCTTATCCGTGATTTTAATATCAGGCTGTGCTGATCCTAATGAGCCACTTTCTCCGCCCAAAGAGAATCAGTGGATTACGGTGGAAGGGGTAGTGCCAAAATATACAGAACCATATGTATCCGCTGTGTATATCTCAAAAGATTGCCTTGAATATCGTTTCGATTCCAATATGTCGCCTTTTAAGGTACCAACTTATAACGGATTACGTCTGGATGTAAAAGCTGATCCGCAAACCGGTTACTTTCAGGCGAAACTACCTTTTAACGGTGGTGGACGATGTAAATGGAAGATTGACCGAGCCTTTGTTTCGGTAAGTTATACCGATGTCAGCCATCTGGTGAAAACTGGATGAAACCAAGATGCCGAAAGTGATTATCCCACCGGGTAAAGAACCTGCGAGGATTGAATACCCGGATGGGAGCATTGATTGGAATAATGATCGAATTGAATACTGGAAAATAAAGTAGCATCATTAAGGTCATATCGCCAGTATTTAATTAAAAATCAATGTATTGTTTTCAGTAACTATTTATATTTGCATTCCAGGACGAAATTCCCTAAAGATTCACCAAGGACATTATTTAGATTTTGGTTTTAGAGAGGCAGTATGAATTTAATAATCGCTGATGCCTTGGAATATAAAGGTAGGATAAAGAAATTTGCGTCTGGGAATAAAAATGTCATTATATTCCTTTTTCTTTTATTACTTCCGGCAAAGTTCAGTGGTATCTTTGAGGTTTTAATAACTTTATCTTCCAATATTATTATTCCAGATGGCTACATAAAATCATTTTATTTTACTGCCATATCTTTAATGGTATATATGGTATTTTATTTGATTAACATAAGGTTTTTTCCTTCTGCAAAGGAGAATTCAATCATCGTTTCTTTGGTAGGTAAAAAAACGTTGTTTTTTAGTCGTATCGTTTTTTTTATTTATAGTGCTTTTCCGATAGTTATTTTCTTCTTTATAGGTTTTTTTTACGAAAATGTTAATTATTTGCATTACCTTTCATCTGTGTTTTTTTTGATAGTTTCTTTTGCTGTAATTGGATTTTGCTTATTTGAATTAAGTTTTTTGCATTTTTTTATTGTTGCTGTGTTCTTTCTTCTGGCGGCATCATTCAGGAGTGGAATATTATATGATTTGATTTTTACATTAGTTATTCCATTAGTAGCATTGATATTATATTTGAATTTCACACCATGTTATATAATTAATAGAAATAAAAAATTATTTTCATCAGGTTTTTTTTCATTGCCTTATATAATGAATCTTCGTTATTGTTTTAATAAAAATAAAATGTCTGTGCTTATTATGGCATTATCTGTTCTGCTTTTATATCTATTATGTGAAAGTGCCTTTTCTCAAATCCCAAACAAGGCTGATTATATATCATTAATATATGCCAGTGTTGTTTTATATATATGCATGTTGTTATTTTATAATCTATCATATATTGAAATAAATTATCTTTCATATTTGTCCAACTTTTTATCTGTGCGGAAAATATTCTTTTTTAATTATGGTATTTCTTTGTTTTTTATTTGCTTTGTTTTTTATTTTTTGCTTTCTTGTTGTTAAATCTTTTCCTGTGATTATATTTTTATCTTATGCTTTTCTTTCTATTATTGTTTCTTTTATTTCTCTGTTGAGAACGCAATACACGAAAATTATTATTGTTGGTGTTATTTTCTTTTTTACGTTATTTTTAGGGGTTATTTATGCTTGAAGTTATTGGGTTAGAGGTTGTTATTAATGGTAAGACTATTTTTTCAGGAGTCAATTGTGATTTTCGGGTTGGATTAAACCGTATTGCGGGAGTTAATGGGGCGGGTAAAACGACTTTTCTTTCAAGTATTGCTGGTGTAAATAAGGTTAAAAAAGGAATGGTTAATTTTATAAAAAAGGGAGAAAAGAGCCGATTTAATTTGCAACAGCATGGTTTTTATCTATCGGATAATGTTAACTTTTATAATTTCATCACGGGAATGGATGTGATTAATTTAAGTCAGCGTTATAGGAAAAGTAATTTAAAATATCAATTAGATTACTATTTAAATGGTTTTGGTATATCTAATTATTCTGGTATTGAGTATGGACATATGTCACTTGGGATAAAAAAGAAATTTCTATTGACATCAGCTTTTATTACCGATGCGGATGTTTATATTTTTGATGAGCCAACAAATGGTCTTGATTCAGATTCTATAACATTTTTAATTGAATTATTGATTTCTCTTGCAGAAGAGAAAGTTGTTATTTTTAGTTCTCATGATGACAGATTTTTACAGCAATTGAATTTTATTACCTATGAAATAAAAGGCAATAAAATATGCTGCTACTCTATTTAGAACTCACAATGCAGTTTCTTATTTATACCCTTCATCTTTCAAGCTGCTGCTTTGTTGGCTGCTTTCACTCACCCCAGTCACATAGTTATCTATGCTCCTGGGGATTCGTTCACTTGCCGCCGCGCTGCAACTCGAAATCTATTAGGTATATTATATTCGCTCGTTAACATTAAACGAGCGAATCTTGATTCAATTACACGAGCGCGTCAGCGGACAAATCATTTTCATCTTCACTCACGGTAAACCACGGGAAATATTGGTTCTGCCGCAGCCAGCCTTTTGCCGTGATAACTTGGATTTCCCGCCCAATCGGATCATAGATATGAGTATCGGCATAGGCCTCTTTTCTGGCGCTGTCATCACTCACATATCGCCAGTCATTGAGGAAATAGGGCTGATAAGTTCGTATCGCCTGCCCCTTATTGTCATATTCAGTGCGTCCCGTAATCGCCCAGCGCGTTTTGGTATCTTCCATTTTTGTCACCAGAGAACCGTCTTGGTTACGTTGCCAGGCTTCGCCTGCCTCATGCCGCACAGCCGCTTGCAACAAACGGCCAAAACCATCACTGAATGCGACTTGTTGACGAATTTGCTGTTCAGAATCACGGTCATAACGGTCCGTAGCCAGCATGAGGTTGTGGGGAGGTAAACCGATGCTGTTGGTTAACAGCTTAACCAATGGTGTGCCGGCTTTTTGACTTTGTAGCCAACGGCGGCGAGCCAGTGCGCAAATACGCCAATCTTCTGTGATAATCCGTAAATCACGCAGTGTCTTTTGCTCTTCCTGCGTTAATGTGTTGAAGGTTTCCTGACCGAATAGCGGCATCCAACTGTCCGGCGCATAGACCAGACACTGCGCGACAGGGAGTGGTCCGGTCAGAGCAATGGCAGCATTGACATCGACTGGTGGAGTGAATGGTTTTGCTTCTGGTGAAGAGTAACCTGTTGCCACACCATTTTCGATTCCCCAGAAACGTTGAGTGACAGGGCGTCCTAGCGCATCCAAGGTTATGATATGCACATTATCGTTGATATCAGTCAGTTGCATAGGTGTGAGAAAACGCCAGTCATAATTGGCTGAGACAGTCAAACCAGCCGCGTCTTGGGTTTGAGTGATGACACAGTAGTGGGTATCCCATTTTAGAGTCGTTTTCCCGGTTAACTGGGTGTTACGTTGTGCGACAGGACGCCAAAATTGTACCTCAGTTCCGTAATCGGTATAGCCTTTGCGTGCTACCCAGACTTGGTTTTCGCCACTGAGTGGGAACAGATAAGGTTCTTGTTGGTATCCTGCTTGTGTCAGAAGGCCGGGTAATTCATCTGGCGTGATACCGCCATCAAATGCGGATAACAGAGATTCCGTTAATACCGCCGTTTCGGTAAAGGCGATTAAAGCCTGTCGTGTCGGTGTTTTCAGTGGCGTTGGATTTTTTCCATCGGTTTTCCCATCGGTATAGAACGTTCGTTGCTGGTTGAGGTATTCGCGAGGTTTATCATCGGCAATCAGGCTATTTTCAGCACATAGAGCTTCCAGATTTAAACCATCAACAGGCACGTGTTTAGCATCGTAAGTGAAAGCATCACTGCGTGTACCATCCGGTAATCCTAACACTCTGAGTTCATTAGCAATTAGATGATGCCAACTGGATTGCTGGTAGGTTAACCGCAATAGTTGTTGTTGGTCGTCATAACTGCTGGCAAACAGAGTATCTGGTAGTGTATCGGGATACGGATTGGTTGTTGGTTTATTGCGGCGGGGATATTGCACTGAAACCTGTTTCAGCGGTTGCCCGAATAGGTCACTGGACAGAGTGATATCCTGATTGCATTGGGGATCGCTGATGATACGTTCATAGTGATAACTACGACTTTCCACCACTGAGGCCCAGAGCACCGGGGAAAGGGTAGTGTTATCTTGTAATTGGCGCACTTGTGGGCGGGATTCAGTCACTGTATAGGGGATCTTCTGCTGTGCGCTGCCATCTAGCCCGTAGAGTTCACTACGCAGTGGTTGACCTTTTAGTGCCCGGTTTAACCAGTACAGATTGTGGTCATCTTCCGGTGTCAGTGGAACATCTTTGCCCTCTTTCCAGAGAGTAAAGTGTGGCGTAAAACCAGTGAAAGCCTGCGTATCACCGCGCCAATACCCGGCAGATAGCGTATTGTCTACCTCAGGGATTCCGGTGGCATACCAGTTTTTGGTAAGTGCCGGTGATGTACGTTCCGGCGCATTGCCTTGAGCCAGTTGATGGCTGTCTGTCTGCTCAACATAGCCAAAGCCGCGAAATTCCCGCTCACGTCCATCCCAGGCGCCGTGAGCGTAACGTAAAGTGGTCACTAATTTATTGCCGCTGATTTCATCCTCGGTTTCTGTTTGCCACAGGGTATGGACCGGGAAGGGCAGGTAACAGACCGGTGTTTGTCCGGTAGCTAAGGCTGCGGCTTTTTCATCCAGCCAAAACTGGACGGAGCTACGGTAATGCAGGGTGTGATGGGCTCCCATGTTGTTGTTCATTTCACTGAGTAACCACGGTTTCGCGTTGGTCAGATCGCAGCGCCAATGGTGTGGCGCCATATGCGGTACGCTCAGGATCAGGCTGACAACCCCTAATCCCTGTACATCAGCCACTTGTAGCTGGCAAGTATCATCAAAACGCAGGCCGTCAGGAAAACGGAGTGTGAATGGTTGTGCAAAACCGTTACCACTTTCATTGCTGAAAATATCCAGATGGTCAGCATGAACATAAATCAGATCGGCAGGACCACTACCGTCCAGATCGGCCAGATGAACTCGATCAGGATTAAAATTGGCGGCGGATTGGCTAAATCCCGGCAATGTGATTGGCTGACCAAAACGGCCATGTCCCAGATTTGGCCAGCAGGTGACTTTCGTCGCACTAACTTCAACCAAATGTGCTTGGCCTGAACCGAGTACGTCGCTAAAGGCCACTAACTTACGCGCATCGGCGCCCGGTAACGGCAGGGTGATACCACCGGATTGCACCACATCCCGTCCTTCGGTAAAACCATCACGGTTATTGGCATACAAACGCACGCTTTTGGGACCAATCAGCACTAAATCGGACAGCCCGGCCCCCATTAAATCCGCAAGTTGGGCGCGGGGATGGGTATATTCTATCGGTAAGGCGTGCAACGGCGTAAAACGTGTCCAACTGCCATCTGGATGCTGGCTGTGATAACCCCTTAGCCCCGGACCGGTGATAACCCAATCCAGTTGCCCATCACCATTAATATCCATCAGTGAGGCGTTATCCTGAATAGCGGGCGTGATAGGAAGGAGTTGCATTTTGCCCCAGGTGACCGCATTCATCTCTTCCCCTGTCTGACGTTGAGCAGATCGATACCACCAGCCATTTTTATCCTGATACAGAATACCGGGTACGCCTTCGCCTTGCAGATCAAGCAGTTGCCAGCGTTGGATGGTGTTGAAATTCGCCAGTACATCCATTGGTCGCCAGAGTGCTTTTTGTTCTGGTTCAAAAGGCTGATAAGCCAGTTCCAATGGCGGCAGGGCGACCGCCGTTGTGCCATCTTGCTCATGTCCCACTCGGCGGACAGAAACGAGCGTACTGACCACCGCGTTTTCGTCATAATCCAGTATCAGACGTGAAACTAATGCGGGTTCATCGTCGCCTTTTGCCTGACCAGACAGGGTTTGCAGACGGTGAAACATCAGTATTTGGCGACATAAGCGCCGGGTGCGCAATGCAAAACCGTATTCATAACGGGAAAAACGGTCTTTGCGGCAAAGCCAGTTACTTGTGGCTTTAAATGGCGGCATTTCAGATAAGCTGTTTTTGCGCTCACCGTAATCAAATACTAAACAGAACAACCAGCCAGATTTGAGTGGATCATCTCCATTTAGCGTGGGAAATACTTCGCTGGCGGTTAGATTACCGTAATGTACTACTTGCAGGTAGCGCTGGACGGTTGTGTTCGGGTGGGCTGTGAGTTCGTCAGTTTCGCAATCAGTTTCATCTTCGGCTCGATACTGATAATAAATCTGCTCGCCGTGGGATGATACCGAGGCTTCCAATAGCCATTGCGCTGTTTGGTTAACATTTAGTGGATTGCTGATGCGTGCTTGAGGATTTTTGCCCAGTAAATGGGCTTGTCCGTCGGGGCTGTATATCAGCCAGAAATCGGTTGCGCCTGTTGTTTGGGGTTGCCAGTATTCCAACCGGCTAAAGTGGCTTTCCAAACGGGAGCGATAACCGGTAACGGTGAAGGTCATCCCCAAATTGATGCCCTGTAATGAGGATTCACTGCGGATATCAGCTTGACCTGCCTCATTTAATGCTACGACCAACACTTCACCTTCCGGCCCCAGAAAAGTATCGGTTTCATCATAATTCGGCACGCCGGTACTGGTGCGACGACGAATTGTCATGACGTTACAGTCCCAACCGAGACCGAACGGGCTGTTACCGGTTCCGCTGTTGTAGTTCAGCGTGAGCGAGGGGGCATAACCACGTCCGGCAGAAATGGGCAATGGCAGCGATAAGGCTGCCATACCATCCGGCCCGGCCGGCGTTAATGCTTCACCCATACCGGTAATGGCGCCGCCGCCCTTAGGTAATGACAGCTCGGTCATGCTGAATGTCTGTGAATTCTGCATAGAAACTCCTTACCAGACCCCGATTCGGGGCCTGTCTTAGTTCTGTGTTGGGATGGTTACTTAATGGTGTAGCGAATATGCAAAATGATATCGTTCAGGGTTTTTAACATAGTGGCTTGTTTACCTTTGGCTGGCGTTGATGCATTAGGAAAACTCAGTGTTAGCGTACCTTGATCAATGGCGATACCTTCAAACGGCAGGAATTTGCCATCGTTGAAATCGAGCTGGAATTGACCGCTGTCATTCGTACCGTGGGAAACGGCCAGCGCTGCACAGCCGTTCGCTAATCCGGCTTTATCGCCGTAAGATAATATTGCCTGCACATCCTGATAAGGTCCCAATAGCGCCGGCAGGGTAACGCTGATCTGTTTGATGCGTCGGATTTTGCCAATAGATTCCGGGTAATCCTCACGAATTTTTAAATCAGCTAATGAAATGGATGCCTGCAAAGAAGTTTTAGTGTCCGTGCCGGCGCCAAATGCCAAATTATTATTACCACTGCCGGCGCTGCCTGAACCTGCATTCACCAGCTTCTCGATTTCTTGCGTCAGGGAGAATGGGCCTTTATCTTGCGGTAAACCAGCATAAATTTCGGCCAGCGATACTGTACGTTCGACCTCTAATGCGCGTTTATCGCGTCTTAAATGGGCGTCTTCCATTTGTGCCAAACTTAGCATCAAGGTTTCACCTGCCAGCAGACCTGCATAGGTTCCTTGCCAGGCGCCCGGTTTAATAAAGCGAGCAGAGTCATCGCTAATTTCCCAACGGTAAGCCTGCTCTGCCATTAAACAACGCGCGATAGCCAAGTCGTAGAATTGGAAGTAAATTGCTGCCAGTCGGCCACGTAGCCAGTTGTACAACGCTTGATTGCTGAACTTACGTTGCAGGAAGGCCAATTGGGCTTGGGTCTGCTCTTGTTGGGTTTTCAGGCTGGTTTTTTGCAATACGGCGGCTTCACGGCGTACTGCCAGCGATTTAAGTTGGGCATCGAGTTGTTTCAGCTCCGCTTCGGCATTATTACGCTGAATTTCCCACTCCTGACGGCGACGACGGTAGGTTTCAGATTGGCTAATTTTATCCGCTTCGGTATTCATAACATTAGCGGAAAATTCCATTACATAGCCGGTCGCCTCAGCGATAGCCCCCCAACGGCTACCACCACCGGCGAAGCCGAAGATGTTAGGCACCAGATCAGCCGCTGCGCCGGCCAGACGGGATGCCTGAACCGCCGTGGTAAGCCCGGCTGCGGACGCTCGTAGCGTCATAGCTTGGTTTTCACCGGCGTTGATGTTTTCATCATGCAGTTTGCTATAGCTATCAAAGCGCGATTGTGCTCCCGCTTTGGATTTTTCCAGCACGGTTTTCTCGGCATCCAGTTCTTCAATGGTTTTGTCTTGAATACTCAGGTTAGTCAATATCAGCTCTGCGGCCTGATTTTGTAATAACGCATTGAGCGCTTCTGCGTCCTGACGTTCGATAATATTTTGTAACGTGGAGCCGAATTGGGTGAGCTGGCTAACCATGCTGCGAGCATTTTCCAGCATGTGCGGGAAACGCCACAGGGACATAAATGACTCCGGCAGCTTGCCTCCACCTTGAGAAGTGGCAACAGCGGCGCTGAGTAACGCTTTCGGGTCCGCCGGTGTGGCATAGATTGGCAGATATAACGGCTGACCGTCGATAGAGAGGTTGTGGCGCAGGTTGTATACTCTCTGAGCTAATGTTTGCCAGTAATTCATCATCACTTCATTGATTTGCGGCAGGAAGAGATCGGTCAGGGTATTGGCGCTGCGCAATGATAAAAGCGCCGGTGTACTCTGCCGCAAAGCGACTATTGAGCTGGAATGAGCACTTTGGGTAGTAATATCCGCGGCTTTGTCCAGTCGTGGATCATTCCATGTGGTACTCAGCGGCAGATAAGGTTTATCGCCTAACAGATGCAGCGCTTGCATATACCACATCTTCGCTTCGTTAAGCGTATCGCGCTCCAATTGGCGGTAAGCATGGTCGCCGCGCGCGATCAACAGATCAAGGGTGCGCATAAAGGTTGAAACTTTATAGTGCATCGGATCGTGCTGCGCTACCGCGTCAGGATCGACGGAATCCAAAGGATCACTGTTCCAACTGGTATCTTCCAATAACGGGCGGACGTTCCATTGATAATTCTGAATCTGGCCGTGAACAATATACCCGGATGGGCTCCAGACATATTTCAGCCAGCGGTTCGCTTCATCAAAGTTTTGCTCATGCAACAAACGTTGGGCAACCAGCATCGGGGTATAGTAGAACAGTTCCCAAAAATAGAGGCTGTTAGCGCCGCTGAAATCCATTGGTTCGCTACTAATATTATTCAGGACATTGACGCTCTCAAAGTGGGTCAAAATGGATTTAGGGTTTATTGTTACTATTCCTTTATCATCTCTAACAAAGTGAGGGCCCCACCAGGTACCATCTGATGGTGATTTCTTGAAGGTCATGTAAACCTTGGCGCTGTAATCTTGGTTCAATGGAACATCATCAAGAGGGATAAATAACGTGGTGCTTATATTTGTATCTTTTAGCTGACCTGAATAGATAATATGTGAATTATTATCAACAACATGTTTGATATAAAGCTTAAACCAACGTTCATCACCATGAGTTGATGGGTTATACGGAGGTATCACGAACGTAGCGTAGAAACCTTTGCCTAACTGTGGTTCCTGAATATTCTGAGTTTCCATACTCAGAATCGTATCAATACCGGTAGTGGCTCGCGCAACTAATTGGCGAGCAAATAAAGTATTAAGACGAATGCGATAGACTCCCCATTGCATATATTGCGCACCATTTTCATTATGGCGCAGGGTCAGGGAATTATCAGTACTCACCTTGCGGGTAATAGGAATACTGAAACTTTCATAACCCAGTTTACGTCCATCCTCTGCAAATGCGGTAAAGGTAATATCAATACTGGCTGAATTGTTAGTAAAATTCAGACTTGAGCCATCTATTTCGAGAGCATTAAATTGATAATTCATTTCATCAAAGCTAGGGGATGGCTGAATGGAGACATTTTTATCCGCGGTAAACGTTTGTTCTTTGCTACCGGCTTTTACTGTTACCTGAACTTTTGCCGGGGAAATTGCAGTATTGATATCTACTGGTCCTGAGACATCGGTAGCAGTACCTTTACTGTCAGTCATATAGACGTATTGCTTAAGATCATTCGGTTTGTTTAACGAGTCTGTAGCATAATCATCACCAATGGCAGCATTCGGATTGGTTAGAGAACGTCCTGCTCCAGGAATCCAAGCTTCTACTTTAGATGAATAATTGGTGTCACGGTGGAATAGTAATCTCCCTTGACTAAGCCCACTGACATTTCCGTTATATTGATAAACGGGGTAAAACATCAGCTTATTTGACGAATTATTTGGATTAACTCCCAAGCTAGTATAAACAATAAATTTATCACCTAGTTTGCCATATTTATTCATTAGATTGCATTGATTGCGTTGCTGCCCTTCATATCCATTATGAATAATTCTTAATTTTGGCGAGATATAGATTTTTAAATCACTTGATGTGGCTTTGTAACTAATAGTTGGAATATCTCCGTTATATACCATACTGAGATAATAATCTCCCCAATCATAGCCTTTACGGCTATTTACCGATGAGGGAATTTCATAATCCTCTGCATAGCGGTTATTCACTCTTCTGACACTATTAGTATCGAATTGTTTATAGCTGTTGTCCCGATAAGATTTGTATTGTCCATCGGTCATATCTTTATATTCCATATCGGCAAAGATATATAGCCCTTGCATTGAAGCGGTTTTATAACTATCGAGTGTATCTTGTTGGTTATAAAACATAACCAGCAACGTATCTTCACCTTGATAACCAGCACAATAGAGCCCAGGCGCTTTATTTTTTGCCAGTTCTAGCTTGGATATTTTTTCATTGACATCAAAAGTGATTGGCGTATTCCAGGTACCGTCATAACGGATATGCGCCAATTTTAGCTCATAACGATAATCTGTCTCGGTTTGATAGCCATCTTTGCTATTTCCTGTTTGTTTAGTGATCTCCTTTTGTTCCAACCAGAGCAGATACAAGCGGGATTTGTACATCACAGGACGGATAGTGCTTCGGTAAGGATTAATTGGACAATCAATTTTGTGCCATTCACTCCAGGCATTAGCGGCGAATTTACCGTCGCTGAATTTACTGTGATCGACACTGCGCCAATAGTATTCACCGGTATCAGTTTCACTGAGGCCGATAAAATAGGTCAGCCCTTGATCGTTGTTAATATTATCGTGATACGCGCTAATAACTTTAAGATTAGCCACTTGCTCAAACGATGTCAGATAAGACATAAAGGCGTCTTCGACAGTATCGGCATTTAATTGGCTTTGGCTGACGGATTGCAATAATGCGTCCATCATTTTGGTTTGTCCGATACGCATGGTGGGATCAATATAGTTTTCCGGGTAGTAAACTAATTGAGAAACACCCGCCCAGGTGCTGTAGCGTTTGTTATATTTGTCCCAGTCGATAAAGAACTGACGGCTGATAACCCCTGAATGGGCATTTTCTTCTACATTTTCCAGCGTGCGGTTGACGTACAGTTGAATGCTGGCAATGGCTTCGGCAATCCGGGTAGTTTTGATTGCAGCGGAAACCTGATTATCAATTAGTAAGTATTGGTACAAGTCATCACGGCTTTTTATGGCTGCCGCTGGCTTGGCGACTTGACGGATATAGTAGGTGCTTAATGCGGCACTGCGAGATTCGTCCAAAAAAGCGTGTAATATATCAGCCTGTTGTGAATTCAATCCGGCAGTCAATATTTCCCCAGCACTTTCCCACTGGGCATAGGTGGGGATTTTTTGATTTAATTGAATATAATCCAGCCCGACCAAAGCGGAAACTCCCTGTGGGGCGACATTCAATTGTTGTGCAACATTAACCCATTGCAGGATAGTGTCGATAGATGTCCAACAGGAGAAAGCATTTTTTTGCGTCACTGGGGGAAGATGTTGATGGTTTTGTGCTTGAGTACTGGCTTGCAATAGCAAATTAGCATCAAGATTCATGGCATCAGCCAATTGTTCTGCCGTTAAACTGTTAGCTTCAAATGCCGCTAGTACGGAAGAGGCTTTTTCGCCTAACGCATTAACCCAATCTGCAAAACGCGTCAGCATGATCAGTGAAAGTGCATCATGCGCAGGTACTGCCTCAGTTGACGAGCCAAACATCTCTGGTTTTGTCACAAACAGGCGGAAGGCGTTTTCATTGATACCGGTGGAATGGTAAACCATTTCTAATTGCGCCAACGCCTGACAATACTGAACAATATGTTCCTGTGTTGCTAATACTTCCGATGAATCTGGCGTATATTGAGTATTCAACCAGTCCCAGAATTTTTCGGCTGTCATTGCGCCGTCGCCGGGCTTTAACTTGTCTGCCCAAAGCAGCACAGAATGGGCGACATTTTCCGATGATAATTGTAAGGTGGCCGCAATATAGGGCGCCATAACATGCAGTAAATTTGCCTTGTCTTTATCAAAGCCTTGTAAACCGTGGTAGACGGTATCCAGCAGATTCTTAATTTCAGGCGTCAGCGTTTTGTTATAGCTGGTGGAAGTCATAACAAATAATTGGAACGCACTCCACTTCTGTGTCTGTAGCCAGACGGTAATGGTATTGAGTTTTCTGATCAGTGCCGCCAGTTGTTTATCACTGATAGCGGATAAATTAGTTTCTCCTTCACCCACGGCAACCAGCAATAAATCCAATTCATCAATGGTTAATTGATGAATTTCTGCCAGTAATTTCCCAATATATAAATCAGAAAGATTATTTAAGTTATTTTTAATCTTTCCATCTTGATTATTATGGTTGGTAATTTTAAGCAGGCGGTAGAGGGAAATATCATCGATATTAAATGCACGTTTAAGCACGGATTTACGCCAATCGCCAGTACTACCTGGATTTAAATCAATCTCTTCATCTCCGGTAGAAAAATATTGGCCGTTCAGTAATGGCGTATTAAACAGGCGATCAAATTGGCTAGGTTGATTATCATATGAACGTTGTGAAATAAGTGCATTGCATAGTATTAGGGCAGTTTCAGCATTAATAGCATAACGTTGCATATAATATTTAGTCAGAAAAACTTTACCTAATACTTCTGCGTTGATATCCAGTTGCTGATTAACACTACGCACAATACTTTCCAGAATGGTGGGTGATAATTCTGTCGCACGAGATAGACGAATAGCTTTATTGAGTTTTAACAGGAAAGAGTATTGGTTATATTCCTCAATGGTAAATTTTGCGGCTGCATATGCCCAAGAACTAGAAGGATATACTCGTGTTAGGCCGATTTCAAAAGGTTGACTGATATCAGTTGTACTTAATGTGATATGTTCTGAATATTCGATGTTGACCTGAGGCGCTCCTTCAATTCGGATAAGTTCTCTTTTGTCATTTAATTTGATGGATAAATAGGAGACATCCTGACGAGAATCTTTGAATTTGTAATTTAACTGATAATTTTCTCCACCGTAGGGAAACAGCTCCACGTCTACTTGATTGGCATTTGTTGTATATTCGCGGGTAATTCGATATACCTTGACTGTGCCATCATTGCTGTTGACTATCGGAGTAATGAGTTGGTTATTACTATATTCTTGTTGGCCGAAATTGCTGGCTTTACCAATAAACTGGCTGAGTTCTTCATCACTTAAATTGTAATAACGTCTAAGGTATTCCGGCATAGCCAGTGAAGCCGGTTCGATATTACCAAAATTTTTCTTATAAAGTTCCTCAGCATTACCTTCAGTAATCTCCTCCGTCAGAATATTAAACAACTCAGGTGAGATTGAAGCGTTAATACCTAATAGGGAAGCTTGATGCATCAGCCCGGCAATGGCTGGTGAAGCATTTAATTGCTCAAGCCCAGGATCTTGTAGCTGGATAACTTTACGCACATTTTCGTAAGCATCGTGATAAGGCGTCGCGCCGGAAGGACGGAAAGCGGAGAGCATTTCCATCACTTGAGTATAATTATCCAGCTTAGACTCAGTTTTAATGCTTTCCAATAATAGCTCATTGGATAAAGAGAGAGTGGAAAGTTCCGTATCCATATTTTGTTGACTGAGCGCCATTGATTTGAGATCTGGGCGGCGAGTATCCAGGCGATAAACGGAATCGCTGGCGTGTAAATTGCGTGCTTCACGATAAAGCTCAGTCAAATAAGCGGCGGGGGAGAACATGGAGGAAACGGTACCCGGCGCGACATATTGACTGGCCCTGCCGCTAAATTGGTTGTTATAGCCTATCAGTTCAGCATTAGGCGCTACGATGGCAAGATGTACAGCATTTTGTAATTGAGGATTCGTGCGTTTAAGAATACGCGCTTCATACAGCCGATTATCCTTTTGGGCCTGTTGTGCATCATGATATAAGTCGTGTGCTTCGGACCAGGAGAGGTGTTCGGATACTTGCTGGTGAAATTCGTTAAAAGAGCTGTGGCTAATATCTGTCAGACACTGAAAACCACACTGGATTTTTAATACATCAGGTATCTCTTTTACAGGCGAATTCATATTTATTCCTTTTAAAATCATAAAGTAAATGAAACATCCATATTGTCTTTACATCATGAATCAATCAGAGAATGATTCCGTTCCATCGGAATAAGAGATGATTAAATACAGGTTTTGAGAAATAGCTGAGATATGCATAGAAATGGTTTGCAGTTTGTGCGTAAAGAGCAGACATATCTTGATCTCTCGGATAATCACTATCTCACTGTTTTCTTTAAATAGCTGTTGCAAAAAAAGCAGATGCAAAATTTGCAACTGACTTTTTAATAAGATTTGGCAGGAAATGGCACGGTATTGTTCACATGATGTACTATACGAAAAAAGCTGATCTCAGTGATAATGAATATGAACTATGTAATTTATTTAATGTTAAAATTGCGCTCATTACATGTTGAACATAATGAGTCTTTGTCAACCAATTGAAATGTTTAATTAAATGGTTAATTGTGCCCATTATTACTTAATGATAATATGTGAAATTTCTTTATAATCATTATTGTAACATAAGAAGGGGTTGTATTTATTTTGCAATAATAATGAAAATTGTTTGATAACTGTTAAGAATAAAGATGATAAAACTCAATCTCAGTTAATGCATACTTTGATGTTAAATAATGCAAAGAAGAAAAGTAGTTGTAATGTTTTCTTGTTAACATTCCATTCTATTTCGGATGGAACAATGAATTAAAATAAGAAGGATATATGATGCTATTTTGTTCAAAGAGCTTGAAATATTTTATGGAGTCAGCGAAAAAAGAGTCATTTACTTTAGCCGCGGATACGCTTTGTATTACTCCCTCTCCTCTAAGTAGGATCATATATCAACTGGAACAACGTGTGGGCTGTCAACTATTTGAACGACTACCGGGAAGGACCAAACTCACTGAAGAGGGGAAGGCATTATATCAGGAGCTATTGCCGTGTTATGAGAGAATTCAGCGAGTTGAGGATAATTGGCATTATCGTAGAAGCGGAAAATTAGCAAACACCGGCAAACTGGTCATCGGGACAAGTGGAGAATATATTAATAAAATTTCGGCAGTGATAAAAAGAGCGGTACAACGTTATCATTATCGTGATATTTACATAAAAAACAATTTTCTGGTTGATGATTCGGCAAGAAAAGAGACAATATTTTCTTCTTTAATGAAGGAAGATATAACCGTCTATGTGACGACTGAACATTATCCTGACAACGATGATATTATCAGAGTGGATGGAACTTATCAGACTTTGCGCCTTGCTGTAGCTAATGATATTTTAGGATCGGAAAGTAACGCTGATAATATTATATATACATTGCCTTTGGCTCAGCATAATAGTGCTTTCTTTAAACAGTGCGGCAATTTTATTTCACTGAATTGTCTACCTGAATACCAGAATTTAACTTTGCTAACTGTGCCTGATTTTACTAATCGGTTGGACTTAGTGAAATCAGGTATCGCGATAAGTTTAATGACACCGAATGAAGTGCTCTGTTCTGCTGACCTTCATAAAGGCATTACCTTTTTGAATTTTAAATCGCATCCGACACCCTCAGTGAAATATTGTGCTTATACTCTCAGGCATAAATATCAAGAACCATTGAATTTATTAATTTCCGATTTGATTGTTTAGGAATTACTTTAAGTAATAATTCATTATTAGGCTAATTAAATATTTATCCTAAAATAATGAAATAAATTTTTATTATGATTTTTGGTTAATTTATTAAATCCCCTGAATCTATTTTCAGGGGATTTTCTATTACTATATTAGTTGATGTCTATTTTGTACAACTTAATTTTCTCTGGATGACGTGAAGTTGCCTGTATAAGTATTACGTACATTCCTATGAGTAATCGCAGAGGGTTTAATATCTTGTAATAATACATAGGTGTCTCTACCTTGATGTTTCATTGAAACAACCTCGAACGGTGTTTCTCTGGGGAGCAATATTTCGTGTAGTTATTTTGCGTGGCCGGTGAACTACGCTGAATTTTCACACGGTCATAATTATAGGCGCGGGTATAGTTAGTGTAGCTGTTGTTATCAGAAGGTAGCGCAGGGAGGGCAGTTGGTTATGAAGGTACCAGATAGCGAGTGTGACTGTGAAACTATATATAAAATAATTGATAGATTTGATATAAATAACGTTTCATAATCCTGTTACACATGATCCTATTTAACCAATTGTTATACATAGAATTATGAGTGGTGTAAGATATGGCGCTATTTTGGAATCTTATTTATCGATAGTGCTTAAATAGTGAATCACTTGTATCTCGCCATTAAAGACAAAAGAAATTTATTAAACAGTCGGTAGTCTCAATACCAATGACATTGCTGTATGTCATCGACTGAGTCATCAGGATATTTCTACTCCTGACAGGAAATTAAGTGAGGACCAGTGGTTCTATATATTGTGGATTGTTGTCCCTGAGAAATGGGTTATTTTTATAATTTCATCCTTCATTAGATTAACAGTAAATTAATTTCTATTAAGTTTGTAACACTTTCTTACAAATTCATTCTTCGTAAATTAAAAAATGAAAATTTTTCTTGCCATTTGGTGGTGATTTAATAATCATAATCTAAGTTCCGTAATATGGACGGTATGACGGAAATTTCAAATTCTGTTCCCTTTATTCAAAGGGACTAATTGATGGGGATGCACTGCTGTATCCCTGTCGCTCAACTCACTATTACTCACGGCATAAGCGGTGTTTTTTATCTGTGGTAATAGGATTTTTACTATCTTGTTTCTTTGGTGACGAAATCAATGAACGCTATTCTTGACAGGATATTTATGCGGATAATGCTGTAGGAATTGAGGAAAACTTACCATGATAAATGTTAAAAAATACTTATTTGTCTTGTCAGTGATTTTAATATCAGGCTGTGCTGACCCAAATGAGCCGCTTTCCCCTCCTAAAGAAAATCAATGGATCACGGTAGAAGGGGTAGCGCCGAAATATACCGAACCACATGTATCCGCAGAATACATATCAAAGGATTGCCTTGAGTATCGTCTGGATTCCAATATGTCGCCTTTTAAAGTGCCGACCTATAATGGGCTTCGTCTGAAAGTGAA
This sequence comes from Photorhabdus luminescens subsp. luminescens, assembly GCF_001083805.1. Taxonomy (GTDB): domain Bacteria; phylum Pseudomonadota; class Gammaproteobacteria; order Enterobacterales; family Enterobacteriaceae; genus Photorhabdus; species Photorhabdus luminescens. The sequence continues at coordinate 452,059 of NZ_JXSK01000003.1, read as the reverse complement.
GGCCGATCCACAAACCGGTTATTTTCAAGCAAAACTACCTTTTAATGGAGGGGGACGATGTAAATGGAAAATTAACCGGGCCTTTGTATCGGTGAGTTATACTGATGTCAGCCATCTGGTGAAAGATGCTATTCCGTATTCAGCAACCGGTTTAATCGCATCTATCAATGGCATAGTCCAGATGAATATTAGCAAAATCTCGACATTGAATACGATTGATTTTAGCCCGGTTATTTACCCTGTTTTGAAAGTCGTTGAAGGTCGCCCGAACAGAATATTCTTACAAGGTGAAGTATTAAAAATGCGTCCTTTTCAACTCACGTTAACTCCAGGAGCTAAATGGAAAATTATTTTTAAGCCTAAGCTGGATGAAACCAAAATGGCGAAGGTCACGGTGACTAATAAGAAAGGCGGCGAGTGGGTTGAATATCCGGGCGGCAAAATTGATAACGGCACTCAAGAAGTCGATTTTCGATTCATGTATGGAAATATGAAGTAATGCTATCAGCGTAGCTTATTTATTTCTAAATAGATAAACAGGAAGATCTGGAATTGGACACACATGCAGATAACGCTGTAGGAGTTGAGGAAAACTTACCATGATAAATATCAAGAAATACTTATCTGTCTTATCCGTGATTTTAATATCAGGCTGTGCTGACCCAAATGAGCCGCTCTCTCCTCCCAAAGAGAATCAGTGGATTACTGTAGAAGGAGTCGCACCTAAATACACACAGCCGCATGTATCCGCTGTGTATATCTCAAAAGATTGCCTTAAATATCGTTTAGATTCCAATATGTCGCCTTTTAAGGTACCAACTTATAACGGATTACGTCTGGATGTAAAAGCTGATCCGAAAACCGGTTACTTTCAGGCAAAACTACCTTTTAATGGTGGCGGTCGATGTAAGTGGAAGATTGACCGAGCCTTTGTGTCAGTGAGTTATACCGATGTCCGTCATCTAGTGAAAGATGCTATTCCGTATTCAGCAACCGATTTAATCGCATTTATCAATGATGCAGCCCGGACAAATATCAGCGAAATTGATGCATTGGATACGATTGATTTTAGCCCGGTTATTTACCCCATTTTGAAAGTCGTTGAAGGTAGACCAAACAGAATATTCTTACAAGGTGAAGTTGGTATGTATCCCTTTAGGTTGAAGTTAACACCGGGTGCTAAATGGAAAATCACCTATAAACCTAAGTTGGATGAAACCAAAATGCCAAAAATCACTGTAATTAATAAGAAAGGCGGCGAATGGGTTGAATATCCCAATGGAAGAATCGACCTCCGTCGCCAAACGATAGATTACTGGAAGATAAAATAATATCTACTTCTGTAGGTATTGAGGAAAACTTACCATGATCAATATCAAGAAATAATTAACTAAGTTATATTTATTTTATAATTATTGTGCAAGTATTAAATAAATATTAACAATTGATGTAGTGAAATTCAATGTCCATTAACGCATGTCCTAATGTAAAAGAATGCAAAGTAGAAACATCGTTGTCATGTTCTATGGTTAATATTCTATTTCTGGAATGAAAACAAGAGGGTATGTGATGATATTTTGTTCAAAGCAACTAAAGTATTTTATGGAATCAGCTAAGAAAGAGTCATTCACGTTAGCGGCGGATACGCTTTGTATTACCCCTTCTCCACTTAGCAGGCTCGTATATCAACTGGAACAGCGTGTGGGGTGTCAATTGTTTGAGCGACTACCGGGAAAAACCAAGCTCACAGAAGAGGGAAAGGCACTATATCAAGAGTTGCTGCCGTGTTATGAAAGGATCCTGAAAGTTGAGAATAATTGGAATTGTCGTAGAAATTATAAATTATCAAACAGAGACAAACTGGTTATTGGCACAAGTGGAGAATATGTTAATAAAATATCTACGGTCGTAAAAAGAGCGGTGCAACGTTATCATTATCGCGATATTTGTATAATCAACAATTTTCTAATTGATGATTTAATAAGGCAAGATGCGGTATTTTCTTCCTTAATGAAAGGGGATATAACAGTTTATGTGACGACTGAATGTTATCCAGATAATGATGATATCATCAGGATAGATGGTGCTTATCAAATGCTGTCTCTTGCTGTATCCCATGATATTTTAGAACCAGAAAGTCACGCTGATGAAATAATATCTAGTTTTCCTTTTGTTCAGCATAATAGTGCTTTTTTAAAACAATGCAATAATTTTATGCCATTGAATTATCTCCCTGAATACCAAAATTTAGCGTTATTGACGGTCCCTGATTTTACTAATAGATTGGATCTGGTAAAAGCGGGTGTCGCGATAAGTTTAATGACTCCCAATGAAATGCGCTATTCTGCCCATATTGATGAAAATATAGCATTTCTGGATTTTGAATCACGTCCAGCGCCATCGGTAAGGTATTGTGCCTATGCTCTCAGAAATAAATATAAAGAACCCTTAAATTCATTAATTTCTGATTTGATATTTTAATATGATAAATAAGGTATTGTTATTTTAATTGGTTAGATATTGTTTTAATTATTTAATATTGAATGTTAAAAGTAATCAAGCCATGAAATAAATATTCTTTCATGGCTTGTTATTAAAGATGGTTTCTTATTTGGTTTCCCCCCCTTGAGTGTAAGTTCAAGAGGGCTATTAAAAGTAGATAAAGAATATTAATTTTTCGTTATCTCTTATAAGGTTTTACATTTTTAAGCGGAATTGTTGTTAGGAATGAAACTTCTGCATCATTTACCGGTCCATGATTAAGTGCAATTATGGATGCTGTTTCTATTTCTGGTGTGTCAAGTAATAGTGAAGGCACCCTGTCTTTAGATCTTCCCCTTGGTAGTGGATTTAGCTTTTGTCCGTCAATGGTAAACTCATAAAGATCCATATTAATTTCATGGAGTGGAGCCCCTGAACTTTGTCCACCTGCTTCAGTATTAATTGCAGTAGAGACCCATACTGTAGATTTGTCCTTGGTATATTTTATGTAAGTTGAGAGATCATTTAATTTTGGTTTTGTTCCCCATGTGTTTATATTCTTGACTGTTTCTTTAGGTAAATTAGAAGTATCTTTCTGACCAATAAAGACACTAGCAAACTGCCTTGCCATCTTAGTATCTAGAGGAGTCCAGGCTTTAAATCCTTCAGGGAATTTACTCTGCATGTCTTCAAAGGATCTATTATCCGCTCTATATAAAGTAAATGACTTTTTCTGTAGATTTGTTGAAATAGCGCTTGAAGAATTGCTTTGAGTGCTTTCTGGAAGAGATATTTCAGGAGTAGATTTATTTCCTACTGGACTCAGTGGAGCAGTAATGGATGATCCCGACGTCGTTGGTTTTATGCTTGCAGATTTGATGGGGTATGTAGTTGATTGGCTACTCGTTGATGCTTTGGGTAAGGTAGGTTTTGGTGCTACGGGCGGGCGGATGTTTATCGCTACGTTTGTGGCATTTGTTGGCGAAGGCGCTGAATCTGCTACTTTATTTTTTTGCAGTGCTGCTATGCGTTCTGCAATTGTTGGCATTAATCCATCAGGATCAAGCAGAGTAACCGGATTATTCCTTACCATCCGATATAAATTCAACCCATCTACTGTTCCTGCCGGATCGGCACTTAACCATCGTCCTACCCAAGGCTGATAATATCGGTAACCGTAATAATATAGTCCGGTGGCATCCCGCTCTTTACCTGAATAACGGATGGTTTTATAACTGGCTTCTGTCCGCTTCCTTGTTGCCCATAATGCCGTGCCGCCATAGGGATAGTACTCTTCCTCACTAATAATTTCTCCTTTGCTGTCTAATTCAAGTTGACTGGAACCGATAAGATTATCGTAGCTATAACGTAGCTGATTATTGTCGATATCTTCCGGTTGACCGCTATCCCAATGTAATACTCGTACCTGTGCCCGACCCGCTTCTCCTACTGTGATAACTTGCAAATCTTCGGTTGTGATCGTGCTGTTTTGTGTTAGACGAAGTTCTAAGCTCGGCAAATAAGTTATTCTCTGTGTTTGAGAGTTGCTGCTGGTCTGCTGTTCATTGATTTTTAATATCCTTCTCCCGTCACTACTATAGCGATACCATTCCCGATCATCATTGGCGCCCTTGTCCCGTTTCACCAATGTCACATGTTGTAGTTCACCGCGTGTATTCCAGTTCAGGTTTTGTCCTGATATCAACGTGTTCTGATGTCCGCCTGCATCAAATAAAGCATCTACTTGCGCCGGATCTTCGGTCAGAGTGCTGAGTACTGCGCGATTGCTCCGGTTAGAAACCGTGATGTTTGTGGTGTAGTTGTTTTGCGTCGCCGGTGAACTGTGCTGGATTTTAGTCAAATTGCCGCCACGGTCATAAGTATAAGTACGGGTATAGTTGGTGTAGGTGTTGTTATCAGAAGGTAGGGTGAGGGAGGGAAGTTGGTTACTTTGCTGACCTATATTCGCCATCTCGCGCCCGGTTGCGCTGATAAGCTGATACAAGGAGTCGTAGGTATAAGTGTTTTCCGGCGCCACTTTCTGATTGTGCCAGAAGCGGGTGGCTTCTGCGTCATTACGGATACTGATGACATTGCCTACCGGGTCATACTCATAACGTAGATCTTGCAACACTTTGGCATCTGACGGACGGTGGGTTTTGGTACCGATAAGCTGTTGGGTTTCCGGTTCATAACTGTATTCGGTGATAACACCATTGCCGTGTTCCTCGCGTAATTTTTGTCCGGCGGCGGAATAGGTCAGGGATCTGATAATCACTTGTTCCGGTTGGTCTTTTAAGGTTAACCAGCTCCCGTTTAGCTGCCCGGCCACATCATAGGTTAGCCTCTGAATGTTCCCTTTCGCATCGGTCTGAGTGAGTAAAGCGCCGGTGGCATCAAAGGCGCTCAGGGTTGTGTAGATGTCATCAGCCAGCATGTTTTGCCAGACGGTTTCATTATCACCTGTCCAGCTAGCTTCTTGAGTGTCGCTCAATAGTTGGCTGGATTGAGATAAAACAGTACCGGTCAGTGACAAACTCTCTAATCGGGTGACTCCCGCCGTGTCATAGTGGCGCACGCACTGGCTGGCAAGATTATGGTTTTTCTCTGCTTCGCTATTGCCAGCCCAAATCAGGCGTTCGGTGATACGGGATGTTTTTTCTGGTATTTGTTCGGTAACAGACAACAGACGACCGGGTAGGGAAGACGTTTCATATTGTCGGGTTTGTATGACACCTGTTGCAGTTACTGTCAGTAGCGGACGGCCTTCAATATCATTCAAGGTGACAGTGCGACCAGCATCGACGCTTTCTGTACACAAAATATTACCGGTCAAATCATACTGCCAGAGAAAGTTAGATTTTTGTTTGGCTTCATATAGACGCGGATCGGTGCTTTGGCTTAGGTGCCCAAGGGAGTCATATTGATGGCGAGTAATACGGATATCGGTATCGCCGTTTGCGGTGGTACGGTGAAAGTCGATGTTACGGATCGTTAGACCTCGGTTATCGTAGATGTTGACGACAGGGGTCTTTTGATAAAGTTTAGGATCGATGTTTTTCATGATTTACCTCGTTGTTGGGGCGTTGTGTGTCATCTGTTCTGCAATCGCAGTTTTTATCTGCATGTTAGTTTTTCTATATATTCGTTTTCTTACAATAGTTGTAGTAGGTAATTTCCCGGTTTAACTGCCGGAGACAGATGGTTTTTGCGGCAGTGGGAATGCCTTATTGCTTTCCTCCATCATCGCGATAATGCATAAAAAGGCGACGCCAGATCCAGTTCAATCCAGAACTTCCCGTGGTGCCAAATAGCCCGGCAATCGCAAAAGTCATATAGGGGCTGCCGCCGCTTTCAAAACTCAGCAGTCCTCCCAATATACCGGTAAAACAGGAGATAATGAGTTGACAGAGTACGTTGATCCAATTCCATTTACATTGTTTGTTTTGTATATCAATGAGGTACCTTACTAATCCGCCCCAGGCCGCAATAAAACCAATGATCAACCAACTCATAAGTTGAGTATCTGACGGCATTATGAATGACACGTTTCACCTCTATATTATGTTATGTTTCCCGCCCTTCAACCGGGCGGGATTGATCAAATTACATCTTTACCTTCTTTACCTTCTTTACATTCTTTCTTCTTTACCTTCACCTCAGTAGCTGTGTCATTTTCATCTTCATTGACAGTAAACCAAGGAGTGAACAAGGTTCGACGGAACCAGCCTTTTGCGGTAGTGACCTTGATTTCTCGACCAATGGGATCATAGACATGGGTATCTGCATAGGCTTCTTCTGTCCGCCGGGCACTGTCATTACTGACGTATTGCCAGTCGTTGAGGAAATAGGGTTGATAGGTGCGTATCGGTTGTCCCTTATTGTCATATTCAGTGCGTCCCGTAACCGCCCAGCGCGTTTTGGTATCTTCCATTTTTGTCACCAGAGCGCCGTCTTGGTTACGTTGCCAGGCTTCGCCTGCTTCATGTCGTACAGATGCTTGCAGTAAACGGCCAAAGCCATCACTGAATACTACTTGTTGACGAATCTGTTGCTTAAGATCGCGGTCATAACGATCCGTAGTCAATGTGAGGCTATGAGGGGGTAAACGGGGACTGCCGTTTGACAGATTGATTGGCTGGGTGACTGCACTTTGGCTTTTTACCCAGCGGCGGTGAGCTAGGGTACAGATGCGTCCGTCTTCGGTGATGATTCGGGTGTTATATAACTCTTTCCGCTCTTGCTCTGCCAGGTTATTGAGGGTTTTCTTTAATATGGGCATCCAGCTTTCGGGTGCGTAGACCTGACACTGTGCTACAGGGATTGGCGTTGTTAACTTAATCGCGGCGTCAACATCAGATGGTGGAGAAAACGATATTTTTTCCGGTGAAGAATAACCAGTCATCTTACCGTTTTCGGTTCCCCAAAAGCGCAGTGTGATTGGTCGGCCCAGTGCATCCAGCGTGGTAAGGTGCTGATTGTCGTTGATATCCGTGAGTTGAACGGGGGTCAGAAAACGCCAATCATATCTGGCTGAGGTTGTCAGTCCAGCCGCATCCCGGGTTTGTGTGACGACGCAATAGTTTGCATCCCAAGTGAGCGTGATTTTGCCCGTGAGTTGAGTGTTGCTCTGTTTTTGCGGCCGCCAGAACTGTTCGGCTGTGCCGTAATCAGTATAGCCACGACGAGCTGCCCAGACTTTATCTTCTCCAGTGCGCGGGAATAGATAATCTGTTTGCTGGTATCCGGCTTGTTCCAGCGTCGTTGACAATTGAGCAGATGAGATACTCCCATCAAACGCTGATAGTGTGGATTGATTAAATACTGTTGTCTCGGTGAAGGCAATCAGCGCTTGTCGTGTTGGCGTTTGCGATGGCGTTGCATTTTGCCCGTCGGTATAAACGGTTTTTTGCTGGCCGAGGTATTCACGAGGTTTATTCTCCGCAATCAGACTATTTTTATCATTTAGGATTTCCAGATTTAGACCACCAGTAGGGACATGTTCAGCGCTATAAGCAAAGATATCGCTGCGGGTACTATCCGGTAATCCTAACATCAGAATGGTATTGTCGGTCAGATGATGCCAACTGAACTGTTGATAGGTGAGCCGTAATTTGTGTTGCTGGTCATCATAGCTGTTAGCAAATAACTTATCAGGCAACGTATCAGGATACGGACTGCTTGCCGGTTGCTGGCGGCGTGGATACTGTACCGAAACCTGTTTTAGCGGTTGACCAAATAGATCGCTGGATAGCGTAATCTTTTGGCTGCATTGAGGATCGCTGGCGATACGTTCGTAATGATAGTTGCGGCTTTCAACTACAGATGACCAAAGCACAAGGTATCGGCTATCGGTATGCTGTAACCGACGTACCTGTGGGCGAAATTCAGTGACTGTGTAGGGAATTTTTTCCTGTGTACTGCCATCCTCGCCGTACAGTTCACTGCGTAGCAGTTGACCTTTCAGTGCCCGGTTTAGCCAGTACTGACTGTTATCATTTTCCGGTGTGAGCAGAATATCTTGACCATCTTGCCAGGTCGTAAAGCGTGGTGAAAAACCGGCAAAAGCTTGGTGATCACCATGCCAATACTCTGTCGATAATGTGTTATCTATCATGGGTATTCCGGTGGCATACCAGTTTTTGGTCATCGCAGGTGGTGTGAGTTCTGGCGCATTGCCTTGGGCCAGCGCGGGTGATGTGAATTCTGGCGCGTTGCCTTGGGTCAGCGCGGGTGATGTGAGTTCAGGCGCGTTGCTTTGGGTCATCGCAGGTGGTGTGAGTTCTGGAGCGTTGCCTTGGGTCAGCGCGGGTGATGTGAGTTCAGGCGCGTTGCCTTGGGTCAGTGCAGGTGGTGTGCATTCTGGCGCACTGCCTTGGGCCAGTTGATGGCTGTCTTTCTGTTCAACATAACCAAATCCGCGAAATTCTCGCTCACGTCCATCCCAGGCGCCATGTGCATAACGTAGTATTGTGACTAATTTGTTGCCGCTGATTTCATCCTCTATTTCCGTTTGCCATAGGGTGTGTACCGGGAAGGGTAGATAACAAACTGGTATTTGTCCGGCATCCAGTGCCGTGGCTTTTTCATCCAGCCAGAACTGGGCGGAACTACGGTAACGCAGGGTGTGATGAGCCCCCATATTGTTGTTCATTTCACTGAGTAACCACGGTTTTGTGTTGGTCAGATCGCAACGCCAGTGATGGGGAGTCATATGCGGCACACTTAATATCAGGCTGGCGACGCCTAACCCTTGTACATCGGCCACTTGTAACTGACAGGTATGATCAAAACGCACTCCGGCTGGGAAGGGGAGAGTTACTGGTGCGGCGAAGCCGTTGCCGCTTTTATTCAGGAAGATATCCAGACGATCTGTGTGAACATAAATCAGATCAGTCGGGCCGCTGCCATCTAGATCGGCCAGATAAACTTGAGCAGGATTAAACGTCGCTTCTGGTTGGCTAAATCCCGGAAGAGTAATTGGTTGACCAAAACGTCCGTGCCCCAGATTAGGCCAGCAGGTGACTTTAGTCGCGCTCACTTCAACCAGATGTGCCTGACCGGAACCCAATACATCACTAAATGCCACCAACTTACACGGATCGGCGCCCGGTACTGGCAGTGTGATATCACCGGATTGCACTACATCTTTTCCTTTGGCAAAGCCGTCGCGGGTATTGGCATATAAACGTACACTCTTAGGGCCGATCAGTACTAAATCAGAAAGTCCAGCTCCCATTAAATCGGCGAGTTGCGCGCGTGGATGAGTATATTCCACTGGCAGAGCGTTGAGCGGGGTAAAACGTGTCCAACTGCCATCTGGATGCTGACTATGATATCCCCGTAATCCCGGTCCGGTGATAACCCAGTCAAGTTGGCCGTCTCCATTGATATCCACCAGCGAGGCATTACTTTGCAAGGAAGGGATAACCGACAAAGGTTGCATTTTTTCCCAAGTGACGGCATCTGAGCCAATTTTGCCAAAACGTTGTGCGGAGCGGTACCACCAGGCGCCTTTATCTTGATATAGCAGACCGGGGAATCCTTCGCCTTTTAGATCAACTAGTTGCCAGCGCTGAATGGCATTGAAGTTTGCCAGCACATTCATCGATTGCCAGCGAGCGTTATGTTGCGGTGAAAAATCCTGATACGCCAATTCTAATGGCGGCAGGGTGACGGCAGTACCGTCTTGCTCGTGGCCTACTCGACGAACGAATACCAGCGTGCTGGCGATTGCGCTTTCGTCATAATTGAGTATCAGGCGTGAAACCAGCGTTGGTCCGTTGTGTTCTTTTATCTCGCTATCCAGAGCTTGCAGGTGGTGATACATCAATACCTGACGGCATAAGCGGCGGGTACGAATCTCAAAACCATATTCATAACGGGAAAAACGGTCCTGGCGACAAAGCCAGCTACCTGTAGTCGAAAATGCTGGCGGCGTTCTCAGGTTGTTACTGCGTTCGCCGTAATCAAATACCAGATAGAATAACCAGTCTGCTTGTGGTGGGGCGCTGCCATCCAGACCGGGTAACGTTTTGCTGGCTGTCCGGTTGCCGTAATACACTGTGTGTAGATAACGTTGCGCGGCGGCCTGTGGATGGAGAGTAATTTCATCAGCTTCGCAACCGGTGTTATCCTCGGCCCGATATTGATAATAAATTTGTTCACCATGTGGTGACACAGAGGCTTCTAGCAACCATTGTGCTGTTTGAGTGATGTCTGACGGGTTGCTGATCCGGGCTTGTGGTGATTTACCCAGTAAATGTACTTGTCCATCTGGGCTATATATCAGCCAAAAATCTGTTTTGCCAGTTGTCTTGGGTGTTGCCTTGGGTTGCCAATATTCCAATCGGCTGAAATGACTCTCCAGACGGGAACGGTATCCGGTAACGGTAAAGGCGGTGCCTAAGTTGATACCCTGTAATGTCGATTCGTCGCGGGATTGATCCGCTACCACCAGTACCTCGCCATCTGGCCCCAGAAAGGTATCGGTTTCATCATAATGTGGAACGCCAAAATGGGTGCGGCGGCGGATGGTCATAACGTTGCAATCCCAGCCCAGACCAAATGGGCTGTTACCGGCGCCGCTGTTGTAGTTTAAGGCGAGTGACGGAGCATAACCGCGCCCGGCAGAGATAGGCAACGGCAGAGACAGCGCGGCCATCCCATCCGGCCCGGTGGGGGTTAAAGCTTCCCCCATTCCCGTGATAGCGCCTCCTCCTTTGGGCAATGATAGTTCTGTAATACTGAAATCTTGTGAATTTTGCATGAAAGACTCCTTGCAGGCCCCGCTTAGGGGCCTGTTTTAGCACTTAATTAAAATCGTTATTGGCGAATGGTGTAGCGAATATGCAGAATGATGTCGTTCAGACTCTCCAGCATGGCTTGTTGTTTGCCTTTTTCGTCTTTTTTGTCTTCTTTACTAATTGCATTTGGGAAGCTCAATGTCAGCGTACCTTCATCGATTTTGATTCCTTCGAACGGCAGGAATTTGCCATCGTTGAAATCCAGTTGGAACTGACCGCTGTCATTCATCCCATGAGAAACCGCTAATGATTTGCAACTTTCAGCCAATTCAGAGGCTTTTCCGCTGTAAGACAGAATTGCTTGCACATCCTGATAGGGTCCTAGCAGTGCTGGCAGGGTAACGCTGATCTGTTTAATACGACGGGTTTTACCAATAGAATCAGGATAATCGCTGCTAATGTTCAAGGTAGATAACGAAATGGACGCTTCTAGAGAGGTATTGGTATTGGTACTAAACGCCAGCTTATTATTGTCCTTGCCGGCCCTGCCTGAACCTTTACTCACCAACTTCTCTATTTCCTGAGTCAGGATAAATTTATCTTGCGGTAATTTGGCATAGACTTCGGCCAGCGAAACGGTACGTTCTACCTCCAGTACGCGTTTATCCTGTTTCAGGTGGGCATCTTCCATCTGTGCCAGATTCAGCATTAAGGTTTCACCCGCGAGCAAACCGGCATGGGTTCCCTGCCAGGCGCCGGGTTTGATAAAGCGTGATGCGGTATCGTTAGTCTCCCAGCGATAGGCCATTTCCGCCATCAAACAGCGAGCTACCGTTAAATCATAGAACTGGAAGTAAATGGCGGACAATCGACCACGCAGCCAGTTGTACAGCGCCTGATTACTGAACTTATGTTGCAGGAAGGTCAGTTGTGCATGAGTCTGCTCTTGTTGGGTTTTTAGGCTGGTTTTCTGCAATACTGCGGCTTCACGGCGCACTGCCAGCGAACCAAGTTGAGCATCGATTTGTTTCAGCTCTGCCTCGGCGTTATTACGCTGAATTTCCCATTCCTGACGACGCCGACGGTAGGCTTCAGATTGGCTGATTTTATCCGCTTCGGTGTTCATAACACTGGCGGAGAACTCCATGACATTACCTGTGGCTTGGGCGATCGCCCCCCAACGGCTGCCACCATCAGCGAAGCCGAAGATGTTGGGCGCCAGATCAAGTGCTGCGCCCGCCAGATGTGATGCTTGAAGGGCTGTAGAGATGCCAGCGACGGAAGCACGCAACGCCATTGCCTGTTTTTCACCCGCGTTGATGTCTTCATCGTAGAATTTGCTGTAGCTATCAAAACGCGACTGGGTTCCGGCGCGGTTTTTTTCTAGCACAGTTTTTTCAGCATCCAGCTCTTGGATGGTTTTGTCCTGTATGCTGAGATTGGTCAATATCAGTTCTGCCGCCTGATTTTGCAACAGCGTGTTTAATGCCTCCGCATCTTGACGTTCGATAATATTTTGCAATGTGGAGCCGAATTGGGTTAGCTGACTGACCATACTACGGGCGTTTTCCAGCATATGAGGGAAACGCCACACTGATATAAATTCTGATGGAAGATTACTTCCACCTTGTGAACTGGCGACAGCGGCGCTGAGCAGCGCTTTTGGATCTGCTGGTGTTGCGAAAATAGGCAAATGTAAAGGTTGACCATCAATAGAGAGGTTATGGCGCAGGTTATACAACCGTTGTTCTAGTTTCTGCCAGTAGCTCAGCATCACTTCGTTGACTTGCGGCAGGAAAAGATCTGTTTTGATTTCATCTTTAGACCCTGTGGATGTAGGAAGTCCTTGTCGTAAATCTGCTATTTCTTTGGCATGTGCCTGTTGTTTTTCAAGAGCTGCGGCCTCTTCTAGCTCTGGATCATTCCATGCTGAACTGAGTGGTAGATGAGGTTTATCACCCAATAGATGCAGTGCCTGCATATACCACATTTTGGCTTCAGCGAGTGTGTCCCGCTCCAATTGGCGATAGGCGTAATCTCCCCGTTCGATCAACAGATCTAGGGTGCGCATAAAGGTGGCGACTTTGTAGTGCATTGGATCATGTTGAGCTATGGTATCAGGATCAAATGAATCCAACGGATCATCGTTCCAACTAGTGTCTTCTTGTAATGGGCGAACATTCCAGCGGTAATGTTGCATTTGACCATTGACAATATAACCGGATGGGTTCCAGACATATTTCAGCCAACGGTTAGCCTCATCGAAGTTTTGTTCGTGCAGCAAACGTTGAGCAATCAGCATCGGGGTGTAGTAGAACAGTTCCCAGAAATAGAGGCTGTTGGCGCCGTTGAAGTCCATTGGTTCCATAGCATCAGGAGAATCTTCTCCTAATTTAGGTTCCTGAATATTCTGAGTGTCCATGCTCAAAATAGTATCTATCCCCGCGTTGGCTCGGCTAATTAATTGACGGGCAAATAGCGTATTAAGGCGAATACAAGAGTTTCCCCACTGCATATATTGCGCCCCGTTTGCATTATGGTGCAGGGTCAGGGCATTATCAGTTTCCGCTTTTTTGATAATACGAATACTGAAATGTTCTTCGCCTAAGTTACGATCATTACTATTATCGTCAAATTTCTCAGCAAATGCGATAAAGGTGATATCAATACTTGCTTCATTATTATGAAATGTCAGTGTGGAGATATCTATTTCAAGCTCTTTAAACTGATAATTCATTTCTTCGAAGCGGGACGGATTGGTGGGGACATTACTGTTTTCGCTCGCTACAAAAGTTTGCTCTGTGATACCTTCGGCTTTCACTATTACTTTAACTTTTGAATGATTAATGTTCGTATTAATAGATAATATCCCTGAAACATCAGTGTCAATACCACCGTGGTCATCCATATAGAAATATTGTTTAAATGGAACATCGTCACTATGTTTGTTATCAATATAACCATAGTTACCACTAATGTCACCGCCAGTGGTTGTGGACATTTCTTGAGAGCCAGAGGGAAGGTTAGGGAACCAGGCTCTTACAAAGTTAGTAGTACTTTCTCGATAAAACAGCAGACGTCCTTTCTCATTATTGGTAGTGTTCCCACTATACTGATAAACAGGGTAAATGAATTTTTTATTCGACAAATTATTGGGGTTAATACCTAGAGTAGTATAAATAATAAATTTATCACCAAGCTGACCGTATTTCTTCATCAGGTTGCATTGGTTGCGTTGTCGGCCTACAAGTCCATTATGAATAATTCTTAACCTTGGTGAGAGTTTTAACTTATCTGATGAGGACTCCAGTTTGATGGCTGAAATATTTCCGCCATACACCATACTCAGATAGCCATCTCCCCAATCATAACCGTTATTACTATTTACTGATGAAGGGATTTCGTAGCTTTCTGCATAGCGATTATTGACACCAATAATACTATTAGTATCAAACTGTTTATAAGCGTTAGGTTTGTGATTTTCAGGTGTCATTTCCTTAGAAGACATATTGGAAGTGATATATAGTCCTTTTATTGGTACTGTGTTTGTGTATTGATTTAATTGATCTTGTTTTTTATAAAACATCACCAGCAATTCATCTCTGCCTTGAAAGCTTGAGCAGTAAAGTCCAGGTGTTTTATTTCCCAGATTTAAATCGGATATTTTTTGGTTTACATCAAAGGTGACTGGTGTATTCCAGGTGCCGTCATAACGGATATGCGCTAATTTCAGTTCATAATAATAACCCGAGGCGGTTTTATCACCTTCCTGTTTAGTCGCCTTTTTTTGTTCCAGCCAGATAAGATACAGGCGAGATTGGAAAATTACCGGGTGAATAGTATCTTTGTAGGGGTTAATTGGACAATCAATTTTGTACCACTCACTCCAGGCATTAGCGGGGAATTTACCTTCGCTGGATTTATTGTGATCCACACTGCGCCAATAATATTGATTCACTTCTGTTTTACTACGTCCGATAAAGTAAGTTAATCCTTGATCATTATTAATGTTGTCATGGTAGGCGCTGAGGATTTCCAGATTAGCCACCTGTTCGAATGATGTTAGGTAAGATTTAAAGGCATCTTCTACGGTATCGATATTTAATTGGCTTTGGCTGATGGATTGCAGCAACGTATCCATCATTTTTGTCTGCCCAATACGTAGCGTCGGATCGATGTAATTCTCTGGATAGTAAAGGAGTTTAGCCATACCGGCCCAAGTGCTGTAGCGTTTATTGTATTTATCCCAGTTGGTGAAGAATGAGCGGCTGGTGACACTTGTGACAGTATCTCCCTCCATATTTTTCAACGCGCGGTTAATATACAGTTGGATACTAGCGATAGCTTCAGCGATCTCTGTAGTTTTAATGTCGGCGGAAACTTGGTTATCGATCAATAGGTATTGATATAGATCATCACGGTTTTTAATTACTGTATGTTTTCTTGCTTCTCGATCTTTTTGGTTATGAGAATAAATATAGTATGTGCTTAACGCAGCACTGCGAGACTCATCCAGAAACGCATGTAGGGCGTTAGTCTTTTGGGTGTCCAGCCCGGCGGTTAATATCGCAGCGGCGTTTTCCCATTGGGTATAGTTAGCGGGAGGTTCTGCGGTCAATACTTGAGTCAGTGTGGAAATGCCTTGTGGAGAGATGTTCAATTGACGTGAGATGTTAATCCACTGCAATAGGTTGTCGATAGATGGCCAGTTGGACAAATCAGTTTTTGCCTGAATCTTGGCTTGCTCCAGTAGATTTTTATCAAGATTCATAGCCTTAGCCAATAGTTCTGCTGTTAATGTTCCTTTTTTAAATTCGGTTAGTACAGAAGAGGCGTTTTCACCTAGTGAGTTAACCCAGTCAGTAAAACGCGTTAGTGACATTAGTGTTGATACGTCATGTGCTGGTGTTGTTTCAGTTGTTTCGGGTGCTTTGGTTTTAATAACAAAGTGTTGCGGCTTTGTCACAAACAGACTTAAGGTGTTTTCGTTAAGGCCGGTAGAACGGTAAATCAACGCTAGTTGTGCCAGGCGCTGGCAATACTGGACCACAGGTTCAGCTTGTTTTTGGAATTCAGGTTGAGCCGTAACGGGATTTTTCCGCAACCAGTTCCATAATTTTTCCGCTGTCATTTTTCCTATGCCGGGTTCCAGATTATCTGCCCAGATGAGTATGGAATATGCCGCATGTTCAGATGGTAATTGCAGAGCGGCGGCGATATAAGGAGATATGGCTTTTGGCAGATTTTTCCTGACCTCATCTAGGTTTTTCTCGGCTTTTTCGTGGGTCTCTTCAGCTTTATTCAGTCTTCTCTGGGCTTTTTTCCTGTCTTCTTGGAGTTGTGGCTGGTTTTCCGGGAATTTTTCCAGATTTTCCTTGGCGCTCTGCAATTTCTTTTTGGTTTTCTCTAGATCTTCTTCAGCTTTCAACATCTTCTTATTAAAATCTTGCAAGCCATTGTAGACGGTATCCAGTAAATTCCGTATTTCCGGGGTTAGGGTTTTGTTATATTTATCAGTAGTCATCATAAACAACTGATAGACACTCCACTTTTGTGTACGTAGCCAGCTAGTGACAGCATAGAGTTTGTTAATTAGAGTAACCAGATTGTCAGGAGTAATCTCAGATAAATTGGTTGTTCCTTTACCTATGGCTTCCAACAGTAACCCCAGTTCATCAATAGTTAACTGATGGATATCTGCCAGTAATTTTGTCCTATAGAGATGAGAAAGATTCTCTATATCATTAGTTATCATTTCGGTAGTATTGACCGGATTGGTAATTTTTAGTAGTCGATTTAATGAGATATCATCGAGGTTAAAAGCACGTTTAAGTACTGTTTTATTCCAGTTGTTGGTACTGCTTAGGGTTAAATCAATATTCTGAGTACCATTGACGGAAAAATCTTGACCATTCAGTTTGGGGGAATTAAATAAACGATCAAACTGACTTAGATGTCCGTCATTGATATATTGTGAAATTGGTACCTTGCATAGTATTAATGCAGTCTCAGTGTCAATACCATAACGTTGCATATAGTATTTAACACGAAAGATTTTTTGTAATATTTCTTTATTGATATTGAATTCTGTGCTGATGCTGCGGAGGATTCCACTTAATACCGTCGGTGATAA
This sequence comes from Photorhabdus luminescens subsp. luminescens, assembly GCF_001083805.1. Classification (GTDB taxonomy): domain Bacteria; phylum Pseudomonadota; class Gammaproteobacteria; order Enterobacterales; family Enterobacteriaceae; genus Photorhabdus; species Photorhabdus luminescens. Next base: position 435,199 of record NZ_JXSK01000003.1, on the reverse strand, counting down.
GTTTATAGCTTTGAATAGACGAATAAACTTATTAATTTTCAATAGAGCACGATAATCAGGATTTTCGATAGTCTGTTGTGTACTAGTAGTACGCGATGCAAGATCAGTAATTGCTATTTCTTCTTCTGGAAGAAGTATAGTTCTTATTTTAATGAAATCGCTAAACTCTTCATCACTCAGATTGTAATAACTTTTCAGATATTCCGGTTTTCCTATTAGAGAAGGTTTAATATTACCAAAATTTTCCTCATAGAGACTTCTTGCATTGATTGTAGTAATTTCTTCAGTCAAGATAGTAAATAATTTAGGCGAGACAGAAGAATTAATTTCCAACAAAGAAGCTTGATATTTTAGTTCATCGATAGTCGTTTCTAGTGATGTACTAACAACGTGTTCAAACACCGGAGCCTGTAATTGAACAACCTTACGCACGCTTTCATAAGCATCGTGATATGGCATCATGCCAGAAACGCGGAAATTGGATAACGCTTTCATTACTTTAGTGTGGCTGTCCAGATTGAATAGAATTTCAATACATTCCTGTAGATCGTCCTTGGACAGAGGTTTAATATTCTTCAAAGCCTCCAGCAGATCGTCCTTGGACAGAGGTTTAATATTCTTCAAAGCCTCCAGCAGATCGTCCTTGGACAGAGGTTTAATATTCTTCAAAGCCTCCAGCAGATCGTCCTTGGACAGAGGTTTAATATTCTTCAAAGCCTCCAGCAGATCGTCCTTGGACAGAGGTTTAATATTCTTCAAAGCCTCCAGCAGATCGTCCTTGGACAGAGGTTTAATATTCTTCAAAGCCTCCAGCAGATCGTCCTTGGACAGAGGTTTAATATTCTTCAAAGCCTCCAGCAGCTCGTCCTTGGACAGAGATTTAATATTCTTCAGAGCCTCCAGCAGCTTGTCCTTGAACAGAGTTTTAATACCCTCTAGCAACATGTCATTAGACAGAGAAAGTGTGGAAATCTCCGTATCCATATTTTTCTGGCTGAGCACCAATGATTTTAGATCCGGACGCCGTGTATCCAAATGATAAATAGAATTTTCATCATGTAAATTCCGTGCCTGACGATAAAGTTCAGCTAAATAAGCCGCAGGAGAAAACATGGAAGAAATTGCGCCTGGGGCTGTATATTTGCTGGCGCGATTGCCAAATCTGCTATTATAACCTTGCTGGTCAGCATGAGGTGTTGTCAGGGCAAGATGGACCGCACTTTGTAAATGAGGATTGGCGCGTTTCAGAATATGGGCTTCATGCAGGAGATTGTCCTTTTGCACTTGCTGTGCTTCAAGATATAAGCTTTGGGTCTGTGACCATGAGAGTTTGTCCTTCACTTTTTTGCGAAGTTCGTCAAAAGAGAGATGACAAATATCGGTTAGATTATTAAAACCTGCTACTAACGCGTTTTCATATTCGGATTTGAGTGTGTTCATGTTTATTCCTTTTAAATGTTAGGTAAATAAAACATTTATGCTGGTCTGAGTACCGTGGATATAAATAAGGTTATTTATATCTATCAAAACAAAGGCAACACAGGTAACGTCTGATAGCGGTCTGAAATTGGGTTGAAAATAACGGCTAAATAAAAACACCATTTAACTATCAACTATTTCACAACGTTATTATTTATTTAAATGGCTATTGTGATGCAATAACAAAATTTATAATTACATCATAAGTAATATAACTAGTTAACAATAACTAAATGAAATAATTGCATTTGTTACATATTGCATATTATGAAAAAGAAGAGGGTTGATATTTTATAGTAGGTGATGGGACTCACGAGAAAAGGAAATATCTCTGTTATAACGAGCGTCAGACAGGTAAAGAGAGCAGACTGTGAGTGGTATATATTCGTGAAAAGTTCAGGCCCCGTTTAGGAGCCTGTTTTTGGTATTTAATTGAGGTGGTTATTGGCGGATGGTATAGCGAATATGCAGAATAATATCACTCAAAGTCTGCAACATGTTTTCTTGTTTGACAGTCGCATTGGGGAAACTGAGTGTCAATGTGCCAGTATCGTTAATCGCAATCCCTTCAAACGGCAGGAACTTACCATTGTTAAAATCCAACTGGAATTGACCACTGTCATTGATCCCATGAGAGATCGCCAGTGATTTACAGCTTTCAGCTAATCCGATTTCACTTCCTCCGTAGGACAGAATAGCTTGTACATCCTGATATGGTCCTAACAGGGCTGGCAAGGTGACACTGATTTGTTTAATGCGTCGAATGTTGCCTACGCCGTTGCCATCTGGGTAGTCATTATCTAATGACAGACCTGACAGAGAGATTTTGGCACTAAGTTGGTCGTTTTCTAATGTAACGGGATGATCATCAATGGAGTCAGTTGTACCACCTGCTAGCAGGGTAGAAATCCGTGTGGCTAAATTAAACGATTTTTCTGGCAGTGCTCCATAGTGTTGCGTCAATGAAATGGTCCGTTCCACTTCCAGAGCGCGTTGATCCCACCTCAAATGGGCATCTTCCATTTGCGCCAGATTCAGCATCAAGGTTTCACCAGCCAGTAAACCCGCATGGGTTCCCTGCCAGGCGCCGGGTTTGATAAAGCTTGCCGCGGTCTCATTAGTCTCCCAACGATAAGCCATTTCAGCCATCAGACAACGCGCTACGGCCAAATCGTAAAATTGGAAGTAAATAGCAGCTAGCCGACCGCGTAGCCAGTAGTACAACGCTTGATTACTGAATTTACGTTGCAGGAAAGTCAATTGAGCATGAGTCTGTTCCTGTTGGGTTTTTAGGCTGGCTTTCTGCAATACCGCGGCTTCACGGCGTACTGCCAGTGATTGAAGTTGAGCATCGATCTGTTTTATCTCTGCTTCGGCATGATTACGCTGGATTTCCCATTCCTGACGGCGACGGCGATAGGCTTCTGACTGGCTGATTTTATCCGCTTCGGTGTTCATCACACTGGCGGAGAATTCCATAACATTACCTGTCGCTTCGGCAATCGCTCCCCAACGGCTACCGCCATCAGCGAGACCGAAAATGTTGGGCGCCAGATCAAGCGCAGCGCCCGCCAGACGTGATGCTTGCAGGGCAGTGCTGAGGCCAGCAACGGAGGCATGCAATGCTATAGCCCGGTTTTCACCCGCATTGATATTTTCGTCGTATAACTTTTTGTAGCTGTCAAAGCGTGATTGCGCCCCGGCTTTGGATTTTTCCAGTACGATTTTTTCCGCATCCAGCTCTGCGATGGTTTTGTCCTGTATGCTGAGATGAGTCAATATCAGTTCTGCTGCTTGATTCTGCAAGAGCGTGTTTAAAGCTTCCGCATCCTGACGTTCGATAATATTTTGTAGCGTAGAGCCGAATTGAGTGAGCTGACTGACCATACCACGCGCGTTTTCCAGCATGTGTGGGAAACGCCACAGTGACATAAATGGCTGTGAGAGAGCTACCCCACCTTCGGAGCTAGCGACAGCGGCGCTAAGTAATGCTTTTGGATCTGCCGGTGTAGCGTAAATAGGCAGATGTAGCGGTTGGCCGTCAATAGTGAGGTTATGACGCAGGTTATACAGCCGTTGTTCCAATTTTTGCCAATAGTTTTGCATCACTTCATTGACCTGTGGCAAGAAAAGATCTGTCGGGTTGTTGTGCCGACTAACATCACCTTGTCGCAGAGCGGCCATTGCTTGGGCGTGTTGCTTTTGTCTTTCCGTTCCGGCAGCGTCGCCTAAACTCGGTTTGCTCCACTCTGAACTGAACGATAGATGAGGTTTATCGCCTAACAGATGCAGTGCTTGCATATACCACATCTTGGCTTCATTGAGCGTGTCTCGTTCTAACTGACGATAGGCATAATCTCCACGGTCCAGCAACAGATCTAGGGTGCGCATAAAAGTAACGACTTTGTAGTGCATGGGATCATATTGCGCTATAGCATCGGGATCGACGGAATTTAATGGATCATCGTTCCAACTGGTATCTTCCAATAATGGGCGAACATTCCAGTGGTAATGCTGAATCTGACCATGTTTAATATAGCCAGACGGGTTCCAGATATATTTCAGCCAGCGATTAGCTTCATCGAAGTTTTGCTCGTGTAGCAAACGTTGAGCAATTAACATCGGAGCATAATAGAACAGCTCCCAAAAATAGAGGCTGTTAGCTCCGTTGAAATCCATTGGTTCTGTGTTTTGATCGATAAGAATAGAAACATCAAGAAAACCTTTATATTTATTGACGGTCGCTTCAATATCGTTTATCACAAATTTCTTATTATCAACATCATTAACCAACACAAATTTATTATTAGTTTCATCAAAATTAAATAAAGCGGTTTCCCATTTTTGTTGATCCTGATAAAATTTACCTTTATATTCTACGGCTATTTCGACACGCGATTGTGTATTAGACCAAGGGATAAAAAGAGTGATGCTAGTTTCGGTATCAGTTAATATTCCCTTGTAGTATAAATTCATCAATCCATTATCGTTTCTTATGTGAATTTTAAACCAACGCTCATTGCCATGTACGTTTTGATCATATTTAGGAAGAGTAAAATTAGCAAAAAATCCTTTTCCTAACTGAGGTTCTGGCAATTTCTGTGTTTCCATACTTAAAATAGTATCGATCCCGGCCGTGGCGCGGCTAATTAATTTACGGGCGAACAGCGTATTAAGGCGGATACGATAGGCTCCCCATTGCATATATTGCGCCCCGTTTGTATCATTGTGAAGGGTCAGGATATTATTGTTTTTAATTTCATGGGGGTTATTCACCCTTATGGCATTGTTAGTGTCAAATTGACTATAGGTGAGTTCATAAATAGTTTTGCGCTGTTTAGGCTCTATATTTTCAAGTAACATATTGGCGGAGATATACAGTTCTTGCATTAACTCTTGCATTAATTCTTGTATTAGTTCTTCTAATTCTTTTTGTGCTTTTTGTTTTTCTTGATATTCAGGTAATGATATTCCATCTTCTCTACTAGATTTTTCTGCTATTTCTTTTACCTTTCTTTCTGCTTCTACTAATTCTTCTACTTTTCTCTTATACTCATCCAGTTCATCTCGTTTGCGATAAAACATTACCAGCAATTTATTATCTTGATGATTTGTACAGTAGAACCCTAATTGTTGTTTCATTAGCTCCAGCTCTAGTTGCTCCTGTAGCCTTTGTATCCTCTCTTCTTTTGCTTGTTTTATATTTAGGTCAATTTGATATTGCGGATTATTTCTATCATTATATTGCTTCAGGCTTTCTTCTAATTGTTTATGGTATTCTCTCGATTTTGTCAATTCTTTCAATATTCTTAATAAATTCGGTGTATTCAAAACAGCAGATACTTTGTCACTGACATCAAAGGTTATTGGTGTATTCCAAGTACCGTCATAACGGATATGTGCTAGTTTTAGTTCATAGTGATAATCTTCGACGGTTTGGTGATTATTTTCTGTTTGTTTAGCAATTTTCTTCTGTTCCAGCCAGATCAGATGCAGGCGGGATTGGAAAATTACCGGGCGAATAGTGCTTTTATAGGGATTTATTGGACAATCAATTTTGTGCCATTCACTCCAGGCGTTAGCAGGAAACTTACCATCACTGAATTTATTGTGATCCACGTTACGCCAGTAATATTGATTAACTTCGGTTTTACTGTGTCCGATAAAATAGGTTAATCCTTGATCACTGCTGGCATTGTCATGATAGGCGCTGACGACTTCCAGATTAGCTACCTGTTCGAACGACGTCAGATAAGACATAAAGGCGTCTTCTACCGTGTCGGTATTTAATTGACTCTGGCTGATGGATTGCAGCAACGTATCCATCATTTTTGTTCGCCCGATACGTATCGTCGGATCGATGTAATTTTCAGGGTAGTAAACGAGCTGAGAGACTCCGGCCCAGGTGCTGTAGCGTTTATTGTATTTATCCCAATGGGTAAAGAACGGATGGCTGATGACACTTGTGACTGTATTACCTTCCATATTTTTCAATGCCCGGTTGACATACAGTTGGATGCTGGCGATAGCTTCCGCAATCGGGGTGGTTTTGATGGCGGCGGAAACTTGGTTATCAATCAATAAATACTGGTACAGATCATCACGGTTTTTAATCGCTGGATTTTGACTAGCAACTTGACCGATATAGTATTTACTCAATGCGGCGCTACGAGACTCATCCAGAAAAATATGCAGGGCATCGGCCTTTTGGGTGTCTAGTCCTGCGGTTAATATCGCAGCGACGTTTTCCCACTTGTCATAGGTCTGGGGGAGGGTTGCGGTTAATAATTTAACCAGGTCTGAAACGCTCTGCGGAGAAATGTTCAGTTGACGCGCGATATTAACCCATTGCAGGATGGCGTCGATAGATGTCCAGTTGGAGAAATTAACTTTGGCTTGAGTCTTGGCTTGCTCCAGTAGATTTTTATCAAGATTCATGGCATCAGCCAGTTGTTCTGCTGTTAAGGTCTTACCTTCAAATGCTGCTAACACGGAAGAAGCTTTTTCTCCTAGCGCGTTAACCCAATCCGCAAAACGCGTCAGCATGATCAATGAAAGCGCATCGTGCGTAGGTGCTGACCCAGTAGAAGTGCTAAACATTTCCGGTTTTGTCACAAACAGGCGGAAAGCGTTTTCGTTGATGCCGGTGGAGTGGTAAACCATTTCCAATTGTGCCAACGCTTGACAATACTGAACGATGTGTTCCTGTGTTTCTATTGCTTCCCATGAACCCGGCGTATATTGAGTATTCAACCAGTCCCAGAATTTTTCTGCTGTCATTGCGCCGTCGCCGGGCTGTAACTTATCTGCCCAAAGCAGCACGGAATGGGCGACATTTTCCGATGATAATTGTAAGGTGGCCGCAATATAGGGCGCCATAACATGCAGTAAATCTGCCTTGTCTTTATCAAAGCCTTGTAAACCTTGGTAGGCGGTATCCAGCAGATTCTTAATTTCAGGCGTTAGCGTTTTGTTATAGCTGGTGGAGGTCATAACAAATAATTGGAACACACTCCACTTCTGTGTCTGTAACCAACCGGTAATGGTATTGAGTTTTCTGATCAGTGTAGCCAATGTTGCATCACTGATAGCGGATAAATTAGTTTCTCCTTCACCCACGGCAACCAGCAATAAATCCAATTCATCAATGGTTAATTGATGAATTTCCGCCAGTAATTTCCCAAGATATAAGTTAGAAAGATTTTCTAGATTATTTTTAATCTTTCCTTCTTGATTATTATGATTGGTAATTTTAAGCAGGCGGTAGAGAGAAATATCATCGATATTAAATGCACGTTTAATCACAGACTTACGCCAATCTCCAGTACTACTTGGATTTAAATCAATTTCTTCATCTTCGGTGGAGAAATATTGGCCATTCAATAATGGTATATTGAACAGGCGATCAAATTGGCTAGGTTGATTATTATATGAACGTTGAGAAATAGGCGCATTGCACAGTACCAATGCTGCCTCAGAATCAATACCGTAACGTTGCATATAGTATTTGACGCGAAAGACTTCCTCTAATACCTTTGTATTGATATCTAGTTTTTGATTGATATTGGAGACAATTTGTTTCAGTACTGTTGGAAGAAGTTTTGTTGCATGGGACAAACGAATGGTTTTATTAAGTTTTAACAGAAAAATTGCAGGTGAATAATCCTGAATTTGGAACTTGGCATAAGATGCGTCAGATATATCCGAATCACTATTTTCTTTATAACGATAACTTAAAAGAATAAATTCTTTTTGAATGTCTTTGTCGGTTAATTTAAATATTGGGGAAGAATAATTTGTGTTTTCTATGGTCGTTTTATATATACCTGTGAGATATTCAGACCGGGGAGAGTTAAGTCTAATACTAACTTGTCCAGCTTTTTTCTTATAGCTAATATCAACATAAAAATGCCTATTTTGAATTGGGTATAAATTCATGTAATTGAGGTTATTATAATTTGAACCAGGTGTTCGTGTTATGCGACTCAATTGTATTGTACCTGATGTGTTAATGCTTATATTAATAAGCTGGTTATTTGTATAAGTAGAATTATTTTCTATTAATACGTGATTTAAAAATTGTTCTAATTCTTCATTGGTTAAATTGTAATAGTGTTTCAAGGCATCCAGGGTAAGAAATTCTGATGGCTCTCTATCCCCAAAATTTTTCTCAAACTTCTCATTTGCATTTTCTTCGGTAATTTCCTCTGTCAGAATATTAAACAATTCAGGTGAGACAGAAGCATTAACTCCCAACAGGGAAGTTTGATATTTCAGTCTAGAGATATCTGTTTCTGGGGATGGATTAAATTGGTCGAATATCGGAGCCTGTAATTGAATAGCTTTGCATATATTTTCATAAGCATCGTGATACGGCATCGAACCAGAATAGCGAAAGGTTGATAGCGCTTTCATCACACTAGTATGGCCTTCCAACCCGTTCAGAGTCTTAATCCCCTCCAGCAACACCTTATTAGATAGAGAAAGTGTAGAAACTTCATCATCCATATTTTGCTGGCTGAGTGTCAGTAATTTTAAATCCGGGCGGCGTTTATCCAGATGATAATCGGAATTATCTGCATGTAAACCGCGCGCCTGCCGATAAAGTTCAGTCAGATAAGCGGCGGGAGAGAACATAGAAGCAACTGAGCCGGGGGCGACATACTGGCTGGCGCGGCCGCCGAATTTACTGTTATAACCTTGCTGATCAGCATGAGGCTCTGTAATAGCAAGATGTATCGCATTTTGTAATTGGGGATTAGCACGTTTGAGGATACTTGCCTCATGCAGTCGGTTAGCTTTTTGTGCCTGTTGTTCCTGTTGCGTCAGTTCGGGAGTGAGTGTGCTCATGATTATTCCTTCTAAATGTTAAGTAAATAAAACATTTATGTTGCCTTGCGTATTATGAATACAATAGAAAAGTTATTGATATTCATTAAAATAAGGCAGCAAATATGATGTCTGATAACGGACTGAAATAAGTTGAAAATAGTGGATAGTAAAATGGTATTATTCTCACATTAATTATTTCATAACGTTATTATATATTGTTTATTTAAATTGCTGCGGCAATGCAATAACAAAATTTATAATCACACTTATAAAAATTACTTTTTTAGTGATAAAGTTATGAAATAATTACTGTTATTTTTAATGGTGTTTTATGAAAAGTAAAATGATTAATATTTTGTGATAAGCGAAGAGGAAAATTAGAAAAGATATTATTTCGACTGTTTTCTGGCCTGTTCTAAGCAATTGTCAGATAGCATTCAATGAACATTTTTTCTTTTGGGTTTGAAGCAATGAAGGCTGTAGGAAATTTTTTTGGTTATTATTATATACCCTATGGATTTCAAGATGCATCGCGACGGCAAAGGAGCGAATCCCCGGGAGCATAGAGAACTATGTGACCGGGGTGAGTGAGCGCAGCCAACAAAGAGGCAACTTGAAAGATAACGGGTATAGTAATTATCTCGACTATATATCATTCTATATGAAGTAATGATTTTTAATGAATATAGTTATTGTTTTTTTAAAAACTATTTTTGGAGTGGTAATATACCTAATTAACTTGAAGATGCAGGGTTGAAGTTGATTGGTTATATATACGATAAACCTCCTGTAAAAAAGAGAATATTGTGACTGAACTCAATATGAATGGGCTGAAATAGGTAAATCTAGACCTTTTTTGGTTATTACTACACATAAATGAATATGAGATGACAAATGAATACTGACTGGATGAATGAAGAGGCTTCAAACTTATTCGATCAATATGATGATTATTTGGAGGAAAGACTTGGGTACACGCCGTTGATTGAGAACCTTAAGGAGAGTTTGGGACAAAACGTATCGGTTCTTGATTATGGTTGTGGTGGTGGGAAAGTGTCACGTCGGCTAATTGCTGGAGGCATAAAGATGGTAACGGGAGTGGATATTTCACAAACTATGGTGGACAAAGCCTCCAGCAACATCAATCGTGGCAATAGTTTTTATCATCAAATCACAACTGATGTCCTTAACTTCGATGATAATACTTTCGACGCAGCTATATGCTGTTACGTGTTCGTTACTAACAGTAAAAAGTCTGATCTTTTGAAAATCGCTAAGGAAGTTCACAGGACATTAAAACCTGGCGGAATTTTTTACGTATTGGATACCAATCCGGATTCCGTTGGGATTAAGTTCAGTTCTTTTATGAGCGGTGATCTAAATAAAAAATATAGTGATGGGGAAAGCAAGCCAGTGTATTTAGATATGCCAAATGGAAGTATTTTTAAGATTTCAGATACGCATTGGCATAAAGAGACATATTACAAAACTTTGAACGAGGCCGGGTTCAAAACTATTGAGCTTTTTGAACACAGTGACGCTGATGTTTCAAAGGATACTGAAAGTCTACGATATTACCCGCCTTTCGTAATGTTCAAAGCTACTAAATTCTAGATGTTCATATTTGACTAATGGAATTCCTTGCTTATTATAAAAATGCCGGTGAGGGATTCCATATGACTAGTTTTGAAGGCAATTTAATATTGTTTTGAATGGTATTTTATGAAAAGTAAGATGATTAATATTTTGTGATGAGTGAAGCAAACGATTGGAAAGGGAGAATGTAATAATGTTTTTCGTCCTTTTAATCTTCTCTGTTTTACACTTCCTGTATCAGATGCCATACAGTTGTGCTTGGTTCTGTACCTAGAACATCAAAAGCCATTGCACCTTGAGCAAAGAAGTACTGCTGGTCAGGCAGGCTATCGGTTTGCCAGATCCCGCTGACACGGAAGCGATTAGCGACGGCTAATCGAGGTCATAAGAAGCCCCCACTATCACTGGTGATTGAGTTGTGGGAGCAGGTTACATGAGCGGTATTTCCTCCTGTGGCGAGGTTTTTTATTTTAGATCAAATCATATTTTTTGTTTTTCATTCATCATACGGTTCAGCCACGGCACGGTGACCGCCATGATGATAGCGACGATAAAGGTGGCAATCCCAATTTTGCCGAATACGCTGGTATAGACTGGTAATGTTTGCAATGGGTCAGTAATACCTTTCGGTGCGGCCGTAAGGGCTGCGACATAGCCGCCGAGTAAGGAGGAAGTTGCTTGAGTTAAATACCACATCCCCAGAATAAAACCCATCAGATACTGAGGAACAAGGGCCGCAATCATCGCTAGGCCCAATGCGCTGATCATTAATTCTCCGACGCCCTGGAACAGATAAACCAGAACAATAAACCAAGCAGAGGTCAAACCTTGTTCATCTGCAAACCACAAACCGGCAGCGGCGGCAGTGAGGAAACCTAAAGAGCACAGGAACATACCAACCGCAAATTTGGCTGGCATGGTCAGGTCTTTACCTTTAGCGCCCCAGTGAGTGTATAGTACGGCGAGTATTGGGCTGGCAACAACAATCCAGAATGGGTTAAGCGCCTGGAAACTGACCGGATTGATATTAAAACCAAGCAACTGATGGTGAACGTTATGGATGGCGAAGAAGTTTAGCGAAGTTGGCATCTGGGCATACAGGATGAAGAACACAATCGCTTGCAGCATCAAAATGAAGGCAACAAACATTTTGTTACGGCCTGCTTTGTCCTGTTTTAATGCTTCCCGGAAGAAGATAAACACCACGATGACAGAGAGGGTAATCAGCATAATATTTGCTATTTTTACGTTGTGCATCAGCCATGCGCAGACATAAACCATCGCAACGCTTCCTGCTACGACCAGAAATAGGTTTTTATAGTTGATTGGTTGATGGTCGGGTTCAGAACCAATATTACGCACGGTATTGCGACAAAAAATATAGACCAACAACGCGATAATCAGACCAATACCACAAATATTGTAGGTAACGGCATAGCTAAATTTTTCCGCAACAACGGGAGCGAGAGCGAGTGAGAATAGCGATCCGAGGTTGATTGACATATAAAATAGGGTAAAAGCCCCATCCAGACGAGGATCTTTGGGTGGATAGCATTTAGACAGCAGGCTGGCTGGGTTGGCTTTGAACAGGCCGTTACCAACGGCGATGGTTCCCAATGCGTAGAAAATTAAATCAGGGTGTAGGATAGAAAGGCCTGTCATAAAGTAGCCAATTGCCAGCACAATGGCGCCCAACACAATGGTTCGTTTAGTTCCCAGTAAGTGGTCGCCTATATAGCCGCCAATAGAGATCAAACCAAAAACCAACGCAGCAAATGCACCGAAGGTAATAAACGCTTGTTCCTGGGAAAATCCCAATTTTTGTACAAAGTAGACCGCGAGAACGCCTTGTACGCCGTAGTAGCCGAATCGCTCCCAAAGCTCGACGAAGAAAATCATAAAGAACGGCTTGGGTTGTTGTAATAAACCGATGGATGCGGGTTTATTCATAGTTAATTGCCTCTGATTGGTCATTATTGATTGAAATACACTTGGAAATGTACAGTGACATTCAGTGACATGATCTGTCGCTAAAGTGGTTTTTTTATGTACTTTATTCAAGTGATCGGAGGGCAGTAGATTATTATATGGTTAAAATATGTTCCTAGTTAGTGATCACACTAACATAAAGATATTAGTATTGAATTTAATAGTATATTCATCAGGTGAATGCCAAAAATGATTAGGAAAAGGGCTGAATAGAGGCGTTGACAAAGAAATGCTATTCAGGCCGCTCAGGGCCCGAATAGTGGAAGAACAATCACTGCCTAATGGAGGGGCAGTTAAACTGCGGCGGCTTCAATTTCCAACATGACTGGACGGAAATTACGCTTGAAATAGATGAGGCCGTGGCCTTGTTCGCTTACCGTGATATGTTTAATCTGAACCAGATACACGTTATGCGTCCCCACTTCTTGAACCTGTTCGATTTCACCTTCAAGGCTTGCAAGGGTACCGGTTAACACTGGTTGGCCTAATGGCCCTGTCTGCCAGATATTCCAGCGAAAACGCTCTTCCATGCTGACGCCGGTCATACCGGCAAAGTGGCGTGCCATCAGTTCTTGTTCGTGGTTTAAAATATTTACGCACAGGCGGCCATTTTCCTGAAAAACGGTATTCATAGCACTGCTTCGGTTAATGCATACCATCAGCGTGGGTGGCGTATCGGTGATTGAGCATACCGCGGTGGCAGTGATGCCACAGCATCCGGCATGGCCATCGGTGGTGACGATATTCACCGCTGCTGACAGACTCGCCATCGCATCTCTGAAGTGCTGGCGATGTTCATTTTCTACAGACATATTGGCCTCCTGCTACCGATTATTTCAGCAGCTTATCTAACTGGTTAATATCGCTATTATTGTATAAATGTGGTCTGCGCCAGCCATGTTGATCATAATCGGCAAGGCAGCGATCAACCATATCCATCATTTTTTTCATATTGCCAGAGCCATGAGCATGGCGCAGACATTGCATCCGAATTTCATCCTGGCTACCGGCATAGTTGATTTCGTACAACTCGTGACGGCCGCCAAACTCACTGCCAATGGCGTCCCACATCAGTTTTAAAATCTTAATACGTTCAATGTGATCGATACCATTGGAACCCCGAACATACCGGGCCAGATATTTATCAATTTCTGGGTTATTCATATCACGTACACTGGATGGTAGATAAATTAGGCCACTGGTGACGTTACTTTCAATAATATTCTTAATCTTAGTGTAGGCCGTTGGCGCCATAACGCGATAAGTTTGTATTGCTTGAGTATCCGGCAGATAAGCGCCGCTTTTCCACGGTTTGGCTTCTGCCCACATCGCGTCGCTCAGTGACCAAAACAGGTTACGCCAGGCAACCACTTCACCTAGGTTAGCCTGAACACCACGGAATTCGATTACGCCGGTACACTCCAGGCTCCTTTGTAGCAGGGCGGTAATGAAATCCAGCTTCACCGCTAGCCGTACACAAGCCTGTAATGGGAACAGGCTGGTGAAACCCGCTTGAATTGCCCAATTACGCGCGCGGTCAAAATCACGGTAAATCAGGACATTTTCCCAAGGAATAAGTACCTTATCCATCACCAGAATCGCATCGTTTTCATCGAAACGGCTGGATAAAGGATAATCGAATGGGGAACCTGTTGCGCCTGCTACCAATTCATAGGAGCCGCGGGAGATCAATTTCACGCCTTCCGCATCCATTGGCGCGACAAACATCAAGGCAAAATCAGGGTTATCTCCCATGACTTGTGCGGAACCAAAACCGATAAAGTTATAGTGAGTCAGGGCTGAGTTAGTTGCTACCACTTTTGCGCCGCTGACGATAATACCGGCATCCGTTTCTTTTTCTAGTTTAATATAGACATCGCGTGTCTGATCGGCGGGTTTATGGCGATCGATGGGTGGATTGACAATGGCGTGGTTAAAGTAAACGCCCGTTTCTTGAATACGTTTATACCAAGTACGAGCGTTATCAGCGAATTGACCATAATATTCAGGGAATGCGCCGAGTACGTTGCCGAAGGCCGCTTTATAATCAGGCGATCGGCCCATCCAGCCATAAGTTTGACGTGACCATTCAGCGATAGCATCACGTTGTTGACGCAGATCATCCACACTGGTAGCAAAGCGGAAGAATTTGTGAGTATACCCGCCATTGCCGGTATCGGTATTCCAGCACAGGGTATCATGGGTTTCCGGGGCGTGCAGGGCATCGTACAACTGACCGATTGAAGCAGCAGAATTGCGGAATGCAGGATGTGTAGTGACATCTTTTACGCGTTCGCCATAAATGTAAATTTCGCGGCCATCTTGAAGGCTTTTCAGGTACTCTTCACCGGTGAAAGGACGTTTTTTGTCGGCGCGAAAATCTTCTGGTTTCATGTCTACCTCACAGTCGTCATAAAAAGCGCCTGTCTTGATATAATATAATCAATATTGGCACGGAAATGTTAATTTAATGTTTGTTTTGTGTTTCTTAATTGAAGCTTTAGAACGGCGTTTCTTGAATAGATTTTCGGAAGGTTCGCTGGTACTTTTCGTTGGGAAGGAGGTTTTGTTATTTAAAGTGTGATCTGGGCGATATTTTTGTGACTGTTATTTCAAGGTCTGTTTTTTGCTGGTGGGGTTAATGAAGATGAGTTGGAGATTTTATACCTACAGAGCAACAGTTGTTGACCTGTAGGTATTTTCATTTTTTTATTCCAAAAGCCATGCCAGATAAGATTGTCTGCGATTTGAACCTTGAGGTTCAGTAAGTCCGCCTAGTTGAGCGCGTCTTGGATGGATTCCGGTATTATTCCCTTCGTAGTAGGTGTTTAGATTAGAATATGTCAGAGAAAATGTTTGCAAAATCATTTCTCCATTACGTTCAAAACCGAGAACTCCGGTATTATTTTGTGTTTGATCAGTGGTTGAAATAAGCCTTGAATATAATTCCCTCCAGTTATCTCCTGATATTTGGGTAGGACCTCTGTTAAATATATGGTAGCTTTCGTGCCATTGGCCTTCTGGTGGAAAGTTTGCATGTAACTCGGTTATTTGCCCACTTTGATAATCAAGAATCGTTAATTCAGATGAATGTTGGGGTTGGTTACGTCCGACAACGACCATATGGCCGCCACCAGGAGAAAATAAACCATTTTGTTGTTGAGATGGCGGCCGAGTATAAGCAAGACCTGCGAATTGACCGGGTTGCAAACTATTTCTCATAAAATTAAATGCTTCATGCCAGCGGATCTGAGCATCCGGATGATTGGAGTCTGTTCGAATTGGGTTGGTTCCTGCTGCTCTAAATAAACTTTCAATCTCAGTCAAGTCAGCCGTATCCTGTTGCATAATTTCTGTTTTGCTAACAAGTTCATTTGTTGTTGTATTTGAGAGAGCTGAAACTGTGCAGTAATAGCAATTCTGATTGAGGCTGTAAGGATTAACTTCTGAAAGTTGCCGTCCTTGCTGAAAACCGTTAAATCCATATGCTCTATTAAATCCTAACGGCCTTATTGGCGAATTCAATGCGTGAGTAAAACGGCTCAGACCTTGTTGCCATTCCTCTTCTGTCCATAGACCACGATTATCATGATTGACGATAGGATTATTTCTCACCATCCGATATAAATTAAGTCCATCAACTGTTCCCGCCGGATCGGCGCTTAACCATCTACCCACCCACGGTTGATAATAACGATAGCCGTAATAGTAAAGCCCGGTCGCATCTCGCTCTTTACCTGAATAACGAAGAATTTTGTAGCTGGCTTCTATTTGATTTCTTGCTGCCCATAACGCTGTGCCGCCAAATGGATAATACTCTTCCTGACTGATAATTTGTCCTTCGTTATCCAGTTCAAGTTGACTGGAACCAATCAAATTATCATAGCTATAACGGAGCTGATTATTGCTGATACCGGCTGGTGGTATGGTTTCCCAGTGAAGAACCCGTACCTGTGCGTGACCTGCTGCCCCCACAGTAATAACATGCAGGTCTTCCGATATCGAGGTTCCACTTTGCGTTGTACGTAGCTCCAATCCGGGAAGATAAGTCACTCGTTGTTGCTGCGTACTGTTGCCTGTCTGTTGTTCACTGACTTTTAACTGTCGCATGCCGTCGTTGCCATAACGATACCACTCCCGATCACTGGCATTTTCGCGGCTCACTGGCGTCACCTGTTGTAGTTCGCCCCGGGCATTCCAGCTCAGATCTTGCCCCGGTAGTAGTTTTCTTTGGTGACCACCGGCATCAAACAACGCATCTACCTGTGTTGAATCTGTGGCAAGTGAACTCAGCACTGCTCGATTACTGCGATTCGAGACGGTTATATCTGTGGTGTAGTTATTTTGGGTAGCGGGTGAACTGTGTCGGATTTGCATCAGATTGCCGCCGCGGTCGTAATTATAGCTGCGAGTGTAGTTGGTATATGAGCTGTCATCAGTAGGCAGAGGGATAATTGGTGAAGGAAGTTGGTTGCTTTGCTGGCCGATATTAGCCATCTCGCGGCCTGTTGCACTGATGAGCTGATACAGGGAATCGTAGGTGTAGACGTTTTCAGGGACTATTTTCTGATTGCGCCAGAAGCGGGTGGCCTCTGCATCATTACGAACACTGATAATGTTCCCGACCGGATCATGTTCATAGCGTAGATCTTGTAACACCTTGTTATCTGATTGACGGCGGGTCGTCGTGCTAATCAATCGTAGGGTTTCTGGTTCATAGCGGTATTCGGTGATAACGCCGTTGCCGTGTTCTTCACGCAGTTTCTGGCCTGCGGCGGAGTAGGTTAGGGATTTGATAATGACTTGCTCACTTTGGTTTTTCAATGTCAGCCAGCTACCTTTTAACTGCCCGGCTACATTGTAAGCCAAACGCTGTATGTTGCCTGTTGCATCGGTTTGAGTCAGCAACGCGCCGGTAGCATCAAAGGTGCTTTGTGTCGTGTAAGTTTCGTTATTGAATTTGGTCTGCCAGAGGGTTTCATCGTTACCCATCCAATCTGCTTCCTGACCATCGGCCAACAACTTGCAGGACTGAGATAAGATATTTTCAGTCAATGACAGGCTTTTCAGTTGCGTTACCCCGGCTGTGTCGTAGTGGCGCACGTACTGGCCGGCAAGATTATGATCTTTTTCTGTCTGTGTATTGCCTGCCCAAATAAGATACTCAGTAACACGGGGCGCCTTTTCTTCGGGAGCTTGTTCGCTTACGGATAATAGGCGGCCGGGCAGAGTGTTAGCTTCATATTGTCGGGTCTGAGTGACGCCAGTTGCAGTTACGATCAAGACTTGACGACCTTCAATATCATTGAGGGCAACGATACGGCCGGCATCGGCGCTTTCTGTTCGCAAAGTATCGCCGGTCAGATTGTATTGCCAGAGGAAGTTGGGATTTATCGAATTATCGGTCTGTTTGGCGTCGTACAAACGCGGATCAATGCTTTGGCTCAGGTGTCCTCTGGCATCATATTGGTGGCGGGTAATACGAATATCCGTATCTCCTCCCGCGGTAGAGCGGTGAAAATCGATATTGCGGATGGTAAGGCCACGATTATCGTAGACGCTAACTGTGGGCGTATGTTGATAAAGTTTTGGATCAATGTTTTCCATGATTTACCTCTTGGTTGTATTAAGGATTTTGATCGTTGCAGATTTATCTGCATTCAGTGAGATGGGCGTTTGGGCATATTATTTTCAGAAAATAGCAATGAATTCTGTTATCAATATGTCAGCCCGTGCTAATTAAGAATACATCCTAAATATTGATTTAGTGTGATTGAAAATATGGGTTATCTTTCATTTTCTGGTTTCTTTCCCATGTATCCATAATATTGATAAATTCAGCTCAATCTATACTTGTTTTTAAGTACTATTTCCCTCCAGCCAGATCAATAAAATTCCCGGTTACGTATGAAGCTTCATCTGACAGCAACCAGGCTATAGCCTGTGCAACTTCTTTCGGTTGCCCGCCGCGTTTCATTGGTAAGGAATTTTTCACCCGCTCAACGCGATTTGGTTCGCCGCCATCGGCGTGCATATTGGTATAGATAAATCCGGGACGAACGGCATTTACCCGAATTCCCTGATCGGCTACTTCCAGAGACAGGCCGATAGTCAAAGTATCGATTGCACCTTTCGATGCGGCGTAATCTATATATTCGTGCGGCGATCCCAGTCGGGATGCTGCGGATGAAACATTGACAATTGAGCCGCCTTGTCCACCATGTCGGAAAGACATTCTTTTAACTGCTTCCCGTGCACAGAGAAAACTGCCTACAACATTGACGGCAAAAATATCATTCAGGCGGTCAGCGGTGAGTTGTTCAATTGATGCTTGTGGTTTGAGAATACCGGCATTGTTCACCAAACCGGTTATACATCCGAGTTCTTTATCAATTCTTTGGAAGAATTCTACAACTTGTTTTTCATCGACGACATTGACCTGAATGGCGATAGCCTTACCGCCCATTTTATGGATAATTTCTGTGACTTCCAGCGCTTGAGCTTGATTAGAGAGGTAACCAATTCCAATATGATGTCCTTTTTCTGCCAGATAAAGCGCTGTTGCGCGACCAATGCCGCGAGATCCGCCCGTAATTAATGTGATTTTCTGCATAGTTTTCTCATTTGGAGCCGTTATTTTTGAATGACGCTTTTGAAATATAATATATAATTAATTACCTTCAAAAGCGTTTTTTACTTGAAAATTTCATGGATACAAAGTTGATTTATTTGTCCTTTTCATGTTGTTTATTTATATAACTTTGCATTATTTTTGATGACTGATTCAGATGTTCTAATACGGCGGAAATAGTTTCCCATAACTTTGGATCAGCTTCATCAGAATGACGGATGCTAAAACATCCTTTTATATTTTGGGCGGCATAGATAAGATGATTAATATTTTCTAATAACATTAGCGGTGCGACATTAAGATAATTTCCTTGCAACTCATTGAGTATTTTGTGAAATGATTCAAAATCATTCCTATCAACAGCATTTGTAAGCTTATCTATGTACTGCAATTTTTCTCTCATTTCCATTATATTTTACCTCTTTGTTTACTATTACATTAAAAATGACTGTGATTAGTCATCTTTATCCAAATATTCTTGTGCTAATTTTGATACATGATTTAGAAAATCTAACGCAGTGGTTTCCCATAATTCAGGAACAAATTCATCGTAATTCAAATTATGAAAGTCTTTTTCTACATCATCAGAATTACGGATGAAAATATTAATTTCTCTTATTAAACTTATTATATACCCTATGGATTTCAAGGTGCATCGCGGCGGCAAGGGAGCGAATCCCCGGGAGCATAGATAACTATGTGACCGGGGTGAGCGAGTGCAGCCAACAAAGAGGCAACTTGAAAGATAACGGGTATAGTTATTGGATATTGATGGTTTAGATAGTCAGTTACTATTTCATCTATTGTTTCGCCAAATAACTGACAATCTTGATAAAAATAAGTAATCATTAAATCATCTATATATTTTCTTTCTATTTCTCTTTCCATTGAATTAAACCTCTTTATTTATTTTTTTCAGTTAAGAATACTTTAATTATTCATCTTGTTCAGTATGCTCGTTTAAAAAATTTTGTGCCTTTTTTGATACGTGTTCTAAAAATTCAAGTGCTGTTAGGTGCCATATTTCGGGGAAAACGTCAGCATCAGAATAGATGAAGTAAAATTCTTTCTCTATATCTTTGGAATTACATATAAAAGTATTAATTTCTTTTATGACTTCTCTTTTCATTCTATTGCTTGTGTTACTAAAAAAATCATCTATAACATCATCAAGCTCAGGGCCAGATATTATTTCATAGTCCTGATTAAAATAAGCGTACATTAAATTATCCAAAAGTGGATATTGTCTGTTCATAAGCTAAACCTCCTTTTTTAGATAATCGCGTGCTCTTTTGGATACATAGTTTAAAAAGCCAAGTGCTGTAGCAGTATCCCAAAAGTCTGGGTCAAAGTCACTATAATAGAGAGCGTCAAAATCTTTTTCTATATCTTCTGAAGTGCTAATAAAAGAGTCAATCTCTTCTATTAATTTTTTTATCATTTCCTGAGTTGCAACATTAAGAAAGCAATCTTTGACTTCATCCATAGTTTCTCCATACAATAAGTCATAATCTTGACAAAAATAAGCGCCTACTAAGATGTCTAAAAATGGATATTGTCCGGTCATTTTAATTGGGGCCTTTCATATTATTGCGATCTCTTGGTAATCAAAATCAATAGAATTTCTTGAAATATATAAGCCATTCTTATTGATTAAATTTCCTTGTTTGTTGTCTGAAAAAACGTTTAATTACTCATTTTTATCCAGATAATCTTTTGCTCTTTTTGATACATATTGTAGAAATTCAAATGCTGTGGTTTCCCATAATTTAGGGCAAAAGCTAGAACTATGATAGAGAGTTTGAAAGTCTTTCTCTATATTTTCTGAATTATGGATAAAAGACTCTATTTCCTCTATTAGCTCTTTCTTCATTGCTTCATTCGTGGTATCAAGATAGTCATTTATGACATCATCAAGCTCAGGGCCAGATATTATGTCATAGTCTTGATTGAAATAAGCAAACATTAAGAGATTTAGTTCCATCTTCTTCTCCATAAATTTTAATTAAATTTTGGGAATGCTGTTAGTATATAGTTATATAGTATTGTTTACCGTTAAATTCAGAATGCCTTAATTACTCATCTTTTTCAGTATGCTCGTTTAAAAAATCCTGTGCTTTTTTTGATACATGCTCTAAAAATTCAAGTGCTGTGAGTCCCCACCATTCTGGGAGAACGTCAGCATCATGGTAATGATAATCAAATGTGCTCTCTACATCTTCGGAAATGTCAATAAGATCATTGATTTCTTCTATTAACCCTTTTCTCATTCCCTGAGTTGCGACATGAAGAAAATCATTGATAACATCATCAAGCTCGGGGCCTGATATTATATCGAAGTCCTGATTAAAGTAGCCATGCATTAGAATATCTAGAAATGGATATTGTCCGGTCATAAGCTAAACCTCCTTTTTTAGATAATCCCGTACTCTTTTGGATACATGATTTAGAAAATCTAATGCAGTAGTTTCCCATAACTCTGGATAGAATTCATGACCCAAATTATCAAAATCTTTTTCTACATCTTTTGAGTTACTAATAAAGTAATCAATGTCCTCTATTAATCCTTTCATAAATATGGGAGGTTCGCTATTTAAATATTCAGTTATTACCTCATCTATTGTTGTTTCGCCAAATATGTCACAATCTTGGTTAAAATAAGCCCCGATAAAATTATCTAAGTGTTGTGTTTCTTTTTTTCTTTTCATTGCATTGACCCTCTTTATATATGATTAATATTTAGGAAAGGCGGTTAATATATAGTACGGCTTACCATTGAATTCAGAGTAATATAAAACAACTCTCACTTTATATAATTGGTCTACTCCTTCAACACCTTTGGTAATGCCGATGCCAACTGGTACTTTTGAAACATCATCTATAGTTAACCTGCTACCTCCAAAAGCATATTTCGTCCAGTTGGTTATTTTTGCCTGATTATTTTTGATGGTATTTGAAATCACTTTCTCTGCTATTTTTATATCATAAAAACAACTTGATTCTTTCATTGTTTTAGATATTAAAAACCTCGCTCTCAACTCCTGCTCAGATAACCCAACATGTTTAAGCAAAGTATGCCCACCCGGTTTTAACCCTGTAGGCGATTCATGTTCAATTAACTTAATCCTGCCTACCCGTACAGAAGCAACTCTAACAGCGCCTGCTATTGAAGCAAATGACAATGGCACAGCGATATCGACGGTAAGCCCTATTTCAGAAGCGGTGTAATCATCAGCTCCAAATTCTTTTGCTAAATTTACCGCCTCTTGATAAGTTTCCGTCGAGGTTTCTCTGCCGGTAATTATTTGACTGGCAGAAGCATTCATTACATCAAGACTGTGCGCGCCGATAATAACGCAGGCAGCTTTAGTTAGCGTTGAAGGATCAGGCGCCAGACAAAGAGCGCCAGCGCCAATCAGTTCAACGACTCCCGCTGCTAAACTTGCCCCACCTAATATTCTGTTACTCCAAGTCTCTTCCTCGGTAATGGTATTATCCGACAGGATCGCCGCAAGTTGCACAGGTGATAAAACAATGCGTAACCCATTCTCAGACTCTGAATCAACAGGGGTATCAGTTAAATAAGCGGCATTATTCATCGTCAATAAACCCTGTCATCCCAGAAGCTATAAGAACCGGTGGAGCAGGCCAGATTGTTCCACGTGATATTTTTATAAGTGAAGCAGATAATTTCTTGTGGTACGCCGGCATTATTATCTCTGGAATGCGGAAAATGGCATTTTATGCTGGAGATAAAGGCGTGGCCTAGCCTGATGGAGTAATTTTTTTCTAATCCTCCGGTTGGTGATGTTCGATAATTCTCAAACAGGCATTCTAGCTCTTCATTTTCATCGAAGCTTCGCGTCAGTAAAGGCGAAGATTTATCGACAGGTTTTATTACCATAACCGGATGATGGGATACGTGTTGTTCCCTCGTCATTAAATGTTGAAGAGAGTAAATAAAAATCTCATTCTCATGGCCGTGCTGGTAATTATTTCCTATAGAGTTTAAGGAACCGCAGCCAGCGGAGATCAACCCCTGTTTTTTGCCTTTCAATGTTAGATAAATGATATTTGCCATACTGGTTGCTCCTCTTAATGTGCTTTTTTTATCCTGCTGTAGGGTGTGTGTAAAAAGCAATCAAAAATTTATAAATTTAAGATAATTTACATTTGTAAGAGGAATAAATTAATAAAACCGGAATACTTAGATATGTGGTATCAAAGTATTAAGAGGGACTTAAAGATCTGGACTATCAAGATGGTATGTTTGTGACGATCACATAGCGTGAGTTGATATAGTGTGAGTTGACATTCAGGTAACGCCCAGTAACTGTTACCTGAATATTTGAAACTATTCTAAACGCATACGATGAATCTGATAAAGAACCGCCACACCCAGTATCCTAGCAAAGCAAATGTAATAACATTAAGAGAAAGTGATTTGAATCTTTTCTTCACAGTTGCGTAAATTAGGGGGGACATAATCAGTAAACATGTTGGAGCAAATACATCACGATTATCATCTATCAGCTCTCTGTAGACAATACAGAGATTATCTATATCCTGACCACCGATATAATGCTCTTCTTCTAAATATGACATCATATATATAAATAATGCACAAAAGATAGCATAAGTGATATTTAAAACTATGGCTGATTTGCTCATGCTTGAATTCTCATGATTATATGAAGTCTATGACATCAGAAAGTGGGAATCCGAATTCGACTGCCATATAGTAAGGATTTTGCATATGTTGTGTTTCCTTTTCTTAAATAAATTTATTTATATCGGCACTCCGGTTGCCATCATTTATCCTTCAAAAAGTTCCAGTGAGTTACAGAGTCTCAGTATATTCAGAATTTTAATTCTTGGAAGTGATTTCGTAATAAAAATGAGTAAGTTTAGCACGAATTAATAGCACGAGATTTGCTGAACAAGCAGAATAAAATGCCGGGCTTGGTATAATTAGCATGGATATTTATTTTTCGTGAATATTTCTTTCTCGCCAATAACTAGGCGAGCTGCCGACTAATCGATTAAAGAAGCGGGCAAAATAGGCGGGATCTTTAAATCCGAGCTGATAAGCAACTTCAAATACTGGGCAATCACTGAATAATAATAGTCGTTTGGCTTCACGCAGTTGACGATCGAAGATGAGTCGTTTCGGCGGACGATTGGTAAACCGACGGCACATATCTTTTAATCGCGATTCTGTAATACCTAACTTATGGGCATATTCCGGTACGGAAAGATGATGATGATAATGATTGTCTATTAATTGGTTAAAGCGCTGAAACAATTTAATTTCTCCTCGCACGCCATTTGTCGGGTGATCATCAAGAGGAATATTACGCAATAACAGGGTAAATATGGCTTGCGCTAAAAATGTCAGCGATTGCTCTCGACCGATAAAGTTATTAAATGATTCACGGGCGATTAACGCCCAATAGTGATTAAAAGCGGCTAGCTCTTCCGGTTTATCAGCAACGGATAGGCAAATAGCCGGAATATCAAGAATATCTTTATTAGCCGGATAGAGAGATTCTAATAACGGTAATATCAGATCTTGCCGCACGGTAAGGACATATCCGTCACTATCATCTTGAGTGAAAAAAGCGTGAGGAACAGAGGGAGGAGTCAGGATAAACAGCGGCGCTTGTACAGAATAATGTTGAGCATCCAACTGTAATTCAATGTGGCCGGTGATCAAAAAATGAAGTTGGAAGAAACCATCGTGACGATGAGCTTGCATATTACGACCAAAAAATGCCGCCATCCGACCAAAGGTCTGATAATGCACATCATCAGTGCCTTGGGTTTCATCATAATCCTTGCTGATATCAATATTGGCAATGATAGGCTCGGTCATGATGGTTTTTCCTTTTTATTGAAATTACTGCGCTATTCTCTGTCTGGCGTGTTTCATCGGAATTAGCCAGATAATGGCTGCGCCAATGACCAGTAACCCGGCAACAAAATAGAGACCGGTATTAAAGCTTCCTGTTTGATCTTTCAGCCAGCCGATTAACAACGGACTGAGGGCTGAACCTATATTACCTGTAGCGCTAATAACCGCAATGCCGATTGCTCTTGCCCGTAAGCTAATAGCTTGATCCGGCGTGGTCCAGAAGACCGCCATTGCGGTAAATGAACCGGTTGAAGCCATAATAATTCCAATGAGCTGAATGACGCTATGGTTGGTCAATGAGGTTAATATCCAGCCCACGGCGGCGAACAAATAGGGTAGAGCCGTATGCATTTTACGTTCTTGTAATCGGTCTGAACGGCGACTCCAGTAAACCATCCCGATGATGGTGCAAAATTGAGGAATGGCGGTCAGAATGCCGATCATGATGTTACTGCTGCCTTGATTGAAGCTTTGCACAATCTGTGGCGTCCAGATATTAATCGCACTCAGAGTATTGGTTAGACAGAAGTAGGCCAAGGTATACATCAGCATGATCGGCGCGAAAATCTCACTCCATATGCCGCGTTTTTGCATTGCCTGATGAGTTGATGAACTTGCCGGTTGAACTTGAACGGACTGGTCGTTATCCATCATCTCTTGTAAGCATTTTTTGTCTTCATCTGTCAGCCAGTTAGCGCGTTTGGGTGAATCATCAAGATAGAACCAAACGACAATTCCCAATAATACCGAAGGAAAACCTTCCAGCAAAAATAACCATTGCCAGCCGTGAAGGTTCAGGAGGCCATCCATTTCCAGAATATAACCGGAAGCCAGAGAACCAAACGCCATCGTCACCGGCATTGCCACCATAAACAGCGCATTGGCGCGGGCGCGATAGTAAGCTGGAAACCAGTAAGTCAGATACAACAGGATACCCGGCACGAAACCTGCTTCGGCGATACCGACCAGCATACGCAAGATATACAGACTGGTTGGTCCGGTAGCGAACATGGTGGCGGTGGAGGCGATCCCCCAGAGCGCCATGATCGCGGCTATCCAGCGTCGCGCTCCGACAATGCTGAGCATGATATTGCTAGGAATGCCGAAAATGACATAAGTGACATAGAACAGCGTTGCCGCCAGACCGAACATTGTGGCGTTCAATCCAAGATCTTTACCCATTGTCAGGCCGGCAAACCCAATATTAATTCGATCCAAAAACGAGAATACAAATAAGACGAATAGGAAAATAATCAGGCGACGGAATAACTTGTTAATGACGGATTGCTGTTGTGCCGTTAGCGGTTTATGTTGACCAGTCGGGAGATCCGGCTGTTGCACAGCAGTTGATGAATCGCTCATTGTTATTTTCCTTAATTACTGTTTTATATGTATTACGTTGTTTAGGAAATTAAAAGCTTGTTGAATAAATCGATTGTTAAATGGTGATTGCTAAGATTAATAAACACCGGGTGAAGGTGTTGCCGGCAATTCTTTGTCCGCAATAAATCGTGCCGCCAGCGCTTCCGCTGTCCGAGCCAGTAAAGTTGTATCAATACCGACAGCAACGAATAGAGCGCCGAGTTTCAGGTAATGCTCGGCAACATTGGGTGCTGACATCAGAATGCCCGGCGCTTTACCCGCCGCTTTGATTTGAGCGATTGCCTGCTCAATTGCGGCTTTCACTTCAGGATGTTGCGGATTATTGATAAAGCCCATATCGGAGCTCAGATCCGCCGGGCCGATAAAGACGCCATCCACACCGTCTACTTCGAGGATCTCCGGTAGGTTACGGAGTGCTTCACGGGTTTCCACTTGAAGCAGAACGCAGATTTCATCGTTGGCGCGATGTAGATAATCAGGAATTCTGTTCCAGTGGGAAGCTCTTGCCAGAGCGCTACCCACACCACGGATACCCTCCGGTGGATAGCGGGTTGCGCGGACAGCTTCATAAGCCTGCTCGGCGTTTTGTATCATGGGGATTAATAACGTTTGGGCGCCGATATCCAGTAGCTGCTTGATGATGACCAGATCATTCCAGGGTGGGCGCACAATGGGATGGCTTGGATAAGGGGCGATGGCTTGTAATTGGCTTAGAATCGTCTGAACATCGTTCGGTGCGTGTTCGCCATCGATAAGCAGCCAGTCGAAACCGGCTCCGGCCACTAATTCAGCACTATAGGGCTGCAAAGCCCCAACCATAGGCCGATTTGTGGGCGGCCTGCTTTTAACGCCTGTTTAAATGTGTTGGTTAACCGATCCATATTTTTCCTCCTTAAACAAAACGGCAACTGATAGCGCCGATGGGGCCATAATCCACATGGAAGGTATCCCCTTTATTGGCTGGAACCGGGCGGGTAAAAGATCCACTGAGAATGATTTGTCCCGCTTCAAGTTGAACGCCATGTGGGGCCAGTTTGTTAGCTAACCATGCGACACCGTTAGCCGGATGATTAAGTACCGCAGCCGCGACGCCGGATTCTTCAATCACGCCATTGCGATAGAGCAGGGCGCTGATCCAGCGTAAATCAAACTCGTCAGGTTTTATCGGCCGCCCGCCCATAATGACGCCGCCGTTGGCGGCATTGTCAGAAATCGTATCGAACACCTTGCGTGGACGTTTAGTTTCCGGATCGATGTTATGGCAACGGGCGTCGATCAATTCCAACGCTGGAATGATGTAATCGGTCGCATTGTAAACATCAAATAGCGTGCAGTTCGGGCCACGTAAAGGTTTTGCCAGAATGAATGCCAGTTCAACCTCAATACGAGGCACAATAAAGCGATCGCATGGAATATCACTGCCATCAGGGAAAAACATATCATCCAGCAGAGCGCCGTAGTCCGGTTCACTGATTTGTGAACTGGCTTGCATAGCTTTTGAGGTCAGGCCAATTTTATGACCTTTGAGTACACGACCTTCGGCAATTTTCAACTCCACCCAGTGACGCTGAATGGCATAAGCATCATCGATGGTGATTTCAGGGTAATCCAATGAGATCTGGCGTATTTGTTCACGGCTTTTTTCTGCCTGATGCAGACGATGCGCAACCTGTGATACGACTTCTTTCTGTAACATGCGGTTAAACTCCTGTGTCCTCAATGCCGCCAAAGCAGAGGTATTTCACTTCCAGATAATCTTCGATGCCGTAACGTGAACCTTCACGTCCCAGGCCCGATTGTTTAATGCCGCCGAATGGGGCAACTTCATTAGAAATCAAACCTTCATTGATCCCGACCATGCCGCTTTCCAGCGCTTCTGCCACACGGTAGATCCGACCGATGTCGCGGGAATAAAAATAAGCCGCCAGACCAAATTCAGTATCATTTGCCAGACGGATGGCTTCTGCCTCATCACGGAATTTGAAGAGTGGGGCAATAGGCCCGAATGTTTCTTCTTGGGAGATAAGCATGGATTCATTGACATCAGCCAGTACGGTAGGTTCGAAGAATAGACCGCCCAGAGCGTGTGGTTTACCCCCTGCCAATATGCGTGCGCCGTGGGAAATGGCATCATTGATGTGTTCCTCTACTTTATCGACGGCGGCTTGATTGATCAGGGGGCCTTGTTGTGATTTGGCGTCGCTGGCCGGGCCAACCTGCAACCGATTAACGGCTTGCGCCAGACGTTCGGCGAAAATGTCATAAATGGTTTCCTGCACCAAAATTCGGTTAGCGCAAACACAGGTTTGACCGCTGTTGCGGAATTTAGCTATTAACGCCCCCTGTACAGCGGCATCAATATCGGCATCATCAAAAACGATAAATGGCGCATTGCCGCCTAATTCCAGCGATAGCTTTTTCACGGTGTCGGCACTTTGTGCCATCAATAGCTTGCCGATACGGGTTGAACCAGTAAAAGAGAGTTTGCGGACAATCGGGCTTTGGGTCAGAACTCCGCCGATGGTTTTCGCATCAATGCCAGTCACCACGTTGAATACGCCAGCGGGAACGCCAGCTTGTTCCGCCAGCGCGGCCAGCGCCAGAGCGGAAAGCGGGGTTTCTGAGGCAGGTTTTAGGATCACTGTACAGCCAGCGGCCAGCGCAGGGCCAACCTTGCGCGTGATCATGGCATTGGGGAAGTTCCACGGTGTGATGGCGGCCACAACGCCAATAGGTTGTTTGATCGTGACGATCCGTCGACCTGGCATCGGGCTTGGAATAGTTTCACCGTAGGTGCGTTTACCTTCTTCCGCAAACCATTCGATAAAGCTGGCGCCATAAGCGATCTCGCCCATTGCTTCTGCTTGCGATTTTCCTTGCTCCCGGCTTAACAATTCAGCTAGTGCCTGTTGATTTGCCATCATTAACTGAAACCAACGTTGCAGGATCTGGCTGCGTTGTTTGGCTGTCATTGCTCTCCAGGCAGGCAGGGCTTGTTGAGCGGCGGCAATTGCGCGTTCTGTTTCAGCGGCGCCTACATTACTGACGTGTGCGATAACTTCACCATTTGCTGGGTTAGTCACCTTAAAAGTTGCTTGGTTGTCGGCATCAACCCACTGCCCGTTGATATAAGCTTGTTGACGTAATAATTCTATATTTACATTAAGTTCTGTATTTACATTATTTGTCATAATTTTTTTCTCCTGAAGACGCTTGGGTGAGTGGTTTTCGCTGGTAGAACGTGGCTAGCTGTTGGCATAACCAACATAATCCAGCGCAAACTGCCATCACAAGGGCCATAGCAAAAGGGGTTTCATCTTGTAGTAAAGAGACGGCGACACTGGCGAATGCTGCCATAGCGAATTGCGCGGAAATAGCGAGCGCGCTGGCGCTACCGGCAAGTTGACCGCGATGTTGAAGTAATAAAGAGAGGCTGTTAGTGCCAATGGCATTAACCAGCGAGATAAACAGTACGACCAAAATGACGATTACAGTCAGACTTTGCTGATAAAAGATAACCAGTAAGATGCCGAACAG
The DNA here is from genome assembly GCF_001083805.1 of Photorhabdus luminescens subsp. luminescens. Lineage (GTDB taxonomy): Bacteria > Pseudomonadota > Gammaproteobacteria > Enterobacterales > Enterobacteriaceae > Photorhabdus > Photorhabdus luminescens. The sequence continues at coordinate 405,338 of NZ_JXSK01000003.1, read as the reverse complement.
TAATTGAATACTGGTTTGGATAAATAACAGACGAGAAAGATCGTAGACTTTTAGCAAACGGACATTGAGTAGCACGATTGCTATCATGCCTAGCGCATTACAGGCGAACAGTAAGCCGTAGTAATTCGCTGGAACCTGAAAGTAATTGATATAAACGAAAGGGGAACCACTGATAAATGCGAACATGGCGGCACAAGTGAATGCCAATGTGCCGATAGTTGCCATAGCTTCGCCGTCAGTCAGTAACTTGCCGTAATTTTTAAAAGCAGTGATAAGTTTTCCATTGTTACTCTGAGCGGGCAGCGTTTCTGGCAATAAAAATAGTAATAATATCCCACTGATACAACCGAACAGGCTCAATAGCGTAAATATGGCCTGCCAATTGAAATAGGTTAACAGTAAGCCGCCAAGTAATGGGGCGATAAGCGGCGCTATCATGGTCACTAAAGTCATGAGTGATAGCACGCGTGGTAATTGCTGTGGGCTATAAATATCACGGGCGATCGCTCGGCCCATGACCACGGCGGCCCCGCTGCCAAATGCTTGTAATGCGCGTAGTAAAATCAGGTGTTCAACTTGTGTCGCCAATGTACACAATGCACTGGCAACGACGAATAATGCGATACCGCTGAGCAGCAGTTTTCTGCGCCCTAAATGGTCGCTCAGTGGGCCGTATAACAGCATGCCAATACAAAAACCGGCGAAAAATACGCCTAAGGTATGTTGCATTTGCCCTTGTGTCGCCTGTAATTGCCTTGCCATTTCCGGCAAGGCTGGCAGGTACATATCAATCGACAGAGGCCCGAAGGCCACCAATGCGCCTAATAAAGGGATTAACCAACGAGGAGGATGCTGATGAAAAGGCTTCGGCATCACTACTCCTTACGAAACAGGGCATGGACGTTGTTTTGTTTGTAGTTCAATACCGGATCTAATTCTTCCATTGTAAAAGAAAGAGCAAGGTAACGTTGCGCCATCAGCGAGGCAAAATGTTGTTTGATCAGGGGAAACAGTATCTCACCAACCTGTTGGCGGCTTTCAAGGCTGCGTCCTGCGCCGATTTTCAGCGTCATATGGACAAAGGCGTAATCATGTTGACCATCGGCCATTTGCCAAGTGTCCAGCCAAATAGCGCGGCTGCGTATGCCGGCTAATGGGAAAATGCCAGTATCCGCCAGCGCCTGATTCACTTTGGCAAACAATTCTGGCAAGTTGGCTTGTTCACGGATATTTTCTGTACATTCAGCATAAAAATGTGGCATAGGTTGCTCCTAATCAGGCGATAGCGGGTTTATTGGCGATGTAGTCAGGCAGCGGGAATACGGCGTTGACTTGTCCGGTGCCGGAACTGGCAAACAGTTCAGTCAGAAATTCCACTTTACCGTCATATTTATCCCAACCGAGTAGACCTAATAGCATCACGGTGTCGTGCATATTGCCTTCGCCATAACAATAATCTGCATATTCCGGCAGCATCTTGCAAAACTCTTTGAATTTGCCCTCTTTCCAGAGCTGAACCACCCGATGATCCATCTGTTCGTCGAATTCTCGGGTGTAGCTGTTCATGCCCTCTTCAGCGCGTTGATCGTCAATAAAACGATGAGAAAGGGAACCGCTGGCGAGGACCGCAACGGTGCCGTCATATTTCTCAATCGCTTTCAGAATCGCTTCCCCAAGACGACGGCTATCTTCAAAAGCGTGGACCGTGCAGAATGCGGAGACAGAGACGACTTTAAAATGCCGGTCGCTGTTCATGTAACGCATCGGCACCAGCGTGCCGTACTCCAGTTTCAGGCTTGGGATTTCATGCGCCTGAGCACGCACGCCGAGATTGCGCGCCTCTTCTGCGATTATTTGCCCCAATTCAGGATTGCCGTCATATTCGTAACTCATATCCCGGATGAAGTGGGGTAATTCATTACTGGTGTAAATGCCGGAGAAATGGTCGGCGCAATTGATGTGATAGGCACTGTTCACTAACCAGTGCGTATCAAACACAATGATGGTATCGACCCCCATTTTACGGCAACGGCGACTGATCTCTTTGTGACCGTCAATAGCTCCCTGACGGCAACCGTGATGCTTCCCCGGTAGTTCAGACAGATACATGGATGGTACATGTGTAATTTTGGCTGCTAACGCTAACTTACCCATAAAATCCTCATTTGATATCAGGACGGCGAACCGAAATTCGCCGTGGTTAACGCTGATGAAACGGTTATACCCCCCAACGCGGGATTGGATGATCCCCCATCGAGATACAGACGTTTTTCATCTCAGCAAATACTTCAAAACTGTATTCGCCGCCTTCACGGCCGGTGCCGGAGGCTTTCACGCCGCCGAATGGCTGACGCAGGTCACGGACGTTTTGGGTGTTGACGAATACCATGCCGGCCTCGATATTACGGGCCAGACGTAAGACTTTGCTGACATCCTGCGTCCAGATGTAAGAAGCCAGACCATACTCCACGTCATTTGCCAGGCGCAGACCTTCTGCTTCATCTTTGAATGGCAGCAGGCAGGCGACAGGGCCGAAGATCTCCTCCTGAGCAACTCGCATCCGGTTATCAACATCCGCCAGCACCGTTGGGCGTAGGAAATTGCCGTCTTTCAGGTGTGCCGGCAAATCAATCGGTTTATCGGGGCCGCCGGCCAGCAGGGTTGCGCCTTCTTCTACTCCCAGACGGATGTAACCGGAGACTTTTTCCCAGTGTGGTTTGCTGATAAGTGCGCCGATCTGAGTATTTGGATCTTGAGGATCGCCAACCCGTAAACGATTAGCGCGTTCAGCAAAACGTTTAATAAACTCAGGATAGATGCTTTCCTGAATGAAAATACGTGAGCCTGCGGTACAACGTTCACCATTGATAGAAAAAATGGTGAACAGGGCGGCATCCAGTGCCCGCTCAATATCCGCATCTTCGAAGATTAGAACCGGAGATTTCCCTCCTAGTTCCATTGAATATTTTTTCAGGCCGGCATTTTTTATAATCTGACGACCGGTTACGGTGCCGCCGGTAAACGAAACCGCCCGTACATCGTGATGTTTCACCAGCGCGTCACCGGCGGTAGCGCCATATCCCTGAACCACATTCAGCACACCGGCAGGGATACCGGCTTCCAAAGCCAATTCTCCTAAACGGTTTGCCGTTAATGGGGAAAGTTCTGACATTTTCAGCACTGCGGTGTTACCTAGCGCCAGACAGGGTGCAACTTTCCAGGTTGCGGTCATAAATGGCACGTTCCACGGAGAAATCAGCGCACAAACGCCAACGGGTTGCACCAGCGTATAGTTGAGCATCTTGTCATCAACGGGATAGGTATGGCCGTTCATTTGCTGACAAATTTCAGCAAAGAAGTTGAAGTTGTGAGAAGCGCGTGGGATCAGAATATTTTGTGTTTGATGAATGGGAAGACCGGTATCTTTGGTTTCCATTGCGGCGATTTCAGGCACATTCTCATCAATCAACTCACCCAAACGGCGCATCAGACGTGCACGTTCTTTCATCGGCAGATCGGCCCATTTAGGGAAGGCTTCCTTTGCGGCGGCGACGGCTTGATCAATCTCTTCTTGCCCGCCGGCAGCGACTTCAGCCAGCACTTCGCCGGTAGCAGGATTGGTAGTTTCAAAATAGGTTTTACTGCTGACGTTTTTGCCGTTGACCCAATGGTTAATTACGGTCATTACAGATTCTCCTCATACTCTTGCTGGCTGACAATACGGTTGACCAGACGCCCTACACCTTCAACTTCAACAATAACTTCATCTCCTGGCGCCACATCGGATAATCCTTTTGGCGTGCCGGTGGCGATCATGTCTCCCGGTTGCAGCGTCATAAAGTCGCTTAGATAAGCGATCAAGAATGGGATATTGAAAATCAGATCAGCCGTTGTGCCGCGTTGACGCAATTCACCATTAACCCAGGTGCTTAATGTCAGATTATGCGGATCGGGCACATCTTCTTTATCAACGAACCACGGACCGATGGGGGTCAATGTATCGCGGCTTTTTACCCGAAGGTTAGGGCGATAGTAATTTTCCAGATAGTCACGGATTGCGTAATCGTTACAGACGGTGTATCCGGCAACGTAATCCATAGCGTGTTCTTTAGCGACTTTGTGGGCGGTTTTGCCGATGACAACAACCAGCTCAGCCTCATAATGCATGTATTCCACATTATCAGGGCGAACAGAAACCTGACGATGACCGGTTAGCGTATTGGCGGCCTTGATAAAAACCAGCGGTTCTTTGGGGGGCTTAAATTCCAGCTCAGTGGCGTGATCTGCATAATTCAAACCGAGGGCAAACAGGGTACCGTTTGCGGGTGGCAGCCATTGAACGGATTCGCCGGTGATTTTACTGCCATCAGGCAGACAGACATTTTCCTGTTCATCGACGGTAACAAGCAAATCGCGGCCTTGATAGTGAACTCTTGCGTGTTTCATGCTTTTTCTCCCACTTGCACAACCTGATTTTCCAGTGATGGGAAACCCGCTGCCCGAATAACAACTTTGTCGCCCGGTTTGATAGCCACGCGTTGGTGTGGCGTTCCAAGCAGGATCACATCCCCCTCTTTAAGGGTTGCGAAATCACTCAATGCTGCAACTAATTCCGTGGCTGAACGCACCAGATCGGCTGTTGACCAGCGATCAACTTCCTGACCATTGATTTCGGTAATAATATCTAACGCATCAATTGATTCAGGATTGGTCATTTGGCCTATAGGGCAAAAACCATCGCGGCACTTAGCTTTTATTGCCGGACGATAGAAAGCGGTTTCAGGCAGGCTGACTTCATTCGCTAATGCATAACCTGCGATATATTCGGCTGCGTTTTCAATAGCAACTTTGCGGGCGGTTTTACCTATTATTAATGCCAGCGTCGCACCGCTTTGAACCTCTTCACCGACAGGATGGGGAATCGCTTCACCGGAGGTGATAACGGTATTCCGTGGTTTAATAAACCACACTGGTGTCTTAGGTAAAGTGTTATAAGGTGCTTGCTGAAATGAGTCATGCCAGAAATCTATTTGGCTCTGATGGTTGAGGGCTACGGCGAAGACAGTGCCTTTCATTAACGATTCCTCATGAAAACTTAAACGGGTGGTTTTATACCCTTCATCTTTCAAGCTGCTGCTTTGTTGGCTGCTTTCACTCACCCCAGTCACATAGTTATCTATGCTCCTGGGGATTCGTTCACTTGCCGCCGCGCTGCAACTCGAAATCTATTAGGTATAAGATGCATTTATTAATATATTAATAAACCACAAGACGCATTGTTGCAATATGTTAATGTGTTTGTTAATTTTAATTGTGATCTCAGTAACAATATCTCTACTAAATTTATTTTTTATCTTTATTAATCAACGTATTAATATTTTTTTGGATAAAGCGATTGATTCTACATTAACCTTTTATTAACTTGATTTTCTGAGTTTATTTTTATTTACTTATTAATATTTTTATGATTTTTTCTTTGTGGTTGATTGGGGGACGTGCTAGTCTTTTTATTGTAGTTATAGAGTGAGATAGCACTCTCGACAGAGAGTAAATCAGTGATTAACTAAGATAAGAGCCTTCATTACCCATGCATGAATCTCTGACAATTGCACTACTTCAGGCGCGAGAAACCGCGATGGGTTTTTTTCGCCCAATCCTTAAGAGTCATAATTTGACTGAACAGCAGTGGCGTATTATTCGTGTACTGTCTGATAATCGGTCGATTGATTTTTATGATTTATCTTGCCAGACCTGTATTCTTCGCCCAAGTTTGACTGGGATATTGACTCGCATGGAGCGTGATGGCTTGATCTTTCGTCTTAAACCGATGAATGACCAGCGCAAACTTTATGTTTCTTTAACGCCGGATGGTCAGAAACTTTATGACAAGGCGAAAGAGCAGGTGGAACAGGGATATCAGGCGATTGAAAAAGCCTTTTCGCCGGAAAAATTGGTTCAGCTTTCAGCTTTGTTGGAAGAATTAATTGCTGTGGGCAATAACTCGCTGATAAATACAGAAAAGGATATTAAATAAATAGAATCTTTATTGAAAATGATGGTAATGAATAATAGTGAAATTGGTGAGTATAATCAGCAATTATCAGTTTTATACCCGTTATCTTTCAAGTTGCCTCTTTGTTGGCTGCGCTCGGTCACCCCGGTCACATAGTTCGCTATGCTCCCGAGGATTCTCTCCCTTGCCGTCGCGATGCATCTTGAAATCCATAGGGTATAACTATTGAATAATTAGCGTTAATATTTCCTGTGGGTAGATAATAAATTGCCCACGAAATATTGTACCTGTTGGGTAATGATGGGTGAGAGTTTCCCGCAACACCAACGTTATTTCATTATTTTCGAGGGATAGGGCAGTAATTTCAGCCGCTTCAAAACCAAAGAATCGTTTTACTTGTGGATAAAGTGCTTTATATAAGCTCTCTTTTACTGAAAAGGCAAGAGTAAACGCTTGTTCAAATGGTAAATGATAATGTTTCAGAAGTTGAATTTCTCTGTCATTCACAATCATTTTTGTGATTTCATCTATATTTTGACGATCAACGATAGCTTCTACATCGACACCAATTAATCTGTTATTAATTTGCGGCGCAGCCAGCACAATTGCACAATAAGTTGAATGAGAAACAGAACCGCAAATACCTTCCGGCCAGATTGGCGCGCGATCATTACCAGAGATCAAATTAAATTCGGGTTGCCCTAATTGCGCTAAAAGTTGTCTGGCGCAATAACGTGCTGCCAGATATTCAGCCCGCCGTTTCTTGACGGCTTTAGTTAATGTGTCAGGGAAGGGGAGATTGAATTGATTGAACAATTCATCGTGATAATGTGAAAGTTCAAAGTGAGTTTGCCAGAAATGCACTTGGGGGTGTTTAACAACCGTTCCATACTCGATTTGAGTGATAAATCCACTGCCATCTTTTGGCAGCGGTGCTTGTTTAGTGTGTATAACTGTTTGTTCCATGTTGATTATCCAGATAAGAAAATACTAGATAGTTTATACTTAATATCACTCATATTGAACGGTAAAATGTGCTATTGCGTTAGCTTTTCCACCTGTTATTCGATCATCGGTCTGGTAATAACGGGCAGTGAAAGGTAAATTATAACGAGAATTTCTGTCAGAATAACCTACAACAAATGGCTTTCCAATAGGAATGGGAGTTCCCATATATAAGATTTGTACACCAACTCCTTTTGCTGTATTTGCTGTATTTGCTGTATTTGTTGTATTATCTCTGTCTAATTGAATAATACTATCTGGTGCGCCATTGATTGTTCTTGCTGAAAATGTAATTGTAGGTTTGATTTTTTCTGTACATTCAATGCCGATATTAAAATCAGCATGACCAGCGGTTGTTCCTATTCCTTTAAACGAAGAACTATAAACATCATGAAATTTAACGGTTTGATCGCCAGATAGAGCCATGCAACCTTGAGCAGTAACATGATATCTTGTTTTGTTTCTTATTGTTAATAGGCGGATGCCGTTCGATGTTTGTAATATGGAAATTATTCCAGCATGCAATGATCTCCCCGATTTAATTTCACCTTCTTTATAGAGATAAACATCAATATCGCCGATATCTTTCCAGGTGATTTTTTTCTTTTCTGGCGGGTAATATATATAACTTCTGCCATCCGCTGTGGGATATCTCATATTATTTAGGTTCCCGGTAGGAGCAACAAAATATAAATAGAGATTCTCTATGCCTGTTGTTAATTTTCCTGTCCCATGCTCCGTATTACCTGCCATGCCAAGATAGATACTTTCACCAAAAACCAAATATCCGTTGTCATCACATGAAAAAATAGGGTCATTTATATTTAGCCCCATACTGCTAGCTAATTGTTCAGTACTGAATCTGGCGACATGAATACTTTTAGTGTCTGATGTATTTAAGTCTAATTTAAGTGAATTTAAATCAAAATAGACAGTGCTGTTACTCGTTGTGGATTCTAAAATACAAGCAGCATGTATTTTATTGATATTGAACATTAAAACAGCAGAAATTAATAACCGTAAATAAGATTTCATATCTATGCCTGTTGAGATTTACTCTTAATTACTGACAACAAAATTTACTAATAACACCATTTATTAATAACATAATGAAGCAAGAGTAGTGCCATTATCTTCCCGGTATAGTTTATTAGTGAAATTAATAGGGCAGATTTATTTATCGTCTAAATCAGGTTTTAATTCTGCGGTATTATTAACATCACGGAGGAAAATTTCTCTTTTTTCTCATGTTAATGTGATGTTAATAATTTAAGTTAAATTGGATGGTTTGTAAAGCTATTTGTATTCAATTGTAAAGTGTATTGTTGCGTTAGCTTTTCCGCCGGTTACTTTATCATCTATTTGGTAATAATGGGCAGTAAGCGGTAAATAGTAAAGATCTTTTTCACCTCTCCATTCAGTGATAGCAAGAGATGTATCCATATAAACAGGATTATGGTTATGTAACAATTGAACACCAATACCTTTGGCTGTTTTTCCCTCGCTGTATTGATGTAGTTTAACAATGCTATTTAGACTTGGACTCACTACTTCTCCTGTGAACCTAATAGTGGGGATATTTTTATCTTTACATTGAATGAGAATATGAAAGTTATTACGACCAGCAGTAGAGCCTCTTCCTTTAAATGAAGAAGTATTAATCCTTCCAAGTTTTATTTCTTTATAGGGTGTGGATGTCATACAGCTTTGACTGCCAATTATATTGTCCTTATTATATTTGATATTTATTAATTTTTTACCATCACTTGTTGATAAAGAAGATATCAACCCTCTTTTTAGTATGGAGCCTGATTTGATATCATTTGTTTGAATAAGATTAATTGTTATTTTACCGATATCTCTTAAAGTTATTTTTCTATTGATGCCACCCTTCCCATCTCCATCATAAGATACGGAAAAATATAAATTCTCTACACTGGTTTTTATCCAATCACTCTCTTTGGAGAGTCCTATTCTACCTGATGTTGTTTCGAAAGAGATATTTTCATTATTATCACAGATAGCAATGGTTGAATCGGCTTTAATCCCTATTTTGTTAGCCAGTTCCATAGGACCGTATTCAGCGATGGTAATATGTCTTCGAATATTATAGTCTGCATTGATAATTTCATTTATCTCAACATTTAAATCAATTGCTTTAAATTCATTGCTTAATTTACATGAGGCAATTGATTTTTTAATATTGAGTAGTGTTAGTAATAATGTTGCTAATATCATTAACTTATTTTTCATGCTTTCCCTAGATAAATACTATTTTAATCACTGACAACGTAATGAGGTCAGAATAATACCATTAATTTTTTGATATAATTTACTATCGAATTTAATATGACAGCTTTGTTTATCGCCTAAATCGGCTGCTAATTTTGCAGTGTCACTCACGCCACTCAGGAAGACTTCTCCCCTTTCATTCACCATACCATTAACACCATTTGGGCCAGTGATTATTGTGCCGAATGGGAGTTTTTTATCGTTATGTCGTAAAGTTAAAAATACTCGATGACCAACACGAATAGAATAATCTGCCAGCACCAATGCCCCTTTGGTTGGAATGACCTTAGTGGTTGGATTATCAATATCTACGTCATCACCGAATGTATTGGTATCAAGAGATAACATATTTTCCCGATATTGCGATATATAAGGCACGACGGTATATCCTCGCCAATCTGTACTGATAGATGTATTATTCAGTACTTTGGCATTGGTTGCCCCAGGGGCACGAATTAAGGCGCTGGCGCCGCTTTCGCTAATATTTTGCGCCAAGGTAACCCCATAGGGATGGGCAATAATCGCTCCCTCTAATCCATAATTAACCCGCTGATTTTTTCTATGATCAGTGGTGTAACCTACATTCATTGAACCATATGAGCCTCTGTAATATAAACTGGCGGCATTACCAGATTCTTTTTCTTTCTCTGATTTTTCGTAGCTGTAATTTTGAGAAATGGTATAGTTCAGATTCTGTTGTTCCAGTAAGGAGCCGGATAATGTCATTGAATGCTGGCTGCTACCGCGGGTGTTATAAGAGGTATCATAATCTACCGATGCACTGTGATTGTTTGATGGCAGCCATTTATCCAGAGGAATACTGATATTGAATGAAAACACTTGATCGTTATTAATGCTTGAGCGATTACGGTGGTAATTGTAGCTCAATGACAAAGAGATATCACGAATATTGGTATTATAGGACATAGAATATGACTGATTCTTACTGGTTTTATCTTGCCAGTAATCTTGCTGCCAGGCCGATAATGAAAGACTGCCATATTGTCCTAAGCTTTGGCCCATCGTTATTTGCATCCGGTTTTTAGGCGCGCTATTTCTGTTATTATCAGCAAATTGGGGGTTATTATTGGCATCGCTAAAGCTGTAATAACCGTTGGTATTGTAGCGATAACCCGCTAATGTCACCGTTGTATTGGTTTCAGTAAAACCTTTACTGTAGCGTATCTGATAAGATTGTCCGGTTTTCTTTTCTCCGTTTGGGAGATGGGTTGCTGCGTTGGTGACATCGATTGATACCGCGCCAATTTTTCCCAGATTATGCCCTAAACCTAATGCATGGCTTTGATAGTCGGGAGAAACAATGATTCCACCATAAATTGTAGTGCTATCCCATAACCCGTAAATAGCTTCTGTCTGGATAAATCTTTTTTTACTGGCTTGTTTGCCACCGCTGAATTTACCAATATTAGCAAAATACTTCATTTGGCCGGCACGGATCATTAATGGTGAGGCAGCAAAAGGCTGAGTAAATCTTCTGACTTTACCATTTTCTTCATAAATAGATATTTCCAGATCACCATTTAGATTACTGGGGTAAATATCGGTAATTTCAAAGGCACCGGGTGGAACAAAAGTTTGATAAATAATATTATCTTTCTGGTGCACTTCTATTCTTGCGTGAGTCATAGCAATACCACGGACGACAGGCGCAAACCCTTGCTGACTATCCGGCAACATTTGGCTATCAGACATCAATTTAATGCCATTAAAAGTGAAACTATCGAATACCATGCTATCGGTGGTTGTTTCTCCTAATACCAGACGGGATTTTAATGGACGAATATCCCGTTCAGCATAGGCTTTAAGTGATTTCCATTCAGATGTTGTACCCGTATGGTTGTAGTAACTATTATGACGAATTCGCCACGGACCTAAATTAAAGCCGCTACGTAAATTCAGATATTGATTCTGTTCAGTTTGATTTTTATTCCAGGATTGCATTCCTGTCAGATGATAATTGGTGAAAAACATCGGCAAGCCATCATCCCATTGATCAGGAGAGATATCTCCCCTGATTTGCGATTGCATGGCAGCCTGGGGAAAATTCAGGTTCAAAGTAAGTTGACTTAAATCCAGTTCTGCTGACGCCTGTTTAATATATTTCTCTGGTTGAGAAATGATTTCTTGTTCAGCAAGGGATGCTAATTCAGGGAAGCTTGCTATTTTTACCCCGATTTCTTTCAGCAAACTGATAGATAATTCAGGGCAAAGTTTCTCACTACAGTCAATAAAGGATAGGCTTTTAATGCCAATATCCTTTTTATTGACGATAACGTTAACTTTATAGACACCTGGAATGTAGGAATCTGTTTTTGCCAGACTTTCCAGATTAATATTTTCTCTGTCTTCATCTGATAATTGTAATGCATTTATATCGAAATACAGATCTGCATATGCTGGCAACGATAAACAACAAATCATTAAAGCAAAACTGATTACTCTTTTCACAATACACTCATCAGACAATATTATCAGAAATTAAACTGGCGCTCTTCTGTTGTGCCACCGTAATCGTTGATAGCAGTCAGAGTCACGTTTTTTATGCCATTTTTGGCTGAAAATACCTTTTGACTAAAAGGGGGAATAAATCCGGGTCTAGGTATTAATGTTCCGTCAATTTTCATCTCATTAAGATTAATGTAATAAGCCGTGGGGTTAGTTAGTTGAACACCATTGGCATGACGTGATGCTTCCAAACGATTAATGGCATCATTAGCATCGTTATCAGATAACCCTGATGGGCGATAAATCAATTTGATAATGTTTTTTATCGTGATGATCATCTTGCTATTGTCATTTTTTTCAACCGCCGGAATCGCATTGACATTAAGTAAAAATATCGATTCCCGATCTGCTGGCAGTTGATTGCCGATATATGAAACTCGAATCTGGTGTTCGCTCTCTTTCGACATTTTAAACAATGGTGGTGTAATAACGAACGGTACTTTATTTTGACGGTTATCGATATTATCTACCCACGATTGTACAAGATAAGGTCTTTCTGTATCCGAATTGGTGATGGAAATTGTGGCTTCTTTTTGTGAGCCATTATAGATCAGGCGAGTTCCACCTAAAGTAATCCCTGCTTGTACTTGTCCCATGAAAAAGACAAGCAAAAAGGGAGTAATAAAGCGAAGCATTTTTACTCCTTTAGTTATAAATAATATTTTTTTATAAGTTAGCTTTGATAAATTATTTAACTGGTTTTATGGGTATATAAGTGTGAAGTTTACGTCTGACCTAATATCACCATTACCGACAGTAGCATGGGTTGATTTTAAATTTGCTATAAGAGGGATATTAGCATTTTTTTTTGCAATTGAATAACCTGATACTTCTGCATTGGCGTCTATTTTCTCTTTACTATCTTTAGTCAGTTCAATACCAACCCCAGAAACATTGCTAGAATACAAAGTACTATCATTAGAATCTGTCGCTCCAAAAAACTTGATACCTATAGTTGAACCGGGGCAATTAGTTAAATTAATTGTAAATGATTGAGAGGCAGCTATGGTTCCTTTTGTGCCCTTAAATCTTTCTTTTGGTATTTTACCAAAATTAACTTCTTGAATTCCGCTACTACCACTGCTAATAGTACAGCCGCTCTCAAGAATAGTACCTCTAAATTTAATTGTTCCATCATAAGATAACGCATTGAAACTACTAAAAATCCCTAATATTGCCACTAAAGAAACCAAAATAAAATTCTTTTTCATTTAAAAATACCTTAATAAATACGTGTTTTAGTCCTGTTTGTACAATAGAAATATACATCTAACCATTATTGTAGTTTAATGGTTGATGATATCATTAAAGTCATTTTCATCACGGTATATAATGCAATCGCACTTTTAACCATTTTTTACATATATCTTTAATTTATCCTGATTTAGTCATCATTTCTCACCATGTTATAGTCTGTATATTTATGTTCATATTGTTGATAATAAATTTTTGATATTGATTTTTTTATAGAAAAGAATGATTTTTTCTCTGAGATATCATCTATTACTGTAAACTTATTCGTGTTATTAATAATGATTCTTATTTTTATTAAGATGCCTAAAATCCCACAGCATGATAAGTACCATATTGATAGCAAAATTCTTGTAAAGGATTGCTAATAACGTAGTGAAAAGTTCTTATTAGGCAAGGTGTATAGCACATATGGATAAACTTATCTTCACTATTTTTATTGAAATGGAGATTCCATAGCGATATTAACAAAAGTAATCTATAGCTACTCAACGCACTAGTATCTTACTCAAAGAAAGTGAATATTCCGATTGGGCAAACCGTAATACGTAATGTCATCGTATCAACGATATTAATACGATCGGATAAATTGCCATCTTAACTGTGATTAAGATAACGAAAATTTCTTCTTATTTTTCTTAGGATTTTAAGTTGATTTCCAATTCAGAGTTTCGTCTTTGCTTTAGGTCTATTCTCACTCGACGGAAAACAGTATTAACTAAAATATGATCTTTTTCAACAAGTTAAACAAAAAAATAGTATTTTTTTTGCAATTAATTAAAATTTCTTTTTATTTCATTGTGTTATAAAATTAAATTAATCGATTGATTGAGTTAATTTAATCAAGAAATAATAATGATGTTTATTTAATGTCTTATTTTTCATCATGATATAAATTAGACAAATTGATTCATTTTTGTCTTATTATTAATTCGGATATTCTATTGTTATCGATGTGGTTGTATATTTCATCGTCAAAATCATTAATCACAGTTTTAGTCATAGAAGAAATTAATTGGGCCGGAACCACTGTGTTAACAGCGGTTAATCTGTGTTATCTGATGTGTGCGTTTAGTAGTTTTATCTGATTAAGCGACGTCGAAATAGCCAGTAAGTTACGTAATGAAAAATTAGGTCATGTGCAATGTTGAGAAGTGACAAAAAAGACTGTAATGATTGACATTCTACTATTTGAGTTCGACCTCCTGTCATTGCAGATAGTTTCTCAGCATTTGATCTGTCATGTCGAAGAGTGGAGATAATAAATCTCGCATCTTTTGGTGGAAAACCTATTTTGGTCATACGGCTGACAATGGACATATTTTTTGCTAGTTTCTTTCAGCGGCAATGTTGTTATTTCAACGGATATTATTTTTTCACTACACGACGATTATCCTAATTGCTGAAATATCATCGGGGCCTGTTTGTTATCCATATGAAATAGTGATAACGACATAACGCTATTTCCCACAGTCAAATCTGGTGGAGTATGGGGGAGGTATTTACGCAGCTTTTCCCCGCGTATCTGGATTTGTGACGAATTTTGAAGATACATCAATGAGGGTAATAATATGATTCGATTTGAAGATAAAGTTGTCATTGTTACCGGTGCAGGAAGCGGTATTGGGGAAGCCACAGCAAAACGTTTTTCACAAGAAGGGGCCATTGTTGTATTGACAGGGCGGAACACTGACAAGCTCAAGCGTGTATGCAGTGAATTGCCATCCAGTAAGGCATTGGTTATTCAGACAGATGTTACAGATCGAGAATCGACCAAGAATATGGTTGATGAAACCGTCAGGCATTTTGGCGGAATAGATATTCTGGTGAATAATGCAGGTATGTACCGTGCTGGTGATTTATTAAGCCTCTCGTTGGAGGAGGGAGATCAGGTGCTGGCCATTAATCTCAATGGGGTAACCAACTGTAGCTATTTTGCTTTGCCTTATTTGCTGAAAAGCAAAGGATGTATTGTCAATAATGCGTCTGTGTCGGGGCTAGGCGCTGATTGGGCAGGTTTACATTATTGCGTGGCAAAAGGTGCAGTGGTTAACCTGACTCGTGCTATGGCGCTGGATTATGGTTCACGAGGTATTCGTGTCAATTCTGTTTGCCCCAGTCTGGTGCTTACGTCGATGACTGAACGTTTTGGCGATGAGATCTTGCATCAGTTCAACGATCGAATTCCGTTGCAAAGGGCAGCAACGCCGGCCGAAGTTGCGGCAGCCATTACATTTTTAGCGAGCGAAGATGCCAGCTTCATTAATGGGGTGAACTTACCGATAGACGGTGGGGTTACCGCATCAAATGGTCAGCCCCATTTTAATTGAAGATATTGTCGATCCACTATAGTTACATTATTTCAGAAGTAACAAATCATTTCAGAAGTAACAAACCGGCTGCGCATGAAGCGCCAGCCGGAAAATGAGCTTTTATTTGACTAATTTCGGCATATCACCACTGAAATCAACCCACGGGTTGGTGCCCAGCATCTCTGCGCCATCAACACTTGGTTCGTCATAGCGCATAACGAAATGCTTCGGCCCGTGGGCAAATGCCACGGTCAATCCATCCTTAGCATCCAGGAACCCAGCGTGCATTCCGAGTCCGGGATAGCTGAGACGCCAAGCAGGATCACCCGCTTCCACGCGTCCTATCGATAGTTTTGCAATTACGCCGTCCGGTAGACGGAAGAACCAGGTCCACGGACCGCCAGCTACAACCGTCATGACTTCATCAATACCCATCCCGTCTTCAGAGCTGTTTACGTGCAGTCTGCCGAATTTTTCGAGAACGGTTTTTCTGGCTTCAACCGTAATTGCTTTCATATCGTAGACTTTGGGATAAGGGGCAACACCTACTTCCGACGTCGATAGAAAACCGCCGCGGTGAGCTTCCGGTTGACGACCAGCCAGTCGGATTTGCTCCAGGAGTTCTCCGCGGTGTAAAGGGAATAGCGAAATCAGCTTCTCGCTCTCTTCCCCAGTGATCGCGCGCGTTTTTGATGCTTCAAGAATAGGTTTGGCTTCTTCGGGGATCGGTGTTGTACTGACCCGGACGCCGATGGAAAATAAAATTTTGTTGACGTTCTCAATGCCAATGGTCGGCTGACGTCCATCAAGATAAGACAGGACAAGATTTTCTGATGTTGAAATAACGGAATTGTTCATATTTACACCTTCTCAATTTTGATGTAACCGGTAAATTCATTTGCAAAACCGAGTATAGGGAGATGAATAGTTTATTAAAATGTCTATTATGTGAAAATATTATGCACTGATAGTAAACAATTTTAATCCCCTCTCTGATATAACCATTATGCAAGGCGAGGGCTGTGATTCTGTAATAGAGCGTCCGTTAAAATCACGAGATATTAGCAGGTTTCGTCCAGCGCATTGACAAGGAAATCGATAAAAGCCCTAGCCTTGATAGAACGTTCTTTATGAAAAGGTTGTATGGCATAAAGTGCCTGCGTGTCTGCTTCCCATTCAGGAAGCAGTCTGACAAGTTCCCCTGACTGTAGCTCATCAATGACCAGTAATTCAGGTAGTAAAACCACGCCATGTCCGGCAAGGGCTGCCTGTTTGAGCGCAAGTCCGTTATTCACCACATAGGTTCCGGGCTTAAGGTCAACGACTTTCACATCATTTTGATTGTGAAACATCCAGCGTCGTGGAGAAGAAGATAAACTGTAGATAAGACAGTTATGAGAAGCGAGATTTTCAGGGATGAGTATTTTTTCAGAAGCCTCAATATATGTTGGTGAGGCACATAAGACTCGGGGCACTTTTATCAGCTTCCTGGAGCGAAGGCTGGAGTCGCTTAATTCACCTCCCCCACGTATCGCAACATCTATTCCATGCTCAATAAGATCGATATATTTATCAATCATAACAACTTCGACCGAAATACCGGGGTGAGCATGCATAAACTGGCATATCAGTGGATTTAATTCCTTTAGCCCTATCGACATTGGAATACTCACTTTTATCGAGCCTGTCAAAGCGTGAGAAGTTTCCATCACTGATAAGTCAGCATTCTCAAGCTCATCCAGGATGTTGCACACCTGATGATAGTAATTCTTGCCGCTTGCGGTTATGTGCATGCTTCGGGTTGTTCGGTTAATTAGGGGGCTTTTAAGATGCGCTTCAAGCTCATTGATATTCTTACTGATAGCAGCCTTGGATAAGCCTAGATCCTGGGCGGCGGCTTTAAAGCTGCCTAGTTCCACAACACGTCGGAAAACGCTGATTGCTCTTAACTTGTCCATAAGCACCACTATTGGATGAGTTTAACTGATAGGTGTATTAATAAACTGAGATAAAAAATTATATTTGACCATATGTTATTTTATTTTAGTGATAATGAAACTCATGCGGCAACATTTAAAGCATATGATCGGGTAAATACAGCTAATCAAATTACCCTGCTAGGTGATAAAACCGGATTAATGAGGAAAATGGATTGCATAATTCTTCATCATGAAAAAAACAAACCTCTTTAGCGAGGTTTGTCGGCGGTCTGAATGGCTGTGATTTCTCACAGCCATTGCTTTTGCGTCACGTTGCCAGTGTTGGCTGCTAAGCGATCAATTTGCTGCGTTGCCTGCAAGTTTCTTCAACTCTGCAAGAATCGCGTTATACAACTGCTCGACGGTAGCAATATTAACCAGCGCAGCGTTGACAGGGGAAGCGATCTTTCCGTCTTCCAGCTCTCCTTTTCCCCCGCCATAATGGATTGTTGCTACAATTTTACTGTCCGGTGAAAGACGGTTGCATTTGCGAAACGTATAGTGATCACCTCGTGCCGCCTTATTATCGAACGGGTACCGTTCAGCGGTGGGCGGCGCTTTCGTCACCAGGAGCACTGTACCCGCGGCGCTCAATGAGACGATTAATCCACATGAGTTCCACAGTCGGTTATGCCAGCGGGGCTCATAAGCGGGCTGGCTAGGATCTCTAAGCCAATTCAGGATTACCGACGTTGGCGGGATCAGTGCGCCTCCATCTTTGCCTTCTCCTTCAATGTCCATGAAGGCGTAGGCCGCTCCCCCAGTCGCAGTACCATAGCGGCACCCGAGATTATTATCAAATATGTACTTAGCTTCTATGCGTGTTAGTGACATGACTGTTTCCTGATTGTATCTGTCTTGTCCATGAAATGGACTTTAGTTGTGTTAGTGGTTTAAATGTTAACTATTATTAATATTTTTTGTCGTCGATATCTCTCTTTCGGATTGTTTCCCCTCCCTATTTGCTGTTGGTGTTAGGCTGGTAAATGCCCATAGAAAAAGGTTTTACCACTTTGCAAGGGAATGGCTGTGCCCTATTTCAGGTCTTGTATAACATTACAAAAGGTATAGGGTTAAAGATAAAATACGTCAATGCTTATAATATATTTATTTGACGTAAGCATACCGGCCGCGCCGTATTGGCGATGATTAAGCGGTGGGCCCCCACCGTTTCCGGCATACTTTGGCAACTGAACTGATGAAAGCGCCTGATCGTAATTTGCAAATGGTGCGCGGATTACTGGGGCATCGCAGTATTACGACTACGATGGAATATATTGATATCAATCTGGATATTGCCGGGCGCGCGCTGGAGCGAGAGTTGATGCTGTATATTGATGTTGAGCCAGAAAGAGGCGAAATGCTAATCGGATAAAACAGAATATTCTCGCTGTTGTCTGAATTTGCCTTTTTCTACATAAATAATTCCCTGTTGCAAGATGGGGAATTTTTTTGAACTGATGCAGTCTCCCAGAATTAACCTTCTTCTAACCAATCAGGAAATCTTAACAACCGATATACAACATCGTGTTAATTAATTCATTGATTTTGGTTTGGGCTGCTTGACAGTTGCAATAGAACTTGTAAATATCTCTCTCGAACGAAAAAAGGACATCTGATTTCTCAGATATCCTAATCTTAGAACCTTTATACTTATATCTAAGTAGCGCAAGACTGATCAATCTACAATTATGCACTTTTAGGTTCCGATATCGAACGCCCGTTGAGTCTTCTCATCTCTCAACCAACGCTCTTTGATATGGTGCCCGGAGGCGGAATCGAACCACCGACACGAGGATTTTCAATCCTCTGCTCTACCGACTGAGCTATCCGGGCAACGGGGCGCATTAAACCGTATTCGGTAGAGCTCGTCAATAGATTTCTTTGGAAATAGTGATTTGTGCTTTGAAATTATTCGACTAGCTAGAAATATAGGCAAAACAATAACGGAGAGTAGAAAAAATTGCTCTCCGTTATTTTCTTAATATTTTAATGATGATAGCTTTTCTGGGCAGTATTGACTTTCATCAGGTAACGACGTGATTCTGCCGATGGATGTTTAGTTGTCAGGGTTTCATAAACATCACCCGGCGCCATTTTATTAATAATTTGAGCCGCTTTTTTCTTATCGCTAGAAAATACCCGTAATACACTACCTGCACCACCATTGTAAGCCGTTATTACCGCGTAACGGCGAGATGTTGCGTTAGTGATGTCACCCAGATAATTGTTCTGTAATATCGATAAATATGCTGTGCCGGCATCAATGTTATTTTCTGGATCAAATAGATAACTACGGCTTGGTTGCCCTGATTTACCTTTCAGCTTAAAGACATCACGGCCAGCAGTATGTTGTATAACTTGCATCAATCCAAGTGCATCAGAACGGCTGATTGCATAGGGGTTGAAGCTGGATTCTATTTGCATAATTGCCAAAATCAGCGATTCATCTATGCCATATTTAATGGAAGCTTGACGAATCAGCGGCAGGTATTTATGAGCACGTTTGTCCAAATGGTTTGGTACCAGTTGCATAGTGACAGACCAAATGACATGTAAACCAGATTGGCGTTTTTGTAATTTGTTGGCAATCAGATAATCTGCAAAGTGTGTTGCTCGCCATTCCCAACGAATCGGTTGGCCGTTATTGTCCGTAACTTGTCCGTAAAGAAAGGGTTCTTTACTGATCTGAATATCGTTAGTATCAGAGTAAAGATCAACTGAGCCTGGATCATCACCCATTAATAAGGTCGTGATAATGGCCTTACGTAAATAGGTTGTAGGGTCAGTTGGCGAAATTGTCTCAATCGTGATCGTTCCAGCTTCAAAATTGATATGGCTGCGAGTCTGGTATTGATCGGTATATTTTACGTAATCTTTTGGACCGGCAATTAATACTTCATGCAAGCCCCAAATGTTCTCAATGTTATGAGCAAACTGGCCCATCAAAATATCAAAACCATTGGTATCTTTTATATATTCTTCACGGTATTCACGATTTTTGTGGCTGGTACAGGAAACAAGAATTGGGGCAATAACAAACAGCGCTAACAGTTTTTTCATCTTACATTGCCATTTGGTGTTGAATACAACATCAGAGCCGTTGGCTCTGATGAAAGCTAAATATTATTTTTCTGGCGGGGTATATCCATCAATTTGAATATCATGACCTTCGAACAGGAATTTAGTCATTTCCTGTTCAAGCAATTTACGATCTTCCGGGTTCATGGTGCTGAGTTTTTTCTCATTGATCAGCATGGTTTGTTTGCTCATCCATTGTCCCCACGCTTCTTTGGAAATTTCATTGAAAATGCGTTTGCCCAATTCGCCCGGATAAAGCTGAAAATCCAGTCCTTCGGCTTCACGTTGTAAGAAAGTACAAAAAACAGTTCTGCTCATAATAAATCCTCAAAATAGCGGATATGGGATTCAGCTCAGTTGCTGTAATAAATATTCAACTGGCGCTGCCAGCCCAACAGTTGCGGGTTGCTGTAAGTTATACCAAAGTCCTGTATTTTCATCCATGCAGGTAGTGAAGGATAAAATATTTATTTTTATCGGCACAATATCTAGATGAAAATGGCTAAATGTATGGCGGAATGCGGTGAGTTGTTCATGTTTGCTGTGAGAAATACCGGATTGTTCTAACCAGCCATTTAGTAAATCCATGCTTTCAAACTGAGGAAACGCAAACAAACCACCCCAGATTCCCGTTGGTGGGCGCTGTTCTAACCAGACGGAATTATGATTCTGCATCAGCAGGAAATAGGCTGTTTTCTCGGGAATGCTCTGTTTAGGTTTTTTACCTGGATATTTTGTCCAGCTATGGTTAGCGTAAGCAATACATCCTTGATTTAATGGGCAGATTTCACATTTCGGCTTGCTGCGAGTGCAAACCATTGCACCTAAGTCCATCATCGCCTGATTAAAATATTCCACTTCTTGTGCCGGCGTTACATTGGTGCTGATTTGCCAGAGGCTGCTTTCAACCTCTTTTTTACCGGGCCAACCTTCCACGGCATAACAGCGGGCCAATACCCGTTTAACATTGCCATCAAGAATTGGGAAATGTTTACCTTGAGAAAGTGAAAGGATTGCGCCTGCTGTTGAACGGCCAACACCAGGTAAGGCGACAACATCTTCAAAAGTTGTCGGGAATTTACCTTGATGCAACTCCACAACCTGCTGTGCTGATTTATGTAAATTACGAGCACGAGCGTAGTAACCCAGGCCGGTCCATAAATGAAGGACTTCATCAAGGGGGGCTGCGGCAAGTGAAGTCACATCGGGAAAACGTGAAATAAAGCGCTGAAAATAGGGAATGACCGTCGCAACCTGAGTTTGTTGCAACATCACTTCTGAAAGCCAGACGTGATAAGAGGTCTTTTCCAGTTGCCAGGGCAGGGTTTTGCGACCATAACGATGGTACCAATCCAGTACCACTGCGGAGAATTGCTTTGCTTCCATCATTGGGATAATTGTCTTTAGGGAAAATCAGTGTTTCGTGAATAGGATTGCAACATAGTGTAACCTCGCTGTAAACCGGAACTTTGTTTTCGTAGCGCTACGCAATTTCGTATTAAAATTGTACTTGTCACGATCGGACTTGCTAAAATCGCCCATCTTTGGATAATGCGCTCTCTTTAGGTGGTTTGCTGGTAAAGCAGCCATAAACGGCTGAATAAATGCCTTTGAAACTGACAGAAATACCATGATAAATAACGTAATTTCGCCGGAGTTTGATGAAAATGGCAGGGCGTTGCGCCGTGTTAGAAGTTTTGTTCGTCGTCAGGGCCGGTTAACTAATCGTCAGCAACAAGCGCTTGATAATCTCTGGCCAAAAATAGGTGTTGAATATCAGGCTGAAAAGTTGGAGCTGGCAGCGCTTTTTGGGCGAGAAGTGCCTGTGGTGCTGGAAATTGGCTTTGGCATGGGGGCATCGCTTGTCACAATGGCAAGTCAGAATCCAGAAAAAGATTTTATTGGGATTGAAGTTCATGGACCTGGCGTCGGCGCTTGTCTGGCTTCCGCAGAAGATGAAAATATCGGTAACTTGCGGGTGATGTGCCATGATGCGATTGAAGTGCTGGAAAACATGATCCCGGATAATAGTTTGGAAATGGTACAGCTTTTCTTTCCAGATCCGTGGCATAAAGTACGTCATAATAAACGAAGGATTGTACAACCACCATTTGCTGAACTGATAAGAAGCAAGTTGAAAGTGGGTGGCGTATTCCATATGGCGACTGACTGGCAGCCATATGCTGAGCATATGTTGGAAGTGATGAATGGCGTAGATAATTACCTTAATTTGTCTGAAAATGGTGATTATGTACCGCGTCCATCTTCACGCCCGATAACGAAATTTGAATTGCGCGGTCAGCGGTTGGGGCATGGCGTGTGGGACATAATGTTTAAGAGGATTAAGTAATGGCTAAAAACCGCAGTCGTCGTTTGCGTAAAAAGATGCATATTGATGAATTTAAGGAATTGGGTTTTTCTGTTAAGTGGAGTTTCCCATCTAATACACCTGTAGATATTATCGATAGCACTGTCGATGCGTTTATTGATGAGTTGATTGAATCTAATGGTTTAGCACTAGATGCCAGCGGTTATCTGCATTGGGAAGGCTTAATCTGTTTGCAAAAAATTGGTATGTGTACAGAAGAGCATCGCCAATTGGTTGAAAAGTGGTTGAAGGATCGCGGTATGGAAGATGTCATGACCTCTGAATTGTTTGATGTTTGGTGGGATTGATTAATTTATATCCTGATTTCAAGATGCATTGAGACGGCAAGAGAGCGAATCCCCAGGAGCATACTAACTATGTGACCGGGGTGAGCGAGCGCAGCCAACAAAGAGGCAACTTGAAAGATAGCGGGTATATCGCTATAAAATATCTTGCATGAATCATAACAGGGGCGCTGGTGATTAATGAGTGCCCCTGTCTGGAGTAAAATCAGTGAGTACAACGTTCTCTAATGCGTTATTGTCGGATATTTTGCGACAAGTTCGTCCCCTGATTGGCCAAGGGAAAGTGGCAAATTATATTCCTGCACTGGCGGAAGTTCCTGCTGATAACCTGGCAATAGCTATCTGTACCATCGATGGGCGGATATTTCATGCTGGAGATGCTGAGAAGCGTTTTTCGATTCAATCTATTTCTAAGGTATTAAGCCTGACTTTAGCCATGACGCGCTATCAGGAACAAGAGATCTGGCAACGGGTTGGGCAGGAACCCTCTGGTCAGCCGTTTAACTCGTTAGTTCAGTTGGAACTGGAAAAAGGCAAACCCCGTAACCCTTTTATTAACGCGGGTGCATTAATTGTATGTGACATGTTGCAGTCGCGATTGAGTGCGCCTAAACAGCGTATGTTGGAAGTAGTGCGCAAACTTGCTGGTTGTCCTGATATTTGTTACGACAGCAAAGTTGCTCGTTCTGAAATGGAACATTCTCACCGCAATGCGGCGATTGCCTATCTAATGAAATCCTTCGGTAATTTCGATAATGATGTGCTCGCGGTACTGCAAACTTATTTTCATTATTGCGCTTTGAAAATGAACTGCATTGAGCTTGCTAAATGTTTCATTTATTTGGCGAATCAGGGGAGTACGATAGGTTCTGCGCAGCAAATCCTGAGTCCTCGTCAGGCTCGGCAGATAAATGCGCTGATGATGACTTGTGGTATGTATGATGGTTCCGGTGAATTTGCATTCAGAATCGGTATGCCGGGAAAATCTGGCGTTGGCGGTGGGATCGTATGTGTCGTACCGGGAGAGTTTACAGTTGCTGTCTGGTCACCGGAGTTGGATCGATCGGGGAACTCTTTAGCGGGGTGCGCTGCCCTAGAATTGTTAGCCGATCGTGTTGGGCGATCCGTTTTTTAACTCTCAGGTGATTTTTTTAGGAGAAAACATGTTACGCAAAATTATCATTGTTGCATCTTTGCTATTTGTTGCTCAGACTCAGGCAGGTTATGAATGCCAGGTAAATCCACAGAATGACATTATTATTACTTCTCAATCAGTTCAGGTTGTGGGGGCAAGTGGCAATCTCCAGATTTCACCTGATGGTTCAGTAATTCGAGATGGTAAGAACTTAAATTTAAATACTGAACAGCGTCAGAAAGCACAACGTTATCAGCAGGCTTTGCGGCAGGATTTGCCTTGGATTAAACAAGAAACCGGAAAACATCTGATAACGGCACGTAAATCCTTGGATAAAGTGGTAGTAGATACTATCGGTAAGGATAGCAATGTGCGTAATCGGTTGTCTGATCTTGAATCAGAGCTTAATCAGCAAATAAACCGAATTATTGAAACTCGTTCTGATGGTATGGCATTCCACCATCAAGCGATTAAGCAAGTTGAAAAAGATGGCCGTAGCTTAATTGAGCAAAGTCTTGGTGGGGTTTTGCAGGATAGTATTAATGAGATTGGCAATAAACAATTTAGTCTGAATGGTGATAATAATCAGGCATTACAATCGTTGCTTGGTAGTTTGGGTGGATTGCAGAATAATTTGAAAGCTGAATGGCGGGTTCAGGAAGAAGATTTCCAGCGTTTTGGCAAAGAGGTTTGTGGTAAGGTCAGTGGCCTTGAGCAACAAAGAATTGAGTTACTGAATTCTATTAAATAATTGCTAATAATTACAAATAAGAATCAATTTCAAATTGATTCTTATTTAGATTGACATATTTTTTTCGCTACCTAGAATGCAAATGTTTACTAAATATCCTTTCTTGGAGTGCGATATATGAAAAAGATAATCCCTGTCGTTCTGGTATCGTTATTTGCCATTGCAAGCCATTCCGCATTTAGTCAGAAATCTGCTGTAGTTACACCAGATGTAGCTACACCAAATGTAGTTACAGCTCAGGCTAATGATAAGATTACAGTTAAGCATCTTTCCGGTGAAACTGAGGTCAAAAAGAATCCTCAGAAAGTTGTTTCATTTGATTTCGGTATTTATGATTCATTAGTTAAATTAGGTTTATCAGATAGGGTTGTTGCATTACCTACTGGTAATACGCCTGAATATCTCCGTAATAGCTTACCTAAAGGGGTAGAAAATGCGGGGGGTATGAAAGAGCCAAATCTGGAAAAATTGGTTCAGCTTAAACCTGATTTAATCGTTATTAGCGGGCGTCAAACTCCTTTCTATGAAAAGCTGTCAAAAATAGCCCCGACAATTAATTTGGGTATTGATAGCAAAAATTATCTGGTTTCAGTTGAAAATAACATAACGTTATTAGGTGAATTGTTTAATAAACAGAGTGAAGTTAAAGATCAGCTTGTTGAACTGGAAAAAACCATTGCGAAAGCTCAGGATAAAGCTAAATCTGCTGATGCAAAAGTTTTAGTATTGCTGCATAACGCAGGTAAATTAGTGCTGAACGACCAGAGCGTAGTGTATGACGTGGTTAAGGCACAGAAAGCGGAATTATCTATTCCTGCTGGTGAAGATAAAAATAAATTCGTTGTAGTGACTCCTGAGATGATTGCTAAAGCTAATCCTGATGTGATTCTCATTATTGACCGTAGTGAAGCAATTGGTGCAGGTAAGCTGAACAAAGAAAAATTCGAAGATGATAAAATAAAATCTACTTCAGCGTATAAGAATGGCAAAATCACTTACCTGAAATCTGATTTGTGGTATTTATCGGGTGGTGGTTTGGAAAGCTTAACTGCGCAAGTTAATGCTGTAGCTGATGCACTTTAATCAGGTCATGTGCCATTTTGAATTTGAATAGTAAATAGTGATTGCAGTTCCACAATGGATTGTTCTAGGTTTGGTCTGACAGTTATCGGTTGTTTTATGCTGGTGGCTGTCAGATTTTTGGTTTAATATCGTACAACAATGATTTGTCGTTTGGTTATTGTGTTTACATCTTACCCGATGGGTGTATTATTCTATGAGTAATTAGCTTATTATTCGTATTTCCAGCATTAAAAATTAAAAATATAGATAAATTTTTTCTGCTCGAAATAATGTCTTATTTATTTATAAAATAAAACTTTAATCTGTTATAATATATGGTGTGGAAATAATTCAATTATTAATAAATGATAAATATATTTGTGCTATATATAATTGAACAGAAAAATTATTTGTAGATGCTAATGGTAATTATTATATTGAATCTACAAGGTAAAAACGTTATTTGTTTTATATTTTAGTAGCTGATTTATTTGAGTTTATAATATGAAGAATGATATTTATATTGAAAGGAACTTATAATAAATAATAAGTTCCTTGATAATTTGATTGGATTGCAGATAAAGGTCTTACAGACAAATATCAACTGCGTTTACAGAGTCAAGTACCAATGTGGCTATAGCAGGACCTTCCAGTGCTATTTCTGCAATAAATGCAACTCCACCTGTAGCAAACCATATAGTTAGTTGTGCTATGGCGGTTATCCCAGTAATAACCCAGTCGTACCAATGCATTGACTCCTTTAAGGAGTTAATTATTCCAGAAATACCTATATCATTCTTAACTTCAGAAATTAATGACCAAGTATTTTTTGATTTATCAATAATAGAAGGAGAGTTTTTAAGGTCTTTAACTATAGTAAGTAATTCATGTATAGCATCATGACCTAATTTTTTCAATAATACTTGCGTAGCTGAATGCCTTTCAGATTCATGTATGCCCATGAATTTGAATGCAAGACTAAAAGCGCCAGCGACAACTGTACCAATTGCAAGAATGCATTGAGATACACCTGCATACTCTATTGGTTTTAATATTCTATCAGTGTTAGTTGGTGCTGAATTATTAAAATGCAATCTCTTGTAAGCATCATTTACAACCATGTCAAAACTAATATTTTCTTTTTGATGGTCAGAAAGTTGATCATAAAAATCTTTATAATATGGAGTCAGTGCTGTAGCTAGGTCTTCTTTGGATAAAGTATATAACATTTCTTTATTTTCAATGTTCATTTTTTACCCCAATCAAAGTGAAATTAAAAATAATTTTTTAAATGTTCGTGCTTATAAATAGAAATTCAATCAAGCACAAATTAAATATAGTCGTATTTGAGGAAATTTAAATGATATTATTGTGTCGTAATTCACATATATTAAAAATTAATATTATGTGGAATGTTTTTTTATTAAATTTTAATTAATTCGCTTGTTGATGATCGATATTAACTACTATCTATATGAGTAAATATATTTATAGGAAAGATTCATAAATATTTATATTATTGTTTTTATATTATATTTGTTGATTTGTTTTTATACACATTGAATTTTCTTATTAAAAATTAAATTGTGAATTATTATTTCAATATTAATACCTTGGTTAATTTGTAATTTACATATTGTTTAAATTTGGGGGGATAACTAGCCCGCCGAAAGGCGAAGGAATTCGACACTGGACAATTAGTCGCTAGGAGCCCTTACTGAAGTTCAGTAAGGGGCAATGTGTTATAAATAAACTCAAAACCAATGGCGGTATACAAGTTTATGCACGAGATGATCTTTGTGAAACATGGATTTTCCGAAAGCAATTCTTGTACTAGAGAAATAGTTCCAATAATGAATTTAGGAACAGTTTACCTTTTTGCGTAATTTGCCAGTGTGTTGCTGTTTCAGAGAGATAACCTGCTGCTAAGGCTTGCTCAATTTGAGCACGGATTGAGGTCTCAGATAACCCGGTGAAATTACTGAAATCTTGTTTGGGCATCATTTCCAGTAGACGGAATCGGTTCATAAAAAATTCAAATGGCCGATCTTCATTTTCTACTTGATTCTGTTTGTCCAGATAGCGTCCTTGCATATATCCGCGGGGATGTTTGGTTTTCACTGTACGCAGAATACGGCCATTTTCAAATGTGATTTTCCCATGAGCGCCACAGCCAATACCAAGGTAATCCCCAAAGCGCCAGTAGTTGAGATTATGCTGGCATTGATAGCCTGGTTTGGCGTAAGCAGAAGTTTCGTATTGCTGATAACCTGCTGCTGTCAGTAATTGGTGACCTTGTGAAAAGATATCCCATAAAGCATCATCGTCAGGCAGAACGGGAGGGCGAGAGCCAAAGCTGGTATTAGGCTCGATAGTCAACTGATACCATGAAAGATGTGGTGGTGATAACGCGATTGCCTGACGCAAATCATCCAGTGCCTCATCAAGGCTTTGGTTCGGTAAACCATGCATTAAATCCAGATTAAAACTGCGTAGCCCCAGATTAGCGGCTAAATGCGCTGCCCGTTTGGCTTCATCCGGTCCGTGAATACGTCCAAGGCGTGCCAGTTTATCCGGGCTGAAACTTTGCACGCCAATGGATATTCGGTTAATACCCGCTTGCTGATAACCACTAAAACGGTCGGCTTCCACAGTACCCGGATTGGCTTCCATAGTAATTTCAGCTTGCGGCGATACCGGTAGGAGAGCACGGACACCATCCAGCAATTGTTGCATTGCCTGTGAGCTAAGCAGGCTAGGGGTTCCACCACCAATAAAGATAGTGGTAACTTCCCGATCATTGACCATTGGCAGATCCGTTTTCAGATCTGCCAATAAATGGTCAACATATTCCTGATGCGGAACGTCGCCTCTCAAAGCGTGAGAGTTGAAATCACAGTAAGGACACTTTTGCACACACCAAGGAATATGGATGTAAAGGCTCAATGGTGGAAGTTTAAGCATTACCTAGTGTATCCAACATCATCTTTAGTGCCTGACCACGGTGCGAAACGGCATTTTTTTGTTCACCAGCTAATTCAGCCGCAGTACAGCCTAATTCGGGTATGTAGAAGATGGGATCATAACCAAATCCACCATTACCGGCAGGTTTACGAGCGATAATTCCCGGCCAGCGGCCATGAAATACCAAAGGAGTTGGATCTTCCGCGTGGCGCATATAAACCAACACACAGTTAAACTGTGCTTGACGTTGATCGTCAGGAACATCTTTCATCGTATCCAGCAATTTTTCCAAATTTTGCTGGTCGGTGGCATTCTCACCTGCATAGCGGGCTGAATAGATACCCGGAGCGCCGCCAAGGATGTCTACGGATAGACCAGAGTCATCGGCAATCGCCGGTAGGCCGGTAATTTGTGCGGCGTGACGGGCTTTAAGAATGGCATTTTCAATAAATGTTAGCCCGGTCTCTTCGGCTGAATCTACGCCTAATTCAGTTTGAGCAACAATATCCAGACCAAAATCAGCCAGTAATTGTGCCAGTTCACGAACTTTTCCGGGATTACCGGTTGCCAGAACGACTTTTTGCATTATTTTGAATCCAATTTAATTCTTATTTACTGTATTAGCCATGAAAGAACATCAGCGCGAAGATAGTTCAGTGCGTAGAGGATCAAAATGACGATCATGGCTGAAAAATCAAGGCCGCCCATTGTTGGGATTATACGGCGGATAGGCGCCATCAACGGTTCTGTCAGTTGCATCAGAACATAGTCAATCGGATTGCGCCCCTGGCTTATCCAGCTTAGTAAAGCACGTGCCAGCACTAACCAAAATACTAGTTTACCTGCTGCTGTCAGCAATTCGATTAACCCGATAGGGATGAAAAGTGTGAGGAAAGCAACTGTACCGGTACTGAACCAAAGTTGCATGGTTAATTTAAACAATACCAGAACGTAAGCGATAACAATGGAGGCAGTATCGAGCGAGCCAATAGCTGGTATAACTCGGCGTAATGGCCGAACGATCGGTTGCGTCATTTTCACAATAAATTGGGCAAATGGGTTATAAAAATCACAACGAGCCCATTGCATCCATATACGAAGTAATAAAACAGCGATGTATAAATCCAGAACTGTGAACAGAATAAAGGTTAGAAATTGCATTTAGCAGCCTTGATAAAATTAAAATTGTTTTTCCATTTCCTGTGCCCGGCGAATAGCCGCTTGCATAGCGTTGGATACGGTTTCCGGCAATTTGCCTTCATAAAAGATACGTAGTGCTTCCGCAGTAGTACCGCCTTTAGATGTTACCTGTTCACGCAGGGTTGCAAAAGGGAGATCTACATTTGATGCGGCCAGTGCCGCAGAACCTATTGCCGTTTGCAAAACAATTTCACGGGCTGTTTGGCTATCAAAACCTAAACGTTCTGCTTCCTGTTGCATTGACTCCATAAATAGGAAGAAATAAGCGGGTGCGCTGCTTGCTACGGCGAGAATGTTATTGATGCCGTTTTCATCTTTTAACCAGCAGGTTTTACTGACGCTGTTCATTAATGCTTGAGTGAAATCGCGGTCAGACTGGCTGACTTGTTCAGATGCGAATAATCCACTCAACCCCTGACCAATTAATGCCGGTGTGTTTGGCATGATACGGACAATATTGAGTTTGTCTTGTAATAATGCACCGAAACGTGCAACGGAAATACCTGAGGCGATAGACAGAACCAGTTTGTTACTGAAATCTACGTTTTCTTTCAGAGGCTGACAAACCTCTGCCATCACTTGCGGTTTTACCGCTAGAACGATAACGTCGGCTTCTTGTGCGTAGCGAATATTATCACTACCGCTGTTAATGCCATACTCTTTTGCTAGTGCATCACGGCGAGTATGACTTGGTGCGCAGACATTGATTAACTCAGCAGAGTACCCTCCTTTTACTAATCCGGCTATGATGGCGTGAGCCATATTACCTGCACCAATAAAGGTAATTTTACGTTTTTCCATTAAATACCTCGTAGCGTTGAAATGGTTAATTGTGATACTGACGCGCACCAAAAATTGCTGTTCCAATTCGTACTAATGTGGAACCACAATTAATGGCAGCAGCCATATCATCAGTCATCCCCATTGAGAGGGTATCTATTTGAGAATATTTAGTTTTCAAGTTAAGGAAGACTTGTTCCATTTTCCTGAAGACCGCTAATTGCCGTTCATAGTCAGGTTCTGGCGCTGGAATTGCCATTAAACCGCGGAGCTTTACATTCGGCAGTTTGTTCACTTCGGCTGCCAGCGTTGATAATTCATCAAGTCGAATACCTGATTTGCTCTGTTCATCACTGATATTTATTTGAATAAGAATATTCAACGGTTCCATTCCTTCCGGGCGTTGTTCGCTCAGGCGTTGTGCTATTTTGAGGCGGTCAACGGTGTGGCACCAGTTAAAATTTTCTGCCACCAAACGGCTTTTATTAGACTGTAACGGGCCGATAAAGTGCCATATCAAATCATTACGATTTGCAAAATAGGCAATTTTTTCCAGACCTTCCTGCACATAATTTTCACCAAACTGGTGTTGCCCGGCAGCGATTGCTTTTTCGATATCTTCCACAGGTTTGGTTTTACTGACTGCAAGCAAGGTAATTTCTTCTGGAGCACGTTCGCATTTCTGTGCGGCAATGGCTATGTGGGTCCTGACATCTTGTAAGTTTTGTTCAATATTGTTCATGGTGACTCAGGAGATTAAAAAATGAATATGGATAAGCTAGTGGCCCTTAGTGTAAAACATAATGCTTCAGATCTGCATCTTTGTATTGGACAAGTTCCTGTATTACGTATAAATGGAGTGCTTTGCCCGCAAACTCAACTGCCATCGGTAAATAATCTATTATTGGAGGAGTGGAGTAGACAGTGTTTATCAGAGAATCAACGACAACAGTTATTAACTGGCGGACATGTGGATTTTGCGCTGGAGACAGAAAATGGCCAACGATTGAGAGGCAATATCTTTCGTCAGCACTCTGGGTTGTCAGCCGTTTTGCGTTTAATTCACTCTCAGTGTTCAACTCTGGAACAGCTAAAAGCACCTGAAATTATCCGTGAAATGGCTTTGCGGGAAGAAAGTGGGTTGATTCTGGTGACTGGCGCTACAGGCAGCGGGAAGTCGACAACGTTAACGGCCATTGTGGATATGCTGAACAGCCACAGTTGTCAGCATATTATTACATTGGAAGATCCCGTGGAATTTATCCACCATAGCCGCAATTGTCTGATACAACAGCGACAAATTGGATTGGATTCGCCCAGTTATCAGGACGCGCTGAAAGGGGCTCTCCGGCAAGATCCTGATGTATTGTTGTTGGGTGAGCTGCGGGATAAGGAGACAATACGCTTGGCGTTAACTGCGGCAGAGACTGGGCATCTGGTATTGTCGACTTTGCATACCAGAGGTGCTGTACAAGCAATTGACCGGTTGGTAGATATTTTCTCTGCTGAAGAAAAAGGGTGGGTACGTAGTCAGCTAGCAGGCAGTTTGAAAGCTGTGATAGCACAGCAATTAGTCTCCGCACAGGGAGGTGGGCGAGTCGCTGTATATGAAGTATTGGTGGTTAATCAGGCGGTGAGTCATCTGATACGAGAAGGAAAAAATCATCAAATAACAACGCTTATGCAGACGGGCGCTGCCAGTGGGATGCAAACCTATGAGCAGGGCTTGCAGCAGCGTAAATTGCAGGGATTACTGGCAGAGCAAACGGAGAGGAAGATTAACGAAAATGCTATCAGTTAATCGTGAGTCGTGGTTATACGGTTGCTGTTAATTGATCGCTGTTACTGTGAGTTGATCGTTATTGCACTATATCCGTTATCTACCCGTTATCTTTCAAGTTGCCCCTTTGTTGGTTGCACTCACACAACCCGGTCACATAGTTAGCTATGCTTCCGGGGATTCGCTCCCTTGCCGTCGCGATGCATCTTGAAATTCATAGGGTATATTAGCTATTACGTTATAAATAGTGCTGTTCAAACCAGCTTTCCAGAATGATAACAGCGGAAGTAGCATCTACTTTTCCTTTACTTAAGGCTTTATAACCACCTCGGTCGAACAGATTAGCGCGGGCTTCAACAGTTGTCAGGCGTTCATCCTGGAGTTGGACTTGTACTCCAAACCGGCCATGTAGCCGGTTTGCAAATTTACGTGCTTGTACTGTGACTAATTGCTCAGTGCCATCCATATTGAGGGGAAGACCAACGATAACCAGATCGGGTTGCCACTCTTTAAGCAATTTTTCGATTTGCTGCCAATTGGGGATACCCTCTGTGGCTTTAAACGAGGTTAATGCTCTGGCGGTACCCGTGATTTCTTGTCCGATGGCTGCGCCGATGCTGCGGGTGCCAAAATCGAAAGCCATTATTGTACGGTTACTCATCTATGCATGTCCTGCTTGTGGCGCAATATTGTAGATATTGATACCAAGCAAAGAGGCTGCTTCACGCCAGCGGTCCGCAATGGGTGAGTTGAAAATAATATGTGGATCAGCGTTTGCTGTTAGCCAGCTATTCTCCATTATCTCTTTTTCAAGCTGGCCTTTTTCCCAACTGGCATACCCCAACGTGACCAATATCTGTTTTGGTTGGCGTGGTGTACCCAAGGTTTCCAGGACATCTTTGGATGTGGTGATCATTGTGTCATCGGAAATTTTAATGCTTGAACTGAAACCGGGTCTGGGAGTGTGCAATATAAAACCATGATCTTCAGCCAGTGGGCCGCCAGTCATGACAGGTTTGTTTAGACTGATGCTTTCATCCCGATCTTCTGGTGATATTTTCAGCTTTTGTAAAACTTTCCGAACAGAGATTTGCTCAATGGGTTTATTTATCACCAATCCCATTGCCCCATTTTCGTTGTGTTCACAAATGTAAACAACTGAGCGTTTGAAATAGGGATCAGATAATGAGGGCATGGCGATAAGAAAATGGTGCTGTAGATTCATTTTGTTTCTAGTAATTAACCTGGCTATGTAAGGATTCTTTAGCCCACAGTATGTGGGCTAAAAGTATAAATGACAAACCCTGACAGGCAAATTCGCAAAAAGAATTTTTTATTTCTCTAACCGTTCTTCAATCGCATTCATTAACATGCCAATGATTGAAATATCAGGGAAAGCGGCTTCTATCTCGCGTGCACAGGTTGGACTGGTGACATTAATTTCAGTTAGTTTGTCACCAATGATGTCCAGACCGACAAAAATTAACCCTTTTTCTTTTAAAGTCGGAGCAACTGCTTTGGCGATAGCCCAATCGCTTTCTGAAAGCGGACGAGCTTCACCACGGCCGCCCGCAGCAAGATTACCACGAGTTTCACCTTGGGCAGGGATGCGAGCCAGGCAATAAGGAATGGGTTCGCCATCGACAATTAATACCCGTTTATCACCCTCTTTTATCGCTGGTAGGAAATTCTGCGCCATACAGAAGCGATCGCCATGTTCCGTCAGGGTTTCAATAATTACGCCAACGTTTGGGTCATCTTTTTTCAGGCGGAATATTGATGCACCGCCCATACCATCTAGTGGTTTAAAGATGACATCACCATGTTTCAGGTGGAATTCACGCAATTGAACGGCATTGCGAGTCACTAAGGTATCTGGTGTTAAATCAGGGAACCAGGCTGTGAATAGTTTTTCGTTACAATCGCGCAGGCTTTGCGGTTTATTGACAATAAGAGCGCCTTTCTCTTCTGCTCGCTCCAGAATATAAGTGGCGTAAATGTATTCAGTATCAAATGGAGGATCTTTACGCATCAAGATGACATCCAATGTTTCCAGTGCCAGATCTTGTTCTTTATCGAATTGATACCATTGCTGTGGACGGTTTTCTACCTGTAATAGGCGGGTACGTGCGCGTGCTTCCCCTTGGTGCAGATAGAGATCGCTCATCTCCATATAATGGAGTTCCCAGCCGCGGCGTTGTGCTTCCAATAGCATGGCAAAACTGGTGTCTTTCTTGATGTTGATGGATGAAATGGGGTCCATCACGATGCCGATTTTGATCATTCTTTCTCCTTAACCCAAATCGCCGAAACGCACTTGTAATGCGGTAATTGCGGTGAGCGCTGTCGTTTCTGTTCTCAATACCCGTGGCCCTAACAGGATATCAGTAAATTGGTAATTAGTTGTCATAGCAATTTCATCTATCGATAATCCACCTTCCGGGCCAATCAGTAAACGCACTTTTTTTACAGGTGAAGGTAGGGTATTGATGCTTTGGCTGGCTCGTGGATGTAGATTTAATTTTAAACTGCCATCATCTTCTGCACACCAGCGTTCGAGTTGCATCACTGGGCGAATTTCAGGTATACGGTTGCGATAGCATTGCTCACAGGCAGCAATAGCAATTTTCTGCCACTGTTGAAGTTTTTTAGCCAGCCGTTCTCCATCCAGCTTTACTCCGCAACGTTCAGAAATTAAAGGCGTAATAACATTTACCCCTAGTTCTACAGATTTTTGAATGGTGAATTCCATTTTTTCACCGCGGGATATGACTTGCCCCAAATGGAGATGAAGTGGTGATTCATTATCGGCAAGTTCGCTATTGCTGATATGTACTTTGATAGATTTTTTGCTAGCTTCGGTAATCTGAGCGTTGAAGATCTGATTGCTGCCGTCAAACAGTTGCAACTGTTGACCATGACTCATTCTGAGTACCCGCCCAACATGGTTAGCCGCCTCATCACTCAGATAAATTTCAGTGTTCGATGAGAGTAATTCCGGGTGATATATGCGGGGTATGCGCATGTTTTTCTTTCCTTCCTGCGGGTATATACATAAAGCAATAAATAATGGAGGGTATGATAAGGGAGGCTTAATCCAATTATCAAGCTATCTCGATACAGATTGTTATCTCTGAATAAATGTTGCGAGTCTGCTCGCATATTTATATTTAATTTGACTGTTTTATATTTATTTTGTTGTTTTAAAATAGTGTTGTTTATTATTATCTTTTTATGCCAAAAACATAATGAATATTTGTTTTTTTACTTAATTAAAATATTCATTATATACCTAATAGATTTCGAGTTGCAGCGCGGCGGCAAGTGAACGAATCCCCAGGAGCATAGATAACTATGTGACTGGGGTGAGTGAAAGCAGCCAACAAAGCAGCAGCTTGAAAGATGAAGGGTATATAATTAATTTGGAGATGTTTTATTAAATGGATATTAATGTTGAGGTGATTGTTTTAGCTATTTTTATTGGAATAGTGTCTGGAATAACTTTGAATAAAGTGATATTTGTATTTATTAAAATTATTTATGGATATGAGAAAATAGTTTTTAGTTGTTTTCAGGTTGAACTAGTGACGTTGTTTACAACGGCTTTCTTTATGATTTATTTTCCATGGAATTTTAATTTATATGTTGCTTTGATATTTGTTTGGATGCTAATTATATTGTCTTTTATTGATATAAAAATTAAATTATTGCCAGATATAATAAATTATCTGTTTTTATGGTTGGGGTTATTACTGAATTTGAATCAAACTTTTGTGCCTATCGAACAAGCTGTGACAGGTGCGATTGCGGGGTATTTAATTTTATGGTCGCTCTATTGGTTATTCAGAATAATTTGTCATAAAGAAGGATTAGGCTATGGTGATTTTAAGTTAATGGCGGCGGTTAGTGCTTGGTTGGGGATTGGCGCCATTCCTTTATTAATGTTTTTGTCCTCATTGTTTGGTCTGATTGGGTACTTTTGCATGTGGAGAATACGAAAAAATTACCAAGAGTCTGTTGCTTTTGGCCCATATATAGCCATTTCTGCGGCCATCATGATCTATATGCATTTATTGGGAGTGGATGGGGTGTCGTGGATGGCGCCCGATAGCTGAAAATGTATGGGCGCCAGTAGTTAAAATTGTGGTATTAAAACTGATCGTGAATCAACGCATCTTGCCAACGTTTGGGTTGTCCCAAGTATTTATCAAGAGAAATAATAGATAGCTCGTTTCTGTTATTTTCCAGAATAAACGTAGGGAAGCCTGAGCCGCCAACTGCTGCCAATAGTTCACGGCTTTTCCTAATGTGTTGGAGACTTTCTGATTCATTATTCAATTTCAGCTCTTGCTGAAACAGTTCTGAATCAAGCTGCAATTCATTTGCTAAATTCAATAATGTTTCAGTTTTGCTGATTTTTAATCCACGAACATAATGCGCTTTTTGTACTGCCAGTAACATTTCGACACTTTTACCAGCCAATTTTTCTGCTGCAATAATGGCTGATATTGGTGGCAATGAATCCATAATCAGTGATTTATCATTTAACAGTGCGACATATTGCTCACTGAAAGTTTGCCCGGTAAGGCTTGCGATCCGTTTATCCTGACTAAGAACGTAATCACGCCATGTGCTGTCTATTTGGCGTCTGTTATCTCCCGTCAGCATTCCGCCGCCATGCAATTCAATTTTTACATTTGCGACCTCTTTTGCTGCTTGTATCAGAGAGGAAACGCCATAACACCAGCCACATAGTGGATCATAGATATAATGCAGAGTCATTCCGGGCATATTACTTATTCCTAAAAATACTTGTTCCTAAAAATACTCATTCCTAAAAAAGAGTTAATTTATTTACTGGGGCCACTTCATTTCGCCTTTCAGCACCTTAGCACTTAATTCAAGGCTGGATTTGTCTCCAAGTTTTGGATAGTGCTTTTCCATTGCGGCTATTAGCGCTTTTGAATCTTTCGCTTTTGCCAGCTCTTTCTCAAAAATAGTCAGGTATTCTTGCGTGAAATGAACGGATTCCAACGTCATTGGGGTGTTACCAATGAAATGTCCCGGAACTACAGTTGTCGGTTTCAGCTCTTTTATACGATCTAATGTCTGCATCCAATTTTTACGGGATGCTTTAGATTGTGTATCTGCCATCCAGACATGAATGTTACTTGAAACAGTGACGCCGCCGACTACCGCTTTTAGTTTAGGTATCCAAACGAAAGTGCGGTCAGCCGCAGGGCCATCAAGACCTTCGACGATCAGCTTTTCACCGTCAACTGTAAAAGTGTTACATTCCAGTGGTTGCGGCACGATAACTTTTTTTGGGGCCTGTTCTTTCAGAACACCTCCCCAATAAGCCAGTTTGCCATCTTTGGTCTTTTTGATTTCTTTAATGGTTTCTGGTGATGCAATGACTTTTGCGTTAGGGAACGCTTTGGTCAGTGTATCAAGGCCAAAATAGAAATCAGGATCAGACTGACTGATATAGATAGTTGTCAGTTTTTTGCCGGTATACTTAATCCTTCTGGCCAGTGCTTCAGCGTCATTTTTTTGGAACTGAGCATCGATCAGTACAACTTCTCTATCACCGATGATGAGCTCAGAAGAGACGGGAAATACGCTTCTTTCACCTGGATTGAAAACATCCAGTTTTAGGTTTACGGCTTGTGCCAGAGAAATAGTACCCAAGGAAAGGATACCTGCCAGCGCAATATTTAATGTTGTTTTGCGAGTCATGATTGAATTCCTGATGTTGTGTATAGCAAGGTTCATAATAAGTTGCGTTTTTCGATGAAAAAACCGCATAATTGGCAATTATTTGTTGCATAAATCGAGCTAATTGATGGATAGAGTCACTGCTGCGCAAGTGTTCACTATAATTGTAGAACAAGGCAGCATGATTGCCGCATCGGAACGGTTAGATATGTCGCGGGCAATGGTATCCCGATATCTGGCTGAAATGGAAAAATGGGCGGGAGTAC
Source organism: Photorhabdus luminescens subsp. luminescens (assembly GCF_001083805.1). GTDB lineage: Bacteria > Pseudomonadota > Gammaproteobacteria > Enterobacterales > Enterobacteriaceae > Photorhabdus > Photorhabdus luminescens. The sequence continues at coordinate 366,550 of NZ_JXSK01000003.1, read as the reverse complement.
GTCTGTTACATCGTACAACGAGAAAGATCAGCCTGACATCGGCAGGAGAGATCGCCTATCAGCGCAGTCGTAAATTATTGCAATTGGCGGAAGAGATTCCGGTTCATCAACCAGTAGCAGCGCAGGAGCTGAGTGGTCTTCTGCGAATAAGCAGTTCTCAATCTTTGGCGGTGAGCGCATTGTCTGTGGCGATTCCTGAATTTATGCAGCTTTATCCTCAGATAGCCATTGATATGCAAATGAGCAATAAGGCAATAAATTTGGTCGAGGAGCGGATAGATTTAGCGTTACGCATTACGAATAACCTAGAACCGAATTTGATCGCCAGACCGTTATCGACATGTCATTCTGTGGTTTGCGCTGCCCCTTCTTACCTGATGGGAAAAATGCTCCCTCAAAAGCCTGCTGATTTAGCCCTGCATAACTGTATGACTTATAACTTTTTTGGCAAAAGTCTTTGGTTATTCGAACGTCGAGGGGAAAAATATTCTGTTCCTGTTAGTGGTACTTTGAGTGCTAATGAATCGATGGTGTTAATGGAAGCAACATTACAAGGCGCGGGAATTGCCATGCAACCCTATTATTCTGTTGCTTCACACTTAGCATCAGGAAAATTGATTCAGTTGTTGCCAGAATATCGACCTCAGGCTATGGGAATTTATGGTATTTATGCCAGCCGTCAAAATATGCCAGCAACGCTGAGGGCATTACTGGATTTCCTGGTGCAATGGTTTGCTTCTTCTCCATACTGGCAAGCGTTAATGCTGAAAAGCTGACTTTAGTTTTTGAGGAAACAGGGCAATTTGTGCTTTTAAGTGTTCAATAAAAGTATCCACTGGGGCAGAAGAAGGGCGGTGAATGGGCTTTATCAGGCTGACAGTAAAGGGAATGTTGAGACTGAATGGGCGAGCGCATATTTCAGATTTGCCGTGGCTGTCCAGATAATCAAGTACGGTCAGTGGGTTGACAATAGAGACACCAATGCCTTCGCGCACCATTGCACATACTGATGCCGCACTGTGAGTTTCCATAATCATGCGGCGGCGAATACGGTGTTCTGCGAATATTCCATCAATGAGTTGACGATAGCTATCCGTTATCGAAAGGCTAATAAAGTTTTGTTCGCTGAAATCTTCGGGAGTCAATAACGGTTTATGACTGAGAGGATGAGCGGCGGGTAATACGCAAATTTCATTTAGCGTGATTAGTGTTTCTCTCCGTGTACCCGGTGGTGTCTGCAAATGCTCTGTTAGACCTAGATCATGGCGTTGAGCGGAGAGCCACTCTTCCAGTAGCGGTGATTCCTGTGGAATGATTGTTAAATTAGTATCAGGGTATTGACGGGTGAAGTGGCGGCAAACTTTCGGTAACAGCGATTGAGAAAATACCGGCAGGCAGGCGATGGAAAGCTGAGCATGTTGAAACTTACGTATGTTATCAGCCGCATTCATTATTCTTTCAAGTCCATAATAAGAGCGCTGAACTTCTTCAAAAAGGCGCAATCCCTGTGCTGTCGGATGTAGGCGACCTTTTACTCGGTCAAATAGTTTGAATTTTATTAGATGCTCGAATCGGGCTAATTCACGACTGACGGTTGGTTGTGATGTTTGTAATAAAATAGCCGCTTCTGTCAGGTTTTTTGTCGTCATTACCGCATGGAAGATTTCAATATGGCGCCATGAACAAGAAGACATAAATTGTTCCTTCAAATGATAATTCTATATCACAGATGAATAGACTATAACGAAATGGATATTTTTATTCCTGCTTTTTACTGCCAATAATGGGTTATTTGCCGACTTTGTGAGAGGAACCCTGATGAGCGCTTTTACCCGCAATAATTGTCCTAATTTGATACCAGAGAATTTGAGTCTCCTACCAGAGACATATGGTACTCCATTATGGGTTTACGATAGTGAAACAATTATTCAAAAAATCAAATCATTATATCAATTTGATGTAATTAGGTTTGCTCAGAAGGCTTGTTCTAATATTCATATTTTGCGGCTGATGCGTGAGTATGGTGTGAAAGTTGATGCCGTTTCGCTCGGGGAAATTGAGCGTGCTTTGCGGGCTGGATTTTGTCCAGGGCAAGAAATAGCAGATATTGTTTTCACTGCTGATTTAATCGATGGGCCGACGTTGCAAAGAGTAACCGAATTGGATATTCCGGTTAATGCGGGTTCTATCGATATGTTGGAACAGATTGGTCAATGTAAACAAGGGCATCCGGTATGGTTGCGGATTAATCCTGGGTTTGGTCATGGTCATAGCCAGAAGACGAATACAGGAGGGGAAAACAGTAAACATGGTATTTGGTATCAGGATCTGCCGCAGGCAATTGAGAAAATCCGCCACTATGGATTGAAATTGCTTGGTTTACATATGCATATCGGTTCTGGTGTTGATTATCATCACCTTGCCAGTGTGTGCAATGCGATGGTTGAACAGGTTATTCTTTGTGGCGAAGATATTCAGGCAATTTCAGCCGGCGGTGGTTTATCGACTCCTTATCATCAGGGAGATGAGCGAATCAATATCGCTCATTATTTTGGGTTGTGGAATGATGCTCGTAAAAGAATTGAGCAGCATTTAGGTCATAAAGTTGAGTTAGAAATTGAGCCGGGGCGTTTTTTGGTGGCGGAATCTGGCGTTCTGATGACAGAAGTTCGGGCGATTAAACAGATGGGGAATCGTAATTATGTTCTGGTGGATGCGGGGTTTAATGACCTAATGCGTCCAGTAATGTATGGCAGTTATCACCATATCTCAGTTTTGCCTGCTGATGGACGTAAGATTGAGCAATTGCCATTGCGGGAAACGTTAGTTGCGGGGCCGTTATGTGAATCCGGTGATATCTTTACGCAGGTTGAGGGCGGGGGGATTGCTCCAAGGGCGTTGCCGCCTGTTCAAATTGGCGACTATTTAGTTTTTCATGATACTGGCGCCTATGGTGCGTCAATGTCCTCCAATTACAATAGTCGTCCGTTGATCTCTGAAGTGTTGTTTGTTAATGGTCACCCTCAATTAATTCGCCGCCGTCAAACAATTGAAGAGTTGTTAGCATTGGAAGAGGTATCCTTTGCTTCTACATCTAAGTCATAAAATACGGGGCGATATTTGTTAAGATATCGCCCCATGATTAATTTAGTGTTTAACTCTCTTTAAATCATTAGTTTTAAGCGGCTTCTGTTCTCCGCTTTTCAATGTGGGCAGGAACAGCCAATGCTTCTGGTTCAAACTCATCGACATTAATAGAACGTAGACGGCTTGCTTCAGCGCGTTTTAGAATTGCGGCCTCGTCTGGCGTGATCTTACGTTCTGCGAGTGCGCGTTCTGCCAGCTTATCTAGGCGAGTAAAGCCGAGGCGTTTACCTGCTTCGCGACTCAAACGGGCATGGATCGGTTCTGCGGCGATAATATCGTGCAGCGCTTCTTCCAATAGTCCGTGAGGATTGTGCTCGCTTGGTGTCAGATATTGACCTCGGCCAATGCGATCACGGGTAGCAGACGGTTGTTGTAAGATCTGGGCCAGTTTGTGATCCAGATGGTCGGATGGCGCTGAATGTACACGTCCTAGAGGGAAAACAATAGCACGCATCAGACCGGCAACCAGACGATTCGGGAAGTTACTCAGTAAATTATCTATCGCCTGCTCTGCCTGATACAAACTATCTTGAACGGCCCACTGAACTAGCGGCAAATCTTCTTTTTGACGACCTTCATCTTCATAGCGTTTCAACGTCGCGGAAGCCAGATAAGTTTGACTCAGAACATCTCCAAGACGGGCTGAGACACGTTCACGACGTTTCAGGCTACCACCTAATACACCCATTGCCACATCTGATAATAGCGCAAGGTTGGCACTCAGGCGGTTTAATTGCTGATAGTAACGGCGTGTTGCATCATTGACCGGCGTGCTGCTGGTTCGGCCATTGGTTAAGCCAAGCCAGAAGCTGCGTAACATGTTGCTAGCGACGTGACCAAGATGACTAAACAGTGCCTTATCAAAGTCTTTAATACGGTTATTTTCCGCCGCAGCCATTTCATCAAGGACATAAGGATGGCAGCGGATAGCTCCCTGACCGTAGATAATCATGTTACGGGTCAGAATATTGGCGCCTTCAACGGTAATAGCGATAGGCGCGCCTTGATAAGCGCGAGCAAGGAAGTTGGATGGACCAAGGCAAATACCTTTACCACCGGCAATGTCCATTGCGTCAATAATTGAGCGTTGGCCTCGGTGAGTACAGTGATATTTCACGATAGCGGATAACACAGAGGGTTTTTCACCTAGCATAATACCGGTTGTTGCAAGCGTTGCAGCGGCATCCATCAAATAGGCGTTACCGGCAATGCGTGCCAGCGGTTCTTCAATCCCTTCCATTTTACCGATTGGCATTTTGAATTGGCGACGGATATAAGAGTATGCGCCAATCGCCATCGCAACACTTTTCAAACCGCCGGTTGCATTTGACGGCAGAGTGATACCACGGCCGACAGACAGACACTCAACCAGCATACGCCAGCCTTGTCCGGCCATTTTGGGCCCGCCAATGATATAGTCGATGGGGACAAAGATATCTTTACCGCGAGTTGGGCCATTCTGGAACGGAACGTTCAGTGGGAAATGACGGTGACCAATTTCTACTCCCGGTACATTGGTTGGAATCAATGCACAGGTAATACCCAATTCTTCTTTGTCGCCCAATAAACGGTCAGGGTCAGACAGTTTGAAAGCCAGACCGAGTACGGTCGCGATAGGTGCAAGTGTGATATAGCGTTTGTTCCAGGTCAGGCGCATACCCAGAATTTGCTCACCTTGCCATTCTCCCATACAGACTACGCCTGTATCAGGGATTGATCCGGCATCAGAGCCAGCTTCCGGGCTGGTCAATGCGAAACATGGGATCTCTTCACCACGGGCAAGCCCAGGTAGATAGCGGTTCTTCTGCTCTTCGGTGCCATAATGCTGTAACAATTCACCAGGGCCGAGAGAGTTAGGTACACCTACGGTGATTGCCAGAATGCCGGATGTTCCCGCCAATTTTTGCAGCACTCGTGCCTGTGCATAGGCTGAGAATTCCAGACCGCCATACTCTTTTTTAATGATCATGGCAAAGAAACGGTGCTCTTTCAGGTAACGCCATAACTCAGGCGGTAAATCAGCAAGTTCATGGCTTATCTGGAAATCATTGGTCATACGGCAAGCTTCTTCTACCGGGCCATCCAGAAATGCTTGTTCTTCGGCGGTTAACTGAGGCTTTGGATAATCATGTAGTTTTTTCCAGTCGGGTTTACCGCGGAACAGTTCACCTTCCCACCAGGTAGTACCTGCGTCAAGAGCTTCTTTTTCCGTGCGAGATAGACTTGGCATCACCTTACGGAAGGCTTTTAGGGCCGGAACAGTCAGTAAGGAGTGGCGCATTGGCGCAAAATTCAGTGGGAACAGAATAATGGCCATTGGTAACAACATCCAGTAGCTCCATGCATCAATAGCGCCCATCAAGACGGTATAGACAAGGAGCAGTAGGCTGCTGAGACTGAGATTGACTTTGTGATAGCAAAGTATCCCAATCAATACTAAGAATAGAATAATACTCAATGTGGTCATAATAAAAGCTCCTGGTTAATCTCAGGGTCAGGTAAGTCATCAGAGGTCGGACCTGTTGTGGTGTTCTTCTCTTTTTAGACCAGGAAATCGTTTTTAGCAATATCTTTACATCTTAATTACAATGTAGCTCACAAACTCGTGGTGATCGGCAGCGGATTAAATCTCCAGAAACGAGATGTTGTCTTCTTTCAATTCTCTTGATCCGGTAAACTGCCATCCGGCACAACATTAAAGATTACCTGACCGAAGTGAGGAGCCTATGTATCAAGACCTGATCCGTAGTGAATTGAATGAAGCCGCGGATACGCTGGCAAAGTTTTTAAGCGACGATGCAAATATTGAAGCAATTCAAAAAGCAGCAGTATTACTGGCTGATTCATTTAAAGCGGGTGGCAAGGTACTGTCCTGCGGTAATGGGGGTTCGCATTGTGATGCGATGCATTTTGCAGAAGAATTGACAGGCCGTTACCGCGAAAATCGTCCTGGCTATCCGGCGATTGCGATTTCTGATGTCAGCCACCTTTCCTGCGTCAGTAATGATTTCGGGTATGAATTTGTTTTTTCGCGTTATGTGGAAGCCGTTGGGAAAGAGGGAGATGTATTATTGGGTCTCTCTACTTCCGGTAATTCCGGTAATATTATTAAAGCCGTTGAAGCTGCCCGTTTAAAAGGCATGAAAGTTATTACGTTGACAGGCAAGGATGGCGGTAAAATGGCAGGAACCGCTGATGTGGAAATCCGTGTTCCGCATTTTGGTTATGCAGATCGTATTCAGGAAATTCATATCAAAGTTATTCATATCCTGATTCAACTTATCGAAAAAGAGATGGTTAAAGCCTGATTTTATAGGCTACAGAGGTGGGCAATGTGTGAGTTACTTGGCATGAGTGCAAATGTGCCAACAGATATCTGCTTTAGTTTAGGTGGTCTGATTCAACGGGGTGGTCATACCGGGCCCCATAAGGATGGATGGGGGATCACATTTTATGAGGGGCGGGGCTGTCGCACATTTAAAGATCATCAACCAAGTTACAATTCGCCCGTTGCTCGCTTCGTACAAGAGTACCCGATTAAATCCAGAGTGGTGGTTTCTCATATTCGACAGGCTAACCGCGGTAATGTTGCGTTGGAAAATACTCATCCTTTCATTCGCGAGATGTGGGGACGTAACTGGACTTATGCCCATAATGGGCAGCTTAGAGGCTATCGGCAGCTTGAAACTGGTCAGTATCGTCCCGTTGGGCAAACGGATAGTGAACATGCTTTTTGCTGGATTTTACATCAACTTTCACAAAAATATCCAAGAACTCCCTCCAACTGGCCTCAGGTTTTTCGTTTTATCGCCTCACTAGCAGACGAACTTAGCAAAAAAGGCGTATTCAATATGTTGCTGTCAGATGGGCGTTTTGTGATGGCATATTGCTCAACCAACCTCTATTGGATCACCCGTCGGGCGCCGTTTGGAAAAGCAAAACTTCTGGATCAGGATGTTGAAATTGATTTTCAACAGCATACACAGCCGGACGATGTTGTTTCTGTTATTGTGACCCAACCGTTAACTGGTAATGAAGCCTGGAATCGTATTGAGCCGGGTTGCTATGCGCTATTTCATCTTGGTGAACGCGTATTGTGATTGATGTTGCAAAAGTGGTGATTTGTCAGGTGTAGCATTAATTACATATTGACCGTTAATGACGTTGATCGTTGCTGGCCGATGATTTTTTGCAAAATACTCATAGGCCGGTTGTAATTGTAGCCAAAACATATAATGGGAGGATGAACGGTGGCGTAGCATATTCTGTGGTGTCATTTTGAATGGATAAATACTGATATTAATTTCATATTGCCCGCGCAATAATGCACTTTCTACATAATAGTAGATCTCATCCATGTAACCATTAGTCATAGCGTAGCAACCGACAGACTTACACTCTCCGTGGATCATTAAATAATTGCCGGAATAGCCTCTGAATTTATCGTATTCATTTGGAAATCCGAGATTAATAGATCGGTAATACCGACTATTTGGATTGAGTTGATGGGTTTTTACACGATAGAAGCCTTCAGGGCTTTTCAGGTCGCCTTCTGTGGTTTTGGGACCAAGGCCGCCAGAGTAATTACAGATGGGGTAGCTTTTGGATAGTTGGTAGCTTCCATGACTATTTTTAGTATAAAGCTCCAGTATCCGCTCTTCTTTGAATATTTGGATAAAGACAGGAGAGCCGGTCTGCGAAGGAGAATTTTGCGTCAATTGAACTAAAGTATCCTGAGCATAGATAGGAGTGAATGAACTCAATAACAACAATATTATTGCAGGAAAAGCCGCAGTTTTTTTCATGTGACTACCATAATAGCGATGTAGCGGGCTGACTAAAAATTTAGCTTAAGATTGCCATGAGTCATCGACTTTGTGAATAAAGAATGACGATGATAACTTTGCCCTACAAAATGATTATTAGGTTAAAATATAATCGATTGTCGGTAAAGGTGATATAATAATTCGTTTTTTGCGAACTGTTAATGGTTCAGCGCCAAAATTATTCCTGTTTGCTTGAACTAAATCACTTGATTAGTCAGACAGTTCAAGAAGGGAGATGTTAAAATTACCGCTCGGAGATTAAAGAAAATCGTAACAATTATCGGAGAATTATAACCTGGGCGCGATTCGTGACTTAAGGGTTTTTTTATAGAGTGGCTATGTTACCGCCAGGTAATCTGTAGCATATGATTTAATTGATAAACTTGTGCAAATCTTATGATTAAAATTAAAAAAGGACTCGACCTCCCGATTGCAGGAGCGCCTGCTCAAGTAATAGAAGACGGTCCGACGATTCGCCATGTAGCATTGTTGGGTGAAGAGTATGTTGGAATGCGTCCTTCTATGTTGGTTAAGGAAGGTGAGCATGTTAAGAAGGGCCAGATTCTTTTTGAAGATAAAAAGAATCCAGGTGTGGTTTTCACCAGTCCGGCCTGTGGGCAGGTTGTGGCGATTAATCGTGGTGAACAACGTATTTTGCAGTCAATTGTGATTGAGATAACGGGAGACGAACAGGTTGATTTTGACCGTTATGATCGTTCCCAACTTTCTCAGTTATCCCGAGAACAAGTGGAAAAGAATCTGATCGATTCCGGGTTATGGACTGCACTGCGTACCCGCCCTTACAGCCGAAGTCCTGCTCCCGGCTCCTCGCCAAAAGCAATTTTTGTAACTGCTATGGATACTCAGCCTCTGGCTGCAAATCCACAGGTTATTATTGCTACTGAGGAGGAGGCTTTTGTTGATGGTCTGAATGTGCTGACTAAATTAACCGAAGGTAAAGTCCATGTTTGCCATAGTGCAGGGAGCTTGCCGAATGTCGGGAATAATGCACAAATCACTTATAATCAGTTCTCTGGTCCGCATCCTGCGGGATTAGTTGGCACTCACATTCACTTTATTGAACCCGCGAGTGCGACAAAAACGGTATGGCATTTGGGATATCAGGATGTGATTGCTATCGGTAAATTATTCACTACCGGTACACTTTATACGGATCGGGTCATTGCGTTGGCCGGTCCACAGGTTGAGAAACCACGTCTTATACGTACCTGCTTGGGGGCTGATCTGCTTGAGTTAACTCAGGAGCAGCTTAAAGAGGGTGAAAACCGTATTATTTCAGGTTCCGTATTGTGCGGTACTCAGTCGGATGAAGTTCATCACTATCTTGGTCGTTTCCACACTTTGGTCTCTGTTTTGTGTGAAGGTCGCGAAAAAGAGCTATTTGGTTGGATTATGCCGGGTATCGATAAATTTTCCATTACCCGCACCACCATTGGTCATTTCCTGAAAAATAAGCGTTTTGCTTTTTCAACGGCAATGAATGGCGGTGAACGTTCTATGGTGCCAATTGGTAACTATGAGCGTGTTATGCCTTTGGACATCATGGCAACGCATTTGCTGCGAGATCTGCTGGCGGGAGATACCGATAGCGCTCAGGCACTGGGTTGTCTGGAGTTAGATGAGGAAGACTTGGCGCTTTGTACCTATGTCTGTCCTGGCAAATATGAATATGGTCCGGTACTGCGTGAAGTGCTGACTAAGATTGAGCAGGAAGGATGATTTCATGGGCCTGAAAAACTATTTTGAAAAAATTGAGCGCCACTTTGAGCCTGGGGGCAAATTAGAAAAATATTATCCGCTGTACGAAGCGGTAACGACGATTTTCTATACACCAGGTACAGTCACTTCCGGCCGTGCCCATGTCCGTGATGCCATCGATCTAAAGCGTATGATGATCATGGTATGGCTGGCGGTATTTCCGGCAATGTTCTGGGGAATGTATAACGTTGGTCAGCAGGCGATCCCTGCGTTGTACCATTTATACAGTGGCGCAGAATTACAGCAAATTCTGGCATCTGATTGGCACTATCGTGTTGCTCAGTTTTTCGGTGCATCACTGACGCCAGGCGCTAGCTGGTGTAGCGAAATGTTGCTTGGCGCAACTTACTTTTTACCTATTTACATCGTTGTATTTGTGGTTGGCGGCTTCTGGGAAGTACTGTTTGCCATTATCCGTAAACATGAAATTAACGAAGGTTTTTTTGTTACTTCTATTTTGTTTGCGTTGATTGTTCCGCCAACTATTCCTCTGTGGCAAGCGGCGCTGGGCATTACATTCGGTGTTGTAATTGCGAAAGAGGTTTTCGGTGGTACAGGCCGTAACTTCCTGAACCCGGCACTGGCAGGCCGCGCTTTTCTGTTCTTTGCTTATCCGGCGCAAATTTCAGGTGACTTGGTATGGACTGCGGCTGATGGCTTCTCTGGCGCGACCCCGTTGTCTCAATGGGCGGCTGGTGGTAGTCAGGGATTGGTGAATACCGTTACCGGCCAGCCTGTTACTTGGATGGATGCTTTCATTGGCAATATTCCTGGTTCGATTGGTGAAGTCTCTACGCTGATGATTTTCATCGGTGGTGCAATTATTCTGTTTACCCGTATTGCTTCATGGCGCATTGTCGCCGGGGTAATGTTGGGTATGGTTGCAACTTCCTACCTATTTAATGTTATCGGTTCAGCGACTAACCCATTGTTTGCTATGCCTTGGTATTGGCATATGGTTCTGGGTGGTTTCGCTTTTGGTATGCTCTTTATGGCGACAGATCCGGTATCCGCTTCATTTACTAATAAAGGTAAATGGTGGTACGGCATTCTGATTGGTGTGATGTGTGTTCTGATCAGGGTGGTTAACCCGGCATACCCAGAAGGTATGATGTTGGCGATTCTGTTCGCAAACCTGTTTGCGCCATTGTTTGATTATCTGGTAGTGCAAGCCAATATTAAGCGGAGAAAAGCCCGTGGCTAATGATAAACCCAAAAATAATGACAGCGTCGGCAGAACATTTATCGTTGTTTTTGTGCTATGTCTGGTTTGTTCAATTGTTGTAGCAGGTTCTGCGGTAGGGCTGAAATCTCAGCAACAAGAACAAAAATTGATGGATAAACAGCGTAATATCCTCGATGTTGCTGGACTACTCAATCCCCAGATGAGTGCCGATGAAGTTAAAGAAACGTTTAAAAGCCGTATTAAAACTGAGTTGTTGAACCTGGATACTGCAACGCTTGAAAGCAGTCAGGGCAAGTTTAACCTGAACGATGCGTTGCGCAGTGATGATACCAGTATTGCATTACCGCCTGAAAAGGATTTGGCGAAAATCCGCCGTCGCGCCAATGTGGCTGAAATCTATCTGGTGAAGAATGAGCAGGGTAAAACGCGCGAAATCGTGCTGCCTATTTATGGTTCTGGCCTGTGGTCTGTCATGTATGCTTTCATCTCCGTTGATGTAGACGGCAAAACGGCCCGTGGCATCACTTATTATTCGCACGGTGAAACACCGGGGTTGGGGGGAGAAGTGGATAACCCACAATGGCGTAAAAAGTGGATAGGTAAAAAACTGTATAACGATGAAGGCAATCCGGCGATCAGAATTGTTCGTGGCGGCGCTGCTGCCGATGACGTTTATGGTGTTGATGGCTTGTCTGGTGCGACTCTCACCTCTGCCGGTGTCCAGAATATGTTTAATTTCTGGTTAGGGGATAACGGTTTTGGTCCGTTCCTGAAAAAAGTACGCGAAGGAGCGTTGAAAGATGGCTGATAGTAAAGAAATAAAGAGAGTCCTTCTTGGGCCGCTCTTGGATAACAACCCGATCGCATTGCAGGTTCTGGGGATCTGTTCAGCATTGGCGGTAACAACCAAGCTGGAAACCGCATTGGTAATGACAATCGCGGTAACATTGGTTACTGCCTTTTCCAGCTTTTTTATCTCGCTGATCCGTCATTACATCCCTGGCAGTGTGCGAATCATTGTCCAGATGGCTATTATTGCATCACTGGTTATCGTGGTAGATCAGATTTTGCAGGCTTATGCTTATGAAATTTCCAAGCAATTGTCTGTATTTGTTGGCCTTATCATTACTAACTGTATCGTGATGGGGCGAGCGGAAGCCTATGCGATGAAGTCTCCACCTATTGAGAGCTTTATGGATGGTATCGGTAATGGTCTGGGTTACGGCGTTATTCTGGTCATGGTTGGTTTCCTGCGTGAGTTGTTTGGTTCCGGCAAACTGTTCGGAATTACTGTGATGGAATCGGTACAAAATGGTGGTTGGTATCAGCCTAATGGTTTGTTCCTGCTAGCACCTAGCGCGTTTTTCATTATTGGTATGCTGATTTGGGGTCTGAGGACGTTGAAACCGGCGCAGGTTGATAAGGAGTAACTGACAACATGGAACATTTTATAAGCCTGTTTGTCCGCGCTGTCTTTATTGAGAATATGGCGTTGGCTTTCTTCCTCGGTATGTGCACTTTTTTGGCAGTATCGAAAAATGTCACAACTGCGTTTGGTCTGGGTATTGCCGTCACGGTGGTTTTAGGGATCTCGGTTCCTGCTAATAACCTTGTGTATAACTTGGTGCTGCGTGACGGTGCATTGGTTGAAGGGGTTGATCTCAGTTTCCTGAACTTTATTACGTTTATTGGCGTGATTGCTGCGTTGGTGCAGATTCTTGAAATGATCCTTGATCGTTATTTCCCTTCACTCTATAACGCGCTCGGCATTTTTTTACCATTGATTACCGTTAACTGTGCGATTTTTGGCGGCGTTTCTTTCATGGCGCAGCGTGACTATAACTTTTCCGAATCCATCGTATATGGTTTTGGTTCAGGTATAGGTTGGATGTTGGCAATTGTTCTGCTGGCTTCTATCCGTGAAAAAATGAAATATGCTGATGTTCCGGCAGGTCTGAAAGGATTGGGGATCACCTTTGTCACTACGGGTTTGATGGCATTGGGCTTTATGTCCTTCTCTGGTGTGCAGTTATAAAGGCGAGAAGCGTTCATGGATATAATAATTTTAGGCGTAGTGATGTTTACCCTAATTGTGTTGGTACTGACGGCGCTGATTTTGTTCGCAAAATCGAAGTTAGTTAACACTGGGGATATTAGGGTTGAAGTTAATGGCGATCCGGAAAAGAGCTTTACTGCTCCTGCCGGTGATAAATTACTAAATATGTTGTCAAGCCAGGGTATTTTTGTCTCTTCTGCTTGTGGCGGCGGCGGCTCTTGTGGTCAGTGCCGCGTAAAGATTAAAGATGGCGGTGGCGACATTCTGCCAACAGAACTTTCTCACATTAGTAAGCGTGAAGCGAAAGAGGGTTGCCGTCTGGCTTGTCAGGTCAACGTAAAACAGGACCTGAAAATTAAGCTACCGGAAGAGATATTCGGTGTTAAGAAATGGGAATGTGAAGTTATTTCCAACGATAACAAAGCAACTTTCATTAAAGAGCTGAAATTGAAGATCCCTGATGGAGAAGTCGTGCCTTTCCGTGCCGGCGGCTATATTCAGATTGAATCTCAGCCACATACTGCTCGTTATGCGGATTATGATGTGCCGGAGGAATACCGTGAGGACTGGGATAAATTTAATTTATTCCGCTTTGTTTCTGAGGTGAAAGAGCCAACAGTTCGTGCTTACTCAATGGCGAACTACCCAGAAGAGCACGGTATTATCATGCTTAACGTTCGTATTGCGACGCCGCCGCCAAGAAATTCGGAAGCGCCTCCTGGAATTATGTCTTCTTATATTTGGTCACTGAAACCCGGTGATAAAGTGACTATTTCTGGCCCGTTCGGTGAATTTTTCGCGAAAGATACTGATGCGGAAATGATCTTCATTGGTGGTGGCGCAGGTATGGCGCCAATGCGCTCTCATATTTTTGACCAGCTTAAGCGATTGAATTCCAAACGTAAGATTAGCTTCTGGTATGGCGCCCGTTCTAAACGTGAAATGTTCTATACCGAGGATTTTGATCAGCTAGCGGCTGAAAATGAAAACTTTACCTGGAATGTAGCCCTATCCGATGCGCTGCCTGAAGACAACTGGGATGGTTATACTGGTTTTATCCATAATGTTCTGTATGAGAACTATTTGAGGGATCATCCAGCTCCTGAAGATTGTGAGTTCTACATGTGTGGGCCTCCGGTCATGAATGCCGCGGTTATCAAGATGCTGAAAGATCTTGGTGTTGAGGATGAAAACATCATGTTGGATGATTTCGGCGGCTGATAGGCCATAAATAGTTTGATTTTAATGACTGGCTGGCGCCCACAACTTTGTGGGCGCTAACAATTCGGAATAGAGTAATTAACTGTGCGTAAAAAGATAAGTAGCTGGATAGCGTTAATATTTGCAGTACTGCTGCTGGCGGCATGCGATGGTCTGGAGCAGAAAAATATTCGTGGGCAAACGATGGGGACTTACTATTCCATTAAATTTGTCACAGGTTCGTCGGCTCCTTTGCCAGAAGCTCTGCAAAAAGAGATTGATCGTTTGCTGGAGGAGATTAACGACCAGATGTCCACATATCGCCCTGATTCTGAATTGAGTCGTTTTAATCAAAGTCGCCAAATTGATCGGCCATTCCCTGTATCACCTGCGACAGCCAAAGTAGTTAAAGAGGCGATCTATATTAATAAATTGACGGATGGCGCGTTGGATGTGACGGTTGGCCCATTGGTTAATTTATGGGGGTTTGGTCCTGAGGGGCACGTGACGAAAGCGCCTTCTGCAAGTGAACTGGAAAAACGTCGTGAATGGACTGGGATTGATAAACTGGTGGTAGAAGGTAATAACCTGATTAAAACTGTTCCAGAGCTGTATGTCGATTTATCGTCTATTGCTAAAGGTTATGGCGTAGATGTTGTTGCTGAATATCTGGAGTCGCAGAATATCAGAGATTATATGGTTGATATTGGCGGTGAAGTTCGTACATCAGGTAATAATGGTAAAGATCTGCCGTGGCGGATTGCGATTGAAAAGCCATCTGATACTGGCATGGCACAAAATGCTCAAGAAGTCATAATGCCTGGAAATATGTCGATAGCGACTTCTGGCGATTACCGTAATTACTTTGAACAAGATGGTGTGCGCTATTCACATACGATTGATCCAAAAACGGGGAACCCTATTTCTCATAATTTAGTTTCCATTACGGTGATTGCTCCAGCTTGTATGAGTGCTGATGGGCTTTCTACTGGACTGAATGTTTTAGGGCCGGAAAAAGGAATGGAAGTGGCGGAAAATCTGAGTATCCCGGTTTTTATGATTATAAAAACGAAAAATGGTTTTGAAGAGCGTTACAGTAAAGCCTTTGAGCCATACCTACAGAAAAATCAATGAGAAGGGGAAGACAGTGCTGAAAGTATTTATTGCAGCCTTCGTCTTTTTCCTGCTGGCTTTTGCGGGAATGTCGTTGGGCTATATGATTAAACGTAAGAGCATACAAGGGAGCTGTGGTGGTTTAAGCAGTATTGGTGTGGAGAAAGTATGTGATTGTCCAGAACCTTGTGATGCACGTAAGAGACGTATAGCTCGTGAGGCTGCGCGGCAGGTTCAATTAGAGAAACATCGGATTATCTGAGTTTAACAAATCTGCGGAATTCTCCTTCCTGAATACTAATTGAGAGTAAAGAGAACTTTTAGTATTGGGGGGAGATGGAGAGCAAACAGTTCAAAGGGCTGTCAGGTTGTTGCCATTGATTTTAGTATCAGGCTACATTTCGTAAACCAGACCGATTAAAACAGTGTAAAGTAAGTTTAATTTGGAGTGTTCAGTTTCTTCTTTTGTTTACCATAATTTCCCCAGTTATGAATAAATTAAAAAATAATATTAATTACATAGCTTAATATCTTTTACATAGGTATTAGGTGATGTCCAGGATATTCTTTTACATACCAAATAATTCTCACTTTTTAATTTATAATCCACATAGAAAGATAGGGGGAAGCTTAAAAAAAATGAAATAATAGCTATCATCCCAAAACAGTTAATAAAATTATCGTGATATTTTGGACAACGATTTTTTATATTAAGGAAGATAACAGAAACTATAAGATATGAAAGAAAAGGAAAAGAAAAAAATATTATATAAACAGGACCTGAGAATGTTATTTTCTCATCCATTTTGATTAAAGAAATTAGATTTTCCCCAGTTAAAAAGAAACCTGATAGCGCTAAAATAAAAATAGCAAAAGCGCCGATGATGTGCATAATCTTTTTTTTATTTACCATAACTCCCCCAGTTATGAAGAAGTTGATTGAAATTAGCTTCTGGTGTTCTTGATTTTCTCTCCATTTCTTTTTTGATCCGATTAATCACAGTTTCACTAATTTTAAATTTTTTATCTACCGTATCAAGTATGTCTGTCGTTAAAATACCTACAATAAGCATTGCACCAGCTACAACAATTACACTGGCACCTGCCACAAATAAAGCTGAAAGAAAAGCACCTGTAACCCAAGAAGCAAAAGCCGCCAGCCGCCTTAGCCATATCTACTGCAATATTGCCTAAGAAATCAGCCAGTGTGTATTCATCCTTAAACATATATTCAACCGCTCGATAAGCTGCTGAGAATAAGATATTGAATTTAATTCCCTTAACTATGCCACTATTTATTCCCTGTTGCCCTATCCCCATAGAGATCATCTTCATGTTAGAAGCACTGTATCTTGAAGCGGTGATGATTTTTCTAAGCCCTGAATGACCTGAGATTTTAATATATCTTTGCCCATTTTTACCAACATACTCTGTGGCTTTAATCCCTAATTTTTTAAATTCTCCTACTACATTTATAAAGTCAGAAGCATCATGTATATTACCTGCATAGGGTGATAGATATAGGATCGGTAATCGAAAACACTTCCTTTATAAATGGGCTTTTTGGTTTTGGAGAATCAATATCCTCTAAAACATTTTTCGCTTCCTCTAAGGATAGTAACGCAATATGCGTTGTATTCTCGTTTAACTGTTTCTCAAGACCAATAGCATCAAAGGACTGGTGTTCAGATTTTAACTGATTAATCCCAACATTACCTGTTAGAAAATCCCCCATATAGCCTTCCCAAGAGGGCTTGTATCTTTTATGTGTCATCGTGAAATTTCCTTTAATATTCTTAAAATAAAAAATTGTTACATCGGTATTTAACGGACAGAGTTTCCAACTTGAGTATAACATCATTGTGTAAAAAAAAGCCACATCAGTTGCATAATAGCAAAATGTTGGATAAGAGCAACGCATCAGCCATTATATTCCTGCATCATAATGGCTAAAATCATCTCTGATGGGATAACACCATAGACTTAAGCCCTTTAAAGGCTCGGATTTTTATAATGCTTAAAACTGAGTAACAGAACGAAGCCCCATACCCAAATCTGATTTAACTTGACAAGATGAGGATGAATATAAGTGTGAAAGTGAAGAAATACATGCTTTAAATTCTGTCATCCCAACCACCTCTAATAAGTGAAACTATTAACTCTAACAGGTAAATAAAATCCCCATGTTTTAGGAAAGAAATTCAGTATTAAAATCATTAAAATTTTCATTTATCCTTTTTTCGGAGAGAAACGCCTATTTTTTCATGGTTTTATTCGTAAAATAACGGCGAGAAAACACTTTAATATGAGCTTATTTAGATTATATTATTTTTATCTATGATTTATTCTCGACTCTCATTTAATGTTTAAGAGATTTCTATTAAATGCAATTTACTATTTTTCTGAAAAATGTATTTATTGATTTAAATCTGCCTTTTATATGAAATTTTAATCTCTTTATATTAGTGGTTTTAAATTGTTAGGTTGGTTATATAAATGCATTAAAGGTGCTAAAAAAACGTTTTCAGTCACGCTGTCTCTTTTTAAAATATGGAAAATAAATCTGACAATAATGTCGGTAATAGTTTTTCAACCTATAAAACTATACAGATTATTAACTATTTAATTTAACATACTTACTCTTATAAGAAAAATTCAGGATAAAGCGACTGAGACAAACGGCAATTTTATCCATCTCAATTTCGTTGGAGTATTGAGTCTTTCTGATTTATGTAATAAGATATTCATAACAGCAATGGATCAACTTATTAAATGTAATTTCACCAGAGTATTAGCGTTCACTAGCTAGCGTTTGGGATTACTAACCGTTTACGAATTCTAAAACCTACATATCCAAATAATTTGGATATATATTTCAAGGATGTTGAAATAGTTTCATATATTTCAAATTCCTACTGCTCTTTTTAGTTTTGGTAATTTACTTAATCAATAACTTTGGAAAATGAATGATGTAGGCAGTTTAGCTAATCCATTTTAAATAGGATTAATATGATAATGCTACCTTACACGATTTACTCTCCAAATAGTGGTATCACACTGCATTCCTGGCTTAGTAATAACTGGAACGAGTGTAAAAAAAAGCTTAATAATCATGGTGCCTTACTTTTTCGTGGGTTCAACATTGAAGATGTTATTGCATTCAGAGAAGCAGCACTAAGTGCAACTCCTGAAATATTGGATTATGAAGAACCATCAACACCACGTACTAAAGTCAATGATCGGGTATTCACTTCTACAGAGTACCCTGCTGATCAACGAATACCTTTGCATAATGAAATGTCTTACCGACGTACTTGGCCAAAATATTTATGGCTGTGGTCACAAAAAGCTGCTGATTCTGGTGGTCAGACAACATTGGCAGACTATAGAAAAGTGCTCCAACGCCTCTCGAATAAAACCCGTGAAGAATTTAAAAGTAAAGGCGTTTTATATGAACGACGTTATAACACTGGGTTTGACTTAACTTGGCAGCAAGTATTTCAGACTAATTTGGTAATACGTCTATTTTCGGTGCTCTGCTAACAGGTCGTACCCTTGAGCTTATCAATCGAGAAATGATGCTGGACCCAATCACGCTCGCTAAGCATATAAGTAAATTTTCAATTGAAATGTTGAAATGCACGCCTTCGCAACTAGAGATGTTATCCAGGGAAGGTAATCTTGCGGAATTACTACCTGAAAAAGTACTTATTATTGGCGGGGAAGAACTAACTTCGGCACTTGCTAAAACTTTATTTGCAGCAAACCCCAATCTGAGAATATTTAATCACTATGGTCCTTCGGAAACGACTATTGGTGTATTAATGCATCAGCTGAATGGAACACCCCTAGGCAACGACACAATTCCAATCGGTAAGCCCTTAAATGGCGTTGAAATAGCTGTGCTGGACGACACCAAGCGACCAGTTTCCCCCGGGGAAGTGGGGCAACTATATATAGGGGGGCGTGCGTTGGCCAGAGAATATCATGGGGATAAAGATCTGACAGAAACTCACTTTGTCGATATCTCTGGGCGTAGATTTTATGCCAGTGGTGATTTGGTTAAACAAAACGAGCAAGGCAACTATTTATTTATCGGGCGCGTGGATCGCCAGCTCAAAATTCGTGGATATCGAATCCAACCTAAAGAGATTGAGAATGCTTTGCTTGCTGAACCTGGGATTAAGCAGGTTGTTGTTACAAGTGTAAAATCTGAGTTTCACCAGATTGACGAACTGGTTGCTTATGTTGTGGGTACTGCGAGAGAAAATGAACTATTTGCAAACTTAGCTACCCGATTACCGGCCAGTCATATTCCGTCCAGAATCTACAATATTGATAAAATCCTTGTTAATGCTAATGGAAAGCTTGATATAGCGCGTTTGCAGGCCTCTGTTAATACTGTTAAATCGATTTCTTCTGATGTTACTGTTCCTCATAATGACATAGAAAAGCTTATCTTAGATATTTGGCGTGAAGTGCTTAAGCGTGATGATATTGATATGCAGGCTAAATTCCTAGAATTAGGAGGTGATTCATTCAAGTCGTTAGTGGTTTTTGGGCGATTACGTCGCCACTTTCCAAATCTCACTATTGCCCAACTATTTAAATATCCATCCATTGAGTCTTTAGCCAAAATGCTCGGTGGCGAGAGTACAGCTCCCAATAAAACTAAGGTGGTACAGTTGTGACGACACTATATTCAGATGATGCGGTCGCCATAATTGGCGTTTCTTTTCGATTACCACAATGTTCAAATTGGTGTGAGTTGATTGATATTCTGGTTGACGGTCGGGACTGCATTCGCCCAATACCTGAAAGTCGGGTAGCTAATACGGGGCAGGTTCTTACAGGCAATGAAAAAGAGGGGGGATGGCTTGATGAAATTACAGGGTTCGATCACCATTATTTTGGTATTGCACTAAGTGAAGCTGAATATATCGATCCCAGACAACGCATAGGGCTTCAACTGGCTACTGAGGCGATTGTTAATGCGGGATACATTCTGAAAGACTTATCAAATGCGCGTACAGCAGTACTTGTTGCTGCGCATGGCGGGCCGCATCCAGATCTTTTTCAGTCGTTATCGGTACAGGGGAAAGCCAATCCGTTTGCTTTTATCGGCAGCTTACATGCTTTTTCAGCGGGTCGTATTGCGTATTTGCTTGATCTGCGTGGCCCAGTTTATGCCATAGATACGGGATGTTCATCATTTTTGGTCGCACTTCATGAAGCACGGAACAAAATTCTGACTGGGGAGGCTGATTTTGCTCTGGTAGGAGGTTGTGAACTTGTTTTAGGCGCTTTGCCTCAGCGTAGTGAGAACTCAGGTGGGTTAGGGGTTGAGTCAACGACAGATCGATGCCGTCCTTTCGACGCAATGGCTGATGGTGCTGGATTTGGTGAAGGAGGAGGTTTTGTCCTGCTTAAACGGTTGAGTCGTGCGCATCAAGATAATGATGTTATCCATGCTGTCATACGAGGGAGTGCGATTAATCATGACGGTGGCCGTAGCAATGGTATCACTGCACCTAGCAGCATCGCACAAACCGAGGTGATTACGGCAGCATGGTATCAGGCAGGGGTCACAGCTACTGACATTGGTTACATAGAAGCTCATGGTACGGGGACTAAAATTGGTGATCCGATTGATGCCACGCGCGATAAATTTCCCTCACTCGCGCAATAAATGAAGCAGTAATTGCGTTTCATCTATTGAAAAGTTTTTACATAACTAACCGTCATAGATATGACTGTAGTTTATCCAGTTTACCCATTTTTCTCTTGAATCTGTAGTACGAGCCTGTAGGGCAACTTGATATCGAGACACAACTTACTACCAGTCGCCTCAACATAATGTTTGAGGAAAAACAGTTTCAAACCGCGACCAAGGCTTCTCCATGTCAGAAACCGTGGATTGGTAACAACTTTGGGCTCTTCATTCGCCAGTATTTGGTTGATCGTTCTTGCAATGCTTGGATTGGACCGCCTTTGCCTTGGACTCTCGATTCTTTCATGCTGTTGTGACATGAACTATTTATAGTGTCTGCGTATGGCTTGGGCAACATAGGGCTTCGTTTGATATAGAGAGGCTTGTCAGCGGCCTGAAACATACCTATCGTACATTTTTTCCTCGTAAGGCTTCAAATTCCTTCAATTCTACATTTGCAATTTTTTGCGGGATGGTATAAAATTTTATACAGTCAAATAAGGAAGGAAACTATGATAAAAATCAGGAGCGGTATTAGAGAAAGAAATTGCCTGGGTTGGCTCTTCTTACTGAAGATTTGTTAGCCTTTCCTACGTAGAACGCACGTAAAGACGCAGGCTATCAGTTTCATAGAATACAGCATGAAATAAATCCTGAAGACTGGAAACCCTTTTTTGGCATCGGTTCTGGTGTAAAAGGAATGCGGCTAAGAGACAGTACAGGTATTTATCGCATTATGTATGTTGTTAAATTTGATGAAGCTATTTTACATATTACATAGTTTTTAGAAGAAAACTTAACAAACGAATAAACAGGACAAGGATATCGCTAAAGTGCGATACAACGCAGTTATCTAGCATCGGGGAAATATTAAATGACCACTAAAATTGACACTGAAATTCGTAGGGTAACTCCAGCCGGACGTAATATATTTTCTGAATTAGGTTTTACTGAGCAAGAGGCTCAACAACTTCATACAACTTCTTTACAAGAAATAGAAAACACACTGCAAATTAAAGAACGGTTAATGGAAGAAATTACTTTATGGATTGTGGATGAAAAAATGAAACAAGCTGAAGTAGCAGAGATGTTACACATTTCTCGTCCAAGAGTGTCTGACGTTGTGAATAAAAAAGTAAATAAATTCACCATTGACGCATTGGTTAATATGTTAATCCGTATAGGGAAACCTGTTCAGATTACGGTGGGTTAAAGCACATATATTAACAATTCAAAATAGGAGGCACTTAGAATAGGTGCCTCTTGGTATTTCAAAATGATTCAACCTTTCGGTTCAATACCACGTGCCAGCAGCTCTTTGCGCAAAATTCGTTTTATCCATGTTGCTAAAGATGTATCACCATCTTTCTTCATTTCTGCTTCAAGCTGGAGACGAAATTCCTCTGTTAACCTCATAGGAAATTGAGGAGATCTTTTATTTTGTATTGACAAGGTATATACCCTATGATTTAATGCTACTGTATATACCAGTGTATATTCAAAGAGTTTCAAAAACAACGGAGCTTGGTAGTGTCTCACCACTAATCGGGTTTCTAACCACAACATTATTGGAGCTAATGCTATGGCTAACGCTAATAGTAACATACGCACGCATTCAAAACGCTATACATTTATAACGTACCTTTCTTATCGATTGATAATCGAACCTCGCCCATTACACATGATTTTAGCATTGCATACAATTAAATAAATAAGGAAGGAAAACTATGACGAAAATCAGGAGCGGTACAGAGAAAGAAATTGCCTGGATTGGTTCTTCTTATGAAGACTTGTTAGCCTTTCCTATAGACACACGTAAAGACGCAGGCTATCAGCTTCACAGAATACAGTGTGGAATAGATCCTGAAGACTGGAAACCCTTTTCTGACATCGGTTCTGGCGTAAAAGAAATACGGCTAAGAGACAGTACAGGTATTTATCGTATTATGTATGTTGCTAAATTTGATGAAGCTATTTACGTATTACATAGTTTTCAGAAGAAAACTCAACAAACGAATAAACAGGACAAGGATATCGCTAAAGTGCGATACAACGCAGTTATCCAGCAACGGAGAAATATCAAATGACCACTAAAATTGACACTGAAATTCGTAGGGCAACTCCAGCCGGACATAATATATTTTCTGAATTAGGTTTTACTGAGCAAGAAGCTCAGCAACTTCATACAACCTCTTTACGAGAAATAGAAAACACACTGCAAATCAAAGAACGGTTAATAGGAGAAATTACCCTATGGATTGTAGATGAAAAAATAAAACAAACTGATGTAGCAACAGTGTTACACATTTCTCGTCCAAGAGTATCTGATGTTGTGAATAAAAAAGTAAATAAATTCACCATTGACGCATTGGTTAATATGTTAACCCGTATAGGGAAACCTGTTCAGATTACGGTAGGTTAAGACACGCATATTAAAGTTATTAGGATAATTTAAAATAAGAGGCACTTAGAATGGGTGCCTCTTGGTATTTCAAAATGCTTCAACCTTTCGGTTCAATACCACGTGCCAGCAGCTCTTTACGCAAAATTCGTTTTATCCATGTTGCCAAAGACGTATCACCATCTTTCCTCATTTCCGCTTCAAGCTGGAGACGAAATTCCTCTGTTAATCTCATCGGAAATTGAGGAGATCTTTTATTTGGCATTGACAAGGTATATACCCCATGATTTAATGTATATTGTATACACCAGTGTATATTCAAAGGGTTTCAAAAACAACGGAGCCCGGTAGTGTCTCACCACTAACCGGGCTTCTGACCACAACATTATTGGAGCTAATGCTATGGCTAACGCTAATAGTAACATACGCGCACATTTAAAGCCCTATATATTTATTAACGCCCGTTCTAACCGACTGATAATCAAACTTCCCCCATTACGCATGATTTCAATATTAGCTACTACGGAAATAGAAGCTTGTACTCTGCTAGCAGGCTTTCCTTTGGTATTTGCCTCATGCAAACCACTGGGGGAACTGAACCATGTTTAATACTAAGAATATTAAGAGTACTGAAGATATTGAAAACTACTGTGATATCTTCTATTCCGATATGGCGAGTGTTGTATCAGTACTGGATACGGCGGATATGAGTGAACAAAATATTGAACTACTGGAAGAAGCCTGCGAAGCTAACAGTGCTGGGCTCTGCCACGGGTTACATTTTTTGGGAGATACTCTTGTCACTTTTGCCGCTAATGACGTGGTGGAATCCACCCCAGAAAGTCTTTGCCAGTTAGGCCATTGTCTGGTTGCTATCAGCTCACTATTGCCGATGTTGTTTACTCTGTATCAGAAAGCCAATAAAGAAACTCAGCTACGCAACCTTTAACTCTGAAATAGTCTAAACGCTCACTTTGTCATTGGCGACTGTTGAACAGGCGGCATCAGCGCTATTAGCCCGATTCCCTATTTTGGGAGTCAGTTTTATGGTTACTGCATTGGGGAGGTGGCAAGGAATTAACCCGCAAGCCCGTATCGCCATCGAACAATTTGAATTGCAGCAGATAGCCCCACATAGCTTATCGCAGAAAATTACTGAGTTAGCGAATATGGGTCATGAGTCGTTAGATCTGCTGAATGGGCCAATCTGTCGCATACAACTTTATCGAACGGCTCATAATTTGCCGGACAAGTTGTTGATGATAGTTCATCACTTGGTGGTCGATCCTTATTCCTGGGATTTACTTACAGAGGATTTAGCGGCGTTGCTTGAAGGAGCTGAAGCCCATGAATTAGATATTCCGACAACTTCGTATCTCGCTTGGGCTAGGCGTTTACACCGATTGGTGCAGGATGAGCCAGAGTTGTTTGGTGTTCATTACTGGCTTTCACAACCTTATGAACAGGCACAGCAGTTAGTAAGTACGGATGCTATTGGCATTGAGGCGAATATGGTTGAACAAACAACGGTATTTGATGAAGTACAGACTCAGCAGTTTTTAAAACCATCTGAGCGCAGTCAACTTCCCGTACTTGCCCGATAACTGACTCTGCTTTCACGGTCTTTAGAAAGCCATTTTCCTTCCAGTGCCAACAATATCCTTATTGAGTTGGGAGGGCATGGTCGAGAAGACCTATTCGACGAAGTTGATTTAGGACGCACTATCGGCTGGTTTACATGTGGTTTTCCGTTTCTGCTGCCCTTTTCTATGGGACGCAGTTTTGATGAACATGCAACTGATATGGCGCGGCTGTTATGTGAGGTACCTACTCGAGGGTTCGGCTTTGAAGCACTTCGCTATCTTTCTGTTAATCCTCAAATCACCGAAAAATTAAAGGCAATTCCTCGACCACAATTAAGACTGGATTTTGAAGGAGAGCTTTTATTTCTGAATATGCCCGATAAGGAAAAAGATAATCCGATCTTTATTGATATCACCACAGAGGGAACGGGTTACTGGAAGCCTCGGGTAACGCCGATGGATTATTTGCTTTGTTTTAACATCAGTGTGAATGATGGGCAGATGGAAATTCGTGCTCAATTTGCAGGCGATGTCATACCAAAAGAGCAAATAAAAACGGTCCTATCTGAATTTAATGAACGGATAACTCATAAAAATTAATATGAAGATACAAACGAATATGCAAGGTATGAACTCTCCTAACCCATTAACAGGTTTTAAGTTGCTTTGTCAGAGCGCCCGACCAATGAAAAAAGCTATTATTGGCACTTTCCTGGCATTAGTTGTCACACTTGTTTGCGATTTAGTAGGGCCATTTGTGATCCGTCATTACATCGATAAAGCTACCGCAGGTACTTTCGTTTATGAACTTGTCCTCTTGGCTTTGGGATACGCAATCATTTCTTTTGGCGGTGTTATCGCTGGTCTGGTTACCAGTTATTGCAGTACCAGTGCAGGTTGGGGTATTGCCGATGCACTTAGGCGTCAGCTATTTCATCATGTTGTGCACAATCGGTCTATCCTGCAAATTGAAAGTGAAGCTCAGGGTAAGCTCCTTGAAAAGATTGAGGGTAATGCAGACATCATTGGAAAAACTATTGCGGAATCCGGATTCCGGATTATAGGAAATATCGCATTAGCATTAGGCACTTTGGTGATTTTGTTTTCTATTATCCCAGAAGTAGGTATTGCAATTACCGTGTTGGTTCTCGTTGTGGCTTATGTTCTGATGAAACTCACTAACCTAGCGGTAGTGCGATGGAAAAAAGCCCGCGAAGAGAAAGCCCACATATTTGGTTTTATCGGCGATGCTCTTGCCGCGAAAGATGATCTGCATTCATTGGGAAGGAGCCGTTGGCCTGCTTTGCAACTACAGAAGATGCTTTCTGGCTTATTAAAAATGGAACGTAAAGCCTATGTCAGTGGGCGCATATTTTGGCCGATTACCCAGCTATTTTTTGCTTTGAGTTTTGGTCTGGGTTTTGGATTTGGACTGCAATTACTCGGTCATAACAGTATCAGTATTGGTACGTTAACCATGATCTATCTTTATGTTGACCGACTCAGAGAGCCAATGGAAGACATGTCTTCAGAGGTAGATCAGGTACAACGATTGATGGCGACCTTATCACTGGTAGTCAAGATGTTACGAGGTGAGGAGAAAGTCAATCACAATGGTGTAGAAAATCAGCTACCAGAAGGCCCCCTGTCAGTTCAATTTGATCAGGTTAATTTTCGCTATGAAGGTCATGGTAAACAAGTCTTGCATAACGTGAGCCTCAGTGTGGACGCTGGAAGCAAAGTAGGCATTGTTGGGCGCACGGGGGCAGGTAAAAGCACATTACTCAATCTTATGTGTGGGTTGGCTCAGCCTGATAGCGGACGGGTTACCTTTGCTGGTGTTGAGGTCACTTCCATTCATCCTGATGAATTTGCCAGTCGTGTGGCAGTGTTAAGCCAAAAGACGCATCTATTTTCAGCAACGCTACGTGAAAACTTAACCCTGTTCGATAACAGCATTTCAGATGATGCAATTTGGCGTGCGCTCGAAGAGTTAGAGATCCATAAATGGGCGAAAGCGTTACCAGAGGGGCTGGATACTTTGGTGGGTGTCGGGGGGCGTTCATTATCAGAAGGGGAAGTCCAAATGATTGCCGGAGTAAGAACCATGCTTCAAGACGCACAATTAATCATTATAGATGAAGGTACCTCGTTATTAGATCCTCGTACTGAGCAGAGCTGGATGAGATTACTAGAAAAAATTAGCGCTAATCGTACTGTGATCATCGTTGCCCATCGCCTACATACATTATCCACAGCTGACCAAGTCATTATCATGAGTGAAGGCCGTGTCGAGAAAGTCCTTCATCGAGCAGAGATCAAAACGTTAACAAAAAATAGGGAACTTATATCATGACGGGGTTAATCCACTTTTTCCCATCAAAAATGTTGCCTGCTTTATTGAGTTTAGCGCGAAGATTTTCCTTTCTTTACTTCACCAGCATGGTTATATGGACGCTGATCCATGGCTTACCTTTGGTCGTTGGTTTTGCTATCAGCCAGCTTCTTGATAGTGCTGTTATCAATCCAGCAGGCTCAGCGGTTTGGTGGCTATTGGCATTGGCGGTAGGCACAATGGTATTACGCTCCGTGATACTGATTTTTGGCTTACAGATTGATTTTACACTTATTTTTAAGGTCAGCGCATATCTTAAACAACGCATTTTGGAGGGGATAAATTGCAGCCACTCTGGCGCGGACCTGCGTCTTTCTCAAGGGGATATGCTCAATCGTATTCGTAATGACAGCGATGAAGTAGCCTCTTTTCTTGGCTGGACAGCGGACTTCTTCTACCGGGCGGTACTATTGTTGATAGCGCTTGTTGTGTTGCTGAGTACCGACATTGTGACGACCTTAGCGCTTTTACCGATGGTTGGTGGTTTGTGGCTGGGCGTAGCTCTCAAGCATAAGGTCGGAGCATTACAGGAAGAGAAACGTCAATATCAAGGCCAAATTGCGGGTCGTATCACTGACATACTGGCAGGAATCCGTGACCTTCGCCTTAGTGGAAAGTTGGATCTGCATATTGAGCGACTTTCAGCTAGTTTTGAACATCGTCGGGCGGTGCAGGCAAAGCATCAAATGTTCACTGATCTGCTGTCGGGGCTATTTCGTAACATTGTGATGCTAGGTACATCTATTGTCTTGATTGTTGTCAGTACCCGAATTGTCAGTGGTGATTTCACTATTGGTCAATTGGCTCTGTTTTTGACTTATATCGGTTGGGTCAGTGAGCAGATCTTCTTTTTTGGTCGTGCCTTGGCCAACTATAAAAATGCCGATGTCTGCTACGAACGAATTCAGCCACTATTACAGACAGAGCTGCCCGCTGGAGAAGTCCTTATTGCTGATGATGTGCTGAAATCACTGACGGTGAGGGAACTTTGTTGTAATAACGATACACAACCTATTTCATTTACAACTACAGCTAATCAACTCATTGTCGTTAATGGAGAAGTCGGTTCCGGTAAAAGTTGTATGCTTCGTGGCCTGCTAGCGCTGGAACGGCACTTATCAGGAAGTGTGCTTTGGAATAACAAAGAAGTTTGTGGAGATGCCCATTGGTGGCAAAGCCCCAAAGTTACTTATGCCCGTCAAGGTGCTGGCTTCGTTGGCGGTACTGTACGAGATAACTTAGCACTGGGTAACGACTCCGTCAGTGATGAAATCATGGAACAGGCGTTAACGGCAGTATATCTGAAACCGGGTTCATCTGATCTTCCTGAAGGGCTTGATACTGTGCTGGGTTCTGGTGGTGTTAGGCAGTTATCAGGAGGCCAGCGTCAACGTTTGACATTAGCACGAATGTTATGCCATTCAGCCGAAGTTTATGTCGTCGATGACTGTGATTCATCTCTGGATGCTGATACAGCCCGAGCCATATGGTCAGTATTGCCTAAAAAGTGGCAGGGAATCTGGATTGTAGCGTCGCAAAATATTGATCTGCTTGCTCAGGCGGATCAAGTGGTGACTATCAAACGGCGGAGTGAAGCATCATGAATTACAGGGTGGTATGTAACAACGTGGGTAAGCACTCCATTTGGCCAGAAGGGCGGACATTACCGTTAGGGTGGCAAAATGTGGGTTTTTCGGGATCAGAACAAGAATGCTTGGATTGGATAGCTGAATATTGGATTGATCCCAAATTAAAAGCTTCCGGAGAAGCGTTGGAATGAAACGTGTTCAACTGACGCCAGGACTATGGAATTACTGCGATCAAGAGCAAACGACAATGACCGTTGTGATTGCGCCTTTTGGCGGCGGCAGTGCTTATTCTATGACCGACTGGGCCCAGCAACTGTTGGCTGATGGTTATCGAGTGCTGGTGCTACAGTATCCGGGGCGAGGCTCTCGAAGTATTGAACCACTCCCTTTATGTATAAGAGATTTGGCGGCTACAGCGGCAAAAGATGTATTGCTGCATACACAGGGCCCTCTTCTTCTTATTGGTCATAGTATGGGAGCATTGTTATGTCATGAATTAGCATTACTTTTAGAACAAGCTAACCGAACTGTTGAATATTTGGTTTTATCAGCAGCACGTCCACCACATTTAAATGGTATGGTGCCAAAAGAGATACTCGGCATGAGCCGGGAAGCCTGGATTGAAGAGCTAAAAACCAATATAGGAAATGAAGATAAGGAACTGCTTCATGAGGATATGATTGATCTCATGTTGCCTGTGTTGCGTGCTGATTATTTGTTGGTGGCTGAGCACAAACAAGCTAGTGGCAAGGTACATTGTCCTATTTTAACCATCGGCGGTGATCGTGACCCGTGGGTGAGTCCATATCATTTACAAGAGTGGCAATCACTGACACATGATTCTTGCCAATTAGTCATGTTCCCTGGAGATCACTTCTATTATCGAGATCAGCTTTACGACATTTATTTGTGTATCCGTCAAGCTTGCTTAAAAAAGGAAGTCTGCACTAATGAGTAATGAAAATACCCAAACACAAATGAAGTATTCATCCGATTTTGAAGGTTTGATGGATGAATATTTGGTTGTAATAAATGATGAAGAGCAATATGCCTGTGTTCATTCTGAATGGCCTGTTGCTATCGGATGGCGAGCGACCGGCTTTAGTGGGACACAAGAAGCATGTAAAAAATGGATTGAAGAAGTTTGGACTGATATGCGCCCGACTTCTCTACGTAATGGCCCACAATCCTTTGATAATCAACCCTTGATAGTGATTTATGATGAAGGCGCAGCCCTTCCCAAAGACATTGTCACTGAATTGAATGAGATTGCACCATTTGTATTTGTTATCAACGCAAACGTACACACAAGAGAGCGCATATCCTACTTCTCACGATTTGGTCGCGTAGTTAATGGTTCTGATATTGAAAGGGCGTTATCAGAACTTGCTCACCTTAATCCTGCGGGGATTGTGACATTTAGTGAGCGTGCCTTACGTCTTACAGCTACTCTGGCAAAACACTTGAATTTGCCTTTTCACAATCTCGAAACGGTCTATCGACTTACTGACAAATATAAGCAGCGAGTAGCTTTACAAGAGGCTGGCATTGAGTCGATAAGATTTTACCTCATTAACACCGTGTCAGATTGGGAACAAGCTGTTGAACAGGTTTGCCTTCCCGCAGTACTAAAACCGGCCTATGGTGGTGGTAGCATCGATACTTATCTTATTGAAGATCCGCAAACAGGAAAGAGCCTTGTAGAAAAACTGCTTTCAAATAAACAGATTGGATTTGATGGTGGTTGTTCACTGGTATTGGAGGAGTTCCTTCAAGGGCGGCCATCGTTGCCTTTTGGCGACTATGTCTCGGTTGAAAGCCTAGTGGTTAACGGAGAGATTAAGCATATAAATGTGACCGGCAAGATGCCATTAAGTCCCCCTTTTCGTGAATATGGTCATATTTGGCCATCAGTCTTAAGTGATAGTGAACAGAATCAAATCTATGCATTAACATCAAATGCTATCAAAGTGTTAGGTGTTAATCAGGGGATCACCCATACCGAACTGAAGTTGACCGAGCAAGGACCCAGGATCATTGAAGTGAATGGTCGAGTGGGCGGGGGTATCAACGAGATGGCCAAAATCAGCCTCAATATTAGTCTGCTTGAAATGGCTGCACGATTAGCGTTGGGAAAAATGATTGATCTCCCTGTGTTCAATCCTGAGTACGTCTATTTCAATATCTGCCATATCGCACCAACACGTCCATGTGAAATTCTCGGAATCAATGGGGAAGATGAACTTCGCTCTCTTGATGGCGTATCGTCATATCGCTCATATGTGTGGACAGGAACTACTTTGCCGGGAGGCTCACAAACCAATGAAATTAACATGGTGTTGGGCAAAGTGGATAACCACAAGGCATTTCTGGATATTTATCAGCGTATGGGGCAGTGTTTACGTTTTCATGTTCGATTTATGGACAGTGAAGAAGTTAAAATTCTTGATGCGCATGAATTGGGGGAGATATGAACCTTATTTCAAATGTAGCTAAAGTGCCGGATAACATAAATCTCACTGACCCCCTGACTCATTTACGTCCTGATATAGATAACATCTGGCGGCAATTACGTAATGAGTCACCTGTCGCTTGGCATTCAGCGGTCAATGGTCAATTAGGATTTTGGGTTGTCAGCACCCATGAGTTAACTATGCAGGTTTACCGTGATAGTCAAACCTTTACCTCTGTTCGTGGAAATGTCATGGCTACACTGTTACATGGTGGAGACACAGCGGGTGGTCGCATGCTTGCAGTGTCTGATGGGGATAGACACCGTCAAATCCGTAAAGAGTTGTTAAAATCTTTTAGCCCCAAAAACCTGATGTCGGTACAGAAAAGAATCAAAAATGCGATGCGTGAGCTTGTACGTAATGCAGTAGCATCCGGGCAATGTGACTTTGCCACTGATGTAGCACCACATATTCCGTTAGCGGCCATATGTGATATTTTAAAAATTCCAGAATCGGATCGAGCAAAACTATTTGTTAATGCAAGTGCAGCACTGGCTTCGAACTCTTTGTCAGTTGATAAAGTAGATACCCGCCTCGCCAGAAATGAATTGTTGATGTATTTCTATAAATGTATTCAGGCTCGCAAAATCGAGCCATTGGAAGATGATCTTGTAAGTGACCTGATAGCAATGACTCAAAACTCCCTAGCACTAACAGAAGAAGAACTAGTCTTCAATTGTTATAGCGTGTTACTGGGTGGCGATGAAACAACTCGGTTGGCATTGATAGGAATCATAAAAGCATTTGCTGAATATCCAGAATGCTGGACTCAATTGAGACGTGGTGAAGTAGAAATTAGTAAGGCAGTAGAGGAGTTGTTGCGATGGACCACTCCTGCTTTACATGGTGGTCGGACTTCAACGGTAGATGTTGAATTAGGTCGTCAGCAGATTAGGGCTGGTGATGTTGTTATTGTTTGGAATCGGTCTGCTAACTTCGATGAAACTGTTTTTACTAAACCCAATCAGCTTGATCTGAATCGGAGTGATAATCGACATACTTCTTTTTCATATGGGGCTCATTTTTGCCTTGGTGCCGCACTTGCTAGAATAGAAATTACTGCACTGCTGGAGGCGCTTGTGGAGTTTGTCGATGAGATCTCTTTGAGTGGAGAACCCAGCCCTATCTATTCGACTTTTCTATCTGGTTATCATCGCTTGCCAGTCAAATTGACTGCTGCACATTATTCATAGGAATAAATAATGGAAGAACTCATAGTGTTGCATGAGCAATTTGATGGGATGGTTGAGAATGCTCCTCACAAGATCGCCATTAGTGCACATCATGTAGAAATGACATACCAAAGTGTGCAAGATCGTGCTACCCAACTTGCCTATCGACTAATGGAATCAGGTATCGGGGCTGAAGATGTAGTTGGAATCTATATTGAGCGCTCTTCTGACATGATCATAGCGATGTTGGCGGTGCTTAAAGTTGGTGCTGCTTATTTAGCACTACCACCCGATTATCCGATTGAGCGACTTCGTTATATGATAACGGACTCGCGTGCAAGGTTGGTGTTGACTCGAACCATGATGAAAGATTCAATGGTCATTGAAAATGTTGTCACTATTTATATCGATGAAATCCAATCTGTAGTGCCAAAAATCCTGCCACAAGTTACCAATCAACAGCTAGCTTACGTTATCTATACTTCGGGAAGTACAGGACGCCCCAAAGGAGTGGGAGTGACTCATCATAGCGCTGCCAACCTCGTTAGCCAAAAACAGCAGTACGTTCATTTCGGAACCAATGAAAAAATATTGCAGTTAGCACCTGCGGCCTTTGATGCTTCTGCCTTTGAAATATGGGGAGCATTGACTAATGGGGCGACATTGGTATTGGCTTCTCCCTCATATCAAGCCATTGATGAGCTGCCGAAATGCCTTGTTGAGCATGGTATTACGATATTGCTATTGACGCCTGCTTTGTTTCACGTATTGGTAGATTATCGCGAAGAGGCTCTGGATAGCGTACCTCAATTGCTTGTTGGTGGCGATGCAATGTCAGTCACTCATGCGTTTAAGTATTTGTCCAGGAAGCAGAAACTGGGCAAACCCTTTTTATTTAATAACGTATATGGCCCGACTGAAGGAACGACTTTGGTGAGTAGTTACCCTATGTCATCATTAAGTGTTGATGCAATAAAATCTCCCTTAGGTAAACCTATCGTCAATGCGGAAATGTACTTATTGGATGAGATGTTGAGACCTGTCAGGTCAGGTGAGCGTGGTGAAATCTATATTGGGGGGGCAGTCTGTCGCACGAGGGTATTTATACCAACCTGAACTAACCAGCCTGTGTTTTTTACCTGATCCTTTCTCCACCCAACCAGGAGCCAGAATGTTTGCTACCGGTGATGAAGGAGTATTGTCGAACGATGGACTGATTGAGTTTGTAGGCAGGTTTGATGATCAGCTCAAAGTGCGGGGTCATCGAGTTGAGTTGACAGAAGTAGAGCATGCAATAAAAAGCTGCCAGGATGTGAGCGCTGTTTGTGTTGTGCTGAACATTGACAGTGATCGCCATGTTGAACAATTGGTCGCCCACTATACAACTCACACTGATCATACAACTCGTAAAAGCACTGACGTTGAGCAAACTATTATCACTCGTGTTCAAACGTTGTTACCCAGCTATATGTGGCCTAATCGGTTTATTCATCATGAACAGCTACCTTTAACAAGCAGTGGCAAAGTGGATCGTCGATTTTTGATGGGCTGGAAAGAGGTTGAGAGATTAGAAGGGGAGGTATCCGGTGAACTCTCCATAACAGAAGCGCTGGTGGCAGAGATCTGGCAACAAATTCTGGGGCCATTTGACGTTGTGCCTGACGCTGATTTTTTTGCGTTGGGGGGCGATTCGTTATTGGCTATTCAGGTTATCGCTGAAGCCGAAAAACGAGGACTCAATCTGACACTCTCTACCTTATTTCGTACCTCGACGCTTAGGGGGATGTGTAAAGATTTAGTACTCTCAAAACAGACAGATAATGGACTGACGGAGGATGAAGCACTGCTCGTAAATATTTGGCAACAAGTATTGGGTCCGTTTGACGCAGTGCCTGAAGCGGATTTTTTCTCCTTGGGGGGGATTCGATTCTGGCGATCCAGGTGATTGCAGAGGCCGAGAAACAGGGCTTGATGATTGATCTGGGTACGTTATTTCGCAATCCGACGTTGCGTGGGGTTTGCCGCGGTTTGGCACAAACAAGAGAAGCTCTCAGTCAGCAGAATGAGAACCCTCTGATAAATGAAACAGATAAGCAGAGGTTGCCTGCTGATATCGAAACCGCTTATCCGGCGACGAGATTACAGCTAGGGATGCTGTTTGAGGGATTATACAGTGGTAAAGCGATCTACCTTGATGTTATTGCTCGGGATGTTAACTTGCCACTGGATGAAAAAATATTTTACGACACGCTTCAGGCAATGGTCAAAAGGCACCCGGTGCTCAGAACAAGATTTGATTTGGCCTCTTTTAGTGAAGTGATGCAATTGGTTGAATCACCATCATCATTGCCACTTATAGTGGAAAACTACACAAATCTTGATGATGAACAGTTGATTGCACGTCATGAACAAGTGATGGTTGAGTTAAGCCGACCATTTGATCCTGAAATAGCTCCTTTAATGAGGGTACATGCGGCGGCATTGAATGACGGACAATTTAGGTTAGCTTATGCCTTTCATCATGCGATCCTTGATGGTTGGAGTGAGTCTGTTTTTATCCTTGAACTTTTGAGATTGTATCAAGCCAATTTAGCTGGCGAGTCTGTTTTATTGAAGCAACCAGCACCATTGTCAGAGTTTGTCAGACTTGAGCGTGAAGCGCTCAGTAACGACAAGGCGAAACGGTTTTTTAGTCAATATTCAGCTAAAGAAAAAACGGATAGATATCAGGATACTGATTATAAGAAAGCAGTGCTGGTCTTGCCGGAAAGAATAGTAGAGCAATTGCTAAAAAATGTATCAGATTGGGGCATTCCGTTAAAGAATACTCTAATAATTAAAATATTAATATAAAACAATTAATTAAATAAAAATTAACCAATAAAAAATACCAGAATGTACACACATATGTACAAACCGAAAAAGCACTTAGGTATGAAGCGTAGTACATCATTAAGAGGAAAAGGAAGAGGGAGGGTAGATTATGAAGCCGGACTAACTCCGGCTCCGTTCTGCCTGTGCGGCAGTGTACACGCTATTCAAAAATCAGCATTTCTAAGCTACTTGTACAGTAGTCAGTTAATGCTAAACGCATTTAAAGTCATGAGTCAACAATTACTTCGGCACCTCCGGCCACTCCACATTCGGAGCCTGATCAACATCTACACGAGTCAGCAATACTCTGTATTTCTTCCATTCCAGCAAAGCGGCTTTCTCTGAGTCTGTAGCGACTTCTAAATCAACAGAGTCTTGTAGCAATGAGAGTGTTTCATTTGCTTGCTGTAACAGTGCTGCTTGCTTCTGTTTTGCTTCGTTGATTTGATGAGACTTGAGAAGGTCTTTATCAACTACCCACTCTTTGCCGTTCCACGTATCGAAGTCTGTGGGAGGCTTCTTGAAGGTTAGCGTATCCGGCAGTTCACCGATTTCTGTTATCTCAGTCGGAGCGCGAGTTAACGTGTCGTAAGCGATTTTTCCGCGATAATCGGGCAAGATTTCCCAGCACTTACCGTCTTCACTGCGACAGACGGCCTTATCGTGAGAATCGGGAAGTTGTGGCGCATCGGGATAAGCACCGGCTGATAAGCTGACACCGAGCATGACATACTCAATATCAGAGTTTGTGAATTCTCGTGTGATTTGATTCGAGTGATAAACCTTTATCCAGCCGGCTTGAATCGCTAATCCATCTTTACCCAATACGGCGGTTTCATGTTCTAAAGAGTATTTCTGTTCTGTCATTATGCTGCTCTCACTATGTAGTTAAATGCGACGTTGCGGGGGCGGGTTTCGTTTGCAGTACGCGCGACTCGTGATGCGTCGAAATTCCAATCTCCACTGCTGTTGAATGTTCCACCCACGTGACCTGACACCGTTTCATTTCGAAATATCGCTGTAAAAGCCCCGCTTGCACGCGGAACTTCAACACCTTTATACATACCGAGTGACCCGGTAATATTTTGAAGTGCGTCACCCTGCCACGACCCGCACACTCGCCCCGGATCTACCCCTCGGCTATCATCCCATCCCCGGATAAACTCGCCTCTTAAATCAGGTACTTTGCCATCAGGATAAGCTTCTGCTAGCTTTGGATATAAAGACTTATCGAATGATTGACCGTTGCACGTAAGATAACCGGCTGGCGTGTATCGATGGGGGTACGGAACGGGGACGCCGACAGGGACTGCAATATCACTTGTATAGGCGCATTCACCGCCCAGGATTTCTTTACTCGTTGAATTTGAAAATCGGCCATACAGCCGCCCAGAGCTATCAACCCAGATTTGCCCGTAGTCATTATCGCCGACGCTAATCCCGCGCGCGTAGTCCACTGTGCGGCTCCCTCTAAAAGGGCCGTTATATCCCCAGTCAGGTATCTTGTCGATAGACTTAAGCGCTGGCAAAGCCCCCACATCCCCCGCACTCAAACTGATATCCCCGGTCAGCGCCTTGCCGTTCACTTTCCGGCTGCTCGGTACGGCATTTCGAGCTTGTGCCACGGTTTCCGACAAGCCGAGGTTTTTCACAAACGCATTTTTATCGGGAATGTCTGCGCCGTTTTGGGATTTTGCGAGTTTGCTGTTGGCGTTGTCGTTGACATCAGAAACTAACTTCTGAGTGGCTGCAAGGGTATTACTGTTGCCTGTTTTGTCTGTTAACTGAGTGATGCCTTTTTCTGTTAGAGAAGCATCACGCATTTCTGGCAGCGCATTTTTAATTGCTAATGCCAAATTACTTTTCAGAGCATCGATATTCCCGTTATCCAGAACATCATTACCCGATTCTTTCGCAATAAAATCAGCAAGAATATGTGTAATAATAGATGACTGACGCCATGCTTTATTTAATTCACGAGATTTAGCAACACCGGAACTAAATCCGTTCACCCTCGCCGCTAATGCCGCATATTCTTCATTCGACAATACATTAGCGCCCTCGGCTATACCAAAGGTTAGAAATTCATTTTTAGCCATTATATTTACCTTAATTTAATAAAATGGGCCATCCGCCTATATCGAATCCGGCGATATATTTACTGTCTGAATCAAAACCGAAAATAACCCCTCGATTTTCCGAGTTGGTATAATTATTAACTCTGACCGCTCCGGGTTTAATATTTAAATATCCTTGCTGAATGACTGCTTTGACAACTTCCGGCACAACCCCACCGGTCACATATACATCCATACTCATGTCTTGGTTATCAACGAAAAATATTAATACTGACTCATCAGGAATAACACCCTGATAAATTTCAGCCAGCATTTCATTTGTACCGTCCCAGTGATTGGCTCTTATTTTTGAGCGTAGTATGGTTCGGTAAGTTTCATCATCAAGTTCAGTAAAACCCGAATCAGAATCATATTGCCGCTTCCAACTCCCCTCATCAAATCCAACTCCATCAATATCAAGAGCAAAATACACACCGACGATGGGCGTTTTGACATAACGAGAAAGCCCAATCCATTCACCGACAGCATCAAGCTGAACCCCTACGGCCTCATCAATAGAAAATTGACTATTCAGGAGTTGAGCAGCATTTGAAATATCAGACAGTGGACGGGTAATTAAATCAATGTGAGTAACAAATTTATTTGCAGTTCTGTGTTGCGGGGTAATCAGTGATAAATAATCTCTCATCTTCACCTCGCGATTAACTTAATATGTTCCGGTTTACACGTAACGGCTTCATCAAATGTCACAATTAAATTACTCGGTGATACATCATCCGCTGACCGGCCTATTTGGATTTCGAAAATGTCATAAGTTAAGCCCTCTTCGTCACGTAAATTAGCAGGAGAAAATAAACGGCTTAAATAAATATTATCACCGATTAATTGAGCGTCGATATAACTTGCAATAGCTGAACGAATTCTATCGCCAACCAGCGTTGTATAACCCTCAAACGCGGTAAGTGTTATTTCAACGAAGACCGGAACATCTTTAGGGCGTGAAAAGTGAATCGGATGCAAAATACCGTAGGTATCGGCTACTTTGATTTCAGTATCACCAAAAGTTCCCGCACCTGGACCTTTCTTCGTTTCTATTGTTTGAGCAATTAACTTAGCGTCACCACCATCAACGATCATTGCTATAGAATGCGGTGGAATGCCGTTATTATCTGTAATGTTAGTATCGTTCTCAAACCCACGCCGCCGAACAACGCCGGGTATTAAGCTGATGGCGCCTTGAATCCCGTCAAGTACAGTCCTTGAAGGTAACGCGACGGATTTTCGTTGCCGTTCGCGCAGGGCAGTATCCGACTCAATCGGCTGTCCGGGTGTCGCTACTGATGGATTTGTTACACTCTGCCAGCCCTGAGTAGGGGTGCCGATAATCGAAACATCCCCGACTAACGCGGTGACATTGCCCTTTGTCTGGCAGGTAGCGGTAGCAATGACAAAACCGTGAATGCCAATGGATACAGTACCCGGTAAACTCCAGCTATAGCCGTTGATATCTCGCACTATGCCGTTTTTTACAACAGTACCAACGGTACCGATTAACTTAACGTCTACAGTCGAATATGTGGATTTATGCCGGGTTATCCCATTGATTCTTACATTGTTAGATAGTGCTGCACCGGTAGCTGATGCTGGACTGAATGAGTTATAAGCCGCCATGACAGCATTATTCGCATCGTGTATCGCGAGGGCATAAATCGCTATCATCTGGCCGTCTTTGCTGTCTGGATCTAAATAAGCGTCAGTGCCATAGATTTGACGGAAATATTCTGAGAGCTTACTGAGAATTGTCTGGTAATCAGGCGCACCGATGCCCGAAGCTGTCACTGTTGCGGCCAGCCCCAAAGTGTCAAGATTTAACATTATGCCTCGCTTGTTACCGTTGCTTGCCCGTAGATGGTATCAATTGTTGCTGTAAATGTAAGGCGGCGTGTCGTGCCGTCATTGCGAGTATCAAACGAAAGAATGGATTTAACACATTGGGTTTTTAAGATTCGGTCACGAACGGCAAGGATATAAACATCTGATCGTTGTTTTCCAAGCACGGACTGTACGTATGGCGTACCTTCCTTCATATCTAAGAACCATTCACCGCGCCATAGTGCCAGCCGGGTTTTTACTGCCAGCGCAACCGCTTCCGGGGAATTAATCAGAAACGTATTATCCCCCTGGCCGAAACTGTAATCTCCGTCCGGATCTTCTCTTCTGTATCTCATTGAGGTTTCCCCGTCTTACTGCCACCCGATTGCACGCCACTATGGACATGGTTTTTCAGGCTAATCCCTGCTGCTGTCACATCGTTATTCACGGTGACCGGACCTTGCATCGTTGCAGTTCCGCCACCAGCCCCCATCCCCTGCGATAAGTTGCCGTTAATGGTGACGTTGCCGTTCAGAGTGATTTCAGGTGAAGTGATTTCAGTACCGCCGTTAGCTGTGGCGGTAAGTTTTGCCGGTGTAATCACCGTGATGTTATGGCTGTTGGGATCGAGTTCGATATACGCCGCGCCATCATCACTTCTTAGCTGCGCGGTGTTTGTGCTAACCCCTGAAATTTTCTTTGCCTGAGATTGTGGACCAACAATTGCAAAAGTATCGGATAAACTGTGCTGGCGTTCATCTGCCGGTTCTTGTACGCCTCCCGATTGCCACCAGAAATCAATGCAGCGATCGGCGAATACCACCAGGCATTCATCACCCGCTTTTACCGGGAAGGTTAATGTCACGCCACCACCTCTTGGGAATATAACAGGCACATCTACAAGCAAGGGTAAGGATACTGATGTTTTTTTATCGTCTTTATCAGTTGTGCCACTTTTAATCGCAGGCTGAACAACGCACGTTACTGCTTCGGCATTAAAGGATTGAATAATGCCCGGTATCGCTACTCTAAGCTGAGAAGAAAGCGAATGATTGATGGCTTTCAGGGTTTCGGATAAATCGCCGGTTCTGGATTCGGTTGATACTGGCATGGGGGAAACTCCATAAAAAAAACCCGCGCAAGGCAGGTTTATGTGAAATACTAAAGAAAATTATAGAAAGGCTATAAGGTATTAGTCATCATCATTGTCCTCATCATCAGACGACCGCTTGAAATAACGCCCTAGAACAAACACCGCAACCAAGCTTACTATATCTACCACACCCAATATACCCGCCAGTATGGTATTGCCTTTTTCTGCAAAATAAACAACAGCAACCAAAAAGAGTATCGCCAGTGAATACCCCATCCATTGGCCCCTCTTATCCTTTGAGATGCCTCCACTCACAACCTTATTATCAATCTCATGTCTGTGATTTTGCTCCTTTTCTGTTAGAGCAAAGATTCTCTCAGCGGCACCAGGTAAGGTATTTTCGTATTCCTTTAAGAGCTCTGGTGGTGGTAGAGGTCCTTGGAATGTAGATATTTTATGTTGTATTACAGCAGACAATTTAGGATGGTCTAGCATCCTTTCCAAAACAACCGGATCAGATGCTAGTGCTTTTTCAATGAGAGCGGTAGCTTTATCTTGGGATATCTCTTTATTTTCCTCGTCTTCCTGATGCTTATTTGTTGCATCGAGCGACGGTTCATCACTATTTGCGTCGAGACTGTTCAGAGGCTTTTCTGAGTTTTTGGACATTTACCGATTCACCAACAGTTATAATTGAATTATTCATATCCCTAGATATGTTCAGCATGTCAGATCTTAACCGCTGCCTATCATAGCTGACAGGCACAAGCTTACGATAATCGGTTGAAGGCATAATGTCTATAACGCTTCCCATCGCCCTCATGTAACGACGTATTGCAGCATTCATGTTACACCTCCCGAAAATTATTTAAATGCCAGACTAGACAGTTCGTGCACAAAGTCAATACGAGTCAATACAAAGTGTATAGCTTACAACCGCGGTTATCAATCCAATATGAAGAAATTTATAGATATCGTTTTAAGGTCTTATTTGGGAAGATGAATGCAAGTTCAAAGAAGTTCAATGCTAAATTTGAACTCGTAGCACCATCTTGACATCAAATTGTAAAAAATGTTAGACATCAAATAATTTTACAGTAAGCCATCCCTGGTCTGCATATGACAAGTTTAATCCGCCACCTTCTTACAAGGAAACGAACCAATAATTTTCGGTGCGTCCATAGCGTTTTGGAGCAATTGGACATTCAGCCATGCTTTACCGTTGCGCTTGATAAACTGGAAGCCGTACATGTTGCCGTCGCGGGCAGGCATGAGGCCCATGTCCCACTTAGCGTTTGCATCATCACCATTTTCTTTTAAATAAGTCACCTTCTGGGAAGTCACCATTTCCCCATTAATTCTAGTCATCCCTTCATTATCATTCATCGTCATTTTGTACGTCCCGCACTGAATGGCTGCATGCGCGGAACCGATGGTAAATAAAGATGATAACAGTATTGTTAGAAACATATTTCGCACGATTGCACTCTCCTATGGATCACAAGCCCTTTTCTTGCGCCGATTTAGTCTTAAGATCAGCCGCCCCGCGTGCCTCACACATCATCTCTTGATACCACGCATTGCCTCTTGTATCCCCAGTATACATAATGCCTCTGACGATATATACACCATCGGTAGCAATGCTCGCTGGAGGGTTAGGCACTCCGCTGACGTAAAGGTTCCCGTTATCGTTTTTTTCTACGAGTTTACCTTCCCGTTGCTGTTTATGATCTTGTTGCTCATCACCCGATTTATTTACAACGTCATTAGGCAACGCGGTTCGATATACCGAACCCTCATCTAACTGAATTAACCCATTTACCCGGATATTCGGGTTAATCAAACACCTGACGTTAACACCCGCGCCGATAGTTTGTTGCGGCATACCAATCAGCCCGGTCCGGCTGTTTAACACCACAACATCGTGCACGGCCATTTCCTCAGAAATCATCTCCACTTTACCGTCTACAAATTGCCATTTTGCATTGCATTGCTGCGCGATATTGTCTAATACATATCGTGTTTTTTCAAAAAACGCTTTTCCACGAGGAAAAACAGTATCCGGCATTTTGGGTTTTGCCCCTGCGGTAATACCGTAAGGTTCCAGACTACGTAAAGCAAGGTTATAGATATCATTCAGGTTATATCCCGCCGCTACCGTTTGATTAACAAAAGCATGAATAAAGGCTTCGTTACCGTCACACGCCTGAATGAGCGTATAGGTATCGGTGGGATTATCACGACCTGTTACCGTAAACCGGATATCTCCGCTGAAGATTTCACCATAATTTTTGCCGTCTCGCTGTCCGGTAGTTCCCGGTTCAACGGGGCGAGCTTTACCAACTTCACTTTCGGGAACAGTCGGCGTTATTCCATCATACCCAACGATTAACTTTATCTTCGAAAACTCACTACCCATTATCTTATTGCTGGTATCTTTAGACAGATTGTAAATCTTTAATGTCGCAACACGTGGATTGCTAATATTGAACCACTCAATATTAAAGGTCACTTTAAAATCTGACAGGACGATTCCTTTACCCTGATCATCTAACAACATTAATTCAAAATGACGTAACCAGTTCTGACTCATATCTTTACCTTATTGTTGTACAAAATATAAATGGCTGGATAACCCAAGATTTGTGCTTGTCGGGTACTCTTCACTGTCTGCATCGTTGGCGATAACTAACATGCCGTTGATCCCCAGATACGGATATTGCTCTAGCAGATTAACACCGGGTATTAACGGCGCCCCAGTCAGTAAGTCAACTCCCGATTTATCCTGAATATCCATTACCCAACCGGCACTGTCTCTGTAAATCAGGCGCATCTTAACGTTAATATCACCCAGCTTTATTGCAAAAAATTGATTGCTCGCAGTCAGTGGGATTTCAGCTACCATTAGCGCCCCCTTTTATGTAACTCTTAAATGCATTAACGGCACCCTCTTTTATTTCTGATAAAACAGACTCGTTGACTGGCTTTAATGTTTTTGTACCCGAATTCTCCACGGCTGACGTAGACACCCCGGTTTTCATGACCTCTTTTTGAGCAACCTGTACTTTCTGTGTCGAGGTAATAATCACTTCGCGCAATGTCAATGTGCATAACAACACGTTTTCACTGTGTCGGTCCGTGGTGACTTCAATTGCTTTGATCAACATGTTTTCGTATGTACGTTTGCCGGTAATGACATTGAAGGGTTCGCGTAATTCTTGGAGATCCAGTATTTTCTGATAGGTCTCTTTCGGGCTAAGTCCCATACTTAAGCCAATTTTTGACGTATCAACAAAATCGAGAAGCGAGCCCCCACCAGCAAAACCTAACTCCATCGTGATTTCTGATGGCTTTTTGTAGGCATGGTCACTGACCGCAGCACCGATTTCAACCGGATGCTCGGTGATTTCCAGTGCATCCGTGTGCTTTTCAGCGATAACGACGCTCGGCACCAGTAACATACTTTCGGTACCAAAGGACCGGGTTTGTTGCTGAAAGAGGGCGGATAAGATATCCATTAGTTCACCTGTTGTATCAGACGGGCATTTACGCCACTTTGCCGACTCGCGATTTCATCCGCCGTGGCTTTCGCGTCAGTCGCCCCATGCACAGTAATGTTCGTGGTTTGCTGAACGCTGCTACTACCTGCAATCGCGGCTTTGCTGATAAGCTCACTGTTGTACGGGTTGCGACCATTCTCGTGATGAATGATGCCGTTCATCATCGCAGTTAACATTTGTGGGTCCCGTAAATTTAACTGGGCGTTCTGATCGACACCCAACCACTTTGACATGCCAGCAATGTACGCCTCAGTATCGTTTTCACTCGGCGGCGCGTATGTCGTGATGATATCGCGTATCGTTGTAAGGCCACGGCTTGCGTACAGCGTTAACTGGCGTGAAAGTGCTCGCAAGCCATCAAACGCGGTT
The DNA here is from genome assembly GCF_001083805.1 of Photorhabdus luminescens subsp. luminescens. Classification (GTDB taxonomy): domain Bacteria; phylum Pseudomonadota; class Gammaproteobacteria; order Enterobacterales; family Enterobacteriaceae; genus Photorhabdus; species Photorhabdus luminescens. Next base: position 322,034 of record NZ_JXSK01000003.1, on the reverse strand, counting down.
TCAAATCTTGCAAAACGTCCGCCTGGGCTTTCTAATGTCGCACCTCGCTGACCGACAAAATTCAAATTGCCGGGATTATTGTTGCGTAGGCCCATCTCTTTAAATTCAGGTGATGGGGGCGGGGTAGGCGCACCGGGCATACCGGGGATATCAGCCGTGACGGGATTGGGTAAGCCGCCCTGATGCTTATTGGCCCAGTCGTTATCTATACCTAACCATTTGCCGAAATCCCCGATCCCGCGTTTTATCTGACGAGTATTGTAGTCCCACGAGGATTCTACATTTTGTTTGATGTTGTCCCAGTCACTGTACAGATATCCACCATACGCTACTAGTCCTAACAGTGGAGCAAGTCGGGCCATCAGTGGGGTTAACGCCGCAGACACTTTCGCGAATCCCGCCAGCATCTTTACGGCCCACGTTGTCGCTACGACTCCACCCAGAATTAAGAACGCATTTTTCCAGCCGCCGATACCGTCAACACCTTTCTTGATCCACTTCCCAATAGTCTTAAATGCATTGACAGCGCGGTCGATATCTTTTTCCCACTGGCTCCAGTCAATTAGACTTTTGCCGCCTTCTTTCCATGTCTTGTAATCGTCATAGAGCAGGAGAAGCGCACCGATTAACACGGTGATCATACCGATAGGTGACATTAAAAAGGCGCTGTTCAATAAACGCCATGCCACAACAATCGCGCCGAACATCGCAATCAGCATCTTGCTGCTTTCATCCAGCCCTTTCCACCAGTTGATGATCTCCCCGACGCCCTGAACGACTCGATAAACCATCCTGCTAAACACGTCAGCAAACCATAAAATACCTTTGATGATTTTAGTGAGTGTGGCTTCGATTTTAGGGAAGTTATCAAGAATGCGCTGACGTAAGGAATCGAAAGAACCTGCTAAACCATTAGCCAAATTTGAGCCAATTTTATCCCGAAGAATACCGAGCAGTGCGTTAAAGCCGTGTAGCGAGGTGGTGAATTTATTCGCTTGCTGAGCAGCTTTATCGGCATTGAACCCGGTCTTCTGCAACATCATCTGGTAATCAGCAGTAAACCCCGCTAACCCACGGCGCATAGCCATGAGTGTGTTTTCATCAATGCCGAGCATCTGGGCATATTGATTAGCGCGATAATACGGCATAGCGCTAAGTTTCTGGCCGACGCCTGCCAGTATGCTGGCAGCATCCCTCATCTGGCCGGATGAGTCACGCGTCTGAACGCCAAGACGATTAAGCCAGCCTTCTGCACCGGGATTATTGCGCATAAACCGCGCCATGTTTTCAAGCGCACCCTGTGCGGCTTCGGCGCTGCCTCCCATCTGTTGCACGGCGTAACCCAAGGCTTTAATGCCGGCAACTGTGGCGCCGGTTCTCTGTGACTGCCAGTAAAGCTTATCTAAGCCCGCTGCAATTTTAGTGGTAAAACCGACGATAGTTAAGGCTGCCCCTTCAACAGCCGCGCCGACTTTTAACACGTTGGCAGTAACGCCTTTTAACACGGCATCAAATTTACCCCGACCTTTTTCGTCTACATCAAAGCCAAGGCTAATAAGGTAGTCTTTAATTGTGTCAACATTACCGCTCATGTGTTTCTCTCCAGCGTGCTATGCGGGCCTCGTTATCGTCTTCTAAATCGAGGTAATCATTCATTAATGCGATATCGGCTAAATCAATCCTTCCGCTCTTGATCTCGCCCATTGTCGTCATACCTTTTTTTATAGGCCGCATAATGAACTCTTCACCGTCCGGCAAGGTGTCAAGTACTAGGCCGCTGGCGGGAAGGGCGTCTCTGCGGCGGGGAGTGCGTGCAAAAAATTTCCCAATGAATCCCCGATCACCCTCGCGACTAATTGCAACAATGTTGGCAAGTCTATGTCATCGAAATGCAAGACTCCCTGCGAGAATACGGGCGTCCATCCCTTGCCGTGTTGTCGTGATACAACAGACAGGCAGGGGTAAAGGATCGCGTTGCAATCTTCGTCGCTTAAGTCGCTAACCGCCTGCGCAATTTTAGGCAGCGCCTTCTCTAATGCCCCTTCCATATTTTTGTCTTGGGCCATCGTCTGTACGGCGCGAATATCAGAGACTAATCCGGCAAGAACGGGTAACAACTTACGTGACACCTTCAGCTGATCGAACACACTCAATTTGGCTGTACGGTATTGAATACCATTGATTTCAAATTCCATCAGAACTCTCCTAACACTTGGTCTATCTTGATACAATCAAACACCCACGCGACGGTACCGCCATCTTTAGCATTGGTGTAATCCGGTTGCTTCTGAAAGGCACAGCCTCTCGCGGTGGTAATTTCACCGGATACATTATTACGAATCACAATCACGTTATTACCCCACGTGCTTGATGACAGGGATTGCGCGTTATAAGCCAGTGACAGTTTTTTATTCGTCGGGGATGTTTTCAGTAAGTTCACTGTGATAGAACCGGATTTGCCCGCGTGCAAAGAGTGCATCCCTTCACCATCCGCGCCAATTGTCATGGTGTTCTTGGCTTCGGTCATTGTGACAGTGATCCCTTCTTCTGATGTCGCCGAACCGTAACCCACATCAATAACCCCAGTCGGCCCCGTCAGAGATGCCGAAACATCCATAAATGAATAGGTCGCCATTTTCAACCCTTATCTGTTTACATTAATAATGACATCAGCGTAGTGAACAGCACCCGCTAATTTGATAGCGCACTGAATAACTGGCGCTTTTCGAGCTTCCCTGTCAGCCTGTGCCTGCGTCGCAATGGCCGGCGCGTAGACGTAATACCCTTTGGTTAAGGTATCGCCCGGTTGGATCTGTCCAATCGGTCCGCCGTTCCAGACACCGGGAGCCACCAGCCCGTTTGTTACCGCCTGATCAAGGGATTGCTCAACATTGGTCAGTAAACGCGTAACGCCTGCGTCAGTTTGGGGGATCTTGCCAGTACTGGTGTAAAGCAGGTTATAAAGGTTGTTCTGAACGTAGTTCTGTAACCAGTCCAGACCGTGACGCTCATCAATAAAATCCCCGTTCGCCATAACCCCCTCTTGAATAATGGCCGTGTCGTTGTTGTAGTTAACAAAAACATTGCCGTTTTTCTTCTTCAAGGCGCTGGCTTGGGTTGCAGTGAGGTTTTCCGCTGTTACAGCGGGTTCCTGTTTAAATTTCAGGGTAATGGTGGTGTTATTACCGTTGAAATTGACCGTAAACATCCGGCCCAACAGAGAAGCCACGGTATAGGGTTTACCGGATGAATATTGCCAGAGCGTGCGCTGATAGTTGCCTGCTTTCAATTTTGAGCCGATATCCGTATCAATATCAGCGTCTAATGCGTCTGTTTTCTGTGCTGTATGTCCATAGATACGAGACACAGACGCAGACTCGATATAGTCAGCAACAGACAGAATATTTTCATCCGTCAGCGTATCATCAGCGACAACCAGTCCATACCAGCCACCGGATACCGATCCCAATGTTGCCACGGCCTCAGCAATCGTTTCTGCTTTAGCAGGTTCGATAGCAGTAGCACCAGATTCTCTGTCTAGTTTTAACAGGTCACCAATATAAGTGCCGGTAGTGGCTGTTGAGACATAACCCACCGTACCCGATGCTTGCAACGTCACAATAAAACGTGAAGTGTCCCACGTCACTGAGCACTCTCGCAACTTTTCCGCTACCCGTTGAGCCACACCATTAAGATTGGTCTCTTTACTCAAATCAATGCCGCTATATACCGCTTCTTTACCGTTAATCGTCAATTTAAAAGAGCCATCGGTGACGGCAGTAAATTTGTTAAGGGCTTGCTGTTGCTTAGTCAGTATCGCGCCTCTTAAAGCGGCAAATGCCTGATCTTTTACCCACCGGCCAATATATAAATCAACCGGACGGGGTGACTGGGAATAATAAAGCGCTGCCGCCTGATACTCTGGTGTATCCAGACCGAAATCCGCCCCGACGCCATCAATATCGGAATACAAGCGTAGCCGCTCATGGGTATCAATCACATGACTGGCGCCCACAATCAGTAGTGACCCAAAGTTGCGGGATTGCGCGGCACGCGGGGCCATGTTTATCGTGACATTGACGATATTAGAAACAGGTAAACCCTGCATAATTTAATCTCCAAAGAATTTAACCGGCGCGTCCACTAACGATTTAACACCGTATTCACGCACCACTTTTCGCCGTAAGGTGATCGTCACGTCATAACGACGCACCCACTGATTGTTGATGAGTTCCGGTAAAGAAAAGATACGGCCGTAGTTGCTGAGTGACAGACCAAATTGATTTAACTCAGCATTGTTCTGACTGACTGTGATCCCGTCACGAAATTGTGTGCAGTAGTGCTGCCCTGATGGACCGTAAAAGGAAACCAAGCATTCGATTTTTTCATGGCGCCATAAATCGGTGCTTTCATCAGTCTGATTAATGAAAGCGGGATTATCATCGGAAACTATCGACGAGATCCCGAATGCGCACCAGTTAGCATCGTGACTCGGAAAGACTCGCGTTTCGTCGTTGGGTTGCCATTTCGGAAACATCATTTTCCCCGGTAAACCACTAACTGAACTTATCCAGCGCGATAGCTTTCGTTCTACATCACGATCATAATCCGGGGCCGATACAGGTGTAAGCCAGCCCGGTTGTGTACTGTTATTCAATAGGAATTCCCCCATCGAACGGCAACAACTCGCAATGGGCCTGAACAAAACCGGCACCATAGGCAGTGTAAGGGTCAACAGATTTGACTAAATAATCCCGGTTTTGATACGTGACCACATCGCCCGTTTTATCGGTTTCGCCTGCAATCAGCCGGGCTGTTGTGATAATCAGAATTCGGCCGTTAACAACTTGCCCGGACATCCTTATTTGGGCCTCAAGAGAGCTATCAACGGTCACCACTCCGGCAAAACGTTGAGTAGACTTTTCCGAAGTAGCGAATCCATCATCATCGACAACGACGGTGCGCCGGGTATATTTCAGTGACGTATCGCAGAAATCGGGATCAAATAACACATCAGTGACATCAAGAAACGGCATTTTTATTCCTCACAACATAGTTGATAGAACGCAACAAGTAACCGTGAAAATACAGCGGCTTATCACCCGGTATTCCCTGCCGGCGTCGGGCCTCTTTTGTCGCATCAGAGATGGGGGCCAGTCGATCTCCGTCACCAATGACTTTCTTTGCCCCATCACGCGCAATTTGTCCCGCTTTTTCCAGCTCACTGATAGCGGCGTCCTGCTTACTTTCAAGCGCAAGCTCTGCCGCTGCTTTTAAATGCGAGGCTGTGCGGTCTTTAGTGTCATCGATACCGAGTTCAAGGAACGGACGCGGAATGAGGGTTACCGTTTTTCCACCCAGTTTTACTGTTGCCCCTGTTGATTGCAGATAGCCAATTTCAGCATTGTTCAACTTTTCTCCGTCTTCCCGCGTAGCATTTTCTGCCGGGATACCCACCAGCACATCCATACCTGATAGCTTTTTGAGAGATTCCAGCACTGCCGCCGCATTGTCCGCTTTGACAGTCAGACCACTTTTCATAGTAGTTGCCTCCCCCCGGCGCCGAACATGGACCACCACCAGAAGAACTCGCGTCCATAGCTCGTGTTGTTCCAAAAGCCCGCATCGGGATTAAGGATTCCCGATACGTCATAGCTGACACTGACTTTATCAACCGATTTTGACGTCGCCACCCCACCAGCCGCCGTATTTACACTGCCGCTGATGGACACGCCCGCAATAGCCTTCCCTCTCAGTTCGACGTAATGCGCTGTGAACAGCTCACAGAGATAGACGAACTGATCACCGTGTATGTCTTGGTCGAGCAGCTTATCGGCTTGGCTGAGATAGAAATTGATTGCGGTGTCGGGATAGTGGGTTTTGTCTGAAAATTCGGGAAAGTCGGTGCGGAATTTATCAACTGTCGGAAGAAGACTGTTTTTTGTCATTGCCAGCCCTCCCTCTCTTTTCCGTATTAGTAACAACATCTTCGGGATTAGAACGAGTCTGGATTTCGTCAGATTTCACTGCTATCTGAGTCTTCATTTCCTCTAAGACCTTATTCAGTTCGGAAATGGTCACGTCTTTCACTTCTATCTGAGACTTAAGGTCTTCATTCTCAGCAACCAATTTCTCAATCTCAGCTTCTAATGAAACAGAAGCACTAGTTAAGTCCTCCTGTTTCAATTCATTTTCATCAATAGGTTGAGCATGGGCTGAAAATGCCCAGTGCTTAATAACTTCATCGGGAAAGCTGTTAATTCCCGGTTGAAGTTCTACTTGAGCACCATCTGCGAAATTTAAGATCGCCTTTTTCGATACAAGATATTTCATGTCAATCACCATAAAGGCAGGGGCTCCCTGCCATTAATCAAGATGCCGGGATGTCCAAATACGCAATGGTGTTTGCATATGGCGTTTCGACCTGACCCAGACGACCGTAATAAGTTGTCAGTTGCCACAAGCCGCGCCATTCCAGCGGAGTGTTTAACAGTGGCACCAATGGGAAGCGAATATATCTCTCTTCTTGTGTATAAGCGACCATCCTGTGCGCTCCACGAGCACCGCGTTTAGACGCCCATTTCATCGAGACGATTTCCAGCGGTTCGCCGTTCTCCTGGAATGAAATACAGTTGATTTTCACGTATTCCAGTACGGAGATATTTCCTGCCGAAGACACTTTTTTGCTCGACAATAACCCAAACAATTCCGGCGCTAAACCCACTTTACCCGGACAAATTGCGTAACCGGAAGACACCCAGGCGTCCGTAAGAACGATATTAAAGTCCTGAACAATAACGTCCGGGTCTGTCGTAGCCGTCCACGCGGCGGCGGCGGCACGCGGGATAACCTGAGGGAGGTTCAGTAATCCGCACATACCTTTTTCCGCATCACCGATGTATACCTGCTCGTCAACGTCCATGTTGTATTTTAGCTTCATCGCGTCATGCTTTTGACTGTCGATCGGGCGCCCAACTTGCATAGCCGAAGCCAATTCGGTTACGGTATAGCCAACTTCCATTCCCCATAATTCCAACGCTTGAGCTGTACGCTCAATATTCAGGCTTGGGCCCGCATTAGCTGTTGACGTTTTGCTGATCCAGTTCTTACCGTTAGGATTTGAACCACCAGAAGCCGCCAGCGATGTATTTGTGTATGAAGACACTTCATCCGCAATAGAAACGTCGGTACGAAGCGGCATATCACGTGACCACTTGACTGACACAAGAGGCATGTTCAGTGTCTGGTCTCTACGTTCCAGCTCACCGATAAGATACGCGCCTGTTGAATCAACTGTCGCTCTGTCGATAGTAAACATTCATTATTCCTTAAATGTTGTATGCAATTTCAATGTTGCCGTTAGCGTCGCCCGGCCCCATCACTTCGGCACCCGGCAACGCAGGTGTATGTTTCGCTGTGGCATCCGGCGTCAGCATAAATGACCCCAACGGGCTATCGGCTGTAGCCCCGGCAACACGTACATAAACCGGATTGCCTTTACCGGCACTGACGGCTGATGCCCCCACCGACACGCAGATATAACCCCGTTTCAGATTGTCGGCAGCGGACCCTACTTTAATACCGAGATAAGCCAGATCTGCCTGTGACTGGATAGGATAGGGACGAACGAGAATACCTTTCACTTTGTCCACCGTATCGCCGTCTTCGAGCGGGACAAATTTTCCGTTTGAATATTTACCCACCAGCCCGTATCCGCTGAACAATTTATTGGGATCGAAGGTTTCCGGCTGAATAGTCAAGTCACGAGGACGAGTGACAGAACCCGGAATACCTAGTGGCATCCGGTCAAGATAAGAAATTCCACCCATTGTATTTACCTTATTTGTTACGTTTCCAGACGTTGGCGTACAACTCATTCAGTTGCGCCGGTGTAGCGTGCTTTGATCCAGATGTCGAGTGATCAACAGTTTGAAAAGCCGTGGGATTGAGTCGGTTCTTTTGCCGGTTAATTTCTACCGCGGCGTTAAATACCGCATCAACGGTTGCCTTTGGTGTTTTTGAAAAATCACTGATGCCAAATGATTTCAGGCTGTCACCCGTGCGCATTGCATGATTGAGTACCTGTCGCTTGAGGGACTTATCCCCTGTGGGTTTGAAGCCCGGACAAATGATTTCCGCATCAGCAATGATATTTCGGCGATATGCAGCATCGCCGGTTACTTTCGCGTCTTCATCTTCGTCATCAGGGTTGCTATCCGCCGTTTTCCCTTCTAATGCATCCAAGCGAGTTGATACCGAATCCATGAATTTTTGCGCCCACTCCGGCATATCGTTATCACCTGTTGGCTTATCTTTAGCATCGGGATCAGTGTCCGTAGTAGTGCGCTCCGCAGGCGGTAACGCTGTTGCTTGAGAAGGTACATTGATATTGATTGTTGCACCCGGAATCGAAGACATCCCGTCAGAGGGAAGCTCTGGCGCTTCATCGATGAGTTTCGCTAACGCGTCGTCGTCTTTGGTTTGGACGGCCGTAGCCAATCTTTTAAGCCATGCCATAACAGGCTTCTCCTTTTTGAATTTAAAATTTGGGGCTGAATCCCCGATTGCACAGCGGCCACCTGCCCGGCCTTTCTCAACAATGGCGAGATGGTTTCCTGTGATTTGATATTGCTTACCCTTGCCGGGTGCTATTTGCTTGTATTGCGCGTCGTAGCCGCAACTGACGTCAGTCACTCCGGCATTAATAGCGTCGATAGCCTCCTGACGCTTAACCAGCACGTCAGCAACCAGCAGATCGGACTTATCGCCAGTGCCGCGTCGCACATTTTGAATATGGCCGTGAGCCAGTTCTGAGAAGTTGGAAGGATTAACGAAAACAATGTTTCCTTTATCATCTTCGGGATGATCCAGTGTGACCGCTACCCCCTCGAATGACGCCATCGTTTCGGGTGAGAAAACTTCATCTTCGGTGCGATAAACCGTCACTAAGCCGCTGGCGTCCGGCTGTAAATCTATTTCTTCGGGCAGGTAAGTTTGAGTACCAGTGCGGGCTATCGGTACGTCTTTACACAGCAAAGAGCCATCGGCTTGGAGATAGCGCGTTTCTCCAAGCTTGGTAATAAAAAAATATTTCATGTGTTACCTGCTAATTTCAGGCATTAAAAAACCCAGCACTGAGACTGAGTTGATGTGAATGGTGGTGCCGCACGGGAATCGAACCCGTACAGTAGGCCGCATAGCATTTAACGTTTATGACCCGAAGGCTGCTAACCCTGTCCCGAGACTACCATTATCCTAACGACACCAGATATTGTAATTCTAGCTTCTCGGCGGGGGTATGTGAACTTCCGGCCAGCATTTGCAATTCGGTAGACATCCTGCATGGCCTGTCATACCGTCCAGAGTGGGGGGATCTTCCCAGCGCACGAACTTATCGCGCATCTCTTTATGGGAGGGACGTGTACCGGCTCCCTCAATGCGCCACCAATAACCTTCCGAACCTACCGATAATGCGCGGGCTTGTGTAAGGGCCGTTGTCGCTCTCCCGATTTCAGTACGCGCAATCATTCGTGCGCGACCCGCCGCAACCTCGCTGGATTGCATAATCATTTTATAAAGCTCGTCCGGTCTCTCACCGTTGATAACTGCCTGTATCGCTCTATCCTGAATCTCTTTAACACGTTCGGCAGCTTCCAGAGGCAAGGATTTCATCAGTTGAATCTGACGATAAACAACGTCCTGGGCTACCTGACCGACAGGGGTATTCCCTACTACGTCGCGCAGTCCTTCGGATATTTGCTGAGACACAGAACGCCACTGGCGCCATTCTTCACACTCAACTTGAAGGAACATTTTGTGTGCAACGGAGGCAATCCAATCGTCAAGAACCTGCGAGTAATCGATAAGATGACCAGAAACGGTATCAGCACTAGCTTGAGAACCATCGTAACCGGTTACGATTTCGCCCACCTGATGAGCTATCGCTTGTAGGCTTTTCCGATACTGTATTTCCGAACGTCGGCGGAGGGCTGGTTTCAGATTCAGACTCCGCCCACTGCGTTTTTGCTTCTTCAATGTCTTCATCTGTGATTGAACCTCCAATGCCAATGACATCCGCCATATTACGTAAATCAGACATCGCCGCATGTACCGGTAGAATCTGCCGATCCACCAGCGTTCCTATAGCAGACGCTACATTGTTCGCCATCGTGGCCCTGTCGGTATCCGACATTTCCCATAATTTATTGAATTCAAACGTGAAGTCGTTGGGAAGTGGTTCACCGAATAACGACCTGTGTGAAATATCCAACAACCAGCGAAGCGGACGACGTAAGCGGCGCTCTTGTAGGGTGTTAACCCGGCTGTAATAGTTTTCTAAGTCGGCGGCGCCGGTGCTAAACCCTGATGGAGATTGACCAAATAACCGCACTAACGGGATACCTGTAGCACCTGATACCTGTTCAGCAAACCGCAGAATCACATCAGCAATCCCAGCGAACGAATAGCTATGCGTCTGGAATGTGTCCAGCGCATCCATCAGGGTCATCCCCTCAATAGTTTGGAACTCACGGATCATATCCATGTGTTTCATCAGTCCCGTATATGCCGGACTTCCCTCGCCCATTGCGAGAATCTTTCGCAAACCATCGATGCTATATGTTCTCAGGTGAGCTTTGTGTATCAGTTGCGTAGTACCTACCGTCGCCGTATCGAAAGCCTGAACACGCTCGAAAATGCGCTCTACAACCGACATTCCCCAACCGTTTTCTGTTTGTGCTTGCTGAAATGGCAGTGTGTCGCCTTCCATACGAATAACGCGGGAATAGTGGATTTTCCAGGGCGGAATTCCCTGTTGATTGATGGTCACGTTATAGAACTTTGGTTTTCCGAAATAGGGGCCGTACTCTTTTACTAAGTCGCTGTCTGTTGGTTTAACCATCCAGCGGTCAAGACACATGACGCCCTTAAACTGCCCTTCATTGATAGTTTCAGGATTGAGCGGTGTAGACATATCTTGACCGTCAATCAGCACCACCAGCAACGCCCCTCCGTACAAACGAGACCATTTTAAAGTGTTATTGAGCTCATCCCAAATCCCGATATCTTCCCAAAATGTTTCAAGCTGACCTTTTGCATCCGGTTTCATCCGTGAGCTGATAGTGATCCCTTTTCGGGTCATATCGTCTGCCATCGCATCGACACCGGCGCCCACAAGAAACGAACTGCGATAGGCAAACTCAATCTGTACTCTGTTGCGGGAGATATAACCGGGAATGTATGTGCCATTCGATTGAATGTTCGATGTGTACCCACCCAGTTTTGCATTAAAGTTGTTGTACCCGTCAGCAGTCCTAACGGGCTTTGCGCCGTTACGGCGGTTTTTACGGGTCATTGCTCCCTCACTGAAATTTGTTAAAATTCGGCACTTTTTAACATAATGGCTCTTAGGCGCACTGGGGTTTTTGGGTTCACTCAAATTTGCTATCCAAATGGATAAAACCCTCAATCTTTCTTGCCAAATCAGGCGCTTTTATTTGTTACTGAATTGTTAATAAAAACACCAAAATCATTTCGGCGTTATTTTGGTGTGAAACCGTTATTTTTTGGTGTTATCGCCCTAATGCTTCCCACACGTTGAGATCACCCGCTTTCATATCAGAAATGGCGTCCATCATCGGATCGAGCTGGTCATCGTGGGTGTTAAAATCGGATGTAACGGCTTCCATCTCAGTTAGAAAATCGTTTATCCATTCAGCCTCAGCGGGGAGATAGATGTATCCAGATTCGATATATCCCTGAACATCCATCAACCGTGTGAACTTGTCCTTATCTCTCTGAATGGGTATCACCGGGCATAGAGCCTCTGTCTGGATTTCCTGAATCAGCCCAGTGCCAGAGGCTTTATCTTCTATCTTCATTGAAATCAAAGAACCACAATCTTTTCTGGCTTTACATTTCACCCAAAACGCCACCGCGCGACGTTTAAGTTCCTTGGACTCCCACTTTCCCCGGATCATGTCAATAAGATATATTTTTCCGTCTTCACCAAGTCCCCATAATTCAAAAGCAGAATAGTCATTGGCTTCTTTGATTTTTTGAGCCGTATCTCCATAGACCGTGCTCCAACGAATAGGGGGAAGGACTTTGTACTCACCAAACCACTCTGACTTGATTAAGCCGCCGCCTTTTGCTGTGGGGCGTTGTTGATAGAGCGCATTCCAGACCAGCGAACCCCGTTGTTTACATTTATCAACAAAATCACGCGGCATGCGCTCAGGAAACAGAATTTCACCGGGCTTTCTTAAGTGGTATGTTTTGCCGTTCAGCTCGTGAATTTCTTCCTTCTCGGCTTCCATCGGAAAACTGACAACACGCCACTTTTCGCCGCCTTCCTCCGCTAGCTTAAGAAGTTGCCCTGCAAGGTCATTTTGATGCCAGCGTGTGAGGATAATTACAATGCCATTCAATTTCGGGTCAGCGCGAGTAAAGAACGTCGTGTCATACCAGTCCATCACCGCCTCTTGGTAAACCGGAGATGATGCTGTTTTATAATCTTTAGCCGGGTCATCAATAATGCCGATGTTCATCCCCTGACCTGTGATACCGCCATTCACCCCCGCCGCACGATAAGAACCACCGTGTAACTGGCCTTTTGCGTCCAGCACTTCCCATAGCTCAGCAGTACGAATTGCCCCACCAGCCAGTGTTCTGATGTTCGTTCCGTTAAGTCGCGTGTTCGGAAACACATCTTGATATTTTTCTGTATCAATAATGCGTTGCGTATCTCGTGACATACGATTAGCTAAATCAGACGAGTATGAACACGAGATAATGTGCCAGTTCTGGTGCTTGCCTAATACATACGCTGGCAGTCTTCGTGAAGCCAGTTCGCTCTTTCCAGAACGCGGCGGGGCAAATATCATTAAGCGCGGCATCCTGCCATTTTCAACATCTTTCAGGAACTGATCGAGTTCAAGACATAACAGCTCGTTAAACCAGCCGGTTTCGTATCGCGGATTTGTATAGAGTGTAAAGTCCATCAGCGATGATCTTGCTTGTTCTATTGCTCGACGCCGATATGCCTCAAGAGTTTGTAAGTTTCTCATCGAGTTGTGATGAGCGACGGCCATAGCCCATCTCCTTTAATCTCTCATCCAGTTGCTCATCAGTTAAGTCGGCTATCTGTACCGGTCCACCACCAGCGCCAGTGACTTCTGTTTTCTTCGGCGCTTCCCAACCCTGTAGTTCACCGAGTTGCTTGATAGCGGCTTTCGGATCATGCAGCTTTAACTTGATGCCGTCTTTGCCAGTTGTCAGTTCTGAGATGGCGCTGAGTGCTGCGGGGTCCTGTAGTGCTGAATCTTTAAATTGCCATACAGCCTGAAAGACTGGCTCACCATCCTTGTCTTCACCCATCAGACAGTTACGGAATTCCGCTATGTCATAGATAGAGACACGACCCATTGCTGATAATCTTTCCAAAGCTTCCTGACGGCTCATAACAGCATCAGAAATCGCTTCGGCGTTCATTGCGTCGAGAAAAGCTTTGACGTTAGGATTTGTTAGGATTTCACTGGCACAAGACCTTGCTGTGTCCTCTGTCTTTGCCTTGCCGCCTGCCTTGCGATAAGCATCTGTTTGATTCAGTCCCTTTAAGATACCTAATGTGAATTTCTGTTGTAATTTCGTTAAGGCATCGAAAAGAATCTTTTGCTCATCTGTGAGCGTGACTTTCTTTTGTGCCATTTCATTTCCTTTAGACATAAAAAAGGCCGCCGAAGTGACTGTTATCTGATTCTCCACCACGCCCACGCAGCGGATAGACCCCAGCACATTAAGCCGTACAGAAAATTGCCCCATGTGATTTGGAGCATGAACAAGAACCCTATGATTATCGGAGTTATCCAGCAATAAAATTCAAAGTCTTTCATATTTTAATTTTCCATCATTAACCTCGTCTCGTTAAATGCCTGCTTTTCACCACATCAGGCGAGGTGGTTCCGTTGTACCCCTACAACGAGAAATCATCTAAAATTAATTCACCCCTACAATTGAGTGAGTTATTTTAAAATGTCCGAAGAAAAAGGTTTTTTAGCCAGAATTACAGGCGCTCTATCCAGTACAAGTGGTGCTATCAGCAAGGCCGTTGGTGCTGTTCGCGATATCCAGAAAATGCATATAGATTATGAAGTAAAAGAAAAAACTTATGATTTACTGGATAAGCTCGGAGATGTTCAGCAACAACAGATATCACTTCAAGAACTTCTGATGGCTGCAAAGAACCGAATCATTGAACTTGAACAAGAAGCCAACAACCGTGATCAATGGAAACGTGAAAAGCTTAATTATGAGCTTTTTCACCCCATGAAAACGACCGTGGTTTACCGACTCAAGGTTTCTAGTGACTCTAATCAGCAGGCGCATTATCTTTGTACTAACTGCTATAACTCTAACATGAAGTCGATACTTCAATATAAGACGTCCGATTTTGGCGTGTCGTACCTTATTTGTCATAAATGCCATTCTCAATATCAATTTCCTTTAGAGCTAACCATAGATAAGCGCCGTTAAATCCTTATTGCAACTGTTTCCATGTCAGAAATAGTTGCATAATCAGAACTTTCTACTTTTGTGTCTGATAAATCCCCGGCATTTTAAATACCGCTCAAGATTGAATAACTACTATCGAGCACTCTGTCAGCAGAATGCTCTGAATGAGTTACTCTTCATTGGTTAGCAACCGTAGAGATATGTCTATTGTTGATTCATGCAAATATCAAACTAAATTGTTAATGACAATAGGCTCTTTCCGCCAGTCTTTCCACTTAATCATCGTCATTTGTGTCGAATTGCTCGCTGATGAAGAAAAGCCGAGCTTAACTAACTCGGCTTGTACGTTCTTCTCAATAAATTGTTCGGGGTTCATGTGCAACCTCCTTTGCGCCTCCCCCAACCAAACCGAGAGCCATCTGACTGATATCACCGATCAGCTTTTCAGCTTTATTGAGGGTAACTAAATCATCTTGTCTTTTTCTAAGCCTGCGCCCTGCGTCAGATGAATCTTCATCAGATGCCCTTTTTGCCAGAACAAGCATGTGTTGCAGTTGCTGGATGGTAAACCCAAATCCAGATTTAACCTCAAGTTCAGTCATGTGATCGAATACTTGAGCCTGTAACTCGTAGCTGTAGCTCATTGCCATCAAACAGGATTCACGCTTTGGGAATCGATAAATATCTCTTTCAACTTCCCCACCCGTGCCATTTATGAAAGTATCAACTGAAAAAAATTTTTCACTTGCCTCCCCAAGAACTTTTGGTACTTTTTTCATAAAACTACGATGCTCAAGCTTCCTGTATTTTTTGCACGGAAAACCCATTCCCTCCGCTTCCGCCTTGGCTTTTCTTTCAGCATTGATGTAATCCACCATTTCAAGACTGGTCATTGTTGGAGCTTCGGTTACAGACGAATGTGTTTTAAAAGTTAATGCGTTCATTTGCGTATACCTTTAGAGATAAGCCTTTGCCGCATAGGAAACCAGCCCACCGAGGCTCGCCAGCCATAGCTGGTACCCTCAAAGGCTCATTTCTAAACGGTTCGGTGTGAATTGCGCTGCGGTGCGCGGTGAAATTCGGATATAAAAAGACCCAGATTGACTGGGCTGTTACTGACACTGGGTTTTGATGTAGTCCTGCAAGTACTTAGTTTGCTGCTCGTTCTCAACAATCATTCTTCGGAGATCGAAATAATCTTGTTCAACTGCCGGGTTAAGTCGTGGGGTGGCTGCATGGCCCACGCTGCCGGAGGACCTGGCTTCACCCTGACTACAGGTGGCCGCGATGCGCAACCGGCGACGACCAGCGGCAACATCATCACGAAGGCCATCAATTTCAGATTTCGCATGAGCAAGTTCCTTTGTATGCTTAATATCCAATTCATTCAACATTGTGATGTGAGAGTTTTGGTAATCGATAGCGTCTGTGAGTTGCTGGATTTCTGACTGCTGTTGCTTTGTTACATGCCGCTCTTTCTGTAATGCAGAGTGATAGTAATAAGCTGTGAGTGAAACAATAATCAGTGCAATAAGCGTGTAATACTGCGTGTTGAATTTCATAGCAGTAATACCAACAACAGAAACCATGACCAGCCAATCAATGCACACATCAGAGCAAATAATGTATCATTCATATTCATACCCTTTGTTCGGAGGCTCATGATAAAAACATCGTTTTTTCCGATGCCCTGCGAGCGTCTAGCCCCGGTAATACACGTCCACCAGCCATATTCCATCTCATGAACTCACCCGCCGCACCCTTATAATCACCAGCGTTGAGCTTCTTAAGCAAAGTAGAACGGACGAGAGCGCCAGCGCCACAATTGAAGATAAACGAGCAAAGCGCGTCAAACTGGCCCTGTGTCAGTTTCACTTTAACGTTATGCTCAATCGTGATGTAAACCGGGGCCAAATCATCAAGTAAGAACTGCTCGGCTTGGGCCTCTGTGGTTACGTTACCGGGCTTGACGCCTAACGTGTGGCCGTAGCCGATTGTCCATATTCCGCCTGGACAACGATACGCAGTTAAACTGCAACCTTCATAACTCTTCAGCGCTTTCAAACCTTTCTCACTGATTTGCATCAGATACTCCCGCTTTACGATTCAAAGTTCCACGCATTAACTGGCCGAAAAAGTCAGTTCCCAGATAACCAATAATGACACTGCCGATGTAGGCTAAGTCCGTGCTTAAATTTAGAAAGACGAGTAAGTCACGAATGAACCATGCAATTAACGCACACATCATTGCGTCAATAATTGTCTTCCAGAACTTACCTCCGTTATAGCGACCTCTGAGGTAAGCCATTGTGGCCGCCAGTGCCGCACCTAAACCTTGTTCTTTGACTGATAGCAGCCATAGCCATAGCTGCATCCAGATGTCAGGCTGCTTGTCCATGAGTTTCATATTTCCACCCCCGCTGGGGATTAGGTCCCCGTTAAACGGGCGTGAAAAGAAAAAGGCCGCGAATAGTCGTGGCCTATGCGTAGTGATAAATGGTAGATTTCATACGTATCTTATATTTTGTTTAGTCGCTTTTGCTGCTCTATAAGCTTCCCTATCATTGATAATACGATAGTACTCTTCATAGCCTCTGAGGCTGTCTGATAATAGTGGAACAGCGTAACCTCAGGACGCTTTGAATGCTGGAGCGCAATATTAATTTCATTAACTACCGGAGTTAAATTATTCATGCCAACGGTTTCCTTACAAGATGTTATATGCCCTCACTGCCTCAGGGAAAACCCTATACTTGAGTGCATGTCAGAATTTACCCTTAGTCAAAAACGATTATTAGGGATGGTTTTTTTATGCCGAAGCTGTAACGGCGTCACCGTTGCTGAGGTTGATCCAGATGAAAATACAGTCAGAGGCGGCGGGTACCTGTTACGCGCAGGTAACTACAATATGGATATTGTTTTTTCCCCGAACGATGACACCTATGGAGAGGTTGTAAACACATACCCAGAACCTAATATCCCTCTTGCTCCAGAGCATGTTCCGCCGAATATTTCAAATGTCTATTTTGAAGCGAAAGATAATTTCATGCGGAGAAGATTCTCTACATCTGTCATGCTTGCAAGGAAGGCATTGGATATTTCAACTAAAGTTCTAGGTGTTGCCGATGGCATAAACGCCAATAATCTTTCGGCGCAAATCTTTAAGCTTAAAGATAGCGGCAAAATAACGAACGAGATGGCTCAATGGGCAAAAATCATCAGACTAGATGGAAATGCTTCTGTGCACTCAGATGAAGAGTTCAGTGAGTCCGAAACGAGAGAGCTTCTTAATTTTGTGGAAACATTTTTACTTTACGCATTCACATTGCCAGCTATGGTTGCCGCCAATAAGCACACATCATAATAATCACCCAATCAGCGAATAAAGCCCGGATTCAGTTCCGGGTGATCAGCGTCGTATAAAGTAAAAAGGCCACGCATTGCGCAGCCCTGAAAATAATATCGTATTTTAATCGCATTTTATTGACAGAATGCGATTAAAATCGTATTATCTAATCATCCCAAACGGATAGGCTCTTTAACAAATGAGGAAACGATGGTTACGGTTCAATGGACGAGGAAGGCACGAAAACAGTTGCTTTCAATCGATACCCGATACCGAAAAGCTATCAATGAGAAGGTTAACCAACTTGAAACTTTCCCCGCAGTGACGTTGGACATCAAGAAGCTTCATGACCTTGATAGCCAATACAGACTACGGGTTGGTGAATACAGGATAATCTTTGAAATCACTGACGGCGAGCCGGTCATCTGCTCGATAATGGCAGTCAAACGGAGAACATCGACAACGTACTAGGCGGGGCAACCCGCCATTTCCTCATTATTAAATTCACCGCGACTCTTGGCCACACGGATGAATACATGAAAATGCAATACATAAATGATGAAGCAGGAAAACCTCAATATGTTGTTCTGCCAGTAGCTGAATATGAAAAACTTCTCAGCACAAAGGAAGATTGGGAGGATGTGCCATACACGCCGTCAAAATATGATGATGTGACCGTGCCTAACGGCGTCGTGTCCATTATGGTTGATCAGGATGTTTCTATTCTGGCAGCCTGGCGCATCTATCGTGGGCTGTCTCAGCATGAGGTAGCTGAAAAACTCAACACGGCTCAATCAACCGTGTCTCAGTGGGAGGCTTCAGATCGACCACAGAAGCGCACACGAGAAAAACTGGCCGCACTATACAACTGCACTCCAGAACAGCTAATTCCATAATCCAACGGCCCCGCTCAGGGGTCGTTTACTTTGGCCGAAAGACAAAAAGCCATGCTATGCACAGCCATCTAGTTGTAAACCTTGAGTTTGCTACTGGTAGAAATAGAAAAACCCGCACCTAGGCGGGTCTGAATATTCGTTAGTGAGCATAGCTACAATTCCCCACTATTTGGAGAGATTACGCCAAGTTTATGCAAAACGCAAGCCCTCTCTTTTTTATCGCGTTACTTTGCTAAATTCAGATGCAGCTCTGCTTTCCTCGATATCACATTTCGCCACCAGCTTTTCATAGAATGGCTTCCAATTACGTGACCAGCTTGATTGGGTTAGCTCTGGCAGGAGAGCCTTAATTGCTGTATATGCGACTGAGGATGGCACCCGGCTATAACCACGACCAGAACAGCGCTCACAGATTTTAATCACTGGCGCACCCGTGGCTTTGGTTGCTTCACGATCAACGACTTTCCCGGTACCATTACAACGGCAACGACTGGATACAATCCCTTTGCCGTTACAAGGAGAGCAAAGTTCATCTACACGCTCAGTTTCTACGCGTTGCTCTATCACATCCTTATATCCCGCATACTTAATCACATCACGCTGAACGGATATTAGCCCACGCCCATTGCAGTGTGAGCATGTGCTGGTTGTGGCGGCTGACCGGGAATATTCCTCAAAGGCTATTTTCGCTAAAATCACCAAGCATTTTCCTAACTGGCGCCCACTCGCTTTGGTAATAAGTTTGGGTACCTGACGTCTGGCATACAAAGTCAGTTGCTCAACGGTTCGTATGGTATCTTCATTGCTGACGCCGTGTTTGCCGAAGAACGCCGCCATTCCAAATTCAGCCTTAGACTCGGCCATGCCTAATGCCGCCATGATATCAGTACCGGTGATCCGGTCTGTTGACGTGCATTTAGACGAATGATTGATTGCCAGTCCTTTCGGGCTGAAATGTTTTAGTGCTGATTCTAATTTCATGCGGCACATTCCCCCACCAGATTCAGGATAATCTTGTCGGTCAGTTCTGAGCGGTCATGGAATCGCTCTTCGGACAGTACCCACTTACAAACGTCTATCGCTTCCTGACGGTTCATAGCCGGGATGACTGCCAAACGCCCCTCAAGATAATCTTCCCGGTCATAGATATAATTTCTCTCATCAATGCCGTATCCACCGGGATCAAGTTCTTTAGCCGCCACATTGCGCATCTGATACAACCAATCCCAATAAAGGAACTCACGAATAACATCAGACAAGGTATGCGGCTCTGGGAGTTGTTCAGTGAAACCCTTGGCCGTCGCCTTGCGTAATTTATCCGTTTCATTAACGCGATCACCATACATACACCCCTCTGCTTGCTCTTTCTCGTTCCAGTAGTAGAAAGGTTCATAAATTTCTGCCAGCTCCCCCACCAGCATTAATTTTTCTGGTTCGGTCAGTTCCAGCGCAGCCTCATAGCTTGCAAAAGAAGCCCTGACCTTAACCGCCTCCTTGATCTGCTCTTTCGCCCGGTCAATATAGCCTTGTGGGTTGTCCATACTTATCGTGCCAAACGCAATCTGAAAGGCATGCACTCCTGACTTCATCAGGTAATCGGAATATTTTTTCTGTGCCTCTTTCGGGGTGATTTTTAGTTTCTTCAACGCTTCCTCGGCGGCGTCAAGATGTGCGGACTCGTTGGTTTTAATAACTTCCAATACCCACAGGTAAGCATCCACCTGTTTGTTTCCGGTAATCTTGCGCTGAACCGGTAACGGTTTCACAGTTGCCAGTGCCGTACTGTAGCTTGGTTCAGGAATGGCAAATAGCGTTTTATGTTTTAAGTTATCAGTCATCTTCATTATTCCGCCCACTTCTTAAAAGACAGTTCACGCACTTCATCACCGTTAACAAGTACGTCATTGAAATCACCATGATCAGGCCAGCGAATACTGACCGTTTCTAAATCGTTTTTGGCAATGAGATTGCCTCTGGCACACTCAAAAGCGGCCGCGTGTCCGGTCGCTGAATACAGGTCCATATCAGCGAAAATAATTAAGTGTTTAACCCCTCTCGGTACCCGGAATTTCCCCATAAATCCCGCATTCATAGTCGGCCAGGTGTTGCAACCGTATATCTGTTTGCATGAGAGAGCGGTTTCTATGCCTTCTGTGATCCCCAGCGTTGATGAAACGGGAAACATGCGGATAGCCACAGAGCCGGTGTGCTTTAAATAATCATCAGACTGTAGGGAATACGTTTTTTTGGCGATATCCATATTGGCTTTTTTATCACCCTCTAATAGCGTCCGGTGCAGGTAACAAAGCGCACCTCTATCATCCGTCGCCAGAGAATACATGGCCTGAAACGCTTTCATTCCTACGGGTTGATGATGGCAATACCTGATTTGTTCGACGGGTAAACAGTGAATCCCCCGGTTGCGTAAATAACTTTCGGCTGACGTTCCGCGCAGATTCACCAGCGTGGCATACTTCCTAATCACCCTGTCACGAAATAGTGACCGGTCATCTTTATTGATGGAGTCTTGAGCGCTTTCGGGCTGATAGGCATACGTATTGCCAATAATTTCATCCACTTCTTTTGCGAGCGTTCCGAAGTCTTTTTTTTGCGTCAGTGAAAGTAATTTCCAGCCGTCACCGGTATTACAGACACAAATAAAAGTTCCTCGTCCATCTTGATCATCACAACGATACTTACCTTTCTGTCCGCAAATAGGACACTTGCCTTTGTAGTGCTTTTTCCCTGTGATGGGGGGCAAACCGTAATGCTCAAAAACTATCGACCATTTTCCGATAACGGCATCCGTTGTTTTCATAAACTACCTCCCTGCGTGGCTGAACTGAGTTGTTTTTTCTCCTGGCTTTTTGCATAAGCAATCAGTTTCCATTTGATGAAGTTGTTCACTTCTGGCGTGATCTCTACCGGGTGGTCGTTTAAGCCATTGGGGTACTCACTGAATTTGTCTCTAAAGGTATGGGCACACCAGCCATCAGAAATGGGCTTCCCTTGGTTGGCTCGCTGGCGCTGGTAATACTTGATTTGGGACCACCAGCTTTGACGTTCTGCCTTGCTGTAAACTCGGTCCTTACCACTAAGTTTTTTCAGCCCACGCGAGCGATCCACTTCCACATCTTCACCGCTTAAGGGCTTAAATCCACACTTGGGGCAAACATAGACGCCTGCCGGCTTCATAAAGTGGCAATTGGGGCATTCTTTCGGGAGTTTTTCAGCTTTGTCGCTGTCAGTGCGACGAGAGGCCTCTTTCATCCCGTCGTTTTTGGATGGCAGCTCGTCATATTCGATATCATCCGGGTAACCGAGGCGGTGAACCGTGCCGGAGTGATCGAAGATAAGACAGGTTTCTTTACCGGGCGCAGTCCTTAAGCCTCTGCCAAGGCATTGGGTCCATCTAATCTCTGATTTAGTCGGGCGGGCGTAGATAATGCACCGGACGTCACTGTCAAATCCCGCTATCAGCGTACTAACACTCACCAGGATCTTTGTTGCGCCCTGTTCAAACCGATGGATGATGATTTGTCTTTCTTCCGGGGGTGTCTCAGCAATGATGACCTCGGCATTGACACCGGCTTTGTTAAATTCAACCGTGATAAAATTGGCGTGGGCCACGTTGACGCAAAAGCAAATCGTGGGTTCATCATTACCATTCACCAGCCAATTTTTGACGATATCGCCCACCAGCGTTGAATCCCCCATGATTTCGGCTAGCTGGTCCTCTTTGTAATCCTGCCCAAAGTCATCACTGGAAGTTACTTTTACGCCTTTCAGGTCCGGCTTGGTGGGGGCATAAAATTCATAGGAACTGAGTTCGCCTTTAGCGATAAGCTCTTTCATTGTTGTGGGTTTCAAGAGCTGTTGATAGTAGTTTCCCAGAAAGGGGGAAAACGGCGTTCCTGACAGGCCAATCACTTTTACACCGGTGTTCTCTGCCAGATACTGAATGACTTCAAGCAACTTTTTACGGCGTAAATGGGCTTCGTCAATGATCAACAGATCGATGTTGTCCGGGAAGTCACGGCGGATTAACGTGTCAGCCGAGGCAATTTGAATCAGTCTGTCCGGGTCGTGAGGCTGGTAATCCCGCCACACGTAGCCAATTTCTTCTTCCGGCAGTCCGTACTGAATAAACCGGGTGGCAGTCTGACGAACCAGAGTCAGGTAAGGCGCGACAAACATCACCCGCATACCGCGAGAAACAAATCCGTCTGTGATGAATGCCGATAAGCCTGTTTTACCGCTGCCTGTGGGCGCATACACCATGAAGGTACTGTGTTGTTTCCAGTTCTGACGCAACATGGACAAAGCGCGGCTCTGGGTCGTATTGGGTGTTATCGTCAACATGAATACCCCTTATTTACGCAATAATGCCGTCTTGTGGTGTTCGATAGCAGACGAAGAAGCCGTATTCACCCTTCGCAATAGGCTTTCGGCCTCAAGATTTCGACCCTCCCTAATCAGCGTGATAGCAACATCAATCAATTGCTGAGTGCCGCATAAGGTTGCGAATAAGTCGGTATTAGTGACATAATCTCTTTGAGATGTGATGTTCATTATTTCGTCTCCTTTGCAAGAACCGGTGTATGGCTCGCTAAAGTTCCACCGGTTTCTTGCTTCCTTTGATTTTCAGTTCTTTTTTCCATTCATTGATAATCCGCTTACTGTCCTCAGCATGCTCACGTGCAGGCATATCGTTGTATTGGCGCTCATAGTCAATTTGGTGGAAATAGGGATTAACGATGACAGGCGCAACGATACCCACCGCACGTTTGACGTCTTCGTCAGTCGGTACCCGGTCAAGGTATTTTTTGAAGGTTAATTCGCCGGTATCCACCAGATGGTCAGTGATTTTTTTCAGTTGCTTAACGGCGCGAAATACCCCCTTCACGCTGTCGTTATTCGCTGATGGCATGACTTCACCCTCAAACATCTCCCCGTCAATGAACAACGGAATGCTGTCGATAAATGCGTCACGGCAGAGGAATTTATTCACCTCGGCTGTCGTGATAATCGGATAGGCTTTAACTAACCCGAACAGCGTTACCGCCATTGGTTCATCATGCCATGAGCTTTTGCCTTTTCCGTTTCGGATAGCGGCAATCAATGCGTCCTGATGCTTGAGACTCAGCAGGTCATAATCACCCACCACGAGGTAGTGAGTGCTCAGCGCTTCCAGATCCACTGGCTTTGCATGGCTGTTGTGGGGCTTATGAGGTTTGTGGGGTTTATGTGTTTTCCGGGCTGGCGCATTGGCCTTGACCATCGCGGCGGCCTCAGACTCTGACATGCCAGCAGCGACTAATTCAGCAATGGCCCGTGCAGGCTTCCAGCTCACAAGAGCACGATGTTTTTGGATGATCTTTTCTGCTTTTTCGTTTTTGATAATCATTCTCATTTGTCCTAAAAAAAATAAGGGGGTACTTATTTAATACTTTTTCCTGACTGCCACTTTTTTGGGTTTTTTTGAGGTTTTTTACCCACTTTGATAATCATTCTCATTTGGCTGTTTTTTCATGGCTAGCCCTAGTGATCCCCTCACCACCGATCCCACAGCCAGAAGACACAGCCTTTTCCGTACTGCCTGATACCACTGTGATCATCCTGCCACCTCCGATTGGGGCTGGTTCTCTGGCCGTGCTTTCGGTGCCCTAAGCGGCTTCTCGGTATAACCCTGACTCGCTCTTGCATATTTCCTGACAAACTCCCTGAGCCTGATGTTTGCCGCCCGCCTCGCTGCGTTATCTTTCCGATATGAAACCGGTTCTTCATCCCATGCGATTTGATAAACCTCGGCATACTTAACCGTGATTTTTGCCCGTGTAGCCGGATCAAGATTCAGTAACATCTCCTGTATCCACTTGCCGTCATCAGGAAAATATTGAGATGGCATTGATACTTGAACGTTAGGAAACATGTTCATCTTCCGATAGCGGAAATACTTTAGGCAGATCAAAATGCACGAAGTTATTTTTCAGCGGTTCATGTATATACGGGACATCAGGATTGATATGACATAGGATTGCTACATCATCCGGTACACCGCGTTTTTTCCATTTACCAACACCTTGACTGCTTCTGGGCTTACCTTTTTTTGGGAATGCGTGACCGATAGCTGCATTTGTTTTATAAATATTTTTTAATATTTCATATAATGTCATCTCAACCACCCGAAATGTAACTATAGTATCAAATTAATCTATCATGTAGACTCCAAAGTATCAAATTAAAATGCTACTTTAGTTTCCATCGATTTATGACAGAAGGGGGGGGTATATGAACGATTTTGCAGAGAGATTGATTAAAAGCAGAAAGAAAGCCAAGTTAACCCAACAGGAGTTGGCAGAAAAAGCAAAAGTAACAAGGGTAGCAATAAGTAAAGCTGAACAAGGTTTAACAAAAACATTTAATGCAAATACGTTATTTAAAATAGCTAAAGTGTTAAAAGTAGATCCAATTTGGTTACAAACAGGAAAAGACTTTCAGTATGATTTAGGTGAGCCAACAATACACTCAACTATAAATAACGCCGATTTATCACGAGAAAATATATACTCAGCAAGGCAACCAGAATACAGATATAAATACCCAAAAATCAACTGGGTGCAAGCTGGTTCCTTTGCTCGTAGTGGTGATGATTACAGTGTGTTTGATATAGAAAACTGGCACGACTCAATAAAATATGCGGGAGAAAAGGGGTATTGGCTAGACGTTAAAGGAGACTCCATGACTTCCCCTTCCGGCATTACTTTCCCTGAAGGTATGAGCATATTAATTAATCCAGAAAAAGATCCATACCCAGGGTGCTATGTTATAGCTGAAGTGAAAAAAACCAACGAAGTAACATTCAAAAAATATGTTGTAGATATAGGAAGGGAATATCTCAAGCCTTTAAATCCAAGCTATCACATGATAAAGATGGACAACAGCATAGAAATTATTGGTGTTGTGGTAGATGCTAGATGGGATATTTTTTAGTTAAAAAACAATAGTAGCCGGCGAAAGCCGGTTTTTTTTACTTCTAATGGAATCTAAAGTATCAAAAACACTTGACACAAAAAGATACTATAGTTACATTCATTGTGGAAACCAAAGTATCATTAAATATCTCATGATAGAAAAAGCTACGGCGGTCTACCTAAGAGTAAGAGTAAATTAT
This sequence comes from Photorhabdus luminescens subsp. luminescens, assembly GCF_001083805.1. GTDB lineage: Bacteria > Pseudomonadota > Gammaproteobacteria > Enterobacterales > Enterobacteriaceae > Photorhabdus > Photorhabdus luminescens. The sequence goes on along the minus strand of NZ_JXSK01000003.1, from coordinate 296,107 downwards.
GAAAATTTTTATTTTTGCAGAGACAAAACATTCTAACTTTGAACAGAAATCACTTGTTAAAGTTAAATGTGCGGATAGAAATTATCAGCAAGATAAAAATTGGCTATAAAAATTATTAGCTGGATATTCCATCATATGGATAGGTCAAATTAATAATAACGAGGTACGCAATGCGTAAACCAATTACTTTAGACGATGCAAAATACCGCCCTGGTTTAGCTATATCGCTCTATGAAGTCATTATAGATATTGCTGCTAAAGAAGAGTGTTCAAGTACCCTAACCGATCTAATTGCTCTTGCGTGTGATATTAACCATGAAATTAATCGCTCCCTTAAAGAGGCTTTAAATAGCGGAGGTGAAGAGTGAATAGCAAAACTACAGAAGAGTTGCGCAATCGTCCTTACATTAATTTGGCGGCAGAAGATGCACTCGGAAAAATAGAAGCATTAGCAGCGGCAGCAGGTTACCTGACCAGAAATAAAGAAGAGGAAATGCTGAGCCGTGAAATTATAGATGTTATTCATTCAGTTGCCAGTGAAGCACTAAAAACGAGGTGAAACATGCTTAATACAACATTGTTTTCACCACGGGCTGTCAATGTAACTCCAGCTAAAATTATTTGGGAAAGCTACATTGCACTCCATGATCAATTTGTTGCCGTGGTTAATAGCCAGCCAAATCTTGCTGACAATGATAATTTCTTTAATGAATTAGTTAAGCTTAAAGATATTTACGATGAACTTGATACCTCATCGAAAAACAAAGGCAGGCCGGACAGTCTTTTACTATTGGAAGTAATTAAACAACTTACCAATTTAATTGACATTGCGAGCATAACAACAATAAATAAAGAGAGGCGATTATGTTTGATTTAGAGACCGCTATGTTTGATTTAGAGACCTCTTTCTCACATACAGAGGTAAAGACAAAGCAGATAGAGGCCCTTCTCCACATATGGCAAGAATCATATAAGAAAGAATGTGATGAATCTTATGCCATCGGTGCAATACAAGATCTGGTTTTTGGACTGCTAAAAGAAATAGAAGCAATGGAGAAACAGATAAAAAAGATTAAAGGCAAAAAGGAACCTGAAATAACAAACAATCAAATTAATGTCAGCAAAATAAAGTTTAAAGATTTATTAGATAAATCTGAACACCTTGAAGCATTAATGGTGCCCGTCAGTAAAGCTGTTACTGATAAAGCCGATACAGGCACAGCAACATTAACAGATCTTGCTCACAAACTAGCAAACGATCTTGCACAAGAAATAAGAATATTGGAAGGAGCTTAAATTATGAAACTGGAGAAAATCGATTATTCCCGCTTTGATACCGATGAGCTTATTAGTGATAATGGTATTGATGATGCATTCAGCATACATGAGCTACCCGTCTATGTTGTTAGTCGTCATGGACGTTCTTACAGACGCTTTAGTCGTAGTAATGCCATTAATAAATTGGCGCATATTATGACGCAGAAAGTATTTAGCCGGGCCGGACGAGATACCAACTACCCAGCCCGACCAATAATTGGCGAAAACAATGTAGTGAACTGGACAGTAGGAGAATTACTACCTGAGTATATCCAGTGTCATAAAAGAGCGGTCAGGCGAATAAGATTATTGCTTAAGCGTAGAAAGGAAATAGAGGTATTGCGCAGAAAATACATTGGCGCTTTCGTTGAAGCCGAACGATTAAAAAAAGAATTTATTAATGCCGCTGCCAAAAATAGGCAAGCCATATCTTAGGAGTTGTAAAAATGTACGAAGTTGAAATTATCTATCTCTCAATTAACAGTCAAGCGACAACACTCTGGGTTGAAGCCGATAATGACAATGAAGCAAAATGCGAAGTCGAATTATTAAAAGGTATATTTGATGAAGTTAATGTTGAATTCAGATTGACGGGGGTAAAAAAATAACATCTAAAAATAACAACCGTGCATGCTGAATTAACAATGCAATAATCAGTTAACTTTTAATTACAGCTTAATGGCTGAGGATGGTCTCAGCCTAAAAACAGGATTGTATTTATGAGTAATCAAACATTAATTGAACGTTACAGAAATCGTTTAATCGCGGCAAAACTCGATGCAATGGTGAAAAAGACCAACAGTCATTGCATTGCTGTTAGTCTTCATGATGGTTCTATGTGTACTGTTGAATTATCAGAGGAGATATTAAAGAAAGCTTTACATGTGTTTTTTGAAGCGCCTGTTTATGACGAATATAAGCGAGAGAAAGCTGATAACTATATTTTAAATAGCTATACCGATTATCTGTCAAAACACTGGAAGTTAACAAAGGAAGGCGATGACTTTATGAGTGCGCTTATTAAGTTAATTGCAGAAAGGGCTAAACACGGTGGATTTTCACCAGAATATACCTTTCAGTAAATAAGGACTCACAGTGAATATTACCCATTTTAATTTCTCACAGAGAGCTATTCAAAGTGAGAAAGATGAAAAATATGAAATTGCGGCAGCTCTCTGGAATAAAGTCGCTGAACATGCAAAGCACCAAGTTAACCGTGAATGGGCTGAATATCGCGTTGAACTGAATTTAAAACGTCATTCATTACAAGAGCGTTATGAACAATGGCAAGCAGATAACAAACAACGTCGCAAAAAAGAGAGAGAAGCGAAACAACTCGCTGATGCTCTAAAGGCTCACATTAATAAAGTGGAGGGATTGTAATGGGCTGTCAAAACAAACCCCATACAGCCGGTGTGACTTCTGTCAGTCGGGAATCCAGAGTAACCCACAATCGCAGACAGGCACGCAAATTAACACCGGAAGAGTTCCTGTCACTGGATGCAGTGAAAGAGTACCTCGCAATTTATCCCGATAGTGTCAGGCGTGATCCCGACACTGATGAAATCTGGTTAAACAAAACGCTAATGATTATGTACCTGGACCTGTGCCAAGAAAAGAAATTCAAGAAAGCCTTACTTAAGGCAATGAAAAAGCAAGGGGTATGAAAATGACCAATGTAACCACCACCAGCAATCAGCCAATGATGAGCAGCCGTGAAATTGCTGAGCTAACAGACAAGCGTCACGATAACGTTATTCGTGACATCCGGGAAATTCTGAAAGCCGTTTATAGCATTGAATTTGATTCCTCATTTTTGAGGAATCATAGAAATCAACAAGTTATGTTTACTTCGGGGATTACTGTTGTTATTGATGAGCGTGGCTTTATCAGTGAAATTCTCCTTGATCGCCGGAATACCGAAATCCTGATCACCGGATATGACGTAAGACGTCGGGCCGCCATCATTGATCGCTGGTTTGCTCTGGAGTCTGGCGCCACAAAACCAAAATCCCAGGCTGAACTTAACCTCGCTTACGCCTTAGCGCAAGTGGAACAGGAACGCCGCCTTAACCAGGTTGAAGAAAAAGTTGAACAGGTTCATGAAACCATTGAGCAAATCAAGCAAGGCGCTATTCCCACGGGCTGGATTGGGTTCTCTCTGGCTGCGACTGAATCAGGATTGACCAATGCCAAGTGCCGTACCTTAGCTGAACAGTACAACGTACCAACGGACAGCATTACTATCATGACACCAGACGGACAACCTCGTCCGATGAAAATCGTATTTAAAGAGGACTTCATGAACGCTTTCCGTCTGATGATGGGTGAAGCCGAACAACGTAAATCCAAATGGTATCACCCAAAAATGGGCTTATTTCAGGTTATCGGATGGGAGGATTAATCATGGAAGCTTTATTTCTTATACTGCTTTTACCGGTCATAGTTTTTTTTCATTACCGCAACTTATGGGTATATCAAGTCAGAAAGCGCGTACTATCTGAACTTGGATTAAAAACATATAAACAGCTTGCTTCATACAATGTGATGGTATTTAAGTTCTGGATATGGAATTGGCACCGTTTTTTATCTTCTGATAAAAGGAGGGGTGAATAATGGCGGCACGATTAGAAATTATTATCTCGTTTGATGAAGACTTAAATAAATGCCATGTTGAATATACAACAGGAGAAAGTTTGGACATTGTAAATGAGGAAAAAGAAGTCATTATCCAGCTAAGGAATAAATTACTCTGTTCGATGGAAAATGAATTAGCTAGAGGTATTCGGCATTACCTTCATTAAATAATATGACATTTAATTATTCACAATCAATTGGCATAAATAGGCTTAACGTGTTTACGCCAAATATAAGGAAACAGAAATGAAAAACGAAAGGGTATCACCCCAAAATGGGACTGTTTCAGGTTATAGAATGGGAAGATAAATAATGAACAAATATCACCCCGAAACATCATTTGATTACGGCAAATATGGCGTCATTGTCATCACTGAGGCAGCGAACAGCAAAACCATGAGCTATGCGGAGGCATTGGTATCGTTGGACGCGGGTCAATATGACCATGATTTATTACTGGGCTTTGAATTGATAGCAGCTATTTCTCAGGGCTGGAAAGCAGGCTTCCATGCGCCGACCAGCGATCAACGGTTGATGTTGTGGCGGTGGATTGTGTCAGCCTCGTTTGTGCGAGAGCAAATAGACAGAAACGGTACTCGTGAAGTTGATAACGACAAAGGCGGCACCGATACCGCGGCGATTTACGTTAATGGTGTATCTGCAATCACGGTCTACCCATTAGTAGAGCGCGTGATGTTAGCAACCCATATTGAGGGGTTCGCCTTTGAGCGGTCCGGTAGCGAAGACGGGGCGGATATGGCGGTCAGAATGTACATGGATTTTATCAATATGCAGCCAGAGAACGGCAATTGGCTATCTGAGAAAGGGCGCGAGGGGCTTTCTATCTTGCATGATGAATTAATCAAATCGGCAGAGTCTGGCGAGTTTGACTCTATGCCCGTCTTTCATTGACAGGAGACTCACATGATTATTGATACCAATTTATTACGTGCCGCACTGGTCTGTGTGGCCAAAGAAGAACGGGCGGAAAAATACCCCGGATTAACCGGGGTACATATATCACCTAAATATATTGAGGCTGCTAACGGGCATGTTGCCGTTCGTATGGAGCACAACATTGACACTGAGATTGACCTGATTATTCGGTTTGATGGCGATATTCCAGAAGCCGCTGAAAACACAAAGATAGACTTAGAGGGAGGTAGCAAGGCATTTCACTACGATGAAGATGGTCGCCTGTTTGGCTTTAATAATCTGAAAATACTGAATGGTCGTTTTCCTGATTTTGACAAAATCATCCCAACAGAGAAGCAGGATGTTATGCCGTTCTTTCGCACCGAGTATCTGTCCTACCCCTCTCAGATGTTTGATGGGGTGGGAACGATGATAATGGAGCCATCCGGCATGAAGACAGCTTGCCGCTTTCGGTTCTGCCCGCTGACGAACAAGTATTACGGCAACCCTGTTTTTATAGTCATGCCCTGCCCAGAGGATATTTTCGAAGTAATAGAGCGGGAAATGAGGGGGTGGGAATTATGAAAATCAAATATCTTGATGAAGGTATGGTTTCAAAAATCATTGTGACCAGCTTTATAACTGAACGCCGCAAACATAACCGTTGTGTCGATGCCGCCCTGTTTATGACATCTGTTCGCGCTTCGTCTGTCGGCTTTCTATTAAAGAAAACCGTCATCACAGGCAAAACAACGCACGTATTGCGGGCATACAAAATCCTTTTCAGGGAGAGCGAGCAGTGACGGAAGAACATCACCCGATAACAGATACCGATGATGAACTGGTCAGAACGGCATTCCATATCGACGATGGCAGGGACTATACACAGCGTACCATTCATCGCATGAAACGTAATTTTTACATTCACGAGGGCGTTTGCCCTCCTCTGCCACCAGCGCCGCAAGTAGCCAGAGTAAAGTTAACGCCAGTGAAGAAAGCCAGGAAACACCGCAAATCACGTAATAAAGAAATAAAAAAGGAGTTCACAAGTGGGAAAAATGACATTTGTTGTTGAATATGCCGATGGCAAAGAACCAACTTTTTCCATCAATACCAACATTCTCGGCGGCAGGCCAGTAATTATCTCACTGGGTGACAGAGTAACCCCTGAGTGGATATCGATTGAGGATGCGCTACCTGGTGAGAGGATTGGGAGCAACACCCTTTTAGTAACTGATGCCCAAGGATTTGTTACTTGCGATCGGTTTAATCACCGTGTCGGGGATTTTGAAGAAAACAGATCTAATGTAACTCACTGGATGGAATTACCTGAATCACCAGAGGAGGTGAGTAATGTACTTTGAATACACAGTTGAGGGAGTCAAAGGCAGGTATAAAAGCCACACGCCATATTTTGCCCCGGACAGTATCGCTGAAGATGCGGCAGAAGATTTTTGGCATTCCCACGGCGGATGTGATCATGAATGGCCCTTGAACTTCACAATACTCATCGGTGGCGAAGATGAAGGAACGTACTCTGTTGACGTTGTGCAAACTATCACATTTTTAGTTCAGTGAGGAAAAAGTATGATCAATAATTCATTCCACTTAACTCAGGTAATAGCCTCGGCCTGGGGTGATCCATCCTATATCACTGATGCTGTCTGGAATGCCGGTTACAGAAAAGCCGCCAGAACATCAGAAGAAATAGTGTTGGTGACACTTAAAGTCATCGAGGATTCTTATTACAGCGATATTGTGTATGAGTATTGGCCCAAAGACTTAGAAGCCGTACTTGCTGCTGAACTGAATTTCTTGATTGATGATTTGGTCTGGTCAGACAAAACAACTCCGGCAACAGTGGCACGAATAATTTTGGAGAACGGTTATCAAAGAGGAAATGAAAAATGAATCAATCGCCATACATCAAAACAAAAGAACTCGCTGATCGGTACGGTGTAACACCACACACGATAAGGTTATGGGCGAGCAACGGGAAGCAAAAGCGGGAAGGCTTCCCGAGGCCCAAGTTTAAATCCGACCAACTTAATTTTTTGTGGCAGGATATTCTTGACTGGGAGAACGGGAAACAATTTTAGTCAGCTTTTCCCACCAGCGAGAATATGCCTCTCTCTGTTCATTCAGGTAGGTGTGCTTATCGTACACCTGCCACACTCCCGGCAGTTTATGACCTATCATCGTTTCAGCGACGTGAGGCGGCGTTAATTCAGAAACCCCGGTGCGCATTGTCCGGCGTAAGTCGTGGATTGACCAGGAAGTGTAAGGATCAAAGTGAGGTGCCATCTTTTTATTGAGAACATCAATGATGTTCGCATGTGATCCTTTATTGAAGGGTTTGCCATCAAATACAGTAAACAAATATTCACTCCCGTGATTTAATTTCTTTGCCTGTTCAATTAATTCTTTAGCTTCGGGAATAATCGGTCTGACAATAGGTTTTTTGGATTTTCTCCCTGTTTTATGGTTTACGGGAGGGACAGTCCAGATATTTTTCTCATAATCAAAATCATTAACTTTAGCTTTCAGTAATTCACCAATACGACACCCAAATAACAGACATAATTTTATTATTAATGCGTTGCGCGGGTTATATTTAGGGGAATTGATAATACGAAAAAGAATCACCAGTTCCTCTTCACTTAATGCCCTTTCTCCCGTGTCAACATCGATATCAATGTCTGTATCGATATCAACAACCTTCCCTCTTAGGTCACTTGATGCTACATCAGACAAAGGGGTTGTATGTGTCATTCCTCGCCGAACAGCCCATCGGTGAGCGGTTTTAGAATAGGTCAATATACGCGTTCCAATTGATGGAAGCTGTTTGGCTACGTCTTCAATTAAAGTAAGCCAGACATGAAGCGTCACCTCGTCATGAGGCAATTTACCAATTTTGGGGAAAACATGAATTTCGAAAGAACGCAATATCTGGTCAGCGTTAATTTTCGAACCTTGCATTGTCGTTTTCCACCACTCCCGGATAAGCTTTTCCACAGTGACCGCACTCAATGCAGATTCTTTTCGAACGCGTTTAACTGTCTTGGGATTTCGATGTTGCTCCAGTTCCCCGCGATAAGAAATCACTGAGTCACGAGCATCTTTTAAGCTCGTTGCTGGATACGTGCCGATATCAATTCGATCTCCTTTACCGTCCCATCGGTATCTAAACTGAAATATAACTTTCCCCCTGGGGGTAACACGAACAGAGAGACCATCTCTATCGGACTTAGTGATCATCTTTTCTTGTGGTTTGCCGTTAATTGAACGCAGCCATGAATCAGTAATTGCCATATTAATTGCCTCAAAAATAATACAGCTCTTAATGTAGTTTATGTACACCGACATGTACATATTTTCCATGACACGAGATGAATATTTATGATTATCACTGACTAAGACAAGCCGAGAAAAAATAAATTTCAATTTAAAATCAATTTGTTAATTTAATTTTCATGACTAAAGATGATCATTAATGTTGAGAGGTGATTACATAAGTGCATTTCGTTAAAAAGTATGTTTTTTGCTGGTTTCTATCTGACAACAGCCCATCAGTTACAAGATATTGACTTTGTCGCAGGGATGTCTGTTAACGGTAGACCTGAGATGGAAGGCGCGGATTTGACTCTTGGGCTGTTCCTTAATCATATTCCGATAAAGTTGAATCTTGATTCTGCCAATAACTGGCAAGTGCTGGCAAGACAGGCTTTCGATGCTGAAAAAGAAATATTGCCCTTTAGGCGCTTTCCATATTCAGAAATACAAACCATGTTAGGAGGGCCACCCTTCGAGGCTGCATTTAGCTACGTTCATTTTCATTCTCGCAATGAGTTATTAGAGCAAGGGTTGGTAAATATTGATGAAGATGTACGTGACCATACCAGCTTACCGATTAGGATTGAGTTGATAAATGATTTGAAAGGAGAGGGTATTTTAATAAATGTGACAGCAGATGAAAAACGCTATGGCACGGGATTCGCTTTAGCGTTGGCTGAACGGCTTCGTGAAAAGATAGAAGACATAGCATTTGTATCCGAACAGATTATTTAATTATCGTCGGATAGTTAATTTCTGGTACTTGACTCCACAGTTTTTAGTTGCTGTAAACGCAGAAATCTAATTTACGAGGCTGACTTACATTAGCCTCATTCAGAAAACGTTTAGAGGAGAACTTAAACAGATGGAAGAATTAATAACACAACAGGATGACTATCAGGTTTTTGAGCAGTACGAATCAGAAGTGCGTTCCTATTGCCGAAATTTTCATAAAGTATTCCATAGAGCCTCCGGCTCCTATTTATACGACCAAAATGGCTCGCCATATCTTGATTTTCTCAGTTGTGCAGGGGCGTTGAATTATGGACATAACCATCACGCACTAAAACTGGCTGTATTTCAGTACATCAATGAAGATGGGATTCAAGGTGCATTGGATTTGCACACTAAAGCGAAAAAAGACTTTATCACTGCTTTTCAAGAAAACATTCTGGCGCCCAGAGGATTAACCTATAAACTACAGTTTACTTCACCGACTGGTACCAGTTTTGTTGAATCAGCTATTAAGCTTGCACGTAAAGTAACCCAACGTTCCCGAATCGTTGCTTTTACCAATGGTTTTCACGGTATGACAGGAACCTCATTAAGTTTGACAGGTAATAAGAATAATCGTCAGCCAGTGATGGATACTTATGTGGAGCGTTTGCCATTTGATCTGTATTTCTCTGGATTGGATTCGTTGGAACTGTTTCGTACGTTGTTGGAGGACAGAAGTTCGGGTTATGAGCTTCCTGCGGCAGTTATTGTTGAGACTGTGCAGGGCGAAGGAGGTATCAATGTTGCTTCCAAAGAATGGTTATGTAAGTTGCGGGCACTGACACTTGAAAAAGAGATATTGCTGATCATTGACGATGTACAGGCAGGTTGTGGTCGTACTGGGTATTTCTTTAGCTTTGAATATGCGGATATCCAACCGGATATGGTTTGTTTATCTAAGTCGTTGAGTGGATATGGTTATCCTTTATCTTTGTTGTTGATGGAAAGTCACTTGGATATTTGGTCTCTAGGTGAAGATAATGGAACTTTTAGAGGAAATACCTTAGCGATGGTAACTGCGACTGCAGCCATCCATAATTTCTGGTCTGATAGCAGACTAAGTGAAAAAATTATGGATGATGAAGTATATATAGCAACCCACTTAGGACAAATTCAGAAAGCTTTCCCGTATTTGATAAAGAGCATAAAAGGGAGAGGCATGATGTATGGACTAGAGTTTTTTGATCCTGGAGTTGCTCGTAAGGTTGCCCGGATAAGCTTTGAAAACAATCTGATAGTCGAGCGATGTGGGAGTGAGGATCAGGTGCTCAAACTTCTTCCTCCACTGACTATTGAACGCAAGGATTTGGATGCCGGTATCCAGACTCTCATGAATGTCATTAAGGAAGTTTCGAAAGTAGAAACCAAGACCGTTCAGAATATTAAAAATGTTATAGCATAATTCACCTGAATTCTGTTTGTTTTTTGGGCGAGGCTGTTTTTGTGCAATCGTGAGATAGTTAACGGAAGAAATGTTCAAGAGCTATTTAGAGCATCATTTTGAACCAAATCCGAATGATAATTTCAGGATGGATAATTAACGTGTCGTTTAGCCGACGCGTATCCGGATTTTCAGTTCGTTAATCACTAACTCACCTACTTTAGTAGGTGGTTGTTTATTTGGCATTTAATTTTTCCCTTATTTCATCGCTAAGAATGAAATTGTATTTTATGAAACATAAAATTCGCTGAAAGGAAAATTAAAATCCGCCATTTCCCATAAAATATTTTTAATAACATCTATTTCAAGAATATCTAAAAAACTCTCTTATAAATATTATCGGTTTAAAATTCACTATTTAAATTGGTTGAGTGGGAGGCATTTTACAACAACTACAGACCACATGGTGGTTTGAAAAGTAAAATGCCTTATGAGGCTCTTATTGAAAAAATAAGAGTTTAAAAATATTCCGTCGGGCGAAGTTAGGAATTTCACATTTGAGATATTCTTTTATCTTTGATTTCAGATTTAGTGCCTTTAATTAAAGTAGGTGGAATACGTATATTTTGCTGACTTATTTGTTGTTCAATATGTTGCACCACATAGGCGGCATCCTGATCGATCCCCAGAAAACGTCCAGAACCCCATGTGTATAACCACGGCAAACCAATAAATGTGACATTCGGATCAATGGTAATACCACGGCCATGTTTTGGATAACCATTGGCTTGAAAAATATCTAAATCAATCCATGAATAATCTGGTCTAAAACCAATACACCAAATTATTGAGGTGATATTTTCTTTTGCTAAATCAATGTGTGTGATTTCCTGCTCAGGCTGCCAAACAGGTTGATACACCGAGGCGGGTTCATCGGTTGCAATATTGTTTTTCTCTAAATACTCATCAATTGAGGAATTAATGCGATTATAAGTGGCATCAGCATAGTCCAGGTTTTCTGATAAATTGGGTTTAAACCAGAATTGACCCTCTTGAAAGTCATCAAAATGTCCGAACAGTTGCATACCTTCTAAGGCAAATTTACGCAGGTCAATATCACGCCCGCCGTCACGTCCTGTGACATAGTGGTTGGTACTGTTGCGTACTTCTTCACTATAACGATGATTTTTGACCGTCGTTTCGTAATAACCCATATCAAACAGCCATTTCACTACATCTTTGCCGCGATAGAAGCGAGCACAACGTGGCGCATTGCCTGTCGATAAATAGACTTTTTTGCCTGCCAGATGTAAATCTTCGGCAATCTGTGCGCCGGATTGTCCTGATCCGACCACCAACACTGCACCTTTAGGCAGTTGATCGACATTTAAATATTCTTCCGAATGCATCACTTTCACATGCTTAGGCAAGGTATCGCTTAATTTTGGATAAATCGGGGTGTGATACCCGCCTGCGGCAATGACAAGCTGTTTGGCTGTGGTTGTACCGTGATTGGTTTCAATGACAAACTCATGTGCTGCCACTTTTTTCACATGTTCTACCTGAGTGTTTAAAATGGCAGGAGGATTAATTTTTTCAATGAATTCGTCAAGATATGCCACAATTTCATGCTTTTTCATAAAGCCGTCAGGGTCGTTCCCCTGATAAGGATGTTCAGGCAATAGGCACTGCCAGTTCGGTGTCACCAAGGTAAAATTATCCCAACGTTTATGGCGCCAGCTATGGGTTAACTCGGATTCTTTTTCTAATATCACATGGTCAATGCCTGCTTTTTGCAAATAGTGACTGATGCATAAACCAGCCTGACCACCACCAATAATCACCACGTCATAATTTGGCTGTAACATTTGATTTTGGATACTTAACATGGAATATCCCTCTCATTCATTCTTCATTTCAATAATTTCAATTTGATCTTCCGGGTTTAACCCGAAGAGTTTGGCTTGGCGTTTGATTATCGCCAGATTGTCCACGGCCGAACTACAGAAAAAGCCATAACGGGCCCGTACCCTTTCCGAGGCGGCGTGCAGGCCATTTTCAACCTGATGCAAGAATTGCATACTTGGGTAACGCTGACCGATGGACAAATATTCATAAATCACCGTTGAGGGGGAGTAATATTGAATCAGCTCCCCATTAGGCCATTTCACAGTAAAATTCACACTGGGCATAACATCGACTCCTGCTGATTTTTAGGTTTCATCTGTACGGGTTGAGCCTGTAACTTTTTTAAAGCATCGGCATAACAAAAACCGGTGAATACTTGGCGGTTAAAATCCCAAAATATGCCGTATTGCTGCTGTTGCTGCACGGCAACTACACCACTGGCATTGGTTTCACCAATCACCGCGCAGGCAATGCCCTGACGGTGAAACAGCTCGATAATTCCTTCACATTCACTTGTATTGGCCGTCAGTAAAAAACCAAAACTGGGGAAGATTTGGAGCCATTTAAACCAATCCACATTCTCAGGTTTAGGAATGGCATCTAAGTTGATATCTGCCCCCGATGCCGTGGCTTCGAGCAGCATTAATAAACTGCCTAAGATACCGGCATTGCTAATATCACGGGCGGCATGAGCCAGATTTGCTTCCGCCAATTGCGGCAACAAGGCAATTTGTGACTGTAAAATGCGGTCAGACACTCGTTCAAAGCATTTCCAATAAGTGGTATTGGGGTGGAATTGTCCTTTCAGATTTAAAGCGATCAGAATTTTTTGTTGTGGTTTGACATGCAACACCGAGAGCAGTTTTTGCGCTATGCCTTGAATCGCAACTGATAAAGTGGGCTGATAAATCACGCCAAGATTGGTATGTCCACCGACCAGTAGCACGCCATAAGCACGACAAGCATCTTGCATACCTTGCATTAACAACTGGGCGTGTTCGCTACGGGTATGCCAAAAACTGTTCACTACTGACAATGCCCGACCACCCATTGCGGCAATATCACTAATATTCGCCATGACCGCTGACCATCCGGCAAAATAAGGATGATTGGCAACAAAGCTTGGTAACATGCCTTCACAGGCGTGCAATATATATTGACCATTTAGCGGCATTGCCGCCGTGTCATCTCCCGGATAGGCATATAAGCTATCCAATGAATCCGCATGGCAAGTTGTGTTGTTGATTGAAACGTTGCGAGCAATCGCCTGTTTAGATTGCATAGCAGGTGTATGTTTTAACCTTGCGAGTAATTGATTGAGTTCCATCATTGCGTCTCCTTTTGCATATAGGTTTGCATCGGGACATAGAGTAATGGATAGTTTTCAAGCTGTGCCTGCATTAGCACATGTGAAATGTTGGCAACGGTCAACTGATGCAAACTATCCCAACACAATCTCTGGAAATAGTGTTCATTTTGGCTTTGCACGGTAGCTAAAAAAGTACGGCATCCCAATTTCTTGGCGGTCGATACCGCTGTGTTGATTAATGCTTTACCAATGGTATGACGACGTCGATATAAAGGTTCTACGCATAAACGCCCGCCATACCAAGTTTGTTCACTATCAGGGAAAATCCGCACTGCGCCAATCACGCGGTCATGCTCACCACACATTTTCCCAATGGCAATAATGCCTAATGCTTTAGCATCGTATTCGTCACGATCTTGTTGCAAGATTTTCTGTTCATCGCGAAAGGTCATTTCGCGCAGACGATAATATTGGCGACGTTCCCAATCTTCCGACACAATTTTGATGGCAATGTCATCGCTAACAAATGGTTTCAGACCTTTATGTGGCTCAAGCAGCCAGGAATAGTGAGAAAGTTCCATATTACATTCTCCTTATTCATACGCTTTCAGCGAAGAACAAGCGCCACATTTGGCACAGCCTGCTTGAGTGTTTTCCGAGTTCAAACCATGTTGTTTGAGTTGCTGTCCAATTTTCGGATAGAGCGACTGCATAAAAGCTTGATCAGGTTTAGGGTGATGCTCTAATGGGGTGCCTCGAATCGGTACAAACGGTACTACAAATGGATATACCCCAATTTCAGTCAATTTGGCGGTCATCTCCACGATTTCCAGTTCGGTGTCGCCCAAACCTGCCAAAATGTAGGTACTGACTTGTCCTCGACCGAACACCACAACGGCTGCCTCAAATGCCGCAAAGTATTTTTCCAACGATACTTCGGCTTTGCCCGGCATAATTTTCTGCCGTACACGCTCGCTTACCGCTTCAAGATGCATGCCAATCGATACCGCTCCTGCATCTTTTAAACGTTGAAACCATGCAAAATCGTCGGGCGGTTCGCACTGTACCTGTATCGGTAAATCTACTTGCGCTTTAATCGCTTTAACGGAGTCATATAAAATTTTGGCGCCACGATCTCCCGTGTTTGGCGTACCTGTGGTGATCACCATTTGCTTGACGCCATCCAGCTCAACGGCTGCTTTCGCGACCTCAGCCAATTGTTCCGGGCGTTTGCGGATCAGGGTTCGACCCTCTGTTAGAGACTGATCAATCGAGCAAAATTGGCAGGCAGTTGCCTTATCTTTCATACGAATGCAATGCTGTAACACCGTTGTCGCCAGCACATCACGGCTATGTAAGGTCGCAATTTGTTCGTAGGCAATGCCTTCTGCGGTTTTTAAATCGTAAAAACGTGGTCGTGCAGGTGCAGTTAAGGTTGCCACGGGAATCCGGTTTTTAAAGACAATCACCTTGTCAGAGTGCGGTTCAGGCTTTGCGGTATAGGGAGAATCTTGTGCTGCAAGGTTCAGCACAGGAATCATCATGGTCTGCCCGTCAAGGCTCAGCGCTTTATGATCGCTTGGTCCTGCGCCGCCTTTACGGGACAAGCCAAAATTGCCTTCCCAGTTCAGACCATTACATTGCAAATCGGTTAATAGTTGCAAACTGGTTAATGGTTGTATTGCAGACATCTTTAACCCCCTATCGATTAGGTTTACATCAATATGGTTTCGGTATGTTCTTCATTAAATTTCGAGAGCTTTTCGAGATGACTTTGAGCTGATGTTTCAACTTTCAGTTCGTGTAAGACCTGTGTTGGACGACGATCAATCATTAAGCTAAGTAATTCTGGTCGGCTGTAGTGTCCAATCGAATCCATCATGCGTTTGCGTTTATCAATCAGGTTGAAGTCCAGATCAGCAATGCAATAACCTTCACCTTGTGTGATGGGTTCAGCCAGAAGTTTGCCTTCGGGAGAAACGATAGCGGCAAAACATCCCCCTGAAATTGGACCGATATCACAGCCAGTATCCTGCATAATTTGCTGTTGCTGTTCGGGATGCAGCCATGCGGTGGCGTTGATCACAAAGCAGCCAGACTCTAAAGCATGGTGTTGAATGGTTGCGCGGATTTGATCGGCAAAGATTTGTCCTACTAACGAACCGGGAAACATGGCAGCATGAATTTGCTCACCATCTGCCATTAAGGCAAAACGTGCCAACGGGTTGTAATGTTCCCAACATGCCAGCGAACCAATACGCCCCACAGCAGAATTAATGGCACGTAAACCACTGCCATCACCTTGTCCCCACACCATTCGTTCGTGGTAAGTTGGGGTAATTTTGCGGCGATGCTGAATGATTGAACCGTCGGCATTAAATAACAGTTGCGCGTTATAAATCGTACTGCCCGCACGTTCATTAATGCCAATCGATACCACCATGTTGGCTTCAAGACAGGCCTGACCAATCGCTAAAGTTGCTTCGGAAGGTACAACTACTGATTCATTCAACAGCTTTAAATGCTCTTTACCCATAGCAAATGGCGGTTGTACAAAGGAAAAATAAGGGTAATAAGGCACGACGGTTTCAGGAAAGACTGCAAATTGCACTCCTTGTTTTCCAAGCTCTAAAATAATGTCACAGATTTTTTTTACCGTTGCGGCTTGACTATAAAGCACTGGGCTACATTGCACTGCGGCAGCTTTGACGATTAGGTTCATGCCTTATCCCCCTCATAGTTTATGTTTTTTTAGACGGTCCAGGTGTCAATGATTAAGGCATTGTCACGACGCATCAGCAGCTTTAAATCCATCACATCCAATGGATTAATGGGGCGAATTCCCGGAATAAGCGCTTTCTCGGTTTGACCATAAAATGCTTGTAACGCAAAACGGCAGGCATAGACTTCGCCGCCTTCTGCCATAAAAGCTTTCAACTGATTGTTGACGGCTAAATGACCTGGAAAAGCTTCCGCTCCTAAAGTTGGAAAACCACGTTGTACACCCAACTGTACGCCTGGGCCGTAAAGCAGAATTTTGGTTTCAAAGCCTTTGCGCAACAGACGCTTTGCCTGTAACACATTGACTAAGCCAATTGATCCTTCAAATGCAACGGTATGGAAAGTCACTAATGCCTTTTCACCTGGCAGGGCTTTGACGTCCTCAAATACTTTTTCTTCGTAATCAACGAGAAAATCGCCGTCTTTATATTGTTCAATATCAATCTTTGGCATAACCAACTCCTAGTTCAATGTTATTTGGGAATGAACCAACATGTAGTCTGTCTGTACTATTGCGAGAAATTATTGCGAGATCTGTGCCAAGTTATATTTTGGAGCGGAAGTTAATTCTTATCACACTGAAAAATATCATTTAATTTTTATAAAAACATTTTTCATGGAGAGAAATTGAACTACTAGGGAATTAGGATTTTTCGTAGTATTATGAAATTTCATAGCTTAAATTATGAAACTTCATAGTATGAATACGACTGACTTTATTTCTGACTGGGTAGTTTCTGAAGACTCGATTCGCCCATTAGTGTTTGAACACACGTCACAGGCATTAATTGTGTTGGACCCACACCAAAACCAGTTTATTGATGTGAATATCAGTGCCGCTCAACTATTACGATATGAACGTCATGAAATTATTCAAAAAACGGTGACTTCTGTTTTTGGTCATTGCAAACAACTGCCATACCTGATGGCATTTACCGAAGAAGCTTTGGCAAAAGATTGGGCCTGGAACAATAAGCTGTATGTTTTTGATAAAAATGGTGAAAAAATCCAGTTGGATATTACTTCCATTTCATTGCCCTATAAAAATAAAACTTTGCTGATATGGTCGCTAGTAGATGTTAAAGAGTTAGAACTACGCCAATTCAATAAAAATGCCGATGAAGTTATCCTCAGAGAATTAAAAGAATCGCAAGCCTTACAAGAGTTATTTATTGATTCTGACACAGGCAAGCATTTATTGTTGAGTTCAGTCGGTGACGGCATTTACAGTATCAACAAACAAGGTTTGTGTACCTTTATTAACCCTGTCGGGGCTAAAATGTTGGGGCTGCGACCAGAAGATGTATTGAGTGACAATATCCATAGGATTCATCACCATACCCATGAAAATGGCGAACCCTATCCTGAAGAAGAGTGCCCGATTTATGCAGCGGTACATGATGGTATTGTACATGAAGGTATTCAGGAAACTTTTTGGCGCCGTGACGGCAGTTGCTTTCCAGTAGAATTTACCAGTACCCCAGTGATTTGTGACGGTGAAATTATTGGCGCGGTAGTGGTGTTCCGTGATATTACCGATCGGCTGAATACCGAAAGACAACTGACCCATGCCCTTGAAGAATTGCGAGATTTAAAAAGCCGACTCGAACAGCAAAATGAATATCTGCAAGAGGAAATTTTACAGGAAAATCAATACCATGAAATTATTGGCAGTAGTGCATCCATTTTGCAGATTATTGAAAAAATCAAGGTGGTCGCCTCAACCGATGCTAACGTGATGATTTATGGTGAATCAGGTACAGGTAAAGAACTGATTGCCCGTGCTATTCACCAATTCAGTCACCGTAAACAGCAACCACTTATTCGGGTCAACTGCGCCGCCATTCCTTCGGAGCTGTTTGAAAGTGAATTTTTCGGGCATGTCAAAGGCGCATTTACCGGAGCTGTGCGTGACCGTGCTGGACGTTTTGAATTGGCAGACCAAGGTACACTGTTTTTAGATGAAATTGGCGAAATTCCTATCGAGCTACAAAGTAAACTGCTGCGTGTATTGCAGGAAGGAACCTTTGAGCGGGTTGGAGAAGAAAAAACGCGATATGTGGATGTACGGATTATTGCTGCTACTAACCGTAATTTAAAAGAAGAAGTTAAACACAAGCGCTTTCGTGAAGACCTGTATTTCCGTTTAAATGTATTCCCGATTTATTCACCGGCTTTACGTGACCGTAAAGAAGATATTCCGCTTTTGGTTACCCATTTTACTAAGTTGATTTGTGACAAGCGTAAAATTAATTATCTACCATTTTCACAAAAGCATATTTTAGAATTACAGCAATATGACTGGCCTGGTAATATTCGTGAATTGCAAAATGTTATTGAACGAGCACTAATTATAGCAAAACAAGGTACTATTTCTTTTAAATATTTGTTAGAGCAAGATCAACCGCAAAATGAAACTACGCATCAGAGTATTCACAATAAACTTCAACAGATTGAAGACGTGCTGACCATGCAACAACTTAAGGACTTGGAAATTAAAAATTTTTCTCTTGCCGTTAAACAATGCAAAAGGAAAATTTTTGGTGATGACGGCGCCGCAAAATTGTTGGGAATAAACCCAACGACATTGATCTCACGCTTAAAGAAATTGGAAATTGATTATTAAAAATTTTACCTTGAGTTTGGCAAAGAGATCTCGGCAGCAAAAACCCGCAAAAAATTGCGGGTTCTGGTTATATAGGGTTTTATCTGATAGGAAGAAGTGTTCCTACAAAATAGTGACTGGAGAAGTTTCTTTCTGAGAACCCCTAATTCTTATTTTGTTTTAAGGGTACTGAACAGTTTAGGAGAATCCACCAGCACACCATCGGCGCCAAGCTCTTTAGCTTGTTTGAAATCTTCCTCAGTTTTAATGCCAAATAAAATGATATTCGCGCCGCCCTTAGCACGGAAACATTTCATTGCTTCTTTATCCCAAGTGAGTACTGATTTGGAACGTGCTTCACCAAGAGTATATTTCTCAACAACTTCTACATTACGACGCATTTCCAAACCATACCAGCGAGCGGTATCGGTATTTGCAGGGATATCACATTGGTGAGCCATTGTAATATTTGCCAGCATGGTGCGGGTTTTGTCACGACTTTCAAAACGCTGAACTGTTGCTGGTAATGCGCTAAGGTAAGTTTCGTTAGTGGAATAGAAACGGGTACGGGCAAGCGCTTTTTGTTTGGTCAGTACTTTTTCTAGTGCTTTGGCTTGTTGTGCGGGATCTGCATCCGGTGATTTCAGATCAATATAGAAGAAAGTATCTGGGTATTTTTTTAAGACTTGTTCTAATGTTGGAATACTTAACCCTTTATGACGGAATGGATGATGACCGTCAGAGCCAAATTTGTAACCGGCATCAAATTTAGCTAACTGACTTGCTTTATAACCAGAAACGAGTCCACTTTCATTGGTCAAGCTATTTAGGTCTGATGGACGATAAAGTACTGGAATACCATCCTTTGAAAGCTGAACAGTGATCCAAATAGCATCTGCTTTATTCTCCAAAGACTTAGAAATCGCGTACTCGGTATTTTCAGGCGCATCACCGGTACCAGCACGATGAGCGATAATTTGTGGTGTTGTTGCGAAAGTGCTGGCAGAGCAGCAAAGTAGGATTGCAGCGGTAATTCCGTGTCGCATCGTTTTCTCCATAAAATCCAATTATAGTTGAATTAAAAATAATTAACTTTATTAATGATTTCTCAATGAAATCAATTCTGAATGTAACACGGTTTTTTGAGTTTTAAGTGAAAATTTGAATTTTTTTACATTTGTTATGTGCTCGTTGCAAATACTGTTTTACTGAACTGGAAGAAACCTGAAGTTGATCAGCTATTTTTTTCCAATATCATAAAAAATACAGAGTTAAACTTCTCTGGTGATTAATGTAAGGTCTATAAACCGGGCAAGGTAAATTTATTGAATAAAATTGTAGTGATTTAGTTTATTAAGACGGATTTTCAGCACGATTATTGGTATTTTTTTGTGATTAATATCACATTTAATTAAAATCATTGGGTGTTAATTCACCTAACAATCAAGACATAACCGATTTTTTGTTATATTTTTTTGTCTGAATATTAAACGGACAGTATTATTGATTGTATAAATTTATTGATGACTGAGCAGGGAGTACCCCCCAGAATCTGTTTAATCAGGATTATCAATGTTGTTGTTATGTTCGGCATTCCTATATAAGACAAAAGAAAGATGGATAATCAAGCACGTTGTCGGTTCACTGAAGGCAGCATTCTGTTACCCGCAGGCTATCAGGAACAGACGGTAAACATCCTCATCGCGCCCGATGCGCCCGCGCTAAATATCGCGCGTGATAAGCTGGTTGAAGGCGAAGATCTCCCCAGTTACCTCACCCGCCAAAAAGATCTGCTGAAAAATGGTCTGCGCAACTGGCAATTATTGGAAGAAAAACCCGCAACGCTGGGCGATAACCGGCTGCAAGGCATGGCGCTGCTTTCCCGTTATCGGCCCAAAAAGGGGCAGCAAGTTTATCAATATCAGGCGGTATTTCTGCTGAATGAGAAAAAAGCGCTGATTTTCACTCTGTCATCCCAGCAGGCGTTCACCGATGCTCAACGGCAGTGGCTGGATGACTGCCTGAACAGTTTCCAATTCTAGGGAGGAGACGTTATGCCAGAAGCCGCGCGAGTTGGGGACACGATAGGCCATTCCAGCGCCATGACGGGATTGGTTGCGGGCGCCGTCATCGGTTCATTAATTTCCGCTGCCGGGGGAATGCTGTCGGGGGCTCTCTTTATCGCCGGATTAGCTACATCCTGTCTCGGGGTAGGCGTTTTGCTGATTGGCGCCGCTATTGCGGTGGGCATGGCGGCGGGATATTTAGGCGACATGGCGCGTGACGCCTGCGTCTCTAAAGGGGCCTCGTCGCGAAGTCCCTGCGGGGAAATCACGCGAGGCTCCCCCAATGTTTTTATCAACAACCAACCCGCTGCTATCGCGACCCGCAGTCAAGTAGAGTGCAGTAAAGAGAATGGCCTGCGCCAGATGGCGGAAGGCTCTGCTTCCGTTTTCATCAATGGCTATCCTGCGGTGCGGGTCGGAGACAAAACGGTCTGTGACGCAGCGGTCATGACCGGTTCGTCGAATGTCTTCATCGGCGGCGGGACGGCGCAGACAGCAAAGATTGTGCCGGAAATCCCCCAATGGGCGTATACCGTTTCCGATTTAACCATGTTTGCAGCCGGGTTAATCAGTTTCGGCGGCGCGGCAGCCAAAGGCCCCGGCGCGTTGCGGACGCTGTTTAACAAGATACCGGGCGCGGCTAAAATCCGCAAAATCGCCTGCCGGCTGGGGGCGCTTGCCGTGGCTGCGCCTGTCGCGGGTATTCTGACGAATCCGGTGGAAGTCATGGCCGGTCAGAAATTCCTGAACGATGAGGATGAGCTGGACTTCGTTTTTGATGCTGAATTACCGCTCTACTGGCAGCGTAGTTACCTGAGCCGTTATCAGTATGACAGCGTACTGGGGCGGGGCTGGAGCCTGTTCTGGGAAAGCCATCTCACGCGCGTGGAAGGCGGCTTGCTCTGGCGCTCCCCTGCCGGGGATACCGTGCCCTTTCCTGACGTGCCGGCAGGTCATCGCTGTTTTTGCCCTGATGCTCAAAGCGACCTGATACACACGGAAGAGGGCAAATGGGAAATTCGTGATGCAGGCGAATTAGTTTATCACTATACGGCTTTTGATAATGACGGCCTCAGCCGCCTGAGCCACATCCGCAATAATGTCGGTAACGAACAGCGTTTTCATTATAATGAGCAGAACCGGATGGTCAGCATCACGGGTCATGGCGGTTTGAACCTGCACTGCGATTACGTCATGATGGAAAACGATAACCAACCTGTCTCCCGCCTTACCGCCGTCTGGCGCGAACTGCACGACGGCCATCGTATTCAGCTTTGCCGTTACCATTATAATGAGCACGCCCAACTGACGGGGGTCAGCCATCGCAATGACCTTCTCCAGCGTCAGTTCGGCTGGACGAAACAGGGCGTGATGGCATGGCATCAGGACAGACGGGGGTTGCGCTGTGATTACCAGTGGGCACAGACAGCCGAAGGGATGTGGCGGGTCATTGCCCGGCAAACCAGCGAGGGTGCGGGCTACCGGCTGGAATACGACGATGAAAACCTCACCCGCACGGCGCACTGGCACGACGGCACCCGCACGGTTTGGCATCTCAACGACGCGCGCCACATCATCCACTGCCTCGACCGCAACGGCACGGAGCACCATATCCTGTGGGATGAATTTGGCCTGCCGAACGGCTACAAAGATGCGGACGGGCACACCCGTCTGAGTGAATGGGACAAGCACGGCCGTCAGCTGAGCTTCACCGATGCCAACGGCAACCAGACCGGCTGGCAGTACCAGAATGATACCGACCGGCTCACTGTTATCTTCTGGCCGGATGGTACCGAGACGGCGCTGGCTTACGATGAATTTGGGCGGCTGATCAGTGAAACCTCGCCGCTGAAGCAAACTACCCGTTATCACTACGTCTTTGATAATACGGCGCGTCCTTACAAAGTGACTGATGCCAAAGGCGGGGAAAGCCATTTTACGTGGAATGGTCAGGGGCAGTTGACGCGCCACACCGACTGTTCCGGGCAAAGCAGCACATGGCGCTACGACGATGAGAACCGACTGAGCCGCTTTACCAACGCGCTGATGGAAACGACCCGTTATGACTATAACGATAGCGGCCGGTTAATCCTCATCACCTATCCTGACGATTCCACAGAACACCTGGCCTGGGACAGCGCGGGTCAGCTAACCCATCACCAGCGCAATGAGAATGCGCCCCGCGCCTGGGAATACAATGCATTAGGTCAGGTGGTCTGTGCGACGGACCGTTTACAACGCCAAATTCGCTATCAGTACAGTCCCGAGGGCCATCTGATACAGCTCGACAACGCCAACGATGACCGCTATCGGCTGAACCGTGATGCCGAAGGGCGCTTAATCGAAGAAATCCGTCCTGACGACACCCTCATCCGGTACGAATACAACGCGGCGGGCTTATTAAGCACCGAACGGCGCATGGGCGACCGCGTGTTCCAGTACCCGGAACGGCAGGTACACCAGCATTATGATGCTGCCGGTCGGCTGATCCGGCGGGAAACTTACACAGACACTTACCAGTACCGGTGGGACAGCATGGGCAGGCTGCTGGAGGCTAGCCGTGAACCGAACGACAACGGCAAACTACTGGGAATAGAGCCCAACACCGTGCGTTTTGACTATGACGCATTGGGGCGGGTTATTCGCGAGCAGAACGGCGACGACGTCCTCCAGTTCAGCTATGACGAACTGGATAACCTGACCGCCCTCACGCTGCCGCAGGGCGGCACCTTAAGCTGGCTCTACTACGGCTCCGGTCACCTGAGTGCGATCCGGCATGAACAGACACTCCTTACTGAATTTGAGCGCGACCGGCTGCATCGTGAAACCCGCCGCACGCAGGGCAAACTGTTCCAGCTGCGCGATTATGATCCGCTGGGGCGCTGTATCCACCAGTACAGCCTGCCGCTGAAACAGGCCGATGCCGAGCCCCTGCCCTATCTCAGTGAGGGCAAGCCGTGGCGGGCGTGGGTCTACGGCCCTCAGGACGAATTGCAGATGATGGAAGATCATTACCGGGGCATAGTTGACTATCTTTATGACTCTGAAAGTCGCCTGAAAAAAGTGACGCGTCAGGGCTGCGCTTATGAGGATATGTTGTGGTATGACCGGGCGGATAACCTGCTGGATCAACCGCAGTCGATATTGGAACAGGAGGCGGAAGAGCAGGGGGTCCCTAAAGCGGTGACGCCGCAGGGCGACCGTCTGAGCTACTGGCGGGAATGGCGCTATGAGCACGACCCGCACGGCAATATTACCCGCCGGGGAACCCAGGATTACTGCTATGATGGCGACAACCGCCTGACGGTGGCGAAAATCGGCAACACAACGGCACGTTATCACTATGATGCCCTTGGGCGGCGTATCCGCAAGGGGGTAAAAATCGGGATTGATGGACTGGCGCGTTATGAACAAACTGATTTTGTCTGGCATGGTCTGCGGCTGTTGCAGGAGCGTGACACGAAAAGTGGCGAAACACAGACCTACTGCTATGAATCTCATGACAGCTACACCCCGCTGGCCAGCATCGTCACACGGGGAGCCAGGCACAATTACTTCTGGTACCACACCGATATCAACGGCGCGCCGCTGGAAGTCACGGACGAGGACGGGAAAATTGCGTGGGCGGGAAAATATCACATTTTTGGTGAACTGGATGGCCCGCCGCTGGCTTACTTCACCGATCCGGCCCTGTCATCGACAAGCTATAATTTCAGGCAAAACCTGCGTTATGCTGGTCAATATTTTGACAAAGAGACCGGGCTGCATTTTAATACGTTCAGGTATTATGCGCCGGAAATTGGCCGGTTTATAACGCCTGATCCGATCGGACTGAGGGGCGGGCTGAACTTATATCAGTATGCGCCCAATCCGATGATGTGGATCGACCCTTGGGGGTTGGCCCCTAAAGCACCATTATCTTTGCCTGACGGCTACAAAGGACGAATAGATAGATTTAATGTTGGTAGTGGAACTTCATTTGAAATTCATGTATATGCTCCAAGCGGAAAAGAGGTTGGTATATATGGGCCTGATGGCTTCTTTAATAAGCATGGAACTATCGCGAATGAGGTTAAAGTTCCTAAAAATGTTTCTGATACATTAAACGGTATTTCTGTTGATGAATTGAGAAAAATAGGAAAGCTTCCTCAGAAAGGTACTCCTGGTAGCAGGAGGTCTATTAAAGAATATTCTGAAAAAATCAGAAATAACCGACGTGCGGGATGTTAATGATACTATGGAAATAATAAAACTCATTGAGAATAAAGATGGATATACAATGGATAGTTCAGATTATCCTGATTATGTGAATAGTGTGAGTGAGTTTATTCCTGACGAAGCATTGCAATTTATGAGAGCAAGTTGGCATTATGATCATAGTGATAAGAGATGCCCTCACGATTCTAGAATAAAAAATTTATCCATTTTAGAAGAGAGTTTGGGGGACTTTAGAGTAAACAATATTCATATCTCGTTATTAGGTGCCTATGAAAATACTATAGAATTATTTTATTCTAATGTATTTACTTATTCTATTGAAAAGAAAAAATGTGAGTGGCCTGATGATGATTATTCTCATGGAGATTGGCTAATTGATGAAATATTATTATCAAGTGATAATTTCTTAATGCATGAAATTATATTTACAGACGCAATAATAAATATAAAATGCAAGAATATAAGCTATTCAATAGTGTAAATTAGACTTCATAAATAACCGGAAAGATCTTCCCAGATCCTTCCGATTTTATTCATGATCTACCGTGGCGCATAGCCACGATAAGCCAGCGCGGACTGGAGCTTAGAGATCGCAGATTTGATCTGGTATGCTTCCTCGTTATTCACGATACAGGCGAGTATTTCCGTCCAGTTGGGCAAAAACTAGCGCTTCAATGTGAGTCAACTGAATGAGATTATATTAAAACATTTAACAGAGTTAACCGCATAGCGAAAAAATAACAATAGCGTTTAGCAGTATTAAAAATGATTAAAGAAATGGACTTTGATTTTCATATCAGTAATATATCTATTACCCTCTTTGGTTTTAAGCCTAAAAATCAAATAAAGGAAAAAATCCGAGTATCAATTTAATGAAAATAGGAAAATTTAAATACAAGGTAGGAAATGTAAAGACGATTATATTTACAAAAATAGTTCAATGAAAACCATTCATTAAATGAATTTTTAATTAAAAAATAAGAAAACTGTCGGAATAAAAATCGTTTTACTCGAAATTACCCTTTGAGACTGTAATTTAAAAGTATTCATTTTATCTTTTTACCTGCATTTCCCTTTAACGACCTGTTCACATCCATATTTAATTTATTTATCGGCAATGCTATCCTCCGCTTATTTTTACCTAACTGGTCATAACCATTTGGAAGAACAAAAACAGAAATATTAAAGATTTTATATAAAAGACAGATTTAACTATAAGTGCAGTTTTTTAAAAATACGTTAATCAAATTTAATTGAAATCCATTAACCATTAACAGAAAATTGAAAAGAAATCAGCGAGAAAAAGAATATTATCCGAAAAAACATAAAAGAGTATCTTTATACCATCAGGTAAAAACTATTCAGGATTGCTGGTAAAGTAGAATCAGTAAAGATAAAACGCGGGTATGATTAACGTTTGTGAAATGTAAAACACGGTATACCATGATGATTAAAATTAATAAAAATCAGCCATTAAAGGTGGTAAAAACAACGGTTAAAATAATGACTTTTAATAACAGTTTAAAACCTACCTATCATAAAGCTATAAGTGAAAAATAAGAAAAAATTGGTTTTGTTAATGCTTATATATCCCGAAGAAAATTAAATAAGAATATTAATAGGTTAATCAGGAAATTTATTATCCCAAAGGAACCGACTTTAATAACGTTTTTAATAGGGGGATAAATTTTTTTACAAACCGATTAAATTATGCAAAATCAACACCTTAAATACACGGGTTTAAATTTGTTTTACATTGATTTAATCATTCCAATAACGTTGTTTTTCTACGGTTTTATTTAAATGTTTAAATACTCGTTTAACCGTTATAACCTTTCTGGCTGATTAATCTGCCAGACTTTTACCATCGTTGATGTATTAAAGCATTAGAGAAAACTAATCAGCCGATGACATACTATTTAAAGTTTCCGATGACGTGAAATTTTAAATGGGTTGGTTAGCAGTCTGAGTTCCCTCAAGCCGAGGGAACTATCAGGTGAGAAATCAGAACTTCTGGGAGATACTGAATTTAATATTACGTCCAATCCCGGAAACCGATTCACCGAGGTATGGGCGATAATCATGATTAAACAGGTTATTTACCGTGACACGAGCTTCAAGACCTTGCCAGAAATTGGGTTGCCAACTGGCGAATAAGCCGTGTAGTGCATAACCTTTGCTTTTTGGTAATGCCCAGTAACCTGCTCTTGGATCGCTATCTGTGGGTGAGCGGTCTTGTTTACGGATAAAATCACCAGTCCATCCCATCGCCATTTGCCATTGAGGGATTTTTACACCTAACATGGCGTGAGCGGAAGTTGGTGGAACTTCAGCAATCCAAGTTTTACTTCCCCACCACGGATTAACTGGAGATGCGTCTCTTTGCCCACGCATTGTCGAGAAAGAGAGTTTGCCAAATAAGTAGCTACTATTATAGAAGGTTTCGATTTCTAGCCCTTGGATGGTATATCCAGGAAAATTACCATAAACGGATATCGGTTTCTTACAAGCTGATATAGGAGCGCCATTAGCTTGTGCTTCGCACAGTACACTACCATGACGAACAAATATTTCATTCTTTCCTCGGTTACGGAATAGCGTTGTTCGGATTTGTAAATTATCCTGATCGGTCAACAAGTTGTTGAAATCCAGAATTGCACCGAATCTTAAGCCGGTTATTCTTTCTACATCCAGATTACGGCTGGTGGCAGAAATGGTTGTACCTGCTCGTTGTAATTCATATTGTTCATCTACCACTGGAGCACGCCATGTACGGCTGAAATCAGAAAATAGTGACAGATTTTGTGTTGCTTTCCATATGACACCTAAATGAGGAGACCAGCCAGTATAGGTAACACGGCTGTAATCGTGGCCTACTTCTGGAGATTGATTATTATAAATAGATGCAATATTTTTCTTACCGGTATTTTTGATATGGTCATAACGAATACCCGGTGTTACGGTTACGCTGCCAATAGTCATTGCGTCTTGTAAATAAAAACTGTGGGTTGTTTGTTCTCCTGATGGCATATAGTTTGGTTGGAAATAACCATAATTATAATCAGGTTCCTTATTTTTGGTTTTGTCGTTCATAAGGGTGTTGCGTTGGTTTTTATGCCAACGAGCTCCAACGAGTAATGAATGTTCTACTGCCCCAGTGTTAAAGACACTCTCATTATTTATATCCGCCAGATTATCCACGTAGTTAATCCAGCTTTCATTTCCCAGAGAGGCAAAATATGAATTTATTAAATCCTTTGGGCGTTTGTCATGCTGCTCTGTTTTGGAATAAGCATAAGTTGCTGTCAGATTAAGTAATGGATTATCTTCCGGTGCAAGGTTCCATTTAGCGGTGTAGTTTTGATCTGTTTGATCACGATAAACCAGCTTACGACGCCAAGCTTCCTCCCAACCATATTTATTAACATCATATTCGGAAGGTATATTTATTTTATCGCGTTTTGCTGCCCACGGTTGCCAGCCATCAGAATCAGAACGCATAGCGGAAAGTGTCAATGTATTAGCATCGTTCAGGTAAAAATTCGTTTTCAATAAATAGGATGCCTGATCACTTTTAGAGAATGCAAAACGGGTGCCATCTGGTCGTTTAATATTGCCGCCATCTCGTTTGCTCATATATAACAGGCCGTCAGCGAAACCTTCTATTGTCCGGCCATAGACTGCGCTGCTATAAATATTTTGGCGATCATTAGTGTGATAACTGTATTTCAGCAATCCACCAAAATCTTCTCCCGGCCGTAATAAATCACCGGCATCTTTGGTGACAACTTTAACTGTTCCGCCAAATCCGCCATTACCATCCAGTAGATTATGTGGGCCTTTATCGACATCGACTCGTTTAATTAATTCAGGCTCAATGAAGATAGAGCCTTGGCGATATTTCTCGAAACCTTTTGGTGCATCATCTAGGGTGACTTTAACGTCTTCGGTATCGCCCATTCCCCAGATATTCAAAGTTTGGCCGCCTGGACGAGGCGATCCTGACATAGAAACGCCAGGGAGTTGATCGAGCAGCTCGGCAATATTATCTGCCTGGGTACGTTCAATATCCTCTTTTTTCAATACTGAGCTTCCCGCACTGACGCTGTTATTCAATCCGCCAATAACAGAAAGTGTAGAAAGTGTGATGACTTTCTCTGATTTTTCCGGTTTTTCTCTCACTTTTTGATCGCCATTTTCCTGTGCGGCCAGATAACCTGGCAGGCCAGTACTCAGCATAATTATGCTTGATAAAGCATAATGAAGGGTGCGATTAATTGGCTGTGTAGTCGCTGTAGCTGAGGTTTTCTGTGGTTTCCCGCTATTTTTCATTGTTATAAGCATCCTGAAATATCGTTAAATAGAAAAGTTGCACTTACAGGATAGGTCACTTAACACAAGGAATCGGGCAGTAAAAAGTTAATAACGGTATTAATTAATTATTTTGTTGATCAGATATTTTCAAATCTGAGCGAGAAGTGTCTTTTAGCAGTAACTCTTGATGTTGTTACTAGATTGCTCTTGAGTCTATTTTTATGTATGTTTATACAGTTATTGTTGATAGGCTAAAGCAGAATGCGCAAGATTATTCATATTGATATGGATTGTTTCTACGCAGCTATTGAAATGCGTGATGATCCGTCACTTCGTCATATTCCCATTGCGGTGGGCGGCAGTGCAGACAAGCGGGGCGTTATTAGTACAGCTAATTATCCTGCCCGTCGTTTTGGGGTGCGTAGTGCAATGTCTACTGCAATGGCGCTGAAACTCTGTCCTCAGCTTAAAGTTCTTCCGGGGCGTATGGCGCTGTATAGGGAAGTTTCCCAGCATATTCGTCAGATATTTTCTCGTTATACTGAGTGGATAGAGCCTCTGTCGTTAGATGAAGCTTATCTGGATGTTACTGATAGCCATCATTGTTATGGATCTGCCACGCTTATCGCACAGGAAATCCGTAAATCCATTTTTGATGAATTACAATTGACGGCATCAGCCGGTATTGCACCGGTGAAATTTTTGGCAAAAATCGCTTCTGATATTAATAAACCAAATGGGCAATATGTCATTCCGCCTGATCGAGTGGCTGATTTTGTTAAGATTTTGCCTTTGGGAAAAATTCCTGGGGTTGGCAAAGTCATGGTGCAACGGCTGACTAATATGGGGCTGGAAACCTGTTCTGATGTACAAAAATATGACGTCATTGTTTTGATAAAACAGTTGGGGAAATTTGGTCAGGTACTTTGGAATCGTTGTCACGGGGTTGATGAACGATTGGTGAATCCAGATCGTCTGCGAAAATCAATTGGTGTGGAGCGGACACTTACGAGAGATATTCATCAATGGGAACAGTGCACTGAACTGATAGAGAGTTTATATCTGGAATTGGAAAAACGATTGAGTAACGTTAAACCTGATCTGCGGATTGCCCATCAAGGGGTTAAATTGAAATTTGATGATTTTCAATTAACAACTCAGGAGCATGTTCATCCACTATTGGATAAGCAGGATTTACTGCAATTGGCCCAGAAAACATGGACATCTCGCCGGGAAGGGCGCGGCGTTCGTTTGGTTGGTTTGCACGTGACTTTGCAGGACCCAGAAATTGAGCGGCAACTCTTACTTGAATGGTAACTTGCTTGAATGGTAATTCCCCTGCCATCACATCGAGGCAGGGGAGAACTGATTAAGCCTTTTCAGGAATGGCTTTCAAGACTGCGGTCAGCAGTTGCCAGTATTGCCCAACACTCTTAATGTGAACTTGTTCGTCAGGGGAGTGAGCGCCGGTGATAGTTGGCCCGATAGATACCATATCCATATCAGGATAAGGTTTTTTAAACAGGCCACATTCCAATCCTGCGTGGATCACCATAATGTTGGGTGTTTTATCGAACAGTTGTTGATAAGTTTCCTGTACCAAATGCATTACTGGAGAATTTGCATCTGGCTGCCAGCCGGGATAGTCGCCTTTAGCGGAAATCTCAGCCTTTGATAGTTTAGCCAGCGAAGAGAGCATACCTATGACATAGGACTTGCCGCTGTCGATAAGCGAACGGATTAAGCAAATAATATTGACTTTATCTTGTTCCATTGCCACAACACCCACGTTTAGTGAGGTTTCTACTACACCTTTGATGACGTCACTCATGCGGATAACACCATTAGGTGCGCTGTTTAGCAGAGAGATAAAACGGTTTTGGCAGTCATCAGTTAATGCCTGAATATTGGTTTCAACCTCTTCCAGCAAGACAGTCAGGTTTTTCTCAACGATGGCATATTCATTTTTCAGTATGCCTAAGTATTTGTCTTTCAATTGGGTAAGTTGTTCTGCTTTATCGGCAGGGATAGCAACAATAACATGACCTTCGCGCGGAATAGCATTACGCAGTGTACCGCCTTGGAAGTCGAGTAGTTTTAGCGCCAATTCCTGAGTATGGGCAGCCAGGAAGCGTGCCAGTAGTTTGTTGGCATTACCCAGTCCTAAATGAATATCACAACCGGAATGACCGCCTTTTAGACCTTTGATTGTCAGTTTTACTGTTTTGTAGTTAGCCGGAACCGCTTCACGAGTCAGTGCTAAAGTGGTGGTGAAATCAATACCGCCAGCACACCCCATGTAGATTTCGCCTTCTTCTTCTGAATCGGTATTGATTAAGATATCAGCTTGCAGCCAACCCGGTTGCAGGCCAAAAGCGCCATCCATGCCGGTTTCTTCCGTCATGGTCAATAAAACTTCTAGCGGGCCATGTTTTACATTGTCATCAGCCAGTACAGCCAACGCTGACGCCAGGCCAATACCATTATCGGCCCCCAGTGTTGTACCTTGGGCAGTAACCCATTCACCATCAATATAAGGACGGATAGGATCTTTGGTGAAGTCATGCACCGTATCGTTGTTTTTCTGCGGCACCATATCAAGATGTGCTTGCAGAACAACTGCTTTACGATTTTCCAAGCCTTTACTGGCTGGCTTTCTGATCAGAATATTGCCAACCTGATCACGTTCAACATGCAATCCTTTCTCTTGCGCCCATTGCACAATGTGAGTCGCCAGCGCTTCTTCATGATGAGAAGGGTGAGGAATAGAGCAGATTTTGGCAAAGATGTCCCATAGAGGTTGAGGGGATAATTGTGATAGTTCTGACACGACGAATCTCCTATGACTGCATCTCAATTAAGTTTCTATACCCGTTATCTTTCAAGTTGCCTCTTTGTTGGCTGCGCTCACTCACCCCGGTCACATAGTTATCTATGCTCCCGGGGATTCGCTCTCTTGCCGTCGCGATGCATCTTGAAATCCATAGGGTATATATGATGAGCGCTTAACGCCATGATGTTATTGGGCTCAGAATACCACTTTACTTTTGTTAAGAATAATACGATTCATTGATTCCCTGTTTCCGCTAGTTTTTACAGACCTAAGTCACTATAATTCGCGCAACTTTTTTTGCTAGATGCTTTTCTAAGGTATTCTTAAGTTGTCGGGATCAATTTCTATGAGCGAAAAATATGTCGTAACCTGGGATATGTTGCAAATACATGCCCGTAAATTGGCGCAACGTTTACTCCCTGTCGAACAGTGGAAAGGCATCATTGCCGTTAGTCGCGGTGGTCTTGTACCTGGCGCGCTTTTAGCGCGTGAATTGGGTGTTCGTCATGTCGATACAGTTTGTATTTCCAGCTATGACCATAACAATCAACGTGAACTACAAATTCTGAAAAAAGCAGAAGGTGATGGTGAAGGTTTCATCGTTGTGGATGATTTGGTTGATACTGGCGGAACCGCTCAAGCCATCCGTGAAATGTATCCCAAAGCCCATTTTGTGACTATCTTTGCAAAACCGGCAGGTCGCCCTCTGGTTGATGATTATATTGTTGATATTCCTCAAGATACTTGGATCGAGCAACCCTGGGATATGGGTGTCGTATTCGTTCCGCCAATTTGTGAAGGTAAATTGTGAAGGTAAATAAAATCAGCATTTGTTATGGCAAACCAGAACCTTTCAGAATCACTTTTTAAGCCAAGGCAAAAACATCAGGAAACTTCCACGCTGGTAAAACACCGCCATCCCCGATTAATTGCGGGTAATTACAGTACGTTGGATGGCAACAGTCATGGTAGCTGGTATCGCATGATTAACCGGCTGATGTGGATTTGGCGAGGAATTGATCCGTTTGAGATAGAAGAAGTGTTGTGCCGGATTGCCATGACAAACGCGCAGCGTAGTGATGATAATTTACTGGATACTGTGATTGGGTATCGTAAAGGTAACTGGGTTTTTGAGTGGTCACATCAGGCGATGTTGTGGCGACAGAAAGCGTTGCGGGCAGAGCAGAGTCCAGAAGCCGGCGATTTCTGGTTGAAAGCGGCTAACTTGTATAGTATTGCCGGTTATCCCCATCTTAAGGGGGATGAGTTGTCTCAGCAGGCCGTTATTTTAGCCAATAAAGCTTATGAAAATGCGGCTCGTTGCTCTGGCTATCAGTTGAGGAAAATAGAGTTCAAACTCAAGGAAGGGGGTTATGTGACCGGTTTCCTTCATCTGCCTCAGCAATTGCAAAGACCTTCTCCAACGATTTTGGTTTGTGGCAGTTTGGATAATTTGCAAAGCGATTATTATCGGCTATTCCGTGATTATCTGGCGCCGCTTGGATTTGCGATGTTAACTGTGGATATGCCCTCGATTGGTTACTCTTCACGTTTGAGGCTGACACAGGATACCTGTATTCTCCATCAACAAATAATCCATCAACTGGATGAAATTCCTTGGATCGACCACACCAGGATTGGCCTCTTTGGCTTTCGCTTTGGCGCCAATGTTGCTGTCCGGTTGGCCTATTTGGAATCTAAACGTATCAAGGGCGTTGCAACTCTTGGCGCTATCGTTCATGAGTGGCTCAATAGTGTTGAACGCCAACAAAATTCACCTTCGATGTACCTTGATATGTTTGCGAGCAGATTGGGTATTTATAATGTGGATGAAAATGCATTTCGCCTCGAACTCGGTTGTTACTCCCTTAAAAAACAAGGTTTGTTAGGCCGGCGTTGTTCCGTTCCTATGTTAGCGGGTTATTGGCAGAATGATATTTTCAGCCCGAAAGAAGAATCTAAGCTGATAGCAATGTCATCAGTAGATAGTAAATTACTGGCTATTCCGACAACGCCTGTTTATAACAGTTTCAATAAGGCGTTACGGGAGATTAGTCAATGGTTGAAAAATAAAGTCTGTTAATGAAATTTCCGTTACTTGTTGATTATTAACTGCTTTATTTTATAAAGATTTCATGCGCTTTTGGGCGAAGTGAACAATATAAGTTTGTTCTAAACCCTATTTTTTCGATTTAGCATTATGTCTGTTGGCATAATGCTTCTCTCCTGTTAAAACTGAGCACTGTTTTTTTCAATTTAAATCTAATGGCAAAAATATGATGAATAGCAGCCAAACATTGGTTGTGAAACTGGGGACAAGTGTACTTACAGGCGGCTCTCGTCGCCTGAATCGAGCTCATATTGTAGAACTGGTAAGGCAATGCGCTCAGCAACATGAAAAAGGTCATCGCATTATTATTGTGACTTCCGGTGCTATTGCGGCAGGGAGGGAGCATTTGGGCTATCCGGATCTACCTGCAACAATTGCATCCAAGCAATTGCTGGCGGCGGTCGGTCAAAGCCGGTTGATTCAGTTGTGGGAGCAGCTCTTTTCTATTTATGGTATCCATGTTGGGCAAATGTTATTGACTCGGGCGGATTTAGAAGATCGCGAACGTTTTTTAAATGCCAGAGATACCTTACAGGCTTTACTCGATAATCGTATTGTGCCTGTAATTAATGAGAATGATGCAGTTGCGACGGCGGAAATTAAAGTTGGCGATAATGATAATTTATCTGCATTAGCAGCAATTCTGGGTGGAGCAGATAAACTATTATTGCTGACGGATATTGAAGGGCTGTATACCGCTGATCCGCGTAACAATCCAGACGCAAAACTTATCCCGGAAATTTATGACATCAGCGATGAATTACGTATGGTTGCCGGTGATAGCATTTCGGGTTTAGGGACGGGAGGAATGGCAACTAAACTTCAAGCTGCGGGAATTGCAGGTCGCGCTGGTATTGATGTCATTATTGCCGCGGGTAATAAACCTGATGTTATCTCTGATGTCATTGAAGGTAATCCGGTAGGTACTCGCTTTCATGGGTTGGAAAGCCCGATGGAAAATCGTAAGCGTTGGATTTTTGGCGCCCCTCCAGCGGGTGAAATTATTGTAGATCATGGCGCTGAAACAGCAATCTGCGAAAAAGGCAGCTCTTTATTACCGAAAGGGATTAAAAATATTAAAGGTGATTTCTCCCGTGGAGAGGTTATCTGCATTCGTAGTCTGTCTGGTAAGGATTTGGCACATGGTGTTTGCCGTTATAACAGTGATGCTCTACGTTTAATTGCAGGCCGCCATTCACAACAGATAAGCCAAATTCTCGGTTATGAATATGGTGCTGTTGCGGTTCATCGTGATGACATGATCGTGAGTTAAGGATTCATAATGTTAGAACAAATGGGAAAGGCTGCCAGGGAAGCTGCATGGCAACTGGCACAGCTAAGTACAAAACAGAAAAATCAGGCATTAATCCGCATTGCAGACTTGCTAGAGCAGGAAAGTGCAATCATTCTTGAAGCTAATCAGCTTGATATGGCTCAGGCCCGTGAACAGGGCATGAGTGAAGCATTGTTGGATCGTCTGTTATTGACGCCGGAACGTTTGACCGCGATAGCTCATGATGTTCGTCGGGTATGTCGTTTATCTGACCCGGTAGGGGAAGTCATTGATGGCAGTTTGCTTGACAGTGGCTTGAAATTGGAGCGCCGCCGTGTACCGCTAGGTGTGGTCGGGGTGATTTATGAAGCCCGCCCTAATGTCACTATCGATGTTGCATCTCTGTGTTTGAAAACCGGTAATGCGGTTATTTTGCGTGGTGGTAAAGAGACTCATAACACCAATCAAGCGACAGTGAAAGTCATTCAGCAGGCGCTTGAACAGAGTGGATTGCCTACCGCAGCCGTGCAGGCGATAGATAAACCGGACCGTGAGTTAGTCATTCAGCTACTGAAAATGGATCGCTATGTGGATATGTTGATTCCACGTGGTGGCGCAGGGTTGCATAAGTTGTGCCGTGAGCAATCGACCATTCCAGTTATTACGGGTGGAATTGGCGTTTGTCATACCTTTGTCGATGAAAGTGCTGATTTTGATAAGGCATTAACTGTAATCACTAATGCTAAGGTACAACGCCCAAGCGCCTGTAATGCTTTGGAAACTTTGCTGGTACATCAGAAGATTGCGGCTGATTTTCTGCCGGTATTGAGCAAGAGTATGGAAGCGCAGGGGGTTACTCTGCATGCGAGTAAATCAGCAATGGCGTTTTTGAAAGATGGGCCTGCTAAGGTCGTGGATGTTACAGAAGCAGATTACCGTGATGAGTGGTTATCTCTGGATATGAATGTGGAAATTGTCAGTGATATGGGGCAGGCAATTGATCATATTCGTACATATGGTACGTCTCATTCTGATGCTATTTTGACTCAATCTTTATACAATGCTGACTATTTTGTTCGTCAGGTTGATTCTGCCGCGGTTTATGTGAATGCTAGCACTCGCTTTACTGATGGCGGTCAGTTTGGCTTGGGAGCGGAAGTTGCCGTTAGCACGCAAAAACTGCATTCCCGTGGTCCAATGGGATTAGATGCGCTGACTACGTATAAATGGATTGGTTATGGAGATGATTTAATCCGTAAGTAATTTGTTTATTGTTACCCTGGAAGCGTGTCTGATGATATTGAAGTTTCGGAAAGATCATGCTTTTGGGGTAGCTTTTACCGTATATGTTAACTTTTAATTTTACGTTGATGTAAAGTTCTGGTTACTATAGGCGGTAATATATTTTTAACGATGAAACTTATCAAGGATATCAGGCAGTGAACCAAATATTGTTTATTGTAGGTGCACGTGGGGCAGGAAAAACGACGGTTGGAAAATTATTAGCCAATGAATTATCGTACACATTTATTGACACTGATCACCATATCCAACAAACCAGTAACATGACTATTGCAGATATTGTTAGCCAGCAAGGATGGCAACAATTTCGGCAATTAGAAAGCCAAGCTTTACAACAAGTTAGTCAAAGCAATCGCGTTATTTCTACCGGTGGAGGGATTATTCTTTCCGCTGAAAATCGCCAATATATGCGACAAAATGGCACGGTGATTTATCTTCAAGCTTCAGCGAGCATTTTGGCTGAGCGATTAATGCAGCAACCAGAAAATACCCAGCGTCCTAGTTTAACGGGAAAATCTATTGTTGAAGAGATGGAGGAAGTGCTTGCCGCCAGAGAGAATCTCTACTGTGAGTGTGCAAATCATATTATTAATGCGCAACTTTCACCGGAAAAAATTACAGCTTATGTGAAAGAAATGATTCTTTCTGGAATAATCTCCTGACACTATTTTAGTATTCTTTATTAAAGAGATAGGAATATTACAGAGTCGAATGATAAATAGTATCTTCTATTTATTTTTTCAAATGGGTTGAGATACGAATATGTTGTTTAAATTTCTAAGGCTTGTTTTTCGTTTAATGTTTCGTTTAACAGTAGAAGGAGATATTAAACAATTTAACCACCCCAAATGTCTTATCACGCCTAATCATGTCTCTTTTCTTGATGGTGTTTTGCTGACACTTTTCTTACCGGTCAAACCAGTATTTGCTGTCTATTCCAATATTGCAAATCGTGGTTTTATGAAACTGGTAAGGCGCTATGTTGAAATAGCTCCTTTGGACCCAATAAATCCAATGGCTATCAGGGTTCTGGTTAAGGAAATAGAAAAAGGGCGACCAATAGTTATTTTTCCTGAAGGAAGAATCACGGTTACCGGTTCTTTGATGAAAATCTATGATGGAGCGGCTTTTATTGCCGCGATGTCAGAAGCTACTGTGGTTCCTGTTCGCATTGAAGGGCTGGAAAGAACCGTATTCAGCCGATTAAAAGGTATTTTCAAACTTCACCTTTTTCCGAAGGTGACTATGAAAATCTTGCCTGCGGTACAATTGCCGATGCCGGATGTGCCTGGTTCGGAGCAACGACGTCGTTTAGCCGGTGAGCGTTTGCATGAAATAATGATGAATGCACGAATGGCGACCCGCCCGCAAGAAACAATATTTGAATCTTTACTGGCCGCACGCAAACAATTTGGTCGTTTTAAACCCTGTATTGAAGATGTTTCTCTTAAAGAAGAGAGTTATAACAGTCTGCTTAAAAAAGCACTGACTGCCAGCCGTATTTTGCAGCGTTTTACCTGCCAGGGGGAACGGATAGGTTTTCTTTTACCTAATGCCACTATTATGGTAGCTGCGATATTCGGGGCATCTTTGAGAGGAAGAATACCAGCTTTATTAAACTATACAGCCGACAGTCATGGATTGAAAAATGCGGTAGCGATTGCCAGTATTAAAACTATTGTGACTTCCCGGCAATTTCTGGAAAAGGAGCGATTAACACATTTATCCGAGCAGGTTACGGAGGTTAACTGGGTTTATCTTGAGGATTTGGAAGGTACAGTGACTTTTCAGGATAAATTATGGGTCTTGTGGCACCTCTTTTTTCCGAAGCAAGCGATGGCGGCGCAAAAACCAGATGATGATGCTTTGGTACTATTTACGTCCAGTTCAGAAGCTGTATCAAAAGGTGTAGTTCATAGTCACGCGAGTTTGTTAGCCAATGTGGAACAGATAAAAACCATTACTGATTTCAATCCACTTGACCGTTTTATGTCTTCTTTACCGCTATTTCATGCATTTGGGTTGACTGTTGGTTTATTCACTCCGCTATTGTCTGGTAGCCGGATATTCCTCTACCCAAACCCATTGCATTATCGGATAGTGCCAGAAATGGTATATGAATGTAACTGTACCGTATTATTGGGGACATCCACTTTCCTGGAGAATTATGCCTATTTTGCTCATCCGTATGATTTTGCGCGTCTTCGTTGTGTTATAGCTGGTGTTGAAAAGCTCGCTGAAAATACGAAACAGATTTGGCAAGATAAATTCGGTATTCGCATTTTAGAAGGATACAGCATGACAGAATGTGCGCCTGTTATCGCATTGAATGTGCCGATGATGGCTAAGGTCGGTACTGTTGGGCGGATTTTGCCGGCAATGGAATCCCGTTTGATTCCGATAGCAGGAATTAAGAAGGGGGGGCGTTTGCAGCTACGTGGCCCGAATATGATGAAAGGGTATCTGAGCGTTGAAAATCCAAATCATTTAGAACCACCCGCGGCAAAAGATGAGCATGGGAATATTCAGTTTGATTGGTTCGATACTGGAGACATTGTTTCAATTGATGAACAGGGATTCTGTACTATTCTTGGTCGGGGGAAATGTTTTGCTAAACAGGAAGAAATTGTGTCATTGGAAAGTATGGAGCGACTTGCATTGAAAGTCTCTCCTGATGCCATACATGTTGCTACCGTTAAGAACGGCCATAGCGAAGGGGAAATATTGGTGTTGTTCACCACCGATTCGCAACTGAAATATTCATCAATGTGTCAAGCTGCTCAGGAAATGGGTATCCCAGAGTTAGCAATCCCCTGTGATATTCGTTATGTGAAATCATTGCCGGCGCTTGACAGTGGTAAACCCGATTTTGTCACTTTGTGTAAAATAGCCGAAGCTGAACAGGAATAATCATCGTGAATACATCTTCCGTTGTTCAACCGCTATTAACCCGTGGCATGAAAGCCGTATTGGTGTCGCAGTTTTTTTCAGCTTTTGCCGATAATGCGCTGTTGTTTGCGATCCTGGCGCAATTGAAAGCCCAGTTTTATCCTGACTGGAGCCAGCCGATATTACAGATAGTGTTTGTTTTGGCATATATCCTATTGGCGCCTTTTGTGGGGCAAATTGCCGATCGTTTCCCGAAAGATCGTGTGATGTTATTTGCTAATAGCCTCAAGTTGTTGGGCGCGTTTATTATCTGCCTGGGATACGATCCATTTCTGGGTTATACCTTGGTGGGAGTGGGGGCTGCATCATATTCACCGGCTAAATACGGAATCTTGGTTGAACTGACCGATGGTGACCGCTTAGTAAAAGCTAATGGTTTGATGGAGGCTTCAACGATAATTGCTATTCTTACGGGCTCTGTTGCTGGCGGTTTTTTGTCTGATTGGAACCTGGCTGTCGCATTGCTTGTTTGTGCGCTGATGTATGGTATCGCTGTTGTCGCTAATTTCTTTATCCCCCGATTCTCGGCTGTACGTCAGGATAAGGGCTGGAATCTGAAAAAGATGCTGACAGACTTTGCTTCATCTTGTTGTATTCTTTGGCATAACAAAGGAGCTCGATTTTCTTTAATTGGCACCAGTTTGTTCTGGGGAGCGGGTATAACAATGAGATTCTTATTGGTCTTATGGGTACCTGTTGTTCTGGGAATTTCTGACAATAGCACGCCGACAATACTTAATGTGATGGTTGCTGTCGGCATTATTATTGGCGCCGGTGTTGCTGCCCGTTTCATCACCCTTAAAACAGTCCACCGTTGTATGCTTGCTGGTGTCTTAATCGGCGTGATGGTGGTCATCTTTGCTGTTCAGCAAAATATTTGGGTTTCCCACATCTTATTAATCATTCTCGGTATTTTTGGCGGTTTGTTTATTGTTCCACTGAATGCATTATTGCAGGAAAGCGGCAGACAAACGATTGGGGTCGGTTATGCAATCGCAGTGCAGAATTTGGGTGAGAATATCGCCATGTTATTGATGCTTGGCTTGTACTCATTGGTTATTAAAATAGGCATCCCGGTTGTTACAACAGGGATAGGCTTTGGTACTCTGTTGGCGTTGACAATCACGAGTTTGTGGATTTGGAACCGGTTTCAAAGAAATTGATCTTTTACCGGATAAAGAGTGTGTTATGAGTGAAAAAATTTCGACTCAGCTTAGTATTGAACTGGGAGAGAAACTGAGACAGCACAAACTGTGGGTGACTTGTGCCGAATCTTGCACCGGTGGCTGGTTGGCGAAGACCATTTCAGATATTGCTGGCAGCTCTGCTTATTTTGATCGAAGCTTTGTGACATACAGTAATAAAGCTAAGCATCAGATGCTTGGCGTGTCAGAAGCCGTTTTACAGCAATATGGGGCTGTTAGTGAACAGGTTGTGAGAGAAATGGCCGCAGGAGCGCTGAAAGCCGCGCAGGCAGATCTGGCGGTTTCGGTCAGCGGCATTGCCGGGCCTGATGGCGGCAGCGAAGAAAAACCTGTTGGCACCGTGTGGTTCGGATTTGCATATCTAACGGTAAATGGGGTAGAAGTTGTGTCCCGCCATTGTTGTTTTAACGGTGACCGAGATGAAGTACGCCTTCAAGCTGTCATTTATTCTCTGAAAACATTGTTATCAGAGATTATATACCCTATGGATTTCAAGATGCATCGCGACGGCAAGGGAGCGAATCCTTGAGAGCATAGCTGACTATGTGACTAGGGTGAGCGAGTGCAGCCAACAAAGAGGCAGTTTGAAAGATAACGGGTATAAAAAATTAACTTGATGCTGTATGATTATACAGTATAATTGCAAACAATGTTTTAGTATCAGAAATTATTCATCGGCAGTGAGAGAGCCCTTTCATTGCTTACGAGGGAGTAAAAATGGCTATTGATGAAAATAAACAAAAAGCACTAGCAGCGGCGCTAGGCCAAATTGAAAAGCAGTTTGGCAAAGGTTCCATCATGCGTTTGGGCGAAGATCGTTCAATGGACGTTGAAACTATCTCCACGGGTTCATTGTCGCTGGATATTGCATTAGGCGCTGGCGGCCTGCCGATGGGGCGTATTGTTGAAATCTATGGCCCGGAATCTTCTGGTAAGACAACGCTGACATTACAGGTTATTGCCGCAGCACAACGTGAAGGTAAAACCTGTGCGTTTATTGATGCTGAACACGCTCTTGATCCTATCTATGCTAAGAAGTTGGGTGTTGATATTGATAATCTGTTGTGTTCTCAACCCGATACGGGGGAACAGGCTCTTGAGATCTGTGATGCGTTGACACGTTCCGGCGCTGTTGATGTGATTATCGTAGACTCCGTTGCTGCTTTAACGCCGAAAGCCGAAATAGAAGGGGAAATTGGCGATTCTCATATGGGGCTGGCAGCTCGAATGATGAGTCAGGCAATGCGCAAACTGGCCGGCAACTTGAAAAGTTCCAATACGTTGTTGATCTTTATCAATCAGATTCGCATGAAAATTGGCGTCATGTTCGGTAACCCTGAAACAACAACCGGTGGTAACGCGCTGAAATTCTATGCTTCTGTTCGTCTGGATATTCGCCGCATTGGTTCTGTGAAAAATGGCGAAGAGGTTGTTGGTAGCGAGACCCGTGTTAAGGTAGTAAAAAACAAAGTGGCAGCGCCATTTAAGCAAGCAGAATTCCAGATTATGTATGGCGAAGGCATTAACACTTATGGTGAATTAATCGATTTAGGTGTGAAGCATAAACTGGTGGAAAAAGC
This sequence comes from Photorhabdus luminescens subsp. luminescens, assembly GCF_001083805.1. Lineage (GTDB taxonomy): Bacteria > Pseudomonadota > Gammaproteobacteria > Enterobacterales > Enterobacteriaceae > Photorhabdus > Photorhabdus luminescens. Next base: position 253,294 of record NZ_JXSK01000003.1, on the reverse strand, counting down.
AGGAGCATGGTACAGCTATAATGGCGATAAAATTGGTCAAGGCAAAGCGAATGCTACCATCTACCTGAAAGAGCACCCTGAAATTTCTACTGAACTGGATAAAAAATTACGTGAAATGCTGTTGAATAATGCCGGTGAATTCAGTAGTGCTGCTTCTGATTACGAAGGTGATGAAAACGAAGAGATGAATAACGAAGAATTCTAATCTAACTAATTATATCGGTAGTTTGTATTCTCGTATTAAAGCTGTAAAAGTTTTGTCATCAAACTTATACCGCGTTAATAATGACGCGGTTTCTTCTCTCAGAAAGCGAGTATTATCCATATTATGCGATCATGCTTTCAGAAAATACCCAGACGATTTACAATGCTGCCAGCGAATGGATGTATCTGGGATTTTACTTCTAATAGAAGAACTTTTATCTTATCCCCACTTTGTTTATTCGTGAGTTGAAAATAGGTGATGGAATATCCCGCCTAACCAATTCATAAATCTGTTTTTCCAGCTTGATTTCGGGACAATTATGAGCAAAAGCACCGCTGAGATCCGTCAAGCGTTTCTCGACTTTTTTCATACTAAAGGGCATCAAATCGTACCAAGTAGTTCTTTGGCGCCAAATAATGACCCAACACTGCTGTTTACCAACGCAGGGATGAACCAGTTTAAGGATGTCTTTCTTGGACAGGACAAGAGATCTTATTCCCGAGCAACAACTGCTCAGCGTTGTGTTCGTGCCGGTGGTAAACATAACGATTTAGAAAATGTAGGTTACACCGCACGCCATCATACTTTTTTTGAGATGCTCGGTAATTTCAGTTTTGGTGACTATTTCAAACATGATGCTATTAGTTATGCTTGGGAACTTCTGACTGGCAAAGATTGGTTCAATTTGTCTAAAGAAAAATTATGGGTGACTGTCTATCAGACAGATGATGAAGCCTATGATATTTGGAAGAATGAAATCGGAATACCAGCAGAAAGAATTATCCGCATTGGTGATAACAAAGGTGCGCCTTATGCATCAGATAACTTCTGGCAAATGGGTGATACCGGTCCTTGCGGTCCTTGCACTGAAATTTTTTATGATCATGGCGAACATATCTGGGGTGGACCGCCAGGAAGCCCAGAGGAAGATGGCGACAGATATATTGAAATCTGGAATATCGTCTTTATGCAGTTCAACCGTCATGCTGATGGCACGATGGAGCCGTTGCCAAAACCATCAGTAGATACGGGTATGGGGCTGGAGCGGATCGCCGCTGTATTGCAGCACGTCAATTCTAACTATGAGACCGATCTGTTCCGTGATTTGATTACAGTTGTTGCTAATGTCACTGGTGATACAGATGATCTGAGTAATAAATCTCTGCGGGTGATTGCTGATCACATTCGTTCATGTGCATTTTTGATTTGTGATGGTGTTGTTCCTTCTAATGAAAACCGTGGTTATGTTCTGCGTCGTATTATCCGCCGAGCTATTCGTCACGGAAACATGTTGGGGGCTAAAGATACCTTCTTCTACAAACTGGTTGCCCCATTGATAGACGTGATGGGCGCTGCGGGAGAAGAGCTTAAACGCCAGCAAACAATTGTTGAGCAGATTTTGAAAACAGAAGAAGAGCAGTTTGCTCGTACTCTGGAACGTGGTCTTCAGTTGTTAGACGATGAACTGGCAAAACTATCCGGCGATATTCTGGATGGTGAAACGGCTTTCCGTCTGTATGATACCTATGGTTTCCCTGTGGATTTAACTGCTGATGTTTGCCGTGAGCGTAATATTAGCGTTGATGAAGCGGGATTTGCAGCGGCAATGGAAAATCAGCGTCGTCGTGCTCGCGAATCAAGTGGTTTCGGTACCGATTATAATGAATTGATCAAAGTTGATGAACGCAGTGATTTCTCTGGTTACGATCATAACGAACAGCAGGCAATAGTAACTGCTATTTTCCGTAATGGTGAATCAGTCAATCAAATTCAAGCGGGCGAAGAAGCGATTGTTATACTGGATAAGACTGCTTTTTATGCTGAGTCCGGTGGACAAGTTGGCGACTCGGGTATTCTGAGTAATACCGATTGTGCTTTTTGTGTTATTGATACACAAAAATATGGTCAGGCTATCGGTCATATTGGTAAGCTTGAAAAAGGTACCTTGAGTGTAAACCATAACATCAATGCGGTTATTGATATTGAACGTCGTGATGCAATTCGTTTGAATCACTCAGCAACCCATCTGTTACATGCTGCGTTACGTCAAATTTTGGGTGAGCACGTATCACAGAAAGGCTCTCTGGTTAACGATAAATACCTTCGCTTTGATTTTTCTCACTTTGAAGCGATGAAACCAGAACAGATCCGTCAGGTTGAGGATTTGGTTAATGCCGAAGTTCGTCAAAATTCACCTGTTGTTACTGAATTGATGGATCTGGAAGCAGCAAAAACTAAAGGTGCGATGGCACTGTTTGGTGAAAAATACGAAGAACAAGTCCGTGTACTGTCAATGGGGAGTTTTTCCACTGAATTATGTGGAGGGACTCATACAAATCGTACCGGTGATATTGGCTTGTTCCGTATTATTGCTGAATCTGGAACGGCTGCGGGTATCCGTAGGATCGAAGCGATTACAGGTAAAAAAGCGTTGGAGTCTGTACATCAACAGGTTGATTTAATTCAGGATATTGCTCAATTAGTGAAAAGTGATATTCATAGCCTGAGTGAAAAAGTACGGGTGACGTTGGATAGAACCAAAGCGTTGGAAAAAGAGCTTCAACAGCTTAAAGATCAACAGGCTGCACAAGAGAGCTCTTCTTTAGCAAGTAAAGCGAAAGAAGTGAAGGGCGTGAAGTTGCTGGTCAGTCAGCTAAGCAATACAGAACCGAAGATGTTGAGAACGATGGTTGATGATCTAAAAAATCAACTAGATTCAGCGATTATTGTGCTTTCCACTATAAGTGATGATAAAGTCAGCTTAATTGTTGGTGTCACAAAGGATCTGACTGCTAAAATAAAAGCAGGTGAGTTAATTTCTTCTGTAGCTCAGCAAATCGGTGGTAAAGGCGGTGGTCGCCCTGATATGGCCCAGGCAGGTGGTTCTGATGTTGAAGCGTTGCCTTCTGCTTTGGATAGCGTGGAAGAGTGGGTAGCATCGCGGCTATAAGCGATATTACCTGAGTTTAAAGGGCATCATAGCGTTGTTTTTATGGTGCCTTGAAATCTTGTTGTGAAATTGTTAAAAGGTTAAGCGCATATTTATTTATTTTGGCTAAACTATATAGGTAGGAAATGCGCTTAAAATTGCTTATACTTTAAGCATATACCATTGTTTTACGTTTTCACGGTGTTTGATGGATAATAGCGGGGAAACCGAAAGACCCGACTCTTTTAAATTTTCAAGGAGCAAAGAATGCTTATTCTGACTCGTCGAGTTGGTGAAACGCTCATGATAGGCGATGAGGTAACAGTTACAGTACTGGGGGTTAAAGGTAACCAAGTTCGTATTGGTGTAAATGCTCCTAAAGAAGTTTCTGTTCACCGTGAAGAAATTTATCAGCGGATTCAGGCCGAAAAGTCTCAGCCAACAACTTACTGACTCTAAGTTGGCGTCCTATCTCTGTCAGAACCGGGCGCCATTTTTGAGGGATCTCACCTCTGCTGATATTTTTTTGTCTTGCTAATTTCTTAAACTCTTGTTTATTTTCCCATCTTTTTTGTTTTTCTATCGTAAGAACAGCGTGTTCCTATCATGCTATTGCGGTGAATAATGATTTGCATGCACTTCAATTGAGGTTGTGATAATTTACTGCTGACAAAACGTACTTTTTGGCGTCAAACCAAACATCTTGTGTGTGAAGTGTTCAAACAAACACAGGTTTAGAAAAATTGTTTGACTTATAAGTCTGGGAAAGTAATATGTGCGCCACGCAGTGACGAGGAGCTTAAACAAAAGTTCTGAGTCGCGATTCGAAAGAAAGCGTACGGTGAGATGGCCGAGAGGCTGAAGGCGCTCCCCTGCTAAGGGAGTATGCGGTTAAAAGCTGCATCGAGGGTTCGAATCCCTCTCTCACCGCCATTTAAACCACGCATCCATAGCTCAGCTGGATAGAGTACTCGGCTACGAACCGAGCGGTCGGAGGTTCGAATCCTTCTGGATGCGCCATATTTAACCTTGAGATGAAATCATCCGAGGCGCCATTCAGGTAATCGAAGCAATCACTGTCTTTTACCAAGAGTGAAAAATTGAACACGCATCCATAGCTCAGCTGGATAGAGTACTCGGCTACGAACCGAGCGGTCGGAGGTTCGAATCCTTCTGGATGCGCCATATTCAACCTTGAGATGAAATCATCCGAGGCGCCATTCAGGTAATCGAAGCAATCACTGTCTTTTACCAAGAGTGAAAAATTAAACACGCATCCATAGCTCAGCTGGATAGAGTACTCGGCTACGAACCGAGCGGTCGGAGGTTCGAATCCTTCTGGATGCGCCATATTTAACCTTGAGATGAGATCATCCGAGGCGCCATTCAGGTAATCGAAGCAATCGCTGGCCTTTACCAAGAGTGAAAAACTGAATACGCATCCATAGCTCAGCTGGATAGAGTACTCGGCTACGAACCGAGCGGTCGGAGGTTCGAATCCTTCTGGATGCGCCATATCAAGCCCTACTTGAACAGTAGGGCTTTTTCCTTTCTACTTTGTGCTGCCATAACCAACCCGCTTTCTGTATGACGCTGAAATGTTTTTGCTGATATATCTAATCAGCGACAATTTGGCTTGTTTAAGATAAAGTAAACCCTTATAAAAATTCTTCTAAAACACTACGGGAGGTCGAATTGATCCCGGACGTATCAAAGGCTCTATCATGGCTAGAGGCGCATCCGACAATTTTAAAGGGAATTCGTCGCGGTGTTGAACGTGAAACATTACGTATTACTTCAGATGGTAGTTTAGCCATAACGGAGCATCCTAAAGCACTTGGTGCAGCGCTTACGCATAAATGGATTACTACTGACTTTGCCGAGTCACTGTTGGAGTTCATAACACCAGTTAATGACGATATAAAATATACGGTTTCTTTTCTTAGAGATATTCATCGTCACACGGCGCGTTCACTGGATAAAGAAAAAATGTGGCCATTGAGTATGCCATGCTTTATTGATGCGGAAGAGAACATTACTTTGGCTCAATATGGTACATCGAATGTTGGTCGCTATAAAACTTTATACCGTGAAGGGTTGAAAAATCGTTATGGCGCGTTAATGCAGACCATATCCGGGGTTCATTATAATTTTTCATTGCCAATTGAGTTCTGGCGCGCCTGGGCTGGTATTGAAGATGCAGAGAGTGGGAAAGAGCAGATCTCTAATGGCTATTTCCGCTTGATCCGTAACTATTATCGCTTTGGATGGGTGATCCCATACTTGTTTGGCGCTTCTCCGGCAATTTGTTCCTCGTTCTTACGTGGAAGAGAGACTGCTTTTCTTTTTGATCGAACAGAAGATGGAACTTGTTATCTGCCTTATGCGACTTCACTAAGAATGAGTAACTTGGGATACACCAATAAATCACAAAGCGATCTGAATATTACGTTTAATAACCTACACACCTATATTGACGAGTTAAAAAAAGCGATTCATAAGCCATCTGATGAGTTTGCTAAATTGGGTATTAAGCAAGGTGATAAACATATTCAGCTCAATACCAACGTCTTACAAATTGAAAATGAGTTGTATGCGCCAATCCGACCTAAGCGTGTCACAAAAGGGAATGAATCGCCTTCTGATGCGTTGCTGCGTGGGGGAGTGGAATATATCGAAGTTCGTTCATTGGATATTAACCCATTTGCAGCGGTTGGTGTCAATGAAACACAAATTCGTTTTCTTGACCTATTCTTAATATGGTGCGTGCTTGCCGAAGCGCCAGAAATGAGCAGTGATGAATTAGATTGTTGCCGTAAGAACTGGAACAGAGTGATCCTTGAGGGGCGTAAACTAGGGCAAATGATTGGTCTTGGTTGTGGAAGTGTAGAAGAGCCGTTAGCAAAAGTTGGCAAAAAGTTATTTAGTGACTTGAAACGGGTTGCCGCAATATTGGATAGTTGTTCTGGCACACAGTATCAAAAGGTTTGCGAAGAATTAATTGCTATGTTTGATGATTCATCACTGACTTTATCGGCTCGCGTGCTGGAAAGAATGAAGAGCCAGGGCATTGGCGGCTTTGGGCTGGAACTGGCGGATGAATACCATCAGCAACTGATCAATGAGAAATATGAGGTTATTAGCGATGAACAGTTCGCTATAGAACGCAGGGCCTCCGTAGAGCGACAAGACGCGTTGGAGCGTGAGGATACGATTAGTTTTGATGAGTATCTGAAACAACAGGCAGGATGCTAGAAAAGAAAATGGTCACAAGTGAAAGTGACCAAATAGGATTTTCTAGAGAATAGGGATAATAATTACGCGTCTTTCATTCTTTATGACCGGTGGCAGATGAAAAGGTTTCATTTGCTTGAAGAAAAATCTGAATTTTTTGTGGAGATGAAGAAATGCCTTTACTGGATAGTTTTACTGTTGACCATACTCGTATGAATGCGCCAGCCGTAAGAGTTGCTAAGACTATGAAAACGCCTCATGGCGACACCATCACAGTTTTTGACTTACGTTTCTGCATACCCAATAAACAGGTTATGCCTGAAAAGGGTATTCATACACTTGAACATTTGTTTGCTGGTTTTATGCGCAATCACCTCAATGGCGAAGGTGTTGAAATTATTGATATATCGCCAATGGGATGTCGAACAGGTTTTTATATGAGCTTGATTGGCGCACCGGCGGAAATACGCGTTGCAGACGCGTGGAAAGCGGCGATGGCTGATGTCTTGAAAGTGAAAGATCAGAGCCAAATCCCGGAGTTAAATATTTATCAATGCGGTACTTATCACATGCATTCACTGACAGAAGCTCAGGATATTGCACGTCATATTCTTGGTTCAGACGTCCTCGTTAATAAGAATGATGAGTTGGCATTGCCAGAAGAAAAACTGACCGAATTGAAAGTGTAGTTCCATAGCAGTAATGATATTTTGGGTTCCTGATGGATGTATTAACAGGAATTTGTCGTTGGAGGTTGGTGGTGCGCCTCCAACGGTATTAATTTTCCGCAGCGATTTAAATGGCTTGTGCTTCTTGCGCAGGAAATTGGCTAATGGGGGTGACTCGAACTTGTTTAATGACATTATCGTTCACTGAAAGTACTTCAAAATTATATTTACCGATTTGCACTTGTACATTAAGTGCGGGTATTTCTCCTAACTCTTCAAGCACCATACCATTAACCGTTCGCGGCCCATCAACAGGCAATGTCCAATTAAAGGCTTTATTTAATTCGCGGATATTGGCTGTCCCATCAATCAAAATAGTCCCATCGCTTTGTGGTGAAACTTCCTCAGCCAGAGAAGGAGACATAGATGTTGTAAAATCACCGACAATCTCTTCGAGGATATCTTCAACAGTGACCAATCCTTGAATATCACCGTATTCATCAACGATGAGCCCGGCTTTTTCCTTATTACGTTGGAAATTCACTAACTGGATATTAAGTGGTGTGCTGACTGGGACATAATAGATTTTATCTGCGGCTTTAATCAGATTTTTTTTGGTGAACTCTTTTTTTTCTGTCATCAGTCGGTAAGCTTCACGTACACGCAGCATGCCAATAGCATCATCAAGTGAATCACGATAAAGCACGATCCGGCCATGAGGTGAATGAGTTAATTGCCGTATGATGGATTTCCAGTCATCATTAATATCAATGCCGACAATTTCATTACGGGGAACCATAATATCGCCGATTGTGACTTTTTCCAGGTCTAAAATTGAAATCAGCATATCCTGATTTTGCTGTGATAGCTTGGCATTTGATTCATTCACAATAGTGCGAAGTTCATCTTTACTAATGGCGTGATTAGAGCCAGTAGGGTGTTTGATACCAAGGCAACGCATTAATAATAAGGTAATTTTATTTAGCACCCAAACTAACGGCAGCATGATTTTCTGTAACGGACGGAGCAGAAAACTGCTTGGAAAAGCGACTCTTTCAGGATAGAGGGCTGCTATCGTCTTTGGCATGACTTCAGAAAATATCAGCACGATAAACGTCAGAATACCGGTTGCAATAGCGACTCCGGCATCACCATAAAGACGCATACCAATGATAGTAGCGAGCGCTGAAGCAAGAATATTAACCAGATTATTGCCGATAAGAATCAGACTGATGAGCTGCTCAGGATGGCGAAGTAATGCTTCAACTCTGCGGGCAGAGCGGTTCCCTTGCTTTGCCAGATGACGTAAGCGGTAGCGATTCATTGTCATCATACCTGTCTCGGAGGCGGAGAAATAAGCTGAGACAATGACCATGATGATTAAAATAATCAGTAATGTGCTTGTTGAGACATGCTCCAAAACAAAATTCCTTCCAAGTATTGATTAGATGTCATACTTCTAGTAAATCATGATTTCCTGTAATAATCGATTGCCGAAATAGGCGAGTGTCAGGGTAAATGCGCCGATCAGGTTAAACCAGATAACGCGTTTACCGCGCCATCCATCATGGTAGTGGCCCCATAATAAAACAATGTAAACAAACCACGCGATGATAGACAGAATTGCTTTATGGATGTTTTCGCTACTGAAAATATTATCTATATAGAGGATGCCGGTACAGAGCGTCAGTGTTAGCAATATTACGCCAACCTGAGTGATATGAAACATTTTGCGTTCAATGAACATGAGTGGGGGCATATCTGGCGTAAAAGTGAGTTTTTTATTTTTAAGTTGATGATCCAACCACCTAAGCTGTAATGCATATAATGCAGCGATAAGTAAAGTCGCGTAACCAAGAAGCGCTAATCCAATGTGAATAGATAATCCAAAGCTGGCCTCTAGGTGAGTAATGAATTCACCTGGCATAAGACTCGCTAAGACCAAATTTATCATGGCAAAACTGTAAACAATGGGTAGCAGGAACCAAGCACGGCCGTGAGAAGCGACAATTGTCATTATGATACAAGTCAGCAAACTGACAATAGAACCTAGATTTAGGAGAGTGAGGTTTTGCCCGCTGCTAACGTGGAAGATCTGGTATTTAAGCGCAATAGCATGACAAATTAAGGCGACAATCGCAGAAAGTAATGCCAGCCTGCGGTATCCTTTCGATTTCCGCAGTAAGCCGGGAATAATCAGGGCCAGGCTGAGTAAATAAGCGAATGAAGAAATTATAGAAAATACTGGCATAGCATTTAGTCGTTTTAACGATAGTCTTTGGTTGAATTAAAGCTAAGTATACCGCCAGCAAGGATAGCCTCCAACCATTGTTAATCATCGGTGCGAATCTCTGTGCAGAGATCCCCTGCCATCGTGTTATAATTTGTGGAATACGCCTTACAGGTAGCCCATTTAAAAAAATTGAGCAGAGACAATGTTTGATAATCTAACCGACAGACTATCGCGCACATTGCGCAATATCAGTGGCCGTGGGCGACTGACCGAAGATAATATTAAAGAAACGCTGCGTGAAGTTCGCATGGCTTTACTTGAAGCTGACGTTGCATTGCCTGTAGTGCGTGATTTTATTTCGTGCGTTAAAGAGAGCGCGGTAGGCCACGAGGTTAATAAAAGCCTTACCCCCGGCCAAGAGTTTGTCAAAATTGTTCAGAATGAACTTGTTAAGGCGATGGGGGAAGTTAACAGTGAGCTAAATCTTTCTACTCAGCCGCCTGCCGTCGTATTAATGGCTGGTCTGCAAGGCGCAGGTAAAACGACCAGCGTCGCCAAGCTCGGTAGCTTCTTGAAAGGAAAACAGAAGAAAAAAGTTTTGGTGGTATCTGCTGACGTCTATCGTCCAGCCGCTATCAAACAGCTTGAAACCTTGGCGCAGGCAGTTGGCATTGATTTCTACCCTTCTGATGCTCAGGAAAAACCCGTTGATATCGTGACTCAAGCGGTACAGCACGCCAAATTGAAATTCTATGATGTGCTTTTGGTGGATACTGCGGGCCGTCTGCATGTTGACGAAGCGATGATGGATGAAATCAAGCAGGTTCATAAAGCCATTAATCCCGTGGAAACCCTGTTTGTTGTTGATGCGATGACGGGGCAGGATGCGGCTAATACTGCGAAAGCTTTCAATGAAGCATTGCCGCTGACGGGGGTAGTGTTAACTAAAGTCGATGGCGATGCCCGCGGCGGTGCTGCGCTATCTATTCGTCATATTACCGGTAAGCCGATTAAATTCCTGGGTGTTGGTGAAAAAACGGATGCGTTGGAGCCATTCCATCCGGATCGGATTGCCTCTCGAATCCTTGGAATGGGCGATGTTCTCTCGTTGATTGAAGAGATTGAAAGTAAAGTTGATCGCACCCAGGCTGAAAAGCTGGCTTCTAAATTAAAGAAAGGTGACGGTTTCGATTTAAATGACTTCCTAGATCAGCTAAAGCAGATGCGTAACATGGGGGGAATGGCCAGCATGTTAAGCAAAATGCCGGGAATGTCTCAAGTGCCGGATGCGGTGAAATCCCAGATGGATGATAAAATTCTGGTGAAAATGGAAGCTATTATCAATTCCATGACGCGTAAAGAGCGGCAAAAACCGGAAATAATTAAAGGTTCTCGTAAACGTCGTATTGCCAATGGTTCTGGCACTCAAGTTCAAGATGTTAACCGCTTGCTTAAACAATTCGACGAAATGCAGCGCATGATGAAAAAGATGAAAAAAGGCGGCCTGGCAAAAATGATGCGTGGTATGAAAGGCATGATGCCACCCGGATTTATGGGCCGTTAATTGATAAAGTCTCGAAGAATATCCACTTTGGATTGCTTTTTGCGCCAAAGTGAGTAAACTTTTCGGGCTTTTTATCTGACAACCGGACTTCGTTCCTCGATGAAGTCTGGTTGTTTTGTTAACTAATGAGGATGTTATGGTAACAATTCGTTTAGCTCGTGGCGGCGCCAAAAAGCGTCCGTTTTACCAAGTAGTCGTGACCGATAGCCGCAGCCCGCGTGATGGTCGCTTTATCGAGCGTGTTGGCTTCTTCAACCCTATTGCAACAGGGAAAGCAGAAACACTGCGTTTAGATCTGGACCGTATTGAACATTGGATTGGTCTGGGTGCAACTGTGTCTGATCGTGTTTCTACACTGATCAAAGACGCTAAAAAAGCAGCTTAATCTGTCGCGGTGGTAACTATGAGCAAGCAAACCTGTTTTGAACCGCCTGTAAACTCAATTGTATTGGGAAAACTGGGTTCAACTTATGGTATTCGTGGTTGGCTCAGAGTTTTTTCTTCCACCGAACATGCCGAAGACATTTTTAAGTATCAACCGTGGTTTATTCAACGGGCAGGTCGGTGGCAACACATCGAACTGGAAGCCTGGAAACACCACAATCAGGATATGATCATCAAAATTAAAGGTATTGATGATCTGGATGCTGCGAATTTACTGACTAATTGCGAAATTATTGTAGATTCAGAACAACTGCCAGAGCTGGATGCGGGTGATTACTACTGGAAAGACTTAATAGGCTGCCAGGTAATTAGCACCGCAGGTTATGACTTGGGTACTGTCAATGACATGATGGAAACCGGTTCTAACGACGTAATGGTAATTAAAGCAAACCTGAAAGATGCATTCGGTATCAAGGAACGGCTAATTCCGTTTCTTGATGGGCAGGTTATCAAGAAAGTCGATCTCGCTACTAAAACTATTGAAGTAGATTGGGATCCTGGTTTTTAAACTCCGGTTATAAGCGGTTGAAATGAGTGGGACGCAATAATGTGGATTGGGGTTATTAGCCTGTTTCCTGAAATGTTCCGCGCAATAACCGATTATGGGGTAACTGGCCGGGCAGTGAAAAATGGCCTGTTAAGTATTGAATGCTGGAATCCACGGGATTTTACCTATGACCGGCATCGTACCGTTGACGATCGGCCTTATGGCGGTGGTCCAGGCATGTTGATGATGGTTCAACCTTTACGGGAAGCCATTCATGCAGCAAAAACTGCGGCGGGCGAAGGCGCAAAAGTGATTTATCTTTCACCTCAGGGGCGCAAACTCAACCAACAAGGGGTTTGTGAGCTGGCAGCAAATGAAAAACTGATTTTGATTTGCGGCCGCTATGAAGGGATAGATGAGCGGGTGATCCAAACTGAGATTGACGAAGAATGGTCTATCGGTGATTACGTGCTCAGTGGTGGTGAAATCCCGGCAATGACGATGATTGACTCAGTTTCTCGGTTCATTCCGGGTGTTCTGGGGCGTCAAGCATCAGCGGAGGAAGACTCTTTTGCTGATGGATTGCTGGATTGTCCGCACTATACTCGCCCGGAGGTATTAGATGGTATGGAAGTTCCACCAGTGCTGCTGTCTGGAAATCATGCTGAAATTAATCGCTGGCGAATGAAACAATCGCTTGGCCGGACCTGGCTTAGAAGACCTGAACTTCTGGAAAACCTAGCTCTGACTGACGAGCAAAGGATATTGCTAACAGAGTTCCAACGGGAACATCTAACTGAAGCAACTAATTAATCCAGACATATCCCCGAAGGGAATGTCTCTGATATATCAGTTTACCTAGGGTAAGAGAATTATTATGAGCAACATTATTAAACAACTTGAACAAGAGCAGATGAAGCAAGACGTACCTTCATTCCGTCCGGGTGACACCGTGGAAGTTAAGGTATGGGTCGTAGAAGGTGCTAAGAAACGTCTGCAGGCATTCGAGGGCGTGGTTATCGCTATTCGTAACCGCGGTCTGCACTCTGCATTCACTGTTCGCAAAGTTTCTAACGGCGAAGGTGTTGAGCGTGTATTCCAAACTCACTCCCCAGTCGTAGACAGCATTAACGTTAAACGTCGTGGTGCTGTTCGTAGAGCTAAATTGTACTATCTGCGTGAGCGTTCTGGTAAAGCTGCTCGTATTAAAGAGCGTCTGAACAGTAAATAATACGCTTTCGTTACATCCGAAAGTTATCATTAAAGAGGTCAGCAATTGCTGGCCTCTTTTTTTATTCTCAATTTAAAACTGCGTTTTGTGGGCGTGGTCATCAATTTGGTTTTGGCTCTGCTGTATTTTTAATTATTGTAATGAAGAATCAGGCTGAATACGGGCGGGTTTTTAGCGGATTTTTTATTACGCTCCTCAGGAGCGAAATCAAAGCCTCCTTCTATGAAGGGGGATTCTTACTCATCGATAAATTATTCGGCAATACATTATTATCAGATCGTAATAATCTTAAAGACAATTATTTTGAAAGTTTTAGAATAATTTCAGACGTTATTAACTGACTATAAGGATTTGCTTTGAAAACTTTTCAAATACATAACAAAACAATGGCTTACCGAGATGAAGGTGAAGGTTTCCCGTTATTACTGGGGCATAGCTATTTGTTTGATTCTGCTATGTGGGAGCCTCAGATCGAGGCCTTAAGTAAAAAATACCGGGTGATTGCTCCTGATCTCTGGGGACATGGAAGCTCGGGAGAGCTACCAGAACAGCATAGCACTTTGGCTGATTTAGCTCGGGATTACTTGGCGTTGATGGATCAGCTTGGCATTAAAGAATTCGCTATCATTGGCTTATCTGCCGGTGGTATGTGGGGAATTGAGTTGGTAGATATGGTCCCGGACAGAGTTAAGGCACTGGTCTTGATGGATACCTTTGTCGGATTAGAACCTGAAGTGACTCATACAAAATACTTTGCGATGTTGGATGCGATAGAGCAGGCTGGTGCAATTCCTCAATCTATTTTGCAACAGTTGATAGTGCCAGCCTTCTTTAGCCAGCAACCTGCTCAGCATTTGGTTGATGAATTAATTCAGCGTTTGGTAGCCATTCCTGCGGAAATATTACGTAATAGTATTGTTCCGCTAGGTAGAATAATATTTGGGCGTGAAGATAGAATTCATTTGTTGGAAAAATTAGATATTCCCTCGATTGTTATTACTGGTGATCAAGATATGCCTCGCCCGCCTCTGGAGGGTTATTTGATGGCTGAAATATTGCACTGTGATCATATTATTATCCAGGGTGCAGGGCATATTTCCACATTGGAGCAACCCTATAAAGTTAATCAGGAATTAATTGCTTTTTTACAGCAAGCTTTGTAACAGATATTTTAATAAAGAGGCCGAATTTTCCGGCCTCTAGTGTATTGAGTTTAAAAGGGAGATATATACCCGTCATCTTTCAAGTTGCCTCTTTGTTGGCTGCACTCACTCACCCCGGTCACATAGTTATCTATGCTCCCGGGGATTCGCTCCCTTGCCGTCGCGATGCATCTTGAAATCCATAGGGTATAAATTTCTTCATCACAATATAACCTACACAATATAACCTACGTAATAGGATCTGATGGAACGGACTCTTTTCATGACAAGTGCTAAACAATACGCATCCAATTATTCTGTGAATCCAATAACTGCGATTATTGATATTGTCTATTTTTAATAATAAAAATGAAATAAATATATTTTTTACCTGATTATTTTAAATATAAAAATAAAGAATGAATGATCATAAAATATTGACTCAAATATTGCTTCTTGTGTTTTGATATTAATATTGTTTTAACATAATTATTTCTAATATTTTTCTATATGAAATAATTTTAACCTTATTAATTGGTTCTAGAATAGATTTATCATTGAATTGACTCCTTTTTCATTTTTTGTAAATAAAAATTTACAGTGTTTTAGTCTTGTTTACACTTTTGGATTGTATTCTTTACGATGCGTGATATGTTATTAGCCAAATGCATAAAAACAAATGAGTACATAATGATAACTTGAGGAGAAAATCAAAATGTTCATGCAAAGAGATGCACTTAATAACGTTCACATCAGTGGTGAGCAAATTCTTATCACTCCAAAAGAATTAAAGCAACAATACCCACTGAGTGATGGTGATCTGCATACTATTGCAAATGCACGTAAAACAATTGCTGATATTGTTCAGCTCCGTGATCCCCGTTTACTGGTAGTGTGTGGTCCTTGCTCTATTCATGACGTGGATGCGGCTCTGGATTATGCTCGCCGTTTGGCCGCTCTTTCTGCTGAATTGAGTGATAATTTGTACATCGTTATGCGTGTCTATTTTGAAAAGCCTCGTACAACAGTGGGTTGGAAAGGTCTTATTAATGATCCATTCATGGATGGTTCATTTGATGTGGAATCTGGCCTGCATATTGCTCGTCGCTTACTACTTAATTTGGTTAAAATGGGATTACCTCTTGCAACAGAAGCTTTAGATCCAAATAGCCCACAATATTTGGGGGATTTATTCAGTTGGTCTGCAATTGGCGCGAGAACCACAGAATCTCAGACACACCGGGAAATGGCTTCAGGTTTATCTATGCCTGTTGGTTTTAAAAATGGGACTGATGGTAGCTTGAACACTGCAATTAATGCGATGTGCGCAGCCGCTATGCCGCACCGCTTTGTGGGAATAAATCAGTCGGGGCAGGTGTGTTTATTACAAACGCAAGGAAATCCCAATGGGCATATTATCTTGCGTGGTGGTAAAACCCCTAATTACAGCGTCCAACATGTAATGGAATGTGAACGGCAAATGATGCAGTCTGGATTATTACCGTCCTTGATGATTGATTGTAGTCATGGTAACTCTAATAAGGATTTTCGTCGCCAAAGTTTGGTTGTGGATTCTGTTGTGGAGCAGATCATTTCAGGGAATCGATCTATTACTGGCATTATGTTGGAAAGCAACATTAATGAGGGTAACCAATCTTCTGAACAACCGCGTAGTGAAATGAAATATGGTGTATCAGTTACTGACGCGTGTATTAGTTGGCAGACGACAGAAGCAATTCTAAGAAAATTACATCAGCAAATTAGCATGCAATTGTCGCAAAGAATGACAGTGCTGAAAAAAGCGGGATAATAAATATGGCGGCTGAATTATCTCAATTGAGGGATAAGATTGATGAAGTGGATAAAGCTTTGCTGGGCTTGTTGGCAAAGCGTCTGGAATTAGTTTCAGAGATTGGTGAGGTAAAAAGTCAGAATGGGTTGCCAATTTATGCGCCTGACAGAGAAATGGCGATGCTTGCTTCACGTCGGCAAGAGGCTGAAGAGTTTGGTGTTCCACCGGATTTAATTGAAGATATTCTGCGCCGCATTATGAGGGAATCCTACACCAGTGAAAATAACAAAGGATTTAAAACGCTTTGTCCTCAATTGGGGCCGATAGTCATTGTTGGCGGCTTGGGCAAAATGGGGAAACTGTTTGGCCGTTTGTTAACTTTGTCTGGTTATGAAGTCAGAAATCTGGAGCCACAAGATTGGCCCAACGCAGAGCAGATTCTGGCGGGAGTGGGTATGGTGATTATCAGTGTACCTATTCATTTGACTGAAGAGGTTATTCGCCGTTTACCGCCATTACCTGACCATTGCATTTTGGTGGATTTAGCATCTGTTAAACAGCAGCCATTACAAGCTATGCTTGATGTGCATAAAGGTCCAGTATTGGGATTACATCCTATGTTTGGGCCGGATGTCGGTAGTTTGGTAAAACAAGTTGTTGTTTACTGTGACGGACGTCAAGAGGAAGCTTATCAATGGTTTTTAGAGCAGTTGTTGATTTGGGGAGCTTGTTTGCATCAGATGAGTCCTGAACAGCATGATAAAAACATGAGCTTTATTCAGGCGTTGCGCCATTTCACGACATTTGCTTATGGGCAACATCTTGCACAGGAGGGCGCTGATTTACAACAACTGTTATTGATATCTTCACCCATTTACCGTTTGGAACTGATTATGGTTGGGCGGTTATTTGCGCAAGATCCTCAGCTCTACGCGGATATTATTATGTCATCACCAGAGAATATTGATCTTATACGCCGTTATCACCAAAATTTTGGGCAAGCGTTAGAGATATTGGAAAGCCAGGACAAACGGGCTTTTGTCAGCAGTTTTGAAGATGTTAGTGAATGGTTTGGTGATTATGCATCTCATTTTATGAGAGAGAGCAGAGTATTGCTTCAACAAGCGAATGATAGTCGTCAATAGCTAAAAAGAACCGGTTATGACAATATCCGGTTCGAATTGCTAATAAATTTAATTTTATCAATGAGGGTGAAAGGTTTTGCCGATTAAATCATATTAAAGGTATCAAATAGAGGAGTAGTTTAAATCAAACTATGTAAAAGCAATGCTATTGGTCGGATTAAATTCGTGTGAAACAGGTTTAAATTTGCATATTTAAGGTGCCGCAGCTTTGCATAGTAATAGTGAATATGCCACATAATAATGCTGCAAGTGACTGAATTTTTATTTGGTTAAATTATTCATTTGCGGATTTTTTTATGCTGAATTTTATCATCGATTATTTGACTGATTTTAAAAGAAGTTTATTCCCCCGGTTGAAAACGTTATTAAAGATGGATTTTTTGGGAGGTGTAGTTTCTGGTAAACGGATAAACCTATTCATATTCTCATTTGTCTTTTTTTCGGGATGCGTAAGCATTAACAAAACCAATTTTATTTCTTATTTTTTACTGATAGTTTTATAATGGGCAGTTTTTTAGTTGTTATTAAGAGTTATGATTTTAGCTTCTGAGGTTAATCGGTATAAGGTTTTAATCGTGTTCTACCCTTTTTTACACCTGTTTTTATTAAGTTTAACTATCATGGTATGTCGGTATTTTACGTGTAATGAATATTAATCATATTCGTTTTAAGCATTAACAAACCCGATTTTTATTTCTTATTTTTCACTGATTATTTCACGATGGGCAGTTTTTAAGTTATTATTAAAAATCATGGTTTTAATTTCTGGATTTAATGGCATATGGTTTTAATCGTGTTTTTACTTCTTTTAACGTATGCTTTTTAGATGGTAAATGAATCTGGGGAAAAAAGCTGAATCGGATCTAATCTGATAGACACCTGTATAAATAACCGGTAATTATTAGCGCTGAGATAATATAGATTTTAACAGTTGTTTTTCCCTCATTTAATGCCCTGTTTTATTAAGTTTAACCATCATGGTATGTCGGTATTTTACGTGTAATGAATATTAATCATATTCGTTTTAAGCATTAACAAACCCGATTTTTATTTCTTATTTTTCACTGATGGTTTTACGATGGGCAGTTTTAAGTTGTTATTAAAAATCATGGTTTTAATTTCTGGATTTAATGGCATGCGGCTTTAACCATGTTTTCCCTTTTTTCACACCTGTTTTTTATTAGGTTTAATCATCATGGGATATCGTGTTTTATATTTAACGAATTTGCTTTATCTTTATTGACTCCGCTTTTACTGACAATCATGAGAGGTTTTTATCAGTTATTACCCTTTAATTTTTCTTAAATCAGTCAGTAAATGGCCTAACGATGTATACCCTATGGATTTCAAGATGCATCGCGACGGCAAGGGAGAGAATCCCCGGGAGCATAGATAACTATGTGACCGGGGTGAGCGAGTGCAGCCAACAAAGAGGCAACTTGAAAGATGACGGGTATAAAGATATTCTTTTAGATAACTCTTTATTCTGGGCTTAAATCCTGACAGATTAACCGTTTTCCCTCTTCTTTATTGCGTTATTTTTATAATCTATTTCGTAAAATAATTGGGATATAGCATCGATGATGAATAAGTGGGGAGTAGTCTGTTTTTAAATACTCTTTACCTTTTAAAAATTTGGCATTAATGGGAGCCTGTTTTTTTACACTTTTTTAGTTAATAACCGAGTTAATCACCGATAAAAAAGCGCTTGCGATCGCCACAAAAGCGAATGCAAGCAAAAAAATAAAGTAAATAATATTAAAACTTGTGAGGCTATTCTCATTCCGAGGTTTTTTATTTTTTAATTAAAAATTCATTTAATGAATGACCTTCATCGAGTAGTTTTTGTAAACCTGATGGTTTTTTACCGTTTCCTGACCAGTATTTAATTTCTCCATTTTCATTAAACTGATACTTAGGTTTTCTCGTTTTTCCTTTTCCTGTCTTTGATTTTTTAGGTTTAAAATCAGAAAGGGTAATAGGTATGTTAATGGTCTTAAGATCAAGGCCGATTTCTTCAATCATTCTTAATATGTCTAAACGTTTTTGTTCTTTTTGTTCCGCTTCTAAACTCATTAATCTGAAGGTTTCTTTGCTGTCTTGAACTACTACCTCTAATGCTTTGTAAACATCTTCTAACCATTCAACATCTTTTGTTTGAGCAAATCTTCTTAATGTGGACATTCTGGATAAATGTTTTGATACAATCTCATATTCTTGTTCTATAGTTATTTCTGTCATTTTGTCACCTTGTTAATAAATTTAAAACTTGTCTTTTCTGATGTTTTCTCTTCTAAAGTCAGTATAACACCGAATTTTTTACTTGCTTTAAAAAAGCTTTAATCATTTCTGTTTTACCTTTAATGATTAAAGTTTTTGCCTTCTTTTTCATGATATGCGTGCGGTTTTTTCCCAGATTTTAAAACCGAGGTGACAGATAAAACGTAGTTTCTATTAACACCGGTTTTATCACATTCAGATAAAACGTATTTAATCCTATGCGAATAAGTGGAAATTTTTTACTCTCTTGTTTTCAGATAGCATGGAAAACAATAATCCATATTATTTAAGCTGAGAGGTTGGGATTTATAAAATATACCCTATGGATTTCAAGTTGCATCGCGACGGCAAGGGAGCGAATCCCCGGGAGCATAGAGAACTATGTGACCGGGGTGAGTGAGTGCAGCCAACAAAGAGGCGGCTTGAAAGATAACGGGTATAAATAAAAAGCCTTTAAACCGAAGATTAAAGGCGGTAAAACTTTTCTCATTGATAATCAAAATATTAAAAGCCAATAATCTGAACCGGATATTTTAATACCCGGTTCTTTTAATCAGGAAGGGTTAACCGGTATCACACTTTCTGTTGGGTAGCATCCCAAAACCTTTAATGAATGAGTGATTTTCGCCAATGCTTTCAGAACGTGTTGCATATTGATTGAACGAATATTAGCTTGGACATCAATATAAAACATCTCTTCCCAAGGATTTCCGTTAATCGGGCGAGATTCCAGTTTACTCATAATAATATTATGTTTTTTCAGCGCCATTAGCGCATCTACCAGCGCTCCGGCCTGCTGTCCGGTTGCCATAATAAATGTCGTTTTGGCGGGTACCTGTTCTGCAACTTCAATAGGCTGACGAGCAACAATAATGAAACGAGTAATATTATGTGATTGGTTTGCTAGATTCTGTTCCAGAACTTGTAATTGATAAAGCGCTCCGCCTGCTTCACTACCTAAGGCGGCAATTTCTGGTGAATTCTGTTCAGCGACTTTTTGCATTGCTGCGGCAGTACTTTCGCAATATTCAATTTTCCAATGTGGGAATTGATTAATATATTGGCTACATTGTTGAAATGGTTGAGGGTGACTGTAAACCGTTTTTATCTCTGATAGTGCTGTCTCTGTTGCAACGAGTAGGCAATGGTCAATAGGAATGGTTATTTCGCCTACAATTGACAAATTGGTGTGTTGCAACAAGTCATAAACATCATTGATGGAACCAGAGCTGGTATTTTCAATGGGTAACATTCCGTAATCCGCCTGGCCTGTTTCAACCAAGGAGAAGATATCCTGGAACTTATGGCAGCTACATTCAATTAATTGATTGAAATGACGTGCCGCATATTGGCGGGCGGCGATATGAGAATAGGAACCTCTAGGACCGAGGAATGCAATACGCGCTGAATCTTGAGGTGTTTGATTTAGGTGTTGCTGCAATAATGCTTGTTGAGTGAGTACGGAATCTTCAATGATCATCTGAAAGAGACGCGAAATATAAAAGCCATCAAGCCCGTATTTTTTTCCTTTTCTGATTAGTACATCTAGTAGTTCGCGTTCGCGATCCTTATCTCTGATAGGGCGATTATCCTGCAACTTAGTTTGTGCAATATCAAAAGCTAATTGGCGACGCTCCGCTAGTAAAATCAGTAACTTTAAATCAAGTTCGCTGACTTTTTTCCGTATTTTCAGCAAATTATTTTGATCCATAAATGGGTTCCTAATGGGTTATTCACATTCTGATAATAATAGGTTTGAAATGGACAGAAAAAAGCCTCCCGATGGGGAGGCTTGCTGTTCGTCTTTTCGTTCTTTTTCCAACGACGAAAGCCTCCCTCAAGGGAAGGTAAAAAAGAATGAAAAGAAAAACAGGCTTATATTCATCATATTCTCATATTTATAGTTTGTGTGACTACTCTTTGCTCAATTGGGAGAAGCTTCCCATTTCATCGGCAGTCGTCCGCACTGGACAAAGGTTTACAGTAGTTTTTGTTAATTAACCTTATGTTGTTGTTTCTGTCAACAAAAAACGCGTCCAAACTGGACGCGTTAGAGGCAAGTCATTGTTATTTTATTGTGATATTTCTGGTTCTGGTTCTGTTTCTAGCTGTGTTTCTAAGTTAAGGTTTGATTCTTTAACACTGTTGCAAGTCCGGCGTGCCTCTCCCTTATGCTGTACTTTATTCAATTGGCGCTCCAGTTTTGTTAATAATTCATTGATAGCAATATACATATCTTCATGTTTTGCCCCGGCAACTAACATACCATTTGGTATACTTATGGTTGCATCAGCCCTAAAAATTTGCGGCCCTTTTGATAGAATAATATGAGGATTTATCAGATTTACTTGCCATTTATTTAGTTTGCTTAGACGTTTTTCTACGTGGTTGCGAATTGCCGGGGTAATCTCCATTTGTTTGCTGGTAATATTTACTATCATATAGTTACCTCTCATTATTGATTATCCACCTTCAATAATTTCAGCATACATTTCTTTTTCATGAAAAAGGTGATCTAAATCACCGTTTAACCAAACATGAGGCAACTAGCTGAAGTAATTGTGATTAGTGGTAAAAATATGAAGAATATCTATTGCAGGATTGGCGCTAATGAGACACTATTGACCAGTTGAATCTTTTCAACTCTGCTGATAAGTAGTCTTTTTTAGATGTTAATAAAATAAAACAGCGGCGCCGGCCGCTGTTTTATTGTCTACTTCTTTATACAGGATTAGCAGCAATGAGTTTTGCTACTTTATCTGCCTGAGCGGTTAAACCCAAACGTGTATAAGCTTTTTTCATATAAGGCAGTGCTTCCAAAGTTGATTGTGTATCAGGGTAATCACGTAACATCTGTTCAACCCGATTTACCACCGCGACATAGGCGCCACGTTTGTTATAATATTCCACAACCGAAAGCTCATACTTTGCCAGGCGCTCTTTGATAAACATTAAACGCTTAATAGCATCGGCAGTATACAGGCTGTTAGGATGATAGCGTACTAATTGGCTAAAATCCTTGAATGCTACCCTGGTATGTTCAGGATCTCGATCCGAGCGGTCAATGCCGAAGAAACTTTGTAATAGACTGTTATCCAAGGCTTGTGAAGTTAATCCACGCATATACAGAACATAATCGATGTTGGGATGAGTTGGATTTAGGCGTATGAAACGGTCAATGGAAGCGAGAGCCATTGGCAAGTCAGAGGATTTATAATAAGCATAAATCAGATCAAGTTGTACTTGCTGCGAATAGGGGCCAAATGGATAGCGATTATCGAGGGTTTCCAATTGTTTGATCGCATCTCCATAGCTACCGTTTCGCAGCTTTTCCTGACCCTTAGAGTAAATTTCCGCAGGTGGATTGTCGGGGACAACGTTTTTATCACCAGCGCACCCGGAAAGTACCAGGCTCAATGTGGCGGCAGCCACCAGATATTTCGTGCGTATCATCACGTGTTGATTATCCTCTGAGTGTTTTCTGGGAGACTATCCATGAAGCTCCCGGCAAAAGATCGAGTTACAATAGCACACTATATTAAATTAAACGGCTCTGCCGTCAAAACTCAACGTAAGTGTAGAAACAATATATGGCACAACAAATACGACTTAATACAACAGTCGCCGAATCTCAGCTCGGTCAACGTTTAGATCAGGCTTTGGCTGAATTGTTCCCTGATTATTCAAGATCACGCATAAAAGATTGGATCTTGGATGACAGAGTTCAGGTTAATGGCAAATTAATCAATAAGCCAAAAGAAAAAGTGCTGGGAGGTGAAGAAATTGCAATTGATGCCATCATTGAAGAAGATGCGCGTTGGGAACCTCAGGATATTGCGTTAAATATTGTCTATGAAGACGATGACATTTTAGTAATAAATAAATCGCGTGATTTGGTCGTTCATCCGGGGGCAGGAAATCCAGATGGTACGGTATTGAATGCGTTGTTATATCGTTATCCTGAAATTGCCGATGTTCCTCGAGCGGGTATTGTTCACCGTCTTGATAAAGATACGACAGGGCTGATGGTCATTGCTAAAACAGTTCCCGCTCAAACGCGTTTAGTCGAATCACTCCAACTACGGGAAATTACCCGTGAATATGAAGCGGTGGCGACAGGTCGTATGACGGCGGGTGGCATTGTTGAAGAGCCCATTTCTCGTCATCCAACGAAACGAACACATATGGCAGTGCATCCAATGGGCAAACCGGCGATTACCCATTATCGGGTAATGGAACATTTTCGGGCACATACTCGTCTACGCCTGAGACTGGAAACCGGCAGAACACACCAGATACGTGTTCAC
Source organism: Photorhabdus luminescens subsp. luminescens (assembly GCF_001083805.1). GTDB lineage: Bacteria > Pseudomonadota > Gammaproteobacteria > Enterobacterales > Enterobacteriaceae > Photorhabdus > Photorhabdus luminescens. The sequence goes on along the minus strand of NZ_JXSK01000003.1, from coordinate 229,633 downwards.
ATGGCTCATATTAGTCGTCCATTGGTGGGCGATCCTTTGTATGGTGGTCGTCCTCGTCCTTTGAAAGGGGCCTCTGATGAGTTCCGCGAGGTAATGCGTAACTTTGATCGTCAAGCATTGCACGCCACGATGCTGCGTCTTTATCATCCGATAACCGGCATTGAAATGGAATGGCATGCTGAATTACCGGAAGATATGGTGATGCTGATTAAGGCATTAAAAGCAGATGCAGAAGCCTTTAAAGACGAAATGGATTGGTAAATGACCGCGCTTATTTTTCCAAACTGGCCACAACCGACGGCAGTAAAAGCTTGTAGTTCTACCCGTTTAGGGGGAATGAGCTTGTCGCCTTATGATAGCTTGAATCTGGGTAAGCATGTTGGTGATAAACCTGATGTTGTTGAACAAAACAGGCATATTTTGGCGAAAATGGCAGAACTGCCCCAGCCGCCAATTTGGTTAGAACAAGTTCATGGTACGCGTGTTGTGAGACTCGATGGTCAGCCACTGGAAGATAATAAAGCTGATGCTGTTTATACCAATATTCCTGGGCAGGTTTGTGCTGTGATGACAGCAGATTGCCTGCCTGTACTATTTTGCAGTTCTGTTGGTGATGAGGTTGCCGCTGCCCATGCAGGGTGGCGAGGCTTATGCGCTGGCGTACTGGAAAATACTATCGCTCAATTTAAAGCTAAACCTAATCAGATCCAAGCTTGGCTAGGGCCGGCGATTGGCGCGAAAAAATTTGAAGTTGGCAATGAAGTTTTGCAAGCGTTTACTCTCCAGCATGCTGATTTGAGTCAAGCTTTTATACCTGTCGGCGAAAAGTATTTGGCAGATATCTATTTGTTAGCAAAGTTAAAATTGCAATCTGTCGGTGTGAAAGCGATTTTTGGCGGGAATGAATGTACTGTCAGTAATAAAGAGAAATTTTTCTCTTATCGTCGTGATGGTATCACCGGACGTATGGCAACTTTAATCTGGCTGATATAACCTATCCCGTAGGGCGATCCGTTGGCGCATAAAAGAATGTCTCACATTGCTTTTCAGAATAACCTTGAATATTTGAGGAATGGCCTCATTTAATCTCCAGTAGCAAAATTTCTGAACAGTATTGGAGGTGTTATGCGTCTGGATCGTCTTACTAATAAATTCCAGCTTGCTCTCGCTGACGCCCAGTCCTTTGCACTTGGGCATGATAATCAGTTCATCGAACCAATTCACTTAATGAGTTCACTGTTAAAACAAGAGGGTGGCTCTATTCGCCCATTATTAATGTCAATTGGAATCGATACGAGCCGTGTCAGCAATCAGCTTGAGCTGGCTTTAGAACGTTTGCCGCGGGTACAAGGTATTGGTGGTGATGTACAACCATCCAATGACTTAGTTCGTCATTTAAATCTGTGCGACAAACTAGCGCAAAAAGCCGGGGATAATTTTATCTCCTCTGAATTATTTGTTCTGGCAGCATTGGAAGAACGCGGCACATTAAGCGACATATTGAAAGCTGTTGGCGCAACAAAAGAAAAAATCACTAAGGCAATAGAACAAATGCGTGGTGGTGAAAAAGTTGATGATCAGGGAGCGGAAGATCAACGCCAAGCCCTGAAAAAATATACTATTGATCTGACTGAACGTGCCGAACAAGGCAAACTTGATCCGGTGATTGGCCGTGATGAAGAAATTCGCCGCACTATTCAGGTATTACAACGTCGTACCAAAAATAACCCAGTCTTAATTGGTGAACCCGGGGTTGGTAAAACAGCCATTGTTGAAGGGCTTGCTCAACGGATCATTAATGGTGAAGTTCCTGAGGGGCTTAAAAATAAGCGAGTCCTTTCTCTGGACATGGGAGCGCTGTTAGCAGGGGCTAAATATCGTGGTGAATTCGAAGAACGTTTGAAAGGTATGCTGAACGACCTTTCTAAACAGGAAGGCAATGTCATTCTGTTTATTGACGAATTGCATACTATGGTTGGTGCGGGTAAGGCTGATGGGGCAATGGATGCGGGCAACATGTTAAAACCAGCCCTGGCCCGTGGTGAACTTCACTGTGTTGGTGCGACAACACTGGATGAATATCGTCAATACATTGAAAAAGACGCAGCCTTGGAACGCCGTTTCCAAAAAGTCTATGTCGCAGAACCTTCCGTAGAGGACACTATCGCTATTTTACGCGGTCTGAAAGAACGTTATGAGTTACATCATCATGTACAAATTACCGACCCTGCAATTGTCGCGGCAGCAACATTATCTCATCGTTATATCTCAGACCGTATGTTGCCGGATAAAGCTATCGATTTGATCGATGAAGCGGGCGCTAGTTTACGTATGCAAATGGATTCAAAACCGGAAGCGCTGGACCGTCTGGAACGTCGGATTATCCAATTGAAGTTGGAACAGCAGGCGCTGAAAAAAGAGTCTGATGATGCCAGTAAAAAACGGCTTGAAATGCTTAATGAAGAGCTGATCGTAAAGGAACGCGAATATTCTGAATTGGAAGAGGAATGGAAAGCTGAAAAAGCAGCATTGACGGGGACTCAGCACATAAAAGCAGAATTGGAAAATGCCCGTATCAGTCTAGAACAGGCACGCCGCAGTGGTGATTTAGCGAAGATGTCTGAAATTCAATATGGGAAAATACCTGGATTGGAAAAACAGCTTGCCGCAGCCACACAAGCTGAAGGTAAGCATATGAAACTGCTTCGTAACAAAGTTACCGATGCGGAAATTGCAGAAATTCTTGCGCGTTGGACAGGGATTCCTGTTGCCAGAATGCTTGAGAGTGAAAAAGATAAACTGTTGCGCATGGAGCAAGAGCTGCACAAACGTGTTATTGGTCAGGATGAAGCAGTCGATGCAGTATCCAATGCGATTCGCCGTAGCCGTGCGGGATTAGCTGATCCAAATCGTCCGATTGGCTCATTCCTATTCCTTGGTCCGACTGGCGTTGGTAAAACTGAGTTGTGCAAAGCATTAGCGAACTTCCTGTTTGACAGCGATGATGCAATGGTGCGTATCGATATGTCTGAATTTATGGAAAAACATGCCGTATCACGATTGGTAGGAGCTCCGCCGGGGTATGTTGGCTATGAAGAAGGTGGTTATCTAACAGAAGCTGTTCGTCGTCGGCCTTATTCCGTGATTTTGCTTGATGAAGTAGAAAAAGCGCACTCAGATGTATTCAATATCTTATTGCAGGTACTGGATGATGGTCGATTGACTGATGGGCAAGGTCGTACTGTCGATTTCCGCAACACGGTTGTAATCATGACCTCTAATCTTGGGTCGGACATGATCCAGGAGCGTTTTGGTAGCCTGAATTATGGTGAAATGAAAGATATGGTGATGGGAATTGTTAACCATCATTTCAGACCTGAATTTATTAACCGTATTGATGAAACTGTTGTGTTCCATCCATTAGGGCGTCGGCATTTATCAGCGATTGCAGATATCCAATTGCAACGTTTGTACAAACGTCTGGAGGAGCGTGGTTATCAGGTGACGATGACTCAGCAAGCGTTGGAAATGTTGGCAGAAGCCGGGTTCGATCCTGTTTATGGCGCACGGCCATTGAAGCGAGCTATCCAGCAGGAAATCGAAAATCCATTAGCTCAAAAGATACTTTCCGGCCAACTATTGCCAGGAAAACGAGTTACTCTGGATGTGGAAAATAGCCATATCGTAGCGAAACAATAACTTTATATTTAATGAGAGATAGTAAAGCTAATGAGAGATAAGGGGCAGGAAACTGCCTCTTTTTTTATCATTTTGCGCATTAAATCGCAATTTAACACTGTTTTTGCTTAATTGGTGTTCGGATGGATTCTTTTTGTAATTAAACGCTTGCCAGCGTCAAAGAATTCCCTATAATGCGCCACCACTGACCGACACAACGCTGATAAACGTTGTCAGGTCGGGCAGAGAAAAGCCAATAGATACTTGACTCTGCGGGCGAACAGCGTAATATACGCAGCCCGGCTGAACGAGAATGTTAATTTTTGATTCGGCCTGCTCTTTAACAATTAATCAGACAATCTGTGTGGGCACTCACAAGACCGTATCACAAAAAATATGTTTTAAAGTCTTGAAGAGTGAACAACAGTTAATTCATTACGAACTAACAGTCAGTTTCTTTGAGCATCAAGCTTTCAATTGAAGAGTTTGATCATGGCTCAGATTGAACGCTGGCGGCAGGCCTAACACATGCAAGTCGAGCGGTAACAGGAAAGCGCTTGCGCTTTGGCTGACGAGCGGCGGACGGGTGAGTAATGTCTGGGGATCTGCCCGATGGCGGGGGATAACCACTGGAAACGGTGGCTAATACCGCATAATGTCGCGAGACCAAAGTGGGGGACCTGAAAGGGCCTCACGCCGTCGGATGAACCCAGATGGGATTAGCTAGTAGGTAGGGTAAAGGCCTACCTAGGCGACGATCCCTAGCTGGTCTGAGAGGATGACCAGCCACACTGGGACTGAGACACGGCCCAGACTCCTACGGGAGGCAGCAGTGGGGAATATTGCACAATGGGCGCAAGCCTGATGCAGCCATGCCGCGTGTATGAAGAAGGCCTTCGGGTTGTAAAGTACTTTCAGCGGGGAGGAAGGGTTCAGCTTGAACAGAGTTGAATTTTGACGTTACCCGCAGAAGAAGCACCGGCTAACTCCGTGCCAGCAGCCGCGGTAATACGGAGGGTGCAAGCGTTAATCGGAATGACTGGGCGTAAAGCGCACGCAGGCGGTCAATTAAGTTAGATGTGAAATCCCCGGGCTCAACCTGGGAATGGCATCTAAGACTGGTTGGCTGGAGTCTCGTAGAGGGGGGTAGAATTCCACGTGTAGCGGTGAAATGCGTAGAGATGTGGAGGAATACCGGTGGCGAAGGCGGCCCCCTGGACGAAGACTGACGCTCAGGTGCGAAAGCGTGGGGAGCAAACAGGATTAGATACCCTGGTAGTCCACGCTGTAAACGATGTCGATTTGGAGGTTGTGGCCTTGAGCTGTGGCTTCCGAAGCTAACGCGTTAAATCGACCGCCTGGGGAGTACGGCCGCAAGGTTAAAACTCAAATGAATTGACGGGGGCCCGCACAAGCGGTGGAGCATGTGGTTTAATTCGATGCAACGCGAAGAACCTTACCTACTCTTGACATCCAGAGAAGACCTCAGAGATGAGGTTGTGCCTTCGGGAGCTCTGAGACAGGTGCTGCATGGCTGTCGTCAGCTCGTGTTGTGAAATGTTGGGTTAAGTCCCGCAACGAGCGCAACCCTTATCCTTTGTTGCCAGCGCGTAATGGCGGGAACTCAAAGGAGACTGCCGGTGATAAACCGGAGGAAGGTGGGGATGACGTCAAGTCATCATGGCCCTGACGAGTAGGGCTACACACGTGCTACAATGGCGGATACAAAGTGAAGCGACCTCGCGAGAGCAAGCGGAACACACAAAGTCTGTCGTAGTCCGGATTGGAGTCTGCAACTCGACTCCATGAAGTCGGAATCGCTAGTAATCGTAGATCAGCATGCTACGGTGAATACGTTCCCGGGCCTTGTACACACCGCCCGTCACACCATGGGAGTGGGTTGCAAAAGAAGTCGGTAGCTTAACCGCAAGGAGGGCGCTGACCACTTTGTGGCTCATGACTGGGGTGAAGTCGTAACAAGGTAACCGTAGGGGAACCTGCGGTTGGATCACCTCCTTACCTGAGATACGAGAAGTGAAGTGCTCACACAGATTGTCTGATGAAAGAAGAGAATGACGTTATCGCGATAGGCTTGTAGCTCAGGTGGTTAGAGCGCACCCCTGATAAGGGTGAGGTCGGTGGTTCAAGTCCACTCAGGCCTACCAAACGCTTTTCCTCTTTGCCATTTTAAACGCTGCATTACTCATGTGCTTGCGCACACTGCGTGATTCGCGTTGAAACTGGCGGTGATGAAAAGGTTTGGGTAACACCGTGTGATAGCGGAAGATTCTGTATGGGGCTATAGCTCAGCTGGGAGAGCGCCTGCCTTGCACGCAGGAGGTCAGCGGTTCGATCCCGCTTAGCTCCACCATACTAAAAGTCATTCAGAGTATATTGGCGACAGTATGCTGCGAATGATTTTGCTCTTTAACAATCTGGAACAAGCTGAAAAATTGAAACAGTCGATAATATCGCCGAGGTATTATTGACGAGTCTCTCAAGCTGAGCAATCCGAGACAGTTTCGGGTTGTGAGGTTAAGCAATTAAGCGTACACGGTGGATGCCTAGGCAGTCAGAGGCGATGAAGGACGCGCTAATCTGCGAAAAGCGTCGGTGAGCTGATATGAAGCGTTATAGCCGGCGATGTCCGAATGGGGAAACCCAGTGCAATACGTTGCACTATCATTAACTGAATCCATAGGTTAATGAGGCGAACCGGGGGAACTGAAACATCTCAGTACCCCGAGGAAAAGAAATCAACCGAGATTCCCCCAGTAGCGGCGAGCGAACGGGGAGGAGCCCAGAACCTGCATCAGCCACAGCATCAGAGGAACGGTCTGGAAAGGCCGGCGAGAGAGGGTGACAGCCCCGTACTCGAAGATGGCGTGGTTGTGAGTTCGACGAGTAAGGCGGGACACGAGAAATCCTGTCTGAAGAAGGGGGGACCATCCTCCAAGGCTAAATACTCCTGACTGACCGATAGTGAACCAGTACCGTGAGGGAAAGGCGAAAAGAACCCCGGCGAGGGGAGTGAAAGAGAACCTGAAACCGTGTACGTACAAGCAGTGGGAGCCCCACCACCAAAGCGTTTCGCTTTGCGTGGCGCAAAAAATGCGTAACGACATCACTGATGCGCGGTTGGCGGAGCGACAGCGACGCCCAACACAATCATCAAGCAGTGGAGCGTTTTGGGGTGGGGTGACTGCGTACCTTTTGTATAATGGGTCAGCGACTTATATTCTGTAGCAAGGTTAACCGAATAGGGGAGCCGCAGGGAAACCGAGTCTTAACTGGGCGAAATGAGTTGCAGGGTATAGACCCGAAACCCGGTGAGCTAGCCATGGGCAGGTTGAAGGTTGGGTAACACTAACTGGAGGACCGAACCGACTAATGTTGAAAAATTAGCGGATGACTTGTGGCTGGGGGTGAAAGGCCAATCAAACCGGGAGATAGCTGGTTCTCCCCGAAAGCTATTTAGGTAGCGCCTCGTGAGTTCATCTTCGGGGGTAGAGCACTGTTTCGGCTAGGGGGCCATCCCGGCTTACCAACCCGATGCAAACTGCGAATACCGAAGAATGTCATCACGGGAGACACACGGCGGGTGCTAACGTCCGTCGTGAAGAGGGAAACAACCCAGACCGCCAGCTAAGGTCCCGAAGTCATGGTTAAGTGGGAAACGATGTGGGAAGGCCCAGACAGCCAGGATGTTGGCTTAGAAGCAGCCATCATTGAAAGAAAGCGTAATAGCTCACTGGTCGAGTCGGCCTGCGCGGAAGATGTAACGGGGCTAAACCATGCGCCGAAGCTGCGGCATTCAGAGGACAGATTTCAGAAGACAGAGGACGGAATGATGTCATATGGATTCGAGCAATTGGACGTGTTTAAGAAAGCTTATCGAATTTCGTTAGAAATTCATCAGGTGAGTTTGACATTTCCTCAGTACGAACAATATGGATTAGCGGACCAGGTCGGGCGGGCAAGTAAGGGCATTTGCGCCAACCTTGCCGAGGGCTTTGGTAAGCAGCATTATTCCAAACCCGAGTTCAGGCGTTTCATTAGTATAGCCTTAGGCAGTGCCGATGAGATGCGTGTATGGTTAAGATATTGTCTGGATTTGGGCTATATCAATCGGGTTCAGTGGCAGGAATGGCGCGATGGCTATGAAGAGATAGCGAAAATGCTGACTGGACTGGGGCGGCGTCTGTAAGCTGTATTCTGACGTCTGTTCTCTGAATGGGTAGGGGAGCGTTCTGTAAGCCGTTGAAGGCGGCGCCGTGAGGCCTGCTGGAGGTATCAGAAGTGCGAATGCTGACATAAGTAACGATAAAGCGGGTGAAAAACCCGCTCGCCGGAAGACCAAGGGTTCCTGTCCAACGTTAATCGGGGCAGGGTGAGTCGACCCCTAAGGCGAGGCCGAACGGCGTAGCTGATGGGAAACAGGTTAATATTCCTGTACTGAATGTGACTGCGAAGGGGGGACGGAGAAGGCTAGGCCATCCGGGCGACGGTCGTCCCGGTTTAAGCGTGTAGGTGGGAGGAGCAGGCAAATCCGCTCTTCTTTTAACACTGAGGCGTGATGACGAGCCGCTACGGCGGTGAAGTGGTTGATGCCCGGCTTCCAGGAAAAGCCTCTAAGCATCAGGTGACATTGAATCGTACCCCAAACCGACACAGGTGGTCAGGTAGAGAATACTCAGGCGCTTGAGAGAACTCGGGTGAAGGAACTAGGCAAAATGGTGCCGTAACTTCGGGAGAAGGCACGCTGGCGTTAGGTGAAGGGGTTTGCCCCCGGAGCCGAAGCCAGTCGCAGAGACCAGCTGGCTGCAACTGTTTATTAAAAACACAGCACTGTGCCAACACGTAAGTGGACGTATACGGTGTGACGCCTGCCCGGTGCTGGAAGGTTAATTGATGGGGTTAGCCGTTAAGGCGACGCTCTTGATCGAAGCCCCAGTAAACGGCGGCCGTAACTATAACGGTCCTAAGGTAGCGAAATTCCTTGTCGGGTAAGTTCCGACCTGCACGAATGGCGTAATGATGGCCAGGCTGTCTCCACCCGAGACTCAGTGAAATTGAACTCGCTGTGAAGATGCAGTGTACCCGCGGCAAGACGGAAAGACCCCGTGAACCTTTACTATAGCTTGACACTGAACATGGAGCCTTGATGTGTAGGATAGGTGGGAGGCTTGGAAGTGCGGACGCCAGTCTGCATGGAGCCATCCTTGAAATACCACCCTTGAATGCTCGATGTTCTCACTTAGGCCCGTCATCCGGGCTGAGGACAGTGTCTGGCGGGTAGTTTGACTGGGGCGGTCTCCTCCCAAAGCGTAACGGAGGAGCACGAAGGTTGGCTAATCACGGTCGGACATCGTGAGGTTAGTGCAAAGGCATAAGCCAGCTTAACTGCGAGAGTGACGGCTCGAGCAGGTACGAAAGTAGGTCTTAGTGATCCGGTGGTTCTGCATGGAAGGGCCATCGCTCAACGGATAAAAGGTACTCCGGGGATAACAGGCTGATACCGCCCAAGAGTTCATATCGACGGCGGTGTTTGGCACCTCGATGTCGGCTCATCACATCCTGGGGCTGAAGTAGGTCCCAAGGGTATGGCTGTTCGCCATTTAAAGTGGTACGCGAGCTGGGTTTAGAACGTCGTGAGACAGTTCGGTCCCTATCTGCCGTGGGCGCAGGAAGATTGAAAGGGGCTGCTCCTAGTACGAGAGGACCGGAGTGGACGCACCGCTGGTGTACGGGTTGTCATGCCAATGGCATAGCCCGGTAGCTAAGTGCGGGAGAGATAACCGCTGAAAGCATCTAAGCGGGAAACTTGCCTTGAGATGAGTCTTCCCTTGACTTGAGGTCACGGAAGGAACGTTTAAGACGAAGACGTGGATAGGCTGGGTGTGTAAGTGCAGCGATGCATTGAGCTGACCAGTACTAATGAACCGAGAGGCTTAACCTTACAACGCCGAAGGTGTTTTGGTGTCAGAAGACAGCGGACAGCGGACAGCGGTCAGAAGACGGAAGAGAGATGAATTTCAGCTTGTTCAGAGATTGATTCGGGCGGTTGTGGAGAAGCAACGGCCGGGATAAAACGGAATATGCCTGGCGGCGATAGCGCGGCGGTCCCACCTGACCCCATGCCGAACTCAGCAGTGAAACGCCGTAGCGCCGATGGTAGTGTGGGGTCTCCCCATGTGAGAGTAGGGAACTGCCAGGCTTTAAATACAGTAGGAACCCTCAGCGAGAGCTGGGGGTTTTTGCGTTTTTAGGGTAGGTATTATTTATTTACTTATTCCCTTTAAGAAACAGATAACTGGTTTATCAGTCTTAAATAATTAAAATATATTGTAATGATAGCAGGTATATAATTTAAATAGCTTTTTGAACTGATGAGTTAGAATAACCAAAAATTTTCAATTCTTTTTTATATTTGTTTTTTAGGAAAATTTTGGATCAGGGTTTTGTCCGCTCTTATAACCTGTAATGAGACTGTAATTTAAGTTGTGTAATTGTCTGTTTTCCCTATCGCCATACTTATTATTAGCATTTGATTCAAATTAGCTTGTTGTTATAAGAAAATCGCATATTTCAGTATTGAAGATAAATTTTATAACTCAATATTAACAATAAGAATATTTTATTATTTAATCTTGTTGCTTTCTTAGGGTGTATTGCTTTTAATATTTATAGCGTGTAATTTGACTTCTTCTAATCTTGTCTTTTTGTCTTGAACTTCCTGATTTTTACCGAAAATATCATTGATTTTTAATGTATTTCATCTCGTTATTAAGTGAAATTTGCTTTATTGTTTTTTCATATAACAAATGTAACTCAAATTGTTTTATGTTATAAATATTAAAAATTTATTAACTATTATCATGTTGAACATTGTTGTAAAAACAGAAATGAAATAATTTCAGCTTACTTGTAAAGCCTCGACATTCTGTTAATACTTAGTTAGATTTAGCTGTCTGGAAGTCTAAACGTGTAAATGGATAAAAGTTGAGGTCATAGCATGCCAATTTGTATACCGGATGAATTACCCGCAGTGAATTTTTTACGAAACGAGAATGTGTTCGTGATGACATCTACACGCGCGAATATTCAAAATATACGTCCACTAAAGGTGTTGCTGCTTAACCTGATGCCAAAGAAAATTGAGACTGAAAATCAATTTCTAAGATTACTATCCAACACGCCTTTACAGGTAGATATCCAGCTACTGAGAGTAGACAATCGGAAATGCAGGAATACGCCTGCTGAACATTTGAATAATTTTTATTGTGATTTCGAGCAGATAAAACATCAAAATTTTGATGGTTTAATTGTTACTGGTGCGCCATTGGGATTAGTTGAATTCGAAGATGTGGCATATTGGAGACAGATTGAAAGAATAATTAGTTGGGCAAAGGAGCACGTCACTTCTACCTTATTTATTTGTTGGGCTGTACAGGCCGCTTTGAATATTTTGTACGGCTTACCAAAGTTTACCAGAGAAGTAAAACTATCAGGTGTTTATTATCACTCTACTCTGGACCCTTTAGCATTATTAACTCGTGGCTTTGATGAATCTTTTTTTGCTCCCCATTCTCGCTATGCAGATTTCCCTGAACAAGTTGTTCGTGAGCATACTGATCTGGATATTCTTTCCAGTTCTGAAGAGGCGGGGGCCTATTTACTGGCGAGCAAAGATAAACGCATGGTGTTTGTTACCGGTCATCCTGAATATGATACAGGAACGTTGGCTAGTGAATATTTACGTGATTTAGCAGCAGGTTTAGATCCAAAGATCCCAATAAATTATTTTCCGGATAATAATCCAGAAAGAAAACCACTGGCATCATGGCGTAGTCACGGTCATTTATTGTTTTCTAACTGGCTGAATTATTATGTGTACCAGATTACACCATATGATCTTACCTACATGAATCCAACATTGGATTAATATCTTCATAAATGGCTGAAATTCAGCCATTTAACCCGCCTGATTTTTTCTGCTCCCCTGTTATTAACACCCGTCAAAATACCGCACTTTTTGTAGTTTGTCTTATATAACAAAAACTTAACAAAATAATCTTGTGATTTATGGAATCAATTTCTCTAATTTGAAATAGGTAATTTTCCATATAACTAATTGTTTTTTATTGATTAAAAATAAAATTATAAAAAAATGGAAATCGTTTTTGATTTATTTTAAATATCTATTACTCTTATTCAGGTGTGCTTTAAAATGAGGATAGATGAATGACGCAGCAAACTTTAGCGACTGAATTATCGTTTATTAAACGACTTGGCGCAGCAGAGCAGGAGATTTTGATACCTGAAGCGGTAGATTTTCTGAAAGATCTGGTTGTTCGGTTTACTGATACACGGAAAAAATTATTAGTCGATCGGGATATTTGGCAGAAGAAAATTGATGATGGTGAATTGCCTGATTTTATTTCGGAAACCAGTTCCATTCGTGAAAGTGAGTGGGGAATTCAAAATATTCCGGCGGATCTCCGTGATCGCAGAGTAGAAATCACTGGACCAGTAGAACGGAAAATGGTTATCAACGCCTTGAATGCTAATGTAAAAGTTTTCATGGCTGATTTCGAAGATTCCTTAGCACCAGCTTGGGATAAGGTGATTGAAGGGCAGATCAACTTACGTGATGCTGTTAATGGCACAATTTCTTACGTTAATGAGCAGGGTAAACAATATCAGTTGCAATCAGATCCTGCTGTTCTGATCGCACGGGTAAGAGGGCTTCATTTACCGGAAAAACATGTTCTCTATCAGAATGAGCCAATTGCTGGCGGATTGTTTGATTTTGCCCTCTATTTTTACCACAACTATAAACAATTGCTGGCAAAGGGGAGCGGCCCCTATTTCTACTTACCAAAAATTCAGTCTTACCGCGAAGCTCTGTGGTGGAGTGATGTATTCAGTTTTGCGGAAGATCGTTTCGAGTTACCGAGAGGAACAATCAAAGCAACGGTATTGATTGAAACTCTGCCGGCTGTATTTCAGATGGATGAGATTCTTTATCATCTTCGGCACCATATCGTTGGCCTTAATTGCGGCCGTTGGGATTATATTTTCAGCTACATTAAGACACTGAAAAATCATAGTGATCGGGTTCTGCCTGATCGTCAGTCTGTCACAATGGATCAACCTTTCCTCAGTGCTTATTCCCGTTTACTGATCAAAACCTGCCATAAGCGCGGAGCATTTGCGATGGGGGGAATGGCTGCTTTTATCCCCAGTAAAGATATTGAACGCAACAATTGGGTATTAGATAAGGTCAGGGCGGATAAAGAGCTGGAAGCGCGTAATGGTCACGATGGTACATGGATTGCCCACCCAGGTCTTGCCGACACGGTAATGGAAGTTTTCGATAAAGTCTTGGCAGAACGGCAAAACCAGTTAGATATCTTCCGTGAAGAAGATGCGCCGATTACCGCGGCTCAATTATTGGAACCTTGCCCAGGTGATCGTACTGAAGAAGGTATGCGGGCCAATATCCGTGTAGCGGTTCAATACATTGAAGCGTGGATTTCAGGAAATGGATGCGTTCCTATCTATGGTTTGATGGAAGATGCTGCGACAGCCGAAATTTCCCGGACATCCATTTGGCAATGGATTCACCACGAAAAATCACTGTCCAACGGTAAAAAAGTGACAAAAAGTTTGTTCAGGCAGATGTTGGCAGAAGAAATGGAGGTTATTAAGCAAGAAGTTGGAGAAACACGTTTCAGTCAAGGGCGATTTAGCGATGCAGCCAAGTTGATGGAGCGCATTACAACTCAGGACGAGCTGATAGATTTCCTGACGTTGCCGGGATATCAATTACTTGATTAGAGCCCGCCTATTGGGGCTACTGAGAGAAGTTTAAGCAACGAATAATAACAAAACACCATATCCGATTAATTTAATAAAGATAGGAAGTAGAAGTTATGACAATCTCCAGAACTCAACAAATCGCTCAACTGGAACAAGAATGGAAAAGTGACCGTTGGAATGGAATTATCCGTCCGTACAGTGCGGAAGATGTTGTTAAATTGCGGGGTTCAGTTAATCCCGAACATACATTGGCACAGCTTGGCGCTAAAAAACTGTGGGAACTGCTACATGGCAAAGCGAAGAAAGGTTATGTGAACTCATTGGGCGCATTGACGGGTGGGCAGGCATTACAGCAGGCAAAAGCGGGTATTGAGGCGATTTATCTTTCTGGTTGGCAGGTTGCGGCTGATGCTAATACCGCATCCAGTATGTATCCTGATCAATCCCTGTATCCGGTGGATTCAGTCCCGGCGGTGGTAAAACGTATTAACAACAGTTTCCGTCGGGCGGATCAAATTCAGTGGGCAAATGGTATTGATGCTGATAATCAGGAATATATCGATTATTTTCTGCCAATTGTGGCGGATGCGGAAGCAGGATTTGGTGGTGTTTTGAATGCTTTTGAATTGATGAAAGCCATGATTGAGGCGGGTGCTGCGGCTGTTCACTTTGAAGATCAACTTGCTGCGGTGAAAAAATGTGGTCATATGGGCGGTAAAGTTCTGGTTCCGACACAAGAGGCGATTCAAAAATTGGTTGCTGCGCGTCTGGCGGCAGATGTTTCTGGTGTACCGACACTGCTGATTGCTCGTACCGATGCTGATGCAGCCGATCTATTAACCTCCGACAGTGACACATATGACAGTGAATTTATTACTGGCGAGCGGACTTTTGAAGGATTTTTCCGTACCAAAGCGGGTATCGATCAAGCGATTAGTCGTGGTTTGGCTTATGCGCCGTATGCTGACTTGATATGGTGTGAAACATCAACACCTGATATTGAAATGGCTCGTCGTTTTGCTGAGGCGATTCATGCCAAATATCCTGGTAAATTGTTAGCTTACAACTGTTCTCCATCGTTCAATTGGAAAAAGAATCTGGACGATAAGACTATCGCGCGTTTCCAGGATGAACTGTCGGAAATGGGTTATAAATTCCAATTTATTACTCTGGCGGGTATCCACAGTATGTGGTTCAACATGTTCGACCTGGCGCATGCTTACGCGCAGGGTGAAGGTATGAAACATTATGTGGAGAAAGTACAGGAAAGAGAGTTTGAATCCATTAATCGAGGTTATACCTTCTCTTCTCACCAGCAGGAGGTTGGTACAGGTTATTTCGATAAAGTTACGACGATTATTCAAGGGGGAACATCGTCAGTAACCGCATTGACTGGTTCCACGGAAGAGCAGCAGTTCTGATTATTGTATTTCTGATGCTATTCAGCCTGCTTATAGCAGGCTGAATATATTGAGGAGTTGCGATGGGGATAGATTCAGCACATTTGATAGCACAAACTATTTTACAGGGATTCGATGCACAATATGGCCGCTTTTTGGAAGTGACTTCAGGTGCGCAACAACGCTTTGAACAGGCTGACTGGCATGCTGTTCAGCAAGCGATGAAAAAGCGCATTAATCTTTATGATCATCATGTTGGGCTGGTGGTTGAGCAGCTTAAATGTATACATAGCGCTTTCGGATATGATGAAGAGTACATTGCCAAAGTAAAGGTTGTTTATACCAGTTTATTACCGGATTATCCCCGGTTTGAAATTGCCGAGAGTTTTTTCAATTCTGTTTATTGCCGTCTGTTTGAACATCGCAATCTGACACCGGATAAATTATTTATTTTTACCTCGCAGCCTGCGCGTAGATTTCGGGATATTCCTCGCCCGTTATCGCGTGACTTTTTCCCTAATGATAATCTTGCTTTAATGTTACGGACAATTCTTAATGATTTGCCGCTGCGTTTACCTTGGGAAAATCTGGAAAGAGATATTCATTATATTACAGACTATCTACAACAGACATTTCCAGTCGCAGAATTATTACAGGCAACTTTTCAGATAGCTAATGAACTGTTTTATCGCAACAAAGCGGCTTGGTTAGTAGGTAAGATCCGCGTGGGAGGTCAGGTTTATCCTTTCTTGTTGCCGATCCATCATAACGAATTCGGCGGGATTTTTATCGATACTTGCCTGACTGATTATGCTGATGCCAGCATTGTATTTGGTTTCGCCCGTTCCTATTTTATGGTTTATGCGCCTTTGCCAGCGGCTTTGGTGGAATGGTTAAGAGAAATTTTGCCCGCCAAATCAACATCTGAACTTTATATGGCAATCGGCTGCCAGAAGCATGGGAAAACAGAATATTACCGGGAATATCTGGCGTTTATTACCTTCTCCAAAGAACAACTTATGATTGCTCCCGGTGTTAAAGGGATGGTGATGTTGGTGTTCACTTCCCCTTCATTTGATCGCGTTTTTAAGGTGATTAAGGATAGATTTGCGCCGCAGAAAGAGGTGACTCAGGAGCGGGTACAGGAGTGTTACCGTTTGGTCAAAGAGCATGATCGTGTGGGGAGGATGGCCGACACGCAGGAATTTGAGAATTTCGTTATTGATAAAGCCCGCATTAGTTCTGAATTGATGGAAGAGTTGCAGAAAGAAGTGCCAGAAAAGCTGGAAGATTTGGGTGATAAGATCCTGATTAAACATCTATATATGGAACGGCGAATGACACCGCTGAATATCTATATGGAACAGGTAGATGAACAGAAGCTGAAAGATGCTATCGAGGAGTATGGCAATGCGATTAAACAGCTTGCGGCTGCGAATATTTTCCCGGGAGATATGTTGTTTAAGAATTTTGGTGTGACACGACATGGCCGGGTTGTGTTCTACGATTATGATGAAATCTGTTATATGACAGAAGTTAACTTCCGAGATATCCCGCCGCCGCGTTACCCAGAAGATGAACTTGCCAGTGAACCGTGGTATAGCGTGGCGCCAAATGATGTTTTTCCTGAGGAATTCCGACATTTTCTTTGCACTGACAGTCGTATTCGCTGTTATTTTGAAGAGATGCATAGTGATTTATTTAAAGCAGACTACTGGCGGGCGTTGCAAGAACGGATTAAAAACGGTCATGTGGAAGATGTGTTTGCGTATCGTCGCAAACAGCGATTTAGCCAACGTGCTGAGATAGGAACCTATTCTATCTCCAAAACTTTAGCTTGATTTTGATCAGGAACTGGCGTTTGCTGTTGGCAACCGCCGTTTTTATTAGTAGTCAATATTATTATCCTCATTAAATTATTTCTCTAAATTAAATATAAATTAATGCCGATTTATTTTTCTTGCGCGGGATGCGAATATTTACAATAAAAATGAATTTTTTCAATATAAGATATATTTATTATTAAGAAGGCATAATTGGAGCATAAGTTAAAAGCATATATTTAATGATTGTTTTGAGAAATAAAAATAGATCTATTTATTTGTGGGAATTCTATAATTTCATAGAATTTGGAAGTCAAAGATTTTTAACTACAGCTAATGGCTGGAAAAAGAATTGATATTTTTGACTCTTAATTAAAAGCATGAAAATTCTCATATAACATACATATAACTTCGTGAAAGTATTTAAGGATATAACAATGGCTAGTGTAATTTTATACGGTGATAAAATCCATATTAAAAACAACTATCTTGGAAATGGTGGCTATCTGGACACTAATGGTTATGCAACCGCGCAAGGCGCAAAATATAACGTATACACGGCTACTTCGCCGACTCGTGCTCCGGGTACCGGTACGGGTACATGGCAAATTTTGTCTGCGAGCGGAAAAGGCGTAGGGGAAGAGATTTACAGTGGTGATATCGTGTTTCTTTTCAATCTTTACCAGAATAATGGGGGATATCTTGGTACTAATGGTTATGCGCCATCACCTGAACTCTATAATATTTATACATCGGATAAAGCAGCACGTCCGGTTGAGACCCTGACATGGTACATTTTTTCAGATACAACCAATGGATATGATGGTAAAGTTCGTGAAAGTGATGTTATCCGTTTTCTGAATGGTTATAATAGCGTACGTGGAGGATTTCTTGATACTTGTTTCAATGCTACTGCTGCTGGTGCATTATATAATGTATATACTTCACGTCTTTCTAATCGAGGTAACGGAACAGGCACTTGGAACTTATCAAAAGCGATTTAATCAGGATGATACTCATCGATTAGTGTTCCATTAACTAATTCTCCTATATATGTAAGAATCCGGGAATATAATTGTTTCCGGATTCTTTATATAATTAAGACAGGGCATGGTAAAACCGATGCCCTGTGAAAACTATGATTATTATGAAAAAGAATTAACGAATCCCGCCATATTCTTTACTGATCTCTTTTGCGGCACGAATTACCAAAGCACCAAGTTCAGTGATTCGATCATCAGTGATCCGTGAGACTGGGCCGGAAATGGAAATAGCCGCAAAGGCTTGGTGATGTTCATCATAAATACAGTCAGCAATACAGCGCAGACCTAAAGCATGCTCTTCATCATCGAATGAATACCCTTGTTTGCGTGTTTGCTCCAAATTTTCTTTTAAACCCGAAGGGGTTGTTTTGGTATATTGTGTGTAAGAATGAAGCCCTTTCTTATGCAGTAATTGAACCAGTTGGTTATCTGATAATGTTGAAAGGAATGCTTTACCCGCCCCGGAAGCGTGCATAGGCAACTTACCCCCGATAGGGGCGGACATTCTCATCAATGCATTACACTGTACCTGATCGACAATAACCGCTTCATATTCGCTATGATCAAGAATCGCTAAATTAACGGTTTCACCGGAATCTTCCATCAAGCGGCGGAGGATCGGATGAATGAGCGCCAATAAATTTCGGCTCTGTAAAAAACTGCTGCCGACAATAAAGGTGTGCGAACCGATAACCCACAACCCTAAATCGCCAATCTGACGGACGAAGCCATGTTGTTGCAAAGTGGTGAGAAGGCGGTGAGTGGTAGAATTTGGTAACCCAGCTTGTTGGGCTAAATCAGTCAGGGCGATACCGCCGGGTGACTCGGAAATATATTCCAAAAGTGTCAGGCCACGGCTTAATGACTGTACTTGCCCGTTAGCAACAGCATTATTCGCCGTAATCTTAGTTTTTTTTGTTTTTTTACTGGTAACGGCAGTGCTCATCGAAATACCCTCTGAATAATAAGATGGAATTCATTTTCATTTCTCATTATGGACGATAAACCTGAAAAACACTCATCCGATGTGTGGAAAATGCTACCTATCATTGAGATTTAAAGGAATCCTAAGATTTTGCTTAGAATCGTTATGATAGATAACGCTGGCTTGGGACTTTTGGTAAATATGAGTCGGGTGTACAGGAATGGAGAAACAGATCGTGAATGGTCAATATTCTCCTGTTGATTGCTGTTTTTCAAAGTTTATGGCAGTTAATTCACTATAAATGTACAAGATTATTCAGATAGGAATGGTTTCCTATCTATATCCATAGGGTATCAAACCAAGTCATAGAGTAAGAGAGTAGAATGGCTGGTTAATTTCATGAATTAAATAGTGGCAATAATATAATTCATGAATATTAATAATGTTGCTGTGTAACATAGGTTAAAATAATATAAATGAATTTATAAAAATAACGTGATGAAATGGTTTGTTGTATGTATTTTTGAATTGATTCATGAATAAATTTCATTTTTCTTATGTATTCTTTAAACTAAGATTATCTTTTCTTGCTATTAACTGTTTGTTGTTTTATATGGTTACAGCTTTCTTTCAATATTGTTTCATATAAATTCAATACATTTGAAATTGATATTTTTATTATTGATTTATAACTTCTTTGTTAATATTTAAATGATATGATTTACAATTTAAATTAAATTTCTCTAATGTGTAAAATAATTTTTCCAGCAAATAATTTATAAAATAATATATGTTTCTTGATTTATCTATAGCCTGTTACTAAGAAAGTATAAGGGGCTTTTTTATTGGTTAATAACAAATCAGAAAATGACCAATAGCTCGGCGAGATGGACAACTATTTGACATCTGTCGCATTTAAAACAAATTTTTTTGGCGGATTTATCGTCAATGCCGGTCACTTGAGCGTGATATAGTTGTTGAGAGTATATAGATATGAAAAATAATATTAACGGTAATTATTTTAAAGTGGCTGGGAATTTTCTCTGTAATTATAAAGTTTATCAGGGAGATAGTCATGGCAGAGTTATTATATTGCTACCTGCTATTGGGGTGGAAATCAGGAAATATGAAACTTTAATACAACAATTGGTAAAAGAGGGGTTTCAGGTTGTCACTGCGGATATGCCAGGTTATGGAGACAGCCAACCTAAACCAAGTCGGGAAAATGACTATAACTATTCCGATCTGTTGCGGGATTATCTGCCGGCAATGTTAGACAAGGCTGTTGAATTAAATAACAATAAAATTCCTATTGTTTTTGGTCACAGTCTTGGGGGGCATATTGCAACGCTCTTTGCCTGCTCGACTGATCGGCCATTTTCGCTATTTTGTGTGGCAACCGGGAACGTATGGTATAAGAATTGGCAGGGAATGGGGAGAGTGCAGATAATAACAGCAGCTATTATTTTTAACATCCTGACTGCGTTATACGGTTATCTCCCTGGAAAAAAGATTGGTTTTGGCATAAGAGAAGCTAAGGGGTTAATGCGAGACTGGTCCAAAACTGCTTGCACGGGAAATTATTATCATGTACGTGCTTATAAGAATAAGGAGAATAAAAACTTATCCAAGGCTGTTTATATCTGTTTTAAAGGAGATAATTGGGCTCCGTTGAAGTCCACTCAAGTATTAGCAAGTCTTATACCTAATGCAGAAGTTAGGGAAATAAT
Organism: Photorhabdus luminescens subsp. luminescens; assembly: GCF_001083805.1. Taxonomy (GTDB): domain Bacteria; phylum Pseudomonadota; class Gammaproteobacteria; order Enterobacterales; family Enterobacteriaceae; genus Photorhabdus; species Photorhabdus luminescens. The sequence goes on along the minus strand of NZ_JXSK01000003.1, from coordinate 209,209 downwards.
CTTACCTTTAAAAGGTAATCCTCATAGCGCCTGGATTAAACAGCCAGGGGATATTATTGCAATCATGAAAAGAGAAATAATGGAGAATAGCGATGATTAATACATTGAAAATTCTGCGTTGGGAATTTCTAGGATTGTTCTTTATCAGTTTATTTCTGACCTGGCAGCTTGAAAGTTATATAAATTGGTGGCAATTTATTTTGTTATTTTTTCTGATTGATATTATTGGCTACTACCCAGGACGGATTTGGAGTTTGCTGAATAAAAAAGAAATTCCTCCGGCTGCTTTTTATACCTTTTATAATATTTGCCATAATTTATTCACACTTAGTGTGATTAGTTTGCTCTGGATCTGGTTCTTTAAGGACAACTACAGCGTTATTGCATTATTTGTCCATATTTGTCTGGATCGAGGTGTACTGGGTAATTTTCCTAAGTTATCTATCAATATATTTAAGCAGCCTACAGTTCATTGAAGTGAGTCATGATTGAGAGATAATTTATATTTAACGAGGAATGAATACTATGGATCTAATTAAACAGGCATCGGAAATAGAAATGCAGGCAAAGGATTGGGGCTTGGATGAATGGTTTTCTGAACAGATAAATGTTGAGCAAAGAAAAATAACCCATTATGCCAATGATCCTAAATTAACCTATTTGCCGGGTGATTTACGGGAATCTCTGATTAGGGAACTTTCTTTTAAATCGATTTCTGAATATGAAGCAACGAAAGCGTTATTGCTACTTGCAGATAAGGCGCCTGACAATATCAATTTCGATTATATGTTGACTCAGATATTTGATGAAGGTAGGCATGCCAAATTATTCAGAGAACATCTGGTCAGAATAGGCTTTGCGGGTATCGACAATGTGGCTGGAAAAATGGAAAGCCTCTTACGAGGCAAAATGACCAATATGTTGGAGACATTAAGAACTTATTTCGACAAATGGATAATATTGAAAAATGACTATATTGCCGGCGTGCTTATCATTACTGTCGTTCTGGAAGGTGTGCTTGCGCCAACGTCAGAACTCAGCGAAATCAAATGGCGTCCTTTTGATGTTGTCGCCGCCGAGACACAGGCCAGAGCCAATGCGGATGAATTAAGACATCTGACAGTATGCGCAAATATCGTCAAGATGGCGCTCGAAAATGATAGCTCTCTAAAGCAGTCAGCTCTTGAGTGTATAGAAGAAGGATTGGCGTTATGGAATCAGGTATCCGTTGATGACTTGTTTGTGGAGCGTGAAATGTTCTATCAACGGGGTATGCAGCACCACTTGCGCTTGATTGAAGGTTATGAATTAGCGCCTGGAATGTTGTTGTCCGATTCTACGGTGGAGTCTCGTCTTGAGCTATCTCATTCCTTGGTTGAACAGATGCAGCAATCACGCCTTAAGTACATGGGTTTAGTGTAGATATTAGCTTTATTCAGTTGGTTGTTTGAATAGGCTAAGGAGAATTAAAAATGACAAATATTGTTGAAGAACTCAGGAAGAATAGTGAGAAATATCAACATTTGACACCGGATAGATTGAAGAGATTATTGTTGGGTTCTGAGGCTGCTTCACAATGCCTGCGTTTGGCGGCGCAATCCAGTATAGAGGGGCTTCATCAAGTGGGTAATACTATCCGTGAAGCTTCGGCGTGGCTTCCCGCGGTTGGTATTGCCTTAACAATGCATAATCATATTGTATTGGCTTGCAGTAAATTCTCTGACATATTTGAAGACAGCAACGTATTATTGAATGAAGTTATGGCATCAAAAGCGTTGGTTGCTTCTGCTTTTGCAGAGGGATTGCCTGGAACGAATATTTTTACACCATCACTTAAAATGCATTCAAAAGAGGGAAAGTTGCTTGTTAATGGTTCGAAGAAGCCTTGTTCTCTCTCTTCGATTGCTGACTATTATGTGTTATCAGTCTGCGATACCGATCATGACAATGAGATGAGAGTCGTGTTGATTTCTAAATCGGCGCAGAATCTTAAGGTTATTCCTTTCTGGAAATTGGGAATTTTGACTGAAAGTGATAATCAAGAAATCAAATTCTTGGATGCTGAAGTATCACCTAAACGACTTTCTCATTATAAAGGGATTGAACAACAGATGGTGCTTTCCTGTGGTTTAGCACTATTTAATTATTTTGCTGCAAATACTTATTCTGGAATTCTTGATGGGCTTACTCGTTTTATTCCCGAGAAGGTAGTAGAACAGCAGCCAATTAAATATACCCTGACTCAAGCTGATTATAAGATTAATGTTATTCTTGGTCAGATGTTGATTATTGCCTTTTATGCTAGCCAGGATGAAAATGCCGTCCATAAGATTCTCGCGTTACGTTATACCTTGGAAAAGATCCTTGAGGAAACTGCCAGTTTCATATTCCGATGTTGCGGTGGGATTAAGGTAATGACAACACCAGAAATAATGAATTTCTATTTGGCAGTACAGTTATTTAAATTTCATCCGATAGGAGAATTCCAAATGATTAACCAGATCATACAACAAGCTTAATTACTTTTAGAATCACCTATTTATAACTCAAGGATTTTTCCATGCTGTTTACAGCATGACTGTGTGCACCTAAAAAAAGAGAGAAAACTATGTTTGTTAATCAATATCGTGAGAATTTATTAAACTCTGTGGGTCTTGAACTGGATATTAAGTCTGCTCAAGATAACCGGCTTACATTATCGGACGGCCGGGTTGTTAAGGATTTTTTGGCTCAATATGGCGCATTGCCATTTGGGCATAATCCTGATTTCGCTATCGCTGAAATTAATAGATTCATTGAAAATAAAGAACCTATCTTCTTTCAACCTAATATTCACAAAAAGGTACGGCTATTAGCTGAAATGCTTGCAGAGCAAATAGATAAGGAAAAATATACCCACTGTACGTTTACTAACAGTGGCGCTGAAACGGTAGAAGCTGCGATTAAATTTACTCGTCTGTTTACTGGCAGAAAGCGTATTCTGAGTTTGCATCGTAGTTTTCACGGTAAAACCTATTCGGCATTATCCGCTACAGGATCAAATCGGTTTAAAGCCGATTTCATTTATGATGATAAGTTATATGAGCAGGTTGATAGTGAAGATTTGGATGAAATAAAAAGAAAGCTGGAGAGCCGGGAATTTGCCGCATTTATTATTGAACCGGTGCAAGGAGAAGGTGGAATGAAAGTCATTCCACCAGATACATTGTCCAGTATTTTGGTGATGTGTAAAGAAAATGGCACATTGTCAGTATTTGATGAAGTCCAGACGGGTATCGGTAGGCTTGGGGCATTCTGTGCAGCTACGCTCTACGTTTTAAAGCCGGATGTGATCCTGTTTTCCAAGGCGTTAGGGGCAGGTATCTCGCCGATTGGCGCGATGTTGTATTCAGAGGAGCTTTATTTATCCGAGTTCGACAGGAAGCATAGTTCTACTTTTGCTAATAACGTCTTGGCCGCAACGATGGGGATTGCTGTTATTGAGCATCTGACTAAGGATGACGGTAAAGCGTTAACCCATGTTCAAGAAGTCAGCCGTTATGTTGATGAATGCCTTGAGCAATTATCTGCTAAATACCCGGAGCATTTTTACTGGCAAGGGGCTGGGTTGATGCGTGGTCTTGAAATACAGGACAGCAAAGCGTTTGACAACATATTTATCAATTTCAGTCAAAAAAGTGGTGGTCTGGCTTATATCATTTGTAGTTTCTTGTTGAAGCATTATGGTATTTTCACCATGCCGTTAATGTCTCGTCCTTGTTCTGTACGTTTTGAGCCGCCGCTTAACGTTTCCAAAGAGGATATTAAAACGTTTTTCACGGCTTTTGATGAAGTATGTCAACTGGTTGAGAATGGACGATATGACATTCTTTTTTCACACTTGATAGACATACCTGTTGCAGATCTCCCGCCTGCTTCGGTGAGTTATCCAATATCGAGAAACAAAAACATTGCTCAGATTAAAGCGCCTATTCCTGGATTGATTGAGGGTAAGAAATTCGCTTTCTTAATTCATACCACTTCGGTTGGTGAATTTTCTCACTCTTATTGTCTGTCGATAAAGGAGAATTACACCCAGGAACAGCAGAAACGGCTTGGTAATTGGATCATGCAGGTTGCCTCGATTGATTTTAATCCTGATATCGCTGTTGAGTTTGGTGTCGAAAGTTCAACGGCATATGCTAATGGTATGCTCCTTTTCTCACCTATCAATCCTGAAGATATGATGGCATTGTCGGCAAAAGAACGGGCGGTATTGATGAAGGAATATCTTGATATGGCAGAGAAAAATGGCGCTGAAATTGTCGGTTTAGGCGCTTATACCTCGGTTATTACTAACGGCGGTACTAGCCTGGTGAATAATCGGCAAGGCCGGATAATAACTAATGGTAACTCTCTGACAGCGGTGGCGGTGGTTGAAGGAATACGCTCAATGTTGACGGAAAGCGCATCCCGGCAAACATTGGCGGTAGTGGGCGCCAGAGGCTCCGTAGGCAGGCTTTCAGTCATTGGCTTGGCGCATAACTTTGGCCGGATTATCTTGGTGAGCCGCCCTAATAAAGCGCGCATATTACTCTCTGAACTGACTAAGGCACTTCTTTCCTCAGTATTAAGAACTCATGATGTCATTCAGCCGGATTCGGTCATGGATAAGATGAGAAAATGGCTTGTTAAACAAAATCCGGGTGTAACTGATGCACAAGTATTACATCAGCAAGTGCTTGAAGTCGTTGGTACCTTTGGTTTGGAAGCGATAGAGAGTTATGAACACTCTTTGAATCAGGCTGATTTTATCGTCTCGGCAACGAGTGAAGGTAAACCTTTCTTGAATACCCATTACTTGAAAGATTCCGCCATCGTTTTTGATGCGGCCAGACCATTCGATTTCATTCGGGATGGCAATCATCACATTTACGAGGGGGGATTGGTCTATCAGCCTGAGAAAGTGACCTATAGTGATTGCAACTTGATCGATATACCTGAGGGGGTAAATCTTGCTTGTTTGTCAGAAACTATTGCTGTGGCGCTTGAAGGGGTGAATGTTCATCAAAGCATCGGTAGAGCCATTGATTACAATGATGCATTAGCCATTCGGGATATTGCGAGAAAGCATGGGTTTATCCCTGTCCAATATTCCCGAAATAATCAAGGTGAGCGTTATGAGCATGTTGCTTGATGCTCCCCAGATTATTGCCACCGGGAACGCTCAGGATGTTCTTGGCAACAGTCATCTTAGAAAAGTGCTTTGTTATGCAAAGCACCCGTTGAGTAGCCTGTTGTTCAATAGTGAAACATATTGGTTTACTAACCAAAAGGGGGCTATTGGTTTCTTTCAGGACAAAAATCTGCATATGAGTGTAGGTGGTATTTTGGCTCCTGACGAAGAACGAGCTGCACTTTTGTGCTCTTTTCTCAACTTCACTAGGGAAAAGCGGGCTTTCCCGGTTTTTCTGCACGGTGATGAGAGCGATTTTGTATTGTTGAAAAATAATGGCTTTTCTGTGAACCAGCTTGGAGCGAGTTATTCATTGAGCCTTGATGGATATGACATGAAAGGCAAACGGTTTCAGCAGCTTAGAAATAAAATCAGTAAATCCAGAAGAGCGGGGATTTCCGTTCGAGAGATCTGCTCGCAAGAGGAATATTATCGATTTAAACCACAACTAGAATATATTAATCAGCTTTGGTTGAAAGAAAAACATGCGAAGGCCCTGAAAAAATTGGTGATTGATTTCAATACCGTGGAAGTGAATTCAGGCCAGCACAGAGTCTATATTGCAACTCAGGGAGAACAAATTCAGGCATATATTGTTTATAGCTACACTTGGGGGGAGACATCGGGATGGTTTCATAATCTATCCCGAAAAAAACCGGATATACCCGACGGCACTATGCAGTTTATTAATGAAACTGCGATTAATGACTTCCTGAAAGAGGGCGTAGTTTCCTACCTTCATTTGGGCTTCACCCCTTTGGTGGAGTTCGGCGAGGAGGGATATATTAATGACTCGGCAATCTTTTATAAAGTTGCCAAATGGTTGTCATCAAAAGGCGGAATTGTTTATCCTGCTGCTTCGCAACGTCAATATAAAATGAGTTGGCGGCCGTCGTTAATTGAACCGGAATATATTGCTTTCCCCAAAGGAAAGGCGATGAAAGCATTATGGTCAACATTGCGAACGACTAATAGTATTTAAGTTATAAAAAGCTTTTTTTAATATTAGGTTACAGGTGATCAGAATGGCGCGCAACGTGCTGAATGATCACCTGTCATAGTTAATAATTGCTTGCTTATTGATATATACCCGTCATCTTTCAAGTTGCCTCTTTGTTGGCTGCACTCGCTCACCCCGGTCACATAGTTATCTATGCTCTCGGGGATTCGCTCCCTTGCCGTCGCGATGCATCTTGAAATCCATAGGGTATATTTTATATTGTGAGCCTATTTTCACTGTACCTATATATTTGAAATTATTTTTTCTTCACAGGTTATTGTTATCTTATTTTCCTTTTTGCTTTCGGCTTAATGTTAATTATTTTACTACTTCACATTCATTATTGTTATATATTGACAGTAAAGATTTTGTATCAACTTTACTGTTATTGGTGATTGGAAAATTATCAATACTGATGAATTCACTGGGTATCATATAGGCAGGCAAATTCTTTTTAAGATGGCTCACTAAATTTTCCTTATCAATAATAGTTTTGAATTTACAGAAAGCAATCAGGCGAACAATAGAACCATCTTCTTTTTTTAATGGCAAAACAACAGCACTATCAACAATAGGAAGATTCATCAGCCTTTCTTCAATTTCATGTAGCTCAATGCGATATCCATTTAGTTTTATTTGGTTATCTTTCCTACCAAAGCAATACCAGATATTGTCAATTAATTTGCCGATATCTCCAGTTCGGAAACTTCTCGTTCCATGTTGGTCAATGGTCAATCTATTATTATCTTCCGTTTTGGCTCCAATATATTTTCTCATAACATGAGAGCCAGAGATGACAATTTCGTCATTTTCTAATGTTAGAATAGAACCTGATCTTGACTCTCCAATTGGCAATAATTCCATATCAGAATGGAGATATTGATCATTAATTTCAATTAATGTTGTTGCTACGGTAGCTTCCGTGGGACCATAAGTATTATAGATAATTGAAGATGGAAATCTTTTCCTTAAATGTTTAACGAGATTTTTACTTAGAATTTCCCCACAAAATAGAAAATGTTTTAAATTTTTTAAGAAGGAATAATTAAAATTCTGCGATAGTAATTGCTTATAGGAAAAAGAGGGGGTTGAAACCCACACCGTTGGCTGATAATGATTTAAAATTTGATAGAATTTTTCAGAATCAGTCGTTGTTTCTTGAGGAATGCAAATACATGTACCACCGTATACCAATGTGCCGAATGTTTCATACATGGATAAATCAAAATTAAATAGCGCTTGATTCATGAAAACAGGTTTTTCACCAAGCTTGAAATCATTGTACATCCATCGCATAAGATCATAAACGCTTTCACGTCCAATGACTACGCCTTTAGGTTTTCCTGTGCTACCGGATGTGAACATGATATAGGCAACATTATCTTCATCAAACTCAATATAATCAACGTTTGTTGTTTTGAATTGATTGTTAATCACATCGTAGTAATAAGGAGTGTTGGATAGTGATGCAATTTCTAATAAGCGTTGTATTGGATAAATTATATCGATTGGAATAAATGGGATCTTATAGGTTATACATGCATAAATTGAAACTAAGAAATTAGCTTCTTTGTGTCCGTATAAAATCAAAGGCGTGTTGCGATTTAAATTTAATTCTAAATATTTGGAATGCCACTTTTTAATCTCATGATATAAGTCACGCCAATATATGACTTGATCTGAACCCACTATGACGGGATTGTCTGGATGAGAAGGGGCTATTATTTTATCGTTGATTAATAAATCAAAATTTGATTCGCTATATTCGTTAAGATATTTCATTTTATAAAACTGTATCCACTAAATATATATAAAGAAAAACAAATTAGAGTTAAAGTTGTCAATCTGCCAAAGAAAGAGATGAGTTTTGTATTTAGGATATTAGCGATATTCTCTTTATCTCTAGTATAATGAATCAAACAGTTATGCATTACTGAATAAAAACCAAATAAAGCACCACTTATAATATAATTAAGCTCTAGGCCATTCCAAATTCCCATGCAAAATAATGTGATAAAGATACTGATATTTTGGGCAAAGAATCTGTGATTTTTGAAAAAATTTTTCTCCATTAGTGTCTTATATAATGGCATAAAGATGACGTCTCTTAGCCATTCAGATAAGCTAATGTGAAATCTACGCCAAAAGTCCTGTGGGTTTTTGGCTAAAATTGGATAATTGAAATTAATAGGTAAGTTTATTCCAAATAGCTTACCTGCGCCACAAGCCATATTTGTATAACCTGCGAAATCAAAATATAAGTAGAAACTATAACTTATAGCAACTACTAAGTATGATTCAATAGTGTCTTTATTAATATAGTCAGATAAAAATACGTTATAGATAAGGGCTGCGAATAAAAATTTCTGAACTATTCCATATAATATTTGCCCGGCGCCGGCAAACCATTTTTCTAAAGAGACTGGCATTTGTAATTCAAGTAAATCACGTTTGAAGCTGTTCCATCTATACATAGGGCCAGCCAGCCAAACTAATGGTAAGAATAAATAGGCAAAATATTCATAAGTTATTATTTTCTGTTGCTTGCTAGAGAATAAAATGACATCAATAGCCCTGAATGTAAAAAAGGATAAACCGATAACGCTGAGTAGATGACTAAATTCTAAATTTAGTTTAACTAAAAATAAAGGGGAGATTATTAGCAGAGAAGATATTAATTTATTAATTATATTCTTCTTGAAAATTAAAGTTATTAAATAGAAGTAAATAGATAGCGCTATGGGGATATAAATCTTATATCTAAAAATAATACACCAGCAAATAATAGAAAATATACTTAGTACAACTTTAGAATTTATTTTTTTATTAAAAAATAGAAAAAATAAAGAAGAAACAATTGAGGCTGAAAATAGATAAATGAAAAAGTTAAAATTTGCAAACATGTCTTTTTATGCCTTTTTTATTCTAAAATTGCTGATATTCATATTTTACTTTAACTTCACTGCTACCATTGACGATAGAATCAGAATGATAAAATAAGGTAAGCATTAGAAAAAGATATAATAAAAAAGCCTTTATAAAATATTTCATTTTGCAAAATGTTCCACAATAGCTTTATCAGTTAATAACCAACCATATTCCCCCATATGCATAATATCAGTTAATACTCCTGGCTGATATTGCTCTTCAATAAGATTTAAATATCCCATGCCATGAAATTTTATTTTCTCTGATATAATATTTTCAACGGGCTTAAAATCATCTGTATCTGTGTATACATAAGGATTTAATGGCTGCATAATAAATAGAGCATCGACATTATATTTCGCCAATAAACTTAATATATTGTCAAGGGCGTGCATTTCTTTGCTGTAATTGATTCCATTAGGGAATGATTTTTTACTTTTTTTATCCTTTACATATTTCTCATAGTATTCTTTATTTACCCATTGTGTCTCCTTGCTCATATTGTTAAGTTCAATACTTTTAGCGTCATTAGCAAGAGTTAGCCATTGAACCTCGGTATTGGCAATTTTAAATTGTTTTTTAATTAAAGGATCTTTATGAGGGACATAAATATTTTTAACTTTAATTTCATGATTGTCGGTTATTATATTTTTGATGTTTATTCTTGCATCTGCTATATAATTTAAAACATTTGCAACTGACGATACTATTATATTATCTTTATGAATCAACTTTAATTGGGTAGAATTTAAATTTTCAAAGTTATCTTTGTTTTCATTGAGATAGTTGGAAAATATATTTTTTGCATTCTCATCATTTGCGAGTTTATTTGCGATATATGATGGAAAATGAGAATTGTATGCTTGTGGCAGCAGGTCTGTCTTTTCAAACCATCCCGGAGATAGAATAATGACAATTCTACTATCTTTATTTAAATATTCTCGATAAGCTGATAAATAACCATAAATTGCTAATAATTCAAAATGCGCTTTACCAATACCTATTGTAGGAATATTTAAATTTTTTGTTAAAAAATCATATGGGATGAACTTATGTGTTCTGTTTGTTAATTCAGAAGATCCGAATAAAATGACATGATTATTTTTAAATCCATATTCAAGCGACTTTTCTTTTGAGAAATCAATGGCATTGTGTTGATCTGTAATGGTAGGTATATAGTTGGTCGATTTACTATCGTCTTCAATATATTTGTATTCTACTATTTTCGAGTGGAAACTATTAATAGGTGCTATAATAGATGAAAAAATAATTACTGCGAATAATAATGCTGTAATATTAATAGATATCTTTTTTAACATCATTTTAAGTTGTTTAAATAGTTGATAATTGACTTAGGGGTTTCGATAATGGATTCAGCATCAGTTGCTGATATGTAGCAATCGAATTCCTCTTGTAATTCCAGGATGAGATCGACTGTAGTGATTGAATCTATTAAGTTTTTCTTCAAAAGTTCATCACCTAATTCAACATTTTTTTTGGCAATTTTGCTGACTATCGATAATACTTGCTGTTCAAGTTCCATATATTATCCTTTTATACCAAGATTGTATTTGTATGATTTATCGATATTTATAATAGCTACCGCACAAGCTAAAGTATATTTGCTTGCTAATATAACTGTTATTCCTTCAGTTTATTTGATTGATTTTACATATGTTATTAAACAATATGGGATATCAATACCTCAGTTTTAATCGTGATGCATACTAATTGATAGTCCTTTTTTGATCAAGATAATATGATTGTTTTACGCACAATTTTCTAATAAATGAGAAAATAATATTTTTTTTAAAATATCCTATGATTTGCTATCCCTCAATATAATTAAATGTGTAAATGAAAATGCTAACTAATTCACATTTGAATTTGTAACGGAAAGCTATTTAAAAATAAATAGAAAAATTAAAATAAGTTTTTCATCATCTTGCCGATGAATATGAATTTTCATACTAAAGAGAGTGAAGAAAGAGGGAATGTCACTATTATGAAGATCTATTTGGAGATAGGGTGTTTCTATTTACTTGAGAAGATGTTAATTGCTCTTTTAACATGGAAGTCAGTACTGAGATTCCTACACAATAAATTATTTGGGAGTGAAATGATGGATTTATTGTCATATCCCGCTCAGTCAAAAGACTGGGCGGGATATTAAATACTTGGAAAACTATACTTATTCAAACAAACGCTGATGAAGCGTTTGAACAATTTGTTCTGCATCTTTGCCTTGAACAAGCAAGCACAGGTTATGGTTACTGGCGCCATGACTGATCATACGGAGATTGAATCTTTCCAGCACACTAAAAACTTTTTTTCCTAATCCACTGGTTTGAGAAAGCTGATTACCAATAATTGCCACCAGCGCCAGATCTTCTTCCACTTCAACCCGGCATAGCGTCGAAAGCTCCGTCATAAGCGCATTGGTCAGCAGGCTGCCATTTGTGCTAGTGGAGCCTGTGGTGTCGAGTGTTAATGCCACATTGACTTCAGAGGTGGTGATCAAATCCACTGAGATATTATGACGTGACAGAATGGTAAATATCTCAGCCAGAAATCCCTGTGCGTGCAGCATTTTCAAGCTGTGTAGCGTCAGTAACGTCTGTTTCTGTCGCAGGGTAATAGCGCGAAACTGTGGTGCGGCTTCTGTAGTATCGCAAACCAACGTACCGCCGGCCTGTGGGTTTTTACTGGAACCGACAAAGACCGGAATGCCACAGCGAATAGCGGGAAACAACGTTGCCGGATGTAAGATTTTGGCGCCAAATGTTGCCATCTCCGCCGCTTCATCAAAGGCAATCTTATCAATTCGTTGTGCGGCCGGAACAACTCGTGGGTCAGTGGTGTAAATGCCCGGCACATCTGTCCAGATATCAACGCGCTTTAGGCCAAGGGCTTCTCCCAGGAGCGCCGCAGTATAATCGCTGCCGCCACGCCCCAGTGTAGTAGTACGACCCTTCTCTTCACGACCAATGAAACCTTGGGTGACAACCAGAGTATTTTTCAGATGTGGTAAGAGATGTTCTGTTGCCAACGATTGAAGTTGTCCACGATTTGGTTCTGCATGACCAAAATGATCGTCGGTATACATCACTTTGCGTATATCAAACCATTCGACATCTTTACCGCGCTGGCGAAGCAATTCGGTAAACAATCGTGTGGACATCAGTTCACCGTGGCTGACTAATTCATCTGTCAGAACCGCAGAGGTTGCCAGAGATGCAGTTTCAGCAAGGGTTTTAATGTTTTCCAGTAGATGATTAATCTCTTGACGAATGGTATCGGATTTATGCAAGCGATCAATAATTGCGTATTGAATGGTGTGGATCTGTTTCAAGTAGTCAACCCGCTTATCTGCATCGCAGCCTTCCGCTAATGCAATTAATAAGTTGGTTATACCGGCAGAAGCAGACAGTACAACCACACGTACTGCTTTATTTGCCAGTACGATATCTGCACTGCTATTCATGGCATCGAAATTTGCCACACTGGTACCACCAAATTTTGCGACTACATGCCCGCCAATTTCTGGGCATTGGGATGAAACAGCACTCATTGCGATAACCTTCTGTTAACTGGATAGTCTTTTTAGAAATATCGGGTTAACCGTTTTGAGTCAACGGAGTGAAGAGCTACATCAATATCTTTCATGACACGATGAGAATCATAAAAAAAACTGAGGATAGTAGAGAGAGGCAATTATTTTTTATACACCTCAACAAATAGAACTAGAAAAATTTAATCGTTTTGACCAATATCAGCGATTAAAGGAAAAGAGGCTCGAATCATAGAATTACAGGTTACAATCTTTCTTTACTCCCAATTAATTACAGTCAGTTGATAGAGAGCATAGCTATGAAAAATATCAATCCTAGTCAAACCTCAGCTTGGAAAGCGTTAGAACGGCATTTTGCGCAGATAAAGGATATTCACCTACGTGAGTTGTTTGGACAGGAGCCAAATCGTTTTGCTAAGTTCTCCGCGACGTTCGATGACCAGATTTTGGTGGATTTTTCAAAAAATCGCATTACAACTGAGACATTAGAAAAGTTACAGGCACTTGCTAAAGAGACGGATGTTGCCGGGGCTATTCGCAGTATGTTTTCGGGTGAGAAAATTAACTGTACTGAAAATCGCGCTGTCCTGCATATTGCTCTACGTAATCGCAGCAACGCCCCAATTAGGGTTGACGGGGAAGATGTTATGCCGCAGGTCAACGCTGTGTTGGCAAAAATGAAAGATTTCAGTGAACGCGTGATTAATGGCGAGTGGAAAGGTTATACCGGTAAGGTGATGACTGATGTTGTGAATATCGGTATCGGTGGTTCAGATCTTGGCCCTTATATGGTGACAGAAGCGCTGAAACCTTATAAGAATCACTTGAATATGCATTTTGTTTCTAATGTGGATGGAACTCATATTGCGGAGACCTTGAAATCACTTAACCCGGAAACGACGCTGTTTCTCGTTGCTTCCAAGACGTTCACGACTCAGGAAACAATGACTAATGCTCACTCTGCTCGTGATTGGTTCCTAAAAAGCGCGGGTGATGAAGGATATATTGCGAAGCATTTTGCGGCGCTTTCCACCAATGAACAGGAAGTTAAGCAATTTGGTATTGATACCAAAAATATGTTTGAGTTTTGGGATTGGGTTGGCGGCCGTTATTCGTTGTGGTCAGCGATTGGTTTGTCTATTGCACTCTCTGTTGGGTTTGAAAATTTTGAACAATTGCTTCGTGGTGCGTACGCAATGGATCAGCATTTTTCTAGTACCCCATTTGAGCAGAATATTCCTGTATTGCTGGCGTTAATTGGTATTTGGTACAACAATTTCTTTGGCGCAGAAACTGAAGCGATTCTGCCATACGATCAGTACATGCACCGCTTTGCTGCCTATTTTCAGCAAGGCAATATGGAATCCAATGGTAAATATATCGATCGTAATGGTCATCCAGTGGATTACCAAACTGGCCCAATCATCTGGGGAGAGCCTGGCACCAATGGTCAGCACGCGTTTTATCAGCTTATTCATCAGGGAACTAAACTGATCCCCTGCGATTTTATTGCGCCAGCCATCAGCCACAATCCATTGAGTGACCATCACAGCAAATTGTTATCTAACTTTTTTGCTCAGACAGAAGCATTAGCCTTTGGTAAATCTCGTGAGCAGGTGGATGCTGAATTTGTCGCCAGTGGTAAAAGTATGGTTGAAGTTGAACATGTTGCGCCATTTAAAGTGTTTGAAGGAAATCGCCCGACGAATTCTATTCTGTTACGTGAAATTACCCCGTTTAGCTTGGGGGCGTTGACTGCCATGTATGAACATAAAATATTTGTGCAAGGGGCAGTTCTCAACATCTTTACTTTTGATCAGTGGGGAGTTGAATTGGGTAAGCAATTGGCTAATCGTATTTTGCCGGAACTTAAGGATGATAATAGGGTTGTCAGCCACGATAGCTCGACAAATGGGCTGATTAACCGTTTTAAAGCATGGCGTTAGTCATTTATTCTGAATTGGAAATTTAATTGATATGGGCGAATTATATTTAGCATAATTCGCCCATATTTGGTAAATGTTGTTTATAGAATCCGTTATAACTTTTTATTCTTCATACCTATAACGTGGTATTCTCGGTGGCTATCAATTGTGCCCTCGGATAGAAGAAATTTGTCTTAATGGAAAATCACATGTTAGCTGACTCAATATTAACAACGGTGCCGATTCATTGGCTTTCGGTGGATTCGCCCACTTTACCTGATGAGGTTTCAGATTGGTTGATGGAATTAGGCTCCATGACCCGCCGTTTTGAGCAATACTGCAATTGTGTTCGTATCATACCATTCAGAGAATGTTTTATTACCGCGGAACAGCTTTCTGATGAAAGTGAGCGTTTGCTAACTAGCCAAAGATATTGGCTGCGTGAGATTGTATTGTGTGGTGACAATATCCCTTGGCTATTGGGGCGGACGTTAATCCCTGAAGCAACATTGACCGGCCCTGATGAAAGTTTGGTTGATTTAGGAACAGTCCCACTGGGGCGCTATCTTTTTAGTGGTAATAAATTAACGCGCGACTATATTCATGTGGGGCAGCAGGGGAACCGTTGGGCGAGACGATCATTGCTGAGATTATCAGGCAAGCCGTTATTATTGACGGAAGTCTTTTTACCTGAGTCACCTGTATACAAAGATAAGATTTAAAAGGGGGAAACAGAAGTGGCGGGAAGTATGGCGCAAAGTAAATGGCTGGCCTATTGCCGTTTAGTGCGTATTAATAAACCTATAGGTGCATTATTGTTGTTGTGGCCGACTTTCTGGGCTTTATGGATGGCCGGTAAAGGCATTCCAGATATGCACATATTATTAATTTTCACTGCCGGTGTGTTTCTGATGCGTGCAGCAGGATGTGCAATCAATGATTTTGCTGACAGAAAATTTGATGGTTATGTTGAACGCACAAAAACACGTCCCCTGCCGAGCGGCGCTATTAGTGGAAAAGAGAGCAAAATCTTGTTTGTCGTATTGGCGCTGATTTCTTTCGGACTGGTTCTAACCCTGAATAAAATGGCGATCGGGTTGTCAGTCGTTGGGTTGGCTCTGGCTTGGCTTTACCCCTTTGTTAAACGGTTTAGTCATCTTCCTCAGTTTGTACTGGGGGCTGCTTACGGTTGGGCTATTCCTATGGGATTTGCTGCGGTTAGTGAATCCTTACCACCAGAGTGCTGGTTGTTATTCCTGGCTAATATCTTCTGGTCGGTTATTTATGATACACAGTATGCGATGGTCGATCGAAACGATGATCTAAAAATTGGCGTGAAGTCCACCGCTATTCTGTTTGGTCGTTTCGACAAGTTGATTATTGGATTATTGCAACTTGCTATGTTACTGGTGCTGGCGCTGGTGGGTTATATGATGAATCTCGGTGGTATCTACTATTGGTCGCTGTTACTTGCGGGCACGCTATTTATTTATCAGCAAAAATTGATCGCCGACCGGGAAAGAACACTTTGTTTCCAGGCATTCCTCAATAATAACTATGTAGGTTTGGTGCTATTCCTTGGCATCTTTTTCAGCTATGTCTGAAATATCTGGTGATAATGTGAATAACCATTATCACCAGTATATTTAAGAAGATTATTCTTCCTTGGTACTCTCTTCGGTATCGTTATGCTCTGGCGGCAAACTGACACTCTCGATAGTTAGACGAATCTCAGGTGACATCAATTCACCTAATACCTGATACAGCTCCTGGGTATTTGCTGTAATCGCATTACCACTGTCACTGATATAACCCTCTTCGCGCAGCGTATTTACCGATGTAGTAAATACCGCCTTATCAAAGAATTCAGGTGCGTTGATGCCATGCAATACCGACAGACGTTGCGCTAACATTCGACTCTCTTTTTCCAGCACTCCCCGGCTGATTACTGGGTTGGCGTTGAGTAAAGAGAGTGTGATGGCATAACGTTGCAGTGTTTCACGGATGCCGGCTGCCAGCAATTGCAGGGGGCGGATACGTGCTGGATTAAGCACCAGCAGGCCATGCTCCTTGTTGCAGATAAGGCACTGGCGGGTCAGTTCGTTGATCAGCGTATTAACCACTTCTGGCAACTCTGTTTTGCTATAACGCATAAACAGCTCGGCTTTAAGGAGTGGATAAATGATTGCGACTTGGTTTAACAACGCTTCGCGGCTGATGCGGCGATGATGAATAACGATGCAGGCAATCAGTGATGGCAATACTAATAGATGTTGAATATTGTTGCGGTAGTAGGTCATCAAAACTGCACGCTCACGTGGCAGAATGATAATGTCACCCATACTGTCTTTGTCTACCTCGAACTTATCCATTTGCAGAGCGTGCTCTAACAACTCCTCCGCAGTTTTCTTTGGTACAGTGACATCAGCAGCGTAGGGCGCATTGTGCATGAGCTGTATATAGCAATCCAGTTGCTCAAGCAGTTGTTCACGAGTCAGTGCTCTCTGACGCGACGAAAGCAGGGCAGTTGAACACAAGTTGATGGCGTTAGCCGCCGCGGTGTTGTTGATGTTTACCATAATCTTCTCAGACAGTTGACTGACTGTCGGATTGAACCATTCGGGGCGATGGAATTCTATTGGATCAATAGAATCGCGCCAGCTAGGAACATGGTTGTTAAGGTATTGGATCAACGGGATGGGTTCGCCAAAGTTGACGTAGCCTTGGCCCAGATTACGAAGTTTACGCAAACCGCGTATCATCTGGAAAAAGCCCTCTTTCTCTTTGGTTGCGCCACGCAGTTCTTTAGCATAGGTGGCAACTTCCATCACATGTTCGTAGCCGATATAAATTGGAATAATGGTAATGGGGCGTGATTCGCCTCTCAACAGCGCCTGTAATGTCATGGACAGCGTACCCGTTTTGGGATCGAGTAAACGACCTGTCCTGGAGCGACCGCCTTCCATAAAGTATTCAACAGAATAGCCTCGGGCAAACAACTCACCTAGATATTCCCGGAATATCGTGGCGTAGAGTTTATTGCCCTTGAACGTGCGGCGGATGAAAAATGCGCCAAGACGGCGGAATATTGGCCCTGCCGGCCAAAAATTCAGGTTGATGCCAGCGGCGATATGGGGCGGTACCAAGCCTTGATGATAGAGCACGTAGGAGAGCAGCAAATAATCCATGTGGCTACGGTGGCAGGGCGCATAAACCAGTTCGTGACCATCCTGTGCTAGACGACGGATGCGTTCAGCATTGTGAACATTGATCCCTTGATACAGGCGGTTCCAGGTCCAACCTAGTACACGGCCTGACAGCCGTACCGTTTCATAAGAGAAATTCGCCGCAATCTCTTCCATCATGTTAATGGCATTCTGTCGGGCTTTCTCATGTGAGATTTTCTTGGTGCGGGCCTCATCAGAGACCGCCTTTTCTATCGCTTTCGATGCCAGTAACTTGTTAAACAGATCCTGACGAACCGGTAGGCGTGGCCCAACGGCTGCCAGGCGTTGGCGCGAGTAGTGCATTCGCGCCACACGAGCCAGTTTATGGGCAATAGTCTTGTCCGTGCCATGCTCAGTTGCCATATAGCGTAGAGATACTGTGTTTGAAAAGCGCACAAAACTATCTCGGCCTAGCCAGAGAATGGCGAAGAATTTTTGGATACCATTGAGTAGCCGCAAATGTGGAGCGCTCTGCCCTTCGCGTCCGGGGGAACGACCGAACATGACAGAAACCGGCAGCATTTGAATATCCAAATTTGGATTATTGCGATGTAGATCTAGATAAGCATGGAAAATTTTTACGGATTCCTGCTTTGGCGCACAATAGCGGAATACACGTGGACCATTATCGATAAATACATAGCTGGGAAGTTCAGCGTCACCGATCTCCAGTGAATTTAATGGGTCCGGCAGATCCTGCTCAAGACATTGCTGACGTAATGCCAGTAAGTCTGCTTTGGAATGATACGGCAGCACGTACAGAATCGGGCGTGTTGTATCGAGCCGCAATTCAGTAATAGGATCTGTGGGGATAAGTTTGCTCTTTACCAGTATTTTTAGTGGTAAATTCAATAATTTATAATATATTTTACGCCAACTTGACATAAATATCTTGAAGCCTCTTGTTAGCAACACGTTGCCAGCATACCAGAAACGGGTGTTGAGATCTGTTGTGTTAAGACAATAATAAAAGGGAAAAGTGTCAAATAACCTCATATTTGGTGTGAATAATTTATGGCTAATCAATCCAAGGGCTTGACCCGTATCATTAACGCAATTTTATATTCTATGAAAGGTATTAAGGCGACATGGCAAAATGAAGCGGCTTTCCGTCAGGAAATAGTTTTAGCGATATTGGCTATGATAGTTGCATTTTATCTGGATATCGGCGCCATTGAACGCATTTTACTGATTGGTTCAGTGATGCTGGTACTGATTGTGGAAATCCTGAATAGTGCTATTGAAGCAGTGGTTGACCGTATTGGCAGTGAGTTCCACGAACTTTCCGGTCGCGCGAAAGATATGGGATCGGCGGCTGTCTTTCTGACCATGATGTTGTCATTAATTGTCTGGGGGACCATCCTTTGGCGCTATTTTATGGCCTGATTTAGTTTAATAGTTAGGTATTATATTATAATTGGCTAATTTTCTACCCTGGCAGGTTCCCAATCGTTATTTAGCTGTATATACTCACATATTGACTGTATAAACAAACAGGGGACGAAATGAAAGCACTTACCGCAAGGCAGCAGCAAGTTTATGACTTGGTGCGTGACCATATTTCGCAAACGGGGATGCCGCCAACGCGTGCTGAAATTGCAGCACGTCTTGGCTTTCGTTCACCTAACGCGGCTGAAGAGCATTTGAAAGCATTGGCTCGTAAAGGGGTGATAGAGATTGTCGCTGGGGCATCTAGAGGTATCCGTTTGTTGTTTGAAGAATCTGGTTTACCGTTAATTGGCCGTGTAGCCGCAGGTGAACCACTGTTGGCGCAGGAGCATATTGAAAGTCATTATCAGGTTGATCCTGCACTGTTTAAGCCAAGTGCGGATTTCCTGTTGCGGGTCAGCGGCATGTCTATGAAAGACGTTGGGATTATGGATGGCGATCTGTTGGCTGTGCATAAAACCCAAGATGTTCATAATGGGCAGATTATTGTCGCCCGCATTGAAGATGAAGTGACAGTAAAACGTTTTAAACAGACTGGAAATAGAGTTGAATTGTTGGCAGAAAACCCAGAATTTAAGCCAATTGTGGTGGATTTGCGTGACCAGAGTCTGACAATTGAAGGATTGGCGGTTGGGGTGATTCGTAACGGCAACTGGTCTTGATAGTAAAATATCAAATTGTTGTTTTTGAGATTGTTAAAGAATTGCAATATTCCGGCAGAATCATGTTGTTGAATTTATCGTTGTGATTATCTTAAACGTGATTCTGCGGTTGTTTATTTTCAGTCTGGCTCTATACCAAAGGTAAGCATTTATTACCATCTACTTCTTTTTTACTTCAATGCTGTGGTCGTGCTGGCATTCACCTCGTTTAGTACAGGATTCGATCTCTTCACAGGGTGAGCATAAGCCATGCGCCTCGATGACGGTATGGCGTAAACTGAACCTGGCTGTTTTTGCTAACTGTTGAATGGCGGATTCAACGGTTCCACCGTCTCGTTCCGTAACAGAACCACAACGGTCGCAAATAAACATCGCTGAGGTGTGGCTTGGTTGTTCAATATGGTGACATAGGACATAACTGTTGGTGGATTCTATTTTATGAATAAACCCCTGTTCCAACAGAAATTCCAGCGCCCGATATACGGTAGGCGGTTTGGCCTGCGGTTCTGCTTCCCGTAACAAATCTAGTAAATCATAAGCGCTGATTGCTCCGGGTTGCGCTGAAATTAGACGCAAAACTTCAAGCCGCTGCGGAGTAAAACGGACTCCACGAGCCTGGCAAATGACTTCGGCCTGTTCCAGTAACTTTTTTTGATTAATCAATTTCATTGCGCCCCTTACAACCAGTACGATAATAATATTGTGATGTTATCATGTTTCTTCAATAGAAAATATTATCCAGTAAAGTTCATTGTGATTGTCCCTTGATGGAGTTAATTTGGCTAAATTGGTACTCAATAGCAAAAATAATGTTTTCTTGAAGTTTATGATAATACAGACAAGAATTATCGTATATGACAGATAATTTTCGGAAAGGAAGCATTTATGATGAAAGAGCTTTTACAAAATCAGCCTCATTATAGACAGTTCCCTGTCAAAGGCTATCAGGTAATGAAGCATATTATCTGTGAAAAAAGAAAGTTACCTTTTCTAAGAGCATTATATGCGTTGATTAATATTTTATTTGTAATTGCGGTATGTATGGGTATTGTATTATCTGTAGCAATTGTTTTATTTATAATAGGTAATGTATCTGTCCCTGATACCGACTATTTACTTCTGGCACAAGTAGGAGGTATAGCATTATTGGGTGTAATGTTACTCTCTGTTATTATTTATCGCATTGTTAAGCGTCCTGAATGGGAGCAACGGCGTTATTATCAACAAGCAGGTTTATCTCTTTTACCAGAAGAGAAGCGCCAGGCATTACGGTTAAATATTGTTAGTGACTATTGGCTAGGTTTTTGGAGTGAAACTCTAGAGCATTATCCTTTACAGTCACGAGTTGCCCATGATAACTATCGTTACTGCCTGCTCCCATTATCTCTGACTCAGGAACATCAATCCCAATTATATAGCGACTGGGGAATTATTGATGAAGACGGGTATATGAAAATGCTAACGGGTTTGTGGGAAGGGGTACATTCAAAACATTTTGCTATTGATGTTGCTCTTAGTGATGGGAAAATGTTTAAAGTGCTTGCTAAATTAGTTGAAGTAACGCCTGACTATATTCATAAATGCTCCAAACCTATTAATGAACGCCCTCCTGCATTAGTGTGGGGGTTTGATTTGTGGCTTGCAATTGTTTTAAGTCGTAACTGTTTTTGTGCCGGTTATATTAGTGAAGAAATGGCATGGAAAGATATGTTGAAAACCGCGGATTATGTTTATGAAATCTTCGGTAATTTTGATGAGTTTTATACAAATTTCCGGCTAGGAAATGCTTACTGGAGTAATGATTTTAACCGGTCTAAAGAACGGCTGGAACAATTTAATTATTATAAGTCACATTGTGACTGGCCAATTGCTAGTTTACCGTGGCCTGAACCAAAAGGCGTTATCATGGAAAGGCAGATGATGACAGGTTTTTCTGCATTAGTAGAAGATGTTGTACGTAGTAACATGGAAGAACAACAAAGTTATGAATTTGATATTACTGAGCTGTCAGCGTCTCGTGTACTTCATTAATATTTACATGAAATGTTTCCCCTTGAAGAACATTTCAAGGGGAAATAAGTAATTAATATAGAAAATAGTGGCTTAATTATTTTTTTGTGGTTTCAACTTGAATGTAAAGTTCGACTTGTTTGCTGATATTGTCTGTCACTACGAAATTCATTCCCCATTGAAGATGGTCTATTGGAGTTTGTAAATCTCTACCACAAGTTTCTGCTTTCAATATTCGGATTTATTAAAAAGTAACATAATTTACCCCGTTTCCTGAAATCACCTGTTTCAAATGAAACGGGGCCAATATTTACTTTATTAGTTAATGGGTTAAATCAAGTTAATAAATTTTCTCTCTATATCTTTAATGGCCGCACATCCTGCCAGTTTCATGCTAAGTTTCAACTCATCCTTAAGTAGGTTTAAAACGGAAGTGACGCCTGGCGCCCCACCCAATGCCAGCGCATACAAAATGGGCCTACCGATAGCGACAGCTTTGGCGCCTAATGCGAGAGCTTTAAACACGTGGGTGCCGCGGCGGATGCCTCCATCCAGATAGACTGGAATTTTAGATCCAACCGCTTCAACAATGTGCGGTAATGAAGCGATTGCTGCCGGGACAGTATCTAACTGACGGCCGCCGTGATTAGAAACTTGAATCGCTGCGGCGCCGTGTTCAACACATTCTTTAGCATTTTCGGCGGATTGAATCCCTTTTACGATGATTGGAAGACCTGATTCTTTGGCGAGAAACTCCAGGTCATTAAAATCAAGATCCCGTTTAAATAGCGCTGTAATCTCTGATAAGCTTGCTCCTGCGGGAACGCCTGGAATATTAGGAAATGGTAATGAATGTGGGAAAACAAATTTATTACGTTTATCGGTTTCTCTATTACCACTCCACTCTAAATCGACGGTAAAGACGATTGCGGTTGCCCCCATAGCTTTGGCTCGACGTATCATTTCGCGGTTAATGCCCATATCTTTGGTAAAATAAATTTGGAACCATTTGGGGCCATTACTCACCTTTGCTATTTCTTCAAGAGGTGAATTAGCTAGAGTTTGCGCGGTAAACAGTGTGCCGGCAGCGGCAGCGCCTCTTGCCGTTCCCAATTCAGCGGTAGTATGAGATAGCCCATGTGCTGCCATTGGGGGAATGAAAATAGGCATATCCACTTTACTGCCGAGCAATTCGGTTGTTGTGTCAGGCTCTTTTATTCCTGCGAGATAGCGGGGAATAATTTGAAAATCGTCAAACGCTCTGGTGTTTTCACGTAAAGTCCATTCATCGCCTGAACCGCCGCTGATATAGCCGAATTGAGGGGCAGGAATCAATTTACGCGCTTCTTCTTCCAGGTCGTAAAGATTAATAATATCAAGGGATTTTTCTGCACTATTTGTTTTGTAGGCTCCTGTCAGCTTTATGTTAGCAGTTGCGGCGTTGGCTGAGGATACAGCGGATAGCGTACCGGCAGCAGCAAGACTTAATCCTCCAACTATGACGTCTCTTCTTGATGGCATATAATTTTCCCTTACTTAGTAGGTTTAATAAGTATTGACAATAGAATTTGTCCACATATTAAGAATAGACCGATTCTGGATAATTCAAGCTAATAAATCCTTAAGAATGTTTTTATAAGCTGGCAAAGCCTATTGGAACTGGAGATTCTTTGTTGTGAGAGCAACATCACAAAATTCAGATTAAGATATGTTAGCTTATTTTATTCGCTTACCTGAGTTTTTGGGGAACAGTTCAAACCGAGAGGCTTTGGATGTTGAATATAAATGAGAAAATTGGCTATAAATTTGGTTTCAAATATTGAATTATTATCTGCATCAATTATAAAAAAATAGTTAATTTTACTAAGTTATAAAAATATTTCATCATTACTTATCAGAAAAAGGCTATTATTGAAATGCGATCTAAAATTATATGCGATGAACAGGTGGATATTTAAATTTTCATTAACTCAAAGTCTTATTTAATGAAAGCATAAGTTTTTTCTTTAAGGAGAACTCATGAGTAATAAGAATGATTTTAAAGCCTTTTCTATTAGCCCGGATGCTAATATTGTTTCTCAGGAAGAATATGAAGAAAGTCAGGAACTGAATATAGGGATTCTTCCCAATGTTATTTCCATTGATTTATTAAATAAGGTCTTGCGTCAATCGTCAACTATGTCATCGGTGGTAGCTAATTTTATCTCTACACAATGTAGTGATGATGTTTTGGATGATGGCGATATAGATAAGCTCACTACCCAATTAAATACCGCTTTAGAGAAAAAAGCTTTAATAGAAATTCCAAGTGCTTCATTAACACAAAAAGGTGTTATTCAACTTACAGATGTACTTGGTGATAGTGACATGTTAGCTGTTACGCAAAAGCTTGCTCAAGGAATAGTAAATTCGTTGAGTGAAAATATTAATGGCAGAGTGCCCAATATTCGGCAAGTAAATGGTAAGGAATTATCTGAGAATATTGATCTGGATGCCGTGGATATTGGGGTATACACAAAAGAAGAAGTAGATAACCAAGTTAATGCTAAAGGTAATAAAAATTCTGCCAGTAAAGCGATTAATGGTTGGTGGAAATGTGGAGATACCGGCGTTATCTATCAATGGGGGCGTACTAAGGTCATTGATGCTGGCCGTATAGAACGTATTCAATTGCCAATTAGTTTTTCCAATACGCATTATGCCGTCAATATTAATTCTATTCAAAGTAAAATGGGTTTTATGGGGGCATCTGTTGGCTATGTAAATGTAATTGATCACTCATCTTTCGATTTATTAAATTCTTGGGTAAATGCCAAATGGGATAGCCCATTCTTTTGGATAGCGATAGGATATTAATTATGTATTATTACAGTGCAAAAACGAATGCTTTCTACCCGGTAGAATTGAAACAAAATTATATTACTGCTGGTTCATTGCCGGATGATATTATAGAAGTCAGTAATGATATTTATCAGGAATATGCTGCTAATCATGCGCCAGAAGGAAAACACCGTGTAGCCAATAAAAAAGGTTTGCCGGAGTGGGCAGATATTCCCCCGCCAGCGGAAGATGCATTACGGCAATATGCTGAATTCCAAAAACAACAACTCATCGCTGAGGCAACAAATCAAATTGCGCCACTGCAAGACGCTGTTGATTTAGGTATTGCGATTGAGGAAGAGAAAATGGCTTTATTGGCATGGAAAGAATACAGGGTAATACTTAATCGGATAGATGTTTCACAGGCAATAGATATTGATTGGCCTGAAAAACCAGAGAGATAAATAGACGCAATTTATTTAATTTACCCCAAAAATTGATCTGTTTGATTTTTGGGGAAATATCAGGATTTAAACTTAAATCTTAATTGTTGATTATTTCTCAATTGATTAAATCATTTAAATTTGATTGATAATTTTATGTAACAATTATTCTATTATTTTGGATGAGATTATACTCTATATAAATTGATGGAGAAAGATAATGATAAACTTTAAAGGATTAGGTCATATTAATATTGTTGTAGATGATGTGATGTCGGCAATAGATTTTTATAGAAATCTATTTGGTGCAATACCTAGGCAACTCTTTCCTCATTTTAAAAATAAGGGTTTTGCAAAATCAGCAGGTTTTATCGATAACCCTGAGCAGGTAGATGTATCAATAGCATTTCTGGAAATTCCTGGAGCTAGGGTTTTTATTGAATTAATGGAATATCACAATCCAACTGGAACAAAAAGGATTGAAATAAAAGAAGGCAATGATATTGGTGGTATTGGTCATATTTGTCTTAGAGTACAAAACATAGATAGTGTATTCGAGCATATAAAAAACTCGCCTGATGTAAAATTAATAAATTCATCGCCATTATATAAGCCATACAAAATAGATGAAATCACCAGTGATGAATTTATCTTTTTTAACGAAGAGGATGAAAAAAACGCTGTTTTAAAACAAGAAACTTGTGAGATTATAGGTAAGATCAGATATTTTTATTTTATAGACAAATATAATATTCAATGGGAATTTGAAGAAGGGCATGATGATATTGGCACTGATTAGGTAGTACTTAATAATTATTTGCCGATCTACTGGCTAGAATAAAGGTCTCACAGTTCCGCATTAGCTGGAGCTGTTGATAAGAGTCAGGTTTAAGTTTTTTTACAGCAGGTAAAAAATAGCCCAGAAGATTGGGCTATTGTGAAAGTTGTATTAAGAAAAAACGACTTTAAGGCTACCGGGTGTCCGGCGCGGTTTCCCGATCACAATCTGAACGTCACGCCCTAGTCGATTCAGGCAATCTAACATTTTTGCCTCGCTGATACCTCGGAATTGCCCACGTAGCATGTTAGATAAACGGGGTTGAGTCATGCCTAACAATTGAGCGGCTTTTTCTTGTGTTAGGCGACGGCTTTTAATGATATTGCCGATAATAGTAGTAGCAAGTTGTGCTTTGACTTGCATTTCTTCGGCATCCTCCATACCGAGATCGGTATAAATGTTACCGCTACTGACTTCGATATTGTGGTTCATATTATCTTCCTCTGGCATGGTCTTCTGCGATTTTCAATCGTTCGCGAATTTTATCCATATCTGGCTTAGGTGTTGCTATCTCTGTCGATGATTTTTTCTGAAATACATGTAGAACATAGATAGCAGTTCCAAATTTAACGGTATATACCTCCCGGTAAGTGTCGCCAATGTAGTCTTCTACGACTTCTAGTACACCAGCACCACCAAATCCTTTCAATGGCTTGGCCTGAGAATGTTTTCCCCCAGTCTGTGCAACATGTAGGGCATAACCGAAAATGTCCTGAACATCAGGTGTCAGTCATCAGCTTGGTTTTTGCTGTCTGTATGGTCATGATTATATTCCTTTAGTCTGTTGTTTTATTGGAACAGGCAGTAATTCTGTTGTCTATACGCCCCCACTCTTTTATTTCTCTTTTAGAGTAATTTTTATTTTTTAAATATTATTTCTTTTATAATATAATTTCCTTAATGGAGGAAAATAAATGTATACTATACTTACTCATGAAGCCGCTGCTACTGAACTTGCCACATTGCCATCTCAGATACGTGGTAGGATGTTTAGGTTAATAGAACGTCTGGCAATTGAAGGCAATGCTCTCAGGATGCCACATAGCCGAGTTATCGGCGGTGGTATATTTGAACTAAGGGTAGGAGATAAAGACATTGCCCGGTCACTGTATGCATTTGCGAGAGGTCAGAAGATCTATCTACTACATGCATTCGTGAAGAAGACTGAGAAAACCCCGGCAGCAGCCATCAAGACAGCCCATATGAGGCTTAAGGAGTTCAAATGAAACCAGTATCACTGAACGAATTGAAGGAGTTGATGTTGAATGACGCGGAGTCTATCGCTGCGTATAAGGAAGCCGACAAGGAGTTGGAACTGATACAGATATTATTTGAGATGCGTGAACGTTCTGGCATGTCAAAGACTGAGCTGGCAGAGAAAATTGGTATCAAACCATCAGGTATCAATAGGCTTGAAAAAAATCCTCTTGGCGCAAGTATGAAGACTTTGGAACGTTATGCAGCAGCGTGTGGCGCGGTTATTAACTTCAACGTTCAATATCAGTAAAAGGCATGGGACTTTGGTCCCGTTTATCCCTTAAAGCCGAAATAATTATACTAAAGTAGTAAACGTACTCCGCGCTTTCCCCAAAATATTCCTGATAGCAAACTGTACGGTTCTACATTATACCCAATAGATTTCGAGTTGCAGCGCGGCGGCAAGTGAACGAATCCCCAGGAGCATAGATAACGATGTGACTGGGGTGAGTGAAAGCAGCCAACAAAGCAGCAGCTTGAAAGATGAAGGGTATAAATCACCTGCGATACTTCTTTGCGTCAATTGTCAACGATACTTGATACTGCCATCAGTACGGAGACGTTTCTCTATGCTATAGTAGGCCATAATTTAATATTATTCTCTGTGTTAGGCCCCCTATTTATGGGGTACTGAGAATGTCAAAATAATCTAAAAAGTATAGCAATGCACCAAAGTAAAGAAATTGAAAAAACTTTTAAATTCAATGAAAAAGATAAAGAAACGGTTAAATATAGCCTTAACCGTTTCTCCGTCGCCCCGATGTTGGACTGGACAGATCGTCACTGCCGTTATTTCCATCGTTTATTAAGTCAGCAAACGCTGTTATATACCGAAATGGTGACAACCGGGGCGATTATTCATGGTAAAGGCGATTATCTGGCATATAGCGAAGAAGAACATCCGATAGCATTACAACTGGGTGGCAGTGATCCGCAAGCGTTGGCGCATTGTGCGAAGATTGCTCAAGAACGTGGTTATGATGAAATTAACCTAAATGTCGGTTGCCCTTCTGACCGGGTACAAAATGGTCGTTTTGGCGCTTGCTTGATGGGAGAAGCGGAACTGGTCGCTGATTGCGTCAAAGCCATGCAGGATGTGGTTAATGTGCCGGTGACAGTTAAAACCCGTATCGGTATTGATGAACAAGACAGTTACCAATTCCTGTGTGATTTTATTGATACCGTTGTGCGACGTAGTGGTTGCAATATATTTACCATTCATGCTCGTAAAGCGTGGCTTTCTGGTTTGAGTCCAAAAGAAAACCGTGAGATTCCACCGTTGGATTACCCACGAGTTTATCAATTGAAAAAAGATTTCCCTCAATTGACGATTGCTATTAATGGCGGTGTTAAATCGTTGGAAGAAGCGAAACAGCATCTACAACATGTAGATGGAATTATGATTGGGCGTGAGGCTTATCAAAACCCGTCTATTCTGGCACAGGTTGATCATGAATTATTTGATGCTTCAATGCCGGTGGTTGATACTGTTGCGGTGGTCAAAGCACTTTATCCTTATATAGAGCAAGAACTATCAAAAGGAACATATCTGGGTCATATTACCCGCCATATTTTAGGTATTTTTCAAGGGATTCCGGGGGCGCGTCAGTGGCGTCGTCATCTTAGTGAGAATGCACACAAATCGGGAGCGGATATTTCTGTTGTGGAACAGGCGTTAGCTATGGTGACTGAGCGGATGTAATATCCGCTCGTTTTACTGCTATAAGAATTCTATCCGTGGCACTTACAGCTCCTGGCCCAATGTCACCTAAGATACCAATTATTTTTTCCATTGTATCATTATGGAAAGTAAAATGGTTGAGACCTGAAGTTTAAAAATATTCTTTAGATCTCATACCGGGCCTTACATATGTGATTAAATATTAAATAACAGGCTTGAGGTATTTAAGATAATGATGATCTTAAATAGCCATCGAAAAAATTTTAAGCTAAGAAACGTAATGCATTGATGTAAATTCAAAAAAAGCATTAGCTATTTATGGAGCAAGGGAAGCAAATGCCAGACCATTGGTATATTTTCATCAAGACGAAATCCCACATACGGCTAATGAATCCACCTTCTTCAATCGTTTCCATTACAATAAGTGGTCTTTCCTCAATGGTTTTACTGCCAATCTTAAAAGTTATGGTGCCGACTACTTGGTCTTTCTTTATTGGGGCAGTAATCTGAGGGGTATTAAGAATATAGCTGGTTTTTAATTTTTTAAGTTGGTCACGAGGTATGGTAATAGAACCTTGTTTACCCACATTGAGTTTGACTTCTTTTTTATTTCCAAACCATATACGTTGAGTAATAAAAGTATCTTCAGATTTAATAGGTGTCACTGTTTCAAAGAAGCGAAATCCCCATGTCAGAAGTTTTTCTGATTCCTGGAAACGAACAGAATCCGTCTTTGCGCCCAGAATAATAGAAATTAAGCGCATATCACCCAAGGTTGCTGATGCAACTAAGTTATAACCGGCCTCAGAGGTAGTTCCGGTTTTCATGCCATCTATATTGAGGTTGCTGTTCCATAACAGTCGGTTACGATTGTATTGACGAATCTTATTAAATGTGAATTCTTTCTCTTTATGAATTGCATATTCATCCGGGACATCATGAATGAGGGAGCGAGCTAACAATGCCATGTCTCGTGCTGTACTAAATTGCCCAGGAGCATCTAAACCATGCACTGTTTTAAACGTTGTATTGTTAAGCCCCATTTTTTGTCCATAGCCGTTCATAAGACTTATGAATGCGTCCTGACTGCCAGCTATATAATCAGCTAGTGCAACACAGGCATCATTACTGGATTGAATAACAATTCCTTTGTTAAGGTCTTCCACTGAAACCCTGTCCCTAGGTTTAAGAAACATGACAGAAGACCCGCGTAGAACGGGATTGCCTGTAGCCCAAGCATTTTTATCAATGGTTACAGTATCGGTCAGATGAATTGTACCTAACTTAATTGCTTGTCCTACAACATAACTGGTCATGAGTTTAGTTAAGCTCGCCGGATCTATCTTTTCATCCGCATTACCTTCTGCCAGAACTTTTCCACTGTTGTAGTCCATTAAGATCCAAGCTTGTGAGTCCACTTGTGGAGTAGCTAGAGCTTCTTCAGCTTGAATTAATGGAGCATTGAGAAACAGTAAAAATGTAGCCACAAACTGGACTTTCCATGTAAAAAAGGTGATATCTTTCATAAAAAAACCAAATGTCTATTATAAAATTATTAAGCCAATCTATTTTATTTGAACTTTAGAAAACGTTTAGTCCTGAAACTCTGGAAATTCAAACACGGCACGTCTATTCCATTTCTTGGTTTATTCCTTATAGCCAAAAACTACCGGATATGAATCTACCCATGAATTCTATTTACCTAAGTAGATTTATTTTATTGAACTGCTATTTAGATTAAAGTATATGATGTTATCGTTATAAAGTGCCAATAACTTATTTTCGAGATCATTACTGTATTTGCCCTGCATCGGATAGTTTAAGCATATCCCTCCGTGAATATAAATAAGATTCCAAAATAGCGCTACATCTTATACCACTCATAACTCTATATATAACAATGGGTTGAATGGGGGAATGTGTAGCAGAATTGTGAAAAGTTATTTATACGTTTTAATAAAAACTAATGTGTTATACCTAAAATAACAGGGAAAACATTTTTATCTGGCCCTTTGTGACATTCAACCGCTTTCTTTTGATTGTAAATAAAATAATGTTTTTCATTTTCAGAATTTACAATCATCATATCTCCATTCATAAACTGATATACAAGTTTCTTTCCGTTCTTATTAAATAGTTTAGTGGGAGATGGTGATACAATAAAATCATCATCCCACTTCAAAGTCGTTATCCTATAATTTGTATGCATGACGGTCATTTCACTACGGCCTTGACAGTTTAAAGTATACTGCTTCATAGCGTTAACTGGACATGATCTGAAAATAAATAAAATAACGATATATTTCATAATGTTTTTGTCCATATGATTTGTTTTTTAAGAAAATATAGGGATTTTGATATCGTGTGATGCTTTTGTTCGTCTGGACAGCGCGGCTAGCGCCTTTACTTCCGGCCCCTTAAGATCGACAGCATTATTATAACAGTTAGCAAACTCTTGCCTCCCCTCTAGTTGTCTATATCCCATATAATTACCGAAAAAATTGCCTCTAGGATACCCGCCTAACGGAGACTCGGGCATAGCAACTAATTGTGCTCTGTTGTTGATTTTTTTATTTTTAAAATCAATGATATGAGGTAATTTGGCGACTTTCCATTCAGGAGATGTACCGATCGGAAGCGCAGCAACTGATATCTTGCTCATAGGTGTTTCCTTCTTCTCAAGATGTTTCTGATGCGTAATAGTGTAGATACGTCTAATATCAATCAATATTTGAAAAGGACTATCTGTTATGAATTATATTGATATTGAGAATATTGACCTCAATTTGCTCAGGGTGTTTGAGGCTTTGATCGAGGAAGGTGGGGCGAGTCGTGCCGCTATTCGGCTTGGATTAACGCAACCCGCGGTAAGCGCAGCTCTTGGGCGTTTAAGACGCGTATACTCCGACCCGCTGTTCGAACGGACGGGGCGCGGGCTACGTCCTACGGTTAGAGCTAATGAGTTAGCACCTCTCGTCGAAGAGGCACTGACGCAATGCCGACAGGCACTAGCTTTAACCACTGCTGGAAAAGAAATAAAGGGTCGCACGGTGACTGTGGGTTTATCAGATGACAGTGAAATTGCTTTAGGGCAAAAGATACTGAAAAAAGTTGACGAGCATCTCCCTGGTTTGCATATCATTTTTCGGCAAACTCATAGTGGCTTGGCTCAGGATATGTTGATGCGTCATCAAATTGACCTTGCTATCACCGCTGGTGGTTTATCATCTCACTTAGTTAAAAGTCACCGTTTAGGAAAGGGGAATTACTTGTGCATAGCCGACAAAAATACTTCGGTGCCGGTAACGGTGGATGACTACGCACAACGCCCTCATTTATTAGTTTCCTCAGGTGGGTTCGTAGGTGTGGTAGATGAAGCATTAAATGCTGTTGGCTATAAACGCAGTGTCAAGGTTTCTACTACACATTTTGCGGCAGTGCCATTTTTGCTGATTGAAACTGATTTAATCACTACGGTGCCATCACATGCAGCACGAGCAATGGAGAAGAACACATCGCTACAAATATTCCCATGCCCCGTTAGCATGCCACCCTATGAACTCGAAATAGGCACACGGGTGGGGAGCAGACATGATAAAGTTCTGCATGAATTAAAATCTATTATAGTGAAGATATGTCAAACACCCGGTTTTTTGTCATGAGCATTGGTATGAATGCTACAGGCTCGTTATCTTTCAAATTGCCTCTTTGTTGGCTGCACTCACTCACCCCGGTCACATGGTTCGCTATGCTCCCGGGGATTCGCTCCCTTGCCGTCGCGATACATCTTGAAATCCATAGGGTATATAGTCATTTCGTTGTTGAAAATATTTTTATGGGCATAAAATTGGCTATCTTGCTTCGAATAAATCGTGAGAGTTACGTGTAGCGAATCAATAACAAGATGGTGTGGATTTCTGATATAAATACGATTTATTTTAGTTATATTAATAACAAGATTGATTAATAGTGCTTGTGTTAGGTAACCTGTTCCATCTTAATCGTTGAATACTGAAATCTGCGCGTTATGAAAATTTTTAATATTGAGTTTTATCTTATTAGAGTGTGATTGGTTATTATATTTAAAATAATATTCTAGCTATGTTTTAGCGATTAATGATTTCTTCAAGTGGATTTATATGCAGTAATCAAGAGTGTTAAGACGTAACATTGAAGTTGCCTTTGAGTATACATTACGGGTTGGTTTATATGAAAGAAATTAATGCAACGGAACCTTTAGGAAGAAGAAAGAAGAAAAAAAATAAAAAGATAAAATTAAGTTTCCTTTTTAAGATTATATTAGCCGTTTTATTTTTAGTGTTCTGTTTTGCATTTCTCTACATATATAATCTGGCAGAAAGAATCGATACTATGATAAATGAGAGAGTAAGTAATGGATTCTGGGATATGCCAGCTCAGGTTTATGGCAAGACATATACGTTGAAGCTTGGGGAGTATAAAAACAAAGGAAATGTAATAAAGATATTAAATGGCGCCAGATACCATCACGTTGACTCGATAAGAAGTCCTGGCGACTTTCATGAAGATAGAGATAAGGTTTTTATTTACTTACGGGAGTTCTCTTATCCAGACCATTTATCTAAGTCAGTTAAAGTGGAAGTTGAGTTTGACAAAAATATAATTAAAAAGATAGTGGATTTAGATTTAGGACTGGCTGTTAATAACATACTCATTGAACCGAGGTTAGTGGAAATTATATATTCACCCGGTGATGAGCAACGGATATTCATGCCGTTGGAAAACTTCCCTAATGATATGATTAATATGTTGATTTCCACAGAGGATCGAGAGTTTTATAATCATCATGGTCTTAATCCTTATTCTATAGCCAGAGCCTTGTACAAAAATATTAAAGCTGGAAAGCGAATTCAGGGTGGAAGTACGATAACACAGCAGGTTGTGAAAAATATGTTCTTGTCCCGGGATAGGACAATGAGTCGTAAGTTGACTGAGGCTATTATGTCTTTGGTCTTGGAGTTTAAGTTTAACAAGGATAAAATTCTTGAGCTTTATCTGAATGAAATCTATCTGGGACAGAACAGTTCGTTCGGGATTTATGGGTTTCCACTTGCTAGCATTTATTACTTTGGTAGGCCAATCAATGAAATATCTTTAGAGCAGCAAGCATTATTAATAGGGATGGCTAAAGGAGCTTCATTGTATAACCCGTGGACTAAACCGACAGTAGCTATGGAGAGACGTAATCTCGTTTTAAAGTTGTCATCGGAGAGTGGAGTTATTAATAAAGACGACTACTTATCTTCAATGAAAGAAGGTCTCAATGTCCAGGAAAAAGGTTCTGTTTTCACTAAACATCCTTCTTTCATTAGCATGTTAAAAAAAGAGATTAGGAATAATAAAAATATTGTCCTTAATGATTTGTCCGGAGCAAGAGTGTTTTCCACTTTTGATCCTGTGTCACAAGAAGATGCAGAGAATGCAGTAAAAAAAACCATGCCAATGTTAGATAAGAAAACAGGTTTAAAAGATTTGCAATCTGTAATTTTAGTTGTTGATAGAAAATCGGGGGCGCTATTGGCTATTGTGGGAGATAGAAATGTAGACTATAACGGGTTCAACAGAGCTTCAGATACTAAAAGACAAGTCGGTTCACTGATTAAGCCGGCAGTCTACCTGTCTGCACTAACTTCTCCTTACCGTTTTAATTTAAATACTTGGATTGAGGATGAACCTCTCAGTATAGATGTTGGTGAAAAAAACTCGTGGTCGCCAAAAAACCCTACAAGAACGTACAGGGGGCGAGTAATGCTTTTAGATGCTCTTGCTCATTCTATTAATGTAGCTACAGTAAATTTGGGTATGTCTGTAGGAATTGATAATGTCGCAAAAACACTAAAATCAATAGGAATTCCTTCTGATAGAATAGTAATGGTTCCATCTATTCTGTTAGGCACACTTGATATGGCGCCAGTAGAACTTGTTGAAGGGATTCAGACGATATCTAATCTTGGAAAGCATACGGGTGTTTACACGTTAATTTCAATTCAAGACAAATATGGGAAAGAAATTTACCATAGAACCGAGGCTCTAGCACAAGTCGTTCCAGAAGAAGCTGCTTGGCTCACGCTTTATGCTATGCAGGAGTCTGTTCGCTCAGGCACATCAAAAAGATTAGGGGCTGGATTTAAAAAATATGCTCTTGCAGGGAAAACGGGATCTTCCAGTGGCTTGCGCGATAGCTGGTTTACTGGGATTGACGGAGAAAAAGTAGTGCTTTCTTGGATTGGAAGGGATAATAACGAGCCGACTAAATTATGGGGAGCTAGTGGTTCTTTACTTCTTACTAAAGCATTTTTTGAAATTAATGGAGTGGGTAAGCTAGAGCCTGTGAAACCAAACGATATATATATGGTTGGGGTTGATGCTCAAGGTGATATTTATTGTAAAGAAAACCTTTCAGGAGATAGCATGATTGGCGGGGAGGTACGCGAAATACCTATCTGGGGCAATGATCTCAATACGATTTGTAATACACCACCACAATTTCTTCCTGTTTCATTTAAAAAATCTTACTCTGATGAAAGTTTAGATGCTCTTTTTTAGATATCAGTAGAGCATTCAGAACATTTTCATGTTACCGAATGGAAGTAAAATGCAGGGTAGTATAGAACTCCGTTTGATTTAATAAGTTGATTTTTATTTTAATATCTGAGGTGTGATACCCCTACCAAGAGGGGTATTGCTCTGTTCTATCTCCTATATATTCGGCCAAGGCTACTCTCTAGCTTAAAGTTATTCGTACAGGTAATTACAGCATATTAAGGTATTAGGCTTGATGGCTTAGTTAATAACCCGCTCATTTTACTGTTAAGGGATCAGTAAACTTGATCCTTGCGTTGCTCGGCTTTCCAGAATCTGGTGTGCTCTTGTCGCCTTACTTAACGGGAACTTCTGATTTTCTGGTACATCCACATTAATTTTGCCGCTGGCAATCAGATCAAACAGTTCTTTACTCGCCTCATCTAACTCTTCGCGAGTTGAAATATAGCCAGCGATAGAGGGGCGGGTAACAAACAGCGAGCCTTTCTGATTTAAAATCCCTAAATCGACACCGGTAACTGGCCCGGATGCATTGCCAAAGCTGACCATTAACCCGTGGCGTTTCAGGCAGTCCAGTGAATCCAGCCAGGTCGATTTACCAACAGAATCATAAACTACACCGACTTTTTCACCGTTGGTGATTTGATAAACCCGTTCGACAATATTTTCACGGCTATAGTTAATGACCTGCCATGCACCGGCATCTTTAGCGCGTTGTGCTTTCTCATCAGAGCCAACTGTTCCGATCAGTTTTGCCCCCAAAGCTTTTGCCCATTGGCAGGCAATTAGCCCAACGCCCCCGGCGGCGGCATGAAACAAAAAGGGTTCGCCTGACTGGATTTTGTAGGTACGGCGTAGAAGATAGTAAACCGTCAGCCCTTTTAGAAAAGAAGCAGCGGCTTGTTCGAAAGAGATGGTATCCGGCAGAACAGCGACTTTGCTTTCCGCGACATTATGCACTTCACTGTAAGCGCCTAAAGTTGATTGAGCATAAACTACACGATCACCCACTTTTATGGTAGTGACAGCCGAGCCCACTTTGGTGACTACTCCAGCGGCCTCAGTGCCAAGACCGCTCGGTAATTGTGCCGGTGGGTATAGCCCGCTACGAATATAAGTGTCGATGTAATTGATGCCAATCGCTCTATTTTCTACTTGTACTTCATCGTCAGCAGGAGCTTTGGGGGTGAATTCGCAATATTGGAGAACTTCAGGGCCGCCAATAGAGGAAAATTCGATATGTTTTGCCATGACTCAACCTCATCAATATAAGGGGAATGTGTGTGCACGTAGTAGTTGAACTGATTGTAAACGGGCTTTAATGTGTCAGAAATAATTACAAACTATATGTAATTACTCAAGGCGCTTCATAGCGTATACTCATGTGCTGTTGCAGATTTATCAGTAGATTATTGCGGGATTCATGGCGGGAAAAAAATCAACTCACAACAAAATGGCTGAACCGAAAGATCGCCAAATGGAAGGGCTGAAACTTCCGCCACACTCTTTGGAAGCAGAGCAGTCTGTGTTAGGCGGTTTAATGCTAGATAATGAACGTTGGGATAATGTTTCCGAACGTGTTACTAGCAATGATTTTTTCAGTCGTCCACATCGGCGCATTTTTGCTGAAATGCAGCGCTTGCTGGAGATGGGCAATCCTATCGACCTGATTACATTATCGGAATCCCTTGAGCAGAGTGGGGAACTGAATAATGTAGGCGGTTTTGCTTATCTGGCCGAATTATCCAAAAATACGCCAAGCGCGGCTAACATTAATGCTTATGCGGATATTGTCCGCGAACGTGCTGTTGTCCGCGAGATGATCGCAGTTGCAAATGAAATTGCAGATGCCGGTTATGATCCTCAAGGCAGGAGTAGCGAAGAATTATTGGATCTGGCCGAATCACGGGTGTTCCAGATCGCTGAAAATCGTGCTAGTAAAGATGAAGGGCCGAAAGGAATAGAGCAGATCCTTGAAGAAACCGTCGAGCGGATTGAGCAACTTTATCAACGTCCTCACGATGGTGTAACCGGTGTTTCAACCGGTTATCAGGATCTGGATAAGAAAACCGCAGGCTTACAAAAATCAGACTTGATCATTGTGGCTGCGCGTCCTTCTATGGGTAAAACCACTTTCGCCATGAACCTGTGTGAAAACGCAGCCATGATGCAGGATAAGCCGGTTTTGATTTTCAGTCTTGAGATGCCCGGCAACCAGATCATGATGCGTATGCTGGCATCCCTTTCACGGGTGGATCAAACCCGTATCCGTACCGGTCAGCTTGATGATGAGGATTGGGCGCGGATCTCCAGTACGATGGGGATATTGCTGGAAAAACGCAATATGTATATTGACGACTCATCTGGCCTGACGCCTACCGAAGTTCGTTCCCGCGCTCGGCGTGTCTTCCGCGAAAATGGCGGATTAAGTCTGATCATGATCGACTACCTGCAATTAATGCGGGTTCCGGCCTTATCTGATAATCGTACTTTGGAAATTGCGGAGATTTCCCGTTCACTAAAAGCCTTGGCTAAAGAGCTTCAAGTGCCGGTAGTCGCACTTTCTCAGCTCAACCGTAGCCTTGAACAGCGGGCAGATAAGCGTCCAGTTAACTCTGATTTACGTGAATCCGGCTCTATTGAGCAGGATGCCGACCTCATTATGTTTATCTATCGTGACGAGGTTTACCATGAGAGCAGCGACATGAAAGGTGTGGCTGAAATCATTCTTGGTAAGCAACGTAACGGTCCAATCGGTACAGTTCGCCTGACGTTTAATGGTCAATGGTCGCGGTTCGATAACTATGCCGGACCAAGTTATGACGACGAATAAGTATTAACCACCAAAGAATCAATAAATTTAAGGAATAGAATGAAAGCGGCAACCGCAGTTATTGACCGCCGCGCTCTGCGACATAACTTGCAACGGGTAAGGGAGATCGCCCCTAAAAGCAATCTGATTGCAGTTGTGAAAGCAAACGCTTATGGCCACGGTTTACTGGAGACAGCACATACGCTGGAAGATGCCGATTGTTTCGGTGTAGCGCGAATTGGTGAAGCATTGACGTTGCGTCATGGTGGTATCGTCAAACCGATTCTGTTATTGGAAGGATGCTTTGGTGCGGCTGATTTGCCAGTACTGGTTGCTAACCATATTGAAACCGTGGTTCACAGCATTGAACAGTTGGAAGCGCTGGAACAGGCTAAATTATCTCATCCGGTAAAAGTATGGATGAAATTGGATAGCGGGATGCATCGTTTAGGTGTGAGGCCGGAAGATGCCGAAGAATTTTATCAACGGCTAAGTCGTTGTAAAAATGTGCAACAGCCCGTCAATATTGTCAGCCATTTTGGCAGAGCTGATGAGCCAGCGGTAGATACCACTTGCCAGCAGATAGCCTGTTTTCAGGCTTTCTGTGCTGGCAAACCGGGAGAAAAATCCATTGATGCATCGGGAGGTATCCTGTTGTGGCCGGAAGTCCATCAAGATTGGGTGCGTCCCGGGCTGATAATGTATGGTGTATCGCCATTGTCTGATAAAACAGCCACGGATTTTAACCTGATCCCAGCAATGACCTTAAAGTCGAGCTTAATTGCTGTTCGTAAGCATAAAGCTGGTGAGTCGGTTGGCTATGGTGGGATTTGGGTCAGTGAACGTGATACTTATCTTGGTGTTGTAGCTATTGGTTATGGTGATGGTTATCCGCGTAGTGCGCCTTCGGGAACGCCAATACATATTAATGGCCGTGAAGTGCCGATTGCTGGTCGTGTCTCAATGGACATGATTTCTGTTGATTTAGGTCCAGATGCGACAGATAAAGTGGGTGATGAAGTGGTGCTCTGGGGAGATGTGCTGCCAGTGGAACGGATTGCTGAATGCACTGGTATCATTACTTATGAACTGGTGACCAAACTCACTTCCAGAGTGGTGATGGAATACCTGGACGAATGATGTTGTAGGTTATATTGTTTATTAATTAACAGATTGATAAGGAGTAGAGCCTGATGTTCCAGAATGTTGATGTTTATGCTGGTGATCCTATTCTTTCGATGGCGGAAGAGTTTACAAAAGATCCTCGTGCGGAAAAAATTAATCTGAGTATCGGGCTGTATTACGATGAGCAGGGTGTGACTCCGCAATTGCAGGCAGTGGCTACCGCAGAAGAACAACTTAGAGCGTTGTCACAGACGGCTTCTCTTTATCTGCCGATGGAGGGATTGGAATCATATCGTCTTGCGGTTCAGGAACTGTTATTTGGTAAAGATCATCCGGTGTTGAAACAGCGGATAGTGGCAACGATTCAATCATTGGGCGGTTCTGGCGCCCTTAAAATTGGTGCTGATTTTCTGCGTCGTTATTTCCCTGATTCAGAAGTGTGGTGCAGTGATCCAACTTGGGAAAACCACGCCGCTATTTTTGCGGGGGCTGGTATCAAGGTGAATTATTACCCTTATTTTGATACCCAGACTAAAGGGGTAAAATTCAATGAAATGCTGGAAACATTCAGGAAGTTGCCGGCAAAAAGCATTATTGTGATGCACCCTTGTTGCCATAACCCAACCGGATCGGATCTGACCTATGATCAATGGGATCAAGTTGTTCAGATTGTTAAAGAGAGAGAATTACTGCCATTCCTTGATATTGCTTATCAGGGGTTTGGGGATGGTATGGAAAAAGATGCTTATGCCATTCGTGCTATGGCGACAGCCGGTTTGCCTTGTCTGGTGAGTAACTCTTTCTCCAAGATATTTTCTATGTATGGTGAGCGTGTGGGTGGCTTGTCTGTCATCTGTGATGATGAACAGACCAAAGAGCGGGTATTTGGGCAGTTAAAAGCGGGTGTACGTCGCGTCTACTCTACCCCACCGAATTTTGGCGCGCAGGTTGTGGCGAAAGTACTGACTGATCCTGCTTTGAAGGCACAATGGTTGACAGAAGTTGAACATATGCGCTTGCGTATTTTGGAAATGCGCACGGTGCTGGTGGATGCTCTGAAAACAG
Organism: Photorhabdus luminescens subsp. luminescens; assembly: GCF_001083805.1. Lineage (GTDB taxonomy): Bacteria > Pseudomonadota > Gammaproteobacteria > Enterobacterales > Enterobacteriaceae > Photorhabdus > Photorhabdus luminescens. Next base: position 168,599 of record NZ_JXSK01000003.1, on the reverse strand, counting down.
CATTACCAGAGAAAAACTTTGAGTATTTTATGAAACAGCGCGGGATGTTCAGCTATACCGGTTTTAGCCAGAAACAGGTGGATCGCTTGCGTCAAGAATTCGCTGTTTATCTGGTCGGTAATGGCCGAGTCTGCATGGCAGGTGTTAACCATCGTAATGTGGCACGTATTGCTGAGACATTTGCGGCGGTAAATAAATAATGGATTCTAATATAAATAATCTGCTATTGATGATAATGATCGACAATTTTGTAGAATAGCAGTATATCCCTTCTTAGAAGCGCCCCATAATATGGTGCGCTTGCTTTATGCTTCAATTAATTTATTTTTAATGTTTTTATTCTTATGTTTTTTCAGCTCGCAATTATTAGTGAAACTAGTAACTGATATCACTAATCTTAAATAGCGTTTACTATTACATAAATAATGATAATCATTGTTACTTGAGATCGATCTGTTTCTACTTTAATTGTCTGTGTTTATAAATAACGTTTCGTAACTCTGCTACACATAGTCCTATTCAACCCATTGTATATATAGAGTTGTGAGTGGTATAAGGCGTAGCACTATTTTGGAATCTTATTTATAGTATTAATGTGTACTTTTTGTTTAATAAAACAGGTGAGTCATTAGCAGAGGATGATCATGACGTAGCATTAAAAAATTTTTATAAGGTAAGTTATGGGATTAAAGTTAAACATTGCGTGGTTTAATATAAAAAAGGAAGAGTTTATTGGTGAGGAATATTCTAGAGATCTAGGAGATGATGGTTCAGTAATAGAAAAATTAGGGCTTCCTATTGAAGATAATATTAATAATGGCGCATTCGATGTAAAAAAAGAATGGGTGCCAACACTTGAATCATATTTTAGAAATAAAATTGAAACAGATAAATATTGGTATCAAATATCATTTGACTATCGAGATAAATGGTAGTGAGGCCGTAATTTAAATTTAGTCATGTACTTAAACCTTGCTGTGGCAAGGTTTAAGACTATTTGATGGTGATGTTTAAATGGCAACAAGTTCTAGATGTTTTCCCAAGGCATTTAACGCATTCGCGATGGTGTCAATTTTAGTGCTATGACCTAATGACACTATACGTTGAATTTCTTGCGGTCGGGTTCCCAATAACCGCGCAAGCTCTGCGTTGCTTGTTCTTGTTTGAAGCATCGTATTCAACAGTAAAACTTTAGCCGCTATACTGGCTGGTACTTCGACAAAAGCTTCTCCTTCAGTGGATGGTGTTGGTATTTCGCGCCGGTCTTCAAAGTAGAAATCAAACGCAGTAATCAGAGCATCCTGTGCCATAGCTAACGCTTCTTCTCTGGTATCTCCGCCTGTTAAGGCTTCTGGGATATCTGGGAACATCACAGCCCAACCTGTTTCGTCATGTTCGAATTTTACTGGGTATCGCATATTTTACTCAGTGAAGTTATGCGAGTAACCAGCCCCTTAGGGCCGGTCTGTCATTTGATGCCTAGCTGTTTTAATATTGCTTTCCTCAGAGGTTCTGGGATTTCTTGACTAGGGTGCCTTGGCATCGTGGTTTGCTTACCGTTCAAGAAAACTTTCAAATGGTTAGTCCCATCTTTAAATTCTGCTCCTTGAGCTTTAAGCCACCGGCGAAACTCGCTTTGCTTCACTGCCTCCTCCTGTTTGTTTAACTTGAAAATAAATATAAACATTTTTGTTTATATGAGCAAGAGGTTTATAAGCATTTTTGTTTATAAGCGTAATAACGTTAAACTATTTGTATTTATTCCTTATAGGGTGAAGTTTAATGTGAGAATTGTTCTAATCTCAGCATATATAATTTGTTCGCGGATATTTTCGGCTATGAAGTATATTTTTTAATGTGAAACAGATCACTTTTTAATGAAACATGTTTCAGATGGCGAAAAGTAATTTTCATCATTTCAAGGTATACCCAAACATTTGTTAGCTTCCAATAAGATTTTTCTTATTTCTTTGTTTTATTAAATCTATTTCTAGTATAAAACACTAGCCGATTCTTAATATGCTGGAGGAAGGGTTATTCCAGTAGGATTTAACTTGATGGTTATCACATAAAATAGTGTTGGTAATCCAGTCATATACTCTTACGATCGTTATCCCAACTTCATTGTAAAATAAAAAATCCCGCTTTACTGTTTTGCTTTTAACACATAAAACAAACGTGTGTTTAAGAACAAACAAGTGTCTAAAAATGACGAATCGGGAAAAACAAATATTGCAACTTCTGAGACGAGATCCGTTGATTCCACAGCAGGAAATTGCCGACGTTTTAGGTATAAGTCGCTCGGGGGTTGCTGGTCATATTATGAATTTAATGAATAAGGGATATATAAAAGGGAAAGGTTATATTTTATCTGACCACAATTATGTAGTAGCGGTTGGCTCTATTAATATGGATGTTTGCGGTTATACATCAAATAAACTCATTTATCAAGATTCTAACCCAGGAAAAATAAAATGTACCCCTGGTGGTGTAGGCAGAAATATTGCCCAAAATATCACGTTATTAGGTAAAGAATGTCATCTTATTTCTGTTGTTGGCGATGATTTCTATGGTAGCACTTTACTGGATCAGGCCAGATGCGCAGGCGTTAATATCGACTACTGCTATAAGCTTTATGGTGAAAATACCTCGACATATGTCTCCTTATTAGATGACGGTGGTGAGATGTTAGTCGCCATCAATGACATGCATATTTTGGAAAAACTGACGCCATCGTTGTTAGCGAATCATTGTGATCTTATTCAGCACGCCGGCGTACTGGTTATTGATTGCAATTTATCTGAAGAAACTTTGGTTTGGTTGTTGACTAATGCCGGAACGGTGCCGGTATTTGTGGATACAGTATCCGCATTTAAAGCACCTAAGATTAAAAACTGGCTTTCCTATATCCACACCTTAAAACCTAATTGTCTGGAAGCGGAAGCGCTGAGTGGAATGAAAATTACCCAACTTACCGATGTTCCGGCAGTGGCGCGGTGGTTTCACGATCAAGGTGTGCAGCGGTTAGTACTCAGCATGGGCGTAGAGGGTGTCTACTTTAGTGAAAGTAATGGCGTGGCGGGGTGGTCACTTCCCGTTAGTATCAAGATTGTCAATGTAACGGGCGCCGGAGATGCCATGATGGCTGGACTGGTGAACTGCTGGCTAGAAAATATGACACTAGCAGAAAGTGTTCGCTTTGCCCAAGGGTGCTCTGCACTCACGCTCTCTTGTGAATTTACCAATAATCCAAATCTGTCAAATGGCAGTGTCCAAAAACTGTTGGAATTACAATCTCATGAAAAATTATGCTATTAGCAATGAATATTTGGATATTTCCCCAGAAGTTACAGAGGCTTTAGCGAATAACCGACCAGTTGTGGCATTGGAATCTACCATTATTGCTCATGGAATGCCTTATCCGCAAAATGTAAACACTGCGCGACAAGTTGAGCGGAAAATCAGGGAAAATGGCGCTGTTCCTGCAACAATTGCTATTATCAATGGGATTATGAAAGCAGGTCTGTCGCATGAAGAAATAGAGTTTTTAGGTAGAGAAGGTGACAAGATAACTAAAGTTAGTCGTCGTGATTTACCCTTTGTTATAGCGGCAGGAAAAAATGGCGCGACGACGGTTGCTTCTACCATGATTATTGCTGCAATGGCCGGGATTAGAATCTTCGCTACCGGCGGTATTGGTGGTGTGCACCGTGGCGCGGAACAGACTTTTGATATCTCTGCCGATTTACAGGAGTTAGCGAAAACCAGTGTCGCGGTAGTCTGTGCTGGCGCTAAATCCATTCTGGATCTTGGCCTGACAACAGAATATCTTGAAACTCACGGTGTACCACTAATTGGCTATCAGACTCACTCTTTACCGGCGTTTTTCTGTCGTACCAGTCCATTTCCCGTCAATATTCGTTTGGATTCTCCAGAACAGATAGCTCAGGCGATGGCAGTAAAATGGGATACTGGATTACAGGGCGGTTTGGTGATTGCCAATCCTATCCCTGAGCCATACGCTATGCCGGAAGCGGAGATCAACGCTGCTATCGAACAGGCAGTACGCGAATCCATAGAACAGAGAGTAAATGGAAAAGCGTGTACGCCGTTTTTGTTATCCAGAGTGGCTGAGTTAACTGGGGGTGATAGCCTATCTGCCAATATTCAGTTAGTACTTAATAACGCTGAACTGGCAGCGAAAATTGCTTGCCATTATTGGGAAAGCCGTGGGTAAAACAACTGCGTTATGCTTTAAGTTCCATCCTTAGTTGGTTAAAGGGGTTCTACCTCAAAGGTTTGAGAAATCGTCGTCAGAAATAAAGGGGCTTAAATTGCCCCTTGTTTGCGAATTATGCTTCTTTTTTCAATATCGGTTTCAGGAAACGCGCAGTATGTGATGTCTCACATTCGGCAACCTCTTCTGGTGTACCAGAAATCAGGATTTCGCCGCCGCCGCTACCTCCTTCTGGGCCAAGATCCACGATCCAATCAGCGGTTTTAATCACATCAAGGTTATGTTCAATAACCACAATGGTATTCCCTTGATCGCGTAATTGATGCAGAACCGCTAATAGCTGCTGAATATCAGCAAAATGCAAACCTGTTGTTGGCTCATCGAGAATATATAACGTCTGCCCAGTGCCGCGTTTGGATAGTTCGCGTGCCAGTTTTACTCGCTGCGCTTCACCGCCTGATAACGTTGTTGCTGACTGACCCAGACGGATGTAAGAAAGACCAACGTCCATGAGAGTTTGTAGTTTACGGGCCAGAGCAGGAACCGCATCAAAGAATTCACGAGCTTCTTCGATCGTCATATTCAATACTTCATTGATATTCTTGCCCTTATATTTTACTTCCAGTGTTTCACGGTTATAACGCTTACCTTTGCACTGATCACAAGGGACATAAATATCAGGCAAGAAGTGCATTTCTACCTTAATAACGCCATCACCTTGGCAAGCTTCACAGCGCCCACCTTTGACGTTAAAACTGAATCGTCCGGGTGTATAACCGCGGGCGCGTGATTCAGGTACGCCAGCGAATAATTCACGGACGGGTGTGAATACGCCGGTATAAGTTGCCGGGTTAGAGCGGGGAGTTCGGCCAATCGGGCTCTGGTCAATATCAATCACTTTATCGAAGTGCTCTAACCCTTGAATATCGATATAAGGTGCAGGGGTGATATTGGTCGCGCCATTTAACTGACGTTGGGCAATGGGGAACAGGGTATCATTGATTAGCGTCGATTTACCGGAACCAGAAACCCCGGTAATACAAGTAAATAACCCAACCGGCAGATTGAACGTCACATTTTTCAGGTTATTGCCTTTCGCTCCGATCAGTTTCAGCACTTTTTTCGGATCAGCCGGGATACGCTTTTCTGGGATGGCAATTTCCCGTTTGCCACTCAGAAATTGACCTGTCAGTGACGCTTTGCTCACCATAATGTCTTTAACTGTGCCTTCCGCGACGATTTCACCGCCATGCACACCTGCGCCGGGGCCGATATCAATGATATGGTCGGCAGCCCGGATGGCGTCCTCATCATGTTCAACCACAATCACGGTATTTCCCAGATTGCGCAAGTGGATTAGCGTTTCCAGCAGGCGTTCATTATCCCGCTGGTGCAACCCGATAGAAGGTTCATCAAGTACATACATCACGCCCACTAAACCTGCGCCAATCTGGCTGGCAAGGCGGATACGTTGAGCTTCGCCGCCGGACAGAGTTTCGGCAGAACGAGAGAGAGTCAGATAATTCAGACCGACATTAACCAGGAATTTCAGACGGTCGCGGATCTCTTTCAATACTTTTTCAGCAATTTGCGCACGTTGACCACTGAGTTTAATGTTTTGAAAGAAATCCATTGCATGGCCGATACTGAAATCTGAGATCTCCGGCAGAGTGGTATTCTCAATAAATACGTAACGGGCTTCTTTACGTAAGCGGGTTCCGTGGCAGGAAATACACGAGCGATTACTAATATATTTTGCCAGTTCCTCCCGAACGGCGGTGGATTCCGTCTCTTTATAACGGCGTTCCATATTATGCAGTACACCTTCGAACGGATGGTGGCGTACCGTGGTATCGCCACGGTCATTGATGTATTTAAATTCGATGGATTGTTTACCGGAACCGTACAACACCACTTTCTGAATATTGGCGCTAAGGGAATTAAAGGGAGCTTCGATATCGAATTTATAATGTTCCGCCAATGAACACAGCATTTGGAAATAGTAGAAATTACGACGATCCCAGCCACGAATTGCTCCACCGGCTAGAGAGATATCACCATTCTGAATGACTCTATCAGGATCAAAAAATTGCTGAATACCTAAACCATCACAAGTTGGGCAAGCCCCGGCTGGATTATTAAAAGAGAACAGGCGAGGTTCCAGCTCACTCATGCTATAGCCACATGCAGGACACGCAAAGTTAGCAGAGAAAATCAGCTCTTCGGCTGTATTATCATCGATATTGGCGACAATAGCGGTACCGCCTGAAAGTTCCAGCGCTGTTTCAAAAGATTCCGCCAGACGTTGCGCCAGATCGGCGCGAACTTTAAAGCGATCAATAACGACTTCAATGGTATGTTTTTTCTGTAATTCTAGCCTTGGTGGATCAGATAGATCACAGACTTCACCATCAATACGAGCGCGGATATAACCTTGTGCCGCCAGATTATCCAACAATTTAGTATGCTCGCCTTTTCGCTCTTTGACGATCGGCGCCAGCAACATCAGACGATGGCCTTCTGGCAGTGTTAGCACATTATCTACCATTTGACTAACCGTCTGTGCCGCCAATGGAACATCGTGCTCTGGGCAACGTGGTTCACCTACGCGGGCAAACAGCAAACGTAGATAATCATGAATTTCGGTAATAGTCCCCACGGTTGAACGTGGATTATGGGAAGTAGATTTTTGCTCGATGGAAATGGCCGGGGATAATCCTTCAATATGGTCAACATCGGGTTTCTCCATCAGTGACAGAAATTGGCGCGCATAAGCTGAAAGCGATTCCACATAACGACGCTGTCCCTCGGCATAAAGCGTATCAAATGCCAGAGAAGACTTACCTGAGCCGGACAAGCCCGTGATAACGATCAGCTTGTCTCGGGGAATTATCAGATTGATATTTTTGAGATTGTGGGTACGTGCGCCCCGAACTTCGATGTTATCCATGAACCATTTCCCGGATTATTCATACGTGCATATACCCGTTATCTTTCAAGTTGCCTCTTTGTTGGCTGCACTCGCTCACCCCGGTCACATAGTTTGCTATGCTCCCGGGGATTCACTCCCTTGCCGCCGCGATTCATCTTGAAATCCATAGGGTATATAATAATAAGTGAGTTATTATTACACAGAGTTGACTGATTAGATATACAGTATTTAAGTGAAATAATGTAATAAGTACAGTATGACAGTATGAAAGTACGGTGAGCTTCGCAAAGTCCGCTTTAAAGCGGCCGCGTTTCATTTTTAGTGTCGCATGTTAAACTGCGTTACTTAATAATTGTAGAAATTCATTTCATCAGGAGTATTCCCAATGGCCAGCAGAGGCATAAACAAAGTTATTTTAATCGGTAACCTGGGGCAAGACCCGGAAGTCCGCTATATGCCAAACGGCGGCGCAGTGACTAACATTACTCTGGCGACTTCTGAAAGCTGGCGCGATAAACAGACCGGTGAGATGAAAGAGAAGACTGAATGGCACCGGGTTGTTTTGTTTGGCAAATTGGCGGAAGTTGCGGGTGAATACCTGCGTAAAGGTTCACAGGTTTATATTGAAGGTTCTCTTCAAACCCGTAAATGGCAGGATCAGAACGGTCAGGAGCGTTACACCACAGAAGTGGTGGTAAACATGGGCGGCACCATGCAAATGATGGGAAGCCGCGCTGGTGGTAGTTTCCAGGATAGCCAACCACAAGGCAGCGGTTGGGGACAGCCACAGCAGCCACAACCACAGCAACAATCTCAGCAACAACCTCAGCAGTTCAGCGGCGGCGGCGCTCCTTCACGTCCTGCTCAATCTTTTGCTCCGCAGAGCAATGAGCCGCCAATGGATTTTGATGACGATATTCCGTTTTGAATGACATAAAGTAATTATTGTTAAGTAATTCTTGATCTAGTCTAATTAACTGATTGGTTTTACGAGCTATAAATGAGAAATAAAGCCCTTTAAGTGTGTAAACATTTGAAGGGCTTTTTTGTTTTATGTGACTTTGTACTTTTATAAAGTCGTATAATTTGAAAAGTTGTAAAGATGGAAGTTTGTAGCTACTCTTATTTTGTCAATAAGGGTGGTGCAATGAAAATAGAGCTAGTCACACACAAAACGGGCGAGCAGATACCAATGATGCTGGATGCTTCTGGTATGCCAGTTGTCTTACCTAATGAGTTTATTCTTGCCAGACGAGCCCTTAGTACAAATACATTAGTTCGGAATTTGAGAGAACTATCAGTGCTCTATCGTTGGCTGGATAAATCGAATTGTGACCTATCTGCGAAATTACTGGCTCAGAACTCATTCAACGAAGCAGAATTAAAAGGTGGCTTGGTCGAAGCGTTAAGAATTGATCAGGCCAATGAACGTATAAGTGTAGTAGCGCCTAATACCTTCAATCAACGGTTAACAACTATCCGACAATTTATTAGTTGGTGCATGGACGTACTGACAAGTCAGTTGCCTTTGTCTTCCCTGGACTATGAACGTTTGAGAGAGCGAAAGTCATTTTTTCTAAAAATGCTGGATGGTAGCTTTATGTCTGCCACACCAATGAAAAAAAGCCTTCGTAAGGGTTTAAATGAGGTAGAAGTTGACTTCCTGCTTGCCGTGTTGCATCCCGATGCCAAGCAAGGATTTGGACGAGATACAGCTGTAAAGTTCAGAAATTATGTATCTGTTGGGCTGATGCTATTTTGTGGTTTAAGGCCAGGTGAGCTGCTTAGCCTCAGGGTAGAAGATGTCCAGGTTGGTGCGATTTCGGCGATAAAGGTTGAGCGTAGACCAGCAGACCCATTGGATGTGAGGCGGCCGAGGCCTCAAATAAAACGTAATGGTAGACTTATTCCGATTGAGAGTAGGCAGTTTGCTTTTGCATTAAATGAGTACATTGTTACCTGGCGTGAAGTGCTTGAAAGCAAAAGTAACCATGAATCAGACTATTTAATCTTGAGTGATGAGGGAGCGCCCTTGTCACAATCCTCAATTACACAGTTTTTCCAGTTATTGCGATCGCAATATGCTGACCATCTTCCCGAAAACTTAACGGCCAAGTCTCTTAGACACACATTCTCATCCCGGCTTGAGAGGGTTCTTAGGGCTTCAGGAATGGATGAGCAGCGCAGACGAGAAGCGCTGGCCTTTCTGCGTGGCGATAGTAGTTTGGAGTCACAAGACACTTATATCGCCCAAGAAGTGGAGGAGCTGGCAGTTAAGTCATTGAGGCGGTATCAGGCTGATATGATGTCTGAGAGGTAGCCAAAGTGAACACAAAATTATCGAAAGCACAAGCTGTAGAACAGTCTTGGTCTGAGATGCAGATCCTGGTTACCCGAGAAGGGAAAAAAGTTAATATATCAGGCGATAAATGGGTGCTCCCCATAGTGATTCGCCACCACTCAACGCTCGATTTTGGCAAGATTTCAAATTTACAGCTGAGAAATGCTTTGAAGCACTATGTGTCTGACCAGATGAGGCGTATTTCAACATCTGCTGGATACAAAGTGTTTCATGAGGTATGGAGGCAAGTTCTTAGGAATTGGGAAAAGGATATTCAATCGTCAATTATTAAAGATCATCTTATTGATTTATTTGAAAAATCTATCAATTCTCAGCGTTCTCGGCACAAGCTTTGGATGATGTACGAGCCAATTAGGTGGTATATCTGGTGCTCTGAGAACATTTCAGACAGTACATTTTCAGATGCGTATGCCGCTGAGCTTGAGGCAATGGTTATACCCAGTGGTCCAAAGGGAGAGGCAGTTAGGATGTCCGATCCCGATATGGGACCATTACATAAATCATTAGAGCTCCCTCTTTTGATTGCTGCGCTAAAAGAGGACAAAAGTCTAGAGTTTGAGCATCTCCAGCAGAAGGCTGTTATGGCTTTGTCACTAGCTTTCGGTCGAAACCCCGCAAACCTGACATACCTCAGGGAAGGCGATCTCGTTAAGCTTGATCCGTCGAACGAAGACCCCTGTTATCTCATTCGGATGCCGCGTATTAAGAAGAGATTTGTTAATCCTCGTGACGACCTGATGGATGAATATTTAGATCCCCATTTCGGAAGAATTCTAGAAAATCTTGTTGAGCAAAATAACTCAGTGCCTCTTAGCTTTAAAGGTAGAGACTTCTCTACCCCTGAGAATCGACCACTTCTAATAAGAACAGGTGGTAACCGCGTTGCCATGTTTTCTCTAGATGCAGAGAATATTTTCAATATGACGAGCGGGGATATATCTCGTTTAATTACAGCCTTTATAAAGCGCCATAACATAATTTCCCCTCTTACTGGTGAACTCATGCATGTCACACCAAGGAGGTTACGATACACCTTGGCTACAGGCCTAGCAGCTGAGGGAATTAGCAGACGTGAACTGGCTAGAATATTGGATCATACGGATACCCAGCATGTGGGGGTATATTTTGATGTTGCGGGAAAAGTTGTTGAGCATCTCGACAAGTCAATGGTAAAAGGATTCTCGAAGTACCTCAACTTCTTCAAAGGTAAGCTTGTTGATAGTGATGAAGACGCTATCAATGGTGAGCGAGATGACAAGCACTTGACGTTTGTCGATGAGCAAAATCCAGCTGATCAGTCTGATATTGGTGTGTGTGGCGAATCCAGTGTATGCCACCTTGATCCTCCTTATTCCTGTTATTTGTGTCCTAAATTTCAGCCTTATCGGCATTCTGATCATGAGCATGTTCTGGAATGTCTGCTTGCTGGACGAGAGGAACGCTTAAAGAAATATGAGAATGCACGGCTGGGTATACAGCTTGATGAGGTGATAGCTGCCGTCGCACAAATGGCTCAGCTTTGTGGGCAGGAGCATCAGAATGTCTGACGGCCGTTCTAATCGTAAAGCCAAGGTTATTCCCTTTATTGATCGTATTGAGCGCGATAGAAAGGTAAATCTTAAGACTTTAGTCAGAAAAGCAAAGCTGATGAAGTTGGAAGGTTTTGAGGCGATTACATGGGGTGATGATATTTGGCAGGTCAAGGCTGGCTGCCTAGTTAAGCTTACTGGCAAGAACGTAAAATCCGTATCTCTCCATTTTTCGCTTCCTCCGAAACTGGGCTCTGATGCTTTAGATAGTGATTGGCAGGAGGTTGCCAAAGCGTTATTAATTCTTCGGTTTCATAGGAAAAACCAGGCAAGCCCTAATCAACGCAACTTCATTACAGCAATAGGTTACATCCATTATTCAGCTTCAAAACTGGGGCTGGTGTTAGTAAGTTTAACGCCAGAAGCTCTTGATAATGCATGTTCTTTAATCTTAAAGCATTACAGTCAAAGCTCGGCCTATAACCTTCACAAGCATGTTGCAGAGTTCGCTGCACACTGTGATGCTAATGGTTTGTGCAGGGTGCTGTTGCAGTACAAATATTCCAAGATGGTACGCCCAGTGAATACAGGAGGTCTGAATCATAAAAGGCTGGATGATCCTGAAGTTCTGGAGACCAAATCCGAGAAGCTTGTTGCTCCTGCCGTGTTTCGAGTTATAGGCGAGCTTTATTTAAATGTTTCCAAAGACCATAAGTACCGGTTCTATATCCTGATTTTGACTCTGCTTGCTTGTACTGGCCGCCGCTTTAGTGAGATTTCATTGCTTCCGCTTCAAGAAGTTACGTTAGACGAAGACCAAAAAGCCTTTATACAATACTTCCCTCGAAAGGCTAGTCTCGGTGATCTATTTACACCTAAAAGAAACCTCTACTTACCGTCAGAGGTTGTAACAATAGTTAGAGATGTACTTGATGAGGTACGTGCGGCAACAGACTCGGTGAGAATTACCGCAGAGGAAATGCATCGTTCTCGCGGCCCAGATCTTCGTTTTTTGAATAAAATTCCAGAGAAAAGAAAGTTATACATCGATGACCTGCTAAAGATTGGGGTAAGTAGCAATACAATTTGTTCTACTGGATGGATTCGAAAGATTGGTCTTGTTTGGCAGGACCATGAGCGACTTACCAAGCAAGGAAAAAAGCCTAATAACCCTATTTGCTACACAAATAAGGATGCTGTCAAAGCGTATTGTTTTCGAGACTTTTCTGAAAAATTACTACGACCATTCCATATCGATCAATTTGGTAAAGAATACTATCTAAAAGATCTTTTATTTATTCGCCCATTGGGACTTTCTACTGGGAGCTACGCTCACTGGTTGGCTACAAGCTGTAGTCAGTCTATGTTCTCTACATTTCTCCGTTATTTACCCGCTCTTGCAGATGAATACGCTTCCAGTAGTATCGAGGTAGATTTTACCAGTCACCACTTCCGCCACACGCTCAATACTTTACTTGATGAAGGTGGGTTAAGTGATCTTCTGCAAACCGAATGGTTTGGTCGAACCAATCCCAGAGACACCAAAGCCTATCAGCATACATCCCGCGAAAAACGTGCGCTGATGCTCCGCGAAGACATCAAAAAAGGCTTGGTCGGTGGCCTGTTGGCTGAGCAAATCAAAGTAGTTCCGGTAGAAGTACAGGATGCCATTCTTAAAGCACGAATTCAGGCTGTGCATGATGTCGGTACGGGTATCTGCGTTCACAACTTTTCTCAAACGCCCTGCGAGCGCCATTTACAATGTTCGGCAGACTGCAAAGACTACGTGTGGGTCAAGGATGATAAGGGTAGGCTGGATGAGCAGAAGCGCCAATATGCCCTTACCGCACTGGCCCGAAAAAATGCTGAGAAACAGTTAAGTAGCAACAAGTCCAAAAAGAGCGCTGACTGGTTAGCTCATAACGATAAAAAACTCAAAACGCTGGCTGTGCAACTGGCCGACAACGGGGTGGAGCACTTTGATCCCGAACAATATTTAAACGAGGTAGAGCATGGTTAAGCGCTTCAGACGTATGTCCGACAGTGACATCAATACAATCGTTGCCGATTTGGACCGCTGGGCGCTGGGCGAGCTTGGATCAAAACTCACCTGGGCTGTTCTAGAAGAACGCTTTGGCTTTAGTCGTCAGTCACTCCAAGCCAAGTCTGAAATTAAAGCCGCTTATGACAATGCTAAACAAGCACTGTCGGGTGGTCTCGTGAAAACCAAAGCGCAGGCAACCAAAGAATCGGAGGAGCTTCAGGTAGAGGTGGATCGCCTTAAAGCGGAGCTAGAGGCCTACAAGCGAAAAGAAGCTCAATGGCTGCGCCGCTGGCAGCAAATCGCCTTCCACGTGCGGCAGAAAGGCATACAGATGGCTAGCGTTGATAAAACTCCGCCAAAAGGGGCAGACCTGCCTTCAAATACTGAGGTAGCTCGAATATTACGGCCTTTTGACAAAGAAATGCCTCCTTCAGGAAGAGCATAATGTTAACTGTTGATGAGGTGTACTTTTGGGGTGGAGAGGATGATTTATTGAATAAGGAGTGTTTTCGAGTCTTATGAAAGTTAAAAATTCTGCGATTATCTATACAGGCTATGATTATCAGACTTTGCAGGGAGTAAAACTACTTGCTGAATGGCTTCATAGTTCGACTAAGTATGTCAGGGTGGCATTTGAAGCCGATACGGATAGTAATGAAACGCCTGAAGGAATAGACGATGTTGTCTGTGAGCGACCAGATGGTGTTAGAGATTATTGGCAAGTAAAATTCACCCCCTCCCCAGAGAAGGATGAAAACCGCCTTACGTGGGATTGGCTGTTGAAGATCTCAGGCAAAACAGCTAGGTCTCGTTCCATTCTTAAAAAGCTCTATGATGCTATTAGTGTTGTGCCTGCTGAAAAACTCGGGGATGTTATTCTTTTGACCAACAAACGGCCGGACAGGTCGATGGAGTCCTGCCTGCACGGTTCGAAAGTAGAATTTAGTCAAATTGATGATGACTCACAGCTTGAGATTACTCGCCAACTAGGAAATAAAGAAGCTGCCATTTTTCTTTTTTCGAAATTGACTGTCCAGCATAGTGATGGTGACTATCTTGCGATAAAACGTAGTCTTCGAGCTGAGCTTCTGAAATTTTCCGACGATACAGGCGTCGAACGGCTTGTAGCAAGAGCACGTGAATGGGCAATGTTTAAGGATAATCCACCAGAGCATGGTTGGATTTATCTTCATCATGTTAGAGAAGTCTTATCACCCAAAAGACCAGAGCCTATACCTGAAATATTCTCTGTGCCTGATGACTACTGCCTCCCCGACTCAGACTTTCACAATGAGTTACTTGCTCAAATTAACCGCTCCAATGGTGAAGTCATAACTCTAACGGGCAAGCCTGGTGTTGGAAAAAGTACGTATCTATCGTTTTTATGCCAAGAACTGGAAGATCAGGAGGTTCCGTTAATACGTCACCACTATTTCTTGTCGTTGGGAGACACAACTGAAGACAGGCTAAGCCCAAGGGTTGTTGCTGAATCTCTGTTACATCAAATCGATAGCTTTCATAAAGAGTCAAATGCTAGTACATCCCAACCGGAAAATTTGCGTGATGCATTGTTAACCTGCGCAAATTACTACAAAGGTAAGGGAAAACCATTTGTTGTATTGATTGATGGGCTGGATCATGTTTGGCGAGATAATGCTAAAAATAAAAATCCATTGGATGAAACCTTCAGGCAATTGCTTCCTACAACAGACAACTTAGTGGTACTTGTCGGAACGCAACCAGTTGATGATGAATTGCTTCCTTACACATTGCTTACTTACTCTCCTAAGAATGAATGGCATTGGTTGCCTGAGATGTCTGGAAATTCGATATACGAATTTTTAAAACTTCATATTGAATCTGGTCGATTGTTCTTAAACTGTCATGAAAATCAAGTTGATGAAGAGATTCAGAACAGTGCTGGCGCTTTATTAGAAATAACAAATGGCTACCCTCTGCATGTAATTTACTCATCTGAGTATCTGTCTCATCATGGATTAGCACTTTCTTCTTGGCAAATTGAGAAGCTTCCTCCGTGCTCCGATGGCAATATTACTACTTACTATTCTGAGCTTTGGCGTAACCTTAACTATAGACAAAAAGATGTTCTTCACCTATGCAGTGGCTTTCAGTTTGCGTGGCCGAGACAGGCGATTGGTGCCGTTGTAAAAGACAATCATGAATATGCACCGAGTGTAGATGCGGTTGCACATATGCTCTCGGAGGGAATTTGTGGCGTAAGACCTTTCCACGAAAGCCTAGTTGTATTTGTTCGAAATAAGGAAGAGCACCAAGAGCGAATAAATGCGTTGTTACCACCTGTATGTGAATGGCTTAGTTCTAGCGCCCCAACACATCTCAAAGATAATTGGCTTTGGTCTAGTTTGGCTCGAGGTGGCGACTCTTCCAAGTTGCGACAGGGGGTTACTCGAGATTGGGTGCTTGATAGGCTTATAATTGGCATGCCTGTTAGATCATGTATTCGACTGTTATCTGAGGCTGAAACTTATGCTTTCCAGGCGCTTGATTATGCGGAGGCATATCGACATAGAGCTCTAAAAACTAGGCTTATCAATGGCCCTGAATTTCAGACATGGGACTCCACTAACTTGGAGATGCTCTCGCTACTGATCGCTGATGAGCAGTCTCTGAACGAAATAATCTCAGGACAAAACGAGTATTCACCAACCAAGTTATCTATATTGGCAATTGCATTATGGTATAGAGGGGCGGTTGCTCAAGCAGAGCTATTATCGCAGAAGGCAATTGATCGATATCGGGCTAAAACCAAACTCTTGTCTTCACGACACTCTCAAGATAATGAAGCTGAAGCAACTGCATTGATAAAAGCAGGAGTATTAACTGACAGTCTTAACTGTGATGCGATTTTTGAAGAAGGAAAATTCTCTAATTGGCCTGATGGATATGTGGCTAGCTTTAGACGTGCATGCCGCACAAAAAAAGAACTTGGCCTGCTCTTTAGGGCACGGCAGTGCTTGCCCCCTGATTCAAATCATATTGGTCAAATCGAACTTGATGCAATTAGATTAAGCATAGTAGAGGGGGCTGATATTGCCTATAGGCCAGAGTATGGCTCTTTTTCCTCGCAGCAGCTATCTCAGTTCATAGATATTTTTTCTAAGAAAATCTTCACCAATATTGAGACTCATTATTTTCATGGTCAGTCGTCGAAAGCCTTCAAAGTTGAAGCTGCGGGCAGCTACCATTGCTGGTTTTTTTCTTCACTTTGTGTCAGGTTAAATGCAGAAGGTGACTATTCTTGGTTACCAGTAAGTGCAACCTCAGATAGAGCGAATGTGTCAGCTCATTATGATTTACTCAATGAGTTGGCAGATTTAGTCGCAAATGAACTTATCGCAGGAAATACACTGAACTTTGACGTAGTTTGTGCGATGTTTCCGCGTGTTCCAATATTAGATGAGATCCAATGGGAAACACGGAGAGCCGACATAGCTTTAAAGCGTGATTGGATTGAAATTGCAGCCGATTGTCACCTGATAACAACCAAATCTGAAATTTCGCGTGATGAACTAAAGCAAACAGTTAACGATGGTTTATTTAGAGTTGACTGGCTAAGGCTATGGTATAAGGACGCAGGTCTTAAGTTATTAGACGATGATGCCGCTGAGCTACTTATCGAGCTTGAAGATAATCGACAATTAAATGAGTTAGAGCAAACAATTGAAAATTCTAATGCTTATCTTGAGCTAGCTCAAATAGCATTTCAACATGATAAATTAGCTCTTTTTGAAAAATGTTTGAGAAAGACATGGGACTTTGTGCTTGGTTACGGACATCACAAAGACCCCACCATCTTTGATGTATTGAAAGCTGTGGGATACCTTTCTGAATCTGATCCAAGTTCTGCCTTGGAAATATTAGAACGAATATCACCGATAGTTTTCAATATATCCGACTTTACTGATGGGGATGAAACTAGGCACTCTAAGCATTCAATATCTTCATTATTAGCAAAATTAAACCCGCAAACAGCTGCTTCAGTTTATGAGCAGGAGCTCAGCGATGGCGAATGGTATTATGCTGAAGAGACAATTTCTAGGTTGCTTAAAAGGTGTGATTTTGCTTCGCCGATTACAAAATATTTATATCTTACAGGTTTGCACTCTAGCTGCTACCAAGTGCTCAGAGAAAAGATTGAGAAAGGAGAACCTCATGCCATTTGTATTGCCGATGAAATAGAGAACCTTCTTGATATTAATGTTCAAAATATGGTTGAAGAAAAGCAACCGTCAGCTAATGAACTTGATGAAAAAATTTCGTTGCAGCCATCGGATTATCCGCCTGAAAAGTTCGAAGAACTGACTGTATTGCTCAAAGAAAAATATAGTACCAGTGAATTTTGGAAAACCTGGTACACATATTGGTGTACCCAAGGTAAGGAACCTGATTTATTACAACTGCTAATTCCACAGGTGTCGAAGTTTATTGATCGTTTTGATGATAAACGATACTTGTTAGATCTTCTTTTTTTCAGTGTTAAAAAATTAGACGGTAAAACGAAAGCCTTTGATCTTTTGGTTGCGGCTCACAAGGCAATGGGAGGGTGGTCTGATTGGTATGAGCGTTCAGAAAATAGCCTCAATCGGCTTAAGATGGTTGCAGAGCAATACCCTAAAAAAATTGACGAATTTATTAAATTAACAACATCACAACCGGATAATTGGAAAGATAAGTTTGGCAACTTAATTATTCCGAATGATAAGCTGGTTTTTTTGCTTTCTCATGGTGGCAGGAAAGATGAGGCGCTTAAGCTCACGTTAGAGATGGTTACAAGCTTAGAAGAAAGCGTCCGCAATCTTCAACTTGCAAGACCGGTCTGGGATTGGCGTCAAGATGACTCTCTCGAGGAAGCAATGCTCAAGACGTTAGTTTCAAGGCTTAAGCTGCCTATACCCTCTGTAAAGTTGCGGGTAGTAGATCAGCTTTCACTACTTTTAATAGCTCAGCATCCAAGAGTTGAAGAATTATTAAAGGAAGACTTAGCAGGTAGGAAGCAAGAGTCTGAGTGCGTAGAAGTATTGTGTGTATTTTTTATTGCGAAGTCTAAGGGTTATGTCTGCCCAAATGATCTGGGGCACTACATAAGGGCAAGGTCCGTACTGTCAGATCTAATACTATCGGAATTGCTATCGACCTCAGTAGAATTCGGGGAGTATGCTTATCCATTTTCTCCTTTTATTATTTTGGGTCATGACAATAATAGATTCGAGTATTATCAGGGCAGCCATGTTCCTCGTGTGTACTATTCTTGGCTGAAAAAAGAAACAAAAAGAACCCGTTTACCCTTTACAGATCATTATCAAACTGAGTGGAACAATACATTCGAATATCAACCATCAACAGCAACAACCATTGATTACTTTTTTAGCAGCGATAGGCAAAGATCTACTGGGCAATTCTATACGCAAGCAAGTCATCGAGGCCGTTCTGCATATCTTAGGACAATAGACCTAGCCAAAGAATTTTACGGCATGCCGGATTCTTACGCGAAATATTTATCCATACCAGCACTACCTATCGAACCTGCGTATATGGAGCTTCGCCCTCAAAAACCTAAATGGTTACCGGTTTGGAATGGTAATAATTCCCCGAATGAAGCTAATTTAATCAGCTATGTTAAAGAAGGATTAGCCAACTTTACACAAACAGATGACAGTAATGACCTTTTAGCATTTTCATTACCCATAAAGATTGATGACAATAACTGGATTGATCTGACTGTTGTAAAGGTGAGCACTGAAATTGAGCTGACGCCTGACATGCAGGTAAAAGAGCGTTCCGGTTGTTTGGCCGTTGGTAATCTTTTGGATAAGGAGCTGTCTTATGAGTTTGGTGATAGTCAGATGCCCAAAGCTCCTACAATGGCTGGCACTTCGTATCCATTTATGAGATATGGACACTGGCACTCCGATCTCGAATCACGAGGGTTCTACATTCCCAAATGTACCATTGATGGTAAAAAGATTGTCGGTTCATCTTCCGATGGTTTGTTTATTTACTCTGTCGATGGTTCTAAAGTTGGTTTTTCATCGTTCTGGTACAACTATTGGCAACCTATTCATCCCAGAGGGATTCGTTCTTTTTGTGGCTCTTATACCGCAGTAAGCAAGGAAAGAATTGAAGAATGGCATAGCTCAAGTGAAACAGAGCATAAGAGCTGTTACTTATGTAAAGCCATTCTGCTTACAGCTGGAGATAACTTTAGGGAATTTAATGAACAAGAGATTGAGTTTTTTATATGTTGATTTATATGACTCACATCGCATCATAGAGTAAGTAACTCTTTAGCCCTATGCTGAGTTTGCACTGCTATATCGGCAAAGTTGTCGAAGCCTTGGCCGAAGTCAGGTGATAACCAGATCTGTACACTTTGTCGGATTTAGGAAGCAACGCCAGCTTGACTGGTGCTTAAACTAGAGAAGTATTAACTTTCACATGTGAAAGTTATAGAGTCACAGCTTAAAACCCTGATGCGAGCTAGTACATGTGAGCCGCATGGTAGGTCATCAGAAAGGTGGAGTTTGCCTCCACCTGTTCTAACAAACTGCTTTGACGCAATAGACTAGGCAGAGTCGACGATATCTTGAGGTTGCTCTGCAATGATGTCTTCTCAAACTTTGGACATGTTCTCTAATTGTTGGGGGTTATTAAATTTTTTAGCAGGGTTCATTTGTTATACGGGGAAAAAACCTAACCGGCCAGGGACACCTTTGGGACCAACAAATTCAGTAAAATTCAATGTATTTAAGGTCTCTAAATTCGGCTCTTCATTCTCTAAAATGAGAATTTGTCCCGGTTCGGTGCGGTTCGCTAACCAAGTATAAAAGCGGTCTTTAACACTTTCATCAAGAAGTTCTTCACCGTCACTGTTAGTTCCATGCTTGGGATCTTTATACGTCACCACTGGAGAGTCAATAATGGTAAAACCCAGATGCGGATGTCCGTTCACAGTAGCTCTCTCCATTAATGCAACCATATAAGCTGTTAGAAAAATACCTCTCTTTCCTTTTCCATAAGATGTACGCTTACGCTGATTAATATCAATGTCAGAAATGCTATCATCAAAATAAACAGAATCCACGCTAGGGACTCCCCAAGTATCTAATAGTGCTTTTACTCTTTTGCATAACACAGTCGAACTTTCTGACATATCCCTGTTAACAGTTTGCTTTTTTCGCTTACTTTTTTCTTTCATCTCAGCCAATCGAATCTTAAGGTTTTCCACCCTTAATAAATCAGCAACCGCCATGGACAGTGTTACTTTACGATCGGAAAGAGTCTCTAAGCCGTACTTTATATTGATACTTTGTGGCGATAGAAGTGCTTCTTGCTTTTGCTCATTCTCTAGAGCTTCTCTCGCATTTTTTTTCAGTGCGTTAGATATTTCATCAAGGCTAATGAGAACATCATTTAAAGCCTCCTTCAATCCTTCACGTAATCCTGAGATTTTTTCATTCTCAGCATGTGCAGCCAAGCGAAGCATAGGTGTTTGAGTATCTTGATCTTTGTGACGTAACTGGTGTTGGATATCTGTATAGCAAAGAGGACATGGTCGAATTTCAAAACTATCAGCGATTGAAGCGGCTGTAGATATAGCTTGCAGTCGTTGTTGATCGCTTACATATTTTTTATCAAGCAACTGGAATCTATTTTCTGCCTCTTTTAATGCCGCTAACTCTTGAGATAGTTGTCGCCTTTCTTTATCAATTATCAAGCGGGTATTTCTAAGCTCTGCAAGTTCGGAGGCATGACTTCTTATATGACGGTTGATGATCTCAATCTCAGCTGTCACTTTAAGTAAACTTTCCTGAGCATCTTTCAGTGATAGGCCATCAGGTATGTCTGCAAGTAAGCTGTTGATCTGTTCATTAATTGCCTCTGTATGTCCTTTTGCAATATTCCGATCGTTTGTTGATGCAGGAAGAACCATTTCGGAATCATCTGAACCGCTTAGGATCATAGCTAGGGCAGACTTATTTCGAGTTTTTAGATTGGTATCTTTACCTTCAAATGAAACATTGTCCAATGTTTCAATCTCATCAAATATGCTAACGCGACGAAGATCCCCGGCCGTCAAATTGCCAAGCTTTCCTGACTTAGTCAGTATCTT
The DNA here is from genome assembly GCF_001083805.1 of Photorhabdus luminescens subsp. luminescens. Taxonomy (GTDB): domain Bacteria; phylum Pseudomonadota; class Gammaproteobacteria; order Enterobacterales; family Enterobacteriaceae; genus Photorhabdus; species Photorhabdus luminescens. The sequence goes on along the minus strand of NZ_JXSK01000003.1, from coordinate 147,343 downwards.
TACTCCCGCAGCCCCACACCATGTCTGAAGCAGCTCACTTATATTTTTTTCAAGTGCAATCTCACTTTGAGGAGGATTCTCATGAAAGCCCTCATACACAGCTTCTTCACCATTAAGTAGGTCTCGAAATAATGTGAAACAGTCGCCATTGGAGAGTGAAATTTGAACGGCTGCCCGAGTATATCCATCCGAGAAGCCAACACCTTTAGGCTTTTGACCTCCACCAAAGCAGTATCTAAAACACTCGACAATGTACGATTTCCCGGTATCAGTGGGACCAAAAACTAAATGGGATTTTCCATTTAGTGTAAGTTTTGCTGGAACTTTACCCGGCCCAGTCACCACCAGTTCATGAATACTAATTGTCATAGAGCAGTTCCTGTGTTTGTTGCCGGAAGGAACTCTGCTCCCCATAAGGTACCGCGCATTCCAAATACTTTTTCGAGATTTTTTTCATCCATATCACCTAGCGCAGAAGCTACCCATTCACAGCGCTTGTATAATTCTCGCGAGTATTCTCCACCAATCAGACCAACTAAGGCTGGACCATTCTCACCAAGCTGGAAACTAATACCACCATTATCAGCCTGGACATCAATGAATGAGCGTTGCGCCATCAAATATAACCCTGCTTCAATTATCTCTCTCCTGCTGGCATATTCTCCACCTCGCAGGGGGACTGGCGTATGTAGGCTTTCTGGACCGTTTAGATCTGCCGAGTAGATAGCGGCATAATCGAAATAAACTAGGCGTTGTAAATCAACTTTTCTAGGATAAAGAGCCATCAACAAATGAACCATTCTGAGTCCAAGCTCAAATGGAGTATTAAATACATCACTCATCTTCATCCACCCATTTTACTCTACCCTGATTCGCAAGATGATGGCAGGTTCCTCCGAGGTCGCCTGCTTGTAATCGTCCACTTAAAGGGTTAGCGGTTACCTGTAATACGTTTGCAGTATCTAAAACTTCTTTTAGTCTTGTGAGGCCATTTGCATGGGGATAATTTAAGGAGCTACCTATCCCTACCTCGACTTGATTCTTCAAATCATCAAATGCTCCTGGAAGCTTGTCTCTGCTAAAACGGTTAAGACCTTCCGCGCTGTAAAAAAGCATTCGCTGTGCTTTAAAATGTTTTTGATATTTTTTAGGAATGTCAGTCAGATGGGAGAGTTCAATTTGATCTAACTCCTGATAAACATCAAGAAGTGCTTTGACGAATTGATGCTCATTGGTGTCAGGATTTTCTGGCATAATTGGATCGGGCTGTCGCGCGGGTAACACGCCAAACATCTCCCAGTGCTTGCATGATCGAGAGTGTATTTCTAACAGATCAGCTGAAGGCTTGACCTTGATAACCTCAAAAGGGAAGTTTTGGATAAATTTATTTAATTCTGGTGTGAGCTCTTTTTTAAATGTTACGAAATTTCCGGACTTATCTTTCCATTCCTTAAGCATCCAAGCTTTAAACCTTTCAGGATTTAGCGTGTAATCAAGCAGTGAGGGGCCTACTTTGAGTGCACATATATAGTAATTTAAAGGGCGCGTGTACTCCTCCGAGAAGACGTACCATAAGAATTTTGCAAGATCAGGTGCAAAAGCGCTTGGAGATAGCGTTCCTGCATAGTATTTCCCCTGATATAGGTCCCAAGTAGACTCCTCAGGCAATGGATGTAAATAGCCGCACACGTCTCTGCCTTTATCACCCGCACCACCAAGTCGATGCACATGAGTATATTTTCCCTCTACTTGCAACTGTCTAGCGCACTGTTCTATAAACATCTCCCACTTCTCATCATTGAATAAAAGTAGTCGTTGTTCCGGTGTCGGCTGCTCTGGTCCAGGGTGATAAACAGGTGTGCTCATTAGTTTCCATCTATAAGCGCTAATAACGAATTGAGACTAAAACAAAAAATGCTCAATGTGAATAGTTACGAAAGATTTGGAAGCCTGAGATTACTTGGTTGGGCTATAGCACGCATTACTGCTCCTAAGTACAACTAGAATTGAAATCCGAGAAAAGAAGTAGCTTCCCAAGTTTCTTGTTTTAAAGTGGTACTCTTGAGTATTCAGGTCACAGCTTAAAACCGTGATGTGAGCCGTCTGGTAGGTCAACATGAAGGCGAAGTTTTCCTCCACCTGATTCAACAAGCTGCTTTAATCGCTGTAAGCTATCGATTGTGCAGTTATCAATGTGGCAACCTGCATCAGTCCCGATATGTTCTAGTAACTGGATTAAATGGATATGGATTAGCTGTTTTGAAGCTATTTCCTTAGCAGAATCAACGAGATTTTGAGGTTGATCTGCAATAATATCTTCTAGTTTTCTGCCCATCTTTTGCACCTTTTGGGTTGAGCCGAAAAACTTTCACATGTGAAAGTTTTTCCTAGATCCTTATGTTTGGATAGTTTAACCCACTCACAAGTGAATCATCATACTTCTCATCCTATCCCTCGCTCAGGAGAACTGTAGTGGTCAACTTTTTCTTTTGCACCTCAAAAGGGCAATTACAGAGTTTTACCCTTTTCGGCGCCTGTCATACTCTTTACTCATTGTCAGCGCTCGCTGGCTATAACGGTAGCTGGCCCCAAACAGCAATACCTTACCCTCGGGAGGCTATCTCTCAAGGTACTCCTCCATAATCACAGGAGATAAGCATGACCAACTGGGTATTCCAAGATCCGGTCGGCGTTTTGTTGATTAGGTGCTGTCGCTGAAAGTGTCAAGATGCTATCTTTACGCTTAGCGGCTAACACCTCCATAGTTCTTGCCCAAATCGTTGACAATATTTGGGATTAACTTAACAAGTTTGGCTTTTGTTACAATAAAAACCAATACTTTTAATAGATTGAATGGCTTTTTGCATACTTTATGTGAACTGCCATTCTAGAGTTCATTTTTTAGAATTGTTAACTAAGAACCAGAAAATCCTGCTCCGGCAGGGTTTTCAGACCAGACCGTTGACAAACCTCATTAAAAATAACGGGGTTTGTTCCTTTCATTATGAACCGAAAAATTAAGACAAAGTTGTTTAGTACCACTGAGTAAGATAAGCTTGACACACTCTTTAGCGTTGGACGTTTACGTCTAGTCGGGTGATTAGCCAGACTCTAACTTATTGAACGCATTAAGGGTTGCGAAAGTGTCGCAACCCTCTCTCGTTCCTCCCTCGGGTTGCGACACTTTCGCTTCCTCTAGTAAAGAGTCATGCCCGGCAGGTTACATGTGCCGGGCGGTTTATAGGTATAGCTATGTCGATTATCAATGGGTTAGCGACGGTACTGCATCGGAGTGAAGCTGATGTTAGGTCGTTTCTGGAAAATGCCCCCAGAAAGTACAAAGTCTACAGAATTCCAAAACGTACCACTGGATTCAGGATAATCGCCCAGCCCGCAAAGGAGCTTAAAGCACTTCAAAGAGCATTCCTACAACTCTATTCCTTCCCTGTGCACGAAACGTCTATGGCATACAGGAAAGGTAAAAGTATACGTGACAACGCCTTGGCTCACGTTAACAACCCGTACTTACTTAAAACTGATCTAGAAGATTTCTTCAATTCGATCACTCCTGATATTTTTTGGCGATGCATTGATACGTCATCGATCGAGACACCAAAGTTTTCAGTTCAGGATAGACCCTATGTTGAACGCATTCTCTTTTGGCAACCTGTAAAAAAAAGCAAGAAAAGATTGATGTTGAGTGTCGGTGCGCCATCCTCACCTGACATTTCCAACTTCTGTCTCTATGAATTCGATCGAAAACTCAGCGAAGATTGTCAAAACTTAGGTATTACTTATACCCGTTACGCTGATGACCTGACCTTTTCTTGCGACATGCGTGATGTGTTGAGAACGGTTCCGGTTATGATTGAAGCTTTGTTAAAAAAAATATTCAACAAAGCACTCAAGATAAACCACGGTAAAACAGTATCTTCCTCTAAAGCTCATAATCGTCACGTAACAGGCGTTACACTGAGCAATGAAGGAAATCTGTCGTTAGGGCGCGAGAGAAAACGGTTCATTAAACATCTCATTAATCAGTATAAATATGGCTTACTGGATGAGGCGGATATAGCTTACCTGAGAGGGTTGTTGGCGTTTGCGAACCATATTGAACCCGACTTCATTGGTCGGGTGAACAATAAATATTCTATAGAGTTAATGGAACGTTTGAGGAGACCGTAATGACCAGACAATTAGAAAGAAAAGCAAAAGGTGGAAATTTACTGTCTGCATTCGAACTTTATCAGCGTAGTTTGCAAGTTGAGCGTGAATTGGATGAAAAACAAGCTGACGAATGGTTGGAACTTTGTTGGGACTATTTGCAAGGTGGTTACATAGATAGCTCAGAGACATTTCGACCTACTAACCCCTTGTTCCTTCGCCAGCTGGATTTAAGTGATTTTCGTCGTTTTTCACATCTGAAAGTGAACCTTGAAAAAGATCTGACGGTTATTATTGGCAATAATGGAAAAGGTAAAACGAGCATTCTTTCGGCTATTGCTAAATCACTAAGCTGGTTTAGTGCAAACATACTGAAAGAAGATGGTAGTGGTCAGCGTCTGAGTGAATTTACAGATATCAGGAATGATTCTGTGAACAAATATGCAGATATCACCACGAATTTTTTCTTTGGGAAAGGGCTGAAGAGCTTAGCGCTTCGGTTATCCCGGTCGGCTCTTGGTGTTTCAGAACGAAGGGATAGCCGGATTAAACCTGCAAAAGATTTGGCTGATGTCTGGCGTGTTGTGAATGAGGCCAGGACAATAAATTTACCCACATTCGCGCTGTACACGGTTGAACGGTCGCACCCATTCACTAAGTTTCAAAAGGATAGTAATGAAAGAAGGGAAGACCGGTTTGATGCCTATAATCATTCGCTAACAGGCGCAGGCCGCTTCGACCACTTTATTGAATGGTACGTTTATCTTCATAAGCGAACAGCCGGGGATGTTTCTTCGTCAATTGAGACGCTTAGACAACAGGTTTGTGATCTACAGAAGTCCGTTGATAATGGTATGGTTTCAGTGGCGCCATTGCTTGAAGATATGAAAAGTAAGCTGGAATCGGCAACCGCGAAATATAATTTAGCCCTGTCAAAGAGGCTACTGGCTGAATCTCTTCAGAAAAAAATCGTGGAACAAGCCATTACCTTGGTCGTACCAAGCATCAGTCATATTTGGGTTGAGACGGAGTCAGGAATAGATGTTGTGAAGGTCACTAATGATGGTCAGGACGTGACTATTGAGCAGCTATCAGATGGACAACGTGTTTTTCTTGGATTGATTGCTGACCTTGCGCGCCGTATGGTGATGCTTAATCCTCTCCTGAAAAACCCTCTAGAAGGGAGTGGCATTGTATTAATTGATGAAATTGAGCTTCATCTCCATCCGAAATGGCAGCAGGATGTGATCACTGACCTTCAAAAGGTTTTCCCGAATATCCAGTTTATCATTACTACGCACAGCCCAATAGTGCTATCCACGATTGAAAGACGATGCATCCGTGAGTTTGCTGATATTGATGAAAGTGGCATGCAGTTCCTACAATTACCACAGATGCAAACCAAAGGCAGCGAAAATGTGCATATTCTCGAACAAGTGATGGGCGTATTTTCCACTCCTCCCAGGATCAAAGAATCCCATTGGGTCGGTAACTTTGAGCAATCCTTGATTGCCGATGGTGAGGAAATTAGCGTGCAAACTCGTACACTTTACGACAACATAAAAAAGCATTTTGGCAATGATAGTCCTGAACTTAAGAAAGCTGACAGCCTCATTCGAGTCCATCAAATGAAAAATAAAATCAATAAATTAAAATCGGAGAAGGATAAGCAAGGATGAAAGCATTAACTCGTCCGCCCAAGCCGCATGTACTTAACCAGTTTAAAGCGGGTCAGAATACTTGGATGGAAATAGACCAAACGGAGATTTGGCCACATCTTGAAGAAATGCAGGGTGCGTTCTGCGCATACTGTGAATGTCGATTGAATCGCAAACATATTGAACATTTCAGGCCTAGGGGGAAGTTTTCTGCTCTGACATTTGATTGGGAAAATTTGTTTGGTTCCTGTGGGGACAGTTCAAAATCAGGTGGCTGGGAACGGTGCGGGATTTACAAAGATCATGGTGCAGGGGCATACGATGTAAACCAGCTTATCAAGCCTGACGTAGAGAACCCTGACGATTTTTTGTTGTTTCTTACGACAGGAAGGGTAATACCTGCATCCGGACTTCAAGGTCAAGCATTAAAGAAGGCAGAGGAAACCATTCGTGTTTTTAATTTGAATGGTGATGCAAAATTATTCGGTAGAAGAAGGACTGCTCTGCAAAATGTGATAAAAGAAGTTGAATATTTTTACTTGACCTTTGAGGAGCTTGAGGAAGAAGAATGGACTCTGTTGCTTCACGAGCAACTGGAGGAACTTAAGACTGAAGAGTTTAGTACTGCCCTGAGGCATGCATGGCTGTATAACAAACAATTTATATAAACCGTTATTAGGTTGACGTCTAAGTTATAGACAAGAGTTCAGACATGAGAGACGGCGCTGGCTGGACACTTACACTAAAAATGTGGAAGGTCCATTTTTAACCCATTATTGACATTCATAGTTAACATCTCTGTTCAGATGACGAAATACAGGGTGGTGCCACACAACAAAGTGGAGTTAATTTTTCATGAGGCCGCTGCCACAATTTGGGATCGCGAGGCGTTATTATTGCCATCCGAGACATAAGCGCCTGCATTGCGCCGGCCATTAATAAGGTAACTTTCTCTCTACGGTTAGTTCTTTGTCTGCACTCCCAGGCTTGTACCCCTGCTTGCTGCACCTTAATGCCGATTTCCCGATAGATACTATGAGCAGAAGCTATGACCCAGGCTGAACGCAAAGGTAAACCAGCAAGCCCTGTCAAAGCAGAGGTATAATAAGACTCTGCTTCCACAATCAATTGGGATGCCACCCGAGCTAGCGCAGGACGGTTTTCGGTATAAATAAGTGTGTCCGGCATTAGCCCTTCTTGGTAAAGCCATTCTAGCGGAAGGTAGCAACGCTTGACCTTCGCGTCCTCTATAATATCCCGAGCAATGTTAGTTAACTGAAAAGCAATTCCTAGATCACAGGCCCGATCCAGCACACTCGCCTCGCGAACCCCCATCACCTTTGCCATCATCAGCCCAACTACTCCCGCGACATGGTAACAATATCTCAGAGTGTCATCTAACGTTCTGCAAGGATCGCCGCGTACATCCATCGCGAATCCCTCCAGATGTTCGAAGGCCTGTTGCTGAGGGATTTCATGACTCAGAGCGACTGTCTGAAAAGCTGCAAAAGCAGGTTCGGTCATCGGCAAGCCGTCATAAGCCTGCCTCGTCAGATGTTGCAGCATTTCAAGTTTCTCACGGGCGTCATACTTATCAACATTGCTTATTTGTCTCCCCAGCTCTTGCCCGTCTATTATATCATCACAATAACGACACCAAGCGTACAACATCATTGTGCTGTGCCGTGTTGCCGTATCGAAAAGTCGGGTGACACTGGCAAAACTTTTTGAGCCTTGCTCCATTATCTGAGTAACGTGTTTAAGCAACGCGGGATTCATCTGGCTATATCCCCTAACATCAATGTGGCTGTGGTTTTTGCTGATCCAATTACGCCGGGAATACCCGCTCCAGGATGTGTGCCTGCGCCGACGAGGTACAGATTATCAATGCGGTTGTCCCGATTGTGTGGTCGGAACCAGGCGCTTTGTGTCAGCAACGGTTCAAAGGAGAAGGCCGAACCTAGATGGGCATTTAGCTGGTCACGAAAATCAAATGGGGTAAAGATACGATGAACGACTAATTGCTTGAGCAGACCGGGCATATAGTACTTTTCCAGATACGCGAAAATATGGTCGCGTAAGCGCGGCCCCTCTATATCCCAGTTGAGATTAGCTGTCCCCAAGTGTGGTACAGGGGCCAGAACGTAGTAACTTGCGCATCCCGGGGGCGCAAGGGATGGATCAGTAACACAGGGGGCATGGAGATAGAGCGAAAAATCCTCCGCCAGTCGGTCATGATAAAAAATATCTTCAATGAGTTCCTTATAGCGCGGGCCAAAGCAAACTGTATGATGGGCTAATTGAGCATGATGGTGGTTCAGACCGAAATAAAGCACGAACAGTGAGTTGCTCATTCGTTTACGCGCCAGTGTTCGGGCGCGGGTTATTCCGACCGGATGCTGACCCAACAGATGCTTATAGGTATGCACGACATCGGCATTTGAGGCCACAACGTCACATGTCATATTTCGTCCATCAGTCAATTGCACGCCTGTGATCCGATTACCATGAGTGGTGAGGCGTTTTACCTTTGCATTAAGCTCAATTTTTCCACCAATATCAGTAAACAATTTCACCATTGCCTCGACCAAGGCGCTGGTTCCTCCACGCGGAAACCAGACTCCCCATTCTCGTTCCAGTGCGTGGATCAAAGTATAGATAGAAGATACAGCAAAGGGGTTGCCGCCTATCAGTAGCGAGTGAAATGAAAATGCCTGGCGCAGACTCTCATCCTTGATATAGCGTGCCACCTGACTATAAACACTACGCCATGCGTGTAGACGTACCAACTGTGGCGCCGCACTCAGCATGTCGCGAAAAGAGAGGAAGGGCACTGTCCCAAGTTTCAGGTAGCCTTTATCAAAGACCTCCCGGGAATAGTCCAGAAAGCGTCGATACCCGTTAACATCACCTGGGTTGAACGTATGGATTTGTGCTTCCAGATGTTGCTGGTCATTGTCGTAATCAAATATCTTGCCCGACTCCCAACAGAGCCGATAAAAAGGGCGTACGGGAAGTAAATCGACGTAATCAGCCATACGTTTGCCAGCCTGTGTGAACAATTCTTCAATGGCATTGGGAGCGGTGATTACGGTGGGGCCGGCATCAAAGGTGAACCCCTGTTCCTGATAAACATAGGCGCGTCCACCTGGTTTATCCCGTTGTTCCAAAATAGATGTCGGAATCCCCGCGGACTGGAGCCTTATTGCCAGCGCCAGCCCACCAAAACCAGCACCAATTACCAGCGCTTTAATCATGATAAAAACCCTGAAGCTTCTTGTGTTGTTTAAACATTGCCTTTAGGGCGCCCTTGATCGGCACCGGCGGTTTACCTATGAGAATCCGGGCCTTATCGACGGAATTAAGTTGTTCTGCATAAAAACGCGCAATCAGATTTGGGGAAAGTTGATAAAAACGTTGCATCACTTTCCAACGTTGTTGTGGTTCCCCAGCTAGGAAGAGCATGCGATTTAGAAGACGGAAAAAGCGCTGGTGTTGCCACTGCTGTCGTGCGTAATCCCTGAGGGTAATGAATAAGGAGGTATCGGTAAGCTCTGGCAGAGCAACGATACGATCTGCTAACCGAACGGCGTGTGGCAGAGAGTAGCCTGTTGTGGGGTGAAACAAAGCTGCGCGTAACCCGCAGGTGGGCTGGCCTGCTAGTTGTGCCCAGAAAGAGGTAAAATCCCCTGTAAGTGTAATCGGGAGACAACCGCTCTCTTCTCGAATTAGTTTACCCAGTTTCCAGCCATGCCTCTTCGCGTACTCTGCGATAGTTGCCTGTGACAAGGTCTTATCCGGTGGTCCCCGATCAACGTAGTGAGTGTCCTCTATCAGCAGACGAGTTGAGGAAAACGGTAGGACATAGACAAATCGATAACCTGTATTCTGTCCCACGCTGGTATCCATTAAAATCGGGTGGGTTAAAGAGTGCGCTTCTTCCAGTTCCCATTCCTGACCAAAAAATGCCTGGGTACCACACCCCATAAATGGCCCCGGTCGCCAGCCTCTCCCATCAATGACTGCGCCTGCGCTTAGAGCTGAGCCGTCCTGTAAGTAAACTTTCTGTGGAGTCAGCTCTTGTACCAATAAACGAGTCTGTATACGCTCGCCCAAATATGCATGGAGTATGTTTGCAAAGTGTTGGGACGTGACACTGAAATATGAATGTGGCAATGTGCGTTGACATGCTGGAAAGATTACGTCGTAACCTGACCAGCGATAGGTGATCAGCGGTGCTATCCATCCATGTTCCGCCTCAGTGAGATCGTGTTGATGAAATGACCACGTGTGATTGCCTCCTATTGTTTCTGTGTTTTCAATAAGCAACACTCTCAAATGTGGTTTACACTGCTGAAGACGCATTGCGATCAGTCCGTTGGCTAATCCTCCTCCCACCAAAATCAGATCCCAGTCGTACACCATTTTGTTGATCCTCCGGCAATCGTTGGTAACAGAACGGCTGTACGCAGAGCATAATTAAACCCACGTTCGCCACGAATTTTGGCTGCCTCTGCAAGATGGTGATTAATCGCATGAGCACAATGCGAAAATCGCCACTCAGCAAACCCCGTTCTTACTTGGGCCTTAGTTTGAGGAGAATGGGATATAATATCCAGATGCTCATTTTTACGATGAGTGTGATCGATCTTTTTCATTTTTTTCGTGCCAAGGCTGAAATTAATTAAACATCGCAATATTTTTATCAAACCAGTATCGTATAAAATATTGTGAGGCTAAATTTCTGCGACCCACTACCGCCAAATATTTATCAATGTATCTGATGTGCCTGCGTAAATGCTCATGCACTTTAGATTTTCCGAGCAGTGTAACCATTGTTAACTTTTCCTTATCCTGATACATATCTTTCCCTGTATTATTCTGGTCATCGTTCAAGTCATCCAGTAATTGAAACGCTTGCCCCAAATGTTGTGATATATGGCGCAATGCCTGACGAGTTATATCAGGTGCATTCACCGCAATTGCCGCTAATTGAAATGTTGCGTCGAAAAGCAAACCGGTTTTTAAATCGTTGGTGGTCGCAATGGTATGATAATTGCCAGTACAGAATGTATTATTCAGATCGCGAAACTGCCCCTGGACAAGACCGTTTAAACCAATTGCATGGGAAAGTATGGCGACAACAGCAGATTTATCGTATTCAGGAAGGTTTGTTTCTACAATGAGGCCAAAAGCCCGGCTCAGCAAGGCTACAGCCGCTAGGATCGCTACACTTTCGCCATACTGTCGATGAATAGCTGGGTGTCCGCGCCGATGCTCAGCATTATCCATACAGGGAAGATCGTCTAAAATTAATGAGGCTGCATGCACTATTTCAATTGCAGATGCCAGTTGTAGAAAGTCAGTCTTCTTGGGGTTTTCTCCAAGATCCAGGATTATGAGCAGCAATAAGAGGGGGCGGATACGTTTTCCAGACACCAGTGTACTTTCTCGCATGGCTGCGCAGACTTTGTCATCCGGGACTCCTGAAGGAAGTACCAGTTCTAGGTGCTGTTGTAGCGCACTCTGTAGCTCCAGTAATGTCTCTTCGTAATTCATAACGCATGCAGTATTAACGTTCATAAATATTTCCCGAATCACGTAAATAATTTCACTAATCATTTGAAAAACAATGACTAGTTTATATTGCTATTGGTTTTAGGTTTCTAGCATAACTTCATTTATCCAGCAGTGATGCATTCCCATTGGGATATGGTGCGGCAAACGTAATCTGCACGCCATTGAGAGATCATCAGCATTTAAAACCACGATATCTGTACAGTGTAATTTTTCGACATAAACCTTGAAAATAAGCCAACCATCATCTTCTTTAACAGAATCCTCTTTGGCGACAAAAACAGGCTCTTCAGGCAAATCATTATCAAAACTGTGGCTTAATACACTCTTGTTAAAAAAATCAAATTTAATTATTGATCTCTCTTCACTTTCAGAATCCCCCCAGCAAACGAACCAGGCATATCTGTGCTTTCTACCACAAACTATAGGGTTTATGGCTGGAAAATCAGTATTTCCCCTGAATAAAATTTCTTTATCGACATTCCCGGATGCAGTGTATAAAGTAAAACGACAAAGCTCTGAACTATTATTTTCAAATATATTGTGTGTAAATACTGGGAATGACCTCCAAAATGAGGCATCAAAAATCACATTCCCATTGGCATTTTCATAGCCATTTACGAAGTGAAAAATAAATCCAGGAACTGCATCATAGAATTTCGCATCATGGCATTTTCTTGAAACTAAAAGAATCCTGCCATCTTCACTTTCACGTGAATTCATGGATGCAAGGATGCTTTCATTGCCAATTATATTCCTTAACGTAAGCTTTATATGCGGTCCACCTAAAAAAAATAAAAAGTAATTTTTTGTCACTATGAAATCGTGAATTAAGTACCTTTTCTTAAACCGAATATTGTGTATAACCGTCAGGTCGCCGGCACTGTCTATTTTGTATAGCGTCAATTTAGAACCAATACCATATGTCACACCAAATCCATATAAATTATCATCATCTGGTATTTTTTTAGGATGTGCTGTAAATGGTGCTTCACAAAGGTTAAGTTTGGGGAGGAAAGAAAATCGTGTTCTTAGCTTTCCAGAAAAATCAAATTTTGAAATTGTCTCAAGAGTTACCGGATTAATTAAATGTGGCATCCCTCCTTCCCATAACGCCAGAAGTTTATGAGAATGATACACAATATTTGTATTTGCTGGATTTTTAATAATGAAAAATCTCATCCTGAATTTTATTTTTCTGGGGACGGTTCCAACTGAGCGATACAGTAACCTTTGCGCTTTTTCCTCTCTTAAGTATTCTTTTGTTAATACATGTCTGTTTCTATAGAATACCCCATTATCACTGAACGTTACTTTAAATATCATCCCATCCCCATCAAATGGATGATTATAATATTCGTCTCCCCTGTGCAGGCGACCGGGACCAATTCTAAAGAAGGTACCTTTTAACTTTGAAGGAACCTCTCCCTCAATAGGAACTAATTTTGCATCAAGTTCCTCCAACTGAGATTGAAAAGGATTCAGATGGTTTTTCGAGAATACAAAATCGCTCAAGCCTTCACCTCTATATTTTCAACCGAATAATAGGTAATGATTTAATACCGGAGCACTATAAGAAGATACAGCGACACTAAAGTAACAGTACTGTGCTGGAGATGAACAGTACTATTTTTTTTCAAATGGATTTTTATAACTGAAATCACAAAAAAGAATTCCGTTACTAACTAACACACTTTTGGTGTGATGGCGTACATGTAGAAGAGTGACTGAAATATTAGGAACAATGCCTGATAAACGTGTTCTTAGGTTAGGAACATGAGAGAGTGCAAGCATGAACTGTCCCCCAAATGTTGGACGCCAATCCGTACATAGGGAGGCAGTTTAAAAATGGAAAGTTTATACCCGTTATCTTTCAAATTGCCTCTTTGTTGGCTGCGCTCGCTCACCCCGGTCACATAGTTAGCTATGCTCCCGGGGGGCACTCCCTTGACTTCGCGATGTATCCTGAAATCCATAGGGTATATATGTATTACGAAATATCGATTAAACCAAGATCATTGCTTAATGTCGTACCACTGATATCGTAGCTAGCAAGTATTTGGCTTCCTTTTTTGTATAAAAAAGCTTTACGGGCTTCATTATCATTTCCCCATACTACAAATACATGCATAAAAACTATTGAGCCATCAGGAACGCCAAGATCGCCTGGGTCAACAGTATCTGTTAATCCAAGAGTAATATTATTACCTTGTTTACTTAAATGCTTTTCACCATCGCCATCCATATAACTGAATTGGATTCTAGCAACAAATCCACCTGAATTTTTAAGACTCATCTTGCCAATTTCTTGCAATGTCATCATAGTCTCCTTTTGAGAAAAAATTAATAACATTTAGCTATTCAACTACATAAGTCGTATAAGATGTGTTAAATAAAAAATAAATCTTAACAAGTGAGATAAATAACACATTAAAACTACTATAACAAATAATTATTATATGTATTTTAGAAAAAACAAAAATTATTTTGATAAGTGCCAAAATAAGCGATTTTATTTCATCAGATATGTAATATGGTTCCTGTTTTTTCTTTGCAATATAATCTAATGAGATGATTATTTCTATACAATAATGACTTTATTATTTTAATTAGTAATAATTGCAACATAATTACACTGTGAGTAAATAATTTCGTGTTTTTTTAATAATTCATTAGATGTTTTTCCATCCTGATTTTTTCGTAGTCGATTATCTAATAGGTTTATGACCAAGATTTATTATATTGGGAAAATGATTTATTAAATTTTGTATATTCGTATAATAAGTGAAAATGATTTTATCTATACTATAAGATAATTTTTTTATTTAAAAATAGTGTATTGAGTGTTTTGCACTCTAATATCTTACATGGGAGATTATTCAATTTATTTATGACGAATCTTATTTTTTATTTTGTCACCGATAAAAAGTTTGTTTCCTATATCTTTTGCCTTTTAATAAGTTATTCAAGTGATTCGGCATAAAGTTGTTGCAGGATTTGGCAGGATGCCGCTGGAGAATTCACTTCAAGCCAGCGGCCTACTTTACAGGATTGACCCAAGATACATGTGGTGAAAAAATTTCCTTAATGTCTTTTAATGTCGGGCTTTTTATCTGAACTTGTATTGATTTGGTCACCCTTTATCGTAAAAATATTGATGGATTCGTATGTAATTTATTGATTATCAGAACAAGTTCCCTTCAATACATTGGCATGATATGCGATATGCTCGCCGATAAAACTGGCGACGAAATAGTAGCTATGATCATAACCAGTGCGCAGGTTCAGCGTGTAGGGATGCCCGCTGTTTTCGCATACATCCTTCAACAGCTCAGGACGTAATTGTTCTTTAAGAAATGGGTCGTCGGTACCGATATCAATTAGCATATGCAATGATTTGGCGCTATTGGTTAGCAGCTCGATTGTGTCATAGGTTTTCCATGTGTCACGATCTTCGCCCAAATAAGTGCGAAAAGCTTTTTCTCCCCAAGGAACCTGAGAGGGAGCAACAATCGGTGAAAAGGCCGATACGCTGTGGTAACGATCTGGATTGCGTAGTGCGATCATCAGTGCGCCATGACCGCCCATAGAATGACCACTAATGGCTCGTGTTGTTGTTACCGGGAAGTGTGTTTCGATCAGCGCCGGTAGCTCTGACACCACATAATCATACATGCGATAGTGCGGCGCCCAAGGTTCCTGTGTTGCGTTGAGGTAAAAACCGGCGCCCTGACCTAAATCATAAGCGTCATCATCTGCAACTTTCTCACCACGAGGGCTGGTATCTGGGGTGACAAGAATAATACCCTGTTCGGCAGCGTAGCGTTGAGCTCCCGCTTTAGTGATGAAATTCTGCTCATTACAGGTTAGGCCTGAGAGCCAATACAGCACGGGTAATTTCTGATGTTCAGCCTGAGGAGGGAGGTAGACTGCAAAATTCATGGTGCAGCCAAGCACGGCCGATTCATGCTGATAAACATCCTGCCATCCCCCAAAACAAGTGTGGCGTTCAATCCTCTCCATTCTTTTTCCTCTCTGTAAAACATACAGGCTCACTCATTTCATGGTGAACCTGGAGCTATCGTTTCTTGTTTTGTTAAAAACTGCCTATCACAGCATGGCTTTTAACTCCTTCAGAACAGCTTAGTAATGGATGACTGTGCGAATAGATTTTCCCTCATGCATCAGATCGAATGCTTCATTAATGCGTTCGAGCGGTAAGGTGTGAGTAACAAAAGGTTTTAACTCAATTTCACCTTTCATTGCCTCTTCCACCATTTTAGGCAACTGACTACGGCCTTTGACACCACCGAAGGCAGTGCCTCGCCACGAACGACCGGTGACCAGTTGGAATGGTCGGGTTGATATTTCTTGTCCAGCACCAGCCACACCAATAATCACTGATTGCCCCCAGCCACGGTGTGCGCTTTCGAGCGCGGCACGCATCACATTGACATTGCCAATACACTCGAAAGTATGATCCACGCCCCATTCCGTCATCTCAATAATGATTTGCTGAATAGGTTTGTCGTAATCATTTGGGTTCAGACAGTCGGTGGCGCCGAACTGTCTTGCCAGCTCAAATTTTGCCGGATTTGTATCGATGGCAATGATCCTGCCAGCTTTTGCCTGACGAGCGCCTTGGATCACGGCAAGGCCAATGCCGCCGAGTCCAAAGACGGCGACAGAGTCACCAGATTGTACTTTAGCGGTATTGTGCACTGCGCCGATGCCAGTAGTGACACCGCAGCCCAGTAGGCACACTTCTTCATGGTTTGCTTCCGGGTTGATTTTTGCCAGTGATACTTCGGCTACCACTGTGTATTCGCTGAATGTGGAGCATCCCATATAATGATAAATAGGCTGCCCTTTGTAGGAAAAACGGGTTGTGCCGTCCGGCATTACGCCTTTCCCTTGAGTTGCCCGCACAGCTACACACAGGTTGGTTTTTCCTGATTGGCAGAACAGGCACTCTCCGCATTCTGCGGTATAAAGAGGGATAACGTGGTCACCGGGTTTGATGCTGGTGACGCCTTCGCCAACCTCAACGACTACGCCGGCGCCTTCATGCCCGAGTATGACAGGAAAAACGCCCTCCGGATCATCCCCTGACAGGGTGAAGGCATCCGTATGACACACGCCGGTATGACTGATTTTGATCAGCACTTCACCAGCTTGGGGTGGGGCTACATCGATTTCAACGATTTCAAGGGGACGGCCCGGTCCGAATGCAACAGCAGCTCTTGATTTCATAAGTTCTCCTTTTGAATAGACAGTGCTACGCGTTTGCGAATACAGATTAATAAAGTCAATCGGGTTGTCAGCGAAGATATCTTTGTAATAGTTTATTAAGAATATGATTTCGCATCTGTAGAAATGGCACAAAAATTTTAACATTAATACGTGTTTTTAAAATAGCTTACTAGAGATAATTGGAAGACTATGAATTAGTCATGGTTATAGAGGTGCGCCAATTCTTTCTAAGGGTTAGATCTCCAATTTTGTCGGGTGTGTCGTAATTGAGGAAATAAAGTGTGAAATATAATTAATTTGTAAAAAAAGCACTCATAAATGGAGGGTAATATGTATTACGAAACATTGAACAGGTTGAGATCATTACTTAAGTAATTGCAATGTAATTACGTTGCGAATAAATAGGCTCGTATTCCTTTAAATAATTAATTAGACAAGGGGATAAATTAAGAATTAATTATGAAGGTTTTTAGCTTAATTTATGTTTACGAAGAAAATAAGGATTACAATTCTGTATTTTAATCAATCGGTGGGAAACCATTTTTATCGAGATATTCTAACAGCCCAGAATTATTAAAATATCTGGATGCTGGTGAGTTAGTTGAATTTTGAGATACTGGTATATTTACCTATTTTGTATTTTCTTTTCCTGTCTGAATTGACTGTTCAATATTCAGCATCAACTAAGCATTGAACTCATCCACCTTTGCGAGCATGATCGCAGTTCATTCACCAGTTTAGCTAATAGTCATGACCTCACTCATAACATTACAAGCAGCGATATCAAAACTCACCGTCTGGCGTAAAGGCGATCAACGCGCACCACATAAGCCACTACTGCTGTTGTATGTGTTGTCTGAGTACAAAAAAGGGCATGGGCAACTGTTTAATTACGGTGATGAAATCCACCAACCACTATTACAATTACTCACCGATTTCGGTCCCAGTCGCAAAGAACACTATCCTTCAATGCCTTTCTGGCGTTTACGAAGAGATGGTTTCTGGGAGCTGAAAAATGCAGAACACTGCACTCCGCGCTTGGGAAGTAAGGAACCGCCAAAACGAGAGCTGATTGAGTATCAGGTTGCCGGAGGTTTTGATTCAGCCAGTTTCCATTTACTGCGCCGTCGGCCTGCGCTTATTGATAAACTGGCACAACAGATCCTTAATGAACATTTCCCGGAAAGCGTTCAGGTAAGTCTGGCTGAACGACTAGGTTTTGATATTAATAAGAAATTAAATAGCCGTGATCCACGTTTTCGTGATGTGGTTTTACGCGCTTATCACTACCGATGTGCCGTTTGTGGCTATGATTTACGTCTGGATGGCTCACTGGTCGGTCTGGAAGCTGCCCACATCAAATGGAAACAGTTTGGCGGTCCCTGCCTGGTGGAAAATGGTCTGGCACTTTGCACACTTCATCATTCCGCTTTTGACAGAGGGGCAATTGGTATAGATGAGCACCTGAGGATCAAAATCTCTGATGGGGTCAATCGTAGTCCGGTTGTTGAGCAACTGTTTTGGGCCAGAGATGGCGAAAGCCTTTATCTGCCGCGTAATCGTCAGTATTACCCGGCAGATAGATTTATTGAATGGCACCAGACGCAGGTGTTTAAGACATAAATAAAGTTGATTTGTGTTGCAGATATCAACTATCTAGACATTTTGATGTGACTCGTAGCTCTGTATTGGTTGCCAATGTGCTTGAATACCTAATTTATACTCGCTTCATTCATCGGTTTGGTGATGTCGTAATGATTTTACGTGCCTACAGACAAGAAATCTGCTCCAAAGTTGAGGTCTCCGAGATTTCCTTTCGACAGAAATAGTTGATAAAATTTCCACCCTCTCGAATTACTAGCTCTGGTCATTCTCATGTAGCTGACAAGAGGGTATATTTATAACGGAGCCACAATGAAACTCTCAGATCTTGGTTGCAGAATATGTATCATAGGACCATCAAATAGCGGGAAATCCACATTGGCTAATGCAATTTCGAAAAAACTCAATCTGAAAGCTACGCATTTGGACCAACTTTTTCATTTGGCTGATTCAGATTGGCAACCTCGCCCTTATGATGAATTTATTACGTTACATGATAAAGTAATAAATGAAGATAAATGGGTTATAGATGGAAACTATAAAAAAGTGCTTCCGCAGCGTCTTTCCAGAGCTACTGGATTAATTTTATTAGATATCCCTACTTTGCTAAGTTTATCTCGATATATGAATAGGACTTTACTCCAAAGTCATCGACATGGTGGTCTTTCTGGAGCTAAAGAACGCATAAAATGGGAGATGATACATCACATTATTTTCGCCATACCCAAAAACAAAAAACGTCATACTGAAATCTACGAAAGCTTGTCAATTCCCAAGATAAAACTCATGTCAGTGAAAGAAATTAATCAGCAATATAAAGAATGGGAGCTTTCTGATTATTTAAATCGATCAGGTAAGGGAAACAGCACTAATATTGTATAAAAATAATTAACCTGAGTTCTGGTTAAGCCGTCACTAATATGTCCATTTCTGAGCGGGAGATATTCAGTGATGGTTTGTTCTCTTTGAAACAATAAGCGATTAGCCCTCCTAACACATTCAACATGAATCCCTGTAGACTACGGTGTCGTGAGTGCTCTATCTGAGAAATATTCTTTAACTGAGCATGGATGGTTTCTATGATGAAACGTTTTGATAACATTACCTTATCCCACACTGAGAGCGCTTTGGCCTTCATGTTACTGCGCGTATCCGTTATCAATGTCACCCCTGTCGCGTTTAAATCATCAAACAGAGCCTGACTGATATATCCCTTGTCGCCGTAAAGCGTTCCTGTTAATCCTGCGGCTAACTCACGGACAGGCTCCCGATCATCGACATTACCCGGAGTGAGTTTAGCTGACACAATTTCTCCTTGATGATTGACTATCAGATGCAGCTTAAAACCGAAAAACCCTCCCATTGACCCTTTTCCTCGTTTCGCTATGCCGTCAAACACCTTATGGCGAGGGATACGAATGTTATGACAAACACGAATACTTGTGGAATCGACAAAAGCGAGTCCTGTGGGTTTCCCTTTCACCTGCGTCAAATAGCTACAAAGCGGTCCTAAAACTGAGGAAACGACGCCTAAGAACCGGGTATAGCTGAGCAGGGTGGGAAAGTCTTGTTGAGGGTATCGTCGGACTAATCCAAAGTAGAAATTTTTGAAATCGCGATAATGTGACATATGAAAAGCAATCACAATGGTCATAATCTCGCTGGCGCTCATGCGGCCATGACGTCTGCGTTGACGATGTCCTTCCTCGATACCCTGTTGTTCCCAGAGTGGAATGAATACACGGCAAAAATCATCGACATCGCAGAAGAGTTCAACTAGTTTATCCATGCCTGTTCCTAATAAGATCGTTTTTTTCTTGGTCGAAAATTTTGATCTTGGAACAGGCACTGAGTTCCATTTTTTTATCCAGAGTTCAGGTTAATTATTCTTCTTTCGGAGTGTAATTCCAACCAGACGAACCTCCAAAAGTTGCACCACCATAACCACTACTTTGAGTACCTAGCGTACCCGAAAATTTAGCGCCAACACCAAGTACTCCTTGCACTTTTCCTGTTCCATTTAAAGGAACTAATTCCTTCGTATTCCTCATTTGTTGCCTAAAACTCCAGGTAACATCAGTAATAATCATGCTTTTCTTAAGCGTATCAATATCATTCATGTATATTCTTAATGAATATGGAATAGTAAAATCTTCGGTATAGTTTACAGAAAATATATTCTTCTTTTGAAAGACCGAGCTACCTGCATAATTAAGCGCCTTGACAGAATGCGTTGTACAGTTAGTTCCAGTTACATCATAAACATCAATGACTTTCCCAAATTTTTTGGTCGACTCAGATACGGAAGTACCACCTATTTTTTTACCTGTATGCCATAAACTTTTAAAATATCCCATTATTGCGAAAATATTGGCATCTCTGATGTTATAAACTTGAGCTTCCATTCTATAAAGTTCGGTTGACATATATTCAATTGCTTCATTATCCTGCAACCAAATTAAAACACCATCGCCAGTTATTCCTAATGGTCCGGTATCAGCATAACGACCATAGGTAAACACATTTATTCCTTGTTCTGTATGAACAGAAATAAATGTATGCCCTGTACCTTTTGTTTCTACCCATAAAAAAATACCCTTAGGAAGCCATCGACAGGTAGTGTCATACATATTTAATGTATGTGTATCAAGTTTATCCAAAATTCTTGATTGTCTGATTATGTCTCTATTGTTCATTTGTTTTTTATCCTTGCAAGAATATAAATAATAACCATTGAAACAGGAAATGAAACTAGTATCAAATGTATATCATGATTTTTAATTAACTTAAAAAAACTCGAAAAATTTAAGACGTAAATAAGCGTAGATATATTATTTATTAGGGTAATTAATAAGACAGAAAAAATCATTCTCAAACTGTATTTGAACTTATTTCGGAAAAAGAATATTGTGGCACACAAAACAAATAGAAAATTGTTAGCCAGCATTGCATAATCGGTGATTTGAATAAAAAAAGACAATTCAGATGGAGTGTACTCCTTGTTTGTCCACAGAGTTATTACTTCTTTTATAGTTAAATCAATAGAAATAAATCCTATATTACTAAAAATAAATAAAATTATTATTATCAGTATATTGAGTAATGACTTAATCCACATTAATTCCTCCCTATCGTTTTTTTCAGTACAAAAACCAGCCTAATTAGAAAATTCTTTATATTATCTATGGTAATTGCACACTTGTGATACATTGCGGGACAGGATATACCAAAAATATTTATATATTCTAGTATTAGTGACAGTAAAGAGAGAAATTTGTGATTAATATTGCATATCAATCAAATGGATATAGTTACCCATGTTACATTTTGTTTAAGTCAATATATTTAAAAATCACCCGCCAGAAAAATCATTTTTATTTAACCCCTCCCTATTAAAGAATTAGGGATAAAACTGTTCACCCTATTCACCTTTAAATATTTTCATTTAAATTCGTACCATTGAAGGATGATGACTTGAAATTAAACTCATCACTACTCTTCACTCAACCCTTCATCTTTAAATCAGAAAAAGGTGAACAGAGGTGAAGACTTGTGAACAGTTTAAAAATAACCATTCACCCTACAATACATTGATATATCTTATTTAAATTATAGAGTGAACACTTTTTACTATTTTTTAGAAAATCGCTATTCGTGTGAAAAAATTATTCTTCTGGCAGGCTATTCTCTGTCAGTTTTGGCAGCCATTCGATGGCGATGTCGATATTCAGATCCAGATTGCTGCGAATGCCCTGTTTGCTTTTCTTGCGCAGGTAATGCTGGTTGTACTCCGTCAGTACTCCGGGCATATCCATACCGAATTGGGTCACGGAAACCGGTTTGCTCAGGTTGTTGCCTTTCATATAAGCAAGGTAGGCGTGATAGAGGTATTTACGGGGTGATTTCCGCATTGCCGATTAACAGGCCATCGGCTTCATGGGAAGCCAATCAGATAGCCGCAAAAATCAACTAGCAGATCTGTACCGCGTTTAATATCCAGTGCTTCTTCGGATTTTTGTTGCTCCGCCAACAGTTGCCGTGCTTTTTGAGGATCAGTAAACCAATGAAGCAGTTGCCGGATAATCACAGGCAATTCCGCCGAGATTTTATCCCGCAGAAGCGGATCACGTTCGTTTTCCGGCACGACTTCGGAGAAGTTGAAAATCACCCGACGCCGCGACACTCCGCCACTGCGATCACTGAAGCTCATGGCGTTATTGTTCACTGCCAGCACCACAGCAGGAATGCGGGTTGAATAAGGCTGTTTATGCTTCGGGTCAATGGCAACTTCATCCCCACCTGTTGGGTTGTTAGTTTCATCTGGGGTATCTCACTTCATTGAACCTGAACGTACCCCCAAAATAGGATGGATTTCAACAAACTATAGTGGACGTAGAAAGAATATGAACTGTAGTAGTGTCTTGTATTTACTGGGTTTAATGGACTTCGGTAGCCCTACAGGATTCGATAATAATTCTTATTATATTGTTTTTAAATGATTTTATTTAGTTCAATTATCTTGCATGCCCCCTGTAATGCCCCCAGATGAATTTCTTTGATTTACCCATAATTCACTATAATCATATTCTGGAATTAGCTAAAAGCCCAATATCACACTTTTGATATGGTTGATCTATGCTCTTTACCAGAGTGCATCTGATATAGCAATCTATTACTTTTCAAAGTATTATAACTTCAAAAATAGCTTCGACGAGTAGTTAATTATCGTTATCAAAAGAGAATAAGGTAAGGATCAATTATGAAAGAAATCTATATAAAAAAAGTTGAATTAGAAGGAATTCACAAACGTTACGATTTAGAAATTGATTTTAATGAATCTTTAAATATTTTGTATGGAAAAAATGGCACGGGAAAATCAACCCTAATTCATATTATAGCGAATGTAGCTAATTGTGACTTTATTAGATTTGCTTTTTTAGAGTTTATTAGTATTAAAGTTACATATTCAAATGACGCCTACGTTTGTTTAACTCAAAGAGAAGAAAACAATGAAAAATTTGTTATCATTAAAACTGATTCTGATGCTGAATTCTCTTTTGGAAAGAGAGAGGCTTTTAAAACAATAAGTCAATTAGAGGATGATAGATATAGCGACGAATATGATCCAGATCTAATAAAAAGATTAATGGGGTTTGTTAAGGTAAATAATATTCGTCATATTGGAACATCCTATTTTCCTGCGTTTAGAACTATGCTTGAAGCTTGGTCATCTCGACGTGAAAATACCAGAAATCTTCCTCGTGAAGTAAGAAAGATGTATTTTAATAGGGTTAATAGGGCAACAGATTTTTCAAGGCAACTCTTTGGTCAATTTCTTCCTGAGATTAACTATCCATCTCCAATTGATATCGAACATAATCTCCGTGATGAAATTAGAAATCAACAAATTAAAATAGCAAGTTATGAGAGTTCAGTATTTTCAGATTCATTTGTAAAAGTATTTTCAGCCCTGTTAGAAGGAAAAAGTATAGATGTAAATGCAGATCAGTTAT
Source organism: Photorhabdus luminescens subsp. luminescens (assembly GCF_001083805.1). Classification (GTDB taxonomy): domain Bacteria; phylum Pseudomonadota; class Gammaproteobacteria; order Enterobacterales; family Enterobacteriaceae; genus Photorhabdus; species Photorhabdus luminescens. The sequence continues at coordinate 123,576 of NZ_JXSK01000003.1, read as the reverse complement.
TACATGAAATATCTCAACTTACAGCAGAATCAACTAGTAGCAAGCTGGGAGATTTAGAGGAAAACTCAAATACATATCGAGAGCTTCAGGAACTGGTTAATAAAAGTGCTAAGCATGGAGATCTTAAAATTTCAGCATCAGGAGCACTCGCCGTATACCGTGATGCATTAAAAGAGCGGCAATCTTTTCAGCAGGAAGCGTTCAAAGAAATTGACACATATTTTGAGGTTGTGAATACTTTTTTGGATAAAAAAGAACTTTCATATTCTTTAGATAAGAATAAAAGAATACCTAAAGTTGGACTCAAATTTCCTGATGGAACTTGGAGCAGCATTATGGTTATGTCATCTGGAGAAAGGCAATTGCTCACAATGCTTTATGCGGTAACTAGAATGAGTAGAAATTCTTCTGTTTTAATTGACGAACCTGAGATTTCATTACATATAGATTGGCAAGAAGATCTATTAAAAAAAATGATGAAACAATTGGGAAATAGGCAGATTATTGTCTGCACTCACTCTCCAGCTATAGCGGCGGATTTTGATAACTATATGAAAGAAGTTTCACCTATTTTTAATGATTCCTCACAAAATGACTCTGATTTTCTATCAAATGAAGAGGATGAATTCTAATGGGTATCAAGTACGATATTAAGCAATACATAGCAAGTGTAAAAATGAGTGCAAAAAAGAGAGTTTTGGTGGAAGGAAAAGATGATAGATCACATATAAAAAACCTTATTTTTGCAAAATTAGGAGATGCAAAAATTGAAGTTGATACAGCAGAAAATATAAGAGGAGAATGCGGCATCACTGCGAAAAATAATAGGGCTAAAATTAATCAAATATATGATGTCTGTAAATTATCAGAACAATACAAAAACCTATATTTCCTTTGTGATAGAGAGTATTTGAAATTCAATATTGGAAATGAGATAGAAGATCTAATGAACGATCATGAGAATGAGGGAAACTTAAATTGGACAATAGGTCATTCTCTCGAAAATTATTTCATTGATAGTAATCTTATAGTGGATGCATTTAGCTATTTGTCTGGTTCAGAATTTAAGGTTAGTGCAACTGAATTTTTTAAGGAAGTTCTCCCATCAGCTATTAAGCTGATAACGGTAATTGCTCTATCTGCCAGAGATATTGAACAGTCCACCTATCCTATAGGAACTATTAAATGGGACGATTTTTATATATGTGAAAAAAAATTGACCTTAGATATTGATAAATGGAAATTGAAAGAAACAACCAAAATAGCTGAAAAATTCATCTATTGTTTTAATAAATACACGTCAATTATCGAACATACGGATCAATTAATATGCTCTCGTATTTGTCGTGGTCACACAGCAATATTAATGCTTCAAAGGATATTTGCTGCTTGTTTATATTTTGTAGGAAAGGATAAAGATGAACCTTTATCCCAAAAAAGTGCTAAAGAATTTGTAAATATAAAAGAATCAGCTATTTCAAATGCTCTAAGTGAAGCTTGGATAAGAATGGTTAAATTAGAGAATGCGACCTACCCTTCAAATCTTATTAATTCTGTAGCATAAAACAACTGAAAACCACACCCGGAAAACATTTTTCCGGGCTAGAATTTTCACATATAACCAATTCTTATGTTTTTTTACTAAAAACATCCTATACTGAAGAAGTGCTCCTAATAATAAAATATAAGAAAGAATAATTTTTGCACATAAAATAAAAGAGAAAATATAAAAATATCTAGCCATGAGTCTAAAATTAACAACTAAGAATACCATTTTATCTCATGGCTTATTTCACTGGAATAAAACTATTCAGTAGAAACTTTGCGAATTGTCCGTTCAATAAGCTGACCATCCATATCAAAATACCGACTAGGCCAAATTTCCGAAGGGTGTATTCCGAGATAGTCTGCAATAATCCACTCACCTTTCGGCCATGGACGACTTAATGTATTTGCCAGCGTAGATGAACTGAGTCCCGCTTCACGAGAAACAGCCGCTAAGGTTGTACCACGCTTACGTAATGCAGCGATAATATCGGCTTGATGCCAGTCATTTCTAACGCTAGTCATTCCTGCTATCCCTTCCATTAATCAATATTGGTGGTGGCGATTCAAACAGGGTTCGCGGACCGGCGTTCACTTCCGGCAAGGCAAAGCCTTCCCTGCCTGAACCGCCATTGAGGGACGATAGCAGGCACACTGGCAAAAAGATTATTTACCAGTGCCCGTGAACGCAAGACCGCGACGCCTTGACCATTGGATTTTGCCAATGGTTCAGTTACTTTAACCGATTGTATTATCTGACTCAATAACCGAACTATTAAGTTCAATAACTATATCAATCAGAACCGTTAAATAATCGCCTACTCCGTATTGCCTTCATCAATAGCAAGCCAGTCGGCAATGACTTTTTCTTGCCATATATCAACTCCAATTTTCGTCCTGACTGGCTGAGGAAAATTTCCTTGTTGCATTAACTGATAAAACCACTGTTTTGATAAACGAGTTTTTTGCATTACTTGTGCCAGAGAAAGTGTTTTAACTTTTGTCATTATTCACCCTTCCCTTGGCTATAAATCCGCTCAACATAACGCCCGCGGCCATCACCATGTCCCAAATCCATTGAAACCAGTGCCCGTGCTTCCTGACGACTAAAGCCATTTTGTTGGTAAAAACTCAGTGCACCTTGCGCCCACGCATACCGTAAACTATGGGGAGAATGACAACCTTTTAAACCAATCCTTGTGGTATGTGTCCTCCAGTAGCTCATGGCCTGTCTGAGATCCGGTTTATCAATCAACCTGCCGTTACGTTGCTCTGCAATGGCAATTGCATGTTCTACAGCCTCTTTCACCGCAGCAACATTCAACACACGAGTTTGCCTTGGTCGGCTACCTTTTGTACCGAAAACAATATGAAGTTTTGGCTCCGGCTGCTCTAACTGCTTCTGCCAGCTTTTCAATGAAGCACTACATTGCACAGCTTCCTGAGAACGTAACCCCATCAAGCGAGCAAGTTTTAATGTGACTGCAAATCCTGCATCACGTTCAAGTGCCTTCTGATAAACAACCTGAAACATGGCATCAGGGATCGCTTGCTTCGTTCCGGCTCGGCTGGCACCACCTAATCCTAATGCCTGATTACTCAAACGCGGAGAGGTTTCCAGTTTTTCCCTGCCTGCCATGCGGAAGATATTACGCAGCGCGGACATTTCATTCTGCACCGTTCGTTTAGCAACGCCCTGAGATAAACGGGCATCAACGTAATGCTCTACATGCTTGGCTTTTAGATGGCAGAGACTTTTAACCTGAATATTCAGTCTCAATAACAACGCGCCCAAACGTTCCGCAATCTGAATACGGTCATGGCAGGTTTTATGGCTGCCTCCACCCTGCCGGGCGAAAAATTTTAATTCCTTAATCAATCGGCTCATCGGCTTCTCCCTACTTATACCTGACAACATGCAATCTCTGGCGCGCGACAGTGCTGACAAAACAGGAAATGCCTGCTTTGTCCTTGACGGATATCTGTGCGCCAGAGTGAACACGGGTTGAGGTATTGAGGGGTATCGGTTGAGTACGCTGTACTGCCGCCTGTATTAACAGGTCATCCCCACTGGCAAAAAACCAGCCTCGATATCGTCAAGTTCTCCTTTTGATGCTTTTTTGATCTCAAATAGCAGTGTCAGATTCACTGCGCTGTTAAACAGGCATGAGCCTGTAATAGTCATGTTGTTCTTTTGCTGCGGCGTCACTTTCAGCGGTAAACCGGTAAAAAGTGACGCCTAAACATTGGGGCTAATAAATAGAAGTAGGGCAGGCGTTTGCTGATGCCTGATGGCATAGCAAAGTACTGACCGTAGCAGTGTAAAACTGTCGCAATATGCTGATATTGAGAAATAATCTCGCTGACCGCCTGATAACTCAGGCAGCGGTTAGTTAAGGTGTGAGCCAAGCAAACCGGGTGCTTTAGGTGAAATGAGGTTAAACATGTGGCTTAATCTCATTGGAGCGAAAGGCAAGTAAAGCTGTCCGGTCTGACTCCTGGGTATAAGAAGAACTCTTTTCCTCCGGGATAAACAACCCCCGTGAGTGAGTCAAATGTATAAGTGCACCTTCATCGCTTTCATTTCGCGATCCCCGCTCTCAAAGGATAAGTGGGGTTATCAGCCTCATGGTATCTGACGGCCTTCTCTTTTCAGATCAGGGAGAATTTTAGGTATGGTCGCTCGAAAGCGCTTCTTCACAGACCTTTTAGAAGCATTGAGTGCTGTCAATGGCAGCAATAGCGGATCACTCGAAAGCGTTTCCTCACAGATCCCTCGGAAACATTGGCGGCTGTCGATGACAGCGATTAAGTACGGCAAGGTTAGCGCAGGATTTAACACGTAGCAATAGGGAACAGATAATTTAATCAGTTAGTTAGACTGTTGATTAGATATGCTGACGAAATCAGCTTATTGATGACAATGACATGGGCGTTTTCTGGCTGACGCGCTACGCTTGTCTTCTCTGGTTTGTCTGGCTAATACATTAACCAGACAAACCAGAGATTTTGAAAAACACTATGCCAGCCAGAAAAGCCATTTTTACCTAACCCCACATTATTAAAGAATTATGGATAAAACTGTTCACCCTATTCATCATGAATTATTTTTATTTAAATTCAATCAATTAAATGGTGACAACTTAAAATCAAACTCATCATCACTCTTCATACAAGCCTTCACCAAGGATCAGAAAAAGGTGAACAGAGTGAAGACTTATGAATACTTAAAAAATAATTATTCACCCTGAGAGATCTTGATATATCTATCTTTAATCAAAGGGTGAACAGTTATGAATACTTTTTTAAGTTTTATTTAGATAGGTGGTAGATATAGAAAAAATTACTCTTCTGGCTGGCTATTCCTTGTCAGTTTTGGCATCCATTCATTGGCAGTTTCAATATTCAGGTTCATATTGCTGCGAATACCCTGTTTGCTTTTCTTACGTAGATAAGGCAGACCGTACTCTGCCAATGCGCCCGGCATATCCATACCAAATCGGGTAACAGAAACGGGTTTATTCAAATTATTGCCTTTCATATAAGCAAGGTAGGCGTGATAGAGATACTTACAGGGATTAAACGGCATAATTTCCGCATTACCGATTAACATGCCATCAGCTTCATTGGAAGCAATCAGATAACCGCAAAAATCGACCAGTGGATCTGTTCCACGTTTGATATCTAATGCCTCTTCGGATTTTTGTTGCTCTGCCAGTAAACGTCTCGCTTCTTTCGGATCAGCAAATCGATGAAGTAAGTGCTGGATAATCACAGACAATTCAGCGGTTATTTTGCCTCGTAGAAATGGATCGCGCTCATGCTCCGGTATGACTTCGGAAAAGTTAAAAATTACCCGACGCCGTGACATACCACCACTGCGATCACTGAAACTCATGGCATTATTATTCACCGCCAGTACCACAGCAGGAATACGGGTTGAATAGGGCTGTTTATGTTTCGGATCAATGGCAACTTCGTCACCGCCCGTAATCGCCTTAATGCCAGAGCCATCACCCACATAGCGAGTCTGGTCTGGCAGGATAATCAGCGAATACCCCACAATCAACGCTCGTTCCCGTGGGTTTTCCAGTGCGGCCATACTTGCAGAAACAGTATTGCCTTTACCTGCCAGCATGGAGCAGATTTCAGCAAAGATGCTTTTGCCACTGCCTCCGACTCCGGTCACTTCTAGAAAAAGCTGCCAGTCGTAACGGTTCGCCAATACCATAAACAGCGCTGCCAGTACCCGATCAGATTTGTTCTCACAATTAGCCGTTGCCCGATTGAGCCAGCGCCAAAAATGTGGAGCATGGTCTTTCATGTTTTCTCCCGAAACAGGGGTTTTGAACTCCACATCACTGGCAAGCAGCAACCAGTCATTTTTGTTATGAGGCCGGAACTGGCACGTTTTCAGGTCAAACACTCCATTACTGAATCCGATTAAATGACGTTCTGGCGGTAACATCATGGGAAGTTGTAATTTCAGAGCATCTACAGCAGAGCGAATCCCATTGGGAGAATATGGCTCTTTTGCTTCAATGAAAGCAGACACCATTTCCCGCATTAAGTCGCGGTCACTGATCGGGCGCCAGATAATACCGTCATAGCGATGAACTGTTTCCGAAGCACCATCCAATGCCAAATCACCATTATAACGTTCCAGTAATACTTCCCCGCGTTGGCTGGCTCCCATCTGGCATAATGTCGGTTTAACAGGTTTATCATTATTCGATTTATTTACTGGTTTTTCTTTCACTGCTTCCGGCTGATAAAGTTCCTGATAAAACGCTTGTTTTGCCATTTCTACACCGTTTTGTTGTCGGTAATCGTCCCAATCGGCTTTAATGGTATCCGGTGGTAATGTGACCCATCCTTTAACCGCAAGGGCGGCTTTTTCTGCTGAGATCTTGCCGCCATTCACTTTCGGCTTACCGTTCTTATCCAACTCGCCGGGGAGGTGCCAGTCATTATCCGCTGCCATAATGATTTTCACGTCCGGCCAACGTTCCCGAACGGTTTTTGCAACAGAAAATAAATTGCCCTCATCTAGTGCGGCCAGTACCACACCTTTATATAACTGACTGACAGTAAGTGCCGTGGCGTAACCTTCTGTAATGAGTACCGTGTCAGGTTGTTCTTCCAATACTGATAGGGAGATAAAGGAGCCTCTCTTTTTACTACCAAACAGTAATTTTTTCTCGTCATCCGGCTTGATGAGCTGCGCCCCTGCTACCGTTCCATCTAATGTCTGCAAGACCAGTAATAAGGAGCCATCTTCAAACAATCGCTGATTGGGGCATTCCAGCCCTTTTTTGGTCAGATATTGAGAATGTCCGCTGACTGATTTCGCCATCAGTGCCGCCACTTTTTCGGTAATCGACGGTGTTGTATAAGTGGTTTCACTGGCTGGCTTAGGTTCTGGCAAAGGCAATGCCAGTGCATCCGCAACGATTTTTGCCGCCTCAGTAATAGAGATCCCTTTGGTTCTTGCCACTAAATCTAAACCATCGCCGTACTTTAGCTCGTCACACTGGCGACAATGCCAGTTGCCATTATGGTGATCATCGATAAAGTGGAAACGATCAGTACCTCCGCATATAGGGCAAGCACCATGTTTACCCTTTGCCGGAATATCAATGCCACAAGTAGGCAGCAGACTTTCCCAATAATACATTGCAGATTTTTTCACAGCCTGGATAAGATCGAGCGGTTTTTGACGAACGTTAGATCCATATAAAGATGTGTGGCTCATGATTTATTCCTTATAAACCGCCGCCTAGAAGCGCGTGATAAACTTCCTGATTGATATCGCATGCCAGCGCAATCAGGTTATTTAAGTCGATTGAGCACTCATTTTTGGCTTTTTCGAGAATGACGTAGAATAAAGAAACTGCCAGACAAGCTCGATGCATGGCTTGAGCCAGCGAAATAGGCTGCTTACGCATGATGTACCTCCTGAAAGATAACCTTAAGGCTAACAAGTACATCAAAACATGTAAATTTAGGGCGAGTTTGGGTATGCTGTATGTCAGCCATAGCATTAGTTCCGATAATGTCGTGGTTAGAAGCTCGGTAGTGTTGGTAGCACTTCCGGGCTTTGCTTTACTTAAAGTCAAGCAATGGTGTACATTGTCAACATTTTCACAGATTAAATCATGGGAGTTGACAATGTCAACCAAAGAAAACAAAGAACGCCATGTTGTCCAGCTACGTCTGGATAAAGAACTATCTGAGCGTTTAGCAATTGCTATGAAAGAAGATGGCGATGATAACAAATCGGGTTGGATAAAACGCTTATTGAGACGTGAATTAGACAAACGTGGTATAGAATCCAAAAACTGAATAAATTTCACCTTTCTTTGCCCTGTGTTTATTAAAAAATTACATATTCATTTTTTCACAAATATGATAACAAGGGGCATTGCCCCTATTTTTTATTTATCATTCTGTTGATCGTTTTTTCCTATTATGGAAAAGACAGATGAAATTATCTATTAAAATATTTAATTACTACGGGATTTAGTAATACGTTGGTTAATCCATTCATCAATTTCATGTTCCACAAACGCAATCGAACGTTTACCAAGTTTAATTGGTTGAGGAAAACGCTTTTCACTAATCAGACGGTAAATCCATGCACGGCTATATCCAGTACGGAGTTTAACTTCAGATAAGCGAATAAGATTGTGCTGCATAAAATAACTCCTGTAATTTCTTAACGTCTACAGAGCTATTTAATTGCAAATAATTAGATTAAACGAGTCATGAAATAAAAAAAATTTCAGTCGGAATAAAAACCTGAAAATTTTAGTTGGAATGAAAATGTGATATTTCCATTCCATAGAAAAATCATTTTACCCTATTCACAAGAGACAATTTAAGTTCCGATGCAACAAGCCAATCACCTTCCATCACTTCTTTAGCCAGAGACGGCATGGTTTTTCTCAGTCGATCTATTGGATTAGTATCATAAATATCTGGATAAAGTATTTGAGCAAAAACAACGTTACTTATCACTATATTTTTAGCTGAACAGTAGATAATCAAATCAAGGTACTGTAGTAATCTAAGATTAATAAATTTCTTAATCTCAACCTCAGAGATATCTTTCCTTGGGAAGATCTTCTTTTTTCGTCTTTCTTCAGCTAAAAATTGTTTGAATGCCTGATAAAGTACATCATCTTTTGCAGCCAGATTAACACTAAGATACCATTCAGGACGGCTATCTTCGGTTCCTTTATAAATAATGACGTTGTCATTAACATAATTTTCATCTTTCTCAATGAGAACCTTATGTATGAATTCATCAGATGATAAATCACCAATGGAATGCTGATGGGCGGCAAGTTGGAGATCAACATCACTCATCGTATGTAATGGCAACTCCATATATTTACGAAGAAATTCTTTGTTAGAATTCAAATAATCAAGAGATAAAACAGTTTTAATTTCAATATCATTGATAAATTGATTATATTTTTCAACCTTGTCATCAATAATATCTGACTTATAGTTATTTTCCTTATAGAAAGAACGTAGTTCTTTTATTTTTGCGGGAAAATTCCAATATTCATGCCGTATTTGCAAAGCCAGAAACCATTGTTCATGGTTTAAAGAATGAACATATTTTTCATATTTCTCGATATCAAACCAATTTAAACAGTAATATTCATCCATCAGCATTGTTTAAAAACCATCCTAAAATGTTCAGTTGATACAGATTAACATATGGAACCTATCCACTACGCTCTTTTACCAAATTTTCCGATCAGCACATTTTCACCTCGCTCCAACATATCCATATAGTCAGCATACCATTGCAGCATTTCCCTGCGACCATCTAAATATTGGGCGTGATTGTATGTTCCTCTGATACTGTTCTTATCAACATGTGCAAGCTGTGTTTCAATCCATGCAGTGTTATAGTCCTGTTCATGTAAAATTGTACTCATGGTATGGCGAAATCCGTGGCCTGTTGCTCTGCCATCATAACCAATGCGTTTAAGAACCTGATTAATGGCAGCTTCACTCATTGGCTTACTTGCATCATTCCGTCCATGAAAAACAAAGTTAAATCGACCTGTGATCGCTGCTAATTCTTTCAACAAAGCTAAAGCCTGCTCAGAAAGCGGGACGATATGAGGTCTACGCATTTTCATGCGCTCTTGAGGGATTTCCCAAATTGCTTTATCAAAATCAATTTCTGTCCAAGTAGAAGCGCGCAATTCTATGGTTCTCAATCCTGTAAGCAAAAGTAATTTGGTCGCGATTTGAGTAATTTTACTTCCGCTGTAGAAGGACAATGCTTGTAAGAATGCGGGTAATTCATCAACATTCAAATGTGGGAAATGCTTGGCTTTCGGTGTTGCTAATGCGCCAGCCAATTCAGCAACAGGATTATATTCTGCTCTTCCCGTGACAATTGCGTATCTGAAAACTTGATTACATGCCTGCCTGATCTTTTTCAACTTATCGAGAACGCCGCGTTGTTCCATTTTACGCAGGACTGTGAGCATGTCTAAAGGTTTGATATCGGTGATGGCGTGTTTGCCAATGAAAGGAAAAATATCTTTTGTGAAGCCTTCTAAAAGGTCTTCTGCATATCCCTTTGACCAGTTAGGGAGCTTGTAGGCGTGCCATTCAAGGGCAATTTTTTCAAAGCTGTTATTTACGATGAGAGCCTTTTCCCTTTTTTCCTGTCTTTTGACCAGCCCCGGATCATCGCCATTTGCCAATATTTTCTTGGCGTCTTCTCTTTTGTTTCTGGCTTCTGCCAAAGTTACGGTGGGATAAGTACCAAATGCCAATCGCTTTTCTTTGCCAGCAAAACGATATTTTAACCGCCAACATTTGGAACCATTCGGGAAAATTTCTAAGTACATGCCCCCACCATCGGAGAGTTTGTACGATTTGTCTTTGGGCTTCGCTGTCTCTATCTGTCTGACTGTCAACTTCATTTGGGGGCATCTATTTTGATTGAACCTAACAATGCCCCCGATTATGCCCCCAAAGATCTGTAGATTTCAACATACCTTAGTAGACATCAATAGATTGTAGTTTCTTGTTTTTCTTTGTTTCTTAAGGAATTTGTGGACTTTAAAAGACGTTTGGAGACTTGGGGATGGTACGCCCTACAGGATTCGAACCTGTGACCTACGGCTTAGAAGGCCGTTGCTCTATCCAGCTGAGCTAAGGGCGCATCTTGAGAGATGAGCTGCATCAGTAATGCTTTGATGCGGGGAGAGATTATACGGTGACAACTCCTTGAGTCAATGGCTTTTCTGCTTATAAATCTTCATCTGGCTATTTTCTGATTATCAATAAAACTGACATCACGTTCATGTTCTGACAAAATAGGCTGTATCCCAATGTTTGATTTATGGATTTATTCGTACATGCCAGCAAAAATTATTGACGGGAAAACGATTGCGCAGACAATCCGAAGTGAAGTCGCAGTGCGTGTTCAGCAACGTGTTGCTGCGGGAAGACGCGCTCCTGGTCTTGCCGTTGTGTTAGTCGGCGAAAACCCTGCTTCTCAAATTTATGTCGCAAGCAAACGTCGCGCCTGTGTGGAAGTCGGGTTTGTTTCCCGTTCCTATGACCTGCCAGATACCACCAGCGAAGCTGAGTTGTTGAATCTTATCGATCAACTCAATAACGATTCGGAAATTGATGGAATTTTGGTTCAGCTCCCTTTACCTGCCGGTATTGATAACGTCAAAGTTCTGGAACGTATCCAGCCTGATAAGGATGTTGATGGCTTCCATCCCTATAATATTGGTCGTTTGTGTCAACGTGCTCCAAAGCTGCGTCCCTGTACTCCACGCGGTATCGCAACGTTGCTTGAGCGTTGTGGAATCAACACTTATGGGCTGAATGCCGTCGTTATCGGCGCTTCAAATATTGTTGGTCGCCCAATGAGCCTGGAGTTGTTATTGGCGGGCTGTACCACTACGGTGACTCATCGCTTTACCAAAGATTTACGCCACCATGTGGAGCACGCAGATTTACTCATTGTGGCGGTCGGTAAACCAAACTTTATCCCCGGCGAATGGATTAAACCCGGCGCTATTGTGATTGATGTAGGAATTAATCGCCTGGAAGATGGCAAAGTCATCGGCGATGTTGATTTTGAAACTGCATCCGAACGTGCAAGTTGGATCTCTCCGGTTCCAGGGGGGGTTGGCCCGATGACAGTCGCGACACTTATCCAGAATACCTTGCAAGCCTGCGAGGAATACCACGATGTGGAAAAAATTGAAGGTTGTTAATGGAAATTTTTTATTTAGAAGGCCGCCCTCATGTGGCGTTGTGTGATCTGTTGAAGTTTCAAGGGTGGAGTGAAAGCGGCGCTAGCGCTAAAGCGGTTATTGTTGAAGGTCTGGTTGAAGTCAATAATCAGATAGAAACCCGTAAACGTTATAAAGTTATAGCCGGGCAGGTTGTTACTTTTAATGGTAAATCTGTCCACATTAAAGAATGATTAAAATTGGCTCCCTTAAAAATGAAGGGAGCCGCAGATTGCGGGTAAAGTCCAGGCTTTTTGGTTGGGACTGACCGAAAAAGTGTTTAATCGGTATGTCTGGGAAGTGAGTAAAGTGTGGGCAAAAAGGAAAAGCATATTTTCGGATGCTAAATAACATCGTGGTTATCATTGATAGATATTAAACTTGATTTAACAGAGGGTTTTATAAGCTGAATGTTTTTGGGTAAATCCGACAAGTTTTTGCTATCAGTTAACCTAAGTATCTGTAGTTAAAGATATCTCAATGTAAAATAACAAAAATATAAACGTTTTATCACCCTTTTAATATCTATGATTATCGCTTTTCTGTTTATTGTATAAATCGGTCTTCTTAGTTTTTAAAATGAAGCGAAAACAGATAGTTAAAATGGTGATGAAAAGATTATGACGGTAAATAAAGATTAAATCTGATAGTTAACGCATTAAGGTTAATCTCTGTTGAATGTAAAAAACGCTAAGTAGAAGAGCTTTTTTATGTCGGAGATAAACTGGAGTTTGAAAAGATTTTAGCTTCAATATTATAAGGTTAAATGAGTTGATAACCCAAGTGGATACTTTTATCAATATCGGTTGATTTTACTGGAAGTTTTTATTTGACCCTGCAATTCTCTATTTTATTTACTGTGATACGCCAAGGTGATAAAGCAACCTTAGTTAAAAGTGGTTTTAATCATCCGTCAGGATGAGTTTTTTCATGCGAGTATTCTCATGGTGCTTTGCACAGGAGGTATTGAGATAGCACAAGGTCACTTAGCAAATGGCATAAGGTTTTAATAGTGTCCAGTAATGCTGTATTTAAGGTTTTATGCGTTTTTAGTATTTACCACACTTATGAATATTGCAGGTTTAATACTAGGTTATTTTAACGCGATACTTATTGAAAAATGTATAATCTGATGATAATTTAAACTTAATATGCTGATTTTAATGATAAAACAAACCAGTGGAGTAAATAGTTTGGAATTAAATCAAGTAATTAAAGCTCTTAATGAATCTGGTAACAACTGGACTGTAGAGCAAATAGGTGAATGTCTTGCAATTACTAATGAAGACGGAATTAAAGCACATCTGGCTATTTGTGGAAGACAAATTACAGTGGAAGCATTACTGTTTTCGGAAGAGAATGTTTTAGATCCCGCTTCTTTAAATCAGTTTATTTTAGAAACGCACAAGATGATGCCGCTGACCTCAGTTGGAATTACTAAGGTAGATGGTCAATCTTACTATACTGCTTTTGGTTCATTGTCATCGGAATCAAAACAAGAAAGCGTTGTCATCGAAGTCTCTATGCTGTTTGCCAACATCACTGAGCTTCTTGATGCGTATTCTGAGTTTCTAAAATAACAATGTAGGGGAAATATCAATGAATGTATGGAAAAAGCTTTTTAAAGCAATTAAAGGAACGGTAAATAACGCGGCAGAATCTGTCGCTGATGGCAACGCACTGACGATTCTTGATCAGGAAATCCGAGAAGCAAAAGCAGAAATCCGCCGTGCGGATGAAAGTCTGGTTAGCATTATTGCTAAGCGAAAAATGGCGGAGAAAAGGGTTTCAGATATCAAAAACAGTATCACCGAGTACGAGGGTTATGCTCGCTCTGCTGCGGGTAAAGGTGATAATGGGCTTGCTCTGGAGTGTGCTCAGAAAGTTGCGACTCTGCGTGATGAGCTGGAAAGAGAACAAGCGTTGTTTGAATCGTTCCAGAAGGCTGAAACGACGCATCGACACAATGTGCAAGAAGCGAAGAAGAAAGTGTCGCAGCTTGAGAATCAGGTTGATTTGGTTAAGGCAACTGAACAAGTGCAGAAGGCACAGGCTGCGACTCAAAGCTCTGTGGTTGGCGCTTCGTCAAAAACATCTACCGCCCTTGATTCCCTGGAGCGTATCAAGTCACGTCAGGCTGAGAAAGCGGCTCAGTTCGAGGCTCAGCAAGAGCTTCACGATAGTATGACTTCTGGCGATCTGGATAAAAAGCTTAAAGAGGCTGGTATAACTTCAAGCGCTATGTCCGCGGAAGATGAACTTGCTCGTATCCTTGGCAAGTAAATACTCAGTTGTTAAATCAAGATCCTGCTTTTAAAAGTGGGATCTTCCTATCAAGAGACGTTTTTATGCTTTCCAAAATCGCAGATGCGTTTAAGAGCGCGTTCGGGAGTAAGGCAGTTGCGCCTGTTGTTCCAAAGGCGCCGGAAGTATTAGGTTTGCGTATTGGCGGGGTATTTGAGATAGACCCGTTGATGCTAAAACTGATGGAATCTGACTTAACGATCGAAAATGCGGCTTCAACTCAGCTTATATGTTCCGTTGGTGTTGTCGACTTAGGTGATAACGTGCGTTTGGTTCGTTATTACACGGATGACGAAGGTTACCTTCAAGTGCTGCAAGAAGGCGAGGGGGATGATGGCGTGAAGGAGGTGAGCCTGTGGTACTTTTACGAAACTAAACCGATCGATTCACAAGCTCAATGGGATGCGCTGATTAAAAACGGTATTGTCACGCCAAATGGGGAATATGATCTCGACGGCACCCAGTTCTCTCGGTTATGGGACAATGTTAAGCCTGTGGCTGTTACCGAGAAAACTTACAGTAAAGAGGGGCGTATAACCGAAACTGATCAGTTTGTGATGGTGTATACGCGTCAGGTTACTCATAACAGAACAGAAGAGCTTCAAGTTGTGGGAGAAGAAAAAGTTGTCGGGAATCACCTGGATAGATTGATGGTATTGAGCACCGGTATTCAACTTAACCAAACTGATTTTAAAGTGGTGGCATAAATGATCACATTGGAAAATGAAGAACAGGCTTTCACTCAGTTTATGCATGGTGTAGGCAATTTTGGTTTGTGTTTTGGTTTGGCGCTGGTTTTTTTCATTGTTTTCAAGTTCATCTACACAATAATTACTCCTCATGATGAGTGGAAACTTATCAAGCAAGAGAAAAACACCGCTGCTGCAATATCACTTGGCGGTGCGCTGGTCGGTTACAGCATCGCCATTGCAAGTGCGGCAAGCAACTCTGTCGGTGTCATTGATTTCGTGATGTGGAGTGTTATTGCGTTGTTGGCCCAGATTGCTGGTTTTTTCATGGTTCGCATATTTATGATGCCAAAGATTGTATCTCGCATTGAGAATAATGAGGTCCCTGCCGCAATTGTGTTGGCGGCGGTGTCAATTTCTGTTGGTCTTTTAAATGCAGCTTGCATGACTTACTGATTTGGGGATCGTATGACGAACGGCAACAAAAAGCGCAGAATGCGCAGCACCGCCATTAACGTTGAGAGTAAACGCAAATATTGGCGTGGGTTCTCATTCACGTCATTGGCGCTCAGTGTGGGTTCACTCGTGGGTTGCGGTCAATCGGCGGATGAGCTGTCAATCAATATCTATAAGGATTTGGCGTCTTGTCAGAATAATCCAAAGAATACGATCGCTGCTCAGTGTGAAGCCACGTACCAGGCGGCATTACGTGAAGCAGAACGCACTTCGCAGAAATTTCGTAAGAAAGCCATGTGTGAGCTTGAGTATGGTGAGTGTGAAGCAATGCCGGGGGCTGTAGGTTATCGACCGAAGATGGCCGCCTTTATGATGGCGGAGGTGAAGCCAGCACAGTTTAACCAATACGATATAGATGAAAAATACCGCAATGTGTTCTATCAGCCGCTATTTACTTCAACATCAGGCTATAGCGACTTATACGGTAAGCTTTTTTTCGCTGATAGTAAGGTTATTGGCGCTTATTCCGATATTGGCAACATCCAGTACGAGATGAACCGACGTTATTTGCATCCGCTGGAGACGGTTCGTCTGCCAATTGAGAAAGAAGCTGCTCAAGGTGGAACACATGTCGTTGCAGGTATAAATCCTATACTGAGCTCCCGATCAACTTCTTATATTACATCTGGGATCGTTGATGAAATCGGCGATTACTCAGCGCGTAAGCATAAAGAGAGAATGTATCGAGAGCGCTTGATACGTGAAAATGAGCAAAAATTTAAAAACAGCGATTCCCGTTATTCTGGTTATGATAGTAAGCCAATCGTTACCACCAAGTCTTCTGGTGGTTTTGGTTCAACATCTTCCGCTAAATACAGTTGGGGGGGTTAACCAGCGCTGACATTTTATTCTCAGGCTTCTTGTTATCAGTGTTTTGCATAGAGTCATTATTGCCGCATTAAGCATTATCAAAGGGTTAACGTCATGCTTCAGATCCCAACAACACCTCGTCATGATTGGAAAGCGCGGGCAAAAGAATTTGGGTTTGGTTTCCACACAATCGATAATGAACCGTACTGGACGGAAGACCATTACTACCAGTTTACTCTCAAGCAAATTGAAGAGCATATTGAAGAGCCGACAGCGGAAATCCACCGATTGAGTCTTCAAGCGGTAGAGCGAGTGGTCAACAGTGATGAGTTGATGGCTAAATTCCAAATTCCAGAAGCAATGTGGCCACTGGTTCGTGGATCTTGGCAGCGCAAAGATCCAAGCCTCTATAGTCGCCTCGATTTTGCCTATGATGGTAAAAACTCGGCTAAATTGTTGGAAATTAACTCAGATACGCCAACCTCAATCTATGAACATGGCTTTTTTAGCTGGTTGTGGCTGGAAGATAAGGTTAACCGGGGCGAATTGCCTCATACGGCTGATCAGTTCAACTTGCTACAGGAGTTGCTTGTTAATCGCTTCTGTGAATTGAAACCCTTTTTGCCATTCAACACACTTCATTTTGCCTGCTGTAAGGGCACAGAGGAAGACAAGGGGACGGTCGATTACATGGCTGACTGTGCCAGAGATGCAGGTATTCATACCGAGTTTGTCTACCTTGAGGATATTGGACTGAGCGAGTGTGATCAGTTTACGGATAGTAATAACAAGATTATAGATTCTATATTCAAGTTGTACCCGTGGGAGTTCATGTTTCGTGAAGAATACGCTCAACATTTGGTTACGGCGGAGGTTAACTGGTTTGAGCCAATGTGGAAATGCATCACTTCGAATAAGTCAATTTTGCCGTTGCTTTGGCAGATGTTTCCCGGACATCCAAATTTGCTTGAAGCTTATTTTGCCGATGATCCGCAAGCCAAGCGCCTAGCCCATTACGTCATGAAGCCGATATTCAGCCGTGAGGGAGCGAATATTAGTATTCATAAAGATGGCAAAGTGGTTGAAGAAGTAGATGGACCTTACGGCGAAGAGGGTTATGTTGTGCAGCAGTACACCCCATTGCCAAAGATTGGCGATAGCCATGTTCTTATCGGTAGTTGGCTCGTGAATGACACGCCGGCTGGCCTATCGGTCAGGGAAGATATTGGCAGGATCACGAAAGATACATCACGATTTGTGCCTCATATAATTTTAGGTTAGTGATTCTATAACTATCTGTTTCTTCTCCATAAATCTTCCTGCCTAAATGATATATTTATTTCTGGAGCAGGGTGGAAGACCCTGCTTTCTGGCTTTTTGTCAACATCCAACTTTATTGCTGAAATGTCATACTGATATGATTTTTCATCCATTTTTTAACATGTATTCTCCTTCTTCATTATTATGGTGAAGTACTGTGCGCATCAGAAGTCGATCCAATTCGGTATCTGCGAGGTGTTTTTTGTCTTTGAGTTCGCAGCGGGTAACTGAATCATCCAATTCGCGGCAGATAAAGTTATGAATGCGCTTAAAACGAGGGCTATACTCCGTTTCGTCGGCGTTACGTTTGATGGCAAGTAGAGTCTGTATCTCCTGCATCAGCGCCGCGTCTGCAACAGTTTCCGCCAGCAAGGTGTCGAAGCGCATTGGGGGAACGCCTTTACCGGCTTCGATCCAACGTACCGCCAACAATGGACGTAATACATAAAGGTATTTTTTCAGCCGAATTGTCTCGCCTTGCAGATAACCGCGAAAGTTTTTCTTTGCCATCGACAGATAGTGATATCGTGCTCTGTTGTTGGAGAAATAGTCTGGTAATAGGGCACGTAGCGCTGCCATAAACTCCACATCTTCGTAGTAGATTACCGGTGAGTCTGCCCATTCCATCAGTGTCGGGTTGGCTCGTTTCAGCAACCCTAAAGTTTTGCGCAGTTCCCAACCGCAGATATCCAGCTCGTTGCTGATCGGCAGTTCAATGACATCCCGAGAGGGATCGACGCGTAAGTACCATGATGGAGAATGTACATAAATAAAACGTACATCGTAATCACTGTTTGTTGAGGCAAATCCCCAACCGCGGCTACCTGATTCACAGGCGTAGAGTATTCGTATTTGCAGCTCTGTCTCAAGTTGCGCCAGTTTTTGGCATATGTGCTGCTTCATAATGTCACTGATACCAAATTTTTCTTTCATCTTGATTATCCTTTTACGCAAACCACTTGACGCAGGGTGTGAACGATTTCTACTAGTGAAGATTGAGCGGCCATTACGGCCTCAATGTCTTTGTAGGCCATCGGAATTTCATCGATGACGTCGCTGTCCTTGCGGCATTCCACGTGTGCCGTGGCACGCTTCTGATCCTCAATTGTGAAGCGTTTTTTCGCTGCCGTGCGGCTTAATACTCGTCCTGCACCGTGACTGCATGAGCAGAAACTCTCTTCGTTTCCCAGACCACGTACGATAAAGCTTTTCGCACCCATTGAGCCGGGAATGATGCCCATGACGCCTTGGTGTGCAGCGACTGCGCCTTTGCGTGTTACTAACACGTTTTGGCCGAAGTGCTGCTCCTGTTGTACATAGTTGTGGTGACAATTTACCGCTTCTATCGTGGCAGTGAACGGCTTTGTTATTACCGTCGCCAGTGCTGCCAGTGTATGTTGCATCATGACTTCGCGATTATGGCGGGCGAAGTTTTGCGCCCAACCGACCGCTTCCATGTAATCGGTAAAGTGACGGCTGCCTTCCTCAAAATAGGCTAGGTTACGGTCAGGCAGGTTAGCGATATGCTGTTTCATGTCCTGTTGGGCGAGGGTGATAAATAGATTACCAATGGCATTGCCTACACCGCGGGAGCCGCTATGCAGCATTACCCATACCCGGTCAGATTCATCCAGACACAGCTCAATGAAATGATTACCGGTACCTAGTGTCCCTAAGTGCTGATGGTTATTGGTTTTCAGTAATTGTGGATATTTATCAGTTAGCCGTTTAAACCCAGTTTGTAACACGCTCCAATGGCGATCGACGGTTTTTGGTGGTTGTTGCCAGGCGCCTTTATCCTGACCGGTACGGTTTGCCGTGCGTCCATGTGGCACAGCGATTTCAATCGCATGGCGGATCGCATATAGGTTGTCCGGTAAATCTTTGGCATTCAATGAGGTACGTACTGCCATCATGCCACAGCCGATATCTACGCCTACCGCGGCTGGAATAATCGCCCCACGAGTCGGGATGACACTGCCGATGGTTGAACCTTTACCAAGATGTACATCAGGCATAACGGCTAAGTGGCTAAATATGAAAGGCATTTTTGCTGTATTTAACAGTTGTTCACGAGCTTCCGCTTCTACTGGTACGCCGTGAGTCCACATTTTTACTGGTACACTGTTTGGCGCGGTCATCAACTCGTAATCGTTTGTTATCACATTGTTCTCCTGGTTACTTAGCCGTCACTATGACACTATTATACCCTTCATCTTTCAAGCTGCTGCTTTGTTGGCTGCTTTCACTCACCCCAGTCACATAGTTATCTATGCTCCTGGGGATTCATTCACTTGCCGCCGCGCTGCAACTCGAAATCTATTAGGTATATTATAATTTAAAGTAACGAATATTTTTCCTTTTTAATCAAGGCTTCTGAATTTGTTTTTTATCTTGGTCTTCTCTTGGACCATTAGGAAAATATTGTAAATAAAAATTTTATTTCACTATTAATATAGTATTCTGTTTAATGGTAATTGCAATTATTTAAGTTATTATTTTGTTGAGTAATGTTGAAATTGTGATGTTAATCTATATAAAAATATGTTTATGAAAACATATATGAATTTATTATAGTTTTAAATTGTGTTGATAATTGTAAAGGAAATGTAAAATAATTAAATTATTTATTATTATGATATTTTTGTAATAGTGAGTTTATATACTATTCAAATGGATGTGTATATTTTATAATTATCATGTGGATGTGGGGAATTATTAAATGAGTAACATTATCTTTTGATGAAATAATATTTCTATGGTTGGAATAAAGTCATGGACTGAATTTAATATATTTCTTGAAAATATCAACATGTGTGGTATATGGCCTATGACATTTTTATTGATTTATTCTTGTTAAATTTGACTTATATCTTGTTGATATGAAGATGTATTGTTAACATCATGTTTTATTTGATTTTTTGGTAAATTTATTTGCATTGTCAAGTGTGGAAAATAAACCTCTGAACTATTTATAATCGATAATTTATAATGAGTTAATGATTTCTTATTGTTTAAGTATATATAAAAATAGTCACAAATTACCATGCTATTTGTTATCCACTAGATAAATGTATATAACTGTTATCAATGAGTAATCATTAGTGAATTATGTTTTTTTATTCTTTATTTTGTTTGAATGTTTTCACGTTTATTATTGGTTTTAATAATTTATCAATTTTAAATTGAAGCGTATGGCATTAAAAATATTTATTTTGGATAAAATAATTTTATTAATAATTTATTGAATCCAAAAAACAGGTTTTAAATTGTGTAATGGTTTATTCCTCTTATTGTCAATATTAACGAAATGATTAGAAATATTGTCCTTAATAGTTATTTTTTTCTATTCATAAAGGGTTTAATTAGCCTCTTTTTCACGATATCGCTTGCATTTTAACTTTAATCTCTTCATTAAAATTGTACGGAGATTATCCGCACAATTTGATGTTGTATTGGGTAATGTGAATTTATGTGCCAAATTAGCCAATTAATTGTGACTAATTTGGCGATTATCGCCATTATTAATCATCGTCAATACTTGCCAGCATATTTCCTGTCTGTTGATAACTGCCTTCTTCTGCATAGATAACGATTTTCCCAGAACGATGTGCAGTGAGTTGAGTTTCCATTTTCATTGCTTCCATGACAGCAATGATATCACCTTGTTTAACTTTATCACCTTCCTGCACATACCAGGATTGCAAGACGCCGGATATTGGTGCTGAGACAGGATTAGGTGCTGTTATTGTCGCCTCAGCTTCACGACCTTTACTCTCAGTGAGGGAATTTTGTCCAGAATCAGGCAATGAAAGCCCTTGTAATAATTCGGCAGGGAGTCCCAGTTCATGCCGGCGGCCATTAATTTCAATAAAAGTGCGCATTACCTTTTCTGGGTAAGAGTTTTCCTGACGCGGAGATATTTTTATATCATTGATAAAGTCAGTTTCGATCCAGCGTGTATGGACGTTAAATGTGTCATCGGAAATAAAATCAGGATGCTCCATTACTGCTCGATGAAAAGGCAATACTGATGCAACACCTTCAATGCTGAATTCCTGTAATGCACGTCGCGCACGGGCAATAGCTTGTTGACGGGTTGCTCCGGTGACAATCAGCTTAGCCATCAGCGAATCAAAGGTGTCAGGAATGGTAGAACCTGCTGCAACACCAGAATCCAATCTTATGCCTGGGCCGGAAGGGGGAGAAAAGAGCGTCACAGTTCCGGGCGTCGGTAAAAATCCTTTGCCCGCATCTTCGGCGTTAATACGGAACTCAAAAGAATGGCCTAAAGGAATAGGCGTTGAGGTTAATGATAAAGGTTTACCTTCAGCAATCCGAAATTGTTCTACCACAATGTCGATCCCGGTGGTTTCTTCGGTGACAGGATGTTCGACCTGCAAGCGAGTATTGACTTCCAGAAAAGAAATTGTGCCGTCTACACTGAGCAGAAATTCCACAGTACCGGCTCCGATATAATGGGCTGCGGTGCAAATATCTTGTGCCGCTTGATGAATACGCTGGCGTTGGTGTTCGGTCAAAAATGGGGCCGGCGCTTCTTCTACTAATTTTTGGTTACGCCGTTGCAGTGAACAATCACGTGTACCCAGTACCACCACATTGCCGTGTTTATCAGCCAGAATTTGCGCTTCAATATGACGAGGTTTATCCAGAAACTGTTCAATGAAACATTCTCCACGACCAAAGGCCGCTGTTGCTTCACGAACAGCCGAATTGTAGAGTTCGGTGACTTCATCGAGCCGCCATGCTACTTTCATGCCACGTCCACCACCGCCATATGCTGCTTTAATTGCAATTGGCAGGCCGTATTGTTCGGCAAACGCCAGAGCTTCCTCTGCGTTTTTCACCGGTTCTGCTGTGCCTGCAACCTGTGGCGCCCCTACGTGTTGGGCAATTTTGCGTGCTTTAACTTTGTTACCCAAAATATCAATTGTCTCTGGTTCAGGACCAACCCAGATTAATCCTGCATTAATAACTGCACGGGCAAATTCTGCCCGCTCAGCCAGAAATCCGTATCCGGGATGTACCATGTCGGCGCCTGAACGTTTCGCAATATCCAATAATTGGGGAATATTAAGATAAGTATCAGCGGGGCTGTTTCCGCCTAAACTATGAGCCTCATCAGCCAATTGTACATGTTGTGCATTGATGTCCGAATCAGCGTAAACGGCGATAGATTGTAAGCCATAATCCCGGCAGGCATGGATGATACGGACGGCGATTTCGCCGCGGTTAGCAATCAAAACTTTTTTCATGGGATGATGTTTAATATTCATGGTCATTGCGGTACTCATGAGCGGCAATCGCTCTCTTTTATTTCGTGAAATTCAGTTATTTCGTGAAATTCAGTGATTGGGTTGAAGCGGATACGGGCATTGACAGGAGTTTGTCCTGCAAGATCGAGATGATAGCTGGCAACGGAACCAATGACGGGATAGCCGCCGGTTAAAGGGTGATCTGCTAAAAACAGCACCGGTTGACCATTGGCGGGAACCTGAATTGCGCCAGTAGTCGTTCCCTCACTCGGTAACTCTTTATGGTTAATACGCGATAGTGATATGCCGCCATATAGACGAATACCGACTCGATTAGATTGTGGCGTAACCTGCCAAAGTTGGCTTTTTAGCAAGGATAGCGCTTCTGCGGTGAACCAGTCGGTACGCGGTCCCAGAATGATATCCAGTGTAACGATATCGTCAGTGGTAGGCATATTAAAAGCCGGGCTTTCATCCATTGATACCGCGAATCCCTGAGTGACAGTGAGGATATCCAAAATATCGCCTATAGCGACTGGCTTGGGGCCAATGTGTGCCAGCGTATCGTAAGAGAGGCTGGCGAGAATAGGTTGCTTGGCAAAACCGCCACGTACTGCCAAATAAGAACGTACTCCCGCTTTGGGCATTCCTAGCGTTACTTTATCACCTTCACTTAGATCAACAGGTTGATAGCTATTAACCTGAAACTTGCGGTCAGATGCGGTTTGAACAGTGATTGGGCAATCAGCGCCTGTAACAGCGATAATGACATTGCCATGAGAAATAAAGCTTAATCCTCCTTGCACAATTTCCAGACATGCGTTATCCGAAGGATTACCGACAATCCGGTTGGCGCTTCTCAGCGCTGTTTTATCTAGCGCTCCGGCAGCGGAAATACCTAAACTCGCCTGCCCTGAACGTCCTAAATCCTGAAAAAGTGTCTGTATTCCAGTGGTTAGGATTTCTAGTGAGGCTTGTTTATCAGCCTGCGAAGATAGAATGTCGTCTATGGGCGCAATTGGGTTTTCGGGTTTAATGATTGTTGCGCCTTTGCGTTGATCTCTGAAACGTACCCGGAAACCGGGTTGTAACAGGGAAGAGGGAGAACGAGAGAGATCCCACATGCGCTCTGGCGTGGTGCCGATGATTTGCCATCCTCCCGGACTGGCTTGAGGGTATATCCCGCTGAATTCTCCGGCCAGCCCGACGGAGCCCGCAGGAATGCGGGTTCTTGGCGTCATCCGGCGAGGGGCATGTAAAAGGTTTGAATCTGCGACTAAATAGGCAAATCCGGGGGCAAATCCGGTAAAAGCAACGGTGTACTGACTTTCTGTATGTCGCTTGATAACTTCTTGGGTAGTGATGCCGAGGATTTCTGCCACATCAGCCAGATCTTCACCATTGTAATACACCGGAATTTCAACGAGTTTCCCTGTTGCCCTATCCAGTGCATTCAGGTTGCGACCATTGATTTCTCTGGCAAGTCTGATTGTGGAAACAACATTGGGGCGAAATCGAATCAACAATGTTCTGGCCGCTGGAATAATTTCTTCTACGCCTGCAATAGGTCGGGCGTTAAGTGAATCAAATAACGCCAGAGTTTCATTCAGATCATGAAGCTCGACAATAATGGCAGCTAAATTAACAGGTAAAAAACGCACTAGGTACTCCTGAGCATTAAATACTACTTTGCTTAAATAAAGGAGCGTACAGTGATCCCGGCTTGTTGCAGGGTTAGTTTCACCTGACGTGCCATTTCTACCGCGTCTGGGCTGTCGCCATGAACACAGATGGAATCCGCCTGAATACGGGTAAAACTGCCATCAATGGCTTCAACTCCCCCTTCGGTCACCAATTGCAACATGCGCCGGGCAACGACATTAGCGTCATGGAGCACAGATCCTTTTTCTCGGCGGGAAACTAACGTGCCTTGTGGGGTGTAAGCTCGGTCAGCAAAGGCTTCCGCAACGGTACGCAAACCTTTTTCTCTCGCCCAATCCAATATTTTTGCGCCGGCTAATCCAACCAGCGTTAAATTGTCATCCACTTCACGAATCGCCGTAATAACGGCAAGGGCTTGGTATTCATCATGGGCAATGGTGTTATACAGCGCACCGTGCGGTTTAACATAACTTACGGTGGTCCCTGCTGCTGCTGCCAAACCTTTCAACGCGCCAATCTGGTAAATAACATCTGCGATCAGTTCATTACTGGAGATATCCATATTACGGCGACCAAATCCGACAAGATCTGGATAAGACACATGAGCGCCGATCACTACCTGATTTTTATGGGCAGATTTTAAGGTTTGAAGTATCCCGGCGGGATCGCCAGCATGAAATCCACACGCGACATTGGCGCTGGTGACAATGCTCAGCATTGCGTTATCGTCGCCCATTTTCCATTGACCAAAGCTTTCGCCAAGATCGCTGTTTAAATCAATAATGTTCATAGTCATGACCCCAATAGAGTGATATTTAAAAAAGGAGTAAAAAATTCAGGATGCTTATCAGTTCTACAGATAGGCAATTTCCGCTACGCCGATGGACGCTGAATTAATGTGTCGTTCCTCCGCTAGTAACCATGTCCTCACGGTTTTCTAGTGCTTGCTTGATAGCGATTTTCAGGGCTGTTGTTATTGTTTCCAGAGCCATACTTGGCGTACCAGGGTGTTTTACCGCCTGTTCAGGCAGATAGGGAATATGGATAAATCCACCGCGCACGTTGGGATAAGTCAGTGCCAGATGGTGCAGTAGGCCATACATGACATGATTGCAGACATAGGTGCCGGCACTTTGTGAAATCGAAGCAGGGATACCTGCGGCTTGCAGACCACTGACGATCGCTTTGATTGGTAGGGTGGAGAAGTAGGCCGCCGGTCCGGTTGTCACGATAGGGGTGTCAATGGGCTGATTGCCTTGATTATCGGGAATACGTGCATCGTTGATGTTAATCGCTATGCGTTCCACTGTGATATCTGACCTGCCGCCTGCTTGTCCCACCGCAATGACCAGTTCAGGTTGTATCTCATCAATGGCCGCGTACAGGTTGGTGAGAGAAGTATTGAATACACATGGTAGTTGGCGCGTTTCAATATGTGCTCCAGAAAGCTGTTGGTTTTGCAATTGCCTGACTGACTCCCACGATGGATTGATGGCTTCACCGTCAAAAGGTTCAAAAGCGGTAATTAAAACGGTTTTCATGGGCTTTCCTTACAAAAACATCAAAAAATAGAGTAGAAAGACATTGGCGATCAGCAGCGTCGTTCCAGTGGGAATTTGTGCTTTAATGACCGCATTGCGATTAGGTAATTCCAGTAGTGCGGCAGGAACGATATTGAAATTTGCGGCCATTGGGGTCATCAGTGTACCGCAATAGCCTGAAAACATGCCGATGGCGGCCATAACCGCCGGATTGCCGCCATGTTGCAATACCAGAATAGGAATGCCGATCCCGGCGGTAACAATCGGGAATGCGGCGAAAGCATTGCCCATTATCATCGTCAATAACGCCATGCCGAGTACATATGTCGCCACCGCGATCAATCGGTTATCCACCGCCAGATAATGTTCTGTCAGGTGAGAAATTGCGGTACCGACACCTGCAACGGTAAATAATAGCCCTAGCGTTGCTAATATCTGTGGCAGGATAAACGCCCAGCCAATAGCGTCCAGCAGACGACGCGCTTCTTGGGTTGATTGAGCTACGCCTTCACGTGTCATTTTCAATGCAATGCCATATCCCACTAAGCAGCCGATTGTCATGGAAAATAGCGTCACCAGCGTGGCATGATTGCCGGTACCGAACAGAACTTGTTGTAATCCAGGAACGTGGTTAAACAGTAATACGCCTGCCACGGTGACGATAGGGATCGCCAGTGCGGGAAGAAATAGACGATTACCCAAACGGGAGGCGCTTTCCTGCCGTTGTTGAAGTGTGCGTTGATGGTAGCTACCTAGTCGCACCCCGCCAAAACCTGCCGTCAGCGCCATCAACACAACGATCAGCCCCACACTGATATGCAACATCTTTTGGGCCTCAGCTTCGTTGTCTGCCCATAGTGCTATTAAGCGGTAAGTCCAGTCGCCTACCAGAAACACGATGCCATATAGCGCCCAGAATAAGCTGGTGGTCAGACGGCGAGGGTTGGTGCGATCACGCCAGGACATCACTGCTACAGCCAGCAGGATGATGCCAGCTAACCAATAAAGATATTGTTGCTGAAACATTACTCCACCTTCCTTCGATTTTTGTTCATACCGTTCAGTGCCGCCAACTCGGTAGCGATACGGTGATCAAGACGAGACAAGCGGAAAGCGTGGATCAAAAAGGCGCATATAGCGGTAGGAATTCCCCACATAGCGATATGTAGCGGCTCTGTTTGGATGCCGCCAGACTCTAGCATAAAGTTATGCATAAAGATGATTGCGCCAAAGGCGACAAAAATATCTTCACCGAAGAACAGGCCAACATTGTCGGTTGCTGCGGACATGGCCCGCAAGCGATAACGTACATCGTCAGGCAGATCATGGTGACGATTTTCCATCGCCCCTTCTACCATTGGCGCCAGCAAGGGACGCACCATTTGTGGATGTCCTCCTAAACTGGTCAGGCCCAGCGCAGCGGTTGTTTCACGAATGAATAGATAGATGATCAGCAAACGCCCGGAGGTTGCTGTTTTAATATTGCTAATCCAGGTTTGAGCCCGCTCTTTTAAACCGTGCCGTTCTAAAAGGCCAATAGTTGCCAGCGGCAACAGTAAAATTAGTGGCAAATTTCGGGTATTAAGGAAGCCGGAACCTAGCTTTTCCAGAATCGCTGTGATCGGCATATGTGCTGCCAGCCCGGTGATGATCCCTGCGACAATCACTACCAATACCGGGTTAAACCTAAGTAAAAAGCCCACGACAATAACTGCGATGCCAATCAACGGCCATAGATTCACGATCTGTTGCATGTTGTGTCACCCCGGTGGATAAAAATCACGGTTGTTTGCTGTGTCGTCATAGGCTGAATTCCTGTGTGATAGATAAATTTATATCTAAGCAATATACGTACCATCGTTGGATGATTTGCATTTATTGTTAAATAATTGTTTTTATATTGTTGAACAATAAATAGGATGAGGCGAAAGAATAGGCAAATAAAATTATTTTTTAATTATAGAAATGAAATGCAGATCACTTTTTACAATAGTGATGCTCTATTATGGTTCATTTAATGCACTATCGTGAGGCAATAATCATTCTGGCGTAGAAAACAGTAAGCGGGTTAGATCCCTATGCTTGCTGACAGTAGGTGAATGTGTGAAGATTCCTGCCATCCTTTTATTGCTTTAAGACTGGTAATTCGTGGCTGGATTGGGTCATCATACGCCCTTTCGACTAACCATTATGAGAAAAGATAATTCCGCTCCTAAGACATTAAGTGAAAAAGTAACAGATATTATCCGGCAAAAGCTGATTATTGGAGAGCTATCACCCGGTCAACGACTGTCAGAAACGGTTTTGAGCGAACAGCTTGAGATATCGCGTAATACATTACGTGAGGTTTTTCGGATACTGACTCAGGAAGGGTTACTGCGATATGAACCTAACCGTGGTGTTTTCGTCGCCACACCGAGTATTGCTTCCATTATTGATATTTATCGGGTCCGGCGGCTGATTGAATGTCAGGCATTGGCGCAGTCTTACCCTATGCATCCTGCGGTTGAGCACATGCGTAGGGCAATTGAAATGGCGAAACAGTGTCGTGATATTCAGGACTGGATCGGTGTTGGAACCGCAAATATGGCGTTTCATTCCGCTATTGTTGAACTTACTGACAGTGAACGGTTGATAACATTCTATGGGCATATTTCTGCGGAATTGCGTCTGGCTTTTGGTTATCTGAACGATCCTGAACTTTTTTATGCTCCTTATATTGATCAGAATGCCTATATTTTGGCGTTACTTGAGAAAGGTGAACCAGAAAGTGCGGCCTCTGAGTTAAAAAGCTATCTGGAACAGTCAGAACGTACTGTATTAGCGGCTTATACGCGCAAAAATCGTGCTTAATAAATAAAGATTAAGATAATACCTGCGGCTAGATTGGCAAATTTATTTAAAATTTTTTCATATTTTTCGTTTGTAACGTTATGTTTGTTTGGTGCCTTTCCAGACAAAGGCGATAGTGTTTATAGAGATCAAGGAAGTCAATGCTAAGAGAAGTTATATATGCCTTTTGCGCCATGATGTCGAACTTTTTAATCGATCATGTGGTTATTAAAAACATCATTCATCGTATTTTTGCGGTAAGTCATATTAGTAACATGAGTTACAGGAAAACGTGACTTATAGTCCGTGGTTTGATAAGTAACGCCGTTCGATACTTATCGAATGAAAAAACCTGACACTATAAAATCCATTTTTGGGCAAAGAGTTAGATATATCAGAATAGCATCTGGTATGTCTCAGGAAGCTTTTGCCGATAAATGTGGGCTTGATCGCACTTATATCAGTGGTATTGAACGTGGCGTCAGGAATCCCACGCTTGAAGTTATCAATGTCATCGCAAGTGGTTTACAGATCGAATTAAAAGATCTGTTTGACTTTGACGCAGAGAAAAAGAGTTAGTCGATTTTATTTGCTTTCGCTCCGTTTGTATTTATAAGCAACAAATTGCATTTACCAGTTCCTGTTTTCATCAGCAAATGAGCCATATTGTTCAATAAATTGAGCAACTTCTTCCATTCCTTTGCGATTATCTACTTTCCAACTTTCAGCTTTGATTCGTTGAGCTTCTCTGGTCACGATTTCATTAACGAAACCCGAAATGTTTACACCGGCTGAACTTAGGATCAGATAATTTTCTTTATCAACGGTTACGTTAACTCTATGCTTCATAGCACACCTCAAAAACACATTTTAAGTATAAAGTAGATCGGAGCAGCTTATCTTATTGATAAACTGCCCCGTTTTTGCTTTACAGCCACTTACTTTGTGTACCTCGAAGGCCATATTTCAGCGGGATCGCAATCTAAAGCTTCGGCAATAAGCCGTTGACCTTTAGGCCAGCGGCGTTGCAGGGTATTAGCAAGGGTGGATGATGCTAGCCCTGCCTCTCTTGAAACGGCGGCTAATGATGTTCCCCGTTTTTTCAGCTCGGCGATAATGTCTGCTGGGTGCCAGTCCTGATTTTTCATTATTAATCCTCTGCGTTACGGATAACTTTGATATGAAAAGGTAAGTCGTTACATAGTAGACTATAAGTCACATATGATAACATAACTTGTCGCAAAAAGTGACTCATAGTCCGTGGTCTGATAAGTAACATAATTCGATACTTATCGGATGAAAAAGCCAAATGCTGTAAAATTTCTTTTTGGACAAAGAGTTAGGTATTTCAGGCAATCGTCTGGCATGTCTCAGGAAGCTTTTGCCGATAAATGTGGAATCGACCGGACGTATATCAGCGGTATTGAGCGTGGGGTTAGAAATCCTACGCTGGAAATCATCAATATTATTGCGAATGGTTTACAGATTGAGTTAACAGATCTGTTTGATTTCAGCACTAAATCAAAAGGCTAACAGTTGCTTTCCTCTTTATTTCTTAAACCTATCTTGCTTATAAACAGAATAAATACCAAATTGGGGAATAAGTTTATTGAGGGAGATATAAGTTCTCCCTCAATAAATGGCTTTATTAAATGGTTATAATTTTCTGGGTGCCATTCCGTTCAATTTTTATGGTTAATTTACCCGATGGTGTTTCTGACAACTGATTGCGAAGATAGGTGATATCCTTAGGAAGGGCTGGTTGACCATTAACTTCCAGTACAATATCACCGTTCTTTAATCCAAATTTTTCAATATCTTTAGGATCGTTGTAAAATATTTCTACTTTGTTATTAAAATAACGAATTGCAATTGTGCGAAGAAGTGGGTTGTCATAACGGGTGAAATTCTTGGCGTTAAAACAGAGCAGCATTTTATTTGGGATAAACAGATAGTCATCAAAACGCGAGAAGAAACTCATACCAAGATTGTAGAGATCATTTTTATTTTCACCAATTCTCAGACGACCTACCGGCAATTGCTGTAAATAAAAACCATCAATCAGGTACTCTTTACCACTATCAAGCCCACTTGCGGATGCGTATTTGACACTGGTTCCTTCAGAAATTTTATCTTTATGCTCTTTTTTCAGATATTCGATGAATTCCTGAGAAGCATAGCTGTAATCGGCCCCGGTATCTATATTAAAAACGACATTAGAAACCTGGATTGCGGGAGATCTGCCATAGTTATCACTGTAAGGTTCGCATTGTTGATAATTTAGTATTGAAGGGGCATGGCGCCATATTGTCAATGTGTGGTTCAGGTTATTTATTTCCCAGTTTAACTGACGAAAAGTGTCAATTCCGAGAATACCATCCAGCTCTTGACCAAGGGACTGATTAAAGAGGTTCATATCAATGCCAATCCAGGGATCGGAACCCGGCACCGTATAATTGCCGAGGGTAATCGCCAGGGGTTGCCATAATGTTAGGTCAGCTTTGTGTAAGCGTTTTTCACTGGTTGTAACCAGTCCATCAGACAGCATACGGTGGAATGTAACCGGTATTTTTGATTCTGGTGTGATTTGTGTCAACGTTTTTGCCAGCTTATTATCGATGAAGGTATAACTGGCGCCAGTATCCAGCAAGAATTGGTATTTTTTACCGGAGATTGTGATAGGAACAATGATCGATGTAGGCTGATGGATGTTCAGCTTAGTAGAAAGGACGGGTTTATGTTCTTCTGGCATATGAATTTTTTCCATATGGCTACAGCCCGTTATCAGTGTTAGCAAACTGGCGGCAATCATTGTCCGAGAGGCTATCTTTTCCTGTTTTTCCATAATATTAGATTCCTTTTTTAGGGAGTGGAAGATGAAAATCTAGGGTCTGGTAAAACCCAACTTACTAAAACCAAAGATAAACAATAACATCATTATATTAGTTGATGTGAAATGTAGTGAGTAATTGTTTAATTGCGGTTGAACTATTATTATTTTCAACGGTAATGTTGATGAAAATATCGGCTATTGATAAATTTGAACGGTAATAGTTATTAATGGCGATATTGATATAATAATTAATTGGTAATAGATGTAGCATTAAAATATAAATTATCTGGATGTGTTTAATTATATAGTGTATATCAATGATAACGATTTAAAATAAAAATAACTATAAATCATGACTATCTTATTTTTAGGTGTAATGTAAAGTTAATAAATATTTATTGGATTTATATTTATATGTGGAAATTATTATCCCTGATAAATATCCAGATAATCTTATTATAAAAAAGTAACACCTTTGGGCTAAAGGAATATATTGATTTTATGTCTATATCACTAAAACTCAGCATTGTCGTACCTATTTATAATGGAGAACGATTTTTACCGCAGTTTTTTGTCAATTTATCTCGGCAAAAGCTAACTGATTTTGAGTTAATTTTAGTTAACGATGGTTCTACGGATAATAGTCGTCAGATTATTGAACAATATGCCGAAAAACTCCCAAAGACAGAAATTGTCACGCAGAAAAATAAAGGGGTTTCTGTTGCCCGTAACACGGGGTTAGCGAAAGCCAAAGGTGATTATGTGGCTTTCCCTGATATTGATGATGTCATTTATCCGGGTATGTATAACCGATTGTTAGAAATTGCTCAGAATAATGATTTGGATATTGCTACTTGCAACGGTCATTATGTTTATGATGATGGTCGGCCGGCTCGAAAGATTTTTCCTTCCGATCGCCTCTTTTCTACCGCAGTTCTAAGTGGGCCAGAATGGTTGCAACAAGCACTTAGTTCACGCAAATTCCTGCATGTGACTTGGTTAAATATTTATAAACGGGCTTTTCTGACAAAACATCATTATCAGTTTGAACCGGGGTTGCATCATCAAGATATTCCGTGGACGACAGAACTGTTGTTGACGGCAAATCGCGTGCAATATATTGACGAATCTTTTTATGATTATCTGATCCACGCCTCCTCGGTGTCCCATGCTCCTGCTGATGATCGTATTAAGGTAAGGACAGCGCATCACTATATGAAAATTTTGGAGATGCTGAATAAGATTAATCAGCGTTATCCGCAGCAAGTTAAGCAGGCGCCGGCGTGTCATTGGCAAATTGCGAAAGAGGGGTTAGGGATTTTGCATACCATTAATGAAATAGAATCTTCGACGATAAAGCGACAAATCGTTCATGAATTATTTGAGCGTGGTATTTGGTCAATGATCTGGAAAAATGCCCGTGGATTTAGATTGCGTTGGCGTTTGGCTCGTCGATATCCAAGACTTAGGGCGGTGTTAAAAGCCGTTTAATATTTTGAAAGCAACGGCTTTAATTATCGTTCCCTACCTGCGGTTATTTGCCATCTTAATCGCAGGTATCGTCGATGTTTTTCAGTGCATCAATAACCAATTGCCAGAATCGTTGTTGATCGAGTTTAACTGCGACTTGGGTGTGGCCATCTTCTGGTATTGGATGACGGAAATCCGCTACGGTCATGCCCACAGTTAAGGTGCCATTTAGTTCAATGTTGACGGGGACTTTTTGCGTTGTCATCACTGTAGGATCAATAACATAGGCGACGGCACAAGGATCATGTATTGGAGGGCAATTGAAACCATGCCTCTTCTTATAACTTTGACCATAGTATTCCAGTAGTTCTACCACAAACCGAGACGCTTTATTATTGATGCGTGAAATTGCTTTGGTGATTTCTGATGTGGCTCGTGCTTGATGTGTCAGATCCAGACCGACCATTGTCAGCGGCCATTTTTCATTGAAAACAATATGCGCGGCTTCCGGATCGGTTTTGATATTGAATTCTGCTACTGCGCTTCTGTTAGCAGTGTGATATCCGCCGCCCATTAATACCACTTCTTTTACCCGCTCAACGATCTTCGGCGCTTTACGGACGGCGAGAGCAATATTGGTTAAGCTGCCAACGGGAACCAGTGTCACCGTTTTGGGTGGATGAGACATAATCGTATCAATGATCAGATCCGTCGCGTGGCGAGGATCAAGCGTTCGAGAGTGTTTAGGCAACTTCACGCCGCCCAGACCAGATTCACCGTGAATATCCGATGCCGTTTCGATATCACGGACTAATGGGCGATGACAACCAGCGGCAAAGGGCACGCCGGTAATACCGGCAATATGTGCTATCGCCAGCGCATTGTGAGTGACTTTATCCAGTGTCTGATTACCGACAACGGTCGTGACGGCTAATAGCTCAATATTAGGATTGCCATGCGCCAATAACATCGCAATGGCGTCATCATGCCCCGGATCGCAATCAAGAATAATCTTTTTGGTGGTCATTTTTACTCCTTGCTAGAGAAAGTGATATAAAAAATGAGGATAATCCAGTTAAAACGTCTATTCCGTGACAAAATCTTAGATCTGGGTGAGTGTTCTCAGAAATAATTAGTAAAATGTTTCATAATTGTGATTTGATTAACGTATAAACGATAATTAAGTTGTGCATCCAGTTTGAGTGTGATTTTTATATAGTTTCGCTATGGAATTGGCGGACTATATCTGCTTCGGATTTATTATTAATTTATGAATAATTGCGAGGGCTTGAATGGATATTCATGTAGATAGATTATCAGCAGTGATTGAATCAGTGGCAACCAGTGAATTTTATCCTAATTTACTGACTTGGCTGGAACAGTTTATTGCTTTTGATAACGCTATTATCTATGCCTTCGATCAAGGTTTTCCTCCACGTTGTTTGAGTAAAACCGAGAATAAAAACAGCGATGCAATAAATCAGATTTATCAACAGGGCGCTTATCTGCAAGATCCATTCTATCAAGCCTTGGTCGGTGGGGCTGACACTGATCTATTCACCTTACGGGAACTTATCCCTTCAGGATTTTATCATACTGATTATTATCTGAATTTTTATCGTAAGACTGGTTGGCAGGATGAAACAGGGGTTTTATTGAAGCTCTCTCCTAAAAGACAACTTGGTCTGTTTTTTGGTAAGGAAAATCAGCCATTTTTCATCCAGAAGCAGCATTGGAAAAGCCTGAAAACTGCGTTGGAAATTATCCGCAGTGTGGCGCGATTGCATGATGAAATGATGCCGCAAACTCCTGCTGCTGAAATAGTTTATCTGGATACTCAGGCTCGTTATGCCTTGACTCCGAGAGAGTGCGAGGTTGTGGAGTTAATATTGCAAGGGAAAGGCTCACCACAGATTGCCGAGAAACTTTTTATCAGTACGGGGACGGTAAAAAATCATCGGAAAAATATTTATCAAAAACTACAAATCAGATCACAAGCGGAGCTTTTTAGTCTGTTTATGACGGTTCCCACTCCCGTCCGTTATTTTGCCTGAGTCACAAATGTTAAAAATGTGTTGCAAATATCCCTAAAGGGACATGGTGGTGTGACTCTGCGCTACAGATAATCCGGTGATTATGTTGGATGTTAATTAGGTTATCACATGAACAATCATCTTGATTCATTAACTTATTACGCTGCGACTAAGAAATATGATCTTCGTTTTCCGGCATTACAAGAAGATCTGGATGTCGATGTCGTGATTATTGGTGGTGGATTTTCCGGTATCAATACTGCGCTTGAACTGGCGGAGAAGGGGATCACCAATATTGCAATCTTGGAAAGTCGTTATCTTGGCTATGGCAGTACAGGTCGTAATGGTGGTCAGGTTATGGCGGGTATCGGTCATGATCTGGCGGTGATCAAACGCCATATTGGCGAGAGAGGGCTGGAAACGATCTTTCAGATCAGCAATCTGGGTGCAGGCATCATTCGTGATCGTATTGCTAAATATAATATTGATGCTGATCTCTGCCGTGGTTATAGCTATCTTGGCATGAATAAGAGGCAGGAAAAGACATTACGTAGCTGGTTGCAAGATTTTAAGACGGTTTCTCCTGATGAAGATATTGAGCTTTATACCGGCTCTGATGTGAAACAGGTGATTGGTTCTGATGTTTATACTTGTGCGTTGAAGCACATGGGGGCCGGGCATGTTCATTCCCTGAACTTATTGCTAGGCGAGGCAAAAGCCGCGACGGATTTGGGCGTAAAAATCTTTGAGAACAGCGAGGTACTGAACATTGAATATGGTTCCAGAGTAACGGTTCGTACCGCGATGGGATCGGTTCGCGCCAATAAGATGCTTTGGGCCTGTAACGCCTTTCTTAACAGTGGACTTGAGCCATATATTTATAAAAAGGTGGTTAACACTTATGCCTTCCAGTTAATGACGGAAGTGTTATCGGATGACTTAATTGAGAAAATCAGCCCGATTCGCGGTGCATACAGTGATATTCGTCCGGTTATTGATTACTTCCGTGTGACGAAGGAAAACCGTCTCTTGTTCGGTAGTGCAACCCCTTTCATTGAACATATCCCATCTGATTTGAAAGCCTGGAATCGTCACTTGATGCTGAAAGTTTTCCCCTATCTGAAAGACGTGAAGGTTGAACTGGCATGGGGAGGGCCGTTGTGTTGCAGTGCGAATTTGTTCCCACAGATTGGTTCTCTGCCGCAGCACAATAATGTGTTCTATGTGCAGGGCTATTCCGGTTTCGGGGTCACGCCAAGCCATATCGTTTGTAAAGTATTGGCCGAAGGGATGAGCGAAGGATCTGAGCGTTATGATCTGATGAGTTCAATTCCTCATGTAAATATTATTGGCAAAGATAAATTGCGACATTTTATGGTGTCAGCGGGCAAGATTTGGCATCAAACGTCTGGGTATTGGAAAGGACGTCGTTAATTTATTGATATCAGTAGTATTCATTGAAAATTCATAAATTATTTTATTTGGAACGAGAACATCATGATTAAATCACTTTTATTGAACAAACCTCTGCCTGAATTATTGGATATTGGGAGCGTAAGCAATCTGGGAGCGACTGTGTTGGAAGGCGAGCCGCAGGCCAGTATGGCAATGGTGTTTGGTGAGCCAACGGATAGCCTGAGTTGTGGGATTTTCGCCTGTACTCGTGGCAAGTTCAGTATGGTATATCAGTTTGATGAGCATGCAACCGTTACAGAAGGTTCAGTAAAATTGACCGATGTGAAGAGCGGTGAAACCATTGAATATCATCCTGGAGATTCCTGGTTTGCGCCGAAAGGAACCGAAGTGTTGTGGGAAATCACCGTTGACCGTTTTGTGAAGCATTATCTGGCTTGTAAAGGTTAAAAAAACACTTATTTGATAGAGGTAAATAATGAGTGATATTAACTTATTACAGTCAGTTACAACCTTTTTGCAGCATAATCACGGACATTATATTAATGGTCAATCAGTCATTGGTCAGGGGAGTGAAACATTTTCTGTCATAAACCCTACGACTGATGAAGTCATTGCAACGGTTAATCAAGGCGGCGCAGCGGAAGTCAATGCTGCTATGCAAGCGGCGCAGGCGGCATTTCATGGGGTATGGGCCCAAACTTCGCCGATGGAGCGCGGTCACTGCCTGAATCGTCTGGCAGATCTATTACTGGCCCATCGGGAAGAATTGGCGCAGTTAGAAACTCTCTGCTCTGGTAAAACCATCCAGTTGTCCCGAATGCTGGAAATTGATTCCTCCGCTCAGTTCCTGCGTTATTTTGCCGGATGGTCAAGTAAGATCAGCGGTGAAACCTTGAATGTCTCCTTGCCCTCTTTTAAAGGTGAGCAATACACGGCGTTTACCCGTCGTGAACCGATTGGTGTTGTGGTAGGGATTATTCCGTGGAATTTCTCCATCATGATTGCCATCTGGAAAATGGCGGCTGCCCTGACTTGTGGTTGTACCATTGTATTGAAACCTAGTGAATACACCCCATTGACCATGCTCAGAGTGGCTGAATTAGCCAAAGAAGCGGGTATCCCTGATGGTGTCATTAATGTGATTAATGGTTCTGGTTCGGTGCTTGGCCCTGCGCTGATAGGCCATCCGTTATGTGCCAAGGTGACTTTCACCGGATCGGTGCCAACGGGTATTGCTGTTGGTAAATCAGCAATGGAGCAGGGATTGACTCGTGCCACGCTGGAATTGGGAGGCAAGAACGGCGCGGCGTTTTTAGCGGATATGTCGGTTGAAAAAATTGTCGATGGCGTTCTGGAGGCTGGTTATCTCAATCAAGGGCAGATTTGTGCGGCGGCGGAACGTTTTTATATTCCTGCAAGCCATATGGATGACGTGCTGAAACTGTTGTCTGAAAGACTCGCGGCAATGAAAATTGGCTCGCCTCTGGATGAATCAACAGAAATGGGGCCGCTGGCAAACAAAGCGCACTATAA
Organism: Photorhabdus luminescens subsp. luminescens; assembly: GCF_001083805.1. Classification (GTDB taxonomy): domain Bacteria; phylum Pseudomonadota; class Gammaproteobacteria; order Enterobacterales; family Enterobacteriaceae; genus Photorhabdus; species Photorhabdus luminescens. The sequence continues at coordinate 85,504 of NZ_JXSK01000003.1, read as the reverse complement.
CAAGATTCTGTCCCTGTTTGAGCAAGCTCGTCAGGAAGGCAGTGAGATTGTTTACGGTGGTCATGCTCTGGCCGGACCGGGTTTCTTTGTGGCGCCAACAGTGATTCGTGCTAACAGCTCTGAAGATTCATTGATGAAGGAAGAGACATTTGGTCCTGTCGGGACTTTCCTCAGCTATAACGATGAGGAAGAGCTGATTGGATTGATGAACAGCACGCCATTTGGTTTAGCGGCGAGTTTGTGGACCAATGATCTCAGCAAAGCCATGCGCATGATCCCGCGTATCGAAGCGGGGACCGTTTGGGTCAATATGCATACATTCCTCGATCCGGCATTACCATTTGGTGGTACCAAATCCTCAGGTATTGGTCGTGAATTCGGTAGCGCCTTTATTGAGCACTATACTGAATTAAAATCCGTGATGGTTCGTTACTGATTTGATATTCGGATCAAAATAAGGAAGGCCCCTCGACTGAAAGGGGCCATTGTCAACGCTAAATCGTTTTCGTGCCAAATTGAAAGCAGTGGTTTATAAAAACGAAGATACACGGCAATAACTGCCGTGAAAAATAGATATTCTAAACCACAAAAGAATCTGCTAGTTTATAGTCTATTAAATATACGGCAATAACCGCCGCAAATTACAGATTTTATAAACTATGTTAAATACTGAAGCACGTCGACAACTTAAAGAATTACTTCCTGTTGGTATGCTGGCTACCAAACAATGGCTCGTTGCTCAAGGACTTAACCTTCATTTTGTGGACAACGCTGTGCGTAGTAAAACACTTCTTCCCCTTGCTGCTGGTGTGTTTAGCCAATTCAGTTGCCACCTAAACTGGCAAGGTGTTGTTGCTTCATTGCAGCGTATGTCTGAAACACCTATTCACCTCGGTGGGCTAACCGCGTTGGAGATAGCCGGGTTAGCTCACTACGTCACCCGCTCTCATATCCGAACAGTTCACTTGTATTCTAGTGAGCCGTTACCTCGCTGGCTGACCAGAGTACCTTTGGATGTGTATTTTAAAGGACACCGGACCCAAGCGTTATGGCCGGAAAATCTGATAGCTGACCCAACTTGGCTTAGGCAGGAACAATGGCGGGAGGGAATGCCTGCGCTCCAGTTCTCCTGCCCGGAAAGGGCTATCTTCGAAGTTTTGGGGGATGTACCCAAAGCCGTCAGTTTTGAACATGCCGAACATCTGATGCAGGGATTATACAATTTGTCGCCGCGCAAACTTGATGCTTTGCTGCTGGCCTGCTCCAGTATCAAGGTAAAGCGGCTCTTCCTCTGGTTAGCAGAAAAGCATCAGCACGCTTGGTTTAAAAAGCTGGAGCCTCGGAAGTACAACTTAGGGGCTGGTAAACGAGTTATTACTACTAAAGGGCGGTTGGATAATACTTGGCTCATCACGGTGCCCAAGGATATGTAGGGAGAGGCTATGGATCGTAACAGTATTTATTACCGACAAGTTCAGTTGTTACTGCAACTGCTGCCTTTTGTCGCTGAACAGGAGTGTTTTGCTTTGAAAGGCGGTACGGCTATCAATTTGTTCGTTCGCAACTTGCCTCGATTGTCGGTTGATATTGATCTGGTATTTTTACCGATGCTGCAACGTGCAGAAGCCTTAACGGCGATCAAAATTGCTCTGAGTAAGATTGCGGTTGCCATTCGAACTGCGATGACAGACGCGGAAATTATCGAATCTTTCCGGGATAAAGACGATGCCTTGCGGTTGATTGTAGGAAGAGCAGGCGTTCAAATAAAAATTGAGTTGTCACCGGTCTTGCGTGGCACTGTGTTTGAACCGAGGGTAATGACAGTCTGCGAGGTTGTGGAAGATGAATTTGGCTACGCCGAAATCCAAATCGTTTCCCATGCTGATCTCTATGCCGGAAAAATCTGCGCTGCACTGGATAGGCAACATCCTAGGGATTTGTTCGATGTGAAATGGTTGCTGGATAACGAGGGCTTTACTGATGATCTTCGCAAGGCTCTGATCGTCTACATGGTGAGTCATAACCGTCCTGACATTCAAAACCCATGTTTACTGGTGGAGTGGTGTTGTATCAAATCACCGAAACTGTGATTCACTGCTTACAAAGTACAAAGAAAGCTCATTCCTTCAAAAGCAACACAAAGGTTTATAAAAATGAAAATACACGGCAATAACTGCCGCAAATTGCAGATCTTATAAACCATGTTAAATACTGAATCACATCAATAGCTCCACATTTGCGTCACCCGTGAGTCAAATAAGGCTTCTATTCTACTCACCAAATGAGGCGAATAGTAATGTTATTTGACTCATTCTGAGCTTTTCGCCTTGTATTTTGTCAACATGGGGTGAAATCACCAATATCGGGAAATAATTAAGTCTCTGTGCGCTTATCCTTTAGCGATCAGAATAAACATTAAGCGTGAGAATTGTTTAATTAAAGATGACTGTTAATGGTCAATGACTATAGAACTATTTAGTTTGTTTTATCTTTATTGACATGGTACAAAGATTGATAGATTTTTGTTCAAGAATTAGCTTGTTGATTAACAGAAAGTAATAACTTTGACATTTTCAGTTAAGGATATTCATTTATACGAGAATACTTAATCATGGTGGTTTTAGCTAATAATACTATGGTGATGATGGAGGTAAAAATAGATGGATAATCAAGCACGTTGTCGGTTCACTGAAGGCAGCATTCTGTTACCCGCAGGCTATCAGGAACAGACGGTAAACATCCTCATCGCGCCCGATGCGCCCGCGCTAAATATCGCGCGTGATAAGCTGGTTGAAGGCGAAGATCTCCCCAGTTACCTCACCCGCCAAAAAGATCTGCTGAAAAATGGTCTGCGCAACTGGCAATTATTGGAAGAAAAACCCGCAACGCTGGGCGATAACCGGCTGCAAGGCATGGCGCTGCTTTCCCGTTATCGGCCCAAAAAGGGGCAGCAAGTTTATCAATATCAGGCGGTATTTCTGCTGAATGAGAAAAAAGCGCTGATTTTCACTCTGTCATCCCAGCAGGCGTTCACCGATGCTCAACGGCAGTGGCTGGATGACTGCCTGAAAAGTTTCCAATTCTAGGGAGGAGACGTTATGCCAGAAGCCGCGCGAGTTGGGGACACGATAGGCCATTCCAGCGTCATGGCGGGATTGGTTGCGGGCGCCGTCATCGGTTCATTAATTTCCGCTGCCGGGGGAATGCTGTCGGGGGCTCTCTTTATCGCCGGATTAGCTACATCCTGTCTCGGGGTAGGCGTTTTGCTGATTGGCGCCGCTATTGCGGTGGGCATGGCGGCGGGATATTTAGGCGACATGGCGCGTGACGCCTGCGTCTCTAAGGGGGCCTCGTCGCGAAGTCCCTGCGGGGAAATCACGCGAGGCTCCCCCAATGTCTTTATCAACAACCAACCCGCTGCTATCGCGACACGCAGCCAGGTAGAGTGCAGTAAAGAGAATGGCCTGCGCCAGATGGCGGAAGGCTCTGCTTCCGTTTTCATCAATGGCTATCCTGCGGTGCGGGTCGGAGACAAAACGGTCTGTGACGCAGCGGTCATGACCGGTTCGTCGAATGTCTTCATCGGCGGCGGGACGGCGCAGACAGCAAAGATTGTGCCGGAAATCCCCCAATGGGCGTATACCGTTTCCGATTTAACCATGTTTGCAGCCGGGTTAATCAGTTTCGGCGGCGCGGCAGCCAAAGGCCCCGGCGCATTGCAGACGCTGTTTAACAAGATACCGGGCGCGGCTAAAATCCGCAAAATCGCCTGCCGGCTGGGGGCGCTTGCCGTGGCTGCGCCTGTCGCGGGTATTCTGACGAACCCGGTGGAAGTCATGGCCGGTCAGAAATTCCTGAACGATGAGGATGAGCTGGACTTCGTTTTTGATGCTGAATTACCGCTCTACTGGCAGCGTAGTTACCTGAGCCGTTATCAGTATGACAGCGTACTGGGTCGGGGCTGGAGCCTGTTCTGGGAGAGCCATCTCACGCGCGTGGAAGGCGGCTTGCTCTGGCGTTCCCCTGCCGGGGATACCGTGCCCTTTCCTGACGTGCCGGCAGGTCATCGCTGTTTTTGCCCTGAGGCTCAAAGCGACCTGATACACACGGAAGAGGGCAAATGGGAAATTCGTGATGCAGGCGAATTAGTTTATCACTATACGGCTTTTGATAATGACGGCCTCAGCCGCCTGAGCCACATCCGCAATAATGTCGGTAACGAACAGCGTTTTCATTATAATGAGCAGAACCGGATGGTCAGCATCACGGGTCATGGCGGTTTGAACCTGCACTGCGATTACGTCATGATGGAAAACGATAACCAACCTGTCTCCCGCCTTACCGCCGTCTGGCGCGAACTGCACGACGGCCCTCGTATTCAGCTTTGCCGTTACCATTATAATGAGCACGCCCAACTGACGGGGGTCAGCCATCGCAATGACCTTCTCCAGCGTCAGTTCGGCTGGACGAAACAGGGCGTGATGGCATGGCATCAGGACAGACGGGGGTTGCGCTGTGATTACCAGTGGGCACAGACAGCCGAAGGGCTGTGGCGGGTCATTGCCCAGCAAACCAGCGAGGGTGCGGGCTACCGGCTGGAATACGACGATGAAAACCTCACCCGCACGGCGCACTGGCACGACGGCACCCGCACGGTTTGGCATCTCAACGACGCGCGCCACATTATCCACTGCCTCGACCGCAACGGCACGGAGCACCATATCCTGTGGGATGAATTTGGCCTGCCGAACGGCTACAAAGATGCGGACGGGCATACCCGTCTGAGTGAATGGGACAAGCACGGCCGTCAGCTGAGCTTCACCGATGCCAACGGCAACCAGACCGGCTGGCAGTACCAGAATGATACCGACCGGCTCACTGTTATCTTCTGGCCGGATGGCACCGAGACGGCGCTGGCTTACGATGAATTTGGGCGGCTGATCAGTGAAACCTCGCCGCTGAAGCAAACTACCCGTTATCACTACGTCTTTGATAATACGGCGCGTCCTTACAAAGTGACTGATGCCAAAGGCGGGGAAAGCCATTTTACGTGGAATGGTCAGGGGCAGTTGACGCGCCACACCGACTGTTCCGGGCAAAGCAGCACATGGCGTTACGACGATGAGAACCGACTGAGCCGCTTTACCAACGCGCTGATGGAAACGACCCGTTATGACTATAACGATAGCGGCCGGTTAATCCTCATCACCTATCCTGACGATTCCACAGAACACCTGGCCTGGGACAGCGCGGGTCAGCTAACCCATCGCCAGCGCAATGAGAATGCGCCCCGCGCCTGGGAATACAATGCATTAGGTCAGGTGGTCTGTGCGACGGACCGTTTACAACGTCAAATTCGCTATCAGTACAGTCCCGAGGGCCATCTGATACAGATCGACAACGCCAACGATGACCGCTATCGGCTGAACCGTGATGCCGAAGGGCGCTTAATCGAAGAAATCCGTCCTGACGACACCCTCATCCGGTACGAATACAACGCGGCGGGCTTATTAAGCACCGAACGGCGCATGGGCGACCGCGTGTTCCAGTACCCGGAACGGCAGGTACACCAGCATTATGATGCTGCCGGTCGGCTGATCCGGCGGGAAACTTACACAGACACTTACCGGTACCGGTGGGACAGCATGGGCAGGCTGCTGGAGGCTAGCCGTGAACCGAACGACAACGGCAAACTACTGGGAATAGAGCCCAACACCGTGCGTTTTGACTATGACGCATTGGGGCGGGTTATTCGCGAGCAGAACGGCGACGACGTCCTCCAGTTCAGCTATGACGAACTGGATAACCTGACCGCCCTCACGCTGCCGCAGGGCGGCACCTTAAGCTGGCTCTACTACGGCTCCGGTCACCTGAGTGCGATCCGGCATGAACAGATACTCCTCACTGAATTTGAGCGCGACCGGCTGCATCGTGAAACCCGCCGCACGCAGGGCAAACTGTTCCAGCTGCGCGATTATGATCCGCTGGGTCGCTGTATCCACCAGTACAGCCTGCCGCTGAAACAGGCCGATGCCGAGCCCCTGCCCTATCTCAGCGAGGGCAAGCCGTGGCGGGCGTGGGTCTACGGCCCTCAGGACGAATTGCAGATGATGGAAGATCATTACCGGGGCATAGTTGACTATCTTTATGACTCTGAAAGTCGCCTGAAAAAAGTGACGCGTCAGGGCTGCGCTTATGAGGATATGTTGTGGTATGACCGGGCGGATAACCTGCTGGATCAACCGCAGTCGATATTGGAACAGGAGGCGGAAGAGCAGGGGGTCCCTAAAGCGGTGACGCCGCAGGGCGACCGTCTGAGCTACTGGCGGGAATGGCGCTATGAGCACGACCCGCACGGCAATATTACCCGCCGGGGAACCCAGGATTACTGCTATGATGGCGACAACCGCCTGACGGTGGCGAAAATCGGCAACACAACGGCACGTTATCACTATGATGCCCTTGGGCGGCGTATCCGCAAGGGGGTAAAAATCGGGATTGATGGACTGGCGCGTTATGAACAAACTGATTTTGTCTGGCATGGTCTGCGGCTGTTGCAGGAGCGTGACACGAAAAGTGGCGAAACACAGACCTACTGCTATGAATCTCATGACAGCTACACCCCGCTGGCCAGCATCGTCACACGGGGAGCCAGGCACAATTACTTCTGGTACCACACTGATATCAACGGCGCGCCGCTGGAAGTCACGGACGAGGACGGGAAAATTGCGTGGGCGGGAAAATATCACATTTTTGGTGAACTGGATGGCCCGCCGCTGGCTTACTTCACCGATCCGGCCCTGTCATCGACAAGCTATAATTTCAGGCAAAACCTGCGTTATGCCGGTCAATATTTTGACAAAGAGACGGGGCTGCATTTTAATACGTATCGGTATTATGCGCCGGAAATTGGCCGGTTTATAACGCCTGATCCGCTAGGGCTGGCAGGGGGCCTGAACTTATATCAATATGCCCCCAATCCGATGACGTGGATCGATCCCCTTGGGTTGATGATGTTATATAGAGGGATGAATCTCTCTGAATATAACCAATTGGTGGAAACAGGCAAATGGGCCGCAGGACAAGGAACTATGGAAGGCAAATGGTTTGCTGAGTCTTACAAAAATGCGGTTACGTGGGGCAATAAAATGGGTCATGGAGGAAGTACGTTCCAAGTTGTGCAGATAAATGTACCAGACGATATAGCTGGAAAAATGCATGTAGACCTTCATTTGGATGGAATTGGTCCAGCAAGATATGCACAAGTGGAACAATTAAATGATCCAAGAGTAAAAGTAACGTGGAGCAAAAACGTTAAAACTACAAGGTGTTAGATATTTCGACTTTAATTAGGTAATTATCAATGCATTTAGTCAGGATTGAATGGCTTTCTAAAAACGAAGGGGGACGAAAAACTCCTCCTCCTTCAGCAGGAAGATACTTTTCTGTAGCGAGATTTCCTGAAGATATAAATTGGCAAAATAATGCTTGGAGTGTCGTTTTCGAAATTGAATCAACCGTGAAGAGTGATGGAAAAGACAATGAATATATAAGTGGAGGCTGTGTTAGTTTTCTTATGGATACAGCTCCTAAAGAACGAATGGAAACGAACGAATATTTTGATATTTACGAAGGGCCTAAGAAAGTAGCTAGGGTGTTTTTGCTGTCATAATTCACTTATGGCTATTTAATGGGTTTAAAAACCGGAAGATCTCTGTAATCTTCCGGCTTGATTGATGATCTACCATCAAAGGGCTTTGACCTCCGGCAAAACCTGCGTTATGCGGGCCAATACTTTGACAAAGAGACGGGGCTGCATTTTAATACGTATCGGTATTATGCCCCGGAAATTGGCCGGTTTATAACGCCTGACCCGCTAGGGCTGGCAGGGGGCCTGAATTTATATCAGTACGCGCCCAATCCGATGACGTGGATTGATCCTTGGGGGTTGAGTGGTGAACCAATTGGCAGTGAAAATAATCCATTCAGTTCTTCAGGAGCTGCTCGTCGCGAAGCTATGAGACAAGCCGGAATACCTACAAGTCAACACCCCGTAAGTCAATCACGAAATAGTTCTGGTCGGGAATATTCTTACGAAACAACAAAACCTGGCGGTGGCAAAGGTTTATCTTCTGTTCAAGAACAAACAATGGATATTAGCCATCCAGATAAACCTCATTGGGAAGCTGGACAAGTTAAAACAGATGATTACGGAAAACCTCGTATGAATAAGTATGGACGTCCTCAATTGCGTAATGGAAAAGGTAAGGCTTATTATGGTAAAGGAGGATGTAAATGAATATCTCTGAATATAGAAGATCATTACTTTATAGAAAATCTCAAGGGAATGTATGTAGAGAGGAGTATTTTAATAAAATTAAATCCATTACTAATGAATTTGTAAACATTAGTGATTTTTTAAGTTTGGAAGAAACGGATTTAATTATAAACTCATTGAAAAATAAGAAAATAATATCAAATAGCGAAGTGGGTATTTATTCTTTCCAAGATCTTGTTTCTTTTATAAAAGAAAAAGTCACAGGAATTTCTTATTATTTGCTAATGGATGAAGAATGGAAATTCTGCGGCGCATATAAGATAAACAAGGATCTTGATTATAATCAAAATTATCATTTTAATGATTTAAATTCTGATGAAATAAGGATTATAGCTTGTGATTTATCATTTCAAATCCAAATTGATTATGATTGTTCTAATATAGAATGTAGCCATATCATATATAAATAGTTATCTGTCAAAATATATATAATAAAACCGGAAGATCTCCGCGATCTTCCGGTCTGCTTATGATCTACCGTGGCGCATAGCCACGATAAGCCAGCGCGGACTGGAGCTTAGAGATCGCAGCTTTGATCTGGTATGCTTCCTCGTTATTCACCGCACAGGCGCGTATCTCCGCCCAGTTTAACCGCTTAACCAGTTGAGCCAAGGCCAGTGCTTCAATATGGGTTAACTGAATGTCCTGTAAATGTTCAATCACCACGTTCATTTTATCCTCTCCCTTAGCCCGCGTTGTACTCAGCCAGCATCTCCCGCATCCGCAGCTTAATCTCATTAAGCTGGCTCTGCTGCCGCTGGTATTGCTGCTGATAGTGTTGCGTAGCTTCACTGTCAGGAATGAGCACCAGACAGCCGTCCATCACCTTCACGGTAATCTGTCCCCCCGGGCTTAAACCCCGCCTGTCTGTACTACCCACCACCAGAATTCAATAAGGAAAAGGCCGGATGAATCATGGAGTGGGAAAAGAGACGGTTATATTCTTTTAAGCGAGGTTAGCTTGTTATCTGTAAGTATCGAACAGCATTTATTACCGATTACAAGATTCAACCTTTGTGATTAATAACGTAACGAGTGCTACGACCACCAGCTCCGGTGCTTTCTAAACAATTTAGCTCAACCAAATGCGCCAAGTGTCTGGTTGCAGTAGCGCGGCTGACCTTCGCCACCTTTTGATATTGACTGCTGCTAATGCCTTGCTCAAAATTGCCGTCCAGCATACGGTTTAGTACTTTCGTCTGCTCTTCAGTAAGCTGTGTTTGATCTATTCGCCGCCAAAATTTGGCTTTTTGCACAACCTGATTAATTTCTTGCAGTTTGTTTGTTAAGGTCTCATTCAATATTTTCAGAAACCAAACCAACCAGTCAGTAATATCTAAGCCGCCACGCTGAGTGTTTTCAAGGATTTCGTAATACGCCTTACGATGATGACAAATACTTACCGACATTGCATAGAAACGAATTGAACGGTTTTCGGCTTGAGCAAGTGCAAGGTCTGTTAAAAACCGGGTAATGCGCCCATTTCCGTCTTCTAAAGGGTGGATTGTCACAAACCATAAATGGACAATTGCAGCCCTAATAATGGGATCGAGGCTGGTATCTGTTCGGGATTGATTGAACCACGTTATAAATTGGAGTATTTCGTCGACCACTTTTTCTGGTGGCGGCGCTTCAAGGTGAACCGTTGGCTTATCCAAACGACCAGATACGACTTCTATCATCCCTTCGCGTAATTTACCTCCTTGTATCGGATTGAACAGGGTATAGCCTGCGGGGAATATTAACTGATGCCACTTGAGTATACGTTCAAGAGTTAAATCGGAGTGGCTATTTTCTATCACATCAAGGGCGACCTCTGTAATGCCGTCACTCTTTTCTACGATTGGATAAGGTTTTTCTTCCGTAATGCCTAACCTGTTTGCCAATGACGAACGTATCGAAGCCGCATTCAATCTTTCTCCTTCAATTTCGCTTGAATAGAGTATGCTTGATAAAAGGCTATCAAGCGTTGCCTGCTTGGTGTCTTCGTAGTCCGATTTGCCTAATAACAATCCCTGGTTGAAATGCACATCTCGCAGTAATGGTGCAATAGTGTTGGCATTCCAATGAAATTCCGGCCAGTTTGGTTGTTCCCATATCCACATTTGCGTCACCTGTGAGTCAAATAGGGCTTCTATTCTACTCACCAAATGAGGCGAATAGTAATGTTATTTGACTCAATCTGGGTCTTTCACCTTGTACCTTTGCCAACATTGGGCGAATCACAAATGCCGAGTAATAAACCCGCTGGAAACCAGTTCAGTGCGATTAGTCACTTTGGTTTTGGCAAAGATATTACGCAAGTGGGTTTTAACAGTAGACAAGGAAATATTAAGTATCTGTGCAATACGTTTGTTACTTGATCCTTCTCTTATTAAATTAATAATTTCTTGTTCTTTAGCGGTCAGAATAGTGGGTGTTTCAGGAAGCAAGTCTCTGACCGCTAATTCAATTAATGGCAAAATAGCACTGAGGCGGTTAAAGTCTTTTGGTGTAAATAGGGTATCTCGTAATAAAGAGACGCCGGCAATAATTCGGTTGTGTTGACGGATAAATATTTCGGCAATGTCCTGTATATTATTTGGCTGCATAAATTCATGGTAATATTTATTATGTTCAGTAAGGGTTTTCTGATCCATGCCAACCATATTAATATCATCTTGTTGATAATTAGCTGGTTTTAATGGGTCTAAATGCTGAAAATGGGCCAGATAATTCTGGTGGGTTTCGTCTGAAATGCCGTACAGAATGTAATTTTCGGGGCGTAATTCATTATTCACCAGATAGAATGCTGCGGCTGAGATGGGAACCAGATGTGCAATGGTATTTAAGCAACTGTAGATTAAAGCATTTTCACGGCTATTCGGTTGTACAGTAGACAAGAAAGTTCTCCCTTTAGAATAATATCTAACTGGATAAATCGATATTAAAAATTAATCAAATGCTAATTAAAATGCCGAATTAACACAAAATAAACATATTAATAACGTGATATAGATTGCAATAAATGAAATTTCTCAACGTGATGATCACCTGCTAAGAACAGATGTTTTGGTATATATCTGAAATAATGTCTTAATGTATTAGCTAAGCGATTTTATTTTTATTGATTGATATTTAAGTAATTATTTTTTCTTTTTTCTATATTCTGGTATTTTTCGTTACACATTTTCAGTTATGAATCCCTCTTTAGGTATCGTTCTTTAGGACGATGGTCGGTATTCCGTCTCACTTTCTATAGTGTATTTATCCTCAATAAAGTTCACAAAAAATTCACAAATGAATCGTTGTGAGCGTTATTTTTACGACCAGAAGTAAGAGGGAAAATAAATGAAGATGTCAACACGACTGACTTCGCATATTGAAAAGGGAGTGGTGGGGTTTCCTACTGCACTGGCAAGTTCTGTCGGGGTGATCATGGCGAGTCCGGTTATTCTGACCGTGACCAGTGGCTTTGGGATTGGCGGTGATACTTTCGTATTGGCAATGCTGATCAGTTTTATCATGATGCAGGCCCAAGTGACGACGTTTGCTGAAGCGGCAGCTATTTTGCCTACCTCCGGCTCTGTCTATGACTATATCTCTTGTGGCATGGGGCGGTTTTGGGCAATTACCGGCGCGCTTTCGGCTTATTTGATTGTCCATATTTTTGCGGGTACAGCAGAAACTATTCTCTCCGGTGTTATGGCATTAGTGAATTTTGACAGCCTTAATACGATGGTGGAAAGTTATAACGCTTCATGGATGGTCGGCGTTGGGCTTGTTATTACGTTCGGATTACTTAATGCGTTGGGTATTGAAGCGTTCGGTAAAGTTGAAATTGTGCTGACATTCTGCATGTGGAGTACGTTGGTTATTTTCAGTATTTGCGGATTATTAATGCCATTTGCGGTACCGCTGGAAAGTTGGTTTGGCGAGGGGCTTAAATTAAGTGATCCCTTGGCGGTGCTGAGTCTGGTCGGTATGGCGATGTTTATGTTTGTCGGCTGTGAACTGGTAACGCCAATGGCGCCGGAAATTAAAAATTCTGCCAAAGTTCTGCCGCGAGCAATGATAACGGGCCTGTGTGGGGTGGCTGTCTGTATGGGCCTATATGGCGCGTCAATCAGCCATCAGGTAGAAAATGTGCTGGTGGATGTAGAAAATAATGTTCGCTTGCTGGAAACGCCAATGGCTATTCCTGCTTTTGCCGGCCAGGTGATGGGGGATTTTGGTAAATATTGGATCGGTATTGGCTTATTACTGGCGGGAGCGGCAACAATTAATACCCTAATGGCGGCGGTACCGCGTATTCTCTATGGTATGGCATTGGATGGCGCATTACCGCGTATTTTTGCTTATCTACATCCACGTTTTAAAACGCCAATCTTTGGGATTTTGGTTGCGGTAATGATCCCCTGTTTGCATACCTTTATTATTCAAGGTGATTTGAACCGGATTATGCCTTTGGTATTAGCAGCGGTATGTGCCTGGTGTGTTGCTTATTTGCTGGTGACATGTTCTGTGATATTACTGCGTATTCGTAGACCTGATTTGCATCGTGCTTATAAATCACCGTTTTTCCCATTACCTCAAATTATCTCCAGTGTAGGCATTATTTTGGCGATTATTCACATTACGCCTCCGGGAATGAATCCCGGTGATGTGTATATTCCATTCGCCATTATATTGGGTCTGACCGCCAGCTATGCCCTATTCTGGACGCTTTGTGTACAACGGGTTAATCCATTTAAACCTGTACCCGTTGAACAGGTACTTTCGCATACTTTCGCTAAGGGTGAATTGCTGGAGGTGCAACTTGAGCCACTTCGTTCCCTTAATTGATGGTATTTGGCGGCGGTTGAATAAACCCCGCTATCCTACTGGCTATCAGGCGGGTATAACGCTAAATCGGCTGGAACAGAATTTGTCGCCTTACTGTTGTGAGCGATTATCGGCAGAAAGTTTGCAGGTGACGTTACCTGATGGATTGCAGATTGAGGTTTGTGAAAAGCCGAAGGCGTTATTTCTGGCCTATATTGTGAGTTGTTGTTTTCGTTTGCAGGGAATCACTTCACTCAAGGAAAGAATCGTTATTAAAGCCAAGGTAAAGGGGATATTTCGGCGAAAGACCGTGACTTATTACTGTTGTCATGGCGCAGAGTTTGGGCAACAGATTATTGATTTACTTAATCAGTATCCATTAATTGGCGAAACGTTAGCGGAGCTGGATTTCCGGGATCTCATTTTGAATATTCATCAAGGACAATGGCAATTTGAAGTGGAACATTTTGCCGCTTCTGAGGTTGTTAGCCGATTGCCGGCCAGTCGTCGTTATTTGCGTTTGACGTCTGAGCAGCGCTATTTGTTGCTCAGTACCTTGTTGATGTTTAAGCAACTCATGGAAAAGATCTAACATTTTACCGCGTGAGATGTCGCGCTTATCGATCATGATTTCTGGAGAGCCCCATGATTATTAAAGAACGTATTCAGGCGCGTTTGAAGCGATCAAAGCGTTATGTGTTCATCCGTGACGACTTTAAAGATATTGCCGGTTACGATCAGGTAGGAAAGATACTGCGTAGTTTGGTCAAAGAAGGTCAATTGCTGAAAGTGGGATACGGTGTTTACACCAAGGCTCGGAAAAACAGTATTACTGGGAAAATAATGCCTGCTTCTCCGGGAGGTTCTGATGCGGTTATTCTTGAAGCATTAGAGCGTTTAAAGGTGAAATACCGTTTGGATGGAGCTTCTGCTGCTTATATTGGCGGTAAATCAACACAGATTCCCGCTTATACCCAAGTTAAAACCACACCCCGTTTTAAACGGGTGTTATCGGTGGGGCACAGCCGGTTATTTTAAAGCTCCTGCCTTAAACGAAGATTATAAAGCTCGTTGTACTCATCCGCTTTCCTGGGATAAAGGAGCTGGACCGCGAGCTTAAGCTCCACTCCCGGATCAATGGTGTGACCAGTTTTATTTATCAGAGCAATAAAGCCTTCTGTTTCGCCGTCCACCTCCAGCCAGTCCTTCTGTGTTTCCAGCCAGTCAGGATCAAGCACTGCGCCTTTCTGCAGGAGGAACGTCAGACGCCATTTTACAACCCGTAAACTTTCAGATTTTAAGGTCAATTCGTAATTATAGATCCACTCCGGCTGGTCCCAGACTTTCTGCCAGTGTCCGAGGAGCTTCTGGTCCACGTTAAGGTCCCGAACAGTGACGACCGTTACTTGAGATTGTATCTGGCTGTCACCCGCATTGATTATTCCGGAGGGAAGCGTGAGGGAGGTTGCCAGCAATGCGGTACCGGCATTCACTCCTGTGACGGGAATATTCACCCTCAGTGTGTCCGCTGCTGGAAGGGTTACAGTAGTATTAAATTCCCCAACTGTCAGAACGGCGGTATTTCCGGAGACGGGCTCCAGCACGACACCAGCTATCTCAATATTACTTTCATTTCTGATGTCAAGGGGAGCATAGGACAGCACACCGCCTGTAATTTCCATTTGTCTCGCCATTAACATCCTGATTGTTACCGACCTTTCCGTGACGTTAGCGTTTGTTTTCTTCACATTATCGCCATGATTAATTATGCCGAGCGGCGTATGCAGATGTGCCGTCAGCGTTGTACTTCCCTTACTGTGTCCCGTTAACGGAATTTTAACTGTGACTGTGTCATTCGCTGGAATATTTACTGTACGGTTAAAATTCCCCACGGAGACCTTCGCGGGATCGCCGGACACAAAATCTATCGTTGCTCCGTTTACGGCAACCGCACTCTCATTTTTTATTTTTAATTGCGTTTCAATGGTCTGGTCAACAGCCAGCGAAATGCCATTTTCCAGCATTATTATCAGCGTGACCCGTTCCACAGGAGCCGACACAACAGACCGTGTGGCATCATTCCATGTACCTCCTCCCGGAAAAGTGTGCTTAGTCAAGTCAGGAAAATCCGTTCCTGCCTCGACCCTGAGTGTTTCGCCATTGATATGAAGGCCGGAAACCAGTGTTCCGGCTTTGCTCATTTTATTGACCACGCCTGAGACACCGTGGCGTCCCCCGACAATAAAGCCATAAGATGCCAGTTGTGCCTCATCCAGTTGTATATCCGGACCGATGGCCAGGATATTTCCGTCAGTATCTTCCTGGTTATAACTGACATGAGTGTAGAGACACAATTTCCCGGCCGGGCATGCGCCTTTACCTTTACCGCCTCTGATTAACTGCACATCATCTGCTTTTTTCATAAAAATATATCCTGTAAGGTGAAAATTAGGTTCAGATATTATTTCATTACGTATATCCCGTAACATATTTATACTTAGCTCACCGACATAAATTTGTAAAGTCAGCAACCGACAGAAAAATGCGTAATAGTATTAAATAGTATGATGCATGCGTATAAATTTACCTGTCTTTTTCTCATGACAGATTGATAAAACCCATTTCTTCGCTATCTTTAATATTGTAGTTTATCCTTTTCAATGAGTCAGAATTTTAAGGAGGAGTCATGCTTCAGATTAATGAAAAGACCATGTCAAGAGAGCCCGTAAAACTTGAAGGAATGAAACTTGAGTTTGAAAGCGGAAATGTGGAGACAGGAATTAGAGGACCGGATAATCAATCAGGCGTTCGATACAACCTGAAATTCAAATTAATTCTTAACTTTGATTCATTTATAAAAACCGTCCAAGAGAAGCTGCCTTATTTCTTCAACGACTATTTAAACAATGTTCGCCCTGAATTAGGTGGTTTTGCCTATTATGTTAGTAATTTCCCAATAGGGCATGCTAATTATCTCAAAGAAAAAAAAGACCTTCACGACTTCCTGATAAGGAGTTCCAGCTGGATCACTGACTGGGCTGAATCAGTGGGAACAGGTTATTTAATTAAGTATGAAAAACCATCTTTTTCCCTGTCGCCTGATGACAATGAATTGTATATCAACGCCTCAAAAAGTTTCATTTTTTCAGATGTCAATAAGACATTTGAAGTTAAGGATATCCCGCTAACCAGACTGGACTGGGCTCTTTATCTGAGGGATGAAATTGAAGATGATGGTATAGGTGGCGAGCTGAACCTTGCCTATTATCCTAACGAAACTGTCGATATTGATGGTTCCCGGTTATATAGAGGTCAGCTTTACCTCTCCGGTAAGCACCTTACTCCTGGTGTTATTTCTCCCGAACAGATAAAGGTTGCAAAATAAGGTAAAAACAGAGGGGGAAGGGTCAGTCGAAAGCCTCCCTCTGCCAACTGTAACGAATTGCTGTTCATCAGCCAAACAGGAAACTAGAAAAAAATGGCACTCCCGATTTGCTTATTATGCGGTGATATTACCAGAAACCCTGTTTCGACCTGAAATTGTTAATATTATTGATTGGTTTGTCGAGCAGTCTGATTTGTCTGACGATTGCGTGGGAGAAGGTTCATTAGCTTGGAACTAATTTGAGTCGTTGTGATATGTCACTGTGATTTTTCATGATCAATTGACCATAAGAAGGTAGATAGCTTTCTTGTGTACTTTGATATTCTCTTTCTTTGCCGACAACACAATAAATTCCATTTATGCGTTTAGAAAGGGACACCGTGATATTTATTTCCAATTTTTGAGAATTAATGATATTTTCATTTGTTTAGCGGTATACAGGGTAATATTTTAAATGCGAGTGATATTTTAGTAGTTAAATTATTAAATATTTATCTTGAGGGGAGATATAGCGAGATGATCTACTTATACACTGATAGTTCTCCAAATGGATATAAGATTACAATTGCTTTGGAAGAGTTGGGATTGCCATATGTATTAAAGCATATACGAATTGATCAGGGTGAAAATAGAGAACCTGAGTTTTTACAGTTAAATCCCCACGGGCGTATACCGGTACTTGTTGATGAAAGTACGGATGTAACGCTTTTTGAGTCGTCGGCGATTCTGCTTTATCTGGCTGCTAAAACTAACCAATTATTGCCGGAAGAATTTAAAAGCCGTTGGCAGGCGATTATGTGGTTAACATTTCATTCTTCTAGCGTCGGGCCGATATTGGGACAACGGGTTCACTTTGAAATATTCGCGACTGAAAAAAATCATACGGCTATACAGCGTTATCGCCGCTTAACGGAAGAAGCTTTCTCTACCCTGAATAAACGGCTTAGTGATCGTCCCTTTTTGGCCGGAGATGAGTATTCCATTGCCGATATTGCCAATTTTGGTTGGACTCATATTGCCAAAATTATTGATTTTGATTTTAGTCACCATGAATATCTAAGCGCATGGCACGAACGTATAGCCTTAAGGCCCGCAGTGCAACGTGGGATTATAATACCGGAGCCGGCGACCGGCCCTTAATTTATATATCAAATGCAGTGCTCGATAGCAAGGCAAGGAATTATTGCGCCTTTGAAGATCGATTTACCGATACCCAATGGATTTCAAGATGCATCGCGACGGCAAAGGAGCGAATCCCCGGGAGCATAGATAACTATGTGACCGGGGTGAGTGAGCGCAGCCAACAAAGAGGCAACTTGAAAGATGACGGGTATAAAATCAATCCCATTTCTGAGGAAGTCATTAATGTCTAGAGCTAGAACAGGTGAGGAGTATATTGAAAGTCTGCGTGATGGAAGAACCATTTTTCTGAATGGAGAAAAGATCACGAATCATGTGGATCACCCTGCTTTCCGGAATGCAATCAGAACGGTAGCTTCACTTTATGATTATCAGGCAGAACACGCTGATCGAATGACGTTCGAAACTTCTGCTGGTAAACGTGTTGGTTTATATTGGGAACTTCCTACTACTCGAGAGAAATTAATTGCCAGAGGTGAAGCCGCATATGATTGGGCAATGCGGAGTTGTGGTTGGTTAGGTAGAAGCCCTGACCATGTTTCTTCTGGTATTGCTGGCATGATGACTCATCTGGAAATATTTGAGGAATATTCCAAGGATAGGGCTGAGGCGTTAAAAAATTACTATTTATATGTCCGCGATAACGATATTTATTTGGCTTTCACATTAATTAATCCGCAGGGCGATCGATCTAAAATGCCCAGTGAACATGTAAAAAACGTATTTCATACTCTTGGTGTATTGGAAGAAAAACCGCAAGGAATAATTGTTCGCGGGGCTAAGATGTTAGGAACGGCTGCTGTCCTTGCAGAAGAAGTTGTTGTTGGCGTATTGAATCCGCTCAAAGAGGGAGTGGATGATAAATATGCTTTGTCTTTCGCATTACCGTTGAATACGAAAGGGATAAAAATTCTTTCCAGAAAATCCTATGAAATAGGCAGCAATAAATTTGATTCTCCTTTAGCGCATCAATTTGACGAAAATGATGCTGTCGTTTATTTCGATGATGTTTTTGTTCCGTGGGAAAGAGTTTTTGTTTATAAAAATACGGAGATGTGTCGCCAGCAATTTCTGGCAACGAGCGCTGATGTTTTAATGGATGTTCAGGGTATGGCTCGGTATGCTGTTAAGCTGCATTTTTTAACGGGTTTGGCCCATCAACTTACCGAAGCTATAGGCGTCAATGAGTTTCCTGCGGTTCGTGAGTCATTAGCTGAACTTGCTTGCTATGCCACGAATATTGAAGGGCTCTTTCGTGGCTTGATTAGTCATCCTGATCGATATAATGAGTATTATATTCCCAATCGATTACAACTATATGCTTGCCAGGTTGTATTGCAGTCAACTTATCCAAAGGTGATAGAAAACATCAGAAAACTTTCAGGCGGCGGCGTGATTATGTTACCGTCAAATTATATTGATTTAGCAAACCCAGAAATTCGTGACTTAATAGAAAAAACACAATATTCAACTTTACTGGCGCCCATTGAACGAGTGAAATTATTGAAATTGGTGTGGGATGCGATCGGGTCTGAATTTGCATCACGTCATACTCAATATGAGATATTCTATTCAGGAGCCCGTCATGTTGCTCTGTCTCGTCTTTATGATAAATATGATTGGGATTTTGCTAAGAGTATGTGCAGAGGGATTTTAGATTCTATTGATGTGAGTTGAATTAGGGGATTTCATTCAGATACAGTTAAGCCATGTTATTTTCATTAAATTTTCAGCGTCGGGATAGATTATATCCCGCTTTTTTATTGTTTAATTTTTTAGAGTATGAGGTGGTTTAACTAATATAATGTCAATATGTTGAATTATCTATCCGCCTATAAATTATTTTATCAGGTTAGATAATCATTTCTCTGAAATATTTTGACATATTTATGTTTTATTAGTGAAAGTTAACACACAGTTTGTTATATTAATGATAGTAATTGTTCTTCTTATTAAATAAGAAATTAGTGCATGATTTGCTGAGTTAAAAAATTGAATACTAATAATCAACAATTAAAAAAGAGAAAAAAATGAAAATAAACATAATGATATGTGCTCTTATGGCTTCCTTTAATGTCTTTGCCTCTCAGTGTTACCAAATAAAATTTCAGCAAGACCAGCAAGCAATAACCGGGAATTTTAATACTCAGGGAATATCGTGTATTGAATTTAAAATTCAGCCTGAATATTATGTCCAAGGATCGGCATTGGGTATGCAGGAATTGGTGGTGCAGAAAGGTCGCCAACAACATATTCGCACGCTTTTCACTGATAATCCGATAGATGCTCGTCAGTCAATTGGTTTTACTGTTCCTCGGACGGGAAAATATCGGTTGGCAGCCAAGGGCAAAGCAGGAGAACCGTGGCAGCTTACATTGTCATTTCCACCTTATATCCCAAGGGATAATGACGCCAGACAACAACCAGAAAGCCCGCGCCTGAAACAACTCCAAATTGAAGTCGCACAAGGAAAAAGTACCCATGCCTTCTGGCGAGAAATAACCCGCAAGGGTGCGCCGTTGATTGAAGATTATGATGATAAGAATAAGCGCGTCACTTTCCTGTGGCGTGGAGCGAAAGCGAATGTCTTTATTCTGGGTGCGCCGAGTGGCGATCATGATCCGATGTCACATTTGGCCGGTACTGATGTTTGGTTTCGCAGCTATATCATTCCGTCAGATACCTTGATGCAATATAGATTGGCGCCGGATTTGCCGCAGATTGAAGGCTCGGCTGACGAACAGCGTAGGTCGATTTTAATTACTGCTCAAGCCGATCCGTTGAATAAAAATGTCGTACCGGCTGTGTCAGAAGATGCGTTTAACCATGATTCATTGCTGGCGTTAAGACCGACTCTGTGTGATATCGCACAATTCAAACAATGGCCTTTGCAGGGAGCGACGAGACTTCATCAGCTTGAGAGTAAGATTTTGGGTAATAGCCGGGAAATTGCGATTTATCAACCGGTTACTCCGATGAAACAGCCTGCTATGTTGGTGCTGTTTGATGGGAAGATTTACCGTAAGCAGTATTATATTGATAAATTTTTCGATTCCCTGATTGAACAGGGCAAGATCCCGCCGATGTATGTGGTGTTTATTGATAGCCTGGATAGTGCGCGTCGGAGCCAGGAATTGCCGCCCAATCCTAATTTTGCTGCATTTATGGCGAGTGAGTTGATACCGTGGCTGGCTGCTCAGGGTATTAAAGTGCCGGCAGAGCGTACCATTATTTCAGGTTCCAGTTATGGTGGATTGGCATCTTCATGGGTGGCGTTTAATCATCCTGAATTGTTTGGCAATGTTCTTAGTATGTCTGGTTCATA
The DNA here is from genome assembly GCF_001083805.1 of Photorhabdus luminescens subsp. luminescens. GTDB lineage: Bacteria > Pseudomonadota > Gammaproteobacteria > Enterobacterales > Enterobacteriaceae > Photorhabdus > Photorhabdus luminescens. The sequence goes on along the minus strand of NZ_JXSK01000003.1, from coordinate 64,513 downwards.
TTGGTGGGCCCCTCAGGGAGAAAAACCGGAATGGTTGATCCGTGAATTTGCTAAAGCGGAGAAAAAACCACTGCGTTTCTATTTACAGGCGGGCTTGTTTGAAACCCGTGTGGGGGAATTGGAGGGCATTTTATATAATAATCGTCGCCTGAAAGAGACGTTATTACAGAAGGGTTATCCAGTTGAATCTAGTGAAGTTTCTAGTGGTCATAATTATATTTCGTGGTGTGAAACCTTGTACCACGGCACCCGGTCGTTGGTAGCAAAATGGTGAGTTAATTTATTTTCTTCACATAACTGTCACATAGTTTATTTAGTATCCCTTTATCAGATAGCGATGATTTTTATTCCGATTACGTTTTAATAAGGAAATCTTAATGTCGAACAAGTATACGAAAAGTTTGGTTGCAGTTATGGTCTCTACCTTAATTTCAGGTGTTAGCTTACCGGTGTTGGCGGCTGGCGATCAAAATGCCGATCAAATTATGGCGGAAAGTCGGGCGGTAAAAGGTGATATTACGGAATTTGGCGGCGCTCGCCGTATGACTCAAAACCAGACCGAGGCATTAAAAGCAGCGATAAATAATCATAAAGCTAAGAACGTTATTTTGTTTATTGGTGATGGTATGGGGGATTCTGAGATTACTATTGCCCGTAACTATGCGGAAGGTGCGGGTGGATTTTTTAAAGGAATTGATGCCTTGCCATTTACCGGCCAATACACTCACTATTCTCTGGATAAAAAGACGCGTAAACCCAACTATGCGACGGATTCAGCCGCTTCTGCCACTGCCTGGTCTTCTGGTATAAAAACCTATAATGGCGCGTTGGGTGTCGATGTATTTGGAAAAGATCATCAAACCCTGCTTGAGCTGGCAAAAGCGAATGGTAAAGCAACAGGCAACATAACGACGGCTAGGATACAGGATGCAACGCCAGCGGCGCAGTATGCGCATGTCACTAACCGTGATTGTTATGGCCCGCAAGAGACAATAGAAAAATGTCCAACTAATGCGCTAGAAAATGGCGGGCGTGGTTCGATCACAGAGCAATTATTAGCGGCTCGTGCTGATGTCACATTAGGTGGGGGCGCCAAGATTTTCGCCCAGAAATCGGTTGCCGGCGCTGGCAAGGATAAAACGCTGGAACAGCAGGCACAGGAACAGGGTTATCAGTTGGTTCGGGATGCTAAGTCACTGGCATCCGTTACCAGAGCGGATCAGAAAAAACCGTTGTTGGGCTTGTTCCATGAAGACAATATGGACATTGCTTGGGAAGGGCCTAAAGCAGTTTATCACGGTAATATTGATAATCCCCCAGTGACTTGTAAAGTCAACTCGAAACGGAATCCTGATACGCCGACGTTGGCGCAGATGACGGATAAAGCCATTGATCTGTTAAAAGGGAATAAAAAAGGTTTCTTCTTACAAGTGGAGAGTGCTTCTATTGATAAGCAGGATCACAAAGCTAATCCTTGTGGGCAGATTGGTGAAACTGTCGCATTGGATGAGGCGGTACAAGTTGGCTTGAAATATGCGCGTAAGCACGGTGACACATTAGTGATTGTCACTGCGGATCATGCTCACTCCAGCCAGATTATTGAAGCCCATATAAAATCTCCGGGGCTGACTCAGGCATTAATCACTAAAGATGGTGGGGTGATGGCGGTAAATTACGGTACTTCTGAGGGTAAGGAACAGGAACATACTGGTACTCAACTCAGGGTGGCCGCTTATGGTCCTCAGGCAGCTAATGTTGTGGGTCTGACTGACCAGACAGATCTGTTCTTCACGATACGTGATGCGATGCAGTTAAAGTAATCTTGTGCGTGGTTGAGGAATAACGAATTAAGGCCGGATATTCTCTGGCCTTAATTTTTTTGTGCTTTTTCGTATATATTTTTCTCTAATCATACCAGTAGGAAAAATCCGGCTTTGAACTAAACAAAGTTATTTAGAGATATACTCTAAATTTGATGAATAAAGTAGTGATATGGAAAAAGCCATTAAAGTTAGTGATGCTATTTTAAAAAAATAATTAGGCTGTATATAACTACTTTGCATATGCGCAAGATGTAAAGTCTTTCCTAATAATGCCCATAAGCAGGAAATTGGATATAGAATTGAAAGTAAAATTACCATTGAGGATAAGTATATAATGGGTAATTCGAAAGCATAAGTTGATTAAATAAGTAAAGCTGTCATCGGAATGGTCTAAATTGGCACAGGATGAAGATAAGGAAGGGTTAGATATATCATCCCGATATAATAAAGGTTTAAAGACTGAAATTTTTCCAATTTTTAGGGAATTATTCTCATTGAAGGTTTCTTGCTCAGAATAACTTGGTTTTATAATGTCATGTATGAGCAGCCATCCATTCAGTAAATTTGATCTATAGATGTTGTTTGATGGCAGCTTTTTGTGTTTATATTACATAGGATTCATAATGTTCAGAGGTGAATTGATTTATGCCACCGTTAATCTTAAGGTTATTACCAATAATACTTATCATTGGAATGGTTCCATCATTTATAGAAGTTGACATCACGTTGCCAGCATTTCCCCAAATGCTAAAGTTTTTTTCTTCGACTGAATCGGCAGTGCAATTTACTCTAATAGTCAATTTTTTAGGGCTGTGTCTATTCACGCCTATTTTTGGTCCACTTTCAGAATCATATGGGCGAAGAAAAATAATTTTAATCGGAGCTGCTCTATTCTTTATTGGTAGCGTAGGTTGTTCAACTGTGGTTGATCTTAATCAGTTGTATTTATTTAGGTTTATCCAAGGGGCTGGGTGCAGTGCTATTTGGGTTGTCGGGTTTATAATTTGTTCGGATACTTATAAAGATGAGGAGTCAGTACAGGTTTTTGGAATTCTCAACGCAGCAATATCAATGGCCCTTATTATAGCTCCCATTGCTGGTTCTCTTATTGTTGCACATTATAATTGGAGATTTACCTACCACTTAGTGGCTTTACTGAGCTTTCTTTCTCTTATGGCTGTGTTCATCATTCCTGAAACAAATCGTAATACGGTAAAGTTGAGGGTGAATAAGGTCGTCAAAAGTTATTGTCAACTTATATTCAATCCGCGTTTCTTAATATATGCTTTTACTCCTGGGCTATTAGTATCTGCATGTATTGCATATGTATCTGTTGTTCCCTTTTTATATATAGATAAAATGGGAATGAGTTACTACATATTTGCAGTACATCAATCGATATTAGGGATATGTTTAGCAGTGGCTGGATTTTATTCTGGCGCTTTGAATAGAAAGATTGGATCAGCTAATTGTATCTATTTGAGTATTATAATTTGTTTGATAGGTTGTAGTTCATTAATGATATTCAGTAATATTTATCCCGAATCTGCAATACCTTTCACATTGTCGATGGCCGTTATTTGTATAGGTTCTGCTTTTCAATATAGTATGGTGTTCTCTCGTTCTTTGGCGTTGTATCCTGAGTTAGTTGGTTCAGCATCATCCCTATTAACTTTTTTTCGACTTATTTTTTTCAGTTTCAGTGTTCTTATTTCAGGATGGGCATTTACTGGAAAATTATTTAATTCAGCAATTATAGTATCATCAATAATTACTATGGGGTTGTTATTTTCATTGTTTGTTTTAATTGATTTGCGAAACAATGCAGTTAATAGGAAAATTAACGAAGGGTCACATGTTAGTTGATTAAAGGAGTACTTATTCTGAGTAGTAAAATTATCATTATTATTATTAAGTTAGAATTTGGCTCGCTTTCGATTGAGTTCCGTTATGACGAGATGTATTCAACTCTGTAGTATGTTGAATCGAAATAATTTGAACTGGTGTCACAAGATATTGATTTGATCTGCCAGATTAGTAATTGCAACTGGCTTGTACTTCACACTTTTTTGTATATGATATTGGTAATCATTATCATTTGGTTGGGCGCAAGTTATGATCAGGATTAAAGGCAGAGAGAAATCGCTTTTCTGGCAGGGTATCACCAGCTTGTGGGGAATAGGTTTATCTAGTTTGGCTGGCATACTGTTCGTCATCATTAATCCCGGCATTGAGCAGTTCAAAATGGGGGTGGTATTAGCGATGCTGCTGACGCTATTTATGCTGTTAAACCAGAAGTCACGCCATTTTTTGTTGATACCGTCAGGGTTTGCTGTGTTGTGTGCTTTATTGGCGGGAATACATCAGTTTGGCTGTTTTTGATGTTTTATTGCAGAAAAGATGGATGGGAAACTCAATACGGAAAATGAACAGATTGGTGCGAAAGGAGGGACTTGAACCCTCACGTCCGTAAGGACACTAACACCTGAAGCTAGCGCGTCTACCAATTCCGCCACCCTCGCAGGTACTGTCATTCTACTTTTTATTGCCTAATTTAATATTGGCCGAATTCAATCAGCGGCTGTCTGATTTGGTGCGAAGGGGGGACTTGAACCCCCACGTCCGTAAGAACACTAACACCTGAAGCTAGCGCGTCTACCAATTCCGCCACCCTCGCAAATTCAGACACTATCAATCTGTTGATTGACAGCACGGAGGCGGATTTTAGTGGTTTTTTAGCAGACGTCAATCATTATTTAATTGTAGCGTTGCATGGTTGTCGTAAAAATCATCATTCTTCTATTGTTTTGTTATTAAAGATAGCCTGTCCTTGGATCAAGGACAGGCTGAGTCAATTAGAATCTTTTTGTCGCCTGATAAACTTTGAATTTCCCTGTCTGAGCAATGACTTCATGAGTGCCAAAAGTTTTATCCAGTAAATCGGGATAAGGCAAGAAGGCATTGGCAACAATCCGCAATTTTCCTCCGGGCTTGAGGTGGTTGGGAGCCTGACGGATCAGATCATCGGCGGCCAGTAAACTGGTTTTTAATCCTTCATGGAAAGGAGGATTAGAGATAATCCAGTTGAATTTATCTTCAATATTGGAATAAACGTTACTGACAACCACATGACCTTCCAGTTTATTGGCTTTTAAGGTTGCTTTACTGGAGGCAATGGCCGCTGCATTAACATCACTGAGAGTCAGTGCTAACTCAGGATTTTTCTTACCCAATACCGCAGCCAGAACACCTGCGCCACAGGCGATATCCAGTAAATTGCCAGAGAGCGGTTTGTCAAAGGTAGAAAGCAATAAACGGCTGCCAACATCCAGTTTATCTTGGCTAAATACTCCAGGTAACGTATTCACGATGACATTTTCCACCTGATAACTGTTCCACCAGTTATCCTGTTCGAACTGCACTTCATGTTCTAACTGGCCGTAAAACAGGCTGCAACGACGGGCACTGTCGATTTTTCGAAACGTCGCCATGCCTTCCATCAGTTTATCTACACTACGTACTCCGCTACGGTTTTCTCCGACAATAAAAATATTGATACCTTTTGGCAAAATAGAGAATAGGCTGCGTAATTGAAAGCGAGCTTCCTGTTTACTTTTAGGCCAGTAGTAGATCAGGGTGTCACAACCCTGGGTAAATGCTTTTTCGGCTACCAGGCCAAACCAGGCGTGATCATCTAAAGTACGGATCAGTGATTGCCAGTGATGATATTGGTTAGTGTGCACTCGCACACTGGCAGCATCAATTTGGGTTGCCAGTGTGTCCTGAATATCACCGGCGAAGAGCAGGTGATGAGAGTTAAATTGCTCACGGTGACGCAAAATAACTTCACTGGCGGGGGTTAACGCAGACATGTGTCTATAAGCTCCTTTATGTTTTGTGTCCAAGTATCAGGGAATGATAAATCTAACACCCAATATTGGCGCAGATTGTGGCCTCTGATAACATATCGCCGATTATTTTTTACAGCAGGTGGTATAAATATGATAACCCGGCGCGACAGGTTATTAGCTCAATTGGGGATTACCCAATGGACCTTACGTAATCCGGCAGTTTTACAAGGTGAATTAGCTGTTCACTTACCTGATACCACCCGTCTGCTGATTATTACCAATGACCACATTGATTTAACTAATTCATTATTAATAGATATTTTCACCGCTATGGGACTGGATAAATCCTCTGTTTACTGCATTACAGCAAATAATGTTGCAATGTTACCGGAACAGGTTAATTGCCCATATTGGTTGTTAGGTGTGGATATTACACTATCATGGCCGGGAATTTCTTTGAGAAGCCCGGCATTAAATGATTTATATTGTGATGGACAGGCAAAACGTTCTCTCTGGCGACAGATTTCTCAACATGAACAACATTTCGCTATTAACTCCCGCTGATCTCCCGTCCGCTTTTCTGGTTGAGAAAGCCAGTCACGCGTTCCCGTGGAGTGAAAAAACATTTTTCAGCAATCAGGGTGAGCGGTATTTGAATTATAAGATTGCGATTAAGGAACAACTTATTGGCTTTGCGATAACCCAAGTGATATTAGATGAAGCAACCCTGTTTAATATTGCTGTTCATCCTGGCTATCAAGGTAAAGGTTATGGTAAAGCATTATTAGAATATTTAATCTCAATTCTGCCGGGTAAAGGGGTGAATACCTTATGGTTAGAGGTCAGACAATCGAATCATTCCGCTATTAGATTGTATGAACAATCAGGGTTTAACCAAGTCTCTGTTCGTAAGCGCTACTATCCTACTGCGACAGGTAAAGAGGATGCTGTCATCATGGCGTTGCCGCTGTTTGCCTAATAAGTGCTATAAAATTGATTGATTGTTTATAACGCCAATTTCAGCGAAAATGAGCGCCAATTTTTCATTCACCCACGGGTTTGGCAACGGTTTTCCTTGCGGGGAAGCGTCTGATGTTGAATACAAGCCCGTATAGAAAGCAGAAGATTGTTATTGATGTCAAATTCCCCTTTTCAGCAGGAAGTCGCTAAACGGCGAACTTTTGCTATCATTTCTCACCCTGACGCAGGGAAAACGACGATTACTGAAAAAGTGTTGCTGTTTGGACAGGCGATTCAGAAAGCCGGTACGGTGAAAGGTCGTGGTTCAAACCAGCACGCGAAATCTGACTGGATGGAAATGGAGAAACAGCGTGGTATTTCCATTACCACTTCTGTGATGCAGTTTCCTTATCAAGATTGTCTGGTTAACCTGTTGGATACGCCGGGGCATGAAGATTTCTCCGAAGATACTTATCGCACATTGACGGCGGTTGACTGTTGCTTGATGGTCATTGATGCCGCTAAAGGGGTTGAGGATCGGACACGTAAATTGATGGAAGTAACCCGTCTGCGCGATACCCCGATTTTAACGTTCATGAACAAGCTTGACCGCGATATCCGTGATCCAATGGAACTGATGGATGAAGTGGAAAATGAGTTGAATATCGCTTGTTGTCCGATCACCTGGCCGATTGGCTGCGGTAAGTCTTTTAAAGGGGTTTATCACCTCTATCTTGATGAAATTTACCTGTATCAGACCGGAAAAGGGCACACGATTCAGGAAGTCCGCGCCATTAAGGGGCTGAATAATCCTGAACTGGATGCCGCGATTGGTGAAGATTTGGCTGAACAGTTGCGTCAGGAACTGGAACTGGTGCAGGGGGCTTCCCATGAATTTGATCATCAGGCGTTTTTGCAAGGTGAACTGACACCGGTATTTTTCGGTACTGCGTTGGGTAACTTCGGCGTTAATCACATGTTAGATGGTTTGGTGGAATGGGCGCCTGCGCCGATGCCGCGTCAGACAGATGTTCGCCAAGTCTCCGCTCAGGAAGATAAATTTACCGGTTTTATCTTTAAGATCCAGGCCAATATGGACCCTAAACACCGCGACCGCGTGGCTTTCTTACGTGTTGTGTCAGGTAAATATGAAAAAGGCATGAAGCTGCATCAGGTCAGAATTAAGAAAGATGTGGTGATTTCTGATGCGCTGACATTTATGGCGGGTGATCGCTCTCATGTGGATCATGCCTATCCGGGAGATATTATCGGTTTGCATAATCACGGGACAATTCAGATTGGCGATACCTTTACTCAAGGGGAAGATCTGAAATTTACCGGTATTCCTAACTTTGCCCCGGAATTGTTCCGTCGTATTCGCTTGCGTGATCCTCTGAAACAAAAACAACTGCTGAAAGGATTGGTTCAATTATCTGAGGAAGGCGCTGTACAGGTATTCCGTCCACTGGCAAATAACGATTTGATTGTGGGAGCCGTGGGTATTCTCCAGTTTGATGTGGTTGTTGCTCGTTTAAAAAGCGAATACAACGTTGAAGCGTTATATGAACCGGTAAACGTCTCAACGGCGCGTTGGGTTGAGTGTCATGACGCTAAGAAGCTGGAAGAGTTTAAACGTAAGAATGAGCAAAATCTGGCGCTCGATGGTGGTGACAACCTGACCTATATTGCTCCAACGATGGTTAACCTAAATCTGACGGGTGAACGTTATCCTGACGTCAATTTCCGTAAAACGCGGGAACATTAATATTTTTAAGGCTAACAATGAGTTAGCCTTTTTCTTTACAAAAATATATGTAACACAAGAATAATTTATAATTTAGTCGGCAAGATCCGACTTACTTTTATAGCGCTTTGCTTTATTTTCCTGTTATTATTTCCTCGGTCTTTACTGTGTTGCTGTTTTTATTTTCCGATTTTATTGGAAGGGATAACCTATTTTCTAATCCTAACGAGGGTTGTGATTCTGTTTAGATGACTTAGGTTATGTTGTGCAAAGAGATGTGTAAAGACAGCTTGAATGGCTTTATAGATTCAGAAATCTAACCGGCAATAAGGAAGGTATAGAATGAAGAATGTTAAATTGGCTCACTTGTTAGCGGCTATTGCCTTGGGTACCACTTTAGTTAGCAATAGTGTACTGGCGGAGGAGTCTTTTAAAAATAAAGCGACACAAGCACTCGACAGTGCTGGTCAGAAAATCGATGATTCAATGAAAAACATCGATGGTTATATGGGTGACAGTGCTACCACGGCGAAGATTAAAAGTGAGTTGTTGGCGGCAAAAGGGATCAACAGTAGTGATATCTCAGTAAAAACAGAGGGGAGAGTCGTTTATATTTCTGGTTTTGTGAAAAGCGAGAAACAATCCAGAGAAATTATAGAGATTATCTCTACAGTGAAAGGGGTCAAGTCGATTCAAAATGGTCTGACCATAAAAAAATAATATATTTTGTTAATTGAGTGGTTGTTTTCCATTCAAATAATTTTGTGTTGTACTAATCGAATAGCACTAACCAGATATGCGCCCTCACCAGGGGTACTTTTATCAAAATATTGACTATGTAGCACCATAATATAATGACGGATAATAACTTTCCAAGTTATGCTCTCTATCCGTCATTTATTTTCTTGGGGGCTGTGTGGGAAAACGTATACCGATAACGTTGGGGAATATTGATCTATTATCCTATAAATATAAGTCGTCTATTAAATCTGGAAAGGTTGCGCTTGTTTGTGAAGGTGGAGGTCAACGCGGCATTTTTACTGCGGGCGTGTTGGATGAATTTATGCGTGTTGAATTCAACCCGTTTGATCTACTGCTTGGCACTTCGGCAGGCGCTCAGAACCTTTCAGCTTATATTTGTGGGCAGCGTGGATATGCCCGGCGTGCTATCAGTCGCTATACAACTAATCCAGCCTTCTTTAACCCTTTGCGTTTTGTACGTGGTGGTCATTTAGTTGATTTAGATTGGTTTGTGCAGACCGCTTTTCAGGACCTGCCATTGGATATCCCGACAGCTTTACGTAAATTTGCAGCAGGATGTGAATTTTATACGTGTGCATGTCGTTCAGATAATTTTGAGCCTACCTATTTCCAGCCTGATGAGAACAACTGGCTGGAAGTGATTAAGGCATCAAGCGCCATTCCTGGGTTTTATCGCAATGGTGTGACGATCAATGATGTTGTTTATTATGATGGCGGCATCAGTGATGCTATTCCAGTAGAAGAGGCGTATCGGCGTGGAGCTGATACCATCGTGGTGATCCGTACAGTCCCTTCACAGCTCTATTACACGCCTGATTGGGTGCAACGAATGGAACGTTGGTTGGGGGATAGCGGCCTGCAAAAGATGGTGCGGATGCTACAACAACATGCGAAAAGCTACTACCGCATCCAGAAATTTATTGAAAATCCACCCGATGATGTACAGATTTTTGAGATCTACCCGCCTGCTCCTTTAACTAGCAGTGCATTAGGTAGCCGTTTGCCGGCACTGAATAGGGACTATTACCTTGGGCGTCGCTGTGGGCGCTATTTTCTGGAGACAGTGGGCCACTTATTTAGTGGTAATAAGTTTAGTCTTGCTAAGGATAACAACGACCGTTTAAGCGGTAACACCTTGTGCCAGAACGAAGAAAATGCGTTACTGACCGCTTTAGCCGCATCGTCGGAACAAGATTAATAACGGATAGATTCATGTTTATTGATACCCATTGCCATTTTGATTTCCCGCCGTTTCGTGGTGATGAACAGCAGAGCCTGCAACTGGCGGCACAGGTTGGTGTGGATAAAATTATTGTTCCTGCTATCAGTAGGGCAAATTTGCAGCGGGTATCTGAATTGGCCCATTCTTATCCAGCAATTTATGCTGCGTTGGGCTTGCATCCTCTTTATATCGATCAACATCGGGAAGCGCATCTTGCGGATCTGGAACAATTTCTGAAACAGAAACATGAGAAGTTGGTGGCGGTTGGGGAGATTGGGCTTGATCTCTATATGGCTGAACCACAGTTTGAAAAGCAGAAAGCATTGTTATGTGCTCAATTGCGGTTAGCAAAACAGTATGAATTACCGGTTATCCTTCATTCCCGAAAAAGCCATGATCAATTGGCCGCGATTCTAAGAAAAATCAACCTTCCCTGTACCGGTGTAATACATGGATTTGCGGGTAGCTTATCGCAGGCAGAGGCTTTTATTAGTTTGGGATATTACATTGGGGTAGGGGGAACCATTACTTATGAAAGAGCGCAGAAAACACGTCGAGTAATGGCTGAACTTCCATTAACGTCTCTGGTATTGGAAACCGATGCCCCGGATATGCCACTTTTCGGCTTTCAGGGAGAGCCTAATCGGCCGGAAAAAATTGCTGGAGTTTTTGCTTCGTTATGTGAACTTCGTCGCGAATCTCCTGATGAAATTGCTAATCAACTTTATCATAACAGTGTTGAATTGTTTCGATTGGTTATATGATTTATAGAGTGATTTTAACCATCGTTAGCAAAGGTGTGGTTAACTGAAATTGGATAAAATGATGGCGGATTAACACTCAAGGCGTCGAAGCTATGATATATACCCTATGGATTTCAAGATGCATCGCGACGGCAAGGGAGTGAATCCCCTGGAGCATGTGACCGGGGTGAGCGAGTTCAGCCAACAAAGAGGCGACTTGAAAGATAACGGGTATATGCAATTAAAAAAACGGTACCCCAACCGTGAGTTTAGTTGCTCAACGTTTGAGGCGCCGTCCATTTTCCAAATAATCTTGAGAAATTTTATTCGTGGATTGCATAAACCAACGGTACAGTTATTCGTAAAATCTGCTTTTACTTAAATATTAACCATACCGCCATCGATAATAATGTCAGTTCCCAACAAAAACTTAGACTCATCTGAAGCGAGGAAAACGGCCACATCTGCGACATCCGCCGGGGTTCCTAGATGTCCGGCTGGAATCATAGCGCTCACTTCCTGATATACACGTTGAGTATTGTTTATCCCTAATTTGTCGAATGCCGGAGTCATTATTGGGCCGGGGCTAATACTATTAACTCGAATCTGACGATCTACGAACTCCGCAGCTAAAGCACGTCCCATAGCTAATAAAGCTCCTTTGCTTGCTGAATAAGTCGCACTTGTTCCACTTTTACCGATATGACCACTGACTGAGCCGGACAGAATGATGGAAGATGGTCTCGCAAGAAGAGGGAGCATGGATTGTAAGAGGAAAAACGGCCCTTTTAAATTAATCGACATGAGGCGATCAAAACCCTCTTCACTTTCTTCTTCTAATTTATGACTCGTCACAATTCCGGCATTAAGAAAAAGCGCATCAATCTGCGGCCAGCGCTCTTTAATTGTATCCCTTAAGATTACTTGTGATGCCAAAGACCCTGCGTCACTGGGTATAACCCAAACATCCTTGCCAAAGAATCTCTGGGCAAAATCTAATGTCTCTGGATTGTTTCCAGTAATTGCAACATTAGCTCCTTCAGCATGGAATTTTTTTGCCGTTTCGAAACCAATACCGGTTGTTCCTCCGGTAATTAAGGTATATTTCCCCGATAGTCTAAACATGATTGTTTCATTCCTCTTAAAAAATGCCTACTAGGATAGGCTTTTAATTGATGTATATCCTGCTAAATTCAAAGTTCTTCACGAACTGCAAGCCCCAAGTTTTGCAACATGGGTGCATTCTCACATGCAATATAGAGAGCCTCATCAGTGACACTGCTATTTATATGTTGATGCCATGCCCATACAGGCACATATATCGCATCACCGGCTTTCCATGAAACATGTTGCTCGCCAATTAATGAATATCCCTCTCCATTCACGATATAGATGATCGTTTCATAGCTATGTCTGTGTTTACGCGTGGATTCTCCAGGTTGTAATCCTCCTAATGTCATACTCAAAACTTTACTGGGTAAATTAACCATAGCCACTTTATGACGTCTTTCATTTGAGAAATTCAAATCTTGGCTAATTTCAGAATTTAATACATTTTCATGAATTAATTGCTTTGGTTTATCTTCAATTAATTCATCAGGAATTTTATTAAAATCTCCAGAGGAGAAATGATTCATTTTCACCATAATTACCTCTAATATCGTCTCTTATTCCAAAATTTGCATTTTTTTACTATTTTGAGATAACGTTAAAAACACTTTATTTTAAAAGTAACTTAGCCATATCTTCTGCCAGGCGTTTATCATGCTCTCTATTATCCCGGCAATACCATGCGATATGTCCATCAGGTCTGACAAGAACACAGGCGTTTTCATCAAAATGACAGCGACCATAAAAATCACCATAAATGTCGTTAATTTCTTCGCCAGGACCAATAATATATGCATTTATTTTGCAAGCATGTTCTTGGTTATATTTTTCTACTGCCGAAATCCATTTCTTTCCCGCTATTCCGGTGAACAATGAAAATTTCCCATGACCAACTAAATTAATTGAAGATATAATTTTTCCCTTTTGGCTTAACCAAACATGTGGAATTCGCGCGCCAGGTGTAAATGTAGAGTGATACATGAAAAATAGATCGTCACTTTTTTCTTCTTCGTTAGAAACTCTTTCGCTCAAAATAGCCGCCGATCTATAACATTGGTTTAGCTCAGCTCCATGCCCATTAAGCTCATAGTTCTTTAATCTTAATGCCTTATAAAATCTACTCCTTCTCGTTATGCCAATATCCTCATCAGAGGAAAGAAATTCTGCGGTAGAGACTGTAGGTTTATCCAACCCTAATGAAAGACTCAGTTCTTGGCTTTCACTTATACTTTGCATTGCTCGGGCAACAACCGCTTTTCCTACTGGAACTCTCTCTTGATTATAAGTTTTTAACAATTCCTGTCCTGCATAATGTTTGAGAACATAGGCAAGTTTCCAACATAAATTATAAGAATCTTGAATCGAGGTATTAGATCCCAACCCATTATTGGGTGGATGCCGATGAACCGCATCGCCAACACAAAATATTCGTTGATTAGAATACTCCTCCGCATACATATTATTTACCGTCCAGGTCGATATTGACTTAATATCTATATCCACATCATAATCGCCGATAAGCTTTTTAAGAATATTGACCGCATCATTCTCGGTAATTATGGGCGGCGGTTGGGTGATGTCGTAATTCCATACTCCCAGCCATTCTTTCCACGGACGCACCATTCTTAATGCACCCAGGCCAATTCCACCAGAAATAGCTTCATTATTAAAAATGAGAAATAACGCGCCGGGCCGATGAGAAACTAAAGCAGATAGATCAGCATCAAAGAAAATATTTATACAGCCAGCAAGATTCAATTCGCCTTTCATCGGCAGTTGTGCATCGGAACAAACTTTACTTCTGGCGCCATCAGCCCCAATAAGATATTTAGTCCGTATTTGGTACTCCCGCTTTTCTAAGCGATCAAAAGCCGTTACCGTAATACCCTGTTTATCTTGTGTGGCCTGTATATATTCTGACGAAAATTTAACATGTGCTCCATTTTTAATAGCACGGCCAATCAATATCGGTTCAAGGTAAGTTTGTGGTATATCACAGATACTAAATGGACTCGCTATTTTATAATCACTTAAACGTTCTGGATGCGCTCCCCATGATTTTATTCTCGCAATCTCGTTTCCTGCCAACGTCTCGCAGAATATACTATTGCCCATTATCTCATTTAGTACTGAGCTTGCCATTAATTCATCACCAACACCAAACTCCGATAATATTTCTATTGTCCTCTGATTTGTTATATGTGCACGAGGTGTATTAGCCAACCACCGATGTTTAGTGATGACCATTGTATTAATCCCATAACTACTCAGAAACAAAGCTGCTGCGGAGCCAGAAGGGCCACTACCTACGATAAGAACATCTGTCTCAATCATAATATTGTGTTCCGTATTTAATTCATGTTAATACCCATATCCCCGGAAAATCATCTCTTATTTACCTATAATCTTATCCAGTATTGAACCTATATTGTTAGGAACCTTATCGCCTTTCCAGGCAATATATTGGTCGGGACGTACTAAAAGGAGCCTTGCTTGATACAATTGCCAGGCATCACTACCGGAAAGATCAATAATCTTGATCGGAATTTTACGTTGATATGCCTGATCTAATAGTTCAGATACCTCTGGGAAATAAGCCCCTACCCGAAGTAAGCTAAAGCCAGTGCCTAAAATATCGAATAGCGATATTTTTGCTCCAGGAACCGGTGTGAGCCACAGATGCGGCAATCGGCCTCCTGGCACATGACTTGGCTGATAATGAATAAAGTCATCATCCGGTATTGGCGCACTATTAATAATGTGGGGAGAATGGTCATATCTGGCGCCAAGTTCAACACCGATAGAAGAAAATTGACTGCGGAAAGTACTTAGCTCAATCCCCATTTTTTTGCGGGCCAAATTCCCTGCGGAATCTGCATCTTCTAGATTTGTCGGTATGGATAATGATGAGACCCGCTGCGTTAAAAAACGGGCGGCAGCGGTATTTCTCAATGCAATTGGGCGGCGTTCGCTTTCATAAGAATCCATTAACGCATTACCTGCCCAACCCTTGATAGACGCAGCAAGTTTCCAGGCTAAATTACTCGTATCATCAATGCCAGTATTCATGCCAAAGCCGCCGGTAGGCGAAAATAAATGAGCGGAGTCGCCTGCTAAATATATTTTTCCGTCAGAGAATCTTTCAGCGACAAGCGCCACGCCACCTTTCCATACCGAATTACTCAGAACGGATACTTCGAGATCTGAGCCTATTCCTGCCTGAGCCATACGAATTAATTCTGACTCATTGATAACCTTTCCATGTTCACTTTGAGTCATAAGTAAAAAATCATCTTTGCCATCCAGGCTGATAAATAACATTCTCAACATCGGGCAGATGATATTGTACATCCAAGATTCTTTGTCTTTTAATATCCCTTGGTGAAGCCCAGGGATACGGATATAACTGGATATCATGCCGCCAGTCAGAAAACCTATTTTAGCTTCAACCGTTCCTTCATATGCGATACCAAGCTTGGAACGAACAAAACTTTGTCCACCATCGCAGCCAATCATATAGCTTGTGTGCCAGACTTCATCGGGATGTTTTCCCTGAATACACTCTGCATAAAGTTTTACGTCATCTTTAAGCTGGATAAAATCTTTAACGCGCCAGCCATATTTCATGGTGATATTTGGACGACTACGGGCATGTTGTAGTAAAAACTTTTCAACATACATTTGGTTGACCCGCATCAAGGGTTCTGGAACGGGATCGGTCGAAATAGTATGTTGGAGCCTGGATATTTTCTGTATTCCTGACGGCATATTGATACGAGCGAGTTCCCATCCATTAAGCCGGGTAAAATATGACACATCCAGCGGAAACTCTTTTGGCAATCCTAATGCCCGAATAGCTTGAGATATCCCTAAACGACGATAATGTTCCATCGTGCGAGCATTATGGGTATTACCCTTGGGGTGCCATCGGGTTTCCTCGTCCAAATTAAAAATAACCGAACGAATACCGTATAAATCCAGAAATAAAGCCAGCATTAAGCCAACGGGTCCGCCGCCGACGATGGCTACTGGAGATTCATTTTCTATAGTCAAAATTAACCCTCCTTAATCATGACCCGTGGCAATTAACGACTTAGATTAAAGATGTCAGTTGAAAGATTTTATATATCTGTGCATTTTTACCTGTTCCTTGTTCCTCATATAAAACAAAATAGTTGTAGCCGTGTTCTGTGAGTAACTCACTAAATGCGGCTTCATTTCCCTGGCTGCTAAACCCGATGAGTATCTTCCCTTGAGGATTAAGATATTTTCTTGCTTCTTGCAGGAAACGTTTATGGGTTATATATCCTGGGTCGTAAAATGCGTGATAAATTTCCTCTTTAAAAGTGTAATTTTCAGGAACAAATAAGAAATTAGAGTTCCAGAAAATAATATCAAAACTTTCACCATCTTTTAATATGTCAAATAAATCTCCATGCCTGACAGAAATTAAATTATTTACCCGATGCCGGGTCACATTAAATAAGGTGTTTTTCACTGCCTCTTCGCTAATATCAGAAGCAACAACGGGATAACATCCTGCTAGCGCCGCTGTAATAGCTGTCACTCCCGCACCACAGCCTAACTCCAAAAAAGAGCTATTTCGTGCATAAGGAATATTCCGGGTAAAAATACCGGTGGATTGGAAATGAGTGGGAGGGAACACATTTTTATGAATGTTAAATAACCTGCCCATACATTCAAACTCAGAAATATCGGAGGATTCAGCGAGAATCAATTTTTGTTTTATAGCGTCGATAACCGGTTTTTCATAAAGATCTTCATTCACTGTAATTTACCTTCTCTATTATTAATGTTAACTATTATTAATGTTAATTAGTGGGTATATGGCGAATGATTTTTAAAATTCCATTTGGAATTTCTTTATTTCTTTCATATTCCTCAAGAATTTTAGGCAGAAGATCCCTTAATCTGCGTTTCAAAACCTTACCGGTTACGCCAATGGGAATCTGATCGAAACTATTAACAACAATAACAATATATTCTCCAATAGCATTCCCTATTTCATTATTTTCCTGCATGAGATGAAGCGTTTTGTCTGTAACAAGATCGACATCCTCCGTTAATTTCTTACTCAATAGAACCAATGCGACTAATGTTATTTTTTCATTTTCAGCACAGGGTAAATTCAATCCTATAATTGTTGCATCATAGACACTTTCGATTGTCTGTATCGTCTCTTCCAGTTGCAGGGTATACAACGAGCCGTCAGGGGTATGAACAACATCAACCACACGATCAATTTGATAAAAAACATTGTCTTTGCAATATCCGACATCTCCGGTCAAGAAATACCCATTTCGCCATGCATCGGCGGTTTTTTGGTTCTGCTTCCAATAGCCAGAAGTAATTGTTGGTGAACAGACAGCGAGCGCTCCAACAAGTCCTGGCGACACTTCATCACCAGAAGTCATGTCCAATATTTTGGCTGTAACGATATCAACGGGACGCCCAATTGAACGAGATGGTGCAATTCGATCTGCCGTGGATACACTTTGAAACAGAGCCATACCAAGCTCTGAACTTCCAAATGCATCGATAAAACGTGCGCCCGGCGAACCCGCCAGTAAACGGCTAATGTGACTCTGATGGGCTGCATCACCCATGCTAAACCATCGCCGTATTGACGGGAATTCAGCATACGATACCTCGCGCTCCAGTAAAGAAACGTAGCTTTTGGGAAACGCAACAACCGTTGTAGGAGAAAAATCTTTTATCGCTTTCCTTACCGGTTCGCCCTCCTGGCTACTGAGTACATAAGTTGGGAGACCGTGCAATATCGCTGTTTCAAGATGACTAATAGCAGAGGAGTGAGACTGCGGCAAAACGGTCAGCAAACGCTCATCTGGTGATTCGACAAAACGCCCAAGTCTGGCGCGTTTTCCCATAAAGAATTGACGATGTTCAAATTTTACTGCCTTGGGTATGCCCGTCGTACCAGAAGTATGGCTCAACATAAGTAATGTTGTATCCACCGGAATATACGGCCACCAGGAAGGCAAGTTATATTCCACCTCGGTATTGAAATTTGAAACATTGAGAATTTCACATATATCACCGGCATTCCGTAAACTCTTTATCAGTGAATTATTATTAAAAGAAGATTCATCGGTGACGAGTGTATTAAAACCGTTCTCTTTGATGTAAGCGATGCCGGTATCCGACGGCATCGCCGGATTAATTAACGCAATTGTTGCGCCAATACTCGTGATGGCAATGTAATGCAGAAATGGACTAATTCCATCTTGCACACAAACAGCAACCACATCCCCGGTTTTAATCCCATTAGCTAAATACCAGCCCGCAAGCTCACGTCTAATATTTGCCAAGGTAGCTAAGCTGAATTGTTGGATATTACGTTGACTGGCAATAGTTATAGGTGTATCTGTAAAAATAAAATCCACAGTCGGGGTACGACTTAGCGATAAACAGCGGTCGAGAAAATTACCGCTACCTAACATGTTATCATTACGCAAACAGACTAAATCACGTTCAGATAAAAGAGTCGTTACGTTTGGAGCTATCCCGATACTACTTTGATATATCTCATTTAGCATCGCCATCCGAACACGTATTACTTCTTCACCAAAAGCCATAACTTCTGCTTTTCCGCGAGGATTTCCTTCAATCATGCGATCAATAATTTTCCTCATCACTATGGCATGCTCTTCATCCTCCTCAACATGGATTTTGAAGAAATGCAATGCGTCATCAGGCGCTTTCATTGCTCGCAATGCATCTAAAATTGGGCCATAAATTAAAGGCACGATCGCCTCAGCACCCAGGCACAGCGCAGCGAGTCCCTTTAAAGAATTATTACTCCGGCAATGGTCAAACATAGTGTTAATCAATTGCTGAGTGCTGCTAAGAATCGGGTGACTTTTAGGAACCGCATTAATTGCCGCCATCGCCTTTTTATATAATTCTACGTGAGATATCTTTGCAGCATCAGTTCCTGTTAGCTCTTCCAGCAAATTATGAGAAAGAAGCGTAAAATCATTTTGATCAACTAAGTTTCCCATCAACGAACACAGATATCTGGTGAAATATTGTGAATAGTACTGGTGCTGGATCATGAATTTTCTTAGTAAATTCTGGTTGGCTTTTCCAGAACGGCAAGCCGCCAAAAATACATTGGTATTAATTTCTTCCAATACATCTTTAGAAAAAATGTCTTCCCATAATGGTGATAAAGAATAACCTGTTGCTTTTTTAGGTTCGTTTTGAGTATTGATAACGAGTTCCATGATAAACCCTTTTAGTCATATTCAACTGCGTGAAATCTATGATATACAGGCTTTTATTAAGCCAAAGATATTGACTCTGAATTTATACATTCATATAAATGGTGAAGCAGGGATTGTGGGTTGAGATTTTGAAAAATATTTCTGCCAACACATAATCCGCAAGCTCCAGACGAAATAGCGGCTTTGGTATTATTAATCAGTATTTCGTCAGACGTTTTTTCTCCCCCGGCGAAGAAAATCTTAATATCAGAACCATGAAGATCTACGATTTCTGAAATAGCGGATTCAGAGTCAGGGAAACCTATTTTTATTGCATCAGATCCCAGTTCAGTGACAATCCTTATAAGATGGTGCAGCCTTTCCATCTTTATTTCTGACGATTTGGAAACAACTTTGTCATATAGCATTGTGAGTACAGGAAGCCCCGCTTCATGCGCGATGTCTGTGACAGATCCCAATATAGATAAATTATGTTCGAAATTTGTTTCAGTGAAATTTACCTGTATAGAAACAGCATCCACACCAAGTTGAAGAGCAGCTTCTATGCTCGCCACTAATATTTTAGTATCCGGTGATTCTGATATCGTTGGCATGCCGCTCATATGAAGAATAATACCTGTCGATGGGCGCAACATTCCACGCAGAATGAGTTTTTCCAATATCCCCTTATGGGCCAGAACAGCGCTCACATAGTTGCTATTGATCCACGATTCAACTGCATAAACACTTTGTAAACCAGAGATTGGCCCCATAGTTAACCCGTGATCAATCGGCACTATTAATCCTCGGCTTGATTTGGGAAATAACAATCTGCTTTCTCTTAATTTTCTTCCGATGTATCCCATAATCATCACCTACTTTTCAATAATAGATTCATTAATTTTAATGCCAACATGACGACCAGGCTCTGTAATATAACCAAGCACCTTGTCTCCAGGTTTAAGTTCAGAGATGTTTAAAGGTTTTGCTTCGCTAGAAAAAATTCTCACATGCCAATCATCTTGCATCAAAACATTCACCCGTTTATTCCCTGGAAATTCTGCTTCAATTAACCGAAGAGGGCGTTGTTCTATTTTTACGCGACCAACCGTTATATGCCGTACTTCACCCTTTGAGTTGACCGCCATGACTGATGAGCCGGCTTTTAATTCACTCATATAATCTGTTCGGTTATTAAAGTTATATACATAGGCGTGTATTGCGCCAGCATTAATACGGAATGGTCTCAGTTCCATATAGGGCAAAAAGAATACTTCCGGGCAGCACAACAGGGCGCCTTGAGAAGTACTACCTACCAGCATGCCTTCGTTCTCGCTGAATAACGTGGATGTATCAATACAAGCCCGATATCCCATACCGACAGGACGACTTTCTGTAATGATTCCGACTTGTAGTTGCAGTGATTCTTTTCTGTTATATGATAAACGATCGATAAAGTCGCTCATGACATCATGTTTATTGGGTGAGAAAATAACGCCTTCCGCGCCATATTCCATAACGCCATAAGAGACGATTGCATCATCGACATCATCAGGATCGCTAATTTCTTTTAATAAAATAGTTCCGGTAGACTGTAATGATGCAATGACCAGCTCAAGAGGAATATTGGTTGGATCACGAAAAAGAATCCAAAGAAAATTGAATTCCATTCCTTCATTGATTGTTTTAAGAAGACTATCTTGATCATCAACATAACTTTCATAACAAGTCGCAATAGACTCTGCTTTAAGTTTCTTCAAAGTGGCTATGTCATTGGAACAAATACATTTATTTGAGTTTGTATTAGAAGGTTTAAATAAAGCGAAATGTTCGCTCTCTTTAAATTTATTAAGTTCTTCATGGGTTCTCACTTTCAGAACTATTTGCATTCTTTTGGGTATTGCATTAATGAAAGTTGAGATATTATCTGGATATAAAACTATACCACTATAAAGAGAATTTATGACCCTGATGAAAATACTATCGTCTGGCCTCTGGGCTGACAATTTTGCAGTGTCAAACCAAATTATTGGCCCATTTAAATCTTCACGCTTAGAATTATACTCTTTGCCTGGACTGTTTAATCTTATAGATGCTCTTTTAGCGATTATTTCAGACGTCTCAAAATTTCCAGATGCGATACTAACTGCCTCTTTGGGTACGCTAACGATATTTTTGCTCATATTAAAAATCCCCTGTGAAATACAAGATAATTTCTTCAAATAGTAATTTTTAAATGAATGACAATAAGTTGTTGTCATATCTTCGGTTTTTCTTGTGTCGATAAACACCCAAACTTTAAATTTTTTATTTAATAATATTAAAATGGTGTGTGATAATATCCTCCTGAAAGTGTTTTTTTATTATTTTTCCAATGTGAGGAAATGTGCGGGGGAATTTCACCCTGTTTACAAAGGTAATAGAGAGTGTCGGCATTTCTCCTGATGATAAAAGAAATTTCTTAAATTACAGAATAATGAATATTCAGTAATGTTATTATTATAAATTATTTTAGTTTCATTATTATTCGCTTCTGTAAAAAAGCGATCATTTATTAATATACTCAGAGAATAGAAAAACCATTTATATCCGTCCTCTTTTAAGTTGCCTCTTTGTTGGCTGCACTCACTTCGGTCACATCGTTAGCTATGCTCCCGGGAATTCGTTCCTTTGCCGTCGCGATGCATTTTGAAATCCATTGGGTATACTGTAAATCAATTATTTTTCTATTTACTTTCACTGTGAGATTTTACTTTACCCAATAAAATAAACACTAACATTGCGGTAATCGCTGCCGCTACTGCAAGTGCAACGAATTGATATCGAAATGCTTCTTCGTATACTTTATGCAGCAATGATTGATCTAATGAAGGGAAAATGGCAACCGCATTACTTAGATCGCTCATTGCAAGCCGTGTGGATATTTCAGATAAAATATCAGCCGGAATAGCGCTTAATGTACTTAAACCTGAAGATATACGCGCAGAGAGAATAGCGCCTACCACCGCCAATGCGATCCCATCTCCTGCTAAACGGACAGCATTGAAAATTCCAGTCGCCATACCCGCTCGCTCTTTAGGAACGACACTCACCGCCAAACCGTCCATCAATCCCCAAGGCAGGCCAATCCCAATTCCGATAACCAACATTGGCCATAATCTTTCCGCCGTTGTCGCGCCGGAAATCCCATAACCTAGCCAGAATAAGCCGCCAGCGGCGATGATAAGCCCCATACCTGAAATAACGCCGACATTAATCCAGCGAGCTAATTGACCGGCAATAAAGGGGACTATTAGTAAAGGTGCGGACAAGGTGATCATCATTTGGCCTGCTTCAAATGCGCTGTACCCTTCGACACCAATAAAACGTGCCGGCAATATAACGAGCAAGACAACGTAAGCATACGCTGGCGCGATAGCAAGAAGTTGCACACCGACAAAGCGCGCATTGGCAAATAACGAGAGATCTAACATAGGTCTTGAACGCTGTCGTTCAATAATAATAAATATGATGAAAATAATAATGGAACATATCAGTGTCGCCAGTACCGTACTGTCTCCCCATCCTTTTTCAGGCGCCAGAATGATTCCATAAGTAAAAGCGGCTAAAGATGAGGTAAATGTTATTGCGCCGGGCCAATCTAGCCCTTCTGCGTCGGGATCACGCGTTTCTCGTGCATAAATACTCACCAATATACTGGCAACTAATGCCACCAAAGCAGGTAGCCAAAAAACCCAAGGCCATCCTAACGAGTCAATTAGCAGTCCTGCCAAAAAGGGACCAAAAGCTGCTCCGGCCCCAAATGTTGTGCCAATCAGGCTGAAAATGCGTGTACGTTGATGACCATCAAATTCTTGAGTCAATGCTGCCATTGAACCGGCAAAGGCCGCCGCTGCTCCCAATCCCTGTATAAGCCGTAAAATATCAACCCAAAAAACGGACGGCATATAAGGTATCGCCGCAGTAACAACAGCAAAGAGAAATAAACCGAATAGCCAGAGTTTCTTGCGTCCGTGAGTGTCGGCTAAGCTACCCGCAGCCATTGTTGCACTGCCGTAAGTAAGAATATAAGCATTAATTATCCAACTGAGTTCTACTGCGCTTCCACCAAGCGCTTTGTTGATTGAAGGCACCACGACCGCAGGTCCTGCAATGCTCAAAGGAATAACAGCGGCGGTAAGACAGGCAGTCAAGACCAGCGGTGCTTTATTTGCGCTTGATCCTATATTTATTTGAGATTTCATCACCATTTCGATTTTCTGCCCTGAGTACGTGTGGCTTGTCGCTGTATAGCAGCTAGAGCAAGATGTATTTTATTTCATACTACAGATTCACTAATGGCAGATAAATAGGCCTATAATCATTTCTGAAGTGACTATTTTGTCATTAATTGTGATCTAAAAAAGCCCAGGAAACCCAGATGAATAGTTTGAGTAGATTCATGATTTTCATTCGTGTAGCCGAAGCTCGTAGCTTCACAGCCGTAGCCAATCAACTTGGGCTATCCCCTTCGTCCATCAGTAAAAGCATCTCCCGGTTAGAAGAGAAATTGGGGGTACGTCTGCTCCAACGCAGCACTCGTAGCGTCAGTTTAACGTCGGAAGGCACTCTATTCCTTGAACGTTGCAAACGTATCTTGGACGAAATCACCTCGGCAGAAAACGAATTATTGAGTTCTATCTCTGCGCCTCAAGGCCGTTTGCGGGTGAGTCTGCCACTAGTCAGCAGCCTGATGCTACCCGTATTGTCAGCCTTTACTGTGCGTTATCCACAAATAGAATTGGATTTGGACTTTAGTGATCGACTCGTTGATGTCATTGATGAAGGGTTTGATGCTGTGGTGCGAACGGGAGAACTCAATGATTCACGCTTGATGAACAAACGTATCGGATCTAGCCGTTTTTTATACGTTGGCGCTCCCAGTTACTTTGCACAACATGGTAAGCCATCACAACCGAAAGACTTACTCCATCATGCATGCTTAATGCACCGGTTTCCAACGACAAATCTTTTGGAGAAATGGCCGCTATGCTTAGGAGAATCTGGAGTAGATATACATCTTCAAGCAAAGATGACCTGCAATCATATCGAAACACTACTTTACATGGCGCTTCAAGGCCACGGCATCGCCTGTTTGCCTGATTTTACTGTTAAGCAAGCATTAGCTGACGGTACGTTATTGACCGTATTGGATAAATGGTCTGATACGTCGAGTACTTTCCGTGTTCTATGGCCGTCTAACCGCTGGGTCCTACCTAAAGTTAAAGTTTTTGTCGATTTCATGGTAGATAACTTATTCCCACAAGAGCGATAGAAATATTGATCAAAAATTTAATCCACATCGCCTTTAATTTCGCTCGATAGTTTGCTTAAAAAGTCAATCAAATATTGGGCGTTCGATTGTGCGAGCTTCTTGCCCTCTGTGGTGTTCATTTTTCCAGGGAGCTTAAGTAGCTTTGTCTGAAAGTGATCGATTGTATAGGATTTGTCATCCAAAGGGCGATTAAGTGCAAAGGGATCATCATGATGAAAAAGCCCTTGGCCGAGCATACCCGCGATATAAAATACTCTGGCGAGTCCAATAGCGCCTAATGCATCCAATCGGTCTGCATCCTGGAGTATTTTGGCTTCTATGGTTTCTGGAGTTAAGTTTGCACTGTAGCTATGGGTTAGAATTGCGTGTTCTACCGAACTATAAAGTTCTTTTGGGAATGCTGGAAATTCTGTAGACAGAATCCTGATGGCTTCCTGTGCTGCAAGTTTTGAGGACTGTTTTTTCTCTGGATGATTCTTTGGTAATGACACGATGTCATGTAAATAACTTGAGGCAATGATAACTAAAGGATCACCTCCTTCTTTCTCCATGATTCTTTTCGCGTTATTTGCAACACGGATCAGATGCCCAATATCATGAGCGTTATCATTAGAGTTTACGAGTCGATGTTTTAAAAACTCTTTCAGACGTTCTTCTAAAATATTAGCTTTCATTATTTTCACCTACTTGAAGGTGTAATATGTCTTCTGTTATCTGTTAGTATAGTTGAAATGCAGTAGAAAAATAACTAAATATTAGTATCTAAGGCGTTAACGGGAATTTATTAACCGTTGTAGGTTGGATGTTATTAAGTTAATTATTCTTGCACGATTGTTTAATGGTTATTTGAAAATAAATTGCTATCTCCATAGAGGAATGACTCGTAATTTAGACATGAGCTTATTTACTTAGATTTATCTTTGAAACATTACTTCGCTGCTTATCTATAGATGTGAATATATATAGCAGATTGGTTGTCTGCGGATCATAACCACCACACTTTAATTGCGCTTACCTGATAATTATTTCTTAATTGTTGATTATTTTGCCATTCCAAGATTAGATTATCTATTGCAGATTATCTTTGTAATTTTATGTGATTTACATCACATTTATCATTTTTTTATTGCTTTTTTCTGTAGATATTTGTGATGTCAATAGCTTGTTCATTCCAATGACTGAGTATAATCAGCGCCGACTCATCGTCAGTGAACGATTTACGTTCAACTGACATATTTAATTTATTATTAAGTGAACAGGGATTCTTCCAATGCAACTCCTTATGAGCCTGGTCGGGATGGCAGTGCTGATCTTGATCGCAGTACTCTTTTCCAGTAATTATCGTGCTATTAAACTTCGTACTGTCCTTGGGGCCTTTTTGATTCAGGTCGCTATCGGTGCTTTCGTACTTTATGTTCCCGCAGGTAAGAAAATATTAATGGGTATGTCTGAGGGAGTTTCCAGTGTTATCCAGTATGGTCAACAAGGAATGGATTTCATTTTTGGTGGATTAGTTTCCCCCAAAATGTTTGAACTGTTTGGCGGCGGGGGATTTGTTTTCGCCCTGCGTGTACTGCCTATTATTGTTTTCTTCTCTTCATTGATTGCTGTGTTGTACTACATCGGTGTTATGCAGCTAGTGATCAAAATATTGGGTGGCGGTCTGCAAAAAATTCTCGGCACTTCACGTACAGAATCTTTGTCTGCGACAGCGAATATTTTCGTGGGTCAAACTGAGGCGCCGCTGGTTGTTCGCCCTTATATTGCTACCATGACCCAATCTGAACTGTTTGCGGTCATGTGTGGCGGCTTGGCATCTGTTGCGGGTTCGGTACTGGCTGGCTATGCATCAATGGGTGTTCCTTTGGAATATCTGATCGCGGCTTCCTTTATGGCGGCGCCAGGCGGCCTGTTGTTCGCTAAATTGATGGTGCCTGAAACTGAAAAAACGTCTGATACTGTTGATGCAATGTCACTGGTTGCGGCAGAGGATCGTCCTGCTAACATCATTGATGCAGCCGCGTCTGGCGCCGCTTCTGGTATGCAATTAGCGTTGAACGTCGGTGCAATGTTATTGGCGTTTGTGGCCCTGATTGCATTGTTAAATGGTATTCTCGGTGGTATCGGTGGTTGGTTCAAATATCCACAACTTTCTCTTGAACTGATGTTGGGCTGGGTTTGTGCGCCGATTGCTTACCTGATTGGCGTTCCGTGGAATGAAGCAACAGTTGCGGGTTCTTTCATCGGTCAAAAACTGGTTGTGAATGAATTTGTTGCCTTTATGAATTTCGGTGAGTATTTGAAACCGGATGATGAGGTTGCGGCTGCGGGCTTGCAGGTGTTGTCAGGTCACACCAAAGCGATTATCTCCTTCGCATTGTGCGGTTTTGCTAACCTTTCTTCCGTCGCTATCCTGCTAGGTGGTCTGGGCGGTATGGCGCCTAACCGTCGTGGGGATGTTGCTCGTTTGGGGATGAAAGCCGTTATGGCGGGCACACTATCTAACTTAATGAGTGCAACTATCGCCGGTTTCTTCCTGGCTCTGTAACGTTGTTGAAATAGGCAGGTGGGATAATCCCGCCTGCAATCTGTTTTCCTACCGGTTGATCCTTAATTCGTGAGTTATATTTTTTGTCGTGTATTATTTGATGATAAGCAAGTTGGATTTGCCGGTAAATCCCACGATAAATATAGTTTTATGTGATAAGAATCACATTTGAAATTATTATCTTGCAAATTACATGTAATTAGTGTGATTTTTGGCACAATTTTTTGAACGTTGAAATGTTCAAATATAAGATATGCCGAATTTCAAGGATCAAGGCGAGGCTCGCATTAAGGACCATAAGCCGGAGAGAGCATAGTGCGGTGAAAAGGAATTCAATCGTCGCTGTAGGCATACTATTGCGACATCTTCAGGGAACCAAGTCCGCTCGCCAACAAACAATCGTTTAACAGCAGTGTGGCTCTAGCAGAAGCGAGCCGCGATAATAACGTTGGAGAGTTTTATGACCGATTTAACCGCAGCAGCGCAGCGTGCGCTGAGTTTGATGGATTTAACGACACTCAATGATAATGATACAGATGAAAAAGTGACGGCGCTTTGTCATCAGGCGAAAAGCCTGGCGGGTAATACCGCGGCTATCTGCATCTACCCTCGTTTTATTCCTCTGGCGCGTAAGGTATTACGTGAACAGGGCACACCTGAAATCCGCATTGCAACAGTGACAAACTTCCCACACGGTAATGACGATATTGACATCGCTTTAGCTGAAACTCGTGCTGCTATCGCTTATGGCGCTGATGAGGTCGATGTGGTTTTCCCCTACCGTGCATTGATGGCCGGTAATGAACAAGTTGGTTTTGACATGGTGAAAGCGTGTAAAGCCGCCTGCGCAGAAGCGGGAGTGTTGCTAAAAGTCATTATCGAAACCGGCGAGCTGAAAGAAGAATCTCTGATCCGTAAGGCGTCTGAAATTTCAATCAACGCGGGTGCTGATTTTATCAAAACATCTACGGGTAAAGTGCCGGTTAACGCGACATTGACAAGCGCTGAAATCATGATGAAGGTGATTCATGAGATGGGAGCGGGTGAAACGGTTGGTTTCAAACCCGCTGGCGGCGTGCGTACCGCTGAAGAGGCCGCACAATATCTGGCGCTAGCTGATCATATCATGGGTGACAACTGGGCTGATGCCCGTCATTTTCGTTTTGGGGCTTCCAGCTTGTTGGGCAGTTTGCTAACTACTCTGGGCCATCAGAATCAAGAACAAAGCAGCAATTACTAGAGAATCGAGCGCTGCATTAGCCAGTGCGTAACGGCTGAATTTTTCCCGATTTTAATCACAATTAGGAGAATGCTTTGTTTCTGGCACAGGAAATTATCCGTAAAAAACGTGATGGGTACCCATTGAGTGAAGAAGAGATCCGCTTCTTCATCAATGGCGTGCGTGATAATACCGTTTCCGAAGGACAAATTGCTGCACTGGCGATGGTTATCCACTTCCAGGATATGGTGATGGAAGAACGTGTCGCCCTGACGTTGGCTATGCGCGACTCCGGGACAGTATTGAACTGGCAAAGCCTGAATCTGAACGGCCCGATTGTGGATAAACACTCAACCGGCGGGGTAGGTGATGTGACTTCCCTGATGCTTGGCCCGATGGTGGCGGCTTGTGGTGGTTATGTTCCGATGATTTCCGGCCGTGGTTTAGGCCATACCGGGGGGACGCTGGACAAACTGGAAGCGATTCCGGGATTTGATATTTTTCCTGATGAGCAACGTTTCCGTGACATTATTCAGGATGTTGGCGTGGCGATTATCGGTCAGACTCATTCGCTGGCGCCGGCAGACAAACGCTTCTATGCAACCCGCGATATTACCGCGACGGTGGATTCTATCCCTTTGATCACCGCCTCTATCCTTGGCAAAAAACTGGCTGAGGGCTTGGATGCATTGGTAATGGATGTCAAAGTTGGCTCTGGTGCGTTTATGTCAACGTATGAAGCGTCACAACAACTGGCGGAATCAATTGTTAGCGTGGCTAATGGGGCAGGTTGTAAAACTACCGCATTGTTGACGGATATGAATCAGGTTCTGGCATCCAGTGCGGGTAATGCGCTTGAAGTTCGTGAAGCTGTTCGATTTCTGACGGGGGAAAATCGTAATCCACGTTTACTCGAAGTGACAATGGCACTGTGTGTTGAAATGTTGGTATCCGGTCATTTGGCAACCGACTGTAAAGACGCACGCAATAAACTCCAGTCTGTCTTAGATAACGGTAAAGCAGCCGAAATCTTTGGTCGCATGGTTGCTGCACAACAAGGTCCGACGGATTTTGTTGAGCGTTATGACAATTACTTACCAACCGCTGTTTTCAGCAAACCCGTATTGGCTGAACAGCATGGATTTATTACGCATATGGATACCCGTGCTCTAGGAATGTCTGTAGTTTCCCTTGGTGGAGGGCGCCGTAAGGCAACAGATCGCATTGATTATAGTGTGGGGCTGAGCAATATCGTTGCTCTGGGTTCAGAAGTTAATGTAGGTACACCCTTAGCTATTATTCATGCTAACAATGAGCATGAATGGCAGGAAGCGGCAAAGGCAGTACGTAAAGCTATCGTTCTGGGTACAGAAGCCAAACCAGCCGCACCGATGGTTTATCGCCAAATTAGCGAATAATAACCATACTTATTATTAGATAATAGTGGCATTTTCGCATTGTTAGCGTGATTTGACGCAGGAGAAAATTATGAAACGTACATTCATCATGGTATTGGATTCTTTTGGCATTGGAGCCAGTGAAGATGCCGAAAAATTTGGTGATAAAGGATCTAACACCTTGGGGCACATTGCGGAAGCCTGTGCCCGTGGTGATGCTGATGTCGGTCGCAAAGGGCCTCTGTATTTGCCGAACTTAAGCCGCTTAGGTTTGGGTAAAGCGACTGAGGAGTCTTGTGGAACTTTCCCTGTCGGTTTGGATAAAGACGCGGACATTATTGGCGCTTACGCTTACGCCAGTGAACTCTCTTCCGGCAAAGATACACCGTCAGGTCACTGGGAAATTGCCGGTGTCCCGGTGCTGTTTGATTGGGGTTACTTCAAAGACGAAGAAAACAGCTTTCCGCAGGCATTGTTGGATAAACTGGTAGAACGCGCAAATCTGCCAGGTTATCTCGGTAACTGCCACTCTTCGGGGACAGTTATTCTGGATAAATTGGGTGAAGAGCATATGAAAACGGGTAAACCAATTTTCTACACCTCTGCTGACTCGGTATTCCAGATTGCTTGTCACGAAGAGACGTTCGGTTTAGATCGTCTGTACGAGCTGTGCGAAATCGCCCGTGAAGAATTGACTGATGGCGGTTATAACATTGGTCGGGTTATTGCGCGCCCATTTATTGGAGACAAGGCGAGTAATTTCCAGCGTACTGGTAATCGCCATGACTTAGCTGTAGAACCGCCTGCTCCTACCATGCTGAAAAAATTGGTCGATGAAAAAAATGGCGAAGTCGTTTCTATCGGTAAAATTGCCGATATCTATGCGAATGTCGGCATTACGCAAAAAGTAAAAGCGACCGGCATTGATGCACTGTTTGATGCAACGCTGGTGGAAATGGAAAAAGCGGGTGACGACACCATCGTATTCACTAACTTTGTCGATTTTGACTCTTCTTATGGTCATCGTCGTGATGTTCCGGGTTATGCGGCGGCATTAGAACTGTTTGACCGCCGTCTGCCTGAAATGTTGAAACTGGTGAAAGATGATGACATTTTAATCCTGACTGCCGACCACGGTTGTGATCCAACGTGGTCTGGTACTGACCATACTCGTGAGCACATTCCGGTGCTGATTTATGGACCAAAAGTACAACCTGGTTCATTGGGGCATCGTGAAACTTTTGCTGATATTGGGCAGACAGTTGCTAAATATTTTGCACTGTCGCCAATGGAATATGGCGAATCAATGCTCTGAGCCTACTTATTGGCTGCTTTTGGGCAGCCATATATTACAAAAATAACCATTAAATAAAAAAATAAGGAATTTAATTATGGCCACGCCTCATATTAATGCTGAGATGGGTGATTTTGCCGACGTTGTTCTGATGCCTGGCGATCCATTACGTGCGAAATATATTGCTGAAACTTTTCTGGAAAATGTGCGGCAGGTAAACGATGTACGCGGTATGTTAGGGTTTACCGGTACTTATAAAGGCCGCCCGATTTCTGTGATGGGGCATGGTATGGGTATCCCATCCTGTTCTATCTATGCGAAAGAGCTGATCACCGATTTCGGCGTTAAAGTCCTTATCCGTGTAGGTTCCTGTGGTTCAATACGTCACGATGTTAAATTACGTGATGTGGTTATTGGCATGGGGGCATGTACTGATTCCAAAGTTAACCGTATACGTTTTAAAGATCACGATTTTGCGGCGATTGCTGATTTTGATCTGGTCCGTAACGCTGTTGATGCCGCTAAAGCAAAAAACATTAATGCGCATGTAGGCA
This sequence comes from Photorhabdus luminescens subsp. luminescens, assembly GCF_001083805.1. Lineage (GTDB taxonomy): Bacteria > Pseudomonadota > Gammaproteobacteria > Enterobacterales > Enterobacteriaceae > Photorhabdus > Photorhabdus luminescens. The sequence goes on along the minus strand of NZ_JXSK01000003.1, from coordinate 32,725 downwards.
ACCTCTTCTCTATTGAACTATTTTATACGCCTGATCAACAAATGTACGATGTGATGGAAAAATACGGTATTCTGGGTGTAGAAATGGAAGCGGCTGGTATCTATAGTGTTGCTGCTGAATATGGCGTGAAAGCGCTGACTATCTGTACCGTTTCTGATCATATTCGTACTGGTGAACAAGTTATCGCAGAAGAACGCCGGACGACTTTCAATGAAATGATTGAAATCGCCCTAGAATCTGTTCTGTTGGGCGATAAATAACTCTGGTTCTACATTTGTTTTTGATTGTATAAAAAGAGCCGCTTTTTATTTAAATGCCAGCCGGTTGAAAAAATTGGCTGGCACTGCTCTTTTATTGAGTGGCTTTTTCCAACGCCTGAGCTAAATCAGCGATGAGATCCTCTGCATCCTCTATACCCACAGAAATACGTACCAACTGTGGTGTGATCCCAGAAGCAAGACGTTTTTCTAATGGAATAGAAGCGTGAGTCATACTAAATGGTTGCCCGATCAGACTCTCCACCCCGCCCAGACTTTCTGCCAGTGTAAATAGCTTTAGCTCTTGAATTAACCGGCGGGCATAATCATCATCACCTTTTAAGTGAACAGAAATCATACCGCCAAAGCCCTTCATTTGACGTTTCGCCAGTTCATGCTGTGGATGGGAAGCGAGGCCGGGATAGAAGACGGTTTCGATCTGAGGCTGTTGTTCCAGCCAGTGCGCGATTTTTTCTGCATTATCGATGTGGCGCTGCATACGCAGAGCAAGTGTCCGCATTCCACGCAGCACCAGAAAACTACTAAAGGGATCGAGCACGCCACCCACAGAGTTTTGCAGAAAACCCAGTTTTTCGGCCAGTTCTGCATTTTTTCCGACCACTGCCAGCCCTGCGATCACATCAGAATGACCATTGAGATACTTAGTGGCGGAGTGCACAACAATATCAAATCCCAGATCAAGTGGGCGCTGGAGATACGGTGAAGCGAAAGTGTTATCTGCCACACTAATAATACCGTGCCGTTGCGCTATTTGTGCGATAGCCGCCAGATCGGCCAGTTTCAGCAAAGGATTGGTGGGCGTCTCCACCCAAATCATTTTTGTGTCGGGACGAATGGCTGCTTCAAGGCCGGCAATGTCATTGGCTTCCACATAAGTGACACGCAAACCGGCGGTGCGGCTACGTACTCTTTCGAGTAGCCGATAGGTGCCGCCGTACAGATCATCAACGGCCACCAAATGGCTATCCTTATCTAAGAGTTCCAGCACCGTAGAACTGGCAGCCAGCCCTGAACTAAAAGCGTAACCTCGGCTACCGTTTTCCAATTCGGCTATCGCGCTTTCCAGAGCATCACGTGTCGGATTGCCGCTGCGGGAATATTCATAACCAGTATGCTGGCCGGGGGCTGATTGGGCGTAAGTCGATGTTGCATAAATTGCCGGCATTATTGCGCCAGTGTGATCCGGTGTATAGCCAGCGTGAACAGTTTTAGTATCAAACTTGATCATAAAGTCATTCCTAAAAAATCAATTAAGTTGCTGACGCCATGCGTTCAGCACATCTGTGCGAGTTACCAGCCCAAGAAAACGGCCATTATCGACGATCAGCGCCACATGTCCGGCATCGAAAGTTGCCATCAATTGTTGCAAAGAAGCGTTTCTATCCAGCGTTTTCACCTGATGAGTCATGGCGTGACTAGCGGGTAGGCTAAAATTGCGTGGATCAGCCTGCACGGTGTGCATCAAATCCCACTCATCAATAATGCCGACCACTTGCTCCCCTTTCAGCACCGGTAATTGCGAAATTTCATACAAGCGCATGCGGGTATGTGCGGTTTTTAACGTATCTTCCGGCGATATAAAAACCGTAGCGCCATCCTGATAACGGTAAGTAATATAATCGCTGAGATCGTGCTGTGGCACACGCGATTGGAATCCCTGTTCCAGCATCCAATAATCGTTAAACATTTTTGACAGATACTTATTTCCACTGTCACAGGCTAGCGTAACCACACGTTTGGGGGTAGTTTGCGCACGGCAGTAGCGCAATGCGGCGGCGAGCAAAGTTCCGCTGGAAGAGCCTGCCAGCACACCTTCCTTTAGCAACAGATCACGGGCACTGGAAAAAGCTTCTGCATCACTGACACGGTATGCGTGGTGTACCCGACTAAAATCGCCCAGAGGTGGGACAAAATCTTCGCCGATGCCTTCCACCTGCCAACTCCCGGCTTCGCCATATTTGCCGCGTTCGATATAGTCCACCAAGATAGAACCATTTGGGTCTGCCAGAACAAACTCAGTTTCCGGCGAAACTTGAGCGAAATAGTGGCTCAAGCCGCCAAGCGTACCGCCGGACCCAACACCAATCACTACTGCATCGACATTGTGGTCCATTTGCTGCCAGATTTCCGGCCCGGTAGTGGTCGTGTGCGCTGCGGAGTTAGCCGGATTGTTGAACTGATCGATGTAAAAAGCACCGGGGATCTCCTGCGCCAGACGTAGGGCATAGTCTTGATAATACTCTGGATGACCTTTACTGACATCCGAGCGTGTAAGACGCACATCGGTACCCAATGCACGTAGATGAAACACCTTCTCCCGGCTCATCTTATCTGGGACGACCAGAATCAATTTATAACCTTTCAAGGCGGCGACCAGAGCTAATCCGATGCCGGTATTACCAGCCGTGGCTTCGATAATTGTGCCGCCAGGTTGAAGTAATCCCTGTTCTTCCGCCTGCTCAATCATAGAAAGAGCGACGCGATCTTTAATAGAGCCGCCGGGATTTTGATTCTCCAGCTTAATAAATAATTGGCATGGACCGGTATTCAGATGCGTTAACTCCAGCAACGGGGTATTGCCAATCATATCGAGAACAGAGCGTGATGTGGTCATATCATATCCAGATAATCCGTTGTATTCAGACAGTTATGGAGGATAACTCTGTATATGTATTTGTTTGAAAGAATGAATAGCAACCATATATAGCCAAAAGGAATATATTAGTTTTATTTTAGATGTGAAGAAGTATAGACGTTTAGATTTCCTGATTTATTAAAGCGTGAGGTAAATAAAATCATTTAAATTACAGGCACTATGATTTTTATCGACAATTTATACATTGATAACTTAGTTATTAATCTAATAAGTATTCCGGTTTATAAAATATCCCATGAACGAGATGACGGCTATTTTCATCTTATTTACTTTTAGACTCTGTTATGATTTTAAAATAACATCCTCCTGTTTTCTTCTGCTCTCTGTCTTCTCTCTTCTGTCCTCTGTTTTTGCTCTGGCAAATCATATGCATTTTGTGTAGAGTTTGATCGTGCAAAAATAAAACAAAAGAGATTTTATGAATGAGGTGGTCTGAAACCTTAAAAGAAAAACTTTTTGATATCGCTTATAAGAAATTGGAGTTATTTAAAGAGTTAGATAATGCTATTGATGAACATGCTCGAATTTTGGAAGATATTAGACAAGATCTTAAACATGATAAAGCGACAACTACTGCGATTATGTTTGAGCTTGCAAAGATGGGATTTCTATATCAAAGGAGTAGAGATAAGGCACGCAAAGTCGCTTTGCCGATGAGAGACAAAACAGCATCTAAAGATGATTTCACATTGCGTGTATCTTATAAAGCGCTGAAAAAGGAAGAGAGGGAGGTATTTTTAAAAGTTAATCAGCTTTTTGAGGCGGGGTGGTTGGTAAATGATGTTGTTGCTCACTTTTCCTTGCAATTAAATCGATCGAAAAGAAACATTATACAAGAATTGTATCGCCAAAAATTGATTATTCTTTTGGATGGAAAATATCAGCCATATAGCGTAAGCCGTAAGTCAGAACAACTTGGCCTTGCTAATTATTTAGCGACTAAGATGGCCCCACAGCCGGTTAAAGATGAAATTAACACATTGAGAGCTAGATTATCTGAACTCTATAGCGTATATCAAAATAATAGTCCGAAACTGGTATTTTCAAATGACGGAACGGGTTTTGGTAAGAGTTATGGCGTACTTAGCCGTTACATTGAATCAGTTGCTATTAATGTGAAAAACAGTGATTTTACCAATTTTCTATTTATTACTCCCCAGAAAGCACAGATTGATTTTGACAAGAAGCTGATTGAAAAGGCGAAGAAAAAAGGTATTGAATTTCTTGGCCTTTATGGTCAGGAAGATCTGAGAGACTTGAACTTTGCAAACTGGGTCGAAGATTGCAACGGAGAAATTATTGAGAATAGAAAACGTTATTTAACATGGGAAAAAAGAGCGAAAAAATCACCTCTGGCATCGCAAGCCAATAATTTAGCTGTTATTGTTAGAATGATAGATAATATTGAAAGTCAAATTTTAAGACAAAAACGGCAGGTTGATGAATTTGATTTTATTCAGGATTACGAAGAGCAGCTTAAAAAGTATAAATCTAATTTAACGAGGGCGCTTGATGAGTTATCTGAGGCTGCTTTAAACCGACAAGAGTTGGCAGTTAATCTACCTGCTATTATGCGAGCAGATAACAAGATTGAGCAGTTGCGTAAAGAAATTATCTTTCATTGTATACCTATGGCAGCCGCGATGGTTTCGCCTTGTATTCTGCTGGCAACAACGAGCAAATTTGATAGACCGATTAAAATGCCACGGATAAATAAGGCAGGAAAATATATTTTAAAATCGATGCCTTTTGATTACTTAATTGGTGGGAAAAAGAAACTCACAGACAGTGTATTAAGTGCTTTTTTAGAATCCCCGATTGCAGAACAAATTGAATATTTAAAGACCGCGTTTTTTAAGATCGACGACGAAAACTATTTTAGAAAACACAATATCAGTTTTACATTAGTGATTGATGAAGAACATGAGGCTTATCAAGTTTTTTCAATGTCGCGTAGTGTGAATTTAATTGATAACAAAGTACAACTTGTTCATGTTTTTGCGGTAACTTACCGTCTATTACAACAAGTAAAAGATATTGATGTTGCTAAGATGCCATATTTACCTTTTCTCTCTGAGAAAAATGAATTTATTCATGATATCAAGGAGTATTTGGAAAAGAATTGTGAACTATCTTTAGAAGGCACTATTGAACAAAACTTGGAGTCTTTACTTAAACTTTTTTCCGGCAATATCGATTTTGTTCAAATTAAGAGTGATGATATTGAACAAGTCATTAATATTACAAGAAATGTATTTAGTTTTTCTCCCAAACGTTTTTTTAATGAAGAATCACTCAAGAAGGTGAAAATTGAATTTGTACATAGAGGGAGTGGTTGTCAGTTATATTACTCTACGGATAGTCGAGATAAAAACCCTTCTCTGCATGATACTTATCAACTTGCGATGGTCGTATTGGCTGCTGCTGCAAAGATTTCCAGTCGCTCACAATTTGCTAAATCACTTAAGCAGGCGGGGGATAGTAGCCAAAACTTTTTGATGTATAAGTTTATCCAGAAGGCAGGAAAAATCAGGAATGAACTGAAACAAATGTTTGATCATCCTGCGTCGGAAGAAATGTTGATTTCTTACTTCTATACATATTTTCAATCTAAAACAGTATTTACCATAGAGCGGATGAAAGAGTTAGAGTTTCAAGACGAGACATTAAGTAATCTCACGTATATAAATTTTACTCTTGATCTTATTAAAGAGCAGCCCGAAGTGGCTTTACTCCGTAGTCTCTATAATACAAGGAATAGCGTAATTTGTCTCAGTGCGACAACAGGTTTTGCTGAAACCTATTCAGGGCAATATAATCGTAATTTCTTACGGCGATTTTGCTCTGGTAAACCAAATAACTTAGATATCCAAATCATTGAGCGAAGTGGTACTGATATTGCCTTATTGACTTCTCTGCGGGATAAACGAGCGGAACTGAGAACTATTGACTTTGGTGTATTTAATTCAGATCTTCCTTTATTTGATTTTTGCAAAGATTTTGATGAGAGTTTCAAAATAAAATTTGATTTTCTTAGGAACGAGCTTTACGGTTTAGATAAAAAATTTAAAAATAGCTTAAATAACTACCAAAAAATAGAGTTCGAACGTCAGCTTTGTTCTATGCTCCTTGCGGCTTATCAAGGTAAGCATACGATGAGTTTGGCATTGAGTAATCGTTTTCAGCGTAAATTGAGAAGATATTTTTCCAGCTCAGAAATAAAGATTAAGAATATCAAAAAGATTCATGATTCATGGAAAATATTTGAGTATTTTCCTTTTTCAAATAAATCTAAAATCCGCGTAATTTTATTTGATGCGGAATTACGTAAAGAGTGTAATATTAGAGACTTCACCCACATAAAGGATGAAAATACGAAAGTTGTATTACTCTCCTCTTATAAAAGTGCCGGTACAGGGTTAAATTATTTTCTTACTTATCCGGGAGAAGAGGGGGATTTATTTGAGGAAGATTTTGAGCGTTTAGTATTAACAAGTGCGCCATTTTGGAGTTCAATCATTAAGGATGAAAAAACCAATGATAGGACACTTCACTCGTTGCAAAACTATCTGCTGTTAATGAAACAATGTTCTGATTCAGATGAAGAAAAATTTCTAAAGGATTTTGATGTCAATTTATCAAGTGGCGAAGATTACCAGTTCTTAATGCGTGAGCATATGATTGCTAGACTAAAAGATTTAATGCAAGCTATTGGTCGTGTTGAGCGTAAAGATACGAAGATGAACACAGAGATATTCATCCCGGATAATGCTGTAGAGGATGGAATAGTTCTGTTTAATCAATTTACTCGGATTAAAAAAAATCGTCCAATATTAGAGAGTATGTCTTTACTAAATCATCATTTTATGCAGCTATGCGAAAAAGAAAGAAGGATGTGTAGTTTTAAATCGTGTGAAGAGAGGGAATCATTTGAGAAAAAAATAGCTCGAAATTCGGCTTTACTTAGAGAGTTTTTTGAAGATTTTGTTCCAGAGGTGCTCTCAGTTGCAAGGAAAGATAATGTTGAAGCGATTATATTCAATGAACAGCTTAGATCTATTGAAAGTTTGATATCGCCATCAAACTATGTAAGAAAACTGAAATCAAACCCTCATGTTCAAAAATACCAGGCAATGATGGATGCGGTTGATGCATTATATATTGATATATCTACCACTCCACAGTTGAAATTAAGTATTAAAAATCTTGAAGATGGGATAGTAACGTTAACTGATATTGAGCATGGTTATTCAATATATCATCCTAAAGAATGGATATTTTCAGGTATTGGTAATCGAGTTAGTGGTAGAAAAGATGAGTATGTCACACATCTTTTAAAAGAAATTGCAATGCTAAACAAGAATGTGTTTAAAGATTGCCTTCCACATCCCTTTTTTATTCCATTGCTCAAAGGGAATATTGGTGAGTATTTATTTACCCTACTTCTGGCTAGATTACCTAATTGTCAACCAATAGAACCTGAATTATTGAGTGAAAAAATAGGAAAAAAAGCCTATGAGTTGTTTGACTTTTATATTGAAGTGGATAAGCATTTAATTTGTGTTGACACAAAAAATTGGTCATCTACTTTAGATAAAAGATACCAATCTTTAAAAACACATGATAATGCTCAAAGAAAAGTTGGAACTATTTTAAGTTATATTGATAATAAATATGAATCGGTTAAATTCGTATATTTAAATACTCGTATGGAAAATAACCCATTAAATCTTGAACAAGAAGTATCTCCAGATAGTAAAATTTATTATCTTAACTTATTTAAAGAATACTTTGGGTATGGAAACAAAAAGCAAGATTATGATCAGGATTTTCGTATAGGTTCAGGAAGTGAGTTAGTTAAAGAAGTTCGTATTAATAAACAGATATTAAATTTATTGCAAGGTGGTTGATGATGATAAAATTAGTTGATATTGCTAAGGATTGTTCTAGCGTTTCTCCTGTAGCTAAAACTAATATTTTAGACATTAGAGGGAGTATTTTGGGTAATATAGAAAAGCTATTTGAAGTAGATGATGGTAGTGGATTATATATTACTCACGGCCAAAAGAGCTTTGTTAAAGAAGAGGGGGAGAGCGACAAAGATTTCTATGCTAAAGTAGATCAAGAAATACAAAAAATCATAAGGAAAAAACTAAATTTAAATCTATCAAAAAAAGTGTTTTACGATAGTTTTTGGCATAATAAAGCAGTTCACTTTTTTTATCTTTCCGACCAGGAATATGACATAAAAGGGTTTATTGATAAATTTGAAGAAAATAGCAATTTTTTATGTAATGTTTTTTCTGTGATTGTGGGATTGCATATTAAAAGAATTTTTCTTAGAGAGCTTGAAGAGAATTATGAAATAGAACCTGTATTTTATAATTCACGAATTTATTTATCAGCAGAAAAACGTGGTAATATAATTGATACTTTTTATCCGCGTTTTCATTTCATTCATCAAAAAGAGTTAGTCATAAATTTACATAGAAAGGTTTTTAGAATTGAAAAAAAAGTGGATTCATTCAATACAGAAGAAACTCAATTATTATTTAGAACTAAAGAAAATAATTTTCAGATCACAGATAATATTAATACCAATGAATACTCTAAGAAAAAATTTATGCGATTCATGAAAGGATATCGAAATAGTAAAAATTATGTTCAGAACTTGATTATACAAAAAATAAAAGAACTATTAAATCACGCAGAGATTTCTTTTAATGAAAGATATTTTAAAGCTGATTATATATTTCATGACTTTATTACTGTTAATAAAAATTTATCACATCCTATGGTATTAATAGATGCTCGAATTCCAAAGCATTCTGCTGATAGTAAATCTAAAATGTTTTTGGAAAAAGAGATTAAGGAAATATTTGAACTAAAAGAATTAACTTATTCCTCTGCTAAAGATTTTAATGCATTGGATAAAAATAAAAACTATTTGGTTCTCAATTCATTGGATGATGGATCTAAAACCAGTATATTAGTCGAAGGTGAAATTAAAAACACGACATGGGATGCATTTAAACCTATGAGAGAAAAGGGAATAGATAATGTTGAAGCGGATTACTATACGAAATTGAAATCTAATAGATTTAAAGCACAAGATGAAACGGTTATTCAGGGTATAGATTTAGATAATAATATTGTGGAAAACGATAAGAAAACTGGATTGGAAAAATTAAGCGACAAAATACTTATAAAAATCCAAAAGATCAAGAGTGAACTTTGGCTAAAAGAGAAAGTTTTCAAAGAGAAAAAAATTGAAAATATTGACCTTCCAGACTTAAAGATAACGCTTGTATATATTAGGATTCCAGAGGGGTTTAAGAAAAGTAAGAAAATACTTGCATCAATAGTTGATATTGATATTCATAATAAAACGATTTTTATTAATAAGCACTCACTTGTAGAGAGTCAATCGGACCTTGAAGAAAAATGCGAATTTATGAAAAAAATACCAAAACTTTATAATGAATCTTTTTATTTATTTGATAATGTTGAGGAAATATGTCTTAGTCGATATAACTCGAATAGAATTCCCAGAATCATCGGTAATCAGAAAATAGATAATATTGAATATGCCTTGGAAGATGAAAGTTTAGTAAATAGAGTATGTAATCCGATTGAAACAGTTTTACCCTATTACTTAGCGCCTAAACAGAATAGTCAGTATGAACATATTTATCTTCAACCGAGGGGAGATGACTTATTGTATTTCGTATCACCATGTAATTCACCTAATCAAACGATTGCAAAAGAGAACTTAATTTACAATATTCTGACTATCGATAAAGAGGGTAAACAGATAAATGCTATGGAACAAAATATCACATCTATTTTCCTACGTTCTTTTACCAACGATATATTAAAGTTAAGGGAAGTTAGTAAAAGCTCTTTATTTGAGAAAATAGCTAAGATATACATTGAAAACTAGGTGGAAATTAAAAAGTTTTCTCCGAAAGAACGGAAGGATTACAGCGGCGGGCACCGAGGCTATGCTAAAGTCACGGTGCCATGCCTGCTAATCCTCCCAGAGATTGATGACGTTCGCGAAATCACGTTAGTATCCAAGCAGAGAGTCTGTAATTTAATCAGATAATCTATTTTTCCCATAACCCCATTACCATATGGGGTTTTATTACTTTCAATGTAGTTAAACATATCTAATTGCTAAAAAATTCAATGTTTCACTTTTACCATGAAAGAAAATAATTTTCTTATTAAACAAAACCATTTCGCTATTATCTCTATAATAAATCACCTTACATAATATATATTTATCAGCGTGTCATTAGATTATAAATCCATATATATCAACAAATTAATTTTCTTTAACAAAACAACACGAAAGATAAAAGATATGAATTATACTTATCATTGTCATTAAGACACCAAGAAAGTTCAATCATACTTAATGGAGAGGACCTATGTTACTTGAAGAAATAATTAGAAAATCTGTCGCTACGAAGAGAATGATCGGCTTAGATAACATAGATAGTAATAATGCAGACATATCAGGAAAATGGGCTAACGAACTTGGTTCTACAATAGAAATTAAACAGCAAAATAAAAGCTCGTTTTTTACAGGTGAATATATTAGCGCTGTAAGCGCAGGGGGAGATTCAACGAGAGGAAGTATCACAGGGACTATATGTGGAAACCTCATTGTCTTTCTTGTCAATTGGGATGAATATGCTGCGATAACTTCATGGGTAGGTCAAATTGATATAAATTCACCTTTCATTGTAACAACAGAGCCAACAACGGCCAAAAATAGCTTTCCAGAAAAAATTACTACCTTATGGATGATGACCAGTAGACCTGAGTATATTAAAGACGAATGGGCATCAATAAACTCAGGAACTGATACGTTCCATAAAATAAATAAAACTTAATCTCCCCGCCACCGTGCGCTGAGGAAGATTCAGAAAAAATGAGACAGGCATAACGTTATGTGATCTACTGATGGTGCCAACAATTTCAGCGAGATCACTGCTATGCCTGTTCGTTACTGACCTGAGCGTCTTTGAGTGTGGCATCTCGGCCAGCGTTGAGGGTGACAGTTTGTCCTGCTTCCAGCGTAGTTTCGTTATGGCTGACGCCGTTGCCACTTTCACGGCCTTTGCCGTTTGGTGCTGGCGGGGATATTCAGGCCAGCGGTGATGTGGCATGACTTTACTCTTAAACTTAAGCGAATTTTTCCTGTACTTCTTCGTGGAGAACTTCCCCCTACTTGTTGGATGTCCAACTTTTGGGGGCAGTTCACTTGTGCTGGGATTTTTAAGTTAATAGTCGCATATATACAAAGATTAATCTTTTGGTAATCCTGCGGGGATTAAATACATTCTTTCAAACCATTCATAGCTGTAATCTAGCATATCTTTAATTGCATCGTCTGAAGCTAATTCATCATAACGCTTCTTGATATTTACAATTAGTTCAGTAGAGAAATGTGTTCTAAATGGTGTTTTACTATACATATCCAATCCTTCCATAGTAGCCTCTAATACTGGAGCTGACATATTTAGAACATTTTTTTGGACATATTCGAGACTATATTTTTTGTTTAAGTCAAATAAATGCGCAAGACATCTCGAATCTAAGTAAGTATCACCTATTTCAGATGACTCTAAAATAAGCCTACAGTATTGTTCACACAATGCCTTATCTGTGCACGATAACTCAGTAAGAGCCTCAGCAGCTTCATCATCAGGATTATCAAAGGAATTAATGTCCAAATAGCCATTTTGTATATAGTTATCTAGCTGTTCACGCAGTACTGCAATACTTTTTTCCATCATTATTACTCCTTGAATTTTCCTGTTGTTACAGTTGAAAGGCGTTTTGAACCATCAGGTAAAATCGTCCATACCGCATTTATACGGACAGAGTGACCATTGCCATTACGACCTTCTAATACAATAGAACTTCTACGGTTTTCGGCTGTAACTGATTTGGCTGAATCGAGTAATTTATCCATTATTAGTACATTATTTTCTTTCGTGTCATGAACTCCTATCGCTTGCAGATCAGCAGCCATAGCACGAGAGCGTTCCATTCTTTTAATATTATCTTTTATATTATCTAATTCAGCATTTTTAGCTGGATCTTTAGCAAAAGCTCTCTGGTTATCCCTTCTCTCATCCATCAAAGAATTCTTGCGAGCGTGAAGCCCTTCCCAATCTCCCGCAGCCTTACCTCGCAGCCATGACTCGATTTTACTAACAGGGATGCTGGCATCACCTTTTACGGCAGTAATATGCTCTTTACCGTGCATATCAGGAAGTGACTTAATTTCAAAAGTCTCATTTGTATGTTTTGCATGCTGGGCATTAGATACTTTTGACTCCCCATTTCTAGTATTAGCCTGCTGGCTTACAGGTGAGTTGGCTCCTTTTATTCTCGCATTATCAGTCTGGTTATGCGGTGTTTGCGCGGTTTCCGTATCTGAATGATTCCCCGGTTTAGTAGCAGATTCTGGGGTACCTTGTGACTTCGGCTTCTTCCCGGCAATCCCCAGTCCAATTATCCCGCTACTGCTACCCACTTTCGGCATTATACCAAACTGCTCGGCGAACTCTTTTCCCTCAACAGCTTTCTTTACTACATCCGGCAGCGACTGGTAAATCGCCTGAGCACTTTCCGCATTCTCTGCCTGCACAAAGCGGTTTAACTGTGCCATCTCCTCACTGCTGAGACTGGAGAAGAACGAAGTTCGGTTCAGGCCACTGGCGGCGTCCGATCCAGAGTTCATCATTTCCCAAACGGACACCACACAGCCCGGATTATGGGAACAGCTATCCGCCACACCTTCCTGACGGTTTTTCTCGCTGCGCTCTTTAAACTTGTCGTAAATTACCTGCTTATCTGTGCCAGTCTTCTCTGCTGCCAGCAATTCTTCTTTCAGTTCGTAAACATCTTTGGCCGTCAGGAAATTATTCTCAACCGCATTCTTCCCGGCCTGGGCACCGGTAACGGCGCTGCCGGTCGAGTCACCGGCAATACCGCCTGCCAGACCTGCTGCCAGAGTGGAGAGGGTGCTGATGGTCTGTTTTTCTTCTTCACTTAAGTCACTGACTTTAACATTTTCTCCGTGAATGTGCTTCATCAGTTCCCGGGCGGCCAGTTCACCGCCCGCCGCGCCTGCCGCGCCGGCCAGCGCGTTGTTACCACTGACTTCCGCGGCCACTGCCCCCAGAATCGCATGGGCCAGGGTATTGCTTACGACATCCACTTGATGAGTTTTCGGGTCGGTGGTCAAATCTTTAATCACCCCGGCCAGGTAAGGGGAAGCGCCGCCTGCCAGCGCCTGAACCCTGCCGGATTAATGCTGATGGTAAAAATAACCCCGGTTTTGCAATGGCCGGGGTTGATTGCTTAATCTAGAAGTTCTTTTGACACATTGCCTGTATCAAAAAACTCTTTGAATACTTTCACTACAAAATCGAAATCTTTTGTGAGTTGGCGAGCTGACCAATAATCTCCTAAGATGTCAATTTGTTGATCAAGTTCTTCAGGGTCCCAGTAAGAACGAACATTGTATTCATCTTCTAATATTTCACCTAATGTGAGTAAATAATACCCATCCTCCGTTCTTACCTGTAGCATTTCAGCACCAGTTATATTGTCGATGACATCTAATGTTACAGTTCCTGATTGGTCCTTTAAATCTAGTATGATTTGTTTAATATGAGACCATGTGGGAGATTTATAATTATTTCCTTTTCCATTCAAGGTCCAGCTGATAGAAAAATTCATTCTTAATTCTTTTCCTTAATCGATTTCATTCCAGGGGTCCAATATAATGTTTTTCCTGTATTTTCTTCATATATTGTAAGTGACTTCAGTCCTGCTTTGTCAGCCATTGCTGCAATGTCACCACGGCAATAACCACAAACAGGTTCTTTTGATACCCTCAATGTCATCTCTCGACCTATAGTTATCCCGTCTTCATAAGCTTGTTGGATAGTTCCAACTTCTGCATGTGCTGATGCCATATTTCTATTAGGAAGATTTTTACCGGGATATTTCTCTATTTTGGCTTGTATCCGACCATTAATCAGTGTAGGTCTACTTTTATCCCCAAGATAATAATCAGGTCTATTCCCCTGATTGGTGTCAGTAAATTTTTTCCCGGTTTCTTTATCAGTTAACTCTGCTGTCACCTTAGGAATGGATGTATGAGTTTTTTTATCCAAAACCCTGCTGCTTTCCTGAATTGTGAGTTTATCTGGTGAGACGATCCCTTCTGTCGGCTTGGTTATGGCTTTATTACCGGCAACACCTCCAAATATAGCCAGTGAACCCAGACTCATATTTGTTACCCCACGGCTATATTCACCATCGATAACCTGCCCAATACCCGTACCCGCCTGATATGAACCCCCGGCAACAAGGCTTCCCCGAATAAGCGTCCCTGGCATTCCGGGTAATGCCATTAATGCATCTGTTCCGATAGCAGCTTGTCCTGAGTGTACACTGTATGTTTTCAGATAGCTTAGTGCCTCGTTATAGGCTTTCGCATTTGCGGCGGTTGCGACAAATGCACCTCCTTTAATTAAATTCTGAATTGCGGCAGCAGCTTCTTTCCCTGAGAAACCGTACTCTGTCTGTAACTCAGCCCCATATTGGTTGAGTAAGGTAGCCAGCTCCAGTTTTCCTTTTTCGTCTAATTTACCTTCACGATATTTGCCTAAAATTACATTACTGGCTTTGTCTTCATTGGTGAGTCTGACGATATTTTGTGATGCTTCCAGCAGGTTTTTGCCCGCTTTTTGGTCGTCAAGGGCTTTAATCAACGCATCATTCTTTTTGACGGTTAGGAGGTTATTCTCGACAACAACGCATTCTATTGCGAAGTTGACCACTGAACGCCGATTTTCCCTGTATACTCAGTCAGTTATAACCGGATTTTTCCGGTGCTTCTTCGCCGCCCGACCCAAAACCCCAGACGCACTTTTCACCCCTGAACGCCAGTTTTTCCCGCCGGGCCATTGTCAGTGTGCATCTCAAGGGCAACTAGCTGAAAGAAGTCAGATTTACCACTGGGCAGGCGGTTAACATCACCGTTGAGCAGGGGCAGCTGATTATCCGGCTCGTTGAGAACGACTGACAACTAAAAAGAAAATTCCTGCTAAGCGTTTAATACCGCTCGATGCTATACGAGCGGTATTTCTGAACTACATTTGTAACTTCCAAAAATTCATACCATCAATAAGCCAATACTGTTCCTTATCTGGTACTAACAGACCAAAGTCGCTATTAGCTTGAGCATTCCAATCAAATGGTACTGTTGATTCATGGCTTCTATCCCAGTCAGTATGACGATATATTTTTTTATCGAAATTAATATAAAAGCTAGGTAGCCGCATTCGCCAACTATCCCATTCAGACGATACTACGTCTGTTAGGGTGGATAAATATCGCTCAATATAATCATAAAAATTAACAAGCAATACACTATCTTTGCCCGATATAAAGAATGATCTCATCCAATCAACAGAGTAAACAGCAACATTATTTTTGTTTATGTAGTCTTTAAAACTCTCCTTAGTCAATATGGGAATACCATTTCTAAACGACCTGACAGACTCATCATAAAGCGTCTCTTTCATCCATCCTTTATCTATGTAAGATTTATATTCAGGTCTAACATCAATACAATAATTATCTTTATTATCAATAACATAATAATGATTTCCATCTAAAACAAAAATAGCTATATTCTTTTCACCATTAAAAATGGCCTCAAGTAGATCCTGATAATCATTTTCCAAATTCACGTAAAAATTCCTCTTTTGTTAGCACACGACCTTTTGATGAATTTTGCTCTATTAACCTATCCCATACCTTCGGTAATTCGAGAGCTACGCTTGGCTGGCCTTTTGTCGGGTCCACTATTTTAGGCGCATTTTTGTCTCTTGATACCCCAGGAATTGGCCTTTGAGGAATAGCGGCATCCATTATTTTTTTGTGAAGAGCCGCGTCCACTTCAAAAACAACTACAGTTCCATCTTGTCTTCTATTTGTAAGGTAATAAGCAGCATGATTTGCTCCTTTAGTACTAACACATAACTGCCCACTACAACCTGAATTAATAGTTACACTTCCATCAGGATTTACGCTAATTCTGTTTTGACTCGTTTGCGTACCACTGCCTCCGCCCTCAACTCGGAAATAAGTTTCAGACGACTGTTTTGTACTTTTTGCCGCATTATTTGGCTGATGTGCAGATGAGTTATTTCCTTTTGCTCCCACATTAGCAGTTTGGTTAGGCTGTACTTGTGTAGCTTCCGCTAGGACGCCTTTATCAACATTATTTTTTGACGGTACAGATGATGGCTTCGCCTGTATCTTATTACTGGCTGCTCCTCCAATAATCCCGGTTGCAGTCTCCAGCAACATCATATTACGTTGCTCTTCCTTCACATACTGCGCCGCATCCGCTTTAGATAATCCGGCGCTCTCCAGCTCTTTTTGCCTCAATTCCGTATTAAAGAACCCGGAGAGTGGTCCACCGCCACCATTTAGCCAACTGCTCTGCTCTGAACGACCTAGCTTATCATTGGCACGATAGCCCGACACCGCCAGTTCTTTACCCAGTTCATGGTTGATAAAGGCCAGTTCTTCACGGCTCAACTCGCCATTCAACGCCATCTGTTTCAGGGTGTTGATAGTCGCATCACTGGCCTGCCGGTATTCCGTCCAGACCCCTTTACGGTAGCTGTCATCCTGACACGATGCCAGTTTACCGCGCATGTCCTCCACTGACGGCAGACCTTTATCCAGAATCCGCTGACTCAGTTCTTTGGCCTTGCCGCACGCTGCCGGTGACAGCGTACTGCAATCCCCCAGGTTTCGCGAGGCCAGCGCATTATTCTCAACCGCATTCTTGCCGGCCTGGGCGCCGGTAACGGCGCTGCCAGTGGAGTCACCGGTAATGCCGCCTGCCAGACCCGCTGCCAGAGTGGAGAGGGTGCTGATGGTCTGTTTTTCCTCTTCACTTAAGTCACTGACTTTAACATTTTCGCCGTGGATATGCTTCATCAGTTCCCGGGCGGCCAGTTCACCGCCCGCCGCGCCTGCCGCACCGGCCAGCGCATTGTTACCACTGACTTCCGCGGCCACTGCCCCCAGAATCGCGTGAGCCAGGGTATGGCTCACGACATCCACTTGATGGGTTTTCGGGTCGGTGGTCAGGTCTTTAATCACCCCGGCCAGATAAGGGGAAGCGCCGCCCGCCAGCGCCTGACCAATATTGCCGCCTGCGAGTCCCTGAATGGCCGCGGTGGCAGCCTGTAAAGCGGTGTGGTATTTCCCACCGGTGCCAAAGCCAGATTCATTCAATGCCTGATTATAGGCGGTCTTGTAAATCTGGTCTTTAATGAGCTCTGGAGTGATGTCGGTTTTACCTTTATCCTCCAGTGCCTTGATGGCCGCTTTTCTATCCGGGTCACTGATGTTCTCCAGTTTGGCGTGGGCGGCTTTGGTGGCGATAATGGCCCCTTCAGTACTGGCGATGTCAATCACCTGCGCACTGATTTCGCCAATCAGTTGGGCCTGTTTCAGCCGTTGCTGCTCTTTCTCTTTGTCAAAGATAGGGCTGAGAGCATTGTTAGCATGGTCGGTATCCCGGCTCAGGGTGGTGATATCCTGTTGCTGGTTGTCTTTATCCCGGATAATCAGGGCGCCGTCACTGACTGCGGCATGGGTGGTGCTTTGGGCATGGCCTTCCCGGTTAGCGCCGCCCAGGGTATTGGCGGCCATGTTACTGAGGAACATGCCGCCTGCTGAACCGCCGGTGCTGACACTTACGCTGTGGTGTTCGGTTTTAAAATCCGCTTTGTTCTGAATGTTGTCAAAGCCGAGCGTGCCGGTATCGAGGGTGTTTTTGTCTTTGTCTGCGGTACTGGCAATCACTGCGCCGTCAAGCTGAGTATGTTCCCCCACTTTCACTTGATAGCCGCCTTGGCCGGCGAACAGTCCGGTTTGTTCCTGTACGGAGTCAAAGTTGCTGTGGATTTTGTCGCGGCTGGCGCTGAGGTTCAATGAACCACCTGAACCGATAGTGGCACTAACGCCGGCACTGACATTTTGTTGCTTCATATCGTAGCGGTTGCTGTCCTGCTCGCTACTGAGCGTCAGGTGGCGTTTTACGTCGGCGGTAATCTGTTCGCCGCTGACCTGAGCGCCCTTAAGCGTGGCATCTCGGCCGGCATTGATGGTGACGGTTTGTCCTGCGTCCAGGGTGGTTTCGTTATGGCTTACGCCATTACCGCTTTCACGGCCTTTACCGTAGTTGGCGCTGGCGGAGAGGTTGATACCTGTGCCCCCCGGTCCGGCAGTGAAACCGACGCCCAGTGACCCTCCGCGACTGCTGTTTTTACCGGTGGTCTGTTCGGTGTTCTGGCTGGAGGCGAGCTGGATATCCCGGCTGGCATTAAGTTGCAGGTCTTTACCCGCCTGCAACTGGCCGCCCTGAATGCGAATATCGCCGTTCTGATCTGGTGTCCCGGCAGCGGTGAGGGTGAGATTATCCCCGGTCATCAGGCTGCTGCCCTGTTGAGTGGTCTGGTGCTGTTTCAGTTCTGACCGGGAGGACTGGCTGCCGTAGGAGAGGTTAACCCCTATCAGATTGTTATTGGCTTTGTCGTCACCGCCTTTGGCGTTGGCCAGACGGGCTGCCTGAACAGCCTGTACCCCGCTAAGAGCGGCTTTAGTGCCTTGTAAAGCTTTGATACGGCTGTCACTTTCATTGTTGGCGGCTTGAACCGTTTGAACAGCGGAATTCAGGGCCCCGCCTGCGGTGCCGGACAGAGCCACGGTCAGGCCGCTTTGTTTCTGTTCGGTTTTGGTGATGGCGGTGTGACTGTTTTCCGCGCTGGTGATGTTAATGTTTTGACCGGAAAGCTGCATATCGCGACCCGCCACTGCATCACTGCCGTGAATGTTGAGCTGTTTTCCGGCGCTGAATGTCACACTGCCCTGGCTGCTGCCTACTGTGCTGCCTTTGTTGAGGTTACTGTCGATGTCAGTGGTGGATTTTTGGCTGGCTTTGCCGACGGTGAAGCCGATACCCCCTGTGCCCATCAGACCGGATTTTTTCTCTTGTTTGAAGTGAGTTTCATGACGGGCTTCATCCGCGGTCGTGATGGTGAGCTGATTGCCGGCAGCCAGATTAACATTCTGAGTGCCTGCCACGTTACTGCCGATGATATTCAGGTCATTCCCGGTTTGTACGGTCACGCGGTCGCCGCTGAGTGTGGTGCTCTGCGCCCGGCGTTCATGCACCTCATCATGGGTTTCGACGGAGGATTTGGAGAGTAAGCCTTTACTGGTCTGTTTGCTGTGTTCTATCAGGTCTGATGAAGCGGTGCCCACATTAAAATGTGAGCAAATGCTTAGTGTAATTCTTCATACAGAACTTTCCCCTACTTGTTGGGTGTTCAACTTTCGGGGGCAGTTCAATTTGTCGGGATCTACTACATAAAATTTACGTCAAAAGATTAGATAATGATCAACTCACCACTTTGATCAAAGGATGTTTTAACCTTATAGTTACGTGTGATTACATCTACAACACGCCTTAAGTACTCATTAAACGTCCAGTTTGTGACCTCAACAGTTTCTTCATTTTCATCATAGTGATAAATCAAATTAGGATTATCTGACGCCGTTAATAGGAAATAATATTGAGTATAGCTTTCTACTGAAACAAAAAACGGTTTTTGTCTTAACAGGGTATGAAGTTGAATTTTACACAATTCTTCCCGTTGACCTGATTGAAACAATACATCACCTCGAACAGTGTCTTGTTCTTGATAAAAAATTAGAGGAACGTCACCAAAAAGCCCGCCACTACAACGTCCCATGCAAGTTAGAAAGTCATATAATTGATCTTTAATTTCAATGTCATAAAGACGTTCCATTTTTTGTATTTCTTCTACAGAGTAGCCTCTGATATAACTGATATCGATTTTTAACTCAGGGTAAACTGAGTGCAGATAGTTTATTAGTTCTTCATTAATCATTGATTTGTACCTGTCGAGCCTTGATAAATATTAACATTGAACTCTTTGTTCATTTCGGCAAAAGTTTGGCTTGTATTCCCACAACCAGTGCACATGCCTGGTTCGTTTCGAGAGGTATTTTGTACCGCGATATTTACATTCGCTTTTTGGCCCTTATAAGCATCCTGAATATGGCTAAACAATTTTTGCTCAGCATGATTGAAATTACTTTGTGTATCTGAGTTCTGTGCACTAGGGACGCTTTTGCTATCGCTTACAATCACTTTATAATTAACCCCACCAATATTTACATTTGTAGGTGAAGTACCAGACCACGCTTTACCATTTACAGATAAATAATATTCAGTTTTACCTTTATCAGTGCACACCGTGCCGACCACACTGCTGGTATGACCGCCGCTACGCCGACACCCCTGCTTGAACCTGAAGGGTAACTGGTTGCAAGAAGAGGGATTTGCTACCGGGCAGCCAGTGTAGGTCTGCATTGAGTATAGGTTGTTGATTATTCGGCTCGTTGAGAAAAGCTAGCGATATAAAGGGGAAGAGTCCAGCTTTTAGGCTGGATTCTTCCTTACTGTGGGGATTTTAAAGGTATTAACTATAAAACGTCATTCAATTTTTTAAGCCATTGTAAGACAGTTAATTCATCCGCTGATGGAGAATAATATCCATTATTTTCATAAAGAAAACTCTCCGTTAATTCTTCACCACTATTCAATATTTCTTCAAATTCCTTTTTTAAAAGCATAACTTTCTCTGGCTGTTCTTTTTCCACAAAAAGCTTCATAATTCCCTCATCTGTAGATGCCTCACAGTTCCAATCTTGATGGAAATAACAACCTAATAAATAACGAATATTTTCTATTTTCATTCCTTTCTCCCGATTTATTTAGGGTAGCATCCAGCGTAATTTCGTTATGGCTGACGCTGTTGCCACTTTTACGGCCTTTGCCGTGGTTGGTGTTGGCGGAGAGGTTAAGGCCAGTGGTAATGTGGAGTGACTTGACGCTTAAACTTAAACGAATTTTTTCTGTACTTCTTTATGGAGAACTTCCCCTTACTTATTGGGTGTCCAACTTTCGGGGGCAGCTCAATCAGGCTGGGATTTGTATTTTTATTTACTCTGAGTACATTCTGGTGAAATAAGTATTGATAAGATCATTATCCAGTAAACGATCAACCGTAAAATCAACCGTATCAGATACTGCAATCCCTCTGCGTAACTCTTCAGGGAAATCATCAATTGAGGCATACACCGTTGGCACCAGATACCGAAAATAGTCTCCCATTTTCGTTTCACCTTCATAGCCTACAGGGTAATCTTCACCTGGGTTGTACCCTTCTATTCCATTATAAACAAAAAAACCCTTATTTTTTGCCAGATTAGCATCACTATAATTAGCCGATTCAGCAAAATCATCATTAATTTCTTCTATCAATTCATGCTTAGATAGATTACGGCGATTACGCCATGATGAATACAAATCCAATAAAAAATCGCCATTTTTATTTTTAGGATAATTAGTAAAGTCTTGTGATTCTTCCCACATATATTCCGTAAGTCTATCAAGCAACGACTCTACTTCATTAATTTTCAACAGCGTTTTAGGCAAATTACCTAAGCAATTATTAACCATGACCGCAATTTTGCCTTTATTATCCATTGCAAACCAAGTAAATATGGTGCCCCATGCAGGTGTCCAATTTTCATCTAATATATTCATTATTTTTCTCCTTTGGGAAATACGATTTTACAGTTTGGACAAGGATCCATTATGACTTTATCATTTACTAAACCTTTTCTTTTCCAAACTTCCCTTGGCCTTAATGCGTCAGTAAATTTAATAGCAGAAGGCTCAACACCTTGCCGTATTAGTTGATCTGCACTAAAAATTTCCGCACAGGATCCGGCTAGATTGTTACAAAAAGTTGTGGATTCTCCTATTTTTACCCCTAGTCGTTTTTCAACAAATTCTACTGTCTTAGGGTCAAGCATTTCTGCTGTTACTTTACCACTACTTCCTCCTATAGCCACTTTACCAGTTACGGGATCATATGCAGCGACCATAGTTGCATGCTTGCCAGCCTGAGTGGATGACTTATACCCTTTAATCACGTCTAATAATGCTTGACCTGCTTTAGCCTTTATAGCTTCATCAGTAGGATCTATAGCCTCGACAAGTCCTTTAGGGCTGAACTTCCCACTGGCTATTTCCTGTTGCAGCAATGGCCCGTTCACTTCGCCACTTGCATTGACCAGACGGGGCTTCACGTTCTTGCTAACCCACGTACTGCCCGTGGCCATTAAGGCACCCTGAACGATATTGCCCGCACCTTCCCAGCCATTGCCGTCTTCAACCTGACGAACGCCCTTGCCGATATCATACGCCCCGGCCATACCCGTACTAGTCCGGATAGCATTGCCGACACCGCCTGGCAACACTTGTATCGCTGAATCACCGATAGATGCATTATCTTTGTGGTAGCCATACGTATTGGCTAGGCCATCGGCTTTTTTGAACAGTTTTTCTTCTCCCGTTGGTGTTCGAGTCCAGTTCAAGGCACCAATGACTCCGTTCTTCTCATAGGCTTTCTGCCTTTCCCGATCAGCCCAAGCATTCTTCTCCTCTGTACTACCCGCGTACGGGAAGCCTTTGCCCGGAATAAGCGGAGAGTCACCTTCTTTTAATAACTGAGTGACCAATTGTTTCGCGGTTTCTGCTCCGTACAGTTGTGTATTTTCATAAGCATACTGTTGCAGTTCTTGCTGGAACAGATGCTGCTGTTCTTGCGTGAGTGAAGACGGATCTTTCCGGTACTGGTTCAGCAGGTCATCGTTAATTTGGTCACGGGCTTCAAGCGCCAGCAACTCACGAACCTGTTTCTCCGTGTATTTGCCCTCGCGCAACGCCTCCCGGTTTTTCTCCAGCTCACCGCGTGAGATATCCCCCAAGAAATTATTCTCCACCGCATTCTTCCCGGCCTGGGCCCCGGTAACGGCGCTGCCGGTCGAGTCACCGGCAATACCGCCTGCCAGACCTGCTGCCAGAGTGGAGAGGGTGCTGATGGTCTGTTTTTCTTCTTCACTTAAGTCACTGACTTTAACATTTTCTCCGTGAATGTGCTTCATCAGTTCCCGGGCGGCCAGTTCACCGCCCGCCGCGCCTGCCGCGCCGGCCAGCGCGTTGTTACCACTGACTTCCGCGGCCACTGCCCCCAGAATCGCATGGGCCAGGGTATTGCTTACGACATCCACTTGATGAGTTTTCGGGTCGGTGGTCAGGTCTTTAATCACGCCAGCCAGGTAAGGGGAAGCGCCGCCCGCCAGCGCCTGACCAATATTGCCGCCTGCGAGTCCCTGAATGGCCGCGGTGGCAGCCTGTAAAGCGGTGTGGTATTTCCCACCGGTGCCAAAGCCAGATTCATTCAATGCCTGATTATAGGCGGTTTTGTAAATCTGCTCTTGAATGAGTTTCGGGGTGATGTCGGTTTCGCCTTTATCCTCCAGTACTTTGATGGCCGCTTTTCTGTCCGGTTCACTGATATTCTCCAGTTTGGCGTGGGCGGCTTTGGTGGCGATAATGGCTCCTTCGGTGCTGGCGATATCAATCACCTGCGCACTGATTTCGCCAATCAGTTGGGCCTGTTTCAGTCGTTGTTGCTCTTTCTCTTTGTCAAAGATAGGACTGAGAGCATTATTGGCATGGTCAGTATCCCGGCTCAGGGTGGTGATATCCTGTTGTTGGTTGTCTTTATCCCGGATAATCAGGGCGCCGTCACTGACCGCGGCATGAGTAGTGCTTTGAGCATGGCCTTCCCGGTTAGCGCCGCCCAGAGTATTGGCCGCCATGTTACTGAGGAACATGCCGCCTGCTGAACCGCCGGTGCTGACACTTACGCTGTGGTGTTCGGTTTTAAAATCCGCTTTGTTTTTTATATCGCCAAAGCCGAGAGTACCGGTATCGAGGGTGTTTTTGTCTTTGTCTGCGGTACTGGCAATCACTGTGCCGTCAAGCTGAGTATGTTCCCCCACTTTCACTTGATAGCCGCCTTGGCCGGCGAACAGTCCGGTTTGTTCCTGTACGGAGTCAAAGTTGCTGTGGATTTTGTCGCGGCTGGCGCTGAGGTTCAATGAACCACCTGAACCGATAGTGGCACTAACGCCGGCACTGACATTTTGTTGCTTCATATCGTAGCGGTTGCTGTCCTGCTCGCTACTGAGCGTCAGGTGGCGTTTGACGTCGGCGGTAATCTGTTCGCCGCTGACCTGAGCGCCCTTAAGCGTGGCATCTCGGCCGGCATTGATGGTGACGGTTTGTCCTGCGTCCAGCGTAGTTTCATTATGGCTAACACCATTGCCGCTTTCACGACTTTTGCCGTAGTTGGCGCTGGCGGGGATATTCAGGCCAGTGGTAATGCGGCATGACTTTACGCTTAAACTTAAGTGAATATTTTCTGTAATTCTTCATGGAGAACTTCCCCCTTACTTGTTGGGTGTCCAACTTTCGGGGGGGCAGTTTACATGCTTGGGATTGGTATTTCTGTTTACTCTGCGTACATTCGTGTGAAATAGGTATTGATAAGATCATTATTCAGTAGACGACTAAAGGAAAAATCCCAGCACCTCGGCTGGGATCTCTTTCTGGTTAGTCTTCGTATTTAAATTCTATATTGATCTTCATCTTTTCAAGATCCACTTTAACTAAACAACCATTCCATGCCGGAAGCCCATTAGTGAGATGGTTTTCTATGTAGTATTTCCTCAATTCTACTAATAATAATCTAAGATCATAGCTAGCGTTTTTATCAGGGACAAACCAGTCTTGATGCCCTTTGTTATCTGTATAATCATACTCATATTCGCAAGTATCACCTTCTGGAGATAACCTAGCACACACAATTATTTCCCGTGCATCCTCTGGGCCAGCATCAACAAGCAATTGACCAATTTTATTATGAAGAGTATCTAATTCCTTCATTTCTTCCCGCCTCCAGGTATATTGCTAATATCTTTCACTATTGGCCTACCTCCATCAATGGAATACGTTACGCTAAAACTTTCGGGACGTACGTTATTACCTTTATAAACAGGTTCAACTTTAACATCAACTTGCTTACCTTCCTTCAAAGCACTAGCCCAAGTATTTTCCATTTGTTTCCAAGCACCTTTATTCAGGTTTCCATCCATTGGCACAAGGTTTAATTTTTCACCAGGCCCATTAAATATACTGGCGATTAAGTGGCCACCTTCATCTCCTGGATTACCACATTTACCGGCTTTACACTGTTGATAAGTATTACGATCATTCTTGGACAAAGACAGAGATCCTTCAGCAAGGCTAGTGCGACCAAGTGAATCGGTCTGGAATGTTTTATTTCCATCAACATGATAGACCGTATTCGGCTCAGGTTTATTCAGCGTCTTATTCCAAGCCCTCTTCTTACCTGAGTCTACGATAACAACATTCTTTCCTTCGGTGACGGCACCAGGCTTACCCCCTCTGTTGCTCATTCCACCGGTTACAGCCCCTAATGCGGCACCCGCCAAAATTTCCGCACGCTGCTTATCCAGACCGAACTGTTTCTCAAGTTTCTGCGCAAACTCCGTACTGGTCACAATCCCTGATTCATCCATTTGCTGCATCAGCAAAACAGACAGATCATTCTTCATGCTCCATGGAATATCTTCACCCAGTGCCTTATCAATCGCCTGACGTACTAACATACTGTTGGCGGGGAGTTCACCGTATTTTTCTTTACAAGCCGCAGGATCGGAAGCACAGGTCACAATCAACTCATTGCGTTGCGTCAGACTCAAATCTTCCATTTCTTTCACGATCTGATTGCAGTCGCCACGCGCCTCGCACCCTTTGGCTCTGGCCGCAAAATCATCGATTTGGTCAGCGCTCAAAAAGTTATTCTCCACAACAACGCATTCCATTGCGAACCTCACCGACGAACAGCGATTTTCCTAATGCCATCAGTCAGTTACAACCCGTTTTTTCCCATGTCCGTTCACCGCCGAACCCAAAACTCCCTGACGCGCTTTTCGCCTCCGAAGGCCGGTTTTTCCCGCCGTGCCCTTGTCAGGGGAGTCCCTTTTTCGGCAACGGGCGAACGTCGCCCAACTTGCTTGGGCGGCGGGTGACCGTTCTGCGGGCGCGGGCGGCATAGAGCCCGCAAGCGGCGCCCCTGCGACGCTCTGAGGCACTGTGGCTTCGGGTTGCGCATAGCCTTGCATGACCACACGGTTTTGTTCAGGGAAGCCCCCCGGGGGGCTGCACGGGGCGGCGATGGCGAGCACGGGAACGAGCAACGGAGCGCAGCGCAGTGTGAGCCGCGCGCAGCCAGTGAAGCAGGGTTGGGGCGGGGGGCGGTAAATTAGCGGAGGCCGCAGGCCGACCTGCCTTCAGGGGTGTTGACTGGACGATAACGCGGCAGCTAAAGAAGCACGCTGAGTTGCCGATGGCCGGCTCAGATGCTGACAGCAGAAGGCGCCAGCCTTGTGCGCCACACCCGCCAATGCCAACCCGCGGGGGCGCCAGACATAATGCCAATTATACGCATTAAGCCGCTCATGGATGCTCAGGTTGTTACCTTTGCTCATCGGCGCAGTGCGTATAATTCCCTCGCATTATGTTGAATAGGCGTTGGGCGGCCTGGACCGGCTCTACGGGGACGCCAGAGGTTAAGCCGCCTGACGACTATTTACCCCCGCGTGCGCCGATGCCAACGGGCAGTCCGGCCACGGTCTGCCCCCACACCGAACCCGCCCAGCTTAACGGGGGCGGGCGGACAGTCAGCGGATATCGGGGTGTCAAGTCGGCGTCGGGCTGTCTGGCGGCGTGTCAGCTTCGGCGTACAGGTCGGCCAGTAAACCCACCTCATCGGCGTCGCTGACTTTTTCGTCGGCCATTTGCTCCGCCGGGTGGGTGCTGGCATGTACCACCTGCAAGGCCCGGATAGAGACCTGCGTATACACCTGGGTGGATTCCACGCTGGCATGGCCTAACATCGCCTGTATCCAGCGCAGGTCCGCCCCGTTCTCCAGCATCTGGGTTGCCATCGCGTGCCGGAACAGGTGGCAGGCGCCTTTTTTCTCAATGCCGGCGGCCCGGATATAGCCGCTCACGGCATGGGTGATACCGTTCGGTTGCAACCCGTCCAGACCGTCCATCGCCACGAACAGCGATTGAAGGTCCGGGGTGACCAGCAGTTGCGGGCGAACCTGTTGCTGATAGAACTGGAGCCAGCTTAAGGCCCGTTCGCCGAGGGGCAATACCCGGTCTTTATTGCCCTTGCCCTGCCGGATGGTCACCGTTTTGCGTGCCCCGTCAATGCTGTAGATATCGAGCCGGGCCGCTTCACTGCGCCGTATCCCCGTTGACCAGAGCAGTTCCATCAATGCCCGGTCGCGTGCGCCCTGCAACGTATGCGGGTCAGGCAGCGACAGGATATGCTCGATTTCATCAATGCTCAGGATATATTTTGGCAGCCGTTTTTCTTCCCGCGGCAATTCAATGTCCGCTGCCGGGTTCGCCAGTATCAGGTTCTGTTTCGTCAGCCATTTGAACCACACCTGCAACGGCTGCAACTGCGTGCGCTGGGTGCGGATACTCAGCGGCTCCCCGTTGGTCTTGCGGTACTGGTACAGGTAGCGCTGGTAACGTTCCAGTATTGGCCGCGTGATATCAGCGGCAGAGTACAGGCCCCGTTCGGTGGCCCACAGGATAAAGCGGTAAGTATGATGGGTCTGCACTTTCAATGTCGTCTCCGACCAGTTCCGCTCCTGCCGCCACGCCACAAAGCGCAGCAGCAGCGCATACAGGCTTTTTGGGTCATGCGCTGGACCCACCGGCTGACGGTAGACGTCATCGACGGTCAGGAGACTTCCTTTGCGCGGTTTACGGTTTGCCATGATTGACCTCCGGTTGAGATTGAGTGGCGGGCGCAGACAAGGGGCGCGTTTTCTTTTTTCCTTTTATCACTGTGTCTTCCGTTACCCCGACTTGTGGCACGCTGAACCCTTGTTCTGTCTGCCCTGATGGGGATTTTTTCACCCCAGACTTGACCCTAACTTGACCCAGACTTGAGGCAGACTTGCGTTCATTTAAGTCAGACTTGCTCTCATGACCTGTCGGGATGGCTTCCGATGTTTTATCCCTGTCGGGCACGGGCAATGCGTCTCTGTGATTATTTTCCTTAATAATAGCGTTTTCATCTGCCCGGACTTGTGCCCCCGCTGACTCTTGTGCTGTCCGGGCTGATGCGGGTTTTTCTTCCCCAGACTCAGGCCAGACTTGCCCGGACTTGGGGAAGACTTGCGACCTTCCGGGTCAGACTTGCGTTCACTGCCGGCGGTTTCTGAGTCCGGTTCTCCGACATCCAGCAGGCCGCACAGGTGGGCTGCGCCGTTGTCTTCCCCGTCCCACAGCAGTTCATAATGCAGCAGGTGTCCCCGGCTGCCGCCATGCAACAACAGGTATTCCATTTCCGTCAGCCGTTGACAGTGGTTCTTGAGCTGGCTGTCGCTCCAGTGGGTAAAGGCGCGGATATCCCGCCGGGTAAAGCGCACTTCGTTTGGCTGGCAGTGCTGGATTTGCGCTTGTGCGTTCACCATCTCTTGTATCAGCAGTAACAGCTTACGCGTCTGCGGCGGCATTTCATCCAGCGTGCGCCCCAGCACCTCATGCGCCAGCCGGTTGGCGAGGGTAATGTCGTCTTGGGTGATTTCGATATATTCGATGACCTGTCCGCGGTGGGTCGTTTTCTTCACTTCACGTTGATACTGGCGCAGCAAGGCAATGGCCTGTATCAGCGTCAGGTATTTCATATGGTCGCGCCGCATCCGGGTTTTGTCTGACAGGAACGTCAGTTGATGGGCGTAAGGATTGACCACTTTCAGCGGCCTTAACAAGCGCTGGGCGTTCTGGTGTAACTGCGTCAGATAACCTTTCTCTGAGTCAGCCAGCAACCCTGCCAGTGTCTGACGGTGCCGTTGCATCGCGTGGATGGCCTGCGTCTGCTCGCGCGATTCGTTGACCGTCAGCACCAGACAGCGGTTCAGCAGCTCTTCATCCACATCAATGGCCGTCGTCGTTAACATCAGCATGACCGGTCCCTGCACCTTGTATTCCCGCGTCACCAGTTCGCCGCTCTGTTCGTTTTTGCCGGTGCTGGCGATTTTCAGCTCGCCGTCGGACTGTAACAGTTTCAGGGCATAGGCCGCCTGCCGCACGCCTTCCTCTTCGGCGATAGCCAGTATCTTGTGTTGCAGGCTGGTTTCCCCCAGATAGTACAGGCTCTGTCCGGTCATCGCGAGTACTGGATACGCTCCTCTTCCGGCATCAGGTTCAGCACGGCGTCCATCAGGGAGGATTTCCCCGCCGCGCTGCTGCTCTGGATTAACACGGCCAGCGGTTTATCCAGTTTGCGCGAGACCGCCGCCAGATACCCGGTCAGCAGATTGGTCGATTCGCCGACCACGCCACAGGCGGCCATGTCGTTGATAATCTGTTCTGTCAGGTTTGGCGATGTCAGCAACGCCAGCGCGGCGGCTTCATCTTCTGCGCTGACCGTGACTGCGGTTGTCCCTGAGGCTTCGGCGTCGGCCTGCTGTTGCGCGTCCTGTTGCTGCTCCAGCATCAGCAAGACCCGCCCGGCTTCGCGTTTGATGACCGACAGCTCGCATTCCAGCTCTTGCGCCGCCGTGCTGATGTAGTTCTGACGATGCCGCGCGTGATACATGTCCAGTGTATCCACATGGAACAGGCCGGACGTTTCATCCCGCACCTGCACATTGACTTTCATCACATCGGGCACCGGCGATTTTTTCATCCCCGTATCCGCCAGACCGGGGCCCGCTTTTCATCAGCAGTTCACCGCAGGCCGTGCGCTCACAAGGCACGGGGGCAACAGTCAGCTCTGGTGGGGCGGCTAAGGCAGCCGGTTTAGCCACATCTGCATTGTGAGGCTTTTCCGTCATATCTGACGAGACGGGCCGCTCATGACTGAACACTGCACCTGGTGCCGTTCCTGTCCCAACCAGACCGCCTGTTGCAGGGCCAGCCCCAGCGCATGTTCGGCGTTGCCACTTTTGACGGCATAGTCATTGACATCCATGCCCGGCGGGAACTGCACCCGCCACGCCTCAATGCCGGATTCCAGTAAGTCAGCCGCCACACTGGCCGCGCCACGGTCTCCGGCTCGTCCCGGTCAAAGGCAATCAGCACCCGTTTCACGCCGTGATACTGCAAGGCGTCGAGAGTGATCGCGGTTAAAACCGTTCACGCCGTAGGCGGCGATCACGTTGCGGAACCGGCGCACCAGAAGGTCATCGCATCGATCAGTGCTTCGCACAGGATGATTTCCGAAGCCGCTTTCATCGCTTCCTCGTTCCAGACCCCGCCAGTGGCGACGGCAGGTACAGATGCTTCGGGCTGTCTTTCAGCACCTTGTAATCGGCTGGGTTCGGCGGCCATACAGTTGCAGCACCCGCCGCGGCTGGCTACACTGGCCGATTCGGCCCAGCCGATCACCGGCACCACGACGCAGCCCCGGAAGTGATCCTGCCGGGTGGTCGTACGCACACGCCCAGACCCGATAGCTTGTCACGCGTTGCTGCCTTCCTGACTGCTTTGGACGGCAATAACCCCGCTGAACCGCCGATCCGTGATGGCCCGCGTACCCCAGCTTAAAGTGACTGACCAGTTCAGGATGATTGAGTCCGCGTCGTCCAGCCATTCTTTCGCTTCCGGTGACGCCAGTAAATTCTGATGATAAATCAATCCACCTGGCGCAACAGCGCCTGCCCGTCATCGTCCAGATCGGCCAGTTTCGGGCGCGGCAGGGGGCGCCTGTGATTCCGGCTGGGCGGCTAAAGAAGAAGCGCCACCACGGCATTGTCCATGTCCGGTAACCGCCAGTTCCGCAGCCGGCGGATAGCAATTTCAGCGTCCCCCTTCCGTTTGTATCACCAGTCCAGCACCGACCCGCGGCGCACAGCAAGCAGTGATAGAGGTTTTTGCCGGTGAGATGACATTGAGGCGTTTTCTCATTGTGGAACGGCAGCGCAGCACATAATCCTCACGCGTGTTTTTCATCGGACGGCCCTGCTTACGCGCCAGCCCCAGCAATGAGACGGACTGCTTTAAGCGGGCTAAATCGGTATCGGGAGTGCGGGTCATAAGTCTTTCCTTTTGAACCTTGTCAATAGACATGTTTGCGATATATAATAATCACAAAAAGAGACTTTACAACAGCCAGCTAAAAAGGAAGGGGTACAATGGCGGACATTTGTGTTTTGCAAACAGGTATTGATATGTCCGTATTTTCTGAACGGCTTAAGATGCTCAGAGAAGCTCGGGGATTAACCCAATCACGGCTTGCCGAGATGATTGAGGTACTACCCAGAGTGTATAACCGCTGGGAGCGGGGACACATCGTCCCTCAACTGGAGTCCTTGATTAAGCTGGCTGATGTTTTACAGGTTTCTCTCGATGAACTGGTTGGCCGCTGCGAGACCAGCAAAGATGTGAAGATACGTAACCACATATTGCATGAACTCTGGCAACAGGCTGATTCGTTATCCGATGAGGAGCAGAAGGCGTTGATTATGGTGATTGACAGTTTTGTCACCAAGTCAATGATGGAAAAAGTTGTTATGAAGAGCGCCAAGCGCTGAGATGACGCGGCTACCATGAGTTCGCACCTCATGATGGCCGCTGACCACATAACCAACTATGTAGGAGTTGATTTATGGCTGAACGCGATTGTAATGCAAACTCAAACAGTTCGAAAGCCCAGCGCCGCTATAAAGTCGGCTATATCAGCCGATGTCATGCCGACCGCCACATGGCATCACTCGCTATTTACAGCCAGCCCCCAGTTTGCACCTCAAGGCACTGGCTGGAAGAGGCGGGATTTGCCACGGACAGGCGGTGCAGGTGAGAGTTGAACGGGACAATTGATTATTCAAGTTGTTACGGAAGATTGAGTTTGCAGCTGGAAAGTTAAAAAAGATCGAAATTAGCGCAGTGAGCAAGCCTTCTGCGCTAATTTAGTCATTGAGATCACATAGTTAATACATCTATTTTAAGCAATATCACCTTCTTCATATCTTAACTGAATATTAACAGGTGCAAGAATTTCCCCAACCTTTTCCAAAAAATCAGCACATTCATGTGGGATATAATACTTAAAATAAACTTCTATTAATATTTCACTTTTTCCACAAGAAGCAGGAAAGCTTTCGTATATCTCTCCGCTTTCAATAAAACGAATATAACTATTTATTTTTTCTTGTAGTTTTAGTAAATGTTCTTCTATCGAACCACTCCACGATAAATGATCAGTTAATCCCAGAACAACTAAGTTTTCATTGTCATTAGGTATACCTATCATATCTATTTTGTTCACATCTTCTATAGACATATTAACTCCTTACTTAATCTTTAGAAGTGGGCCTGATAATGTCAACCTTGGTTGGCGGTATTTTGCTCCCTTCTTCAAAACCCGGTTTTCCTTTTCCAACGACAGTGCCCCCCTTGGTTTCAAGTTCAGGAAAACCTTTCTTTTGATTTGTTGTTAATGGAGCAGTTGATGAGCTTTTACATTCAACACAGATAATGTTTCCTTCTTTATCTTTGCCTATCATGTCAACCCTTTATTTTTGTATTACTATCTGTTTTGACAGTAATTTCTCGTGCTGATTCAACTTTATCAACTTTGAATTTATCGTAAGTAGATTGTTC
>NZ_JXSK01000002.1 GCF_001083805.1 Photorhabdus luminescens subsp. luminescens | reverse complement strand
CCCGTTGGTCTTGCGGTACTGGTACAGGTAGCGCTGGTAACGTTCCAGTATTGGCCGCGTGATATCAGCGGCAGAGTACAGGCCCCGTTCGGTGGCCCACAGGATATAAGCGGTAAGTATGATGGGTCTGCACTTTCAATGTCGTCTCCGACCAGTTCCGCTCCTGCCGCCACCGCCACAAAGCGCAGCAGCAGCGCATACAGGCTTTTTGGGTCATGCGCTGGACCCACCGGCTGACGGTAGACGTCATCGACGGTCAGGAGACTTCCTTTGCGCGGTTTACGGTTTGCCATGATTGACCTCCGGTTGAGATTGAGTGGCGGGCGCAGACAAGGGGCGCGTTTTCTTTTTTCCTTTTATCACTGTGTCTTCCGTTACCCCGACTTGTGGCACGCTGAACCCTTGTTCTGTCTGCCCTGATGGGGATTTTTTCACCCCAGACTTGACCCTAACTTGACCCAGACTTGAGGCAGACTTGCGTTCATTTAAGTCAGACTTGCTCTCATGACCTGTCGGGATGGCTTCCGATGTTTTATCCCTGTCGGGCACGGGCAATGCGTCTCTGTGATTATTTTCCTTAATAATAGCGTTTTCATCTGCCGGACTTGTGCCCCCGCTGACTCTTGTGCTGTCCGGGCTGATGCGGGTTTTTCTTCCCCAGACTCAGGCCAGACTTGCCCCGGACTTGGGAAGACTTGCGACCTTCCGGGTCAGACTTGCGTTCACTGCCGCGGTTTCTGAGTCCGGTTCTCCGACATCCAGCAGGCCGCACAGGTGGGCTGCGCCGTTGTCTTCCCGTCCCACAGCAGTTCATAATGCAGCAGGTGTCCCCGGCTGCCGCCATGCAACAACAGGTATTCCATTTCCGTCAGCCGTTGACAGTGGTTCTTGAGCTGGCTGTCGCTCCAGTGGGTAAAGGCGCGGATATCCCGCGGGTAAAGCGCACTTCGTTTGGCTGGCAGTGCTGGATTTGCGCTTGTGCGTTCACCATCTCTTGTATCAGCAGTAACAGCTTACGCGTCTGCGCGGCATTTCATCCAGCGTGCGCCCCAGCACCTCATGCGCCAGCCGGTTGGCGAGGGTAATGTCGTCTTGGGTGATTTCGATATATTCGATGACCTGTCCGCGGTGGGTCGTTTTCTTCACTTCACGTTGATACTGGCGCAGCAAGGCAATGGCCTGTATCAGCGTCAGGTATTTCATATGGTCGCGCCGCATCCGGGTTTTGTCTGACAGGAACGTCAGTTGATGGGCGTAAGGATTGACCACTTTCAGCGGCCTTAACAAGCGCTGGGCGTTCTGGTGTAACTGCGTCAGATAACCTTTCTCTGAGTCAGCCAGCAACCCTGCCAGTGTCTGACGGTGCCGTTGCATCGCGTGGATGGCCTGCGTCTGCTCGCGCGATTCGTTGACCGTCAGCACCAGACAGCGGTTCAGCAGCTCTTCATCCACATCAATGGCCGTCGTCGTTAACATCAGCATGACCGGTCCCTGCACCTTGTATTCCCGCGTCACCAGTTCGCCGCTCTGTTCGTTTTTGCCGGTGCTGGCGATTTTCAGCTCGCCGTCGGACTGTAACAGTTTCAGGGCATAGGCCGCCTGCCGCACGCCTTCCTCTTCGGCGATAGCCAGTATCTTGTGTTGCAGGCTGGTTTCCCCCAGATAGTACAGGCTCTGTCCGGTCATCGCCGAGTACTGGATACGCTCCTCTTCCGGCATCAGGTTCAGCACGGCGTCCATCAGGGAGGATTTCCCCGCCGCGCTGCTGCTCTGGATTAACACGGCCAGCGGTTTATCCAGTTTGCGCGAGACCGCCGCCAGATACCCGGTCAGCAGATTGGTCGATTCGCCGACCACGCCACAGGCGGCCATGTCGTTGATAATCTGTTCTGTCAGGTTTGGCGATGTCAGCAACGCCAGCGCGGCGGCTTCATCTTCTGCGCTGACCGTGACTGCGGTTGTCCCTGAGGCTTCGGCGTCGGCCTGCTGTTGCGCGTCCTGTTGCTGCTCCAGCATCAGCAAGACCCGCCCGGCTTCGCGTTTGATGACCGACAGCTCGCATTCCAGCTCTTGCGCCGCCGTGCTGATGTAGTTCTGACGATGCCGCGCGTGATACATGTCCAGTGTATCCACATGGAACAGGCCGGACGTTTCATCCCGCACCTGCACATTGACTTTCATCACATCGGGCACCGGCGATTTTTTCATCCCCGTATCCGCCAGACCCGGGGCCCGCTTTTCATCAGCAGTTCACCGCAGGCCGTGCGCTCACAAGGCACGGGGGCAACAGTCAGCTCTGGTGGGGCGGCTAAGGCAGCCGGTTTAGCCACATCTGCATTGTGAGGCTTTTCCGTCATATCTGACGAGACGGGCCGCTCATGACTGAACACTGCACCTGGTGCCGTTCCCTGTCCCAACCAGACCGCCTGTTGCAGGGCCAGCCCCAGCGCATGTTCGGCGTTGCCACTTTTGACGGCATAGTCATTGACATCCATGCCCGGCGGGAACTGCACCCGCCACGCCTCAATGCCGGATTCCAGTAAGTCAGCCGCCACACTGGCCGCGCCACGGTCTCCGGCCTCGTCCCGGTCAAAGGCAATCAGCACCCGTTTCACGCCGTGATACTGCAAGGCGTCGAGGTGATCGCGGTTAAAACCGTTCACGCCGTAGGCGGCGATCACGTTGCGGAACCCGGCGCACCAGAAGGTCATCGCATCGATCAGTGCTTCGCACAGGATGATTTCCGAAGCCGCTTTCATCGCTTCCTCGTTCCAGACCCCGGCCAGTGGCGACGGCAGGTACAGATGCTTCGGGCTGTCTTTCAGCACCTTGTAATCCGGCTGGGTTCGGCGGCCATACAGTTGCAGCACCCGCCCGCGGCTGGCTACACTGGCCGATTCGGCCCAGCCGATCACCGGCACCACGACGCAGCCCCGGAAGTGATCCTGCCGGGTGGTCGTACGCAACACGCCCAGACCCGATAGCTTGTCACGCAGTTGCTGGCCTTCCTGACTGCTTTTGGACGGCAATAACCCCGCTGAACCGCCGATCCCGTGATGGCCCGCGTACCCCAGCTTAAAGTGACTGACCAGTTCAGGATGATTGAGTCCGCGTCGTTCCAGCCATTCTTTCGCTTCCGGTGACGCCAGTAAATTCTGATGATAAAAATCAATCACCTGGCGCAACAGCGCCTGCCCGTCATCGTCCAGATCGGCCAGTTTCGGGCGCGGCAGGGGGGCCGCCTGTGATTCCGGCTGGGCGGCTAAAGAAGAAGCGGCCACCACGGCATTGTCCATGTCCGGTAACCCGGCCAGTTCCCGCAGCCGGCGGATAGCAATTTTCAGCGTCACCCCTTCCGTTTGTATCACCCAGTCCAGCACCGACCCCGCGGCGCCACAGCCAAAGCAGTGATAGAGGTTTTTGGCCGGTGAGATGACCATTGAGGGCGTTTTCTCATTGTGGAACGGGCAGCGCAGCACATAATCCTCACCGCGTTTTTTCATCGGACGGCCCTGCTTACGCGCCAGCCCCAGCAATGAGACGGACTGCTTTAAGCGGGCTAAATCGGTATCGGGAGTGCGGGTCATAAGTCTTTCCTTTTGAACCTTGTCAATAGACATGTTTGCGATATATAATAATCACATAAAAGAGACTTTACAACAGCCAGCTAAAAAGGAAGGGGTACAATGGCGGACATTTGTGTTTTGCAAACAGGTATTGATATGTCCGTATTTTCTGAACGGCTTAAGATGCTCAGAGAAGCTCGGGGATTAACCCAATCACGGCTTGCCGAGATGATTGAGGTACTACCCAGAGTGTATAACCGCTGGGAGCGGGGACACATCGTCCCTCAACTGGAGTCCTTGATTAAGCTGGCTGATGTTTTACAGGTTTCTCTCGATGAACTGGTTGGCCGCTGCGAGACCAGCAAAGATGTGAAGATACGTAACCACATATTGCATGAACTCTGGCAACAGGCTGATTCGTTATCCGATGAGGAGCAGAAGGCGTTGATTATGGTGATTGACAGTTTTGTCACCAAGTCAATGATGGAAAAAGTTGTTATGAAGAGCGCCAAGCGCTGAGATGACGCGGCTACCATGAGTTCGCACCTCATGATGGCCGCTGACCACATAACCAACTATGTAGGAGTTGATTTATGGCTGAACGCGATTGTAATGCAAACTCAAACAGTTCGAAAGCCCAGCGCCGCTATAAAGTCGGCTATATCAGCCGATGTCATGCCGACCGCCACACTGGCATCACTCGCTATTACAGCCAGCACCCCAGTTTGCACCTCAAAGGCAACTGGCTGGAAGAGGCGGGATTTGCCACCGGACAGGCGGTGCAGGTGAGAGTTGAACGGGGACAATTGATTATTCAAGTTGTTACGGAAGATTGAGTTTGCAGCTGGAAAGTTAAAAAAGATCGAAATTAGCGCAGTGAGCAAGCCTTCTGCGCTAATTTAGTCATTGAGATCACATAGTTAATACATCTATTTTAAGCAATATCACCTTCTTCATATCTTAACTGAATATTAACAGGTGCAAGAATTTCCCCAACCTTTTCCAAAAAATCAGCACATTCATGTGGGATATAATACTTAAAATAAACTTCTATTAATATTTCACTTTTTCCACAAGAAGCAGGAAAGCTTTCGTATATCTCTCCGCTTTCAATAAAACGAATATAACTATTTATTTTTTCTTGTAGTTTTAGTAAATGTTCTTCTATCGAACCACTCCACGATAAATGATCAGTTAATCCCAGAACAACTAAGTTTTCATTGTCATTAGGTATACCTATCATATCTATTTTGTTCACATCTTCTATAGACATATTAACTCCTTACTTAATCTTTAGAAGTGGGCCTGATAATGTCAACCTTGGTTGGCGGTATTTTGCTCCCTTCTTCAAAACCCGGTTTTCCTTTTCCAACGACAGTGCCCCCCTTGGTTTCAAGTTCAGGAAAACCTTTCTTTTGATTTGTTGTTAATGGAGCAGTTGATGAGCTTTTACATTCAACACAGATAATGTTTCCTTCTTTATCTTTGCCTATCATGTCAACCCTTATTTTTGTATTACTATCTGTTTTGACAGTAATTTCTCGTGCTGATTCAACTTTATCAACTTTGAATTTATCGTAAGTAGATTGTTCAAATTCTTTACCCTTCTCATAATTCTGCCGTATTTGTGAATCAGAGTTAGGTGATTGAACTTTTGTTTTCACGCCATTTTCAAACGTATAGTACCCACCGTTGTTACTATAAATCGTGTTTCCTGAGGCATCTACTTTTCCTGTATTGCCATAAACACTACCTTTTGGCCCGATAACTGAATTCCCTTTTGGAGCATAACCAGTAGGTAATGTTGCGCCTTTTCCGACTATATTTATAGAAGTTCTATTAGCTTTTGCCCCAATAATTCCCGTCGCTGTCTCCAGCAACATCAGATTCCGATGCTCTTCCTTCACATACTGCGCCGCATCGGCTTTAGATAATCCAGCGTTCTCCAGCTCTTTCTGACGTAATTCAGTATTAAAGAACCCGGAGAGTGGCCCACCGCCACCATTTAGCCAACTACTCTGCTCTGAACGACCTATCTTATCATTGGCACGGTAGCCCGAGACCGCCAGTTCTTTACCCAGTTCATGGTTGATAAAGGCCAGTTCTTCACGGCTCAACTCGCCATTCAGCGCCATTTGTTTCAAAGTATTGATGGTCGCATCGCTGGCCTGACGGTATTCCGTCCAGATGCCTTTGCGGCAGCTGTCATCCTGACAAGCCGCCAGTTTATCGCGCATGTCCTCAACTGACGGCAGACCTTTATCTAGAATGCGCTGACTCAGTTCTTTGGCCTTGCCGCACGCTTCCGGTGACATTGTGCTGCAATCCCCCAGATTTCGGGAGGCCAGCGCATTATTCTCAATTGCATTCTTCCCAGCCTGTGCCCCAGTGAGTGCGCTGGCGTTGGAATCACCGGCAATGCCGCCGGCCAGCCCGGCTGCCAGGGTAGAAAGGGTGCTGATAGTTTGTTTCTGCTCCTCGGTTAACTCACTGACTTTTGCCTTATCGCCGTAAAGCTGTTTTATCAGGACTTGTGCGGCCAATTCGCCGGAAGCGGCGCCGGCTGCTCCCGCCAAAGCATTGTTACCACTGACTTCCGCCGCCACCGCGCCCAAAATCGCATGGGCCAGCGTATTGGTGGCGATATCCACCTGATGGGTTTGTGGGTCAGTAGTCAGTTCTTTAATCACGCCAGCCAGATACGGCGAAGCACCGCCGGCCAGCGCCTGACCGAGATTGTTCCCCGCCAGGCCCTGAATCGCTGCCGTAGCCGCCTGCAAGGCTTTCTGGTATTTACCACCGGTCCCCAGGCCGGAGTCATTCAGCGCCTGCGTGTAAGCGGTGTCATAGATTTGTTTATTGATATCCGCCGGAGTCGGATGTTTATTCCCTGCGTTGATCAACTTTTCTCTGGCATCGGCTTGGTCCTGTTCACTGATATGGTCCAGTTTCGCTTTCGCCGCTTGGGTCGCGATAATTTTCCCTTCGGTCCCGGCTATCTCGGTCATCTGGGCGCTGAGTTCGCCAATCAGTTGCGCCTGTTTCAGCCGCTGCTGTTCTTTTTCCTTATCAAATATCGGACTCAAGACATTGGCGGCGTTATCGGTATCACGGCTTAAGTTCGCGATATCCTGCGTTTGGTGCGCCTTATCCCGGATAATCAGGTTGCCGTCACTGACGGCGGCGTGCGTGGTACTGCTGTCATGGCCCTGATTATGGGCCCCCGTCAGCGCATTGACCGCCAGATTATTCAGTACCTGACCGGCGGTCGGTTGGCCGAGGCTGACGCCTGCACTTTGCTGTTCGACAGTAAAATCCGCTTTATTTTGAATATCTTTAAAACCCAGTGTTCCGGTGTTGAGGGTGTTTTTGGCTTTGTCAGCGGTACTTGCTATCACTGCACCGTCTAATTGGGTGTGGTCGCCGACGTTAACCTGATAACCGCCTTTGCCGACAAACAGCCCGGTCTGCTCCTGCACTGAATCGTAATTGCTGTGCAGTTTATTGCGGCTGGCATTGAGAGTCAGGGTGCCGTTAGATTGCGGGCCTACGGTGGTGCTGACTCCGGCGCTGGCATTCTGTTGTCGGCTGTCATAGCGCTGGCTGTTCTGTTCGCTACTGAGTGTCAGATGACGTTTCACGTCGGCAGTAATCTGTTCGCCGCTGACTTGTGCCCC
This sequence comes from Photorhabdus luminescens subsp. luminescens, assembly GCF_001083805.1. Lineage (GTDB taxonomy): Bacteria > Pseudomonadota > Gammaproteobacteria > Enterobacterales > Enterobacteriaceae > Photorhabdus > Photorhabdus luminescens. The sequence goes on along the minus strand of NZ_JXSK01000002.1, from coordinate 729,013 downwards.
TTTCAGCGTGATATCCCGGCCACTGTTCAGCTCAACGGTCTGTCCCGCCTGTAACGTGGTGTTATTGTGGCTGACGCCGTTGCCGTTTTCACGGCCGTTGCCCCGACTGACATTGGCCGAGACGTTCAGACCGGTGCCTCCGGGGCCGGCGGTCAGGCCCACGCCCAGCGAGCTGCCGTGGCTGCTGTTTTTGCCGGCGGTCTGTTCGGTGTTCTGGCTGGACGAGAGCGCAATATCCCGACTCGCATTGAGTTGCAGGTCTTTGCCCGCCTGTAACTGGCTGCCCTGAACGCGGATATCGCCGTTCGGGCCTGAGGTCCCTTTATCGTCACCGTGCGCCGTTATCGTGAGATTATCCCCGGCGGTGAGATGGCTGCCCTGTTGGGTGGTCTGACGGGACTGCTGTTCTGAACGGGAAGACTGACGACCGTAGGACAGGCTCACCCCGGCCAAATTGTTATTGCTGCTGTTGCCACCGCCCTGAGCTTCGGCCAGTCTGGCAGCCTGCGTCGCTTGCACTCCGCTGAGGGCAGCTTTGGTGTTTTGCAACGCTTTCAGGCGCGGGTCGGCAGTCTGTTGCGCTTCATGGGCCGTTTGCACCGCACTGTTGATGGCGCCCCCGGCCGCGCCACTCAATGCCACCGTTAAGCCGCTCTGTTTTTGTTCGGTTTTTGTCGTGGTGTTATTGCGGTTTTCCGCACTGGTGACCGTGACCTGTTGACCGGTCAGCGTCAGGTCCTTACCGGCAATCACTTCACTGCCGTGAACCCGGAGTTGTTCTCCCGCGTTGAGAGTCACGTTGCCCTGACTGCTGCCGACCGTGCTGCCTTTACTCAGCTGGCTGTCGCTGTCGGTGGCGACTTTCTGGCTGGCTTTGCCAACGGTAAAACCAATCCCTCCGGTGCCCATCAGGCCGGATTTTTTCTCCTGCCGCAAATGGGTTTCATTGTGCGCTTCTGCGGCGGTGGCGACGGTAAGCTGATGACCGGCGTTCAGGCTGACATCCTGCGTGCCTGCCACATTGCTGCCGCTGATATGCAGGTCTTTACCGGCCTGTAAAGTCACTTTATCGCCGCTGAATGTGGTACTGAGCGCCTGCCGGTCGTGCACTTCATCGTGGGTTTCCACCGACGACTTGGACAGCCAGCCTTTGCTGGTCTGTTTACTGTGCTCCACTAAGTCAGATGAGGCGGTACCGGTTGTCAATGCCAGGTTATTTCCGGCCTGCGCCGTCAATTGTTGACCGGCATTGACGTGAGCGGCGGAGGCAGTCAAATCCTGCCCGGCTTGCAGGGTCACCTCACCGGCGCCGGTTATCTGGCTGCCGATATCTTGTTGTTGATTCAGATGGCGATAGTTATCTTTCCCCCAGTCGCCCTGTTCTGTACGGCGCGTGCTTAGGGTATCCAGCGTCAGGTTATGGCCTGCGGTTATCTCGGTGCGACCGTCTTTACCGGCGTTCTTCACCTCACTGGCGGTTAATTGCACATTATTGATGGCGCTCAGCGATAAGGCGCCTTTATCGTTCTGCACATAAATCCCCGCCGGACGGTCCAGCCAGCGGTTAGCCTCATCCCCGCGCACAGTTGATGCACTGGTGATATCGCGACCTGTCAAAGTTACCCGGTCATCTCCCTGAATCTGCCCGCCCCGGTTGGTGAGCGTCTGTTGGGCCGCTAAATCGACTTTACCGCCGCGAATAAAGCCGCTGTTGGTCAGGTTGTTGGCGGTCAGTTGGGTGACGTCACGCCCGCTAATCGTACCGCTGTTGGTAATATCGCCCTGATTGTTGAGGGCCACGGAATTACCGGCGAGTAGGGCGCCATCACTGCTCAGGTCGCCCTGACGGACGCGCGCATACACCTGCGGCACGGTGACCACTTCGGTAGTGCCGTCCGGCAAAGTCACGGTTTGGTTCGTCAGCCAGATAATGTCCGACGTCAGCAATGCCATTTGCGCCGGGCTTAAGGCGACGCCCGGCGTTAACTGTTGCTGTTGGCCAAAGGCAATTCCGGCATCCATCAGCGCTTTAAACTGCGCTTCGTCGTTGTTGTAGCCCGGCAGATAGCGTCGGCCAGTCAGTTGGGTGATTTGGTCGCGCACCAGCCGCTGTTCGTAAAACCCATCGCCCAGGCGTTTGTGGACCAGCGCCGGGTCGTGCGTTAATTGTTGCCGCATATAATCCGAGCCCAGCCACTGTTTATACTGGGTAAATTTCGGGTCGGTCTCGACCAGATAGTGGCTGTCACTGCCCGGTTGCACCGTATACAGACTGTTATCCGGCAGGCGGGTATTGGGGGTCACTACACGTATCGCCGGGTCGACTGTTTGCCCTTTTACCGTTTCCGGGGGCAGAGACAGTTCAAACGGTTGACTGGGGGGCAAGACCAGCGGCTGGTCGTTTATCCCGCTCACCGGTTTGACCGCCGTGGGAGCAGCATGTACCTGACCGGTCTGTCGGTCCGTAATCGTGATATCGGTACCCTGTGGACGGGTGTGGTCCTGCCAGGCCAACGTTTTCAGGTCAATCGTTTCTGTCACCGGCGCGGGGTTATAACCACTGCGGCTTTTCCCCTGCGAGGTTTTGGTGCCGCGGAATCTGGGCTTAAGTCGTTTCTTTTTCGCATACCAGTGAGTCTGGCGACCTTTATCGGTGGTGATACGTTCGCCCTGAGTGGCTATATTGTGCAGTTCGCCTATTTCGCCGTTCAGCTCACCACCGGCGACAATTTGGCTGTCGTGATTAGCCACTTTCGCACTGTTGAGCGTAATATTGCCGCCCGCCAGAATTTTACCGGGGTCACTCTGTTTAACCTGCGTTTCCTTCACGGTGCGGGTGTACTGATATTCGTAAAAGTCATTACTGCGGCTGCCGTCCGGCATGATGGCATCGTGCACGCCGTATGAGTTGTGGCGGGAAGTGTCCACTTGCGACCAGTCATAGCGGGTGGTCCGGCCGCTCAGTACCGCGTCGTGATGTGGCGACTTTTCTGTTTCGACGACCTGCGTCACCAGACCGGCGTTGGTGTTATTAATCCGGTCGGCCTGAATTTTCAGGTTGTTCCCGGCCTCAATTGTCGCCGCGTGGTTATTGAGCTCACAGGCCTGACCAGTCGCCGTCAGGCTGTTGTCCAACTGGCCGCCAATGTGCATATCGCCCACGCTGTAAATCTGGGCATGATGCTGGTTGTTGAGTATCCCGGTGCCGATATCCAGCCGGTCACGCGCGGCAATCACGGCGGCTTTGCCGTCCTGTGCGGTATTATTCAGCGTGCCCGTCTGGAGGGCGAGTTGGTCGCCGTAAATGCGCCCGGTGCCGGTATTGTTCAGGGTGTTGGCCGTGAGATGGGTCAGGCCGCCGTCAATCAATCCGGTATTGTTCAGCGTATCGTGGACCTTGATTTGCGTTTGCCCGGCGCTGATTTCACCGGCAGCGCTGTTGGTAAGATTTTGCGCCCCAAGATGCAGCGCCCGACCGGCTTTTATCTGGCGGTCATTAAGAATATTGCCGCTGGTTTTCAGGGTCAGATTGCCATTGGCCGCCGTGTTGCCGGTATGGTGAAAATCCTCGGTTAAGGTGACGGCCATATCCCCCTGCGATAACAGTTGGCCGTCACCGCTGAGGGACTCGGCGTTAATATCGAACTGCTTTCCGGCAATTAAGGCGCCCTGTTGGTTGTTAATCCTCAGATGCGGTTGCTGAGCCTCGCGGTTGATAGTGAGCTGTTTGCCTGCGGAGACCAGCCCCTGAGTATTATTCAAGGTCTGGCTGATGTTCGCTTGCAGGCGGTCGGCCGCCCGTAAAGCGCCCTGGCGGTTGTCCACCTGTTGGGCGTTGACCGTCAGGTTTTGCGCTTCCAGTCCTTTATCCGTCTGCGCCGTGTCGCGGTTAATCAGGTGAGCGGCGCTCAAGGTCAATTGCTGACCGCCACGGATAAGGCCGCCGGTGTTATCGGTTTGGGTTTTGACATTGAGTGTGGTGTCGCCCACGGCTTGCACCTGCCCGTGTCGATTATCGAGCCGCTGGGTTTTCAGGTTGAATGTACCGGCCGACAACAATTTGCCGTCCCGGTTATCGGTTTGCGCCTGTCGGGTGTCGATAACCAACTGTCCGCCTTGAAGATGGCCGTGGCGATTATCCAGCGGGCCGCTGGTGACGGTGGTTTTGCCCTCGCCAATAATCTGGCCCTGCTGGTTATCCAGTAACTGCCCGTCGGTATCCAGATTCAGGGCGTCTGCGGATTGTAAGGTCCCGTTGCGGTTAGTGAGTTGCTGACTGTGAATGTCCAGCCCGCCATTCCCGGCTATCTGTCCCTGAGTATTGTTGAGCATGCTGCTGGTCAGCGTCGTTTTGCCGTCCGCCGCTATCATGCCGCCGGTGTTATCAATGTCGCCGGTGCGCAGGGTTAACTGCCCGCCGCTTAACAACCGGCCCGCTTTTTGGTCGGCATTGCGGGTATTAATGAGCCCATGCCCGTGGGTATCAACGGCCATCTCCCTGCCGGATTGTAACCGCCCCGCCGTATTATCCAGTTCACCACTGTTTAAGGTCAGGGTGTCCCCGGCTATCACCTGTCCCGCCGTATTGATGAAGGGCTGGCCGGTGGTCTGGCTGTTGATATGCTGCGCCAGCAACACGCCCTGCGTGTTATCCAGTGTCTGGCTGGTCGTGGTCAGTCGGGTTTTGGCTTCAAGATGACCGTGGGCATTCTGAATGGCTTTGCCAATGGTCAAGGTGGCGCTGTCCCCGGCCGCCACGATGCTCCCCCGGCGATTATCCAGTTGGGCTGCGCTGAGCCGGAGCGCGTTACCCGCTTCCAGCCGGCCCGCCTGATTGTCCAGCGTGTCTTTGACCGTCAGTGTCAGCGACCCTTTGTCGGCAGCCACAAGGTTGCCGTGACGATTATCGACGGTCGTTGCCTTAAGGTTCAGGTTGCCGTTACCGGCAAGGGTGCCCTCCTGATTATTCAGGGTGTTCACCGTCAGAGACAGCGTATCTTTACCCTGTTGTTGCATCACACCCCCTTGATGGTTCAGGGTATCCGCGTTGACGGTAATCTGCCCGGCTTGAGTTTCAGCTTGGTTGAGTTGCAGTTCCCCGGCTTGTATCGTCAGGGCGCCGTTGGTGAGCAGTTTGCCCTTATTGCCCAGCCAGTGTTGGCTGTTGAGTGCCAGTTTCCCGTTACCCGCCAGTTGCACCGTGCCCTGAGTGTTATCTGCGTGACGCGCAGTGAGATGCAGGTCCTCGCCCTGACTGGCAATGTTGCCCTGATGGTTGTCGAGCTGGTCTGTGGTGAGGATCAACCGTTTCCCTTGATTGAACACTGTCCCTTCACGGTTATTCAGGGTACGGGTATGGAGCGTCAGTTCACCGCTGCCTGTCTGGTTAATTTTTCCTTTCAGGTTAGAGATATCCGGGGTCGTGAGGTGGATTTCCCGCGCCACTAACTGGCCGCCGTTGTTGTTAAACTGGCCCGGCGTTTTCGCAGTCAAACGGTTTGCGTTAACGGTGGCGCGAGCGGTATTTATCCCCGATTGGCCGGCGGTGAGTTGAATCTGGCTAGCGGCGGTCTGGCTGTCGCTCAGGTCAATCTGTTGACTGTGGATAGCCAGCGTATCGGTCGCCAGATTTTTGCCATTGGCCTGAACGTGTTGCGCGGTCAGGGTCAGTGAACCGGGGCGGGTGGTGTTGCCCTTATCATCCAGTCCGGCGGCCCAGACGCTGTCATGGCTGCTGTGTATGGTGCCTGCGGTAACGGTGGTATCGCCGCGGGCTTCCACCCGGCCCTGATTCTTTAACGCCCCGTTGGCTTGTAAATTCACCGTTGATTGTGACAGCAATTTGCCCGCGTTAGTGACATCGGCAGACGACGTTAATTGCAGCCCGTCACGGCTGCTGATGGCGCCGCGGTTTTCTATCCAGCCATCGGCGGTAATATGCACGTCCCCGGCTGAGGCCCCGATATTGCCGGCATTATGGACGCCCACCCCCGTTTCGGTGCCTATTAGCCTAATTTTATGGGCATACATGCCGCCCAGTGCCGCCACATCCAACGCAAACTCCGGCTGGTCAGTGGCCTCAGCGGATTTTTTCTCAATCTTCTGGTGTGCCGCATCCACCCGATTGCGCCCGGTGGTCACTTTCAGGTCTTGCGCGTGTAATTTGGCGTTAATCGCCACGGAGCGGGCGATAATATCGGTGTAACTTTGCTGGGTGCTGTCCATGCCGTGCCCGTCAATGCGCACTTCCCCCTGATTGACATCAAACCCTTTCAATCGGCCCCGCTCCATCAGCGCTTGTCCGGTGGTGAGCGTGGTGCGATGCGCGTTAATAAACCCGCAACCGTTACAAGTAATACCGGCCGGGTTGGCAATAATCACCTCGGCTTTATGCCCGGCTACTTCAATCCAGCCGTTGAGGTGACTGCGGTCATGGCTGTTGACTTCATTGAGGATAACGCTGGCGTCCCCTTTGGCTAACCATGGATTACCCGCCACCATACCACCGAGTTGCGTCTGCGTGGCCTGATGGCTGTTATTAAGGATAACCCCTTGTTTATCCACATCAAACTGACGGTAGCTGTTGTGAGAAACGCCATCAGAGCCGGGCGTCTGGATATTAACCTGCGGCGTGCCGTTGGCGCTGCGAATGATAGTCGGCTGCTGACGTCCCGGCGCCTGTCCGTCAGCCACAATCGCCGCCTGTGCCGTGAGGGAAATCCCGCCAAGGGCGAATAACACCCCAAACCGTAGCGCAGTAAGCCGACAACAACGTTGCGGTGAAGAGGGGCGACGAGTACGACGTCCGGTTCGTCCCTGTCCGGCACACACTATCTCGGCCACTACCATCCACATCTGGCGGGCCTGATTAAAGATAATACGATATAACTGCTTATTCATGACTTTTGCTCCACACAACACTACCCACTGGCAGTTTTGCTATTTGAATTAATACTGCCAATACAGGTTGAATCCGGCCGTGACCGGGGAGGTTTGGAAACCGGCGGGTTTGGACAGCGGGATGCCGACAAACAGGTCGTAGCTCACCCCTTTCAGGTTGCCTCGCCAGCCCAGGGCGCTTCCCGCCAGGTGTTTTCCGAGCAGCGCGTCACTGCCCCGTCCGCCCACTTCGCCATAGTCGATCCCCAGATACAGCGATTGCCCGCGCAACGGGGTTTGCCAGTCCAGTTCGTTCCGGCTGTACCAACCCCGATCAGCGGATAACGTCAACTCGCCATCAAAGCCGCGTACCGTCCAGCGGCCGCCAATGGAAAAGCGATCCTGGGGCGTCAATGGGCTGGCGCTTATCTGACGTAAGTATTGGGTTTGATAAGAGAAGGGCTGAGAAAACAGCGTTACCGGCCCGGCCAGCGTCGCTGAGAATTGGGTGATTTTAGGTAAGGCGGTCCCTTCATTGCGATACTCTTCCGGCGCCGGTTGCGCGCCAAACCAGCGCATGCCCTGTTGGTAAGTCACCCGGGTATCGAGAGTGGCGTTGCCGATAGTGTGATGATGGGACAGCCCCAGCTTCCAGCCTGCGGTTTCCCGGCGCTGAACATCGATTTCAGTGTTGTCAATAAAATTGCGGGACGCCCGGCGATAAATTTCACCGTTGAGCAGGGTTTTCTGGTCGGCGTTACGGTGCAGCACCCGGCTGAGCTGGACCGCCAGGTTTTGGCTTTTGCCCCGGTATTGGATCGCCTGATTCAGCCCGGCGATTGTCTGCACATAATCGTAATGACTGGCCGTCACGCTCGCCATCCAGTAGCCGAAGGGCAGCGAATAATAGAGCGTGTCGTTTTGGCTGCCTTTCCCGGCAGACGCATGAATATCGCGTCCACCGGAGAGATAGAACAGGTCGCTTAGCGCCAGCGGGTTATCCAGAAAAAAGGTGAGTCCGCCCTGATAACGGTCGGTGCTTTTGGACCCGGTATCATCCAGATACGTGGCGACTCGCCAGTGCCGGGACTGACGCCAGTCCAGCACAATATCACTCTCCCCCGGTTGCGCTGCCGGGACAATGTTCATCTCCGCCTGAACCGTCGGGAAGCGTTGCAAGTTTTCCAGTCCCTGCTCAATGTCCCGTAAATCCAGCAATTTTCCTTCACGCGCGGGAAAGGGGGTTATCCGCTGGATATATTTCCCGCTGTCAGGGGTATAGCGGATATGCCGGATGTTGCCCGGTATCATCACCAGTTTTAGCGTTTGGGTACGCAAATCCTGACGAGGAACCAGAACCCGGCTGGTGACATAACCGTGATTAATGAGCTGATCTTGCAATTCGGTCATCAGTCGGTTAATGCCCTGAGCGCCGAGGCAATGGTTTTCGCCCTGTTGAGCGACACGCCTGAACGGCAACCAGTGCGGGAAATTTTCAGTGCCGGCCAACACGACGCGGGTGATCGGAAAACACGGCGTTTCCAGCGGAAAGGCGGATGACACCGCCTGTTCGGGGACAGACAGGTGAACCTCCGCAGGGGGTGGCGTTAACTGGGCTTCCAGGGCTTGCTGGCGGGCCTGTTGATGAATGAGTTGTTGATCTGCGATGTCGGCAGCTTGACTGCCTGAAACCATGCTACAAAAAACTGTTAATACTAAAATACTGCTTTTCATTGACTTTCTATTCCACAATGCCATAGCGGTATTAACCACGAATTTAGCTTAGCGATCAATATTTGAGATTGATGATCAACTGGACATCTAAAATAGGAGGTTGGTTAAGATAGCAGCAAAAACAAGGGGTTATATTGCAAGCAAAAAACAGGCCAATGTGATTATTTTGTGACAATATTGTATAAAAAATAGATTAATATTAATCATTTAATAACCAATGTTAATAATTTCAAATTAATTTCATTTTTTGTGTTAATTATGTGATTCTTGTCACATTTATGATGTTTGATTTCAGGATGAAATCACTGACGAAGTGATACTTGTCGTAAATTGGTGATGAAATATTATCTTTTCTGATGAGGTTAGATGATGACTTTTAGCTCAGTTGGCAGCACTGGCGCTATGCTATTTTGGATTTCTCTATGCCAGTCAACTTTCAACCTGCATTTTGCTCACTTTTTGAAGAACATAAATGATTATTTTATACAGCATGAAAAGCTTTCTTGACGTTGAGATGGACCTTGATTAATTTAAGGAAGTATTTGGTTGTCGCGTAAGCGATCGTTAATGTTCCCGCAGTCTGAGAGGAACGCCTTCGGGTGACTGAATCTCAATGCCATCATAACCTGAGAGATGGCGTCTTCGGACGGTAAATCCGTTTATCCTTTGAAAACGGGTATCACTAACAACAGTGATGAAGGTGCAATTTCACATATAATTTTCTAACTTGTCAGTATCATCAAAAACAATCTACGGGTTGATTTTGCTTTCTACGATTGGCTTGCTTGGGTGGTTTCGTTTAGCATTTCGGGTGACTGTTGCCAGATTCGACAGGTTATTGGATATTTTACGGATAACGCATTGGGTCCAGAAGAAACGGGCAGCGTCACTTGTTGGCGTGATAACGAAAACCAAGTGACGCTGCCAGCGTACAACATCCCAAACCACGTAATACAAGCTTTCCCTGTATCTTCTACCTTCTGACCAATACGTAGTACCCCGGTCGGAGGGTTTGAAGATCGCAATCCACCTTAACGTCTTGAGTGAAAAATAATCATGTTGACGTTTTATATTCAGAAGAAGGAGAACAATCGACTCGGTATTGATGGCGACGTCAGTGAAAACTGGCGTTGGAGGTAGTCTGACAACGGTCAGGACGGTGTAAACCGCGAACAGCTCAGAGAGCTGGGGTGCCTTGTAAGAATTCAACAATTTCACCGCCCCGATGCACAGATATCAGTCGAGCCGCAGGAAGCGCAAACCAAACCGTGCCGTTGGGGTTGAGATATAACATTCAAAATGCCGTTCGGTATTGCCTGTATCTGTCAGGTTGCAAGCGGTTGTGTTGTGTGTGTTAAAAAGGAAATTTTCAAAGCGAACGTTACAAAATGAGATGGCGGCTGTTCGGGCAATATTTGCTATGGCGGGAAGATCTCAATTAGCTAACCCTTATCACGAATGGAAGGAGCTGTTCAGACGGTAAAATCATTAAGAACGTGGGAAAAAGCTTTATTGCGTGGGGATGAAAGATTGAGGGGGGTGTTTGGTACAAAAGGGGGACGTCCCCGTGATACGACGGTGGTTGATCGGGATAAAGTGATCCCGGCAGTCAGGACGGCAATAAAGTATACCAATAAAAATGAGGGGCATTTGATTGATAAGCCAAATTTACATTCGGCCATTGATCGTTACCGGAATAGAGTCAGGGAAGCGGGGTTAACCGGAAAGTCTTCACCACACAGTTTGCGTTATGCTTATGCTGTTGAGGCAATAAATTATCATTTGTCGAAAGGATTAAGTCGAAAAGAAGCAGAAGCGATGGTTGCAATGGATTTGGGACATGGAGATGGACGAGGACATTATGTTGCCCGTGTCTACAATAAACAGTGCAGTGATGATTAATTGGCTTTTGAATTTAGCTTGAATCGAAACAGCCCTGGGCTTAATATCAATATGTTAACTTGTTGTTTTCGGACAACGGCCAATGTCAGATGAGTCTGAGACTGACGCCTTTGGGTGGCTCGTCATAAAACCATTGTAACCTGAGAGATGGTGCCTTTGGGCGGTACACCCGTTTATCCTTTGAAAACGGGTATCACTGATTACAGTGATGAAGGTGCATTTTTAGTAACACACGGTGGCAGGCTTGCCATTTGGTGATCTCACCTCCGAGGGACAGGGTTAGTTCTCTGTTGTCTCTGTCATACAACCACCTCCTGATGGGGAATGCCTTTCCCTGAGGGATGAGGTTATTCCTCATTTTTTTACATTTGAGGAAATATTATGCAAACTTTATCGTGATTAACTGAAATATTGATGAAATCTGTCCGGTCTGAAGCACTGATTGGGCGCAAAGTTAAGTCGGGGAGATTGCCTCGGCTGGCGATACTTATCAGGCATCCTGACAGGGATTGACCTGACGGATTTATTTACTTTGTATGATGTTCGTGATGAACATCTTCCTTACATTTCCCGGGGCTTGTCCCCGTCAAGGGCAGGCTCCCGGTAACAGGAGTGGTTAATGCCTGCTTTTCATCCCCCCACTGATACGACAACCTTGTCGGCTTCAGAGATGTTAACGCCGAAACAACGCTCACTTATCCGCGATTTGATCCGTGATGAGTGTGATTATCGGGATCGTGACGCACTCCTTAAACTTTTGGGCATGATAACGCTGTTCAAAGTTGCGGGGATCCTGACGTTAGGTGTGCTGTTGCTGGTTTTCCAGTTGTTATGGGGATAAAGGAGACGAACGATGTTAATGATCTTTGCGACAGTACTTTGGGGCGTTATTCGTTGGATTTCTCTGTCGTTTTACCATGTGATGTCCTGGTTGTTACGCCGAAGACAGGTGAGACTACCGGTGACTCATATGACCCAGGCTCGGAGACAAACGGTGTATGCGGGTAAATGGCAACTTTCTGATGACGCGAAGTCATGCGGGAGACCGGTTGTGGTCAGAGATAGACACAGCTACAAACCGGGTGTGGAGTTGCTGTATTTCGGTGAGGAGAGTTCGGAGCCGTTTTATGGCGAGCGGTACCTTATCGACGAAACGGAAGCGGTGGATTCGGCACAACAGATGCTAACGCGCCTGTTGAGACAGCGTAGTTTATCGCATGCTTATGATGAGGCCGCATAATGGTCAATGAGACGTTGACTGCTGTTACCCGGTGGGTGATGCCGGCCGTAGCGATTGAAGAGCCAGTCTGGCGGCGAATGGTGAGTTATCCGTCTGCGCCGGAATATGAAACAGAACGGTTTCATCAACTGATTTACCAGGCATTCAAAGCCTGGTCAGCAGCAAAGCCGGGAACGTGTGAGGTGACGTTTGGTTTTTTCTGTTTGCCGCATGATGACGACATGAAGGTCCCCTTATGGCAAGCACTGCGGCTTAAACATGAATCTGAACAGTTGCTGATTGCGTTGGACGCCTAATTTATTGATCACCCTGACGGGGAAACCCGTGAGGGTTAACTCCGTCAGTCATTTTTTTACAACAGGAGTTAACCCTATGAGTACAATGACGACTAAAGAACATATTCGGTCACCGTCCCAGTCCCTGTCCGTGCAGGCGCTGGCTGAGCCGGAAATATTCAAAAAAACCCGTAACCGGTTTAATCAGTGGTTGCAGGCGCAATTCGACAATCATTATCACACGCTGAGAAATCACGGTTACCGCTGTTTTCTTGCTCGTCATCATCCGACAGAGCTTGAGCGTTACGATGAGGCATGTGAAGCCTTACGGCGTGAGGAATTTCACCGGTTCAGTGAGTTGCAGACTCTGGGGCTGTTCCTGTATCAACAGGTTCAGCTAAAGGAGAAAAAACTCAGGCAGCGTCGTCGCTGGCTGTTGACCGGGATAGCATTGACGTCGCTGGTGACGGGAGTATGTTTGATTGTTCACGCTTATGAGGTTGATTTGTCATCGGTTTATCGCGGGCTGACTGCGTTACCGGCCAGAATAGCTAATTATTTCATGCGCTAATTATTTATCTCCAGGGGAGAGACGACTCCCTGTGGAATGGTCTCTTCCTTAATTTTAGACAGGAAAGATGATGACCCTTTCTTACCTACCGGACGATATCTGCCGGTTAATAACCCGACGTCTTACAGACAGAATGGAAAGTGGAGGGGCGCTCTGGCAGCAGCCTTGGCAAGCGGCCAGTGAGTACGGTTTGCCGCAGCATGCACTGACCGGACAACCGTTTAGCGGTATCAATGTGCTGTTGCTTTGGCAAACTATGTTGCAGCGGCAGCTGATATCTAATCGCTGGTTAACCGGTGATGATTTAAGAGCGTTAGGCGGATGTGTGGTCAAAGGTGAAAAACCGACAACCATCGTCCGTTACCGGCCTTCAATGTCGCTGATGCGTGTGATTAATCTGGAACAATGTGAAGGACTGCCGGCAGAACTCCAACCAGGTTGCCCTTTACCCCCCCGTCCGGCTCCCGGTTTTGCCGCTGTTCAGCAACTGGTGACGGCCAGTGGGATCCCGGTGGTTCATCGGTCAGGCATTGTGCCCGTTTACTGGTCGTTGCATGACCGTATTGAACTGCCTGGCTGTCAGGACTATGCCGAAAGTACACAATACTGGCATGATTTATTGCATCAACTGGTTCATGCCTCTGGCCATCCGTCCCGGTTAAACCGTTTTGGCCTGACAGCCCGAAGTGAGTGGGATAAAAGTCGGGAACAATGGGTGACAGCACTAGGCGCCGCGTTTTTGGCTGCATTGACGGGTGTCCGGGGTAACCTGGTATATCCTGATAATACGATACTCTGGGAACACGCTTTGGGCTCAGATCCGTGGTGGTTATTTCAGGTTGCTAATGATGCCCGCCGTGCAATGGATTATTTGCAAGACCGGCGACAGCAGTTACCAAGCCAGGTGGAATTGTGGCAGCAGATGGCTACCGTATTACTCAGTGAGCACTATGGTCTGCCGCTGAATGACACCATGCTGGAATATGATGAGGTGGTTCAGCGCCATATTGATGAGGGTATCACACCGCTGATGGCTGTCAGTGCTTTAGCCCGAATATATCACTGGGAACGGCGTGACCAGCCAGAAGGCAGGTTGTTTCCGGAAGAATTGGGGCAGGCCAGTGAGGCATTGGCGTTATTTTCCAGCCAGCCATCGTGTCTGAACTATTCTCGGATCCCGGCGACAGAACCGGCTGATACCTGTGAACCGGACAGATTATCACAATCTGAACGGTTGCTGTTACCGCCGGTGGCGTCTGACCGTAGCCGTGAAGATGAAGATAATGATCCGTCTGACGATAATGTTGTGGAACTGCCGTTGGCGGCCACTTACCGGGAACCGAATCCACATAAACAGGCTTTTATCAGACTGTTTAACCAGATTGCGCCGCATGAAAATCGCTGGCAGGTGTTCTGTGATTTTGTGCATATGGCAGCTTGTTCACTGTACAACGCGTTGTTGCAAAATGATGAATTTGAAGCGGACTATATGCAGCGGGTTAAACGTTATTCCCGTGAAGATGCATTCCGGCTGAGTCGTTTGCTGAGTGAAGTTATTATGGGGCTGGAGTATGAAGCCGGTGATTTTCTGGGCGCTGTTTTCATGGCGCTGGAATTAGGTAATGACCAGGTTGGCCAGTATTTTACGCCGTTTCCGGTTAGTCATATGATGGCCAAATTACAGCTTGCTGACGGTTTGCCAATGCTGGAATCCGGTGAGCGTGAATATATCACGGTGTCTGACCCGGCTTGCGGTGCTGGCGGAATGATTATTGCGATGTATCAGACCATGCTGGAAGCGGGGTTTAATCCTCAGCAACAGATGTTGGCGTTTTGTCTCGATATTGACCCGGTTGCTGCGATGATGACTTATATCCAACTGTCGTTGCTGGGTGTCCCGGCCGTGGTCACGGTGGGCAATTCACTCACTAATGTCATGTCTCAGAAAATGGTGACGCCAATGTACCATTTAGGATTCTGGCAATTTAAACGTCAGCGTCAGGAAGCTGAAGATGAAATAGCGATGCGCAAGGCCGGCTGACACACATCTTTCATTCAGGTCACCATTGGGTGGCATCACATTAACCCGATAGGGGATATCCCCTACAGGGGGAACCCCGTCAATTACGAGATTTCCCTTATGTCTTTATTACGTTTTTATATCCGGCATCAATTCGTAGAACGAATGGGGCTGGCGCTGGATGACGACGCTATTTTCTGTCTGTTTAATGAAAGCCAGAGAGACTACGTCGATACCCATATAAAGTTTACCAAAGAGTTACTTTTGCCTGTCATGACTCATCTTTTGGACAGCTTGTCTGAGGATCCGGCAAACCGGGCTAGATGCAGAAATAGTGAACGTATCCTGACGTTATGGATACGGGGGATGGATGCGATATCTCATGTTTATCAGGATCCGTTGCTGATGCCTTATACCCATCCGGAAAGCAATGGTCGTGTGGATACCCTTATCCGGCCGGATACAGCCGTGTTACTGAATCTAACGGCAGAGGAATTTTTGCGTCTGACGGCGCAGGATAATCTACCGGAAGATGAACAAATTGGGCTGGAACAGTTCAGCAAAACACAAAAGTACTGGACACGTTTTATGGACTATTTGGATAAGCAGTTGACAGAAACGTGTCTGTATTGTTTTGAACGTCTGGGCCAATTTCTTCGTCACTTACAGGTTGAACCCCGTTTGATAAGGCGTTTTTCCTTCTCTGTCGGTTACATCGATGTCTTCATGGGGCCACAGGATTTACACAATATTGACGCAGAGGAATTTGAGTCATGGTATCTCGAAGACTATATCGATGAGGTCTCTGATGGACTCATGACGCCAGTCCAGTTCCAGGTTGATGTGGTATACAAAAATGGTTGTGTAATAGAGAGTTTTCGATCAGATGTAGACATTGAAAATGTTAATAACCCGACACTCAAGGATTATCGGGATGTGGTGGATGAGGCAATCACATGGGTAGATGAGCAGTTTGTGCTGAAAACCCGTTCAGTGAGCCTGTCTTCGCCAGTACAGAGGCTGGCGGCATAACTAAACTTTAACCCATTGGGGGACATGTTCCCTCAATGGGAACGTTTCTCCTCAGGAGAATGATGATGTTACTTTTTAAGGCTAAAGATCTGAAACCTGTGTTGCAGGAAGCGATAGCCCATCAGTGTGACGTGTTGCTGGTCAAGGATCAGGGCATTTATATCATGTCTGATATCGGTTCGATGCAAAACGGCAAATATCTTGTCGCTTATGCTTGCGGTTATCATCCGGAGAAGGACGAAGGCTGGTATGAACGTGCCCGGGAGGAATCGGGCGGCGATGATTTTGCGGAAAAGCTGGGTTTCTCCATATCTACACTCAACCGGTTACTGAATGACAAATGTGATCTGAAGGTGGCGCTGACAGCCACACAAATTATCACACAATTTTACCCCTGATTGCCGGGCTGCCGGCAGTTGTTTTCACCCTGACGGGCGTTATTTCCCCTCAGGGGATAATGCCCGTTTTTATTTCGGAGCATTATTGATGAAAAAGATTCATACCAAAACTTACCTAAAAATCGTTCGTAAGCATAAAACTGCCCGTCGCCACGGCAGGCGTTTCCGGCCTGATTTGTACCGGGTGATGACGGGCAGGGTTATCGCGGCGTTTGGAAAGAGAAGGCGCTCTGATGTGCAGGCCACAAAATTGTGGAGACCGGCTGTCCGGTTATAAATAACTTGAATGGGTCTGTCTGAAAGCCGGATAGCCTTTTTTCACATTTCTGAACTTATCACTTGCCTGTGGGGGCATTGCCTTCACAAGGTGTGCCCTTTTTCAGGTAAAAAAAGAGGATGTTTTACTATGTCGAAGTGGTACGCCAATCGTTTGAATATCACTGGCCAACCTGACCAACTGGATGCCCTGCGACAATGGGGATTGGGAGACAAAATTCCCTATTACGGGCAGGCGATCCATCAAAGTATTAAGCTGTTTGTCGCGGGCTGTGCTGGTCTTCTGCAACCGACTGAAACAATAGATTACCCACTTTATCCAGCGCTGGTAGCGAGTGGAGTGGGTGAAATGTCACCGGAAAATTGGGCATTTGAGCAATGGCTGGCCTTGTTAAAAGAGAATGTTGCGCTTGATGAAGTCACCAGCCAACAGATTGACAGGCTATACCAACAAAGTGGTCTGGCCGAGCGAAAATGGGAGACGTTGCTCCCGACAGCGCAGAAAACCATCATGGCTTTATTTAACCAAAAGTCCTGTGACTGGTTCGGTTTGGTTGATTGGAGCGGAGAACGTGACACGGAAATGCAGTGGTCTCATCTTGATGATCGGCTGACAGAGACGGTGCCTTGTGACTTGTTTCTGCTGATACCGACCCATCTTGCGAGTGAAATCAATGGATTTTGCGGCGGATTGTTAAGGGATCACGAGACAACTCATGAATTGTATTTCCGATTGTACGATATGGTGCGGCCGCGAGGTTATGAAATAGCCTGGAAGCACAATGATGATGGCAGTTTAACCGGGAGTTTTGATGCAGCGCCTTGGGAGCCGTGGTATGAAAAAATCATGGTTCCTTTATCCAGACAATATCACTGCCATATCACCCATTATTTTGAGGATGTCTGTGGCTTTTGTGGTTACGACAAATACCGGAATGGGCAGTGGGAAGAAGGTAGAGTTGATGAGCTGGAGTTTGGTGAGGAAGACGGTATCCGTAAGGTGATAGGGCCAGCCTACATTCTCGGTAATATTTCACATGACGGCTGTTAGTGCGCTGACAGTGTTATCCCGTAGGGAAATTCCCTGGGGTGAATTGACATAAAAAAGTTCAGGTTTGCCTGAGTGTCTGATAACGCTACTGCCGGCGGATATTACGCCGGCGATTTACCCACAAGGGGGAATATATCCCTTAGTGGGACATGTTCCCCGTTTTCCAGGAGCATGTTTTGTCTGTCTTGATTGATCATAAAAAAGCGTTTATTACCTTGTTTAATGAAACTGCCCGTTATTATTATCGTAACCGAGTATTCGATGATTTTGTACAATGTGCGGCAATTAGTCTGCATAATGCAGTTTGCCCGGACAGTAAGCTGGAGCAAGGATATCTGCAAATCATCAAACACTATAAGCCGGAGGATGTTAGCCGGTTTTCTCAACTGCTTGAACATGTCATGATGGGATTGGAATTTGAACCCCATGATTTTCTTGGCGGTGTTTTTATGCAATTGAATCTGGGCAACAAACATCTGAAGCAATTCTTTACTCCCTGGCCCATTAGCTTGGTCATGGCGAAAATGCAGTTGAGTGACGTCGAGCAACGCTTAACGAAGCAGCCCTTTTTCACCTTATATGAGCCAGCTTGTGGTGCGGGTTGTATGGTTATTGCGGCAGCGGAAGTGTTGAAAATGTCAGGTTATAATCCTGCTCAGCATATGTGGGTATCCTGTGTGGATATTGATGTCGTGGCGGCTTCGATGGCCTATATCCAGCTTTCTCTATTGGGGATACCTGGGGAGGTGGTGATAGGTGATGCCCTGACGAATGAACGTCATCGGGTCATGTATACTCCGGTACATTGGCTGGGAAACTGGCATTGTCGTCTCAGGAAAAATCGTCAGCAGTATGAGGTTCAAACGGTTTGAGACACTTGATTAAGCAAATTCCGGCTCTTGGGCCGGAGTTTTTATCCAACAGGACGGAGGTGCAAAATAAACCGACTGAGGTTATTGGGTTCATCCCTGACGTGTTTTAGTCTGAATCGATAGTGCTTCCCAGATGCACTGGGCGCATTCTATTTCCCTCTTTAATCCTTTCTTGCATGATCCCTCATTGAATAAAGTTCTTGCCTTTTGTACTTATCGTAGCGGATTCAACGAAATAACTGGATACATGCTTCGTTTACCCGTGACTGAATTGGACACGTTTGAATCATTGCGTGCTGTTTTCATCGATTAATTTTTATTCCCGGAAAAAGAGTTTTGCCTTGTCCCTGTCAGAGGATGTATTAGGGTTTTAGAAAAAATAGGGGAGATTAATCGTGTTGAAAAAAATTAAAGTCCTGCTGGCAGGAGCATCCACAGGAAAAAAGCCACTTCCACAATCCGCCGCCATCCCACAAACGGTCAAAGCAGGCTACTTTTTGCCGTCTGAGTCCAGGCTATTGCTGGATACTTCCCGGCGACGACAGTATTTACAGTGTCTGTGGGACAATAGCGCATTATCCAAAACACTCTATCAGACGCTGTGGCTGGCCCCATTACATGAGTGTGTGGCATTGATGCAACAACTTCCGGCGGCACCGCAGGGACCTTATGCTCGTTTGGGCGGATTAATTGATGTGACGTTGCAATGTACTGCATTTGCCGTACGTCTGGCGAAAGGGCAGATGTTACCGCCGGGTGTGGCGCCTGAGACGCAGGCAGCACAAAGTGTGATATGGAACACGGTGGTGTTTTACGCTGCGTTATTTCATTTTTTGCCTGTTTTGGCAAAGTTTGAGGGCGAACTGGATGAAGGCCAACCCTGGTACCCTGGGCTGGCTGTGCCGCAGGGGTCGTATCGTTTCCGGTTCAAAACTCCCCCAGTGGCGATGAGGGTTGCCTGTCATTTTGGGGTGTTACTTGCCGGGCGATTGCTGCCGGCTAAGGCATTGACCTGGCTGGCGTCGGTACCTGATGCCTTGCCTTCGCTGTTTTGTATTCTATCCGGTGAGATGAAGAAAGATAACGCAATAAATCAGATAATGACAGAAGCTTTGAATAAAGCCGGTGCACCGACAATATCAGAAATATTATCTGTCACAGCTGCATCATCGCAAATTATTGTTTCAGGAAATCCCGATGTTTCTGCTACGCCTTTATCAACCGCAATGGAAAGTGTTCTGCCCTCTCAGATACGGCAAGAAGATAACACGATGGCTAAAATTGTTTCATCAGCCGTGAAGCCTGTTGATGAGCTCCCCTTTACTGCTATGACAGTCACGCCGGAGAAGGGGATGCAGTCGGACGGAAGCACGCAACAGTTACTGTCATTGATGGGGATGAATGTTGCTACTACAGTGACAGAACAAGTTATGGTGAATGAAGCGGAAATCGCACCGCCATACACGTCAATGTCTTCACAACACGCTGTTCAGACAACATGGCAGAATCATGAAAATGCTATTGAGACATCCTGTATTGGAGAGCAGTTCTGGGACTGGTTGTCCGTTGGCTTAATGCAGGGGGTGATGAACATGAATACGCCGAAAGCCCGGATACATTTGGTTGGCGGCTTTGTGTTTGTGAGTGCGCCGGCTATTTTCTTTCAGTTTCTTAGTGAGAAAAAACAGGCGGATGGCAAAGAGGTTAGCCAAAAATGGAAGCGGGTACAAACCGCATTTGAGCGGCTGGGACGACATCGAGTAAGTCGTGGAAAGTGTTTTTGTTGTTGTCATCTTTATGATTCTGCTGATCGGATTGGCTCTTATCAACGTGTTCATGGCTACTTAATCAAAAGTACTTTGCTTTACCGTGGTAGTCCTGTACCCGAGGATAGCCCTTTTCTAATGATTTCCTGAGAAAGTATCTTTAATAACAATGTGTTATAATAACCATGCGTTATTTTTCGCGCCCCGCAATGGGTTTTTAAATTGATGAAGTGAGGAAGTAGAGATGGACAGTATGACCTGGGATAACCTGCTGGATGAATATTTTTTTGCCAAAATCTTGCGACCGGCTACTGAGTCGAGTTATCGCAAGGTGGTGAATACATTCCAGGTGTTTGCAGGTGCCGACAATCGGCCTGCTCAGGTAACCCGACAGCAGGTCCTGGCGTGGCGCAGATATGTGTTGCATCAGCGCGGACTGAAAGGCGTGACCTGGAACGTAAGATTGCGCATATGCGGTCAGTGTTTAATTTGGCGATAGAAGAAAAAATACTGCCCCAAACGGAAAACCCATTTATTGGTGTAGAGGTTAATGAGAACAAAAATAAAAAGAAAACATTGACCAAAAAACAACTGACAACCTTGTATCTCACGATGGGGCAATTTGAAGAGCGGGAACGACGGACAGGGGATAATCATCGTGCCCGCTGTGCATTATATCCGACCTGGTACTGGCTGACGGTATTGGATACGTTGCGTTATACCGGGATGCGGCAAAATCAGTTATTACATATCCGGCTCGGGGATATTGACCTGGATGAGCGCCGGATTATTCTTTGCTCTGAGGGGAGTAAGAACCATTATGAACACCAGGTGCCGGTGGTGAAATGGTTGTATCCGCGGCTGGAGATTTTGCTGGAACGTGCGCAAGCCGCTGGGGCAAAATCCAGTGATCCCCTGTTCTGTGTGAACTATTTTACCGCCAAAACAGACAGAGGAAATGAAACTGATCAATTACAGACGATAAAGTCATTCTTTCGTCGTTTGTCAAAGGAGTGTGGATTTGATGTGGGCCCCCACCGTTTCCGGCATACTTTGGCAACTGAACTGATGAAAGCGCCTGATCGTAATTTGCAAATGGTGCGCGGATTACTGGGGCATCGCAGTATTACGACTACGATGGAATATATTGATATCAATCTGGATATTGCCGGGCGCGCGCTGGAGCGTGAGTTGATGCTGTATATTGATGTTGAGCCAGAAAGAGGCGAAATGTTAATCGGATAAAACAGAATATTCTCGCTGTTGTCTGAATTTGCCTTTTTCTACATAAATAATTCCCTGTTGCAAGATGGGGAATTTTTTTGAACTGATGCAGTCTCCCAGAATTAACCTTCTTCTAACCAATCAGGAAATCTGAAGAACCGATATACAACATCGTGTTAATTAATTCGTTGATTTTGGTTTGGATGGCTTGACAGTTACAATGGAACTTGTAAATATTGCGCTCAAACGAAAAAGGAACATCTGATTTCTCAGATATCCTGAATTTAGAACCCCTTTAATTAACATCGAAATATTGCATGATTGAATAATACTACGCGATGCACTTTTAGGTTCCGATATCGAACGCCCGTTCAGTCTTCTCATCTCTCAACCAACGCTCTTTGATATGGTGCCCGGAGGCGGAATCGAACCACCGACACGAGGATTTTCAATCCTCTGCTCTACCGACTGAGCTATCCGGGCAACGGGGCGCATTAAACCGTATTCAGCCTAAGTCGTCAATGCCTTTCTGATAAAAAATGATAAAAGCGGATTGTTTGCTTTCTTTTTGCCCGGAATTTGTGTGGTTGTTCATCTTAGGCTGATTTTTGTTAACTTAACGCGCCATTTTTGCGGCATAAAGCAATAGCTAAAACATCTTCTGCCAGTAGTTTTGCCGTCGCGATATCATCAATATTCCGTTTGATCAGTAGCTTACTTAAGCAACCTTCCAGAATCAGCTCCATCTGTTTGGCAACGAGTTCGCAATCTTCAATATCCAGTTGATGTAATAGCTCGGTGGTGTAGCGGGAGGAACTCTGTTTTTGTAATTCAGCTAATTGATGAATAGGGTGGTCAGATTCAGGGAATTCGCTACAGGCCGCGATGAACAGGCAGCCTGGATAGCGTTTCTCTTTTACTTTTTCATCAAGGGCTGCATAACGGGCCAGTAGCTTCTGTTCTGGAGTCAGATTTTCATCCAGTAATATCTGTCGTTGCCAGACTTCAATCTGTTGGCCGTGATAACGTAGGCAGTCATAAAGCAGCGCTTCCCGATCGGGCCAGAACTGCTTGAGATATTCGATATCCATGTTGAGCGAGCCAAAAAGTATCTCAGTGGTGATGGATAAGCCATGTTGCTCTAGTAAGTTTAAGGCATGACTAAGGACTTGTTCTCGTTGCACGGTGTTCTCCTTCAAGATCATTTTGGCAGATGCTGCAAATGCTCGTTAAAGCGGGCTGCATTCATAAAACCATTCACCCGTGAATCGGGGATCTCTTTTCCTTGAGAATCAAAAAACAGAATAGTCGGTAATCCCCGAACGCTAAGTTTTTCTAGAAGTTGTTTCTGTTGCGGGCTGTTATTTGTGACATTGGCCTGTAATAGTAAGGTATCCCGCAGTTGTAACTGAACTTGTGGATCGCTGAAAGTATATTTTTCAAATTCTTTACAAGCGGTACACCAGTCAGCATAGAAATCAAGCATAACGGTTTTATGGCTGTTTTGTGTCATTATATCTTCTAACTCCTGCCAGTTATTTATCTGGCGGAAGTTGAGGCTGTGCTGCGACTGTTGGGTAACTGTTGTACCCCAAAACCAATCTTGCAACGGACGGGTAGCTATCAGCATCAGAATTAACAATATCAGTTGTATGACTCGTACCCAACCGTTTTGGCTTCTAATTGTCAGAGCAAATCCCCATCCCAAGAAACTGACTACCAGCAGGCTCCATAACCGTATTCCCCAGGTATCACCGATAACTCTTTCCAGCAGGAAAACGGGTAGCGCGAGGATAATGAAGCCAAAAGCTTCTTTAACATATTGCATCCAAGGTCCACTGCGTGGCAGGAGTTTATGACCAAATAGGGTGACGGCAATGAGCGGTAATCCCATTCCCAAAGCGTAAAGATAAAGGGTTAGGCCACCTGACACGGTATTACCACTTTGAGCGATGTAGAGCAGAATCGCGCTTAACGGCGCGGTAGTACAAGGAGAGCAAATTAATCCCGCTAACGCGCCCATAGCGAATACACCGAAAAGCGAGCCGCTTTTTTGCTGGTTACTCCAGTTGACTAAGCGCGTCTGAACAGAGGAAGGCAGTTGCAGAGAATAGAGGCCGAACATCGATAGTGCTAGCAGAATAAACAATACTGATAAGCCGATCAGTACATATGGATGTTGCAGTGCGGCCTGAAATTGTAGACCCGCAGCCGCGACAATCAACCCAAGTAGCGTGTAGGTGAGCGCCATGCCTTGAACATAGCTTAACGCCAACCAAAATATCTGTTTTAGGCTCTTAGGGCGTTGGCCGCCAAGAATAATGCCGGAAATCAATGGATACATCGGTAGTACACAAGGTGTAAAGGCGATACCGATGCCAATCAAGATTGCCCAGAGTGGTGAGAAAGGTAAATGTTGTTGATCATTTGATGCGCTTTCTGGTGCTTTCTGGGCAGGTTGATTAGGTGTTGCGTCAGTTGTTTTTGATGGAATAACTGCACTTAATGGAACAAGGCGGGTTTCAGGTGGATAGCAATATCCTGCGGCGGCACAGCCTTGGTAAGTGACAACGATATTAGAATTGTTGTTTGCCTCTGTAACAGGAACATTGACGATGAGTTGTTGGAAATAAACTTCAGTTTCACCAAAGAACTCATCTCGATGAGCTGTACCTTGCGGCAACGTAATTTTACCCAGTATGGCCTGTTGCGGCTCAATATGAAGTTGTTTGCGATAAAGGTAATAACCCGGTTTGATCTGCCAGTTTAACGTCAATTTGTCGCCTTTTTGCTGAAAATCAAACATGAATGCCTGATCTACTGGCAAATATGGATTTTGCCCCGGTTGTTCAAACAGCGCGTTCGCTGCCATTGGGGTAAAGAGGATGCTGCAAAGCAGCAAAAATAGCATCAGAGTACGTTTAATCATAAAGATAATGATAGCTAATTGAATGGAACAGATTCAGCACTATAACCGAAGGTTGCCAGACCAGAAAGTGTTCTGGTTAAGATTGAAACAGTTATCGAAGGTTTTCAGAGAAAATATATCATTTTGGGGAGGGTATACAGGGGCGATATACACCCCTGTATTAAGCGGCTATTGGTAGGCAGAATTAGAGGATCATACTGCCGAATAGGAAGCCGAAAGCAACAGCCAGAGCAACTCCAATGGTGCCGGGGATAAAGAATGGATGGTTAAATACGAAACGGCCGATACGGGTAGTGCCGGTGTCATCCATCTGAACGGCGGCAACCAAGGTTGGATAAGTAGGCAGAATAAACAACCCAGAAACCGCAGAAAAAGAGGCAATGGCGGTCAATGGTGTGACATTCAGAGCCAAAGCCATCGGCATCAATGCTTTTGCGGTTGCCGCCTGAGAATAGAGTAGGGCGGAACAGAAGAAGAAAATAATCGCTAGCAGCCAAGGTTGAGAGTGGATTAAGTCTCCAGCGGTGCCTTTAATCCAATCCATGTTTGCCTGTACAAAAGTATCTCCTAGCCATGCAACACCCAGAATACAGATACATGCGCTCATACCTGCTTTAAAGGTACTGGAGTTCAGGATGGCGTCAGTATCAACTGAACAGAACATGGTGGTGATAGTTGCAACACTCAACATAATGATCAGAATAGCGTGAGTAGTGTTCATCAGGGGTTCTGCAATCAGGCCGATGCTTGGGCTGTTGACGATAGCGTAAATAACAACACTGATAACACCCGACAGGAATAACAGAACAGAAGCTTTAGCCCTTGATTTGATCTCAATCTGTTTGCTGCCACGCAGAGTTACCAGGTTTTCTTCCAGACGTTTCAGATAAACGGGGTCATCAGATAGTTTGGAATTGAATGCCCAGGAGATGATGAAAGACATCAGAACGATAGCGGCGAAAGTGGATGGTAATAGCACCATCAACAGATGGATATAGCTGACGCCGTGGACTTCCATCAGAGAGGACATATAGACGACCGCCGCGGAAATGGGTGAGGCGGTGATGCCAATTTGGGCCGCTACAACCGCCGTGGAAAGCGGACGACATGGCTTAATGCCTTGTTCTTTCGCAACTTCAGTAATCACAGGCAGTGCTGACAGAGAGATGTTGCCCGTACCTGCAAACAATGTCAGGAAATAGGTAACGATAGGTGCGAGTATCGTGATGTATTTTGGATTTTTACGCAGCAGTTTTTCAGTTTGCTGAACCAAGTAATCCAGACCGCCGGCAACCTGCATTGCAGAGATAGCGGCGATAACGGCCATAATGATGGAAATAACATCGAATGGGATATGCCCTGGTTTAACGCCAATTACAGCCAGCACCAGAACGCCGAGACCACCGGCAAATCCAATGCCAATTCCCCCTAATCTTGCACCCAGGAAGATGGCCAGCAGAACGATAATCAATTCTACGGCTAACATAATAGTGACTCCTTGAAATAATTAAAAATTTGAAAATTTTAGGTTAATACTTTGTGCATGTAGGGAAGTAAAAAGGCACGCTATCCAGTTGGAGTCGCGTGCCTTATTGCTAAGAGCTATTTTTTATTATATTCAACAACTTAATCGTCAAAGCGTTTTGCCTTATAAGATGGACATTTTAGGTTCTCTACAGAGAAGATGTCATCCAGTTCAGTTTCGGTCAGTAGGCCTCGTTCCAGCACGACTTCACGAACACTCTTACCAGTTTCGGCACAAATCTTACCAACGATATCACCATTGTGGTGACCGATGAACGGGTTCAAATATGTGACGATACCGATCGAGTTGAATACGAAGTTTTCGCAAACTTCCTTGTTAGCCGTGATGCCATTAACGCATTTTTCTACCAGGTTGCAGCAAGCGTTGCTTAGCAGAGAGATAGATTCAAACATAGCCTGACCGATAGCAGGTTCCATTACATTGAGCTGTAACTGGCCTGCTTCGGATGCCATAGTAACACAAATATCGTTACCAATAACTTTGAAGCAGACCTGATTCACAACTTCTGGAATAACCGGGTTCACTTTTGCCGGCATAATAGAAGAGCCTGCCTGTAATTCTGGTAGATTGATTTCATTCAGGCCAGCGCGAGGGCCAGAAGAAAGCAAACGCAGGTCGTTGCAGATCTTAGACAGTTTGACAGCCAGGCGCTTCAGAGCGCCGTGGACCATAACATAAGCTCCACAGTCAGAGGTTGCTTCAATCAGATCTTCGGCTGGTATGCAAGGCAGACCTGAAACTTCAGCCAGTTTTTCAACCGCCAATTTCTGATAACCTGGCGCGGTATTCAAACCGGTCCCGATAGCAGTAGCGCCAAGGTTAACTTCCAGCAGTAATTCAGCCGTGCGGTTTAGGTTTTTAACTTCTTCTTTCAGCAGGATAGAGAATGCGTTGAATTCCTGCCCTAGAGTCATAGGAACCGCATCCTGTAACTGGGTACGACCCATTTTTAGGATCTCGCTGAATTCTCTAGCTTTTTTATCGAAGCCCGCAATTAACAGCTCAATAGACTCGATCAGTTTCAGGATGGAGTTATAAACTGCGATACGGAAACCAGTTGGATAAGCGTCGTTAGTTGACTGGCTTTTATTCAGATGGTCATTGGGATTCAGGTACTCATATTCGCCTTTTTTATGACCTAACAGTTCCAGACCAATATTTGCCAGAACCTCGTTGGTATTCATGTTGAGTGAAGTACCGGCGCCGCCCTGAAACACATCGACTGGAAACTGATCCATGCATTTGCCGTTATAGAGCACTTCGTCACATGCTTTGATGATGATGTCTGCAATTTTCTTAGGAATAGTTTGCAGTTCTTTGTTAGCTAAGGCTGCGGCTTTTTTTACCATCACCATGCCACGGATAAATTCGGGTACATCATTAATGGTGTTGTTACTGATGTGGAAGTTTTCAATCGCACGTAAGGTGTGAATACCGTAATAGGCTTCAGCAGGGACTTCTCGTTTACCTAACAGGTCTTCTTCGATACGAATGTTGTTTGACATGAGAACCTTCTTATTAGATGACGTTTTTACTGTCTAATTATGCGTTTATTCAATTATTATGTTGCCAACAGCAATAGTTATGATATGAACTCTTCATCACCAGATTGCCCGCGTGATCATATGCTGGTTAGCAATAAATGCATTGAATCTGGATCACTTTATAGTGGTATTTGTTTAGTCTGATTTGATATATGTGATATTTATCACAATTGCGTGTCTAATTAGCAAAATTTTCAGCGGATTGAAAACGATAACTGTGACCCCAATTATATCTTTAATAAATTAAAAAGCGTTAATTTGGTTGTTCCTTGGATTTTGTTGATATGATTTATTCAGGATACAACCTGTTCATCCAAATCAATTGAAGGAGCACCAAGTGCGTTGGTTGCCATTTATCCTGATATTTTTGCTTGTCTACATCGAGTCAACTTTATTTGTGCGTGTTGCCTCTGAACTAGGCGTGCTGTTTACTCTGTTACTGGTGTTGTTTACTTCTTGTGTCGGTATCTCTTTGGTTCGCAGTCAGGGCATAAAGAATTTTCTCCAGATCCAGCAGAGATTGGTTAACGGTGAGAGTCCGGCAGCAGAAATGATAAAAAGCGTTTCCCTTTTACTGGCGGGTTTCCTGTTACTCGTTCCCGGCTTTTTTACGGATTTCCTTGGATTATTGTTGCTACTGCCGCCGGTTCAGAAAAAATTAGTAATGAAACTGATGCCGCATATCAATTTCTATCGTCCTCATAATAGCGGTGGGTTTAGACGGGATAGCAATACTTTCGAGGGTGAATACGAGCGTAAGCAGGATGATCCCTCCCGTTCGTTGAGAGAACATAAGCCCGATGATGACGAGCATAAGCCTCATTAATAAGCGGTTATTTTCTAAATGTTTGGTTTAACTATAGGTTTTTTTCTGTAGGCAAGAAAAGTAAAATATTTTTTTGCCTGCCCTTGAAGTATCATAAATAAGTCCCCATTTAATTTATTATGATACTAGTTTAATGAAAGCATACTGGTATCAATCCTCTTACCTGATATGGACTTTCTTATAGGAGAGCTATCAATGAATATTCGTCCATTGCATGATCGTGTAATCGTCAAGCGTAAAGAAGTTGAATCAAAATCTGCTGGCGGTATTGTGCTGACTGGCACTGCTGCGAGTAAATCCACTCGTGGCGAAGTTCTGGCTGTGGGCAATGGCCGCATCCTTGAAAACGGTGATGTGAAAGCACTGTGTGTGAAAGTTGGAGATATCGTTATTTTTAACGATGGTTACGGTGTTAAGTCAGAGAAGATCGACAACGAAGAAGTGTTGATCATGTCTGAAAGCGACATTCTGGCAATTGTTGAAGCGTAATTATTGCGCTTAGATCTTCTTAACTGAACGAATTTAAAGGAAAGAAACAATGGCAGCTAAAGACGTAAAATTTGGTAGCGACGCTCGCGTTAAGATGCTACGTGGTGTGAATATTCTTGCTGATGCAGTAAAAGTAACCCTAGGCCCTAAAGGCCGTAACGTTGTGCTGGATAAATCTTTCGGCGCTCCTGCAATCACTAAAGACGGTGTTTCCGTCGCTCGTGAAATTGAACTGGAAGACAAGTTCGAAAACATGGGTGCTCAGATGGTGAAAGAAGTTGCCTCTAAAGCGAATGATGCTGCGGGCGACGGCACAACGACAGCAACTGTATTGGCTCAGTCTATTGTTACTGAAGGTCTGAAAGCCGTAGCCGCTGGCATGAACCCAATGGATCTGAAACGCGGTATTGATAAAGCCGTGGTTGCAGCAGTGGCGGAACTGAAAAAGTTGTCCGTACCTTGCTCAGATTCCACCTCTATTGCTCAGGTAGGTACTATCTCCGCGAATTCCGACGAAACTGTGGGTAAATTGATCGCAGAAGCGATGGATAAAGTCGGTAAAGAAGGTGTAATCACCGTTGAAGAAGGTACAGGCCTGGAAGACGAGCTGGATGTCGTTGAAGGTATGCAGTTCGACCGTGGTTACCTCTCTCCTTATTTCATCAACAAACCAGAAAACGGTTCTGTTGAATTAGAAAACCCATATATTCTTCTGGTAGATAAAAAAATCTCCAACATCCGTGAACTGTTGCCAGTTCTGGAAGGTGTCGCTAAAGCAAGCAAGCCTTTGCTGATTGTTGCTGAAGATGTTGAAGGCGAAGCACTGGCTACTTTGGTTGTTAACACCATGCGTGGCATCGTCAAAGTGGCTGCGGTTAAAGCGCCTGGCTTCGGTGACCGCCGTAAAGCTATGCTGCAAGATATCGCTGTCTTGACTAACGGTAATGTTATTTCTGAAGAGATTGGCCTGGAGTTGGAAAAAGCAACTCTGGAAGATCTGGGTCAGGCAAAACGTATCGTTATCAACAAAGATACCACCACTATCATTGATGGCGTTGGTGAAGAAGATGCAATTGCCGGACGTGTTGCTCAGATCAATCAGCAGATCAAAGAGTCTACTTCTGATTATGACCGTGAAAAACTGCAAGAGCGCGTAGCTAAACTGGCTGGCGGTGTTGCTGTTATTAAAGTTGGCGCTGCAACAGAAGTTGAGATGAAAGAAAAACGCGCTCGCGTTGATGATGCTCTGCATGCAACTCGCGCAGCAGTGGAAGAAGGCGTGGTAGCTGGTGGTGGCGTTGCGCTGGTTCGCGTTGCAGCGGCTATTGCTGGTCTGAAAGGCGATAACGAAGATCAAAACGTAGGTATCCGTGTTGCAATGCGCGCGATGGAAGCTCCTCTGCGTCAGATCGTTGACAACTCAGGTGAAGAGCCATCTGTTATCGCAAACAGCGTGAAAGCAGGTGAAGGCAACTACGGTTATAACGCAACTACCGAACAGTATGGCGATATGATCGCAATGGGTATTTTGGATCCAACCAAAGTAACCCGTTCTGCTCTGCAATTTGCAGCATCTATCGCCGGCCTGATGATCACTACTGAATGTATGATCACTGATCTGCCTAAAGACGATAAAGCTGATTTAGGCGCAGCAGGTGGTATGGGCGGCATGGGCGGTATGGGCGGCATGATGTAATAGTCGCGTAGGTCGCTAGCCTGGTGGATTACGTCCAAAAGTGGGTACTAACTAAAGTTGTACTCATTACCTTCCCGCCGAAATAGCATTTGATAAAATCCAATATTCGGGCTGAGGTTTAAGTCCGGATATTGGTCTCCGTTTTATTAAGTGATCGGTTTATTGGGATAGCTAGAGTGTTTTCCCGTCAATTCTATTTTTGCTGACGTTCCGATGAACGACACAAGAGCCTTCTTGCTATAGAGTTTATTCTCTCCTCATTTCTCTCTCTGTCAGCGTTATCCAGCGTGTCATGTTCGTGATTGAAAGTTTGTGCAACACAGGCTTTGCCCTGTGTGAAGCTATGACTTTATAAAGTGACTGACCCCATTATCAGCTTAAAAAGCGACTTGATGTTCCATTATCTTGTTCGTTAACAGCGTCAATCCCAATAGCAATAAGTAAAATATTTATTTAAATTCCAGATAGGAGTTAACAACATTCGATCATGCTGATCCCGTAGACATTGGCCATATAACACGCAATGAGTTAAGTAATAAAAGCAATTTGGCATAGGACAAATTCTTAAGGAAAAAAATATTTCCTTAAGTTTTAGAAAAAATGAGCTTATTAGACTAAAATTCATTTATTCATAGGATTTTGGAAAATAATTCAAATATCTATGCACAAATTTAATCGATCTACAGAAATGGCTGTATTCGTTCAGGTAATTGAATCGGAAGGTCTCTCAGCCGCGGCTCGCAAGCTCGACATGACTCCATCAGCCGTTAGTAAACTTATTAATCGACTGGAAATGCGGCTTGGTGTACGGCTGTTGAATAGAACAACACGCAAACTTCAGTTAACGGCTGAGGGTTCTGTTTTCTATGAGCGTAGTGTCAGGATTTTGGAGGACATCATAGCCGCAGAACAAGAAGCAAATCAGGGAACCGCGCCACGTGGACGGATACGTGTGAATTGTCATGTTGCGTTTGGAAAGCATTGCTTGATGCCTTTACTACCGGACTTCCTGCAACGCTACCCGGAGATCACACTCGACATTTCATTATGTGATTTGGTAGCGGATTTACTTGATGATCGTAGCGATGTGGCAATTCGTATTGGCCCTCCTGTGGACGACTCATGTCTCATAGTGCGCCGGTTGGGGTCAAGTCGAATGGTTGTGGTAGGATCTCCTTCATACCTTGAAAGAGTGGGGATGCCCGCTACGCCTGGCGACTTGGGGCGTTACAATCGACTTGGTTTTGGTTTCACCCGCCATGCGAAAGCTTGGCCTTTCATCGGTTCGGAAGAGTGGGTGCAACAATTGCCTTCAGGGAACTTGTTACTTGGTGATGGAGAAACCATGTGTAAAGCTGCGCTAGCAGGGCTTGGTTTAGCTCGACTGGCCCGTTTCCATGTGAATGCTGATATTCAGGCTGGTTTGTTGCTACCTGTACTTGAGAACTATAATCCTGGCGATAAAGAAGAAATATATGCCGTTTTTGTCGGCACAGGCAGACAACCTCCATCACGAGTACGAGTATTTCTCGACTATCTAACAGAGTACATCCATATTGGCGATGGATGGCAATAACCATAAAATTGATACCACGAGAACATTTGATCGAGTGTTATTGTGGTGTCAATGAAATATCTGTATCCAAATTAAATCCATGTTAAAAAAGCATAATTATTTATACATAATAAAATCCACATGAATATAATAGCTAAATCATCTTAGTAAGTGGAATTTTTGTGGAATATGACATCAGATAATGACTTAATAGAAAATTATCGTGAGATATTACTAACTCAAAACTGTTGATAGATGTTCTAATCGTATTTTTAATGAGGTGATTTAAGTTTAAATATCATTCGCAACATGGGAATTGAATTTAGCAGATAGAAAATAATTACAAATATAGCTAACTGGAATATATGTCATATGATTATTATAAGTTTATTCAAGATTTCCCCGGAGGAGATTAACAAACTGGTTAAATATTTACATAATCAATGGGATAATTAATAAGTTACTTTTTTATGGAAAAGGCAATTTATTGAGTTTATTCGTGTTATTTATTCAGTTATTTTCCTCTATTTCTTTACTATATTCACCTTGGTATAAAGTATTTTTAGCCTAAACACTTTACCTTAAGGACACTTTATTAAATTATTTTTTGCGATATTGGTGCACAACAAGGTATATTGATGATTAATTGTCGAATTTACAACAATGAGTGAGGAAAAACATGCGAATTAAAGTTTTGCTCAGCGCTTCAGTGTTGCTACTGCTGGCAGGGTGTACAACCACCAACCAATTAACTTCTGGAGGCTCACAGGTTCGTTTTGTTGACACTAAACCTGGCAACGAATGTCAGTTATTAGGTGAAGTAACAGGTACGCAAAGCAATTGGATGACTGGTGTAAGTAATGAAAGCAGCTCAATGCGTGGGGCAGCTAATGATTTACGCAATAAAGCCGCAGTCATGGGGGGAAATGTGATTTATGGGGTGACCAGTCCGAGTGAAAGTCTGTTATCTAGCTTTGCTCCACTAGATAGTAAGATGATTGGTCAGGTCTATAAGTGTCAGTAATAGCATTCAGAATTTGAGTGATATGCCCGGTTAAAAGGTATCCGGGCATGAATTTTTTGTTAGTTTTGTTTTAATCCCAAATCAAGAGGTGTTTTACTCGGTTCTCCACCGATTTCCCTTGCCAGACGTGGTACTAAATAACCTGAAATTTTTGTCAGTAATTCCCGAATAAGCTCCTTGGCTTCTTCATCACTGACCATAAAATGAGCGGCTCCTTGTACTTTATCCAGCACGTGAATGTAATAAGGCAGAATACCTGCATCAAACAGAGCATTGCTCAGATCAGCCAGAGTATCAGAATGATTATTGACACCGCGTAACAGCACACTTTGATTTAATAACGTGACACCTGCTTGCTTCAGCAACATCATACTGTTGCGCAAGGATTGGTCGATTTCATTAGCGTGATTGATGTGGGTCACCATGAGCACTTGTAGTCTCGATTGTGCTAGCCGATCACAAAGTGTCGTTGTGATCCGAGCAGGAATAACCACAGGCAGACGAGTATGAATGCGCAGTCGTTTGATATGGGAAATCTTTTCCAGATGGCTGATTAACCAGTCAAGTTCGTGATCTTTTGCCATTAAAGGATCGCCGCCAGAGAAGATAATCTCATCAAGTTCAGGATGTTGCTGAATGTAATCTAATGCTTGCTGCCAATTGCGTTTATTACCTTTGTTATCTTCGTATGGAAAATGACGGCGGAAGCAATAACGGCAATTAACAGCACATCCTCCTTTAACCAACAATAATGCGCGATTACGATATTTATGTAATAGACCGGGGACAGCACTGCGCTGTTCATCCAGGGGATCGGTAGAAAAACCCGGCGTAAGCGTGAATTCTTCCGGTGTCGTTATAACCTGAAGCAACAGCGGATCATTAGGATCGTTTGCCTGCATACGGGCAGCGAAAGCTCTGGGTACCCGTAATGGAAACAGGCGACGTGCATCACTACCTTTACTCAATGCCGGGTGTTTATCTAAAGATAATAATTGTAATAATTCATCAGGATCGGTAATAACATCTGTCAGTTGTTTCAACCAGTCTTCTCTGATGATGATCTTTGGGGTTATAATGTGCGCCATTTTTTGGCTAAGCCATTTTGTTTATAAAGAGGATCTCCATGGCTACTTATAGTACCAATGAATTCCGTTCAGGTCTTAAAATCATGTTAGATGGCGAGCCGTGCGCTATTCTTGAAAGTGAATTCGTGAAGCCGGGTAAAGGTCAGGCGTTTGCTCGTGTCCGTATTCGTAAGCTAATTTCCGGTAAACTGTTGGAAAAGACCTTCAAGTCTACGGATTCTGTAGAATCTGCTGACGTGATGGATATGAATCTGACTTACCTGTATAACGATGGTGAGTTTTGGCACTTTATGAATAACGAAACCTTCGAGCAATTAGCGGCTGATGAAAAAGCCGTTGGCGATAATGCGAAATGGTTAGTTGAACAAGCTGAATGTATCCTGACGCTGTGGAATGGTCAGCCGATCTCTGTCACTCCACCAAACTTTGTTGAATTAGAGATCACTGATACTGATCCCGGTTTGAAAGGTGATACCGCAGGTACCGGGGGTAAACCCGCAACTTTGAGCACTGGCGCTGTGGTTAAAGTACCTCTGTTCGTTCAAATCGGTGAAGTGATTAAAGTGGATACCCGTTCTGGCGAATACGTTTCCCGCGTAAAATAACCATCGACTGTATTCAATAAAAGCCACAGTTCTGGCAACAGACTGTGGTTTTTCTTTTTAGCGCATAATGCTGCGTTATTGATACTGCAATTTTTCGCGACTATAATTTGCCTCTATTTCTAATGGTTATCCGGGACGACCTGGATATGCTGCCGTTTTCTGGGGACGACCTCTCAATTATTATGGGGCTTTGATATGTCCTGGTTTGTGCTTGTTATTGCTGGTTTATTCGAAGTCGTCTGGGCGGTTGGCCTGAAATATACTCATGGTTTCACCCGGTTGACGCCGAGCCTGATTACCGCTAGTGCTGTGGCGCTCAGTATGGGGCTGCTTGCTTATGCAATGAAAGGTTTACCAATAGGTACAGCTTATGCAGTATGGACTGGAATAGGTGCAGTGGGCACTGCCATTTTTGGCATTATTGTGTTCGGTGAATCTGCAAGTTTTGCCAGAATCCTAAGCTTTGTTCTAATTATCGCCGGTATTATCGGTCTGAAATTGTCCAGTTAATATTGAACTGCACTCCAAAAATTTCACACTTTGGCAGTGCAGTTTTTATATGCAATATTTTTTAATCAAGAAATAGAGACTTTTCATCACTGTTTCTCGTTCGATACCGATATCCGGCATTGAACGGGCAATTTTCAATGCCGCCAGTTTTTCATCTTCCAGACGTCCTTTACAGAGTAAAAACGCCGATGATAGCGATAACACTCAGGATTGCTGCTAAGCCGTAGAAAATCCATTTACTCGCGGGAATATGAATTTTCAGGTCATGCATACCGTGGTG
Organism: Photorhabdus luminescens subsp. luminescens; assembly: GCF_001083805.1. GTDB lineage: Bacteria > Pseudomonadota > Gammaproteobacteria > Enterobacterales > Enterobacteriaceae > Photorhabdus > Photorhabdus luminescens. The sequence continues at coordinate 693,681 of NZ_JXSK01000002.1, read as the reverse complement.
GATACGGTGTAAACCGCACCATAACGGTAGAATGATCATCAATAATAGGAACGCACGACCAATAAAGCTCTGACAGAAAGCCAGAATTCGTGCGTAGCTTAATGCTTCCGGCGCTACTCCCAATGGTAAAAGGATGGTTACCAGTAAAATAATGGCTGGAGCTACAATGGCGCCCCACATACCACCGGCGCCAAATAATCCCCAAAAAATCGGTTCATCGGAACGTTTAGGTATTTGATTCATTAAATCCTCCTTGAGGTTAAACTAAGGCTATACCTAAGATAATCGTGGTGACGATAATAGTGATGGCCCATAGCAGTTTGATCACTGGTTTAGGCCCCATTTTTTCACTTTTTATCACTACGTTAGCTGCCTTCGGCGCTAGTTCGAACCAAGTTTTAGTATGCAGCAGAGCACCTAGCAGAGTGATGAGATTAATCAGCAAGATGACGGGATTTTGCAGGAACGTGACAAACTCATCCCAGCTTTGTGCGCCGCCTTTTAGGGCGAATAGACCGTATATCAGTAAGATACTGAACCACATAGTTGTCACTGCGGTACTTTCACGCAGCATATAGAAGCGGTAAAAGCCCAGTTTTTGCCACCAGTTGGGCGCCATGCTGCGGATATAAGGTTTACGTTTAGTCGTCATTACTTTCTCCTCCCCTTATTGTGGTTTTAGCATGGCGATCATGAAGTCTTTCGCGCTTTCGATCTTGCCTTGTTGAATAGCCGCTGCGGGATCGACATGTTTCGGACAGACCTCAGAACAGTAACCAACGAATGTACAGCTCCATACCCCATTCTGGCTATTAAGCTGGGGCATGCGTTCTTTCTTACCGTGGTCGCGGTTGTCGAGATTGTAACGGTGAGCCAGCGTGATTGCCGCCGGGCCGATAAATTCGGGATTCAAACCAAATTGGGGACAAGCGGCATAACATAAGCCACAGTTGATACAGCCGGAAAATTGATGATATTTCGCCATCTGTGCCGGAGTCTGAATATTCGGGCCTTCTGTAGGTTTACGGTCATTCCCGATAATGTATGGTTTGATAGCTTCCAGGTTTTCAATAAAGTCGGTCATATCCACTACCAGGTCACGTTCAATGGGGAAGTTAGCCAGCGCTTCAACTTTCATCCCTTGAGGATAATCACGCAGGAAGGTTTTACAGGCCAGTTTCGGCACGCGGTTAACCATCATGCCGCAAGAGCCACAGATAGCCATACGGCAAGACCATCGGTAAGAGAGGTCGGGAGCGAGACTGTCTTTAATGTAACCTAGGGCATCAAGTAGGGAAGTCTGCTCATCATAAGGAATCTCATAGGTTATAAAATGGGGTTTATGGTCACTTTCCGGGTTATAGCGCATGACCTCCATTCTCAGGGTGTTCATATCAACCATTCTCCTGCTCCTTATACTTTTTCTCTTTTTTCTCTTGTGCCGCGGCTTCACCGCCATAGACACGTTTTGCCGGTGTGGATTTGGTGATTTTTACATCGCTGTATTCCAGGTGAGGGACACCTCCAGGCTTATAGAAAGCGAGTGTATGTTTTAGGAAGTTTTCATCATCACGTTCGGTACAACCTTCATCCAAACGTTGATGAGCGCCGCGAGATTCTTTGCGGTTTATCGCTGAGTGAATCATACATTCGGCTACATCCAAGCCAAAGCCAAGCTCAATGGTGTACAGTAGATCCGTGTTGAACACATTGGTGTTATCGGTGATTTTCACCCGCTTAAAGCGATCTTTTAGTTCAGCGATCTTATCGATCGTTTTTAGCATGAGTTCAGGAGTACGATAGATACCGCAACCTTCTTCCATTGAGATACCCATTTCATCACGGATTTTTGACCAACTTTCCGCCCCTTCCTGTTTCAGTAAGTTGTTCAAACGTGCGACTACATCACGCGCTTGGGCATCCAATGCTCGGTCATTAACAGGTTTGATTTGTTGAACATGTTTTACCGCTTCTTCACCCGCCAGACGGCCAAAGACCACTAATTCAGCTAGAGAGTTGGAACCAAGGCGGTTTGCGCCATGCAGGCCAACAGAAGAACATTCGCCGACAGCGAACAGCCCTTTGATGCGGGTTTCACATTTTTGGTCAGTTTCGATACCGCCCATAGTGTAATGTGCTGTAGGCCGGACTGGAATAGGTTCTTTAACGGGATCAACACCGACGTATGCTTTTGCTAATTCACAGATAAAAGGCAGGCGTTCAAGTAATTTCTTCTCTCCCAAATGGCGTAGATCGAGATAAACCACATCGCCACGCGGAGTTGAAATAGTACGACCGGCACGCCATTCATGCCAAAAAGCCTGAGAAACTTTGTCACGGGGACCCAGTTCCATATATTTGTTTTCAGGTTTGCCTAATGGAGTCTCAGGGCCGAGGCCATAATCTTGTAAATAGCGGTAGCCATCTTTATTGACCAGAATTCCGCCTTCACCACGACAACCTTCCGTCATTAGGATACCGGAACCTGGCAGACCGGTTGGATGATACTGAACAAATTCCATATCACGCAGTGGTATGCCGTGACGGAATGCCATACCCATACCATCACCGGTCACGATCCCGCCGTTGGTATTGTAGCGGTATACACGGCCTGCACCACCGGTTGCCATAATAACGGCATTGGCTCTTATCTGAATTTTGGCGCCTTCCATCATATTGAGTGCAACCAGACCGCGTGCTTGTCCTTCATCCACCAGAATATCGAGGACAAAATGTTCATCAAAGCGCTGGATTTGAGGGTACTTAAGAGAGGTTTGGAATAGCGTATGCAACATGTGGAAGCCAGTTTTATCCGCAGCGAACCAAGTACGCTCTATTTTCATACCACCAAAACGACGCACGTTGATGGAACCATCTTCTTTACGGCTCCACGGACAGCCCCACTGTTCTAGTTGGATCATTTCTGTCGGGCAATGTTCGACAAAATATTCAACAACATCTTGCTCACATAACCAATCACCACCGGATACCGTGTCGTTGAAATGGAAGTCATAGGAGTCGTGAGCTTGGGTGACGGCTGCTGATCCACCTTCTGCTGCCACAGTGTGACTACGCATTGGGTAAACTTTTGAGATCAGAGCAATCTTCATTTGAGGATTAGCTTCAGCGGCGGCAATTGCGGCACGTAGACCAGCGCCTCCGGCTCCGATAATAGCGAGATCGGTATTAAAGATTTGCACTGTGCTTCTCCATTGTTTAAGTGAAATTAATTAGTGAGCAAAATCGTCGTAACTTTCCTGGAATGTTGTTGTTATTGTTTCTTATATAGCAAAATTCTGTAGGAAAAATCCGCTGCTTTAACGATTAAGGGTAGCTATTTATTACTATTTGTATTGGATTAAGTATAGCGAGTTCTAAGTGAGGTAAATTTGATATGAAAGGGTATTTTGTTGGATTTGCTTACTCAAGCTTGATCTGGGTCAAAAGTTAGTTACTTTATTTGGCATTGATCGATAGCATTATTATTTGAGGAGAATAGAGCGCTAATAATAGAACTCAGCATTAAGGCCATATAATGTAAATTTGATTTTTCTGTTTTTTTATTTATAATTTATGGTCGTTTAATTTAAATGTAAAAATTATTTTCATTTATTCAATAAATGAATGTTATAGTTAAATTTTAAATTACCTATCATTCAAAATAAATATATAAATACAATTTGCTATTTTTTATATTTATTAGTAGGAGTTTATTTTCACAGGTATAGTGATAACTGATATTTAAATAGTGTATTCATGGTGAATATAGTTTAAGTGTGAAAATATATTTGAATAGGAGATGTCATGGCATTACCAAATATTACTATTGCATTACAAGCAGATAATAATCTCTATCTGAGCCGAATAGATCAGGCGGGAGTTCAGTACATTGAAGCTGTTAAATCTGCTATTGATATATACTCAAGATATAAATTAATACAGATTGGTACTAATAAGATAGCACTTATTGCTGATAATGGGCTTTATTTGAGCCGGTATACTCGGCCTAATGGCGATTATATTGAAGCGGTGAAATCGAGTATTGATATTTATTCTACATTTACGGTAGAGGATATTGGATGTAATGTGATAGCTTTACGTGCAGATAACGGGAAATATTTAAGTCGGGTTACTGTGAACGGTGTTGATTACATTAAACCGGATAAAGTTAATTTAGATGTGTATTGCCATTTTAAAGTGACCACACTAATTGCATAACTAATGGCCTTTACTTGAGTTTTTTTATGGTGGTCAGGTAAAACTGGCCACTATTATTTTGTCTTATTTTAAACTAATAATATCAGATACTTAATATATCGAATAAAAACCTATTACTTATTCAAAGATAATTAGATAATAAAGGGTTTTTAGAGTTATTTATAATGTTGCAATTAATGATTTAAAATAATTTTTATTTTGTTTATAGTTTGTGGTTTTATAATTTAACTGTGAAAACTATTTATGTTTAATGAATATTATAATTAAATCTTAAATGATTATATCATTCAAAATAGATACGAAAATATATTTTGGTATTTAATAATCATATTGATTGTATATATTCATTGGAAAATTTTTATATTTACAGGAATAGTAAAATGTGGTGTTTAAATTAATGCGTTATAAATAACATAGTTGACCAAAATAAATTAAATATATTTAAGCAGGAGAATATTATGGGATTATCAAGTAGTCCTATTGCATTACTGGCAGATAATGGGTGCTATTTAAGTCGAATTGATCGAGGAGGAGGATTTGATTTTATTGAAGCTAATAAATCTATTGTTGATATTTACACCAAATATTCTGCAACACAAATTAGCGCCAATAAGATAGCACTTCGTGCAAGCAATGGTCTTTATTTGAGTCGGATTTCTCTGGCAGGTAGCGATTATATTGTAGCGACAAAATCAGATATTGATGTTTATTCTACTTTTACTTTAGAATATATTGACGATAATATGATAGCTTTGTGTGCAGATAATGGAAAATATCTGAGTCGGATCAATGCAGGTGGTATTTTTAACTATATTAAACCGGATAAGTACGACTTAGATATATATTGCCAGTTTAAAGTTATAAAACTGTAATTGGACAAATGAGCTTTGCTGACATTTTATTATGGTGGTCAGTTTTACCTGACCATTATTATTTTAATAGTAAAGCGATAGGATTAGTCATCTAATACACCAGATAAAATATTAATTATGCTCCATAATAATTTGATTAATAATGTATTATTCGTGTTACTGGTCATATTATAATTATCATCTTAAATTATTTTTCAGTTTTCTTATAATATCTAAATTCTAATTTAAGTATAATAATTTCTTCTGATTATTTAATAATTATATACCCTATGGATTTCAAGATGCATCGAGACGGCAAGGGAGCGAATCCCCGGAAGCATAGCGAACTATGTGACCGGGGTGAGTGAGTGCAGCCAACAAAGAGGCAACTTGAAAGATGACGGGTATAAATAATAATTGGCTATGTTGCTTATAATAAAGAGAGGATATATTTTATTGTTTAACGGTAGTAGTATATATTCAACAAGGGAATTTTATTTCTATGGGCATAAAGAATCGACATGAGGTTTAAATGGTATTCTATAAAGTAATTAATTATATTTAAATGGAGGGTATGAATGGCATTATCAGAGCACATTATCGCATTGCAGGAAGATAATGGAAAATATCTGAGTAGGATCAGCACAAAAGGCATTAATCATATTAAGCCGGATAAAACCAATATAGATGTATTTTGTCATTTTAAATTGATAACTCTGTTAGAGTAAATAGTGATTTTGTCTGGTATTGGCTTTGTTGTGTCAGGAAAAATCGATCACTATTTTATTGTTTATCTGACTGTAATATTTTAGCAGATAGCTAATAATAATATATCCGGTCATAGTCAATCTGCGATAGTCTTGATACGAGACAAGCTAAGTTGTTCCGGGATGATCAGACGGTAATCATTTGTCTGATATGTGTGATGCAGGTAGACTGCACGTTTGGTTTTATTTTGGAGTCATTTACATGAGCGAAACAGCAAACTGGCAGCCAAGCGCACCTATCGCCAACTTGTTGAAACGAGCGACTATTTTAGCAGAAATACGGCGCTTTTTCGCAGATCGTGGGGTATTGGAAGTTGAAACGCCTGCGATGGGTCAGTTTACAGTGACTGATATTCAATTGTTTCCTTTTCAGACGGAGTTTGTTGGTCCAGGAGCTGCGGATGGTATGACTCTTTATCTGATGACAAGCCCGGAATATCACATGAAGCGCCTGCTGGCGGCAGGAAGCGGCCCTATTTATCAGCTCGGTCGCTGCTTTCGTAATGAAGAGGCGGGGCGTTATCATAATCCTGAATTTACCATGCTGGAATGGTATCGGCCTCACTATGATATGTATCGTTTGATGAATGAAGTTGATGACTTACTTCAACAGATCCTTGACTGTGAAAATGCAGAATCACTCTCTTATCAACAGGCTTTCTTGCGCTATCTGGATATTGACCCGCTATCAGCAGAGAAAGAAAAGTTGCGTGAAGTCGCCGCCAAATTGGATCTGAGTAATATTGCTGATGTAGAAGAAGATCGAGATACTTTATTGCAACTTTTGTTTGCTGTTGGTGTTGAACCGCATATCGGTACTGAAAAGCCAACTTTTATCTACCATTTTCCAGCTTCTCAGGCTTCTCTGGCGGAAATCAGTAAAGAAGATCATCGGGTGGCAGAGCGTTTTGAAGTCTATTTTAAAGGCGTTGAATTGGCAAATGGCTTCCGTGAGCTAACTGATAGTCATGAGCAGCGTCAGCGTTTTGAACAGGATAACCGTAAACGCACAGGGTTAGGTTTACCTGTTCGACCGATTGATGAAAATTTGGTTGGCGCCCTGAAACAAGGGATGCCTGAGTGTGCTGGCGTGGCGCTTGGCGTCGATCGTTTGGTGATGTTAGCTTTGCGGGCTGAAAAGCTCAGTGATGTTATGGCCTTTTCGATAAGTAAAGCGTAATTCTTAAAGCGATAAGAACAGGGCGCAGATTGAGGCGCCCTGTTTGCATCTTATTTATGTTGATGATGTTTTTGCAGGAATTTCACGCCTAAGTCAGGAAAATCGGTGAATACACCATCTACACCCGCTTGGTTATACATGATATCGAAAAGCTGATCGCCGCTGGCGGCGTATTTAGGCAGTTGATCAACTCGAATCGTGTATGGGTGGACTTCCAGATTATTGGTGTGAGCTTCTTTTACCAGACTAGTTAACTTAATATTGGTTGGTGTGGAATTCTCCGCCACGATCATATGGTAATCAGGGCCGATGCCATCAGCATATTGTGCTACTTCTCTCATTGCGCCTGGTTTGAACATCCAGTCATAGCTGTAATTTGTCCATTTACCGTCTGATTGTTTTTCATAAGTTTCATTCCAGTCGGTGTAGGCGATAAGTTGAACCAGTTTCAGATCCATGCCTAGCTTGGGTTCCAGTTCATTTTTGATGCGTTTGAGTTCGTTGGTATCAAAACATTGCAGGTAAACTTTGTCGCTTTTCTTGGTATAACCATACTCTTTCAGCACGGCTAGCACCTTAGTGGAAATATCTTTTCCCTCTTGTTGGTGGAACCACGGCGCTTTAATTTCCGGGTAAATACCGATGTTTTTGCCGGTAGATTTATTTAATCCTTGAACAAACTCAATCTCTTCCTGAAAAGTGTGGATTCGAAAATCAGATTTCCACATCGGGAAACGATTGGCGAAGCTTTGTATTTGTTGATTATTTTTAATCTCAAAGCCTTCCGTGAATTTTAATGACTTGATTTCAGATAAGGTAAAGTCGATGGCATAGTAGCGTCCATCTTGGCGAGCACGGTCAGGGAATTTGTTGGCAACGTCAGTGACACGATCAAGGTAGTGGTCATGTAAGACTATCAGTTCATCATCTTTAGTCATGACCAGATCTTGTTCCAGATAATCAGCACCTTCGGCATAAGCCATCGCTTTGGCTGGCAGAGTGTGTTCAGGCAGATATCCACTTGCGCCTCGATGGGCGATAACAATCTTATCTGCCGCCTGGGTGATACCTGACATTGATGAGGCTAAAATAATACCTGTTATTATTGTTTTGATTGGAGTTTGCATGTGTGTTTCTCCGTTTTAGCGATGAGATGAAATCTATCTCATTAAACTGTGTGTTTGTCTGTGTTAATAATACTCACTGACATAATCTCTTAGTTTAGAGTCTGAAAAAAGCCGCAGCATATATAATGCTGCGGCTTAATTGATATTATCAGTGATATATCACAGTTTAATGACAGAGGTTAGCCATATTGTTGGGCTATTTCCTGTTTATGTTTCTTTTCGGTAATTGTGACGATTAGCAACAGAATAACGGACAAGATACTACCACCAATCATTACCATAAACCCGCTATCCCAACCGAAAAACTCAACGGTGTAACCGATGATAGCACTTGCAGCAACAGAGCCGCCTAAGTAACCAAATAAGCCGGTGAAGCCGGCGGCTGTACCTGCGGCTTTCTTTGGCGCCAGCTCAAGGGCATGTAGACCCGTCAGCATCACTGGGCCGTAGATAAGGAAGCCAATAATCAACATGCAAGCCATATCTACGGTTGGGTTACCTGGTGGGTTCAACCAGAATACGATAGTGGCGATGGTGACCAGCGTCATAAAGAACACCCCGGTTGCACCACGGTTGCCTTTAAATATTTTGTCTGACATCCAACCACAGAGTAGCGTGCCTGGGATACCGGCATATTCGTACAAGAAATAAGCCCATGAAGATTTATCTAGTGCGAAATGCTTGGCTTCACGTAGATAGGTTGGCGACCAGTCAAGAACACCGTAACGTAGCAGATAAACAAATACGTTAGCCATAGCAACCATCCACAGCAGTTTGTTAGGTAACACGTACTGCATGAAAATCTGTTTAGCTGTTAACTCTTTTTCATCTTTTTCTGTGTAATCAGAAGGATAGTCGTTTTTATACTCTTCGATTGGCGGCAAGCCACAAGATTGTGGTGTGTCACGCATCAGCGCGAACGCAATCAATGCAACGAGAATTGCGGCAAAAGCTGGCATGTAAAGTGCGGCTTTCCAGTCATTGAACCACGCCATGCCTAACAGGAATAGCAATGGTGGTAAGCCGCCGCCAACATTATGTGAGCAGTTCCAGATAGAAACGATACCGCCACGTTCTTTCTGTGACCACCAGTGCACCATAGTACGACCACAAGGAGGCCAACCCATGCCTTGAAACCAGCCGCACAGGAACAGTAGTACAAACATAATGGCAATACTGGAAGTTGCCCAAGGTACGAAACCCATAAACAGCATGACAACAGCCGCGAGGATCAGACCCGCAGGTAAGAAGAATCGTGGGTTAGAACGGTCGGATACGGAGCCCATGATGAATTTGGAGATGCCGTATGCGATAGAAATCCCTGATAATGCGAAGCCGAGATCGCCTTTGGAAAAACCTTGTTCAACCAGATAAGGCATTGCGAGTGCAAAGTTTTTCCTTACCAGATAATAAGCAGCATAACCAAAGAAAATGCCCATAAAAATTTGCCAGCGTAAGCGACGATAGACGGGATCTATCTGTTCTGTTGACAGCCGGGACCTATGAGGTGTCGGCTTGAAAATACTTAACATATTTTGCCTCCGATGGCATTTTTGGTTATATAAACAGCTTGCCGGTTGACTATTGCCACCGGATGGGAAAATGAAAGGTTTTGTAAGTGGTTATTTTCCATAACGAAAATTATGATAGTTGAAATAACCCAACCTATCTGTGAAACAACCCTCAGTTGTTAAAGTTGTTTTGCCCCGGCGATAATTCTGAGTGATTTGTTAACTTTTTAAAATGTACTTTACCAATGAAATTGTGACCATTATCACAATAACGAGCTTTACTTAATTGTTGGTGAGCGTTTTTGGTTCGTTTTTGTTCTTTATCAAACAAAAACCACAGATTTCATGCTCCTTTTATTTGTTATTCTATACCCAATGGATTTCAAGATGCATCGCGACGGCAAGGGAGCGAATCCCCGGGAGCATAGATAACTATGTGACCGGGGTGAGTGAGTGCAGCCAACAAAGAGGCAACTTGAAAGATGACGGGTATATATGTATCCGTCCAGACGAAAGGCTATTCTCAATTTAGGGTGAATGGGCTGCTAATCGATTTTAACGATAAATATACTGTTTTGACGGTATACCAATAGTCTGCCAGACTCATAATTTATACTGGAGGAACCATGACGACACGTTATAACAGCGATTTTTATGGTTGGACGCGGGAGCAGGCAGGTTTGCTTCGTTCTGGTGATCTGAATCAATTGGACAGAGAAAACCTTTCGGAGGAAATAGAAGGTATGGGAAATAGCCAAAGAAACGAGCTGGAATCTCGTCTTGAGGTACTGTTTCTTCACCTCCTAAAGTGGCAATTCCAATCTGAATGGCAATATCGGAGCTGGAAGCTTACGATTGAAGGGCAGAGGAGAAAAATAGCCCGTCGTCTTAAAAAAAATCCCAGTTTAAAGTCAGAACTTAGCGAAATTTCCTCTGATGCTTATGGTGATGCCATTATTGCAGCGGAGAGGGAAACTAATATTAGGCGTAGTGTATTTCCTGAAACTTGCCCTTGGACGTTTGAGCAAATAATGGATGAAAATTTTTGGCCTGAATAGACTCGATAAATTTACTCTTCCAAATGAAAGGTTAAAACCACTGGCTTTAAGCTGCAATATTGTGTTGTACCTTTATGGTGAATGGGCTGCTAATCGATTTTAACGATAAACATACTGTTTTGACGGTATACCAATAATCTGCCAGACTCATAATTTATACAGTTGCATAGCTGATATACAAGTGGAGGAACCATGACGACACGTTATGACAGCGATTTTTATGGTTGGACGCAGGAGCAGGCAGACTTGCTTCGTTCCGGTGATTTTAGCCAGTTGGATACGGAAAATCTTCTTGAGGAAATTGAGGCTATGGGGCGAAGTGAGCGCAGAGAATTACGATCTCGGTTGGAAATTTTACTCGCACACTTACTGAAATGGAGATATCAGGCAGATCGCAGAGGGCGGAGTTGGGAACTAACCATTGAAGAACAGCGTGATAAGGCGATTGATTGTTTGCAAGAATCTCCCAGTTTGAAAAATAAGTTGGATGAACATTTGGAAAAAGCTTACACCGCTGCTCGTCGATTAGCAGAAAAAGAAACGCTAATTAATCGAAATATATTTCCTGAAACTTGTCCTTGGACGTTTGAGCAAATAATGGATGAAAACTTTTGGCCTGAATAGACTCGATAAATTTATTTCTTAACGCACTGATTTTGCACAGTGCGTTTTCTCGTTGCTCAACAACTCAGTTGATTGATTTTCACTTCACTACAAGCACTATTAACAGAGATTATTTGCTTTTTAGTGGATATGCATTGTATTAGCCAAGATTATTCTTTTTCATTTCCGAACTTTAGTTGCTTGAATAAAAGAGTAAAAGCGGACAATTTGCCCGCTCTTGTTAAACTTAATACAACCAGTCGCGTCCCATCCGGTCAGCAGCCATAATAGCGGCATATACTTTTTCCGGTGTCACTTCAAAAGGCATGTTGTGAATGGTTTCTCCCGTAGCACAACTCGCTGTCGCCACTGCCATTACTTTTTCTTGCAGTTTTTCACTATCTTTTACGCCAAGTTGATCCAGAGTAACCGGTAGCCCTATCTGTACACAGAAATCAAGTAAAGTATCTAATTCTTCATTTGGGCTATTTTCCAGTATCAGTTGAACTAATACTCCGAAAGCGACTTTTTCGCCGTGGTACATGTGGCGGCATTCTTCCAATACGGTAAAACCATTGTGTACGGCATGAGCAGCGGCTAAGCCCGTATTTTCAAAGCCCAGGCCGCTTAAGTAAGTAATGGCCTCGATAACATTTTCTACCGCGGATGTACTGACGCCCGCTTCAACAGCCAGTTTTGCTTTATAGCCTTCTTCTAACAACGTTTCGTAACAGAGATGAGAAAGGGCCATTGCTGTACGGGATATTCCACCACCTGTCATCCGGGGTTGATGTGTGGCTCCACAAGCTCGGGCTTCGAAGTGAGTTGCCAGCGCGTCGCCAATTCCGGCAATCAGAAAACGGGTTGGGGCTTTAGCGATAATGTTGGTATCTATGAGTACAATATCTGGATTTGTTGGGAAAACGAGATAATCTTCATATTTGCCATCATCGTTGTAAATAACAGAGAGTGCGCTGGTTGGGGCATTAGTAGAAGCGATAGTAGGAGCAATCAGAACAGGTAATCTGGATTCATAAGCGACCGCTTTTGCGGTGTCTTGTACTTTGCCGCCGCCGATGCCAATAACGGCTTGGCATTCATGTTTTTTAAGAATATCAGACAGGCGCTTAATCTCATTTTGGCTACATTCACCGCCAAATATTTCAAAATGGCGGGTAATTTCATGCTGCTCCAGGCTGTTATGAACGGTCTCTCCCACCAATTTCATCGCGGAGTTACCGATGATAACTAAAACGTGATCGGCGATAGTTTTTGTATATTTACCAATATGAAGCAGGGCATCAGGTCCCTGAATGTATTTGGATGGAGATTGAATAATTTTCAGCATAGGAATATTCCTTTTGTGGAAACTCAATGTCTGTTTGTCGCATCAATTTTCCTAACGAACAGGGAGCAGAATGTGACAGACCGGTAAACTGTTTTCGGGTGAAAAAAGTACTTAAATTACTTAACAGACTAACACCATCTATAAAAATTAATGGTTGGTTATGGATAAATAAAGTTGTTATGCACATTTTGTCGTGGGAAATGTGTGTTTTTTTGATCTATGCCCGGATCTTTGTACTAGAACAGGCCCTTTTTCTCCACTGGGCCTAGCTGCGTTTGGGGAAGCTAGTGGGTTGGACAGGTAGTAAAAAAGCGGACAGCGTGGCAGGCTATTGCTTTGCCAATCTCTTAATTAGCAGTTCTGACTAAGAGACAATTCTTTTCTTTTGACGCCAGGAATAATTCATTAATTGCGCCTTGTCCAAACCAACTTATTTCATTAGTAACCATGCTATGAGCCATGATGACCGTCTGATAAAGTGATCCTATTTTTTCAATTTTTTTCAATTTTTAAGCCATATGTCTTAAATTTTTCAAGCACGATTGCTATTTCCTCTGGGCTTAGAATAGGAACTGGATTTTGGATCGCTAGAGTTTCTAAATATAGATGAGCGAGCACTTCAACTTCATGGGCGAGCCACAGTGCTTTTTGTAGATTAACTTCGCAAACAATCATCCCATGATGCTGTAATAGAATCGCTTTTCTGTTTTTAAAACCGTTAAATACATAGTCAGAGAGTTGTTTGGTGCCAAATGTTGCGTAAGGCACACAGGGAATTGAATCGCCTCCCGCCGCTGCAATCATGTAATGAATGGCCGGGATTGGCTTATTTAAAATAGAAACCGCTGTGCAATGAATTGCATGATTATGGACAACTGCATTGGCATCGGGTCTGGCATGATAGACCGCTTGGTGAAAACGCCATTCACTTGAGGGGAGCTTATTATCCTCAGGTTGACCATTTTCATCTACATAAACAATATGTGTTTCAGTCAATTGTTCATAAGGAATTCCTGTCGGTGTAATTAACATTCCATTGTTATAACGGACACTAACATTACCCGCAGTGCCTTGATTTAGCCCTAATCGGGTCATTTCTAAGCATGTATTAATAATTTCACGAGATAATGTATTTCTTTTCATGGTTATTTACCTTGTTTAAATTCGAAATATGCTTTTATGCTAATTAATGAAAATAAATAAATTAAGTTTTCTATTTGTTTTTGTTGTAATACTTTATTGTTTTTAAATAAATATTTAAGTTAATTTTTGTGATTAAGCTCAAATGTTTTTATCACTTTTTGGGTTTTACAGATGTCTGTATTTATTTTTTTTATTCCGTATTTTTCATTTCTCACTCAAACGGTCATTTATTGGTTTTATTGACCGTTTTCTCATAAAAAATATTATACGGTCATCTTTATGACCGAATTAAATAAAAAAGATACAAACGGGCATGTGTAATAGATTTATTTTAGTGATTAGGTTCACAATTTAGCGGCATGAATAAATAAATGTGATTGTGATCCTGTTCTTATTTTATAGATGACTAAAAATATGACTGATTATGGAAGGCTTACAGTATTAGCTGCGATAGATGAGGGTGCTATGGATAATATATCGATGCAATCAAGTATAGCGCGGGATAATAAAAAAAATAGCGGTTATTTAATTCCTTTTACTCTTTTATGTTCTCTGTTTTTTTTATGGGCTGTGGCAAATAATTTAAATGATATATTGCTGCCTCAATTTCAAAAAGCTTTTGTTTTAACAAATTTCCAGGCGGGATTAATCCAGTCTGCATTTTATTTTGGTTATTTTGTTATTCCTATTCCTGCTGGCATATTAATGAATAAGTTAAATTATAAATCAGGGATAATTACTGGCTTATTATTTTATGCTGTTGGTGCGGTCCTTTTTTGGCCTGCCGCAGAAGCGATGAGTTATACGCTATTCTTGGTCGGTCTTTTCATTATCGCCGCTGGATTAGGGTGCTTGGAAACAGCGGCTAACCCTTTCGTCACGGTATTAGGGCCTGAGAAAACGGGGCATTTCCGCATTAATCTGGCACAAACATTTAATTCGTTTGGGGCAATTATCGCTGTTATTTTTGGGCAAAGTTTAATTTTATCTCATGTCCCTCATTTATCCCAAGAAACACTTGATAAAATGACTGTTGAGCAGATTGATACCTATAATCACAGCCTCGTTTTAGCGGTACAGTCCCCTTATATGATTATCGCTGCTGCTGTTTTAGTGATTGCATTCTTGATCTTATTTACCAAATTTCCAGTGATACAAAGTGATACGCATAATAATAACAGCTCATTCCTTGAGTCTTTAGGCCGCCTGATTAAAATCAAGCATTGGCGTTGGGCAGTGTTAGCACAATTTTGCTATGTCGGTGCGCAAACAGCTTGCTGGAGTTACCTGATTCGTTATGCTGTTGATGAAATTCCGAGTATGACTCCGGGGTACGCCGCTAATTATCTGACAGCAACAATGGTGTTTTTCTTTATTGGTCGATCAACGGGGACTTGGTTAGTTAAGCGATTTGCCCCGGAAAAAGTATTAGCTTGTTATGCCTTGATATCCATGATCCTTTGCATTATTTCCGCATTCGTAGGGGGATATATTGGCTTAATTGCATTGACCATTTGTAGCATGTTTATGTCTATTCAATACCCAACTATCTTTTCATTAGGAATTAAAGGATTAGGTCAGGACACTAAATATGGTTCTTCACTCATTGTTATGACGATTGTTGGAGGCGGCGTCGTGACGCCTATTATGGGATTTGTCAGTGATGCTGTAGGCCACATTCCAACGGCTGAGCTTGTGCCTGCTTTTTGTTTTGCTGTGGTCTTGATTTTCGCAAAATTCCGCGCGAATGCGTTACCCGGTAATCCGTTTAATTTAAAAAGCAAATAATAACTTATTTGTATATAGAGGAAATCGCATGAGAAAGAATATGAAATTACCCAAGATTGGTATTCGTCCAGTTATTGATGGCCGTCGTATGGGAGTGCGTGAATCACTCGAAGAGCAAACCTTGAATATGGCAAAAGCGACAGCTAATTTATTGACTGGGCATATTTACCATGCTTGTGGTACCCCTGTTGAATGCGTTATTGCAGACACATGTATTGCTGGTCTTGCTGAGTCTGCGGCTTGTGATGAAAAATTCAGTGCATTGAATATTGGTCTGACAATTACCGTCACGCCATGTTGGTGTTATGGCAGTGAAACATTAGATATGGAGCCAACAAGACCTAAAGCTATCTGGGGGTTTAATGGGACTGAACGTCCAGGCGCAGTCTATCTTGCGGCAGCTTTAGCCGCCCACTCGCAAAAAGGTATCCCCGCTTTTTCTATATATGGGCATGAAGTTCAAGATGCTGATGACACTCGTATTCCTGATGATGTCAAAGAAAAGTTGCTACGATTTGCCCGTGCTGGATTAGCTGTCGCTAGTATGAAAGGAAAAACTTACCTTTCTGTTGGTGGCGCATCGATGGGCATCGCAGGTTCAATTGTTGATCATAATTTTTTTGAATCCTGGCTTGGTATGAAAATCCAATCTGTTGATATGACGGAATTACGCCGTCGTATTGATCTGCAAATATATGATGAAGAGGAACTTGAGCTGGCCTTATCTTGGGCAGATAAGTATTTCCAATATGGTGAAGATCTGAATGCTAAACAATATCACCGTTCACCAGAAAGTCGTCATCAAGTTCTTCGCGAAAGTTTACTCATGGCTATTTGTATTCGTGACATGATGCTGGGGAATTCAAAACTGAAAGAAAAAGGGTATGGTGAAGAAGCACTCGGTTACAACGCCATTGTTGCGGGTTTCCAGGGGCAGCGTCATTGGACAGATCAATATCCCAATGGCGATACTGCGGAAGCGATTTTAAATAGTTCATTCGACTGGAATGGCATTCGTCAGCCATTTACGGTTGCAACAGAGAATGACAGTCTAAATGGCGTTGCGATGTTATTTGGTCATATGCTAACAGGGACAGCACAGATTTTTGCTGATGTTCGAACTTTCTGGTCTCCAGAATCTGTCGAGCGTGTTACGGGCAAAAAACTCACGGGGCAGGCTGAAAATGGGGTGATTCATCTGATTAATTCAGGCTCTGCAACATTGGATGGGACTTGTTGCCAAAAAGACGCTCAAGGCCATCCTACGATGAAACCTCACTGGGAAATTACCGAAGAGGAAGTAGATGCTTGTCTGGCCGCAACACAATGGCGCCCGGCGCTCCATGAATATTTCAGAGGTGGCGGCTTTTCCTCCAAATTCTTAACGAAAGGCGGAGTTCCTTTCACCATGAGTCGTGTCAATATTATTAAAGGCCTTGGCCCCGTCCTGCAAATCGCTGAGGGCTGGAGTGCGGAATTGCCTAAAGATATTCATGACATTCTGGATAAACGGACAAATGAAACTTGGCCGACAACTTGGTTTGTTCCACGCTTAACCGGCAAGGGTGTCTTTAAGGATGTGTACTCTGTTATGGCGAATTGGGGAGCTAATCATGGCGTGCTTTCTATTGGTCATGTCGGCGCCGATTTCATTACGTTAGCTTCTATGCTCAGGATCCCAGTTTGTATGCATAACGTGGATGAAAAAGCCATTTATCGTCCTTCTGCATGGAGTGCATACGGTATGGAGCCGGAAGGTTCAGATTACCGAGCCTGTCAAAACTATGGTCCTCTCTATAAGAAATAGTGGCTGCTGGCGGTACGATACGAATTGTACCGCCTCTGTTCCACAACAGGAGAGCGTATGATGCAAGATGTCGTTTTAGTTTTGGATTGCGGAGCTACGAATGTGCGGGCTATTGCGGTTGACTCTCAGGGTAATGTGATTGCAAGGGAGTCAACACCGAATACCAGCGAGCCTGATAAAGCCAATTCTCACTGGCACATATGGTCGCTGGATGCCATTTTAGAACGGTTGGCAGGCTGTTGTCGTATCATTATCCCCCAATTATCAAGTTATAAGATACGCGCAATAACGGTAACCACTTTTGGTGTTGATGGAACACTGGTCGACGCAAAGGGTGACCTACTTTATCCCATTATTAGTTGGAAATGTCCGCGAACAACTCCTATTGTTGAAAATATTGAGCATTATTTCTCTGCTGAGAAATTGCAAACGATATCCGGTGTTGGGAAATTTAATTTTAATACGCTTTATAAGTTAATTTGGTTAAAGGAAAATCATTCTACTCTTTACGATAAAGCCCATGCATGGCTGTTTATTTCTTCTTTAATCAATTATCGATTAACCGGAGTGATGTCAACTGATAGAACGATGGCCGGGACCAGTCAGTTGCTAAATATTCATCATGAGCAGTTTAGTGGGGAAATTTTAGATGCTATTTCTATTCCAGAGAGTTTATTTCCCGAACTCGTTTATGCCGGTGAACAGATTGGTACTTTAATTCCAGAGGCAGCTAAAAAGTTGAACTTGCCTTCAGGAATTCCCGTTATTTCCTCTGGACATGATACCCAATTTGCTTTATTTGGCTCTGGCGCAGATTTAAATCAACCCATCTTATCTTCCGGCACTTGGGAGATTCTGATGGTACGCGCCTCTCATGTGAATACCCATATTTTACCTTATTATGCTGGTTCTACATGTGAATTAGACGCAAGAAAAGGGATCTTTAACCCAGGATTGCAATGGTTAGCTTCTGGAATACTTGAATGGATCAGACAGCTTTTCTGGCAAGGTATTTCCCCTTCGGAGGCCTATCTGCAAATGATCCATGAAGCTTTATCTGTTCCTCCTGGTGCTAATAACTTAAGAATGAATTGTCGTTTGTTAACCTCTGAGGCAGGGTGGTGTGGAATAACGTTGGATACTGAACGACGTCATTTTTATCGTGCTGCATTAGAGGCGTTGGGGTATCAATTAAAACAAAACTTATCTCTTTTAGAGAAAATAAGTGGATTTCATGCTAAAGAATTGGTGTTAGTGGGGGGAGGTAGCCGTAACCATCTCTGGAACCAAATAAAAGCAGATATTTTAAACTTACCAATAAAAGTACTTAATGAATCAGAGACGACGGTATTAGGCGCTTCTTTCTTTGCTTGGTTTGGTGTGGGTTATTATAAATCGTCTGAACAAGCCCGTGAGCAGTTTTCTTATCACTATGAACTTTATACACCCGGTGAGCACCAGGAAGCTTATAATTTATTATTTAAAAATTTTATACAGGAATAGGTAATCTTCTGTTAAAAATGACTATACTAGTTATTTCTTCTTGTTATCTCTTTTAAACATGCTGACTAAAGTAGGAAATGATAACGCTTTTGCTATCGTCGTCACAGAGAAAACGACTAAATGTGGAAATATATTGCTAAAAAAGACGTGATTTTCTAATTCTGGTATTGGACAAAATAATCCTATTCTGTCCCAATATAAAAGGGATTCCTTTATGAGAAATGAACGTCACCAGAAAATCATGGATCTTCTCCATCATCATGAATCATTAACAACCTCTGAACTTTCCGTAGCTTTACAAGTGAGTAAAGAAACAATACGCCGGGATCTGCGATTTCTTCAAGAGCATGGTCATCTTCTTCGTTTACATGGAAGAGCAAAAAGCTTAAACAGAGAAACACAGGATAATGGCGACCCCTTTAACATGCGGGTTAAAAGCCATTTTTCGAGTAAATCGCTTATTGCTCAACGAGCGGTGACTTGGATAAGCGAAGGAATGATAATTGCGCTTGATGCAAGTTCAACATGTTGGTATCTGGCAAAGCAACTTCCTGATATTAATATTACTATTTTTACCAATAGCATTCGTATTTGCCATCAATTATCAAAGAAAAAAAATATTCAATTAATCAGTTCAGGGGGAGTTCTGCATCGTAAATATGCTTGTTATATTAGTTCATCACTTATTACACAATTAAAAAATTTAGAGATCGATCTATTTATTTTTTCCTGTGATGGTATTGATGAAAATGGTGATTTATGGGATTCGAATATTGATAATGCGGAATTCAAAGATATTCTTATAAGACGATCATTACAATCAATTTTGTTAATTGATAAGAGTAAAATTAACCGAAAAAGCGAAATTAAAATAGGAAATCGCAGTAATATCACTAATGTAATATCGAATTATCAGGTGTAGTTGTTAATGTTGATAAGTGCATTGGCATAGAAAAATAAAATGGAAGATTATCGCTCTGCCCAATCTCTTAATCAGGAGATCTGATTAAGAGACAGGTGTTTGTCAGGCGTATAAAAATCAGCGAGCTTGGATATGGGTATTGCTAGCTTGATAGGCAAAGAAATACTTGAGAATCAGGTTCAATAAAATGCCGTAAGCGGGTAGGAAAAAGAGTAAGCAGATTAATAGCTTAAAACAGTAATCTACTAATCCAATCTCAATCCAGTTAGCCGCCATGAAAGCATCGGTACTGCGGTAGAAAGCGATAGAGAAAAAGGCAAGGGTATCAAGTAAGTTGCCGAAGAACATCGCCGCTGCGGGAGCGACCCACCAATTACGTCTCTGGCGCAGACGATTGAAGACGTATACATCCAGTATCTGCCCAAGGAAGTAAGCCATAAAGCTGGCGCAGGCAATACGGGCAACAAAGAGATTGAATTCAGACAACGCAGTAAACTCTTGCCACATGCCTTGGAAAAATAGGGCAGAAATTATATAAGAGATCAACAATGCGGGGAACATAACGGTAGTAATGATTCGCCTTGCCAGTGGCGCGCCATAGATGCGAACCGTCAAATCGGTTGCAAGAAAAATAAATGGGAAAGTAAAGGCTCCCCAGGTGGTATGAAAACCGAAAATAGAGACAGGTAGTTGCACCAGATAATTACTGGAAATAATAATCAGAATGTGAAATAACGAAAGCCAAATTAAAGCGGTAGCGCGTTGCTGTGTAATTGTAGTTGATAAAAACATGATTGTACCTTTTTGGAAAATGGGGTGAGGGAACCCAATGAAGAATCTGCCGTTTTAACTGACGACGCCTCACATGATACGTCGGTTATGCACAAATTCAAAATGCCGTCTGTAAAGTTAATTTTTGCTGGTTTTTTTATAATATAATCCAGTTTCATAGATTGCCTGAAATTGTAGAGATAAATTATGCCCGATGTGTTTACTAATCCAGATAAAACCCTTGATACACAAGGGCTTCGCTGTCCTGAACCCGTAATGATGGTGCGGAAAACCGTACGTCATATGGAAGCAGGGCAGATGTTATTAATTCTTGCTGACGATCCGGCAACTACGCGTGATATTCCCAGTTTTTGTCGTTTTATGGAGCATCAGTTGGTTGCCCAAGAAACGGAACAAATGCCTTATCGCTATCTGGTTAGAAAAAAAGAGAATCAATTCTGAATATAACCGCCAAGTTGAGAAATGAACGTTTTTGTTTTTCTACCGTGCCTTTGAATGCCAATGAGTTTTCATCACTGAATTGATCTTGCTATAGCACAGGATATGAGCCGGAAATAAGACCCATATCCTTAAATAGCCAAGCGATTTTCGTTATTTCAGTTTAATCCTTAATAACCTTACTGCGTTCGCCGTTACAAGAGCGGTTGCGCCAGAATCCGCCAGTACTGCCATCCACAAGCCTGTGATGCCCAATAGGCTGGTGACAAGGAAGATCCCTTTTAGCCCCAAGGCAATAGCAATATTTTGGCGGATATTATTGTGCGTTGCGCGGGAAAGGGTGATGATTTCCGACAAACCTGTCAGGCGGTTGTGAGTCAATGCTGCGTCTGCGGTTTCCAGAGCGACATCGGTTCCACTTCCCATTGCTACACCGATGCTGGAAGCTTTCATTGCAGGTGCGTCGTTGATGCCGTCACCGACCATCATTGTGTTGTGATCTTTATTCAATGCAATGACCGCTTTGACTTTATCTTCCGGCATTAACCCGGCGCGGAAATCTATTCCTAATTGACCAGCAATTGCAGTTGCTGCACGTGGGTTATCTCCCGTTAACATCACTGATTTAATGCCTTGATCTTTCAGTAAACGGATAGCATCAATTGCATCCTGACGTAACGTATCTTGCATCGCGATAAGGCCGGTAAATTGTTCATCATGCGTCACGGCAACAACGGTTTTACCACAATCTTCTAACTGAATAATTTTTTGTTTCCAATAATCAGATAACGTGTTTGCTGGCAGTTTTCCGGGTGCGCTGACGAGAATACGTTTACCGTCTAACTGACCTTCAACACCAACCCCCGCCAATGCTTTACGGTGTTCAGCTTCGGTAATATTAACGTTTTTACTTTCTGCATATTGCAAAATGGCTTTAGCCAGTGGGTGATGGGAGCCGCTTTCTACTGCGGAAGCCAATGTTAATAGCTGAGATTCGCTGATATTTTCTGCTGGTTGAACATCTGTGACTTGAGGTTTACCGGCGGTCAGCGTCCCGGTTTTATCAAAAGCGATTGTGGTAATTAACCCTAGTTGTTCCAGCGCCGCGCCACCTTTAATCAAAGCTCCTCGGCGGGTTGCTGCTGCAAGGGCAGAGGTAATTGCAGCGGGGGTGGAAATCACCAAAGCACAAGGGCAGCCAATCAGTAGCAAAGTAAGACCACGGTAGATCCATGTTTCCCAAGGCTGGCTGAATACCGTAGGTGGAATAATGATAACCAACGCAGAGAACAGCATAATCAGCGGAGTATAAATTCGGCTAAAACGGTCAATGAAGCGTTCAATCGGTGCGCGGCGTTCTTCGGCTTCTTCAATCAGTTGCAGAATACGGTCAATGGCATTGTTACCTTGTTCGGATAGCACTTTCATTTGGACGGCACGATCTACGGATAAACAACCTGCCGGAACTTTTTCTCCCTGCATGCGTTCAACCGGAATAGATTCGCCTGTCAGCGCACTTTCATCAAAGCTGGCGAATGAATTAAGTAATTCTGCGTCAGTGGGTAAACGTCCGCCTGGCGCAATCTCGATAATATCGCCCGGACGAAGGTCTGAAACTGGGACAGTTTTTTTCTCACCATTTTTTACTAGCAGTGCCTCTTCCGGCACCAATGCCATCAATGCGCTTACTCCTCGACGAGCACGGCCGGCAGCATAAGCTTCCAACATTTCACCAAGCATAAACAACAGTAGCACCATTGCCGCTTCAGCGGTGGCATTGATAAATAGCGCTCCGATTGCGGCAACACTCATCAAGGTTTCAATAGCGAATGGCGTGCCTGATCGTATAAGTTGCCAAGCCTTGGTGGCAATGGGAACCAATCCAATCACGGTAGTGATAATAAAGGCAATACGACCAAATGAAGGATTGGTGTTGGAGATTCCCCAACTTATCAGCATCATCAATGAAAGAGTGATAATCGGCGCGAATTCTTTCCAGCGGCTACTTTTTGCTGCTTGCTGATTTGAATCGGGAGTATGTAGGGAAAACCCAGCCTGATTAACAGCTTGAATAACCGCTGAACGTATATCTGTATCAGCATCTACGACTAGTTTTTCAGTTGCGAATAGAATTTTGGCTTGTTTTACCTCTGGAATTTTGCTGACCGCAGTTTCAATTTTGCGAGCACAACTTGGACAATCCATGCCATTAACCACCCAACTAAAACGTTGGTTTGCCAAAAGTTCAGGTGCTTGTGTCTGTTGTGTATCATGGGAAGGGTGATGCTCATGTGAGCAAGCCTTACCATGTTCATGATTATGTAAATGCTCACTAACTTGTTTAGCTTGATCTGAACAAGTGGTAGTCGCGCAGCAGCTTCCATGCTGGTGGTTATGTTGATGAGCACTATTTTTGTTTGAATTTGAGTACATGGACTCCCCCTGGATAGAGTTAACTCAAAGATAATGGCTAATGGTTAAACTCTACACTTTGGAGCCCACTCCAGAGTCAATAAAAAGAGAAAATAAAGTTGGCAAATCGTGCGACTGAATGCTGATATCTATTTTCAACTTGATCTTTTTATTAAAGATAAATAGAACGAATAATCAGAAAATGGCCGATAAAATAACAGGTTGCCACAATCGCCTTAGAAGATTTGAGTTGGAGGCGGTAATGGTTGATCAGCCAGAAACTATGTGACAGTAGCAACAAGATACTGCCTGCTAATAGGGAGAAACCATAATCTGTATTAAGGGCGAAGTATTGTTCACCTGCCATCCACACCATGATCAGGAGCATAACGACCGAGGCAACGACCGGCCAACGCATTTTTTCCAGTTTATTCCAAATAACCAGCAGAATAATGGAACCCAGAACCAGTAAAATTAATGGCAACGGGAAGAAGAAACTGAAATTCATCTGTAATACAAAGCTTATCGTGTAGAGCAGATAACAGAGGAATAATGTGCCTAGAGAGAGTAGTGAATACTTACTGGGGAGCATACGCAGAGCATCTGATATTAAAGCAGTAAATAACCCAAGACAGATTAAATAGCCTGAAATATGCAGCTCAGGCGCTTGCCATGCCCACAATAATAACAATAGCAAAGTAATCGGCCTGAATAGCCATCTTTGCCAGTTTGGACCACGGTAAGCTGCGTCAACATACAACCAACCAGAAAGAAATACTGCAATAAATGGCCAGCTCATATTTGTTCCTTAATAAGTGATGGGTAAGGGATCTATACCCAATGGATTTCAAGATGCATCGCGACGGCAAGGGAGCGAATCCCCGGGAGCATAGAGAACTATGTGACCGGGGTGAGTGAGTGCAGCCAACAAAGAGGCAACTTGAAAGATAACGGGTATACTCTATTTACTAGCAAAATATAGACTTAAATAATAGAGATTAGTTTAAGTATCTGTGCGGAAATAGGCAGTGAATGAAGAAATGATTTATCTGTTCAGCTCTCTTTCCGTTGTTTTTTCTGCATTGACAGTAGTTCAAAGACACCAAAAAAGAAGATCTTGGTTTGCATCAGGCCAGAGAGTTTTTGATCTTTGGGCTGACTGGCTTTCAGAAGCAGCATTTGAAATGCATGCATCACCACCATGAAAATCATGGCGACGTCCATAAAATACTTCAATGGTTTGGGAAATGGGTGGATCAGGTTAAAGATCAGAAATCCCCAAACGCAAATCATTAACAGTTTGCCCAATTGAATAAACATCAGTGTGTACTCCAAAGTAATCATTATGCAGGTAAGTAACGAATATAGAGCCGGTATGCGACTTGTCCGGCTACTTTTTCACGATGAAGTTGCCAGTTAACAGGCACATCAATCGCCGTTGATTCAGATTCAGCTTCAACATAAATCCAGCTTTCATCTGCCAGCCAATTTTGTTCTTCCAACAATTTTATGGTTTCGCTGAGCATACCTTTACGAAAAGGAGGATCAAGGAAAACGACATCGTAGGGTTTTCCTGATTGAGATAAATAGGTTAATGCACTGTCGTTAATGACTTCGGCATTTTGGGCATTGAGCAGATCCAAATTCGCGGAAAGCTGTTTGGCTATATTACGTTCATATTCAATCAGGGTAACCTGCGATGCATAACGAGAAAGCGCCTCTAATCCAAGCGCTCCGCTGCCTGCATAGCAATCCAGACAGTGTGCTTCCTGAATAACCGGGGCTAGCCAGTTAAATAGCGTCTCTCTGACGCGATCTGTCGTTGGACGTAATCCGGGGCTATTCGGTACAGGTAATTTCCGGCCTCGCCATTTTCCGCCAATAATGCGGATTTGTCCCATTGATTGCTGTTGTGATTTCTTTGCCATAAATTTGCGTAACAGTTGTTAAGACTTACAGGCATTAATTTACCATGAAATTTATGATTGATATGTGTTGAGCTATTACGAAAATGTTAGACTGATTCTAATTTCGTTATTATTCCTTGTTGTAACGCCATGATTTAACCTTGAGGAGTGCAGTGGCTAATGGCAAAAGAGAAAAAAAGAGGCTTTTTCTCCTGGTTCGGGCGTGGCCGTCAGGAAGAGCAGCAAAAAGAAGAACAATTGGCCGCAGAGCGGGCAGAACAGCAACGTGTTGCAGAGGAAGCCGCAAGGTTGGCGGCAGAGCAGGCAGAACAACAACGTGTTGCAGAGGAAGCCGCAAGGTTGGCGGAGCAGCAGGCAGAACAGCAACGTGTTGCAGAGGAAGCCGCAAGGTTGGCGGCAGAGCAGGCAGAACAACAACGTGTTGCAGAGGAGGCCGCAAGGTCGGCGGCGGAGCAGGCGGAACAACAGCGTGTTGCAGAGGAAGCCGCAAGATTGGCGGCGGAGCAGGCGGAACAACAGCGTGTTGCAGAAGAAGCCGCAAGATTGGCGGCGAAGCAGGCAGAACAACAACGTGTTGCAGAGGAAGCTGCAAGGTTGGCGGCAGAGCAGGCACAAACTGAACAGCCAAAGCCAGTTATATTAAAAGAGCAAGAGCGTCCGACTAAAGAGGGCTTTTTCTCTCGTTTGAAACGCAGTTTGGTTAAAACTCGTCAGAATCTAGGGTCCGGTTTTCTCAGCCTATTCAGTGGTAAAAAGATCGATGATGACCTGTTTGATGAATTGGAAGAGCAGTTATTGATTGCTGATGTTGGTGTCGAGACTACCCGTAAAATCATTAGCAGTTTGACAGAGCATGCCAGCCGTAAAGAGCTAAAAGATGCAGAAGCCTTGTATGCCAAACTGAAAGAAGAGATGTCTGGGATTCTGACTAAAGTGGATACGCCTCTGGATATTGAAGGAAAGACACCGTACGTCATTCTGATGGTTGGTGTTAATGGTGTGGGAAAAACCACCACGATTGGTAAATTGGCCCGTCAATTCCAGGCACAAGGTAAATCTGTCATGCTGGCAGCCGGAGATACTTTCCGGGCAGCCGCTGTTGAACAGTTACAGGTGTGGGGGGAACGTAACCATATTCCGGTGGTAGCGCAACATACTGGCGCTGATCCCGCTTCCGTGATCTTCGACGCTATTCAGTCAGCTAAAGCTAAAGGTGTAGATGTATTGATTGCAGATACCGCTGGTCGTTTGCAAAATAAATCTCATTTGATGGAAGAATTGAAGAAGATTGTCCGGGTGATGAAAAAACTGGACGAAGATGCTCCACATGAAATTATGCTGACATTGGATGCGAGCACCGGTCAGAATGCGATAAGTCAGGCTAAACTGTTCCATGAAGCTGTTGGATTGACAGGTATCTCATTGACAAAATTGGATGGTACTGCCAAAGGCGGGGTAATTTTCGCCATTGCTGATCAGTTTGAAATTCCTATCCGTTATATTGGGGTTGGTGAAGGCATTGAAGATCTACGGCCATTTAAGGCAGACGACTTTATAGAGGCGCTTTTTGCCCGAGAGGATTAATTACCTATGATTCGCTTTGAACAGGTCAGTAAAGCTTATCTGGGGGGACGGCAAGCCCTGCAAGGGGTGGATTTTCATTTGCGCCCTGCGGAAATGGCATTTCTAATCGGTCACTCAGGAGCAGGTAAAAGTACCTTGCTGAAACTCATCTGTGGCATTGAGCGGCCTAGCGCCGGACATATTTGGTTTGCCGGTCATGATATCAGTCGGTTAAAGAGTCGTGAGGTACCTTTTCTACGTCGTCAGATTGGTATGATTTTCCAGGATCATCATCTGCTGCTGGATCGGACGGTGTACGATAATGTGGCAATGCCGCTGATTATTTCAGGAGCCAGTTTTGAAGATATCCGTCGTCGGACTTCTGCTGCTCTGGATAAGGTTGGTCTGCTGGACAAAGCGAAAAATTTCCCAATTCAGCTTTCGGGTGGTGAACAACAACGTGTTGGCATTGCTCGCGCGGTTGTGAATAAGCCGACTGTTTTGTTGGCGGATGAACCTACCGGTAATCTGGATGGCGAGTTGTCTGAGGGTATTTTACGACTGTTTGAAGAATTTAATCGGGTAGGGGTGACAGTGCTGATGGCGACCCATGATATGGCACTGATTGAAAGGCGGAAATATCGTATTCTGACTCTGAGCCAGGGCCGTATGGCGGGAGAGCATCATGGTTAAAAATGCGCGTAAGGCAGCGGGGAAAGTAACAAGATCGAAAAGTAAGGTTTTACAAGGAGGATGGCGTGAGCAGTGGCGTTATGCTTGGATGAATACGTTGACAGATATGTCACGTCAGCCGCTGGCGACGTTGTTAACCGTGATGGTGATTGCGATCTCCCTGACATTACCAAGCGTCTGTTACATTGTGTGGAAGAATGTCAGCCAGGCTGCGGAAAAATGGTATCCCACTCCTCAACTGACGGTGTATCTCGATAAATCACTGGATGATAATAGTGCTCAGAAATTAATAAGTGAGCTGAAAGCACTGGATGGTGTGGACAATGTCAACTATCTCTCACGTCAGGAAGCAATGACAGAATTCCGCGCCTGGTCTGGTTTTGGTAGTGCGCTGGATATGTTGGAAGAGAATCCGTTGCCTGCGGTGGCGATTATCACACCGAAAATCGATTTTCAGAGTTCACAGACGCTAACCACACTGCGTGATAGAGTTTCTCAGGTTAAAGGTATTGAAGACGTTCGGATGGATGATAGCTGGTTTGCCCGTCTGGCGGCGCTGACCGGTCTTGTTGGTCAGATTGCGACAGTGATCGGTATTCTGATGATCGTTGCGCTGTTTTTGGTCATCGGTAATAGTGTGCGTCTCAGTATTTTCAGTCATCGTGATACGATTAACGTGATGAAGCTTATTGGCGCAACGGATGGCTTTATTTTGCGTCCGTTCCTCAATGGTGGTGCTTTGTTAGGAGCTTTGGGGGCAATTTTATCGTTAATCTTATCCGCACTGTTGGTGTGGAAGCTTTCTGATGTTGTCACACAGGTTGCCAGTGTGTTTGGCACGACATTTAATTTACATGGGCTTTCATGGGATGAATCCCTGCTGCTAGTTTTGCTCTCCGCGATGATTGGTTGGGTCGCTGCCTGGTTGGCGACAACTCAGCATTTGCGCCATTTTACGCCAGAATAGAACGATGAATCCGGCGGACCCATTTTGTGAAATGGAATTAATATTTGTCGGGGATAGTACAAATAAAGTTAGTTGCATAAATATAAAACTATCTGTTATTTTTTGTTCTGAGATCCCATTGTAGGGATGGCTGGTGCTGAAATTATTACTCTTCCACGGATCTGTAACTTGAATATGCACATTCTGGTGATAGACTGTACCGCTGTGTGTTGAACGTTGGTTCATATACATTGATAATCTAATCCATACTAACGATTTGAGCCTTATTTGAGAGGATTTGAATGGCCAAAGAAATGCAAACCTTAGCGTTAGTTCCTCAAGGAAGTCTAGAGGGCTATATCCGTGCCTCTAATGCCTATCCAATGCTGACAGCAGAGGAAGAGAAGGAACTGGCTGAAAGGCTGCATTACCAGGGAGATCTGGATGCAGCTAAGAAGCTGATTCTGTCTCATCTGCGCTTCGTTATTCATGTCGCTCGTAGCTATGCTGGTTATGGGCTGCCTCAGGCGGATTTAATTCAGGAAGGGAATATTGGCCTGATGAAAGCAGTACGTCGTTTTAACCCGGAAGTAGGGGTGCGTCTGGTTTCTTTTGCCGTTCACTGGATTAAAGCTGAAATCCATGAATATGTACTGCGTAACTGGCGTATTGTTAAAGTTGCAACAACTAAAGCGCAGCGTAAGCTGTTCTTTAACTTGCGTAAAACTAAACAGCGCTTGGGGTGGTTCAATCAGGACGAAGTAGAAATGGTCGCCAAAGAACTTGGTGTGACCAGTAAAGATGTGCGTGAGATGGAATCTCGTATGTCAGCGCAGGATATGGCGTTTGATATGTCTGCCGATGATGATCAGGAAGGTCAACCGGTTGCGCCAGTGCTGTATCTTCAGGACAAAGCTTCTGATTTTGCAGACGGCATTGAAGAGGACAATTGGGAAAACCATGCGGCTGATAAATTGTCGGTGGCGATAGAAAGCTTAGACGAGCGCAGTCAGGATATTATCCGTTGCCGCTGGTTAGATGATGATAATAAATCTACCCTGCAAGAGTTGGCGGATAAGTACGGTGTTTCTGCGGAGCGTGTACGTCAGCTTGAAAAAAATGCCATGAAAAAATTGCGTGTCGCAATTGAGGCATAAATAGAGTGATTTTGCGTTAATGTATTTAATATATTAAAAGGGCGATAATGGTTTATCGCCTTTTTTGTTTCATTTTTCACTGTTGTCACTCACTCAGTTAATTCTATGAAATATGTGTCTTGCAGGCGTTACGAAAACGCTTACGTTGTAAGGAAATCTGGGTGGTGGATGCTGACCGTTATCGTAACCCCGATGAAGATCTCCCGCTAGATTTCGATACAAACCGGATTTCCATCACACCACTCGACCTCCAACAAGAACCAATGAATCTGGCCCACTTGAAGCGCGAAATTACCGGACGTTGGCCGATGACCAGCTTGAAAAAGTCATCAGCGCTTTCATTGAACAGCATATGTTCTACTAAATTGGAAGCATCACTAAAAAAGCAAAGGAGCTGATTCAGCTCCTTTTTTACAATATTATTGTGGATTGCAGCCAGCTTTTTTCGTTGCGCGATATCCCACATGTTTACGGTAAGGATCGAGGTTCCATTTATCTTTGTTACGGGCAATATCTACGTGGCAATCGAACTGATTACGCATACCTTTCGTATTGTACCAGTGTGGGCTGTTCCCGAACTTACGCTTCAGTTCGTTGAATGCCTCATTGGTTTTACCGAAGTGAAGATTGCGACCACATTTGGTTGGCACAACCGCCAATGTCATCTTGCCAAAGCGCTTTATCCACTTGCCCGATTCAATATACGGCCCGTGGCGGCAGTTACTGTGCCCATTGTTAGCGCTCGCAGGGAAAACAGCCATGCCGAAGAATAACACCAACAATACAAACCCTATCCTTTTCATATCACCTCCTAAACTGCCCATAAATTGTGGCCAATGTGTTTACCCAGTTATGATTATGATACTGAAAAATATTTTTTTTTACTATGTGTACATTAAATGTTGCACATAAAACAATGTGAATCACTGTGGGTTTATTTTCAATGCTGGCTTTTTGCGACACCCTTTAAAGTCGAGGGTTTCCTTGCGGAGGATCTATGAAAATTGTTATTGCGCCTGATTCATTTAAAGAAAGCCTCAGCGCCTTACAAGTCGCTGAAGCGATAGAACAAGGATTTCGTGAAATCTATCCACAAGCTGAATACATTAAATTGCCGATGGCAGATGGAGGGGAAGGTACAGTTGAATCGATGGCGGCAGCCACCGGTGGAAAGATTGTACGTCTGTCAGTCACCGATCCATTAAATCAGCCGGTAGATAGTTTTTTCGGTGTGCTAGGTGATGGAGAAACCGCGGTTATTGAAATGGCGGCGGCTTCTGGCTTACATCTGGTGCCGATGGAAAAGCGTAATCCGCTGATAACTACGACTTATGGTACCGGTGAGCTGATGTTGGCTGCTTTAGATCAAGGTGTCAGAAAGATAATTTTAGGTATTGGCGGTAGCGCGACTAATGATGGCGGTGCCGGTATGATGCAGGCGTTGGGGGTTTGTTTACTTGATTCTGATGGTAAAGAGTTGGAGTCTGGCGGGGCTGCGCTAAGTCGGCTTGCTAAAATTGATCTTTCCGGTTTAGACGCGCGTTTGAATCGAACCGAAATTATCGTCGCCTGTGATGTGACTAACCCGTTATGTGGTGAGTTTGGCGCGTCTGCTATTTTTGGACCACAGAAAGGAGCGACACCAGAGATGGTGAAAGAGTTAGATGCGGCTCTACGCCATTATGGTAAAAAAATTGAATTACTGACCGGCATTAAGGTCATTGACGTACCCGGTACCGGAGCAGCAGGGGGAATGGGTGTTCCTTTACTTGGTTGGTTAGCCGCTAAATTGCAACCGGGAATTGATATTGTTATCTCCACGCTGGAATTGGAAAAGGCAGTACAAGGCGCTGATCTGGTTATTACTGGTGAAGGACGGATGGACAGCCAGACTATTTACGGTAAAACGCCGATTGGTGTTGCCTGTATTGCTAAAAAACATGCTATTTCGACTATTGCGTTGGTTGGCAGTATAAGTCAGGACTATGACATCGTTCATCGGCACGGATTGGATGCCGTTTTCTCAATTATGCCCGGCGTTTGTTCTCTTTCTGACGCGTTTGCTTGCGGGCATGAGAATTTGAGGGTGACTGCCCGCAATGTGGCTGCGGTCTGGAAAATGGGTCAGCTAGAATAACAATTTGACTTGGTATCGTAGTAAAAACCACAGGCGCTCATGAAACCTTTTAATGCTGGTTCGTTAGCATCTGAGAACCCTTCAAGGCTTAATTTCCACTGGTTAACCGTGGGATGTTGAGCTTTTATTTCATTTATCAAATATAAACCCACTCCCCGGCGGCGTGTTATTTCACGGACAGATAAATCTTTAAGCAGGCCGGATTGATTATTAAGAGTCATTTTTACTGCGGCCAGTAATCTATCATTAAAACGAGCAGCAAATAGTTTATTTCCATTTTTTAACCAAGTTTGCCATTGCTCAGATGTCTGTTGAGGCCAGATTTTCTTTAGATCAATCATATCTTGTGTTGATAAAACAGTAAGTTGTTCGATAGTTAGCTTCATGGCTTTTCCATATCAGTTTAAATGAATAGATAAACAGTGTGTTGTGTAACCGTTTTTTTACGTTACCGGAAAAATGTTTTTAACATAGTCGATATTTCGAGCTAAAGATTGCTTTATTAATATTTAACCAGAATATCACACTATGTTTCGTCTAAAATCCAATCAATTTTTGCCGTATTTTATTCTGTAATTGATGCTTTTATCTACCTTGTTAATTTGATTTTAAGCATGAAATGCTATTTTAATAATATGAAAAATAAAGTCTTGTTAATAAAAATCACTTTATCTAACCATTAATTACAAAAAATCATGATTTCCCGTCAGATAATGGGGGATCTTAAAGGCAAACACAATAAATTAGACCAATCACAACAGGGGATAAATAAAATGAAAATCATAACAGGTAAAACACTATTTGCAGGCTGTATTGCCATGATGATGAGTCACTCACTGTGGGCACAAGAGATCAAAGTGGCGATTGTGGGGGCAATGTCTGGTCCAGTTGCTCAATATGGTGATATGGAATTTACTGGCGCCCGTCAGGCGATTGCAGATATTAATGCTAACGGTGGTATTAATGGCAATAAGCTGGTGGGCGTTGAATATGATGATGCCTGTGACCCGAAGCAGGCTGTAGCCGTCGCTAATAAAGTGATTAATGACAACATTCGCTATGTTATCGGCCACTTGTGCTCTTCGTCTACTCAACCGGCATCTGACATCTACGAAGATGAAGGTGTCATTATGATTACTCCGGCGGCAACCAATGCCGATTTGACGACTCGTGGCTACCAGATGATTCTGCGTACTACCGGGTTGGATTCTGATCAGGGACCAACGGCAGCGAAATATATTGTTGACAAGATTAAACCTCAGCGTATAGCGATTGTTCATGATAAACAGCAATACGGTGAAGGGTTGGCGCGATCTGTTCTCGATAAATTGAAAAAAGCGGGAGTCAATATTGTCTTGTTTGAAGGCGTCACTGCGGGCGATAAAGATTTTTCGGCTCTGGTTGCCCGCCTGAAAAAAGAAAATGTGGATTTTGTCTATTTTGGCGGCTACTACCCTGAAATGGGGCAAATTCTGCGTCAGGCTAAGCAGGCCGGTCTGAATATTCGCTTTATGGGACCAGAAGGTGTAGGTAACTCCTCGCTATCCAATATCGCCGGAGTCGCTTCTGAAGGCATGTTAGTCACTCTCCCTAAGCGTTACGATCAGGTACCGGTGAACAAAGCTATTGTTGAGGCGATCAAAGGTAAGAAAGGCGATTCGACAGGTCCGTTCGTCTGGACCACTTATGCTGCTCTGCAATCTCTGGCTACGGCAATGAACCGTACCGGTAGTATGGAACCGACTGATTTGGTGAAAGATCTGAAAGCGAATCCAGTGGATACCGTAATGGGAACACTGAGCTGGAATGCTGTTGGCGATCTAAAAGGATTCGAATTCGGTATTTTTGAATGGCATGCAGATGGTTCTTCTACTTCTGTGAAATAACGTCATCGGAACGGTCGTCAGCTCTTGTTTGTCAGGAGCTGCTATTCCAGAGGTACAACGTATGTCGGAGCAATTTCTCTATTTTTTACAACAGATGTTAAATGGAGTGACTCTGGGTAGTACTTATGCATTGATTGCCATTGGTTATACGATGGTTTACGGCATTATCGGGATGATTAACTTCGCTCATGGTGAAGTTTACATGATTGGTAGCTATGTCTCCTTTATTGTCATTGCGGCTCTAATGATGATGGGAATTGATTTGGGTTGGTTGCTGATTACTGCTGCTTTTTTAACATCGATTGTCATTGCCGCTGCTTATGGTTGGAGTATTGAGCGAGTGGCTTACAGGCCTGTTCGTCATTCTAAGCGACTGATTGCCCTGATTTCAGCGATTGGGATGTCTATTTTCTTGCAAAATTATGTCAGTCTGTCACAAAGTTCTCGCGATCTGGCATTGCCAAGCTTGATTACCGGACAGTGGGTGTTAGGCGAAAGTGATGGATTTTCTGCCAGTCTTAGCGCAATGCAACTGACCATCTGGATAGTGACATTTCTTGCCATGCTGATATTGACACTGTTTATTCGCTATTCCCGCATGGGACGTGCCTGTCGTGCTTGTGCGGAAGATCTGAAAATGGCCAGTTTGTTGGGGATCAATACTAACCGAGTGATTTCCTTAACCTTTGTTATCGGCGCAGTCATGGCCGCAGTAGCGGGTGTTTTGTTGGGGCAGTTCTACAGTGTGATAAATCCGTATATCGGTTTTATGGCAGGAATGAAAGCTTTCACCGCAGCAGTATTGGGAGGAATTGGCAGTATTCCGGGGGCGATGATTGGCGGCTTGATTTTGGGAATTTCTGAAGCCCTGACTTCCGCTTATTTGAGCACCGAATATAAAGATGCCGTTTCCTTTGCTCTGCTCATTGTTGTGCTGTTGTTTATGCCGACTGGGATTTTAGGCCGTCCAGAGGTAGAAAAGATATGAAACATGCCAATTGGGTGAATGCTGTTATCGCCTCAGTCGTCTTATTTGTGTTGTCTGCCTTTATGATGGGGATGCAGTTGTCGCTGGACGGTACGAAGTTGGTTGTCCACCGTGCTGATGAAGTGCGATGGTTATGGATTGGCATTGGCTGTTCGGTTGTTTTTTTGTTCCAACTATTGCGTCCGGTTGTTCAGAAAACAATCAATAAAGTGCCGATTAAAAGCTGGTCGTTGCCGGATTTCAATGGTTCAATCAAAGGACAAAAGTTACTGGCAATATTGGTCATTATTGCTGCAATTGTCTGGCCGTTTATTGTTTCTCGTGGTAGTGTTGATATTGCTACGCTGACGTTAATTTATGTCATGCTGGGGTTAGGTTTGAATGTAGTGGTTGGTTTGTCGGGGCTGTTAGTACTTGGGTATGCAGGTTTTTATGCTATCGGTGCTTATACCTACGCTTTGCTAACTCACTATTACGGATTAGGATTTTGGCAGAGTTTGCCGCTGGCGGGGTTAACGGCTGCTTTATCAGGACTGTTGTTAGGCTTTCCGGTATTGCGATTGCGAGGTGACTATCTGGCAATTGTTACGCTGGGTTTTGGTGAAATTGTTCGCATTCTACTGTTGAATAATACTGAAATAACAGGTGGCCCGAATGGTGTCAGCCAGATCCCGAAACCGACTTTCTTCGGGTTAGAATTTAACCGCGGTGTGAAAGAGGGAGGTTGGGATACGTTCCACAACTTCTTTGGTTTGAAATACGATCCAAGTGATCGGGTCATTTTCCTCTATCTGGTGGTGTTACTGTTGGTAATGCTGACAGTATTTATTATTAATCGACTACTACGTATGCCATTAGGTCGCGCATGGGAAGCGCTGCGTGAAGATGAGATTGCTTGTCGCTCTCTTGGTTTAAGTCCAACCCGAATTAAACTGGCTGCGTTTACTATCAGCGCTGCATTTGCCGGTTTTGCTGGTACTTTATTTGCTGCCCGGCAGGGTTTCGTCAGTCCAGAGTCCTTCACTTTTGCTGAATCTGCTTTTGTGCTGGCGATTGTGGTACTCGGAGGGATGGGTTCACAGACTGCGGTGATTCTAGCGGCCGTTTTGTTGGTGGTTTCCCGTGAGATGATGCGTGATCTGAATGCTTACAGTATGTTGCTGCTAGGGGCAATGATGGTATTGATGATGGTTTGGCGTCCGCAAGGGTTGCTACCGACAAAACGCCGTCATGTTAAATTGGAACGACAGGTACAGGGAGGAAAGCCAGCATGAGTGCGACACCATTATTGCAAGTTTCCGATCTGACCATGCGCTTCGGTGGTTTACTGGCGGTTAACAACGTTGCCCTGAGGCTCAATCAAGGTGAAATTGTTTCTCTTATTGGTCCTAATGGTGCAGGGAAAACGACGATCTTTAATTGCCTGACAGGATTTTACTGTCCGACTCGCGGTACTATAAAGCTGCGGGAAAAGCATCTGGAAGGGTTATCTGGGCAGGCTATCGCTCGTATGGGCGTTATCAGAACATTCCAGCATGTGCGGTTGTTCCGAGAGATGACGGTGATTGAAAATCTATTAGTGGCGCAGCATCAGCATTTGAAAAGGGGCCTTTTTACCGGCCTTTTTAAGACGCCGGCATTCCGCCGGGCAGAATCTAATGCGGTAGATTGCGCCATAACTTGGTTAGAGCGGATTGGTTTATTACCACTGGCGAACAGACAGGCAGGTAATCTGGCATACGGTCAGCAACGGCGTTTGGAGATTGCTCGCTGTATGGCAGCTCGTCCGGAAATTTTGATGCTGGATGAGCCTGCTGCGGGGTTGAATCCGAAAGAGACAGCAGAGCTTAATGCTTTCATTGTTGAATTGAGGGAATATCATCAAGTTTCTGTATTGTTAATTGAGCATGATATGAAATTGGTGATGGGAATTTCAGATCGTATCTATGTTGTTAATCAGGGGATGTCTTTGGCGCAAGGGAGGCCAGAAGAGATTCGTAACAACCCGGATGTTATCCGGGCATATCTGGGCGAGGTGTATTAATTATGTTGGAATTTAAGCGGGTATCCGCCCATTATGGGGAAGTTCAGGTATTACATCAGGTTAGCCTGAATATTCAGCAGGGAGAAATCGTCACTCTGATAGGTGCAAACGGTGCAGGAAAAACAACGTTGCTCAGTACCTTATGTAGTGAACCTAGGGCAACCGAAGGTTCCATTATTTTTCGGGGCAAAGATATCACCCAATGGTCGACAGCACGTATTATGCGTGAGGATATTGCTATTGTTCCTGAAGGGCGCAGAGTGTTTGCTCGTATAACAGTGGAAGAGAATTTGGCGATGGGAGGTTTTTTTGCTGATAAAACTCAGTATCAGCAGCGTATTGAACGGGTTTATGATTTATTTCCGCGCTTACAGGAAAGGCGTAATCAGCGGGCTGGAACGATGTCCGGTGGTGAGCAGCAAATGTTGGCGATTGGCCGCGCTTTAATGAGTCAGCCGCAGTTATTGTTGCTGGATGAGCCTTCATTGGGACTGGCGCCGATAGTTATCATTCAGATTTTCGATACTATTCAACAGTTGAGAGAAGAGGGGATGACAATCTTTTTGGTTGAACAGAATGCAAATCAGGCGTTGAAACTGGCTGACCGAGGATATGTACTGGAAAACGGTAAGATCGTACTGGAAGATAGTGGGTCTGCATTATTGGTTAATGAAGCTGTGAGGAATGCGTACTTGGGAGGATAGAGACGTATTCTTTTTCACAAGAAGGGAATTTAAATGGTTGATTATCCTCGTAGTACTGGGAAGGTTGTTTTTCCCAAGGTGAGGACGCCATTAATAATGCTTTAAGTTTGTATTATTTGGAATCGGGGCAACGAGTGTGGTTTTACATGCTTTGAAATCTGCCCTCATTTTTTCTGTATTTTTTCATCATATTTTAAAGATCAATTAATTGTATTAAGAATATTTAAGTAGCTAAAATCTACAGTCAAAATTATTTTGCTATTATTAAGTTAATTTTATTTCATCAGAAAGGGAATGTTTTTGAGAATATTAATTCGTTATCTTATAAAAGATATAATCAATTGGTAATTAAAATATTATTGATTAGGATGTAATAAAAATATATTGTCAGGATAATAGACTGTTTTATTGATTATCATTTTAACGTTGTGAGTGAATTTGTGAATTATTATAGTCACTACATAAAGATAAAATTAGAAAATAAAAAATAGAATTATATAGTACTATAGTAACCAATATTATTAATTTCAGGTAAATAACGTAATGTCAATAATTTAAATTTTAATATTTTTATATATATTTTTTATATTTAATATAATTTCACAAACTCTTAAATAATAGTGAATTCATTGAGTCAGGACGTTGACACGAACTATATTTCTGCTATAGTTTTTATATTATTGTGATTTTTTTAGATATGTCTCATTAATGACTTACTTATAATATGGATATATTAGTGTTCTGGTGATTTATTGTGGTATATAAAGTCCACGTAATATATTGGGGAATTAAATTTCAAAGTTAATAGTGGTTCTATGATAGTTAAAGAGTATCTTTAATTAAATGTAATACTGTTTTTTGAAAATATTTATATGTAAGTTGAGTATATTTTATTTAAATTTTAATGAGGAAAATAAATATGTCTAGAATAACCATTGTTGTTGATTCAGATACACAAAAAGCAGAAGTTTATTCTAATTCTCCTGTGCCGGTACATAGAGATTTAAATGCAGTTGGTCCTTTGAGTGATGTGACTATATCACCTCATGCTAGTGTGGAAGTATTTAGAATAGACACCCCAATAATTCCAGAATCCAGAAGCTCTCTGAGAGTTGTAAATACAGGGTTAGCAAATAGTGTTACGGCTAAATTTTACTGGTCTCATAGTTTTACCTCTGAATGGTTTGAAGCTGGATCTATAGATGTAGGATTAGGAGAAGATAAGGTATTAAACGTGCCTAGCAGCTCTTTTTATTATAGTAAATTTGTTATCTATAATAACACGGATAGAGTGGCTTATGTTACGGCAAATTTGGTTTAAACATCTTATTTTAATTTAAGGGTTTCATTATGCATACAGAAAATGTTTTAGACATCAGAACCATTGTGGCTAATGAATATGTGGTAAAAACGAGTGCATTAGAGTGGGATGTTACGGATATTGTAAAAAATGCAATCATAGGGGGTATCTCTTTTATACCTTCGGTTGGTCCTGCGATATCTTTTTTGGTCGGTTTATTCTGGCCTCAATCGAAAGAAAATATATGGGAAGGAATTGTCAAACAAATTGAGAGGATGATAGAGGAGTCTGCGTTAAAGACGATTAAAGGTATCCTTGCGGGTGATATTGCCTATATACAAGAGCGCATGGCAACCGTTGCTGATCTTCTTGATAAGCATCCAGGATCTGACGAAGCGAGGAGCGCCTTTAATAACCTGGCAGAAAATATAGATGGTTATCACAAAAAATTTAATAATTTTTCGGATGATGTTAACTATCAAATATTACCCATGTTTTCTACTACGGTTATGATGCAGATAACCTATTGGGTTGCTGGTTTAGAGAGAAGAGCTGAAATTGGGCTTAGTGATATTGATATTGAAAAAGTCCGAGGATTAATCAAAAAGACGGTAGAACAAGCTAATAGTTATATTAATAGTATCTATGATAGAGAGCTTAATGATGCTCTTAATAACTCGACGGCGGACACTGTTGCAAATAATGTTATGTCTGTTCATGGTCACTGTCGTTTACATGGGATTGAATATATCAGTATTTGGGATAGATTAAGTGAATCTGAGTCTGTAAATAATAGAATCTATGTTGATGTTTTAAGTTATTCTACTTTCTTTGATCGTCAAACAGCAAAAGCCAGAATTCAGGCATTGACTCCAGAGCAAGATATGGCTCCGCCTCTCAAACCAGCTCTTAATGGAGGGAAGAGAAGAAAGATAGATTCTTTAATGGGACATATTGTACGTATTGGAGGAGCTCCGAGAGTAGGAGGGCTGACAGTTGTATTTGATGACGGCAGTAGCCATCGATTAGGTACAATATCTGGTGAGACGGCATCTATTTCTCTGAATGGTAGTCGAATTACCAGTTTGGAAGTATGGGGCAATGGTGCTGTTGATAGAGCCGTCTTTACTTTGAGTGATGGTCGGTTTTTGTTATTTGGCGATCCTGGAACATCTCGATATAGGAAATTTTATGTTGGTGATAGTCACTATATTTCAGGGATATATTTGTCCAGTGATTACAACCCATTAGCAGGTCAGGCAGCAAATATTGCTGTATCTTATCAGTTGATAAATGATGATGAAAAATAGTCGCTTTTAACAAGTATATTTTATGTATATATACCTAATAGATTTCGAGTTGCAGTGCGGCGGCAAGTGAACGAATCCCCAGGAGCATAGATAACTATGTGACTGGGGTGAGTGAAAGCAGCCAACAAAGCAGCAGCTTGAAAGATGAAGAGTATAGAATGTTATTAGCTTTTATTTAATTATCTTCTTTATTTGATGCATTTGCCGGCGTCTATGTTCATATAGTGAATAGTTTTTTGGATGAATAGTTCTTTTGATGTCGGCAATTTTTTGTATATTACCTCAATAATTATACTTCTTATAAGCAGACATATATTCCCTTGGTGATCGACCGGTCATTTTCTTAAAAAAGATGGTGAAAGCGCTATCACTGGAAAACTCTAATTCATTAGCGACAGATGACAAATTCCCCTGTTTTGTCAGTAATTCTATAGATTTGATTAAACGCCATTGTTGTCGCCATTGTTGATAACTGAGTCCTGTTTCCCGGCGAAATATCCGACTAATCGTTTTCTCGCTGGCTCCGATATTCATTGCTAATATTTTGAGTGGTGGCGGCAGTGTGGTCATCGGGATGCTGGCTAAACGACGGTCGAAAGGGAGCGGTAATAATGTCGGTTCTCTTTTTGCCAGATGGATTTCGTCAAGACAGACAGCTAATAGGTTAGCCGCAGGTCTATGTAACCAATCTGTATTGAAAGGTGACAATGCTATTCGTTCTAATACTTCACGTAATAGAGGTGTAACTTCCAACACCTCAACGTTTTCTGCTAAGCACCCGATCTGATTTATATTTAGATAAATCGAGCGATACCCGACGGATTCTTTTATCTCTGCTCTATGAATAGTACGTGGTGGAATCCAGGCAACTCGAGTGGGTGGAAGTATGCATAAGTGATCTTCCAAGGTGATATTGATACATCCTTGTTGGGTAAATAATAATTGCCCCATTTCATGTTGATGAAATCCTGAGTCATGCTGACCTAGTTCAGCAGCAATCCCCACTACCGGTACTCCAAGGTTATCAGGATCAAAACTATCATCACGGGAAAGCCATGCCATATTTATGTCCGATTTAATAAATAAATTGTCTTTATTATTATAATGCGACAATTAAGAGCATGCTAATTTACGTTTTATTGTTTAATTGATTAAGAAAAATACAATGCAACGTAAACTTGGACTTATGCTGGCGACAGCGCTGATGATGTTTCCACAAATTGTAGAAACCATCTATAGCCCGGCATTAACCAATATCGCAAAAGAATTCAAAGTAAGCGCCGGACAGGCAGCTCAAACTTTATCTTTATATTTTTTCGCTTTTGCTATCGGAGTGGTTGTTTGGGGGCGTCTATGTGATCTCATAGGCAGACGGCCAACTATATTGAGTGGATTGTTACTCTATAGTGGCGCTTCGTTAATGGCATTACTAAGCTGTCAGTTTGAGTTGTTACTGGCTGCCAGAATGTTATCTGCATTTGGGGCCGCAGTGGGTTCGATAGGAACGCAAACAATGCTGAGAGACTCTTATCAGGGAAGTGAATTAGCTCGGGTATTTTCTATTATGGGAGTCGCCTTGGCTGTCAGCCCGGCAGTTGGCATGATAAGTGGTTCTATTTTGGTGTACTCCTGGGGGTATAAAGGCGTCTTTTCCGGCTTGTCTTTACTTGCGGTATTACTATCGGGTTGGTCTGCTATTTGTCTGCCTGAAACCCGCCCAGCGTCAATGTTAACAATACCGCTAATAGGTACTTTAATGATGATGCTTAAGGATGTAGCAATTTGGCGCAATGCGCTGTTAATAGCCCTCTTTAACCTATGTTTGTTCAGTTATTACCAATTAGCTCCATTTAATTTTGAGCGGTTAGGATTCTCTCCTGAGATGTTTGGTTACACGGGATTATTTTTGGCATTGGGAGTAGGCATTGGCGCTTGGTTGAATAAACTCTTGCTAAGCAGACAGTGGAATTCATCAAATTTAGTGTTGCTTGCTTCTGTTATTGTCCTGATTGGCGGTGGGTTAATCA
Organism: Photorhabdus luminescens subsp. luminescens; assembly: GCF_001083805.1. Lineage (GTDB taxonomy): Bacteria > Pseudomonadota > Gammaproteobacteria > Enterobacterales > Enterobacteriaceae > Photorhabdus > Photorhabdus luminescens. The sequence continues at coordinate 651,530 of NZ_JXSK01000002.1, read as the reverse complement.
TGGTTTTGGAAGATACCGGGTTGTTTATTCTGCCTATGATTTTGATTGTTGTGGCCTACGGAATTGCAATTCCTAACATCCTGGCTTCTGCCTTGACTGATTATACGGATAGATTGGGAACGGCAGGAGCATTATTGGGCTTGCTATATTATTTGATGTTAGGCGGAGGTTTGGCGCTAGCAGGTTGGAACCAACATCTTGGCGTTGTCTTGATATGTTGTGGTTGTTTTATCTTATTATTGGCTGTAACCAATTACTTCATATTCATGAGAGCTGAAAATAACCTCTCAGTTATGGAATAACCTGACATTGGGAGAATTTGGAATTATGGTAAATCAATCAAGGTAAAAGAGAGATTTAATGCAGATAATGTGGATTTTTGGGAACGAAATAGCGTAGACGTTGCCATGTCAGGTTCGTAGATATTTTTGGTTCGGCAAAAAAGGCACTTTACCAAGAGGTACAGCGCCTTTTTTAATGAACTAATGATTAATTAGTTCATGCCATATTTTTTCAATTTCTTACGCAGTGTGCCACGGTTGATGCCCATCATCAGGGCAGCACGTGTTTGGTTGCCACGGGTGTATTGCATCACCATGTCCAACAATGGCTGTTCTACTTCAGCCAATACCAGCTCATACAGATCATTAACATCTTGACCGTTTAATTGAGCAAAATAGTTCTTCAGTGCTTGTTTAACTGAATCACGTAAAGGTTTTTGAGTTACCTGATCTTGTGAATTTACAGTAGCAACGGTTAGTACGTCAGAATTTACGCGTTGTTCGAACATAGTTCTGTCAGCTCTTTTCTTTATATTACGCAAAATTTTCGAAATATGCCCCCAACACCTCCAGCTGTTCGCTGGCATCCTCTATGGTGTTGAATGTGCGCCGGAACTGGTCATCAGGAGCATGTTCCCGGAGATACCAGGATACATGCTTACGTGCGATACGGGCTCCCTTGCCTGGACCGTAAAAGTCGTGCAATTCCCGTATGTGCTCGTTCATTAAATGCCGCACTTCGCCAATCGGCATCGGTGACAGCAATTCCCCTGTTGCCAGATAGTGCTGGATTTCCCGGAAGATCCAGGGTCTTCCCTGAGCAGCGCGGCCTATCATCAGGGCATCAGCCCCGGTGTATTCAAGCACTGCTCTGGCCTTAAGCGGGTCAGTAATGTCGCCATTGGCAATAACCGGAATGGCAACAGTCTGCTTAACTGTCCGAATATTGTCGTACTCTGCCTCTCCGTTAAATAAGCAGGCACGAGTCCTGCCGTGGATCGTCAGAGCTTGAATACCACAATGCTCGGCCAATTGGGCAATCTTTACACAGTTTCGTTCTTCTGGCGACCATCCAGTGCGGATTTTCAGCGTAACAGGAACATCTACTGCGTTTACAACGGTAGAAAGAATTTTTTCCACCAATTCTGGGTAACGTAGTAAAGCCGAACCTGCTAGCTTACGATTCACTTTCTTGGCTGGACACCCCATGTTGATATCAATGATCTGAGCACCATTAGCGACGTTGATCTTCGCTGCTGCTGCCATTTCATCGGGATCACTGCCAGCAATTTGCACGGAACGAATTCCCGGTTCGTCACTGTGAACCATACGTAGCCGGGATTTGTCTGTCCTCCAGACCTGTGGGTTGGAAGATAGCATTTCCGATACTGTCATACCCGCACCCATTTTGTAACATAGCGACCGAAACGGGCGGTCAGTTATGCCAGCCATTGGGGCCGCAATAAGACAGTTTTTCAGCTGGTATTGTCCGATACGCATAGACGAAGAAAGAGTGGCCATACTGTGACTGCAAGGGCGCGTATATTACGCATTTTTCGCAAAATATGAAAGGCCAAACTTTGAGCAAATCGTCATTTGTTACAACTTTTTTCCAGCTTTTCTTCTGTGGTAAATATAATTATTCATAAATAACATAGTGTTATATGTTATTGGTAAAGTTTGTCACTTAGGATTTTTCTATCAGCAAGTTTGCTGATAGCACGGATTACGATCAATAAGCGATCAAAATTTACTCTTGTGATTATAACAAAATAAAATAATTCTAATTTGTTGTTATTTTTACCCCAGATATCCGACACCATTCTTCCTTCTCTGCGACAGGATCGATGACGAATTTATCAGTATAGGCCTGAATAACACTTTCTGCCTGATTTGTTAAAATACCCGATAGACCTAACAGGCCGCCCGGTTTTGGTAATGCGCCAATTACAGGAGCGAGTTCACGCAGAGGGCCTGCCAAAATATTAGCAATTACTACATCAGATTCAAGACCGTTTGGCGTATCTTTCGCCAAATATAGCGTTAAACGCTCCAGAACGCCGTTACGTTCTGCGTTGTCTCGGCTGGCTTGAATAGCTTGTGGGTCGATATCTATGCCAATAGCGTGCGTTGCACCGAGTTTTAGCGCGGCAATTGCCAGTATGCCGGAACCGCAACCAAAATCGATAACTGTTTTACCTTCTAGATTGAGACTGTCTAGCCATTGCAGGCATAACGATGTGGTTGGGTGAGTACCTGTACCAAAAGCCAGTCCAGGGTCCAGCATAACGTTGACAGCATCTGGATCAGGGACGTCGCGCCAGCTTGGACAAATCCACAAGCGGTTACCAAAACGCATTGGGTGGAAGTTATCCATCCATTCACGCTCCCAGTCTTTGTCTTCCAACTGCTCAATCTTATGAATAAATCCTTCACCCAACTCAGGAACTTGTTCGAGCTGGTTGATAACGGCTTTCATATCCGTTTCCGCATCATAAAGCCCGATGACATCTGTATCTCCCCATAAACGAGTCTCGCCTGGTAGGGGCTCGAATACCGGGTTATCGTGGCTATCTTGAAAGGTGACTGATACTGCTCCATTTTCCATTAGAGTATCTCCAAGGGATTCAGCGAGCTGTCCTGTAGTATTTAATCGAAGTTGTATCCAAGGCATAAAAAATTCTCCTTATTAAAATATAGATTAAAAGTGACCAACTTAGTGTGGTCTGACTGCTTTTGGCGGTAATCGCTGACCGATGGTATTGCCTATCCAGAAAGCCAGCAGGCTAAGTAGCAATGATGGCACGATTGGATGGAAGCCCAATAGATGGATATTGAAACTAGCGAGTAGAGTGTAGCTTGTTGCCCCTGTAATCATCGAACTGATAGCGCCATAGGCATTGGCTTTTTCCCAATATAGGCCCAGTACTAATGGCCAGAGGAATACGGCCTGTAAGCCACCGAAGGCCAGTAGATTCAGCCAGATAATCATCTCGGGTGGGCGCCAGGCGGCTAAAAGTAGCAACAAACCAAGAATCAGGGTAGAAAAACTGGAAATTCGGGCGAGTCTTTTTTCCTGTACGATTTGTTGTGGAAACAAGTTTAGGTAAAGATCTTTGACGATAGTTGCAGAAGATTGCAGCAGTTGCGCATTAATTGTGGACATAATGGCGGCCATTGGCGCGGCTAAAAAAATTCCAGCAGCCAATGGCGGCAATACCGTGATCATCAATGTTGGGATCACCTGATCGGGAATGGTCAGATCAGGAATAATCGCTCGACCAAGCGCTCCCGCTAAGTGCATACCAAACATCAGGATTGTCATGACGATGGTGCCGATAATGATCCCACGGTGAACAGCTTTGCTATCGCGGTAGGAGATGCAACGAACGGCGGTATGAGGTAATCCAATTACCCCAAAACAGACCAGTATCCAGAACGATGCCATGAAAGGTCCGCTGAGGATATGGTCTGCGCCTTGTGGGGAAACCAGCTCAGGATTAATTGTTCGTAATGTGGCGACCGCTTCTGACAGACCCCCCGCCTTATAGATAATCGCTATCAGCAGTAGAACAGTGCCTAGCAACATTACCAGCCCTTGCAGGGCATCATTGAGGACACTCGCTCTGAACCCCCCAAATGCGGTATAGAGAGCGATAGAGATACCGAAAATCATTAATCCAGTGCTATAAGGGATACCCGCAGCAGTTTCCAGCAGGCGTGCGCCGCCAATAAACTGAACGGTCATCGCGCCAACAAAAGCGACTAAAAGACTTAGGCTGGCAAACCAGACCAGAAAGCGACTGCCATAACGGGCATACAACATGTCATTAAGAGTAACGGCATTATAGCGGCGGGCGAGAATGGCGAATTTTTTACCTAGCACACCCAGAGAAAGCCATATTGCCGGCAATTGAATCAGCGACAGTAATACCCATCCCAGACCATATTTATAGGCTGCTCCTGGCCCGCCGATGAATGAGCTGGCGCTGATATAGGTGGCAGTAATGGTCATTGCCAATACAAAGCCGCCCATTGACCGGTTGCCAAGGAAATACTCAGTCAGGAACGAGCCTTTCTGGCGGCGTCGATAAGCGTAGACTGACAGCAGAAATACCAGTGCAAGATAACCAAGCAGAGGTAAGATAACTTCACTTTGCATTCTCATCCTCCAGCGGGACTTCTTTGAAAATAAACTTCACCATTAACCAGCAGAGGATGATGAATACAATTGGTAGTAACAAACATGCCATTTCAAACCAGCGAGGTAAGCCAGTGACACCGGGAGTATCATTGGGTAAATAGGCTGTCAATAGCCAGCCAATAAGGTAAGCAAGCGTTAACAATACAGCCCAAAGTGCTTCTTTATGGGATTGAACAAATCGTCTGTCCATTCGTTCTTCCGGTAATTAGATAAATTAGGATGGGAAGGGAAGGATTGTACGGCAAGATGCGAATTTATTCAGGAAAAATGTGATACGAAGTAAGTCATTTGAGTTTTGCTTAAAAACTTTTCTACATGAATAGATTATCTCGTATTCTTGTAGCATAACTCATATAAGGAAATGCATTTTTATCATATTTTTCCTATAAGATGATGGGTAATGTTATAGACAAATTTAGGTTGTTTATTTATTGGTGACTAATACTGTGAAAAGCAATATGCAATACAATGAAATTAAATTATTGCTGATAATAATTTATCTGATATTGGTTATCATAATTTGCTATTGAGGGAAAAATCGAAAATATCGGAAAAACATTTTTATCAAGAGTGACATTAGTATAGGTGTAGTTTTACTCATTGAAAAAAATCTAGAAAAATAGGCTGAACGGTAGCTGAATCAATAATAGGGAATAAATAAGGTATGTATGATTATATTATTGTCGGTATTGGTATTGTTGGGCTTGGTGTTGCTAATGCATTGCAGGAAGTTCGGCCTGGCATCAAGATATTGATGTTGGATAAAGAGAACATGCCAGCCAGCCATCAAAGCGGTCACAATAGCAATGTAGTACATTCAGGCATTTATTATAAACCTGGCAGCTTGAAGGCCCGCTTGGCGACGCGCGGTAATAAAACCATGTTCTCTTTTTGTCGCCAGCATGGTTTGTATCATGATCGTTGTGGCAAAGTCATTGTTGCTACACAACCAAAAGAATTACCATTACTGGAAAATCTCTATCAGCGTGGATTGCAAAATGGTCTGGAAGTTAGCCGTCTAAACCGTTTGCAACTCAATGAGCGTGAGCCGCATGTCAACGGATTGGAGGCGTTACTTGTTCCCGATGCTGGTATTGTGAACTATAAAGAGGTGGCTGATAAACTGGCAGAAATTATCCAGCAGCGTGGCGCTACCTTGATTTATGGTCAAATGGTTACTGCCATTAGAGAGAATAGTGACAGAGTAGAAGTTGTTACGCCACAGAATAGTTATCAGGCAAAATGGTTGATAAATTGCGCCGGATTGCATAGCGATCGTATTGCTCGTTTGTCTGGCTATGATATTGGTATGAAGATTATTCCCTTCCGTGGTGAATATTATGTGTTGAATAGTGAAAAGAATTACTTGGTCAACCATTTGATCTATCCAGTACCTAATCCAGATTTTCCTTTCCTTGGTGTACATTTTACCCGTATGTATAACGGTAAACGTGATATTGGCCCGAATGCTGTATTGGCATTTAAGCGTGAAGGCTATAAAAAAACCGATATTAATCTGGCAGATCTGAGTGAAATATTGGGCTACCGTGGTTTTTGGAAAATTGCACGTACCTATTTTGGCGAAGGAGTGGCGGAGGTGTGTCGTTCATTATGTAAAAAACAGTTTGTCGCTAATGCTCGTTGTCTGATACCTGAACTTAATGCTGAGGATATTGTTTCTGGCCCGCAGGTGTGCGTGCTCAAGCACTGACTGCCGATGGCAAGTTGGTTGATGATTTTCATATCGTGACGGGTATGCGCTCACTACACGTTTGTAATGCGCCTTCACCAGCAGCGACTGCTTCAATTGAAATAGGTCGTGAAATTGTTCAGCAATATTTGTCTGTGTGAATGTAAAATAGATGAAAAGGAGCGTTTGAACGCTCCTTAAAAACATGCTGATGTTATTAAACCGGTTTTAAGTTTCCTGTAATCCCAGTTTTTTCTCCAGATAGTGGATATTAGTGCCACCATTCTGAAAGTTTTCATCATTCATAATCGCCTGTTGAAGCTCGATATTTGTCTTGATGCCATCAATGATCAATTCTGCCAATGCGTTTTTCATACGGGCAATGGCATTGTCACGATTTTCACCGTAAGTAATCAGCTTACCAATCATTGAATCATAGTAAGGCGGGACGGTGTAGCCAGCATAAATATGCGATTCCCAACGTACGCCGAATCCACCTGGTGAGTGGAAGCGAGTAATTTTACCTGGGCTTGGCAGGAACGTGTTCGGATCTTCGGCGTTGATACGACACTCAATAGCGTGACCACGAACAACAACATCTTTCTGCTTAATTGAAAGTGGCATACCAGCGGCGATCCGCAACTGTTCTTTAATCAGGTCAACACCGGTAATCATTTCTGTAACTGGATGTTCGACTTGAATACGGGTGTTCATCTCAATGAAATAGAATTCGCCGTTTTCATACAGGAATTCGAAAGTACCGGCGCCACGATAGCCAATTTCGATACAGGCGTTAGCACAGCGTTCACCAATACTGCGACGCATTTCTGGCGTGATACCTGGCGCAGGGGCCTCTTCGACAACTTTCTGGTGACGGCGTTGCATGGAGCAATCACGTTCAGCCAGATAAATTGCTTGACCTTGACCGTCAGCCAATACCTGGATTTCAATATGACGTGGGTTTTCAAGGAATTTTTCCATATAAACCATATCGTTATTGAAAGCCGCTTTTGCTTCCGCACGGGTCATATTGATTGATTGTTCCAGATCTTTATCACTGCGAACGACGCGCATACCGCGACCGCCGCCGCCGCCGGATGCTTTGATAATGACAGGATAGCCGATGCGTTTAGCGAAGGCTTTGTTTTTCTCTGTGTCATCAGACAATGGGCCATCAGAGCCAGGTACGCAAGGAACGCCTGCTTTTTTCATCGCATTGATAGCAGAAACTTTATCACCCATCAGGCGGATCGTTTCTGCTTTTGGACCGATAAAAATAAAGCCGGAACGCTCAACCTGTTCAGCAAAATCTGCATTTTCAGACAGAAAACCATAGCCAGGGTGAATGGCTACTGCGCCGGTGATTTCTGCCGCAGAAATAATCGCCGGAATATTCAGATAGCTTTTTGCAGAAGCTGCCGGGCCTATACAGATAGTTTCGTCTGCCAGCAGTACATGTTTTAAGTCACGATCCGCAGAGGAATGTACCGCAACGGTTTTGATCCCCAATTCTTTACAAGCTCGCAGGATACGCAGGGCAATTTCACCACGGTTAGCAATTACAATTTTATCAAGCATGGGAACGCCTCGTTATTCGATGACGACCAACGGCTCGTCAAATTCAACGGGTTGACCGCTTTCCACAAGAATCGCTTTAACCACACCTGCTTTGTCGGCTTCGATCTGATTCATCATTTTCATTGCTTCAACGATGCAAAGGGTATCACCCACATTGACGCGTTGGCCGATTTCGATAAACGGTTTTGCATCTGGGCTAGGCGTACGATAGAAGGTACCTACCATTGGAGAACGAACAACGTGACCGTCGATTGCTGCCGATCTATCGCTAATTGTTTCTGGTAGCGCTTGAGAAGGCGCAACAGCGCTAGCCAACGCAGGTTGTTGCGCTTGGATGGGAATATATTGTTGAGCTACCGGAAAACTCTGGGGGGCTAATGCGCGGCTGATGCGCACTGACTCTTCCCCTTCAGAAATTTCCAGTTCAGAAATGCCAGATTCTTCAACCAGCTCGATCAGTTTTTTTATCTTACGAATATCCATGAGTGTGATTCCGTACTCTTCTGTTTTATTTAGTTGAGTTTTGACAAGCGGTTTACCGCTGCCTGTAATGCAAAGCTATAGCCATCTCCCCCTAGACCGCAGATTACACCAACGGCAATATCTGAAAGATATGAGTGATGACGAAATGGCTCGCGCGCGTGAACATTGGAGAGGTGGATCTCAATAAATGGGATCTTTACTGTCAACAATGCATCACGCAGCGCCACGCTGGTATGCGTGAATGCAGCAGGGTTAATTAAGATAAAATCAATGTTGCCCTGTGCAGAATGAATTCTATTTATCAGCTCAAATTCTGCGTTAGATTGCAGGTGGCTGAATTTGACCCCTAATTGGTGGGCTTCTTCAGACAATTTGCTGACGATATCATCAAGTGTTAAGTTGCCATAGATATCAGGCTCCCGGCTTCCTAACATATTCAGGTTAGGGCCGTTAAGGAGTAAAATGTGAAACTTGTCTGCCATTGTGCTGGTATCTCCGGCGATTTGTCAACAATGCCCCAACATAATCCGATATTAACGATTTGTCATCTTTTTGTAACAGCTACTCAGTTTATTTCCACGATAAAGCGCGACATTATAATCATATCGTAGCATTTAGCAGCTAAATACTGGTCTTATCAGAAAAAATGTCAAGAATAAAACCACTCTACTTTAGAGGCTAATCACAATTCTTAACGAACTCTTACTAAAGTACGTCCTGTAACCTGATTAGTTATCAATTTATTAGCATATTCCACTGTTTGCTCCAGTGTTATCTCAGTTGTTGCCTGCCGATAAAAAGAAGCGGGTAACAGCTCTTGCAGGCGTTGCCATACGGCAGGTCGCTTGGCTGATGGCACCGTGACGGACTCTACTCCTTGTAGACGTATGTTACGTAAAATAAATGGCATCACTGTGGTTGGCAGATTTGCATTACCGGCGAGGCCGCAGGCTGCAACGGTACCGTTATAGTGAGTTTGAGCCAGTATTGTTGCCAGTACGTTATCGCCTACAGTGTCAATAGCTCCGGCCCAAAGTTGTTTTTCCAGTGGGCGAGGTGGTTGGCTAAATTCATGGCGTGGCAAAACCTTTTTTGCCCCCAGAGATAACAAATATTCATGATTTTCTTGTCTACCGCTAACGGCAACAACGGAATAGCCAAGTTGTGAGAGTAGCGCTATCGCTGTACTCCCTACACCACCGCTGGCGCCTGTCACAATAACATCGCCACTTTCTGGCTTAACGCCGCCTTGTTCCAGGGCGATAACGCACAGCATTGCGGTAAAACCAGCAGTACCAATGATCATTGCTTGTCTGCTATCCAGACCGGTAGGTAAAGGTGTCAACCATTCGCCTGAAACTCTGGCTTGTTCTGCCAGTCCACCCCAATGATTTTCTCCTACACCCCAGCCGGTTAATAATACATGTTGACCGATATGAAAACGGGGATCTTCGGTACTGTGTACAATGCCAGAGAAATCAATACCCGGTATCATCGGGAATTGACGGATAATTTTCCCTTTGCCTGTAATTGCTAATGCATCTTTGTAGTTGAGAGTTGACCAGTGAATATCGACGGTAACATCTCCCACAGGAAGATGAGAAGCATCAACTTCTTCTATGGACGCTGATAATTGGTTCTGTTGTTGTTTGAGTAGCAGGGCTTTCATTATTGTTCCGTTCTCTGTAATCGATTTTGTCATTAAATAAGGATAGATAAAAATGAGTAATTTACATAAGGTAGATAAGAAAAAATAAAGTGTTGGTGGATTATAAAACAGAATTTATCCGCATTTTTATCTGTAATCTCATTGTCATATTCCAGCATTAGTTGCATATGGCGTTCTATTTCAGAAAATTCTGTTTTTTATTATTTTTTAGCAGAAAGTATTGTATTTTAGTCGCAGTTTATTACATCATTAATTTGTTCACTACACAGACTATGTACTTGTGGTTAAGTGTTGGTAATGGTGAGCAGAGGTATGAATTTATAGGTATGAGTTTGATGTGAACTTACCGGAATAACTATTGGTCAAAAGCAGCGGCGGATTTAGCCAGTACGGTACCAGTGGTATCATCCAGTAGCGCCATAATGTTGAATTATGCAAAATTAGGTGGTTCTTGCATTTCGTTATGGAACAATTGGTAAAATTAACCCATTTTTATGCAGTTTTTTTCTGCTCCGTTTGGGAGAAGTAACGTAGAATATCGCGCTGTTGATATGAATAACGTAGCCACTTTTTTATTGAAGCAGGTGTTTGTGCGCCTTGTCGCTGCTTCATGTGGTTGGTAGAGTAGACGGGTTTTGTTCCGTCCCCAGCTTGCAGGATTATCCTTTCGCTATGTTTAAAAAATTTCGTGGCATGTTTTCCAACGACTTGTCTATTGACTTGGGTACCGCCAATACCCTTATCTACGTCAAAGGTCAGGGTATTGTATTGAATGAACCTTCTGTTGTCGCAATCCGTCAGGATCGTGCAGGTTCATCGAAAAGTGTTGCTGCCGTTGGGCAGGAAGCAAAGCAAATGCTGGGTCGAACACCGGGTAATATTGCGGCAATTCGTCCGATGAAAGATGGGGTGATTGCTGATTTTTATGTTACTGAGAAGATGCTGCAACACTTTATTAAGCAAGTTCATAGCAACAGTTTCATGCGTCCAAGCCCGCGAGTTTTGGTTTGTGTACCGGTTGGCGCAACTCAAGTTGAGCGTCGGGCAATCCGTGAATCGGCGCTTAGTGCTGGCGCTCGAGAAGTATTTTTGATTGAAGAACCTATGGCTGCGGCGATTGGTGCTGGCTTACCTGTTTCTGAAGCCACAGGCTCAATGGTTGTGGATATTGGCGGCGGCACCACGGAAGTGGCGGTTATCTCTTTGAACGGGGTTGTTTATTCATCTTCTGTACGTATCGGTGGCGATCGTTTTGATGAGGCTATTATCAATTACGTTCGTCGTAATTATGGTTCACTGATTGGCGAGGCAACCGCTGAGCGTATTAAGCACACCATCGGTTCTGCTTATCCTGGCGATGAGATGTTGGAGATTGAAGTTCGTGGTCGTAACTTGGCTGAAGGTGTGCCACGCGGCTTTACGCTTAACTCCAACGAAATTCTTGAAGCTTTGCAAGAGCCTTTAACGGGTATTGTCAGTGCTGTCATGGTCGCTCTTGAACAGTGTCCGCCAGAATTGGCTTCTGATATTTCAGAACGAGGCATGATCTTGACTGGTGGTGGCGCATTATTACGCAATCTTGACCGTTTACTGATAGAGGAAACGGGTATTCCTGTCATTGTTGCGGAAGATCCATTGACGTGCGTTGCCCGTGGTGGCGGAAAAGCGCTTGAAATGATCGATATGCATGGCGGTGAACTCTTCAGTGAGGAGTGAGTGTTAACTTGCAAGTGAGGGAGGAATGACGGGCAGCTCAGACCTCCTTGCGATTGCTGTCTGGGAATTCCATTGTTTATGAAACAGTACAGTTTGGAATAGCGCAGCTTATGAAGCCAATTTTTAGCAGGGGGCCTTCCCTGCAATTACGACTTTTCTTTGCTGTTATTGTTGCCATTGCTTTGGTTGTGGCAGACAGCCGCCTTGATGCTCTCAGTAAAGTCCGTAATTATATGGATACGGTAGTCAGTCCATTTTATTTTCTCGCCAATGGCCCGCGTCAAGTGCTTGATGGTGTATCAGAAACCCTTGCTTCCCGTGAACAACTTCGATTGGAAAATCGGGCTTTACGCCAAGAATTATTGATGAAAAACAGTGATATGCTGTTATTAGGGCAACTTAAACAGGAAAATTCCCGTTTGCGTGAGCTATTGGGGTCGCCTTTACGTCAGGATGAACACATGATGGTGACGCAGGTGATCTCCGGTAGGGCTAATCCTTATAGTGATCAGGTCGTCATCGATAAAGGATCAAGAGAAGGTGTTTATGAAGGACAACCTGTTATCAGTGATAAAGGCATTGTTGGTCAAGTCGTTGCTGTCAGTCAGTTTACTAGCCGGGTATTACTGATTTGTGATACGACTCATGCTTTGCCAATTCAGGTTTTACGTAATGATATCAGGGCTATTATTGCGGGTGCGGGTTGTGCTGATGATTTGCAGTTTGAGCTATTACCAAGCAACACAGACATTCGGGTTGGAGATGTGTTGGTGACTTCTGGGTTAGGGGGGCGTTTCCCGGAAGGTTATCCGGTAGCGGTGGTTTCGTCAGTTAAAGTCGATAATCAGCGGGCCTATACGGTGATTCACGCCCGACCAACGGCAGAATTACAGCGTTTGCGTTATTTGTTGTTGTTGTGGGGAGCGGATAATAATCCATCTGAACCATTACCTCCATCAGAGGTTTATCGTGTAGCCAATGAACGTTTAATGCAAATGATGCCTCAGGTATTGCCGCATGCGAATGAAATGGGGCCACCAGCACCATCGTCTGTTTCTGATGAAACAACCAAGACAACAGAAAGAGTGAAAAATGCTGAATCGACAATAACGTCTGCTAAATTTATAAATTCGGGAAATCGTTAATGAATCAATACCGGAGTCATGGGCGTTGGATCATTTGGTTATCTTTCTTGGTTGCAATGGTGCTGCAAATTATGCCGTGGCCGGAGCAAATTTATATGTATCGGCCAACTTGGTCGGCGCTATTGTTGATTTATTGGGTAATGGCGTTACCTCATAGAGTCAGTGTTGGGACCGGTTTTGTATTGGGGATCATCGTAGATTTGATTCAGGGGGCGACACTGGGTGTTAACGCTTTGGCTTACAGTCTTGTGAGTTATTTGGTGTCATTTAAGTTTCAATTATTCCGCAATATGGCGCTTTGGCAGCAGGCTTTGGTCGTCATTGCTTTATCGGTACTGATGGATTTCAGTGTGTTTTGGGCAGAATTTTTGTTATCAAATGTTGCTTTTCATCCAGAAGTATTCTGGAACAGTTTGGTCAATGGTATTCTTTGGCCGTGGTTGTTCCTGTTAATGCGAAAAATCCGTCGTCAGTTTAATGTACATTAGTGGTCGGATCGCAGTTTTTAATGTCCTGATAGAGCTTATTCCAGCAGGCGTTACTGATGCAGGCCATTCTTTCCAAGTAACTTGAGGATGCGAGTAGAGAGTGTAACCGAAGCGTGCCTGGATTACGTGAGGATTAAGCTCTGCTCCAGATTCAAAATGGCAAATGAAATAGCCTAATGAGATAGGTAGTAGTAAGGACGATATCATCATGAAAACCCTTTATCTGGCTTCCGGCTCACCAAGGCGGCGTGAGCTGGTTGAGTTATTGGACTTTAAATTTGAAATTCTTTCTCCTCAGGTAAAGGAGCAATGGCAAGAGGGTGAAACTTCGCGTCAATATGTTAGCCGATTAGCAAAAGATAAATCTCAGGCGGGGGTTGCTATTGCGCCAGAAGATTTTCCGGTGCTAGGAGCGGATACTGTTGTTGTATTGAATGGTAAGATTTTGGAAAAACCGCGCAATGAACAACATGCCGTTGAAATGCTCAGCGCACTTTCCGGTCAGTGTCATCAGGTGATTACCGCTATTGCTTTATCAGATAATCAGCGTACTTTAAGTGATATAGTCATTACAGATGTGACCTTTCGCCAATTATCCACACAGGAAATTTTGGATTATGTAGCAACCGGTGAGCCGATGGACAAAGCGGGTGCTTATGGTATTCAGGGAAAAGCGGGTTGCTTTGTTAAAACGCTTAATGGTAGTTATCACTCAGTTGTTGGTCTGCCATTGGTGGAAACGCACGAATTAATCACAAAGTTTTTTGCGTTAGTTGATGGAAAGGGGAACACATGACAGCAGAGTTATTAGTCAATATTACACCATCCGAAACGCGCGTTGCTTACATTGATGGTGGGATTTTGCAAGAAATCCATATAGAAAGGGAAGCCAAAAGAGGAATTGTCGGCAATATTTACAAAGGTCGTGTAAGCCGGGTATTACCAGGGATGCAGGCTGCTTTTGTGGATATTGGTCTGGAAAAAGCCGCTTTTCTTCATGCTTCAGACATTGTGCCTCATACAGAATGTATTGCTGGTGAGGAGCAAAAGAACTTTCATGTCAAAGATATTGCTGAGTTGGTTCGCCAGGGACAAGATTTAATGGTTCAGGTAGTGAAAGATCCCCTTGGCACTAAAGGCGCTCGGTTAACGACCGATATTACCTTACCTTCCCGTTATCTTGTATTTATGCCCGGTGCATCTCATGTCGGGGTTTCACAACGTATTGAAAGTGAAGAAGAGCGTAATCGTCTGAAAAATATTGTTGCTGACTATTGTGATGAACATGGCGGTTTCATTATTAGGACGGCTGCCGAGGGCGTTGGTGACGAAGAATTAGCTCAAGATGCGGCTTTCTTGAAACGATTGTGGAGTAAGGTGATGGAGCGTAAAAAGCGCAATATCACTAAAAATAAACTTTATGGCGAATTGGCTTTGGCCCATCGTATTTTGCGTGATTTCGCCGGCGCAGCCCTTGATCGTATTCGTGTGGATTCTCGTTTGACGTTTACTCAGTTACAGGAATTTATTCGCGAATATATTCCTAAAATGACCGCCAGATTGGAACTTTATAACGGTAGTCAGCCTATTTTCGATCTGTTTGATGTAGAAAATGAAATTCAGCGAGCACTCGATCGCAAAGTTGAATTAAAATCAGGCGGTTATTTGATTATTGACCAAACTGAAGCGATGACCACAATTGATATTAATACTGGCGCATTTGTCGGGCATCGCAATTTGGAAGAAACTATTTTTAATACCAATATTGAGGCGACGCAAGCTATTGCCAGACAATTAAGGCTGCGTAATCTGGGTGGTATTATTATTATCGATTTTATCGATATGAATAGCGAAGAGCATCGTCGACGGGTATTAGCTTCTCTTGAACACGCGCTGAGTAAAGATCGTGTTAAAACGACGATTAATGGTTTTTCCCAACTCGGACTGGTGGAAATGACCCGTAAGCGGACTCGTGAAAGTATAGAGCATATACTTTGCAGCGACTGCCCGACTTGTAAGGGAAGGGGAACTGTAAAATCGGTTGAAACTGTCTGTTATGAGATTATGCGTGAAATTGTGCGTGTGCACCGGGCAGTTGATGCAGATCGTTTCCTTATTTATGCCTCGCCAGCAGTGTCCGAAGCGCTGAAAGGGGAGGAATCTCATGCACTGGCGGAAGTGGAGATTTTTGTCGGTAAACAGGTAAAAGTTCATACAGAACAGCTCTACAGTCAGGAACAATTTGACGTAGTTATGATGTAACCATTTGATTTTCTGTCATATTAGCATTGGTAACCAAGGAGATGTGTGTGAGGCGACTGCCGGGAGTATTATTAGCGACAGCCGCAATAGTCATTATCATTGTGGCTTTGCTTGTCAGTGGGTTACGTTTTCTACTGCCACATATTAATGATTACCGCCCACAATTATTCGCTAAAGTTGAGTCAATTATTGGTGTACCTATTGATGCTGGATATATTGCGGGAAAATGGGAATCTTTTGGGCCTGTTTTTGAATTACGTGATATCAGTGTAAAAACTGCAAATGCAGATGTGAAAGCCAAAAAGATCACGGTTGCATTGGATATCTGGTTATCTTTGCTAAGAATGCGTTGGAATTTCCGCGATCTTACTTTTTATCAATTACAAGTAGATTACTATCAACCGCTGTTTAATAATCAAAGCGGTAATATGTTTTCCCAATCGGATCTATTTTCTGATCTGTTTCTAGAGCAGTTTGATCATTTTAATCTGCAAGATAGTCGTTTTACTTTCCTGACTCCTTCTGGTGAACGTGCTGATCTGCTGTTACCACAATTAACCTGGCTGAATAAAGATAATCGTCACCGTGCTCAAGGGAAAATTAGTCTCTCTTCTATCAATAATCAGCATGGGGATATACAAGTTAAATTTGATTTGCATGACACTAATGGCGTACTGGATAACGGTACTATTTATTTGCAGGCAGATAATGTTGATATTCACCCGTGGTTAAGTCATTGGTTGCAGGATAATACTGGGTTGAAGGATGCCGAGTTTAGTTTGTCTAGCTGGATTATGCTTAAAGATGGTCGAATTGATGGCGGCCAGTTACAACTCCGTCAGGGAGAAGCTAATTGGAAAGTTGCTGGCAAACCCCACAACCTTTCTGTCAGTGATCTGGTATTACGAATGCGTCGCCAAGATAATGGTTGGTTGTTTGATGCGCCTGAGTTGGCAAATTTGATCACTGATGGTCAGCAATGGCCGTCAGGGAAAGTATCAGTGCTCTATCTGCCGGAAGCCAAGAGAGCTGATGGTCATGATCATTGGCGTGTCCGGGCAAAAAACATTCAACTTGAACGGCTAAGTAGCATTTTACCGACTTTTTCTTTTTTGACTCCTGATGTTGTGAAGGATTGGCAGCGTCGTCAGCCACAAGGATTGGTAAAGTATCTTGCTCTCGATATTACACCCAGAATGGCAGATGATTCCCGAATCAGTATGCAATGGCAGAATGTCAGTTGGCAGCGCTGGCAGGAATTGCCCTCTATTGATAATTTCTCTGGTTCTCTCAATGGCAGCTTGCGGCAAGGCAAACTGAGTTTTGCTTTGCAGGATAGTGTCGTTGATTATCGAAATATGTTTCTGGCGCCGTTTGAGATATCCCAAAGTCACGGCGAAATACTCTGGCGGCAAGGTGAGCGAGGTTTACAACTTTGGAGTCAAGGGCTGGATTTGCAAGCGAAATCATTGTGGGTTAATGGTGATTTTCGTTATCAACAGCCTAAAGAACAACCTCCTGCGCTAAGTATTTTGGCGGGAGTCCGGGTTTATGATGCAGGTGATGCCTGGCGATATTTTCCAGAACCTTTGATGGGGAAACCTCTGACTGACTATCTGACAGCTTCAATTATTAAAGGGCAGATAGAAAACGCGACTTTTGTTTTTCAGGGCAATCCAAAAGATTTCCCATTTGCAAAGAATAATGGGCAGTTTCAAGTTTTTGCTCCATTGCGTTATGCGACGTTCCAGTACCAACCAAATTGGCCGGCATTGCTGGATCTCAATATTGATCTTAATTTCCAGAATAACGGTCTATGGATGCTTGCTCCGCAAACGGCACTTGGTAAAGTGAAAGCCAGTAATCTTTCAGCAGTAATTCCTAATTATCATAGCAAGAAATTGTTAATCGACGCTGATCTGCTGGGAGATGGCAAAGATATTCATGAATATTTTACCCGCAGCCCGTTAGCAAATTCTGTTGGTGAAACGTTGGATACATTGCAGGTTGGCGGTCAAATCGCGGGTAATTTACATTTGGATATTCCACTTAATGGCGGTAATGTAAATGCTCGCGGTGAGGTGACTTTAAAAAATAATCACTTGTTGATTAAACCCTTAGATAGCGAAATGAAAAGTGTGAATGGCCGATTCCGCTTTGATAATGGCAATTTACAGAGCGGCGAATTATCAGCCCAATGGCTTGGACAGCCTGTTACGGTTGATTTTTCTACCGAGAATTTACTCAAAAGCTATCGAGTAAATGTTGGTCTGAATGCGCGTTGGGCTATTGCAAAATTATCTGGATTTTCACCGGTGATTGCTAAAGTGTTTTCTGGCTCTGTTGATTGGGAAGGAAAGGTTGGTATCAATTTGCCGTTTCAGGGTAAGCCTCAATATGATGTGAAAATCGACGCTGACTTATCACAAGTGGATAGTCATTTATCTGCTTTGAAAGCGGATGAACGACGCGCTCTTCATATACTGGCTGATGGTGATATGGAGCAGTTGCGAGTAAAAGGCATTTTAGATAAGCAGTATACATTTAATACTCAATGGCGTTTAGCAGGGAAAAGCACTCAATTGTTACGGGGAATTTTACAAAGTAACAGTAACAACATTCCTGACTTACCTGAAAAATCCTTATTGGAATTGAATCTTCCGGCAGTTGAAGGGGAAGAGTGGTTAGGGCTGATTGCACCTTTGACTTCAGGTTCTTCATTGGCAGGAATGTCAATGTTGCCGCAGCATCTGCATATATCACTTCCATCACTGGATGCGGGGGGACAACGTTGGAATCAGTTATCGTTGGATGTGGAAAAACAGTCTTGGGGAACGCAGATCACAGCCAATAGTCAGGAAATCAACGGTAAACTTAATATCCGTAATAGTGGCCCTTGGCAAGTGAATTTGAGCTATCTTTATTATAGTCCTTTACAAAACAGTCCTCTGCAAGATAGCCCTCAGCAAGCTGAATCGGATTTACCGAAGCAATCTCAGACAGGTACAACTCTGCGTTATTCGCTGAACCAATGGCCTTCATTAGATATCATCTGTTCTGAATGTTGGATGATGGGATTGAAGCTTGGGAAGGTGTCTGGTTCCTTGATTCCAGAAGGTAATTCGCTGGTATTAAGGGATGGAATAGTAGAAAACAGTGTCAGTAAATTAAATTTGGCAGGTCGTTGGCAAGAAGGCGCTGTAGGGAATAATACTCGTATTATGGGGCAATTTTCTGGTGAAAAATTTGATGAGATGGCATCTTACCTTGGTATAGTCGTACCGATTGTAAATTCACCGTTTACCTTCCGCTTTGATTTTAATTGGTGGGATACACCGTGGAAACCCAATTTTCAGACGTTGAATGGCAATCTTAAAAGCGACTTAGGCAAAGGCGCTATTGAAAAATTGGGTGGGGGAAGTGCTGGTCAGTTACTAAAATTAGTCAGTTTTGATGCTCTGTTACGTAAATTACAGCTCGATTTCAGCGATACCTTTAGCCAGGATTTTGAATTTGATTCAATTCGTGGTGATGTTTCAGTAAAAAATGGGATACTCAAGACAGAAAACTTACGGGTCGATGGGTTGATTGCCGATGTGATAACGAAAGGTGAGATCGACCTTGTTCGCCAACAGATAAATATAGAAGCCATCGTCACGCCGGAGATTTCTGCTACTGTGGGAGTAGCGACGGCTTTTGTCATCAATCCGATGGCAGGTGCTGCATTATTCGCAGCGACCAAGGTTTTGGGGCCGTTATGGAATAAGATATCCGTTATTCGTTACCGGATTACTGGTAATCTTGAACAACCGAAAATTGATGAAGTTCTGCGTCAGCTTAAGGAGAATAGAGGAACATGAGAAACGTCAATGTTGCACTCTTGCAGTTATGTAGCGGTGAGAATATCAAACATAATTTGGCGCAAATTGAACAGCAAATTAAGCAGTTGCCAGATACTATCAAGTTTGTCATGACCCCGGAAAATGCATTGTTGTTTGCTAATGCTGATAGCTATCGTAAGCATGCGGAGCAACAAGGGAATGGGCCTTTACAGCAGGCTGTCAGTGAGATTGCGCGCCGTTATGGTGTTTGGTTATTAATCGGTTCTATGCCGCTTATCAGTCGTGAAAATTCTGAACGGCTCACCAGTAGTAGCCTGTTGTTTGATGATCAAGGTAAGATTTGCGCCCGTTATGACAAAATCCATATGTTTGATGTCAATATTAATGATGAACATGGATCATATAACGAATCATCTGTTTTCCAACGAGGGGAACATATTACTGTTGTAGACACCCCTGTTGGCCGTCTCGGGATGACCATATGTTATGATCTGCGCTTTCCTGGGTTGTTTCAGGCGCTACGTGAGCAGGGCGCTGAGTTGATATCTGTTCCGGCGGCATTTACTCGTTTAACAGGAAAAGCACATTGGGAGCCACTGTTACGAGCTCGCGCTATTGAAAACCAATGTATTCTGTTAGCGCCAGCTCAGGTTGGTGTACATGGAACCCGTCAGACATGGGGTCACTCAATGGCAGTGGATGGTTGGGGGAAAGTGATTAAGAAAAACCCCGATGCAGTCAGTGCATTGCAACTGAATGTCAGGGCAGATAGTTTGAAGGTTATGCGTGAGCAGATGAAAGTGGTGAAACATAACCGCTTCCGGCCGCAGTTAACTTCCTTGATTGAAAAAATATCGCAAATTAAAGAGTAGCAATTATGAGTTTAACTTCTGTCAGTGAACACTTACTGGCTGCAAATAAATTAAGCCATCAAGATCTGTTTTCAGTACTCGGTCAACTGACTGAACGTCAGTTGGATTATGCCGATCTCTATTTTCAGTCCAGTTACCATGAATCTTGGGTGTTGGAAGATCGGATTATTAAGGATGGCTCCTATAATATTGATCAAGGGGTTGGCGTTAGGGCAATCAGTGGTGAAAAAACGGGTTTTGCTTATGCAGACCAGATCACGTTGAATGCGTTGCAACAAAGCGCGCTGGCTGCCCGTAGCATCGTCCATGAAAAAGGGAATGGTAAAGTCCATACCTTTGGCGAAGTGGCCTATTCTCCGCTTTATGCAGCAATTGATCCGCTACAAAGTTTTTCCCGTGAAGAAAAGATCGCATTATTACAGCGTGTAGATCAGGTGGCTCGTGCCGAAGATCCAAGGGTGCAAGAAGTCAATGCTAGTCTGACAGGGATCTATGAGCGGGTGTTGGTCGCGGCGACCGATGGGACTTTGGCGGCTGATATTCGTCCTCTCATTCGCTTATCTGTCACGGTACTGGTGGAAGATAACGGCAAACGTGAACATGGCTCCAGCGGCGGCGGCGGCCGTTACGGTTATGAATATTTTCTGGAAGTGGTTAGTGGTCAGATCCGTGCAGAACAATTTGCGCGCGAAGCTGTTCGTATGGCGCTGGTGAATCTTTCCGCTGTTGCTGCGCCTGCGGGTACTATGCCGGTTGTTCTCGGGCTGGTTGGCCGGGAGTATTGCTGCATGAAGCTGTTGGTCATGGGCTGGAAGGTGATTTTAACCGCCGTGGTACTTCGGTGTTTTCTGGTCAGATTGGTGAGAAGGTCGCGTCTGAACTCTGTACTGTGGTTGATGATGGCACGATAAAAGGTCGCCGTGGGTCATTGGCAATTGATGATGAAGGCGTTCCTGGACAATACAATGTATTGATTGAAAACGGCATTCTGAAAGGTTACATGCAGGACAAAATGAATGCGCGCCTGATGGGAGTCGCGCCGACTGGCAATGGTCGCCGTGAATCTTATGCCCATCTACCAATGCCTCGTATGACTAACACATACTTGTTGGCGGGTCATTCCACACCGGAAGATATCATCGGTAGTGTGAAAAATGGTTTATATGCGCCAAATTTTGGTGGTGGTCAAGTGGATATCACTTCCGGTAAATTCGTGTTCTCGACATCTGAGGCTTATCTGATTGAGAACGGTAAAATTACCAAACCAGTAAAAGGTGCAACTCTTATCGGTTCCGGTATTGAGGCTATGCAACAGATCTCTATGGTAGGAAACGATCTTGATCTAGACAAAGGTGTCGGGGTTTGTGGCAAAGAGGGCCAGAGCGTACCTGTTGGTGTTGGTCAGCCTACTTTGAAACTGGACAACTTGACCGTTGGAGGAACAGCCTGATTTTTGGCTGTTTATCCGAGATAGATCATATAAGGATAGTCATGAAGAAGACTTGGCTAGCAGGTGTGTTACTGACTGTTTTGGCTGTGACTTGTGGTACTTTTGCTAAAGGTGTTGATAAGACACTGTTGCAGGCTCCAGAAACAGGTAGGAATACCTCAGCAATACAACGGATTGAAGGGCTAACTGAACAGAATAATGTGGTGGCTTACTTACGACAGAATAATAAATTGCCCGATATTTATATTACTAAGATGCAGGCCCGCGATCTTGGCTGGAGTGCAAAACAGGGAAATTTATGTCAGGTTCTACCGGGTAGAGCGATTGGTGGTGACAAATTTACTAATCGTGAAAAGAAGCTACCAATGAAACCGAAACGTCAGTGGTTTGAAGCAGATGTTAACTACCGTTGTGGGCACAGAGGAAGTGACAGATTGCTTTATTCATCTGATGGTCTGATTTATCTGACGTTGGATCATTACAGAAGTTTTACCTTAATGGAGTAATTCTATGCATAAAGTGGAGTTTGATTTTGACCGTATCCCTGATCTGAAAATGTTCTATCAGCAGTTTTCTGAGCAATTTGAGTTAGGAGACGAGTTTGGTAGTAATCTGGATGCTCTGTGGGATGTTGTGACAGGAGGAATTGATTTACCTGTAGAGGTCAATTTTATCCATTTTACGCAGCAGAAAAGACACGATTTTGCCTCATTAGTACTCTTGTTTGAAGAAGCTGAAGAAGAGCTGGAAGGGGAACTTAGTTTTAATATTTTCCCCTAACAGAATTAGAACTTTATGAGTTTTAGATTGTTAATCGGATTCGGCCATATCTCTAAGATACTGGAAAATCTGACGATAAGATTTAGGTGGCTTATTTGCCGCCTTTTCTTTTTTAGCATTGCGGATCAAGGTACGCAATTGCTGGCGATCAGTTTGTGGGAATAACGTTACAACCTCATCAATAACATCATCATTGCCATCAATTAATTTATCACGTAATTCTTCCAATTTATGGAGCAGAGTGATTTGCTGATTATGACGATTTTTCAGTTTATCAAGCGCGGTGGTAATGGGTTCGACATCCCGGGTACGCAGCAATTTGCCAATAAATTGTAATTGGCGACGGCGTCCCTCTCTTTTTATCTTCTGTGCAAGTTCAATGGCGGCCAGCAGATCCTCATCTAACGGAACGCGTTCAAGCGCGCTTTTGCTGAGCTCAACCAATTCTGTACCCAGCTTTTTCAATGCTTCGGCATCACGCTTAATTTCACTTTTACTGACCCAAATTATCTCTTCTTCTTCCTCTTCAGCAGGATAATCATTGAGCCAATCTTCAGGCTGCTTCGCCATAGTGGTTTTCCTTTTAAAAAGGCCGGAGCTGTCAGGTTGATTTTTGGTGCATGACCTGTAGCCCGGTGGGTGTTAACATCCTAATATTGTGTATTGTAACTGGGAAAAACGCCTGATTACCACTCGGCATTGATTGTGTGGATGAAACGGCCCTGTTTTCCCGACAGATTTTCCCTTTATTCATCAAATTACGGGTAATTAATGAAAATCACGGATCAAATTGCGGAACAACGCAAACAACTGGAAAATGCAGTTTCACAGGCACTAGAGCTGGCAAAAGCGGGTTGTGATGCTGCGGAGGTTGCGGTTAATAAAACAACGGGTATTAGTGTCAGTACCCGCTTTGGTGAAATAGAAAATGTAGAATTCAATAGTGATGGCGCGTTGGGAATTACTGTATACCATCAGCAACGTAAAGGTAGCGCATCATCAACAGATTTAAGCCCGGATGCCATTGCCCGTACTGTTCAGGCTGCGATTGATATCGCTCGTTATACCTCTCAGGACCCATGTGCTGGCCCGGCAGATAAAGCGCTACTGGCGTTTGAAGCGCCAGATCTTGATCTGTTCCATCCAACAGAATTGGATGCTGATAACGCGATTGAACTAGCTGCTCGTGCGGAACAAGCTGCATTACAGGCAGATAACCGTATTACCAATACCGAAGGTGGCAGTTTTAACAGCCATTATGGCATCAGAGTATTTGGTAACAGCCACGGTATGTTGCAAAGCTATTGCTCGAGTCGTCATTCTATGTCGAGTTGTGTGATTGCTGAACTTGATGGCGATATGGAACGGGATTATGCGTATACCATTAGTCGTCGTTTTGAAGATTTAAAATCGCCGGAATGGGTTGGGCAGGAATGTGCTCGCCGTGCGTTATCTCGTTTGTCGCCACGTAAATTACCAACCATGAAAGCGCCGGTGTTGTTTGCTGCGGAAGTTGCAACAGGCCTTTTCGGTCATCTGGTCGGTGCTATTAGTGGTAGCAGTATTTACCGGAAATCCTCTTTCTTACTTGATCATCTGGGCAAACAAATCCTGCCATCATGGCTGACAATTGAAGAGCGGCCGCATTTGCTGGCAGGTTTAGCCTCTTCTCCATTTGATAGTGAAGGTGTTTCTACCAGTAATCGGAATATTATTAAGGATGGAGTATTACAGACTTGGCTTCTGACAAGTTATTCTGCCCGTAAGTTAGGAATGGCAAGTACCGGCCATGCAGGTGGAATTCATAACTGGTGCATTGCAGGGCAAGGTCAGGATTTTGCAGGTTTGCTGCGTCAGATGGGAACAGGGTTAGTGGTCACTGAACTGATGGGGCAGGGAGTCAGTGCAGTAACCGGCGACTATTCCCGTGGCGCCGCTGGTTTTTGGGTAGAAAATGGTGAGATTCAGTATCCTGTCAGTGAGATTACTATTGCGGGAAATCTAAAAGATATGTGGGCCAATATGGTTACTATCGGGAATGATATTGAAACTCGCAGTAATATCCAGTGCGGTTCAGTCTTACTACCGGAAATGAGTATCGCTGGTCAATAAGAGATACTCGTTTCCGATTATTTTAGTCAGCCCGGACAAATGGGCTGGCTGAATTAACGGTGGAGCTCACCGGCAGCTTCTGGTTGGTAAAGTAATTCTAGTACTTTGACTCGGGTTTCTTCGCCGTTTGGCAATTCCCAACTGATTTCATCACCGATACGAAGGCCCAATAATGCAGCTCCTAAAGGAGCCATAACAGAAAGCTGATCGGAACTGTCTTGCAGTGACGCGGGATAAACTAGAGTACGTACCCGCTCTTCATTGCTTGTCAGGTCAAGAAAACGGACCCGGCTGTTCATTGTTACAACATCTGATGGAATTTCTGCTGGAGGTACAATTTCTGCACGATCCAGCTCCTCATTCAAAGCGTCAGCGATACTAGTATCTGCAAACGCTGGCTGTTCCAACAGGGAATCTAAACGTTCTGCGTCTAATTCGTTGATGATAATTGCTGGTTTAGTCATACCACACTCCAAATGGATTCCAACACAAAATAACACCCCGCACCATGAGGAGGGGGGTGTTATTTAAAATGATTAACTTGATAGTAGGCTGTTCTTACTGGAAAAGAAAGAGATCATGATCACGAACTGTTTTGCGTCGCTAATGAAAACAGTAAAGAACATGATAATCCACAGGTGAGTGAGCGACGTTATTCTTCGTCAAATCCCGAATTAAATAGACTAATAATGGCGGCAAGAGCCTGTTCTTCATCTGGGCCGCTGGCTTCAACTTCAATATAGCTGCCTTTTTCTGAATCCAGCATCAGCATAGCAATTACACTGCTGGCTTCGGCTTCAACATGGCTATCATTGCGTAAAACAACACGAGATTCAAAGAGCTGTACTAGATCATACAGCTTCATTGCTGGCCGGGCGTGCATTCCTAGCCGATTCTTGATTTCAAGCTTCTGCTTGACAGTCATTATTTATTTTCGCTTTTCGAGAGTACGGTGGCGAGACTGTACGTTTTTTCCTCGGGAGCGGAAATAATCGGCCAACTGTTCTGCCACGTAAACAGAACGATGTTTACCGCCAGTACAGCCAATAGCGACGGTCAGATAGCTGCGGTTATTGGTTTCAAGCATAGGCAGCCAGAGTTCAAGATAACTGCGGGTTTGATAGATAAAGTTATGCACTTCCGTATGACGGTCGAGGAAAGCGGCTACGGGACGATCAAGGCCGGTCATTGGCCGTAATTTAGGGTCCCAGTGTGGGTTTGGTAGGAAACGTACGTCAAAAACATAGTCAGCATCAATTGGAATGCCATGCTTGAAGCCGAAAGATTCAAAGACCATTGTCAACTCACGTTCCCGTTTGCCTAGCAGACGCGTTCTTAGCATCTCAGCCAATTCATGGACTGACATTTCGGAAGTGTCGATAATTAGATCTGCTCTTGAACGAAGGGGTTCCAGCAGATCGCTTTCTTGATCAATCGCGCTTTCCAGAGAAAGGTTTTTGCTTGACAGCGGATGCAGACGGCGGGTGTCGCTATAACGGCGGATCAACGTGTTACGGTCAGCGTCAAGAAACAGTAATTGCGGTGAGAAACTCGCTGGTAGTTTAGTCAAGGCTTCTTCGAAAACCTCAGGAGATTCCGGCATGTTTCTTACATCAATACTAACCGCGGCGGAAATATCGCGCTCAGCTAACGTATTTGCTAATTCCGGTAGTAATACTACCGGCAAGTTATCTACACAATAAAAACCCATGTCTTCCAGTGCGCGCAAGGCAACGGATTTACCTGAACCGGAACGGCCACTGACTATCATCAGCACCATGAGGCGACTCCCCTTAATTTCTCAGTGGTTATCATGAGCCACTCTTATCTGTTGCTCTCCATGCACTGCAACAGTTATTTAGTGATAATTGAGTACAATTCTTCATCACTTTGTGCCGATCTTAAACGGCGGCAGAGGTTTTTATCTGCAAGACGTTTGGCGATCAATGACAATGTGTGTAAGTGTGTCTGGCATTGATCATTTGGAACCAGTAAAGCAAACAGCAAATCAACTGGTTGATTATCAATCGCATCAAAAGCAATGGGCTGTTCCAGATTTAGGAAAACGCCGACTGCTTGATCTGAGCGTTCTGCATCTAACTTACCGTGAGGGATAGCAATACCACTGCCAATTCCAGTAGTACCTACTTTTTCTCTGGTTAATATTGCTTCGAATACGACATTTTCTGGCAACTTAAGCTGCTGAGATGCTAGCTCACTGATAATCTCTAAAGCCCGTTTTTTGCTCGAACAATGTACATTATTGCGCGTACATGCGAGAGAAAGCACAGAACTTAGTAGTAAATCTGCTTGATTATTCATTTTTTCTATTCACTTATGTGCCTAATTGATACCGGATGCCATAGGTTATCTGTGGCATCCGGTATTTGCGCACTGTTTTACAGCAATACTCTGCTGTTGTTACTACATTCTTTGTTAAATGACTGTTAATGATGTCTCAGTTTGTCTTTATGTTTGGTTAATTGACGCGCTAGTTTATCGACCAGTCCATCAATTGCTGCATACATATCTTCATGTTCTGATGATGCGTGCAACTCACCTCCGTTAATGTGTACAGTAGCTTCGGCGATTTGTTGTACCTTTTCCACTCGGAGGATTACCTGAGTCAGGTTGATCCTGTCGAAATATTGATCCAGTTTGCTGCATTTTGCAGTGATAATGTCGCGTAATGCATCAGTAATTTCAATATTGTGGCCGGTTATTTTGAGTTGCATATTGTCTTCCTTCTCTGTTCATTTCAAACCAGACGCTTACGTTGGTTTGATGGCGGAATGGATAACGACTCTCGATATTTTGCGACAGTCCGTCGGGCAATCATGATGCCTTGATCGGCTATCATGCTCGTCAGTTTACTGTCGCTTAATGGTTTGGCGGGATTCTCCGCTGCTACCAGTTTTTTCACCAAAGCCCGTATTGCAGTTGAAGAGGCTTCGCCTCCACTTTCTGTATTGACATGGCTGGAGAAAAAATACTTCAATTCAAAAATACCACGTGAGCTGTGCAAGAATTTCTGGGTAGTCACCCTGGAAATGGTGGATTCATGCATATCAACCTGGAAAGCAATGTCTGCCAAAACCATAGGTTTCATGTGTTCTTCACCATGTTCAAAAAATTCCTGTTGTTGCTCTACAATGCAACGCGCAACTTTCAGCAGAGTATCATTTCGGCTTTCCAGGCTTTTGATAAGCCATTTAGCCTCTTGTAGGTTATGACGGATAAACTGACCGTCACTTTCATTGCGCGTATGTTGCCCAAGTTCTGCATAATGCTGATTAATGTGTAAACGGGGGATACTATCTGTATTTAATTCTACTTGCCAGTGTTCACTCTCTTTTCGAACCAGTACATCAGGGATGACGTATTCTGATTCGCTGGTGTTTATTGCCAGACCGGGCTTCGGTTCAAGTGACTGGATTAAATTTATGACCTCTTTCAGTTCATCTTCTTTCAAACGACTCAGGCGGGTTAAGTTGCGGAAATCCCGATGACCTAATAGCTCCAGATGTTCGCAAACGATCAAGTTTGCCTCTTTCAGATAAGGTGTTTCTGGCGGAAACATTGATAGCTGGACCAGTAGACAATCTTTTAAATCACGAGCAGCGACACCGATAGGATCGAAATGTTGTACCCGTTTTAGCACTGCTTCCACCTCTGCCAGAGTGAGTTGATCATCGCCAATGCTGGCAAGAATATCCTCTAGTGGCACAGTCAGATAGCCGGTGTCATCTACAGCATCAATGATTGATGTCGCAATGGCGGCTTCTGTTTCCGTGAAAGGGGTGAGTTCTGCTTGCCACATCAAGTAGTCTTGCAGGGTTTGAACGGTTTCACCTTGGTAAAGCGGCAGCTCGTCGTCATTATAGTCACTACGTGTCCCGGAAGGTGTGCCGGCGGTGTAAATTTCATCCCAACTGGCATCCAGGGGTAACTCGTCTGGCATATCCTTTTGTTGCAAGGCATCAAGCGTATCCATAACTTCCGTTTCGTTATCGGGAAGTTCCTGATTGCCGATTTCCTGATGATCTTCGTCCTGTTCAAGCAAAGGGTTCATTTCTAACGCTTGTTGTATTTCCTGTTGGAGTTCAAGCGTAGAAAGTTGCAACAAACGAATAGCTTGTTGGAGCTGTGGTGTCATAGCCAGTTGCTGACTAAGCCTGAGTTGCAAACTTTGCTTCATAGCGCTAAATCAATTCTCCTGGCTAAATTAGAGCCGGAAACCTTCGCCTAAATAAACGCGCTTCACCTGTTCATTATTAAGAATATCATTAGGTGTGCCGTGAGCAATCAGTTGCCCTTGGCTGACAATATAAGCACGTTCGCATACATCCAATGTTTCACGGACATTGTGGTCGGTGATCAGGACCCCTAGTCCATAATCTCTCAAATGCTGAATGATCTTCTTGATATCGATAACTGAGATAGGATCTACGCCGGCAAAAGGTTCATCCAGCAAAATAAATTTAGGATTGGCTGCCAGCGCTCTGGCAATCTCTACGCGGCGGCGCTCACCGCCGGAAAGTGATTGACCAAGATTGTCGCGTAGATGGCTGATATGGAACTCTTCCATCAGCTCTTCGGCACGCTCTTTTCGTTGTTCTTGAGTCAGATCCCGGCGGATCTCCAATACAGCCGTCAGGTTGTCGAATACGCTTAGACGGCGGAAAATAGAAGCTTCCTGAGGCAAATAACCAATACCGCGGCGTGCCCGTTCGTGAAGCGGCAGTAGGCTGATATCTTCATTATCAATGGTAATTGTCCCGGCATCCCGTGAAACGATACCGACGACCATATAGAAAGTTGTCGTTTTCCCTGCGCCGTTCGGACCAAGCAGGCCGACAATTTCGCCGGAGTTCACGTTTAGGCTGACATTTTCAACGACCTTACGGCCTTTGTAAGCTTTTGCCAGGTTTTCTGCGTTTAGTATTGCCATATATCGTTATTTACTCTTGTTATTAACCCCAGTGCCTTCTTCTTGTAATTGAGAAGGCAGCAGGACAGTTGTCACTCGTTTACCTTTGTCACTAAACGCTTCCATCTGCTGAGTTGGGACTAGGTAGGTGATACGATCGCCTTTTATATTGCTGTCTAACTGTTCCAAATAGGCGTTGCCAGTGAGTGTCACCAGCTCTTTATCCATTTCGTAACGCATTTTAGAACCGCGGCCCTTGATTGGTTTGCCACTGTCCTGTAGCTGATAGAAAGTGACCGGATTACCAAATGCTTCAATAATCATTTTTTTAGAATCGCCATCTGGACGAGTCACAACAACTTTGTCAGCGCGGATATCAATAGAACCCTGTTTAACGATCACATCTTCTGTAAATGTGGCAGTGTTCCCTGTCATGTCAAGGGCCTGTTTAACAGAATCGATAGAAATGGGTTTCTGTGTGTCATCTTTCAGCGCCAGAGCGGGAAGGCTGACCGCAAAGATGGCACTGGCGATAAAGGCATTACGGATTCTGTTTTTCATGTTGGATTTCATAGTAGGTGTTAACCTTTTCAATCAGTTCAGCGGTTTTGTTCCGCAGATTGCCACGCATTTTCATACCGACGGATTTTAGTCCGACACCAATCAGTGTGACCTGATCGTCAGATGAAACATCCTGAGTCACCAAGTTGATGATAGCGTTCTCTGTGGTAATACGTTGTAATTGTGACGTATTAGTCAGACTGTCAACCTGTACGTCTCCGTAAAGATAGAGCATTTTGTCGTTAGTCAGTTTGGCTTTGTTAGCACGAACTGTCCATGTAGCAATGGCATTTGAGTCATAGGTAATTAACACTGGTTTGGTAAACCAGGTAAGTTTTGACTCTGCATAGTTTTGGACGTCATCAGCGACCAGTTTATACGTCAGTTTCCCCGTAGGGTCATAAACAAAAGTTATGGTATCCTGACTTTGATAGGTTGGCTGACTGTTATCTGTAGCAGAAGATGATTTAATCCCATCTGAATCAGACAAGTTCCAGCCAATTAGCGCCAGGATGATTAATACCAGAGTTATCACCAACCAGGATTTGATTCTATCCATTCTCGTTTCACTTCAACCTACTATATTGATAATCCTTTGGCCTCTTCCAGCTTATTCTGAGCAAAAAGCACCAAATCACAAAGTTCTCTTACCGCACCGCGTCCCCCCGCAATTTGGGTGACATAATGCGCTTTTGGTAAGAGTAATGGATGTGCATCTGCCACAGCGACAGATAAACCCACTTGTTCCATGACCGGCCAATCAATCAGATCATCACCGATGTAAGCAACCTGTTCTGGTTTTAATCCCAGTTTATCTAACAATTCTTTGTACGCCAAAACCTTATCACTTTGTCCTTGGTAAAGATGTGTAATCCCCAGTGTGTTTGCTCGATCTTCCAGCAATTTCGCTTTACGGCCGGTA
Source organism: Photorhabdus luminescens subsp. luminescens (assembly GCF_001083805.1). Lineage (GTDB taxonomy): Bacteria > Pseudomonadota > Gammaproteobacteria > Enterobacterales > Enterobacteriaceae > Photorhabdus > Photorhabdus luminescens. The sequence goes on along the minus strand of NZ_JXSK01000002.1, from coordinate 620,545 downwards.
ATAATAGCGACTTCGATTCCTGAAGTAATTAAGCAGCGAATTCCATAACCATCTCGGACATTAAATGTTTTTAGCTCTTCACCGCTATTGCCCATATATATCAGGCCATCGGATAGAACACCGTCAACGTCGCAAATCAACAAGCGGATTTTACGGGCTTTTTCAATAACATCTTTACTAACTGGACCATAACAGGTGTCCAAATAAACTAATTGGCTCATTAAGGCGTTTTCTCCGGTTAAACCACACCCGCTTGTAGCAGGTCATGCATATGTAATACACCAAGTAATTTATTTTCTTCTGCGACCAGTAACGAGGTGATATGGTGTGACTGCATTAAGTTCAACGCATCAACGGCAAGGGCATTCGGTTTGATACGGATACCACCTGTTGTCATAACATCTGAAATTTTGACATTGTACAAATCGACGCCCATATCAAACACTCGCCGTAAGTCACCATCAGTAAAAATACCATCAATATACATATTTTCATCGCAAATGACGGTCATACCCAATTTTTGCCGGGTGATTTCGAGTAGTGCTTCGCGTAAGGATGCATCACGATTAACTTTTGGAATATCATTGCCTGTATTCATCAAATCACTCACCAGTAGCAAAAGTTTGCGTCCAAGGGCGCCGCCTGGATGTGATAGGGCGAAATCTTCAGCGGTAAAGCCACGCGCCTGGAGCAATGCAACTGCTAAAGCATCGCCCATAACCAACGTTGCAGTGGTACTGGTTGTAGGAGCCAAACCTAGCGGACAGGCTTCCTGTGGAGTTTTGATACACAGATGGATATCTGCGGCTTTCCCCATATTACTGTGGTAATTGTTAGTCATGCAGATAAGCGGAATTTTTTGGCGTTTTAATGCCGGGATCAGAGACAAAATTTCGCTGGACTCACCAGAATTTGAGATGGCTAAAACAATATCTTTAGGCGTAATCATGCCGAGGTCGCCGTGGCTGGCTTCTCCCGGATGAACGAAAAAGGATGGCGTCCCGGTGCTGGCGAAAGTTGCAGCAATTTTACACCCAATATGGCCGGATTTACCCATCCCCATGACAATCACTTTACCTTCGCAGTTGAATATCAATTCACATATACGGTCAAAATCTTCGTTTATATGTTGTTCAAGTTCTGTCAATCCATCACGTTCTATGCGTAATACTTTTTTACCCGCTTGCTGAAAATCAATCTTAGGCATTTCTTTTTCCTACTTATTTGTGTTTATTCAATGCTGTAATTAGAAATAAACAGTACGATAAAATAAGCGATAAAGCAGCTTAATAACAGGACACCTTTAAATCGGTTTAATCGGTGTTTACGACCCAAACAAAATGCAGTAAATATTATGCTGGCTACCATCATTACCCAAAAGTCACGATGGAAAGATTCAGGCGAAATGGCTGCTGGCGAGAGTAATGCGGGAAGGCCCAAAACAGTTGATATATTGAATATATTCGAACCTATAATATTCCCGAATGCAATGTTGTCTTCGCCTTTGAACGCTGCGGCAATAGAGGTTGCTAATTCTGGCAGGCTGGTACCGACCGCAAGTACCGTAAGCCCAATAACTAATTCACTGATGCCATAAATACGGGCAATAACCGTTGCATTATCAATAACCATGCGGGTTGCCATAGGTAAAATAAGTAACCCTAATAGAATCCAAAGTAGGGCAATGTGTTTATTGCCTTCTACCGGTAATTCAGCAGCCTGTTCTTGCGTGTAAATATCTGTTTCGGCACGGTGTGGTAGAGCAACCATTTTTATCATCAATAAAATATACACTATGGCGGAAGTGAGTAATACCAACCCATCCATCCGGCTGAGATAGTAATCACTCATCAAATAACCACAGAAGGCGGTGAGCAGTAACATCAACAACAGTTCTTGTCGTAGAATACCTGATTTTACTTCCATTGGGCGAATAAATGCAGCAGCGCCGGTTATCAGCAGCAGATTAGTAATGTTGGAACCAATAACATTACCCACCGCCATATCAGGTTGACTATCTAGCATTGCAGTAACTGAAACCATTAATTCGGGCAGGGAAGTTCCAATGCCAACAATGGTAATACCAATAATAAATGGAGGCAGCCCCAGAGTACGGGCAAAAATTGCAGCGCCGTATACTAATCTATCGGAACCATATACCAGTAAAATCAATCCGGTAATTAAAAGTAAAAAGGTCAGAAGCATGAAGCGTCCCTTGTAAGGTATATTCCGAATTAATGTTAACGCCGGTTGATTTTCTAAACAAAAACTGTCTGCCCAGTTAGATGGGGTATATTCTGACGGCGGCGGATAGAAAAGTAAAATTTGTCATCACATTAATGGCGAAAATTCCCCGGTTTTTTTGTAGTATATGTGATTAATATGTGAACCAAATATTAAAGCCAATTTATTAACCGTTAAGGGCTATCAATAATGAACCAACAGACAGCAAATCTCATCGAGATCCGTGGTATGTATTTTACCCGTGGTAACCGTTCGATTTTTGCTGATATTAATCTAGTTGTGCCTAGAGGAAAAGTCACTGCAATTATGGGGCCTTCTGGGATAGGGAAAACGACACTATTACGATTGATTGGCGGTCAGCTACGTCCTGAACGCGGAGAAATCTGGTTTGATGGCGACAATATTCCTGCTTTATCCCGCTCTCGCTTGTATGCTGCTCGCAAGAAGATGAGTATGTTGTTTCAATCTGGGGCGTTATTCACTGATCTCAGTGTCTTTGAGAACGTCGCTTTTCCGCTGCGTGAACATACGAACCTGCCTGAGGAAATTATACAGACGACTGTAATGATGAAATTAGAGGCTGTAGGGTTACGTGGCGCTGCTAATTTGATGCCTTCTGAACTTTCCGGCGGTATGGCAAGGCGCGCAGCTCTGGCTCGCGCTATCGCGCTTGATCCTGATCTGATTATGTTTGATGAACCTTTTGTTGGTCAGGACCCGATTACGATGGGGGTTTTGGTGAAGTTGATTGATGAACTGAATAAGGCGCTTGGTGTGACTTGTGTGGTGGTTTCCCACGATGTGCCGGAAGTTCTGAGCATTGCGGATTACGCTTATATTATCGCTGAACAACAGGTTATTGCTGAGGGTACTGCTCAGCAGTTGCACTCTAATTCTGATAGGCGAGTACGGCAATTTCTTGATGGTATTGCTGACGGGCCGGTACCTTTCCGTTTCCCGGCCGGAGATTATAAAACTGAGTTATTAGGATAATGGGATGTTAATGTTAACACAGGCGCTGGCGGCACTTGGCCGACGGGCTATTGAGGTATTTGCCTCTTTTGGCCGTGCAGGTTTTATGCTTTTCCGCGCGATAATTGGCAGGCCAGAACCCGCCAGACAGTGGCCGTTACTCCGACAGCAACTTTACAGCGTGGGTGTTCGGTCATTGTTGATTATTATGGTTTCAGGGCTGTTTATTGGCATGGTGCTTGGCCTACAGGGGTATCTGGTACTGACAACATACAGTGCGGAAGCCAGTCTTGGTATGATGGTGGCGATATCTCTGTTGCGTGAGTTGGGGCCGGTGGTCACGGCGCTGTTGTTTGCTGGCCGCGCTGGATCAGCCTTGACCGCAGAAATCGGTTTGATGAAAGCCACGGAACAAATTTCCAGCCTGGAGATGATGGCGGTAGATCCATTACGGCGTGTGATCGCTCCCCGTTTCTGGGCAGGGTTTATCAGTATGCCGCTATTATCTTTGATTTTTGTGGCGGTAGGTATTTGGGGCGGCGCGATGGTTGGTGTTGATTGGAAGGGGATTGACAGTGGCTTCTTCTGGTCTTCAATGCAGTCTGCTATCGAATGGCAGAAAGATTTGCTGAATTGTTTTATTAAAAGTGTCGTTTTCGCCATTACTGTGACCTGGATTGCCTTATTCAATGGTTATGATGCGATCCCGACTTCTGAAGGGATCAGCCGAGCGACGACCAGAACGGTGGTTCATGCGTCGTTAGCCGTTTTAGGTTTGGATTTTGTGCTGACAGCACTTATGTTCGGGAACTAAGTCAATGCAAAGCAAGAAAAGTGAAATTTGGGTTGGGTTTTTTGTCTTGATTGCACTGGCTGCAATCGTCTTTTTATGCCTAAAAGTGGCAGACATTAAATCGGTAGGCAACCAGCCAACTTACCGTTTGTATGCTACTTTTGACAATATTGGCGGTCTGAAAGTGCGCTCGCCGGTAAAAATCGGGGGGGTGGTAATTGGCCGAATTGCAAGTATCTCTCTTGATGAAAAAACTTATACGCCGCAAGTGGCACTGGATATTATGAAGCAGTATGACCATATCCCTGATACCAGTTCTCTTTCCATCCGTACTTCTGGCCTATTAGGTGAACAATATATTGCCCTGAATATAGGGTTTGAAGATCCCGATATGGACACCCGTATTCTGAAAGAGGGTGACCGCGTACAGGATACCAAATCAGCAATGGTGCTTGAGGATCTTATCGGCCAGTTCTTGTATAAGAGTGGCGATAATGCCCAAAGTGGGGCAGAACATAAGCCGACACCTTAGCCAGCAATTGAATATCATTAAGAGGAATCCATTATGTTGAAGAGATTATTAATGGCGGCGCTGTTAGTTGTTGCGCCATTAGCGAGCGCGGTTGATCAGACGAATCCTTATAAGTTGATGCAGGATGCGGCGGAAAAGACTTTTACTCGTTTGAAAAACAGCCAATCACAAATTCGTCAAAATCCAGATTATCTGCGTCAAGTGGTGAAAGAAGAACTACTGCCTTATGTCCATATTAAATATGCTGGCGCATTGGTTCTGGGGAAATACTATAAAGATACGACGCCAGAGCAGCGCAAAGTTTATTTCGCTGCATTTGAATCCTATCTTGAGCAGGCTTATGGGCAGGCTTTAGCAATGTATCACAATCAAACTTACCAGATTGACCCTGAAAAGCCGTTGGGGGACAGTGATGTTATTGCTATTCGTGTCACCATTATCGATCCGAATGGCCGTCCTCCTGTCCGTCTTGATTTCCAGTGGCGCAAAAACAGCAAAACTGGCTACTGGCAGGCATACGATATGATTGCTGAAGGCGTCAGTATGATTACGACTAAACAGGGTGAATGGGCTTCTATCTTGCGTCAGCAAGGTGTTGATGGCCTGACTAAGCAGCTTGAAATCAGTGCCCGTCAGCCAATCACATTGGAAGAGAAAAAATAAGATGGGTGAGAGTTTGATCTGGGAAAAAACAGGGCAAACATTGATTCTCAAGGGCGCTTTGGATCGTGATAGTTTGCTTCCTCTTTGGCAGCAAAAAGAGAAATTATTGTCTGATATCAACAGCATCAATGTGTCACAACTTGAATATGTGGATTCTACCGGGTTAGCTCTTTTAGTCCGTTTCAAACATCATATGCAAAAAAGAGGGGATAAATTGCGCTTTTCTGGCATTGATGAACGACTTAATACCCTGATTACGCTCTATGATCTGCAAGCAATGATCATTGATAGCTAACCGATAATCTCATTAATTATCTGTACATACCCAATGGATTTCAAGATGCATCGCGACGGCAAGGGAACGAATCCCCGGGAGCATAGAGAACTATGTGACCGGGGTGAGTGAGTGCAGCCAACAAAGAGGCAACTTGAAAGATAACGGGTATAATCAGCGCCCTTGTAAGCAGAAATATTACAAGGGCGTTTTCATAGTTTAAGAATAAGCAGGATTCTATTAGGATAGATGGCTGTCTATTATTTCTATACCCTATGGATTTCAAGATGCATCGCGGCGGCAAGGGAGTGAATCCCTGGGAGCATAGCGAACTATGTGACCGGGGTGAGCGAGTGCAGCCAACAAAGAGGCAACTTGAAAGATAACGGGTATAACTACAGAACATTGAGCAATTATGGATACTAATGAGATTAAGCAAGTGCTGATGGATAAATTAGCGCTGGATGAAGTCATCGTTAACGGAGATGGCAGCCATTTCCAGGTTATTGTGGTTGGTGAAATGTTTGCCGGTATGAGCCGGGTAAAACAGCAGCAAGCCGTTTATGCGCCTTTGATGGAATACATTGCTGATAATCGTATTCATGCCTTATCAATTAAAGCCTACACACCGGATGACTGGAAACGGGATCGCAAGCTCAACGGTTTTTAACGTTGTTTGCCTCGCCGCGAACAGCAAATTATATAAAGAGAGTCGTCACAGATGGATAAATTTCGTGTGAAAGGGCCCACTCGTCTGTCGGGTGAGGTTACTATTTCCGGGGCAAAAAATGCTGCGCTGCCAATCCTGTTCGCCGCGTTGTTGGCTGAAGAGCCTGTTGAGTTGCAAAATGTTCCAGAATTGAAAGATATTGATACCACTATCAAATTATTGAATCGCCTTGGGACCAAAGTTGAACGTAATGGTTCTGTATTTGTGGATGCCCGCGATGTGAATCAATATTGTGCGCCTTATGAGCTAGTGAAAACCATGCGTGCATCTATTTGGGCGTTAGGTCCTTTGGTAGCGCGTTTTGGTCAAGGGCAAGTTTCTTTGCCGGGGGGATGTGCGATTGGCGCTCGCCCGGTTGATCTGCATATCAGCGGCTTGGAACAGTTAGGTGCTGAAATTGTTCTGGAAGAGGGCTACGTTAAGGCTTCCGTTAATGGGCGTCTGAAAGGGGCGTGCATTGTGATGGATAAAGTCAGCGTTGGAGCGACAGTCACGATTATGACCGCGGCAACGTTGGCTGAAGGGACAACCGTTATTGAGAACGCGGCACGTGAACCTGAAATCGAAGATACGGCTAATTTTCTCAATACCTTGGGTGCAAAAATCACGGGCGCTGGCACTGACCATATCATCATTGAAGGTGTAGAACGCCTTGGTGGTGGTGTATATCGTGTACTACCTGATCGGATTGAAACGGGGACATTTCTTGTTGCGGCGGCGATATCCGGTGGCAAGGTGGTTTGCCGTCATGCTCAGCCTAATACGCTGGATGCAGTATTGGCTAAATTGCGTGAGGCGGGGGCTGATATTGAAATAGGTAAAGATTGGATAAGCCTCGATATGCACGGTAAGCGCCCTAAAGCTGTGACATTACGTACTGCTCCGCACCCCGGTTTCCCGACCGATATGCAGGCACAGTTCAGCTTGTTGAATTTGGTTGCTGAAGGTGCAGGGATGATTACTGAAACTATTTTCGAAAACCGTTTCATGCATATTCCTGAATTAATTCGGATGGGGGCTCATGCGGAAATTGAAAGTAATACCGTGCTTTGTCATGGTGTTAAGAAATTATCCAGTGCTCAGGTCATGGCGACGGATTTACGCGCATCGGCAAGTTTGGTTCTGGCAGGTTGTATTGCCGAGGGAGTAACGGTTGTTGACCGTATTTATCATATTGACCGGGGTTATGAACATATCGAAGATAAGTTGCGTGGACTTGGCGCAAATATTGAACGAGTGAAATCAACGGGAAAGTAATTTTGTTTTCTTATTGTTGGAAATAGGAAGTACTGTAGTTTTAGTAAAGTAAAGAATGATGGGTAGAAGAAGTAAAGTGCAAACACAAGCCGATAAGCAAGGATTGATATGCCATGACAATCTACCCACCATTACTATGGTGATTAAAAGATTTTTACTGGATGATTAATATTCATCATATTCTTCAATAGTCACTTGCAGAGATAATATTTTCCCATCGCGCAATAAAGTGACAGGAACAACGCTTCCGGGGCGTATTTCAGCCACTTGATCCATTGTTTCAACCGCAGAAATAGCGGGTTTATTATTGACACTGGTAATGATATCACCCACTTTGATACCGGCTTTTTGCGCTGGCCCGTTTGCAGTCACCTGAAATACTCGTAACCCTTGAAGCTGGTTGATATTGCCGTTAGAAGAGCGAATATGCGGCAGCTCTTGTGACGTTATGCCGATAAAACCTCGGATAACCCGTCCGTCACGGATAAGTTTCTGCATAATCTTGGTGGCGAGTTCAGTCGGAATAGCAAACCCCAATCCTTCTGGGGTTTCACCATTTTCACTTTTATCGAATGATAATGTATTGATACCCACCAGCTCGCCAAGGGTGTTAATTAATGCACCGCCAGAGTTACCCTGATTAATGGAAGCGTCGGTCTGGAGGAAGTTTTGGCGGCGGGTAGGGCTTAATCCGACGCGACCGGTAGCGCTTATAATCCCTTGAGTAATGGTTTGCCCCAAGTTGTAAGGGTTACCAATAGCTAAAACAACATCTCCCACATGCGCTACTCTATTTGGATTAATCGTTATGACAGGCAGGTTCTCGGCATCAATTTTCAGGACCGCAAGATCCGTTAAGCTATCAGAACCTATGACCAGAGCTTCATAAAAATGACCGTCTTGCAGTGCGACAATAATTTGTCCTGCATTATTAATGACGTGTTTATTGGTGAGAATGTAGCCCTTATCACTCATAATGACGCCAGAACCAAGGGTATGGTTTTCTCGGCCTTGATGAGAAAAACTTCCCATGTTGCTGCTGTAGACGTTGACCACGGCGGGCGCCGCCCTACGGACACCTTTATTGAAGCTGAATGGAACTTCGTCATTACTGTTGCTGGTAATTACAGATATCAGCCCGCCGGGGCGCAGTGATGGAATGGTAATGAGTAAAATTACAGCTACAAGTAATCCTAAAAAAGCAGAGCGCAGCAACTTGGCAATCATGGGTATTATTCAGTGTGAGTTAATGAGTCATTGCAGGATAGCATAGAAATTAACAGAGACCGCATTATGCTGTATCTCGGATTACTAGCTTTTAACGCTTCGATTATCACTGTTGAGTTTTCATTAATAATAAAACGAAAAAAAATTGTACTGATAGTTTGAATGGGTATTAAACTCTTTTTTATCGCATTTTGCTAAAACCGGGGGGATTTTAACGCTGTTTTTACTGTCTTTAACTTTTCGTTTTAGTGCTTTTTATTTACTTCGTAACATTGAGATTCACTCAGATTAAATCATGTGGGGTGTCGTTTTTTATGTGATCTGAAAGCAAGGAGTGACAGAAACTTCCACTCATTCAGGTAAGATGAGATACGCTTTATCTGCATATGATAAAACAGTAGTTAAAAAACTGTTTATGGTCTGTCAGTGTAGTTTTAAAATCTGGAAAAAATAGGTGAAAGCTTTAATCATTAAAGGTAAAAATAAGTGATTAAGGCTTTTTTAAGACGGGTAAAAAATTCAATGCTATACTGACATTGGAAGAGAAAACATCAGGAAAAACCGGTCTTGAATTGATTAACAAAGTGACAATATTAACCCAATAATTAGAATAAAAATATTTAATATTATTAACCGTGCTAAACTAATTTTCTTAAATAAGAGATTTTACATGGCCTGTAAGGAGTTTACGAAAAGTCAGAGACAATCATTAAAGGGAGCCGATAACTTTTTAGGTTGACTAGATTAGCAGTATTAAAAATGATTAAAGAAATAGGTATTGATCTTAATATTATTAGCATATCTTTTATCTACTCTGGTTTTAAAACTAAAAAATTAAATACAGAAAAAAGAGAAAACCTCATAATCAGTTTAATGGAAAAGAGGAAGTTAACTATTTGGTAGGAAAAGAAATAACATTAGGTTTATAAAAGCTGCTTAATGAAAATCATTTATTGGATGTATTTTTGATTAAAAAATAGGAAAACTCTAAACATGAGAATCGTTTTACAGGTTCCATCTTTTTAACATGGTTAACTTGCTCTTTTTACTTGTATTTCTCGCTTTTAGCAATCGTAGGCGCTTTTTTATCGGGCTAAAAATTAAAAAGTAGGTATCCTATTAATGCCAGCTTTTTAAAAAGTAAAAAGTAAATAAAGATGGTCTATTCTTTGCAATAATCATTTAAAAGTGAGTATATAGAGAAATTAGAGATTTTATATAAAAGGAGAAGGCAGGTTTAACTCAATAGATGCACTTTTTATAAAGGCAGTTAATTACATTTAATCAAATGCTATTAACCATTAACTGAGAGTTGAAAAGAAATCAGCAGGTAAAAGAATATTATTCAGCATGTTGATATTAAAGTATTTTCTAACCGTTATTTTACTGAGAAAATTATAAGCATAACGCAATAAAAAGAGGGATAAAACGGTTAATGTGGTAGGATTTAACTGCTAAACAGAAAGTTAATTATCGGAAAAAATATAAAGAGGTATCTTTAACATTATCAGGTTATTTACTGGCATAATTTATGCGGAAAGTAAAGGTTGGCGGCCTATAAAAAGCTCTCAGAATTGAGAGTGAACAGTATCAGAAGAGATAAAAAAGCGGATATGATTAACGTTGGTTAAATGTAAAATACGATATGCCATGATGATTAAACTTAATAAAAATCAGGTGTTAAAAGTGGTAAAAACAACGTTTAAAACCTGATGCCGATTAAAAGCAGCGGTTAAAACGATGGTTTATATTTTTTCATAACTTAATGCGTCCTTCTTCCACAATATCCAGTCGTTCGGTTAAAAAGTCAGAGTCAGCTTTTTCTTGTTGCAAAAAGGAATTTCAACTGGGTTTAGCTGGTTGCAAAATAATGGTATCGCTTTCACGAATAATTCCCAATACATTCACTCCTTAGAAATTGGGGTAGCCAAGTATAAAGCATTTTTACTAATGGAAAAACAAATCTCATTATTTTAAATAGGTTGATCAGCACCATAAGACACAGCATTACGCTGTGTCTTAAATGGAATTGGATCGATTTTTACTAAAAGTATTAATTTCTCAGCAACAGATAGATACTCTCTTCACCGCGAAGAATGTTCAGCGCTATGACTGGCGGTTTAGAATCAATGACCTTACGCAGTTCATTAATATTCTGTATCCGTTCATTATTGATCCCAACAATCAGGTCATTTTTCTGTAAGCCAGATAACGCCGCCGGTGAGTTTTGAGCAACACTATCGATTTTCACACCGTAAGTTCCTTTGACTTCACCATTGCTCAGGGTTGCACCTTGCAGGGCAAGGGTTAAATTCCCGGCTTTGGTTGTTTGACCTTCACTGTTTTCCAGCGTAACAGAAACCTCCATTGGCTTACCTTTACGCAATAAACCAATTTTAATTTCTTTACCTGGTATCGTTGTGCCGATTTTGGCTTTCAGCTCAGCAAAGCTACTAATTTTTTTGCCATCAACGGAAACAAGAATGTCGCCGGATTTAATACCTGCTTTCGCTGCGGCGGATTTTGGTAATACTTCACTGACAAATGCCCCGCGTTGGGCATCAATATTGAATGCCTTGGCGATATCGGAATTCATTTCCATGCCTTTAATGCCAAGAATACCGCGCTTGACTTCACCATGAGCAATAAGCTGTTCACTCAGGGTTTTTGCCATATTACTTGGGATTGCAAAGCCGATACCGATGTTACCGCCGCCTGGAGCCAGAATAGCGGTATTGATACCGATTAATTCACCATTCAAATTAACCAGCGCGCCACCGGAGTTGCCACGGTTAATAGAGGCATCCGTTTGGATGAAATTTTCTAATCCTTCCAGGTTCAGACCGCTACGTCCTAACGCAGAGATAATGCCGGAGGTTGCAGTTTGACCAAGGCCGAATGGATTACCAACCGCAACAGCAAAATCGCCAACTCGGAGCTTATCAGAATCGGCCATAGTAATTGCAGTTAAATTCTTAGCATCTTTCAGTTGCAGCAGGGCAATATCCGTCTGAGGATCGCGGCCTAATAATCTGGCTTCATATTCACGTCCATCATTCAATTGGACACGAATTTTATCTGCATTCTCAATAACGTGATTGTTGGTTAATATATAACCTTTGGCTGCATCAATGATGACGCCTGAGCCAAGCCCTTGGAATGGGCGGGTACTTTCACGGCCCATTGGTAGATTTGGACCAAAGAAGAACCTGAATTCTTCAGGTATACTCTGTTCCTGTTGTACTTGCGTACCGGAAACATGCACGCTGACAACGGCTGGCAGGACTTTCTCAAGCATCGGCGCGAGGCTTGGCAACGCCTGACCGGCGATAGCCGCAGGTAAGGCAGCGCTACTGGTAGCAGGGACTGAAATTGTAGACAATCCGATACTGATTGCTAACGCACTAAGAAGTAAGTGTTTTCTTTTCATCTAATTTTGTTCTCTTGTATACCTAAGCCAGAAGGCCAATGAAGTTAATTCCGGCAAGCAGCCATGATTACTCTATGACTGTTAATTATTAAATAAAGTTCATCTGGCAGACAGATTTAGCATGATTCTTTACAGGGATTTACATGATTGAAAAATAAAAAAACAAAACTTGCGGGTAGATAATAGGTTTTACATTTGAATTAATGCTGTGGCACAGAGCATGCCACAGCGAGAGTTTTTACTGGTTTTTTTCATTCATCGGACGAAACAGGCCGGAAGCGCCATCGGAATAATCTTTTGGCGGCATTTTAACCGGAGCTTGATCATTATCCGCCTCTGATTCAGTCAATCGATAATTAAATGGATTGTCTTGTACTGGCATATTCGGCATCAGTTCATGAGAGCTTTTAGCCATATGCTGATATAACTGACGATAATCGCGAGCCATGTTGTCGAGTAATTCTGCACTGTGGGCAAAATGACCAACTAATTCTTTACGATACTCTTCCAGTTCTGATTTATTATTCTCCAGTTCGGTTTGTAAGGCTTTCTGCTGGCGCAGCTTAGTGTTGCCAAAGCGCATAACTAGCGCTCCGATAACAAAACCAACTACCAATCCAATCAGTGCATACTCCCAAGTCATAGCTACTCCTTCATCAACATCGTTGTTCCGCAGAATGTTTCACTTAATTATCGTCACTATAACCGTTAATCTAGTTAGAGTGGAATATTGATCATGATTTACATTTGTTTGTCGATCTTATTCTGAACCTTATTGTAGACAACTGATCCGGTAATAAGGTCAATCTGAATCATAAAAACGATAAAAAATGGGCGATTATTTTAAGGATTGTTATTGTCATGCCATCATTGATTACCCCTTCATCATACTATCAAAAAGCCCTTTCCGAGGGTAAATACCAACCAGATGAGGTTCAGCGTCAAGTCGTTGCTCAATTGGATACTATACACCATGCTCTGATTAATGCTTCTCTCGGCAATCCGGTGAGACGCCAAAGCTTGAAAGGGCGTCTAAGTAAACTGCTAGGAAAGCAGGTTTCAATGAGTTGTACACCTGCTCAAGGGCTTTATATGTGGGGAGGCGTTGGTAGAGGGAAAACTTGGTTAATGGATATGTTTTACCAAAGCTTACCCGGTGAAAGAAAATTACGTTTGCATTTCCATCGTTTTATGCTGCGGGTGCATGAAGAGTTAAAGACATTGCAAGGGCATGAAAATCCACTGGATATTGTGGCGGATAGTTTTAAAGCGGAAACAGATGTGCTTTGCTTTGATGAATTTTTTGTCTCCGATATTACTGATGCTATGATTCTTGGTACATTGTTGGAAGCGCTGTTTGCCAGGGGGATTACCTTGATTGCAACGTCCAATATTCCTCCTGATGAACTCTATCGTAATGGCTTACAGCGAGCTCGCTTTTTGCCTGCTATTGAGCAGATCAAAAAATATTGTGACGTTATGAATGTGGATTCGGGTATTGACTATCGGTTGCGCACATTGACACAAGCTCATCTCTATTTCGAACCGCTGAATGAAGATAATGAACGAGAGATGAATCGAATGTTTATTCTTTTGACTGGTAACAACAGTGAACAAACTTCGGTGTTGGAAATTAACCATCGGCAGATGCCCGTGATTCGTAACGCTGACGGAGTATTGGCAATTGGATTTAAAGTTTTGTGTGAAGATGCGCGTAGTCAGATGGACTACATTGTTTTATCAAAACTTTATCACACTGTTTTGTTATATCAGGTTCCAGCGATAATGCCGGGTAATGAAAATGCCGCTCGTCGTTTCCTGGCGCTGGTTGATGAGTTTTATGAACGTCGAGTAAAACTGATCATTAATGCGGCGGTGCCGATGGAGCAAATTTACCAAGGGGTGTTGTTGACTTTCGAATATCAGCGTTGCTTATCCCGTTTGCAAGAGATGCAAAGCGAAGAGTATCTGAAATTACCTCATTTACCTTAATTTTGTGTTTACCCGTATATTTCAGATTCAGAATTGGTTTGAAATATTTAAATTGGGGTCGATTTTTATTTTTGACTTCTCTATAATCTTGCGACCCCACGTTACAGCAATGTTTTTTTTCCCAAAAAACTTGCATATACCTAATAGATTTCGAGTTGCAGCGCGGCGGCAAGTGAACGAATCCCCAGGAGCATAGATAACTATGTGACTGGGGTGAGTGAAAGCAGCCAACAAAGCAGCAGCTTGAAAGATGAAGGGTATATAGTGCCGGCATAGGCTATTCGAAGGGGTAGGTTTGCTGGACAAGAGTCGTGTGAACCTCAGCAAGTTTCTGAACCGTGAGTGTTCACCAACGTGTAACTTATTATTGGGTAAGCTTTAATGAAAACTTTTACAGCTAAACCAGAAACCGTAAAACGCGACTGGTATGTTGTTGACGCAGATGGCAAAACTTTAGGCCGTCTTGCAACTGAAGTGGCTCGTCGTCTGCGCGGCAAGCATAAAGCGGAATATACTCCGCATGTTGATACCGGTGATTACATCATCATCGTTAATGCAGAAAAAGTTGCAGTCACCGGCAACAAGCGTTCTGATAAAATTTACTATCACCACACCGGTCATATCGGTGGTATCAAGCAAGCGACCTTTGAAGAGATGATTGCTCGCCGTCCTGAGCGTGTAATTGAAATCGCGGTTAAAGGCATGCTGCCAAAAGGGCCACTGGGCCGTGCAATGTACCGTAAACTGAAAGTTTACGCCGGTAGCGAGCACAACCATGCGGCACAGCAACCGCAAGTTCTGGACATTTAATCGGGATTATAGGCAATGGCTGAAAATCAATACTACGGCACTGGTCGCCGCAAAAGCTCTTCCGCACGTGTCTTTATTAAGCCAGGTAGCGGCAATATCGTCATCAACAAACGCAGCCTTGAAGTTTACTTCGGCCGTGAAACAGCGCGCATGGTTGTTCGTCAGCCGCTGGAATTGGTTGATATGTTGGGTAAACTGGATCTGTACATCACCGTTAAAGGTGGTGGTATTTCTGGTCAAGCAGGTGCAATCCGTCACGGTATCACCCGCGCACTGATGGCGTATGACGAAACTCTGCGTTCTGATCTTCGTAAAGCTGGCTTCGTTACCCGCGATGCTCGTGAAGTTGAACGTAAGAAAGTTGGTCTGCGTAAAGCACGTCGTCGTCCACAGTTCTCCAAGCGTTAATTTTTTGTCTTTATGGCAATTATTTAATGTGCAAACCCGTCTTTGCGGCGGGTTTTTTACTTAATTATCCATACACTTCCCCCAAAATGTACAAAATCTGGTAAACTAGTGCCAATTTTTGCCTCACCCATTTGTCTGCCGACTATCTGAACGATAGTAATTGCGTTGAAACGGTAATAATTGTGTTGGAACGGTAATATGTGTTGAAACGATAGTCATTGTGTTGAGTAACGCATTCCGTATTCACCGTTGCGGCGCAGAAACATAAGGGGTGAGAATGAATGAATAAGAATAGTCGTGGTCGTGTGGGGCTATTCATTCCTTTTTTAGATAAACTTGGAGGTTTTCATGGCTGTCGCTGCCAACAAACGTTCGGTAATGACTCTGTTTTCAGGCCCGGCCGACATTTTTAGCCATCAAGTGCGAATTGTATTGGCGGAAAAAGGTGTCAGCGTTGAAGTTGAGCAGGTTGAGGCGGGTAACCTGCCACAGGACCTTATCGATCTGAACCCTTATCAGACAGTTCCGACTTTGGTTGATCGTGAGCTGACGCTATATGATTCCCGCATCATTATGGAATATCTGGATGAACGCTTTCCTCATCCGCCATTAATGCCTGTGTATCCGGTTGCCCGTGCTTCCAGCCGTTTGATGATGTACCGCATCGAAAAAGACTGGTACTCCCTGATGTATACTATTGAGGAAGGCAATTCTCAAGAAGCCAATGCTGCCCGTAAACGATTAGCAGAAGAGTTGCTGGCAGTGACGCCAATATTTAAAGAGATGCCATTCTTTATGAGCGAAGAATTCAGTTTAGTTGATTGTTATCTTGCTCCTTTACTATGGCGTTTACCGGTATTGGGGATAGAGTTACCGAGCTCTGGTACCAAAGATTTACAAATTTACATGCAGCGTGTCTTTGAGCGTGATGCATTCTTGGCTTCATTAACCGAAGTTGAACGTGAAATGCGCTTGCAATCCAGGAGCTGATTTATGGAGCTGTCTCAAATGTCTCCCCGTCGTCCTTATTTGTTGCGTGCTCACTACGAGTGGTTACTCGATAATGATATGACTCCTCATCTGGTTATAGACGTGACTTTACGTGGAGTTAATGTACCAATGGAATATGCCCGCGATGGACAAATTGTGCTGAATATAGCGCCGAGAGCTGTTGGTAATCTTGAGTTAACCAATGATGAAGTACGCTTCAATGCCCGTTTTGGCGGCGTTCCCCGTCGGGTTAATGTACCGATGGCGGCAGTTATAGCGATTTATGGCCGTGAAAATGGGGCGGGAATGATGTTTGAGCCTGAAGCAGCTTATAAAGATGAATATCTTTTTAAATCCGCTTCAGATCAGGATAGGGCCGATACCTCTGCATCCGTGGCCGATAATCTGGTATTAGTTACGGATACATTGCACGATGTTGAAGATGATAGTGGAACTTCACCTGATGATGAGCCGCCCAAACCGACGAAAGGTCGCCCTGCTTTACGGGTAGTAAAATAAGCGTTAAAAGAGGGGGCGATTTGCCTCCTTATTTTTTTCAAATTTATTGATTAGAATTCTGTATTGTAGGCTTTTTCTAACGCCCAGAAACACTCTTCAGCTCTGCCTTTAGCTTCGCTATCTGCGATAGCGCCTAAGCTTTTTTTGACCTTATTTATAAACTCTATTTTATTCTCTTTGGTCCCCAGTTCTGGTGGAATTGTGCAGATATCAGCCAATGATATATTGTTTTCTTTATCTGTGTTAGCAAGGACCTCAACAGGATTATTAATTAATGCTAGGGATAATGCGTAGCGTATCTCTTTGGCAAAACCCAGGTGTGTGCTTTGCGTTAATTTAAAAGCCAGTTTTATCCAGTTGCTGTCACCAGTAGTGATGTTGTGAGTGATTTCTTGCCTGGCCCCCATTTCCCCTAATTCTGCCGCTACAGAATTGGTACCTCTGTTTATAATTTCTTTAGTAATGTTTTGGGGAGTCAATGGCTGTGATAAAGCAAGTGCCGTGTGGCTGATAAACAGCATTGGAGATAATAAAATTAGGGTTTTCATTAGCTGCATTAATATTTCCAGTATTTATAGTTGAATAAGCATCGTGATACTTGTGTCGGTTAGTTGGAATACTTTATTTAATACTCATCTTAATGAAAAAGAATATTCCAAAATATTATGTATGACAGTAATAAATGTGGAATGTTCATTAAATTCACTTACTTTTTTGTCTAAGTGAAATCCAATTAATATAAGTTATCGAACTGATAATAGAAAGAGATGGGAGCTGAAAAGCTCCCTTGGTTGATTAGATATTGAGGTAGTCAAGAATGCCTTGCGCGGCTTTACGCCCCTCGGCAATTGCGGTTACAACCAGATCTGAGCCACGAACGGCATCCCCGCCGGCAAATATTTGTGGATTACTGGTTTGGAAAGGAATATCTGAGTACTCTGGCGCGATGATACGTCCCTGTTTATCTAAGGCGACTTGGTGATCATTTAGCCAGTTCATTGTATGTGGTTTAAAGCCGAATGCCATAATCACTGCGTCGGCTTTGAGCAGATGTTCCGAGCCAACGATAATTTCAGCTTGGCGACGCCCGTTTTCATCAGGTTGACCTAACTGAGTCCGTACCATTTTTACACCGCAAACTTGACCTGAATGATTGATTTCAATATTGATAGGTTGCAGATTAAACAGAAATTCTACGCCTTCTTCCTTGGCATTTTTGACTTCGCGCTGGGAGCCTGGCATGTTGATTTCGTCACGACGATAAGCACAAGTCACCGAAGCCGCTTTTTGGCGAATAGAGGTTCTGACACAATCCATTGCAGTATCGCCGCCGCCAAGCACCACGACCCGCTTACCTTGCATATTGATGAAAGGTTGCGATTGTAGGGCGGGATAACCCATCAAGTGCCGGGTATTGGCAGTCAGAAATGGTAGAGCATCATAAACGCCATCAGCATCTTCATTTGCCAGCCCTCCACGCATTGACTGATAGGTTCCTACACCGAGGAATACCGCATCGAACTGTTCAGTCAGTTCAGATAAGGCAATATCTTTGCCTATTTCAGTATTAAGCCGGAATTCAATTCCCATTTCAGAGAAAATTTCACGGCGGCGTATCATGACCTCTTTTTCCAGTTTAAACGCCGGTATGCCAAAGGTGAGTAAGCCGCCGATTTCTGGATGACGATCAAAAACAACGGCTTGTACGCCATTACGGGTTAATACATCAGCACAAGCTAGTCCCGCGGGGCCTGCGCCAATAATCGCAACTTGTTTGCCTGTTGGCTGAACTTGTGACATATCGGGCTTCCAGCCCATAGCAATCGCTTTATCATTGATGTAACGTTCAATATTACCAATAGTCACTGCGCCGAACTCATCATTCAGAGTACAAGCGCCTTCACAAAGGCGATCCTGTGGACAAACACGACCACAAACTTCCGGCAGGCTGTTTGTTTGATGGGATAAATCAGCCGCTTCCATAATACGTCCTTCATTGGCAAGTTTAAGCCAATTGGGAATGTAGTTATGAACGGGACATTTCCATTCGCAATAAGGATTACCACAAGAAAGGCAGCGATCAGCCTGTGTCTGTGCCTGATTTGCTGAAAATGGTTCATAGATTTCCACAAATTCTATTTTGCGGATTTTCAGCGGCTTTTTAGGCGGATCGACGCGTTGTAAGTCGATAAATTGATATACATTCTGGCTCATCTTGGCTCCTTATTGCGCTTGAATTCGCAACTCTGCGGAAGAACGACTGCGATGTCCCAGTAGGGCTTTCACATCACTGGATTTTGGTTTTACAAGCGCGAATTTGCTCAGCCATTGCTGCCAGTTAGCAAGAATATCTTCACCGCGCTGGGAGCCGGTCAGGAGGACGTGCTCAGTGATAAGCCCTCGCAAGTGTTCTTCGTGGATAGCTAAGGTAGCTACTGCCAGTACTTCGACTAACTCTGGGTTAACCCGTTTGCGGAAATCATCATTTTCATCCAGGACATAAGCAAAGCCGCCAGTCATTCCTGCGCCAAAATTTATTCCAGTGCGTCCGAGAATACAGACGATACCTCCTGTCATATATTCACAGCCGTTATCTCCGATACCTTCTACAACTGTAATCGCCCCTGAATTACGAACGGCGAAGCGTTCTCCTGCTCGCCCGGCAGCAAACAGTTTGCCCCCGGTTGCGCCGTAGAGGCATGTGTTGCCAATGATGGTTGCTTGATGGCTTTTGAAGGCAGAACCCACCGGTGGGTGTATGACAATACGGCCGCCAGCCATACCTTTACCGACATAATCATTGGCATCGCCGATAAGTGTTAGCTCCAGACCGCTGGCATTCCAGACACCAAAACTTTGACCGGCAGTACCATTGAAATGAATTTTTATTGGCGCTGCGGCGATCCCCTGATTACCATATCGAGCAGCGATAAAACCGGAAAGGGAAGCGCCCACTGAACGATCAGTATTACGGATATCGAAATAGAAAGTTTTACTTTGTTGGTTCTCAATATAGCTAGAGGCTTGAGCCAATAAGTTTTTATTCAATGCCCCATTATCGAATGGTGGATTGTTTTCAGTGCAATATAATGTTTTGCCCTGATGGGGTTCTGCGGTTGCCAAGAGCGGGTCAAGATTGAGTTTGCTCTGTTTTGCTGAAATACCTTCCAGTACTTCAAGCAGGTCAGTTCGGCCTATTAAATCAGTTAGCTTTTTGACACCCAATGCAGCCATAATCTCTCTGGTTTCACGGGCGATAAAGCGGAAATAATTCATTACTCGTTCAGGTAATCCGTGGTAGTGGTCGCGACGTAATTTCTCATCCTGAGTGGCAACCCCGGTGGCACAATTATTGAGATGGCAAATACGCAGATATTTGCATCCAAGAGCAACCATTGGGCCGGTACCGAAACCGAAACTTTCAGCGCCAAGAATGGCTGCTTTAATAATATCTGTGCCTGTTTTCAAACCGCCGTCAACTTGTAAGCGGATCTTATGGCGTAATCCGTTAGCAACTAGCGCTTGTTGGGTTTCCACCAGCCCCAATTCCCAAGGGCACCCGGCATACTTCACCGATGACAATGGACTGGCTCCGGTACCGCCATCATAACCTGCGATAGTAATTAAATCGGCATAAGCTTTGGCAACGCCAGTGGCAACAGTACCAACACCGGGTTCTGAAACCAGTTTTACTGAGATCAGTGCATTGGGGTTGATCTGTTTTAGATCGAAAATCAACTGAGCCAAATCTTCAATCGAGTAAATATCGTGGTGTGGTGGTGGAGAAATAAGTGTTACGCCGGGTACGGAATAACGCAGTTTTGCAATATATGGTGTTACCTTATCACCCGGTAATTGCCCGCCTTCTCCAGGTTTAGCACCTTGCGCGACTTTAATCTGAATCACATCAGCATTGACCAGATAAGCAGGTGTCACACCGAATCGACCGGAAGCAACTTGTTTGATACGGGAAACTTTTTTTGTTCCATAACGTGCGGGATCTTCTCCACCTTCGCCGGAATTGGAAAAACCACCTAGCGTATTCATGGCTTCCGCCAGAGCTTCGTGTGCTTCGGGGCTTAATGCGCCAATCGACATCGCAGCGGTATCAAAGCGTTTAAACAACTCCTCGGCAGGTTCTACTTCTTCAATAGGTATCGGTTCAGCTTTTGTTTTTAGCGCCAGTAAATCACGGATTGTGGTAATTGGGCGTTGATTAACCAGACGAGAATATTTCAAGTAATCGTTATATTCGCCGCTATGAACCGCAGACTGTAAAGTGCTGACAACATCCGGGTTATAAGCGTGGTATTCGCCGTTATGAACATATTTCAGCAATCCGCCCTGATCGAGTGGTTGACGAGCAAGCCATGCACGTTTGGATAAGTTTCGCAGATCCTGCTCAAAATCGCTGAAATTAGCACCGCCAATTCGGCTGACGACGCCGTTGAAGCAAAATTCAGTTAATTCGGAATGTAAGCCGACAGCTTCAAATAGTTTAGAGCAGCGATAGGAGGCGATAGTCGAGATGCCCATTTTCGACATGATTTTATATAACCCTTTATTGATACCATTGCGGTAGTTGAGCATGACATCAGCGTAGGGTTTATTAATGGTGCCATTATCGACCATTTTGGCCAGTGATTCATAAGCCAGGTAGGGATAAATCGCTGTTGCGCCAAATCCCAGTAGTACAGTGAAATGGTGTGGATCACGGGCGCTTGCTGTTTCTACTATCAGGTTAGTATCACAGCGTAGGTTTTTTTCTACCAAACGGTGTTGAATAGCGCCAACAGCCATAGGCGCTGGTATGGGTAACTTCTCCGAAGTAATGTTGCGGTCAGATAATACCAACAATACCGTGCCATCTCTGGCGAGTTGTTCAGCTTGGTCACACAATGCAAACAGGGCATTTTGCAGATGAGTTTCTTGTGGATTGAAAGTTAGGTCTAATCGTTCTGCGCGATAGTGTGGACTTTGTTGCGTTATTAATTGATGAAAATCAGAGTAGAGCAGAATCGGGGATTTAAAGCTTAATCGGTGTGCCTGCCCCTCTGCTTCACAAAATACGTTCATCTCCCGCCCAATGCAGGTGGTGAGAGACATAACATGTGCTTCGCGTAGTGGGTCGATTGGCGGATTAGTCACTTGAGCAAATTGCTGGCGGAAATAGTCATAAATGATCCGTGGACGGCTGGAAAGGACGGCAAACGGTGTATCATCCCCCATTGAGCCGGTTGCTTCCTGACCATTCTCTCCCAGGACACGGATGATTTGATCTAACTCTTCGTTGCTGTAGGCAAATTGTTTGTGATAGATCGCTAACGATTGATCGTTCAGATCCCGGTGACCAGCTTGATCTTCCAATAATTCTTCAAATGGGGTGAGGCGCTTGACGTTTTTATCCATCCATTCTTTATAGGGATGGCGGCTTTTCAAGTCGTTGTCTGTTTCTTCTGCATGAAGAATACGGCCTTGGCGGGTATCAATCACGATAAGCTCACCGGGACCAACTCGCCCTTTTTCCACCACTTCATCCGGTTGATAATCCCAGATGCCGACTTCGGAAGCACAGGTGATCAACTTATCTTTGGTGATAACATAGCGGGCCGGGCGCAAGCCATTACGATCCAGATTACAGGCAGCATAGCGTCCATCTGACATAACGATACCCGCAGGGCCATCCCACGGTTCCATGTGCATGGAGTTGAAATCAAAAAAAGCCCGCAGATCCTCATCCATATCAGGATTGTTCTGCCATGCGGGAGGAACCAATAATCGCATAGCACGGATTAAATCCATTCCGCCGTTGAGAAACAGTTCCAGCATGTTATCCAGCGAGCTGGAATCTGACCCTGTTTCGTTTACAAAAGGGGCGGCAGTTTGCAGATCGGGAATAAGCGGTGTTTTGAATTTATAGGCTCTTGCTCGTGCCCACTGGCGGTTGCCGGTGATGGTGTTTATTTCGCCGTTATGGGCAAGATAGCGGAAAGGTTGTGCTAATGGCCAGCGTGGGACGGTATTGGTTGAGAAGCGCTGGTGGAATAGGCAAATTGCCGATTCCAAACGTAAATCAGCCAGATCGGGATAGAAACGGGGCAAATCTGCCGCCATGCATAGCCCTTTATAGATAGTCACCAGATTGGACAAACTGCAAACATAAAAATCGTTGTCGTTAATGCGCTTTTCTATTCGGCGGCGAGCAACGAACAAACGGCGTTCTAAATCACGTGCACGCCAGCCTGCTGGAGCGTTAACAAAAATCTGTTCGATACGGGGGAGGCTTGAAAGGGCTATTTCGCCCAGAATGTCACTGTTGATAGGAACTTCACGCCAGCCGACGACTGACAGAGTTTCATTTTGTAGCTCTTGTTCGACGATTTCCCGGCAGTTTTGCGCAACCTGATGATCTTGGCTAAGAAAGAGCATGCCGACGGCGTAATTGCGGGCTAAATGCCACTCTTGCTCCTGTGCGACCATCCGAAAAAAACGGTCAGGTTTTTGCAATAATAAACCACAACCATCACCGGTTTTGCCATCTGCCAGGATTGCCCCACGATGTTGCATTCTTGCTAAGGCGTGGATAGCGGTACGTACTACTTTGTGGCTTGGCTCCCCTTCAATATGGGCTATCAATCCAAAGCCACAGTTATCCTTTTCTTGAGATTTGTTATATAGCATATGAACCTCCCGAGGTTCTGTCCGACTCTCACAGAAACTCACAGACATTTGTGAGATTAATATTTTTACTGGCGTCTGAATTGCGCCCTCAATCAACCACCACTTGTTTATTTGTGATAAACAGGTGGTGACTTAAATGATATTGTGTCACTGCATAATTATGGTTCAGATGAGAATCTGACAGATGATTTCCAGTGACTTTCCAAGTTAACTAGAAATATAAAGCAGGTCAAATATCACCGGCATAAGATAAGGGTAGGTGGTAAGTAAAGTTAATATTATGATTTATAAATAAAAAAATTAATATTAGAGTTGTGTGATATAGATCATGTTAGGATTTTAATGTGATTTATATCACTAATATTAGTGTAATATCTGTTTTGTATATGCTGTTAAACTTTCATTTATTAGATTTAAAGGCTTGCTAATGTAAACTTTACCAAATAAATATATATTTTTGTTCCTTTATAAGAATAAAGTTTTATCTTTTTGGGGGTATTAGCAGAGTAAAAAAGAATTTTATGCTTATTTTATCAATGTATTCGATTATTTATTCATATTTGGCTTGTGCGAAAAGACCGGCAGGAGTAAAAAGCCAGAATAATGTTTGGGAAGTCATAACTAAAACTATTAAATAATACTATTGTTTTACCAGGTCAACAATTTCTGTTATTCCTTCAACGAAGTGGCCGGTCTTTTACGGTATGATCTGGAATGGTCATATTTTAAGGGAGTCTTTATGAAATGAAGCTGCTCAGGGGCCTGGCCCAATATTATGTTGATTTAATGATGAAATTGGGGTTAGTGCGCTTTTCATTACTGCTTGCATCCGCATTGGTCGTTCTTGCGATGGGTGTACAGATGGTGGTCACTTTTCTGCTTCAAGGAGGAGTGCAAAGTATTGATTTAGTTCGTTCAATCTTTTTTGGTTTGTTGATTACGCCTTGGGCAGTCTATTTTCTTTCGGTTGTGGTTGAGCAACTTGAAGAGTCCCGCCAACGATTATCCAAGTTAGTTGAAAAGTTGGAAGTTATGCGTCAGCGTGATCGGGAACTTAACCAGCAATTAAAAGATAACATTATTAAGCTTAATCAGGAGATCTCTGTCAGGGAGAAAGCCGAGCAGGCGCATCTGATCTTGTTGGATAAACTCAAAGAAGAGATGAAACACCGTGAGCAGACGCAGATTGAATTGGAACAGCAATCTATATTGTTGAAATCTTTTCTCGATGCTTCCCCTGATTTGGTTTATTACCGCAATGAGAATAATAAGTTTTCTGGTTGTAATCGGGCGATGGAGTTGCTGACGGGGAAAAGTCAGAAACAACTTGTCGGGCTGACGCCAAACGACGTTTATGACAAAGAAGTTGCTCGCAAAGTGATGAAAACCGATGAAAAAGTATTCCGTCATAATGTTGCGCTCACTTATGAGCAATGGCTGGTTTATCCCGATGGTCGAAAGGCCTGTTTTGAGCTTCGGAAAGTCCCTTTTTATGATCGAGTGGGAAAAAGACACGGGCTTATGGGATTTGGGCGCGATATAACGGAACGTAAGCGCTATCAGGACGCTTTGGAGAATGCAAGTAGGGATAAGACGACTTTTATCTCAACGATTAGCCATGAGCTTCGTACTCCCTTAAATGGCATTGTTGGTTTGAGCCGTATTCTGCTTGATACTGAGTTGACGTCTGAGCAAAATAACTATCTGAAAACGATACATGTCAGTGCGATCACGCTTGGTAATATTTTCAATGACATTATTGAAATGGATAAAATTGAACGGCGTAAAGTGCAGATTGATAATCAGCCAATTGATTTTACCGGTTTTATATCCGATCTAGAAAACCTCTCTGGGCTGCTGGCGCAACCGAAAAATATTAAATTTGTAATGAATCCAGAACTGCCGCTGCCTGCCAGAATCATGACAGATGGTACTCGCTTGCGCCAAATTCTGTGGAACTTGATTGGCAATGCAGTGAAATTTACCCAAAAAGGGGAGATTAATGTGCGGATCTGGTACGAAGCAGGGGAACTCTTGCTGTTTGAAGTCACAGATACGGGGATTGGTATCCCATATGATGAGCAAGAGAAGATTTTTGCGATGTATTATCAAGTGAAAGGCAGTCATGGTGGTTGTCCTGCAACAGGAACCGGTATTGGATTGGCGGTATCTAAGCGTTTAGCCCAAAGTATGGGAGGGGATATTGTGGTGGAAAGTGAGCCGGGACAAGGTTCTCGATTTACGCTGTCTATCATAGCGCCTGCTATGGAGGATAGTCCTCTATGCGAAGAAGATACAGAAGATTGCCCACTTCCGGCTTTGCATATCTTATTGGTAGAAGATATTGAGCTAAATGTGATTGTTGCTCGCTCTGTACTGGAGAAATTGGGTAACAGCGTAGAAGTCGCCATGAATGGTAAAGATGCGCTAGAAATGTTTGAGCCAGAAGAGTTCGATCTGGTATTGCTGGATATTCAGTTACCCGATATGACTGGATTAGATATTGCCCGTGAATTACGTCAGCGATATGCCAAAAAAGATCTGCCTCCATTGATTGCACTGACGGCAAATGTTTTAAAAGACAAAAAAGAGTATCTGGATGCAGGTATGAATGGTGTGTTAAGTAAGCCTCTTTCTGTGAATGCGTTAACTGCCATTATTGAACAATATTGGGGGGAACAGTCTGTGCATCATATGCAATCGGCAGAAGAGGAGTCAGGATTGATGAAAAAAGATGAAGATTTACTTGATGCAGAAATGCTTAACCAATACATCGAGCTCGTTGGGCCCCAATTGATTCGCAATAGTCTGAGTGTGTTTGAAAAGATGATGCCAGGTTACTTGTCTGTTCTTGACTCGAACATGACAGCTAAAGACCAGAAAGGTATTACCGAGGAAGCGCATAAGATAAAAGGTGCTGCGGGATCGGTTGGATTGCGTCATTTACAGCAACTGGCTCAGCAGATTCAATCACCTGATTTACCTGCATGGTGGGACAATGTTCAGGAATGGGTTGATGAGTTAAAGCAAGAATGGAGAAACGATACGGAAATTTTGAGAGAATGGTTGGCGGACGCTGAAAAAAAATAACCCCAACCGAGGTTGGGGTGCGCGAATACTGCGCCAACACCAGGGAAAACTTTTTACACGCCTATCTGATAGATCTTTGGTTGTGGCGAGTAAATGGGGAATTCTCCGTACATCATACAAGTACCAACATAGCAAAGATAAGATTTTTTGTTACAAGATTCATTAAAATCTGTGATGAAGATTGGTGTTTAACCCCCTAAAGGGTTAAGCAATAATCTACTACAAATGGAGTGGGGTATGAAATCAGTTGCGGTTGTCTTAAGTGGATGTGGTGTCTTCGATGGTAGCGAAATTCATGAGTCAGTATTAACTATGCTTTCTTTAGACCGTTTAGGTGTTAAAACGAGCTTTTTTGCACCTGACGTACCACAACTTCATGTTATTAATCATATTAACGGTGAAGAAATGGGGGAAGAGCGTAACGTCCTACAGGAATCAGCCCGTATTTCGCGGGGAAAAATTAAGCCTTTATCACAAGCAAATGCGGATGAATTTGATGCCCTGATAATTCCTGGGGGATTTGGTGTCGCGAAGAATTTATGTGACTTTGCCGTTAAGACAGTTGATTGCGAAATAAATAAGGATTTATTAAGTTTGGTAAGGGCTATGCATAAGCAACATAAACCAATGGGATTGATGTGCATTGCGCCTGTTATGTTGCCAAAATTACTTAATAAACCGGTGAAACTAACTGTCGGCAATGATCCTGAAACGGTTGCTCAAATAGAGGCAATGGGAGGTGCCCATATGATTTGTGAGGTAAATGATGTTGTTGTTGATTTAGAAAACAAAATTGTGACAACACCAGCCTACATGCTTGCTGAATCTATTTCTCAGGCAGAAGTTGGAATTGATAAACTTGTCAGAAAAGTATTGGAAATGACTGAGTAACTGGATGCGAAATCCTTTTCAATTTTTATGGTACTGGCTTAAAAAAATCGTAATCTCAGTTGTTATCTTATGGATAGTTTCTGTTGTTGCATTTTCATTTTTGCCAGTGCCGTTTTCTATGGTTATGGTTGAGCGCCAGATTAGCGCTTGGTTATTATTTAATTTTTCTTATGTATCTCGTTCTGACTGGGTAGGGCAGGGGCAAATATCGCCAAATATCGCATTGGCTGTTATTGCTGCGGAAGATCAAAAATTTCCACAACATTGGGGATTTGACTTTGATGCTATCGAAAGCGTACTTGAACGTAATCAAAATAATTCTGGAAGGCTCAGAGGGGCTTCAACGATTTCTCAGCAAACGGCTAAGAATTTATTTTTGTGGGATGGACGTAGCTGGTTAAGAAAAGGGTTGGAAGCCGGAATGACCTTTGTCATAGAACTGGGATGGTCAAAAAGTAGAATTCTGACTGTTTACCTTAACATAGCAGAATTTGGTGATGGAATTTTTGGTGTTGAAGAGGCATCCAGACACTATTTTCATAAATCAGCCAGTAAATTGACGGCATCAGAAGCTGCTTTACTTGCTGCTGTATTGCCTAATCCACACCGCTATAAAGTTAATGCGCCTTCGGCTTATGTTTTACGGCGTCAACAATGGATTTTGCGGCAAATGCGGCTGTTGGGCGGGGTGAATTATCTGGAGAAAAATGGGTTAATGAGAAATGATTGAGGGAAGAATCGGGAGATTATTCGGTTTGACGTTGGATGATGAATAAGGGTAAAACGCCGGCGCCAAAAAATGACGCGGCCTAATACCTGGATGTTTGACAGATTTATCGTGTCATCATCTTCAATCAATGTGTTTAATTCAAATAAGTGAATGCGGTTGTTATCCGCTTAGCACCGTTAGTTTCGCTGGCAATTTTCGCAGCGGCGTTACCTTCTTGTCTGGTCAGAATGCCTAATAAAAAGACTTCCCCGTTTTCCGTAACGACTTTTATGTTAGAAGACTTAACTGAGTCACTAGCCAAGATTTTTGAGCGTACTTTAGTTGTAATCCAGGTATCTTTAGAAGCCGTACTTAATGCAACCGGTTTCCCCTGACGAATTTCATTGTAAACAGTGTGTGCTCCATCAACCCGCGATGCTATCTGTTTAGCTCGGTCTGAAAGGTTTGAATCTGGGCTTTGACCTGTCAGTAAAACTTTTCCTTGATAGGCGGTGGTAATAATACGGGTTTGCTCTTTGAGTTGCTTATCTTTGTTAAGCGCATTACTGACACGGGCTTCGAGGGTACTATCATCAACTTGTTGACCAATTGTTCGGGGATCGGTTGCTGTTTTAGTCGCTACGGCGGCAGAGCCTACCACGACTGCGCCAATACACCCCTGTAACATCACAGCAGTGCAAATCGTAGCTAATAGGGAGAAAAATCGCATTATTGGCTCCTTAGTCATCCTGATGGGGAAAGAGTGTATTATCGATTAAGTCACATAAGCAGTTAACTGTTAGCATATGAACTTCTTGAATTCTGGCACTACGATGAGATGGAATACGAATCTCTACATCTTGTGGCCCGAGTAAGCCGGCAAGCTCGCCGCCGTCGTAGCCGGTAAGGGCGACAATCGTCATATCGCGGGTTACAGCGGCTTCAACGGCTTTAACAATATCACGGCTATTGCCATGCGTGGAAATCGCTAATAACACATCGCCTGGCTGACCTAATGCCCGTACCTGTTTAGCATAAATTTCATCATGCTGTTTATTGCTTGAAATGGCGGTGATGACCACATTGTCTGCGTTAAGCGACAATGCAGGCAGGCTTGGACGTTCAGTCTCAAACCGGTTGATCATATTGGCAGCAAACCGTTGAGCTGTTGCGGCTGAGCCGCCATTACCACAGCAAAGAATTTTGTTACCATTCAGTAATGATTGAACCATCATCATTGCAGCTCGCGAAATAGCATCAGGTAATGCTTCCGCGGCGGCAATCTGAGTTTGAATACTTTCTGTAAAACAGACTTTAATTCTATCCAGCACGTTTATAACCTACTCAGTATCATTTTAACGAGTGAACTCATCTTGATTGAAGGCATTTTGCAACCATTCAAATTGTTGACCAGTAATAGCACAAATATCAAAGCGACAAGAAGAGGTTTCAAAACATTCACCCCGTTGCAACAGCCATATTGCGGCAGCGTGTAATAATTTTTTACGCTTGCTATGGGTGATTGTCGCCAGTGCATCTCCATGTTGTCCTGATTTGCGGAAGCGGACTTCAATAAAAACCCAAGTTTGCTTGTCTTTCATAATCAGGTCAATTTCACCGCCGCGAACTTTCACATTTGCGGCGATAAAAGATAATCCTTGTTTTTGTAAAAACAACTTTGCCTGTGCTTCATAGTGATGTCCTAGCAAATAACTTGTCAGTTTTTTTATTTTCATCCTGCTTTTTTATTTTCATTCTGAAATGAGTCACTTGAATTGAAAGGCCGCTTGGTAACAAGCGGCAATTTACTTAATTAAATAGCCGTAATTTGGCCTTGATGATATTTCATCCATGAGAGCTGTCGGAAAATGGTGCAATTTTCCTGAACGGACAGCACCCCGGAAGCACCATTGAGATGGAAATCACTTTGAAGCTGAACCTGACTGAATTGATTTGCTAATGACCAGGCATCAATGCCCATAGCGTAAAGACGCATCAAAGAGTAATCATTTGCAAATTTACTGGCTGCTTGTTGCATCAGCGGCAGGTTAGCGCCGGCGATTAAGGGAATATCACTGAATTGCATTCCTTCCATCTCCAGGCGGAAATCGGGACCAACGCCAGCCTGATTACTGCGGGAACTGGCGTAAAGGGCGGGCTTATCACGGGAACTGATTGCCATATCAATCATTGTCTTAATCAGCGTTAGTTCATCCAGGGTAGAAACAACATAAACTGCATCTATTGGGCCGCCAGTAGAGGCAGGAACGACATTGGTGTTTATCTGAGGGATTTCCAAATCACCAATGGCGATTGATGTAGGTTGATTGCTTGTAATATTGACGGCTGTTCCGGTCAGGCGAATGCCCGTACCTCTATTAATTAATTGTTTCAATTCGGCGGAGGAGCCAAAGGTTTGTTGCAGAACAGTATGCCCCCCTTGTTTTTGCCATTCCTGTGCAAAGGCTTTAGCAATGCGGTCGCCAAAAGTCCCTCTGGGGACTAAAATCAGAGGATTCTGTTTCTGTTGCTGCCAAATGTGTTCCGCGGCGTTTTTCGCTTCATCTTCTGGCGATAAGGAGAAATAGCAGATATTAGGTTGTGGTTGAGCATTATCTAACTCGTTGAGTACTAGCATATTTAATGAAGTATTTATCTGAACGAGTTTAACCACATCGGGTTTCAGTAACGGTCCGACAACTAAATTCACGCCGTCCTGCTTAGCCTGAATTAATAAATTTTCCAATGGCTGGCTTGCTGTGTCATAGATTTTGACCTGTTGTGTATTAATCGGCGCATTGGCTATGACAGGTGTTGTCTGAAGGGTTGGCGTTGTTGATTCTATGGGCGATACCTCACTGAGGGACATATCGGTAGAAACCACGCCATCTGACACACTATTGTTGTCTGCTATAGATAAATTTTCTGGGTTTTCTGTTGGTAATGATGCACTTGGTAAACCAGCCTGAGCATCAAGAAAACCTTGGCGAATGGCTTCACCGAATACTTTTGCTTGACCGCTTAATGGCAAGAACAGAGCAATACGGATATTTGTATCTTGCTGTTGGATGGCTGCCTGCTGTAACTGAGTTGGGAGTGACAGTGCGGCAGGGTTTTGTGGATAACGAATTTTCCAGTCATGGATAGCTGCCTGTAGTTTGTCAGAGTCCTGTTTGTTATCCTGATAGGCACTGAGTAAGTCCAGCCAGCCTTGCAGAACATTTTCATCAGCGTTGATGACTAACCCACGGCGTTCTTGTGGTGAAAGACGGGTCAGCATTTGCCAGGTATCATCAACATTTTTTTGATGAATCGCATTCTCTTTCAGAAGTGGTTCCTGAGCGATATAAGCACGGATAACATCAAGAGAAGGTTCGCCATGAGCGGCATCAATGATGGATTGATAACGGGCGATTTCTGTACTGATTTTGTCCTGAGTTTGCGAAGGTTGTTGCCCCTGTTGGTCAGGCACGGTACATCCTGCGATGATCATAACTGCCAGCATAGCTGAACAGACTAAACCAGTTTTGATACGCACAAAAATTGAGGAAAGCATACTGTATCCAGCGATGTTTTTTTCAAAGATGCTCAATTTTAAATCGGCTATTCGGATGAAACAATGAATCAACCTAATCGAGCAGTGGTTACGACATCCACGCTATATGTTGTGCCAACCCCCATTGGAAACTTGGGTGATATCACTCAGCGTGCGCTTGAAGTTCTTGAGCATGTCGATCTGATTGCTGCCGAAGATACGCGACATACTGGCTTGTTGCTTCAACATTTTGCCATTAATGCGCGCATGTTCGCACTTCATGATCATAATGAACAGCAGAAAGCAGATCAATTAATTACAAAACTTCAACAAGGGCAAAGTATTGCATTAGTCTCTGATGCAGGAACGCCCCTGATTAATGATCCTGGTTATCATCTGGTTCGCCGTTGTCGTGAAGCCGGTATTCATGTTGTCCCGCTGCCAGGGCCTTGTGCGGCGATAACCGCCTTGTCTGCTGCGGGGTTGCCATCAGATCGTTTCTGTTACGAAGGATTTTTGCCTGCAAAACGTAAGAGTCGGAGTGATACTTTGCGGGCTTTGGAAAAGGAGTCGCGCACATTAATTTTTTATGAGTCTACTCATCGTTTGATCGAAAGTTTGGAAGACATGGTTGAAGTGTGGGGAGCTGAGCGTTACGTCGTTTTGGCGCGGGAATTGACAAAGACTTGGGAATCCATCCAGGGAATGCCAGTAGGTGAACTTTTGACGTGGGTTAAGGGAGATGAAACTCGTCGTCGCGGTGAAATGGTATTGATCGTTGAAGGCTATAAAAAACCGGATGATGATGTTTTGCCTCCTGAGGCATTAAGAACATTGGCGCTTCTTCAACAAGAATTGCCATTGAAAAAAGCGGCTGCATTGGCGGCAGAGATTCATGGCGTGAAGAAAAATGCACTTTATCGTCATGGGTTGGGACAGAGTGAAGAATAATGGTAATTGCTGATAAACAGGGCAGATAATCAGTAAACGTCTATACATCGTTAGGTAAACCCCTTATAATCCGCCGCGGAGTTGACTAGACAGTCGCTGCTTTACCATTAATCCTTTGGACGATGGGTAGAGGAGAGGAAAGTCCGGGCTCCACAGGGCAGGGTGCCAGATAACGTCTGGGGGGTGAAAGCCCACGACCAGTGCAACAGAGAGCAAACCGCCGATGGCCTATTTAATGTAGGATCAGGTAAGGGTGAAAGGGTGCGGTAAGAGCGCACCGCGCGGCTGGTAACAGTCCGTGGCACGGTAAACTCCACCCGGAGCAAGGCCAAATAGGGGTTCATTAGGTACGGCCCGTATCGAACCCGGGTAGGCTGCTTGAGCCAGTGCGTAAGTGCTGGCCTAGATGAATGGCTGTCCACGACAGAACCCGGCTTATCGGTCAACTTCAAAAATTTAGCCCCATTAGGTTTGAATCTGATGGGGCTTTCGCTTTTTTAAGCTTTTTAAGCGGCCAGCTCGATTAATAGCCCCTGAAATTCAGTATCTGCTTTCAAAACCAGGCGACTTTCTTCATGAATAAAAGCGCCATCTCCGCATTTAATCAAAGTATTATCCTTGGAATTGCCTCTTATTTTTATATTGCCGTTTAGGGATTGCAGATAGGCATTCTTTCCTTTTAATTGCAGATGATGAGATTGATTTTTAGTAAGGAAAATATGATTTACCCAAACTTGTTGACGTAATTGCATACTGCCATCTTCTGCGGTTGGAGAAGCTAGCATAGCTAATGGTTGTTCTGGTAACTCCATTCGTTGCAATGGTAAGCTTTCCTGCTGAGGAAAGGCATTCAGCCAAAGCTGCAAGCGCGTCAGTGGCTTATTAGTGCTGGCATTATGTTCACTGTAACTAATGCCTTGACGGGTAGAAAATAGTAAACATTCTCCCTTGCGGGCTCTGATGTAGTTGCCTTCGCTGTCACGGTATTCTGCTTCACCTTGTAGAATAATATTTAATATATCCACATGTGGATAGGATTTCGGTTGGAAAGCGGCTTTGGGGGCGATGACTTCTTGATTGAGTACACGTAGTGCGCCATAACCTAAAAACTTTGGGTCAAAATAGTGGCCAAATGAAAATGTATAACGAGCCTGTAGCCAACCATAGTCAGCTTTCCCACATTGTTTTGCTGTTCTATTTATAATCATGATGGCGGTTACCTTAAAAAAACACACACTAAGAATAGTAATTATCTGGACGGCGAAATGTTAGCCAGTTAATCTGGTCACCATATTCAAATTTCCTGATTGAGAAAAATATGAGCAAAGAACGAGCGCTTACACTGGAATCTCTCCGGGTCATGGATGCGATTGACCGGCGGGGAAGTTTTGCTGCGGCTGCTGATGAGCTTGGCCGTGTTCCTTCTGCACTTAGCTATACGATGCAAAAATTAGAAGAGGAGTTGGATGTGGTACTGTTTGACCGTTCGGGTCACAGAACTAAATTCACCAATGTTGGTCGTATGTTGCTTGAGCGTGGACGTCAATTGCTTGAAGCTGCTGACAAATTAACCGCTGATGCAGAAGCATTAGCGAGAGGTTGGGAAACTCACATGACAATTGTTTGTGAAGCATTAGTTCCGGCTTCTTCATTATTCCCGTTAGTGGGTAAACTTGCTCAAAAATCGAATACTCAGCTCTCTTTATTGACGGAGGTTTTGGCTGGTGCATGGGAGAGGTTGGAAACTGGTCGGGCGGATATTGTTATTGCACCAGATATGCATTTTCGCGCGTCGGCAGAAATTAATTCACGTCAGCTTTATAGCATTACCAATGTTTATGTCGCTAGCCCTGATCATCCTATACATCAAGAGCCGGAGCCTTTGTCCGATGTCACAAGGGTGAAGTACCGTGGTATTGCTGTAGCAGATACAGCGAGGGAGCGCCCAGTATTGACGGTTCAATTGTTAGATAAGCAACAGCGTTTGACAGTAAGCTCTCTGGAAGATAAACGCCGGGCTCTCTTAGCTGGGCTAGGAGTTGCTACCATGCCTTATCCTATGGTGGAACAAGATATTATTGAGGGCCGTTTGCGGGTGATTAGCTCTGAATACAGTCATGATACAAATGTCATTATGGCATGGCGACGAGACAGTATGGGGGAAGCTAAGTCTTGGTGTTTGCGGGAAATCCCTAAATTGTTTGTTAGTCGGTAAGTAGAAGCTATCTATTATATGAGCAATCAAATTAGAATATAGGCTGTAAGAACATGATTTGATGATTGCTTAGCGAAAAACGCCGTCAACCCTCGCCTTTTGCGATAGTTTCGATAGGGCGGGGAGCAGTCAATATGTATTATACCGTTGTTTCTCTATTAATACATTTATGGCGGGTCCATTTCTATTTTGGTTGCTTGTAATATTTATACTGCTTATAGATGTATTAGGAATTAATTTACTATCGCAAATATCCTTTAATTTTTCGGCTCCAGTAGCATAAGATGGTATTAAATAAATAATGGTATAAATAATTGATTTGTATTTTATTTTCCTTACCTATTTGCTTATTAAATGAAGAGTTATGCGAATATCTGGCATAGGCATTTTGGGCGGGATGAAAACAAAGTTACTTAATTAGCGAACATGTGGTTTTTAATTTTTTGCTATAATTTAAAAAATAAATTTTTATATATTTAAAACCAATGTTGTAATATTGAATTACCGTTGTGGTTTTTATGATATAAGAAATTCGGCTATTGTTGGAGTAGTTTTAATTTAAGTGAATAATGTTGATTTTTTATTTTT
The DNA here is from genome assembly GCF_001083805.1 of Photorhabdus luminescens subsp. luminescens. Classification (GTDB taxonomy): domain Bacteria; phylum Pseudomonadota; class Gammaproteobacteria; order Enterobacterales; family Enterobacteriaceae; genus Photorhabdus; species Photorhabdus luminescens. The sequence continues at coordinate 585,044 of NZ_JXSK01000002.1, read as the reverse complement.
GTGTTGGACTTGATATAAGAATGGATAATTAATTGAGAAAAGGTGTTAATCATAAAATTGAATAATAAAAATGTGTTTTCTTTAAGTTGAATCGCTATCCAAATAATAATTTAATACTGGAATGATTATAGTTTTCATGAAATAACAGAATGATTTACAGGGTTTTATGACTATTTTTTAATTTAATATGTGGTGATTTTAGTCAATCTTATGAAAGTAAATTAAATAAATTTGAGAAATTATATTGTGATGATGTTTAATATATACCCTATGGATTTCAAGATGCATCGCGACGGCAAGGGAGTGAATCCCCGGGAGCATAGATAACTATGTGACCGGGGTGAGTGAGCGCAGCCAACAAAGAGGCAACTTGAAAGATAACGGGTATAATCAATTGATATAGTATTTTTGCTATTGGTTTATGTGGTTATTATAATTTATTTTTGCGTTTTTATTATATTTTACATGAGTTGATTATTGTGATTAAAAACTGAATTGGACAAAATAACCTCTAAATATATTAAATTTAATTTATTATCAAGCATGGGTCTAATTATTTATCACCGAAAATTGAGATGGTTATTTATTTTGATAAAATAACTATTTTACCAGAGTTACTGTGATTCAATAGACGTTTGGTTTATTGATTAAAGTGAGCCGAAAGATCTGCGAGATCTTTCGGCTTGTTATTTATCTTCTGAATATTAGATATCTGGCGGATAAAATCCTTGAGCGAAAGGGGGATTTTGATCGTTTCGCCTTTTACCTGAAAACTGTTATTTTTCAGATAAATAATAGTCATTGCAGGATATTACCAGTTTCTCTTCATCAGGCGGTCAATACTGAATTTACCTGGACCTGTGGTAGCCAGTAACAGATAACCTCCACCGATGGTCAGGTTCTTGAGAAACATAGTCTGGTTCATGCCTTCCGCAAAATTGTTGTGGAAGAGTATGGCAGTCAAGATGCAGAAACCAAAGGTAAATAACGCGGTGGTGCGAGTTAAGAAACCAAATAGAACTGCCAGACCACCACCTAATTCAAGTAAGATCGTCAGTGGTAATAGAAATCCAGGAACGCCCATAGCATTCATATATTGCTGAGTACCCACGTAGGAATCACCTAATTTTCCATAGCCTGCAACGATGAACAGAATTGGCATCAAAATGCGAGCCAGTAACAGGGTACTATCTTCAAATTTTTTCATTAACAACTCCTAAGGCACAGAAAAGTAATAATAATTTGTTTGATGATTAACTTGTACCAACCGAAGACAGCACAATTTGTTAATCATTAACGGATGGAATGCATACTAAAGAGAGATGAACTTAGTTGTAAGCAAGGATTATTAACAATTTTATACAAAGTTTTTGAATATAAGCAACCAGAGTGATCATCAACGGGGGATATTATGAAGAATTATTACCATTTTCATTTCAATAGTCGAATGATATAGCGGGACAAATGATAAAATTTCACAGGATGACGGAGGCTATATAAAGAGATCGCATGGATTGCGGGTCGCAGATAGGGTTTTAATGACAAAAGCTTTTGCCAGCTTTTGTCATAAGGTTCAGTGAAATTCTTCCAGAGCTGTGTATTGTTGGAAAGTTCAAGTCGTTGTAGCTGGATATTTCTGAGTAGCTGCTGTTTTTTCAGCTTTTTTTCCTGACTTTGTTTACTCATTACTGTAATCTTCCAGCATTTCTCGGTCGATCTTAAGTTGCTCGCGGGTAGCGCTAAGTAATGTTGAACTCCTCGCTTTCCTGATGGTCCATATAAGGCCAATCAGCGCCAAAACGAGTAGTGTGCCAGTAGTACTTGCTAATACGGTAAAACGCCAGTTGGGATCGATAGCCCAAAAAATCATAACAAGTAGACACATGAGGCCGAAAGCGGTGAGCAGTAATGTCAGGCTGGCTATGACTATCAGCTGTATCAAAGTGGCTTTTTCTTTTTCCAACTCTACAACGATGAGTTGCAAACGAGTTTCGACTATCTCGACAACAACAGTGGCAATACGTTGGAGAATATCAAGGACCCCTTTACCGGGGCCTTGAGATTTGGATGAGTTACTCATATTAGCGTTTAGCTAATAATACACCTAATACGGCACCGACCACAGTACCTATACCGATGCTTGTCCATGGCTTATCATGAACATAGAGATCGGCACGGCCCGCCATATCTTTTGTTTTCTTAACAACCATATCGCTGGCATTACCGAGTTTAAAACGAGTATCTTTGATGACTTCCTCTACTTTGTTGCGAAGTTCTTCCAACTCGACTTTGGATTTATCACCAGAGCTTTTGATCACTTCTTCCAGTGTCTCTGCGAGTGATTTTAGTTCAATGCGTAGATCTTCAGTGTTTTTCATCTGTGACATGTAGATTACTCCTCAATGTAAGGTGTGTATATTTGACTTAGTTAGTCGCTTTTCCTGATGCCGGAAAAGACTATCCTTAAATATAGCTTATATTTGGAAAGGTGAATAAAAAACATTAGAGATATTTCACTGTTCTGCTGCAAACAATACTTCTATCTACAGCAGGGAGGAATATTAGGCTTTATTGGAATTAATTACTTTTTTTGAGGGGATTGGCAGGTTTTTTTACGCCACACAACTAACAAACTGCCGCTAAAACCAATAATGAGTAAAGCAAGTGGTAGTAATATCAGGAAATTCATTACCAAGTCTTCATACTGACGGAAAATGGGGGTCTTACCAAGTGCATAACCTAAAGAGGTAAGGATCATGACCCACAGGAAGCCACTGAGCCAGTTAAAAAACTGGAAACGGCTGTTTTGTAGACCTGTCAGACCTGCAAATGTTGGTAGAAGGGTTCTGACAAATGCGAGGAAGCGGCCGATAAGTAAAGCAGACAGGCCGTGACGATGAAAAAGACTGTAAGCTCTTTGGTGGTAGTAGGTTGGGAGATGAGAAAGCCAGCCTTGCACTATTTTGGTATTTCCTAGCCATTTTCCCTGTAGATAACCGATCCAGCAACCTAAGCTTGCTCCGGCAGTTAATATTACAATTGTTAGAGGGAAACTCATTGCGCCTTTGGCAATCAATACGCCAACGAGTATAAGCAGGCTGTCTCCTGGTAAGAATGCGGCAGGGAGGAGGCCATTTTCAAGGAAGAGGATCAAAAATAGCATGATATAAATGGCCCATAATAGGGATGGGTTGGCCAGAGTTTCATAATCTTGGTACCAAAGTGCATATATAAGTTCTTTTACTATTTCCATCAGGTGTTCCTAAAATGCCTTTGTTCGTTCATCCTGAAAGCATGAGGCTAAACCGATTAAATTACATCCTATTTTACGTTATTTGGCTGGTTTTAATGCCTTTTTACTCGATTGAAAAGGGCAAATAACGTGGCCTGCGTCACTGTAACAAAATCAAGAGTGACTAAACAGAAAATTTTGGTGATCAATTGAACGTTCACTAAAATCGGATAGGAAATGAGTCTATGAAGTTGGCCTGTTAGGCTTCTTAATTCAGATGAATTGCATTTGTGCCTACTGTTTTTATTGCCAATTTATTATTTTTTCAGTGGTAGATTGATTCTTGTATCAATTTGATTTATTTTTCACCACAGCAAAGGGGAGTAACTTCCTTGTCGGTTTATCGTCATTACGATGCAACAGCATCCGGTAGCCGGGCAACCTTGAACTTTACCTGATGGTACATTTTCTGTGTTGTAAGTGAGACCTTGCCAGAAGGCGAGGGTTGCTTGCAATACATCCATCTCCACGATGTGGGGAAGAAATATAGCAGCGGCTGGCGTCTTCTGAGACTTCAGCCGTTTTTATTTGTGAGAGAAAGAAAATGAACTCTGTGGGTAATCCTCTTTTATGGGGAAGTTTCGCTGTCTTAATTACGATTATGTTGTTGCTGGATCTATCCTTACAGGGACGTAAGAAAGAGCAAGCAATGTCGTTTTGCCAAGCTGCTGTCTGGAGTGTAATTTGGGTAAGCTTGTCGCTCTTATTTGCATTAGGATTATGGTGGTATTGCAGAGAAACCGTAGGGGAAGCTGTTGCTAATAGTCAGGCAATGGCTTTCCTTACCGGGTATTTACTGGAGAAAGCACTTGCTGTTGATAATGTATTTGTTTGGCTGATGTTATTTAGCTATTTTGCTATTCCGGCAAATTTGCAACGTCGGGTGCTCATTTACGGTGTCTTAGGCGCAATTGTGCTGCGTACCGTGATGATCTTTGCAGGGAGTTGGTTGGTTTCTCAATTTAGTTGGATACTCTATCTGTTCGGCATCTTTCTGCTGATTACTGGCGTTAAGATGGCGTTGGCGAAAGAGGATGATTCCCCGATAGGCGATAAACCTTTTGTCCGTTGGCTAAAAGCGCATATTCGTATCACTGATAATCTTCACGGAGAACGTTTCTTTGTGAAAGAAAAAGGTTTGTTATATGCGACTCCACTAATCTTAGTGCTAATTTTGGTTGAAATTAGCGACGTTATTTTTGCGGTAGACAGTATTCCTGCTATTTTTGCCGTGACTACAGATCCTTTTATTGTTTTGACCTCTAATCTTTTCGCTATTTTAGGATTACGTGCAATGTATTTTTTACTGGCAGGTGTGGCAGAGAAATTTACAATGCTGAAATATGGCTTATCAGTCATTCTGGTATTTATCGGTATTAAAATGCTAATAATGGATTTTTATCATATTCCTATGGGGATTTCTTTGGGAACTGTGGCGAGTATTTTAACAATAACAATGATTATTAATGTTTGGGTAAATAAGTACAAAACTAAAGAGATCCAGTAATTAGGTAACTATTTTTTAACAGATAACCATATCTTTCTTGAATGGGAAGATATGGTTTCTTCTTGTCTTAAATTGCTGCGAAATGGTTAAACATAAAAACAAATAATTGTGTTTTGTAAATGTGTAAATTGCCGTTTTGATCACACAAATGTGAATGTATTGTTAATAAGTGCTGGCGAGGTTGTATATTTTAACTATCGCCGCTTTTCACTACTCTTGGCTTCCCTATACTGAGGAAGCAAACACAGAAAAATATATACCCGTTATCTTTCAAGTTGCCTCTTTGTTGGCTGCACTCGCTCACCCCGGTCACATAGTTATCTATGCTCCCGGGGATTCTCTCCCTTGCCGTCGCGATGCATCTTGAAATCCATAGGGTATAGGCTTAATAGAACTGTTAATAAAATGGATCAGCTATGGAAAAACAAAAACGTGGCTTCGTGTATTACCTTGTACAAGGGAGCCTGGTTAAACAAATTTTGGTAGGTTTAATTGCAGGGATACTGTTAGCGTGGTTGACGCCTTCGGTTGCTAAATCAGTCGGTTTGCTTGGGACATTGTTCGTTGGCGCTTTAAAAGCAGTAGCCCCAGTATTGGTATGGATTCTGGTTATGTCTTCTATTGCTAACCATAAAGAAGGTCAGAAAACCAATATTCGTCCAATTCTTATCCTCTATATCTTGGGTACATTTTTTGCTGCGCTGGTTGCCGTGGCCGGTAGTTTTATATTCCCGTTACAACTGGTGCTAGCTGTCAATGATGCTCAGATGTCTCCACCTGAAAGCATTATGGAGGTGATTAAAGGAATACTGGTCAATGTCGTCGCTAATCCAGTAAACGCACTACTGAATGGTAACTATATTGGTATTCTTGCCTGGGCTATTGGTTTGGGTATCGCCTTGCGTCATGCAACAGACTCAACTAAATCTCTGATTCATGATATGTCTGAAGCGGTTACTCAGATTGTTCGAGTGGTCATTCGTTTGGCGCCGATTGGTATTTTTGGTCTGGTGTCTTCAACGATTGCAGAAACGGGATTTGGCGCCTTACTGGGATATGTCCAATTGTTGGTGGTATTACTGAGTTGTATGTTGGTTATGGCACTCATTGTAAACCCATTGATTGTTTACTGGAAAATTCGTCGTAATCCTTATCCACTGGTATTTGCTTGCCTGCGTGAAAGTGGCGTAACTGCATTTTTCACTCGCAGTTCGGCTGCCAATATTCCAGTGAATATGGCGATGTGCCGCCGTATGAATCTACATGAAGATACTTATTCAGTGTCTATCCCGCTGGGAGCAACCATTAATATGGAGGGCGCTGCGGTGACTATTACGGTATTGACTCTGGCAGCGGTCAGTACGCTTGGTATGCCGGTTGATCTGCCTACTGCATTATTACTGAGTGTGGTTGCTGCAATTTGTGCCTGTGGCGCTTCTGGTGTGGCTGGTGGTTCCTTACTGTTGATCCCTCTGGCTTGTAGTATGTTTGGCATTTCCAATGAGATTGCTATGCAGGTTGTGGCGGTCGGTTTGATTATTGGTGTAATACAGGATTCTGCGGAAACGAGTCTGAACTCTTCTACCGATGTATTGTTCACTGCCGCTGTTTGCCAGGCTGAGGATCACCGTCTGGAGTCGGATCAGCTAGCCCGGCGTAATTAATTGATTTAAGTATTCAGGTTTAATAAAAATACAGATAAGTAGGTAGAAAGAGTAACAATGTCCGCGCCAGGAATGGCGCGGCTGGAGGATTTATTCTGTTTTACGATTGTCTGTGACTGCTATTATTCATCATCAAATTTTAAGACCTAACCGAGTACCTTGATCGATAGCGCGTCGAGCATCCAATTCGGCAGCAACATCAGCTCCACCAATGAGGTGCACAGTTTTTCCCGCTTGCTGTAACGGCTGATACAATTCTCTTAGTGGCTCTTGTCCGGCGCAAATAACGATGTTATCTACGGCAAGACAGCGCTGTTCTCCATTGCTGCTAATGTGTAATCCTTGATCATCTATTTTCAAATATTGCATATTGTTGAGCATTTTCACACCACGCAAGTGTAGATTGGTTCTGTGCACCCAACCTGTTGTTTTACCTAATCCTTCACCCACTTTTGTCGGTTTACGTTGTAATAGATAAATTTTTCGGGGAGAAGGTTTTGGTTTAGGGCCTTCAGGAGATAAACCACCACGATGTGTCAGATTATGGTCAATACCCCATTTTTCGTTGAAAGCGGTGCTATCAAGGCTAGTACTTTTTCCTGGTTGACTCAGATATTCTGCGGTATCAAAACCGATACCACCTGCGCCAATGATAGCGACACGTTGACCGACATTTTTCTTATCCCTTAATACATCTAAGTAGCTCAGTACCTTTTCGTGATGGATACCATCGATCGTGAGTTGGCGAGGTACGATGCCGCTGGCGATAATCACTTCATCAAAATCAGAAAGTGCTTCTGTTGTGGCGGTCTGATTCAGCCGTACATCAACATGATGGATTGCTAGCTGACGCTGAAAATAACGTAATGTTTCATGGAATTCTTCTTTACCTGGGATCTGCTTGGCAATATTAAATTGTCCGCCAATCTGTTCGGCACGTTCAAACAGAGTGACATGATGACCACGACTGGCAGCGGTCACTGCAAATGACAATCCGGCAGGCCCTGCGCCAACAACCGCCAGTTTTTTAGGCATGGTAACAGGTTCGGCAGTCATTTCTGTTTCGTGACAGGCACGAGGATTGACTAAACAAGAGGCGATTTCACCGACAAAAATCTGATCCAGACATGCCTGATTACAACCAATACAAGTGTTAATCTCATCGGTTCGTCCCTGTTGGGCTTTCATAACAAGTTCAGCATCAGCCAGAAAAGGTCGCGCCATAGAAACCATATCGGCACAACCTTGCGCCAGCACTTGCTCTGCAATGTTAGGATCATTAATTCTGTTTGTTGTAATCAATGGGATAGAAACTTTCCCCATCAGCTTTTGCGTTACCCAACTGAATCCGGCGCGGGGAACCATAGTGGCAATCGTTGGGATTCGTGCTTCGTGCCAGCCGATACCGGTGTTGATGATAGATGATCCCGCTTGCTCAATAGCAACAGCGAGTTGCTCGATTTCCTGCCAATTAGATCCCTCTTCTACTAAATCTAGCATTGAAAGCCGGTAGATTAGAATAAATTCTCGTCCAGTTGCTCGGCGGACAGCTTTAACAACCTCTACGGCAAAGCGCATTCGATTTTCGAAACTTCCGCCCCATCTATCTTGGCGGTGGTTGGTACGAGCGGTCAGGAACTGGTTAATCAGATAACCTTCAGAACCCATGATTTCTACGCCATCATAACCTGCTTGTTGTGCCAGTTGAGCACAGTGAGCGAAGTCAGCAATAGTTTGCTGAATGTCTTCTTCTGTCATTTCACGAGGCATGAATGGATTAATCGGTGCCTGAATGGAAGTAGGAGCAACAAGGTTTGGTTGATAGCTGTAACGGCCGGTGTGTAAGATTTGCATTGCAATTTTTCCACCAGCCTGATGGACTGCATCTGTAATAATTTTATGGTGAATAAGATCTTTTTCATCTATCAGGAATGCAGTGCCTTTTCCTATAACACCTTGTTTATTTGGTGAAATTCCGCCGGTGACAATCAATGCCACGCCTCCGGCTGCCCGTTCAGCGTAAAAGCGGGCAAGTCTCTGGGGATCGGGATGTTCTTCTAGCCCAGTGTGCATTGATCCCATCAAAATGCGGTTTTTCAGTGTAGTGAACCCTAAGTCTAAAGGGGTGAATAGGTGAGGATAATGGCTCATTGCAATCTCCATCGGGTGTTTGTCAATCATAACCAGATTATTATTGTGTCCTAAACCACCGGTCAAAACCACAAGTGGTCGGATGAGTAATGGTTCAAATTTAGATGGAATAGGGTTAATTGGGAAAAAAATGTTAAATGAATGTGATGAAGGTCATGAAATCAGGTCCTGTTATAGAGTTAGTGATTTGTTTAGTTCCCTTTGTTGGTGAAACTACATAACGCTAATACTTAAAGTCAGTTCTATCACCCACTTTATCGGGTTTGGACTCACAACGCGCCGAGACAGAACGCGTTGTAAATCAGGAAGGCGCTAGTAGCCAAAGAGAAGGTAAAAAAAACAGACGATGAAATGGCTCAAATGCTAGTTAACAGTATGAAAAGGCGGTGACAAAACGCCAACTGTAAGCCGTAATTAACCTAAATATTGATGCATGGCTTATCCTTAAGGGTAATGTAATATATATGTTCATCATTCTGATTTTTTATCTATTTTATTACGCTCGGTTGAGCAGAATATTTAACATACGGCGCAACGGTTCGGCTGCACCCCACAGTAGTTGATCGCCTACGGTAAGGACCGAATAAATTGGTTCATTGTTCAGTGACATTTTCTTATAACGGCCTACACCTATATGTAAAGAACCACTGATAGCGGCTGGGGTTAACTTGCTGACGCTCTCTTCTTTGTTGTTGGGCACATGGTTCACCCACGGATGAGCACTTTGTACTAATTCAGCAAATTCGGTCTCGCTGACATCGCGTTTCAACTTCATGGTGATAGCTGCACTGTGACAGCGAATTACACCGACGCGAATACACAGACCGTTGACCTTGATGGTACCGGGTTGGAGGCCTAGGATTTTGTTGGTTTCTACTTCGCCTTTCCATTCTTCGCGGCTGTTGCCGTCACCGAGATCGCTGTCAATCCAAGGGATGATGCTACCTATCAAAGGCACACCGAAAGCTTGTGTAGGCAATTCCGGGCTGTCGATCAGATTGGTAACTTTTTTTACCAGAGGTAGTATGGAGCCTTTGTCGGCTAGATCATCTGTGTTCAAGTGTTGGCTGATATATGCATTTTGTGCTATCAGTTCACGCACATACTTGGCACCCGCGCCAGAAGCGGATTGGTAGGTCATCAAGCTCATCCATTCAATTAGGTCAGCTTTCACAAGACCAGCTAGTCCCATAAGACTCAGTGTGATAGAACAGTTTCCGCCAACGAAAAGTTTGGTGCCTTTGCTAACTTTATGATCGATTTGGCTACGGTTGACTGGATCGAGGATGATGCAGGCGTCCTTATCCATGCGCAACGCCGAGGCGGCATCAATCCAATAGCCTTGCCAGCCACTGGCCTTGAGAACAGGATAAATTGCCTTAGTGTAGTTTCCACCTTGGCAGGTAATAATTATGTCCATTTCTGCCAACTCGTTAACTGCGTTGGCGTCTTTAAGTTGATAAGTAATGCCATCAATAATAGGGCCAGAGGAGCCGGCACTCGATGTACTATAAAAGTGAGGGACAATACCTTGAAAATCGTTTTCTTCCAGCATGCGCTGCAACAAAACAGAGCCCACCATTCCCCGCCAACCGATTAAACCGACTTTTTTCACCATATTATATTTTACCTGTGTTAAGTTATGACATTGTTGAACGTTTGTTATACATTGGCGATAGGGTAATGTCATTAAAGATTACTGAGTATATGAAGTGCATATCTTCAGTAGTGACCAATGTCAGTAGCCACCGTACCAACATAAATAACCAAGTACTGAAATATACGGATGCTGCGATACTTAATAGAAAGATTAAGGTTAACCAGATTAAATGTGGGGAATTATTGATCAGGCATTCACTTTCCCGAATAGTCCGTAGCATGGCTTTGCATTCTTACATAGAGAATATGACTAATTCAGTCAGGCGATTTGTTTACCTGGTTTTAGTATTTTTTTCTGAATGATATGAGAGCCATCTAAGATGTTAAAAGTGCGGGTTTTTCTTTAATAGAGGATAGGTTTTTCATATATTAACTTGATTCCGGTTTTGACCCCGGAATAGGGTGATCTCTTCTATATCTGACTTAATTTATAGCATCAGTGGTTATTATGAAAAAACAGATGACTGAATGGGTAACTTTGGCAGGAAAAGGGGTGACTTTAGAACCTCTGACACATCAACGGCATGATGAATTTTTACAGGTCATTGAAGAGGGTGAACTGCATAAATTGTGGTATACCAGTGTCCCTTCGCCGGCTGAGCTAGGTAACGAGATTGAACGCCGTTTATTGCTACATGAAAAAGGTACTATGTTGCCTTTTGCTATTGTTGATCATCGAACAGGTAAAGCGGTTGGCATGACCACTTATATGAATATTGATTCTGGTGCTCGCAGGGTAGAAATCGGTTATACCTGGTATGCACGTTCTGTTCAGCGGACACATATTAATACGGAAGCAAAATATCTCTTATTGAAACATGCTTTTGAAGAATTAGGATGTATCGCAGTGGAGTTTCGCACTCATTTTTTTAATCATCAAAGCCGCAAAGCGATAGAGCGATTAGGCGCAAAACTTGATGGGATTCTGCGTAGTCATGCTGTATCTAAAGATGGCAGTATTAGGGATACTTGTGTTTACAGTATTATCAGTTGTGAATGGCCGGCAGTTAAAATGCATCTTGAATGGCAGATGGTTAAACCGAGGTAAGAGCTATTTCAAAATTAGGCCGCCCTGTGAAAGGTAGCGGCCTGATTCTGATTTAATCTGAAGGCAGAGAATTTCTCATTCCATTATCCAGTTCATCCAATAATTGATAACGGCGACGATATTCCGACCGTTTTTTACTGGCTATATCTTCAAGCGGTTTTCTTTCAATGGACAATGGCAGATGGAAATCTTTATTTTTTTCCTTTGCTCCACCTAATGACTCCCAGAAAGAGTCGTAATCAGCGACTAATTTATCTTTCTTTTTATGCCAATAGCGTAGGCTTTTATAGATGTGAGTATCGTTGCTGGCTGCCAGAATTTGCTGGCATTCAAAGTGGGCAGCGAGACGGCAAATGGATTCAATGAGTAAGCGTTTGGGAAATAATCCATAACAATCTTTCGTTGCATCGCGGATAATTTCAAGGGTTGCGTCGCCTTTGGAACCTTGTAGCCCACCGATGAACAGTGTTTTTTTACCGGCAATGGTGAGTAATGTGAAAGCACATCTCGCCAGAGTTTTATGATCTTCTGTTGCAATAAATAGAGCAAGCTCACCTTCTTTATTAAAACAGTCCATAGAATCTAAAAAAATAGTATAAGTTCCACTCTTACCGCTGATCACTGCTAATGGATATGCATTGGAACGAAATATTTTATTAACAATAGACTGATTCAAACCAGTAAATAATAGCTGGTAATGTTCATTTATTGCACGTAATGTCTGCGCTCTATTAAAGTTAATACTTAGATAAGGGCGATGTAATTTAGAAGGTAAACAAGGCTGTTTCTTCAAAATATCCAGATAAAAAGGTGTATTAACTATCTGGTTTAATAGTCTTAGTGTCGATATCGGCATCAGAGCGCTGCGTAAGGCAAATTTAGTGCGATTCTGGGCAGAATACCAATGGGGACTTGGGCTGATTTTTTTTCCGACTAAGTCTGTGAACAGTCGAATTCCTGAACTGGCAGGTTGATACATATATTCCATTTCTTTATCTAGTTCTAAAAAATTAAAAAATACTGGAGGAGAAGAAGACTTGCGAGCAACTGAGTATACTCCTTTGGTATTAAACAGAACTTCAACGAATGTTTATTTGTGTTTTTTTAAGATAAAAAATCAACAGTTGTTTAATGGATGTTTAGTTATCAAGGGGATTTTTTCTTGTTTGTTTACTATTCGTTTAGTTTTCTGTGATGTTTTTTGTTGTAAAAGCACATTAAAAAAGATGAGAGAAACGGCTATAACCTTTGGTGTGATACCCGAGGTTATGATCTGTAACAAATTTAGCAGGTGAGTATTGATGGTAAATGATTAATATTGAATATATTCTTTTTTGAATCCGTTTAATTAAAACATTAATAATTATTATGTTAATTTTTTTTGCTTTTTCATTAATGTCAAAGTGGAATGGATGAGATATTTTTATATTGTGATTTATATCATATTATTACGAGAAATTATCTTATTCTTGTAAAGTTAATTTAGTACTTGCAGAATATGGATTATATTTTATTGTTAAGTTAAATTTATTATTTTATGTTATTCAATACACACAAAGGCTATTAATAATGGATGAAATACTTGTTCTTGTTGATAAATATGACAATCCCATTGGTTCAGCAGGAAAAGCTGATATTCATCGGAAGGGTATGTTACATCGAGCCTTTTCTATCTTTGTTTTTGATAATAAAGGAAATTTGCTCCTACAGAAGCGATCTGCAACCAAATATCATTCAGCGGGACTTTGGACTAATAGCTGTTGTGGTCACCCTAGGGTTGGTGAAGCTTTGGAAGACGCTGCGCACCGGCGTCTTGGCGAAGAGATGGGTTTTGATTGTCCATTGAAAAAGGTTTCGTCATTTATTTATCATGCGAGACTGCCTAATGATTTGATTGAATACGAATATGATCATGTTTTTATCGGGCGCTTTGATAAAGAACCGATAATTAACCCGGATGAGGTGTCTGATTACAAATGGGTTAATCCACTGAAATTGAGGGAGCTAATTAATAATGCTCCTGATGTGTATACGGTTTGGTTCAAAAAAATCATTGATGGCCTTTCGTATCAAGATATTGAGGAGTGGCAAAGGCCGAGCTGATAATAATGTAATTTATTGGTAGCCACGGCATTGAATTAATTAGATATGAATATTTCATTGAGATTCATCAATACGCCGCAAATCCTGACAAATTAAGGGTGCGACGCTTTTAAAGACTTTTAATAAGGAAAAGCTCATGAGTAGCTTTAATAATGTGTTTTGCACTGATGTTGAGCCTGTCCCGTCCTATCACATCATCCGAGGGGAAACTACCAACGATTACGAAAGTAAAGTGATACAAGTTTATTGCGAAGATCCAGAACGCTGGCGTAAGGTGATTGGTGATACGCTGTTATTCCAGTTTGGTGTTTACGATGATCCTGCTTCAAAGCCGCCAATTTCATTGGATGAGTCAGGTATTCGTTATTTTGATCGTCAATTGCTTTTAGCTGGTTTGGAAACAAAAGTTGAGCGACCAGTGGTTCGACGTGTCTTAGATGTTGGTTGTGGTTGGGGTTATATCCTGAAATATTTGGCTGAGCGTTTTCCTGAATGCAAACGTTTGGATGGCGTAAATATCAGCGAGCAGCAGTTGCGGTATTGTGCTGAATTTCACGCACAACATGGACTTTCTGAGCGTATCAATCTGTATCTGTGCAATGCACAGGATATTGATAGCTTACCTGATCCACAAGAGCCTTATGATCTGGTGATTATCCGTGGTGTCATTTCGCATTTTCCGAATTCGTTGTATGAAAAGGCCATGAATGGATTGTTCAAACGGATGAGCGCTGGTGGTCAGGTGATTATTTCTGACAACCTCTATAATGTGGCGTTGGATATCTATAAATCGGATATTCCTGACATCATTGATCGCTTAGCTTGTGCTAACCGAAAAACACCCGGCTATTTCAGGCAAGTGTTGGAGGAAAGTGGCTTTATTATCAAAGATATGAGGGTGTTACCATCTAATATTGATGTTGTGCATTGGCTGTTAGACATTAAGGCCAACATCGAACGAAATTTTCCTGGAGATGTGAGTGGTTCTCTGGAAGAGTTGCGAGTACTGGCTGAAAGCTTTTCAGTCGCTCTGGTGAAAAACTATGTGTCAGTCTATAGCGTTATTGCACAAAAACCATAGCAGGTAGCTTTGTTTTCTTGGCTGAGGAGTCGGTCTGTTAAGAAAATTTTTGTCGCCGTTTTGTTGTTACTGACCGTTAGAAATAAAAAATTCACTTTTTTACGGAGTAGCCTCATTAGATCGCGCCAGCATTAATGGCGCGAGAGAAATTGCTAACTGAAAAGTTTTCAATGAATTTCAGTTTTTGGGCCTTACACATCTGTGGTTTGGGTGGGCAGCCAGCAAATCAACGTCATGACCTTGATGTTAGAGACGCTGGATGTAGTTAAGGAGTTGGCTGAGCTGAAACAGAAATATTTGTCAGTGATTGGGTGAATATCGTCCATTTGTGTGAGGTCCTTTACGCTGTACCCTAGGTTGATATTTTATGCTATAGATATTAGACTGGTTACGTCAGTTAAGGAATATCGCGCTAGGACTGAGGCTACCAATCTCGGTAATAGCACAAAAGATACCCCGCCCTGTATGGGTAAAAACAAAAAGCCAACCTCACCAGTTGGCTTTTTTGTTTTTACCAACTCATCACTTTAATTGATTGAATCATCTGAAAATAAACCTATAATCAACGGCTGTTAGTTTGGGGTAGCGTTCTGGCCTGTGTATCTCTGACGCAAGTTTTCGTAAGTCCTGGCTGAGTACAGGTGGTGCTGATTCAGTGCCTCGGTCAGAGTGCGATATTCCTTAACTGACTTGATGGAAGCCAGCCGGACAGGCAGAGTAAAGGCAATGGCTGGTTAAGTCGTGCTCCTAACTGGAGCAAACGGGTGAAAGCATTTATTGACACTGCTATCATCGTTCTTAAAGCGTTAATCGCGCTTTTAGAGCTGATCCGTGCATTTCTGAAATAGATAACGGAAACGTAGCTAAGGCCATCGGGGTAACCTCCCGGTGGCCTTTAACATTTACCGCTTTTGATCAAGCTACTGTGTTTTATAATCTTTACCTTTCATAAAGATACTGATTTAAAATCTTAAATTTGGCAATTCCTACTGGATTTGAACCAGTAATCAGGCGATTATTGTTCCGGTAGTATGGGATTAGCTGAGCTGACCGCCGCGCATACGCACCACAACACAGGATCGCCGGAGAATGCCAGTGCCATTAGGAACACTACCTATAAATCGGATGGGCTGAAACAGAAATATTTGCCAGTGATTGGGTGAATATCATGCCATTTGTGTTAGATTTTTACGCTATGCTATAAGTTGATAACACCTTTTTTAAGGTGTAGACTGATTGTGTTAGCAGGAGAATGTCGCGCTAGAACCGAGGCTACCAATCTCGTATAGCACAAAGACAAACCGCCCTATCCAAGGGTAAAATAAAAAAACCAACCTCACCAGTTGGTTTTTTTATTTTTATCTACTCATTGTTTTAATTGATTGAATCATCTGAAAATAAACCTATAATCAACGGCTGTTAGTTTGGGGTAGCGCTCTGGCTTGTGTATCTCTGGCGCAAGTTTTCGTAAGTCCTGGCTGAGTACAGGTGGTGCTGATTCAGTGCCTCGGTCAGAGCGCGATATTCTCCTGCTAACACAGATGAAGGCCAGCCGGACAGGCAGCGTAAAGGCAATGGCTGGTTAAGTCGCGCTCCTAACTGGAGCAAACGGGTGAAAGCATTTATTGACACTGCTATCATCGTTCTCAAAGCGTTGATCGCGCTTTTAGAGCTGATCCGTGCATTTCTGAAATAGATAACGGAAACGTAGCTAAGGCCATCGGGGTAACCTCCCGGTGGCCTTTAACATTTACCGCTTTTGATCAAGCTACTGTGTTTTATAATCTTTACCCTTCACAAAGATACTGATTTAAAATCTTAAATTTGGCAATTTCTACTGGATTTGAACCAGTAATCAGGCGATTATTGTTCCGGTGGTATGGGGGTAGTCAACAGATTAGTGTAATGAAATTCATGAGTTAATTGCTTGATGTGGTTAAACAATTTGCAGCTTACTGCGAGTCATACACATAATAACACTGGGATGCCTTTTTAAATGCGGTATCAATCAACGCTATTGGTTCGTGTTCTGGTGGTCTGAAACACAATTATCTCGCCCGCAATATGCGGGCTTTTTTACACCTTCATAGAAATAGAGGATATGGATAAAAGATCTGATGATGTTAAGAGGTTAATTAATAGCCTAACTCCCGCTCAGAAATTGAAGCTGGTCAGTGTACTTTCATCCAGATAATGGGCTTGTCAAAAAATCTCGTGCGACACTTTCTTGAGGCAACAAAAAAGCCACTCATTACGAAGTGGCTTAATGTACTGATAAATCAGCTAAAATCTGGTGGCCCCTACTGGACTTGAACCAGTGACCAAGCGATTATGAGTCGCCTGCTCTGACCAACTGAGCTAAGGGGCCGTTGGATGGGAGGGATTATACGTACAGTTTTGCTCGCGGTCTAGCTTTGCAAATCTGTATGATCATTTTATGTGCAAAATTGCGTTTTTAGTAAAGAGTGAAAACGGGGAGTGATATATGTTAGTTGTTTTTATGGACTATTTAACGTTTTTATCCGTCACTGGATTAGTTTTTCAGAAGCGATTTTGCGTTATTTGGTTATATTATTATTTTAATGAAAAATTATTTTATATATGATTATTTAAATGATAACTATATTCCTTTCATTATCTCCTTAATCACCATCACCAAGTGGAAAACAACTTTTTTATCTATCGGCTGGAAGAATGTTAATTGAGTTATATCAGAAAGCGGTGATGATATTTCTGCATAATATACCATGTTGTTAGAGGATTTAGAGTATCTCCGATATAAAAAGACAAAAGCGCCTACCGGAGCAGACGCTTTTCAGTCAGAATGAATAAAATTTCCGATTATTCATCAAGGAAACTACGTAGAACTTCAGAACGGCTTGGGTGACGCAGTTTACGTAGCGCTTTTGCCTCGATCTGGCGGATACGTTCACGGGTAACGTCAAACTGTTTACCGACTTCTTCCAACGTATGGTCAGTATTCATATCAATACCAAAACGCATACGCAGTACTTTTGCTTCACGCGCGGTCAAGCCCGCCAAAACGTCGTGGGTTGCTGAACGCAGGCTTTCTGAGGTTGCAGAATCCAGCGGCAGTTCCAGCGTAGTATCTTCAATAAAATCACCTAAATGTGAGTCTTCATCATCACCAATCGGCGTTTCCATTGAGATAGGCTCTTTGGCGATTTTCAGTACCTTACGGATCTTGTCTTCCGGCATCAACATACGTTCTGCCAGCTCTTCCGGTGTTGGCTCGCGTCCCATTTCTTGCAACATTTGGCGAGAAATTCGATTGAGTTTGTTGATTGTCTCAATCATATGAACGGGTATACGAATGGTACGAGCTTGGTCGGCAATTGAACGTGTAATTGCCTGACGTATCCACCATGTGGCGTAAGTTGAGAACTTATAACCACGACGATATTCAAATTTATCAACCGCTTTCATCAGACCAATGTTGCCTTCCTGGATTAGATCCAAGAATTGCAGGCCACGGTTAGTGTATTTTTTGGCAATTGAAATAACCAAACGTAAGTTGGCTTCAACCATCTCTTTTTTCGCTCGGCGGGCTTTTGCTTCACCGATGGACATACGACGGTTGATATCTTTCACCTGTTCAATGGTTAAACCAGTTTCTTCCTCAATCTGACGAAGTTTTTGCAGGCTGCGCTGTACTTCTTCTTCCACTTCAAGTAGCTTTTCAGACCACGGTTTGTTCATTGCTTTTGCAGCAGTAAACCATATGTCGCTGGTTTCATTACCGGAGAACAAAGTGATGAAGTTCTTTTTCGGCATTTTGCACTGTTCAACACACATTTTCATGATCTGGCGTTCTTGAAGACGAACGCGATCCATCATAGAACGCATGTTATTGACCAGATAGTCAAACTGCTTTGGTACCAGACGGAACTGTTTGAAAACTTCTGAAAGTTTTAAAATCTCGGCAGCAGTATTTGGATGGTTGCGACCGTTTGCCTTAATTTCCAGGCGGGTGATGTCATACTGTTGTCGCAGTTCTTGGAATTTTTGGCGCGCTAATTCTGGATCGATGCTGTTGTCATCATCACCGTCGCCATCGTCATCACTGTCTTCATCATCGTCGTCTTCGTCATCATCAAGTTCTTCCTGTGGAAGCTCAGAACCAACGTGAGTGGCAGTAGGCGCAAGTTCTTCTTCTGCGTTCGGGTCAACGAAACCAGTGATGAGATCCGACAGGCGAGCCTCGCCTGCTTCCACACGGTCATATTGTTCCAGTAAATAGGTGATTGCTTCAGGGTATTCAGCAACAGAGCACTGTACCTGATTGATGCCATCTTCAATGCGTTTAGCAATGTCAATTTCACCTTCCCGGGTCAATAACTCAACGGTACCCATTTCACGCATGTACATACGTACCGGGTCGGTGGTGCGACCGATTTCAGATTCAACACTAGACAGGACTTGCGCAGCAGCTTCCACAGCGTCTTCATCTGTGTCGTTAGCGGTTTCTGCTAGCATCAGATCATCGGCATCAGGTGCTTCTTCCATTACCTGAATGCCCATGTCATTGATCATCTGGATGATATCTTCGATCTGATCGGAATCGACGATATCTTCCGGCAGATGGTCATTGACCTCAGCATAGGTCAGATAGCCTTGCTCCTTACCACGGGTGACAAGTAGCTTTAGCTGTGACTGCGGGTTTTGCTCCATAAGACGGTATCCACACTTCAGAGTATTTGGGTTGGTGTCGGTCGGCGAAACTAATCTGCCAACAATAACTTTTAAGGGCGTTTTCGTTATATTGCCGCTGCCCACTTATAGCGGCAAAATGTAGGGTTATTTCCCTACCTAATGCGGCATTTAAGCCGTGAATTCAGTGTTTATTTTCTGGCACGGGATTCATTAATCAAGCGAACTTCTTCGCGCTCTTCCGGTGTCAGGCCTTCAGTTCTTGCCCTGGCGATAAGAATATCTAAACGTTCTTCTAACGCTGAATCAACGAGATGATCCAATGCGTCACGAAATGTATTTTCTGCTATTTCTTCTACTTGTATATCGTTCCATGTAGCTAGTTTTTCAAGTTGTTTACTAAATTTATTATCACGATATTGCTCTAGCAGTTGTCCAGTCGTCAGCCCTGGCTGAGTAAGACAAACCTCCACAAGCTCCATAAATAATGGTAAGCCTGCGATTTTGGCCTGCATAATTCCCTGTAGGGGGGGAACTAAAGCGGCTAAGTGTGGGTTTTGTACCAACAGTCCTATAAGTATACGCATAGTTGTCGGTTTTAGCTGCGGCATCTGATAATTATTCCCACTTTCCAGACGCTGCGGTAATAAACGTTCTAACTGTACTGCATCAGGAATGCCTACCATATTGCCAAGTTCTTGTCTCATATAGAGACGCAAAGTTTCCCCAGGAATCTGGTTAATCAATGGTACAGAAAGTGAACTGAGTTTTGTTTTGCCTTCAGGACTACTCAGGTCAACTTGTGGCAGTAATGATTCGAACAGAAATTCAGATAATGTATGAGACTGTTCCATTCTTTGTTCAAATGTTTTCCGGCCTTCCTTACGGACTAGTGAATCAGGATCTTCGCCGTCAGGCAAAAACATAAAACGTAACTGCCTACCATCATTCAGATAGGGTAGCGCTGTTTCCAACGCTCTCCATGCTGCATCACGCCCGGCTCTGTCGCCATCGTAACAACAGATGACGTTATCAGTAGCGCGGAAAAGTAATTGAATATGTTCCGATGTAGTCGAAGTACCTAATGAGGCAACCGCATAATCGATACCAAACTGCGCCAGTGCTACCACATCCATATAACCTTCAACGACTAATAATCGTGAAAGGTCACTGTGATTTTGTTGTGCTTCATAGAGGCCATATAGCTGACGGCCTTTATGGAAAATTTCAGTCTCTGGTGAATTGAGATATTTTGGGAGCGCATCTCCCAAAACACGTCCACCAAATGCAATCACGCGCCCTCTACGGTCACGGATTGGAAACATTATTCGTTCGCGGAAGCGGTCATACGTACGGCCATTATCATTTGCGACCAACATTCCGGCGTCATTTAACTGTCGACGATCTTCCGCATTATGGGCAAACCGTTTCAAAGTGTTATCCCAACCAGCGGGAGCGAAACCAATCGAGAAACGGTGAATAATTTCTTCACTAAGCCCACGCTGAGCCAGATATTGCCGGGCTTGCTGTGCAGCGGGAGTGTTTAGTACATTTTGATAGAAGCTGTTAAGCTTATCCATCAATTGATAAAGGTTTTGTCTTTGGTGACGTTCTATTTGACTGCTACTGGAACCTGCTTCATAAGGGACTTCCAGTCCATGCATGGCAGCTAATTCTTCGATGGATTCGACAAACTCAAGTCTGTCGTAATTCATCAGAAAATCGATGGCGTTGCCGTGAGCTCCGCAACCAAAGCAATGATAAAACTGTTTATCGCCATTAACAGTAAACGAGGGTGTCTTTTCGTTATGAAATGGACAGCACGCGTGGTGATTTTTACCCTGTTTTTTAAGTGGCACACGAACATCAATTAGATCGATGATATCGGTACGAGCTAATAAATCATTGATAAATGCGCGCGGAATTCGTCCAGCCATAAGCCCTTTTTACGCCTGTTGATGAACGACAATAAGCCGCGCTCCCTTTCGGAAAGCACGGCCTTTATCTGCAACTACTGTTGTCTGCAAATTCAATCACTATGCGGATCAACCGCAAGGATTAGTACAGACGAGTGCGGCGTGCGTTTTCACGAGCCAGCTTTTTAGCGTGACGTTTTACAGCAGAAGCTTTAGCGCGTTTACGTTCAGTCGTTGGTTTTTCATAGAATTCACGACGGCGAACTTCTGCTAATACACCTGCTTTTTCGCAGGAACGCTTAAAGCGACGCAATGCTACGTCGAATGGCTCGTTTTCACGTACTTTAATTACCGGCATGTGCCTCTCACCTCAATAGAAATCGGTCTTGCTGGCGTGGGATGCCAGCCATCTTAAAATGGTGCGGAATTTTACTTCAATGAACACGGCTTTGTAAAGCGCCGCAGCAAATTGAAACAACAACATCACAACGGCGATCTGCAAATCAGTTCCGTAATATTGACGATAACCACACAGGAGTTTTACGTAGGTGGGTGATTATAGACTAAACAGCTAAAATAGTCAGCATGTAAGCCGCGCAAATTATCTTATTAATGATAAACTGGCTCTCTTCTGTGGAATATAGGTAGTGTAATGCGAGTTTTAGGTATAGAAACGTCCTGCGATGAAACCGGGATCGCAATTTATGACGACAGAGCCGGTTTATTGGCAAATCAATTATACAGCCAGATTAAACTGCATGCTGATTACGGTGGCGTCGTGCCTGAATTGGCTTCACGTGACCATATCCGCAAAACAGTACCCTTGATTCAAGCTGCTTTGAAAGAGGCAGGATTAACCTGTGAAGATATTGATGCGGTAGCTTATACCGCTGGTCCTGGTCTGGTTGGCGCGTTGTTGGTGGGGGCGACGATTGGCCGTTCTTTGGCATTTGCCTGGGATGTTCCTGCGATTCCTGTTCATCATATGGAAGGGCATTTACTCGCTCCGATGCTGGAAGATAACAGCCCTAAATTCCCGTTTGTGGCTTTGCTGGTATCTGGTGGTCATACACAGCTCATTAGTGTAACGGGTATTGGTAAATATGAGCTGCTTGGTGAATCAATAGATGATGCCGCTGGTGAAGCATTTGATAAAACAGCTAAGTTACTGGGATTGGATTATCCTGGGGGGCCGATACTCTCCAGGATGGCTCAGAAAGGAGAAGCTGGGCGTTTTGTATTTCCTCGCCCGATGACGGATCGCCCTGGGCTGGATTTCAGTTTTTCAGGATTGAAAACTTTTGCTGCTAATACTATTCGTAGCAACAGCGATGATGAGCAGACTAGAGCGGATATTGCCCGTGCTTTTGAAGATGCGGTAGTTGATACATTAGCGATTAAATGTAAAAGAGCGCTTGAGCAGACTGGATTCAAGCGACTGGTAATGGCTGGTGGTGTCAGCGCCAATCGTACATTGCGCACTAAGATGGAAGAGGTCATGGCAAAATTGGGTGGCGAAGTATTTTATGCGCGCCCTGAATTCTGTACAGATAATGGCGCCATGATTGCGCTTGCCGGCATGATCCGCCTAAAAGGGGAGGTGAGCGACTCACTTGGCGTGACCGTCAAAGCCCGTTGGCCCCTGTCGGAATTACCTGCATTATAATCTTCTTGATGTAATGAAAATAAAAGACCAGTAACTCAATGAGTTGCTGGTTTTTATCCAGTCCTGTTGTTAATCCTCTTTATCTTTTCTTTGCTCTTTTTCTGTTTGGTTTTTTTCTTTTTCGGTCATCTCTTTTTTCTTTTTCAGTTTGTTCCAAATACGGCTTTCCTGGCCGCGCCACAGACGCTGG
The DNA here is from genome assembly GCF_001083805.1 of Photorhabdus luminescens subsp. luminescens. Lineage (GTDB taxonomy): Bacteria > Pseudomonadota > Gammaproteobacteria > Enterobacterales > Enterobacteriaceae > Photorhabdus > Photorhabdus luminescens. The sequence goes on along the minus strand of NZ_JXSK01000002.1, from coordinate 562,096 downwards.
ATATTATCATGGTGACGTAGTAACACCAGACAGCAGAGCATGGCGACGGGGAAAGTAAATTCAGGTTTAAACCACCAGACATAGAACGGTGCTATCAAGGCGCTGATAATTGCCCCTAAAGAGGAATAACCGCTTAGTAATATAGTTAGCAACCAGGTACCCATCATCAAGCCTGTTAGATCCCAACCGATTACCGCAATAGCGCCAAAAGCAGTTGCGACACCTTTACCGCCTTTAAATTGGAAAAAGATCGGGTAAATATGACCGAGACAAGCTGCCATTGCCGTAATTCCTAAATAGAAAGGGGGAACATAGAGTTGATAAGCCAACCAGACGGGGATCATCCCTTTCAGAACATCACAAATTAGTACTATTGCCGCAGTACTGCGGCCGCCAATTCGCAGTACATTTGTCGCGCCTGGGTTGCCTGAGCCATGTTGACGAGGATCAGGCAACCCAGCCAGACGACAAATAAGTATTGCGCTGGAGATTGAACCGCAAAGATACGCGAAGATGATCATACCAAGCGCGATAGCACTCATAATGTCTCCCCAATAATAATGGTCGTTTTCTTAGCCCAGTCATGGATAATACGCATATTTAGTCGGAAGTGGTATCCGACAAATTGAAAAACAGGAAAATGACGTGATGGATATCGTATTTATTGAGGAGTTAGTCGTTATTACCACAATTGGTGTTTACGACTGGGAACAGACCATTAAACAGAAGTTAGTGTTCGATATCGAAATGGGGTGGGATAATAAACGAGCATCTTCCAGTGATGATGTCGAATATTGTCTGGATTATGCCAAAGTTAGCGAAGCGATCATTGAGCATGTGGAAAATCAGAGTTTTGCTCTGGTGGAAAGAGTAGCCGAAGAGGTAGCGGAGCTGCTGTTAAAACATTTTAATTCACCGTGGGTACGGATAAAAGTCAGTAAACCGGGCGCTGTCGCGCAGGCTCGTCAAGTTGGTGTTATGATTGAAAGAAAAAAATAATCTGATCAGTAGTGAATTCGGCTGCCATATTATTGTCATTGTTCTTACATAGACTGGCATGCAGTGGTGCTAGGCTTGATAATTATGTCAATTGATTAATGACAATGGGAATAATGGTAGCTGAATTTATTCCATGCTACTTGTTTCGGATATTTATTAATGGGCGACCTTTCTATATGACTGACCTTTCTACCTTGTTTCATGCAGCTATTCTTGGTGTTGTTGAAGGGCTAACTGAATTTCTTCCTGTTTCCTCTACCGGCCATATGATTATCGTTGGCCATATGTTGGGATTTACCGGCGATAAAGCTGAAACATTTGAAGTTATTATCCAGCTTGGATCTATCCTTGCTGTGGTAGTGGTGTTTTGGCGTCGCTTGTTTGGACTCATTGGCATCCACTTTGGTGAAGTTCCTCACGAAGGTAAAACCAATGGCAAACTGAAACTAAGCCATATTATTTTAGCAATGTTACCTGCGGTGACGCTTGGGTTGTTGTTCCATGATGTCATCAAATCACTGTTTAACCCACAAAGCGTGATGTATGCCTTGGTTATTGGTGGTGTGTTGCTGATTACAGCAGAAATCTTGAAACCTAAAACACCGAGAGCAGAAGGGCTGGATGATATTACTTATCGTCAGGCTTTTATGATTGGCTGTTTTCAGTGTCTGGCGTTGTGGCCGGGATTTTCCCGTTCAGGCGCGACAATTTCTGGTGGAATGCTGATGGGAGTTAATCGTTATACTGCATCAGAATTCTCGTTTATTCTGGCTGTACCAATGATGATGGGGGCAAGTGGATTAGATTTATATAAGAGCCTGCACTTTTTGAGTGCTTCTGATATCCCAATGTTTGCTGTTGGTTTTATTACTGCATTTGTTGTCGCGTTAGTCGCCATTAAAACTTTTCTGGCATTGATTAAGCGTATATCTTTTATCCCATTTGCTATCTATCGCTTTATTGTGGCTGCCGCTGTTTACTGGGTATTTATGTAGCGAATGGTTCCCCTGATATCAATTTAATTCGAATATTGCCCAATGTTTGATATCAGGGGATGTTTCAGATAACAGTATTGCCTTGAACTGTATTGTCTTGTTGTTTCCATTCCGCCAATGCGTGTTGACGTTGACGTCGTAACTCATGACCAATGTCAGCACCGCGTAATCCACTGTCTACAATGTTTTTCACTTGCACCTGACTAGCAACTTTGAATGCCTGTCGCAGATAATCACCTTGTGGATATGGCGTATCTTCAAAACCGGTACGACCCCGTGCATCGGCTTCACTGATGATAATCAATTGTTCTATTCGCTGAGGCTTACGCCATGCATCAACGGCATCAAACAACTTAAGTAATGTTTTTGGCCGCAATTGAGCAACGGTATGCACTAAATCATGATATTGAGCAGCCAGTTTTGCCAAATCACGGGCAGAATTAGGAACGCGCAGACGCTGACATAATTGATCAACTAACTTAACGCCTGCCGGCCCATGTCCATAATGGTGGGGCCACTGTTCTGGCGGTGTCAGCCCTTTGCCAAGATCGTGGCATAGAGCAGCAAAGCGGCTATCGACTTTATCTGTTAATTCAGTTGCTACTTTCAGCACCATTAACGTATGAATACCAGTATCAATCTCAGGATGCCACTTCTCTGGTGCGGGAACGCCAAACAAATTATCAATTTCAGGAAACAATACAGCCAATGCGCCACAATCACGTAAAACCTGAAAAAAGACCTGAGGGGAATGGGTGGTAAGCGCTTTTTCGGTCTCTTTCCAGACACGTTCTGGTGTGATTGCTGATAGCTCGCCGTTAATTGCCATATTTGACATTAATGTCTGTGTTTCTGGTGCGATGGTAAACCCTAAATGGGCGAAACGAGCGGCAAAACGAGCCACTCGTAATACCCTTAGTGGATCTTCAAAGAAAGCATCAGAAACATGGCGTAGGATACAATTGTTTAAATCATCAACACCATGATAAGGATCGACCAATTCACCCGCAGGTGTTTGAGCGATCGCATTAATTGTCAGATCACGGCGCTGCAAATCGTCTTCCAGTGTGACATCCGGCGCAGCATAGCAAGTGAAACCTGTATATCCTTGGCCGGATTTTCTCTCGGTGCGTGCCAGTGCATACTCTTCGTGGGTTTTGGGATGCAGGAACACTGGAAAATCTTTGCCAACTTGCTGATATCCTTGGGATAGCAATTCTTCTGGCGTTCCACCCACAACCACCCAATCCCGCTCGTTCACAGGAAAATTTAGCAGGCGATCACGTACTGCGCCGCCAACCAGATAGACTCTCACTTAATATGTTCCTTTATCAGCTCATCCAACGGTCATTACGCTTACGGCGTGGAATCATATGCGGCAGTAATAGCCCAAAGATTAAACCAGCGCCTGCGACACCACCACCGTACATAAACCATTGCAGAATGATATTGCGTTGTTTGTCATCAAGTTGCAGATTTGCGGCATCAAGCTTTTTTTCTGCTACCGTCAGTTTGTTCTTCAACTTCTCATTCTCTTTTTTCAACTCTGCAATAATGTTACTGCTATTGGCAACCTTCAGTTGCATATCGGCAGTGCGCTGATTCCAGTTATTGTCTATATTGGCTAACTTATCCGTCAATGTTTTCACTTCCTGTTCTAGCTCCGGCAAGCGCGTGCGCAGGCTAGGTTTATTACTAAGCTGGTTAACTGGTAGCCAGACAAGACGGCCTTTATCATCTTTGACTTGAGCGTAATTACTATCGCGATTGATGCTTATCAACGTGACTTCATCACCGGCATTTAGTGTGCCGGCAATACGATACTGGTTACCCGGCCCGGCGTGTGTGTAGGTAGATAACTCATCAGATACATAGCGCTTTCCTTCCGCATGGGTAGTGAGCGAAAAGCTGAGGCTTATTAGCGCCGTAAGAAGTAAATGTAGTTTTCGCATTGTGATTTCAACTGTTCTTTATCTATGGTGAGTTTAGAATTTGATAGTAAAGAGTTAAGTTTGCTAGAGCAATCGGTAAACCAAAATGACACTTTTCTAATCGATTGAATACAGGGCTTGTTATCTGTTGAACGAAACATTTCCTGTTAATTACTATCATAACTTGCGGGAAAGGGAAATTTTAATTTTCTTCTTACTCATCGTGGAAAAAAGCTAAATCAAGGTAAGATGAAGGGCAAAGATTGTCATTAATGGTATAGATATGAGTGTAGAAATTGAATTAAAACTTATCGCCAAACCGCAAGTTATTCCTGCAATTCGTCAGCAGTTACTGTTATTTCCTCATGACTATTTTTCTCCCCAAAAGTTGACCAATATCTATTTTGAAACGCCAGATAATCAATTGCGGGGTCTTGATATGGGGTTGCGGATCCGTGGTTTTGATGATCAGTATGAGATGACGATTAAAACAGCCGGTAAGGTAGTTGGCGGATTACATCAGCGACCGGAATATAATGTGCCATTGGCAAAATCGGAACTGGAATTGACTCTGTTTCCACAGCACATCTGGCCTGACAACTGTGATGTGGAAGCGTTGCAATCCCGCTTGAATGCGTTATTCAGTACTGACTTTATGCGTGAGAAGTGGATGGTAACTTATGGACAAAGTGAGATTGAAGTGGTGCTTGATCAGGGAGAAATTATTGCAGCCAATCGCAAGGAGCCAATTTGTGAGTTTGAACTGGAGTTAAAGCAAGGAACTATAGCCGATGTATTAGCATTGGCAGGTGAGTTGGCAAAATCAAACGGCTTGCGGCAAGGAAATAAGAGTAAGGCAGCTCGTGGTTATCAGTTAGCGCAGGGGAAGCCGAAAGCAGCTTTACTTTCAACTCAGGTAGAAATTGATAGGCAGCAGTCATTACCTTCGGTGCTCACATCAATATTGGCTCATTGGCAAGAACAGGAGGAATGTTGGTTAGCTGGTTTATCAGAAGGTCGGGATGGTTTAAAACAAGTACTGACTTTGATTCAGCAGACGATCGAATATTCTAGTGAGCCAGAACCGTTGAATAACCAATTAGTTGCTATCAACCAGAAATTATTGGATACGGAAACAGAAGCTGAAACGCTATGTTACAGCTCGCTCTATTTGCAATGTAAGTTGGCACTGACTATGTGGTTAATAAATCTATGTGGTTAAAAATCTCGCCGCTTAAATAACAGGAATTCTCTATGTTGCCACTTTCAACTCCGCTTCTGGCCCAGTTACAACGTGTGACTGAACATTTTCAGCAACTGACTTTGAATATTGAGCCGTTTACTACTGATGAGCAGGCCATATTGTCACTAAGCGATTTTGTTGTTGAAAACTTGCAAACTCATCCTGAATGGTTAGCCGAGATCCGCCAACATCCACCTGAGGCGCAGGAGTGGCATCGATATGCTGAATGGCTGCAACAATTACTCGCATCAGTAGAGGATGAAAATATCCTGATGCGGGTTTTACGTCAGTTTCGTAACAAGATTCTGGTGAGAATAGCCTGGTTGCAAGCACTGCATAGCATTACGACTCAGGAGACGCTACAACAACTCAATATATTAGCTGAAACGTTGATTATTGCTGCCCGTGATTGGTTGTATCAGCGTTGTTGTCAGGATTGGGGAACTCCTTGCAATGAGCAGGGCGAACCACAACCGTTGTTAATTCTCGGTATGGGAAAACTCGGTGGTGGCGAGTTGAATTTCTCTTCTGATATTGATCTGATTTTTGTCTATCCTGAAAACGGCATTACCCAAGGCGGCCGGCGTGAAATGGATAATGCTCAGTTTTTTACCCGCTTGGGGCAGCGTCTTATCAAAGTGCTCGATCAGCAAACTGCGGATGGTTTTGTGTATCGGGTGGATATGCGTTTGCGCCCGTTCGGTGATAGTGGCCCATTGGTGTTCAGCTTTGTTGCATTGGAAGATTACTATCAAGAGCAAGGGCGTGATTGGGAACGTTATGCGATGGTGAAAGCACGAATTATGGGTTCGGGCAATCAAGCGTATGGTGAAGAGCTACGCCGAATGTTGAGACCGTTTATCTTTCGCCGTTACATTGATTTCAGTGTGATTCAATCCCTGAGAAATATGAAAGGCATGATTGAACGGGAAGTGCGTCGTCGTGGCTTGAAAGACAATATCAAACTGGGTGCTGGTGGTATCCGTGAAATAGAGTTTATCGCCCAGGTGTTCCAACTGATTCGTGGTGGACGTGAACTGTGTTTGCAATCTCAGGCGTTGTTGCCAACTCTGCAAATGATAGCGCAATTGGCGCTTTTGCAACCATTGCAGGTGGGGCAACTTACTGATGGTTACCTCTTTTTGCGGCGGTTAGAGAATCTTTTACAGTCAATTAACGATCAACAAACTCAGACTTTGCCGGAAGATGAACTGAATCGTTCACGACTGGCGTGGGGCATGGGATTTGAAAGTTGGGACGCTTTAATAATTGAATTGAGCAACAAGATGGGCGCTGTTCGGGCTATTTTTACGCAATTAATTGGCGATGACAGTGATGATAGTGAAGAGGAGCCTGATCATGTGCCATTTAAAAGTCTGTGGTTGGAAAATCTCGAAAAAGAGGAGTTAATTGTACTCGCTCCGCACTTGGATGAGTTGGTTGCACAGCAGATATTGCATGTCATTTCTGTGTTTCGCCATGACGTGGGCAAGAGAACCATTGGTCCTCGTGGGCGTGATGTGCTCGATTACCTGATGCCGCGTCTGTTGGCAAAAGTCTGTTTGCGACAAGATGCCAATATAGTGTTGGAGAGGATTACTCCGCTGTTGTTAAGTATCGTCAGCCGTACAACTTACCTGGAACTGATATTGGAATCGGAAGCTGTACTGACGCATGTTATTCGGCTGTGTGCAGCTTCACCGATGATCGCGGCTCAGCTTGCCTGTCATCCATTGTTGCTGGATGAACTGCTTGATCCACAATTTCTGTATGAACCTTTGCCGCTGAATGCCTATAAGGATGAATTGCGACAATATTTGTTGCGGATACCTGAGGATGATGAAGAGCAGCAATTAGAGGCTCTCCGCCAGTTTAAGCAGGCGCAATTACTAAGAATTGCGGCGGAGGATATTACTGGCGTGTTGCCGGTGATGAAAGTCAGTGATCATCTCACTTATTTGGCAGAAGCGATTATTGAAGCAGTTGTTCAACAGGCGTGGGGCCAAATGGCAAAACGTTATGGTGTTCCATCACATCTGAGCCAGCGGCAGGGATTGGGATTTGCTGTGATTGGTTATGGCAAATTGGGCGGTTGGGAATTGGGTTACAGTTCTGATCTTGATTTAGTTTTCCTGCTTGATTGCCCGATGGATGTGATGACCGATGGCGATCGATCGATTGATGCCCGGCAATTTTATTTGCGTTTGGCCCAACGGATTATGCACTTGTTCAGTGCTCGAACTTCCTCTGGTGTGTTGTATGACGTGGATGTCCGCCTGCGTCCTTCTGGAGAATCCGGCATGTTGGTCAGTACTATAGAAGCATTTGCTGATTATCAGCAAAATCAAGCATGGACTTGGGAGCATCAGGCGTTGGTACGTGCCCGTATGGTATTTGGCGATGAAAACTTGCATCGGGATTTTGAGCGGATACGCCATCAGACGTTATGTACGCGACGAGACCCCGCTGTGTTACGTCAGCAGGTAAGGGAAATGCGGGAAAAGATGCATAAACATTTAGGCAGTCACTATTCAGATCAATTTGATATTAAAGCTGATCCGGGGGGGATCACAGATATCGAATTTATCGCTCAATATTTGGTGCTTCGTTATGCGGCTGAAAATGAGCGATTGGCGCATTGGTCGGATAATGTACGGATTTTTGGCTTAATGGCGGACTATGGAATTATGGACGAAGATGAAGCCGCCGCATTAACACTGGCTTACGTTTCTATGCGCGATGAACTACATCATCTGGCGTTACAGGCGCTTTCTAGTCAGGTATCACCCCATTGTTTCAGTCAACAGCAGGAATTGATACATCATAGCTGGCAACAGTGGTTGGGGGAACAATAACGGGTTTTATCGGTTTGGTGTAGGGATCTTACGGGCGTATGATAATATTTGGCACTCATTTGATATCTAATATTTGGAGCAAGGGAATGAAAATGACACTCCCTGATTTTCACTGTGCAGAAGTTTTAGTCGTCGGTGATGTTATGTTAGACCGCTATTGGTATGGACCAACCAGCCGGATTTCACCGGAAGCGCCGGTGCCTGTAGTAAAAGTCAATACTATTGAGGAACGTCCGGGAGGCGCTGCTAACGTTGCTATGAATATTGCGGCTCTTGGGGCAAATTCACATTTAATCGGTTTGACTGGGATTGATGACGCGGCACATGCGCTGAGTGAGAAACTGAGCAGTGTTAAGGTGCGTTGTGATTTTGTTTCTGTGCCGACACATCCGACAATTACCAAACTGAGGGTGCTTTCCCGTAACCAGCAGTTAATTCGCTTAGATTTTGAAGAAGGTTTCGATAACGTCGATGCGCAGCCGATATTTGAGCGCATTGAACAGGCATTACCCCATATCGGGGCATTAGTTCTATCTGACTACGCCAAAGGTGCGCTGAATCAGGTTCAGAACATGATCAAACTGGCAAACGCGGCCCAAGTACCGGTATTAATCGATCCGAAAGGCAATGATTTTGAGCGTTATCGTGGAGCAACTTTGTTAACGCCGAATCTGTCTGAATTTGAAGCAGTGGCGGGTCGCTGTAAAGATGATAATGAATTGGTTGAGAAAGGGACTCGATTAGTTAAGGATTTGGATCTTAAGGCATTGCTGATCACTCGTTCTGAACAGGGAATGAGTTTGCTGAGTATTGATCAGCCGCCGTTGCATTTACCTACACAAGCGCAGGAAGTGTTTGATGTGACTGGTGCTGGCGATACAGTTATTGGTGTGTTAGCAACAGCGATTGCGGCTGGAAAGCCACTGAATGAAGCTTGTTTTCTGGCGAATGCTGCTGCGGGCGTGGTCGTTGGCAAACTGGGAACCTCGACGGTTTCGCCGATTGAATTGGAGAATGCTATCCGTGGTCGTGCTGAAACGGGTTTCGGAATGATGACCGAATTTCAGCTTAAACAGGCTGTTGCTGACGCGCGTCAACGTGGTGAAAGGATTGTGATGACCAATGGCTGCTTTGACATTCTGCATGCAGGTCATGTCTCTTATCTGGAGAATGCCCGTAAACTGGGCGATCGGTTAATTGTTGCTGTTAACAGTGATGCATCAACTAAACGGCTGAAAGGCGAGAGCCGTCCTGTTAATCCACTAGAACAACGAATGATTGTATTATCTGCTCTGGGCGCTGTGGATTGGGTTGTGCCGTTTGAAGAGGATACACCACAGCGATTGATTGCGGATGTTTTGCCGGATGTATTGGTAAAAGGCGGCGATTATAAACCGGAAGACATTGCTGGCAGCGAAGAAGTTTGGGCTGCGGGCGGGGAAGTCAAAGTGTTGAACTTTGAAGATGGTATTTCAACAACCAATATCATCAAGGCGATTAAAAATCAGTAAATAATGATTTAGCTTGTCATTGGAAACAGCCAAGACATTACTGCATTGAACGCTGTAGATTATTTATTTGATCATATTATTAGAATAAAGTCGGGTAAGAGATGAAATCTTCCCGGCTATTTTTTATTTAATTTTCGCTTAATTGAGTGATATTTCATCATAAATAATGTAGATATTTGTGATATCAGGTACGAGTGATTTAATTAACGGTATAAATATTATCAAGATATTATGATTTTAATTTAAGTTAATGTAATTTTATTTTCTGGTTAGATGGGGATTAATCTAAAAAAATGTGATGTAACAAATAGTTTTTTACTTTGTGGCATAAAATGCTGGTCACATAACGCTGGCTTATTCATAATGATTTCTGATGTAAATGATTTTTTAATGAAATATGTTATCTATAACTTTTACATCTTAAAGTTAGTAGATAAACGGATAAATTTTTTACGCAGGAATAAGTTTTTATGCAAGGTAAGTTAATTTTATCTTCAATTTGTTTAGCTTCGGCAATATTAGCAGGGTGTACAACTGAATCTTCTAATACCGTCCAGGTACAAAAAGTTAATTCTTATAATACGGTATATCAAGGTGTCCGTAGTCCAATTGCGATTGGTAAGTTTGAAAACCGTTCCAGTTATCAAAATGGGATTTTCTCCGACGGCGTCGATCGCCTTGGTAATCAATCTAAAACGATTTTAATCTCGCACCTACAGCAAACTGGACGCTTTACGGTGCTGGAACGTACCAATATGGCGGAACTGAAAGCGGAAGCGGGTTTACAAGGTAAGTCGCAGAAGTTGAAAGGCGCTGCTTACGTCATTACCGGTGATGTGACTGAATTTGGCCGTAAAGAAGTGGGTGATCATCAGTTATGGGGCTTATTAGGGCGTGGTAAATCACAGGTGGCTTATTCTAAAGTCATGCTGAATGTGGTGAATGTAGAAACTTCCGAAGTGGTTTTCTCTGTGGCCGGTGCAGGAGAATATAAATTATCCAACCGTGAAATTATCGGCTTTGGTGGTACCGCCAGCTATGATTCAACACTGAATGGTAAGGTACTGGATCTGGCAATTCGTGAAGCAGTAAACCGTCTGGTTGAAAGTGTTGAAACCGGTGCATGGAAGCCATCTAATTAAGAAATATAAGGATATATGCTCATGATATTAATGAAAAAAGCGGGCTTATTGCTGGCAGCTATGGCTTTGGCAGGTTGCGCCGCGCAGCCAAAAACGATTTATGAGTGGGATAAATACCAGCCTACAATTTATCAGTATTATCAGCAGGATAACATGGGTTTCGAAGAGCAGGTACAGGCTTTGCAGCAAGTAATTGAAAAGGCTAAAGCGAAGAATAAACCTGTACCGCCTGGGTTGCATGCACAGATAGGCTTGCTTTATAGCAAAACAGGTCGTGTTTCAGAAGCGTTCCATCAGTTTGAAACAGAGAAAAAATTGTTTCCTGAGTCATCGCCATTTATGGACTTTTTATTAAGTAAAAATAAAGGAACTATGCAATGAACCGTATTTTTTTAGCATTGAGTCTATTGGCGGCGTTTGTACTGACTGGATGTAGTAAATCTGTCCCTTATGATTATTCTGCATTTAGAGAGAGCAAACCGAAATCCATTCTGGTTCTGCCGGCGGTAAACAAATCTTTGGAAGTCAAAGCAGGGCACAGCCTGATTTCTCATGTGACATATCCATTGGCGGAATCGGGCTATTACGTTTTTCCGGTTGCTGTTGTGGAAGAGACATTTCAGCAAAATGGCGTGACAGCGGCGCAGGATGTTCAGAATATCAGTTACAAAAAATTGCATGATATTTTTGGCGCGGATTCCGCGCTCTATTTGGATATTGAGGAATATGGTACGCAATATCAAATTATCAACAGCGATACGCGTGTAACAGCTTCAGCGAAGCTGGTGGATTTGCGTAATGGTAAACAATTGTGGCATGGACGGGCTGTTGCCTCATCGACTGAAAATGAAAGCAGTTCGAATAGCCTTGTTGGCATGTTGGTATCTGCCGTAGTTTCACAGATAGCGAATACCATTATGGATAAAGGTCATGAAATTGCCGGCATTACAAGTAACCGCTTACTGACAGCCGGTGGTAGTCGTGGCTTGCTTTATGGTCCACGTTCTGAGCATTACGGTAAAGAACAGCATTAATTTCTGATTAGTGTGAATGTGTAATGAGCAGATATCACATTCTGCTCATTATCACGGTTATTTTTGTATGGTAATAATTACTCTTCTTTTGCTGTGTCATTAGCAGATGGAACATTCTTATTTTCAAACTTCGCTTCTAGTTCATTTAAACGCTGTTCCATTGCGGTCAATTTTTCACGAGTACGTAACAGAACCTGAGTTTGAATATCAAATTCTTCACGATTCACTAAATCAAGCTTGCCAAGTTGGGATTGCAAAACCATCCGTAATTTTTTCTCTATATCACCACCAAACTCTTTAACCCCCTTTGGTAAAGAATCCTGGATCTGGCGGGCAATTTGTTCAATTTTTTTGGGATCGAGCATGATGCATCCTTTTTATGACATAAATAATTCCTGAATAGTGTAATACCAGATAGCAAAACCACAAACCATTGTGAGCTAGGTTTCACATTTGATTTTGTTGATTGCCGCCGGTAAATATTAGCGTTATAGTTCACTGGCTTATCTCAGGGCGGGGTGAAAGTCCCCACCGGCGGTAAACATCAGTCCATCTTTCGGGTGGTTTGGTGAAGCCCGCGAGCGCTCCGTTTGAGGTTATCTTTATGATAAAACGGAGGTCAGCAGATCCAGTGTAATTCTGGAGCCGACGGTGATAGTCCGGATGGGAGAGAATAACGGCATCTGTCGGGCTTCGTGCTCGTCTGTTGTTCCGGCTATGGCATTCGCGCATTATATTAATAGCATTAATGTTATGGCGTAATGTCATAGCGAGAACTCCTCAAGACCGCCCTGATTCTGGTAATCCATAAATTTTAATGAGGTTTCTTTACCATGAATCAGACGCTACTTTCTGAATATGGCACATCATCAGAACGTGTTGAACACGCCATTAACGCTTTGCGTGATGGAAAGGGGGTGATGGTGCTGGATAACGAAGATCGTGAAAATGAAGGTGACATTATCTTTGCGGCGGAAACAATGACCGTAGAGCAAATGGCGCTGACTATCCGTCATGGCAGTGGAATTGTCTGCTTATGTCTGACAGAAGAGCGCCGTCAGCAATTACAATTGCCCATGATGGTAGAAAATAACTCTAGCCCGTTCCAGACTGCATTCACCGTAACCATTGAGGCCGCTCAGGGAGTGACGACGGGGGTTTCTGCGGCTGACCGCATCACGACCATTCGCGCCGCGATTGCTGATAATGCCAAGCCAAGCGATTTGAACCGTCCGGGACATGTTTTTCCGCTGCGTGCTCAACCTGGCGGCGTGTTGGTTCGTCAGGGGCATACTGAGGCAGCAATTGATTTAGTCAGTTTGGCCGGTTTTAAACCAGCAGGTGTATTGTGCGAATTAACCAATGATGACGGCTCAATGGCCCGTATGCCTGAGGTGGTGCAATTTGCGAAACTGCATAATATGCCGGTAGTCACTATTGAAGATCTGGTGAGTTATCGCCAGGCAATAGAGCAGAAAGCAAGCTGAAGCCTCATTATCCGATAACCGGATGAAATATCCGTTATAACGTGCATACTCTCTAAAGTCACAGTTCGCGCAAGCTGTGGCTTTTCAGTTTTTTTGAAAAACTCCATCACCGTTAGCCCACTGTTTTACTTATCTGAAAGGCGTAACCTGTTCGCAAGTATTAAAATTACCTATATTTGGTGTGAGAGGTCGTTATGAATATTTCCAGAATGCCGGCATTGTTTATTGGTCATGGCAGCCCAATGAATGTACTGGATGAAAATCGCTATACCAATGTGTGGCGTGAGCTTGGTGAAAGGCTGCCTATACCCAGAGCGATTCTGGCGATTTCTGCTCATTGGTATACCAATGGCACGGCGGTGACAGCCATGATTAAACCGAGAACTATCCATGATTTTCGTGGCTTCCCTCAGGAATTGTATGAAACTCAGTATCCAGCGAAGGGATCACCTGAACTGGCGGTTTTAGTACAGGAGATGTTGGAACCTGTAGAAATTTATGCCGATCATCATCAGTGGGGATTGGATCATGGAACTTGGGGTATTCTGGTTAAGATGTATCCTAAGGCTAATATTCCTGTGATTCAACTGAGTATAGATGATGCCAAGCCAGCGACGTACCACTATGAATTGGGGAAAAAGCTGGCGGCTTTACGAGATGAAGGTGTTTTGATTCTAGGGAGTGGTAATGTGGTACATAATCTTCGTACCATGAAGCGGCAGGAACCTAATGCTGAACCGTACCCTTGGGCGGAATCATTTAACCACTATGTGCGTGATAACCTTACCAGTTATGAGCGACCTTACCCTTTGATTCATGCATTGGACAGGGAAGATGGCCTATTATCGAATCCATCTCCTGAACACTTTTTGCCATTGCTGTATATCATGGGAACGTGGGATAGGAAAGAGGAGGTTTCCATTCCAGTAGATGGTATTGTGTCTGGTTCGCTGAGCATGTTGTCTGTGCAGGTTGGTTGAATCGCCGGTTTACGTGCTGTATTGGTTGAAGGTTATTTACCTTTTTGGCGACTTCTGGTGGTGAGATCATCACCATCTTGTCTGCGCTATGATCATTGAAACATGGCCTTACGTCGGATTAGATTCCATTAATAATTATCTCAACGCCAATACTTATTTCTGAATTTCTTCTCGTGATTTTTTACATATATAAAAATATTAATTTCGTGAGTATAACAAGAGAATACGATCTGGAAAGATTGTAAACTGAGTAATATGATTCTTTAGTTTAAGAAAATGGATAGCTACAATTGTAATTTCAATGTAATTAAATGTTGCATAGGTAGATTAGTGAATGACTAGTAGAAAAGATATAGAAAACGGTAGATTAATTTATACTGAAGATTTGGGGTGGATTGATTTAGGTCATGCGAAAGGTGATGATTCTAAAATGTTGTGGAGTCAATTAATCACTGAAGGTAATGATTCACCTTATAAAAAAGGCTATTACTTGGTTTACTATTTTCAGGAGATGAGTAAATATAATATTTCAACCAGAGTTGCTGCTCAGTGGATGGTAAAAAAAGGATTATCTATAGAAACTAAAAGGTCCATTGCATTTTCAATGATGTATTGTGTTTCATTGGAGTTTGAGGCTTTGCAATCAAACTCGTTTTTTTCCCGTTTCAGTGACAGTGGGTTCAGTTGTGAGGATTTAGTTTCAAATTTATTAGGTTTCTATAAATCTGTATTGCCAAGAGATTATATGTCTTTAATAAAACCCAAAAATAAAGAATATGCATATAAAATATGGGATTATTATGGTCCCGTTGGTAAGTATAAGAATATACCCGTTATCTTTCAAGTTGCCTCTTTGTTGGCTGCACTCGCTCACCCCGGTCACATAGTTATCTATGCTCCCGGGGATTCTCTCCCTTGCCGTCGCGATGCATCTTGAAATCCATAGGGTATAGAGAACTTAAACCTTGGTTTTTTCCTGATCCTGATAAGTATCCTAATAATGCTTTCCCATATAAGAAAAGCCTCCCTTATTACCTTAATATAATTAAACCTTTTTATTCTTATGGAAAGGATATTGTTATTAGTCATTATAAACCTACAACTATTTATGGTCTGAAATTATGAATAAATTAACCGTGACAATAGTAATAATATTAATTATGGCGTTATCTTGTATATGCTTATTTTTATGGTTATTTATGATGCCTAATGTTATTTATAAAGAAAATGATTTTTTAAAATATCATCTTCTTACTAATGAAAAAATAAAAGAAACTCCTCGTATTTCTAAAAATTATTTTTTCGAATATTATCCAAATGATGAATCATCGCCTATATATAGTTCTATTTATTTTTGTGATTTGATAGATATGGAAAATAGTTATAATAGAATTGTTGATTATATAAAATCAACTGGCTATATAGTCAATAATGATGCAATATGGTATATGAAAGGTTCTGAGACTATATATGATGATTCTTTTATATTGTTAAAGTCGTCTGTAGTTGGGAATGAGAAAAAAGAACATTGCTTAGAATTAACCTTCGCTGAAAATGTTAAATGAGTTTAATAAGCTATAATTATTATTTGATATTATGATAAACCATGCATAAAATAAATAAATAAATAAATAAATAAATAAATAAATAAATAAATAAATAAATAAATAAATAAATGTCTAGTATTGATTTTTTCAAAAGAGATAAAATAATTGAAAACATATTGGGGATTTCTCCCCAACATATTGATTTTAACGAACTCTCTCGTCCCATATACTATATCCAGATGTACCTGCAATATGGTGTTTCCATGTTATATTGCCATAGGCAATGGATATTATTTCGTAGGGCTGTGCATCATTATGGGTAAGTGAATTAGGATAATGAGTGGATATGCTTTTTATCGAGGCGTGCATAATATCAATTGAATAGTATTTTTCCTGAGCACCATTACTTGATGTTCTATAAAAATCTAATCTACAATTTATGGATTCATTTTCTGATATTGCTATGCCTAATAGCGGTGAGGATTTATCTATTGGTTTAGTGATTGAAATAGGTGAATGATTAACATTTTGTTCTCTGCTGATATCATGGTCGAATGAATATACATAAATTTCATTTTCATGACCTGTTTGATATTTATTTCCGATGGAATCATAGGTAGAACAACCACTGGATATCAGCCCTTGTTTTTTACCTGTAATGGTTAAATATATCGTGTTCGCCATAGTATTTACCTTTATTATAAGCTTATAAGGATATACCCGTCATCTTTCAAGTTGCCTCTTTGTTGGCTGCACTCGCTCACCCCGGTCACATAGTTTGCTATGCTCCCGGGGATTCACTCCCTTGCCGTCGCGATGCATCTTGAAATCCATTGGGTATACAACGTTTTTTATCGGATTGTTGAAGGAGGAATCTTTGGCGTTGTGACGACCTATTTTAATTCCTCCTTGATTATACCCGTTATCTTTCAAGTTGCCTCTTTGTTGGCTGCACTCACTCACCCCGGTCACATAGTTTGCTATGCTCCCGGGGATTCGCTCCCTTGCCGTCGCGATGCATCTTGAAATCCATAGGGTATAGTAATTAATCCAAAATAATATGTGGATAGAAGCGAGATAAATCTTGGGTGATTAATTCACTGTCTTCCCGCAAACCAATGCCGCAAGGCTGATCATTCACCAGCCAGCTACCAATTACCGTATAATTGTCACCGAATTTTGGCAATGTATGAAATTGCTGAACGATCATGCCTTCTTTACCGTAAGGACCATCAACACTGGCAATTTCCTTACCCTTTTCAATGATGCGGATATTAGCCCCTTCCCGTGAGAACAGCGGCTTAATAACATAGCTATCCATTGCTGGGTAGTTATCATCAGCAAAATAAGCTGGTAGCAAGTTTGGATGATTTGGAAACATTTTCCACAACATGGGTAGCAATGCTTTATTGGAGATAACACTTTTCCAGGCGGGTTCTAACCAACGAACGCCAGCATCTTCCAATTTAGTAGCGAAAATCTCACGGAACATTAATTCCCAAGGGTAGAGTTTGAACAGATTGCTGATCACCTGATCTTTCAGGTCAGTAAATTGTCCTTTTTCTCCCAAGCCGATATCTTCAATAAATAAAAATTCGGTTGGAACACCCGCTTCCAGCGCACAATCTTGTAAATATTGCACGGTGCCGCGATCTTCTTCCGTATCCTGACAGCAGGCCATGTGCAGTAAGCCAAAGCCATGTTCATCACGCAACTGAGCAAAGCGTTCAATTAATTGCTCTTGCATGCTGTTGAATTGATCGGCATGTGCTGGCAGCAACCCGGCATTCATCTGATCTTCTAACCAGATCCATTGGAAAAAAGCGGATTCATACAACGAAGTTGGCGTATCAGCATTATTTTCCAACAATTTTGCCGGGCTTTTACCGTCGTAAACCAAATCTAAACGGGAATAGAGTGATGGCTGGCTGGTAATCCAGGAGCTACGGACAAAATCCCAACAATGTTTTGGAATCTGAAACTTAGTCAGCAATTCTTCACTATCGACGACTTTCTCCACTACCTGCAAACACATTTGGTGTAGTTCAGCGGTGGTAGCTTCGATTTCTTCAATTTGAGCGAGAGAAAACTGGTAATAAGCCTCTTCACACCAGTAGGGTTTGTCATACATGGTGTGAAAATTAAAACCATATTCTATCGCTTTTTCTCGCCAATCCGGGCGTTCAGTAATCGCAATACGTTTCATCCGTGGTTAGCCTCCTGCTGAACGAGATGTGGAGCCTGAAGAGGCGCTGCTGCGTTGCATGGCTGACTGTTTTGCAACAGAGTCGCCGAAGCCGCCGCGGGTAATGGTTGTCGTAGTTGCTGGTTTTGGCGCCATAGCTGTTTTAGGTACTGTCATGGAACGACCGCCTGCGGTTGCTGGGCCATAGCTTTTACCCGACGCATCAACGAATTGACCGTTTGCCGGGCTGGCGGCGGATTTGGAACTAAACAGAGGTTGTGATGGCGCTGAACCGCCTCCCATTAAACGTCCCATCATATAACCTGCCATCAGCGGCATCCAGAAGCTGCCGCTTTGCTGTTGTTGCGCCTGTGCTTGACCATTGGCGTCGGTACTGGAAGCGGAGGCGCCAGGGCCGGCTTGTGCCGGGGTTTGAGTACATTGCGCTTCGCCAAATTCAGCAATGCAGTCTTCTTTGGTGGCATATTTAGGCGCGGTTTTTTCCGCTTCTTTCAACGCATTGTTGTAAGCAGTAGTACACTGCGCGCTTTGTGATGGATTGGCTTGAGAACATTCATCTGCATTCATGTAAAGAGAGACAGTTTCGTCACTCTTTTCACAGGCAGATAACATGAAAACCGCACTGACAGCTATTGCCACAGGTGCAAGGCGATAGTTACGCCAAGCCTTACGGAATGTGTCGTGGTTAATATCTTTGGTCCGCTTTATTGTCATAGTCGTATACCCAGATTTTAGGTGTCTGTAATTCTTTCTTGAAATAGCTTTAAGAATAGGGGAAATATGAACAAAATTAAAGCATAAACCTTCGAATTGCTAGCTTGATTTTTTGTCTGACAAAGAAGTTGCCGGATATTGATTATCTGGTATTCCGTTTAATCTGGTTTTAATGTTGCAAAATATCTATTTTTTAGAAAAATAGTGCCGTAATTAATGTTTTATAATATTAATCTTAATTGCGTTGATTCAGGTAAATTAAGGTAATTTAATATGTAAAAAGATTATATAAGTGAATCTGATAATTATATTTTCTACTTTTCATATCCAGAAAATAATCTTAGGAATATAATCTTAAATTAATAACTAATTGTTATTATATCCGTTATCTTTCAAGTTGCTTCTTTGTTGGCTGCACTCACTCACCCCGGTCACATAGTTTGCTATGCTTCCGGGGATTCGCTCCCTTGCCGTCGCGATGCATCTTGAAATCCATAGGGTATATATTGTCTGAATTAAGAAATAGCGGATTTTATTTTAAAACAGATTACCATTGGTGGTAGGAAATAAAACAGCCCACTTAGTGGTGGGCCGTTTATTATTAAAGACAGAATAACTGAATCAGTTACGAACAGATGTTGCTGGCGTTGCTGTTTCCTGAACAATGCTGTCAGCGGAAGTTGAGAGCTGTTTACCTAGCGTATTATTCAGAGCAACTAAATCCTTCTCATTTAACGTACCAAGCGCATGCTGAATATTCAGTTGATTAATCAGATAATCATAGCGAGCATTGGATAGCTTCTGTTTGGCCTCGTACAACTTTGTCGTGGCATTCAGTACATCAACAATGGTACGTGTACCAACTTGATAACCCGCTTCCATTGCGTCGAGTGAGCTTTGCGCGGAAACAACAAGCTGTTTATAGGCGTCGATACTGCTGATGGAAGCCGATATGTTGTTAAAGGAAGAACGGACAGTCTGTACAACATTACGGTAAGCGCTCTCTAATTGTTCGCTGGCGCTGACAAAACCATATTGTGCTTGTTCAACGCGGGAGCTGGTTGCGCCGCCGCTATAAATTGGCAGACTTAGTGTCAGGCCAACGCTGTTTTCACCGCTATAGTTGTTTGCTCTGCCTGGTATATGATTCTGGCTGTTTGAAACATTGGTAGAAGCGCCTAAATCAATAGTTGGCATATGGCCGGCTTGGGCTGCTTTGATTTGTTCGCGAGCCAGATCCTGACTTAAACGGGCGGATAGCAGATTTAAATTACGTTTCTCTGCCTCTTTCAGCAGAATATCTACCGTTTCTGGTTTCCGTGTTTTGAAATGATCAATATTCAGCGAGGCTAGCCGAGGGTAATAAATACCCGTTACCTGACGCAGAGCTTCCAATGCATTGTCCAGATCATTACGGCTGACAACTTCCTGAGCGAGTACGTCATCATAGTTAGCACGGGCGTTCTGGACATCAGTAATTGCAACCAGACCGACATTAAAACGTTGAGTCATTTGATCCAACTGGCGATAAATGGCCGCTTTCTGAGCTTCAATGTAGGAGAGCGTATCAATGGTGCGTAGTACCTTGAAATAAGCTGTCGCACTATCCAGAATCAGTTTTTGTTCACTGCTTTGATAGCTAACATCAACAATACCTGCCGTTTTTTCTTCTAAGTTCAATTGGCGCCATTTAGACATATCAAAAATGGTCTGACTCAAGCCAAGCTTCGCATTCAATGTATTGCTTTCTGTGTCACGTTGATCGCGGTAACCACTGTTATAGGAGTATCCGGTATTTAATTCCAACTGAGGTAATAACGGGCTACGGGTTTCATTAATTTTTTCAAAAGCTTTATTACGTTCAGCCATTGATTTACGTAGTTCAGGGTTACTCTCTTTTGCTTGCTTATAAACTTGCAAAAGATCTTCAGCCTGACTCATTGAACTCAATCCCGTCAGGCTCATAGCGATAAAAATGGAGAGCAGTTTCTTCATTGTAATTCCTTGATTGCACAGCTATTTTGCTCGTTGTCTATCCCATTAGACTATTTTATTCGCCATGCTCTGTCATAAAGAGTGAATGCTCCGGGGGCTGCCCGTTGCCCGAGTTCACTATTCATTTACAAGAATGGCCTGTCATTTACAAGAACGGCCTGCACCAATTACGCCTATTGGGATAGACTCTTACGTTGCCTTGGTGAAAAACGAAATGTTACTGATTCTAGCAGAGTATGCTATCAGCCAAAGGTAGCCGTTTGTGCCATATTGCCTTAATTTAGCTTAACTTTACACCACCAAAGGATGAATTTTTTAACTCTGCTTGATTAATATCATCTTAGTGGCTAGCCAATAAGGAAGTATTGAGGAGAATTTTATGCATAAGAAGTCGTCAACACCAGTTATATTGGATAAGCAGGATGTGGAAATTATCACGAAAAAAAGTTTATACAATGGATTCTTTAAACTGACGAATTACCGCTTCCGCCATCGATTGTTTGCTGGTGGTTGGAGTGAAGAGGTGAGCCGTGAAGTGTTTGAACGGGGCCATGCCGGCGCATTGCTGCCTTATGATCCACGTCGTGATGAGGTTGTATTGATCGAGCAGATACGTATTCCTGCAATAGAGACAAAGGCAACGCCGTGGTTACTGGAAATTGTCGCCGGTATGATTGAAGAGGGCGAAGAGGTGGAGCAGGTGGTGCGCCGCGAAACAATGGAAGAGGCAGGAATTGAAGTTAAACGTTGCAAACCGGTGTTGAGTTATCTCTCCAGCCCAGGAGGAACAACGGAACGTATCTCTGTGATGGTGGGGGAAGTGGATTCGACGACAGCTACCGGTATTCATGGCTTGTCTGGCGAACATGAAGATATTCGGGTGCATGTAGTCAGTCGTGAGCAAGCTTATCATTGGATGGAAGAAGGAATTATCGATAATGCTGCTTCAGTTATTGCGATACAATGGCTGGCATTACACCATGAAAAGTTAAAAAAAGAATGGAATTCAGATAATTCCTAATTTTTAACCGAGAAAAGGGAAGTGTGTGCCAGTCAGCAGATCTCTTGCGTTAAAACGAGTTATGATGCTCGCCGATGACTTATAGGACAAGGAAACCATTTGGAAAGCCAGTTTGAACTGCCTGTGGTAGAGGGAACCACAGCCAAAATATTGCAAATAACAGATACGCATCTTTTTGCCAATAAAGAAGATACTTTATTGGGTATTAATACTTATCGCAGTTACCAAGCGGTGCTGGATGCCATCCTCAAGCAAAATGCTGATATTGATTTAATCGTAGCGACAGGTGATTTGGCGCAGGATCAGTCGCTGGAGGCTTATCGACATTTTGCTGATGGTATTGCTCGTTTACCGGCGCCTTGTGTCTGGTTGCCGGGTAATCATGATTATCAGCCCGCGATGGTGGATGCCTTGGCGGCGGCTGGCGTTTCTCCGTCGAAACAGATTTTAATCGGTAAGCACTGGCAACTTCTGATGCTTGATAGTCAGGTGCAGGGCGTTCCTCACGGGGAGTTGTCGGAGTATCAGCTTGAATGGATGAAAAAGTGCCTGGATAGGTACCCTGAACGTTACACGGTGATCTTGCTTCATCATCATCCATTACCATCAGGTTGTACCTGGCTGGATCAACATAGTTTGCGCAATTCACATATTCTGGCCCAGTATCTGCAAGGTTACTCACGGGTTAAGGCGATGCTTTGCGGACATATACATCAGGAGATGGATCTGGATTGGAATGGCGTCCGTATGATGGCGACGCCATCAACATGTGTGCAATTCAAACCACATTGTACCAATTTTACACTTGATACTGTTGCTCCGGGATGGCGTTATCTCGAATTGTCTGTTGCCGATAATGGCGAATTTAGCTTGGCGACTCAGGTCCATCGACTGGAGAGTAATGAGTTCTGCCCTGATTTAGATTCGGATGGATATTAGGTTGTGTTTGTCTCCTTGTGTTGCTGTGTTACTCTCTGCTTATTGGATTTGTTGAGCCTCACTATTTGTGGCTTGTTGCACAGGAGCGTAGCGGCCGGTGGTATTTACGCACAATTGAGGGGCACGGCCTGATGTCAACGTTACTCTATTTGCACGGTTTTAACAGCTCTCCACAGTCTGCAAAAGCAAATGCCTTAAAAGCGTGGCTGCATCAGCATCATCCTGACATTGAAATGCTGGTGCCTCAGTTACCGCCTTATCCTGAAGAAGCGGCTGATTTGCTGGAAAATTTGGTGATGGAGCGTGCCGGGGATGATTTGGGTATCGTTGGTTCTTCTCTCGGTGGTTATCTGGCGATATGGCTTTCACAATGTTTCAGCTTGCCTGCTGTAGTTGTCAATCCAGCCGTGCGTCCGTTTGAATTACTGCGGAATTATCTTGGGGAAAATATTAACCCCTATACCAACCAACGATATACGTTGGAGCCGCGCCATATTTATGACCTCAAAGTTATGCAGATTGAACCGCTGGAGTCGCCGGATCTTATCTGGTTATTGCAGCAAACCGGAGATGAGGTACTGGATTACCGCCAGGCAGTTGCTTATCTGGTATTATGTAAGCAAACTATTGAATCTGGCGGTAATCATGCCTTTATCGGGTTTGAACACTATTTCCCACAAATCATCAATTTTCTTGGGCTTTCTAGTGATGGTGAGAAAAAACTTGCCAAAAATGTTTGAACGACTGGTATTATCAACAGTATACAAAACTGATTAGCCCTTTAATCAAGAAGCAACCAACAGAATTACAACATGACTCAATCTAGTTACAACGCAGATGCCATTGAAGTTCTCAGTGGTCTGGAGCCGGTTCGCCGTCGTCCGGGAATGTACACTGATACAACTCGTCCGAACCATTTGGCACAGGAAGTGATCGATAACAGCGTGGATGAAGCTTTGGCGGGTCACGCTAAACATATTGAAGTGATCCTTCATAGCGATCAGTCACTGGAGGTCATTGATGATGGCCGCGGCATGCCGGTTGATATTCATCCAGAAGAAGGGGTTTCAGCGGTTGAATTGATCCTGAGCCGTTTACATGCCGGTGGTAAATTTTCGAATAAAAACTACCAGTTTTCTGGTGGTCTCCACGGTGTGGGTATCTCGGTGGTTAATGCTTTATCCAAGCGGATTGAAGTTACCGTCCGCCGTGACAGTCAGATTTATCAGATCGCTTTTGAAAATGGCGATAAAGTACAAGAATTGGCAGTAATTGGCAGTTGCGGCAAGCGCAACACCGGTACCAGCGTTCACTTCTGGCCTGATGAAAGTTTCTTTGACAGCCCACGTTTCTCGGCTTCTCGCTTGACCCATTTGTTGAAAGCGAAAGCGGTGTTATGTCCGGGAGTAGAAATTGTTTTTAAAGATAAGATCAACGATACCGAGCAGAAATGGTGTTATGCCGATGGTCTGACTGACTATCTCATGGCGGCGGTTAATGGCCTGATAACCTTGCCGGAAGCGCCGTTTGTCGGTACTTTCAGTGGTGCGACCGAAGCGGTTGACTGGGCGTTGCTCTGGCTGCCGGAAGGGGGAGAATTACTGGCTGAAAGTTACGTGAACCTTATCCCGACGATGCAGGGCGGAACGCATGTAAACGGGCTACGTCAGGGGTTACTGGATGCAATGCGTGAATTTTGCGAATTTCGCAATATTTTGCCGCGTGGTGTGAAGCTTGCCGCCGATGATATCTGGGATCGCTGTACTTATGTTCTGTCGGTAAAAATGCAAGATCCGCAATTTGCGGGTCAGACTAAAGAACGCCTCTCTTCGCGCCAATCTGCGGCTTTTGTTTCTGGTGTTGTCAAAGATGCTTTCAGTTTGTGGCTGAACCAGAATGTTCAGGAGGCGGAGCAACTGGCTGAATTGGCGATTGCCAGCGCACAACGTAGAATGCGTGCAGCAAAAAAAGTTGTGCGTAAAAAATTGACTAGCGGCCCGGCATTACCGGGGAAACTGGCCGACTGCACATCACAGGATCTCAATTTCACTGAACTGTTTCTAGTGGAAGGCGATTCTGCGGGGGGATCGGCAAAACAGGCGCGTGATCGTGAATATCAGGCGATCATGCCGCTGAAAGGGAAGATTCTGAATACCTGGGAAGTCTCTTCGGATGAAGTGTTGGCATCACAGGAAGTCCATGATATCTCCGTTGCCATTGGGATCGACCCGGATAGCCACGATCTCAGCCAGTTACGCTATGGCAAAATCTGCATTCTGGCGGATGCGGACTCAGACGGTTTGCATATTGCGACGCTGTTGTGCGCACTGTTTGTCCGCCATTTTCCAACATTGGTTAAGAACGGCCATGTTTATATGGCAATGCCGCCTTTATATCGTATTGATCTAGGTAAAGAAGTGTATTACGCACTGGACGAAGAGGAAAAAAGCGCGGTGTTGGATCGTCTGAGCCGCAAACGGGGTAAACCTAACGTACAGCGCTTTAAAGGATTGGGTGAGATGAATCCAATGCAATTGCGTGAAACGACGTTAGACCCAAATACCCGTCGTCTGGTGCAGTTGACTATCGATGATGAAAACTATCAGGAAACCTTCTCGGTGATGGATATGCTTCTGGCGAAGAAGCGTTCAGAAGATCGCCGTAACTGGCTGCAAGAGAAGGGCGATACGGTAGAAATTGAAGTATAACGCCCACAGGGATAGTCAAAGAAGATTCTGAGGAAATTAGCGAATGAGTGAGATAACTCACGATGGCGTGGAGCGTTTGCCGCTCCACGCATTTACGGAAACCGCCTACCTGAACTACTCCATGTACGTCATCATGGATAGGGCGTTGCCTTTTATCGGCGACGGTTTGAAACCGGTTCAGCGCCGTATTGTTTATGCCATGTCGGAATTGGGCTTGAACAATACCGCCAAATTTAAGAAATCCGCCCGTACCGTGGGTGATGTACTGGGTAAATACCATCCACATGGCGATGGTGCTTGTTATGAAGCTATGGTGCTAATGGCGCAGCCATTTTCCTACCGTTATCCTTTAGTGGATGGGCAAGGGAACTGGGGGGCGCCGGATGATCCCAAATCTTTTGCCGCGATGCGTTATACCGAGTCTCGCTTGTCCAAATATGCCGAGTTGCTGTTAACTGAATTAGGGCACGGTACTGTTGATTGGGTGCCAAACTTTGACGGCACGTTGCAGGAGCCGAAAATGCTGCCGGCGCGTTTGCCAAATATTTTGCTGAATGGCACCACTGGTATTGCGGTGGGGATGGCGACAGATATTCCGCCCCATAACGCTCGTGAAGTGGTGAACGCACTGGTCACGCTGCTGGATAAGCCACAGAGTTCCCTTGATGATCTGATGGAACACGTTAAAGGCCCTGATTATCCGACCGAAGCGGAGATCATCACTTCTCACGAAGATATCCGTAAGATTTATAAAAGTGGCCGTGGTTCGGTACGGATGCGCGCTGTTTGGTCAAAAGAAGATGGCAATGTCGTGATCACCGCGTTGCCGCATCAGGTTTCCGGCGCCAAAGTATTGGAACAGATCGCCAACCAAATGCGGGCCAAAAAGCTGCCTATGGTTGATGACTTACGTGATGAATCTGATCATGAAAATCCAACTCGTCTGGTTATTGTTCCTCGCACAAACCGGGTTGATTTAGAACTGGTGATGAGTCATCTGTTTGCGACCACGGATTTGGAAAAAAGTTATCGCGTCAACCTGAATATGATTGGGTTGGATAACCGTCCGACTGTGAAAGGGCTGGTTGAGATCCTCTCTGAGTGGCTGGTATTCCGCCGGGAAACGGTTCGTAAGCGTCTGAACCATCGTTTAGAAAAAGTCCTTAAGCGTTTGCATGTGCTGGAAGGCTTACTGATCGCCTTTCTCAATATTGATGAAGTCATTCACATTATCCGTAGTGAAGATGAGCCAAAACCGGTATTAATGTCACGTTTTGGTTTAAGTGAGACGCAAACAGAAGCCATTCTTGAGCTGAAATTACGCCACTTAGCTAAACTGGAAGAGGTGAAAATCCGTGGCGAACAGAGTGAGCTGGCAAAAGAGCGCGATAAGTTACAGGCGATTCTGGGTTCTGAGCGCAAACTGAACACGTTGTTGAAGAAAGAGATCGTGGCTGATGCGGCCGCTTATGGTGACGAGCGTCGTTCTCCAATGAGAGAACGTGATGAAGCCAAAGCGATGAGTGAGCATGACATTGCGCCTTCTGAGCCGGTGACAATCGTATTGTCTGAAATGGGTTGGGTACGTAGTGCGAAAGGCCACGATATCGATCCGGCCGGGCTGAATTACAAAGCGGGTGATAGCTTCCGTGGCGCGGCCCGTGGTAAGAGTAACCAGCCGGTGGTTTTTATTGATACAACAGGTCGCAGCTACTCGCTTGATTCACGGGATTTGCCTTCTGCCAGAGGGCAAGGGGAGCCACTGACGGGGAAACTGACTTTGCCTGCCGGGGCAACGGTAGAGCATGTATTGATGGCGCCTGATGAACAGAAGTTCCTGATGGCCTCTGATGCCGGTTATGGTTTTATCTGTAATTTTAGTGACTTGGTTGCTAAAAACCGAGCAGGTAAGGCACTGATTACATTGCCGGAAAATGCTCGCGTCATGACGCCGCTGGAAATTAATCACTCGCAGGATGATATGCTGCTGGCAATTACCAGTGCGGGCCGGATGTTAATGTTCCCGGTTGCAGATTTACCGCAACTTTCTAAAGGGAAAGGGAATAAGATAATTTCTGTTCAATCAGCCGCAGAAAATGACCTGTTGAGTTGGTTATTGGTGCTATCGCCACAATCGTCTATTACACTTTACTTTGGAAAACGTAAATTAACGCTGCGTCCTGAAGATCTTCAAAAATTCCGTGCAGAACGTGGTCGTAAGGGAACACCTCTGCCTCGAGGGTTGCAGCGTATTGAACGGGTTCAGGTTGAAACACCACCTTCTACTATTGGGTAACTGAATAGTGGGATTAAATAAAACTAACGGGCCTAAAAGGGTCCGTTAAATAAGAGGGGACTATGTTAGCAATTATCCGCGGCATTATTGTTATTTTGTTTTCGATTGTAGTGTGTGTTTCTGGTGCTATTTACTGTTTATTCAGACCACGTCACCCTGACCATGTTATGGTGTTTGGCAATATGTTTGGTCGGTTGTCGAAAATATTTGGCGTCAAAATTATTGAGCGCATTCCTGCTGAAGCCAGGCATTATGGTCCGAGTATCTATATTGGCAACCACCAAAACAACTATGACATGATAACCATGTCTAATGCGGTTCAGCCGGGCACAGTGACGGTAGGTAAAAAAACTTTGGCGCTGATCCCATTTTTTGGTCAGCTTTATTGGTTGGCCGGCAATATTCTGATTGATCGTGCTAACCGTGCTAAAGCACATGGCACGATTACCCAGGTTGTAGAGCAAATTAAAAATCGTCATCTTTCTGTTTGGATGTTTCCGGAAGGGACACGTAGTCGTGGTCGTGGTTTGTTGCCGTTTAAAACCGGTGCTTTTCATGCTGCGATCTCGGCGGGAGTGCCTATTGTGCCGGTTTGTGTCTCTTCCATCACTAATGGCAAGATTAAGTTGAATCGCTGGAATAATGGCTCCGTCATTGTTGAAATGTTGCCTCCTATTGATACTTCTGGATATACCAAAGAGCAGGTGCGTGAGCTGGCGGAATATTGTCATAAAGTGATGAAAGTTAAAATAGCAGCATTGGATGAAGAATTGGCTGCAATGG
The DNA here is from genome assembly GCF_001083805.1 of Photorhabdus luminescens subsp. luminescens. Classification (GTDB taxonomy): domain Bacteria; phylum Pseudomonadota; class Gammaproteobacteria; order Enterobacterales; family Enterobacteriaceae; genus Photorhabdus; species Photorhabdus luminescens. Next base: position 533,710 of record NZ_JXSK01000002.1, on the reverse strand, counting down.
AGAAACAGGATAAGTACTCATAATAGGTTATTTTTGACCACTCTTTTATAATAAAGTGTGGGTCTGACAACGGCGATAGCTTTTAAGCGTACTTTAATCCTCACATATTTAGTATATGTGAGGATTTTTGTTCGTTGTCCATGTTCACAATTCATTATTAGTCGAAAATGATATGTACTGATCACTGACAGGGAGAGATTCGTGTAATGCATTCAGATAGTTTAATTCCCTCCATATTCGCGTTATGATGAGTGCTTGATAAATAATGCTTTTGTTAAGCGCAATCAAAAGGATAATAAGCTTTAATAACTTCAATATTGAGTTATTCGCTTCCGGGGTGAATGGATTGCAGTGTCTCGGCTATTTTTGAGGCATATAAAACCGGAATTTAATTAAGTCTGTCGCGGAGAAAATATGTCATTTAGTCGGCGCCAATTTATTCAGGTATCAGGCTTGGCAATGTGTATCGGAGCCGCTCCTTTATTGGTTCGGGCCAGCAAAAATCAGCAGACTGCTTTGCCGGTTCCCCCTTTATTGGAATCCCGTGGTGGGCAGCCGCTATTCCTGACTTTACAAAAAGCGCATTGGACTTTTGATGGACAATATAAAACCAGTGTATGGGGAATTAATGGCCAATATCTCGGTCCGACTGTACGGGTTCATAAAAACGATGATGTCAAACTGATATACAGCAATCGGCTAGCGGAACCGGTTTCAATGACCGTCAGCGGATTACAATTACCGGGTACATTGACTGGCGGGGTTGCCCGTCAGATTTCTCCGGGGGCGGATTGGTCGCCAGTGTTGCCTATTCGTCAGCAGGCGGCAACTTGCTGGTATCATGCCAATACGCCTAATCGGATGGCGCCGCATGTTTATAAGGGTTTGGCTGGCATGTGGTTGGTGGAAGATGAAACCAGCCGCCATTTGCCATTGCCAAAACATTATGGCGTTAATGATTTCCCGGTTATTCTTCAGGATAAACGGTTGGATAACTTTGGGGTTCCTGAGTATCAGCCGACCTCTGATAGTGGATTTATCGGTAATACTCTGTTGGTTAATGGCGTACAAAATCCTTTTATTGAAGTATCTCGCGGCTGGATTCGTTTACGTTTACTCAATGCATCCAATGCCCGCCGATATCAGCTACAAATCCGTGATGGCCGTCCTTTCTATATGATAGGCACTGATTTGGGGCTGTTACCTGCGCCGATAGCCGTTCAGCAACTCTCCCTTGCGCCAGGAGAGCGGCGTGAAGTATTGATTGATATGTCCAAAGGAGACGAAGTTGTTGTTACCGCAGGTGAATCGGCAGGGATACTTGATAAGTTACGTGGGTTGTTTGAACCCTCCACAGTGTTAAATTCCAGCACTGTTCTGACCATTAAAGCAACAGGTTTATTATCTTTGGTGACAGATGATCTCCCATCTCGTCTGGTTGATGATGTCACGCCGGTTTCCAACGCAATTCGTAACCGGGAAATTTATCTTGATGGTAATATGCCGGGAATTAACGGTGCATTATGGGATATGAATCGGGTAGATATTACCAGCCAACAAGGAACTTGGGAGCGCTGGATCGTAAATGCCTCTGTCCCACAACCGTTCCATATTGAAGGTGTGCAGTTTAAGGTGATTAATCACAATGGCGGGGCACCTCAACCGCAAGATTATGGTTGGAAGGATACTGTTTGGGTTGATGGGCGAGTAGAGTTACTGGTTTATATGAACCAGCCATCTTATGAACACTTCCCATTCCTCTATTACAGCCAGATTTTGGAAATGGCCGATCGCGGCTCTGTTGGGCAATTAGTGACTGTACCGGCTAATCAGTAAATGAAAATAATTAAATAAAGCTGAGGCGCGGTATCAATGCCGCGCACATTTTAACTCTGTTTTACCCGGCGTTTTTCAGCACTGATTATTAGCATTATTTTGCTCAAGAAGCTGAAGGAATTCACTGAAATCAACGAATGTTTCAGGGATTGGCCCAAGACGTTTACCGATATCTAATGTAGTCATTTCGGTTAGATCTTCTTTTTCTAATTTGAAGTCGAACACATCAAAATTCTCTTTAATTCTTGATAACGTTGTAGATTTGGGGATCACAATCATGCCGTTATCAATGTGCCAGCGGATAACGATCTGCGCGGGTGTTTTACCATACTTGTGTGTCAGATGTTGAATCAGTGGATTATCAAATACATTTTCGCCACCTTGTGCTAGAGGACTCCAGGATTCGGTAACGATATGGTGTGTGGCATTCCAGGCATGGAGCTGACGTTGCTGTAACAATGGGTGCAACTCAATTTGATTAATGACGGGATAAACGCCGGTTTCATTGATCAGTCGCTGGATATGTTCAGGTTGGAAATTAGAAACGCCGATACTGCGAATAAGCCCCTCTTTTTGCAATTCAATCAATTGTCGCCAGGCGCTGACATATTGATCTTGCGGTGGCGCAGGCCAGTGGATCAGGTAAAGATCAACATAATCCAGTTGCAACTTCTCCAGACTTTCTGCCAAGGCGGCACGGACATCATTATGTCTGTCATTCCATAATTTGGTTGTAACAAAGATATCTTCACGGGGGATATCTGTTTCTTGTAATGCGTTGCCTACGCCTTTCTCATTGTTGTAGATAGCGGCGGTATCAATTGCTCGATAACCGATATCTAATGCAGCATGGATTGTTTCTGCTATCTGTTGGTCATCTGCGGCCCATGATCCAAGTCCCAATTGTGGCATGTGATTCCCATCAGCAAGTCTGATGATAGGTTGATTATCCATTACTAACTCCTATAAAAAGGTAGACTTAAAATATCAGTTAAAATCATGGCGATTGATATTAAGTTGATATTAAGAGTAATTGAAGAAAGTAATACAATTGGCGTGATCTAAGCCATGATTGTGATCAACACATGGCCAAGTGCAAAGATTAACCGGTTTGGTGATGCATCGATACCAAGAATATCACTTAGTGGTTGAGCCTTAGTTCACATAATGTTGGTACATTAAGTTAAGAATAAAAACCTTGCTGCTGATTGTAAACCACGATGACTTTTATTTACGTTTTGCCGCCGAGATTTTCTTATGGCGCCAATACATCAGCAGGGAGGCGCTTAAACCACTTAATAGCAGCACTATGGGTAAAATGATCAAAATGTTCATCACCAGATCCTGGTGATGCTTAATAAACGGGATCTGATTAAGGAGATAACCAAAACTGACCACGATGACGACCCATAGCAAGCCACTCAACCAGTTAAAAACTTGAAAGCGTTTACTATTAAGGCCGGATATACCAGCTAATGTTGGTAACAGAGTACGGATAAAAGCCAAAAAACGGCCAATCAGTAAAGCGGCCAGACCATGTTTGAAAAACAACTCGTTAGCTCGTTGGCGATACTGAATAGGAAGTTGCGCCAACCAATTCTTAACCCGTTTGGTATCACCAAGCCATAGCCCTTGGAGATAGCCAAGCCAGCAACCGAGACTTGCCGCTGTTGTTAATATAAAAACAGTTGGGATAAAACTCATGACTCCTTTGGCAATTAATGCGCCGGAGAGGATTAACAATGTATCACCGGGCAGAAAAGCGGCGGGTAATAAGCCATTTTCCAGAACCAGTGTCACGAATAGAATGCCATAGATAATCCAGAGAACATTGGGGTTGGCAAGTTTAGAAAAGTCATGCTGCCATAATGCCTGCATGATCTCGTTTAGTACTTCCATTGCTTATCCTGTGACTGTTATAAAATAAATTTATTTCATCTGTATATATAAAGTCAGTTTACAGTAAAAGTTTTGGCATGGCTTGACTTTATCCCTTATTGGGAGAAACTTATGGCTGATGTTCATTAATAAGTTTAGTGAAGAGTGGTGAATCAGTAGATTCTTTTAAAAGAGAACTCCAGTCATCTGGCGGGTGTCCCGCATTAAGCATTTCACCAAATACTTTGTAAGCGTCATGTTTATCGCCATATGCTCTTTTTGTTCTCTCGTCATTTACCCAGCCAAAGATAATAATTTTACTTTCGGCGTGGAAACGGAAAAAAAGACGGTATTGTTGGAAAAATGTTGCCCTGAACCAGTGTTTTCTTTTTCCACCTAATGTATCACCCAAGCGAAAGGCTATATTAGCTGGGTCACTGGGAATAATTTCAGTAACGAGTTTTATGATTGCAGCTAAGCGTTTTGCGTCATTTTTTTTCAGGTAGTCATTTGGATATTTCTGCTGAAGTTGTTCTACCTTATCTATTGCTTGTTTTAATTGTTCGATAAAGCACGGATGAGCAAAAAGAGCCCATCCATTTATTACACATACTCGATCGTACATAGTTCTTTACTCATCGTCATCAGATAATGGATTGTTCAGATCTATGTCTATTCCAGCGGTAAGTGACATCGCCCGGTTAATGAGTTGTTCATCTAATTGTTGTACTTGTTCAGGATATTTCTGAATGTCTTTTGCCAGAAAGTTCAGAAATGATTCCATGACAAGATCTTTTTCTTCTTCACTATTTTTACGACTGATAAGTACATCACCGGAAGATAAAATCTTATATGCGATACTGTCATGACCTGGTTTTAGCTTAAGCGCTTTACGAACAGACGTTGGGATAGTTGTCTGGCTGCGACTGGTAAGCTTGGATTCGGCGCCAACTTCGAACTCAACACTTGGTAATGCGTGCATATTTTTACCTCGTTATGCTGATTTAAGAATCTGTTTAACGAAGTGTAATGCAAATGCATTGTACTGGCAATATATCTATATTATCACTTCGTTATTACTTCCAAGTGTTAAGTTATTCAGTGTATTACATTGAATAACAATAAGATTAATCAACAGAAATTCGCTTAAACCCCTCAGTGAGATCATCAATCAAATCTTGAACATTCTCCAGCCCGACATGCAAACGGAACAGGGTGCCTGTTCTTTGTGGCGTCGTCCTTTGTGAAATATCGTACTGGCGCATGATTTTTATCTCTTCTGGTTGATAACCCAGAATGAGAGATTCAAAACCGCCCCATGAGAATGCCATTTTAAAGTGGTGAAAATTATCCAGATAATCCGTAAATTGCTGCGGAGTTAATTGCTCTTTTAATTGAAAAGAGAACAGGCCATTACTGCCGCTGAAATCGCGGATGAAATTCTTGTGGCCGGGGCAGGAAGGTAGAGCGGGGTGATAGACAGCGGCAACCTCAGTTCGTTGTTGTAGCCAGCGTGCGATTTCAAGACTGCTTTTTTCATGTTGTTTCAGACGAATGGCTAAAGTACGCAATCCTCGACTGGCCATATAGACCGTATCGGCATCTGCTATCTGTCCCATCAAATAGGAATTCTCTCTCAGTTGCGCCCAACAACGTTCATTAGCCACAGCAATACCTAACATTGCGTCTGAGTGACCAATAATATATTTGGTGCCTGATTGAATCGAAATATCGATGCCGAATTCTAGCGCTTTAAACAACACACCTGCCGCCCAGGTATTATCGATCATGATGACAATCTCTGGATTGACGCGTCGTACTGCGCGGACAATAGCGGGAATATCTTGTACTTCCATCGTGATGGAGCCAGGGGATTCAAGAAACACCACTTTGGTATTGGGCTTAATCAGCTCAGCAATCTCCTCGCCAATCATGGGATCGAAATATTCGGTGGTGATATTCATCCGTGACAATATCTTGTCACAGAAGCTTTGTGTCGGGTCATAGGTTGAACCGGTTAATAGAATATGATCGCCTGCGGCGGCAAAAGCGAGAATGGCATTACTAACCGCGGCAGCGCCAGAAGGGTAAAGCGAACAGCCTGCGCCACCTTCCAGTTCAGCCATTGCTGCTTGAAAAGAGAAATGAGTCTGTGTGCCGCGGCGGCCATAAAACAGTTCGCTTTTGCCCCGGTTTTGCGTCGCGTGTCTTTTGGCGGCGACAGAATCGAAGATTACCGATGATGTTCGCTGAATGATGGGATTAACTGCGCCTTGAGTAAATTTTGGGCTTCTACCTGCATTGACCAGTGAAGTTTCCAGTTTTTTTTCTGCCATGATCCATTGCCGCCTTTAACACTTCAATTTTTGAAATGGTGTAAAAAATAGAGTTAACACGTTAAAAGATTTAGCCCTTTTTGTACAAAAGGATTAAGACAACTTGACGAAAATTCATCTGATTACCTGCGAGTAGGGGCTGTTTAACTTTATTTTGTGAAGGGGTAATACTTTTTTATTAAACAATAATGATAATTACTATCAAATCACTTAAGGTTTGATATTATCAGCCTGCATGTTCATTCAATTTGGTGAAGATGAGTGAAGACTCAGTATAAATAAGGTTAGTGAGATGACGAAAAGTAATTCACTGCTAAATAACAAGGTTTATAGTAAAGGGAGTAAAGGCCAACTGATGCGAAATTTGACTGCTTCAATAATATTAGCGTTCGGGCTGACAGGTTCAGCATTGGCTGATACAGCACCAGCATCTGCAACAGATAACAAAACCACGACAAAAGCTGCACAGATTGCAGGGTCTACTCCAGCGACTACCCCGGCAGCGACGGATACAATTGCACCATCCGCAAATCAGATTGCGCCGCAAACGGCGTCTGCGACCGAGGCTACCCAAGTGACGCCGGTTGCAACGGATGAGGTTGCACCTAACGTTCCTGCTGATGAAGCTAACCTTTCTAGTGGCTTTGCTACCGATCTGTCTATTTGGGGCATGTATCAAAACGCCGATGTTGTGGTTAAGACGGTTATGATTGGTCTGGTGATTGCTTCTGTTATTACCTGGGCGCTATTCTTCTCAAAAGGTACTGAATTACTGGTTGCCGGCCGTCGTTTACGTAAAGAGCAATTGGCTTTGACGGAAGTTAAGAGCCTTGATCAAGCTACAGAAATTGCCGAAAGTTTTAGCAAGCACAGTATCAGCCGCTTGTTGCTGAATGAAGTACAGGCAGAACGTCAGTTATCTTCTGAGAGCGCTGACCTGAATAGCACGAAAGAGCGAGCTTCTTTCCGTCTGGAACGTTCCGTTGCGGCTATCAGCCGCCATATGGGGCGTGGTAATGGCTATCTGGCGACCATTGGCGCGATTTCTCCTTTCGTTGGTCTATTTGGTACGGTGTGGGGCATCATGAATAGCTTTATCGGTATCGCTCACTCACAGACAACTAACCTGGCGGTTGTGGCGCCGGGTATTGCGGAAGCTTTGTTAGCGACAGCGCTTGGTTTGGTGGCAGCGATCCCTGCCGTTGTGATTTATAACATCTTCGCCCGTATGATCGCTGCTTATCGTGGTCAGGTTGGTGACATGGCGGCACAGTCATTATTACTGCTTGGCCGTGATCTGGATTTAGCAAATAACAAGACAAGGTGATTTATGGCGATACGTCTTAATGAAAATTTGGACGATAGCGGCGAATTGCACGAAATCAACGTCACACCATTTATTGACGTGATGTTGGTGCTGTTGATTATCTTCATGGTAGCAGCGCCGCTGGCAACCGTTGATATTAAAGTGGATCTGCCTGCTTCGTCGGCAAAACCGCAGCCGCGTCCAGAAAAACCGGTATTCTTGACAGTTAAGGCTGATCGCCAGCTTTATGTCGGTGATCAACAGGTTGATCATGATACTTTGGCGGCGGTATTGGATCAGACTACTCAATCTAATAAAGAGACAACCATTTTCTTCCAAGCGGATAAAACCGTGGATTATGAAACACTAATGAGTGTGATGGATTCTTTGCGTAAATCCGGCTATCTGAAAGTGGGCTTGGTAGGGATGGAAGCAGTTTCATCGGGTTAATTGTCACTGACTCTTCCACTAAATAACCGCGCTGGAAAGCGCGGTTGAGATAGAAGAATAATTAATAAGAGCCTAATTTGAACAGAATGGGAAATAATCACGCTATCCTGGATCGATATGAAAACATCGAAATGACATTTACAGAATCTGTCCGATCATTAAGCTCATAAAGTGAACTATCGTTAGCTAGTTCAAGCAGCATTGGCACTGTAATTTTCAGACGCTTAGCTAATGTTTCAATATCAATACAAACATCATTAATAAGCACTTTTATTGCTCGATGAAATAATTCAGGTTTTTCGTGGGGAATAAGATAATCCTCTTTTTCCTCAATGGCTTCTCCCTTACGTTTAAGCCCCAAAAAAGCCGTTTTGTATTGGGTATCGGTTAAAAGGGAAAGCTGATGTGCCCGATAAATAATTGCTGCTTTACTTACTTTCCAGGTTAATTTGAACTCACTTAGGCCCCGCCAGTTGATTCTTCCGCTTATCGGGACAGGGAAATATTTAGCCATTGCACTTCGTGGTAAAAGTAGGGCAGAGGCAAATTGGTTGGCTTGAGATTCGGTTGTTCTGTCACCAGTAGATATTCCGCCGTGTAGCACAAGATGTCCAATTTCATGTGCAATATCAAACCGTTGTCGGCATGGTGACTTCTTGGCTGTATTTCTGACAATGAAAGGTCGATCTAACGGAACGGATAACGCGTCAACATCATCAGACACTGAGTCAAACGAGGTAACAAATGCACCTAGCTTTTCAGCTAGGCGTGTCACATTTTCAATTGGTCCAAATCCTAATCCCCAATCAATCCGACATTTTTCTGCTGCTCGTTCAACTCCTTCTGGGGAGTTTGCTTTTAATTCAGGAAATAACACTGGAGGTAAATTTAGGTTTTCTTCGAAAACGACGATTAATCGTCTATATAACTCAGCCTTTGCAAGTGCTGCTAATTTTGTTGCTACTCTAATTGCGCTGCGTTTACGGAAATGAACAATTTCTTCGTTCACAGGCGATTGTATTTGGGTTTCAAAAAATGCAGGAGTAACCTGCAATACAGTAGCTAATTCATTAGAAAGTTCATTAGTTGGCACAGCAAAGCCGGATTCCAGCCGCTGAATATATTGGCGGGTTTTATTAACCTGCTCAGCCACTTGCTCAAGAGATAGCTCGTGATACAGACGAGCTAACCGCAAATTAGAACCGTTGAACACTTGTCACCTACTACTTGTTGTTACGCTTGTTTTCTCTGGATTTATCAGGCATCGCAGCGCTGATAGGATCCAATTCGATTGTTACCGCAGATGGCGGTGTGTTGTCTGTAGAGTGCAGCATGGATATTTTACTGTTATCGTAAGTCCATTGAGACAACATTTCTTCATGCTCGTTGTAGCCGGCAAAATGAACCTGTGCGCCTTCACCTTCAAACTGGGGTTTTTCTACAATAAAGCGCCATATTGTAGGTATCGTGATTTCTGGCGCCCAGAGCTGATCTACATTGTTACGGCGAAAGAAGCCTGATTTTTTGGGAGTTTCTGGATCGTCAGTGAAAAAACGAAGTGGGATTGTTTCTATTTCGATAGTCGTATCCATACCTGGATTAGTTAGTTTCAGCCAATCATAAGTACCTTTCATACAGAGCTGAATAAGGCATTGTCTTTGGCGGCCAAATGTACAGGTTCCTCGGGTATAATTATCATCTAATGGTGTAGAAAGCTGCTCATAGGTGTGATCAAGCACATTGAGTAGCTCTTTTGCAATGATACTTAAACGTTCTTCACTTAACTGTGGATGGAATTCCCAAGGGTAGCGGATGTTTGGCATTTGCTGTTTTCTCTAAAGGTGCAAAAATTCAAGTTTGTCAATCTTGATGTTGGTGCAAATTTCTGATTTTGTCAACCTGATATCATATAAATTGTTTTTTGATGTACTTTATTACCACTTATATTTATTTCTTTTGGTTAATTGCTATCTAAATTCCATTTAATTTCCACTTATAACTGGAAAAAATTGACCTCCAAAGAGTGAATTAAAAAGTGTAGAGTGACTTTATTAGGGAAAATGGATAACCGATAAATACTTATTGAATTTTAGAGATAAATTGGATGAGTGTTCAATATGGTGAAAAATAATTTAGAGCCGATGGAAGTGACTAAAGAATTGTTATTAACCATCAGTGACAGGCTAAAAGAAATAGGGTCCTACACCACGAATATACAGCAACAAATGATGGAATCTCATGTGAAAGCGATGGTTCTGCGGGCGAAAACTGGTGAATTATTACCGGCAGTGGATAAATCTTTATTTACCGATATTTCACTGGAATCAATGCAATTAGCGGAACAAATAATAAATATGCTGCCCGGTTTAGCGATTGAAGAGGCTTGGTTGCTATCGGTTCATTTTGAGATTGCGCGTGCAAATAGCTAATGTTTTTGGAGACAGCATCAATGAAACAAATTGTTGTAGTGATTGGAGACCGTTTAGGTAAAGGGAAAAAATTGGCTGCGGGTGTTGAGGTTGCAGGAGGGAGAGCGATTAATTAATACCGTGATGCCAGTTATTAGGCGCACCGTCCTTTAGAGGCTATCGCAAAAGATAGCCTGGGGCGCAGTGTGTAAAATCATATTTGTTTGCTGTCATTTGAGCTAAACAGAACCCTCAGAACGGCTAATAATGCGCATCCTCCGCCGCTGACAGCGACGCCATACCAAGAAAAATGCCAGGCGGCGACAGCGCCTAAAGAGGAACCTATTGCGCCGCCGGCGAAATAACAGGTCATAAATACGGTATTTAGTCGGCTGCGGGCATCAGGTAATAATGTATATAACCGTGTTTGATTTGCTACTAAACCCGCTCTGCTGCCAAGATCCAATAGAATAATACCGGCGAATAAAAATAGAATACTGTGGTTTGTGCCGCTAATTAGACACAAGGCTAATATCACTAATAAAGCACCTGTGGCAACAATAGCTCTCCCACCAAAGCGATCTGTCAACGAACCTATTATTGGTGAAGCTAGCATTCCCACAATTCCCGTCAAACCAAAGAGACCTGTAATATCGCTTCCCCATCCGTAAGGTGGTTGGGAAAGCAATAAGGCCAGAGAACCCCACAGCGTATTAAAAGCGGCGAACAGTAAAAAACCGGATAATGCCGCTTCACGTAAAAGGGATTGTTGCTTTATTAATTTACCGAGTGAAATAAGAAGTTGGCTGTAAGTTATCGTATATGGTGTTTCTATTTGTGGCAATACAAACCAGACCAGAAAAAGCAGGCATATATCAATTAAAGCTGCCAATACAAACATTTCACGCCAGCCGAAATGTTCTCCGACTGCGCCGCTCAATGCCCGGGCAAGCAGTGCTCCGGCAAAAAGGCCGCTCATTAGATTGCCTACCGCTCGGCCGCGCTTTTCTGGGATTACCCAACCGGATACGGCTGGAATAATAATTTGTGCTGAAATAGAAGTTAATCCCACAATCAGGCTACTTATTAGAAAACATGTAAAATTCGGCGCTGTGGCACATAAGGTAAGGCTGATTATATTGCCAATTAAGAGGCAGAAAATAAGCTTGCGACGGCTTAGTGCATCTCCAAGCGGTCCAAAAAAGAGAAGCCCCATTGCGTAGCCGATCTGCGTTAATGTCGCTATCCAGCCAGATATTGAACCATTAACGTTAAAACTTGTCCCAATTACTGGCAATAATGGTTGATTATAATAAATGTTCGCTACAGCAAAACCGCAAGCAGCAGATAATAAGATAAGAGAAACGGAAGAAATAGGGTTTAGTTGAATTGCTGTATTTGACATGGGAACTCTCAGCATTTGGCCGGAATTATGATGAAATGATTTTGACACTATCCGCAGATTGCGAGAATGAAGAGAGCGAGCGAAGTTGTTTTGCGTAGAATGCAAAGATGATAGCGGTATTATGATGTTGTGTATTATTTGTAATATATACCCGTTATCTTTCAAACTGCCTCTTTGTTGGCTGCACTCACTCACCCCGGTCACATAGTTATCTATGCTCCCGGAGATTCGTTCCCTTGCCGTCGCGATGCATCTTGAAATCTATGATGCATCTTGAAATCTATAAGGTATATAAGGCGTTTGAATATTCGAAGGTAAAAATTGCGATGAAAGATTTATTACGTACCGATATGCTAGCAACATTCATTCATGTTGCCCGTTCACAAAGTTTTTCTGCCGTTGCTCGTTTGCAAGGTATGGCGGCATCTTCTATTACACGTCAAGTAGACAATCTTGAACAGATGCTAGAGACAAAACTATTCTTTCGTTCTACCCGTGGTTTATCATTGACTGATGCCGGTGAGATTTTATTTTCAAGGGCGCAAGGTATTATCAATGATCTTGTTGATGTTCAGGCTGAATTAGCGGCATTGAATGGCGAACCGCAAGGGGTATTACGTATAGCTTGTTTGCCAACCTTTGGGCGTCAACATATTATTCCGATGCTAGCAGAGCTATTTACTCAATATCCTAAAATTCAGGTTGAACTTGATCAAACCGAACGTTTAACTGATCCCGTCAGAGATCGTCTTGATGCCGTTATTCGTATTGGTGAATTAAAAGATAGCACGCTTTATTCAAAGTGCATCTCTACACAAACTTGGATTATTTGTGCCAGCCCAGGTTATATTCAAAGGCGTGGAACACCGACGTCATTTACCGAATTAAATAATCACTATTTGCTTGATAAACATCATGACCCCGCTGGCATTTGCTGGTCACGTTATCGGGATTCTATTAACTTCAACGATGAGAAAAGGATTCTTCGCAGCGATGACTTTGAAACATTGAGAATGGCCGCGGTGAGTGGATTTGGAATAGCGCTTCTGCCTAATTGGGTGGTATCCACAGATATTCGTTCTGAAAAACTAGTGCCTTTATTTAATGATCCAGATGGACGTAAAGAAGATATTTATTTACTGCGGGCACTTGCTCACCCGCCAGCAAAATTAACAGTATTTATGTCATTATTGCAAAAGAGGCTTGCCAAGACGATCTAGTCTAATCCGCCTGATATATATTAATGGTTTTATGCGATATTGTTTAATATAATTCACTCACTATATGATTTTATTGGGTGTTTTTTACTATGGTTATTAATATCAATTTATTATTGATGGATAGGTTGTTTGGTCCTGATTTTGTTAAATAAATCACAGGTTCTATTATTGGCGTAAATAATTATATCTATGTGATTGTTGATTGCTGTAATAAATTAAAATTAATAGGTGGTAATTTTAAGATATAGTTAAAGTTGATATTTAACTATTCTCTAAGTATCCGGCTCATTTATTGTTGTTGAGTTGTCATAGAAATATATTTATTCTTCTGTATTATTTTTGACTTATAGCAATATTATTCTTAATGAATATAGAGGTTTATTATGACTAAAATTTTTTCATTCAATAAAAATCACCGAGATTTATCCGCAGGGCATCACTCATTGCTTAAAGAAGTTAATGGTGTCAATGGCGTTCCTAAATCTTTGATGCCGGGTTTTCCTGATTTAGATGATCAATTTAATCAGATGGGAATTACCCATATTCGGCTTCATGATGGTTTTGGTATTGGCGATATGGATAATTATTTCCAGGAGGATAGAGTCAGTGATCGAAACCAAATAATTGTTAATGTCCCAGAAGAAAATAAACCCGCAGCTAAAAAACTGCTCATTGATATTTCAAATATCAGAAGCATTTTTCCCAATGCGGCGGCTGGAATGAGAAGTAATGATATTAGTCTTGCATTAAAAGAGGCTAATTATAAAATGACTGATGCTTATCTGCTAGATATTATGAATAATCAAGCTGATCTGAATCCAGATAATATTCAGCGACAAATCATGTTTCGTATTGCACGTTCCGGTGATGGTGGTTATGAAATACCAGAGGATTTTGATATCTATGCAATCTTGGTGAGCACGTTGGTGAATCGCTACGCTTTAAATTATTCCAGAATCGGTTTGCCAAGAAAAATAACTTACTGGCAGATTTGGAATGAACCTGATTTATTTTTCTTCTGGAATAGTAATGATCCTAAAAAATATTATGAATTATATGCAAAAATTGCAAGAATAATTAAAGCTGTTGATCCTTCGGTTAAAGTCGGTAGTGCAGGTATTGCGTTTGTTGATAGAGCACAAGAGGATTATCTTGATGGGTTTTTACGGTATTGTAGAGATAATAATGTGCCATTAGATTTCTTTTCTTGGCATGGATATGTTGAAACTGGAGACCCACAAAACATTATTGATTTGGGAAATAAGGTTCAAAAAGGTTTGCATACTTATGGTTTTACTAATACAGAAAGTTTTTGTACTGAATGGAATTCTTGTCCTATTGGAACAAAAAACACATATACAAAAGTGCAGGGCATTAAAAATGCGGCATATATTGCTTCCACATTTATTTATATGCAGTATATAAAAGCCGACAGAGCTTATTATTACCGAGGCGATGGTTTATCTTTTGGTTTGTTTAACAACCAGCCCAATCCTAAAAATCCAAGTGTTAAAAATTTCTGTACCTATTCAGCTCAATCTTTTTACCTGTTTGCCAAAATGTTCGAAACACCTTATATTTTGAGTGGTAATAGGGATTTCTCCACAGGTTTAACTGTTTTGGCAACTGAGAACGCCGAAGGCAATAAAATAAATATCCTTGCCGCAAATTATCAAGTTGATAAGAGTCTTGCCGATGGTAATGCGGCTCCTGATTATTTATATCAACAATACTATCTTGATGCTAGCCGAGCACTGAATCAATTAACAGATACCCAGAGTAAGAATAAATGGTTCGGTGGCGTTGATCCGACAACCATTCACGTTGATAATGCGGTGGTGCAACGTGAACCTGTTAAACCATTTCCGGGTAATAATCTGTTGAGCGCTAAAAATCGTGATTATGCTAATAGCGATCAGGGTGTTACCGTAGTAATTAACCATATAGGTTATAAAAAATTTAAGGTCAAAGCATACCGTATTCAAGAGGGTGGATCGCTGGCACAAATGACACCCCCGGAAGTGACTAACCAGATTAATGTATCTATCGCTAATAATAAATTAACGCTAGTGGATAAGGGAGCGAAGCCTGCAACGGTAACATTATATTCGTTGGAGCTAGAGAATAATTGATCTTATATACAATGGGAATATTATAGTGAATTTTTTCCATTAAATTAATCAATGTAAAATAAAATAATTTTAATCTGACAGGCTCTGAAAAGAGCCTGTTTAATAATGATTCATTGTAATATGTGTTAATGATTTTTTTTCACGATATTTTTCAATATAATTTACTCTCTATATGATTTTGTCATGTGCTATTTTGTTATTGTTATTAATACCACTCTTGGTTAATTGAGATATATTTTTTCTCTTTTAATGATTCTGTGGTTAAATAACTTACAGAGTCAATTTTATTACCGGAAATAATTGTATTAATGTAATTGTTTATTTAACTCAATAAATTCAAAGTAATAGATGGGAATTTTAAGGTGTAGTTAAAAGTGATATTTAATTGTTATCTAAGTCTTCCATTCATTTATTGTTATTGAATTGTCAGATAAATGTATTTATTCTTTAATATTGTTTTTGGGTTATAGGGATACAATTTCTTAATTAATATAGAGGGTATTATGACTAAAGTTTTTTCATTTAATAAAAATCATCGAGATCTATCAGCAGGGTATAATTCACGTCTTAAAGCGGTTAATGGCGTCAATGGTCTTCCTAAATCGATAGCGCCGGGTTTCCCAGATTTAGATAATGAATTTAATCAGATGGGAGTTACCCATGTCCGGCTCCATGACGGCTTTGGTATTGGGGATATAGATAATTATTTCCAGGTGGATAGAAAAAATAACCAAGATCAAATGATTATCAATGTACCGGAGGAAAAGAAACTCGCGGCTAAAAAGCTTGTTGCTGATATTGCAAATGTCAGAAGTATTTTTCCCAATGCGGCTATCGGGATGAGAAATCATGATGTGAATCTTGCATTAAAAGATGCCAATTATGAAATGACCGATACTTATCTGCGTGATGTTCTGAATAATAAAGCAGATGTGAATCCAGATAATATTCAGCGACAACTTTTTTTTCGTATTGGGCGTTCACTTGATGGCGGTTATGAAATACCAGAGGATTTTGATGTTTATGCAGCATTAGTTAAGGCCTTGGTAAATCGTTATGGTGTAAACTATGCTAGCATTGGGTTGCCGAGAAAGATAAGCTATTGGGAGATTTGGAACGAGCCTGATTTGATGTTTTTCTGGAATACGGATGAACCACAAAAATATTATCAATTATATGAAAAAGTAGTCAGATTAATTAAGGCTGTTGATCCTGATGCTAAAGTCGGTGGTGCAGGTATTTCGTTTAGTAATCATGCAGGAGGGCATTATATTGATGGATTTTTCCGATATTGTCGGGATAATCATGTACCGTTAGATTTCTTTTCCTGGCATGGATACGTTGATACTGGAGACCCGCAAAATATTATTGATATGGGTAATACGATTCAGAAAAGTTTGCATACTTATGGCTTTACAAAGACAGAGAGTATTTGTACTGAGTGGAACTCAACTCCTTTTGGATCGAGAAATACATTTACAAAAGTGCAGAGTCCTAAAAATGCAGCCTATATCGCCTCCTCATTGATTTATATGCAATATACCAAAGTTGACCTGGCTCATTATTATCGTGGGGATGGTTTATCTTTTGGTTTATTTAATGATCAACCTAATCCTAAAAACCCAAGCGTTAGAAATTTCTGTACCTATTCAGCCCAATCTTTTGGTCTTTTTGCTAGAATATTAAAAACACCGTATATATTAAGTGGTCAAAAGGATTTTTCAACTGGCTTAACGGTTCTGGCGGCTGAAAATAAATCGGGTAATAAAATTAATATCCTCGCAGCAAATTATAAAGTGGATAAGGGTTTTTCTGATGGTAGTGTACCACCAGTTCCGGCGGATTTATATCGACAATACTATTTGGATACGAGTCGAACATTAGATCAATTAACGGATACCTGTAGTAAGAATAAATGGTTTGGTGGTGTTGATCCGACAACCATTCAATCTAATAATGCGGTATTGCAAAAAGATCCGGTACAGCAACTTCCTGAAGATTCTCTTTTGAGACCTAAAACTCGCGATTATACTCATAGTGACCAAGGCGTTACCGTGGTGATTGATCATATAGGTTGCAAGAAAGTTAAAGTTAAAGCATATCGTATTCAAGAAGGCGGATCGCTGGCACAAATAACACCGCCAGAGGTGACTAACCAGATTAGTGTGTCGATAGATAATAATAAATTAACGTTGGTAGATAAAGGTGCGAAACCTTCAACGGTAACACTGTATTCATTAGAGCTGATTCATCATTAATTTTATATGCAGAGAAAATATTAGAATAGATTATTTTCTTTTTTCGTTAATAATTAGAGAATAAATTTATTCAGGCTCTTATAAGGGCCTGAATAATTAATTGAAATAAATTTTTCAGGTGTTTTTTATTAATAAATTAATAGTAATTATCTTTGTTTGGTTGTAATGTGATATATGTTTTTAATATGTATTATGATTTTATTGAATTAGACTATATACCCTATGGATTTCAAGATGCATCGCGACGGCAAGGGAGCGAATCCCCAGGAGCATAGATAACTATGTGACTGGGGTGAGTGCAGCCAACAAAGAGGCAACTTGAAAGATAACGGGTATATTATTAACGCCGGTTTTATCCAGCGTTAATAATTCATGTATTTAATAAATTTGTAAGATTATTTTGGATAAAAATCTTGGGATAAAATCTGCTCCATATTCCAGATACAGGATTCAGGAAAAACATCCAACCCGGTTTCATCAGCAGCAATTGCAACTGCATCAGACCATGCGTCGTCTAACCACTCTTTATCTGCCAGACATCCCTTAAGGCTTGGCGTCTTATCAATACGTCGTGACAGAGATTTTCGTTGCTCTTTGATGGTTCTTTGCCAACTAGAGCCGCGACGGCCTGGTTGAAATTGCCATTTCAGAAGGTGAGTCAGTAGAACGGCCAGCCGACTTGCCAGCTCGCGTTTTTCACTTTTACCCACGTCTTCTATCTCCTCGGCAATGTTTTCTATATCTATCTGACTCAGCTTACCACTACGTAGTAACGCTGCTTGTTCATTAGCCCAAGCTACCACGTCGGTTTCATAACGAGTTCCCATGAAAGCCTCCGATTTGGATTATCTGTACAACATAAATAGATTCGTTCTGTGTGCAGTGTGTCAAAGAATTATAGTGCCGTCAAAACAGGGGCATCATTGAAAGATAGGGATTGGTTACTCTTTATTATTTGTGGTGAGTTTTAATTAACTCTGCTTTCAGTGTGGGTTGCAAAATGTTTGAAAGTAATCATTGTTGATTGCTTTGTTTTGATGGAGTAAAGTCATCGTATATGATTACAAGGATGCTGATATGAAATTTACCGTAACGGTAATTGGCGCCGCCCGTAAGGAGTTAGGAAGACTTCCTGTAGGGTTATAGGTCGCGCTTGTTGATGCAATGGAAGCACTCGAAAATTCAGGACCGGAGCTCAGGGAACCAAGAGTGAGGGATGTAGGCAATGGACTGAAAGAGTTGAGAGTAAGTGCCCGTGAAGGTATTGCGCGTGGATTTTTCTTCTTTCATACGGGCAGACAAATTTTTGTAGTACATGTTTTGCAGAAAAAGACCCAGAAGACACCTAAAACGTCACTGGAACTGTCCCGGGAACGAATGAAAGTGGTAAAGAGGATGCTGGAATGAAAATGAACAGTGATGATTACGATTTCGTTACGCTGTCTGATGTTAAGGCTGAGCTCCTGGCAACAACTGAAGGGCTAGAGGCATGGGATGATCTTCAGGCTCGCAAGGCTCTTGTCCAGCAACTCAAACTGGCGCGTAAAGCCTGCAAAATGACTCAGGAAGATGTTGCCTGTCGGATGGGAACCCAGAAACAGAATATCAGCCGACTGGAAAGAGGGGAGGTTGATCCTCAGTTGGGAACACTCAATCGCTATGCTGCTGTTTTAGGCGGACGATTTGTTTTTCAGGCCGATTGAATTCACTCACATGCTGGTAAGAGCAACCTGGTGGTTGCTCTCAGATTATTGACAAAGTGCTGATTTTTTATCCGGTACTTTGTTTTAATGAAGTTCCGTTCGCCAGACGGAGCTTGCCGCCATGTTAAGGACGCCGGCTCTCCAAACTTTCCCGCCAGAAACCCTCTCGCTTGACGAGCTGGGTATTGCGACCAACTCGTTTTAAATCACGTAATGCGCATTCAAGTTTGGCGAGTCTCAAAGGGCGGTCTGCTTGTGTGGTACTCGCTAAAATATCTTCCTGTTGGCGTTTGGTATGAGTGAATTCAATAGTACCCAGTGGAGTGTGATAAAGACCTTTTCGGCCTGTTGTCATCACGGTGAGTCTATCGATCAGGATCTGTGAAATAATGCCATATTCACTTAATGCTGATTCAAGGCTAACGTAATTGTATTCACCGCGTCGTAGAGCTTTGGCAATATGTTCAATGGTGTAACTATCGTGACTATGAGCAAGGTTAAACAGATAAATCCCGCGTACAGGTCGTGAAAGCATCGATTCTTTAACCAGACGATTTAAGCCCGCTTGGAGTGTTTTGGGGCTATCTTCAGGAAAGATTTTTCTGAGATCGGCAAGGGTGAAGACACATCGCCCTTTTTTGTCCCAGTCAATAAAACGTTTAAATGCAGTAGATTTATCCATAACTAAACAATAACTCTAGGTATTTATGGTTTTGATGTTCACTTGATTATAGTTATTTTAAGTAGACATTAAAGCACTATATTTATGGTTTTGATGTCTACTTAATGAATTTGGCCGAAATAGTGAAAGGGGTAAGTGTTTCGTTGATGTGGTTGAATTATTTTTTTAATATATTGATATTTAAGTAAATATTATAGTCCTATTTTATTTGTGTAGATTTTCATCGAAACCGCCGAGTAGGGTAGGGATTGGTTACTTTTCGCTATTTGTGGTGAGTTTTTAAATTTACCCCTTTTTCTGTCAAACGATAGCGCTGTAATGGGCTGCTAGGTTTTTCTGGATGGCTCATTTCAATTAATCCCGCTGCCAGCGCGGGTTGCAAATAGCGCTGACGGAATGAATTACGATCTTTTAATCCAAGGGCTGATTGCAGTTGCCCACGGTTCATTTCCCCTTTCAATACCATAATTAGTTGTTTAACTTGTTGGGTAGCCTGATGGGTAGCCTGATGGGTAGCCTGATGGGTAGATGTCAGAATTGCATCACGGATCATGTGCAGCATAAATTCAATGAATGGCGCACAATCAACAAGTTGGCTACTGAGATTGATTGCCTGATAGTAGTGGGCTTGATGTTCATAAATCAAACTTTCAACGGGAATAAATTCAAATATAGGGTTCCAGCGATTTAAAATTAGTGTTTGCCACAACCTGCCCATTCTGCCGTTTCCATCCGCAACCGGATGAATGAATTCAAATTCATAATGGAAAACGCAACTGGTAATAAGTGGATGAATATCGGTAGAAGCCAACCAATGAAAAAGGTCGCCCATGAGCTTTGGAATCCGGTTTGCCTGTGGCGCCATATGAATCACTTTTTCTCCATCCATCACACCGACGCCACCGTGCCGATAACTGCCGGCATTATCTAGCAATCCTTTCATCAGAACATAATGGGCTTCCAGTAAGTTTTGCTCTGATGTGAAATGCCAATAGTTAAGCTTTTCATAAGCCAAAATAGCATTACGCGCTTCTTGTATTTCACTGATTGGCGCAATGACTTGCTTTCCTTCAATAATGGCGGTGATTTGGCTCACATCAAGTAAGTTACCTTCAATTGCCAGTGAACCGTGAATGGCTAGTATCCGATTGATGCGTCTCAATCGCAGAGCTTTTATTTGTTCCTGCTCTGTGCTTAACCGCCCGATATTCTCACTGATTTCGGCAACTAATTGGATCATTTTAACTGTAATTGAGAAGGGGGGTTGATAGCCTTTGTTAGCTGAATTCATTGAATACCTTAATTGGCTTACCGTGGATAGCTTTAACGTTATTATTGGCTCTGGAAATAGGTTGATATTATCGCCAGTAAGGGGAAACGAGCAATAGACTGGCGATTATTGTATGAATTGTGTGATTATTTTTCTGCTTCGCCGCCGAGTGCTTCAATGGTGCTTTTAATCAATGCACTTAATTCACCGGTCATTAGAATAAAGTCAGCATCAAACCGTTGGGCAAAATCTTCTCGGTCAATGTCATCATTTTGTTCACGCAGCGTATCGCTGAATTTTATACGTTTGAAAGCACCATCATCTGACAACATAAATTGAATACGTTCTTCCCAATCGAGCGCTAGTTTAGTGACACATTTGCCGGCTTCTATATGTGTGGCGATTTCGTCAGAAACTAAGTCTTGTTTTTTACAACGGATAACGCCGCCTTCTTCCAGAATAGCTTTTAGTTCAGCTTCATCCATTAAAGCGAAACCTGTTGGTAAATCACCGGAGCGTACCCATTCTGTCAGGGTTAATTCTATTGGGTCTTTAAATGTCAGGGGAACAACAGGTAAAGAACCCAAGCTTTTTCTCAATAATGCTAAATTATCTTCGGCTCGTTTAGCGCTGGCAGCGTCAACAACGATCAGATTATTGGCGATATCGATCCAAATATAAGTTTGGCTGAATCGGCTAAATGCCCGTGGTAGCAGGGTATGCAATATTTCATCTTTCAGAGAGTCTTTCTCTGTTTTTTTAAGTTTGCGATGCTGTTCTCCTTCCAGTTTTTCAATTTTTGCTTGCAGTGCTTGTTTGATAACCGGTGAAGGCAACATCTTTTCTTCTTTACGGGCGCAAATCAGAATTTGGTTATTCGCGACATGGGTGAAGGCGTCACTGTGTGAACCCATTGGCGGCACCCAACCTGTTTTCGCCATATCTTGGCTACCACATGGGGTGAATGCTAACGGACTCAATTGTTTTTCCAGTTCATCCGCAGAAAGTGAAATTTCTCGGTTTAAACGGTAAATCATTAAATTTTTGAACCACAACATAAAATTACCCCATATTTTTGCTCAATGAGTCGGTGAGCATGACCAACATAAGGTAGCATGATAGCGAATCATAGGGATAAGCCCTAGTATATTGTATCAATTATCCTGATTAGCAGTTTTTCTTGTAAAGATATAGCTATTTGTAGCTCATAGGGGCCGTGCTTTTATTAGCGAATTATATAAGTATTAAACGTTGAGACACGCCGTGCTTACTTATGGAAAGTACGGCGCGGTCAGGTCATCCGTTGAAGTGAAGACTCACCGGAGTGGTTTAAATTCCCGCTTGAACGCAGTGGCGTTTTTCACCCTTTGGCGTGGGACAGGTGTTAAAGGGTTCAATTAAATAATGGTATATATCACGCTGTGGCAACGTACTGCCGTTAATCCTATTGCCTTCGTACCAAAGGCATGAAGCCGCCGGCCCTTGACCACCATAGGGAAGATAACCGTGTTCTTCCAGATGTAAGTCAGTATTACTAAGAATACTATCTGGCAGGTGAAGGCGTTCGCTGAGTTGATGATGGATATAGTCACTGGTGCCAAACAGAGATATATACATAGCATTAGCAGGATACAAAGGATCAGAAAAATAATTGATTAAGTCTTGATCCTGATAATATTTTTGTAAAAAGAAAACCGGGGCGAAAAATTCTTTATAATTGCCGCCTAATGATAATTCTTTCTCAAAAACCGTCGGTTTTATCATCCCATTAACGGGATTAACTTCTCCTCCATAGGTGCAATAGGGTCTATTTGCCTTAAATATTGAGGCAATTTTTACGCTGTGATCAATGTCGCTATTGGGACCGACAATATTTTTATAGTCGCTATAAGGTCCGACTTTATCTTCTATATTCTTCAAATCAGAAATTAATTGTTGCTTGAATAGATCGTATATATCATTGTGTACTAATATGGCATTTGGACCAGCGCAATCCTGACCTTGATTGTAAAGCACAACTCGTTTTGCACTTTCAACGGCCAGATTAATATCTGCATCTTTTGAGATAATAAGTGGATTATGACCGGCGCCATTAAGAATAAATAAGGTGTTTTTTCTGAAATGCTTACGTACTTTGAGCGCATTTTCTGGCGTTCCGGTAAAAATTACCGCATCAGTTATTTTTACTCGTTGACTTAAAAATAACTCTTTATCTTCATAAGAAATAGATAATGTCGGAGAAAATTCGGATAAATTAATAACCTCCTCAAATTTTTTATAATGTGTATGCATGGCTGTCGGTGGGCGTATGCACACGTTTTCTGCCATAAGTGAAGGGATAAAACCAAAACATACAGAAGCGTAAATGGGTTGGTTAAGCGGGAGGAATGATGTGACGCCATAAATTTTCTTTTTGAAATATTCTCTGTTGCTCTCAATATTATTCAAGACATCTATTGAACGAAGAATTTCATCTTCAGTGACGTTTTTACATTGATAGCCCGACAGCGCTTCGACTAGCGCCGCACGATTCTTCTGTAAAGCTGAGCAAAGTTCGTCGCATTTTTTCCTGATTTCGGTGAAATTAATTTTACTGTATAACTTAGTCATATATATTTGGTCCTCCTCGATGCTATTGTTTATTAATTTCTCTTTTTGAGATCTGTTAATTTCATTGTTAACGATATTTTCCTCATTTTTTTGGTATGAGTTTTTATATGGGTTGTTAAAATGGGTTGAAATATGTTGCATTTCATTTAAATCTAACCATGTTTTAATCCGTGGGCCTTTGGTATCGCCGAATAACCCTCGATAGAGCAGAGACCATATTTGGGGTGATTCATAATTTGAAAAATGGTCTTTATATGTATTGATTATATGCTGGAAAAGTTGATCTTTAGTTGATATTTCTCCTGCGCTTATTGAGTTGGCAATGGCTAAGAAATAACTTTCTTCTTTAATGTTTTGCAACCCTTGATTTTCGTTTTTGCATGTCCTGATATAATAATTATAACTTATTTCCAATTCCTGTTCTGAAATAGATTCCGCCGGTTTTTTATAGCGATTTAGAAAATTTTCAGCCGCGAGTTTACTTGCCGGTTTTGACGCGTGTAATATTCTTGCTATCTTCGAAAAAGATAATCGTTTTTTATCTTTTTGCGAAATATTCACTTGATCATTTAGATGTGGCGCCAGCGCTACATAAAATTTAGACGATCTCTGGGGCTCTTTTGAGAGGTAAGTGCGGATTGCATCTCGTGTAAGCAGATGGCGAACATCGTCCAAAGCGAAGCTATTTCCTTTCGACTTCGATATTTTTTTACCTGAATCATCAAGAAAAAGCCCATATTTGTAAAAACGTGGAATTGGTTTGTTTAATGCTCCTGCGATCTGGCGCACAACCGCGGCAGAAACCAGCAAATCTTCACCATGCATTTCAAAATGAATGTTTCTGGCAAGGAGGCGCATACCCCAGTCTGCTTTCCATTGAAGTTTAGATTTACCGTTTAGTACCGAAATAGTTTGTTCTTGATCTAATATTTCGTCCTTATAGAGCTCGCGAATTTCTACTCCATATTCATAGCCGGGTTTATTAATGACTTCATCACCCGGTATGTAATAGGTTATTTCTCCCGAGGCAGGGTTCACGCCGGTGACGATAATATGTTCCAGTACGGCGCCAGTTCTTTCAGAAATGGGCATGATCATACTGTAGGTTCTTTGTCTTAAAGATCCTGTTGATTCCTTGCATATTTGATTTAGCACTGAGAAATTTTGCAGGAATAGTTTGATTTCGTCATTGTAATCGCCATTTTGATAGGCTAAAGAGTTCCTGACTAGCTGGCACTCTATTTCATATTCTGTGGCGAGTTTCATGAGTTGATATTCCGCCATTTCAGAGAATGACGGAAAATTTCCGAAAGGGTCCGGCACCTTGCTTATCGGTTGGCCTAGATAAGGCGTTAATTTTTCAGCATTTGGAATATTCAGCGG
This sequence comes from Photorhabdus luminescens subsp. luminescens, assembly GCF_001083805.1. GTDB lineage: Bacteria > Pseudomonadota > Gammaproteobacteria > Enterobacterales > Enterobacteriaceae > Photorhabdus > Photorhabdus luminescens. The sequence goes on along the minus strand of NZ_JXSK01000002.1, from coordinate 508,833 downwards.
CATTTTTCTGAAAGGGTCCAAATCATCTGAAATGAGATAAAAATTAACTGTTCTGCCTATTTTCTCCAATTCGGTTTTGATGAAATTGGCACGGAGAATTTCACAAAGGGTTCCTATGTGTGGCAGCCCTGTTGGTCCAAAACCCGCTTCGATATTGATTGATTCCTCGTATGGTATAGCCTGATTAATTTCGAGGGCTTCCTTGACATACCATTTCATTTGCAATTACCTCCATCATAATGTTTTGATCATTTAGGGTTAATGGTGATGAATAAAGACGGTAGAGGTGTTATCAACTTGTCAGGAAATCCTCAGTAATCCTGATGAGAAAAAATGCTTATGCTTTAAGAGGTTAGATTATTTTATGTTTTTTGTTTTGATGTCAGCGGCTAACCTTAAAATTTATTTAAAATGAATGAATAGTTAACGCTAGTTCTAGCTAATTAACTATTACTATAATCAATTATTGCTATTAACTTATGTTAAATTTTCGGCTCTACTTAGGGTGCTTAAATGATTAAGTTTAATGATGCTGTTTATAATATTAAATAAAATTAATGTAATTGTTGTTTCTGGTCAAGTAGCTAACATAAATTTTTTTTATTTTCTCTTCATTGCTGAATTGAGTGAGGGTGGTGGGGATATTAATCAATGTATCATATTGAGTAGAAAAGTCGTTTATAGGAATTTTAGTGGAGTCAAATTTATTGATGGAATATAATATTAAAAATTTGTTTTAATTATTTTTTCTTTTATATCAATGTGATAAATTATTTTTTATTTTGTTTGTAAATTAACGAATTAATTTTGTTTTTTGTCTTTAATTATGTTTTTTTTAAATTTTAAGTTTAATTTGTTAAATTGAATTTTTATTTTTATTATATATTAAATATAATTTTTTTATTTTATAAAAAATAATATAAATTAATTTTCAAGATTAATTTTATTTAAAATAAATAATGTTGTTTTTTATGGTTTTTAATATTTAATTATTTTATAGTTAAAATTAATTTATATTAAAGATAATTATTAAAATTTTAATTTGTTAAATGATTTTTTCATGAATAAGGTAATTAGTTAAATTCAATTAAAAAGATAAAGTGACCTTACAATGTGATTATTATCACAAATAATTGTAATTATTTGTGTGTTTAACAGTGTAATTGTGCATTTTCTCACGAAAATAATTTTATTTTTATTTATTATATACTTACAATAGATGGTATGGTTAAAAATCACATTGGAAAATTGAAATACTAATAAAATCACTCTTTTTTAGCTAAAAGTGTTCAATCATTTTAACCTAAATTAACAATTGTTTTACAATTAAATGCCGTAAAAATTTATATAAGGAGACCTAATATGGATAATAATTAATTGCTTAAAAATATTTGCAATTTGTTAGTAATTTTATTTTATACAGTAATATTATGAAAGGTATTTATTAGTTTGAATATTTTACCTGACTAAACAGAATTAAGAGATTTTTGTTCAGAAATAAAGCTAATAATTAAATATAAAGCATTACAGATATTTTATTCTGACTTAATTGAAATAGAACACTGTTAAAGGTGGCTTGAGAGCGGATTTTATCGTGTTGGTAACAAAAAGGAGGAGTGAGATCCTAGCAAAGTGGTATGTGTGGGTAACTCTTTGCGTGTTAAAAATGAAAAGACCCTAACCACAAAAAAACAGCTTTATCTTGTTGGTTGAGATAAACGTTTAACAATTTCTCAGTACAATAGCCTGCGTTTGTTCGTTGATACGGCATATGATGATGTGCCAGCGACAATCCAGCTTATGAAAATAAAAAGCAGACGGTTCTGGAAACAGGGGCGTGTCTGTACTTATAAGTTGACAGTGATAAGAGAGCTGATTTTAGGTTCTCTTGAACTAGCCTAAAAAAGAGGTGTGAAATGGTTAACAATGTGTTGAAAGTCTCCACATTAACCTTATTGGTCGCATGTAATGTCCATGCCGCAACGGTTGATTTGCGGGTCATGGAAACATCTGATGTTCACAGTAACCTGATTGATTTTGATTACTTTAAGGATAAGCCGACAGAACAATTTGGTTTGGTACGCACCGCGAGCTTAATTAAAGCAGCCAAAGCGGAAGCCCCCAACACGGTTCTGGTTGATAACGGCGACTTGATTCAAGGTAGCCCATTGGCGGATTACGTGGCAGCAAAAGGCCTTAAAAAAGGGGAAGTTCATCCAGCACATCAGTTAATGAATACAATGGGTTATACCGTGGGTAACTTTGGTAATCACGAGTTTAACTTTGGTTTGGATTATCTGAAAAAAGCCATTGCGGGTGCGAAGTTCCCTTATATCAATGCCAACATCATAGATGCGAAAACCGGTAAGAACTATTTCACCCCCTATATCATTGTTGATACGCCGGTAAAAGATCGGGAGGGTAAAAATCATACCATCAAGATTGGTTATATCGGCTTTGTACCTCCCCAGATTGTTATCTGGGATAAGGTCAATCTGAATGGAAAGGTTGTCGTTAACGATATTACTGAAACCGCGAAAAAATTTGTTCCTCAAATGAAAAAAGCGGGGGCGGATTTGATTATAGCTATTCCTCACTCCGGCTTTTCCAAGGAGCCTTATAAGGCAATGGCTGAGAATTCGGTTTATTACCTGAGTGACGTTAAGGGCATTGATGCGATTATGTTTGGTCACTCGCATGGGGTATTCCCAAGTCAAGAATTTGCCGACATTAAAGGCGTTGATGTTGCCAAAGGTACGGTTAACGGTATTCCGGCCGTTATGCCTGGCCAATGGGGCGATCATTTAGGTGTTGTTGATATGGTTATCAACAACGAGGGCGGAGCATGGAAAGTGACGCAGGCAAAAGCAGAAGCGCGCCCGATTTATGACAAAATAAATAAAAAGGCGCTGGTTGAGCGTGATAGTGAGTTAGCAAAAATTATCGATAAAGCTCATCAAGGAACTCTGGGATTTATGGGTAAATTGATTGGCAAAGCTTCCGCCAATATGTATAGCTATCTGGCTTTGATTCAAAATGACCCGACAGTGCAAATCGTGAATGATGCACAAGCAGATTACGCCCGGCGTTTTATTCTGGGTGATCCTGATTTAGCGGATATTCCTGTTCTGGCCGCAGCGGCGCCATTCAAAGTCGGTGGGCGTAAAAATGCGCCCGCAGAGTTTGTTGAAGTGGAAAAAGGCGATTTAACCTTCCGTAATGCAGCAGATTTGTATCTCTATTCCAATACGCTGGCGGTTGTGAAAGTCACCGGCGCTGATGTGCTTGAATGGCTGGAGTGTTCGGCCGGCATGTATAACCAGATTGATCCAAATTCAACTCAGCCGCAGTATCTGTTGAACTGGAGCGGCTTCCGTACTTATAACTTCGACATGATCAGCGGCGTAAATTATAAGATTGATCTAACTCAGCCCGCTAAATATGACGTTGATTGCCAGATCATCAATCAAGGGGCGAACCGTATCAAGGAGCTGACTTATCAGGGTAAACCGATCGATCCTCAAGCTAAATTTCTTATTACTACCAATAATTACCGCGCCTATGGCGGTAAATTTGCCGGCACGGGCGAAGATCACATCGCATTCGCCTCACCGGATGAGAACCGCGCTATTTTGGCTGCCTATATTGTCAAAATGTCTAAACAGAAAGGAATAGTAACGACCAAAGCTGAGAATAACTGGTCGATTATGCCAATCAAAACTGACAAGAAACTGGATATCCGTTTTGAAACATCGCCAAGTGAGAAAGCGGCGAAGTTCATCAAAGAATTTTCTCAATACCCGATGAAATATCTGGAAAATGATGATATCGGTTTTGCTGTATATCAAATTGATCTGACTGAAAAAAAATAATTTTAATCGTTCGCCGCCTGCCCTAATTTGGGCAGGTTTTTTGTTTGTTTACCATCAATAGGGAAATAATTTCCCATAAGGAATTAAGATGCGTTTTTTTAATTTATTATCAGCAATATTCGTTTTGCTGGTTGTTGGCTGTGTGAAGCAACCAGAAGTAACAAAAGTGACTGACTTGTTAGAGTCTCGATCAACATTGGAAGCGGTGGAATCTTGTATCTTACCTGCTACTGCGCAGAAAGATTATGACTACGTTGCTAAAAGTGACCGTTATGGTCAGAATGCAACCGCATCGACAGATTACTTCAAACTGGCTATTAGTTATTCTCCCGCATTTTGTAAGAGCAAAGAAAAGGATATTAACAAGCTGAAAAATAGTAATAAACATGCTGAGGCGCAGCGTGAATATGAAAAATTTGAATTGCAATGCTTCTCCGAAAACAAATTTAGTTGGGTAATTCACGGTTTATGGGCGCAAACCTGCAACGGTAAATCAATGGCTCAGTGCCGTGATTGGTCTGATGTTCGCAAACATCCACGTCTTTGCAAAGGGGATTTGCCACAACTGGATTATCAGGTGATTGAACCTTATCTGTGCGCTTCTCCAGGGGCAGATCTGTTACAAGCCGAGTGGGAAAAACATGGTGTTTGCGCGTTTGCAACGCCAGAGCAATTTTTCAGTAAACAGCAGGAACTGTTCGATGAGTTAGTATTGCCGAGTAATCGTCCATCTAATGAACAGTTAATTAAATTCCTCCAGAAAAATAACCCATCGTTGAAGGGGAAAACCATTCAGATCAATCGTGATGAATTGTACATTTGCTACAGCAAAAATTACGACGTGATTGATTGTCCAAAACGTGAGTAGTGATGGTTCTCCTTTCTATATAAAGGAAAATCACAGTGATGTACCTGACCTACGGTAGCGTGGGTCAGGTTTACTTTCTCTTAATAGCCGATATATCCCTAAACCACTCTTTACTGAAAAGTTTTTTGCTCATATTCATACTCAAATTTTAATTATATCCGCAATTGCATGAACAATATCATCTTCACTGCACTGTTTCCCGATAAGGTTAATTCCTTTCGATAATACAGGTTCAACTATAAAATACAACATTTCCAACTCTTTGCTATATAAATCTCAATAAAAAGGTGGACATTCTCTTTTTAACTTATTTGCTGATATAGCAGCGTGCTCAACGTAACCATATGATTGAAAAGCTACTAAACCGGCATTTATAAATTTTCTCGCAATATTCTTTATAACCACATTCCTTATTAAGGATTGATATATCACTTCTGCTATCGAAATAGATATAGCAAATTTTGTAGCTCTAGATGCTGAGAAATCAGATGAAATTTTTAATAATTTAATATATATTCTTTCTCTCGCTTCATCATTTTTTTTCTTTTAATAATTGTTCAGTAAATATTTCTGCTATTTGCTTTATGAAATTCCTTTCTTCTATTATACTCCGCAGAGCTAAAATCATTCTCCAATCTTCTCTATTTATATTATTATTTACATCACGGTATCCATCAAAGAAATATGATGTTCTCCAGAGTGCTCGTTTTAACCCTAGTCCGATTGTGTCTACAGTGTCTTCTGCTACTTCTTTTAACCCACTACCTATTTTCTCCGCATATAACTCTAGAATCCGATCGGATTCCATCTTCATTTTCATATAATATTCAATATAGTTTGTCATACTTTATCTACCTAATCACAGGAAATGGACAGAAACTCATACATTAATACTTTATATAAAAACAGCTATATCGACCACATAATAGCAATATTCTCAATCTTATGTCTATTAGAACTACAAGGAACACATGTGAACAAACTACCTAATATGCTCCAGTGGAAGATGACATTCCTCATTACCCTACAAGTGTAGTGGCTCACAAAATCAGAACATTTGTATAGCCTCTTCCCATTACTTTTCGCATTTGGCCGGTGAAATTCCCCCATTATAACTATGAGGGTGCTGATATCCCGAAATAAATGGCGCCTGATGCAGAAAACCATCCAGAAAAAAATATTGCTTGCAGGCTTATAGCAATTCACGTCAAGCTCTTCTGTTCTCTGTTCTCTGTTCTCTGTTCTCTGTTCTCTGTTCTCTGTTCTCTGTTCTCTGTTCTCTGTTCTCTGTTCTCTGTTCTCTGTTCTCTGTTCTCTGTTCTCTGCCACACCTAAGCAACGAATTGATAAAGGGTTTCAAGATCTGATGTTATAGAATATCATCAAAATCAGATTTGAAATTGACCAATTTAGCCGTAACTAGTAACTAACTTAACCAATTTAAACGTGGATCTATCATGACAAATAGAAATGTTATCTGGTTAGTAAGGCCTGTAGGCTATCAGGCCATTTTGAAACGTTGCCCTGGCTGTGAAGTCAAAAAGGAGTTTTATCCAGCCGGTACTTTTAGGGTTAATGCGCAGAAAAAAGTTTTAGATGTGTGGAGCATCTATAAATGTGAAAAGTGTGATTACACCTGGAATATTGATATTTTTTCCAGGATTCATGTCAACAAATTGGAAAGCAATTTGTATGAACGGTTTTTGCATAATGATCAAGATGAAATACGACGCTATGCGTTTGATTATCGTGTATTGGCGAAAAATAGAGCTGAACTCGGCGCTGCTCCTGACTTTATCATCGAAGGTAAAGAGCTTCAGGACATTGCTCAAATTCCAGCGGCGGAGATCACAATACAGCTTGAATATCCTATTCCTATCAGATTGATCTCAATCTTGACCAAAAAACTTGCATTGTCACGTAGTCGAGTAGCTAAGCTCGTTGATCAAGGCACTATTCAGGGGGTAACCGAAACAGAATTAAACAAAAAGTTGAAACGTGATATCACTCTTAGCGTTAACGTTAACGATTTATTGCAAGAGTATGATAATCATTGCGTCTAAATGAAACTGGGTCCTCTGGAGATGACAGCAGTAAAAATGGATAAGTAGAATGAATAATATAAAGAAATGGTGGGTGCTCACTGCTGTTTCAGTCGCGTTATCGTTGGTTGCTATCGATATGACAGTGTTATATACCGCGTTACCGAGTCTGACCCACAGTTTGGGGGCGAATACAACGGAAAAGTTATGGATAGTGAATATCTATCCTCTTATCGTCTCTGGGTTGCTGCTAGGTGCGGGTACCTTGGGAGATCGCATCGGGCATAAACGGTTGTTTGTTTATGGTCTCATCATCTTTGGGTTCTCATCCTTGGCGGCCACCTACTCTTATTCGCCGGAAATGTTGGTTGTTTTTCGGGCATTATTAGGGGTTGGGGCGGCAATTATGATGCCTGCCACATTGTCGATTATCGCTTTGACGTTCGAAGATGAAGATGAGAAATCATTTGCCATTGGGATCTGGACGGCGGTTGCCTCTGGCGGCGCGGCAATAGGTCCCCTGATTGGCGGCTTATTGCTTGAATATTTTTGGTGGGGCTCAGTGTTTCTGATCAACGTTCCTTTGGTGATTTTGACACTCATTCTGTCGTGGTTGTTTGTCCCAACGGCGAAAACAGATTCGTCTCATCCTTGGGATCTTATTGGCTCATTGCAGATCATGGTTGTCTTGATAAGCTTCGCCTATGCCATCAAAGAATTTGCCAAACGGCAGCCCTCCTATATCGGGATATTGATAACTTCCGCCCTGACGATAGGTTTTCTGGCGCTGTTCATTCGACGACAAAAACGCAGTACGCATCCGTTGATTGATTTTGACCTGTTCAAAAATCCGGCTTTCTCATCGGCGGTTATCGCCGGGCTGGTGGCTTCCTCCTGTTTGATGGGCCTTAATTTGGTGTTGAGCCAGCGTTTGCAACTGGTATTGTCATTAACGCCTTTGCAATCCGGGCTCTATTTTCTGCCATTCTCATTGGGCGCGATTGTTGCAAGTCCTGTAAGTGGTTGGGTTCTTCCTCGTTTGGGGAGTGCACGATTCCTCATAACTTCGTTGCTGATGTATGCCGTTGCCATACTGGCGCTCATGGCGAGTTTTTCAACGCCTCTACCTTTGCAGATAGTTTGCTTTTTTGCGCTCGGGATGTGTCTTGGAGCAACAATGACCGCTGCATCCAGTACGATCATGCAGGCTGCGCCGCCAAATCGGGCGGGTATGGCGGCGTCCGTTGAAGAAGTTTCTTATGAGTTAGGCGGTGGATTGGGTATTGCGATCATGGGTAGCATTATGTCATTCATCTATAGCTATTTCATTGACATTCCAGTGGATTCTCCAGTTTACGATGCTGCTAAAGATGGTATCGATGGGGCGTTGATTGCGGCAAAAGATATGGCGCCGGATGCAGGGCAGGCGTTGGTTAACCTTGCTAAGTCAGCGTTCGACGATGCTGTTTTTTCTGTGATGGGCGCTGCGTCGCTGTTTCTCCTGATGATGGCGGCGCTGGTGTGGTTCAATTTCCGCCGCTCTTCGCTGAGTGATGCATCTCATGCCGCGATTCATCGTCAGTGAATATAGGTGAATAGGATCGATTGCACCCGTCGTTTCGTAATCGGAAGTTAATAGTTGAATAAGGGAACCGCATTTTTGCGGGTTCCCTTACTCATTTAGTTTCATGGGTACGCTTGGGTTTCGCCTTGATATTCAACCCAGTGACCCTATTTTTTATTCATTCCCTGTATTGATCACGATTAATTAGCCATTTTGTGTGATATTTGTCACGTTTTTTTATGTTCGTATGATAAATATCGTGATCTTGTGGTCATAACATTGAGAGAGCGAAATTCTCTGTTATTTGTCTCCACTCCATCCTACTCAGTTGGACGCGGTCTATTGTTCTCGCTAACGCCACGTATTAAATGATGGCGATTTTACGCTGTCATTTTTTTACTGCGGAACAGGCCGGCGCTATTTAAAAGAGCCGCATGTAATGACTCGCTTGATAGCCTCTGGCGTTATCCCCGTTTCAGGATAATGGTTCAATTATGTAGGATTTCAAATATGGATGGATTAGTTTTCACCTGCCGAATTGGCGTACTATCCCAGACAACTTTTCAGGTATCGCAATTTACCTTGCAGGAAGAGTTATCACAGCTTTATAGCCTGACGTTAAAGGTGGTGAGCTCACGTGACGATATTCCCCTGAATGAACAACTGGGTCGCCGCGCATCCTTGACTATTACTCGTAATGGCGTGGCCGAGCGTACCATTAATGGTTTGATCGCCGGTGCTGAACAGGGTAATACCGACGGCCGTCGCACTTTTTATATTTTCACTATCCGCCCCGAAATGTGGCTGATGACGCTGAATCAGGATAGCCGTATTTTCCATTGGCAGTCCGTACCCGAAATCTTAACCAAATTGCTGAAAGAGCACCATATTCTCTTTGTCCGCGATACGCTCTATAAACACTATACCGAACGGGAATACACCACGCAAAAACGCGAATCGGCCTATGATTTTTGGTGCCGACTGGCGGCGGAAGAAGGCATGGTCTTCTGGTTTGAGGAAAAACAGATGTTGTTCTGTGATTGCCATCTGGGCATGCAGGCGGATATCCAGCTCAGTTACAATACTCACCCTGAAACCGACGAGACCGATACCACGGCGTACCAGTGGAGTTATGGCGAATACCTGTGTCCGAATGGCACGGTTCAGAAAGACTATAACTTTCTGAACCCCAAATATGCGCTCGAGCATCAGAAGCAAGCCGACGATAGCGGGTACGATTCGGTGTTTGAAAGTTACGGGCGTTTCCAGCGGGATGCGGAAGGAAAATCTTTCACCCGACTGCGGCTGGAGCAGTTACAAAGCTACAGCAAAGTCGGCACCGCCAAAACCCACTGCATCCGGCTTCGGCCGGGCAAAATTTTTACCCTGCAATCCCATCCCATAGCAGCCATGAACGCCCGCTGGCAGGTGATCTCGGTCACGCATTATGGGTGGCAACCTGTCGCGTCGGACGACGGGGGCGAGGGGACAACCCTGACAAACGAGGTCGCTTTTATTCCGGGCCATCAGGACTGGCGGCCGCCTTATCGCTACAAACCTCTGGCGGACGGTGATGAAGTCGCCACGGTGGTCGGGGTGGGAAGCGAAGAGATTTATGTGAACGAACACGGCGCGATACGGATTCATTTCCACTGGAACCGTTACGATAAAGCGGACGACGGCGCTTCTTGCTGGGTACGGGTGGCACAAGGCTGGAACGGCAACGGTTTCGGTTTTATGGCGATCCCTCGCGTCGGACAGGAGGTGATAGTCAGCTATCTTAACGGAGATATCGACCGCCCGATTGTGACCGGGTGCACCTATAACGGCCTCAACCGCCCGCCGCTTAATTTACCGCTGGAGAAAACCCGTACCACCTTTAAAACCCGGACTCACCGGGGACAGGGATTTAATGAACTGCGCTTTGAGGATGATAAAGGAAGCGAGGAAGTGTTTATTCATGCTCAACGGGATATGAACATGCAGATTCTCTGGGATAAAACCACGCAGATAGGCCATGACCAGAAAACAGAAGCGGCGCATAACCGCACGGCGATAATTAAAAACGATGATGATGAAGCCGTGCAGGGCTTCCAGACGCTTGAAGTCGGTCAAAATCAAACGGTGACCATTAAAGGTCAGCAAGCCGTTTCCGTTGGTAAAAGTCATCAACTGAACATCGCCGATAACCAGCAAATCACCGTGGGTAAACATATCACGGCGCACTCTGAAAGCGGGCAAATCATCATTGGGAACGCCGGCGGGCAGATAGTTATTGACCCAATGGGCAATATCCGTATTGAAGGGGTCAGCATCACGATGACCGACCATATCACCGGCAAGAAATCCGCCGGTGCGTTGTTTGATTACTCCGCCCGCTATACCTTGCTCAGCGAGCAAAGCGATAAGCCGTTGGTGGATGTCCCCTACACCATTACCACTGGCGATGGTCAGGTCATCCCGGGTAAAACTGACGCGCTGGGCAGAACGATGACGGTACAGAGTGCGGCAGAAGAAAATCTGCAACTGAGTTCACCAGAAAACCCACCTAAACCGAAGCAAACCTTATATCAGGCCAGTGATAACACACCGGTAGAGCATGTTATGGAATTTACGGAGGAATAAGTATGGCAATATCCAACAACGGCAAGATGTGCCCGGCTGTCACATCAATCACCTGTACGATGGAAATAGGGGTCTTTCCTGCTGATGAAGATCCCTGTTATCTGGCGAGAAAAGCCGAATATGCCCTGCGCCTGCCGGCAATGATTATTACCAAACTGGGGGCTATCCGCTTTCTTAATCAAGTCATTATGAGTGGGTTGATTAAGGTTGAGGAGCTTAAGCATGACTTTCTATGGCCCTATAAAGCGGAAGTGGTGTTTGCTATCAGAGGAGAGCAGGATGTCCCTTTACCCATGCTGGCGACCAGTCAAGACTCTAAACAGCGTTATGGTGGTAATTTGCCGCAGTCCAGTAATCCGTTTGCCCGACCTTCTGCCGAAGACGCGGAGAAATTTGGGGTTGTTGGTATCCGTCGGCCCGATATTATTCTGGTTAAAGATGAGGCTCTTCGCTGGCCGGGCAGAAATGCCACCTACTTTGATGGTTCTGTGCACCCTGATAATCTGAAAATGTTGATTGAGGTGAAATTTCCGGGGGATGATCTAAGTAGAGATCAGGAATTGGATTATATGCTAATTGCGACAGAAAAACGTTTTGGTGTAATGCGCGTCATAGATAATCGCACTGAGGAGCAAAAACAGTATGATGAAGCGTGGCGAAAACATTATCAACCCGGTTCCCAACACTATAAAAATCCCATCCCACTAGCCCCTCTACCGCCGGGTTCGCCGCCTGATGACGAAGCTTTACCCGCTCCTCCCGCAGAGGGGGTACCGGGGACCATTCCGCAACCCCTGACAAAAAATCCACCGTTGCTCAGTACTTCCCGCTGGTCGTTTTTACCCAGCTATGAAGATTGGGTTGTCCTCGGGCAGGAGGTGGCGGGTCTGGCTGAAAACGGGTTGAATTATGTCCGCGACAGTACCCGGGAGCTTCTTGCCCAGTTTGGAGTCTGGTTCAATCAAGCCGGCAAGTGGGTGTGTGAAGAAATTATTGACCCGATAAGCCATCAGGCCAGCTACGCGTTTTCCTGGGTCAGTGAACAAACGGGGAAAATCGTGACCTGGACGGAGAGCGAAATAAAAGCCCAGTGGCAGACTGTGCAACAGGGATCAGATATCACCCTGGAAGAGCTGAAAAACATTAGCTGGATGCAGATATTAAAAGAGGTGGGTGAAGGCATGCTGGAAATGGTGGTGATTATTGCCGGTGTTGCTGTTGTTATTCTGGTCACCCTTGCCGTCGCTGCCGCACTGATTGCGTTGGTGGAAATTTTAGCTGCCGCAGCAGCAGCCAGCGCCGCAGCGTTAGCCGCCGTCCTGGCAATATTGGCGAGTGTGACATTCGCCACCGCTTCATAAATTAACGGAGAGAATATGGATACTTCAGATTACTTTGCCCAGTTGAGATCACAACTGGCCGCATTTACCTTCCTCAATGGCGATGGGCTGACTGTTTCTCGTCTTGGGATATCTATCACCCTGTTTTTTAAACAAGGCTACACCCAGGAGAAAAAACAACGCATTCTGGCCTGCTATCGCCGCTTTCGCGAAGAGTTTGGCCCTTACTTGCGTTTTCATCGTCATTCACTGAATGGATTAAAAAAATATTCACCGGAAAATATTACCAAAGTGGAAGAAGGTATTCTTAATCAGAAAAAAAACCAGCTTTCTACCTGGGATATTAGTGACGCCAAAAATCTCTATGAAGCCCCTCGCTATCTGATGCATTACCTGGATTCCCGAGAAATTGATGGTGACGACAGTAGCTCTTACCTGAGTCTGGTGCTGCCCTGGGATTATCTGAAAGAACAAGAGGGCATGACCCGCTTTATGGCCTGGCTAGATTTTCTGTGTGAACAACTCGAACCGGACAGTGGGGACTGCGGTTATTGTCTGGTGCTGCCCAGAGATTACCATGACTACTTTCCCTTAGAATACCAGCTAGCGCAACGTTACCCTGCATTGCAAGTTAATTCTGCGGTTCATACAGCCAAATTACAGTATGGACATTCCATCCGTGGCATTAACTGGATCACCCTTCTGTCCAAACGATTTGTAAACCGACTGGGTGGGGAATTCTGGATACGTCATGTGCTGGCCCGCCACCTCTACCCGGATGTGGTGATTACGCCTTACTCCAATGGTCTGATGATCCGGGCCGGTCAATACCCGGACTTAACGCCGCTACCGGGCAGTGTCCCGGAAAGTTATTTTGCTATTAACCAACTGATACGTCCGATACGGGTCATTCCCCGTGAAGGCCATTCATTGCACTTCTATGGTGAAGGTCATTTTAATTCAACTTCCACCTTGGCCTGGTATGCCCGTTATGACCGTGGGCCTCTGCAAGTGACCCCTTTGAGAGGTAACCATCCGGCACTGGTCGGCGGGATCTGGCGAACCGATAGCCTGCCGGGTCAGCAGTACTTCTTTGCTCAGGGGGCGACGGCTTTTGATGTTGAAGGTGCAGAGACGGGCACAACTGTATGGCATTTAATACGAGAAACGGAAAATATAACGGAGTAAATCATGCGAAGTGTAGTGGAAGGAAAAAAAGTTATCCTTAAAGGTGACCCGGTGTTTTGTCCCGCCTGTAAACAAACCGGCGCTATTGCGGAAGGTTCTAACTTGTTCAATATACAAGGAATACCTGCCGCGCTTGAGGGACACTTGGTTAATTGTGGTTGCCCGACCGGAGCTTGTCGATTAAAGGTACGGTCATAAATATCAAATTCCAAAGCCCTTAATTGAAATCCCCACAAAACCAGAGCAGGTTTTAAACTGTGATTAAAAGTTATTTTTTTAACTTATGATTTTACCGGCTGTCTCAATGCACAAACAGGTAAAGTCATGTATGTCAGTGGAGTAAGAAAGAATTCTGATTTATTTATCACCCTGTTAAAGGAAATGAATTTCCAATATCGCCGTGCAGAAAGTATCACGTTGATTTTTGATAACGATGGTATTTATAAAAACCGGAAAGTGAGGGTATGGTTATAGCAAAACGTTAACCAAATTACTTATTTGATAGTAATAATGTATTAATTATTTTGGTCCAGCTCAAATATCTGGATTGATTCGTGGAGGTTTCTTTTTTTATTGCTACTTTTAAAATTGTCACTGTATTTTTAGTACCTTAATAAATGACGCTAATTATCATTCCATGCGGGGTAGCCGGGCTATCAATTCCCGTTTTTTTACTCTGCATGTTCGCTTTCTCTGGTTGTCAAAAGTAAACGCTGTGTTATCCGATTAGTTTGTATGCAGAAGAATGTGGAGTCTGCACAACGTCTTAATTTCGCTTCTGCCCGCAGGGCTTGCAATGGAAAGGTGAATATTATGCGTGTTCAATTAGGGCAATTATATGATTTGCGATATTCGCTGAGAGTTGATCAATTATGTGTCGGTGAAGTACTCATGCCCCTGGAGCGATTGGAACCGGCACACCTCAAGGTAGCGATTGAATATCTATTGAATAAGTATTCTGTTCTGAGAGCACGATTTGTCGGTAGCGGGATGGATATGCAGATGGATTTCGTGCCGCCTGACAGTGAATTATTGCATCAGGCTTTTGAAGTCAGAGAGCAAACCGATAGTCAATGTGATCGCCGACGCTTAATATCAAACTACATTGCTGAGGTTAGGGCTGCCATGAATTTGGCAAATCCGCCGTTATTGCGTTACTGCCTGTTTGATGGCGATTGTGCCCGTGATCAAAGATTAGTATTGATATTCAATCATCTGGTTTGTGACGGTATTTCCAGCAGGATCTTATGGCGCGATCTTTCAAAGGCATACAGAATGTCAGTGAGTGGTCAGCCCCTTGCATTTGAGCATGCCGCAAATTATGAGCAATTTTGCGCTGAGTTGTATGAACGACACCGGCAAATCGTAAAAGCTGTTATCCCTGATGATGAACAACAAGTTGAACAGCCTACCTTGAATATTCTTGGTGGTCGGAGTGTTGAGTCACTACCCATTAGCAGATTGTCTGAGGCCGTAACAGAAGTCAGGCAGCTTGATGGCGAAGCCTTAAATAGGATACGTCTTTTGGCTAAGCGACATCGTGTCAGTATTGCGGATTTGTTGTTAGGTAGTTGGTTAAAGGCACTAGCTGCTGTTTTTGGGAAGGGCAGCCTGAATATGCTGTTGTGGATCAGTCCTCATTTTGTGGGGTATTGGGAAACCTCGGTGGCTAATCTTGTCGGGTCAGTATCATTTCCAATCAAAGTTAAATTTAATATTGATCCAGAGTCATCGCTGGATAGCACTCTCCAGCATGCGGTACAAGAGTTCAATAACACGATGGAAAAAGCGGCGGATTATGCTGCGACTTACTTTGTGCCTAATTCCATCTTTGGATGGCCTGAACTTCCCGCAATTTCTTTCAATTTCGTTGGTGATCAACGACGGTCTCCCAATGTTATTGGTTATGAACTGTCGCCTGAAAAAATACGTATTGGGAAACCCGATGATGAGTCGCAAGAGATACCATTGAGCATGGATATAGAGATCTATGCCGATACGATGGAGGTTACTATTTCTTCCAGGCCAGATTGCCATCTACAGATTTTACCCCCTCGTTTAATGGACCTTTGGTTAGAAATGATTGGAGAACTTGGAATTGAACAGCCATTTTTCTCTGGTTATTAATAGCATATCCCACCGTTTTTTCGCTTTTTATGGTTGCATCATTTTATGGTTGTGTAAGTAGTAGCGCTGTCGCTCTCTGGCGCTGATCATTGCTGATTGGTTGAAGAGTTAGCGTTAGTAAATGTGCGAAGGGGAATGTGGGAGAGTTAGCAGGTTCATAGGCATAAAATTTGACGTATGGGGGATGAAAGCCTGATACGTCTTGATAATGTGCAGCTTAAAACGGGCTACACGTGTGATGTTTTGTTTCGTGATTTGGAGAAGAGTGGCATGCAACTATTCAATCTGGATTGGGTGAAACGTAATATCGTATTGACCAATGCTTCATTATTAACTCAATGTACTGTCATTAGCAGAAACGCCGATTTTACTCGCCATGTGAAGGAATTGATTGGAGCGAAGGGAATTGATGTTGTTGGTATTGATCTTGGCGCAAATCCTGCTTCTCAAATTGACTCAATAGGGAACACGGACACCCTGATCTATTTAGCTAGTCACGAGAAATTCTTGAACGCTGCGGATATTGCGGCGCATGAATTACGTGAGTTCGAAAGTTTACGTCTTATCGCTAACAGAATTGCTGAGCGCCATCACGAAGCAAAACCGCAACTTTGGGTCCTGACCCAAGGTGTACAGGTGTCTGGCGAGCAATTTAATACGGTAGGTTTGTCTGGCAGTGGTTTATGGGGATTAGGCCGGGTTATTGCGAAAGAGTATCCCGCTATTGAAGTTGGCTTGATTGATTTGCCGGTTAAACAGGTTGGCGATGAAGAGATAGCATCGGTTCTTGCTGTCATGACAACTAAGCATGAACAGAGAGAGTTTCTCATTCGCGATCACTGTACTTGGCAGCGTCAGGTTGGGCCGTTAGTGGTTAGCCAAGAACAGGCGGAGATAAAACAGAATGCAAACTATCTTATCACCGGCGGATTTGGCGATACTGGGCGTATGCTGGCCGAGAGGCTGTTTGCGGCCGGGGCAAGACACGTCACGTTGATGGGGCGCTCCGCTCCGCCGGCTAATTTCATCACTGAGTTTGAGCAGCGAAAAGCACAAGGTTGCAATCTCCATTTTTTCCAAGGTGATGTAGCCGATATTGAAGACGTCAAAGCGGTGTTGCGACGTATTGATAGAACAGGTCACCCTTTACGGGGGATCTACCACTTGGCAAGCGTTGTTGAAGATGCTCTGCTTACCACGTTAAACAGCCGTTCGGTTGAAAAAGTTTTCCGCTCGAAAATAGCGGGAGTCTGGAACCTGCATCTGGCAACTCAAGAGTTAAGTCTGGATAGATTCATTACACTTTCTTCACTATCAGAGATTATTGGCGTTGCAGGTCAGGGGGCATGTGCTGCCGCGAATGCATTCGTGGATGCTTTGATGAGATATCGGGTTGCGATTGGGTTACCAGGTACGGCGATTGCTTGGGAGCCTGGGGGTGATATTAAAAATATCATGGATACCGTCATCAGAGCGGATATTCCCCATTATGCCGGGTTGATTGCTGGAAACTTTAGTCAGGTTGCTCTGGAGCGGATGATTTACCAGCAAGAGCCGGTGAATGATATAGAGTCGGCGGCTTTCGGTTCTACGCAAAGCGATGATGCTATGGTCACGCCTGAGAAACCTTCCCATGAGGAGCAACGGCAGGCAATGACTGAAATAGTGATAGAAGAGCTGAAAAAATTGGTTGCAGGAGGAAATGTGACTGCCGACACGAAGTTGAGTGAGATTGATATGGACTCCATGTCAGCGGTTACGATTGCTCAGCGGTTGCGTGGGATCATTGGGAAATTAGTCCCCATGTCGGTCTTTTTTGACGACTGTAGCATTTCTGAGCTGGTTGAAAAGCTGAAACGCTATTTCTGACGAGCCGTTGGCTGATGGAGTAACACCAAGCACAAACTTTGCCCTCTCTGTAACGAGGCTGGCTTAGCTAGAGGGTGGGGATACTGTTTAAGTATTTATGGAGCTTGACACGTTATGTATAAAAATTGCCCACAGACTGGTGATGAAGAATTGCTGTCCATGCAGCAAAGAGCTTTATGGTTCATTGACAATTATACCCCTGGCGATTCCAAATATAATATTTCCATGGCATTCCGTATTCACGGATCGTTTCAAATCGATGCTTTTCGCTATGCGGTCAACCGGCTCGTTTCCAAGAATGCCATCCTGAGAAACACTTTCGTTAATGTGAATGGCGAGCCAAGGTTGGTCATTAACGAACACTTACCGCCGGTATTGGAGGTTTTCGATGCAACGAACTTGAGCCAGGAGGCGCTTGAAGATGCAGTGCAGAACTTTCATTCCATCCCTTTTCAATTAGAAAAAGCGTCGTGTCTGCGTTTCGGTATCTACGTGGTCAGTGCGGAAGAATACGTTTTACATATGTGTGTTCACCATATTGTGTCGGATTTTACTTCAATGGGGCTGATGTGGGATCAGCTTGAACACTATTATCTGGCTGAACTTGGCGAAGATGACGATTCTTGGTTACCTCCCGCTGAGGATTTCAAGGATTATGCAGTCAAAGAGCAAGAGTATTACCAAAGCGAAGCGGCGGAAGAATCGAAAGCTTATTGGAGTGAATGTTTAAAGCAGCCGCCAGCCGTGTTGCAATGGGATAGTTTTTGGCGCAAAGGCCCTAATGACAAGTCATCCATTCTGTTTAGTATTGGTGAAGAGACAACCAAAAAAATCAAGCGGCTTGCTTCAAAAATAGGTGGATCGGTCTTTACGGTCATGTTGGCCGCATGGAGTGCTTACATTGCCAGAGAGACAAAAGCTGCCGATATCGTTATGGGGGTGCCGGTATCAATGCGTCACTCGGTTCATCAGCACATTATCGGCTGCTTGTTTAATACGTTGCCCATACGTTTATCCGTCGGACAGACATTTCACCACTTTCTATTGGCAGCGAAGGAGCAATTGTTATCGGCTCTTGATAATCGAAATTTTTGTCTCAGCCAAATTGTCGAACACCTGGCTGTGGAACGATATGATGATCGTAACCCATTATTTCAGGCTGCGGTGAATATGCTAGGGCAGGTGGGGCAATCGCGTTGGGTAGCGCTGGAGATGGCTGATGATTCTGTTCAGGCATCATGGGCGCGACGGACTATTTCCCCATTCAGGGTTTGTCAGCAGGAAGGCTTGCTTGATATTGAACTGTTGTTTTTGGATGCAGGTTCCTACTTAAGATGCGAGTTTAAAGCGGATAAACATTTTTTCTCGCATTTAGGCCTGCGGATATTTGCAGAGCGCTTCAAACAGGCGATTGAAATGCTGATCGCAGACCCTGATGAAGAGATTAATACTTTGTTGGCGCCCAAATCAGAGGATTACAATCTGCCATCTGGTCCGCTTAATTCTGGTGTTCTCCCGGAAGTGTCAAACCAAACCCTCGTTTCGCTTTTTGATCAACGGGTGACGCAACAAGCGGCGTCAGTAGCGATTCGTTATAGCGCCGATACATTAACTTATTTGGATTTGCAGCGTTGGTCGTTGGAGGTCGCTGTTCAGCTTATCCAAAATGGAGTTGTGCCCGGCGATCGCGTCGGGATTGCATTGTTGCCTTCACTGGAAGCGGTGGTGGCTATGCTTGGTATTATGCGTGCGGGCGCGGGATACGTACCGTTAGATCCCCGGTTGCCGCAGAACCGTCTGGCGCAGATTGTCGAGCAATCAGAGATGAAGCTTATCGTTGTTAACGCTGATGTTGACCCAGATAACGAGTGTAAAGCTAAGCTGATGACCATTGCGGCTACAGAATCCTCTCTGGCGTCAGGGCCTGTTGATCACGGTACATTTGATCATGCTACGTTTAATCATTGCACGCCCGCTTCGATTGCATACAGTGTTTTCACTTCGGGTTCCACCGGGATTCCCAAAGGCATTGATGTTGAACACAGCAGCGTTGTTTCCTGTTTTAAGGCAATGGACGAATATTTGTCCCCCGCGTCAGGCGAGGTGTGGACTTGGTTCCATGCAGCCAGTTTTGATTTATCTGTGTGGGAGATTTGGGGCGCTCTGTGTTCTGGCGGGGTTTTAGTCATTGTGCCCGATGATATACGCAACCAACCTGACAAATTGCTGGATCTTATCGCGGCAGAGCAGGTAACGATTATCACCCAGACGCCATCCAGTTTGAAAAGCCTGTTATCTGAGTTTCAGGCGCGGCCAAGGTCTTATGCGATAAAGCATTGGGTAATTTGTGGCGAAGCGCTACTCAGCGCCACGATTCGGCCCTATTTGAATACGCGGTGGACATTGTGGAATATGTATGGCCCGGCAGAGGCAACAATTTACACCACCGTGGAGAAAGTAACGGAAGAGCTGACTGACTACAATGTGATCCCCATTGGTAAACCGTTAAATTTCGCAACGGTCTACCTGTTAAATCCTGCGGGGCAAACACCTCCGATAGGTGAGATTGGCGAAATTTACATTGGCGGTCGTGGCGTTGCCCGTGGTTATGTTGGTCTTGAACAGTTAACTAATCAGTGTTTCATTGCTGATCCCTATATTCATCATGGACGTATCTATAAAACCGGTGATTTAGCCTATTGGGATGGGGAACGAATCCATTTTTGCGGCCGTGTGGATGACCAGGTAAAAGTTTCGGGTTATCGAATTGAAATTGCTGAAATTGAGGATTGTCTCAATCGCCATCATGCTATTGCGGACGCTGCCGTTATTATTGAATCTCACGAAGGGCTTGATCGTTTAGTCGCCATATTCGTACCTGTCAGTAAGGATAGCCTTCCCGACGAATCCGCTATTCGCGATCATCTCAGAGCTTATCTCCCCACCTACATGTTACCTGGCAGGATTATGCTGGCTGATGAATTGCCGCGTAATGCTCACAACAAAATCGACAGAAGAACATTAAATGGCTTGATTAAAGCGGGGCAATTGACCGATATCAGTTCGTTGAGACTGGCGCCTGTGTTACCTGCTGATTCGATTTTCGCTGAAATTTCGAGAATTTGGTGTGAAGTGTTGGGAAGAGCAACCGTCGGGCTGGATGATGCATTTTTTAATATTGGCGGTACTTCATTGGCACTGACGCAAATCCATGCACAGCTCGTGCAATTACCGGGATGTGACACTTTAGCCCTTTCAGACTTATTCCGTTTTCCAACTATTCGAAAGTTAGCTAATTATTTTTTAAGCCCTCTGCAACCGATAACACCGGTAGACGTTGCGGATAAATCAACCCAAACGCGACGTCAGAAAACGTTGAATGCAAGAAAAGCGTTGAAGGAGAAACAAACTCATTTGCTAAAAGGGGAACAAGATGTCTGATAATGCGATTGCCATCATTGGCGTAACTTGTCGGTTACCTGTGGCGAATAGCTTGGATGCGCTGTGGGAGAATCTTGTTGCAGGCCGAATACTTGCTAAAAGATATAGTCAGGAAGAGCTGATTCGCCTTGGGGTAGCACGGCATATATTCACGGCAAAAAATTATGTTCCTGTCGATGCGTGTTTACCGGATATTGATCTGTTTGACCCGGATCTCTTTTCAATCAGCCAGCGAGAAGCTGAATTGCTCGATCCTCAACATCGAATGCTGCTTGAATGCGCATGGGAACTGGCCGAAGTGACGGGTTATGGTAATCCTTTCCGGCGCCCGCGTATCGGGGTTTTTACCGGCAGTTCGATGAATACTTATTTGCCTAATGTCATTAAATCTGAGTGTGATCTGGTTTCATTAATGGGGACAGAGCTCATGCTGACTAATGATAAGGATTATCTCCCGGCACGGATTTCATACAAACTCGGTTTTGACGGGCCAAGTGTGGCCGTCTTGACCGGCTGTTCGACATCCCTGACAGCAGTACATATGGCGATACAAAGCCTCTTGCTTGGTGAATGCGAGATTGCTTTCGCTGGTGGTGTTTCTGTGTATGCCTATTCTCGACCGGGTTATTTTTATCAGAACGATATGATCTTCTCAGAGGATGGCTATTGTAGACCGTTCGATGAGAAGGCATCAGGGACTTTCTTTGGCGATGGGGCGGGGTTGGTGGCGCTACGGCCATTGGATGAAGCGATTAGCAATGGGGATACCATCCATGCGGTGATCCTCGGTTCAGCGGCAAATAATGATGGTTCAGCGCGGGCTGGCTTTGCGGCGCCGGGGGTAGATGGGCAACGAAAACTCATTTTGGATGCTCAGGCGTTCGCCGGGATTGGGCCGGATGAATTAGGGATGATCGAGGCGCATGGTACCGCAACGCCGCTTGGGGATTCAGTAGAATATGCCGCGCTTTGTCAGGCTTTCCGCCAGAATACGGATCGTGAGAGATTTTGTGCGTTGGGATCGATCAAGGCTAACGTGGGGCATTTAGCGGCAGCGGCTGGCGTTGCCGGATTAGCCAAAACGATCATGGCGCTCAAGACCGGTACCATTGCGCCGCATCCGACTTTCAGCAGGGCCAACTCTGCTATGAATCTTGAGCGAAGTCCTTTCATTATCAACACCACTCCCATCAACTGGCCGGTGAAAGGGCCACGACGGGCAGGAGTGAGCTCTTTTGGCGCCGGCGGCAGCAATGTTCACATGATTTTGGAGCAAGCGCCGGTACGAAGGTCAGGTAAAAATAGCATTGGCTGGCGAGCCATTCCGTTAGGGGGACGCAATGCTGATGCCTTGAACACATTGAGTACTAATTTGGCAAAAATGCTGGAGGCTAAACCCGATACACATATTGATGAAGTGGCTTTTACTTATGCGGAAGGTCGTGCAGCTCAGCCATATCGAGCCTGTTTGTATGCTAAAGATGTGAAAATGTTGATTGATGGTATCAGAAATGCGGATTTCACCGTCACTGCACAAATCTCTGAACCGCAACGTCTGGTGATGGCGCTCGGTCCTGCTATTCGATCCGCTTTATCAATGCAGATGCCTGGCTATTGGCAAGAAGTGGATAGGTTGCTTGCTGAATTGCCGACCGATATTTCCCATAGCATCGGTAAAATCGATATCACTGAAATGACAGAAAATAATGGCAATAAGGGAGAAATTGCCAATCTTGTGGCGATAATCGCGGCGATCAATTGTTGGCGGAAGATGATCTCGACGCCAATATTCATCATATCCGATAGTCGTTATGACCTTGCTGTTGCTTGCTCGCTAGGTATGCTGACACTGCCTGAAATCGTTGATAAGTTGCTAGGAAATGTGACACCGCATTTTGCTGAGCGTGGTAATTTCGCTGAGTGTGGTATAGCTTTACCCGGAAGTTTTTGGTCTAAACATCACGGCATGATTGATGGCAATAATGTAAAGGCGATGTTAATTAATGGAGATTTTCCGAGCTTACCGCAACACAATGAAGTCATATCAGCAAATGATGTGATATTAGTTTTGGACTATTCGTCTGATAGTTTCTCTGCAATCGTTGCAAACCCTGAAAACATTATTCGTTTGGATGTTGTTTATGAAGAGCACGATCCGGTTTTGGTCAAACTGGTCGGCAAGCTCTGGCAACGTGGTTTGGTAATAGATTGGTCGATATTGCGGGATGGGGAAATTGTTCAACGTATTCCACTACCGGTTCAACCTTTGCAACGTCGGCGCTGCTGGTACACAGATTCGACATTAACCGAGTACAAACCAGAACCTCATACTGGTCAGCCGATAGCAAACTCTGAAACTTCTGACCAGTCAGTCGGCGTTTATGTTGAACGTTGGAAGCGAACACAGCGCTTGTCCCCGGTATCATCATCGGCGGCTAAGCGTAACTGGCTGATTTTCTACGATAACAGCGGTAAAGAAATTTGCCCGATCGCGGATGTACTGCGTGAACTGGGGCAAAACGTGTTTGAAGTGCATGAAAATTGTGTCCTTTCTCCCCATAAAACAGCTTTCCATAAAACAGCTTTCGATGATACAGCGTTTATCATCGACGTTAATGATCCCGTCAGTGTTCAGCGTTTGATGCTAAGGTTGAAGGAGCAACAAGCGCATACACCAGATCATATCCTCTTTATTTTGGGTGATATCCCGTCAGCGGATAACGTGCCGGTAGAGGAAGATCGATTCCCATTTACGCTATTTAATTGGGTAAAAGCGTTTTCCCAAATGGGAAATAGGGCCATATCGTTAACCTTGATCGGTCCCGGTTTTGTTGACGTGATGGGCAGCGAACCACGGAACATTGAACGGGCTACGGCGCTAGCATCCATTTCGGCGATCAGCCAGGAATTGCCGGGCATAATAATGAAAGTTATCGACATACCTGCTAAAGAGCTTAGCTGTCTTAATGATGCTCGATATATCGTGGCTGAGCTTTTCACTGCCCGTGATCAGAACACGGTTGCCATGCGTCAAGGTTGGCGTTGGGAACGCTATTTTGACGTTGTAAACCCAGTCGTTAGCGAAAATATTTCATCAGACATGATCTGTTTAGTGACCGGAGGATTAGGAACGGTTGGTTTTGGCATTGCACAATATCTGGTCACCAGGTTTAACGCGAAACTTATCCTGCTCGGCCAGACATCCAGAGATCTCACTCAGTCTGATACGTTGCAGAGCCAACGGATAGCGCAATTGCGCAATATGGGGGCGGATTTTGCCGTGATTACCGCTGATGTGACAGACAAAGCCCATGTGCTGGCGGAACTTGCCCGCGTGGAATCCAGACTGGGGGCAGCGAATTGTTTTATCCATGCCGCCGGGCTTTCTGGTCAGGCAGCGATCCGGTGGCTGCAAAATTCTGACCATCACGCTTGGGAAAAGTTGATGCAGCCAAAGTTAAAAGGGGCTGCTGTTTTGCATGAAATATTCGCCGATCGCCCGCTGAGGTTTGGCTGTTTTATCTCGTCTCTGTCAGTGTTCGCGGGGGGATTGGGGCTTGCGCCTTATGCTGCGGCAAACGAAGCTTGTGCTGCATTTGCTTCAACCCACCATTTGGATAAACCCTATTTCGCCATTGATTGGGATGGATGGGAAGGTTGGGATGAATCGAATAGCTTCAAATACAGCGTAAATCGTGCTCGCCCGTTACGTCATGCCGATGTCGTTAATGCGTTGGATATTATTTTCTCCACCTGCCATGCAGAGCCGCGTTTTGCCGTCTCCGCCTTACCTTTGAATGAGCGGTTGCATGATGTTGTGGAAAATTCACTGCCAGCGGATACGGCACAGCCGGCAATGGCATCTCCCTCGGCATCAAATAAATCCATTATCGATGATATGGCAGCCATTTGGAGCGGTGTACTGCGCTGCGCTGTTGATCATGAATCGAACTTTTTCGATTTAGGGGGAGATTCACTGGTCGGGGCTGAGTTGGTGAGACAAGTTAATGCTCATTTTAATGTTGCGGTATCTATGGTTGATCTTTTCGAATCGAGCACTGTGGCGTCTCTTACGATGCAAGTAGAGAAAAAACGATGCAAATAGAAAAAAAGCGTAATCAAGGCGGTGTGCTCTAGCGAAGATCAGCAAGACCAACATGTTCGGGAAAGAGAATTAACATGAAATCAAAAACACAAATGCATGATTCAACAGATATTGCGATTACCAGCATAGCTGGACGTTTTCCTAATGCGGATTCGAGTCAAGATCTTTGGGATGCGATCTTAGGGAAACGGGAACTGATTTCGAGTTATACCAATCAAGAACTTCATAGTCGGGGCATTGATGCGGACGAAGGCGGATGGCATTACGTTCCGCGTGGTGCGTACCTCAAAAATCCAGAGGCATTTGATTACAGCTATTTTCAAATAATGCCGAGAGAAGTTTCTAAAATGGACCCCCAGCAACGGATTTGTCTGGAGGTTTGCCATGAGGCCCTTGAACTGAGTGGTTATTCCAGCGGGGCAGACGCAGGGATCTGTTCAGTGTTTGTCGGTTCTCGTCGGAGTACCTGGCAGGCTGATGTATCGACGCTGAACCATTCTCCTGCCGACGCTATGCTGCTATTTGGCGGAAGTTCTGTAGATGCTTTGGCAACGCGTGTGGCGTATAAGCTCAACTGTTTAGGACCTGCTGTCAGTGTAGGCACTTTTTGTTCAGGTTCATTGGTTGCTGTGCACATGGCTTGCAACAGTTTGTTGTTAGGTGAAAGTGACATGGCGCTGGCAGGGGGCGTTTGCGTCAGGTATCCCGCTCATGTTGGCTATGTTTACCATGCAGGGGGAATATTGTCTCCGACAGGACGAGTTTGCGCATTCGACGAGAAAGCTGACGGTACGATTTTCTCTGATGCCGCCGCGTTTGTGGTATTACGCCGTCTGGAGGATGCTCTGCTTAATGGCGAGCCGATTTTAGCGGTTATCAAAGGATCGGCAATCAACAACGATGGGGCTGTCAAGGCGGGTTATAGCGCGCCGGGTATTTCTGGTCAGGAGCAAGTGATCCGTCGTGCGCTTGCGGCGGCTGATGTCCGAGCTGATCAAATTGGTTTGATTGAAGCGCATGGGACTGGCACACCCGTTGGTGATGGGATTGAATTACGGGCGCTAGGACGAGTATTTGCTGGCGTATCGGCCAGATCGTGTGCTTTAGGCTCGATTAAATCCAATCTTGGTCATGCTGATTGCGCATCAGGTATCGCCGGGCTGATAAAAGCTATCTATGCTGTCAATTCAGGCATTATTCCGCCATCAATGAATTGTGAATCTCCTTGTGCTGAACTGCGGGACCTTGAGTCCCCATTTTATGTGCCTGTTGAATCCAGAGATTGGGATAACGATAAGGCCGCGAGAATTGCTGGTGTTAGCTCGTTTGGGATCGGCGGCACCAATATTCATGTTGTCGTTGCCGAACCACCGGCGACAAAGCCTGACATGCCTTCCTTGGCGGCCGCACATCTGATCCCGCTGAGTGCGCGTACTGAGGCGGCATTAGCGCAAAAAATGTTGGATTTAGTGAAATATTTTGAACGGTACCCAGCAGCGAATATTGCTGATGTGGCATTTACTTTGCAGCGTGGACGACGACATTTACTCATACGCAAGGCGATTGTCGCGCGTGATATCCATGAACTGAAATTAGGCCTGCTAGATAAATCTTTGGTGGCAGCCCCTCAATTGAGTGAACTACAAGAGAGGTATATTTCGCCTGCTTCTGTCTGGCAGGCGGGGGGAAGTATCAATTGGGATATTTTTTACCAGAACGAATATCGTAAACGGCTCCCGCTTCCAACTTATCCATTTGAAAGAACGGCAATCTGAGCTGTAAAACCGGTAGAGATCGTCTTCATTTTGAGGAAAGTGAGGTTGATATGAGTGATATTGAAATTATTCAGAGAGAAATAATCTCTATTTTTGCAGAAACATTTGGTTTACCCAAAGAAGAGATAAAACTGGAAATACCGTTAGTTGAATTAGGCGCGGAATCACTTTTGTTATTCGAAGCATTGGAGCCTATCCATAAACGATTTGGTATAAAACTTTCAGTACGGCAATTTTTCGCAGAATTACAAACGGTTCGTCAACTCAGTGAATATATCTTGATGGCGAATAAAAACAGTATTACGACAGGTAAAAACGATATTACGGTAGATAAAAATAATGTTGTGGAAGATAACCATGCGGTAATTCGACCTCAACCGGTCTTGGCTGATCAAGAAAAAAGGCTTGATCAACCCGATACGCCAGATATTCCACCGGCTAAGAAAGAACGCTTTTTTCAATGGATGTCGAGAAGTGCGCTACCGATTGAATCTGAGGAGAGAAAAAAATATCTGGTTTCATTCATAGCTAAATATAACGAGCGAACGATTAAATCAAAAACGCATTCGGTAGCGGTACGTAAAAATATTGCGGATAGCCGTTCTGGGATTGGCTTTAAACCGTCCATAAAGGAGCTACTTTACCCGATTGTTTGCACCAAGTTTGCCGGGCCTATCGTCCAGGATATTGATGGTAATGATTACATTGATATGACGATGGGATTTGGCGCGCATCTGTTTGGTCATAGTCCACCCTTTGTAGTTAAAGCGCTCACTCAGCAAATAGACAATGGTTTTGGTTTGGGAACCCGGCATGAGATAGGCTTAGAAGTGGCTGAACTTATCAAAGAGATTACTGGCATGGATCGCGTTGCTTTTGTCAATAGTGGAACGGAAGCAGTGATGAATGCGGTTCGGGCCGCGCGGGCGCTTACTCGTCGTAATCATATTGTGCTTTTTTCTAGCAGTTATCACGGGCATTGGGATGCGGTACTGGCGAGAGCCAGTGAATATGATGAAGTTAATACGACAAAGCCTGTTTCAGTGGGCATACCTGAAAATATGGTTGCGGATGTTTCGGTGTTTGAGTTTGGTTCCAATGAAGCCATTGAGTTTCTCAAAACGAATAGCACTGATATCGCTGCGGTGTTGGTCGAGCCGGTACCCACTCGTGACCCAGGACTGAGCAATCCAGATTACTTGCGACGTTTGCGTCAAGTGACCAGAGAATTAGATATTCTGCTGATATTTGACGAAATTGTGACAGGTTTCAGAACCCATCCTGCCGGTATCCAAGGGTTATTCGGCATTGAAGCGGATATTGTGACTTATGGCAAAACGATAGGTGGTGGAATGCCATTGGGCGTCATTACCGGCAGGAAAAATATGCTGGATTCGATTGACGGTGGAAACTGGAATTTCAACGATGATAGCTTCCCCGCAGCGGAGCCGACATTCTTTGGCGGGACCTATTTTCAACATCCGCTTTGCATGGCCGCTGCGAAGGCCGCTTTGCTGGAGATTAAGAGGAGAGGACAATCTTTTACCAACGCATTGACTCGGCGTACTGAATGGTTTGTTTCACGTTTGAATCAATTGTTCTTAAGTCGTCGGGTTCCCATCGAAGTAAGATCGTTTTCCTCATTTTTTAGATTAGTCCATCGTGACAACATGGATTTGCTTTACTACAACCTGTTGATGAGAGGGGTTTATATCTGGGAATGGCGTTGTTGGTTTATCTCTGATGCACATGATGACACTCATCTGGAAAAAGTTTATTTGGCATTTGTAGATAGCTTGGATGAACTTGAGGAAAACAACCTGCTTCCTCGATATAGCTAGATCAAACTGGCCTATTGTGAGCGATAACCTATTGAATTATCAGGCATCCTATCCTCTGGCTGTGCTGAATTCGGTGCTCTGAAACGACGGCTCATAGTCTGTTGGGTAAAGAAAATTAAGGAGAGCGTTATGTCGTTGGCAAATAAAAGCGTTTTCATCGGTGGGCCGATCCAATCCGCAATTTACGATGGTGGTTTTCATGAAGAGTTGAGAATGACCATTCAATTGGCGGTTAAGACGGTAGAGGCACTGAACGGCAGGGTATTTTCGGCACATTTGACCGAGAAATTCGGCATTGATACACCCCATTATACGCCGGAGATGGTATCGAAACGGGATTTCCAATGGATGCAGCAGTGTGATTTTTTCATGCCTATTCTTCCGGTTCTTCAAGGTGATGAATTATTGCGTACTGACGGTACACATATTGAACTTGGTTGGGCTTCTGCTCTGAAACGGCCTGTCTTGTTGATCACTCAACTACCGATTGTGCGTGGCGGCAGTCATTTGTTGAAGGGATTGGAACACATTTGCAATTTGTCGAAATTGGATATTCACGATTTCCGTCGAAATCCGGGACAAATTAGCGATATTTTCAGGAATTTTGCAGTTGAGTAACTATTGAGCGTCTTTTTAGGATATACCGCCTCTCTATTAAATTGAAAGGCGGGTTAGATAGCAAGTTTGCTGGAATGGGTAATTTGTGGGGTTACGATGGAAAATCAAGTTGTTGAACCAACCTATGATGTTTTAGGTATGAAGATAAAAAACCCAATTATTGTTGGGTCGGGTCTGCTTTCTGATCAAGCTAAAAATATTCGCCAGTTCATCGCTCACGGCGCAGGGGCGGTCGTGACAAAAACGATTTACCCGCGCTCAGAAAAATTGCATACAGAAAAGACCTACTTGTTCAGTACAGGGATGTTGAACAATACGACGTATTCGAAGAAAAGCGTTGATTATTGGTTAACGCTTCTGCGCGAATTTAAGGAGGAACAGCTTCCGATAATAGTTTCTATCCATGCTGAATCGCCTGAGGCGTTAGCTTCATTGGCTGTTCGTATCTCGGAAGTCACTGATGCCCCTTTGGAGTTAGGTATTTCATGCTTGCATGCGGACGACTTCACGGAAGATACACCTGAACGTGTATTCAACTACACCAAAGCGGTGAAGGAGCGAACGGATACCCCTTTTGCAGTCAAACTCTCGCTTGGCGATAATTTGTATGGGCGTGTTCAAGCTGCGGTAGAAGGGGGGGCTGATGCGATAACGTTGAGCGATACCATTTCGGGAATTGCATTCGACACAGCGAATGGCGAAGCGCTGCTTAATGGGGTTTGCGGATACTCTGGACCGGGGATCAAACCAATGGTGCTTGCCGCTATTTATAACCTGCGTAAGCGAGGGGTGATGATTCCAATACTTGGATCGGGAGGTGTACAGGATGGTAATGATGTTCATGAATACATGCTGGCAGGGGCGAATACGGTGCAGGTTTATACTGCCCTGCATCGGCATATGTATAAAACATTGCAGCGCATTGTTCATGAATATACTCAAATCAAGACGTCAGAAAAAGTATGAGAAAAAGGGATAACATCATGAATAATAATAAAATTAGAGAATTTGCGGAACTGACAAGCGAGCAGGTTTTAACCTCGGTTGAAGGTAAAACGTTGATATGGCCGATTGGCGGAATTGAGCAACATGGACCCCATCTGCCATTGAATGTGGATTCAGTGATCCCGGAAGCTTTCGCGCGGGCGTTGGCGGAGGATATTAATGGTTTCACCTTGCCGGTACAGCCGGTGTCTGCCAGATCATTGCCGCAGAGTGGAGGTGGGCTTGAATTTCCCGGCACGGTTTACCTGGATGGATCAACATTTACCGCTTATATCAACCGAACAATTAAGAGCTTGTGCTCATTACCTTTTAAACAACTGGTGATCATTAATGGTCATTTTGAAAATGAAGGTTTTATTTTCGAAGCGGTAGACGCATTACGGGCGGAGGGACATTTTAACGATCGTTCCGTTATCGTATTTAGCTGGTGGAGTTTGGTATCTGATGATTGGACTCGTGAACATTTAGTAGATTTTCCCGGTTGGCATGCTGAGCATGCAGGGTTAACAGAAACGAGTTTAATGTTGCATTTGCGTCCCGATTTAGTGAGAGCGGAGCGACCTGATCATGATAAACCGCCACGTGCTGGGATCTATCAAGTACCGATTAAAAAAGAATTTTCAACGAGAGGCGTTCTTTCTAAAACATCCGGTTCAAGTGCGGAAATAGGCGAACTCATTTTCGAGCATGTCAGACAGCAAATATTGGAACTGGTTACTGCGGATTAATCAGTCGCCATATCGCGGTGTTTTTTCGGTTTTGCCCTAGTTATAGGGAAAAAATTTATCGCTTTTATACTATATAAAATGCGCCTTAAAACCTCGTCTTTCTGGGGAAGGTTAATAAGGCGCAGTTTTCTGTATACCCGCGTTGCTAATATTTGCTGCGACGACTTGTATAAAGTCATCATGACAATCAGAAAAAAACACGCCATGATTATCATTGAAGATCTACATGTGACCAATATGTTAAAGCTTAGATTTAAATATTAACGTTAGTGGATTGTAACTCAAATCTTAATCCAAGCGCTTTTACTATTTTCAAAATAGTTGTAAAAGTTGGATTTCCTTTTCCTGATAAGGCTTTATATAATCCTTCCCTGCTTATACCCACTTCTTTTGCAAGCTGGCTCATATTTCTGGTTTTGGCAATATCTCCCAATGCAGATAATATCAGAGCTGGATTATCCTCTTTCATCACCTCTTCTAAATACAGTTGAATATCTTCTTCTGTTTTCAGGTGTTCCGTAATTTCATAGTTGCTGATTTCGATCCCTTTGTTCATAAATATCTCTCAATTTCTTTAACTATTTTCTTTGTTTGCTGTGTATCTTTTGGTTGTGTGCTTTTATCACTTCCACAAAATAATATAATTAGTTGTTTTCTATGTGATGTAATGCTTTGATTATAGGTATAAAACACAGTCATGACAACTTTAGTTAACATATTTTGCTTTTAAACAGTTTTCCGATTTTAAACGAATTATGATCTTGTGTTTATGGTATCAGATAGTCAGGGAGGGATGCTTATTTTAAAAGCGAAGTGATATCTGGGTAAGGTATAAATAAAATGAAATCTTGCTCTAAGATTGGATATGTTTTATCTGTATGTGATAAAGCAGGTGTTAAGGAAAGTTGTTTTTTATCTATCAGTGTGGTTTTAACGTCGGGAAAAAGTAGCAAGCATATTGTGAAAAAACAGGTGAAAACGTCAATCATCAAAGATAAAAAGAAGTAGTTAAGGTTCTTTTTCAGCGGATAAAAAATTCGATGCTATATTGGCATTGAAAGAGAAAAAATCAAGAAAAGCAGATTTTAAGTTTATTTTACATGGCTGTAAGAAATTTACGTAAAATCAGAGATAATCGTTAAAGAAAGCAGATGAACTTTTAGGTTAACCAGATTAACAGCATTAAAGATGGTTAAAGAAATATGCTTTTATTTTAATGCTAGTAATGCACCATTTACTCTCTGTTTTTTAAGGATAGAAAAGGAACATAGAATTATTAAAGTAAAAATGAAAAAAACAAGTATCAGTTTAATAAAAATAGGATTGTTAAATACGAAATGGAAAATAGAATTATTTACCTGTTACAGGCTTTATTTATCATCTTTTTAACATGGTTCAGCTTATCTTTTTACTTGCATTTTCACGTCTGGATAATTGCAAGCTGCTTTCTATCGGTGATTAGTTAGCTAAGGATTGAAAAAATAGGTGCTTCATTAATGCCAGATTTTAAAGAAATACAGAGTGGTTAAAAACGGCTGACTCTCTGTTATATTTAATACATTTATCGGTGATGTTATCCTCCGATTATTTTACGTTTATCTAACCTGATACAATTATTTAAAAGTGATAATACGGGGCCATTAAAGCTTTTATATAACTAACAAGTGGGTGTTAAAATGATTTTTCATTGTTATTTTACGAAG
Organism: Photorhabdus luminescens subsp. luminescens; assembly: GCF_001083805.1. Lineage (GTDB taxonomy): Bacteria > Pseudomonadota > Gammaproteobacteria > Enterobacterales > Enterobacteriaceae > Photorhabdus > Photorhabdus luminescens. The sequence continues at coordinate 476,122 of NZ_JXSK01000002.1, read as the reverse complement.
AAAACTATAAAAATGACGTAATAAAAAATAGGTAAAACGGTTATGTGTTACCAGCGTTCTCAATTGCGGCGCAGCATTTCAGTGAATGCCATTTTCAGTATGAACTGTGACTGATTTTTTGCTCAGGCACACCGAGGTGCCTGTCACAATTTCACGTTCACTGTTCTGAAAACTCACGACATCATTTAGGTGAAATCCTTCATGCTTTGTATTATTCGCTGCCGTTGTAATATGTTGATAAAACTGGAAAAGCAATCATACAGCTTCATGGTAATTGAATTTTTCAGACTCTGTGACTGCTCCCCGTCGTCAAGAGGGTTTACGGAGGATTTTGCTAACGCCGCTGCGCAAGCAAAGCCCAGACCCTCGCTGGCTGCACATATAACAGCCCAACGCCCCGTTATTTTAAGATCCATATTCTCTCCATATATGTTCTACAAATGTCAGTTTTCTGTTTCAGACACCCAGTACTGGGTACAAACTATTAAAATGAAACAAATCAGAGCAAGAGCAAAAAGTCCCCACATCAAGCCAGTCGCAGTTGTTGTATGACCACTGGAGAAAAACCATAATACAATAGCTGCCCCGGCCATTTTGAGCGCCCCTTGTAAAGCGCTACCCGTTCCTGATAGTTCAGGATGACCATGTAAACTTATCCCGAGTAATAAAGGGGAAGATAGCCCACACCCCAACCCTATCGCAAAACTATAAATAATGATGAATCCAATTGATAATATCTGAGTGAAGTGAATAAAAATGAGCGCTATTACCGTGAATGACAGTAATAATGGCAAAGATATTTTAAGAATATATTCGGGTGTAGCGTGTGATAATCCTTTTTTTGTTAACAATGAGCCTATTACAATTCCAGCAGAATAGATTATAAACAGATATCCGTTCTGTGATGACGATAACCCAAATTGGGTCTGGAATACGAAAGGACTGGCAGTAAAATAACCAATGGTAATGGCAAACAAGACAGCAGAGACAACACTGTATACAACAAAATTAACATCTGATAATAAAATTCGAAAACCAGCCAGTCTACCATTGCTATTTGGTCTCATCGGAGATGTTTCCGGCAGTGTCATTTTGACAAAAATCGCGCCTAACAACATCATGATGGCTAGCGCGATAAAATTAAATTTCCACGGCAGATACTCAGTGATATAGCCTCCAATAATAGGGGCAAAAGCAGGAGAAACTTGTGATGCCATAGAAAAAATTGCCAGTGATTTTGATAATTCCGTTTTATCCCTAAAAGTATCACTGAGTATTGCTCTGCTAATAACTGGGCATCCACCTGCGCCAATTCCCGTCAGTAGTCTGAATAATGAGAGTGTGTGAAATGATTCTGCGGTAGAAGTTAGATAGTTACCAACAGCAGAAAATAATAAGGAAAATATGATTACAGGAATACGCCCGTATTTATCAGAAAGTGGGCCATAAAAAATCTGAGATACTGCAAAACCAAGGAGATAATAAACAACCAAGCTCTGTGCCTGATTGTCTGTTATTGAGAGCGCCATTTTTATAATGGGAAGTGCTGGATTATAGAGGTCGATAGAAAACAATCCGAGTACTAAGATAACGCACGAGTTGATGATAATTAGTTTTGATTTCATGCCATTGCTCCTTTCATACAAGAGGGAGTGTTTTTATGCGTCCGTTGTATTCCTTATTTGGCGTAGCGTGTTGGCTATCACATTTGATTTCAATCAAAAAAGGGGCGTTTTGCTGCATAATCCCGACTAGGCACTCCTGTAATTGTTCAGGAGAATTCACGCAAAAGCTATTTACCCCTAATCCCTTAGCCAGTTGACACCAATCATAATTAGGAATTTTCGTTAAATCTGCTCTGTTATCTTTATTATTAAAGTAGCTTGCGGCATAAGAAGCATTGTTGAAGACAATAAAAAGTATATTACGATGGTATTTTGATGCAGTGGATAATTCCATTCCCTGCATTAACATACAACCATCACCTGTGATCACCATACATTTCCTGTCTGGTGCTGCGAAGCTAGCGCCTATTCCGGCTGGAATACTCCAGCCCATAGGCCCGAGTGTCGTAGCGGATAAGTACTTCTGTGAGTTATTTTATTATCCCAAAGAACAAGATCACCAGCCTTACTCATGATCACTTTTTCGTATGCTTGCTGATTTAATGATTTCATGATTCACATTTATGTGAAATTCAATAACAAACCTGTTTATAGATTTCTACCAGTTTGTTTTTTATAGCATCATTGCGTTTATCACTTATTTATTATTATGTAAATTTTAATAATTCTATTTAATAACTATTAAGTCATTCTTATATGATATTTAGTAAAATATATTTTTTCCAATTTCTTTTAGTTATCGGGTGATAACTATATTTTATCAGCAAGTAAATTATTTAATTTAATTTAACATATAAAAAACATAAAAATTTATAAAATATAGTTAACTAACATATATATGGATGTAATTTTAATTAAATTTTGTTTTCATATAAACTGCTCAGAACAAAAATAATATAAATATATTTTTATTATTACGATTGAATACTATCTTTATATCTAGTGCAAAAGTCCTCGAAAATCATAAGTCAGGACTATTCATCGTTCCAAAAATATTATTTCACATGCTCTTCCAGCACTTTTGTTGCTGTAAACCATGTCATAGAAAGAGTGGCCTTCATACTCATTCAGCCCGATATTTTTCGCATTCACGGCAACGTAATTGACTATCAGAGTGTACAGAGAGAGTCCTCGGCCTTTACCCAGATATTTTCTGGAGTAACGGGACTGGGAGGGTATTGTCCGTTGTAGAAAATTTTTGCCCATTGGCATCAGCCAATATCTTATTATCGATGAGATCTCATCCGAAATTTCCTTCCCGCCTTATTTTGGCGGGAGTGCTCTTTCTAAGGAAAAAATGGCGGTATTCAGTTCACTTTGGGAATACTGTTTATTGTTTTCTGCTATTGTCTTCCGCTATTGCTTATCATAACGAAACTCAGGTGAGAGTTTACTTATCCCAAGCCCATTAATTTTTTTAACCTTAATCTGTACGGGTATCCGTTCTTTCATGGCTTCAATGTGGCTGATAACGCCTATGGTTTTACCGGAAGCATTTAAATGATCCAGCGCGTCAAGCGCAATATCAAGGGTTTCTTGATCAAGTGTGCCAAAGCCTTCATCCAAGAATAGTGAATCAATACTGGTTTTATTGCTGACTAAATCAGATAGCGCTAAAGCCAAGGCGAGGCTGACCAGAAAACTTTCGCCACCAGAAAGCGTTTTGGTATCACGGATAGCATCGGCTTGCCAGGTATCAACCACTTGCAGCTCAAGACCATCACTGTTTTTACGTTGCAGATCGTAGCGTCCGTGCAATTTTTTCAGCCGTTGATTGGCGAGATGAACCAAATGATCCAGTGTTAATCCTTGAGCAAAGCGACGGAATTTAGCGCCATCAGCCGAACCGATCAGGTTATTAAGATAACTCCAGTCATCATAATTTTGTTGGCAATGGCTGATCTCTTCCAATAAGGATTTTTGCTGTTGACGGCGTATCGCATCATTATCAAGCAGGTTTTTCAGTTCTCCTTGTTGTAAGGTGTTTCTTTTTAGCTCATCAGTAATGTTTTCCAACTGTTCGGTTAGTTGTGATTTTGTATATTGATCAAGTAATTCAGGGCGATTTTTGCAGTGTTGTTGCAGGGCCTCTGTTGCTTTCTGGCATAGGGCATTGGCTTGTATTTGCTGTTGTTCAAGCTGTTCTTTGAGTTGTCGCAATTCCTTACGTTGCTCTTGCGATAACAATGCCGCTTCAACGGCATGCTGATCGGTAAATGGGCTTTTTGCTAACGCAACATTGAAGTTTTGCTCTGCCTGCTGTTTTTGTTGTTCAGATTGGTGACAGTTTTTTTCTGTCTCATAAATGGCGCCGGTTAGTTGATTGATGTTGGATTGCGCTTGTTGCAGATGTGACAGTGACTGTTCGTATATTTCCTCCAGCTTTTGAGATTGTTGTTGTAATGCCTGAGTGATTTCCGTAACGGATTGTTCACCAAATAGTTGTTGGCGCTGTTGTTGTGTCTCTGTGAGTTGCTGTGCCTGTTGTTGTGCTGTTTGATTAAGCCCATTTAAGCGGGATACATATTCTTCTTTCTGTTTATGCAATGATTCAATCTGATTTTGGATAACCGCCTCTTCTTTTTGGATCTGTTGCCAATTTTCATGACAGTTTTGATATATCTGCCACTCTTTTCTACGCTGTTGCAGCCAGTTTTCACTCTCATTCAGTATTGGCGGTGATAAATCATATTGTTGTAATTCTGATGTCATTTTTTCGATGACATCCGTCAGTTTACGCTGCTGTTGTTGTATCTCTGGTTGCAGTTCAGATAAGTGTTTTTTCTGTGTATTGTATTGATGCTTACTCAGTTCAATATTTTGTTCAATTTCTTTAATGTGTTCTTGATGGGCGGCCAGTGTTTTTTCTGTTTTCTGGTACGTTTTTTCTGCTAGTTCAAGTTCGGTTAATTGAGTCTGGCAAAGCTGATGAGCAGATTGGTTTTGTTGCACAAATAGTTCAAGAGCGGGTTTATCCGAAAGAGAAATTTCGATCTGTAATGTCGCGCAAGTTTCCTGCCATTGTTGAGTTAATATATTCAATCGTGGTTCAGTATCGGTAATTTCTTGTAAAATATGGTCGTATTGTTGCTGTTGGAACTCTTTTTTATTAACTAATGATATTTTAGTGGCTTGTAACTCATCGAATTGCAGACGTAAATCTTTTAACCGTTGTTCTGATTTTGGCAGTTCAATATTTTGATAAGCTTGAATTGCAGGATGATGTTCAGAACCGCACAGTGGACAAGGGGAGCCTTCCTTGAGTTGTGCCCGCTCTTTTTCCAGACTGACAATCTTTTGTTCTAACTGAATACGTTGAGTAAGATCGGCTAAATGTTGTTGTTTGTCTGAGAGTTGTTTATTAATGGATTCAATCTGAACAGGAAGCTCCTTTAATAATTTTTCCGGTTGTTGTAAGCGAATATGATGACTGGCAATAGCGGCTTGTAATTGCAAGATTTGCGGCGACAGGATTTCCAGTTTATGTTGCAGTGGTAGCTGTTCCTGATATTGAGTTAATTGTTTTTTTAATTTCTCCGGCGAATATCGCTTTTGCAGAGTAAAAAATTGTTGCTTAGCCTGCTCAAATGCCAGTTCCAGCGGTTGGTTATTTTCAATCTGTTGTTTTAAGTCTTCTCTTTGTTTGTTCAGGTTATTATTAAGTTGCGCGATTTCGGTGGTGAGCTCGTCAACTTTTTGCATTTGGTGATCAATTTGTTGTTGCTGTTCTTGTCGCCAAGAGAATTGGTGTTGCCAAAAAGCCAGTTTTTCACCGAAATATTGATGATAAGGTTGTTGTTCGAAATAGTTTTCCAGTTGTTTTCTTTGATTGGTGAATGATAGGGCGCGCTGGTTTGCTGTGTCATATTGCTGACAACGGTTTTCAAGTGCGGTTTTCTGTTCGCTGATTTGTTGCTGAGTAAGATTAAGCTCTTTAGTCTGCACCGCAATTTGATGATCTAATGGGATCACCTGTTCTGTTATCAGTTTTTCTTGTTGTTGCCGGTGTTGTTGGTGTGCTGCTCTGGCAGAATCTGCATGAGTTACATTTTGCTGTATTGGCGTGAGTGTCTGTTGTTGTTGATGAAGTTGCTGATGCATCTCTGCCAACTGTTTGCTGATTCTCTGATGTTCATATTGTGTTCGGTTTTTATCATCCAGCAATGGGCGCAATGTTTCTGCGGGTTCACTGCCAGCCAGTTTTTGCAGTTGCGGCTCTGCATGAGTCAGCGCTTTTTCTGCCTGCTGTAAGGAAGCGTTGTTTTCAGTAACAAGTTGCTCAAGTTCTTCCTCACGTGTCAGCCATTGTGCCGAATATTGCAATGTTTTTATCTGCTGATTGAGTTGTAATTCCGTATGAGTGAGTTGTTGCTGTTGTTCCAGATATTGTTGATGCTGTTCTGCGGTTAGCAAATCAATGGCGGATGCTTTGGCTTGCAGAATATCCAGCTCTGACTGCGCCTGTTTATGTTGTTGGTAAATTTGTTGGGATAAGATGCCGTAAATTTCAGTACCGGTTAATTCCTCCAATAAGTCAGCCCGTTCGTTTGGTTTGGCATTGAGGAAAGCGGCGAAGTCCCCTTGGGATAACAACATGGATTTGGTGAAACGGTCGTAATCTAATCCAGTTATTTCAATGATTTTCTCTTTCGTATCTTGGGGCTTATCTGCCAGAATTTTACCGCTGTGACTGAGGGCGAGCTCCGCTTTAGGGGATTGCAGATTGCCATTCGGTTGATTACGCGCTCGCCGTTGGCTCCAGAAAGCACGGTAAGCGACACCTTTTACTTCAAACTCAACTTCGGCTAGTGATTCTGCGGTGTGTCGGGTCATTAACTCATTTTGTGAGGTAGAAATCGTCAAGCGTGGGGTTTCGTGATAAAGCGCAAGGCAGATCGCATCCAATAAGGTAGTTTTACCCGCTCCGGTAGGGCCGGTTATGGCGAACAGACCATTGCTGGCAAACGGCTCGGCTGTGAAATCAATTTTCCATTCACCTTGTAATGAATTAATGTTTTTTAGCCGTAGACTCAAAATCTTCATGCCTGCTCCTCCTTATTTTTAGCTTGATAGATATCGTTCAGTGTTTGTTCGAAAAGAGTGATCAGACGTTTTTTATGTTCTTCATTTTCGAGTGCCGATTGAGCAAGCCGTCGGGCAAAAACCTCGTTGACGCTGAGTTCTGTCAGGGTTTCTCGGTTTTCTTGTGCTAGCTTGTTTCGCTGCTGTGTTTTACTACGTCGTAGCAGAATGACTTCGACAGGAAGTTCTGCAACCATTGATTGAACCCTTTTCTGGATATCATGCAGGTAATCCTGGGTGGCAACTTCAATATCCAGCCAGACGGGTTGCTCTCCTTGGTAGTCATTAAAAGTTTGTAACTGTTGCTCAATCTGTTGCAGGTTGCCCTTGATAAGTTGCATGGGCTGATATTGCGGAATGGGTAAAAGATTAATGGATGCCAGTTTATCTTGGGTAAATTCCACCAAACAGACGCTTTTCTCTTGCCCGACTTCATCGAAACTAAGAGGAATAGGAGAGCCGCTGTAGCGAATATGTTCAGATTTAGCCACTACTTGCGGCCGGTGAATATGCCCAAGCGCAATATAGTCTACCGGCGGAAAAGCTTGCGCCGGGAAGGCATCCAATGTACCGATATAAATATCCCGCACTGAATCTGTAACAGTAGCGCCAACGGTCGTCAGATGCCCGGTAGCAATGATAGGTAAGGGTAAATTCAATTCATCACGTAATTCACATGCTTGCTGATAAAGTCGATGATAGTGTTCTGCAATGGCTTCTTGTAATACGAGTTGTTTTTGTTCTCCTGACTGACCAGCCTGGCTGATCATAATATCTTTTGGCCGCAGAAAAGGGATTGCGCAAAGAATCGCACCGGCATTGCCTTGTTTGGTGGTGAGTATTTTTATCTGTTTTTGTGGATCTTTTTCTGCATGAGCAATAACGGTGGTATTCAGGCAGGAAAGAAGTTCTTTTGATTCGTTTAATGTTGCTACTGAATCATGGTTGCCGCCAAGGAGAATTAATTGACAACCGGTCGGTTGTAGTTCAACGACAAAGCGATTATATAGCTCACGGGCATAACTGGGCGGTGAGCCGGTATCAAATACATCTCCGGCAACAATTAATGCATCGGCTTGGTGATATTCGATCTGTTTAATCAGCCAGCGCAGAAAATGTTGATGTTCAGCAACCCTGCTTTTTGTAAAAAAATATTGGCCGAGATGCCAGTCCGAAGTGTGAATAATACGCATAGTTTCGCCGTCATTGGTTAAAGTGAAGCATGATTATAATCGCTGTATTCTGAATGTCGCTTTTAAATCCGATTTCGTGAATATATCTCCGAGCGGCTTCGCATTCATTATGAAATATGACAATTGTTAAATTAATTATTGCGAAATAGATTGCAGATAGAGGATAACCAAGGCAGGATTTCATAAATTTGTCATAAAACTGACGCATAATGCTTTTTCAAATTAGGCTGTTATCAGGCGCGCCGTAAAACCTCGTTCTTTAGGGCGTAGTGAATGTCAACTCAATATATTAACGGGATTAATCATGGCAAGACGCATTCTGGTAGTTGAGGATGAAGCTCCGATTCGTGAGATGGTCTGTTTTGTTCTGGAAAAAAACGGGTATCAGCCGATAGAGGCAGAAGATTACGATTCTGCGTTGGCATGTTTATCTGAGCCATATCCTGATTTGGTGTTATTGGATTGGATGCTCCCCGGCGGCTCTGGTTTGCAGATAATTAAGCAGATGAAACGGAATAATAATATCCGTGATATTCCGGTGATGATGTTAACTGCCCGTGGTGAAGAGGAAGATCGGGTGCGTGGCCTCGAAGTTGGGGCAGATGACTATATCACCAAGCCTTTCTCTCCTAAAGAGTTGGTTGCCAGAGTTAAAGCGGTATTACGGCGTATTTCACCGATGGTCATGGAAGATATTATCGAAATGAATGGTTTGGTTTTGGATTCAACGTCCCATCGGGTGACCAGCCAGGATAAAGCGCTGGATATGGGGCCGACGGAATTTAAATTACTGCATTTCTTTATGACTCACCCTGAACGGGTCTATAGCCGTGAACAGTTGCTTAATTATGTTTGGGGAGCAAATGTTTATGTTGAAGATAGAACTGTTGATGTCCATATTCGCCGTTTACGTAAAGTATTAGAGATTGGCGGCCATGATAAAATGGTGCAGACCGTTCGTGGTACGGGTTATCGTTTTTCTACTCGTTACTAAATCCACGCACCGGAGAATCTAATGTGTTAGAACGTTTATCTTGGAAGAAACTGGTTTCAGAGCTGTTTCTCTTTTGTTTACCTGCGTTAATTTTGTCGATATTTATTGGTCATTTATCTTGGTGTTTATTTGTTTCGGTGTTTTTGGCGCTGATATGGCATGGTTATAACTTGCTGAAACTGTCCAATTGGTTATGGCTGGATCGCAGTATGTTGCCGCCGTCGGGGAGAGGAGGGTGGGAGCCAATTTTCTATGGTATTCACCAGATGCAGCAACGGAATCGAAAACGGCGTCGGGAGTTGGCGATGTTGATCAAACGGTTTCGTAGTGGGGCGGAATCATTGCCCGATGCCATTGTGATGATGACAACAGAAGGTAATATTTTCTGGTGTAACCGTTTGGCGCAACATTTACTTGGTTTTCGTTGGCCTGAAGACAATGGTCAGCATATTTTTAATTTACTCCGCTACCCTGATTTTAGCCGCTATATCCTTTCCAGGGATTTTTCACGTCCTTTGTCCATTGAGCTAAATAATGGTTTCACTGTTGAGTTTCGGGTGATGCCTTATACTGAGGGTCAATTCTTAATGGTTGCCAGAGATGTGACTCAGAAGCGAACACTGGAAAATGCCCGTCGTGACTTTTTTGCCAATGTCAGTCATGAAATGCGTACCCCTTTAACCGTCTTGCAGGGTTATTTGGAAATGATGCAGGATCAGGCAGAGGATAATCCGCTAAATAAGAAAGCGCTGAATACGATGCAAGAGCAAACCCGGAGGCTGGACAGTTTGGTGAAGCAATTGTTACAACTGTCTAAAATTGAAGTCGCTCCCCAGATTGATATGAATGAAGTGGTTGATGTGCCTTTGATGCTTAAAGTACTGCGTCAGGAAGCCACGGCACTGGGTAATGAATGTTACAAGATTAATTTTGATATTGGTGAAGGACTTAAAGTGTTCGGCAATGAAGAGCAGCTTCGCAGTGCAATGTCGAATTTGGTTTATAACGCGGTTAACCATACCCCTAAAGGGACTCAAATTGATGTCAGTTGGAAAAAGAATTCCCACGGTGCTGAATTTACCGTGAAAGATAATGGGCAAGGTATCAGTGCTGAACATCTACCTCGTTTGACCGAACGTTTTTATCGGGTAGATAAAGCACGTTCCAGACAAACGGGAGGAAGTGGTCTCGGTCTTGCGATTGTTAAACATGCCTTACATCATCACCATTCTCATCTTGAAATTTCCAGCGAAATAGGGAAAGGGACGCGCTTTAGTTTTACTCTACCGACAGGATTGATTGTACCTGTCAAAATAACCAGCAAGAGAGATAGGAATAGTTTGATTAACAGTAATAATTAATCTTTGCAATTGATTATTATTTTTTCAGGTTAAAAAAAACGCAAATCATATAGTGTTTATTCAATGATAGCTAACAGCAATCACTGGTTTTGAAAAAGAGTACGGCATATACTTCTGCATTCTGGTTTATCTATTGCCTTCTGGCACTATAAAAGTTTTACTTGTGGGCAGTTGTTGGCGATTCTATCTATAATAACCACTATAAATCTGTCTTCAACAGATACCTGGTGAATATTATTTTGATAATAAATCGTTAAATTAGGGTTCAATATTGTCAATAGGGGCTTAGCTATTGACAGTATTTATATTATTCAGTCCATAAATATGGTAACAAAATATTAATAATCATTATGACACATCGTTTATCATCTAAGGATATTTGGGCATTAGGGTTTATGACTTTTGCTCTGTTTGTGGGGGCGGGAAATATTATTTTTCCCCCGATGGTGGGGTTACAATCAGGTGAATATGTTTGGTTAGCCGCTCTAGGCTTCCTAACGACAGCGGTTGGCTTACCCGTCATTACAATCATCGCATTGGCAAAAGTTGGCGGTGGTATTGAAGAGCTGAGTTCACCTATTGGTAGAGTTGCTGGTTTGCTGCTGGCGACGGTTTGTTATTTGGCTGTTGGTCCTTTATTCGCTATCCCTCGGACTGCAACGGTCTCTTTTGAAGTCGGCATTGCCCCGCTTACTAGTGCTGGTGAGTTACCCCTGTTTATCTACAGTCTTATTTATTTTGTTCTGGTAATTGCTGTTTCCCTTTACCCTGGCCGTTTGCTTGATACTGTCGGGCATGTGTTAGCACCCATCAAGATGTTGGCGTTAGGTATACTTGGTGTTGCTGCTTTACTTTGGCCAGCCGGTAGTTCAATTCCCGCGATTGATGTTTATCAGCAAATTCCATTCTCCAGTGGTTTCGTCAATGGTTATTTGACGATGGATACGCTGGGGGCGATGGTGTTTGGGATTGTTATTGTGAATGCTGCGCGTTCAAGAGGCGTTGCCTCATCTTCATTATTAACGCGTTATGCAATGTGGGCAGGTTTTATCGCCGGCTTTGGTCTGATACTGGTTTATCTTTCCCTGTTTAAGTTGGGCGCTGGCAGTGGAGCGTTAGTGCCTCATGCAGAAAATGGCGCGGTCATTTTGCATGCCTATGTTCATCATACTTTTGGTGGTGTTGGCAGTATTTTCCTGGCTGTGCTGATTTTTGTCGCCTGTATGGTGACTGCGGTTGGATTAACTTGTGCATGTGCTGAGTTTTTCAGCCGTTATTTGCCCCTGTCTTATCGTTCACTGGTTTTGATCCTTGGCGGATTCTCCATGTTGACTTCTAACCTTGGTTTGAGTCATTTGATTAAGATTTCTATACCGGTACTGACAGCTATTTATCCACCTTGTATCGTTCTGATTGTGTTGAGTTTTACACTGTGCTGGTGGCACAATTTCACCCGTATTTTGGCTCCGGTAATGTTAATTAGTCTGATATTTGGTATTTTGGATGCGATTAAGTCGTCTGAAGCACTGGCTTATTTGTTACCAAACTGGGCAACACGTTTACCGCTGGCGGATCAAGGACTAGCTTGGTTAGCGCCATCCTTGTTGGTTTTAGTTGTGGCTGGTATTTATGACCGTGTTTTAGGGCGTTCTGGTACCCGCGAGACTCAAATGCATCAGTGATAATGTTATGTTTCTCTGACTGTTTGCCATCGTCAGATGTTCAGGGAAAGCGTGGGATGGGGTTCCTGAGAAAAGGATATCCCATCCCGATATTGCCTATACCCGTTATCTTTCAAGTTGCTTCTTTGTTGGCTGCACTCACTCACCCCGGTCACATAGTTTTCTATGCTCCCGGGGATTCGCTCCCTTGCCGTCGCGATGCATCTTGAAATCCATAGGGTATATACAGATTAGCTATTTTTTGGTTATTGGTTTAGTAACCAATAGCCGCGCCGGCCGGACGTCGGACATCATTGGCGCCATAAAAATGGTTTTCACGAACTTTACCAGATACGGCTGCATCATTGCCTGAAGAATTAGCTGAAGCGCCAGCGGCTTTAGGTAAACCAACCATAATCACTTCAGCAGCGCCCCACGGTATCTGTTCCACCATCTTGTATCCCATTTTTTCTAGCAAATTCAGCGAGTCTTTAGAAATACCACGTTGCTCATAATAAACTTCATCGGGTAACCATTGATGATGAATGCGGGGGCTATTAACCGCTTCTTGAGGAGGCATTCCGTGTTCAATGATGTTTAAGGCAGTTTGCAGGGTAATAGAGATAATACGGGAGCCGCCGGGTGAGCCCAGAACAAGGAATATCTTGTTGTCTTTTGTGACAAGTGTCGGGCTCATTGAGGATAGTGGGCGCTTACCAGGGGCAATAGAGTTAGTCGCGCCTTGAATGAGACCATAAAGATTCTTCTCACCAATTTTAGTGGTGAAGTCATCCATCTCATCATTGAGGAAGAAACCTGTCTCGGGAGCGATGACGACAGCACCAAAAAGTCCATTGATAGTATAGGTGGTTGAAACTGCATTACCTTCTTTGTCAACAATGGAATAGTGCGTGGTTTCTGGTTTTTCATGGGGGCCAATACCTGGCTGAACATTCTCTGATAATGTAGCTTTACCTGGCTCTATTTTTTTACGTAGAGATTCAGCATAACTCTTACTCAGTAAGCGATCGATGGGATTTTTAACAAATTCTGGATCGCCGAGGTAAGTATTTCTATCCATGTAAGCATGACGCATGGCTTCTGTCAGGGTGTGAATATAATCAGCCGAGTTGAATCCCATTTCTTTGAGGTTGTAACCTTCCAAAATATTAAGAATTTCACACATGGTTACTCCGCCTGAACTCGGTGGCGGTGATGAGATAAATTTATAACCTCGATAATTACAGGTGACGGGGGTTGTTTCTGAGATTTTATAGTTGGCGAAATCAGCTTCGGTAATAATGCCGCCGGATTTTTTAGCCGCTTCGGCGACCAGTTTAGGAATATTTCCGTGATAGAAAGATTCTTGTCCTTTTTTGGCAATTAACTCCAGCGTATTCGCCAGATCGGTTTGTATCAGCCTGTCACCCGGTTGATAAGGAGATCCATCTTTGCGTAGGAAGATGCGGGCTGCTTCTGGATCTTTGCGGAAGCGTTTGATTGAGGTATCCAGAATATCAGTGTCTGCACGGGTCAGTATAAAGCCTTCTCGAGCCAGCTTAATCGCAGGCGCCATGACTTGTTCACGGCTTAATTTGCCATATTTTTTTAGGGCGCTGTCTAACCCCATCACGGTTCCTGGCACCCCGGCCGCGCGGTAACCATATAAACTGGCTTCTTTAATGACATTGCCTTCTTTATCCAGATACATATCGGCACTTGCTGCACTTGGCGCGGTTTCGCGGAAGTTAATAAAAGTATTGGTACCATCAGCCAAATGAATTGTCATAAAACCACCACCGCCGATGTTTCCACAACATGGATTAACAACGGCTTGGGCATAGCCAACGGCAACGGCTGCATCAACCGCGTTTCCACCCATTTTGAGAATATCGACGCCAACTTGTGAAGCAAGATGTTGTGCTGAAACGACCATGCCATTTTTAGCTTCAACAGCCGGTTGCGAAGCGGCATAAAGGTGGGACGAGACGAGCAAGGATATGATTGCCAGTGGTGTTTTCCATGTTTTCAACATGTTGTGAGCTCCTGTCTTTTGGCGAGGTTATTTTGTCAGCTAATGACTTGTTTTATTTGCACTGATTTTAATGTTAAACAATTGTAAATTTAATTGTAAGTGGTGATAGTTATCGATAAGAGGAAGTTTTTGTGCGCAAGGTGGCAAAACGAGGAATTTCAGCGATAAAAAACCAGCCGGAATAACCGGCTGGTCTGAATATGGTAAGTAATATCTAAGGTTATAGTTTAGTCGCGTTTTGCGACAGGTATTTAGCTACGCCGTCTGGAGAAGCGCTCATACCTTCTTTACCTTTTTCCCACTGTGCAGGACAGACATCGCCGTGCTCTTCGTGGAATTGCAGTGCGTCAACCATCCGCAGCATTTCGTCAATGTTACGGCCCAGAGGCAGATCGTTAACGACTTGATGACGAACTACGCCGTTTTTGTCGATCAGGAAAGAACCACGCAGAGCGACGCCTGCATCTGGATGCTCAATGCCGTACGCTTTTTGAATCTCGCGTTTGGTATCGGCAACCATTGCATATTTAACTTCGCCAATACCACCTTGATCGATAGGAGTTTTACGCCATGCGTTGTGGACGAATTCAGAATCAAAAGAAACACCTATAACTTCAACACCGCGTTTTTTGAACTCTTCGTAGCGGTGATCAAATGCGATCAGCTCAGAAGGGCATACGAAAGTAAAGTCCATTGGCCAGAAAAAGATAACCGCAGATTTACCATTTAGGTGTTTTTTCAGGTTGAAATTCCCAACTATTTCGCCGTTGCCGAGGACTGCTGCTGCTGTAAAGTCAGGGGCTTGACGAGTTACCAGAACCATGAGTTACTCCTGTAGTTTTACGGGGTTTATGTAAAAATTGGATATAGAATAAGGAATTAGCGTACACCAATAAAGGATAAAATACTAATCTTTGCAATAGATTTTACCTATCAATACCTTATTTTTATTTTCTTTACTGTAATGGCTCTCTGTGTTGCTTGGATGAGGTTGTTTGCTTCGTAAACTTTGGAACATAGTTACTTAGTTTGACACGAGTTTCATTGAGTAGAAAATAGTGAGTTCTACTGACTTTAGATAAATCATGTTTAAGCTGGGCTTAAACAAAGGCGATATTTTGAATGCAAATACCTATTGGGATAAGCAGTAAAAATCCTTATTTTCTGCTTTTTCCATCATATAGGGATAAAATTGCCAGAATAGTGCTTCAAAATCAGCATAATGTTGCTCTATATCCTGAAATGATCCAGATAAAGCTGATAATCTGGGATGTCTTCGAGCCATGCCTGTTAATACATCTGCGATAAATGCAAGATCTGCATAGCGGATAAGCCAGTTTTGCGGCCATAAAAATTCATTCAGTTCCTGAAATTTTTCGGGAGTGTAATAAAGATGAGGTTCAATTTGGTTGCGAGCATGGAGAATAAATGCCGGTAATGAGTAAGTGGGAACTAATTTATCCCAATACAAAGAGAGGAAGTGATCCCAGATAATATCTAAAGTGATCGGCGCAACCCGTCGATATGGATTACTGAACAAGTGACGGGCTTGAATAACCAATGGATGGGTATCTGTTAATACGTCAACCCGCCGATGCATGCGAATACCTGCAACCACATCAGCGCTGTATTGCCCCTCTGGATTACCGCGTACAAAATCCGCCATCAGATTTCCTAGCAGGGAACTGTCAGCCAGAGTAGCTAAATGAAGGTGAGCGAGAAAATTCATTTGGTGATTATAATATAAATCCGCGAAGTTATGTGCTTATTTGTTGCACCCTTAGGGTTGCGGCACTAGACTAGTCCGCCTGTTTTTCTGAATGATTAAATATAATGCGTGTCTCCGATTTTACTTTTGAACTTCCTGACGAAATGATTGCTCATTACCCTCAACCACAACGCAGTGGCTGCCGTTTGCTCTCGCTTGATGGTGAAACGGGGGCATTAACGCATGGTATTTTTACGGATGTTCTCGATAAGCTGAATGCCGGAGATTTACTGGTTTTCAATAATACTCGTGTCATACCTGCGCGTATTTTCGGTCGAAAAGCTACAGGCGGTAAGCTGGAAGTGCTGGTTGAACGGGTGTTGGATGATAAACGGGTACTTGCACATGTGCGTGCTTCCAAGGCGCCAAAAGAGGGAACTGAGTTATTGTTGGGCGACAATGAAAGTCTTAAAGCAACCATGTTGGCCCGTCATGATAGTCTGTTCGAAATACGTTTTGATGATAAACGCGATGTGCTGTCCATTTTGGATGACATAGGTCATATGCCTTTGCCGCCTTATATTAATCGTCCTGATGAAGAGGCAGACCGTGAGTTGTATCAAACTGTATACAGTGAACGACCTGGGGCGGTAGCTGCGCCAACCGCTGGTCTTCATTTTGATGAACCATTGTTGGAAGCGCTGCGTAAGAAAGGCGTGGAAATGGTTTTTGTGACATTGCATGTTGGCGCCGGTACTTTCCAACCTGTGCGGGTGGAGACCATTGAAGACCATATCATGCATGCCGAATATGCAGAGGTGCCACAGGATGTGGTTGATGCAGTGTTGGCATGTAAGGCGCGAGGTAACAACGTTGTTGCCGTTGGCACAACCTCAGTGCGATCGCTGGAAAGTGCCGCGAAAGCCTGTCAGGATGGGTTAATTGCGCCGTTTTTTAATGACACGCAAATTTTTATCTATCCGGGTTTTGAATATCAGGTTGTAGACGCGTTGATTACTAATTTCCATTTACCAGAATCGACACTTATTATGTTGGTTTCTGCTTTTGCGGGTTATAAAAATACGATGAATGCTTATAAAGAGGCGGTTGCAGAAAAATACCGTTTCTTTAGTTACGGCGATGCTATGTTTATTCGTCGTAATTCTTTGGCTTGCAAGGAAAAGATTTCTTAATTCAATGTAATGATTATGGCATTGACTGGAATATATTGTTGAAGTTGTTGAAAATAGGGTTATGTGAATATCTCAGCTCAACGGTAAATTTTAATTTTGTCTGGTTTCAAATAACAGCATCGGACTGTTTATCTGATGCTTGGAGGTTAAGTGAAATTTGAATTACAAACTACCGACGGCCAAGCCCGTCGTGGTCGTCTGATTTTTGAGCGTGGCGTGGTGGAAACGCCGGCATTTATGCCAGTTGGGACTTATGGCACGGTAAAAGGGATGACGCCGGAGGAAGTGAAAGAAACCGGTGCGCAGATCCTGCTTGGTAATACTTTCCATCTATGGCTACGCCCAGGGCAGGAAATCATGAAACTTCATGGCGATCTGCATGGATTTATGCAATGGCATGGGCCAATCTTGACGGATTCAGGCGGTTTTCAGGTATTCAGCCTTGGCGCAATGCGTAAAATCAAAGAGGAAGGTGTACATTTCCGTAACCCAATCAATGGTACCCCGGTTTTCCTTAGCCCGGAAAAATCAATGGAAATCCAGTATGATTTAGGCTCTGATATTGTCATGATTTTTGATGAATGTACGCCATATCCTGCTGATTGGGATTATGCGAAACGTTCGATGGAGATGTCCTTACGTTGGGCGGCGCGTAGTCGTAAGCGTTTTGATGAATTACAGAATAAAAACGCGTTGTTTGGTATTATTCAGGGAAGTATTTACGAAGATTTACGTGACATTTCAGTAAAAGGTCTGGTAGAGATTGGTTTTGATGGATACGCTGTAGGTGGTTTAGCTGTAGGCGAGCCTAAAGAGGACATGCACCGTATTCTTGAACATGTCTGTCCGCAAATCCCGCAAGACAAACCACGATATCTGATGGGAGTAGGGAAACCCGAAGATTTGGTGGAAGGGGTTCGTCGCGGCATTGATATGTTCGATTGTGTGATGCCAACTCGAAATGCCCGTAATGGTCACCTTTTTGTGACCAATGGTGTGATTAAAATCCGTAATGCCAAACATAAAGAGGATACTTCGCCGCTGGATGAACAGTGTGACTGTTATACTTGTCGGAATTATAGTCGGGCATATTTGCATCATCTCGACCGTTGTAATGAAATTCTCGGTGCAAGGCTGAATACTATCCATAATTTGCGGTATTATCAGCGCCTGATGGCTAAGATCCGTCAAGCTATCGAAGAAGGTAATCTTGAACAGTTTGTTGAAGATTTTTATCAACGGATTGGTAAACCCGTTCCGGCATTAAGTATTTGACTTAAGTAGTGATTGACTGGTTTCAGTGTGTATAGCATATTGCGGCTGGTTTTTTGATTACTATTGAATTTGATAACAATGAGGGAAGTTTAATGAGTATTATTTCTGAAGCAGCAGCATCTGCTGGCGCACCGGCTCAGGGAAGCCCGTATTCTTTGATCATCATGCTGGTTGTTTTCGGCCTGATCTTCTACTTCATGATCCTGCGTCCACAACAGAAACGTACCAAGGAACACAGAAAGCTGATGGATTCTATTTCCAAAGGTGATGAGGTGATGACCAATGGCGGTTTGATTGGTCGTGTCACTAAAGTTTCTGACACGGGTTATATCGTTGTAGCACTGAATGATACTACTGAAGTGACCATTAAACGTGATTTCGTCGCTGCCGTTTTACCGAAAGGTACAATGAAAGCTTTATAATTTCTGATTTTCCCGAAGGGAACTGCCGTGCTAAACCGTTATCCTTTGTGGAAGTATCTGATGCTGATCGCTGCGATCCTCATCGGTTTGCTTTATGCGCTTCCCAACCTTTATGGTGAGGATCCGGCTGTACAAATCACTGGCGCGCGAGGCATTGCCGCCAGTGAGCAAACGCTGGCCCAAGTCCATAATGTTTTAGAAAAAAATCAAATCGCGAGTAAATCTATTGCGCTGGAAAATGGTGCGATTCTTGCTCGTTTCAATAATTCCGATATTCAACTTCGTGCCCGTGAAGTATTGATGTCCACATTAGGCGATCAGTACGTGGTGGCATTGAACCTGGCGCCAGCGACACCAACCTGGTTAAGTAAGGTTGGCGCTGAGCCAATGAAGCTGGGCCTTGATTTGCGAGGTGGAGTGCACTTCCTGATGGAAGTGGATATGGAAACCGCATTAGGCAAACTGCAAGAGCAGAATATTGATGGCCTGCGCACTGGTTTGCGCGAAAAAGGTATTCCTTATTCTACTGTTCGTAAAATTGATAATTACGGTGTAGAAATCCGCTTCCGCGATGAAAAAGCGCGTGATGAGGCAGAAAACTATCTTACTGGTCGTCACCGTGATTTAGTTTTCAGTATTGGAGCCAATAATACCCTGAAAGCGGTGATGAGCGATGAGCGTCAGCGCGAAGCCCGTTCTTATGCGGTGCAGCAGAACATTACCATTCTGCGTAATCGTGTTAATCAATTGGGGGTGGCTGAACCATTGGTTCAGCGTCAGGGCGCTGACCGTATTGTGGTTGAATTACCGGGTATTCAGGATACTGCTCGTGCAAAAGAGATTCTTGGCGCGACAGCAACGCTGGAGTTTCGTCTGGTTAATACCAGTATTGACTCTACCGCGGCTGCATCAGGCCGTGTACCAGGTGATTCTGAGGTGAAAGACACCCGTGATGGTAATCCGGTTGTGCTATATAAGCGTGTTATTTTGACCGGTGATCACATTACAGATTCAATCTCGGATGCCGATGAATACGGTAATCCACAGGTGAGTATTTCACTGGACAGTGCCGGTGGCACAGCAATGTCTAATTTCACCAAAGACAATGTTGGTAAGCCAATGGCAACACTGTTTGTGGAATATAAAGACAGCGGTAAGAAAGATGCTAATGGTCGGGCGGTGTTAGTTAAGCATGAAGAAGTGATTAACGTTGCTAATATTCAGACTCGCTTGGGGAACAATTTCCGTATCACAGGCCTTTCCAATGCAACCGAAGCGCGTCAGTTATCCTTACTGTTGCGTGCGGGCGCTCTGATTGCGCCGATTCAGATTGTGGAAGAACGCACCATTGGGCCAACTCTTGGTCTGCAAAACATTGAACAAGGTTTAGAAGCTTGTCTGTGGGGCTTAATTGCCTCAATTCTGTTTATGGTGGTTTACTATCGCAAATTCGGTGTGATTGCGAGCAGTGCTTTGTTGGCTAACTTGGTGTTGATTGTCGGTATCATGTCTCTGTTACCAGGGGCGACGTTAACCATGCCGGGGATCGCGGGTATTGTGCTAACGCTTGCGGTGGCGGTTGATGCTAACGTACTGATTAACGAACGCATCAAAGAAGAATTCCGTAATGGCCGGACAGTACAACAAGCGATCCATGAAGGTTATAAAGGGGCTTTCTCCAGTATTATTGACGCTAACCTGACCACGTTGATTACTGCGGTCATTCTTTATGCTGTTGGTACCGGGTCAATTAAAGGCTTTGCGATAACAACGTCAATTGGTGTCGCGACTTCTATGTTCACCGCTATTGTAGGTACTCGAGCAATCGTCAACCTGCTATACGGCGGTAAGCGTATTAAGAAGCTATCAATTTAAGGAGCACGTTGTGGCACAGGATTATACTGTTGAACAATTGAACTACGGTCGTAAAGTCTATGATTTTATGCGCTGGGACAACGTTGCTTTCGGAATTTCGTTGCTGCTGTTGGTAGCTTCTGTTTTTGTGATGGCAACTCGCGGGTTTAACTGGGGACTCGATTTTACCGGTGGTACGGTAATCGAAATCAAGCTCAGTCAATCTGCTGATCTGGATAAGATGCGTGATAACCTGGCAAAAGCGGGTTTTGAAGATCCGTTGTTGCAAAATTTCGGTAGTAGCCGTGATGTGATGGTGCGTATGCCACCGGTTACGGGGGCGGCTAACGAGGAGCTGGGTAAAAAGGTTATTAAGGTCATTAATGACACCATTGATAAAGATGCGAGTGTTACTCGTGTTGAAATTGTTGGGCCGAGTGTTGGTGCTGAGCTCGCCCAAGATGGAGCAATGGCGTTACTGGCGGCGCTTATTTGTATCTTGATTTATGTTGGATTCCGTTTTGAATGGCGTTTAGCATTGGGTGCGGTTCTCGCCCTTGCCCATGACGTCATCATCACGCTAGGGGTTCTGTCACTGTTCCATATCGAGATTGACTTGACAATTGTGGCATCGCTGATGTCGGTTATCGGTTACTCATTGAATGACAGTATCGTGGTTTCTGACCGTATCCGTGAGAACTTCCGTAAGATCCGTCGTGGTACGTCGTATGAAATTATGAATGTCTCTCTGACGCAAACATTGAGCCGCACCATCATGACATCCGCGACTACCTTACTGGTGGTGCTGATGTTATATATTTTCGGTGGCGCAATGTTGAAAGGTTTCTCACTGGCGATGTTAATCGGTGTTTCTATCGGTACGATATCTTCTATCTACGTTGCTTCCGCTTTAGCGTTGAAACTGGGTATGAAGCGTGAACACATGATCCAACAAAAGGTTGAGAAGGAAGGGGCTGATCAGCCATCTTTATTGCCTTAATTATTCGACCTTGATGCTGTTCAAACACCCTGTGAGTATCCGGCTGACAGGGTGTTTTTTATTCAGATTAAGGATAAACTGTAAATTTAGTTTGGATTAACCATCAGGAAACGATATGCATTGCCCATTTTGTGCTGCTGTTGATACCAAAGTGATCGATTCTCGTTTGGTAGGGGATGGCTCGCAGGTGCGCCGGCGGCGCCAGTGTCTTGAGTGTCATGAACGATTTACCACTTTTGAAATGGCTGAGCTGGTTATGCCTAGAGTAATAAAAAGTGACGATATCCGAGAGCCGTTCGATGAAGAGAAATTGCGCCGTGGTATGCAAAAAGCACTGGAGAAGCGCCCGGTCAGTTCTGATGATGTAGAGATGGCGATTAGCTATATTAAATCTCAGTTACGTGCTACCGGTGAGCGGGAAGTTCCATCCAAAATGATTGGTAATCTGGTCATGGATGAATTGAAGAAATTGGATAAAGTCGCCTATATCCGTTTTGCTTCTGTCTATCGCAGCTTTGAAGATATTCGTGAATTTGGCGAAGAGATTGCTAAATTGCAAGGTTAAGTCGATGAATAACGATAAAAAATATATGGCGTACGCCTTGGAATTGGCACGTCAAGGGCGTTTTACCACGTCACCTAATCCTAACGTCGGTTGTGTGATTGTGCGTGATGGACAGATTGTTGGGGAAGGTTTTCATTTACGTTCTGGCGAGCCACATGCGGAGGTTCACGCTTTACGGATGGCCGGAGATAAAGCTAAAGGCGCAACTGTTTATGTTACGCTTGAGCCATGCAGTCATCACGGTAAAACACCGCCTTGTGCCGATGCGTTGATTGCGGCTGGCGTTAGCCGAGTGGTTGCGGCGATGCAAGATCCTAATCCACAGGTAGCAGGAAGAGGGCTTTATAAGCTGCAACAGGCTGGTATTGCAGTAGAACATGGGCTGATGATGGAGGAAGCTGAATCTCTCAACCGGGGATTTTTGAAGCGGATGCGTACTGGGTTCCCGTATGTTCAGTTGAAGATGGCTTCTTCTCTTGACGGGCGAACGGCGTTGATTTCTGGCGAAAGTAAATGGATTACATCACCTCAAGCTCGCTATGATGTGCAAAAATTTCGTGCTCAATGTAGCGCGATTCTGAGTTCCAGTAGCACTGTTCTGACTGATGATCCTCACTTGACGGTTCGTTGGAATGAATTGGATACGGAAACTCAGGCGGTTTATCCCGAGGAAAATCTTTGTCAACCGGTGCGTGTTATTGTTGACAGTCAGAATCGTGTTGGTCCTCAGCATCAGGTAATACAACAGCCCGGTTATTGTTGGCTGGCTCGCACTAAAGCAGATGAATATGGATTATCTGAAAATGTGGAACAGATACTGTTACCTGCTCATGGTGCTGGAGTAGATTTAGTGTCATTGATGATGCAATTGGGGAAGCGCCAGATTAATACGGTCTGGACTGAGTGCGGGGCATTGCTGGCGGGGGCATTGCTAACTTTAGGGTTGGTGGATGAACTGGTTCTTTACGTTGCGCCAAAAGTGTTAGGTGATACGGCTTGTGGATTGTTTACTATTCCTGAACTCAAAAATCTGGCAGAGGCGCCGGAATTTGACATTTTTGATGTTCAGCAAGTTGGACCTGATCTTCGTCTACGCTTGCGGCCTGTATACTGACTGAATAGGTGAGTATGAGTTAGTTTGCTTATTTTTATGCTCTGTTGCTAAATCCGCAGGCGCGGCTAACGAAAGAATATGATAGAATCCGCCCCCCTGCGGATATGAACAGATAGAAGGAAGGCTATGAACGTAATCAAAGGTGTTGTTGCAGCTCCACAAGCTCGTGTGGCGATTGCCATTGCACGTTTTAACAACTTCATTAATGACAGTCTGTTAGGAGGCGCGATAGATGCGCTTGAACGTATCGGTCAGGTTGCCTCAGAGAATATCACTGTTGTCTGGGTTCCTGGTGCTTACGAGTTACCATTGACAGTGAAGACATTGGTCGAAACCCGTAAATATGACGCCGTTGTCGCGCTAGGTACAGTTATCCGTGGTGGTACCGCTCATTTTGAGTACGTTGCTGGTGAATGTAGTTCTGGTCTGTCTAATGTGGCGATGTCCAGTGAAATCCCAGTGGCATTTGGTGTTCTGACTACAGAAAGCATTGAACAGGCGATTGAGCGCGCTGGAACCAAAGCGGGTAATAAAGGTGCAGAAGCTGCATTAACCGCACTGGAAATGGTCAATGTAATTAATGCCATTAAAGGCTGATTTTAGTTTTAATTAAGGGGAATCTTGTGAAACCTGCTGCTCGTCGTCGTGCTCGTGAGTGCGCTGTTCAGGCTATATATTCATGGCAATTATCTGGCAATAGCATTGCTGATGTTGAATTACAGTTTCTGTCGGAGCAGGACGTCACTGGCGTTGACGTAACCTATTTTCGTGAATTGCTGTCAGGAGTAGCTGTGAATGCAGTTAGGCTGGATGCTTTGATGGCTCCTTATCTTTCCCGTCAGCTCGAAGAGTTAGGTCAGGTAGAAAAAGCCATTTTACGTGTTGCTATGTTTGAACTAAGTTATCGTGATGATGTCCCTTATAAAGTGGCTATTAACGAAGCTATCGAATTGGCAAAAGTCTTCGGTGCTGAAGATAGTCACAAATTCGTGAACGGAGTATTGGATAAATCTGGTCCGGCAGTACGCAGAAAAAGATAAGCTACTGCTTGTCGGGTTTTTCCCACCGTAGACGATGATTTGTAAGGCCGGGATACCGGCCTTATGTTCATGATCATCTGTAATTTTTGGGATTTTATTATGGCATGTGGCGAATTTGACCTCATTGCACGTTATTTTGATCGCCAGGAGACTAACCGGCGTGATGTAAATTTAGGTATTGGCGATGACTGTGCACTGATGACGTTGGCCGATAAACAACAATTGGCGGTTAGTACGGATACCTTAGTTTCAGGCATTCATTTTTTACCTGATATCTCCCCTGAAGATTTAGCTTACAAATCTCTCGCTGTGAATCTTAGTGATCTGGCTGCGGTCGGCGCTGATCCTGCCTGGCTTTCATTGGCGTTAACATTACCAGAAGTGGATGAACGCTGGCTGAGTAGTTTCAGTGACAGTTTGTTTGAGCAATTGCGTTATTACGGTATGCAGCTTATTGGTGGTGACACTACCCGCGGTCCGATGAGTCTGACGTTGACGATTCATGGTTTGGTTCCCGTAGGCAGGGCGTTACTGCGTACTGGCGCAAAAAATGGCGATTGGATTTATGTGAGTGGATCATTGGGTGATAGTGCGGCGGGTTTGGCCCTGTTACAAAACCGTCTGCAAATTTCTGATCCGGTATCTCGCAACTGGTTGGTTCAGCGCCATCTCAGGCCACAACCTCGTATTTTGCAAGGGCAAGCACTACGTGGCTTGGCGACATCAGCTATTGATTTGTCTGATGGTTTGATTTCCGATTTGGGTCACATTCTGAAAGCCAGCCGATGTGGAGCCAGAATAAATCTGGATGCAATTCCTTACTCTGATGCGATGAAACAATATGTTGAACCACAACAAGCTTTGATGTGGGCTTTGAGTGGTGGGGAAGACTATGAATTATGTTTTACCGTCCCGGAGAGGAATCGCGGTGCGTTGGAAATTGCGTTGGCGCATACCGGTGCTGGTTTTAGCTGTGTTGGACAGATTATGGCGGAATCGGAGGGAGTTCGTTACTACAGCAATAATAAAGAGATTAAATTAGATCTGAAAGGGTTCGATCACTTTATTACCGAGGAAGCACATGGATAAGGCAAAGCGTCGTTTACGGATGAGTAATCCCTGGCATCTATTAGCGACAGGTTTTGGCAGTGGGTTGTCGCCGGTTGTGCCGGGGACAATGGGATCGGCGGCGGCTATTCCATTCTGGTTATTGTTGATTCAGTTTCCCGAATGGATTTGTTGGTTGGTTATTATTGTCGGGATGTTTTTCGGCATAATGATTTGTCAGCGTACTTCTGATGATATGAAGGTTCATGACCACGGTAGTATTGTCTGGGATGAATTTATCGGTATGTGGATCACATTGATGGCAATTCCGGTGGTTAACTGGCAATGGGTTTTGACCGGTTTTGTGGTGTTCCGAATTCTGGATATGTGGAAACCGTGGCCAATTCGCTGGTTTGATCGCTATATTCATGGCGGATTAGGTATTATGTTGGATGATATTATCGCCGCTGTATTTTCTTTCGTTATCGTTTGGTTATTGGCGTTTTATCAGGTTTTGACTTTTTGAGGTGTGGTGTAGATGGAAAGTCTAATGAAATTACTGTAATTCCCGAACGCCTGAACAGGTTGCCACTGAAAGGTAATATCGTTGCTTTTTGCTTTATACTTCAGCATTTTCTTCTCTGGGCTAAGATTGCCTAATATCAAAATTAGGACTACGATAGTACTACAAAAATCAGCATGTACGAGGTATTAAATGGGTACTGAAACTTATGTTCGCACACGTATAGATCCTGCAATTAAGCAAGAGGCAACCGATGTTTTAGCTGCTATTGGGATTAAAATGTCTGACTTTCTACGCATTGCTGTAACGATGGTGGCCAAAGAAAAGGCGCTACCTTTCGAGATCAAGAAAATCCCTAACAGAGTTACTGTTGAGGCTATGAATGAGGCGAGAAGCTCAATGAATGCACGTTTTAACGATGCGGATGATTTAATTCATGACATTGAAAAAGACTGCGGTAAGTAAGTGGTTATCCCGCCGAAACTTAAAATTTCTACCGAAATATTGACGGGAGAAATATCTGAATAAGATCTTTTTTCTTATTACTAATGTTCTTGTTATCAGTAGAGTCATTGTAAATAAGTAATCCACCATCATCAGTTCTATTCTGGTTGGTTGATCACTCTATATCAAATAATGCTCGGGGGAATCCATCATTATTAGGTAGCCCCATTGCTGTTAAATTGCATCCGGGTAGTTCTGGCTTGCTATCTATTAAATCTGCTACAGTGGATATCCATTTTGAACTTGGGCCGATCTCTTTAATCAAGAACCATAATATAGCAGTCATGCCGTACATTCTTTCATAGGAATCATCAGTTAATCCTAATTTATTAAAAAAAGGATGATTTGGTAGTGGCTTGAGTTTTGGTTCGTTAACTTTATTCCAAATCCGGGAGTGATGTGCGCATCGATTCCTAAGTACATTCATTGCACTTAGCCAGTTCTGTAATATTGGGCCATTTCCTGGCGGAATACCTAACCTAGCAAGAATATCATTCCTGTATTTATCTTTAAGCATAGCGTAATATTTCGACATTAGACCAAAGTCCCAAATTTCAATAACTACCCAAAATGGTATTCCTTTATATCGTCTTTCATGCCATTTGATAAAATCCTCTCGGCTTTTTGATATCTCTTTTGAGTGTTTTTCTAGCCATTCATTTCTTGCGCTATTTCTACCATTTTTACGTAGTACTAGATGCTTTGGGTTGATAAATGAATCATCAAAATAGGCAAGAGGGTTGTATTTGCCTATATTACTTATTTACTTATTTACTTATTTACTTATTTACTTATTTACTTATTTACTTATTTACTTATTTACTTATTTACTTATTTACTTATTTACTTATTTACTTATTTACTTATTTACTTATTTACTTATTTACTTATTTACTTATTTACTTATTTACTTATTTACTTATTTACTTATTTACTTATTTACTTATTTACTTATTTAACCCTTGTTCGTCATTTTTTGCGAGTTATCCATGTTTCATTTACAATAATTATACCTACAGATGTAATTATTATTTTTAAATAAATGAGTTATTATTTGTTTGATGATGAATTTCTATTTATTATAGAAAATAAAATTTACAAAGATATTAATTATAATATGCCAAATTTTCATAATTAGCATGAAAATCACATTTATTTTTATCAATAAATAAATTATATGGTTAATTAACTATGTTGCTATATATAATAGTAAGGATAATAGGATAATAGGATAATAGGATAATAGGATAATAGGATAATAGGATAATAGGATAATAGGATAATAGGATAATAGGATAATAGGATAAATACCCTATTACCCTTATACACTCAGGAAAATAGCCTTTTATTGATGCTATTTTGAATACCTGCGGCATCAAGTCCTAAATCCGCTCTGATTTCTTCCTGGCTACCTTGTGGTATAAACTGGTCAGGCAAGCCAATATTCAGAATCTGCACAAGACGGCCTTCCTGCATTAATAGTTCATTAACGCCACTTCCAGCGCCGCCCATAATGGCATTTTCTTCCAACGTGACCAATAAATCATGGTTATCGGCCATGTCTAATACCAATTCTTTATCCAGTGGTTTAATGAAGCGCATATCAACAACAGTCGCATCTAGTGATTCTGCTGCTGTCATTGCATCAGGTAATAGGGTACCAAAGTTCAGGATCGCAACTTTCTTACCCTGACGGCGAATAACGCCTTTACCAATTGGTAATTGTTCAAATGGTTGGCGTTCCGCACCCGTTCCGGTTCCTCGTGGATAGCGCACGGCTACTGGACCTTGCTGATAATGATAGCCAGTGTGTAGCATCTGGCGGCATTCGTTCTCATCACTGGGCGCCATAATGACCATGTTGGGGATGCAACGGAGGAATGAGAGATCAAAAGCGCCTTGATGTGTCTGACCATCAGCACCCACGATACCGCCGCGATCTATTGCAAATAAAACAGGCAGATTCTGAATGGCGACATCATGAATAACCTGGTCATAAGCACGTTGGAGGAATGTCGAATAGATGGCGACAATCGGCTTGTAACCACCAATGGCCAAACCTGCGGCAAAAGTCACGGCGTGTTGTTCCGCAATAGCGACATCAAAGTATTGATCAGGATATTCGCGGGAAAAACGCACCATACCAGAGCCTTCACGCATGGCGGGTGTGATTGCCATCAGTTTTTTGTCGATAGCGGCCTCTTCGCATAACCAGTCTCCAAAGATTTTGGAGAAAGTAGGGCGGTTATCGGAGCTTTTAGGTAATGCGCCAGTGGTCGGATCAAATTTAGGTACCGCATGCCAACTGATAGGATCTTTTTCGGCGGGTGCATAGCCACGGCCCTTTTTGGTCATGATGTGCAGTAGCTGTGGCCCTTTCAACTCACGCATATTTTTCAGCGTTTGGGTCAATGTCAGTACATCATGTCCGTCAATGGGGCCAATGTAATTAAAGCCCAATTCTTCAAACAGAGTGCCAGGAACAACCATGCCTTTGATATGTTCTTCTGTTTTTTTCAGTAGTTCTTTAATCGGCGGCAGGTTGGAAAAGACTTTTTTCCCGCCTTCCCGCAATGTGGTGTAGAGTTTACCGGATAGAAGTTGAGCCAGATGGTTATTTAACGCTCCAACATTCTCTGAGATAGACATTTCGTTGTCATTAAGAATGACCAGCATATCCGGGTCGATATCCCCGGCATGGTTCATTGCTTCAAAAGCCATACCTGCTGTTATTGCGCCATCACCGATAACACAAACTGTGCGGCGGCCTTTGCCTTCGCGTTGAGCGGCAATTGCCATACCTAAGCCCGCACTAATAGAGGTTGATGAGTGACCAACACATAAGGTGTCGTATTCACTTTCATCTCTCCACGGGAAAGGGTGAAGCCCATTTTTTTGACGAATCGTATTAATACGATCTCGGCGTCCTGTCAGGATTTTGTGGGGGTAAGCTTGATGGCCGACATCCCATACCAATTTATCAAAAGGAGTTTTGTAGACATAATGCAACGCCACAGTCAGCTCAACGGTACCAAGACCGGAGGCGAAATGACCACTAGAGCGGCTGACACTGTTTAGCAAGAATTGCCGAAGTTCATCACATAACTTCGGCAGGCTCTCTTTTGGCAACATACGAAGTTCTTCAGGATTTTCCGCTAATGCCAATGTGGGGTATTTGGCTATATCAATGCTCATTTGATGCTCGTTAAGAAGTGTTTATTTAAATAGCGCTGCCAGTGGGTGAGTTTACCGGCAGACCTTAATTGTTACGTTCAATAATAAAGCTGGCAAGTGCGCACAGCATTGTTGTGTTATAGGATTTATCTTCCAGTTTGCTCAAGGCTTTTAAGGCTTCTTGATACAGCTCGTATGCTTTTTTTTGTGCTTGTTCTAACCCCAATAATGCGGGGTAAGTGCTTTTTCTTAACTGTTGGTCGCTGCCTTGGCGTTTTCCTATCATTTCGGTATCGCCAATGACATCAAGAATATCGTCATGAACTTGGAATGCGAGACCAATCGCTTGGGCATATTGATCCAATTCAGGCAGGGCATCATGTCCACTTTGACCTGCGCCATATGCACCCATTCTGACGGCGGAACGAATAAGCGCCCCCGTTTTATGGCGATGAATTTGCTCCAGCATATGGAGATCAATGTGTTTGCCTTCCGCGGCCAAGTCCAGGGCTTGGCCGCCGCACATACCGGCTATACCACTGGCTGTTGCCAATTCAGCAAGCATTGCGAGGCGATCTGTTGTTGTAACATCCGGCATTTCTCTTTTAGATAGGATTTCAAACGCCAGAGCTTGTAATGCATCTCCCGCCAGAATTGCGTGAGCTTCACCAAATTTTATGTGGCAGGTCGGTTGTCCACGGCGTAAATCATCGTTATCCATCGCAGGTAGGTCGTCATGGATTAATGAATAGGCGTGAATACATTCAACGGCCGCTGCTGGCGCATCCAGATTATCTGCGGATAATCCAAACATTTCACCGACTGTATAGACCAAAAATGGGCGCAGGCGTTTACCACCAAGTAAAGTACCATGTTGCATCGCGTGAACTAGTGGGCTGTCTGCAAATGCCAGTGAAGATAGTGTGCTTATCAGAACGTTATTGACTCGTTGTTGACAGATTTTAAGCTGCTCTTTAAATTGGGTTGAATTTTGTTCAGACATAGGCTTATTCAGTATCCGGGGAGAAGTGACTCAGTGGAGATTGGGGGTCATCGTTAAGCAGAATTTGCACTCGCTGTTCTGCTTGTTGTAAAGTCTGTTGTCCTTGGCGGGCTAATTGAATACCACGCTCAAACTCGCTTAGGGCTTCTTCCAGCGCCAGTTCACCTGATTCCAGCCGGGCGACGATTTGTTCCAGTTCTTTTAATGAGCTTTCAAATGTCATTGACGGTGCAGTTTCTGGCGTACTGTTTGTACTTTCTGATATTGCATTTTTCTTTGGCATAATTTTTTACTATTTACAGAGTTCGCCTAAGGGTTGCAGACTATCTTATTATGCTGGTGCAAACAAATCCTTAACTGATTTTGCGTTTTCTACGCGCTATACCAACGAGATAGTGTTATACTGCGCAGCCTGATTTGACGACCGGGCATACTGTCAGGTTTATTTATCAAAACGCCTAACCACTACTATAACTCACTATGAAGTTTATTATTAAATTATTCCCGGAAATCACGATCAAGAGCCAAACTGTTCGTTTGCGCTTTATTAAAATTCTTGCCAGTAATATTCGCAATGTGCTTAAGACGTTAGGAGATAATATTGCAGTGGTTCGCCATTGGGATAATATCGAAGTTCGTACTAAAGATGAAAACCTTGGTGCTCAAATTTGTGATGCGCTGACACGTATCCCCGGTATTCACCATATTCTGCAAGTAGAGGAGCGTGAGTTTCGTGACATGCATCATATCTTTGAACAAGCTTATGAAGCTTATGGCGAATCGCTCCACAATAAGACATTTTGTGTTCGGGTAAAGCGCCGTGGTAAACATGCATTTACTTCCAATGAAGTAGAGCGCTATGTCGGTGGTGGTTTAAACCAGCATATTGAATCCGCGAAGGTAAAACTTAATCATCCTGATGTGACTGTTAATCTGGAAATTGATCAGGATGTGCTGATTCTGGTAAAAGCCCGTTATGAGGGGATTGGTGGTTTTCCTATCGGAACGCAGGAAGATGTATTATCTCTAATTTCTGGGGGTTTTGATTCTGGTGTTTCCAGCTATATGCTAATGCGTCGTGGCTGCCGTGTTCACTATTGCTTTTTCAATCTTGGCGGTTCTGCTCATGAAATTGGCGTGAAGCAGGTTGCTCATTATCTTTGGAATCGTTTTGGCAGTTCCCATAAAGTCCGTTTCGTTGCGGTGGATTTTGAACCTGTTGTCGCTGAAATTTTGGAAAAAATTGATGACGGCCAAATGGGGGTGGTGCTTAAACGGATGATGGTAAGAGCGGCATCTAAAGTTGCAGAGCGTTATGGTGTGCAGGCAATTGTTACCGGTGAGGCTTTGGGGCAAGTTTCCAGCCAGACACTCACTAATTTGCGTTTAATTGATAATGCATCGGATACATTGATTCTGCGACCGCTGATTTCTCATGATAAAGAGCACATTATCAGGTTGGCACGTGAAATTGGCACTGAGGATTTTGCCCGTACAATGCCTGAATTCTGTGGTGTTATTTCCAAAAGTCCGACAGTAAAAGCCGTTAAAGCTAAAATTGAAGCGGAAGAAGCCAATTTCGATTTTAATATTTTGGAAAAAGTTGTCAGTGAAGCTCAGAATATTGATATTCGCCAGATCGCAGAACAAAGCAATGAGCAAGTAGTTGAAATTGAAACGGTGACAGCATTCGCTCCAACGGATGTGTTATTGGATATTCGTTCTCCTGATGAACAAGATGATCGGCCATTGCAGTTAAATGGTGTGGAAATCAAATCATTGCCATTCTATAAGTTGAGTAGTCAGTTTGGTGATTTGCCAAAGGAGAAGACTTATCTGCTCTATTGTGAACGTGGAGTAATGAGTCGTTTGCAGGCACTTTATTTATCTGAGCAGGGTTTTGATAACGTGAAAGTTTATCGGCCTTAATTGCTTTAATTATACATTTCGGGGTTCCTATTACGTGAACCCCGAATCGTATAAAGTAAGATGTTTTTGCCTATTTTTTTCAATCCTGATAAGAATATACACCCAGTGGCAATATGAGTTGAGCCGCCACCTCTGCTGCTGTTTCTCGTCCTTTTAATAATTCGATGAGTTTTAATGCGAAATCGAAAGCTGTCGCTGGCCCCTGACTGGTCAATAGATTGACGTGATCATCAAAACAGACTCTGCAATCAATCCATTTGTCGGACGAAATTTTGTCTTGCAAACCGGGGTAACCGGTCATTTTGCCAGTAGGAAATAAATTATGGTGTTCAAGTACGATAGCAGGCACGGCACAAATTGCAGCGATAATTTTCCCTTGATAATGTGCCTTGCGGATTTTTTCGATAACGAGTGGATTATCACGGAAACACTCGGCGCCTTGCATACCGCCGGGTAAGATGATGGCATCGAAAGATTCATCAATAACTTTTTCCAGAGGGACATCAGCAACCAATTTTACGCCTCTGGAGCAAGTTAAAACCAATTCTCCATCGCTGGCGGTGCTAGCGATCGTAACACTGATGCCAGCGCGTACCAGTAAATCAATAGTTGTAACGGCTTCTGTTTCTTCACTACCGTGAGCCAGGCAGATGAGTGTTGAAGGGTTCATAATCATCTTTCCTTATGTTTAACTAGGTTATAGATACGGGTATTTTCAGGGGCTGCCAGACCATGTGCACGAGCCCGGCGTAATAAATAACCGGTGATATAGTCAATTTCAGTGCGACGTTTTGCGCGGACATCCTGCAACATGGAAGAGTAATTTTTTGCGGTAAGCTTAATCACATCGTAGACATAGGCAATCAGGTTATCGATCGTGGTATGTATGTTCTCTCGTTGCATAACCTGAATAATTTCTTCGCACAAAATATTCAATTGTTCCGGGTAGCGAAGCAAATCTCCATTCCGGCATTCATAAAGTGCAGTCAGCGGGTTTACGACACAGTTAGCAGCAAGTTTCAGCCAACTAATAGAGTGAATTTCATTATGCCATGCAACGTCTGGCAAAGATTGGTGTAATACATTAGCCAGAGAGCTAAGCCCAGTTGCATTTGACGTTGCTGAGCCAATATGGGTTAGCCCGGAAGCGGTATGATAAACCTGTTGGTCATCCTGATATGCACCGTGTGTCGTGACGCCAAGAAGTATTGGATTAGGCGCTGATAATAGTTCTTCTTGGGTACCCATGCCATTATGTAGTAATAAAATTGGGCAATTAGGTGAAATCTTAGGGAGTAAATTATTCACTGCATCAGCGACTTGCCATGCTTTCAGACAGACAATCAGTAATTCGCTATTAGCAAGATGGTTGCTGTTATTAGTTGGGATTGTCTGGTTGAATACTTCCCCATTCATTTCATCAATATGAACAGATAAATAAGACCGGGAACTTTTTAGCCAACCTTGTACTTGATGTTTTTGTTGTGATAATGCTGCCAGCCACAGTTTTCCTATAGCGCCGCAGCCAAGAACGGTTATCTTCATACGATCCTCCGGGAGAGACGCTATTATGATAATGGATAGAAATAATAAGATCCCACTAATCCAAGTATAGAGCTTTTGCTGGCAATGGAAAGCGGTTATCATGCCAACTTATTGATTATCAGGAGGTCATGGATAATGCCATCTTTCGATATTGTTTCAGAAATTGATATGCATGAAGTTCGCAACGCGGTAGAAAATGCGCAGCGCGAGCTTGCTAGCCGTTGGGATTTCCGTAATGTCAACGCCAGTTTCGAACTAAATGAAAAAAATGAATCTATCAAGATTGCCAGTGAGTCAGATTTTCAGGTAAATCAGTTGGTTGATATCATGCGTGAGAAGTTGGCTAAACGTGGTATCGATGGCGCTGCATTGAATATCCCTGAGGATATGTTGCACAGTGGTAAGACTTACAGCGTTGAAGCGACTCTGAAACAAGGGATTGATACCCCTACGGCGAAAAAGATCGTGAAGCTGATTAAGGATAGTAAACTGAAAGTGCAAGCACAGATTCAGGGTGAGCAGGTGAGAGTGACAGGTAAAGCTCGTGATGATTTGCAAAGTGTAATGGCATTAGTTCGTGGCGCAGAGTTGGGACAGCCATTCCAGTTTACTAATTTCCGGGATTGATTTTCCACCCAATGGATTGATATATCTAGTTTAATGTGGAGTGGGGTATTCCTGACCAGGAATACCCCACTCCCAATCTTCCTTAATATCGAATCGGAGTGAGTAGGGGTTATCGGGCTTGATACTTAATCTATCGTGTTATTATTAGCTATCAATTGTTCAAGTTGTGTTCTGCTTGTCAGCTTAGTATCTACTTTTATGTAAGCACTATGCTCCTCTGGTACAATAACAACGTCGCAAACGCCGGGCTGAACAAGAATTTTTTGTTCCAGCAATGCCTTATTGACGATATTTTCTGGTAGGGAAATTCTGATGCTGCTGACATAAGGAGGTTGTTTCATTGTTATGCTGATAATGAACCAAATGATTGTCAGAACGATACCTGCCGCAAATACCAGCGGTGCTCCTTTTAACTCATATAACCAACCACCAAGGCCGCCCCCTAAAGCGACACCTAAAAATTGGCTGGTGGAATAGATACCCATTGCTGTACCTTTATAACCAGCGGGCGCTTCTTTACTGATAAGTGATGGCAGGAGAGCTTCCATTACATTGAAAGCAATAAAGAAAATTTGTATGCCGATGAAAATTACCCATAAGTGATGTCCCGCCGCCCACAATACAATTTCAGCAATCAGCAGCATAGTGATACACAGTGAAAACACTTGTTTCATGCGGCGCTTTTTTTCTGCGTAAATAATGAAAGGTAAAACAGATAAAAATGAAACTAGCATAGTGATCAGGTAAACCTTCCAATGTTTTTGGGTAGGGAATCCTGCTTGTTGCATCACCAAGGGAAGGGCGACAAAACTTGCCATTAGCAAAGTGTGCAAACTGAGAATGCCAAAGTTAAGTTTTAGCAACTGGCTATCAGCCAGAACCTTACTGAAACTGTGGCGAATAATGCCTGATTCACGATTGAGAATGTGTTTATCTGTGGAAGGAACAGCAAATAATGTTATCAGAATGCCACTCCCGGCCAGAATGGTAATTCCCCAAAATAGACCATTTAATCCAATGGCATTCGTAAGAATTGGGCCAAGTACAATGGCTATGGCGAAAGTTATTCCGAAGCTAATGCCAATAAAAGCCATCGCTTTAGTTCGATTTTGTTCACGAGTTAAATCAGAAAGTAACGCCATAATTGCAGCAGATATCGCTCCAGCGCCTTGTAACGCTCGTCCAATTATTATGCCCCAGATGGAATCACTGAGAGCGGCAATAATACTACCAAGGACGAATAACAATAATCCGCCAACAATTAAGGGTTTACGGCCAATTCTGTCAGAAATCAGGCCGACAGGGATCTGGAAAATTGCTTGGGTTAAACCATAAATGCCAATGGCGATGCCAATAAGTGTTTCGGTCGCATCTTTTAGATGAAGGCCATAGGTTGTTAATACAGGAAGAACCATGAACATGCCTAGCATTCGCAGAGAAAAAACTGAACCTAGGCCCCACGTCGCCCGAAGCTCAAGTGGCGTCATTTTATTATCGTTCATGATTACCTCGAAATATTTTGATGCGTCATTGTAGATAGGTTTTCAATAAGGGGTAAATAGTTAATTGAATTAATAATATTGAAGTATTAAGGAGAGGAGATAATAGGTTGGAAGGAAACTGATGGCAGAAGGGGGGGCCACTGCCATCAGGGAAAATTACCGGACGTAAGTTAGGAAGGCTTCTGAGGGCACATGCGGGTCAATAGACATCATGACACTCAGGGAAGTGATTGCCACAATGGAGAATATAAATAATTTACGAGCCCAAATGCGGTCATTATCAGTTTTGTAACCGGATAACGCCATTCCTAGCCACCAGACGCTTACTGCTGCTGCAACAACCAAATATTTGTAACCAGCGTAACCACTGATGGCTAACATAAGGGTTGCAATCATAAATGCCAGGATATAAAGGATAATGTGGTTTTTCGCCACAGATATGCCTTTAATCACGGGCAGTACAGGAATGTTGGCTGCCTGATAATCTTTGAAACGAAAAATAGCAATAGCATAGGAGTGCGGCATTTGCCACAGGCTGAAAATCAGTAACAGGATCAATGCGCCCGTATCAAACTGACCAGTTACTGCACAATAACCGATAACCGGAGGTGCAGCACCGGACAAACTGCCGATCAACGTGCCATAAACAGATTTCCTTTTCATATAGAGGCTGTAAACCCCTACATAGACAACAAAACCGATAATCGCTAATTGCATTGCTAAAGCATTGGCTGCTGCATAGAGCAGCACTATGCCAGCAATACCCAGTATTGATGCATAAATCAGGCTGATTTTCGGATCAATAAGTCCTTTTACAAGGACGCGGTTTTTTGTTCTTTCCATGATCCGATCAATGTCACGGTCAATGTAATTGTTAAATACACAACCAGAAGCCACGACTAATGAAACGCCGAGCAGAGTCGAGATGAACAAAGGGTAATCAATCACCCCTTTCGAGGCGAGTAGAAAACCACCGATCACAGAAATTAAATTGCCGAAAATAATTCCTGGTTTAGTTACTTGCAGGTATTGCTTAATCATATTATGCAGCTCTTTAATCAACCATCATATTAATGTTGAGGTTGTACATAATCCATAGTGAGCCAACAACAACAATACCGATAATTAAAATGGTGAACAGCAATGCTACTAAGTTCCAGCGCTCTTCTGACGAAGTGTTCATGTGCAGGAAGTAGATAAAATGAACAATAATCTGCACCACAGCCAGAGCGACTACTGTTGTCAGGATAGTCGTATGGGAGGCAGAACCATCCATTACCATCCAAAACGGAATCACTGTCAGGATTACTGAAAGAATAAAGCCGATCAGATAAGACTTCAGGCTACCGTGGCTAGCTCCAGTATGAGCGGTATTGGAATGACTCATTACATAGCTCCTAACAGATAAACAACGGTAAATACACAGATCCATACCACATCCAAGAAGTGCCAGAACAAGCTCAGGCAGTTCAGACGGGTTTTATTGACATCAGTTAAACCGCGGCGGGTTACTTGGATTATCATGATGATAATCCAGACCAGACCACAGGTAACGTGGATACCGTGAGTAGCAACCAGTGCGAAGAATCCAGACAAGAATGCACTGCGGTCAGGGCCGTGGCCGTCAATAATCAAGTGATGGAATTCGTACAATTCCATCGCCACGAAGCCAAGGCCGAACAGGAAAGTCATGGCGAGCCAGGCGTTAACCTGGCCGACTTTTCCTTTATTCATGCCTAACATGGCAAAGCCATAAGTGATACTACTGAATAGCAGTAGGAAAGTTTCGATCAATACGAAAGAAAGGTCGAAAAGCTCTTTGCCAGATGAGCCGCCTGCGGTTCCGTTAACGAGTACTGCATAAGTCGCAAATAGACATGCGAACAAAATACAGTCACTCATCAAGTAGATCCAGAAACCGAATACTTTAGTGGCTCCCGCATCGTGGTGCCCGTGATGCTCGTGGGCATGATTGTGGTTAGTCATAGTTTCAGTTGACATGGTTCAGACCTGCCTTGCTAATTTGTTCATGGTGTTGATTCTCGATTTGCTCAACTTCAGCAACGGGTACGTAGTAATCAACATCTTCATCAAAGCTTTTCGCGATCCAAGTGATAATCATGCCTGCAAAGCTTGCGATAACCAGCCACCAGATATGCCAAATCATGGCGAAACCAAACAGCAAACTGAAACCTGCAATAATTACACCTGCACCGGCATTTTTAGGCATATGAATTTCTTCATACTGAGCAGGACGTTTATAAGCTGTGCCTTTTTCTTTCATATCCCACCATGCATCACGGGTTTGAACATGTGGAACTTCAGCAAAGTTATAAAACGGCGGTGGAGAAGATGTTGCCCACTCCAGAGTACGTCCGCCCCAAGGGTCACCGGTCAGATCACGGTTTTGGTCACGGTCACGGATACTAACGTAGAATTGAATGACCTGACACAGGATACCAACGGCAATCAGTGCAACACCAATCGCGGAAACGACCAGCAGAGTATGGAATTCAGGGTTGATATCTTGGCTGATACGACGGGTCATCCCCATAAAGCCGAGCGCGTAAACTGGCATAAAGGCGATAAAGAAGCCGGTGATCCAGAACCAGAATGCGCGGACACCCCATTTTTCGTTCAGTGTGAAACCAAAAGCTTTCGGGAACCAGTAAGCAGTACCAGCGAAACAACCGAAGACAACACCACCGATGATCACGTTATGGAAGTGTGCAATCAGGAACAAGCTGTTATGCAGAACGAAGTTTGCACCTGGAACTGCCAGCAGAACGCCAGTCATACCACCGATAGAGAAGGTGACGATGAAGCCAACAGTCCACAACATCGGTGTTTTATACTCAATACGGCCTCGATACATTGTGAACAGCCAGTTGAAGATCTTAACGCCTGTCGGAATCGAGATAATCATGGTGGCTATACCGAAGAAGGCGTTAACATTCGCACCGGAGCCCATCGTAAAGAAGTGATGCAGCCATACGATAAACGACAATACGGTGATGGCAATGGTTGCCCATACCAGAGAAGTGTAGCCGAATAGTCGTTTTTTCGAGAACGTCGCAGTCACTTCAGAGAAAACACCAAAGACCGGCAGCACCAGAATATAAACTTCAGGGTGACCCCAAGCCCATATCAGGTTGATATACATCATCATGTTACCGCCCATATCATTGGTAAAGAAATGGGTGCCCATATAGCGGTCAAAAGTTAGCAGGGCAATGGTAACAGTCAGAATCGGGAATGCGGCGATGATCAGTACGTTAGTACAGAGTGCTGCCCAAGAGAATACAGGCATTTTCATCATCGACATGCCAGGCGCACGCATACGCAGGATCGT
This sequence comes from Photorhabdus luminescens subsp. luminescens, assembly GCF_001083805.1. Lineage (GTDB taxonomy): Bacteria > Pseudomonadota > Gammaproteobacteria > Enterobacterales > Enterobacteriaceae > Photorhabdus > Photorhabdus luminescens. The sequence continues at coordinate 436,794 of NZ_JXSK01000002.1, read as the reverse complement.
CGCAAAGAAGTTAACGCCTGTCAGCAAGGTACCGATACCGGATATCTGAAGACTCCATATCCAATAATCGACTCCAACGCCGGGACTATATTCTATACCTGAGAGCGGAGGATAAGCTAACCAACCGGTTTGAGCGAATTCACCTACACCCAGAGAGATGTTAATCAGCGCAACGCCAACGACGAAGAACCAGAAGCTCAGTGAGTTCAGGAATGGGAATGCCACGTCACGAGCGCCGATCTGTAGTGGAACCACGATGTTCATCAGGCCGACGACAAACGGTGTCGCCATGAAGAAAATCATGATGACCCCGTGGGCGGTAAAGATCTGGTCATAGTGATGCGGCGGCAAGAAACCGGCTTCACCCGCAGAGGCGACAGCCTGTTGACCACGCATCATGATGGCATCGGCAAAGCCGCGGAGCATCATGACCAGCGCCACGATAATGTACATAATACCGATTTTCTTGTGGTCAACGCTGGTTAACCACTCGCTCCACAGCCATTTCCATTTACGGAAATAGGTCAGGGCTCCGACAATCGCGAGCCCTGCGAAGAGAATCCCTGCAAGAGTGACCATGACGATGGGCTCATGCAATGGGATTGCATCAAGTGTTAATTTTCCCAACATTACTTTATTCCTCAACTCCGGCATGAGCAGTTTCGCTCATATTCATGTTATGACCTGTCGTTGCACCGTGGCCGCCATGCATATTCATGTTGCCCATAAATTTGGCAATAATGTCTTGATACAGGTTAGGCTTAACGCTTGAGAAGTATTCAACCGGATGGTTCTGGCTTTGTTTAGCTAACTCGTTAAATGCTTGCATGGTATCCAAGGTTTTAGAGGAGGCTTTCACTTTTTGAACCCACTGTTCAAAACCTTCACGATCTGCGGTAGCGGTAGCGGTAAATTTCATGCCGGAAAAGCCGTGGCCGCTATAGCTGCTGGACAAACCTTTATAAGTGCCAGGTTCATCGGCAATTAAGTGAAGTTTAGTCTGCATACCAGCCATTGCATAGATTTGACCACCTAACTGTGGGATGAAGAATGAGTTCATCACAGAATCAGAGGTGATTTTGAAGTTAACCGGGACCCCGACAGGGAAAGCAATTTCGTTAACTGTAGCGATACCTTGCTCCGGGTAAACGAATAGCCATTTCCAATCAAGAGAAATCACTTCAATAGTCACTGGTTTTTCATCACTGACCAGTGGTTTATATGGGTCAAGCTCGTGGGTTGTTTTCCAGGTAATGGTTGCTAAAATAATAATGATAATGATAGGAACGGTCCATACTACCAACTCAATTTTATTTGAGTGTGCCCAGTTAGGGTGATAGGTAGCACTTTTGTTGGCTTCGCGGTAACGCAGGGCAAAAGTGAATGCCATGATGATCACCGGAATAACGATGATTAGCATCAGGCCAATAGCCGTAAGTATCAGCGTTTTTTGTTCAGCGCCGATAGCGCCTTTGGGATTCATCAATACCATATCGCAGCCACTCAGCATAAGAGTAGCCGCCAGTATTGACAATATCCCAATACTTTTATTGTATTTCATAAGTCTCATCTAACGACTCCAAATAACAAAAGCTCTATTGTCGTTTCATCAGTGCGGGCATTCTACGGTAAGGCTACTGGAGTGTAAACATTTGTAATAGTTAGTTGAGGGGTTGTTAACCCTTTATGTTACTGGGATCACATGCAACTGTAAGATTAATCAGAGGTTAGCTTAAAAAGGTTATTTAATTGTAACGAAATAGTGCGGAAATATGAATTTGTACTGAATCATTTTATATTTTTTAGGCAAAAGGAAAAAAATAAAAAAATTTGCTTTAAAAATTTCCACCGCGGTCATTTTATTTAGGAATTAAATTAATTGTGAGCCGCTTTTGGCAGCTCACAATTAAAGTCAATAATTAAAAATTATATTTAATGGAGTAGACAATCGCATCCTGCCAGAAGTCTTCACCTAATTTATGATCGGCGTATCGATATTGAATGCCGGTTGTGAAGGATGGGTGAGGTGTCCACCATAACGCTATTGCCCCATTGGTACCGTTCCGTCCACCGTTGCCGTAGCGTTCATTCCGGTTAAGTTCTATTTCATTCCAGTTAGTTATGCTGAATTTTTCTTCCCAGAGTTGAAAGTCGTAACCCGCAACCCAACCAACGACATAGCCGTTATTACCGGAGTAGAAAGTTTGGTCAACATAGTGCAGCGCAACAAACGGTTTGAACCAGACACCAGCGAAATCAGTGTTGTAGCCAATACCATAGAGGGTATTTACTTCATGGAAGTTCCCGCCATGTGCTGTACCTGGGAGCGAGTAAGTGCCGTAAACATGACCATAGAGATTGAAACCTGTATCAGCCAGATAGAAGCGACCGGTTGTCTTAAAAGTGTATCTTTGGTTATCCCCTGGTTCAGCATGCTGACTGTTGAAAGCATTTTCCAGATCAAAGAACCCGTATAATTCACCCCAGTCAAATCCGGCTCCGCCTTCTAGTTCCAAATAGGCAAAGTCGTCTTTATGAGAGGTTTGCCCTGACTTGTGTGTGGTATGGTTGGTCCAGTCGAGGTAGTTCATGCTGATATTAGCAAAGCCCCCTTGATATTCAGCATAAGCTGGAACTGAGACGGTGGTGAATAAAGCAGTAGCCAGAATGGTTGTTCTCATAAATTTCTCTAACGCATCCATGAAAAGAGGTTTTGGGTTTTAAAGCTATATTAAATAACCCTTAAAATGGTAGTCTGATTCTACGCAGATATGAATATTGAACAATCAAATAATCACTCGAAAATAGCACTTTTGGCAAATGACTATTTGAAGTGTGATCGCTATCACTTAAATATTTTAAAATAGGGCAGGGATATCAAAGGCTGACAGTCGTCAACCTTTGATAAATTAGCTTAATATTTTCACCTTTTAAGCCAATTTGCACCTTTTGAATGCAAGATAATCTAGAAAGCTACCGAGAATGATGCTTGTGATACCGATCTGTGCTCCCCATAATAGTAATGTTTCGGCCAGATCAGGTGCATGAGTCCAGTTAAGAGCATTGGTGATGATGATAAGTAACCAAAATGTGAGCAAGATACTTGCTAATGATAATAAGCCAAGCGCTAGACGATAGAAACTTTTGAACTCAATACGTGGCATAAAATCATTAGTTCGCTGGGTATAAACCAGAGTTTGGCGGCAGATAAATAACAGTAATAATCCTGGAACAGAGGCCGCGATAGAGAATAGATAGAAGTTTGGCCAGCCATGTAATTCAACGAGCCAACCCGCAATTGGGCCGACATAGACTCGTCCAACAGCAGATAAAGCAGATAATAAAGCAAATTGTGTTGCAGAGAACGATTTATGACACAACGTCATAAGTAGGGCGACAAATGCAGCGGTTCCCATTCCGCCACAGATATTTTCCAGAAAAACCGCGCTGCCCATAGTGTAGATATTTTTGTCAGTAATGGATAACAGCCAGTATCCAATATTGGAAATCATTTGAAGGATGCCAAAGATCATTAGCGAGCGGAATAAGCTCCATCGTTGCATCAAATAACCGCCATATAATGCGCCAACGATAGTTGCTGCTAATCCTAGCGTTTTATTGATCAATCCAACTTCACCAGCATCAAAGCCAATACCACGGATCAGAAATGGGGTACTTAGGCTAGCAGCAAAGGCATCTCCCATTTTATACATGACAATTAACAGTAGTATCAGCCATGCATTATTGCGATTAAAAAAATCGGCTAATGGTTCTATTGCGGCTTGCTGGAGTGTTTTTGGCGGCAGAGCGTCAAGTTCAGGCTCCTTAGCTTTTAACGTCGCATAAATGCCGATTAGCATCAATCCAGCCATTAACCAGTAGGTGTGTTGCCAACCAATATAGCGGTCTGCGATCCATAGTGCTAATCCGCCTGAAACCAACATGGCTAACCGATAACCAAGTACTGAAACGGCAGCACCTACACCCCGCTCTTCGCTACTCAATAAATCGGCTTTATAAGCATCAAATACGATATCCTGTGATGCAGAGCAGAAAGCAACGGTTACCGCTAATGTGGCCAGCCACCATAAATGTTGGGATGGTTGGAGAAAACCCATTGCAGCGATACTGGCTATAAGTAATAACTGTGTAATAAGCAACCAGCCGCGACGACGCCCAAGAAAAGGGAGGGTAAATCGGTCCATAAAAGGGGACCAAAGAAACTTGAAAACATACGCTTGGCCGACAAGAGAAAAGAAGCCAATTGTTTTAAGATCAACGTCTTCAACGGTCATCCATGCTTGCAGGGTGCTGGCAGTCAATGCGAGTGGTAAGCCAGAAACAAAGCCGAGTAAAAGCAGAATTCGTGAATTATGTTGGGTAAAAACGGTGAGATAACGATAAGACATGTGCCTCCCAAAACTCTGCCCTCAGCGGGCAGAGTAAATAATTAATCCTTTAATTAACGGGCGTTTTGTTTAATGAAATTACTGACGGAAGGATCTTGAGCCATATCGGTTATGACTTCTGATAATACAGTATTGACTGCATCGGCAATTTTCTCATTAGTTGCGCTTAAAGGACCTTGTACATTGTAGCTAGTGCGGTAATTCTTAACTTGTTTACTGCCATTTTGCGCTGTACTAATGATGGAAATATCGGCTTTTGTTGAAATATTATGGCGCAGGCTGCCTTCTTTAACGTCTGCATATAAATTGTTGACAATAATTTGCAGATTGGCATTGGCTGGAGAGCCAATCATATAACCGCGGGCGGTCATCTGTTTTTCCAGGATTTCCTGGAGTAGAAAGCGCAGATCACGGGATGGTTTCAGTATTTCCAGCTTTGCATTGCGGTTAACTTGAGCAAGTGTCTGAGATTGACGATTGTCGGCACCGCTGATACTGATGGTAATTGCGCTCATCGTTGGGTCTGCTGTTGGCAATGTAATTTTAGGTTCGATGGTCAGGGTATTGCTGGGAGCGGCGCAACCAGCGAGAAGAAAAAGCGCAATGAGTGGAAATAAGATTCTTTTCAACATGTTAATTTTCTCATCGGTGATAAGGATATCCAGTAATACTTATCAATAGCATAAATTGCGTCAATAATAACACTGCCTTTTAATCATGGCATATCCCTGATGGGGTAAACGCATATAAAAACCTTATGATGTGGGATTCGATTAAAAGATATTTTAATGCGTTGATGCTATAACTCATGGAGAATAGACTAAAATTATTAGTATGGTTGGCAGTACGACTGCTGTGCGGTTAAGGAGAATGATATGGTGTGCCAGGATATAGAAGAGAAATTACAGGCTGCATTTAATCCCTCATATCTTGAGGTCATTGATGAAAGTTATCGTCACAATGTACCCGTAGGTTCTGAAAGCCATTTTAAAGTCGTCATCATCAGTAATAAATTTGCTGGTGAACGTATGCTGAACCGTCATCGTTCTGTTTACAGCACATTATCGGCAGAATTGTCCGCAGGTGTTCATGCTTTGGCGTTGCATACCTATACAGAAAAAGAGTGGAATGAATTACAGGATACTGTTTTAGCGTCACCGGTATGTCGTGGGGGTAATATTGTTGCCTGAAATCCTCTGATTGATATTTAATTTGGGTCGTTTTCTTGCACAATAGAATGAATTCAGCGAACGGTCTTCGGGCCGTTTTTATGTTTTATATATGATCTATTTTGGATGCAAATTTAGCCGCTGAATAATCGTTATCTTGTGAAGTTGATGAATAGTTCGGCCTTTTTTCAGCAATTCTCGACTCACACCGTCTGCATCGCTATAATGTCGCGTCTAATTTTTAGAATGGTTTCGGGACGCTTCTGACATCAGGGATTCTCGGTTTTTAAATGCGACCGCCCCGGTTCTTAGAGAGTGTTGCAATTGGTACATAAAATATGTGCTGGTTGTATGGTCTCTGGAGTTGACCGAGCACTATGATTTTTTTGAGGTAAAAAGATGCAAGTTTCTGTTGAAACCACTCAAGGCCTTGGGCGTCGTGTGACAATCACCGTTCCTGCTGCCGATGTTGAAAAAGCAGTTAGTAGTGAGTTGGTCAATGTAGCAAAAAAAGTTCGTATCGATGGTTTCCGTAAAGGCAAAGTGCCTATGAACATCGTTAAACAACGTTACGGTGCTTCTGTCATTCAGGACGTTCTGAGTGATCTGATGCAACGTAACTTTATCAATGCCATCATCGAACAAAAAATTAATCCAGCAGGTGCGCCAAGTTATGCACCAGAACAATTCAAAAATGGTGAAGATTTTACTTACTCTGTAGAGTTTGAAGTTTATCCAGAAGTTGAATTGAAAGATCTGGAAGCTATTGAAGTTGAAAAACCTGTTGTTGAAGTAAAAGACGAAGATGTCGATGCAATGTTGGAAACATTGCGTAAGCAGCAGGCTAATTGGAAAGAAACCGAAGAAGCGGTTGGCGCTGAAGATCGTGTTACGGTTGACTTCAATGGCTCTATTGATGGCGAAGAGTTTGAAGGTGGTAAGGCTTCCGATTTTGTTCTGGCTATGGGCCAGGGCCGTATGATCCCAGGTTTTGAAGAGGGCATTGTTGGCCGTAAAGCTGGGGAAGAATTTACCGTTGATGTCAATTTCCCAGAAGATTATCATGCTGAAAATCTGAAAGGTAAAGCGGCTAAATTTGCTATCACATTGAAAAAAGTGGAACAACGTGAACTGCCGGAGTTGAATGAAGAATTCATCAAACGTTTCGGTATTGCTGATGGCACCGTTGATGGTCTGCGTGCAGAAGTACGTAAAAATATGGAACGTGAACTGAAAAACGCAGTCCGTAACCGTATTAAATCTCAGGTTATCGAAGGCTTGGTTAAAGCTAACGAAATCGACGTTCCGGCCGCTGTTGTTGATAGCGAAATTGATGTTCTGCGCCGTCAATCTGCTCAGCGTTTTGGCGGCAATGAAAAACAAGCTCTGGAACTGCCTCGTGAACTGTTTGAAGAACAAGCTAAACGTCGCGTTGTGGTTGGCCTGCTATTAGGTGAAGTTATCAGCAGTAATGAACTGAAAGCTGATGAAGAGCGTGTTAAAGCATTAATCGAGGAAATGGCTTCTGCCTATGAAGATCCTCAAGAAGTGATCGAATTCTATGGTAAAAACCAAGAATTGATGAACAATGTTCGTAATATCGCTCTGGAAGAACAAGCGGTTGAAGTTCTTCTGGGTAAAGCGAAAGTTTCTGAAAAAGAAACCACTTTCAATGAGTTAATGAATCAGAATCAAATGGCATAAGTTTTAGTTTTGTCATGAGATAATGAATTGGCTGTCTTAGTGAAATGAACCCGCAGATAAATCTGCGGGTTTTTTTATAAGTAAGAGGCAAGATTTTTCTTGAAAAAAGTGGGTTTAACCCCAGATCCTTTTTAATATTATGTATATGATTGCAAAATTTTTCAGGGGGAATTCCCCCTTGATTGGCTAACTTTGAATCATGGTCATCATCGCTTATCTCAAGTAGAATTGGTTATGAATGGCACCAACATGAATTCTATTAGGAGACGAAAATGTCATATAGCGACAAGCGGGATCAATATGCGCCTCACATGGCTTTGGTGCCGATGGTAGTCGAACAGACTGCTCGTGGAGAACGTTCGTACGATATCTATTCTCGCTTATTAAAGGAGCGTATTATTTTCCTGACCGGCCAGGTTGAGGATCATATGGCAAACTTGGTTGTAGCTCAGATGTTATTCCTTGAAGCAGAGAATCCGGAAAAAGATATTTTCTTATATATCAATTCACCAGGTGGTGTGATTACTGCGGGAATGTCCATCTATGATACGATGCAGTTTATTAAACCGGATGTCAGTACTATTTGTATGGGGCAAGCATGTTCAATGGGGGCATTCTTGTTGACTGCTGGCGCAAAGGGAAAACGTATCTGTTTGCCAAATTCCCGGGTTATGATCCATCAGCCATTAGGTGGTTTCCAGGGACAAGCTACGGATATTGAAATTCACGCTCAGGAAATACTGAAAGTGAAATCGCGTATGAATGAGTTGATGGCGCAACATACGGGAAAACCTATTGAAAAGATCAAAGAAGATACAGAACGTGATCGTTTCTTGTCAGCAGATGAAGCCGTAGAGTATGGGTTGGTTGATAAGATTTTCACCCATCGCGATTAATTTATTATTCCCGGAAGCTATAATATAAACATTCGGCTTACTGTTTGGTAAGGCTAGTTGTTCGGGGTAATAGCAGAAGTTTCCTGCTTTGCCAGATGAGTCTGGGTGGGCAGTTGATAAAGTGAGGTTGTGACTGATGACAGATAAGCGCAAAGACGGTTCAGGAAAGCTGCTGTATTGCTCTTTCTGCGGGAAAAGCCAACATGAAGTGCGAAAATTGATTGCTGGCCCGTCAGTGTATATCTGCGATGAATGTGTGGATTTGTGTAACGACATCATTCGCGAAGAAATTAAAGAGCTTGTACCACATCGTGAGCGTAGTGCATTGCCAACTCCTCATGAAATTCGTCAACATTTGGATGATTATGTTATCGGCCAGGAAACGGCGAAAAAAGTGTTGGCGGTTGCTGTTTATAACCATTACAAGCGGTTACGTAATGGCGATACTAGTAACGGTGTTGAATTAGGTAAAAGTAATATTCTGCTTATTGGGCCAACAGGGAGTGGTAAAACGCTATTAGCTGAAACATTGGCTCGTTATCTTGACGTTCCTTTTACCATGGCAGATGCGACTACGCTGACCGAAGCGGGATATGTAGGAGAAGACGTAGAAAACATTATTCAGAAATTACTGCAAAAATGTGACTACGATGTGCAAAAAGCCCAGCGCGGTATTGTTTATATTGATGAAATTGACAAAATTTCGCGTAAATCTGATAACCCGTCAATTACTCGGGATGTTTCAGGCGAGGGTGTACAGCAAGCGTTGTTGAAACTGATTGAAGGTACAATTGCGGCGGTTCCTCCTCAAGGGGGGCGTAAACATCCGCAACAGGAGTTTTTACAGGTAGATACCTCTAAAATCCTATTTATTTGTGGTGGTGCGTTTGCAGGTCTGGATAAAGTCATAGGTCAGCGTTTAAATACCAGTACGGGTATTGGATTTGGCGCGAAAGTCAAAGGTGAATCAGAAAAGGCTACTGAAGGCGAATTGCTTGCACAGGCTGAGCCAGAAGATCTGATCAAATTTGGGCTTATCCCTGAATTTATTGGGCGGTTACCTGTTGTTGCCACGCTCAGTGAATTGAGTGAGGAAGCGTTGATTCAGATTTTGAAAGAGCCTAAAAATGCGTTGACCAAGCAGTATCAAGCACTGTTTAACCTTGAAGGTGTTGATCTGGAATTCAGAAGTGAAGCCCTGACTGCTATTGCTAAGAAAGCAATGGTGCGTAAGACGGGGGCCCGTGGCCTACGTTCTATTGTTGAAGGTGCATTGCTGGACACGATGTATGATCTACCATCAATGGAAAACGTTGGAAAAGTTGTTGTAGACGAATCTGTTATCAATGGTCAATCTGCGCCTTTGCTGATTTACAGCAAACCGGATGCCCAGGTTTCTGGTGAATAACTGAGTCTAGGGCAGGGAATTCGCTAAACGAGATATTATTGAATAAAATGAGGGGATTACCCTCATTTTGTTTTTATTAAAGTGCCATACCATTGAATGTCAAATTCCTGTCCCCATATATTTTATATTCTATGGAGTGAAACTCGTGAGAACCGTGTTTCACGAGATTCCTAAAAACTGGCGAAAGCTAAACGAAGAGAGAGCTCTATGAATCTTGAGCGTTCCGAACGCATAGAAATCCCTGTATTGCCTCTGCGCGATGTGGTGGTTTACCCGCATATGGTGATCCCATTGTTTGTAGGGCGTGAGAAGTCTATTCACTGCCTGGAAGCAGCAATGGATCATGACAAACAGATCATGTTGGTTGCGCAAAAAGAAGCTTCAACTGATGAGCCAGGGGTTAATGACCTTTTCTCCGTTGGTACAGTAGCTTCTATTTTACAGATGTTGAAATTGCCTGATGGTACGGTAAAAGTGCTTGTCGAAGGGTTGAAACGTGCCCGCATTACGACTCTGACTGACGATGGCGAACATTTTTCTGCTCATGCTGAGTATCTTGATTCGCCGCTCGTTGATGAGCGTGAGCAGGAAGTTATGATCAGGACAGCTATTAATCAGTTTGAAGGCTACATCAAGTTAAATAAGAAAATTCCACCAGAGGTTTTGACCTCACTTCATAGTGTCGAAGATGCCGCTAAATTGGCTGACACAATTGCTGCGCATATGCCATTGAAACTCAGTGATAAACAGACAGTTTTGGAAATGTCTGATGTCGTTGAGCGTCTTGAATATTTGATGGCAATGATGGAGTCGGAAATTGATTTGTTACAGGTAGAAAAACGCATTCGTAATCGCGTGAAGAAACAAATGGAAAAAAGCCAGCGCGAGTATTACCTGAATGAACAGATGAAAGCAATTCAGAAAGAATTGGGTGAGATGGATGATGCGCCTGATGAGTATGAAACCCTGAAGCGAAAAATTGAAGCAGCAAAAATGCCTAAAGAGGCTCGTGAAAAAGCCGAAGCTGAATTGCAAAAATTGAAGATGATGTCTCCTATGTCAGCGGAAGCGACGGTTGTCCGTAGTTACATTGATTGGATGGTACAGGTTCCGTGGGTTGCTCGCAGTAAAGTTAAAAAAGATTTGGTTAAAGCCCAGGAAACTCTGGATACCGACCATTATGGTTTGGAGCGTGTAAAAGAGCGTATCCTTGAATATCTGGCAGTACAAAGCCGAATTAGTAAAATTAAAGGGCCGATTTTATGTCTGGTTGGGCCTCCTGGGGTGGGTAAAACCTCTTTAGGTCAGTCCATTGCACGTGCGACCGGGCGGAAATATGTGCGTATGGCACTGGGGGGGGTTCGTGATGAAGCTGAAATCCGTGGTCATCGCCGTACCTATATTGGTTCTATGCCGGGCAAATTGATTCAAAAAATGTCCAAAGTTGGAGTGAAGAATCCCCTGTTCCTGCTGGATGAGATTGATAAGATGTCATCCGATATGCGTGGTGATCCTGCTTCTGCCTTACTGGAAGTTTTAGATCCGGAACAGAACGTTGCATTTAACGACCATTATCTGGAGGTTGATTATGATCTGTCAGATGTCATGTTTGTTGCAACATCCAATTCTATGAACATTCCGGCGCCATTGTTGGATCGTATGGAGATTATTCGTCTTTCGGGTTATACCGAAGATGAAAAATTGAATATTGCCAAACGTCATTTGCTGCCTAAGCAGATTGAACGTAATGCTCTGAAAAAGAGTGAATTAGCTATTGATGACAGTGCTATTATTGGCATTATCCGTTATTACACTCGTGAAGCCGGAGTGCGTAGTTTAGAGCGAGAAATTTCTAAGCTATGTCGTAAGGCGGTAAAAGCATTGTTAATGGATAAAAATTTAAAACATATTGAAATCAACGCAGATAACTTGAAAGATTATCTGGGTGTTCAACGTGTGGATTATGGCCGTGCAGATACGGAAAACCGTATTGGTCAGGTCACAGGACTTGCATGGACCGAAGTTGGTGGTGATTTACTGACTATTGAAACCGCGTGTGTTCCAGGGAAAGGTAAGCTAACCTATACTGGCTCACTCGGTGAGGTTATGCAGGAATCCATTCAAGCAGCATTAACCGTTGTTCGTGCTCGTGCTGATAAGTTGGGTATCAACGCTGATTTTTATGAGAAACGGGATATTCATGTCCATGTTCCGGAAGGTGCGACGCCAAAAGATGGCCCAAGTGCGGGTATTGCTATGTGTACAGCATTGGTTTCCTGTCTGACCGGTAATCCAGTTCGGGCTGATGTTGCTATGACTGGTGAAATCACATTGCGTGGTTTAGTTCTGCCAATCGGTGGCTTGAAAGAGAAACTACTGGCTGCTCATCGAGGCGGAATCAAAACGGTCTTAATTCCGGAAGAGAATAAACGTGATCTGGAAGAAATTCCCCAAAATATTATTGCAGATCTACAGATCCATCCAGTAAAACGTATTGAAGATGTTTTGGCTATTACATTGCAGGATCCTGTGTTTGGCGCAGAATTAGTGTCAGCTCAATAGGACAGAAATAGTAAACTATCTCAATAATGATGGATGAAATATAGGCTGGTAAGTGAATTCAGGCTTACCAGCTTTTTTGTATTGCTAACTTGGATGAGCTATCTAATAAATATTTTGTTGTCTTATGATTTCTTGCCAATATCGGAAAGGATTGATATAACGGCACTGCTATCGGGTTATCCGTTAGGATGCTGATGCAGTAGTAAAAACTATATGGGGATGATAAGAGTGAATAAATCACAACTGATCGACAAAATTGCTGCTGACTCTAATATTTCTAAAGCAGCCGCAGGGCGTGTAGTAGATGCATTCATTTCTTCGGTAACGGGTGCATTGAAGGATGGTGATGATGTTGCTCTGGTGGGATTCGGTACTTTTGCTGTTCGTGAACGTTCTGCACGTACAGGCCGTAATCCTCAAACAGGAAAAGAGCTCAAAATTGCTGCGGCTAAAGTACCTGCTTTCCGTCCAGGTAAAGGTTTGAAAGACGCTGTTAATGGGTGACGCTGACCAAAAATTGTTTATTAGTCCTTGTTATATTGGCAAACATAGACTGACGAGACAGGTTTGGTAAGTTAAAATAGAAGCGCATCAATTGATTGGTGCGCTTTTTTTCTCTTAACGCTTGAATTAGCGTAATATGGCGTTTTCAATTTCACCAAAGCGGAGTTTTGCCTCTTTATGATGGACAACCTACGCACGGCGGCAAACAGTCCTGTGCTTAAAATCGTGCTGGCTCTCATTATCCTGTCTTTTGTTTTGACGGGGGTTGGGGGCTACTTGACAAGTGGAGCTGGTAGTTATGCTGCCGAAGTGAATGGCCAGACTATCAGTCGTACTCAATTGGAACAGGCGTTTCAGCAAGAGAGAAACGCATTGCAAAATCAATTGGGAGATAAATTCTCGGTGTTGGCAAGTGACGAACAAAGCATGAAGCAGATTCGTAATCAGGCTTTGGAGCGTCTAATTAATAATACGTTGATTGAACAATATTCCCGTGAATTGGGTTTATCTGCCAGCGATGAGCAAGTTAAGGATTCTATCCGCAATATTTCTTACTTTCAGACAAACGGTAAATTTGATAACAACAAATATCTGGAGTTGCTCAACCGTTCCAATATGAGTCCAGATATTTTTGCTGAACAAACACGCCAGAATTTAGTTAATCAACAATTAATTATGGCTTTTTCTGGTAGTGAAATAGCATTGCCTAGTGAGGTGAAACCCAATGCTGAATTGCTTCTGCAACAAAGAACTGTCCGTATGGCTACACTGGAGCTGAAGAAAATTCAGGCGCAGCAGAAAGTAACAGATAAAGATTTGCAAGATTACTATAATCTAAATAAGAGCAGCTTTATTGCTCCAGAAGAAGTGAAAGTCAGCTATATCAAAATGGATGCTGTAGATGAAATGAATAAAGTTTCAGCTACATCCTCTGATGTTGATGCTTACTATGAGCATAATTTGAAACGTTATACTCAACCAGAGCAGAAAAAATATAGTCTGATTCAGCTTGCAACTGAAGCTGAAGCCAAAACAGTGCTTGATGAGCTAAATAAGGGCGCTGATTTTGGTAAATTAGCGACTAAAAAATCTACGGATAAGTTTTCAGCGAAAAATCGTGGTGAGATCGGTTGGATAGAAGAAGATGCTCTTCCTGAAGAGTTGAAACAAGCTAATTTGAAAGAGAAAGGCCAAATTTCTTCTGTAATTAAGGTTTCTAATGGTTTTGCTATTTTCCATTTGGATGATGTTAAGCCCCAAATAATTAAGCCGTTATCTGAAGTTCGCTCTGAAATTGAGAAAATGGTTAAGCAGGAAAAAGCAGTAGATGCTTTTTATGCTCTGCAACAGAAGGTCAGTGATGCTGCTACCAGTAATAATGAATCTTTAGCTGCGGCTGAGGAAGTTTCAGGTATTAAGGTTGTGACGACTGATTGGTTTGATCGCAATAGTGTGCCGGCAGAGATTAATTTTGGTGCTGTCATTCATGCCATTTTTGAAGGTAATCTTGTTGATGGACAGGGGCCAACAGGGACTAACTCCGATGTTATCTCCGTTGAAGGTGATCGTGCATTTGTTCTGCGTGTAGATAATTATAAGCCGGAAACGGTACAGCCTTTTGAGAAAGTTAAAGAGCAAGTTACTGAACTGGTTAAACGTCAGAAAGCTGAAAAACAACTTCAAGTCGAAAGTGAGAGATTACTGACCGCCTTAAAAGAAGGTAGAGGTGAGCAAGCCTTGAAAGATGCAGGTATTCAATTTGGCGAACCTCAAGTTATTCAGCGTACATCTCAAGATAATGTGTTAGTTGGCGCAGTATTTGCTTTACCTCGGCCAAAAGAAGGTAAGGCAGAATATGGTTTGACGAAAAATAGTTTGGATGACGTTGTGCTGATCCAACTGGATAAAGTTACTCCAGGTGTTGTATCTGAAGAGCAAATTAAAAGCATGGCTAATAGCTATCAGAGTGAAATGGGTAACGCTATGCTAGAGTCTTTACTGATTAGTCTGCGTGAAAAAGCCAAAATTAAGTTAGGTCATGTCGAATAAAAATTTGCGGAGAGTATCGCAAATATCTTTGTAATTACCTTGTCAATAAAGGCCGCTTTCGCGGCCTTTCGCATATCTGCTCTTTGTCCATTGTGCTCAAATTTATCTGTGGCAATCTTTTGTCTGCTCATAAAACATGGAGGAATTAGTATGAAAAAATCGGGAATTTTATCTGTTTTGCTCGCTGGCTTGCTTTATGCGTGTGGGGGGCAATTCGCGATTGCCACTGAGCAAGTAAAAGATAAAGTAGCTAAAACAGCCAGTACTACCAGTCATTCTTCATCGGAAAAGCAGCTACAACAGCAGGACGCAGCGAAAGTAGAAGAAAAAGGAAAAGTGAATATTAATACTGCAAGTGCGGAAGAATTAGCAAAAGCACTAAATGGTATTGGAGTAAAAAAAGCACAAGGAATTGTTGAATATCGGGAAAAACATGGTGCATTTACTGCGGTGGAGCAACTACAGGAGGTTCAGGGGATAGGACCTGTTTTCATTGAGCGAAACAGAAGTAAGTTGAGTTACTAGTATATTATCTATCATCCTCATTCATGATTTTTTTATGAATGGGGATGTTGTGATCAAGGTTGCAAATAAAACACTTTAACTAGTGTGAATTTTTTGTTTTGCTATTGTGAAATCAACCTGGTCAGATGAGTGACTTTAACATAAAGGCAATATTATGAGTTCAATTATAAAAGTTCATGGTTATCATATAGATTTGTTTCAACATGTGAACAATGCTCGCTATTTGGAATTTCTGGAAAGTGCTCGGTGGGAATGGCTGCATAAGCATTCTGTAGTGGAATGGATACAGAAAAACAATGTTGGGTTTGCAGTGGTCAACATTAATATTAATTATCGCAGTTCAGCAGTCCTTGGCGATGAATTGGAAGTGGATTGCCGATTGACGGAGCTGAGAAACAGAAGTGGTGTATTTTCTCAGGAAATCATACGCAGAAGGAACAATCAACTCATTGCAGATGCCAAGACTACGTTTGTCTGGATTGATAGAAAAACGCAAAGGGCATTGTCTATTGAGGGTGAATTACGTGAAATAATGGGAGCTTTGGTGAAAACAGGGCAATGAGAGGGGAAAAGTTCTCATTGCCATTTGGATTAAACTAAATGTGTTTTTGCTTTCATTTCAGTC
Organism: Photorhabdus luminescens subsp. luminescens; assembly: GCF_001083805.1. Classification (GTDB taxonomy): domain Bacteria; phylum Pseudomonadota; class Gammaproteobacteria; order Enterobacterales; family Enterobacteriaceae; genus Photorhabdus; species Photorhabdus luminescens. The sequence goes on along the minus strand of NZ_JXSK01000002.1, from coordinate 420,943 downwards.
ATTATTTTCTCAGGCGCATTTAGATATTGTTCTAATCCGTTAGCTCTGAGATGACAAGCTGCGCATTTACCACATCCATTACCTTGAATGCCGTTGTAGCAAGTGAGTGTCTGACTACGAACAAAGTCTAAATGCTGGTAGTAGTCGGACAATGCCCAAGTTTCAGCTTTGTTGAGCCACATTAATGGAGTTTCAAAACGGATATCACGGGCAATGCCGAGGATTACAGCTTTATTCAGTGCTTTGACAAATTCGTCACGGCTATCAGGGTAACCGGAGAAATCAGTTTCACATGCGCCAGTAATAATCGCTTCTGCTTCAACCTGGTAAGCATATATAGCAGCCAGTGTCAGAAACAAAATATTGCGGCCAGGGACAAATGTGCTGGGTATAGCACTTTTTGCACTTTCACTGTAATCGGGAATAGGGATGTTATCACGAGTCAGACTGCTGAGAGCCAGTTCACTAAGTAATGTGACATCCAGTACTTTATGAGCAACAACGCCAAGAGAATGGCTGATATTACGTGCAACATCAATTTCGGCGCGATGGCGCTGACCATAATCAAAAGTGACACAATGTACTTCGTCATATTGATTAATTGCTTGAATCAGGCAGGTTGTGGAATCTTGTCCACCACTGAATACAACAACAGCTCGTCTCATTGTAACATCCTCATTAGAATAAAATGGTTATGTTACTTATAACTGCGGAAATTGGATAGTTGTTTGAGATAGGGTGAGATATCGCCGATGTTATTTTTTACCCAATCTGGATTGTAATAAGTATCAAGATAACGTTCACCACTGTCGCACAGTAAAGTTACTATTGCGCCTTGTTCGCCACGCTCATGCATTTGGTTAGCAATCAGAAGAGCTCCCCAGACATTGGTCCCTGTAGATGCGCCAACTTTTCGGCCAAGTAATTTTTCCAGCCAGTAAATTGTTGCAATGCTGGCGCAATCGGGTATTTGGATCATGTCATCAATAACAGAAGGGATAAAAGAAGGCTCTGCTCGAGGGCGGCCAATACCCTCAATCTTGCTGCTATAATTGCCATGAATATCACAGCAATTTTGACGGTAATGGTCATAAAATATAGAGTTTTCTGGATCGACAACAATCAGTTTAGTGTTATGCCCTTGGTAACGGATATAGCGTCCTAAAGTTGCAGAAGTTCCCCCAGTACCAGCGCTCATAACGATATAATCTGGTTCAGGAAATGGTTCCATTTGCATTTGGCGAAAAATACTTTCAGCAATATTGTTGTTACCTCGCCAGTCTGTCGCTCTTTCGGCGTAAGTAAATTGATCCATATAATGACCGTTTAGTGCTTTTGCTAGTCGTTCTGACTCGTCATAAATTTGTGCTGAATGATTAACAAAATGGCATTTACCACCATAAAATTCAATTTCCTGAATTTTACGTTTCGCAGTGTATGAGGGCATAACAGCAATAAAAGGTAATCCAAGCAGGCGGGCAAAATAGGCTTCAGATACAGCAGTACTACCTGATGAAGATTCAATAACCGGGGTACCTTCCTTTATCCAGCCATTACTCAGTGCGTAAAGGAATAAAGAACGAGCAAGTCTGTGTTTCAGACTACCGGTTGGATGGGTGCTTTCATCTTTTAGATATAAATGGATACCTGGAAAAACTGGCAAATTAAGGCGGATAAGATGAGTGTCAGAACTGCGTTGATGGTCTGCTTTAATCTCTCTGATTGCCTTGGTGGTCCAACTGTGTGACATTAATTATTAACTCTGTAATTTAAAAATAATTGGCGGTGGGTAGATTAACTTGATACTGGGAGAAATAGATTGTTATTTTTCTTAATGTGTGGTTTCTTTATGGAAAAATTTTCTATAAGAGGTAGCTATGTTGGATAAAACAGACCGCAAGTTGCTTAAGTTACTACAGAAAGATTGTAGTCTGTCTCTGAATGCATTGGCGGAAGCTGTTAATCTTACCTCTACTCCTTGTTGGAAACGGCTAAAACGACTGGAAGATGAAGGCTATATCGTTGGCAAAGTTGCTTTGCTTGATAGTGAAAAATTAGGACTAGGGTTGACAGTGATTGTTATGATCAGAACTCAGCAGCATAACAGTAGTTGGTATGAGCAATTTGTTGCATTTATAAAGCAAATGCCAGAAGTCCTCGCTTTTTATCGTATGGCTGGTGAATGTGATTATTTAATGCACGTAGAAGTTGTGGATATGAAAAGTTATGATCTTTTCTACAAGCGTATGGTGAATGGTGTTCCGGGGTTGATTGATGTGACATCGAGTTTTGCAATGGAAAAAATCAAATACACTACAGCATTGCCGATACCAGATTAACCAATTATTAATTCATTGCGTTAAGTCAATTATTCTGAGTGTCGTTCAGCATTTCTATTATCTATTTCATTTCGGGATATACACGTGTGAGGTTATTTTCTCAATTAAGTTGGTACTTCCGTAGCGAGTGGCGTCGTTATCTTGGGGCAGTGACTCTGCTTATTATTATCTCTATTCTATTGCTAATTCCGCCGTATCTGGTGGGGGTAATCGTTGATGGGATCAGTACTGCGTCTATGTCATTTTACCAATTGATGATGTGGATTTGCGTTATGCTGGTTATTGCATCGATTGTCTATATCTTGCGTTATATATGGCGCTTATGGTTGTTTGGGGCGTCATATCAATTAGCAGTTAAATTACGGAATAATTTTTACCAACAGCTTAGCCGACAAAACCCTGAATTTTATCTGCGTCATCGCACGGGGGATTTAATGGCTCGTGCTACTAATGATGTGGATCGGGTGGTATTTGCTGCGGGTGAAGGTGTGCTTACGTTAGTTGATTCGCTCGTTATGGGCTGTGCAGTGCTGATTATGATGAGTATACAAATTAGTTGGCAATTAACTTTACTGTCTCTGTTGCCTATGCCGATTATGGCGATCATTATCAAACGATATGGTGATCAACTTCATCGTCGCTTCAAATCTGCACAAGGCGCATTTTCTGCTCTGAATAACCAGGCTCAAGAAAGTCTAACCAGTATTCGCATGATTAAGGCGTTTGGCCTTGAAGATTTGCAATCGAATCAGTTTGAACAAGTTGCAGTGGAAGCCGGCCGTAAGAATATGTATGTTGCTAGGGTAGATGCCCGATTTGATCCAACAATTTTTATTGCCATTGGTATGTCAAACTTATTGGCTATCGGTGGTGGTAGTTGGATGGTATTAAATGGTGTTTTAACACTTGGTGAGCTTACTAGTTTTGTGATGTACCTTGGCTTAATGATTTGGCCAATGTTAGCGCTGGCATGGATGTTTAATATCGTTGAACGGGGAAGCGCTGCTTATAGTCGTATCCGTAGCTTGTTGCAGGAGCCTCCGGTCATTGAGGATGGTATTGGTCATCTATTGCCTGAGCGCGGTATTTTGGATGTGAATATCAAAGCGTTTAATTATCCGCAAAGTAACAAAACTGTTCTTAATCAAATTAATTTCCAGTTATTACCTGGACAGTTATTAGGGATCTGTGGTCCAACTGGTTCAGGTAAGAGCACATTACTTGCGCTGATACAGAGACAGTTTGATGTGACTGATGGAGAAATTCTTTTCCAGTCGCTCAAAATTGCGGATATCAGGTTAGATGAATGGCGAGCACGATTTGCTGTTGTCAATCAAACCCCCTTTTTATTTTCAGATACCGTTGCCAGGAATATCGCTTTGGGACGTCCTGATGCAACACAGGAACAGATTGAAGAAGTTGCCCGCCTTGCCAATGTTCATGAAGATATTCTTCGTTTACCCGATGGGTATCAGACAGAAGTAGGCGAGCGTGGGGTAATGCTTTCTGGTGGGCAGAAGCAGCGTATTTCCATTGCGAGAGCGCTACTTTTAGATGCAGAGATTTTGGTTCTGGATGACGCTTTATCTGCGGTTGATGGTCAAACTGAATACAATATCCTACAAAACCTCAGTCAGTGGAGGCAACAACGAACGGTTATTATTAGTGCTCACCGCCTGTCTGCATTAACTGATGCTGATAATATCCTGGTGATGCAGCAAGGTTCTGTTATACATCAGGGACAGCATTCGCAACTGGCAGATCAGCCAGGATGGTATCGTGATATGTATTGTTATCAGCAACTTGAAGCAGCATTGGATGACGAGGAAACAGTAGAAGGAGATAAAGATGACTAAAGTTCGTCGATTATGGCCGTCTCTAAAGCGTCTGCTGGTTTATGGAAAAAATTATCGTAAGCCATTGGGGCTGGCTGTACTCATGTTATGGGGAGCTGCAATTGCGGAAGTCAGTGGGCCGATCCTAATTAGTTACTTTATCGATAATATGGTTGCAACGGGTAATATGCCTACTAGAGTGGTTATCGGGCTAGCTATAACCTTTATTGTTCTGCAACTGATTACGGCTGCGTTACACTATTTTCAGGCTTTATTGTTCAATCAAGTGTCGGTCGATGTGGTTCAGCAGCTTCGTACAGATGTGATGGATGCAGCATTGCGCCAGCCTCTGAGTGCTTTTGATAATCAACCGGTAGGGCAGTTGATTTCCCGTGTAACGAATGATACTGAAGTCATTAAAGATCTTTATGTCAATGTAGTTCCTACGGTATTTCGCAGTATGGCATTGATTGGTGCGATGTTGATTGCCATGTTTATACTGGAATGGCGTATGGCATTAATTGCAATTCTTATTTTTCCTGTCGTATTGATTGTTATGGCGATATATCAGTATCTTAGTACACCAATCGTCCGTCGGGTACGTAGTTATTTGGCTGATATTAATGACGAGTTTAACGAAGTCATTAATGGAATGAGTGTTGTTCAGCAGTTCCGTCAACAGGCGCGTTTTGGTGAGCGTATGCTGTCAACCAATCGGGCTCATTATCAGGCGAGAATGCAAGCGTTGAGATTAGATGGGCTTTTGTTACGCCCATTACTGAGCTTGCTATCTGCTATGGTATTGTGCGGTCTCATTGTGTTGTTTGGAATTAGTGGGCCAGGGGCGATTGGTGTCGGGGTATTGTATGCTTTTATTAATTATTTAGGGCGGTTGAATGAACCGCTCATTGAACTGACATCTCAGCAATCGATTCTGCAACAAGCGGTCGTTTCTGGTGAGAGAATATTTGAATTAATGGATAGCCCTCAACAAGGTTATGGCATAGATAGTCAGCCGCTATCCAGTGGTCGAATTGATATAGAAAATGTTAGTTTTTCCTACCGGCATGGAAAAATAGTTTTGCAAGATATTAATTTACAGGTTCCGGCTCATGGTTTTGTTGCTTTGGTTGGTCATACCGGTAGTGGTAAAAGTACGTTGGCAAATTTGCTGATGGGGTATTACCCGTGGCAGAAAGGGGAAATTTATCTTGATGGCCGGCCAGTATCATCCTTGTCTCATTCTGTATTACGTAATGGAGTGGCAATAGTTCAGCAGGACCCGGTCGTTCTTGCTGACTCTTTCTTTGAAAATATTACGCTTGGTCGGAATATTTCAGAAGAGAAGGTTTGGCAAGTATTGGAAACTGTTCAATTAGCTGAATTAATACGTACATTGCCTGATGGACTTCATACTCTCTTGGGAGAGCAAGGTAATACATTGTCAGCCGGTCAAAAACAATTACTTGCTATGGCGAGAGTGTTAGTGCAAACGCCACAAATTTTGATCCTTGATGAAGCGACTGCAAATATTGATTCTGGTACGGAGCAGGCGGTACAGCAAGCCTTGAGATTGATTCGTCAACAAACAACGTTGATCGTGATTGCTCATCGTCTGTCTACCATTGTGGAGGCTGATACTATTCTGGTGCTGCATCGTGGTGCAATTATTGAACAGGGGTACCATCAACAATTATTAGCGAGTCGTGGGCGTTACTACCAGATGTATCAGTTGCAACAAGTAGGTGAAACGCTAAATGATTGTGGCACAATCTCTGGGAAAGAGGTGCTAATTTAATTAAGTTTGCACTAATTTGGTGCATTCGCGGGAGGGCATATTCTCTGTTCTCCTCCCTTCTTATTCTCCATAATTTTTATTTTCTTTATTATCATTTGATTTTTATATGTTTTTAGTTTCTGGCACATCCCTTGCTATTTCCTTATTGCAAACATAATAGCTGGATGGAAGGGGGATGTATGAAGCTCATTACGACAATTATAAAACCATTCAAATTGGAGGATATTCGGGAAGTTCTCTCTGGTCTTGGTGTTCAGGGGTTGACCATAACAGAGGTAAAAGGATTTGGGCGTCAGAAAGGACATGCGGAGCTTTATCGTGGAGCGGAATATAGTGTCAATTTTTTACCTAAAATAAAGATAGATATTGCTGTAGCAGATGAATTGGTTGAGGAGGTAATTCATGCTATTCAGCAATCAGCTTTCACTGGAAAAGTTGGCGACGGTAAAATCTTTGTCATCGAATTGCAACAGGCTATTCGTATTAGAACAGGAGAAACTAACGATGCGGCACTGTAACTCACTGATAGAGAAGATAGATATGAAAAGAAAATTCTCTGTGGCTGCCGGTATTGTAGCCAGTTGCTTACCATCATTATCTCAGGCAGCGGAAGGTGTTGTTGATAAAGCTGATAATGCTTTTATGATGATTTGTACAGTCCTTGTTCTGTTTATGACCATTCCGGGAATTGCTCTGTTTTATGGTGGATTGCTACGGAGTAAAAACGTTTTATCGCTAATGGCTCAGGTCATGGTGAGCTTTGCGTTAGTATGTGTATTGTGGGTGATTTACGGTTATAGCCTGGCTTTTGCACCAGGGAATGGTTTTTTCGGTGGTTTTAGTCAAATGATGCTAAAGAATTTAGCATTCACTGACTTAAGTGGAGATTTTTATCAGCTAATTCATGTGGCATTTCAAGGCTCTTTCGCTTGTATCACAGTTGCTTTGATTATTGGCGCATTAGGGGAGCGTATTCGCTTTTCGGCTTTGTTAATTTTTAGTGTGCTGTGGTTGACATTTTCTTACCTGCCTATGGCGCATATGGTTTGGGGTGGTGGTGTACTTTCACAGGATGGAGCATTGGATTTTGCTGGTGGTACGGTTGTCCATGTTAACGCTGCTGTCGCTGGATTAGTTGGTGCTTACTTGCTGGGAAAACGCACTGGTTTTGGGAAAGAGGCATTTAAACCACATAATTTGCCGATGGTCTTCACTGGTACTGCGGTGCTCTATATTGGTTGGTTTGGTTTTAATGCTGGTTCTGCGAGTGCTGCTAATGAGATAGCCGCTCTGGCATTTTTAAATACTATTGTGGCGACGGCTGCCGCTATCCTGTCATGGATTTTTGCAGAATGGCTTTTCCGTAATAAACCATCTCTTTTAGGGGCCTGTTCAGGCTGTATTGCTGGACTGGTTGGTATTACACCTGCGGCCGGAATGGTGGGTGTTGGTGGTGCATTAATCATTGGTTTGATTGCGGGTTTTACCGGACTTTGGGGGGTGGTGGCTTTAAAACGATGGTTACGTGTTGACGATGTATGTGATGTATTTGGTATACACGGCGTGTGTGGGATTGTGGGTTGTCTACTGACTGGGATTTTTACGGCTAAATCTTTGGGAGGAACCGGCCATGCAGAGGGTATAACCATGTTGGAGCAAGTTGGTATTCAGGCTTTTAGTATACTGGTTTGTGTGGTTTGGTCAGTTGTTGTTGCTTTTATTGCTTTTAAAGTCGCAGATTTGTTGGTAGGGCTACGGGTTACGGTTGAAATTGAAAGGGAAGGATTGGATATTAATTCTCATGGAGAGAGTGCTTATAATTAAGTTGTAATAAGAGGGCAGCAATAAGACCACAAAATGTAATGAGGGTTCTTAGTTTGCTGCCTTATTCATTTATCTGTTGCGTTTCCTAATTAGACCTTCCTGTACAGTGGAAGCAACAAGTATCCCTTCACGATTGTAAATCTGTCCCCGAACAAAACCACGAGCACCGGAAGCTGACGGACTATCTACAGCATATAGTAGCCAGTCGTCTAATCTAAACGGGCGGTGGAACCACATAGAATGGTCAATTGTTGCTATCTGAATATTTTTCTCAAGGAACCCGACACCGTGTGGCTGTAACGAGGTTGGTAGAAAGTTAAAATCAGAGGCATAGCCAAGTAGATATTGATGAATAAAGGGATCATCAGGCATATTGCCGTTACTGCGGAACCAAACATAGCGTATAGGTTCTTCTGGCAGGCAATTGAATGGACTGTGATATTTTACAGGCCTCATTTCTAACGGACAGGGAAAAAGAAGAGTATTCTGCATCTTCTGTGGCAGTAGATGCGACATTTTTTTCACGATTTCGTCCTGGGGGATAAGCTCTTCTGGATAAGGCACATCCGGCATTATATTCTGGTGTTCAAAACCTTCTTCATGGCTTTGAAATGAGGCAGTCATATAAAAGATAGGCTTGCCATTCTGAATGGCACTGACTCGCCGGGCGCTAAAACTTCCTCCATCACGTAGAATTTCAACATCATAGACGATAGGTTTGTGACTGTCTCCGGGGCGTAAGAAATAGCTATGGAAAGAATTGCCTATTCGGTCATCGACAACGGTTTGTTTGGCGGCATATAGTGCCTGACCAATCACTTGCCCCCCGAAAACCTGAGGAAAACCGAGATCTTCGCTTTGCCCTCGGTAAATACCTTCCTCAATTTTTTCCAATTTCATCAAATTTATCAGATTCTGTAATGACTTGCTCATAATACGCCTTTGTTTTCTATTAGGTTATCGAGAGTACAAGGGATGATTATTGTCTCATTAATAGATGATTAATAAATAACTAATTGTAAATGTTTTAAGTCCTGACAGTAGGGCAATAAAGAATATGAAATTTATTGTCGTTTTATATTCAAATTTTTAATCTATAATTCAAATGATTTAGATTTAATGATTTGACATTTCAATTTATTTTAATATTTATATAGATTAGTTAATAATGGAGGAATGTGTATGAAGTTATGGCAGCTCTCCACCGGCGTATTACTAGCGGTTGCTTTGGCCGGGTGTAGCGCCAAAGGTGCTGAGGTAGTAGATACTCAGGTGGAAAAGATTGAAAATCCAATGAAACGGTCTTTTGTTGAAGGAAATATTAATATACTACAGCGTATGGCATTGCCAGCAGATGCTGTTCTGACAGTGGCTTTATCTGATGTATCTTTGCTTGATGCACCCTCAGTTACTCTGTCTCAGAAGGTAGAGCGTTTAGGTGGGAAACAATCACCTTTCCATTTTGTTTTGCCTTATCAACCAGATAAAATTAAGCCGGGTGCACGCATTGTTGTCAGTGCTTCTGTTTCGCTGCATAGTCGCTTGATGTTTGTGACAGATACAGCATATGAAGTGATTAATAATGGGAAGACTAAAGATATCGAAATTACGTTGAAAGCCGTTAGATAATACACTTTCTTGGTTGTATTGACTTACAATGTGCAATAAATCAGCATTCGGGCCTGCTTATCTTGCTATTTGAGTAGGTATGAATGATAATGGTGCCGCTTTGAAGTTAAAGCAACACGTCGTAATGGGGGCTCTGTTGGTTCTCCCGCAACGCTAACTTGTTAACTTGGTCAGGTCCGGAAGGAAGCAGCCATAGCAGGGGATGTGTGTGCCGGGATGTCGCTGGCAGAGCCCTCGCCAATTTCATTGATAGCCTAAATAAATCAATGATCTAAAATAAGCCGATAGCACTTTACCGGCTCGGATCACTTTCTATCTGATAAAGACTATTTTAGCGAACGTATTTCCATACTGAAGGTGGAATTCTATCATACAGTTTATTCATGGTCAGCTCAGCTAGGCGGTGATCCGCAGCAGAGTAGAATAGTTCAAGTTCATCTCCTGAAAGTTCATATTTGTTCTTCTCAATCACACGTTCTAGTGTATCAATCGTGGTGCATTTTCTTAAACGCATCAGATAATCAGTTTTAGTCATAATCGCCTTTCTTATTTAACATATATAAAAAATTATTGAGGGAAATATTCAATCAAATTTTGCTCAAGGAGCAATTTAAATCCTGTAACAGGACGCTGGTTGAGCGTTCATTAGTTTTTTACTATTCCACAGGTTTGGAAACGCTAATCTTAATTTGTTTCCAAACAACATGTAAGTGTATGTATTATCAATACATTTATCAATTCAAGAGAGAAGGCTTAAATCATCAGAATATTTTATTTTAAAGTACCAAACTAAAGTTGATATGTATTCAATCTATTTGTTTAGCTTTAAATTATCCTGAGATGTAAAAATTATTTTCATAACCAGTCTCATCTCTGTGTACTTTGCACCAGAAGTGCTTCTTGCCTTAGATTCTCACATAAGCATTTTAATTCATCAATATTATGCCATCTTGAGTGAATATTCATCCATGCTATGTTGATCTTCCTGTATACGCCATTACTTAATTTTTTGAGTTAAACACTAGGCATATACACGTATTATAAAATTTTTTTCGAGAGATTATTATTATGTATCTATAATCGTTCTTTGGGATTATTTATCTTTTTTACAGATGGTTCTGATTTGCTTCTGGTAAATCAGAATCAGTTCTTAACAAAAATTCATACATTAACTCAATAAACTATAAATATCGGCTAGTATGTGTGAGTTAATATGTAGGTTTATATAAAACAGTATTAGCCTCAGATACCGGTAACGGCAGATTATAGCCTGATGGCTACAATAATCAATGAATATAGCATCATTATTACATAAGTCACTATGTGCTGGTATTGTTTTTTGTCATTTAGTGTAAAAAAAGATAAAGTAATTTTTGTCTGACAACTTTCATATTAATTTTATTAAAGTCACTAATGCTTGGATTTTTAAAGCTATTTTATACTCATAAGTGGTGATTATAATTAAATTTAAACAAAACTACTTAAAGATTAAGCGGATAGATTAATAATCAGAATCTTGCCAGATGGAAGCAACTATTATATTTAAGAAGGCCGATTTGACGGCCTCCTGGTTATTGTTGGTAGTATTTAATGAGATTCTGACGCAGGTTCAATCTCCTCCGTTTTCTTACTGAAACGTCGTCTTATAACTACAAAGAATACTGGTACGAAAAAGATTGCTAGTGAGGTTGCTGCAATCATTCCGCCTAATACCCCAGTACCCACTGCGTTTTGAGAGCCGGAGCCTGCACCATTACTTAGTACTAGGGGGATAACACCTAACATAAATGCTAGTGATGTCATTAGGATTGGGCGAAGACGCATTCTTACTGCATCTAGCGTAGCTTCTATCAACCCCTTGCCTTCTTTTTCCATCAGATCCTTGGCGAATTCAACGATGAGTATCGCGTTTTTCGCCGACAAACCGATAGTGGTTAACAAGCCAACTTTAAAGTAAACATCGTTATCTAAACCGCGGAATGTTGTTGCTAACAAGGCCCCAACGATACCCAGTGGTACTACTAACATAACTGAGAATGGAATTGACCAGCTTTCATACAGTGCTGCCAGACATAAGAATACCACTATCAATGATAATGCATACAGAGCTGGGGCCTGATTACCGGATAAGCGTTCCTGATAGGACATACCTGTCCAGTCGAAACCAATCCCATTTGGTAGCTTAGATGCCAGTTCTTCCATCAGGGCCATTGCATCACCGGTACTTTTACCTGGAGCTGCTTCACCCAGAATTTCCATTGATGGCAAACCGTTGTAACGTTCCAAGCGTGGCGAACCGTAGGTCCACGGTTCTTTGGATGTATCTATGAAGGCAGAGAATGGAACCATTTCACCTTGTTTGTTACGGACATACAGTTTGTAGATATCACTTGGCAGCATACGATAAGGCGCTTCCGACTGAACGTAGACTTTTTTGACACGACCGCGATCAATAAAGTCGTTCACATAGTTACTACCAAACATTGTGCTGAGTGTTGAGTTAATATCAGCGATGGAAACACCGAGAGCTTCAGCTTTTTCCTGATCTATCCTGAGCCGGTATTGGGGGGTGTCTTCCTGACCATTAGGACGAACACCTACTAACATATCTGGATGCTGTTGTATCATGCCAAGTAATTGGTTACGGGCTTCTGTCAGCTTGTCATGTCCAAGGTTTGCTTTATCAATTAATTCAAAATCAAAGCCGGTTGCTGAACCTAACTCTACAATTGCCGGGATGTTAAACGCAAAAACCATACCTTCTTTGATTTTCTGGAAGTGAGCACTAGCTCGGGCAACAATAGCAGGTACTTTGTTTTCAGCGCCAGAACGTTCACCCCAGTCTTTCAGGCTTATAAAGCCCAACCCAGTGTTTTGCCCTTGACCACTAAAACCAAAGCCACTAACGGTAAATACAGAAACCACACGATCTTTTTCTTCTGTATTGAAGTAATCGCTTACCTTATCCAGAACTTTCTCTGTTTGTTCCTGTGTTGCCCCCGCAGGTAATTGAACCATTGTCAGCAATACTCCCTGATCTTCTTCAGGAAGAAAGGAGGATGGTAAACGTGTGAACATGAGGGCCATGCCAGCCACCAGGAATACATAAATTACCAGATAACGGCCTGTATTGCGTAGAATACGACCGACACTGTCAGTATAGTGGTGGGTACTTTTGTCAAATATGCGGTTGAACCAACCAAAGATGCCGGTCTGCTTACCGTGGCTACCTTTGGCAATGGGTTTCAACATAGTGGCACATAGAGCTGGTGTCAGGATTAAGGCTACCAGCACAGATAGTACCATTGCAGATACGATGGTAATCGAGAATTGACGATAAATTGCACCGGTTGAACCGCCGAAGAAGGCCATTGGGATAAATACAGCAGACAGCACCATTGCAATACCAACTAGGGCGCTTTGGATTTGTCCCATTGATTTCCTGGTTGCTTCTTTTGGCGATAGACCTTCTTCCTGCATAACACGTTCAACGTTTTCTACAACAACAATGGCATCATCTACCAATAAGCCAATGGCAAGAACCATAGCAAACATGGTTAGTGTATTTATTGAATAGCCAAATGTAGCGAGTATTGCAAATGTTCCTAAGAGCACGACTGGAACTGCAATGGTTGGAATGAGTGTAGCGCGGAAATTTTGGAGAAATAGGTACATTACCACGAACACAAGCATAATTGCTTCAACGAGTGTTTTTACCACCTCGTTAATAGAAATTTTAACGAATGGTGTGGTGTCATATGGATAGACGATTTTCAGCCCGTGAGGGAAGAAAGGTTCCATATTTTTTAGCGCTTCTTTTACTGCTTTGGATGTATCCAAAGCGTTAGCGCCTGTTGCTAGTTTGACACCGATACCCGCAGCAGGTTTACCGTTATAGCGGGCAATGATGTTGTAGCTTTCTGCACCTAGTTCCACATTTGCTACATCTTTCAGACGGACCTGAGAACCATCAGTATTGACGCGCAGAAGAATATTACTGAACTCTTCCGGTGAGGTTAGACGTGTTTGAGCAATGATCGAAGCATTCAAGCGTTGACCTGGAACGGGGGGGGTTCCTCCTAATTGACCGGCGGCTATTTGGTTATTTTGCGCTTTGATTGCATTTATTACATCCAGGGTCGTCATTTTGTAGTTAACGAGCTTGTCAGGATTTAACCAGATACGCATGGCATACTGGTTACCGAAAAGCATTGTATCACCTACACCCGTTACTCGACTTAAAGGGTCCTTGACGGTTGCGCCAACATAGTCAGAGATATCGTCCTGTGACATGGAGCCATCTTCAGAGATGAATCCGGCAACCATCAGGAAAGAGGCTGTGGATTTATCTACACGTATCCCTTGCTGTTGCACTTCTTGTGGTAACAGAGGCATAGCGAGTTGCAGCTTGTTTTGTACCTGTACCTGTGCAATGTCGGGATCAGTACCCGCTTCAAAGGTTAGTGTGATATTCATGTTTCCAGCAGAATCACTGTCGGAAGACATATAAACCAGGTTGTCGATACCATTCATGTTCTGTTCGATAACCTGAGTAACGGTGTTTTGTACAGTGGTGGCATCTGCGCCGGGATAAGTGGCGGCGATAGAAATCGCCGGTGGTGCGATAGTAGGATATTGCGCCACGGGTAATTTCATAATTGCCAGCAGCCCAGCCAGCATGGTGATAATTGCGATTACCCATGCAAAGATTGGCCGATCTATAAAAAACTTAGGCATGAATCACCGACTCCTAAATTAAGACTTTTTCGCAGGTTCAGCTTGGTTTGCAGCAGATTTTACATTTAAGTCCACTTCTTCTGCTTTAACCGGTATGCCGGGTTTAATTTTTTGCAAACCAGTAACAATGACCCGATCACCTGCTTTCAGACCGGAAGTTACTAGCCATTTATCACCGATAGCTTGGTTAGCTGTGATAATGCGTGGTTCGACTTTTTCGTTTGCACCAACCACCATGACAGTAGCTTCACCACGAGGTGTACGGGTAACTCCTTGCTGAGGAACGAGTATTGAATCCCGGCGAATACCTTCTTCCAGTTTTGCACGAACAAACATGCCTGGCAGTAACTCTTCATTTGGGTTAGGGAATATAGCACGAATAGTGATAGAGCCTGTTGTTTCATCTACAGTGATATCAGAGAATTCCAGGTAACCTGTTTCACTGTAATTTTTGCCATTTTCCATGATCAGGTGAACTTTGGCCTTATTGTCCCCTTTTTGCACAACACCTTTGGCGATTTCATTTTTAAGACGCAGATAATCATCACTTGACTGAGTGACATCCACATAAATTGGATCGAGTTGTTGAACAGTTGTCAATGCTGTTGGTTGACCAACAGAAACTAGAGCGCCTTCAGTTATAGTAGATTTGCCGGAACGACCACTAATCGGCGCTGTAACTTTGGTATATGCCAAATTGATACGGGCGGTCTCTACAGTCGATTTTGCTGCCTGTACTATAGCATTCATCTGCGCGTAGTCGGCGCTGGCTTTATCAAATTCCTGTTGACTAACATAGTTTGTACCTAACAGTGACTTATATCGGTTGACTGTCAAACGTTCGATCTCTGCATTAGCTTGAGCTTTTGCCAACTCAGCTTTAGCTTTGTCGTAGTCAGCTTGGTAAGTTGCTGGATCTATCTGATATAAAGATGTGCCTGCTTTTACATCGCTACCTTCTTTATAGTTTCGTTTTAGAATTATACCGCTTACTTGTGGACGAACTTCTGCAATGCGGAAGGCTGACGTTCGGCCTGGAAGTTCTGTCGTGACCATCAGAGGTTCATTTTTCAGCGTCACGATACCGACTTCAGGAGCCTGTTGATTCCCAGCACCCTGCTGAGAGCCTTTGTCGTTACATCCTGAAAGAGCTAAGCTGCCTGAGAATACCAGTACTGTAGCCAGAGGCAAAACTCCCCTGTTTATTCGCATAAGTAAACCTCAATATTTTTAGATGTTGACCCTTCAATCCGTAAAACCATTACTCCATTAATAACAGCATGCTATAATACAAACATACGCGAATGTATGTAAATCCATTTTAGGTTAAAATTAGAGTGTATGGCACGAAAAACTAAACAACAAGCTGAGGAGACCCGGCAACAGATTATAGACGCAGCTATAAAAGAGTTTTCTGAGCGCGGTGTCTCTGCTACTTCACTGACAGATATTGCCACAACAGCAGGGGTAACCCGAGGGGCAATTTACTGGCACTTTAAAAATAAAGTAGACCTGTTTTCCGAAGCTTGTAGAATAACAGATTCTAAGATTGACGAATTAGAAAAAGAGTATCAAGCAAAATATCCTAATAATCCACTCCTGATTTTAAGAACTTTAATCATCCATATCCTGACGTCGGTCGTTGACGATCCGAAAAACCGGCTATTAATGGAGATTTTTTTCCACAAATGTGAGTTTGTCGGTGAAATGTCTGCCTTGGTGGAAGTCCGTCAGGAGCTGTGTGTTGCAGACTACGTGCGTATTGAAGAGTCTCTTTCTGGTTGTATTGTATCAGGTCAGCTTCCTTATAATCTTCATTTGCGTAGAGCGGCTATCATGTTAAGAGGATTGATAACGGGCTTATTGGAAAATTGGTTATTTGCGCCAGATAGTTTTGATATTCAAAAAGAAGCGGAGTCGTTAGTAGACAGTTTTATCGATATGCTTAAATATAGTGAGCATATGAAAATCACTGAAAAATGAAGAACTAGAATAATAGAGGAAAATTCTATTTTGGTAATTGCTAACAATGTGGCTAATGGCAAAAAGTCATTATCTTATGCTCTTTGTTTATCTGCTGTTATATAAGAGATGAGATTGGGGAACTAAGCAAAAAATATTTCTAATATCAGATGCTGTTGCCGGTTTTGTTAGGTAAGAGGTCAAAAAAAGCTATAACCTAAGGTAAATTTTGAAGATTCTGACGGTGTAAAATGTACTGATTAGATTTGGCGAGCGTGGAATAGCTGCTCGTGATATCAGCAAGTTGGAATTGGTTGATGACGCTGAAATCAGTACATTGATTGAGTTTTCCCTACGGATTTTATAGACACACAGCATTAAGTAAGAGCAGTGTTATATTGTTGACCGCGGTTGTTAAGGGATAGCCATCTATGTTGGAAATACGAAATGTAACGCATGCCTATGGCGAGCGAGTGATATTGAAAGAATTAAATTTGCAGCTAAAGGAAAAACGGATTGCCATCATAGGTAGTAACGGTTGTGGCAAAAGTACATTCGCACGTCTTCTTAATGGATTGTTGGTACCGAAAAGTGGTGATGTTTTGGTGGATGGTCTGAACACCAGAACGGAGGGTAAAGCGATCCGGCGTAAGGTGGGCTTCGTATTTCAGAATCCTGACAATCAGATCGTTTTTCCAGTCGTTGAAGAAGATTTGGCCTTTGGAATGAAAAATCTTGGTTTTTCTAAGGACACGATTCAACAAAGAACACAAGAGGCGCTTTCTCGATATGATTTACTTCAATTTAGGGAGTATCCTGCCCATCTTTTAAGTGGTGGTCAGAAACAACTCCTTGCGATTTCTGGTGTTCTGGTGATGGAGCCCGATTACATTATTTTCGATGAGCCTACAACCTTGCTGGATTTACGAAACAAGCGCCGTGTTGCCGAAGCAATTGATAACTTATCTCAAACCGTGATTGTAGTATCTCATGACCTTGATTTTTTGTCGGGATTTGATCGTGTTCTGGTATTTGATGATGGTCGTGTGGTAGTTGATGACATACCCTCTATTGCTATTCCTGAATATGTAAGGATGATGCTATGAGTCTGTCTGGATATAATCCTGGTTCATCATTTGTGCATCGAGTTAGCCCTGGGCTTAAAATTATTTCTTTGGTCATTCTGGGAACATTGCTTTTCGTTGTTCCTCGTATCGATCTTTCTGTTGCGGCGTTGACAGGCATCGTACTTTTATACTTGTTAGCCAAAATCTCATTAAAAACTGCTTGGATGCAGTTACGGTCGGCGCTATGGATACTCGTACTTATTTTTATAGTCCAATTGCTTTTACACCACTGGACCGCAGGTGTACTTGTGGTGGTTCGTCTTGCCTCTCTTTTGCTGCTGGCCTCGCTTGTTACTCTCACTACGCGCTCTTCTGATATGATCGGCGCATTGGAAAAGGGGCTTGGGTGGTTGTATTATCTTGGCATCAATCCTGGAAAAGTAAGCTTGGCTCTATCGCTTACTTTGCGGTTTATCCCTGTTCTGGGGTCAATTACAGAAGAAGTACGAGAAGCGCAGAAAGCAAGAGGCCTCGATAAGAGTATCATTGCAATTGCAGTTCCTGTTATTGTGCGAATGCTCAAAATGGCAGACGATATTTCCGCTGCTATTGAAGCTAGGTCCTATGATCCCGGATTTGACAGAAATAAATCAAGTAGCAAGTGAAGCAGCGGTTGTGGCTTTATCGAAAAGAAAGGGGATTAAATGTCTACAAGAGATGTTGTTTATATAGCACTATTTGCCTCTCTAACCGTAGCGCTGGGTTTATTTCCGCCACTGACACTTCCCGTTGTAGGCGTTCCGATAACAGCGCAGTCAATGGGAGCAATGCTTGCTGGCGCCATTATTGGCGCGAAACGGGGTGGATTAGCATTATTGCTCTTTTGTGTGCTTGTTACCGTTGGATTACCGGTAATGTCTGGAGGAAGGGGAGGATTGAGTGTATTTCTCAGTCCAAGTGGCGGCTTTATTTTGGCATGGCCGATTGCTGCTTTTGTTATCGGCTATTTATATGAGAAAAATCTTGCAAACCTAAATACCTTTAAGGAAGCTGTATTCCTTGTCTTTGGTGGAATTATGGTTGTTTATGCGATCGGTATCCCGTGGATTGCCGCATTTGCCAATATCAGTATTTGGCAATCAACCGTAGGTTCGATTGGATTCATACCGGGAGATATTATTAAAATCATACTGGTTATTTTGATTGCGAAAACGGTTCGTCGGGCTTATCCCACTCTTGAACCGCGTTCTTAAATTTTTATAGCGGGGGGATATTTGCTTGTGATTACCCAATAGTTGTCGCTAAGTGTCACCATTATTATGCCGATTATGGCTTGGATGACTGGACGATAGCTCTCAACGGTAACTTAAAGATATAATATCAATTAATTGTAGTTTTTCTGCATATCATGACGTTTCCCGCGTGATAATTGTTACAACATATAAAATGGCGGTAGAATAAGAAAAAGTGATCTTAATGTTCAGATTCCAGATATCTTACTGAAAGGCATTACGACCATAAAATCAGCTTCTTCTCATTTAATACACCAATGAAGGAGCCTGTGGCAATTCGGTTGCTGTTTGCAGGCAGGATAATATGAGGGTTGCTGGTGTTAAAAATGACGACGGAGCCGACTTGGGGTCGGAAAGTGAAAGATTCGCAATCAGCTAATAGAGCGCTGTCATACGGTTTGTATGTTTTATCAACCGCAGTACTTTTGAATGGTTGATTATAGATCACGGTTTCTCCTCCCTGAGAGGGAGATAAAATATAGAGATTCCAGGCAAGCTGAGTCGATATATCTCCGACGACTAAATTTCCTTTCGCAAAAGTGGGTGCATAGTCCACATGTAGATCCGAGCCACCGGAGATAATCCGGACGATACCGGCAAAATAGGGGCCAAACCCCGGTTCTTTTGCGACCGAAACGCTGAAATTTGTATCGTGATTGATATATCGTATGAACCGAGTAATTGGATCAAAAGCTTGATTGATAATTTGGGTGAAGTCTTGCTCAGCTACGCTAACTTGAGCGAAATATTGCTCTTTTGGTCGATTGCGGTAATGAGCGAGTGGGTTTCCCAAATAAAACCCTGGTTTTCCAAATTCATATGGCTTTGCCTTCATGTTCAGTATTGCAGACGAAAGCTGTTCTGCTTCTTCTTTAGTTGCAAAATCATCTATTATCGCTGCTGGAATCTTGTTATCTATGATTGCCTGCAAGCTTTCTGATGATAATTTGACAAGCTTGTTTGATATCCACCGTGACGACATAATAGTCGATTCCTAGCCGATTTTCTTTATATTAGAAAAATTGATCTATTGATGGTTAATATCGATCGTATAGCATTAATTGTATAAAAATGCAACACTTAATCACGTTTGGGAGCGCAATAATGACAATATTTCTAAGAGGTCATCACCTTTTGTGTATTCTTACCTACGCAGGTAACGGATATTCCCCTGATTTTGTTGAAAATTACAATAGGATTATTCCTCGAATTCGGGACGAAGATATCCTGATTGTGGCAGGGCCGGATGACATATGTATCCCTTTGCTTGGAGAAGGCAAACCTCATTGTTTTGGCGAGAGTGTTATTGTCCGGGATAGACGAGCTTTGGAAGCCGTGAGTGCTCTTATGGGCCGACCAATTGAGATAGGTCATACATTGAGGCTTGATGAGACCTATTTTAAACAGGCGCGATGGGCTTTCAATCGTGGGATCATAAGATCGGCTTGTGTAGGCTGTGAATGGGAGTTGCTTTGCACACGAATTGCTGAGGATGATTATTCTTCAACGTTTCTTAAACGAAATAGTGGAAAGGGCGAGTGACGATATAAAGCCGTTTGAAATTTTGCAAAGGCTAATATTGATATGAATGTGTGATCACATACTTAAGATAAACGTGAATCTTTTAGTATCGATCAAGGTATCTATTAAGATGTTTGAAGTAAATCGTTTAATATTCCTTCGTTGACTGTGACTGCTTAGCTAATTTTGCCTGGTAATCGTGTTTGACGATTTCTAGTGCAGCGAGTGCAATTTCAGGGGCGATTTCATTGCATTCCAGTAAATAGATCAGATCAACAGCAAGTTGAACTTCAGGTGGTGCGTGTTCGACGGACATAAAGTATTCCTCATTTGAATCGTTAGTCCATGTTCTCTTTGTATTCAATTGATTTTTCAATTCGCGTCAAAGATTGACGGCAACGTGCTAATCTTCCGGCTAATGCCGCGATTTCTTTCTGTATTTTTTGTTGATGACTAAGTGTAGTTTGTTGATTCAATTTTAGCTCTCTATCATTGATCATTGCGAGCAGACGGCGTTCATAATCCTGATGTTCAGCCAGTTTGTGATACAGATCAGTAGCTTGTTGTTTATGTTCAAATCGGCTCTCTTTTTTTCTCAATGACTGGGTGGACAATTCACGCTTTAATGCCTCTATTTGGGCAATCAGGCGTTCAGTCAGAAATGCGACTTGTGCGGTTCGGTGATCTTGAACACACTCTTTGAGTTGTTCCATGTTGTGCCTGACTTCATGTAGATAACCACGGAGTTTATCGCTGTGTCGGTTAAATAAAGCCTGATCAAACCGGGCAGTAGAGAATGGGGTGTCTGCTAATGGCGCTATCTCTTCCGCCAATATATCGACCTGTTTTTCGAGTAAATTTAGTAACGGCTGCGTATTCATTTATACCCTAAAATGGTTATGTCTTGTGAAGCAGAATTAATCTGGAACAACAAAAAGTAGGCTGATGCGTGTTCATCAGTTGCTTTTTTCTATCAGTTTACATAGATTTTAGAACCTCCGTGTTCTACTCATTGGCACCGATTATGACCGCAAACGCGCAGCAACTGCAATTTATTAAAGACAGCATTGAAACGGTTCCTGATTATCCGAAACCAGGGATTCTTTTTCGTGATATTACCACTTTATTGGATAACCCTCTTGCCTACCAAATAACAATTGATCTTCTGGTAGAGCGATATCGGGATAAAGGCATTACAAAAATTGTTGGTACCGAAGCTCGCGGCTTTCTGTTTGGCGCTCCGGTTGCGTTACGTCTTGGTGTTGGTTTTGTTCCTGTTCGTAAAGCGGGCAAACTACCTCGGGAAACATTGAGTGAGACATACGATCTAGAGTATGGCACTGATACGTTGGAAATGCATAAGGATAGCGTAAAAGAAAACGATAAAGTGTTGGTTATTGATGATTTGCTGGCAACGGGGGGAACGGTTGAAGCCACCGTCCGTTTAATCCGTCGCTTAGGCGGTGAGGTTTCTGAAGCAGCCTTTATTATTGGTTTGCTTGGTTTAGGCGGTGCTGAGCGCCTGCAAAGACAAGGTATAAGTAGTTTTACTCTACTTGAATTCCCAGATCATTAATCTGCTTATTTTCGTATTACTAACATATCGGCCTCGCTGTCTGTAGTGAGGCTGTGTTAGCATGGTAGCCAACTGTATTCGATTTTCCCGGTATCAATGAGCTATCAGGTACTTGCCCGTAAGTGGCGTCCACAAATATTTTCTGATGTAATTGGTCAGGAATATGTCTTGGCTGCGTTAGCTAATGGTCTTGCCCACGGCCGGCTTCATCACGCCTATTTATTTTCTGGCACGAGAGGTGTCGGGAAAACAACGATCGCCCGTTTGTTTGCTAAGGGGCTAAATTGTGAAATAGGTATTACTGATAAGCCTTGTGGTAAATGTGTTAATTGCCTTGAAATTGAACAGGGGCGATTTGTCGATTTAATTGAAATTGATGCGGCTTCCCGTACTAAAGTTGAAGATACGCGTGAATTGCTGGATAACGTGCAATATGCTCCGGCTCGTGGGCGTTTTAAAGTCTACCTGATTGATGAAGTGCATATGCTGTCCCGCCACAGTTTCAATGCATTATTAAAAACGTTGGAAGAGCCGCCTGAGCATGTGAAATTTCTACTGGCAACGACTGATCCACAAAAATTGCCTGTGACCATTCTTTCCCGTTGCTTGCAGTTTCATCTCAAATCGCTGGATATTGGTCAGATAAGCGATCAGCTTGAGCGCATTCTTAAAGCTGAACATATAGAGAATGACAGTCGCGCTCGCCAGCTATTGGCTCGTGCTGCTGATGGCAGCATGCGTGACGCTTTGAGTCTGACGGATCAAGCTATTGCTATCGGGCAGGGCCAGATAACAGCCGAAATAGTTAGCTTGATGCTAGGAACGTTGGATGATGAACAACCGTTATCAATTATTGAAGCATTGATTCGAGCTGACGGTCAGCAGGTTATGGCATTGGTAGAACAAGTCGCTTCGCGGGGGGCTGACTGGGAAGAGTTGTTGGTAGAGATTCTTTCATTGCTACATCGTATTGCAATGCTTCAATTGTTACCTTCTCAACCAGAGAGTGCTTCTTCATCAATTGAAGGCCGTTTGCGGATATTGGCAAAAGCGATTTCACCGGAAGATTTGCAACTTTATTATCAAACTTTGCTGATTGGTCGTAGGGATTTGCCGTATGCGCCGGAGCGCAGGATGGGTGTTGAAATGGCTCTGTTCAGAGCTTTGGCATTTCACCCAAAAACAGTGATTGAAGAGGTTGCTGCACCGGTGGTAAATCCTGCGGTGATACCATCAGTTACAACACAGCCAAAACAGAGTGATCAGGGGGATGTGCCGCCGGCTAATTATATTAATGAACCAGCACAATTGGATAGAATTTCTCAGTCGGAGCCTCAGATACCTCAGGCGCTTGCATCAAGCCCAACCGCGCAGTTGCTGAAAGCAAGGAATGTGTTATCCCGACAGCAAGAGCAAACGCCAACAAAAAAGCCTGAATCGGCAACGCCTGTTAAGATGAAGTCAGCAACTTCAGCCTTAGAGCGGCTTGCCGCAGTGTCAGGACAGCGATCTCAGTCATCAATAGATAAAAAACAGGAAAATAAACCTGAGAAAAAAGAAGCTTACCGTTGGCGTGCCAAGAATATTGAGGAGAAAACAGAAACTCATGTGGCGACGCCAAAGGCTTTAAGGACAGCTTTAGAACATGAGAAAACACCAGAACTGGCAGATAAATTAGCGGAAGAATCCAAACAGAGAGATGCATGGGCCGCAGAAGTTGGTAAACTTAAAATTCCTAAACTGGTGCAGCAATTGGCATTAAATGCGTTCAAAGAGCAGATTAGTGCAAATAATATCCGTTTACATCTACGTTCGAGCCAGCGTCACCTTAATTCCGCTTTTGCACAAAAGTCATTAGCGGGAGCTTTGAGCGAATTATACGGCGCAACGGTTGAATTCAGCATTATTGAAGATGATAATCCTGCGGAGAAAACTCCGCTGGAGTGGCGACAAGCCATTTATGAAGAGAAATTGGCACAAGCTCGCCAATCAATTATTGCGGATAAAACTATTCAAACATTGCGGCAGGTATTTGATGCTGAATTGGATGAAGAGAGTATCCGACCGGTTTAACCATGCTGCAATCTGTACCTTGTTGTACGATGTAGCCATAGCGAAGAGAGAAATCTATGTTTGGTAAAGGTGGTTTGGGCAATTTGATGAAACAGGCCCAGCAAATGCAAGACAAAATGCAGAAAATGCAAGAAGAGATCGCCAATCTGGAAGTGACGGGTGAATCGGGTGCAGGTCTGGTTAAAGTGACTATCAATGGCGCTCATAATTGTCGTCGTGTTGAGATCGATCCAAGCCTGATGGAAGATGACAAAGAGATGTTGGAAGACCTGATTGCTGCTGCATTCAATGACGCAGCCCGTCGTATTGAAGAGACTCAGAAAGAGAAAATGGCTGGCATTTCCAGTGGGATGCAATTGCCGCCAGGCTTTAAGATGCCATTCTGATGCAAACCAGTCCTCTCCTTGAATCCTTGATGGAAGCATTACGCTGTTTACCAGGGGTTGGCCCTAAGTCTGCACAGCGGATGGCTTTTCATCTGCTACAGCGTGATCGCAGTGGTGGAATGCGTTTGGCTCAGGCATTGACCAGAGCGATGTCAGAAATTGGACACTGCAAATATTGCCGGACTTTTACTGAACAGGAACAGTGCACGATTTGTGCTAATCCGCGCCGTCAACAAAATGGTCGAATCTGTGTGGTTGAAAGCCCTGCGGATATTCATGCTATTGAGCAAACCGGGCAGTTTGCCGGGCGTTATTTTGTATTGATGGGGCATTTATCTCCATTAGATGGCATTGGTCCAATGGATATTGGTTTAGATCGTCTTGAGGATCGTCTCGCCACTGAAGAGATTTCAGAGGTGATTCTGGCGACTAACCCGACAGTGGAGGGAGAGGCCACTGCCAATTATATCGCAGAGATATGCGTTCAATATGGTGTGACAGCCAGTCGTATTGCTCATGGTGTACCAGTTGGTGGTGAACTTGAGATGGTAGATGGTACAACATTGTCCCATTCAATTGCCGGGCGGCAGAAGATTACTTATTGATTTTCTGTTAATGCCTTACAGTTTTATCGAGTCGTGATTGAATACGTGCTTGAATTACGTGCTTGAATAGTTCTGTAGCTTGGTTAGAGCAAATCGTAAAGGTTTTGAGGCGCTACATTATATGTGGCGCATGCCTTTTAGTTCATTTTGCTATGATCAAAATTACTTCATATTCTTTTCGATAATCAAACTTGAAATTCAACTTATTTATCCCCATCTGCATATCATCGTCTGATTTTGTCTGTCTGAACTGGATTTAGATTGAGGTAATAAATGAGTATGAAAGGTCAGGAAACCCGTGGATTTCAGTCTGAAGTAAAACAACTTCTGCAATTAATGATCCATTCACTCTATTCCAATAAAGAGATTTTCCTTCGTGAGCTAATCTCAAACGCTTCCGATGCTGCTGACAAATTACGTTTCCGCGCATTATCTGCTCCAAAACTTTATGAAAATGATGGTGAACTACGCGTTCGCCTTTCTTTTGATAAAGAAAAGAGAAGCATCACCATTAGTGATAATGGCATTGGTATGACTCGTGATGAAGTTATCGATAATCTTGGAACGATTGCTAAATCAGGAACAAAAGCTTTTCTGGAATCTATTGGTTCAGATCAGGCTAAAGACAGCCAGTTAATTGGTCAGTTTGGTGTTGGGTTTTACTCTGCATTTATTGTGTCTGATAAAGTCACTGTACGTACTCGTGCTGCTGGCGCTTCAATTGATCAGGGCGTATTCTGGGAATCTGCCGGAGAAGGCGATTACACGGTTGCTGATATTGAAAAAGAGACGCGTGGTACAGAGATCACCCTTCATTTACGTGAAGGAGAAGATGAATTCCTGAATGACTGGCGTTTGCGTTCTGTTATCAGTAAATACTCTGACCATATTGCTTTGCCGGTTGAAATTGAAACCAAAAATAAGAGCGAAGAAGAGGGTGAAGAGGATACAGTAACTTGGGAGAAGATTAATAAAGCTCAAGCTTTGTGGACTCGTGGTAAATCTGAAATTACAGATGAAGAGTACAAAGAGTTCTACAAACATATTTCTCATGATTTTTCTGATCCGCTGATCTGGAGCCATAACCGCGTAGAAGGTAAACAGGAATATACCAGCATGCTTTATATTCCATCTCAGGCTCCGTGGGATATGTGGAACCGTGAGCATAAGCACGGGCTGAAATTATATGTCCAGCGTGTGTTTATTATGGATGATGCGGAACAGTTTATGCCGAACTATTTACGCTTTGTCCGTGGCCTGATTGACTCCAACGACTTGCCGCTGAACGTTTCCCGTGAAATTTTGCAAGATAACTCTATTACCCGTAATTTACGTAATGCATTGACCAAACGTGCATTACAGATGCTGGATAAACTGGCGAAAGATGATGCAGAAAAGTACCAGCAATTCTGGCAACAGTTTGGTCTGGTAATGAAAGAAGGTCCGGCAGAGGATAGTACTAACAAAGAAGCTATCGCTAAATTGCTACGTTTTACTTCTACTCATAATGACGATTCGGCACAGACAGTTTCTTTGGAAGAGTATGTGAGTAGGATGGCCGAAGGTCAGGATAAGATCTACTACATCACCGCAGACAGTTATGCGGCGGCGAAAAACAGTCCTCATCTGGAGCTGTTCCGTAAGAAAGGTATTGAGGTTCTGTTGCTGTCAGATCGCATTGATGAATGGATGATGGGATACCTCACTGATTTTGATGGTAAAAAATTCCAGTCAGTCAGTAAAGCCGATGAATCGCTGGATAAATTGGCAGATGAAAACAAAGCCGAGCAGGAAGAAATTGAAAAGCAGTTGGAGCCGTTTGTTGAGCGTGTGAAAACATTGCTTGGCGATCGCGTAAAAGAGGTTAAATTAACTCACCGTCTGACGGATACTCCGGCAATTGTGACAACAAATGCGGATGAAATGAGCACGCAGATGGCGAAACTGTTTGCTGCGGCTGGTCAACAGGTGCCGGACGTAAAATACAATTTTGAATTGAATCCTGATCATCAGTTGGTAAAACTGGCTGCTGATATCAGTGATGAAACTCAATTCGCAGATTGGATTGAACTGTTGCTTGATCAGGCATTGTTTGCTGAGCGCGGCACATTGGAAGACCCAAATCAGTTTATTCGCCGTATGAATCAGTTGCTATTGTCTGAAAAAGCTTGATTTAACTATACCCTATGGATTTCAAGGTGCATCGCGACGGCAAGGGAGCGAATCCCCGGGAGCATAGATAACTATGTGACCGGGGTGAGTGAATGCAGCCAACAAAGAGGCAACTTGAAAGATGACGGGTATATGCTTCTTTATACCACGCCTCTAATAAAAAGATGGGGCGTGGTTTATTTTTACAGAAAAATATCACGAAATCGTTTACCTGTTTCCTTGAGCGAACCCCATGCTAGATGGTATGGTGATTCGTTTTCTTAAAATATAAAAACTAACTAGCAAGGGGATTTACGCAATGCGTATTATTCTGCTGGGCGCTCCGGGCGCCGGTAAAGGGACTCAGGCGCAATTCATCGTGGAGAAATATGGGGTCCCTCAAATTTCTACTGGCGATATGTTGCGTACTGCGGTTAAGGCTGGCACAGAATTGGGTTTAAAAGCGAAAGAGCTGATGGATCATGGTAAGCTGGTTACTGATGAACTGGTTATTGCTTTGGTCAAAGAGCGCATCAAACAAGATGACTGCCGCAATGGTTTCTTGTTGGATGGGTTCCCCCGTACTATTCCCCAAGCTGATGCAATGAAAGAAGCGGGGATTAACGTTGATTATGTCCTGGAATTCGATGTTCCCGATGAACTGATTATTGAACGTATCATAGGGCGCCGTATACATGCGCCATCTGGCCGTGTTTATCACATCAAATTCAATCCGCCGGCAGTGGAGAACAAGGATGATGTTACGGGTGAAGAGTTGACCGTTCGTAAAGACGATCACGAAGATATCGTGCGTAAACGCTTAGTTGAATATCATCAACAGACAGCACCTTTAGTATCCTACTATCAAAAAGAAGCAGAGGCAGATTATACCAAATATTTTAGAATTGACGGTACTCGCAAGGTATCTGAGATTAGTGAAGAATTATCTGAAATTTTGGATTAATCAACCTGAATGATTCTTGGAAGGCGGCTAATAAGTCGCCTTATCTTATATTATTTATTTACTGTATCAGGTAAATTAATCGGTTTTTCCTCATTGTTTTCGTATATAAACATGATTTTCATCTGTACTTTATTATGCTAGGGTTTTCACCAGCGAAACAATTAAGGATCGACATAATGAACAACGGTAAATATGGTGTTTTATTAGTTAATCTTGGTACTCCTGATAAGCCGACAACTGCGGCTATAAGACGTTATTTAGCCGAGTTTCTTAGCGATAAAAGAGTCGTAGACTTATCTCGATTTATCTGGAAGCCAATATTATATGGTTTTGTTTTGCCTTTACGTTCTTCACGTGTAGCAAAGTTATATCAGAAAATTTGGACTGATGAAGGTTCTCCGCTGTTAGTATATAGCCGTCGGCAACAGAAATTACTAGCAGAAAAACTTGCTGACATCCCTGTTGAACTAGGAATGAATTACGGTTCTCCGTCTCTTGAGCAAGCGATTGACAACTTACTTAAGCAGAATGTTGAACAGTTGATTGTTTTGCCGCTTTATCCCCAATATTCCAGCTCCTCATCTGCGGCTGTATTTGATGGTGTCAGTTTGGTACTGAAGAAATACCGCACTATTCCTGGGATTCACTTTATTCGTAATTATGCTGATCATCCTGCTTATATTTCTGCACTGAAAGAAACTATTGAGCAGAGCTTCGATAAGCATGGTCAACCAGACAGATTATTGCTTTCCTATCATGGCATTCCGCAGCGTTTTGTTGATACGGGTGATATTTATGCTGAACAGTGTAAGTTAACAACACGATTGCTAAAGCAAGCGATTAATTATCCGGCAGAGCAGGTAATGATGGCTTATCAATCACGTTTTGGTCGCGAGCAATGGTTGACGCCATATGTAGATCAAACGGTGAAATCTCTACCTGCTCAGGGAATAAAACATATTCAGGTACTTTGCCCTGGTTTTTCGTCTGATTGTCTGGAAACGCTGGAAGAGATAAAACAACTGAATAAAGAGATATTTCTTAATGCTGGTGGGGAAAAATTTGAATATATTCCGGCTCTTAACGACAATACTAGTCATATCTTACTACTTGAAGAGTTGGTCAACGGGTTTGTCAGAAACAGAAATCAATAGTGATAGGATTAATCTATCATTAGGGTTCATTGGCTTTTTAAGGTATATTGCTACACGGATGCCAGCCTAGTAGAGCTGCCATGCTTATTTGCAGAGTAAATGGGAATTAATCTATAGGCTAGTGGGATGATGTTTTGTATATCAATTAGTAACAGCATATTTGAATTTGGATATAAATGATGAGTAATAAACCGATTAAAGGCACTAATTTCAGTGAAGAATATTTTAATTATTACAATTCAAAACAAGATGATGAAATTGATTTGTTTGAGTTATTCTCTGTTTTATTTCAATCAAAGTTATTGATTATTGCTGTTACTATTCTTTTTGCTGTTATTGGCTTTGCAGCAGCATCTTTGATGCCACAAAAGTGGAGCAGTTCAGCTTCTATTGTTAAACCTCAACTTGAGGAGATACAGCCACTTAAAGATCTCTTGACTAAGTTCGAGGTTTTAAATCTACAACCATCAGTAACTTCATCGTCACTGTATAATAGTTTTTTAAATAATTTTAATTCACGGGTTTTACGTGAAGAATATCTGGTTAGTACAGAATATTTTAAAAATCTGGTGACTAAATCAGGTGACCATTCACCACTTACAGAAAGAAAACTTATTGAAAAGATTGTGAATGATAATATTTCATCTTCTTCAAAAGCGGAAAAAGATGATGAAAGTGGTGAAACTAAATTGATTTTCAGTGCTGGGACCGCAGAAGATGCATATAATCTGTTAAATGGCTATATTGACTATGCATCGTCTGTTGTCCATGAACAGGTGAAGAGTGAATTAAGTGATATGGTAAAACAAAAGCTTAATTACTCTGATGGTTTGTATAAAATTGATTTAAACCGTGTGAACAACATACAAGAAGCTAATGTTGAACGATTGAAACATGCATTATCTATCGCTAATTCGGCAGGAATTAAAAAACCTATTTCCAGTGAAGGAGCAATGATTAAAGACGATCCAGATTATTCCATTGCTTTGGGGGCTGATGCATTACAGCGTAAGTTGCAAATTACAGAGGAGATAAAAGATCCTACTTTGATTGATGCTGACTTACGTAACCGTTTGTTCTATATAGAAGAGCTGAAAGCACTTAAAGTAGATAAAGTTAACTTCCAACCATTCAAGTATATGCAAGCTCCTTATGAGCCGACAGCTAAGGATTCACCGAAGCGTCTACTTATCTTAATAGGTAGTGCTTTCGCTGGGCTAATTTTGGCTGTGGTGTTTGTTTTGATTCGTCACATGGTGCGTAGTCGTCAGCAAGCAGCTTAGTTTTCCCTGGCAGTAAATGTCGTGGTGACATTTGCTGCCTGTCAGTTTTTATTGTGCTAATATGCTGCATCTTTTGGCGTCATAGCATCAATCAAAAATGAAATTCCCTGGTAAACGTAAATCAAAACACTACTTTCCCGTCAGTCTGCGTGATCCTTTACTCCAACCAATTAAAGAGATGATGGATGGTGAAAATAACCGAGCTTATATCGTTGGTATCGATCAGATATTAGTGGATATTGAGGCGAAAGTAGATGAGGATTTTATCCAGCGCTATAACCTCAGCCAAGGGCATTCATTAGTTATTGAAGATGATGTGGCTGAAACCCTGTATAAAGAACTTACTGATAATAATCTTATTAGCCACGAATTTGCTGGCGGCACTATTGGTAATACTTTACACAATTACTCGGTTCTTGCCGATGATCGTTCTGTCTTACTGGGTACTATGTGTAGTAATATTCAGATTGGCAGCTATGCTTACCGCTACTTATGTAACACATCTAGCCGTACTGATTTGAACTATTTACAAGGTGTGAATGGGGCAATTGGTCGCTGCTTTACGTTAGTAACGGAAAATGGCGAGCGTACTTTTGCCATCAGTCCTGGGCAAATGAATCAGCTTAAACCGGAAAGTATTCCTGAGAAGATTATTGCTGAAGCTTCCGCTTTGGTCTTGACCGCTTACTTGATTCGTTGCGAACCGGGGGAACCTATGCCGGAAGCAACTATGAAAGCCATCGAATATGCGAAAAAGCATAGTGTACCTGTCGTTCTGACATTGGGGACAAAATATGTTATTGCCGATGATCCACAATGGTGGCGTGATTTTCTAGTTGAGAATATTTCTGTTTTGGCAATGAATGAAGATGAAGCTTATGAGCTTACTGGTTTCAGTGATCCCCTATTGGCTTCGAATATGGCACTGGATTGGGTCGATTTAGTTTTGTGTACTGCTGGTCCGGCTGGATTATATATGGCAGGTTATACGGAAAAAGATTACACGCGTCAGACAACTCATCCATTGTTACCGGGGGCTATCGCTGAATTTAACCGTTATGAGTTCAGCCGCGCTATGCGTAAATCTGATTGCCAAATCCCAATGAAAGTTTATTCCCATATTGAACCTTATATGGGGGGGCCAGAAAAAATCATGAATACCAATGGGGCAGGTGATGGTGCTTTATCTGCTTTATTGCATGATATAACGGCCAACAATCACCATAGAATGAATGTGCCTAATTCCAGTAAACACATCCGTACATATCTGACATATTCATCACTTGCTCAAGTGTGTAAATATGCTAACAGAGTTAGCTATCAGGTATTGAGTCAGCATTCCCCACGATTAAGCCGTGGTTTGCCTGAAAAGGAAGATAGTTTGGAAGAATCTTACTGGGAACGATAATTCTAAAATTTTGGTGCCGTATAAATTAATACGGTGCTTGAAATTTAGATATAAGATCATTGATTAAGATTGTAAATGGTAGTTTGGGTTAATCTTGTTAAAAATAATTGTTTTTCGTTGAATTTATAAGAGCTAAAGTATTTCGTGATTGTTTATATATCTGTTTAAATAAATTCACATAATATATATAAATATTCTTGAGTAGCATATTTATATCATTTATATTGCAATTATCTTTTTGTTTTATATATATAAATTTCACATGGTGGCGCATTGATAATATAACTAGGTGTCGTTAAATTTACCAATCAACGCCATGCTGATTTAATTATTTCTCTAATTTTTCTATTTATTCTAGGAGGGAGAAGATAAAGGGTGAATTTTAACTAAAATCACAATTTTTAAAAATTTTGGATCTGATTTTTCAATTGTTGATTCTACTAATTATAATCAAGATGATTGGCTAGAAAATATTTCTTCATTAGTAATATATTGCAATGATATTGGTTGTTTATTGAAATGATATTCTTTATATATTGAAATGATGTTGATTATATATAGAAATGATATTAGTTATATATGGATTTTAGCTGCTATATTTTAGAAATACTCTCCAGACAGATACGGAATTTCATATTCTTGTATAGTATTGATATGTAGATTAGTGTTTTATGATACTCATTTAGATAATTAAACGTTAGCGATAATTGATAACTCAGAAGGATCATTTAGCGAAATACTTTTTGTTTTCTGTAATTATTTTATTTTGTTGTCTATATTAGGAAGGATTTTTTGTATCTTTTATTACTAAATTGGAGTTATACCCTATGGATTTCAAGATGCATCGCGACGGCAAGGGAACGAATCCCCGGGAGCATAGAGAACTATGTGACCGGGGTGAGTGAGTGCAGCCAACAAAGAGGCAACTTGAAAGATAACGGGTATATTGAGATTACTAACATTTAGAGAAAAAACGAAGCTAATATCTATTAAGTGAAAGTAATGGTATTTAATAACCATGACTTATTATTGTCAATTTAAAGAAAGGAGGAGTGTGATGAAATTTTTTGCTGAAAATTTCCTATTATATTTCAAATAATTAATTATTATACATAACAGCCATTGAGGATACTATGAATAGTTACTACGATTATATAAGAATTGCCAGTATGGTGAGTATGGTCTTAATTATGCCAGGACCAACAAATACTCTTTTGGTATCATCTGGATATTCACATGGTTTTATTAGTACACTCAGGCTGATATTAGCTGAGGCATTTGGTTATATAGCAGCAATTAGTTTGTGGGGATTATTTTTATCTACAGCCTCGCAAACTTTTGTGTGGTTACTAGTCGCCTTAAAAGTTTGCGCTTCGACATATATTGCTTATCTTGCCTTTAAAGTGTGGCATTTCTCATTAGATAAAAACGAAGCGAAAGTTCATTTTGTCACGGTATTATTTACCACTCTGTTGAATCCTAAGGCTTTTGTGTTTGCTACATATGCATTTCCTCTTACTGCATTTACTTTGTGGTCAGAATACATTCCATGCATGACAGTTTTTGCTTGTGCATTATTACCCATTTCCCTGATTTGGGTGGGAGTTGGGAAAATGTTATATATAGGAAAATTGGGAAGAGGGGGATTAAAACCTGATTTGTTTTATCGTCTTGCTTCTTTAGTGTTATGTGTTTTCTCAGTTTCGATGTTTTACACGTCAATGAGAGGTGTTTTATATCTTTGACGTAATGAGATGTTTGATATTGAGACTTTCTGATTGATTGGCTTTTTCATTAGACTAATGGTGGTTGAAGGTAGCGGAAATTGTGTAGAGTGTCTCTATTTTAGCTGGGTAAATACCATGATCATGTTAAGCAATGCAAAAAATTCAATGCATGGTATTTACCCTCCCTAATTAATAAAAACATTTACCTCAATGAGTTATTGAATCTTGTTTTGAATGGGCTAGGGATTAATTGATAATCTGATAGATTTTTATTGTACAGAATTGAGTAGACCGATACTTTAGCTGAAAGTTTTTCCCCACTGAACCGCCCTTATCACTGGCACTTAAAGTGATAAGAACGGTTCAGTGGTTCACTGTAAAATAGTAGGGAAAGCCCTACTCGGTAATGAATAGGGAATTATTCCATCAACAGTCGCATTTTCTCAAAGTAATGGCGAAAAGGGCGACGCAGGGGGAGGCTCAGTCGGATAGCCTTGTTCACTGTTGGCTAATACACTTGCCATTGTTTTGGCAATTTCACGCTCGCCAATAATGACGTGGCTAGCTCCACGTTCCGTGATATAGGTAACTTCATCGTCATAGTCAGCTCGGACAATGATATTAATATCTGGGCGCGCTTCTCTTGCACTAGCGACAATCTCACCTGCTTCATAGCCATTAGGAATAGTCAGTAGGAGGGAGCAGGCGCAATCCAAGCGCGCCAGCGACATAATATCTTTGCTGGCGGCGTTACCCATGACGGCGCTGATGCCTTGTTCACCAAGTTCTTCAAATTTTGCTCTGGTGTTTTCAATAACAACCAGAGGGATCTCTTTTTCCTGCAAGCGCTGGCATAGCAAGCTGCCGATCCGCCCGTAGCCGACAACGATGGTGTGGCCGCAGATATCGACAGGAATTTGCGTCTCTTCCTCCAGCGTTTCTTCCAGTAACTGTTCCTCAATAGTTTCTGTTTTTTCCAGATAGCGATCCAACAGGCTAAATAGAACTGGGTTTAGCATGATAGAAACAATCGCGCCAGCCAGAACAAGGTTACGGGCATTAGCATCAAGCAGGCCAAGTGCAACGCCAAGACCGGCCAGAATAAAGGCAAATTCACCAATTTGCGCCAGGCTGACTGAAATCGTCAACGCGGTCCGGCGTGAGTGGCCGAACATCTTTACGAGCAGCATTGCAGCAGCGGACTTACCAATAATAATGATTGCCAACGTTGCCAGTATCGATAGCGGCTGTTGAATGAGGACCATTGGGTCGAATAGCATGCCGACAGAAACGAAGAACAATACGGCGAAAGCATCTCTGAGAGGCAGCGTATCTTGGGCGGCACGGTGGCTGAGTTCTGATTCGTTTAATACCATACCGGCGAAGAACGCCCCTAGTGCGAATGAGGCATCAAACAGAGCAACGGCGCCATAAGCGATACCTAAGGCGATTACCAGCACGGCAAGGGTAAATAGTTCCCTGGAGCCGGTACTCGCGGTTTTTGCCAATACCCACGGGATTAGACGGCGGCCAACAACGATCATCAGCAGGATAAAAGCGATAACTTTGCCGACAGTCATGGCGAGTTCCATAATTAACTGCCCGATATTGGCTTCTTTATTACCAAGCATACCGGCAGCCGCGGGCAGTAATACCAGCGTCAGCACCATCGCCAGATCTTCGACAATCAGCCAGCCGATAGCTATTTGACCTCGTTGGCTATCGATCAGTTGACGCTCTTCTAACGCTCGTAACAGAACAACGGTACTGGCGGTTGAGAGACAGAGGCCAAAGACGATACCGCTAAATAATTCCCAACCCAGTATTGTTGATAGCCCTACTCCGAGTAGGGTCGCGACCAGTATTTGCGCAATCGCGCCGGGGATAGCAATGGATTTTACTGCTAGCAGATCTTTGAGTGAAAAATGCAGTCCGACACCAAACATCAATAAGATGACACCAATTTCTGCCAGTTCGGGGGCCAGTGATGCATCAGCGACAAAACCAGGAGTAAAAGGACCAGCGAGTACTCCCGCAGTAAGATAACCAACCAACGGTGAGATTTTCAGGCGTTGTGCCAGCATACCAAGCAGATAAGCGATAAAGAACCCGCCAACGATAGTGGTGATAAGTGGTGTCGAGTGCTCCATTGAAACTCCTTCTTGCTGAGGCTATTAAATAGCAGAGTGAAGAGGTAGGTGTAACGGTATTTTATAGATAATTCGAGGTAAATTCGCTAAAAAAATGAGTAAAACATCAAAAAATATGGGTTGAAAGGATTAAATTACTCGTAACAGGTATTTTCGCTGCTCTATTTGAATATTTATGAGGTAAACAAGCACTACTCCCACATAAAAATTAACTTCTATGTGGGGTTGCATGGTGATTTTTCTAGTTCTTATCTTCTATATTAGGTAATAAAGCGGTAAATATGCCAAGTAACGGCAGAAAAGCACAAATCTGATAAACCAGTTCAATACTTGTTCTGTCTGCAATGTCACCAAGTATCGCTGCGCCAATACCTCCCATACCAAAAGCCAGCCCGAAAAACAGGCCGGATACCATCCCGGTTTTACCTGGAATAAGTTCCTGAGCGTATACCAGGATTGCAGAGAACGCAGATGCCAGAATCACACCAATAATCACTGATAGAATACTTGTCCAGTACAGAGAAGCGTAAGGCAGAACTAATGTAAAAGGCGCAACGCCGAGGATAGATATCCAGATAACATACTTTCTGCCGATCCTATCTCCAAGCGGTCCACCAATAATGGTTCCTGCCGCCACTGCGAATAAAAAAATAAACAGATGAAACTGGGCGCTTTGTACGGAAATGCCAAATTTGTGTATTAAGTAAAAAGTATAATAGCTACTGATACTGGTGAGATAAAAATATTTGGAAAATATTAAGATTAGCAAAATAACCAAGGAACTTATCACGGCTTTTCTTGATAAAACTTTGACAGCAAGGT
Organism: Photorhabdus luminescens subsp. luminescens; assembly: GCF_001083805.1. GTDB lineage: Bacteria > Pseudomonadota > Gammaproteobacteria > Enterobacterales > Enterobacteriaceae > Photorhabdus > Photorhabdus luminescens. Next base: position 384,640 of record NZ_JXSK01000002.1, on the reverse strand, counting down.
CAGTTTTAGCTTGATTTTTCTTAATGTAATTCTGAGCCTTATACCATTTACTGATCTGTAGCAGCACGATGATACCGAGTAATGCTGCTAGAGAGAACCAGCCAACGTTGCCTCTGCCATAGGGAGCAATAAGCACAGCCGCTAGCAAAGGCCCAAGGGAGCTGCCAAAATTACCGCCGACTTGAAAAAGCGATTGGGCTAATCCGTGGCGGCCGCCGGATGCCATACGTGCTACGCGCGAAGATTCCGGGTGGAATACCGAAGAACCTGTTCCAATTAATGCAGATGCTAATAGAATTAATGGGAAATTGTTGGCATAGGCCAGCAGTAATAGACCGGACAAAGTGAAACTCATTCCAATAGGTAATGAATAGGGCTGTGGATGTTTATCAGTGTAGAGACCTATTAGTGGTTGTAATAAAGAGGCGGTAATCTGATAGGTTAGCGTGATCATACCGATTTGCACGAAACTGAGATTGAATTCTAATTGTAGTAAAGGATAAATCGCCAGAATCAGCGATTGGATCATATCGTTCAATAAGTGTGAAATACTGATTGCGCCAAGAATAGTAAAAACGGTATTCCTGGTTTTTCTTGTGTGAGATGGGACTGTAGTAGTATTGCTCTGTTCACTCATATTCGCAGCCAACTTATCTTAATCATATCGCCAATATATTGGTTATTCGTTGAATTTTAATACATATTAGTCAGAGAGTTGATTTTTTACTATCTTGGATATAGTTTTATAGTACACTTGTAAACACGAAAAACATGTTCGATATCTAATAACTGCATACCCTATCTCAAGAAATGATCAATTTATCCCGCCTTGTTGGCTTTTAAAGCTGTTTTTGCATGGCAATTCACTAAAAAAAGCATGGAGATATACCATGAAACTCTCGTTCAAGACCTCAGCTTGTGCTTTGGTTGTATCTATAGCATTACTTCCAGCAATCGCAAATGCATGGGAGAAAGACAAAACCTATGACATTACCATTTTGCACACTAATGACCATCATGGTCATTTTTGGCATAACGATTATGGTGAGTATGGTTTAGCTGCGCAAAAAACGGTAGTTGATGAAATCCGTCAAGAGGTCGTGAAAAAAGGCGGCAGTGTGTTACTGCTTTCCGGCGGAGATATTAATACCGGTGTGCCAGAATCTGATTTGCAAAATGCCGAACCTGATTTTAAGGGCATGAATTTGGTGGGTTATGATGCAATGGCATTGGGTAACCATGAGTTTGATAATCCTCTATCAATACTGCGTCAACAAGAAAAATGGGCGAATTTTCCATTTCTGGCGGCCAATATTTACCAGACCAGCACCGGCAAACGTTTGTTCAAGCCTTATACTATTTTCGATGAACAAGGAGTGAAAATTGCGGTTATTGGCCTGACGACTGATGATACGGCGAAAATTGGTAACCCGGCTAATTTTCCTGATGTTGAATTTCGTGTTCCTGCGACAGAAGCCAAAATGGTGGTTGAAGAACTTAAGAGAGATGAAAAGCCAGATGTGATTATTGCCGCAACCCATATGGGGCACTATGACGATGGTAATCATGGTTCTAATGCGCCGGGTGATGTTGAAATGGCTCGCAGTTTGCCTGCGGGCTATCTGGATATGATTGTCGGTGGTCATTCACAAGATCCGGTCTGTATGTCTGCGGAAAATAAAAATTATAAGCAGATCGATTATGTACCGGGAACGCCATGTTCGCCGGATCGTCAGAACGGTACCTGGATTGTTCAGGCCCATGAGTGGGGGAAATATGTTGGTCGTGCTGATTTTCAATTTCGTAATGGTGAATTGAAGTTGACTCACTATCAGTTGATCCCTATTAACCTCAAAAAGAAAGTACAAAAGGGAGATGGTTCTACTGAGCGCGTTTACTATACTCACGGAATTGCCCAAGACCCGGAAATGATGCGGTTATTGACGCCATATCAGGATAAAGGCGATAAACAGCTTAATGTAAAAGTGGGTTCTATTGAGGGTAAATTGGAAGGGGATCGCAGCAAAGTTCGTTTTGTTCAGACGAATATGGCCCATGTTGTCCTTTCTGCCATGATGGAACGTACTGGCGCTGATTTCGCGGTTATGAGTGGCGGCGGCATTCGTGATTCAATTGAATCAGGCGATATCACTTATAAAGATGTATTGAAAGTGCATCCATTTGCCAACTCACTGGTTTACGTTGATATGAAAGGCAGCGAAATTGAACAGTATCTGGCGGTGATAGCTAATATGAAAGTGGACTCTGGTGCTTATGCACAGTTTGTGAATGTTAGCCTGATTGCTGATGGTAAAGGTGTTAAAGAGGTAAAAATCGGTGGAAAACCACTAGAGCCAAATAAAACTTACCGTATGGCAATGCTTGATTTTAACGCTATCGGTGGTGATGGTTATCCACGTGTTGATAATTATCCAACTTATGTGAATACCGGTTTTGTTGATGCAGAAGTTTTAAAGGATTATATCGAGAAGCATTCACCACTGAAAGCGGCTGATTATGAGCCAAAAGGGGAAATTATTTATCAATAATCCCTGATGGAAGGATAAATCGAAAGGGCTGCAATTTTGGCAGCCCTTTTTTAGTGATAATTTAAGCTCTTGCAATATCAGCGAAATTGCCTTTCACTAACCTACAGAGATCAGACGCCGTCAATTCAATATCTAACCCTCGTTTACCGCCAGAGACAAATATAGTTGGGAACTGTTGCGCTTGATTATCAATAACCGTTGGCAAGAGTTTTTTCTGCCCTAATGGACTGATCCCGCCGATGAGATACCCTGTTATTTTCTGGGCTATCTTAGGATCAGCCATATCTGCTTTTTTGACTTTAAAAACTTTGGCGACCTTTTTCAAATCCAGTTCACCTGAAACAGGAGTGACGGCTACCACCAAATTTTTAGCCTCACCATTAAGTGCAACCAGCAAAGTTTTGAATACTTGCTTGGCATTGAGTCTTAATTTTTTCACTGCTTCATCACCAAAGTTATGCTCATTTGTGTCGTGTTCATAGGAGTGAAGAGTAAAGCTAACCTTCTGTTTCTCTAACAAAATGATCGCAGGTGTCATAATTTCATTACATAGAATAATTTTATAATTAAGGATAACGGATGAAATAGAATGATGGAATTGATATTCTGACTACGGCTCTGTTGCTTGTATACAAACAGGTAATATCCCGAACAATAAACAATAAGAATAACGAGAATGACAGGTTATTCCTCTTTGACTGGCCAATATTATTATAGCAGTATATGTAGTATTGGCCTTTTTTTAATGCCGTCCTTTTGCCAGCATCTGGGGCAAATTCCCTTCACCGTACAGATGCAAAACGCCAACAGCAACGAGGTATCGACCGGCAGGTAATTCCTGTAAGCGCTTATTCCATTGTTTATTACGTTCAGTCATCAATAGTTGGTATATCTCTTTACTGAAAGTGGTTGGTAAAGCATGTTCTTGTTGTTCAGGTTGGTAATCCATCCACCAACTGATCATTGTTTGTAAAGCGCGGGCATTAGCATGCCAGTGGGTTAATGTATCTTCCAGTAGCGGCAAGCCGTTATTGGGAATTTGATTAAGTAAATTAATTTGTGATTCAGTACCTTCTAGTTCAATAATCGTTTTCCCTTGAGCTTTGGCTGCATTCAGGAGCTGATAGTCGATACCGTAGTGGGGATGCAATCCAAGGTTTTGTGCTTGTCCAGCTTGTAAAATTAAAGCGATTTGCCATGAGGGTAATAGATTGAGGAATTCTTCCTGTTGCTGGATTTCATGGCAGCAGTCCTGAAAATTCTGATACATTTCAGGAGATAAACGTTGTTCGATACGGTGATATGATTGAAATTCATCATGAAATGGGGAGTCTGCCTGAGTAATATCTGCTTCCACGATTAGGGTATCGGACTGATTAAGCTGTTCTAGCAATATTTCCGAAAGTGGGAACATATTCTGCGTCCCCATATGAATACTGCCTACCAGATGCAAATGTCTATCGCCTGCCAGTGTAATATCGTGAGCGGGATAGGGATAATGGTGGAAAGAATTGATTCCCAATATATTAGTAAGGTGTTTAATCAGTCGTCCCATTGGTGCTCCGGTTTAGCATTTGTATTTTTAAAGTGACTATACTTCAGGCTAATATTATAGCTGTACTTCTGCTGTACCTTTATTTATTTCCATAGAATTGGAGATTTGCAGTGGCATCTATCTATGAACTTGCAACATTGAATTCCAAAGGTCAGATAACGATACCTAGGTCTATCCGCCAGGCATTAGGCATTGATACAGGTAGTAAGCTGGCCTTTGAGTTGCGTAATGGTAATGTTAACGTCAAGTTGTTAAGCGCTTTGGCCGTTAATTTGTGAATTAGAATGGGGGAAATGTAGAGTGCGATGATCAATACCGCATTTTTACAATCCCCCCAACAGCGCCAAAGCAGATTCATTTCTTGAGGTTTAGGATTTAGGCTTAAACCTCAGTAATCGATTAGCATTACTCACTACCGTAATTGAAGAGAGCGCCATTGCTGCACCTGCTACCACCGGATCTAACAGGGTTCCGGTAAAGGGATAGAGCACACCGGCTGCAATGGGAATCCCCAACGAGTTGTAGATAAATGCGCCCAATAGGTTCTGTTTCATATTGCGTAGAGTGCCTTTGGACAGTTCAACCGCATCGGCCACACCGTGTAGACTGTGGCGCATCAGTGTTATTGCGGCGGTTTCAATGGCGATATCACTACCACCTCCCATTGCAATGCCCACATCAGCTTGTGCTAGAGCAGGGGCATCGTTAATACCATCCCCCACCATAGCAACCTTGCGACCTGCTGCCTGTAGTTTTTGAATCGCCTCAGCTTTACCATCAGGCAATACACCCGCAATCACTTGATCAATACCTGCTTCTTTTGCAATCGCATTGGCAGTCACCGGGTTGTCACCGGTTAGCATCACTAAACGGTAACCTTGGTGATGTAATCGTTTCAATGCAGTAATCGTATCTTCACGTAGTGGGTCACGAATTGATAGCACTGCCGCAACTTTCCCTCCTGCGGCCAGAATAACTGGTGTGATGCCTTGTTCTGCTTGTTGCGCAATCAGTGGTTTTAATTCCTGCGTATCAACTTGATTTTGTTCTAGCCATGCTTGATTACCTAGCAACAGTGTTGTGCCATTCACTTCACCACTAATACCGAGTCCAGCTAGAGTGCGGAATTGTTCAACTTGTGGCAACGTCAGTCCTGCGGTTTTGGCAAGAATGGCTTTAGCCAATGGATGGTTAGAACCTTGTTCCAGTGCGCCAGCCCAACGTAAAGCCTCTTGTTCACTATACCCATTGAAAGTATGGATATCAGTCACTTGAGGCATACCTTCCGTCAGCGTACCGGTTTTATCGAAAACAATGGTATCCAATGCGCTAGCTTGTTGCAGTGCATCAGCGTCCCGAACCAGTACCCCAAATTCTGCCGCTCGGCCGACACCAGAGATAATTGACATCGGGGTTGCCAACCCAAGGGCGCAGGGACAGGCAATAATCAATACGGTAGTAATAATGACCAATGAATACATGATTTGTGGCGCTGGCCCCACTAAATACCAGATAGCACCGGCAATCAGGGCAATGGCGACAACAACGGGAACAAATACGGCGGAGATTTTATCTGCTAATTGACCAATTTCGGGCTTACTACTTTGTGCCTGACGGACCAGTTTAATAATTCGAGCTAATGTTGTCTGACTGCCAACTGCGGCAGCAGTAAACAGCACTGTACCGTCTTGCACCGTCGTACCGGCATGAATGTTATCGCCTTTGGATTTTTGCTGTGGAATTGGCTCACCGGTGAGCATTGCCTCATCTACCCAAATTTCACCTTGAATAATTTCACCATCAACGGGGATACGATCACCGGTTGTCAGACGTAACGTCATGCCGGGTTTGACATCCGCCAGTCGCATCTCTTTTTCGCCATCTTCTGTCACCACACGGGCAGTCGGTGGTGTCAGATCTAGCAAACGCTCCAGTGCTTTTGAAGAACGCTGACGGGCACGCTGTTCTAGAGCATGACCCAGGTTGATCAGACCAATAATCATCGCGCTGGCTTCATAATAGAGATGTCGGGCTGGTGGTGGAAACGCATCCGGCCATAGGTTGACACTGATGGAGTAAAGCCATGCTGCGCCTGTTCCCAATGCCACTAATGTGTCCATTGTGGCACTGCCGTTTTTCAGGCTTTGCCACGCACTGCGATAGAAGTGACCACCGGCAAAAATCATCACAGCCAGCGTGATAACGCCGATAGTCAACCAGATAGTATGGTTTTCAGGTGTGAGCATCATATTATCGCCGATCATGCCCCACACCATCACGGGAATACCGACGACCAATGCTAATGCTGACTGCCAACGAAAACGACGCATATTAGCGTCAGAAACTTGTTGCTGGCGTTCACGCCGCTCAGTTTCGTCCTGAATCAGTTCTGCGCCATACCCTGCTTTTTCTACCGCTTTAATCAGTGCCTCTGGTGAAGCACTGCCGGTAATTAAAGCGCTGCGTTCAGCAAGATTCACTCTGGCATTTTCCACGCCAGCAACACCTTGTAATGCTTTCTGAACTTTATTCACGCAACTGGCACAAGTCATGCCGTCCAACAGCAACTGGATGCTCTCATCGCTATCACTCACAACGGAGACGTCAGTTTTTTCGACCGGAACAGAGGAGGTTGCCGCTGCCAAAGGTTCCGGTCTGTTTGAGGCAGATAATGTCAGCGGCTCAGATTTTGGGCAATTTTGACTGGAACTCAGTTTTGCGTGATACCCCGCCTGTTCAACGGCGGCAATCAACGTATCAACATTGGCTTTACCATAAACTTTAGCCGTTTCAGTATTCACATCTGCGGCGATAACGCCATCTACGGCTTCCAGCGCTTTACGTGTCGTACCTGCGCAATGCATGCAACTCAGGCCGGAGAGTGTCAGTTCAACATCAGGTCGGTTGGCGATTATCGCGTCGTAACCGGCAGCTTTAATTGTTTCAATTAATGATTCAGCAGAGGCTTCGCCGGTTATTTTGGCATAATCAATCGTAATATCTGCCTGTTCCACATCTGTACGATCGCCTAGCGCTTTTTTCACACGATTCACACAGTGCATACAGGAGAGACCCTGCAAGGCTAAAATAGTTGTGTATGACATAAAAAACTCCTAACACATAGTGATGTAATTATTCTTCACACCTGTGTGATAATTAGTGATGAATATCTACACAGTTCAAGTGAGTTTCTGACTTGTTGCGAAGGTTAAACCTTCCTGCAAGGGTAAGGTCAAGGGGAAAAAATGAACATCAGTGAGGTTGCCCAAAAAACCGGTCTTACCAGCAAAGCTATCCGGTTTTATGAAGAAAAGGATCTGATTACACCGCCGGAAAGGGGGGATAACGGCTACCGTTATTATCAGCAGAAACATATTGAGGAATTAACGCTGTTGCGTCAGGCGAAACAGGTCGGTTTTACGCTTGATGAGTGCCGTGAATTCTTAGTGCTATTTCGCAACCCCAATCGTCACAGCGCTGATGTAAAAGCGGCGACATTACATAAAGCGGCTGAAATAGAAAAGGCGATTGAAGAGTTGCAGAAAATGAGAAGTAAATTGTTATCTTTAGCGGAAGAGTGCCCTGGAGATGATGGGGCTGCATGCCCCATCATCGATCATTTATCAGGTTGTTGCTCTCATCACTGAGAACTGACTGGCTTTACTTTCAGGGTGATGCCATCAACAGCGATCACTTCTACTTCGGTATTGGCGGGTAGTTCACTATCACAGTGAACCCGCCAGCTTCCATCAGCCAGTTTGACCCGGCTGTAGCCATTTTCGGTATCAGTAATCAGCTTGGCCCGAATACCGATGAGTTGGTGATCTTTCTGGTTTAGAGCATCGCTGCCTTTTGACGGGCGGCGACGTAACCAGTAGCGCCATAGCATTGCAGAAAGCAGCGTCAGAGTGGCAAACAAAACGCCTTGCCATTCCCAATCTATTCCTGGTAACAGCCAGGTGATAAACGCAACAACGATAGCGGCTATCCCCGTCCATAACAGATAGCCGCCAGTTCCCAGAAGCTCTGCAATTAACAGTAAGCCGCCAAAAGAGAACCAGAGCCAGGGTGTTTGAGCCGCAATCTGTGCAATCATGGTTATTTACCTTTTTTGCTTTCGCCAATCAATTCAGTAATACCGCCAATCGCACCCATCAGATTGCTCGCTTCCAGAGGCATCATAATGACTTTGCTGTTATCGGAGGCGCCGATACTGGTCAGTGCATCCGTATATTTCTGGGCAACAAAGTAGTTAATTGCCTGCATGTTGCCGTCAGCAATCGCATCGGACACCATTTTAGTTGCGCGAGCTTCCGCTTCGGCGGCACGTTCACGTGCTTCTGCCTGGAGAAATGCCGATTGACGTTCCCCTTCCGCTTTCAGAATTTGAGACTGCTTTTCGCCTTCTGCTTTCAGAATAGCCGCTTGACGGATACCTTCCGCTTCCAGAATATCAGCACGTTTTGTACGTTCTGCTTTCATCTGGGCGTTCATGGCAGAGATCAACTCTTTTGGTGGACGCACATCACGGATTTCAATACGGGTAATTTTCACCCCCCACGGGTTAGTGGCTTCATCAACAATATGCAATAGACGACTGTTGATAGAATCACGCTGTGACAGCATTTCATCCAGTTCCATTGAACCCAAAACGGTACGGAAGTTGGTCATTGTCAGATTGATGATGGAGAGTTCAAGGTTGCTGACTTCATAAGCAGCCCGAACAGGATCGACAACCTGAATGAAGCAGACTGCATCAATGGTAACATTGGCGTTATCGCGGGAAATTACCTCCTGTGAAGGAATATCCAACACTTGTTCCATCATATTAATTTTACGGCCAATGCGATCGATAAAAGGGACGATAATATGCAAACCCGGTAATAAAGTTCGGGTATAACGGCCGAAACGTTCTACCGTCCATTGATAGCCTTGCGGCACTGTTTTTACGCAAGTAAAGACAATAACCACGGCAATGAAGATCAGAATAGGTACGGCACCAAAAGCGAATAAATCCATAACAATTCCTTACAATTAAATAAATCAGTAAAGCAGCGAATAAACCTGGCGACGGTATTTCGAAGCCAGAGTATTACTGGTCCCCATTGCAGACATAATATCCATCATAGTTTTCCGTACTGCGCCGTTGGCAGCAGAAAGGTCCTTTTTCAGGAAGCTGAGTAATAATTCCAGAGCTTCTTCATTACGGCTAACTTCGTGCAGTTTTAGCGCGAGCTTAACAGCCAGCTCTGCATTTTCCGGTTGAATGGCGAACTCTTGTTGCAATTGTTGGATCTCTGGTGTATCCGCCGCTTGCTTTTGTAACTCAATTTGAGCCAGTAAACTATGATAATGGGTATCTTGATCCTGTAATGGAATAAGACTCAGAATTTCCTGGGCTTCTGCTATATTATTGAGCATAATTTGCACTTCGGTCAACATAAGTGCAATTCCACTGTTTTTGGGCGCTAATTGCCAGGCTTCCTTCAATAGCGGTAGCGCTTCCTGATGTTTTCCTTCGGCGATAAGCTCCTCAGCCTGAGCGGCTTTCAACTCTTCCGGTTTCGGTAATACACGAGCAAGCATCTCTCTAATAACGTTTTCAGGTTGTGGCCCTTGAAAACCATCTACGGGTTGACCTTGTTGCATAATATAAACCGTAGGAATGGCGCGTAAGCCAAACTGTGCAGCGACCATTTGCTCTTTATCGCAATCCACTTTTGCCAATATAAATTGATTTGCATATTCGGCGGCCAGTTTATCCAGCGTTATGCCTAATTCCTGACAATGAGGGCTACGTTCAGACCAAAAATAAAATAAAACAGGCACAGTCATAGACTGCTCAACGGTTTGATGCAGGTTGCTTTCGTTAACATTAATTCCAATAGAAGTTGGTAACATATAATTAGTCTCTTAAATTTGGTTGTCGCAGGGTATGATTAAATAGATTGAGGTTATTTTCTTAACTTTCAAGTTGTACCACTCTGTTTACTCAGTATTTTATCCATTACTCTTCCTGGCAAAATCCGGCGCATAATCGTGACTGCGTGGGTTATCCAAGTTACTGGATAACGTAATTTGGGGTTCGGGCTTTCCAGAGCATGAATCAGTTTGCGCACAACGGCTTCGGGGGTTAGGGTAAAATGGCGGGCGATCCTAGGGTTTCTGACCGGTTTATCGCTTTGCGTTTGATTCACGTTTTCTGTAAAACGTGTTTTTATCGGGCCAGGGACAATCAGACAAGCTTTAATTCCTGTTCCGGCTAATTCCATTCTCAACGCATCTGACCATGCTTCCAAGGCATATTTACTGGCAGAGTAAGCACCGCGGCCTGGGGTTGAAATCAATCCCATCACTGAACTGGTTTGGATAATACGGCCTTCGCCATGAAGTTGCATTGCAGGAAGTAATAAGCAGGTAAGTTGATGTGTACCAAATAGATTGGTAGAGAATTGTCGTTCCAGTTGTTCACGACTGATAGTATTCAGCGGGCCATAAATACCAAATCCGCCATTATTAAACAGTCCGTAAAGACGGCCATTGGTTAGCCTGATGACCTCGGCGGCGGCGCGCTCGACACTCATTTTGTCATCAAGATCCAATTCGATAGGTTCCAGTCCTAACTCGCGCATATGCTGTAAATCTGCGGGTTTCCGGCAGGCTGCTAATACTCGGTAGCCCCGCTGATGTAGTGTTTTGGCCGCCACCAGACCAATTCCACTGGAACAGCCTGTGATAAGAACTGACTTTTGCATAACTTTACCTGCTTATAGACATCAATTTGTTGAAACTACTAGTTTACTACTTAAGAATAATTAAGATGTGCTGATAGTGTGTCAGACATCCAATCGGCGATAAATGGTTGGGCTGCCAGATTAGGATGTAATCCATCTTGTTGCACCCACTCCGGTTTAATAGCGACTTGCTCCATATAAAACGGCAGCAGGGGAATTTGGTTATGTTCTGCCAGTTTGGGGTAAATCTTGGCAAAAGATTCCGTATAACGGCGTCCATAATTTGGCGGCAGACGGATTTGCATCAATAAAGGCTGAATATTGGCTTGTTTCACTAAAGTAATGATCTGTTGCAGATCTTGTTCTGTTTGTTGTGGGGGAAAACCGCGTAGTCCATCGTTGGCGCCCAGTTCTATCAGTACCCAACGGGGTTTATGTTGTTTAAGTAATTCAGGTAGCCGCTCAAGGCCCTGAGCGGCGGTGTTACCGCTAATGCTACCGTTGATGACCGTGATTTTATTACCGGATTTCCGCCACTTTTTTTCCATCAAAGCAGGCCATGACTGCTCAATAGGCAAATGGTAACCGGCACTAAGGCTATCACCGAGAATCAGAAGGGTATCAGCCGCAGTCGCTCTGGCGCCAAATAGCATCACTAATAAAAGGAAAAGTAAATGGTAACGGGGAGTATTCTTGAAGTTCAGCATCTTAGTAAGTACGTTGGTCAGGGAGAAAATAAGATCACTATATTGCAGGGAGTCGAGTTGGTTGTCGAGCCTGCACAGACTATCGCTTTGGTGGGAGAATCGGGTTCGGGTAAATCCACATTGCTTGGCATTATTGCCGGGTTAGATGATGGCAGTGACGGCGAAGTGCGGCTGCTGGGGCATAATTTAAGCCAGATGAATGAAGAGCAGCGAGCGCAACTACGGGCTGAAAATGTCGGCTTTGTCTTTCAGTCATTTATGTTAATTCCGACGTTAAATGCATTGGAGAATGTCCAACTTCCTGCTTTATTACGTGGCGAGTCTGAAAATAATAGCAAGAAACAGGCGGTTGAATTGCTTGAACAACTGGGATTGGGGAAGCGTTTGAAACATATGCCGGCGCAACTTTCTGGCGGTGAGCAACAGAGAGTGGCATTGGCGCGGGCATTTAGCAGCCAACCCAAAATTTTGTTTGCTGATGAGCCGACAGGTAATCTGGATCGGCAAACCGGTGATCGTATTGCTGATTTACTGTTTTCTCTGAATCGTGATTATGCCACAACGTTAATTTTGGTCACTCATGACAGCCAGCTTGCTGCCTGTTGTCAACGTTGTTTGCGGTTGGTTGATGGTAAATTGAGGGAAGAAAAATGATTTGGCGTTGGTTTTGGCGCGAATGGCGTACTCCTGCTTTACTGATCGTCTGGATATCTCTTACCTTGGCGGTAGCTTGTGTGCTGGCTTTGGGAAGGATAAGCGATCGCATTGATCAAAGTGTGCATTACCAAAGTCGGGATTTTTTGGCGGGGGATTTAGTCCTGCGTGCTGCTTATCCGGTAGATGATGCGTGGTTACAGCAGGCGAAAAAACTGGGATTAAAATTGAGTCGCCAGCTCTCTTTCACCACCATGACTTATGCTGGGGATATTCCGCAACTTGCTAATGTAAAAGCGGCGGACCATGACTATCCATTGTATGGGGAGTTGGAAACCCATCCGCCGGGTTTGAAAGCGGAAAAAGGCACCGTGCTGGTCGCGCCTCGTTTGCTGGAATTGTTGAAAATCAAAGTGGGGGATAATCTCGATGTGGGTGATGCCACACTTAAGGTGAGCGGAGAATTAATTCAGGAACCTGACAGTGGTTTCAATCCCTTTCAGATTGCGCCAAGGATTTTGATTAATCTTGATGATGCGCAATCTACCGGGGCGATTCAGCCCGGTAGTCGTCTAACTTATCGTTATATGTTTTCTGGTGATAAAGAAGCGGTTTATCAGTATCAACAGCTCATTGATCCCCAACTTAAAGCGGATCAGCGTTGGTATACCTTGAAACAGGATAGTGGAGCGCTGGCAAAATCTATTGAAAGGGCGCAGCAATTCTTGTTGTTATCGGCTTTGCTGACATTATTACTCGCTGTCGCCGCGGTAGCGGTATCAATGACTCACTACTGCCGTAGCCGCCATGATTTGATTGCTGTGCTTAAAACACTTGGCGCAGGGCGTTGGACGTTGCGTAAATGGGTGATTGGGCAATGGCTAGTGATACTTATTGCAGCGGCGCTGGTGGGGACACTTCTGGGATTGATGTTTGAACATCTGCTCGTGCAGATTTTGGCGCCTATGTTGCCGAAGACGTTACCGGTAGCAGGATTTTGGCCGTGGATCTGGGCGTTAGGCGCGTTATCTATTATCGCCTTACTGGTGGGAATCCGGCCGTACAAGCAGTTAATGGCGACCCAACCATCGCGGGTGTTGCGTGATGATGTTATTGCGCCTGTTTGGCCGTTGCGCTATTACCTGCCGTTAGCGGTATTGGTAGTCATTGGCGGGCTGAGTCTGTTGGTTGGAACCAAGCCTATGTTATGGGCGTTACTGGCTGGCATGGTGATGGTTGCGCTATTACTGGCGGTGTTTGGTTGGGGAGGATTATGGTTATTACGCCATCTGAAACTCCGCCAACTTAGTTTTCGTTTAGCGGTTAATCGACTATTGCGGCAGCCGTTTCAGACAGTAGCTCAATTGGCGGCTTTCTCTTTATCATTTATGTTATTTGCTTTATTGCTGGTGGTCAGGGGGGACTTGCTTGATCGTTGGCAGCAGCAATTGCCGCCGGATAGCCCAAACTATTTTCTGATTAATATGACTGGACAGCAAATTCCACCAGTAGAACATTTGCTGGCTCAATATCAGGTCAAACCTTCGGCATTCTACCCCGTGGTATTGGCCCGCTTGACGGAAATTAATGGTCAGTCAGCTATTGCGTGGGCAGAAGCCAGAGAATCGGATAGCAACACGGTACAGCGGGAATTGAATCTGACATGGAAAGAGGAATTACCCCCATTTAATACCCTGATGGAGGGCCATTGGCCGCCAAAAGCAGATGAGGTTTCTATTGAGCAGGGGCTTGCTGAGCGTCTGGCGATCAAAATCGGCGATAAGCTAACATTTAGTGGCGATACGCAGCAATTCAGCGCCATAGTTAGCAGTATTCGACGGGTGGATTGGGAAAGTTTGCGGCCAAATTTCTTGTTTATTTTCCCGAAACAAGCATTGGAAAATCAGCAGCAAACCTGGCTGACCAGTTTCCATTATGAGGGCGAGGGGCACCTTCTGACGGATCTCAATCGTCAGTTTCCAACTTTGAGCTTGCTTGATACTGGCGCGATGATTAAGCAAATTCAGGGTATTTTGCAACAGGTAAGTAAGGCATTGGAGGTCATGGTGGGGTTGGTCATGGTCTGTGGCGCATTACTGTTATTGGCACAGGTTCAGGTGGGGATGTATCAACGGCAACTTGAACTGGTGGTTTACCGTACTTTGGGAGCCAGTAAGCAGTTACTACGTCGTACACTTTGGTATGAATTTGCTTTGCTTGGACTAATGGCGGGTTTTACTGCGGCGCTTGGCGCTGAAGTTGCTCTTTGGTTGTTGCAGACCAAGGTATTTGATTTTCCGTGGCAGCCAGAATGGCAGATGTGGCTGTTACTACCAATAATCAGTAGCTTGTTACTTTCATTGTGTGGGAGTTGGTTGGGGATCTGGTTATTACGGGGTACGGGATTACACCGACGGGTTCAGGGTTAAAAGGGTAATATTTGCAGACATTCAGGGAATGGGTAAGCTCGTCAAGATGTGGTGAACCCATTCCCAGGCTTATTGGCCTATTATTGTTGTTTAGGTAAATTCTGCCCTAAGTTGCGGCAAGATTTTCTCACCGAAAGTGGTTAACCCCTTAACATAATCAGGGAAGATCAACATAACCCCATCCAGTTCGCATTCACGCAATAAATCTGACAATTGTTTGCGGCACGTTTCCGGGTTGCCAATAGCTGTGTGGGTCATAAAGGCATTTTGGGATCTTTCAACCATCGCATTGCTTTTTTCGCCAACATCAACGCCAAAACTGTGCATCATGCTTTTAACGGCGTCTATATCTAGGCCATCACGATAGAACTCAGCCAGCGTTTCAGCTTCTTCATCTGTTTCGGCGCAGATAATCGTACACATACAAAAGGTTTTGGTGGTTGTACCGTATTCGGCTGCCAGACGTTTAGCCATCAGACTGATTTGGCGCGTTTCTTCTTCATCTTTACCACCAATGAAACATACATCGGTGTTACGCACACTAAAACGCAGCCCACATTCTGATTGACCGGCACAAACCAAATAAGGGCGCGGAACGGAAACAGGTTTAGGTTCAGAAACACAATTCTTGAAATTAAAGTAATCTCCTTGATGATTAACCTGCTTCTCACTCCAAAGCCGTTTGATCAATTGGGTCCACTCTTCGGTCATTGCGTAACGTTGATCGTGATCTAAATTGCTATCCCATTCCCCCATCTGTTCAAATTCGTCTTTGAAGGAGCCAGAGACAATATTCAGCCCGGCGCGTCCATGACTAATTTGGTCCAGTGTCGCGATCATTTTGGCTGTCACGGCGGGATTATGCAGCCCGGCATGCATGGTTGCGATAAGTCGGGCATGATGAGTGACTTCGGCAATGCCAGCCATCATCGTAACCGATTCCAGCGAACAGCCCCAATGTTCCGTTTCGCCGCCAAAACCTCGCCATTTGCTCATGGACATAATGAAATCCAAGCCAATTTGATCAGCCAGAATAGCCGCTTCACGGTTTTGCTGATAGGAAGCATCGAGTGGGGGGGTATTTTTAGAAATAATCCATCCACCTTTTGCTATGGGTAGAAATACACCGAATTCTTTCTTTGCCATATTAATTCCTTGTTTGCCTGTTATAAGTATAAGGAATGCCTTTTTAGGCTATTTTATTTTTAAATTTAGTTAAGCAAAGTGTTGTTGTCAGAATGTTTCTGCACTATTTGTAGTGGTGGTTGCATCATAAATGTGACGATCAGAATGGTAAACACCGGTACGGCAATAATGAGAAATGCCGGTGTAAAGCTACCTGAGTAATCCTTAATGGCTCCCACCAGGAAAGGTGCGAAACATGCGATAGTGGAGATCAAATTCATCACTGAGAACAATTCCAAGTAGGGCGTGCGGCCAAAATAATTGAACAGCAATATGCTGGATGCCAGAAAGGTCATGCCATAACCGATACCGATACACAAAGTGAACAGGATTAAAAATGTCCATGAGGCGGCGACGCTGAGTGCGATAAGGCCGCAGATAATTATCGACAGGCTGCCGATAAGCAGTTTTTTGGGATCGAGCCATTCACCAACAGCGCCTCCGGCAAATCGTGAGAATGCGTTGATAAAAGCCAAAATACTGAGCGAGGAAGCAGCGACAGATTCACTGAATCCATTTTCAGTAATATGAGCGACGGCAAAACTATTAACGGTTATCCCGCACAGTAAAAAAGAGGTATAAGCGGCTGCAATGGCATAAAATTGCCAGGTGTGCAGCGCTTGCCGGACATTCCATATTTCCTTGGTACGATAGATACTGGAAGGGAGTTGATCTTGTTGATTTTTGCTAATTCTTTCCGCGTGGGCGTTTTCCTTTTTACCTTCGCGCATAAACAAAATGGTTAATAAACTAATCAGGGTGAGTGATATCCCGGAAATTGCCCAGTGCATACGCCAGTTTTCCCAGAATACTGTTGCCAGGAAATAGATCCACGGACCGACCACGCCCCCTAATCCACCGATGGTGAAATAGATACCAAAGGCCAGCGATTGTTTTTTAAAAAGTCGGCTAATGACATAAGTGCCGGGAACCGTAGCCATAAGACTAAAGCCGATGCCTAATAATGTGGTACCGGTAAAATAGGCCGCGATACTGTGGGTGTTGTAGAGGATATAAAAACTGGTGATAAAGGTGAGCATACCGATCAATAAAGTGGCACGGACACCGGTACGACGAATAAATATCGCTGGAAGATAACTGGACAGCCCACATGACAAGCCGAGTAAAGTGAAGCCCAAACCGGCATCAGTCCAACTCCAATGTAATTCTTTGATCATGCTAGGCAACACAACGCCTAACGAGGTAAATGTGGTTGCGGTGATCAGAAAGTAAATTAAACCCAAAAGTATCAGTAGGAGCCACTGATAGGTACGTCCGAACTGGTCATGTTGAGTGGGCATCTTGACTCCATCAGGATAAAGGCGATTAAAAAATTTCTGATATTTTATTCAGATATCAGAAAAAACTGTACCGAATAGAGATCCCGTAGCTAAATTGATCGGTTCGGTAATAAGGTGTATCCCTTATTTTATATTTATTTTTTATGGGATTCAGAACAATGCCAATCCATAAATGACCGGGTTGATGACCAAGGGATTTTCCTAAATCATAGTGCAATTCTGGTTTGAAATCGATAGTTTCAGGCTGTCCGTGTAAACCTAATGTATAATCAAAAGTGCCGACAACCCGGAAATCACCTAAACGGTTATTGAAGGGAATTCCGTAGTCGATATGGATTCGCTGATCATTCCAGCTTCCTTTGGCATTATTCTCAAAATAAAAAATTGTCCGTAACCAGCTAATCCAGCTAGCTTGCCAGTCAATACTGATACCGGGGAAATAGTCGTAATCTATCCCCTTAGTTTTGGCAACCCATTGAGCGAATAAAATATCTTTTACTGGCCCAAAAGAGAGGTCATTACCAGTGACTTTACTCAAGCTTACTCTGGGGACAAATTTATAATAGTAGGTACTCTTATCACCTTGATAATCACTTTGCAGCGAGTTTTGCCAAATACTATAGACGTACATATCGCCGATACTGTAGTCGCCGAAAGCCTCTAAAATTGGTGAAATCGTTTTTTGAGGATCGACCTGATTTTCAAATTGCATATACAGGCTGGTATCAATAGATTGAAAATTAACAAAATTGCTGGCTTGAGCTTGATTGATTGCCAGCAGCGATAATAGCATTGCCGGTAATCCGTTTTTCTTCAATCTGGTATCGAACCAATGTCGGACTATTGCCAGATAAGTAGCACAAGAAAATGGAAAAGAGCGCTTGGAAGTGACAAAATTCGGTGGACAACTTTTTGTGTTGCGGGTTTTTAAGGCAAGTAACACGAAGGTTCCCCTTCTCATACAGTATCAGGCTGATGGTAGCTAACATTGATCTAATAAGGTAGTTTTGTCAAAGGGAGATTTGGTTTTATTGATAAAGGAATAGAAAAATAAAATTGTTTTAACCTTAAGTCATTTTTCCATGTTATTAAGATATTGATTGTTTAATTAGCAATAGATCTTTGCTTTAATTTTATGTTGTGGATTTGAAGGCATATTGTTAATTAATTTGAGTTTATAATGATAAGTTAATCTTATTATTATATTATCCATGTGATTTATTCATAATAAAAAGGAGATGGTAAATAAAATATTTTGTCTTATAATCATTTGGTTGAATTTTTGATTATCATGTACTTTTAGTTAAGTGAGATAGAGGAAAGATGAAGTATTCTAATAGACTAAAAAAATAGCTTTGGATTACAAATTTAGCTATATTCGATGATTATCAATTTAATGGTAAAAAATCATCAACTCCATAAAAAATCTGATATAATTGGAAATCATCGGGCAGAGAAGTTCGTTATATCTTGATTTATCACTTGAATTTTCAATAAGGTCAATTATACCTAATAGATTTCGAGTTGCAGCGCGGCGGCAAGTGAATGAATCCCCAGGAGCATAGATAACTATGTGACTGGGGTGAGTGAAAGCAGCCAACAAAGCAGCAGCTTGAAAGATGAAGGGTATATATGATAAATATTTCATTCATAGATTAAGAAAGACTTGTTAACGAATTTAATAACTTTTTATCATAAATATATTCATGGGAAAAATAGATTTTCTTATGTAATAAGGGTATTTCTACTTAATAAAAGAGGGTGATTATGTATACTGGAATTGTGCAAGGAAAAGAAAGTGTATTATCTCTTGAGAAAAGAGACGGATTTAGTACATTGACCGTCAGTAATAATAACCATTTCTTTGATGATGTTTCTGTGGGGGCCAGTGTTGCGATTAATGGTACATGCTTGACTGTCACCCAATTTAACAACGATATCGTCTGGTTTGATATATCAGATTTTACGGCTGATGTGACCACATTAAAGTTTTTAAATGTAGGAGATGAAGTTAATATTGAAAGATCACATCAAATGAATAAAGAAAATGGTGGTCATAGCTTATATGGACATATTGAAGGTGTAGCAAAAGTCGTTAATTTTATTAAAGCGGGTGAAACTTATCGATTAGTGATTAATATTCCTGGCGATAATATAAGATATTTTTTCCATAAAGGTTTTATTGGGCTGCATGGTTGTAGCTTAACAATCAATGGCATAAATGAAGAAGATAAGACTATAGAGTTAAATTTAATTCCAGAAACGTTAAGGATGACTAATCTGGGTAATATTAAAGTTGGTGATTTACTTAATTATGAAATAGATCAAACAACGAGAACGATTGTAGATACTATATCCAGATCGATTAATGCTAGTAGGTCAATATAATAATTGAAGAAATATAAATATACCTAATAGATTTCGAGTTGCAGCGCGGCGGCAAGTGAACGAATCCCCAGGAGCATAGATAACTATGTGACTGGGGTGAGTGAAAGCAGCCAACAAAGCAGCAGCTTGAAAGATGAAGGGTATAGGTTGGAATGAGTTGAGGTGTGAAGCGGTAAGTCACTTTACTTCCGCTTCCACAATTAATCCCAGGCCATTAAATGACAAACGCCTGATTATTTTGATGTCCGTGTGTTATATATTTCATGATAAATAGTTAACCTGAGTTTTGCTTAAAATAGTGAATTCTGAGCATATTTTATTGGAAAATTTTGTCCCAAAACTCATCTATGGTATCTACACTTGTACCGCTACCACTGTCCAGCTCATGAATTGCTGCCTGCGTTGTAGCATTAGGAACATGGTGTTCTTCTATCGCTCTAGTTAATAAGCGGACAAAGCTAGACATATTATTCCGGGTAGTTTGTTCTACCGCATTTATCAGCTCTTCAGAAACACC
The DNA here is from genome assembly GCF_001083805.1 of Photorhabdus luminescens subsp. luminescens. Taxonomy (GTDB): domain Bacteria; phylum Pseudomonadota; class Gammaproteobacteria; order Enterobacterales; family Enterobacteriaceae; genus Photorhabdus; species Photorhabdus luminescens. Next base: position 364,621 of record NZ_JXSK01000002.1, on the reverse strand, counting down.
AACTTTTAACGTGGCTGTATTCATGTGTGCCTCTTTGTCTTTTACTATTTGTGTCCTTATTTAGGACTATTGTGGACACAAATCAAGATAATCAGATCAATAAACAATGCCAGTATCAGACGTTAGTTACATTAATTTTTCCTGCGCCCATTCAAGGCCGCTCTGATATTCAGATGGCAACATGGGGATAAGTTTCTGCAATGTATTTTTTAATTCATTTTTATCAAAGTGAGAAAGATTAAGGTGACCCACTTTACGTGCGGGGCGAACTTCTTTCTCATACCAATGTAAATGTACCAAGGGCAAACTAAGCCATTGTGTATTGATATCTGTACCAATCAAATTGATCATAACTGACGGCGCAGTGACTTCTGGTCGAGGCATGGGCAAATCCAGAATAGCACGGAGATGTAATTCAAACTGGCTGATAGATGCGCCGTTTTGAGTCCAATGACCACTGTTGTGAACTCGTGGCGCGAGTTCGTTGATCAGTAAATTATCACCGACAATAAAACATTCCATTGCCATCACGCCGACATATTTCAACTCGTGCATAATAGCTGACAACATACTCTCGGCCTGTTGTTGTAAATGGTAACGCTGTAAATGGTAATGTTGTAAAGGGCCATTTTCCTGAGGAGAGACAACACTGGTACGGAGAATACCATCTTGATGCAAATTGTGCGCTAAAGGGTAGAATACACAATCGCCACTTTTATTGCGGGCTCCTACCAGTGAAACTTCGCCAGAGAAAGGAATTGCTTGCTCAGCAATACATTCACCATAAATATCGGCGGGTAATTCTGTTTCATCTCCGGGGCGGATACGCCATTGCCCACGCCCATCGTAACCACCAACGCGACGCTTAACGATAACGAAATTACCGAGTTCAGAGAATAATTGCGGCCATTGGTTGGTATCAGAGAGTAATTGCCACGGCGCAGTTGCTAGCCCGAGGCTATCCATTAACTGTTTTTGTGGCAGACGATCGGCCAGACGGGGAAAAATATCTCGATTCGCGAAAGCCTTATGGCGGGCAAGTTCTTGGGTAAGGGCCGTTTCCGGCCAGCGCTCGATTTCAGCGGTAATAACACTATTCTGATAAGGAACCGCTTCGGGTTCTGCATCCAGACCAACAGGATAAACCGTGATGCCTAAAGGTTCGCCTGCCTGACGTAACATGCGGCCGAGCTGACCATTACCTAATACACAAACTGGCTTCATGCTTCCTCCCGCGGATCGGGATTATCGAGTACATCCTGAGTCTGTTTTTCACGCCAATGGCTGAGGCGTTGCAGCAAATCTTTATCATGACGAGCCAGAATCTGTGCGGCCAGTAAGGCTGCGTTTGCCGCGCCGGCTTTCCCAATCGCAAGTGTGCCGACAGGAATTCCTTTTGGCATCTGTACGATAGAGTAGAGGCTGTCTACGCCATTCAGTGCGGCGCTTTGTACGGGTACGCCGAGAACCGGGACCAGCGTTTTGGCTGCCAACATGCCGGGTAAATGGGCGGCGCCACCGGCGCCAGCGATAATGACATCAAAACCGTTTTGTTCTGCTTGTTGGGCAAAACTAAAGAGTTTATCGGGCGTACGATGGGCAGAAACAATTTCAACGTGGAAAGGCACATTAAGAGAAGTCAGGATATCCGCTGCATGTTGCATGGTAGCCCAGTCGCTTTTAGAACCCATAACGATGGCGATTTTGGCGTTGTGTTGAGTTGTTCCTGCTGAATCAGGCCGGGCAGTCATAAATCAAATGCTCCTGTGTTTTAACGTCCACCAGAACGAAAATAGCGCTGTAAGGCCGCGGATCATATCATGCTCGTAGGCTAAGGAAAACGATTGCGTTACTTTATACTTGTATTGTGATACCTGAATGTAGGTGTTCTTGGTTGATCAGAATGGGAAAGAGATCAAATCGATTGATTTATCCGTTATTTTGAACATTGATCCCTGCTGGTGCCATGCGCCAAGTACGCCACGGTAAACGGTTTTATCGTGCAGAGGAACTTCATGTACAAAAGGGCGGTGGGTGTGTCCATGAATCATCCAGTCAGCTTGATACCGCTCAAAAGTATCAATAACAGCTTGCTGGTTTACATCCATAATGGCTTCGGATTTTCTGCTGTTGACCGATTGGCTGTTTGCGCGCATTTTGACGGCGATTTTTTGACGGATAGACAGAGGTAGTAGTAGAAACAGACGTTGGACCCACGGGGTATGAACCCGCTTCCGATATCGTTGATAGCCTTCGTCGTCAGTACATAAGGTATCGCCGTGCAGAATAAGCACTCGCTTACCGTACAGTTCCAGTACTTTTTCCTGTGGGAGCAAGATAATGCCACTCTCTTTCGCAAAGCGCGAACCGAGTAGAAAATCGCGGTTGCCATGAATAAAGTAACAGGTAACACCTTGTTGTTGCACTGTTTTTAATGCGCTAGCAATTTCATGGTGGAGAGGATTGTCATCATCATCGCCAATCCAATAGTCGAACAGATCGCCGAGAATATAGAGGCTATCTGCCTGAATGGCATCCTCACGCAAGAAACGTAGAAAACCGGCAGTGATTGCCGGTTCATGTTCGCTGAGATGTAAATCTGCGATAAAAAGTGTACACATACGCGGTGAGTTATTCGCTGACAGTCACTTTTTCGATGATAACATCTTCGAGTGGTACATCTTGGTGCATACCGCTGCGACCAGTAGAAACGCCTTTGATTTTATCAACAACATCCATACCTTCGATCACTTCGGCAAAGACGCAGTAACCCCAACCATCAGGGCGCTCAGAGCGGAAGTTCAGGAAATCATTATCAACAACATTAATGAAAAACTGCGCGGTTGCTGAGTGTGGATCGTTAGTACGGGCCATTGCCAAAGTACCACGGTTGTTTTTCAGACCGTTATTGGCTTCGTTTTTGATAGCTGCATCAGTCGGCTTTTGTTTCATACCGGGTTCGAATCCACCACCCTGAATCATGAAACCGTTAATAACACGGTGGAAAATAGTGTTATCGTAGAAGCTATTGCGGCAGTAGTTCAAGAAATTTTCAACAGTTACAGGAGCTTTATCGGCGAAAGTATTAATTACGATATCGCCAAAATTGGTATGGAAAGTCACCATAATTGAAATCCTAATAATAGTTTTGATTAACCCAGTTAGGGCATTCGGACCAGGCGGCTTTTATATCACATCTACCATAATGAGTCAGTACCTATTAGTTTCAGTGAGCTATCTTGATCGCCAACCTTGCAAAGCGCTGAATATCAGGTTTCAATATCCTATTGGATTATGCCATATCGAGCATTTATTGATGAGATAAGGACATAAATCCAGAATTATCAATTCGTTATTTTTAACACACGTACAGTGAATTTACGGAAAATCTCGATGCTAAAAATTTTCAATACCCTCAGCCGTCAGAAAGAAGAATTTAAGCCAATCCATCCAGGGAAAGTAGGGATGTACGTGTGTGGTATCACGATTTATGACCTGTGCCATATTGGTCACGGCAGAACCTTTGTTTCTTTTGATGTGGTTGCTCGTTATCTACGATATCTGGGATACGATTTAACTTATGTACGTAATGTGACCGATGTTGATGACAAAATTATCAAGCGGGCGGCGGAAAATCGTGAAAGTTGTGATGATCTGACCGGTCGTATGCTGGCGGAAATGTACAAAGATTTTGACGCGCTGAATATCTTACGCCCTGATCTGGAACCACGTGCGACCCGGCATATCCCGGAGATTATTGAGCTGACTGAATCGTTGATAAAACGTGGTCACGCTTATGTTGCAGATAATGGCGATGTCATGTTTTCCGTCGAAAGTGATCAGGATTACGGATTGCTTTCCCGTCAGGATCTCAGCCAGTTACAAGCAGGGGCGCGAGTGGAAGTGGCTGATGTCAAGCGTAACCCGATGGATTTCGTGTTGTGGAAAATGTCCAAGCCTGGGGAACCAAGCTGGGAATCGCCGTGGGGAGCGGGCCGTCCAGGTTGGCATATTGAATGTTCTGCCATGAACAGTAAACAGCTAGGTAATCATTTTGATATTCATGGTGGTGGTGCTGATCTGATGTTTCCGCATCATGAAAATGAAATCGCACAATCTACGTGTGCCCATGATGGCCCGTATGTGAATTACTGGATGCATTCAGGGATGGTAATGGTAGATAAAGAGAAGATGTCCAAATCGCTGAACAACTTCTTTACTATCCGTGACGTACTGGAATATTACGATGCCGAGACAGTGCGTTATTTCTTGTTGTCAGGTCATTACCGCAGTCAACTTAACTATACAGAAGATAACCTAAAGCAGGCTCGTACCGCACTTGAACGATTTTATACTGCTCTGCGAAGTACAAATGCTTCTGTACAGCCGGCCGGTGGTGAAGTATTTGAGGCGCGTTTTATTGAAGCAATGAATGATGATTTCAATACACCGGAAGCTTATTCGGTATTGTTTGATATGGCACGTGAAATCAACCGTCTGAAATCAGAAGATATGGACGCAGCGAATGGTTTAGCGGCTGAATTACGCAAGTTGGCAGGTATTTTAGGTTTGTTGCAACAAGAGCCGGAACAATTCTTGCACCGTGGTGTTCAGGCTGATGATGAAGAGATTGCTAAAATTGAAGCACTGATTAAGCAGCGTAATGATGCACGAAAAAATAAAGATTGGGCGCTGGCAGATTCTGCTCGTAATCAGTTAAATGAGATGGGTATTGAATTGGAAGATGGCCCGCAAGGGACAAGCTGGCGTCGTAAGTAAGCCTGATAGAGTACAACTGCCTTGATAATTAAGGCTTCCTTCTTGGGGAACCTCAGATTGATGACAAAGGTCTAGCCATCGGATATCAACAGAATCCCACTTTTTAAGTGGGATTCGCAGATTATTGACAAAGTGCTGGTTTTTTATCCGGCACTTTGTTTTAATGAAGTTCCGTTCACCAGACGGAGCTTGCCGCTATGTTAAGAACACCGCCTCCCCAAACTTTCCCGCCAGAAACCCTCTCGCTTGACGAGCTGGTCCCCAAAAACCATCCAGTAACGGCTCAATGCCGTTGCTGTCCGATAGTGAACAAAAAATCCTCAAGCATTACGACTTTTGAATAAGAATTCAACTAATAGTTAGTTATTTGATAAGTCATTCTCTTCTTCAAGTTGTTCAATTCCATCAAATCTAACTGAACGGAAAATAACTCTAGCTGTAGCTGCTTGCATTTAAACATCGTCATACTTGCAATCCATCTCCTTATACTCACTTTAAGTGGCAATGAAATTATCGTTATGTATCCCTACCGTCTCATTTCAGTACCCCCTAAATGCCATCCTTAAACACCCTTAGATGTTTCATTTAGGTTATCTTTATTCCTATGGCCAGGCAAATTAATGATCTCAAATCGACGTTAACACGTCATGGTTATCGGTTGAAAAACATGGTCGAATCGTTTAATACCAAATCGGCTGAGACTCAGACACTGTTTAATAACCAACTAAAACCTTCCTGTGCTACATCTAATCGTGCTCTAATTTAAATAGGGTTATTGAGGTTATTTTTTATTGACAATTGGAGTTATTGGGGTTATTTTAATTGCCAAGTTAAACAGATGGAGTTGATTTGAGAAGTGCAGATTTAATCAAAGAAGTTGAGAAAAAAGGGTGGGTGCTGGTAAGAATCAACGGGAGCCATCATCATTTTAAGCACCCTGAACGTAATGACCTGTTGACAATTCCACATCCCAAGCAGGAAATCAAAGTGGGATTGCTCAGGAAAATACAGAAGCAAGTGGGGCTATAAGCCCCCTTATCTGCATCTGCACTAATCAAATTTTTCAAAATTATTGGAGGAGTATAACGTGTTATATCCTATTGCGATTGAAATTGGTGATGAGAACTGCGCTTATGGCGTGGTTGTGCCCGATATATCAGGTTGTTTCTCGGCGGGTGATTCAATGGAGGATGCAATAAAAAACTCCAAGGAAGCTATCACTGGGCATTTAGAGTTATTGGCCGAAATGAACCAATTACCCCCTGACTCAAAGCCATTGGATTACTGGATCAAAGATGAAGAATACGCAGGGTGGGCATGGGCTGTAATTGACATTGATGTTGAACCATATTTAGGTAAATCGACAAAATTCAACGTCACTCTGCCTGATTTGTTATCAAAGAAAATCGATGATCAAGTTAAAGCAAGCCCAAACTTGTACAAGAATCGTAGCCACTTTTTGCAAGTGGCTGCTTTGCATGAATTGCAAAACGGTATTCAGTAATAATAATTATGATTGATCAGCCTCATATTTTTAAGGAGTTTTGTCAGCGGTCTGGGGCTCCCTTTTAGGGAGCCTGCTCCTGATTACATTTCAGGTAGTTGCACACGAATATTAATGACTCTTCCGTCTGGAATATCGCAGGGTTCAGCATCATTGTAATAAATGACTTCTCCTGTTGCAGTTACGCTTTTTACGCGCTTATTTTGAGCAAATTCTGGCGCGTCTTTATTTTGACGATGGTAACATTCGATTGTTATATCGCCGCTGGCTGTGTCTACCGATTCACGAATCCAAATCAGATTTAACCCGTTGCTGTCCGCCGGGATGATAGTTCCACCGTGAATGCCCCACGCACCATCTTTGGCAAAACCGTTGCAGCCGCTGATACGATATTTCCCTGTATCTACGCGCTTAACAGTCACTCCGTCAGCTTCGCTAGTTAACTCGTAAGTTCCGTCTGGATGAATATCGACAACTGGGCTGGATACTCTGAGAATGCCGTTAGCATCGGAGCGGGCGTTTTTATCTGTCCAAAGTCGGCTAACTTTTGTATTTCCACCTCCATCATTTCCGTGGATGAAGCTGATGCCGCCAGCATTGTCATAATTTGCGACAAATCCTGCCCATATGTCATGCATTCTTGTTATATAGCCGCCTGACCACGAATATCCAATGCCACCATGATTCTCTGCAAATCTGAATGCATGACCGCCCTGCGGCAATGATTTTATCCATGCGGTAAGATCACTTAGATTCGCTGAATTAATATACTTTGGTTGGATAAATTCAGATCCCTCGGATTTTGTATATGCTCCAATATCCGCCGCAGTCGGTTTGTTTTTTGTTGTATAAATATTAGTCCAATCTTCTTCAAAGCCATAGTTGTCACGGGCAGAGCGATAAGCAATCCCGCCATTTTTGTACAGCACTTTCAACTGAAAAGCTGGGCAGCTTCCAGCTCCGTTATTGAAATGAGCAATATGCGAAGAATCTATTCCAGGGTTCAGCAAATCATATAACCCTGTATTTGCGTTCCAGGGGACTGGATTATTAACAGTGTATCTTTCTGTTAATCCGAGCTTAACTGCCCCAATATCCGCCGCCGTCGGTTTGTTTTTTGTCGTATAAATATTAGCCCAATCTTCCTCAAAGCCATAATTGTCACGAGCAGAGCGATAAGCAATCCCGCCATTTTTGTACAGTACTTTCAACTGAAAAGCAGGGCAACTTCCAGTTCCGTTATTGAAATGAGCAATATGAGCAGAATCTATTCCAGGGTTCAGCAAATCATATAACCCGGTGTTTACGTTCCAGGGGACTGGATTACTAACAGTGTATCTTTCTGTTAATCCGAGCTTAAATGCCCCCACATCCCCGGCATTCAGATTGATATCTCCGGTTAACGCTTTCCCATTAATTTTTCTACTATTCGGTACCGCATTTTTAGCTAAGTTGATGGTTTCTGTTAAGCCGAGGTTTTTTACAAACGCGTTTTTATCAAGAATGTCTGCGCCATTTTGGTTTTTTGCTAATCTGTTGTTAGCATTATCATTTACATCAGAAACAAGTTTTTGAGTGACTGCAAGTGCATTGCTGTTGCCTGTTTTATCTGTGAGTTGAACTATTCCTTTCTGGGTTAGTGAAGCACTTGGGACTTCTGTCGTGATCTTTTTTTCTAAGGCTTTATTTAATTGGGTGGTGAGTTTTGCTATATCCCCATCATCCAGAACATCATCGCCATATTGTGTAACGATAAAATTAGCTATTGCAGATGATATTGCTGAAGATTGACGTAATACCTTATTGAGTAAATGAGTGGTGATATTTTCTGATGGAAATCCAGTCTTTAAAGCCGGGCTTGCTTCATACCCTTCTTGGCTGACTACGTTAGCATTATTACTAATGGAAAAAGCTTTAAAATCATTCTTGGGACTCATATACTTTCCTCAAATTAAATAATACTATTTTATAATTAACATATTGAATTATTGTGAAAATAATTCCCGGCAATTCACATCGATCATAGTCTAGTTAGGAACGAAAATAATGGAATATTCTTATATCTTATAAGGTTAATTATTTTTGTATGGTTGCTAGTAATAAATAATTAAAAATTTTGTAACCAGAAATATATCCAATAATATCGAATGTTTAGGTGGGGCTATTCCTTGAGTATAAGGTGAAATGCATTAATAAAATAAAAAATTAATTTGTTTTTAGTTATATGACTAGTAAGAAACGATATAAACTATTATAAACTATGCAGTTGCATGAAAATATCTCTATTGAACTGGCAGATGTGAAGGAGAACTTGGATTATTTATTCACTATTATTCGACTCTTTGCTATTTATAATCCGACCAGTGAACATTCATGCGTAGCAGCAATTGGTGAGGTGATAAAATGGCGCCGATAAAACCAGTCAGGATATCGCTAATCATACATTATCCTTCGATACAGGCATGATTTTGAGATCATGTGCGATACTAAATTCTGCTGCGGTTTTTTCCCGCAGAGTCTCTAATGTGACATTTGGGGCATGTTCTTTCAGGATTAACTGGTCCTGTTCAAAGCAGAAGACACCTAATTCAGTGACAATCATGCTGACTTTATTGATGGCGGTAAGCGGTAGAGTACATTGCTTGAGGATTTTTGCTGAACCGTCTTTGGTGCAATGTTCCATTGCAATGATGACCTTGCGGGCGCCAGTGACAAGATCCATTGCTCCTCCCATACCAAGCACCATTTTCCCCGGTATCATCCAACTGGCTAGGTTGGCGTGCTGGTCAACTTGTAAACCACCCAGAACACAGGTATCTATGTGACCGCCTCGGATCAGGGAAAAAGAGAGGGCACTGTCAAATATGGCGGCGCCGGGCAGGATACCGCAGGGTTTTCCGCCAGCATTGACCAGATTGGGATGTACTTTTGTAATGGGACCAAGGCCTAGAATGCCGTTTTCTGACTGGAGAGTAATATGAATGTTATCCGGCAGATAATTAGGGACTTGCGTGGGAATGCCGATGCCGAGATTAACAACATCGCCGTCTTGTAATTCACGTGCAACACGGTAGGCAATAAGTTGTTTGGCGTTCATTATGAGTTTCCTTCTGGATAAATGATGTAGTCGATCAATGCGCCAGGTGTCATAACGCAATCCGGTGTGATTTCACCTACTTCAACCAGTTCATCTGGCTCGGCAAGTGTAATATCCGCCGCCAGAGCGATGACTGGGTTAAAATTTCGGGCAGTGAGTTGGTAGGTGAGATTGCCATAATGATCGGCAAGATGGGCCTGAATTAGCGCCAAATCAGCACGTAAGGGGAGTTCTAACAAATAGTCTGTTCCATTGACGGTTATTTTTTGTTTCCCGTTTTCTACAATAGTGCCCACTCCGGTAGGGGTCAGGAATCCACCCAGACCAGCTCCGCCGCAGCGAATACGTTCGATCAACGTACCTAAAGGAACCAATTCTACTTCTATTTCTCCAGCGAGCATTTTGCGCCCGGTTTCTGGATTAGTGCCAATATGTGAGGTGATGACTTTTTTCACCCGGTTATTAACCACAAGGGGGCCAATGCCAACGTCAACATCTGCGGTATCGTTAGCAATGATTGTCAAATCTTTGACGCCGGAGTTCAGTAATGTGGTGATTAAGCGGGGAGGTGTGCCTACGCCCATAAAACCGCCTACCATGATAGTCATCCCATCATAAAAATGCGCTATAGATTGTTGTGTGCTAATGAGTTTATTTTTCATATTAATTCCCTATATATGATATATGGATATATACCCGTTATCTTTCAAGTTACCTCTTTGTTGGCTGCACTCACTCACCCCGGTCACATAGTTAGCTATGCTCCCGGGGATTCGCTCCCTTGCCGTCGCGATGCATCTTGAAATCCATTGGGTATAGGCACTTATCTTTAAGTTTAGCAATAGATATGCCAACCACGTAATTTAAATAAGGATATTTTATAATTAACTGAAATTTAATTAATCCTAATTATCTGGTCGAGAAAAATGTATGCAGATTTATACGAACAATAAATAAGAGGTGTGCACGTATAAAAATTGAAGTTTGTATTATTATTCATGAGATTATTTTTCTCCTTTATTGATAAGTAAATCAGTTATAATTTTTGCCGTTATAATAGCAATCGAAAGTAAAAAACTAGCCAAAAATATTTAATCGTGTATTAATGACATATAAAAACCATTGTGTGAAAGTGATAAAAATAGAGGGCATAGAAACTAGATCCTAAGTGATAACAGGTACTATGTAACAGAAGCCGCAATAATTGGGAGTATAGAAAGCGTTGCTAAATGAGGGCAAGGGGGAAAATGAATAAGTGTGAGGGGCTTCTAATGGGTTTAGTTCACTTTAGCCTTATAGGTGTATGGTGCAGGGATGAATTGTTAATATCGAGAGGCACGGCATTGTATTTAACGCTGTGCCTTGAATCTATTTGCTAAGGTAATTGTAGGTTAGGATTTCTAAGAGAGATAGTTATCGTTCCGACCTGCTTACTACCGTTGCGGATATCTTTTCCATAACTAAAATCAAAATATTTCATCTGGTCTCCGGTTTCTACTACTTTTCCGTTAATAGCTATAAAATTTTTACGGAGCATGATATTAAGGCCATAGGCATTAGCATCTTTTGGTGCGACATCAATGACGACTTTTCCCGTGTTCTCTTCTCCTTCGGCTATGAAGTTGAATACACCTTTAGGGTAATCTTCTCTGTGAATATCTAATGGAAAGTGGATACCATCCAGAGAATTGAGATTTAATAAAGTCGCTCCGGCTTTTAGGGTGAAGTTTGTGTCGAATAAAGGGTAACCTTTTTCATCTAAATCAGTTCTTATGTTCAATACTTGAGAGCTTATTAACATCTGTGCATTATTTTGTAAGATAATATTGCTACCATCGATGATGTTAACATGGTGACTTGTAAGACTAGTTTGAGAGGATTCGGTGATAGAAAAATGACAACTGAGTGAAATAATACTTTCTATCTTTTCTACAGTCTCTATAGTAAGCCGGCTTTTTCCTGACATAGCCACTGTTGACTCTTCTAATGTTGGTATTGCTGTATTTATCGGGCCACTAATTCTTACAATGTTTAAGTTTTTTATTGAAAAACTACTTGAGTTTTGTAATTTTATTCTATACGTATTGAATATTTCAGAATTAAGATAAAAATTAACAGGTTTTCCTTCACTTCCTAATATTATAAGATTTCCTGAGGATATGTTTATTGTTTTGCCTAAAGTTATATCTGTATTTTCTGCTTTATGTACTGCCTCATATCCCTCTTTAAACTCAATTGGTGACCTGGGCCAATGAATATCGTTTACTTTAATGCTATTTTTTTTATCAGTATCCAGTGTTAACGTATTTTCTCCAGCATCCATTTTGAAAGTGAAACCAATATTTTTATCGAAAGAACTTGACGGAGTAATCGTTTGACTGCCGTGTTCATGACAGTATGATTGATCTTCATCAGAGAGCCAAATAAATTTTTCGTTCATTATTTTACCTTTGACTTAGTTAATATTATTTCATAATTAAACATAGATTAATATAAATATAGTTTAAAATAAGTGGGTTTCAAGATGCTCTCAGAATATTTTACTATTTTTGATTTGATTTGATTTGATTTGATTTGATTTGATTTAAGATAAATATAGTTAATATGAGCAACTATATTTAGTTTATATCGTTAATAAACTTTCATGAAAGATATGTTGTGTTTCTATTCTGTTACCGATTAAAATTATAATAGAATATTAGCATTTTTCTATATCTTTTATAAAGGTTATTTAATGAATTATCTATTGTTTAAATTGTTATTAAATTATATGGTTAAAATGTATTTTGTTTATTAATATTGTATTATGTTTCTGGTGAGTTGATTTTATTGTGAATTCAAGCATAATTAGTATATTGTAATATTATCTTGTTTTTATTATGAAACATTATTCATGGAAAAATATTTTTTAATTTTATTGATTAGATTGAGCTGTTTTATAGAAAAAGGAGGTGATAAAAAATTTATTTATTAATTGAATTGGGAATTTTTCATTAAATTTTATTTAATTTATTAAAAAATAGGTGAATGGAATGTTAGAAAAAATTATTGATAGAATTGAATACACGTTTATTACAATGGTGAAAAATAACTTACTAAATGATTTGAAAGTAAGTATTGGAAACACGGCTCAACCGCCAGAAGTTGTACCCGATAATTCTGCACGAGCAGCAGGTGCGCTAATTCGGTTAGCTGGTCCTGGTACAGATCCTAAAAATATACTTAAGTTCGTTATTGTGACAGACCTTCCAGAGAATAATCAGAAGATCTGGGTGTTTCAAGATTCAAGGAGGGAGGGAAACGTGATTATGTATCATGTCGGTAAAGATTTTATCTACAGGGAAGCAAAAGAAGTTCGAGGTAATAGTGTAGGTGGTATGAGTAAATATTTGATAATTAATGAAGAAGATTCAGATATCGTTCTGACAATGTATTAATATAGGATGGTGAACTTCTTAAGTTAGAGTTTTTATAGTATGAAGCAGGTGTTTGAAATTACCTGTGTTGTTATTTTAGAAATAACTTAAATGATGCTCATTTTCGAAAATGAATGGATGATTTATACAGATAATAATATAGATAGTGAGGGACAGATTGGACTAATCAGTTGTTTCGTGAGTTTATCAAATTACAGAAGGGGAGGTTTTTAATTATTTCGTATTTTATCGTTAAGAGGGATTATTATCTAAAGATATTGTGTACAGAATGAGGAATTTAATTATGAAATGAGTTGTAATGCTACAATCATTAAAAAACTAAATCTAAGTCCATCTGTTTATTGAAGATTATAGTTTTTACGGTTGTCAGTTTTGTTATGAAATAATAATCAGTTCGAGGTAATGTATCTTATTTATATTATGAGATTTGCTTTGGTAATGAAAATGTCCAATCTAATTGTTTAAAATAATTTAAAAATTTAGTGGACAAGAATGGAGCTTCAACTATATTTAATCACTAATGTAACATGATGAATAAAAATAGTAATTTACTCTAGAAATAAAGAGTGAAGTTTACCATTAAAAATCATATTTAAATTTAAGGAGGCGGGAAAAGATTAATTCATCAACTTAATTAAATTAGATGTAATATTTTATATTTTATATTTTTATGTGAATATTAATTTTATTCAAAACTTTATCATGATTTTTATTTAATTTATTAATTATATAGGTGAATGAAATGATGGAAAAATTAGATGCTGTTAACGCTCAGAAAATCCTTGATTCGTTAAAAGTAACAACTGTTAAAATGATTCAAAATACCCTGGAAGATGGGTTGCGTGCGACTGTCAATGATATGACGATATATCCGATTATAAATTCAGGCTCTATGCAGTCTAGAAGTACACCAATTCCATTGATAAACCGTCATAGTGACCCTAAAGATGTACTTCTATACAGCACTATAACTGATGATGAAGAAGATTCTAAGAATGTTTGGGTATTCCAAGATCTAGAAAGTGATCAAAATATTATTAAGTTTTATGTCGGTAAAGAGTTTCATTATGATCATGCGAAAGAAATGAGAGGCGTTAATGGGGGTGGTGGAGGTAAGCTTTTAGTATTTAAGCTGAGTGATCCAGCAGATAAAGCATCTATTGTTCCGACAATATATGATGAGAAATAATGGTGTGCCAAGAAATATACTTTCTTGAATGATTCCGTCGTTTTTAAATTTTAGTTCAAGGTTACGCTTCATTAACTGACGCCAAACGCTTGGAAAATTTAAACTAAGCGACAATTAAAGTCTGAGTCATATATTTAATGTGGCTCAGGCATTTTAATTTGTATTTAACCTAATGGTGATTATCATCGTGAATATATTCTTCCTGATATTGCTCTTTTAGGATGGATAGTAGAAATGGGATCTGGTTTTTGGGGAGTAATATAGAATATTGCAAATTTGCATTATTGATGTTGAGTGGTACAGTGCCTTATTCAGCATTGTACCATAAAGAAGAAAGTTAACTCTTACTTGCTGCGTATTTTACATTTACTTTCCGAGGTGATTGATATTCTGGTTTGAGTGATATTTTTATAGTTGTAACTTGATGGCCTTGGCGGATTGCAGTTCCATAGCCAACATTAAAATATTCTTGAACTCCTATTTTATCATCAAGAGCTATGAGTTTTTTACTAAATATTTTATCCCCGAAATTAGTATTCTTCGAGTCTGGGTTTGGGATATCAATCATTACTTTTCCTTTATTTTCTCCTTCTGTAGTAATGAAATGGAATAAACCCTCAGGATATTTTACGTTGTCGAGATCAATCGGAAAATTGATTCCAGAAAAAGATGATATATTTAATAAGGGGTTTCCAGCGCTGATATTAAATTTTGTCTTTCCTTCGTCTATACCATATCTTAACATTATACCGTTGTTAGATAAATTCACGATTGAATTATCATATATATTTATATTACAATAATTAAAATTTCCATCGCCTAAGTAAAGGTCGCTACTTTCAAGAGTGAACTGAGATGACCCATGCAGATAAATATCACTTGCTAAGAAAATAAAAGCGGGAGAATTTGACTGTATCTTTTTTATTTGTTTTATTTCGAATTGACTATTTCCTGACATTGTTAGTTTAGGTGATTTATTTTTGTCTAAAGTGATATAATCGATAAACATAAATACAGTTCCTGGATTTGTGATTTTTAAAATACCAGAATCTTTAAGATTAAAGCTGGCATTTTCAGCACACCCCAAATAAGCAACTGTATGATCCCTATTCTCTGATGTATAGTCTACTTTTAGTGTCCCGGCGGATATATCTAGGTTGAATATTTTACCATCATCAGCCATATTTCCATGAAATACTGGCCAATAAATAGATGTCTTATCAGAGTTATTTTGTAGTGTTAATATTTCATCTGGAGCTTCCATAGTAAAATTAGTGTTATCCTCTTTATCAAAGGAATTAGATGGTGGTAGTTTGATGGTTTGGGTTCCATCTCTTTTAGTGTATGTCTGAGATATATCGGAGCTCCAAGTAAAACCTTTGCTCATTTTTAACTCCTCATAGGAATGAATATTTTTTCATAATTAAACATAGTTAAAATAAATATAGTTCAAAATATGTGAATTTCAAGGCGTTGTACGATCTTATTTTATATTTTCTCATTTTTATCTTATTAAAAATAAATTAAATCGGAGTAATGTAGGTTAATTATTCTTTACAATAAATAAATTTTATTGTGATTTTGTTATTATTTTATGCGAGCAGTAATATCAAGATGTTTATTTCACAGTAGGCCTGGAAATAGTATCATTACTGTATTGTAAAGTTAAATTTTAGTGCTATTTGATTGGCATTTATCCATATTGAACTATCAAATTAATAAATAATAATTTAATGAAATTTCATATTTAGTTATTAGAATTTTGTAAGGAAAATAGTATAATTCTAATGATAACCATTTGAAATCAATATATGGTTTTTTTCATCTTATATTCCAATTGACTGTAATCATATGGGGAATGGACTACTTTTTTAATGTGGATATATGAAATTCTCCGATTCACTAAAGAATATTGATTATATGATCTTATTCAGAAATTAAATATTCTTTAAGAAGAACATTAACATACCTAAAATAGCTATGAAAATTAATTTCAATTAGTTAATGCCATTATGAGATAATTGAATGATTCTTAAAGGATATATAAATATGAAGAAATTTATGTTCGGAGCATTGTTTCTCGGGATTGCGTCTGCCGCAAATGCAGGCAGTGGAGCCGATAAGTCTATTGAACTAACTGATCAAGATTATATTGCGCAATGGGATATATCTAGTGCTTCTCAGTTTTGTGATGTATACGTCACGAAAATCGGAGATAGTTTTTGCTCTATTTCAGAACTATGTCGTGCTGTTAATGGACAAGTTATCGATAACCGTACTCAGTTTTTCCCGTTTTTTAAGGTATCACAGCTCATGAACTGCAATGGTTATTTAAAGACTGATGGATGTTAACCTTGTTTTTATGAATCTCAGGCCACGGATTGTAGCCCGATTAGGTTGTTAGGGATAAATTGTAAATTTAAATCAGTTGCTATGACTTTGAAAATCAGGGGGTTTTTAGATAAAAACTTTTTATAATTTAGTCAGTTATGGCTATGGTAAAGCTATGCAATATGAACAAAGCAGCAATTTAGGAAAAAGTAAACATTAAATAGAAAAAAATAATTGAAATTAAAATTTGCTAATGACCAATCAATGTGATTTAATAGCGCCACTGGTTTGGAAGTACAGACCTATTTATGAAAAGAAAGTTAAAGCAGTTCACCATTTAGCGTTATCCCCGATACCACTTCATTGCGAATTCCTTCTAATTAGTACCCATAAGTAAAACTGAAAAACAGACCTCATAACGCCTTATGGCAACTTAATAAAATTAAAGGAAAATTCTATGTCTAATGCAATGACTGGCTCAGTAAAATGGTTTAATAACGATAAAGGTTTTGGCTTTATTTCTCCAAAAGATGGCAGCAAAGATGTATTTGTCCATTATTCTGCAATTCAGAGTAATAATTTCAAAACATTGGAAGAAGGTCAGGAAGTTTCATTCTCTATTGAGAATGGCGCTAAAGGTCCATCCGCAGTAAATGTTATCGTATTATCTTAATTTAACTGCCTAAATCTATTAGCGACTTTACGATAGCGATGAAGATAATATTCTGAGTAGTTAAAGTTGTTAATAAGTAAAAACCCGCTTAGTTGCGGGTTTTTTGCATGGCGGCAGAGTAGTATTTTATTTGATTCTCCATTTGGTTTATTTAATTTTTACTAATCAAACCCGCATCAAAGAAGGCGGCAGATCTTTAGGTTGTTGAGCTATGGCAGGTGTCAAGCGCTGCTCAATGTCATCAATAAAGCGTTCTAACCAAGCTTGTAGTTCAGCTACATCTACTTCGGTCAAGGGGCGTTGCGACCATAGAATGGCTTGTCCATCCAAATCTCCTTGAACATGAGCAGGCCAATGTTGCCCAAAAAGGTTGTTGGCACGGCTGACTTCGGACCCTAATTCGCAGAACAACTGTAGCCAGTTGTCGTGATAACAGCCAATCAATACCTGAAAACGCCCATCGACCTCTAAGGTATAGATATCATCGTCAGTAGGAGATGCAGGTACGCCAAGTTTAGAGAACAGCGTTTCTATAAGCTGGTGATAGTTGTGTGTCATTATGTTTTAGGCTCGAAGTTGAAAACGTAGAAATTTTGACCTAAACCTATTTCCTTGTTGTACATGGATTTAGACCAGAAATCTTGAGAGAACCAGTTGGAGAATGAGGTTTTATCCGGGAAGTTGAACTCGCCGAAGTTAGGATCGAAGAAGGTAACACCCTTCTGGTCATCTACATAGGCTGCTACGGTATGCCCGGCCATTTGTCCTTCAAAGCTGATCTTCTTGTAGCCTGATCCCTTATCACCGGTATCCAGGATGGCGTTTAATAGATCTTTTGTACCTTTGCTGCCAGTTTCGCCGCTTACTTCAAGTGGACTTCGTGGTTGGATACCGTTCTCACGGAGCCAGGATTCGGTTATTTGGCTTTGCTCGGCATAGGGATCTAGGCCATCCATCTGTAACTGCTTAATGGAAACCAGAGAATCGATATGGAATTGTCCTTTCTGGCCGCCTACATAGAGCTGATCGAAAACACTTTCATCCTTGGCATGAGCGCTTATCCAGTGAGCGGATATGGACTCACAAACCCCGCCGGAGGTGTCACTATGTTTCATGATTTGGTCCAGAAAGGTACCTTTGGTCTGGGCGAACTTGAAAGTCACTTCTCCACCGTGCTTATTGGCAGAATCTCTAACACTCCCTAACTTAGTGCTCACCGCAAAGTGAACAATTCTGTCCTTGATCATGCTGAACGAGAAGCGGCTTTCTTGATTCTTCTTGCCATCGGTGGTCAGTTGACGATCGAGCATGGAGTGGCCCGGTAGATTGCGTTGAATTGTCGCTGAAAGACGCTCTAATAACCCTGGTCTTGGTGAAGAGACTTTCAGAGATTTGCCCGACAGTTCACCCTGTGGCTGATTAACCGCTGTGGTATCGAGCTGTTGGGTAGGAAATATTCTTTGGTGATTAATACCTGAGATGGGAGACAATGGTCACTCCTTTAGTGGTTTCTTTTAAGGAATATGCGCTTGGATATCAGATAGAGTGAATTATAATGTTTTGTCGAAATAGAGAATATTAATAACGGCAGAAGAAATTTTCACTTTCCGTCGAAAACCAGTTACCTCTTTGAAACGTGATGGCGTCTTCAACTTTGCCATTGGTTATTGATGGCAGACATCAGCGCTTCTAATTGGCTATCCAAACTGGCATCAATGATCCCGACTTCCGTTTCTAAAATACAGCCTCCTTGATCGAGACGAGCATCGGCGGTGATCTCTAAGTAGCCGATCTCAGGGAAATCTTTGTGTACCCGTGATATCTGTTCACGTACTGCTGCGGCCTGTTCAGGATTAACGCGCAAGATAACCTGTTTTTGGTTACTGACTAATGACAGGGCTTCACGGGCCACCTGTAAGGTAAGAGAAACTTGGTCATAATTCTTTAGGATTTTGCGCACAGCCTGTAAGACCACATTGCTCATCTGTTGCTCGACCTGCCGGTAGTATTGCTGGCATTGCAACTGGGTTTGATGAATCAGGGTAGCTTGTTCTGCACGGGCGGCATCAACACCTGCTTGCCAGCCTAGCTCTTTTTGTTGTTCATACACTGCCTGCGCGTCACGTTCAATTTCTTGTGCCTGCATCCGGGCGGCATCAAGCAGAGATTTGGCGCTGAGACAGGTCTGATAGTCCGCTTTACGTAGTATCTGGAGTTCAGGAGACAGTTGAAGATGCTCTGTTGCTATTTTAATAAATGGTAACATTCTGCGTTCACTTGTTTAGCCAATTTGAGACACAATGCTTGTGCCAATGGTCGATCTGCCTGGCTGACAGGCCAGGCCGGAAGATTGTCATGAGGGGGAAGCCGCAAATTCAGGCGCTTAGAGAAATCGGTAGCAAGAGGCTCCATCGCCGTTAGCCAGAATTGTAAGGCACTGGCACGAAAATAGTTTGCATTGATTTTGGGTGGTAATGAGCGCTGCCAACCAGTCGGCCAGTTGCCAATAATGATATCAAGATACTTTAAGCAGAAGCGATGTCCCTCTTTCCCTAGTGAATCGTGTAAATGGCGAAGTTCTGTCGCCAGCAGGCAATGGCGGATAGCTTGCCCGTGAAGTAAGGCCCCTAGCCAGGTAAGAAGTTGTTCTAAGCACGATTGTGCTAACAAAGCGATATTTCCCAACCCGGTTGGTAATTCATAATCCACATTTAGATTAAATTGGGTTAGCAGTAGCCCATTAAGCCTGGGGGAGTTTCGCCACTCAGGCAGGGAAGATAAGACTGCAAGCCATTCTGGTGATAGGTGGTCAGAATGAATATAGCTGGCAGGGCAAAACCGAAACTGATAGGGCGTTAATTCTGTTGCCATTTATTGCATCCTGCTTCGATGCCACAGAAATTGCGCCAGATTACTGACAAATAACAGGGCTAATAGTAGTACTAACAGCCCAATCAGACGCCCTTGTGATTCCTCAGTCACTTGGATAGAGAACAGCGTGGAGTAGCGTGGCGCCAACGGTACCTGACGTACGCCCGCTGCGGGCACTAATACGACACTGATCCGGTCATAACTCAACCCTTCAATGCTGTTATTAACCAGTTGCTTGATCTGGGGAATGTAAGTGTCGAGTTGCACGTCCGCGGCGTGTTTGATAAATACCGAGGAGGAGGCTGGCGATAGTTTTTTACCCAGTTTGTCTTGCTCTTCGGGTAAGACAACATGTACCCGAGCTACCAGCACGCCGTCGATCTCAGAAAGTGTTCGGGCGATCTCCTGTGCTTTGGCGAAGTTGAGCCGAGCCCGCTCTTCTATTGGCGAGGAGATAAGGCCGTCTTTGGGAAAGACATCTTGCAACGAAGAGAAGTTTTCTCGTGGATACCCTTTACGCTTGAGCACCTCAACAGCTTGCGCTACATCAGACTCTTCGACTAACAGCTTGATATTGCCATCTTTGTCTGGCTGCTTATCAGAGGAAATGCCCGCTTCCCTGAGCAAGGCTAACATTTCGTTGCCTTCTTTTTGGCTGATACCGGTGTAGAGTTCGATTTTACAGCCAGTTAGCATCAGGACAGCGAGCATAACGCAAATTATATAGTGTTTCTTCACAGCTCCTCACTGGGCTTTCATTAAAGTTTCAACGTTTTGATTGAGTCGTCCTACCGTTTTGGCAATCAGCTCTTCTTGCAGGGTGATCCGCATCAGAGACCACTGCATTTGCATCAGGCTGTTAGGATCGTTGCCAGAGACGGCTAGCTGTGCTTCCAGCTCCTGTTTCGCCTGAGTAAATTGTTGCCTGAGCTGACCCAATTCATTGATCAGATTGTTTTCAATCCCCTGATCTTGATTGGACATAGCGTGTTCAAAACTCGCAATATTTTCGGCACTAGCCTGAGGTGTATTAAGTTCATCCAGGCTGGTGATCAGTGTCTCACTTATCTGTGGTAGATCCATTGTTCCTCCAAACTTGAGGTGTGTTGAGTTTATCTAGGTTGTCTATCCTTGTTTCATGGTGTTGTGGTTGATCCATTATTCTTCCAAATCAGGTTTATGTGAGTTCCGCATCAGGTTATCTACCATACCGTTACGGGGGATCAGCGTTTTTAACTCCCGCTGGATAAGGTCACTCAAGTACTCATTGCCGGGAATAGCCTGAATCTGGCCGAGGACCTTGAGAAGAACCGTCTCTTGTTGTCGACCTGTGGGGGCGAATTCACGAACAGTCTTTCTAAGTTCAGGCATATCCAATGGTGGTTTGACATTGCCTGTTAAGCCACCAAACTGCGACCATAGCTGCTCTTGTACCGGAGCGATCAGCTTGTCTTCTAACTGAGCACGTTGGGTGGGCTGTTTATCAGGCGATAAAGACTGATACCACTGCCATATCACTTTGCGTTGTGTCGCTGGATCAAAATCGCCTAAAACGTTTTCCAGCACTTCTCCCTGTAGCCAGCGTTGCTGGCGCTCTTTTAGCATTTTCTGATCGGGCGTGGTTTCCAGTGCCCGCTCAAAGCTGTGCTGGTGCCCAGAGCTAACCGAAGGCTGTACCGTTGGTTGCGACACGGTGTTATAGGATGGCCCTTCAATCCTATCCATGAGCCAGTTGTTCCCGCATGCCGTCAACAAAGGAGAGCAGTTGTGGATCGTCGCTGCCTGCCATTCGCGTCAGTCTTTGCTCCAGGGCTGATGCCAGTCCCAGACGCCACTCACACAAAGCTAACCAAGGTTCCAGACTGGGCCAGGGAAGGTCTCTGCCGAAATCCAGAGCCTGTTGATATTTGCCTTGGTTCGTCAAAGAAGAGAGCCGAATCAGGTTTGCTGCTTCTTGTCCTTCTTCGTTTGACATCAGCCAGTCGGCAATGATATTGGCTTCGTCATGGCAGTGATGGCCGCTTCCAACCAGAGCGATATCTGCCAGTAGCCCTTTGAGTGAACGTGTCATGATTAGATCTTCTGTAATATTCCCTGCATCAGGTCTTTCATGGACCGGGTGACAGTGGAGTTAATGTTGTAGATTACCGACCACTTGTTGATTTTATGTTGCAAATCAGCTAGCAAAGCCGGATTATCAGGCCCGTCCTTGAGGGCGGCGATTGCGTCATTAACGTCGGAGTTAGCTGTGTTGGCTTGGGTCTTAAGCTGTTCAGCAACTTTATCGAGAGTATTAACTGTCTTTGCGGAAGTAAAAATTTCAGCCATGATGGTTTCCTTCTGTTGTGTTAAGTATTGTGATTGCAGCTTGGATGGCATCAGCCTCCAGTTGCCATTGTTGGTATTCTTGTACTGAACCGCCGCGCCTCAGGCGTTGTTTGATATCGTTCAGCGCCTGAGCGAGACGGTGTTGCATTTCGTTGACATAAGTGGGATCAGCACCAAACAGTCGTGCTTCCAGGGATGTCATCATGAAGCTGGGCTCCTGTTAAGTTTGACGATAAATTGTTGTCCGCCCTTGATAATAACAATCGCATCTTGACGGATGGCTTCGATTCTTAAACCATTTTCTGTGGTTGCTCCAACCGGATAACGCAGGTTGTTTTTGAGTACCACATAGGGTACACGCCCGAAGGAAACGGCCCGGACGTCGAAATTGAGTTCGTCATTGCGGGTGAGCTGCTTATTATTTAGTAATACCAGTGTTGGCCGGCTGCCGAACTCTTGTTTAAATACCTGCTGTAAGCGGTAGAAGTTATGCGTCTGGTGCTCATCCAATTGACCAGTGAACTCGATACGATCATTTTTATCTTTGTAGATCAGTGTGTCGGGTAAATCATGTTTAGCCAATAACATATCCAGTCGCTTGAGGTGATTACCGGTGAACTTGGTCTTGTTTTCTATGCCCAGTAAGCCTGGAACATCGCGTTTGAGTAGTGACTCGATATCGTTCCATTGCTGGCTGGTATCAGTGACTTCTCCCATAAGGCGGACCCAGCCGGGTTGTTTGCCATTACTGCTCTGGACTTGGGCATAGCCTAATTTTTGTAAAATGAAATCCACCCCCTGACGTAACTCTTCCATAGTACGTAACTCCAACCGATAACTGAGAGAGTGAGTATCAAGATACTGTTGCAGCGCCAGCCGTTGTTGATTGAGGTCCACATAACCTTTGAGTAGTAGCGGCCCATGATCGGGCATCATGTGTACACTCACCTGACGATAGGCTGAGCCGTCATTGAGAAAACGGCGTAGCTCTTGCTCGGCGAGGCCATTGGACATGTTGCTCCTTTGCCATCCTTCATGTCCAAGCAGCGCCAGAAGACCGAGTGCCAGTATCAGGCAAAGTATTAACATCCCGCCTGCTACCCGGCTACGATTTTGGCGGGCAGGGCGCTGGCGTGGTGCAGCCGTCGGTTCAGCGAGTTGGTTTGGGAATGCATGTTGTTGGTCACAAAAAGCCCACAATAACGGGCCAGCCTCCTGACGGGCCAATGCTTGCAATGTGGCGCCCGCTGATAGCGGTTCGCTATTCTGACTTGGGGCGACTTCACCGGCCCATTCCAACAGGCGAATTGAATCTGGTTCGACTTCTAAGATCAGATGCACAGGAGCAACATCTTCATCCACCAGAACGATATCTGCCTGTAGGGGGTCTGAGCCGATGGCTAAACGCCCCTCAGCTAAATTGACCTCAATACTTTTATTCAGTCCGCGGTAAAAGCGAATTTTCCAACTCATCTGTTCGCCTTATTTTGCGCACGAACACACCAGGTTTCCTTCAATGAACATTGTTGTTCAATGACTCGCCATCCATAAGTGTTACCCATTCGGCATGAGGAGAGATATGAGCTTTTACCGGCTTGTCGTAGGGTTTCCTGTACTTGACGGGCCGAGGATAATGGTTGGCATTGTGCACTCGCCAATGCTTTATTCAGCGATAAGCTCTGATTAGAGATATCTTGCGTTGCCAGCAATTTAGGACGGAGATCTTGCCCGTTACCGAGAGCGAGATAATGGGCTATCCCACTATCAATCAGACGTGGTTCAATAATAAATAGCCGTACTGATCGCCGAACTTGCTCGCTGGTGTTGCGAAACAAAACCCCCAAATAGGGGATATCGCCTAAAAATGGCACCTTGCGTGTTATTTGACTCATTTCGTCGCGGTAGATGCCGCCAATCAGCAGACTTTGCCCATGTCCAACTCTGGCGACGGTATCGACAACGGTTCGGCTGATGGTCGGGATGCCATCCGGTCCTGAGCTATTAGGTTTCTGGTTACCATCCTCAATATGCAGGTCTAAACTGATTTCAGGAGAATCTCCGACTTGGATGACTCTAGGGATCATGCGTAGCATGGTGCCATAGGTAAGGCTTTTAAGTTCGGCAACCCGTTCACCATTCACTTTCACGTAGTAGGTTTCATTGTTGTCAATGACGGCTTGCGTATTCTCCTGCGTTAAAAGCGTTGGGCGGGAAATCACCTGAGCGCTTCCTTTACTTTCTAGCAAAGTGATTTTGGCGAGCAAGTAATCCAGACCACGGCGATCAACCAGACTACCTAATGCGGCTGAGCCGATGCTTTCGCCTTTTTGCTTGCCCTCCTTTTTTTCCCCAGCGGAGGTGGTGATATCAATAATATGACGAGGCCCAGTGTTGATGCCGACTTGCCAGTCAACACCCAGTTCTGAAAGGTTGTTAGCGTCGATATCGACGATGGAAAGAGCAACTTCAATCCGGGCAGAGGGTTTGTCCAGTGCGTTGATCAAATGGGCGTACATGGACATTCTTTCTGGGTTATCCCGTACAATAATGGCATTTAGGGAGGGTTCCGCTTGCACGACAGCACGGCTTGAGTAGCTCCCGCCCATAGGAGAAGATGATGCTTCGCCAGTAACAGCGGCCACATTGGTATCACTGAGCAGACGGGAGAGAATGGTGGCGATGCCAGGCGCCTCAATACTGGTGTCACGATATTGGATCTTGCGATCGACCACCGAGGCGTATTTGAGCGGGAAAATTTCCACGGTCAAGGCGCCGGTTTTTTCGCTACGCAGCAATGATTGCTGTTCCAGTGCAGATGCTGTCTGATCAACCAGTTCGAGATAACGGGGAGGGCCTGATACGTAAACCAGTTGGTTGCCTGGATCAGGACGCCAGCCAAAGCGCGGTTCCCAAATACCGGAGCGTTTCAGAGCTTGTTGTAGCTCCGTTGCGTTAGTTTGTTCAAGCTTAAGCAGGCGCGATTGTATTTCACTGTTTTTGAATACATACAGCACGCTCCCGTCGTAGTACCAAACCAGATTATAGAGAGAGGATAAATGTTGCAGGAATTCCTGCGGAGTGTCCTGTTCAAAATAACCGTTAACCTGATCGGTCACCTTATCACTGACAACCACTGAGGCTTCATAGTTAGCGCCGAAATTAACCAGTACATCCCGCAAGCTTTCTCCTTTTGCCAGATAGTGATAAGGCGTAGGAAACCAATCCAGATCTTGGCTATAAGCAGAGGGAAGCATCACACCGCTGATACTCAACGACAACAGTAAGGAACGGCACAGCCGTTGGAACGGTTTCATGGCTGCCATATTGCCTGTTTCCATTGAGGTGCGGATTGGGTTTCCGACAATAAGGTCATGATTTGTTCCAGTAGTTCGATGTGCAGAGTTAACATCTGTTCTAGTATTTGAACATCCAAACTACCAAGGTTAAGGCGTGCTTCCAGAATAAGATTCTCTGATTCATCCAAGGTCAGGGCGTGGGGAGCTTGGCGTCCCCAACGCGTGACCTGTTGCAATAGTCTTTTCAGTAATTCAGCGCCTGACGGATCTTTTGGGTTATGACGCCAGCTTAGCGGGCTGGATAACACAAGTTCAGTTCCCTGTTGGCGAAGAAATAGGTTGTAGTTATCAATGTGCAAATGGTAATGCCCTTGTCTATCGGAAACAAAAGGCTTCTGGCCCAAGCGACTGGCCAAATGATTGAGTAGAGTTTGCATGTTTCCTCTAATAATTAGGTCGTCGTCGATTGCCAATAAAAACTGTCCTGCGGCAGACACAGAACACGGGCGCAAAGCCATTTTTGCAAGTGAATGGCCGACTGGCTGTCATGCTCTAAAGCGGTTAGCCACGTCCAACAGGATGACAGCGCTTCGGGAACCGGTGTAAAAGCGGTTAGGTCGCTGCCAGCCTGGAGTGCGTCCAGCCCGGTAAACCAGTTGGGCCATGCTTCGCGAGCCTGGGTTTCCGTTGTCAACAGCAGTTTTTCTAATAGTTGTTTGCGTTGGTTAAGCGCTGTTTGCAAAGATATAACCTCTTGATGATGTTGTTCCCGGCATTGAGATGAGATGTTTTCAGCTTGCTGCCAAAAATGCGCTTTAGCACGCAGTTGCCGCTCTTGGATCTGTAACTGATCAAATTCAGTGAACCAAAAATCTATCTCTGGCTCCAACAAACGGAGCCACCAGTCAAATAGCGGCTGTAATACCCAATGCTGTAAAAGATGTCTATCAGCCAAGTTTATGCGATCACCCAAGACCTTATTCCAGTCACATTCCGGTTCTGCCGCCGCTCTGATGAGCTGTTGTAGGTCATCACGCCGCAAAGCTTGTCCGCAATTTAACCGTCTACGAAACCAAACGGACTTCATCAAGCTTTCCAACAGATGTCTGGGTAGCAAGCGTTGTAATAAAATAAACTGTTGGCTATTAATAATGTCTCTATTCTGATACTGAATAGCCGATGATTTTCCGAGTAACTGATCCCGGCGTGGAATTCCCGACTGCATAACAGAGATCTTGCGGCCGAGAAACATGCTGGTTCGAGTCTGATTATGTTCTTGCTGGCTCATGCTATGCTCATCTTGCTGCTAGTCACTCTTGTCGATTAAATTAGGAATAGCCTTATTTTATCTGTCAGGCCAATGGTTAACTTGTAAAAAACGTCAGATTATTTTAGCCCATCGTTACTCTTTGCCATACCTAGCCCGACTGGGGGTGCAATTAAAGCGCCTCCGATAGCTTTGAGTGAAATAAGATTGGCTGGAGAATCCCGCTTCCATTGAAATATCAACAATACTCATCTCACTGTTGAGTAGGAGTTGGTGCGCATAAAGAATGCGGCGTTCACTGATCCAGGCGCGTGGTGATATTCCGTATACTGAACGGAACAACTCCTTGAAGGTGGTTAATCCCATGCCAAATTCTTTAGCGAATTCACTGAGTTTCCACTCCTTAAGGTAGTGGTTTTCCATAAAACTCTGCAAACGTTCCACTTGGCGGTTGCTCAATTGTCGTAATACTGACATGAGCAAAGTGCCTTGTTCTCCAAATGCTAATAGCAACAACAATTCTTCTGTTCTGAGTTGACCCAATGCTGCGGGGTAATCATGAGCCAGTAGATCGACCAGCCCATTTATACTTTGAGATAACAGAGGCGATGAGGTAAGTGCGATTAATTCGGGTGTTGGCATATTGTGCCGCTCGACCTCACTGAGCAAAGTACCAAAACGTTGCAGAAAACCGTGGAGAAAAGTGGTACTCAGAGGCAACCAGAGTAACTTACAGGTATCACTACGCGTTTTTGCTGCATAACTGCCACGACGAACAAAAAGCAGTTCGTTGTGGGAGATATCGTAGGTATTGGTACTATCCTGCCATGTCATTTCACCTTCGAGCAGGATATATATCCCTTCCTGAGGATGTTCTATAACGTTAAAGGCAGGCATGCTACGTTGGAATAGCGAGATATCCATTCCCTTCCCTGATGTTGTGATGCCGTTCATTCTATTGTCCTGGACCTGTTGGTGTATGTCTTAAAAATACAAATCACATTATTATTATTAATAGATATTTTCTTTGGTTTCGCTGTCTGAAGTAGACAGGAAGAATAGTTTATGTATTTAACCTGATGGTTAACTATAGCACCTTTTAATTAAAATGGTTTTTACTCGTGGGCCTATTATGTTCCTTGGTCCAGATACCGTATTATTCTCACGTTTTATAAACACTTTATAAACGAAGAGTGAAAAGCGATCAATTTTTCACACGATAACGATTGCTTATAAATTTCGCACCCTGAGTCATAAACCGAGTCTTTTGTCTTGATTGATATTGATAGTTATCTCCTTATTATTCAGACAATCTATTGGTAATTCAGAATATGTTAGTAATTGTAATGAGTAATGGCTAGGGTAATATTAACGAATCAATAGCTATAGAAGTCAGCGCAAAGTGAAATTCAAATAGCTACGCGTAATATAAATCACTTATTAATAAATTCAATCTGGTTTCAGCTATTTGATCAATCGATAAAAACATAAAATCAACCTAACCGAATTGGATTGTTTATTACAATATTGTTTAAGTAATGTTGGGTTATTAGCAGTAATTTTTATTTATATTAAATTTGTTGTTATTATGTAGTTGAATCGTAATAATTAAGAAACAAATCTGAATTATATTTCATTTGTATTGAACATTGGCGAAATATTTTAAACGCCAATGTTCAGTTCGTATATGCTAGGGGCGAGTTACGGCTCAGGAGCACGATCTTGCCACTGCTCTAGCCAGCGTAAGACTTCTGCGGTAGCTTGGATGAGATCGGCAGGAATATAGTGGTCGATCAGGCCATCCTGATAAAGCGCACGAGCCAGAGGAATCCGTTGTAACACCGGAATACCTTCTTCTTCGGCAATACGTCGAACTTGTAGGGCCTGTGCATCGGTGAACTTGAGTGTGATAAGAGGTAACGGTGTTTCCCCTTTCTTATAACGGATACCTACCGCAATGTGAGTTGGGTTGGCGACGATCACTGATGAGTTCTTGACGCTAGCGCGCATGTTGCTTGATTGTAATTCTTGGTGAAATTGGCGTCGTTTGCTTTTGATCTCTGGGCTGCCTTCACTCTCTTTATATTCCCGTTTAATCTCGTCTTTGCTCATTTTAAGCTGTTTAATATGTTGGTAGTGTTCAAAGGCATAATCGGCAATAGAGATTACGATAAGCCCCATACCACATACGGTCATGAGCTGGGTTAACATGATTCCGAGTACAGGGATAATACATCTTTCCCCACATTCCGGTAGGTTCAGCAGCGCTTGTAAATTGCCTGCCAGCGTCACCCAGACCAAGGTACAGAGCAGCCCCACTTTGAGTATCGATTTGATGAATTCCACCAGACTCTTGATAGAGAAGATTCTCTTAGCGCCTTCAACAGGATTGATCTTCTTAATATCTGGCTTGATGGAATGTCCACTCAGTAGAAAACCGTATTGGGCGAAGTGTGAGGTCAGCGATAGCAGAGCGGAAACGCCCAGAATTGGCAGGCAGAGGTAGACCAGCTCCTGCATCAAGTTTTCAACCACATGGTTTAAGGCTTGGGGAAAGGGTTTATCTAGCAGATCAGCCGGGATCAGCATCAGTTTACTCAGATGCTCCAAATAGTATTCAGACATGACCATCATCATGCCGATTAACCCTAAGATTAAAGAGGTAGAGACGACTTCGTTACTTTTGGTTACTTGGCCTTTCTTCCGGGCATCTCTGAGTTTCTTCGGGGTGGGTTTTTCTGTCTTTTCTCCACTCATGGCGCCTCCAGAATAGGGATTAACATGCGTACTGGGGAGAGAATTAATAGCACCTTATCATAGGCATGATGCATCAATAACTGGATATAGATAACCAATAACAGGCTGGCAATTGCGCTTTTGATCGGCATTGCTAACACGAAAACGTTGAGAGAAGGAGCGAAACGGCTAATCAGAGCCAGCCCGAACTCTGCCAGAAACATGGCAATTAACAAGGGAGCCGCCATTAGGGCGCAGAGTTGCAGCAGATAACTAAACTGGCCGTAGAAAAAATGCAGCCACTGGTTGGTAATTTGAGGGAAAAACTGTGTTACCGGCCAACTGTTATAACTCTGAAATAGGGCGCCAAGCAGACTAAGAAAAGCGCCGCCGGAGAAAAAAAGTGTGATTAGCGTTTGAGTTAATAACAGACCTGTGGGTGAGGTTTGGCTTCCCAGGGAAGGGTTGAGCACTGACGCCATTGTTGCTCCCCGTTGGTTATCTATAATAAAACCGGTGGCTTCCATCGCCCAAAATGGAATCGAAGCGATAAAGCCAATGAGCAAACCAAGCAGAACTTCCTTACCGAGCAACAGCGTCAACTCCAGGCTACCTAATGTGGGCAACTGACTGCCTGCTACTGTTGGGTAAGCATAAAGGGCCAATGAGCAAGCGACGCCGTTGCGGATTAGCCCACCACCTAGCATCTGTTTGCTGAGCACAGGAAATATCACAAAGCAGCTCATGATGCGAGGTAACAACAGAGTATAAGCCAGCATTTGCTGTTGGAGCTCTGGTAGGGTCATTTGATCAGCGGCACCTTAAGAAAGGTCATGTTGGCGAAGCTATAGAGTTCGTTGCCAAGCCAGGTGGCTGTAGCGAACAGGGTGATAATGACCGCAACTAATTTGATGACAAAACCCAATGTTTGTTCTTGTATTTGGGTGAGCGCTTGGATCAACGAGACCAATGTTCCCACTGCCGCAGCCATGAGTACCGGCGGCAGGGAAAGGATTAACACTAACCAGAGAGATTGGCTGGTGAAATGCAAAATATCGGCATTACTCATATTCAATCTCCATAACTGATGACAAGGCCGTGTGTCAGGCGTGTCCAGCCATCAAGCAGGACAAATAACAGTAATTTGAAAGGAAGAGAGATAGTCATTGGAGAAACCATCATCATCCCCATTGCGAGCAGAATGTTAGAAATAATGAGATCGATGGCAATAAACGGTAAATAAAGAAGAAACCCGATTTCAAAAGCTCGGGTTAATTCACTGACGGTAAAGGCGGGCAACAGTATCAATAGGCTGTCTGGTTCTAGCCGATCTGCGTACTGGCTTGGCCAAATTTGTCGGGTACTGTCGATAAAGAAAGTGCGTTCACTGGGCTTAATATGTTGTTTGAGAAAATTCCGGTAAGGTGTCAGTCCCTCTTCCACAAATTTCTCTACTGATTGTGCATTGCTGAATGAAACCTCATTTTGGCGCAGGTAATCTTGAGTGGCGAAACCTACTGGAGCCATCACATAGATAGTGAGGATAATTGCCAATCCGTACATAGCCATGTTAGGTGGGATCTGTTGTACGCCCAATGCGTTACGCAGTAAGGAGAATACCACGGCCAGTTTGAGAAAAGAGGTCGCCATCACCGCAATAAAGGGAAGCAGAGACAGCAACGCCAGACCGATGATGAGATCCAATTCGTTCGGTAGCTGGATCATGGTTGTTTCTCCACGGAGAGATGTTCGACTCTTACCCCCAGACGCCCCTCAATATCCACCAATCGCCCTGAGCCCAGGCATTTCTGATTAACGAGAATACGTACTTCACCATCTGAAGGAACACCAAGATCGAGTAATGAACCGGGTTGCAGGCTGGTGAGTGTCTGTAGATCCAAGGTCTGACGACCCACTTCGAAACTGACATGGACCTCCAGATCGTTTAAGTCCGTTACTGGCAGAGTGTTGTCAGAACCGTCAGAAGAGGGGGTGTGCATAGTGATTAACTCCAGTGTATGGTCATGGGATTTAAAGTAGGCCCAAGGGCGTCCTTCCAGATACGCTAATAAAGGGGCATCTGGTTGTTGCTGTGGGGGCAGTAGCAGCACATCCCCTGATTCCAGGGTGCGAAATGCGTCTAAAGTCAAGGTTATTGCCCCCCATTGCAGAGAGAGTCGTAATGGAATAGACAGATGCTCGCCAGGTTGACGTTCTGGCAATATGGCAATTAAGGGGGATGGTTCTGGCAACCAGAGCGGCAATATGGTCCCCGGCCGTTCAAGGCGTAGTCGCAAGCAAGCTGACAAAGGGTGTCCTGACACGGTACGCAGTGCTGACCATGACAGAGTGGGTAGAATTTTGCTCTGGTATTCCAGTAGTGCCAGCAGCAGATCTTGAGGGAGCGAGGTCAGATTCGCTTGTTGCAGATCAGGAGCAAGCCACAACGCTAGCTCGGCTGCATGGCAATAAAAGGAAAAAGTTTGCCCCTGCCAATGGGCGATCAGTATCCTGTCCAACGTTTGTGGCGGGAATGCCACATCTAGGGAAAGATGGCTATTATCCCAACTAAATTGTTGCTGGTGGCGACTCAGGGTTTGATGCAGCGTTAATTCTTCCAATGAAACTTTGGATAAGGTTAGGTCATTCATGCATCTTTTTTCCATTCTTCATATACGCTGCGACGTTGACGCGATCCATGTTCACCATCCGTTTGAGACGGAAGGGATAGTTCAACAGTTTGTGTTGGGTAAAGAAGTTGTAGACGTTCAATCAGTTCAAAGCGTGCCTGTTTCAGGAGTTGTTGAGCTGCCGGATTCGCCAAAATTTCGATTTGAAGTTTGCCGTGTTCGTTAGTGAGTTGGATCTCAAGCGCCCCCAGGCTAGGGAGTGTCAGATGTAATGTCGCCGGACGCTGCTGTGTCAGGTCGATATTGATCTCCACGCTCAGTTTATCGATCAACGCTTCCAAAAGAGGAGATATAGTTGACGTTGCTTGCATCGTGGCGAGGATGCGCTCTCCTGGCAGGAGCGGCGCTTGTGGGATGAAAGGTGTTTTCCCGTCTGATCCGCCAGAGTAAGAGGATTGAGAATCAGACTCTTTTGGCTTTGCTACCAACAAATGGTAGGTCTCGATTTCAGCTAGTGTTTTTCTTTCCGCAATGTTGATGTCGTTGGCATGGCGGGCAGGTATAGGTAAAGTCAAATCTGTTTGTTGATGAGGAGTAGCACTGTGTTGTGTGTCTGGCTGAGATGGTGATCGGCCGGGTGTTGTTTGCATCCCTGTATAATATGCTGGTTCATCGTTTGCGTCTTGCAGTACAGGAATGTCGGTTGTGTCAGGATCGGAAGTCACAGTGATATCAGCCGGTTTTAGGCCAGAATCAGACAAAGCATTCAGGTTCGACTGACGTGTTGGGATTTTGGATGCTGACAGAGACTCTCTTATCTCGCTGGCGATCTCACTAAGATGATGAACAGAGTCCGATAAGCTTTTTTTCTGATTTTGAGGCCGCACAGGTATGTCATGGCTTGGTAATGGTAAGGCTTGCCTGCGCGGATCATCAATTGCCAGAATTGTCGGTTGGGGAGAGTCGGATGAGGGAAGCTCCTCATCTGAGTTATGTGTGGCATGTTGATCTGCGGTTTTACTATTTGTCGTCGTGTTAGTTAACGGTTGTTCCGTCCGCCGTGTAGTTGACTGGCGTGCGTTGGCGGCGTGAGAGGTGATAGCTAGCTCGAAACGACGTTGCAAATCTGCGTCTGCCTCTGCGGGGGACGACGTTGGGAGGGAGGAGACACCTTTGCCGATAGCTGTCAGTGGGTTCATACTCTTCTGTTTTACACTCTTTCTTGGCGATGGAACTCTTCTTGTTCCAGCTCTTCCTGGTATTCACCTTGGGCACGGATCGCCTCCTGTTGCTGACGACCCAATTCATTAAATTTTTCTTGCTGTTGGCGTGCGTGGTGCAGTACACGCTGACACTCTTGTAATTGACGGAGTTCCTGCTCCACTTTTTCTTTCATTTCAGCCGCTTGTTTTTCCAGTTGTGCTTCATTTTCGCGCAACAAGGCAACTTGTTGTTGCCAGCGTTCAAGGCCTTTGCGGTCGATTGGTTGGCCCTGACACAGTTCAAAAAGCCGTTGTTCTTCTTCTATTCGCCATTGACAGTAATCTTGCAAGGTTTGCAAAGCCTGTTGATGGTGTTGACGGGCCATTTGCAGTTTCGTTTGTTGCAGAGAAAAATGTTTTTCAGCGCGTTCGACGCGTAAGGCTTTTATACGTTGTAAACGGCTAATCATTATTTTGTTATCTGCTGTAGTAGCGCTAAAGTTTGCGGTAAATCACTTGGCTCATGAGTGCCTTGGCGTAACCAATTACGTATTGCTTCAATGCGTGCAATGGCAGTGTCGGCAACGGGATCTTGCCCCTTTTGGTACTCGCCAATCTGCAACAAAAGCTCTACTTCTTCATATTTAGCCAACCAGTTGCGCAACAGACCGGCTTGAGCCTGATGTTCAGGGGTGACAATTTGATTCATCACCCTACTGGCGGAACGTAACACATCAATAGCTGGATAGTGGTTAGCCGCAGCCAACTTGCGTGACAAGATAATGTGACCATCAAGGATAGAACGGGTCTCATCTGCCACAGGTTCTGTCATATCATCGCCTTCCACCAATACGGTATAGAGGGCAGTAATCGAACCTTTGTCGGATTGACCGGCACGTTCCATTAACCGTGGCAAGGCAGCGAACACTGACGGGGGATAACCACGTCGGGTTGGCGGTTCGCCGGCAGCTAAACCTATTTCTCGTTGCGCTCGGGCGAAACGAGTCACGGAATCCATCAGTAGAAGTACACGTTTGCCTTGATCGCGAAAATATTCAGCGATTGACGTGGCGACAAACCCTGCTTTAGCTCGCTCCATTGCCGGGCGATCTGAAGTCGCGACCACCAGCACTGAACGTTTTAATCCCTCTTCACCGAGATCCGATTCGATAAATTCTCGTACTTCACGTCCACGTTCACCGATGAGCGCCAGCACGGTAACATCAACTTCGGCACTACGAATCAACGTAGATAGCAGCGTACTTTTTCCGCCGCCAGCCGCGGCAAAAATCCCCATACGTTGACCTTCACCACAAGTGAGTAAGCCATCAATAGCGCGTACGCCGAGTGAAAGCGGGTGTTCAATCCGTTTACGACTCATGGGAGCCGGAGCATCCCGATAAACCGGATACCAAGCTTGTGGTTCCGGCAATTGGCCGCCGGAAAACGGATTACCTAGCCCATCAAGGACCTGTCCTAATAGGTAATCACCCACGCCAACTTGGTGCATGGCTCCGGTTGGACTGACTTCAGTATTTGAAGAGATGCCAAACATTTCACCAAGCGGCGTTAACAAGGCTTGATGTTGTTGGAACCCAATCACCTCCGCCAAAAGCGACAGCGTGTTGTCAGGATTGCGTAAGTGACAAAGTTCACCTATCCGTACACCGGGAATAACGGCTTTAAGTAGTGTACCCGTGACCTGAGTAACCCTGCCGCGGATTTGAATTAGCCGGCATTCATTAATGGCGTGGCGCATTTGGCCGGGAATATGGTCAAGGGAAAGCTTCATGATCGTTTATATAACCTCTGCTGCGAATACTATAAAGAAGGGAGAGGGGGAGGGATTGCAACCTGAGTCGGGAGTTTTTAGAAAATGGTTGGAGTTTGCCTAGATGTTCTCTGCTTTATCGGTGAGCTTTCCTATTTTATCCACGGCGTATTGTTCATGTTTGATGAGCTTTACACTGGCTTAATGAAACTCTGCCTTGAGTGACGGCGGATTTTGCTAAAAATTCACGACTGATTTTGGCATAGGCACAGGGCCGGTATCTTTATAATTTGTTCATTATTAACTCTGATATGACAAGGTAGACTATGGATATTATCCAGAATCATCTTCATTCGATAACTTTATCAGAACCGGGTGCCGGGGTTGCCGCACAACAGGAGCAGGCTAAGGTCGGTCAGTTTCAGGGAGAGAAAGTCGTGCTGGTATCGGCGTCCCAGTCTTTTGCTGATGCGGCCGAAGAGATGACTTTTGCCTTTTCGGAGCGCAAAGATATGCCGCTCTCCAAACGTAAAGTTAGCGATGGGCATGCCAGAGTGCGAGAAATAGAGGCGCTGGTGGGTGAATATTTGCAGAAGGTGCCGGATTTGGAGCGCCAACAAAAAGTCAACGCATTGATCTCTCACTTAAATAGCGCTCAACTGACTAATATTGCTCAGTTACAGGCTTATCTGGAAAGTTTCTCTGGAGAGGTAAGCGAGCAATTCTATGCGATGAGTCAGGCCCGTGATGCGCTGGCAGGCAGGCCAGAGGCGCATGCCATATTGACATTGGTTGAACAGGAGTTGTCACGTTTAGCGCAAGAGCAAGGGATTGCTATCGAGTTGGGAGCCCGTATTACGCCTGATGCCACGACAGCCGCCAAAAATGGGGTTGGCAATTTACAGGCATTGCGCAACATCTATCGTGATGCGGTTATGGATTATCAAGGGCTATCGGCTGCTTGGCGGGATATTCAATCCAATTTCAAGAGTAGCTCCCTGATGGAAGTAACAGGATTCATCATGAAAGCGTTAAGTGCTGATCTGGACAGCCAACAGCGGCAACTTGATCCGATTAAGTTGGAACGTGTGATGAGTGACATGCATAAACTCCGTTTGCTTAACAGCTTATCAGTTCAGGTTGAGCAGTTATGGAAAAGCGTGGTAGGGGGGGAAAGTCATGGCATACGGGCCTTCTGACCTTATGGGGGATGTCGTTTCTCTGGTTGAGAAACGTTGGGCCAATGTGCGGGATGTTGAAATGCTCGGTCATGCTTTGGGATTGCAGGATAGCCAAACTCAAATTCATTTCTACCGGGAGCTGAAACGGGTGATTCGATTGATTCCGGTAGAAGTGTTCAGTGATGAAGAACAGCGCCAAAATTTGCTTAATGCTTGTCAACTGGCGCTGGATACAGCAATTGAGAGAGAAGAAGACGAATTGTGGTCGGGAGAGGGAGCGCCATGAACTGGATAGAGCCACAGTTGCTCCAGTTTTGTCAGGATTTGGGTATGGAGATGTCTGATGTTTCTAGCCCCTTGATCCAAATCGATTTTGAGTATTCTGGTACGTTACAAATTGAACGCTATGGTGACACATTAACACTTTGGCTGGCTCGTGAAATTCCCTGGCATCAGGGAAAAGAGGTAATGGTTAAGGCGATGCTGCTCACTTTCAGTGGTCAGGGCCCGAACTGCCCTTGCGTTGTGGCTGGTTGGGGGAAGATCGCCTGTTATTGTTTGTGACACTAGATGAACGAGAGATAACCTTGCCCTTGTTGCATCAGGCATTTCGTTCTTTATTAAGAGTACAGCGTGAGGTGCTCGCTTCGTGAGCAAAATCGCTGCTGCCCATATAGGAATTGAACAACTAACGGCGATCAGTCGGGAAGAGATAGGGGTTAGTTTACCTGATCGCTACGCATTATTGCCCGACGGTCAATCCGTTGAGACTCACTCTGCACGTCTTTATCCCGCTAACAAGGCTGATCAGGCTTTGTTGGCTTTTGCTTGCCCGCAAGATGGGTTTCATTCTCTGTTGCGTCCACATGATTTCCGTCAGGCGGTTAATAGTCTGCGGACAATTTTGCAACAAGATAATGACGTCAGGGTACAGCATGCTGTCTCCCTGTTGGAAAAAATGAATCAAGATGAACAGTTGTTGCAGATGGCTCTGCACCTGTTGCACAAGGTATGACCATGACTCTCAGTGCTAAACAGCAGAGCGCTCTGTTGCTGCTCGGCTGGCTTCAACTTCAATACGGTCATCCCGACCGAGCTCGTATTTTATTGGATGCATTATTGGCTTTGCATCCTGAACATCAGGAAGGGCGCCGTGCCTTGGTGGTTTCATTACTTAAACTACAAAAGGGGAGCATGGCAAAAGAACATTGCACGCTCTTAGAAGAGCAGGGTGAGCAAAGCGCCGCTCTCTGGCTTTGTGTTAGCCGTGCCTGTCAACAAGAGGGGAACTTGGAAGAAGCACGCAGTGCTTATCAGCGTTATCTCGCTCAAGGGGCCCTATTATGAGCCGTGGGCTTGAGTTATTGCGTCTGATTGGCGAGCGTAAAGACATCATGTTGGCAATATTGTTGCTAGCTGTGGTCTTCATGATGGTATTACCGCTTCCGCCTATCCTGCTTGACATTTTGATCGCCATTAATATGACCATCTCTGTTGTGCTTATGATGATGGCGGTCTATATCAATTCGCCTTTGCAGTTTTCCGCCTTTCCTGCGGTTTTGCTGGTCACCACGCTGTTTCGTTTGGCGCTTTCCGTCAGTACCACCCGAATGATCCTGCTGCAAGCGGATGCCGGGAAGATAGTCTATACCTTTGGTAATTTCGTTGTCGGAGGCAACCTGATAGTCGGGATAGTGATCTTCCTGATTATTACTATTGTGCAATTTATCGTCATAACCAAAGGTTCGGAACGCGTAGCTGAGGTTAGTGCTCGTTTTTCCCTTGATGCCATGCCCGGTAAGCAGATGAGTATCGACGGAGATATGCGTGCTGGCGTGATTGACGTTAATGAAGCCAGGGAGAGGCGCAGCATTATCGAAAAAGAGAGCCAGATGTTTGGTTCGATGGATGGTGCGATGAAGTTTGTTAAGGGTGATGCGATTGCGAGCCTACTTATCATCTTTGTCAACATTTTGGGTGGGATAACCATAGGCGTCACCCAGAAAGGGATGTCGGCGGCTGATGCATTGCAGCTCTACGCCATTTTGACCGTTGGTGATGGCATGGTCTCTCAGGTTCCGGCACTACTGATCGCTATCACTGCGGGCATCATTGTTACGCGGGTTTCGTCGGAAGACTCCTCGGATCTGGGTAATGAGATCGGCGATCAGGTCGTTGCCCAACCAAAGGCACTGTTGATTGGCGGTGTTTTATTGGTGTTATTTGGCCTGATTCCGGGATTCCCTACATTAACCTTCTTCACGCTTGCACTGGTGGTAGCGGGTGGCGGTTATTTTCTATTCCAACGCCAGCGGCAAGCTAGCGCCAGCCAGCAAGCGGATCTTCCTAGCCTATTAGCCCAAGGGGCAGGCGCACCGGCAGCCAAACCTAAATCCAAGAGCGGCAGTAAGGCCAAAGCTGGAAAGCTTGGTGAGAAAGAGGAATTTGCTATGACGGTTCCTTTACTTATTGATGTGGATGCGGGATTACAGGCTGAACTGGAAGCTATTTCACTGAATGATGAATTGATACGGGTACGACGCGCCCTCTATTTGGATTTGGGCGTACCCTTTCCCGGTATCCACTTACGCTTTAATGAGGGAATGAAGGCGGGAGAATACCTGATCCAGCTACAAGAGGTACCTGTTGCCCGTGGTCGGTTGCGTTCAGCGCATTTACTGGTGCAGGAACCGGTCAGTCAGTTGGAATTACTGGCTATCCCTTATGAAGAAGGGGAACCTCTATTGCCTAATCAGCCTACCTTGTGGGTAGCCGAAGCACATCAGGAACGTTTGGTGAAGTCCGGGCTGGCATTTTTATCCATGTCTCAGGTGATCACTTGGCATTTGTCACATGTGTTGCGGGAATATGCCGAAGATTTTATTGGTGTGCAGGAAACCCGTTATCTTCTGGAACAGATGGAGGGTAGCTATGGTGAATTGGTCAAGGAAGCCATGCGCATAATTCCATTGCAGCGGATGACTGAGATATTGCAACGGTTAGTCGGTGAGGATATCTCTATTCGCAATACACGTACGATTCTTGAAGCTATGGTGGTGTGGGGGCAGAAGGAGAAAGATGTGGTGCAATTAACGGAATATATTCGCAGTAGTCTCAAGCGTTACATCTGTTACAAGTATGCTAATGGTAACAATATCTTGCCCGCTTATCTGTTGGATCAGCAGGTAGAGGAGCAGATTCGGAGTGGTATTCGTCAAACGAGCGCAGGTAGTTATCTGGCGCTGGACCCCGCGGTAACGCAAAGTTTCCTTGAACAGATGAAAAAAACGGTGGGCGATCTAACGC
This sequence comes from Photorhabdus luminescens subsp. luminescens, assembly GCF_001083805.1. Classification (GTDB taxonomy): domain Bacteria; phylum Pseudomonadota; class Gammaproteobacteria; order Enterobacterales; family Enterobacteriaceae; genus Photorhabdus; species Photorhabdus luminescens. The sequence continues at coordinate 325,023 of NZ_JXSK01000002.1, read as the reverse complement.
AGATGCAGAATAAGCCGGTGTTGATCGTATCAATGGATATTCGTCGCTATGTCCGTAAGTTAATTGAAGGTGATCACCACGGCTTGCCGGTGCTCTCGTATCAAGAGTTGACTCAACAGATTAATATCCAACCGCTTGGTAGGGTATGCCTATGAACCATGATCCGCTTACTCCTTGGTTTGAGGAGCGGGGTTATTCGGTGCAGCCTCACTGTATGGGGAATAGCCCAATTCCTCTTGGCTGGCGTGTGTGGTGTGAAGGCTGTGAAATTGCCTGGCGCTATGATGCGCCGCGAGTTTGGATCGTGATGTTACGTCGTACCCAGCAGAGGCGAGGGTTGGCTAATCCGTTTGCGCCTCTTTATCTGTTGGCACAAGCAACGATGGCAGTGTTTGGGCCGGGTAGCCGCCTTTATGGTCAAGTTAATACTCTGGTTGACTCTCCCCTTGATGATGAACGTTTGGCCCGGTTTTACCGCCGCTGGACAGGCGCGAGTGAAGTCGCGCCTGGCTGGTTCGAGTTAGAAGCCAGTTGCGTTATATCGTTACATCAAATGAGAAAACAACAAAAAAAAGTCCAACTTTGACAGGAAGAATCAATATCTCTCTTTATTATAGGAGTCACTGATGCAAGAGCAACCTAACGCCAAAGTACTGCAAGCGGCTGAGGCAGCCATTAAGGACAGTGATCACAGACTGCAACTGTTGCAGGAGATGTGGCAGTCTCTTGGCATCAACCCCAATGTGGGTACAGAACTGTTTGGTCATACTGACGTTACTTTGGTTCAGAATGCTGAGCAAGAGTTGCTGACAGAAGTTAATCGCTTACGGAGCAACCAACCTCCCTCTTTAGAAGAGGGAAAGCGTCTCCGTCGTCCACCTCGTATGCGTGGCATTATTGTATAAGGAGTTTGAAGGTGGAAATTAGGCCATATCAAAATGACCCACAACTTTTCTTAAAAGATCTGGAGAAGGTTTCGCTAGAGCAACTACAAGGTTCTGGATCTTCGGAGCTTGATGAGCTGGTTAAGCTTATTCTTGATAAAGGGATCAATATTAAATCTGGTTCTGTTGTTATCACTGAGAATCAAGAACTCCTGAAAAAACTGATTGCCTATTTCCTGCCAGCGGACGCTGTTGTTAAGGGTGGTCACTTAGATAGCCAAATAAAAAATGGAATTGAGAATCTTAAATCCTTCTTGGATAGCACGACATTAAAAACTTGGACATTAAAAGATTTTCTGGCTGCGGTTCATTTTAATTTAACGCCGGATCGCCTTGATGATGATGTAATCGATATATTTGTTTCTGTTATGTCAGGTCATGATAAAAAACGACTTGAGTTGCGTGATGAACTGGCAGCATTGACCGCAGAATTAAAGATTTACAGTGTTATCCAGTCGGAGATTAATGCGAAATTAGCAGCTAATGGGGAGCTTAAGATTAATGATAGCAGCTCTTTCAATTTGCTGGACTATAAGAAGTATGGCTTTAGTGATCAGGCTGCTTTTGAGAGAAGTGCTGAATGTAAGCTGTTAATCAAGGAAATTGTGAAACATCATTATAAAGAGTATGGTTTTATTAATCAGGACACTTTTGAGAAGAGTGATAAATATAAGCAGTTAATCGAGGAAATAGAGAAATCTTATAAAAATCAACAAATGCTTCCCAATTGGATAAAAGATGAATTCAAATCTGTCTCCATTAAGGAATTTTTAGAAAGCCCCAATAAGCAAAGTGGCGCTATGACAGGTCTGGATAATTCTTACAAATATGACAAGGATAATAATAAGTTAGCCAACTTTTCGACTTCAGTTAATGATCGCGTAAATCCACTAAATAACACGGTCCAAGAAAAAACGACGCGTTTAAATGAAGTGAGTTCCCGTTATAACGCGGCTATCGAGGCGTTAAACCGTTTTATTCAAAAGTATGACAGCATTATGCGCAATATTCTCGGCGCAATTTAAGGAATGATTATGGAGCATCAAGAAACATCAACGACTTCTGACCAATATGCACAAGAGCTGGAATCTTTTCTTCATGATGGCGGCACCCTTGCCATGTTGAAAGATATTTCTAGTGATACGTTGGAGCAACTTTACTCATTAGCGTTCAACCAGTATCAGTCAGGCAAATGGCCGGATGCACATAAGATATTCCAGGCTTTGTGTATGTTAGATCACTATGACTCCCGGTTCTTCCTTGGATTGGGAGCATGCCGTCAGGCTATGGGGCAACTGGAACAGGCTGTTCAAAGCTATAGCTACGGAGCGATGCTTGATATTAATGAGCCCCGTTTTCCATTTCATGCTGCCGAATGTCTCCTGCAATTAGGAGAATTTGATGGGGCTGAGAGTGGCTTCTACTCGGCCCAACAGCTTGCGGCAGCTTCGCCGGAACAGGCCGCTTTGGCTGCCAGTTCTAGTGCAATGTTAGAAGCTATTACAATAAAAAGGACTCAGGAAAATGGTTCAAGTCAGTGAATCTAAAGTTCCTCAACCGGGGATCAACAGTTTTCAGGCTGATGAAATCCTCGCACCTCCTAAAAGCGAGGAGCTCGTTACACTTAGCCAGGCAGGTAACTTGCTGTCTTCTGATGCGGCTAAGGCTAAGTCACGAGGAGTATCATTGCCAGCGCCATTGGCAGTGATGAATGCTCACCCTAAACCAGAAGACATGGTTAGGCTCAAATCAGATATGCAAGAGGTGATGCAGGCAAAAGATCTGGCAAAGGCGATGATAATAAAGCTGACAGAAGTTTCGCGGTTATCCTCAAAGGAGATGATAGAAAAGTTTCTCTCATCTGAGGCAATAGAGATTGAACTGGGCAAACTGACCAGTGAGATTGAGCGTAATCAGACGAATCTCAAAATTGAAGATATCCAGCGAGCACGCCAGCAAAGTTTGCAGAAAATGGATGAGAACCAGCAGAAGATAAAAGAAGCTGAAAATTCTGCTAAAGAGGCGCAGAAATCTGGATTATTTTCTAAGATTTTTGGCTGGATCAGTGCGATTGCTTCAATTGTGGTTGGTGCAATTATGGTTGCTACCGGTGTTGGTGCGGTAGCAGGCGCTTTGCTGATCGCTGGTGGGGTAATGGGCGTGGTTTCTCAGGGACTACAACAAGCAGCCCAAGATGGTTTAATCAGCAAGGAAACCATGAAATGGTTAGGGCCAGTTATAACCGCGATTGAGATTACGATGGCGGTGGCAGCAGCAGCGGTCAGTTTCGGTGGTTCAGCAGTCGGAATGATAGCCAAGATGGGCGCTAAGATGGGCAAAGCAGTTGCTGACGTGGCATCTAAGATTGGTAGTAAAGTTGTAGAGGTAGGGGCTAAGGTTGCGGCTGAGGTAGCATCCAAGGTTGCAGTAAAGGCGGCGGAGTTTTCTGTAAAAGTTGCTGGTACGGCGGCAAATACTATGACTCATAGCTTGAAAGTGGGTATGCAGGTGAGCGATATAGTGGTTGATGTTGCTAATGGTACCGCTCAAACAACCAATGCTGTCTTCCAGAGTAAAGCGGCTAACCGACAAGCTGATGTACAGCTCTCACGTAGCGAATTGACTGTATTTCAGGCTGTTATGGACAAGCTCAAAGAGGAGTTATCTCAACTGGTAGAGTCTTTCCAACATGTGATGGAAATGATTTTCCAGATGCTTAATGCCAGAGGCGACATGATAAATAACCTTGCCAGCCGACCACAGGAAATTTAAGGAGTAACGAAGATGGAAGCTATTAATAATGTCAGCAGTTCTCAGGTAAGCAATGTCAATAACAGTGTTGATATTGTGATTGACAAAATCTCCATATCGACACCGACAGCACATGAAGCCGCTATTCAACAGCCGGGAAAAGCTAAGCTTACAGATAAGGTTGAATTGATTGCACCGAAACAGGGCCTTGATCTCGGTCGCTTAGAAAATGTCCGGGAGCAGTTAACTAGCACGCTAGATATGTTGTCGCTACTTTTTGAGATTGCCAAAAAGATGCGTGAATTGGGTATCTTGCAGCGTGACACTGAAAATAAAGCGTCCATTGATGCGCAGAAGTCACAAGTGGATGAGATGCGACATGGCGCCAAGCTGATGATTGCTATGGCTGTGGTTTCAGGTTTAATGACGCTTGGTTCAGGGCTGGTAGGTGGTTTCTCTGCTTTTAAAAATAGTCAGGCAGTGAAACAGCAAAAGATATTGGAAAATAGGATTGCCGGCCGTAACGAATTGATCGACCTTAAGATGCAACAGTCAGGTATCAGAGATGCGGATCGAGCGGAGATTGGTAAGGTGTGGGAAAAAGATCAACTTGGTGATAAGAGAACCCTGGAACATTCTACCTTAACTATTAATATTCGTAATAACACCCAGCAGGTTTCTAGCTCAGTGATAAGCTCTTTGGCGAGTGTGGCTAATAATGCGGTGCAAGTAGAACAGGGACTTTCTCAGGCTAAAGCTAAGGAACATGAAGTGGATTCGTCTATTGCTCAGCATGAAAAACAAAAGAGTGAAGACCAAATTTCATCGACTATTAATTTCATGAGAGATGTTTTGCAATTATTGCAACAACTATCTCAGAGTCATAATCAAGCATGGCGCGCGGCGACTGGCGTAGTCTAATGCTGGCAGAGTAGATCCGTGTTGGATAATAAGTTTGAGCGTACCGGGAGGTGCGCTCTTATCGATGGATGCTGCTATTTGAGCTCGTTTTTAAAATCCACTAATAGCGTTAAAGGTAAAAGTATAGAAAAGCGAAAATACCAAATTAAGATTTTAATCTTTGACAGGCAGAATGTGTTAAGGAAAAAAAACACGCTCCTATGCTCTGGTGTTTGGTTTTTGATAATCACCGGAGTGACCTTTTTATTAAAAGAATTGCCCTTGAGTGACAGAGTCACAAAAGAGGATGGTAGTAAACTGGCCCCCTTTTCTGCGGGAGTAACCCGTTTGCTTGACCATTCGGTAATTCAATTTGGTCTGATTGCCTTCTCTAGCAGGAGTAACCCATGGATGTGATAGCCATCGTCAACCAAGTTTTGTCTGAATTTGCTGCTAAATTCGGCTTGCCGCACCTGGCTTTAAATCATGAAGGTGTGGCTGCTCTCTGTTTTGATGAGCATCTTCACCTCTCTTTGATCTTAATTCCTGAACGTGACCAGCTCGTTTTACAGATTGATGTAGCTGATATCACTGCGGTTGGCGAAGGGATTTTCCGTCAATTAGCCAGTTTTAATCGTCATTGGTATCAGTTTGATCTTCATTTTGGTTTTGATGAGTCAACGCTGATGGTGCAGCTTTATCGGCAAATGTCAGCTAGCCGGCTAAATCTGGCTCTCTTTGAAGAAAGTCTTTCAAGTATGTTGGATCATGCTGAGTTTTGGCAGGAGTTATTGCAAGCTCAACTTCCGTCTGACTCTCAACAGAGCGAATCTTTGGGAATGCGAGTATGAAAATTGAAAATTCGTTACCCATTCATTTAACAAACGTGCCCCATGAAAATAATAGTCTTTGTTGCGGCCGTCGGGTTACATCAGGGCACATACCGCAAAATGTTCATGAGCCGCTTTCTGCGGTGCTGAGTAGAGGCCTTATCATGGGGCTTGAACATGAGACAACATTGCAGCGTTTGTTGGATGGGCAGCATACTCCGTTGTCACAACGTAGGATCAGCCTGTCATGACCAAGGTAGGGTTGGTCTTGTTGTGTTTGCTAATTACCGGTTGTGTCAGTGAGACCGTTGAGCATGAAGCATCACGTCTGATTGAGGGAGAGGTGACCATGCCGGTTTCTCTGCCCAAAACGGCAGACGTTGAGGTGTCGTTGCTTACTGTGGTTGAAGGCAAAGTGTTGACCGTGGGTGAGATGTATTATCGTTTGGATATGTTACCCCTCACTTTTTCTATGCGTTTAAGTCCACAGTTTTCTCATAGTGAGCTATTCTTAAGGGCTCGTTTACGTTGGGATGGGAAACGGGCAATACAGGCAAAAAGCCAACAACGAGTTGTTGTAGGAAAAAGAATTGTAGTGCAATTGTCTCCCTTACAGTGTTATCCAGAATGTCTATGAGTTGTAAATATTTTTTCATTAATAAGTAAGGCAATAATATTGCCTTTTAAATTTTTAAATGCTATTTAATTTATATGAATTTATCTACAATAATTTTATTTAATATTTTATCATCCAGTGTAATCTGATATATTTTTAATGTTAAATATCCATATAAAATAACAGGTAAATATTTCAATTGCTAATTTTACTATTATAATTTAATATTCTAGTCTATTAATTAAATGAAAATCATTTAATTATAGATGAAATAAAATTGGTATCCACAGAAATAGTTAATCTAATACTTTCTACCAATTATAGCATTATAAGTTTCACATCTCCTATATTATTTATACGGGTAAATATAGTTAATATTTTTCCTCCTCCTATATTATTTTCTTCTATTTATTGCACTTGATTATATATGGTTTTTTCACCTTAAAATGTTTAACTGCATTTGTATGTGGAAGATTACAGTAATCTTGGCAAATCCAAAATATCCTGTTAATTTTATCTGTTATATTTACCGATTTATTTAAACTATTCCAATAGATTCTGATCACTATTACTATCTTTACAACAGACAGCAATACCTAAATTCTCGATATATCCTTTAATCATTATCACACTTAATTTTTGTTTTTTTGATGAAAATTTTTAACTTTATCTATAACTGACGTTTAAAATATTGTATGGTCTTTGAATATCAATGTGGAAAAGGCGTATTTTTACTATGAAAATAATGTTTTTATTGAAAAAACCAACTCATTAAAAGGACTATAGATGTTTAAGTTTGATATTACTATCATTATCCCTATATTTAATGATGAAAATAATATAGTCTATTTGTTGGATTCAATATCTGCACAAAAAAATATTAATTTTGAAGTTGTCATTATTAATGATGGCTCAACAGATAATAGCTTGGAAGTCATTAATGAATATAAAAAAAGAGATAATAGAATACGGATCTTCAATCAAGAAAATCGTGGTGTTTCAATAGCTAGGAATGATGGCATAAAATATGCGAGAGGAGAGTGGATTTTATTTGTTGATAGTGATGACTGGTTGAAACCACAAATATTAAGAAAATGGCTTGATCACGCTATTGAACAGAAATTAGATGTGTTAATTGGCAATGGAGTCAGTTTTACAGAAGATCCATTTGCACAAGAGAATAGAAGGATAACACGTAGGCAACCTTATGGCAGGATATTAACGGGTAAAGAGTGGATAGAATATTGTGTTGAATGTAGAGAATGGCCACATTTTGTTTGGTTACAACTTATTAAAAAAGAGCTGATTATAAATAACCAACTAAGTTTTAGAGAAAATACCCTTCATGAAGATATCTTATGGACAATTAATTTGTCACTTATAGCGAATCGAATTGGCTTTTGTGAGGAGTTATTATATTGTTATCGACATAATTTGGAATCAATAACTCGTTCAAGAGAAATTAAAAAATTATATCATCGGGCTGATAGTTATATTACTGTCGTTGATTCAATTATTAAAATATCAAAAGAAATTAAAGGTGAAAAATCGTTAAAAAGATCACTGAGCCGTCATGCAATACGAGAGGTTGGCAGTTTTTTTATTTTGTATAGAAAAAGCATACAAGATCCCTCCTTAAAAAAATTACTTGCGAAACGTTTTGTTGAGAAAATTGCTTTGAGAGATTTATTACCAGGTGTACATAATTATCATGAATTATGGTTTATTATACGTTGTAATTTAATCTTAGTATTAAGGAGATTTATGGGCTAGTGGTTATGATATGCTAGAATTCATTTTTCCAGGTTAAATGATTGAGAATATCAGCATACATTTAGGGATACTTGAGTAACTTGATAAGAACAAAGGTGTTTATATTAGAAGGGGGAAGAGTGATTTATCCTTGATTTAGCGCTTATTTTGCTTTTAAATGAATCAGCAAAAATGAGGTCACTATAACAAAACAACAATACATTTCAGAGTTTAAGTGCATAGTGATCATATTGATACTTGAAAGTAGCAAATTCAAGGCAAGGTAATAACGCGTTGTTTTTAATTGATGGATAAGGTATTAGAAAATTAAAAAATAGATAGAATATGGTTTCTTGTAGAATAATAGCTGACAGGAAGAGTATTATTTAATTGGAATAGTTAATGCCTTAATAAATTATATACCCAATGGATTTCAATATGCATCGCGACGGCAAGGGAGAGAATCCCCGGGAGCATAGAGAACTATGTGACCGGGGTGAGTGAGTGCAGCCAACAAAGAGGCAACTTGAAAGATAACGGGTATATCTGTTAATTATTATTATTTCCTTATACATAATGATATAGAGCCCGAGTTTGTTGATGAGCTCGGTATTATACTAAATGCAAGTAATCACCTTATAAAATTTAAGGCTGCGCTATGTGTGGCCTTTTCTTATTCTACTGATTTCGCAGTATTCCTATTAACTCAAATTTAAGGCTACACGGCAGCCTATGGATTCCCATTATATGAATGGGAGTAAAGGATGAAATACATGGATAAACAGCCTGACATCTGGATGCAGCTATGGGTATGGCTGCTGTCAGTCAAAGAACAAGGTATTGGTGCGGCACTGGCGGCCGCAATGGCTTATCTCAGAGGTCGATATAACGGCGGTAAATTTTGGACGACAATTATGGATTCTATTATGTGTGCCATGATTGCCTGGTTTATCCGTGATGTGTTGAAGTTTTTTGGTATGAGCACGGATTTGGCTTACATCGGCAGTGTCATTATTGGTTATCTGGGAACTGACTATTTTGGTCAGATCTTAAGAAAAGTTGTTAATAACAAAACAGGTAATAAACAGTAGGAGTGAATTATGAGTAGAGGTATTCGAAACAATAACCCTGGCAACATTCGTTGGGGTGATGATTGGCAAGGCTTGGTACCGGAATCACAACGTACCGACCAATCTTTCTGCCAGTTTGTCAGCCCTGAATATGGTATTCGGGCAATGATTAAAATTTTGCATAATTACAATCGGAAACATGGCCTTAAAACAGTGAAAGGTATCATTTCACGATGGGCTCCCCATAATGAAAATAATACTGATGCCTATATTAACTACGTATGTAAAGACACGGAGGTGACTGGTGATCAAGTTGTTGATGTATTTAATAAAGTATTTATGACAAAGCTTATTAAGTCGGTTATTACCATGGAAAATGGTAGTCAACCTTATAGCAATGCAGTTATTGATAAAGCCTTTTCACTTTTGTAGAGCGATATTATGAAGTTTAACTCTCATGGTTATACTGTTATTGCACTAGCGCTTGTCTCGCTTCTGGCTTACCACTATTACGGTAAGTATACCAAACAGCTTGATACGACAGTTAAGCTACAGAGTGAGCTGCTAGAGCAGCAGAATGAAATCGTTAATCAGCAGGAGCGGATAAAGCTCCTGTCTGAACTGGATAATCAGCATACAAAGGAACTTGCTCATGCGAAATCTGAAATTGATGTTCTTCGCAATGATGTTGCCGCTGGTCATCGTCGGTTGCGCATCGCGGCCACCTGTAATCAAGGCGAAGCCAGCTCCTCCGGCAGCGTGGGCCATGCAACCCCCCCACGACTTAACCCGGCAGTTGAACAAGATTATTTCGATCTCCGAAGAATGATTGTTGAGAATGAACAGCAAACGAAATACTTGCAAGAATATATCAAAACTCAGTGTCAATAGCTGAGTTTTGATAATGTTATTGCGTAATATAAAACAACGTAGGTATGGGTTGGTTATTAGGGCAAGTATACTTAAGGTCGATTAATAATCAAACAGGGAATACTGTGTTTTGTAACACAACCCGATAACCATCAATATCTTCGAATGTTTTACCATCAATATCCCAATATGGGTTGTAAGAGGGGACGGCAATAAAACCAGCGTTTTTCATTAATGATATCTGTTCTAACCATTCTGAATGGTCTGATATATAGAAGGCCAATAAATTGTCCTGGGTGGGGGATCTTCCTACTGTTGTGCCACGATGATGGGTAAATTCGAGATGCCAGAGATGATTTGGATGCCCTAGAATAATACCATCAAAGTTTTCATGATCTTCGAATTGCTCTAGGATAATAAATCCTAAACCTTGGCAGTACATTTCAGCAACTTGAGTTAAATTGTCAGTTGGTCTGGCGATTCTTAGTATGGTTGATTTTTTCATGGTAATCCCAGTTGATAAAGTTTTTGTGGAATATGCCCAACTCTCAGATCTTCTATTGCTATATAGAACAACTCGTAATGGTAGTTGATAAATGTGAAAAGTACAAAGTGGTGATCTTCAAAATTAAGACAATCTAAAAATATCAGATAATGCCGAGCTATTATTTATAGTATAAAAAATTATGGTTTTATAATTTGGTTGTTTGATAGGTTTTTTATTTTTTATCATCATCTCAATCACTAAAGTCTCTTATATGAACACTGATTTGATGTAAGTAGGTCTGTGTCTTTTCACAATATCATCGAGAATATGTGTTCATTTTCGATAAATTCTGATAAATATCCTCACTATTATTTGAGGGGCTGCTCTTACTTTCTGTTTGTAATAATATCTTATAAAATATATTAAATAATAAAATAATTAATAAATTTATTACCTATTATTTAATAGTCTGAATTTTTCAAAGCCATTAAGTTGATTTCTATTGTTTTTACCAAGTGATATGACCAGTAGCCTAGTGGCTTGTGGCCCTTAAGCAAAATTTTTATATTATATTATATTTTATTATATTATAATCTAGTTTTGTTAGGGAGATTATAATTAATACTATTTTCTGTATTCTTTTTTGTTTATTATTTTTTAAGGATAAATTTCTGATGAATATTAAGGAATTAATTATAGTTCTGGCATTGTCTGGTTCTATGCTATTAGGTGGTTGTACGGTTATACCTGGGAGTGGCCTTACTGTTTATAATAAAGAAGTAATCAATGATGGTGATAGTAACTATGATATTAATAATTTAGTAAATGTTTATCCAGTCACACCACAGTTAATTGAAAAGTTACGAATAAATTCTGCTATTGCACGTCCTAATCCTGAATTAGATAAAGAATTACAGCAGTATGAATACCGTATTGGTGTAGGTGATGTCATTATGGTTACTGTTTGGGATCATCCTGAATTGACGATACCTGCCGGGCAATACCGTAGTGCTAGTGATACGGGCAACTGGGTACATTCTGATGGAACGATTTTTTATCCCTATGTTGGTAAGCTTCATGTCAAAGGGAAAACGGTCACTCAGGTGCGCGCGATGATTACCGATAAGTTATCGAAGTACATCGAATCACCTCAAATCGATGTTAATATTGCCGCTTTCCGTTCACAAAAAGCCTATGTAACAGGTGAAGTTATCAGGTCTGCTCAACAACCAATCACTAACGTTCCTTTAACCATTATTGATGCGATCAACCATGCTGGCGGTTTAACTGAAAATGCTGACTGGAGGAGGATCATTTTGACTCATAAGGGAAAAGAAACGATTATTTCTCTGCAAGATTTGATGCAGAATGGTGATTTGAAACAAAATCGCCTGCTCTATTCTGGCGATATTTTATACATTCCTCGTAATGATGATTTGAAAGTGTTTGTTATGGGGGAAGTCAAAAAACAGACTACTCTGCGTATGGATCGCAGTGGAATGACTTTGACTGAAGCATTGGGTAATGCTGAAGGCATAGATCAATTATCAAGTGATGCTAATGGCATCTTTGTTATCCGTTCACTACGTAATACTACTGATAATAAAGGGAAAATAGCCAATATCTATCAGCTCAATGCTAAAGATGCAACGGCTTTGGTGTTGGGAACTGAGTTTAATTTGCAGCCTTACGATATTGTCTATGTTACCAGTGCGCCAGTTGTTCGCTGGAATCGGGTTATCAATCAGTTGGTGCCAACGATATCAAGCATTAATAGCCTGACTGAAACAACTAAGTGGATTCGTAAGTGGCCGAATTAATGTTTAATTCTATTCTGGTTGTTTGTGTGGGTAATATCTGTCGATCTCCGACAGGAGAGCGTTTATTGCGGCAGATATTTCCTCAGAAAGAGATTTATTCTGCGGGAATATCTGCTTTGTCTGGTAACCCTGCAAATGAGTTCTCAAGCAGGGTTGCGGCTAAGTATGGATTGTCCTTGGAGGGACATACAGCACGTCAACTAACCAGTGAATTATGCCAGCAGTCAAGTTTGATCTTAGTTATGGAAAAAAGACATATTGAGGCTGTAAACAGGATAAATCTAGGCGTAAGGGGGAAAACAATGCTTTTTGGCCATTGGTTAAATAGAATGGCAATTCCCGATCCTTATAAGTCTGATATTGAGGTTTATGAATATGTGTATCAGTTATTATTTGAGAGTGCTAATAGTTGGTTGGGGAAATTATAACTTATAAGTATTTTTAAATTCTGGGTTTGCTGTTCTTCATTACTTATCAATAAAGTAATTATAGGCTTCTTATGACTACATCAGATAAATCAAGTCACACTCATACGGATAGTGATGAAATTGATTTAGGCCGTCTTCTTAGTGCCTTATTCGATTATCGCTGGGTGATTGGTGGAATTACCCTATTGTTCACTGTTATTGGCCTTTGTTATTCCTTGATTGCGACTCCGATATACAAGGCAAATGCTTTATTGCAGGTTGAAAAGAGAAGTAGTGCGTTGCCTTTAATCGGTGACATGGCGGATATGCTTTCTGGGAGACAGTCAGATACATCGGCAGAATTGGAGTTATTAACTTCCCGAATGATTTTGGGAAAGGCAGTAAAGGATCTAAATTTGGATGTTCAGGTTACAGCGGATTATTTTCCTGTGGTAGGTAAGGGGATTGCCCGTCTTCGTGGTATGCCAAAGCCTGACATTATTATTAAACATTTTACAGTATCACCTGAATATATTAATAAAGGGATAAAAATATATGTTGACGATGCAGAAAATTATCGATTGTTGTTTGATGATCTGGTTTTCCACGGGCAAGTGAACAAAGTATTTGATACTGATGGCGTAAATCTGCTTATCTCAAATATTTTAGCTTCTCCAGGGCAAAGTTTCACGTTGGTTAAACGAGGGCAGTTAGGTGTTATTCGCGGGCTGCAACAAACTTTGCGGGTAAAAGAAAAAGGTAATAATACGGGTATTATTTCGCTTGAAATGGAAGGTGATGATCGCGCAAGAATAAAATCAATACTGGATAGTATTGGTAAAAATTACTTGCAACAAAATGTGACAAGAAAGACGGAAGAGGCTGAAAGTAGTCTTAATTTCTTAAAAAATCATTTGCCTAAAGTTAAAATTGAGCTCAATCGTTCTGAGGAGTTGCTTAACCAATATCGTCAAGCGAATGAATCTATCGATTTATCACTTGAAGCAAAATCGGCTCTGGAAACATTGGTCCAAATTGAGAAACAGATTAATGAGTTGACTTTCAGAGAAGCTGAATTACAGCAATTATATACCAAACAACATCCCGCTTATCTTGCATTGCTTGATAAACGTAAAACTTTGGTTGATACCAAAAAGGAGCTGAATCAGTCAATCAAACGGTTACCTAAAACGCAGCAGGAAATTTTACGTTTAACCAGAGATGTTCAAGTTGGTCAAGAAATTTATGTGCAGTTACTTAATAAACAGCAAGAGTTGAACATCTTGAAAGCAGGGACAGTGGGTAATGTACGCATTATTGATGAAGCGATTGTAGAAAGTTCAGCGGTAAAACCGAAGAAGTCACTGATTATTATATCTATGATGATATTGGGGTTTATATTGTCTGCTGGGTTGGTTTGCATACGCGTCATGTTTCGTAAAGGAATCGAAAGCCCCGAACAGTTGGAAGAAATAGGTGTTTCCGTTTATGCCACTATTCCATTATCTGGGACCCAGATTAAACTTGAGCAACAACAGAAAAAGCGAACTCATCGTCAGAAATTGCGGTTATTAGCGATTCAAGATCCCACTGATTTAGCTATTGAAGCATTACGCAGCCTTAGAACAACCTTGCATTTTTCAATGATGGAATCTGCAAACAAAATTATTCTTCTTTCGGGTTCTGCTCCTGAACTAGGAAAATCTTTTATTTCAGTCAATCTTGCTGCTGTATTGGCATTAAGTAATAAACGCGTGCTTTTAATCGATGCAGATATGAGAAGAGGTCGTTTACATAAAATATTGGAAAGTCCTCAATCTCTGGGGCTGTCTGAATATTTGGCTGGTCAGCATCAGTTAAAAGAGATTATTACCAGAACTTATCTTACTGAGCTTGATTTTGTCAATCGAGGTGTTATTCCGCCTAATCCATCGGAATTGCTTATGCATAACAAACTTAAAGAATTATTATCTTGGGCAGAAGAGCATTATGATTATGTCTTGATAGATACTCCTCCTATTTTAGCTGTAACCGATGCTGCGATTATTGGAAGATATGCAGGAACTTCATTGTTAATTGCTCGTTATCATAAAACAAGGGTTAAAGAGGTTAATATTGCTATTCGCCGATTTAAGCAAAATGGCATTCATATTAAAGGTGTATTGCTAAATGCGGTAGAGAAGAAATCTGGTCTCTATTATGATTACGGCGGATATTATCAATATAGTTATAAGGATTGATAATCTTTTCTCCGGCTCATAGGGCCGGAGAAATTTTATCAATGAGTTCTTATTTCCTTTCATATGTTTCTTAATGGTAAATCAGTTCATTCAATTTAAGAAAGAATGGACGTTTTTTCTTTCATCTTGCAAGCATGGATATGATGAAACCCAGGGACTTTTCCTCTGGTGATTTTATGGCTTTACAGTTGTGGAATAGCATAATAAGATGCATTTAAAATATAATTTATGATCAGAGATCTTCTATGAGCAACCTTATGTGTTATAAGCGAATACCAATCTGGCAGAAAAATACCATTCCTGCAATGTTCACTGAAAGACATAATACTAAAGAAGGGACTTATGCTTGTCTTGAGATCCCGCTTCCTTGCTGTCGCGATGCATCTTGAAATCCATAGGGTATATACCTGTTTTTATCATTTAAAGATTAATCGCCGGTTTGCATGATTTCGTTATATCGTTGCTGGTCCCGGTACATTTGCAGATAGACTTGATATTTGGCCTGATGAAATAAAAATGTCTCTTTCTCCGGTTTGATAATGCTACCGTCACGTACCATCGATTTCGCTGCTTGAGAGAAGTCTGCAAAGGAACCGCAAGCAACGGCGCCAAGCAAAGCAGAACCAAGATTAACAGCATCCTCTTCCTGAGCAAGATAAATTTCGCGGCCGGTGGCATTGGCATATTCACGTAGCCATAGTGGGTTTTTAGTTGCACCGCCACACATAACTAGCCGGTTTATCTTATGCCCTGCTTCTATTAGCGCATCAATAATATGGCGGGTGCCATAAGCAATAGATTGCAGCGTTGCCAAGTAATGGCGGGCCAGAGCATCACGACTATCTGCCAGCGTTAGCCCGCTTACCATTCCCTTGGCATTGGGGTTTGCCCTTGGTGAACGGTTGCCGTGATGATCACCTAAAATATGAAGTTGTGCGGTCGGGTATTTTTCTTGCTTTTCTAACTGGGTGACAGCTTCATTCAGTAGCTGGTAGTAATGATGACCAGATTCCTCAGCTTCGGTTTCCAGCTCCAGCCAGCTATTATGTTGACGAATTGACCACTCAACTAATGCGCCGGCGGCGCTTTGTCCACCTTCGTTGAGCCAGTAACCGGGTAGCATTGCGCCGAAATAGGGACCCCAAACTCCTGGAACCATGATAGGGTAAGGACTGACAATCATGTGGCAGTTTGAGGTGCCGCTGATAATGGCCAGGCTGCCCTCTGGATAGGCGCCAGCCAGTGCCAATCCTCCGGCGTGAGCGTCGATAATACCACCAGCGACGATGACTCCTGTGTGCAGCCCAAAATCTTTAGCGACTTCAGCAGTTAGGTAGCCTGCTTTTTCGCCAAGCTCGATGATGGTAGGCGGAACTTTATTTGTTAAATCTTCTAACCCAACATCATAAAGTAGTTTTTCGCTGAACTGTTTTTGATGGGCCAGATAATTCCATTTGCAGGTGAACGTGCAGATACTGGCTACATCAGCGGCAGTTGCTTTCCACACCAGAAAATCCGCTAAATCGAAGAAACGCCATATATCTTGATAACGTTGAGGAAAGTGGTTTTTTAGCCATAAGATTTTCGGTAGTTCCATTTCAGGGCTGATTTCACCACCTACATAGCAGAGTGCAGGGTCATTGGTTTGATTTATCGTAATGGCTTCCTTGATTGCACGATGATCCATCCACATGATGATATCGTGTTCGGGATTACCATTTTCGGCCACAGAAACAGGGCGTCCTTCTGCTGCTACCGCGACGAGTGAACAGGTGGCATCGAAGCCGATTGATTTAACGTCAATAGGATTAATATTTGCCAGTGCAACAGCTTCTCTTACTGTTGCACACACTTGCGTCCAGATGTCTGTAGAAGATTGTTCAACAAAATCGGTTTTTGGATGAAATTGCTGGATAGGTCGAGCGGAGAATGCATGCCGTTTGCCGTGTTGGTCAAAAACCGCAGTACGGACACTGGCGGAGCCGACATCAACGCCAATGAAATATTGTTGTTCCGGCATGAGGTTCTCCTTTTATTCATTCATTAACCTAGGCTGATAAAATGAGTTGAGTGGAACAATAAAACAATGAGGTTATTCAATTCTTGTGAAGCGGCTCGAAAAAGATTAGGTGATTTTATGATGATAAAAAAATATCACCTATATTTTCTATTGTTCTTTTGAGTGATGTAATAAATCCATTCCAGAATAGTGGTTTGTTTAAAAGGAAAAACATGATAGGTAGAGCGAGCAAGATATTTTCAGAAAAATCGCTGACAATTTCTACGTAATGATTTTTTTCTTAAAAAATCGACTTCAAAAATAATATTAATAAGTTCATTAATTAACAAAAGACGGAGTGTAAAGAGTAATATTTTATTGTTTTGCTTTAATTAATCGGAATAATCAAATGATTAAGTAAATTATTTTGATTAAGATAGCGGCTTATATGTAAATATTTTTTAATGTATTTGGCGTGATAAATTTTTGAACATTCTAATCTTAAAATTCTATCGAGTGATATCACTCACAAGTATCAAATCTTTTTCCATTTTTACGAAATTTTTTCTCGCATATTTTCTGTAAATATTCTTTATTAAGTTGCTGCGCGTATGTTGTTATTTTGTTACGAGATGTCCGAGGGACTATATGGAATTAATCACAGAATGGCTGAGTGCTGTTAACGGGGTAGTGTTGGGAATACCGATGATGGTCGGTCTTCTGGGGGTTGGGTTGTTCATGCAGCTTCGCCTCTCTTTTCTGCCTATACGTAAACTGGGAACGGGTTTTAAATTACTATTTGAGCGTAATCATCAACGGGGAGAAGGGCAGATATCGCCATTTAACGCGTTGATGACAGCGCTTTCCGCCACCATTGGAACAGGTAATATCGCCGGTGTGGCTACCGCAGTTGTTTTGGGGGGGCCAGGCGCACTGTTTTGGATGTGGATAACCGCATTAGTGGGCATGGCGACCAAATACTCAGAGACAGTGTTGGCAGTCCGTTTCCGTGAAGTTGATAAAAATGGTCACTATGTTGGTGGCCCTATGTATTACATAAAAAATGGTTTAGGTAAAAAGTGGGCTTGGTTGGGGACGCTGTTTGCGGTATTTGGCAGTATTGCTTGTTTCGGTATCGGTAATACCGTACAGGCAAATTCTGTTGCTGATGTGCTGCAAAGTAACTTCGGCGTTTCTACCACGGTAACGGCCATAGTATTAGCGATTCTGGTTGGCGCAGTGCTTATCGGGGGTATTAAACGTATTGCTGATGTAGCAGGTAAATTAGTGCCGTTTATGACGGTTGCCTATCTTGCTGCTGGGGTTATTGTGCTGGGGGTGAATTTTAGTGAGATTCCCGCTGCATTTGTTCTGATTGTTAAATCTGCATTTACACCTGTTGCGGCACAGGGTGGTTTTGCGGGTGCGGCAGTATGGGCGGCAATTCGTTTTGGTGTAGCTCGAGGCATTTTCTCTAATGAAGCGGGATTGGGAAGTGCGCCGATTGCTCATGCAACCGCCAAAACTCAAAACCCGATTCGTCAGGGGTTGATCGCTATGCTGGGTACTTTCATTGATACCATTATTGTTTGCTCTATCACTGGCTTAACTATCGTCATTACGGGTGGTTGGCTGAATGGTCAGACAGGTGCGACATTGACAGCGACTTCTTTCGCTATGGCGATTCCTGGCGGCAACTATATTGTCGCGGGTGCTCTGGTAATATTTGCTTTTACCACCATTCTTGGCTGGAGTTTCTACGGTGAAAAATGTATTCAGTATCTATTCGGGCAAAAAGCTATTACGCCTTTCCGTGTAGTATGGATTATTGCTTTGATGGTAGGTGCAACTCAATCATTGAACTTTGTCTGGCTATTGGCAGATACACTGAATGCAATGATGGCAATACCGAACCTGATTGCATTAGCATTGTTAAGCCCAGTCGTTTATCGGCTGACAAAAGAACATATCAAAGATGTGAATGCGGATAGTATTGATATTAAAGCAAGAGTTTGAATAAAAGCCTTCCAAATGGAAGGCTTTTCTCATCACTGATTGAAATTATTCTTCACCGGTTTTGATATAGATGTTTTTAACCTGAGTGTAAGCATCCAACATCATTTTGTGTGTTTCTCTGCCAAGGCCTGATTTTTTGTAACCGCCAAATGGAGCGTGAGCTGGCAGTTCGTGGTAAGTATTAATCCACATACGACCCGTTCTGACAGCTTTGGCGACGCGTAATGCACGGTCGAGATCCTGTGTCCAGACAGCACCGGCCAGACCATAATCAGAATCATTTGCCATTCTGATGACATCTTCTTCGTCGTCGAATGGAATCACGGTCAATACAGGGCCAAAAATCTCTTCGCGCGCGACTCGCATGTCATTAGTGACATCGGCAATGATGGTTGGTTGGATAAAGAAACCATCATCATAACCTTCTCCAGTAATGCGTTTACCGCCGGTTAGAATGGTTGCGCCTTCTTGTTTTGCAACTTCTACGTATCCGAGAATTTTTTCCATTTGTTCCTGGCTGACCTGGCTTCCCATCTGAGTTTCTTTTTCCAGTGGATCGCCAACCTGGACAGATTCGAATTCTGCTTTCAGAGATTTGAGGAATTCATCATGAATATCTTTGTGCAGGAATAAGCGGGAACCTGATTCACACGCTTGACCTTGATTCAGCAAAATAGCTCTGGCCGCATATTTTACGGCTTTTTTCATCTTGGCGTCAGGGAAGATAATATTGGCTGATTTACCACCAAGCTCCAGCGTTGCAGGGATCAGCTTTTTGGCTGCGGCCTCGGCTACGGTATAACCTACTCTGGTGGAACCAGTGAATGCCACTTTTTCGACATCTTCATGATCCAAAATGGCTTGACCAACGACTGAGCCGCGACCTGTAACAATGTTGACTACTCCGGCTGGCAGGACTTTATTCAGTATTCGGCCTAATTCAAGCAGAGTGATTGATGTCAGTGTTGCAGGGTTGATAACAATGGTGTTGCCCGCTGCAAGAGCTGGAGCCAGTTTCCATGCCGCCATCAGTAATGGGAAATTCCAGGGAATTACCTGTCCGACAACACCAATGGGTTCACGGATCACCAAACTGAGTGTATTAGTATCCAGAACTGAAGCTTCATCGGTATGGGAACGGATCACACCCGCAAAATAGCGGAACTGGTCAACGGAAGCGGGTAGATCCATATACAGGGATTCATTTAATGGTTTTCCGGTATCCAGTGACTCAAGAATAGCAAAACGCTCTTGTTCCGCTTCTAGTAAGTCAGCAATTTTCAGCAGAATTGATTGTCTTTCGATTGGTGAGGTTTGGCTCCAGGCGGAGAAGGCTTTTTTCGCGGCACTGACAGCAAGATCGACATCTTCAGCATTACCAGATGCATATTCAGCCAGTAGTTCTCCTGTCGCCGGGTTATAACTTTTGGTTGTCGCTTTGGATACACTATCTACCCATTGCCCGCCAATAAGCATTTTGTAGGATTCAACGGGCAACATCTCTTTCTCAATATCATGTAATCGTTTCATTAACATACTCCGAGTACTTTGGTTTAAGAATATTGGTTTAAGAATATTGGTTTAAGAATAGTTACATCTTGAATCTATTTCGTCTGGTTATTTTATTTTTCATTCTTGTTAGTGAAGAGCGAATGATTCCTCGCATAAATCATCCCTGTTTGGGATAAATTATCAGGTTTTATATGATTCCATTATGTGAATATATTTGTACTTTATATTTATTGCTTAATCGAATTTATCTTGTCATGTTTTATGTTTTTTTAATCACCAACTATAGTAGAGTACAAAATAATAGATGTCTATTAGCATGTTATATAAAATATTACGTATATTAACAAACGGAAATTATAAATAAAGGGTGAAGCTAAGTATCCGTTGGCGTATTCCAACGGATTGAAAAGAAATATTATTTTGCTGTAACCCAGAAAATCCCGTTACCATCAAGAGTGGTAAAGGTTTTGTGCAGATATAGGTTATCAGCTTGTGGATTGATATCTTCAAATAACGTCGGATGCAGGAATTTAGCAATGATTTCAACGGCAATGATGTTAAACGGCGTGTCGTAATATTGGTGGTACAGTGCTATTACCTGTTTTTCGCGAAATGCTCTTAATACGCTTAATTTGGGGCGTGTCAGTAATTTTTTCAGTCGTTCCTGTGACTGTTTTAGATTGCCGGTGTAGCCTAATGGCACAGAGAAGCTTCCGGGGCGGACTTTATCCCAATCTGCGGCAGTCATCAGATAAAATTCAGGATTACTGACGATTAATTGTTCTTCATTTACCTCACCATCCATACCTGAGAACCAGCGAGCACCGAGGTTATCACCTCCTGCGGCAGTAACAAATTCGCCAAAATTGCCATTTCCGAAAGTTTTACAGCAATATTCAGCACTTAACATACCTGCATGGCGTTCGATAAACACCGGAGGACGCTGTTCTTTACCTAGCGTACCAACGCGTTGATTAATAATCTTCATCCTCTCTTGATAAAACGCAATAAATTTTTGTGCATTTTCTTCTTCACTAAATACTTTCCCAAGTAAAACCATACTTGGAATCGTATTTGTTAGCGGATATTGACGGAAATCGATAAAAATAACCGGGATGCCCGCTTTTTCCAGTAAAATTATGGTTCCACTATCGTTGAGCTTAGTTTGAAGGCCAATATCAAAAATAACCAGATCGGGTTTATAAGTCAGCGCTTTTTCGACGCTAAAATCGCTTTGATAAGGATTAGGGAATACCGGAATATCCCGCAATTGCGGGAACTCTTTTTCATAAGCAATTGCCAAATCTGGAGATTTAATTTGCAGTGCATTATCCCAGGCGACAATACCTTGAAGCGGATTATCAGGATGAAGAATATTCAATGCAATCAATACTCGGCTGTTAGCCAGCATAACCCGATTGACCGGCGCGTTAACTTTAACCTTCCGGCCAGCAACGTCTTTGACTGTAATTTCTTTTGCTTGCGCAGAGACAGGAAGTAACATCAATATGGCAGTTAGAAAATATTTTGCAGTGTAGTGGATGATTGTCATTATTCCTCCTTTGAATAAATAACGTTCTTGGTTGAACCACATAATTTGACAGTTGTGGTTGGTCGTAAAGTGCAGTAGCAAGTCTTTATATGCTATCCATTGAATAGTTAAGCGAGACGATAAACGCAAATACGAGCACATCTAATTGGGTCCACATTTGTTTATACTAATCTTAAAATGATAATGATAACAATTTACATTAATCAAATGGTTTTAGTGACTTTGGTAAATAATATTTTTATTTTTTACTATTTTTAAATAATAACAATGAGTTGAGTGGCATTTTATGAGTTGAAAATAATTCTCATTTGGTGGAGAGTTATGATAGTGGTTGGCGAAAATAGCAGACTAAATTTGCCAAATTCTCTGGCGGATTGTGATGGTTCCAGTTACATTATTGATCTGAATATCGGCAATTGCTGCGATTTTATCTGGGCCTGTTATGTTGTCGGTTGGTCGGGTGTTTTAGTCATCTGATGGATTTAGCAGGCAGAAAGTCGTTTTTTAATGCTGTTGAAGAAATAACAAAGCCAACAAAGAGGCAACTTGAAAGATAACGGGTATTGTTTCTGCTTCTGTTATTATTCCCTTGTTTAATATTCTGTGGGGGATGAATATGAAAAAATTGTTAGTAGTTTGTTTGTTAGGATTTGTATTAGCTGGTTGTGATAGCCAACCTAAAATTGATGCTTCTAATGAAATCGTATTGAAAGCCTCCATTGAGAAAGTAAGAGATGTGTTATCTGATGATAAAAAAGTGAAGTTTGATGAATCAATTCAATCGGCTATGTTTAATAGTATCGATTTTAATGATTTGGTTAAATCAGGTGCTCATGGTGACATGAAGGAATCGAAACAAAAGTTCTATAAATTGCTGGATGGTAAAACCGCTGACCAATTGATTGCTGAAGTTGAAAAAATTGAAGCTAAGAGATCAGAAAATGAATAATTCCTTCATAGGATTATTCTCATTAAAACGGCAAAAGGTGAAAATCTATACCCTATGGATTTCAAGATGCATCGCGACGGCAAGGGAGTGAATCCCCGGGAGCATAGCTAACTATGTGACCGGGGTGAACGAGTGTAGCCAACAAAGAGGCAACTTGAAAGATAACGGGTATGTGCCATTTTTTTATTATCATCAATAAATTAAATGGAACTTAAACAAACCCGATTTCAATTTTGAATTATGACAACTATTGCTTATAATATGCGCCGCATTCTAAGTGCAGTATCTCGTTAGGCGAGGCTCCTATACAAACACAGGTTGCTGATCTGACGACGTCGAGAGACGCCCAAGATTAGGACAGGATATATCGAACCAAGGTATATCCCCATGTAACTTTCTGATAATTCAGGATACGTTGTATAGTGCTAAAACTGAGACGTAGAGATAGTCATTGCATTCTCTCATCTGGTTTCGCCCCTATGTGAGTGCTGTTTGAAGTTCACAACAGTAATAGGGACCAATATCATGAACATCACATCCCATGAAAAAATGGATGCATTAGCGGTTGCTAATCATTCTATTAATGAAATAAATGCTGACCAGCAGCGGAAACAGCGATTGAAAAATGAAGATGCTACTGTCAGCGCATATATGAGTCAGAGTTTCATTTCTGTATCTGTTGCTGATTCGGTGTTGTCGGTAAAAAGTCATTTAATTGATCAGCTTGAAGGTGAACAGATCCCAACTTACCTATATGTTATTGATGATGAAGGCTATCTTAATGGCATATTACCGGTGAAAGTATTATTAACTGTAGCTGATGATTTATTTGTGTCAGAGATTATGAGGCAAAGCTATTTTTCCGTATCACCGGAGCAGCCGCGTCATGATGTTTATAGTTTGATAAATCACAGTGGTATGGATAGTGTTCCGGTCATTCATTTTGGCAAATTAGTTGGGGTGCTACGACCGCAGGATATTGCTGAGCTGATTGAAGATGAAAATACGTTGGATGCTCATTTACAGGGGGCAACTTTACCTCTGGAGCAGCCTTATCTGAGTACCAGCCCAATAACATTATGGCGTAAGCGTGTTGGGTGGTTATTATTACTATTTGTTGCGGAAGCTTATACTGGTGCTGTGCTGAAAGCATTTGAAGATCAATTGGAAGCGGTAATTGCTTTAGCATTTTTTATCCCGTTATTAATAGGAACTGGGGGCAACAGTGGGACACAAATTACCTCAACGTTGGTTAGAGCAATGGCGTTGGGGGAAGTGAGTTTGCGTAATCTATCGGCAGTGTTACGTAAAGAAATTTCCGCTTCATTTTTAGTTGCGGTAACGATAGGTTTTGCTGCGCTTATCCGTGCCTGGATATTAGGTGTCGGTATTGAAGTGACTATTGCTGTCAGTTTGGCCATCATTGCAATCACCCTCTGGAGTGCCATTGTTTCTTCCATTATTCCGATGGTATTGAAAAGGCTTTCTATTGATCCGGCTGTTGTATCGGCTCCTTTTATTGCCACGTTTATTGATGGTACAGGCCTGATTATCTATTTCGAAATAGCTAAATTAGTGATGACAGAACTCGTTTAAAATTACCGATAAGATGCCCATATTTATTGGGTATCTTATTGATTAAATTAGGGGTGAAAATAGGTTTTTATTTAAATTAATTTAATGTTTTTATATAGTTAATATTGGGTTTTATCATCAATTAATATGAATTAAATTAACGAATTTAATATAGTAGAAATATATATTTAAAATAATTCAATTCATTAAAGTTATTTTCTGTTTTAGTGAATTGGTTTGTTATATTTGTAATTAATCTATATTAATTTGATGGATTTTTAATTTAAAAATTATTTGTGGTGATAAAATAGGTATTTTTTATTATATTGAATATGCCTGAGGGTTTAACAAAAGAAAATTCTGTTCGTACCTCAGGCATGATCAGTGACGCGTGTCATAATGAAGTAAAGCCACTGAATCTGTAGAATAATCCCTTTAAGTTAATAAAAATTTCTCAGGTATATAGTGATAGAGATTATTGACTCGACAATATTCTTCTAATTGAAGAGTGGAATTAATATTTATTTTGTGATATATCTTGGTCATATGGTTTTCAATTACACTAGGATCAAGGTTCAATATTGTTCCCATTTGCTTTCTTGTGTATTTCTGTAAGAAAAGGAAAATAATATCCCATTCACTCTCAGTAAAAAGATCTGTTGGTGGTTGGAGTAAAATGGATGAAGGAAGTTTATTATGATATTGATACAGATGGGTTAATGAATAGTCCTTCGCCTTCCAACAATGATATATAATGCCTATACAACTTCCATCTTCATGATAAAAAGGCATTTTTTCACAAAAATAAGATGATAGAATTTGCTCTTTACCAAATACATGTGTTTCAAGTGAGCATATCTTTTTCCCTTTTTTCATTACTTCTTGATCATGATGAATATATTCCTTTGCAAATTCAGCGCCGGCCCAAGGGAGTTCATGATCATAAAATCCATTGTAATCAAATGATGGTAAGAAATTTTTGATAGCATTTAACGCTTTATTACCATAAATAAAACATGAAGAACTATCTTTTATTCCCCAAGGTTCATTACTTATTTCCATTGTATTGATAATCTGAGGTGATATTGTGCAGTTCTTCATAAAAACTCCTTGATAATTTGAAGATTAAATAAACGTCCTATTTTGGGATTCCCTGGTTTTTTCTGGAATATAGCAATAAAATTGACTTTTTTCATAAGAATTTTCTAGTTTATATGTTATGGAAGACTGAATTGTTGTTTATTATTTAACTTATTGTTTTAATTTCCTGTTTATTATGTTTAAAATAACGTGTTATATAGTAATCCTTAGCAATCTATTAGTTTAAAATTACATTTTTTGGTTAATTGATTATCTTACACATTCATACCTATCCCAAGGAAGTTCATGATTATGAAGCTTTTTGCAACCAAATAATTTCTCAATATTATGAATAAATCCTTTTGTTGCTGAATTACGTAGATAAAATATGGAGAACTATTTTTTACGTCCCACGGTTCATGACTTTTTTCCCATGTGTTAATGAATTGTAGTGTGATATTTGACATAAGGTGCATTGTTGAATATCTATCTATTTTAATGTAATTTTTTATTATAGGAAAGTTAAGTATAATGTTTAAATAGGACTAGTTACTTAATCATAATCTTTAAATTTCCGGTGTTTTAGATAAACCGGTATACTCCATACGAGTTCTACTTAATTTATCTTTAAAAACTTTTTGACGCCTGGCAATGGATTATAAGCAAGATCAGAAATCGATACACAAGTCACATTTTTACACTTCATGAAACCAATTACATGAACAAGTAATATCTGTCACATCTCATTCGAAATAAATTCATTATTCTGTTTTAACAACTCACCTGAAATTGGAATTTTAATATGGATGATAAGAAAAAGCTTAATCTGGGACTCGCTATACTGCCAATTGCAGCAATGCTTTTACTGTTGGTTATTGGGTATGGTCAATTGAATTTACGCATCGAATCCCTATTACTGATATCAGCAGGAATAGCAGCGACATTAGCGTATTGGCAAGGTTATCGCTGGAATGACATTATCGATGCTATTGTGGCAAAGCTGGCTAAAGCGATGCCGGTGATCATGATCCTGATTTGCGTAGGCGGGTTAATTGGGACCTGGATGTTCAGCGGAACCATACCTTACATGATGTATTGGGGGTTAAAACTGATTAGCCCTCAATACATACTTATTGCTGCTTTCTTTATCACGAGCGTTATCTCAGTTTGTACCGGTACGTCATGGGGATCAGCAGGAACAGTGGGGGTTGCCCTTATGGGAGTCGCCGCTGGCCTTGATGTGTCTTTGGCTGCGGCAGCCGGGGCGGTTGTTTCAGGCGCGTATTTCGGCGATAAAATTTCACCGCTATCTGACTCAACTAACTTCGCCGCCATCGTTGCCGATACTGATCTTTACAGTCATGTTCAACATTTGATGTATACCACTATTCCCGGCTTTGTTTTAGCGGCTATTGTTTATTTTATTGCGGGTCATACAAACTTAACCGGTAACGTGGCGACACCGGAAAAGGTCACAGAAATCGTGCAATCCCTTGAAAGCCTGTATCACTTCAATTTATTGCTGATTTTGCCGCCGATACTGGTTTTGTGGGGAGCAATAACCAAACGTCCGGTGATACCCGTCATGCTTGCTGCATGTGCATTAGCTATTGTACTTGGCATAGGTCTCCAGGGGCTCACCCTTAAACAGGGCCTTAATGCGTTGATAGATGGTTTCAATCTTTCGATGTTCTCTGACCAGGGACACAACATCACCGGAGTCGTTAGCGATGTTTCCCGCCTGCTCAATCGTGGTGGTATGTTCTCGATGATGAGTACCATTCTGCTTGCATTTTGTGCATTCGCGTTCGCCGGCGCTTTAGCACTTACTGGCGCCTTGACCATCATCATTAACCGGCTTTTACAAGTTGTTCACACAACCGGGCAACTTATCGCTGCAACCTTAGTAACAACTATTCTGGTAACGGGCGCAACCTGCAACGGAAAGCTGGCTCTCCTTATCCCGGCAGAATTGTTCAAAGACGCTTATCGCCGGATGGGACTGGATAATAAAAATCTGTCACGAACAATAGAAGATGGCTGTACTGTCATAGAACCGTTGATCCCTTGGACTGCTGCTGGTATTTACATGGCGACTACCTTGGGTGTCAGTACGCTTGAACTGCTACCTTGGGCAATCCAGTGCTATGCTGCTGTCTTCCTGGCTCTCATTTATGGCTTTACTGGTTTCGGTATCGCAAAAATCACTACGGAAAACTCCCTGAATAACAAGGAAACCCAAAGTGAAATTGCCTGATTTCAACCAGATGATCGATCGCCACAATACAAGCTCTGTTAAGTGGGACTTTTTAAATCGTGACTTGCCCTTAAATAAGGCTGATTTGCTTCCAATGTGGGTGTCTGATTTCGATTTTCAATGCCCGGAAGAAGTCTTGCAAACACTCTATTCTCGAATTGACCACGGTATTTTTGGTTATAGCGAACGTGACGATCACTATTATCAATCAGCAATAGACTGGTTTTCGAGGCGTCATAAACTGACCTTATACCGCGATTGGTTTACGTCGATAGAAGGCGTCGTACCCGGATTGGCTTTACTGATACAGATGCTCAGTAAACCGGGGGAAGGTATCGTTGTGCAAGGACCCTATTATGCTTCATTCGCCAAAATTATTACTATGAACAGCAGAATGATGATTGAAAACCCGCTTCTTGAAAGTCAAGAAGGTTACAAAATTGACTATGATCATCTGGAACAGATATTGGAGCAACATAGACCGCCTCTGCTATTGTTATGTAACCCGCATAACCCTACTGGCCGATGTTGGGATAGTGACGAACTGCTCCAGTTATTAATGCTTTGCAAAAGGTACGGTACGACGGTAATTTCCGATGAAATTTGGGCTGATTTAATTTTGCCTTGGGGAAAATTCACCTCAATACTGCATCTGGGGAGTGAATGGCATAGCAATGTCATTGCCGCCACCTCAACAAGTAAAACATTTGGGCTTTCATCACTCCGTATATCAAATTTTCTCATTCCAAATCCCGAACTTCGACATGCCTTTATCGATCGGTTGAATGCTCATGGACTCGATGTATTCAACGCGCTATCTATGGCTGCGGCTACAGCAGCATATCAACATGGGGATATATGGCTTGATGAACTACAGCATTATTTGGCGGAAAACCGTTGTTGGTTCGAGCAGGCTTTAACGTCAGCCGTTCCTTGGTGCCGAATGACCAAAGCGGAAGGGACATATCTGGCTTGGCTGGATTGTCGCGATTTAGGTTTGGATGATGCTGCTTTGCAGCAGGCCTTATTACAAAAAGCCAAACTAGTCGTTTCAATGGGATGGGGTTTTGGCGACAGTGGCAAAGGGTTTATCCGAATAAATTTAGGTTGTCCTCGTCAATATCTTGAAAAAGCAATCACTGGTTTAGCTCAGCTAACATCATAAAATAAAAAGATATCTACGGAATTAGTAGGAATATGGGGAGAAATGTTAACACAATACAAAAAATTAACCGGTGATAAACATCCTGCATTGGCCTGTTTATATAATTTAACTAGAGCTCAATAACAAAGCAGGGCGTTAATAGCCCTGTTTTAATTTTATTATCATATCTGAAACTTTCCATGAGGAAAGTTTCAGATAATTAGTTTCCTCTCATTAATTTTTATATGAAGAGTTCATGTTGATTTTGAAAATGGCAACTAATTTAAAGTATCTGCTCGGCCATATTTCGCAAGGATCACAATTTAAAGAGGCAGCAATAAGCCGTTCACCTTTGGGCCACGGACGGTACAGCGCATTACTTAAGGTGGATGGAGCAAGCCCCGCTTCTCTTGAAACAGTAGAAAGATTTGTTCCTTGTTTTTTTAATGCCGCAATAATCTCAGCCGGGCGCCAGTCGTTTTTTACAATCATTCCTTCTTTTCCTCTCAATTTGGTTATTCAAGGCACTATGTTCATATTCTCTTCAAATTAATATTTTTATATTGTTACAGCCTTTTCCCTGAGTCCGCGCTGGGGCGGAATGCTAAAAAATAGCTGTACTAAGACATTAAACCCCGCTAAGTACAGCCAAATATTCTCCAAATGGAAAATGTTATGTCTAACGACAAAAAGGTCATAAATGAATTTCAATTGTTCAAAAATAAACATTAAATGTTCAGAAATATTCTTTTATGAATACTAGAATGTCCAAAAATTTTAATTATTTTTGGGGATATTGGAACCGTATGAAATACCTTAATGAACGTCTTAAGCTTTTCAGTTACAGGGAATGGCATCAACTCAGTTAGCTCAGCGAATTCACTTGATCTCTTGTCATTATTTACTCAGTCGTCTGTCTTATGGACAATTAATCTTAATGAGTTGAGAGGTTAGGTACGTTCAATTTTTAAAATATTTCTTAACCGATAAAATAAATCACCTAAATAATAACTTTATTTATAATGTTATCGTAGATAAATATACACTTTTTGACTGGGTAATTGTTGTGCTATATTATATAATTAAGTTATTCCAAGTATAATTTAGACAACAATTTGTTCAGATAATGCCTTAATAGTAATTAAGTGGTTACTATGTCAAATATAATAAAGGAACGATGACATGAATAATAAGTTAATCATTTCACCCCAAGTTATTAACACATTAGCAATCAGTAACGATCCTTGGGGAATAAAAGATAAAAATTCGTGCTTTATTTATGGCAATCTGGCACTTAAACGTCTTGAAAATCTTCCAGACTCATTTGATTACGAAGGGCGGTATGATTATGAACTTCCTTGGGATGGCGCTGAGTTTGCAAAAGAATTTGTTCTTCATGATCAAAGTGTAATGGAGAGCGAAACAACAGTATGTTCGCTTGAAACACATATGTATGGGAGCGATAAATTCTTATCATCTCATTTTTGTGAAAAATACCCATTATATAATGATGAAAACGAATGTGTCGGAGTCATTTTCCACGGATGGGAAGCTCAGGATTTCTCATTAACCCGTCTATTTTATGGAAAACTACCCGCTTCCATTATATTTCAGCCACCGACGAATTTATTTACCCAACGAGAATGGGATGTCATTTTTCTCTCTTTACATAAATATACCAGTAAACAAATTGGCAGAATATTAAATGTTTCCTACCGTACTATTGAACATTATACGGCACAAATATACCGAAAGGTTGGTGTTAGGTTTGCTCAGCAATTGTAGGAATACTGTCGTTTAAATGATTATGATCTTTATGTACCAGAAAGATTTTTACATCCTGGAAGCAGCATTTTGGTTTGAATCTCAAATCTTAGCGAGGTTCGTGACAGGAAATGGCCGAATTGAATTATCGTTATATGCTCCATTTATCGGGAATATCGGGCATGACTTATTTACACGATGACTCCTTTGCTGCCCGTTTTAAGGAAGAAACGGCAGTAAATATCCTTTCTTTTCAACATTTGACTATTTTTTAATTAGTCATAAATTTTCTTCCTTTCTTCCCTGCTCAGAAGTTGTGTGATTTATATTTAGATAGTGGAATAATTAAATCACATTTTTATTATTATAAATTAGGATTGAGAGAATCTATTGATTTAGCAATAAGCTTCTCTCCGCATTTTTGACAGATATAATGACTTTCTCCGCGCAGAATTTTATTATGGCGACGTAGCGTTAGCTTATGTTGTTGACAACCACAGTGATAAATAAAAGTTTTACTACGTACTGAGTCGATTTTAAATTTGTGTGTACGGTTAGCCGGAACACTCAATACTTCTTCCATCATCCAACGCCATTGTTTCCCATGTGGAGGTACTTTCCCAAAGTAGCGATAAACCAATAGATGAGCTAATTCGTGAGGCACAACTTCATCAATAAAAGTTTGTTGATTTTCAATCAATAATACTGGATTAAGGCGGATTTCCCAATTTTTTATATAGGCACTGCCTGCTGTAGTTCCCCGCTGGCGGTAGTTTATTGTAGGCTCAGGAAAATCACAGTTAAGATATAAGTTTGCTTGTTGCAGTTTTTGCTGCAAAGTATTTATAACGGCTTGTTGTAGAGAAATTGGAACGCTAGCTGATTTCATGTGTTGAAAATAAAATAGGTAAGGATTGGTGAATTCTATTAGAAATCCGTGAACAACCGATAATAATATTTTTAGGGATTTTTTAATCGTCAGCTAATGCTAAGAAAAGTCTGGTTTAGTTATCTAAACCAGACTTTTTGCTGTTATATTTTTACATATTCATAGCTGATAGTTTCAGACCCGCAGCATCACGCAGCGCTTCTGCTTTATCAGTGGCTTCCCACGGGAACTGTGGACGACCAAAATGACCATAAGCCGCAGTATCACGATAGATTGGGTGTAATAGATCCAGCATCTGAATCAAACCGTGAGGGCGTAAATCAAAGAATTCACGTACTAGCAGAGTCAGAGTTGCTGTTGAAACTTTTTCAGTACCGAATGTTTCCACCATGATGGAAGTGGGTTCTGCAACGCCGATAGCATAAGAAACTTGAATTTCACAACGATCAGCCAAGCCGGCAGCAACAATGTTTTTTGCTACGTAGCGTGCAGCATAAGCCGCTGAGCGGTCCACCTTGGATGGATCTTTACCTGAGAATGCCCCGCCGCCATGACGCGCCATGCCGCCGTAAGTATCTACGATAATTTTACGGCCAGTCAGACCACAGTCTCCCATTGGGCCGCCGATGACAAAACGACCGGTTGGGTTAATGAAATATTTGGTTGTTGGATTTAACCATTCAGCAGGCAAAACCGGCTTAATGATCTCTTCCATGACCGCTTCTTGCAGATCTTTCTGGCTAATATTTTCAGCATGCTGTGTGGAAAGTACAACCGCATCAACGCCGACAATTTTGTCGTTATTGTATTGGAAAGTGATTTGGCTTTTAGCATCAGGGCGTAACCACGGAAGTACACCATTTTTCCGAACTTCAGCTTGACGCTGAACCAGACGGTGCGCATAGGTGATCGGCGCAGGCATGAGTACGTCAGTTTCGTTGGTTGCATAACCAAACATTAGCCCTTGGTCGCCTGCGCCTTGTTGCAGGGGATCTTCACGATCAACACCTTGGTTAATATCCGGTGACTGT
Source organism: Photorhabdus luminescens subsp. luminescens (assembly GCF_001083805.1). Taxonomy (GTDB): domain Bacteria; phylum Pseudomonadota; class Gammaproteobacteria; order Enterobacterales; family Enterobacteriaceae; genus Photorhabdus; species Photorhabdus luminescens. Next base: position 292,568 of record NZ_JXSK01000002.1, on the reverse strand, counting down.
TTACCAATGGCGCTTAATACTGCGCATGAGTTTGCATCAAAACCCATTTCAGAATTAACATAACCAATCTCTCGAACTGTTTGTCGCGTAATTTCTTCAATATCAACCCAAGCGCTGGTAGTAATTTCACCACCAACCATGACCATGCCAGTTTTAACATAGGTTTCGCAGGCAACTCGTGCTTTTGGATCTTGTTCCAGGATAGCATCAAGAACGGCATCAGATATTTGGTCTGCAATTTTATCAGGATGCCCTTCGGAAACAGATTCGGAAGTGAAAAGGTATGTGGTCATTATATAACGTTACCTTAAAATATAATTTCAGTTTGGGAATGGATGGATTAACATCTAGATGGCTATTTTAGGGTAATTCTTATCCATGCGCTAGATTTTTTTAGTTCAGCGAGTAATTTTCATCAGAGGAATGAATAATTTCTTGGTTTATATGTCGGTTTTGTTCAATTTCATTTTGCAATTTTGTGTGATTGCGAGTATAAACAGCGGCCGTAGTTGAAGTATTTGTGCTACAGATTCGCAGAAAGCTAAATAGCTTCTGTTTCTCAATCGAGAAAATGGCTCCTTAAATATGAGTCATGTGTGGGGGTGAATGGGGTAATGAACCATTATCTGCTGATTGCTAATGGCCAACAGCCACACTTGTCGTCGGATGTATCCGCGTCTTTTTCCTTTCTTTTCAATATGTCTTTAATTCGATGTTATCTGTTGTCTGCAAACAGGCCGGATATATCGTACAGGCGTATTGTCACTCGGTAATTTTGTCATTGTTTAGTAGTAACTAAACGCTTTTTACAACCTGAGAGCATGCTGTTCCTTGATATTTCTCAATACGCGAGATTATAGCGTTTTGGGTTATTTATTAATTACAGGCGAAAAACTCTCACTCCCTTAAGGAGACTGCCATGAATGATAATATCGCTCGTAAAATGCAACAGACTTACAATATTGCATATTGGGGAGGGAGTTACTACTACGTCAATGATCTTGGCAATGTTAGTGTGTGTCCAAATCCTGATTTGCCGGGAGCAAGAATCGATCTTGCGGAATTGGTGAAAAGAGTTCAGCAGGAGCAGAAAAATTTGCGTTTGCCAGCGCTATTTTGCTTTCCTCAAATCCTGCAACATCGTTTGCGTTCAATCAATGCTGCATTTAAACGTGCCAGAGAGTCATATGGTTATAAAGGCGATTACTTTTTAGTTTATCCTATTAAAGTTAACCAACAACGCCGCGTTATTGAATCACTGGCCAGTTCCGGCGAACCTTTAGGGCTTGAGGCTGGCTCCAAAGCGGAGCTAATGGCGGTGCTAGCCCATGCGGGTATGACTCGTACCGTCATCGTGTGTAATGGATATAAAGATCGTGAATATATTCGTCTGGCGCTGATCGGTGAGAAGTTAGGTCACAAGGTTTATTTGGTGATCGAAAAGATGTCTGAGATTGCCCAGGTACTGGAAGAGGCTGAACGACTGAATGTGATCCCTCGCTTGGGGGTCCGTGCACGTTTGGCGTCTCAAGGTTCAGGTAAATGGCAGGCCAGCGGCGGTGAAAAATCGAAGTTTGGTCTGGCGGCGACTCAGGTATTGCAATTGGTTGAGACTTTGCGCGCCGTGGATCGACTTGATAGTCTGCAATTATTGCATTTTCATCTTGGCTCACAATTGGCGAATATCCGTGATATCGCAACAGGTGTCCGTGAATCTGCGCGTTTTTATGTCGAGTTACATAAACTCGGGGTAAATATTCAATGTTTTGATGTTGGTGGTGGATTGGGTGTCGATTATGAAGGGACCCGTTCTCAATCGGATTGTTCTGTGAATTATGGGTTGAATGAATATGCCAACAATGTCATTTGGGGGATTGGCGATGCTTGTGATGAACATGGTTTACCTCATCCGACCGTTATCACGGAATCCGGGCGTGCCCTGACGGCTCATCATACTGTTTTGGTCTCCAATGTTATCGGGGTTGAGCGTAATGAATTTACGCAGACCACGCCACCGGCAGAGGATGCTTCCCGTCCGCTCGCCAGTCTGTGGGAAACGTGGCAGGAGATGCATTCTGAAGGAAATAGACGCTCTCTACGTGAATCGTTGCATGACAGCCAGCTTGATCTGCATGATGTTCACACACAATATGCGCATGGCATGCTGGATTTGACGGAACGGGCATGGGCGGAAGAATTATATCTGAATATTTGTCGCCGTATTCAACAGGATCTTGACCCAAGCAACCGTGCTCACCGGCCGATTATTGATGAGCTGCAAGAGCGTATGGCAGATAAATTCTATGTGAATTTCTCTCTGTTCCAGTCTCTGCCGGATGCGTGGGGTATCGACCAGTTGTTTCCTGTTTTACCTATTGAGGGGTTGGATAAGCCGTTGGAACGCCGTGCTGTGTTATTAGATATCACCTGTGACTCCGATGGTATTATTGATCATTATGTGGATGGCGATGGTGTAGCAGCGACAATGCCGATGCCCGCTTATGACCCCGATTGCCCGCCAATGATTGGTTTCTTTATGGTGGGAGCATATCAGGAAATTCTTGGCAATATGCATAACCTGTTTGGCGATACAGCGGCTATTGATGTTTATGTATTCGATAATGGCGAAGTGACCTATAACCAAAGTGAAGAGGGGGATTCAGTCGCCGATATGCTGCAATATGTGAAATTGGACCCTAACGTATTGATGGCTCGCTTCCGTGATCAAGTAAAAGGCGCGGATTTGGATACAGGTTTGCAAGAGCAATTTTTACTGGAATTTGAAAGTGGTCTTTATGGCTACACATATCTGGAAGATGAATGATCTTCTGGTGTTAATTAAGCCTCCTGTATACAGATAATGTTATTTATATCAATCAGATGCGGAATGCAGAGAAATGGGGTTATCTTAGAAATACCCCATTTCGTCATGGCATGGGTATTCTGGAATTAAATAGCGTTGTTTTGTCGGGAAACTTTTGAGGATATATCTCATGACAATAAGTACCTTGGGCAACCAACAAGATGACTCTCTGGTTTCTAATGCCTTCGGTTTCCTGCGCTTTCCGTTGAATTTCCAGCCATATTCTAGCGATGCAGAGTGGGTAATTACTGGGGTGCCATTCGATATGGCGACATCAGGCCGTGCAGGTAGTCGCCACGGGCCTGCGGCTATTCGTCAGGTTTCTACTCACCTGGCATGGGAAAGCCGCCGTTGGCCGTGGGATTTTAAATTACGCAATTGCCTTAACGTTGTGGATTGTGGTGATTTGGTCTTCAACTTTGGCGATGCTCAGGATATGAGTGATAAGTTGCAAGCTCATGCTGAAAAGGTGCTGGCTTCCGGTAAGCGTATGCTCTCTTTTGGTGGCGACCACTTTATCACTTTGCCTTTGCTGCGCGCTCATGCCAAACATTTCGGCAAAATGGCTCTGGTTCATTTTGATGCTCATGCTGATACCTATCCAAACGGTAGCCAATTTGATCACGGTACCATGTTCTATCATGCGCCAAATGAGGGGTTGATCGACCCACATCATTCAGTACAAATTGGTATTCGTACTGAACATGGGCGGGACAATGGTTTTACGGTGCTGGATGCTGATCAGGTTAATGACCGTAGTGTGGATGATTTGCTTGCTCAGATAAAAGAGACGGTTGGTGATATGCCGGTTTACCTGACCTTCGATATCGATTGTCTTGATCCTGCTTTTGCACCGGGTACGGGGACGCCTGTTATTGGTGGTCTGACAACCGATCGGGCACTGAAATTACTTCGTGGTTTGCAACCGCTCAATATTGTCGGTATGGATGTGGTTGAAGTGGCCCCAGCTTATGATCAGTCTGAAATTACGGCTCTGGCAGGTGCGACTATTGCGCTGGAGATGCTTTATTTACAGGCGTCTAAGAAACTTTAAATAGCACGTAGCCTTAATATAGTCTTAGGGGATAGTGAAATAAGCTCGTATTGAGTTGTAGAGCTATCCCCTGCAAACATAAACTGAATTTCCCGATCTGCATCAAAAAAATCCTCGCCTATGGTAATAAGATCTTCGAATCCTCCGGGAACTCTATCTTGTTGGTTGATTGGTACAAGTTGGACATAAGGTTTGCCAGCTTTGTCAGCTAATTGGTTTAGGTTACTTTTAACTTCATGCATATTTTGTTTGGATCGTCATAGTAAGGTGCTTATATTTGGCTAGATTAGCCAAGTTAACAAAAATTGCCGGAATAACCGGCAGTTTTTTGCTGCATGGAATTGAGATGCCGCAGTGTTGAACTGGGCATCTATGGCATACTTTTTAAATCAAAGCATGGTATTTTTTAGCGTTATTGTAGCGCTACTTTTCATTTCTTTTTCCCACGCATCAGATTCAGCGTTTCTACTGCCATTGAGAAGAACATAGCAAAATAGATGTAACCTTTAGGGATATGCACTTGTACGCTTTCCAGAATAAGGGTAAAGCCTACAAGGATTAAGAATGACAGCGCTAACATTTTGACGGAAGGGTGACGGTCAACGAATTCTCCGATAGGACGAGCAGCGAGCATCATGACACCGACGGCTATGATAACGGCTGCCATCATAATGAATAGATGATCGGATAGACCAACTGCGGTAATGACTGAATCCAGGCTGAAAATAATGTCCAGCAACATAATCTGGATGATAGCTCCCATGAAGGAGTGAACAGGACGTTTTAGCTCTCCTTCATTGTCACCTTCGATCGCTTCGTGGATTTCTTTGCTGGCTTTCCATATCAGGAACAGACCGCCAAAGAATAGGATTAAGTCACGAGCGGAAATGTCATGTTCAAAAACTGTTAATATTGGGTAGGTTAGCCGAATAACCCAGGCAATGGATGCTAACAGCGCTAAGCGCATTAGCATTGCTCCCATTAGTCCGATCCTGCGTGCTCTATTTTGCTGATGGCTAGGGAGTTTTGCCACAACAAGTGACAAAAAGATAATGTTATCAATCCCTAAAACGATTTCTAGAATTGTCAGGGTGGCAAGTGCCATCCAGGCGTGGGGCTCAACAATCCATTCTAACATTGCTTATTAAAACCTTAAGGTAAAAATCTAATTATACGCGTGATTAGATGCAAGGTAAGCATGGGAATGTAAAAATCAGTCAGAGCTCAACGTTAAATTAAGAAATGACGGGCTAGTAGAGGCGCCGTAAAATTTTTCCTCAGATAGAACCCGCGAGGCAGAGTCATAATAGGCTGGCCGTGTACTCCAATTGCTTCGGTTAATGCTTTGCTGTTAGCCGCTTTTGGGCGTAACTGTAATACTTCGCCATGACGGGCGGTGACGCTCTCTACTTTGCCAAGCACGATGAAATCCATCAATTCTTCCCAGTCGCGACGCAGTAACTCTTCTTCTTCTTGATTGGGACTCCACAATAAAGGGGAACCCACTCGGCGTTTGGCTAAAGGAATTTCCCGTTCACCTTCAACGGGTATCCAAAGCACCCGCGATAATTTGCGTCTAACATGGCATCTTTCCCAGGTAATACCACTGTTCCCTGTTAATGGTGCAACGCAGACAAATGTTGTCTCCAGTGGATAACCTCTTCTGTCTACGGGGATAGTTTTGAGTTCAATGCCGATATGTTCAAAATCTTGTTCTGGCTTACTGCCGGCACTCGCACCGAGGTAATATTCCAGCAACATGCCTACCCAGCCTTTATCTCGTTTCAGATTGGGTGGGATAGGCAAATTTGCTTTTGCTGCGAGTTCTCCCATTGATAGACCAGCCAGAAGTTGGGCGCATTCAAGCAATTGTTGCTCGTTGTCTGGTGGCGGTGGAGGGGAAAAAAGAGTGCTCATTTGGGATATCCGTTTTTTAGGTCAAAAAACAGCCTTGGTTTCTGTGAATAATAAATCTGAGGTTTATACAATAGCTAAAAAGTGATAATAACATGATATACAAACATTTTTTATTGCTGTTTCAAATATTGTAAAATTGGCTGTCGTTCTTGTTCACCTATTGCCGGTAATAATGAACAGGATCTTACACCATGTTATCCACAGTTTTATGGGATAAGTAGACAAAAATGAGATCACTGGTTTGATTTACAGGTTTGACTCACACTTTTTTCTACAAAAACCGCTGTTTTTTGCTTAACTAAAAAGCATAACCTGTGGATAACATGATATTTGGTTATTTTTTGTTCTTATCAACTAACGTTGTCTATTATAGCCGTGATTAACGCTAGAAATACCGAGGTAAATAGCCGCTATTTCAATGAAAAATAAATACTATTTCATTTTTTGTTTATAGATTGATAATTCATAATATAAAGCTATACCTGAATTACCCCTGCTTTTTTCACATAGATATCCACAGAAAAAGTGAATAAAAGCGAGTTTGTGTACCTGTGTATGTTCATAACTCTGGCCTTTTCTGTGAATTATCCTTCATGTGGGTTAAACCAGGCGGATTTGAAATCAAACCAACCAAAGGTGTTCATTTTGACTCCGCGCATGCTTCTTTGTCCCTGCAACTCAAGCCAGTGGTGAAACAGCGGATGCAGCCAATGCTCATCAATTATTTTTTCGCACCATTCTTCAAGGGATAGTTCTTGTCGTCGCCATTGAGATACTTCTTTATTCAAGTTATCACCAAGGCACTTTTTCAATAATGGCATTTCGTACAGTGTCGCGAACAGCGAAAATTCCAGAGGATTATAAAAGTTGGCGGTAGAAAGCCAGAGGTCGCTTTCGGCGTTGCCATTGAACCATGTGTCGTAATCCACAATGTTAATTTTCAATGCGACGCCGCATTTAGTCAGTATGGTTTGAAGGATCTGGCTGATTGTGTGGTATTCGTGATGTTGATGGTAAAGCGTGACGGTCAGATGAGTAATATCCTCTGGTTTGTTCAATTCAGATATGAGCTTACTGTGGTGCCAGCGTAGTAATAAACCATAGGCGGGTGACCAGTGGCGTTGATAAAAGGGGTCACAATGCGCTAGCAGATTTATCGGTGTTAGCAGGCTACATAGCCATTGGCGAACGTCTTCTCTTCTACATTTAGTTGAACGGTGGTCATGTAGTAGGAAATAACAGCCCTCTTCTATTCTGCTATCTAGTGAGTTATTACCTGTGCTGTCACTTTCCAGATGCAGTGTTGTACAAACCAGTTTCTCGGCTAATTCTGGTAGAAACCATATATTCACCTGATCAATCAGCGCCCGAAAGCCAAAGTAGTTATCAAAGGCACGAATTTGTAGTTTCTGAGCACTGTTTTTTATTACCTGGTAAGGGCCGGTTCCCACAGGCATACGAGAGAAGTTCGGTAACTTTGTCCACTCTTGAGGCAAGATCATGGCATGTGGGCTGCCGATTAATAAAGGGAGCCAGAGATCGGGTTCTGAAAGAAAAATATCAATCACATAGGGTGTGGGCGTGGTGACTTTTTCAATATGAGAAAAAAGGGGCAGGTGGCGTAATCTTTGTAGCGAAGCGATGACGTCTGCCATCTGTAATTCTCTGCCGTGGTGAAAATGGATGGCCGGCCGTAGATAAAAGCGCCAATGATTTGAGGATAATTGTTGCCAATGATGAGCTAAGTCAGCTTCTGGTTCCCCATTTTCCTCATTTATGCGGGTTAGGCTATTAAATATCTGCCTGACCAGATGAATTTCAGAACGGCGTAACGGTGAACCGGGTAGAAGATTAGGGAAGGGACGATAATAGAGTATCCGCAGTAGGTTTTTTCCCTGACGGAAGCGGCGTTCAATCTGGGATAGTACCATATGGCGGACTGTATCTTTATCACCAACCAGTTGGACCAGCTTCTCGACGTTATGTTGCTCAAGCAACTCTTCAGCCCGTTGTTGCTGAAATTCCCATCCATCACGTAAGAAATTCAGTTGAGAGCGTTTCCCCCGGCCGGATTCTGCTTGCCACTGTAACCAGCCAGCTTTCTGCATGTTGTTGAGCAGTGAACGGATATGGCGTTTTGAACAATGCAGTACATTTGCCAGTTCTTGTAACGTTGTTTCAGCCTCTTTTCCTTGATGGTGTTGCCATAATCGAATGAATTGTTGTTGTAAACGTGAACTGGGCATAAAAGAGGAACTCCAGAGTATTATTCATCAATTTTTATTTTCTTATATTGCAGCGATAATTATCTGTATTGAAAGTAGCTCAATAGGCCAGACGAAATCTGGCTTCTCCCCCAATTTTCTTGAGTAATGGTGATTTGCCAGCCAGTAAGAAAGCTTACTGGCTTTTTTTCTTATTGTACATTATGTACGCTCTGTTTCTTTTTACATATTAATTTAAAACGAGTAATCATCTGGCATTGGTGGCGCTTTGTCCAGCCGCTGTCGCTGTTTCATCTGTTAATTTCTTTTAAATGTGATATTGATTGAGTAAATGTTAGTTAAATTACTATATATGGCTGAAAAAGGGACTGTCTGCATGAGTGTTGAGTATAGACGTGGCGGCATTGTCTTGCCTTTGACACTGTGATAGAAAAATCCCGTAGTAGAAAACTACGGGATAAGTTAATAAAGGAAAAATTAACGCAGGAAAACCGGTTGTTCCTGCTCGTAGGCTGTTATGGCGTCCAGATGTTGTAATGTCAGGCCGATGCTGTCCAGACCATTCATCATACAGTGACGCCGGAAACTATCGATTTCGAAATCATAGCTTTTATTGCCAGCGTGGACTTTCTGTTGTTCTAGATCGACAGTAAAACGACAAGCTTTGTTTTGCTGAACCAACTCAAATAGCTCATTGACATCTTTATCGTTCAGTTTTACTGGCAGTAACTGGTTGTTGAAAGCGTTACCGTAGAAAATATCCGCAAAACTTGGGGCGATAACCACTTTAAAACCATAATCTGTTAATGCCCAAGGCGCATGTTCACGGGAGGAACCGCAACCAAAGTTTTCACGAGCCAGAAGGATACTAGCGCCCTGATAACAAGGCTGATTTAATACGAATTCAGGATTAGGTTTTTGTCCTTCATCATCAAGAAAACGCCAATCATGAAACAGATGCTGACCAAATCCTGTACGAGTGACTTTCTGCAAGAATTGCTTGGGAATAATGGCATCAGTATCGACGTTTGCAGCATCTAAAGGAGCAACCAAGCCGGTATGTTGAATAAGCTTTTCCATCATTCTCTCCTTTATGACTTCTGTGCTGGATGGCGTATATCGATAAAATGACCATTAATCGCTGCTGCTGCCGCCATCGCTGGACTCACCAAATGGGTGCGTCCACCACGTCCTTGGCGTCCTTCAAAGTTGCGGTTACTGGTCGAAGCGCAGCGTTCTCCGGGTTGCAGGCGGTCATTATTCATTGCCAGACACATGGAACATCCGGGTAAACGCCATTCAAAGCCGGCTTCTATGAAAATTTTGTCCAAACCTTCTGCTTCTGCTTGTGCTTGAACAGGGCCTGATCCGGGAACAACGATTGCCTGAACGCCAGGGGCGACTTTATGGCCTTGTGCGATGGCTGCGGCAGCCCGTAAATCTTCAATCCGGGAATTGGTGCAAGAGCCGATAAAGACTTTATCGATCTTTACATCTGTTAACTTAATACCGGGTTTCAAATCCATATAAGCCAAGGCTTTTTCCGCAGATGCGCGTTCGACAGGATCACTAAAAGATTCTGGCGCTGGAATTGTTTGATCAATGGCGATCACTTGTCCAGGGTTTGTTCCCCATGTGACCTGCGGAGAGATCTCTTCTGCATTAATCGTAACCACGGTGTCGTATTGAGCATCAGGATCGGATTTTAATGTCTTCCAGTAAGCAACAGCTTGTTCCCACAGTTCCTCTTTTGGCGAGAACTGGCGGCCTTTCATGTAAGTAAAAGTCGTTTCATCCGGTGCAACCAAACCGGCTTTAGCACCCATTTCAATTGCCATGTTACATAAAGTCATACGGCCTTCCATGCTAAGTGCTTCAATCGCCTTACCACAGAATTCCACCACATACCCTGTACCGCCGGCACTGCCTGTTTTGCCGATGATCGCCAGAACGATATCTTTGGCGGTAATGGCATCACCGACATCACCCATCACTTCGATTTTCATCGTCTTGGCGCGGGCTTGTTTTAGGGTTTGGGTGGCGAGTACATGTTCAACTTCAGAAGTGCCAATACCGAAAGCCAATGAGCCGAATGCTCCATGCGTTGCGGTATGAGAATCGCCACAAACAATCGTCATGCCTGGCAGGGTTATACCCTGTTCAGGTCCGATGACATGGACAATCCCCTGATAAGGGTGGTTGAGGTCATATAATGTAATGCCGAATTCGGCGCAGTTTTTCATTAACTCCTGCATTTGAATACGTGCCATGTCACCACAGGCATTAATATCTTTCGTTTGCGTAGATACGTTATGATCCATTGTTGCGAACGTTTTACCTGGCTGGTGCACTGGGCGGCCTTTAGTGCGCAAACCATCAAAGGCTTGCGGGGAAGTTACTTCATGAACCAGATGACGATCAATATAGAGTAACGGGGTTTCATTCGGCACTTCCCGGACAATATGAGCGTCATATAATTTTTGATATAAAGTCTTAGCCATGTTAAATACCCTCGGCTATATAACGGGCGATAGCGCTGCCCATTTCATCAGTGCTAATTGCTTTACCGTTTCCTGCTAAATCTGTTGTGCGATAGCCCTGTTCCAGCGCGTAGTTAACCGCCTGTTCAATCGCATTTGCGGCGTCATTGTGACCTAAGCTGTAACGCAACAGTAGAGCGGCAGACAGGATCTGGGCTATCGGGTTAGCAATACCTTTTCCGGCGATATCTGGCGCAGAACCACCTGCGGGCTCGTACAGGCCAAAACCTTTTTCATTCAGGCTAGCAGAAGGTAGCATGCCCATTGACCCGGTAATCATGGCGCACTCATCAGATAAGATATCGCCGAAAATATTGGAGCACAGCATCACATCAAACTGAGACGGATCTTTAATTAACTGAATGGTGGCGTTATCAATATACATGTGATTGATTTCTACGTCTGGATACTCTTTTGCGATCTCAGTCACAACTTCTCGCCACAATACGGAACTCTGCAACACATTTGCTTTATCAATAGATGTAACTTTGTTACTACGTTTGCGAGCGGATTCGAAGGCGATACGGGCAATGCGCTCGATTTCAAAACGGTGATAAACCTCAGTATCAAATGCCCGTTCATATTTACCTTGGCCTTCACGTCCTTTGGGTTGACCAAAATAGATACCGCCGGTTAATTCGCGGACACATAAAATATCAAAGCCTCTGGCGGCAATATCACTGCGTAAAGGACAAAATGTCTCTAATCCGGCATATAGGCGGGCAGGACGTAAATTGCTGAATAGTTTGAAATGTTTGCGTAATGGCAACAGTGCGCCACGCTCCGGTTGTTCTGCTGGGGGTAAATGTTCCCATTTAGGCCCTCCCACTGAGCCGAACAATATGGCATCAGCCTGTTCACAACCCGCTACGGTTTTTGCCGGTAGTGAACAGCCGTGGCGATCGATAGCAATCCCACCCACATCATATTCGCTGGTGGTGATACGGATATTGAAACGCTTACGGATTGCGTCCAATATTTTATAGGCCTGTGTCATAACTTCGGGGCCAATACCATCACCGGGTAAAACTGCAATATGATAATTGTTCGACATGTTTACACCATTTCCTTTGTATTTTGCTGTATGCGTTGTTTCTCTTTCTTAACTTGCTCTGTACGCCAAACGCAGTTCAGAGCATGAATCATTGCTTTGGCAGAAGATTCAATAATATCGGTATCCAACCCCATACCGTGGAAGCGGCGTCCAAAGCATTCGACCACGATATTTACCTGACCTAGTGCATTTCTTCCTTGGCCTTTACCTGATAATTGATAAGAAACCAGTTCAATTGGGTATTCAGTTATTCGACTGATTGCCTGATAGACAGCATCTACCGGGCCATTGCCGGTGGCGGCTTCTGATTTCATCTCTTTACCACATACTACGCGTACAGCGGCTGTTGCCATCACGTTGGAGCCGGATTGGATATTAAAGTTATCCAGGTGGAAAAATTCGGGTTCTTGTTGTTGCAAATTCATGAAAGCTAAAGCTTCCAAGTCATAGTCAAATACTTGGCCTTTTTTATCCGCCAGACGTAAAAAGGCTTCATATAAGCTATCCAGATCGTAATCTTTATCTTGATATCCCATCTCTTCCATACGGTGTTTCACTGCGGCGCGGCCGGAACGGGAAGTCAGGTTCAATTGAATTTCTTTCAGTCCGATGGACTCTGGCGTCATAATTTCGTAAGTTTCACGATTTTTCAGTACCCCGTCCTGATGAATCCCGGATGAGTGGGAAAATGCATTGCTACCAACAATGGCTTTATTCGCAGGGATCGGCATATTGCATAATTGGCTGACCAACTGACTGGTGCGGTAAATTTCCTGATGGTTGATATTAGTATAAACGCCTAACATTTGCTGACGGACTTTAATCGCCATAATGACTTCTTCCAGTGAACAGTTACCGGCACGTTCACCCAGACCGTTTATTGTCCCTTCTATCTGACGGGCGCCGGATTGCACTGCTGTGATCGAGTTGGCGACAGACATCCCCAAATCATCGTGGCAATGGACGGATATTATTGCTTTATCAATATTAGGAACGCGTTCGATCAAGTTAGTGATGATGCCGCCAAATTGATATGGTGTGGTGTAACCGACGGTATCTGGGATATTGATCGTCGTTGCGCCTGCTTTGATAGCGTTTTCAACGATCCGACACAGATTATCAATAGGTGTACGACCCGCATCTTCACAGGAGAATTCGACATCATCAGTGTAACGACGTGCTCGTTTGATTGATTGAGCTGCCATTTCCATGACATTTTCGAATGTTTTTTTCAGCTTGGATTCAATATGTAAATTGGAAGTGGCCAAGAAAACGTGAATTCGAAACGCTTCTGCAACTTTTAGTGCTTCCGCCGCTACATCGATGTCTTTTTCTACACAACGCGCTAAGGCACAAACACGACTGTTTTTGATATGCTTAGCGATCGTCTGTACAGATTCAAAATCACCAGGAGAGGAAACTGGAAAACCGACTTCCATGATATCAACACCCATTCTTTCCAGGGCCAAGGCAATTTGGAGCTTTTCGTTCACACATAAGCTGGCTTGTAATGCTTGTTCTCCATCACGTAACGTGGTGTCGAAGATAATAACTTGCTGGTTCATATGGATGTTCCTCTCATGGTTATTTTTTGCGCCCAGCAGGTAAAAAAAACCCGCGCATGGCGCGGGTTCTTGTTTATGTCTGGTTTGGACCAACTCTGTTTTGAATCAACTCTGTTTTCTGTCCACCAGCATACCGCGCGTATCAGATACGATAAGTAGTAGGTTTAATAGACAAATTGAGTGAATCATATCGATCCAACCTTTCAGTAGTATTAATGAGTGTTCGTGATTCGTATGCTTTTATTGATACGTTATCTTAAAAGTGATGTCAAGAATTCATTTAGGCATATGATTCTTGGTTTCACTTTTCTCATAGCAGTAAATTGAAGTGTTGATCTGTTTATATTTAAAAAGATTTTATTTTATTCTTTTTTGTTCGGGTTTGACTTTAATGAAAAGCTAAGATTTATATAAAAATAGCGCATTATACTGATTAATTAAAATTAAGTATTTTTTATGTGGTAGGCTGGAAGTGGATTTGTATTTTTCTGAGAAACATCATTTGCTATTGAAAAAATAGATGCAAATAGGAAGTTATGTTATATATCTTTGAAAAAATAATTCTATAATATAATAACTCTGATAAAATTGTTTAATAATAATAAGTCAGTGATTTTATTGTGAATTGTGTCATTCTTTGATTTATCATCATATACAGAATAGCAGGGTGAATAAATTGTTAACATAATTGTACTTTTTTGTGAATGAATAATGAGCTCTACATTGTCTACTAATTGAAATTATATATTTTTAACACTAATAAGGGGATGCGCGGGTTAGCTATGCGTATTCAGATTTGTACAAGGACGAGTCTTAATTATTTGTTATCGAAATGATTGAGACAATTGATCTCGTTAATAGTTATAGTCATCGTAATATCTGAGTAATAAATGAAGGTATTTCCGATGTTTTGTTATTAGCCGGGATCATCTGCATGAGTTTAGTGGAGTTAAACAATGGCTGAATACACCTCAGTAACTGCAACCAAAAAAGATCCAAATGAAATTCATTTACGTAATGTGGATCTCAATCTGCTGACTGTTTTTGATGCAGTTATGCAAATGCAGAATGTGACACGTGCGGCACAGATATTAGGAATGTCACAACCTGCTGTCAGTAATGCGGTTTCTCGTTTGAAGCTAATGTTCAATGATGAATTATTTGTGCGTTATGGGCGTGGAATACAACCGACGGCAAGAGCTCATCAATTATTTGGTCCAGTCCGTCAGGCATTACAACTGGTATATAATGAGTTACCTGGGGTTGGGTTTGAACCTGATAATAGTGATAGGGTTTTTAGTCTTTCAATTTGTAGCCCGCTAGATATTAGACTCGCTGCAAAAATAGTTGAACAGGTAAAACAAAATACACCCAATCTGGGTGTGACGATTAGATCATATTTGCATGATAATATTGAGCATCAGCTCAGATATCAGGAAACTGAGTTTGTCATTAGCTATACGCAGCTAGAACGTATGGATTTTCATCATTACCCGTTATTCAATGATGAGTTGGTCTTGGCTGTTTCTAATCATCATCCAAGAATTGAAAATAGTATTAGTGAGCAGCAATTGTATGAGGAACATCATGCAGTTGTATCATTGGATAATATATGCTCATTTAGCGTTCCCTATTATGATGGTGGTGAACGTTTGCGTTCGGTTGTTTATCAGGGCACCGACTTGAATAGTGTGTTGCATATTGTCTCTCAAACCTATTTGGTTGCGATTGCGCCAAAATGGTTGGTTGAGCACTATAGCGAACAATTAGCAATAAGAGCGGTTTCATTACCGTGGGATAAAGTAAGTCGTCCGTGTTACTTGATTTGGCACGAATCTACAGCGAAAGATAAAGGGCATCAATGGATGAAATCGTTGTTGAGTCAACTTAGCGGCAGATAATTAATTTGAAACTCACTACTGGATAAGGGTGGTGAGTTTTTTTATTTTATCACAAATTTTTCAACTTTTGATAAATAGGCTTTTCCTGTTGTTCAGGAATCGGTAGACTGCAAGGAAATAGCTAACACCTGTAAGCTGAAAAGCGAATAAGTGATGCGAAGAGGTATTATCAGAGAATAAAATTACTGTTTTTTCTCCGATTAAGAAAAAAGTTTTTCGAACAGGAAAAAAATTGTGATAACTAAAAATTTACATCCTTATCACTTGATAAACCGGTTACAACAACAAATCAAACAACACCCAGAGAAAATTGCTTTTCGCCAATGGTCTCCGGCTGAGCAACTCGAACTAAACTGGAATGATATTGGCAAAAAGACCAACGCTATTAGCCGGGCGTTGTTGGAGATGAGTGTTGATGTGCAAGAAAAAGTTGGTCTCTTTGCACATAACAGCATGGCGTGGTCATTGGCAGATATCGCTGTATTACAACTTCGGGCGATCACTGTCCCTCTGTATGCAACCAGTAGTCAGGAACAGGCTGGTTTCATACTTAATGATGCTGGTGTGCGTATTTTGTTTGTTGGTGAGCAGGCGCAGTATGATGTTGCTATTACTTTGACAGAACATTGTCCTCAGTTAAGTCACATTATTGTCTTAGATGAATCAGTAGATTTGCGGGATTGTTCATTAGCTCAACATTTATCTGATTTTATGGCTGGTGATAAATTACAATATCAGTCGGAGTTGGAAAGCCGTATTGCTAACCACGATCTGGATGATCTTTTTACGCTTATTTATACATCTGGTACAACCGGCGAGCCTAAAGGGGTTATGCTTGATTACCGTAATTTAGCCTATCAGTTGTATTCACATGATCGTGTCCTGGCGTTAACTGATCAGGATGTTTCTTTAAGTTTTCTGCCGTTATCCCATGTTTTTGAACGTGCATGGAGTTTCTATGTCATGCATGTAGGGGCACAAAATGTTTATCTGACTGACACTAATTCTGTTCGTCAAGCAATGGCGGATGTTTGCCCGACGGTGATGTGCGCAGTGCCGAGATTTTACGAAAAAGTTTACAGTGCGATTTTTGAAAAAGTTTCTCAGGCTCCTTGGCATCGAAGAAAACTCTTTAATTGGGCGATTAAATGTGGTGAACGTCAGTTTTCACGTAAGTTGCAAGGTAAAAAAAGCTGTCCCTGGTCAACAGCGATGCATCGACTGGCTGATAAATTGGTGTTGAGTAAATTGCGCAATGTATTGGGGGGCAGAGTTCGGTTTTTACCTGCTGCTGGCGCACGTCTGGACGAAACGATTATCCTGTTCTTTCTCGCTGTTGGGGTAAATATCAAATATGGCTATGGCATGACAGAAACCTGTGCCACGGTTTCCTGTTGGGAAGAGCAAGGTTATGTGCTTGGTTCTATTGGTACACCACTGCCTGGCATTGATGTCCGTATCGGTGAAGAAGATGAGATACAAGTGCGTGGCCCGATTGTAATGAAAGGCTATTTCAATAATCAGGAAGAGACCATAAAAGCATTTACTCAAGACGGTTGGTTGCGCACAGGTGATGCCGGTAAGCTGGATGAAAATGGTAATTTGTTCATTACTGAACGCTTGAAAGATTTGATGAAAACATCGACTGGCAAATATATTGCTCCTCAAATGATTGAAAGTATTCTGGGGCAAGATCGTTTTATTGAACATGTTGCTGTTATTGCTGATGCTCGTAAATTTGTATCCGCCCTTATCGTGCCTTGTTATGATATATTGGAAGAGTATGCAAGATCAATTAATCTCAAATATCATGACCGGGTTGAATTACTGCGTCATAGTCAGATTATCAATATGTTTGAGCAACGCTTGAAAGAGATGCAGAAAAACTTTGCTCACTTCGATCAGGTAAAGCGTTTCATATTATTGCCAACACCATTTTCAATGGAAACGGGTGAATTAACGCCAACATTGAAATTGAGGAGGAAAATTATTATGCAGCGTTACCATAAAGAAATTGAATCTATGTATCAAGATTGATTTTTGGGATCTTATACAAAGAGTTAGTGTTGCCGGTTGTTCAGACGAAGTTTGGGGGATATTGTAGTAATATCCCACTTTTGGTTTGCCCCATGAATACCCAATTTTAAAGAATTCAATATTGGACTAATAAAATTTTTTTTCGCCTTAAAATCACAGATAAATTATATTATCTAAGATTATTCTGTAATTATTAAATATTGCAGATCGAATGAATATAATTTTATTAAATTAGCATTGTTTTCTTGGCTAATTATAGAGAATATATCGGTTGACAATGTTGTTCTATTCCTGTAATGAATATGTTAATAAGATAATGGTAAAGTTTATATGGTAAATAAAATATAATTAGGTGAATTGATGAATTTTAATAATGTAGTTATTGTTCATGGTCTTATGGCGACTCCTGATCATCATTGGTTTCCTTGGCTTAAAGGTCAATATGAACGGTTAAATGCCGATGTGATTGTGCCGGAACTGCCTGAATCTCATGCTCCTTCACCTCATTTATGGCAAGAAAAGTTGCAGGAAAGTGTGCCTAATCCTGATGAAAAAACGCTTTTTATCGGGCATAGTCTGGGTTGTATTGCCACACTCCGTTATATCTCATCTTTACCTGATAATGTAAATATTGGGGGGATTGTATTGATTTCAGGATTTTATGAAAAGCTATCAACTTTACCTGAATTAAGTATATTTACAGAGGAGAACTTGGATTTTCGTCCCCTCATACAAAAAATAAATCAACGAATAGCGATATTATCGCTTAATGATGAGATTGTACCCCCGCAGTTTACATTAAGTTTAAGTCAGCAACTTCAGGCTGAATTATATGGGGTTCCAGACGGTGGGCACTTTTTAGATCGCGACGGTTTTACTATTTTTCCTAAGCTAGAAAAGGTATTAAAAGATAATTCAATGTTGTAAATAAATACCTTGGTTGTTTTAAATATGCCAAGTTTGTTTGCATTGAGAGCTTGGCTATTTTAGTGGATTATTTTAATCAGTATAACTTATGGTGGATAAAAAATAAATTCATGGTGATATGAATTAAACTGCTACTTGAATAAGAAAAATATAAGAGTTAATAGTCATCTTAGTGATTAATTGTTTTTTAAGACATTCCTTTTTGCATTGTGTTTTTTTATAAATATTGAGGGCTATCTCCTGAGTTGTGCAAATGATTTATTCCTATTTTAAATCGTCATTTGATTTATACCTAATAGATTTCGAGTTGCAGCGCGGCGGCAAGTGAACGAATCCCCAGGAGCATAGATAACGATGTGACTGGGGTGAGTGAAAGCAGCCAACAAAGCAGCAGCTTGAAAGATGAAGGGTATATTATTGAATTTGGTTGTTTGGGTAATAATTTCATCTCTAGGCAAGTGTTGTATGTATGGGACTGGTATTCCAAGAATAAACAATGATTTGTAGTGCATTCTCTAATTAAAATGGGGTAAATGGATTTTATCCGAATGAATTATTTTCAATGGACATCAAAAGCGAGGAAATGACGGTCAAATTATCTGAGGAATTTTGTTTGGATTTCCTTTATCAAATTTATACTTCGATGACTTAAATGATTTTGAAAACTGTTTTTTAGTTTTTTATCGTATATATACTGGATAATACCTATACGTTGTCATTCTTTTTAGGTATAGCCGCTCATATTCTGCTTGTCCTTAGCTTCTTGATAGCAAGATAACGCTTGCAAGAGACATCTTGAATTGTCAGAAAGTGGTTATTCTTCCTTGTACTCACATTGCTAACACCCGTTTCTAGCGTTATGTTAATTGACTCAGCATCAATATATCGCTGAGAGGCCATTCGTCTTACTAAAATAAAAGTGGAAGTAACTTCTGATTTATTAACTTGCAAACAGAGCCTGGAGGAAAACCTATGGAGATGTTATCAGGAGCTGAAATGGTCGTCCGATCGTTAATTGATCAGGGCGTTGAGCATATATTCGGTTATCCGGGAGGGGCAGTTCTCGATATTTACGATGCCCTGCATACGGTTGGAGGTATTGAGCATATCCTGGTACGTCATGAGCAGGGGGCCGTTCATATGGCTGATGGTTATGCTCGTTCTACCGGGAAGGTGGGGGTGGTATTGATTACCTCCGGTCCAGGCGCAACTAATGCCATTACAGGTATTGCCACCGCTTATATGGATTCAATTCCGATGGTTGTGTTGTCCGGTCAAGTCGCTAGTTCCCTGATTGGTAATGATGCATTCCAGGAATGTGACATGGTAGGGATATCCCGCCCGATCGTGAAACATAGTTTTTTAGTGAAAAAAGCGGAAGATATTCCGAAGGTACTGAAAAAAGCCTTTTACCTAGCTTCCAGTGGTCGTCCGGGGCCAGTAGTTATTGATTTACCGAAAGACACGGTAAATCCGGCAGTAAAATTACCTTATATTTATCCCGATCAGATAAGTATGCGCTCTTATAATCCAACGATTCAAGGACATAAAGGGCAGATTAAGCGGGCATTGAGAAAACTATTGAATGCGAAAAAACCGGTCATATATGTGGGCGGAGGGGCGATTAACGCAGATTGTTCAACAGAATTATTGGTATTGGCAGAAAAATTCAATATCCCTGTGGTGAGTTCCTTGATGGGATTGGGCAGTTTCCCGGCAACTCATCCGCAAAGCCTGGGTATGCTCGGTATGCATGGTACATTTGAAGCTAACAAAGCCATCCATAATTCAGATGTCATTTTTGCTGTCGGTGTACGTTTTGATGATCGCACTACCAATAATCTGGAAAAATATTGTCCAGAAGCAACGGTATTGCATATTGATATTGATCCAACATCAATTTCGAAAACGGTTTCCGCAGATGTACCTATTGTTGGTGATGCTAAACAGGTGCTTGGACAAATGCTGGCGTTGCTGGAGACAGTAGAAGACACCCAGGACCCAGATGCGCTAAAAGATTGGTGGTTATCTATTCAGCAATGGCGTAGCCGTAAATGTCTCAATTTTGATCGCGGCGGCGAAAAAATTAAACCACAAGCTGCTATCGAAGTTCTCTATCGTCTGACGAAGGGGGAAGCTTATATCACTTCAGATGTTGGACAGCATCAGATGTTTGTTGCATTGCATTACCCATTTGATAAACCAAGACGTTGGATCAGTTCCGGTGGTTTGGGAACGATGGGATTTGGTTTACCGGCTGCTTTGGGCGTTAAACTGGTGAAACCGGAAGCGACGGTGGTCTGTGTTACGGGGGATGGCAGTATTCAGATGAATATTCAGGAGCTATCTACAGCATTGCAATATGGGTTGCCGGTACTGGTTCTGAATTTGAATAACCGTTTCCTGGGAATGATAAGACAGTGGCAAGACATGATTTATGCTGGCCGTCACTCTCAGTCCTATATGGAATCTCTACCTGATTTTGTCAAACTGGCTGAGGCTTATGGTCATGTTGGCATTTCTATCCAGCGTTATGACGAATTGGAAAGTAAATTGGCGGAAGCCTTGAAAGAGGTGACTGAAAATCAGCGGCTGGTATTTGTTGATGTCACAGTGGATGAAACTGAACATGTATATCCTATGCAGATCCGTGGAGGAGCAATGGATGAGATGTGGTTAAGCAAAACGGAGAGAACCTGATTATGCGCCGGATTTTATCTGTATTACTTGAAAACGAATCAGGGGCTTTGTCCCGTGTTGTTGGCCTGTTTTCCCAACGTGGCTATAACATTGAAAGTTTAACTGTCGCCCCAACTGATGATCCGACATTATCGCGGATGACAATTCAGACTAAGGGCGATGCAAGAGTACTTGAACAGATTGAAAAACAGTTGCACAAGCTGGTGGATGTGTTACGAGTCAGCGAGTTGGCATCGGGTTCTCATGTAGAGCGTGAGGTTATGCTAGTCAAATTACAGGCCAGCGGCTATGGACGTGAAGAGATCAAACGCAGTACTGATATCTTCCGTGGGCAGATAGTTGATGTGACTTCGACTTTATATACCGTGCAATTGGTAGGAACCAGCGATAAATTGGATGCATTTCTCGATGCGGTTCGAGATGTTGCGGAAATTGTTGAAGTTGCTCGTTCAGGTATTGTCGGCGTATCTCGCGGGGATAAAATTATGCGATGAAAGATCGCAAACTGCGGGACTATATACCCTATGGATTTCAAGATGCATCGCGACGGCAAGGGAGCGAATCCCCGGGAGCATAGATAACTATGTGACCGGGGTGAGTGAGTGCAGCCAACAAAGAGGCAACTTGAAAGATGACGGGTATATGCATACATTTATCAGGCTCTGCGATAAAGTAGAGCTTTTGTGGGGTCTATAAGGAGTTAATGTGAAACTGGATGAAATCGCCCGCCTTGCAGGTGTTTCACGCACAACGGCCAGTTATGTAATTAATGGTAAAGCCAAGCAATACCGTGTCAGTGATAAAACGGTAGAAAAAGTGATGGCAGTGGTTAGAGAGCATAATTACCATCCTAATGCTGTGGCAGCCGGTCTCCGTGCAGGACGTACCCGTTCTATTGGTTTGGTTATTCCAGATTTAGAAAATACCAGCTATACCCGTATTGCTAATTATTTGGAACGTCAGGCTCGTCAACGTGGTTATCAGTTATTGATAGCCTGTTCGGAAGACCAGCCTGATAATGAAATGCGTTGTGTTGAACACCTGTTACAACGTCAGGTGGATGCAATTATTGTTTCTACCGCATTACCGCCGGAGCATCCTTTTTATCAACGTTGGGCAAGTCGTTCTTTGCCTATTATTGCTCTCGATCGGGCACTCGAAAATGAACATTTTATCAGCGTAGTGGGTGATGATTTTGAAGATGCAAAGATGTTGGCGCAAGAATTTCGTCAATTCCCTGCTGAATCTGTGCTTTATCTAGGCGCGTTACCTGAATTATCAGTCAGTTTTCTGCGAGAGCAGGGGTTCCGTGAAGCGTGGAAAGATGATCCTCGCGAAGTGATGTACCTCTATTCAAACAGCTATGAACGTGATGCGGCGGCTGAAGTATTCTCCAAATGGTTAGAAACTCATTCAATGCCGCAAGCGTTGTTCACCACCTCTTTTGCCCTGTTGCAAGGGGTCATGGATGTTACCCTGAAACACAGCGGCCGTTTACCAAATCAATTGGTTATTGCGACTTTTGGCGATCATGAATTATTGGATTTCCTTGAATGTCCCGTGCTCTCTGTAGCGCAGCGTCATCGTGAAATTGCTGAACGGGTATTGGAATTGGTGTTAGCAAGTTTGGATGAAAAGCAGAAGCCAGGGCCAGGTATTACACGGATACATCGTGACTTATGTCGTCGGGGAAGCCTGAGTCGAAAAATATGATAAAAGCCCCTCATTAATTTTCTGATGAGGGGTTTTGGTTGTCAGATTTGTCTTAAAAAGAAGTGTGTAAGGGCAACTTTCAAGCAGTCCTTACGTGGGTGTTTTAGCGAGATCAAATAGCAATTTCGTTCATACATAAATTATTCAGTAGGAAGAAGAGCATGGAACAGCACTTATTTGAGTTTGAGACTTGTCTATTTAGCCCCGTTTTTTTATCGTCTTTTATATATTAAATTGATTTTAATAATGTTTATCTTGTAATTTTTTGTTGCTAGTTAGTTTCAATGCTTAATGAATCAAATAAAACGATAAACATTGCTGCACAATGGTCAAATAGTAATGAAATGTAAATTATGTAAATAAATTAATCACACAACTATTTTTTCATTATTTTGTCGTAAACATTTATTTTCCTTGTGCTTGTAAAATTATTCAGAATTATCATGGTGTTAATTATTATTGATATTGCTAAATTTAATAATTATGCCTCCCAACTGCCAAAATCCTGCCATCAAATATAGCTAAAGCGCATCGGCTCTGGCTTGACAAGGTTTTCGTCCCATCCGTAAACTCCTTATTGTGGGGATTAGTGGGATAAAGTGGTAATTTGTGATCACCAGGGGCGACCTGAGGATGTTTCGATGTTTCGTGGAGCAACGCAGATTAATCTCGATAGCAAGGGGCGGCTCACCGTACCTACCCGATATCGGACTATGCTAAATGAGGAATCGCAAGGGCAAATGGTTTGTACCATTGACCTTCATCAACCGTGCTTGTTGCTCTATACATTATCTGAATGGGAAATTATTGAAGAAAAACTTTCTCGCTTATCCAGCATGAATCCGGCGGAGCGTCGGGTGCAACGTTTGCTTTTAGGTCATGCCAGTGAATGTCAGATGGATAGTGCAGGGCGTCTTTTGCTAGCCAGTACATTGCGCCAGCATGCAAGGCTAGTCAAAGAGGTTATGCTGGTTGGCCAGTTCAACAAATTTGAACTGTGGGATGAGCAGACTTGGTATCAACAGGTTAAGGATGATATTGCGACTGAGCAATCCACACAGGAACCTTTATCAGTACGGCTACAGGAATTATCACTATAAATATGGCAAATAGTCATTTTAAACATACCAGCGTATTGCTGGATGAAGCAGTCAACGGATTGAATATCCGTGAAAATGGAATCTATATTGACGGCACATTTGGCCGTGGCGGGCATTCACGTCTGATTTTGTCGCAATTAGGGACGGCAGGTCGTTTAATTGCAATTGATCGCGATCCACAGGCGATTGAAGTGGCAAAAGCGATTACAGATCCCCGTTTTTCAATTGTGCATGGGCCGTTTTCTAAATTAGCTCACTATACAGAAAAAGCCGGGCTGACTGGCAAAATTGATGGTGTATTACTGGATTTAGGTGTTTCTTCGCCTCAGTTGGATGATCCAGAACGCGGTTTTTCTTTTATGCGTGATGGGCCGCTAGATATGCGGATGGACCCGACTCGCGGGCAGTCAGCAGCAGAATGGCTGATGCATGCGACAGCAGATGATATTGCCTGGGTATTGAAAACATTTGGTGAAGAGCGTTTCGCCAAACGTATTGCCAGAGCAATTGTGGCCCGCAATCAGGAAGATCCAATTACCCGAACAAAAGCGCTAGCTGATTTGATTGCTCAAGCTAGCCCAGTAAAAGAAAAACATAAGCATCCAGCAACTAGGAGCTTCCAGGCTATTAGGATTTATATCAACAGTGAGCTGGAAGAAATTGAACAAGCGCTGGAGGGAGCGTTACAAGTGCTTGCCCCAGGAGGGAGACTGTCAGTTATCAGTTTCCATTCGCTGGAAGATCGTATTGTTAAACGATTTATTCGTCAGAATAGTCGAGGACCACAGGTACCAGCAGGATTGCCATTAACAGAAGAGCAACTGAAAGCACAAGGTGGGCGTAGTTTGAAATC
This sequence comes from Photorhabdus luminescens subsp. luminescens, assembly GCF_001083805.1. GTDB lineage: Bacteria > Pseudomonadota > Gammaproteobacteria > Enterobacterales > Enterobacteriaceae > Photorhabdus > Photorhabdus luminescens. Next base: position 268,119 of record NZ_JXSK01000002.1, on the reverse strand, counting down.
GATTGGCAAAATGAAACCTTCAGAGGAAGAAGTGGCTGATAACCCACGGGCTCGCAGTTCTGTTTTGCGTTTTGCTGAAAAAGTTAGTGAATAATGGCAGGTGAACGTCACGGATTAACCGGTATTATCGGCAACGATTTACTCAAAAATGCCAAAATACCGTTAATTCTTCTAGTCGCTGTACTGGTTTCGGCCATAGTCGTTGTAACCATTGCACATGAAACCCGCTTGTTGACGGCTGAAAGAGAACATCTGGTCGTGGAAAGAGATGCATTAGATATCGAGTGGCGCAATCTGATCCTCGAAGAAAATGCCTTAGGTGATCACAGTCGAGTTGAGCGGATAGCTGTTGAAAAAATGCATATGCAGCATGTTAATCCTGCTCAGGAAAACATTGTTGTTTCACAGTGAGTTAATTTAATTATTAAAAGGTAAGCGATGAAAGCAGCACGCTCCGTGAAATTAAAACGCCAAGAAGATAAAGCCAGTTTTGTTAGCTGGCGTTTTGCTTTGTTGTGCGGGGGGATTGCCGTGGCTTTAATTGGCTTATTGCTGAGAGTGACTTATTTGCAGGTCATCAACCCGGATAAACTGGTTAAAGAAGGTGATTTACGTTCTCTGCGTGTGCAATCAATCCCTACCGCTCGCGGTATGATCAGTGACCGTATGGGGCGACCTCTGGCTGTCAGCGTTCCAGTCAATGCTGTTTGGGCAGATCCGAAAGAGGTATTTGAAAAAGGCGGAATTACGGATGATACTCGCTGGAAGGCTTTATCTGATGCCATTAATTTACCTCTTGAGCAACTTACCGACAAAGTTAGTACTAATCCGAAAGGCCGTTTTGTTTATTTAGCGCGTCAAGTTAACCCATCGGTTGGCGATTACATTCATAAACTGAAATTGCCGGGGATTTATTTGCGCCAGGAATCCCGGCGTTATTACCCGTCAGGTCAGGTAACGGCACATATTATTGGCGTGACCAACGTTGATGGTCAGGGTATTGAAGGTGTAGAAAAAAGTTTTGATCGTTGGCTGACGGGTCAACCGGGCGAGCGGACTGTACGTAAAGACCGCTTTGGCCGTGTTATCGAAGATATTTCATCTGTTGATAGTCTGGCGGCGCACAATTTGGTATTAAGTATTGATGAGCGTTTACAGGCGTTAGTTTACCGCGAATTAACCAATGCAGTGGCCTTTAACAAAGCAGAATCCGGTACGGCAGTATTGGTAGATGTTAATACCGGAGAAGTGCTGGCAATGGCGAACAGCCCATCTTATAACCCAAATAATCGCATCAATACGCCAAAAGAAGTGATGCGTAACCGAGCTATCACCGATATTTTCGAGCCAGGTTCCACGGTTAAGCCGATGGTGGTAATGGCTGCGCTCAATGATGGTATTATCAAAGAAAATACGGTTATTAATACAGTACCTTTTAGGATAAGCGGCAAAGAAATTAGAGATGTATCCCGTTATTCAGAATTATCTATCACTGGTATTTTGCAAAAATCGAGTAACGTCGGTGTTTCTAAACTAGCGTTAGCAATGCCCGCGACAGAATTGGTGGATGTTTATTCACGCTTTGGGTTAGGAAAGGCGACCAATCTGGGGTTGGTTGGAGAAAGCAGCGGCTTATATCCAATCGGAAAACAACGGTGGTCAGATCTTGAGAGAGCGACCTTTTCTTACGGTTATGGGCTGATGGTAACACCATTACAGTTAGCGCGGGTTTATGCAACGATTGGTAGCTTGGGTATTTATCGTCCTCTGTCAATTACCAAAGTTGATCCGCCTGTGCCAGGCACAAGAGTATTTCCTGAGCCTATCATGCGAACAGTCGTTCATATGATGGAAAGTGTGGCTTTGCCTGGCGGTGGCGGAGTGCGGGCTGCGATAAAAGGTTATCGGATTGCAATCAAGACGGGTACAGCTAAGAAAGTTGGGCCGGATGGTAAATACGCTAATCGATATATTTCTTACGCCGCAGGTGTTGCCCCTGCAAGTAACCCAAGATTTGCACTGGTTGTGGTCATTAATGATCCACTGACAGGTAAGTATTACGGTGGTGTGGTTTCTGCGCCGGTATTTGGTGCCATTATGGGGGGTGCTCTACGCATCATGAATGTGGAGCCAGATGCTTTGGCGGCAGGTGATAAAAACGAATTTGTGATTAATAAGAAAGAGGATACAGGTGGCAGATCGTAATCTACGCGATTTACTCGCGCCATTGGGTATTGATGCCCCAGTGCGTGAGTTACGCGAAATGACATTGGACAGCCGTAAATCGTCTGCCGGAGATCTGTTTGTTGCGATTAAAGGGCACCAGACAGATGGTCGACACTACATTCCTCAAGCCATAGCACAGGGGGTTGCGGCGGTTATTGCAGAAGCCCAGGGCGAGGCTGATAACGGAACCGTACAAATTATGCATGGTGTTCCGGTTGTTTATGTGAACGATTTGAATAATAAGTTGTCACAGTTAACTGGTGAGTTTTACTGTCACCCTGGTGATAAATTGCGCTTGATTGGTGTAACCGGAACCAATGGTAAAACAACCACAACTCAATTACTTGCTCAGTGGAGCCACGGATTAGGTGAAACCAGTGCGGTGATGGGAACTGTTGGTAATGGTTTACTGGGGCGTGTGGCGCCAAGTGAAAATACCACAGGCTCTGCCGTTGATATCCAACTGGATTTGCAACAACTTATTCAGCAAGGGGCGACTTTTGCAGCAATGGAAGTCTCTTCTCATGGGCTGGTCCAGGGGCGTGTGGCTGCGTTGCCGTTTGAGGCGGCAGTGTTTACCAATTTGAGCCGTGACCATCTTGATTATCACGGTGATATGGAACACTACGAAGCAGCTAAATGGCTGCTATTTTCCACTCATAATGTGAAGCAACAAATCATTAATGCTGATGATGAGATTGGATTGAAATGGTTATCCCATTTACCACAAGCGGTTGCTGTAACGATGGAAAATCGTCTGCCGGAAAATTGGCAGGGCCGTTGGTTGGCGGCGCATGAAATAAAGTATCACGATAAAGGGGTATCTATCGCCTTCGAGTCCAGTTGGGGAGGCGGTACAATTGATAGTTCGCTAATGGGGGCATTTAATGTCAGTAACCTATTGTTGGCGCTTTCCACCCTATTAGCTCTGGATTATCCGCTGGAAAAACTGCTTGAAACAGCTTCCTGCCTGGAACCTGTCTGTGGGCGAATGGAAGTATTTACTGCGCCGGGCAAACCCGTTGTCGTTGTTGATTATGCTCACACGCCTGATGCGCTGGAAAAGGCTTTAATGGCTGCACGTTTGCATTGTCAAGGTAAGCTTTGGTGTGTTTTTGGTTGTGGCGGTGATCGTGATAAAGGTAAACGTCCATTGATGGGGGGCGTTGCAGAACAGTGGGCCGATTATGTGATTGTGACTGATGATAATCCGCGCAATGAAGAGCCACAGGCAATTGTTGCTGATATTCTGACGGGTTTTCTTGATCCGGGCAGGGCGATAGCGATTCATGGCCGTGTTGAGGCGGTAACCAACGCTATTATGCAGGCAAAAGCAGATGATGTTGTATTGATAGCGGGTAAAGGCCATGAAGATTATCAATTGGTCGGCCATCGTCGTCTGGATTACTCGGACCGGTTAACTGTTGCTCGGTTATTGAGGGTGATTGCATGATTTCCCTCACTTTGCAACAACTGGCGCAAGTAACGAATGGCGTATTGAATCAGGTGACTGAACAGCAGGCAGCAAATATTTGTATCAGTGATGTGACTACTGACAGCCGTCAGGTTGGAAATGGCAGTCTGTTTATTGCCTTGAAAGGTGAGCGTTTTGATGCTCATGATTTTTTTGCTGATGCAGTAAAAGCCGGTGCCGGTGCTTTGCTTGTCAGCCGTGTGTTGGATGTTAACTTTCCACAGGTCGTGGTTAAAGATACTCGTTTAGCAATGGGTAAATTAGCGGGTTGGGTTCGCCAGCAGAGTAACGCTCGTGTCATTGCGTTGACGGGGTCGTCCGGCAAAACATCGGTGAAAGAGATGACTGCGGCGATTTTGCGCCAGTGTGGTAGCACCCTCTATACCGCGGGTAACCTGAATAATGATATTGGCGTACCGCTGACATTGTTCAGACTGACAGAACAACATGAGTTTGCTGTGGTTGAATTAGGTGCAAGTCATGTTGGTGAAATCGCTTATACCGTAGAAATGGTTCGGCCAGAAACGGCATTAATCAATAACCTGTTTGCCGCGCACTTAGCGGATTTTGGTTCTCTCGCGAGCATTGCAAAAGCTAAGGGCGAAATTTTTACCGGCCTTCCAGAAAAAGGTACGGCCATTATCAATGTGGAAAGTAATGATTGGGATCACTGGCAACAAGTGATTGGTGACAAAACAGTACAGCGTTTTTCCATGCAACAAGCATCAGGGGCTGATTTTTACGCCACGGATATTCAGGTTAAACAACTGACGACGGATTTTTGCCTGCACACGCCAATTGGTAGCTCAGAAATCAACTTGCCGTTGCCTGGGAAACACAATGTCGCCAATGCGTTAGCTGCTAGTGTGTTGGCAATTTCTGTTGGTGCAACTTTACAAGATATTCGTCTGGGTTTGTCGGAGCTGAAAGCGGTACCAGGGCGATTGTTTCCAATCAATCTGGCAGAGGGAAAATTGCTGCTTGATGACACGTATAACGCCAATGTCGGTTCAATGACCGTTGCTGTTCAGGTGTTATCACAGATGCCGGGTTACCGAGTGTTGATTGTTGGCGATATAGGGGCATTGGGTGAACAGTCAGAAGATTACCATCGTCAGATTGGTGAAACCGCGGCTTCTTGCGGTATCGATAGCGTGTTCAGTGTGGGTAAATTAAGCATTCATGTTAGTGAGGCAAGTGGCTGTGGTCAGCATTTTGCGGATAAAGCCGCATTGATCGCAACATTGATTCCACTATTACAGCAACACAAAGTCATTTCAGTGCTAGTTAAAGGTTCGCGCAATACCAAAATGGAAGATGTTGTTCACGCATTACAGGAGAGCTTCACATGTTAGTTTGGCTGGCCGAATATTTGGTCAAATATCACACTGGCTTTCACGTCTTTTCTTACTTGACGTTTAGGGCTATCGTCAGCCTGCTGACTGCTCTGGCTATCGCATTGTGGATGGGGCCGCGCATGATCGCCTTCCTGCAAAAATTACAAATTGGGCAGGTTGTTCGCAACGATGGGCCGGAATCTCACTTTAGCAAACGTGGTACGCCGACGATGGGTGGTTTGCTGATCTTACTTTCAATTACGATTTCTACACTGTTGTGGGTTCGATTGAATAACCCTTATGTTTGGTGCGTGCTGATTGTGCTGATTGGTTACGGCATTGTTGGTTTTGTAGATGATTACCGCAAAGTTGTGCGCAAAGATACTAAGGGGTTGATTGCCCGCTGGAAGTATTTCTGGCAGTCCGTCTTGGCATTGGGTGTGGCGTTTGCCATGTATAGCATCGGTAAAGATACGCCGGCAACGCAATTGGTCGTGCCATTCTTTAAAGATGTGATGCCGCAACTGGGTGTGCTTTACATTCTGTTGACCTACTTTGTGATTGTCGGAACCAGTAATGCAGTGAATCTGACGGACGGATTGGATGGTTTGGCAATTATGCCAACCGTTTTTGTTGCAGCGGGTTTTGCTTTGGTGGCATGGGCAACAGGTAACGTCAATTTTGCTAACTATCTGCATATCCCTTATCTGAGCCATGCTGGAGAGCTGGTTATCGTCTGTACTGCGATTGTAGGCGCGGGGTTAGGCTTCTTATGGTTTAACACTTACCCGGCTCAGGTTTTCATGGGGGATGTCGGTTCTTTGGCATTAGGCGGCGCGCTGGGAACGATTGCGGTGTTGTTACGCCAGGAGTTTCTACTGGTGATTATGGGCGGTGTATTTGTGGTAGAAACCCTGTCAGTTATTTTACAGGTGGGTTCTTTTAAGCTGCGCGGGCAGCGTATTTTCCGTATGGCGCCTATTCACCATCACTATGAGTTGAAAGGCTGGCCAGAACCGCGCGTTATTGTGCGTTTTTGGATTATTTCTCTGATGCTAGTGCTGATTGGCCTGGCAACATTGAAGGTACGTTAATCATGGCGGATTATCTGGGTAAAAAAGTTGTCATTATCGGGTTGGGGCTGACAGGTTTCTCCTGTGTTGACTTTTTTATGGCACGAGGCGTGATCCCGCGTGTGATGGATACTCGTGCGGCGCCACCCGGCAAGGATAAACTGCCCGATGGTGTTGAGTGTCACAATGGAAGCCTGAATACTGGTTGGTTGATGGATGCTGACTTGATTGTTGTCAGCCCAGGCGTTGCTTTGGCAACGGCGGAATTGCAGGCTGCGGCTAATGCAGGTATCGAAATTGTTGGTGATATTGAGTTGTTTTGCCGTGAAGCAACAGCTCCGATAGTCGCCATTACAGGCTCTAATGGTAAAAGTACTGTTACCAGTCTTGTCGGTGAAATGGCGAAAGCGGCTAATTGGCAGGTGGGTGTTGGCGGTAATATTGGCCTGCCTGCATTAGAATTGTTGAAGAAATCTTGTCAGCTTTATGTCTTAGAACTCTCCAGTTTCCAGTTGGAAACCACATATAGCCTGAGCGCAACAGCCGCCGTTGTACTTAATGTGACTGAGGACCATATGGATCGCTATCCTCAGGGAGTATCTCAGTACCGGGCGGCTAAACTGAGGATTTATCGCCAGGCGAAAAGATGCATTGTGAACGCTCAAGATCCCCTGACACGGCCTGAAATGGGTATGGATAGTCGTTGTGTGAGCTTTGGCGTCGATTGTGGCGACTACCAGCTTGATAGTGAAAATGCCTGTTTGAAAATTCACAACCAATCACTATTGGCGACAAATGAAATTAAGTTGACTGGACGGCATAACTACATCAATGGATTGGTTGCATTGGCTTTAGCTGATGCGGTTGGTATTCCTCGTGAAGCCAGTTTGACAGCATTGACGGTTTATCCGGGGCTTGACCATCGTTTCCAGCTTGTTCATCTGAACAACGGAGTGCGTTGGATTAACGATTCTAAGGCAACCAATGTTGGCAGTACGGTGGCGGCGCTTAATGGTCTAAACCTGGAAGGCATACTTTATTTGCTGTTAGGTGGTGATGGTAAGTCGGCAGACTTTTCTCCGCTCAAGCCTCTCCTTTGTGGGGATAAAATTCGGCTTTATTGCTTTGGTCGGGATGGGAAACGACTGACGCAACTACGCCCGGAAATAGCGACATTGACTGAAACTATGGAACAGGCGATACGTGATATTGCTCCACGGCTGGCGGCGGGTGACATGGTGCTGTTATCTCCTGCTTGTGCGAGCCTTGATCAATTCCGCAATTTTGAACAGCGTGGTCATGAGTTTGTCCGTTTGGCAGAGGAGTTGGGCTGATGTCGATTCCGGGATTCAGTAGATTAAAAGACTGGGTTATTGGCGGCCGTGAAACTGATGCCGCCAATATGGTGTTGTATGATCGCACACTGGTTTGGCTGACACTCGGATTGGGAATTATCGGCTTTGTTATGGTGACATCAGCATCAATGCCGGTTGGGCAGCGTCTTGCAGAAGATCCGTTTTTGTTTGCTAAGCGTGATGCGATTTATCTCTTGCTGGCTTTCGGGGTGTCATTGATCACACTGCGTATTCCGATGGATTTCTGGCAACGTTATAGCAACCTGATGCTGCTTATTTCCGTTATTTTGTTGTTGGTTGTCCTGGTGGTGGGAAATTCAGTAAATGGCGCATCGCGTTGGATTGCCATTGGGCCTTTAAGAATTCAACCGGCTGAGTTATCGAAACTTTCTCTATTTTGTTATCTCGCCAGCTATTTGGTGCGCAAAGTAGAGGAAGTGCGGAATAACTTTTGGGGGTTCTGTAAGCCAATGGGCGTGATGGTCGTGCTAGCGGTATTACTTCTGGCTCAACCTGACTTAGGAACGGTGGTTGTACTGTTTGTAACAACGTTGGCAATGCTATTTCTGGCCGGGGCGAAGTTATGGCAATTTCTGGCGATTATTGGTTCGGGGGTATTCGCGGTGGTTTTGTTAATCATTGCGGAACCTTACCGTATACGCCGTGTGACTTCCTTTTTGGATCCTTGGGAAGATCCATATGGTAAAGGTTATCAATTAACGCAATCTTTGATGGCTTTTGGTCGTGGGGAATTTTTAGGGCAAGGACTAGGAAATTCAGTGCAGAAACTGGAATACCTGCCGGAAGCGCATACTGACTTTATTTTCTCTGTTTTGGCAGAAGAATTAGGTTACGTAGGTGTGGTTTTGGTGTTGTTAATGATATTCTTCGTCGCTTTTCGCGCAATGACGATAGGTCGTCGCGCATTACAGATGGATCAGCGTTTTTCGGGTTTTCTCGCTTGTTCGGTGGGTATCTGGTTCAGTTTCCAGGCTCTGGTTAACGTTGGGGCCGCCGCAGGTATGTTACCGACTAAAGGTTTGACTTTACCTTTGATTAGTTACGGTGGTTCAAGTTTGCTGATTATGTCGACAGCTATCGTATTGTTATTAAGAATTGATTTTGAAACACGCTTGGCAAAAGCTCAGGCGTTTGTAAGGAGCCCCCGATGAGTGGCAAAACCCGGCGTTTGATGGTGATGGCTGGTGGAACCGGAGGACATGTCTTCCCAGGGCTGGCTGTCGCTCATCATTTAAAAGACCAAGGCTGGGACGTTCTCTGGTTGGGAACAGCGGATCGTATGGAAGCCGATTTAGTACCGAAACATGGCATTGACATTGAATTTATTCAGATTTCTGGTCTGCGAGGTAAAGGGATCAAAGCATTGTTAGCTGCCCCGGTCCGAATTTTCAAAGCAATTCGTCAGGCAAAGGCGATTATACGTCGCTATCAGCCAGATGTCGTGCTTGGCATGGGAGGATATGTTTCTGGTCCCGGCGGTATTGCTGCATGGATGTGCGGTATTCCGGTTGTATTGCATGAACAGAATGGTATTGCCGGCCTGACAAACCGGTGGCTGGCTAAAATTGCTACAACTGTTTTACAAGCATTTCCTGGCGCATTTCCAAAAGCGCCCGTTGTTGGCAACCCTGTCCGCGAAGATGTGTTGGCGCTGCCTATACCTAAACAGCGTTTAACAGGGCGTGAAGGTCCGATTCGGGTTCTGGTTGTTGGCGGCAGTCAGGGGGCGAGAATTCTTAACCAGACAATGCCTGAAATTGCTGCCCGTATGGGTGATAAAATTACGCTTTGGCATCAGACAGGCAAAGGGGCGAAAGAAAGTGTTCAGAATGCCTACAACAACTCAGTTAAATGTGAACATAAGATTACTGAATTTATTGACGATATGGCACAAGCTTATGCTTGGGCTGATGTGGTGATTTGTCGTTCTGGCGCGTTGACGGTTAGTGAAGTGTCTGCTGCGGGATTACCTGGGATTTTTGTGCCATTTCAGCATAAAGATCGTCAGCAATACTGGAATGCGTTACCTCTAGAAAAGGTTGGCGCAGCAAAAATACTGGAGCAACCACAATTTACGGTTGATGCAGTCATCGAATTGTTAACTCAGTGGCAACGGCCGCAATTGTTGGAAATGGCGGAAAAAGCCCGTTCAGCAGCAATTGTTGATGCAACTGAGCGAGTATCGGCGGCATTAATCGATGCGGCGAAAAAATGATTTAGACCGTCTTAAAAGGGGCGGTGAAGCAAACATATGAAGCAACCATATATAGTGAAGAAAAAAACGTGAATACACAGCAACTGGCGAAATTAAGAGCTTTCGTGCCTGAGATGAGAAAAGTCAGGCATATCCACTTTGTTGGCATTGGAGGTGCTGGCATGGGTGGGATCGCCGAAGTGTTGGCTAATGAAGGTTATCAAATTAGTGGATCTGATTTGGCGCCAAACCCGGTAACTCGGCAACTGACTAAGTTAGGTGCTCAGATTTATTTTAACCATCGTCCTGAAAATATACTGGATGCCAGTGTTGTTGTGGCTTCAAGCGCAATCCTGGCGGATAACCCGGAAATTGTTGCTGCTCGTGAGGCCCGAATTCCGGTTATTCGCCGAGCAGAGATGTTGGCAGAATTAATGCGCTACCGTCATGGTATTGCTATTGCCGGGACTCACGGTAAAACAACCACAACGGCGATGATTTCTAGCATCTATGCACAGGCTGGTTTAGATCCCACTTTTGTTAATGGTGGTTTAGTTAAAGCAGCAGGAACACATGCTCGTCTTGGCAGTAGCCGTTATTTAATTGCGGAAGCTGACGAAAGTGATGCCTCTTTCTTGCATTTGCAGCCGATGGTGGCGGTCGTTACGAATATCGAAGCAGACCATATGGATACCTATCATGGTGACTTCGAAAACCTGAAACAGACGTTTATTAACTTCTTGCACAACTTACCTTTCTATGGGCGTGCAGTTATGTGCATTGATGATCCGGTTGTCAAAGAGTTAATCCCTCGTGTGGGGCGCTATATCACGACCTATGGTTTTAGTGAAGAAGCAGATGTCCGTATTACCCATTATGAGCAAAAGGGCGCTCAGGGATATTTTACTGTCAGCCGTCAAGATATGGCGGATCTGAAAGTCATATTGAATGCGCCGGGTCGCCATAATGCGCTGAATGCAGCGGCGGCAGTAGCCGTTGCCACTGAGGAAGGGATTTCTGGCAGTGATATTTTGGCTGCGTTGGCTAGTTTTCAGGGAACTGGTCGCCGTTTTGATTTTTTGGGCAATTTTTCTCTGGAACACGTTAACGGCAAAGGCGGCAGTGCAATGTTGGTTGATGATTATGGCCATCATCCAACGGAAGTGGATGCAACGATTAAAGCCGCTCGTGCTGGCTGGCCGGATAAACGTATTGTGATGATATTTCAACCTCATCGTTATACCCGAACCCGTGATTTGTACGATGACTTTGCCAATGTATTGAATCAGGTAGATGTATTACTGATGTTGGATGTTTACTCTGCGGGTGAAGCGGTTATTCCGGGGGCGGATAGTCGTTCGTTATGCCGTACTATCCGTAGCCGCGGTAAGTTAGATCCGATTTTAGTATCTGATCCAGCAAAGGTAACCACTGCGTTGTCACAGGTGCTGGATGGTAATGATTTAGTTCTGGTTCAAGGGGCCGGCAATATAGGCAAAATAGCGCGTAACCTGGCTGAAACAAAATTACAGCCATCTTTGAATGAGGAAAAACGCAATGGCTGAGAAAGTCGCGGTACTGTTGGGGGGAACTTCCGCTGAGCGTGAAGTTTCTCTGTTATCGGGACACGCCGTGTTGGCTGGATTGAGAGAAGCAGGTATTGACGCACATCCAGTTGATACAAAAGATTTTTCTGTAACTCAACTTAAAGAGGCCGGATTTGAGAAAGTCTTTATCGCGCTTCATGGGCGTGGTGGGGAAGATGGTACTTTGCAAGGTGTATTAGAGTTTTTGCAGTTACCCTATACCGGTAGTGGCGTGATGGCCTGTGCACTGTCAATGGACAAATTGCGCACAAAACAGTTATGGCAAGGGATTGGATTGACTGTTTCGCCATATGTTGCAATGAATTCTCAGCAATTTGAACGATTGACGGATTTTCAACTCCAAGAATATGTAGCAGATTTAGGTCTGCCATTAATTGTTAAGCCAAGTCTGGAAGGTTCCAGTGTTGGTATGACTAAGGTTAATGAAATTTCGGAGTTGCGTGGGGCATTAGAGATAGCGTTTCGTTATGACGTTGATTTGCTGATAGAAAAATGGTTGTACGGCCCGGAATACACGGTAGCCATCCTTGGTGATACGGCTTTACCTTCTATTCGTATTCAACCCGCTGCTATTTTTTATGACTATGAGGCAAAATATCTGTCTGAAGAAACACAGTATTTTTGTCCAAGCGGATTAAGTGATGAAAAAGAGCGGCAATTGGTAGAGCTGGCGCTTAAAGCTTATCAATCAGTGGGATGTAGTGGTTGGGGACGGGTAGATGTCATGATGGATACTGATGGTGGTTTCTATCTGTTGGAAGTGAATACATCGCCAGGGATGACCAGTCACAGCTTGGTGCCGATGGCTGCGCGTCAGGCTGGATTAAGTTTTTCACAGTTAGTGGCGAAGATTTTGGAGTTGGCTGATTGATATGTCTCAAGCGGCCCTGAAAGTAAGGGGGCGGGATAATAAAAATAGCAGTTCCCGTCCTAGTAACGGCTCTTACCTGGCAGGGCTTATTTTCTTCCTGATGGTAATTGGGACCATTATTTGGGGAGGTTGGGCAGTCCTTAACTGGATGAAAGATGCTAACAGATTGCCGATTTCAAAACTGGTGGTAACGGGTGAGCGTCACTACACGACCAACGATGATATCCGACAGGCAATTTTGTCATTAGGGCAACCGGGAACTTTCATGACGCAGGATGTGAATATCATTCAGCAACAAATTGAACGGATGCCGTGGATAAGGCAAGTCACTGTCCGTAAACAGTGGCCTGATGAACTGAGAATTCATCTGGTAGAATATGTCCCTTATGTGCGTTGGAATGAAACACAGATGCTGGATGCCGAAGGTCAAGTATTCAGCGTTCCGCCTGAATGGGGAGCTAAAGGGTATTTCCCGATGCTTTATGGCCCACAAGGCAGTGAAAAAGAAGTACTTGATGGTTACCGAGCTATGGCTAAACTTCTGGCTGCCAATAAACTGAAATTAAAAGCGGCGGCAATGACTGCGCGTCGTTCCTGGCAACTGACGTTGGATAATGGTGTCCAGCTAAAGCTGGGAAGAATGGATACAACAGGCCGTATTAAACGTTTTATCGAGCTTTATCCGCTGTTACAGCAGAACACAGAGAAAAGGATAGATTACGTGGATTTGCGCTATGACAGTGGCGCCGCGGTAGGTTGGGCGCCTTTACCAATTGGTGATCCTAATGTTCCGGCCAAAGGGCAATAAACAATTACTGGCAATAATTATATGAGGCAGGCAGAACAACGATGATCAAATCGACGGACAGAAAATTAGTAGTTGGCCTAGAGATTGGCACAGCAAAGGTATCTGCCCTTGTTGGTGAAATTCTGCCCGATGGTATGGTTAATATTATCGGGGTGGGAAGCTGTCCATCCCGCGGTATGGATAAAGGCGGTGTAAACGACCTGGAGTCGGTTGTTAAATGTGTACAGCGGGCTATCGATCAGGCTGAATTAATGGCAGATTGTCAAATTTCCTCTGTTTATCTGGCGTTATCTGGAAAACACATCAGTTGTCAGAATGAAATCGGGATGGTTCCTATTTCCGAAGAGGAAGTCACTCAGGAAGATGTAGACAATGTTGTTCATACTGCCAAATCGGTTCGTGTACGTGATGAATACCGAATACTGCATGTTATTCCGCAAGAATATGCTATCGATTATCAGGAAGGCATTAAAAATCCGGTAGGGCTTTCTGGGGTGCGCATGCAGGCGAAAGTTCACTTGATTACTTGTCATAATGATATGGCGAAAAATATTGCAAAAGCCGTTGAACGCTGTGGTTTAAAAGTCGACCAGCTTATTTTTTCCGGGTTGGCTGCCAGCTATGCTGTTTTGACCGAAGACGAGCGTGAATTGGGCGTTTGCGTGGTAGATATTGGCGGCGGGACGATGGATATTGCGGTGTATACCGGCGGAGCGCTGCGTCATACCAAAGTTATCCCTTATGCGGGCAACGTTGTCACCAGTGATATTGCTTATGCCTTTGGTACGCCGCCAAGCGATGCAGAAACAATAAAGGTACGCCACGGTTGTGCGCTAGGTTCGCTAGTCAGCAAAGATGAAAGTGTGGAGGTACCAAGTGTCGGTGGACGTCCACCACGTAGCTTACAACGTCAGACGTTGGCTGAGGTCATTGAGCCGCGTTACATCGAATTACTGAATTTAGTGAATGATGAAATCTTGCGATTGCAGGAACAGTTACGCCAGCAGGGGGTTAAACACCATTTGGCTGCGGGTATTGTCTTGACTGGCGGCGGTGCTCAGATTGATGGCTTGGCTGAATGTGCTCAGCGTGTGTTCCACGCTCAGGTGCGTATTGGTCAACCTCTTAATATTACTGGTCTGACGGACTATGCGCAGGAACCCTATTATTCAACAGCAGTGGGGTTGCTGCATTACGGGAAAGCCTCTCACCTTAATGGTGATGCGGATATTGAAAAACATGCTTCAGTGAGTCGCTGGTTTAAGAGAGTCAGTAGCTGGCTGAAAAAAGAGTTTTAATTTTATACAGAGGCTGCATCTTCTTTAGCCTCGATATAAAGGCACAAAGCGGAGAGAAACTATATGTTTGAACCAATAGAATTAACCAATGACGCGGTGATTAAGGTCATCGGCGTCGGCGGTGGCGGCGGTAACGCTGTTGAGCACATGGTGCGTGAACGCATCGAAGGTGTTGAATTCTTTGCAGTAAACACGGATGCTCAGGCATTGCGTAAAACGGCTGTCGGCCAGACTATCCAAATTGGTAATGGTATTACCAAAGGTTTGGGCGCTGGGGCAAACCCGGAAGTGGGTCGTACTGCTGCTCAAGAAGATCGGGATGCATTGCGCACCGCGCTTGATGGTGCGGATATGGTATTTATCGCTGCCGGTATGGGTGGTGGTACTGGTACTGGCGCAGCGCCTGTGGTAGCTGAAATTGCAAAAGAGCTTGGGATTTTGACAGTTGCTGTGGTGACTAAGCCTTTCAATTTCGAAGGTAAGAAACGTATGGCGTTTGCCGAACAAGGGATCACTGAATTATCCAAGCATGTAGATTCATTGATTACTATCCCTAACGACAAACTGTTGAAAGTGCTTGGTCGCGGCATTTCATTACTGGATGCTTTCGGCGCAGCTAATGACGTTTTAAAAGGTGCGGTTCAGGGTATTGCTGAACTGATCACGCGTCCAGGTCTGATGAATGTTGACTTTGCTGACGTGCGTACCGTGATGTCCGAAATGGGCTACGCTATGATGGGTTCTGGTATTGCACAGGGTGAAGATCGTGCAGAAGAGGCCGCTGAGATGGCGATTTCTAGTCCGTTACTGGAAGATATCGACTTGTCAGGCGCTCGTGGTGTTTTGGTTAACATTACGGCTGGCTTTGATCTGCGTTTGGATGAGTTCGAAACAGTGGGTAACACGATCCGCGCATTTGCGTCTGATAACGCAACCGTCGTGATCGGTACCTCTCTGGATCCAGACATGAACGATGAGTTGCGTGTGACAGTGGTTGCCACCGGTATTGGTATGGATAAACGTCCTGAAATTACGCTGGTTACCAATAAGTCTTCTCAGTCAAGTGTAATGGAACACCGTCATCAGCAAATGTCCGGCGGTATGTCTTCATTGTCTGAAGAAAATAAACCAGCAGCGAAAGTGGTGAATGACCAAAGCGTACAAACTAGCAAGGAGCCTGATTATTTGGATATTCCTGCATTTTTGCGTAAACAAGCCGATTAATAGCTAAAAAATTGGATTCTCCGCTTTTTGTGCTAAACTTGCCCGCCAACCATAGTGTATAGTGGTTGGCAGGATGGATAACATTGCGAGATAAAACGATGATCAAACAAAGGACACTTAAACGTATTGTTCAGGCGACTGGCGTTGGTTTACACACCGGTAAAAAAGTCACGCTAACAATGCGCCCAGCACCGGCTAATACCGGGGTCATCTATCGCCGCACTGACTTGAATCCACCGGTTGATTTTCCGGCAGATGCAAAATCCGTGCGTGATACTATGCTCTGTACTTGCCTGGTAAATGAGCATGACGTGCGAATCTCAACGGTTGAGCATTTGAATGCAGCGCTTGCGGGGTTAGGTATCGATAATATTATTATCGACGTTGACGCGCCAGAAATTCCTATTATGGATGGTAGCGCCAGCCCGTTTGTTTTCCTGCTGTTGGATGCGGGCATTGAAGAGCTGAACGTAGCTAAAAAATTCCTGCGTATTAAGGAAACTGTACGTGTGGAAGAGGGTGATAAGTGGGCAGAGATGACACCTTATAATGGTTTCAGTCTGGATTTCACTATTGATTTTAATCACCCTGCAATTGATTCAAGCTCTCAACGTTACTGCATGGATTTCTCGGCAGAAGCGTTTGTTCGTCAAATCAGTCGTGCACGTACATTTGGCTTTATGCGTGATATTGAGTACTTACAATCTAAAGGCTTATGTTTAGGCGGCAGCTTTGATTGTGCGATTGTTGTTGATGACTATCGTGTGCTTAATGAAGATGGTTTGCGTTTTGAAGACGAATTTGTCCGCCATAAAATGCTGGATGCAATTGGTGATCTGTTTATGTGTGGCTATAACATCATTGGCGCATTTACGGCGTTCAAATCTGGTCATGCGTTGAACAATAAACTATTGCAGGCAGTTCTGGCGCAAGAAAGCGCATGGGAACTTATCACTTTCGAAGATGAAGCTGAAATGCCATTGGCTTTTCTTGCTCCATCAACTGTAATGGCGTAACTCTCTGATGTGCTGAGAATAATTCAATGATGTATCAGTGGGTTATGTTATCAGTGGTTTTGTTCTCGCTGATGTTTTTTACTCAGCGTTAGCGCTTATTTTTTAGCTGTACTGGCACTCTCTCCGGCCAGTGCAGCTAATCGCTCTAATCTTTCCTTCAGCTTTTTTGGACTACGGTTCGCTAGCACTATTAATTCTTTCGCACTCTCTTGACTTAACTGACGCGTCGGTAACGTTTTGTGATCATTGCTCATCGTTTTTGCGAAGCTTTGCGCACTATTGCCATGCTTAATCATAAGTGATGGGTTAATCCTGATGTCGATAGATGACAATGATGGTAGAATTTCGCTTCTTAGTGCAGAGAGCAGTATTGGCAGCTCGTAACGTAATCTGGTCATCCAACTGGCGTTTCCTGCTTCCAGTACCAGAATTTGTTTGCGATAATTAGCGACCCGGCACCAAGGATGTAATTGTGCGGGAAGCAAGCTAATAACGGCACGGTTAAGTTTTAACAAAGCGACGGCACGTTGCTGGATAACATGAAGCGGGCTTTTCTCAACGGCAGCGGCGTCTTCAAAAAGAACATCTAATGATTGTGGGCGGCTATCGCGCATAATAAAAGTAGCTCCGGTATGATGAAGGATTAATGGGTATTCTAAATCTTTGGCGACAATTTGGCAGACGTTATTTCTGGTCACATCTATTATTAGGGGTGGTTGCGGCAAGTATTGGCGTTCCTGCCATTGCAGCGGGTGTTACCGATAATATTTCACAAGCGAATACCTCGCCTAGCCAAAGTTGGCAAAATCAGGCTTTATCAGCTTTTGATAATCTATTCTCATTGCAGAATGTTCAACACCAGCCTGCTAATGGCATTAATTACTGGCAACAACATGCTGTACGTAATGTGATCAGGCAGCTTTCTTTTATTTTTTCTATTTCCCAACCTGTGAGCGATGAAACAGCAAAACAAAGTATCCGGTTAAGTTCTTCCAGTATTCAGCAGCTTGTGCTAGAAACCCTGAATGCACTATTAACTCAGGAACCTAAACCACCTGAACCCGTTTCAGATATACCGTTCCTGAATGTTTCATCACAATCTTCTTATACTCCGACGTTTTGGATTGCTAAAGCCCAAGGTATCCGTGCAGGTCCTACTGCCTACCTCTGAATCTTCGTTTTTTTACAAATTCCGAAATAAATAACTATTTGCTGGCTGCGAGATAACGGCCTTATCTGAGATGTAATTAACTATGCTGATTAAATTATTAACAAAGGTTTTTGGTAGTCGTAATGACCGTACACTGCGTCGTATGCGTAAAGTTGTTGATGTGATCAACCGCATGGAGCCAGAGTTTGAGAAATTGTCTGATGACGAATTGAAGGGTAAAACAGCCGAATTTCGTGCCCGTTTGGAAAAGGGGGAATCGCTGGAAAATTTGTTACCTGAAGCATTTGCAACAGTACGTGAAGCAAGTAAGCGCGTATTTGCTATGCGCCATTTCGACGTTCAGTTACTGGGGGGAATGGTTCTAAATGAACGTTGTATTGCTGAAATGCGTACTGGTGAAGGTAAGACATTGACAGCGACTTTGCCGGCTTATTTGAATGCATTAACTGGGCGTGGCGTTCACGTAGTCACAGTGAATGATTATCTGGCGCAACGCGACGCTGAAAATAACCGCCCATTGTTTGAATTTCTGGGATTGAGTGTTGGTATTAACCTGCCAGGTATGCCGGCACCGGTTAAACGCCAGGCATATGCTGCGGATATTACCTATGGTACTAATAACGAATATGGTTTTGACTATCTTCGTGACAACATGGCATTTAGTCCGGAAGAGCGTGTTCAGCGCAAACTACATTATGCGCTAGTGGATGAAGTTGACTCCATTCTGATTGATGAAGCGCGGACGCCGTTGATTATCTCTGGTCCCGCTGAAGATAGTTCCGAACTTTATATCAAAGTCAATAAGTTGATCCCTAAATTGATTCGTCAGGAAAAAGACGATTCAGAGACTTTCCAGGGAGAAGGCCACTTTTCAGTTGATGAAAAGTCCCGTCAGGTTAACTTGACGGAACGTGGTTTGGTTTTGATTGAACAATTGCTGGCGGAAGCCAAATTGATGGAAGAGGGTGAATCCCTATATTCACCAACCAATATCATGTTAATGCACCATGTTACCGCTGCGTTACGTGCCCATGCGCTGTTTACTCGTGATGTTGATTATATTGTGAAAGATGGTGAAGTCATTATTGTTGATGAGCATACTGGCCGTACCATGCAGGGGCGTCGCTGGTCTGATGGATTGCATCAGGCTGTTGAGGCTAAAGAAGGTGTAGAAATTCAGAATGAGAACCAGACCCTGGCCTCTATCACTTTCCAAAACTACTTCCGGTTGTATGAAAAACTGGCGGGTATGACTGGTACAGCAGATACCGAAGCATTTGAGTTTAGCTCTATTTATAAGCTCGATACCATTGTGGTGCCGACAAACCGTCCAATGATTCGTAATGATTTGCCGGA
This sequence comes from Photorhabdus luminescens subsp. luminescens, assembly GCF_001083805.1. Lineage (GTDB taxonomy): Bacteria > Pseudomonadota > Gammaproteobacteria > Enterobacterales > Enterobacteriaceae > Photorhabdus > Photorhabdus luminescens. The sequence goes on along the minus strand of NZ_JXSK01000002.1, from coordinate 249,088 downwards.
TTTGGTTTATATGACCGAAGCTGAAAAAATTGAAGCTATTATTGAAGATATCCGCGAACGTACCGATAAAGGGCAGCCTATATTGGTGGGAACTATTTCTATTGAAAAATCTGAACTGGTTTCCCGTGAACTGACTAAAGCGGGTATTGAGCACAACGTACTTAACGCCAAATTTCATGCAATGGAAGCGGATATTATTGCTCAGGCTGGTCAAGTAAGCGCGGTAACCATTGCGACTAACATGGCTGGTCGTGGTACGGATATTGTGCTAGGAGGTAGTTGGCAGGCAGAAATTGCTAAACTGGCAGAGCCAACAGAAGCTCAGATTGAAGAGATTAAAGCTGCATGGCAGGAACGTCATGATAGGGTTCTGGCCGCAGGTGGTTTGCATATTATCGGTACGGAACGTCATGAATCTCGTCGTATTGATAATCAGTTACGTGGGCGCTCTGGTCGTCAAGGGGATGCGGGATCGTCCCGTTTCTATTTATCAATGGAAGACTCGCTGATGCGTATTTTTGCCTCTGATCGTGTCACAGGCATGATGCGTAAATTGGGTATGAAACCGGGTGAGGCGATTGAACATCCGTGGGTGACTAAAGCCATTGCCAATGCTCAACGTAAAGTAGAGAGCCGTAACTTCGATATACGTAAGCAATTGCTAGAATACGATGATGTTGCTAACGATCAGCGCCGCGCTATTTATGCTCAGCGTAACGATTTGCTGGATGTGAGAGATGTTAGTGAAACCATTGGTAGCATTCGTGAAGATGTATTTAAAGCAACCATTGATGCTTATATTCCCCCTCAATCTCTGGAAGAGATGTGGGATGTGGAAGGTTTGCAGCAACGTTTAGCGGCTGATTTCGATTTAGAGCTGCCGATCAAAGAGTGGTTGGACAAAGAGCCTGAACTACATGAAGAGACGTTGCGTGAGCGTATCCTTGAACAGGCTGTTGAAGTCTATAAACGTAAAGAAGAGATTGTCGGCGTTGAAATGATGCGTAACTTCGAAAAAGGTATCATGTTGCAGACTCTGGATATGTTGTGGAAAGAGCATCTGGCAGCAATGGATTACCTACGTCAGGGTATCCATCTACGTGGTTATGCTCAGAAAGATCCAAAACAGGAATATAAACGTGAATCTTTCGCTATGTTTGCCAACATGCTGGAATCGCTGAAATATGAAGTGATTAGTACATTAGGCAAAGTTCAAGTGAGATTGCCGGAAGAAGTCGAGGCATTGGAGCAACAGCGTCGGGCAGAAGCTGAACGCTTGGCAAGGCAACAGCAATTAAGCCATGAAGTTGAAAAAGGCGCATTGATGTCTACAACAGAAGCTCAGATTGCTAGTGGAGCTCGTAAAGTAGGTCGTAATGATCCTTGTCCTTGTGGATCGGGTAAAAAATATAAACATTGCCACGGGCGTTTGCAGTAATGATAAAAAGGCGGGAAACCGCCTTTTTACTGTTAGTTTCAAGTGAGTAATGTTGGATATAACATTTGGTTGTTGAGCGATCAAAAAGAATAGATGAAGAAGTAAGAGTAATATGGAAAAGAAACACCTACATATAGCCGCTGGAATTATTAGAAATACACAACATGAAATTTTTATTACTCAGCGCCATGCTGATGCCCATATGGGTGGTTTTTGGGAATTCCCAGGCGGGAAAGTTGAGAAAGAGGAAACACCTGAACAGGCTTTAATACGTGAATTACAGGAAGAAATTGGTATTACTGTTACTCATTATGAGCTGGTAAAAACGGTTGAACATGATTTTCCTGACAGGTTGATTACCCTGTATTTCTTCTTGGTGGATGGATGGGAAAATGAACCTTTTGGTAAAGAGGGACAACTTTCTCGGTGGGTATTACAGAAAGATTTAATTGCTGATGAATTCCCGCCAGCTAATCGCAGCATTGTTGCATTACTTACCGCTTGAGTTGTCAATAGCCGCATTATAATAACGCGGCTATTTATTATTGCTCAGGCTGTTCACTCCAATCGTCGCTATCGGAATTTTCACTTTGGCTTGGTATCCGTTTCTCTTCATTTGCCCACTGGCCTAAGTCAATTAATTGACAGCGTTTACTGCAAAATGGGCGATATGGGCTTATTTCTCCCCAAACCACAGTCTTACCACATGTTGGACATTCAATCGTAAGTAATTCAGACATAATAATTTTCCTGATAATTAGTTCGTAATATTAACAGCATGCTAATTCAAATGGTAAATGAGCTGGCACGGAGCCTTTTTCACTATCTAATGGTAAAAAACGAATAGCAAACCGGGTCTTATGACCGGAAATTTGGGGAAACAATAAAGGTGTTAATGGCAAACGTAATCTTAGTAAATCCGCGCCTTCTGCCGTATTTTGATGAAAACCGTTTTTACTGATTTCTGAACGAAAAATAGCAGATTGACGGATGAGTTCTAAAATACTTTCTAGGGCTTGTTGGAGAGGTAGCAAACTATCAATCCAGAATGTGACCATTTTATCTCTTTCTGATTGTGGCAAATGAAGCCATAGATGCAAGGTGGGTAGATCAAAACCACAACAACCACTTGGAATACTGAGACGCTGACGCACCATACTGATAATTTTATCTTCTTTCAGGGACTGTCCCAATCGTGGTGCTTTACTTAATGCAATAGCTCGCTCTTTCAATTTTAATCTGAAACTGTTGACGATATTAATATCAACATCGGGTATTTCAGCCCATTGTTTTAATTTTGCTTGTTGGCGTTCTAATTCTTTTAGCAATTCTGAACGTACTTCCCCCCGTTCTAGCACTTCAAGTAGCTCAGTCACTGTGCGGAAAAAGGCGAGGCTGCTTGCCAGTGAGTTTAAATGGCGCTGACTGGTGAGTTGTTGCAGAGAAGATTCAATTCTCAACCATGCCCGCATTTTCTCATTCAATGGGTGTTCAAAAATGATTGTAGAAGTTGTGTCACTCATCATGATTATCCTGTCTGGCTGAACCAGCTAATCTTAAATATTGTTGATGTAGTTCGGCAACACGAGGAGCAATTGCCTGTACATTATCATGATTTGAGATAATGTCATCGGCATAAGCCAGCCTCTCGCTACGGGATGCCTGGGCAGCCAAAATATTTTCAACCTGTTGGTTGCTAATACCATCACGGGTGGCTACCCGGCGGATTTGTAATTCAGGTGAAACGTCAACGACGAGAATCCGATCTGCCAGATGTCCCAAATTATTTTCGACTAATAATGGAATAACCCAAATAACATAAGGTGCAATAGTCTGTTTTAATTGCCGTTGGGTTTCTTGATGTATTAGAGGGTGAAGAAGTTGATTAACCCACTGTTTCTCTTGTTTGTTTGTGAATATTTTCTGGCGTAACAGTGCTCGGTTAAGGCTGCCGTCGGGTGTCAATATGTCATGACCAAAGTGTTCTGTGATGGCTTGTAGAGCCGGCGTTCCAGGAGCAACGACTTCTCTGGCAATAATATCTGCATCGACAAGAGGAACACCAAGAGCTGCAAAAGCATTGGCGATTGTGGTTTTACCGCTGCCAATCCCACCTGTGAGTGCAATAATATAAGTCATCCTATCCCTTAATATTACTTGATACTATTTTGGGATTGTAACCGAAAGGAGGCAGATGACCTAGAGACAAAGCTATGGAATTATTTTTACTTTAGGTAAGTATCGTACCTAGCTGAAAAATGGGTAAATACATTGCGAGCAATAGTGTACCGACGATAATCGCTATTATGACTATAAGTATTGGTTCTAGTAACTGGGTCATATTATCAGAAATTTCCAATGCTTGTTGTTGGTACCAGTTAGCGAGATTTCCTAATAACAGTTCCAGATTGCCAGATTCTTCGCCAACACTGACAAACTGTTGACACAGAGCCGGAAAACAAGATTGTTGTTTCAGTGTTTCGCTCATTGGTATCCCTTGATTAATTTGAACTCGTAAGAATTTAGTCGCTTGCAGAAATGCCGGATGATTTATTGATGCAATAGCACTATCTAACCCTGCGGTGAGTGTCAAGCCGGCTTTTTGTGTCATAAACAGGATATGGAAAAGTTGTCCTAATTGCTGGCAACTAATTAATTTTGCAATAACGGGTAAACGTAACATTAGATTTTTTTCACGAGTGATCCATATTGTATGGCGTTGACGTAATTGTAGGTAAAATAGAAGCAATATAATTAATCCAATAACACCATAGCTACCATATTGAATTAGCCAGTTGGAAGTTATTAATAAACTGCGGGTGAGCAGGGGAAGTTGTGCGTCAAATGAATGATAAATATGTTCAAATTCAGGTAAAACAAAAATAAGCATCAATAAAATAATAATGCCGGCAACGACGGTAATAATCAGAGGGTAACGTAATGCTTTCGCTATTTTCTTCTGTAATTTATCTTGCTGCTCCTGTTGTTTAACCAATAATTGACAGCATATTTCTAATTGTCCAGTTAATTCACCAACAGTAATAAGTTGACAAAATAAAGGCGGAAATAAAAAAGGATAATTTTTTAATGAGGAGGAAAATGATTCTCCACGGGTAATTTTCTTGCTAATATCTAATAATACACAGTGCCATAGTGGATGACCACATTCGCGAATAAGAATGTTGAGGCAATTTAATAATGGCATTCCTGATGATAATAGTGTCGCCAATTGACGGATAAAATTCAGACGATAAGCAACTTGTTGTTGATGATAAAATATCAATTTTTCACATTTTATATTATAAGGTTGCAATCCAGAATGAATAAGTTGCTGATATAAAGATTTTCGATTATCACATAGTGATTTTCCTTTTGATATTTCGCCTTTGTTATTCACTGCTTGCCAATTATAAAGATAATGAATTTTCATTATTACTCCTGACCTGTAACTTGATAAATTTCTTCTAATGTAGTGATGCCTTGTTCCACTAATAAAATACCAGATGAAAGTAAAGTTTCTTTTCTTTGAGATATAATGATTTTTTGTGCATTTTGAGAGTTCTGTTCTGATAATATTTGTTGAATATCATCTGTTATTTCTAAAAACTCATAAATGGCTGTTCGGCCATAATAACCGGAAAAACAGTGCTCGCAACCAACGGCCAGCCATTGCTTAATAAAGAGAGAATTATTTTCGGTGTTAATAATAATTTCTTCTGTTTGTTGTTTACGACAATGAAGACATAATTTTCTAACAAGCCGTTGGGCGATAATTAATTTGATACAAGAAGCAGCCATATAACCTGAAATACCCAGATTTTGTAGGCGGGATAATGTATCTATGGTTGAATTAGTGTGCAATGTAGAAAGAACCAGATGACCTGTTTGTGCCGCTTTTACTGAAATTTCGGCTGTTTCGCTATCACGTATTTCTCCCACCATAATGACATCAGGATCTTGGCGTAGCAGCGCCCGTAATACTTTGGCAAAATTGAGGTCAATTTTGCTGTTAGTTTGTGTCTGGTTAACGCCGTTTAATGGGATCTCTACTGGGTCTTCTACACTGCAAATATTCTTTTTATTCTGATTCAGATGTTGTAAACAGCTATATAAAGTCACGGTTTTTCCGCTACCTGTCGGGCCAGTGACTAAAATCATTCCTTGTGGTAATGCGAGTTTTTGTCGAAGCTGATTTAATAATGGATCAGGAATACCTAGTTGATTTAGCGACAATTGTTGCATTGTATTTAATATCCTCAGTACAACTTTTTCTCCATGTATTGTCGGCAAAGTTGCCATACGGATAGCATAATTGTGTCGGGTATCAGACCAATCAAATTGTCCATCTTGAGGTAGCCGTTTTTCAGCAATATTCAATTTCGCCATTATTTTAAGGCGCGCGGCAATGCTTGCGCTCATTTGAGAAGATGGCGAAGACAAGGGGTGTAATGCGCCATCAACCCGGATACGAATACGATAACCTTGTTGGAATGGTTCAAAATGAATATCGGATGCACGTCGTTGAATTGCAGTTAATAAAGTTTGATTAATAAGTTGAATAACGGGCGCATCATTTTCATCTGTATTGGTATCAGCTATAAGTGGTAATAACGCGGATTCTTCCTCTGGTACACGACTCAGCGAAGTATTTTGATGTAATATTGATTCTATCCTTGCCAGTGGCCAAATTTCCACATTAACGATACTCCCAGAAATAAAGCGTAATGCTGATAATAAATCATCATTAGGCAATTCGCTGCTGGCGATTGTTATCGTATTATCATCTTTTTTTATTACAACAGATTGGTGGCGTTGACAAATATCATGGATTTCTCTTTCCATCAATGTGTTTTCTGCTGTTGAAAGTGAGTTCATCGTTGCTTCCTGTATAAATATATATTGATATAACTGTTATCTTTCAAGTTGCCTCTTTGTTGGCTGCATTCACTCACCCCGGTCATATAGTTATCTATGCTCCCGGGGATTCGCTCCCTTGCCGTCGCGATGCATCTTGAAATCCATAGGGTATAAGAGTAATGAATTAAAATTCAAGTATTTCCTGGCAACGGTTTTTTAATGAACTGTTTGCTGATTCACATTTAATATTCCATTTAATTACGCCTGTTTGTGTATTTAGTGTCGGCTTTAATATAACACTGAGGTTTTTAAGACTCTGTTTCCCGTTAATGGTAACTTCCCCATTTTTAACTGAAATATTTTCGATATATCTGCTGTTATGTTCTTTGGGGATTGACATTGCTCCTGCATTGCAACCATTGAAATCTTCAATTTCAAAACTGCAAAGTTCTATACCTGATTTATAAGGTACAATATTTTGTAGTATATCTGTTAAAGCGGCTTTCTGAATATATCCTTGATAACTCGGAATGCCAATAGCACTTAAGATGGAAATGATAGCAATAGCAACCATAATCTCCATTAAAGTAAATCCTTGTTGTCGCATATTTTTTCTCCGTGTTGTGGTGTTGCGATATAGAGAATGAAGGAAAGAGAAAAAAATGAAATAGGATATATGGAGGTTATGGAATTGACTCGAAAAAATTTTTCTAAATTGCAAAGTTTGCAAAAATATTTACGGTGGTGTTCGCAAATTTTCTAGCTACTCATTGCTGATTTACACCACCATCAATATTATTATTGCTAATTACTGAAAGCGCATTGAGAGATCTAATGCTCTAATATGTTTAGTGAGTGCTCCAACAGAAACAAAGTCGATGCCTGTTTCAGCATAGCTGCGCAGAGTATCCAAGGTGATATTACCGGATACTTCTAAAGCGACTTTACCTGATGTGATAGCAACGGCTTCTTTCATCATTGGAATAGTAAAATTATCTAGCATAATAATATCAACATGAGCTTTTAGTGCCAGAATGAGTTCATCTAGAGTTTCTACTTCGATTTCAACAGGGATGCCAGGATGAGAATAACGCGCTTTATCTACTGCCTGTTTAATAGAGCCATTGGCAATAATATGGTTTTCTTTGATCAGGAAAGCGTCGAATAATCCAAGGCGGTGATTATTACCACCTCCGCAAAGTACAGCATATTTTAGGGCTGTGCGTAATCCTGGTAAAGTTTTGCGGGTATCAAGTAACTGAGTTTTTAAGCCGGCAAGACGGTAAACATAATGACTGGTTTCCGTTGCGACACCAGAGAGAGTCTGAATAAAGTTAAGAGCGGTGCGTTCACCAGTTAATAATATCTGTGCTGGGCCTCGTAATATGCAAAGTTTTTGGTTGGCTGTAATCGTATCACTATCTTTGACTAACCATTCAATGGAGATTTGGTCGCCTAATTGAGTAAAGACTTCATTCAGCCATTGTTGTCCACAGAAAATGCCATCTTCCCGAGTGATAATGACTGCGGTGGCTTGTTTATCTGCGGGAATTAATTGGCCGGTAATATCAGAGGTGAAATTTGTATTTCCGCCCAGATCTTCTTTTAGTGCGAGGGTTACGCTGGCAGGAATGTCGTTCTGCAAGTGCTCCATAAGAACGGCACGGCGCTGATCTGTATTGTAATTTTGTTTTGTCATTAAAAAGCTCCAGAGGTGATAACAATATTGATGGTCTGAACATGCTACCCTGTTGCGTAGTGAACAACTACTATCTTGGTTTTGTTATCTAGATTTAGTACGAGCTTTGTTGTATTGACACAATGATTTATACCCTATGGATTTCAAGATGCATCGCGACGGCAAGGGAGCGAATCCCCGGGAGCATAGATAACTATGTGACCGGGGTGAGTGGGTGCAGCCAACAAAGAGGCAACTTGAAAGATAACGGGTATACAGGCAGACCCGGATGTAAAAGGGCATATCACTGGTTAAAGTGACGTTGCTTCGGAAAGAAAAATTGATCTGGGGCTTTATTTCGATTGGATACATTACCAGCAATTGTTGCAGGAGCAGAAAGAATGACTCTCTTTATACTGTTGTTAGTGTTGGCATGGGAACGGGTTTTTAAAATGGGTGACCATTGGCAATTGGAGCACCGTCTTGAGCCATTGTTTACCAATTTGAAGTCTTTTTCGTTATGGAAAAGCCTTTTAATGACGTTAGTAGTCATGATGATTACATGGCTATTAATTGAAATATTAAACGATTTTATGTTCGGTATTTTTGAACTGGTTTTATGGGTATTCATTTGTTTGCTGTGCATCGGGGCAGGGCGCTTACGGCATGATTATCGTGAATATTTTCGTACTGTTCATCAGGATAACAGGGAACAACAAAGAGAATATCTTACGCGTCTCGCAATTATTCATGGTTTACCTTCTGATGCCAGCAAAGAGAATATGTTGCGAGAGATACAAAATGCGTTGCTATGGATAAATTTTCGCTATTATCTGGCGCCGATTTTTTGGTTGATTGTGGCGGGTGAATTAGGGCCGGTTGCTTTAATGGGATATTGTTTCTTAAGAGCTTATCAGGGATGGTTGGCACAATATGGTACGCCGGTTCAGCGAGCTCAATCTGGCGTTGATGGCTTGTTGCATTGGTTGGATTGGATTCCCGTTCGTCTGGCTGGCGTTACTTATGCTTTATTAGGGCATGGTGAACGAGCTTTACCGGCGTGGGTTGCTTCTCTTAGTGATTTAAGAACCTCACAATATAAAGTGCTCTGTCAGCTTGCTCAGTTTTCATTAAGTCGCGAACCTCATCTTGATTCAATTCAAACGCCTATTGCAGCAGTGATATTGGCGAAAAAAGTGACTTTCTCTATCATCGTTGTCGTTGCCTTACTGACAATTTATGGGGCATTGGTTTGATTCGTTGGCTTAATGACTCTGATTGGTTCGGGTTTTATTCATCCCTTTAGCTATTAGAGCCGGTTTATGCAGCGCCGACTGGCGCTGCAACAATCGCAATAACTAAGCAGAAGGTTCGATGAAATTAACATCCGACCAGACTGAAATAACAGCGACAGCCTGGGCTAGTCCTCCGGCGCCATCCGCCTTCATCAGAATGGGTACAACGGATACTTGCGTTGATGCCGTATAGCTATCGTCCCCTCGCTTAACGTATCTCGCGTTTTCTCCTGAACCTCGGTGCCCGGTACTGAGTGATAAGGGGTTATTGGCAGAATCGAAGAACGCAAAGGCGACCTGATCTATTGACGAGGCCAGCGCATTCGGTTTACCCGGCACAAATGGCCCATCAATTCGGTAGAGTAGGCGTGAATGTTGAAAGACCTCGTCATCGCCGGAACAGGTGCTGTTTATCCCTATTTGCCTGGCTGATTCCAGTGGATCTCCCGCTTTTTTACCGGCTCTCTTCACTGTTCCCCAATTCACCGATGGCGGGGTAAGGACAACGGCACAGGTGGACGGCTTTTTAACGGATGAGAGGATGACGGTGGTCCACAGGGGTTTCAGCATGCCGTTAGGCCCCGATATTGCCGCTGGAGTCCAGCCGATCGAGCCCACTGACAAATGACTTCCCCCCGGTTTTGCATTGAAATTGCCGTCACTGTCCGGGTAAATCGCCCCGGTCACCGTGCGAACGCTGATATCAACCAGACCGTCAGCATCCGGGACGCAAGGAAGGTTCACGCCGCTATTCCCGGTTGCCAGATTGGCGGTGTGGTAAGTATTGGCTGAACCATGCGTCTGGCAAGAGAGTGAAGATTGCCCGATATCGACGGTAAAGTCACCGGTTCGACCTACTCGGGCGCTACTCGGTGACGACGAAGAGAGTAATGGGCTGGCGCCCGATCCCACGGTGTAGGCCATAAACTGCGTTCCGGCAGGGACACGACAGGTTGTCGACCAATCAAGCGGGCCGCTGGTGGTATAGCCCACTATTTCATCACGTGAATAATCCCGCTTATCTTTGTTGTTTGGCGCCATTGCATAACCGGTGACATTGCGAACCATATGCACCAATTCAGCCTCACAGTCCTGATAAGTCTCTGTTGCCTGGAGTGGCAAAGCGGTGAATAAAAAGAGCAGTGATACTCCCAGGCCCATAAGGGTTGGGACCGGGTTTTCGACATGACTGCCCCACAAACGTTCAGTATTTAACATCCTTCTTCTCTCCAAATTATTCATCTGTTCAAATCGCGGGTCTAACTTCCGGGGATAACCGCTCTTTTGGCTGTGTTCCGGAGGCAAACGCGAGACAGGTGATGTTTTACCGGGCGCGCAGGTCAAGCTGCCCATATGAAGGTCACGCTTATAGACATACGGCATCGGCCTGCACCAGTTGTCCGGGGGTATCGGACGACACCTGATAACGGGTGGTGCATTGTTGATTTGCCCCGTTTCCCCATTTGACTTTCACATGACCGGCGGGCGGCATGCCGCTCAGATAAACCCGGCCGTTATCGCCCACAATGCCGCCGCCGGCCTGAGCCGCGTTACCTGCTAGCGTTGCCGTGGCGCCAAAGGGCACGGGTTTGCCATGATGTGTCAAAGTCAACAGCAACTGGCTGCCTAAGCGCACCTGATAATTGGCCAGCGTCACTGCCCCTTTTGTCGGGTAAACGTTCTTACTGGTCTGGTCAATATCAACCCCGTCCGGCAGTGTGGACGGATCTAGATTGATGGTGTTTTTATGGTAGACCGATCCGCCCGGCAGGACGGCGTAGCCGCGCCAGTCAGTCTGGACGTTGCCGTTACTGACCGTCACCCCTTTTGCGCCGGGTGCGCGGACTAACACCGCTTCATCACCTAATGAGCGTGATAGCGTCACGCCGTAAGGATGGATCAGGAGGGCGCCGGAAGTTCCGTAGGTGAAATGATGGCTATTGGCGCTGTCGTTGTAGCCCAGATTAACGCTGCCCTGGCTGCCCTGATAACCCAGAGACAAAGACCGGCTGTTTTGCTGGCCGCTGTGTCCCCAGCCTTGCTGGAGGTTATAATTCAGGCGATTATCCCATAACATGCCGCTGATGCCGGTCTGTTGAGAGGTATGACCCTGCGAGTCGCGCGAGGCGGTATAGCGGGCATAAACGCCCTGTAACGCCGACGATGATCCAAAAAGACTGAGCGGGATCTGCATATTCAATGACAACTGGCGGTTCTCCGGCCAGTGGCCCTCGCCTTTTATACGAGAAATGTTATAACTCAGGTTATAGCTGATCCCCATCAACATGGCGTTGTAACCCAGACTCAGATTGTTGTCGGTACGGCCATTCCAGTAATCGTTGCGCGTCCCGGAGGCATAAAGACTGCCCCAGCGTCCCAGTGTCTGACGCAGATTGACCTGCCAGGTGCTTTGACGTCGGTCAAGCGCCCACGGGACCTGATATTCATTCAGGCTGTATCCCATGCTGTTAACATCACTGAAACTGTAGTAATGCTGAGTGGAATAGCGGTAGGCGGCCAAATCAATGCCGGTCCCGGTACTGATCAAGTTCTTGGAGTATTTCACCCGATAAGATTGGCCCTGTTGCTGGTGACCTTCCTGACCCTTAACCCCTTGTAACTGGGCGCGGGCAAACGTCGCATCCGCAGACAGGGCGCCAAAAACCCCCAGTGACACGCCCGCGCCTAATACCCCCGACTGGTAGTTGCCGGCGACCAGCCCGCCGCCGTACAGGGTGATATTGTGCGGCAGGCCATAAACCAGCGTGCCCAGCGCAAATACCGGGGAACGGCTGCCATCGGTGAGGTTGCCGCCGTGATATTGACCGGTCGTCAACTCATATTTAATGCCGCCGGGCCGCTGCATCACCGGAACAGACGAAGCAGCGAGGGTGGAGACTCGGGTACTGCCATCTTCCTCTTTGATGGTGACCGTCAGGTCGCCCGCGCCCCCGGTAGTGTACAGATCGTTGAAACGAAACGGCCCCGGCGCTACCGTGGTTTGATAGACGGTATAACCATTCTGGGAGACGGTCACCTGCGCATTGGAGTTTGCCACCCCGGTTATCTCCGGGGCGAAACCGCGCTGACTGTCAGGCAACATAGCCTCCTCAGAAGCCAGTTTCATGCCGCGAAACGGGATGCTGTCAAAAATGTCCCCGCCGGTATAGGTTTCACCCGCCGTGAACTCACTGCGCAGTGACTGGATATCCCGTTGCAGGTAGGTATTACTCACCTGCCATTGGGTCTGTGCCGGTGTGGAAAAACCGGCGGGCCCCTCGTTACGCTGACGGTTGTAACTGTAAGTTTGCGTGCTGCGCAGACGCCACGGGCCCAGATTCAACCCATTGCGAAAAGAGGCGAACAGATTGCGGGAGCGTGATCCGCCGCCGACTCCCTGACCGTCATAACGTCCTTCTGAACCGTTAACGGTGTAGTTCATCAAAAAGGCCGGAATGCCGTTATCCCACAGTGACGGATCGACCATCCCGGAATGATGAGGCTGCATGGCGATCTGAGGGACACTCAGATCCAGACGTAAACGGGCGAAATCCAGAGTTGCGCGGGCCTGCGGGATCTGTTTCGTGAGATCGGTAATGAGGCTGTCGTTGGTTTTTCCCTTAAAAGCCGGTAACCCGCGAACATTGACCCCATATTCTTCTAGCTGCGCAACCGTTAATACCGGTTGAAGATGGTTGTTAATCAGCCTGAATTCAATCTCGCGGTTGTCCACCTTATTCTGATTCATGTAGACATCGACCAGATAGCGTCCCGGTGCGACATACCCCGCGGTTTCATACGCCGAGAGATCGACATGACTGCGTTCACCGTCAGCGCCCATCAGGAACGCGGGATTAAAGTATTCCCGCGCCGAGGCGGGCAGGGCCGTTGCCGTCAGTGAGCACAGCAGACACAGGTACACCGGACGGGGCCGGAAACGGCCCGGTTGACCGGGCGCACGTGGGTTACCCGCCCGCAGTGCGGACGGAAATAAAATGTTTATTGCCATAGCTCATCTCTGCTTCTAATTAAGCTTATGCTGTTAATCTTTAGGTCACTTTGCCGGTACACCGTCCGCAGATGCGGCGGGTTTATAACGGGACGTGGCGATCCTGACTGTCGCCGGGAAAACGCCAGACCAGCAGGCCCGGTGTCCCGGCAGTAAACGAATGGGTTTGAAACAAATAGGTTTGTATGCCTTTCGGGGGCACCATCGTTTGGCGTGTGTGGTTATCCGCATGTTGTGTGCCTATTTTCAAGACAGAAAAAGTCAGAAAATAGGGCGTGGGATTCTCCACCTGCAATTGCGTTCCCTGAAGGGAAAATTTCACCTGTTTAGCCACCGTGGCGTTATCCCGGGCGGGGACGCTCTGAGGACGATAAAACAGCCGAATATTCATCTGTAAGGCGACTTGCACTTGCGAATGCTGGCCGGTTTGGCGCTCCGGTGCTTCTGTGTCCGGTACGGCGACGCCGGGGATAGCTCGTAGCGAGACGACAAAGGCTGATTCCCGATCCTGCGGCAACTGCCCGCCAAGCTGGCGAATACGAAACGAGAATTTCCCGCCCGCCTCAACCCGTTTTAACGGCGGCAGGACAACAAAAGGGGGAACTTGCCCGGTTTTGGTGTCAAAGCGACCGGTATCGGGGTCCATCGGGCTGACAAATCCTTGTACCAGATAGCCTTGTTCGGTGTGATTCGTCATGCTGAGGGTCACGCCGCCCGGGCTATCTTTGGCGACATACGATAACTGCATCGGGGAGAACGATAACCCTTGATTCTCCGCCGCATGCGCCTTTAGCAGCCCCCCTAGCAGCAGAGCGAAACAGAAGGGGTAAATCATTGATCCACCGCATGCTCGCCCATTCTCGTTACTGACTCTCTTCACTTTCCACCTCTGGATAAAACAAGGGCGAATTTAACGCGCCACTTTGGCGGTAAACAGGTTTGAAGCCCCGCCGTAATCATTAATCATCGACCAGCTCACCGATTTTTTGTCCTCCTGTCCGACATAGGTCACACAATCTTGCGGCGCTATCATGGAGGGATAGCGGTTCAGATCGAGCGCCTGTCCGTCCAGCGTCAGGCTGTCCAGTGACAGGAAATAAGGTGTGGGATTGCACACCTTCATGCCATCGGGTTGCGACTGAAAGCGAAGCCGTCCATACGCCTCTTCCGGCGACATCGGCAGGCCATGCGGTCGCCAGAAAAACTTAATCCGCATCCCCACGCTCATCGACGCCTGCTCCCGAACAGGTTCATCCGTCACCGGCTGAGTCGCGGGGATGGCGTTCATCTGCACATACCCGAGCGATTCCCGATCCATCGGAAAAGGAGGCCGATTAAACGTCGGCAAAATACGCAGGCTGTTCTGACTGTTGGCCTCCAGCCTGAACAGCGGCGGCGTCACCACAAACGCCGGTGCGGCTTTCTCCTGAGCTCCCGTGATCCTCACCTGCACCAGCCACGCCTGAGATGTGGTGTTGATCACCGTCAGTGTCTGTGCCCGTTCCTCCTGGCTAAAAATCACCCGAGTTTTATTCAGGCTGATACCGGCTGCCTGACAAGGTTCTGTGCCAGTCATGCCTAACCCCAGCCAGAATAGTAGCGGCGCCAGCCTGTACCGCGTTGGGCGTGCCCGACCTGTTTCCACAACGCCTCCTGAAATCGGTTACTCGAGCTACGCTCAGTGATAGTCAAATTGAAATTGAATGTGCGCAGTCAGTTCACCGGGAGTCGGTACAGCCGTGCCGGATTCATGCCGCATATCCATCTGGAAGGTGATTTGACCGTCTTTGGCGGCGCTACCCGGTGACGCCAAATCCACATAATCGCCATTTTTCAGATAGCTCCCCAGCCCGCTTCCCGGCGCTTGATAGCGCAGGCCAAATCCCACATTGCCCGCTACCGTGGAAGCTTTATCCCGAAATAGCGTCGGGTGGTCTGCTGGCGTGGAGCCGGCTATTTTAATGGCTGGGGTACGGCCCGCGCGGGCTGATCCGGCACAACCTGACAACGCCAGCGTAATAGGTTTGTTGCTCACAGAATCAATGTGTCCCGCACTGTTTTGCACCTCGGTGAGCGGTACGGATGAAAACTTCACAGTGGAGGATGTCTGTACATTGAGCTCACAGGTTGGCTGTTCTAGCGTCAATGCTAGCGTTAGCTCTGCTGTATTGGAGCTCGCTCCCCCGGGTAGGGATGCGGTACAGAGCAGGCCAGCTAGAGTTGTCTGTCTGATAAGGGGCCACGGTTTTAACATTACGGTATCTCCCCCTGATAGGATGATTCTCCGCCAAGGTCATTAATCACCGTCCAGCTCACTTTGGCCGGGTAATGCGCCCCCTTGAGCGGTAAAGCTAGAGCAGAGAAGGGGGATACCATGTTCGCTTTCTGTTGCTTCGTCATCAGCTCCTGCCCGCCCACTTTCAGGGAGGTAAAGGTGATGTAATACGGTGACGGGTTGGTGACCGTTATCCCCTCGGCTGCTGGTTTGAAGCGCAGTGAACCAAATCCTTGCTCCGGCAAAACCGGCAATCCTGACGGGCGATACATCAATTTAATTGTGTTAGCCAGAGCAACCTGTACGCCCCCGGAGATCTGTTTACCAGAGAGGTTATCAGATTCGGCGCTTAACGGGATGGCTTGCGCGGTAAACCAGAACAAGGATTCCCGGTCGGCGGGCAGTGCTTGACCAGTTTTGATGATGCGCACCTGATTCTGGCTGCCGGGCGCCATACGAAACAGGGGAGGAGTCACCAGAAACGGTGCAGATTTCTTTTGCGCAGGATCAGTACTGACCGCCACCTGCATTAGATAGACGACCTCTTTGTTACTGTTGCGCAGCGAAGCGGTGGCGGCGTGGCGGTCCGCCGGGTAGATAATGCGGGTGGTATCAATACTCACTCCCTCCGCCTGTGCGGAAGTGACCGTGCCGCCTAACAGACCGGTCACCATCATCGCTGTCATCAATTTTTTCACTGAGTACACCTGAATGTGTCTGTGTTGGTGATACGTAAGTAAGAATTGGACTTCCTTGTCCAATTCCACAGCTATGCTGTTCCTTACGCCTAATAGCGTTGATTATTTATACACTACTTGGAATGTTACTGGGGCTATTACCTCTTGGGCCTTCGGTAGAGTGCTGGACTTGGAAACCAGCCCGACTTTAAAGGCTGCCATGCCCTCTCCTTGGGTTAGTGCTAGTGGTTTTGATAAATCAATTTCATTTGTAGTGGTGAGCTGAATCTTATCTCCACTCTTAACGGCCTTACCCGCGTGGTCATACACAGCCACCCCAGCGTCAGCCGCAGAGTTGGCATTAAATATCTTCTTATCTGCATCAATGGTCTGCCCAAAAACATTCATCTCAATCGCAGCATTAGGAGTGAATTTGTTGGCTGTTGTTGCTCCATATTGAGGACCACACTTAACTAGATTGACCTCTATATTTTTTGCAGATGGGGGGGTAGTAGAAGGATTTAGAACGCTAATGTCTGTTGTATTAACTTTTCCTATATCTAATTGGTAGGCTCCATTATTACCAGTAACACCACCACCTTTAACATCAAGCTCACAAGTCGCCGCACCTAGGGTGGCCGTCACGTTTAATGTAGCACCACCTGTTGAAGCATGTGCCATACCCATTCCCATGCTCAGGAGCACTGCGGCTAATACGCTGGTTTTCAAAATTTGCTTTTTCATTTCATCTATTCCTTTTATCTATTCGATACATTTTGCCTAAAACAACATCACGACAGATTAAACAGACAGGCCGCCAACGCGGTGCGTTTACTAGTCATTTAGAGTTATTTTGTTTGGTTATTAACTAGATGAAATATTTATAAAAAAATATTCACGTTAAGAAATGACTTGTGACTTATATCGTTTAGTTTGAGGGCCTTAGCCCTTAGCATCAGGAAATGAATATCAAATTGCTCAAAAAACAGCCTCAAAACGGCTCATAATATTCATAATTTAAGAAATAATTTCCTTTTGAAATCAAAAAAATAAGTAATTTTTTACAAAATAATACAAAAAATCTCTTTTAAGTGATGAAATTTTCCGTATACTGCCCCGGCGGTTGAAGATAACCGAACAAAATAACTCTAAATGTTCGGTTTTTTATCCCGTGTCAGAAACTGGCTTCCACTGAAAGCGCCATCACAACCTTAAGCAACTTTTTCTTCGCATTCCGTCCGTTCCTATCATTGCCCAAAAACCAAGACTTCCAGATTCGCAAAAGAAATACATTAACTATTTTTATGAATTTTTTGGTATTGAGCGAGCATATTGAGCTTTAAAAAGGCTTCCTGTGTAAACGGCACTGCTAACCTTCATGACAAAATATCGCTGGGGCGGATAAATTGCTTTGGGAGGAATAACTACTTTTTTCTTTTTCTATCAATAAATTAATGACAGTTTTCAATGATTATCGCTATGATTTATCGATTACCCTGAATCATATTCTGTCTATTTAGTGATAAAAAATTATTGTCATACGATAACTTTTAAAGTACTTTAACGACAGTTTAGTTGAACATGTATATGGAATGACACAATGTGTGATAAACAGGAGTTTGTAACTAATCCCAGAATCAAGCTACTTAGCTTTCTGGCTATTATTATTGCTGCTGTTATGGCAATTGGTGATATAGGGTTCCATATTGCGTCTTGGTCGTTATGGCATGATACCACTCGTCAAGCTGTTCTTCAGGCATATAGTGATCTGATGCCTGCATTAATTGCAAAAGGATTTAAGCAGTCTTTATTAAGTGAGGTACTTTATATCTTACTGGATACGATACCTCGAATCATATCAACCGCTTCTTATGTATTAATCGGAATTTTGTTTTTCCGGTTTGCTAAAGGTGAAATATGGAGTGATCGTAATATTTCCGCTTCATTTATTATTGGTTTCCTGATGATTCTGGAGCAACTGCTTTACCCTGTGATTAATACATTGCAAGGAATGGCGTTATCTGTAGATTTAGGAAAAGGACAACGGGTATTTAGTTTCTCGCTTGGTGTTAATTCAGAATCTCTGTTTATTATTATGTTTGGTGTATTCCTTCTGATATTTAGCTTAATTATGCGTGAATCTAAGAAGATAAGTGATGAGCAACGTTATTTTATCTGAGAATCATCATGAGTATTATAATAAGATTGGATGTGATCTTAGCGAAAAGGAAAGTAAAGTCTAAAGAATTAGCCGCCATTATTGGCATTACTGAGCAAAATTTATCATTGCTGAAAAATGGCAAAATAAAAGGTATCCGTATCGAGACGCTGGAAAAAATTTGTAAACATTTACAGTGTCAGCCTGGAGATATATTGGAATATGTGGAAGATGGAGAG
Source organism: Photorhabdus luminescens subsp. luminescens (assembly GCF_001083805.1). Lineage (GTDB taxonomy): Bacteria > Pseudomonadota > Gammaproteobacteria > Enterobacterales > Enterobacteriaceae > Photorhabdus > Photorhabdus luminescens. Next base: position 230,462 of record NZ_JXSK01000002.1, on the reverse strand, counting down.
GATAGCCGTTAATATAAAAAATAAAGTCACTGTATGTCTTTTGGTATCTTATAAGATGGAACTTTATATTCATTAGCCAGTTTTAAATGCATGAAAATATCAATTATTTCATGTTTTTTATCTAGCCTGTTACTCTTCGGTGTTAATGGAACGCCAATAAAGCAGGTTTTTCCTAGCGATAAGAATATATATTTCTCTCTGGGGGGATATTGTTCTGATATTCCGTGGAATGCCAGAAAGATAAAATGCATATGTAGATATTACTTACTCGATCATAAAAAATAATCTCTCTTTTTATATGGTTTTTATTTAAGTTAAATTTTTATAATATATACAGCAATTTAAGGATATTAGGAATGAATAAATTTCTCATTGCTTTGTTATCAATATTTATGGTTACAGGATGTTCCATACCACAATTAAGTGATGCTTATGTTTCAACCTGTGGTTATCTTGAATGTAATGTCAAAGATATAATTTCGGGTGAAGAAGTCAAAGTCAATACCACGCATTCTGTGCCTGATTTTGATAAAAACACATCAATCCAAGACAGACAAATTATACAATCTGGTGGAAGGCCATCTTTTGAGAAAGATAGTTACCGTATTAGTGGGACTTTTAAATTCTAATTTAATTTCCCTGATTATTTTCTTTAGTTTTATTTGAGGCATTTTTTATGAATTCCATAAAAAAAATCACCATTATTCCTTTAATTATATTATTTACTTTATTAACCGGTTGTACATCGTGGGAAAAACCGGGCGCAACTAAGTATGAAAGGGATAGGGATTATACTGAATGTAAGGCATTTGGTTATTCTCAATTACCATCAGACTGGACCAGCGAAATTGTTCATTCTTTCGAGACAAAACATTTTTCCTGTAAAGATAAAGACAAAAAAGAAGATAAATCCTGTAATCATTACGTTACTGTGCCAAAAACTGAAGTTAAGCGTTGGGATAAAAATGAATCGTCAAGGAGTTGGATAATTTCATCCTGTATGTATAGAAAAGGGTGGTATGAAAAGACGCGCTATTGGTTTTAATGATAGTACATTTTTCCCATCAGCAAGAGTTATGTGGAACTGTTGCTGGTGGTTCCTCACATATTTGCCATTATTCCTTTCTGATCACCAGTTTTAGCCCCTCAGTTTTATTGATTTGAGCTACATTTATAACCTGATGGTATGCAATTGTATTTAAAATCAACAGGTGATGATTTGGTAGTTATGTTTTTTTAAAGATTCAACTCTTTTATTGCTGTAACGATTCACTATACTCATTTATACGTTTAAAAAGGTTAGGTTAAGGTATTATCTTAGGATATTTATTAACCTATTGGTTATCAACTTTTGCTAATTTTTAAAAAAAATTGTTAAAATTTGCAGGTTTTTATGATTTAGCACAAGGTCTTTATGGACAGTTGGTGAATACTTTGTTACTTTTATGGCCCAGTAGTTTAAATTGGTATTACCAATTGACTTCGGCAAAGACCGAGACAATGTTTATTCATGTAACCTACCTTAAGTAGGCATTGATTGATGCAGGTTGTTTGAACACTGCTTAGGTTCGAAACGACAAACAAAATAGCCTAATGAGATAGGTTCTAACTGGCTTGGTTCTAACTGACTTATAGTAAATATGGCTTATAGCAAAATCCGCCAACCAAAATTATCAGATGTTATTGAGCAGCGTCTTGAACATCTCATCCTTGAAGGATCTGTGCGTCCAGGGGAGAAGTTGCCGCCTGAACGTGAGTTGGCGAAACAGTTTGATGTGTCACGCCCTTCACTGCGTGAAGCCATTCAGCGGTTAGAAGCTAAAGGTTTTCTTTTTCGCCGTCAGGGTGGGGGGACGTTTGTTCAGAGTAACCTCTGGCAAAGTTTCAGTGATCCACTGGCACAACTACTGGCTGGTCACCCAGAATCTCAATTTGACCTCCTCGAAACTCGCCATGCTTTGGAAGGTGTTGCTGCCTATTACGCGGCCCTGCGTGGAACTGACGAAGATTTTGAGCGCATTCGTGAATATCACCTTGTTATTCAACAAGCTCAGGAAAGAGGGGATGTCAATGCTGAATCCGAGGCGGTTTTGCAATATCAGCTTGTTGTTGCCGAAGCTGCGCATAATGTGGTTCTCCTTCATTTATTACGCTGTATGGCGCCTATGCTGGAACAAAATATCCGGCAGAATTTTGAGTTTTTGTATACCCGCCGGGAAATGCTGACGGCTGTCAGCGATCATCGGTCGAAGATTTTTGAAGCGATAATGGCGAGGCAACCAGAGAAAGCCCGTGAGGCATCCCATCGCCATTTAGCTTTTATTGAAGATGTTTTATTGGATCTCAGCCGTGAGCATACTCGCCGCGAACGATCATTACGACGTCTTCAACAGCATCAGGAATAAAATTAGCTGTGTAGATCTTGAGGTTTGCTGCGTCTGCACAGCTAAGTTGAGTCCCTTTACTGAGGGCGCTAGCGGCAACAACAGTGAGGGCCTATCTTCCAGTCATGACCGGCTGAACGTCAAAGGGTATGACGGGAAGGTAGGCTCCAAAACAATCATTAGAAACAGATAACAGATAAGGAATACACCATGTCAGACATTTTGAAAAATGACGTGGATCCGATCGAAACTCGCGACTGGTTACAGGCGATCGAATCGGTCATCCGTGAAGAGGGTGTTGATCGTGCCCAGTTCTTGATTGATCAGGTACTGAACGAAGCACGTAAAGGTGGCGTGAATGTTGCGGCAGGTGCTGCGAACCGCGATTACATCAATACCATTGCTGTTGAGGATGAGCCTGCTTACCCTGGCAACCTGGATTTGGAGCGCCGTATTCGCTCTGCTATTCGTTGGAATGCTGTGATGACCGTGTTACGGGCATCCAAAAAAGATCTGGAATTAGGCGGTCACATGGCTTCATTCCAGTCTTCAGCAACCATGTATGAAGTTTGTTTCAACCATTTCTTCCGTGCCCGTAATGAAAATGACGGCGGTGATTTGGTTTATTTCCAAGGTCACATCTCTCCAGGTGTCTACGCTCGTGCTTTCCTTGAAGGCCGTTTAACTGAAGAGCAGATGAATAATTTCCGTCAGGAAATTCATGGCAACGGTCTTTCTTCTTATCCGCATCCAAAGTTGATGCCTGAATTCTGGCAGTTCCCAACTGTTTCAATGGGGTTGGGGCCAATCGGTGCGATTTATCAGGCTAAATTCCTGAAATATCTGGAACACCGTGGTCTGAAAGATACATCCAAGCAGACCGTTTATGCCTTCCTGGGCGACGGTGAAATGGATGAGCCAGAATCTAAAGGGGCGATCACTATCGCAACCCGTGAAAAACTGGATAACTTGGTATTTGTCATTAACTGTAACCTGCAACGTCTGGATGGCCCAGTTACAGGCAATGGCAAAATCGTTAATGAGCTGGAAGGCATTTTTGATGGCGCCGGCTGGCAAGTGATTAAAGTGCTATGGGGCGAGCGTTGGGATGAACTACTGCGTAAAGATACCAGCGGTAAATTGATCCAAGTGATGAACGAAACGCTGGACGGTGATTACCAGACGTTCAAATCCAAAGATGGCGCTTATGTGCGTAAGCATTTCTTTGGTCGTTACCCAGAGACCGCTGAATTAGTCAAAGATATGACTGATGACCAAATTTGGGCGTTGAACCGTGGTGGTCATGATCCGAAGAAAGTTTTTGCCGCGTTGAAAAAAGCGCAGGAAACTACCGGCAAACCAACGGTTATCCTGGCTCAGACTATCAAGGGTTACGGTATGGGTGATACCGCTGAAGGTAAAAACATCGCTCATCAGGTTAAGAAGATGAATATGGAAGGCGTTCGCCATTTCCGTGATCGTTTCAATGTATCTGTGGCTGATGATCAACTCGAAAACCTGCCGTATGTGACTTTTGATAAAGACTCTGAAGAGTACAAATATTTGCATGAACGTCGTGCAGCGCTGGGTGGTTATCTGCCAAGCCGTCGTACTCACTTTGAAGAGAAGCTGGAACTGCCAACGCTGGAAGATTTTGGCGCGTTGCTGGAAGAACAAAACAAAGAAATTTCTACCACTATCGCTTTCGTTCGTGCCTTGAATGTGATGTTGAAGAACAAGTCAATCAAAGATCGTCTGGTTCCAATCATTGCTGATGAAGCGCGTACTTTTGGTATGGAAGGTCTGTTCCGTCAGATAGGCATCTACAGCCCTAACGGCCAGCAGTATACTCCGCAGGACCGTGAGCAGGTGGCTTACTATAAAGAAGATGCTAAGGGCCAGATTCTGCAAGAAGGTATCAATGAACTGGGCGCCGGTTCATCATGGTTGGCGGCGGCAACGTCTTACAGCACCAATAACTTGCCAATGATTCCGTTCTACATCTACTACTCTATGTTCGGGTTCCAACGTATTGGCGACCTGTGCTGGGCAGCAGGCGACCAACAGGCGCGTGGTTTCCTGATTGGTGGTACTTCCGGTCGTACAACCCTGAATGGCGAAGGCTTGCAACACGAAGATGGGCACAGCCACATTCAGTCTCTGACTATCCCTAACTGCATCTCTTACGATCCGGCATTTGCTTATGAAGTTGCTGTGATTATGCATGATGGTTTGGAGCGTATGTATGGTGAGAAACAAGAGAACATTTACTACTACATCACTACGCTGAACGAAAACTACCACATGCCGGCGATGCCAAAAGGTGCAGAAGAAGGTATTCGTAAAGGTATCTACAAGTTGGAAAGCTTGGCAGGTAGCAAAGGTAAGGTTCAGCTATTAGGCTCTGGTTCTATTCTGCGTCATGTTCGTGAAGCGGCACAGATTCTGGCTAACGATTATGGTGTAGGTTCTGATGTGTACAGCGTGACATCATTCACTGAACTGGCTCGTGATGGTCAGGATTGTGAACGTTGGAACATGTTGCATCCAACAGAAACGCCACGTGTACCTTATGTTGCTCAGATCATGAATGAAGCACCGGCAGTGGCTTCGACTGACTATATGAAGCTGTTCGCAGAACAAATTCGTAATTTCATCCCTGCAAGCGAATTCCGCGTATTGGGCACTGACGGTTTCGGTCGTTCCGATAGCCGTGAAAACCTGCGTCATCACTTTGAAGTTGATGCTTCTTACGTGGTAGTTGCTGCTTTGGGTGAACTGGCTAAACGCGGCGAAATCGACGTGAATGTTGTGGAAGAAGCAATCAAGAAATACAACATTAACCCAGAAAAAGTTAACCCGCGTCTGGCATAAGAGGTAAAGAATCAATGGCTATCGAAATTAAGGTACCGGATATCGGTGCGGATGAAGTTGAAGTCACCGAAATCATGGTGAAAGTTGGCGATACAGTGGAAGCTGAGCAATCGCTGATCACCGTGGAAGGTGATAAGGCTTCTATGGAAGTTCCATCCCCACAAGCGGGTGTTGTTAAAGAGATCATTATTGCAGTTGGCGATAAAGTTGAAACCGATAAACTGATTATGATTTTTGGTTCCGCGGAAGGTGCTGTAGAAGCTGCTCCAGCGGAAGAACCAGCAGCGATAGCATTGTCTTCGCGTATGGCAGAGCCAGAACCAGTAGCTTCTGCTGCTATGAATGTTCATGTACCGGATATCGGTGGTGATGAAGTTGAAGTTACCGAAGTGATGGTCAAAAAAGGCGATACGGTTACAGCGGAACAGTCGCTGATCACCGTAGAAGGCGATAAAGCCTCTATGGAAGTACCGGCGCCATTCGCAGGTATCGTTAAAGAAATTCAAATCAAGGCCGGTGATAAAGTGAAAACCGGTTCTATGATTATGGTATTTGAAGTTGCGGGCGCGGCGCCGGCTGCTCCGGCTGCCTCTGCTCCAGCGGCTGAACCAGAGAAAGCGGCAGCGCCGGTTATTGCTAGCAGAAGCTTCGCAGAAGAAGACAAAAATGATTTCGCTGAAAATAGCGCTTATGTTCATGCAACGCCGGTGATCCGTCGTCTGGCGCGTGAATTCGGCGTTAACCTGGCTAAAGTGAAAGGCACAGGGCGTAAAGGCCGTGTTCTGCGTGAAGACGTTCAGGCCTACGTGAAAGACGCGGTTAAACGTGCTGAATCGGCTCCTGCATCAGCGGGTGGCGGTCTGCCTGGTATGTTGCCTTGGCCAAAAGTTGATTTCAGCAAATTTGGTGAAATTGAAGAAGTTGAACTGGGCCGTATTCAGAAAATCTCTGGTGCTAACCTGAGCCGTAACTGGATGATGATCCCACATGTTACACAGTTCGACGAAACGGATATTACTGAAGTTGAAAACTTCCGCAAACAGCAAAATCAGGAAGCTGAAAAGAAACAGCTTGGCGTGAAGATCACTCCGCTAGTATTCATCATGAAAGCGGTAGCAAAAGCATTGGAAGAGATGCCGCGCTTTAACAGCTCTATCTCGGAAGATGGTCAAAAATTAACGCTGAAAAAATACATCAACATTGGTGTGGCAGTTGACACGCCTAATGGTCTGGTGGTTCCAGTGTTCCGTGACGTTAATAAGAAAGGCATTATCGAATTGTCCCGCGAGCTGACTGAAATGTCTAAGAAAGCTCGTGCAGGCAAACTGACTGCATCTGATATGCAGGGTGGATGCTTCACTATTTCAAGCCTGGGCGGTATCGGCGGTACAGCATTTACGCCAATCGTTAATGCGCCGGAAGTGGCTATTTTGGGCGTATCCCGCTCATCAATGAAGCCAGTATGGAATGGTAAAGAGTTTGTACCACGTCTGATGTTGCCTCTGTCTCTCTCCTTCGATCACCGTGTGATCGATGGCGCTGATGGCGCGCGTTTCATCACATTTATTAATCATGCGATGAACGATATCCGCCGTCTGGTGATGTAATCTCAAAGGCCGGCCATGCGCCGGCCTGATTGTTATTGCGGTGACAGAGAAACAGCTTATATCTGGTTGGTTTGTTGCGAGTTCTGTCACGTTAACGCGCTTTTCAGGTTATTAACAATTCTGTAAACTGCTCGCGGTGTGTAGGTCCCGGTGGAATATATCGTTTTTGGCGCCTGACCCGCCGGACAAACAATTAAGAGGTCATGATGAGTACTGAAATTAAAACCCAAGTTGTGGTGCTTGGGGCAGGTCCAGCAGGATATTCTGCTGCTTTTCGTTGCGCGGATTTAGGTTTGGAAACCGTCCTGGTGGAACGTTACTCTACCTTAGGTGGTGTTTGTCTTAACGTTGGTTGTATCCCTTCTAAGGCATTGCTGCATGTAGCAAAAGTTATTGAGGAAGCTAAAGCGCTGGCAGATCATGGCATCGTTTTTGGCGAACCCAAAACTGACATCGAAAAAGTCCGTGTTTGGAAAGAAAAAGTTATTAATCAGCTAACCGGTGGTTTGGCTGGTATGGCTAAAGGCCGTAAAGTTAAAGTGGTTAATGGTGTTGGTAAATTTACGGGAGCTAACACGCTGGTTGTTGAAGGTGAAGGCGGCGCAACAACGATTAATTTTGATAACGCCATTATTGCCGCGGGTTCCCGTCCTATTCAACTGCCATTTATTCCTCATGATGACCCACGCGTTTGGGATTCTACCGATGCGTTGGCGCTGACAACGGTTCCTGGCCGCTTGTTAGTAATGGGCGGCGGTATTATCGGTCTGGAAATGGGAACCGTTTACCACGCTCTGGGCTCTCAGATTGATGTTGTTGAAATGTTGGATCAAGTTATTCCTGCGGCTGATAAAGATGTGGTGAAAGTCTTTACTAAACGTATCAGCAAACAATTCAATCTGATGCTGGAAACCAAAGTTACCGTGGTAGAAGCCAAAGAAGATGGTATCTACGTCACGATGGAAGGCAAAAACGCACCGACAGAACCACAGCGTTATGACGCGGTTCTGGTTGCCATCGGTCGTGTGCCTAACGGTAAGACGCTGGATGCAGGTAACGCCGGTGTTGTAGTTGATGACCGCGGCTTTATCCATGTTGATAAGCAAATGCGCACCAATGTACCGCACATCTTTGCTATTGGCGACATCGTTGGTCAGCCTATGCTGGCGCATAAAGGTGTTCACGAAGGTCACGTTGCGGCGGAAGTTATTTCCGGTAAGAAACATTACTTTGATCCAAAAGTGATTCCATCTATTGCTTACACTGAACCAGAAGTTGCATGGGTTGGCTTGACTGAGAAAGAAGCGAAAGAGAAAGGTATTAGCTATGAAACGGCAACTTTCCCGTGGGCAGCTTCTGGCCGCGCAATTGCTTCTGATTGTGCTGACGGTATGACCAAACTGATTTTCGATAAAGAAAGCAATCGCATTATCGGTGGTGCTATTGTTGGTACTAACGGTGGTGAACTGCTAGGTGAAATCGGTCTGGCGATTGAAATGGGTTGTGATGCGGAAGATATCGCGTTGACTATCCATGCTCACCCAACGTTGCATGAATCGGTAGGTCTGGCGGCTGAAGTCTTTGAAGGCAGCATTACTGATTTGCCAAATGCCAAAGCGAAGAAAAAGAAATAATTTCTTAAATCGATTAGTCTAATTTACCGAAGCGGCTTTCATTTATATGAAAGCCGTTTTTTATTCTGGTATGACCTGTTTGAAGAAACATAGTATAAAAAGTATGGCTTTTATAGGTGTTACTGGCAAAAATCAGTGGAATAATCTGTTTTAATAGCTTTGTCTGCTGTTAATTCAGAATATTACTATCAGTTAATGTTACTTTTATGTGAACGAATTAACATCGCATTCAAATTTTGGTATGCTGGATGCCCGAAGCTGGGCATAACTTGTTTGCACTTGCTGAGTTATGCTGGCAATCCTCTGACCTGGCACCCGGAACCATAATTAACAACCTGTCCCTGGAGGGGCTATTGTTGCGAAAACACATGTTGTTGCGCAAAGGCGATAGCTTTATGAGGCAGGTTCTAAGGTGGGTGCAGAGCCGGGTAGATAAAATGACAATGAGAGCGAGGAGAAAGTCGTGCTAGAAGAATACCGCAAGCACGTAGCCGAGCGTGCAGCCCAAGGCGTCGTCCCTAAACCATTGGACGCGACACAAGCGGCGGCGCTGGTTGAGTTACTGAAGAGCCCACCAAAAGGTGAAGAAGATTTCCTGTTAGATCTGCTGATTAACCGTATTCCCCCTGGCGTTGATGAAGCGGCTTATGTAAAAGCCGGTTTTCTTGCCGCCATTGCGAAAGGCGAAACTATTTCACCACTAATCACGCCAGAAAAAGCGGTTGAACTGCTTGGAACAATGCAAGGTGGTTATAATATTCATCCTTTGATTGATGCTCTGGATAATGAAAAACTGGCTCCAATTGCAGCTAAAGCGCTCTCTCATACTTTGTTGATGTTTGACAACTTCTATGATGTAGAAGAAAAAGCAAAAGCAGGTAATCCACAAGCCAAACAAATTATGCAATCTTGGGCTGATGCGCAGTGGTATCTGGAACGCCCTGAATTGGCAGAAAAAATTACAGTCACGGTATTTAAAGTGACGGGTGAAACAAACACTGACGACTTATCTCCTGCACAGGATGCATGGTCACGCCCTGATATTCCGCTGCATGCTCTGGCAATGTTGAAAAATGCCCGCGAAGGAATTGCTCCGGATCAAGCTGGTGTTATTGGTCCAATCAAACAAATTGAAGAGCTGAATAAGAAAGGCTATCCGCTGGCTTATATCGGTGATGTGGTAGGTACAGGTTCTTCCCGCAAATCGGCCACTAACTCAGTATTGTGGTTTATGGGCGAAGATATTCCATTTGTGCCAAACAAACGTGGTGGCGGCGTTGTTCTGGGCGGTAAAATTGCGCCAATCTTCTTCAATACGATGGAAGATGCTGGTGCGCTGCCAATAGAGATAGATGTAACTAAACTAAATATGGGGGATGTGATTGATATCTACCCATATAAAGGGGAAGTACGTCACCATGAAACCAATGAGCTACTGGCTGAATTTGAACTGAAAACAGATGTATTGTTGGATGAAGTTCGTGCTGGCGGCCGTATTCCACTGATTATCGGCCGCGGTTTGACCAGTAAGGCGCGTGAGTCTCTTGGTTTACCCCCCAGCGATGTCTTCCGTCAGGCGAAAGCGGTTGAGGAAAGTAGTCGCGGTTTCTCTCTGGCTCAGAAAATGGTTGGCCGGGCATGTGGCACGGCAGGTATTCGTCCAGGTGAATATTGTGAACCTAAAATGACTTCTGTTGGTTCTCAGGATACAACTGGCCCAATGACTCGTGACGAACTGAAAGATCTGGCGTGCTTAGGCTTCTCTGCGGATCTGGTAATGCAGTCATTCTGCCATACTGCGGCTTATCCTAAGCCAGTTGACGTCACTACTCACCATACCTTGCCTGACTTCATTATGAATCGTGGAGGTGTTTCTCTGCGTCCCGGCGACGGCATCATTCACTCATGGCTGAACCGTATGCTGTTGCCTGATACCGTTGGTACGGGCGGTGATTCTCATACTCGTTTCCCGATTGGTATTTCCTTCCCGGCAGGTTCTGGTCTGGTGGCGTTTGCTGCTGCGACGGGGGTGATGCCTTTGGATATGCCAGAATCTGTGTTGGTTCGTTTTAAAGGGCAGATGCAGCCCGGAATTACTTTGCGTGATTTGGTTCATGCGATTCCTTACTATGCGATTCAGCAAGGTCTGCTGACGGTTGAAAAGAAAGGTAAGAAAAACATCTTCTCTGGTCGTATCCTCGAAATCGAAGGTTTGCCGGATCTGAAAGTTGAGCAGGCATTTGAACTGGCGGATGCTTCTGCGGAGCGCTCTGCGGCGGGCTGTACCATTAAATTGGATAAAGCGCCGATTATTGAATACTTGCAGTCCAATATTGTGTTGCTGAAATGGATGATTGCCGAAGGTTATGGTGACCGTCGTACATTGGAACGCCGTGTAACGGGTATGGAAAACTGGCTGAAAGATCCTCAACTGCTGGAAGCCGATGCTGATGCAGAATACGCCGCGGTTATCGAAATCGATCTGGCCGAAATTAAAGAACCTATTCTGTGCGCGCCGAATGATCCAGATGATGCCCGTTTGCTATCCGATGTGGCTAACAGCAAAATCGATGAAGTTTTTATCGGTTCTTGTATGACTAACATTGGTCATTTCCGTGCAGCCGGTAAGTTATTGGATCAACATAAAGGCCAATTACCAACTCGTTTGTGGGTTGCTCCGCCAACGAAAATGGATGCAGCCCAACTCACTGAGGAAGGTTATTACAGCATCTTTGGTAAGAGTGGGGCGCGGATTGAAATTCCTGGTTGTTCTTTGTGTATGGGTAACCAAGCTCGTGTTGCTGACGGTGTAACGGTGGTTTCCACTTCGACTCGTAACTTCCCGAATCGTCTGGGGACGGGGGCGAATGTTTACTTGGCATCGGCTGAACTGGCTGCTGTAGCTTCTCTGTTGGGACGTCTGCCGACACCGGAAGAGTACCAGCAATTTATGGATAAAGTTGATGAGACCGCGGAAGATACTTACCGTTATCTCAATTTTGATCAGCTTAACCAATACACTGAAAAAGCGGATGATGTGATTTTCCAAACTGCGGTGTAATTCCGATATATTGTAATACCAATAAATGGGAGGTAAAAACCTCCCATTTAGATTGCTGACTTTTAACGTTTCGATTATCACTGCTGAGTTTTTATCAATGATAAAACGAGTGTTAAAAAAGGTCGTTTTTGCCTGTCAGTATGATTTTAAAATCTGGAAAAAAGGGCAAATGTATTGTGAAAAAGTGGATAAAAACTTTAATCATTAAAGGTAAAAAGTAGTGATTAAGGATTTTTTAAAGTGAGTAAAAAGTGCGGTGCTATAACTGACATTAACAGAAAAAACATCAGGAAAAATGGATTTGAAATTGATTAATCCGGGGAGAAAATAACAATATTAACCGTATTGGGAAAATTAGTAGCTAAAAAGAATAAAAACATTTATCGGTATTATAAACTATTAAAGGAAAATGGGATTTTGTTTTAATACTATTAACAAGCCTGTTACTCTTTTTGGCTTTAAACCTAAAAAATAAAAACAGAAAAAACCTAATTATCAGTATAATATAATTCCCAATCACATGATTTTACAGCACATGAACCGGGTTACTTGCAGTGTTATTATGTTGCATTTATTATACAAAACCACGATAACTTAAATATGCCAGTTTAAACGGGTTTTATACTGTCTTAATCCGTTCTGTCTATATAATTTTTATCTTATTTTCAATGAGGTAGGTGCGATTCTTCTTTTTAAAATGGTTTTTTTATCATCCTAAAGTGGGAGGTGAAATACTCTATTTTATTATTTAATTATCTTTTATAAATGATGCTGATTTTACAGCAAGCTATTATCGAATAGGCAGGATTAAAAAATTTTTATGTGGTATTTAATTATTGATTAAATATTTAAATTTCCCATGAAAATCTGCGTAATTCTATTTTTATCGATAATCGGCGCGTCTAATTATTTTTAGTCGCGCCAGCAATATTCGTTATGTTGAACATTGATTAGCAGATAGTTATTCCCCAGGAATGAAAATTACACTTCATAATCAAAGACAATGATATCAGCGACAGAATCTATAAGTAGATCTTTTAATTTGTCATGCGCTGGGTGAGACAAATAGTTTGAAATAGCTTTTTGGTCATCAAATGTCATGGTGATGGCATGTGTAAAACCTTTATTTTTATTTTCACTACTTACATTACCTCCCCATTCAATGGCAGAAATACCTTTGATTTGATGCGACATAGAAATCGCGGTATCTCTTATCGTCGTTAATTGTTGTTCTTTTATTTCGGGTGTGAATTTTAACAAAAGAATATGACGTATCATAATGGCTCCTAAGAAGAGGCTTTGTTTTTCCAGACAAGATAGAAAATAACGGGTTGTATTGCAAGACTCTTGAATATACCTCATCGATTAGCGGACGTGTGTTCGATTTTGCTGTTTTTGTTTCTCTGAGATATTATTAATCATAGTGCATTTGTTTATATTTGCACTGAGGCTGAATTCATCCTCCGATGAAAGCCGTAGCGGACACAAACCTCAAGAATAACTTGGGGTGGACACATTTTGGTTATCCTAGGTGGAAACCTTACCGTTGTGTCGGCATAGAGCCTTTAATCGCCCACTTCTTATCAGTTTGTGGGTTGATTCTGGGGCAGAATTGTTAGCAAGTATTAAAATGAAAAGAACGCACCGGAGGTGATGATGGAATACGAATTTTTGCTGGATGTCACTGGACAGGTGACTAGCCGGTTCTCAATGGATCATGAAGCTATTGGTCAGTGGCTGAATGAAGAAGTTAAAGGTGATTTAACGGTGATAGATAAGGTTGCCGCAGCGCTGGCTGAAATTAAAGGCAGTGAACGTCAATGGCAACTTGTGGGTCACGAATATACGCTGCTAATGGATGAAGAAGAGATTATGGTTCGTGCTAATCAACTTGAGTTTGAAACTGATTCGATGGAGGAGGGCATGAGCTATTACGATAATGAGAGCCTGGCTTTTTGTGGTACCAAGGATTTTATTGATATGTTGAATGATTATCGGGACTTTATTTTAAAAAACGATTGGTAAAAGGCTGTATATAGACAAAAAGCATTCTCTGGCACGATAGGTTTTTTTCTTACTGTTAATGGTTGCTATGAAGGATAGTCATTGAGTAATTTTACTCAATTATAGTTGAATAGCTAAAGAATCAAGGTGGTTTTAATGGAAGATATCAATCTGTCTGGTGGCATTAATGAAGCTACAAGCTGGCTTATTAATCATCAGGATTTAATCATTCAATATCTGGTCAATACTGTTGCTGCTATTCTGATTCTTGTTCTGGGATTGATGGCGGCGAAACTCATTAGTAAGGGCGTGAAAAGAGTTATGTCATTGCGTGGCATTGATGTAACGGTATCAGATTTCCTGGCTGCTATTGTTCGTTATTCGATAATTGCATTCACTATTATTGCAGTTTTGGGCAAATTAGGGGTTCAGACGGCTTCAGTCATTGCGGTTATCGGTGCTGCTGGTTTGGCTGTTGGTTTGGCTTTACAAGGTTCTTTGTCCAACTTTGCCGCAGGGGTATTGCTGGTGGCTTTTCGTCCAATTCGTGCGGGCGAATATGTTATTCTGGGCGCGGTTGAGGGCACGGTTGTTCAGGTGCAGATTTTCTCTACTACATTGCGTACAGCGGATGACAAAATCATCGTAATTCCGAATGGGAAAATTATTGCAGATAGTGTTATTAATACCAGCCGTGAACCAAATCGTCGAACTCAGATTATGGTCGGTGTGGCGTATAATGCAGATATTGATGAAGTTAAAAAAGTATTAGGCAATGTTATTGCCGCAGACAACCGTATTCAGCATGACAAAGGCGTGACGATTCGTTTGCATGAAATGGCGCCATCTTCACTGAATTTTATTGTGCGTGTATGGACGACCAATGGTGATGCTTGGGAGGTTTATTGGGATTTGATGGAGAATTTTAAACGCACATTAGATAAACACAATATCAGTATTCCTTATCCACAAATGGATGTTTATTTGCATCAGAATCAAGCTATGGCGCGGAATAAAATGTGTGATTAATCAGAGGACGTTGGATAATAACCTTCTGATGGTGTGAATAGACAGTAAATTTTACCAGTAAATCAGCGCCGCGCTATGGATAGCGCGGACGCTCGGTTCTCTTGGTTTATTTTATTGGCATAGGGTATTAAGGTTGTTTTTAATAAAATCATCGTTGATATCTTCTGTCAGTGCTATTTTCTTGTTATCAGATAAGCAAAGGACAGCGGATGAAACATCTGAAGTATGGAGATTAATATCAGCAGCAACTATCCCATCACCTTTTTCACCCTGTATTTTTAGAATAAAACGCTCGCAGCCTTTTTTACATAAAAACGGTTGATAATGGCTGAGCGTTACGTTTGTAATATTTGCTGTACCAATATAGTATTCAATTGTTTCATAGTGGTTTAATGCCTCTTCAACATCATTTCGCAGTAAATAGTAGTTTCTGACAGTAAGAGCAGCAATAATAATGATTGCTAACAGTATGAAACCCATAATTTTTTTCAAAATAACCTCTTCCTTTTATTTTCATAGAATTGATAGATTCATTAATACTTTTAGTATGTATTAGCTTGATTTTCTTTGAATTAATCAAATGGTTTTCCTGTAAAAATCTGCTTTTTGGTTGGTTATTAAAATTTCTTATGATCGATTAGCAGTATTTATTTCCTCTAATGAGTTATTCTTCTTAATATTCTGAACATTGAAATAGCAAAGTGAATAATTATCGAGGAGTTTTTTTATGTTATCGACATTTGTGCAGGGTTTTTTCCTTAGCGCAGCAATGATTTTGCCTCTTGGCCCACAAAATGCCTTTGTTATGCAGCAAGGTAGCAAGAGACAATTTCATTTGATGAGTGCAACTTTGTGCGCGATCAGTGATGGTTTTCTGATTGGTGTCGGTGTATTTGGTGGTAGTGCATTACTTAGTCAGTCAACTTTACTCTTGCAATTTGTCACTTGGGGGGGTGTTGCTTTTTTATTCTGGTATGGATTAGGGGCTTTACGTGTGGTTTTATTTGCCAATGTTGAACAGATGCAGGCGAGTAGTACAGCAAAAAACCGTTGGCGGGTGATTGCGATTATCTTTGCGGTCACTTGGTTAAATCCGCATGTTTATTTAGATACCATTGTTGTTTTGGGCAGTATTGGTGGTCAGTTATCTTCAGAACTCAGGCCTTGGTTTACTTTTGGTGCGGCAAGCGCTTCTGTTAGTTGGTTTTTTTCTCTGTCATTGCTGGCTGCATGGTTTTCCCCTGTGCTAAGTAAGCCGCTTTCTCAACGGATTATTAATGGGTTTATCTGCGTCATAATGTGGTATATCGCATGGCAACTTGCTAAGCAGGGATTACTAATTTCTGATTGAGCCGGACACTTCTTTGCATGCAGTCTCTGTGTTAGTGTTTTATTCATCCCATGTATATTTCGGTTTTTCCGTGGGATGAACATTTTCTGTAACAGGTTTTCTTCGGAGGTTGTGTGAAATTGAAATCATTAGGGTTGGCCGCCATGTTAAGTGCCGGGGTGCCATTTGCTGCACAGGCTGCTGATTTACCCGGAGTCCCTCATGTTATTACTTCTGGTAATGCGGTAGTGAAAGCAGAACCGGATATTGCAACATTGATGATTAACGTCAATATTTCTGCTAAAGATGCTTCTGGGGCTAAAAAGCAGGTTGATGAACTGGTTGCTAAATATTTTGATTTTCTGAAAAAGAACGGTATTGAAAAGAAAGATATTGATGCAGCGAATTTGCGTACTCAGCCTGATTATGAGTATGACAATGTATCTGGCAAATCGGTGCTGAAAGGCTATCGTGCGATCCGTTCAGTGGAGGTGAAGGTTCGTAAGTTAGATCAACTTAATGATCTGCTAGATGGTGCATTAAAAGCGGGTTTGAACGAAATCGTATCTGTTCAGTTTGGGGTGGATAATCCGCAAAAATATCGTGACGAAGCCCGTCAGAAGGCCATTGAGAATGCGATTGAACAAGCTGATGCGCTGGCGAAAGGCTTTAATAGCCAAGTTGGTTCGATATACAGTATCAATTACCGAGCGCCAGAGGTGATTGACCATATGAAATATCGCAATTCTGATGTGGTGATGGCGGGAGGTGCTGCTGGAGTGGGTGAAACTTACCAGCAGGATAGCATCAATTTCAGCGATCAGGTTGATGTTGTGTTTGAACTAAAACCTTAATCAGTGTCATCTTGTCTTAACATCTGACGCCCAAATTTTAACAGGGCGTCAGTCACTTTTTTCATGGTCCTGCTTTCCGGTGCGAAACGATGCCAATAGAGCATCCGGCGCTGACATAAACCTGGTGTCAGGTCGATCAGTTCACCATTTTTCAATTCTTGATCAATCTGTAAATGAGGGATCATACAACAGGTGGAGCCCTGTTTTGCCAATTGTACAAAGGCTTCAGATGAGTTGACGATATGACATGGAACGCTACCTGGTGATAATTCGAAGTTCTGTTGTAAAAATGCCTGATGCATATCATCCAGATGGTCGAATGCAACCGCAGGGGCTTTTAGTAACGCTGAACGGGTAACTCCATTTGGGAAATAGCGAGCAGCAAATTCTGGCGAGGCGACAAACAGGTAATCCAGTGCGCCTAATTTATCGACCAGACAACTAGGCAGTGGTTGTGGTTGAATACTGACCGCGCCAACGACTTCACCTCTTCTTAACTGTTCCTGAGTCCGGGTTTCATCTTCAACTTGAATATTGAGTCGGATAGGCAGATCAGCAAGTACCGGATGTAGTGCCGGTAACAGCCAGGTGGCTAAACTGTCGGCGTTGACTGCTAATGAAAGTAGCAATGGAGTATCTGTACCCTGTTCGTCGCCTAGCCATTGTTCTTCCAACAACTCCACCTGATGTAATAGCGCCAGTAGTTTTTGTCCTTGCTCAGTGGGGCGCGGAGGAACGGTGCGTACCAGCAGAGGCTGACCGAACAGATTTTCTAACTGTTTGATACGTTGAGAAACCGCGGATTGAGTGATACAGAGTTTCTGGGCAGCGCGCTCGAAACCGCGTTCTCGGATCACCGCATCTAGGGCTTGCAGTGTTCGGTAGTCAGGACGTTTCATTGTAGAAAGATTCTCCACTTAATTTTGCTGAGTAGCACTGTTTATTTTTCTGAATATCACTATGCCATATTTTCCTGATGGATGAGGCAATTTATCTGCTGGGCCGTAAAATCCTACCTTCCAAAAATTACTCATGTTATACCCAATTTGGATAAATTTTTGTTGGTTAGTCGCCTTTGGGAACAGGGTTCCATTTTTGAAGGTTAAGTTTGTTGACGTGGTTGAATAGGCATATGCTCAGGAAAAATCACCGGATGAGACTGTTTTTGTTAGCTTAACAATTAATTTTTGATTGGATTCGGGATTGTTTGCATGTGTCGCTTAGGTGTGGTTTTTCAATAAAATTGTTCAAAAAGCACTATCTTCGGCTATTTAACAACAATTTTGGTAAGGTTGCTTTATTATGCTGTCACTGAAACATGTTGCACAATTAACATACAATACTTTGCAGTTATACATGGATCAGAGAGGGATAGATTTGGCAGTTGGTCCTATCTCTGACAGCGATGCAAACATGCTAACAAGAGCGTATGGTGAGCTTAACTGGGACTATTATATTACAGAGGTCGGTAATCGACATGACTGCTTCAGTTTATGTATAAAATTTGTCATATCAAGGGAAAATCTCCAAATTGAATCTGCTCCGGCTGGAGTCGCTTTATCGACATATGATTTGAATGATAAGAGTTTTAATATCCATGTATTGGAAAATTTTGTGAGGGATTTAGAAAATCATCCGTTGCATAGAAAGATGCTTTTGTATACTCTGTATGCAACATTGATTTTCATGAATGTGGCTGATGGTGAAGACGTCAGGATCCATGAACCCGTTAAGGACAAAATAGCTTACTATCGTTCGTTTGGTTTTGAGTTAGAGAGTTGTGGATATGTAATGTCATGTGATATTAAGACATTAACGGCAAAGTTGAAGAGTAGGTCTAAGGAGTTAGCTCTTTGAAATCTCTGCGTTTATATGTGCGTTATAGTATCCAGATAGACCAAGTCAAGTAGAATAGTTATTTTGTTTATTTAGATTGGTTGAAGGTGAAGTCTTACTAAATTTGTTGCTATGACCATAACAGAAAGATTTTGTCGGGGAATTTTTATCCTGTATGACTAAATCAGTTCAGTAATGTGAAGTTGTTTTAGAGGTGTTGCTATGAGAGCACAAAAAGAACCGATGTTCGATACCATTCAAACTTATAAAAAAGCTGGAGAGACTTTGGATTTTCTTATGAAAGTGGGGCCGGTTTTGGAAGAACATGCACAGGCGCCAAGCCAAGAAAAGCAAGGTCGTCGTCGCAATAAAGAAGCTGCATAAACATCACTTTTTTTGTAGCCCGCCATATGGCGGGTTTTTGGCATCATTTAATCTTATATTTCCCATAACTTATCCTACTCAACTTTAATTGAATTGCGGTTTCTTTGTTGCCATCAAAGTTTATACTAGTCGAAGTCTTTCCTTGTAACTGAAATAGGCAATGAATTGATATGACTCAGGACGAACTGAAAAAAGCAGTAGGTTGGGCAGCACTCGAATTTGTTACACCAGGAACAATTGTGGGTGTGGGGACAGGTTCAACGGCTTCACATTTTATTGATGCCCTCGGTTCCATTAAAGATCAGATTGAAGGGGCAGTATCCAGCTCTGAGGCTTCTACTGAGAAGCTAAAAAGCTTGGGAATTCCTGTATTCGATTGTAATGAAGTGGATTCCCTTGATATCTATGTTGATGGTGCGGATGAAATCAATGGCAATATGCAGATGATTAAAGGCGGTGGCGCTGCATTAACGCGTGAAAAAATCATTGCCGCAATAGCGAAGAAATTCGTTTGTATTGTTGATGCTTCTAAGAAAGTTGATGTATTGGGTAAATTTCCTCTGCCGGTTGAAGTGATTCCAATGGCTCGCGCCTATGTCGCTCGTGAGTTGGTTAAATTGGGGGGAGTACCAAAATATCGTCAGAATGTTGTGACTGATAACGGCAATCTAATCCTTGATGTGCATAATCTAGCCATACTCGATCCTGTTGAGTTAGAGAATAAAATTAATCGTATCTCAGGTGTGGTGACTGTGGGCCTATTTGCTAACCGTGGTGCGGATATTATATTGATGGGAACACTTGATGGAGTGAAAACCATCACTCAATAATATTATTCGTAGAGGGCGAAATTTTTCGCCCTTAAAAATTTTTTCACTTTTAAAATAGGTGAAGAATTTAGTGATATATTTCATATCTCTGATTGTTATTTAATCCAAATCCTAATTTTGTTCTTTTTCGGATCATTTTATTCCGCATAATAACTACTTTGTTAAGACTTATGTGACGAGAATAGCAATCGTTTATATTGCTGTGTTCGTTTTTTTTGTTATGTTGAGAGAATGAATCTTAAATGTAACGAAGCGTAACAATAGGCAGGATAAATGGTTAAGGTATCTCTGGAAAAAGATAAGATTAAATTTTTGCTATTAGAAGGTGTGCATCAAAGCACGGTAGAAAATCTGCGAGCAGCCGGTTATAGCAATATCGAATATCATAAGGGAGCATTAGATTCCAAAGAGTTAAAAGAGGCAATTCGTGATACCCATTTTGTTGGTATCCGTTCCCGCACACAACTGACCGAAGACATTTTTCAGGCAGCCGAAAAATTGGTTGCTGTAGGTTGTTTCTGTATTGGTACCAATCAGGTTGATCTGAAAGCGGCGGCAAAACGTGGTATCCCTGTCTTTAATGCGCCATTTTCTAATACTCGTTCGGTTGCTGAAATGGTCCTTGGTGAGTTGTTGCTATTGCTGCGTCGTATCCCTTTAGCGAATGCGAGAGCTCATCGAGGAGTGTGGGATAAGCAGGCTAAGGGCTGCTATGAAGTGCGTGGGAAAAAACTGGGTATTATCGGTTACGGTCATATTGGTACTCAGCTTGGTATTCTGGCTGAAAATATTGGTATGGATGTCTACTTTTATGATATTGAAAACAAATTGCCATTAGGTAATGCCCATCAGGTACGTCATTTGTCAGAATTACTGAATATGAGTGATGTGATTAGTTTGCATGTACCAGAAACGCTATCAACTAAAAATATGATTGGTGTAACCGAACTGACACTGATGAAACCGGGTTCTATCTTGATTAATGCTTCACGCGGAACGGTGGTGGATATCCCGGCATTATGTGATGCATTGGAAAGTGAACATCTGTCAGGGGCGGCAGTGGATGTGTTCCCTGTTGAACCGGCAACCAATAATGATCCGTTTGAATCACCGTTGTGTAAATTTGATAATGTGTTGCTGACGCCGCATATTGGTGGTTCTACCCAGGAAGCGCAAGAAAACATTGGTTATGAAGTCGCAGGAAAGTTAGCGAAATACTCTGATAATGGTTCTACTTTATCAGCAGTAAACTTCCCAGAAGTGTCTCTTCCTGTTCATGCTGATGATACCAACCGGTTTTTACATATTCATGAAAATCGTCCGGGTATATTGAACAGTATTAACCAGGTATTTGCTGAACAGGATATCAATATTGCCGCTCAATATCTGCGTACCAGTGGGGATATGGGTTATGTGGTTATTGATATTGTGACTGAAAATCCTGTTCAAGCTGAAATGGTATTTCAGAAACTGAAAGCACTGCCGGGTACTATCCGTTCTCGTCTGCTTTACTGATTATTTTGAACTGTCATAAATGGGCGTTTTGTGTAAAGCGCCCATTTTTTACTGCCATTGCCAGATTTTTTCTGGTGTGATGATTTCGGGTAATGGGATATCCCATTCGGCTGTTGGCAGTGTATCGACTAACTGGAAGTTATGCGCCAGACCTATCGGATAGAAGTTTTTTTGTTGCCACTGGCTCAATGTACGATCATAAAAACCGCCACCCATGCCAAGCCGCTGCCCTGTGCGGTCAAACGCAACCAAAGGGACCATCATAATATCCAGCTCTGATAGTGGTAAAACCTGTTCAACGTTCAGCGGCGGCTCTTCTATATTGAAGCGATTTCTGATGAGTGGGGTATCAGGTTGATAGTTTAAAAACAGCAGATGGTGATAACTGAAAGGGTGTAATACGGGCAGGTAGATCTGCTTATTTTGTTGCCAGAGTTGATTAATCAGTGGACGGGTATCGAGTTCACCATCAAACGAAAGGAATAGTGCGATTTTATTGGCTTGGTGAATTTTGGGGTGGTTGATTGCTCGCTCAGCAGCCTGCTTGGCAAAAAGGGATTGTTGTTCAGGGGTGAGTTCACGGCGTTGCTGGCGTATTTTCTTTCTAATGCTTTGTCTGAGTGATAAGAGGGACTCTGATTGCATAGAACCTGCCGGTGGGTAGCAGTAGCGATTAAGGTTGAGATTCTCCAAGATGCCGTTACAGGTAGTAACCCTTGAACCCTTGGTTCAAGGTGAACGCAGCGTCGCAGCTTTAAGGCTTCTCGGCCGGACCGAGCATGCACACCAGACTACGGAGCACCACATTCTATAATGTATGAAATATCGGCTCAGGGGACTTTCCCCGTTAACGAACATCTCAGAGAAATTTATTCAGCGCTTGTAAGCAACTTTATGACACCTATTGTATGAAACTAAATACAGAAAGCAACTAATTCTCGAATGATTCACTCACTAATGTATGATTTATCAATAGAATTCATTCATTTGGTGAAATAGTGCTCTCAGTGATGCGACCTTGTTCCACTAATGCTTGTTCTATAGTCTGTTGAAGCATCTTTATTTTCTGTTCCATATTATAGGCATAGTCACGGGTTTTCACTTTTTCTTGTGCCAATTCGTGACAGATATTCAGTGCCACAATAAAAATCAGTTGTTCAGTATTGGTTACTCTGGTGCGTTCTTTTAAATCGTCTAAACGTTGTTCAAGTTCCACAGCCGCAGCCAGTAATGCTTCTTTTTGCTCTGATGGACAATTGACACGTAGTGACCGCCCAAAAATCTGGATATCTACCGGTTGTGCAGACATGACCCCTTCCTGACTAATTACTGCGCTCCGGTTTTAATTTTGAATTTACAGAATTGAAACCGGAGACAATCATTTATAACGCAATACCGACAGACAGCTCACGATTAGCGACGGTTGTTGTCTGGTATAGCGACTCCCCTTGGTGGTAGCATAGCATGAACTTACACCGTCAACGATGACCAATACACATGTCTATACAGAATTCATTACCAGATTATCAATCTTTTGACGAAATATTGCATCAACAGTCAGTGGCACTGACGGCAGCGGAGATGCATGGGTTAATTAGCGGCCTGCTGTGCGGCGGTAATCGCGACAGTAGTTGGCAGGTCTTAGTTCATGACTTAGCGAATGATGGGCTCGCTTTTTCCTATCCATTAGCTCAACAATTGCGTGAATTACGTGAAATCACATTTGAATCACTGGATGACAGTAATTTTACATTCGGTTTATTGCTGCCTGATGAGGAAGATAATGTGTTTGAACGAGCAGATGCATTAGCTGGATGGGTTAACCATTTTTTGCTGGGATTAGGCGTTGCTCAACCGAAGTTCGCGGATAAAAAAGAGATCGGGGAAATTATTAGTGATTTGCGCAATATCGGTCTGCTTGGTTATGAAGAAGGTGATGATCAAGAAGAGTTGGCCCAGGCGCTGGAAGAGGTCCTTGAATATGTGCGGGTGGCTGCACAGCTTTGTTATATCGCCTTTACTGAACCTAAAACCGTTTTAATCGCAAAAAATGACAAACCGACATTGCATTAATTGGTGTTTATTGAACGCAAAATAATTAACTCAGTCGCAGGAGAGGGTATGCTCAAACAAGAATATTTATCCCGCCGTCAGGCTTTACTGGCAAAAATGGCTCCGGCCAGCGCAGCGATTATTTTTTCTGCCCTGCCTGCGCCACGAAATTCAGATAATGAACATCCTTATCGTCAGCATAGCGATTTCCTTTATTTAACTGGGTTTAGTGAACCGGAGTCGGTGCTGATATTAATTAAGAGTGATGATACGCATAGTCATAGCGTGCTTTTTAATCGAGCGCGTGACTTAACGGCGGAAATTTGGTTTGGTCGCCGTCTTGGACAAGAAGCAGCACCGGAAAAACTGGGTATTGATCGTGCTTTGCCTATTGATGATATCAAAGAAGAGCTTTATCTGTTGCTGAATGGTTTGGATGTGGTTTATCACGCACAAGGTGAATTTGCCTACGCAGATGAAATTGTCTTTCAGGCGCTGGATATATTAAGAAAAGGCGGTCGTCGTAATCTTTCAGCGCCTTTAACGATAACTGACTGGCGCCCTTGGGTACATGAAATGCGGTTGTTCAAATCTAAAGCAGAAATTGAAGTTATGCGCCGGGCAGGTGAAATCAGCGCGCAGGCCCATATGCGCGCGATGAAAGCTTGCTGCCCGGGCATGTTTGAGTATCAACTGGAAGCTGAAATTCATCACGAATTTACTTATCACGGTGCTCGTTACCCGGCTTACAACACGATTGTAGGGAGCGGTGAAAATAGCTGTATTCTGCACTATACCGAGAATGAAAGTAGGATGAAAGAAGGTGACTTGGTGTTGGTTGACGCAGGTTGTGAATATCTGGGTTATGCCGGGGATATCACCCGTACCTTCCCTGTCAATGGCAAGTTTACCCGCGCTCAGCGTGAAATTTACGATATCGTACTGAAAACGCTCAATGTTTCATTGGAGTTGTATAAGCCAGGCGCCAGCATCAACAAAGTTACAGAACATGTCGTGCGGATTATGGTGGAAGAGTTGGTGAAACTGGGCATTATGCACGGTGAAGTTGAACACTTAATCGAAACTAAAGCTTATCGCCAGTTCTTTATGCATGGTCTCAGTCATTGGTTAGGATTGGATGTGCATGATGTCGGTGACTATGGTGTAGAGCGTGACCGTATTTTGCAACCAGGAATGGTATTGACGGTTGAACCGGGGCTTTATATTGCACCGGATGCAGATGTGCCGATGGAATATCGTGGTATTGGTATCCGTATTGAAGATGACATTTTGATCACTGAAACAGGTAATGAAAACCTGACAGCCAGTGTTGTTAAAGAAGCTGATGAGATTGAAGCTCTGATGGCGAAAGCAAAACAGGGTTAAGTTAAGAATGAACGTGATTATCGTTGGTGGAGGCATGACCGGCGCGACGCTTGCGTTGGCGATATCTTCCCTGAGTAAGGGGCAGATTCATGTGTCCCTGATTGAAGCGGCGGAGCCGGAGCAGAAACATCCCGGCTTTGATGCCAGAGCGATAGCGCTGGCTTACGGTACTTGTCAGCGTCTACAACAGATTGGCGTTTGGTCTGCTCTGGAAGATTATGTGATACCAATAACTCACGTTCATGTTAGTGATCGTGGTCATGCAGGATTTGTAAACCTTTATGCAAAAGAATATAACATTCCAGCTTTAGGTAATGTTATCGAATTGTATGATGCAGGGCAGTGTTTGTTCAAATTACTGAAAAATGCGCCTGCTGTAACGCTATATTGTCCATCTAAGGTTATGGCTGTTGAAAGAACCTTGTCATCGGTTGCTGTCACTCTGGACAGTGGCGAGCGCCTGCAAGGTGAATTGCTGGTAGCGGCAGATGGCAGTCATTCTGCTATTGGTCACGCCTGTAATATTCAGTGGCAACGACACGCTTATGAACAAGTTGCTGTGATTACTAATGTACTGACTTCAGAGCATCCGCAAGGCAGTGCATTTGAACGTTTTACAGAATATGGCCCACTGGCTTTGCTGCCAATGTCCGGGGGGCGGAGCTCGCTAGTATGGTGCCATCAATTGGCGCGGAGAAAGGAGATAGCGAGTTGGAATAATGAGCAATTTCTTAGGCAGTTACAGCAAGCATTTGGCTGGAGACTAGGGAAAATATTGGAAACCGGTCAGCGTCACCGCTATCCATTGACATTATCTACTGCAAATCAACAAATTAGCCACCGATTGGCGCTGGTGGGAAATGCCGCGCAAACATTACATCCGATTGCTGGTCAGGGTTTTAATCTTGGTATGCGAGATGTTATGACACTGGCTCAGATTGTTTCTGAGGCTTTTGCTGCTGGTCAGGATATTGGTACTTATCAGGTTTTGGCCAACTATCAACAACAACGAGTTTTAGATCGGGAAAACACCATCGATATTACCGATGGATTGATACGAATATTTGCCAATCGTTATTTTCCATTACAGATCGGGCGTCAATTTGGCCTGATGATGATGGAAAAATGCTCTCCTATGCGGGATATACTGGCCCGTCAGACTCTGGGTTGGATCGCCCAAAGATAACCGCAGCTCGCAGATAAAGCAGACAAAATAAGAGGACATTATATTATGCAATCATTTGACGTGGTTATCGCTGGCGGCGGTATGGTGGGTTTGGCGCTTGCCTGTGGTTTACAAGGCAGTGGCTTGCGGGTGGCGGTGGTGGAGCACTATCCGCCTGATCAATCCGTTATTGCTGGAGAAGAGTATGCTTTGCGGGTTTCTGCGATTAATGCAGCCAGTGAGCGCTTATTGCAGCATCTTGGTGTGTGGCGACAAATTCTGGATATGCGTACCAGTCCTTATCAAGGAATGGAGGTTTGGGAGCGGGATAGCTTTGGTCGTATTCAGTTCAGCGCGGCTGAATATGGGCTGGAATATCTTGGTCATATCATTGAAAACCGAGTTATCCGTGAAACATTATGGAAAAAGGCAGAGAGTTTATCTGATGTGACCATTTTGGCGCCGGCGGCTTTGAAACAAGTTGCCTGGGGTGAAAATGAAGCTTTTATGACTTTATCCGATGGTCGTATGTTAACTGCTCGTTTAATTGTTGGCGCTGATGGCGCTCATTCATGGTTGCGTCAACATGCTGATATCCCTCTCACATTCTGGGATTATGAACATCATGCGTTGGTCGCCGCTATTCGCACCGAAGAGCCACACGGCGGGGTTGCCCGTCAAGTCTTTTATGGTGATGGTATTTTGGCGTTTTTACCGCTTGCTGATTCCCATTTGTGCTCTATCGTCTGGTCACTGCCGGGTGAGATCGCAGAACAGTACAAACAGCTTGATCATAAGCGTTTCAACCAGCAATTGGCGGTAGATTTTGATCTGCGTCTTGGTCAATGTGAACTGATGAGTGAGCGTTTGACAATTCCACTGACTGGTCGTTATGCCCGTAATTTTGCTGCTCATCGTCTGGCCCTGTTAGGCGATGCCGCTCATACCATTCACCCATTGGCAGGTCAGGGAGTGAATTTGGGTTTTATGGATGTCGCTGAGCTGATAGGTGAATTGCGTCGTTTACATGGTCAGGGAAAAGATATTGGTCAGCACTTTTATTTACGTCGCTATGAGCGCCGTCGTAAACATAGTGCTGCTATGATGCTGGCTGGAATGCAGGGCTTTCGCCAATTATTTGATGGCAATAATCCGGCGAAAAAACTTTTGCGGGATGTCGGGTTGTCTCTGGTAGATAATTTACCGGGAATTAAACCTAAATTACTTCGTCAGGCGATGGGATTGAATGACTTGCCGGACTGGCTCTCTTCTAAGTCCTATTCGGCTGAAAAAATCTAATTTAGCCTCTGCTTATCGATAACTTTTTCTCATATCTTGCTGAAATATGAATAGGTGATTTTATTCATATTTCAGTTAGCTTGTAACAGAAAATGAGTGTTTTCTAAAGTTAATTGTTAATTTTGAGTATTATGACTCATTTTAATAGTTGAAAATTCTGCATACTCATAACACGTTTTTTGGTAGTCACTGAATTGAACCCTATTTTTACTTATGGTTCATTTGGGTTTTCAGTGATAACTTTCATTTTAAGATATCGTTTGCGTCGCGTTTTTTAGCCGCTTTTTGTTCATGATTCACAGTATCTGTCGGTTAATACGCGGTATGTTTTCATGTAGGAAATGAAAAGAGGGAAATAATGGCAAAACAAACTCCATTGTATGACCAGCATCTGGCTTGTGGTGCGCGTATGGTAGATTTTCATGGCTGGATGATGCCTTTGCATTATGGTTCACAAATGGATGAGCATCATACTGTCCGCACTCATGCCGGTATGTTTGATGTTTCCCACATGACGATTGTGGATCTGCATGGTACGGGTTGCCGTGATTTCTTGCGTTATTTGCTGGCAAATGACATTGCTAAATTGACAGAAAAGGGTAAAGCCCTATACACCGGGATGCTTAATGCTTCTGGCGGTGTAATTGATGACCTGATTGTTTATTACCTTAGCAATGATTTTTATCGGCTGGTGGTCAATTCTGCGACCCGTGAGAAAGATCTGGCTTGGATCAATGAGCATGTAGTCAATTATTCGGTTGATATTCAGGTTCGTGATGATCTGGCATTAATTGCGGTTCAAGGGCCGGAAGCTCAGGCAAAAGTACAGTCTCTATTGAATGATGAACAAAAACAGACTATTGCTGGTATGAAACCTTTCTTTGGTATTCAGGCGGATGATCTATTTATCGCAACAACGGGTTATACCGGTGAAGCGGGTTATGAAGTGGCGTTACCAAAAGAGCAAGCAGCGGATTTCTGGCAAAAATTGCTTAATGTCGGCGTTAAGCCTGCGGGGTTAGGCGCACGTGATACGTTGCGACTTGAAGCCGGTATGAACCTCTATGGACAGGAAATGGATGAAACCATTTCTCCCCTTGCGGCTAACATGGGCTGGACAATCGCCTGGAAACCCGAAGATCGCCAGTTTATCGGCCGTGAAGCGCTGGAAAAACAGCGTGAAGAGGGCACTGAGCAGTTAGTTGGCTTGGTGATGAGAGAAAAGGGTGTGTTACGTGGTGGTTTAGCGGTTAGCTTTACTGATGAGATGGGCACCTTACATTCTGGCGTTATTACCAGTGGTACATTCTCCCCAACATTAGGATTCAGTATTGCCCTTGCCCGTGTGCCGCAGGGGATTGGCGAACAGGCGGTTGTCCAAATCCGCAATCGTGAAATGCCGGTTCAGGTAGTCAAACCTAGTTTTGTACGGGCGGGTAAACCTCTCGTATAGTCATTTTTATCTAATAATAACTTGATGAGTAAATAGCAATTTATCCCAGTAGGCATGATTGGCGCAGGAACACAAAATAGCCTGATAGGGGTAGATTGCCGGATTGAAGGAGATAATGGTCATGAGTAATGTACCCGCAGAGTTAAGATATGCTCAATCACATGAGTGGGTTCGTGCAGAAGGTAATGGTGAATACACGGTAGGTATTACCGAGCATGCACAGGAGCTGCTCGGTGATATGGTTTTTGTTGATTTGCCGGAAATAGGCGATGAAATCAATCTTGGCGATGATTGCGCCGTTGTTGAATCAGTAAAAGCGGCTTCTGATATCTATGCGCCGCTAAGTGGTAAAATTATTGCCGTTAATGAAGCGCTAAATGACTCGCCTGAATTGGTTAACAGTGAGCCTTATAACGAAGGTTGGCTGTTCCGTATTAAAGCCGCTGATGAAAGTGAACTTTCGGGTTTGCTGGATGCCGAAGGATATCAGGCACTTCTGGACGAAGAAGAATAATATGCTTACCGTCGCCCTGCTTCACATTGTGAGCAGGGCGTTTTTATTTGTATGCCATTTCTGGCCAGCTTCAGGAATTAGTAACAAATGACCCAGACATTAAGCCAACTCGAGAACCAGGGCGAGTTTATCCGCCGTCATATTGGCTCTTCCGCCGAACAGCAAAAAGAGATGCTGGCGACAGTGGGGGCAAGTTCCCTCGATGAGTTAACACAGAAAATTGTTCCCCGTGATATCGCGTTGCCAGAGCCGCCCGATGTCGGCGGTGGTGCGACTGAACAGCAAGCATTAGCTGAACTGAAAGCGATTGCCGGCCAAAATAAACGTTACCAATCCTATATTGGCATGGGATATGTGCCTGCTGTGCTTCCGCCAGTTATTTTACGTAATTTATTAGAAAATCCTGGCTGGTATACCGCTTATACACCTTATCAGCCAGAAGTTTCTCAAGGTCGCCTTGAATCACTGTTGAATTTCCAACAAGTGACGATCGATTTGACGGGTTTGGATATTGCCTCTGCCTCTTTGCTGGATGAAGCGACTGCTGCCGCTGAAGCAATGGCAATGGCAAAACGGACCAGCAAACTGAAAAATGCTGACCGTTTCTTTGTTGCTGATGATATCCATCCACAAACACTAGATGTTGTTCGTACCCGTGCGGAAACCTTTGGCTTTGATGTGATTGTGGATAAAGCAGACAAAGTCTTGGAGCTGGAAGGCGTATTTGGCGTGTTGTTGCAACAGGTTGGCACAACAGGTGAAGTTCATGATTATGCTGATCTAATTGCACAACTGAAACAGCGCAAAATCATTGTCAGTGTTGCCACTGACTTGATGGCGTTGGTGCTGCTGACTGCACCGGGTAAACAAGGGGCTGACATTGTGTTTGGCTCTGCTCAACGCTTTGGGGTACCAATGGGTTATGGTGGTCCCCACGCTGCATTTTTTGCCAGCCGTGATGAATTCAAACGCTCTATGCCGGGACGTATTATCGGCGTATCCCGTGATGCGGCAGGTAATACCGCATTGCGCATGGCAATGCAGACCCGTGAACAGCATATCCGTCGTGAGAAAGCCAATTCCAACATCTGCACTGCTCAGGTGTTGTTGGCAAATATCGCGGCGATGTATGCGGTATATCATGGTTCGAAGGGACTGAAACGCATTGCGGGCCGTATTCATCGTCTGGCTGACATTCTGGCGGCCGGGTTACAGAAAGCTGGATTTACTCTACGTCACAAAACGTGGTTTGATACGCTGACGGTTGAAGTCGCGGATAAAGCGGCGGTATTGGCCCGGTCAGACAAAGCTGAAATCAATTTGCGTACTGATATTTACGGCGCGGTGGGTATCACATTGAGTGAGGCTACCAGTCGTGATGATCTGGTCAAATTGTTCTCTGTGCTGACAGGCACGGATGACAAGCTAGATGTTGAAGCACTGGATAAAGAGCTGGTGACGGAAAGTCACTCTATTCCTGCATCAATGTTGCGTAGTGATGACATCCTGCTGCATCCAAATTTCAACCGTTATCACAGCGAAACGGATATGATGCGCTATATGCATCGTCTTGAGCGCCGAGATTTGGCATTGAATCAGGCCATGATCCCGTTGGGTTCTTGCACCATGAAACTCAATGCTGCGGCAGAAATGTTGCCGATCTCCTGGCCTGAATTTAATCAACTGCACCCATTCTGCCCGCCAGAACAAGCGCAGGGTTATCAGCAAATGATCAGCCAATTATCTCACTGGCTGGTGCAACTGACAGGTTATGATGCCGTTTGTATGCAACCAAACTCCGGCGCGCAGGGTGAATATGCGGGTCTGCTTGCTATTCGCCGTTACCATGAAAGTCATGGGGAAGGGAATCGTCATATTTGTCTGATCCCAAGTTCTGCTCATGGCACCAACCCGGCTTCTGCTCATATGGCGGGAATGACGGTTGAGGTGGTGAGTTGCGATAAAGAGGGCAACATTGATCTGACAGACCTGCGTGAAAAAGCGGAAAAATCCGGTGACGAGCTTTCCTGCATTATGGTGACTTACCCGTCAACCCACGGCGTATATGAAGAAACTATCCGTCAAGTGTGTGAAATCATTCATCAGTATGGTGGTCAGGTTTACCTTGATGGTGCGAATATGAACGCGCAGGTTGGTATCACCGCGCCAGGTTTTATCGGTGCTGATGTTTCGCACCTCAACCTTCACAAAACATTCTGTATCCCACATGGCGGCGGCGGCCCGGGTATGGGGCCGATTGGCGTAAAAGCCCATTTAGCGCCGTTCTTGCCGGGGCACTCGGTAGTTCAAATGGATGGCATTACTGAACAGAGAGCTGTCTCAGCGGCGCCATTTGGTAGCGCTTCTATTCTGCCGATTAGCTGGATGTATATCCGTATGATGGGCTCGCAAGGATTGAAACAGGCAAGCCAGACAGCGATTTTGAATGCTAACTATATTGCTGCTCGTTTAAAGAATGATTATGACGTGCTGTATACGGGACATAACGGTTATGTGGCCCATGAATGTATTCTGGATATTCGACCGCTGAAAGAAGAGTTTGGTATCAGCGAAATGGATATTGCCAAACGTTTGATTGATTACGGCTTCCATGCGCCAACCATGTCATTCCCGGTTGCCGGTACGTTGATGGTGGAACCTACGGAATCAGAAAGCAAAGTGGAAATTGATCGATTTGTGGATGCTATGCTGGCAATTCGTGCTGAAATTGGCAAAGTGGCGCAAGGTGAGTGGTCATTGGAAGATAACCCATTGGTCAATGCGCCTCACGTACAAGCTGAGCTGGTTTCTGACTGGAGCCATAGTTACAGCCGTGAAACCGCAGTTTTCCCAACCTTAGAAACCAAAGCCAATAAATATTGGCCTGCCGTTAAACGCCTCGATGATGTTTACGGTGATCGTAATCTGCATTGTTCTTGCGCACCTATCAGTGATTATCAATAATTACTAATATAACAGTCAACACCAGTATAATAACTGGTGTTGATATTTTTATATTTATTGGTTAAATTGATTTAAATATAAATTAATTTTATATATTTTTCGCCTTTTTCTCCCATATTTTACATGCTATTTCTAATCTAATAGTATCTTTTATTACCGATATTTTTATTTAACAAGCTGTTTTTATTTATATTTTATTTAAATAAATTTTTATGGGTAATGATATTTCATTAATAAAAAATTGAAACTATTATTAATATAATAATTTATTATTATTGTATATTTGTAAACCTCTGAATTAAATTTTCCTATGGATATCTCTTCTATTGAGATAGGGAAACACGGCGAGTAGTACAAGATTGATTCTTTTCCTTAATATCCCGTCACCATTTAATATCTCCAGCCTTACCGCGATTTCACGACATTTCATATAACAGATTCCCCATTATCAAGATTAAAAAATTGAATATTGATCACATTTTGCGCTATATATTCATGCGGTAAATTAATTACATATTAGAATAGTTTAATGTTGTCACTATTAAATTATCAATATTCTCTGTGGGAAGATGACCGTTTTATCACCAAAGCCAGACTGCGGATAACGGTCACTTATTAGTCAGAATCATTGGCTTTGTCACACTTAAATTAAGAAAAGGGACAGTACGATGGATAAACGCCACAACTCGGTGGTTAGTACCACGAGTTATCTTTTAATTTACCTGACGGCAATCCAGCCGTTGCACCCGGCTATGGCCGTCGGCATAACACCGGATAACAACCGCACACAGGTACAAAATCAGGGTAATGTGCCGGTGGTGAATATTGCTACGCCGAATGAGGCAGGGATATCCCACAACACCTATCAAGAGTTCAATGTTGCTACTCAGGGGGCTGTACTCAATAACGCTACACAGGCGGCTCAGTCACAACTGGCAGGACAACTTAACGCAAACCCTAACCTGAAAGGAAAAGCGGCGGAACTGATTATTAACGAAGTCACCGGCAGTGGCCGCTCTGACCTGCAAGGCCGGTTGGAAATTGCTGGCAATAAAGCCAATGTGATGATTGCTAACCCTAACGGCATTACCTGTGATGGTTGTGGTTTTATTAATACTGCCAGCGCAACCTTGACCACCGGTAAACCCCAATTTGATAAACAGGGTGCGCTGGAAGCACTGGAAGTGAAAAAAGGCCAGATTACCATTGGCGGCAAAGGGCTGGATGGCAAGGCGACGGATTATGTCGATATCATCAGCCGGGCAGCGGAATTGAATGGAAAAATTCAGGCTAATACCCTGTCGATGACTCAGGGGGCCAACCGTATTAGCTTGAAAGACGGCACGGTTAAACCTATCGCCGGAGAAGGGGCGAAACCGCAATTAGCGGTTGATACCAAAGCCTTAGGCGGCATGTATGCCAATAAAATCCGACTGGTTGCCACTGAAGAGGGGGCTGGGGTTAATCTCACCAACCTGACCACAATCCAAGACGCTATCAGTTTAACCGCTGAGGGTAAAATTATCTTGGGGGAGGTCCACGCCAAGACGGACATCAATATCAACAGCCAAGCCATTGAAACGGTGGCACAAAGCCATGTGCAAGCGGATCAACATCTGATATTGACCACCGAAACATTGCAAAATCAAGGTCAAATCCGTGCGGGTGGTGATGTCACCATTAAAGCGACTAAACTTGATAACGTAAACCCGACCAGACGAAGTCACCCTATTATTACCGCGAATAAAAATAACAACATTACCGCTAACGAGATAAATAATGTTGGCGAGTTAAGCGCGGTACAAAATCTCACCCTGACAGGCAAAAATTTTTCAACCCAAGCGATAAAAGACAGTCAGGAGAATATCATCGGTAAACTGAGTGCTGGTGGAGATCTGACGGCTGTATTTAAAGATGGATTTAGGTTTAATTTTGATAAAGAACATTTTAAAGAGGGAAAGAAACCCACTGATCTGGCTTTAATCACCGGGAAAAACATTTCTCTCACTGCCAGAGATTTAGCGAATCGTGCGTCAATGATGGCAGAACAAAACCTAACCGTTGCCGCAGAAACAATCTATTTAGGCCAGGGGAATTTAAAAGCCGGGAACCATGTCATGCTGGAGGGAAAGTCACATCTTGATGTGAATGGCTATGATATTTCCGGTCGTGATGTCACCTTGCTAGCGAGTCGGGGGCTGCTTTCTGTTGCCTCTGGAGACGACTATACCCCGGAAGGAGTAAGGGTATTAACCACTCTTTCTGCTGATAACATATTACGCATTATCGCCGATGGTCCTATTAATATCGTAGATACCCTGATTAACCGGGCGAAAAATATCTTTTTGGCAACCAATGATAAGCTTGAGATTTATGCCTCTGGAGATTTAATTGATTTTAATGATGAGCGGAGTCCACTCAATGACAGCGCTAAACAAGCATTAATTAATCAGCGTCTGCGCCAACTCAGCCAATTGCAAGCGGATGAAAATATTGAGATCCATGCAGGAAAGATTGTCGATCTGAGAAGCATTCCCTTGACGGCAGGGAAGGATATCACGCTGACCAGTGGCGGCACGCTTGATATAAGTAAAATAACAGCAGAGGCCCCCTATGAATATGAAAATGAACATGGAGATGGCTATAAAAAACATGATGAATATGAAAATGCCAGTGACGAGGAAGACGAACAATCTTACCCACAATTTCAATTCCCAATAGCGAAAAGTGTCATTACTGCCGGCAATAATTTAACCCTGAATGCTGGCGGTGACATTATTGACACTGAGGCGACGTTGTCGGCAAAAGGGACAACGACAATCGCCAAAAACAATGCAGAATTACACTCACCTGAAGGAAAGTATAATTCAGTTGAAGGAAAATATACGCCGGTGACTTCTGCGCTGATTAAAAGTGCGTTAAGGCATGGTCCTGAACTGACAATGAACTTCTCCGAAATAGAAGGAGAAGTACCGGGAATTAAACTTGCGGATAAACAAACGCGAATTACCTCGAAAAACAATCGTCCTATTATTCATATTGCGGCGCCTAACGCTCGTGGTGTTTCACATAACCGTTATCAGGCGTTTAATGTTGGCACTTCGGGACTGGTATTGAATAATGCGACACATGATGTGCAGTCTCTACTGGCAGGACAAATTGGCGCGAATCTGAACTTTAAAGGCCAATCGGCTGAACTGATTATTAATGAAGTCGTGGGGGCTTTTGCTTCAAATCTGCAAGGGCTGTTGGAAGTCGCAGGGCAGAAAGCTAATGTCTTCATCGTCAACCCGAACGGCATGATTTGTAATGGCTGCGGCTTTATCAATACTCCGGCTGTCACCTTATCGACCGGTAAACCGGTGTTTGATAAAGACGGGGCGTTAGCGGCCTTGGAAGTGAAAAAAGGCGCCATCACCTTGGGTGAAAAAGGGCTGGATGCGACGGCACAGGATAATGTCGATATCATCAGCCGGACCACTAAGCTTAACGGTAGACTACAGGCGAAAAACCTGACATTGACACAAGGCCCCAACCGGATTGATTTCAAACGCGGGACGATTGTCCCGATTACCGGGGAAGGTTATACCCCCTGGGAAGCAATTGATACCGGGTCATTGGGGGGAATGTATGCCCATAAAATCCGTCTGGTGAGTACCGAGCCGGGTAAGGCTGTCAATCTCACCAACCTGACGGCAACGCAAGGCGATATCAGTGTGACCGCCGGTGGTAAGGTTACTCTGGGGGATGTGCAGGCCAAAACGGACATAAACATGCGCGGTAAAGGCATTGCAATGGCGGAGCAGAGCCATATGCAAGCCGGTCAACATCTGACATTGACCGCCGATACCTTGCAGAATCGGGGACGAATTCGTGCCGCCGGCGATGTCGCCATTAAAGCGAAAGCATTGTCTTTAAATGGGGGAAATGTCAACGCCGGGAACCATGTCCTGCTACAGGGCGAGAACAGTTTTACGATGCGTGGCGCGGATATTTCCGGTCTTAACATTACCTTGATTTCCAACGGTTATAGTACTGCTGTTTTACCTGGCGGCAGTGACACGCCGAAAGGCACACGGGCATTATCCCTTATTTCTGCGGTTAATACGTTGCGTATTTTGTCTGAACGCGGAATATCTCTTTCAGATACGTTAATTAGCCGGGCAAAAAATATCTTTGTGGCGAGTAATGAGTGGATTGGTATTAATCAACATTTGGCAGCGGATGAAAATATTGATCTTCACGCTGGTGGCGGGATAAATTTGGCTGGCATTTCCCTGACCGCAGGGAAAGATATTAGCCTAACCAGTGGTGGTTCGCTTTATGTTGGTAATGTCACCGCCGGCAACAATTTAACCTTGATTGCCGGCGGCAATATGGCGGAGACAACATTATCGGCAGAAGGGACGGCCGCAGTCGCCAAAAATAGCCCCGCGTTGTACTCAGCCGACGGAAAATATACCCCGGTGACTTCTGCATTGATTGACCTCGCATTAGGCAATGCCCCCCAACTGGCCATCAATATCCCAGAAATAGCCGGTGGAATACCCGGGATTCAACTTGCGGATAAACGAGCGCGAATTGCCGTGAGAAATAACCTGCCTGTTATCCATATTGCGGCCCCTAATTCCCGCGGGGTTTCACATAACCGTTATCAGGAGTTTAATGTTGGGGCTTCAGGGCTGGTGTTAAATAACGCTACTGATGCTACCCAATCCGTACTGGCGGGACAAATTGGGGCAAATCCTCACTTCAACGGCCAATCGGCTGAGTTGATTATTAATGAAGTGGTGGGGACTTTAGCCTCAAATCTACAGGGCCTGTTGGAAGTGGTGGGGCAAAAAGCCCCGGTCTTTATCGCTAACCCGAACGGCATAACCTGTAATGGTTGTGGTTTTATCAATACCCCGGCGGTCACCTTATCGACCGGGAAACTGGTGTTTGATAAAGCGGGAGCATTAGCGGCTTTAGAAGTGAAAAAAGGCGCCGTCACCGTTGATGAAAAGGGGCTGGATGCAACGGCGCAGGATGATGTCGATATCATCAGCCGGACCACTAATCTTAACGGTAGACTACAGGCGAAAAACCTGACATTGACACAAGGGCCCAACCGGATTGATTTCAAACGCGGGACTCTTGTCCCCATTGCCGGGGAAGGTTATACCCCCTGGAGAGCGATTGATACCGGATCACTGGGGGGCATGTATGCCAATAAAATCCATCTGGTGAGTACCGAGCCGGGTAAGGCTGTCAATCTGACCAACCTGACCGCAACGCAGGGCGATATCCGTTTGACCGCTGATGGCGAGATGACGCTGGGAAATATACAGGCCAAAACCGATATCACCGTAAGCAGTAAAGGCATTAAAACGGCGGAACAGAGTCAGATTCAGGCAGGGAAAGATATTACGCTTGCTGCGAACACATTGGACAACCGGGGTAAGATTATCTCCGAAGGGGATATGCGGTTGTTTATTGACCTTTTATACAATCAGAATAAGGGGCTGATTCAGGCCAATAATCATCTCTGGTTGCAAAAAGATGCGAGCGGTAATCTCAGTACCGGGATTAATAACATTTCAGCGACGTTGAAAACCAATAATGGCGATATCGTTATTCGTACAAAAGCATTCAGTCATGACAGTCAGGCTAACCTTGTTTCAGGGGCGAATGCTTATATCAATGCGACCAAGTTGGATAACAGCCAAAGCCAGTTTCAGGCGCAGAAAAATCTTATCTTAACCGGTCACGACTTTAATAACGGGATGGACGGTAAACTCTCAGCCGGTCTGAATGTGGTGGCTGATTTTATTGATAAATTCAACGGAACTGCGTTCATATCGGCGAAAAATATTCTGCTTCATGCCGGTGACATTATCAGCATGGGATACCTCAAAGCGGAAAATGATCTGTCAGTCATCGCCGAACGTAGAATTAATGCCCACGAAAATAAACTGGCGGCCAAGAGAAATCTGACCTTGATTGCGGGTAAAGATATTGACGCCTTTCAAGCCGAATTGAAGGGAGAAAATGTTGAACTGCTGACGCACGAAGGCGACATTCGGATGAGTGGGGATTGTTCTCGTATTTCGGCCGGCAATAATTTGCAGATATTCGCGAATCACAAGCTGGATCTCTATGGTCTTTTGTTCGATAAATCAAACAACATAACGTTAAATGCGGGTCGTGAAATTGATGCCAGCCAAGTTAAATTGGCGGCACAGAAAAATCTGACACTCATTGCAGGCAAAGATATCACTGCCCGTCAAATCGAGCTGAAAGGGGAAAATATAGAGCTTCTGGTGCGTGAAGGTGATATTCGGATGCCGATGGGAGGGGATGATTCTCGTATTTCGGCCAGCAATAATTTGCAGATGTTCGCGAGTCACAAACTGAATCTCCAGGGTATTTTATTCGATAAAGCAAACAATATTACGTTAAATGCGGGTCATGAAATTGCTGCCGACCGGGTTAAATTAGAGGCGAATAACAATCTGACATTAATTGCGGGCAAAGATATCACCGCCGGTCGGGCCGAGTTAAAGGGGGAAAATGTAGAGCTTCTGGTGCGTGAAGGCGATATCCAAATGGGATGGAATCGGTCTAATGAATCATTACCCTCAATTTCGGCCAATAATCATTTGCGAATTTCAGCGGGCAACGATCTGGATCTCTTCGGTATCCAGTTAAATAAATCCCGTCATCTTACATTAAGTGCGGGCCGTAACCTGAATGCCCGGCAGGGGAAATTGAACGCTGCGGGTAATATTCATCTGTTTGCGGGAAATGATTTAATTTTGCGCAGAGCGCGAATCAATGCCGGGCAACAAGTCATGCTTAGTGCGGGTCACGATATCGATATGTCTCGTCCTAATACGCCAGAGAGCCTGTTTTATTTATCCGAATTATATGGATTGGACAAACTCACTGAATTAAAAGAACGGATGACCCCGGTTGATCTATCCGAATTAGGCACACAAATCACCGCCGGTGATCACCTGCAACTCAGTGCGGGGGGCGATATCGCGGGTATTGCGAAATTAACATCGACGCAGGGGAACGTCTCGGTTAACGCCGGCCGGGATTTACTGCTCTCTGCCCAGAAATATTCGCCGATTAATGATGGTGATAAACACTACCTTTATGCGACCAGTTCTATCAATGCTGCCAAGAATCTCACCTTAGTTGCAGCAGGCAACCTGCTAACCTCTGGAACCCGTTTGACATCCGGCAATGATATGTTGCTTTCCGCGGGTGGAAATGTGCGCTTTGAATCGCGACAAGAATTTATCCGCGAGGGGAATATTGAGCGCTTTACGCAACATGCCAGCCGGCTGAATAGTGGCGGCGCATTAACTATGCGTTCCCAAGGCAGTATTTTATTCCAGGCGACGGAGTTAATCGCCAAAGGCGTGATGGATATCGCGGCAACCGGCGGCTTTCTTTATGCGCAAGCAATGGAAGAAGTCTATAGGCGGGAAGAAACGGAGAAAAGCTGCAAAGGTTTTGGTCCCATAAAATCGTGCAAAGTATTTGGTTCTAAGACAGAGCATAAAATACAAATCAAGAATACCAACAAAGTCACGGAATTTACTGCCGGTGGTGATATTAACCTGATGGCAAAAGATGAAGTGACATTAGAAGCGAGTCGAATAGAAACCGATAAAAACGCGAAAATCACCAGCCAGACCGGGAAGGTGAACTTCAAGGCGATGCCAAATATTGATTTTGAGCAGACCCTCACCACATCAAAAGGCTTTTTTATTACGCAGCACGATAAAGGTCACCGTGAGGAGACATGGATAATCCCGTCAGTGCATGTTGGCGGTACGCTGACGGTGGAGGCGGCGAAAGGCATCAGTGCGGATGTGAAAGTGAAAGAGGGGCAGTTACTGGAAGACGCGTTAGGGGTACTGAGTAACACCCCCGGTACGGAGTGGTTGAAAAATCTTCAAGACCGCAATGATGTCCAGTGGAATCGGGTTAAGGACGCTTACAGCAGTTGGGACAAAAAAAGTGAAAGCTTAAACCCCGTTGCGGGGGCAGTGATTGCGATTGCTGTCGCTGCGGTCACGGCGGGTTCGGGCTTGGCTGCTTGGGCGGGAAGCGGCGCCGTGGGAGCGACAGGGGCCACAGGAGCCACGGCGAGCGCGGTTTATGGGGCGGCTTATGGCGGTATGATAGGGTTGACCTCTCAGGCGGCGGTGGCGTTAGTTGAAAATAAAGGGGATCTCACCAAAACACTGGCCGCTTTAGCGAAGCGCGATGCCGTCAAATCCCTCGTGACCCAAATAGCGGTGGGCGGCGCATTAGGGGGACTAGACCACACGATGGGCTGGGGAAAATTAGTGGAGGGAAAAGGCGTTGTCTATCCTGTAAAAGCGAAGCTTCCCTTATTGAGTAACAATAACTGGAGTCAGGTGGCCCAGCGTGTCGCGGCGCAATCCGTCGTGAGCTCAACCATAGGCACCGCTATTAACGGGGGCAGTTTTACGGATAATCTGCAAGCGGCGTTGTTGAGTAATGTGGGTAACCAGATTAACGCGGAAGGCGCCAGGTTGATTGGTGATAATGGGGAGATTTTAGGCCATTCAGGAAAAATGTTAAGCCATGCGGTTGTGGCAGGCATTAGCGCTGAAATCGCCGGTGGGGATGCCAAAGGGGCTGCTGTGGGCGCGCTGGCGGCTGAATTAGCCGCCATCACAATGGAAAGCAGGCTATTTGAACCGGCGTATAAGAATGAAACAGAGCGACAAATCCATAAGCTTCAGGAAGCGCTGACGGGTAATGAAGGTAAGGCCCAGACGGCTAAATTTATCGGAGCGTTATCAGGCGCCCTGATTAGCCATACCCCGGAAGGCGCTTATAGTGCGGCAAACAGCGCGGAGCTTGTCTATCGTAATAACATGACTGAGCATATGTTGTATCAGTTATCGGTAGATAATCAAAAAGATATATTAGCGGCAAAAAAAGGGGATAAAGCTGCGGAAGAGCGTGTTATTGCGCGACGGAATGCAGCGATTGCCGTCACCGCCGTGGCGGCAGGCGGCTATGCTCTGGTTTATGGCGGTCATATACTGATTGCGGGTTCGGCTGAAATGGCAACGGCAGGGCGTGTTGCGCTGGAAGGCTGTAAAACGAATCCGGCGCTGTGCCTGAATAACGTGGGGATTTTTGTTGCTGATGCGGTTGCGCCGGAAGCGGCAGTTGGGACGGGTGTTTTGGCGGCTGGAGCGGTAAAAGTATTAGGTAACAGCAAAGAAGGTGCGAAGGATCTGGCAGAAGGATTGAGTCATGCCTCAAAACCGCTGTTAAGTAATGCTAAACCTGATACCCATGCCGTAGCTAGCTTGATTGAAAAAGAAGCGTTGTATATGGAGCGCAACTTGGCAACAGCGGCGGAAGCTGCGGCGGTAAAAACAGAAACTGTAGCGGTTGATGCAACTAAAAATATACGTAATGAACCTATTGCCCAAAAAATAGACACAGAGAGGTTTGGCAAATTAGGGTTAACTGAACTTGCTAAAACAGGAACTAAAATTGATCCGGCTGCTAAAGCAGGAGATTTAACTGTTGCTGGTAGAGCCTTGCAGAAACATGGTAGCCGAGAGGGGAGTGCATTCCCTGTTGCTAAAGGAAGTCCAGCACAGATTAATCAACAAGGACAAAAAATCTTGGAGGGAATAATCAAATCGCCAGGAGCTAAGGTCCAAGAGGGCAATCGTTTTGGTGGTTTTGATATAATAGCATCGGATGGTCGCGGGGCCAGATTCGATCCTCAAGGTAACTTCCGTGGATTTTTGGAGCCATAATGAATAATAGACATCAACTAAAAATTGTCGTAGCAAGCGATGTAGATTATGAATATTTGATCGCTGAAATTTATTGTAATGGAGAATTTTTTGCTCTCTTGCAACAAGAAGAGGGAATTGAAAATATTAAGGTAGAATTTTCTCCTAATGCTAGAACTATTGATCTTGATTGGCTTCAAGATGCTTTATCAAAAGCAAAAGAACATTTATTGAATAAATAAACTGGTCCCTGCTTTGCGTCGGGCTGTTGTTGGTCAGGTATAAAACTGCACAGTGGGGGAATTATTGAGTGTAATTAGAAAAAGGCGTATTCATGGTCAGACTTTACGGCAGAGAAATTACTGTTGATGGATGGTAACTGGAAATTAAACCCCCGCGTGCATGAACTGACCCAAAAAATTGGATAGGTTACATTAGGCAGTTAATGATACCTGA
This sequence comes from Photorhabdus luminescens subsp. luminescens, assembly GCF_001083805.1. Lineage (GTDB taxonomy): Bacteria > Pseudomonadota > Gammaproteobacteria > Enterobacterales > Enterobacteriaceae > Photorhabdus > Photorhabdus luminescens. The sequence goes on along the minus strand of NZ_JXSK01000002.1, from coordinate 188,040 downwards.
GTCTGGAACTCCACCGGACTCAGGCAATTTAACTTGGAGCTTATTCTTTCATGGTTGTCATAGTGGGTGTATTTTGAATGCTACGGGCAATATTAATCATATGATTTAATTTTGCGAAGAGTTTGAATCAGTGCCGGACAACAAGTTACGCTTAGCGGGTCACGATATTGATCTATTTCGTCCCAATGTACCGGAAGCATCAGAGAGTCTGTTTCATTTATCCAGCTTATATGGATTAGACAAACTGTTTGAATTAAAAGAGCGGATGACCACGGTTGATTTATCCGAATTGGGCACGCAAATATCGTAATAACATGACTGAGCATATGTTGTATCAGTTATCGGTAGATAATTAAAAAGATATATTAGCGGCAGAGAAAGAGGATAAAGCTGCGGAAGAGCGCGTCGTTGCGCGACGGAATGCAGCGATTGCCGTGGCGGCAGGCGGCTAGCTTATCACAAAAATTATCCACGTTTGATATTTTCTATAAAGTAGTGCCATCATGACGTCATAATGGCAAAAATTGCGTTTAAAATGCTCCGAATGTGCTTGCATTTTCTTCGTTCTTCATCTAAATCTGGAGCATCCTTTTTGAGAAACGGGTTTGCTTAGTCAATATTAAACGTATTACACTAAATTCTATACAGTCTGTATATGGGGTGAGTCTCTGAGGTGACAGAGGGGAAGAAAAATGAGATTACGTTGCATGGCTTATCGTCAGGGTGAGGTATATGTAGCCGCCTGCTTAGATCTGTCTTTAGCGGCGCAGGGTGATAATATAGAAGAAGCAATAAATAAGCTTGAAGCCCAGATTGAAGATTATCTTGAAGAAGTGAGAGCGGAGCCTCAGTACGCTAAACAAATGCTAAGTCGAAAAGCGCCACTATCAATGTGGATTAAATATTGGCGGATTGCCTTTCGAATTTTCATGAATAGAGAAGACAGCGGTATGGCTAAAGTTTTTAATGAACAGTGCGAACCGGCTTGACATAGGGCTGCGCCATGTTTTTTAAAAAATTAACGCCATTGAAATATGCGGAAGTTATCAAAGGGCTTACTGCACTTGGTTTTGAGATGAAACCCAAAAAGGGCACATCTCATGAGCAGTGGATTAGGAAAACAGAGGGCGGGAAATGGCTGGTAACGGTCGATAAACATCACGCCCCGTTTTCCAGAGACCTTATAAAATCAATGGCTAAACAGGCTGGTATCAGCGCAAAAGAGTTTCACTCATTATGTAAAGGTGTGATTAGCGTTGAGCAAGTGCACGCTGAGAATTCAGAGTAAGCAACTTATTATAGTTTAATTTATCAACACTAAAAAATTTTCTTACGCCGCTTAACTGAGGAGGTGGTTTTTTACTATCCGTTTTCCCCAAGGAATAAGCATTAATAAAATCAACCCTTGTTTTTCATTTTTCACTGATGGCTATTATAATAGATGGGTTTTAGACTATTATTAAAAATCATCGTCTTAACTCCTGGGTTAACTGGTATAAAGTTTTAACGATGGTTTTTTACCTCTTTTTACCCCATTTTTTATTACATTATTTTGATGGTCTGCTTCGTAAAATAATGGAAATAAATCACTTTAATATCAGACTGTATGAATAATATTATTTTACTTATTGAGTTAAACTTACCCTTTATATAAAAGCTTTAATTTCTCTGTATTCTCACTTTTAAATAATCATGGCAGAGCAAATGAATGTAAAATAAGTGAATAATAGTATCGCCGCTATATATATTAAATTTGAAAGTGAAAAAGCTTTTTTTAATCACACGATACCTTTTAAAAACGGGTGTTAATGAAATTCTGGTTTTCTTAACCCTTAGTTTAATCATTACCGATAAAAATGAGTTTACTATCGCCGAAAAAGAGAAATATAAGTAAAAAGAAAAAGTGAACAATGTTAAAAACATAATGTGCTTGCTCTTTTTTCCTGATTTTAAAACCACATTGACAGATAAAAAACGGATTTTCTTCACAAGATTAAAGGCATTAAAAACAGGGTTAAACTCCTCTGATGGCAGCAAAATGCCATTCTCATGCAGACTGCCAGTACAAACTTTCTCGTTTTATTATTGAGGAGAACTCAGCAGTGATAGTTGAGACGTTAAAAATCAATCATCTGAAATGTGCATGTTCACCATGTTCACGTTGATCATAAATAATCACTAATATAATAATCAATTATGACATAATAACTCATGTATTCTAGTCTATATTGGTGAAAGTTGATATAAAATATAAATTTAAAAAAACACCTTTCTTGAGAATTTTTGTTTTTTTATTGAAGAATAAAAGTCATTTAGAATATTGTTCCCCGTAACAATTTAAATTTAAATTGTTTTTATTTTATACTGAAAATATTTATATGGTTTTTTTGTTTATAATATAAGATGAAATTTATTTGACAGTTTTGTATTTGATGATTATTGTTCTTTCCTGATTTACAGATGTTATTTCAGATATAATAATATCTCTTGTTATTATTTATTTTAAATATAAATGGCATTTTGTGATGCTGCTCAATTTATTGTTTTTATTGTGGATTTTTATTTTCTCAAATTAATTAATATGGGTGATTATATTTGACTGATAATAAATTTAAACTGTTTCTAATGTAATGGTTTGTTATTGCATATTTGTTTTTAGATTTAGTGCAAATCTGAGAGTGATTCGTCATTTTAATTACTGATGAACACAGGGTTATTTTTTTTACAATTGATGTAAAGCAGTAAAAATATTCTCACTATAGAGGATGATAATTATTTTCCGTAGTTGTTGACAAAATATTTAAAATAAATTGGCCACAGGCCATATAGGAGTAAATAAGTGAAATACGATTTTATTGTTGTTGGTTCAGGGGCAATTGCAGGTTCAATCGCCTATGAGCTGGCAAGCAGAAATCTTTCGGTTTGCAGGGTTGGAGAGACTGACCGAACCAATGCTGCCTCTAAAGCTGCCGGTGCAATGAATGGTTGTTTTGGCGAAATTACCAGTGGCTTATTAGCGAGCGAACACGGTAAGTTGAAATTGAATATGGATTGTATTTCCAGAGAGCTTTGGCCGGCTTGGGCGCAACGGTTAGCTGACTCTTCCGGTGATGCCCGATCGCTGTTTACCGCTAAAGGCACTCACGTGATACTGAACACTGCCGGGATGGAAGAGATTGACAGTGTCAATTATGACGCTATCGAGCAAACCTTGATCGATTATGCGGCGCCTTATGAAACCGTTGACCCGCGTGAAATTGAGTGGTTAAAGCCCAACGACTTAGTGCGTCCGCTGCGTGCTTTGTACATTCCTGATGAGCATGCGCTGAACTCGCATTTATTGCTGGAAAAGCTGGATGCGGCATTTGTGGCCGAGGGTGGGGTCCTTAAAGCAGAGAATATTAAATGTGTGCTAATCGAAGATGGTTTAGCTACAGGCGTTGAACTGCTGAGTGGTGAGCGTTTAATGGCAGATAAGGTGGTTGTGGCTGCTGGCGCGCATTCGTTAGATCTGTTATCAAATATACCTTCTATTGTTCGCCAAATTCCGCCAATCTTTGCCGGCTATGGGGTATCCATTCTGGTCAAGATGCCAAAAGGCAGAGAATTGCCGACCTCAGTCATCCGTACCCCTAACCGGGCATTTGCTTGTGGGCTGCATTGTGTACCACGCGGTGATGGCGTGCTGTACCTTGGAGCGACCAATATTCTGTCTGAAAAGCCCCGCAGTCAGGCACTGATTTCTGATGTGCAGTTCTTGTTGGATTGTGCGTTAGATCAGTTGGATATTAACTTACATGATGCTGAGATCCTTTCAATTCAGGTTGGCAACCGGCCAATTCCGGCTGATGGGTTCCCGTTGATTGGCGAATGTGGCGTGAATGGCCTTTGGCTGGCTACCGGGACTTACCGTGATGGCTTACATCAATCGCCATTATTAGCGGATTATATCGCTAATGCTTTGACGGGAGTGGAAAATACACGCATTAATCTTGATGATTTTAATCCAGTTCGTCCTCCGTTAGTGGGTTTCTCCCGTGAAGTGATGGCTAAAGAGACCGCCCAACAAATGTTTGCTACCGGTTACGAATATCGCTGGGATATCAAACCTTACTGGCTGCCGCTGCTAAATGAAGGGATGATGCGCAATTACCAGAATTTAATTGAGTCTCTTCATCCTCAATTCACGCCGCCGCCAGAGCTGGTTGCCTTCTCCCATATTTATGAATCCATGCGTGAACAGTTACGTAGTTACTATGAGGCATGGTCATGAGTTTAGATCAATCTGTTATTGATAAAGCCAGAGAGTTACTGTCAGAGGCCGGCGTTTGGGACGTGGAAGCCGATCTTGATTGCCTGATTGACCGTTATCTGGAAAGGCGCTGTAAAGATCGCGCTCGTGATGAATTTATGCTTGCGGTTCATGAACGCTGCAACCGGGTCCCACTTGGGCATATTGTCGGTACTGTGGATTTTGATGGCTTGCCTCTGACGGTGGGAACGGGGGTATTTATTCCGCGTCCTCATAGCCAGGTTATTCATAAGTGGTTGGAGAATGACTATCAAACGCCTCACGGGGCAGTGGTTCTGGATTTATGCTCCGGTAGTGGCGCCATCGGTTTAGCCATTGCGAAACGTCGCCCGGATTTAAAGGTCACTTGTGTCGAATATGATGATGTGGCTTTTCAATACCTGACGCGCAATATCTATCGGTTGGCGAATTGGGCGATTAAAGCCGATGCATTAAAAGCAGATTTGCGGGATTGGCAAGCATTTTCTCAATTTAACGAATCGGTGGCGTTGATTGTGGCTAATCCCCCTTATGTGCCAGAACAGCAGGAAATATTGCCGGAATGGGAGGAGCATCATCCTTATGCGTCGGTGTATTCGGGGGATGATGGGCTTGACTTAACTCGGTTGATTATAAAACAAGCCAAGCAGCTACTGCAATCAGAGGGTTGGTTAGTCATTGAACATGGTGAAAGTCAGGAAGAGTGTGTCAGAGCATTATTTTCAGATGCGGGTTTTTCCTTGGTACGAACCATTATTGATGAAGATATTTCTGACACAACGGGCAGTTCGGTAATCACTGTTGGTTGTAAGCGCATTTGAACTTAGACAGTTGGAATCTAAATAATGAATGTAGAACACAAGCAGGATTGGATGACAATTCGCCGGTCACGGACAACCGGCGCTTTAGCACAGGCTATCGATGAAGGTTTGACTAGTTTCACTGTAGTAGAGCGTCAAGGTAAGCAAATTACGACACAGGAAGGAGAAATCTTTACTGAATTTGTTTCCTGTTCTTATTTAGGATTAGAACATCATCCTGTCTTAATTGAAGCGGCAAATCAGGCAATGTCCCGCACAGGGATACATTTGTCATCGTCCCGTGGTGCGATGCGGCCACAGTATTTGGGGCAATTAGAGAAACTGTTGGAAGAGATTTATCCGGGTGGTTCTGTTGCTGTGTTTACTTCTACCAGTAATGTTCACCTTGGTGTATTACCGTTATTGGGTAGTGGCTCTTTACCGAGTTATCCCCTTTCCCGGCCTGTGCATTGGTTGATGGACAAAACAGCTCATGCTTCTATGCAGGTACTACGAGGTATTCTTGAACAGTTTGGACCGGTATCGCGGGTCGATAGTGCTGATCCGCAGTCGATACAGCAAGCTTTGCAGCAGTGCGAGGAGGATCAGCGTACTCCTGTTCTGCTGATTGATGGTATTGGTTCAATGAATGGTTTGATTCCGGTTGCCGCGTTAACTCGACAATTGGCCGCTGCCGGAGGTTATGTCTATGTCGATGATGCTCATGGTATTTCCATTATGGGGCGTCATGGCGCCGGTTATGCTTTTGCTGCGCTTGACCATATTCTGCCAGCCAACCTCATACTTGCAGGCTCATTATCCAAAGCGTTTGGCGGCGCGGGCGGGTTTGTCGTGGTTGCAGGCGCCGATGATGTCGAAGTGATCAGTACCTTAGCGAATCCTCTGGTTTTTGGTCATTCGATTATGGTGCCGATGTTGGCAGCTAACGTTGCCTCAGCAAAACTTCACCTTAGCCTTGAAATAGAAATCCGGCAGGAGCAGTTGTGGAAAAACATCGATCTGTTTGATTCTTTAATGGATAACGGTTTGATGAATGCCGGTGTGCAATCTCCCGTCCGTGGCGCTTTATTCGAAAATGAAACGGAAGGGCTTGAAGCCGCTCGTTTGCTGCGTAACAACGGTATCTTATTATTCCCGGTATTTTATCCACTGGTCCCAGATGGCAATGCAATGTTGCGTTTTGCCTTCTCCAGTGAGCATAAGGCAAGTGAAATCAAACAATTAGCAAATACCTTATTTGAAATAAGGAAAAAAGGGTTGAATTGGGTTGAACCACAAGCGGTAGTTCCACAGGTATAATTGACGCCAATTTATCGATAAAGAAGATCATCGAAATGAATCAGTGACGAAGATCAATATATGACTCAATCAATAATAAATAAGCAGGACATATTACAACCTTACAGGGAATCTCTGGATGTTATTAATATGCAGATTCTGGCGCTTCTTTCAGAACGAATGAAAGTCTGCATGAAAATCGCTGAGATAAAAGCGGAACAGGATATTCCGATGATGCAGCCACAACGTATTACCTCGTTATTGGATATGTTGCGGGATAAATCAACAGATTTTGGGTTACGGCCTGAATATACTGAATCAATATTTCAACTGGTAATCGAAGAAACTTGCTGTCGGGAAGAAGAATTGATTGATCAGTTGTTAAACGAGAAAGTAAAAAAATAAATGAAAATACTGCTCATTGATAATTATGATTCTTTTACGCAAAACATTGCTCAATATCTGTATGAAGTGACGGGCAGTGTGCCGTCCGTAGTCACCAATTCTTTGACTTATGAAGAGTTAGCGATAGACGAGTATGATGCGGTAGTGCTTTCTCCGGGGCCAGGGCATCCGGCTGAAAGCAGTGATTTTGGCGTCTGTGCTGAAGTTATTGCACGTGCCAAAGTTCCACTGTTGGGGATTTGTCTCGGTCATCAGGGAATTAGCCTGGCATTTGGCGGCTTTGTAGAACATGCCCCCAATCCGGTACATGGTTATCGCAGTCGCATCAGGAACACCGGAGAAGGATTATTCCTCGGTTTGCCTGAGCAGTTTGAAGTGGTCAGATATCACTCATTGATATGTACCCGGCTGCCTGACAATCTAAAATGTACTGCCTGGACTGATGATGGCTTAATCATGGCGATTGAGCACACCGAAAGGCCGATCTGGGGGGTTCAATTTCATCCTGAATCGATTGATTCTGAATATGGGCGTGAGCTACTCAGTAATTTCGTGCGTATAGCGGAGATGTATAAAGAGAATAACAAACAGGAAGTTGCCGCCCAGAATATATGCACTGATGTCAATGAAGCCTATCTTGCGGTAGGCGGAAGACAATATCTCAAGCTGAATTATCGTGAATGTGAGGAGATAGTCGATCCTGAATCCTTGTTTATTCAACGTTATGGCAACGATACACACGCTTTCTGGCTTGATAGTGAAAATTCCGATAGACCTAATACCCGCTTCTCAATGATGGGAAGCGGTAATGAACAGGGCGCTGTCAGACTTGAATACCGTGTACAGACTGAGAGTTTGCGGTTGACTGGCCCTGATGGCGAGAAGATTGTTCAGGGAGATTTTTTCTCGTTGATGTCTGAGTTGCTTGATATGGTGGAAATTTCGACGCCAAAATCAATGCCATTTGTATTTAAAGGCGGCTTTGTTGGTTATTTAGGATATGAATTAAAGGCGTTGACAATTGGCAGCAAAAAATATCATTCAGAACATCCTGATGCCAGCTTAATATTTACTCCGCATTTTTTTGTATTTGATCACCAACAGAATAAGCTTTATGAGTGTCTTATCTCGCCAATAGGACAGCCACAAAATTGGCCGCCGGAGCCTTCTGTGGCAATGGCAAAAAATACCGATGAAGTGATACCTGACTTTATTCCTGGCGCTGTTGATCAAAACAAAATTTGCCTGGAATATGGCGCTCAGAAGTATATAGATGGAATCCATAAATCACTTCAATACATCACAGATGGCGAATCTTGTGAAATCTGTCTGACGAATAGGGCAAAAATGGCTTATTCAGGACATCCGTTGGATGCTTATCGGCGTATGCGTCATGCCAGTCCTGTACCTTATGGCGCCTATCTGGCATGTGGGGATTTTTCTGTACTGAGCGCATCGCCAGAAACGTTTTTACATATTGATGAGACCAGAAATATTGAATCCAGACCGATTAAAGGAACCCGGCCACGGGGAAAAACGGCAGCAGATGATCAGCGCTTGCAGATGGAATTGAATCAATCCACTAAGGATAGAGCAGAAAATCTGATGATCGTGGACTTAGTGCGTCATGATCTTAATCAGGTATGTCGTCCAGGCAGTGTGCATGTACCTGAATTATTTAAGGTTGAGAGTTTTTCTTCCGTACATCAATTGGTTTCGACCATACGCGGTGAATTATGCGAAGAAACGTCATCAATGGAGGCTATCCGGGCATGTTTTCCAGGAGGATCAATGACCGGAGCGCCGAAGAAGCGCACGATGGAGATTATTGATGCTTTAGAGTCATCGGCTCGCGGTGTTTACTCCGGTGCGCTTGGATGGTTATCTTTCAGTGGTGAAGTGGAATTAAGTATTGTGATACGCACGGCTGTATTACATCAAGAATGTGCTGAATTCGGCATCGGAGGCGCAATTGTCGCTCATTCCGATCCTTATGGCGAATTTGAAGAGATATTGGTCAAAGCGAGTGTGCCCTATTTCAGCTTTAGCCATATGGCGGAGGAAGTGTGTGAATAACCATAAAGTGGTCATTCTTGGTGGAGAAGGTGCTATTGGTTCTTTATTGGCGCGCCTTTTTACTCGCTGTGGTCACATGGCTTGCAGTGTTGATAAACGAACGCAGGGAATGCGTTCTCATTGCTATCATTCTCATTACGATCAGATTGATATCTTAAATCCGGTTGCTGATGCTGGCGAGGTTTTTAGTGGGGCAAAGGCGGTAGTCTTTGCCTTACCGGAAGCGGTTGCCATACAAGCGTTGCCTTGGGTGTTGTCTGCTATTGGCGATGATGTACAGATCGTGTCAACCTGTTCAGTTCAGGCCCCTTTTTATTCTGCGTTAAGAGCTGCCGCCCCTGGGCAGCCTTTCATTGGTGTTAACCCGATGTTCTCGCCATCTTTGCCGGAGCAAAAAAGGCCGGTTGCAGTCATTCTCGATAACTGTCATGTTAGTGAACATTGGATTGAGCGGGTATTGATGCAGGCCGATATGCGTATCAGCAGAATGACGCCAGAGGAACATGATCAGGTTATGGCGCTTTGTCAGGCTTTGCCTCATGCCGCGATACTGATTTTTGGCTTAGTGCTGGCGAAAAGTCCGTTAGATATTCGTACTTTGGCAACTATTGCGCCACCGCCCATGCGTACAATGCTGGCGTTATTATCAAGGATTTTACGCAATCCAATAGAAGTGTACTGGGACGTTCAATATGAAAATCCGATGGCTGCCGAATCTCGTCAGGGGTTGCTGCATGCCATACAACAGTTAGATTCGATAGTACAGGCTGGCGATCAAACTGAATTTGGCAATAACCTCAGAGATATTGCGCAACAACTGGGGGAACAGCTCGATATCAGTGCTGCTGATTGCCAGCATATTTTTTCAACGCTTGAATAATATAGGAAAGGAGTTGAGGGGATGTCGTTAAATAGAGTTGCTGAGGCTAACGGGCGGGCAGGACTCAGAAATTGGCTGGGATTGCTGATATTGATGTTACCAGTATTGTTGGTGACGGTGGACAATACGATCTTAAGCTTTGCTTTACCAAAAATTGCGGAAGCTCTGGGGCCCAGTGCAAGCCAGCAATTATGGATAATTGATGCTTATTCATTGGTATTGGCTGGTTTGTTGGTATCAATGGGGAGTATCGGCGATCGTGTTGGCCATCGTTCATTACTGTTATTTGGATCTTTGGGATTCACTGTTATTTCGGTGTTCACCGCACTGTCAACTTCACCTGAACAATTGATTATAGGACGAGCCGCACTTGGATTTTTTGGTGCGATGCTGATGCCTTCAACTTTGGCGTTGATCAGCACTCTTTTTGAGGATCGTGAACAGCGTCGAGTGGCTGTCGCTATTTGGGCGACGACATTAACTATCGGTTCGGCTTTAGGTCCCGTAGTCGGTGGTGTGTTATTGCAGTTCTTCGATTGGAGTTCAATTTTCCTATTGGCAGTACCGGTATTAGTACCATTGCTGATCTTCGGACCAATGTTATTGCCTGAGTCCGATAAAAAGCAGACCGGCATTATCGATGTGTATAGCGTTCTATTATCGATCATCGCTATGGGGGGTATTGTTTACGCGATTAAACACCTTGCCAGTGATGGGTTTGAAATAAGTGTCATACTCGAACTGTCGGTTGGTCTTATTGCTGGTGTGCTATTTGTTCGCCGACAACAGCGTCTGCCTGTGCCGTTAATGGATCTTTCCCTGTTCCGTAATGGTATGTTTACCGGTTCGGTTATTGTTAACTTACTGAGTTTGGCATTGCTGGTGGGTTTTGTCTTTTTTGCCACACAGGTTTTGCAAATCGTACTCGGTATGGAGCCGATTTTGGCTAGCCTGGCACTGGTTCCCGGACAAATTATGGCAATTGTGATGGGTATGGCGATAGTACCCATTGCTCAACGGGTGCCGGCTCATTATCTGGTGCCAATTTTGCTGAGTATTGCAGGTATTTCATTTCTTCTGGTCGCGAGTATTGGTAGTGATTTAGTCACTCTAATTGTTGCTTTCGCATTATTAGATATTAGTGTGGGAGCCATTGCTTCGGTGTCTAATGATTTGGTGCTTTCATCAGTACCCTCCTCTAAAGCAGGAGCGGCATCATCAATAAGCGAAACGGCTTATGAAGTGGGGGTTGTACTTGGTACGACGATTTTGGGGGGATTGGTCACCGCCTTCTATCGTATAACCTTACAATTGCCGAATGAGGTCTCTCAGGAACAGGCTGGATTGGCTTTAGAGACGTTAGCAGGAGCTTACGTTGTTGCGAACTCATTAGCTGAATCAGAAGGGCAGAAACTGATGGCAGCGGCATCGGAATCATTCACCAGCGCTATTCATATGATGAGCTGGATGACGGCAATATTAACCGCAGGAGTGGTATTGCTTGCCTGGCGTTTGCTGAAAGCTCCGCAGAAAGAACAGGCGCTTGAGTATTGATAATTTGACGTGCAGCCATTTCAATGGCTGCACTATTGTTTTGAGTGGTTATCCGCAGTTATTAAATATCCTGAAAATAACATCTCATTTCACAGTATACTTATACTTCTAAAGTGCTAAAGGAATATAATAAATAGAATGAATGACAATGATTTCATCATATTTATTTAAAAATTTTTGTCATTGATTTAATTAAATTAATGATTTATTGGTAATAATATATTTTTATTATTGTGCAATATAAATGTTATTCACGATCTTTGCATGATTTATATTGGTTTGATTTGGGAGTTAAACCAATAACTTGAATTATTTTGGTGCTTATATTTATAATGATAATATATGACTGGATAATTTTTAAGTTGAATAATTGATTAATTATAATTAAAAAATAGCAATGTATCACAAAGATATTTTCTTCAATTAATGGAAGAAAACATGTATAAATTAATTATTGGGAAAGTCGATCTTTATTTTCATTTAATTTCTTTGCAAGATATTCAATAAAAACACGTATTTTTGCAGGTAAAAACCGTGTTGGTGTATAAAGTATCCAGGCTTCACCGCAATAGTTAGTTTTAAATATCCAGTCAGGTAGAACTTGTACAAGTTTACCTTCTTCCAATAGAGGACGTGCAACAAAGTAAGGAAGACTTCCTATTCCTATATTTCTTAATATAGCATCAAGTCTCACTCCGGTATGATTAGCAGAATAGCGGCCATATACTTTTATTTTCATAATCTTGTTATTTTTGCGAAATCGCCATAATGAATCATTTGGCTCTTCACCAAGATAAATACAGTTATGATTTTTCAGATCATTTGGAAGTACCGGTGTGCCGTGTGTTTTGAGATATTTAGGAGTAGCGCAAATCATATGATTTATATTCATTAAACATCTCCCCATTAGACCCGGTGACGGTTGGTCTGTAATTCTAATAGCTAAGTCAATTTGGTCGTCAATCAGGTCAATTGTGCGATCTTCAAGCAGTAGCTGGATATCTATTTTAGGATAACGATTTAAAAATTCAGGTATATGTGGGTGTACAATAAAGTGACCGACAGCTTTCGGAATACTTATCCGAATTAATCCTTGTGGTACTTCGCTGGATCTAGCTGAAGTTTCCATAACTGCTTGTGCCGCATTGAACATTTCACAGCATTTTTCGTAAATTTCACGTTGGTTTTCACATAATTTAACCTTGCGTGTTGTTCTCTGCAAAAGCCTGACTCCTAGAGCTTTTTCAAGTCGGGTGACAGAACGACTTATGGCAGATGGCGTGGCGCCTAATTGCCGTGCAGCATCGGTAAAGCTTCCTGCATCAACTACCTTTACAAATATGGCCATTTCGCTCATCAATGATAGCGTTTTATTTGTGCTCACGAGGAAAAAGTCCTTTGTTGGCAAGGGGATTTATTGTTCTTAATAGCGTTAATATAATATAAAAAATATCAATTGGAGTAAGTAAATATGACAGTTCAACTCTATTTCAATAGTTCTGCTTCCGTCGTGGAAGTTCAGGTTTTGAAGTGTATCGCCCGTGATGAGCAAACTTATGCAGTTTCGCTTGATGTAACCCCCTTTCATCCACAAGGAGGAGGTCAACCTTCTGACACCGGTTGGCTGGATAATGTTTGTGTGATTCATACCATTATGGAAAATGATGAGATCATACATCTGACAAATGGCTATCTTCCACCAGGAAAAGCGATAGCTCGAATTGATGAAGATGCCAGGATACTACATTCACGTTATCATTCTGCTGGTCATATTATCGGACATATTCTGGAAAAAGAAGGATGGATTCCTATAAAAGCTCATCATTGGCCTGGGGAGGCTAAAGTCACGTTTTCTCCAACAGAACAAGCTCAAGAACTCACCCTTGAATCTATTAGTGAATTATGTAGTCAGCTCATAACAGAAAATTTAGCCTGTAGAGTTTCAATGAATAAATGCGGGCTTAGAGAAGTGAGTTTTGGAACATTACCGCCTTATGCATGCGGTGGTACACATGTTAATTATCTGGATGAGATTAAAAATATAGTCATTGAAAAAGTGAAAAATAAAAAGGGGAAACTGACAGTTAACTACAAAGTTTAATCATATTGTATATCAGAATATTTTTGTGTTGCTTTTATGAAGGTAATTCATAAAAGTATGTAGTTTACATGTTTGAGATTTTATGATGAAAAAATAATTTTCTTGAAATTAAACCAATTTATAACTTTGGAGATACTAAAAATTATTTCAGAAAGAATTATAGTGGAAGTTTTTAAAAGTTATGTTGAGAATGCTGTAAATAATATAAATGATTTTCTTTTCTGTAAGATTATTATTTTGGTGGGATAGTTAGCTCTATAAAATATTATTATTCTTTTATTAATATTATAATTGGCTTCAATATAACCAAGTTATTCTTATTTTATGCGCTATATTATTCATATAGCGCATTCAATTTATGATCTAAAATTTTCGGAAAAAAGTTATTTCAACCAACCTTTCTTCTGTGCGATTTCCAGTTGTGGCAGTAGATATTGCCATAATTCAGGATAGACATCGGCAATGAATTTATTGCGGCTAATCACCTGCTCAAAACGAATACCGTCTTCTACCCAACTTTGTCCTTTATTGTACAGATTCATCAACATCGGCATTAGTCTATCCAGCGTAAGAGCAAAACGGGCGTCTTGGCTTTCTGCTGCTTCATACTCTTGCCAAAGTGACATAAAATGATTTTTCTGTGGTTCGGGAAGTAAACCAAAAAGACGATCGGCGGCTTTGATTTCCTGTTCATGAATGGCTTCACGGGCTGCTAAATCGTAAACCATCACATCACCCGCATCAATTTCTACAATATCGTGAATTAATGCCATTTGAATAACCCGCTGGATATCTACCCCTTTTACATAGGGCGCAAAACTCATTGCGGCGATAGCAAAATGCCAGCTATGCTCGGCTGAATTTTCCCGACGATGGTTATCCAGTAACTTAGTTCGCCGTTGAACGTTTTTCAGCTTATCCAATTCCATCAAAAAACTAATGACATCAGTAAAAGGGCCAAAATCAACGGCAGGTATTGCTAACGACATATAAACCTCATTAATTATTTTTCTTCATCGAGAGAATAAGGCAGAGGCTGAATAGTTAATGCATGTCCCTCATCGTCACGGACACGGAATACACTATTGCTTTCCATATCATTATTCATGACGACCTGTACCCAGACACTATCATCATTCAGCTTAACGGCAGCCAAAACGGTACCCGTTCTCCGCCACTTATCTCCTAATTGCCATTCCAAATCATCTCCGGCTACAGGAATTTTGGCAGCACTGCCAGCCAGCCAGTACATTGCTCGTTTATTCGCTCCGCGATATTTAGCACGGGCCACCATTTCCTGACCGGTATAACACCCTTTTTTAAAACATATTCCTCCTTCTAGTGCCTGAAGGTTAGTTGCCTGAGGAATAAATTGCGCACTGTTTGCCGCATCAATAACTGGGAAGCCAGCTTCAATATCCAGAGCTAACCACTGTTGGCTATTATTAAGCTGAGCTTGAAGTTTTTCTGTTAACTGCTCAGCAGTTGCTGTATCGGTAATCAACATGAAACGCTCAGATGGCAGGGTAAAATGGAGCAAAGTCGTCGTTTCATGTTCAACGACAGCATTATCAGCATCGGGTAGTGTTGGGAAAATATTATTCAGTGCCTCGCGGCAATTTTTACCTGCAACACCAAGCAATACTGCGTTTTCATCCTGAACTAGCGTCATTTTGGAGAATACGGCATATTTTTTCAGTTCTGTAAGCTGGTTTTCCAGCACACTGCGGCGCTCAATATAAGCAAGGCTTTCACCACGATGGAAGAGGCGCAGATTACTCCGCATTTTGCCTTTTGCATCACAGTGAGCGCTAAGCACATGTTGATTCGTTGCAAGTGCGGAAATATCTGCTGTAACCTGACCTTGTAGATATTTTTCTGTATCCGGTCCAGTTGCGGTTACCAAGCCCCAGTCATCCAGAGATATTAACGTCAGCGGAAGGGTTGATGAAGACAATGGAGATTGTGAAGAAAACGGAGTTTTATAAGCCATGACACATCCTGCCAGTCAGATATTTGAGCCAATGATGCATAATGGTAAAAGAGCTGAGGCACAATGCAAGTAGTTATTATTGCTATTAGCTGGCATGATGCATAAGTTTGCCGGGCGACTTAAATGGCTAATAGCGTTAAAACTAACAATGAGAATTAAAAAGGGGATTTTTTGAACATGGATATTGATAATAAAGCACGTATTCATTGGGCATGTCGGCGTGGAATGCGTGAGCTGGATATTTCAATTATGCCGTTTTTTAAGTATGAATATGACTCGCTCAGTGATGATGATAAACGACTTTTTATTCGCTTGCTTGAATGTGCTGATCCTGATCTATTTAACTGGCTAATGAATCATGGACGTCCAGAAGATGGAGAGCTATTTCGCATGATTAAACTTATTCAGAATAGAAATAAAGATCGTGGTCCTGTGGAGGTGTGATCTCAGGGTATCTTGGCATACCCAGTTAATTTCCACCTGTGTTCATGGTGCAATCGCGCTTATCGTGCTGCTTGCTCCGTGGCCTGCGGATGACGCTATTTTCTGGATTTTCTGGCTTCCTTTGGTACTGTTGATTATTGCCAGTTGGGGGCGTAGCCAGAAAAATATCCGTAAATCACAAGGGCTTTTAGTTCTGTTCAGTGATAATAAGTTGCAATGGAAGAAGCACGAGTGGCGAATTGTCCGACGACCATGGCTGTGTCGTTATGGCATATTAATTACGGCTCAATCTTTTTATAACCAGAAAAAAATCCGTTTATGGGTCGCATCCGATGGTATGTCACAGGATGAATGGAGGAATATTAATCAACTGTTGTTGCAATATCCTAATATCTGATTGAGCTGAAATTTTCCTGATTTAAAGCAGAGGCTCCATTTCTTGCAGGATTTGCATACACCATTGCGATAAACGATCATCAGTTTGTTCATACTGGTTTACGTCATCTAATGCCAGCCCGACAAATTGTGAGCCATTATCCGTTAATGGTTTCGGGCTGGTAAATTCATAACCTTCAGTCGGCCAGAAGCCAATGAAATGCGCGCCTGAAGGGCGTAAATGGTGATATAGCATACCGAGAGCGTCAAGAAACCAATCGCCATAATCAATTTGATCGCCCATGCCATACATGGCGACAATTTTTCCCTGTAAATCGAGGGAAGGGATTTGATCCCAAATAACCAGCCAATCTTCCTGTAATTCGCCAAAATCCCATGTTGGGATGCCAAGAATTAGTACAGAGTACTGTTCCATTAATTCAGGGGCTGTTTCTTTGATATTGTGGAGATCAACTAAATCCTCACCAAGGATATCGCGAATTTTCTCTGCTACCATCTCGGTGTAGCAGGTACTGGAGCCGTAAAAAAGACCAATCTTCATCATTAATCATTATGGTTTTTGAATATCTGGATTGGCATTGTAACAGAAGAATTGCTTTTTCAGGCATAATAGCCAGCAGAGATGTGCAGATTTAAGGAAAGCGTTTCGTGTCAAAACAACCAACTCAGTTGACTAATCCACTGATAGAACAATTTCTTGATGCTATCTGGTTGGAACATGATCTTGCGGAAAATACGCTTGCTTCTTACCGGTTGGATTTGCAAGCACTGGATAACTGGTTGATACATCATGGTCATAATTTATTATCTGTCCAGACGATAGATTTACACTCTTTTCTGGCGGAACGCATGGATGGAGGGTATAAAGCCAGTAGTTCGGCGCGTTTACTCAGTGCTATGCGCCAGTTGTTTCTCTATTTTTATCGGGAAAAAATGCGGGAAGATGATCCGACCGCGCTTTTGTCTGCACCAAAATTACCAAAGCGATTGCCTAAAGATTTGAGTGAAAAGCAGGTAGAAAATCTACTTAATGCGCCCTGTATAGATCAACCGGTGGAGCTAAGGGATAAAGCAATGCTTGAAGTGCTTTATGCCTGTGGTTTGCGGGTATCTGAGTTGGTGGGATTGACACTTTCCGATGTCAGTTTGCGTCAAGGCGTGGTGAGAGTGATTGGTAAAGGAAATAAAGAACGGTTAGTGCCTTTAGGGGAAGAAGCGATTTACTGGTTAGAGCATTATCTGGAATATGGAAGAGCCGGGTTGCTGAATGGCGCAACGTTGGATGTCCTTTTTCCTAGCAATCGGGGGCGACAAATGACCCGACAGACATTCTGGCATCGTATTAAACATTATGCGCTGCTGGCTGGAATCGACGCTGAACGGTTATCTCCCCATGTTTTGCGTCATGCATTTGCCACACATTTGCTTAATCATGGCGCGGATTTACGCGTTGTGCAGATGTTATTGGGGCATAGTGACCTATCCACAACACAAATATATACTCATGTAGCAACAGAACGGCTTAAATTGCTACATCAACAACATCATCCGCGTGGGTGAGCATGGATTTAAAGGAACCGAAAATGAAAAAAAGCGTGTTATGTTTCCCTCTTTTGCTGGCCTGGTTTAGCGGAAATGCGCTTGCTGAGGATGATGCTGTCCATAGAACAATGCAGAAACTAGGGATAAAAGCAGAAAACATCCAGCCATCGCCGATTGTTGGTTTAAATATGGTAGTGACCGAGCAAGGGATCATTTATCTATCTGATGACGGTAAATATTTATTGCAAGGGCCAATCTATGATGTCAGTGGTAGCTCTCCTGTGAATGTCAGTAATCAATTGTTGATGAAAAAACTGGAAGCAATGAAAGATCAAATGATCATCTACAAAGCGCCGGAAGAGAAGCATGTGGTTACCGTTTTCACGGATATTACCTGTGGTTACTGCCATAAATTGCATGAAAGCATGAAAGAGTACAATAAACTGGGTATTACTGTGCGCTATCTGGCATTCCCTCGCCAAGGTATGCAGCACCAATCTGCTAAAGATATGCAATCTATCTGGTGCAGCGCGACACCGCAGAAATCACTGGATGCTGCATTTAGAAATGATGATGTTTCGCCAATTAAGGGCTGTAAAGTGGATATTGCTAACCATTACAAACTGGGTCTACAGTTTGGCGTGCAGGGAACGCCGGCGATTGTCCTTAATGATGGCAGCCTGTTAGGTGGATATATGCCGCCAGAGGCTTTGGCAGCAGCACTGGCGCAACGTGGTAAATAAGTTTAGTGAATATTGAAACACAACTTCGCCGCCGTCCGGCGGTGGATGACAGCCATCTTCCACAACAGATTCATCCATTACTGCGTCGTTTATATGCCATTCGTGGTATTCAGCAAGAGAATGAATTGGAACGTGGCGTTCAAGGGTTATTGAGTTATCAGCATCTGAGTGGTGTGGAACAGGCGGTGGCGCTCTTGTTGACAGCACTTCATGAACACTGGCGTATTGTTATTGTCGGTGATTTTGATGCTGATGGCGCGACCAGTACGGCATTGGCGATCCGCTCATTACGCTCGATGGGATATCGCCATCTGGATTATCTGGTGCCAAATCGTTTTGAAGATGGTTATGGTTTAAGTTCACAGGTGGTGCAAGAGGTCGTCAAAAAAGGCGCTGACTTGATTATTACCGTGGATAATGGCATCTCTTCCCATGAAGGGGTTGCGGTTGCCCATCAGCACCATATAAAAGTCATTGTCACGGATCATCACTTGCCGGGTGACGTTTTGCCAGCCGCTGATGCCATTATTAATCCCAATTTGTCTGATTGCTCGTTTCCGTCTAAATCATTGGCTGGGGTTGGCGTCACATTTTATCTGATGTCTGCTTTAAGGGCGGCGCTGAGAAAAGAGCAGTGGTTTGAAAAGCAAGGAATCGCGTTGCCGAATCTGGCGGAAATGTTGGATTTGGTTGCGTTAGGCACCGTTGCCGATGTTGTGCCTTTGGATACTAATAACCGGATTTTAGTTTATCAGGGCTTGAATCGTATTCGTGCAGGGCGTTGTTGCGCGGGGATACGTGCATTACTGGAAGTTTCCAAGCGTGATGCTTATAAGCTGACAGCCAGTGATTTGGGCTTTTTTCTGGGGCCAAGACTGAATGCCGCCGGTCGCCTCGATGATATGTCCATTGGCGTCACTTTATTGCTTACTGACGACATGACAAAGGCGCGTCAGATAGCTTGCGAACTCGACAGTCTTAACCATACCCGGCGTGAAATAGAGCAGGGAATGCAACAAGAAGCACTGCAAATCTGTGACAAACTTGAACGTACCAGCACTGAGTTGCCTTATGGGCTAGCGCTTTACCATCCAGAATGGCATCAAGGGGTAGTCGGAATTCTGGCTTCCCGGATTAAGGAACGTTTTCATCGGCCGGTTATCGCTTTTGCTCCGGCGGGGGACGGTATTTTGAAAGGTTCAGGTCGTTCAGTGCAGGGGTTGCATATGCGTGATGCCCTTGAGCGGCTTGATACCTTGCATCCGGGGTTGATACTTAAGTTTGGCGGTCATGCAATGGCGGCCGGTTTATCACTTGAACAGGATAAATTTGAACGATTCCAGCATCACTTTTCTGCATTAATGGCGGATTGGTTAGATATTTCTCAACTTGAAGGTGTTATCTGGAGTGATGGTGAATTAACGATCAATGAACTGTCATTGGATATTGCAGAAATGTTGCGTGATGGCGGTCCTTGGGGGCAGGCATTCCCGGAACCGGTTTTTGACGGTAGATTCAAACTACTGCAACAGCGCATTGTTGGAGAACGCCATTTAAAGGTGATAGTGGAGCCATTAAACGGTGGTCCGATGCTGGACGGTATCGCGTTCAATATCGATCCTACTCGCTGGCCGGACAACAGTGTCCGCGAAGTGGAACTTGCCTATAAACTGGATGTTAATGAATTTCGCGGCAACCGTAATGTACAGCTTTTGATCCAGCATCTCTGGCCTTATTGACAGTTTGATGAGCAGATAGTCAGTCACTGTCACGTACTCTTTATGAATGCGTGACAAATCTATTGAAGTGCTATAAACCCTGTGGCGAATCCGCTACAATACGCGGTTCGAAAATTATCCATTTATCTACGACTACACAACGTAAGACACGAAAATATGTTTGAAATTAATCCGGTAAAAAACCACATTCAGGACCTGTCTGAGCGGACAACGGTTCTGAGGGGGTATCTTTGACTACGATGTCAAAAAAGAGCGTTTAGAAGAAGTTAATGCTGAATTGGAACAGCCTGATGTTTGGAATGAACCGGAGCGGGCACAGGCTTTGGGTAAAGAACGTTCCTCATTAGAAGAGATTGTCGAAACGATTGATCAGCTTGAGCAGGGACTGGAAGATGTACAAGGTTTACTGGAACTGGCAGTAGAAGCTGATGATGAAGAGACCTTTAATGAAGCTGTGGTAGAGCTGGAACAGCTTGAAGAAAAATTGGGTCAATTAGAATTTCGCCGCATGTTTTCTGGCGAGTACGACAGTGCTGACTGTTATCTTGATTTGCAGGCAGGTTCTGGTGGTACTGAGGCTCAAGATTGGGCAAGTATGCTGATGCGTATGTATCTGCGTTGGGCTGAATCCAAAGGCTTTAAGACTGAAATCATTGAAGAATCAGATGGTGAAGTTGCTGGCCTGAAATCAGCGACCATTAAGATCATGGGTGATTATGCTTATGGTTGGTTGCGTACTGAAACCGGTGTTCACCGTTTGGTACGTAAAAGCCCATTTGATTCTGGCGGCCGTCGCCATACTTCATTCAGTTCTGCTTTTATCTATCCCGAAGTGGATGATGATATTGATATTGAAATTAATCCGGCAGACTTACGTATTGATGTTTATCGTGCGTCTGGCGCGGGTGGTCAGCATGTTAACAAAACAGAATCTGCGGTGCGTATTACCCATATTCCAACCAACATTGTGACTCAGTGTCAGAATGATCGTTCTCAGCATAAAAACAAAGACCAGGCGATGAAACAGCTAAAAGCGAAGCTGTATGAACTGGAGATGCAGAAAAAGAACGCTAACAAACAGGAAATGGAAGAGAATAAATCCGATATTGGTTGGGGTAGTCAAATTCGCTCTTATGTTCTGGATGACTCACGCATCAAAGACTTGCGCACTGGCGTTGAAACGCGTAATACACAAGCGGTGCTGGATGGCGATCTAGATAAATTCATTGAAGCAAGCCTTAAAGCTGGCTTATGAGGAACTAAAATGTCACAACAACAACAGGGGGCGGAACAGGCTCCTGATTTAAATAATGAATTGCAAACTCGGCGCGAAAAACTCGTAGCTTTACGGGAGCAGGGTATTGCATTCCCGAATGATTTCCGTCGTGAAAACATCTCAGAAGATTTACACGCGAAATACGACGACAAAACTCAGGAAGAGTTGGAAGCGCTGAATATTGAAGTGACGGTGGGTGGTCGTATGATGACGCGTCGTATCATGGGTAAGGCTTCTTTCGTAACGCTACAGGATATGGGCGGTCGTATTCAGTTATATGTTGCTCGTGACGATCTGCCGGAAGGCATTTATAACGAACAGTTTAAAAAATGGGATCTGGGAGATATTCTGGGAGCTAGCGGCAAACTGTTTAAAACCAAAACCGGTGAACTTTCCATTCACTGTACTGAACTGCGTCTGCTAACAAAAGCGCTGCGTCCATTGCCGGATAAATTCCACGGCTTGGCTGATCAGGAAACCCGTTACCGTCAGCGTTATTTGGATCTGATCGCCAATGACGAATCGCGCAAAACTTTCCAAATTCGTTCTCAAGTCTTATCGGCCCTACGTAGCTTTATGGTCAGTAAAGGCTTTATGGAAGTAGAAACGCCAATGATGCAGGTAATCCCTGGTGGTGCGGCAGCTCGTCCATTTACTACTCACCATAATGCGCTGGATATTGATATGTATCTGCGTATTGCGCCGGAACTTTACCTGAAACGTCTGGTTGTTGGTGGTTTTGAACGTGTATTTGAAATTAATCGCAACTTCCGTAACGAAGGCGTATCTCCGCGTCATAACCCTGAGTTCACCATGATGGAACTCTACATGGCTTACGCGGATTACAAAGATTTGATCGTCCTGATAGAAGAGCTATTCCGCACGCTGACGCAGAATATTTTGGGGAATACCCTGGTTAAATATGGCGAGCAGGAATTTGATTTCGGTAAACCATTTGCTCAAATGACTATGAAAGAGGCCATTTGCAAATATCGTCCTGCAACCAACATGGCTGATTTGGATGATATGGATAAAGCGGTGGCTATCGCTGAGTCTCTTGGTATTGAAGTGGAAAAAGGTTGGGGCCTTGGTCGTGTTCAGTGTGAAATCTTTGAAGAAACGGCTGAAAGCAACTTGATTCAACCCACATTTATCACTGAATATCCGGCAGAAGTTTCTCCGCTGGCGCGTCGTAATGATGAAAATCCGTTTATCACTGACCGTTTTGAATTCTTTATTGGTGGACGTGAGATTGGTAACGGCTTCTCGGAATTGAATGATGCCGAAGATCAGGCTGAACGTTTTGCTGAGCAAGTTCGCCAGAAAGACGAAGGTGATGACGAAGCCATGTTCTACGATGAAGATTATGTCACGGCTTTGGAACACGGTATGCCGCCAACCGCCGGTTTGGGTATTGGTATTGACCGTATGATTATGTTGTTGACAGATAGCCATACTATCCGTGATGTCATTCTGTTCCCGGCAATGCGCCCGCAGAAATAACAGCTTGAACTAATTCAAATTCCAACTCCCCTGTGGCATAGCTGCCGGGGGGAGTTTTTATTTTCAACTGCCTGAAATATAGACAACTTAAACAGATAATGGCTTGCTGATGCCAACGAAGTCGCTATAATAATTTATGTTATCCCTAAGCGAGCGTAGTTCAATGGCAGAACGAGAGCTTCCCAAGCTCTATACGAGGGTTCGATTCCCTTCGCTCGCTCCAGTTTTGTTTCTTCCTAAAAAATGCTGAGTAGTTCGCATTGAAAATATATCTTTTGATATGATGTAAATAAGAGCAAAAGAATTTACGAATAATAACCGATATAAGTTAATAACTAACTCATTGTCTAATATGAAAAGAATCCCGTTATTAAATCAACCCCGAATCAGCTAAATGTGATGTATTTTGAATGTGGATACATCACCATAGAAAGCATTCTATGGTAAATGAATAATTAATAGAGACTATTTACCATGAAAGAAAAACATTGGTCAAAAATTCAATTTTTGCATGAAGCTGTAACTAATCCGAATATTGTCATCAAAGGAACTCATAGCTATTATAGCGATTGCTGGAGCTGCGGTTTTGAAGAATCTGTCGTTCGTTATTTGTACGGTGATAAAATCAGTCTTCAATGGGAATCTAAATGGCCGATTGATAAATTGTATATTGGCGATTATGTTTGCATAGGTGCTGAAACTATCATTCTTATGGGTGGAAACAATACACACAGAGCGGATTGGTTCTGTTTATATCCATTCATGGAATATATTGAAGATGCATATGTAGGCAAAGGTGACACGCATATTCATGATGGTGTGTGGCTTGGTATGCGTTCAATGATTATGCCTGGCGTCACCATTGGTGAAGGCGCTATCGTTGCTGCTAATAGCGTCGTAACTAAAGATGTTGAGCCATATAGTATTGTCGTTGGAACACCTGCGAGATTAGTTAAATATCGCTTTGAGCCGCACATTATCAATGAGCTACTTGCGTTAAAAATATATGATTGGTCAGAAGAGAAATTTAATGCTTTAAAACCCTATCTCTGTGCTTCGGATATTAAGGCATTAAAATCTGCTGTAAGATCATATTAATGGAAA
This sequence comes from Photorhabdus luminescens subsp. luminescens, assembly GCF_001083805.1. GTDB lineage: Bacteria > Pseudomonadota > Gammaproteobacteria > Enterobacterales > Enterobacteriaceae > Photorhabdus > Photorhabdus luminescens. The sequence continues at coordinate 163,894 of NZ_JXSK01000002.1, read as the reverse complement.
TAGTTAATTGTTATTTTTAAAATGTTCTATTATTGAATTATTTAACTGAAATACATTAATTATTATCTGAAATACCGTTTCGGCATTCAAGCTGCAAACGGTATTTCTCCGAAAGGAGTCTATTTTTAACTAGTTAAATAAAAAACATTGTACAATGGTATAAAAGAGAGATGAGACGGAGTTTATTGTTATTTATTTAATATTCCTTCAATATAAAAGAAAATATGCTACTATCCTCTTATGAAAAGAAAAAATACACCGACGCCACATGATGCTATTTTTAAAAAGTTTTTAAGTCATATTGATACCGCCAGAGATTTTCTAGAGATACACTTACCTGCGACATTACGGGCAGTTTGTGATCTTGATACACTGCGACTGGAGTCGGGGTCATTTATTGAGGACAATCTGCGGGTACATTATTCCGACATTCTGTATTCACTAAAAACTACGCAGGGTGAGAGTTATGTGTATTGCGTGATTGAACACCAGAGTTCCCCGGATAAGATGATGGCATTCCGGCTGATGCGTTACAGTATTTCAGCAATGCAGTGGCATCTGGAGCAGGGACATGAAAAATTGCCGCTGGTTATTCCAGTGTTGTTTTATCACGGAAAAATACGGCCGTATCCGTGGAGTACCAACTGGTTCGACTGCTTCGATGCTTCGGCTCTGGCGGAAGAGATCTATTCCAGCGCGTTTCCGCTGGTGGATGTGACGGTAATCCCGGATGATGAAATCCTGACGCACAAACGGGTTGCACTACTGGAAATAGTACAAAAACATATCCGGCAACGTGATATGACGGAGTTACAGCAAGAGCTGACCATGTTGTTTGCGTATGATTATTATACATATGAGCTGCTAAAAAGCATGCTAAACTACATATTACTGGTGGGAGATACCGCCGATCCAGAAGGTTTTATCCGGCAACTGGCAGAACAGTTCCCGAAGTATGAGGAGGTACTGATGACAATAGCGCAGAAATTGAAACATGAAGGGCATCAAGAAGGGCTTCAAGAAGGATTGCTGAAGGGTAAAAAACAGGCAATTCTGGAAGTCGCTTGTAGAATGATGAACAATGGTATCGATCATGAAACAATAATGAAAAACACTGGGCTGAGCCAGAACGAACTTGAACAAATACATCACTGATTCGTGCTGAGAGCCGTAATCGGTATTTAAAGATTCGTGTTAGAAGAGGGGCTTATCCGGCAAATAGCTGAACCGTCCCCTAGAAATATAAGGAGGTACTGATGACAATAGCGCAAAAACTGAAACAGAAAGCGTTCCAAGAAGGATTTCAGGAAACATACCAAGAAGCATACCAGGAAGGATTGCAGAAAGGTGAAAAACGGGCGAGTCTGAAAATCGTGCGCGCATTGATGGATAATGGTATCGATCATGAAACAATAATGAAAAACACTGGGCTGAGCCAGAACGAACTTGAACAAATACATCACTGATTCGTGCTGAGAGCTGTAATCGGTATTTAAAGATTCGTGTTAGAAGAGGGGCTGATCCGGCAAATAGCTGAACCGTCCCCTAGAAATATGAGGAGATACTGATGACATATGAAGAACTACTGATAACAATAGAACAAAAACTGGAACAGAAAGAGTTCCAACAAGAATTTCGAGATGGATTACATATAGGGAGGAAACTGGCGATTGTGACAATCGCGCATGCAATGATAGACATTGGTATTAACCTTGAAACAATAATTAAAATCGTCGTGCTGAGCCAGAATAAGCTTGAACAAATAGCCGATTGACTTATGCCGATACCTTAATCGGCATGAAAGTTCGTGTAAATAAGTGGGCAAGACTTTACATATAAGCGGTATATTATTTGGATAAGTTTGAAATCATACTTTTTCTGTCTGGTATTGAGCTTTTTAATTGAAATAGTATTTGAATAATTAAAGAATATTCCTTAAATAGAATATTCGAAACATCGTAATCCGATAAATTTTCTCTTGGAAGCGGCAACCGGATTGGTTGCCTATACCGTTTAATCTAAAAAACAAATCTGGATTTATGCACCTATGAATTAGCCGTTCTTAGAATAGAAAATATTTCCGTTATTGGTAAATAATCGAACGCTGAAACAGGTTGAATTAAGCCATAATACGAAAATATATTCAGTAGATATCTGATATTCTTTTGGCGCTTTTAATTAATATTTCTTTGTAATTAGGCGTCTGTTGTTCCACATTGGAAAATATAGCTTGAAGCGTGGCATTAGTCATTTCTTTGCCGGCGAGTTCTGGCATGCCGCTATTGAACGGCGGTTCTGGGCTATATTGCATCGCTAGTTGGACTGCTTGTGCATATTCTTCACCTTTGATTTCAGCAAGCAATGTTAAACCGAAATCAATGCCCGCAGTGACTCCACCTCCGGTGACCCGGTTTCTATCGATAACGACTCTTTTATTGACTGGTATTGCACCGAACTCGTTGAGATCGTCTGTCATCGACCAATGAGTTGCCGCTTTATACCCTTTCAGCAAACCAGCGGCCCCTAACAGGATAGACCCTGTACACACGCTGGTGACCCAAGGTGCTTTACTGCCCACTTTATGTATCCAATCAAGCATGTCTAATTCGGAAAGCACAGCATAAGGATTTCCTGTACCGGGAATACATAAGATATCAACTTTATCTAATTGCTCAAAAGTAATGCTCGGCGAGAATGATATATGTGCCAGTTCAGTATGCACCGGAAGTAAATCGCGCCAAACATATTCAATATTTAACCATCCTCCTACCTCAAGAACTGTTGCGGGACCAATCATATCAAGTGGCGTCATGCCTGGGAAAATAACAAAAGCGAGAGTGGGCTTTTCTCCAGACGATGCTTTCATTAACGAAGATAATGCCGCAGGATATTCCTTAGATGTATTTTTCATGGAGACGTTTTCCTTAATTGAGATTGAAAAGCGAGCTGAAATTCATATACCGCTATTTTTAGCGATCGCTGAATATCTGTATTCCCGGTGATGAATTGATGGAACAATTGTAACCGTAAATTAATTGGCGTATATGCCATTATTGCGACGATTTACGCCAGGTGCCATAATTGTCTTATGGACATTAAAACTCTCTATTTTCTGATCTTCCCCAACGTAAATCTGCTGGATTTCTCAGGTCCATTGCAGGTCTTCATCACCGCCAATGAGCTGGCGGAGAAGTCTGGTCACAGGCGGCCCTATGACATAAAAGTCGTAGCTTGTGAACCCGGACAGGTAATGACGCAGGCTGGCATAACTGTGCAGGCAGAGCCTCTACCTGAGCTGGATTCTCCCGCTGATACTCTGATTGTTGCGGGGGGCATTGGCGTTGAGTCAGCGGCGCACCATCCGCCATTGTGTGATTGGTTGAAGGGACATGCATCTCTGTCCAGACGTATTGTGTCTGTATGCAGTGGGGCATTCATTCTGGCGGCTTGTGGGTTACTTGATGGCCGTAGAGTCGTCACGCACTGGAGTAGCTGTGCCGAACTGGCCCGGCGTTACAATAAATTGCGGGTAGAATGTGATCCTATCTTTATTCAGGATGGCCCGGTGTGGACTTCGGCTGGCGTCACTGCTGGCATTGATTTGGCTCTGGCGTTGTTGGAGGAAGATCTCGGTCATAAACTGGCGCTGGATGTTGCGCGGGAACTCGTTATGTTTCTTAAACGTCCTGGTGGGCAGGAACAGTTTAGTGCTCCACTGGCATTACAAAGCAGCACGAATAAATTTGCAGATCTGCATGCCTGGATGACCAATAATTTGGCGGGAGACCTTTCCGTGGCAGCTTTGGCCGCAAGAGCCAATATGAGTGAGCGTAGCTTCGTGCGCCACTACAGCCAACATGCAGGGATTACGCCAGCCAAAGCGGTGGAGCGATTCCGCCTGGAAGCGGCGCGTCACCTTTTAGTTGAGTCTACGCTATCGCTCAAGTGCATAGCCTCCCGTTGCGGTTTCGGTTGTGAAGATACTTTACGCCGTAGTTTCTTACGGATGTTCGGTAGCACTCCACAGGACTACCGTAAGCACTTTAAGGCGACATTTTAGCTAGTTATTCCCTTTTCTCATTCTCTGCCACCTCTTTCTTCAATCGTCGCCACAGAGTAGTACGGCTGATCCCCAGATATTCCGCGGTTGCATGGTGATTGCCAGAAAACTGTTTCAAGGTTTCATGAACTGAAAGTGGTGCGACAAGTGAAGATTGTTGAGTTAAAGAAGGGAAAGACTTCATACTTTGTTCTGCCAGATTGAGTGTAGATTGGCGCTCTGGTGAAAGCGCCAATATCAATTCCGGTGTTAAGGTATGTTCAGGATGGGCGCTGAGGTATAACGTGAGCCGCTCCATAAGGTTACGTAGTTCCCGGACATTACCGGGCCAGTGATAGGTTTGCAATGCCTCTTGACAGGCAGCAAGCTCTTGCACTCTTGATTGTGATACCGGTAAGTTCAAGGCAGCAAATGCTCGTCGCAGATATTCTAACGCCAATATACCGATATCGTGACCTCTTTCCCTGAGAGCCGGAATGTTGATCCGCAATACACTCAGACGATAGAACAGATCTGTTCGAAAACGTCCTTCTTGAACCCAAGTATCTAAATCGCAATGTGTGGCGCAGATGATCCGGACATCAACGGCAATAGGGCGGTGTCCTCCTACTCTGACAACGGATTTTTCTTCCAGTACCCGCAATAGCCGTGTTTGAAGAGGCAGCGGCATTTCACCAATTTCATCCAGAAATAGCGTGCCTCGATGTGCAACTTCAAAAAGACCTGCGCGTCCTCCACGTCGTGAACCGGTGAAAGCGCCTTCTTCATAACCAAACAACTCAGCTTCCAATAGGGATTCAGCAATGGCGCCGCAGTTAACGGCGACAAATGGGCGTTGATGTTTACCTGCAATCTGACCATACCGCAGGGCATACTCATGGTGAATGGCTTGTGCCACCAGCTCCTTACCTGTACCACTTTCCCCTTGTATTAGCACTGTGGCAGGCGAGCTGGCGTACAGCATAATCGTGTTGCGCACATGTTCCATTACCGCTGAATCTCCACGGATATCATTGAGAGTATGGCGGGTACGCAAGCTATTCTCGGTTGGATAGGCAGAAATTGAAGCTTGGTTGAGCTTGGTCATTCTGGCGATATCCAATGCATCGCGGAATGCCTGGCGAATAGAATCAGCAGAGTAAACAAAGACACCGACTAATTCGGCTTCATAGGCGAGATCGGTAATCAGCCCGGCGCCGACGATCACCTTAATGCCGATCGCTTTTAATGCATTGACTTGGGCCCGTGCATCTTCTTCCGTTACGTAACTGCGTTGTTCAATACGCAAGTTGAACCGTTGCTGAAATTCTTCTAGTGCAGGTAATGTATTCTTATAGGTGATAACGCCAATACGGGAGCTGATTTGTCGTGCACGGGCTAATGCCTGCATAAAATCAAACCCGCTGGCCTTAGCAATGATGACTGGCACCGACAAACGGCTTTTCAGATAGGCGCCATTGGAGCCAGCACAGAGTACGGCATCACAACATTCAGTTGTTAACCGCTGACGAATATGCTGAACCGCATTTTCAAACCCAAGTTGGATCGGCGTGATATTAGCCTGATGATCGAACTCTGGCGTGATATCGCGGAAGAGATCGAAAAGGCGGGAAACAGATACTGTCCAAATGACCGGTTTATCGCGGTTATCACGTTCTGCTGATGGTGTTTCTGCCATGCTATTCCTCTATCTGTACGCTGTTTTTGCTTTTCCCGCCACAATAATTCAATGTTTCTCAAATTCAATGTTTCTCAATTGTTTCATTCGTGTTTCATGAAACCTAATTGGTTCATTATGAAACAGATAAGTTTTTCTATCAATGGTACTTTTCTACAGGTTAATAAATATTTTTAATATTATTTTTTGTTTAAAAAACAAAGTATTAACTTTTAAATCGAATTTGTCTTTTTAATCGACTAGTTATTTTTGACTTTATTGGTACACATATTGCTAGGTAACAAATGTGTTTCATTATAATAACAACGAGGTCGTATATGACACTTTCCTCTGCCGGCTTGGCATTTCGTCAGGCGATAGAAGCTGAATCTCCACTACAGGTTGTTGGCGCCATTAATGCGAATCATGCGTTACTGGCAAAACGGGCTGGCTATAAAGCTATCTATCTGTCTGGTGGTGGTGTATCGGCGGGTTCGTTGGGGATGCCTGATCTGGGAATTTCAACGCTGGATGATGTGTTAACAGATATCCGTCGTATTACCGACGTGTGCGATTTGCCATTGTTGGTGGATGCTGATATCGGTTTTGGCTCTTCTGCTTTTAATGTGGCCCGTACAGTGCGTTCAATGATTAAAGCGGGCGCTGCGGGATTGCACATTGAGGATCAGGTCGGTGCGAAGCGCTGCGGTCATCGCCCAAATAAAGAGATTGTATCCAAAGAAGAAATGGTTGATCGCATCAAGGCCGCAGTCGATGCTCGTACAGATGGGCATTTTGTCATTATGGCTCGTACTGATGCTTTGGCTGTTGAAGGATTAGCTGCGGCCCTTGATCGGGCAAAAGCCTATATCGAAGCCGGGGCGGACATGCTGTTTCCTGAAGCGATCACTGAATTACATATGTATCAAACATTTGCGTCAACAACCGGGGTTCCAATACTAGCCAACATCACTGAATTTGGCGCGACTCCACTTTTCACGACCGAAGAGCTGAAAAGTGTAGATGTCTCTATTGCGCTTTATCCGCTTTCTGCTTTTCGGGCAATGAATAAGGCAGCCGAGCAAGTTTACACAACACTCCGTCGCGAGGGGACACAGAAGAGTGTGATTAGCATGATGCAGACTCGCAACGAGTTATACGAAAGCATCAATTACTACGATTTTGAACAAAAACTGGATCTGCTTTTCTCCAAGAAAAAATCTCAATGACGGACGGCTCCACCTGATATTCGTCGTTTTATATGACATAAAAACAGTAGAGGTGATACCCATGAGCGAACAGAACTCGATGACTGAGTTGACTACTTTCAAGCCTAAAAAATCTGTAGCCCTTTCTGGCATCAGTGCGGGTAACACGGCGCTTTGTACAGTTGGAAAAACCGGTAATGATCTGCACTACCGAGGTTACGATATTCTTGATCTTGCAACCCAGTGTGAATTCGAAGAAGTTGCATACCTACTGGTTCACGAAAAATTGCCTTCCCGTGCTGAATTGTCTGCTTATAAAACGAAACTAGCCGCACTGCGAGGTCTGCCGAGTAGTGTAAAGGCCGCGTTGGAAACCTTGCCCGCCGCTGCTCATCCGATGGATGTTATGCGTACCGGAGTCTCTGTTCTGGGTTGTACATTGCCTGAAAAAGACGATCACAACCTCGCGGGAGCGCGTGATATTGCTGACAGATTACTGGCCTCTCTCAGCTCCATGTTGCTCTATTGGTATCACTATAGCCACAATGGACGTCGCATTGAGGTGGAGACTGATGATGAGTCGATAGGCGGGCATTTTTTGCACCTCCTGCATGGTAAAAAGCCCAATGAATCGTGGGAAAAAGCCATGCATACCTCCTTGGTCCTTTATGCTGAACACGAATTTAATGCTTCGACATTCACCAGTCGGGTTATTGCAGGAACTGGCACGGATATCTACTCCGCTATCGTCGGAGCGATTGGCGCGTTGAGAGGACCAAAACACGGTGGAGCAAACGAAGTCTCTTTTGAAATTCAACAGCGCTATGAAAATCCTGATGAGGCTGAGAGTGATATTCTGGCGCGTTTGGCGAAAAAAGAGGTCATTATCGGTTTTGGTCATCCGGTTTACACCATTTCCGATCCCCGTAACAAAGTCATTAAAGATGTGGCTCTGCAACTTTCTAAAGAGGCAGGAACCACCAAAATGTTTGATATCGCGGATCGATTAGAAACGGTGATGTGGGCCAATAAAAACATGTTCCCGAATCTTGATTGGTTCTCAGCGGTTTCCTATCACATGATGGGCGTGCCAACGGCGATGTTTACACCATTGTTTGTGATTGCCCGCACAGCGGGATGGGCTGCTCACATCATTGAACAGCGTATTGATAACAAAATTATTCGCCCTTCAGCCAATTACATCGGGCCAGAAAATCGCGTACTTACGCCAATTGATACACGCGGATAACGTTCTTTTTGGCGCAGGGATTCCTGCATCAGTGTTTTTTAACAAGGAATTATTATGTCTACCTCTGTTGCAAGCAATCGTTCTGAATACGATCAGGTGATTGTGGATATTGTGGATTATGTTATGGGATATTCCATCGCCTCATCCGTCGCTTATGAAACCGCTTATTACTGCTTTCTGGATACGTTAGGCTGTGGGTTAGAGGCATTGGAATACCCGGCTTGTAAAAAATTGCTAGGGCCGATTGTGCCGGGGACAGTGGTGCCTAATGGCGTACGTGTGCCGGGAACCCAGTTTCAACTCGATCCGGTACAGGCGGCGTTTAACATTGGTACGATGATCCGCTGGCTAGATTTCAATGACACATGGCTTGCTGCTGAATGGGGGCATCCATCTGATAACCTCGGCGGCATCTTGGCAGTAGCTGACTGGCTATCGAGAAATGCCGTTGCTAGTGGGAAAAAGCCGCTAACGATCAAAAATGTTTTAACGGGCATGATTAAAGCGCATGAAATTCAAGGATGCCTTGCACTGGAGAATGCATTCAATAAAGTCGGATTAGATCATGTCGTGCTGGTAAAAGTGGCTTCAACCGCTGTTGTTGCTGAAATGTTAGGGTTGAATCGGGAAGAGATTCTGAGCGCGGTATCACTGGCTTGGGTTGATGGTCAATCGCTGCGAACTTACCGTCATGCACCCAATACCGGTTCCCGTAAATCTTGGGCTGCTGGCGATGCAACATCTCGCGCCGTTCGTTTGGCTTTGATGGCGCAAAAGGGTGAAATGGGATATCCCTCGGTATTAACCGCAAAAACGTGGGGATTCTATGATGTTCTGTTCAATGGTCAGCCTTTCAAATTCCAGCGTGCCTATGGCTCTTATGTGATGGAAAACGTGCTGTTTAAAATCGCTTTCCCGGCAGAATTTCATGCGCAAACCGCTGTGGAAGCGGCAATGAGCCTGCATCAACAATTGAAAGATGCGGGTCAGACCATCAATGACATTACAAAGATCACCATTCGAACCCATGAAGCTTGTATACGGATTATTGATAAACAAGGCCCGCTAAATAACCCTGCGGACAGAGACCACTGTATTCAGTACATGGTTGCGATTCCTTTGATCTTTGGTCATCTGACTGCGGCGGATTACGAAGATAGCGTTGCGGCAGATCCTCGCATTGATGCATTGCGGGAAAAAATAGTGTGTGTTGAAGATCTTGATTTTACTCGTGATTATCACGATCCGGAAAAACGTTCTATTGCTAACGCATTAACTATTATGTTTGCAGATGGCAGCCAGCTTGATGAAGTTAAAGTTGAATTCCCTATCGGCCATGCTCGCCGCCGTGAGGAAGGCATTCCATTATTGCTGAAAAAATTCAGAACCAACCTGGCACGGCAGTTCCCTGAGACACAACAGAAAAAAATCCAGTCTGTTTCCCTTGACCGTCCGTTACTGGAAAACATGCCTGTAAACGAATACCTCGATTTGTACGTTATTTAGATTTGTAATGCTATCGGCGGTCGCTCTCCCAAAGTGCCGCTCTATCATCTACGGCAGCACTAGGAGAGATTATGTCATTCAACGCTTTTTATCAGCAATCTATTGATGATCCCAACGCATTTTGGGCTGAACAGGCGCAACGTATTTTCTGGCAACATCCGTTTGAGCAAGTGTTGGATCATAGCAACCCTCCCTTTGCTCGTTGGTTTTGCGGGGGAAAAACCAACCTATGTTATAACGCGTTGGATCGCTGGCTGGAAAGCCAGCCTGATGCTAAAGCGCTTATCACCATCTCAACAGAAACGAATAGTGAGAAAATATTTACTTTCAGGGAATTGCATCAGGAAGTGAATCGAGCGGCTGCGATGATGCTCTCACTAGGGGTGAAAAAAGGCGACAGAGTTCTGGTTTATATGCCGATGATTGCCGAAGCGCTGTTTGTTTTGCTCGCTTGTGCTCGTATTGGCGCCGTTCATTCGGTTGTCTTCGGCGGCTTTGCTTCTCAGAGTCTTGCCACACGGCTGGATAATGCTGAGCCGGTGTTGGTGGTATCTGCCGATGGAGGATCGCGCGGTGGAAAAATCATTCCTTACAAGCCATTGTTGGATGAAGCTATTGAACTGGCGAACTACAAACCCCGCCATGTATTGATGGTTAACCGCGGACTGGCGGAAATGGTTTGGGTGCCGGGGAGAGATATCGATTTCGCTACATTGCGGCAAGAACACTTTGATGCTGATGTGCCAGTGACTTGGCTTGAATCAAATGAAACCTCCTGTGTGCTCTACACATCCGGCACGACAGGCACGCCAAAAGGCGTGCAGCGTGATGTTGGCGGTTATGCCGTTGCGCTGGCGACATCTATGGATATCATTTTTGGCGGTAAAGCGGGTGAGGTGTTTTTTAGCACCTCAGATATCGGTTGGATCGTTGGGCATTCTTATATTGTTTATGCTCCTTTAATTGCAGGAATGGCGACGATTATGTATGAGGGACTGCCGATACGGCCAGATGCGGGTATTTGGTGGAAAATAGTAGAAAAATATCAAGTAACACGGATGTTTTCAGCACCTACAGCTATTCGTGTACTGAAAAAATATCCAATTGAATGTATTGGTCAATACGATATTTCATCACTTAAGTCATTGTATTTAGCGGGAGAACCGCTTGATGAGCATACTGCTCGCTGGATTGCTGAGGCTATCAACGTCCCTATTATTGATAATTACTGGCAGACTGAAACAGGTTGGCCGATTATGGCTATTGCCCGTGCCTTGGATGACAGGTCGAGTCGATTTGGTAGTCCAGGCTTTCCAATGTACGGCTTTCATATCAAGCTCATCAATGAACTGACTGGCAAAGCGTGTGGTGATAATGAAAAAGGCATGCTGGTTATTGAAGGACCTTTGCCCCCGGGTTGTATCCAAACTATCTATGGTGATGATACACGTTTTATCAATACCTATTGGCGGCATTTTGAACAGTCTGTTTATTCCACATTTGACTGGGGTATCCGTGATAGTGACGGCTATTATTTTATTTTGGGGCGTTCGGATGATGTGATTAATGTGGCCGGGCACCGTCTGGGAACGCGGGAGATAGAAGAGTGTATCGCCAGCCATGAAGATGTTGCCGAAGTGGCTGTGATTGGCATTAAGGATGCTATCAAAGGACAAGTCGCGGTAGCTTTTGCTGTTCTCAAAGATGGAAAGGCGATCCAGAATGCCGCGCATTTTGCTGCTTTGGAAAAGGTTTTGATGGATTTAGTAAATAAACAAATTGGCAGCGTAGGCCGCCCGGCACGGATCTATTTTGTCTCTCAGCTTCCCAAAACACGCTCAGGAAAAATGCTGCGTCGAACCATGCAAGCAATATGCGAAGGGCGTGAACCCGGCGATCTCTCTCTGATTGAAAATCCTGCTGCACTGGAGGTCATTCGGGAGGCTGTTTTTACTTAAATATAAGTATTTTTTATGTTTTTAATAGGTTGGTAAATCAATTAGGCTATTTATTGCCGCCAGGCGCAAAATAGGCATTTGACTGCCTGAATGATTTCGTCTGTTAAGTACAACTATAACGTCTGTTAATTAGCGCCAAGGGTAAAATAATAGCAATGTTAGTCGGTAAGGTTTCTTTTTAACATATTAAATTTTTTATTTTTTTGATTAGTGTTTGACTTTTACTAGTGTTTTGTTTGTATTAATGTTCAGCCTGTGTTAACGTTCTTTTCGTTCTCTAAATATAAAAAATTGTTCCAAGTGGTGTTTTAATTTTGCCTTCACATGAATTGGCTAGCTATTATTATGCCAATAGTATATCTAAGTAGAGAATTAAACAGTACGATGTTAATTGCCTGAAATCTGCTAAAATGTATAACTGTAGCAGATTTAGCGATGTTGCTATTGAAAAGAATAGATATTAGGAATATGCGGAGTTGTGTGGTTACATTAAGAGCCATTATGTCAATACAAATCTATTCCTATTTATTATAAAGGGAAATTACTGATAACAATTAAAAGTTATAATTGATAATTAAAGGTAACAATTTCAGGTAATAATTACGGATAACAATTACAAGTAGTAGAAATAGATGTTTTTTAGAAAAATAAATGAGTGAATAAAATAGTGACGTGATGAATTGCGCTTCAAACCTGTATGTATCGGGAGAGGCTTTAAGGCTGAAAGAATAGGAGAATACCTGATTACCTTGATGGTTTGATAGGTTATAAACTAAAGATTATAATGAGAAAATTACAAAAGAAATAACTTTTTTAGTTATTATATTATGATTAACCCAATATAAACAGGTTGCTCCGACTTATACCCTATGGATTTCAAGATGCATCGCGACGGCAAAGGAGCGAATCCCCGGGAGCATAGATAACTATGTGACCGGGGTGAGCGAGTACAGCCAACAAAGAGGCAACTTGAAAGATGACGGGTATATACCCAATGGATTTCAAGATGCATCGCGACGGCAAAGGAGCGAATCCCCGGGAGCATAGAGAACTATGTGACCGGGGTGAGCGAGTGCAGCCAACAAAGAGGCAACTTGAAAGATGACGGGTATAAATCAATCTAGCTTTTATCTGGATTACTGTGGAGTTATTATGGAAATAGAAGAAATATTTAATAATTATGAGTCTAAAGCTCGTTCATATTGCCGTAGATTTCCCGTAATATTTAGAAATGGTATAGGTTCTACCTTAATCGATATAGATGGTAAAAGTTACATTGACTTTTTATGTGGCGCTGGCGCGTTGAACTATGGACATAATAATACAATCATAAAACAACAAATTCTTAAATACATTCAAGATGATGGTATTATTTTGGGGCTTGATTTGTACTCGGAAGCAAAAATGGAGTTTATATCGACATTTGTTGATAAGATTTTGAAACCGAGACAGCTTGAATATCGTTTACAATTTACCAGTCCTACGGGCACGAGCGTCATTGAATCTGCGGTAAAATTAGCAAGAAAGTATACAAAAAGAGAAAATATTGTTTGTTTCACCAACGCCTTTCACGGTATGACGGGGGTGTCGCTCAGTTTAACAGGTAGTCAACATCATCGCCAACCTGGATTATATTCTCAAATTACGCGCTTACCATTTGATGGTTATATTGATGGAGAATTTGATTATATAGGATATTTTAGAAAGTTACTTACCGATCCCAGTTCAGGGGTTGATCTTCCCGCTGCGGTAATTCTCGAGACTGTACAAGGCGAAGGCGGATTAAATGTTGCTTCTATTGAATGGTTGAGGGCGTTGAGAAAACTTACCGAAGAGTTCAACATTCTATTAATCGTTGATGACATTCAATCTGGTTGTGGCCGTACTGGAACATTCTTTAGTTTTGAGCGCGCAAATATTAAACCTGACCTGGTTTGTCTTTCCAAATCTATTGGCGGTATTGGGCTACCTATGTCTTTACTGCTTATTTCTCCCGATATCGATGTGTGGAAGCCGGCAGAAGACAACGGCACATTTCGAGGGAATAACTTAGCATTTGTCGCTTCAAAAGCGATGTTAAATGAATATTGGGGGGATAGTTCTTTTCAGAAGATAATTCAGCATAAGGCGGAATTAATTCGAACGTACTTGAACTCTTTGGTTGAAAAGTATCATGAATTTGTACTGCGAGTTAAGGGAATTGGATTCATGCAAGGGATAGAAATGGCGGATTCCTCATTAACACAGTATTTAGTGAAGCATTGTTTTGAAAATGGTTTGATTGTGGAGTTGTGCGGCCCCAATGATGAAGTATTGAAATTGATGCCTGCCTTGACCATTGATGAAGACACACTGGTAAAAGGATTGAAGATTATAGAACAGGCTCTCGCCAGTTTAAAATCGAGGACCAGTTTAGAATCGAGGACCAGTTTAGAATCAAGGACCAATTTAAAATCAAGGAATAGTAATAATTGCGAAAGTGAAGTTCAAAGGTTATCGGTTAGCAGCAATTAGGAATAAAGTTTTAGCTAGGAGTGTAGAATTATGAGCCGTGTAGTAGAACTTACTAAGTTTAATCAGCTTGAATTTCATTACGCACTTGCTCGGGGATACGCGATAGTTTACCGAGGATTACTGCAAGACTGGCCTGCGATAAAACAATGGAATTCTGAATACTTTCAAGATAAGTGTCCTCAAATTGACGTTGTGATCAAATTTTTTGATGCAAATGGTGTGCGTTCTGAGCACGCCAAAATGTATCGTTATTTAGAAATTCTGAATGCATATAAGAAAGGAAAGATGGGTAATGATATTCCCTATTGTCATGACATTCCTATCTTTTTACAAGCTCAACAGTTACTTGATGACGTTGGTGATTTTCCTCTAACTATTTTACCAAAGCTTTACCGAAATGAATGGTGGAAGTTCGTTCAATTTTTTATGTCTCCAGTCGGAGCTATAACGCCATTGCATTTTGATACTTTAAGAACGAACAATCTATTTTTTCAGATAAAGGGCAGTAAGAGATTCTCTTTTATTCCTTGGGAGGAAAGAGAAGCTTGTTCTCGTCGAGGATGGCGCTGGTTTGAATATAATCCAGAAATTCAGAATGTTGGTGAGATAGCTAATATAAACACATCCACAGTTGAGGTACATCAGGGCGATATATTAATCATGCCTGCGGGTATGCTTCATCATGTAAGAACGTTGACTGATAGTATTTCTTTTAATATCGATTTTCATACTCGAGCTTCAGCTATTGTAAGTTTTAAGAGCATTAAAGAAAAAATACCGCGTGAAAATCTGTATTACAATTGGCTAAGTTTATGTGGGCTTTTGGGATTAATGAAGCGTGAAAGTTTTTTCGAGAAGTACCGTCCGTATCTTAATTATATTTCTTAAAAAGTAAGTAGGTTAATTATGAAAGTATCTTTGGTTGATGTTGATAAAGACAACTATGAGGATGTAATGTCTCTTGAAGTTGAACCTGGGCAAGAAGTTTTCGTCGCGCCAAATTCAGAGTCAATTGTCGAATCACATTTTAATGAATATTGCAGAGCAAGAGTGATCTGTTGTGGCGAGGAGGTCGTTGGTTTTGCAATGTATGAGCGTTGTGTGAATGAAGGCAAACCCAACGAATATAATCTGTATCGAATGATGGTTGATCAATCTTACCAAAATCAAGGTATTGGCAGTGAGGCGATGCAGTTATTGCTGGATGAAATGAAACAGCAGCCTGATTGTCATAGGATTACTGTCTGTTATGACGAAACGAGCGAACGCCATAAATCATTTTATCAACGTTTTGGTTTTGTAGAAGTCGGTTATTATGAAGAATATGAGGAAATGCTAGCTGAAATTATTGTGAGGAGATAATTTTAAGGAATTTATAAATAATAAAAACCAAAAATAATATTTTTTAAAGGGATTATAGTATGTTTCTAGATAAAGTTGAACCGCTTGTTATTCCACTAAATCAACAGCAAAAAGAAATTTATCTTGATCATATAAATAGAGAGGATACCGCAGCGTTCAATATAGGTGGTTATGTTGAGATTAAACAATCTATTAATATAAAGAATCTCGAATGCGCCATAAAACACACTATCCAAGAACATGCTGTGCTTCGCTGTTCAATAGTAGATAAGTATTCAATACCGCGTCATATTGATTCGGATGCGCTAAAAGATACAGTTGAATTTGCTCATATTGTTCAAGATCATCATTTTGAACTGTCTCATTTAGATCTCTCGAGTGAAGAAGGGGCGGAATCTAAGGCTTTGGCTATTATTGAACGGATATTCTCTGAGCCATTTAGATTAGCACAGGATGTGCTTTATCGAGTCGGCTTAATTCAGTTAGCTCCAAATCGTTTCTGGCTATACTTTATTTCTCATCACATCATCATTGATGGTGTCGGTTATGCTAACTGGTTTCGAAGTATTTTCGACACCTACCAGCAATTAGATCTGGGAAATAAGCCTAAAGAAAACACGGGGGAGCGGTTTCTTGATCTTGCTGCGCAACCGTTACCGGAGAATTATAGTCAGCAATTAGCAAAGGCAGCTAAATACTGGAAAGAGTTACTCCACCAATTACCAGATGTGCCTTTCCAATGCAGGAAAGAAAGTCTTGGAATTGCCGATTCAAGGAGAAATAGCAGGCTTGTATACTTTATTAAACTTGATAGATATAAGTCATTTTTAGCCAAGGCGAGTCAATGTAATTTACCAATATCGCCGCTTTTTATTACAGCGATTGCTTCTCTAGTAAACCGTATCAACCAAAGTGATGGGGTCCTCATCGGCACGCCTTTACATAATCGTACTACATCAGCTCAACGCAATATGGTTGGTTCGTTTATATCAATGCTGCCGATAATGTGCGCGCAAAATAAGCAGATGTCGGTGGCTGAATCAGTAGCAATGACAGCACGTACTATAAAAAGCGGCTATCGTTATCGCTCTTATCCTTCGAGTGCTTTATATAAGGATTTGTCTTTACGTGCTCAAGGTCGTGAACGTCTTTTTGATATTGTTTTCAACTATCAACAGATTGATTTTGATTTCAGTGCTAGTGGCTTGGATACGGAAACTAATTACCTTAGTCATGGGCGTGAAGATATTCCTCTCACCGTTATATTATGTAATTACGGTGATAAGCAAGACACTCAGCTCCAACTAGACTATCGTCATGATTATTTCTCGTCACATCAGGCTGAACATTTATTGCAAAGCATTATGACTTTGGTCGAACAAATGGTTGCACAGCCTGAAGCGTTATTAACTTCACTTGATCTGGTGAGTAAAGACGTTGAACAGGAGTTGTGGAATTTAAGTCAATCTGTTGTGACAGGGGAAAAACTTGTCTCATTAGTGCATGAGCAAATTGAGCAATATGCTGAACGGCATCCTGATGCTATTGCGATAGTGGATGGCGAACAACGAATGTCTTACGCCGCATTGAGCAATAAAGCTAATCAATTAGCCAGCTATTTAATTGAGCAGGGGGTTCGGCCTGATAGCCGTGTTGCTATTTGCTTGCCGCGATCGAGTGAGATGGTCGTGGCGATGCTGGCAACGCTGAAAGCTGGAGCTGCTTATGTTCCTATGGACCCCGATTATCCCGATGGTCGTTTGCAGTTTATGCTGACCGATGCTGAACCTGTTGTTTGCATAACAATCTCTTCCATTGCACATCGATTGGCGGCATGCAAGATCGCAACACTATTGCTCGATGATGCTCAGTTTAATCAACATTTGGCCCAGTGTTCTGCGGCGAACATATCCGCAAGCAATATTGGTTTACAGTTGGAACATCTGGCCTATGTGATTTATACCTCCGGCACAACGGGGCAGCCCAAAGGGGTGATGGTTGAACATAAGCAGTTGAGTCATTTTGTTGCGCACATTACCGAGTCTTATAGACTGACTGAACATGATAAGTTTTTGCAGTTTTCTTCGGTCAGCTTCGATATTTCTGTGGAAGAGTGTTTCGGTTCCTTATGTAACGGCGCCGCTCTGGTGTTACGAGCTGATGATATTCATTACGATTTTGATGCATTTTGGGCATTTTGCCGCCGCCATGAAATTTCGGTGACCAGTTTACCTACCGCTTTTTGGCATCAACTGGTGAATTACAGTCGTCAACCTATTGATTCTTCACTACGTTTAGTGATCTTAGGCGGAGAAATGGTTAAATCCGTTAGTGCTCGCGAATGGTTCGAACATGGTCCTGCTATCGAACTTATCAACACATACGGTCCGACTGAAACAACAGTAACCGCGTCTGCTTACTGCATGGCATCCTTGGCTGATGTAACGGCGATGATTCCCATTGGTAAAGCTAATTATGGCGCCCAACTTTATATATTAGATACGAATTTAAAAAGTGTTCCCTCAGGGTTTCAGGGGGAATTATATATTGGCGGCACAGGTGTAACACGTGGCTATCTTAATCGTGAACAAGATAGCGCGAAGTATTTTGTGGATAATCCTTTTGGTCCGGGGCGACTTTATCGCACAGGAGATATCGTACGCCAGTTGCCTGATGGTAATTTAGAATTTATTGGGCGCAATGATAATCAAGTAAAAATAAACGGTTTTCGTATTGAGCCAGAAGAAATCAGCAATCAATTAATGGATTATCCCAGTATTCATGAAGCGGTTGTCTATCCTCGACAGCTTGGTTCTGATGATCGGCTGCAATTAATTGCTTATGTTGTGGCTGAAGAAATCATCAATGTTAATGCTATTCGTCTGGCGATGAAGAGCAAACTAGCTGATTACATGTTGCCTGTTGCGGTTGTACAGCTAGAAAAATTACCACTGACACAAAACGGCAAGTTAGATTTTAGGCAATTACCACTACCACAAAAACAAGATTATAGTCAGCAGGAATTTGTTGCCCCTGAGGGCGAAGCCGAGTTGGTATTAGCACAACTGTGGCAGTCGCTATTAGCCTTGAGTAAAGTCAGCCGCCATGACAACTTTTTTGCCCTAGGTGGTCACTCTTTATTAATTATGTCATTGCGAGCAGAATTGGCTCAGCGTGGTTATCAACTGCCTATGCGTGCGATTTATCGAACCAACACGCTGGCAGAATTGGCATTACATTTATCTTGTGTCCGTCAGGATGAAGAAACGTTAATTCACCAAGAGGTAGCTGTTAATAAGCTTGCAGAGCATGTTGAACATATCACGCCTGATATGTTGGATATGGTGACTTTGAGTGAAGAAGAAATCGCAATTATTTGCCAACAAATTGAGGGCGGCGCCAGTAATATACAAGATATTTATCCATTATCACCGTTGCAGGAAGGCATTTTCTTTCACCATCGGATGAATGAAGAGCATGATACTTATATCATCCCCATTCTGATCAAGTTTGCTAATGAGCAAAAGCTGA
This sequence comes from Photorhabdus luminescens subsp. luminescens, assembly GCF_001083805.1. Lineage (GTDB taxonomy): Bacteria > Pseudomonadota > Gammaproteobacteria > Enterobacterales > Enterobacteriaceae > Photorhabdus > Photorhabdus luminescens. The sequence continues at coordinate 144,849 of NZ_JXSK01000002.1, read as the reverse complement.
CAGCATTTCTACATACTCTTGATAAGATAGTGGCGCGTCATGATATTTTCCGCACTTCTATTCATTGGCATGATTTAACCACCTCAGTTCAGGTTGTTCATCGAACAGCTTCGGTTCCTTTACAATGGCAAACTATTGCTCCAGGTTTCTCAGCATTGGAAACTTTGGCAGAATTATCTGCGATTGAACACCACCATATGAAGCTGGATCGTGCGCCTATGATGCAAGCGATTGCAGCTAAAGACACGAAGACTGATGAGTGTTTTCTACTATTAAAGCAACATCATTTATTAAGTGATCATATTTCTGTCTTATTGCAAATTGCAGAAATGCACGCTTTGCTTGAAGATCCCAATGTGTTGTTGCCTACTCCGGTTCAATATCGTGAGTTTGTTGCTTATTCATTAAGAGTTAACCAATCCAATAGCGGCGTTGATTACTTTAAAGCTAAGCTGTCTGATGTTGCTGAAACCACCGCGCCTTTCGGGTTATTAGATGTTTATAACGACGGGTTGAAAATAGATACTGTCAGAGAATGGGTTGGTCCGCGTTTAGCGCAACAGATTATTGACTTGGCTAGTCAACACTGCATCAGTGCGGCGAATATTTTTTATTTGGCTTGGGCGTTGGTGGTTGCTAAATGCAGCGGTAAATCCGATGTTGTTTTTGGCTCCATGATGTCAGGACGGCAGCAAGCTATTCGTGGTAGCGATCGTATTCTGGGAATGTTGATCAATTTGTTGCCTATACGCATCAATTTGGCAGATTTGTCGGTAAGCGAAGCATTAAAACAGATTCATGATGAACTAATTGAATTAGCCGACTATGAGCACTTTTCTCTTTCCGAAGCATTGCGTTACAGCGCTTTGCCTGGCGGCACGCCCTTGTTTACCAGTTTGTTGAATTTCAGTCATAAAAGTGAAGTAGCTGTTGCCAACCAAAGCCATCATTTTGAAATGATAGGTACTAAAGAGTACACCAACTATCCGTTAGAAATGGGCGTTGAGCAACTCGATCATGATTTCATAATGCAAGTTCATGTTGAGTCACAAGTCGGGGCGGATAATGTTCTGACTTATATGAGAACAGCATTGGAGGTTATTATTCATGCGTTGGGTCAAGCTCCGCAAACACCATTACTGACATTATCTATAACGCCTATTAGCGAACAACAGCGGATTATTAACCAATTCAATAGCCCTGTAGTTGCTTATGATAAAACAGTGGCGATTCATCAACGCTTTGAACATCAGGTAGCAAAAACACCTGCGGCCATTGCTGCTGTATGTGATACCCATCGCATCACTTATGCTGAACTTAATCAGTGCGCTAATCAACTGGCTCACTACTTGATAGAACAAGGAGTGGTACGCAATCATATTGTTGCTATCTATGCCGAACGTTCCATTGAGTTTGTCATTGCCATACTTGGCATTATGAAAGCCGGCGCTGCTTACGTTCCTTTGGACCCCACTAATCCACCTGAGCGTTTGTCGTATATGTTGGCTGACTCTGGGGTTAATGTGGTTTTAACTCAAAGCCATTTAAATGGGTTAATTTTCAATAATCAGAAACGTTTTCGGTTGGATGTGGACTGGCCTTCATTGGGTCATTACCCAAATACGAACCCGGAGGTTGAGTGTTATCCTGATGATCTGGCTTATATGATTTATACTTCCGGTTCTACTGGCAAACCTAAAGGCGCGTTGGTGCACCACGCCGGGGCTTTGAATCATATTGATGCCGAATTTGATGTTCTTGGTTTTATGGGGCGTCATAACCAACTGTTATCACGTAATTTTCTACAAAGTGCCGCTTCTTCTTCCGATGTATCTGTGTGGCAATTTCTGGCGCCTTTGCTAAGTGGAGGCAAAACAGTCATTCTGCCTGATGCGATGGATTTGCCTGAATATGTTCGCGTGTTGCAAGACGAACAAATTCATCTGATTCAAACCGCTCCGTCAGTATTGAAAATATTGTTAGAACACTTGCTGAGTCAGGGTGAGGTAGCAACGCCATTACCGAATCTGAAATGGTTAATGATTATTGCTGAACCTTGTCCGGTGCCTTTGGTTAATCGCTGGTTGCAATATTACCCTGAGATTCCGGTGATGAATGGTTACGGACCTAGCGAAGCATCGGACGATATCACCTATTTTATTATTGACGAACCGCTAGAAGAGCGCGTTAAAAATATTCCTGTAGGCAAGCCGTTACCAAACCTAACCATGTATGTTCTGGATCAACATATGCAAATTTTGCCGACTAATGTTATTGGCGAATTGTGCGTGTCTGGTGTTGGTGTGGGCAAAGGTTATTGGAATAAACCTGAAAAAACGGCAGAAAGTTTTAAAGATAACCCTTTCCTCACAATGAACGGGCATGGGACCCGACTTTATCGCACTGGCGATTTAGGTTATTGGGACGCCAATGGCAATCTGGAACTTGTTGGGCGGATTGATAATCAGGTAAAAGTTCGAGGTTTTCGTGTTGAACTGGGGGAAATTGAGTCGGCTTTGGTGAAGTTACCCCAAGTGGCGGAAGCAGCGGTACTCGTTCATAAAGATAGAGCGGGTGAAAATTGTCTGGTCGCTTATCTGGTATTAACGGCAAATGTTGCTCAGCTCGAGCAGATTATTAATAACGTTAGGCAGGGACTAAGCCATCACTTACCGGATTATATGATCCCCGGCTACTATGAAATTCTGGATAAGATGCCATTGAATGCGGCGGATAAAATTAATCGCCATGCATTGCCGAAACCTTGTTTAGTCAATCATCACGTTGAGTGGGTTGAACCTGCTAATAAGATCGAGCAAGCATTAGCCGGTATTTGGCAATCAGTACTCAATGTTGACCGGGTCGGTCGAAACGACAACTTTTTCCACCTCGGAGGCCACTCTTTATTGGTCATTCGGGTAATTTCTAAAATACGTGCCGAACTTGGACGGGAAATTGCTGTTAGAGCTATTTTTGATCATCCAACGCTGGCCGAACTTGCGGTTATGCTTGAACAGCGGACGGCGACGACAGTTGATTCGATCCCCAAACAGCCACGAACCGGTGAGTTACTGCCGCTGTCATTTGCTCAAGAACGTTTGTGGATTCTTAGCCAAATTGACCAAAATAGTGCGGAATACAATATGCCCATTGCATTTGCTGTTGAGGGCGAATTTGATGTTGGCGTAGCTGAATTAGCACTCAATCAAATCATTGAGCGTCATGAAATATTACGTACGGTCTACATTAAGCAAGACGGCAAGCCGTTCCAGAAAATTCTATCTGGAAGAAATCTGACGCTTAATTATATTGATTTAACCTGTATGCCTAAGGAGCAACAAAGTCAGCATGTAGCTGAATTAATGGAAGAAGACGCTAGACGAATCTTTGATCTAAGCCGCGATTTAATGATTCGCGCCACCTTTATTCAGCGTCAAGTCAATAATGGCGTATTGTTATTTAATGCTCATCATATTGCGTCTGACGGCTGGTCTGAGGATATTCTTACCCATGAGTTTGTTGTTCGTTATGATGCTTTACGCAATGGGAACAAGGTCGAAATAAAGGAACTTGACATTCAATATGCTGATTTTGCAGTTTGGCAACGTGACAGGTTGCAAAGTGAGTATTTAGCGTCGCAGATCAGCTATTGGAAGCGGCAATTGGATGAGATACCACCAGTACACGGTTTGCCGCTGGACAGACCGAGGCCGAAGGTAAGGCAACATCAAGGCGCCGTGGTGACAGGCTCATTGCAGGAGGACACTACGCAAGCACTGGTCAGTTTGGCCAGACAACATCAACTGACTCCGTTCATGCTATTCCATGCTGCGTTGGCATTATTATTATCTCGTCACAGCAACAGCGATGACATTGTGATAGGCACGCCAGTGGCGAACCGTTTGCAGGCAGAGCTGGAAACGCTGATTGGCTTCTTTGTTAACACCTTGATACTAAGAGTAGATACTAAGCACGCTATGCTTAGTGATTACCTTTCTCATGTCAAACAGGTGCATCTGGATGCTCAGGCCAATCAAGACGTGCCGTTTGAACAACTGGTTGAACGGTTACAAGTAACAAGGAGTACAGCATATACGCCATTGTTCCAAATCATGTTGACGACCGATACAGATTATGGACTGAATAGCGACGTTGGAGAGGTTGCCTTCAACCTGCCGGGAATGAAGCTGAATTCAATCGCTCCGAACCATATCCAAACCAAGTTTGATCTCAATATTGACCTGAGTATTAGTGAGCATAGATTGCATTTGCATTGGGTCTATGACACCAGTTTGTTCAGCCATGAACATATTGAGCAGCTCAATGATCACCTGTCACGTTTACTGATAGGACTGGCCGAAGCGACGAAGGCAAATGACTATACACGGGTTTCACTTGCCAGTTTGCCGATGTTGTCAAATGTGGAGATCGCGTACCTGCGGCATACGCTCAATGATACCTATGTAGAATATCCAAAGGACAAGTGTATCCACGAGCTGTTTGAACAACAGGCCGAAGCAAATCCTGATAACGTTGCGCTGGAGTGCGGTGATAACCAATTGACTTACAGGCAGCTCAATGAAAAATCCAACCAGTTGGCGCACTATCTGTTGGAACGCCACGCTATTGAGCCGGGTACGCTAGTGGGTTTATGCGTGGAGCGTTCACTGGAGATGGTAATCGGCATTTTGGCGATCCTCAAGGCGGGAGGCGCGTATGTGCCGCTGGACCCAAGATATCCTCAAGAACGTCTGGGTTACATGTTGGAAGATGCGCAGCTTGAGGTGGTGCTGATCCAGTCGCACCTGGAGCAGGTACTGCCAGACTTCAACGGTCATCGGGTGATATTAGATAATCTTGGCAGTACGAATAGTCAAATCAGCACGGCATACAGCCACTATCCTACGACTAATCTGGATAAGCATTCATTGGCGTTGACCGCCGGTCATCTGGCTTATGTGATTTACACCTCAGGATCGACGGGTAAACCTAAAGGGGTGATGATTGAGCATAGAAATACAATTGCCATGCTCAGTTGGGCTCAATCGCAGTATACCAAGGAGGACATTGCTTGTGTTCTCATGTCAACGTCTCTGAACTTTGATTTATCAATATTTGAACTATTTTTACCTTTAGTTTCGGGTACGCGGGTGTGTGTTGTTGAGGACATTCTGGTTCTACATCAAAGCATTGGCTGCCAGGTGACTCTGATAAATACGGTACCTTCTGCAATGAACTCTCTGGTTGAACAAAATGCGATACCGGAGGGGACTCGGGTTATTAATTTGGCCGGCGAGGCTTTATCTGCAAATTTGGTCAATGAGATATATGAGAAAAATCAAGATGTAACAGTTTATAACTTATATGGACCGTCAGAGGATACGACATATTCTACTTGGGCGAAATTGGATTCTTCCGTGCACACCACACCGACTATTGGCAGGATCATTAGCAATAGTCAGGCTTATATTTTGGATAAAGAGCAACAACTTGTGCCTTACGGTTCTACGGGGGAGCTTTATGTCGGCGGCGCAGGCTTAGCCCGCGGTTATATCAACCGTCCTGAGCTAACGAAGGAACGCTTCGTTGCCAATCCGTTTCATGATCCAGCCAATACTGATAGCAGTGAGCGTTTGTACAAAACCGGCGATTTGGTGCGCTACCTGCCAGACGGCAATCTGGAGTTTGTTGGTCGTATTGATGATCAGGTGAAAATCCGTGGTTTCAGAATAGAACTGGGTGAGATTGAGTATCAACTCAATCAGCAGGCAGGGGTGAACTCGTCTCTGGTGCTGGTTAAGACAACCTTGGCAGGCGACAAACAACTGGTTGCCTATATCAAACTGGTGTCGGATAAGCTGACGAATGAGAGGGCGAGTGCAGAATGGCAGCAGGCTCAAACTCGGTTTATTCAGGGTATCAAATCTGCATTAGCTAAATCCTTGCCGGACTACATGATACCGTCAGTTATGGTTGTGGTTGAAGAATGGCCGTTGACGCCTAATGGCAAGATTGACCGCAAGATGCTGCCTGAACCTAATCCAGAGCATGATAAAAGCGATAGTTTTATTGAACCAGTTGGTGAAACGGAAATCTCTTTGGCGGCAATTTGGCAAAGAGTACTGAATGTCAAACAAATATCGCGCAACGATAACTTTTTTGCACTAGGCGGTCACTCATTATTGGCAATCAAATTAGTCACGGAAATCAATGCTGCATTTGTCATTGAGCTTGGTGCTATGCAGGTTTTCCAGACACCTCTCTTGCATGAACTTGCAGAATTAATCTGCAACCAGCAATTACAAGGGCAAATCCAAAGTGAGCTTGAAACAGCAGGTGAAGAGGGGTGGTTATGATGGACATGTTGAAATTAGTTAAAGACGCTTATGAGCAGGGTGTATTGCTATTCAGTAAAGAGGGTAAGTTAGGGTTTAAGTTAAAAGGCGCTCACTTCCCCGATGAACTAAAGGCCAAAATTAAAGTACACAAAGCTGAGCTGATCGATTTTCTCGATAAAGGCAGAGTCGATATCCCTGGCAATGAAATGGTGATTGAACCGGCTCTTCGAACTCAAGAGTTGCCTCTAAGTTCTTCACAGCAACGGATCTGGTTTATCGAACAGTTTGGCGGTGGGAGCACCGCCTACAACATGGTGTCAGCCTATACGGTAAGCGGTAAATTTGAATTGGCGGCAGCGAATCTGGCCCTGCAAACCATTATCGATCGACACGAAGCGCTGCGTACGGTTTACCACAGCGATGAAAATGGAACTTGGCAGGTTATCAAACCGGAGTGGTCATTCGAGATAGCCCAATCAGATATCCATGATATAGACGAAGCCGAGCAGGAGGCATGGGTTGAGCAGGCTATTCTGGATGAAATGACCTACCGATTTGATTTGGCATCGGGTGTGATGGTGCGTTGTCGTTATATCAGCACCTCAATGGAGCAGGGCGTGCTGTTATTTAACATGCATCATATTGCTTCCGATGGCTGGTCGATGGGGATATTGGTTAAAGAGTTTGTGAACTTGTATCAGGCTTATCGCCAAGGTCGGGCTAACCCGTTACCGGCTCTGGAGATTCAGTATGCCGATTATGCGGTCTGGCAGCGTAGCCCAGAGAGAGAAACTCAGTTAGCGGCAGGGTTAGCCTATTGGCAGCAACAGTTATCAGATTTACCTCCAGTACATGGGATGCCTTTGGATTACGGGCGACCAACCCATCAAACCAGTCATGGCAGCAGTTATGAATTTAGCCTGGACAATGAGGTTAGCAAAGGGTTGCAGCAACTGGCGTTGGCACAGGGTTGCACTCTTTTTATGGTATTGCATGCGGCGTTTACGGTACTGCTCAGTCGTCACAGCGGACAACGAGATATTGTAGTGGGAACCCCGGTAGCTAACCGTTTGCAGGCATCATTAACGCCGTTGATAGGCTGTTTTATGAATACGCTGGTGTTGCGCAGCGAGTGTGAGCTGGAACAATCGTTCATCAATTATCTAGGTTCGGTCCGGGAGATAAACCTGACTGCCTTGCGGCACCAAAATGTCCCGTTTGAGTTATTAGTGGAGCGGTTGCAGCCGGAACGCAGCACCAGTTATTCACCGTTATTCCAAATCATGTTTTCTATGAATACGAATGACCGTGTGGAATTGCGACTGGAAGGGGTAAGTTTGCGGCCGCGGCTGGAACAGACTCGCAATGCGATGTATGAATTGACGTTAGAGGCCCAGCAAACAGAGGAAGGTCTGACTTTTAGTTTCGAGTACAACACGGATTTGTTTGCAGAGGAGACAATAAAGCGGCTGGCAGCGCGTTTTACGACTTTGCTAATAGGCATAGTGGCTTCTCCGTCCGAAAAGCTTGGCGATTTAACTCTGTTGCCGCCGGAAGAGCAGGATTACCTGCTGCACAGTTTGAACCAAACAGCGGTAGAGTATGACCGTAGCCAATGTATCCATGAGCGGCTAGAAGAATTTGCTGAACAAACGCCGGATGCCGTTGCATTGATCTTTGATGACCAACAGTTGACTTATGCGCAACTTAATGCCAGAGCTAATCAGTTAGCACATCAATTAAGAGCGCAGGGCGTTTCAACGGGTGGACGAGTTGCTGTGTTGTTGCAGAGAGGCATCGACATGGTTACAGCACTATTGGCAGTGATGAAAGCCGGGGCTGCGTATATTCCGGTTGATCCCAGCTTTCCTGCCGATAGAGTGCGGTATATGCTGAACGATGCAGAGCCGCAATGTATTATAAGTAACCGTATTATAAGTAGCCGTATTATAAGTAACCGCGAATGCGCATCAGGATTAGTCGATTTTGCGGAATTAACCTGCTTACTGGATCACATTGATCTTAGCCAATCACCCGCCACCAATATTTCTAAACAGTCGATCGGTTTAGCCGCATCTGCTCCGGCTTACGTGATTTACACTTCGGGTTCTACAGGCAAGCCCAAAGGTGTGATGGTCAGCCACTCTGCGGTTAATAACTTCTTGATCTCAATGCAAGATAACTTGCAGTGTATGGCGCAGGACAATGTTTTAGCCATCACCACTATTTCCTTTGATATCGCCGTGTTAGAGCTTTATCTGCCTTGGTTGTCTGGCGCCGCTTGTGTATTGGCGGCGCAGCAAGACGTGACTGATCCCGCCAGACTGGTTGCACTACTCGAACAACATAACATTTCGCTGTTACAAGCCACGCCAACAACTTGGAATATGTTGCTTGAATCAGGCTGGCAGGGGCGCTCGTCGTTAAAAATGATCAGTGGCGGCGAGACCTTGCCATTAGCGACAGCAACGGCGTTATTGAGCAAAGGTAACGCTCTCTGGAATATGTACGGACCGACGGAAACCACGGTTTGGTCAACCATTGCGAAACTGGACGCGCAACTACTTGAGCAGCAACTTGTTACTATCGGGTTACCGTTAAACAACACCACAATTTATTTACTGGATGAACAATTAAAACCGGTGCCTTTTGGGGCGGTGGGAGAGCTATACATTGGTGGTGATGGGCTTGCTGACGGCTATTTCAAACGTGAAGATCTGACTGCTGAGCGATTCATTAACCTGACATTTTCTGACGGTTTAACCGCCAGGGTTTATAAAACGGGTGATCTTGCTCGTTACACTACAGAAGGTTCACTTGTGTATTTGGGCAGAAATGATTACCAAGTGAAATTACGGGGCCACCGAATTGAACTTGGCGAAATTGAACAGGTTATCAACCTGTTTCCACAAATAACCCGTTCTGTTGTGGTTGCGCTAAACGATAGGCAAACACAACAGTATCTAGCGGGTTATGTGGTCGCCGAGCAACAAATTGATATTGATGCGCTACGTCAACACCTTGAGCAGAAGTTGCCTGCTTATATGTTACCACGAGCAATTATTCAGCTCGAAACATTGCCGCTTACGCTAAATAACAAGATTGATCGCAAAGCGCTGCCAACACCGCAAGACAGTGATATTGCTGTTAAAGCCAGTGCGCCGCCCATCAACGAGAAAGAAGAAATACTGGCAGCTATTTGGTGCGAAATGCTAGGTATTGAGCAAATAGGCCGGGATGACAACTTTTTTATGGTTGGAGGCCACTCATTAATTGCGACTAAGGTGATCACAAAGATTAATGAGCAGTTTCAATGCAGTTTACAGGTAAGAGATATCTTTGAAGCTGCAACAGTGGCTCTTCTTGCAGAGAAAGTGCCTTATGCAGCGTCGGATAAGCATTATCAAACAATTCCTATTTTTGAACGCAAGACAAATTTATTACCGCAATCTTATGCTCAACAACGAATCTGGTTTATCGAGCAGTTTGGCGGTGATAGCACCGCCTACAACATGGTGTCAGCTTATACGGTAAGCGGTAAATTTGAACTGTCGGCAGCGAATCTGGCCCTGCAAACCATCATCGATCGACACGAAGTGCTGCGTACGGTTTACCACAGCGATGAAAATGGCACCTGGCAGGTTATCAAGCCGGAGTGGTCGTTTGAGATAGCTCAATCGGATATCAGTGACATCGGCAAAGCCGGGCAAGAGGCGTGGATTGAACAGGCTATTCAGCATGAAATGACCTACCGATTTGATTTGGCACAGGATGTGATGGTGCGTTGTCGCTACATCATCACTTCAACGGAGCAGGGCGTGTTGTTATTTAACATGCATCATATTGCTTCTGATGGCTGGTCAATGGGGGTACTGGTTAAGGAACTTGTGAGCTTGTACCAAGCTTATCGTCAAGGTCGGGCTAACCCGTTACCGGCTCTGGAGATTCAGTATGCTGATTATGCGGTCTGGCAACACAGCGCAGAAGGAGAATCTCAGTTAGCGGCAGGGTTAGAATATTGGCAGCAACAATTGTCGGATTTACCCCCAGTACACGGGTTGCCTCTGGATTACGGGCGGCCAGCCAACCAAACCAGTCATGGCCGCAGTTATGCATTTAGTTTGGACAATGAGGTTAGCAAAGGGTTGCAGCAACTGGCGCTGACACAAGGGTGCACTCTTTTTATGGTGTTGCATGCGGCGTTTACGGTACTGCTCAGTCGTCACAGCGGGCAACGAGATATTGTGGTGGGAACCCCGATAGCGAACCGTTTGCAGACATCATTAACGCCGTTGATCGGCTGTTTTATCAATACGCTGGTATTGCGCAGCGAATGTGAGCTAGAGCAATCGTTTATCGATTACCTGAGATCGATCCGGGAGGTAAACCTGGCTGCCCAGCGACATCAAAATGTCCCGTTTGAGTTATTAGTAGAGCGGTTGCAACCGGAGCGTAGCACCCGTTATTCACCGTTGTTCCAAATCATGTTTTCTATGAATACGAATGACAGTGTGGAGCTGCAATTGGAAGGGGTAAGTTTGCGGCCGAGGCCGGAACAGACCCGCAATGCGATGTATGAATTGACACTGGATGCCAGCCAGACAGAGGAAGGCCTGACTTTTAGTTTCGAGTACAACACGGATTTGTTTGCAGAGCAGACAATAAAACGGCTGGTGGTACGTTTTACCACCTTATTGATGAGCATTGTGGCTTCTCCGTCCGAAAAGCTTGGCGATTTGGCTCTGTTACCGTTGGAAGAGCAAGATTACCTGTTGCACGGTTTGAACCAGACAGCGGTAGAGTATGACCGTAGCCAATGTATCCATGAGCGGATAGAAAAGTTTGCCGAGCAAACGCCGGATGCCATTGCGCTGGTCTTTGGCGACCAGCAGTTGACTTATGCGCAACTTAATGCCAGAGCCAATCAGTTGGCGCATTATCTGGTTGTTCAGGGCGCCAAACCGGATTCAATGATTGCGATATGTATTGAGCGAAGTATTGACATGATCGTGTCGGTACTTGCCATCTTGAAATCGGGTAGTGCCTATTTGCCTCTCGATCCTGCGTACCCGCAAGAGAGGCTTGCTTATATTATTGATGATGCACAGCCTTTGATGGTGATAACCAACAGCCATAACAGCAAGTTATTGCCTGAAAATAGTCCATTGAGCATTGATGTGACTACCACCTCGTTTGCAGGATTCCCAACCGATAATCTTTCCGCCGCTGAACTGGGTTTGTGTTCTACCCACTTGGCCTATGTTCTTTATACCTCGGGTTCTACGGGCATGCCGAAAGGTGTGATGATTGAACATCAGGCATTAGTGAATCTGGTGGTGGGTCTTGCAGATGCCTATCTTTATTCAAAACAGGATCGGGTACTGCAATTTGCCGCCCTCAGTTTTGATATGTCTATTGAAGAAATATTTGGCGCCCTTGGCAATGGCGGCACGTTGGTCTTACGTGGCGAAGATTGGCTGATAGATGTCGCCGCTTTCTGGCAAAGGTGCCGGGAATACCAGATCAGTGCGGTGAATTTGCCAACCACGTTTTGGCACGAAGTGGTAAGTGAAGATACGGTCTTAGTACCTGAGCATATTCGCCAAATTAGTGTCGGCGGCGAGCAGATTAAGCCGGATAAAGTGGCTGCATGGTATCAGCGACCGGGGCATTTACCCCGTTTAGTCAATGCCTATGGGCCAACCGAATACACGGTCAATACTTGCATTGCCTACGATTTTCAGGGAGACGCCCTAAGTATTGGGCGCCCAATTCAAAATACGGCCATCTTCTTGTTGGACAAAAACCAACAGCTTGTGCCTTTTGGCGCTGTTGGTGAAATTTGTGTCGCGGGTGACGGTGTTGCGCGGGGCTATATCAACAAACAGCAATTAACCCGTGAACGATTTATTGATAATCCTTTTGTCAGCCGCTATCCAAAGCTCTATCGAACTGGCGACTTGGGGCGTTATTCACTGGCAGGGGATATTCAATATTACGGGCGTGATGACCATCAGGTTAAGATCCGTGGATTCCGTATTGAGTTAGGGGAGATAGAAACAAGGCTGCGTAGCTTGCCTGCCATTCGTGACGCGGTTGTCATTGCTCGAGAGGATGAATCGGCTCACAAGTATCTGGCGGCCTATATCACTCTTGATGGTCAGCAGAAAATTGCTGAGATTCGACACCTATTAAGTCAGCAGTTACCGAGCTATATGGTCCCTTCGGCGTTTGTGGCGCTAGAGGAGATACCGCTTACTGCCAACCGTAAAGTAGATCGTAAAGCGCTGCCTAAACCAGATTTTGTTGCTCAGGGGGAAATTGAATATATCGCGCCAGCCACTGAACAGGAGACCCTGCTAGCTGAAATTTGGCGAACACTGTTTGGATTGGCGCAAGTCAGTGCTGTTGCCAACTTCTTTGAGTTGGGCGGACACTCGTTGTTGAGCATGAAGATGCTATCCCATATTAAAAAGCATGGTTATCGATTGGATATTCGGGCCTTGTTTGAGTACCCGAAATTACGGGATATGGCGAAACAACTTTACGATCCACTACAGGCAACCGAACAGGGATCACCGCTGTTAACAGCCCATGAAGCATTGGAAAGTCTGGTTTCCCTGTCGGAAACTGAGCGGGCTTTGATCGTCTCTCAGTCGCCGGGAGGTGAGCAAAATATTGTTGGCATTTATCCTTTGGCGCCATTACAGGAAGGGATCTTATTCCATCACATGATGTGTGAGAAATCTGACCTTTATGTTACTCCGATGCTGTATTCATTTCCGTCAAACACCGAGATGGAAAGCTTTATTGGAGCATTGGATAAAATAGTACAGCGACATGATGCGCTGCGAACCGGAATTTTTTGGCAAGGTATTGATGAACCGGTGCAGGTTATCTACAAAGAGGCGCCATTACCGGTGGTTGACATCGATTTGAGGGATGATGTTGATATCCAGCAGCAGTTAGCGCAGTTTATGGAACCATCACAACAATGGATGGATGTTACTCAGGCGCCGTTGGTCAGGGTAACCCGGTTTATCGACCGCCAGCAAAAGCAGCGCTATGTTATGGTGCAGGAGCATCACCTGATAAGTGATCATGTGTCATTGGAGATTATTCAAGAAGAATTTCTGGCTATCTTGACCGGTGATGAAAAGTCACTACCAGAAGCTTTGAGTTATCGGGAGTTTGTCTTAAACGCCATCAGCCAAACCGATACAAAAGCGGCGCAACAGTTTTTTACCGAGCAATTGGCTGGGGTTGATGAAATCACGGCGCCTTTTGGGATCACAAGTGGAATGGTTAATAATAACGTATTCACTGAAATCCAAATTGGATTGCCTGCGGATTTATCCGCAGAGGTTCGTCGCACTTCTTCTGCATGGCAGATAAGTCCAGCGCTTATTTTTCACATGGCATGGGCATTGGTTCTGGCGAAAACCAGCGGTACTAAAGATGTCATATTCGGTACGGTATTATCTGGTCGCTTGCAGGGTGTTGATAATATTGAGCGAGTCGTTGGTTTATTCATCAATACCTTGCCGCTGCGTGTTGATTTGAGTCAGTTGAGCGTGGCTCAATTAATGCAGGAAATGCAACAGAAACTGGTTAGCTTGCTGCAATTTGAGCAAGTACCGACTGCGATTGCTGAACAGTGTAGCAAACTGGCGGGTTCTAGCAGTTTATTCGACAGTATTTTGAATTACCGTCACTCCGAAGTAAGTGGCGAGACAAGTGAGCTTAACCAACTTTGGCAAAAAACCGGCATTGAGTTGGTCGATGTAAGAGAACGTACCAATTACCCGATTACCCTATCGATTGACGATTTCGGGGATGATTTTTCTGTTGCTGCTCAAATCGACAGTCGATTTGATGCTGAACGCTTGGTGGAATATCTCATCAATGCTAGCAGACAACTTGTTACTGCTTTGCAAAATCAGGTACAGGTTGCCGCATTGTCGCTCGACATCCTTGATGCTGAGGAACGGGCGTTCCTGTTGCATTCGTTAAATCAAACGGTATTACCGTATGACAACTCACAAACTCTGATTGGGAGATTCGAAGCCCAAGTTAAGGCGACTCCCGATGAGATTGCGTTGAATTTTGCTGGCGAGACCATGACGTACTGTGAGTTAAATCAGCGATCTAATCAACTTGCTCAGTATCTCCTGAACAAGGGAGCGAAAGTAAATACTCCCGTCGTGATGTTCATTGAACGTTCCTTTGAGATGGTCATCACTGTTATCGCCATCTTAAAAACGGGCGCCGGTTATGTGCCGCTGGATACCTCATTACCGACAGAACGCTTAAACATCATTCTTAGTGATCTGTCTGATGAGATCTTAGTAACGATGTGCTCCTTGAGTGATAGGTTTGCGGTAAAACGCCAGAAAATGGTGTTATTGGATGATCCTGGCACAGTAGAGATACTGGACAAACAACCAATCAGTAATTTGGCTATCGAATACTCCTTGGATTACCTCGGTTACGTGCTCTATACCTCAGGTTCAACGGGTAAGCCTAAGGCGATTGAAATGCCACAGCGGGCGCTGAGCAATTTATTACAAGGTATTAGCCAGCTTGAACCAGCGCTTACGGGGCCGAACCGTTGGTTACAGTTCTCATCAATTGGTTTTGATCTCAGTTTTGAAGACATATTCATGCCGCTGTTGTCCGGGGGTTCACTACAACTTATTGATAAATCGACTCAGTTGGATATTCGGCTATTAGCGAAGCAAATCCAGCAGGTGCAACTTCAAATCCTGAACTTACCTTATGCCGTATTGCAGAACCTGGCTGAGTATAGCGGTGTTAATGGGCTACAGTTCCCCGAATTAAGGGTTATTGTTTCGAGCGCTGAAAGGCTCAAAATCACGGCGGCTATCAGACAATTTTTCACGACACATAGTCAATGTAAGTTAGTGAACCACTATGGCCCGGCAGAAACCCATGTCGTCACGTCTAACACATTACAGGGAGAACCTGCTTCATGGCCTGATTTGCCGACGATTGGCCGATCATTGCCTAACGTGGCCTGTTATATTTTGGATGAGTACTTGCAGCCTGTCCCGATGGGAGCCATCGGCGAGCTATATTTAGCTGGGGACTGTTTATCAAGAGGCTATTATCAGCAGCCTCAGCTTACCGCAGAGCGGTATCTTGATTGTGATTGGGTGCTTGGGAAACGAGTATATCGAACTGGGGACTTAGCCAGCTTTCATCAAAACGGTGAGATCAACTACTTTGGCCGCAACGACCATCTGGTCAAGATCCGTGGGTTCAGAATTGAACTCGGTGATATCGAAGCTCAATTAAGTAAGTTCGATGGCATAACCGGAGCCGTAGTCATTGCGATTGATACAGAAGCAGGCGATAAGCAGCTTATCGCTTATTTTGTCGCGGCTAATTCATTGGATTTATCTGAAATTAAAGCCTATTTATCGGCTAGCTTACCTGATTACATGTTGCCATCTGCGTATGTGCAGATGGCGGCTTTTCCGCTGAATACCAATGGCAAAGTGGATCGCAGCCGACTTCCACAGCCTGGAGCAGATAACTTTGTCAAAGCCAAATACATCGCGCCAGTGACTGAACTGGAACAAAGTGTTGCGAAAATTTGGCAGGGGTTATTGCAACAAGACAGGGTAAGCATGGCCGACAACTTTTTTGATTTAGGTGGTCATTCCTTATTAGCGATGAAGCTAATTTCTCGAATTGAACAGGCATTTTCCGTTGGCGTGCCAATTGCGATGGTGTTTGAAAGATCAAGATTAGAGCAGTTATGTGATTGGCTTGAAAAAGAAATGGTTATTCAACGTAACAAGTCAGTTGGGGCTGTAGTGGAAGAATATGAGGTAACCGAGTGGTGATTATGAACCTAAAAGGCTTTATTGATAGATTGTCCGAGCAGGAAGTTCGTCTTTTTGTTGAAAATGGGACGCTAAAATCTCAGTCTGCTCCTGGCGCCATCACACCTGAACAGGGAAAATTTATTAAACAAAACAAACAAGCAATTATTGATTTTCTCTCTCATGCGGAGGTAGGGGGGCAACCGAAGCTTTCGTTATTACAACGTCGGCGCCTTACCAAAGCGCCGTTATCCTTTGCGCAGCGCCGTTTTTGGCTGGTCGAACAGGTTTCCACGGTTGAACGCCAGTATAAGATTTCAACCGCGTTCAATTTATATGGTCAATTTTCCTTAGCAGCCGCAAATCAGGCGATGGATGCCATTCTTAAGCGACATGAAATTTTACGCACTGTTTATCAAGAATCACAAGGCATGCCGGAACAAGTCGTGTTGGACGACTATGTTTTCCAGATTGACAAAGACACCCTTGCCGATGGTGTTGACCAACAGCAACAGATAGAGAATTGGCTGGCGGGGCAGAGACAGAGACGATTTGATTTAAGCAGGGATTTGCCGCTAAGAGTGGCTTATCTGGCCTCTGATCTAAAATCAGAGACATCTGATAAGCGATTGGCTGGCGTATTGTTTTTTGATTTGCACCATATTGCTGCTGATGGCTGGTCTCTGGCGATATTGGTGGATGAATTTACCCTTCTTTATCAGCAAATTGTGCATGATAAACCGGCCTTGTTGACTGAACTTGAACTGCAATATTCGGACTATGCCTACTGGCAGAACCAAGCTGAAACTCAGCAAATGTTTGACGAGCAGTTGCAATATTGGCAACAACAGTTGGCTAACCTGCCATTGGTTCATGAATTGCCTTTGGATTATGCTCGTCCTCAAAAATTGGATATGCGCAGCGCAACGCACACGCAAAAGATACCGCTGGAGACGGTGAGTAAACTTAAGCGATTAGCGGTTGATGCAAATGCCACTTTATTCATGCTCTTGCATACCGCTTTTGCTGTGATGCTGGGGCGTTACAGTGATAACCCGGATGTGGTTATTGGCACACCTATTACAAGCCGACCGGGACAGAAACTGGAGTCGCTAATTGGTTGTTTCCTCAATACGCTGGTGTTGCGTTTGGATTGTACACCGACGCTGACATTCAATGAGTTGTTGAAGAGTGCAAGGCAGGCGCACCTTGATGCACAGAGCAATCAGGCCATTCCATTTGAATTATTAGTTGAGAAGTTGCTAGCTGAGCAAAGCACCGCGTTTACGCCCTTATTCCAAGTGCTTTTCTCAATGCAAAATTATGAATCTCAACAGTTGCAACTTGCTGATGTTGAATTTGAAGAGGTGATGGAACAAGGGGGACAAACGCAGTTTGATTTGACCTTAACCGCGACAGAAGATAAGGACGGATTGTCGCTGATTTTTGAGTTTAATCGAGGGCTCTTTAATCCAGACACAATCGCCCGTTTTGCCGAAAATATGCAGTTGTTGTTGGCGCATATTGCGGTCAACGGTGATAGACCCATTAATCAATTAGCGATCATCAGTGAGCAGGAACAAGCGGTATTGGACAAGTCTCATCAATCAGTTTGGCAACTGCCTGAGGAGCAACCTTTTGTGCATCAGCTTATTCAACAGCGGGCGGCTGAGTATCCTGAACGAGTGGCAATTCGCTATCAGGAGCAAAGCCTCAGTTTTGCTGAACTTGATGCAAGGGCTAATCAGATCGCTCAATTATTATTGGCTAAAGGCGCCGACAACAACCAGTTAATTGCTATTTTGATGGAACCCGGCATTGACTTTGTTGTCAGCATGTTAGCGATATTGAAAGCAGGCTGTGCTTATTTGCCATTGGACCCCACTTATTCTGTAGCACGGTTAAGTTTTATCTTGGCTGACAGCAATGTTGGTTTGGTTATCGTCGATAACAAAAGTATCGATAAGATCGATTTACCAACGAGTAGCGTTTGCACTATCTTGCTTGATGACACTGAAATTGCCGCCCAGTCTCGTACTGAACCGATGCTGACCTCAAGTGTGACAGCAGATTCCCTTGCCTATGTCATTTATACCTCGGGTTCGACAGGTAATCCTAAAGGGGTGATGATCCCTCACGGGGCTTTGAGCGCATCAACGGTTGGACGGTTTAATTCATACGCGATAGTGCCGGAGAAATTTTTACTGGTTTCATCATTTGCTTTCGATTCATCGGCTCCGGCAATATATTGGGGGCTTGGCAGCGGCGCAACGTTGCATTTAATGGCCCCCCAAGATGCGAAAGATGCATCGTATGTGGCAAAGATGATAGACAGTCAACAAATTAGCCACGTTCTTTTTATTCCCAGTTTCTACGATGCTGTTCTTGATTCCCTTACAGGACATTCACTACGTAAGGTGATTTGTGCCGGCGAGAATTTGTCGGACCAAGTTAAGACAAAACATTTCCAATGTCAGCCTCAGGCAACTCTGGTCAACGAATATGGGCCAACGGAAACTACGGTATGGTCTTCGTTGAAAATCTTTGCAAAGGCGACTGAGCCAGTCACGATTGGTCGTCCAGCGCCCCATGTGTCGCTTTATGTATTGGCGAAAGATCGCTCCCAATGTCCGGTTGGCGTAGTTGGAGAACTGTATGTCGGTGGTGTCGGATTAGCAAAAGGGTACTTGAACCGTCCAGAACTGACGGCTGAACGTTTTATTGATCATGTGGACGCTAAAGGTAACAGCGAACGACTATATCGCACCGGTGATTTAGTGAAGGTGTTGCCATCAGGCGAGATTGCTTACATTGGTCGCAACGATTTCCAAGTGAAATTGCGCGGTTTTCGTCTCGAATTGGGTGAAATTGAGAACTGTATCCGCGCTAATTTTGATGTAGCGGATGTTGTAGTTTGTGTCAGGCAGGATGACAAACAGCGGCAATCCTTGGTGGCTTATTTAGTCGCTCCGTCAATGCTCGACATACGTGAACAGCGCGATAAAGTCGAGCGCATCTTGCCGGAGTTTATGTGGCCTGGCTGCTATGTGTTATTGCCGGAAATGCCGCTGACTGAGAATGGTAAAGTTAATCGTCAAGCCCTGCCTGCGCCAAGTATGGAAAATATCGCAGAAGAACCTTTTACGCCGCCAGAGACAGCAACTGAAAAGCAGTTGGCTGAATTGTTCCATAGAGAGCTTGGCTTGGAGCGAATCAATACTGCGGCCCGGTTTGTACAGCTCGGTATTCACTCACTGCAATTTGTCAAACTCGGCAGTGTCATCAGCGAAGAATTGAAGATAGAACTGTCGGTAAAGGATTTTTACGTCTATGACACTCTGTTTGCTTTAGCACAGTATGTTGAGCAGCAGCTTGCCGAACGACATAAACAGATTGGGGGAGAAAGGGAGGTCGTTGAACTGTGAATATCGCCGCATTTTTAGCTGACTTAAAACAGCAAGACATTATGGTATACCTTGAATCTGACTCGCTTAAGCTGAACGCGCCTAAAGGCGCAGTATCGCAAGATATGATTACTGAGTTGAGAATGCATAAGGCAGAGATTATTGCGTATCTGCAAGGGCAACAATCAAATCCATTACCGATCAAGACTGTCGATAGAGGGCTGACTCGGTTACCTCTTTCTTTTGCACAACAACGCCTGTGGTTCATCGACCAGCTCTTTGGCAGCAGCGAACATTACAATATGGCGACGGTGTTGGAAGTGAGTGGCGCGTTCGATTTAACGATTGCTGAAAAAGTCATGCAACGCATTGTCGAACGCCATGAAGTGTTGCGCTCAGTTTACCGAGAAGAACAGGGAGAAGTATGGCAAGAGATTCAGTCAAATGTTAAGGCAAAGATCAATGTTCGGCACTTGACATGTGACCCTGCCGAACTGAAAGCAATATTTTATCAGTATGTTGCTGCTCCGTTTGACTTACGAAAGGACCTAATGGTCCGGATCGACTTTTTTACAACGGATACTCAGCGGCAATTTCTTATCATCAACTTGCACCATATTGCTGGAGACGGATTGTCTTTCTCTCTATTGATGGAAGAATTTGTCACCCATTATCAAGCGATTAAGCAGAATCTGCCGGAGTCCTTGCCCGTATTACCCGTGCAATATGCAGATTATGCTTACACTCAGCAGTCATGGATTGCTGACGGGGTGTTTGATGCGCAACTTGATTATTGGCGACAAAAACTAGCGGATATACCGCAAGTTCACCAATTTCCATTGGATTTTCCGCGGCCGGTGAAACAGACCAACTATGGTGTTAAGGTGCGATTCCGATTGGATCGGCAATCTTCGGCGATGTTGCGTAAGCATGCAGGCAATGCCGGCGCGACCCTGTTTATGTTATTGCACGCCGCATTTTCAGTATTTATCGCTCGCTACAGCCAGCAAACGGATATTGTCATTGGTACACCGGCCACTAACCGGAAACAAAAAGAGTTACAGTCACTGCTCGGGTTGTTTGTCAATACGCTGGCGTTGAGAACCGAATATCAGGGCAAGATTGATTTCATGCAGTTTTTGCAGCATGTAAAGCAAGTCAACATTGAAGCACAAATGAATCAGGATTTGCCGTTTGATGTTCTGGTGGAGAAATTGGCGGTGAGTCGGAACATCGCTTATTCACCGATATTCCAGTTCATGTTCACAATGGATACGACTGAGGCTGGTGAATCGAGATTGGATGACGTGGTGTTCACCCCGGTATCTTCGGGGGAAGCATTCTCTAAATTTGATTTGGAACTCGATGCGATTGATGACAGTGACACGATTCTGTTTGAAGTGGTGTACAACAGTAGCCTATTCCATGAACACACTATTGCAAGGTTACTCAAATCGTTTGAAATCTTATTGATTGATATCGCCAAAAATCCTTATAAAACATTAGACTCTTTAGCGCTGTTGGATGAAGACGAAAAGCGCCGTTTAGGGCGACAACTGGCGCTACCATCTTCTATCGCGACAACGGCAGAAACTGTGCAATGCCAGTTTGAACGTCAGGCAGCACAAAGATCCGATGCCACCGCTTTGGTATGGCAGGTTGCAGGGGAAAATCAAACCCTGACATATCGCGAGTTGAACCAGCGGGCTAATCGATTGGCGCATCACCTAATCGAAAAGGGGGTTAGGCCGGGCAATATTGTCGCGTTATGTTTACCGCGTTCCCCTGAGATGATTATCAGTATATTGGCGGTACTGAAAGCAGGCGCCGCTTACACCCCCATTGACGTTGACAACCCTCAGTCCCGAATCCAGCACATTATTGCGGATTGCCAACCGGCGGTTGTGTTGACGAACAACGCATATGCAGACAAGTTTGCTGAACTGAATGTCATTGTTGAGCTGTTAACCTCGGAAATGGAGCCATTTTTAGGGACTGCATCTGATAATCCGAATATCAACCAGAGCTTGGATGAACTTGCTTACGTCATGTATACCTCTGGATCGACGGGCAAGCCTAAAGGGGTCATGGTAGAGCATACGCAGTTGAGCCATTTTGTGGCGGCAGCATTGGCAATGTATTCCGTTAAACCTGACGACAACGTATTACAGTTCTCCTCATTTGCATTTGATATTTCCATTGAAGAGTGTTTTGTCACCCTATGTGCAGGGGCCGCTTTAGTATTGAGGAACGATGATTGGTTGAACAGCGCTGACCTATTTTGGCAACAGTGTTGTCAACACAACATCACCGTAATGAGCTTACCCACTGCATTTTGGCATCAGGTAAGTAGTGGCGACGCTTTGGCGCCTGACACACTACGGTTGGTTATCGTTGGCGGTGAAGCAATTAATGCTGAAATTGTCAGGCATTGGTTCGCATCAGCAAACCGTCCTCCGGTGATGAACACCTACGGGCCGACCGAAACAACCGTCTTGGCGAGTTACTACTTGATTGAATCCGCATTGCAGATTGAACAATCGGTTCCCATTGGCAGGGTATGTGGTCATGTTAAAGCCTATATTGTTGATGAACATTTGAATTTGGCGCCGCAAGGTGTCATTGGTGAATTAGTGGTTGGTGGTAAAGGCGTTTCCCGAGGTTACTTAAACCGACCTGAGGAGCAGCAGAAAAGTTTTATCCAGGTTGCTTTTTTCGACGGTGAGGTTGAGCGGCTTTACCGGACTGGCGATTTGGCGAGGTTTAATGTTCATGGTGAAATTGAATATATCGGGCGGAAGGATAGCCAGATAAAAATTCGGGGTTTCCGCATTGAGCTAGGTGAGATTGAGAACCAACTTATTGCGATTGATGGGGTGAGGCAGGCGGTTGTCACTGCGGATGAGCTTAACGGCAATAAACAACTGGTTGCATACTACGTTGCGGACGCTCCGCTGGAGCCAGTGGCGTTGAAGGAACAAATAAGCCAAACCTTGCCGGAATATATGGTTCCCAATGCCTTTATTTCGCTAACCAGCATTCCAATGACGGTAAACGGTAAAGTTGACTACAAAGCGTTACTGAGTGTAGAGACGCAAGAGCCGTTACCAGAGAATTATTGCCTGCCGCAGGGGGAACTGGAAGAACAACTGGCTGATATGTGGCAGCAGTTGTTAGGCCACCCTAAAGTGGGCCGTACCGATAACTTTTTCAAGCTAGGGGGACATTCCCTGTTGGCGATTAAATTGGTATCGGAAATCAAGAAAACCTTGGCCGTACAGATCTCTGTTCGGGTAGTGTTTGAAAGTCAAACCTTGGCTGACTTCGCACAATTGATCGCTGAACAACAGACAGCAACTAACAGCAATGCAGTGATAGCGCCAATTACGCCTGTAGTTGAAATGACAAGAGTTGAAATGGCAAGAGTTGAAATGGCAAGAGTTGAGATGGCAAGAGTTGAAATGGCAAGAGCTGAAATGGCGCGGCTGCCATTGTCGTTTGCTCAGCAACGGCTTTGGTTTATTGACCAGTTAGATGGACAAACGCCTCAATACAATATGCCGTTGGCATTAACCATTAAAGGGGACTTCAATCTCGCTATCGCTGAACGTGCGATAAACATGATTGTTCAACGCCATCAGGTGCTGCGAACGGTCTATCGGCATGATACCGCTGGTGCATGGCAGGAAGTGTTGGACAAGGTAACTGTGAAGATCGACCGTGTTGACTATCAAAGCCTTGGGGAAAAAAGCGGCCAACAGCAAGTGCAAGAATTTATTCAGCGGCATGCGGAGCAGGCATTTGATTTGGCTAACGATGTCATGCTGCGAGCGGCCTATCTAAAAATAGCCGAAGATCAGAGTGTTATGGTATTCAATATGCACCATATCGCATCAGATGGTTGGTCAATCAACGTGCTTGCTGATGAATTTGTCAACATATACAGCCAACTGCTTGAGGGTCGCCAGCAACCGGCTTTGCCATCGCTACCCATTCAATATAAAGATTATGCTGTCTGGCAACGGCAACAACTACAGGGTGAAACGTTACAAACGGATCTTAACTACTGGTTAACTCAGCTTAATGAGTTGCCGCCTGTACACGACTTGCCGTTGGATTACCCGCGTCCATTACAACTTGGCAGCCGTGGCGGGTTACTTGAATTTAGTGCTGACAAGTCTCTTTTGATTGGACTTAAATCCCTTGCCAGTCAACATAATACGAGTCTGTTTGTGGTATTGCATGCTGCATTTACCCTGTTACTTGCCCGTCATGGTCAAAGCAAGGATATTGTCATCGGGACGCCGGTTGCGAATCGTTTGCAGGCGGAAGTGGAGCCGCTTATCGGCTTTTTCGTCAATATGCTAGTGCTGCGCACCAAATACCAGGCAAATCTCACTTTTGCTGAATATCTGTCACATATTCGTCAGGTTAATATTGATGCTCAAGCGCATCAGTTACTGCCGTTTGAATTGTTGGTTGAGAAAATGCAGCCGGAGCGGAGTACAAGTTATTCGCCGCTCTTCCAAATCGTATTCTCAATGGATACCAATGAATCCAAGGTATTGCAATTGAGTAACGTTGAATTTGAATATCTTGATAGCGAACATGTTACCGCCCAGTTCGATTTGACCTTAGATGCCAGTGAAAGTGAGGACGGTCTTGATTTTAGTTTTGAATACAACTGTCAACTATTCGAACGATCGACAATAACCCGATTCAGCCAACGGTTCCTGACTTTATTGTCTGCATTAGTGACTGACCAATATCAAACAGCGCCTTTGACTAAACTGCCGGTGTTAACTGAGCAGGAAAGGCAATATCTGTTGAGTGATATCAATGACAATTGGCAGCCCTATCCTGCGGATAAATGTATTCACCAGTTGTTCGAAGACCAAATGGAACGGAGTCCAGAACAAATAGCGGTTATTGACGGCGAGCTTCATCTCACTTATCGGCAAGTGAATGCGCAAGCGAATCAGGTAGCCCACTTTTTATTAGACAAAGGTTATACATCGGATACCTTTATTGCGGTTTGTATGGATCGTACTGCGGCCGCAGTGATTACCGTACTTGGCATCTTGAAGGCGGGTTTAGCCTATGTGCCATTTGATGCTGATCAGCCATTGCCGCGGATTGAATACATTCTTCAAGATAGCGGTACCCCATTGGTTGTGGTTGATGATATTCAGCGTTTGCCTATTGAAGTGGCTTCGGCGTACAACGTCTGGAGATTGGATGAAATATTAAGCCAGTCACGGATTGATACCAATATTGCGGCGACGCAGAGTCATTCAACTGCGACCAATTTGGCCTACATGACTTACACTTCAGGAACAACCGGCCATCCCAAGGGCGTGATGGTTGAGCATACGGCGATGATTGCCCGTTTGTATGGCTGGGATGCCATATTTGGCTTATTCCAGCAGCCGCCGACAGTATTGCAAATGGCGGGTTTGGCGGTGGATATTTTTCTGGGCGATATCGTTAAGAGCTTGACCACCGGTGGTCGCTTAGTGATTTGCCGCAAGTCGGATTTGATTACCACAGAGGCTTTGTATCAGCTTATCGAACAACAACAAGTGACATTGGGTGACTTTGTGCCGGTCATTCTGAGGAATTTACTCGATTATGCTGAACAAAGCAGGGTTCAATTGGATTCCCTGCGCCATATATTAGTGGGTTCAGAAGCTTGGTATGGTCGTGATTTAAACCGTTTGCAAAAGCTGATGCATGCCGATGCCCGTTGTTTCAATATTTATGGACAAACAGAATCGGTGATTGATGCCAGTTACGGTGATGTGACGCACCTCTCTTTACCTGATGATGCCTATGTTCCCATTGGTACGCCGTTTGCCAATACTCACATTTATATCCTTGATGCTTATGGCGAGCCTGTGCCTATCGGGGTGGTTGGTGAAATTGCGGTAGGCGGCCCGGGTTTGGCAAGAGGTTACAACCGCAATAGCGAATTAACGCAACAAAAATTTGTTAAAGACAACCTTTCTGGCGGTTGTGGTTATATTTATCACACCGGTGATCAAGCTAGATTAAAATCTGATGGGACTCTGGAGTTTTTAGGGCGTAATGATGATCAAATAAAACTGCGTGGATTCCGTATTGAACTGGCTGAAATTGATGCCAAGCTGCGTGCATTGCCTGATGTACAGAATGCTATTGCTGTGGTACGGGAAATTGAGCCGGGCAATAAACAAATTATTGCTTATCTGCAAACGCCGCAATCGTTATTAGTTGAACAGATCAGAGAACAGCTACGGCATCAATTACCTCATTACATGATCCCCAGCGCATTTGTATGTCTGGATGCTTTCCCGGTGAGTATTACCGGAAAAGTGGATAAAGAAAAATTACCTGCGCCGGAAACCAGTGCTTTTACCAGTACGGAATACGTTGCGCCGCAAAATGACGTTGAAAGAACATTAGCGTCTATTTTTGCCGTGGTTTTGAAACAGGAGAAAGTGAGTCGTTACGATAATTTCTTTGCTTTGGGTGGTGACTCAATATTAATTGTGCGTGTTGTTGCGATGGCTAAACAGGTGGGTTTAGCGCTCAGTGTAAAAGATATTTTGACTTATCAAAGTATTCATGAAATAACGCAGCAGTTACCTGATTTGAACAACAAAAGCGTCTCTTCTAAAGATGCTTATCACGCTTTTTCATTACTCACCGATGACGAGCGGGCGGCATTGATTGAGCCATCAACATTGGATGATGCATATTCATTATCGAGTTTGCAAATGGGGTCTATTTATCATCAGCTAAAAGATAAAAGTTACCACATTGTAGAACATTACTCGATTAATGCAGAGTGGAGTGAACAAGCGTTTGGTCAAGCATTTAATGCCATAGTACAACGCCATGAATTATTGCGTGCGACATACAACTTCGAATTAGGAAGAGCGTTGCAATATATTCATAAAACGATTGCTCTGCCGGTTACCCTTAATGATTGCCGCCACCTTTCCGTACAGGAATTTGAACATCAATTAGATCACTGTTTGGAACAGGAAAATAACAACTTTTTTGTTGAAAATGAATTAATGTGGCGAATTCATGTATTTATTGATGCTAATAATACATTTGCTCTGGTTTTGTCCCATCAACATGCCATTCTTGATGGTTGGAGTGTTGCCAACCTAAAAGTTGAGTTCATGGAAAACTATTTATCGGTGTTGTCTGGCGGTTCTATTCCACCAAGAGCTGACTTACCGCATTACGGTGAATACATTGCTGAAGAACTGTCTGCTATTGATGGTCCTGAACACAAAGCTTATTGGCAGCAGATTGCCAACGCGGCTGTACTTCCTGACTGGACTGGAAAAGGAGTAACACAACATTATTCCGCTCGTCTTGAGCTATCTTATTTACATGACGATTTGCAACAACTGGCGACGCAATTAAAAGTGCCGTTGCGCACATTACTGTTGGCGGTACATGTTTATGTATTAGCGAAAATCAATGGCACTGATGCCATCACCAGTTCGGTAGTAAGTCACGGAAGACTTGAAGTGGAAGGTGCTGAATCTTGTCTTGGATTATTCTTGAATACGCCGCCGGTTAATGCAGATATTCATCAACAAACCTGGGCGTCGTTGATTGAGCAATTAACCGAATACAGCACGGCAAGCTGGCCTTATCGACATTATCCAGTAGCTGTGATGCAAGAGGAATTCAAATGTGATTACTCTGGCGCTTTATTTAACTATGTCGATTTTCATGTGTCTGATGAATTACAGACAACTCAGGATGTTGAGCCTGAGCAGGCTGATGATCATGAATATGAACGAGTTGGTTATGGTTATGATTTTGTTTGCCATCATAGCTCAGCTAATAGTTTTCTGGTTCTGCAATTGGCGTTAACTCAATCGGTGTTTAGGCAATATCAGGCGGGCCAAATATTGGCTTATTATGAAACGGCAATAAAATCGATGTTAGTTTCACAACGTCATCACTTAGGGCATGCGGATTATTTAGTTCCAGATCAAATCCAACACTTGCATCAATTAGCCGGTCATGCGTCATCTATTGCTAATGACTGCACATCTCTGACTCAATTATTTGCCCGAGTTGCGCATCAGATACCTGATGAAGTGGCCTTGTCAGGGCCTTGGGGAAGCATGAATTATACGCAGTTGGCGTTAGCGGCTGACAAGCTGGCGGCACTTCTTATTGCGCGGGGCATCGGGGTAAATGATACGGTGGGTATTTATTTATCAAGTAGTCCCGAAGTGGTGATTAGTGTCTTGGCTATTTTGCAGGCGAACGCAACGTTTGTGCCATTGGCAACCGATTATCCAGCAGAACGCATTGCCCATATTATTAATGATGCTGATATTCAGCTTATTGTTTCACAGCGTTCTGAAAGCCGCACTTTGCCGGTTGATGAACAAAATATTGTTATGGTTGATGAGATTGAGTCGGTTGATACTGCGGTTGTGGCACAGGAAGTCGCATTATCAGCGCCAGAGCGTATTGCTTACATCATGTATACCTCGGGTTCAACGGGCACGCCTAAGGGCATTAAGATCAGTCATCACAATTTGTTGAGCTATTATGAAGCCGTTAAACGTTATTATTCGACAAATTCTGCCCATACGGTATTGCAAATTGCCAACATTGGTTTTGATATTTTTATCGAAGAATTAATGTTATCGGTATTTTCCGGTGGTCGTCTGGTTCTGGATAGTCATAAAACAGCGTATAGCGTTAAACAGTTATGTCAGCTCATTGATGCACAAAAAGTCACGCTGATTTCAGTCCCCACAGCCTTATGGCATGAGTGGACGTATCAGTTAACTGCCGACGATGTTAAACAACTCGTTGAACATTTGAAGGTATGCATCGTCGGTGGTGAAGCCATGCGAATGGAGTTATTGGCGCTATGGCAACAAAAAACACAAGGAGAGATCCGTTTATTCAACACTTATGGACCGACAGAAACAACCATTGTCGCGACTGCTATTGATGTCACCCAGTTAGACGCCTTAACCGACGCAGTGGTGCCGATAGGTCGTCCTTTGGCACATTGTCAGACCTATGTTTTGGATTCTCAGGGGGGATTGGTGCCGCCGGGTGTTATTGGTGAACTCTACATTGCTGGTGATGCTTTAAGTTTAGGTTATGTGAATAACCCAGAGCAAAATGCGGCCCAGTTCGTTGAAATGGCTATCTTGCCGGAACAAGCAGTACGTTTATATAAAACCGGTGATCGTGTTTATTGGAATAACGATGGTGAACTGGTTTATGTCGGTCGTCTTGATAATCAGGTCAAGATCAGAGGTTTTCGTATCGAAACTCGTGAAATAGAGTCAGCACTGTCAGCTATTGATGGCGTGGCGACAAGTATTGTGCGAGTGATTGTCGATGCGACTGGCGAAAAACAACTGGGTGCTTGGCTGGTTATGCCAGAGGGTACCGAAATAGATGCGGTAATCCCTCCGATAAGAGAGCAACTGAAAACCCGATTACCAGAATATATGGCGCCAACCCTATATGCTGTGATAGCCGCTATCCCAACCACAGCTAATGGTAAAGTGAATTTTGCTGCCCTACCTGAGCCAAAACCTTGTATTACGCAAGGGTTGGATCGTATTGCGGAAACTGAAATTGAAAAACAATTGGTACAACTGTGTGCCGACGCACTGAAATTACCGTTAAGCATGGTGAGATTAACCGCGTCTTTTATCGAGTTGGGAGGGAATTCATTAACCTTGTTGAGGTTTTTACATCAGATACAACAGACTTTTGCTGTCACGGTCAGCGTTGCCGATATTATGACGGCCAGTGATCTAGCAATCCTGGCGCTGATAATTGAGCGTAAGCAATTGCAACTAGCTGAACAAGTTAATCAGGGGCATAACTCGGTGGCGGAAGAAGGCTGGTTATGATGATAAAAATAGACGCTGATAAATAAGGTGGAATAATGCGAGTCGTTGATATTATTCGGCAAACTTCGGCTGCGGGGGTGCAGTTATTTGTTGAGCGCGGCAAATTGGGTTTTAAGGTCATGTCAGGTTGTGTTTTTACTCCTGAACTAAAAAACCTGGTGATTGCTAATAAAGCTGACATTATGGC
Source organism: Photorhabdus luminescens subsp. luminescens (assembly GCF_001083805.1). Taxonomy (GTDB): domain Bacteria; phylum Pseudomonadota; class Gammaproteobacteria; order Enterobacterales; family Enterobacteriaceae; genus Photorhabdus; species Photorhabdus luminescens. Next base: position 115,161 of record NZ_JXSK01000002.1, on the reverse strand, counting down.
TTTTTTAGCGCCAGATGAAGCTATTAAATTGGTGTCATTGGGTGCTGACCAAACGCCATTATTTTTGGTTCCTGGCGCAGGTGCTCCAGTATCATCTTTTATTGATTTAGCCCGAGAAATAAAAAACGATTTCAGCCTCAAAGTATTTGACGCAACTTCTCTGTTCTTAGGGGGGAACACAATTACTGTTAAAACATTGGCTGAACGTTATGCGGCATTACTTTTGCAAGACTATCCACAAGAGCATTATCGACTGGTGGGTGATTGTGTAGGGGCATGTGTTGCTTTCGAGGTTGCTTTGGCGTTGGAAAATAATGGGAAAACCGTTGACTTGATAGTGATTGATAGTTTTCTTACCGCTTATGAGCAACAGCCTTATACCCGCGAAGAGATCGACGAAGTGAGTGCCGAGTTAGCTCAAGGCATTGAAGGCGAAGCGCTGGAAAGGTTTATTGAAGTTTATAAAAGCTACTCTACGATGGCTTGCGATTATGTACCATCGGCCAGATTAAAGGGCAAGATGACATTCATTTATTGCGAAACTTCTATACAACTACGGGCAGAAAAAAAGAAGATTATTGCATCCTTACAAGATTATGTCGCACAAACGATTACTTGCGGCATGGTAGGCGGTGATCATTATTCAGTATTAAAACCGGGTGCCGTTGAAGAGCTGGCTGAGGCTATATTGCGACAACGCTATCGGCCGGAGCCTTTATTCAAAACATCGAACTTAACCTATCAGGAGCTGCTCGACATTGTGCAATATCGGGTCGATATATATCGGCCTATAAATAATATCAATCATTTTCACCGAGTGAAGATATTACAGGTCGGATGTTGGTTTATTGAGATAGCGGATGGACGTGCGCATATTGATTTCAACGCTAATGATGCAATGTATGAACAATATGATTTTTATAGTGAGATTGAAATCAGCGTGGAGTCATTAATCGCGTGTGTAACCAGTGAGGAACCATCAGCCGCTATCGCTAAGGCGATATTAGATAATAAAATTCAGGTCCAACGAGGAGAAGAGCTGTATCACTTATTATGGATTATTTTTGGCGTCACGCAACCGGATGAAATTTTTCACTGGATTGATCAACAAGATAGCCAAGATCAATATTTAGGCGTGCAAACTAATGGCGTTGCTTTTGACGATAAATGGCCTGTCAATTCTCCCGTTTGTACTCGCTATATGCCTGCTTATTACAGTGTGATTCATAGAGCATTAATGTCTCTGCCGATCGAGTACAGTGACTTTGAATTTATCGATTTGGGATGTGGTAAAGGGCGAGCGATTATATGTGCATCCAGTTATAATTTTAGCAAGATTACCGGAGTAGAAACTGTTGAATCGTTGGCATTAATTGCACGGCAAAATGTTAACGTTATAAATAAAAAAAATCACATTGAGATAATACAGGCTGATGTAAATAATTATCGATTTAATGAAAACCATGTGGTTATTTATCACTGTGATAGTTTTTTAGATGAACAGCTTAAGCAACTTCTACCGCGGTTGAAAACAGATGTTTATGACAAAGGCTATAAGGTTTTGATTTTGCAAATTAATGGAGATGATACTATTTATCGACACTGTTTTTGGTTAACGCCAAAAACTATTAGCCGAGGTTTTATGGGGGGATGGAATATCACTTTGTGGCAAAGTAAAGATTGTTAAAGTCAGGCAATAATAAAATTTTATTTAGGAGTTAATCTCGATGATCTCTGATTTGGTTAAAGCCAATCGGTTAAAAATTATTTTTAATAGTATTGTTGGTGCTTTTAGCGCTTTCTTTAGTATTTGGTTAATTTCCTTGATTACTGATGATGCATTGGAGCAGATTAGTGCTGACTTAGTATCGTGGACAGTTAAGTTCTTCATCGGGCTTGCTTGTTTATTTATTGTAAGTTCTTTTGCTAATTACCTAATGACAAAGTTAAGTGTCAAAATTATTTTTGAAGTTCGTAGTACCTTAGTGAAACGGATCTTGAATACTCCTTATGCCATTTTGGATAGGATTGGCGGGCATAAAGTTCAGGCCAGTTTAACATCTGATGTGAGTGATATTTCCAGGGCTATCTCTACCATGCCGCAGTTTATTTATCATGTAATTACCGTGATTGCATGTTTAGGTTTTCTGGCATTCAGATCGATTGATCTGTTTATAGTCACGCTGGTTATTCTCCCATTAGGGCTTTTGGTTTCGCGTTATTTCATCAGTCGAGCTGAAGCTTATGATGAAATATATCGTGATGATTATGATAATTTGCATGAACAATTTAAGAGTCTGGTGGATGGAGTTAAAGAACTTAATAATAATGAAAAGCGCAAACATTCGTTTTTTAATCGAGGTGTTTTACCCTCATTAGAAAAGATTAATGACTCTGATCTTAGATCAGAAATTTTCTGGAAATTGAATGAAAATTGGGGACAAATATTATTATTTCTGGTGCTTGGCTCTATTTTATTTTCTCATGTTATGTGGGGGATAGGGGAAAGTAACGATATTCTTACCTTTATCTTTATTATGACCTTTTTACTGGGGCCTGTTGATTTTATTTTATCCTCACAGGAAACCATAGTAAAAGCGCTCATATCTCTGCGTAAGATTGATCGCTTAAAGTTTTCTGAAAACTTATCAATGGAGCCAACTGTAACCAACACCGAAGAATATAAAGAATGGTCTAGAATTTCCCTGCGTTCCATAAGTTTTCAGTATACCGGTGAAGGGAACTGTTTTTCTGTTGGACCGATTAATCTGGATATTCAGCGCGGCGAAATTATCATTATTAAAGGTGGCAATGGCAGTGGTAAATCGACTTTTGCCAAATTATTGATTGGACTGTTGAATAAATCTGAAGGTGATATTTTCATAGATGATAAGGTGGTTAATAAAGATAACCGAGAGAATTATCTGAATATGTACAGTGTTATTCATTCGGATTTTTATCTGTTTGATACGGTAATTAACCGAAAAGGTGAACTTGCCGATGATGAATTAACGCGTCAATATCTGAAAAAATTGGATTTAGCAGAAAAAGTCACGGTTAAAGATGGCAGATTATCCACAACTAAGCTTTCTCATGGTCAACGTAAACGCTTAGCTCTGGTTATCTCTTATATGGAAGATGCGCCTATTTATTTGTTTGATGAATGGGCTGCCGATCAGGACCCTAATTATAGAGGGTTTTTCTATAACGAATTACTTCCTGAAATGAAGCGCAATGGAAAAACTATTATCGTTATTAGCCATGACGATAAATATTTTCATATCGCAGACAGAGTTATCACTATGGATAATGGTTTGGTGGATAATATTGAAATCAACGTGCATCCCGATAAAGTAGAAAACGGTGCTTTAAAGCCCGCTGTTTCTGCTATATAACTATAATAAGGAAAGATAACTATAATAAGGAAAGATAACTATAATAAGGAAAGGTAACTATAATAGGGAAAGATAATTATAATAGAGAAATATAATCATAATAGAAAATAGATATCAGGAGGTTATCATGTTGGAACTATTTGAAGATCAATTGGCTGGAATTAGAGAAAAATATGGGAGTGACTGTTTAAAAAGAGTAGAGGATATGTTTTATCCTTTATTACAACAAAGAGCGCCATTACAAGCAGATGCTAAATATATCATGCCTGGGCTTTCTACCACGCCGTGGTTAGATACCCATTCTTTTCCGCAGTTGCAGCCATTAGTCACCTCATTGATGAATAATGCGGGTAAAATAAAACAGGAAATTAACGCGGTCATCAGCGGTGAGTCCCAACATATAACCGATTATGAGCACTATTTGGGAACGCAAAGAGATTGGAAAGCGTTATATTTGTTCAAAAATGGTCAGCCTAATAATGCAGTTGCCAATATTTTGCCCGCTACATGGCATATTTTTAATAATGAATTACGGGATTGGCATTGTCCTCTATTGGAAGTTCACTTTTCGGTGTTGCAACCGGGTACGGTGATTAAACCGCATTGTGATTTATGGAATTTCACTCTTAATTTACATTTTGCGGTCGATATTCCTGCTAGCAATTGTGAGATCATCGTTGCCAATGAAGCCAGATGTTGGAAAGAAGGAGAATGTTTACTTTTTGATTATTCTTATCAGCATGAAGCTTATAACCGTTCAGATAAACATAGAATTTGTTTATTAATGGATATCTGGCATCCAAATTTATCGTTTGCGGAACGAGAAGCATTGGTTTTGATTATTACCGGTATTCGTGAACTTTTCGATTAGCTTATACCCAATGGATTTCAAGATGCATCGCGACGGCAAGGGAGCGAATCCCCGGGAGCATAGAAAACTATGTAACCGGGGTGAGTGAGCGCAGCCAACAAAGAGGCAACTTGAAAGATGACGGGTATATTTTCCTAGATATGTGTTGCTGGATATGGCAACACAGTTTAAAAGGATAGCCTTTATGAATAGAAATGGGCAATGCATGGTGTCTGATATTCAGGAGTCTGATGACTTCATTTTTGAGCTTGACTCAACAGAACAGACATATTTAAAGCAGGAATTTTTAGCGTCTACTCTAAAATATGACATTGATAATTTCGAGGAATTTTACTGGCAATGTTTTTATCAATCGTTTAATTTGCCAGTACGTTTACAGAAAAAGCTATTTGACTTTCGTGCATTAGAAAATGAAAATTATTTGCTGATAAAGGGATTGCCTATTCCTGATAATCTTGGCTTAACGCCTTTATCTTATGAACAAACAAATAGTTCTGAGGTGGCGGGTGTTCGTACTTTGATATCCACGATTTTATCTCGCATTGGATATATTTATTCGTTTGTCAACAAAAAGAACTTTAATTTTATCGATGATGTTTTCCCAATGGAAAAATATAAGAATATGCAGTTAGGGACAAACAAGGCGTTTTTGGAATGGCATGTTGAAGATGGTTTCCATGATGCAAAAGCGGACTGGGTCGCTTTATATTGTCTACGTGGCGATAAAAATGCTAAAACCTACTTGTTTCAAACCAAGAATATTCATTTAGATGCTGAAACTATTGCCGAATTACAAAAGCCAAACTTTGAGATCGATGTCGATCCTACATTTATGTCAAATACGAGTGGCCGCCGTTGTGTTGCCATATTAAGTCAACATCAAGAACCAGAAATGATATTTGATCCAGCTTATATGCGTTGTTTAACCCCAAATGCAGCAGTAGCGTTAGAAAAGTTGAATCAGTGTATTAATGAAAATAGAGAGACTTTTACGTTATCGCCTGGAGAAATGTTGCTATTTGATAACCGCAAAGTCGCTCATGCGCGCAGCGAGTATGAACCTCGATACGATGGTTATGATCGCTGGTTACTCAGAGCATTAATATTGGAATCAAAATTCAAAGCCAGAGATTGCTTTTATACAGGCACTTTAAGGGCAAAATAAAAATGACATCATTTAAAGCAATATCATTTAAAGCAATATCATTTAAAGCAAACGTACTACTGTTGACTGTCTTATTAACAATCAGTTGTAGCGAATTTAAAAGTTACTCAGTAAAGACCACGACAGCATTTGAGGCGAAAATCATTCGTACTCATTATGGTGTACCTCATATTTATGCGCAAGATTTGGGAAGCCTGAGTTTTGGCAACGCCTATGCTCAGGCACAAGATAATATATGCATTATGGCGGATAATTATGTGCGTATTAGGGGGGAGCGTGCGCGTTTCTTTGGTGCTGATAGGAATAAACCGGGGGACTCACTGAATTTAATTCAGGACTTCGGCTATAAAGCCCTAGCTTTGGTGGAACAGGCACGAGAAAAGTGGCCTCAATTAAGTGCCGATTCACAGGTAATTATTGATGGATTTGTTGCAGGTTATAATACCTACCTGTCCCATGTTAAGGAGGGCCGTTATATCTTGCCAAAAGCTTGTCGAGGTCAAGAATGGGTAATACCTATTCAACGTGAGGATGTGCTGGCATATGTATTTTCTATTGCGGTATTTCCGGGTTCTGCTCAATTTCTTGCCGATTATTATGCCGCTGATCCCAATAATGATGATCAAAAACAATTGGCTTCACATACATCAAGGTATAATGGTTATTCCATTGGTTCGAATGGTTGGGCGTTAGGCCGTGATAAAGTTGAAGGGGTTAATGGCATGTTATTGGCGAACCCCCATTTTCCTTATGAAGGCAACCTGCGTTTTTGGCAGGTGCATCATGTCATGAACGGCAAGGTTGATGTTATGGGAGCGTCTTTAATTGGTTTTCCGGGTATTATTAATATTGGATTTAATCACAACATTGCCTGGACTCACACTTATTCATCGGCTGAACATGTCATTGTTTATAAAATGCAAACTGCTGCTAACAATCCGCTCAATTATGTGATTGATGGGATTATTAAACCGGTAATGTCGAAGCCGATTCATATTGAAGTCAAAACCGACAACGGTATTGAAACTATCGTCAAAGATTATTTTTATACTGATATTGGGCCAGTTATTGAAAATGAAGACTTTGCTTGGTCTGAGTCTGAATTTTATGTTGTAAAAGATGTTAATCTTTACAACCTTAATATGATTGATCATTGGTTGGCGTTGAATCGAGCGAATAATCTTGCCGATGCAAAACAATCTTATAAAGATTTTAATGGCTTGGCTTTTAATAACACGTTGTTAACCGGTAAAGAAGGCGTTGGTATTTTTATGGGTGATAGAGCGGTACCGGCATTGTCTCTTGAAGCCATTCAATTATTGAATAATGACGAAACCTTGGCGGCCGCCCGTGAGAAGTATGACGTGACTATTTTACCGGGTAACTCATCATCCATGATTTTTACCGAAGCCTTGGGTTATGATCAGATCCCGCAGCTTGTGGAAACATCCTATGTACAAAATTCCAATGATTCTCACTGGGCAACGAACTTGGAACATTTACTCGAAGGTTTTTCCCCACTTCTGGGTAATGAACGAAAACCCCTGTCGTTCAGAACGCGTATGGGATTGCAACTAATACAGGACGCGGCGGGTGATAATAAGCGATTTTCTCTAATGGAATTAGAACGGGCGTTATTCTCTGAGCGTTCATATTTAGCCGAACTGATATTAAAGGATGTGGTTACCCTATGTGATAAAACACCGAACCGATTAATTAGATTGGAGAATGGAATAAAGGTGGATATTACTCAAGCATGCCAATTACTATCACAATGGAACGGTGAATTTAATGCTGATAGCCGGGGCGCTATTATATTCCGTGAATTGGCTTTTTTAATTGATCAACAAGAACACTTTGTCGTACCGTTTGATATAGCCCATCCGGCAACAACACCGCGTCAATTAAAACAAAGTGAAGAGTTTGTCACCTTGTTAGCACGAGCGGTTGCTAATGTGAATAATGCGGGGCTGGCTTTAGATACTCCGGTGAGTCAGTTTCAATTTATTGAAAGTACCGCGCCTGACGGTAAACCGGCAGATAATCGCATGAGTTGGCCGGGGTTGTTTGGAGAAGAAGGCGGCTTTAATATGATCGCTCCGTGGGATGGGGATGAAACCCTGTTTCCTAAACATCATTATACTGTGGGTAATGATGTGGTGACTGGTGAGCCATTGGAATCGGAGCTAACTGATCAAGGATATCATATTCGTTATGGTTCTAGTTGGATAATGCTGGTGGCATTTGATCAACAAGGACCTAATGCGCGTGGGTTACTCACTTATTCGCAATCTTCTGATATTGATTCGCCTCATTTTGCGGATCAGAGCCGGTTTTATTCTCATTATAAACAGCTATTGCCGTTGCCTTATCGGCCAGAAGAGATTAAACGATCAACTATTTCAGAATTGGTTATCCAACATTAGGCAATCAGATTATTTGGGCCTTGGCTGGATAAAATTATTAACTGGCGGATGGGTTCCGTCAGTTATCGAAAATACTACTTATTCTTTGGAACTATATAAATATGATGGATTTTTTTAATTCTGGATGTCAGAAATGTGTAGAGTTCACCATGCCATCTATCGAGGATGTGTTTACTTGTATGCTGGATAGAGTCCCTTTTATTATTCGAGGAGGGGCTGAACAGTGGGTAGCAAGAACGAAGTGGACATGGAACTATTTTCAGCAAAAATTTGGTCATCACCTGATAAAAGTATTTCGATCATCAAATAATAAAGATAATAAATATATGTCTCTTGGTGACTATATTGATTATATAAAAGATGTGGAAGAACTCGATCCTTATTATGCTTCTGCGTGGCAGTTTTCGCTCTATTTTAAAGAATTGGTGAATGATTATGAGGTCCCTGACTATTTTTCCTGCTTGATTCGTCAGCGTGTTGCAGACGATATTTTGCATAATGAAGCAGCATTACTATTACTTCGCTGGATTTATATGGGACCTAAAAACAGTGGTTCTCGTTTGCATTTGGACATTGCTTCTACTCACGCCTGGAATGCGGTTATTAGTGGTCGAAAAGAGTGGGTATTTTATGGGCCGGAAGAAGCAGCGAAAATAGGTTATGGCAAAGTTGATGCTTTTAACCCCGATCTGGCCTTATATCCCGATTTCACTCAGGCGCAGGGTATTCATTGTATACAGAATCCTGGTGATATTGTTTTCACTCCTTGTACACACTATCACCAAGTTAAAAATTTGGCGTCAGGAATTTCAATCACTGAAAATTTTATTAATGACACGAATTTGGCGCTTGTTAAGAACGCTATAACGAACGACGATGATATATCGCCTGAGCAGGCGAGTTTTATTCGCATGTTGATTCCTGAATTAAGTTAATTGTCGGAAATAACGGGGCAGTTAATGGTAATAATAAGGTGAAAAAATGCCTTGGGGCTAACGTAAATGGCATTTTTAGTGCCGATTATCACAGTCAGGCGACTTGGCCCCGTCGGCTGACTTATTGGATTGAAGCCGGTTGTTTTACTTTGCAAAAATGGGCAGCTTTATATTGCTAAGAATGTTGCTATTGTGACAGGCTGGGTTTTCGGTATTTTTGGTCGAATGAGTGAAAAAAAACCTGTTACCTATAGAAAAACAATAAATTTTGTCGCCAAAGCGACATTCCTGCATAAAGTGTTTTAACATTTGGTCGTTAAATACGTACAATCCCGTCCCTGAATGTGTTCTCTACAGAATAGGCTTAGTTTGTCACTGATCCGGTTTTACATATCGCGGAATCGCCTGCCAGCCTGGCTCGGTATATTCGCGATACTGATGTTGTTCATTGCGCCAGTGATTTCCCGATCGCTGGAACATGCGCGCATTAGTGAGGCTCATTCATCGAGAGTGGTCGATTGCCATAGGGTGATGTCATCTGACGATGATATGCCTCGGAATATGTCTCATTCTGACGTTTCTTCCGCATCACATGTTACTAAATCGCATAGTACTAAATCGCATAGTACTAAATTATATAGTACCAGCCATCATGATGGCATGCAGATGGGTATACATGCTGGCGGTGGTATGTCGATGTTGGAGGATATTGCTTGTGGGTACTGCGTTTTTCTGATCCATGTACCTATACTGGATTTGGCGAATACACCGCTATTTTGGTCAACTTCGCTGACTTCACGGCCGCCACCGATTCAAACCGTAGCTTCCTTTCTGCCGCATTTCATCTTTTCTGATTCGTTGCCTCGCGCTCCGCCTGAACAGATCTAATCTCATTGGTTTAAACATAATTGCAACGCTTTGTCCTGCAACTTGTTGAGTCAGGAAAAGCTTGCTCATACCAAAAACGATTTGGTTGGATTCTATAACGTATTCCGCTTTTGATAGAAATATCACTTTGGAAGGTGGATTCACATTAAGGCAAGATGATGTTCGAAAAAAATTCTTCTCATAAAAAAAATATGCTATCCCATTGTATCCGTTCGGCAATGCCGCTTTTTCTGCTAGCGACTTTTAATGGCTATGCGGCTGAAACCGCATCGGATACGCACGACCATATAAAGGGTTCAAAAACCAATGATGGGGATGTGATTACCGTAACCGCGCCTTTGTACTCTCCTTTAGCGATTGTCACCTCGCCAAAAACGCCTCGTCAGCCAGTTCCGGCAAGTGATGGTTCTGATTATTTAAAAACCATACCCGGATTTTCTCAAATCCGTAATGGCGGCACTAATGGCGATCCGGTATTTCGGGGTATGTTTGGTTCAAGAATTAAGCTCCTGACTGATGGCGCAGAAATGCTAGGAGCGTGTCCCGGCAGAATGGATGCCCCTTCATCCTACATTTCGCCAGAAAGTTATGATTTGCTGACAGTCATTAAAGGGCCTCAAACGGTGTTGTGGGGGGCTGGCGCTTCGGCAGGGACCGTAAGATTTGAACGCGAACATCCTCGCTTTGATCAGCCGGGAGTCAAATTCAATGCCAGTGGACTGACGGGTTCAAATGACCGTTGGGATGGCAATGTTGATGCTAGTGTTGGTAGTGAATTGGGATATTTACGTTTAATGGCAAATAAATCCCGTTCAAATGACTACAAAGATGGCGGTGGATATCGCGTCCCTTCACGTTGGGATAAATGGAATAGTGATCTGGCGTTGGGATGGACACCGGATAAAGACACATTGCTCGAACTGACCGTGGGTAAAGGTGATGGAGAGGCCCGTTATGCCGGACGTAGTATGGACGGTTCACAATTCAAACGTGAAAGTCTTGGTGTACGTTTTGAAAAATCTCACATCGGTGAGGTACTGGATAAGGTTGAAGCCCAAGTTTATTACAACTATACCAACCATATTATGGACAATATAACCTTGCGTTCTCCGAATAGCGCCATGTCGATGGGCATGTCTTCTTCGGGTTGTAAACATGGGTGCGGTATGCACATGAATATGAACCACGGTATGTCGATGCAACTGGATCGTCGCGTTGTCGGGGGGCGAGTCATGGGCACTTGGCTATGGCAAGACTTCAAATTGGAAAGTGGCGCGGATACACAAACCAATACCCACCGTAATAAAATGGGTAGTGGATGGCAAAAGGATGCGCAATTCTATAACTATGGTCTATTTAGTGAGCTAACTTGGTATGCCACAGAACAGAGCGAATTAATAACCGGTGCTCGTCTTGATCGCAGCCGGGTAAAGAAATTTGCTGGTAATAGTGAAAAAGAGCGTGATGATACTTTACCGAGTGGTTTTATGCGCTTAGAGCATACTCTGGCTGATATGCCAATGATGTTTTATGCCGGTATTGGTTATACCGAACGTTTCCCCGATTATTGGGAATTGTTCTCGCCTACATATGGTCCGGCGGGGAGTACCAGTGCTTTTGATGGGGTAAAAAGTGAGAAAACCACTCAACTTGATATCGGCGCTCAATATACCGGGGAACGTTTTAATGGTTGGGTATCCGCTTATATAGGGCGTGTAAATGATTTCATTTTATTCAGATATAGCCCGAAAAACGCCCGTATTAGTCAGGCGGATAACGTTAATGCCAATATCATGGGCGGAGAAATGGGCTTCGGTTATCAATTGACAGATTATTGGAAAACGGATGCCAGCCTTGCCTATGCCTGGGGAGAAAATAGGACAGATAACCAGCCGATGCCTCAGATTCCACCTCTGGAAGCCCGCTTTGGATTGACCTATGAACGCGGTGATTGGAGTAGTACCGGCTTGTGGCGATTGGTAAGCAGCCAGCATCGGATTGCCGTGGGACAGGGGAATGTTGTCGGCAAAGATTTTCAAGATAGTTCAGGTTTCGGCGTGCTTTCTGCCAACGTGGCCTATAAGGTTAACAAAAATGTAAAAATTAGCGCTGGCATTGACAATATTTTGGATAAAGAATACAGCGAACACCTCAACCTTGCCGGTAATAGCACCTTTGGTTATTCATCGAATACTTCGGTGAATGAACCCGGCCGGACAGTGTGGGCGAAAGTAGGGGTAAAATTCTAATCAGAAAATGGCGTCCAGTGATTGGGCGCCAATTATTTATCCTTTTCTTGATTAATGACTATTTCTTATTACCGATATACGGATAAACTTTTACATAATCCACATCGAATGTTGCGGTTGTTTTATTTATCGGGCCATAACCTTGCGCTGGATAACTGCGCGGTACTTCGGAACTCAAAATAATATATTGGTTGGCGATTGAAATTGGAACTTGATCTAACCCTGATAGGTTTTGAGCAATATCATCAATATAAAATGTATAACCGCTCGGCGTCCATGCCACAGCAAATTTGTGGAATTTACCATCAGTCAGTTTATTGGTAGACAATTTCTTTGACCACTCCTTATGAGCGCTGCCATAACCATTCCAGTGAATAGCGTGATCATATTTATCCTGTGTCGCTTCAGCTAAATGTTCAAATACATCAATTTCGACACCTGATTTTTCTGGATTTGTTAAATCGTGACCGATTGTCGGTGACTGGACCCAGAATGCAACTTGATTACCTTCTGCACGATTAAATCTGATAGCGGCTTCCCAATAGCCGTATGTTTGTAGGAAACTTTTTTGCGTTGAAATCATGCCGCAATAATTCTGTAGCTTGCCAGAAGAACTATCGGAATAGGTTTTTATGGTTAAATGACCGTTCCGTACAATAACCGCTGATGGAGTATTAATACAATTATTTCTGACACCCAGACCACGGTGATCCCATTTTTGGGTATCAAGCGCGGCGCCATTGAAATTATCTTCAAATGAGGGAGTAGGGCTAAATTCATTGGGGACTTTTGCTAGAGCATACCCGCAGATCAATGAGCTTAATAATAACGTGTAGGTTAGCTTAGTTTTCATCTATTTTCCTTGTATGTTTGACGTGAATAATAGCCATTTAGGCGTTATGACGCGTTTTCCTGGGATGAGTAACTTAATCGAATATTGGCAACAGGGTTACCGACTTAATTTATTACTCCTATGCTTTTTGTTTTTAGTTATTTTGGACGTAATTAATATTGATTGGTGAAAATGAAAATCGGCAATATTGATTGGGGAGAAATAATTGAAATAGATACAGTAAAGAAAGTTGTTATGGTGAGTAAATAGAAACCCCGTTCGTCAGAACGGGGTATATGGTGACTCTAAATTATTTCGATGCATCCAGCGCTTGAGCAAGATCGGCAATAATATCGTCGATATGTTCAATGCCGATTGACAAGCGAATCATATCCTGTGATACGCCGGCTTTAATTAACTCTTCATCATTTAATTGGCTATGCGTTGTTGACGCTGGGTGACAAGCAAGTGATTTAGCGTCGCCAATATTAACCAAGCGCACAATCAATTTTAGTGCATCAATAAATCGCGCGCCGGATTGCTTCCCGCCTTTAATACCGAAGGAAAGGATAGCTGATGGTTTCCCATTCATATAATGTTGAGCTAATTCATGTTCTGGATGATCTGGCAGCCCTGCATATTTCACCCAACTAACTTGAGGATGATCTTGCAAATAATGAGCGACTTTCAGCGCATTTTCAGTATGACGTTCCATTCTTAATGCCAGTGTTTCCAATCCTTGCAGGATAAGGAAAGCATTAAAAGGCGATAGTGCCGCTCCCATATTACGTAGCGGTACGACACGGCAGTGTCCGATAAATGCAGCTTTGCCGAATTGCTCGGTATAAACGACGTTATGATAGGAGGGATCTGGGGTAGTTAATATAGCAAACCGTTGCTGATATTTTTTCCAGGGGAAATTGCCGGAATCTACAATGATGCCGCCAATAGAATTACCATGCCCTCCCATATACTTGGTTAAAGAGTGAATAACGATATCGGCGCCATGCTCGAAGGGGCGGCAAAGCACAGGAGTGGCGACAGTATTGTCAACAATTAAAGGGACGCCATGACGATGAGCGACTTCGGCAAATTTTTTCAGATCAACAATATTACCTGCCGGATTACCAATAGATTCACAAAATACCGCCTTGGTACGATCATCAATCAGTGACTCCAATGCTGCAATATCATCGTGTTCAGCAAACCGGGTCTCAATCCCGAATCGCGGCAATGTGTGAGCTAACAGGTTATGAGTGCCGCCATATAACTTAGCAACAGAGATAATGTTATCTCCAACGCTGGCAATGGATTGAATCGCGCAGGTGACGGCCGCCATGCCAGATGCGACGGCCAAAGCCGCGACTCCTCCTTCAAGTAGAGCGACCCGTTTTTCTAATACATCATTAGTCGGGTTCATAATGCGGGAATAGATGTTGCCCTCAACCTTTAAATCAAATAGGTCGGCGCCGTGTTGGGTATCGTCAAACGCATAGGATGTCGTTTGATAAATAGGAACGGCAACCGCTTTGGTGGTTGGATCAGGGGAATATCCGCCGTGGATAGCAAGAGTTTCTGGTTTCATTTTCGATCTCTTTTTTTACGGTAAGATGACATATATCTTTGATGAATGGGTGTAAGCGGCTTTTGTTAAAATCATAGCCTGACTTACTATTGCTAGCAATTGCTCACAAGGAACTTGATTTATATCTCTTTTTGATTGATGAACTATTAGAATAGATATCTGTGTAGACATGATATTTCCGCTAATTCTTTATTGATTAAAGAAATAATTTGAAAAAGTTACTAATTATTTGCTTTAGCTATGTTAGTATTATTATTTTTTTAATAATGTGGATGTTATCACAAAATACTTCAATAATTTCAGCCAAGCAACATTAACTATTAAAATAGAAAATGGGAACAAAATACTTAAATAAATATTCAATCTTTTATAAAGATCACAAAAATTGCTGTGAAATAGTTAGTTTTCGTTAGATTGCTTTAATTTATTTATTCGTTGTTGCCTGAGAGAAAATAGAGGGTATACTCGTCATTCTCACTTTTTCAGGCTTTTTTAAATGATTTTGGTCGTAATTTATTGTTAGTATTATCAATATTGGCACTAACCAATAAATTAATAGGATTCTTATGGCTACGTTTTCAAATCGGCGGGAGTTAAAACAACTTTTATTTTTCTCTTTCCCTATCATCGTTAGTCAGATAGCACGTACAGCAATGAGTTTTGTTGATATTGTAATGTCTGGTCACTATGCTACGGCTGATTTAGCAGCGGTAACATTAGGCAGTAGTATTTGGTTTCCTATATTTGTATTGGGATATGGGATGATTATCATGCTGGCAGCAGATGTCGCTAAGCAGAAAGCGCAACATGATGACGAAGGGATTAGAGACAGTCTTAAAAATTACTTGTTTCTGGCGGTGATACTTTCGATACCAATAATTCTTTTATTAATGTTAGTTAGCTGGCTACTTTCGTTCATCGGTATTGATGAGCATATTTTAGAAATTACCCAGGGCTATGTTATTGCTTTGGCCTGTGGTGTTCCTAGTGTTATGATATTTAATGTTTTTCGTTCCTTTCTACAAGGATTGGAAGACACAAAAATCGCAATGTATTTGTCTGCGGCTTCTTTATTATTGAATATACCATTAAATTACATATTCATTTATGGGAAACTGGGTTTGCCAGCAATGGGCGGCATTGGCGCGGGTATTACAACTGCAATTATTAATAATCTAATTGCTGTATGCTTGATTATCTATTTTCTCCTAAAGAAGGAATATCGTCGCTATAGGCCAGATTTTAGTTTGCCGAAATATAATGCTTTGATGAAGACTTTTTATATTAGCATGCCAAGTGGATTGGCTCTTTTTGTTGAAATGGTTTTTCTCGATGTGATCGCGATAACCGCGGCGCCTTTAGGTGCTCAAGTCATTGCTGCGCATAATATTATGCTTAATATTACCTCGATCATCTATACTATAACTGGAGGGATTGCCGCCGCTGTGACTGTAAAAGTTGGTTCCTATATTGGGAAGAGAGATAGAACATCATTAATCGGCACTATAAGGATCTCAATTGCTTTAATTTTATCTATTTCCGCAGTTATTGGTGTTTTAATCTACTATTTTGCAGGTTCATTTATTTCACTCTATACTAACGATAATGGAGTCATAATAATTGCGCTTAACATCATCTTTCTGTTATGTCTGTTCCAATTCTTTGACTCTTGTCAGGCGGTTTTATCCGGTATTTTACGGGGTTTTCATGATACTCGATCGGTATTTTACGCGCCGTTATTCGGTTATTGGCTAGTGGGTTTGCCATTAGGGTTTGTTTTGGCTTTGACAGACTGGGTAACCGAGAGGATGGGAATTATAGGGTTTTGGTATGGGTTGGTTTTGGGCTTTTTGTGAATGCTATTTTGCTGTTTATCATATTAAGGGTTAGACAGAGAGGCATGATTTCTCAAATAATTTCATATTAACCTAACAGCTATTATATCTACATAAATTCCCTGTCGAAAGGTAGGGGATTTCTCTGATTTTATTTAAATAACTTAATTGAATTCTTTCATCTTAGAGCTAAAATAGTATCAATATTGCCATTTGATTATTTATTTTATAAAAATTACAGTTAATTTAAATTTACTTTAAAAAACTGTGGTTATTTAATTTTTCATCAATGGAAAATGATATTTAGTTAGAGTTTAAGTCATGTCAGTAATGTTTTCGTTTTAGTGAATTTAATAATTTATATATTAGTGATCATTCTCGTAATAAATATCTTTATATCTGAAAAAATAATTTTTCCTATTTAAATCATTTGGATGAGATATATATTTTTGATTTTTATTTATCATTGTTAAGTATTTTTTAATTAATGTGAAATAGTTAATTTGGTGTTATATAGTTACCATGTGAACAATAACATTATAATTAATTTAATATTGAAATAATTTCTTATTTATACATCTATATGTATTGATATTTTTACACTCATTATTGGGTGATTCATCTAAGATTATATCCATTATTATATTAAGGTTATGGTGAATATTTATTTAATAATTAAATAGTTAGCTGAATTAATTACCATTCTATACAAATAGATACGATTGTTTTATGATAATGATTATCATTTCATTTTTTATTAAAAGTACGTTAATATGCGCGCCAGTCTTCGGACGGTACTAAAACTATGTAATAAGCAATACTCTAACATTTAATTAGTTAACATAAGGAATATGCTATGAACAAAGTTAAAGTGTTAATTGCAGTATTAGGTACATGTGGATTAGTAACACAAGTTATGGCTGATCCAGGTTTTGGGCAAACTCAAAAGTTTGATGCGAATAAACCTAGCATTAATGTAGGTGTGACTAAACAGGGTGGGTCTGGTCATGGAAGTCCTGGGGGGGAACCGGGAGTTGGGGTACATTCCATTGCTGGCGGTCAAATTGTTAGCTTTTCAGGGCTTACCCGTTATGCCGCAGCGGATGCGAATGGAATTCACAAAATTTCTATGCCGGGATCGGGCAGCCACAACGGGATGGGGTATTTAATTTTAGTAAAGTGGCTAATGCTGATGTCTATTTTGGTGAATGGTCACAAACCGGCAAGGTGAATGATACTACCCATACCGCCTATTATTCCGGTAAAGATGTGACAACTAATTTGCCTACCGGTGGGATCGCGACTTATACGGTTAAAGGAATTAACCAATATAGTGGTAGCAATGCCCTACATGGAACATTTACTGCTGATTTCGGTCAGAAAAGGCTTACTGGTTCAATAGCAAATAGTGCATTAACTGTCGGTATTAATTCTGCTATTAAAGCTGATGGTTCATTTGCGGGTAGGGCAACTGCTGGAGGGGCTGTTGGTAGAAATAGCGGGCATTTTTTTGGTGATAATGCCGCTAGTTTAGCAGGAACTGCTACGTTTACTTCGGACCATAGTAAAGATACCGCCTTTGGCGGAACTAAGAACCCATAATATGCGTTCTTAGTGACTGGATAAGACAAAGTTCATATTGGCTTTGTCTTATTTTTGTTTATTTTTGGCTCGACAATTAAGCAGTGATATTAACGATGCTAAATACCCCAATTGTTCGTTTTACTTTACTTATTAGCTGTTTGTTTATAAAGCCATCTCTAGTGTTGGCAGATGAAGATACCGGTAGAAGATTGTGGCATAACGTACAGCGAAATTTGCAGGATCAAGAAAAAGCGCTGGTCACAGATGAAACTGTAAATAAAAAGACGGATCATTTATCGATAGTACTTAATGGTCAAACGTTTAGTGTTGAAAATAATGTGAATGATATTGGTCAAGCGCTCTATTTAGCCATTAATCATCAACAAGTGAAAGATGTTGAGCGCTTTTTGTTGATATACCAGAAGTTACCTAGACATGATACTCAATTGGTCCATTTTGCTCAGGCAAATCTGGCGCGTTCTCAGGGTGACTTGGTAGCAGCAGAACAGCATTATCAGGCTATCTTGCAGCAACAACCTGATTTTACCCGTGCTAAATTAGAGTTAGCCAGGGTTTATTATGAGAATCAAAAAAATAGAGAAGCCAGTTTACTATTTAATGAAATTTCAGCGGCTAGTCGCGATAATGAAAATAAATTACCACCAGCAGTCATTAAGAATATAACTAATTATCAGGATGCAATTAATTTGCGCAATGCCTGGCGTGGATCTTTTTCCGTGGGATATATCTTTAACGATAACACGAATATGTCGCCGGATAAGCCTCCTACCTGCATTAAATATCATAAAGATGTTGGTTGTATAACTGAACGTAAGTTGCCTATGGCAAAGAAAGCGAATGGTATTAGTTATGATGCTACGTTACGTAAGATATATCCGCTAAGTGGTCACCACGGTGTCTTTTTACGCTCGATGACTTATGGAGAAAATTACCGTCATCATAGTGAGGAGAATGAAAATACCACTTCTGCTTATTTGGGCTATAGCTATAAAGCACAACAAGATGATTTCCTATTGGGGCCAGTTGTTGAATTTAATTATATTGGTAATCGTTCCCGTTATCGTACTACAGGAGTGAAAACCGAATGGATGCATATTCTATCTAAAAATCTGGCATTGAATTTGGAGGGTGAATATAAGCAGTTTCGTTATCATAAACTTTATAATCATAATGACGGTAATATGGCCTCTGTTTATGCCACTTTATCTTATTATTTAACTGATCAAACAGTTACCTTTGCGGGTGGTGATTGGGTTAATAAAACCAGTGTTGAGAAAGCGGATGATTATCAACAAAAAGGTGTGAGAGCAGGCATTTCTACTCAATTATATCCAGGAATTAATGCAGTGGTATTTACTGCATTGCGCCAGCGGCAATTTGGTGATTACAGTGTGCCTCTAAATGCACGTCGTAAAGATAATGAACAATTCTATGCGGCAATTGTGAGTATGCCTAAATTTGAAGTTTTCGGTTTAACCCCAGTAATTACTTATCGATTTAGAAAAAATAGTAGTAATGTTGATTGGCTCTATTCCTATAATAAGAATGAAGTGTTAGTTAAATTTGAAAAGTATTTTTGATACTGGTTGAAGTAACAAGTTATTTCAATTCACACTATGGCAGATAATGATTATGTATAAATTGAATAATAAATATAGCAAAATAACACTCATGCTGGCATTGGCTTACAGTATGATGCCTTATCGTTCTGGTGCAGAAACACTAGCTCAGTCATCTAAACAGCCCGCTGAAAATAAGGCTGACCTCGGTAAAATTAACGTTTCAGCGGCCAGTGAAAAAGATGAGGCAGGTTATGATGCGGTTTATGATAAAGATATTACTAATATTTACTTGGGTAAGGATTTGGTAGAACGCTATAAGGGCGCTTCACCGGCGGATGTTTTAAAAAGCGCAGTTGGCGTATTTAGCGGTGATTCGAGAAACAGTGGCGCATTAGATCCTAATATTCGCGGCATTCAGGGGCAGGGACGGATTCCTGTTACCATTGACGGTACTGAGCAGGCAATTACCACCTGGCGTGGTTATAACGGTGCGAATAATCGTAACTATATTGACCCTAACCTGATCAGCAGCATTGAAATAGAAAAAGGCCCGTCACTGACACGTGGAGTGAAAGGTTCGATCGGTGGAGCGGTAATGATCAAAACCCTGGGGATTGATGATGTAGTACCAGTAGATGAACGATTTGGTATTAACTTGAAATTGGAAACCAGCAGTAATGCTGTTAAGGAACGAGTACCGCATCTGGTATTGGGACAAGATTATCGGGATATTCCCGGTTTTAATCAGGGATTTAATTATGTTGATCCTGCGTTAGAAATTACGCCGAAAACTTCAAAAGATAATAAATTATTGGGCCTAAAAGATAATGCGATACGTCTGGCGCTAGGTACCCGGCAGGAATATTTTGATTTAATGGCAGCTTATAGCTATCGCAGTAAAGGAAACTATTTTGCCGGCAAGGGCGGTGCTCATCGTTATGATGATCCCATTAGTAAAGAGGATATAGAGATCCTTGATGGCGGTACCCGGTCATATGATCCTTATCTGCCTTTTGTGGCGCGTATATATCGCCCTGGAAATGAAGTGCCTAATACCTCCAGTGAAATGGAATCTTGGTTGCTTAAAAATAACTGGTATCTGGCTAATCAACAGACGATTGGGCTTGGTATCCGTGATACTAAAACGATTTACGGGGAGATTATGCCTTCACGGCTTGGTTGGGTTCGGGCTGAAAGTAACGTTGTACCACAGTGGCCGTTGGCGAATGTACATCAGCAGGCATTTAATCTGGATTATAAATGGAAACCTGACGGGAACAAATGGGTTGATTTTGATATGAAATTTTGGATTACCCGTACTATCAGCGATACCAATACTGCCGGGGGATATCCACGTGAACCGCGAGAGCGGGATGCCGTTTGGGATGTAAATGGTAAGGAAAGAGATCCAAATAAGGATGGTCGCCTGGTAGATACTGCTTCTACCAATACCCATAATAACCGTTGGGGTGTTGATCTCTCTAATGCTTTCCAATTGACCTCAAGTTTAGATTTAACCTTGTCAGCTAGCCTACAACAGGAACGTTTAGGTTCCCATGATGATTATAAAGGGAAGAATTTTTCTAATTTTCGATCGCCACCAAGAAAAGGACGCCGTCAGGAGAATAATATTGCTTTTAATTTTGATTGGCGGCCTACCTCATGGTTGGCATTAAGTGCCGGCGCTAGGCGGGTAAGTTATTGGTCCAAGGATGATTTTTTAAATGAACGTTTGGCTGCCCGTGATATTGGTTATAGTAAGCATGAAAAATTGGTTGGCCAAGGGTTGCAATATATGAGAACACTTACCGAGCGGGAAGCTATATTGTATAAGAAATATAGCAGTTGCATTGATGATTGTTTCGATGATTTAGATGAATTTTTCGAATATGAAGAAAAGAAGATTACAGAATTAAAAGAACGAGATTCAATTACTCGCCCTATGGCGCCGGTAGATGTGCTTTGGAAATATCATGACGATGGTAAGTTATATAAACAAGATAATCCCTATTTTAATGGGAAACTTGATATGAACGAACGTGTTATTGATCCTGTGACGAATAAAGAAGTGTATAAATATGAATACAGTACTGCTCAACAGAATAGTAGCTATATTGATGACTCTGGAGAAATATTAAATAATAGTGATAAGGGTGTTTATAAAGCAAAAAGTGAACAAGAGCGCTGGTCTAAACAACCTAAACGTAAAGATCATGCTTGGGCGCCGGTATTTTCCGCAACGGCTTATATCTCTGATCATGCACGTATCTATACCCGTTATGCTGAAGCAGTACGTATGCCAAGTATTTTTGAGGATACCGTTGGCTTTTCCTCCGGTTTAACTGATAAACCTACTCGTGCCTTTAAACCTGAACGTAGTAAAACAGTGGAAGTGGGTTATGTGCATGATTTAAGTCAGTTATTGGGTGCGGAGCGTCATGCGGATATTAGATTCGCTTATTACAATACTGTCATTGAGCATGTTTTTGATCGTGACAGTAACTTTGTATTTACTCAACTAGATAAACAGAAATTATCCGGTTTAGAACTACAGGGACGTTATGATAACGGTAGTTTCTTTACCCATTTTGGTCTATCTTATAATCTTAAAAATAAAGTTTGTGATAAAACTGCATCGCTTATGTTAGATCCAAGAAACCAATTTGGTGTTCCTGAATGTATTGATGGCGGTTTTCCCGGTGGTTATTTAAGGACAACTATTCCACCGCGTTATTCTCTTAATCTAAATATTGGCGGTCGGTTATTGGACGAAAATTTAGAAATCGGCAGCCGAGTATTATATCACAGTAACGTGGAGAATAAGGATGAAAAATGGTTAATGAAGAAATTACCCGGTGCTTATAAAGGGATAAATAATAATCCTATGCGCTGGAATTCGGTAATGACTGTAGATGCTTATATTAATTATCAGGTTACGCCAGATGTAGTCGTTGAATTATCTGGCACCAACTTAACCGATCGCTATTATCTGGACCCGTTAACGCGTTCCATGATGCCAGCGCCTGGTCGGACGTTTAAGCTTAGTGTCACCAGTCGGTTCTGACTCTTTAAAGGAGATTGGCCGGTTGCGGTTAAGCGCGCTGGCAATCTCCACAGATAATGAACGGAAAGATGGCTTGAAGTTATGATGAAAAATCGTATTTATATTGGCTTGTGTGCTTCCTTACTGTTACATGCGGGTCTTGTTGGATTTATGGCGCGGCATTTACTGCGTGATGACAGTGCGAATAATCAATCAGTGAATTCGCCAATAATTAGTATGTCAATAGAAATGGTTGCTTCGGCAGCGCCGGCCGGACAGGAACAACCTGTAGAACCGGAACCTATTCCTCCCCCGTTACCGCCAGAGATAGTGGTAGCGGAATCACCCCATGAGGCAAAAATAGCACTTAATAAGCCAGCGGATAAGCCACGGAAACAGGAACGCCCGAAGCCACCGCCAGAAAAGCATGTGGATGCTAAACCGAAGGACAAATCTCAGCCACAGAAAAAACCGGTAGAAGAGCCTCAACAAAAACAGGCAGAGCAAACGGAAGGTAACTCTCAGTTAGCGGGGAGAGATGCAGTGGATTCACAAGCTGGCGCCCGTCAGGCGACGACCAGTCAACCGATGACGGGCGTGGGAGCTGATGAGTTACAAAGCTATCAGGCTGCCTTGCGTCGTGAAATTGAAAAACATAAACGCTATCCGCGTCGGGCTAAGAAAATGAAGCAACAGGGGATAGTTCAGGTCAGGTTTAGCTTGCTGGATAGCGGCGATTTGACGAATCACCAATTAGTGCAGAGTTCAGGCGCTGATGAATTGGATCGGGCTGCCCTTGCGGCGATCCAACAAGCTCGGTCGGTAGGGCTGAAACCGGCTGGTTTGCCAAAGGAGCTTACTTTAGCAATAGAATTTAATTTGAAATAAATATAGGTTTAGGCAGCGAAGAGACTGTCGCTGCCCTGATAATAGTGGCGTCATATGAGGGGGAAGTTAGATCGTTTTGGCGTTCGGCCGTGCAATTCGCATATGTAATAACGGAAATGGATTACCTTGACCATCAATTTCTGATCGACTGAAAACTTTGAATCCTTGATGCTGATAGAACCCCACTCCTTGAATATTTTGTTCATTAACATCAAGTTCATTGATACCTAATTCGCTAATAGCAAAATTCAGCAGGGCTTTGCCGATACCTTTACCACGGGAATTTGGTGAGATAAACAGCATTTCAACTCGATGCTGATCAACGCTAATAAAACCCTCAATTTCGTGTTTGTCATTTATCGCTTTATAAACCGTCAGCATCGGTAAATAGATATGCAGAATCAATGGGCGTAGTTGATTAATATATTCGTCAGATAAAAAGTCATGTGTTGCTCGTACCGAGGCTTCCCAGATTTCGATCAGTTTATTGAAATCGGCCTTCATTGCTTGCTGAATTTTCATATTCATTCTTCTTAATCTTTTATTTTTCTGAACTGAGATGAATTGATGCTATCACGTTTGTAGTGATGGATCGCTTCAGATATTACTTAAAGCTATCCATTATTCCTATCAGAATCTTATTCTGTCTGTTTTGTGATCTATTTCATGAAGCAGAGGAGAGAATTGAATCAATTTGGTCTAATATTACTTTTTATAGATAGTTGAATTTTAACCAAATTGATTAATTGAACAATCAAGCAACACTAAACTTTAAAACCTAAAAAAACAGTGCGGGATTCTCTCTGTTGCTAACTATAATGAGGTATTGGTTAATCAAAAAGGGGACTGCGTCATATCTCATTAACGTAGTTTCTATTCGGATTGATCATTTTAGTTGAACGGCTAGTTCAATGATAAATATAAAATAACTTCTTGAGGATCATATTAATGAAAAGGGCATTTATATTTACACCAGGCGTGTTAGCACTTTCGATAAGTGCAATTTCTAATGCACACACTTATGACCAACTATATGTTTTTGGTGATAGTTTGAGTGACAGCGGAAATGGAGGTCGATATACGATCAATGGTACAACCAGTAAGTTGTATAATGATCTTATTGCTCAACACTTAGGGACTAAATTGACCAATTCTAATAGTGGGGGGAATAATTACTCAGTAGGTGGAGCGACTGCTGTTTCTGATTTAAATAAAGATCACAACACTCAAAATCAGGTAGATAATTATCTGGCAAGCCACGGTGGTCGTGCTGATCCTAATGGCATGTATGTTCACTGGATTGGTGGTAATGATATTCAGGCGGCATTGGGAGATTTGGGTAAAGCGCAAGGAATAATTGATAAGAGTGCAAAAGCCGCTGCATTCCAGGTACATACGCTTCTCAATACGGGGGCTGGGTTGGTGATCGTACCTACGGTTCCTGATGTTGGTGTCACTCCGAAGCTTATGGAGACCATTATCTCTAGAGGGCTAGAATCTAAAGTTACCTCAGGCAAACTTAAGGAGGCGATGGATAAAGTTCATGCGGCAGTCAACAAGTATCCAACAATCGATGAAGGCACCCGTCTTCAAGTTATCCAAGGTGTTTTCAAAAATATCGGACTTGAAGCTTCAGGGGGGGATGCTAAAAAAGCGGAGGAGATAACTCAACAATTGTTTGGTACTTATGAAAAAGTAAGCCGTAGTGCGTCAGAGCTGGTTGATAGCTACAACCAATTAGAAGATATCGAACTTAGCCAGAAGGGCGGCAATATTGTTCGAGTTGATGTTAATGCACTTTTACATGAGGTCATTGATAATCCTTTACGTTATGGTTTTTCCAATACAGTAGGTTATGCTTGTGCTCGGACTGTTAATGCCAGTGCTTGTTATTCCGATGTTCCCGGTTTTGATGCCAATCAACTCTTTTTATTTGCTGACGATTTTCATCCAACTCCAAACGCACAGCGTATGATTGGTGAGTACACTATTTCAATCCTTAATGCTCCACATCAGGCTATGTCACTGACGAATACCAACAATGTGCCGGTGAAGGGGGCGCTTGCTTCTCTTGACGGCCGTTTGCAACAGTTACGTAGCGTGGGTAATGACCAAGGTAAAATAGGCGTATTCGGTGGTTATAGTGGTAATCACAACAGCACACTGACTCTGGGTAGTGACTATCAGCTCACGGATAATATTCTGTTGGGGGGAATGATCTCTCGTTATCAGGATAAACGCTCAGTTAATCATTTTCACGCTGATGGTCGTGGTTATGTCTTCACCACTTATGGCTTATGGCGTTACTACGATAAAGGTTGGATTAGCGGCGATCTTCACTATTTGGACATGAAATATGAAGACATTACGCGTGGTATTGTGCTCAATGAGTGGCTGCGCAAGGAGCATGCTTCGACTACCGGTCATCAGTGGGGCGGACGCATTACTGCGGGCTGGGATATTCCGCTGACATCTACAGTCATGACCAGCCCGATTATCCAATACGCTTGGGATAAGAGTTATGTTAAAGGTTATCGTGAATCGGGTAAGAGCAGCACGGCTATGCATTTCGGCGATCAACGTTACGACTCTCAGGTCGGAACATTAGGCTGGCGTCTGGACACCAATTTTAGTCGTTTTAACCCTTATGCTGAAATTCGGTTTAACCACCAATTCGGCGATAGACGTTATCAGATTAGTAGTGCCATTAACTCAACTGAGACATCTTTCGTTAGTAAAAGTCAAAAGCAGGATACCAACTGGCGTGAATACGTTATCGGCATGAATGCTGCTATTACAAAAGATTGGGGCGCTTTTGCGTCAATATCGCGTAATGATGGCGATGTTCAGAATCACACTTATGCTTTCAGCTTAGGTGTTAATGCCAGTTTCTAATTTCTGGTTAAAAGAGACAAGTTGATAAAACAGTAGCTTCCTGTATATCGTAATAGTGTGGCTATTGTCGTAATAATGCCCGATAAAGTGATCGGGCATTTTCTTGTGATGATTGCCTCATATTTTAGATTGTTTATAAATATCCGGCCGGACAATTTGCCAAACAAAGTTTTCTTCGTTTACCGGGGAATAACCCATTTTTTCATACAGCCACGGCGCCATAGAAGTGACCAGCATAATATGACGAAGCTGTGCTATTTGAGGATGTTCCAGGCAACATGTCATTAACCAGCGTCCTAATCCCAATCCTCGATAATCATCCAAAATAAAAACATCACTAAGATAACCAAAGGTTGTGAAGTCAGTCACGATACGAGCAAATCCTATTTGCTGAGTATTTTTATACAGACCAAAGTTCAAGCTATTGTCGATCGATAACTTAACTGTCTCCTTGTCGATTCCTTCCGCCCAAATGGATTTCGTCAGAAACTGCTGTATGATCGTAATATCTAATTTATTCTTATCTGTAGTGACAACATATCCATCCTTTTCCCAACGATACAATTTTTCCATTCTGACTTCCTCTGAAATAAAATGATAACAATTGATTATGATATCTCTGCGCTTGAACGCGTTGTTGAGACTTTTATAATGGAAAGAATATAGCGATTTGAATGAATAACACCATAGGGCCGTATGTTGTCTCTTCAAGTTTTCGACTATATAGACAGGCCCTACTGTACAGAATAGACATCCATTTCTTCAGATTTTCTTGACATTAGATAGACTTAATTTTGTCTTCCGGTATATACCATCGGAGAGAATTCTTAATGGGAGATGGAGTTACCATAACTAATCCTTTGTTAGCCAGTTTCAATAACAAATAACGTGCTTTGTAGATGGTGAAATCGCATTGTTCTGCTACATCACGCGTGCTAGGCCATGATTCTGGCGGGGGAGCCGCTTGCATTTTCCGAATGGTACATAATTCGGATATGACATTGAGTATTTGATCCGTTTGGGAAGGTTGAATCGAATCTTTCCGGTTTTCCATATTAACTCCAGGCTTTATTGAACCCAGTTGGATATCTTGAATAATTTGGATAATCCAACGGTTAATTTCAACACATGAGGGCAATCTGAATGTCCTATTCAGTCATAAAGAATTACCGGGTATATCCTGTTTTGTCAAGGTTGGTTTTTGTACGATGCAGATCGATTATATCGAAAAATTGAAATTTTAGATCTTTTAATTTGAAAAATAAACATCATAAAGTATTTTATACTTATATAGATATAATTTGCGACACTATAGATCGCAAATGATCGTATTGAAATGTTATCTAAGTATTTTGTTGTGAAATTATTTGAATTTGTATTTTTTGTTTTTATTAATTGAATTATTCTGTAATACTTGAAAGGTCGATAAGGTCGTTGTTCATATATAAATGTTTTTTATGATTTATTCCTTACGTCAAATTTTTTCTAGTCTTGATAAGATTACAATAGGATTGACAATGAAATTATTTATTTAAAATTTTTTGTTGTTTTATGCAGGTATTAATCGTTATTAGATAATCGTAATAATTCGAAATGAAACTGAATAAAATTATAATAGCGGCCATATTAATGTTGGGTGTTGTGTCTATTGTAAATAAGGCTGATCGAAGTTATATCACAGTGACTCTTAATGGCGTTGTTATTACTGTCCCTTATTTTTCTGATCAGGATCTTTTTGGTAGTGCGGTAAATCCGGGGAAAATTTCCAAAGTAATATTGGAAAAGGAGAGAGTTTCAATCCATAAGAGTCTTGAAAACCATTTGGAGAATTGTGAATTGCATCCAGTAGCTCATCGGTTATTATCCCGGGCAACATTAAAAATCTTGCTGGCTTTACCTTGGGTGGCTAATAAGGTTGATAAATCTCCAGGATTGTGCCAGCGAAAGAAGGTTTATATATTCAGATTAATGATAAGTTTTACTTTTTAATAGTTTTTTTGATTATGAGATAGGTGTAGTCTGATTATTTTCAATAAAATTTCGGCGTTTAAGTTGTCTCACTATAGAATTTTCTATTCTTTATATCTCCATATTGAATTATTTTCATACCAATCTTATCTATTTTTTATATTCATATAAAACTAATGAATAAAAGGAATGGATAAAATAGATTTTTAGTATTCATTAGTCTATACGATAATATAGTTTAAATGAAGAATTTAGTGATTTATCCAATCTATAATTAGTCTTATGAGCTTATAATTGAATCATTTATTCATAAAGATAAATTGATTTATCGGATATTAATTGTGTTTTTATCAAGCAATAATATTGATAATTTTAATAAATTAATTTTTTTGTATAAATAAGAAATATGTTTGTTAGATAAATATCAATAGATATTAATTGAGAAAGATTTTTATAACGTATTATTTGTAAATAAAATTAAACATTAATGGCGTGACTTTATTTTTGGTTTATGTTAACAATTATAAAAATAAGGTTTCTATTTTAATGTTAATTTTTCCTTGTTAATTGTTATCCAAGAATGAATATATACCCTATGGATATCAAGATGCATCGCGACGGCAAGGGAGCGCAGCCAACAAAGAGGCAACTTGAAAGATAACGGGTATAGGCTTTAACCGTTTAATAACGTTGTAAATACCGGCTTTCCTTTAGCATTGATGGTTATCTGTTCTGTTAAAATAGTGATTTTGGTTTTGTATTTCCTAATGAAAAAAGCATGAAAAATAACAAAAACGTGAACAAACATGGCAAAACATCGTTTTTCGGACAACATTTTTTTGAGCTGTATATGGATCATGTGGAGCATTGCTCTGGGATTCTATCTGGCTGGTAATCTTTTTGGCTGTGCAGTGACCGCGATTCTCTCTTTTTTGGCGCTAATATTTTGCTTTATTCACATGAGGTCGAGATTAAAAACTATGTTTGGAAAAAAATCAGAGGCATTGGCTGTTGAGTCTGTGTCTCAATTTGTTGATGATAAAAAGAACGCTAGTGCAGAAGCTCGTCGTTGTACTATTGTTGCCAAAAGCTCGGTATTTAAGGGCGATATTGATGTAGAAGGCGATATACAGATTTGGGGCAAAGTGATTGGCAATATCCGGGTGAAAGAGGGCGCGATCCGCATTATGCATGCTGGACGGGTTGAAGGTGAACTTAGTGCGCCGGAAATCATTATTGATGGCGATGTTGAAGGAACCTGTTGTGCAGCGACGTTGGATATTCTTGAACATGGTGAGTTGCGTGGAATCAGTCGTTGCAGCAGTATGTCTATCAAGCGTGGAGGCTTGTTTTTTGGGCAGTCGGAACAGGTTGAAAATAAAACTGCATCCGAACGGGTTGTACCAATAAAAGACACCAATAATGATAAATCTAAAGATAAGGCCACGGTAAAAACAAGTGCCTGATAAACCTGGCCCGTGTGACATCTGACTCAGATCCTTCCAGCACGGGCCTTCCCTGTTAGCTTTTACGAATTGCTCTATTTTCTCTTTAGTTTTGTTTATTATAGCAATCTATCTATTTAATTGTTTTAATCACTCTAATTGAAGTATGTGGTTTGTCACATGGTAAGTATCCTGTTTGTTAACTAATATTGAGAGGAGAAGAATATGATTGTGATGTTGGAGACAGACAGATTAATCATGCGTGCATGGAGAGAAGAAGACAGATTACCATTTTGCCATTTGAATAGTAGCGCGGAAGTCATGGAATATTTTCCTGCCACTTTGACGGCGGAACAGAGTAATACGATGGTGGATACAATTATCCAGAGATTTGAGCAACAGGGAGGTTGGGGATTATGGGCTGTAGAGCTGAAAGAAACCGGGGATTTTATTGGTTTTGTTGGTTTGAATATTCCTGTGGCGGAATTACCGTTTTCCCCTTGTGTTGAAATTGGATGGCGTCTTGATAAGCCATTTTGGGGTAAAGGTTATGCCAGTGAAGCTGCTCGTAAAGCTTTGGATTTTGCCTTTACCCAATTAAAACTTGAGGAAATAGTTGCATTTACGACAATTTCTAATTTGCGATCTCAAAAAGTTATGCAGCGGCTTGGCATGGTGAAAGATGAAAATACTTTCTTGCATCCTTCATTACCGAATGGGCACCTGCTTCATGAACATGTGCTTTACCGGATTCGTCAACAATAGCGTTATTCTCTTTTCTGGTTTTCATTACTTTGATGTTTTATACTACAGTTGCATAGATTGTATCTTGGAAATTCAAATGAAATATGAATTAGCTGTTATGGCGGCCTTGACTAAATTAAATCATCCTAATACCCGCTCAATTGTAGAAGCGACAGGGATATCTGAGCGTAAGGTGCAACAGGTCTTGCAAATATTGCAACAAGAGTTAGAAGTAAAGATTAACCGTATTAGAAATGGGAAGATTAGTTATTTCGAAGTTATTTCTTGGGGAATATTTGAAAGCGGTCAGGCGATTAATGGTAAATTGAGTAGTTTGGATTTGGCTAAGTTTAAATATTCCCGTCAGCAAGAGAAAGATATTAGAAACCAAAAGAATAGAAAAACAATTATGACAACCTATAGTGAAAAAAAACATTATTTTGATCGTGTAAAATTAAAAAATTATAGAGAAAGTATGCGTCTTGAAGGGATGAATATAGTTATGAATAATTTGCCTGAAACGCCGAAAGAGCAAAAAAATCTTAAAGATAAACTAATTAGAAAATATAGTTTACAATGAGGTAATTATGGTGGATAAATATGGAGCAGGGCAAGATCCCTACACATATCAGGATATAGACACACTTATTAATAAATTAGGTATTCGTGATCCTGTTGTGCTTGAACAGGCAGAAAGGGAACTCACTGAACTTGCTATATTGAATATTTCATTCCAGGAACCACCTTACGATTTAGCCTTTTGGTGTCAACTTCATAAACAGATATTTTCTGATTTGTATGATTGGGCTGGTCAGCTAAGAATAATTGATATATCTAAAGGGGATACCCGTTTCTGTCATGCTAAATGTATTGAGATAGAAGGGAATAGGATATTTAATATGTTGGAGAATGAGAATTATCTTGAGGGATTAAATCATAAAAAGCTTATTGAAAAACTTGCTGAATATTATGCAGAATTAAATGTGATTCATCCTTTTAGAGAAGGAAATGGGCGAACACAGCGGTTATTATTTGAATATATTGTTATAAACTGTGGATATAAAATCTCTTTTGAATCTATAAATGCTAAGCAGTGGATTGACGCTAATATTTCTGCTTATCAATGTAACTATCAGCCATTAATAAAAATTTTTAAAAATTGTGTTTCTGTTTAATATTTTGGCTATTTTATTGATTATTTATGAATATGATTTTAAGAAATAATAAACTTAAATAGGCAGAAAAATAGCTTTAATTATGTCCTTATATTGGTTGCTATTAGATTTACTTAGTGTGCTGGGCGATCAGTAGTCATTAAAATAATTGAGCTGCGTAAAGATATATCATTATGAATGAGAGTGATAACCACATGGTAAAGTGACAAGAATAAAACTATTCCTGTCACTTTTGCTTGTTATTGATTTATTTAAAAGCAAGCTATTGAGAAAAAAATACTATAAAGAGCTATTGGTCCGCATACTTGAGTACATTTGGTCAGAGGCTTATCGCTTTGCAAACAGATAGTTGCGAACGCCGAATTGGAGGAGAAAGTGGCAATACTTAACGCTAAAAGACAAGCTGATAACTTTTTCATAGTTGATACCTCATCAGGGGTTTATTGGAGCCAAATAATTTATCTGAGTTACTAATTATTGTTTAATAGTAGGTAATAAGTTCATTTTTTGTATAATTTTTTGTTGTATCGTTGAAAATCTGTTGAATTAACGCCGGTGGATTTGTGACGAAGGATGGGTAAATAATTGTTATTTATTAATAATGATGAATAATTCAATATTGATTTTTTGGTATTTTATCTTTCAATATATTGTTTTTATTATTTTTTTAATGGAAATACATTCATTTAATATTAATATTGTGAAAGTTAAAATAAAATTTTTTTATTTGTATTGTTGCATTCATATTTATAGGCAGGTGTTTCTGGATATAACATAAGTGAAACAGTAGATGTTGTAAGGTAATTTTATGATATTATTAATAAATAACTTTTTATATTTTTTGTCTTCAAAACTATTTATTAGTATTAATTTCTCAGTAATGGTTAATCACTATTATCGATAAAAATAATTCATCATGATTTATTTAAGATCTACTATAGTTAAAGTGAATTATCAATGCATGATTTATGTAATCAAATGATTTAGTCGGTAGATCTCTTTTGAAGAAAATATTAATTATTAACCTTAAGGAGTATCCATGATTAATATCGCTGAAAATACTGCCCTAAAAGCTGTAAACGGTTGGTGGAAATGTGGAGATACCGGAATAATTTATCAATGGGGATATAATCCGAAAGCCGGTCCTGGACAAAATACAATAACCTATCCAATCCCATTTCCTACTGCATGCTTATCTATGCAAGTTAGTGTCTATGCTAATGCGATTCCTGCGGATAACTATTCAACAGTTTATGAATTTAATTCCACCAGTGCTGTAATTGGGCGTGATAATTTAGGTTCATATTGGTTTGCAATAGGATATTGAGTAATATGTTATTAACAGTGGGTAATATATTCTAGCTTTGGAATTGAAGAGAAATTATATTGAAAGCTATTTAGTGAATTGCTCCCATAATATTGTATGTCAATCTATATATACATAGGGAGCAATTTTTATAAGATGCTCGTCGGGATTTAGATTAACCATTGTCCGCTATTATCTGGTTGGGTATGCGGGAGAAAAGACTACGGCTTAGAAAGATGGTAGATAATAAATACGTAAAATATGCTTATATCTGAATAGAGCATTATATCAAATGGCATTTATACGCTTTAAGGAGTGAATTTATTAATCTAGAGATTGACGGAAAAACGGGGAACGTAAAGAATTTTTGTGTAGGAAATCTGTTTATTATTGAAGTGGTATCAACCTGAGTATGGATTGTTAGCATGGCTTTTATTCTGAGTTTTATATACCCGTTATCTTTCAAGTTGCCTCTTTGTTGGCTGCACTCACTCACCCCGGTCACATAGTTCTCTATGCTCCCGGGGATTCGCTCCCTTGCCGTCGCGATGCATCTTGAAATCCATTGGGTATAGAAGAGTTGCTTCATCCGGTTTAGCTTATTTTAGCGGGTGTTGATTAATATAATTTAGCATGGTTTTTTAAGGATGTGGTTTTTTGCATATTTCATCAGTGTATAAACGATGAGTATCCCACGGAAGTATAAGTGTGTCTGTGATTATTGAGAATGGAATGTCTATCAGGCTTGAAAATGGATAGCCTTCCTTAATACCTTGTATATCAAATTGAGTTGCTGGGTAGACTTTGCATTCATAGCCGTGAGTTACACGAGAGCCAAAGGTTCCACATCCGCTTAAAATAGCTGAAATTAAGACAACTCCGATAGATTTTAGCATTGGTAATACTCCTGATATAATTGAGTTAATATATTGAATAGTAACATCCAGATTTCAAATTGAAAATACAAGATTAACAAATTCATCCCAGTTTTAATTAAACCCAGATATTTTTATATACGTTCACATTATTTACTTAATCACTTGATATTGTACGGATATCGGCTATTAAACGATTGCTTGGGAGTCTTTAATGCCAGTGTACAGGTTACCAAAAATGTTTAAAAAAACTTATGAGAAAACAATAAACAAAGTAGGCAATATGCTTATGTCGCTTGACAGATGAGTAGATAAAATGAACTCAATGTATATTAGTTACACGGTCATTGATGTGTATGTTAAAAGCTCTTCATTTGAAAGGGAACATTTTAAACGATTACATGAAGAAGTTGCATAAATATACTACACAGACTCGTTGTATGCGCCATTCATTAGCTAGTAATCAGTTTGATTCATTACAACGCTGGAGTATAAATATAACCAAAGTTAAGGGCCAGTTATTGCAAAAAGCAAGTGGAATATACTGAGCTTTTTCTTGTTGAATATTCGCTACTGGGTAACGTTCCAATGAAAAAATAGTGTAGCTCTAATTGGATGTAATGATAACGTCCTGTCAATTTTGTAGCCTATAACTTCCGAAATTTTCTTTTGCAAGTCAGGGTTAATTACAATCAGATGGTTTTGACCTAAAAGAGCACTTTGAAGCATGTAAAGCCTTCTTCCTTGTTTGATTACAACTCGATACCATTTAGTGGCTTTCTTAATTTCTGTAAACTATTTGTTCTCATTAGTTAAATATTTCCAATAGAAAATGAGTCCTCGTATTCTTCAGATTGTGGGACAGTTCAGTGTAATAATATATATTTGAAAATATTTTGATTGTATGATTTCAGTTTTGGATGTTTTGCTATAGTTTCTTCAATAAAAGAAAGTGGAGGCTTAATTTTAATCGTAACGCTGTTATCCCAATTTGCTGTGAGAGACTGTGTTGTTTTATTTATATTCGAGTGTCACTCGGTGAGTCAGTAGTATCGTTTCGAATTGTAATGATTTTCTCGAGTTCATTATTGATAGCTTCTATATCTAAGAAATGACCAGTTGAAAACGATGTTGCTAAATTGAAAACTAACTTTCGGAAAGAAACAATATGGTAAAAAGGTTTTAGAGTTTCTGAAATTAGCAATGCAACTCTTGCTTCTGCGGTCTTTCCTTCGAGGCATAAAGTTGCTGTATGGCAGCAAACATTAAAAACATATTCTTCATACCCATCATAAATTGGATTAGAAGAACGTCCCCCAATCAAAATATCTCTATCTAAATATGCTTTTATTATTACATTTCTCATTATTTCTGAAAGAAAGTTCAAGGCTTCACTAGAAGTGTTATTAGGGAACTTATGCTTTTCAATGAATTTTGCAACAAAATAAATATCATTTTTCTCATGAGAACAACTTAATATAGCTATATCTTTATAGAAGACAGGAACAGAAAGACCACAGATCAAACTAATAAAAATGCTTTTTTTTCTTTCTTTATAAGTTGATGAGTTTATGATCTCCCTTAAGAAATTATCCATATTCGCCACTGGGAAATCTGAATTCTGAGCTAATATACAAAGTAAATGATCAATGCTTAGCCAGGGGATTTCATTTGCATACGAAAGTTGAATCGTAGAAAAAATAGTTGGGTCTATTAAGTTCTTTATTTTCACAAGGTTTTCAGGGGTGTCTACGACATTGAGATTTTCATCTTCTGCAATGCTAAGTAGCAATTGTAATTCTTGAATGAAATCATAAAGATTTTTTCGAATGTCTTCTGCCGTAATCTGTTGTATTCCAAGAGTGGTGATATCAAATGAAAGATAATCTTCTCTCGTTATATTTGTAATCCAATTTTCCAAAGTGATTTTGGTGTAATTTGATATTACAATGGTGATGGATTTTTTTACAATTATTGAAATAAAACCCATCAGAGAAAGATAGATAGATGTATATATATCAACTATCACTTTATGTGGGTCGATTATGCCTTGATCATATAGATTTATATATTGCGTTGTTTCTTTTGATGTTAGATGAAAATATGCTGCGCGAAAATAATCGCCAGAGTGTGTGAGGTTGCCCCTCATGCAGAGCGGAATGTTAGGGTTTAGAAGTATAGGATTGTGTTGGGAGGGTTTATTAGAGTAGCGGAGTAAAATTTTTTCAAAATATGGGAGAAAATCATCATCATTAGGCGGTAATTCAAATAATTTAAATGCGTCTGATCCATCATTATTTTGATCTCTTATTTTTATCGCTGCTTGATATGCAGCGACAAATGCAGGAGTTTCATCTGTAAGGGTTAATTCCCCAAGCATAGGATCATCGATGGTTTCCCCGATCGCTAATTTTTCTATTACCTTTCCTAATGGCGAATTCACATTAAGAAATAGAGGGTGCTCAGTTACTATATCCTTTACTAAGATGCGTTTATGTTTTCTAAATCCATCGTCAAATTCGACCCCTTTAATGCAAAATCTTGGCAAGTATACAAATTTGTTTACCTCAGAGCGAAACATCAAGGAGTTATGATGAATATCTATAAGATATTTTGCCAATTTATTGGGGTTTACTACAAACCAGTCTACTAAAACTCTCTCGGAAATATTATGGTCTACAAATTTTGCTATGCTATTTAATAAAGGGATCTTTGATTCGTGGTATGTGGAAAAAATCTCTTCTGGAATTCCCATGACCATATTAGTTAAATCAATTTTACTTATGTTCTTATTTTGGTATAAATTTAATAGCAAATCCCATGAGTAAGCATTTTTATTCTCTAGTTTAATTGCTGCTTGGATTGCTCTAATGGCATCATCGTTTTTTTGTAAGCGCTCATATGCCTGAGCTTCTAGCAACCATACTAACTCACTTTTTTCATCATCTGAAAACAGGGCTAGTTTCTTGAAAAAAAGATCATTTTGGTCACTTAAGTATAAAGCTTGCAATAAACTTTCTAAAAGTGGAGACAACCATGGTTCGTCAGGTAATATAGGTTGTAGGTACTTTACTGCAATTAGCGGAAGACTTAAGTCCATAAATCTTTCGCATAAAAAAATTAAGTTGGATGGGTTTATTTCCTTGTATCGAGTTGCGTCAAAATTCAAGAATTCTTCAGCTTGTTTCCCTAAATCAAAAATGGCTTTTTTATCTTGAGGAATACATAACCAAACAGAAACCTGGAGTTCGAGGAGGGCGTTAATGTAACTATCGTTAGTGCTAATTTTTCCTCCATCACCTCTCCAGTCAGCTAGTAAGGTTTTATCAAATAAATCAGTTTTTAATAACTCGTCAAGTTCAGAGAATGTCTCAATACTTTTTATTTCTTTAGGTAAAGAAAATTTTGTATTTTGCAAGGTTGTTCTATTAGTTATTTTTGAAATAACTTCGGCACATTCGGGACTTACTTCTGATATTTTATTCAAATATTTCTGAGCAAGTTCAAGCAGCTTTCTATCAGTAAAGTTAGTAATATAAAGTTGATTTATTAACGGTGATGTATAACGAGGTATATCTGATGCAAAATTCTTTAGAAGTGTACTAACTAAACTGTCAATATGATTTTTTTGTTTTTTATCAAATGAAAGAATATGTCGATTCTTAATTTCTTTTAAAAATAAAAGTGTTTCATAATGAAGCATGAAAAACATCGAGTTTTCAGATGGGTAATTTTTATTTAGATAATCACTAATGCCATATGCCGTTTTAAAATCTCTATTTCTCAATGAGCCTCGGATCAGACCTATAATCTCTTGCTCTAAAAAATTTAATTTTTCTGAGCTATTAAATGATGAGTTAATTTCATCAATAGTTGCTAAGTGTTCGAAAAAAACCTCATTAGAATATGGTCCCTTCAATTCTGTGAAAAGATATCTCTCTCGAGCAGATTCGAGTTGAACGTGGGATTCTAGGTGAATGAGTATTGAGAGAACTGCGTCTCTAACTTCATTACTCAATGCTGGGTTTCTCAGAAGGACTTGTATTTCTTGTTTAGGTAAATCCGTCTTTCCTTGAACCAAGGAAATTTTAACCTTCAATGCATTTAATATTGATTTTACATTATTGTCCAGTGCATCAATATTTGTAATGGCGTTTATCTTCTTTTCAGCTTCGGATATCTTTCTGTAAGAAATGTCGTGCATTAAATCATCAATGAACCTTCTAATATCTTTAGGTTCAATGCTATTAATAATGTTGACAATTTTGTTATTGCCAACATTATCCCCTGATCCAGTATGAATTTGCTTTTCCATTATTTCCCGTTGTTGATAACTTTATTTCCCGCAACATTATCACCAGTACCATAGTGGTTTTGATTAACAGAACCAATAGTTTGCTCCTGCTTAATACCTTGCATGCATTGCAGTATTTCGGGAGAGTTATCAATACGCTTTTTGATCGCATGCTGACCTAACTCATCTAAATCAAGGTCATTTAGTCTATCGGATAATTTTTCGATTAAAGCATCGTCAAATAACCATCCCTGCAATTTTTCTTTTAAAAAGCTGGCCGAGATTTTAGCCCCTTTGACAAAACCGTCATAAAGAATCCCTGAAAGGATTGTGCTGCTCATAAAGTCCATATCAACTCCTAATGCCATAGTAGTGTGCTAAAAATCACTCTTTTTTATAAAAAATCAACCTCCTTTAGATGATACCTTAGAATTGGTAACCTATCTTCATGAAGAAATTGCTGCTGAGGAACTTGAGCGCCATAAGTTGCAACATTGGGTTCTATTTTAACTGTCTGTTTTAATTTGGTTTGTGGGGGATGATGCTGAAGTCAAGCTACGAGATGAAGCAATCTCGGTTCGCTCGTCTGCTAAGCTTTATGCCGTAAGGAACTGGATGAATGCCGAAAAGCTGGAACAGCCCATCCTCTTGAGCAGCGCGTAGGGCAATTCAACAGGGAACTAGCTGAAAGCGAAGATTATGCAATTAAGCAAGCTAATCAGCGGATTGAAAATAACTTGAAGGAAGCGCTTGGTATGCATTTATTTCAGGGAACCCTTATGCAGTTTCCGGAGATAAATTTTTCGAAAATCGTTAAGGGTCTTAGGCTACTTTATTTCCCTGATTTCAGCACTGTTGACGCAACCCAATATCGCTCATTAGAGGAGAGCAGCCTCGGTTACAACAATATGTTGTATATGCGCCATTGACTTATACCGATAAGGCGTATATCATCACTTAAAATATACACCAATGGCGCACTGATACATGATATTTATTGAGACTCATATCTTCACTGAAGATTGTAAAGAGTTGTTAAGTGAAGGTGAATATCGCGAGTTTCAGCAATATCTTGCAGACAACCCTATTGCTGGTGATGTTATCCAACACACTGGTGGCTTACGTAAAGTCAGATGGGCATCTGGAGGTAAAGGTAAGCGAGGCGGTGTGCGCATTATTTATTACTATAAAGTAGATGTCTCACATATCAGGCTGTTGTTGATTTACAAAAAAGGTATCAAGGATGACCTTAGTGAATCAGAAAAGAAAGTCTTGAGAGCACTAAATGAGGGGTGGTAACAATGGATAGTAAATTATTTTCCAGGCTAACTGAAAGCATGACACAGATGAACGAAATTATTAACGGCGAACGTGCTGCCTCTCGTGAAACTCACGTTGAAGCAGTAAAAGTCAAGAATATTCGTCAGGCAACTGGTTTAAGTCAGACCGGTTTTGCTAAGTTAATTTCTGTTAATGTTGGAACCCTGCGAAACTGGGAGCAGGGGAGGCGTGAACCAACTGGACCCGCAAAAGCTTTGTTGAAGGCAATAGAGAAAGATCCGGTTCATGTTTTAAAGGCGTTATCTATGTAAGTAGAGCACATAAAAATTCCTAAGCCTCGTTTCTGCACTGAGGAATCCCCAGAAAAAATGAGACAGGCATAACATTATGTGATCTACTGATTGCGTTAACAATTTCAGCGAGATCACTACTACGCCTGTTCGTCGAGTATGCCATAATTTCTTCTGGGATGCCTTAGCACCGTTTCATCAATACCGACAGAACGCCCTGATAGACGCCACCGTTGCGCTGCTCAATGGTGCATCGCTGATATTGACCAGTATCGGGCGTTTTCTGCCCAGGTGGGCGCAGGTTAAAAACAAAATTAAACGTTACGTTCAAGTACCTTAAGTAGTTTCAGCGATGAGCCAGAAGGAATGCGGCGGTGCTGGTAGTGTCCATTGATGCCCATAAAAATAAAATAGGTGGACGTAAAGTGGACATAGACAAAGAAAAAGGGCTACGTTCTCACGTAACCCCTTGATTTATTTGGTGGAGCTGGCGGGAGTTGAACCCGCGTTAATTGTTTTACATCTTATTGTTATACATAACATTTTTATGAAATATCTTCGCCGCGTATCCTTTGCAGCTCCTTTCATGTCTCACCACTGGCCTGTTTAGGTTTGTATGTGCTGCTATCATATTCCTTCAGATATGATCCATAATGTCTGAAAAGCATCTCTGGACCTTTATGCCCCATTTGAGCGGCAAGCCAGAAAAGATTAACCCCTTGGCTGATGTGCTTTGTTGCAAATGTATGCCTTGTTTGATATGGATTGCGATACCGAATTCCCGCCTTTTTTAGTGTGGGTACCCAGGCTTTTTTACGAATGGCATCTGCACCTGCCCAAGCTTCACTTTTTTTCGGGTCCTCAAAGACCACTTCGCCTTTCATAAAAGTGAATGCCTTCTGATTTAATAGGGCTGACATAGCGTTAGTGTCCAGTTCAACTTTTCTGGTACCGGCTTTCGTTTTCGTTCCTTTTATTATTCCTACTACTCGTGCCGATTGGACATGTGCGGTTTTGCCAATGAAGTCGATATCTTGCCATCGAAGCGCGCATAACTCGGAGCTTCTAAGCCCTGTATGTATCGCAAAAAGGAATAAATTTTCCCATTGTTTTTGTTTATTGCCTGCCGCTGACAGTAATGCAGTAACTTCATTAGGAGATAGAGGGTCAACAATATATTCGTTATCGTTTTCTATTCGTTCAGTTTGATACCGTGATGCTGTGACTAAATTCACAGGATTCATACTAATCAGGCAATCAGTAACTGCTTCATCTATGGCGCTTCGTAAAAATGACAGATTATTCCTGATTGTTTTCAGAGCCGTTGATCGTTTTTGAATCCAAGTTTTTAATATTGCTGGTGTTAACTCTACAACGG
The DNA here is from genome assembly GCF_001083805.1 of Photorhabdus luminescens subsp. luminescens. Taxonomy (GTDB): domain Bacteria; phylum Pseudomonadota; class Gammaproteobacteria; order Enterobacterales; family Enterobacteriaceae; genus Photorhabdus; species Photorhabdus luminescens. Next base: position 74,231 of record NZ_JXSK01000002.1, on the reverse strand, counting down.
GAATTTTATGTAATTCATATAAAGCAGTTTTACATTTTTTATATCCATTAATTGTGGATGGTGATAAATTGCGGGTTTCACAGATTTTTAAATACTCATCTAAATAATCTTTTATTGTTTTGCCTTTATTGACATTCCCGAATATTTTTAGACGTGATGAATTAGGGAAATATTCAGCATAAATAAAAGTATCCCGTTCAATTTTATTATATATTTCGCCGAGTTTGCGCTCGGCATATTTAATGTTTTTGGGGGTCACTTCTAGATTTGAGAGGGGTTCTCGGCATTTAACCCCCTTGTATGTAAAAGAGATATTTATAGTTTCACCAGAACGATGTTTCCTTACTGTAATTCCTCTGGGCAATTTACTATACTGTTTTTCCTGGCCCACTTAGCTACCTCATTTAAATCAATCCAGCGTTCCTTAACACCTTCAACTTTCAATACATGTACGCCATCACGCCAAACGCCGCGCTGAATGCGCTTATTAATTGCATCAACTGTTTCCCCTGTTGTATAGCAATAAGCGGATATGGGAACACATTCAATATTCACCATTTATTTACCTCACATGGTTTTGCCTCATCATTGATATAATGATCAGATCAACGACAGCACAAACACGGGTAATATCACCCTGATTGCAAGATGTATTTTTGACACTGGCTGCTAATCTTCCCAATTTAATATCGAAGTTGGTTAATAACTGTTGTCCTGGTTGCCAGGGTTGCATGATGGTTCTCCGGTCAGTGGATTTACCATCATGCTATTCATTATGTTACTTGATTTCTGATTAAGCTTAATCAGTTTTGAGTGTGAATTATGGCTCCAATGGGTAACACTCAAAAATTCCAGGACTTTGCATCTCCATATCTGCTATGCAGTTTTTTTCATCCGGGTAAGTATGGCTGTAAGGAATGTACTGGCAGTTTGTCGAAGAACATACAAGTAGAAACAGACCGTATATCATTTTCGGTCCCTCATTTTCTCGATAGCCTGAGAATTGGATACTGGAATTATTTTGACGTCAAACGGAAAATCATAGAGTACATTGCAACTCCTATCGATAATGATGATCCCATTACGACCATCAGGTAGCGTTAATTTAACAATTTCATTTTTGCTGTGAGAATGTCTTAACATGGGTCTGTCTCTTTTAATTTACCTTCAATCTCGCATTCTGCTGCTGTTTTCCATCTAATAGATACATGCCGAGAAATACAAATGTAAATTCTACATGCTTGTGGAATTTATTTTCTGACATTATTACCTTGTGTTAATTTAAGGTAATGTTAAATATCTAATGGAGGTAATGTTGGTTATTCCCAGTTAATTCATTTTCCATTGAGGCCAGTAATTTATTTTTTAACTGAGCAATGATTTTCTTTTCTTCATCTGTAATATCTTGACTTTCTCCTGTTATCCATTCTACTTGGTATTTATTTAGGTTTTCATCAAACGAGATAATGATTTCTAATCGTGCAGCCATAAATCACTCCATATTATTTATTGCCCCAGTATTTGTGGGACGTAATGAATATTAACGTACTTGCAGGTTTCTCTCACCGATTTCAATATGAGCTCCTGGTACATTGATACCGTTTTCAATAGCTTCTTTGATGGCTTTTTTGTCCGGGGCGGTAATTGTCTGCACATCAACTAACTCATCAGGTAATTTTGACTCATCATCAATGATGACATTCATAAGACCTTTTCTGGCTGTGAACGTGTTTTTGGTAGTTCGTAGTGAATCCATGCCCGCTTTCAGTAAACAATCCAGGGCATACTTTTTTAGGTTTTTTACTTGCCTTTCGAATGATTTTTTACGGTCAGTAAGTCGCTTAGACTCATCAGCAAGAGTCCTGGCTTGGCCTTCGATATTGCGAACATGGATCATGATAGCATCAAGTTTATCACCGATAGTACATTCGATACTTTCAAGTGTATCGGCGATATCTTCTGACGAGAATTCGCCAGTTTCTACCAACTGTTGTAATTTTTCATAATCTGCTGCTAATGCAATTGCGGTTGTAGTCATTAGTTTGCTTTCTCTAATTGAGTTAAACATTCTTTCTCTATTTCATTCAAGCGACGCAGACGACCGGATAAGTACTTTTCGTAATCCTTGTCTCCTTTGGCCTTGGCGTTGCCTAAATGAATGCCTAATTCACGGATAAGGGTAGATGCTATGCCGCGAATTTCATTTTTGCTGACAGCGGTACGCATAGTTTCTGTATTACGGGTGAACTTATCGTCTAGTTCCTTGCGTAATCTGACTAGATCCTCGGCCTTATCACTGGCGGCCTTGATTTCAAATTCAATGTTGTTGTCGGCCAGATATTCAGGGTTATCATGCATACCCATAAATACATCAGCAGAAAATCCAAGCATCGATAACGCCTTCTTTATGGCATCGGTGAGTGATTTCTTGATGGCTTCTCCATCTGTTTTAATTCCATATTTGGTTCTGTACATGTATGGTGTTGCACCATAACTTTCAATTTCAGCGCAAATGTCACATTCGACCAGATACCAAAAGAGAATTTTGATAGAGTGATTTTGTTCACATATTAATGTGCCGTCAGAATCACGTAAGAATCGGCTCCCAATTTGTTTATTTTTATCGTCATAGATAGGTTCTGACATGGGGGCGCCATTGATCAGTTTTTCTTCTGTGACATTACAGCCCCATCCATAACCGAATGGTCCGAATAGTTCTGTTGCCCGCATAAACATATAGTTACTGTTTATGCTTGTACCGTTGAACCCCATTCCCTCTAATGGTTTTGTAAAGTGGGGATCGGTGCGTTGGACTGCTTTCCAGATACGGAGATTCGTTTGCTGCTCATCGCCTTGTGCCTTGATAGTTTCTTCCAGCAAATTGGCACGATGTTGGAAGTTATCATCATTGGTGTTCAGGGTAGCAGCAGGAGGCAATGAGGTGACTTCATCATCCGCCGTAGTGTCTTGTGCAGTCTTTTCTACTGCTTTGTCCTCTTTGGTTTACTTGGTTTTTCTGGTCTTAAGAGACTTGGTTTCGCTTTTTTTCTCTTTAACTTGTAGTGCCGCCTGTGGGGGTTCAACCTCATCTGGAGCGACATCTGTTATTGAGGCTTCTGATGTTGACATCGGATAATCGGAAACTTTGGGTTGCTCTTCTGGTAATTCAATGGATATGTCGGTATTACCTAAAGCACAGTTTAAAAATTCCTTCATAGCGATGACATCGGCCAGAAATTCAGGACGGCGTTTACCTTCACGCACGATGCTGAAAAGCGTTTCTCTTGGAATGGACAGAGCGTCGGTTCTGATGCGAAATGCGGTGGACCATTGCCTCCATGTTTCATTGTTGTCTGCTATCAGTTGTTTAGCTTCTTTTATACTATGTGACATAATCGCCCAGCAATGAAAGTCACCGTCTAGTAATGCCAGTGCAATTTCCAGATCTAACGTGGCGTAAGTGTGGTTAAAATCACGCGTAGTAATAGATGAGTTTTTCGTTGGTTCGAGTGTTCTAGCCTGCCATGTGGTGCCGTTGAACTCGTATTCAGTAGCAAATTTTTCGTCAAATTTACCAATTGGTGGGCGAGGGGAGCCCTGTATATCTTTACAAATAATTGGTTTTGATGTGTTGAAGTTGCTCATATCGTCCGCGTACTCTTCCCCAAGGTAAACAATGGCCATAGCTTTAGCCATTTTTTCGGAATTGGTTTTGAGTGCGATTGCAAGTGGTACGGCCCCATTTTTTTGAGCTTTTTTTGTCGGCTCAAAGACACAGATATATGTGAACATTGGTCTTACCTCTTTAATGAATTGCTTTTTTTGCCAGTCTTATTGTTGCCTTAATCCCGGCTTTTGGCATTTTGACTTTTGGATATAATCCCTTGACAGCATTTGAATAAACCATTCCCGTCGTTGGGTAATATTCAACCCGCCTTTTGCCACCGATAATAGATATATGCATAGTTTCGTTTGTTGTATCGCTATTATTTTCATGCTCAATAGCAATTAAACCATTATCTAGGATTAAATTAATTACATCATTTATGTTTTTCATAAATACACCTAAGAATTAATAAGGAATTTCTTCATCAGATTTAGAAATTGGTTTTTCTTCAATGCATAACAGTGATTGAATACGGTCCTCAAGTTCAGATGCTTTAGCATGAGCTTCCGTAAGAACTTTATTTTGTTCTTTCTTTAAAGTATCAATTTGTGAATTTATAAAGTCTGAGCGACTAATATTTGGATACGGGATTTCTATATCATGAATAGCGACAACTGTACCAAAGATCGACGCATTTCCGTGTTTACTTGCGTCATGTGGTAAGACGGTGATGTTCATTTTTCGTGAAATGTTATTTTCGATAGCGTGAACATAGAGCTTTACTTGTATTGTTTCTTGTTGTGCTTTCATAGCAACTCCTGATATATTATTAACGATCAATGATGGAAATCATTGGTCTTGCCTCTTCTAGCGAGTTAGTTCTCGTTAGTAGAAATTCCCGGTTAGCTTTGGTCGGCTATCCGGGGTAAAAGAACCCGCCACTTCGGTGGGTTCTTTTACATCTGTTTATTCTTAGTTTTTCTCCATATTGGTATTAGTTGGTACGGACTGATCAACGATAAATACCATTCAGGGATTATGGTTTTAATAAATGCTTTAAACAGGCCGATGAATCGGTCTAATTTATATTCTGCATGTCATTACACATAAGAGCTGTTGTTCGATTGGTTAATGTGTGGGTCTTTCCCCGCCGTCCGTTGATTCACGCAGTTTCTAAGAAACCCGGCAAGAAGAACCGTAACGCATCAACTGCCAGTGTTTTTCGTACCATTCCCACCGCTGGCTGGGGAATCCTGGTGTTGGTTGATCTTTCCTCTTCTATTCTGGTAAATACAGTTGTCATGTGTGGTAATTATGGCAGGTCATGTTGAGCGCTGCGGTTCTCCTCCTTCATGACAATTGAAATTGTAAATTCGGTTCTGAACACTTAACCTAAACGGCTGCTGTGCCGTGTTACTGATTAGCAAATCATCTACCTCTTCATATGCCGGTAGCGACTACTGCGTGGGCGTCCTGCCTGTTTGCTGTTGAAATCAAGTTTGGTAATTAATAAACTTAAAGTAAATCAAAAGTTAAACAACGAGAAGGGCTTATCGAAGTGTTAAGTTTAACTATTTGATTTATTTTTATATCTATTTCAAGGTATGAACTGAATGAATTTTCCCTTGGTGATAGCACTATAAAATAGGATGGCCAAGATAGTTTTAGAGATTCGCCATGCATATAGCATGATAATTTTTTAGTGTTGGCTAAAGGTTAATTAATTTTTGGATTGAGTGATTGAGGGTTAACGGTTTATTCCGTAGGGTTCAGAGTAAGATAAAAATCTTATTGATAAATAATAAAAAAGTCGAGTGGCGACTTTTTTCTATGCTTTCTTTTGCTTCTTTTTATGTAATAATTCTTCTAGTAAATTATCATAATGCCGTTTTTTATCTTCAAGATTTTTTATCAGATCATCGGCATCACTATCTGGTAGTTTGTCGAACAGTTCTAGAAGAACTTTTTGTTTAGGAGTCAATGTTACTTGTAGTGGACTTCCTAGTTCGGGGGTGTTTGTATCGGCGTCTAAATAACCATCTGGCATTCGATAGTCTTGTTCTAAACGTCTCGCGGCTTTTTCGCCGAAAGATGCTTTACCGTTCATAAGCTGTGACAAATAACTCCTCTCTTTTTCAGGAAGAGTTTTATCGGAAAACCAATCTTTTAGGCGTTGTTGCCTGATGTTCTTCATGCTCATTTTATTTATAAGAACCTACGTATCTGGGATTTAACTATTTTTCCTACCAGTTAAATTGTGATTAGTATTTACTAAATAAGCAAATGCTTGACAAATGTTTAGTATTTATTAAACCTTTTGTATTTCTAAAAGGGTAGTTATGAAACTAAATGATTACATTTCTAATTTAAAGCGAGGTGAAGCCAAACTTCTGCTGAGAGGCTTGGGGTATCCAGTTCCTCCCGCTAGATGTTTTGATATAGAAAATGCAACCAATGGAAAAGTGACAAGACAAGATCTTCGTCCTCATGACTGGCAGAAAATATGGCCTGAAATAAATGCTAACTGAGTAGTCAGTAAAAAAACTGATTCTCAATAATCAACATTGCGACAGGAGACGTAAACCGTGGAACAAAATATCAACGCCCTGAAAGCCGAAGTCGAGGCGTGGGCAGCAGGAGTATGTAGCAATCGAAATAAGCCGAATGTACTTCTTGCTTTGTGAAAGAACGCTATCAGCCAAACTGCACCCCATTGAAATAAATGGAAATGCTAATTGGAAAGCTATCAATAATAACAGGCAGCAAATTTTCAGGTGGTTGCGCAGTGATTCAAGGGCGGCACGAAGAAAAGTATCGGAGTTGTTACCCGCTATTCAATCAGCCCTTCCACTTGAACGCAAAGCTAGAGTTAACGGTGAAACAACTAATTATTTGATATCTATTGCGATTCGTGAATTTACGGCAGTGATAATTGCAATTCTATTGGGAGGTTTAGGAGGTAGTGATATATCACAACAAATAACTGTTGCGATATCAGCACTGCATGCTTTGACAAACGTTTAAAAGAGGCAAGACCAATGCTTAGAACCATAGAAAAGATCGTCTGTTGTAATAAGTTTCGCCTAAGTGGTGAGTTTGTAACTATAGAACAAATCTCAGAAATTTATGAAGGGTACAGAGAAGTTGCGTTAAATATCTGGGAACAATATGAACGGCAAAAGGCCAAATTGCTGGAAGAGTCTCTTACCCTTGAACGGTGTGAGTCAGCTTGCTGTCAGATTGCTAAAATACTTGGAGCTTGATTATGAGCATGTTATTGATGGTAAAAGCTATGAGTATCAAAGTCGGTAATCCACTTCGTAAATTGGTATTGATTAAGCTGGCTGATAACGCTAATGACCAAGGAGAGTGCTGGCCGTCAGTTGCTTACATTGCTGAACAATGCGAAATATCAGAACGCTCTGTACAAAACCATATTAAACAATTAGTTAAGGATAACATTATTAATGTTGAGGAAAGGAAAACGAAGAACGGTTTGAATCAATCAAATGTGTATTTACTCAATTTAGACAATTCCAGTAATAAATATGGTGCATCTCTTGCACTCAGTGGTGCAAATGCTGCACCCAGAACCAGTCACAGAACCAATCACTCTTTTGAACCAGTCATAGAACCTAAAACCTCATTTACCCTTCAAGGGAAAAAGCGAGAGGAAAAAATAAAATTTGATCCTCTTACAGCTAAGCCTGAAAACGTCAGCGCCGATGTATGGGCTGATTGGGTTAATTTTAGACGAGAGATAAAAAAACCTCTGACGGAGACTATGTGCAAGCAGCAGGGTATAAAACTTGCCAAATGTGATCATCCTGATCACGTGATTTGTAATTCTATTGCGAATGGATGGCAGGGATTGTTCCCTGAAAAATCCCAAAACCCACGAACTCAATTAAATAATCATACTGGTTATGAAAATAAAAAATATGAGTCTCATAGCGCTTACTGGGCTAAGGAAATTGATTCGGGAGGTGTGAAGTGAACACTTTTGATTTGCTGAAATCAATCAACATTGCTCCACGTTTTGAACATGCCAGCTTTGAAAATTATCAGCCTATTAACAAAGCTGCTCAACATAATCTGAAGACCTGCCGAAGTTATGTTCAGACCTGGAAAGAACGCAAAGCTATGGGTGAGGGGATCATCATGTGTGGCCGTCTTGGTACCGGGAAAACTCATCTGGCTGTTGCGACATGCCGTGAAATAGTCACTCAAAACGGTATCAGTGCGTTTATTACAACCGCATCACGTATTATCAGGGCATTTCGTCGTTCATGGAATAATGATTCTGACACCAACGAATTCGAAACATTGAGGTTTTACAGTGAGTTGGATTTGCTGATCATTGATGAGATTGGCGTTCAATACGGCACTGAATCAGAGCGAAATATCTTGTTTGAGGTGATTAATAACCGGTATGAAGATTTATTACCAACGATCCTGATCAGTAATTTGCCAATGAATGATCTGTCGGTGTTTTTAGGGGACCGAGTATTAGATCGTGTGTTACAGGGTGGGGTGGTGTTGGCTTTTGACTGGGATAGTTACCGGAGGGGGCAGTAGTATGAATGAGCTCAATCTAGAGTCTGCGGTTATAAGCGGATTGTTGTCAGGTGGTGCAACGCAGGATGCTTACGATGTTCTTGCAACGTTACCAGAAGAGGCGTTTAGTTCAGGTTTTTTGCGTCGTGTCTACGTTGAAATCAAAAAACAAGCGTTCAGTAGCTCCCTGATTGATCCAATATTCATCGCTGAGGCTATGAGTGGAGATGGTAATACATTAGCTAATGTCCTGGAGTTGAGTAAGAGCCCTGTTTGGAATGCAAACCTGAAAGGCTATGCCAATAAAGTTAGTGAATATTGGTATGTTCGGCGGGTTACAGCAGTGATCAACGCCGGTCAACAGGCGTTACTGGAAACTAAAAATCATACTCAAGCACAACATGTCATAGCGGGCTTTATGTCCACTATGGGGGAGTTAATGCGAGATACTGGCAACCTAGTTCCCGTGCACATCAAGACATTGGTTGAAGGGTACATTGACACACTGGAGAGGCGTAACTTAGGTGAAGATAGTCGCGGCATGATTATGACAGGTATTGAGCCATTTGACTCGTTGACGGGAGGATTTAACCCAACTGATTTAATTCTCATCGGCGGTCGTCCCGGCATGGGCAAAACAGAACTGGCACTTTGCATGATTGAGGGTATGACGAGGCATGGAGGGGCAGTATTGCTGTTTTCAATGGAAATGGCAGCACAACAAATTACAGAGCGTATGGTTGCTGGTTCTGCCCAACTGTCAGTTTCCAAATTGAGAAGTGGTGAATTTTATGATGAAGATTGGGTTCGTATATCTAACGCAATAAGCGAGTTAATAGATCGCGATATTCATATTCTTGATGCTAGTGAATTAAGCGTTGAGCAGATATGTGCTATCAGTGAAACTCATAAACGCAGGTATCCGAATCTGAAAGGAATTTTTGTTGATTATCTGGGATTGATAGAAAAGCCCAAAGCCGAACGTAATGATCTTGCTATCGCTCAAATATCTAGGGTCCTCAAAGGACTGGCTAAACGACTGCATACACCAGTTACCGCATTGAGTCAGTTATCAAGAGAAGTTGATAAGCGGCCAATGCATCAACGTCGTCCTGTTGCGGCTGATTTAAGAGATTCAGGTAGCTTAGAGCAAGATGCAGACAGGATTATTTTTACTTACCGGGATGTTGTTTATAGCCCACGAAGTCCAGCCAGAAATTATGCTGAGATTATTTTGGATAAAAATCGTCACGGTGAAACCGGAACGATATTCCAGGAATTTAAAAACGGGCATTACTTACCAACTGATCAAATTGTTGCTGCTGAAATATGTCGTACACAGCAACAGACTAAACAAAAAGAGCGCCGATATGCGGACAAAGCATTTTAACTAAAGACCAAAAGAGGCAGACCAATATGACCATAAACAGTAAACTGATTTTATTAGATAATTGGGGTATTTATTAATTATCCCATTTTGGTGTAGTGCCGAAAACATCGCTATCTTACAAAGTTAGACTTGAAAGCTAGTCGATTCAATGTAAACGCCAGCAGGATGCTGGCTTTACCAAAATAGAATTGCTGGTGGATAACTAAGAGCTGGAGATGCTGAAGCTCAATTGTACTCTTCGAAGATCGGATAGGGAATCTTACAAAGTTAATGAATACCTCACTATGCTGATTAGGATGGATGATCATTCATGAAAAAAGTAGGTAGTTCAGTTGCATAAACAGCAAAGTGAAAAGTGTGTGGGAAAGTCTTTTTGTAGCTGAATATTGTTTTTCTAGTGAAGTGGCCTACAGGAATACACTGGGATGGTATAAAAGTTGTATTTTTAACGTACAAATTTACATATTAAGTATATTGCTTGCGTTCAAAACGAAAAAAAAATACCATAAAATCTGCTTAACGCAATCAGGGTATCTAAATGAGCATTAACGACACACAAAGTGATATTACCGATTTGATAATAAACGCTTTCAGGCGTGATTTTTGGCTTAACGTACAAGATGAATTATATGCTAAGTATGCCGCAGCACAGGAAGTAACTATAGGCGATATACTAAAACTTGGTGAGCCGGAGCAACGTAGATTTAGGCCTCAGGCTAGGCACTATGGCCTTAACTCAGCTTTGAGGGAAGCTGCAAGTCGTTCAGGTTATCTTTGTTACGATGCTGATACATCCCCGAAAGGGGAGCATTATATTATTATTGATTCAGAAGGTGTTAAAATTAGCCGTATTGGGTTAAATCACGATGAGCGCCACATAAGGGGCGCGAAACATCGTTCATTGATAGCCCAATTGAATGAAAAATTTGAAGGCTATACTCCAGATCTTTTTAGAGAAGAAGATAGTAAACATCATAATGACATTGATACGTTAGGTGTGTTGTTAATAAATATTAATCCACCATATCATGAATCTCAGGCCAGCATGATGGATTTAAGGATTGTGGTTCCTTTTACCAATATGAAAGGTTTTCACTATAATAAATCTGTAACGGAGCTTTTAGCGCTCTATACTGGAGAGAAAAAGATAGTCATTCCTGATATGGTTTTACCTAAGCTCAAGAAGCGCCTGAAGGATCAGGAAAAATAGAATAGGTGAGACATTATGAGAGTGGGAATTTCTGGTTTCCAATCTGAAAGGTTGACACAGATAAGAGAAGCGAGGGGATTATCGAAAATTAACCTTGGTAGGTTAGTGGATCGTTCGCCATCAACTATTACCAAATGGGAAAACGGTAATCATTCCCCCGATGCAGAAGTATTGCATAGCTTAAGTCAGATTCTTAATTGCCCGGTAAGTTGGTTCACAAAGCCTATTGTTAAGTACGAAAAAAAACCAGTATTCTTCCGAACACTTTCAACCACGGCAAAAGACTTATGTATTGCTTCAGAGCGATACATGGGATGGTTTCAAGAGTTATCATGTAAGATGCAAGAATATCTTGATTATCCAGAAGTTAACATTCCTCATCTTAGCGTAAAGGATTACAGAGCGATAGATGATCAGTTGATTGAAAGAATGGCTTTTGAGTGTAGGAAAGCTTGGGGATTAGGTATTGCACCGATAGATGATCTATTGCTTGTAATGGAGAATGCGGGGATAGTCTGTTCCAGATTTGAACAAGGTAGTTCTGTAATGGATGGCTATTCTCAATGGAATGATTTAGATAATAGACCGTATGTGGTTTTAGCTAGTGACAAAGATAACTACTATCGTAGTCGATTTGATGCTGCTCATGAATTAGGTCATATAGTCTTACATCGATATATAAATAAATTTGATACTATTAATTTTAATCCAATAGAAGAGCAAGCACATAAGTTTGCGTCGAGTTTCATGTTGCCGGAAGAGTCATTTTCTGTAGAGCTTCCGCCATATCCTACATTACAGAATTTCATATCTTTAAAAAATCGCTGGGGGATGTCGGCACAATCTATGATCCTTAGAGCGAGAAATTTAGAGTTAATATCTTCTCTGGAATATCAGAGGTTATATAAAAATATTTCTGCTAGAGGTTGGCGAAAAGGAGAGCCGCTTGATGATCTTAGAAAACCAGAGTCGGTTCGTTTGTTACCTAGGTGCTTGAACCTATTATTGGATTCTGGAACTTTTAGTAAAAAAACGCTTCTTGAGGAATTTGGTTTCCCAAAAGGAGATTTAGAGGATTTATGTTCAGTTCCTAAGGGATTTTTTTCAGAATCACAGGTACTTGATTTTCAATCCAGAATACAATTGAAGAATAGTATTAATATATCTACGACACAACAAGATACAAACGTCGTTAACTTATTTAATAAAAAGTAAAATTGGGAATTAATACTAACACCTGTTATTCTATTCGTATCGGCCTGAACATCCGATAACCTAAACAAAAGCTGCTGTGTCATAACTTTGAGGATAAGTGATGACGCAGCATAGTTTTATCAAAATCTCGAATGACACCCTGAGACCGGCGACTCCCGCAGCCAGGGAATACCTGCACTTCAAAGTGAAGTGTGGCGATGTGCTTTATGCGGATTTTAAGAAAGCACGTAACCCGCGTTTCCATCGTAAATATTTTGCCCTTCTGAATCTTGGCTATGAATACTGGCAACCTACTGGAGGCACTATTTCCCCGAAAGAGAAAGCGCTTGTGCGTGGCTACGTACAATTTCTTGCACACTTCGCGGGCAGTGAAGATGTCTTACAATCCGCTGCGGATGAATATCTTGCTGGCATATCCAAAAACCGAGCCCAGAACATTACTGCCACCAAATCCTTTGATACCTTTCGGCGCTGGGCAACAGTGGAGTCAGGGCACTATGACACTTACGAGATGCCTAACGGAAGTCTATATCGTGAACCTCGTTCAATCAGCTTTGCCAAAATGGAAGAGCTGGAATTTCAGGAACTTTATAAAGCCACATTAAACGTGCTTTGGAACTTTATATTGTATCGCAATTTCCCGACTAGAGAAGCTGCTGAGAATGTCGCCTCTCAGCTGTTCGATTTTATTTAATGCAGAGCGAGACTAATGACCAAAAGTGAAAAAGGAAGTTGAAGAGGTACGGCTATGTCGGGTGTGATGTTTCCAACGGATGGGCTACAGTTGAGCCAATCACAAGAAATCTGGTTGCAGGATTGGTTATCTAAGTTTGGCGCGTGGGTTTACTCTGGCAGGTTTGATAAACGTCAGAGCAGTATGATTGCTGAGTTTATGGCGACAGTAGAGCCGAGAGGTTATCCAGAACGTCCGATATGTAATGATGATGATGGTATGTTAATCGCTAGGGTAGTAGACCATATTTACCATATTGATCGGGTTGCATTTGGGATGTTGCTTAGTCGATATGTTTATTGTGTATCTGATAGAGCAATTGCCAGGCATTATCATGCAACGGTTCAGCCAAGAATTATGATCCGCAGAAATGGTATGTTGCGTAAGCGAAAGCCATCAATGTCAACTTGTCGGCGTGAGGTTGAGGAAATATTAAGAGCAACGGAATATTTGATTTATCAACCATTGCAAGATGCCTTTATAAGACGGGAACAGGAAAGAAAATCAAAACTTTTGTCACGAACGTGTTGACATCTTTGAACTTATGAGCCACTATTTTAGTATATGTTGTGATAGTAGCATTCGTGACTGATAGCCTCGCCCAGTGCGGGGTTTTTTATTGCCTGAAATCCAGATAAAACTTGCTGTTGTCATCGGTCAGAGTTACATGTGTGTCTATGCACATTAACTGACCAAAGGTTTAAATTATCATGCTAAAACATGAAGATATGACAACAATAGCCTCATGTGTTTTAGAAACCGTACCGATGTATGACTGGGTTTCTATTCCTGATGTTTCAACTCTGACGGGGCTATCAACGCCGCGTTGCCAATTACTTTTAACTCAATTTTGTCTGGCTGGATTGATGGAAAGCCGGGACAACGACACCTTTTTCAAGCGTTGCCCCTGATGGGGTAACTTCTTAAGCGGTGAAATGGACGGCTGGTGGAGTTGACAACACCAGCCATTCGCCTGTTCTGTGCTAACCAGAGAGTAAGCCAGTATCGATTTATGGAAAATATTGTGAATTTAAGTGATATCACATTAATTAATGACGACTCTCTACGATTTATCAAAATGTTACCAGACAACTGCATAGACTTAATTGCCACTGATCCGCCCTATTTTCGGGTAAAAGAGTGTGGTTGGGACAGACAATGGGAGGATGTAACGGTTTATCTTGCATGGCTGGATGAAGTACTGACTGAATTCTGGCGTGTGCTGAAACCCAACGGCAGTTTGTATATGTTTTGTGGTTCGCGTCTGGCGTCTGATACGGAAATCCTTGTTCGTGAACGGTTCAATGTGCTTAACCACATTATCTGGGCAAAACCTTCTGGTCCGTGGCGCAGACAGAATAAAGAAAGTTTAAGGGCTTATTTCCCTTCCACGGAACGGATCATATTTGCTGAACATTATCAGGGGCCTTATCAACCTAAAGGTGATGGATATTTCCACAAATGCCGCGAGCTTAAGCAATATGTCTTTAAACCTCTTGTGGACTATTTTCGCGATGCACGAAAGGCGTTGGGTGTCACAGCAAAAGAAATTAACGCTGCTACGGGAAAACAGATGGCCAGTCACTGGTTCAGTGATAGCCAGTGGCAATTACCCAATGAAGTGGATTACCAAAAGCTGCGAGTACTGTTCGCTCGGATAGCCAGAGAAAAACACCAGAACGGAGAATTAAACAGGTTGTATCATGAGTTAGTAGAATCTCATCTTACTTTATCACGCCAGTATGAAGAATTGAGTCGGGAATATGGGCTGCTGCGTCGCCCGTTTTCTGTAACTGTTGATGTTCCCTATACCGATGTATGGATGTTTCCCTCTGTTCAGTATTACCCTGGCAAACACCCTTGTGAAAAGCCAGCCGATTTGATGGCACATATTATCCAGTCTAGCAGCCGGGAAGGAGATCTAGTGGCAGATTTCTTTATGGGATCGGGCGCAACACTAAAAGCAGCACTAAAGCTGAATCGTCGTGTCTTGGGTGTAGAATTAGAAGAAGAATACTTTAATCAAACTAAGCAGGAAATTGGGGCGATGATATGAATAACTACCTCGCTGCGGTGAGGGGTTATTTGAGTTTCTCTCATTAGTTGTTATGGCGAAATAATGAATTGTTGGATAGTATTTGGCGGATTTCATCGTCAGAAAGTGGTAGTAATCGCGGTGAACAGAGATTAACGTTTTGACTTGAAGTAATGCTCTTAGCGAGATCTATATAAGCTCTGAATTCAACTTGACTGTGTCCACCTTCATTCATTTCCATCGGCTGAATAATCACATGATGGTTTGATAAAAAAAAGTTATACCAAGTATTTTTCCTCACTTTTTTTATTAGTTTTTTAAGCAAAAACATTGCAGGTATCATTTGCCCTAGCAATAAACGAGATGTAGCAAAGGGAGTGTCGGGGGTACCAGAGACTTCTTTACCAGTACTGACGTTGCGAACAACAATTTTATTAATATATAGTCGTATGTAAATTAAGCTCATAAAAATGTGTATGTCAGGTAATGCAAATTTGTTATAAGTATACGTTCTTCTCTTAATACAGTGAAGTCTGATTCTCACTGAGTCTTTTAAATCAATACCGGGCAAATCAGCCCAAACAATTAAATTAACTAAATGATCACCCCATCAGTAGGATGGAATTATGCGTATGGACAAATACACCAGCCCCATTGCATATACTTGGGGCGCTTTTACAGCAATGCTTGGCGCTCTGTCGCTGAACGACTGGGCCATCATTATTGGCATTATCTGCACTGTTGGTACCTTTGGGGTCAACTGGTACTACAAGCATCGGGAGTTTAGCCGCAATGACAAAGACCAGTAAGTTAAGTGCTGCGGTTATCGGTCTGGCTCTCTCTGGTGCAGGTGCTATGGCGATACTGTCTCAGTTTTTGGACGAGAAAGAGGGTAACCGGTTATCAACGTATCAGGATGCGGGTGGAGTCTGGACAATCTGCCGAGGTGTGACTCGGATTGATGGAGCTCCTGTTCGTCAAGGGATGAGGTTAATACCGAATCAGTGCCGTGACCTCAATGCACAAGAAGCAAAGCAGTCCATCGCATGGGTAAAACGCAATGTGTGGGTGCCATTAACTGAACCTCAGATAGCAGGTATTGCCAGCTTTTGCCCGTATAACATTGGCCCATCGAAATGCTTCTCTTCCACGTTCTATCGAAAGCTGAATGCCGGAGATAAGAAAGGCGCTTGTGCTGAGATAAAGCGCTGGGTATTTGACGATGGTCGAGATTGCCGACAAACCAAAGGGCAGGCAAACGGCTGTTATGGTCAGGTTGAGCGACGCGCCCAGGAATCGGAATTAACTTGCTGGGGGTTGGGTGAATAGACATTCGTTGGCCGGAAGATTGTTTCTGTTTGGTTTTGTTCTTACTTTGATAGGTAAAGATGGATGGGGTTGGTTTCTGGGGCGTTGTTGCTATGAAATTTAGCTTTCATTACTACACGATACTAGCGTTGATCCTTATTTCATTGACAGCGTATTGTCATCACTCTGAGTTACAGAGAGAGCAACGTGTTACAAAGCAGCAGCAAGAAGACATTCAGCAACTCATAGACACTATCGACTATCAGAACTCTCACATCACGATGTTGAACGAGTTGGATGTGAAACATACGAAGGAACTTGCTAATGCTAAATCTGAAAATGATGCTCTGCGTGATGATGTTGCTGCCGGTCGTCGTCGGTTGCGCATCGCGGCCACCTGTCCCGTGTGTGAGGCCACTACCTCCGGCGGCGTGGGCACTACAACCACAGTCGAACTCACTGGAGAAACTGGATCAACTGTTCTTGATATCCGAGAAGGCATCATCAATGACCGAGCAAAATTAAGATATTTGCAGGATTACATAAAAACTGAATGTTACAAGGTGACAAAATGAAAACAGAAGTTGATCTGATTTACTTCGAGAAAGACAGGGAAACGCAAACACGACTCAGTAAATACTATGTATAGCACAACAATTCAGAGACGATCCTTGATCAAACGCTTATCATCAGCAAAGACGAATTCGGTAAATACATTGCAAAAATGGCGTTTACTAATGTCCCTAAACTGAAATCAGAGAAAGAGACAGCAATTAAAACTGGCGGACTGGATGAAACGTATGAGTGAAGTGATAAAAGAACACTGGCAGGATAAGATACCGCATCCAGAGGCAGCTCCTTCTAATTGAGGAATAGAACACATTGCCACCTCAGAGCAAATGATACTGGGGTGGCTGGAGTATGTTAGGGGGCAGTGCATTAACTGAGTATTGGAATTTTTTCTTAAAATCGGCTTTACGTCAGAGGACGAAGAAAAAAATAGTGCTATATATTTAGTTAGCGTTTAAAGTTCCTGGCCTCAAAAACGGTTACATTAACACCTTGGAAAGAAAGACAAGATAATGAAAGACATAGACGTGCGGCGTGCTGTTCATTCTAAGATACTGAAGGAGCATCACAAAGATCCAGATACATTGATTATTGACGAGTTTACAATGAGTCTCGGAGCAAGCCGTGCTGATATTACGGTGATTAATGGACTTATGCATGGTTATGAAATCAAAAGTAAAAGTGATAACTTGCTCCGTTTACCATTACAGATTCAATATTATTCATCGGTTATGGATAAGGTAACTCTTGTTGTTTCTGAAACTCACTCTAAGCCAGCAATGGAGATTATTCCTGATTGGTGGGGAGTTAAGATAGTAACGCAAGGTACAAGAAATGGTATACATTTACATACTGAGCGCCACAATCGCCTTAATCCGTCTATAGATAAAGTATCCCTTTCTATGTTGCTATGGAAAGAGGAAATGCTGGAAATTTTCTCTGATTTAGGTAAAGACCGTGGTCTAAAAAGCAAACCACGGCGTGTGTTATGGAATAAATTAGCAGAAACTGTAGATACAGATGAGCTTCGTGATTTGGTCAGGAAAAAGCTTAAAGCCCGTACAAATTGGAGAGCTGAGAGACTACCTTAGTAATATGGTGGTTTTGTCCAATTCTCCTCCAAACTTCTGGACTGCCAAATTTGTGATTTCCCTCAGGATCTTGAAGGTATTGCGTGTATTCTCTCGCGTAATTATCAATATCTTTATCACCCGTAGAGAATGAATTTCCTGAGTATTCAGGGTGGGTCACAATTGCTTTACTATGAGCGCCATACTGTTCATAGCCATATCGATTCGCAACTTGCCCTCTAAATACTAAAAAATCACTATCGGCAGTATATCGAACACTGGCGGTAACACTGGGGAATCGAGTTGCAAGGCGAGAATAATCAGGGTGCTGTATACCATAGTCACTATAAATGACGTTTCTTAATAACTGTCCGCTAGAGTGAAGAGCTTGCCACAATGTCCATTCCAAGCGAGTTTGAGAGTAAGTTCCTAATGATATGCCGCTCAAATCAATAGGGAAAGATCCTGATGCTAATGATATAGAACGGAATCTCTGGAGGTTGCTAAAGTTATTAATCAAGCCCAACGCAAGTATTTTGCTATGCCCTGAGCTGACATCACTTTCTGATAGCATATCTCGTAGATCGATAATTACATCAATATGCTCAGGGGTAATTTGTAATTCATGGATATAATCAGTAATTAGCTGAGGATTGACTAAATCAGTGGTTGTTAATCTGAAGCAAATTTCGCTCTGCACAAGGGTGCTGATAGATTGTTTATAATCAACTGATCTGGTCGGAGATGTTACCGGAATCACTCTAAACCCAGCGTTTCTTGCTTGGATTATCGCATTTTCAATTGGATATGTGTCTGTTGAAGCAATAAATTGCTCTTCGATTAAAATCCCATCTAAAAATACTATAGGAATACCATCACACCCAGAAAGAATTTTTCTCTCAAACCCATTTAACATTTCATTATATGTTTTATCTGGGATATCTGTGTCAGGGTCTATGGGAACTGGCTCAATTTCTAATAGAGGAATAATCTTTGATTTCGTAAAAGTGTCGAGTTGATTTAATGCATTAAATTCAGCTCTTTTGGTCTTTAAGATAGGGATATATGAAATTGTTTCAAGCACTGTTTATCTCCTAATTTTGATAAGGTTAAAGAATAGACAGTCTATTACCTTTCGTTAGATAACACATAGAGAGCTGGATCGTATTTTCTTAATATAGATGAAGATATGAATTAATAATCGTGATGTTATTCATGTTTCCTCACTAACATAATTTTCTAACGATAAATTCTTATTTCTGTGTCCATTCCCTGAGTAGCTACAGGAATATCCCCATGCCATCACATCTCGTGGTGGCGTTTTGTATCTATCGCATACTAGTGATAATCCTAATGTATAATCCTCCCATGCAAGGAGGAAGTGATGTTAAAAATATTCAATTGCGTAAAACTTATCGGATTGCTGATTGTTTTTATTTTACCTTGTATTGGGTACTCGGAAACCCAATACGCAGATCCTATGACAACATGTCTAAATGATTATGTTCTTCCTAAATTATCAGCAGACATACTGCCTGAGAAGTTAGTGAATGATGCTTTTATTACGTGCAAATCTCAGGTTGATGAGTGGCTTAAGCCTTTTGAGGCTATTGATAAACGTGAAGAAAATTATAAATATATGCATGATTTTTATGTTCGAATGGTAAATATCAGACGGAAAGCCGAATTAAGCAATAACTGAGTGATGATTCTTTGTTATTGAATAAATATTGCATGTTGACCACCTTTCACGGTGGTTTTTTTATTTTAAGGTAAAGAGATGGCAAAAAATACTGACTGGGAGAGAATAGAGCGTGATTACCGTTTTGGCCTTCTCTCAATCAGGGAGATTGCCAAACAACACGGTATTAGTGATGCCGCAATCCGCAAGAGGGCAAAGACTGAGGAGTGGGTTCGCACTATTGTTGAAAGTACGCAGTGCGAACCTGATGCGAACCAGGCGCAAAGTCAGACAATAGGCAGTGTTAGCAATATACATGAACTTGAGAAGTTCGCAGAAAGTTCGCAGGGAACCGCAGGGATTCTAAAACCGCAATACGAACAGTTTGCTCAGAATATAGCGGCGGGTATGCCGATGAAAGAGGCGGCAATATGCGCGGGTTACTCTCCGGCTCGCGCTGATTCTCAATCATCCATATTGATGCGCAGACCTGAAATAAAAGCCCGCATTCGAGAACTGAGAAACGAAGCGGCGTTACTTGTTTCATTCAATGCTGGACATTTAGCTGAATTGTCATTTCGCGCCGGGAAAGAAGCGTTAGCAGATAAGAAATTCGGACAAGTTGCGCCGAATATTAAGAACGCTGCGCAGCTTACCGGTATCGACATGAGCAGCAATAAGGCTGAGGTCAATGTCGATCTTGCTGGACTGAGTTACGGAAAAGTCTGCATTGTGACCCCTGCGAATTGCCCGGCTGATGTGTGGGCTTCTCACATGGAGAAGCTCCGCGAGGGAAAACAGATAGCCCGGTCATAATTGATGGTGTTCTGTACGCCTTTAGTAGTGACTGGGCGACAGAGGTTTTATATGACCGTGCATTAGGTTCTGTCCGTTGGCGTTGGACGTATGGCGGGCGGGGTGGCGGTAAATCGGTAGAGATTGCTCGTGCGCTGGTATTGTTGGGCGTAATAGAACCAATGACGATTCTCTGCGCGCGCGAATTCCAAAACTCTATTAACGATTCCGTCCTTGCGCTGCTTGAGGCACAAGTTATTGATCTTGGGCTGTCCCACTTCTACAAAGTCAAGAATAACGAGATAGAAGGTCGGAATGGCACTCGTTTCACGTTTAAAGGTCTTCGAAACAATATTCAAAGCATCAAGTCGATGCATGGCATTAAGATCTGTTGGGTAGAGGAAGCTCAAACGGTATCACAAGATAGTTGGGATATCCTCGGTCCGACAGTTCGCGCCAATAAATCCGAAGTCTGGGTTTCTTTTAATCCTCGCGAGGAGGAAGACCCGACATACAAACTGATGATCCGGCATCAGGAAGATCCGCCCGATGGTGGTGTGATTATTCGAAAAGTTAACTATTGCGATAACGCTTTTTTCCCTGACGTACTCCGACAAGAGATGGAATATTGCAAACGCATCGACTATGAAGCGTATGAGCATATTTGGCTTGGATTGCCAAAAGCACTCAGTGAAGCGGTTATTTTCTCTGGCAAGTACCGGGTTGAAGCATTTTCTGATGAGCTATGGCTAGAAGCTGATCGACTTTTCTATGGGGCTGACTTTGGTTTCGCGAATGACCCGTCAACATTAATTCGCTGCTTCATTATCGGTACCAAACTATATATTGAATATGAAGCCTATGGCGTCGGAGTTGAATTGGACGAGATGCCCCAGTTCTATGACTCAATTCCAGAGGCTAGAAAGTGGCCTATTCATGGTGATTGCAGCCGACCTGAAACAATCAGTTACTTGTCGCGTCAGGGGTTCATCATTGACGGCGCCACAAAATGGCCCGGAAGTGTCGAAGACGGGATCACTTACCTTAAAGGCTTTGAAGAAATCATTATTCATGAACGCTGTAAGCACATGATTGATGAGGCAAGACTCTATTCATACAAGACCGACCGTCTGACCGGTGAAGTCCTGCCGGTGGTGCTCGACAAACATAACCATTGTTGGGATGCGGTACGTTATTCGCTGGATGGTTATATCACAGGTAAAAACAACCCACTTCGTATATCTAAAAATCTGTTGGGGCGAATTTAATGTTTTTCAGATTCAGACATAAAAAGAAAGCGGAGGCTTTGCCAGTTGAACAGGCTATTGATCAATCAGCGCCTCAGCCGATGAATATACATCCGGATACTGTCGGATCGATAACAGAGCGAAAAATAGCTCGGCCTATTGAACCGTACAGGCCCCCTCCTGGTGTTGTTCCCACTGAACAGTTGTCCGCATTAATGGCAATGGATTCTACGCCTTATGAATATGTGACGGGGACAGGTGGTATATCGGGAGATGTGGGTTTTCCCGGTTATCCTTATCTGGCCCAACTGTCACAATTACCCGAATATCGGAAAATGGTAGGCACCATTGCAGGAGAAATGACTCGTAAGTGGATAAAGCTAACATCAGTGGGGGATGATGACAAATCCGATAAAATCAAAGTGCTTAATGAGGCTATTGAAAAATTCCACGTTCGTGAACGGTTAAAAAAGGCCATTGAGCATGATGGCTTTTTTGGGCGCGGTCAGATTTATATTGACGTGCGAACATCAAAAGGTGTGCTTGCTGCAACCGATCCGGTTGAACTTGAGTCTAGATTATTTCTGTCACCTAAAAAAATCACAAAAGGAAGTCTTATTGGTTTTAACGTTATTGAACCAATATGGACATATCCGGGGATTTATAACGCTAACAACCCGTTGAGCAATGACTTCTATAAGCCGTCAAGTTGGTATGTGATGGCAAAGACTGTACATGACAGTCGTTTGATTACATTTATCACCCGGCCATTAACCGATATGCTTAAACCTGCGTATAATTTCGGCGGCTTATCACTGACTCAGATTGCAGAATCTTATGTACAAAACTGGTATAGGACACGTGATAGCGTATCTGATTTGATCCATTCATTCTCTGTGTCTGGATTTAAAACCAATCTTCAATCTACATTACAAGGACAGACGAATAGTCCCGATCAGTTAATTTATCGTGCAGAATTGTTTAATAAGATGCGTGATAACCGAGGAGTAATGATGCTGGATAATGAAGAGGAGTTTTTCCAGTTCAATACACCGCTGAGCGGCCTTGATTCACTGCAAGCCCAGTCTCAGGAACATATGAGTTCAGTCAGTAGCATACCGTTAGTTATTTTTACCGGTATCACACCGAGTGGGCTAAATGCGTCATCTGATGGGGAAATCCGTGTTTTCTATGACTTTATTGCTACCTTGCAAATGTTGGTGAAAGATGGGCTGGCACGAATGATTGATATTATTCAATTATCCGAATTTGGCGAAATTGATCCTGATATTAGCTTTACATTCGAACCGCTATATCAAATGACTGATGAACAAAAAGCCAACATACGTAAGACCGATGCAGATACTGATTCAGTATTAATTGCTGCAAATGTGATTAGTACAGATGAAGCCCGCGAACGTCTAGCCAATGATGAAAACAGCCCGTATCACTCCCTTGAGATTAATGATATCGAAAACGACAGCGAGGATGTTAAGGACTCATTTAATGATGATGACGATATCAGTAATACAGAACATAAATCAGATCATGATAGTCAAGGAATGGCAAAAGAATCCCTGAACGGTGCTCAGGTATCCAGTATCGTGGATGTAGTTACAAAATATGCGGAGGGATTACTCTCACTTGAAAGCGCCATAGCGATAGTGACTACAGCGTTTCCAATTGATGAAGATGATGCCAAAAAACTATTCACTGGAATAACGGCAGGCTCAATACATGAGGAAACCAACGAGAAACCAAGTGCTCCGGCAAATTAAACCTAATGCGGGCGTTCGGGTATGGTACAGCAGGCAGCTATATAAGCTGGTGGATGAGATGAATAACTCAGTGATTTACTGGGTATCCGCCAACTATAAGAACAGCGGTGCAGCAATGGCAATGGATGCTAGCCCGGCGATGTTGATGCGTTCAGCAATGCGAAAATTAACCCGGCGTTGGTTAAAGCGGTTTGATGCTTTAGCTGACAAACTGGCGAAAAAATTCGCGGCTTTATCAATGGATAACATGGATGCCTCGTTAATCCATGCGTTAGATGCTGCACATATTTCGATACCCTTCACGATGACGACAGAAATGAATAACGCGCTACAGGCGGTTATTGGTGAGAATGTTGGGTTGATTAAAAGTATTCCACGGCAATATTTGTTGCAAGTTGAAACGCTAGTAATGCAATCCGTAGCAAGAGGGAGTGATCTTGGAACGCTGACAAAAGCCTTGCAAGAGCGTTACGGCATGACTAAGCGCCGCGCAGCACTGATTGCTCGTGACCAGAACAACAAAGCGACTTCTGTTATGCAATCTGCCCGGCAGCGTTCAATCGGTTTTAAAACGGGTATCTGGCGGCACAGTCGTGCAGCAAAAAAATTTCGTCAATCACACTTGAAAGCGGATGGTAAAGAGTTCGATTTATCAAAAGGGCTTTATATTGACGGAAAATGGATCATGCCTGGTGAGGAAATCAATTGCGGGTGTGGTTGGCAGGTCGTCATTCCTAAACTAAACAACTAATTAATCCGAGAAATATTATGAATCACGGTCTGGCGTTAGATCGGGCTTCTGTACGCTCATACGACAGAGACGGGCGTTTGCATGTTGCTGAAAGTCCTATCTCTAAGGCGACGGTATCATCGTATTACGGAAGAAAAATCCCGAACTGGCAAAGATTAGGACTCGATCCTAATCGTATGTACAAACTGTTGCGTGACCCTGATGAAATAAAAAAAGGGGCTGCAACCTTCAATAACCTGCCGTTATTGAAAAAACACATTCCCGTCACGGCGGCCAAACCTTCAACAGAATTGATTGTCGGTACAACGGGATCAAATTCCATGTTCGATGGTACATACCTGAAAAACAGCTTGGCAATTTGGGATGCTGAATCTATAGCGGGTATTGAATCGGATGAACAAAAAGAATTGTCAGCGGCGTATCACTACGTAGCTGATATGACCCCCGGCACGTATGACGGAATTCATCATGATGGTGTTATGCGCGATATCGTCGGGAACCATGTCGCTCTTGTTGAAGAAGGGCGAGCCGGTGCAGATGTTGTTGTCTGCGATTCCCTCCCTCTGGAGTTAAAACACATGAAGTTAAATAAAAAAATGGTGGCTGTCGCTGTACGTGCAGCGCTGGGGGCATACTTGCAGCCGAAATTAGCACAAGATGCCGCACCGAAAGAAATTGCCTCATTACTGAAAGCGGGTGATAGCGCGAAAAGTATAGCGGAAGCGGCGAAAAATAAATTCGGTACCCTTCTGGCTCAGGATATGGAAATCGACTCAGCGGAGCTTGCCTCAATCATTGAAGCTGTTGCTGATGATGCGGAGACACAGGAGCCAGCGGAGCCACCCGCGCAGGATGATGATATCTGTGCGCAAGTGCTCGAACTGCTTGCGGGTAAATTGCCAGAGGAAGACTTGGAAAAAATCCGGGCGTTAATTTCAGGCACGCCTGCGCAGGACGATGATCCCGATAATGAACCAGAACCAAAGGAAGAGGATAGTGTTAGTAAGCCCGCAATGGATGCGGCTATTTGTGCAGCTACTCGGAAGATAGAGAAAGATACAGTGAATCGCATTAATGTTATTCGCATTGCTGAGGCTGAGGTTAAACCCCTCATCGGTGATGTAGTAGCAATGGATTCTGCTGACGAAATTTACAGAGTTGCGCTTGATGAGGTGGGTGTTGATACAACCGGCGTTCATCCGTCCGCTTATCGTTCTTTAGTGAAAATGCAGATCAGTATAGCCGAGTCAGCAAAACCGAAAGCCCGCCTGGCAATGGATTCTGCGGCTATAGATTCTTTTGAAAAACGTTTTCCCACCGCATCTAAATTAGTGAGGGTTTAACTATGGGTTTTCCGAACAAAATTAATCACTATCCAGCCCCCGGTATTGAGGGGGCATTTGCCAGTACTAACCCTAACGCCATTTTGCTGGCAGGGGAAGGCGCACTGATTGCGGGTAAGGACGGTGTGACTGTTGGGCGTTTTGCTTGGGTGATTGATGGTGTCGTCTCGAACAAGGGGGCGGGTGCTCCGTCTGGTTTTGTGGGGCGTGACGGACAAGCATCTATCACTCTTTGGCTGGGTGAAGCATCTATGCTGATCCAACCCGGACGTGAAGTCACTTTATTTACTGCGGGTGATTTTACGGTACGAACAAGTACGCCCGCAAAAGTTGGGGATAAGATTTACGCATCCTTAAAAACGGGTGAGGTACAGACCGCCGCAGCGGGAAAAACTATCACTGATTTTATCGAAACCAAATTCGTTGCTGGTACCGCTGCTGGTGCGGGTGAATTAGTCAAAATGGGGACCTGGAGCTAATGAAACGACACGCAGATTTTCAATATATTAAAGGGGAATACGGCATTGTAGTACCACAGGCCGTCGATTACTTAAATCCCCAATATGCTAATAACTATACATTCGCTATGGATGCACAGCCTGCTATGGTGACCGTGAGTAACGCCGGGGTTCCTGTGTATTTGACTAACTATCTCGATCCTGAGTTGGTTCGTGTGTTGGTCACGCCGATGAGAGCGGCTGAAATTATCGGTGAAAATAAAAAAGGTGACTGGACAACGCTGACAACCCAGTTCCCAGTTGAAGAATCAACAGGTGAAGTGAGCTCATACGGTGATCACAGCAATAATGGCATGTCAGATGCTAACGTGAACTGGGTGGAACGCCAGAGCTATCATTTCCAAACATTTACTGTCTGGGGGGAGCGTGAGCTGGATATGTACGGTACGGCCCGTATCAATCGAGCGGCGCAACTTAATACCGCAAGCGCATTAACCCTAAACAAGTTTATGAATAAGTCTTATTTCTATGGTATTGCGGGACTTAAAAACTATGGACTGTTGAATGATCCGGGGTTAAGTGCGCCGGTAATACCGGCGGCAAACGGAAAATCCAATGGTACAACGTGGGAAACCAAAGACGGGCAGGCAATTTATGACGATATTTCCCAACGTCTATTCAAACAGCTTACAAAACAGACAGAAGGGCTGGTGGAGCGAACAGATCCATTGAAACTTTGTATGTCGCCAACAGCGGAAGTCAATCTGACAAAAACCAACCAATACAACGTTAATGTTACCGATCAGTTGAAAAAGAATTTTCCGAATCTGACGATTGAAACGGCGGTTGAATACAGTACAGAAGCAGGGGAGCTGGTTCAATTGATTGCCGATACGCTTGATGGTGAAAAAACGGCTTATGCCTCATTTACTGAAAAAATGCGGGCACACGCGGTTGTTGTGAGTTCATCCAGTTTTAAACAAAAGAAATCAGCCGGTACGTGGGGGGCGATTATTCGTTATCCACACGCTATTGCACAAATGTTGGGGGTTTAAATGGCGACAGTCATTGTGGGGTGTAAATTGCCCCACGGGTTAACGATTGAAATTGATGAGAATCGCGTGACGCTAAACGGGATAAATTCATCAACAATTATTGGTGGTTATGGATTGACATATGATGTTGATAAAGCATTTTTTGACAAATATCTGGAACTCCATGCCGATACGAAATTAGTCAAAAATGGGCTTATTTTTGCTCAGGAAAAGCTCAAAGAGGCCCGGACGGAAGCTGAGGAAAAAGCCGAGTTAAAGAACGGGTTGGAGCCTATCGATCCCAAAAAGCCGGGTAAGAATATCGAGCAGCGAAAAGAAGAGGATTAAGCTAATGGGCTTTGTTGTTGTTTTTGATGTCGTGAAGTTTCGCATTCGTTACCCAGAGTTTTCTTCTGTCAGTGATGTTCTGCTGGATACCTATTTTACTGAAGCAACACTCTATCTTAACAATACGGCCCAAAGCCCAGTTAGTGATCTTGAGCAACGCGCAATGTTACTGAATATACTTGTTGCTCATATTGCTGAACTTAATCGTTTATCTGCTAGCGGAACAGCGGCCAATCCGCTCGTGGGGCGGGTTAGCAGCGCAAGCGAGGGGCCTGTTTCCGTTTCGGCTGATATGGGCGCTGTGAGTGAACGTGCTGCTTGGTTCTTGCAGACGAAATACGGGGCTATGTACTGGCAGGCAACAGCGCAATACAGAACTATGCGTTACATCCCCGGCAGCTCTCCCTCTCACTATCCGTCATATTACTATCCACGGACTCAATGGAGGCGCTAATGTCGAGCAGTATCAAGGGGGGTGATGCAGCAAAACGCTACTTAAAGCAATTAGCTAAAAGAGTGGGTGAAGGCAAAAAATTGCGGGCTGGTTTTTTCAAAAATGTGACTTATCCCGATGGCACTTCGGTTGCAATGGTGGCAATCAGTAATGAGATTGGTGATCCGAGTCGCAACAGGCGGCCCCGCCCGTTTTTTCGTAACACTATCAACGAACATGCTAATGAATGGGGTGATACTGTCGCACAGTGTCTGAGGGATAATGGTATGAGCGGAGATGTGGCATTACGAATGACCGGGGAAGTTATTAAGGGGCAAATTCAGCAATCCATTCGTTCTTTCACTTCACCGGCTAATGAAAAATCAACTATAGCTAAAAAGGGATTTGATGCGCCGTTACGTCACACAAAACATATGCTAAATAGTGTTGATTATGTGGTTGATGAGGGGAACGAATGAACCTGCACCATATTGTATCTGGTGCTGTTGGGGTTGTTAATCCTCACTCGCCTGGAGAGATACGGGTAAGTGTGGGATATGATATAGCACCCAGTGGCAAGCAAATCCCGAAATACATTACAACACCCGTTACCGCACAAATCCAGCCACTTACTTTTACTGATCTGCAACATACAAACGGTTTGAATATTCAGGGCATACTCAAAGCGGCTTATGTGAATGGCAATTTTAATGCTGTCAACCGCCCCAGGCAGCAAGGGGGTGATCTGCTGATTATTAATGGTGAAGTGTGGTTGATAGTGCAGATTTTGGAAGCGTGGCCGGATTGGTGCAAATTCGCTGTTACATTGCAGCGTGGGGAGTAATAGTGGCAACGATAAGTGTAACACAAGACGATATAACAACCGCATTACGCGGTTTTTTAATGGCCTTAATACCTAAGCGTAGCGTTATTTTGTCTCAAATAAATCGCTCACCGATGCCGGATAGTGATTTTATTGTTATGACACCATTGAACAGCACTGGTTTATCAACAAGTGTAGTGATCTATAACGCACCAGCAGCGGCAGGTATGGGGGAGAATCTAATCACTCGGACGACACGCTGGACATGTCAAATTGACTGTTACGGTCAGTTCGCTCATGAGGATGCTTACATTATTGCAACGACAGTGCGTACTGAACATGCAAGTGAGCTATTCAAGAGATCAGGTATCGATATGGTACCGCTCTATGCAAGCGATCCGATTCAGACGACGATGATTAATGGTGAACAGCAATATGAGTCGCGTTGGACATTTGAATTTACCGCTCAAATCAACCCCGTTGTGACAACAGAGCAACTATTTTTCGACAGTATTACGCTGAATACTAAAACAGTGGAGTCTATTCATGGCAATTCCAATCAGTAAAGACGTGAGAATTAATCCGGGGGTGCTGTCGGCAGCGGGTAATGCTGTTGATCTCAATGGATTATTACTGACAGATAATATATATGCACCCGTTGGTGCGGTGTTGTCATTCTCGACTAAAGAAGATGTGGCGGCATATTTCGGTGGTGCATCCGAAGAATATAGCATGGCGGCTATTTATTTTTCAGGGTACAACAACTGTACAAAGACACCCGGCCAATTACTGTTTTCGCGATTTAATCGAGCGGCAGTATCGGCCTGGTTACGTTCAGGTTCTTTTAATGGGGTAGCCATTACCGATCTGCAAAAAATGTCCGGTACGTTGAAACTCAATATCAATGGTGCAGCAATAAATGCCGCAATCAATCTTGATGGGGTTAAATCCTTTGCGGATGCAGCAAAGAGCATTGAAACAGCAATTGGTAAGGCAGTAACGGTTGTGTTCGATACCACCCGTAAAGCTTTCATCATCAATGTTGCCTCTGGCAGCATTAAACCGGAAGATACAAGTATCACCTATGGTACTGGTGATGGGGCCGAGGCTCTTAAGTTCACTGGCGCACTAGGGGCAACGGTTTCTCAGGGGGCTACGGTGTCGGCGGTTCCTGATCTATTTGCCGTGATTAAAACGCAGTCTCAGCAATGGGCCGGTTTTACGACGGTATTTGAATGCACAGATGAACAGCATCTTGCATTATCCGCGTGGGCTAGTAGTCAGGCATATCGCTATTTCTATGTTGCCTGGACAACAAGCGGCACGGCAAAAGTGAAAGGCAGCCAGGAAACTCTCGCCCATAAAATTATTGGTATTAATCGCTACGGGAGTGTCGTTCCTGTTTTCTGCTCTGATAATATGAAACCGGCAGCGGTATTAGGTTATGCGGCAGTACTGGATTTTGAGCGAACGGAGGGGCGTGTTCCGTTTAAATTCAGAGAATTGAATGGCCTCAGTCCGGATGTGATCGATTCTGATGTTTATGATGCATTGATTGCTAATGGATATAACTTCTATGGCAATTATGCCGCCAATAACATCACCGAAAATTATTGGGCTGATGGCACAATAACCGGTGATTTTAAGTGGTTAGATTCCTTCTGTGGTCAAATCTGGTTGAATGCGAACTTGCAAGGTGCGGTTATTGCCTTGTTCAAATCCAACAAGACTATCCCTTATAACACGGCTGGCCGTGCGCTGGTGGAAGCCTCAATGAGTGATGTTATCCAGCGGTTTAAGTTGTGGGGCGGTATCCGATCAGGCGTAACATTATCGGCTGCACAAAAGCTGGAAATTATTAACGCCGTGGGAACTGATGTTTCAACGTCAATAATCGCGAAGGGTTATTACTTGTATATCGGGGAAATGTCTGCTTCTATGCGTGCAAATCGCACCAGCCCAAGCTGTACACTGTGGTATTGCGACGGTGGCAGTATTCAGAAATTCGAAATGGCATCTACGGAGGTTCAATAATGTCAGACACAATCACTTCTGCTGATGCGGTCATTACCCTGACAGTCACTAATTTATATCCGTCTGGTGTGCAATTACAGGGATTTGCGGCAGATAACATTTTCGAAACTGAGGCGTTAGATTTGGCTGAAACGGTACGTGGGGCGGACGGTAAACTGTCAGCGGGTTTTATCTACGGCAATATCAATCAGACGATCCATATTATGCCTGATTCGGAAAGTCGCACCATTTTTGATACTTGGGCGACGACATCACGTACTAGCGTTGCTGTGTTCAGATGTAATGCGACGGTTATTCTTCCGGCCATCGGGCGTAAATACACATTGGTGAACGGCGTTCTGAAGCAATGGAAAACTATGCCGGACGCAGGAAAGGTTTTACAAGCGGCACAGGCCGTCATTGAGTGGGAATCAATAACAGGTGAGGCATATAGCTAATGGCACGTAAAGAAACCTTCATCACTATGAATGATGATAACCGCGACAAAGGAAAGCTTTTTTACATTCAGGAAATGCCCGCTTCACAGGCTGAATGGTGGGCTATTCGTGCATTGATGGCAATGGGGAGAGAAGGGTTGGATATCCCCGATAATTTTCGGGATTTAGGCATGGCTGCATTAGCGGTGGTTGGATTGAAAGCAATTTCTCGCATTGCTCCTGATGAAGCCAGGCCACTACTTGATGAACTGATGGGCTGTGTACAGATGGTCCCGAACCCGGCAGATAAAAAAATCAAGCGTGAACTGATCGACAGTGACATTGAAGAAATTGTTACCCGGCTGAAATTGCGTGCAGAGGTGCTTAAGTTACACGTGGGTTTTTTCAAAACCGCCGACCAATCGTAATCCCGCCGCGCTATTCCAGTATCTCAAAGCCATTCGGTATCGTCAGTTATACAAATGTCCCAGGCACAATAGCGACCGTTATCTCATCAGGAAGAGCGACACTCCATGAGCTGGATACAGTTTATGGCGTGGAGGATCTTTGGCAGTTAATTGAGATTGTTCAGGTCGATAATCACAATGCTTACGTTTTACAGCAGGGTAAAAACTGATGGCAAACATTATAGATGAACTTGTTATAACTCTGGGACTGGACGCGACTGAATTTAGTGCAGGTGAAACCGCGGTAATTGCCGGGATCGGTGGTTTGGCTCAGGTGATGCAAAAACTGGTTGACTCGTTTAATGATGGCGAAAAGAAAACCAGTAAATCATTAGACAAAACCGGCAAGAAAACTGAAAAAGTGGCAAAAGAAATGGAGACGGCAGGAAAGAAAGCCGCCTCTTTCTTTTCCAGCATAAAGGGTCAGATCCTGGCTTTGGCGGGTGTTACGGTCTCACTCGGTGGACTGAAAAGTTTTGTGACCAGCTTTACCGGCAATCTCAATCAGTTAAGTACTGCTGCTGATGCATTCGGCATGTCGGCTAAGGCGCTTGATGGCTGGACAAAAGCGGGTCAAGCATTCGGGGTGAGCGCAAATGAGATTGTCGGGGCATTTTCACGCATTAATGATGCCAAAGCCCGGTTAAAATCAGGTGTTGCGCTTGATCCGGCTCTTGAGACGCTGTTAAAAACGGCGTCACAAGCGGGTGTGGATATTGATATTACCTCAGAAAGTACCGAATCCATCATGCGCAAGCTGACCGGTGTTTTTCCCAGGCTCAATAAAGATCAACAACAAGCTTATGGCGGTGAACTGGGATTCGGTTACGCCGCGCAGCAGTGGTTCTCATCCGGTCATGCACTCAAAGATGTGGATAAATTTACAGCCAATTCAGGTGTAGATGATAAATCTGTTGTCGCTGCGCGTCGTTTCCGTGAACAGTGGACAGAGATAAGCCAGAGTTTTGAGAAAACAGGCTACATTCTGTTTAATGCCCTTTTGCCATACATCAATCAATTCAATATCTGGCTGAAGGATTTAGCCGATTGGATGAATAAGCATCCGGAAGAGATTAAAAAAGCGGTCAGCGGTTTTCTCGATAAGATGAGTGTTATTATTTCAGTCGCTAATCAGGCTGCGGATGCGGTAGGCGGTTGGAGTAATGTCATCATTGGTCTGATTGGGTTGAAGTTTGCGGGATGGCTATGGGGAATTTATCGCGCGGCTTCATCCATGCTGAAAATGGGGAAAGGTGGCGGCGGATTGCTAGGCAAAGGGGCTATAGGGAAAGCTGGGATATATGGCGCTATCGGGTATGCGTTATATGATCCTGTAGAGTCAGTCGCGACTTCGATTGTCGGAGAGGAGGCCAAAAATACACTGGATTCGTATGGGGTTTATCTGGCAAGCGACTGGACGCCTTTTTTTAGTAAAAAAGAATATGAAGCTTATCAGGCAAAACTGGAGGGCAAAGCCTCTAAGCCAGATAAGACCGTAGTTAAAGAAGTCAAAGAGGAAGAAAAACGCAGCGAAAACGACCGGATTATTCGGGCAGAAGATGAACGACAGCAGCGGCTGGAATACAGCAATAATTGGTTAAAAACCGCGTTAGATAAGCTGACCGATTCAATTAATAAGTTAATTGATTTGTTGATCCCTCAAGCTGTGACAGATGAAATGTCATCCTTTGATAATACATCAAATACTACCGGCATGAAATTACTGGGTTGGCTATCACCGAAATTAGCGCAGCTTGAGCAGCAGTTCGGGTTACCGGAGGGTTTGTTACGTAGTGTTGCCATGACGGAATCGGGAGGTAATCAGTATGCTGTATCCAAAGCAGGTGCCAGGGGCTTATTTCAATTTATGCCAGGTACAGCTAGAAATTTTGGGTTAAAGGATGATGACGTCTTTGATCCGGTGAAATCTTCGGAGGCTGCGGCAAAATATTTATCTCAGCTAATGAGAATGTTTGATGGCGATTTGAGTAAAGCGCTGGCGGCTTATAACTGGGGACAGGGAAATGTTCTTCGTAAAGGACTGGGTGCCGCACCAAAAGAAACCCGCGATTATATTCCAAAAGTCTTGGCGAATATGCCGCAACCTGGCGCTCATGTGGCGGCACAACGTTATTCGAATACGGTAAATAACAACCGAACCTCCTCTGTTTCTGAGAGTTACCATATCGGAACTATTCAAGTCAGCTCTAACGCTAACAACGTAAAAGGCGTGGTTGACGATGCCCGACAGAAAATAGGTGGATCAACGCTGGCAACAAGCTATTCAACGGGGGTAACCGGATAATGGCATTTTCTCTCAATCAAACAACGGTACTTAGCGCGTTCCGTAGCGGCAATCTGCTGTCTGCTGTTAACAGTATGATATCCCCAGGGTATGGTATTTATTATGCATCCGGACAGAACGTTGGTGATAAGCCGTTTACGCCCACCTCATTCATTGCAGTAGAAGTCACACGAGAGGCATCTATCACCACTGCACCGATAGAGAAAGGTGGCTACACATCGTACAACAAAGTGCAGCGGCCCGGTGAAGTTCATGTGACATTTTCATTTGAAGGATGGACCGGTTTTTCTGGTTCTGTGCCTAACTTAACAAACCTCACCCTAACTTCGCGTTCTGATGTTCTTGAAGCGTTAGATAAGATGGTATCCAGTGCCGAAATTTACGATATCGAAACACCCGATACCACTTACACAAGTTACGATTTGATTAAGTACGATTATCGGATAAAGCAGGATAACGGCGTCACATTGCTGATTGTGACCGCAGTTTTCCAAGCCGTACAAGACATTGCTGAAGTGACGATGAGCAGCAATGTTGCTAATAAGTCAAATACAACAAAGAATGAGACGGCTAAAGGTCCAAGCAAAAACACTGAACAAAAAACAGGTGCAACAAAACACGCCACATTATCCGATGTCAAAAAGGCCCTGACCGGATTAAAAAAATCGGTTTCCAGTGCTGCAACACAAGTTGCCGATAAAGTTTCATCCGGCTTCCAGCGTGCGACAGAGACGATTACCGGTCCGTTAAATGATTCTGTATTGAGTGCCACTAACCACCTCAATGATGCAGTAGAAGAATTATCGAGGAAATTGACGTGATTGAAATAGCGCTCAGGGCGGCCAAGGCTCAAGAGTTCACGGTGACATTGAATGAGCAGTCATGCATGATACGTCTCAATCAACGTAGCACCGGTTTATATATGGACTTAACTGTAAATGATAAACCTGTATTGCAGGGAGTTGTGTGTCTCAACTGCAATAAAATGGTTCGTTACAGTTACTTACGATTCCAGGGTGAGTTGTTTTTTGCTGATCTGGATGGTTCAT
This sequence comes from Photorhabdus luminescens subsp. luminescens, assembly GCF_001083805.1. GTDB lineage: Bacteria > Pseudomonadota > Gammaproteobacteria > Enterobacterales > Enterobacteriaceae > Photorhabdus > Photorhabdus luminescens. The sequence continues at coordinate 39,574 of NZ_JXSK01000002.1, read as the reverse complement.
CTGATCCCCTTTGGGAAGGGTTAGGGCAGCGCTACAAATTATATTACCTTTTCCCAAGAGAGGTGACTCCATGACGTACAAGCAACGCAATATCAAAGTTGAATTTCAGCTAGTTGACGGCAAGACATTTGATGATAGCGGTAACAATATACTGACTATCGAAAATGCACGCGCTTATGTCAACATAGCGGCGTGGGGCGGCATATCAGGGACACAAATAACATTACAAATCTGGGGGTTAACAACCAGTCAAATGGCAACGTTGAGCTATCGAGGGATCTGGATTGGTAGTGCAAAATTCAACTTAATGCGTGTATGGGCGGATGGTAATGCCATATTCGAGGGTTTTATCAGTGATGCTTATGCAGATTTTAATCAGTTACCTGACACCCCCCTGACGATAACAGCCAGTGTGATGTTTGGCCTGAGAGCAAAGGAAGTTGAACCGTTCACTGCATCGGGAGATGTCGATATTGTCGATATTATTACTGCGATGGCTAAAAAAGCCGATCTAACGGTTGAAAACTATGGCGCCAAAGGTGTTATCTCAAATCCTAATTTTACTGGAAATGTTGTTAATCAAATCCAGCAAGCCGCAAATGCGTTAGATATAGACACTGACTTCAGGATTGATAAAGTGACTATTTGGCCGCATGGTCAACCGAAAGTTGAAAAATTGTTATTTACGTCTTCCAAATATGGGTTGATTGGCTATCCCATATTTACTGGCGTGGGAATAACAGCAACTATTCTTTTCAGTAATGAAATTATTTTAGGTCGTAAGATACAAATAGAAACCTCTTTACCGAATGCTAGCGGCACTTATCTGATAACAGGGGCGGAGCACTATCTTACATCCTGGCTTGATGGTGGTCAGTGGCACACATCATTTAATGGTACTCCCGTAAAAGAGGAGGGTGACAACAATGCCAAAATTAACAACAAAGCCGGCTGATTTTTATAGTGAGGCGAATACCCTTGATTTTGTTATGAGGCAATTTCTTAGTCAGCATGTTTTTATCACTTTGGGTCTTATCATTAAATCGAATGGGAAAACCGTAGATGTCAAGCCGATGGTGCATAATATGACGGGAACCGGGAGAAAAATCGAGAATGGAATAATCTATAATGTTCCAATATTTCGCCTCCAGCGTGGTAACAGTGCTGTCATTATGAATCCAGTGATTGGTGATATTGGTCTAATTGCTATCTGTGATCGTGATATCAGTAGCGTCAGAGCAACAAAAGCACCGGCATTGCCAGGTTCAAAAAGAACACATAATTATTCAGATGCAATTTATCTGGGGGGTGTTTTAAACGCAGAGCCACAACAATATATTGAATTTTCAGATAATCAGATAAATATTGTTTCACCGAATAAAATTAACGTAGTCGCACCGACAACGGAAATTACTTCGTCAAATTCAATCACAATGAACTCACCATCTATTATATTAAATGGTGCGGTTATTCAAGGTGGTGGTGGTAACGGTGGAAATGCAACATTCGGTGGAACCGTAACAGCGAAGGGTGAAATTACAGGAGATGGGGTTAGACTTTCATCGCACATTCATGGCGGTGTAAAATCTGGAGGTTCAAAAACCAACAAACCGGAATAAAAATATGTGTAGAAATCTAACATTAAATATTATTGTTGCGGGGGCTTTGTTTGCCAGCGTGTTTAGCGCCGGGGCAGAAAACAGTGACATTTCTCGGCAGGAAAAGATTTCCGCTATGTGTATGTCCCAGTCTATATTCCAGCAGTATGCCGCGAGTGCAGGACTGAACTATATAGATCCTTCTACTCCCGCAGAAGAGGTCCTGTTACGAACAGGAAGTTACTCGATTGAAAGCCCGGTATATAAAGCTCAAAAGGAAAATGCTGTAAATCAAGGAATAAAATTGATGCTAAACGAGAAACAAGTAATGAATGTTATCCGGTATTACTATGAGAACCGTGATGAAGCAATGTTGTCTCAGGGAGAAGAGGCTTCATCCGTTTTTCAGCAGCTATGTGTCGTTAATCCAAAGCGTTATCTTCCTAGCTACAACACGTTAAAAGCAGCGGGAAAAATATAGAATCTGTTGGTTTTTAAACCTCCAGGCCAAGGATGGCTCAAATCTGAGCCATCATGCTAAGCGTGTTTAGCGGGTTTGATTAAGCTTTCCGCTGGTATTCCGAACATTTTATGTAAATTCCATACCATCGGTAGCGTAAGGCTACGTTTGCGATTAAGTATTTCGTATACACGATTGACTTTACCGATGGCGGGTACCAGGTCTTTTGCTGTTAACCCAGATTGTTCCATTCTGAATTTTATAGCTTCAATCGGGTCTGGCGGGTCAATCGGAAAATGCTCAGTCTCATATGCTTCAATCAGCAAAACCATGACTTCTATGTAATCAAATTCAGGAGAACCGATTTCTGGTTGGTTATCAAAAAGTGGCGAAACAGCCTTCAATGCTGCTTGATAGTCTTGTTCGGTGCGGATGGGTTTAATATGCATGATTTACTCCGGTTCTACGGTATTGGCATCTATAGCATCGTATTGCTTATGTGTGCCAATGAATTTTACGTACACCCAGCCAGCGGGGTAAAAGATGGAAACTATCAGGCGGTAGCTATTCCCTTTAATGTTAAATACCACGCGATTGTTTTTTAGAATACTCGCATTGCGGTACTGGGCTTTAATTTCAGCAGGGGTTTTCCAAGTTGCTTTCTTGGCCTCGTCAAACCATGCTTTTAACTGTTGTTCAGCATCGGGATACGTTTCCCAGAACTGTTTTAATGTACTGACTGAGATGATTTTCATAAAGTTATATTAGTCCCAATTTGGGACAAAAGCAACTGTTTATGCCGCTAATTGCGGTTTTTTTATTTCTATAAGGATCGAAAATGCAAACTCACTCATTTCTTCTTGATATCAAATCATGGGATTTAACGTTAGATGATTCTGGAAATATCGCTATTACTGATAACCCTTATGCTGTGGCTCAGGATGTCGCTTGTGCCTGTAGTACATATCTGGGTGAGTGTTGGTACGACACAACATTGGGTATTCCTTATTACCAGCGAATTTTGGGACATTGGCCGGGAACTCAACTAATCAACAGCAAAATGCAACAAGAAGCAGTGAAGCTACCTTATGTTCAATCTGCCATTTGTAAGGTTATAAACGGGAACGAAAGAACTATTGCGGGCACGATGACAATAACGGACATGAATAATCAATCAACGGTGGTAAATTTCTGATGACTAACTCTGTAGTACTGACAACAAGTGTTCCAAGTGTAACCTTTACAAAGACAGGTCTAACTGTACCCGACGAAGTTGATATTTTAAATGGGCGGCTAAATGATTTAGCTACCGCAATGGGCGGTGCAATGAGTACCAGTTTAACAACACCGCAGGGTCAAATGGCAATGAGTGATACGGCTGTCATTGCTGACAAGAACGATCAGTTACTTGCTATCGTCAATCAAATTAACCCGGATTATGCAACCGGACGTTTCCAAGATGCCATTGGGCGGATTTATTTTTTAGACCGAATTCCAGCATCGGGAACAACGGTAACAGCAACATGCACTGGGTTCGTTAATACAGTTATTCCAATTGGTAGTATTGCTCAAGATAAAAAAGGGTATCTTTATCATTCAATAACAGAGGCTAAGATCCCTGACAGCGGCTCTGTTGATGTTGTTTTCCAAAACTCAACAACAGGGCCGTTAGCATGCCAAATTGATGATTTGAACACGATTTATAGCTCGGTACCAGGCTGGTCTGGTATCAGTAATGCGAGTGCTGGCGTACCTGGCACAGATGAGGAAACTCGTGCTAATTTTGAGTATCGTCGTAAACAATCTGTTGCTAAAAATGCGACAAACTCATTACATGCCATTTATGCGGCAATATTAGCAGTAAATGGGGTAGCAGATTCATACGTTATTTCAAATGATACTTCGGTAGTAAAAACAGTCGGGGTATCAAAATACAAAATAGCGCCAAACTCTCTTTATATTGCTGTGTATGGGGGAAAGACTGAGGATGTCGCTAGAGCAATCTGGAAGAAAAAGCCTCCAGGTATTCCTACGAACGGGAATACAACTCACACCATTGTGGATGATGAAAACTATGTTCAGCCTTACCCTGAATATGAAATTAAATATGTGATACCGACGCCCATTCGTGTTTATGTTGACGTCTCACTTGCTGATAGCGATTACCTTCCTGCTGATATTGAAACGCAAGTTAAATCAGCTATAGCGCAAGCATTTAACGGTGAAGATGGTGGAACGCGAGCAAGAATAGCATCTACATTATTTGCTGGTAGATATTATTCAGGCGTTTATAACATAGATACATCAAGTGTTGATATTTACAGCATTACACTTAGCCGTGACGGTACTACTTATTCAACATCAATTAGTTTTGGTATTGATGAAATCCCAACGCTTGACACAGATAATATATTCGTGAAATTAGTAGGCTCATAAATGGAAAATGTGGAAGCAACTATTCTTGCTCAGTATGCCGCTAGCCCAAAACTCAACTCACTTATTCGAAGTTTCAATGCTGCTGTTTCCTCTAATGAATTTATTAATACATTTTACGACCTGATTTGGAATATTGACACGGCAAACACGTATGGGCTGGATGTGTGGGGAAAAATAGTGAATGTTAGCAGGCGGCTGACTGTTAATGAAAATGCAAAATATTTGGGCTTTGGTGAAGCTTTGCTGGGCGTCCCGACAACAACAGATCCAAATCCATTTGACCAGGCGCCATTTTACGCCGGGGAATCAAAAACAAAAACTATTGAACTATCAGATCAGATGTATCGAAAGCTGATTATGATGAAAGCCATGTCAAATATATCTGATTGCACTATACCAAACATCAACAGAATGCTTGTTTATATGTTTAGCGATAGCGGACGCGCATATATCACTGATGATGGAAATATGAAGATGAGTTATGTATTTGAATTTCAGCTATCAACAGCAGAATTAGCAATTGTTCAAACATCAGGAGCGCTGCCATATCCGGCAGGTGTTAGTGTCTCAATCGTTCAAAGGATACCAACAAGTGAAATCAACTGAAAAGCCTATTCTTATTACTGTTCCGTTCGCAAAAGATGGGAATTATAACGAAATTGCAACAAAGTCTACTGAAAATAGTTTGGCGAAAGGCATAGCTACATATCAGAGCGGTTTTCCCCCGTTAACGATGACAGCAATATCTGCTGGTGGAATTGCCCCATCTGGCAAGGATATGAACGGGATATTGAATGATATTACTGCCGCAATACGTTATTCAATGTCTGGTGGCCTGTATTCGTATGATGCTGATTTTAGCGCTGCCACTGATGGTTATCCTAAAGGGGCTATTGTTGCCAGTTATGATGGAAGTAAAATTTGGTGGAATGGGGTAGAAGATAACAATACAGATCCGGATAGTACATTAGCTTCCGGTTGGAAAAATCTGTTAGCAGATCCTAACGGGTTATTTCTACAGAAAGCCAATAACTTATCTGATATTAATAACAAAGCGACAGCGCGTAATAATTTAGGACTGGGAGAGCTTGCAACTCAAGATTTTATTCCCGATGCCACATTAGCCCAAAAAGGAATTATTCAGCTTACTGACAAAACAGGCAACAGTAATATACTTGCAGCAACTCAGAAACTTGCTTCCGATGTAAATGATAATGCAAATAGTAAACTCGCTAAAAATCAAAATGGCGCTGACATCTTCAATAAAACTGAATTTGTAAAAAATATCGGTTTATCGGAAACGGTAGAATTGGCGAAAAGTGCCGTGCCGAGTAGTCGGAAAATTAACGGGAAGCCGTTGGCTGGGGATATTAGTTTGAATGCTGAAGATGTGGGAAGTTATGCTAAATCTGAGAGCGATAATACTTTCTTGCGTATTTCTAGCAATAAAACCGCAACTGTTGGCAGTTTACTGATTGACAGTAAAACTCCTTTTCCTAAATTGCGTTTCAAATCGAAAGATGGGTATGTATTGGGAATTAACGGTTCTGAAGGGAAATTGTTGCATATCTATTCTGACGATCCCAAAAATCAGCGGCGTTACAATATATTAACGCCTGAGAAAAGTGGTACTCTTGCATTACAAAATACAGCTATAAAATCCGAAAATGGTTGGTGGCAATGTGGAGATACGGGGATAATTATTCAATGGGTTAAAGTCCCATCAGCTCAACAATCATGGATAAAGGTAAATTATCCAATTTCTTTTAAAAATAAGCTTTTTGGCTATATTGCAAGCATGTCGAGTATCAATACATCAACTGGTCACACATTAGTACGTAATGCAACACTATCGACATTTGAATATCAAGCAGGCACTCCCAACAATGATGAGAATCCAGGCAAAGTTGTACATATATTATTTTGGGGGGTATAAATGGTCTATTTTTCCAGAAAAGAATGTGTTTTTTATAATGAAGCTCATGAAGAGTGTGTTGAAATAACAGCAGAAAAACATAATGAATTACTTGACGGTCAATCGCGCGGTTTTGCTATCGTCAGTGATAAAGACGGTTATCCCATTCTTACAAAACAAGCGCCATCTGTTTACCACAAATGGGATAGTGAAAAGTGGATAATATCAGAAAGTGATAAAATAAAGCTCAGACGGGAACAGCAGCAGCAAGCAGAACATAAGAAACAGCAACTTATGCTCACTGTAAGTAAACAGATCGCTCCGTTACAAGATGCTGTAGATTTGGGGATGTCGAGTGATGAGGAAAAATCGCTGTTAGCAGAGTTAAAAAAATATAGAGTATTATTGAACCGCGTTGATGTTAATTCAGCCTCAGATATTAACTGGCCCGAAAAACCCTTAGAATCATGGAATTAGGGCCAATTGAACCGACCCCCAATAGCTAGATAAGTCTAATCAAATGTGGTTTTTCTGCACTACTCTGATTGAATCGTCATCAAAATGTTGGATAACCATCCAACATTTAAAGGTGTAGTCCATTTATGCTTTAGTCTATTAGATAATCATCAACCCACCAGGATAATACTTAATCCAGTCAATAGCAGCATTGGGGTTAAATGGCTCAATACTCAGTCCTTCCAGGCATTGCCAGAGTTCCTGGGTGTTCTGGGCGGTAATAACAATACAGTCCGGCATCACCCGGATTTTTAGTGGCATTCCGAAGGTAAATCCCGCCTCCTGTAACCATTTTCCTTTTAAAGAAATACCGTTTTTAGCTACCTTGCCAAAACGTTCAGCTTGGGAAATTCGCTGAATTGTTTTATTATCGCGTTTAGCCATAATTAACTACCTTATATAGTTAGTTGTGGTAAGCAGGGTTATCGGGTTGCAGCCCGGTAGCTCTGCGTCAGTGAAAATAGTCTCTCAATGTTGGATTATGAACGATAGGTCACTTTTCTGCAATAAAAATGTGACCTATAGTTTACCTAGACTTTTCGTTTTCAGGTAGTCCATTGAGGGCATCATTCCAGTGTTGATCCCGTTCTATATTATTCACTATTTTGCTGATCCATGTTTCTGATTTGCCCCACCGTATAGCCAGTTCGCGGCGCGTCCAGCCTTTTCGTTTCATTTCAGACTTAAACAATTCTGGCGGTATACGTTTCAAAATTACTCCACAAATATAAACTGTTTATCGGCACATCATAGTATAGCCATTTCGCCGATAGGGTGACATTGGTAAATAAAATGACCGTTTAAGTGGCACAAACCGAACTCCATGAACATAGGATATGCCACACCAGAAATACCGATTACTAAGGCGATTGTATATGAAGTTGAGTTACATGTGTGCATCAGAAGCTGGTGGTATCAGGTGCTGGATTTATAAATAATGCCATATGAAGCAGAGATCTGATGAAGCATTTTATTTTGCACTACGCATTATGATAGAGGTGTTGGCCCTTGTTAATGAGTATAGTATTAACACCTGACTGTGAGGAGTTGGTTGCTGTGCTACGGGCATAAAAAAACCAACCTAATTATGGTTGGTTTTTCCAAAAGCTCCGCGGCTCCTTTGCGTATTCTTTTGTGTCCCTTCATCGTCCGGTCAGTGTCCAATCAACTTTGCTAACTCGCTGTTTTTAAAGCTGTTGTCCTATCACTGTCCCTACTAATTTGGTGGAGCTGGCGGGAGTTGAACCCGCGTCCGAAATTCCTACATCCTTGGTACTACATGCTTAGTCTAATCTTTACATTCGCTTGCCAGCTGCGGATAGACACGCCACTAACAAACTAGCCTGATTAGGTTTAACGCTTCAACCCCAGGCAAGGCATCCACGCGATCTCTTTTGGGTTTGACCTCTCTTGATCCCCGTCCTAAGAGCGGAGGCTAGGGAGAGAGGGCTCTGCGCAGGTTATTAAGCTGCCAGTGCGTATTTTTCGTCGTTTGCGACTATTTTTTTGCGGCTTTTTACGAGGCCAACCGCCCCTCGGCATGCACCTTGGGTTTCGCGAATCCCGTCGAATCCAGAATCAGCCCCAAGTGTCTTAAAAGCAAGTATATCAGAATATTAAACTATAATGCCAGAATTTATCGCCCAGCATTCTTCATAATACGTGCTTTGTCTAATTTCCATTCACGTTCTTTAATGTCCGAACGTTTGTCGTGTGCCTTTTTACCCTTTGCTACGCCAATTTTGACCTTGCACCAGGCGTTTTTCCAATAGAGAGATAAGGCAACAACGGTATAACCTTCACGATTAACTCGACCGTATAATGAGTCAAGTTCGCGCTGGTTAAGTAAGAGTTTGCGTGAACGCATTGGATCACAGACGACATGGGAAGAAGCTACATTTAACGGGGTGATGGTGGCGCCAAAAAGATAAGCGTCGCCATCTTTGAGCAAAACGTAACTGTCGCTGATGTTGGCTTTACCAGCGCGCAGTGATTTGACTTCCCATCCTTGTAACGAGAGACCCGCTTCAAATTCTTCTTCAATGAAGTATTCGTGACGAGCTCGTCTATTCATGGCAATGGTTGCCGAACCGGGTTTGTGTGCTTTTTTCTTTGTCATAGTGTATGCATTATACTGAATGCTTTGGTGAAAGAAATCTTTTCCCGCGCATATTTGCTGATTAATGAGTGTTTATTGCATTATACGCTGACAGATTTTTCTTTGATCACGTATAGGTGATATTATTCACTACAATTAAGCCTTACAGGAAATTATATGCCACAGATTAGTCGCTCTGCGTTAGTACCATTCAGCGTGGAACAAATGTACAGATTGGTCAATGATATCGGTTCTTACCCGGATTTTTTACCGGGATGTGTCGGTAGTCGGGTGTTGAGTGTTAGCAGTAATGAAATGACCGCATCAGTCGATGTTTCAAAAGCGGGTATAAGCAAGACTTTTGTTACCCGGAATATTCTGGCCGATAATCAAAGTATCAATATGCAACTGGTAGACGGGCCGTTTCGTAAGTTGATGGGAGGCTGGCAGTTTATACCACTGAGTGAAAGTGCCTGTAAAGTTGAGTTGCACCTTGATTTTGAATTCACTAATAAACTGATTGAACTGGCTTTCGGTAAGATATTTAAGGAATTGGCTGGAAGTATGGTGCAAGCTTTTACCCTGCGTGCACGCGAGGTTTATCGTGTCTGATATCAATATTGAAGTCGTTTATGCATTGCCTGATCGCCAATATCTGCGTACGGTGAAATTAGCTCAAGGCGCAACTGTTGAACAGGCAATAGTTGCATCAGGCTTGCTGACTTTGCGTAATGATATTGATCTGCAAAAGAATAAAATCGGAGTTTATAGCCGCCCTGTCAAGTTGACGGATATTTTGGAAGAAGGTGATAGGGTGGAAATTTACCGCCCATTATTGGCTGATCCAAAAGAAATGCGTCGTAAGCGTGCTGAGCGGGCTAAAAATAATGCTCAATAATGACCATAGACAGTCAGCCATCTATTTTTTTGACTGACTGTCTATTTATATCTCTTTGGTTATTGGAGATCTTCGGTAAGTGAGTTTTCGTTTTTAATGTCAGTCAGTACACCATTACTGTCAAATGTCAGTGTCAGAGTTTGCTGAGTCACTTTTTCGTGCCCAGGTTGTTGACGAAATACATAAAACCACGTTTGAGTCCCAAACGGGTCTTGTAACATTGGTGTTCCTAATGTGTAAGCTACCTGTTGCTGGGTCATTCCCTTGTGGATTTTTGATACACTAGCAGGTGTTAGGTAGTTCCCCTGATTAATGTCAGGGCGATAAACAGCCCGTTCCAACGTAGAGCAACCCGCAGTCAGCATGACAAATGATACAGCAGCGGCAGTCAACATTTTACAGCGCATGGTAATTACATTCCTTTAGGAGTCAGGGTGTTGATAATAATAGACCTTGACGAGATTGAAAACCTTTACAAGCTTTAGCTATGACCCTAAATATACGCAAAAGTTGTGTCAAATTACGCTGCTAGCAGCTCTTTGGCGTTTGCCAGGGTATTTTTTGTCACTTCACTGCCTGCGAGAAGCCGCGCCAGCTCTTGTAATCTGGCTTTTTTATCCAGCAGCTGCATTTGGGTTTCAGTTTCTTCACCGTCAGTCTGTTTACTGACATAAAAATGTTGGTGACCGCAACCGGCTACTTGAGGCAGGTGAGTGACACACATAACCTGCGTAGATTCGCCTAATTCACGTAACATACGGCCGACGATTGCGGCTGTCGGACCGCTGATACCGACATCCACTTCATCGAAAATCAAGGCGGAAGTTTCCATTTTCTTAGCTGTTATAACCTGAATCGCCAGTGCAATACGGGAAAGTTCACCACCTGAAGCGACTTTTGCGAGAGCTTGATGTGGCTGACCGGGGTTAGTGGTGACATTAAATTCAACTTTATCTGAACCATCGGCATTTAGATGTTCAGGTGCAAAAGAGACATCAATGGTAAAGCGACCATGAGGCATAGCGAGTTGATGCATACTGTGAGTAATGAGCCCACTTAGTTCTTTGGCATATTGCTGACGAACCAGATGCAATTTTTCTGCAACTTCCAGTGCTTGTTTATAGTGTTTATTAACTTGCTCACTAAGGTGGGTACAGTCATCTTCTTGTTGCGCCAACAATTGTTGTTCTTCCAGTAGTTGTTGATGCAGTGAAGGAAGTTCTTCCGGTGCAACGTGGTGTTTACGGGCCACTCTAATTTGTTGTGAAATTTTTTGTTCCAGTTCAAAGAGACGATTTGGGTCCATATCCAGTTGATCACCGTAGTGGCGGAGTTCATCGCTGACTTCATTAATCTGAATGGATGCTTCTTCCAACATAGTGAGTAGTTGACTGAATTTATCATCCATAGTGATGAGTTCTGTCAGTTCGTGTTTGGCGTAATTCAATAGGCTGATAATATTTTGTTCATCGTTGTCACTGAGTAATTGGAGTGCGGTTTGGCTGACAGAGAGTAACTGACCACGGTTTGCTAGCCGTTTATATTCATTATCTTGTTCCTGATATTCACCTGGTTGCGGCGCCAACTCATTGAGCTCTTTTAAGTGATACTCCAGTAACTGTTGACGAGATTGACGTTCAAGCGCCTGTTGTTGGAATCGAGCCAGATCCTGACAGCTTTGGTGCCATTGCTGATATGCCTGTTTCATTTCATTTTGTAGGTTGGATTGATTAGCGTAAGTATCAAGCAGGCGTTTTTGGTGACCATTATTCAATAGTAATTGATGAGCGTGTTGACCGTGAATTTGAATAAGGTGGGTACCTAGTTCACGTAATTGGGAAATCGGTACGGCAGTGCCATTAATAAAGCCTCTGGAGCGGCCATCTGACGTTATTGTGCGGCGTAGTAAGCATTCATTACTGTCATCCAGTTGGTGTGCTTCTAACCATTGACGAGCAGAAGGCGTATCAGAAAGAGAAAAGCGGGCGCAAATATCAGCACGAGAAGCCCCGCTACGTACCATATTGGCCTCGCCACGATTACCCAAACATAACCCTAATGCATCAATTGCGATGGATTTACCCGCGCCGGTTTCACCCGTGATGGCTGTCATACCTGGCTGGAAGTCTATTTCAAGCTCACGAACAATGGCAAAATTGTTAATGGTTAACTGGGTAATCATCACACTTCTCCTGTGTATAAAAACACCTCTGTATCTTCATACAGTATAAACTGGTTTTTTATACAGTAAAGTAGTGAAGCCTAATTTTTTTAGAACATTTTTTTAGACCAGCTTAGTTTTGTACTTAATGTGTTGAAGTAATTATAGTCTTTAGGATGAATGAGATTGAGTTTCTGTTTACTGCGGCTAATAATTACATCTTCTCCATCCTGTATAGGCAGAACTATTTGGCTATCACAACTAACTTCATAGTCGTTGCTATTTTGGGAAAATTTCAGCCTGATGCTGCTTTCACTACTGATGACCAATGGCCGGGAAGACAATGTATGTGGAAACATTGGCACCAGGACGATAGCATCCAGATTTGGAGTCAGAATTGGCCCACCTGCGGAAAGTGAGTAAGCTGTGGAACCAGTTGGCGTTGCGATAATCAGTCCGTCAGAACGTTGGGAAAAGGCAAAACGTTCATCAATATAGACTTCGAATTCAATCATATGCGCCACTTTCCCTGGATGGAGCACGACTTCGTTGATTGCGGTACTAATACGGGGTTTTTGGCCGTTTCTTCTGACTTGGGCTTCTAGCAGGAAGCGGTGTTCATTTCGGTATTCACCATCTAATACTTCAGAAAGTTGCTGTAGGGCATTATCAGGATCTAAGTCCGTCAGAAAACCTAGATTGCCTCTGTTTATGCCAATGACTTTAATGTCATAACGGGAAAGGACCCGGGCAGCACCCAACATATTGCCGTCGCCACCAACGACGACAGCTAAATCAGCTTGTTTACCAATTTCGGTCAGACCACCAGTCTGTGCATCTTTTAAACCAATGTCTTTGGCGACTTGACGATCAATAATGACAGAGTAACCTTTGGATTTTAACCAATGATACAGCATCTCATGAGTAGCAAGTGCTTCTGGGTGGCGAGGATGACCAACAATACCTATGCATTTGAATCTTTTATTCATCGTTGTAATTTCCTTCCTAGCAAGAGGTTTTATCCTCACAATATGGCGGGTTCCCTTGAATCCCTAGTTTAGATCCCCATAATAGGCTAAGTAGCGAGATTAATGCCAAATACGCGGAGATATTCATGAGTAGTAAAGAACAAAAAATGCCTGACGAGCAAGTCTCGGAAGATATGGAAGTTGTATCTGAACAGCAAAACAGTGCGGATAAAGCAGAAGCATCAGAGACTGAAAGCGTTGTTGATTCGCGTGTCGCAGAGTTGGAAGAACAGCTCAAGCAGGCGCAACAGCGTGAACGTGATGCCATTTTGCGTGCTAAGGCTGAAGTTGAAAATATCCGTCGTCGTACTGAACAAGATGTGGAAAAAGCCCATAAGTTTGCGTTAGAAAGGTTTGCCAATGAACTGCTACCAGTGATTGATAATCTTGAGCGCGCTTTGGAGGCAGTAGATCGTACTAATACCGAAATAGCGCCTATGGTTGAAGGCATCGAGCTGACGTTGAAGTCTTTCCTTGGGGCTGTGGGGAAATTTGGTATTGAAGTTGTTGGCGACACAAATATTCCTTTTAATCCTGAAATTCATCAGGCCATGACCATGATGGAATCCGATCAGCATGAACCGAATCATGTCATGATGGTCATGCAGAAAGGGTATACCTTAAATGGCCGTTTGTTGCGCCCGGCAATGGTAGCCGTATCGAAGTAATTTTAGTTCAGTAATAAGTATCAATGCCGCTCCAACAGGGGCGGCATTTCTTTACTGTGGCAACTCAGGTGTCCAGTTAATTGGTGCGATGCCTTGTTTTTCTAGCAATGCATTGGCTTTTGAAAAGTGTTTGCAGCCAAAGAACCCTCTGTGGGCCGATAACGGCGATGGATGAGGCGCTTTGAGAACATGGTGTTTATTAGCATCAATAAAGTAGCCCTTTTTCTGAGCATGGGACCCCCAAAGCAGAAAAACGACGCCTGAACGGTGCTCGTTGATAGCGGCAATGACTTTATCCGTGAAAGTTTCCCACCCCAGATTCGCGTGGGAGTGTGCATTACCACGTTCTACGGTGAGTACGGTATTGAGTAGTAACACTCCTTGTTTAGCCCAACTGATTAGGCAGCCATGATTTGGATACTGAAAGTCAGGTATATCGGATGCCAGTTCTTTGTACATATTAACCAGTGACGGTGGTGCAGGGATACCCGGTTGCACAGAAAAAGAGAGGCCGTGTGCTTGATTAGGGCCGTGGTAAGGGTCTTGCCCAAGTATTACCACCTTAATATCAGCCAATTCGGTGTAGCGGAATGCATTAAATACATCTTGTTGTGGCGGATAAATAGTTTTACCTGCCTGACGTTCTTTTGCGACATAGGCCAGTGTGTCGAGAAAGTAAGGTTGTTTTTTCTCGTTACCGATTACGTCGTGCCATGTGAGAGGTGCGGGCATAGCAAATCCTTTTTATATGATTACCAAATGGATATTAGCTTACCGATTACAAAATCAGAGGAAAACCTTTGATGCACACTAAAACTAACTTTTTGATAACTATTTCAATGCTGTAAAGTATTTTTGAAAGTTTATCCAAAGAATTGCTTTGTGGTTAGCTATAGAAACTTATTTAAAACATAAGGTAGCAATATGTTTTATAGTAACTATATGAAATTAACTGTTCTGAATCAATGAGTATCCTCATTTGTGCGGGTATATAGGAATCGGACATATTGGCTTGACCCAATAATTAAGATAACTCATTGATAATTTGGTTTATTGTGCGAACGTAGAGATAGAAATGATTAAAGGTATTCAACACAGTGAAGGGCCAGATTGTGGTTAAGGATAAGCTGGATCGTTTGAATATTGTATGAAGCTAAAACAGTATTTGTTGTAAGTAGTCAGTTCCTTTGACTCTTTTCTGGCTATTTATTGACAAATAATAGGTAGAAATTTCTCTGTTATTAGGGAGAAGAATCACAATTGATTAATTTTATTAACAAAATTTAAACATTGATTTAACTTAATAGCATCCCCTGCCGATAGATTAGTTGTACTAATTAGATCGTCGATTATTTTCAGCTATCTTTAGGGGAATTTTATGAGTTTATCAATTGAAATGAATCTATCAGTCGATTCAAGTTTTCCCGTTTTAAATAATCTTCAACTTGTTACACCGTCTTCTGTTCCAGGCCAGAATATTGAAAAAGCGACCACAGAAGTTTTTTCCCTCTCTGAAACAACTAAACAAAGTAATAGAGTCTATCAATCATTAATTAATGAACAAAATATTAACATTAATTTAAAATCAATCACAGGAATTAAGTCTGAACAAATTAGTGGTAAGCAATCTCATGAAATTGATTATATGTTGACCTTAATTTCTGATGATGTCTACATACGCACCACGATGGGAATAGGTGATTATGTTCGTCTTTCTGATGGTGAATTATTAAAGGCAGGAATAGAACCGGCAAATTTAAGGGATGAGACAACGGGTTTTCAGGCAGGTATTTATCGGAATGACGATCTCTATATAGTTGCTTTTGTGGGCACTAATGATTTGAAGGATATATTAACTAATTTACGACAAGGTTTTGGATTTGATGAAGCTCAATATCATCAAGCCATTGATTTAGCTCGTACCGCCAGAATGGCATTTGGGGAAAACTTATTATTTACCGGGCACTCTTTGGGAGGGGGATTAGCCGCAACAGCCGCATTATCAGTTGGAAAGCCTGCGGTAATATTTAATTCAGCCGGTGTTTCTGACAATATGATGAAAAATTTAGGTCTTTCACCTCAAGAGGGGAGGGCTATCGCTGAAAATGGATTAGTACGTCATTATGTTGTGGAACATGATTTGCTTGATGTATTACAACAGAAACTGCCCGTATCTCAGCCGATAGGACATAAAATCTTACTGAAATATAATGATAATTCAGGAGAATCAGATCAAGGGTTTCCTCATAATCTGATACGTGGACTAAAAGCACATTCTCTTAAAAAGATGCTGGAATTATTAACGATATACAAACCTTGGTCATCTTTAAATGATGAACCGCAAGAAGAATCTCTAGTCATGCTTAATGCACCTGATTTGAGTGTTTCCGCATAATTAAAGAGAGGCGCGATGAAAATTGGCGAAGTAATTGAGCCTGAATCGGAACTGGATTGTCAGCGGAGTGAAGAAAATATAACTCCGTTACAATGGGCGATATTCAATCAGCGAATGGATGATGTTAATAATTTACTGAAGGAAGGCGCTGATCCTACTCAACTTGGTTTACAACAAGAAAGTGCTTTACATACGGCTGCGAAAATTGGCAACTCTGATTATCTCAAATCTTTATTATCAGTGGCGCCTGATGTGAATATTATGCATCCTGTAACCTTAGCGACACCTTTACAAGTTGCGGTTCAGGTAGGGAGAAAAATGCAGGTTGAATTATTGTTGGCTGCCGGCGCTAATCCTAATCAGGCTAATCGGATTGGAGATACTCCGTTACATATTGCAGCCAAAATTAATTCGCCAGAACTGGTGCTGATATTGTTGAAGTCAGGCGCTGATCCTAAATTGCAAAACAAGCAGCAATCAACGTTCCAGATGTATTTCAATCTCACACCGCTAAAAGCGCGGAGCTGTGAGATGCAAGCGGAATATGAAAAAGTCAATCATTGGCTGAAAGCTCAGCAAATCAACCGGTATTATTTGAAGTAAGATAAAAACGGGCTATTTGGCCCGTTATTTGTTATTTAAATATCAAATAAATAAGTAACTATTTGAGTATTGATGCTAACAGATGGAGATTTATTTATAATGCACTTTGATGTGCAAAATCTGCCATCATTGTAATTTTTGGTGAGAAAACTAATAATTTACCCAGACATCGTATGTGATGAGTTCTTATGTGATTGAAGATATCAATTATTGATAGAAAATTGAAGGAAATTACTATACATGTATATGATTTTAAATTATATTTTACCTTCATCAAACTCAATGAGAAATGCATAGATATTATTGATACTGGGTTTATGAAAAGACTAGGGTATTTTATAATTGAAGGGAAAAATATAAACTGATTAGGGTTTGTAAACTCAGAGGAAAAATTAATGCTGGAAATTTTGCTGAAAGACTTATTTATTACATCAACGATACTGATTAGCTCAGCTTCATTATTCCTTTCAGGCGAGATAAAGAATAATGATTCATTTCTTAGTAAAGATGAGGTTATGTTGTCTTTTGAAGCTACAGGTGGCTTTGGACATGAAATGGGGGGAGTAACGGGAAGTATTAATGACGTTAAAATATCTTCGGTAGGAGAGCTTTCTTTCATGAAATTATGTATGTCAGGCTCTGATTATTCTCTCACTTTATTGTCAGATCTTAAAAAATCTGTTGAAGTCGATGCGTTTAATAATGATTATACGATAGGGCGTTGGGTGATGGGAATGTATCGTCTTGATTGGGGAGGAACAAACGAAATAGTAAGAATCGAATATCCTATTCATTATATTGTTGGTAAGCCCCTTACTGCATATGGTACCTTGCCAAAAGGTAAAGGTGGAATTAAAGAATGTAAGTTTGTAGATGCTTCTCAACCAACTTTATTGAATGTAGGTACTAATATATTGCAAAGAATAGAAACATCTGGAAAGTTAAATCTCGAAACTGGGATTTTTGATTTTACTATTGGGTTTTCTATCGGTAATAGAATGGTTGAGTTTAAAAAGAGTTCTGATATCGGTGAGACAACGACGGATATAAATAATAATGATGCAAGATATTCTCTTTATGCTTTTGGTAAAGATCTGACATCCCCTTTTATTGGATTAAACTATATGTTTCGATATATGAAAAATAATAAAATCGCAACAATTGAAGGTATTATTGTTTATAAATGCGATTAGATTTTTATATGGCATGTTTGAATCTAATGAAGAGGATTTAATATGCCTTGAATAGGTTTTCGTTTCATTTTAAGAGAGTTTGAATAGAGTTTAAATATTGAATCATAATATACAAAATCTCATAATGACTTTATTAGTCATAAAATAAAGTGTAATTTTTAAGAAAGTGAAAATAAAATAGATCTAGAAAACTTATTTAAAGCTATTTAATTATTTTTATGTTCGTAACGAAGTTTTCAGGTAAAAAATTACTTACATAATAACTGTGGCGATGACAGATTTTTTTGCTTATAAAAAACTTACATTGGTATGATATTGTTAGGGAATAATCTGATATATTTATGAATATTAAATATCGGTACTTTCAGTTTGGAAATATATTCGAAGGGCATCAGGTTTTTGGATAAAAATTAATGTAACGGGCCAATCGGCCCGTTTAAAGATTCACTCATCGCTACTGGCTGGGGTTTCTGGTTTTCCATTACCAGAAGGTTTACGGCGTTTACCGATATTTTTGCTATCTCGATGACGTATTTTGACTTTTTTCTTTGATTCTTCCGCTTTCTTTTTCTCTTTGCGTTTAGCCAATACTTTTTTCGAAGGCTTATTGCGGGCTTTGTCACTTGGTGTTTTGGTTGTTGGGCGAAGTTCATCAACCATCCGCGACTTTAGTGGCTCATTCAGATAGCGACTGATTTTGCCTAATAAAGGATGATCATGCGCTTCCACTAAGGTAATTGCAGTACCTTTGCGACCTGCACGAGCCGTCCGACCAATACGGTGTAGATAAACATCAGCGGTGCGCGGTAAATCGAAATTGAAAACATGGCTGATATCATCAATATCTAATCCACGGGCAGCAACATCTGTTGCAACCAGAACAGTGACACTGCCATCATTCAGGAGCTTGACCGCTTCCGTCCTTTTAGCCTGTACCATTTCCCCTTCAAGAAACCGGGCTTTAATGCCGGCTTGATGCAATTCATCCACAAGTTCGTGTACACGTTCACGTTTGCGAACAAAAATAATAGATTTAGTGACATCAGGTTGTTTCAGTAAATGGCAAAGTAGGGCTGTTTTGTGTGCCAAATTATCTGCACGGTAGTAAAATTGCTGGATTTTTTTGCGTTCACGACGTGATGGTTCAGCATCAATCTCAACTGGATCTTCCAGTAAGCGTTCAGCAAAATCACGAATGGCTTCCCCTTCCAGCGTCGCAGAGAACAACATGGTCTGTTTGCGCCAACGGGTTTCACCCGCTATGGTTTCAATATCGTTGGCAAAACCCATATCCAGCATACGATCGGCTTCATCAAGGATTAGTGTTTCAACTGCCCGGCAATCAAAGTTTTCTTCCTTGATATATTGCAGCAGACGGCCTGTAGTGGCGACGACAATATCTTGATTTTCGCTGAAAATTTCTGCGTGATTCATATAGGCTACGCCGCCAGTAATGGTAGCGATATCCAAATTGGTATGCGCAGCGAATTCTTTTGCTTGATCTGCCACTTGCATAGCCAGTTCACGGGTAGGCGTCAGGATCAAAATACGTGGTGGTCCAGATTTTTTGCGTGGAAAATCCAATAAATGTTGCATAGCTGGCAGCAGGTAAGCTGCGGTTTTGCCGGTACCGGTAGGCGCTGATCCTAATACATCACGCCCGTCCATTGCTGCTGGAATAGCCGCAGCCTGAATTGCTGTTGGGCGGGAGTAACCTTTATCATTCAGGGCGTCAAGCAGGCGTTCATCAAGCTCAAGTTCAGAAAAGTTTGTTGCAGTCATTATATACCTCTGTTTAGGCCGCCGATTATAAACAGGTTGGGCGTATTGTTCATCTATTAAAGCAGTCAATTAAGGTAGATAGCTTTTACCGAAACATAATAACCCTTATCCTATGGCGAAATTTTTTGTGCTAAATAGATGCAGGTTATTAATTTGAAACAGGAACGACCTTTACGCCGAGATGGATTTACTTTCAAGCAATTTTTTGTTGGTCATGATCGCTGTGCGATGAAAGTTGGAACTGATGGAGTTTTATTGGGGGTATGGGCTCCAGTGAGTGACAAAAAAGCGATTTTAGATATTGGCTGTGGCAGCGGGCTCATTGCGTTGATGCTGGCACAGCGTACGGATGAAAATACCAAAATTGATGCAGTGGAGCTGGATATAGAGGCCGCATTGCAGGCACAGGATAATGCAGAGCAATCTCCGTGGCAGAGAAAAATAGCTGTTTATCAGCAGGATATTGGTGATTTCTCTGAGCAGTATTCACAATGTTATGACTTAATTGTCAGTAATCCACCCTATTTTGAACCGGCTGTTGCTTGTCGAAATGAGGCAAGGGAACAGGCTCGTTATACGGGGTCGCTGACTCACCAGCGGTTATTACAATACGCGGAGAAGTTGATTACGCCGGGTGGTCTGTTTTGTGTGGTATTGCCATATGCCATTGGCGAGGCATTTGAAATAATGGCATGTCGTCTGGGCTGGTTTTCCCATCATCGGGTCAATATTCGCGACAGGCAAGGCAAGCCGTTGCATCGGATGTTATTGGCATTTTCCCGTCAGGAAAAAACGGGCTTAATCAGTGAATTGACTATTCGTCAGCCAGATGGCGCATATACGCAAGAATTTCAGCAATGGGTGACGGATTTCTATCTTTATTATTGAATTATATTTATTGAATTATTGAGAAAACCACGCCGGAGCGTGGTTATGCAGAGGTTTTGCCGGCAAAAATCAGGGTGTCAAAATCGTTGGTTTTGATTCTGGCAGTAAATCGGGATAATCCAGTGTGAAATGCAGGCCTCGGCTCTCTTTCCTTTCTAACGCACAACGCACGATTAATTCAGCGACTTGCACCAAATTTCGTAATTCCAGCAGATTGTTGGAAATCCTGAAATTGGAGTAATAGTCGTGAATCTCTTGTTGTAGCATATTAATACGGCGCAGCGCTCGTTCCAGGCGCTTGGTTGTACGCACAATGCCGACGTAATCCCACATAAATAGACGTAATTCGTGCCAGTTATGCTGAATGACGACCTGTTCATCTGAATTGTCAACCCGGCTCTCATCCCAGAAGGGGAGTAGCGGTACTTCTTCTATTGTTTCGATCTGTTGTTGGATATTTTCCGCAGCAGACCAGCCATACACCAGGCACTCCAGCAGTGAGTTAGATGCCATACGGTTTGCGCCGTGCAGACCTGTATAGCTGACTTCACCGATAGCGTATAAGTTGTTGAGGTCAGTATGTCCTTGATGATCGACAACAATACCGCCACAGGTGTAATGCGCGGCAGGAACGATTGGAATCGGTTCTTTTGTTAGATCAAAGCCCAGTGTCAGCAATTTTTCATAAATCATCGGAAAGTGCTGGATAATGAAATCCGCTGGTTTATGGCTGATATCCAGAAACATGCAGTCGGCGCCAAGGCGTTTCATTTCATGGTCAATCGCTCGTGCTACGATATCGCGAGGGGCTAGTTCAGCACGTTCATCGAAATCAAGCATAAAACGGCTACCATCAGGTCGTTTCAGATATGCTCCTTCACCTCGCAGGGCTTCTGTCAACAGGAAATTGCGCGCCAGTGGATGGAAAAGACAGGTCGGATGAAACTGGTTAAATTCCAGATTGGCGATACGGCAACCCGCGCGCCATGCCATTGCAACGCCATCACCGGATGAGATATCGGGATTTGTCGTATATTGATAGACTTTAGCCGCACCGCCTGTTGCCAGTACCACGACCTTAGCGCGATAAGTTTCCACCTGTTCTTGTTGACGGTTCCAGATATAAGCGCCGACGACTCGATTACTACCATCTAACCGGGCTTTATTTGACGTAATTAAATCAACCGCATTGCAGCGCTCTCTTACCGTAATATTCGGATGAGATATCGCTTTATCAACCAGCGTGGTTTCTACTTCTTTGCCGGTTGTATCCGCATGATGCAGAATACGCCGATGGCTATGACCGCCTTCGCGGGTCAGATGATATTGTTTTTCTCCATCTTCGCTGGTTTCTGTATCAAACATGACACCTTGATCAATCAACCATTGTACGCAATGGCGGGCATTGCTGGTGATAAACTCAACAGCGTTTTTATCGCAAAGCCCTGCTCCGGCGATAAGGGTATCTTCAACATGAGATGCGATACTGTCTGTTTTATCAAATACAGCGGCGATACCACCCTGCGCATAATAGGAGGCGCCTTCGCTAAGAATACTCTTACTTAATACAGTGACTTGATATTGTGAGGCTAGCCGTAAAGCCAGAGATAGGCCGGCGACGCCGCTGCCGATAATAAGTACATCGCTGTAATGTTGAGAGAATAATGATTGCATAATTGATGATGTATGAATGAAGATGGGTAAAAATCATGTTAGCCTATCAGATATGATCAAAGCTATGATTGCAACAAAATGATGACAAAAATTGAACTTCGCAGAATTTTATTACTCAAAGCCATGCTTGCTCAGGAATAGGACATCATGGTTGGTTCAGTAAATATCAATGTGGAGCTTTGCTTCGGGAGATTTAACCTCGGATGAGCGAGCAGTTAACGGATCAAATGCTGGTCGAGCGAGCGCAGAAAGGTGACCAAAAGGCGTTTAACCTACTGGTAGTCAGATATCAGCATAAAGTGGCGAGTCTCTTATCCCGCTATATTCCGCAGGGTGATGTTCCTGACGTTGCTCAGGAGGCATTTATTAAAGCCTATCGGGCATTGGCTTCGTTTCGTGGCGATAGTGCTTTTTATACTTGGTTGTATCGTATAGCAGTAAATACTGCGAAGAATTATCTGACCGCTCAAGGGCGCCGTCCGCCATCCAGTGATTTGGATGCCAGTGACGCAGAAAATTACGAAATTTCGAGCGCATTAAAAGAAATTTCGAACCCTGAGAATTTAATGTTGTCAGAAGAATTGAGGCAGGTGGTTTTCCGTACCATTGAATCTCTTCCCGAAGATTTGCGAATAGCAATAACGCTGAGGGAATTAGATGGGTTAAGCTATGAAGAAATAGCTACTATTATGGGTTGTCCGGTTGGTACGGTTCGTTCCCGCATCTTCCGTGCAAGGGAAGCCATTGATGATAACATTCAACCACTGATTTAAAATTAAAAATAGTGGAACAATACTGAAGGGTACTTTGGCATGCAAAGAGAAAAACTTTCCGCGTTGATGGATGGCGAAACTCTTGATAGTGAAGTCGTTAGTATTTTGTCTAAAGATTCTGTAATGCAGAAACGCTGGGAAAATTACCACTTGATCCGTGACACATTGCGCGGTGATGTGACAGAAGTATTGCATCTGGATATTGCTAGTCGGGTTGCATTGGCGCTTGAAAAAGAGCCGGTTCATTCCGCTCCTGGGGCTATTCCTGAATCTCAGCCTCAACCAGAGAGCTGGCAAAAAATGCCATTCTGGCAAAAACTCCGCCCTTGGGCGAGTCAAATGGTCCAGGTGAGTGTCGCAGCCTGTGTTTCGCTGGCAGTATTGGTTGGTGTGCAGCAGTACAACAGTCATAGTGCTGAGGATCTTGAATATCAATCTGATACGCCTGCATTTAATACTTTGCCAATGATGGGATCGGCTTCTCCGGTGAGTTTGGGAGTGCCTTCCGGTGACGATATGTTTGGTAGTGATCAACGCATTCAAATGCAGGAGCGTAATAAACGTATTAACATCATGCTGCAACAATATGAACTCGATCGCCGTGTGCATTTTAAGCAAAATGACGAACGGGGAATTCCATCACAGGTTGCGATTCCGGTTCCCGGAACGCAATCTTTAGGAACGCAATAGCAGTAATGAAACATATTTGGTTTTCCGTCTGTTTGCTGGCGGGTTGTTTGTTTGCTCCGTTACAAGCCTCGGCGCAGCTCAGCAGCGCTGAGGTTTTGTTGCAGGAGATGAGTAATGCTACTCAGTCTCTGACTTACGAGCTTGCTTTTATTAATCTTAACCAGCAGTCGATCGTCTCCGTTCGTTATCGCCACGCCGTTATCAATGATATTCCAATTGCTCAGATTATGCAGATGGATGGTTCTCGTAGAGAGATTGTCCAGCGAGGTAATGAGATCAGTTATTTTGAACCTGGATTGGATGCTTTCAGTCTTAGCGGTAATCACATTATTGATTATTTGCCGGCCGTCATTTTTGCTGACTTTAATCAGTTGAAAAAATATTACAATTTTATTGATGCTGGTCGAACCCATATCGGTGACAGGCCTTGTCGGGTTGTACGCATCACCTCCAAAGATGAAGTGCGTTATAATTATATTTTACTGATCGACGAAGAAACTCATTTACCATTACGTATTGACTTACTTGATCGTGATAGTGAGGCGCTTGAGCAATTTAGGGTTGTTTCTTCCACCATCGGTGGGGATATCAATGATGCAATGAGTGTGATTACGCGTTTGAATATGCCGCCAATGTTGGTCATTCCACCGTCAGAGAAGGTCGTATTCAATTGGAAAGTGGGTAAATTACCGGCTGGTTTCGTTGAGGTTTCGCGTAACCGTCGTAAATTGTCAAATAGTGACTCGCTTGAATCTATTATGTTCAGTGATGGCTTGTTTAGCTTTTCTGTGAATGTGACTAACACGGATAAAACCGGTAAGTTGGAATATCCTCTCCGTGGTGGACCCCGAACGATTTATAGTGTGATACGTGGAGCAAATGAGGTGACAATTATTGGTGAATTGCCATTGGCAACCGCTAAGCGTATTGCTGCTGGCGTCGCATTTATAGGAGCTGGCTGATGGTCAAAGAGTGGGCAACAGTAATTCACTGGCAACAGGGACGGGCATTATTACGTTATGGTTCCTCTTCTGGTTGTGGCAGTTGTCAGGCGCGAGCAACATGTGGTTCTTATTTACTCAATAAATTAGGGCCTGATGGCATACATCAGCTTGAACTTGAGATTTTACAACCGTTGCAACCGGGGCAAAAAGTAGAAGTTGGTATCCCGGAAGGAAGCTTACTACGTTCGGCGTTGTTGGTTTATCTGACCCCACTTATTGGGTTATTCCTTGGCGGCGCACTTTTTCAGTTATGGGTAACCAATCAATTGTGGGTATTTTGTGGTGGTGTTTTAGGAGGTGCATTAGGATTCTTCTTTGCCCGCAGAATCGCCGCTTACTGGGATAATCGGCAGGAATATCAACCTGTCGTTTTACAAATCGGCTTGCCTCCTGATGCCATTCACATTCAGCATCGAGAATAAATCTATTTTAATCGTCCAAAACGTCTAATAATTCGTACCTTAAAGCCGCAGGCATGACTAGGTTTTCGTAGATTTGGCATGTAGAATACAGCCTTTCAGGCCGGTGGCCGACCTAATAAACTGTCGCTTTATGTCCCTCTGTGTGTCCATTAGGCGAATGATTCAGAAATATCAAGGCAGAAAAATATTTATAATGAAGCAAATACGAAATTTCTCCATTATTGCTCACATTGACCACGGTAAGTCGACGTTATCTGACCGTATTATTCAAATTTGTGGCGGCTTAACAGATCGTGAGATGGCAGAGCAAGTGCTAGATTCAATGGATCTTGAGCGTGAGCGTGGTATCACCATTAAGGCCCAAAGTGTTACCTTGGATTACAAGGCGAATGATGGGCAACTTTATCAATTAAACTTTATCGATACGCCGGGGCACGTTGATTTCTCATATGAAGTTTCCCGTTCACTAGCTGCCTGCGAAGGGGCGTTGCTGGTGGTTGATGCGGGACAGGGAGTGGAAGCCCAGACGCTGGCTAACTGTTATACCGCGTTGGATATGGATCTAGAAGTTGTTCCAGTGCTGAACAAAATCGATTTGCCAGCGGCAGAGCCTGAGCGCGTAGCGGAAGAGATCGAAGATATTGTCGGTATTGATGCTACTGATGCAGTACGCTGTTCAGCCAAAACGGGTGTTGGCGTACAAGACGTCATTGAGCGCTTGGTTAAAGAGATTCCAGCGCCGGAAGGCGATCCTGATGCGCCATTACAGGCGCTTATCATTGACTCATGGTTTGATAATTACCTTGGTGTTGTCTCCCTGGTGCGGATTAAAAACGGTACCTTGCGTAAGGGTGATAAAATTAAGGTAATGAGTACCGGTCAGGTATATAACGCCGATCGCCTTGGCATTTTCACTCCTAAGCGTGTTGATCGCGATGTGTTAGGTTGTGGCGAAGTGGGCTGGTTAGTTTGTGCGATTAAAGACATTCTTGGCGCGCCTGTCGGGGATACCTTGACATTGGCTCGTCAACCTGCGGAAAAACCGCTTCCGGGCTTTAAAAAAGTGAAGCCACAGGTTTATGCAGGGTTGTTCCCTGTCAGTTCTGATGACTATGAAGCATTCCGCGATGCATTAGGTAAATTGAGCCTGAATGACGCTTCGCTATTTTATGAGCCAGAAAGTTCTTCTGCATTGGGTTTTGGTTTCCGTTGCGGCTTCCTTGGTCTGTTGCATATGGAGATTATTCAAGAACGTCTGGAACGTGAATATGATCTCGACCTTATTACAACGGCGCCGACGGTTGTTTATGAAGTGGAGACAACTAGCCACGATACTCTCTATGTGGATAGCCCCTCTAAATTACCGCCGCTGAATAATATTGAAGAGCTGCGTGAACCCATTGCTGAGTGTCATATGCTGTTGCCTCAGGAGTACTTGGGGAACGTCATTACATTATGTGTTGAAAAACGCGGTGTGCAAACCAATATGGTTTACCACGGTAAACAGGTTGCACTGACTTACGAAATACCGATGGCAGAAGTGGTTTTGGACTTCTTCGATCGATTGAAATCTACCTCTCGCGGTTATGCTTCTCTGGATTATAATTTCACTCGTTTCCAGTCATCTGATATGGTTCGTGTGGATGTATTGATTAACGGTGAACGAGTTGATGCATTGGCGTTGATTACTCACCGTGGCAATGCACAGTACCGTGGCCGGGAGCTGGTGGAGAAGATGAAAGAACTTATTCCTCGTCAGCAGTTCGATATCGCAATTCAGGCTGCGATTGGTAATCATATTATTGCTCGCTCAACAGTGAAGCAATTGCGTAAAAACGTCTTGGCGAAGTGTTATGGTGGTGACGTCAGCCGTAAGAAAAAGCTATTGCAGAAACAGAAAGAGGGTAAGAAACGAATGAAACAGGTGGGTAACGTTGAGTTGCCACAGGAAGCTTTCTTAGCCATTCTTCATGTTGGTAAAGACAATTAATAAGCTTGTAAGGAGTCTAAATGGCTAACACTTTTGCCCTGATCCTAACGCTGGCAACGTTAGTCACCGGCATTATTTGGTGTATTGATCGTTTCAAATGGGCACCAGCGCGCAAGAAAAAACTTGCCCGATTGCAAGAGTTGACTGAAGGTACAATGGATCAGGAGCATCTGGCTGAGACTATTAACAAGCCGACATGGGTGGATACTTGTTCATCTATTTTTCCTGTGTTAGCCGTGGTTCTGATCCTGCGCTCCTTTGTTTATGAGCCTTTTCAGATCCCATCGGGTTCCATGATGCCGACTTTATTGATTGGCGATTTCATTCTGGTAGAGAAATATTCATACGGATTGAAAGATCCCATCACTCAAACAACATTGATTAAGACTGGCAAACCAAAGCGTGGTGATGTTGCTGTATTTAAATACCCGCTAGATCCGAGTTTTGACTATATCAAACGGGTGGTGGGTTTACCGGGCGATAAAATTATTTATGATCCGGCGAAGAAAGAGTTGCGTATTTTTTCTAATTGCAGCAAAACAGGGAATTGTCAGGAAGAATTACCGGTTTCTTACGGTTCACTATTCCCGAGTGAATGGACAATGCAGCAGTATGGTGTCGATTCCAAGGGTGAAAGTTTGAAAAAGGTAGGCGTTTTCCAAATCCCTGTTGAAGAAACGTTGCCGCCTTACAGTATGCGGCAGGGTGAACGGATTGAGAATCTGGACGCGGTAACCCACCATATTTTGGAGATACCGGGTGTACTATCGGTACCTAATTTCCGTCAACCTGGCTTGCCGGAGGGAATGTGGATTGTGCCCGAAGGCCACTATTTTATGATGGGTGATAACCGTGATAATAGCGCTGATAGCCGTGTATGGGGCTTTGTCCCGGAGAAAAATCTGGTCGGTCGCGCTTCAGCCATCTGGATGAGTTTTGAAAAACAGGAAGGGGAATGGCCTACCGGAGTTCGCTTCAGCCGTATTGGTGGAATTAATTAATATTTTTATATTAGCGAAGCATTAATTTTACTCGCAGTGTAGAATGTCCTTTCAAACTTAATGACTGGCTCCTACAAGGAGCCAGTGCAAACGCAACAGTTTTGTCAGGGATTTCTGTAACAGGTCTGTTGCGTGTGCGTTTTTACTTGACGAATTCTGACCGATATTGGTAGCACATGAATCCCATCGTAATTAACAGATTGCAGCGTAAGCTGGGGTACACTTTTGATCAGCATGATCTGCTGATACAAGCATTAACTCATCGTAGTGCAAGCAGTAAACATAACGAACGGCTGGAATTTCTTGGTGACTCAATCCTGAGTTTTGTTATTGCCAATGCGTTGTATCATCGTTTTCCTCGTGTTGATGAGGGAGATATGAGCCGCATGCGTGCCACATTGGTGCGTGGTAATACGCTGGCTGAGTTGGCAAGGGAATTTGAATTAGGTGAATGCCTTCGCCTGGGGCCGGGAGAATTGAAAAGCGGCGGTTACCGTCGTGAATCAATACTGGCTGATACGGTTGAAGCGCTGATTGGCGCGATTTTCCTTGATAGCGACATCCAGATGGTTGAAAGAATTATCTTGAGATGGTACGAAACCCGCCTAAATGAAATCAGTCCTGGTGATAAACAGAAAGATCCAAAAACTCGTTTACAGGAATATTTGCAAGGGCATCATCTGCCCCTGCCATCATATCTGGTTGTTATGGTTCGTGGTGAAGCTCACGACCAAGAGTTTACTATTCACTGTCAAGTGAGTGGTATTGATCAGCCGGTTAAAGGAACAGGCTCCAGCCGCCGCAAAGCGGAACAGGCAGCGGCTGAGCAAGCATTAAAACAACTGGAGCTTGAATGAGCGAACAAGAAACCTATTGCGGATTCGTTGCAATAGTTGGACGGCCTAATGTGGGGAAATCCACGCTGCTAAATCAGCTTTTAGGTCAGAAAGTATCTATCACTTCCCGTAAACCGCAGACGACTCGTCACCGTATTATGGGTATCCATACAGAAGGTGCGTATCAGACTATTTATGTGGATACGCCTGGATTACATATTGAAGAAAAACGGGCGATTAACCGGCTGATGAACCGGGCAGCTAGCAGTTCTATCGGTGATGTGGAGTTAGTTATTTTTGTTGTCGAAGGGACTCATTGGACCCCGGATGACGAAATGGTACTGAACAAATTGCGTAATCTGCGTTGTCCGGTTTTACTGGCTATCAATAAAGTAGATAACGTAACCGATAAAACCAGTTTGTTGCCGCATATTGGTTTTCTCAGTAAACAGATGAGTTTTCTTGATGTTGTCCCGATGAGCGCTGAAAAAGGCATGAATGTCGATACGATTGCCAAAATTGTGCGCGGATATATCCCGAAAGCGACTCACCATTTCCCGGAAGATTATATTACTGACCGTTCTCAGCGATTTATGGCTTCTGAGATTATCCGAGAAAAGCTTATGCGTTTTCTTGGTGATGAACTGCCGTATTCTGTCACGGTTGAAATTGAGCAGTTTGTGGCGAATGAGCGCGGTGGTTACAAGATCCACGGTTTGATTCTGGTTGAGCGTGAAGGCCAGAAGAAAATGGTTATTGGCAATAAAGGCAGTAAGATCAAGACCATTGGTATTGAAGCCCGTCAGGATATGGAAAGGCTGTTTGATGTAAAAATCCACTTAGAACTGTGGGTTAAAGTTAAAGCGGGGTGGGCTGATGATGAGCGAGCGTTACGTAGCTTGGGCTACGTCGATGATTTGAAATAAGGCATCACCTGTGGACGGTTGGCAACGTGTTTTTGTTCTGCATGGGCGTCCTTACAGTGAAACCAGCCTGTTACTGGATCTGTTCACTGAAAATGAAGGGCGAATTAGCGTGTTGGCAAAAGGCGCGCGTAGCCGTCGTTCCAATTTGAAAGGCTGCTTGCAGCCCTTTACTCCATTGCTGGTTCGTTGGAGTGGGCGAGGGGCAATTAAAACTCTGCGTGATGCAGATCCTATCTCTCTGGCCCTTCCTCTTACCGGCAGTGTGTTGTACAGCGGTTTATATATCAATGAATTGTTGTCAAGAGTGCTTGAACAAGGAACGGCTTATCCCGCCTTATTCTTTGATTATCTCCAATGTTTGCAGGTTCTTGCTGCCAGTGAACATACGCCGGAATATGCATTACGTCGGTTTGAACTGGCGTTGCTGGCAAATCTTGGTTATGGCGTTGATTATCTTCATTGTGCGGGCAGTGGTGAACCTGTAGCTGACATGATGACCTACCGTTATAGAGAAGAAAAAGGTTTTATCGCTAGCTTGGTTGTTGATCATTACAGTTTTACCGGGCGCGAATTAAAATCATTGGCGACCCGTGAATTTCCTGATTCTGCGACATTAAAGGCAGCAAAGCGCTTCACGAGAATTGCATTAAAACCTTATCTCGGTGGTAAACCGCTAAAAAGTCGCGAATTATTCCGGCAGCTTGTACGCCAGAAGCCAGAGCAGAAAGAAAACTAATGAATTTGTTTCTCTTCAAGATGGAAAGTGTAAACTTGTCATATTCTAATATGACTACAGGAGATAAATATGGCTGAAGTATTATTAGGCGTGAATATCGATCATATTGCGACGGTGCGCAATGCGCGCGGCACCAATTATCCTGATCCGGTTCAAGCGGCTTTTGTTGCGGAACAGGCGGGAGCAGATGGTATCACCATTCATTTACGTGAAGATCGCCGTCATATTACCGATCGAGATGTAGAACTGTTGAAAAAAACCATCCAGACTCGGATGAATCTTGAGATGGCCGTGACAGATGAAATGGTAGATATTGCCTGTCGTATTAAACCTGAATTTTGCTGTTTGGTGCCTGAAAAACGGCAGGAAGTGACAACAGAAGGGGGCTTAGATGTTATTGGTCAGAAAGATAAGGTTGCTGCGGCGGTTAAGCGTCTATCTGATGCGGGTATTCTTGTCTCGCTATTTATTGATGCGGAACATCGACAAATTGATGCGGCTAGTGAAGTTGGCGCACCTTTCATTGAAATTCATACAGGTGCTTATGCCGATGCAGAAAATGAAGTAGAACAGGAAAAAGAATTTCATCGTATTAAAGACGCCGCGACTTATGCAGCGAGTATTGGGTTGACGGTTAATGCCGGTCATGGGCTGACATATCATAATGTACAACGTATTGCTGCTCTGCCAGAAATTTATGAGTTGAATATTGGTCATGCCATTATTGGACGGGCGGTATTCAGTGGTTTGACTGCGGCTGTGGCAGATATGAAAACTCAAATGCGGAAAGCTCGCCGTTAATGGCTATTATTGGGTTAGGTACAGATATTGTTGAAATTGCCCGTATTGAAGGGGTTGTCGAGCGCTCAGGCGAGCGCTTGGCAAAACGCATTCTCAGTGAATTAGAATGGGAACAATATCAGCAACATGAAAAACCGGTTCGTTTTTTGGCTAAACGTTTTGCGGTAAAAGAAGCCGCAGCAAAGGCATTGGGAACCGGTATCCGTAATGGGCTGGCATTTAACCAATTTGAAGTGGTCAATGACGCACTGGGAAAACCGATTTTGCGGCTCTATGGCGCGGCGGCCGCGTTAGCAAAGCAATTAGGGGCGACCTCCTTGCATGTGACATTGGCCGATGAGCGCCGCTATGCCTGTGCGACTGTTATTCTTGAGCGTTAATTTCAGATTTTATCTGCATGATGCAGTAATACAAATTTATCCCACAATTGTTCTTCTGTTTCCTGTCGGTCTGGATCGGTGATAATAGTATTATTTATCGGACAGACTGATTGACAGGTTGGCGTATCATAATGACCGATGCATTCAGTACAACGGTCGGCATCAATCTCATAAATTTCATCTCCCATCGATATCGCCTGATTGGGACATTCGGGTTCACACATATCACAATTGATACAGCTCTTTTTGATTAATAACGACATTTTAATAACTTAGTTTATTTTTCATTTTATACCAGTGTGTTATCGTCAGTTTTAATTTCTTACTCTTACACACCTATTGTATTTTTATACGGCATAAACTACATTGAAAAACTAAATATGGCAATAAAAAACCATAATATATGAAATTTTTTCTATCTTAGAAAACGCTTATATGTGAACTTTATTATTCAGTTAGCTATATAGGAAATATGTCGAGGACGTGTAAAATTTCCAATATTATGTAGTTAATAGGTCTTGAGAGAAAATAGCTTGAATAGTAACAGAATATTTACAACCTATACCCAATAGATTTCAATTTGCAGCGCGGCGGCAAGTGAACGCATCCCCAGGAGCATAGATAACTATGTGACTGGGGTAAGTGAAAGCAGCCAACAAAGCAGAAACTTGAAAGATGAAGGATATATAGTATTAGAATAAATAAAATGATAAAGACCGGGTATTACTTTAATCCCGGTCTTTTTGTTAATTACGATAATGGCGCAATTGACCAATCAAATTCCGATGCTTTATCAAAATAATTCTAAAATCTGAGATAGATAACAACTATGAATGTTGAAAGTTAATTATCTGATACCCCTACTACAAATATGCGTACAGGCGGAAAGGTTGTATTGCGAGACTGCCAATGTGATATTATTACTAGATTTTCTTTGTTGATTTTTAATATATCAGCTCCTTCGCCATAGTTACCGCCACTGATATATCCTCCCATGCTGGAAAGTATAGCATGAGGTTCATAAGAGTATGCAATTGGGTATGTGATAGTGAATTTCCCCTCGTTAGCTAAATTTGGAGCCTTTGCATATACAGATTGGAATAAGAGATATTTTCTTTTTAATCCACTAAAAAATGGAATTTTAAAGGTCATAAAATTATCCCCTTGTGTAAACAAAGGAGTACCTGCCAATAATAATTCCAATAAACCGAGATTTTTCACAAACTCATTTTTGTTAGGAATGTCTGCGCCATTTTGGTTTTTGGCCAATCTGCCGTTAGCATTATCATTTATATCGGAAACAAGTTTCTGAGTTGCGGCCAGTGTATTACTATTGCCAATGATATCTGTGAATTGAACAATACCTTTTTGTGTTAATGAGGCATCAGGAATTTTTGTTGAGGTTTTTTTCTCTAATGCTTTATTTAATTGTGCAGTGAGTTTGGTGATATTACCATCATCCAAAACATCACTGCCAGATTCTGTCGCAATAAAATCAGCTACAACAGATGATATTGTTGATGACTGACGTAATGCCTTATTTAATATATGGGGGATAAAACCATCTGGTGGAAATCCAGTCTGCAACTCTGGACTATTTTCATATAAATATTGATCCACCACATTAGCACCATCTTTAATAGAAAATGCTTTAAAATCATTCTTGTGACTCATGTCAATTTTCCTAATATTTAATGTTTTGTTTATATCAAGTTCGACCGCATCAGCAAGCGGCGTTATTTTTTCATTTGCAAGAAATATAAATTGTGCTTTTTGGCTTTATGCTATGGATATCAATTCCTCTTTTGTCGGTGGTGGAATATCTTCCCAACAAGGAAGATTATCTTCGCCAGAGGAGAGTATTTTTCCTTCTGGCGGTATTCCTGAGAACTTATGGAATATATCATCAGTTACAGATATAGGGTCATTTGGCCATCAGCTTGCTTGAATATAATCTTGCTGTAATGATAGCGGATAAAATGCTTTATTTAATGCACTGAATACATGGTTTTTGTTATTCATAATTCTTTGCCAGTTTTAATTAAATAATAAAAATAATTTTTTTAATTAATATCCTATTGCCATAAAAAATGTAAAAGTAGTGAGTTTATGGTAATTAAGATTTTTATAACACCGAAACTGATTCTTATTTTCTATCGTTGATGAGAATATACCTGCTGCTTGAGGATCATTACCACGGTGAGTCAATGTGATGCTAACGCATTGATTTGGAAATGGGATTGGAAAGTTATTTAAATACCCAGATTGAGGGCTGCTATGGTTATAAACTTGTGCTAATCCCCACATGATAATTAAACCCGAAGGCAATTTTTGCCAGCCATTCTTAACCAAGTCTGCGGTGAAAAACGACATATCTGGAATCTGATTAATTCCATTGCCTACTTTCAGGTTTGCAGCTTTATCTAAACCTAAGTTTTTCACAAACTCATTTTTATCAGGAATATCTGCGCCGTTTTGCGTTTTTTCTAGTCTGTTATTGGCATTATTATTTATATCGGAGACAAGCTTCTGTGTTGCAGCCAATGTATTACTATTGCCAATTCCATCTGTGAGTTGAACAATACCTTTTTGTGTTAATGAGGCATCAGAAATTTTTGTTGTGATTTTTTTCTCTAATGCTTTATTTAATTGTGCCGTGAGTTTGGCGATATTACCATCATCCAAAACATCACTACCAGATTCTGTTGAAATAAAATCAGCTACAACCGATGATATTGTTGATGACTGACGTAATGCCTTATTTAATATATGAGTGGTAAGATCTCTTGGCGGAAATCCAGACTGTAATTCTGGAAGCTCTTCATATAAATTTTGAGCCACCACATTAGCACCATCTCTAACAGAAAACGCTTTAAAATCATTCTTGAGATTCATATATATTTCCCTAAAATTCAATAGTGGGTTTTATAGGTGATTTTTTAAATTATTGTAAAGATAATTTACTATCGCTCATAGTCTAGAGATAAAAAATAATAATTAAATGTTTTTATATCTTATGGGGTTAATTATTTTTCATATATTTTAGTAATAAATAATTTCCATGTTGAAAGGTTTGTTCTGGAAAGTAAATTTCAATGACATATGATTCACTAATATCGCATAAGCTAAAAAATATTGGCGGAGGATAGCTTATATGATGACAGGATATTTACCGCTGTAGTATTGGCAATAATAAAATGATAAAGACCGGGTTCTGCCTGAATCCCGGTCTGTTTGTTAATTACGATAATGGCGTAATTGGCCAGTCAATTTCTGGTGCGTTTGACGTATCAACCCGATTAAGCATCACGCGGTATTTTTTCCATTCTTTGAGTAATAGCATTTCTTCGTCTGTTGCTATATCAAGTTCGACCGCATCAGCAAGCGGCGTTATTTTTTCATTTGCAAGAGATATAAATTGCGCTTTTTGGCTTTCGGCTATAGATATCAATTCCTCTTTTGTCTGTGGTGGAATATCTTCCCAACAAGGAAGACTATCTTCGCCAGAGGAGAGTATTTTTCCTTCTGGTGGTATTCCAGAGAACTTATGGAATATGTCATCAGTTACAGATATGGGATCGTTTGGCCATGAGTCTGCTTCAATGTAATCCTGCTGTAATGATAGCGGATAAAATGCTTTATTTAATGCGCTAAATACATAGTTTTTATCATTCATATTAATACCCTATTGCTCTATAAAATGCTGCTACAGGAATTTGTAAATTTGGAATGCTGCTAAAACATTGGAATTGGCTATTATTGACCGTCATTATTGAAAATATGCCGGCATGTTGAGGTGCATTACCAACGTGAGTTAACGTGACGTTGAGACATTTATTCGGGAATGGGATTGGAAAGTGATTTAAAGCACCAGATTCGGCATAAGCATTGCCTTTAACTGATGCTATTCCCCACATTTCAATTAAACCTGAAGGTAATTTCTGCCATCCGACCTGATTCAGGTTAGAGGTGAAAAACGACATATTAGGTACCTGATTTTCACCATTCCCTATTGTTATATTTGTTGAATCTGATAAACCAAGGTTCTTTATAAACTCAGCTTTATTAGGAATGTCTGCGCCGTTTTGGTCTTTTGCCAGAGCATTATTACTTACATCAGAAACAAGCTTCTGAGTTGCAGCGAGTGTATTACTGTCGCCTATTTGATCTGTGAGCTGAATAATTCCTTTTTCTGTTAATGAGGCATCTCGAATTTCTGTTGTGTTTTTTTGTTCTAAGGATTTCTTAAATTGGGTGGTTAGTTTGTCTATATCCCCATTATCCAGAACGTCTTCGCCAGATTGTGTTGCGATAAAATTAGCGACGACAGTGGATATGGTTGACGACTGACGTAATGCCTTATTTAATAGTTCAGCGGTAATATCTCCTGTTGGAAACCCAGTTTGCAATTTTTGTTCTTTTTCATATGCTTCTTGCTTCACTATATTTGCATTGTCACTAACAGAAAAAGCCTTAAAATCATTCTTTTGACTCATATATTTTTCTCCAATTAAGTACTGCATTTTATAAACAATATAGTGAATTTTTATAAAAATAATTTTTCCCTATTCACGCCAGCTACAGTTTAGTTAGAAAAAAGAATAATGGAATATTCTTATAGCTTATAGGGTTAACTATTTTTATATAATTGGTGGTAATGAATATGTTAATGATTTGTAATCTGAAATGTTTGCATTTTATATTTGAAAATGATTTTTATTAATTTAATTTATGGTCTGAGAAGGTTGAGTGATTGTTATTATTTAAGTCTATTTGTTCTAATTATTTGTATATCCGTCATCTTTCAAGTTGCTTCTTTGTTGGCTGTTCTCGCTCACCCTGATTACATAGTTCGCTATGCTTCCTGGGGTTCAATATTGGGTTATATCTTATTGAGGAGGCTAAAATAAATGTTTTAATAAATAAAATCTCATTTATTCTCTGGGGCGTTATGTGGTATGACTGAATTGGTTTAATATTTTAATGATTGTTGATATTGAGTGGCTATAAAATACCAGAATCAATAAAATGATAAAGACCGGGTATTATCCTATTCCCGGCCTTTTTGTTAATTACGATAATGGTAAAATTGGCCAATCAATTTCCGCGGCTGTTGAAGTATCAATTCGATTAAGCATCACACGATATGTTTTCCACTCTTTAAGTAATAGTGTTTCTTCATTTGTAGCTATATCAAGTTCGACAGCATCGGCCAGCGGCGTTATTTTCTCATTTGCAAGAGATATGAATTGTGCTCTTTGGGCTTCTGCTATCGATATCAATTCCTCTTTTGTTGGAGGTGGGATATCTTCCCAACAAGGAAGACCATCTTCGCCAGAAGAAAGTATTTTTCCTTCTGGCGGTATTCCTGAAAATTGATGGAATATGTCATCAGTTACAGATATAGGATCATTTGGCCATGAACCTGCTTGAATATAATCCTGTTGTAATGATAGTGGGTAAAATGCTTTATTTAATGCACTGAATACATAGTTTTTATCGTTCATGATTTTTTTGCCAATTTTAGTTAAATAATCATTATGGTAAATTAATTTTTTTTAATTAATATCCTATTGCCCTAAAATAGGTATAAACATTAGGCGTATGAGGGGTAGAACTTCTGTAACATTTGAACTGACTCTGACTTACTACAGATGCCCCGAATATTCCTGCTGCTCCGGGGTCCCAATCATTGTGAGTTAATGTGATGCTAAAACATTTATTTGGGAATGGTATTGGAAAGTTATTAACATATCCGCCATTAGGATTTCCACCGAGAGAAACTAGTGCTATTCCCCACATTTCAATTAAACCTGAAGGTAATTTTTGCCAACCATTCTGAACCAAGTTTGCGCCGAAAGACGACATATCTGGAATTTGATTAACTCCAGTTCCCACTTCCCGTTTTGCGGCTTCATTTAGTCCCAGGTTTTTCACAAATGCATTTTTATTGGGGATATCTGCGCCGTTTTGCGTTTTCTCTAGTCTTTTATTAGCATTATCATTTATATCGGAGGCAAGCTTCTGAGTTACAGCCAGTGTATTACTATTGCCAACCACATTGGTAAGCTGAACAACACCTTTCTGTGTTAATGAGGCATCGGGAATTTTTGTGGTAATTTTTTTTTCTAACGCTTTATTTAATTGTGTAGTAAGTTTGGCTGTATTACCATCATCTAAGACATCACTGCCAGATTCTGTCGCAATAAAATCAGCTACAACAGAGGCTATTGTGGACGACTGGCGTAATGCTTTATTTAATATATGAGTGGTAATATTTTCTGGGGGAAACCCAGTTTGTAAATTCTGACTTTCTTCGTATCTTTCTTGGCTCACTACATTAGCGTTATTACCAATAGAAAACGCCTTAAAATCATTCTTTAGATTCATATGTACTTTCCTTAAGTAAAATAATATTCTTCTGTAATTAACATGTTGAGTTATAGTACAGGTAATTTATCGAGATTAATTTCAATTATAGTCTACCCCAAAAAGAGGATGGTAAGATTATATTAATCAAATGATTAATTATTTGTGTATAATTGCTGGCAATAAATCGCTTAACATCTTGTAATCTAAAACATATTCGAAATGTTTATATTTTACATTTGGAAATTATTTTATCTTATTTGGATTGTTATATTTGTTTTGTGTTTGTTCGATAAATATCTTTATCAAATAGGGGGATAAATTATCTCCTAAAAAATAAATGGGAAAAGGGCTGCCATGCAGCCCATAATTCTAGTCAGCAATATAAATTTCTATGATATCAGGGCAATCTTCTTTGTTTACTATAGATAATCTCAATCCGCCATCTGACGAATGCACAACAAGCCACCCTTTTGATCCATATCCAGTACCAACCAAAATATTATCGATCGGAGGCATTTGTAAAGGTAAAAATATACCAGGGTTACCAGTACGTAAATATATACATCTTCCTCTTATGTCCTGACTTAGTAATATGCTACTTCCGCTATCTCTGCTGGTTCCTATTTTCTGCCATCTCTGATTAGAGCCTTTCTTTTGATATCGTTCGTCAACTTCCGCACGTGAATACGCCCCCACATCTCCGGCTACCAGATTGATGTCTTCAGTTAACGCTTTGCCGTTAATTCTCCTGCTATTAGGAACCGCATTTCTCGCCAATGCTACGGTTTCTGATAAACCAAGTTCATTTACAGTAGGTTTGTTTTTGGTTGTATAAATGCTAGTCCAATCTTCTTCAAATCCATAATTATCACGCGCCGAGCGATAAGCAATACCGCCGTTTTTGTAATGCACTTTCAACTGAAAAGCCGGACAACTTCCAACGCCATTATAGAAGTGCACAACATGATCACTAAATTTCGGATGCAGTAGGTCATATGATCCTGAATCTACATTCCACGGGACTTGGTTATCAACAGAATATTTTCCTGTTAATCCGAGCCTAAATGCTCCCACATCGCCAGCCCCTAAATTGATATCTCCAGTCAGCGATTTACCATTAATTGTCCTACTATTCGGCACAGCATTTTTCGCCAAATTGACGGTTTCCAATAAGTCGAGATTTTTCACAAACTCATTTTTATTGGGAATATCCGCCCCATTTTGGTTTTTGGCTAATCTATTGTTAGCATTATCATTGACATCAGAAACAAGCTTTTGAGTTGCAGCGAGTGAATTACTATTACCAACCACATCTGTAAGCTGAATAATA
>NZ_JXSK01000001.1 GCF_001083805.1 Photorhabdus luminescens subsp. luminescens | reverse complement strand
CGTTAACACGTTATGATGAAGAAGCGTTGTGGCAGGTGGCAGAAATTTGTAAAGCATTAGAGGAGATGCCAGAGAAGCATCATATTTTTGTCGTACTCGCCACGTCTGTAGCTGAAGTCGGTCGGGATCATGATTATGACTGGAGTATTGCTGAACCTAGCTCAATGCGTTCATTGATACAACTTGCCGGGCGTATTCAACGTCATCGGCAAAAAGCACCACTCTTACCAAATCTACATATTCTGTCGAAGAACTATAAGGCACTTAAAACGAATAATTTAGAACATCCGGCTTATTGTCGGCCAGGATTTGAGTCGAAAGATTATCTT
The DNA here is from genome assembly GCF_001083805.1 of Photorhabdus luminescens subsp. luminescens. Classification (GTDB taxonomy): domain Bacteria; phylum Pseudomonadota; class Gammaproteobacteria; order Enterobacterales; family Enterobacteriaceae; genus Photorhabdus; species Photorhabdus luminescens. The sequence goes on along the minus strand of NZ_JXSK01000001.1, from coordinate 1,199,303 downwards.
CTTGCTAGCCATGATTTACATGAATTACTGGAACCTTATCAATATGAACTAATTAGTGCATTGCCAAGAATAAAGGAACGTGATAATGCTGGAGAGAGTTCACCTTTTGAAAATTTGGTTGATCTTGAACATCAACGTTTATGGGAAGAACTTCAAGGTTGCTCTGATAATGAACATGGTTATTGCTCAGCTCTTTGGTGGCGTAAACAAGCTTCGTGGTGTGCGGAACTACAACGTCATAAACCGTTTCGTCAGTCAGAACCTGACGAATTATATTATTTGTGGCTTGAAGAAGAAGGTGAAGAAGCGAAGTTTGTGGCTCTGGACAGCGGTTGGGCAGGGATAAAAGAGAGTGAAGCATTTGACTATGTGCCAGAATTAGAGTTTGCGCCAGGTGTGAGTGCTTGGATTAAACTTGATACTGAGACAATTTACCAGAATTTAGCTGATACTAATGAAATGGAATTAAAAAATGTAAGCCTACATTTTGGTGAGATTTGCCTCAGGAAAAAAGATAAGAAAAAGGATGGTGGAGAAGCATGGCGCTACCACCCATTTTTAGGGGTATTTAGAGAAGTTAGCTGAATAATATGCGGTGTTTTTAGGAAAAATAACCATAGTCATATTATGTGTTTTTTGACAGATAATGGATAATGATCTTAGTGATTGTTGTTCGATGATACTAAACAAATTGAACGATATTAGAGAGGTCACAAATATGGATACACTTTCTGATGAAGCCAAAACTCAATTTGGTGACATGTTGTTAAGAGCGCAGTGTGTCCCAGTCCAAATTAACAAGAACGGCAAGTCGGTTGCTGTTGTTCTAGCACTGGATGAATATGAAAATATTGAGGCGTTTAAACTTCGGCTTTTGAAATCCAGAGCAATCCAAGCCAAAGCTGATATTGAAGAAGGTAACCTAGTTGATGGGGAATCGTTTTTTTATGAACTAGAGACATAATGCCGATCCTCTATCGTTTAACACTGGACGTCCAAAGAGATCTGATCGAAATCTGCCGATTTACCATGAAACAATAGAGGACAGCTCAATTACAAAAATATCTGTTGGAACTACGAAAAACCATTAGCCTGCTCACTGATACTCCTTTCCTAGGCAAGTCTAAGCCTGATATTGGACCGGATATTTTGAGTTTTCCCTATGCCAGCCATGTCATTTATTACGTAGTGCATGAGCACATGAGCAGCAATTAGTTGTGTTCGGTGTGCTACACAAACGAATGGTGCCGTTGAACCACCTAGCCGAGCGAGAAGTGATTTAATGTGGCTGATTGTTTTGAATTGAGATTAGAGATGGAAAACGCTAGTACTTAAAGAAGGGAGATTTTTTTTAAAATAAATTGAACGTTTAAAGAGATAAACTATCTAATGAATATGTCATTGATGATGAGATGTTTCATGGATATATTTATCTTGAATTGGTAGAAGAAACAAGTTTAATACCATGACTTGATTGATGCCCTATTTCTCATTACTACAGTGATAATTTAGGGTGAAAATAGGGTGATTTTTAGGTATTTTATTGTGAAATATACAGAGGCAAAATATTGGTAAAAGGAATGAACAGAATAAATTAAAATACCCTAGTTAGGGTGATGAATGTAGGGCTGAAGTATTCATTGGTCGGTGGTTATGAACCAAGTCGTGTTTTCGTGCTAAATTTAGCAGGCAACCAGATAATCATTTTGATAAGGTAGGTAAGAGCCTATGAATGAAAATGGATTGAGTCGATTTATTGTCGATTATATTGAAAGTCGTAAACAATCAAAGCTGGAGGCTTTTGATAAAGAGGCTGAAAAAAAATTGGCAAAACTAACCTCTATGGAGGATATTTCGCTAGTTAAACAAGAGTTAGATGAACAGCGTAATGAATTGGAAGAGCACTATGAAGTTAGAAATTGGCTGGATGATGCAGTTAACCGAGTAGATCAAATCCGCTTAGTGACACATGTTCTGAAATTTACCCATACTGATGCAAGAGGTAGCAGTATTTTCGCGGTACAATCAAAAGCAAATGTAAAAAAAGATATTAAATATCTTTCCACGGCAGCTTTAGATAAACCTGTTACAGATGCGGCGGGAAATGCGGCTGCTCTTGATATTGCGAGATTATTATTAACAGAATATCGGGAAGGTGATTCATTGCTGGCAAATATAAATCGGGCAGACTATTCAGCACTAGCTGAACTGGCGAAAAATGAGCAGCAGCTTGAATTATGGATCAATGGGTTTAGTCAAGTTTTATCAGATAAACGACTTTCTTCACATAGACTAGCGAAACAGCTTTATTTTCCTGCTGGCTATGATAAATATCATTTATTAGGCCCACTATTTTCTTCATCTCTGGCGCATACCATGCATCAGCGTATCACTGAAGCACGCTTTGGGGAATTATCTAAAGAAATTAACAAAGCGAGAAAGGAAGAATTTTGGCGTCCCGAAACTATCGCGAGTTATCCTAATACTGCTGTGCAGTACTTTGGTAGCACTAAGCCACAAATTATCTCTTATCTTAACAATATGCGGGGTGGACGAGTCTATCTTTTACCATGTTCAGCTCCTGAATGGAGAAATACGACTAAACCACCGATGAAACATAGGTCTATTTTTGATCTGGACTGTGAGTTTGTATCATTAGTCAGTAGCACTATTTGGCTGATGAAACGATATTTGTTAAGTGTACGAAAATATGAAAGCACATTAGAGATTCGGCAATGTCGTCAGGAATATGTTGATGAAATTATTGATATTTTGTTTAACTATGTCGTCGTCATACAAAATTTGATTGAGATTAAAGGCTGGAGTGCTAATGAAGATTGTGAATTAAAACGCGCTCAACAGCTTTGGCTTGATCCTTATCGTTGTCAGCAAGATGAAACGTTTAAATTTGAACGCGAAGGTGGTGACTGGAAAAAAGAGATAGCCGCAGATTTTAGCTACTGGCTGAATCAGAGTTTGAAGCATGAGCGGTTAGAAATGGGATTATCTGAGCGTCGTGAGTGGGCTTCTGTGTTTAAAGAGCGGCTACGTGAGTTTGAGGATGAATTGCCAGAGGTACCGTTATGAGCCATTTAATTATTTTACATCATATTCGAGTAGAGAATGCTAATGCTATTACTGGCTTAACCTATGGTTTTCCGGCAATCACTCACTTTCTTGGGTTTACTCATGCTATTTCACGTAAGCTACAAAAAAGCCATAATCTAAAACTGGAAAATTGTGGTGTAATTTGCCATAACCACCAACTTCATGCATATCGGTCCGATCCAATTAGAGATAAAGTTTTTGCTTTAACTCGCAATCCGTTAACCAAAGAAGCAAAAACGGCAACGATTAATGAAGAAGGTCGAATGCATATGACAGTTTCTTTATTAATAGAATGTTCTGGTGAAATTGCTGGCGATGCAGAGGCTAATGAATTGGAAAAATATTTACTAGAAATATGTCCAACTCAGAGACTAGCGGGTGGTACTATTACTGAAATTGCTAAAGTCAATGTTATTGCTTTTCCGCAGGAAGAACGGGAAACCCGTAAGTTAATGCGTCGTTTATTGCCGGGTTTCGCCTTGTTAGATCGTTCTGAATTGTTAGCTAAACACTACGAAGAATTAAAACAGGACAATCCACAGGTAGAAATGCTTGATGCCTGGCTTGATTTTTCGACGATAAAAATGCGGGCTATTCCTGTTCGTGAAGATAAGCAACCTGAAATTGGCGATCCTGCATCTTGGGAATATATTCCTAAACCCGGTTCTGGATATTTAGTTCCTCTAATGACAGGTTATCAGGCAATATCGCCGTTATATCCCGCCGGGAAAGTAGATAAAACCCGTGATCCTAAGACTCCATTTTGTTTTGTTGAAGCAATTTACGGAGTTGGTGAATGGAAAAGCCCGCATCGTATTAATGATATTCGCCAGTTACTCTGGTGTTATGACTATCAAGAGGGGATCTATCGGTGCTGCAATCAGCAATCTGTTGCCCGTCAATCCAAACCCAATAAGAAAGTAAGAATAATCGACTGATTAATTTAAAGAAGGATATCTACATGTCTAAATCAACTATTAAAACGGCTTCTGTACTGGCATTTGAACGTAAACTTTCTAACTCTGATGCTTTAATGTTTGCTGGAAACTGGAAGCATTGGGAGAAAGCGGAAGAGTGGCAACCTATTGCTATTCAGGAAAAAGCTGTCCGAGGGACGATTTCCAACCGTTTAAAAAACGCTTTAACCAGCGATCCGGCCAAATTGGATGCGGAGATTCAAAAAGCAAACTTGCAACGTGTCGATGTTGCCGCATTGCCTTATGATGCTGATACCCTAAAAGTCAGTTTCACATTAAGGGTTTTAGGTAATCTTTCAACACCATCAGTCTGTAATGATCAGGATTATCAAGCTGAATTGGCAAACGTGATCAACGGTTATATTGCTGAACACGGTTTCAAAACGCTTGCTGCACGCTATGCAGAAAATCTGGCGAATGGACGGTTTTTGTGGCGTAACCGAGTTGGAGCAGAAGAAATTAAGGTTCGCGTAAGTGGTAAGAGTGGCAAATGGTGGGAGTTTGATTGTGAAGATTTCAGCTTACGTGCATTTGGTAAGGCAGAAGGTCACTTAGCTGAACTTGCCGCCGAAATTGAGGAAGGATTGGCAGGCGATAGATCAACATTTTTCAACGTTGAAGCTTTTGTTCGTTTGGGGCATGGACAGGAAATTTTCCCTTCTCAAGAATTGGTTCTTGATAGCAACAGTAAAAAAAGCAAAGTGTTGTATCAAGTAAATGACATTGCCGCACTGCATTCGCAAAAAGTGGGTAATGCGCTCCGAACTATTGACACGTGGTATCCAGACGCGACGGAGTTGGGTCTTGGTCCAATAGCGGTTGAACCCTATGGTTCTGTCACCAGTCGCGGTAAAGCTTATCGTCAGCCTAAAGTAAAAATGGATTTTTATACTTTGTTAGATAACTGGGTCGTTAAAGGAAAAGCACCAGAAGTAGAGCAACAACACTATGTTATGGCGACGCTAATTCGTGGCGGTGTTTTCGGTGAAAAAGGTGAATAAGGGGATCAAATGGATTATTACCTTGAAATCCGTGTTCTTCCCGATCTTGAATTCAGTCAACAAGATCTTATGGCGGCGCTGTTTGCTAAACTGCATCGGGCATTAGGGCAAGTAGGTAACGGACGTATTGGTGTCAGTTTTCCTCGTGCGGGGAAGACGTTGGGGGACACGCTGAGAATGCACGGTTCAAGCGAAGCGCTGAATGACTTACAAGCATTATCCTGGTTAAAAGGGCTCAGGGATTATACTGAGGTGATTGATATCCAGCCGGCCCCTCAAGATACTCGATATCGTCGTGTGAGCCGAGTGCAGGTAAAAAGCAACGTTGATAGGATTCGCCGTCGTTCGATTAAAAAAGGATGGTTAACGGAGGAGCAAGCTTGGCAACGTATTCCAATCAGCAAGGAACAACGTACTCATTTACCGTTTCTGTACCTTAAGAGCTTGTCATCAGGTCAAAGCTTTCTGTTGTTTGTCGAACAAGGGCCAATACAAGACAGCCCAGCGTCAGGCGTTTTCAGTTCTTATGGATTAAGTTCATCAGCTACCATTCCTTGGTTTTGACCCTTTTTTTGCGGCTAATTATAACTTATTGATTTATTTAAGGGATTAGCCGCTGCTAATAAAAAGGGTTTTTCTGCTTTTTATCATCATGTTCTTTAATAATCAGTAAATTAAAGGTAGTATCTAACAGTTCACTGCCGTACAGGCAGCTTAGAAAGTTGTTATCACACATAATGTAAATACCAACGGGTTCACTGCCGTACAGGCAGCTTAGAAAGAAGACAGTAGGATCGTAAGTTTCTGCCATGTGTTCACTGCCGTACAGGCAGCTTAGAAAAATCGCATTTGACGGTTCATGTTCCGGCATACAGTTCACTGCCGTACAGGCAGCTTAGAAAATAGAGTGTACGAAGTTAGGGCTAATACCGTTGTTCACTGCCGTACAGGCAGCTTAGAAAACACGGTTGGCCGTGGAATTGAACGGATTTAAGTTCACTGCCGTACAGGCAGCTTAGAAAAGTAGACTCACGAAATCGCTTACCTTGATACAGTTCACTGCCGTACAGGCAGCTTAGAAATGGATGCCATTCTCCGTTCTGACATGAACATTGTTCACTGCCGCATAGGCAGCTTAGAAAAGTTGAGCATGATGTTTGCGCGGTTTCCGGTTGTTCACTGCCGCACAGGCAGCAGCGCACTCAATCGAGTGCGCTAAAATTAAAATAAAGAAGCCTATTTCCGTCCTGATGAGCATCAATTCTTATGCTTTTGAGCATACGTTTCACTATTAACCCATTGATGGTCTTTTTCCCAGGTAAATAACCACTTACGGGTTGGTCCGACCATTACGTTGAGATAATAGTTGTCGTAACCGGCAATGGTTGCTACTGGGTGATAGCCTTTGGGGACCATTACTACATCTTTGTTGTAAACAGCCATTGATTCATCCAGTGAACGGTCATCGGTATAGACGCGTTGCATGCAGAATCCTTGAGATGGATTCAAGCGATGGTAATAGGTTTCTTCCAGATAGGTTTCCTGTGGCGCATTGTCGGTATCGTGTTTATGGCTAGGGTAGGAACTGGTACAGCCTTCATCGGTAAAGACTTCAACCACCAGCAAGCTATCAGCAGGTTTGTTATCCGGTAGGATGTTGTGAACATAGCGTCGGTTGTAGCCATTTCCACGTTGTTCTGCACCAATATCCTGTGGCGTAATCAGGCGAGTCGGGTAGTTTCCTTTGCCCGGTGCTTGGCATACCGCGAGTTCGAGAGCAGTATCGGCAATAATTTCAACAGATTCCCCCGCCGTGATGTAAACGGCATAAGGCTTTTTGCGTTCAAATGGTTGCATGCGATCGCCAATATGCTCAAATCGTTGATGTGGCGTCGTTACTGTGGCTTTTCCCGCCACTAAAACCAGACAGGTTTCATTTTCTGATGCGGGTAAGGTGATTTTTTCACTCGAGGCTAACTCATAAACATCAAAATGGACATACTTCCAGTTGGCAGATTCTGGTGTGATATGTTGAGTTCGTCTATTTTGATCCGGTGCATGATATTTTGATAGTAATTTGGACATAATACCTACCTCAGCATTGCTTTTGTATAAATCGAACGGCGACTATTAAAGTAATCCTGCATTTCTAGCGAGTTGATGTAAATTGTTATAACCCATTGTTGCGTAGGTGAGTGGATGAGCAATGGCAGGATCTTGTTCTGCTTCAACTACCAGCCAGCCTTTATAATTCTGTTTTTTCAACACTTGAAAAATTGCCGGATAATCAACGCAACCATCTCCCGGTACTGTGAATACACCGCTCAGTACTGCATCAAGGAAACTGGTTTTACGGTTTTTTATATCGTTGAGTACATCAGGACGGATGTCTTTACAGTGAACATGGTTAATGCGTTTTGCCCAGCGTTCTGCGATAGCCAGTGGATCAGCGCCAGCAAAGGTTAAATGACCGGTATCCAGCAGCAATCCAACTTCATCACCGGTATTTTCCATCAGATGATCAACATCTTTCTCAGTTTCGATGACAGTCCCCATGTGATGGTGATAAGCAATCTGAACCCCTTGTTCTTGGGTGTAACGGGCAAATTCAGTTAATTTTTCACCGTATTCTTGCCAGCGATTAGCTGGAAATTGAGGGCGAAGATGGACTGACTTGTTTTGATCGCCGTGAATGCAGTTTGTCACTTCTGCAAATACCATGACATTCGCTCCCAGTTCGCGCAGCAGGGTCAGGTGGGATTGTACTGCTTTAATCTCTTCCGCGACCGAACGGGTGAGTAATTCGCCAGAGTACCAGCCAGATACCAGCATGAGATCGTGGGCGGCAAGAATGGGGCCCAATATGTTGGCCTGACGAGGAAATTTATTGCCTAATTCAAAACCGGTAAAACCTGCTTGGCGGCCTTCGGTTAAACAGGTTTCCAGTGGTGTGTCTGCGCCGAGAGTGGGTAAGTCATCATTAGTCCAGGTCAGAGGGTTGATACCAAGTTGAACAGCCATGATGGTGCTCCTAGTTGAATAAAATAATTTTATTATGTTGCTATCCACGCTGACGCCATAGGCTAATCAGGTTGTGATAGTTGGTTTTTATTTTCTGGATCAAACGGTTATCATCAATCTCATTTTTTAGCCATTTTAGGGATGGTTGACCAAAGAGGGTTCTTCCGACAGCAAAACCTTTGACGATAGATTTGCCGGCGGCGGCATTAAAGCCCATTTCCAGTTCTTCTTGTGGAGCATCAAGGCCAAGAATAACGACGCCACGGCAATAAGGGTCCCGCTGTTGGATTAGAGAGTTAATGTTGTCCCAACTTTCAGAACTGAGAGGTGGGAGTTTCCACCAATCCGGTTTAATTCCAAGGTTATAAAAACGTCTAAGCGCGCGAATATAGAACTCATCTGAGTGTTTCATTTCCGCAGGTAGGATCACTTCCAGTAAAAGTTCGTGACCAGATTTACAACATGCGGCATAAATTTCCCGAATTTTTTTCTCTTGTTCCAGTCGGAGCGGGTGAGCATCTTCTGGATGGAAGAACACCAGACATTTGACAATGTGTTCCAGTGGCCAATCAATAAGTTGAGAACCGATGTTGCCATGTTCCAGACTAAGTGGGCGAGAGCCAGGTAGCTCAATTGGGCGGCCTATCCACCAGCCTTGACCGGTGATTTCGTTTAAAACATCCTGACCAAAAGTGCTGTCACATAACAGGCCTATTTTTCCTTGTAGCCCTGCTTCTGTGGCAACTTCCCGGCTGGCGCGCAATAGAAGTTGTTTTAATGATGAAATACGTTTGATACTGGCATTGGCTTGTCGGGCTAATTCAATAAATTGAATACGATGATCAAATGCCATTACGCACAGTTCGTCCCATTGATTTTTACGGGCGCTGATACGGTGGAGGTGATTGAGTGTTTCATCTAAATCAGGGCGTAATATTTGATTAGCGCGTGATAAATAGTTATCAAGCTCGGTTTTATCCGGCATTGCTGGCGCACACCCATGACGAGAAACGACTAATGCGCCGCAAGCATTCGCGTAGGCGCAGGCTTTTTCCCAACCTTCGTTGTTTAGATAGCCGCGTAACAGGCCGGACATAAAAGCATCCCCTGCGCCGAGCACGTTAAGTACATCGACACGAACGCCCTGTATGGTCATGCTATCATCCAGATAATTAGGGATTTCAGCGGTAAAAACAGAGCATCCCAGTGATCCCCGTTTGCAAACTAATGTAGCAGACGTGAATTTACGAATGTTGCGTAGTGCTTCGATAGTCTCTGTGGAACCACCGGCAATGTGGAACTCTTCTTCTGTGCCGACAATCAGGTCAAATAGTGATAATACTTCCTGTAACTGAGCTGTTACCTGTTCCGATGCGATATAACGTGATTCACCATCTCCCAGAGAAGTTAATCCCCAAAGTACCGGGCGATAATCAATATCCATGACCGTTTTCACACGGTTACGGCGGGCGTAGTTGAGGGCCGTCAGCACGGCATCGCGAGTGTTAGGATGAGAAAGATGTGTTCCGGTGATTGCCAGACAACGGGCGGATGCAATGTATTCTTCACTGAAATCATCACGGGTAATTGCCATATCGGCGCAGTTATCACGATAGAAGATCAGAGGAAACGTGGTTTTATCTTTGATTCCTAGCAGCACCAGTGCCGTAAGGCGTTCTTTATCAATGGTTAGATGGCTGGTATCACAGCCAACCCTTTGCAACTCTTCTCTAAGGAAACGTCCCATATGCTCATCACCGACTCTGGCTAGCATGGAGGATTTAAGCCCCTGGCGAGCGGCGCCATAGGCAACATTACCGGAAGAACCCCCAAGGTATTTCGCAAAACTTCCCATGTCTTCCAGACGTGCTCCGATTTGTTGGCCGTAAAGGTCAACGGCGATTCGTCCCATGCAGATGACATCAAATTTTTTTTGCTGCTCCATTGAACAATTCCTTATTAAGTACAACATCAAGTGTTGCTATGCTGAGCTCCAATCGTGGAGCGTTGATAAGAAGGATTAATTAATTTCAGTGACATTCACCCAACGTTGCTCTTGATAAGAACGAGCAATGGCGTCCAGAATACGTGAGACTTTCCAGCCTTCGGCGAAATCCGGCCATATCTCTTTATTGCTGGCGATGCCATTGATCAAGTCTCTGATTTCCACTGTTTTTTGATCATTGAAGCCGATGCCGTGACCTGCGCCATGACAGAATGGCGCATAGTCAGGATGTTCCGGTCCAATAAGAATAGTTTTAAAGCCTTGGCGGTTCGCCGGTTCATCGTGGCGGTAAAGTTTTAGTTCGGCCATTCTTTCTTGTGTAAAGCTTAAAGTCCCCTTTGTTCCTGTAATGACGTAGCTCAAACCCATTTTGCGGCCGCAAGCAATACGGGAGGTTTCAATAACACCCATTGCTCCGCCGTCGAAACGCACCATAGCATGTGCTTGATCTTCGTTTTCTACTGCAACCATAACGCTGGAGCCGGTTTTTTCCGGGCGTTGTTTGATGACAGTCGCCATGTCTGCGCAAACAGTTTGAATATCTCCAACCAAGTACTGCGCCATATTGATGATATGAGCAGCAAGATCGCCTAATGCGCCTAATCCAGCTTTATCTTTAAAACAGTGCCAGTGAATAGGGGTGAATGGATCGGCCATATAATCTTCGTTGTGAGTGCCGTAGAAGTGAATGACTTCGCCAATTTCACCATTTGAAATGATCTCTTTAGCCAGTTGGGCGGTAGGGTTTTTCATGTAGTTAAAACCGACTAATGTTTTCACTCCGACTTTTTTGGCGGCTTCGACCATTAATTTTGCATCAGTTGAGTTTAGTGCCAGTGGTTTTTCACAATAAACATGCTTGCCATGTTTGATCGCTTCAAGTGCCATCTCTTTATGAAGGAAATTTGGCGAGCAGATATCAACAACATGAATATCGGGATCTGATACTAATTTTCGCCAATTATCAGTAAAGCGCCGGAAACCTAATTGTTCAGACCGTTTTGCGGCGAGTTCAGCAGAAACTTCCGCCACCATTTCACAAACTAGTTTGCCTGTCAGAGGGAAAACAGTGGGCGCTTGTGCGTAAGCAATGGCATGCGTCCGTCCGATGTAACCAGTACCGATTAGGCCGATACGAATCTCTTCCATATAGCTGTTTCTCCAAATAGAAGCGGATAGGTCGTTTATTGTTGCAGTCAATTCTTTAGTGTTTGCCAGTTAGCCTTGGTTGTTGTCGTATATCTGTTATAGGAAACATTTATTTCATTTTCAACTAAAATGAAAATATTAATTTCAAGTTGTGATCTGATAAGGGTTTTTTAGCTAACATCGCGTTATATGGGGTTAATTTTCTAATGAAATAGGTACCATTCAGAGGTAAGAGCGGAAAAAATGGAATATTAGAATTTTTGTTTCATTTATAGTTTGGTATATATGGAGTGTGTGTTGGTTAGTAAAGGGAGCCGTTATATCCCTATATCCAGGATTTCCTCTTTCGAATATGAGGTGTAGGGAAATCCTGGTAGTCGGTTATTTTGATAATGATGTCGGAGTAATAAAGTCAGTGAGTTATCTTTATTTGGTTTTTTGTGGCGCACTATTTATCACACGTTTCCTGAATAGCGTTTTACCTATCTGGTATAGCGCATAAGATAGTATTAAGGCAGCAAATAGGTAATAAATAATCATGATTACCTTGGGAACATTATGTGCGAGAAATACGTATATAGAGATTGAGCATAATGTAATTAACCATGCCACTGGTTTCACCATAGACCACGGCGTAATATTTACCTGTTCGGTATAGACATCTTCAAAGGGTTTAGCTGGAAAAAAGTAGCCAATAGCCAACATGAAAATCACATTGAGAACAAATAAAATACCAACCAGATGAAAAAAGTGCAGGTTAATTTTTAAAATGAAATTACAGATAATATAGGCAGACATACCGAATAATAGGCCAAGTTTAGCAGCAATAGGCGGCACTCGTTTAGTCATCAGGCCGACTAATACCACGCTGAGAATTGGCGCGTTAAAAATCCCCTGTAATTGTTGAATGAGATAAAACAGACCATCCGGCGCATTAGCGACTAACGGTGCGACGATCATGGTGATTAACGCTAACCCGATTCCCAGATATTTACTCATCGCGACGGTTTGAGTTTCGGTGGCATTTTGGTTGATTCGCTGTTTGTAAATATTGACGATAAACAGTGTCACAGATGAATTAAGTCCTCCGCTGAATGTAGAAAATACGGCACCAACGACCACAGCGGCAAAGAAACCAACTAATACTTCCGGTAGAATTAAATGTACTAATTCTGGATAAGCGTTATCTGGATTATCTATTTGTCCTTTGAAAATATGGAAAGCAATAATGCCCGGTAGAATAATAATAGACGGCATGATGAGTTTAAGTAAAGCACACAACATGACCCCTTTTTGTCCTTCGGCGAGATTTTTTGCGCCAAGGGCTTTCTGAACAATAGATTGATTGGTACACCAGAAAAACATATTGGAAACAATTAAGCCGGTAAATAGCGTGGAGAAAGGAACCAACGAATCTTCGCTGCCGATGGAGTTAAATTTATCAGGATTAGATTGATAAACTTCAATTAATCCTTGCCAGGCATTGCCATTGCCAACATAGAGTAGGGCAAAAATGGTTACCATTAATCCGCCAACGATTAAGCCAACGCCGTTAATAGTATCCGCGGCGGCAATGGCTTTAATACCGCCAAAGATAGCATAGACCGCGCCTAATCCACCAACGCCCCAAACCATAACCCATAGCGCTGTAGTTTTATCAATACTGAATACATTGGAAACCTGAAATAGACTTTCTAATGCAATCGCGCCGGTATATAGCACAATGGGGAGTAGTGAAATGATATACATAGCCAGGAAAAGAATTGAAGTAATAAGCAGCGTATTTTTATCAAATCGGCGTTCAAGATATTCCGGGATGGTTGAAATACCCAGTTTCAGATATTTAGGTAGGAAATAAATAGCAAATAGAACGATTGTCACAGCGGCTATTACTTCCCAAGCCATAACAATAAATCCGGTTCGGAATGCTAATCCATTCAAACCGATTAAATGTTCTGTGGACAGGTTCATTAATAACATAGAGCTGCCAATATAAACACCGGTGAGAGATCGTCCGCCAAGAAAATAGCCTTCAGTAGATTCTGTCAGACGAGCATTATGGGTTTTGTAATAAGCGAAGCCCGCCACTAATAGGGTAAAACCAATAAATGAGAGAAAAGCTAACATACTATCCTCCAAGCCTGATTGACTATTTTCAGGCAGCAATATGCTGACGGGAAAGCGGCCTTTCCCGTTTTTAGGGTGAAAATAAATGTGAGTCAGTTATTCAGCGATGTGGGTCTGTTTATAATCTGATTTCTTTACCTGAATGTAGGGATTCGAGAGCTTTATCGGCCAGATAAAGTGCTTGTTCGCCATCAGCGCCGCTACATTCTGGTGTGGCGCGACCAGCCATGACATCGACAAAATGATCCCATTCAGCAATGTAGGCTTCTTGGTAACGTTGCAGGAAGAAATGCTCTGGCTTGGCTGTTAAGCAACCGCTGTTTTCCCAGAGTTCAACACTGTTTTCTTTGATGTTGCCGGCGCTAAGCAGTCCTTTTTCACCATGCAATTCAATCCGTTGGTCATAACCATACCCGGAACGGCGGCTGTTGGTAATGGTTGCCATTGCCCCTGATGGGAATTTCATAACGATAAAGGCGGTATCAATATCACCCGCTTGCCCAATTGCTGGATCAACCAGATTACTGCCTTGAGCGTAGATCGAGCAGGGTTTCTCGCCAATAATAAAACGCGCCATATCGAAGTCGTGTATGGTCATATCCCGGAACATACCACCAGAAACTTTGACATATTCAGCAGAAGGCGGAGCGGGATCACGGGAAATAATCAGCAGAGATTCGGCTTTTCCTATCGCTCCGGCGTCAAATAGTGTTTTTACTCGGCGGAATTGTGGATCGTAACGACGGTTAAAGCCAACAAATAAGGGAACTTGATATTGTTTAACAGTTTCAAGGCATTGACGAACACGTTCAATATCAAGATGAACCGGTTTTTCACAGAAGATTTTCTTATGATGTTTTGCTGCAAGTTCAATTAGGTCTGCATGAGTATCTGTTGCTGAGGCGATAAGAACACCATCTATTTCAGGATCAGACATTGCCTGTTCAATAGTTTGTCTTTTTGTTTGGTATTTCTGTACTAAAATTTCAGCACTTTTCTGATGTGGATCGACGACGGAATAGAGAGAAGTTTCTTTATGATGAGAGATATTCCCTGCATGTACTTGTCCAATTCGTCCGGCGCCAAATAATGCAATGTTGAACATGGATGCTCCTTGATACCTAAGTATCTGCTTATGAGATACTTTAAAATATATCAAATAAAACATTTATTTCAATTTATTAATTTTTGGATATTATATTTTTGAGTGTGGCGTAGCATTTTGTTAATGATAATATTAGATTTGTGTTAATTAGATCACGTAAAGTAAAATTGCTGCTGGATGAATTAGGATATTTATCTTTTAAAAACAAATTATAATAGGTATTCGACTAAGTGATTACTACGCTTGGTCGTAGAGATTGGGGAAGGAAAAAAGTCATTTGTTTTTAGAATAAAAATTCCAAAAATAGCATTAAAAGTGATTAAGGAAGGGAAAATGGCCTGCTATCTTACAGGCCATCACTTTTTAATATTGGCGTACTTTGGTTGCAACCATCTCCTTTATTTTGTTTGCAGCAGATTCTATCGCTGGATTTTCCGCTACTTGTGCTGTGCCTATTCGCCACCATGATTCATAATCATGCGTCATCGTTTTAGGCAGCACTTTGATATCTATGAGTACCGGTATGGTCTGTTTTTGGGCTTCCTGTAACGCATAAAGCAGTTGTTGCTCATCGTGGACTCGGTAACTTTTGCAGCCGTAGCTTTCTGCATTTTTGGCGAAATCGACTTTAATCAATTTGCCATCCATGTTGCCGCTTTCTGGGTTACGGTAACGATTTTCTGTTCCGAAACTGCCCATCCCTTGGCTCATTTGTAGATTATTGATACAGCCAAATCCTGCGTTATCAAACAGTAACACGATGATTTTGATATTTTCCTGTATTGCGGTTTGCAGCTCTGAATGAAGCATCATATAAGCGCCATCACCGACGATGGCATAAACCGGTTGGTCGGGGCAGGCTAGTTTAGCGCCAATAGCAGCGGCTATCTCATAGCCCATACAGGAATAGCCATACTCAAGATGATAAGTATCCGGTTGTTTGGGTTGCCATAATCGCTGTAAATCGCCAGGAAGGGAACCTGATGCGCCAACAATAATCGCTTCGGGCTCAAGATATTTGTCTAATAATCCCAATACTCTAGTTTGTGCCAGGCGGGTTTGTAATGTCTGGCTGTACTCTCCCAATTTATCATCAAGATGACCGGGAATTTCTGGTGTGAAATCCTCCTGATATTCAATTTCAAACAGACGATTTAACTCTTTTCGCCATTCCTCCCGCGCCTGATGAATCTCATCTTGATAACCACTGCGATAATGCAATTGAGTAAGCTGTTCTGCAATAGCGTTTAACCCTGCTTGGGCGTCTGATACCACGGGGATTGCATCCAGTTTACAGGCGTCGAATTCCGCTACGTTGATAGTAAGAAATTCAACTTCTGGATGCTGAAATAGCGATTTAGATGCGGTGGTGAAATCAGTAAACCGGGTGCCAACGCCAATAACCAAATCGGCTTCTTTGGCTATCAGGTTTGCCGCAAGACAGCCTGTTGTGCCTAAACCGCCACAATTCAGCGGATGGTCGGCAATTACGGCGCTTTTACCTGCCTGTGTTTCAACAAAAGGAATATTGAAGTGTTCTGCGAACTGACGAAAAGCGTTATGTGCTTCTGAATAGCGCACTCCGCCACCGCAGATAAGCAACGGTTTTTTCTTGCGGCTTATGAGCGCCACGGCATCGTTAATCATGGCGGCAGAAGCTGGGCGGCGTTCAATGCGGTGAATGCGTTTTTGGAAGAAATAGTCAGGAAAATCCCAAATCTCGCCTTGAACATCTTGGGGCAAACAGATTGTGACGGCGCCGGTATCAGCGGGATCGGTTAGAACTCGCATCGCATTAATCATAGCGCTCATTAGCTGCTCTGGTCTGGAGATGCGATCCCAGTAACGAGAAACCGGACGGAAACAGTCATTGGTGCTGACAGTATAGTCATGGAACTGTTCAACTTGCTGTAAAACCGGGTCAGGTTGACGGCAGGCGAAGAGATCGCCGGGTAGTAATAACAGAGGAATACGATTAGCGGTGGCAGTTGCCGCGGCGGTGACCATATTAGCAGAGCCAGGGCCGACGGATGAGGTTACGGCGAAAATCTGTTTGCGCTTTTTCTGTTTAGCAAAGCCTGTGGCGATATGGGCCATACCTTGCTCGTTGCATCCTTGGTAAACGGTCAAGTGACCGGGATCTTGCTCCAGTGCTTGCCCTAATCCGACAACATTGCCGTGACCGAAGATGGTAAAGATTCCTCTGATGA
The DNA here is from genome assembly GCF_001083805.1 of Photorhabdus luminescens subsp. luminescens. Lineage (GTDB taxonomy): Bacteria > Pseudomonadota > Gammaproteobacteria > Enterobacterales > Enterobacteriaceae > Photorhabdus > Photorhabdus luminescens. The sequence continues at coordinate 1,182,600 of NZ_JXSK01000001.1, read as the reverse complement.
ATGGGTATTGCTTTCCGTCTATTTCCACATATTGTTGGTTCAGGAATTTCACCAATGCTTGAGCTGTTGTCATTGTTGATTTGTTCATGTTACAGAACTCCATTTTATTCCATTGTGGGCATCACAAAACTGCTGGAATGATGTTCTAACCTGATACTTGCCGGCCAGCGGCTGGTAACGGTTTTCATGCGAGTGTAGAAGCGGACGCCATCATTACCGTGAACGTTAAGTGGACCAAAAATTGAGCGTTTCCAGCCGCCGAAGCTGTGGAAGGCCATTGGTACCGGAATGGGGATATTGATGCCTACCATACCCGTTTGTACATCTTCGCTAAACTGGCGAGCGGTTTCTCCGTCGCGGGTGAATATCGCGGTACCATTACCATATTGATGGCAGTTAATTAATGTCAGCGCGGTGGCATAATCGGGTACTCGAACAATTGACAGAACAGGGCCGAAGATCTCTTCTTGATAGATTTTCATATCTGGCGTGACGTTATCGAATAGCGTCGGGCCGATAAAATAGCCATTTTCATAACCCGGAACCTTGAGTTGACGGCCATCAATTAACAAGCTCGCCCCCTGTTTTTCGCCGCTGTCGATGTAATCACAGATTTTAGCTTGGTGTTGGGCGGAGATAACGGGACCCATATCATTTTCTTTAGTTGCGACAATACCGGGGCCGACAGATATTTTGCTGATCTGTTGACGTAATTTTTCAATTAACGCATCCGCCGTTTCATCTCCAACCGCCAGTACAACAGACAGTGCCATACAACGTTCTCCGGCTGCGCCAAAAGCCGCGCCTGTAATAGCATTGCTAGCCATATCAAGGTCGGCATCTGGCATCAGAATACAGTGATTTTTTGCACCACCGAGAGCCTGGCAACGTTTCCCGTGAGCTGAGGCGGTCGTGTAGATATATTCAGCGATAGGCGTCGAACCAACAAAGCTGACGGCTTGCACGCGAGGATCAGTGAGCAGTACATCGACGGCTTCTTTATCGCCGTTGACAACATTAAATACACCATCGGGTAAACCGGATTGTTTAAGTAGTAATGCTAATTCAATCGCGAGAGAGGGATCTTTTTCTGAAGGCTTCAATACGAAAGTATTCCCGGTCGCTAATGCGATAGGAAACATCCACATAGGAACCATTGCCGGGAAGTTGAAAGGGGTAATACCGGCGCAAACGCCTAAAGGCTGCATTAATGAATGGCTATCTATGCCTGTTCCGGTATTAGCGGAATGTTCACCTTTTTGTAGATGAGGAATACCACAGGCAAACTCGACGACTTCCAGACCGCGAGTTAATTCACCGATGGCATCTGAATAGATTTTTCCATGTTCTTCTGAAATCAATCGCGCCAGTTTGTCTATATTGGCTTCCAGCAATGTTTTGAACTGGAACATGACACGAGCACGTTTGAGAGGTGAAACTTTAGACCATTCACTGTAAGCCTGATGAGCGGCCTCAATTGCCTGTTCAACTTCGTGGGCTGTGCTTAATGTTACCTGGCGTATCTGTTTTCCCGTCGCTGGATTAAAAACCGGAGAAAAGCGGGTGCTATGACTAGGAATGAGTTGCCCATTAACATAATTCTGTACGTGTTCCATTCTGAGCCTCTTTTGCGGATTTGATGTTAGTACTGAATCAGAAACTTTGGTAATAGATATATGAAATATTTGTTTTATTTTCAATATGATTTGGAACGAAAGGCAATTAGTGTGATCAGAGTAAAGTTTTTATGAATTACCGATAATTAGGTGACTAATTAGATGTTAATCAATATAGTGATAATAATAAATCATTACAGTGAATGAATTATGTATTTCATTTTTATAGTTAAAAATGAAATATGATTCAGCTTATACGGTAAAAGGATTACAATTGCTGGCGATAAATTTTATGGGGGATTTATGTCTGTCGCATCGAATCTGAATGAATTTCAAGAACAAGTCCGTTCACGCTATAGTGAATTGAGTAAACGCCTGCAACAAGTAGCTCGATATGTGCTGGATAATACCAATAGTGTCGCTTTTGATACTGTTGCTGTGATTGCCAAAGAAGCTGATGTTCCTCCATCAACATTAATTCGTTTCGCTAATGCGTTTGATTTCAGTGGTTTTAATGAAATGAAACAGCTATTTCGCATGCATATGGTGGAAGAAACCGCCAGTTATGCTGATCGGGCCAGATTATTTCGGGAACTGGATGGCGAACAGGAACCGCCGGAAGACCCTCAGCATATTTTGCAGGAATTTGCTCGTTCAAATGTGCAGGCTATGCAACAGTTAGCTGCCAGAACTGCCCCTGAAGATTTAAGGAGCGCAGTAGACTTATTGGCTCAGGCTAAGAACATTTACATTATTGGGTTGCGCCGTTCTTTTAGTGTGGCGGCTTATCTTTCTTATGCATTGAATCATTTGGAATGTCGCCCTTTACTGGTGGATGGTTTGGGGGGAATGTTCAGGGAACAGATTAATTTAATTGGGGAAGAAGATGTTGTTGTTTCAATCAGTTTTACCCCTTATGCAGAAGAAACACTGATGGTCAGCGAGTGGGCGGCGAAAGCCGGGGCAAAACAAATCGTGATTACGGATAGCCAGATTAGCCCGCTTGCCAGTTTCAGTGATGTTTGTTTTGTGGTTAAAGAAGCACAGGTGGATGCATTCCGTTCTCAATCTGCTACTTTGTGTTTAGTACAATCTTTGGCGGTTGCGCTGGCTTACCGGCAAGGAAACCCGATTTAATTATGAAATAATCGCTTATATTCCCGATAAACCTCTAATGACTATTGACCCGCAATCACTGCGGGTTAATGCTTTATCAGATCAGTAGAAAGACCATAATTTCAATAGAATGTAAACCTGATATTGATAACTGGTTTGTTAGACATAAATGTTGTTGATTCTTATTGGTGATAATTATTTAATAATTATTCGGAGTTATGGTTTTGAAAAGGGATCAATATGGCGAGTAAAGGATCGCGTTACATTTTTGTTATTTTATCTGCAATTTCTTTCCAGGTATTTGCCTCAAATTTTGATTACAAAAGTGATATTCCGGCTGATAATAAGCCATCTGCGGAATATTTAAAGAAGCGAGAAAATCTTGAACCTAAACATTTGGATATGAATAGGGATCTGAATGAACTCATTGCAAATAATAAAGCGGAGAAGAAGTGGGAACTGGAAAGACAGGTAAGAGAAATTGAGCTTCGGCGGAAAGGCGAAGAATTTAATAATTTTAACCACTTTAATGATAGGTTTAGTGAGAAAATCCGTCAGGATCTTGAACGTGATGCCCGCATTAAAGAGAACGGAGGAATGACCAGAAATAATTTTTTCGATCGGGAATAATCATGGCTCAGAGCGACTCAGTGATGAGTTGAATGATTTGTCGGAAAAAATAGGCAGTTTGTCGACAATTGTTGGTAGTCTTTCGAAAGAATTTCCTCCATTAGCATGTGAATATAATGATTTCATACTAAGGAGAGAAATACATGGAACAGATCGAGTGGGCTGACTTTGAAAAAGTCGACATGCGGGTTGGCACAATTATTTCAGTAGAATTGAATCCTAAAGCCAGCAAACCTGCCTATAAATTACAAATTGATCTTGGCGAATTGGGCGTTAAAAGTTCAAGCGCCCAGATAACTGTGCATTACACACCTGAACAATTAATAGGTCGTCAGGTTCTTTGCGTGTGTAATTTTCCACCAAAACGGATCGCTGGTGTTAAATCGGAGGTGTTGTTAACCGGCAGTATGGATGAAAATGGTGCGGTGGTGATCGCAGAATTTACTCTTCCTGTCCCGAATGGTCATAAGTTATTGTAAACCACGCTATTTTGTTGTCGAATGAATGGCATGTATTTTAATCAGCGATAATAAATATGGCTTTTCAATTACCTTCATTACACTTACGCCGGTATTCTGCTGAAACTATTAGCCATAGCCACCAGGGGTTATGGCAGTTCGTTTTTGGCTATAACGGACAACTTGAGTTAAACGTAGAAGGGCAACAAAGTACCGTTAGTTTTGGAAATGTTGTTATGATCCCACCGGATGCGAAACACAGCTTTTTCGCTGGTGGTGAAAATCAGCAATTGGTGCTGGAGTTGCCTTCGGCACTGTTTAATCCATTACATAGTGATACTTTCTGGCAACTATTACCTGATTCTGCCCTTGCTCTTATTAAGTGGTTGCATGATTACCCGCAGCCGCCCGCTAATCACGCTGATGCTGCCCGTTTGTTGCTCGCTCAGCTACCACAAGTAGGTTCGTCTTCAACGTTGATAGTCAAACTACATCAGGGGCTTATTGGGCGTCTGCATGAGAAAGTAACGGTGATGGATATGGCTGATATTTGCGCAGTATCTGCCAGTACTTTACGTCGTAAACTTTTTATTGCAACAGGGATGAGTCCAATGGCTTATTTGAAAACGTGCCGGATGGAATTTGCCTATAATCTGCTGGCTTACAGTAATAGGACTTTGGCTGACATTGCTTTTCTGTCGGGTTATGCCTCCCAGTCAGCTTTTACCTTTGCATTTAGTCAACATTATGGTTGTACTCCAGCTAGGTTGCGTAAAGCCAAATGATGTTTTCAGCATTTTATGACTTGATGCACAACATGATTGTGCGTAATATACAAACAACGAGGATGTTATGGCTGTTGAATTCAGGGATAGATGGCTAGAAAGATTTTATGAGCAAGATTTACCGCACAAATGTATACCTGCATCTTTACAGAGTGCGTTATACCGAAAACTACAAATTCTGGATGCTTCGGTTAAAGAGGCTGATTTGAGAATCCCTCCGGGAAACCATTTTGAGCACTTGAATGGCTATTTGAGGGGATGGTGCTCAATAAGAGTAAATAGGCAATATAGGCTTATTTTTCAGTGGACTGATGGTGTTGCGGTTGATACATATCTGGATCCTCATAACTATTAAACTGAGGGAAATAAATGATGAGAAATACAAAACGTCGCCCGGCAACAGTTGGTGAAATATTGGTGAGTGAGTTTCTGGCGCCTTTGGATATCGAAATTAATGTGCTTGCGGAAGCAATGGGTGTTCACCGCAATACATTAAGTAGAATTGTGCATGATAAAGGTTCGTTAACCGTTCCTATGGCGATTAAATTGGCAGCGGCTTTGGGGAACACTGCGGAATTTTGGCTTAATATTCAACATGCAGTTGAACTATGGGATGTGCGTAATCATGCATATCAAACGGAATTACTGGATGTAAAACAGATAGTTAAGCCATCCTCTACAACGGCAATGCACTAATGTGTTTGTTTTCAAGAGCACAAATGCGTTGAAATACGTAAAGCCATCTTATAATAAGATAGCTTTACGTTAGCGGTAAATATTATTGAGCTTTCGCTTCTGACTTATCAGCATTATTAAGCAGGCGGCGAATGGGGACAATTAACACCATCAAGACGACTGCACAAATAACCAGAGCTAAAGATACACGGGAGAACAGATCAGGTAGGTTGTCCAGTTGATCAGCACGTACATGTCCACCAATCAAGCCGGCAGCTAAATTACCTAAAGCGCTCGCACAAAACCACAAGCCCATGACTTGACCACGCATTCGAGATGGGGCCAGTAGCGTCATCGTTGCGAGACCAATGGGGCTAAGGCACAGTTCACCGAGTGTCAGCAATAGAATACTTGCGACCAGCCAGAATGGAGAAACGGTTTCACCTGTTGCGAGTACATTCTGTGCTGCCAGGATCATCAGACCAAAACCACCGGCACCGAACAGAATACCAATAATGAATTTGCTGATACTGCTTGGATTGATATTACTTTTTGCCAATACGGGCCAGAGCCAACTAAATACGGGAGCCAGTAGGACAATGAATAGTGCGTTGATTGACTGGAACCATACTGTTGGGATTTCAAATCCCATGACTAAGCGGTTAGTATAATCATTGGCAAATAGGTTAAATGAGGTTGGCTTCTGCTCGAATGCAGACCAAAAGAAGGCGGCAGATACCAGTAAAATAAAACAAACCAGTAGGCGAGAACGGTCACTACCGCTCAAACCAGCAAACAGGAACAGATAGACAAAGTAAAGTGTTACACAAGATGAGATGATATAGACCATCGTACTGGCTACAGCCACGGGATTAAATGGAATAATACCGAGGATAAGTAGGGCAATAATCGCAATCATAGCGATAATAGCGGTGAAAACCCATTTGCCGACATTTTTACGTTTGACTGTAGGGCGATCCCAATTTGAATCTAAGCCACCTTCTTTATCATAGCGACGCATCAGGGGAACAGCGTAAAAACGGAATATCAGTAGGGCAACCACCATTCCTAGCCCACCAATACCAAAACCCCAATGCCAACCATAGTCTTGAATGAGTAAGCCGGTAATTAATGGAGCGATAAAGGAGCCCAGGTTAATTCCCATATAAAATAGAGAGAAACCACCATCACGGCGTGGATCATCTTTTTTATACAGTGTTCCGACCATTACGGTGATACAGGTTTTAAACAGTCCTGTACCTAATACGATCAGTAGTAAGCCGATAAAAAACAGGTGATGACTGAAGAAGGCGGAAAGAGCGATAGACAAGTGTCCTAGTGCAATAATGATTGAGCCATACCAGACTGCTTGACGTTGGCCTAACCAGTTATCTGCCAACCAACCACCGGGTAGTGCGGTCAGATAAACACTACCTGCAAAGATACCGACAATGGCAGCGGCCTGTTCACGAGGAATACCCATACCACCATCATAGATGGTTGCAGCCATGAATAAGATCAGCAGCGGACGAATGCCGTAGTAAGAGAAACGTTCCCACATTTCTGTGAAGAACAAAGAACTTAATGGATAAGGGTGCCCAAAGAAAGTTCTGGTTTTTGTATTGTTAATGGAGGATTGCATCTAAGTTTTCCTATAAGACTACACTCCAGGAGTGCAGTGTGTGAGACAAATAAAGCTTTTAAAAAGCTCTTTTAAATTTAGGTTTAGAGCAAACAAAAAAGCCATGTTTTTTATTAAGTAATGTCCTGTTTTGTTAATATATTTTTAACATATTTTTCGGTCAATTTTATTAACAAGTAGGATATCTCTTACTTTATATTCCATTTTTCAAAGCAAAATCCGACATAAATCTCATTTCTCATAATTGATAGGTTAAAATGAGGATAAAATCTATTGACTTACTTCTATTTATATTCGATGTCTTTTTATGAAAAAATATTTTAGAATAATAAATTAAGTCATAACTATAATATATAAAACATCTTTTCAAAGGATAGATATTAACAGTGATAATTAAGGATAAGAAAAGTAAAGTAATTTGATTATCAACTTAGTATTTATTAGCGGATTTTAGATGATTCCTTGTTTTTTATATAAAAATTGGAAATTAATTAGATTAAGAAATATAACATCAGCATTGAAATGAGATAGTCAATTATTAAAAGATACGAAAGTGATTATGGCTGTTTCCTGGGTGAAGAAACAGCCATTAATAAACTTAATGGACTTTATCAGCTTGTCCGTACAGAGAAGGCATACCCTTAGGCCGGGTTTTAAAGCGACGATGTAACCACATATATTGATCCGGCGCTTGTAAAATTTCCTGCTCTACAACTTTGTTCATGAAAGTAGCCGCTTTCACTTCATCGTCCTTTGGAAATCCTGCTACTGCCGGTTGAATAGTCAGTTCATAACCTTTTCCATCAGGCAGACGACGGGGAGTAAATGGGATCATTGCCGGATCAGCGAGGCGCACAAGTATTGAAGTGCCGGTGGTGGTTGCAGCATGTTCTACAGCAAATAGTGGTGCAAATACGCTTTTTCGTGGGCCGTAATCATGATCGGGGGCGTACCAGACAATTTCACCATTTTTCAGACAGCGGATCATGCCCTTGACATCTTTTCTGTCCAGCATGTATTTGTTGGAGCGCAGTCGCCCCCATGTTTGTAGCCAATCCATAACCGGATTATCGTTAGGTCGGTAGACGCCAATGCCGGGATTGAGCAAACCGAGAATACGGGCTCCGAGTTCTAACGTCAGGAAGTGGATACCAATAACAATTATTCCTTGCCCAGTAGTTTGAATTTTCTGAATGTTTTCTCGCCCAGTAACTTTAAACCAGCGTTCTATCCGCCAGTCAGGCCAAAACCAGGCCATACCCGTTTCAAATATTCCCATTCCGACAGATTCGAAGTTTTTTATTAATAGCGCATCGCGTTTCTCCTGTGACATATCAGGAAAACATAGTTCAAGATTTCTTTCGGCAACTTTGGCTCGTTTTTTCAGAAAGCGCATAGAAAATCTGCCCAGACGAGTTCCTATCCAGTAAATAATGGGATAGGGGAGCAGAACCAGTAAGTAAAGCAGACTGATGCCAAACCAGGTAGGCCAGTAACGGGGATGAAGTAGTGAACGTTGAAAAGAAGGTGCTTGTATCATGGATTCTCAGGTTTTTATAGTTCCAATAAGATGGACAAAACAATTTCTCTATTGTGACATTTTTTAACGGGATATCGAAGTTTTCAAGTATGAAATGTTTATGATCTCAATTTTGGTCGATAGTGGGATGCTTATTTACTATCCCGCTTTGCCATTGGTGAAAGAATAGTAGCTCATAATTTACTGATAAATAAAAATTAAAATAGTTTTACAGAGCTATTTACAATTCATGTAGATAATATTACTGTTTATATGAACAGTATTGTTTGTGGAGGGAAAAATTATGCATGTAGAAGTCACCGTCGATAAATCTAAAAAACTGCCGAAAGGTGCTGTCCCTGCGCTTGCTGAGGAACTGGATAACCGTCTTAAACGTCGATGGCCTGATATTAAAACCAATGTGAAGTTGGCAAGTCATGATGGGCTATCTGTTCGTGGCGGCACTCCTGATGACAGGAGAGCCGTTGAAGAGATTCTACAGGAGACATGGGAAAGCGCTGATGATTGGTTCCAGCCTTAAGCTACGGTCAGTTAAACCTGCTGGCTATCGGTTGTTTGACTCATTATCCTATTGCCTGTGTGTAAGGGGCTGCATGCTCAACTAATGGGAGGGGCGCCTCCCGTTTTATGACTGATTTCCTATTGCTGCGTTACAAATGACTACTCGTTGAAAATCATTTTCGTTATCATACTGCGCTTGATAGCGGAGGCTATCACTTATACATCCATATTTTATGACTTGAAATTCAGGAAAGTACACCATGCCAGTGTTACACAACCGCATTTCTAATAAAGAGTTGAAAGCACGTATGTTGGCGGAGACCCAACCTCGTACTACCATCTCTTTTTACAAATATTTTAATATCTTAGATCCTCTGGCTTTTCGTAACAGCTTGTATCAACAATTTACCGACCTTTCAGTATTTGGCCGGGTTTATATTGCTAAAGAGGGGATCAATGCTCAGATAAGTTTACCAACTCATCATTTGGCAGCATTTAAGGCTTTGTTGTATAGCGTTGATCCTGCATTAGATAATTTGAGGCTGAATATTGCCCTTGATGATGATGGAAAATCTTTCTGGGTTTTGCGTATGAAAGTACGTGATCGCGTAGTGGCTGATGGGATTGAAGATGAAACTTTTAATCCATCAAGAACCGGCGAGTACCTTAAAGCAGATCAGGTCAACCAGATGCTGGATGATCCTGATACGCTATTTGTCGATATGCGCAATCACTATGAATATGAAGTCGGGCATTTTGAAAATGCCATTGAAATTCCTTCTGATACATTCCGTGAACAACTGCCAATGGCTGTGGAAATGTTGCAGGATAATAAGGATAAAAATATTGTAATGTATTGCACTGGTGGTATTCGCTGTGAAAAAGCCAGTGCTTATATGTTGCACAATGGTTTTAAAAACGTCTATCACGTAGAGGGCGGTATTATTGAATATGCCCGTAAGGCGAGAGAACAGGGATTACCGGTACGTTTTATTGGTAAAAACTTTGTTTTTGATGAGCGGATGGGAGAGCGTATTTCAGATCAGGTGATTGCTCATTGCCATCAATGCGGTGCGTCTTGCGACAGTCATACTAATTGTAAGAATGAAGGTTGCCACTTGTTATTTATTCAGTGCCAAGAGTGTGCGACTAAATTTGAAGGCTGTTGTAGCGAAGTATGCAGAGAAGAAGTCAGGTTGCCGGAAACCGAGCAGCGTGCTCGCCGTGCCGGTCGTGAAAATGGAGCTAAAATATTTAATAAATCCCGGCATCGTCTACAGGATGGCTTGAACAGTACTTCATTACAGTCTGTTGAATAACGTGATTAACCGCTGGCACAGAGATCAATGTGCCAGTTTATTTGATTTATACCCGTCATCTTTCAAGTTGCCTCTTTGTTGGCTGCACTCACTCACCCCGGTCACATAGCTATCTATGCTCCCGGGGATTCGCTCCCTTGCCGTCGCGATGCATCTTGAAATCCATAGGGTATAGTTAATAGAATACTTTAATAGAGGTATTTAAATACATTGTAAATAAAGCAGAGTTCGATTCTATTACGCACATTTATTTTTTCAGTAATGTGTCTTTTATGAGAATAGACTGTGCTATTACTGATTCTTAACTTTTGTGATATCTGGTAATTAGGGATTTCTTGCATCCAGTAATCGATAACTTTGTGCTCTTGAGGGCTGAAAATAGAACAGCATTGATCGACAGTTGCTTTATGTCTCTGAATTTCCTGTAATGTAGTTTTGCTAATCTTATTAAGCAGATAGGTAAGATTTTTCTTTGCCAGAATAAAAGCATTATCCTTCAGTGTAATATAATTGTCACAATAAGGATAAGCGCTATTAAGGTATATATATATACGCGTGTTATCTATAAGAGTAATAAATTTCTGTAAATCGGAACAGTAACTGGCGTGATGACAATAATGTGTCAAGTTAGCTAGAACGATATCAGGAGAAAAATGAGTTACAATATTTATAGCTTCATCAATTGAAGGCGAATCAACGATTTCAAGGTTTTCAGCATTTTCGTTTTTCTTTAAAAACTCGCTGATACCTGAACGGGTATAATAGCACTCTTCAACAATTAAGATTTTCATTATTGTACATCCCTGTTCCTGTTTGGCCAAACTCACAATAAACGCCCCATCTATTAGTAGTCAACTCGGCAATTGTGATGGTTAAGTTAACTTAATCCGAAATTATTATATAGTGATATGGTATTCCAGACAAAATCTTTGAGGTGAATTGATGTTTCTCCTGGCCGGACACCCATTTATACGGGTGTCCGGGTTTAAGATTATTAATGTTTCGTATGGTTTAGATCGCTGTATTCTGAAGATTCGATCTTTTCAATTCCTGCCTGGAGGATGTATATCAATTGCTTTGCAATATCAGTTGTCAACCATAAGGTTCGATCTACCATGACATGTTCTGGTGTTTGATCTTGGGAGGACAAATAGTGAAGGCGTAGCATCATTGCATCATATGTATCAACGGTACTGACATCCCAACCTACTACAGGATGCGTTTGAATAACCTCATCTTTACTGCCCATAAAACCTCCTAATCAGATCACTGCATTATTTATTAATATCATTGACTAAGAGCAAACTGCCTCATTCTTGAATGAGTCATTAGTTAGTATATGCTTTTTAATGAAAGTAAGAAGGTTTTTTGTTAGGAATTATGAGTCAATTTGTTGGTGTATTGATAACTATGTAAATTAATGGGGATAATGACTATCCCCTCATGTTATATCAATCTACTACTTTTACATCCCAGCGGGCATCTTCGCCAGCCAAAAATGGAATAAGTCTTTCATTATTGCAATCGATGTGTTCAATGATAGTAGCAGGTTTGCGAGTCAGTTCGATAAAGCCTTCATTGACAGGTAGCCCGTAAAATTTAGGGCCGTTAAGTGAACAGAAAGCTTCAAAATGCTGTAATACATTCATCTCTTCAAACACTGTTGCATAAGCAGGTAATGCTGATGGTGCGTTAAAGACGCCGGCACAACCACAGGAGGACTCTTTTTTATGTTGTGCATGTGGCGCCGAGTCTGTGCCTAGGAAGAAGCGATCACAGCCACTGGCGACGGCTGCCCGCAAAGCCTCTTGATGCACATTGCGTTTTAGCACAGGCAGACAGTACAGGTGTGGACGAATCCCACCAACCAGCATATGGTTGCGATTGAACATGAGATGCTGTGGAGTTAATGTCGCTGCCAGATTGTCATCGCTTTCCAGCACATATTGTGCAGCTTCTTTGGTCGTGATGTGTTCAAACACAACTTTCAGCGCTGGGAACTGGTTACGTAGTGGTTCCATAACTTGTTCAATAAAACGGGCTTCTCGATCAAAAATATCAATATGAGAAGCAGTAACCTCACCGTGGACGAGCAGAGGCATCCCCAGTTTTTCCATCACTGCTAATAGTGGATAAATATTCTTTATATCAGAGACGCCGTGACTTGAATTGGTTGTGGCATTGGCAGGGTAGAGCTTACAGGCGGTAAAAATACCTTCTTTATAACCTATTTCTATCTGGGAGCTTTCAGTAGTGTCAGTAAGATAACAGGTCATAAGAGGCTGGAAGCGATGCTCTTTGGGAATGGCTGCTAATATTCTGTCTCTATAGGCCTTGGCGCTGACCACTTCTGTAACCGGCGAAAGCAGATTAGGCATGACGATAGCTCGGCCAAAGTAATAACTGGTATAGGGAACGACAGTTTTTAGCATTTCACCATCACGAAAATGAATGTGCCAGTCATCAGGGCGGCGGATTTTTATTGTGTATGATTCAGTGGTCATGAGAAACCGGCTCCAGTATATATGATAGGAACGAAAGATGCTGAGTTCAGCATATTCAGGCCGGGAACGGATGATAAAGCTAAAATGGTTGAATAGCTATTAATGAATATAATTTTTAGAAAAAACTCAGCTAAATCAATTAAGTTAGGGTAATCAGAGGTGGATTTTCTTATAACAAAGGAAAAAACGAAGTATGAGGGTAAAAACAGAAATGAAGTTGGCTCCTCCAACTGGACTCGAACCAGTGACATACGGATTAACAGTCCGCCGTTCTACCGACTGAACTATGGAGGAACTCCTTCACAACGGGGCGTATATTAGTGATATGTTTCGGCTTTGTCAAAGTAGAAAATGATAAAAATGGTTTGTTTGCGGGTAAAATGCACTTGTTGTTATATTTTCATGCTAATCAATTGAGGTTTGATGGAATTTTATTCCATTAACATGAGTTGAGTAGAATTACTGTGCTTATGTTACGAGCAAATGGTGGTGGAGAATTAAGTAGAGAGGTCGGAATAGCAAAAATCCCGCATTAAGCGGGACTTTCATAATTTGGCTCCTCCAACTGGACTTGAACCAGTGACATACGGATTAACAGTCCGCCGTTCTACCGACTGAACTATGGAGGAACTCCTTAACAACGGGGTGCATATTAACGGTATGCTTTTGCTTTGTCAAAGTAGAAAATAATAAAAATAGTTTGCTTGCTGGCAAACTGAACTTATTGATCTGTTTTTATACTAAACAAGGGGTATTTGCTGGAAATGCATGCTATCAGTAAGCAGGTTGATCGGAATGATTACGTTACATTGTGAGTAAATGGTGGAACTCGGAACGCAAAAAACCCGCACTAGGCGGGCTTTCTTATGAATTTGGCTCCTCCAACTGGACTCGAACCAGTGACATACGGATTAACAGTCCGCCGTTCTACCGACTGAACTATGGAGGAATTGTCCTTGACAACGAGGCGCATAATATCTGGGTATTTTGGTCTTGTCAAAGGGGAAAAGTGAAAATTGAGTTTAATTGGTTAACTGGTGTTCGAAATGATATTTTTTAGTCAATTAAATTTTTCAGTTCGAAAAATATGAGAATTAACTGATATTTTTCTATGATAATTAGATGTTGAAAATGTAATCCGTATTTTTTATTTGGAAAATAATTAATCATGAGCATTAAAAATATAATTAAATATATATCATATAATTTTATTTTGGTGTTATTTATGATATTTTTATATTTCATGGTAATTTTCCTATTTGATCTGTTTTAACAGATCACTTATTGTATTTTGATATTTATTAGAGGATTTACTCGGCTATAATTATTAACTGAAAAAGTAATTTGTTATCTGAGCTCTGATTTGGGAAAACATGATATTAATCCATGCCAAAGCAAATATTAAAGAGTTTGTCATTGATAATGAAATCTCATTGACTGCTAGTGCACTAAGATATTCTCAATTTAACAATATATTTTTATGTACATATAAAATGCAATAAAATAAATAAAAACCATTTCAGAGAAAATATTAAATTTAATAGTTGGTTAGGAGGTAAAAATAATTTTAAATATAAAATAAGAAAATAATTCCCCTCAGAAAAGAGTGGCTAATTTTCTGGTGATTTCTATAAAACAGATGAGGAGAAGTCATGAAGTTTTTAATTAATACTGATGTAACTAACTGGGTTTCACATAAAGACTGGTTTAACGTTCCATTACGATTATTTGTAGTTCTACAGGATGATGATGGTTCTGTACCACTAGAAAATTACAAAAGTAAAATCGTGGTGAATGGCTTGAATGAAGGCGAATATGAAATCGTAAATAAAGATAGCATATTTGATTCCGTTAGTAGAGCGTCTGAAATATTAGTAAAAATTAAGACAGATCAGAAGGTTAACGCTACAATTGGTTTTGATGTTGAAGTGACGGATGCTAGTGGTGGTGTGGTAGCGAAAGCTGCTCTGAATAGATTTAAACTTAAATCAGTAGGATTGGCAGCACCTGTATATCCGGCACATTATGATAATGTTATTAGCAGTGATGATATAAAAGCAGGAGTTAAAGTACTTTTTACTGATTCCAATATCTTAGATAAACATGAACTGAAATTTGTTTTTGATAATGATAATGTTGAAGTTGTTCCTGGTGTGCAAAATAGCGGCGATGTTCGCAGTTTGCCGGTAAAAGATACTCTTCTTACTGAAGGTAAACACGATAGTCTTTATTACACTATTAGCGAAAGTGGTACTGCTAGATTTTCTGCTATTCAACGTGTGTTTGTAGAACTTGATGAAGATTCTGCAACAGTTCAAGTTCGTCGCGATTTAGAAATACCTTATATTGAAGAATATGATGAAAACAAGGGTCGACCAATTGGTGAGAATATTATTGATTATGACATTAATATTTTGGTCAACGATGCTAAACTCAAAGGTAAGGAGTTGAAAAAAGGCACAGTACATGTAAGAGGGTATTCTGCTGACAATCGGGATACAGGGAAATTAGTATTAAAGATAGATTCTTTGCAAGGTAGTGAAGATAATATTTTCCGGTTAGCTGTGATTAAGCCTGAAGAAAATGCTGATGGTCAGCCGGGTGGAGTCGATTTCTTTAATTATATAGGTAATGGTCAAGTAAAAATTCATTACGAAATATCATTTGTTGGTGAAGTGAATATATTGCATAAATCTAAAGAGAAAACTTACAAGGTAGTTCTGGACTAATTTGGCTTGGTGTTCGCGAATGTGTTGTTGCTTACATAGAAAAAAGCCCAATTTGCATTGGGCTTTTCTTGCATATTAACCGCTTTTATACCAGCTATCTTATGCGTACCAGAGATTCTCTTTAGTACCTCTGGACTGAAATTTGGCTCCTCCAACTGGACTTGAACCAGTGACATACGGATTAACAGTCCGCCGTTCTACCGACTGAACTATGGAGGAATCGTTCTTGAGAACGGGGCGAATACTAGCGATCAATTGAAACGTTGTCAACGCAAAAAAGCTTACTGTTCTGTTATTTGCTTGTCATATGAACGCATTGCCTTATAACTGTGCTATTTCACTAAAATTGAGTACCTTTGTTTATTATCAGCTATCCATGATTGGTAACGATGTTGCTATATGTGATTGTTCAGTAAATGCCATGACATAAACATCATAAAAATGAATTTCACCTTTCATGTGTATAATGCGTTTGATTTCATCTTTTATTGCTAATGGAACATGAGGATGGGAACAAAGTTCTTTGATTGCGCAATCTGAGATTTTTTCGCTGACGAACCATTCGCCATTGTAACACACTCGTAGATCAAGTACGCCGATATCATCAAACCGATACACAGGTTTGATTTCGAATAATAAAACTGCTGACATAATAATGAAGAGTACGGTAAAAGCTAGCAGTGAAAGTAAATTAAAATATGGGGTGTACCAGATAAGTGTGGCGAGAAACAGGTAGGATACAAACATAGCCAGGCAGAGATAAGGATGGTGATTGATAAACTGGCTGTTAAAACGAGGTTTACCATCACGTTGTTCTGCAATGTTGATTCGTTCAAGATCCTGAATCAGTATCTGTTTAATGATATTCATATATTGACCTGATTAAGCAAAGGAAAAGTGAAATATTTTCATAACTATTTGTCTTCAAGATTAGCATGGCGGAGGTAATCTTACGTAGATCAGTTGTCTTATTTTAATCTGCCAACTGTTATTGACTAAGATTAACTCTAGTGCTTTCATTAAGATAAAGGTTGAATAAATCAAAAAAATTTGTAATTAATGACATAGTTTGTTAACTTATTGCCTTAATAATGAGCATAAATATTTTTTTTAAAACACCAATGCATAAAAAGGTTGCTATTCCTTTTCTATCATGAGTTAATGCAGCCGGCCTGATAAACAGACCTACTTTATGTACGACATCTTGAGTTAATGAGTTATGTGTAAGTGTTATCCTCAGATAGCCTTTGTTGACGCGTTTCCTTCTTAGTGCCTCCATAAGTAATAGCTGATATAACTGGCCAATACATGCCCAATGGTGGCAAAATTTTTTTGATATATAGGAAAGTCACAATGTCTGACAAAATGAAAGGTCAAGTGAAGTGGTTCAACGAGTCTAAAGGCTTCGGTTTCATTACCCCAGCTGACGGTAGCAAAGACGTATTCGTTCACTTCTCTGCCATTCAGGGTAACGGTTTCAAAACTTTGGCAGAAGGCCAGAACGTAGAATTCACCATTGAAAATGGTGCGAAAGGTCCAGCAGCAGCAAACGTAACAGCTATCTGATTGCTTGGCTGATTTTTAAGCCTGTCGCTATTTTCTGTAGCGGTGGGCTTTTTCTTGGTTAAAGTCATATCCTTCTTTACTTATTAATTACTCCTGATTATACTTCGTCCAAATTTTATTGGAGAGATAGCCATTGGACAGTCAAAGTTTTCAGTTAAATAGACAATAAAACGGTAAGCTGTTCATTTCCTTTCGATTTGCTGCTTGCCAAATAAAGCGGGCAGTACCACTCAAAATATCTGAGCTGTACTTACTCAAAAAATAGCGTTATCCGGTACTTAGTCAAGTAGCCAGGATAGTATATTGGGTTTTTATTATGCTGTTATATATTTACGCTTTGCTACCTCCTGGTATGGACAGAAAATAGAGCTGAATTAAACATTCAGCATACGTTTCTGTGTGCAAAATAAATGCACATGATTATTTATCCATTTGGTTGTATGGAGAATGTCATGTTAATAACTCCTTTTGTCTTTCATTTATTATCGGCTATGTGTTTTGGTGCATTAATTGGTGCTGAGCGCCAATGGCGCCAACGTATGGCAGGTTTAAGAACCAATGCATTAGTTGCGACCGGTGCAGCCGTTTTTATCCTCAGTTCAATAACAACGTCACCCGATAGTGCTGGTCGTATTGCCGCACAAGTTGTTTCAGGCATTGGTTTCCTTGGTGCTGGTGTCATTATGCGGGAAGGTATGAATATTCGTGGATTAAATACCGCGGCAACTCTATGGTGCTCTGCTGGAATTGGCGTGTTGTGCGGCCTTGGGCAATATTGGCTAGCCGCGATAGCAACCGCCATTATTCTTTGCGCAAATATATTGTTACGTGAAGCTGCCCAACGTATTAATCTACAGCCCAGGCAGCAGGCCATCGATCAGGTGCAGTGTTATAAAATTCACGTAGTGTGTGACAGCGATGATGAAATTCTGGTGAGAACTTTGGTATTACAGGCTCTCAATGGAGTAGCTGTGAGGTTACAATCTCTAAGTTTCGCTGACAGGGTTCAACCTGGAAAATTTGAAGTGCGTGCTGAAGTGTTGGCAACATTGGCTGAGCAAAAAGAGATAGAAGCAATTGTTTGTCGTATAAGTCTGGAAAAGAGCGTTAGCTCAGTAAACTGGAAAATTGCTTCGGAACCCGCGATCTGAAAATCTTTTGTATAAAACAGCCATCACTAATTTGATAAAGAATCACCATTGGCGAATGGTGTTTCGTCATAAGAAACAAACAAAGCGTTGCCTATGGTGTGTTTTTCCGGTTAGGCAACGTGTAATCAAGAAGCCATTTATACCCGTTATCTTTCAAGTTGCCTCTTTGTTGGCTGCACTCGCTCACCCCGGTCACATAGTTCGCTATGCTCCCGGGGATTCGCTCCCTTTACGTTTGATCGTAAGTCAGGTTGATTACAAATTTGCTTTATACCAGTAGTAGTTTTGGATGGTATTGTTGATTAGTGGTTTATCGGGTGGAAATTGTTCGATATGGTATTTTTAGCCTTAGTCATTGTTGCTAGATTGATTGTTAACATTGCTACTTTTGTATCAGAATTTAGTCGTGGTAAACCTGATATAGGTATCATACGTGGGTACAGAAAAATTGATGAGTTGATATTTAATTTGGTTTGCCGTCAGTTGCTCGTTACTGCTTAGAATTTTCAGGGAAAATATCAATTATTTTCAAAGGCTAAGTAGAAGAAATGATCTAAGTTTGTTCTTATATAAGAGTAAAATAGATAATAATTCTGCTTGATGGAGAATGCCGTGAAAAAATAATGGAGGCAGCCAATGGTTACCATTAGACAAGATTTTAGGGTATTAATTTAACAGTTCGATATTTATCCGATGATAAAGTAAAAATGCAGCTCATCTTTATGGTGATGAAAGGATGATGATATTACAGGAGTTGCTAACTTTCCTTGAACTGGCAGGCAAGAGTGCCATCCTTGTTATTTTAGTATTAAGGGGGAGTCGAGTGGCAGCAAGAGTCCTTACCGAAGATAATTCAGCTATTACTGTCAGGATTTGTCATGATATAGGGAGAGAGTTCAAACTTATTTTAGCAATCTAACAAACAGAGCTAATGGCTACTGAAATCTTGAGAAATGAAATCAGTTTGGTATTTATCAAACCGCATATCGTAAAAATCCCTGTGTTGCAAAAGGGCAGATATGCGGTTGGTTTCTTGATGATAACATTAATGATTCTGTGGTATTGAGATACGTTGATGTCGGAATTTTTGTTGGTAAAGGTACAGGTAGCACAAGAAAAAGTGGTGGATATTACCCAGCTTGAGAAGAAGTTAGGGGGAGGTAAATGAGGGGGGAGTTAAGAGAAGAGAGGAGAGTGGAAGTATTATCAAGTGCTTGAATATAACGGTAAGTTTTAACTTTGGTAATGTTTTTTCAATGTTGATTACCAGAGCCTTTATTCCATTTTTTCTAGTAAAAAATATTCATTAACTAGTACAAGATCTGATGTGTGATATTTCTCGGTTTTTTTACATTGGGATAAAGCGGATAAAAAGTTTCCTAAGAAGATCATCATAAATGAGGTATTAAAAATATTGGATATTCTATGACACTGGCGCAGCTAGCTTAATTCATTTTTATTGAATAGATATATATGTTGATATTTGTTATTATTTTAGTGAAAAATATTGTATTTTTGGATTTTTTTCAATCAAACTAGTGTATTGAATTATTATTTTCTCAGATATTTTTAGTTCATATATTGTGCATATAAAGGACGTGTTTTATCCAAAATAGAAAGATATTTTCAGTGTTATTGATTACACAATTGATAATGATTCTCGATATCTATATTCTTTTCCTATCTGATGGGCCACTAGGTTTAGAGCTTCTGTCTTGAGAGTATTTTCTGTGATGAGTTGAGGTTGTAATCGGTTGTTGCATTAACTGTCATGTTTGGTGAATAGTTATAATTATTTGGAAGATTATCACTATTATTTATGTGGGGAAATAGATTTCCTATAAAAATTTTGTTTCTTTCACCTTTTTTATGAAATATCAGGACATTTCTATTATCAATGGTAATTAATGTTATTATTATAGTGGAGAATGTAGTTGAGTTTTTACTTTATTTCTGTTGATTACTTTTGCAATAAATCTCAATTAATTACTTTGCTCCTGTAGAATTAATTTTTTTATCTATTCTTATCAATTAAAAAAATGACGTTTGTGAAATACATTAATCACATTATTAGTCATATTTTTATATATATAAATAATTTTTTGGGATGGCGATCGTAAATATTGTATGAAATAATAAGAAATGGAAAAAATGACTTTTAATATTTTACTTGATTTGTATCATAAGAATATGAATTTTCAAATAGTGTGTGTGTTTTATTTGAATATTAACGTATAGACTATTCATTTCCTGTATTATATAAGGAATGGTAATTTAATTTATGATGAATATTTAATAAGGTTATATATTCATGTGGTTTTTGATTTTTATTTTTGGAATGGTATCTTTTATAGATCTTCAAAGCAGATTGCAAGAATAATAAACCATATCCAATTCATTTAAAATACCTAATGTTTTTGGTATGTATATATTGGTTATATGTAAATTTAATTAATAATTAATTTGAAATACGAAGACTAAAGATGAAAAAGATAAAGTAATCAATAAAGAGATTTTGCGTACTATTATATTATGAGACCTGATAATATATAAATATCTCTAATGTTTTTTCTGGCTATTTAGAGTGTCAGGAGTCGAAATAGGCCTATTTTTCTGGCTATCTCTATGCTGGATATTGATTGTTATGCAATCAATAAAATGTTGTTATAGTTGTTTTTTTATTCATTATCTTACTGTATTTTATGCTATTTTTGTATGGTTAGTGTTATCTGCACATGGTGGTATACATTTTTAGTTAAGTCTTTAGATTAAAAAAAGTACAAATCTAAACGAAAAGTGATCATACCAGTATCTTTTTTGCAACCAAATTTTACATAAACTTAATCTGTTTTATCGTACAAATGGAGATACCGGATCTCAGAATAAGATGATTGTTTACACTTAATACTCAGGGATAAAACTGTCTTTTTCGTTGTTAGTTTGACTAAAGATAGGATTTTTTATCGTTATTTTAAATTTATAAGTTTAATAGATCGTATAAAATCAAAAAATATATCTAATATTTTTATTTAGAGAATTTAACTTATTAAAATTGAGAATTCGGATTTTATTTAATTGTTTGAATAGTTAATGAGCAATTCATCGATTAAATGCATATTAAAAGCCCTTGTTTTTGTGAGTTATGTCACATAGTATTTAAAATTGCGCCCTCTTTCCGTTGTATAAGTCGATGATTCAGGAGTAAAGTTGTGCCGTATTAAGAATATTCTTAATCGCCAATGAAAAATGTTATATCAGGTAACGCAATAATACTTTTGTAGCTCACTACCGTAATATTTTTGAAGTTGGATGAATCAAAAGTAATACAAAGGATGGTTACTGCTCTGACTAAGCCTGTATATTTTAGTTATGTAAGAGATTATTAATCCCTAAGCTATTTTAGGAATTTTGTCACGAGTGGTTTTTCGAACACTTAACTGATTTTTTAATGTAATCGGACGGGATAGAGAAATGAGTACGGTTGAATTGCTCAAACATATTTATGACATAAATTTATCGTATTTGCTTTTAGCTCAGCGATTAATTAACCATGAAAAAGCATCAGCGATGTTCCGTTTAGGTATTAGTGATTCTATGGCTGATACGTTGTCTGAATTGACATTACCTCAGTTGGTCAAGCTCGCTGAGACTAATCAATTAGTCTGTAATTTCCGGTTCGAAGACAGTGAAACTATTCAGCAGCTTACCAGGGAGTCTCGAGTGGATGATTTACAACAAATACATACAGGCATTTTGTTATCTACTCATTTATTTCAAAAGTTATCTTCGAAAGACGATACATCAGTGAAAAAAAGAGCATAAGAGATGGCCGAGAAAAGTATAGTTCAAGAAGCTAAGGATATACAGTTGGCGATGGAACTCATCACTTTGGGGGCGCGGTTGCAAATGCTTGAAAGTGAAACGCAATTGAGCAGAGGGCGACTAATTAAGCTTTATAAAGAATTGAGGGGGAGTCCCCCGCCAAAAGGGATGCTGCCTTTTTCAACAGATTGGTTTATGACATGGGAACAGAATATTCATTCATCAATGTTCTATAATGCCTATCGTTTTTTACTCAAGAGTGGTTATTGTGAAGGTGTAGAAGCTGTTGTTAAAGCGTATCGGCTCTATCTTGAACAATGTCCCCCTGTTGAAGGAGACGCCCCGGTTTTGGCGTTGACTCGTGCCTGGACTTTGGTACGTTTTGTCGACAGTGGCATGTTGCAACCTTCACAGTGCCGTACCTGTGGTGGAACTTTTATTACTCATGCTCATCAACCTGTGAATAGCTTTGTTTGTAGCCTTTGCCAACCGCCATCGCGTGCAGTAAAAAAACGTAAACTTTCCTCTCAGTCTGCCGATACTAATTCACAACTGCTGGATGGACTTGCTCAGCACGCAGTATGAATTTAAATGGGAAAATTATTCCTACAGGTTACGGATTGGTACTTTTTCTCCTGTAACCTGTATTGAAACCACAACTATTCTGGATTCAGACTGTTCAATTTCCCATCCGCTCACCAACTTAGCTAAAGGATATCGCGTGTTAGTATTTTTAGGATATATCGTAGTTTTTGGTGCGGTAATCGGTGGTTACCTGATTGTAGGTGGTCATTTGGGCGCACTTTATCAACCCGCTGAATTTTTAATTATCACTGGTGCTGGTATCGGTGCTTTCATTGTGGGTAACAACGGAAAAGCGATTAAGGCAACATTGCGTGTTTTGCCAAAGGTAATGCGTAGATCTAAATATAACAAAGTCATGTATATGGATCTGATGGCGCTGCTTTTCCGGTTGCTAGCAAAATCCCGCATGCAGGGTGTCTTAGCATTGGAGCGGGATATCGAACATCCTCAGCAGAGTGATATTTTCACCCAGTATCCGCGTTTGCTTAAGGATAAGCATTTGATGGATTTTATCACCGACTACATGCGATTGATTGTCAGCGGCAATATGAATCCTCATGAAATTGAAGCTCTGATGGATGAAGAAATTGAAACTTATGAACAGGAAAGCGAGATCCCGGCAACCAGTTTGACGATGGTTGGAGATTCTCTGCCTGCTTTTGGTATTGTCGCCGCAGTTATGGGGGTTGTTAATGCTTTAGGTTCGGCAGATCGCCCGGCAGGGGAGCTTGGCGTGCTGATTGCTCATGCAATGGTTGGGACGTTCCTCGGTATTTTGCTGGCATACGGCTTTATCTCACCACTGGCAACGTTGCTTCGTCAACGCAGTGGTGAACACATTAAAATGATGCAATGCATTAAAGTAACATTGTTATCCAGTCTGAATGGTTATGCTCCGCAAATTGCGGTTGAATTCGGCCGTAAAACACTGTACCTCACAGATCGTCCTTCTTTCACTGAGTTGGAAGAACATGTTCGCCGGGTAAAAGCGCCTGTCCAGCAAGAAACTGAAGAACAAGTATGAAGGCGCGTAACGTCTCTGTCATTAGGGTAAAAAGACGTAAAAGAAATGGCATCAAACATCATGGTGGTTCATGGAAAATTGCTTATGCTGATTTTATGACCGCCATGATGGCATTTTTTCTGGTTATGTGGCTGCTGGCAATTTCCAGCCCGCAAGAACTGACCCGAATTGCAGAATATTTCCGTACCCCATTACAAGTTGCAATCAATAAAGGGGAGCGTAGTAGTGATAGCTCCAATCCTATTCCGGGAGGGGGGGAAGATGTGCTGCATCAGGAAGGCGATATTCTGCGTCAGGTTAAAGTCGTTGAAGCTAATGATGAGGCACGCAAATTAAATAGGCTGCGTGAGCAACTTGATCAATTGATCATTACAGATCCTCGCCTTAAAGCATTACGTCCACATCTGTTGATTGACATGATGGATGAAGGGTTACGTATCCAAATTATTGACCGGGAAAACCGGCCAATGTTTACGGTTGGCAGTGCAAAAGTTGAAAGTTACATGAGTGATATTTTGCGGGCTATTGCACCAATCTTGAACGATATTCCCAATAAAATCAGCCTATCCGGTCATACCGATGATTTGAAATATGCCAATGGCGAGCGTGGTTACAGTAACTGGGAACTCTCCGCAGATCGGGCGAATGCATCAAGGAGAGAGCTGTTGATAGGTGGGCTGGATGAAGGAAAGATATTGCGGGTGGTTGGCATGGCTTCAACGGTTCGCCTGAAACAGGAAGATGCCAGCGCACCAGTTAACCGTCGCATCAGTATTTTAGTGCTCAATAAACAAGCGGAAGAGCGGATTGAACAGCAAAACACCGGCAGCGATTCCTTGATTATTAATGATAGTCAGGAAATTCACGAGGTGATTGGAAAGGATTCGACTGAGAATAGGCCAACACAACAGTCCAATGAAATCACAGTATTGGCCCAGCCAGCACTAACATCGCTGAGCGCTGAGCCTAATCGTGTACCGACTAAGGTGACAAAGTAACAATGGATATTACCGAGTTTTATCAGACCTTTTTTGATGAAGCAGACGAATTGCTGGAGGATATGGAGCAGCATCTATTGCAGCTCGATCCTGATGAGCCGGATCAGGAGCAATTGAATGCTATTTTTCGTAGTGCTCACTCAATAAAAGGTGGCGCTGCGACTTTTGGTTTTATCAAACTACAGCAAACCACCCATGTTCTGGAAAATTTGCTGGACAGCGCCAGACGAGATGAAATGAGTCTGACGACTGATATTATCAACCTGTTTTTAGAAGCGAAAGATATTATGCAGCAACAGTTGGATGCCTATAAAAGTTCTCAGGAGCCAGATGAAAGTGCGTTTACCTACATCTGTGAGACTTTGCGCCAGCTTGCATTGGAAGTACAGGAAGAGAATGAAGGCGGGGTTGAGTCTGTCGTAGATGCGGTGACGCCGGAGGTGCCTGAATCTGAGCCAGAATTAAAATCGGAACTTGTTGCGGCTGAAAACCAGCAAGGCAGAGTTCGAGTTCATCTTTCTGGTCTGAAAGAGCGTGAAGTTTCTCTGATGCTTGATGAGCTGAGTAATCTGGGGGAGGTTTACGATGCTGAACAGACTAGAGATAGCGTTGAAGCATCATTGGTAACATCAGCCACAGAGGACGATATCACCGCAGTGCTCTGTTTTGTTATTGAGCCGGAACAGATCACTTTCTTGCCGGTAGCTGAACCCAAAGACAAAGTTAAAAATAAAGATACAGCTAACGTCGTTAAAACAACTATGCCGGAAAAAGGCTCCACTCCGCCTGTCGGGCGCCCTGCGCCGACACCACCGGCAGGATCGCCGCGTCAACGGGCAGAATCTTCCAGTATTCGGGTTGCGGTTGAGAAAGTTGATCAACTGATAAACCTGGTTGGTGAATTGGTTATTACCCAATCTATGTTAGCTCAGCACTGTAGCGCTCTTGAACCGACTTTACATGGTGATTTGCTAAATTGCATGGTGCAGTTGCAGCGAAATTCCAGAGATTTGCAAGAATCTGTGATGTCTATTCGTATGATGCCAATGGAATATGTGTTCAGCCGTTACCCGCGTTTAGTCAGGGATCTTGCTAGCAAGTTGAATAAAAAAGTGGATCTCACTTTGGTTGGCAGTTCCACTGAGTTGGATAAGAGTTTAATCGAGCGCATTATTGATCCCTTAACTCATCTCGTCCGTAACAGTCTGGATCATGGTATTGAAGAGCCAGAGGTTCGGCTTAGTGTGGGCAAACCTGAAACAGGCAACCTGACACTTTCTGCTGAACATCAGGGAGGAAATATCTGCATTGAAGTTGTGGATGACGGCGCTGGGCTAAATCGTGAAAAGATTCTGGCTAAGGCGATGTCACAAGGATTGTCGGTTAGTGAAAATATGAGCAATGAAGAAGTTGCTATGTTGATTTTCGCTCCTGGTTTTTCCACTGCTGAAGTTGTAACAGATGTGTCTGGCCGTGGTGTAGGAATGGATGTGGTTAAGAGAAATATTCAGGAAATGGGAGGACAGATCCAGATTAACTTCCAGGCCGGTAAAGGGACAGTGACGCGGATTTTGTTGCCTCTGACACTGGCAATCCTTGATGGTATGTCAGTGAAAGTTAATGACGAAGTGTTTATTTTGCCGTTGAGTGCGGTGGTGAGTTCTCTCCAGCCGCAGGAAGAAGATATTTATCCTTTGGCTGGCGATGAAAAATTACTGCATGTCAGAGGAGAATACTTGCCGCTGATTAAGTTACATCGAGTTTTTGATATTCCTGATGCCAAAACAGATCCGACGCAAGGAATTATTGTGATAGTACAAAGTGCTGGCCGTCGTTATGCTTTGCTGGTTGATCAATTAGTTGGACAACATCAAGTGGTCGTGAAAAATATCGAAAGTAACTATCGCAAAGTACCGGGGATCTCTGCTGCCACAATTATGGGTGATGGTAGCGTGGCGCTGATTATTGATGTTTCTGCTTTGCAGCAACTCAATCATGACCAATTGGCATTTAGCAAAGCTGAGTTATTAGCAAAAAATAAGCACTGAATGGGGAAATATCCCTGTAGAAAATCGTCAATCTCACAGTGAAAGGTAAAATCATGTCGGCCATAGAAGCGTTTAATAAATTGTCAGGAGAAACTGCCGGGGAAGGATATTTGGTTTTTACCCTGGGTGATGAAGAGTATGGTATCGAGATACTGAAAGTACAGGAGATCCGGGGCTATGATCAGGTTACTCGTATTGCGAATACTCCAGCATTCATTAAAGGAATAACCAATCTACGTGGGGTTATTGTGCCTATTATTGACCTGAGAATTAAATTTGCTCAGGAAACGATTACCTATAATGATAATACCGTTGTTATTGTTTTGAATCTATTAAACCGGGTGGTTGGTATTGTGGTTGATGGTGTTTCGGATGTTTTATCGCTCAAAGCTGAGCAAATCTGTCCGGCGCCTGAATTTGCAGTAACATTATCTACTGAATATCTAACGGGATTAGGTTCACTCGATGATCGCATGCTGATTTTAGTGGATATTGAGAAATTGCTTAATAGTGAAGAGATGGCGTTAGTCGATTCAGTGGCTAAAAACTAATCATTAAATGTGGCTGCCATCATCGACAGATGGCAGTCAATTCTTGTCTATAATTCCCGTAAATTCCAAATCAGAAAAAATATTCAAATTTCTTTTATTCAACCAGTAAAGTTTCCCTTGGTGATGCCGATAACAAAGCCATGCTGATCTATTGTAAAAAGGGAAAACATGTTTAACCGAATGAAAATAGTGACCGGGCTGATGGCGGTCATCATATTATTTGGTGCTCTGCAATTTATATCCGGGGGACTTTTCTTTCATGAGTTGAAAAGTAACAAAGAAAACCTAGAAATACTGGATAAAATGCGGGAACAGCAGACATTTTTGAATGAAACTTGGGTTAATTTGTTACAAGCTCGTAACAGTTTGAACCGTGCTGGCATTCGCTATATGATGAAAAAAGATGAGAGTGTCGATAATTACTACACGTTGGAGCAGTTACTGACTGATGCTAGAAGTAATCTCTCTATCGCAGAACAGCGCTTTGAACAATACGAACAGACTGCTCAATTGCCTATTCATGAATCGGAAAGTCTTAATCGTCTTAAAAAAGCCTATGATGTTTATATTTCAGCGCTGCATGAGCTTATTGTTCTGCTTGAACATGATCGAACGGTAGAATTTTTCAATCAGCCAACGGGCAAATATCAGAGTGCTTTTGAAGAAGAATATAACTTCTATTTGACCCAAAACGATCACCTCTATTCTGATGTGGTATTTGATGCAAATATCTCCTACAGAAATGCGATGATTATGTTGGGTATTGTCATGCTGATTCTGGTTTCAGCCATGATTTTTAGTTGGGTTAGCATCAAGCATAGTTTGCTCAATCCGTTAAACAAATTATTGGAGAACATTAAGGCGCTTTCTACCGGTAATTTGACACAAAATATTACTGTTTCAGGCAGAAATGAGATGAGTACGTTAGCCATTGGCCTGAAGCATATGCAAAAAGAATTTATCACTACTGTCACTAGTGTTCGTCAGAGCAGTGAAAGTATTTATAACGGAACCAGTGAAATTGCCGCGGGAAATAATGATCTCTCCTCGCGCACTGAGGAACAAGTTGCTTCTTTGGAAGAAACCGCCGCCAGTATGGAGCAATTGACCGCAACTGTACGTCAAAATGCAGAAAATGCTCGTCAGGCAAGTAACTTGGCTGATAGTGCTTCTGAAGTTGCACGCCAGGGTGGGAAAGTTGTGGCGAATGTTGTACAGACAATGCGTGAAATTGCCGGCAGTTCTCAGAAGATTTCCGATATTACCAGTGTTATTGATGCTATTGCGTTCCAGACTAACATCTTGGCGCTGAATGCCGCCGTGGAAGCCGCGCGTGCCGGTGAACATGGGCGCGGTTTTGCGGTTGTGGCAGGAGAAGTGCGTAACCTTGCACAGCGTAGTGCTGAGGCAGCAAAAGAGATCAAAGCATTAATAGAAGATTCAGTCAGCCGCGCAGATACCGGTTCTGTCTTGGTTGAGAGCGCCGGTGAAACCATGAATAACATTGTCAGTTCAGTCACTCGTGTAACTGATATTATGGGTGAAATTGCATCTGCATCCGATGAACAAAGCAGAGGGATAACTCAGGTTGGTCTGGCTATCTCCGAAATGGATCGGGTAACCCAACAAAATGCGGCTTTAGTTGAGCAATCCGCTGCGGCTGCGGCTGCACTAGAAGATCAAGCGGCTGGATTGAAGAAACTGGTTTCTCTATTCCAATTGCCGAATCTTGACGATAAATCTCAACCTGAAATGAAAATTGAGCATTTGCCTGTGGCTAAGACTCCTCCGGCTAAATCGAATCCACCGGTGTTGAAGAAAGTCAACAACGTGGAAGAACAAGCTAATTGGGAAACATTTTAAAACACTAAGCGATAACCATGGCTGCATATGCAGCCGTTAACAGAGGTGATTACATGTTAGGCAGGCTTCGTATATCTACCAGTTTATATCTGTTACTGATGATGTTTTGTGTAATGCAGATAATCTCAAGTGGTTTATCACTTGGAATCATTCACGCAGATCAATCCTATATTGAACGAATTGATTTGGGAACACAGAAGAGAGATACCTTAGGGTTGAGCTGGGCAGCTTTGCTGCAATCGCGTAATACACTTAATCGAATCGCTGTAGGGAAAACGCTGCAACAATCTGAAGCTCATATTGAGAGTATGATCGCTAATGTTAAGGAGACCTTGGATAGGGCTGAGATGCATTTTGCCGAGTTTATTGCGCTACCTAAATTAAATGAAGAGGATGGTAGTAGCGTATTATTGGCCTCAGTAGAAACCAGTTATAAAGAATATATCAAAGCGCTTAGAGAACTTTCGGCTTTTTTAGAAAGTGGTAATTATGATGCATTCTTAAACCAGCCGACGGAAAAGTATCAGCAGCAACTTGAATCCGATTTCAATCAATATATGCAGTATATCGGAGAGGAGATTACAACCGCCGTTCAAGATGGTCGTCTTTATTACCGAATTTCAGTTGCCATGTTTGCAGGTGCGATTTTAATGGTGCTGGTTGTTGCCTGGGCGGCTCATTGGTGGTTAAAAAAGAATCTTCTCAGACCTTTTGCCAATATGCGTAGTCACTTCCAGAATGTTGCGGAAGGAAAACTCAATAAAGAAGTTTCTGTTTTCACCCAAGATGAAATTGGCGAAGTGTTCCTAAAATTACGCGAAATGCAACGTTCACTTGTTAATTCCATTACTTTGGTAAAAGAGAATACTAACTTGATGTATAGCGGTATTCAGGAAATTACTCAGGGTAATACTGATCTCTCTTCCCGCACAGAAGAGCAAGCGGCCTCACTAGAAGAAACGGCAGCCAGTATGGAACAACTGACTGCAACTGTACGTCAGAATGCGGAAAATGCTCGCCAGGCCAGTGAATTGGCGGTGTCTGCATCGAAAACAGCCTCTAAAGGGGGTGAACTGACCGTTGATGTTGTGGAGACAATGGATGCGATTGCCAATAGCTCACAGAAAATCAGCGCCATTATCAGCGTTATTGATGGTATTGCATTTCAGACCAACATTCTGGCGCTGAATGCGGCAGTAGAAGCCGCGCGGGCAGGTGAACAAGGCCGAGGTTTCTCTGTTGTTGCCGGCGAAGTGAGGGATCTGGCTCAACGAAGTGCCGAAGCAGCAAAAGAGATTAAAACATTAATTAGTGAATCCGTTCAGCGAGTAAGCCAAGGTTCTGAATTGGTTAGCCATGCAGGGAAGACCATGAATGAATTGGTCGTTTCTGTAAATCAGGTGACGGATCTGATGGCTGAAATTGCTGCGGCATCTGATGAGCAAAGTCGGGGTATTCATCAGGTAGCACAAGCTGTTACACAAATGGATCAAGTTACTCAGCAGAACGCTGCATTGGTTGAACAGTCGGCAGCAGCAGCAGCAGCGCTTGAAGACCAGGCCGATATTTTGGTGCAAATAGTGGCGCAGTTTGAGTTACCTGATAATTCAGAAAATAAGCTTGAAAATGAACTTTCACTGACGCTGAGGTCTGCGGATAGCGAAGGGGCAGTCAGTCAGACTCGTTGAGGCCAGATGAAACCAAGTTTAATTGCTTCAGCGACAAGTAGTTTGTCATCTTCGCCGCTGAATCACATGATTCAGCGTTATACCATGTCAGATGCGCATTTTAAGCGCATCTGCCAGCTTATCTATCAACGTGCGGGTATTGTGCTGGCCGCACATAAACGGGAGATGGTTTACAACCGTTTAATTCGGCGTTTGCGTACCCTTGGAATACGTGATTTTGGGCAATACCTGTTCATTCTTGAAAACGACATGGGTAGTGAGGAGTGGCAGGAATTTGTCAATGCGTTGACAACTAACCTGACGGCTTTTTTCAGGGAAGCTCATCATTTTCCTCTGTTAGCTAAACATGCAAGTAAGAAGAATGGAGCGTATCGGGTATGGAGTGCAGCGGCATCGACAGGAGAAGAGCCATATTCGATAGCAATGACGCTAAGCGATGTATTGGGGGAACGTTTTCACCAAGTAAAAATTATTGCCAGTGATATTGATACCCATGTACTGGAAAAAGCACGCAAAGGGGTTTATCGATTGGATGAGTTGCGTCAACTGACCGATCAACAGAAAAAGCGATACTTTTATAAAGGTGTTGGATCTTATGAAGGTTATGCGCGTGTCCGGCCCCAACTTGCTGACATGGTGACATTCCAGCATCTAAACCTGTTAGATCCTAATTGGCCGTTTGAAGAGAAGTTTGATGCCATCTTTTGCCGTAATGTTATGATTTATTTTGATAAAAAGACGCAGGAACGGATACTGCGTCATTTTGTTGCTTTGTTAAAACCCGATGGATTGCTCTTTGCAGGGCATTCTGAAAATGTCACTCAAATAAGCCGGGAATTCTACTTGCAAGGACAGACCGTTTACGGTGTAGGCCGGGCAAGGAGAGGTCATGAATAAAATAACTGTTCTTTGTGTCGATGATTCAGCGCTGATGCGTCAAATCATGCGAGAGATCATCAATAGCCACCCGGATATGGAGGTAGTGGCTTGTGCGCCAGATCCACTGGTAGCACGTGATCTGATTAAAAAGCATAACCCACAGGTACTCACACTGGATGTTGAAATGCCGCGTATGGATGGTATTGATTTTCTGGAAAAATTAATGCGCTTACGGCCAATGCCAGTGGTTATGATTTCCTCTTTGACAGCCAAAGGTTCTGAAATCACATTAAGGGCATTGGAACTTGGCGCTGTTGATTTTGTAACCAAACCTCAATTGGGTATTCGTGAAGGCATGCTGGCTTACAGTGAACTTATTGCGGAGAAAATACGGACAGCAGCACAGGCTAAACTATCTGTGCCAATAGCCACGCCGATAAGTTCTGTTCCGTTAAGTTTTAAGCCTTTGTTATCCAGTGAAAAGCTGATAGCAGTAGGGGCTTCTACTGGCGGAACGGAAGCCATAAAAAATTTGTTGCAACCGTTACCTGTCACCAGCCCGGCACTGCTCATTACTCAGCATATGCCACCTGGTTTTACCCGTTCTTTTGCTGAACGACTGAATAAACTTAGCCAAATTACCGTAAAAGAGGCTGAAAATGGCGAACGGATTTTGCCGGGGCACGCCTACATTGCTCCGGGTGATTGCCATATGGAACTGTGCCGTAATGGCGCTGATTATCAGGTTTTGATTACCGATGCACCGGCGGTTAATCGTCATCGTCCGTCTGTAGATGTGTTGTTCCGATCAGTGGCTAAATTTGCCGGCAGAAATGCTGTTGGCGTGTTACTAACTGGCATGGGCAGTGATGGCGCGGCAGGTTTACTGGAGATGAAGCAAGCTGGCGCGTACACATTGGCGCAGGATGAAGCAAGTTGCGTGGTGTTTGGTATGCCAAGAGCGGCCATACAAATGGGGGCGGTGGATGAGGTTATGGATATACTCAAAATGAGCAAGAGAATGCTGGCGAAAATAAGCTTGGGGCAAGCTGTCCGTATTTAACCGCTATCGGATATACCCCTATGGATTTCAAGATGCATCGCGACGGCAAGGGAGCGAATCCCCGGGAGCATAGATAACTATGTGACCGGGGTGAGTGAGCGCAGCCAACAAAGAGGCAACTTGAAAGATGGCGGGTATAAATTTAATTTTTTAAGCGGCTCTGCGCTGATTGATAAATAATTTCAAGGAGTTTTTATGGCGAATAAGGATCTGAGATTTTTGGTGGTTGATGATTTTTCAACCATGCGTCGCATCGTTCGTAACTTGTTAAAAGAATTGGGCTTTAATAATGTAGAAGAAGCTCAAGATGGGGCAGAAGCCCTGACTAAGATTCGTGCATCTCAATTTGACTTTATTATCTCTGATTGGAATATGCCCAACATGGATGGTTTAGAGCTACTAAAAATCATTCGTGAAGATGCTCAATTAGCTAAGATACCGGTTTTGATGGTGACCGCAGAAGCGAAGAAAGAAAATATCATTGCCGCCGCACAAGCCGGGGCCAGTGGTTATGTTGTTAAACCTTTTACCGCAGCTACTCTGGAAGAAAAGCTCAACAAAATATTTGAAAAACTGGGCCTCTAAGGAGACATAATGAGTGTAAATCCAGTCATGCCAAGGGATGAGACCATTAACACCAGTGAAATTATCAGCCGTATCGGCCAGCTCACGCGTATGTTGCGTGATAGCTTACGTGAGT
This sequence comes from Photorhabdus luminescens subsp. luminescens, assembly GCF_001083805.1. Taxonomy (GTDB): domain Bacteria; phylum Pseudomonadota; class Gammaproteobacteria; order Enterobacterales; family Enterobacteriaceae; genus Photorhabdus; species Photorhabdus luminescens. The sequence goes on along the minus strand of NZ_JXSK01000001.1, from coordinate 1,149,147 downwards.
TGGGATTGGATAAAACTATTGCTCAGGCGGCTGAGGCAATACCTGATGCGAGAGAACGTTTGGACTATGTTGTGCAGATGACAGCGCAGGCGGCGGAAAGGGCGCTTAATTGCGTTGAAGCGGCGCAACCTCGCCAAAATGAGTTAGAGTCATCGGCAATATCACTGAAAAAACGTTGGGATGAGTGGTTTGAAAACCCTGTTGAGATGCCTGTGGCGCGTTCGTTGGTTATGGATACCCGGAATTACCTCAATACGGTACCTGAACATACCGCATTCACTAACGCTCAACTGCTGGAGATCATGATGGCGCAAGATTTTCAGGATCTTACCGGTCAGGTTATCAAGCGGATGATGGATGTTATTCAGGAAATAGAAAAACAGTTGGTGATGGTATTGATGGAAAACATGCCGGCTGATCAGATGGCGAAAACCAAGAAAGAGACTGACAGTTTGCTAAATGGTCCGCAGGTGAACCAAAATGGCGTGGGTGTTATTGCTAATCAGGCTCAGGTTGATGATCTACTGGATAGTTTAGGTTTCTGAATAAATGTGGCAGGGGTAAACCTGCCACTCAGGATCAAAGATTTCCCGGAAATATGATTGATAGTATTGATCGGTATTAATCTTATTCTCTTTACCTTCTAAAACAAGAGCGTAGCGATAATATCTAAACCAAATACAACATCCAGAGAACACCAAACTTTTATTACAGCGATATCCTACTTAATGAGGCACTTCAAATTTAAAGTAATCGCTGAGGAGAATTATTTTATCGTCCATAATTTCGATTAATGTCACGCCCATATTGCTATAAATATCACTATTTTTACGACGTCCTTCATTTTCCCAAATAATACAAGCCTGATTATTATTAGCAATAAAACCAGTTTGCGTGAAATGTAAATATTCAAAATTTGAGAAAAGTTTCTTGAGAAAATTAAGCGACATCTTTTTACCTACCATTGGTGGGAGGCTCGGATAATAAATTGAAATATCTTCAGAAAAAATATTATCCAGTCGTTTAAGGTCATACTGATTCATTGAGCTGAGAAGCTCTGCGGTTAATTCATCTATTCGGTTCATTATGTTTTGTCCTCTGTTTTATTTATTTGCCAACATAATTGCGTTAAAAATTTAGGTCTGACTGACGACTTCATTTTCCTGCTGTAAAGTGTTTAATCGTTGCGCCAGTTGGCTGACCCTCGGTGCGTTAAATAGATCGCGCAACGTTATTTCAACGCCGAAGTCACTACGCACTCTTGCTATTATCCGCATTGCAACCAATGATTCGCCGCCGAGCTCAAAGAAATTATCCTCTGGAGAGATATTTTCTAATCCCAACAACTCGGCAAACAGACAACAAAGTGCGAGTTCCTGTGGGTTGGAGGAACTATTTTCATTGACTACTGCACTATTCCATGTGGGTTTCGGCAACGCCTTACGATCTAACTTTCCGTTAATGGTTAACGGGAAGCGGTCAAGTTGCACTATTGTTGCTGGAATCATCGCTTCAGGTAAGTATGCGGCTAGACTGGCCCGTATTAACTGTGGTTCAAGCGTAATACCCTTATGAGCAATGACATAGCCCACCAACCGCTTCTGTTGACCTTCATCTTCACGCACAATGACCTCAGACTGCGCGATATCAGGGTGTGCATTTAGCGCTGCCGCCACCTCGCCCAATTCAATACGGAAGCCGCGGATTTTAACCTGATCGTCAGTACGGCCAAGGAAGTCCAATACCCCATCCCGACGCAATCTTGCCAAGTCGCCAGTGCGATACATGTGCGCACCTGTGCCGATAAAAGGATCAGCAATGAAGCGTTCAGCCGTGAGTTCAGGACGATTCAGATAACCACGAGCTACCCCTGCGCCGCCCACATATATCTCACCCACAAAACCTACCGGAACCGGGCTCTGAGCCTCATCAAGAATATAAATACTGAGATCATCAATAGGTTCGCCGATAAGACTTGAGGCAGGCTGCGTAACGACTTCACGTGAAAGAGGGAAATAGGTCACGTGTACAGTGGTTTCAGTAATACCATACATGTTGATCAACTGAGGAGCGTTATCATCGTGCCTTTGATACCACTCCTCCAGGATATGCGCATTCAGCGCTTCTCCGCCAAAAATCACTGTGCGCAGCGCCAAGCTCTGCCCAAGTTTAGGGGCTTCGCGATCAGCATGGATTAGTGCCTGAAATGCTGAAGGCGTCTGATTTAACACCGTTACTTTTTCGCTAACCAAAAGCTGCAAAAAATCTGTAGGTGAACGGCTGACTTCCCAAGGGACAATCACCAGTCTTCCGCCATTCAACAATGCTCCCCAACACTCCCAGACAGCAAAGTCAAAAGCATAAGAGTGAAACATTGTCCAACAATCGGTTTCAGAGAAATTAAACCAGCGCTGAGTACTTTGTAGCAAACGCATCACATTGTGATGAGTCACTACCACGCCCTTGGGCATGCCGGTAGAGCCAGAGGTGTAAATGATATAAGCAGGGTGTGCTGAAATCAGCGGTTGCAAGCGCTCTTTATCAGACAGATCAGCAATACTCTGCATTTCCAGATGGGCAATTAACTCGGGATCATCTAGCAGTAACATGGGGGTATGGGTTGTCAGGCGTTGCGCAATTTCGCTGGTGGTGATCACACAAGCAGGTTCAGCATCGTCAATCATAAAATCGAGACGACTTTGCGGATAATCTGCCTCCACCGGCACGTAGGCAGCACCCGCTTTGATGATAGCCAGCAGTGTCACCATCATCTCAATAGAACGTGGTAAACAGACCATAACACGCTGTTCCGGGCCTATTTGCCGCGATACCAGATAGTGCGCCAGTTGGTTAGCACGTTGGTTCAATACCGTATAACTCACCTTTTCCTGTTGATAAGTCAGCGCCATACTGTCTGGCCTTGCAATTGCTTGTTGTTCAAAGCGCGAGGCCAGTGTTTCCTCGTTTAATACTGCGTGCCGCGCAGGTAATAGGCTGTCTCCTATGCGCCAACCCGGTAATGTCAGTTCACCAATGGGGCGTGATATATCCGCCAGCAATTCAGTGATGAAATGCTGAAAAAGAGATTTCTGGAGGTTAATATCGTGGGGAGTATAGAGGTTATCATTGGTATCGAGCGTAAACTGCAAACTGCCGCCTTCGTCATGATAATAAATGGTCACAGAGAGATCTTCTACCGGGCCACTGGACAAATTTTTGGTACGCCCCAAATTACCCGCAAAGCTCACATTGCTGTTAAACAGCATCACATTAATATTCTGCGCAAACAAGCGGGGGGCAGAACCATTTCGCTGTAAATCACGATAGATATCTTCAGAGCGATATTGCTGATGTTTGAGTAATTGGCGGATTTCCTGGCTGACCTGCTTACTAATGTCGCCGATGGAATGAGCAGGATCTATTGTCAGACGCAGAGGTAATACATTAGATACCATACCTGGAATATTACGTAACACACGCCCTGAACGCGCAGTTACTGGCATACCTAACGTAATATCCTGCTTATCGGTCATACGAGAAATCCAGGAAGCAACGATAGCAATAATAATTTGCGCCATACTACTGCCACTCTCTTCACTCAGAGTGTGCAGAATATCATTGACCTTTGCCGGGATTTCACACGGGGTGCAACTGAACGAACCCAAGTCGGCAAACTGACCGGGTTTCGCCCCCACGGCAAGGCTCTGTGGTTCACTTCGGCCTGCCATATATTGTGCCCACCACTGACGGTCACCTTGGAAATTTTCCGAGCGGCGGTATTCTTCATCAAAAGCCAGCAGATCGCTAAGAGCGCCGAATGGATTTTCCAGCTCATCAGCGCCAGTCAATTTCTGGGTATACAGTTCAGCAAGCCGCTGAATTAGCAACGTAGTGCCAAAAGCATCACTAGCCAGATGATGGACACGAATAAACAAAAAATAGTGTTCATCACTGATTTTCAGTAGCGCAAAGCCAAACAACGGCCCCTGTGTTAACTCCATCTGCCGCGCCAATTCAGCCTTCATCCAGATTTCAGCTTCTGTTAATGCATTCACATGATTAGATAAATCAATCAGCGGACATTCCCATTGCAGATGGGTAACAATCTGTTGTTGTAATCCTTGTGGGTGCTGCACAACCACCACTCGTAAACACTCAGCTTCATCTATCAACTGGGACAATGCCGTGTTAAGTGTCTCAATATCGATATAGCCTGAAATATCAATATAACAACCCGTATTATAAATTCCTGTTTTTGCACTTAATTGTTCAGCCAGCCAAATTTCCTGCTGTGCTGCGGTCAGGGGGTAGTAATCCCCTTGATGTTGTTTCATATAATTAACCCTCACAGGCTAGTGATCTTTTTATTTATACAAACTGCGAAATTTAATGTCTGCTTGAGAGCCACGTAGCAAAATCAATATGGCGCAGAAGCAAACAACCACAGCAATAACAAAAGGGAACCCTTGAAAGTAGAGAGATTGTCCCTGACGAGATGAGAAATGGAGCAAGAACGCGCCTAATAACGGAGAAACAGTGATAGCCAGACCCAACATACAGTTCTGCGCTCCCAGATATTCCCCTTGTCGTTCATTGCCTGCACGTAATGAAATCAAAGCACGAAGCGTTGAATCGCTGATCAACGCCAGTGCATGCAAAGCAATTGCGCCAGCAACAATAAGGGGGGATACGGCCAGGCTATAAGCGATAAACGCCAACATATAGAGTCCATAACCGATGATGGCTGTGCGGTATTCGTTACAGCGCGTCACGAACATTTTTAGCAACCAAGTTTGCGTTATGATGATCCCGACGCCGAGCCCGGTGAGAGCCAGCCCGTTTTCACGTGGTCCCCAGCCTAAACGCATTTCATTGAGTAAGACAAAACAGGCCAGAAAAATGCCATAAACCACCATGCCAAGAGCCGAAGCATAAACTAAGCGTCTCAGTACCCCATCCGTTGTCAGTAGTTTCAAGCTGCCCAAAGGATTGGCGCGGCGCCAGTCGAACGAACGCCGGTTCTCCTTGGTCAGACTTTCGTTCAGAACAAACATGGCGGCAATAGCATTCACTGCTGCTAGTGAACCAGCAATGACAAATGGAAGGCGCGGTGCAATCATGCCTAATAACCCACCGAAGGCTGGCCCGGCAACCATGCCGAAGCCAAGAACACCGCTGACCAGCCCGAAACGCGCTGCTCGCTGTGCTTCTGGCGTAACATCTGCTACGTAAGCCGATGCAGCGGAAGTACTAGCGGCGGTGGAACCGGAAAGAAATATACCGACCACCAGCCATCCTAGCGACGGCGCAGTCGCTACTAGCGTATAGCTCAGCGCTGTCCCAAACAGTGTTGAAAGCAATACCGGTCGCCTTCCCCAAGCGTCGCTAAGCGTCCCTAACAACGGAGCGAAAAGAAACTGTGCAAAAGCATATAGTGCGACAAATAACCCGATTAACGGCACACCTGCTTCCGGCGGTTGCGGGGCAACCTCCCGCAACAGATCGGGTAAAACCGGGAGTACAATCCCGATACCCAAAGCATCTACCGCCAATGTCATTAGGATGACTGCTAATCGGCGTTTATGCTGCCGGGTATCAGGAAGGTAAGCTGTTGGGAAAGAATGACTCATACTTGCCTTCCTTTTATTATTGACGGAAAGTGGTGGATTATTGCCTGCGATACATGGGCTACGTGCTCTTCCATCAGACAGCTATAATGATTCCCCGGCACTTCTGCGATACGAATGGGAAGAGTGGAAAACTTCTCCCAACCCCAGGCATTGGTTTCCCGTATTTCCGGCACAACAACCCCTTTTGGTAAGGGTTCTACCGCTTTGACTAACAGCATAGGAATTGGCAACTGTACGGGTGTTGGACGATATTTAGGCGACATATCCGACGCAGCCCGGTAGACATTAAACAATCCGTTAATTGAGCCCATATCATTCTGTGCATGAATCAACGAGAAACGTTTTAATTGCTCTTTGATATAGCTCAGTAACGCCTCACGTGGCAATGCACGCATTTCGTCGTCATCCAAGCTATCGATCATTTCCAGTCGGTCAGTGTAGTAGGCAAAAATACCAAGAATAACTTTGGCAATATCAGCATCTTCCTGATACGGAACTGGTGCATAAGGTGGCGCGGCGGAGTCGAGTAGCACCAGAGAACCGACGCTTTCTCCTTCAGCATGAAGCTGCCGCGCCATTTCATAAGCTACCTTGCCACCCAATGAATGACCGCCGATATGATATGGTCCTTGTTTCTGTACCGAGCGCAAACAAGCAATATAATGTGTTGCTATCTCTTCTACCGATTGGTGCGGCGCTGTTTTTCCATCAAGCCCCAAATACTGCATACCGATAAATGGCAGTTCTCGTGGTAATGCCGCAGCCAAAGGCATAAATTGGGTAACATTGCCGCCCATACCCGGCACACAAAACAAGGGTGAATAATTACCATTACCGCCATGATTAATGGGCACCAGGCAGTAGCGGATATGGGCATTTTCAGGAGCCTGGCTCTTTTTCTCATCAGATAGTGAGCGGACAACACGTGCCATTGTCGGTTGTTCGAGAAACTCCGCCAGTGTCAGACAGTGCTGGAAATGATCACGTAAACGGGAGATCATTTGCGTTGCCAACAGCGAATGACCACCCAGTTCGAAGAAATCATCTTCCAAATGAATCGTCTCTTCACCCAGTAGCTCATACCACAATTGACGAACCGCTTCTTCTGGGCTGGCGGAATCAGATATCACCGATGAGTTCTGTAGTTGCGCACGCCGCACAGTAGTAAATTTACTGACAACGATCTGTGCTTCCATTCCGGCGATAGCCAGATCGAAAATAGCGCAGCCCTCTTGATTACTGAGACCGGTCACACTTTCTTGACGACGTGCAGCATAATCCACAGCCATCCCCACTTCAGCCCAGGTATCCCAGTTAACTGACGTTACCGGTATAGCCTGTTGTCGCCAGTAGTACGCCACGGCATCAAGATAACGGTTCGCCGCCGCGTAGTCTGCCTGACCAATTCCACCTACAAATGAGGCAAGTGAAGAGCACAACAGAACAAAGTCGAGAGGGTCTTGACTCATCGCCGTCATCAGTTGCTGTGTTCCACTGACTTTTGCCGCCATTACATGTCGCCAGTCCTGCGACGTGCCATGTTCCAGCAACCCACTGGCTTCAATACCCGCTGAATGAATCACACCGTTGATAGCGCCAAATCTTGCCCGCATCTGTGCCAGTGCTTTAGTCAATGCCGCGCCATCAGCAACATCAGCGGACAACATCATGATTTCAGCACCAGATTTCCGCAACACATCGAGTAAAGCTTCGCTTGTCGCATTCGTTTCCCGGCGGCTCAAAATACCGAGTTTAACTTTATTGCATTTATTGCTGATGTGACGTGCTAGTAATTGACCGATACCCCCTAGTCCACCAGTAATCAGGTAAACACCGCCATCACGCAGAATTTGCCGGTGAGGTATCTCATCAAACTCGGTAAATGTCTGTAATTCACGCTCACCCTGTTTAAGCGTAATGCTGGTAACCGGTATTCCTTCTGTCGTCTCTTCTGGTTGCATATCTGTATACAGTTCCGCAATCAGCGATTGATATGTAGCAAAAGTGTCATCATCCAGATCAATATGACGTGCAGAACACCCCGGATACTCTGCCGCCAATATTCCTAGCAAACCAAGCGCGGGTGCGGCATTACAGGCTTCCAACACTCTGGCCGCCTGTAGCCCACGGGAAATTAGGGTAATATTAAAAACCCTGTGATGACCGGTGAGCGCTTTAATCGCAGCCGCCAGTTGTTCAAACGCGGCCTCTGGTTGAGAAATCACTGCCGCAGTCCAGCACCAAATGATACGTTCTGGTAGCGCTTGTTGCTGTATCAGGCAATCTATCAGTCGTTGATAATCTTCGGGTTGATCCTTACGCAAACTAAAGCGGTAAGTATCCTGTTGCAGAAATTCATCAGCATCTTCGACAATAATACTACCGGGCGCCGCCGCTTCCCATAAATCACTCAGCTCAGCGGCTTGAGCGCCAAAAATCAGCCACGGCGCACGATTCTGCTTTGTTTCGCCTAGAGGCTTCGGCAACCATCGAGGGTGACGACACCACCGTGCGACATTCGCCTCGCGCTCTGGTTGGAGTGGCAAAGAATTAAACTGCCGTAAATGGTAACCGTGGATTTCAACCAGCACTTGTTTGCAATTCTGACTCTCATCCCAACTAAATAGCGTTATGTTATAGGTCCGTGGCGCCGTCTCAACTGCCAGGCTGTAAAATTCAGCGCATAATGGCTGATGCAGCGTCAGTGAACCATAATGGAACGGGATTGAAGCATCACCCGGTAACAGACAGGCATGTAAGAATACCGTGCCCAAATCGAGCAAAGCAGGGTGTAATGCAATATCAGGTAAATCATCGATAAATGCCGGATTGAGCCGCAACTGTGCCAACGCACAGCGATCACCCATCCAAACACCTGTAATGCATTGCCAATGTGGTCCATAGTCAGCAAATGCCTGATTGAAGCGCTCCGGCGCCTCTGCAACTTCTTCAAGCTGCAAATTCCGACGTAACTCATAAGGCGAAACAATCTCTGCTGGTGGCGAGCATACGGCAGTAATATTACCGTTTGCATGGAGTTGCCACCTGTCATCACCGTCACCGCGAGACTCCAGCGTAAAGGCAAAGCTGTGATCAATGGCGGTCAAGCTAATGCGTATCCGACGCTCAACACCTGACGGAAGTACCAATGGCGAGGGGAAATAAACCTCACTAAAAGTGGCCGTGCCGCCGGGTTGCAATTCGTTAAAAGCACGACGCACTAATTCCAGGCAACCTGTGCCCGGTAATACACCTTGCCCTTCGAAAATGCGATGTTCATTGATAAACCAGACATTATCATTCAGCTTACAAGTAAACTGTGTGACCTCCTCTCTAGCCGATAACTGTGTGAAAGTCGGTACGCTTCTCCGCTGTGTACTTATTACGGCGGCTGATGTAGTGACCGGATGTTCCAACCAGAGATGTTGGCGTTGGAAGGGGTACGCTGGCAGCATAACCCGATGTAATTTGTGTGAATGACCAAATGCAACCCAATCGATGGCGACTCCTTGCTGCCATAACTGCCCGATGGTGTTGAGCAGCACCTCTTCATCTGGTTTCTGCTGGCGAGTACGGCGCATTGTGGTCAGTATCTGAGCTTGGCTTGTCTGCTGTAGATCTTTCAGCATGCTGGTCAGCGCACTCCCCGGGCCTACTTCAAGCAGGATTGGATTGTCATAATGGGTCAGCAACGTAAGAATTCCATCATAGAAGCGTACCGGCCGACGCAGGTGATCGCCCCAATAGCCAGAATTATCGCGATCCTGTTCACTGAACCAACTGCCGCTGACATTGGATATCATCGGAATAGTGCTGGATTGTAGCGTGAAGCCTGCGCTGAATTCCCGCATCTGTTGTGCGGCAGCATCCATTAATGAACTATGAAATGCATGTGATGTCGTGAGTCGCTGGCAAGAAATACCTGCCTTTTCACACTGCTCTTCCAGTACAGCAATATCGTCATGGCTGCCAGTTATCACGCACTGTTCAGGCCCATTGATCGCGGCAAATTCACACTCTGGCGCCAGCGAAACCATGCGTTCAGGTGATGCCTGTACCGCCAGCATTGCCCCTGTGGGCTGACGTTGCATGATTGCAGCACGATTGGCTACCAATGCCAGTGCATCTTCCAGCTCTAACATACCCCCTACGCAGGCAGCAACCAGTTCACCGAGACTATGACCAATCATTGCCTGAGGGGTAATACTCCACGCCTGTAACTGACAGGCCAGCGCATACTCAACAGTGAACAGCGCAGGCTGAGTATAACGTGTAGCATTTAACCGACTGACCGCATTGTCGCGTTCTGATTGCGGATAAATTAACTGCCTGATATCCAGTTTGATGTGTGGTTGTAACAGTTCGGCACAGCGATCAAATTGCTGGCGGAATACACCGTCGCGCAGATACAGCGACCGGCCCATTTCAATAGACTGACTTCCTTGCCCCGGAAACATAAAAATCACTGCCCGATGCTGTTGTTTGCGACTAACAGTCTGCGGCGATAGCTGGCGTAGTTGATTGATTAATTGCTCTCGATCTTTTCCCACAACAAAAGCACGCTCACCGAAAGCGCTACGTCCTTGTTGCAAAGTCCCGGCAATATCCGCCAATGGCTGATGACAGGCAGTCAGTGCTACTGCCAAGCGTTCCCCTTGCTGAATTAACGCTGGCGGCGTTTTTGCTGAAATCGGCAGCAGATGCCAGCGCTCGCCATCTGATATGCGGGTATCTTGCTGACGCGGAGCTTCTTCCAGAATAAGGTGGGCATTAGTGCCGCCAATACCGAAAGAACTTACGCCGGCACGACGTGGCTTACTTGTTTGCGGCCACGGGCGTGCTGTATTGATTACAGCAAACGGAGTCTGTTCGAAGTGGATTGCAGGATTGGGTTGATGATAGTGAATACTTGGCGGCAAAGTCTGGTGACGCAGCGCTAACACGGTTTTGATTACACCCGCGATACCGGCGGCGGCATCAGTATGCCCTATATTTCCTTTCACAGAACCTATTGCACAACTCCCTACAGGCAATGTCTCACCATCAGACTGTTCCACAAAAGCCTGAGTCAGCGCACGTACTTCTATCGGATCGCCTAGAGAGGTCGCCGTACCATGCGCTTCGATATAACTGATGCTGGCGGGCGATACACCGGCGTTACGCAGAGCGTCTTTAATTACAGCAGATTGACCGTCAATACTTGGTGCCGTGTAACTAACCTTTTGTGCGCCATCATTATTGACAGCAGAACCTTTAATTACCGCATAGATAGTATCGCCATCTTCCAAAGCAGCGGACAGACGTTTTAGTAATATCATCCCACCGCCGCTGCCGCTGGCTGTACCGTTGGCCGCCGCATCAAATGGCCGGCAAAGGCCATCTGGAGACATAATTCCGCCGCTGACATGGACAAAGCCAACTTGTTGCGGGTCCAGTGCTACAGCACCCGCCAACGCCATGTTACATTCACCGCGTCGTAAACTTTCGCAGGCAAAGTGAATAGCAGTGAGTGATGACGAACAAGCAGTGCCAATACTGACAGCCGGTCCGCTAAGGTTCAACTTGTAAGCAGTACGTGTAGCGATAAAATCCTTGTCATTACCTATTTGCCACTGACCGGGGTCGAGATGCATCCGGTCTTTATTTGGCATGACGTTTTCCAGCAGGTAATAATTGAAGCCACTGCTACCAAAGACACCCACCGAACGCGGTGTACTATCATTGCCATAGCCAGATAATTCCAGCGTTTCCCATGCCATTTCAAGAAACAACCGCTGTTGCGGGTCCATCACCTGCGCTTCACGTGATGAATAACCAAAGAAGCGTGCATCAAACTCCGCGCAACCCTCCAGCAAACGTGCGCGTCTGACAAATTGCGGGTGACTTAACAGCGCTGGATCGACGCCTCGTTGTAACAATTCCTCGTCAGACAACGCCGCACTGGCATCATAACCCGCCAACAACCGCTGCCAAAAAGTGTCGAGATCTGGCGCTTGTGGGAAGCGGCCAGTCATACCAATAATCGCAATAGTATTGCTATCCTGAGTCGAAACATTCGGCGTTGATGGCGTTGCTGTCTCTTTAGTGACTATCGGCGGTGTGATTGTGGCAGGTGTTTTTTGTTGCGACAGTGTGTCCAGTAGTTGAGCTTGTTGTTGAATGGTGGGATGAGCGAAAATATCGGTGACAGACAAGCCGTGACCAAACACCTCATTCAATTGTTGTAATAGCGCCATAATCCGCAGTGAGTGGCCGCCAGCATCGAAAAAGTTTTCGTCATAACCGATTTCATCCCTCTCTAGCAGTTCACGCCAGATAGCCTCAACGCGACTAAGCGATGGCACAACTTTGACTGGCAAAGGGGAAGATTGATGCTGACCGGCACGTGTCAGTTTCATTTCAGCCAACGCTTTCAGATCGACTTTTCCCGTAATGCCGGTAGGTAGTGCATCAAGAAAGAACAGCGCTGTTGGCACCATAACGTCACTAACCTGTTGGCGTAATGCGTTCAGGATTTCATTACGGCGAGTTTCGCCAACAATGTATCCCGCCAACTCTTTATTCCCTTGGCTATCGGTGATTGCCAGCGCTTCGGCCTGACGTACACCCGGTAACGCACTTAGGGCGGCACGTACAGCATTCAGTTCAATTCGGTGACCACGGATTTTTACCTGACGGTCAACCCGACCAACAAACTCCAGTGCGCCATCCACGCGTTGGCGCACAATATCGCCAGTACGGTACATGCGAGCCTTTAATTGTGGTGCAAAACTATCGGGTAAAAACACCTCAGCGGTTTTTTCATCCATCCCCAGATAGCCCTGTGCAACACAGGTTCCCGCTAAATACAGTTCACCCATTTCCCCCGGCGCCACGGGCTTTCTCTGTTCATCAAGCAGATAGAAGCGAACATCGCCCATTGGACGCAGCACCAGATTTTGTCCTGCGGCATGATAATCGGTAAGGGATACCACAATCGCACATTCAGTAGGGCCATATCCATTCATCAGCCTGCGCCCTACAGACCAGCGTTGGGCGACTTCGGGCATACAAGGTTCACCGGTTACGATAAGCACCTGGAGATTAGGCAGCGGTACTAACGGCACTATCGCCAACGCGGAAGGTACAATCCACAGATGCGTAATCTGTTTATGTGCCAGCCACTCTGTCAGATCACTGCCAGGCAACAGTTGCTGTTTCTTACCGAAGACCACGCAAGCACCCGCTACAAGCGCTGGAAAAATTTCTCCCAACATCACATCAAACACAGGCGAAGAGTATTGTGCTATGCGAGAAGCAGGTTCAAGTCTCAGTTCATCGCGTATTGCCAGAATGTTATGGCAGACACTACGGTGGGAGACAGCAACACCTTTCGGTTTGCCCGTCGAGCCCGACGTGTAAATAACGTAAGCGCAATCATCCGGCTGACAGATCGCCGCCATTGCCATACAGGGTGCGTTGGCTATATCTAACTCATCAATATTAATTGCCGCCAGACCAAGACGCTGGCACAGGGGGGCTGTTTCATTTCGGCATAAAATCGCTTTTATTTTCGCATTATCAATCACATACCGATTTGCTGGTTCGGCATTATCAGGAGCCAGCGGCACAAACACCGCACCAATCCGGTTAATTGCCAGCATTGCCGTGACATTATGTGGATGGTGCCCCATCAGAATGCCAACTCGATCACCACGGCCTACACCTGCTTGTTGTAGTTGCTGCGCCACATATGCCGTCAATGTATCAAGCTGCTGATAACTCAGACTTAATTCATCACTTTCCAGCGCCACATGTCCGCCATACTGGGACAGGTTCTGCTCAAACAACTGAAACAGTCCTTGTGGCTTATCAACAATGAGTTCTGGTTGAGCACTATTGCTGGAATTAATCGTCAACAAATCAGCCAATGCAGTATCTGGTTTTTCAATGAGTTGTGGCAATATCGCCAGCAAATGCTCACTCATCCGCTCCAGAGTGACGGCAGATAACACCCCCGGCATTGTCATAAAGTGAGCGTAAACCTGACCATTTACACGGTTAATCGCCAGCTCCAAATCAATTTTGGCGCGATAGTCCCCCAACTCAACGTCTGAAACCTTCATGTCCCCGAATGTTGCATCGTTTGGTTGATCTAATTCACAGGAAAAAATAGTTTGGAAAACAGGATTTTTACCCGCTACACGAGGCAAATTAAGTGTCTGTACCAAATAATCGAATGGTAAATCCCGATTTTCAAGGATGTCGAGACTAACCTGTCGCGTATGCATCAAGAGTTGTTGAAAAGTTTGCAACTCACGGCTATTGATGCGTACCGGCAAAGTATTAGCAAAGTAGCCAATCAGCGCATCCCATGCAGGTATGGTGCGCAGCGACACCGGTGTGCCGACGATAAAATCCTGCTCGCCGCTTTGCTGGCGCAACAGGAGTGTAAACAAACTCAACCAGACCATAAACGGTGTACAGTTCTGCTCACGAGCCAGTTTCTCTACGCCTTCAACATACAGATGGGGAATAACACAACTTATTGCCGCCGCCTCGTCAGTTGGTGCAGCCATATCATGCAGTGTCAGAGTCGCTGGCGCATTTGCCAATTGTTGACGCCAGAAGTGAATTTGTTGCTGTACCGCTGGATCAGCCAGTCGAGACCGTTGCCAGGTAATGAAATGCCCATAGTTTGCTTCCAACATGGGTAGCATGGGTGCCTTACCGGCCAGATGTGCCTGATAGCAGTGCCGTAACTCATCAGAAAGTATTGCCAGCGAGCGGCCATCGGAAATAATGTGATGCAGAGTAATACAAAGCACATGTTCTTGCGGGGACAACGTAAACAGTACCGCACGGATGAGTGGCCCATTGGCGAGATCGAAACTTGCCATCATTTCTTCCCGCAATTTCGATGCCAGCGCTGACTCACCGCCGGCGATATTTTGCTGGCGCAGGGGGAGCGTTAATTCAGATGCAACCTGATAACTGGGTTCAAAACTGGATGTTCCATCCGGCCCGCTTACTTTGCTGACTTGGCTAGAGAATGTAGTGCGCAATACATCATGACGTTGCACTATGTCATTCAGTGCCTGCATTAACGCACTAAAATGCAGATTACCATGCAGACGCAATGTGAAAGGCACGTTGTAACTGCAATCATCCGGCCGTTGCATCGCAAGCAACCACAAACTGCGCTGACCGAATGAGAGTAAATCACTGATCTGCGAAACGTGCTGCATAGTAACACTCTGTTTCGCGCCGCTCTTTTCGACACCGTCCTTTTCAATACTATCCAGTAACGAGGCCAACCCGACGATAGTCGGATGATTGAAAATAGCGGAAAGCTTAAGCTGAACACTAAATGTCTTATTAATCTGTGTAATCAAATTGGCAGCAATTAATGAATTGCCGCCACAATAGAAGAAATTATCTTCAGTACCGATGACCTGAACCCCTAACGCTGTTCTCCATAATGCCAGCAGTTGTTCTTCACGAGCGTTAGCGGGTTCTGTCATCGATTCTTGATTTTCTGGTAGCGAAAAATCAGGAACCTGCAAGCGCTTGCGATCAACCTTCCCGTTGGGTGTGGTGGGTAATTTATCGAGAAACACGAAAGCACGCGGCATCATATGCCCGGGTAGCCGCAGGGACAAATAACCACGTAACTTGTCAGTATCAGCCGATGACACAACATAGGCGACCAGCACTTTATTATTTGTACTGTCATTACAGGCGACAACCGCACACTGGCGCACATCTGCGTGTTCCAGTAGGGCACTCTCAACTTCACCTAATTCGACGCGAAAACCGCGAATTTTAACCTGATGATCACTGCGTCCCATGAAGTCAATAGTACCGTCAGCCAGGAAACAGCAAATGTCTGAGGTGCGATAAAATCGCGTACCACTATTATCTTGCGCAAAACTGTCTGCCACAAAACGGCCCTGGCTATCGAATTTGCCGGTAATAAATTTTTCTGCTGTGAGTTGAGGATTGTTGAGATATCCTTTCGCTACGGTAACACCAGCAATCAACAATTCACCACTAACGCCGATTGGCACCTGTTGCAGATGTTCATCAACAATGAACAGTTCGCAGCTAGCCAGCGGTCTCCCCAATGGAATCACTCGCCCGGCTTCTAACGGGTGTGTTTCCGGATCAAAAACAGTGCTGTCAATGGTTGCTTCGGTTACACCGTAAGAACCGAGAATACGCGCATCTTGGCGGCAAAGCGCTTGTGCTGCATGCAGCTCATGACCAAACCAGACATCAGCCCCGCACACCAGCGTTGATAATCCATCCAGACGTTTCCCATTATCCTGACAGAACTGAATTAATTGACGCAGTACTACAGGAGGAAAATCACCGAAGGTCACGCCTTCGCTCATCATCAAGCGGTACATTTCAGGGGCATCTAGCAACCACTCACGCGGACACATAATCAGGCATCCACCACAACCCAGAGTACGACTGAAATCCCCTATACTGAGATCGAAAATCGGTGCGGCAAGTTGTAGCGATACCGGTTCACCGGGTTGGGTGAAACGATAGTCATGGCGCCAGGCATGGTACGATGCATGTAGACTACCGTGGCTTACCTCTACCCCTTTGGGATTACCTGTTGAACCAGAAGTATAAATAACATAGGCTGAATCACTCTCCTGAACCGGCCAAATGGGTTGCTCCTCCGGCGGAGCTGGTTGACGAAACAGCCCATCAACTTCCAGCGTGATAGCATGAAAATCAAGCAAACTAACAGCATCCTGTTCACTGGTGAGGATCAGTACTGGCTGTGCATCATTTATCTTGTCGGTAAAGCGAGGATCAGCAGGGGACAACGGCACATAAACCGCGCCGGCAGAGAGAATAGCGTAAAAAGAGATGACAATTTCTGGCCGGTAGCTCATAAACACTGCAACCCGGCTACCCGGCCCAACGCCGCACTGGCGCATCTTCGCGAGCAGACATTGCGCATATTGGTCCAGTTGAGCATAGGTGAAACGTTGATCACGCCAAACAATCGCTCGTGCATCTGGATTATTACCCACCTGTGACTTGATGCGTTCAGCCACCGAAATAAATTCCAATACAGGTAGAGGTTCTGCCGGCCGGGAGAAGCGAGCCAGTGTCTCCAGCTCTTCTGGCGGCAACATGCTACATGTGGAGACAGAACGTTCAGATTCACTTAACAAGGAATCCAACAATTTCTCATAGTGATTCACCATGCGAGTAATGGTGAGGGTATCAAATAAATCGGTATCAAATTCAACCAGACAGAGTAGGGAATTCGGGGATTCTTCTATCGATAACGTCAAATCATATTTAGCAGTATCAGAATGGATAAATTGTATTTCTGCTTCTAATCCATCCAGTTGCAATGCTTGTCCCGGGCTCTTCAAATAATCAAACATAATTTGAAAAACAGGAGCATGACTCAGAGAACGTAGGGGCTGTACCACATCGACAATCTCATCAAACGGCAAATCAGCATTTTCATATGCATCAAGCAATATATCGCGTGCTTGAACTAATAGATCACTGAAACTTATTCCCTCGCTAAAGCGAAAACGCAGCGGTAACAAATTGATAAAAAAGCCAAGACGGACATGTTCATCAATACTGTGACGATTCGCAAATGGACTGCCAATAACGATGTCGTCATCGTATGAATAACGATTCAGTAATACGGCAAAAGCGGAAATCGCCACCATATAAGGTGTTAATCCATAACGTTGGCAGATTTTAGAAATACGTCCAACGAGAGATAAAGGAAGTGACTTCTGATATACCGCGCCACGTCCCCGTTGTTCTAATAGCCGCGGCCGATCGGTGGGTAATTTATGTAGTTCAGGCAATTCCGCGAGCTGTTTTCCCCAATAGCTGCGTAAGCGTTGCCGACGGGCGCTATCGATATGAATATCTGTTACAGAGTCACTGACATGCGGGTAGGTAATTGCTGCCAACTTAGGTTGTTGACCGATTTTATACTGGTTATAGGCATGGCTAAAATCATTAAGAAAAACGTGAGTAGACCAATCATCAAATACAATATGGTGAAGCGTAAATATCAACTGATGATCGTTCTCTTGCCGACGAAGCAATAAACAACGAAAAGGCAAATCGTTACTGAGATTAAAACAATATCTGGCTTCGTTATTATAGATTGACTTTATTTTGGTTTCGCATTCTTCCGGGGAGTAATAGCTGAGATCACTGATACGTAATTCAGGCCGCTGCGGATGCAACGTTATCTGTAATTCTCCATTGAGAACATGAAATTGTGAACGCAACACGGGGTGACGCTCAATCATAAAAATAATAGTTTGTTCAAGCGCTTTCCTATCTAACGTACCACGCAAACGTAACGAAAATGGCACGTTATATAATGCTGAGTCCATATTTCCTTGGCTAATAAGCCATAGCCTGCGTTGAGCAGGTGTTGGCAATAAGAACGGAACATTTGATGAGGTGTTTGAATGATTACTCACAACATTTTTCCTAAGATAAAAGGGTTCTTGAAGCTTAATGATCGCCGTAAAAACTATCATTCCTGGTTGTCGGCCGTTTTCGTGACAAAAGCGTTACTGGGAACACGTGTCACTCTGTTCTAGCGGGGTGAAATCAATCAGAATGATAGTACGGACTCCAACGCTGGAGTTTTCATCGCAAGTTACGGGATTGATGTAATGACAAATCGCTGCATCGTCGATGATGTAGCTATCAAGGGGATCATTAAGGGTAAAGCGAGTTATCTTATGAGCAGGGACTTCTTCAAGCTGGCAATTTGCATAAGAAGGCGGCGCGATATGCGTTGCACCGCCTTCGACATTGTAACGTTCAATCAAATGTACAGCGGTGAACGGCTGACCATCACGATGGAAACAGTTAGGCGTAATTTTTGCCGGTTTACCAGGTAGTGCTTGCATTCGGATCAAATGTACACCACACAGCAAACGGGAATAATGCTCTGCCATGCCGGTTAGACTCAGATCGTGACAAATGAGTTTATTAAGTAGTCCTTTATTCAGTATCTCATCAGGCATGCGCAGGAATTTACGTACCACGCCGCCAAATTCAGGTTGATATTCACTTCCCTGATGATAATCAATCTCTATACTACCATCAGGCTGCTGATGACCTGTTTTCCAATGAATGGTTTCTGTTTCACAGTTCCACACACCTTCGCAATAACTGCGGTGACGACCACCTTCGCCAAATCGATCTAACGGCAGTGACTTCGATAATTCACAGAGAGAGATAAGATCGATTTTTTCACTGTCAGAAAGGTCAAGATCGGCGGCATTGAAAGTGGCGAAACCTTGCTGGTGCAAGCTGTTGCGGATATGTGCGGTAGTAAGATGGTAACTATCTGGTGCGTTAATAAATATATTCAAGCCCATTGTAATATCTCTTTATTAGGGTGAACTAAAATGACATCGTATTGAATTAATTACGATATCTTAGAAAAAACCAGTTAATAATAATTAATTAAAAAATTATTTAGTTATATTTGATGATTTTTAAAACACCTATAAATAAGAATATCTCGATTTCGCATAGTAAGTACAACAACACTGCCATGCTTTTTGTCGATATACAAAATCAATCAATCAATTTCTGACAAATCAGATAGTAAAGAATATTGCTGGATAAATGAGAGAGCTAATTTTAAATAAATAGGTTATTAAACAAACCTACGATATTATAACAACCATTTTTGAGTGAATTAATGACCTCATCTCTCTGGGTGAAACAATAGCATCCTACAATACTTTGAAATTCACCTTTCCTTTATCACCCCCTAGCCAGCAACGCATAAGGATTAGCAAAGTCAATTTTTGTATCTAATTTTTTACTGATCATTTCATGACTTGAAAATTCTAAACCATTATCAAACATCATTGTTTTAATCCTTATGTTTTAATAGGTACAGGTTTTAATAGGTACAGGTTTTAATGGGTACAACGTTTTCACTGTAGTTGTCACTAATTCTGATGCTGGTTTTCTGTTTAGGTCATAGAACATTTTCCTTTGGCAAAATAGATGTTTACTATAGCAACTGACTGTCTTTCTGAAAGATTGCGCTTATTAGTCGAATCCGCCCAATAATAAAAATATTTTCACCAAAATTAAATAAAAAATAGATCGCAAAGTGTACAATGTCAACTCGGGTTTTTATTTTTAATTTGGCAAAAAAAATTTACATATAAAGAGATATTAGAATGTGATATTAAATTTAATTGATTTTAACTTTAGTATATCATTAATCTAGGAAATTAATTGACTATTCATATCCCATTCAGTTAGTAGGGAGTTATCAGTAATAAAATCCTACCATTTATATTACTTGAATATAAATGGATTGCTAATCTTGTAAATATCCATTAGTTTTTACCATCTTCAGAAGAAAACGTGGATTTAATTTTTTATGCTAATTTGAAATCCATAGGGTATATACCTACTGAAATAGATTCCTAATATTATATTTTATTGACACTTTTGATTAATTCTTGCATAAAGACAAAAAAAGGAATTATATAATAAAGCTTCAAGGAGCTATCATATAATTTAAATTTTCTCTTTCTGAAAATAGAGTGTAATAATATACCATATGCTATGCTAAACAAAGGCATATATAATGCATAAGATTGATATTCTAGTAAGTAACCATATGATAACCAACAAAAACTAGCTACTATAATAGTTATCGTTTTATATTCAGGAAAAAACTTCCATGCTATAATAGCATATAACACAATTATACTTGTAAATAAAAGCATAACATTCACTTTACTATACCCGCATGGCGCGTAGAACAACCGCTACCATGACTAGCTCCAACAACACTCTGAGCGACAATTGCTACAGCAGCTCTTATTTTTCCTTTTGTTCTTTCCATTTCTTCTATATTCATCGTATGGAAATTATCATATTTTAATTCTGAAATATTCAATTCTTTTAACCTCTCTACATTTTATAAGTTAAACCCAGCGATATAACTGAATTTTTATTATTACCAACTTCACCTATTACATTAATGTCAGAAACAAAGTCTGACATTAAATTTATCGTCGTGCCCATAATCAGAGATAATTAACCTGCATCAGAAGAGATATTTAAATCTGGCTCGTGCGCCGTAGCGTCGGTCATTATTACTGTTGGCGATTTTGTTGTTAGCATTTGCTTCCAGCATAGAGACGTAGGCGCCAAGATAGAGATTAAAGTTCTTCATATTCATGATACTAGGAATCTGATATGACATATGGATAGTATTTATATCGTATTTACCCGGTTCATTGAATGGGTGATTAATCTGTGCGGTTGTATCGTCAGTATTGAACGCTTTGATATTGTTGTGGGCATAGATATAACCCAGTTCGAAACGATGCCACATCACATTAATTCCGGTAGTGAAATTATGTTCATCTGAGGCATCCAGATAGGCGGTATTCAGGTTAGCGACAATGCCATCATCAGGATTGGTCTCCAGACCGTTCCAACTTAGTGTCATGCCGTAACCATTACGTCTGGATTGATCGACCCATTGCCCTTGGTTATTCTGATAGCCATAGGCGTTATTGACGACATTACTCTCCATTGCTATGGCTGCACTAAACTGGTCTTTTTTCCAGGCTGCTACCGGGCGTAAATAGGCGACATTTTTTTTATTTTCCAGTGTATTGCCGTGGTAGGCGCTATCTCGGAATAGAGAAGTGCCATCTTCGAGTAGAGTATTGAGTTCGAAATACCAGTTGCCGGCGTATTTGCTTAGCATTAGGTTACCACCGCTATTACTGCGGCCACGTCCTTCTTTCATCATATAGATATAGCCAAAACCATCGGCATACAAATCGTTGGCGGTATTACCAGAATACTGAATAAAAGTATCTTGGTTGAGTGGGAACATATCGTAAGCTTCAAAACGCCCGATTTTGGCCTGCCAGTTTTTCTCATTGCCGAAGAAGAAAGCGGCGTCGTCGAGATTCATTTTGCCGGTCATGTCTGCCAGCGGTTGCACTCTAAAACCAGCAAAGTTGTTGTTTTGATCACGGCGGTAACCGTCCAGTCCGATCAAAATGCGGCCATTGACATTCCAACGCTCTTTGTCGCCAGGTTTCCAGTCTTTATTATCGCTGGTTTTGAGTGAAGTAAGTTGACCGGTTCGGCTGGCGCCATCGAGATTGAATTCTACATCGCCGTATAATTTTAGATCGCCGAAATCATTCAGTTTCAAATTGCTGGTTGGTGAAGCGCTATTTTCCAGCGAAATGGGGTGCTGTGCGACTTGAGTGACCTGTTGTTTGGTTTCGATAGCATGCTGTTCCAATCGCTGTGCGCGTTGCTCGGCGGCTGTGGCTCGCGCTTCCGCTTGGGCGGCTCGTTGTTCTGCTTGTTGTAGCCGCTGCTCAAGTGCATCAAGGCGTGCTTCGATGCTATTAGCAGGTGAAGCAAGGGCAGAGGCGGAAAGCATTAATCCTGGTGTGACAATCAGATAGCGAAGATTTTTCATGATGCTCTACCCTTTTGGGATACTCGTTATTATACCGTAGGTAAATTATTAAGCTGGTTTTTGCTAAAAGATAATTGGGTTGATTGGCAGATCGCAACCAAGTTTACTAACCAGATCAAACTATTGTGATCGAATACGCAAATTTGGCATGAAAGGTAAGTAACTGTAGATGGATATCCACCACTGTGTGTTCAGGTTTGCATTGGCGAAAAAGCAGTTGATTTGTCGGCATTGGGTAGCGCAGTCATTACGTTTTTGGTCGTAGTGACTAATGCGTCACAGGCTTGGGCCTGAGTGATTACCATGTTTAATCTTTGTTTTTCATCAAGACCAAATAGCGAGATAAAGTAGAAGAACCGATTTAAAATTAAGAAAGAATATCTGAAGTGGAAATAATTGCATGAATTAATCATTTTAAAAGTGTGAAAATGATATTTAATTTTATCATTTTTTTAATTTACTATTTGAATGATTGATAATATATTCAAAGAGTTATGAAATATATTTTTATATGTTGATATCCCATTAATTGCATTATAATATCAGTGCTGTTTGTAATGATAAATTCATAATAATCATATAGTTAAATTTTTTGGTGCCCTTTTTGTGATCATTCCCGCATTACTACAGTTTTTTTTATGATAAAAAATAGGAGATAATAAGCTAAATTTTAATAAAATATCATGATTGATGCTGGATGATTTCGTCAATTCAGCTTTATCTATTGTTTGATATGAGGAGAACGTTATTGACATTCATCACAAAACATAATGAATTCTAATGTGAGCATAAAGTCTCAAGTTCGGTTGATATAATACGTGTTATTATTGAGGCCATGTCTTGGTTAAAGATAAAAATACCTAATGAAGAGCTTGTCGAAAAAATCTGATCGTTAAAATAATTTAGCAAAGTAATGAATTATTCCTATGTCTTATCATTGCAGGATTTAAAGACACAGGTAAAAACCTGTTTTTTAATTGTGTTGTAATTGTATTGTAATCATGGAAATGCCGATGCTTGTTGGCCCTACTCTTAACGAATGGCTATTGTTCATCGGTTGGAGTTTTTTAAATGGTGTCACATTATGTTCAGGACAATGCTAAAAATTTAGGGAATATCATGACGGCCGAAACCATTTCTGGTTATGGAGATAATTTTTCCCCCCATGTTAGGTGTATATACCCTATGGATTTCAAGATGCATCGCGACGGCAAGGGAGCGAATCCCCGGGAGCATAGCGAACTATGTGACCGGGGTGAGTGAGTGCAGCCAACAAAGAGGCAACTTGAAAGATGACGGGTATATACCCAATGGATTTCAAGATGCATCGCGACGGCAAGAGAGCGAATCCCCGGGAGCATAGCGAACTATGTGACCGGGGTGAGCGAGTGCAGCCAACAAAGAGGCAACTTGAAAGATGACGGGTATAAACGTAATTAAAAATTGTGACCGTATACCTCTATCTTTTGCAATTCGTGTAGGCAATAACCCTACGTTAACTTCTTTATTCGGGATCTATAGTCTCTCAAGTAATCATGAACGGGACTACCCCGTGTTCGCCTTTTTATCAGGCATTAAGCGCAATAACGACAACTACCACGTTAACTATTTGTGAGGAAAAAGAGAGTGATAGACGTACAGATCAATGAAGTACCTCTTAAGGAACACAGCCCTGCAATTAATGATTGTTTGGATGAACAAAAGTTACTTTATGACATGCTGCTGTCACGGGAATTTGATAATCGTAGTGCAATAGTCACACGACAAGGCCGAGCTTGGTTCCATGTGTCGGCTGCTGGACATGAAGGGCTGGCTGTGTTGCCTCAGCTTATGGAAAAAAATGATGTTCTGGTTCCTTACTATCGTGATCGGGCATTAGTGTTAGCGCGTGGTATGTCTATTGTTGAAATGACAAGGGAACTTATGGGCAAGGCCACTTCTCACTCAGCCGGCCGAACCATGTCGAACCATTTTTGCTCCAAAGAGCATAATATCTTCTCGGTAGTCAGCCTGACGGGGACCCAATGTATTCCCGCGGCTGGCGCTGCTTGGGCAAGCGTGTTGGACAATAGAAACGGGCTTGTCGTGTGTGGCGTCGGCGATGCGGCGACCCGGCAGGGAGAATTTTATGAAGCGGTCAGTTTTGCGGTTGAAAGGCGTTTGCCGGTAGTCTTTGTGGTTTCCGATAATAAACTGGGTATTAGTACATCAACGGAGAAAATGGCCCCGTATCGATTGGGAATATTTGACGAGTGTTTAATCCGCCGTGTTGATGCCCGCAAGCCGGAAACCGTATTTCCTGTTGCACAGGAGGTATTCAATAAGGCGCGATTTGAGCGGACTCCCTGCATATTGGTTTGTCGTATGGATCGGCTGGATTCTCATTCCAATTCAGATTCTCACAAACTGTACCGTACCCCGGATGATCTGGAGACACTACAGGACCCTATTGAAAATTATGTCGCCTATTTAAAGGAAAAGGGGGCGATTACTGACCAAGCTCTGGCTGAACAAAAAGAGAGCATTAAAGCGGATGTAGCGGAAATATTCGAGCGTGTTTATCACGAAGAAGAGCCTGATCCTGCAACTGTCAGTACCTATTTGTGTAATCGTGAAAGCGCTCCTGCCGTACATGTTGAGATGGAAGCCGAAGAGACGCAGGTCAAAGCGGTAAATCAGGTGTTGGACGAGGCATTGAGTCAGCATCCGAATGTGCTGCTATTTGGTGAGGATATTGAAGATCCTAAAGGGGGCGTTTTTGGTTTCACCCGTGGTTTATCCACTCGCTATCCTGATCGCGTTTTTAACGCTCCCCTTTCAGAAGCCACGATTATTGGCTCGTCTGTTGGGTTGTCCGCCTGTGGTTGGCGTCCGATTGTTGAACTGCAATTTATTGACTTTGTTGGATTAGGCCTCAATCAGTTACAGTCGCAACTTGGCACTTTAAGTTGGAGAACGGTAGGAAAATGGCGCTGTCCGGTGGTGATATATGCTCCTTATGGCGCTTATCTTCCTGGCGGCGGTATATGGCACAGCCAAAGCTCGGACGGTATCTTAGCGCATATTCCCGGTATTAATGTTCTTGTTCCAACGACGCCGGCTGATACCGTCGCATTGTTCCGCACCGCGTTAAGTCTGGATATGCCAAGTCTGATCCTGATCCCTAAACACCTTATGAGAGAGCGCCATGAGCGTCGGCTGGTGAGTCCGGTGTCGCTTGGACAGGCAAATATCGTCAGGGCAGGAAAGGATATTACACTGGTTGCCTGGGGAAATACGACTCAGCTTGCGACTATGGCTGCTGTTCAGGCGGAAAAGGACAATATTGACATTGAAGTGATTGAATTACGTAGTCTGGTACCTTGGGATAAACAACGGATTGCGGAATCTTTGCGCAAAACCGGACGGCTTATCGTTGTGCAAGAGGATACCCGGACGGCCAGTGTCGGCGCATCCATTATTGCTGATATTTTGGATGAGAATGACAATTTCTTCTCTTTATTGGCACCTCCGCGCCTGGTGACGCGTGAAGATATTCATATTCCTTTTAATCCTTGTTTAGAGAAAGCGGTTTTACCCGGCACGGATGACATTTTGGCTTCCGTCTATGCGGTAATGAGCTAAGGAGAACTTATGGCACAGTTGCTTATTCCCCCGATGGGAGAAGGAACCACTGAAGTCGTCATCATCCAGTTACTTAAGCAGGTGGGCGATCATGTCAAGCGTGATGAACCTGTTTATGAAATGGAGACGGATAAGGCTGCCTTTACCATTGAATCTGATGTTGAGGGGATCTTGGAAAAATGGTTGGCGGCGGAAAATGACATTATCCCTGTTGGATCGCCTATTGCCGTCATCAGAGCCGTTGGCGAGACGGCAGAATCTTCCCCTGTCAGTGAAGAGTTAACGCCTCCGCCGGAGAAAATGGAGAAAGTGGCGGAGGAAGTCGAAAAAATAGAGCAAGTGGAGACTGCCCCTAAAGTATCTGCTCCTCCTGCGCGTATTCCGCCGAAAACTCGTCAGTACGCACAAGAACACCAAATTGAGGCGGACATTCTTAATCAACTGGCGGAAAAATATGGCACATTATTGCCTGGTCATATAGATGATTACCTTCAACAGCACCGCGAAACCAAAACGTCAGAGAAGGACAATGCAGAAAAAGATAATGCAGAAAATGGCAATGTGGGCTTTCTGTCGAGAGATCAGCAGCGTCTTAATCGTGCAATACGGTTAAATAGTGCGACGGTACAGCCTTGTTGGGCAGCTAAACCATTACCGATTGAGCTGGTTGATAACGCCATTCATCATTTAACGGAAACCTCTGGGCAGCAGGAGTGGATAACGCCATTTCAGGTCATCACTTATGCGATTGCTCAGGCGTTGAAAAAATTCCCAATGCTGCGTTCAAGGCCGCTTGATCAAGAGCGTTATCACACTTATACGGATATCAATCTGGGTATTGCTTTTCTGGATGAAAAAGGCGATTTGAGTTCGTTGAAAGTACCGAGCACGCAGATAATGAGCTTTTTTGAGTTCAGGCAACATCTGAATGGGGTACTTGATCCAGATGCGGAAAAACTGCCTGTTGATATTGATGTTCCTATGATGATCTCCTATACCGGCAACGATGGCGCCACCTTCGCCGTGCCTGTTATTGTGCCGCCATCCCAGTCAACATTGTTCATTGGCGCGCCTCATAACAAAGAGATGAACCTCGTTCTGGCATTTAATCACTATTTGCTCAATGGGGTAGAGGCGTCTGAGTTTATTACCGAGATTATTGCTCAGGTTCGTGTTCTGTCTGGGCCACGATCTGTCGCGCATCAAATAGAAAGTAAATCAGGTAAATCGGTTTCTGGGCAATTACGCACGTTGCTGGCGGATTTCCTGAATTGGGACGAAGATTTTACTGAATCAATGATGCAGCGTACTTGGGCTGATTTGGGTATTGATTCGCTTAAGGCGGTAAAACTTGCAGAAAGAATGTCAATGCATTTTCGTCGAAAATTATCGCCAACGCTGTTCTGGCGTTATAGCTCGCCGCATCGATTGATTGAATATCTTGACACGGCCAAAACTGAACTGACTGAGAAGAAACATTCCTTAGATGACTTTATTAATGCGATGCGTAGTCTTGATGGCGAAGCAGCATTAAGGTTACAGCGCCTCATAGAAGGAGGAAAGCATGGATAATCTGCACCACATATATCATTCGCTTAGCCCGGATGAACAACGGATAGCTAAATCTGCCTTGTTGGAACATTTAAGTTCCATTACTCCCTCAGTAAGTAGTGCGGGTGATACCAAACAGATGCCTATTGCTATTGTGGGCATGGCTTTCCGACTTCCTGGGGCGGAAGATTCCCCAGAACAAATGTGGGAGATTTTAAGAACTGGACACAGTGTAATAAAAGAGATTCCAGAGCAGCGGTTTGCGTCTGGAAAACCTTACGCTATTCCGTTGCCTAAAAAAGCCTTAAAAGCGGGGCTGCTTGATAGTATCGATGGTTTTGACGCGCCGTTCTTTGGTATTTCTCCGCGAGTCGCGGCCATGATGGACCCGCAACAGAGAATGCTGTTGGAGCTGACTTGGCAAGCGATCGAAGATAGCGGCGCTAATCCGATTGGCTATTCAGGCTCAAAGACCGGTGTGTTTATTGGCTCGTGCAGTAATGATTATCGTGAACTTGTTGCGGCTGATATGGCGATGGCAAATGCTTATGCGACGACAGGGACACTGAATTGCCTCCTGGCTAACAGATTGTCATTTTATTACAACTTTATTGGCCCGAGTTTGCAGATTGATACCGCGTGTTCAAGTGGATTGACGGCACTGACTCAAGCGGTGAATTCATTACGTTCGGGGGAATGCCAACAGGCGATAGTTGGCAGCGTCAACCTATTGAGCAACACATTCAACATGGCTGCTTATTACCGGGCGGGAATGTTATCTAAGGATGGCTGTTGTCGGGTTTTTGACGCGGATGCTAATGGTTTTGTCCGTGGTGAAGGGGCTGTGTGTTTGTTCTTGAAAACGCAAAAACAGGCTTTAGAAGATCGGGACCCGATTTATGGATACGTTCGGGCATCGGCGGTCAATCATGGTGGGCGAGCTAATTCACTGACTTCACCTAACCCTGAGCAGCAAATTGCGTTGGTTAAAGATTGCTTGCAACAGGCTGGAATCTCTGCGGAGCAAATCAGTTACCTTGAAGCACATGGAACGGGAACCTCATTGGGTGATCCCATAGAATTTAATGCGCTTAATGAAGTCTTTAACTATGATCAATCAGGAGAGATGTCACAGCCTTGCTATATTGGTTCGGTAAAAGCCAACATAGGGCATTTAGAAGGGGCTGCGGGGTTAGCTGGCATCGTTAAAGTTTTATTAATGCTGCAACATAAATCCATTGTACCTAGCGCCGCGTTTCAGCGTTTGAATCCTGAAATTGATAGCGTGGATTCACGTTTACAATTGGCTACAGAGGAAAATTCCTGGCGGGTTGGGGCAGGGCAAAAGCGTTTCGCTGGACTGAGCTCTTTTGGATTGGGCGGCAGCAATTCCCATGTCATTCTGGAAGAGGCTCCAACTCAAGTGCGGCAACAGATTAAAGCCAATTTGGAGGGATATTATTACCCCATCTCGGCTAATAGCCAGGCATCGTTACAAAAAATGGCGGCTATGCTAGGGGATTTTATTGAGAACGATGAAAACATTGAACTGCCTGCGGTTAGCTGGACATTACAGTTTGGCCGTGCAGTGCTACCCCATCGGGCATTATTTGTTGCGACATCGCGGCAGGATCTACTAAGGCAGCTACGGGATTTTGCTTCGTCTGCTTCAACCAAAGAAGACCAATGGCTTCATATGGCAGAGGATGACTCTCGATTCTTATGGCTACAAGGTCAGGATGTAGATTGGCGTACCTGCTGGCCTTCCGGGCAGAAACCGCTGCGTATTCGATTGCCTAAATATGCTTTTGAACATCGGCGCTATTGGTTGCCTCACAATGAATCTGTGGTTGCAAAACAGTAGGTAGTGAAGCGAGACAGGAAAACCAGAGAGCATAGTGGAAACCCCACAATCTCGGAAGAGATTGTGGGGTTTCTTTTAGGCACGATTTATGCTGTTCACCTTCTGTGATCGAGATGAAATATCAGGCTTGAGCAGTGAATAAAGGAATATTTTGCATCGCGACGGTAAGGGAGCGAATCCCCGGGAGCATAGATAACGATGTGACCGGGGTGAGTGAATGCAGCCAACAAATAGGCAACTTGAAAGATAACGGGTATATCGCTGAAATAGTTATTTGTAGTGAGAGTTAAGGTCAATTTAATTAATATTATTATTGTCCTGACTTAATAATATAATTAACCTGACTTTTAGCTGATATTATTTTAAACGGAGATTATCTTCTACAAAGAAATTTAAAATAAGAGTTTTACAGTGATTGCTATCACAGAGTGAGCTTTTGTAAAATACTACTATGGAATTACATATTTCCATTTGATATATTATTAATAACCAGTTAATTTCTTTGTTGATATGAATTTATGATGATTGAAACTTTACTGGGAAATATTATTTTATTTGATAGAGGGATAGTATTATTTCAATTAACAGAGAGTGATGATAGTTACCTTGAAATAAAATTTTATTTGTAGAGATAAAAGGAAGGTAATATGGAACTTATTAAAAATAGATTCTGTCGCTGGAATGGCGAACATCTCGTTGTAGATACAATGGTTAGAAACCATAAAATGGTTAACAGTATGGGAACGGGCGAGGGATTAGTTTCGTTTGATGGCTTTGGTGCTGATCTAATTCGTTTCAGCAAAAATGAGGGGATGCAGAATCATACTCACTTAGGGCATCATATCTTATTTGTACTCGCAGGAACGGGTTATGTTATTTATGCTGGTGAAAAGCATGAAATAGAGCCTGGAGTTTGTTATTTTGTGAATGGAGAAATAGATCACGCGATTAAGGCAACTAGCGATTTAGTCATGCTTGTTGTCGGTAATAATCATTGTGCGGTTGATTCGCAAGATAGAACGACGCTGGTGCCATATAGAGAGGGAACTCCAGAGGAATTAAAAGTTTAACTTGGGATATACCCTATGGATTTCAAGATGCATCGCGACGGCAAGGGAGCGAATCCCCGGGAGCATAGCTAACTATGTGACCGGGGTGAGTGAGTGCAGCCAACAAAGAGGCAACTTGAAAGATGACGGGTATAAATTAAATATGCGCTAGTGCTTGATGGGTTGTGAGAATGCCATGATATTCATGAAGATAATCATAAATCAGGAAAAGTAATTGGAGTGATAAAAGGATGATATAATATTTTTTCAATTAATATAATATGGGCATTTCATGAAGGGGATCAGGTACTAGCCTATGAAACATTAGATTTACTGGAAATAAAATGGAGAAATATATTAGAGATAATATTCTATTGTAATGATAAAATAGGAAAAGATTATTGAAATTATTTTAATATAATATTTAAATTGGGAAATAATTTCAATGGATGGTGGGGAGCCTGTACATTATTCCGTGACTTTGTTCTCTTTGAGACAATAAGCTATTTGTCCCTCTAACACATTTAACATTAATCCTTGCACACTACCGTGTCGTGAATGTTCTATCTGAGAAATATTGGATATTCGTATTTGGGGATTGATGAACCAACTAAAGGATTCCCTTTCTCGATATTTATATCTCGTATTTAATGGTTGAGTAGTGTCAATTTTAGCGCTACTGTGAATAGTATTATTGGTGAATCATTGTTTTTCAGGTCATTATAAATGCCAACTATCAGTGAATTTTTTGGCATCCTGATTTGGATGTACGACGACGACCGTAATCCGCCTCATTTCCATGCTTACTTGAATTGCTAGAGTGATTACCATGCGCAGAGTAACGAAAGTGGAAATAAAGCCAGAATACACCTTGGCGGTGACGTTCGATGATGGAGCCTATGGAGAGGTGTGCATCGCGGATCGGTTGTTCGGACCCATGTTCGAGCCACTGAAAGAGCAGAAATTCTTTGCCCAAGCGCGTGTTGATGAGTGTGGCGCGGTGTGCTGGCCGAATGATGCTGATCTGGCGCCCGACGCACTCTACAAAAAGCTCAAATCCCACTTAAGGGGTAATATATGATTGAACTGTTTGCATTGCTTGCGTTTGGATATTGGTAAAAGCGAGTGTTTTAGTCATTTTCTAGAAGGTATTGATGGACTGACTAAAATACAATTTGTGGATGAAAAATGGCGAGCATGGTTTGAGGGTGCTCTTTTTTCTGCCTAAAATTCAATTATTTATTCCATTTTTGATTGAATCAATTCAAATTCATTTTCAGTTTAATTTTTTAAACTACTGATTAATAAACTGGTTCTTAAGAAAAATCTTCTCTTTATGTTGGCTACCAACACACTTCTGAGGTGGGTAAGAATGTCATGTATTCTACACGGTCAAGCAAATCATAGGAGATCTGCATACTTGTCGGAATACGGAAATCAAGTAATGTATATAAGTCCTTACGACCAAACTGGTGCTTCATAATCATCTCAGGCGGATGCGACTTTTCAGGCTTTCCAAATTGCTCATGAATCCATTGACGAGACATCATCGAAATTAGGGGCGATGGTAACTTATTGGGAAATTGATATGATGGCTTATCTCGGTCAATTAAGGTAATTGTCACAACAAATAAAACCTTATTCTCTCTTTTAAATGCCAAATACACCCCTTCTTTAATCATATCTAATGATATGTAATCGCAGCCTAGGTTTCCTTTTGGCTTGGTTTTATAAGGAATTAATCCTTCATCAAAAATTTCTTGATAAGTTTTACCTAAACTATTAATTAATGCTTCAATGTTAATCGCCATTATTTATATAACCTCTTTTCTCAATTAAGCCAATTCATTTTCAATATAGCCTTTTAAACTGCTGATTAATGAATTGGCTCTCAAGAGAGAAACTCCTTTATTGACTACCAACGTACTTCTGAGGGGGGTAAAAATGCCACTTCTTTGACATGCTCAGATAGATCGTAATCAACTTGCATATTCACTGGAACTCGAAAACCTAGGAGAGTATATAACTCTGTCCAACCAATATCTTTCTTTAATCTTTTCCTTGGAGAAAGTGATTTTTCAGGTTTACCAAATTGTTCATGAACCCATTGCCGGGTCATCAGTGGCACTAAAGGAGATGGCAATTCATTAGTAAACTGGTATAAAGAATTTCTCTCGTCAAGCAAAGTTAATGTAATTTCTTTTAATCGCTTTCCTTCCCGATAAAAAGACAGAAAAACGCCTTCTTTAACCATATCCAAGCACACTATACTATCACCCGCAAAACCACTTGGTTTCGTTTTATAAGGAATTAATCCTTCATCAAAAATTTCTTGATAAGTTTTACCTAAACTATTTATTAATGCTTCTATATTGACTGTCATTTGTATAACCCTTTTTGCCTCCTGCTAGCTACCACCCTAGTTGATTCCGGTGGATAGTAGTTTAACACCTGAACCGACTTTAAATACCAGAATATTGTTATTCCTCTATACCTTCATTCGATATTATTCTTGAAGTCAGATTTTGTTTTTTAATTCTATCTTACATACTCTTTCATTTTTACAGAGTTTATTATAGTTATGACTAAACTCTGCTGGTTGCAGAGTTTAGTCCTTATAAGCCACTATTTTTTATTGATAATGTTATGCGAATAATTCATTTGATAGTAATTTCATCTAAATATTAATCACTTACAATAAAAGCAATGAAATACTACAAAGAATATTTAACTCTAAAATCAATCTTTCTTTGAAAGATAGAGTTTCTTCGCATCTTCTAAACTCATAGAATTAGCTCCTCCTGAAAAATATGGGTCTGCTGATTGAACAGGATCATCCTCCCAATTACATATCGGACATATTTCATATTCCCCTAAACGCTCAATTGTCCGTTTACCGCAACACGGACAAGTATTATATTCCATCATTGTCTGTTCCAATATTCTATTCCTCTTTCCGGTTTAAACATTGTCCTGGGAATACCATCTTTGCTCTTTGACGCAAATGTGTTTGAAAGTGGATGATAAAAAATTTCATCACCGTTTGCTCTCTTTTTCCTTAAGGTTCCACTAGGAGGATTATTAACAAAGTCATGAGTAGCATCAACATATTCTTTAGAGTTTTTAAGCTCAGGAAATTCATGCTTATGTTTTTCCCAATGATTATATGCATTTGATACAGGTAGTAATTTCTTTGTTTCAGTCCAAATCTGAGTGTCTTTATTTTTACTCAAATACACATACACCGGCGGCATATTAGGGATGGGGAGGATCAAAATATAATCGCGAAAATCCTTCTCTTCCGGCATTGGCAACGATTCAATATCGCTGCCTACCTTATCCGGGATCGGCAATACGGTTATCTGCGATGGAATAAACGGCTGTTCCTCATTCCCGGTATGGGGTGGAACTTTGAATTTCTGTTCGTTCGGCGTCCATAAGATCGTCGGCCGGTATTTTTCTCCCGGTTCCCAGAACTCGTAATTACCAGTGGCCGGATTCAGTCGCATCATATGAACCGGTACTTTATCCAGACCACTTTCCGGGCTGACGTGATAGCCCTGAACCGTCATCCTGCCGCTTTTTTCATCTCTGATCCAGCGAAAACGAACGCGGGTCGGCGCTTTACCGAATCGTTCCGCTATTTCACTAAGATGATATCGGTTTAAGTAATCCTCTTCGCCCTCATTCAATCCCGGTGAATAAAACAGCCCCATTAATCCGACTGTCAACGGGTTCGGCGCCGCCAGCCAACGCCCGGCACTGGTAACGCCACCACCAATGTAACGCATCACCAGCGCTTCGCCATCCGCTACCGCGCTGCGAGTCGTTGCAGCTACCGCAGTCGCCGCGACTTCGGCCTTATCTTTGCTGCCGCTAAACCACCGTTTATACCACGGTAATTTTTTATCCTGTGGCTTATCCGGTTCTGGCGGGTGTTTCTTGCCTTGCGGAGGCTGTTCAGGCTTTGATTCCGTGACGGGTGTGGGCGATGATGGAACCTGATATATCCCCATCCCACCGAAATTATTTGCCGGTTCAGTTTCCGTACCGGCATCGGTACAGCCTTTGCCCCGCTGACGAGATTTGGCAAATACCGGGATCGGTGGAGGCGGTGCCTGTGTCACCGGTGGAGTGTTGGGCTGAACCGTTGTTGCTTCCTTCATTGGTGATGACGCCATATAAGCAGGCGCTACCGCTTGATGTCGAGGCTGTTCCTGCTTCTCGTAGCTGTCCATAACCGAATTGATAAACCGGGCCCGACAAGGGCAGGTGCTGACACTATCCAGTGTACCGGCTAATCGTTGTCCCATATCAAACATATCTGATATGCCGCCGACAATCATATAAGTGCCGGGATGTTTGCCGCAGGTGACCTTATCCCCTTCACGCGCGGTTGCTCGCCCATTGAATGTCATGGTGTGATCACCCGTAATAATCTGTCCGCCACAGGTGGTTTTGTCACCAACGAGCAGGTAATACCCTATTGCCATCCGCTTCACTTCCCTTTTGACTAACCACATTAATCGTTTGTTTAACTAAAATAATTACCATATCGTTACCACTTAAAAGGTAATAATTGATCGGTAATGCAAAAGATTTGAGTTAAAGAAATATAGAAAAGTTCCGCAATTGGTGAAAATAAGATCAAATTTTTTATCTTTAACTTTGATATCAGATGGATAAAGGTTTGATTAGGGCGCTATTGGTTTTGGAAAATACAACGTCGTTGGTTCTTACATTAATCGCATTTGCCGCCAGTCATGTGGTTATCTGAGGCTGTTCATACTATTGAACTTGATCCCGCAAATACCCGGTCAAATTTCCCATTGTTCCAGCCATCGGATTTTTTCTCTTTTGTCATGCTAACAGCCATTTGATTCCATATTTTCTGACCGACAATGTTTTAAACGCTGACAAGGAAAGCCGTGGCTGAAGATAGCGATCTTGAGAAAACAGAAGAACCCACGCCCCATAAGCGGGAAAAAGCCCGCAAAGAGGGGCAGATAGCTCGCTCCAGAGAGCTGAGTTCTATATTGATGTTGACCAGTGGTTTAAGTTTGCTCTGGATGAGTGGTCAGTCAATGACGCATGAATTGTCGTTGATGGTGTTTGAAGGGTTTAGCTTTGATCACAATGTAGTCAGCAATGATAGACAGATGGTTCAACAGATTGGCAGATTGCTCCAGCAAGCTGTTTTGGCTTTGTTGCCGGTTTTTGCCGGATTAGTGTTAGTGGCATTAAGTGCTCCGGCGCTATTGGGTGGATTAGTGTTCAGTACCAAATCAATCAAATTTGATCCGAAAAAATTGAATCCCATTTCTGGCCTGAAACGTATTTTCTCAATGAATGCGTTGGCGGAATTATTCAAAGCGCTACTTAAAGCAGGATTTGTCGGTATTGGCGCCGCTTTGTTCCTTTGGATGAACTGGCCTGCCATGTTGCGGCTCATAGCTCAACCGCCATTGTTGGCGCTGGATGATGCTATGCAAATGCTGATATTCGCCGGTTATGTGGTGGTTTTCATGTTGATACCGATGGTGGCTTTCGATGTTGTTTATCAGATATACAGCCATTTGAAAAAACTGAGGATGACCCGGCAGGAAATAAAGGATGAATTTAAAGAACAAGAGGGGGACCCACATGTTAAAGCGCGTATCCGTCAGCAACAACGGGCGGCTGCCCGTCAGCGTATGATGGCGGATGTACCGAAAGCGGATGTGATTGTCACCAACCCGACTCACTATGCTGTTGCGCTGAAATATGATGAAAAAGCGATGGGTGCGCCGAAAGTATTGGCGAAAGGGGCGGGGATTATTGCATTACGGATTAAAGAAATAGGGACAGAAAATCGCATTCCATTACTTGAGGCGCCGCCGCTTGCCAGGGCGCTTTATCGCCATAGTGAAGTTGGCGGGCAAATCCCCGCGACACTTTATGCAGCCGTCGCGGAAGTTCTGGCTTGGGTCTACCAATTGAAACGTTGGAAACGGGAAGGCGGCTTGAAGCCGAAGAAACCTGAAAATCTGCCAGTGCCGCCAGCACTGGATTTTGCTGGAGAAAATAATCGTCATGGCTAATCTGGCCTCTATACTTCGTTTACCGGGCAATATGAAAGGCTCGCAATGGCAAATGCTGGCCGGGCCGGTATTGATCCTCTTGATTTTGTCGATGATGGTATTGCCATTGCCGCCATTCATGCTTGATTTGCTGTTTACATTTAACATAGCGCTATCCATCATGGTGTTGCTGGTGGCGATGTTTACCCGACGTACACTGGATTTTGCCGCATTTCCGACCATTTTACTGTTCTCCACGTTATTACGTTTATCTCTTAACGTAGCTTCGACCCGTATCATTTTATTAGAAGGGCATACCGGTTCTGCGGCGGCGGGGCACGTTGTAGAGGCGTTTGGTCACTTTCTGGTGGGTGGTAATTTTGCTATCGGTATTGTGGTATTTATCATCTTGGTATTGATTAACTTTATGGTGATTACCAAAGGTGCAGGGCGGATTGCCGAAGTGGGCGCCCGTTTTGTGCTGGACGGCATGCCAGGTAAACAGATGGCGATTGATGCCGATTTAAATGCCGGATTAATTGGTGAAGAAGAAGCGAAGAAACGCCGTGCTGAAGTAACACAAGAATCGGATTTTTACGGTTCGATGGATGGCGCCAGTAAGTTTGTGCGCGGCGACGCGATTGCGGGATTGATGATCTTGGTTATCAACGTCGTTGGCGGCTTAATTGTTGGTGTGGCCCAACATGGTATGAGTCTGGGGGATGCGGGGGAAGCGTATACCCTGTTAACCATTGGTGATGGTTTGGTTGCACAGTTACCTGCTCTTATCATTTCCACTGCGGCTGGTGTGATTGTTACCCGCGTAGCAACGGATCAGGATGTGGGTCAGCAGATGGTGACTCAACTGTTCAATAATCCCAGAGTGATGATGTTGAGTGCGGGGGTTCTCGGATTGTTGGGTATGGTGCCGGGCATGCCCAATTTTGTTTTCCTGCTATTTACCGCGGCATTAGCTGGTCTGGGTTGGTATCTCTATCGTCGTACTGATGCTCCAGCGATAAATACAGAAAAACCAGAAATAGAAGAGCAACAACAGGCATCGGAGGCTTCATGGTCTGACGTTCAGCTTGAAGATCCCTTGGGGATGGAAGTGGGTTATCGCTTGATCCCGATGGTTGATTTTCGCCAGAATGGTGAGTTATTGGGGCGAATCAG
Source organism: Photorhabdus luminescens subsp. luminescens (assembly GCF_001083805.1). Classification (GTDB taxonomy): domain Bacteria; phylum Pseudomonadota; class Gammaproteobacteria; order Enterobacterales; family Enterobacteriaceae; genus Photorhabdus; species Photorhabdus luminescens. The sequence goes on along the minus strand of NZ_JXSK01000001.1, from coordinate 1,111,696 downwards.
CGGCATTCGGAAGAAATTTGCTCAAGAGATGGGATACTTACCGCCGGTTGTTCATATCCGAGACAACCTTGAACTGGCCCCGGCGGGCTACCGTATTCTGATGAAAGGGGTAGAAATTGGTCGCGGTGAAGCGCATCCGGGGCGCTGGTTGGCGATTAATCCCGGCGGCGCCGTGGGGGAATTGCAAGGTGATATCACGAAAGATCCCGCTTTTGGCCTGTCTGCGGTTTGGATTGATGATAGCCTCAGAGAGCAAGCTCAGGTTCAGGGCTACACGGTGGTTGCCGCCAGTACGGTTGTTGCGACCCATATGAATCACCTGTTGACGCAATATGCCAATGAACTGTTTGGCCGTCAGGAAGCTCAACAACTGTTTGAGCGGGTCAGTCAGGAGATGCCTAAACTGACGGAAGACTTTATTCCTGATGTTGTTAATCTGACAACCTTGCATAAAGTGCTACAAAATCTATTGTCTGAACAAGTCCCTATCCGGGATATGCGGACAATTATTGAAACCTTGGCTGAACATGCGCCTGGGCAAACTGATCCCTATGAGTTGACCTCTTTGGTCAGAATCGCGCTTGGCCGGGCAATTGCTCAACAGTGGTTCCCGGGAGCGCAGGAAATTCAGGTCATCGGATTGGATGCTGGCCTTGAACGTTTGTTAATTCAGGCGTTACAAAATGGCGGTGGTTTGGAACCCGGATTGGCGGATAACTTGCAACGGCAGGCGACGGAAGCGCTACAACGTCAGGAAATGTTGGGAGCGCCCCCAGTATTGCTGGTTAATCATGCATTACGCCCGCTATTATCGCGTTTCTTGCGTAGAGCTTTGCCTCAATTAGTGGTTTTATCTAATCTTGAAATCAGCGATAACCGTCAAATTCGGATGACCGCGACCATTGGTGGTAACGGGTAGCGGTATCAATAGCATATTTTTATAAGTATCACCGAAGTGATTTTTATTCACTTCGGTTTTTTCATTATTAAATAATCATCAATGGACTCAGAGGTTGGTAAAGGTAATCTGATATCAAAAGATGAATAAATTATTTTTAAGTTAATTTAGATTCTTAAAAAATAAATTTTATATTTAATATTTGTGCGCTCATATAATAAGTGAACTTTTTTATGTAAAAATAATTCATTGGGTGTTTTGTGCCTAAATGTATTACGTGAACGATTATTAAGTTTATTCATGACGAATATTATGTCCGTGGCTGATATTAAAAAATTCTCGAAATAGATTAAAAATAGATCAAGTCATACTGAGTGAAAATAATAAATAACGGGTTAAACAGTCAAATGCTGAATAAAAGAGTGATAAAGGGAAGATAAAAAATAATACACCAAATGTAGTGACGAAAAAAGAAAATTCAGTAATATCTGATTCCCTACACAATTCAAAAGGATGAGAGTTAAATATGTATAAAAATATGTTAAATCCCGTAACATTAAGAAAAACAGAAAACGGACCTCAACTAAAAGGAAATGAGGACACATATGACACATCAATATTAAAAGGCAGTCCTGTAGGACGAAGGGATATTGGGAATTATGCGCCACTACCCGCTCAAGCAGAAGTTTTTCAAACAGTTGTTGACGAAAAAATAGCAAGTTTCAAAACAAAGGGAAATCCAATATCAATTGTTGTCTGGCGCAATAGCCAGACGGGGCTTACTCATATAATGGATGGTCAGCATCGGTTTATTGCTGCATGCATACTTGGAGTGCCTGTTAAATTAACGTGGAAAAAATTTGGTATACCACCCAATCGGATAGACTGGAGTGGTACGAAATTCTCAGATGGAATACCAGCTAAAACCAAGATATTTGGGAAATAATCTATTAAGTTATTTAATGTATATTAAGTGCGACTTGCGCTAATACAGAATTGAGAGTTGCCGGTTTTGGTATAAATTTGAAATCTTAAACAAAACGCCAGGTAACTCTCATGCTCCATGCTACCAACCTTATTATCAGATATAAAGCTGGCTGAATAATGCTTAGTTTTCTATTCTATTAAATCTAAAATTCTATACCCTTCATCTTTCAAGCTGCTGCTTTGTTGGCTGCTTTCACTCACCCCAGTCACATAGTTATCTATGCTCCCGGGGATTCGCTCCTTTGCCGTCGCGATGCAACTTGAAATCCATTGGGTATATAAGTGTCATTGATTATTATGTTTTTCAGAATAAAATTCTTGGTTGATTAATTTAAATCTGATCAAATTAATGGTTATTGCGACACTAGTAGAATGTTATTTAAATAATATCTTTTTATATGAGATTTCTAAAAAAAAGCAATTAAATTTTCATCAAATAACTGGCAAAAATTCACTTTTCTATAATGCTTAAATATAGCTGGTTGTGTCATACGAAAAACGAATAGCGTAGTCAAGTTAAATATTAAATAAGAGTCATCGGGAGCGCGTCTTTCGAGGGTTGCATTAGCTATACCGAGGTCTGACTTTATTAATGGGGGAAACATTATGTCCACTGATCCGCCGCTACATCAAGAAGATATTGTCGTGATACATGTTGCTACATCCGATGATTTGGTGAAGTTTGCCGATCAAGCACTCTTCTGGAATAAAGAAACCTATGAGCAGATGAAAACTGCGGAAGTGTTGTTTACACCAGCGGGAGAAACTCCACCTGGTTTGGGAATTAAATATGTCGCTACGCCCGATGATTTGGAGAAGTTTGTTGATGAAGAAGGTTATTGGAATGAGAAAACCTACCAACAGATGGAAGCTATAAGGGTGTTGTTTATACCCGCAGAAAAAATACGCGGTGTGGGGATTAAACATGTTGCCACACCCGATGATTTGGCGAAGTTTGCCGATAAAGAATTCTTTTGGAGTAAAAAAGACTACGAACAGCTAAAAGCCGCAGAGGTGCTGTTTGTGCCAAGAGAAGGAATGCCCGGTTCGGGGGGTAAATATATCGCCACGCCCGATGATTCGGTAAAGTTTACCGATAAAGCGGTCAATTAGAATAAAGAGAAGTATCAAGAGAGGGATAAAGCCAGAATATTATTTATCCCGAAAATAAAAGAATAGAGCGGCGTGTATTAACATCAACTTATCTGTCATTCTGAATTGGAGGTATTAATGGCTCACAATAAGATATCTACATCCAGCGAAAATAATTTGTTGGATAAAGAAGAAGTTAAGTCCTGGTTTAAATTATATTCTTTGCCGAAAAGTGAAAATTATACTCAATTGGTGCAAATAGCGGCGGAAGGTCGGCGTTTGGCCGGGCTGGACCCTAGTCAGGTCGATAATAATCCAGGGGCAGGATTGAACCGAGATCTGGATGAGGTGAATTTACTCTTAGTGAATCCCGGAGAAGGGATGCATATCGGGGAAGACCGTGAAATTGCGGTCAATATTGATAAGGACAGCGGCTTACAGTTTATTAATGGCGAATTGGGGTTACGCCCTGACTTTAAATTGTCGCTGGAATTGTTTGAGAGTTTTACAGAGGAACAACAACGAGAACTTTACCGTTGGCTGATTCATGCTGAGGAGATGGCAGCCAGTAAGGTGCAATTGCCCGCGTTTGATTTGCCGACCAATGGTAACAATAAAAACCTTGGCGCTGTTGTCAGTGTCAGCGGCGATGGGAAAACTATCGCGCTTAGTGGGGCAGAGGCTAAGGAACCTGTATATCTATTTTCTTATACCGATAACGGTTGGCGACAGCAATTCGCTGATTACGTCAGTGGTTATGGCGGCAGAGCGCTAAGTCTGAATCGAAATGGTAATGTTCTTGCGGTGGGTATTGATAACCGAAACAGTGATGGCGGGCATGGCTCAGTGTTCGTTTATCACAGATTGGCAAATGGCGCGTGGGAAAAATCGGCCAAACTTTGGCTTAGTGAGGCGAACGTTCAGCAGCATTTCGGTTGCGCTGTGAGCTTGAGCGCGGATGGCACACTATTAGCGGTAGGCTCTTATGGCTGGAGATCGGGTTTATTGACTAACTGCGGCGCAGCGTATCTTTATCAGTATGACGGGAAGAAATGGTCACAGCTTGGTGAGCGTCTGACCTTAGCTTCTCCGGCACAGGGCGATATGTTTGGCGGCAAACTAAGCTTGAGTGCGGATGGTTCAACCTTGGCAGTGGCGGCAACGGGGCGTAATGGTAATGGTGAAGTGACGATATTTCATCGTCATGGGGAATACTGGCAGCCGCAACTGCCGCTCAATTCGCTGACTTCGCCTTTAACCATCAGCAATGACGATTTTGGCGCCAGTCTCAGCCTGAGCGATAGCGGCAATATTCTGGCGGTGGGGTGTCCGGGAGAGAAGAACAATATTGGTGCGGTTTATTTGTACCAGCGTCATCGTAATGGATGGCAAGTTATAGGGATACTGAGAGAAGCGGTGACAGCCGGAGAAAGGTTTGGCAGCGAGTTGTCTTTGAGTAGTGACGGCCAGATACTGGTGGTGTCAACACCTGTTGGTAAAAATGACACAGGTGTGCAAACCGGTGCGGTATGGTGGTTTAGCTATCAGGATGAACAGTGGATTATGCAGGGCAGGTTACTGGAGCTGGATGGGGAATCAAACCATAAATTTGGCGCCGGTGTTTGTTTTAGCGGTGACGCCAATACATTGGCGATTGGCGCCAGTGGCTGGAAAAGTGGCGAAGGGAAAGTTTACCTTTACGACTAGCTAAATGAGGAAAAGACGATGGCGAAAGAGATAACAGATGAAACGGTCAGCCAGCTTAGTACCCACTTCGCCCCTGGCAAGATCCCGACTGAGGCTGCATTTTATTCACTGATTGATTGGGCCACATTGTGGCGACAGCTTTTTGGTTGGCAGGATGGTGATCAAGCTTATCATCCGGGGGTCGGATTGCAGATTATCGATAACCGTTTGGCGGTTAAGACTGGCGATAGCATCGCGGTGGAACCGGGAGGGCTTGCGTTAAGGCTACAGCCCAATGGGGGATTGATGTTGGATAAATCTGGGGCGTTGTCGGTGGATGGTACTGTAGCGGTTTCAGCACAAGCTTTTAAATTGCTTCCTGAGGAGACACGGAAACAAATTGCCGGGTTGTTATTGAATGCTGAGACAAAAGGCAGAAAACAGGGAACAGAAAACAGATGACGGTGACTGTCTAATACGGCTTTTGAGGAAATATTATGACTGATAAAGAAATTAGTTCTGTTGACTCATTGAAAGCGAGTTTTAAGTCCGGTGTTCCGCCCACGCCTGAAGCATTTTCCCTCTTGATTGATGAGGCATATAAGGCATATGAAATCATTGATGGTGATAAGGGTGATGGCCCGACCGCAGGGCTGAAACGAGATGACAAAGGAAAATTGGCCCTCAACACTCACCATTCTGGCGGGTTAAACCTTGAACAGAGGGCTTTGGCGTTGTCACTAAAGCCAGACGGTGGGTTTTCTTTTGATGGAGGAAGGCGTCTGAAATTGGATGCCGATCGGCAAGTTCAGTTTGCCGATTTTTTCAGTTTATCGCGGCGGGAGCGGATGGAGATCGCACAGTTGTTGGGTTTGAAACGCAGTACCAACACCAAGATGACGCGTATTGTTGCTCCTTCCCCTAAAGAGAATGAACGCTTTGGCACTTCTGTTAGCTTGAACGCGGCGGGAGATTGCTTAGTGGTTGGGATGGAGAAAGTGCTCTATTTGTATATGTGCCGGAAGGATGAGTGGTGGAATACAAGCACGCCCATTGTGTTTGAGGCTTATGGCGATAAATATCGCAGTGCTTCATGGAGTGTCGGTCTGGATGCGGAGGGAGATAACCTGGCAGTGGGATACTCAGATGAAACTGGTGCTCAAAAAGTGGAGGTTTGTGTGTATACGCGCACGAATGGCGTCTGGGATACAAAAAATCCCATTGTGTTTCCGATCGCGCGTTCTTATGGAAACTATGGTGTGAGTGTCAGCTTGAGTGCAGCAGGAAACTGTCTGGTGGTAATGGGGGACTATACGTTCTATGTGTATACACGCACAAATGGGATTTGGGACAAAGAAAACCCCATTCAGCTTCATTTTACGGATGTTGGTAACGGGGTTACCACGATTTGTCTGAGTGCCTCGGGAAACTGTCTGGCAGTGTATGGACGCTATTCTTATCATCCCGTACGAAACGCGGTTTATGTGTATACACGCACGAATGGGACTTGGGATACAGAATCCTCCGTTACGTTCCATCCCCCTGAAGATAGCTCACCCGGTTTTGGCAAGGTTTTTAGCCTGAATGCAGAGGGAGATCGTCTGGCGGTGGGGGCGGATGATGATTCACCCATTATTAATGGGAAGGTTTATCTGTATACGCGTACGAATGGGATATGGGATACACAAAATCCCATTAAATTTTCGGCTCCTGCAAGTGGCTTAACGTATTTTGGCTGCGCTGTCAAACTGAATGATGCGGGGGACCGTCTGGCAGTGGGGGCGGCTTCCCGAGTGTATGTGTATACCCATCTGAATGGTAAATGGAATATGGAAACGCCTATCGAGATTTTGGACCCTTCAGGCAATTTAGATAATGTAAATGGTTTTGGTAAGGCTGTCAGTTTGAATAAGTTAGGAACGAGTTTGGCGGTTGGTGCGGTTTTAACCAAGGTCGGTTCCGCTCCTGAGGCCGGTGCAGTCTATACCTTTGAGAATGTCAAATGAAGACAGAGGACAGAGGACAGAGGACAGAGGACAGAAAACGGAGAACAGAGAACAGGTGACGGTGACTGTCTAATACGGTTTTTGAGGACATATTATGACTGATAAAGAAATTAGTACTGTTGGCTCATTGAAAGCGAGTTTTAAGTCTGGTGTTCGGCTCATGCCGGAAGCATTTTCCCATTTGATTGATGAGGTATATAAGGCATATGAAATCATTGATGGCGTTCAGGGTGATGGCCTGACCGCAGGGCTGAAACGAGATGACAAAGGAAAACTGGCCCTCAACACTCGCCATTCTGGTGGGTTAAATTCTAATCAAGGCGCTTTGGCCCTATCACTGAAGCCAGAAGGGGGGCTCTCTTTTGATGGGGGAGGGTATCTGAAATTGGATGCCGATCAGCAGGTTCAGTTTGCGGATTTTTTCAGTTTATCTCGGCGTGAGCGGATGGAGATCACGCGGGTGTTGGGTTTGAAACGCACCATGATGACGCGTATTGTTTCTCCCACTCTCTCTCCCGAGGCGCGTGAATCCTTTGGCTATTCTGTTAGCTTGAATGCGGTGGGAGACCGTTTAGCGGTTGGGATGAATACTAAAATCTGTATATATACGCGCCGGAAGAGTGGTGAGTGGAATACAAGCACGCCTATTGTGCTTGAGTCTTATCAAAGTGATTCTTCATGGGATGTCAGTCTGAATGCGGCGGGAGATTGCCTAGCGTTGGCAAATAGGTTCAGACAGAGGGTTGGTGTACATATGCGTGCAAATGGCGTCTGGAATGTAAGAAAGCCCGTTTGGTTTCCGGCTCCGAGCCGCATTGAATTCTTTGGCCTGGGTGTCAGCTTGAGCGCAGCGGGAGATTGTCTGGTGACTGGGTGCGAATTCAAATCTGCGTTAGATTCTACGTTCCATATGTTTACACGCACGAACGGGATCTGGGATAGCGAAAATCCCATTAAGTTTCCGGTCCCTTCGAGTTCTTATGAATTTGGCAAGGCTGTCCGCCTGAGTGCCGCAGGAAACTGTCTGGCGGTGCATGGTTACGATGATTTCACAATAAGCACGATTTATGTGTATACACGTACGAATGGGATCTGGGATAGCGAAAACCCGATTAAGCTCAAGTTCCCTGAAGGCAGCTCATCCCTTTTTGGCAAGATTTTTAGCCTGAATGCAGAGGGAGATCGTCTGGCGGTGGGGGAGGTGCGTGATTATTTCCCCATTATTAATGGAAAAGTTTATCTGTATACGCGCACAAATGGGATCTGGGATAGCGAAAATCCTATTAAGTTTTCGGTTCCTGCAAGTGACGTAATAGATTTTGGACGCTCTCTCGAACTTAATGCTGCGGGAGATCGTCTGGCTGTGGGGGCGGCTTCCCGGGTGTATGTGTATACCTGTCTGAATGGTAAGTGGAATATGGAAACGCCGATGGAGATTTTGAACCCTTCAGGCAATTCAGATAATTTAAATGGTTTTGGTGGGCCTATCGGCCTGAATAAGGCGGGGACGAGTTTGGTTGTTAGCGCAACGTCAGAAAGTGTCGATTTTAAGCTCAAAGCCGGTGCAGTTTATATCTTTGAGAATATCAATTGATGCCTATACAGAAGACAGAAGACAGAAGACAGAAGACTGTCTAATACGGCTTTTGGGGAAATATGATGACTGATAAAGAAATGAATATTATTAACTCGTTGAAAACGAGTTTTAAGTCCGGTGTTCTGCCCACACCTGAAGAATTTTCTCACTTGATTGATGAGGCATATAAGGCATATGAAATCATTGATGGCGCTCAGGGTGATGGTCCGACCGCAGGCCTGAAACGAGATGATAAAGGAAAGCTGGCCCTCAACGTTCACCATTCTGGTGGGTTAAACCTTGATCAAGGCGCTTTGGCGCTATCACTGAAACCAGAAGGGGGACTCTCTTTTGATGGGGGAGGGTATCTGAAATTGGATGCCGATCGGCAGATTCAGTTTGCGGATTTTTTCAGGTTATCGCGGCGGGAGCGGATGGAGATCGCACAGTTGTTAGGTTTGAAACGCAGCACCAACACCACGATAACGCGTATTGTTTCTCCTTCCCCTAAAGCGAATGAGTTCTTTGGCGCTTCTGTTAGCATGAGCGCAGCGGGAGACTGTTTAGCGGTTGGGGTGGGTGATAAAGTCTGCGTGTATACAGGTCGGAAGAATGGGTGGAATACAAGCACTCCCGTTGTCTTTGAGGCTTATGGAAATAGACGTCGTAGTTCTTCATGGGATATCAGTTTGAATGCGGCGGGAGATTGCCTGGCGTTGGGATACAAAATTAGTTCTCAAAAAGCGGAAGCTTGTGTGTATATGCGTACGAATGGCGTCTGGGATACAAAAAATCCCGTGGTGTTTACGATCGAAAGTACAGAAGAATATTTTGTTGTGAATGTCAGCTTGAGTGGAGCAGGAGACTGTCTGGTGGTTGGGGGCGACCGCTATTCGTTTTATATGTATACACGTGTGAATGGGATCTGGGATAGAGAAAACCCCATTAAGTTGTCTCCTCCTGGGGCGGAAGGGGTTAGTCCGACTGTCTGCCTGAGTACTTCGGGAAACTGTCTGGCAGTGCATGGTTTCGATGTTTCTTATCCTCCTGATCCTGCAATAAACACGGTTTATGTGTATACACGCACGAATGGGATTTGGGATATAGAAAATCCCATTAAGCTTGTCCCTGAAGATGGCGTACCCCTTTTAAATTGGGTTTTTAACCTGAATGCAAAGGGAGATCGTCTGGCGGTTGGGGCGGATTATTATTTACCTACTAAGGGGAAGGTTTATCTGTATACGCGCAAAAATGGGATCTGGGATAGGAAAAATCCCATTAAGTTTTCGGCTCCGGCAAGTGGCGTAACGTATTTTGGCAACGCTATCAAACTGAATGATGCGGGAAACCGTCTGGCTGTGGGGGCGGCTTCCCGGGTGTATGTGTATACCTGTCTGAATGGTAAGTGGAATATGGAAACGCCGATGGAGATTTTGAACCCTTCAGGCGATTCAGATAATTTAAATGGTTTTGGTAAGGCTGTCGGCCTGAATAAGGCGGGGACGAGTTTGGCTGTTGGGGCAACGTCAGAAAGTGTTGATTCTAAATCCAAAGCTGGTGCAGTTTATGTTTTTGAGAATATCAAATGATGGTCTAATCTAGGGCAGCCCCATGCTTTGTATATATTACAAGGAAATGGGACTACCACAATGGGTGGTGATGCACTGATGCAGTGCGCGGCTAATGGTCGGTAAACTATATAACTAAGCCGCTGAAATTTACGTCAGACTCAGCGGATTCAATATTGTTTGAAAAAATAGTCAATCATTTCTTGTTCAAATTCTAAGGCATCACGTCGTTCTGCAAGGTAGCTTTTTAGTACAGTGAGTGAGCGTAAGCTTTCGCGCAGTTGGATTTCGTTTTCTATATTTTGCCGCAATTTTTTGCAATGTTCGTGGAGGTTATTCTCTATTGCTTTCGATGTTTCACCTCCCAGTGTGCGCCAAATCATGCCCGGTAATGAATCAGATTTTTTTAGCTGATTAAGTTCATTGGCTAATATATCTATACGTGCTTTGAGCAATTTATTGACGTCGGATATATCCCGGCTGTTAAAACTGAAAGTTGGATCAATGTACTGGTGGTACATGTTTATTATCGTCCAGACATCATTATCTTTCTTGGCTTGTGATAACTGTACCATCAATTGGTTTTTTTTCTTTTTCTCATCTAAATCCTGTTCACGATCTGGATGCAGTACCTTGGCTATTTTTCTATACATTTGGCTCACTTCCTGCGATTTAAACAAAGAATCCAGTTTTTTCTGGTCTTCTGCCGCAGGATCGAAGTCAGTGGTCTCTTCTGCATCATATTCATCGTGGAAATGTTCTGATTCCCGTTGAAAATGCTGTTCTATGGCGGCACGCATTTTTTCGGGATTTTTTATCATATCAAGTAATTCTTCATCAGATATTTCTTCATTAAGATCAAAATATTCATCAAAAGCCTGCCGGATCTCAGCCATCTGTTCTGGCGTCGGAATTTCCTCTTCTTTAAACGCATGAAGATTGGAAAAGTGATCGGTCAACTTATTGAGATCGAGGTTTTCGTTAAAGGGGTAAGTACATAACCCAGCAAGCTCTTCTTCTATCCAGGAAAATAATTCTCTTCGTTGGTTTTTCCCCAGCGATTTTTTATCGGCAAATGAAAGCAACCGCGCCGCTTTATCATATCTGGACTGCATATATTGATGTTCTACCGGTAAGATCTCCTGTTGAAAGCGCATGAACAATTCGTCTTGTTGCTGTTGTAGCTTGGCGATCTTCAATTGGTATTTTTCGATGGACTTCCAGTAAGTTTTGAATTGTTGCTGAGGCGTTTTTGGTATCTGTTGTCCGCTCGATTTGCTTTTTTTTAGTTTTTTGTGCATCAATGTGTTATTCCCAATATAGATCAATGAAATGAAGGGTGTTCTCGTTGTTAATCCATTAGCCCGATTTTTGATAATTCCCCGTTGTTGCTTATTCCTATTTTGCAGTATATTTTTGCAACACGCAAAACGTTATTGTTGAGCAATTGTTACGTTAGCTTACAAACGGTGATTTTTGCTAATCCGTTCTTCCCTGATTGCAACAACTGTTTCACAGTACATTTCGTTTCGTTTGAATTATTCATGCTTGAGGACTCTGTGAGCAGCGACGAAGCTCGGTTTGAACAGGAAGGTGGTACTTACAAATACGATCAAAACAATAAAAAGTAGCACTACCGCAATGGGCGGTAATGCACTGAATCAAACCTGAACTTTGTGGCCGGAAAGCATGCTGTAACGGGCAGCTTGGCCGTTTGAGCCATAAAGAGAAGGGCTATGGTGGCTTTTTAGAAAAGCGATAGCTTGGCTGTTTAGTTCAAGATGTTGGGTTAATAGCAGACCGTTATGGGTGTTTAAATCACGAACCCGGATAACCGCTTTGCCGATCTGTTGCCATAATGCGGCAAGCGCAGGTTGCTTATCATAAGGCGCGATGATGTTTAATGCTTTGCTCAAATTAAGACGTTGCTGTTCTGAATGGCTAAGCGCAGATAACAAAAAATTCTTTCGTTCTGTTATCTGGTGCAAATCTCGTGCTTCAATAAAACCTGCGCACAAAATACGCTGCTCTTCCGCCATAGTTTGGGTCAGCGAGGTCAAATAGGTCACTTGCTGTTCGAGTAATTGTTGTAGTTCTTCCATAGCGGGTGCAATTATTTCTTATCGTACTGAAAGTTTTCGGCGGCTTCTTTGAGCAAAGCGTCTGCGATTTTACCGCTGTTCATTTTTAAGGTTCCTTGAGCAATAGCTTCTTTCAACTTTTGCACCTTTTGGATATTAATATCCTGGCTGCTTGGTTGAACCAGTTTTGTTTGTGCTTCGCTCAGTTTTACTTGCGCATCGCTGCTTTGTAAGGTAACGCCGGAGGTTTTGCGGGTGCCCTGGGCGCTGCTTTCATTAGTGGGTCGCTGTTGAACCGCAGCGATTGCTAATAAGGGGTGAGTGCGTTCGATACTCATAATTATTATCCTTTGTGGCCAGGCATAGGTTCACCTATGGATCGGAGCAGGTTACATGCCATTTGCATACCTGCAAATCGTGCTCTGCTGGTTATATCGGCACAGTGAAAGAAAACTTTAGTAACTTATAACATGATTTTTACACTGCCGTTTTCTAATGCTTGGCCGGTTATAACATGCCCTGAATTCATTCGAACCCTGACTTTATCAGAAATGGCGGCGTTATTAATAGCTTTCCCTTCATGCCGTATCTGAAAGCCATTTCCCTGTACAATCACCATCACACTCTGGCCTGATCGTATAGCCCACGCGCGGCGTAACATATTACGTGTAATGACTTGCCCTGCCGGAATATTACGTATCGCAATGCTGTTTTTTATTTCATTTTTGTTAATAACCAGATCATGGGGGAGTTTTTCCAGTAATCCGCTTCTGATCTGCAAATCGCCCTCTGATAAAACATCATTACGTGAGAGGGCGCGGCGGGCAACCAGATAATTTCCTGTCACACTGACAGCGACTTGAATGAATTTGCGTTGTTGATGGCAGATAACCGGTAAAGAGAGATTTCCCCAATTTTGACCACCAATAGCAGGTTGAATTTCTGGCCGTTCACATTGGGGCCATTGTTGTTCAGGGGTCCTGATGTCAACAGAAACTTTGTGATGACTATCCTTATGTATCTGCTGGAAATAGTGCTCTATAGCTTGGGGTAAATTATTGCCCCATGCCATCGAAGTGATAAAGAAAAATGCGAACAGCCCGATAATATTTATAGCTTGCATCTTCTCGCTCTCATTATTTCTGTAGATGAATCCGTTGCTGTTTAGTCGCGTACTGTTTCGTCACGTATAAGTGTACCTGCATTGAATATCGGTCAATGGGATAAATAGCAATCCAATTAGCGTCTATTCATCCGATAGGCTTTTCTTTCTGCGTTTATTCTATTTACTGCGAATTTCGCGATCGCGAAAAGCGTTATTAAAGGTTCACAATACAGGTCAGTCACATCAGAGGGAGGAATATGCTCGATAAATTAGATGCAGCCTTTCATTTTCAGCAGGAAGCCCTGTCATTGCGATCACGGCGACAAGAAATATTGTCCGCTAACATCGCCAATGCGGATACGCCCGGTTATCAAGCGCGGGATATTGATTTCGCCACACAACTGAAAAAAACCATTGCACACGGTCGGGTCGCCGGAAACGGGATCGGGCTGACGCTGACATCCGATCGGCATATTCCTATTCAGCCTCAAAAGAGAATGGAGATGGACTTACTGTATCGGGTGCCTTATCAGCCGGCAATGGATGGCAACACCGTGGATATGGATATGGAACGCAGCAATTTTATGGATAACAGCTTGAAATATCAGGCTGAACTGACGGCGACCAGTTCTCAAGTTAAAAGCATGATGTCAGTCTTACAGCAAGGATAAGGGCAATGTCTTTACTTAGTGTTTTTGATATCGCCAGTTCGGCATTATCAGCTCAATCCCAACGATTAAATGTCAGCGCCAGCAATATGGCGAATGCGGATAGCGTTGCGGGGCCTGATGGTCAGCCATATCGGGCTAAACAAGTGGTTTTCCGTGTTGCCGCACCAGCAGGGCAAGAAACCGGCGGCGTCAGAGTCAGTGAAATTGTTGATGATCCCACCCCTTTCCGCCTTGAGTATCAGCCGGGACACCCGTTGGCTGATGAAAAGGGTTATGTGCGGATGCCAAACGTTGATGTGGTCGGAGAAATGATTAATACCATTTCCGCTTCCCGTAGTTATCAAGCCAACGTTGAAGTGCTTAATACCACTAAATCGATAATGTTGAAAACATTGACGTTAGGTCAGTAACAGGAGTGACTCATGTCTATTACCAGTTCAGTGAATGAATCACCGAATAACACGATTGTTGGAGAGTCAGCATCGACTAGCAAGAAGAAGGGGAGTGAAGAGCTGAATAGCAACTTTATGAATTTGCTGTTAGCGCAAATGAAAAATCAAGACCCAACTAATCCGATGAAGAACAATGAGCTGACCTCCCATTTGGCGCAAATTAACACACTCGCGGGGATCGAAAAGCTGAATACCACTCTGGGGTCGATTGTCGGTCAGATAAATAATAATCAGCCTGTACAGGCATCGGCTCTGATTGGACGGAAAGTGATGGTCCCTGGGGATACCATTTTGGTGGGTTCAAACAAAGAAGAGGGGAGCGTCAGCATAGCACCATTCGGTGTTGAACTAGAAAGGCCAGCGGACAGTGTAAAAGTCACCATTACTGATAAACAAGGGATGGTTGTGCGCCAAATTGATTTCGGTGGGTTGGAAGCAGGTGTCCATAATTTCACTTGGAATGGAACAAAAGAAGACGGCGCTAATGTTGAGGATGGCGCTTATAACTTCACCATTACTGCTAGCTATAAAGGCGAGCAGAGAGTGTTTCAGCCATTGAGGTTCGCGGAGGTAAAAGGCGTTACTCGTGACGCGGACGGCGCTAAGTTAGATTTAGGACGGATCGGTACTGTCACAATGGATCAGATACGTCAGATTCTTTAACCAGCAAGAATTTTAACGGAGAATAGTATGGCTTTTTCACAAGCAGTAAGTGGTTTGAATGCCGCGGCAGGTAATTTGGATGTTATTGGTAATAATATCGCTAACGCGGCGACCTATGGCTTTAAATCCAGCACAGTTGCTTTTTCTGACATTTTTGCCGGTTCTCAAGTGGGTTTGGGGGTAAAAATATCGGGTGTTAATCAGAATTTTAAAGATGGTACGCCGACGACAACGAATCGCCCACTTGATCTGGCGATTACTCAGAATGGTTTTTTCCGCCTGCAAGGTGGTGATGGTGGGATTTACTATTCCCGTAACGGTCAATTCAAGCTGGATGAGAACCGCAATATCATCAACATGCAAGGCATGAAACTGACCGGCTATCCCGCAGTCGGTATCAATGGCGGTGCGCCGGAGATTCAGAAAGGGGCTAACCCAGAGCCGATTACAATACCTCAAGGTATACTGTCGGCTAAAGCAACAACTAAGGTGACGATGACAACCAACCTTAATTCGATGCATAAAAAACCGACAAATGGTTTCTCGCCAGAAGATAAGGATTCTTATAACTATCCTACCAGTGTTACCACCTTTGATAGCTTGGGTAACCCACATGGTATCAGGGTTTTCTTTGTGAAAACGAATGATAACGAATGGCAGGTTCATGCTCAGGATAGTTCGGTTGAAGGCGCTAAAGCCGCTTCGTTGGGGACGTTGAAATTTGATGGCAATGGTAAACTGATTGGTGACAATAATCAGTTTATCTTTAATGTTCCTTCTCTGAATGGCTCTAATGCCGCTGATATCACGATTGATTTTAATGGCAGTAAACAGCAGAAAATTGATGCTGATAGCATATCGGCACTTAAGCAAGACGGTTATGCCGCAGGTGAATTCGATGGTTACCGTATTGAGCAAGATGGCCGTGTCATTGGTACCTATTCCAATAAGCAATCTCAATTATTAGGTCAGGTCGTTCTGACTAACTTTGCTAACCCAGAGGGGCTGGCAGCACAGGGTGACAACGTTTGGATAGAGACGGGGGCGTCAGGCAGCCCAGTGGTTGGCATTGCGGATTCTGGCGGTTTTGGCAAATTGCTCAGCGGCTCGTTGGAAGCATCCAATGTCGATATGAGCCAGGAACTGGTTAATATGATTGTCGCTCAGCGCAACTATCAATCCAGTGCGCAAACCATTAAAACCCAAGATCAGATCCTGCAAACGCTGGTCAGTATGCGCTGATAGTTTCGGGATAGCATTATGGATCATGTCATTTATACCGCAATGGGCGGTGCGCGTCAGACACTAGAACATCAGGCAGTGACGGCAAATAACCTGGCTAATGCATCGACGCCGGGTTTTAAGGCGCAACTGGCTGCTTTGCGAGCGGTACCTGTTGAAGGGGCTGCTTTTAATACCCGAACTTTGGTTGTCGCTTCAACGCCGGGCTCTGACAATCGCCAAGGGCCGATGAACTATACCTCTCGCCCGTTAGATGTGGCGATTGGGCAGGGGGGATATCTGGCGGTTCAGCTTGAAGATGGTTCTGAGGCTTACACGCGTAACGGCAGTATTCAGATTTCAGCAGAAGGTCAGTTAACTGTTCAAGGTAACTTGTTGATGGGGGACAACGGCCCGATCAATGTTCCGCCGCAGGCTGAGTTAACCCTGGCGACCGATGGTTCTATATCTGCACTGATTCCTGGCGATCCGCCAACACAGTTGGGGCAGCTTGGCAGATTGAAAATGGTGAAACCGGAGAGCGATCAGCTAGTCCGCGGTGATGATGGCCTCTTTCACATGACGGAACAGGCGCAAACGTTACAGGGTAATGTCTTGCCGGCCAGTGATGAGGCGAAATTAATTCCCGGAGTGCTTGAAGGAAGTAACGTCAATCCAATGGAAAGCATGGTGAGTATGATTGCCAATGCCCGCCGTTTTGAAATGCAGATGAAAGTCATCCATAGCTCAGATGAAAATGCACAACGTGCTAATCAGCTATTAGCAATGAGTTGATTTAGACACAGAGGATAAAACCGATGATCCGATCATTATGGATTGCTAAAACTGGGCTGGATGCCCAGCAAACCAATATGGATGTGATTGCCAACAACTTGGCGAACGTCAGCACCAATGGTTTTAAACGCCAGCGTGCCGTTTTTGAAGATCTGCTTTACCAGAACATTCGTCAACCCGGGGCGATGTCATCGGAACAGACCCGTTTACCTTCTGGTTTACAGATAGGTACCGGGGTACGTCCGGTAGCAACAGAACGTATACATAGTCAGGGAAACTTATCTGAAACTAATAACGGTCATAATGTTGCTATTAAAGGAAAGGGTTTCTTTCAAGTTCAGTTACCGGACGGTACCAGCGCCTATACCCGTGACGGCTCATTTCAGGAAGATCAAAACGGGCAGTTGACAACCGCTAGCGGTTTTTTGATCTTTCCTACCATTACTATTCCTGATAACGCAACGGACCTCGACATCAGTCGTGATGGTGTTGTCAGTGTGAAAGTACAGGGGCAATCGGCACTTCAGCAAGTTGGCCAACTGACCCTGACAACCTTTATCAATGACAATGGGTTAGAAAGTATCGGCGAAAACCTTTATGTCGAGACTAGCAGTTCTGGCGTGCCGATTGAAAACACGCCTGGAATTAATGGCACAGGGTTGCTCTATCATAAATATGTGGAAACATCTAACGTTAATATCGCTGAAGAATTGGTCAACATGATTCAGACTCAGCGCGCTTATGAAGTTAACAGTAAAGCGGTATCGACGTCTGATCAGATGTTACAAAAACTGACTCAGTTATAACCTAATCGTCAATCAGAACCGCGGGGGAACACTCAGTTTCCCCGTTATTCAGGGATAAATAAAGAGTATCGAAGATGGATACAATGGCTGTTGCCGAGACCAGCGCCGTTTGTCAATTCCGTCATTTACGGAAAAATGTGGCGAATAAATGGCGTTGTAGTATAGCACTGGCGGTATTGTCACTAACGGGCTGTGCGTATATACCGCAAAAACCCTTGGTTGAGGGAGCAACCACCGCAGCACCTTCTGCGGCAACCGCGCCAGTCCCTAATGGCGCTATTTTTCAAGTCGTACAGCCGGTTTATTATGGTTATCAGCCGCTATTTGAAGATCGCCGACCACGAAATATTGGCGATACTCTGACGATTACATTGCAGGAAAATGTCAGCGCCAGTAAGAATTCTTCGGCCAATGCCAGCCGTAATGGAAAAAACACGTTTTCCGCAGCACTGACTCCCCGTTTCCTGAAAGGGTTAATTGGTGGAGATAAAACCGATCTGGATATGGAAGCTGAGAATACTTTTGGTGGGAAAGGCGGCGCTAATGCGAATAACACCTTCAGAGGAACGATTACCGTGACCGTCGATCAGTTACTGGCAAACGGTAACTTACATGTGGTCGGTGAGAAGCAGATTGCTATCAATCAGGGAACGGAGTTTATCCGTTTTTCCGGTGTGGTTAACCCGCGGACAATTAATGCTAATAACACGGTCAGTTCCAATCAGGTCGCTGATGCCCGTATTGAATATGTGGGGAATGGCTATATCAATGAAGCGCAGAACATGGGGTGGTTACAGCGTTTCTTCCTCAATGTCGCGCCATTTTAACCGGGGATGGTTATGATAAAACAATTTGCTGTCAGCCTTCTTCTGGTATTGCTGGCTTTGGCGACAACGACTGCATCAGCAGAACGCATCCGTGATCTCACCACGGTTCAAGGGGTGCGGGAAAATGCGTTGATTGGTTATGGATTAGTGGTTGGGCTGGATGGAACCGGCGACCAGACTACTCAGACGCCATTTACCACCCAAAGTTTAAGCAACATGTTATCCCAATTGGGGATTACCGTTCCTCCGGGAACCAATATGCAGTTGAAAAACGTGGCTGCCGTGATGGTCACCGCGAAGTTACCGCCGTTTGGCCGTGCCGGACAGAATATTGACGTAGTGGTTTCCTCATTGGGGAACGCGAAAAGCTTACGTGGCGGTACTTTGCTGATGACACCGCTAAAAGGTGTTGATAATCAGGTCTATGCTCTGGCGCAGGGTAATATTTTGGTTGGCGGCGCTGGCGCCAGCGCCGGGGGAAGCAGTGTAAAAGTCAATCAGCTTGCGGGTGGTCGGATTAGTAACGGCGCCGTGATTGAGCGTGAATTGCCTACGCAGTTTGGTGAAAATGGCATACTGAATCTTCAATTAAATAACGAAGATTTCTCACTGGCGCAGCAAATCAGCGATACGATCAATCGTGCGGGCAGAACGGGAACCGCAACGCCGCTGGATGCCCGCACAGTACAATTGCGTATGCCGAGAGATAAAAGCGAGCAGGTTAAATTCCTCTCCCATGTGCAGAACTTGACTGTTCGTGTTGATGTCGGTGATGCCAAAGTGATTATCAACTCTCGCACCGGCTCTGTCGTCATGAACCGCAATGTCATGCTGGATAGCTGCGCGGTTGCTCAAGGGAATCTTTCTGTCATTGTCGATAATCAGGTGGTTATTAGTCAGCCAAATACACCGTTAGCCGGCGGCAGTACCGTTGTGACCCGTAATCCCGCTGTTGCTGTCCGTGAACAAAATGGCGCGTTGCAGCAGGTTAACGCCAGTGCAAGTTTGAGCCATGTTATTCAAGCGTTGAATGCATTGGGTGCGACACCGAATGATTTAATGTCAATTTTACAGGCAATGGAAAGTGCAGGTTGTCTGCGGGCGAAGCTGGAGATCATTTGATGAATGATTTTTTAACCCTGCCCGGTGCGGCTTATGATGTACAGTCGGTTAACACATTAAAATCCAATCTGGCAAAAGATCCACAACAGGGGCTACGGCAAGTAGCCCAACAAATGGAAGGGCTGTTTGTTCAGATGATGCTTAAAAGTATGCGTTCGTCCCTGCCTAAAGATGGCATGTTGAGCAGCGAACAGACGCGCCTCTATACTTCGATATACGATCAACAAATCGCGCAGAATATCGCTCAGAGGGGGCTAGGTTTTGCCGATATGCTGCTCAAGCAGCTTTCTAACGCTAAAACTGTCCCCAATGAAATAGCGGGCAAAATACCTATGACGCCGGATAACGAGATTTTGCAAACCTTGCCAAGGCAGGCGCTTGAGCAATTTATACGTCGAACGGTACCGAAACCCGAGGCGGCGCCAAAACCGCTACCGCTGAACAGTACGAATTTTGTATCCACGCTCTCGACCCCTGCCCGGATAGCTAGCCAACGCAGTGGTATTCCCCATTTGCTGATTATTGCTCAGGCCGCATTAGAGTCCGGTTGGGGACAAAGAGAGATTCTGACCGTTGATGGTAAGCCAAGCCATAATCTGTTTGGTATTAAAGCCGGTAAAGGCTGGAAAGGGCCGGTAACTAACATCTTAACCACAGAATATATCAACGGCGAGCCGCAGAAAATGAAGGATAACTTCCGTGTTTATGGCTCTTACGTGGAAGCGATTGAGGATTACGTCAAATTACTGACAGAAAGTCCCCGTTACGCCAACGTTGCCCGCTCTATGACCCCGGAGCAAGGGGCTTATTCCTTGCAACAGGCGGGGTATGCAACGGACCCCGGATATGCGAAAAAACTGGTCTCAGTTATTCAACAGCTAAAAGGTGCTGGAGAACAGGCGGTAAAAGCGTATACCTACGATTTGAGTAAACTATTCTGATCTCTATTTTGCTCAAGTTTTATTGAGTTCAGCCGATAAATAAAAGCAGTTCAGACGTTGTTTTTAGCTATCTGAAAGATTGTTTGCCGCCGCCAGCGGAGACATAAATAAAACGCAAAAGGATCTTCTGATGTCCAACAGTCTTATTAATACCGCGATGAGCGGCCTTCAAGCTGCTCAGATTGCTCTGGGGACCGTGAGTAATAACATCACAAATGCCAAAGTTCCTGGTTATAACCGGCAATCAACCGTTATCAATCAAAACGGCGGCACGATGACGTCCGTTGGCTTTATCGGAAATGGCGTAACTGTTACCAGTATTAACCGTCAATATAACGAATTTATTAATCAACAACTGTCTTCTGCGCAGGCGAAACAAGGCGCATTAACCACCTATTATCAGCAAATTTCCCAGGTTGATAATTTGCTGGCAGACAAAGCGAATAACTTATCAAACACCATTGATGACTTCTTTACTAGTTTACAAAATGTCGTCAGTAATGCGGAAGATGATGCAGCCAGAACAACAGCGATTGGTAAATCAAAGGGGCTGGTAAACCAGTTGAAAAGCGCGGATGACTTCCTGCGTAAAATGGAAAATAACATTAATCGGGGAATAAATAACTCGGCTGAGGCTATTAATAACTATGCGCAGCAAATTGCTAAACTCAATGGTGAAATTACCCGTATGAGAGGCGGCGGTAGTGCTGAGCCGAATGCATTACTGGATCAGCGTGATCAATTGGTCAATGAACTGAATAAACTGGTTGGCGTGAGTGTGACTCAGCAGGACGGTGACACTTATAATGTGACTTTTGCCGGTGGATTGACGCTGGTTCAGGGAACAACCGCTTATCGAGTGGAAGCGATTTCATCCAATGCGGACAGTAGTCGCATTACATTAGGCTATGATCGTGGTTTTGGCGACATTGTTGAAATTGATGAAAGACACATTGATAAAGGGCAATTAAGCGGTACATTACGGGCGCGTAGTGAAGTGCTGGATAATTCTCGTAATCAGTTAAACCAATTAGCGTTGGTATTGGGCGATCAATTTAATCAGGTTCACCGCTCTGGTTTTGATTTAAAAGGCAAACCGGGTGAAGATTTCTTCACATTTAATAACCCGGATGTGATTGCCGATAGTAAAAATAAAGGTTCGGCTGATTTTCAAGTGGAATATACCGATACCTCAGCGATAAAAGCCAGTGATTATCATATTCGCTACGATGGTACTAATTGGAAAATCCAGCGGGCCTCTGATAAGGCGGATATTGCTGCCAAAGTAACAGGTAATACACTGGAATTTGATGGATTAAAAGTTGAAATTGATCCAACAAATGCAAAAGAACACGATCGATATACTCTGAAAGGGGTCAACGGTGTTATTGGCAGTATGGCGGTTAATATTAAAGATGCATCGCAATTGGCGGCTGCCGGTACTAAAGATGGCGGGCCGAGTGATAACGTTAATGTCAAAAAACTCGTTGAATTGCAGAGCAAAAAATTGGTAGAGGGTAAAGCATCATTTTCTGGCGCTTATGCTTCGATGGTTAGTACCATTGGTAACCAGACCAGCACGGCGAATGTTGATTTAGAAACGCAGAATAATATTACTAAACAACTTTACGCTGAACAGCAGTCGGTTTCCGGCGTCAACATAGATGAAGAATATGGCGCATTACAAAACTTACAGCAATACTATCTGGCTAATGCGCAAGTGGTCCAGACTGCTACAACGCTGTTTAATGCCATTTTGGAACTCCGTCGTTAATAAACGTGCCATTTAATAAAAAATAGCCTGAGAATTACTCGGATATTTTTGGCATGTATACCTAATAGATTTCGAGTTGCAGAAAGCAGCAGCTTGAAAGATAAAGGGTATAGCTGAATATTTAAAAGGAATGATATTGTGCGCGTAAGTACCAATATATTGTACGACCAGAAAATGACTGGTATCACTACTGCTCAATCGAAATGGATGCAGCAGGGAGCACAGCTATCCAGTGGTCAGAGGGTAATAAATCCATCCGATGATCCGATGGCGGCATCTCAGGGTGTGATGGTTGCTCAGGCTGAATCTCAGAACCAGCAATATATGACCGCTCGCTCGTTTGCTAAGAACGCGATTTCCATGCAATTGAGTGTGGTAGCCAAAGCTGTCGGTGTGGTTCAAAATGTTCATGAAAGTCTGGTAGCCACAGTAAACGGCATATTGAGCGATGAAGATCGTAACTCGCTGGCTATTCAACTGACAGGATTTAAAGAACAACTGGTGAATTTGGGTAACTCCACCGATGGTAATGGCCGCTATATTTTTTCCGGTTATAAAACGGATGTGAAACCTTTTGATGAGAGTACAAGCGGTACAGTTAGCTATCGGGGCGGTTCTGAGGAAATGACTCAGAAAGTGGATAGCAACCGCTCTATGATCGTTGGACATACTGGTGCTCAAGTGTTTCTCTCGTCTACCAGCAATCCGATAAAAGAACCGGATGGCAGCCCAAGTGAATCTGATATATTTAAAACCATAGACATGGCGATTCAGTCATTAAAAACACCTTTGGCCGAGGCAGATCAAAAGACGCGTGATGATGCATTGGAATTGTTGAATAAGGCTAACCGCGGCGCCCGCAACGCGCTGAATAATATCTCTTCGGTGGAATCGGTATTGGGTTTACAACTGAGAGAAATGGAAGAATTAAATAGCTTGGGGGCAGAACGCAGCCTGGCTAATAAAAGCCGTTTGAGTGAGCTGGTTGACGTAGAATGGAATTCAACAATTTCGAATTATTATCAGCAACAAACAATACTTCAAGCATCGTATAAGACATTTGTCGATATGAAAGGCATGTCGTTGTTTGAACTATTCCGCTAATTTGGTTTGCATTTTTACTTTAATCGCTGGTTTTCAGGCCAGCGATTTTTCAATTAAATATCTTACGTCATTATTTATTATTTAAATAGTTCTGTTTTTATTTCTGAATTAATACTCCTATAGATATTTATTTTAATAAAATCAATGATATTTTTTCGCAATTAAATATATACGGCGGATTCGACTAATAAGTGGAAAAGAAAAATATATCGTTTGAAATATTACGTTAATTCAGTTTCCTCTTTTGTTTTTATTACTGATTCAGGTCAGCGATTTTGGCTAATAAAATCATTATAGTTAGTTTTAACATAACCTATTCAATATATTGAAATTTTACGCCAAAACCCCTGTTTTCACCAGAATAAAATATCATTTTTTTTAAAAAATAAGTTGATTATTTCTTTCATCTTCTACTCTCCCGCTCATATGTTGAACAGAGAAAAGTGTGGTTAATGAATATGCCAGTGAATAGGTGCGGTAATCATTTAAGTCAAAGAGGGTGAAATTATGGTTGTTTTACATGATCTGCTTAATTCCCTGAATCTCCACTTCCTGCAATCAGGAGGAATGTCATGACAGATTCAGGGCTGGTTTTTACACTTACTGCGGGTAGTCTCCCGGAGAAAACTTTTGTTGTGGTTGACTTTACGCTAGATGAAGCGCTATCAACATTATTTTGTCTGGAGGTGACATTAACCAGTGCTGACCCGGATATTGATTTTGCGGATGTTCTGGATCATTTTGCGACACTAACCGTTTATCGCGATGGAAAAATAGAACGCAGTGTCACTGGGATTGTGACTCAGTTTGAACAAGGTACGACAGGTCGTCATCGCAGTTATTATTCCTTGACCCTTCACCCTAGTTTATGGCGTGCGGGATTACGGGTTAATTCCCGTATTTTCCAGCGTCAATCTGTGACCGAGATTGTCGAAAAATTGTTGAAAGAAAATGGCGTTAGAAACTTCCATTTCCTATTGCGTTATGAACATCCTGAACGGGAATTTTGTGTTCAATACGATGAGAGTGATCTGGCGTTTCTTCATCGTTTATTAGCTGATGAAGGAATATTTTATTATTTTGATTTTAGTGAAGAGCGGGGAGAGCCATTAATTGTTTTTACTGATTCTTATCGGATAAATAGCAACCTTTCACTGCCTTATCATCCAGAATTGGATGCGACAGGAAGCCAATGCAGTATCAGTCGATTCTGTTGGCGTGAACAGGTCGGGATTGCCAATATTGAGTTGAAGGATCGTACTTTTAAAAATCCACTGTGGGGGGCTGAATATGAATATCACGAACGCCAAATTAACCACCAGCGTTCAGATTTACCCAGTTACACTTACTATGATTTTCCCGGGCGCTTTAAAAAAGGTGCGATTGGCGAGCGCCTGAGTCAATATCGTCTGGAAGCGCTCCGTACTGATGCTATGTTTGGCCGTGGGCAAAGTGACTGTTTTGCTCTGGCGCCGGCATCAGGGTTTACGCTGACTGATCATCCGAAAGCGCAATTTAATGCCTTGTGGCTGGTCATTAGCATCAGCCATCACGGTAGACAACCACAGGCGGATGAATCCCGTTTTGGTGAAATGGGGACGACCTTAACGAATGATTTCACCTTTGGCGATCGTAACCGGGTATGGCGTCCCTCGCCTTATCCTAAGCCGCGCATTGACGGCCTACAAATTGCGACCGTGGTTGGCCCTGAGGGGGAAGAGATCTTTTGTGATGAATTCGGGCGTGTGCGGGTGCAGTTTGCCTGGGATCAATATGGCAAATTCAATGACCAAAGTTCCTGTTGGATCAGAGTCAGTCAGGCTTGGGCCGGCAAGCGTTGGGGTATGATTGCTATCCCGCGTGTAGGGCAGGAAGTGCTGGTGGATTTTCTACATGGCGATCCCGATCAGCCAATTATTACTGGGCGTACCTATCATGCCGCTAATGTTGTGCCTAATCCTCTGCCGATATCAAAAACCCAGATGTCCATTCGTTCAAAAACTCATAAAGGGGATGGTTTTAATGAACTGAGATTTGAAGATGAAAAAGATCGGGAAGAGGTATTTATTCATGCTCAGAAGAATCTGGCGATTAAGGTGCTTAATTCCCGGGATGAGCGAATTAATTACAACCGTACAACCAGCATTGGCCATGATGACGAACTGGTGATTGCCAACAACCGTAAAATAACGGTTGATGGGCAGCAGGAGCATAAAACCACCGGGAACTACGTTGTTCAGGTTGAGGGTGACAAAACTTTGCAAGCTGGCGGCAATGTGGCACAGAAAGTTCAGGGTATGCTCAGTATTGATACCAATGGTGATATTACGGTGCAAAGCGGCAATAAAATCAGTCTGAAAGTAGGTAATAGCTTTATTGTTATTCATGCTGATGGTGTCGATATTAAAGGTCCATCTATTAATCTGAACTCAGGGGGGAGTCCTGGAGATTTATTGCGACCGGCGAATCCGGTTATTTTGCAAGCTGCCGCCAGTGCCGGTTCCTTGTTTGTTGCACACTGTCCGAAGGAGGATAACAACTGATGGCCGCTGAAAAATATTATGCCGTCATTGACGGTGCGATTGAATACCGATTGTTTTTTATCTTGGAAAATTTTAATCCCCCTGCGGTTTGTCTTTATGACGAATCTTTATCACCTGAACTGCTTAAGGTGGCGCCTTACTTGGTGGAGGTAACAGAAAAAGTCGGACTGTATTTAGAGGAATGGAAAACATGCTGGGGAATTTGTCTTCACTCAAAAGCGGATATGAAAACATTGCGTCAACATTTACGCAAATATCTTCAAGTATTATTACCCGATCAAGATAAACCGGTATTTTTCCGATTTTATGATCCGCGCAATATCTGGGAGTTTCTCAGTGTCCTCAGTGACTGGGAAATTCACTGTTTTCTGGGGCCGATAAATAAAATTAGCACTTCTCTGATGGGCGTTAAGCATGAAGATAATTTTCACGCGGTCAGAAAACCATTTCCCGCAGAGGCATGCTCCAGACAAAAGATGTTGCGGATCACAACAAAGCAATATGCTCAGTTAAATGAGCTATTCGAGCAACGATATATTAATAAACTGACGCAATTTATTAATGAAGTCAATTACCATAATGGCGCCGGTACGATAGATCTGCCATACGACTCCCTGTCGGCACATTCAGACCGGATATTGAAAAACCCGTTCCCTGAGACACATTATTCTCCCGCTTACATGGATGAGGCGACATTTATTCAACATAAAACCTTAGCAGAGGATTGTTTTTATTTTTGTCGTGATAATGAAATCACTGATGAACGCGCCATTGGAGGGTTTCTCTATTTACTGATGGAGAGACATATCAATCAGTTTGAGCAAATCCCGCGGGCATGGTTAACCGCACTCAGAGACCCCCAGTGGCCGGGTTATTATCGGATGGAAACATTATTAAAAAGCGAATTGGGTTTTATCCCCGATTAGGTAATTAAAAGGTAATTGATATGGCTGAGCAAACTATTTCATCCCGTGCCGGTGTTGCCTGCATGACATGCGACAACCCGGACCCCTGTATTTATAAAATCAGCGTCACTTTTGGTCAGAATACTCAGATTTGGCCTGAAAAGCCGGCAATTAAGATGAGCCTGATTGATCATGGAAAAGGTCAAAAAGGGACGATACAGATTGAAACTAAATGTAATAATGCGGCTAAACATCATGCGGTGCTAACGGGGGGACAGAAAGAGAAAACGCTGGAATTTAATGCTCCGCAGGAGGTGACATTATTTTATAAAGATCAGTTGGCAGACGCTGAGATTGAAAGTGATTTGGAAAGTGTCTGGTTTTATTTATCTAATCTTGCCAACCCGACAGATATCTACAGTGAACCGCGTTATTATAAGTTAATAACCCAGGGCTGCCTGGATAGTCAACAGTACGCGACGATAGCGGTTTACCCGTCGGTCAGTTTTATGGTTTCGGTTGGATTGAGCTTTGATTTTTCTCATGGAGAACGCACTGTAAAAGAGCGACGTGATGAACAGAAAAAAGCGCGTCAGGCGATGGAAAATGTCAAGCCTAAAAATGGCAATAAACTGCGCAGTGGGTGGACAACCCATACAGACCCATTTTATCTGACCCGACAGACGGCCATTAACGTCGAATATGCTTTAAAGGTTCAGGATATGGATTATTCGGCGAAGTTTGCGGAAATTAATAAGGTGAGGAAAAACCTGCCCAATTTAGAGGCCATCAATCGGGTGGAAAAGTTACTGGGTTACACCAAAGAATACCTGGCCCCCGATCCGGATTCAAAAGGCACCCGCAGTTACCAACTGCTTGAGCTCAAGGTGGACCCCATCAATATTGGACTGGCTTATGCTTATGACCGAACCACTTCGATGGATGACCGTACCCATTTTTTGGGTTTCAGTGCCGCTCCTTTTTTGGGGATGACGGCAAAACTGGATCTTATCCAAATGGGAGCGGCGTATTGCAAGATAGAGCGTGTGGCAGCCAAATTCAGGGAGGCGGTGGCCCGCAGGAATTCAAATGATAAAAACTATTTAGATCTGGAATGTTGCATTATTTTGACATGCAATCTGTCCTTTCAGTTGGGTGCCGCTTATAAACAAAAGCAGTGGACTTTTGACGCCGGTAATAAGAATGATTTGAAATTGAGTCTGGTAGGAAAAGTGAATGTCGCCTTTAAGACCCATATTATGATAATGGAAGTCGCAATGGGAGCGGGCGTGGCTGTAAAAACAGCGGCGGGTTTTGAACTTGATCAACATGATAAAGGGATCGATCTGGCTGGCTACCATTGTAGCGAGCCGCGTAAATTGAAAAAGTGCGTCATTTAAATTGATAAAATTTCCGCGCCGCGCTTTTTATCAAAACATGTGGTTTATTTAGACCCTTTTGCAGTCAATGATTGGCTGCTTTTTGCTCATTTCTTTCTCCATTCTTGCAAACGCTCATTTTGAACGTTAATTGATCTAAAAAAGGCCACTTGAGAGACCTTATCCAGCGGTTAAATTAACAGGTCACCTATTCAGATGGAAACACTGTAAATCAGCGTGAGGTTTTCCGCACACTCACACATAGAGCTAATTTTGATAAATACAATTTATTCTATGTGCTGCGACGGAATTTACATGTCAAAGATTGGTTATATCCGGGTGTCAACAAATGACCAAAACAGCGATTTACAAAAAAATGCGTTGATAAGTATAAATTGTGAGCAAATTTTTGAGGATAAATTAAGTGGAAAAACAACCAACAGACCTGGTTTAAAGCGGGCTTTAAAACGACTTAAGAAAGGAGATACTTTAGTTGTTTGGAAGCTAGATAGGCTTGGTCGTAGTGTAAAGCATCTGGTCGATTTAGTTTCCGATTTAAGTGAACGTGGCATTCACTTTCAGAGTCTGACTGACAGTATTGATACTGGTACAGCAATGGGGAGATTCTTCTTTCACGTTATGAGTGCACTGGCAGAAATGGAACGGGAGTTGATAGTTGAAAGGACAATCGCTGGATTAATAGCTGCTCGTGCGCAAGGGAGGGTTGGAGGCAGGCCAATAGCATTATCAGTTGCTGAACAACAGCAAGCTGCTAGATTACTGGTAAAAGGTCACACACGTAAACAGCTATCGCTGATTTACAATGTTTCCCTCTCCACTATTTATAAATATTTACCAATAGAGAAAACCAGGCAAGAACAGCTAAAATAAATCACATATTTTGATAAAAAGCGCGGCGCGGAAATTTTATCAATTTAAATGACGCGCTTTTTCAATTTACGCGACTCGCTACACCGGCTCCGTTCTGCCTGTGCGGCAGTGAACATCAAACATGTAACATGTCTTTTATTTCGGCACCTCCGGCCACTCCACATTCGGCGCTTGATTCACATCTACACGAGTCAGCAATACTCTGTACTTTTTCCATTCGAGCAAAGCGGCTTTCTCTGAGTCTGTAGCAACTTCTAAGTCAACAGAGTCTTGCAGCAATGAAAGTGTTTCATTTGCTTGTTGTAACAGTGCTGCTTGTTGTTGCTTAGCTTCATTAATCTGATGGGATTTGAGAAGGTCTTTATCAACTACCCACTCTTTGCCGTTCCACGTATCGAAGTCTGTGGGAGGCTTCTTGAAGGTTAGCGTATCCGGCAGTTCACCGATTTCTGTTATCTCAGTCGGAGCGCGAGTTAACGTGTCGTAAGCGATTTTTCCGCGATAATCAGGAAGTATTTCCCAGCACTTACCGTCTTCACTGCGACAAACAGCTTTATCGTGAGAATCGGGAAGTTGTGGCGCATCGGGATAAGCACCGGCTGATAAGCTGACACCGAGCATGACATACTCAATATCAGAGTTTGTGAATTCTCGTGTGATTTGATTCGAGTGATAAACCTTTATCCAGCCGGCTTGAATCGCTAATCCATCTTTACCCAATACGGCGGTTTCATGTTCTAAAGAGTATTTCTGTTCTGTCATTATGCTGCTCTCACTATGTAGTTAAATGCGACGTTGCGGGGGCGGGTTTCGTTTGCAGTACGCGCGACTCGTGATGCGTCGAAATTCCAATCTCCACTGCTGTTGAATGTTCCACCCACGTGACCTGACACCGTTTCATTTCGAAATATCGCTGTAAAAGCCCCGCTTGCACGCGGAACTTCAACACCTTTATACATACCGAGTGACCCGGTAATATTTTGAAGTGCGTCACCCTGCCACGACCCGCACACTCGCCCCGGATCTACCCCTCGGCTATCATCCCATCCCCGGATAAACTCGCCTCTTAAATCAGGTACTTTGCCATCAGGATAAGCTTCTGCTAGCTTTGGATATAAAGACTTATCGAATGATTGACCGTTGCACGTAAGATAACCGGCTGGCGTGTATCGATGGGGGTACGGAACGGGGACGCCGACAGGGACTGCAATATCACTTGTATAGGCGCATTCACCGCCCAGGATTTCTTTACTCGTTGAATTTGAAAATCGGCCATACAGCCGCCCAGAGCTATCAACCCAGATTTGCCCGTAGTCATTATCGCCGACGCTAATCCCGCGCGCGTAGTCCACTGTGCGGCTCCCTCTAAAAGGGCCGTTATATCCCCAGTCAGGTATCTTGTCGATAGACTTAAGCGCTGGCAAAGCCCCCACATCCCCCGCACTCAAACTGATATCCCCGGTCAGCGCCTTGCCGTTCACTTTCCGGCTGCTCGGTACGGCATTTCGAGCTTGTGCCACGGTTTCCGACAAGCCGAGGTTTTTCACAAACGCATTTTTATCGGGAATGTCTGCGCCGTTTTGGTTTTTGGACAATTTGCTATTTGCGTTGTCGTTGACATCAGAAACAAGCTTTTGTGATGCAGCTAATGCACTGCTGTTGCCGAGTTTATCTGTTAGTTCAATACCTCTTTCAGCCGCAATACTTTTAATTGCCACAGCAAGTTGATTTAATTTGCTTTTGTCGGGCTTAATGCCCGCTTCTTGCAAAACGGCAAGTAATTCGGCTTGCACAATGTTAAACCATTCCTGGCCGGGATAGCTGACAGCAAGGCCCGCACCACCATTCGTAAACCAGAGTGGGTTAGGGTTACTCGCGGGCGTAATGGGCGGCATCACACTAACGCCCGATGGATTATCAAGTCCAAACATCGTTAATCCTCATGATAAATAAATACAAATTCAGTTTCGGCGGGGGCATATCGTTCTAATAAACACTCAAGGTCTGCCGCGTCAGCAACACGCAAGCGTTGCTGACAATTATCCAGTACAGTTGAAAAACGCATTGTCTTTTCAAAAACATGAACAAAAATACGAAACCAATTCTTTTCAGGGTAAATGGGATAGTTGCATCCCCGCAGGCAGTGATGCGGGTAATGCTCCTCGATTTTGATGCGATAGCCGCGTTCTGCGGCCAAGTGTTCATAAAATTGATTACAAAGACTACCCGATATGACCAATTTTGCTTTTACTGCCTGCCGGCGACTGTCAATCGTTGACTCATCGTCAATGCTGCAATCTGGAAGCCCGGCAAAGTCTTCCCAATCTTCAAGCAGCATAAAAGCCCGGTCGGCATAAATTTCATTTAAAATAGCGTCATTGAGCACGTCGATACGGGTAAATTCTTCGCCGGAGGCAAGCATTAATTTACCCAAATCGCTATCGGGATCTCTCACCCAGGCTTTGCCGACGGGCAGTAAATCAAGACCGGATTTTTGATAGTCTTTGGCTGTCATTGCCATTCGATACCTCCCAGCACGAAAATCTCATTCTCTGCCGCATATACGTCAACAACGGGCGAAATCACGGTATTATCAATTTCGCCAGGAGCATTAGAAATTGCCGCTCGCATTTCTGACAGCAAAGCCAGCCCGCCGTGGGGCAGATTTTCCAGATAGCTTTTCAGACTGGTTTTTACGGCATGGCGGACCGTTTCAGTATTCGGCGATAAACGAATGCGAAAATTAATGACTTTGGCAACAGGGCTTTCAACAATTAATTCCGCGCCTGTTGTTTTGCCTTCCGCTTGGTTTGTGACAGGGTTGATATGCCCGGTCAGGTATTCTTTCACTCTCGTTAAATCACCATCACGTGGGAATATGTTTGTTTCTTCGTCCATCACGAATAAAACGCCAACAGAACCATATCCCCGGTAGCGCGGAATACACCACGCCCGAGTAACCCCAGCGCATTCCTTTGCCCAGCGTTCGTAGTCGTATCTATTGCCGCCAGAAGGTGGATATTGCACTCTAAACAACAAACGAGAACGCAGTGAGTCCATCGATTCCAGTTCTGCACCGCCACCGATGTACTGACTGATCGCTTGAGTTTTCACACCCACCACCGGCGAAACTAACTCAAATTCAACACCAGACGCGGTATTGCCCTGCCTGCCGGGGCAATAGCAATAACAGAAACCAGGGTTTCCCCAGGAGCCACATATATATCATCGGCAGACTCAAAAACAACACTGTCTGGGCGCTGCCAACGTGTCCCTTTTGGTATCAAAGTTTCATTCAGTACAGTCGCTGTAATA
This sequence comes from Photorhabdus luminescens subsp. luminescens, assembly GCF_001083805.1. Lineage (GTDB taxonomy): Bacteria > Pseudomonadota > Gammaproteobacteria > Enterobacterales > Enterobacteriaceae > Photorhabdus > Photorhabdus luminescens. Next base: position 1,079,288 of record NZ_JXSK01000001.1, on the reverse strand, counting down.
CTCCCTATCGCCTGGGTGGCGGGTTTACGCCATACCCCCCAGAACTCGCAATGTTCAAGCAGCTTGTCATCGTCTGAAAGATGCGGAACAACCTGTCGGCTAGTCCATGCGAGATGGTCATGCAATCCGGCTGCGTTACCCGCATTAGCAAAAGCAATTGCCCCCGTTGTACTGAATGCAGAACGGGCAAAGGTGCCGGGTAAACGACTTTCAATATCTGACTGAGTGCGAGCCAGTAACACGCTAAGTGAGGGAGCTTTATACGGCATTTAAATCACACTTAAATGAGCTTTAAACGACAATGGCAACACACTGCCGTTGAATAGAGTAATAGTCACTGTTAACAGTAAAATCCCGCGGGCGGGGGCTGTGGCAGCAACATTGATTTGCTTTGCATGGTTATCTTCAATCAACCAGGCCAGCGCTTCTTCTGCATAGGCTTTGGCACGATGCAAAACCGATGACAACTGTTTCTCTCGTGATAACAACCACAAACGGCTGCCGATTGGCCGCGCATTAAATGAGTCTCCCCACCAACCGCGTTTGTCAGTACCGGCTCCCGAAGGGAGTTCGTCAGAATCCAGCGCCCTACGGTCAGTAAACAAGGAAATAATGACCGCGGTAGCTAATGAGTTATCCAGCACAATATCAGCACTCTCGATAACAATGTCAGCGTTGTTGGTTTGCCATTGAAGCGCGATGTCATTCATTGTGGTTTGCTCGTGCTGTATCCGTCGTGTTCAGTGTGAATATGGTCTTTACCGCTGGTTGAGCCTGACATATGATTGGCGGCTGAACTCACACCTTTTATATCAACATTGCCTGTAAAGCGGGTTTGGGGCGTGTCAAACACGATTTCATCCGCCATAACTTCCAGCCGTTTGCACTGAATGCGAACAACACCATTTTCAGTCAGTAAAACATGATGCCCTTCCAGGTGATAAAGCGCACTGTCTCCCGCCTTTAGCTTACCCATACGACTGTTTTTATTATCGACGGCAATCGCAACAAGATGCTGGCGAACGCCGCTGACAGACAAGACAATCGCTTCACTGCCCGCGGGCGGAACGCTGCTATGACCATAGTTTTGAAACCGTTCTACATCGTCAGCAGCTTCATCAGCAAGCAGGGAAACCTGCAAGTTTTGTTGTTTCAGCGAGTCATTGACAATATTAACCACGCCTCGCGAAATCAGCAGCCGGACACGGCGCTGAATGCTGGCGGTGAGCTTATTAATCTGATTAATCATTTCCATACCCCATTATTGGTTTTGGGTTCAGGCTGGGCGGGTTCGTTAAAACCCTCCCGCGGCATCAGTTCAAGCTTTGTTACTGTGCCGGCATCGTTATCGAGCGTATAATTCACCGAGACAATCAACAATTCTTTCTCATTCAATCCGGCTGGCTGGGCGTTTAACGTCACCCGTTCGTTAGGCTGCCAAAGCTGGCCGTCTGGCTTGAACCAGCCTGTCACCCCAACCGTGGCGGTTACGCCATGCGCCAATGCACGCTTCTGTTCCCACGAGCCACGCGCATTACCTTTTGCGGCAGTCAGGTTATCGTCAGCAAGAATAATTGTCGGGCGATAGCGGGTAATTTCAGCATCACGCACATCAATATTAATCGCGGTAGATTGTGCCGGGGTTTGGGTTTCACCCCATAAACCGCCGGCGGCATTACTGCCCTTAACGCGGTACAGACTGAACCGGTCAACCCAGGACAGGCAAGCGTCAATGGTTTGAATCTTCACGCCCTGACTGTCTGCCGGCCCCAGCACTAAGACACCGGCTTTTTCCGTGCCGGCAGTGGTAAAAACCAGTTCACCAAGGGCATTACTGGTTACCAGCACACCACGATGCCGGGCCGCGCGGGAAAGATTATCAAATACAGTTTCGCCGGGTTCAATTTGCCACTGCTTGAATACTGTTGCTGCTGACGCTGCTTTAACTTCCCAGCGAACAGTCACACCAAACGGCTTGCACAAGTCTTTGGCGATAGTTTCCAGGGTGACATTACGCCACTGGCCTTTACCATGAATGGCCGCGCAATCGACTAAATCACCGGTTTTATCCCGACCAGATACCGAAATAGTTCGCTCGTCATCAATACTGGTTTCCACCGTATCCACATAACCTGTAATTACCCGCTGACCGTTGATTTCAAGCTGACAAGATTGACCCGGTATCAGTACCAGTGGTGAGTCACTGCCTTTAACTGTGACGCCTAACGAAAACTGACCGGCCATATCTTCCAGGCTGCGGGTGACATCCAGTGTTTTCCAGCCTGAATAGATTTTGTTACCCAAAATTAATTCAATCGTGTTAGCCATTGATGACCTCGATTTCTACGCCGCCGGTCACGAACGCCGGGTGTCGGATACCGTTGCGGCGGATAAAACGGTCCAGTTGCCGCACATCACCGGTTTCACGGTAAAGTGTCACTAAAGCCGGTTCCGTCCCCGCCAGCGCAATATGTCTGGCACTAGGTAACGCCCCCGCCGTGGCTTGCATTTGCTGCACAAAAGTAATGCGAAAATCCCGGAGCTGATTTGAGGTCTCAAACCAGCCCAAATCACCGGTCGCTATCAGTAACTGCATCAGCTCGTCATCAAGCTGTACGCTGGCTTTGCGGGTATCATCCAGGGTTTCAATCAGAGGAATGGAAATTACCGGACCCTCGGATGACTGAGCATTAACGGCTGACAGAGAAAAAACGGTGTAAGACATTCCGGCCAGAGTTAATGAAGGTGCCGGCGGTTTGGTTTTCGCGGCTTCTGTCGCGGCGTTTAACACTAACTCGGCGAGTTGAGCCGCAATAAAAACGGTGGTTGTGGTATTAACCACATGCTGTAAATGCGCCACTGCCGGCACATTCGGTTTTGATTGTACCTGAATACTGCTGCCGGTTTTACGTAACGCCCGACTGGCAACCGCCGGTGGAGCAACTTCCGCCATGCCACTGACTAAATTAGCAATATCATCAAAGAGTTGATGCGGGGCATTAACCAGGTTCTTTAAGGAACCTTTCAGCGCTAACGCAGACCCCAACAACTGGTTCATACCAGAGGTGGCCGGTAAACTGCGAATACCGTTAACAATGGTGTTAACTGTGGCTTCAACCGTATTCAGCGTATCCGTGACTTTAGCGATTGCGCCGGTTACGGTATTCCATGCTGCTGTGACATCGGACAGAACGCGGTTCGTCAGGCTGTCGCTGTTCAGTTCGGGCTTGTGTGCTTCAACTGGGGCTGTTTTATCCGCTGCCGGCACAAAGGTGACCGAGAACATCGCAACCCCACCGGTATAGCAGGATTCCCGCACGGTGTAGGTTTCGATTTGAATCCGTTGCTTACCCCAGTAGGGATGATCGATTTCGCCGGGTTCGGGGGCTTCAAGTGCCGTTATCAGCGCATCACGCTGATTAAAGTAATCATCACCAAATACCACCGCGGTAAATGAGTACTCGCGCGTAGTCAGCCCCATATCTTCTGTTTCGCCATCGTCCCTCAAGGGATATTCATGACGGACAACGCGACGACCACCGGTCAGCGTTGCATCATCAATAATATAGAAAGTCTGACCGCGAAAGGTTCCCTTACCGTTACCGACGCGGCTGCGCCATGAATTGTCATTAAACAGTGTCATAACCTGGTCAAAATCAATTTCCATCAATAACTTTTCCCGTAGCTGTAACCTGTGTTCACTCGCAAATCGACATTCTCAGCCTTGACTGATTTCGTTTTCGCTTTGATATCCCCAGTCGTTTCAACCTGAATAACAATCTTCCCCTCTGGGGATTTTTGCGGATTTTGCTGCGGTTGGGGCTGCGGGTTTGCAGGTTCTGCCAACGACGGGGGAGACTTCTGCTCCCAATTTCCGGTTAAATAAGGGGAGGGTTTGAGTCCTTCATTAACTATCTGATCGTTACGCTTATACCACCACTCCTTGAGGCTAACCGGGAATAGTTTAGAGCCGCGTTCTTGACCGTTCTTATCGTATGCATGAGGGTATTTTTCACGCATCTGTTCAAAATACTTATTAAGATTTTTACTTGCTTCTTCGGATGACAACAAGGGCAGCGCGACGGTTGATGTAATTGCCGCTCCGCGGAGCCTGCCTTTTTTTGATTTAAAGATATCATCAGGGCCAGTGGCATGATTATTGTTGTGCTGGTCTTGCCAGTTCGTGACATAAACGGGCACCACATCAGCACCGCTTAATGTTCCCGAAGAGGTATCCCCGCCTGCTGAACCCGCTGGACCGCCCTTAATATATTTAGCAAAATTGTATACCCCTTTACCGGCGCGATACACATAACGCGCCGCCACAGCCGCCCCTATCGCATACGCGGCTTTTTCAACAGCAGCGGCGTATTTGTCTAGTTCTTCCGGCGTCAGCGAATGAATGGCATCGGCCAGGTCTTGAACCGGCTTAGCCAGCTTTAACTGCGCAAATCGTTCCCCGGTATTCGCTAGAGACGTTAATGCACCATTAAACGTCTGGACATTCTGCGTGGCTTTTTTCTCCAGCAATCCCTCTTCAATATTATTTGGGTGTGCGAGTTTTTTTACCAAATCTCGTTTTTTGGGATCAGCAAAAACCATGGCCAGTTTCAGGGTGTCGCCATCAAAAACATCTTTTAAATTGTGTTCCTTATTTTTGGCTGCATTACTGATTTCAAATGCGAGATCAGCAGGGTGTTTTAGCTGCCCATTTTTATCTTTTACATTAATTCGGCCTTTTCGTTTTAAAATTTTCTGCTTTTCTTTATCATTAATAACGTCGTAAAAACCCTGCATGGCAGAAACTGCCTGCTCTGGATCATTGAATTCGGCATTAGCAATACGCAGCATTGCCAGCATTTGCTGCTGGTCTAACTGGGATTGCCATTTTGTATCTTTTCCCAATCCCCTTAATGCGGCCAGTTGATCACCGATATTGCCCGTTCCCTCTTTGCTGGCAGAAACTACACTGTCCAGCCATTTTCGCATTTTCTCTGGGGACTTAAAGCCAACATTAAACATCCCGCCCAATTCATTCCCGGCAGCACTGGCTTCCATTTTGATCCCATTGATACTGAGCGCGATATTGTCCAGTTGCGCTAACGTGGCCTCAAAATCATTCGTTTTGCCCAGGAAAGCTTCTGCCCCGGTCGTTAAATCGGAAGTGCTGAGTTTACGATGCGCGGCCACTTTGGTTACTGCGGCATCCAGTTTCATCACCTGGTCGGCCGTCAGATTATAGGTTGTGCCCAGTTCGGTGATGGTCTGCTGATGGTCGGCAACCTGTTTCCCTGCCATTGCCAGCCCGCCGCCGGTGACGAATCCCACCATGCGGTTATCAAATTTATCCAGAATACCGTTCGCCCCCGTGACCGCACTGGAAAACAGCCGCATTGAGCGACTGCCCTCTGTGCCGAACCGGCGGATACTGGCCCCGAATTGCCGGGATTTTTGCGTCACATTGCCGACCAGATTAACAATAAATTCGGCGCGATTTTTCGTTGTCACTTAACGTTTCTCCAGCCAGTGTGAGTACAGCAATAGTTTCGGCAACGGTAAGGCCAGCGCCCAGGTTGGCCCACTTTTAAGCCGGATACCGACGGATAAGGCAGTGCGCTCGATAGCCCGAACGCACTGCAAACTATCGCCCCTCGTCGGCCACCTGTTTCATGGTTTCCATCGCGACATGACGCTGTAAACCAGCCTGGCCGGCGATTAACTCCAAATCGTCCTGATGCAGTGTTTTTAACAGTGCCATCGGGATCGGGCCGTTGATGTTTCCGACACGCGCGATAGTGCGGCGTAACAGCTCATAGCCCATTAAGGCGGGACTGGAGAGCAGCGCCGGGCCTTTTTCCGTCATCACGACCCGCTCACTGGCGGTTTCGGCATCAATCAAATCGCCGGCGGTGAGCTGGCGCAGCTCGACATCAAACTGCTTTTCGGCCTCGTCATCCTGGCCGTATTGCAGGCCGTGCTTTAACTGAAACATGGTTAAATTTCCTTACATTCAATGCCGATAAATTCAGCGGAGAGTTCACCCTTACTGGTCAGGGACACATTGCCGTCACACCAGGCATTGGCGAGCATAAAACGCTCGCCGGTGTCACATTCAAATTCAATGGTCGCATCCACCATATTTTTAATCACAAACAGACTGACGCCGGGACCTTGTGAAATAACACAGCTCAACCGGGCCTCCTTTGGTGTCTGCTGCCAGCCGTAAACCCTGGCGCCGATAACCGGGTCGCGGGTTACGCCGCCCGGCGTCAGTTGCGCGCCGTCCTTGGTTGGAATCTCTTTGCCATTCAGCCGGATATACGCAATACCGGTGTATTGATAGGGGCTTGCCATATTTTTCCTTATTACAAAATAAACTGGATAGCGTGAGCGTAAATACGGAACTGATTAACCAGATTCGGGTTACTACGGACATTAAGCCGATTGCGATCATTGCTGTCGCGTTCAACAATCAGCGTCGTTTTGAAAGCGTCGAAATCTTCCACCAGACCGGCAAATTCATGTTCGGTAAATAAGGCTAACAACTCCGTTCTGATGACTGACGGCGTGACTATCGCCTGACCGGCACTAAACGGCGTGCCGTCGTTAGCCAGCTTATGGCGCGGGTATTTTTGCGTGATACGCACCCGGGTTGAGTAACGCAGATACGAAAGTGTCGCGATAGTCTCAACATCCAGATAACTGGGGTCGGGGTCGCCGAAGCTGTTTTGGCGATACATCGTTATCATACGCTCGATCTGCACGACATTGCCCGCCGCGACATTGAATGTTGACATCCCGTCATAAAGCAGCAAGTTACGTTCATTCAGTGCCCAGCGGTCACTCGCGGCAGGCGGCAAAATACCGGGCAGTTGCAACGTTTGAAGCGGGCGGGCCGGGTCAATACTCAGTGAACCCACCGCCACGCCCGCCAGGGTGGACGCCCAGATATAAGTTGGCTGCGGCGAAATACCCGTTGCCATCGTTGAAAACAGATAATCATTGCGTAACGTCCCGAACGTTGAAGCTTGCGCCAGTGTGCCGCGGTAGGCCAGAAAGCACATCCCGTCAATCATCCGCAGCGGTCCCCAGCGGGTTTTCAGCTCATCACGCAGTAAATCGAGGTTCGGTGTATCCGTGAAGGGGTTAACAATATAGTTCCACCAGGTATCGCCGAAAGCGGTAATGGCGGCCGCTAAATCGGGGTTGCCCGTGGCCCCACCCATCGGGGTGATCGCTAAATTGATGCCCGCCGGGAGCATTTCCCCGTCGTAGTAGTTGATCCGGACATCAATATCATTACCGGTTTCACCTCCCCATTTGGCCTTCAACATCACAGTATCGGCCAGGGCTTCCGCGCTCGCCGTCACCGGCAACTTTTCATTTGCGTTAATCGCCTCGCGGATTTTGCCAGCCATCGCGCCCGCATCATCACCGGCTTTCACCGTAACACGCACAGGAACGCCGGCTATCATCAGCGCAATTTGCCCGGTTTGGGCCACCTTACCGATAAGCTGAATTTTCCCCTCAGCCTTGACGCCATCGTCAGTATCGTCAAGGGCGAGCGCCCACAGTTCAGCAAACGCGTTGCCTTTGATAAATGACGCCGCCATTTCAGCCAGCATCGAGCCACGGCCAAATGCGGTTTCGGCGGCGCTGGCAGAAGTGACACGAAAGGGTTGCCCGGCGGGCACCCGTCCGGTTTTCATACGCAATCCTAAGAGCAGCGTTTTATGCAACATCTGCGGTGTGCCAGTCACTGCGGCGCTGTTATCAAATTCGATATAGCACAGCGGCACCCGAATATTGGATGGGATTTCATTAAATGAGAGAGCCATTTATTGCGCTCCTTTTTTCGTTGATACAGCAGGAATTTCAACTACATCACCCTCTTTCAGGCGACGTAACCAGTACCCAATACGCGGCTTTTTATCGCCTTTTTCAGCCAGGGGTTCGTAGGTCTCAGGGTCACGAACAACCAACCCCGGTGTGGGTTTAATATGCAATTCAGTCATGGTTTTCATTTATCCTGAATAGGTAAATCAATAAGGGCTTCCTGCTCAGGCGTCCCCGCTGGCTGCCCCCATTGCTGATAATGCGTTTCATAATCGTCTAAATCGTCAATAGCCATTGGGTCCGGCAACGGTTGCGGCGCATCAAAATACAGCCCATACACCGCTACGCCTGCCTGACTTTGCGTATCGCTCCACAGGTTGCCAACCTGAGTCAGTGTGAAGTTACCCGCCGGGGCAATCCGGCGGTTATTCAGCCAGGCGGTGAGTCGTTCAACAATCTGATAAATGCCCGGCGCCTGGGTTTGCCGACCATTTAACACGCTGGCGCTGACAAAGACGCCCCAGGTGCTAATCGCGGTATGACGTATCTCGCCCTGGCGACTGCCTAGCCAGGCAACGTAAACCGCCGGCGCGGTATTGATAATCAGCTTGACGGCGCTGTCGCTCCACTGGCCGGGGTGGGTATCCACTTTGCGCAGTGTCTTACCAAACAACTGCTGAATACCCGCCAACAATGCATCTGAAATATCACTGGTGATCGAGGCCGGTGTCTTCATCAGATAAATCCCCGCGATTTCTCGCGCTGCCAGACGCTACCCGCGCTGGTGATTTGCGCAATATCACCGCCCTCGGGGCGTTCAGCCTCTTTACTGAGGCCCAAACTCACATCCCCGGCGGCGACTTTTTCCAGCAGACGGATCGCATCTTCACCGTCTTTCGTGGCTTTTTCTGTTGCCGCGCCGTCTTCAAGCGCAAACCGCGCCAGCACACAGGCCACTCTGACCAGAACAGACGGAACCGTTTTCAACGGCAATGTCGCGCGACTGTCGATATAGCCGTCAATCGTCGCGCAAGCATCATCCAGCGCCGTTTGTATCAATTGCTGACGCGCCATCGTCAGTTCGTCATCAGTTAATGCCGCCCAGTTATCAATCTTGACATCCGTCAGCGTGTTCAGGCTGTCACGACTGTAACGCGCGTACATATCAGCAAGCCGGGCATAACTCATTTATTTACCCCGCGCCAGTGCCGCCGTGATTTCATCAACGGTAATATCGTCACCGACGATTTCACGCCATTTTTCCAGACGCGGCGTACCGCTTTTGGTGAAAAAGACCAGCGGGTCTGTTTCCTGTTCGGCACACATCACGGCTCCTAATAGCTGCTCATCACGGCTGGGCTGATAAGACCCGGTTAACGTAGCTGTATCATCTTGATGAGCCAGCCGCCTCGGTTCGTCATTATCGGTATCTGTCGTAATAACCGTGACAGACAGACGGGGATCAGCTTCCAGCGCCTGGCGCTGGTCAACATCAACGGCCGGCAACGTGTTTTCTCCCCGAACAAGCACAAACCCGGCACGGCGATAGCCATCATGGGCGGTATTAACCACGCAAACACCCATTGTTTCGGCGTTTTCAGCCATTGAAATTTTCTCTGACATAACATTTCATGTCCTTTAAACAGGGTTTAAACGGGGTTAATACCCCGTTTAACAGGGGATTAGAGGTAGTCCGCTACAATCAGCTCAAGGCGGCCCTTCATTTCATTGCTGACAGTGCCGCCTTTGGCGTCTACGGTCAGTTCACGCTCAAGGAGCTGGGTTGCTTCTTTTTCCATGGCCGGCGGCACAACCAGATGAGTAGGCCGGATAGCCAGCGGGCGGCCTCCGTCCGCTTTAAACTGACGCATGGCGGAAATCACCGACCAGACGTTGTCCGCAGTCAATGACGCTTTAGCGGCGTAAGCCAGTTGCCAGAATGAGTAACCGGCCTCGCAACGGGTATCGACACCGTATCTGATAAGCTTGCGCATAAAGTTCTGCTCATCATCGACTTTATCCATCGCCACCAGTTCCGGCGCTTTACGCTGCTGGAAAATGACCGGCTTAATCGCGCGGGAATTATCGAGCACAAACCACGGCAGCCCTTTGTAGCTGCCGTCAGTTAAGATATTGCTGACCGAGTTGGCTTCACCCTTACCATCGACTGTTGGGTAGACCGGATGGTCGGCATCAAAGAAGTTCTGTTTGTCGTAACACAAACTGGAGAAGCCGTTTGACAGCGCACCGAAGACCAACTCATCCGGTTGTACACCGGCGGCACGGCCCATCTCCGTAAACAGCGGCGAGTAAATGCCGACGTTATCGTCTTCAATGTCATCCCGATCAACGCCCACTGTGCCTTCGAACGGCCGGTTAATGATTTGATAACCGTGCGCCTGCATGTCGTTAATAACGCGGTCACCAATCCATTCGCGCATACCAGGGAATTTTCCCAACCAGCCGTAAGTGTTGGATTTTGTTGTGCTGGGCACGACGGTCGCGATTTTTTCATATTGACTCGGCGCGTCATCCAGACCGTTTTGAAAATCGCCGTTCCAGCCAGTGAATAACGCTTTAATCAGCGCAGGGGTCACAATCGCCATTATTTGGCTCCTTTTTGTTTACGTTTCAGGAATTCGGTTTCAGATAACCCTTGAAGACGGGCCGCTTCTTTTTCAGATGCGGACAAAACGGCCATACGCGATGGGGTTTTCGTTCTCAGTGTTTGGCGGCTGGTGAGTGCCGTAATGCTGGTACGGCCCGCAATGGCGGCATTCAGTGCTGCAATACCATGTTGTCGCGCTAACGTCCGCAAATAAGGGACCTCCGCCGCGACAACCCGCCCTTGTCTGCGGGCCGTGGTAATAATCGACTCGGCACTTTGTGCGCCGGAACGGGCATTTAATACTGCCGCACGACGGGCCAGAATTTGATACGCGCGAGCAGGAACAAATTGAGTTAAATCCACACCACTCAATGCAGCGTCTTCTAAGATTTGCTCCGCTTCGGTGATATCGGCGGCGGCATCATCAACGATATCAGTTACCCCGCTGGTGACGCTGGCAGGATCTGCGGTGTTTTCAATCACGTCCTGCGTATCAACAGCGGCTTGCGCCGAGGCTTTCAATGTTTCAATCGCGGACAACGCCTGATTCAGTAAATCACTGAGCGCGTCCTCGCTGAGTTCGGCGGTGTCGTCGGGCAGTTCAATACCCAACTGCTCCAGTAACTGGAGTAGAATGTCATTCATAAAGGTATCCTCAGATTTGGGGAATAAGTCAGATGCCGCGAGTACGGCCAGGGATTGCATGCCGGTTAAACCGGGGTCGTTGGTGAGCGCACCCATCCTCAAATAAAGGGGATGGCCCAGTTCGTTATAAGGAAATACGGCGGACAGATAAGCCCATTCGCTGTTATCGATGGCGGTTTGAGCCGCAGGCGTTAACGACAGGCGAACAAACAGCCCCAAACCTTCGCGCCACTGCATATCTGTTGCGGGATTTTTCAGCCACGCCGCGGCAATAGCGTCTTTGCACGCAGCAGCATCTTCATCCTGTTTTAATGTCACATGGTTGTAATCAAACAGCACGGGCTGACCGATGGCCGCTGTAGCAGCAATAAACTGTTCAGCAATGTTGGTATCGATAAACCACTGCCCGCCAGGCACATCGTCCGGGCGACCATCCCGGGCGCTGAAATGCCCGGCGGGCAGGAGTTGATACCAGCCATCGGCGCTGTTTGAAATCACGGCACTCAAAATGGCGACACGTTTTTTTGGGGTGGGTATTCTGGTTTTCATATCGCCATTTTGGGCAATGTGAAAAAAAGGTGGGTTTGTGGCGGATCACACCTGCTTGGGAAGAAAAGATAAAACGGGGGTGAGCAGTGACACTATACCCCGTTTAAAACCCGTTTAAAAATGCCGGGGGACGTTTAACTTTTTTTTCTGTAAGGCTGGCAGGCTAACGCGGCTTCAATGCGGCTGCGTGCTGCGTATCGATAATGTCGATAATATCCGCCACGCCTTGCGCTGACAGCCCCATATACGGGCGGGCAGGGACTGCTGCCGGCCCCGGAGGCATATCGGGTAACCCGCCCCACTGATGGATTGCGGCGTAAACTTTATTGGCGCCAATGGCCGCGCTCACTGCGTCATACGCGGTTGACAACGACATCGCCAGCCCCCCCTGTGAGCGCTGTAACATCGGCCCCGTCTTCCCTTTTTTGGCTAATTTCGCTTTATATTTCTCGGTTAACGGTTGCCAGGGGTTACCGGTTGTCGGGTCAGCTTCTTTTGCAAATGCCTCTTCGCTTTCACTGGCGAGAACAGCAGCAATCGCGCGGGTGATCGGCGTGGTATCCCGCCCCAGCTTTTGAACACGTTTAAAGGCTGCTTGTATCGCCGCATCGTCAAATTGATAGTCAAGTTGCATTCATTCTTACTCATGGTAAAATAGGTTAAACAGTGTACGAATAACCGGTAATTCGACGTCAGCGCAGAGCGCCATACGTTTATGTGGGTTCAACTCCCGCCACTGTACAAGCCCCGTTATTCGGGGCTTTGTTGTTATAGCGTGCCTTTCAGTAACTCATAATTTCCGCCGGCTACGCCTTTTTTCAGTTCAGTTAACGGCACCCGGTAGGTATTAATCACCACATCTAAGGCATCCGGTTGTTTGCGTACAGACCAGGGCGCATTGACCACCGTTTTAATGGTGTGGTTATCATCACTGCGGATATACAATAAATTCTGATTCTGCCTATCCCAGAGGATAGCCGAGGGATTAGCGACCACCTGCGGCAGCGCCTGATATTCAGCCATCGTCAATGCGACGCCTTTTTTCTGGTGTTTAAGGCTGTCAGCATGCACCAGGTCTTTTTCACTGATAGCCAGCACGCGGGCGGCAGGCTTACCCGTCCGTTCTTCCACCGCCACGGCAATATCGTCTGTCATAAATCCAAGCGGCTGAATGTTGTTTCCAGGGCGCCGTTGCGTCAGTACCTGGCCGACCCATTGCGCGAACGCGTGTTGTCGTACCGGGGCATTATTTAACGACTGGATAACCTGCTGACGGAGCTCGCGGTTCTGCAATGCAATCAGCTTGCGCGCAATACTGATATCCGACCCCATTGCCAATTGCCCGGCATTGTTTGACCAGCCCGCGCCGGTGGTCATGCGCTGCTTGCCGTGGCGGTACGTCGTGACTTCCGACTGGTAAACTTCCCCCGTCTGCTTATCAATCCCCGTTTCAACAAGTTGGGTGCTCACCGCACCGAGACTGGACTCGACCGTTAATCCCATCCGTTTAACCTGTGCGGCAGTCAATGCGCGAACGCGGCAGCGACACCCCCAGTCATTGGGCGGATAGAGCGTGTTCCAAATCGGATCATCGAAACGAAACACCCGCCCGTGCATGGCGGCATGGCTTTTGCGGGTGTTCTTGTCCATCACGGCAATGTACTGCCAATAAGGGTGAGTCTCGGTACTTGCCAGTTGCTGCTGGTATCGCCCGGCCTGATACGCGGTTGCTAAATTGGTGCGATAAATCGTTGCCAGCCGGGCCGGGCTGCCCAGTTGGACTGTTTCCGCATGACCGTCACTATCAACAACAATTTGCTTCCCCCACCAACCTTGCTCTTGCAAACGGGGTTTTAAGGTCTTGATAAAATCGCGTTCGGTGGTGCCCTGACTCAGCGCTTTATCCACCTCATCACGAATAGTCGTCAGAATGTCCATCCGCGCCGCTTTGGCTACTGTGAATGCCCGCGCATGGGCGGCAGCATCGGTTTCCGACCAGTTCCAGCTAATGTCATAGCCTTTAGCCCGAAAGTAATCAACAGCCAGCTTTGGCTCCAATTTAGCGGCAATACCCAAATCAACCGGCTGTGGCATTTAAACGCCCCCACAGTTCGGCGACAAACATCGCCCGGTGTAACATATCTGCAAGCTGTTCATCCTCCATTTCAGCATAGAGTTCAGACGCTTTGTTTTTTGCCGCCTGATAACCGCCGGTAGTGAGCGCCTCAATGACAGGGGTTAGCAACGGATCAACCGCGTTTTGCCATTCCTGCCCGCTTACCGCGCCCGGCATGGTATTGACTGACGTCATCGGTGCCGCCGTTAATGCGGTCCAACTGGGTTTGGCGTTTAAAAAGGCAGAGAAATTGGGGGTTGCAGGTTGTTCGGGTGCTTTCAGGCAGGCTTCATCATCCGCGGCAACAGGAATTTGCAGCTTATCATGCGCCCATTGCACCGGAATTTTCATCCCCAGACTGACCAGTGAGGGCAATGCCGCTGCATAGGCGCTCACATCTTCAGGTTCGGACAAATCAAATTCAAACACCGGCTTGCGACGCTGATTATCAAACGATCGACAATTAAGGGCATACAAAGGAAATACCAGGTCTCGTGTCAGTGTAGCAGCGAGCTGGGTTGCGTCACTGTTGCGCACTTCAAAACGGACTTCATTATGCACGTTACCCAGCGCGTTAGTGCTGGTTGCACCGTCGGCCTGACTGGTCAGTGTGCCGCCTAAGATAGCTTTGGACATACTCAATTCCGCCCAACTCATCATGGCCATAAACGGATCTGCCGTGCCATCGGCGGCATTTTTAAAATCAATCAGCATGGAGCGCGGGATAATCCCGCCGGCATTGTGACCGATAGACATGACCGCATGGAGCAGCGTCTGTTTCTCTTTGTCTGTCGCGCCCGCTGGATATTGTCCTACACGAATAGGCAGACCGTAAATTTCAAGAAACTCGGCTAAATCCCGGACCGAATAATTCTTGAAGATAAACGGCCAGACCAGGGTTCGGATTAACCCCGTGCGAGCAAGATAACCTGACTTTGATTTGGCGATATGCTGTACCCAGCCAAATGGCTGCAAATCTTCTCCGTTGGCGGTCCCATCCCGCAAGCGCAACTGATTACGTTTATCTTGGGGCGTCTGAAACCAGGACGGATCACGCCATTCCACCGCGCGTGGGATAATCAACTCGCCGGCATTTTCCCACTCAATTTCCTGACAGGAAAAACCTTTGTGAATGGCATCCGTGGCATCAAAGAGACAATCCGACAACCAACTGGCATCCGATAAGATTTCGGTCAGCAGTTCCGCATCCCGGGTTTCTTCACGGCTGGCCCGCAGAGGTGGTTTAATCGACCAGTCAAGCGACTGGATAGCCCGCCGGCGCTTACCCAATTCTGACTGCAAATGCGCGTCTTTTTCTTCCATATCTTCCGCCAGTTCACACTGTGCCAGTAACTGGCCGCGCTCGGCTTCGATCAGAATTTCAGCCGCGCGTGCGGGGGTCAAACCACTGACCGGATGATCACCGTAGTATCGGCGTAATTGCGATACGCGTGACTCATCATCCTGAGTCTGCATCTCGTGTTTAAACCAAAACCGGCGACCTACCGCATCCACTAACCTGTTTAATATTTTCACCAGCAGCCTCGCTCAAAGGTCGGTAAATCGTCATCATCATTTGCCACGGTGTGTTTACCCGGCAACGGAATAAAGTCAATCATTTGTCCCTCCATATAGGTCGCGCGGGTAAACATCAGATACGCGCCGGCACTGTCGCCGTGACGTTTTTTACCGTCGGTCCCGGTCCGGCGGGTTTTATCAATTTTGGGCACGCCCCGGATGTTCTGAATTTGACGCTGGTCAGTAATAATGTCTTCATCTTTCGGGATGCTGATATCATTGGATTCATACAGTGCTTTGTATTTCGGCGACCACTCACGATAAAAATTATCGGTGACATGGATAGCATCAACCATATCTTCACCGTAGTGTAATAACATGGCCTCCCCTAAATACCCACCGTTCCCGGTCGAGTCGATGGCGATACCGACCAGGCGGGGGAGTCGGTCAATGATAAAAAAGGCTATCTGGCGCTGCTGGTTATAAGGCACATCATGCAGTTCAACGGTGACATGCAGAATGCGGCGAGTGTCGGGCTCAATACTCCCGGCCCCGATGACAGACAAATCGCCGGAACGGGCAAAATCCTGCCCGTAAGCATGCCGGGTATCGGGATCAAGTTTTTGTAATGCCGGTAACAGCATCTCTTCACAAAACGTCAGTACCGTGTTTTTACGCTCGTCTTCTGTCCAGGTCATATGGCCCTTGGGCATAGCAAAACGGACAACAACACACCGGGCGTCGGTTGCCCGATCAATCAGTACACGGGGAATATAGGCCCCGCTGCCTTGCTTCGGTACACAATAATATTCTTCCAGCGCATCCTCTTCCGTGGCGGTATCGTTGAGCAGATGGGTTTTCCATTCGTCCTCTGCTTCCTGTGACCACGGTTGACGCCTGACCTGACAGATACGTTTATACAGCCCGTCATTGCAAGCATCATCTAATGTGATGGTATGCACAGAGTACCGCTTACGCCCGGCGCGGGAATCCTGGAGCAACTCGTTGAACAGGTTTTCAGCGCCATTATGAGTAGAAATAATCCGTACTTTTGCACCCCACATGGTCAAGGCCAGCGCGGCTTTCAGCACTTCAGCCAGTTGTTCATGGAAAGCCGCTTCATCAATAGTGACATTCCCCTGCATCCCGCGTAAGTTCTTGGGGTTACTGGATAAGGCCTGGACTTTAAATCCGCTGCTAAAGTAAATGACGAACGTCAGGATAGCTTTGTCTTCATCTTCAAAGACCTCCTCACCCACTTCACCCGCCGCCAGTCCGTAGGCTTTGGCCCACATGGCCGCCGCATCAATAAACTCACGGGCCATTTCCTTATTGGAACCGATATAGAAATGGTTTGTGCCGCCGGCATCACGTGATTGAGCCGCCGTCAATGAGGCATCCGCCGCTTCGGCCCAGGTTAACCCGGTACGCCGCGATTTTTCCGCAATCTTGAGGACAGAATTATCTGCTATCCAGCGTCGCTGATAACCCAGCAAGACGGCATGGGGATCAAACGTCTCATCGTTAACCGCGTTGAGAATAAATTCCGTCGCTGGATTTAATTCCTGTACCAACATTAAGCAATCCCCAAAATTTGCCGCTTGATCTCTGCCGCTGCTGCTGCGGTAAGGCCGGCCTGTTTGACCAGGGTTTCTGTCTGTTCTGCCGCTTCCGCGGCAAAGGCCGCGCGGATCTCTTTTTCGCGCTTGGTGCTGGTCATGGCGGCCTGTTCAATCCGGGCAGCCACCAGGGCTAACTGAGACAAGGCCTTCGGTTCAACCGGCTCCCCGCCTTCGGCCAGCTTCATGCTGGTTTCAAACGCCAGGGATTTCACAAACTCTTGCAACAGTTTTCCAACGTCAGAGGTGGGTTCGGAACCCAACCGGGAGACCCACACATCGGCAATTTCCCGTCCCTCGCGAATACGCGCACCCAACGTTTCCATGCGGGACGCATAACGGTTCAGTCCGGTACGGGAAATTTTCAGCGTATCCGGTAAGCCCTCTTCATCAATCAATTCATTCACTGCCGCCCGGATATCTTCCTGGGTATGCCGTTTGTCACGCAGCAAACCGTGCAACTGGTCCCGGATGGCCTGCGGCAACAAATCAATCTTGGATGGCCGGCCACGTGTCCGTTTATCATTCATGATTATCCCCTAGGCCGTGGCCGTTTTACACCGGGTACGGTACTGCGACCCTCTGCCACATCCACGCCACGCCCGGTTAAAGTCATGACCAGGCAACCGGCAACATCATTGACCGAAACCAGCCCTTGTTCAGCCAGCCAGTGGCAATGCGTTCGTACAACATCACGACTGACACGATGGCCGTAGGCATCAAGGCAAGTCTGTAACACCGATTCATTAGCATCACCGCCACACTCAGCCAGCGACCGCAAAATCACCAATCGCTGGTCGGTATTTAAGATTTCACGCATGGATGACATTAATTTTTTTCCTTCAATTCATTTTGCAATAACAGATCGCTCAGGTGGCGTAGCTGACGCAGTTCTGGCAAGGCGGCTTTTAAGTCCCCACGCAGGTTCGCCATTTCCAACTGTAAAGCGTGTAATTCTTTCTGATTAGGCAGTGTGGATAATGAACCTTCAAGTTGGCGCACCTGCACTTTGAGTAACTCCACATCATCACGTTTGGCGTAGGTTTTACTGAGCAACACCAGCACCACGTTAAAGGTGACCGTGACTGCCGCCCACACCATCGACCAGTTTTCTTTAAGCAGGGCCAGCACCAAATTTTTTCTCCCAGAATTCAACCTGTTTTTGGCAGTCAATACAGCGTTCAAACGCGGGATTCACGGCCAGCCGGGCGGGAGCAATGACCGCGCCACAGTGACCGCAAATGCCGTTCCCTGTCTGAACCGGGCGCTCAATATGGGCTTTTAGGGCCAATTCGCGCTGGCATTGTTCTGCTTCACAGGCTTTATCAATCAGTCTGCTCATTTTGTTTTCCCCGTTGTTGGCCGGCCCAGGTTTTGATTGCCCGCAGCTTGTGCTCCAGTTCCTGGCTCCATTGCCCGTACCGGCTGGCGTGGGTCAGCAGCGCCTGGGGTTCCCCGGAACGGGGCATCGGCGGTTTCGGCGGCAGTTGTAACAGCTGGGGCGGAATGGTCGGGCAGGCTGAAATCACCAGGGGCGGCGTGGCGGTAACCGAGAGCGGTTTGGTAGAGCCGCAACCCGTCAGGGCCGATGCCTGTGTAAGCACTGCCATCGCGGTTAAGAGCATCAGGAATCGTTTGCTCAAGGCGCTGTGTGGTTTGCGATAAACGCGTGATAGCGGCGTATAAGTCATTTGAAACCTTTTCATTTGCATGTTGCTGTGCCTGCTGTTTTTCAATCAAATCATGCAACGCGCCGGCGTTTAATTCGGCGGTGGCTTTTTGTGCCATATAAAAAGACAGTTCTGCCGCTTGACGGTTTTCAATTTCCTGATTGATTTGTGGTTGCAAACGTGATTCAGCGAGCTTATTACCCAACCAAAAAGCCACACAGCACACCACTACAACGCTACTATAGCGCCGGAGTTGGATAGGATTAATCACGGGCAAACACCTCGCGGTTTTCTGTCACATTGAGTTCTCTGTCACGCTTAATGGCGGCTTGTTTTGATGCCTGTGAATGGGTGACCCACGCCGCCAGATAGCCGACGAACAGATACTCATCCATCTTGCCGGCGAGCGCACACCACAATAAAACGGCTGTGCTGGCAATAAATGCCCCAAATAAGGTGGTATCAGAGGTTGAGAGGCGACCGGTTGCCGGATTGCTGATAAGCTGCTTTAAGTGCGCTAACATACCGGCCTCCTGTTGCGTTCAGCCCGTAATAAGCGGATATCTTGAGCAGAAACGGATTGCCAGCCACGGCAAAATAGCGATTGATACGTGGCGTTATAGCTATAAATTGGCATGTCGCTGATATCTTTGCCGGCCAATGCCTGCTGTAAACAACGTTCCCGCCCGGCTTCATAGATACTGAGATAACGCGGGTTACGCAGTTCAGCGATTTGCCTTTTTAACAGATTGTCTGAAATTGGCGGCGGCAGCATCACAACACCTCTAACGCGGCGGATGCCAGCTTATCAAGGCGGTTAAACCAGCCGTCAAGAAAGACTTTTTGTGTCGGGTTTACAGCAATGATACGGGCGTAAGTTCGCGCACGCTGATTCAGCAGCCGGGTAAACAGATATGGCGCGGCAAAGGCTTCAACGGCATTCAGCGTGTCAGGACCGATAACGCCGTCATCCTGCACGCTCACCACCTGTTGTAATTGTTGTACGGCGGGCTTGATTCCGTGCTGAACGGCGGCATCAAACACCGCCAGCGAGAGACCTGCGGGTAACTTATCGCAACCGGCTTTCAGCCAAAAATCCCGATAATAGAGTGTTGTGGCATCGTCTTCGGTTAATGCGGCAATATTGAGGTGAGGGTAGCTGCGCTGACTGATACCAAACTTGGTCTGGCCGCCCCGATCATTGGGGTTATTGACATAGCCGCCCTCTACGGGCAGTAAGTAATGGATAGCATGGATAAAGGAAACGCTGTAATGGTAAGTCATGATGGCTACCTGTTGTTGATAATCGGTAGCTCATCATCGTGTTTAGTAAGGAGAAAGTGGGTTTGTGGGAGGTCAAACAAACCCCATCAGAACAAGTGATTACTTGAAAAGCTCACCTTGATAGCGTTTACGGTGGAGCGCTAATTGCTGACGCAGAATAGCATATACCGTCGAATGAGTAAGGTGATACTTTTTTGCTAACTGTACAACCTCACCACGTGAACAACTCCACTCATTAAATAACTGATTATCACGTAATGCGATTTTCAATGTGTCGCCGGTAGGTAAATAAACAGCTCTGCCACCGTAGTAATGAGCTAATACTCCTGCCAGCTTACACGCCGCAAGTTCTGCTTTGTCTCTACTGGTATTTTGCCGTTGTAGCTCACAAGAAAACAGATCAACAATATCGGCCAATAACTGCGGCCACCTTGTCTGTAGCTCATCTAATGGGATGGCATCCATTTGATCTAATAATTCACCAAGTTCTTTATGGTCGTGGTCGAAAAGTTCTAGGTTCATAGCTATCTCGTTATACAGATACAGGCTCAATAACACATGACAGTTCTAAGGGTTTTTTGATAGCAATAATCTTCCAACCATCGATAACCACTGTCTTAGTTTGAAACTTCTCCTGCCAATCTTTATCAGACCACAACTGGTTTATGGCCTTGGTATTGGCAGTAGCGTTTTCATCCCAGTAACCCGCCTCAGGAATAATTTCCTTAGAAATTGATGCGCAACCTGAGGAAAACATATCTGAAATGGGTTTTGAAAAATGCGAATGAACCGCAACCCTATCACCCGATATTGTGACTTTCATTTTTTCGTTATGGTGGATTGTTAACTCAGTAATCCATGTATCATTCTTTTTATACCAATCCGTTACTTTTACCTGATACTGTGCACTAACCCTCATATATTCCATTACGGTATCTTTCATGTTTGCTATTGCAGAAAGCGGCAATAGTAAGAAAATAAATAAAATATTTTTCATCTCATGTTTCCTCACCTTGACTTTTCAACCACTCTAAACCGCCTGAAATCTTAGCAAGATCTATACCCAATTGCTGCATTTGTCTGAAATAGGCATCACGACTATCAGAGCCAGAAACTTGTTGTTTCTCCCGCGCATTGATATTACTGCTTTGGGCAATAACCTGTTCGGCTGACTGATAGACAGTTTTCAGGTAGTTGTGGTTGGATAACGGTTTCTTGTCCCCTTGTGCCCGCTTTTCCCGGATACGTTCAACAGTTTCACTCAAGGCATGAGCCAGCACCCGACTGGGTGTGTAAAGCGTCAGCACTTCCTCCGCTAGTTTTAATGCCCGGCTGTTTGATAAATTTTGTTTTTCACGGCGAAACAAACCGATGTAAGCCACCAAATGCCGAGCACAACTGCCCGGTAACTCAGCGAGTATTTTCAGTAACTGACGGCTGGCGTCATCTTCACATAACGCATCTAAATGCCAGTCAGAATGGCAAATAGGGCAACGGGCTATTTTCATGATGATTTCCCCACATTAAAGGCGTGACATATCGCATCGTATCCCCGGCGGGCGGGCAGTGGTTGCTTGCGGGCTGCCATGCCTTCTGTCATCAGCCTGATATGCCATTTTTTCAAACTCTCAATAACCGGATAAACCAGTGTTGGCGTCAGCCAGCCGACTTCCGCGACTCCTTCGCCATTGATTTTGGCTGTTTGGCGCATCACAAATTTATTCAGCGCTGACTCTGACCCGTCATCAATAAACCCCTGCTGATACATGGTGATCCAAATAGCCCGAATTTTGTTGATTTCTGCTGTGCGCATGCGGCCTTTAACATGCGGATAATCACGTTTAAAACGGCGTTTAAATCCCCGTTCAACAAACGCCGCATATACCTGCTTTAATTCATGATGGGACATATCACGGCAGGATGTTTTCCCGCCGGTTGCTGTCGCCAGTGCCGCGCGATAAGTGTCATCGTCAAGCTTAAGCGTCGTTTTGGCGATATGAATAAGACGGATCAACTGTTGTTTATTCATCGTTCATTCTCCCACGTTGTTGGCGACTTCGGGCAGCCGCAGCACGGAACGCTTCCCATGAGTTATACATAAACATCAAATTGTGCATTTTGGCGCGATCAAACTCCATGACAGCCCCCGTACTGTGTTCCCAGCCGTCAAGCAGATAAATAGCATCAGCTTGTTCCAGCATTGCCAGCGACATACGCATATATTGATCATGCGTCAATCCGTCAGGATAGACAGCAGGATTCAGAACAATAAGGTCCTGGCTTCTTAGCATTTTTGCCACGGTATTAAATTCACTACGGTTGAAATCAGGTTTACCGGTCATTGGGCCTGAAATAAAAACAACGGGTGTCATGATGAAACCTCCGATTCTTTAATCCATTCAAGCCCTGCAATCTTTTTGTATTGTCGGATTAATTGAACGGCGTTGATAAATCCAGGAGAAAGATAAGTGTAGTTTTTATAGATGTATGGCAATTCTTTTTTCGCATGACGCTTACCCAACATCTTTTCTACTTCTGCAATTCTTGCTTTGCTATACAATGGCTTGGTAACTGTACGCCAAAATAATTCAGTTAATGGGTTATACATATCATGGACTTTGTCACCCCATGCAAGGCACATCTTATTATTGAAATAAACAAATAATTGACTCCTGCTCTCGCTGACCCTTTCCCGGTTAACACTAATGACAACGCCCTGATACTGAAAACTAACGTGGCAAAATAGACTTTTCAGCTCTTCTTCAATGGTTTTCCATTCTGATTTATCAATATTCATTATTACTGTCCTCAATTTTGGCGTAAGCGCGCCCCTGGCGGGTTTACGCCATATTTAATTTTGTAGGGTGTAAAATTACGCCGGAGTTAAATAATCCGTTCTGACAAAATAAGGTTCAGTACTGATTTCAACTACCGTACAGTTTGTTAAATCTTTCGCTTTATCAACGGTTTTGACTGGTGTTCCGCCGCGTAATATTTTATTGGGCTGATAAATAAAACTGGCCCCAATCCGATAACGCTGATTAAACTGTTTCGCTTTCATATCAAACCCCGGCAATATCGAGCGAAATCGGTTTATATTGGTCAGTATTCCCAACCCGCTCATAGACCCGGATATAAGACTTACTGCCAATGACCTGCAAGGCTTCGCCAATGGCTACCATTGCCTGTTGCCAACGCTCGTCATCAATATCCAGCCGCCGCAGTGCCAGAACACGCCCCGTATTGATATCACCCTCTTTATCGGTGGAGAACGCCTGATTAATTAGCGCATGAATTTCAGGGCGAGCGCCCTCTGTCCAGTCAGCCAGGCAATTGTCAATCAGCTCCTTCGCCGCTTGCAAACGCTCGTCAAAAGCAATACGGTCTTGCATCGCACGCTGAATTTTAAAACGGCCGTCATAAGAATAGAGTGTCACATTGCCTTTTTTCCCGCCTTTCGCAGTACCGTATTTTTCTGCTGACAAATCAACAAAAGCCTGGATATCGGCAAACAGTCAGACGAGCATAGACCTGATGATTACCGACCAGAGCCAGACCAATCCCGGTTTCCTCCTGCAAGATGCGCAATTCTTCTAACACCGGATAATCCAGATGGTCGGCTTCATCAATCACCAATAACCCCGATGTACCGCGCAATTTTCTGCGTACTGCCCGCCCCAGTTGACCGGCCCGGCGAGGCGCATCACCCAGGCCCAGCTCTAAAGCCAGTTCGTACAGGCATTCGCTCAGGCTGGCGCGGGAGGGTGACACGGTTATCAGCCACACGTTAGGCCGTTCAGCCACAAACTGCTGCAAGGCTTTGGTTTTACCGACTCCCGGACTGCCGTAAATCACACTGATACATTGCGCAAGCTGGGCATATTGCAACGCACTCCAGATTTGCCGCACGGTTTTGGTCTGGACAAAATCCGGGGCTGCCGGCATTTCATTAACGCGTTTGCTGCGATTCTCCAGCCAGACAGATAATTGGCTGGCAACTTTGCTGTTATCCCCCTTGTAGCTTTCATTCATAAACTGAGATAACGCGGTACTGGATATGCCACTCTCGCGGGCTACATTGCTGTAAGTCAGGCCGTCACTTTCAACAAGGGTTCGGATAGCGGCACGAACATCGGCCTGCTCTGTCTGTATCTGAGTCAACGCTATAATATTGGTCATCCTAGTCTCCTAAATTAAATTGTGTTTTTCTGCTGTTGTTCATGCAGTTGCGCCACTGCATTTTCAAACGCGTAGTCATAATCGGTGTCCGGCTCAGTCTGTGCTTCGACCTGTACACGCCGCACGGTATTACCCGCCGAGTGATAGATTTCGACTAC
Source organism: Photorhabdus luminescens subsp. luminescens (assembly GCF_001083805.1). Classification (GTDB taxonomy): domain Bacteria; phylum Pseudomonadota; class Gammaproteobacteria; order Enterobacterales; family Enterobacteriaceae; genus Photorhabdus; species Photorhabdus luminescens. The sequence continues at coordinate 1,055,106 of NZ_JXSK01000001.1, read as the reverse complement.
CCGACTTTCAGGCGGTGCTGGCGGGACAGTTTCCGGCATCAGTTCAGCCACTTCTAACGCTGTCATGCGGCGTTGTGCAGCGGTAGCTTCCTTGGTGCGTTTAACAAACCGGGTCCGGTTACGGTCATGCTCACGCGCAGCCTGGGAATCACCAAACCCGGATTTCTCAATGCACTGAGCTTCACAAATAAATCGGCCATCCAGCGTGTAGCACAACACACTGTCATGCAGGGCTGCCGGGTCAAAACGAATAACGATTTTGTTAGGCTTAATCCCCAGCAACTGCTCGTTATAGTACCGGTTTCGGCGTGACCGGATTTTGCCGCCGGCGTTTAACGTAAAGGCCCCATTACTGACCGTGACAGCCTCTGAGGGCAGTAGCAGTAAATGACGTTGTTCGGCAGTGGCTTTACGTACCGTGCTTTCCGTGTAACTCTGCGCAAAGGCGTCATCAAAAGACAATATTCCCCGGCAAACTTCGGTATCGCGTTTTGAGCGCCGGTTCCAGAATGCAATCCCCTCAGTGTATTGAACCACAAGTAATGAGAAACAAAAAGAAATAGGGAATTGGTGAAAATAAACGGGAGTTCGCGGGCATAAATTCAGTGGTGGTGCGGTGTTGCGTGAGTATGGTAAGTTTATTCCTGCCCTGACGGGCAGACTAACTAAAATGAGAAAATTTTTGTGGTTGTTGCTTTTGTGCCACTTATTTTAATAAAACCAGGACTCGCCTTATCAGTCATTTAAAACATCTTTAAATACACTTTAAAACATCGGCTGCTTTGAACCAATGCTAACCTGCTTTGCTGCTCATCTTGTGGTTTGCCGGGAGACATTCTTTATCACTGATAGATTCCAAAAATCTCTGTCGTTGTTCATCAGTTAAAGACTCATACAACTGAGCAAACACCAATGAGTGGTTAGATACCCCTAATTTTGCAGGTAGCTCTTCCGGCCAAGGAAATTGCGATTCTGATTGCTGAATGCTTGTCTGGGGAGGCACCAGTAATGTACTAATACCTTGTCTGAAAACCCTGTCAATAACTGATTCTCTTTCCTCTGGAGTCATTCTTTCTAAAATCTCAGACCATGCTTGCTGTTGTTTTTGTGAAGGGGATAATTGTTCATCATGTTCAGCATATAAAACCGATCCTGCATTTTTAACCGAGGCATCTTGACCTGTCGCTAACCACTCTAATGAAGTGTTACTTGCTTTGGCTAGAACAGCCAATCTATCAATTGATGGATACGTTGAGCCATCTAAATAATTCCTAATTACCCTTTCAGACATACCGCAACGCTTTGCAAACGAGTTATTAGACTCTCCTTTCATAGCTTCACGTAAACGCTCACCAAAACGGATTATTCGCTCATCTGGAATAATCCGATTCAGTTTATTCTCTTTATCGTCAGTTTTTTCTTTGTAAGAGCTTACCATTGAACTGTTCCCCCAAAAAAGCCCTATAAAAATTAATTTGCACAAAAAACCGAACTTGGCTTTACATTCGGTTTTTTGTGCCTTATATTCATACTCACACAGATAATCAATACTGATTATCCGTGCCGATAAACTTATAAGGATTTCACAATGCAGACAAGCAAGCAAGCAGATTGGCATCGCGCAGATATCCGCGCAGCCTTAGAAAAACGCGGCACAAATCTACGCGCATTGTCTGTCAGCGCAGGTTTGGCTAAGGATACTTTGCGTAATGCGCTAGTTCGCCCCTGGCCCAAGGGGGAAAGATTGATTGCCCAGGCAATTGGGGTTGACCCCTCAGTTATCTGGCCGAGTCGCTATAACCATGCAAAAGAATAATTACGGGAACAATCCCCTTCATTTTGGGAGTGTGAACTGATGGATATTTGGGTTACTGCTAAAGAGTGTATTGGTTTGCCAGGCTTTCCCAGCATGCAACATAACATTCGTGCAAATCTGGATAAGCTGGCAGGCGAGAAGCGTCGCACACGCTCAGGTTCAAAATCATTTGAATACCCGATAAATTGCCTGCCTCCCGTAGCCCGTGCAGCAATACTAAAACAGCAAGGGGCGGTAGAGATTAATAACCGGCGCTTTGACATTAAAAAGCAGCGGACTGAAAGCTACTCGCGCGAGCTGTTGTGGCAGAACTGGAATAATGCGAACAATAATCAGCGTGAAAAAGCACGCCAAAAATGTGAAGCCGTCATTGCCGTTGCAGGCATGATTGAAACCGGTATCGACACGCTGACCGCATTTGATTCTGTCAGTGATGTACTCCAGGTTCCTCCCGCGAGTATCCGTCGTTGGTACTATCAGGCTAAACCTTTTGATCGTTCCGACTGGCTGGCGGCACTGATTGGCAAACACGGTCACAGCGTAGCAGCCCGCAAAGCGAAAGAAGCGGAATGTACATCTGCCGCCTGGGATTTCTTCTTAGCGGATTATCTGCGCCCGGAACAACCGGCGCTGCGGACCTGCTACGCCCGCCTTGAGGAAGCGGCAGCAGCACACGGCTGGACGATACCTAGCCTTTCCTCGCTGCGCCGGAAACTTGAACGCGAAGTGCCAGTCGAGCAGGTGGTTCTGTTGCGTGAAGGTGAGCACGCATTGATGCGGCTCTATCCTGCGCAAGAGCGTACTGTGCTTGAACTGGATGCGATGGAATGGATTAACGGCGACGGTTACCAGCATAACGTTTTTGTTAAATGGTTTAACGGTGAAGTTATCCCGCCTAAGACCTGGATTTGGCAGGATATCCGTACCCGTAAAATTCTGGCCTGGCGTACTGATGTGTCAGAGAACAGTGACAGCATCCGGCTGGCTCTGGCCGATGTGGTTGAGCAATACGGTATTCCAAAGCACATCACTATTGATAACACCCGGGCCGCCGCCAATAAATGGATGACGGGCGGTGTACCAAATCGTTATCGCTTCAAAGTCAAAGAAGATGACCCGAAAGGCATCATTCCGCTACTGGGCATTCAACTGCACTGGACGAGCGTGTTATTTGGTCGCGGTCATGGGCAGGCCAAACCGGTTGAACGGGCGTTTTCTCATGGGGGGCTGGGTGAAGTGGTTGATAAGCATCCCGCTTTAGCGGGTGCTTACACGGGCGCTAACCCGATGGCAAAGCCGGATAATTATGGTGAACGGGTGGTTGATGCCGAAACATTTTTAAACGCCCTGGCTGAGTGTAGCGAGTCGCGTAAATTGAAAAAGCGCGTCATTTAAATTGATAAAATTTCCGCGCCGCGCTTTTTATCAAAATATGTGATTTATTTTAGCTGTTCTTGCCTGGTTTTCTCTATTGGTAAATATTTATAAATAGTGGAGAGGGAAACATTGTAAATCAGCGATAGCTGTTTACGTGTGTGACCTTTTACCAGTAATCTAGCAGCTTGCTGTTGTTCAGCAACTGATAATGCTATTGGCCTGCCTCCAACCCTCCCTTGCGCACGAGCAGCTATTAATCCAGCGATTGTCCTTTCAACTATCAACTCCCGTTCCATTTCTGCCAGTGCACTCATAACGTGAAAGAAGAATCTCCCCATTGCTGTACCAGTATCAATACTGTCAGTCAGACTCTGAAAGTGAATGCCACGTTCACTTAAATCGGAAACTAAATCGACCAGATGCTTTACACTACGACCAAGCCTATCTAGCTTCCAAACAACTAAAGTATCTCCTTTCTTAAGTCGTTTTAAAGCCCGCTTTAAACCAGGTCTGTTGGTTGTTTTTCCACTTAATTTATCCTCAAAAATTTGCTCACAATTTATACTTATCAACGCATTTTTTTGTAAATCGCTGTTTTGGTCATTTGTTGACACCCGGATATAACCAATCTTTGACATGTAAATTCCGTCGCAGCACATAGAATAAATTGTATTTATCAAAATTAGCTCTATGTGTGAGTGTGCGGAAAACCTCACGCTGATTTACAGTGTTTCCATCTGAATAGGTGACCTGTTAATTTAACCGCTGGATAAGGTCTCTCAAGTGGCCTTTTTTAGATCAATTAACGTTCAAAATGAGCGTTTGCAAGAATGGAGAAAGAAATGAGCAAAAAGCAGCCAATCATTGACTGCAAAAGGGTCTAAATAAACCACATGTTTTGATAAAAAGCGCGGCGCGGAAATTTTATCAATTTAAATGACGCGCTTTTTCAATTTACGCGGCTCGCTACATCCGGTGTTGTTTTCAGACCGTTATAGATAAATAGTAATAAAATTAAACCAAATAAGGCGCCGGGTGAAACAAAAAAGGCAATCAGAAAAATGGCAATAGCCGCCGAGCCTAAAATCACTTTCCAAATTTCCTTGCTGGCAAATTTACCGGACTGCCGTTCTTGTCTATAATACTCTGCCGCGTTTTTCCCAAATGAAAAGATTAATACACAGGAAAAAACAAAAATAAAAGTAAAAAATAGTATAGTCATCATAAGGTTTACCATCTGATTTATTTAAATTTGATACCGTTATAGGCTTTTTCTTCCTGACAGATTTCTAATAAAGGCAGCCTCTGATAATGAAACATGCGGGCAAAAATCAGATCAGGGAATAGATAAATCGCCGTATTATACTCCGTTACTGCATCATTAAACATTTCGCGGCGATGAGCAATTTTATTTTCTAGATCCGTCACCGATGTCTGCAATTGTGAAAATTGGGAACCTGAAATCAGTGTCGGATAGTTTTCCGCTACGGCCAGTACAGATCGGAATGCATTGTGCATTTCATTGGAGGCTTTGATTTTATCTGTGAGGGTATCGGCATTAAGATATACCTGCCGTGCATCACTTAACCGAGTAAAAATATCACGTTCATGTGCCATAGACTTTTCCAACACGGTTACAAGCTGCGGGATCTGTTCTGCACGCTGTTTTAAAATAACATCGATATTGGCAAATGTATTGCTTGTCTGTTCTTTCAGGGCAATCAGGCGATTATAAATTGTGATCCCCCAGCCGATAAGTCCTACAGCAATGAGAGAGATAATAATAGTGGTGATTGTCATCTTTTTCTCCACGAGAATTCGGTTATATTTATTGTTAAGTCATGCCCTCCCTGCTGATTGGCGTAGCATCAGGGAAGGGTCCCACTTTGTTTAACCTGCCATAATCATTTAAAAATGAAAATACAGAAGTATTAAGAATACTATATCGAGGGCAGAGTTAATTCAATAAGTGAAATTTTTTAAAAGAAGATTTAATTGCGCTTGCTATGAGAATTCAAGGGATATTAAAGTTATCTTGGCCTCAAAACGGCGGAGTGTAGCTTTGCGGCGGGCTAAAAATTTATCCTCAACTTGTTCGGCTGGAATTAGATTATCAGCATCGGCAGAAACTTGGCCTATTTCTATTTGCCTGCGGAACCAAGCATCATGGGCATTCGTTGCCGCGGTGAAATCATTTTTCAGGGCATCATCGACCCTAAAGGTAAAAGTAGTTTCGCTCATAGCTAATGATTCCACTGTAATGTGTTACAAAGTAAGTATAGTGTAGTACTTAAGTGGGTAGAATACTACCAGAAGGATAGTAAAATATAATATTTAGATAAATTTAAATCCGAAATAGTGTCACCTATTTGTAAAAAATTTATTATTGTCTGTTATTTATTCTCGTAAATAATATTGTGAATTTTTTATTTAAAATATCTTTAATGAGTGAGATGGTATATTGATAATCCTTAGTTAAATTAATAAATGAAAATGATAGTCATTGTTTTTAATTCTGGCTTGTTAAAGCTTAAAATTAATGTACCTTGATGATTAAATTATTGTTATATTATTTTAATGTCTTAGTGGTAATGTTTTGTTAAAATATAATTTCATTTAATATAACCAAGTATTAACCACAATGAATAGTTAATACTTGGCAATAAAATAAATAACCAAGTTAAAATAAATCACATATATACCCAATGGATTTCAAGATGCATCGCGACGGCAAGGGAGCGAATCCCCGGGAGCATAGATAACTATGTGACCGGGGTGAGTGAGTGCAGCCAACAAAGAGGCAACTTGAAAGATAACGGGTATATTAGAGTTTCTCTCCATTAACGGCTGACCAATGATAAGGTTGCAGTTCACGTATGGCTTTAAATAACAGTTCATTTTTATCATTAGTCACCGCGGCTTTTACTGAGCCTCCCCAATGAACCAAACGCTCCTGACATATTCCACATGGCGTCAAAATGATATATTCACAGCCGGCATCTTCACGGTAGAGACATAAAGAGTGTGTTACCGCTTCATTCAGTTTATGGGCTTCTAAATAAGCGCCAACTTCCATACAAAGGGATAATGCGTCAATTTTGGTATCAGGGGCAATGCTGGTTAAGATTTTTCCCGATTCTGTCCGTACTGAGGCAGCGCCACCCCATCCTTTAGGGTATCGTTTTTCAATTAAGTTAACTGCGGCATTATATAACTCTTGTTCTATATTCATTAATTTATTACTCCGTTCTAATTAGCTTATTTTTTCTATGTTAATAACATCTTTGAAAATAAGCGGTTAGTTGATAATAAAATGCGCTTGTCTTTTTCTTATCGACAGAATTTATAGTATAGAACAGTACGATTTATGTTGTATAGAATACTTATAATTTTTTCAGATCAATTCCGGTTTTAAAAATGCCTTTAAATAACCATACCACTGATAATAATTGCCAGTCGGTTAAATAATTCACTAAACATACGCTCGGTAAATGGCGCTAACATCGGGATTAAAAGCGTGAGTACTAATATACCGGTAGTCAGCGTTAACGGAAAGCCAACCACAAAGATGGAAAGTTGTGGTGTCATCCGGTTTAAAATTCCCAATGATAAATTCAGTGTTAATAATAGCGTTATTAATGGTAAAGCCAGCATCATGCCGTTGATAAATATCATGCTGGCGCTTTGTGCTAGCAATAAAAATCCTTCGGCGCTGAGTTGTAATGGTTGTATTGGCAGAATCTGGAAGGTATCAGCCAGAACTGATAATAGCCATAGATGACCGTCAAAGGCCAGAAATAATAATAAGGTTAATAGGTTAAAGATTCGTGCCAATATAGGCATATTAGGGCCGCCGGAGGGATCAAAAAAGGTAGCGAATGAAAGCCCCATCTGTAAACCAATTATTTCACCGGCATGACGTACTGCGGCAAAGGCAATTTGCATTGTCAGGCCAAGTGATGCCCCAATTAAGATTTGCTGGAGCATCACCCAGAATGCCGCAACAGAGAAAATAGGCACTTGCGCAGGTTGCAGGTTTGGCATCAAGAGCAGCGTTACCATCACTGCCAGTCCGATTCTGACTTTCTTAGGCGCCTGTTTTTCACTGAATAATGGCGCAGTACTGAACAGCGCAAGCACCCGAACCAGCGGCCAGAAAAATTCACTGACGAACTGGATCAGCATTTCACTGTTAAAAGAGATCATAATTAGCCAATTATCACGGGTATGCTGCTGTAGAGCTCACGCATGTAGTCTAACAATAGGTTTAACATCCAGGGGCCGGCGATAACGGTCGTGACAAATACCGCCAGAATTTTGGGAATAAATGACAGCGTCATTTCGTTAACCTGTGTTGCAGCTTGCAACAAGCTCACAATTAAACCACATAATAAAGCCGCTAACAGTAGCGGCGCCGCTAACGCCAGCGCCACTTTCATGGCTTCTGTTCCCAATGCCATGACTGATTCAGGAGTCATAATGTCTGTCTCTTTTCAGGTCAACCGTAAAAACTTTGCGCCAGAGAACCCAGTAGTAATTGCCAGCCGTCAACTAAGACAAATAGCATGAGTTTAAAGGGCAGTGAGATAGTGGCGGGGGGCACCATCATCATCCCCAACGCCATTAATACGCTGGCGACCACCAGATCAATAATCAAAAATGGAATAAACAGCGTAAAACCAATCTGAAAAGCGGTTTTCAATTCGCTGGTGATAAATGCCGGCATTAATACTCGCATAGGAACGGAATCGGCAGTTTCAAATGGCGGTTGATCAGCAAGACGAGCAAATAACGCTAAATCGTTTTCTCTTGTTTGACGCAACATAAATTGCCGTAATGGCTTGGCGCCATTTTCTAAAGCGGTTTCCAGACTGATTTTATCTTCACTGAAAGGCAGATAAGCATCTTGATACACTTTATCGAAAACCGGCGACATAATGAAAAACGTCATAAATAGCGCCAGTCCAAGTAAAACCTGATTAGGCGGCGCCGATGGGGTGCCTAAAGCATTACGCAGTAAACCCAACACGATAATAATGCGGGTAAAACTGGTCATCATGAGCAAGGCTGCGGGAATAAAAGTCAGCGCGGTAATGAAAACTAAGGTCTGAACCGGTAGTGACCAACTCTGCCCGCCGTTTGCCAGTGGTTGGCTGATTATGCCCGGCAATTGCGCCGCAGCATCCAGCGGTAAAATAAGCGCAACGAGTATCATCCCCAGGCGGCATGACAAGGCAAACTTATTCCTTGGTATAAAGAAAGAACTACTTTTTTTCATCATCTTTGCCTTGTCGCATCAGCGTATTTTTTAAAATCTGACCAAACAGCGCTGGTTTTATAACTTGTTCTTCGGTGCTATCACGGTTGGATTCAGGTATTGGCATCTGATGTAATAAATTAATTTGCTGAGCAGTGACGCCCAGTACCAGCCAGTTATCTTCAACTTCCACAATAACGACGCGTTCACGTTGTCCCAGAGAACAACTGGCTTTGATACTCAATTGTTGCTGAGTTTTTCCTTTGCTGGAAAACAGCCCCATACGTCGTATTAGCCAAGTGAGGGTGAAAATCAATAGCAACACTCCCGCCAGTGCGCTGCTGACTTGCATCAGTGTCTGACCTGCGGGCAGTGGCGCGGATGTGGCGACTTGAGTAACCGCTTGGGTTTGCGCGACAGGTTCCGCCGCGCCATTATGCAGAGAGGGCTGGAAAGCCATATTAGCGACTCAGGCGACGCATACGTTCAGAAGGGGTGATGATATCGGTGATACGGATACCGTATTTATCGGATACAACCACAACTTCACCCTGAGCGATCAGATATCCATTGATTAAAATATCCAATGGCTCGCCAGCAAGACCATCAAGGGAAACAACCGAACCTTGAGACAATCTCAATAGCTGTTTGATGGTCATTTTGGTCCGGCCCAGTTCTACGGATAATTTGACCGGAATATCCAGAATCAGGTCGATATCCGATAAGTGAGCCAGCGTATCCTGAGGCTCCAGAGATTCAAAAATTGACGCGCTACTGTCAGAGGTTTGTTGTTGCGCGGCCTGTTGTTCCAGAGCTTCTGCCCACATATCTTCGGCAGATCCGGTTGAAGCGGTATCTGTGGGTTGCTTAGCATCACTCATTGGGCTGTTCCTCATCCAGAGCATTTAAAACAGGGTTAATAAGATGTTCGACACGCAGGGCATATTGCCCGTTTAATGTTCCGTACTGACTGGTGAGCACCGGCACACCATCGACGTGAACGATCAGGCGTTCGGGTTTATCAATAGGTAAGATATCCCCCGGCTGGAGTTGCAGGATCTTTGACAGCCTCAGCGGGATATCAACAAAGTTAGCGACCAATTCCAGCTCTGAATGCTGAACCTGTTTTACCAGGCTTTCTCGCCACAGACTGTCTTCTTGCCGCACATTGTCCAGCGGTGGATTGGTTAGACGTTCCCGTAGGGGTTCGATCATGGCAAACGGAATACAGATGTTAAATTCACCACTCAACGCGCCAATTTCCACTTGAAACGGCGTTGTCACCACAATATCGTTCGGCGATGTCGTAATATTGGTGAATTTCACCTGCATTTCAGAGCGAATGTATTCCACTTCAATTTTGAAAATGGCGCTCCAGGCGTCACGATAGGAATCCAACGCCATACGTAACATCCGGTTAATCACTCGTTGCTCAGTATGGGTGAATTCACGGCCTTCTACTTTGGTCGGGAAACGTCCATCTCCGCCAAACAAGTTGTCTACTGCGATGTAAACCAAGCTTGGCGCGAATGCAAACAGCGCTGTTCCTCTCAACGGTTTCAGATGAACCAGATTAAGGTTGGTCGGTACTGCCAGATTACGGGCGAATTCGTGATAAGGCTGAGTTTTTATGGCGCCGACAGTAATGTCAGGACTACGGCGGAGCATGTTAAACAGCCCCATCCTGAAATGACGGGCAAAGCGTTCATTAATAATTTCCAGTGCTTGCAGACGTTCCCGAATAACACGGCGTTGAGTATTAGGATCATAAGGGCGAATCTCATTTTCCCGGGACGCGGTATTTTCTGCGTCGTCACTGGCACTGTCGCCATTGAGCAGAGCATCAATCTCTGCCTGTGAAAGAATATTGTCACTCATGGTGATTATCGCAGAATAAACGTGGTAAACAGCACATCGGTGATGACCTGATCCGGCTCACCGGGCACCAAGGTTGGGCGAAGTGTTTGCTTGATGTCGTCCATCAGACGCAATTTACCGCTATCATGCGCCAGATCGGCTGATTTCTGGCGTGATAGTAGCAATAACATACGACTACGAACTTCCGGCAGATACTCGTGGAAGCGCTGGCGAGTTTTTTCATCGGCTAAACGTAAAGTCACGCCAATGTAGAGCACTCGGTCAAAGTGATCTTCATTGTCGATCAGGTTGACGGTAAAAGGCTCCAGAGTCATAAAGACCGGGGTTTCTATGGCCTTGGATGCTGTAGAGTCACTCTCTTTTGCCTGTTTAAGCGCCCACCAACTGTATCCCCCGATGGCGGCGCCGATAACGGCAATCAGTACTAACAGTATCATCCCAAATGGATTTTTGCGTTTACGCTCGTAGCTATAGTCAGACATGGACAGACAAATTCCTGTTTTTGTTGCGGATAAATGTCCACGCGTTCCGTGGTGGACTGACTTATCCATCAATATCGATGATCATTATCCCGCGTATTTCCGTAGGCAATAGCTGGAACAAACGGGGAAAAAACTACTAACTCGTTCGTTTGTTGTGAGTCTTGTTTATACCCGTTATCTTTCAAGTTGCCTCTTTGTTGGCTGCGCTCGCTCACCCTGGTCACTCGGGTCACATAGTTTGCTATGCTCCCGGGGATTCTCTCCCTTGCCGTCGCGATGCATCTTGAAATCCATAGGGTATATACCTTCCATCATCAGGCGAAAATATCCACACCTCCTCGAGCCGATGCCAGTTGATCAGGGGTTAAACGTACTGTGGATTCAGGAGCGGAATGGTTTTCTGAGGTGGTATCAGCATTGTGACTTGCGGTTCCGCCTGAATGTTGTGAATCAGAGCGTTGTTCTTGTTGCCACGGACTAGCGTTGTCACTGCTGACACTGCTTTGGGTCAGTTGAATACCGCTTTCTGCCAGTGCGTGGCGAAGCCCGGGTAATGCGGCTTCCAGTGCCGCCCGGACATGGTTGTGAGCCGATGCCAGATGTAATTGCGCTTGATTATCTTCAACGGACATACGGATTTGCAATGCGCCTAGCTCTTGTGGATGCAGGCGTAACTCTGCTTGTTGCAGGCCGTTGCGGTTGAATAAAATAATTTGCTGGTTTAATTGTTGTTGCCACTCTTCACTACCCAACAGGGCATTCAGTAAGGGGGTAGAAGCACTGGATAACTGAAACTGGGCTGTCTGATTGTGCCCTGCGGAGAGCACGGGAGAGGTTGTTACAGAGGAGATTTGCCCGATTTGTTGATTTTCAGTGGCGGTCGGCGCGTGTTGGATCTCAGCTTGAGCGGTGGTCTGAATCAGTACTGATGCACGCGGATGAGGCTGAGTGGCCGTTTCATGCTGGAGGGTTGCGGCAGCAATCTTGGGTTTTACCGAAGAATTTTGCCCAAGTCCGTTTTCCGGTTTGGTTTTAAAAAGAACTTCTGCTTTTTCTTCTGTTTGTTCTGGCTGTTCTGCAATCTCTGTCAGAGGATTCTCCTCAGTCGATAATCCCGTAGAGACTAACTCTTTAGCGTTAATTTGACGGTTTTTATCATTATGCTTGGTGAGCCCGTCAGGTTGGAGGCCACTTTTCTGGTTTTCTGATTTGATAGCTAACCCGGATAATTGTATGGGTAAACTTGCCGCCAGCTCTTCTGCTGACATGAGCTTTTCATCAACAGGAACTGGTTGTTTGTTTGCATCTGTTTTTACATCAAGAGGAATCAGCGAGGAGGTAATAGACTCCATCGGCATTTCATTTGGGATAGATAATTTATTTGAGATAGATAATTCAGTTGAAGTAGATAATAGTGGCGACAAACCGTTGTCTGTATCATCTGTAATTTCTTTTTCTTCTTTTTTGGATGATACTTTTCCTGATTTAACCGCACCTTTTTGTGCTAGTTCGGTTTCCAGATTAAGAAACTGAGCAAAATCCGAAGTCTGATCGGCATCGGTGAGTGAATCACTGCGAGTGGGTTGGTTTTCTGTCGGTTTCAGGTCGGCAGGCAAAAGAGTGAGATTCATTATTTATTTCTCCGTTGTGCGCTACGTTGAGCATACTCATCCATCTGTTTCTGCTCCGTTCTGTTCTGATGTAATCTTCGGTTGTTATCTGCCCGTTGTTGCAAGGTATCGAAAGCATTGAGGCGCTGTTGTTTTTCCCGCCACTGTGATAAAGCCGTATCAAGCCGCTGTTGCCATTGATTGAGTTGCAATTTGTGCTGTTCAATCGCTTTTTCCAGTGTTTTCATGAATTGCTGATAGTTTTGCCAAGTGGTGCATGGCATACCATGACTTAGTGTGTCATTCAGGCGTTCCCGGTATTCATCCTGATAGCCCATCAACGTTGCGAGTTGTTGCTCCATTTGCTGATGGTTCTGACGAACTTGCGCCAGGTGAGTGGCGGCTTTTTCCACTGCATTTTGTGCAAGGTCACGCAAGGTCATGAGAGGTGATTGTTGCTGCATCTTATTCCTCGCTTTAATGGCAACACCCAGAAAATCGTTACGTTACGTAGGTAACAACTGTTGTAATTGAATGCAGGCCGCCTCATATTCACTACGCTCTTCAATGTCTTGCTGTAGAAATTGCGCCATGTAGGGATAGAGTTCAATGGCTTTGTCCAATAGCGGATCACTGCCTGCCGCATAAGCACCGACGTTAATCAGATCACGGTTACGCTGATAGCTCGCGAGTAGTTGTTTGAACTGCTGTACCCGCCGGTAGTGCGGCTTATCAATGAGAGAGGTCATCGCGCGGCTGATCGAGGCTTCAATATCAATTGCCGGGTAATGCCCTGATTCTGCCAGCGAACGGGAGAGGACGATGTGGCCATCTAGAATTGCGCGGGCCGCATCGGCTATCGGGTCTTGTTGATCATCACCTTCGGTGAGTACGGTGTAGAATGCGGTAATTGAGCCGCCGCCGTTGACTCCATTCCCTGCACGTTCCACCAGCGCCGGCAGTTTGGCGAAAACCGAAGGCGGATAACCTTTGGTTGCCGGCGGTTCGCCAATTGCCAGGGCAATTTCACGTTGCGCCATACTGTAGCGGGTCAATGAATCCATAATCAGCAATACATGTTTACCCCGATCACGAAAATCTTCAGCGATACGGGTGGCGTAGGAAGCGCCTTGCATACGTAACAGAGGCGAGATATCGGCTGGCGCGGCGACAACCACTGAGCGTGCTAAACCGGCGGCGCCAAGGATGTTTTCAATAAAGTCTTTAACTTCTCGGCCGCGTTCACCAATCAAGCCAACGACAATCACATCAGCCTGAGTATAACGGGCCATCATGCCAAGCAGGACACTTTTACCGACCCCGGAGCCGGCAAACAATCCCATACGTTGCCCGCGACCTACGGTCAGTAGGGCATTAATCGCTCGTACACCGACATCCAGTACGTCACTGATTGGCGTACGTTGCAGAGGATTGATCGGCGGTGTGGCGAGTGGCGCACGATAGCCGGTATCTGGCGAAGGAAAACCATCCAGTGGACGACCAGCGCCATCCAAAACCCGGCCTAACAGTTCCGGGCCAAGCGGTAACTGACGCCCGCTGCCGCAATCTTCACTGTACGGGCGGGCGTATACACGGGCGCCGGGGACAATCCCTTCCAGATCTTCAAGTGGCATGAGGAGAAGTTTTTCGCCATTAAAACCGACAACTTCACTTTCAACTTCTTCAATATTGCTGCCATTTTGTCGCTCAATCAGGCAGGTTGCCCCCAGAGGCAGATGTAAACCCGTTGCTTCCATCACCAGTCCGGTCGCTCTGGTCAGACGTCCATAACGACGCACTGGCGAGGTTTTCGCTAGTTTCTGCTCAAAAGCATCCAGTGTCGCCAGCCAGCGCCCGAGTCTTGCTGTCATTACAATTCCCCCGGTGCGGCTAGTCGGCATAGTTCATGCCAGCGGGTTGCCAGACTGGCATCTAAATCGCCTTCATCTGCACTGATTTTGCAGCCGCCAGGATGCAGTTTGTTGTCTGCCAGTAAGCGCCAGCCGTGTAACGAGAGCGTGTTGCCTAATTGTTGTTCAACCATTGGCATATCTCGTGGATGAACCCGTAATTGAGGTTTACCACTCAACATCGGCTCCTGTTGAATAAATTCGCGGATTTGATTGAGTAGGGCAGTGCCATCACAAATCGCAGCTTGACCTAAGATCTGTTTTGCAGCGGTCAGTGACAGTTGCATCAAGCGGGATGCAATGATCGTGTCAAGTCCTTCCAGTGAATGTTGGAAATCGGCCAGCAGATTTTGCCACTGCTCTGTGATAGGTTGCTGTTGCTGAATAGCTTCTTGTAACCCCTGTTCCAAACCGGATTCTAAGCCGACTTGGTAGCCTTTTTCATAACCTTGCGCTTGACCTTCGCTAAATCCCTGTTCATGGCCTGCCTGCCGTGCCTGCTCTTTCAGGTTATCCAGCATTGCCGCCTGTTCAAGGATTTCATTACGCTCCAAGTCTTCCTGTGAGTCATCAACGGGCTCTGGTTTGGCCCGTAGTTTTTCCCACTGTGTCAGTTCGTTTGGTTTCCAGGGTTGCCAGTCAGCATTGTTTAACTTATCAGACATAGCTATCGTCGCCGCCATTCAGAATAATCTCGCCGCTTTCCGCCAGACGACGAACAATAAGCAGAATCGCTTTCTGTTCGCTTTCCACTTGCGACATACGTACCGGACCACGGTTTGCCAGGTCATCGCGCATAATCTCTGCGGCACGTTGAGACATATTGTTGAGGAAATGATCGCGCAGTTGCTGGTTGCAGCCTTTCAGTGCAATGAGCAGGGAGTCAGTGGTGATTTCTTGCAACAGGCGTTGGATACTGCGGTCATCCACATCGATAAGGTTTTCGAACAGGAACATTTCATCGATGATTTTTTGTGCCAGCTCGTTATCGTAGGCGCGCATGGCTTCGATAACATTCTCTTCTTGCTGACTTTTCATCAGGTTGATAATTTCAGCCGCGGTACGAATGCCGCCCATTTTGCTACGTTTGAGATTCTGGCCGTCTAACAGGTTATTGAGCACTTCTGTGAGTTCAGCCAGTGCCGCCGGCTGTACGCCGCCAAAAGTCGCAATACGTAGCATGATGTCGTTGCGTAATTTGTCATCAAACAGAGCAAGGATATCGGCTGCTTGCCCGCGATTTAAGTGGACCAGAATGGTGGCGATAATCTGTGGATGCTCGTCACGGATCATATCGGCTGCCATTTGAGGTTCCATAAAGTTGAGGGTCTCAATACCGGTAGTGGTTTCACGGGATTCGAGAATATCCTCAAGCAGACTGGAAGCACGTTCTTCACCTAGCGCTTTAATTAGCACCGAACGCAAATAGTCACTGGCGTTGATACTCAGTGCTGCATACTGGCCGGCATCTTCTTCAAACTCTGCCAATACATCCACCAGTTGCTGGTTAGAAACTTGGCGCATACCCGCCATTGTGATACTGAGTTGCTGGACTTCCCTGGAGTTCAGGTGTTTAAACACCTCGGCCGCCTGATCTTCTCCCAGGGTCATTAACATGACGGCGCTTTTTTCTGTTCCGTTCAGGCTCATTGTTCGTTACTCATCCATTGACGGATCACCAGCGCCACTACGCGAGGATCTTTTTCTGCCAGTTCGCGGATGCGTTGGCTTTGAATTTCAGCACTGACTCGTTGACGCGTCAGTCTCTGGCGTGTTTTTTCATCCATTTCCGCACTCGATTCAGTCATTTGTTTTTTCTGAACTTTCTGTGCTTCAAGGGCGGCTTTTTCCGCAGCGCGTTTTTTGGCAAGTTGAGGAACCACCATTTTGCGCCACAGCAGCCATGCCACCAGAATCAATAGCAGGTAACGGCCAAAATCAAAGGCTTTTTCCAACAGAACCGGATTCTGCCAGACAGGAATAACTTCGATATTTTCTTTGCTTTCCGTAAATGGCGTGTTAACCACATTCAAGCTGTCGCCACGCTCTTTAGAAAAGCCCATCGCTTCTCTGGTCAGCGATTCTATTTTTGCCAATTGCTCAGGTGTTAATGCCTGAGTTTCCGGGCCATTTTTGCCTTCCACCGTGACATAATTGACGACAACGGCGACAGATAAGCGTTCAACACCGCCGGCTTGCTGTTGCACATGGCGAATAGTCCGGTCCACTTCATAGTTTGTGGTTTCGTCACGGCGGTTATTGCGATTATTGTTCACCACGCGCTCGTTACTGTTACCAGCGGATGAGGCTTTCTTATCGCTCTTGTCGTTTTTATTGTTCTCTTTGGTATTTGGTTTATCAATCGGCGCACTCGGCGGCGGGCTCGGTTGATTGGAAAGCGCGCCGGGAATACCGCCAACCATAGGCCCGCCGCTCTGTTCGCTTTCACTCAACTGTTTTGAGCGAACCGCAGCCTGATTAGGAGGTTGGTTAGGTTTATATTCTTCCGCTGTCTCTTCACGGCGTGAAAAATCCACCTGTGCTGTCACTTGTGCGTGAACGTTACCACGACCGACAACTGGGGATAGAATCGCTTCGATACGATGCTGGAAACGATTTTCCACTTCCTGAATGTATTTCAGTTGGCTGGTATTTAGATCGCGTCCAGTAGCATCGGCTTGGGTCAACAGGCGTCCGGTTTGATCAACGATGGTGACATTGCCCGGTGGTAAGCCAGCGACGCTACTGGAAACCATATGAACAATGGCGTTTATCTGGCCTTCATCCAGAGTGCGGCCTTGCAGTAATCCAACGGTCACGGAAGCTGAGGGCGATTTCTGTTCACGGACAAACAGCGAGGGTTTGGGGAGTGCAAGGTGAACACGGGCATTTTGCACCGGCCCTAAAGATTCAATGGTACGTGACAGTTCACCTTCCAATGCCCTTTGGTAGTTAACTTGCTCACTAAATTGGCTGATCCCAAACTTTTCTTTATCGAGTAGTTCGAATCCAGCAGCTCCGCCCTTAGGCAACCCTTGTTGCGCCAATCTTAGCCGTGTCTCATGCACCTGTTCGGCAGGGATCATGATAGCAGCGCCATTTTCGGCAAAACGGTAAGGGATATTTAATTGGGTTAATTGGGTGACAATATCGCCGCCATCTTTATCGCTTAGATTACTGTAAAGCACCCGATAATCGGGGCTGCGTAACCACAGGAAAAGGGCAATGACAATCGCAACGGCTGCGCTGCCGGCAACTAATAATGGCACTTTAGGATCAGCTTTTATCTGGTTAATGATAGCACTGAAACCTTTAGTTTGATTTTCAACGTCAGTTGTTGCGGCACTCATAGACGATCCTTGCCTTGCTGTTCAACATGAATACTAAAAGCGTGGCGTAACAAAACAGACTCCCCATACGCAAGCGAAAAAATTCTTCCTATTTTCAGTTTTGTCATTATTCGCTGTTCACTCATCTTTTAATGGCACAATAAGCCCAGACTTTTTACTTTAATTACCCGCTTTAGATCGAGAGGGCTATGTTAGGGTGGCAGTCTAAAAATATGCCGTATATACCTTGGGTTAATATGGCATTGAATTGAGTAGGTTATAGAGTGGTTTAACACGAGGTTTTTATGTCAATTCAGGCAATTGAAGGCGTGCTGCAACTGATGCAAGTTCAGGCGTCACAGGCAGCAAGTATCGCAAAACCAATACCATTGCAGAGTGGATTCGCCAGTCAACTGATGGCGGCTGTTGGTAAAATTAATCAAACACGTTTGAATGCTACAAAACAAACTCAGGATTTTACACTAGGTGTACCCGGTGTTGAATTGAATGATGTGATGGTGGAGATGCAGAAATCCAGTATCGCTTTGCAAATGGGCGTCCAGGTAAGAAATAAGCTGGTGGCTTCTTATCAGGAGATTATGAATATGCCGGTGTGATAGTGCTCCATAAATTGGTCTAACCAAATTGACCAGACCAATAAAAACAAATATAAATAACTTTCCAAAATGGTGCTACACCTTATCTACTAACAATCCTATGTATAACAACGGGTTGAAGAAAACCACGTGTAGCGGAATTATGAAACCTTATTTATTTAAAGTGTATACATCAAGAGGTAGAGGTGATGTTATGGAAAAGATTAACATCTACGATGCGAAGACTAACCTGTCCAAAATTGTTCAGGAAGTTGTTCGCACTGGAGAATTAGTAGTGATCGCCAAGAATGGTCATGCACTGGTTAAAGTCGTCGCATACAGAGAAGAGAAGCCTAAGCGCAAATTAGGTTTCCTCAAAGGCAAAGGTAGTGTTCCCGCCAATTTTGACGATATGAACAGTGCCGAAATTGTTCATATGTTCGAAGGAAAATATTTTTAATGGAATTGCTGTTAGATACTAATATCTTGCTGTTTATGGCATATGAACCGGAAAAACTGAGAAGTGATGTTGTTGATCTTTTGGAAGATACCGGCAAAACCCTTTGTTTTAGTGCAGCGTCAATATGGGAGGTGGTCATTAAAAGGAATCTGAACAAGCCTGATTTTTCCGTCCCACCATAATAAGCGCGGTCTCTAAAAGATTACTAACGCTATCAGATAAAGAATGGGGGGATCATAGTAATAAAAATTTAGTTACGATTGAAAACAATATAAGCAATGGGAATGAAACTGTTAGTGGTTTTTATTGGAAAGAAAGCGAAGATCTTATTTTTGGGCATACATTAGATATAAATTTGACCGAATTATCTATATACAAAGACCATCTGACAAGTGTTACAAATAAAAAACTAACAATTATAGTGGATGGAGTCAAATACCATCTTGGGCATCGTATAAAAGAGTCAGTTTATTATTCTCCACAATATAAAAGTAGTGAAGCTGAGAAAATAGGTGATCTGTTAAAACAAATAGATAAAACCTTCCGTTTTTACTGTAATTGGCATGATTAATTTATATAGCTGATTTTTTTCAACCTTGGCAAATGCTCTGTATCTTAGTCAGAGTTCTGGTTAAAAGACGGGCAACTGGGGGGATTCTTCGTATATATCAGTAGTAAACTTAGAGTTTACAACTAAATATCTGGAATTTTTGTATTGCTAGATTATTCAAGGCTGCGCTCCGGCGTGGTCTTTTTATTTTTCACAATCAACTTAAATCACAGGGCTACATATAACAGCTCATTAATGCCTATTGGTCGTGATGGGGGGGAATATGAAGATGAAGGGCAATCCTGATTTGTAGATCGGAATACTACAAGGTTTTAAAGACATCCTAAACCAAGCTCACAAAACGGGTAAATAATGGTGATGAGAGTACATCACCTTTATTTCTCGATTACTTTTGTTCCGTAGAATTCATAAGAGTATGATAAGGTTCAACAGGGAATTGGCCGTAGCTATCATTTAATAATTGCTGTTGGCTTGCTTGTTTGATGAGTTTACTTAATTCATCAAGTCTTTGCTGTAGTAGTTTTTTAATCTCATTTTCATTATCTAAAATTATTTGCAAAATATTGGTCATTTTCTGCTGTAACGAAAGAGAAACAGTCGATGATATTGAAGAATGGCTGATCACTTCTACTGCTTTGAGGTAGGTGATTTCCATATCAACAAGTTCATCCCATTTTTCATTTTTAGCTAAACTAAGCATTTGCTCACTTAAACTTAGGATCCGTTGGTAAGCTGACAAGAGATCCATTTCATTATCCATTAAACAATATCCTGACTGGCGTTGTAATGAGGGCCAATTTGCCGCCAAGCGTCTGAAATCTCGGTGAGTAATTTTATTACTTCGGTAATGGCTGGCTCATCATTGCGTAAATTAGCGTGGAGTAAACGTTGGGTCATATAGTCGTAAAGGGAAGCGAGATTGTGTGCCAGCTCTCCACCTTTTTCATTATCTAACCCCTGCTTGAGGCCATTATCGATGATATTGATCGCTTTGGAAATAGCTGCGCCTTTTTCCGCGATATTACCTTGTTCCATCAGAATAATTGCTCGACGTAGGGCGCTAAGCGCCCCGTTGAACAAAATCTGAATCAACTGATAGGGGGAGGCGTTCATAATTTCGCTCTCCACATCTATCTGGGCATATAATTGACTTGCCGAACGTTGATACATAATTTCCTTTAATTATCTTATTGTCTGTAGCTGTGATAGGAAGTTACCGGTTTTTCCCAAGGAAGAGACCATTTTATCCAGTTGTGAAAATTGGCGTTTATAACGTTCAATTGTTGCGTTAATATTGTCTTTCGTCCTGTCTACTTGTTTCTCAAGGGTTTTTAGACGCTTGTTAATGCCATTAGTCGCGGTAACTAAGGTACCTTCATGGCTATCCAGAGCATCTTTTAATAGCTTATGTGTCTGAGTGGCAAAACCCGTTTCTTTACCGTCACCCATAAAGAAGGCTTTCACATTAGCCGGTTTTTCTTTTAGATTTTTTTCCAGTTTTTCGTTATCAATTTCCAGTTTGCCGTCAAACTTTTGTTTAATGCCCAGTTTATTCAGGGTTGGAATATCATTGACTTTTTGAGAGCTGAAAATTTGGCTTCTTAGCTGGTTCTGTATTCCGCGTAATGTGCTGTCACCTAATAAAGCGCCATTATCTTTCGACGGTTCTTCACCCTGTTTTACTGGCTTATATTTGGTCAGCGAATCAAACGTCGTTTGCAATTCATTATAAGCATCAACCCAGTTTTTAATCGCCTCTTTCATCGGCTCAATATCACGGGATATGACCAGTATTTCTGGCTTATGTTCCCTAGATTTGTCTTTATCCTCGGTCGTTTTTTTCAGATCCAGCATAACGCCTTCGGGCGCATCGGTAATATGATTTGTCTGACGCTCAATTGGGATTTTATTAACGGTTAAGAGTGCATTTTTAGCTTCGACTGTTTCAGTTAGTTTACTTGTTGCACCCGGCGTATAGTCTAAAAATTGGCTAAGTTTGTTATCACCTTCAACTTTGATGGTCATCACGGATTCAGTGCCAGCTTTTTTAGCCGTCAGCACTAAATAGTTTTCGCCATCTTTGGCCTTAAGAATACTGGCGCTGACATTACCTTCCTGTTTATTAATTGCATCCTTGATCTCAATCATGGATGTTTGTCCGTCTGTCAGCTCGATTTTCATCGGCTTTTTTTCGCCAGGTTGAGTAATGGTGATTGTCCGGGTTTTACCTTCACCCAAAGATTCGCCCATATACTCTTTGATATTACTGACTTTTTCTGTCTGTAATGATTGTGCCTGCGCCAATTGCTTAACTTCAATACTGTAGCTGCCTGGGCTGGCTTTAGAATCAGTACTGGCAGTGAATGCGTCATGTTTTTCGCTGGCAGTGGTTGTATTAAGTTTATCGAACTTTTTCAGGGATTCAGACGCGGTTTCCAACTTTTCCAAACTGCTTTTTAATGTGCCAAAAGCCGTTAGCTTACCTTTATAACTGGTTTGCTGTTCTGCCAGAGGGACTAAACGCTTTTGTTCTGCTGCCTGAAGTTTATCCAATATAGAACCAAGATCCATCCCCGACCCGGCGCCTAATGAAGAAATGCTAGCCATTTATTGACTCCTTTATTAGTAAAGCTTTATTGAACCGGTTATCGGTAAGTTTTTAGAAAAGTTTACTAATAAAAATAATTTTTCTATGGTAAGAATAGTCGTGAAGAACCGACGCTGTTTGGCTTATCAGGGAAAAGTGATAAAAAAGAAAAAGTTTTTTCAAGAAAAATTAAAGGTTCTTTGAGGAGCGCCGATAAAACTGTTGGCGGTGGTGAACACCGTGGGTAAAACCCAAACTTATATATCGACTTGATTTTAAAAAGGAACTCTAATTATGGCACAAGTCATCAACACCAACAGCCTGTCCCTGCTGACTCAGAATAACCTGACCAAATCCCAGGGTACTTTGGGTAACGCTATCGAGCGTCTGTCTTCTGGTCTGCGTATCAACAGTGCCAAGGATGACGCGGCTGGTCAAGCGATCGCTAACCGTTTCACTGCAAATGTTAGAGGTTTGACTCAGGCAGCACGTAACGCTAATGACGGTATCTCTATTGCACAGACTACCGAAGGCGCTCTGAACGAAATTAACACCAACTTACAACGTATTCGTGAACTGGCTGTTCAGGCGAAAAACGAAACCAACTCTGCGAGTGATACCAAATCTATCCAGGAAGAAGTTACTGAGCGTTTAAAGGAAATTGATCGTATTTCTAAACAGACTCAATTTAACGGTGTTCATGTTCTAAGTGAAAAGAACGAAATGACCATTCAGGTCGGTGCTAACGATAACGAAGTTATCAAAATTAATCTGGAAAAAATTGACAGCAATATTCTGGGACTGGGTAAATTCACTGTTTCTGCGGCAGTTCCACACGGCGAAGCAGTTGCACAGGTTGACGATGGTAAAGGTGGTGCGAAGAAAAATATCGATCACACTGCTGATGTTAAAGTTAAAGACCTGAAAAGTGTAGAAGTTTATAAAGCTGTTAAGGATGATGGTTCAGTTGATCCTGACAACTATGTTGTCAAAGGTACTGACGCAGATGGTAAAGTAAAATATTTCGACGCTAAGATTGATAAGACTAGTGGTAAATTAACCGCAGGTAATGAAGTCACAGCTAAAGCATCAGAAAAGCCTCTAGAAACTTTGGACAATGCTCTGGCAAAAGTTGACAGCCTGCGCAGTTCTCTGGGTGCTATCCAGAACCGTCTGGAATCTACCGTTAACAACCTGAACAACACGGTTAACAACCTGAGCGCTGCTCGTAGCCGTATCGAAGATGCTGACTATGCGACCGAAGTGTCTAACATGAGCCGTGGTCAAATTCTGCAACAGGCAGGTACTGCGGTTCTGGCTCAGGCTAACCAAATTCCTAATAACGTATTGTCTCTGCTGCGCGGCTAAGGCAATATGTGAACCTGATTCACATAAAAATCCAAACAAATCAAGGATCGGCTCGCCGGTCCTTCTTTTTTAGGAGTTTATCAGGAACAGCCTAAAATTTGTGATACTATTAGGCAGACAATAAATTTCGCATAGGTGAAAAAGAAGCGTTTTTACTACATTGTTCAAACGATTGCCCTTGTTAGGGGATTGGATAATGAGGGTTAGTCTCTTTTTCCAAAGGTGTCTGTTGTTGTGAGCGATTTGTATACCGCCGAAGGCGTGATGGACAAAAACAGCCTCTGGAAGCGCTACGTACCATTAGTTCGCCATGAAGCGTTAAGGCTACAAGTTAGGTTACCCGCGTGTGTGGAGCTGGATGATCTACTTCAGGCCGGGGGAATCGGCTTACTAAATGCGGTGGAACGTTTTGATTCCTTACAGGGAACCGCGTTTACCACTTATGCGGTACAACGCATCAGAGGTGCAATGTTGGATGAGTTAAGGAGCCGCGATTGGGCTCCGCGTAGCGTGCGCCGTAATGCGCGCGAAGTGACGCAAATCATCCGAAAACTTGAGCAAGACTTAGGCCGTCCAGCCAGTGAGCAGGAAGTTGCTAAAGAATTAAAGATTGATCTGGTAGAATATCGGCAGATACTGTTAGATACGAATAACAGTCAGTTGTTTTCGTATGACGAATGGCATGAAATGCATGGTGAAAGCTGTGAACCTGTCATTGAAGAAGGGCATGAAACTAATCCCTTACAACAATTGCTGGAGAGTGACATTCGTCAACGGGTAATTGAGGCTATCGATTCGTTACCTGAGCGAGAAAAAATGGTTCTGACGCTGTATTATCAGGAAGAACTTAATCTGAAAGAGATTGGCGCAGTACTTGAAGTCGGGGAGTCCCGTATAAGTCAGCTACACAGCCAAGCGATTAAACGCTTGCGGGCACGCTTAAATCCGGAAAAGTAACTTTTTTGCTTATTTGTTTTTTGTTTAAGACTACACACAGGGCTTATCTCTTATGTCTGTTACAACACAAAAGAAACGGCCGCTCAGCCGTTACATTAAAGACTACAAACATAGTCAAACTCATTGCTTGCATTGTCACAAAGCTCTTGACCGTATCTCTTTGGTTTTTAATGGCCAAGTGATCAACAAAGAGTCTATCTCCGAGATGACGGAGTTGATTGATGACAAGACCTGGGATGAGCTGCAAGATAAATTTGTCGCGTTATGTCGTTTTTGCAGTGAGATTTATTGCAATAGCGAGACAGATTATTTTGACATCATGTCGTTCAAACAGTATCTGTTTGAGCAGACTGAAATGAGTCATAGTACTGTTCGTGAGTATGTGGTTCGTTTACGACGTTTGGATGAATTGCTCACTTCAAGCAATTACCCTGTAAAAGAGTTCACAACAGAGAAAATTCAAGAAAAATTGAGTGAAAAGCTGTCACAGTCGGCATTCAGTAACTACAACATTGCTTTGCGCAAGTATGAACAGTATTTGAGCTGGCAGCAGGGCGGTCACTAAGCTGGAAATATAAACAGCAAAGAGATGATTAATTTTGGGGGAACGCATTTTAATGTGTTCCCCTTAGCTCGTTGACAAACTTCGTTAAAAACAACTAGGTTTGTTTCTTGCATGATGAATAATCATGCGACTCATTTCCTCATTAACCCAGTTTAATCGCCAACTAAGGCGCTATTATTGTATATGCCTATTTCATTAATATGGTATTCGCTATGGAAAAAGAAATCTTTGTTTTTAGAGAAGTTAACGTAGAAGATGCAAACAATCTCATTGTTTTTCTTAATGATTTGGATAATACATCGGAATTTATGTTGCTTGAGCCGGGAGAAAGAAAAACAAGTGTTGAAGGACAGGCAGATATAATAGAAGGATTTGGCAAAGACAGGCAAATGTTAATATGTGAAGATAACAAAAACGTTGTTGGATTTATTGTGATATCTAGAGGAGTGTTCAATAGGAACAGGCATTTGGGTTCTATTGCTCTTGGAGTAAAAAAAGAATATAGAAACAAAGGGATAGCGAGAACTCTACTCGACAAAGCGCAAGATTGGTCACGGAAAAATGGAATTAGCAGACTTGAGTTAACCGTTGCAATAAAAAATACATTGGCAATAAAGCTATATTTATCATCAGGTTTTATTTTTTCCGGCATCAGAACTGGCTCACTATTTATAAATGGTGAACTGATAGATGAATACTATATGACTAAAGGAATATCTGATGGGAATTAATAGAGTTCTGAGGTTGATTTCTAATCTAAGGGGAACATATTTTTAATGTGTTCCCCTTAGCTACAGCCGAAATTAACCGATAGTCATCAAACTGGCATTACCCCCCGCCGCCGCTGTATTAATGCTCAATGAGCGTTCATGTAGCAAACGTTCTAACAGCAGATTAGTTTCTCCACGGGCAAAACCTTGTACGGAAATGATAACGCCTTTACGTTGAGCGACTTGTTCGCAAACTTGACGCAGTTGATCAGAGTCGCCGTGGTAGATAACCGCTTCGAATGCCGTATCTTCGCTCTGCCAGTCTTGAACCAAATGGATTGATTTACGGACGCTATCTGGCAATTGACGAAACAGTTGCTGATGTAGTTCATCATTTTGCCAGAGCAACTGACAGCCCACAGATAATGTTGCTGCCAGTTGGATCAACGTATCCTGTTGATTATCCGCCAGACACAGCACTTGACCACGAGGTAACAAGGTATAAGTATTGCGTTCGCCTGTCGGCCCCGGTAACAGACGGGTGGTACCACCTTGTGCCAGCAATTTATATTGCTGAACTAACTGATTTAGCTCTTCGTTGTGCTGATTGGCTGCCCATTCTGTTAATGCATCAAAGGGAGCCATCAGCGATGAACGAGCATTTGCATCCAGTGGATATTCAACATCCTGACGTTCCAACGTTTGGTTGATCGCATTTTGAGGACGGCAAGAGAGCAGACGGTACAAATAGAGTGGGCCGCCTGCTTTCGGTCCGGTACCGGACAAGCCTTCACCACCGAACGGTTGCACGCCGACTACAGCGCCTACCATATTGCGGTTAACATACAGATTACCGACTTTCGCTTTAGCTGTGACTTGTGCAATCGTTTCATCAATACGGGTATGGACGCCCAGAGTCAGACCGTAGTTAGAGTTATTAATCTGATCCAGCAAGTTATCCAGTTCATTACGTTTAAAACGGACAACATGCAGAACCGGGCCGAAAATCTCCTGTTTTAATTCATCAAAGCTTTCCAATTCAATTAGTGTCGGTTTAACGAAAGTGCCTTGATCCCACTCTTGATTGTCTACCGCATTATCTTGTGCCGCCTGATAAATCGTGCGTCCTTTGGTACGCATTGCTTGAATATGGCGATCAATGCCGGCTTTGGCTTCCGCATCAATGACCGGGCCGATATCGGTAGAAAGACGTTCAGGATTACCCATCCGGCATTCAGACATGGCGCCTTTCAACATAGTGAGGGTACGTTCTGCCACATCATCTTGAATACAGAGGATACGCAGGGCAGAGCAACGTTGACCTGCACTGTCAAAAGCAGAAGCGACCACATCCATAACAACTTGTTCTGTCAGCGCGGAGGAATCGACAATCATTGCATTTAAGCCACCGGTTTCGGCAACTAGAGGCGTTGGACGCCCTTGTGCGTCAAGTCGTCCGGCAATGTTACGTTGTAACAGACCGGCCACTTCAGTGGAGCCAGTAAACATCACGCCTCGTACTCTCTCATCACCCACCAGAAGAGAGCCAATGGTTTCACCTCGGCCAGGTAACAATTGCAATGCATCGTGGGGAACACCTGCTTGATGCAGTATTTTGACCGCTGTTGCGGCAATTAATGGGGTCTGTTCCGCTGGTTTTGCTAATACACTATTACCGGCAGCCAATGCAGCCGCTATCTGCCCGGTAAAAATGGCTAATGGGAAATTCCACGGGCTGATACAGACAACCGGCCCCAGTGGGCGGTGAGTATCATTAGCGAAATCATGGCGAACTTGTCCCGCATAGTAATAGAGAAAATCGACCGCCTCGCGTACCTCAGCAATCGCATTATTAAAGGTTTTGCCGGCTTCCCGAACCAAAATACCTAATAGCGGTTGCATCTGGTTTTCCATCAATTCCGCAGCACGAACCAGAATAGCAGCCCGTTCTGATGGCGGTGTCGCAAACCAGATTGCGCCGGCTTCTGTTGCGACATCCAGCGCATGACTGACTTCTTGTTCAGTTGTTTCACGAACATAGCCGACAATATCCGCAGGTGCCGCCGGATTAATAACCGGTTTAGCGGCCGGTAATTCACTTTGGTGGTGATAATTGCCGCCCAGTAGCGGCTCGCTATACTGTTCTTCGGTAGCAGAACTTAATAGCGCACTGGAAAGAGATGCCAGACGATGTTCATTGGCAAGATCCAGACCGGCTGAGTTTGCGCGATCTTTTCCATACAGATTATGAGGCAGAGGAATTTTCGGATGTGGAAGACCAATTTGACCTTCGGTTTCGGCCAGCTTCTGAACCTTTTTCACCGGATCGGCAACCAGTTCATCCAGTGGTAATGTGGTATCGGCGATACGGTTGACAAAAGAGGTGTTAGCGCCGTTCTCTAACAGACGGCGAACCAGATAAGCCAACAATGTTTCGTGAGTGCCTACTGGCGCATAAATACGGCATGGGCGGTTTAATTTACCATCAGCGATTTTCCCGACCACTTGTTCATACAATGGTTCTCCCATGCCATGCAGGCACTGAAATTCATATTGTCCGGGATAATAGTTTTGGCCCGCCATATGATAAACAGCAGCTAAAGTATGGGCGTTATGGGTAGCGAACTGAGGATAAATCAGATTGGGTACTGACAATAGTTTGCGGGCACAAGCCAGATAAGAAACGTCAGTATAAACTTTGCGGGTGTAAACTGGATAACCTTCCAGCCCATCGATTTGAGCACGTTTAATTTCGCTGTCCCAGTAAGCGCCTTTTACCAGTCGTATCATCAACCGATGGCGGCTACGTTGCGCTAAGTCAATGACTGCATCAATAACAAAAGGGCAGCGCTTCTGATAAGCCTGAATAACGAAGCCAATGCCATTCCAGCCAGCCAGTTGTGGTTCAAAACAGAGTTTCTCCAACAGATCGAGAGAAATTTCCAGACGATCCGCTTCTTCGGCATCGATATTGATACCAACATCATATTGGCGTGCTTGTAATGTCAGGGAAAGCAGGCGTGGATATAGCTCGTCCATGACGCGTTCATATTGAGCACGGCTATAACGCGGGTGCAGAGCGGATAGCTTAATGGAAATGCCGGGGCCTTCATAAATGCCGCGGCCGTTAGATGCCTTACCGATAGCATGAATTGCTTGTTGGTAGGAAACCATATAATTCTGAGCATCTTCCTCAGTTAAAGCGGCTTCGCCTAGCATATCATAGGAGTAACGGAACCCTTTTTCTTCCAGCTTACGTGCGCTTGCCAGCGCTTGAGAGATGGTTTCACCGGTTACAAACTGCTCACCCATCAGGCGCATTGCCATATCTACGCCTTTACGTACTAATGGTTCGCCACTCTTACTGATCATGCGATTCAGCGAAGTGGAGAGTTTGGCCTCGTTGTGGGTAGAAACCAGTTTGCCGGTAAATAGCAGCCCCCAAGTTGCTGCATTGACAAACATGGATGAACTTTGTCCCAGATGGGAATGCCAGTTGCCGTTACTGATTTTGTCGCGGATCAGCGCGTCGCGAGTGGCTTTATCAGGGATACGGAGCAAGGCTTCCGCAAGACACATTAGCGCAACGCCTTCCTGAGATGAAAGCGAGAACTCCTGCAATAACCCTTGAACCAGACCTGAACGACCGATGCTGTTTTTCTGGTTACGCAATTTTTCTGCAATGCCGTAAGCCAGCTTATGAGTCGCTTGTGCTTGATCTTCTGGCAATTGCGCCTGTTGTAGCAGCATGGGAACGGCTTGTGTTTCTGGCAGGCGATAGGCCGCAGTAATTGCGGAACGTTTTACTGATTGAGGCAGGATATGTTCTGCGAAGTCGAGGAACGGTTGATGAGAAGAATCGATTACCGTTTCTTCTGTGATTATCTTCTCTTCTTTAACATCCTGATTGGCAGAGAGTTCAGCGATCTGTTCATCATTTTCAAGACGTTCAAGATAATTAAAAATAGCTTGTTTAATCAGCCAATGTGGGGTGCGGTCAATCCGTTGCGCAGCGGCTTTAATACGGTCACGTGTGGCTTCATCAAGCTTCACGCCCATTGTTGTACTACCCATCCTTGCTCCTTAATAGGTAAGGTTTATCTAAGTTGCACGATAATATCTGACATGTTGCAACTTTGTGCAACCTTATGCAAATCGCTTGTTTTATTTTTGTGAAATTAATCTGGTTATTATAATTAGGTGGATATATTTATTTTTGTGACTTTATTTGATTGATACACATTGGTTTAATATTTTATGGCTAATATTAGGGGTGTAACCCTGAAATGGTTAAAAAGTGTAATTTTTAAATCAAATAAATGTGATTCAGTAGACGTTTCTTGTAAAAAACGGCGTTAATTAGTTGTTAAATTGCCTAATGCTAATCTAGGATTCACTGTAACTTTCTAATTGGTTACAAAAATAATTATTTCAATTTAGAATTATGGACCATTTTTAGGTGCAATCAGGTGCAACGTTCCTGAACCTGACAGGGAAAACTCTGTATACCCAGGAGAACTGCGGCTTTGCAAAACAGAGATAACACTATGGAGAACTTGCATGACAGTAAATACACCAATGCTAATCACCTTTATTGTCTACATTGCTGGAATGTTGTTGATAGGCTTTTTGGCTTATCGCTCAACCAAGAATTTTGATGATTATATTTTGGGAGGAAGGCGATTAGGCAGCGTGGTAACGGCTTTGTCTGCCGGCGCTTCGGATATGAGCGGCTGGTTACTAATGGGCTTACCTGGCGTCGTCTATTTCGCGGGGATTTCAGAGAGCTGGATAGCCATTGGCCTCTCTTTAGGCGCTTACCTGAACTGGAAATTGGTGGCAGGCAGGCTGCGGATCCAGACGGAAGTCAATAATAATGCGCTGACATTGCCGGATTATTTCACCAGTCGTTTTGACGATAGCAGTAAAATCCTACGTATTATTTCCGCGCTGGTTATTCTGACTTTCTTCACTATCTATTGTGCTTCTGGCGTGGTTGCCGGAGGATTGTTATTTGAAAGTACGTTCGGTATTAGTTACCAGAAAGCCATGTGGCTTGGCGCAGCCGCAACGATTGCCTACACTTTCTTAGGCGGCTTTCTGGCGGTGAGTTGGACAGATACGGTTCAGGCTTCATTAATGATCTTTGCGCTTATCTTGACCCCGATTATCGTTATTTTCTCTGTGGGGGGCATTGATACCTCTCTGGCTCTGATAGCAGCAAAAAGTCCGGCTTATATGGATATGTTTAAGGGGCTGAACTTTATTGCCATTATCTCGCTGTTGGGTTGGGGGTTAGGTTATTTTGGTCAGCCACACATTCTGGCGCGTTTTATGGCGGCAGATTCCCATCATACTATCCGCAAGGCTCGTCGTATCAGTATGACTTGGATGGTGTTATGTTTGGCAGGCACTATTGCTGTCGGTTTCTTCGGTATTGCCTATTTTGAAATGCATCCTGAACTGTCTGGTTCAGTTACTGCCAATCGTGAGCGTATCTTTATGGAATTGGCGGTTGTTCTATTTAATCCGTGGATAGCGGGCATTTTACTGTCTGCTATTTTGGCTGCGGTGATGAGTACCTTGAGCTGTCAGTTACTGGTGTGTGCAAGTGCTTTGACGGAAGATCTTTATAAACCTTTTATCCGCAAATCTGCCAGCCAGAAAGAGTTGGTGTGGGTAGGGCGTTTCATGGTGTTGTTGGTGGCAATCATCGCGATGGTGATAGCAACTAACCCGGACAATAAAGTATTGGCTCTGGTCAGTAATGCCTGGGCGGGATTTGGTGCTGCGTTCGGCCCGGTTGTACTGATTTCTGTTATCTGGAAACGTATGACACGTAATGGCGCATTAGCGGGGATGTTGGTCGGGGCCGTCACGGTATTGATGTGGATGAAGTACCAGTGGTTTGCGTTGTATGAAATTATTCCTGGCTTTATCTTTGCTTCTATTGCGATCGTGGTTGTGAGTCTGTTGGGTCAAGCGCCGAGTAGAGCCGCGCAACAGCGTTTTATTGATGCTGAGGCGCAATACAAGACTAAATGAGTTGAAATAAAGGTAAATTGAAATAAAGGTAAGAAAGTGTGGAGGTGGAATGCCTTCACCATACCGCTAACAAACCTCGTTTAAAATAGCGAGGTTTGTTTTTTTCATCATGAAAAATTATTGATCATTTTTCCCGGAGAGTAGTTCACCAGGAGAATTATCGGCGATCAATGTCGTCATACCTTCAACTCTGGATATTCAGTAGTAAGCAGAGATAAATAATCTTGATAAAGCACGTCATATAATGCGGCCGTTTCGGAGGTTGGAACGGTTCGGGTTTCTTCATCAAGATGAACAAAATGTTGGCAAATATGGATGAGCTGCGCTTGTTTATCTTTCTCTTCTGTCAAAGAGTCACACCACATAGCTTGAATAGCCGCGCCCAATGCGGCGGTTTCTTGATGAGTGACACAAATAACAGGCGTATTCATGATATCAGCCACAATTTGTCGCCATTTTTTGCTGCGAGCGCCGCCGCCGGTCAAACGGATTTCATTAATTTCAATCCCTTGTTTGCGAAATAATTCAATCCCAAAACGTAGCCCATATGTGGCGCTTTCAACCGCAGCCAAAATAAAATTTTGCTGATTCATATTGCTAGTATCCAGGTTATGGATACTCGCTTTGGCATGGGGGAGTGGCGGAACACGTTCACCATTAAAAAACGGTAGCATCATCAAACCATTAGCACCGGGTTTGCTTGGGTTCAATATGTCATTAAAAGCCTGAATATCCATATTAAACAGCTTTTGAATGGTGGTTGTCGCTGAAGTTACATTCATTGTGCAAATCAATGGCAGCCATCCATTATTAGAGGAACAGAAACCCGCGATCATTTCAGAATCAGCGACAATCGGTTTGTCAGAGTAAGTGAATAGCGTGCCAGAGGTGCCTAAACTCATGGTCGTGATGCCTGGAATGATATTGCCCGTTCCAATTGCAGCCATCATATTATCGCCCCCGCCAGACGCAATTTTGGTTGTCGGTGAAAGCCCTAATCTTTTTGCTATTTCAGGTCTTATTGTGCCAATACAGGTCTCAGCAGAAACCAATTCAGGCAGTGCATGCCAAAGACGGCCATCGGGATCAATTAATTGGGCAATTTGATTATCCCATTCGCGTTTACGAATATTCAGTAATCCCGTTCCTGAAGCATCGCCATATTCGGCAACTAATCTGCCTGTTAGCCAATAATTGAGATAATCATGAGGTAATAAAACGGCATTCAGTTTTGACCATAACTCAGGATGATATTTTTTGAACCAAAGAATTTTAGATGCGGTATAACCTGTCTGCGGCATTAATCCGAGTTGTGCTAAAGCGGCTTTCGTACCACCGAGCGCATCAAGAATTTCCTGATTTTCGACCGCAGTTTCAGTGTCACACCAGAGTTTTACCGGCGCTAAAACATGACCTTCTGCATCCAGAGGAACAAAACCGTGCTGTTGGCCTGATACGGCAAGAGCGACAATTTCTGTACCAGAAATTTCTGCTTGCTTGATCGCCTGAGCAAAGGCATTTTCTAATGCTTCTGTCCACCAGTGAACTTGCTGTTCACGACGGCCGTTTGAATCGCTAATTATTGGGTGAGGAGAGCTGCCTTCACCCAAAATATGCGCTTTTTGGCTATCCACAATAATGACTTTAGTACTTTGTGTACCGCAATCGATACCAGCATAGAGCGCCATGTGTTACTCCATTTCCAACATAATTTTGATATCTGTCGGACGACCCTCTGCGGCTCGTTCATACGCCTGAACGCTGTCTTTAAATTTATAGGTTGCGGATAATAGGGGGGTTACCTTGAGCTTGCCAGCGCTGAGTAAACGAATAGTACGAGGATACATATTTGCGTAGCGGAAGATTGTTTTGAATGTGATCTCTTTAGCTTGGGCAGAGACAATATCAAATGGCGCCGGATCGATAGGCATACCGACCAGAACAGCTATTCCTCCTGGTGCAATATGTTCTGAAATAGTGGCAATGACGGGTTTTGCCCCACTACATTCAAAGAGAATATTGACGCCATCACCATCGGTTAATGTATTAACTTTCTCAGCAAGTATTTTGCTATTAACCGGGTGGAGACCTGGATACTGTTTTGCAATTTCTAGTTTTTCATCGAACAGATCACAAATAATGACATCAGAACAACCACCGGCTAATGCAGCAAGTGCGGTAACAATTCCGATCGTGCCGGCACCAATAACTAATGCGATATCTCCTGGTTTAATTTCTGCTTTTGTGGCTGCTTGCATACCGATAGATAATGGTTCAACCATTGCGCCTTCGGCAAAACTGACATTATCCGGTAATTTGAACGTAAATGCTGCCGGATGGATGACTCTTTCACGTAAGCAGCCGTCAATAGGGGGTGTCGCCCAGAAACGAACTTCAGGATCTAAGTTATAAATACCTGCTCGTGATTGTGGTGATTGCAGATTAGGAATTCCAGGTTCCATACAGACACGATCGCCGATTTTTAAGTGCGTCACATTTTTACCTACTGCGGTGATTACACCGGATGCTTCGTGCCCGAGAATCATTGGTTTTTCGACAACAAATGGCCCAATCCGCCCGTATTGATAATAATGCACATCGCTGCCGCAAATTCCCACCGAGTGAATTTTTATTTCAACATCATTTTCACCCACTATTTCGGGGTTTTCCCAGTCTTGAATTGAAATCTGACCTGCTTTTTCTAATACTAATGCTTTCATGATACGTCCTCTTATTTTGATGTTACCGATATCATTTATTTGGGTGGATGTTAGATCGAAAATTATTATATTTATGTGATTTAAGTTAAGGTCTTATTCAATGGTGATGTTTTGGTGTCAATGTTAAAAAGAGAATTGTTCACTTGGTCACTCTTTTTGACATGTATATTATATTGAGAAAATAATAGTTTTTTTGCAAAAGGGATATTCAACTCAAGAGTAAAGCATTTGGATATTTGAATTCGATATAATGTCGTGATACGACGTTTTTTGCGTGACTGAATTGGTTTAAATGATTATATAATTATAACGTTTATTAGAGATTAAAATTGACGGTTCATCGTCCACAGAAAGCCACTTTTGAGAGTGTAGTCGCTATTGCTAACATGGAATAATAAAGCACAAGAATTTTAGTCATATCACTAAAAAAGACCTGTGGAGTATTATTCCAACAGGTCATATAGATGAAATTTGAATGAGTTAGCTGTACAAACGTGTTCTACGTTTTTTTACAATTTGAAAACCGATAATTAAGATCAAAAACCAAATAGGTGTGATGATTAATGCTTGGCGGGTATCATCCCGTAAAGTGAGTAATATCAGAACAAATGCAAAAAATGCCAGACAGACCCATGACATGATAATACCCAATGGCATTTTATAGGTTGAAGCCTTATGTAATGCCGGGCGACGTTTCCGGTAAACCAGATATGAACTTAGGATCATACTCCAGATAAACATAAATAGAATGGCTGAAACGGTGGTTACCAGGGTAAACACGTGCATAACATCAGGAATTAAATAAATCAGCACTACACCACAGGATAAACATAGACAGGTGAAAATTAATCCTGATGCTGGTACAGAACGGCGTGAAAGGCGGCCGAATTGCTGTGGCGCATCACCTTCTTTTGCTAATCCAAATAACATGCGGCTGGTGGAGAAAACACCACTGTTTGCTGAAGAAGCGGCAGAAGTTAATACCACAAAGTTCACGATACTGGCGGCTGCGGGTAAACCGATTAGAACAAACAGCTCAACAAAAGGGCTTTTGTCTGCAATGATTGAACGCCACGGTGTGACTGACATAATAATTATCAGCGCCAGCACGTAAAAGGTGATAATACGAATCGGGATGGCATTAATAGCTCTGGGAAGCGATTTCATTGGATCTTTAGTTTCTGCGGCGGCAGTACCCACTAATTCAATGCCCACAAAGGCGAATATGGCTATTTGAAATCCAGCGAAAAATCCGCTTAATCCTTTGGGAAAGAATCCACCATCATTCCATATATTTGCCAGAGAAGCGGTATGACCGGCTGGAGATTGAAAATGCATGCTAATCAGAACCGCGCCTGTTGTGATTAAAGCGATAATGGCAACGATTTTTATCATCGCGAACCAGAATTCCATTTCCCCGAATAATTTCACTGTAGCCAAATTAAGGGAGAGCAATAGTAAAACACAGAGCAGGGATGTGAGCCATTGTGGAAAATCCGGTTGCCAATAGCTGATATAGGAAGTGATTGCGACCACATCGGCGATACCGGTAATAACCCAACAGAACCAGTAAGTCCAGCCGACGAAAAAACCAGCCCAGGGCCCGAGCAAATCGGCGGAGAAATCACTGAATGATTTATAATTCAGGTTCGAAAGCAATAGCTCACCCATTGCGCGCATCACAAAGAACAGCATGAAACCGATAATCATATAAACGAATATGATCGAGGGTCCGGCGAGAGAGATTGTTTTCCCTGAGCCCATAAACAGGCCGGTGCCGATGGCGCCGCCAATAGCGATAAGTTGTATATGCCGGTTGCTTAGATGGCGTTGCAACTGCGTTTCCCCGGTTTCAGCGGAAAGTGAAGTGTGTATATTTTCTGCCATAGTATATAGTATCCAATATTTTCTTAGGTAAATTGTTACGGCTCTTTAAGTGGCCTTATATATGATGATGTTTGCGAAAAATATTGTGACACAGATTACTATAGTAATAACAGTCTGATCTCACTTTAAAAACAAATTGGTTACATTTTAACTTGTTAATGCTGTTGGAATTGAGTATGAATTATTCGTTCAGAAAAAAATGGTCATAATATATTGACGACAGCTTTGTATAGGGGAATAATTATGCACATTGGGTTGTTAGCTCAGTCGGCAGAGCAGTTGACTCTTAATCAATTGGTCCGGGGTTCGAGCCCCCGACAACCCACCAATCAAATTAATGAATTGTGAAGATTTCATTGACAACTTATTTTTCTATGTAACTTATTCATGTCATAATCATATCAGGTCTGATTTAATATTCTCTGCATCTTCTTAAGATGATTTGGCGATAAATACACATATTTTCTGAATTTCGCTTTTAGTGGTTATTTCTTGTTTTATATTGTTAATAGAAATAAAAATCAAAAAAATTGCCAATAAAAATATATCTAAATCATATATATTCAATATTTGAAAATTATTTTTCTTTCATCCATTTAATTTCTTTCTATGATTTTTTCTGATAATGTTTACTGGGTTTGTAAAAATATTTATGGCGATTTACTGTTTTGAAAAATCACCAAAGTTGTCAATTAAATAGAATATTCAACCTTGGTGATGATACATTGCTCATTGATTAAGATTAGAAACGGTAGCCGACAGTTATATTAAAACCGTTAGTAGATGTATGATCTTTCTCTTTTCCATCTTTAATACTAAAACGGCTACCTTCATAACCGGCAGTAATTGAGGTGTTGGTTGTTGGGTTGATAATAAAACCCGTTCCCCAACCTAAAGCGTTTTTGCTTGCTGATTCCTTTTCGATTTCTCCACCACTATAATGGGCAGTAGATTTATCATTTATTCTAGATAGTCCGAGTTGCCCATATAAACTAATGTAGTCATTAATTCTATAGGTTGGGCCAATCATTAAAGAATAGTACTTTAAGTCATCCCTTGTATAATACTCTGTTTCTTTTTCATTCCCTTTAGCAAAGGTAAATGATGATAATAGCCCCCATTGATCATCAAGCTCATATCGGTAACTTAATGTTGCACCATTTAGCGCGCTTGCATCTTGTGGTTTCACGTAGGCGTATCCGATTGAAGCTGTATGTTGTTCTGCTTGAGCAGGTAAAGTTATCGCAGATACAGAAAAGATAACTCCACAGCTTAATAACAATTTTCTTAATAACAATTTTTGCATTTCATTACACTCTATATACTTCATACTTCTAAAATAAACGACTTTATAACTCATTTAAACGATTTGCTTATCAGCAGTTGTGATGAATATCATAACTTACACTATTAGTATATATTTTTTGATTAAATTTAGATGTTCTTTTCAAATAATTACATTATTACTGATTTTTTAAGGATAGAAATAGTGATATTAAAATCCCAGTAAAAATGTGAAAATAATAAGTGGTTATTGCGGTCGATAGATATTATCTCTACTGTTGCAATATTTATTTAATAAGGCTGGATTTTGTAGAAAATGGAATTCAGTCTTTATCATTCTGTTTGATACTGATTCTACACCTTGTTTAGCTGGGCTAGGGAATGTATCGATGTATCTGATTGTGAAAAGTATAATTTAATTGTTTTGAGCATATAAGCTTGCCAAGGATCACCGGCTTGATATGGTCAAAATTTTGCTGGAGTCAATAAGTGATGGGATTGAAAGTACGGTAGAATCCGGTGTTAAATTTCTGTGGCGACTTACTATCGCCACTTAAAACTTACCATCGCCACTTAAAACAGGGCAGGTTTGTTATATCCGTTAATGGTTGGCTATATTTTTATTCGTCTATAGTTGATTGTAGCCATTGGATAAAGGCATTGACTTTCTCATTCTGTTGTTGAGGCAGGGTACAGGTATAGTAATACTGTTTACATAATACTTCAGTATTGGGAAAGGGGGCGACTAATTCATTGTTTTCAATTTTTTCCCAAATCATATTTTTTCTGCCCATTGCAACACCCGCATGGTGTATTGCGGCAACGGCAGCTAAATCGGAACGATCAAAGACAATGCACTTGTGTGATGGTTCCAGCGTAATATTGAAGTGTTCTGCCCAAGTATTCCACTCTTTGGTATCGGAATCATAGCTCCATGCTTGTTTATCATGCAATAGTGTACAGTATTGTAGATTATCGATATTTCCCATTAGATTATGCTTTTCGGCATATTGTGGGCTACAGACCGGGGTAATATACTCACTCATCAGATATTGATGTGATAGCTCATTGGATATAATATCATCAAAATAAATCGCAAGATCGATACCATAACCGCGGAAATTGACATTTTCGTTACCGACCAAGATGTTCAGGTTAATGGATGGGTATAGCTGATTAAAATCAGCCAATTTAGGCACTAGCCAGCATTGAGTAAAGGTCGGGCGGGAGTAAATAGTCAGATTACCCGATAACTCCTGATTTTTTATTTCCAGAATTTCCTGATTTAGATGTTCCAGCGTCGATTTAATTGTCCAAAATAAACGCTTTCCTTCACAAGTTAATTCAATTTTTCTGTGAAAACGTTGGAAAAGTTTGAATCCCAATTCTTGTTCCAGAGAACTGATTCGATGGCTGACCGCACTGGCAGTGATAGCTAATTCGTCAGCGGCTAGGACAAAAGAGCAGTGGCGAGCGGCTATCTCAAATGTATGCAGCTTTGATAACTGGCTTCCATTGAGTAACTTATTCACAACCATGAAATTGTCATCTGTGTACATATTTGTAGTGTTTCTAGTTCATCGGCGAAGGATAATACAACCGTATCATTAAGGCGGTGTATTTCAGATAGTTTTAGTGATTTAAATCGCAAATAAAGTGAAAATTTTGATCAGTATCACTGAATTGGCTCAATCTGATTCATGCATGGCTATGTATTAATCATTTGTCAAAAATTGAATATTCATATTCAATAATGAAAATTCGCATGACGAACAGAGGCTAACTGTGGGGAATGATTAAGTGGATTCACAACCTTGGGTGATTGGTACGTTACTCACAAGTATTGTGTTAATCGTATTTACAATAATTAAATTAAAAATTCACCCTTTTCTCGCGTTATTGTTAGCCAGTTTTTATGTCGGTACTTTAATGAGAATGAACCCTGTTGAAATGGTGAGCGCTATTCAAGGGGGAATCGGGAATACGTTAGGTTTTTTGGCCGTAGTGATTGGTCTGGGAACCATTCTTGGTAAGATGATGGAGATATCTGGCGCGGCAGAGCGTATTGGTATCACATTGCAAAAATGCCGATGGTTGTCACCTGATATCATTATGGTACTCATTGGTTTGGTTTGTGGTATTACGCTGTTTGTTGAAGTCGGGGTGGTATTGTTAATTCCACTGGCATTTTCTATTGCTAGGAAAACCAATACGTCACTGCTGAAATTAGCGATCCCATTAAGTACAGCATTGATGGCGGTTCACTGTATTGTTCCTCCACACCCGGCTGCATTATTTGTGACGAATAAACTGGGTGCGGATATTGGTTCGGTGATTGTTTATGGGCTGATAGTTGGTCTATTTGCAGCTTTGGTGGGTGGTCCATTATTTCAGAAATTTCTCGGTAGCCGTCTGCCTTTTAAATCGGTTCCGGCTGAATTTTCTGAAATTGCAGTACGTAAAGAGCAGGATTTACCCTCTTTAGGCATAACGTTGTTTACGGTGTTATTGCCAATTGGGTTAATGTTGATTAAAACGGTTGTTGAATTAAATATAGAAAAAGGCACCACCTTTTATTTTTATACAGTGCTGGAATTTGTTGGTAATCCTATTACAGCCATGTTCATTGCCGCGTTTGTTGCCTATTACACTTTGGGCATTAAGCAAAATATGGGAATGAATACGCTGTTGATGAAAACAGAAGATTGTTTCTCCTCCATCGCTAATATCTTATTGATTATCGGCGCGGGCGGAGCATTTAATAGTGTTTTAAAAGTAAGTGGTCTGAGTGATACGTTGGCTATTATTTTGTCAAATCTGGATATGCACCCAATTCTTTTGTCTTGGTTGGTTGCCATTATTTTGCATGCGGCGGTTGGTTCAGCAACAGTTGCAATGATGGGGGCAACAGCGATTGTTTCGCCTATGTTGCCGTTATATCCAGATATTAGCCCTGAAATCATTACATTAGCAATTGGTTCTGGTGCTATCGGCTGTACTATTGTGACTGATTCACTGTTTTGGTTGGTTAAGCAATATTGCGGAGCAACGCTCAGTGAAACTTTTAAGTATTACACAACCGCAACGTTTATTGCGTCTGTGGTTGCGTTGGTTGGGACGTTTCTTCTTTCTACCATTGTGTAATTTCTACCATTGTGTAAATAGAAAGAAGTAGCAGCTCAGCTTGAAAAATAAGAATAAGACGTGCGAAGTGTCAATACCAGGGAAGCCTGTAAAACAGGCAGCTTTTATAGCTAAAATAATAAACAAAATAAACATTAACGTAGTAATCAAAATAAGGGGAAGATAAAAAATAAAAAAAGTATGATGTGCTGATATATTGTAGGAAGTTGTAGTAAACATAACATATTGAATATAATAAAAATTCTAATAATTAAAAAAGCAAGAGTTGTTTTAATACCTTATGTATTTCAAGATGCCTCGCGACGGCAAGGGAGCGAATCCCCGGGAGCATAGAAAACTATGTGACCGGGGTGAGCGAGTGCAGCCAACAAAGAGGCAACTTGAAAGATAACGGGTATATACCAGGGAAACACTTATCTTGGGT
The DNA here is from genome assembly GCF_001083805.1 of Photorhabdus luminescens subsp. luminescens. GTDB lineage: Bacteria > Pseudomonadota > Gammaproteobacteria > Enterobacterales > Enterobacteriaceae > Photorhabdus > Photorhabdus luminescens. The sequence goes on along the minus strand of NZ_JXSK01000001.1, from coordinate 1,014,129 downwards.
TAATACATACATGAAAAGTACTGAAATTCAACAATTACTAAATGAGCATCCGTTAGTAAAAAATTTAATGGAATTAGAGGAAATCTTTTGGTTTAACCCTTGTAACACCACCTTTAAAGAGGGATTGCCTTTTGTCGGTTTGGACGCTGATGATATTAGGGATGCTGAAGCACGCCTGGATCGTTTTGCGCCTTATTTATGTAAAGCTTTCCCGGAAACTGCCGTCACACATGGCATTATTGAATCAGAAATAGTGGCTATTCCTACGATGTGGAAAACACTGGAGCAATATTACGGTGTGAGTATTACAGGGCGGATTCTGCTTAAAAAAGATAGCCATTTGCCAATTTCAGGTTCGATTAAAGCCCGTGGTGGAATTTATGAAGTGTTAACTCACGCAGAAAAGTTGGCATTACAGGCGGGGTTGCTTTCTGAAAACGATGATTATAGCAAGCTGTTTTCGGAAGAATTTAAACGGTTCTTTAATCAATACAGCATTGCTGTAGGTTCTACCGGCAATTTGGGGCTGTCCATTGGTATTGTCAGTGCGAAACTGGGTTTTAATGTCAGTGTGCATATGTCTGCCGATGCTCGTGAATGGAAGAAGCAAAAGCTACGTTCGCATGGGGTCAATGTCGTGGAACACGAACTGGATTATGGGGTAGCCGTAGCCAGAGGGCGTAAAGAAGCTGAATCTGATCCTAACTGTTTCTTTATCGACGACGAAAATTCCCAAACGTTGTTTCTGGGATATTCTGTTGCAGGAGGACGGATAAAGGCGCAGTTTGAGCAGATGAATATTATGGTTGATGAAGATCACCCATTATTCGTTTATTTGCCGTGTGGTGTTGGTGGTGGTCCCGGTGGTGTTGCATTTGGACTGAAATTAGCTTTTGGTGATCATGTGCACTGTATTTTTGCTGAACCTACCCATTCTCCCAGTATGTTGTTGGGGGTATATACTGGTTTGCATGACAATATTTGTGTACAAGACATCGGTATCGACAATATCACCGCTGCTGATGGTCTTGCGGTAGGCAGGGCTTCTGGCTTTGTTGGGCGTGCGATGGAACGTTTGCTGGATGGATTTTATACTATTCAAGATCAGGAAATGTATAATCTGTTGGGGTTATTGAATCGCGATGAGGGTATCCGGTTAGAGCCTTCGGCATTAGCAGGGATGGCGGGTCCTGCTCGTGTGAGTGGAAACCATGATTACCTGCGTAATAAGAATCTTTCAGTGGAAAAGATGAAACAAGCTACGCATTTGGTTTGGGCAACTGGCGGTGGTATGGTACCCGATGATGAAATGACAAAATATTTGGCGACAGCCAAAATCTAATGGTGTCTTTCACAGGGATAATCCGGTTGCCAGCATCTGGTTTCTTAGGTTCAATGTCCTGCTGGCTTCCAGGCTATTACTGAAAAACGCGTTGATTTGGTTTCCTACTCTGAAAAGTCATTTCTTTAATGTTTTTCAAGTAATATTCCCGCCAGCCGTTGGCGGGAATATATCAGTACATTTGTTACTGACATTAAGTATTTTTGTAATTAAATGAATGTGGCCCTGAGTATTTCCACAACGGTTCCCAGTAGGATTTAATGAAAGCTTTTACCGCATCTTCTCCCTCAATGAGATAGTTGAACTCCGAAAGATAGCCCGGATAGAGATTATCAGAACCAACCACGTATAGTTCATCATCAATTATTGTTACTTTTGCATGATTCCCCGGAGCAGGGGGAACTTTAGGATATACCGGACCACTTGCTTTAATTAAGGATCGGAATGGGCGTCCTATAGCACCTTCCTGTGGAGGTCTTTCAAAAAGAGACGGTTCTTTTAGCGTAGAAGTATAAGAACTTTCCTCCGCGGCTGGCCATTTGTATGTAGTACCTTCAATCGAAAGAGCTTCAGGGACTTGGTCTGTAAAGAAAAAAGGGGCAACTTCTATTCTTTTCAGTGCGGCTTGCCTGATTCCATGCGGATCTTTCAGCTTCTCATTGGTGTGCTCATCATGTGTCAAATAGTATTGAAATAATTCAAACGTTCTTCTGGCGCCAGAACCAAAAGAATATTGATCGCCAGCAGCACCTGCTGCTGCATCAAGCGGCGATACAACAATTTGAACTTCCAGTTTGGGGTTGGCAAGTAATGCTTCGATCAACCATCGGCACACATGATGATCTCGCCACTGTTTTTTCCATGCACTGACAAGATCTTGTTGGGACATGCGAATTTTTCTCTTTGCATTCTTTATTATAAACTCTTTCATTACTTCAGAGCCTTTTCTGTAATCTGTTCGCATATCAGGCCCTGCCCAATATTTACCTACGGATAATATCCTGCTTGCTTTCTTATATTCTGGGTCTTTAGGTGGATTTTTTCGGTATTCTTCTTTTTTTCTGTTTATATATTCAGTAATGTGCCTTCTTTTTAATGGATCTTCTGGCTTTCCTACAATACCATTTGCATTAACCCATTTATTTTCATTTATATCAAAGAATTCTTTAGTTAAGAGATCTGTATCAGCCTTCCACATTTTATTTAAAAATAATTGTGAGCTTAATGATGCCGATCCTATAACTTTAACAGAGACATCATGAACTGGAGGATAATTTTTAAACAGATCCATATTTAAATTATGGCCGCCGACAAATGACTCAATTCCATCAACTGCGATAATTTTTGTATGATTCCATGTCATTCTGGTATCAGCTTCTGGAAACATTTCCTCTGGCAGCACTTTCTTCTCTAATGATACTTTAAGTCCGTCTACTATCCTGTAAAACCGACCGATCCATATTTCAGGTATACACTCCCAATAATCTCTCCTTGCTTGAATTAATTTAATAATATCATCCTTCAATGCCAGATATTCAGGAGTACCTTCAAAGTATGAATCCACACCGTTTAATAAAGATGTCGGTGTTTGAGCGAATAAGAACCTTATCTGGGTTCTGTCCTTCCTGTTTATTTTTTTGGTAAATGCGCGATCAATAGCGGATAGGATAACTTTTCTCCACTCTGCATCCGGAGCATTTAAGGAGGAAATATCACAGCGATAACGCATGTTTTCCAGAATGCTTACAATAGCATCTTCAAATTCCGCTTCTCTTTTAATAGCTTGGGGCATTATCTCCTTTCCAAAAGGAAACCCCATATTTTTGGAGTATCAAATATTTTTACATAGTTGACTCCATTTGTTTTATGAAAGTAACCGTCCAGTTTTTTGTGTAAACCATCCAATAAATTCATATAGTTATCCTCATGGCAATAATTTTTTACATATCAACCAACAGCCTCCAGCATCAGGCAAGCTATCTATAATCATAACCAATTTTTGAGGATGGGAGGTTAAAAAAGGTAAAATCGGGCTTACGTATTTTCAAACGTAGGTTATTGCATCTATCCATTAAAGGATGTTTCAAGGCTGAGTGTTGTTTGGTTTTTTAAATTGCAACATGCGACAAAATGTTGCATTCTATACAGATGCGTTTTATATCGCATGTAGTACAAAATCCCAGAGGGGCGAACTAAACTATGGCTATCAGTATACGTTTGGACGATGATTTCGTGAATGATGTAAAAATTCATGCAGAAGCTTCAAGCAGAAGTGTACCTAAGCAAATTGAGCATTGGGCTAAAATTGGCCGCATTGCGGAGGATAACCCTGATTTGCCGTACTCTTTTATCCTTGATTCTTTACTGGCAAAAAGCGAAGTCAATAGCGGTAAGGTGTCGCGTTATGTCAGAAGGACAAAAAGATCCAAAGATTGATGTTTATGAAACAAGACGTTTCTCTAAGGCATTATCTAAGTTATCTGAGGATCTTCTTACGATAGTAGAAGATGAGATTGATAGAATAATTGATAACCCTGAAATCGGTGAGCAGAAGAAAGGCGATTTAAGTTTCCTTCGAGTTCATAAATTTCAGTTAAATAACCAGTTAACATTGCTTGGTTATTGTTGGGTTGAAGGGAAAATAGAGTTATACCTGCTGAACTTTGGCTCTCATGAAAATTTTTATCAGGAACAAAAGCGACATAGAAAAGCGGACTTAAAACTCATTGGATAGGGGTTCTAAAGAGCGTTTCAAGGCTGCGTGTTACGTAGCCTTTTTTAATACCACTCATTTATTCACTTAAGTCAAAGGCTACAAGTGACCTATGCCACTTTCAAACAAAATAATTCTTGTGTCATAGCATTAAGCTTGCCGATATCCTGGTATCTGGTGATATACCTATTGATGATTTGCAATGAAGTGCATTTATTAATCCATACCCTATGGATTTCAAGATGCATCGCGACGGCAAGGGAGCGAATCCCCGGGAGCATAGATAACTATGTGACCGGGGTGAGTGAGCGCAGCCAACAAAGAGGCAACTTGAAAGATGACGGGTATATATGAGAGAGGAAATATGCCTACACTTTTTGACCCAATTCGCATTGGTGATCTCGACTTGCCAAATCGCATCATTATGGCTCCTTTGACACGTAATCGTGCAGTAGGAGAAGGGCGTGTCCCTAATGCGCTGATGGCGGAATACTATGCTCAGCGTGCTTCTGCTGGTTTGATTATCAGTGAAGCGACTTCAGTAACCCCACAGGGAGTTGGCTACGAGAATACGCCGGGTATTTGGTCGGATGAACAAGTTGCTGGTTGGCGATTGGTCACGGATGCTGTGCATGCTGTTGGTGGGCGTATTTTTATACAGCTTTGGCATGTGGGGCGGATATCGGACCCTATTTTCCTTAATGGAGAACAGCCGGTGGCGCCAAGTGCAATTGCGGCTGATGGACATGTCAGTTTATTACGCCCAAAACGTCCTTTTGTGGTTCCGCGGGCGCTTGAGCTTGATGAAATTCCCTGCATTGTCGAAGCATTCAAACGTGGAGCGGAAAATGCAAAAGCGGCGGGGTTTGATGGAGTAGAAATACATGGCGCTAATGGATATTTGCTTGATCAATTCTTGCAAGATAATGCTAATTTGCGTACAGATCAGTACGGAGGTTCAGTTGAAAATCGGGCGCGGTTGCTGCTGGAAGTGACAGACGCTTGTATTTCAGTTTGGGGATCATCACGTGTTGGCATGCATTTGTCCCCTCGTGGTGGTCATTACTCTATGGCGGATTCCAATCCTGTGGCGACGTTTGGATATGTAGCGCGTGAGCTAGGTAAACGTGGTATTGCTTTTATCTTCTCGCGTGATTCCGTCGTTGATGGTGACTTAAGCAAGGTGATAAAAGAAGCCTTTGGGTCAACCTACATTGCTAACGAGGAGTTAACTAAGGAAAGTGCTGAGCAAGTTCTTACTGACGGCAGAGCTGATGCCGTGGCTTTTGGTCAATTGTTCATTTCTAATCCAGACTTACCTTACCGATTGTTAGTTGAAGCGCCATTTAATGAACAACAACCGGAAACTTTTATGGTTCCTGGTGCTATAGGCTATACTGATTATCCAGCGCTTACCTAGGTAAGGGGATATCTTACCCGCAATGGATAGCCTAACATGAAAGATGTTCGAATTGTTTTCCGGGGATGTTAATTTAAAGCGCCAATGGCGTTTTATGGTTGAACGTCCCCAAGATATCCGGCCGGCTCATTTTATAAGAGCCGGTCATATTTCATTGCAGGATAATTTGAAGGAGAATAATAATGTCAGATTCATTAAGTGTCTCTATTGTTCGCCGTTTTTATGACTCTATGGGTGATATTGATGTTCTTCGCCAGATCATGGCGAATGATATTATTTGGGATGTTACTCAAGGATCTCGGTATGGTGGAGTTTATGAAGGGATTGAAGATATATTAAATAATTTCTTTGTGCCATTTTTAAATGATATAGATGAGTTTGTTATGGACAATTCTGAGTATTTTGAATCAGACGATCATGTCATTGTTCTGGGTAATTATTTGGGACGGGTGAAGCGTGGCAAACGATTCATTGCTCGTTTCGTTCATATATGGACAGTACGGGATGGACAATTAGTTAAATTACAACAAACTTCTGATACGCTTCAAATTGAGCGTGCTCATGCAGATTATTCCATTCGGTAACATCGGTTATCATGCTTTTAATATTAACTGAGCCAAACAATAGCATGTGGTAGCAAAACGGGAGGAGTAGGATCAAGGCGTGTAAACTGATACGTTGTTGTCATGCCTATGCCGTTATCATCAGGGGTAAACGTTAATGCATTATTAAAGGGGTTAGCAAAGAGCACGGAAATCACATGGCTACCATAATCAAAACCCGCCCCCGGCAAGCTGAGATCCTTAGTTAATCTCAATCTGCCAGTGGGTATTACTTAAGGTGAGTGCATGAGCTAGCGGTGTGATGATAAGAAAACATACAGGAATAAGTCTCATAAAATAACAGATACCAAGTAATGGAAAAGGAGCAAAATTATACTGCGCGGAAGGTAAATATGCCTGCAACCTGTGTCAGATTTATCTGCAATTGCAATTAAGGTGGATTTCAGTAAGTTGCAGAATTGATTCATTTTTATTACGTACTTTGTCTAGGTTCGAACTTATACGAAAATAGGTGATATTGGTTGTTTTGATATTTTGCTTCATCTTCACCTTGTTGATTGAGCAGTTTTATCAGCAACTTTCCGGTGTCCCTGCCTATTTGGGGATAATCAATGCGAATTGATGTCAGTGTTGGCTTTGTGTGGTCACAGTTATCTGAACCTTCCAGGCAAGCAACAGCCAAATCAGCGGGTATTTTAAGTAGACGCCGCTGGCATTCAAATATGACGCCTAAGGCAATCACTTCGTGACTGCAAATAACACCTTCCAGTTCAGGTTGACGTAATAACATCTCAGTAATTGCCTGGCGGCCAAATTGCATGCTGGCAGTATCTGAGGTAGTGATATTTTGGTCAGCATTCTGATAGTGATGCAGCATGGCTTTATGCCAGCCATTAATTTGCTGATTGCGTAAACGGCTGTCCATTTGGGCGCCAATATAACCGATATGCTTGCGGCCATTATTTAACATATGTTCAGTCAACGTATAGGCGGCCGCAGAAAAATCGGTTGCTATATTAATTGCTGTCTGCTGTTGATGGGAACCAGCAACATTAATAATGGGAATATTGATATGAGAAATATTGCTGTAGGTTTTATCTGCTAATTGCGAACTAAAAATCACTAGTGCTGCGGCATTGCTTTGCAGTAGTGTCATGATAATTTTGTCTTCTTTATTATGGTCATATTCATGACAACCAAGTAAAACTTGAAAGGCATGTTTATTGAGCACTTGTTGCAGTGACTGTATAAATGTAGCGCTGGCTTTATCTGTCAGTGAGGGTACAAGTACCGCGATAATATTACTTTGACCGGAAGCAAGTACGCCGGCAGCGCCATTTGGGATATATCCCAATTCCTGTATGGCTTGTTCAATTTTTTCTCGTAATTTATCCGATACCATTTCTGGTGTTCTCAATGCGCGTGAAACTGTCATTGAACCGACACCGGCATACTTAGCAACATCTTGTAATGTTACTCGCCCTGTATTACGGCGTTTTCGTGTCTTTCTCATCAAAATATTTTTCTGTTTTTTTAATTAACGGCTATGAATTTGACGTTGGGATTCTACCCGATCTCAGGCAATTCGTGGGAAAAAACCATGAATGTACTTTCGCTTTTTGGTGAATTAATCGGATAACAAATGATAGCGCTATCACAATAATGAGTTACGACCATAGATAGCGCTATCATTTGTGATTAATATCACTGGCAGAGGATGGGAGACAGAGGACGGAAGACAGAGGACAGAAGACAGAGGACAGAAGACAGAGGACAGAAGACGGAAGACAGAAGGTAGAGCGGAGTGAGGTTTTAATCAGGGGAAATTGATGTTAAAGACGTTACTTACTCAAGATGTGATCCAAGTGATCTCTGATGCTAAAGATTGGCGCGAAGCAATCGCGGTTGCTTGTCAACCTTTGGTGGAAAATGGCGCCATTTCTTCCTGTTATGTTGATGCTATTTATCGTTCCCATGAGGTAATTGGTCCCTATTATGTTGTCGGCCCGGGAATTGCTATGCCGCATGCCAGACCGGAGGAAGGGGTTAACGAATTAGCTTTAGCGTTGACTGTGATTAGTAAAGGAGTGGAGTTTGGTTCTGGTGAAAATGATCCAGTTAAATTGTTGATTGTCTTAGCAGCAACTGACAGCAATAGTCATGTTGAAGTGATCGCTCAGCTTGCTGAGCTGTTTGATAATCAGCAAGATGTCGCATTGCTGATGAGTGCCAAAAGTAAAGAAGAGATTCTTACCGTGATCAACAAGTATTAAGTCGTTATTTTTTGCTATGGGGAAATAGTATGAAAATCACTGTCGTTTGCGGACATGGGTTAGGTACCAGCTTGATGATGGAAATGAGTATTAAAAATATTCTCAGAGAGATGGGAATCGATGCCAGTGTTGATCACGTCGATCTGGGGTCGGCAAAGGCAACTCAAAGCGACATTTTTGTCGGTACTAAAGATATTGCGGAACAACTGGTTGTTCAGGCAGTCGATGGCAAAATTGTTGCGCTGGACAATATGGTGGATAAATCGGCAATGAAAGTACGTCTGTCCGTGGCATTAGTAGAACTTGGCGCATTGTAAGCAGGAGGACATCATGGAATTTTTCCATTTTTTGATGAGTGTCCTATCAGAACCTGCGATTTTGGTTGGTCTTATTGCGCTTATTGGTTTGATCGTGCAAAAGAAACCGGTGACTGAATGTATCAAAGGCACGATAAAAACCATTATGGGGTTTTTGATCTTGGGGGCGGGGGCTGGATTAGTCGTCTCTTCATTGGGGGGTTTTGCTGAAATTTTCCAACATGCTTTTGGTATTCAGGGAGTAGTACCAAACAACGAAGCAATTGTTTCCATTGCGCAAAAAAGTTTTGGTAAAGAAATGGCAATGATCATGCTCTTTGCTATGGTGATTAATATTTTGATTGCACGTTTTACCCCGTGGAAATTTATCTTTCTGACTGGGCACCACACATTATTTATGTCCATGATGGTTGCAGTGATTTTAGCAACAGCAGGGATCAAAGGCACGATGCTAGTGGCTATTGGTTCTGTGGTTGTCGGTGTTGCTATGGTTTTTTTCCCGGCGATTGCCCATCCATATATGAAGAAAATAACAGGTTCTGATGACGTTGCGATTGGACATTTTTCCACGCTTTCCTATGTTCTATCTGGTTTTATCGGCAGCAAACTGGGAAATAAAGCGCATTCAACGGAAGAAATGAATGTTCCGAAAAGTTTGCTGTTTCTGCGTGATACACCGGTTGCTATCTCTTTTACGATGGCGATTATTTTCATGATCAGTTGTTTATTCGCTGGTGGTGATTTTGTGAGAGAAGTTAGTGGTGGGAAAAATGGATTTATGTTCTCGCTAATGCAATCTATTACTTTTGCCGCGGGTGTATACATTATTCTGCAAGGTGTGAGGATGGTAATTTCAGAAATCGTTCCCGCATTTAAAGGGATTTCTGACAAATTGGTGCCAAATGCTAAACCAGCGTTAGATTGCCCGGTTGTCTTCCCTTACGCGCCTAATGCAGTATTAGTCGGGTTCTTGAGCAGTTTTGTGGCTGGTGTTATCGGTATGTTTATACTGTATGCACTAGGTATGACGGTTATTATTCCCGGTGTTGTGCCACACTTCTTTGTTGGTGCGGCGGCTGGGGTTTTTGGTAATGCGACAGGGGGGCGTAGAGGCGCTATTCTCGGGGCTTTTGCTCAGGGCTTTCTGATCACCTTCTTACCCGTGTTCCTGTTACCCGTTTTGGGGGATATAGGTATTGCCAACACGACATTCAGCGATGCTGACTTTGGCGCCTTGGGCATTCTGTTAGGGATTATTGTTCGTTGATTGTGGAAGTATCTGGATCTTGGCATTGAAACAGGGTTATAAACACCCTGTCTCTTGCCAAAATGTTGATGTAAACCATTTGACCATGATAAGGCATCGATCAATGCTCATGAGAATCTCTTGGTTTCACCGTTTTTTATATAAAGTCTTCGACAGAAATAAGAAAGTAAATTTTCAAAAAAATGATTATTTAGTCACGTTTTTAGCCCTTTATTTTAATTTGTTAAATTGTTATCCATATATCAGTTAGGGGGAATCTAAGCAAAATTCAGGTTAATTAAACAGGTCAGAGAGAAATATGTAGTAATGAAATCGATTATTTATAGCAAAATATGGCCTATGGATTGAAGGTATTTGGGGGGAATATAAAGGTCATAATTATTCTCTTTGCAAAGTATTCTTAGTTCAATTGCTGAGTTAACTGATAGTTTCTCATAGATACTTTCGAAATATTTTTCCACGGTGCGATATGAAATTTTCATTTCGTCAGCGATATATCTATTGCTAACGCCACGGCAGAATAAAAAAATGACTATCCATTCTTTCTCTTTTAATACCTTGTTAGGTTGTTGAAATCGGATTGATATAGGAATATTGTTCTCCATATAATGAGATACGGTAAAGTTATGTATTTCTCTGGCGTGAGAAATTATGCCAATACACTGCTTATTTTCATCCATTAATGGATATTTATCACAGAAATAGGATGTAGCTTGTTCGTTTTTGGCTTGAGGGAAAGTGCTAATAGATGATATCCGTTGCATACCCTGCAATACCTTATGATCATGTTCCTCAAAAAGATGAGCGAATTGATTAACTGGTGAAGGTAATTCTTTATCGGTATACCCAATAATATTAAAACCTTCAGGTAGCTTATTAGCTTTAATGAACATTTTATTTGCATAAATAAAGCGGAACTCCTTATCTTTTACAAACCACGGTTCTGAGCTTTTATCCCACATATTAGTTAATTGAGGAGTAATAAAAGGGACTTTTTTACATCCTGATTGACTCATATTTGACCTTTATAACATTATTACCTTATAAAAAATTTGAATAAATAGACGATATTTATAAGTAAGACAATAAGAACCTTTTTGGCGCATAGAGATCAAAACTATTTAGTCGACAATATTCCTCCAGTTGTGAATCTGAGTTAACTTTCAATTTATTATAAATCTTTCTTATATATTCCTCTATGGTTTTATCTGAAATTTTAAGTAATTGACAGATTTGTGCCCTACTATATTTTTGCAGAAATAGAAAGACAATTTCCCACTCCTGTTCATTAAGGAGGTGAGTCGGTGATTTAAACATAATAGAAGCAGGTAGTTTACTATGAAATAGCCGAGTTATTGAATTATCCTGGACTGCCCAGGCATGGAAAATAATACCGATGCATTCATTTTTATCATCATAGAGTGGAAATTTTTCCTGAAAATAAGAGGATAAAACTTTCTCTCGGCCAAATACATGTGTCTCTAATGATAAAATATTTTCTCCATTTTTATTATCTGCAAATCATGTGTAATAAAATTTCTGGAAAATTCATTGCCCCTCCAGGGAATGTCACTATCGTATTTACCTTCATAGTCATAGTTGGCATTTATATTTTGAAGTTTAATTAATGCATCATTACCATAGAGAAAGCAGGAAGATTTATCTTTTATTCCCCACGGTTCATTGCTTGCTTCCAAGGTGTTGATTACTTGTAGAGAAATAGTCGAATTTTTTCTAGTCATATTCATGTAATATTTTGATTTAGGAAAACATTATGCTTTCTTGTTGCGACAATTTTTCTGGTGCGTTGAGCTCAAAGTCGTTAAGACAACGATATCCCTCTGGTTTTTGGTTAGTGTATTTTTGTAAAAATAGGAAAATAATAGCATGCTTAACTTGAGTAAAAAGTTTAGATGGTGTTTGACCTATAATAGTTGCTAGTAATTTTCCATAAAACCGACAGGTTAGAGAAAAAACTTTTGTTTTATTTACATGAAATAGAGTACCAATACAGCGCTGTGAATCTTCATATTCTGTAATAGGTGCCGGTAATTCACTTGCTGAAAGTTCGGTAATATCAAAATTTTCAGATAAGTTGAGTGGTTGGCAAAAAAACGAATTGGCATAGATAAATTTTGACTGGCAATGTTTAGCTCCCCAAAGATTATGGTTTTTTTTCCATAGGTAAACTAATTGCGGAGTGATATTATTTTTTTTGTTTTTTATGTTTAACATGACAACTCCTTAATGAGTATTTGAATTATTATCTGAAGAGTTTTTCTACTGATTTTATTTAAAATAACCTGATTATATAACAGATTGCAATAATTAATTCGTATAAAAATGAAATTTATCGATTTTTACCTATATCTGTTAATCAAATTGTTTATTATTTTACGTAAAAATACCTCTATGTGTGAAGATATAAACATCAGTATTGTTTAGTACTAAAACTATTTAAATCGTTTTATGCTGGTTTGATTTAATAGTTAACATCCTTTCTTGTATTTTTATTTTCCTTGGCTATCGAAATCATATTGTATGGTTTTTGTTCGTAAATTAAGACGTTGCCTGTAATAATAATAAATCGATGAGCATGATTAGATTAGATTCGAATGAAGTGATTTCGTTGATTTCCGCATCGAAATAAATTGCCTCGTCATACAGTGCAAAGTGCACATCAGCCAGTGAAGCCAATGGATTAACAGATGAGCGGGTAAATGCAATGACTGTCATACCAATATTATGAGCAATGCGTACTTTATCCAATACCTGTTCTGTCTGACCGCTGCGAGAGATAGCAATAAAAACTTCATATTTCATCGCATTATTTAGGAAGATCTTACTGCTATCTCCCGGACTGGATCTAAAAGCCGTTTTCCCTAGTACTTGTAATTTCTGCGTCAAATAATTGACAAATAGCCCGGAAAAACCAGCTCCATAGAGAAAAAAGCTTTCTTTCTCACGAAGCAGAGTACTAAAACACGACATTCTTTCTGGTGTGACCAACGTGAAAGTTTTACGGTAATTAGTTACGAAGTGTTCAAATGCATCAGGAATTATCTCATCATGATGAGGTTGCGTATTCCCGGAAATGGACATTCCACCGGACAGCAGTTGTTTGCAGTACCAAATAAATTCACTATAGCCACTAAATCCTAGTTTCTGGCATAGACGCATAATCGTGGCGGGAGAAATGAACGTGGCTTTTGCCAGCTCACGTACTGTAATCTGCCCAATTAACAATGGATGCGCGGTTAAATAGGATAATACGCGGTATTCCGCGCGAGTTATTCTTTCGCTGCGCTGTAATAGAGGTGCTAACCGATTATCCATTATTTATCCAGTGATAATAGGCAGATAAACTGCCATATCCATAGTGTTTTTGATCTTGCTGATTCTTATATACCCGTTATCTTTCAAGTTGCCTCTTTGTTGGCTGCACTCGCTCACCCCGGTCACATAGTTCTCTATGCTCCTGGGGATTCGCTCCCTTGCCGTCGCGATGCATCTTGAAATCCATAGGGTATAGCATCAATAACTTAAATATTGATTTTGCCGACCAGTCGAAGGCAATAGAGAGATTTATCAAACATCTCCGCTATATGCTTGGTAATCGAATTGTGGTGAATTTTTTTAATCTCCTCAAGACAGTGATTGCCGGACAGTGAGCCGGCTCGCATAAAAATCTTCTTTCCTATGCAAGAAAGGCAGATTATAGGTTAAATATGGGTTAAATTGCCTCACCGTGGCGCCAAGCTTGGTTAAGTATAGGCCAATAACCTTGGTTAGCTGCGATCATTTCATCCAGAATCGCTTTGGCTTGTTGCATAGTGGGAACGGTACGATTCAGTGTGAATGCTTGCAGCACTTTCTCATAGCTACCTTCTAATGCCGCTTCCACTAACAACTGTTCTGAAGCCAGTTGTTGCGCTAGCAGCGCCTGATGAAACTGTGGTACGTTCCCTATACGCACCGGTTCAGGGCCTTGAGCGGTAATGTAAGCAGGTATTTCCACCATTGCATCATAAGGTAAGTTAGCGATAGCGCCTCTGTTCTCGGTAATCACCAGATGGCGCTGGCGCAAATCAAAAGCCAGTGAACATGCTACATCAACAATAAAAGCGCCGTGTACCCCGATGTGGAAAGCGTCGGGCAAAATGCCTGTGCGTTTAAATTCATCCGCTGCTTTAAACAACTTCTTTTCGCGACCGTCCATTACTTCATTGGCGCGGGTATAGTCAGGATTTTGGCGCTCAACAATGTGGTTTGGCATCAGATAGTATTGTAAATAGGGATTAGGAATATAATCAGGAAAATGGTCCATGATCGGCTTGATATTCCGCCAGGTTTTAACCCATGACGGATCAGAATGTTGCGGATCTGTCTGTGCTGCATCCGCAGTCAGCAGGCCATGCTGAGCGATATGACGACGCAATTCAGGCAAATGATCTTTTCCGTTCACCCATACCTTGGTAAACCAGCCGAAATGGTTCAGACCAAAGTAATCGACGGTAATATCATGGCGATCCACACCTAAAATTGCTGCCATGTTGCGCATAGCGGCCACTGGCATATCACAGATATTGAGTACCCTAGCTTGTGGACGTAAACGGCGTATTCCTTCGGCAACGATAGAGGCAGGGTTAGAGTAATTTACGATCCAAGCGTTATCTGAGTAGCGCTCCACCAAATCGATCAATTTCACCATTGGCATGATAGTACGTAGGCCATAAGCCAATCCGCCAAGACCACAGGTTTCCTGACCAATTACGCCGTGGCGTAAGGGGATCTTTTCGTCCTGTTCTCGCATTTTGTACTGACCAACGCGTATTTGGGCAAAGACAAAGTGGGCGCCGCTAAAGGCTGTTTTTGCCTCGCTGGTTACGACAAAGCGAATCGTCTGGCTATGCTCACGTATCACTTTTTCCACTACCGGCGCAATAGTATCTTGCCGGTGAGTATCAATGTCGTACAAACGAATTTCCGTTAATGGGAAGTCGTTTAGCCGTACCATCAGGCTTTTTACAATACCTGGCGTATAGGTACTACCGCCGCCGGCGATAGTTAAAATGAAAGAGGAGTTAGCCATATTTGTGCTCCTGTTAAAGTGCTTCTTCTACGGCTTCACGCACCTTTTTGACGTGCAGACCGTAAATTACTTGAACGTTATTTCCCTGACAGATGACACCTTTTGCGCCAGTCGATTTAAGCTTGTTTTCGTCAATGAGCGTGGTGTCATGTACCGTTATACGCAGTCGGGTGTAGCAATTGTCGATAGTGACAATATTCGTTGTACCACCTAAACCGCAGATGATTTGTTGTCCCGGTTTGTCATCATCAGCAACTTGATACTGTTTCTTGCTATAGAGGCGTGTTTCCTGATCGTCACTTTCTCGTCCGGGGGTTTTCAGGTCGTAATGTAAAATGAGGAAGCGGAATGCGAAGAAATAAATTACCGACATGATTAGCCCTACGGCGATATACATCGGCCAGTTAGATTTTTCGGTGCCGAGCGGTAAGTTGTACAGTATGAAGTCGATTATGCCATTAGCGCCGATAGCATGTACGTCGAGTAGATAAAACAGCATAAAACCTAAGCCAGTTAACACGGCATGAACGCCAAATAGTAGCGGAGCGACAAACAGGAAAGAGAATTCAAGTGGTTCTGTCACGCCTAATAAAAAAGTGGTCGTAGCGGCAGGGATGAGAACAGCTTTTGCTGCGCTTTTCTTTTCTGGGCGGGCAGTGACATACATTGCCAGTGCAGCGGCAGTCAGGCCAAACATCTTGCTGATCCCTCGTGCATCCCATACCACACTGTTACTGAGTTGATGTACGGTCGGGCAGGCCATTTCAGCAAAATAGATATTACGCGCTCCTTGATGAACAGTGCCGCATACCTCAGCAATGCCCCCTAATTCGGTATACAAAAAGGGCGTATAAACCAGATGATGTAAACCTAAGGGGATCAGAATACGCTCCAGAAAGCCATATATGGCGACTCCAAATGGCCCGGACTCATGAATACCGTGAGCAAGGGCGCTGATGCCCCGTTGTGCATAGGGCCAAATATCACTCATTAAGTAGCCCGACATAACAGCCAGCGGGATCATTAGAATGGCGACAAAACAGTGCCCGGAATAAATTGCCATCACACCATTAAACTGTTTTGACGAATAACGGTTATAGCAATAACCCGCCAGCGCACCGATCAGTATCCCGGCAAAAGCACCCATTTCTAACACTTGCACCCCTAGCACTGTACCTTGACCAACATTGCGCATTTGCGTTTCTGGCGCCAATTTTCCCTGTAATGCTAAAGTGACGTGCATAGCGTTGATAAAAATGACGAAAGTAACCAAGCCGATCAGGGCGGCATAACCTTTATTGCGTTTTGCCAGCCCAATAGGAATTCCAACAGCGAAAATCAACGCCAGATTGCTCAATATTGAAACAGCAGATTGGGAGATCAATTTCCCGGATTGCTGAATTAACCAATGGTTTAAAAATGGAAAATATTCTGCAAGGTTGCCGTTTCCCAATACATTGCCAAAAGCAATAAATAGCCCAACGATAGGGAGAATTAACACCGGGCCGTACAAAGATTTGCCAAGGTTTTGCAATGCATTAATGATCCTTTTCATTAAACTTCTGTTCCTTGCTATAGATATTATTCGATTACATAAAACTAAAGAGACAGATTAAGAATAACAGCTCAGGAGGGTAAAATGACACTTATCTGATTGTTTTAAATAACAAATGACTGAAAAAGTAACATGTAACTTTTAAACGTGTGAGTACATTCGCAAATCAATTTTTGTTACAAAGGATTGGCAGAAGAGGACAATTATGAGTCATAATGCTTGGAGTTTAGGTAGTAAAAGAGTAATTACGGTGGTGACATGGCTAAAATCTGGTGATGATTTGAAAAATTGAATGTTGTATCTAGCTGATATACCAGATCATTCTGCATAGAGGATCGTCTACTAGTGTTACCAGTCTGTTAAATGTGTTGCCTGCCGGGTTTTCTCTGGCAAAGATAGAGAGATTATACCCTATGGATTTCAAGATGCATCGCGACGGCAAAGGAGCGAATCCCCGGGAGCATAGATAACTATGTGACCGGGGTGAGCGAGTGCAGCCAACAAATAGGCAACTTGAAAGATGACGGGTATAAATGTTTATCGGAAGCCGACAAACATTGCTGCATTAACATCCTTCCTTAGTGATTTGAACCAGAAATCAATCTGACTGACATGTCTTTTGTTAAAATGGTTATTGGGCCTATCGCAGCGATTTTTGTTGGTAATTCAAGCCAAAAGCCTTATTTGGTGGGAGTCGGTTAATTGAATCACTATTTTTCTTTTGATCTAGTGATGGTAAGAATAGGGGGATTACCGGAGAGCAGACATTGAATATCTATCCGTTACGCAGCTTGAGCATAGATCAAGTACAGAAACAGAAGTTTCATCCAGTCATCTGCCGCCATTCTGGCGCAGGTTTAATTACTATGGGGGATTTAGGGTTGGTTCCGGGTCTTAATCAGTTACAGATAATGCAGTGTGTTACATGCGTTGAAATAAAGAATATTTGGGATAGACCATAATGGGTCAACGAAGACATCTAACGCAATACGAAGTGGAAAGAATGCTGGAAATGGCGAAGAAGAGCCCTAATGGGGAGCGCGACTATTGTCTGGTATACATGAGTTTTGTTCATGGCTTACGTGTCAGTGAAGCCAGGTATCTACGGTTATCTGATCTGGATTTGGAAGATGGAAGTTTGTATATCCGACGTTTAAAAGGCGGATTTTCTACTATTCATCCTCTTTTGGGCTATGAAATCCAAGCGATCAGGGAGTGGTTTAAAGTCCGTAAAACCTTTCGGGGGGCAGAAAGTGATTGGTTATTTCTGTCACGTACCGGGAGACCGCTAACTCGCCAGCGCATTTATCAAATTATTAGTCAATTAGGACGATTGGCTAATATTTCCGTAGATTCGCATCCGCACATGTTGCGCCATGCCTGCGGTTTTGCGCTTGCAGATAGGGGGATAGATACTCGGTTGATACAAGATTATCTTGGGCACAGTAATATTCGCCATACTGTACGGTATACCGCCAGTAATGCAGAGCGTTTCCACGGTGTTTGGGGTGTGAAAAGGAATCGGCAGCGAGAATTACACTTTGATTATGTCCCAAAGGAAAATGCTTGTTCAATTGAATAAGTGATTCTGATGTATGCGCCTTAACAGGCGCATACATAAAGACCATCTTAAAATAGTGTGACTTTTAAGATTCTCATGCTGAAAGTTCCTTAACTATTGCCCCATTTCTGTAGTATTAGCTTCCCTTTTTACAATCCAGCGAACCTAATTTGCTCATCAGCCTTGTCTCCTTTTTTCAAAAGGTTTTTTTGAAGCCGCTTCCTGAACTTAATTGCTTAATATGGATTAATTTTTGTTCAAAATGGCATAATAATCTGTCAGTAGATAAATGGTTGTATTGTTATATTGGAATTATTTAAATAGTATGTTAATAGTATTACTGATTTTTATTTAATAACTTATTTCTTTGATTACCCGTGCTGACGTAATCCTGTATCAATTTAGGAGGATTGGTGAATGGAAAGTGAGTTATTGGTTTACGAAACCCCTTGGGCTGGGAGGTAGGCAAAAACGATGGCAGGAAAAATGTGAGTAATCTCAAAAAATTGCGATTTTATTTCACATAAGTATTGAATGAAAATTAGTCATGTTACACACTCGTTGAAACGTTTCAGTTTTTTTATCCCTTTTTCTTTTTTATTGGACTTAATGCTTTTTTCTCTGCGTAAACTGAAACGATTCTATTTTTGGCAATAGGGAGAAAATTATGTTCCAGTTGGCTCTGCACAATATCCATACTGGTGCAATTGCGACCAGTAAAGAGGATGCCATTCGCCAGGTGGCGGCCATGCTAGCCGCAAATGGTAACGTCAGTGATGCTTATGTTGACGGCATGCTGCAACGTGAAAAGCAAATTTCCACCTACCTTGGCAACGGTATCGCCATTCCGCATGGCACACTAGATACCCGCGATTTGGTAATGAAAACCGATGTACAGGTATTTCACTTCTCACAGGGTGTTGAATGGGATCAAGGAGCGATGTGTTATGTGGTTATTGGTATTGCTGCACGTTCCGATGAGCATTTGGCGTTACTGCGTCAGTTAACACACCTTCTGAGCGATGATCGTGTTGCTAGTCAGCTAAGAACAATTGAATCAGCACAGGCACTGCATAGCTTGCTAATGGGAAAAGTTCAGCAGCCTGAGTTTAAATTCGATACCAGCCTGATTACGCTAGATGTTAACGCCCGCGATCTAATGACGCTACAGGCATTAAATGCCGGCCGGTTACAGCAAGTGGGGGCTGTGGATACGACCTTTGTCAGCAAAGTGATTAACAGTAAACCGTTGGATCTTGGGCAGGGCATTTGGCTAAGCGATAGTCCCGACGGTAATTTAACCAGCGCTGTGGCAGTGAGCCGATTGTTCACGCGGGACAACGAACCGGTGGTGATGTTGTTGACCGTTGCGGTTGCCGACGACCAGCCGCTAAATGTGTTGCATCACCTAAGTAACTTGTTATTAGCACAAAAAACGGAGTATTTGCTGAAAGCTGATGCGCCGACAGTGCTGGCATTACTGACCAGTGGCGTACAGGCACAGAGCACGATATCCAACGGGGAATTTGTTCTGTGCAACGAGCATGGCTTACATACCCGTCCTGGCGCTGTGTTGGTTAATGTTATCCGGCAATTTTCCAGTGAAATTACCATCATCAATCTTGATGGCGCCGGTCAACCGGTAAACGGCCGTAGTCTGATGAAAATCATGGCATTGGGGGCTAAAAAAGGGCATCGGCTTCATGTTACTGCTAATGGCGATGATGCGCAGCAGGCGATAGCTGCCATTGGTGAAGCGATTGTTTCCGGTTTGGGGGAAGGGCCGAGTAAGTAAAAACCCCCAGTTGGCAGTGATAATGGCGCGCGTCTATCTACAACCCTTTTAGCTAACATCAGGAGAAGCATGATGAAAACACTGCTTATCATTGATCCTTCACTTGGGCTTGCCGGAAGTTATCTGGTGAAAACAGTCCTCAGTGCCGCTGCGGTGAAAAACGGACTGATACTAACAGAAGATCCAGCGGAAGCCGATTTAGTGGTCATGACCGGCAGTCGCATCCTCACCGATAACGCACTGAACGGTAAGCTTGTTTATCATGGCGACACAGAACTGGCTTTACATGCGCCAGAAAATTTCTTTCAGCGGGCGAAAACTGATGCGCAACCGTATCAGGTATCAGCAACTGATATCAGTTGTGATACAAAACGCATTGTTGCGGTTACTGCTTGCCCTACTGGCGTAGCACATACCTTTATGGCCGCTGAAGCTATCGAAACCGAAGCCAAAAAGCGCGGCTGGTGGGTAAAGGTGGAAACTCGCGGTTCGGTAGGTGCGGGCAATATTATTACATCGGAAGAGGTAGAAAAAGCAGATCTGGTGCTGATCGTTGCAGATATTGATGTAGATCTGGCGAAATTTGCAGGAAAACCTATGTACCGTACTTCCACCGGGCTGGCGTTGAAGAAAACAGCGCAAGAGTTTGATAAAGCGCTGGTCGAGGCTAAACCTTTCCAGCCGGCAGGGCAGAATAGTACTAAAACCGGGCAAGGAGAGGAGAGTAGCGGCATTTATCGTCACCTGTTGACCGGCGTCTCTTATATGTTGCCGATGGTAGTGGCGGGTGGCCTGTGTATCGCGCTGTCATTTGCTTTTGGCATCACGGCATTTAAAGAGCCGGGTACATTGGCAGCCGCGCTGATGCAAATCGGGGGTGGTTCAGCTTTTGCGCTGATGGTCCCTGTGTTGGCAGGTTACATTGCTTTCTCGATCGCTGATCGTCCAGGTCTGACACCCGGTTTGATTGGCGGCATGTTGGCAACCAGCACGAACGCGGGATTTATTGGTGGTATTATTGCGGGTTTTCTCGCCGGTTACATAGCGAAGTTGCTTAATACCAAAGTGAAATTACCGCAGAGTATGGCAGCGTTGAAACCGATCTTGATCATTCCGCTATTTGCCAGCCTGATCACTGGTCTGATTATGATCTACGTTATTGGTAAACCCGTCGCTGGTATCATGTCGGGGCTAACGTACTGGCTTTCTAATATGGGGACAACCAACGCGCTCCTGCTAGGGGCTATTTTGGGTGGGATGATGTGTGCTGATATGGGGGGAGCGATAAACAAAGCTGCCTATGCATTTGGTGTCGGTTTGCTTAGCTCGCAAACCTATGCGCCAATGGCTGCCATTATGGCTGCGGGGATGGTTCCACCGTTGGCGATGGGAGTGGCGACTCTGATTGCTCGGAAGAAGTTCGATAACATTCAGCGGGAAAGTGGTAAAGCTGCATTGGTGTTAGGACTGTGTTTTATTTCCGAAGGTGCGATTCCTTTTGCTGTCCGCGATCCGATGCGAGTGCTCCCATGTTGTATCGTTGGCGGTGCGGTGACGGGAGCGATCTCTATGGCCGTGAGTGCGCAGTTGATGGCGCCGCACGGCGGCCTGTTTGTGCTGTTGATCCCAGGCGCTATCACGCCAATAGTAGGTTATTTGATGTCGATTGTTGTCGGTACCCTGTTGGCAGGATTGATTTATGCATTACTTAAGCGTCCAGAAACGACCACGACTAAAGCATAAAGTCAGAAATTATTAGTTATCAAACGAAACTAATTGAAATTGCAAGAAATTACCTCTTTATTCGTGACCTCGTTCGCATTCTTGCTATTTTCCGATTGTTATTTGCCTGCTTAAATTAGATATAAATACATTCAAAAAAATGAAGAATTATTATGAGTCGTGGGCTGTTGAAAAAAGAGGGGGTTGCTCAGGCGTGTCTGGCGCGTTATCTGCTAGGTGAGCACTGTGGTAATCGGTTGAAGACGATTGAAGAGCTGTCGTCTGACTATGGGTTATCTGTTGGGCTAGTTCAGTTTGCATTAAAAAATTGGAGAGTTCTGGCGCGGTTTACGTGGAACGGCGGGGGCGCAATGGCAGCTATTTGGTCAGTGTGGATCACAAAGCGTTGTTAGCTCATGCTGATATTAATAACGTGGTTTGCGCAATGCCGCTGCCTTATACCCGATTGTATGAAGGATTGGCGAGCGGCTTGAAAGCGCAATTTGAGGGCATTCCGTTTTACTTCGCCCACATGAGAGGTTCAGATGCTAGGGTGGAATGCCTGCGTGATGGTATTTATGACTTGGCGGTGGTATCGCATTTGGCGGCGCAAACTTATCTGGAACAAGGTGATGTCCGCGCTGTACTTGAATTGGGGCCGCATACCTATGTTGGCGCACACCAATTGATTTATCGTAAAGGAGGTGAACATAATATCTGTCGTGTCGGGCTGGATCATCGTTCTGCTGACCAGAAGATTATGACTGAAGTGTACTTTGCCGGGCAGGATATTACGTTGGTGGATATCTCTTACCACGAAAGCCTGTATAAGGTGGCGAAAGGTGACATTGATGCAGTGATCTGGAACGTTAGCAGAGAAATTGAACTGAGTTCTAGGGATCTTATTGCAGTACCGCTCCGTGGAAGCGCATGTTTTATCCAGGCCTCTGAAGCGGTGGTTTTAACCAGGACTGATGACATTCTGATTCAACAACTTTTACGTACTATGGTGAATAAAACAGAGTTGTTGGCTCATCAACAACGTGTACTGGCAGGCCAGCAGGACCCAAGCTATTAACTTGGCATGGATGGCGTTAACGAAATGGAAAATCGGCTGAATCTGCTCTGTCAGGGAAATGTCATTGATCAGGATATCTGCGATGGCATGTTACAGGTTGTGGCGCAGCTTGAAAATGATTGGGAAATTCCTGTCAGGAATGCGCTAGGAGAAATTGTAATAACACATATGGCTAACGCGTTGATGCGCTCACGCCGGGGAGAACAAATCAGTTCAATGGATATTGAGCTGCTGATGGAAATGCGTCAATCGAGTGTCTTTTCTCATTTGCAAGCGGTTAACGCTTCGCTACTGACACATTTTGACGTGCAATTACATCCCTGTGAGGAGGGATACCTGCTGGCAAATTTGTTTAGCCTTTGGGTGGCAAAGGAGCAGTGGTAAACCACCGCAGAGATGAGGGAAATTTTTTTTTCCATCAAATATTCAAAAAAATGATGATTTAACATCTAGCTTTTATACTGGCATTGATCGCCGAAGAAGTACAGGAGGTACAGCATGTTTATGCATGCGCTGAACAAACAAAATCCGGCACTGATTGAGGCGGCCCAGATGTTATGGGCGCGAGGGGCCTTACTGCCTGATACTTATGTTATTGACGTTGATCAGGTTTTAGACAATGCCAGACGGTTGCTTGCGGTAGCGGAGCATCATGGTATTGCTCTCTACCTGATGACCAAACAGGTTGGGCGTAACTCCTGGTTGGCGCGTAAACTGATAGAACTGGGTTATCAGGGTGTCACCGCGGTGGATTTTAAAGAAGCCAGAGTCTTGATGAGCGGGAAGATCCCGGTGACTCATGTAGGCCATCTGGTACAGATCCCTCGCAATATGGTCTCCTCAGTGATGCAGCAACATCCGGAAGTGATCACAGTATTTTCTTTAGAAAAAGCGGAGGAAATTTCCAGTCTGGCGCAACGTGAGGGAAATGTGCAATGCATTATGCTGAAAATCTATGATGATCATGATCATTTATATCCTGGTCAGGAAGCGGGTTTTCATTTGTCGGAATTGAACACCGTCGTTCAGCGCATTATGGCGATGCCCGGTGTAAAGCTGACGGGGTTGACACATTTTCCTTGCTTGCTGTGGCAGGACGTCCAGCAAGAGACACTGCCGGCGCCGAACTTATTTACTTTACTGAAAGCAAAAGACATTTTACGACAGGCAGGGATTGAGGTGACGCAGATAAATGCGCCGTCGGCGTCAAGCTGTAGCACACTACCGTTACTGGCGAAATATGGTGTTACCCATACCGAGCCTGGACATGCGCTAACAGGAACAATTCTTGCCAATTATCGGGGGGAACAGCCAGAACGCATTGCTATGCTCTATCTGACAGAAATATCCCACCGATTTAACGGTAACAGCTACTGTTATGGCGGCGGTTATTACCGTCGTGGACGGGCGCATAATGCGCTGATATTCCTGCCAAACGGCCAGATCGCCTCCACTCACCTGTTACCGATGGATGACACCAGTATTGATTACCATTTTCCCCTGAGCGGTGAATTTCCGGTCGGTTGTGCTGTTATGTTGTGCTTTCGCACTCAGATATTTGCTACACGCAGTGATGTGGCGTTGGTTAGCGGTATTCAGTCAGGGCATCCGGTATTGGAAGGGCTTTATGACAGCCAGGGGAACCCTATTTCGATTAATGGAGAAAACGACCCGTGAATAGATGCATTTCCATTCTCTTCACCTCCATCCTCTTTATCTTCGGACCATCTTACTTATGACTCAGCAAAACAGAATTGACGCATCTGGCTATACCTATGCGCACGAGCACCTGCATCTCGACTTATCATCATTTAAAAACAACATTGACTGCCGGCTGGATCAGTACGACTTAATTTGTGAAGAGATGAAAACACTGATCAGCTTGGGTGTACACAATATTGTGGAGATGACCAATCGTTACATGGGACGTAACCCACAGTTTATGCTGGATCTGATGCGGGACTCCGGCATTAATGTAATAGTTTCGACTGGCTATTACCAATCTGCCTTTTTTCCTGAGCATGTAGCACATACCACAGCTCAACAATTGGCGGATGAAATGATCGCTGAGATTGAGCAGGGTATCGACGGTACAACGCTGAAAGCCGGAGTGATTGGGGAAATTGGTTCCAGCAAGGGGGTAATTACGCCGGATGAAGAGAAAGTATTTCATGCTGCGGCTATAGCTCATTTGGAAACTGGGCGTCCTGTTTCGACACATACGACATTAAGCACGATGGGCCTTGAACAACTGGCGTTATTGAAAAGCACGGTGTAGATGCTGAGCACGTAGTTATTGGTCACTGTGATCTGAAAGACAATCTGGACAACATTTTGCGCATCATTGAACAGGGGGCTTACATCCAGTTCGACACGATTGGCAAAAACGATTATTACCCGGATGAGAAGCGGATCGCCATGTTACAGACTTTGGCCCAGCGTGGCTTACTTAACCGTGTCATGTTATCGATGGATATTACCCGTCGTTCTCACTTAAAAGCCAATGGCGGTCATGGTTTTGCCTATTTGATCACCACCTTTGTGCCGATGCTAAATCAGGCTGGATTAACGCAAACCGATATTGATTTGATGTTACGTAATAACCCAACGTTATTTTTCAAATAAAGGAAAAGCATTATGAGATTTGTTATTGGAGGACAAATTGAGAAAGAAAAAATTGCTGAAACTTTACGCCGTCTGGCCGGGGATAAAGCCTTATCCATTACCGTGATGGGCGACATAGATGCCGCTATGGCGCTTAAGAGTGGTAATGCGGATTACTATTTGGGCGCCTGTAATACGGGAGGGGGCGCTTTAGCAATGGCAATTGCTATTGTTGGTATTGATAAATGCGTCACCGTCAGCATGCCAGGCAAGATCCTGCCTGATGAAGAAATTATTGCGCATGTTAACGCGGGGAAAACCGCATTTGGTTTTACTGGTCAGGATATGGACGCAGTTATTCCGGTGATTATCAAGGCTATTTTTTCTTCATGAGGACAGGGAAATGGAATATGAATTTTTCACCCGTTTAATGGAGATTGATCCATTTAAAGCCGGTTTGTTGGCGGTGATCGGTGGGATATCCGCCATGATGGCTAACCGTGGTATTGCAGTATTTCATGATGGGCTACGTCCTTTAATGCCGGAACACCTGGAAGGACGTATGAATCGTAAGACCCTGGCTGCCACCAGTTTTGCGCTAAGTTTTGGTCTGGTTATCGGCTTTGGGATTCCATTTTCTCTGACTGCGCCGATTATTTTGGTGCATAGCTTATTATTGGGAACCGATGTCATTGGTACCTGGTGCGCAAACAGCAAAAAAGGTTTCATACTTTCCGCTATCTTGGGGGCGCTGTATGCCATTGCCCTGATGACCGGTTTACGATCTGTTGTCGATATCTTTGCCCATTTGCCGGTTAATTTCATGGGCAACCTGAGTAAAGTTGGCGATCCTATCGTGGCTTGCTTTGCATTATTTCCTGCAATTGTTGTGGCCTATCAATACGGATATGGCAAAGGAATATGGGTGCTGATTGCGACATTGGTGGGGTATATCGCGACAAAAGCGGTAGGATCATTGAGTTTTGGCGGCGCCCTGAGCAAACCGGTGCAGTTGGACCCTAACGGGATAGCCCTACTGATTTCGATGATAGTGATGTTCTATTTTGCTATGAAACAGCGTGCGCCCAAAGCTGGCGAGGAATCTGCTTCGGCCAAGGGGGCGAATGAGATGTTAGTTGGATTATTTTCCACACGGATACAGCGTATTCAAAATAACATCTGGTTGCTGGTATTCAGTGGAGGATTGACCGCTGTAGCGTCTTCGATGTCGCTTAGTCTGCTGGCGGAAGGGCCTGTATCACTACAACTGATGGCGCAGGGAGAAGGGGCTAACGCCATGTTGGTGGCGCTTGCCAGAGCGATCAGCTTTGTGCCGTTAGTTGGTATGACAGCTATTGCTACAGGGGTTTATAGCCCGGTCGGCATGAAATTTGTGTTTGTCGCGGGACTAGTAACAAATAATCTGTGGATTGCCTTCATTGCTGGCAGTGTGATTATGTTTGTGGAAATCAAACTGCTGGCGAGAATTGCTATCTGGCTGGATAAATATCCCGGAGTTAAAGCTTGTGGTGAGCATATTCGTACCGTTATTACCCGCATGTTGGAAGTTGCCTTATTGGTGGGGGGAATGATAGCTTCCAACGCCATTCTGCCGGGCATGGGATTCATGGTGGTGGCGGGCATTTATCTGCTCAACCGCACTGCTAAACGTCCTTTGGTTGAAATGGCGATTGGGCCGATTGCAACGATTGTGGTTGGTGTGCTAGCTAACGTCATCTATCTGGTAGGTATCAGTTAATTGAATATACCCGTCATCTTTCAAGTTGTCTCTTTGTTGGCTGAACTCACTCACCCCGGTCGCATAGTTCGCTATGCTCCCGGGGATTCGTTCCTTTGCCGTCGCGATGCATCTTGAAATCTATAGGGTATAAGTCTCCCCTTTATTTTGTGATGATAAAAATAGAGGGGAAAGGGCGGAAGAACACATAATACAGGAGAACAGATAGTGCGGGAGAGCAGATATTGAACACCTATCCATTACCTAGTCTGAGCATGGAGCAAGCGCAGCACAAACAGTTTCGTTTAGTTGATATTATCTGCCGCCATTTTCCTGGTGCGGATTTTCTCACCACCGGAGATTTAGGGCTGGTGCCGGGATTGAATCGGCCGCAAGCGACACAACGTGTTGAACAAGTTATCGCAGATTTCTTCTCCGCTGAGGCTGCCGTGTTAGTGCAAGGGGCGGGAACCGGCGCAATACGTTGTGGGCTGTCGGCATTACTTAACGCGGGCGATAGCCTGTTGGTTCATGATGCGCCGTTATATCCTTCTACAGCGGTTACTGCCGAGCAGATGGGTTTACATCTGGTACGGGCTGATTTCAATCGACCCGAACGAATACGGGCGGCGATTTTGCAACATACGCCGGTGGCGGGGTTGGTACAACACACGAGGCAGAAAATTGATGATGCTTATGAATTGGCAGAGGTTATGTCACTGCTGAATGCCGCATCCTTACCGGTTCTGGTTGACGATAACTATGCCGCTATGAAAGTGGAGCATATCGGTTGTGAATCGGGTGCTGCGTTATCGGCCTTCTCCAGCTTTAAACTGTTTGGCCCGCAAGGTATCGGTGTTGTGGTAGGTCAACAAGCGGTAATAGAGCGCATCCGGCGTGGTATGTATTCCGGTGGCAGTCAGGTACAGGGATTTCAGGCATTGGAAGTATTGCGTGGATTGGTATTTGCCCCGGTGATGCATGCTGTGCAGGCTCAGGTAAGTGAAACATTAGTGGCCCGGCTGAATCAGGGAGTTATTCCGCAGGTAAAACAGGCTCTTATCGCCAATGCACAGTCGAAAGTATTGCTAGTGGAGTTTTATGATGAGATTGCTGAACAAGTACTTCATATTGCTCATAAGCTTGGTGCGCTGCCTTATCCGGTAGGCGCCGAATCGAAATTCGACATCCCGCCACTGTTTTATCGGTTGTCCGGTACATTCCGTCAATCTGATCCCACGTTAGAGAAACGGATGATAAGGATAAATCCTAATCGAAGTGGTGCCGAGACGGTGATAAGGCTCCTGAGTCAAAGTTGTGCGCAGGCCGTCGTCTCGTGGTAAAAAGGCTAAAAGACAGACAGAAGATTATTCTGGATGCAGTAACATCCGCCGTAATCGGCGGTATATATCGTCTGTCATCCAAAATATGTACAATATTTTCTGAATATGGGGAAATCGATATCAAGGCTTATCGATCCTGAATTAATGTAAAATTCTGCGATGTCATTAATAGCATTCCTTATTATTAATAAAATTAATAAATGATGTGAGTAACAGTTAATGGAAAAATCAATTTGTTTATAATATAAAATGGCCTATGGATAGAAAGTACCTTGGTGGCATATAGAGGTCATAGCCATTTTCTTTGCAAAGTGATCGTAACTCTGTCACTGAGTTGACAGATAATTTTTCGTAAATACTTTCAAAATGTTTTTCCACAGTATGGCATGTAACATTCATTTCAATGGCGGTATCATTATTACTCATGCCACAGCAAAATAGAAAAATAACCATCCACTCTTTCTCGTTTAGCAAATCATTAGGTGGTCTGGGACAGGCAGATATTGGGGTGTTACTTTGAATATAATGGAACACTGTGAAGTGTTCTATTTCTCTGGCATGGGAAATAATGCCGATACATTGATTATCTTCCCCGAACAATGGATATTTCTCGCAAAAATAGGATTTAGGTCGTCGACCATTACCTTGAGGATAAGTGCCAACAGAGCATACTCGTTGCATACATTCTAACACCCTACGATCATGTTCTTTAAAATGGTGAGCAAAGCCATTAACCGGTGTTGGTAATTCATCATCGGTATACCCAATAACATTAAAGTTTTCAGGTAACTTATTGGCTTTAATAAAATGAGTATTTGCGTAAATAAAGCGGGATTCCGTATCCTTTACGAACCACGGTTCAGGGCTTTTGTCCCATATAAGTGTAAATTGAGGCGTAATCAAAGGGACTTTTTTTAATCCTGATTTATTCATAAATATCCTTTAAGATAATTATTGCTTTTTTAAACTATTGAATGGAAATGTTCCGTTGAAAAAAGCCTATTTCCATAGGGCTGTATATTTTATCAATAAATAACTAACAAAGGTAGTGTGTAGCAACTGGGAAATAATACGTAATCTAAGACAATAAAAACCTTTCAGGGATGTAATGATGAAAGTTATTGGCGTGACAATATTCTGCCAATTGTTGGTCAGAGTGAATCCCAATTTTACGATATATCCTTGCCATATGTTCTTCAACCTCACGATGGGTGATATTCAATATTTCTCCAATCTGTTTTCTAGATTGCTTCTGTAAGAAGAAAAAGATAATATCCCACTCCCGTTGAGTGAAAAGATCAGACGGTGGTTGGAGTAGGATGGATGACGGTAATTTATCATAATATTGATATAGGTAGGTCAATGAATACTCCTTGGCTTGCCACATATGGTAGATAATTCCCATACAATTACCATTGTCATGATAAAGAGGTAATTTTTCACAAAAGTAGGATGATAGAGTTTGCTCTTGTCCGAATACATGGGTTTCAAGTGAACAAACTCTTTCACCTTTAGCCATGACATTTTTATCGTGGATCATAAACTCCTCGGCGAACTCAGCACCATCCCAAGGCAGTTCATGATCATAAAGTCCTTCATAATCAAATGATTCTTTAAAGTTATGAATAAACCTCTTTGTCGCTGGATTACCATAGATAAAGCTTGAAGAACTATCCTTTATTCCCCACGGCTCATTGCTTATCTCCATTGTATTAATAATTTGAGGTGATATTGCATAGTTCTTCTTCATATTAGTAACAGCTCCTTTTTAATCTAAGGGTTATGGGAAAATTTTGCTGCAAGGTTGCACAAACCTTTCTGGTACATAGAGATCATAATCATTTGTGCGACAATATTCTTCTAATTGGTAACTGGAGTGAACACCAATCCGTTTATATATGCGTGAAATATGGTTTTCAACCGTACGATAGGAAATATTTAACATTCTACCGATTTGCTGACTAGTATATTTGTGTAATAGGAGAAAAATAACATCCCATTCCCGTTGAGTAAAGAGATCGATCGGTGGCTGGAACATAATAGAGGCTGGCAGTTTTCCACGAAATAGCCGGGTGAATGAGAAATCCTGAGCTTGATAACCATGAAATATAGTTCCTATACAGCTACCATCTTCATGATAAATAGGGTATTTTTCACAAAAGTAGGATGACAAAATCTGCTCTTTCCCAAATGTATGTGTTTCAAGTGAACATATTCGTTCTTCCATTTCCATCACCATTTTATCTTGGATCACATGTTCTTTAGCAAATTCGGCACCATTCCAAGGAATATCAAAGTCATAAAGTCCCTCATAGTTAAAAGAATTTGAAACATTGTGAAGAAGTTTACATGCCTGATTGACATAAATAAAACATGAATTTTTATCCTTTATTCCCCACGGCTCATTACTTTGCTCCATTGTATTAATAACTTGAGGTGATATTGCATAGCTCTTATTCATGTTAGTAACGACTCCTTTTAATCTAAAGGTTAAAGAAACATTCTACTTTTTGGATGAATAAAATCTTTTGGCATATAGTGATCATAATCATTCATGCGACAATATTCTTCCAATTGGTAACTAGAGTGAACACCAATTCTTTCATATATTCGTGAAATATGGGTTTCAACCGTACGGTGGGAAATATTTAACATTCTACCGGTTTGTTTACTAGTATACTTTTGTAGCATGAAGAAAATAACATCCCATTCCCGTTGAGTAAAGAGATCGGTTGGTGGCTGGAACATAATAGAGGCTGGAAGTTTTCCACGAAATAGCCGGGTGAATGAGAAATCCTGAGCTTGCCAGCCATGATATATAATGCCCATACAGCTTCCATCTTCATGGTAAAGAGGATATTTTGCAAAAAAGTAAGATGAAAGAGTTTGTTCTTTTCCATGTACATGTGTCTCAAGTGAACATATTCTTTTTTCCTGTTTCATTACTTTTCTATCATGGACCATATATTCGTTGGCAAATTCGGCTCCATCCCAGGGCAATTCATGCTCATAAAGCCCCTCATAATCAAAAGAACTTGAAATATTTTGAAGACGCTTACATGCCTGATTGACATAAATATAGCGTGTGTTTTCATCCTTTATTCCCCAAGGCTCATTACTTTGCTCCATTGTGTTAATAACCTGAGGTGATATTACATAGTTCTTTTTCATATTAGTAACAGCTCCTTTTAATCTAATGGTTAAGGGAACGTTCTGGTTTCTGGATGAACAAATCTTTTTGGTACATAAAGATCATAATCATTGGTGCGACAATATTCTTCTAACTGAGAACTAGAGTGAACACCAATCCGTTTATATATACGCGAGATATGGGTTTCAACCGTACGATAGGAAAGATTTAACATTCTACCGATTTGTTTACTGGTATATTTGTGTAACATGAGGAAAATCACATCCCATTCCCGTTGAGTAAATAAATCAGTTGGTGGTTGGAACATAATATTTGCGGGCAATTTTCCACGAAATAGCCGGGTAAATGAGAAATCCTGAGCTTGCCAGCCATGATATATCGTTCCTATACAGCTTCCGTTTTCATGATAGAGAGGGTATTTTTCAAAGAAGTAAGATGACAAAATTTGTTCTTTTCCATGTACATGTGTTATAAGTGAACATGTTCGTTCTTCTTTTTCCATCACTATTTTATCATTCTCCATGTAAGCTTCAGAAAATTCGGCGCCATCCCAAGGGAGCTCATAATCATAAAGCCCCTCATAGTTAAAGGAACGTGAAATATTTTGAACACGATTACATGTTTGGTTAGCATAGATAAAGCATGAGTTTTCATCCTTTATTCCCCAAGGCTCATTACTTTGCTCCATTGTGTTAATAACCTGAGGTGATATTACATAGTTCTTTTTCATATTAGTCACAGCTCCTTTTAATCTAATGGTTAAGGAAATGTTCTGGTTTCTGGATGTACAAATCTTTTTGGCACATAGAGATCATAATCATTGGTGCGACAATATTCTTCTAACTGAGAACCAGAGTGGACACCAATGCGTTTATAGATACGCGAGATATGGGTTTCAACCGTACGATAGGAAATATTTAACATTCTACCGATTTGTTTACTGGTATATTTGTGTAACATGAGGAAAATCACATCCCATTCCCGTTGAGTAAATAAATCAGTGGGTGGCTGAAACATAATATTTGCAGGCAATTTTCCACGAAATAGCCGGGTGAATGAGAAATCCTGAACTTGCCAGCCATGATATATCGTTCCTATACAGCTTCCATTTTCATGATAGAGAGGGTATTTTTCAAAGAAGTAAGATGACAAAATTTGTTCTTTGAAGAACTTATGTGTTACAAGCGAACATGTTCGTTCTTCTTTTTCCATGACTATTTTATCATTCGCCATGTAAGATTCAGCAAATTCGGCGCCATCCCAAGGGAGTTCATAATCATAAAACCCCTCATAGTCAAAGGAGCGTGGAATATTTTGAACGCGATAATTAGCTTGATTAGCATAAATAAAGCATGAGTTTTTATCTTTAATTCCCCAGGGTTCATTACTTTGCTCCATTGTATTAATAACCTGGGGGGAGATGATATAGTTCTTTTTCATATCAGTAGAACTCCTTTTAATCTAATGGTTAAGGGAACATTCTGCTGCCAGATTGCACAAATCTTTTTGGTACATAGAGATCGTAATCATTTGTGCGACAATACTCTTCTAATTGATGACTAGAGTGAACACCAATCCGTTTATATATGCGCGAGATATGGGTTTCAACCGTCCGGTAGGAAATATTTAACATTCTACCGATTTGCTTACTGGTATATTTATGCAACATGAGGAAAATGATATCCCATTCCCGTTGAGTAAAGAGATCAGTCGGTGGCTGAAACATAATATTTGCGGGCAATTTTCCACGAAATAGCCGGGTGAATGAGAAATCCTGAGCTTGCCAGCCATGATATATCGTTCCTATACAGCTTCCGTTTTCATGATAAAAAGGGTATTTTTCAAAAAAATAAGACGATAGAATTTGTTCTTTTCCAAATGTACATGTTATAAGTGAACATACTCTTTCTTCTTTTTCTATCACCCTTTGATCATGAGCGATGTACTCTTTGGCGAATTCGGCTCCATCCCAAGGCAATTCATGATCATAAAATCCTTCATAATCAAATGACTCTTTGAAATTATGAATAAGATTTTTTGTTGCTGAATTACCATAAATAAAACATGAATTTTTATCTCTTATTCCCCAGGGCTCATTACTTTTCGCCATTGTATTAATAACTTGGGGGGAGATGATATAGTTCTTTTTCATATTAGTAACAACTCCTTTTAATCTAATGGTTAAGGAAATGTTCTGGTTTCTGGATGTACAAATCTTTTTGGCACATAGAGATCATAATCTTTTGAGCGACAATATTCTTCCAATTGATAACTGGAATGCACACCAATTCGTTTATATATACGCGAGATATGGGTTTCAACCGTACGGTAGGAAATATTTAACATTCTACCGATTTGCTTACTGGTATATTTGTGCAACATGAGGAAAATGATATCCCATTCCCGTTGAGTAAAGAGATCAGTCGGTGGCTGAAACATAATATTTGCGGGCAATTTTCCACGAAATAGCCGGGTGAATGAGAAATCCTGAGCTTGCCAGCCATGATATATCGTTCCTATACAGCTTCCATTTTCATGATAGAGAGGGTATTTTTCAAAGAAGTAAGATGACAAAATTTGTTCTTTGAAGAATTTATGTGTTACAAGCGAACATGTTCGTTCTTCTTTTTCCATGACTATTTTATCATTCGCCATGTAAGCTTCAGAAAATTCGGCACCACCCCAAGGAAGATCATGATCATAAAGGCCCTCATAATCAAAGGAACGTGAAATATTTTGAACACGATTACATGCCTGATTAGCATAAATAAAGCATGAGTTTTTATCTTTAATTCCCCAGGGTTCATTACTTTGCTCCATTGTATTAATAACTTGGGAGGAGATGATATAGTTCTTTTTCATATCAGTGGAACTCCTTTTAATCTAATGGTTAAGGGAACATTCTGGTTTCTGGATGTACAAACCTTTCTGGTACATAAAGATCATAATCTTTTGAGCGACAATATTCTTCCAATTGATAATTGGAATGCACACCAATTCGTTTATATATACGCGAGATATGGGTTTCAACCGTACGGTAGGAAATATTTAACATTCTACCGATTTGTTTACTGGTATATTTGTGTAACATGAGAAAAATCACATCCCATTCCCGTTGAGTAAAGAGATCGGTCGGTGGCTGGAACATAATATTAGCGGGCAGTTTTCCATGAAATAGCCGGGTGAATGAGAAATCCTGAGCTTGCCAGCCATGATATATTGTTCCCATACAGCTTCCATCTTCGTGATAAAGAGGATGTTTTTCAAAAAAATAAGAAGAAAGAATTTGTTCTTTTCCAAATGTATGTGTTATAAGCAAACATACTCTTTCTTCTTTTTCCATCACCTTTTGATCATGATCGATGTATTCTTTGGCAAATTCGGCTCCCTCCCAGGGAAGCTCATGATCATAAAGCCCTTCAAAGTCGAAAGAACATGAAATATTGAGAAGACGTTTACATGCTTGATTGACATAAATGTGGCATGAGTTTTTATCCTTTATTGCCCAGGGGGCATTACTTTGTTCCATTGTATTGATAATTTGAGGTGAAATGATTAGTTTATTGTCCATGTTATCACTCCTGTTTTTCTGGTCTTAAAATTACCAGTAAGTTCTTTTGTAGCTAAATTGCCGTAGATAAAATTTGAAGAACTATCGTTTACTCCCCACGGTTCATTACTCATTTCTATTGTGTTAATAATTTGAGGCGATATTGCATAGTTCTTCTTCATATTATAAAAGTTCCTTTGTAATCTAAGAGTTAAAGAAACATTCTGGTTTCTGGATGCACAAATCTTTCTGGCACATAGAGATCGTAATCGTTTGAGCGACAATATTCTTCCAATTGATGACTAGAGTGGACACCAATGCGTTTATATATGCGTGAAATATGGGTTTCAACCGTACGATAGGAAATATTTAACATTCTACCGATTTGCTTGCTGGTATACTTGTGTAACATAAGGAAAATCACATCCCATTCCCGTTGAGTAAAGAGATCGGTCGGTGGTTGGAACATAATATTTGCTGGCAATTTTCCATGAAATAGCCGGGTGAATGAGAAATCCTGAGCTTGCCAACCATGATATATCGTTCCCATACAGCTTCCGTCTTTATAATAAAGAGGGTATTTTTCAAAAAAATAAGACGAAAGAATTTGTTCTTTTCCAAAAGTATGTGTTAAAAGTAGGCATACTCTTTCTTCTTTTTCCATCACCTTTTGATCATGAGCGATGTACTCTTTGGCGAATTCGGCTCCATCCCAAGGCAATTCATGTTCATAAAGTCCTTCAAATTCAAATGAACTTGAAAAATTCTTAAGAGATTTTAATGCTAAGTTACCATAAATAAAGCATGAGTTTTTATCTTTTATTCCCCAAGGATCATTACTTTGCTTTAATGTATTAATAACTTGAGATGAAATAATTAATTTATTGTCCATGTTATCACTCCTATTTTCTTTAGCCTTAAAAATTTGATTATTAATCTTATAGTCAACTTAATTCTAAACTACCAATGGTGACGAATCTTGCTGGAATATAAAGATCAAGTTTATTTTCTCTACAGAAATCTTTTAATTCTGCATGTAGTGGCAAATTGAATTTTTGGTAAATTGATTGAAGATGATTAACCACATCTTCGGTACTTATCATTAACTCTTCACCGATTTTCTCTTCGTCTAATGAGCGTAGAGTTAGAAAGAGAACTTCCCATTCAGTTTGAGTCAATTTATCATTAGGGGCGATAAATTCCAGCGTTGCCGGAGGCGTTTTTTCATAATAGTAAGCAGTAGAAAAATTTTGGGTTTTGCACATATGGAAAGTGATCCCAATGCAATTGCCATCTTCATCACAAAGTGGATATTTATTACAAAGATAGATTTGTTTAATCTTATGTTCTTCAAATGGATGCGTTTCTAGTGAAGTAACGCGCTGCATTGTTTGAATAACTTTTTGATCCAGACGATGGCATTCTTTTTCATATTCTGCAATAGGCGAGGGTAATTCACCTGTTGAAAGCCCGGTAATATCGAAATCTTCCGGCAAATTGAGTAGTTGATAAAAAGCGGAATTGGCGTAAATAAATCTTGATTGAAGGTCTTTAGCTCCCCAAGGTTCATCACTGTTTTCCCACATATGAATTAATTGTGGAGTGATATTATTAGGTCTGTTTTTTATATGTTGCATCGGTGACTCCTGAATGATTATTTCAGTTGCTATCTGACAAGTTTATTAACTAATTATACTTAAAACGCCTTAGTCATATAATAGAATATAATAACTTGCTCGTCAAAATACATATATTTATTAATTAAACCTTTTATTGTTATGTAATGGTATTTTTAACTTGAATAAATATAACGTAAAATACTATTTTGTATAAAAACATTTTAGTTTACTTACTAAGCAATAAAATTAATGAATTAAACTTTTAAGTCATAAGTAATTAAGTGACGTAGGTCAAAAACTTTCTGCCGTTAGCTGAAGTATGGGGGAGCGGTTGTTATAACGATGATCGATAATAGAATGAAAAAAAAGGTGTTATCTTTGGGAAAGAATAACGGCGAAAAAATGGCATTTAATCGGAATAATATTCGATCAATTAAAGGATGCTTTTTAAACGGCATATATTGATCATCGTAATTCGGTAAAATATATTTCGGAATTGTCAGAATAATCAACTATATGGAGTTTTCAGCCTAAAAACCGCGTCTGAATTTGTTTACTGCTGACAATAGCTATTCTTAAATAAAATTAAGGTTAGGTAAATTCTATGAAATTAAATTTTTGAAGAATAATTAAATAAAAAACTTACTTAAAATGGTATAGCTCAAGATATAAAGTTGCATTTTAAGTTCCACTTAGATGTTTGTCACAATCACCTTCTCACCCCATTTCCCGCAGTTTTTATCGATGATTTTTTGCTTTGACAGTGCCGGTGAGGTAGCGTCAGAGGCAAAAAATTGACCTAATTTTCGTTAATTTCAGAATATTATTACATTTTTTAATTCAAATTTATTGCATTATCGATTATATATTAATACTTAAGTATTAATAATATAGTATAAATTCAGATTAAACCCATGTTTCATGTGATTGGTCAATGGGCGCGTCAATAGATGCTAATAGGGTATTGCTCGTTGGCGACAAAACCACTTGTGGTGGATAGATTGTTACTGGTGACCTTAATGGGTAAGCAATGGCTTATGAAGGGGATAAAGTTACCTGTGGTAAACATTTCGGCACGTATATTATTGCTGGTGGCATATCAGATATGTTTGATATGGAGCAACGATTAGCTGGCACACTGGATAGTATCATTTCCTGCTTTTGTCTGGCCCGGTTTATTAACTCGCTTATGGGCAGCTACGAGAAGCAGAAACAACCCCACCATCAAGTGGTAACAAGTCGGATTAATGGGACTGTTTTATTCATCAGGATTGAATGAGGGTGAAGAGGATTACTTAGTATTTGTTAACTGAATAGTAATAAGGGAGATTTTTTAGGCCCTGATGAGTTCATATATAACCTTTAAAAATTATTGAATATAACTATCATATTTTTAAATAAAAATATTCCAACAGGGCTGGTTATTTTTTTTCATTAATAATGGATAAGAATAGCACGTAAAAGCTGGGAATAAATACGTAATCTAAGACAATAAAAACCTCTCCGGTATATAGCGATTAAAATTGTTGGTTCGGCAATACTCTTCCAATTGTTGGCTAGAATTAATACCTATCTTATGGTATATCCGAGTCATATAAGATTCAACGGTGCGATAGGCTAGATTCAGTATCCGTCCAATCTGCTTTCTGGTATTTTTCTGTAAAAAGAGGAAAATGATATCCCATTCACGTTGAGTAAAAAGATCGGTTGGTGGCTGGAGCATAATTGAGGCGGGGAGTTTGTCGTGATATTGATGTAAATAGGTTAATGAGTGGTTTTGTGCTTTCCAGCCATGAAATATGATTCCGATGCAATCTCCATCTTTATGGTAAAAAGGTAATTTTTCGAAAAAGTAAGACGATAGGGTTTGCTCTTTACCAAATACATGGGTTTCGATTGAACATATTCTCTGCTGTTTTTCCATCACTTTTTTGTCATGATTAATAAATTCTTCGGCAAATTTAGCGCTATCCCAAGGAAGTTCATTTTCATAAAGCCCCTCAAATTCAAATACATTTGAAAAATTCTGAAGAGATTTTAATGCCATATTGCCGTAGATAAAGCATGAGTTTTTATCTTTGATTCCCCAAGGATCATTGCTTGCGGCCAGTGTGTTAATAATTTGAGATGATATAGTTGTGTGATTACTCATATTATTGTTCCTTTTTACTCAATTTGTGTTTAAGTTGTGATATATTTGAATCATATTGTCAGTTTAATACTTTATTACTAGCAATGACAGACTTTTTCAGAAAATAATTATTATGGTTATTTTTATTACGAGAGTCGTTTAATTGGTAGAGAGAAATGGTTAATTCATTTATGTTAATGAGACTCATTTTTATTTAAGGGGTGAGATTTAAATATGAGTAAATGTAACGGGAGATTATTATTTTTCTAAAATTTAAATTGTTTATTTAACTAGTGTTTTTATATGTGAAAATGCTGCCAGTATAATTTGAGCTAATATCATTATCCATTGATGGTGGAATTGCATCATACCGACAGCGATAGACTATGTAATCATGTTCTTTATGACTAAAAATAGTAAATAGAGTTATTAAGATAGTAAAAATTTTTCGGGTACATAGCGTTTAAAATTATTGATGAGACAATATTCTTCCAATTGCTTATTGGAGCGAACACCTATCTTGTGATATATATTAGTCATATGGGATTCAACTGTACGATAAGCAATATTTAATATTTTTCCAATCTGTTTCCTGGTGTGTTTTTGTAAAAAGAAGAAAATAATATCCCATTCACGTTGGGTAAAAGTATCTGTTGGTGGTTGGAATATAATCGATGTGGGCAGAACATTATAATATTGATATAGGTTAATTAATGAAAAATCTTTGGCTTTCCATCCATGAAAAAAGATGCCTATGCACTCATTTGTATCATTATATAGTGGTAATTTCTCTTGGAAGTAAGATGATAAGATTTTTTCTTTTCCATATGTATATGTTTCGAGTGAACAAACTCTTTTCCCTTTTTTCATGACAATTTTATCATGATCAATAAATTCTTTTGCAAATTCCGCCCCACTCCAAGGAAGTTTGTCATCAGAAAGCCCTTCATAATCAAATGACGTTGGAATGTTTTGAATAGATTTTAGGGCCGGGTTACCATAAATAAAGTGTGAGTTTTTATCTTTGATTCCCACGGTTCATTGCTTGCTTCCATTGTGTTTATTATTTGTGGTGAAATATATGTTTCATTAAGTTTCTTCATGATTAAGACCTGTTCTAAGCTTATTAAATATAATTTATGTGTTCAAATAGCTCTATTTTTATTCTTCATGCAACTTAAGATTAAAGTGATGCTGATTAGTTTACTTTTTATATTTTGCATAGTAAATCCTTGCTGATTACTTAAGAGGTTATTTAAATGATTTAAGTAATGATTTTACTTAAAATAACTTGGTCACATAGCATCGAGTGACAATTTTTTCTCAGGAAAAGATACACTATTAATTAAATACTTTAATAAGGAAACTTTAAATAAATGTAAATATATTTATAAAATATTATTTTATAGAAAAATTATTTAATAATGATATTTTTTATGAACGGGAAATGATGGTCGGTAATACTTACTTTTTTTACGATATTAATTATTGGTGAACGGTTATAGGTGTTGATATTTACAAATGGTATCGATATATTTACCGTGATGAAAAAGTTTATTTTATGGTTCTGTAAGTAATGTTGCGTTAATAGATAATTAGGCAATATGGATTAATTATT
Organism: Photorhabdus luminescens subsp. luminescens; assembly: GCF_001083805.1. Classification (GTDB taxonomy): domain Bacteria; phylum Pseudomonadota; class Gammaproteobacteria; order Enterobacterales; family Enterobacteriaceae; genus Photorhabdus; species Photorhabdus luminescens. The sequence goes on along the minus strand of NZ_JXSK01000001.1, from coordinate 973,677 downwards.
TTTTATCGTGACTTACCTTGATAAATTAAATGGAATGTTGAGCTAATTATTTCTGCTGATTATACAAAAATAGTTAACCTTATAATTAATAAGAACAATCTATTGTTATTTTCCTGGGCTAGACTGTTATTTATGTGAATTGCGAGAAATCATATTTACAATAGTTCAATATGTTTTTATGAAATAATATTGTTTAATTTAAGGAAGGTATATGAGTTACAAGAATGATTTTAAGGCTTTTTCTATTAGTGATAATGCGAATGTAGTCAGTCAAGAAAAATATGAAGCAAATCAGAGTTTGCAGACTGGATTTTTACCAGATAATGTTCCCACTCACTTGTTAAATAAGGTATTACGTCAAGCATCAACGGTATCATCTGTTGTGGCTGATTTTATTGCGGCGCGATCTGGCAATGATGTTTTGGATGATGGAAACATAACTAAACTCACTGCTCAATTAAATAAAGCGTTAGAACAAAAAATTACAACAGATATTCCCGGCGCTTCATTAACTCAAAAAGGTGTTGTCCAGCTTACAGATGTGATTGGCAATAGCGACACATTGGCGGTTACACAAAAGCTTGTTCAGGAAGTAATAAATTCATTACGTGAATATACCCGCGAACAGATAGATAACCGGATTAAAACTGCCAATGAAATTCCTGTCGGCTCTCCGATTCCGTGGCCGTTACCTCATCCACCATTTGGTTATTTCACTTGTAATGGTTCAGCTTTTAATCGATTACAGTATCCGAAGTTGGCGGAAGCTTATCCTGACGGTAGATTACCTGATTTAAGGGGCGAATTTATCCGCGGATGGGATGATGGTCGAGGTATTGATAGTGGCCGCGGAGTTTTAACTCATCAAGGGGATGCTATTAGAAATATTGAGGGGGCATTTCCTGGAGCGATAACAAATGGCTTTCATCTGGCAACAAAAGGGGCTTGTTATGCTAGCGCAACTTTTGGGGTGGCTACAGATGGTAAGCCTAAATCGGTAGGTCATTTTACCCCTGATGTTGTATACACTGAATATGGTTTTGGGTTTGACGCCTCAAGGGTTGTTCCTGTAGCCCCGGAGAACCGCCCTCGCAACATAGCCTTTAATTACATAGTGAGAGCAGCATAATGACTGAACAAAATACCCTTTAAATCAGAAATAGAAGGAGAGGTTGTTCTACTTGGATGGAGGGAATTTTGACCCTTTTTTAACGGCAAATTTTAATTTATTGATTTTTAAGTAAATATTATTTGTCTCGTAAAAAAGGGTTTTTTATTTTTTATAATGATTACTCTTCAACATTCAGTAGGTTGGGGTTAATATGTAACTGTGTACTGCCGCACAGGCAGCTTAGAAAAAAAAGATCTGGCGGGTTTGTTTCACCGCAGCGTGTACTGCCGCACAGGCAGCTTAGAAATGTTCAAAAATGAACCCTTGTCACACAGGAATGTGTACTGCCGCACAGGCAGCTTAGAAAATCATTGACGCGCACCCTTTTTTTAAGCCACCGTGTACTGCCGCACAGGCAGCTTAGAAATAATCGAGCACCTCCGGTCTTCTCGTTAAGTTGTGTACTGCCGTACAGGCAGCTTAGAAAACAGCGACACAGCGGCAATTGATACACCCATTGTGTACTGCCGTACAGGCAGCTTAGAAAATCGTGCGTCGAATAACAGATGTCCTGCAATAGTGTACTGCCGCACAGGCAGCTTAGAAAGGACGATAAAGGTGGTAATGGAAAAGAACCCCGTTCACTGCCGTACAGGCAGCTTAGAAAGATAATGCTACGTTGTTTTCCTCAGACTTGCGGATATGTTCTTCTAGACAGTAGTGAGTCATATTAAGATGATTAGGGCATACAAGTATTGGTTTATTAAAACAAGTAATACTTGTTTTTAGGGTGGGTTTATTTTTATTGATTGTTGGAAATGTGATTGCTTAGACATTCTTAGATGATAGTGAAGGATACTAGGGCAGAAAAGCCACCGAGTGGTGGCTGGTATAATTATTGTGCTTTCTTTCTAAAGTTATCGTCGTTTTTAACGAACTCAAAAGCATCAAGGATAATACCTGTTATCCTCAATATATCTTCTGGCGCTTCTATAAATATTCTTGAGTTATTAGCAGATAATCCAGCCCTATTAACTTCGTTAGCTAATATATCAGTTAGCTCAATAGGTATCTGGATGTAAGGTTTATTCTTCTTGTCAAAGTATCTTATTATCCATCTATTTGATTTTCCTTGATAAAGAATTCCAAAGTAAGATTCTGTATCCTTGTATTGTAAGTCAACAGAATCCCCGACTATTGATTTTGCTTTTTCATATAGAGCTAATTCGTTTTTGGTGGTAACAATATTGGGGTTATCTAGATCCACTATCTCATCTGGTTCTTTCGAATTTTCTTGAAGTTCTATCTCGTCTTGAACTCCATCAATTGGAACATGTTTATTTGAAAGACCGGAAACCACCATTGCGCTAACAGATTTCTCAACAGCTTGTTTTACCAACGGAGTGATTGATTCAATAAAGCGCTGATTTAGTTGGCGTTCGACATTAGATCTATTGGCAACATATCTCACAAATTCACTATCAACATCTCTCAAGCTAGTGCTGATGGTTTTAGTAAAAGCGGATAAGTAAACACTTTCTTCTGCAAGTGTTCTTAGTGCTTCCGGTTTGAATTTATCGTGTCTAAATCGATAGAGCTGGCTTACATCTGCATCGCTAACTTCATCCATTTTAATGCGTAAGAATGGGGTAGTATCCATTACGTTTTTTTGTTTTAAATCGGTAAAGAAACGCCACTCTAATCCATTTGTAATTGCTGAAATAGTCACTTCTGGAGTGGAATTAAAATATCTGGATAACTGAGGGCAGTGATTATCTAGCTTTTCGTTGTATCCTTTTGCCTCAATAAACATAACTGGAACACCTTGGCAAAACAAAGCATAATCAACCCGTTCATTTGCTTTTAACCCGGGGAAATCCGCTCCGTACTCGGCTTTAACTTTTTGAGGATCATACGAACTGAACCCAAGAATATCTAAAAAAGGCAATATTAATGCTTGTTTAGTTGTTTCTTCGGTGGTGCAGTGTTGGCCTGCGCTTTTAACGTGGTCAACATGATGTTTTATTTTTACCTTAAAATTGTCCATTCCATAACCTTAGTAATCTAAAACGGAATACCAGAACACTTTTCCGATGATGTTCACTTGATCTTCATCTGCAACTTCATCTTCGTATTCATCACGGTTATAACTTCTGATAAGTAATTTTCCTTTCGGGCGTCTATAAAGACATTTAAGACGCTTTAACCCATCCTGTTCAATTGCATACACTTTTCCATCAATAATTTTCTTATTAGAAATATCTACTGCTATTGCTGTTCCATTTGGGATAACTGGCCCCATGCTGTCGCCATTAGCAGGAAAACAAACAATTGTAGAGCCGTCAGTTGGTGCGCCAATTCTTCTTAATGTTGCTTTAGAAAATCTTAACTTAAAGCTGTTATGATCTGCATCAATACATCTACCATTGCTGCACGCGAATTCAATATCCTTTAAGAACGGTACTTTCACCTCATCACCATCTAGTGGCATGTTATCGTCCCATTGCGCAATAGTTGTCCATTCACTCTCAGGTGGAACTTGGTCCGCACTTTTTTTGAGTGTTTCACCAAATAAAAGCCAGTTCACATCAACATCAAGGATAGATGCTAATGCTGTTAGCCTTGATTTTCTCGGTTCTGTGCTTGATTCCCACTGTTGTACAGACTGTGGAGTAACCCCAAGCATATCTGCTAGTTCAGCTTGAGTTAATTTTTTTGCAAGCCGAGCTTGCTTGATTCTTTTATGCATTGTTTTCATGCCTTAAATATACAAGCGAGGCTTTTATTTTTATAGCAAGCAAAACTTTATTTTTAAAGTATTTATTGTATTTTTTTGTCGCTAGTAAAAAATAAAACCTTTATGAACATACTGGATATAGCAATAAAATAAGTTGGCGGCATACCAGCGTTAGCCAAAATGCTAAGCATTGGGGATTGAATAGTTCATCAGCGGAACAAAAAAGGGTATATATCACCTTCAAGAAGGTAATACAGCAATATAGAAGAGAATAAATTGCAACCTCAGAGCAAATGATTCTGCGGTTGCAAAGATAGGGGAGATAGTTGATTAGTTCACAAAAGTTCTTTTAACTCTAACTGATACCATGAAATAAGGTACCCATATAGCAGTAGTAACTATAGCTTGTAGAGTGGGTAATATGTTGTTATAGCTTATTGGTATTGACAGAATATTAGCTATTAAGAAAACAGTAATACCTTTAATGATGGTGTTTGATAGGTAGAACAATACACATAAACGAGGGGCTTTCTTAGACTTTCTAAAAAAGAAAATAACAGTGCTAATAGTTAACAAGAGTAATAATGCATTAGAGGTAATTTCAAATATTATGAAGAACTGCCAATGATCAGGCAATGCGCTATAGAATTGAGGCATTGTATTAACAGTTTTTCCGAGCAGAAATAGGGTATTAATTATGGATAATATTAGGCTTATAGCAGGTAGATAAAGCCACCCTCCAATTTTTTTAAAAGATTTCTCTGTACATTCTTCACAATACTCTATGTCTTGAGGTATTTCTTTTTCACCACATTTAGTACAAACCCACTTTTGCATATGAATAAACCTTTTATATTTACATGATTTGACGAATTTTAACGTAATTTGACGTTGAAGCAATAACGAAATTTGCTAGTTTTTGGGAGTATGCATCAATAATAGACTAATTACCATAGGATAAGGGTCAATGTTGATTAATATGATTGAAGTTGCATCAAAAATATAGTGAACCAAGAAGTTAACATTTCGCAGAATTCTTAAAAGCATCCATATTCAGATGTTTGATAGAGTTTTGTGTAAGTTTTTGGCTAGGGATATAAAAAATTCTCAGGGTTATATTCCAACACATAGCAGGAAATTATAAATAACATCACTGAATAAATATAAACGGTTTAGATATATTTTCGATTCTAAGATATTTAATTATTTATTGCTGACAATTATATAAAAACAGTCAGCCTCCTAATAAATAGGAATGATGTATTACTCTTCTTTATGAACTAGACTCTAATTTGAATAAATTACAATCGGATTATTTTTTTCAGTAATTAAATATGTTGATTATAAAAAATATTATTTTCTTAAGGAGAAGGTATATGAGTTACAAGAATGATTTTAAGGCTTTTTCTATTAGTGATAATGCGAATGTAGTCAGTCAAGAAAAATATGAAGCAAATCAGAGTTTGCAGACTGGATTTTTACCAGATGATGTTCCCACTCACTTGTTAAATAAGGTATTACGTCAAGCGTCAACGGTATCATCCGTCGTGACTGATTTTATTGCGGCACGATCTGGCAATGATGTTCTGGATGATGGAAATATAGCTAAACTAACTGCTCAATTAAATAAAGCGTTAGAACAAAAAATTACAACAGATATTCCCGGCGCCTCATTAACTCAAAAAGGTGTTGTCCAGCTTACAGATGTGATTGGCAATAGCGACACATTGGCGGTTACACAAAAGCTTGTTCAGGAAGTAATAAATTCATTACGTGAATATACCCGCGAACAGATAGATAACCGGATTAAAACTGCCAATGAAATTCCTGTCGGCTCTCCGATTCCGTGGCCGTTACCTCATCCACCATTTGGTTATTTCACTTGTAACGGTTCAGCTTTTAATAAATTACAGTACCCGAAATTAGCTGAAGCTTATCCTGATGGTAGATTACCTGATTTAAGAGGAGAGTTTATCCGGGGATGGGATGATGGAAGAGGGGTAGATTCATTTCGTTCATTATTGTCATGGCAGGAGGGATCTTATTTGTTACAGGATGTTAATCCAGTTAATAATGTTGTTAGTTTCTCATCTCATGATCGTGCGGCGCTAAAGTGGGATACTCCTCAAGATAAAGCCATTTCATTGTGGGCTAGGTATGTACATGCAAATACAAATAGATGGATTGCTGATACTACTTTTATAGGAGTCTCAAGGCCACGCAATATAGCATTTAACTACATAGTGAGAGCAGCATGATGACTGAACAAAATACCCTTTAAATCAGAAACAGAAGTAGAGGTTGTTCTACTTGGATGGAGGGAATTTTGACCCTTTTTTAACGGCAAATTTTAATTTATTGATTTTTAAGTAAATATTATTTGTCTCGTAAAAAAGGGTTTTTTATTTTTTATAATGATTACTCTTCAATATTCAGTAGGTTGGGGTTAATATGTAACTGTGTACTGCCGTACAGGCAGCTTAGAAATCAATGCGAGATTTGAGTACTATTGATTTAATGTGTACTGCCGTACAGGCAGCTTAGAAAGATCAGTTAGTGGCACATAAGGGTTACTTTCCGTGTACTGCCGTACAGGCAGCTTATAAAGTCAGCACTCTCATTTACCGACCGTTTTCAGAACTGGCGACTTAAGTTCTATTGCTGAGAACAGTGAATGTATGTTTTATGAAGATGGAGAGTTCTGTGGCATTCCAGAATACTGTCGTTTAGATGTTTATGCCTAAATTTCGTAAGATTCATCTTGGAACTTAAAACAAAAGGAGTTGCTGGAATAGATAGAATATATAAGAGCAAAATAGTTTTCAGATGTTAACTATAAATGGTTTGGATATATTTTCGATTCTAAGGTATTGAATTATTTATTGCTGAAAATTATATAAAAACAGTCAATCTTCTAATAAATAGGAATGATGTATTACTCTTATTTATGAACTAGACTCTAATTTGAATAAATTACAGTCGGATTATTTTTGTAATTATTAAATATGTTGATTATAAAAAATATTATTTTTCTTAAGGAGGAAGTACATGAGTCAAAAAAATGATTTTAAGGCTTTTTCTATTAGCAATAGTGCTAATGTAATTAGTCAAGAAAAATATGAAGAAAATCAGAATTTGCAAACTGGATTTCCACAAGATGGTATTACCACTGATATGTTAAATAAGGCATTACGTCAGTCGTCCACGATATCCTCTGTAGTCGCTAATTTTATCGCCACACAATCTGGCAATGATGTTCTGGATGATGGGAATATAGAGAAACTCACCGCCCAATTAAATGGAGCGCTGGAACAAAAAATGATAACAAAGATTCCCGATGCCTCATTAACTCAGAAAGGTATTGTTCAGCTTACAAATATAATTGGCGATAGCGATACATTGGCGGTTACACAAAAACTTGCTCAGGAAATAATAAATTCATTACGTGAAGAAATTAATATACCTGTGGGTTCCCCCATTCCGTGGCCGTTACCTTATCCACCGATCAACTACCTCGTTTGTAACGGTGCCTTTTTCAATAAATTGCAATACCCAAAGTTAGCGGAAGCTTATCCTGACGGTAGGTTGCCCGATCTAAGGGGAGAGTTTATCCGTGGTTGGGACAGTGGTCGAAATGTTGATCCATTTCGTTCAATATTGTCGTGGCAGGAAGGGGCTTATTTGGTACAGAATGTTGATCGGGCTAGTAATTTTATTATTACTCCTTCGCGCAATGAGTTCACAAAATTGCAATGGGATACCCCCCGAAATAACAATATTTCGATAAAGGCTGTATATTATAAAGCTCAGACAGACTGGACAGCGAATTCCGCATTTATAGGGGTATCAAGGCCCCGCAATATAGCCTTTAACTACATAGTGAGAGCAGCAGCATTCAGCGTAATGACAGAACAAAAATACTCTTTGGAACATGAAACCGCCGTATTGGGTGAAGACGGATTAGCAATTCAACCCGGCTGGATAAAAGTTTATCACACGAATCAAATAACAAGAGAATTTACTAACGCTGATATTGAATATGTTATGCTCGGTGTCGGTTTGTCAGCGCATGCTTATTTAGATGCGCCAAACTTTTGCGATTCTGATGATGTGGCTGTTTGTCGCAGTGAAGACGGTAAGCGTTGGGAAATAGTACCTGACTATCGCGGAAAAATCGCTTATGACACGTTAACACGAACTCAACAGGAAATTACTGAGTTGGGTGAATTACCTGAAACTCTGACCTTCAAGCAACCTGTCACCGATTTTGATAAATGGGATGGCACACAATGGGTCACTGATAATATAGCCCTAAAAGCAAATCAGGTTGAACAAGCGGAGCAGCGGCGTGTAACTCTGTTGCGACAGGCGAATGAATCCATTGCATTACTGCAAGATGCTGCTGATTTAGATATCGCTACCGTAGCAGAGAAAGCCGCTCTGTTGGAATGGAAGAAATACAGGGTAATGCTCAGTAGAGTAAATATTTCACTGGCTCTCGATATTGAATGGCCAGAACAGCCGAGGTAAAAAGTATAGTGAAAGGATATAGTGGATAGTGATTTCCATCACGAGAAAAAGTTACCTTGTGGTTAATGCCGATCGTTTAAGGATCGGTATTAACCTTGCTGTGGCCTTTTATTTCTGTATTTTTCAAATAATTAAGGAGTAATTATGGGGTGGGAGCTTCATATAACAAGAGCTGAATGCTTCTCAATGAATGAAGATTGCCAAATTAGTAGCGATGAATGGCTTGCATTAGTGGCTGAAGATGACGAATTATTCATTGATGAAAAGAATGGTCAGTTTCATGCTATATGGACAGGAAAAAGCGTCTATGAAGAACCTTGGCTGGATTGGTTTGATGGGAACATAAGTACAAAACACCCCGATACAGCCCTATATTGTAAGATGCTACAGATAGCTGAAAAACTTAATGCAAAAGTTGTTGATGACGATGATCGTCTGTATTTACTTCCAACCGATTTGGAAAATCCGTCATGGGCTAAATCAAATCAACCTGAAATAAAAAATCGTTCCTACAAAAGCTCATGAACTATATAAAAAGATAATAATTTTCTGCGAATTCTGCCAATAGACAGGTTTCACAGTAATGAAGCAATCATGACTTAACTTTTTTTATGTGAAAAATATTTTTCTGATGATGCTTCGAGAGGGGGAGAGATTGCCTGAAATAGATAGTGTGGGTTTATACAGTGGTGCCAAGGTGCTGCCAATCTGCTGCCATTTTGCGATTTTCGTGCAATCGCAGAAAGCAAAAAAGCCACCTTACGGTGGCTTTTTCTTTTCCCTAACTCACTGAATTATCAGCAAGTTTCATTTGGTGCCCAGGGCGGGACTTGAACCCGCACAGCCTTACAGCCGAGGGATTTTAAATCCCTTGTGTCTACCGATTTCACCACCTGGGCTGAATCTGGAGGCGCGTCCCGGAGTCGAACCGAGGTTGACGGATTTGCAATCCGCTGCATGGCCACTCTGCCAACGCGCCTTTCTATATTCAGCTACTAACTATTATTCAACTACTAACTATCTTTCTGGCTAGTAACTTGGAGCGGGAAACGAGACTCGAACTCGCGACCCCAACCTTGGCAAGGTTGTGCTCTACCAACTGAGCTATTCCCGCACCGCTTTGAACTGGCTGATTTACTTATTTGTTTTTGTAAATCTTGTGTGCCGTTCGATGCGTTGCATTCTACTTACTTCACGTATCGAGTCAACACAATTATTGTTACGCTGTGTTTGTTCGATGTTTTTTGCGTCATTTCGATCAAGCTTCACGCAAATCAGACCAGGCCGCGTTTACATATTGAAACATTGACCAAAATGTCATCACTGTAGCAACATAAAGTAATATGAATCCACCCAATTCGAATTCAAAATTAGGTCGCCATAATAAAGCAACTAACGCCGCCATCTGCGCTGTCGTTTTTACCTTACCCATCCAGGAAACGGCAACACTGCTGCGTTTGCCTAATTCAGCCATCCATTCTCTGAGAGAGGAGATGATAATTTCACGCGCTATCATGGTTGCGGCGGGGAGGGTTATCCACCACGTATGATAATGTTCGGAAACTAAAACTAATGCGGCAGCAACCATGATTTTGTCCGCGACAGGATCGAGAAATGCGCCAAAGCGAGTTGTCTGTTTCCAAAGGCGGGCGAGAAAACCGTCAAACCAGTCTGTCGCCGCAGCGACAATGAAAATTATGGCACAAACCATCGGCGCCCATGTAAATGGCAAATAGAATGCCAGGACAAAAAATGGGATCAGGACGATACGAAATAGAGTGAGCCATGTTGGTATATTTAATTGCATAGTGCTTCTTAACTATCTGGCTATAGTGGAATTTATAAGTATGGTGCATCAATGTACTTAGTGTTTCAATGCATTATAAATTTTTTCTGCTAATGCATAGGAAATCGTCGGTACTTTTGCGATCTCTTCGACACTTGCGTTGCGTAAAGGCTGCAAACCTCCCATGTATTTCAGTAACATTTGTCGGCGTTTTGGCCCAACTCCTTCAATAGATTCCAGCGTACTGGTGTTTCTAACTTTAGCTCTACGTTGGCGGTGCCCGGTTATTGCATGATTATGTGATTCGTCACGAATATGTTGAATCACATGCAGGGCAGGAGAATCGGACGGTAATGCGATACCTTTATCCCCCGTCGCGAAAAATAGTGTTTCAAGCCCGGCTTTGCGATCACTGCCTTTGGCAACACCTATCAATTGAGGGCGCGTTTTATCCCATTCAACATCAAGAGACTGAAAGACATCTATTGCCTGAGCTAGTTGCCCTTTACCGCCATCAATGAAAATAATATCGGGAATTTTTGACTCATCTAATGCTTTCCCATATCGACGGCGTAGTACTTGATTCATAGCAGCATAATCATCACCGGGAGTAATGCCATTGATATTATAGCGCCGATATTCAGAACGTAGTGGGCCATTGCTATCAAAGACGACACAGGATGCAACAGTTTGTTCCCCCATAGTGTGACTAATATCAAAACATTCCATTCGCTGAATTTTTGCTAACTTAACTAATTGAGCGAGAGAGTCTAATCTTTGGTGAATAGTTGATTGTTGCGATAAGCGGGTAGTTAGGGCGGTTGTTGCATTTGTGCGGGCAAGTTTCAGATAACGGGCCTTGTCTCCACGGGGGCGAGTTTGAATATGAATTTTTCGCCCGGATATTTCAGATAAAGAATCAGACAAAATGTCTTTCTCTGGCAGAGTAAAATCCAGCAAAATTTCTGAGGGCAAAGTCCGATTTTGGCTGCCCTGTAAATAAAATTGGCCAAGGAATGTTTGTACAATCTCATCAATCTTTGTCCCAGTCGGGACTTTAGGGTAGTAACTCCGGCTACCTAGTACTTTGCCCTGACGTATAAACAGTACGTGCAGACAAGCCATGCCTGCTTCAAAGGCAACACTGATAACATCTAGGTCATCGTCTGTTCCTGAAACAAACTGTCTTTCAGTGACTTGACGAACGGCCTGGATTTGATCACGGTATCTTGCTGCATCTTCAAATTTCAGTTGCTGGCTGGTTTGTTCCATTCGGTTAATTAGTCTGGTTAAAACTTGCTGATCTTTGCCTGAAAGGAACAGACGAATATAATCAACTTGTTGCTGATACTCTTCATCACTGACCAATCCCTTAACGCAAGGCCCAAGACAGCGGCCAATTTGATATTGCAGGCATGGCCGCGAGCGATTGCGGTAGACACTATCCTCACATTGTCGGATAGGAAAAAGTTTTTGCAGTAAGATTAATGATTCTCGTACTGCATGAGCGTTTGGAAATGGGCCGAAATATTCACCTTTGAAATGTTTAGCTCCCCGATGCATTGCCAGTCGTGGGTGTTTATCTGCGCTGAGCAAAATGTAAGGGTAAGATTTATCATCTCGTAGTAAAACGTTATATCGGGGCTGATAGAGCTTAATATAATTATGCTCCAATAACAGTGCTTCTGTTTCAGTGTGCGTGACAGTCACATCTATTTGAACAATATTTTTAACCAGAGATTCGGTTTTACGACTGGCGACCTGTGCACGAAAGTAACTGGCAAGCCGTTTTTTTAAATCTTTGGCTTTACCGACATAAATAACCGTTCCTGAGGCGTCATACATACGATAAACACCAGGCTGACTGGTTACTGTTTGTAAAAATGTTTTTGAATCAAATTGTTCCGTCACTATTTAATAGACTCTCTGTGTCGAATAGCCCATAACGTATTGCCATATGTGTTAATTCTACATCACCGCTGATATTTAGTTTACTAAACATTCGGTAGCGATAGCTATTGACGGTTTTTGGGCTAAGATTAAGCTGTTCGGAGATATCACTCACCTTTTGTCCTTTCGTGATCATCAACATAATCTGTAATTCACGATCAGACAGACAGCTTAATGGATTATCTTTCTGTGGGCTAATCTGGCTAAGGGCCATTTGTTGAGCAATATCGGGATCGATATAGCGCTGGCCGGCATTAACTGCACGAATTGCATTCACCATGTCCTGAGGGGTAGAAGCTTTACTGAGATATCCTCTGGCGCCGGCCTGCATCACCTTCATTGGCAAAGGATTTTCAGTATAGATAGTCAGCATAATGACACGGACATCGGGACAATAACGCAGGATTCTTTTTGTTGCCTCCAGGCCGCCAATGCCTGGCATGTTCATATCCATTAACACGATATCTACTTTATTAGCTCGGCACCACTTTATCGCATCTTCACCACAATTGGCTTCTCCTGTTACTGTTATCCCTTTTACGTCATCAAGAATACGCTTTACACCAACCCTGATCAGTTCATGATCATCGACTAACAAAACATTTATCAAAAAAGTGTCTCCAACTGGCTCTATGCTCATACATGAGCTTCATTGATATTGCTTGTGTATTGAATTTGTTTCAGAAGAGTTAACTTCAATTGTCTATTTTTTGACTTTTAGTAAAGATTATATAAAACAATAGAATAGATAAATTATCCTAAAAGTTCATCAGGAATGTGAATATTATACTTATCTCTTTCAAAGACAAAAGAGAATTATTTTATACGATAGCAAGTATTATTTATTCGCAATAAGAACATTCTGTATATTCTGATTATGATGAAATTAATAACTAAATAAATATTTATAAAATAAATGGCTTTAACAATAATTTAACGTTTTTTTGCGTGGATATATTTGGAAAATGTATAAAAATAGGGGATGAATCATGTGGTATAATTATTATTTTCATAATGTAATTAATACGTAAGCAGGTAACGACTATGAATAAAATCGATTTAATTTCTTCATCCGATACTGAAACTCTGGCAACAGAGGTGACATGCTTGAAAGTTCTGTTGGCTTCTATTCTTAAAACTATGGGGCAAGCTCATGCAGGGAGAGTTGTACTGAATTTAGAGCGTGTTATTGCAGAAATGGGAGATGAAAAACAAGCTAGGATATTTGAAAATACGGTTCAGCAAATAAAAACGTTATATCGGCAGTGAGATAGGTCTCAGGGGTTAATTTTATTGCCCCTGTTCTATTCCCCTGTACATCTCACTTTTGCTACGTGTTGAAATGACCAGCGTTTGTTTTCATAATATTTTTATTTTGAAAAATATATTATTATATGCATTAAATTAGTGTAAGTATATGAAACTAAAAGTATAATATAAATAAATTAAAAATGATATTAATTGTCTGGTTATAGAAAAAGGTGCGGGAAGGAGAATGATTTGTGAAAAATCCTTAAGTTATAATTATTATTTTATCGTTATATACAGAATGATATATTGAATAAAGGTATCAATTGACTTTTTCTTTTGCGAATAGGTAATGTAATCAGTATTGATGACAAACAGTAATAGATTTATTATTATGATAATGATTGGTTTTTATTTTTATAAATGTTAATTTTGTGTGAATGGTATTGGCAATATCTTTATATCGATATGAAATATAAGTGATTTTATTGATTTTTATCATTGCATTTATGTGGTTGAATAACTCATAGTAATTAACAGGATATAGAGTATACCCTATGGATTTCAAGATGCATCGCGGCGGCAAGGGAGTGAATCCCCGGGAGCATAGATAACTATGTGACCGGGGTGAGCGAGTGCAGCCAACAAAGAGGCAACTTGAAAGATGACGGGTATATACTAAATGTAGTAGTCTGGTTTGGTATGTAAATCTGGTTGGGTATGTAAATATAGGAGCGTGCGTATGTACAAAACTATTTTAGTACCGGTAGATATTTCAGAAGATGAACTAACGAGTAAAGCGGTTAAGCATGCACTGTCTTTAGCAAAAAAAACAGGTGCGAGGCTCCATATTCTTCATGTACTGCCAATTTCATCAGCGATTGTTAATGCCTATTCGTTGGGATACGATGAAATTAAGGATAAAGCGACAATTAAAGCCGAAGATGATTTGAAAGCGCTGCTTGATACCATCGATTTTCCTGATGACAGGTTATCCTATTCCATTGCATTTGGGTCGCCAAGAGATGAAATAACAGCAGCAGCGACAGAAATTAATGCTGATCTTATTGTTATTGGCTCCAGAAGGCCCAATATTACAACGCACTTATTAGGATCTAATGCATCAGGTGTTGTTAAATATTCGACAACATCTGTTTTGGTTATCAGATGAGGTGAAATGTAATGGAAGAGATTGGCTAGCCATCTTCGGATGGCTTGCTCGATTTACTATTTAGTTAACGCTGTGTCGCTGTATTTTTATTAAATATTTTCATTGAGATTGTATAAGTTTTTGTAAAATTGTTGAGGAGACAATAGTTATAGAAAAATTGACTGTCTCGGTTCTGAGTGATTAAAAATAGCTCTATACAGTAATTTATTTGATTTAGTTAAACAATTCACAACAAATAATGGAATATTTTATACCTAATAGATTTCGAGTTGCAGCGCGGCGGCAAGTGAGCGAATCCCCAGGAGCATAGATAACGATGTGACTGGGGTGAGTGAAAGCAGCCAACAAAGCAGCAGCTTGAAAGATGAGGGGTATATATACTCATTGAAGTAGGTAGAGTTAGGTTTGGTATATAAATATAGGAGTGCGTATGTACAAAACGATTTTAGTACCGGTGGATATTTCAGAGGATGAGTTGACCGATAAAGCGATTGCACATGCAGAGTATTTGGCGAAGTTATCTGATGCTAATATACATCTTTTCCATGCCGTTCCTGATATATCAAGATTTTCAATTAGTTATAGTTACCATTATGACTTGCTCAACTCTTTTGCTAAGAAGTCTCTTGCAAGATCAGAAGAGGAATTGGCAAAAGTGGCTGAGAAAATAGATTTGCCAAAAGAGCGAGTCTCTTTCTCCGTAGCCTTTGGATCACCGAGGGATAAAGTATTATCGACAGCAGATGAGATTAAAGCAGATTTAATTGTTGTTGGTTCCCGGCGGCCTAATATTTCCACCCATTTATTAGGTTCAAACGCTTCAGGGATTGTCGGATATGCGAATATTTCAGTTTTGGTAGTCAGATGAATGACTTGTTCCGTAGTGAAAAAAAACGGTTTCACATAGTACTCATTGTCTAATAGATATTGTGTTATTCAATACTGATGTGATAATCCGGTGCAGGTATCTTGCATCGGATTTTCCTATTTTTAAACAGGATATTGAACTTATTTTGGCGATAATTGATTTTAAGTTATCCATTTTTCACCGAAAAGTTGATCTGAACAGGATAGAAGGTGCATTAAATCCCGGTTTAAAGTGAATATCAAGTAAAGATGCCACAAGAATCAGAGACTTATACGGTTATAGTAAAAATAAGCATGATTTTAATTTATTGGCTATAGTTAATTTCAGCAAGGTAACTCGTTTTGAATAACTGGATGAGGACAAAATATGTTAAGAAAATTAGCAGCTGAATTACTTGGAACTTTTGTTCTAGTTTTTGGGGGATGTGGTAGTGTTGTATTCTCTGCTGCATTTCCTGAATTGGGGATTGGTTTTGTCGGTGTATCTTTGGCATTTGGTTTAACCGTATTGACGATGATATATGCGGTTGGGCATATTTCTGGCGGGCATTTTAATCCCGCTGTAACAATTGGTCTTTGGGTTGGTGGTCGTTTCAGGGCAGTAGACGTTATTCCTTATATTATTTCTCAAGTTATCGGTGGTATTCTTGCTGCGGCGGTACTGTATGTTATTGCCAGTGGGCAGGCGGGTTTTGATGCGACCACGAGTGGTTTTGCATCAAATGGTTTTGGTGAGCATTCACCGGGTGGATTTTCACTTCAATCAGCTATTGTAGCTGAAATTGTTTTAACGGCTATTTTCTTAATCGTCATTATTGGTGTGACAGATAGACGAGCGCCTCCGGGTTTTGCGCCATTAGCAATAGGTTTGGCGTTGGTTTTAATTAATTTGATTAGCATTCCTATTACTAACACGTCAGTCAATCCGGCACGAAGCACGGCTGTTGCTATATTCCAGAATACCTGGGCTTTAGAGCAGTTATGGTTTTTCTGGGTGATGCCAATTATTGGCGGGATTGTTGGAGGGGGAATTTACAGGCTATTTTTCGCTGAAAAACAATAAGTTTTACTAGTGAGTTACCTTGCTTAAGGCCATGCTATAGTGTGGTCTTTTTTGTCACTGTTATTTTTTCATCTGTTTTAATAAAGGTAGTAAACATTATCATGAAGATTTTCAGTGATAAATGGCAAAGATGAGGTAAGAGATGACAAATGCAAATAATTTGGGTGTGTTTTATTGCAATGTATTGGGTGATTTATTACTGCCAATGATACAAAAATAATTAAACCTATAAGTTATAAAATGAATTTCATTATTCTTTTCCTGAACTAGACTATAATTAGCGCCAATTGAGAGAGGCTATTTTTACGACCATTTAATATATTGATTGCTGAATGACATTATTGAATTTAAGAGGGGTGTATGAGCCAACAAAATGATTTTAAAGCCTTTTCTATTAGTGATAATGCTAATGTAGTAAGTCAAGAAAGATATGAAGAAAGTCAGAATTTACAGACGGGATTTCCACCCGAAAATATCTCTACTCATGTATTAAATAAGGTATTACGCCAATCCTCAACAATATCATCTGTTATGGCTAATTTTATTGCGACACAATCTGGTGATGATGTTTTGGATAATGGTGATATAGCTAAACTTACTGTGCAATTCAATAGAGCTTTAGAGCAAAAAGTTTCAAGTATTTCCAGCATGCCCGTTGGCTCTCCTATTCCCTGGCCGTTGTCCCATCCACCTGCTAGTTATTTCACTTGTAATGGTTCCGCTTTTAGTAGATCACAATATCCGAAGTTAGCAGAAGCTTATCCTGACGGTAGATTACCTGATTTAAGAGGCGAGTTTATTCGTGGCTGGGATGATGGGCGTGGTGTTGATAGTGGTCGTGGAATCTTAACTCATCAAGGGGATGCGATTAGGAATATTACTGGTAGTGTAAGTGGACGAACTGTATCCACCTCATCCCGTATGTTTAGTTATGCTGGTGGTGCTTTTTATACTTCTGTAACTAACCCCGGAAGTCATTTTAATGCTGGCGCTACATATAATTCTGTAGCCCAGGATCGATTTAGTCTACTAGAAATTGATGCTTCTCGCATTGTACCTACTGCGAATGAAAATCGCCCCCGTAATATCGCATTTAACTATATAGTAAAAGCAGAATAATATCGTAAAGGTAGAATAATAATGACACAAGAAAATATTTTAGATACTGAAACCGCTGTATTAGGTGAAGACGGATTAGCAACTCAAGCTGGCTGGATAAAAGTTTATCATGCTAATCCCTATTCGAGAGAATTCTCTGGCTCTGATTTAGAATATGTTGCGGAAGGCGTAGGTTTGTCAGCGCATTCTTATTTAGATGCGCCAAATCTGCCCGATTCTGATGATATGGCTGTGCGCCGCAGTGAGGACGGAAGTTATTGGGAAATTGTTCCTGACCACCGTGGAAAAATAGTTTACAACACGCAAGTGGGTGCACAGGAAGAAGTAGCTGCATTGGGTGAATTACCAGAAACATTAACATTCGAGCAACCGTCCACCGATTTTGATAAATGGGATGGTGAAAAATGGGTAACGGATTTTGAAGCTCAAAAAGTCAATCAAATTGAGCAGGCAGAACAACAACGTGCTATTTTTCGTCGGCAAGCTGATGACGCTATCACTGTATTGCAATATGCGGTTGAAACTGAAATGGCATCGGAAGCGGAAAAAACTTTATTGCTAGATTGGAAAAAGTATTTGGTATTACTGCGTCGGATTGATGTTTCATCGGCGCCAGAGATTAATTGGCCGGAAAAGCCGCAAGAATAATATCATTAAAGTTTTATAATTCTTAAATATTAACGAAGCGCTGGTTTTTAATCAGTGCTTTGATTGGAAAAAATTCGTATAAAAGTTCATATAAAAATGAACTCTGATTCGTAAAGTTGATTTGGTTATCGACTTTAAATTTATTTTTACTAAAAGTGGAGGGCGGTCAGTAAGGATATTTTTATTGTTTTTCAGAATTAGACTATAACTGATGTAAATTATGGAGAATTATTTCTAATAATTCGATTTATTGACTGTAAATAAATATCATTCAATTTGGGGAAGGTATATGAGTAAAAATGATTTTAAAGCTTTTTCTTCGAGTAATAATGCTAATGTAGTGAGTCAAGAAAGATATGAAGAGAGTAGGGATTTGCTGAGTGGGTTTCCACCAAATGATGTTCCGACTCATTTGTTAAATAAAGTATTACGCCAATCGTCAACCATAGCCTCTGTCGTAGCTAATTTTATTGTGACGCAATCTAGTAATGATGTTTTGGATGATGGCGATATAGCTAAACTTACTGCGCAATTAAATAGGGCATTGGAACAAAAAATCACAGCAGGAATTCCCAATGCTTCATTAACGCAAAAGGGTATTGTTCAACTGACCAATGAGATGGGTAATAATAACACACTGGCTGTGACACAGAAGCTGGCTCAGGAAATAGTCAATTCATTGCGTGAAAATATTAATGCCAGAGTACCTAATAGCCGGAAAATAAACGGTAAGCCGTTGACTGGGGATATTAATCTGACTGCGGGAGATGTGGGTGCGGTACTAACTAATGATGCAATGTATTCAATGAATCTTGATCGTTTAGATGGCAGGGAGAATCTATACAATGGTTGTGCCGGGTTTAGGCCGAATGCGCCGTTCCTCACCCAACATGGGTTGCCATCTGATCGTTTTGGAGTTCAGCTAAGATTTAGCAATATAAATGGTCCATCAAGTGAAGGGATAGATCAAGTATGGAGTCATAGGCTAATTTTTGTTCATGGAAGAGATACATACCGTACAGATCATATAAACTTAGATTATAAAATTACGCGTAAATTCTGGGATGATCATAATGCTAGCCCGGATGCTAACGGATTCCTTAAAACAGCTTCTCCGGTAATAGAAATCTACCCTGATGGCACATTCTCGACTAATGAAGAATCAGAGGGTGCAGAAGTGATAAAAGAGGGAACCGGCGTATATCGTATATTAAATATCTTGGGTTATAACGCTGATGGTGCTTGGGGTGTGCATGGAGGCATTTCTGTTCCCTGCGACAACAATAATCTCGAACTGATTTTTGTTGATGATCAGGTTCAACCTGACGGCTCTATTGTCATTAAGACTTTCCATCGCCAACATGCGCATTTACCTGAGAGATTCCAAAATTGGCGACTCAAATCTATAGATGACAATGGCAACAAGATCTTCTATCAAGATGGGGAATCCTGTGATATTCCCGATTCTTGCCGTTTAGATATTCGGGTCCAAATGCCAGAAGATTCACTCTGGAATTTGAATCGAAAGAAGTTACAAGAAGAAATGGAACAGGAAGAAA
This sequence comes from Photorhabdus luminescens subsp. luminescens, assembly GCF_001083805.1. GTDB lineage: Bacteria > Pseudomonadota > Gammaproteobacteria > Enterobacterales > Enterobacteriaceae > Photorhabdus > Photorhabdus luminescens. The sequence continues at coordinate 953,888 of NZ_JXSK01000001.1, read as the reverse complement.
TATAAAGTACCAGCGCTTTTGGTCATAAATTGTAGTAATACGGGGCCGTATATCGGCCCTGTAACTTATTGGAATAACGACCCTCTTGTGATATCTCAATCTGTTTATTGAATAGTCTTTCTTCTTAAAAGGAGTGCTAAGAAGAAATGCAAAGAAACAATGTTTGTCTTATAGGTCGATTATGAGGCAACATAAAAGTGTAAAATCAGAATGATATTTTTGCATAAGTAGGGTTTATCATTGAAACGTAAAGTTATTTTTTGGACAATTCATATTGGGTGTTTTAGTTTAATTGCTCCTTTATCTTCTTTTGCCGCTCCGTCTACCTTTGAACAAGCTAAAGTTGAATTGCGTAAACGCATTTACCATGATCAATTTAAGTCTGAGACCGGGACATTTTATTGTGGTTGTCATTGGCAATGGACAGGTAAGAGCGGTGGGCGTGCAATTCTCTCTTCGTGTGGTTATCAAGTCAGATCACAACAGAATCGTGCTGAACGAATCGAATGGGAACATATTGTTCCTGCCTGGGTTTTTGGTCATCAGCGGCAATGTTGGCAAAATGGCGGGAGGAAAAATTGTGTCGCTTCCGATCCGGTTTTCAGGGCGATGGAATCTGATATGCATAATTTGGCGCCATCAATTGGCGAGGTTAATGGCGATCGCAGTAATTTCAGTTATGGAATGTTACCGAAAAATATGCCGAATGATTATGGTCATTGTACCAGTAGAGTCGATTTTAAATCTCGCACGTTCGAGCCAAGAAATGAAGTAAAAGGGCAGGTCGCTCGGATCAATTTTTATATGCATGATCGTTACAATCTTTCCATGTCCCGTCAACAACAGCAATTATTTATCGCTTGGGATCGTCAATATCCACCGAGTAAATGGGAGCGGGAGAGAGATAACCGCATTGCCGGTATTATGGGGCATCATAATCCTTTTGTTACCGGTGAACAGAAATGGCAATTGTGGCATAAAAACTCAGCGGCGGGCATTCCCAAAACTGGGCAGAGAAAAGGGCAGAGAAATAGTCAAACAGATACCCAGAAACAACGGGGATTATCTGGAGCCTCTTCTACAGGATTAATTAAAGGGAATAACAACAGCAAAATCTATCATTTTTCTCATTGTTCAGGTTATAAGGTGATTCAGGAGAAGAATGCGGTCTATTTTAAAACAGAAGGTGAAGCAAAAAATGCGGGCTTTCGATTGGCTGGAAACTGTAAGGGTACTTAACAAAATAGATAATTAACTATTTTCTCTGTTGTCATCAATAATCATATTGTTGCCATCCGGTGGAGAAGAGCGCTTGTAGATAGTAACTTCTTTGCTGGATGGTAACTGAATGGATCAATACCATAGTAGCCAAATCAATAATGGTTACTATGGTGTTAAGTAATTAGTGGTGTTAAGTCATTAGCTTATATTAATGAATACTTATCACTGTAAATATTAAGTCATATTATTAAATGAATTAAACTTATCGCAAAAATAGATAAACAATACTGTCGATTATTTTTAATCGAGAGTTTCTGGCTTGTTTGCCATAACTTGGAAATTGTCATTATACTGTCATAATGATTCGTTAGTTTTCACTAAATAGAAATAATGGTGAGTAACGTTAATGATTGATATTCCGATGATATGCGAACCTGTGGGAATATCAAAGTCATTAATATCTGTGACGGTTCTACCACCGTTTTTCTATGGGGCTAAATAAGCGAAAAGGAGGCGCCTATCTATTTGAAATAACGTATACCCAATGGATTTCAAGATGCATCTTGAAAGATAACGGGTGTAGTGATTATATCGGTGATATGACACCGTATGGGTGAAAACAACGATAAGGTGATACTGCTATGAATAGACAGAAAGCAGTGATTAAATCACGTCGAGAGGCAAAGCGGATGATGAAAAGGGATTTGCGTCATCATCAGTGTTATCAGGATGATAATGTGACCTCTCTGGTGCAACTCGGTGGCGTAGAAGCTATTGGAATGGCACGTGATAACCGGGATACTTCGGAAATTTTGCCACGGACTGAAACGCAACGGCGTTATATGCGCGCAATAAACTATAAGAAACTGATTATTGCCAGTGGGGAGGCGGGCTGCGGTAAAACGTTTATCAGTGCGGCAATGGCTGCGGGTGCATTGATTAATAAGGAAATTGATAGGATTATCGTCACCCGTCCTGTATTACAGGCAGATGAGGATCTCGGCTTTTTGCCCGGAGATATGGCTGAAAAATTTGCCCCTTATTTCCGGCCGGTTTATGACGTTTTATTAAAACGCATGGGAGCATCGTTTCTGCAATATTGCTTACGGCCTGAAATTGGCAAAGTGGAAATTGCGCCTTTCGCCTATATGCGAGGCAGGACATTTGAAAATGCATTTGTAATTCTGGATGAAGCTCAGAATGTAACGATTAATCAGATGAAAATGTTTCTGACTCGGCTTGGAGAAAATGTGACTGTGATTGTCAATGGTGATATAAGTCAATGTGATTTGCCGGTTGGCGTCGTATCAGGATTGCGTGATGCACTGGAAAGATTTTCAGATGATGAAATCGTCAGTGTTATCCATTTTAATCAAGAGGATTGCGTTCGTTCTCAACTGTGCCAGAAAACATTATTGGCTTATTGTGAATAAATTGCGGAAATACGCCGTTGAGGGCTTTTGCGAAAGCGCCTCACGGCGTAATCCTTAGCATATTCGCTGATTATTCGGTAGATTTTAGATCTCTATTTTCATTTTTTGATTCTGGATAAACTTATTTGTGATTAGTTATTATATTGAAAGCGTATTTAATCTGACAGACATCTATATAAATAACCGGTAACTGTCAGATCTGGTCTGAGCTAGTACATCTAATAGCTAACAGTCAATGATTTTTACAGAAAACTCTGATAACGCTACTTTATTTTCCAGTAATCAATAGAATCTCTATTTAAATCAATTCTGCCATCAGGATATTCAACTCTTGAGGGTTCTTTACCCGGTGGGATAATAATTTTAGGCATCTTGGTTTCATCCAGCTTAGGTTTAAAGGTGATTTTCCATTCCGCTCCTGGAATTAATTTCAACCGAAAAGGAAACGAATCTACCTTGCCTTGTAAGGAAACTCTGTTTGGACGCCCTTCAACCATTTTTAAGACAGGGTAAATAACCGGCCTGTAATCTATAGTATTCAATGCGCGAGTCTCAGAGGCTTCAGAGTAATTTTCTCGTTCAGCATCGTTGATAAATGCAGTTAGTCCTGTCCCTGTATAGGGAATAGCATCTTTCACCAGGTGACTTACATCAGTATAACTTACTGATACATAAGCCCGATCAATTTTCCATTTACACCAACCTCCGCCACTAAAAGGCAATTTTGTTTGAAAATAACCTGTTTGGGGATCAGTGGTTACCTCTTGGTAAAGCACATTGTAAGTCGGTACCTTATGAGGTGTCATCGTCGCACTAAATTCATATTCAAGACAAGATTTTGAGATATATCTTGCTGCTACATACGGCTCGGTGTATTTCGGCATGACGCCTTCCACTGTGATCCACGGCCCCTTTCCCTTAGATGAAAAGGGAAATAGCCAGTTAAAAAAGGTATCTCCCATCGACCAGTAAATAAAAGACAGCAGTAATAATGACAGTGTGATTTTTAATATCCTCATGCTGAAAGTTCCTTACCATCGCAGTAGTACTGTAAAACCAGTTTCCCTTTTTCTTCTTGCTGACTGACGGTCAATGATTTTTATAGAAGACTCTGATAACGCTACTTTATTTTCCAGTAATCAATAGAGTCTCTGTTTAAATCAATTCTGCCATCAGGATATTCAACTCTTGAGGGTTCTTCACCTGGTGGGATAATAATTTTAGGCATCTTGGTTTCATCCAGCTTAGGTTTAAAGGTGATTTTCCATTCCGCTCCTGGAATTAATTTCAACCGAAAAGGAAACGAATCTACTACTCCCTGTAAGGATATATGTTTCGGAAATCCCTCCGTCAAATCTAAAACAGGGTAAATAACCGGCCTGTAATCTATAGTATTCAGTGCGCGAGTCTCAGAGGCTTCAGAGTAATTTTCTCGGTCAGCATCGTTGATAAAAGCGGTTAAACCTGTCCCCGAATAGGGTATAGCATCTTTCACCAAGTGACTGACATCGGTATAATTCGCCGATACATAAGCCCGCTCAATCTTCCATTTACACCAACCTCCACCACTAAAAGGCAATTTTGTCTGAAAATAACCTGTTTGGGGATCAGAGGTTACCTCTTGGTAAAGCACATTGTAGGTTGGTACCTTATGAGGTGTCATCGTCGCACTAAATTCATATTCAAGACAAGATTTTGAGATATATCTTGCTGCTACATACGGCTCGGTGTATTTCGGCATGACGCCTTCCACTGTGATCCACGGCCCCTTTCCCTTAGATGAAAAGGGAAATAGCCAGTTAAAAAAGGTATCTCCCATCGACCAGTAAATAAAAGACAGCAGTAATAATGACAGTGTGATTTTTAATATCCTCATGCTGAAAGTTCCTTACCATCGCAGTAGTACTGTAAAGCCAGTTTCCCTTTTTCTTCTTGCTGACTGACGGTCAATGATTTTTATAGAAGACTCTGATAACGTTACTTTATTTTCCAGTAGTCTATTGTTTGGCGATTAAGGTCAATTCGTCCATCAGGATATTCAACCCATTCTCCCTTACCGTTAGTAATAGTAATTTTGGGCATTTTGGTTTCATCCAGCTTAGGTTTAAAGGTGATTTTCCATTCCGCTCCTGGAATTAATTTCAGCCGAAAAGGAAATAAATCCACCTCACCCTGTAAGGAAATTCCGTCTGGATATCCCTCGAACATGTTTAAAACAGGATAAATAACCGGTCTGTAATCTATAGTATTCAATGCACGAGTTTCAGAGGCTTCAGAATAATTTGTTCGCGCTGCGTCATTGATAAAGGCTGCTAATCCTGTTCCTGAAGAGGGAACAGCATCTTTCACCAAGTGACTAACATCGGCATAACCCACTGCCACAGAGGCCCGATTAATTTTCCATTTACACCAGCCCCCACCATTAAAAGGCAACTTCACCTGAAAGTAACCGGTTTGTGAATCTGATTTCACATCTAGACGCAATCTATAATAAGTCGGCACTTTAAAAGGTGACATACCTGCATCAAACTGATATTTAAGACAGTTTTTTGATATATACTGTGCGGATACATAGGGTTTTGTGTATTTCGGCGCTATGCCTTCCACAGTAATTAACGGCTCCTTTCCGGCAGATGAAAAAGGAAAAAGCCAGTTAAAAAAGGTATCGCCAAATGCCCAGTAAATAAAATAGAGAAATAATAAGGACAGCGTTACTTTAAATATTTTCATACAGACAGTTCCTTCTTATCACAGTAATGTTGTAAGGCCAGTGTTCCTTGTTCTTCTTGCTGGCTTACAATCAGTGATTTTATTAACTGCTTATCCATATCCAGAAAATAGAGATTTCGGTAGTAAACATTGTCAGGGATAAGCATCTTATAACTATCCATTTTCGCCTTAAATTGACGTTGACTGTCCTGATAGGCCGTAATCTTATCCGGTTCACATAACTCTCTGAGGCGCTGGTCAATATACCCCGCATATTTATATGAGCTATGGTTAGAAAAACCGAATCCGCCTTTCAAATCAGCACTTCTGTTTTCAACAAACAGTTTGTCTTTTTCTTGTTGGCTGAGCTGATTAAACAAAGCATTTTGCTGCTCGCCGGCCAGAGAAAAATCCTTTTTTGTTTCCTGGTTCAATTCAGGAATTAAATAGAGCTTTGTAGTATTGCTCAATATTTCTTCGGCAATACCCGTTATAAGAGAGATATTCCGGGCGGAAATCAGCCATTCTGGGCAACTGTTGGCTTGAAAAAAATGAACCACTTTACCATGATGCAGATAAATTTCTTTACTGGCTGTCGCCTGCTTAATTGCCTGAATAATCGGTGAGGGTGACAATAATTTCATGATTTCCCAGTCATACCCCGCCAGCGTCCAGTAATTGAAAAAACCATTATCCATATCCTGCTCAAATGGTACAGAAGGAATTACATCATCTTCATTAACATGGCGATAGTGGATAATGGAGGACAATTCCTCTACTGCACTACGAGTTAATGTTCGCGGCATCCCGTAACTGTAGAGACAAGGATTGTGTTCTTTTAGTTGTGCGCTGTGCAATAATGCCAACGCACCTCCCAAACTATGGCCACAAATAAATAATCGCTTGTTTGTAACCAAACCGGCGATATTTCGAAACACTGTTTTAGTTTCAGTTTCATCACTGGGAACTTTTAACTTCCCAACCAGACTGAATGCCTCCCAAAACCCTTTATGCACTTTGCCATGATGAATAAACTCGCTGCACAACGCTTTGTCATCATCGCAGCTTAAAGCCAATGGCTGGAAGGTGGCATCAGTCAGGTAATTCTCCAGGCTAGCCGTTCCCCGCCAACTCACAATCACATCTTTCTTACTGGCAACATAAAACAGTTTGGTATCACTCTGCTTGTTGTCCCCCGCTTGTGAATCAATAAACTCCACCCGGGTATAACGTTCACTAAATGGCACATCGTAAACTACAGGCGTCGCCGATGCCTTTTCCATCTGATAAGGCAGCTTCGAGACATCCACCATTTGCCGGTTAAAAAAGTGAAGTACAGAGCCTTCAACATCAACATCCCCGCCAGCATAGGCCAGCACGCTCATCAAACACTGATTATAGGCATTAACAATGGAATACTCTTTCTGATGATGCAGTTGCAAAACCCATGCGCGAAAAGGACATACTTCCAGTACATACCGTCGATTTACCGGATAAACCTCATAGCCTTTTGGTTCCGGGTCTGGGAAATGATAGGGAGGTGGAATTTTTTTGGGATCATTCCAATCATTTAGCGCCGGCAACCCATCACTGATCTGCCCGATAGTCACATAGCGATATTGATGACCTTCCGCTTCTGCTTTTGGCTTCACTACTGAAAATTCCTCTCCCCGTTTTTCCCGCAACGAACGTTGTTCCATTTCATCGGCCAGCGGTTGGGCGCCGATATACAGGGTTACCGGATGGGGCGGCATATCTTCTTCCCTTAATAATCCATTACCATCGGTAACCCCTTTACGTCCTAGCCGAGGATTTCCACGGATTTTCAAACGATAAGGCATATTGACCAAGGGTTTTCCCTGTTCATCCACCAACTGAAATTCCAACCAGTTTTTCAGCATGTCTTTACAATCAAGACAATCGAGTGGGCTTAATTTGCTCATTGATACTCTTTCCTTACTATTAACGTTATATAGGCACGAGTCCGCATGTCATGGGTTGAAAGTCTCATAAGACTTCACCGTCCGGCTATCAATCACCTTCATTATCATGTTGATGAAATCAGCATAAATATCCCGTTTGGATAGCAGTAATTGATTTCGTCGCCAAAGAAATAAGAGAGTCAAAATCCTATTACCACAGATAAAAAACACCGCTTATGCCGTGAGTAATAGCGAGTTGAACAACAGGAATACAAAAATGTATTCCCATCAATTAATCCCTTTGAACAAAGGGAACAGGAGCTAGAATTTCCTTCATACTGTCCATATGATGGAACTTAAATTATGATTATTAAATCATCAGTAAATAGCAAGGAAAATTTTCATTTTTTTAATTTACGAAAAAATAATTTGTAAGAAAGTGTTACAAACTCAATAGAGATTGAGTTATCGTCAATCTCATTTCTTCGATTTTAAAAATCTCGTTTTAAGTGATCTTGTTGATAATATCAGTATCGCTGATTCCCTCATCCTCTGATTTCAATAGGAGAGGGGATCAAGCGAGTATAAATATGCAAGGCTGTTAATCGTCGCTATCCATCACTTCATGGCGCAGGACATGATAACCTTCCTCATCAAAGCCGTGCCTCCAGTAGGGAATAGCATATAGCTGGTGACGTTCATAGCCTTTTTCTCGGCGAATATAGCGACGAAGTTCTTTTACCAGCTTATCTTCACCGGCAAGCCAGAAAGTGACATCTTCTGTTGGTAATGACCAGGATTTGAATTCAGATACGATTGTGTCAGTTATTTCAACATCACCAGTGATCCAATGAACCGCTATTCCAGCCGGTTTTTTTAATTCCTGAATATCTTGCTCACTGTCGATACGAATAATCACTTGTCCAGTCGCATCTGGTTTTACGGTTTCCAGTAACGCGGCAATAGCCGGTAGGGAGCTTGGGTCGCCGGCCATATAATAATTGCTGACTTTTGGCAGTAATGGATCTGGGCCGCCGGGGTTAGTGATGCCGATCCAGTCACCGATTTTGGCTCGATAAGCAAATTCCACTGCCGGGCCGCCGTTGTGGTGTAGTGCAAATTCAATATCGATCTCTTTTTGTTCGGTACGGATGGCCCGAACCGAGTAAGTGCGAGTAATTGGACGCAGTTCACTCGGCGGCCATATCGGGCCTTCTGGGGATAAAGCAGGTAATACCGGTTTGGTCTGCCCCGGAAGCGGTAAGAATATCTTTAGGTGCCCACCTTCACATTCAGTGGGATAACTATCCAGACACTCGCTGGTGAAAGTAATGCTACGCATATTAGGTGTCACATCGAAAATGTTTTTTACCTGAACAAGCCTCGGTGGTGCAGGACGGTAAATATTTTTTTCTTCAATTATTCTATTAGTCACGTAAAATTCCTCTGGAAAACTTACCTAAGGTTATTATCTGATAAAACCAAATTTAGTGTAACAGCAATTAACGTAAATGCTAATTATTATCATTCAACAAATTGCATTGCCGCCGATAATGGGATTTATCTGCCTTTTTCAATCCAGTGAAAATTGAATTTCTACTTCTGTACCACCATGTTTACGATTTTTTATTTGTAATTGTCCACCCAGGATAGAAACTCTGTCTTGCATAATAGCCATGCCAAATTTGTTCTTATTAACGGAGTTCAGATTGATACCCTGACCGTTATCACTGACAACTGTAATAATTTTGTCATCAATCGGATAAATACGGACACTGATCCAATTGGCATCGGCATGCTTATAACAGTTATTCAAACATTCCCTAATGATTTGTATCAAATGTTTGCTGTAACTGTCAGGAATGTGCTGATGTGTCAGCCGATAATTGAATTCAATATTGAAGCCTAGACGGTGGTTAAATTCATTAATCAAGTCCTGTAAAGATGCTTGTAGATTACATTGAGGTTGTTCGTTCCTGAACGTTGCCAGTAATTCTCTTAGCTGGCGATAGGCAATATTCAACTCATCTTTAATCATATTCAGTGAGGTTAAACTTTGCTTGGGTAAATTATCACTGCCGATATATAGGCAATTAACTTGAATCTTAAGGAAAGAGAGGGATTGAGCAATGGAATCGTGCAGTTCACGGGAAATAGCGGCTCTCTCTGCGGCCAACATACTCTGGTGTTGGCATTGGATCTGATTTTCCCGTAATAGTTTATTTGTCATTAAAGTCACCACATCCTGGACCAAGCTTTTTTCATCAGGAGTAAGATCACTATTTCTGTGTGTTTTTATCCAGAGTATTCCATAGTTATCAATATTGTCATCTAGATTCCATCTTGTAATAAGCGGCATATCGAAATAGGGACATTGGTGGGGATTACGGAAGGAATATTCTTGTTGTGATGGATAAAAGATGATTTTGGCTTCACAGAAAGGGATCAGGCGATTGAGATGGGAAAAAATCTCCTGAAGCTTTTCAGGTAGTAGCTTACAATTTTGGAGTTTGAAATGGCTTTGACAGAGGAAATCCAAATAGCCATTTTTTTGTTTCAGTGCGTTAATTTCTGCTTTGTATCTTGCATGTTGCCATTCTTTAACAGGAGCAGAGTTATGTACCACTTTTATCAGAAAGTAGACATTTGTAATACTTAACATTATCAATAACGGTAAAATTAAATCTGGAATCGACGGTTTATTAATCAACAACAGTATAAAAAGTAAAAATAAATTTATAATGGAGTTGATTACAAACAGTTTTTGGTTTTTAAAGATGGTGTTATTTGAACTTGTTTTCATCAGGTTAAGATTCCGTTCTGCAATACTGATGAAAACTTTAGCTCAATTTATTAAATAGTGTTAATAATTACTTCAATTTCATACCCGCTGCTGTCATTAAAAAGCGAAATAGTGTGGAAACAGCAAAAAGAGCCATCACACTGCATAACCAGATCATTGCCATCCAGCCTATCCGTTTCCATATAGAAGGGCGTGGGATGTTTTGATTAGTGATAGCTTGATTAGTGGTAGCCTTGTTCATGGTTAACTTTCCCCCGAAAAACGTAGTAGCTCCAATAGGTGTAAACCAGAATCACTGGGATGATAAGTAAGGCGCCGACCAGCATAAAACCTAAGCTTTGTTGCGGCGCTGCCGCGGCTTCATAGCTGATTGTCGGCGGGATCAAGTTAGGCCAGATACTAATGCCTAATCCACTGTAGCCAAGAAAAACTAACAACAGCGCTAATAGAAACGGTGTGTAATGGGCTTTACGTTTGATGGAATGCAGAAGTTTCCAGCCAGCGCAGACCACCAACAGCGGCACAGGCAGGAAGAACAACAAGTTAGGTAGACTGAACCAACGTTCAGCTATTGCCGGATGAATGAAGGGTGTCCATAAACTGATAATGGCGATAACTGCCAGCATCAAAAAAATGAGTGGGCGGGCGACACGGTACATCTCTTGTTGAAGGTGACCTTCGGTTTTCATAATCAGCCAGCCACAACCTAACAGCGCATAGGCAACCACCAGTCCAAAACCACAGAATAGAGGGAAGGGTGCGAACCAATCGAAATAGCTGCCGGCGTAAGCCCGGTTTTCCACCGGGAACCCTTGAATAAAGGCGCCTACTACCACGCCCTGAACAAACGTCGCCATCACAGAGCCGCTGATAAAGGCTTTGTCCCAGATATGACGATGCTCAGGCGCGCTTTTAAAACGAAATTCAAAGGCGACGCCACGGAAAATCAGGCCAAATAACATTAATGTCAGTGGGATTGTTAATGCATCAAGGATAACCGCGTAAGCCAAAGGGAAAGCGCCGAATAACCCTGCGCCGCCAAGCACCAGCCAGGTTTCGTTACCATCCCACACCGGAGCAACGCTGTTCATCATTAAATCGCGGTCGTTATCGCTTTTAACCGTGGGATAAAGCAGCCCAATCCCAAGATCAAAACCGTCCATGACAATGTACATCATGATGCTGAACACAATGATGATGAACCAGATTAACGGCAGATCAATACCCATTGTTTAACTCCTTTTTGGGACCTTTACGGATAAGTTTCATCATATAAGCGTAACCCACACCAAATACCGAGCTGTAAACCGCGATGAAAAGCAACAGACTGATGCTCATATGTATTTCACCGTGTGCGGATACCGCATCTTTGGTGCGTAGCAAACCATAAACGACCCACGGTTGACGGCCTATTTCGGTAGTAAACCAACCGGCAAGAATGGCGATCAGGCCGGAAGGCGCCATCAAGAATATAAAACGCAGGAAGGCTTTTGACTGATAAAGTCGCCTCTTATAGCGCAACCAAAGTCCCCAAAAGCCGGCAATTATCATCAATACACCGAGGCCGACCATCACTCTAAATGACCAGAAAACCATAAGCGCATTTGGTCTGTCTTCCGGTGGAAACTCCTTAAGCGCAGGAACCTGCTTATCGATACTGTGAGTCAAAATCAGACTGGCGAGATAAGGGATTTTGACGGCATAATGCGTCTCTTCGCGCTTCATATCCGGGAGACCAAACAGGATCAGCGGCGTCGCTTCGCCGGGAAGATTTTCCCAATGGCCTTCCATTGCCGCAACTTTGGCGGGTTGATGCTTGAGGGTGTTAAGACCGTGAGCATCACCAATCAATGCCTGTAAAGGCGCAATAATCAGGATCATCCACATCGACATGGATAGCATTTTTTTCATTGCTGTCGAGTCATTGCCTTTTAATAAATGCCATGCCGCTGAAGCTGCAATAAAGAATGCTGAGGCGAGGAAGGCCGCAGTAGACATATGAGCCAGACGATAGGGAAAGGAGGGATTAAATATCACTGCCAGCCAGTCGACGGGGACGACCTGATTATTAACAATTTCGTGGCCTTGCGGGGTTTGCATCCAGCTATTGGAGGCCAGTATCCAAAACGTGGATATCAGAGTACCTAACGCAACCATAAGGGTGGCGAAGAAATGTAATTTTTCACCGACACGATGCCAGCCAAATAACATCACGCCGAGAAAGCCCGCTTCAAGAAAGAACGCGGTCAGGACTTCGTAAGTCAGTAATGGACCGGTGATTGAACCGGCAAAATCAGAGAAAAAACTCCAGTTGGTGCCAAACTGATAAGCCATAACCAGACCGGAAACCACGCCCATACCGAAGTTGACGGCAAAAATTTTCGACCAGAAATGATATAGCGCTTTGTAATCGGTATTCCGCGTTTTCAGCCATAACCCTTCCAGTACCGCTAAAAAACTTGCCAACCCGATGGTAATCGCCGGAAAGATAATATGAAACGAGACGGTAAACGCGAATTGAATTCTGGCCAGTTCCAAGGCACTTAAACCAAACATAGTGACCTCTTATTTTTAGTTTGAATAAAGGCAGGAAATGTGTGTGGGTAAGTAAAGCATGAAAAAAATAACTATAATAGTGACAGTTTTCTGTATATTAACTATAACAGTTTGTGAGAGGTCTGAATTGATGAAGCGTTATGAACAATTTGCCAAACAAATTCTTCAACATATCGAAGATGGTACCTGGCTGGTGGGAGATAGATTACCTTCACTGAGAGAATCAGTGAAGTTATCAGGTTTGAGTTTGATGACCGTTGTTCAATCTTATCAATTATTAGAGAGTCAGGGATGGATCATTTCCCGTCCGCAATCGGGTTATTACGTCGCTAAACGTTTGCAACCCTTTGCCGCAGCAAAAGGGGGGACGCGATTACATTTAAGTGAAAGCGTGGAAATAAGCGCTTCGATTTTTGATGTATTACAGGCGTGTAAAGATCCTGCGATTATTCCTTTTGGCTCAGCATTTCCAGATCCATCCTTATTGATTCAACCTAAACTCTCCAAAGCGTTAGCGGCGGCTGCCAGGCGAATAGCGCCACATAGCGCTTTAGCCAATTTACCGCCGGGTAATGATAAGTTACGTCGTAACATATCGCGCCGCTATGCGATGCATGGTATTCATGTTTCTCCTGATGAGATTGTCATTACCGCTGGCGCGATGGAATCACTGAGTTTCAGTTTACAGTCGGTGACAGAGCCGGGCGATTGGGTCGTGATTGAATCACCGGCTTTTTACGGTGCTTTACAGGCCATTGAACGTTTACGCTTGAAAGCGGTAGCCATCAAAACTGATCCACAAAACGGTATTGATTTGGATGCGCTGGAGGAGGTGATTCAGAAATACCCGATAAAAGCCTGTTGGTTAATGACTCACTTTCAGAACCCGTTAGGGGGAACGATGTCTGCTGAAAGTAAATTACGGCTGGTGAATATTCTGAACAGTAATCAGGTGGCGCTAATTGAAGATGATGTTTATGGTGAACTCTATTTCGATCAACAACGGCCTGTACCGGCGAAAGGGTTGGACAGCGAAAACAACTTTATGCATTGCTCCTCGTTTTCTAAATGTTTGGCGCCGGGATTTCGGGTAGGTTGGGTTGCAGCAGGAAAACATGCCAAGAAAATTCAACAACTACAAATGATGAGCACCGTTTCTGCCAGCATGCCGACGCAACTGGCAATTGCTGATTATCTGGCGGAGGGGGGATATGACAACCACTTACGCCGCCTTCGCCGCATATTGGAGCAACGTCAACACCTGATGTTACGAGCGATTGGTGACTATATGCCCGCTTCAGTAAAAGTAAATTGTCCTAAAGGCGGCTATTTCCTCTGGTTGGAATTGGAGCCTCTATTCAATGCACAGCGGCTTTATCAGCTAGCATTAGCGGAAGGGATCAGCATTGCGCCGGGTAGTATGTTTTGTACCAGCGAACAGTTTAATCATGCCTTCCGTCTGAATGCCTCTTTTGATTGGAATCAGGAAATGGAACGCGCTATGCAGACTTTAGGCAATATTTGCCATACATTATTGGCTGATATTAATCCCAATTAAGGAGAATTTCATGGAGAAAGCAACGAGACAGGTTGATATGGCTGGCGAGTCTTGGGATAGCTGGTTTGATGGCCCTGGTGTTACGGCAGATTTCTTAACAGAACGTGACCAGCCGCCAGTACAAAAACGTGAAGAATTCTGATGTTGAAATACAGGCTTGATCACGATTAAGTAAGGTATATCAATACTGTGGCATTGATGGAGCTTATTAAAAGCGCAGGGAAATCAGGAAATCTAGGAAACTTATGGTGTCCACGACGCTTTTGCAGACACCATTTTGGGGTTATTTCACCACATTATTCTATACAGAGCGCTCTTACGTTACTTCCTTGTTTTTTCCGCGTTGTCATACTGTTGATCCAATCTTCTAATGATACCTTCTGTGCTTTCTCGAATGCAGGCCTTACATTTACCCATGATTCGTATCTCAGGTTATATTCTGCTTGTGGCAGGAGGTAACTAGATTTGAATTCGATCATGCCTTTATCATCTTCGGAAGCGATGATTGAAAACTCAGACCAATACAAGAAGAATGACACGCCGCCTCTTGGTGATGTAGCAAGAACACTTTGCACGAAATTGGATTGAGTTTGCCTTCTACCTGCATAGGATAATGCAGCAATAGCCAGTTGCCTCAGCGGGATTTTCATCTGCTCTTTCTCCTGACTAGATAACCCTAAGAAGTTTTCCAGGAAAGAGTTGATCAAAACATTTGCATCATGGCTTTTTTGAATAACATATTGTGTGCTTGCTGACAGCAAAGAAAGGAAGGGAACGCCAGATAATTCTTCTGTAAATGAGAAGAAATTCTTTTTATTGCCTGGGCCTTGAGGATCTAAAGGATTATAGCCTGAGACCGCACGGCACATATTAATAACAGTTTGCAAGCCTTCGGCAATGCTTAGTGGATTTTTAGATGGTGTGGAGGAATCTCTTGCAAGCTGTGTATAATTTCCTGTCGCTGCGCCATTAGCTGGGCTTTGTACATCAGAAGAATCTCCAACATCAGGATAATTCATAATAATATTGTCTGAACGTTCCCAATCTTTAAGGAGCCTTGTTCCTCCTTTTTCAATTTGTTCTATCCATTCTTGGGCTTTTTTAACTGCATAATCAGGATTGTTTAAGATATTTTCCATGACTTTTATCCTTAATAGATTTATTAAGTTAGGTATTGAATGTTAGAGTACTGTTGAAAATAGGGAACAATGATGAACCCTATTTTTAACAGAGAGATAAATTGACAATCATATACTTAATATTACTTTTTTTAGCTCGGTAATATTCCAGAAATAAAGCATGTTTTTATTCTCTGTGAATTATTGTTTATGTAGGTAAATATTTTATTTTGAATTTTTAATAAGTGTTAAATATATTTTTGTGTAAACTAATTATATCCGTAAGTGGGTATTTTTCACTATCAAATATTAAGGGTGTGTAATTTAACTTGTTCTTCACAGATAAATAGTTGTTCATGTGATATTTTCATATTAGTATTAACATACTGTTTGGAAATTCACATTTTAAGATAATTCATTTTTTATATATATTGATCGCATATTCTATTCTTTATATTATATTTGTATGTTTTTTAACTTGATGATTTTATTGAATAACTATGATTGAAATAATCTCATTACATATTGGTAATAATATTATTGATATAAATCAATTAATCTACTTATAGAAATTTTTTAATTTATGCCTTCATTTTGGTTGTCATACAATCAATTAAATATTCTATAGTTATCTTATCTTCTTTTTCGAATGCAGATTTTACTATTTCCCACATTTTCTGGCTGAGATTATACTCTGCTTGGCAAAGATTATAATGAGAGGTGAATTTAATAGTACCCTTGTTATCTACTTTCTTTATTATTAGCACAGAAGAATAAAGTAAGAGTGACGCCCCATTTGGGGTTTTAGTCAGAGCATATTGTACTAGGTTAGATTTCTTTTCTTTTTGATCGGCATATGATAAGGCGGTATTAATCAACTCTTTCAAATAAGTTTTAATCTTAATTTTATCCTGGGGAGATAACCCGCGAAAGGCTTCGACAAAAGAATCGATCAAGACATTGGTATCATGGCTTTGTTGAGTAATCGTATTTTTATCTGTCCATAGTAAAGAGAGAAAGGGAACTTTTGCTATTTCTTCTGTGAATGCAATGAATTTCTGCGCGTTGCCATCACCTTCTGGTTCCAATGGATCGTAGCCGGATGCTACTCGACATAAATTGATGATAGTTTGTAGACCTTCAGTGACGCTGACCGGATATTTATTTGGTGTGGCCGATTTCTTTGCGAATAGTATGTATTTATCTGTAGCTGCTACACTGGCTGGACTTTGTATATCAGAAAGGTTCTCCGTTTCTAAGAAATGAGTAAAAATGTTATCTAAATGTTGCTGAGTTTTAGGATATTTTTCTCCTCTGTGTTTAATGTATTCTATCCACTCTTGAATATCTTTAATTTTATGATCATAATTTGTTAATATATCTTTCATAGTTATTTTCCTTTATAGATTTATTAGATAAGTAATTGATTTTTATTTTTTGCTAAAAATGAGTCCCAGAGTCAGAAACGATAATTTATTTTATATCAATAATATAGGGTTTTATTTATGTGATAAACATATGTTCCTGAAAACCGAGAATACTTTAATCAATAGGTAAAAATATATATCTAATCTTTTAATAATAGTGTAAAAATGTAATATGTAAAGTCCATTATGGTAAAATTTGTGTTTTGGTTGTTTTCATTGAATAATCTTAAATTATATTGTTTTGCTGTTTATTTTTTATTTTCTAATAATGCATTTTATTATTAATTATTTATTGGTTTGTTTAGATTCATATTTATTGTAAATAAATAATTACAAGTAAAAATTAAGATCAATTATATTAACTTCTTGATTGAAATATTTTTTTTGTAGTTCGTCTTATCTGTTTTGCCGTGAAAAGCATTACCTAATAATATAATA
The DNA here is from genome assembly GCF_001083805.1 of Photorhabdus luminescens subsp. luminescens. Classification (GTDB taxonomy): domain Bacteria; phylum Pseudomonadota; class Gammaproteobacteria; order Enterobacterales; family Enterobacteriaceae; genus Photorhabdus; species Photorhabdus luminescens. Next base: position 936,703 of record NZ_JXSK01000001.1, on the reverse strand, counting down.
TGGGTTTATTATGTGGATAATTATTGTTTTTATTCTTGGGAAGTAATCATTATCATAAATATTTTCAAATTGAAATGGTTATGAAAGCACATTTTTATATATTGGACATAAATAGTTTCAATGTATGCTTGTTTTAGGGAGTTTTATTTTTATTTCTATCAATTATAAAAATAGTTGGTAATGTAAGTTGTAAGAGTGTTCTATTATTCTTTTTCTAAGTTAGACTATGATTGAAGTGATTTATGGGGAATGATTTTTACAGTAGTTCAATATGTTATTTATAAAATAATATTGTTTGATTTTGGAGGGTGTATGAGTCCAAGAAATGATTTTAAATCTTTTTCTATTGGTAATAATGCTAATGTAGTGAGTCAGGAAGGATATGAAGAAAGCCGGAGTTTAAAGACTGGGTTTCCACCAGATAATATTACAGTTCATTTGCTCAATAAGGTATTACGTCAATCGTCAACAATAGCATCTATTGTGGCTAACTTTATCGCAACATATTCTGGTAATGATGTTTTGGATGATGGGGATATAGTTAAACTTGCTGTCCAATTAAATGAAGCGTTAGAACAAAAAATCGCAACCAAAGTGCCAAATGCCTCATTAACACAAAAAGGTGTTACTCAGCTCACAGATAAAACCGGCAATAGTAATACCCTTGCGGTAACGCAGAAACTAGTTTCTGATATAAATGATAATGCTAATAACCGATTGGCAAAAAATCAAAACGGCGCAGACATTCCTGATAAAAAAGCATTTGTAGAAAATCTCGGTTTAGAAGTGATTAGTACAAAACCGGTTGTTGTTGGGAATAATACATCATCTACAATCGATAATTTTGATAACATTCCTCAGAATTCGACATATTTTGCATATCCAACAGGACTAAATGGTCCAGGTGTATATGGAGCAGGAATTAGACTTTCAGGAGGGTATGGAGGCTTTAAGGGTTATGAACTGATGATTCAATCCACATATGCTCAGAAGAGCGAATTACACTATAGAACGCATAATGGTGACGGTAACATTAATAAATGGAATTCGTGGTATAAAGTCTGGTCAACAAGCAACGCCAAGCCGGATACGAATGGCAATCTTAAAGTCTCCAGCCCAGTGGTCGATATTCATCCAGACGGAACTTATCGGTTAACTTGCGAAGCGAAAGGCGTGACTGTCGAGCGGATAGAGATCGGGAAATATCGTATTAGCGGCTGCAATGGTTTTGCTAAAGATGGAGAATGGGGAATTCACGGTGGTACTATCGTTCCGGCAGATAGCAATGGATTAAATCTAATTTGGGTTTGTGAATCGGTAGATTCATCCAGTGGCGATATAACCATCGAATGTTATCATCGTCAAAATAAAGATGCGCCGATATTCGCGCAAAATAAGCGTGTTAAAAGTATTAACGGCGATGGGGAAGTCATTTATTACAATGATGGCGAGCTATGCGATATCCCCGATGGACGAGTAATTAATGTTCGAGTACAACTGCCGGAAAAACCACAAGAATAATACTATCGGGAATATACCCTATGGATTTCAAGATGCATCGCGACGGCAAGGGAACGAATCCCCAGGAGCATAGATAACTATGTGACTGGGGTGAGTGAGTGCAGCCAACAAAGAGGCAACTTGAAAGATGACGGGTATAAATGGCGCTTTGTGATTCGTTACTGAATAATGTGCAAATTGCAATTTATGGTCAGACTTATTTGGTAGTTTAGGAGATAAAAAAATCCGCGTAGCTACGCGGATTTTAGGAGTTTTAATATTATTGTTTGCTTATAAACAAACAGCTTTGTTACGATAACAGCACCGTTCAACTTGGAAAAATAAATTAAGGAGGCTAATTATGATGTTGTGTGATGTGATCGAATATTCACACTTCTTTGGTAATCGCCAAAGCTCAGGCTTTCACAGTATTACACTGCGATAATCCTGCCTGAGCGAAGTTATCCAAAAAAATCTCTTCCTCAGCTTACTGGGTTGTCGTTCCCGACTTAACCCGGGCGTTTTCACGCCTGAAAAATGAGTAAGCCATGAGCACATTATTATCTGTAAAATCAATTTGTTACGAAACATCAACCAGCACATTGCTGAATGATGTCTTTTTCACTATTCAGGCTGGTGATCGTATCGGTCTGATTGGTCATAACGGCAGTGGAAAAAGTACGCTATTAAAATTATTGACGGCACAGCTACTTCCCAGCGGCGGCGCTATTCACTATGCCAGCCACTGTGTGACTGCCTATATTGAGCAGCATTTACCGGAAGACGTGGAAAATCAGCCATTGATCGATGCAGTTTTGCAAAAATTACCTGCTGATGAACGTGTGACAGAGCGCTGGCGTGCGGAAGTCCTTCTGACACAGTTAGGTTTCGCTGAAACCCTGTGGGCACAGCCTGCCAGTCAGCTCAGCGGCGGGCAACACACACGTTTGCTATTAGGCAGGGCATTAATACAGGAGCCTGATCTGCTATTACTGGATGAGCCAAGTAACCATCTGGATTTACCTACCCTATGGTGGCTGGGTAATTTTCTTCAATCTTGGAAAGGTAGTTTTATTCTGGTTTCCCACGATCAGGCTCTGCTTGATAAGGTCACCAATTGCACATGGATATTGCGTGATAAGACCCTCTACTTTTATCGTTTACCCTGCTCCAAGGCCCGGCAAGCACTCGTAGAAAAAGATATGAGTGATGAACATCGCCATCAGTTTGAACAGAAGGAGATTGATCGCATCACGTCCAGTGCCAAACGTCTTGCAATCTGGGGACGCGTTTATGATAACGAGGATCTGGCACGCAAAGCGAAACAGATGGAAAAACATGTTGAGCGCCTGAAAGATACTCAGACAGTATTGACGGAAGGCTACCAGTGGCAGTTGACATTAACTGGTCAGCCTATTCAAGCTGATCGCGTTCTTGAACTTGACTATGCCGCCATAGCAGTACAGGGCAGCTCAATGCCACTGTTTACCACCGGTTTTCATCAGGTAAAAAGTGGTGATCGCATTGCTATCATCGGTGCTAATGGCTGTGGTAAATCAACCTTGTTGCGACTGTTGTGGCAACGTTATCTCTCAGAGGTGCGCCACAGTCCCGAGATAAAGTTCCATCCGGCCATTACAGCAGGTTATTACGATCAGCAGTTGCACCAGTTGCATGATAACGACAGCTTGACAGATGCGTTACGGCCATTTGCGCCACTGACAGACGAACAGCGTAAGATGGCTCTGATCGGCGCTGGTTTTGCTTACTCGCGCCATCAGCAGAAAGTGGCTACCCTTAGTGGCGGTGAACGTTCAAGGTTACTGTTTGTAGGATTGAGTCTGGCGAAGTATGAATTGATCATACTGGATGAGCCGACCAACCACTTGGATATTGAAGGTAAAGAAGCGCTGTGTGAGCAAATTGCGACATTTAGTGGCGCATTACTTGTTGTTAGCCATGATCGCTGGTTGATCGAAAATAGCTGTCAGCGTTTTTGGTTTATCAATAACAACCAGTTGGAAGAGTATTACGATGTTGAGGCTATCTATCAGCAAATTGAACAGATGAGTCAGCAGCAAAGTAAACACAAGGAATACGGCCGCTATGCTTCCCATATTGCTGACGACAGGTTACAACCTCTCTTATTGCCGGAAGAGCAATTACTGGAGCGCCTGTTTCATCTTGAAGAAAAGCTGGAAGTCGATAGGAAACGTAAGATCGCTCACCAGAAACCGCACCTTCAACAGCAGTGGATAAAGGAGATAGAAAAAATACAGGCTCAGTTGAACCTGTAATTCGTTGCCCGTAACAGGCGCATTTAGCCCTGAGAATGTAATATCACGGTGATGCTTGACCTTTCTTTGTAAGGCTTGCATCACTTTGATGTCTTTCAAACAAACTCCGTTATTTTAAACGAGGTGTGTCAATGGTCTGAAAAATCCACGCAACCGCGTGGATTTTAAGTGTTTTCATTGTCTCTATGAAACATCCTGAAATGCCCTGAGACGACAGAAGCTATTTAGACATTAAACAAAAAGTTCATCACATCGCCATCCTTAACGATATAGTCTTTACCTTCTGAGCGCATCTTGCCGGCCTCTTTTGCCCCTTGTTCACCTTTGTAAGAGATGAAATCTTCAAAAGAGATGGTTTGTGCGCGAATAAAACCTTTTTCGAAATCAGTGTGGATCTTACCGGCGGCTTGTGGCGCGGTTGCGCCAACCGGGATGGTCCATGCTCGAACCTCTTTCACGCCGGCAGTGAAGTAAGTTTGCAAATTCAGTAACTGATAGCCAGCGCGGATAACGCGATTTAAACCGGGCTCTTCCAGCCCAAGTTCAGCCATAAACTCTGCACGTTCATCATCTTCCAGCTCGGCGATATCCGCTTCTACCGCCGCACAAACCGGCACCACCACGGAGCCTTCTTTTTCTGCGATCGCACGAACCGCATCCAAGTGTGGGTTGTTTTCGAAACCTTCTTCGTTGACGTTAGCGATGTACATGGTGGGTTTTAGCGTCAGGAAACTCAGATAACGGATAGCAGCTTTCTCTTCGGTACTGAGATCCAACGCCCGCAACATACCCGCTTGTTCCAGATGAGGCAGACATTTTTCCAGTGCTGCCAGTTCTGCTTTGGCATCTTTATCGCCGCCTTTGGCTTTTTTCTGGACACGATGAATAGCTCGTTCGCAGGTGTCCAGATCGGAAAGGGCCAGTTCGGTATTGATAATCTCAATATCAGCAGCAGGGTCAACTTGACCGGAAACGTGAATGATATTGTCATTGACAAAACAGCGCACAACATGACCGATGGCTTCTGTTTCACGAATGTTGGTCAAAAACTGGTTGCCTAAGCCTTCACCTTTTGATGCGCCTTTTACCAGACCAGCAATATCGACGAATTCCATCGTGGTCGGTAGGATTCGCTGAGGTTTCACAATTTCCGCCAGTTGTTCAAGCCGTGGATCTGGCATAGGGACCACACCGGTGTTGGGTTCAATGGTGCAGAACGGGAAGTTTGCTGCTTCGATACCGGCTTTAGTCAGCGCATTGAATAATGTTGATTTTCCGACGTTAGGCAGGCCAACGATACCGCATTTGAATCCCATGATTTTCACCTTAATTTACTTATAAATCAAAAGGCTGTGTTAGCCTGTTCGATGAGTCAAAAAAAATTGGCGCCATTATACACGGAATGGCGGGCTATCACGATCTTACAGACAAGATTTATCGATTTCATGTTATCAAGCGCTGGCTTTGAAGCTATGTAACCGATTGATTGCCTTATCCATATCTTGTTTCATCAGGATATCGGTACAACGTAGAGCTTCATCAATGGCATCATCGATCAGCTTTTGTTCACTGGCGGGTGGTTTGCCTAGCACGAAGCCAACAACTTTATTTTTGTCGCCGGGATGACCGATACCGATGCGTAAACGGTGAAAGTTAGGGTTATTGCCAAATTTGTTCTGAATATCTTTCAAACCATTATGACCGCCATGACTGCCACCCAGTTTCATTTTTGCCACTCCTGGCGGTAAATCGAGTTCATCATGGGCCACCAGAATTTCATCCGGTTGGATGCGGTAGAAAGAGGCGAGGGCAGCGACAGATTTACCACTGAGATTCATAAATGTCGTCGGGACTAACAGACGAACATCGTGACCGCAAATATTAATTCGGGCGGTATAACCGAAAAATTTATTCTCTTCTTTCAGTGATTGATTGCGGCTCCGAGCGAGCAGGTCAACATACCAGGCTCCGGCATTGTGTCTGGTCTGGGCATATTCAGCGCCGGGATTAGCCAGACCGACGATTAATTTTATGTTACTCACTATTTTTCTTCACTTTTGGCAGTAAAACAAAAAGAAGAATAGTTTACCTGTCGGGGGCTACAAGTACAAAGTTCAGTTTGAAAGTATAGGAAATATTGTTACGAAAATCTTCGGGAGGAAATTGGAAAGAGAAAAGTTACTTAAAGATATTAAGCGCAAATAGTTTTGATATCTGTCTGGATTGAAAATATTGAATCTTTTATTGTTGTCAGCAGTACAAAAATAGTTAACGACCTAAGTCATAAGAAAGTTTCATTATTGTTTTTTCGAGATAAACTATAATTAAGATAAATTATGTGGAGCAGTTTTTACAATGATTTAATATGTTGATCATAAAATGACGTTGTTTAATTTTAGGAGGATATATGAGTCAAAAAAATGATTTTAAAGCTTTTTCTATTAGTAATAATGCTAACGTGGTGAGTCAAGAAGGATATGAAGAAAGCCGGAGTTTGAAGACGGGATTTCCACCAGAAAATATTACTACTCATTTACTAAACAAGGTATTACGTCAATCATCGACAATAACATCTGTTGTGGCTAATTTTATCGCAACATATTCCGGCAATGATGTTCTGGATGATGGAGATATCGCTAAACTTATTGTTCAACTAAATAGAGCGTTAGAACAAAAAATTGCAATAGAAGTACCGAGTGCCTCATTAACACAAAAAGGTGTTACGCAGCTTACAGATAAAACCGGTAACAGTAATACCCTCGCGGTAACGCAGAAACTTGTTTCTGATGTAAATGATAATGCTAATAACCGGTTGGCAAAAAATCAAAATGGCGCAGATATTCCTGATAAAAACGCGTTTGTAAAAAACCTCGGCTTATCGGAAACAGTGGAATTGGCGAAAAATGCGGTATCGGCCAATGGTGGAAATTATCCACAGTATTTTAGGTTTAAACAGGTTGAAACACTGCCTACTGAACGTAATGCGACTATGTTAGTTTCTTTGCAGGGAGCTAAACCGACAAGTGAGATAGTCGGGTTTACGCTTTACAATTGGTATGACAATTATATTAAAACCGGTATTGTGCGTGGGGGTAGCGTCGATACCTACGGATATACGATAGATATTAACGGCAAGCGAGTTTTTTCTGTTTCTCCCGCAGGTCATATTGAAGCTGCGTCGGCGAGTATAAGGGGGAATGCCGGAGTTTTTAATATAATTCATGACACGGGTAAACATGCATATTGTCAGTTTATTGAGGGAGCAAAAAGAACGGCTTACGTTGGATTTCCAGGTGACGGTTCACCGGATTTTGATATTTGTAACGAAAAAAAATCTGGCAAATTAACAATCGGTGGTGAGTTGGTTGCATATTTTAATAACAATCGGGTTTTTTCTGTTTCTCCTGCGGGTCAGATTGATGCCGGGTCGGCAAATTTAAAGGGGGCCGGAGGCGTTTTTAATATAATATATGACACGGATAGACACGCATATTTCCAGTTTGTTGAGGGAGGAAAAAGAACCGCCTACATTGGGTTTCCAGGTGACGGGTCATCGGATTTTGATATTTGCAATGAAAAAAAATATGGCAGGCTGACAGTTGGCGAGAAGTTGAGATATAACGGTAACCCTATTGCAGTTTTTAATGATAATTGCATTGCCGATACTAACGGCAATCTCAAAGTATCCAGCCCTGTAGTGAGTATTTATCCAGACGGAACTTATGAGCTAACTCGTGAAGCGGAAGGCATGACTGTCGAGCGAATAGATATAGGGAAATATCGCATTAGTGGTTGCAACGGTTTTGCTAAAGATGGAGCATGGGGCATTCACGGTGGTACTATCGTTCCGGCAGATAGCAACGGATTAAATCTGATTTGGGTTTGTGAATCAGTAGATCCATCTAATGGCGATATCACTATTGAATGTTATCATCGTCAAAATAAAGATGCGCCGATATTTGCCCAAAATAAACGCGTCAAGAGCGTTAATAGTGATGGAGAAGTCATTTATTATAATGATGGTGAACTATGCGATATTCCCGATGGGCGAGTGATTAATGTTAGAGTTCAACGGCCGGAAAAACCATAATATTACTGAGTGCGAACTCAGTAATTACAAGTATACCTAATAGATTTCGAGTTGCAGCGCGGCGGCAAGGGAGCGAATCCCCAGGAGCATAGATAACGATGTGACTGGGGTGAGTGAGCGCAGCCAACAAAGAGGCAGCTTGAAAGATAACGAGTATAAACAGAAAACCCGTTGGAATACTTGTACAACGGGTTTTCTGCTTATGTTTTTAATGAAAATATGTTTTTAATGAAAATTGTATAAATACTGAATGCCGTGTTAGAAAATGGTTTCCTGCGGTTTTTGTTTTGCTAAGTGATTACTAATGGTTATCGGCTGATAATTTATTTTCATTATACAAAGTTATAGAAAGTCATTTAATGTGCTCAGTAGCTATAACTGAATATAAAGGTAAGAGATTTATGGTATTACTGATGAACATCAATCGTATTTTTCGTAACTTAATGAGTTATAAGATAAATAAGAGTGCGCTACTGGTCTTTTTTTTATTTGCAGCGCTTATGCTACTAAAAAGCTACCCTGTTTTATCTGAACCAGGAAAGTCTTTGATTGGTGTTGAAAGTTGTCAGGAATATCCAGAAGCAGTTATAAAGCATGATATTGATAGAAAAAAACCGATAACCGGACAGGATAGCAATAAATTACACGAAAACGTTACTAATAAAGAGAAAAAGCAATCAGGTCAGAGGCGGTGTGGTGACTTCTTATCAAAGAGAAGCGCAATAGGAAAAAACGATAGCGATGAAAAACCCAAAATACCCCAGTTATATGAAAATAGTCATAAAGATGATAATCAAAATACTCCCCCTTTAATCCTATCTCGCGGCACTGAACTCCTGGGATTGTTAAATTCAGATCCAAAAAAATTAGCCCAAGATTATGTTGTCAATAAATTAAATAGTCAGATAACCAATAATACTCAGAAATGGCTATCACAGTTTGGTACAGCCAAAATTAATCTAAATATTGATCATCATGGGCACCTGGATGAAAGTTCTGTAGATTTACTCGTTCCTTTCTATGACGATAAAGATCACTGGCTTGTTTACTCTCAATATGGATATCGTCATAAAGATAGCCGTGACACAGTGAATTTAGGGGTTGGAACCCGTTTATTCATAAATAACTGGATGTATGGGGCGAACACTTTTTACGATAACGATTTAACCGGTAATAATAGCCGATTCAGCCTGGGTGGTGAATTGTGGACTAACTACCTAAAAATGTCTGCTAACGCATATTTTCGCCTGAGTGATTGGCATAACTCCCGTGATTTAGCCAATTATTATGAGCGCCCGGCAAATGGTTATGACTTGATTGCCGACATGTATTTACCTTCAATGCCATCCCTCGGCGCCAAAATAAAATATGAACAATATTTTGGTGATAATGTTGCATTATTCGGAACTAACAATAGGCAAAAAGATCCCTATGCGGCAACTATTGGGGTAAATTATACCCCAGTTCCACTGATAACAGCAGGAGTTGACTATAAATTAGGGAAAGAGGGAAAAAGCGATGGTATATTTTCATTGAATGTGAATTACCGATTTGGTGTTCCGTTATCAGAACAACTTTCACCAGAAAATGTTTCTTCACTACGAAGTTTGGCAGGAAGTCGTTATGACTTAGTAGAAAGAAATAATAATATTATTCTGAATTATCTGAAAAAACAGCAACATTTTAGGTTACTGGTCCCTGTAATAGAAATTGGTGGTTACGGTGGTGAAATTAAACCAATACAAATTCAATCTGATACTCCATTCAAAAATGTGACTTGGGATCTGCCTGAATTATTCCAGAAGAATGGCGGGATTATAAATGTAGAAAGTACTCATGGTTATACAATTCAGTTACCGGAATATCAGCCTGATGGCAAAAATGACTATACCATCACAGGTACAATTAAAGATGTTCAGCAGAATGTGCAAATACAAATTCATGTATTACAACGTAATATTTCTTTGAGTGTTAATACCACCGATCCTTTAATTGCTGATGGCAATGCGAAATATGTCTATACAGCGACTCTGCTTGGCGCTGACAAAAAGACGCCGATAGAGAATGCTAAATTGGTTTGGGATACGGATAAAAAAGATCCGGGATTGAAATTAAAACCTGATTCAGAAGCAACAGATAAAAATGGGCAACAGACTGCGACATTAACCAGTACAACACCATTATCCGATATACAAGTCAGCGTCAGTATTAATGGCGAACGTATTACTACGGATAAAAAAGTCAGCTTTACTGAGACCAGCAGCAGCTATCGGGTCAGCCGCGTGACGGTGGACAAAGACAGCGGACTCTACAACAACGGCGCCGACAGTTATACCTTCACGGCGACGGTGGTGGATGCGCATGGCAAGCCAGTAGCGGATAAACCGATCGACATTGAGTGGCAGACAGAGCCAACGGAAGCCGGATTAAAACTGACGAAACAGAGCAGCCCGGTGAGTAACGCACAGGGGCAGGTTACCGCGACCTTAACCAGCACGGTGGTGGTGAAGGATGTTCAGGTGTCGGCGAAAACGGTCAGCCAGCCAACGGCGGTGAATGCGGATAAAAAAGTCAGTTTTGCGGAGCTGAGCGACAGTTATCGCGTCACCGGCGTGACGGTGGAAGTGGATAAAGACAAAGTGCGCTACAACAACGGCGCCGACAGTTATACCTTCACGGCGACGGTGAAGGATGGTCATGGCAATCTGGTGGTGGATCAACCGGTCGAGATTGACTGGCAGACAGACCCCGCGGTGGCCGGGCTAAAACTGACGAAACAAAGCAATTCGGTGAGTAACGCGCAGGGACAGGTCACGGCGACCTTAACCAGCACGGCGGCGGTGGCGGATGTGCAGGTGTCGGCGAAAACGGCCAGCCAGCAAACGGCAGTGAAGGCAGCGAGCAAAGTCAGCTTTGTGGAGCTGAGCACCAGCTATTATGTCGCCAGCGTGGCGGTGGATGTGGATAAAGACGAGAAGCGCTACAACAACGGCGCCGACAGTTATACCTTCACGGCGACGGTGAAGGATGGTCATGGCAATCTGGTGGTGGATCAACCGGTCGAGATTGACTGGCAGACAGACCCCGCGGTGGCCGGGCTAAAACTGACGAAACAAAGCAATTCGGTGAGTAACGCGCAGGGGCAGGTCACCGCGACCTTAACCAGCACGGCGGCGGTGACGGATGTGCAGGTGTCGGCGAAAACGGCCAGCCAGCAAACGGCAGTGAAGGCAGCGAGCAAAGTCAGCTTTGTGGAGCTGAGCACCAGCTATTATGTTGCCAGCGTGACGGTGGAAGTGGATAAAGACAAAGTGCGCTACAACAACGGCGCCGACAGTTATACCTTCACGGCGACGGTGAAGGATGGTCATGGCAATCTGGTGGTGGATCAACCGGTCGAGATTGACTGGCAGACAGACCCCGCGGTAGCCGGGCTAAAACTGACGAAACAAAGCAATTCGGTGAGTAATGCGCAGGGACAGGTCACCGCGACCTTAACCAGCACGGCGGCGGTGACGGATGTGCAGGTGTCGGCGAAAACGGCCAGCCAGCAAACGGCAGTGAAGGCAGCGAGCAAAGTCAGCTTTGTGGAGCTGAGCACCAGCTATTATGTCGCCAGCGTGGCGGTGGATGTGGATAAAGACGAGAAGCGCTACAACAACGGCGCCGACAGTTATACCTTCACGGCGACGGTGAAGGATGGTCATGGCAATCTGGTGGTGGATCAACCGGTCGAGATTGACTGGCAGACAGACCCCGCGGTGGCCGGGCTAAAACTGACGAAACAAAGCAATTCGGTGAGTAATGCGCAGGGACAGGTCACCGCGACCTTAACCAGCACGGCGGCGGTGAAGGATGTGCAGGTGTCGGCGAAAACGGCCAGCCAGCAAACGGCAGTGAAGGCAGAGAGCAAAGTCAGCTTTGTGGAGCTGAGCACCAGCTATTATGTTGCCAGCGTGGCGGTGGATGTGGATAAAGACGAGAAGCGCTACAACAACGGCACCGACAGTTATACCTTCACGGCGACGGTGAAGGATGGTCATGGCAATCTGGTGGTGGATCAACCGGTCGAGATTGACTGGCAGACAGACCCCGCGGTGGCCGGGCTAAAACTGACGAAACAAAGCAATTCGGTGAGTAACGCGCAGGGGCAGGTCACCGCGACCTTAACCAGCACGGCGGCGGTGACGGATGTGCAAGTGTCGGCGAAAACGGCCAGCCAGCAAACGGCAGTGAAGGCAGCGAGCAAAGTCAGCTTTGTGGAGCTGAGCACCAGCTATTATGTCGCCAGCGTGGCGGTGGATGTGGATAAAGACGAGAAGCGCTACAACAACGGCACCGACAGTTATACCTTCACGGCGACGGTGAAGGATGGGCATGGCAATCTGGTGGTGGATCAACCGGTCGAGATTGACTGGCAGACAGACCCCGCGGTGGCCGGGCTAAAACTGACGAAACAAAGCAATTCGGTGAGTAACGCGCAGGGACAGGTCACCGCGACCTTAACCAGCACGGCGGCGGTGACGGATGTGCAGGTGTCGGCGAAAACGGCCAGCCAGCAAACGGCAGTGAAGGCAGCGAGTAAAGTCAGCTTTGTGGAGCTGAGCACCAGCTATTATGTCGCCAGCGTGGCGGTGGATGTGGATAAAGACGAGAAGCGCTACAACAACGGCACCGACAGTTATACCTTCACGGCGACGGTGAAGGATGGTCATGGCAATCTGGTGGTGGATCAACCGGTCGAGATTGACTGGCAGACAGACCCCGCGGTGGCCGGGCTAAAACTGACGAAACAAAGCAATTCGGTGAGTAATGCGCAGGGACAGGTCACCGCGACCTTAACCAGCACGGCGGCGGTGACGGATGTGCAGGTGTCGGCGAAAACGGCCAGCCAGCAAACGGCAGTGAAGGCAGCGAGCAAAGTCAGCTTTGTGGAGCTGAGCACCAGCTATTATGTCGCCAGCGTGGCGGTGGATGTGGATAAAGACGAGAAGCGCTACAACAACGGCGCCGATACTTATACCTTCACGGCGACGGTGAAGGATGGTCATGGCAATCTGGTGGTGGATCAACCGGTCGAGATTGACTGGCAGACAGACCCCGCGGTAGCCGGGCTAAAACTGACGAAACAAAGCAATTCGGTGAGTAATGCGCAGGGACAGGTCACCGCGACCTTAACCAGCACGGCGGCGGTGACGGATGTGCAGGTGTCGGCGAAAACGGCCAGCCAGCAAACGGCAGTGAAGGCAGCGAGCAAAGTCAGCTTTGTGGAGCTGAGCACCAGCTATTATGTCGCCAGCGTGGCGGTGGATGTGGATAAAGATAAAGACGAGAAGCGCTACAACAACGGCGCCGACAGTTATACCTTCACGGCGACGGTGAAGGATGGTCATGGCAATCTGGTGGTGGATCAACCGGTCGAGATTGACTGGCAGACAGAGCCAACGGAGGCCGGGTTAACCCTGACGAAACAGAGCAATCCGGTAAGTAACGCGCAGGGGCAGGTGACCGCGACCTTAACCAGCACGGCGGCGGTGAAGGATGTGCGGGTATCGGCGAAGGCGGCGGCTAACCCGTCGTGGGTCGAGGCTGATCGAAAGGTGAGCTTTGAGGATCTGAGCACTAGCTATCATGTTACCCGCGTAACGGTGGACAAAGAAGGCCCGCTCTACAACGAAGGCACTGATGCTTACACCTTCACGGCGACGGTGGAAGATGCGTATGGCAATCTGGTGGTGGATAAACCGATCGATATTGACTGGCAGACAGATCCAGCGGTAGACGGGTTAACCCTGACGAAACAGAGTAATCCGGTGAGTAACGCGCAGGGGCAGGTCACGGCGACCTTAAGCAGTACAGTGGTAGCGATTGATGTACAAGTGTCTGCCAAAACGGCTACTCAGCAGACGCCGGTGAAGGTGGATAAAAAAATCAGTTTTATCAGTCCTGATGAGCTTGCTTCTCTGACTGTTAGTCCAGATCACGTAACAGAAGGAGAAGGCGAGGGGCATACTTACACCTTTACTGCCACAGTAAAAGATTTTTCCGGGCAGGCGAAAAGCGGTGTTACGGTGGCTTGGAGTGCAACAAATAGTAAGGGAGTTACCATTACTGATAAAAACTTGGTTACTCAGGTAGTGGGTGATGGTAAAACAGATGCTGATGGGAAAGCTCAGTACCAGATATATAGCAAAAGTGGTGGGTTTGTTGCTGTTATGGTAACGGCCAAAGTGAATGATTCATCTGTTGGCTCTAAGAATAAGACGGTGGAAATTAAGGCTAATGAACAGGATGTTACTGGCTTCTTTATATTGGATTATGACCCTGTGGATGGAAAAGGGTACGGGAATTCGGTTCCAAAAGAAAGAATGAATTTTGCTTGGCCAAAAATGCAGTTTGTCCCCGAGTATTTGCCTGGAAAATTAACTATAGCTGGTTATACTGGAGTATATGACTCAAATAATAGGAACATAGTTGATGTGGATGGAGAGTATTTTCGAGTTAAAAAAACAGGAACAGTTACATTAACTGCGACGTTTACACACCCAATATCTGGTCGGTATTTAAAATATGTTATTCCTGATGTGAAAATTGACCACTTTGTAATTATTGACTCTAACCCGGGAGGGCCGGGGATTGGTATAGTTTTCTCAGGGGATCGTATTGACAATAGTAAACCTTTACCTCGTTGTACAAGAGGAAATAGGATACAAGAGAGTGATCTTGGTGAATCAATTGATTATCTGGTTAATAATTTAAATTTAAATCTTATTGAGAAGGGTTTATTAGGAGATCCACGGAGGGGGTTAAATCCTAACGGAGTAAGAATGGGAGGGCTACAAAAAAATGAGACAAGTATTCAGGCTCATTTTTTGGATAACAACGTTCGAAATGCATTGGCTTATAATTCATTGGCTTATGTAGTTTTATGTGAAGAATAGGGAGGAAATAATAGGTAGTAAGCATTATTGTAGAAGAACGTTATTTTGATAGGAAATTAGGTGTTTATCACTTATTGGTGTTTAATTTTAATATGAGATTTAATATGTAGATACTTACAGCAGATATAGTTTCGGGAATAACGGTTTTAGAAGCGTGCTCAGTTGCCATTACTGTGAATTATAGTGAAAACGTAGCCATGTTATCTTCTTGTTATTTTAACAGATTCAGCCCCTAATGAGCCGCGACAGGTTGCTCGTACATTAGCTGTAGCTAGAATTTTTACTCACAAAGATCATTTAGCACTTGGACCGAGAGGGAAAATCAATGTATGGGAGAGGAGTTAGATTCAGTAGTTATTACTATTGATCCTTATACATTTACCAAGGAGTATGTGGAGGTTGGAGTAAGTGTTATTAGCTTAGTCAGGCGCTTTTTTCATATGTGGACTCATATGCTGATGGTTTCTGGCTTAGTTTTCTGAATATGCGGAGGAAACACTGTATCCCATTTTATAATACCTTTTGGATAAAGAATAGATTGCTATTACAGTAATGACTAGAGTAAATGGTTTATTTATATGACAAACAGGCAGGAGGTAATAGAGAGTAAGCATCGTTGTATAAACGCATTATTTTGATAGAAAATTAAGTGTTTGTTACTGATTGGTGTTTAACTTTAATATGAGGTTTAATATGTCAACATTTACAGCAGATATAGTTTCAGGAGTAACGGTTTTAGAAGAGTGCCCGGTTGTTATCACTGTGACTTATTCAGGCGATGATACTCACAAAGTAACGGATTCGACTGACATAGTGCACGATAACCCGAAAAATACCAGTTTTGATGATATCCCTCGTATTTCGAGAGATGTTGAGAAAAATACCTGTACTGCGAAATTTGTTGTTACTGCTACTTCTGGCGCCGGTGATTTCACCATAACATTTTCAATGGATCAGGCGACGGACCCCGATGCTAAATTGGAAATTGCATGTCATTCTATTGATAAAAATGGTTTTTCATATGCAGCGTTTGAACCTATCATTATTGGCGATTCGTTGATAAAAGACTTATCTCCGGCAGCAGATAATGAGCAACCTTCTGGATTTAATGGTAGCCTCCTCGTTAATCTATATGCGCTGAGTAAAACAAATGATCCGTTACCCTATTTTCAAATTCCTCTGGTAATTGATAATTTAGTACGTATTTTTGGGTATGATGGCGATCGACTTACGGAAGAAATATTTCCTTTTATTCAAGAACTAGATAACAACAAATACTATATTAATACGAATAATGAAGGTTTTGTTGCCTTAAGGGTTTTTCCCAGTCAGGAGGAGGGGGGGAACTATGCAGTTAATATGTTCACCGATTTGCAGGGTTTTTCAAAAAAATCTTCATCAAATATTCTGTTTATTACAGAAGACGTTGCTCCAACGCTTGTGAAGCCAGATATTGAAGAATTGAATGGTGATAGGTTAACGCCATCAGTAGGAAATAGCAGTACAGGTTTTCATGTAAGTATCCCGTTCTATGAAGGTGTTAAACTGAAAGATAGAATTTTTTTAATGATCAAAGAAGGTAATAATGAAACGCAAAGCATGTCTGCTGTCATTGCTGATCTGAGTCAGTTGGATATACCATCTATTTTAGTGCCATATGCTAGTGTTCCAAATATTGGCAATAATGGGTTATATTATTACGTAGCTGATGTAATAGGAAACATAGCTATGTCATCCGCCCTCTATTTTGATTTGACAAAGTCAGTACCAAATATACCACCAGAGATTAAACGTATATTAGCGAGACCTAGAATTTTTAATCATAAACGACAGGAGGAATTTAGCTGGCCAGGTAAGATTAGTCTTAAATATATTTTAGGTGGAGGGTTGGATGCCCATATTGATGTGGGTAAAAACAGTGGGATAGAGGTAAACAGTGTTATTAATGTACGTATTTACGTTAATGGTATTATCAATGAGGAGCCATCTTCGAAAATTTATTCTATTGATCCTCATACGGTAACTGCCGACGAAGCGGCGGTAGGAGAGGCTATTATTCCGCTTGGTATGGCACCCTTTATTAATGTAGACTCGCATTTTGATGGTACGCCAGGCTCGGTTTATATCACTTACAGCGTAGGCCAAAATGAATCTAAGATTTGGTTTGGACATATTGATACTGTTCCACCTAGGAAATAAATTTAACTGATTGAGCTTTTAACTGTTTGTTGGAAAATGCTCATGCATTTTCCATTTTTCCGAACATATTTCTTATTGGTGAACTGGCGATTTCTTTATTACCGAGCTATAATATTTCATTAAGCGTTGTCATTTTATTTTCAAACAATGAATCATGGAATTAATGGTGGAGTATGAATAATGGTCAATGTGGCGAAAAGTGATTTAACAATTATCCTAATTTTAATCCAGGATATATTATGACTATATAGGATATACTTGGATATAAAGCTTATGTTATGAGTAGTGGATTTATTGCTACTGCATTAATAGCTAAAAAATTTATTTGTGTGATAAACAGAAAGGAGGTAATAGAGAGTAAGCATCGTTGTATAAACGCATTATTTTGACAGAAAATTAAGTGTTTGTTACTGATTGGTGTTTAACTTTAATATGAGGTTTAATATGTCGATATTTACAACAGATATAGTTTCAGGAATAACGGTTTTAGAAGAGTGTCCAGTTGTCATTACTGTGACTTATTCTGGTGATGATATACATAAAGTAACGGAAACGACTGACATAGTGTACAGTCATCCAGAAAATACCCGCTTTGATAAGACCCCTCGTATTTCAAGAGATGTCGAGAATAATACTTGTACTGCAAAATTTATTGTTACTGCCAATTCTGACGTTGGTGATTTCACTATAGCATTTTCAATGGATAAGGCTACGGACCCCGATGCTGAATTAGAGGTTGTGTTTCATCCTATTGATAGAAATGGTTTTTCACATGCAGCGTTTGAACCTATCATTATTGGCGACTCGTTGATAAAAGACTTATCACCGGCAGCAGATGATGAACGGCCTTCTGAATTTAATGGCAGCCTGCTTATTCATATCTATGCGTTGAGTAAAACAAATGAGCCGTTACCCTATTTTCAAATTCCTCTGGTAACTGATAATTTAGTACGTATTTTTGGGTATGATGGAGAAAACGTTACGGAAGAAATATTGCCTCTTGTTATAAATTACAAGAATAAATACTATATTAATACGGATGAAAACGGTTTTGTTGCTTTAAGGGTTTTCCCTCGTAAGGAAGAGGATGGTAATTATACTGTCGATATGTTCACAGAATTGCCGGGTTTTTTAAAGAACGCTTCATCAAATATTCTGTTTATTATAGAAGACATTGCTCCAACGCTTCCTGCGCCAGATATTGAAGAGCTGGATGGAAATAGATTAACGCCATCAGTAGGAGATAGTAGCACAGGTTTTCATGTGAGTATTCCGTTTTATAAAGGCGCTAAACCGAGAGATAGGGTTTTTTTAATAATTAGAGAAGATAATAACGAAACGCTAAGTGCGTCTGCTGTCGTTACTGATCTGAATCAGTTGGATAATCCATTTATTTTAGTTCCATATGCCAGCGTTCCAAGTATTGGTGATAATGAGTTGTGTTATTATGTGTCTGATGTAGTGGGAAATATCACTATGTCATCTGCTCTCTATTTTAATTTAACAGAGTCAGTACCGAATGAACCGCCAGAAGTTAATCGGGCATTAGCAGTACCTAGAATTTTTATTCATAAACAGCAGTTGGAGTTTGAACAGTCAGGTAGGATCAATCTTGAAAATATTTTAGAAGGAGGATTGAATGCCCATATCGCTGTGGGTCAAAACAATGGAATAGATGTGGATAGTGTTATTAATGTACGTATTTACGTTAATGGTATTGTAAATAATAACCCATCCTCACGGCTTTATTCTATTGATCCTCATACGGTAACTGCCGACGAGATGGCGGCTGGAGAAGCTATTATTCCGCTTGGCCAGGCACCTTTTACTCAGGTAGGTTCGTATTGTGATGGTACTCCAGGCTCAGTTTATATCACTTACAGTGTAGACACGAAGGAGTCGGAGATTTGGAGTGGGCACATTGATACCGTTCCAGTAGGATAATAAATTTAACTGATTGAGCTTTTACCTGTTTAATGGAAAATGCTTACGCATTTTCCATTTTCCCGGACATGTTTCTTATTGGTGAACTGGCGGTTTCTTTATTACCGAGCTATAATATTTAATTAAGCGTTGTTATTTTATTTTCAACTAAGGAATCATGAAATTAATGGTGACAGTATGAATAATGGCAAGCATGGCGAAAAGTGATTTAACAATTATCCTGATTTTGACTATAAAATATGGTGACTATATAGGGTATGCTTGGATATAAAGCCTATGCTGCGAGCGGTGGATTTATCACCATACAGTAGTGGTTATAGTAATTCATTTATGAGAGAAGTAGGCAGGAGGTAATAGATAATAAGCATCGCTGTGTAAATGCATTATCTTGATAGAAAATCAGGTGCTTTTTACTTATTGGTGTTTAACTTTAATATGAGGTTTAATATGTCGATACTTACAGCAGATATCGTTTCAGGAATAACGGTTTTAGAAGAGTGCCCAGTTCTCGTTGCTGTAACTTATTCAGGTGATGAGGTTCATAAAGTAACGGAAACGACTGATATAGTGTACAGTGAACAGAAAGATGTCAGTTTTGATGAGACTCATCGTATTTCAAGGGATGTCAAAAATAATACCTGCACTGCAAAATTTGTTGTTACTGCCAATTCTGGTGCTGGTGATTTCACCATAACATTTTCAATGGATAAGGCTACGGACCCTGATGCTAAATTAGAGATAGCATTTCATTCTATTGGTAAAAATGTTTTTTCACATGCAGCGTTTGAACCTATCATTATTGGCGATTCGTTGATAAAAGATTTTTCTCCGGCAGAAGATGATGAACGACCTTCTGAATTTAATGGCAGCCTCCTCGTTCATTTATATGCTCTGAGTAAAACAGATGATCCGTTACCTTATTTTCAAATTCCCCTAGTAACTGATAGGAGAGTGCGTATTTTTGGTTATGAGAGAGGGCAACTTACGGAAGAAATATTTCCTTTTATTCAAGAACTAGATAACAACAAATACTATATTAATACGAATAATAGAGGTTTTGTTGCTTTAAAGGTGTTCCCTAGTAATGAGGAGAAGGGGAGCTATACAGTTAATATGTTTACTGAATTGCAGGGGTTTTCAAGGAAATCTTCGTCAAATATTCTGTTTATTACAGAAGATATTGCTCCAACCCTTGTGATGCCAGATATTAAAGAGTTAGATGGCGATAGATTAACACCATCAGTAGGAAATAGTAGCACGGGTTTTCATGTGAGTATTCCATTTTATGAAGGTGCTAAACCGAAAGATAGAATTTTCTTAATGATCAGAGAAGATAATGATGAAACACAAAGTACATCTACTGTCATTACTGATCTGAATCAGTTGGATATACCATTTATTTCAGTTCCATATGCTAGTATCCCAAATATTGGCGATAATGAATTATACTATTATGTGGCTGATACAATGGGAAACATAACTATATCATCTTCCCTCTATTTTTATTTAACGAAGTCAGTACCGAATCAACCACCAGAGATTAGGCGTACATTAGCGGCACCTAGAATTTTCACTCATAAAGATCAGGAAGAACTTAAACAGCGAGGTAAGATCAATCTTGTAAAAATTTTAGGGGGAGGGCTGGATGCGCGTATTGCTGTGGGTAAAAAAAATGGAATAGATGTAGATAGTGTTATCAATGTGCGTATTTACGTTAATGGTGTCGTCAATCATAGTTCATCTTCAAAAATTTATTCTCTTGAGCCTCATACGGTAACTGCCGACGAAGTGGCGGCAGGAGAGGCTATTATTCTGCTTGGTCAGGCACCTTTTACCGGTGTGGACTCATATGATGATGGACCAGGATTAGTTTATGTCACTTATAGTGCAAGTATAAAGAACTCCAAGATTTGGTTTGGACGCATTGATACGGTTCCCCCTGGACAATAGATTTAACTGATTGTGCTTTTATTTGCTTATTGGAAAATGCGTAAGTATTTTCCATTTTTCCGGGCATATTTCTTATTTGTAAGTTGGCGATTTATTGTGTAACTATAATATTTTATTAAGCGTTATCATTTTATTTTCAATTAATAAATCATGGAGTTAATGGTGACAGTATGAATAACGGCATATCAAGTGTGATTATCACAGAAAACGCGGCAAAAAGTGATTTAACCAATTATCCTAATCTTAATCCCAAAAATATTGTGACTATATATGGTCTACCTGGACATAAATTCTATGCTACGACATCTATCGGCGCTTTTATTGCAGACGATAACGTTGATGTAGATCAGATCACATTAACATTGGATGAAGCTGGAAAAGGGCATTTTTATGTTCGTTCTCCGTTTGAACATAAAAATATTGAAAATAGCGAAGAATTTTCGGCCGTTTTGATGATTTATCCACAAGAAGATATCAATAAGGTAATATCTTTCCCGCTTATTTTTGGTAATTATCGTCAGTCTGATGAGGCTATAGTATTTACCGCCTATAATTATACTACAGGCGCTCCGGCAGATGGGAAGACGCCTTGCTCGATATATCTTTTTATTGATCGTGAACATAATGGTGATATTAATCAAATCCGGGTAAGAGTGAATAATAATGCACTCATCGATGGTTATAATAAAGATTGGGCCGATATTCCATTAAAGGAGGATGGTAGTGCGACAGTGAATGTAACTAGCAACACAGTAGGTAAAGTTAATGTCTGGCTAACAGCGCCTGATTCAGATTCAGGGGATAAAGTCAATTTTGTTTTATCATTCAGACCGATTCCAACGGGAGGTAAAATATGATTACCAATAACGACAATGAGCTTATTGCTTTATCGGCTCCAAAATTGCCGCAAGCAGATAATGATGGTTTGATTGACGTTTCTGTTCAACAGAACCAAGATTTAATTATTAAAGTACCTTATCATGAGTGGCTAAGAATCGGGGATGTGATCGTGGTAAATGTTGGGGGAATTTTTTCTCGTCCCTATTATGTTCAGAATATTAATCTTGATTTTTTTACTGTAACTATTCCGTTCTCTGAAATACCTGATGGTTGCTATAATGTGACTTATACATCAGCTGATGATTTCGAGAATGAAGATTTCTCTGAACCGGCTGTTATTAAAGTTATTAATTCTCCATCGATAAAATTATTACCATCAATTTATCCAGATTCAACATCTGGCGTTATTCACTATTCATCTCTTGTACAACATCATGGGTTAAATGTGCATATCAGTTATCGGCAGATGCGGAAAGGCGATAGCGTTATATTCCATTGGCAAGGACATAATTTTAACTATGAGCTAATTGCGAGGGCGGCCTGGGATGCACAACCCATAACAGTCAGTGATCAGGATGTTAAGCAGGGTTATGTTTCTTTAGTGGTGCCGATGGAATACGTGCTTTGTTTGGGTCAAGAAGGCGTGGGAACCGGTTATTATGAGGTTGGTAAGACTAGTTCTGCGCCAGGTTCAGTGATATTGTCGCTAACGGATATGTCATCTGTCATTATGTCAATTAGTGAAGGTGCGCCGATGGTATCTAATGAATATCCCAGAATAAAACCGAAAAATTTGGTTGCGGTTTATGGGCCGCCAGGAAAGAGGTTATTGGCGAGTGTTGAATCAGGAAGTATTGTTGAAGGAGATGGTACAAAATATCAATTTGCCCCCAATAGTTTTGGGTTGGCTTATTTCCATTGGCAATCTGAGGAAACGGGTAGTTTTTGCTGTACTGTTTCTGCGGAAGACGGGTCTATAACACCGGGCGTAGGTCAGGCAATATTTAGCGAGTGGAGAGATGGAGGAGGTGTTATCGAAGCTTATTCATTTACCTCTGAAGTCCCTGCTGATGGCGTGAGTGTTTGTAGTGGTTATGTGATTGTGGATCGTACTGTTTATTTCGGTAAAAGATTACTTGTTCGTACTGATGGCTCCGCGATAATTTCAGGTTATGGTGATAATGAAAGAGAGTTGCAGGTTGCAATTAGTAAGGATGGTTGTACAACTTTCCATATCACTAATACCAAAGCAGAGAAAAATAATGTGATAATAAGTTTACCCGATGTTGATAAGTCGATTCAATTTTCTATTAATTTTAAACATTTTCCTTCTATTTAATGTAAGGAATATTGTTAATTAGCATGATATTGTCGAGTTGAAATTATTTTTTAGCTTTAACTCGATGATAACATGTATAAATATACATGACGGTGATAAATTAGGAGAATGAAATGAATGACGAACAAGCATCAAAAGAGGCTAAAACATTAAATTGGATATTAAATGAAAAAACGGAAATTGCGGATAAACCGATATATGTCGGTGTAAGCGTAATTCAAGATGGATATTTATTGCATGGGATGAATGTAATTTTAACGTTAGATAATAAATCTATGGTATTTAAAGAGAATAATGATCGTAGAATTATAAAAGGTACGGGAGTGCTGGGTAAGGTATCAGTTGAAATAATCTCTACTGATGCAACTCCGTGTCAAGGGAATGTGTATGCTTGCTTGGAAGATGATACTCAAATAGAAGCCCCCCCTCTTCAGGTCGAGTTTACTTCTGCTGTTCAATCGGTGGCAGCGCTTAATCTTAAATTAAAAGAAAATAATGCATGGATTAATAGTACCGATGAGAATAAGGTAGTTGCAACGATGTATGATCGGTTGGGTAATGGAGTTAAAAACCAAAAAATAACCTTTTATGCAGATAATGGGGCAACAGTAGTTCCATCGTCGGGGATGACAGATAAAGAGGGTAAGATAACGGCGTTAATACAATCTAATAGTGCTGGTCAAGTAACGCTAATGGCGCAAGCGGGAGATATTGAAAAGGCTGTAGCTATGTGTTTCACGGATAATCCATATCGGTTAGAGATCACAGAATCTCCGGTTGCGTTGTCTTCATTCTCAAACGGTGTTATAGCTGGATATTTATATAAGAATGGCATAGGTGAACCTAATGTAGACATAGATGTATCTATGGGAGCTTCTGTGTTATTGAGTAGTCTAGACCAATATATGACTACCGATAAAAATGGCTATTTTAGCTTTAGAGTTGCTACTCTAGAGTGTTATCCTCATCATCATGTACCTCTCATGAATCAATCTTCATTGGTTCGTGTAAGTTGTATTGATGGACGGATATATAGTCAAACGTGGATAAAATTAATCCCAGAGCTATATTAGGCGCTGGATATTTTGGGGGATACTAATTGCATTATTACTCATTGAAAAATTAGACACATCCCCTGTTTTTAACCGTTATCATGTCGTGTGAAAATAAGATGATTTTTATTATCTCGGTAGGAATCATTGTTTGAAAATATATAACCCGGATGGAGTTTCACAACTATCATTGTTATACATCAATATTTAGTTAAAAACCTGAACGTCTCTTTAAGCGAAGTCCAGGTTACTTAACTTATTATTTTTTCATGTTATTTTTTAAAATAATTAGGGCATTGTTATTAAATCTCCTTTAATTGTGATCGCGAGTTGTGATCGCGCCCGCAATGACCTTTTGTGAAATAGGGCTATACTATAAATAGACCTTATAGTTATATTGAGTCAATTAACGTTAGTTGTTGAATTTTCGGTTCTTAGTATTCACGGAGAGTGTGTATTCACGGAGAGTGTGTATTCACGAAGAGTGTTGGAGGTAACATATGAAACGTCAAAGTGCTTTCATAGTCGGTAATGTATTAATGGGTGTCGGTATGTTCACCATAGTGAGTAGCCTGGGTTATACATTACTGCCTCACATCTTCGGTTTTGGCTGGCCTGAGTTTTTATCTGAAGCAGCGCTATTGGGCGTTTTTATTGGCGCGCTTGTTTGGTTGGCTGGTGCCGGTGTGGGAGGCCGGGAAGGTGTGGCAGATCGTTATTGGTGGTTAAGAAACTATGATGAGCGTTATCGTCGTGGTGATCATCGGTATCCATAATAAAATAGAGTTAGTTATAGTTTGTGCTAATGGAAAAGTATTATTATTCCAGATAAGCAAAAAACCCGTTGAAGCTTTTGTACAACGGGTTTTTTCTTAGATAGCGATATTATGAGTGCAACTTATTGGTTAGTGCTCAAACATCGCCGAAATGGACTCTTCATTACTGATACGCCGGATCGCTTCAGCTAACATACCGGACAAAGTGAGAGTACGGACCTTATTGAGCGCCTTGATCTCAGCAGATAATGGGATGGTGTCACAGACAACCACTTCATCAATCACTGAGTTTTTAATGTTGTCTACCGCATTGCCGGAGAAAATCGGGTGAGTGGCATAGGCGAATACCCGTTTTGCTCCGCGTTCTTTCAATGCTTCAGCCGCTTTGCATAAGGTGCCGCCGGTGTCGATCATGTCATCGACCAGCACGCAATCGCGGCCAGCGACATCACCGATAATGTGCATCACCTGAGAAACGTTAGCGCGTGGGCGACGTTTGTCGATGATGGCCATATCGGTATCATTCAGCAGCTTAGCGATAGCGCGAGCGCGGACAACCCCGCCAATATCCGGGGAAACAACGATAGGGTTTTCCAACTCTTTCTGTAACATATCTTCCAGCAGAATTGGGCTGCCAAATACGTTATCAACCGGAACATCGAAGAACCCTTGGATTTGTTCGGCATGCAGGTCAACGGTCAGTACGCGGTCTACACCGACGCTGGACAGGAAATCCGCAACAACTTTGGCGGTAATCGGCACACGGGCTGAACGGACTCGACGGTCCTGACGAGCATAACCGAAATAAGGGATTACTGCGGTAATACGTCCTGCGGAAGCACGACGCAGTGCATCAACCATAACGACTAATTCCATTAGATTGTCGTTAGTCGGCGCACAAGTGGACTGGATGATGAAAATATCGCCGCCGCGTACATTTTCGTTAACTTGCACGCTGACTTCACCGTCGCTGAAACGGCCGACAGCCGCGTCTCCAAGGTTGGTGTACAGGCGGTTGGCAACACGTTGTGCTAGTTCCGGAATAGCGTTACCAGCAAAAAGCTTCATATCGGGCACGAGAAAGACCTCAGGCTTGCGTCCAGAGAGATATTGTTGACCAATGTAAATAACAATATTTATTCATTGGTTCAATAACACGGGTATCCCAGAGCGAAAACTGTGCAAAGGTGAATTGTTAACGCCACGCGCAACAAAACCCTGCAACCACTCAGGGGCTTGATTTAACACCTTACGGGCCGATGCTTCTGATTCAAACTCACTGAATACACAGGCACCGGTTCCGGTCAGGCGTGACGGCGCGTATTCTAGCAGCCATGAAAGAAGCTGTTCAACCTTACGAAAACGTTTTCTTACAAGAGATTCACAATCATTTACGTACGGAGCCTTTAATAATGCGGCCAGAGGGCGAATTGGCGTATCACGTTTTAATTCCGGATCTGTGAAGACGCGCAGAGTTGAGATTTCAACACCGGGATGCGCAACCAGATACCATTTTTCTTCCGGCTCGGCCATGTGCAGAATTTCACCGATACCTTCTGCAAATGCGGCGTGTCCTTTGACAAAGACCGGCACATCAGCGCCAAGACTCACGCCCAGGGTTGCCAATGTTTCGTCTGTGAAACCGGTTTGCCAGTGATAATTCAGGGCAATGAGTACGGTAGCGGCATTAGATGAACCTCCGCCTAATCCACCGCCCATTGGCAGACGTTTGTTGATATGAATATCAGCCCCTTTATGAGCGATCCCCGCATGGTGTTTGTCGCTGTAGGATTGCAACAGACGCGCGGCGCGAACGATCAGGTTGTTATCGTGTTCCACCCCCGTTATCGGCGTCAGTAAACGGATTTCATTATCCTGACGCGGGGTAATGGTAATTTCATCACCATAATCAAGAAATTGAAACAGCGTTTGCAACGGGTGGTAACCATCAGCGCGACGACCGGTGATATAAAGAAACAGGTTAAGTTTTGCCGGTGAAGGCCAGGTTAATGTCATTATTTTGTGGTCCAATTATCCATTTTCAGTTTGATGCGACGATCGCCTTGAATCAACTCCAGACGGTTGGGAAGGGCGGGAGTTGTTGAGGTATCGTAGGCTTGATAATTAACCTGCCATGTCGCGCCATGTTGCTGGAAATTGACGGTTTTCAATAGATGGTTAGCATCCAGTTTAAAGTTTTTGGCATCACCGGGTAAACCTGTTATCCAATGCCGTAAATTATCTAATGGAATATCCATATTGGCGAGCTGATAAATTATCTTTTCAGGGTTATCACTGAAATATTTTTTACCCTGGCTATCGGTTAATTGCGTCATGTCTGGCTGAACGAGCAGCTCTAATTCAGTGCTGCCTAGCGGATTAGTCAGTAATAAACGGTAGCGTTCAGGATGATATTGTTGCCAGAAAAAGCGGGCATAAACTTTTTTCTCATTAGACAGATAGGCAAAAGATCCTCGGGTTTGATATTGATTTAATTGCTGTAGCTGTTGGATATGTGTCCGCCATTGGGGAGAATTTGCCGAACCTGTTCCGCTGGGTTGCGTTAATGTACAAGCGGTCAACAGTACGCAAGAGAGTGGCAACAGACGGAATAGTGGTAATTTTTGTATTGGTTTCATCGGCAATCTCTGTTTAATAACGTGAAAACTTTTACGTCACTTAATAATGAAGAATGAAGTATTAATCCAGTTAAATTTCAAAAAAATGTTCTGAATAATGATACCAGACACCGCTGATTGTCTTTTATTGATCTGAGGTATCAAGTAGAATGCACAGTTTATAAGAGTCCTTATTAAGGGTGATGATTTCATCAGTATAGAATTTTTTACGATGAACTGTCTCTCTGCTGATAACTCAATGAAGTTGATATGACTTTGTTAGCACTTGGTATTAACCATAAAACGGCTCCTGTATCCTTGCGTGAACGGGTGACTTTTTCTCCGGGCACGATTGGGGAAGCGCTTGATAACCTCCTCCAGCATCCTCTAGTGAAAGGTGGGGTTGTATTGTCAACGTGTAATCGTACGGAGCTTTATCTCAGCGTAGAACAGCAAGATAATTTGTATGAGCAGTTAATTGACTGGTTGTGTGGATACCATCAGCTAAATCCCAGAGATCTCAGAT
This sequence comes from Photorhabdus luminescens subsp. luminescens, assembly GCF_001083805.1. Classification (GTDB taxonomy): domain Bacteria; phylum Pseudomonadota; class Gammaproteobacteria; order Enterobacterales; family Enterobacteriaceae; genus Photorhabdus; species Photorhabdus luminescens. The sequence continues at coordinate 908,631 of NZ_JXSK01000001.1, read as the reverse complement.
CCAGCATTTACTGGCATTGTGGTAATGAAGCTGTCAGCCATTTAATGAGAGTGGCGAGCGGGCTGGACTCATTGGTGCTTGGCGAACCTCAGATTCTTGGGCAGGTGAAAAAAGCGTTTGCCGAGTCGCAGCACAACCATTCTTTATCGAGTGAATTGGAGCGACTGTTTCAGAAATCGTTTTCTGTCGCCAAGCGCATTAGGACGGAAACAGAGATCGGTTCAAATGCGGTTTCTGTTGCATTTGCCGCTTGCACCCTGGCGCGGCAGATTTTTGAATCACTTTCTGAACTAAATATTTTGCTGGTAGGCGCCGGAGAAACAATTGAACTGGCTGCTCGTCATTTGAAAGAGCATCGCGTGCGCCATATGATGATTGCTAATAGGACGAAAGAGAAGGCACAGATGTTGGCTGATGAAGTTCAGGCGGAAGTGATTACTTTGCCTGAAATTGACACACGTTTAGCAGAAGCTGATATTGTTATCAGCTCGACTGCCAGTCCTTTGCCTATTATTGGTAAAGGGATGGTTGAGCGTGCATTAAAGTTACGCCGTAACCAACCGATGTTGCTCGTTGACATTGCGGTTCCCCGTGATATAGAGCCTGACATAGAAAGACTGGATAACGTCTATCTCTACAGCGTTGACGATTTACAAGCAATTATTCAGCAGAATCTTGCGCAGCGCAAAGCGGCGGCGGTTCAGGCTGAATGTATTGTTCAGCAGGAAAGCCGTTATTTTATGGACTGGTTGCGTTCGCAGGGCGCAGTAAATTCAATCCGTGAGTATCGTAATCAGGCAGAGCAGGTACGGGCTGAAATGACAGCTAAGGCACTGACTGCTATCAATCAGGGAGCTGACGTAGAGCAGGCTGTTAATCAATTGACTCATCAATTGGTGAACCGTCTGATACATGCTCCTACCAAATCACTCCAGCAAGCAGCCAGCAATGGCGATCTGGAGCGCCTTAATTTATTACGTGACAGCCTGGGGCTGGAACATAATTAACCATATCTCGGAATAGGGTCTGAAACCAAGAATGAAGCCTTCTATTGTTGCTAAATTGGAAGCATTGCAAGAACGTCACGAGGAAGTTTTGGCTCATCTCGGTGATGCCGATGTGATTGCTGATCAGGAACGTTTTCGTGCTTTGTCACGGGAATATGCTCAACTGACTGATGTGACGAACTGTTTTAAGGCCTGGCGTGTTGTTCAGGATGATCTTAAAGCAGCCGAAATAATGCTTGATGACCCTGAAATGCGGGAGATGGCACAGGAAGAGATCAGAGACGCTAAGGTCCGCAATGAAGAGTTAGAGCAGCAACTACAATTGTTGTTGTTGCCGAAAGATCCTGATGATGAGCGTAACTGTTTTCTTGAAGTACGCGCGGGAACCGGTGGTGATGAAGCGGCTATTTTCGCCGGGGATCTGTTTCGTATGTATAGCCGTTATGCTGAATCCCGTCGTTGGAAAGTCGAAGTTATCAGTGCTAACGACGGCGAGCATGGTGGTTATAAGGAGATTATTGCTAAAGTTTCCGGCGAGCAGGTTTATGGTCACTTAAAATTTGAATCGGGCGGTCATCGTGTCCAACGTGTGCCCGAAACCGAATCGCAAGGGCGCATTCATACATCCGCTTGTACCGTAGCGGTTTTGCCGGAAGTCCCGGAAGCCGAGTTGACCGATATCAGCCCAAGTGATTTGCGTATTGATACCTTTCGTTCGTCTGGGGCGGGCGGTCAGCACGTCAATACCACGGATTCCGCTATCCGTATCACTCATATTCCAACCGGTATTGTGGTTGAGTGTCAGGATGAGCGTTCTCAGCATAAAAACAAAGCGAAAGCGATGTCCGTATTGGCCGCGCGTATTCATGCCGCGGAAGTGCGCAAGCGCCAAGAGGCCGAGGCTTCTGAGCGTCGTAACTTATTAGGTTCCGGCGACCGTTCGGACCGTAACCGCACTTACAATTTTCCACAAGGACGAGTGACGGATCACCGTATTAACTTGACGTTATACCGCCTTGATGAGGTGATGGAAGGCAAATTGGATATGCTTGTTCAGCCGATCGTTAATGAATATCAGGCTGATCTGTTATCGGCTTTGTCAGAGCAGGATTGATGGATTACCAATCTTGGCTTAAACAAGCCGCAACACAGTTATCGGCAAGTGACAGTCCTAAACGAGATGCAGAAATTTTGTTGGGGTTTGTCACTCACCGTTCCCGGACTTACATACTGGCATTCGGTGAAACGCAGCTAGCTTCGGAGCAGTTCAACCAGCTTGAGGCTTTACTTGCTCGCCGGGTGAAAGGCGAACCTATTGCTTACATCACGGGTGAGCGTGAATTTTGGTCGTTGTCATTGAATGTCTCTCCCGCCACGTTAATCCCGCGCCCTGACACGGAATGTCTGGTAGAAAAGGCGCTTGAACGGTTATCGCTGACGCCTTGCCGCATTCTGGATTTGGGAATGGGAACTGGCGCAATTGCACTGGCAATCGCCAGCGAACGCCCAGATTGCCGGATTACCGGAGTTGATATTAATCCTGATGCAGTTATGTTGGCGCAGGGCAATGCAGAAAAACTCAAAATACAAAATGTGGATTTTTTGTTAAGCAATTGGTTCTCTTCGTTGAATAATCAACAGTTTGGTATGATTGTCAGTAATCCGCCTTACATAGATGAAACTGATCCACATCTATCTCAGGGCGATGTTCGGTTTGAGCCAGATAGCGCATTAATTGCGGCACAACAGGGAATTGCTGATCTGCATACCATTATTGATCTATCTCGCCATTTTTTGTCGCCAGGTGGATGGTTGTTATTGGAACATGGTTGGAAACAGGGAAATGTTGTAAGAAGCCTGTTTTCTGAGAGTGGTTACCGGCAGGTGGCTACTTTTCAGGATTATGGCGGTAATGAGCGAATAACACTGGGCCAGTGGAAAAGTGATGAAAGCCATAGCTGATTATGAATTTAATAACGCATCTTTAAGTAGCGGTATCCTATTAGTTTCCAGAACCCTTCGTTCTGATTTTCCGCAATATTCAGTGGAAATGCAGCTTCAGGCATTGATTGATGAAGCCAGAAGTGAAATATCTCCGCAGCTAACTATAGAAGAACGACTGGAAAAATTACTGAGGCTTTTTTATCGAAGCTGGAAATTCGGCGGCGCCAGTGGTGTTTATTGTCTGTCAGATACATTATGGCTTGATAAAGTACTACAAACTCGCCGAGGTTCCTCTGTTGTTTTAGGCGCAATTCTTATCCATATTGCTCAGGCTTTAGAACTGCCGTTTATGCCGGTTATTTTTCCGACCCAATTGATTCTGCGGGTTGATTATCCAGATAACACGGTGAAGTTTATTAATCCAATCACTGGCGAAGCGCTAAGTGAACGTGTGCTTGATGTATGGCTTAAAGGTAATATTTGCCAGACAGCGGAATTAGCAGACGATGATTTGCAAGGCGCCGATAACGCCAGCATTGTACGTAAAATGCTGGATACGATAAAAGTCGCATTAATGGATGAAGGACAAATGGAATTGGCGCTGAGGACGAGTGAAGCGGTGCTGATGTTTGATCCCGATAACCCCTATGAAATACGTGATAGGGGGCTGATTTATGCGGAACTTGATTGTAATCATATTGCGGTTTCTGATTTAAATTATTTTGTGGAGCACTGCCCGGAGGACCCGGTGGCAGAAATGATCAGAATGCAGATATACGACATTAAGCAGCAATGCATTGTTTTACACTAAAATATTGTTTTACACTAAGATATTATTTTGCATTGAAATATCGTTTTGCACTGATTTACCTCATTAATTTATTGGTCCCTAACGGAAGGTATAAGTATGCAACAGAAAGTGGTTCATATTGGTGATATCAAGGTCGCTAATGATCTGCCGTTTGTTCTCTTTGGTGGTATGAATGTCCTTGAGTCACGGGATTTGGCCATGAGTATTTGTGAGCACTATGTGACAGTGACACAAAAATTGGGCATTCCTTATGTTTTCAAAGCCTCCTTTGATAAAGCAAACCGATCATCAATTCACTCTTACCGCGGCCCCGGTCTGGAAGAGGGAATGAAGATTTTTCAGGAGCTGAAACAAACTTTCGGTGTGAAAATTATCACGGATGTGCATGAACCGGCACAGGCGCAACCGGCGGCGGAAGTGGTTGATGTCATCCAACTGCCGGCATTTCTGGCGCGTCAGACTGATTTGGTTGAGGCGATGGCGCGTACCGGCGCGGTGATTAACGTTAAAAAACCCCAATTTATCAGCCCAGGGCAGATGGGGAATATTGTGGAAAAATTCAAAGAAGGCGGCAACGATCAGGTGATCTTGTGTGACCGTGGCAGCAACTTTGGTTATGACAATTTAGTGGTGGATATGTTGGGCTTCAATGTTATGGCTCAGGCAACGGGGGGGCATCCGGTAATTTTTGACGTCACTCATTCACTGCAATGTCGCGATCCATTGGGTGCTGCGTCTGGCGGTCGTCGTGCTCAGGTTGCTGAACTGGCGCGTGCGGGAATGGCCGTAGGTATTGCTGGCCTGTTCCTTGAAGCGCATCCTGATCCTGCGAATGCGAGGTGTGATGGTCCATCAGCATTGCCGTTGGCAAAACTTGAGCCATTCTTGAGCCAGATGAAGGCGATTGATGATGTGGTGAAAAGTTTCCCTCAACTGGATACCAGTAAATAAAGCGACTTTCTGATGGCGTGACATCAAATTAGTGAAGAGATTTGGCGCTGGTTTACAGCGCCATTATTTTTGCGACAAGAGTCATTAAACTTTTGTTTGGCAATTTCAGTTATCCATTTTGCTATTGAAATTCAACTCTTCCATTGCTCGTGGCAATGTCGCATGGAAGCTAAGGTGATTTTCGACTAATTGGATTCTGGCTCGGGCCAGTGTTTTTAACGGCTGAAAGGGAATATCACAAACAGCAATATATTTATCCTTACCCACTTCATCAATAAAGCGTTGGAAAGCATGCATCCCGCCTGCATCCAGCACAGGAACGGCATCCCATTGCATCAGGATCGTCTGATAACTGGCGCTTTCTTGTTTTAATTCCGTGAAAATACGCTCAGCGGCGGCAAAGAATAGCGGGCCATTGATACGGACAACCAGCAGACCTTGAGCGATATTTGTTTGTGGCAATTGACTGATGCGAGTCATATTGGCTATTCGACGCATAAACAGCAGTGAAGCTAATACGATACCAATCGTAATGGCGATAACCATATCAAACAATACGGTGAGCGACATACAAAGCACCAGCACGATAATGTCATCCTTTGGCGCACGGCGCATTAGGTCGATAACTTTATGTATTTCGCTCATATTCCAGGCGACCATAAGCAACAAGGCGGACATAGCGGCCAGAGGAAGATAGGAAAGCATGGGCGCCAATGCCAGTAAAGTTAATAACACGAGCAGAGAGTGAACAATAGCTGAAATCGGTGATGTTGCGCCGGCTCTAATATTGGCGGCTGAACGGGCGATGGCGGCGGTAGCCGTAATGCCACCGAAGAATGGCACGACAATATTTCCCAATCCTTGACCAATCAATTCACTGTTTGAGTGATGTTTCTTACCGGTCATACCATCCAAAACTACGGCACAAAGCAGTGATTCAATAGCGCCTAACATTGCCATTGAAAAGGCGGCGGGTAATAGGGCTGAAACTGTCGCCCAATTTATATCAACCTGATGAAAACCCGTATCGGGTAAATGCCACGGTAAAACAAATTGCGGCAGGATGGGGGGAATGCCTTGCCCTTGGGTACCGTCGTTCAATATATAACTGAATTCAGAGCCAATGGTAGCAACATGTTGATCGAATAAATTCATGATCCCCATCACAGCAGTTCCTGCAATGAGAGCGGGAAGATGCCCGGGTAATTTCAGTCCAAGCTTGGGCCAATAAATCAGAATGGCAAGCGTCGTTAGGCCAATCAGCGTATCACTCAAATGCAGTGTCGGCAGTGCATGAAATAGCTCTGCAACTTTATTGATATAATTCTCTGGCATATGTTCCAATTGTAGGCCAAAAAAATCTTTTACTTGCATGGTTGCAATAGTTATTGCGATCCCAGAAGTAAAACCAAGTGTTACGGGTAGAGGAATATACTCGATCAATTTACCAACGCGGGCTAATCCCATCACCAGCAAAATAATGCCTGACATTAAGGTCGCAATGAGCAAACCGCTCAGACCAAATTGTTGAGAAACTGGATAAAGAATGACAACGAAAGCGGCGGTAGGGCCGGAAACACTATAGCGTGATCCGCCGGTTATCGCGATTACCATCCCGGCGATAGCGGCGGTATAAAGCCCATATTGCGGCGCGACGCCACTCCCGATTGCCAGCGCCATAGCGAGTGGAATGGCGATAATACCGACAGTAATACCGGCAATAATATCTTTAGTTAAACGAGCAAAAGAGTAGGCTTCTTTCCAACAAGCATCAATTACAGCACTAAACGGCCGTATGCCGTTCATTCTACGAGTTTTCATCTGTGCATAAACCAAAAATATAGAGGGAAAAAGCAATAAGGCTGTTACAGCCGAATTGCAAGACCAAATTACAAAAATAGTGCTTTTAGTTCAAAGCGATAGCGCTATAAATCAAACTTAATGTTAATAGCTTAACGATAGGGAAGTGAAAAGTAAAAGGGAGAATAGTGTTCTTATCGCTGTAAAATATGCTGGAATCGGTTTCTATTAACTATCTATTCTTATTGGTGAGTATTGTTGAACTCACTTTATAGAGAATCTAATTAATATTTTTGAATTTGAAGCTATATGTTTTCTCTATTAATTATAAAATTATAATGTTTTATTTTTATAATGAATTAACAGGATTGATTACAATTTTTAATTGTTATTGTTAGAAAATTAAATAATTAATTATGCATTCACCACATGTATTGATTATGACCGGGTTAAATTAGCTATCTTGGATATTTTTACGTATGATGGTTTTCATTTAATTTTTGGATGTAATTTAACCAATGCTTTGATATCTCTTAAATATTAGATTAATAATTTGACAGATATAAGAACTCACCCTATTATTTAGAGTGACTCATAGAATTAGATGGATTAAATGAGTTGAAAATAGGTAAGTTAGAAATATATGCGTTGAAAGTATGTAAGTTTAAAATATATAAGTTAAAAATGTTTTCTTGTTTAGATGATATTTATTCTGAATGCTTTATTTAAAGTAGGGGTTACTGTTGGAAAATAATTTTTAGATAAGGTAGGAATGTTTAAATGCATAAATATAACAGCAAGATACTTATTATTGGTTCATCAAGTGAAATTGGGAATGCAATTTGCCGGCATGCGGTTGCCAGCGGCTATGAGGTATTAGGTACTTCACGTAAACCGCGTAATGAAGAAATTTATTTAGATGTTATGTCGGATAACAGTGTTAGAGAAGCCATTAACATTGCAATTGAAAAGATGAAATGTATTGACGCGGTTATCTATACGCCGGCAATGTCATTGGATGGCCTGTTGCACGCTCAGGATATTGAGGGTTGGCATGATGTTTTTAATGTCAACTTGTTTGGCGCAGCAAGAGTAGCAAAATATTTGCTGCCGCATTTTATGAAGAATCGTAATGGCGTGATGCAATTTATTTCTTCTACAGCAAGTATGCGTGGAGAGACAGGCGCCACCGCTTATTCTTGTTCGAAAGCAGCCATGAATGCATTGGTAAAAAACATCTCTAATGACTACGGCCGTTTTAATGTTAGGGCTTACGCTGTAATGCCGGGATATGTTGATGGTGGTATGTTGCGTCATATTTCTCCAGAAAAAAAGATGGAATTCGCCAGAAGCACCGCATTAAAACGAATGGCGGATGTTGATGAAATTGCCAATTTTTGTGTGGGGATGTTGAGTACATCAACCTATATCACAGGGACATCTCTTTGCATTGATGGGGGATTAAGTGGTTAATAACAATATCATAAATCGTGATCTGCAAGCATGTTTTCATCAATTATCTGGGATAGTAGGTTGGATTTATGATAAATGTATTTCTTCACTTGGCCTAATGTTGTCAATCGCTTTAATGAGAAAAGGTTATTGGTTATTATTCCAATGGTTGGTTACGTTATTTGGAGTAGGGGCCAAAACTCATTATCAGATATCTTTATTTTTAAATCGTTTATAAATTATTTCCTTGGGTAAATGAAAATCTACCCCAGTAGGCATAATTGTTGCAAACAGTTAATCGGAGCGTGTTTTTCGATGTATGTATGGGGGAAGTGATTCGGGTGAAATTTATATACTTGATTTAAACCATTATACCCTATGGATTTCAAGATGCATCGCGACGGCAAGGGAGTGAATCCCCGGGAGCATAGATAACGATGTGACCAGGGTGAGCGAGTGCAGCCAACAAAGAGGCAACTTGAAAGATGACGGGTATAGATTTAAATAAACATCATTGGGGATGTAATATGGATAATATTGATATGGTTAATGAAGAATTAGCAAGTATTTTGGTGAATGTTGCTGAGTTAGACTCCGATTTTAAAATAACTTCGAATAAATTGTTGAAGAGTGATCTTGGTATTGACTCATTAAAGTTAATTGATGTCATTTTGTCAGTTGAACGAACCTTTGGCAAAGAGATTTCTGAAGATGCGCTTGCCCGCATTCAAACTGTAGGTGAGTTATGGGAGGAAATAAAAAATAACCTGCAATGATCAGGTTGACTTAATCAATAATTGAAAACTCTCTATTTTTCAAATAATAAGTTGAGGGAAAATGTTGACTTTTAACGTGGAAAATATAGCTATTTATCCGAATATATTTCGGAATGAGAAAAAGGGGGAATTTTCTCTTCCTGCTGATATTTCTGAATTTGTAAGCAATAAAGGTGATCGTTTTCGTGATGATTTTAGCCGCGTTTGTACCTATCTGGCGAATCAGTTTATTGCAGAAGATAGAAATGGAGAAAATGAATCTGTCATTGTGGGGACAGAATACGGTAACCTTGAAGCGATGCTTCGTTTTCAGCGGCAGGTCATGAACAATGATAAAACGGTATCTGCTCAACAATTCCCTTATGCTACTACCAGTTCAGCTTCAACCTTTATTAACATTGACAAAAAGGTGACGGGAGGAAACTGTACATTAAATGCAGGCAGTAAAACCCCAGTAATAGTATTCATGCAGGCATTGCTTAATCTGCATAATAGATCAGTAGGCGCCAGCTATCTCTTTTTCGGTGATGTTTATTGCACAGAAGCGCTTGATGATATACGAAAGAAAATCAGTAATCAAAAGTCAATATCTTCTGGTGTGATGTGTACAACGTTATTGAGTGGAAAACAGTTTACGGCAGATTTTTTCTTCGGATTAACAGCGGAAGAGATAAAAAAATGGTGTGATGATTTATCACCGGATACGAAGATATTTGTACACAATACGTTGGATCAGAATGACGAATTAATTCATGTTGTTAAAGATAATAATAAAATTGAATATCAAGAATATAACAGTGCGTTTCTGTTTCATGAGTTTATGGGGGCGATTAAGCACAGTGAAAAAGGCGATGCCGTTGTATTTATTGTCATAGATAACATGAATGTTTCAGGCGTAAGGGTTATACACAATGATGATTAATCGTATTAACCATGTTTTTTCACCGCAAGATGAAATATTCAAATATCATTTTCCTGATAATCCTGTTGTTCCAGGGATCTTGCCAGTCGCCGCTTTTTGTAAAGAGATAGCTGATACATCTGCCGATTTTATCAATTTAAGAAATCTAATTTTTCATCAATTTATACGTCCTGATGAAAATATCCAATATCGCCAGGAGGAAAATAAGATTTCTGCAATAGTATCGGAACAACACTGTTTTTCTTTTCTTCTAAGTTATTCTAGTAAAGATGTAAAAGGTGAAAGTAAAAAAATTTTTTACCCATCTTCTTTATTATCACCATCATTACGTGAACCAGAGTTTTGGTTTTTACCAAAAATAATCTATGTTAATGATGGATTAAACAGAGCGAATTGCAGCCTGGATATGAAATCATTGTGCGGTGAAACTGTTTATTTGCAAAAATATCATTATTTCCCTTTGATTATTCTTGTCGAGGCAATGGGGAATTTAGCATTAATTTTGCAGCATCAGCAACAGAGTATTTCAACAGCCGGCGATTATGTTTTTGCTAAATTTGGTGAATTGGCTTTCAGTCCTGATATTGAACATATTAACTCGCCTGTGTTTATTGAGACTAAAGTAACCCGATTTGGCTCAATAATGTGTTGGGATGCCAGGGCATATTGTGAAGGGGAAAAATTACTTTGGATAACTGACGCAGTATCAATTAAGAGGAAGGAGAACGATGTTAGATAAAATATATGTTACAGGTCTTGGCGTCGTTACTCCAATTGGTATAGACGTCGAAAGTTATTGGCAAAATTTATGTGCTGGCGAGTCAAATTTTACTCGGCTGGAACCGATCTATTCTTCTTTGAAGCCAAATTTTATTGCTGGAAGAATTTCGGCTGAGCGGCGTCTGGATATAAAAGCCAGGGCGCCGAAATGTACAGGCGCACAGGTCCCTGATTCTTCTCTGTATGCTGTTGATGCCGCACTCCAAGCAATAGCGGATGCAGGATTACAACCAGGATGTGCTGAATTGCGTAATGCCTTAGTGTGTGTAGGTAATAATGAGGCTGAGGCGGATATTCTTGATCAATTAGTTGAAGGTAGGCCGGTAAATTGGCATTCGAATATCTATTCGAGTCATGCAGTTTCCGATAATGTTGCTCGTGCAATTGGTTCGTTCGGGCCTTCCATGACGATCCATAATACTTGTGCGTCAGCAAATATTGCGCTTGAAACAGCATTACGCATGATGAATGCTGGAATTGTCTCAACATCCGTCATTGGAGGCGGAGATGCCTTTTCAAAAAAAGTGTGGTCAGGTTTTTACATGCTTAATGCATTAGGCGCAGAACAGTGCCGTCCATTTTCGAAATTAAGGCGTTTTATTACGATATCCGAGGGCGCCGCTTTTTTGGTATTGCAGAATAGAAAACACGTTGGCGAATATCAATCGCCTTATGCTGAATTGATCGCTACTGCCAGTAATAATGATGCGTTACATCCGACCAATCCTGATATTAACAGTGTTACTCAGTGCCATAAAAAATTATTAGATTCGGCAGGAATGGAAGCTGGAGATATAGGTGGTATATATGCACATGGTACTGGAACAAAGGCTAATGATGCAGTAGAAGCAGCGATATTCTCTGAGTATTTCCCGAATTCGGCGGTTTCAGCAATTAAAGGCACTATCGGACATATGATGGCGACGGCGGGGGCGATTGGCGCAGTTAGTGCTTGCTTATCTTTGAGAGATCAAATTATGCCGCCAACAAATATTTTGCCGGAGGATTTTGAATATCAATTTAATTTAATCACTCGAAAAATGGAAATGAAAAATAATTTAAAATATATACAAAATAATGCATTTGGTTTTGGTGGTAATAATGCCATTACTTTATTTGGCAAGGTGACTTGATTCCTCGTAATGCAAAATGGGATATCAGTATAAAGCGCATAGTCTAATTTTTATGAAAGAAAAATAACAATTTGGAGGTGAAGAAAATGGTTATATTAGGTATCAGCGGCCTTCCTAATTCTCAACATTTTATGCGGGAGAATTACCCAGGTATAGGTAAATTAGACGAGCGTATTTGTCAGGGAGTCGATAGCGCGGCCTGTGTGATTATTGATGGAAAAATTGTCGCGGCGGCTGCGGAAGAGCGCTTTACCGGAGAAAAAGGAACAGGGCGGTTTCCTGCTAATGCTATTAACTATTGTTTGGCGGAAGCGGGTCTTACGCAAGATGATATACAGATTATTGCCCACGGCTTTAATTATGATAATTATCGCCGTTTTTTCATGTCGAATAAGAAAATGTTTGAAGAGGTTTTTAGTGGAGAAACGGTGATTAATGCATTGGCTTCAGAGGGGTGGCAGAATATTGAATCACGTTTTCAGGGGGTAGATCACCATTTGGCTCATGCGGCATCAACTTTTTATCCCAGCGGCTTCCCGTCTGCATTGTGTATTATTTCAGACGGTATGGGTGAAATAGAATCCTTAAGTGTTTATCTTGCTAAAGATCAGCAATTCCAGAAATTGTACAGCCAGCCAATTAGTTCTTCATTAGGCATATTTTATTCTATCTGTACCCGGTTCCTTGGCTTTGTATTTAATAGTGATGAATATAAAGTCATGGGACTTGCCGCGTATGGTAACCCTGAACGATATCGCGATATTTTCAATAAATTGGCTCAATTCGATGCAGAGAGCGGAACGATACAGATAAATTGGTTATCGCAAGCATTTGACAATGCGGAATATGGTTTTCCCGCTGCAATAGCACAACTGAGTGATATGTTTGGTTTGATGCCGAGAAGTGAAGATGACCCTTTACTGGATGTTCATCAAGATTTTGCTGCCGGATTACAGGAGAAATTTACCCTGTTGCTGAAACAGTTAGTGACTTATTGGCTGCAAAAAACCGGTGAAACATCACTCTGCCTTGCTGGAGGATCGTTCTTAAACTGCAAAGCAAACCAAGCCCTTTGCCAGCTTGATGGTGTGGAAAACGTCTTTGTTCAACCGGCATCGGGTGATGATGGTTCGGCTTTGGGCGCTGCGCTTTTTGTGGCTGGCGGCTACCACAATGGTACAGATCATTGCTTTAATCCTTATCTTGGCCCTCGTTTCTCCACTGATGAAGTCCGTAATGTATTATTCCGACATGGCGGCAATGCGGGAATGAAATGGCGTTATTTGGGACTGAATGATGATTATTTTGTTTCTGCGGCTAAAGATATCGCAGAAGATAAAATTATTGCTTGGTTCCATGATCGAATGGAATTTGGCCCAAGGGCGCTTGGCAACCGTTCGATTTTAGCTTTGCCGGCAGGTGAAGGAATAAAGGATAGGATTAATAGCACAGTGAAATTCCGTGAGGCTTTCCGACCATTTGCCCCGGCAATTTTGGATGAGGATTGCGACACTATTTTTGAGACACGTAATTTAATGCCGACTCGATATATGCTTTGCACCGCCAAAGTAAAACCAGAAATGATGCAGCCGGTGTCAGGTATTGTTCATGCTGATGGAACGGCGCGTATTCAGCTTGTTGAACGTACTTTTAACGCAACTTTTTGGCGATTATTGAAAGAGGTACAGAAGATAACGGGTTATGGCTGTCTGGTGAATACGTCATTTAACGTTAGGGGACAGCCGCTTATCATGTCACCAGAGATTGCAGTAGAGACATTTTTGAAAACCTCACTAGACAAACTTTATATTGAGGGGTTCGTCGTATGGAAAGAATAATCCTGGTGGGGCCATGATTAAAATGTCAGTTAATTGATTTTGGGATCAAATGTGTTTCTTTATCATCTTAGAAAAATGTCTGGAGATGATATTTGATGATATAGAAACATATCCTTTCTATATTGCAAAACAGAGATTATCTACTGGGCAGCATAATGTCATTATCGATCAGCAAAGGTAAGATAAAATATGATAAAAGAACTTCAACAGCGTAAGCTGCTATCAATTGTGCAGTCGCAGAACGGCCTTGTCGGGTATCGGTTTTCTGACAGTTTATATGCTGCTGCTGAGTTTCTTGATGAAACACTTTTACAAGTTTTAAGTAAGGGAATATCTGTTGCTTCACATTCGTGTACCACATTATTACCTCGCTCGACGTTAGAGCGTATCAATTTCTTCGACAAATTGCCTAGCAATCCATTGCATGTTTATCCCCATTTAGCTCACGATGTTATAAGTGAAAATAGCGGGGATACATGGGTACTGAGTCCATCGACTTGCTATCATACCTTTGCTCATTTAACAGATAGTATTAATGATTGGGAACTGAAATATTTTACGGCTAAGGGGCAGTGTCATCGATATGAACCGGCTAAAGATGAGCCTACCCGTATGGGGAATTTTACCATGCGTGAATTAATATTGGTGGGACTACAGGAAAAAGTAGAAACGCATTGTGAAATGATATTTGGGCAAGCGGTTAAATTCTTACGCTTACTGTTTCCTGCTCTTTCGGTAGAAAAAGCCAGTGATGTATTTTATGGGGAACATTCTAAAGTGACTCGTAAAGTGCAATTATCAATGGGCGTCAAGTGCGAAGTACTTATTCCCTGGTTTGATAAATATAACGTTAGCGTTGGTTCACGAAATTTACACCGAGATTTATTTACCACAAACTTCAATATTACCAGTCGTGCTAGTGATCGCCCTATGCATTCTGCTTGTGTTGCTTTTGGGATGGAAAGATTACTTTTAGTGCTGTTAGCCCATACTTTGAATTATGAACCTGATTTACTTATCGAAAATATAGCACAAGCGGTGGCAATAATATTAAAGGAACAATAACAGTGATTGCGGGGAGTAACATATCTGATCTGCTATTCATAAATCAGTCCATTATATCGAGGTGGTAAAATACTTATGGAAAATGTGACGGATAAATCACAAATAAATGTCGCCATCAATTGTTTTACCGGTAGTCTGACAAAATTACTTAATCTACAGGGTAAAGAGATCTTTGAGGCAGAGATCTTTGAAGCTGGCAATGGCTATTTATTTCGCAGTGGGTATGATGCATTAAATATACCTGAATATATTTTCTCGGTTGAAACTGTTGGATTAACTGGCGCGACGACTTTGGGCGCGAATATAGCTTCGCTGCCAATAGATTACGCACATTGGCGTCGTCAGTTATATGAATTATTATGTCAAAAGAGAGGTGTTATTGCTTGGGTTAATTCCGCATATTTATCTTATTCTGAGGCTTATGCCAATAAACCGGAATATCTACATGCTGTGCTGATCACCGCTATTACAGATGATTATTCACAAGTGCGTATTTTCGATTCTTTGGTGGTTGATCGGGAATCCTATGCTTGTGAGGCATGGATGTCATCCAAGCAATTTTACTTAGCGCTTTTCGATAAAGTGCCCAGTGAAACTTATGATCATATGGGTAATTTTTATGTTGTTGATTCACTAAGAGATCGAGAAACTATGCCGGTAAGGGAATTATTGACTTGTCAGGCCGAATTATTTAATACCTTGCCTGAATATTATGATGCGTTGAAAAATTATAGCAAATTATGTCTAAATGCGTTTCAGCAGGAAGAAGAAAAAGCGTGCCGGGCGGCTAAAAGATTGTTTGATCATATTAGTGTATTGTATGTGATACCTAATTTGAATTTGTTAAAACATTCTTTAATCAGAGCTGATATTGCGCCTTCTCTGATTGAACGTTGTACGGAATTGATTGATCACTGGAAAGTTTTATCTATTTTAGCTTTGAAATTTGAAGCCACATTATCACCACAAGTATTGGAAAAAATTGCAGGGCGTTTTGATCATATTGAGCAAATGACTAACATGATGTGGCGGGATTTATATCGGTATAAAGGTTAAGTTTGAATCTTTTATATCGGTGTTGGGAAATGCTGTTAATTAATATCTTGTGGGAGATGAAGAGTAATTGATTACGTTGAGTAAGTGATAGGAATTTGGTAACGTATATCAATATGCTATCATGATATAAAATTGATATACATTGTTTTGACATGACTTGGAGAACACACCATGCACAATCCCTATTACGCCGCGTATGGGGACGTTACCAGCCAGCTACTATGATGCTGTGCGACGAGCCGCAGCACACCTCAAAAAATAGCTAAATTTATTGTTTTAATTGGAGGGGCATAGACCCTCCATCGTAGGCGTATGCAAATAAAAAGCTCAGGTATTTTTGAATTTGAATTCTTCTTTAGAAATCTGCCGGTAAAAATTAGATTGCTATTCAATCTATTTCTATCGGTATTTGTGAAATAATACTCAGGATAATAATTTACATAAATATTATCACGCATTAGAGAAGAGCATGACTTTTTTAATTTAAACTTTTCATTAACAAATCTTGTTGATATGAAAATTTTCCTTTGCTATTTTAACAGATATTAAAACGGGAATAGGCGTTATATTGACGATCCATTCAGTTAGATTAAAAACCTTGAGCAGAAAATTTATATTATTATCATAATTATGACGAAAGTTACAGGCCAGGAACCACGTAGTCAGAATCTGATTTTCTATATATTTGTTATTTACATCGTCATAACACAAAAATATAAGAAGCAAGTGTTGGTACGACCAGTTCGCAAGATAGTTAAACAGCAACTTAAGTTGAAATTACCCCCATTAAATGGATGGCAAATATGACTAAAAAAATTTCATTCATTATTAACGGCCAGGTTGAAATCTTTCCCGAAAGTGATGATTTAGTGCAATCCATTAATTTTGGTGATAATAGTGTTTACCTGCCAATATTGAATGACTCTCATGTAAAAAACATTATTGATTGTAATGGAAATAACGAATTACGGTTGCATAACATTGTCAATTTTCTCTATACGGTAGGGCAAAGATGGAAAAATGAAGAATACTCAAGACGCAGGACATACATTCGTGACTTAAAAAAATATATGGGATATTCAGAAGAAATGGCTAAGCTAGAGGCCAATTGGATATCTATGATTTTATGTTCTAAAGGCGGCCTTTATGATGTTGTAGAAAATGAACTTGGTTCTCGCCATATCATGGATGAATGGCTACCTCAGGATGAAAGTTATGTTCGGGCTTTTCCGAAAGGTAAATCTGTACATCTGTTGGCAGGTAATGTTCCATTATCTGGGATCATGTCTATATTACGCGCAATTTTAACTAAGAATCAGTGTATTATAAAAACATCGTCAACCGATCCTTTTACCGCTAATGCATTAGCGTTAAGTTTTATTGATGTAGACCCTAATCATCCGATAACGCGCTCTTTATCTGTTATATATTGGCCCCACCAAGGTGATACATCACTCGCAAAAGAAATTATGCGACATGCGGATGTTATTGTCGCTTGGGGAGGGCCAGATGCGATTAATTGGGCGGTAGAGCATGCGCCATCTTATGCTGATGTGATTAAATTTGGTTCTAAAAAGAGTCTTTGCATTATCGATAATCCTGTTGATTTGACGTCCGCAGCGACAGGTGCGGCTCATGATGTTTGTTTTTACGATCAGCGAGCTTGTTTTTCTGCCCAAAACATATATTACATGGGAAATCATTATGAGGAATTTAAGTTAGCGTTGATAGAAAAACTTAATCTATATGCGCATATATTACCGAATGCCAAAAAAGATTTTGATGAAAAGGCGGCCTATTCTTTAGTTCAAAAAGAAAGCTTGTTTGCTGGATTAAAAGTAGAGGTGGATATTCATCAACGTTGGATGATTATTGAGTCAAATGCAGGTGTGGAATTTAATCAACCACTTGGCAGATGTGTGTACCTTCATCACGTCGATAATATTGAGCAAATATTGCCTTATGTTCAAAAAAATAAGACGCAAACCATATCTATTTTTCCTTGGGAGTCATCATTTAAATATCGAGATGCGTTAGCATTAAAAGGTGCGGAAAGGATTGTAGAAGCAGGAATGAATAACATATTTCGAGTTGGTGGATCTCATGACGGAATGAGACCGTTGCAACGATTAGTGACATATATTTCTCATGAAAGGCCATCTAACTATACGGCTAAGGATGTTGCGGTTGAAATAGAACAGACTCGATTCCTGGAAGAAGATAAGTTCCTTGTATTTGTCCCATAATAGGTAAAAAGTATGGAAAATGAATCAAAATATAAAACCATCGACCACGTTATTTGTGTTGAAGGAAATAAAAAAATTCATGTTTGGGAAACGCTGCCAGAAGAAAACAGCCCAAAGAGAAAGAATGCCATTATTATTGCGTCTGGTTTTGCCCGCAGGATGGATCATTTTGCTGGTCTGGCGGAATATTTATCGCGGAATGGATTTCATGTGATCCGCTATGATTCGCTTCACCACGTTGGATTGAGTTCAGGGACAATTGATGAATTTACAATGTCTATAGGAAAGCAGAGCTTGTTAGCAGTGGTTGATTGGTTAACTACACGAAAAATAAATAACTTCGGTATGTTGGCTTCAAGCTTATCTGCGCGGATAGCTTATGCAAGCCTATCTGAAATCAATGCTTCGTTTTTAATCACCGCAGTCGGTGTTGTTAACTTAAGATATTCTCTTGAAAGAGCTTTAGGGTTTGATTATCTCAGTCTACCCATTAATGAATTGCCGAATAATCTAGATTTTGAAGGCCATAAATTGGGTGCTGAAGTCTTTGCGAGAGATTGTCTTGATTTTGGTTGGGAAGATTTAGCTTCTACAATTAATAACATGATGTATCTTGATATACCGTTTATTGCTTTTACTGCAAATAACGATAATTGGGTCAAGCAAGATGAAGTTATCACATTGTTATCAAATATTCGTAGTAATCGATGCAAGATATATTCTTTGTTAGGAAGTTCGCATGACTTGAGTGAAAATTTAGTGGTCCTGCGCAATTTTTATCAATCGGTTACGAAAGCCGCTATCGCGATGGATAATGATCATCTGGATATTGATGTTGATATTACTGAACCGTCATTTGAACATTTAACTATTGCGACAGTCAATGAACGCCGAATGAGAATTGAGATTGAAAATCAAGCAATTTCTCTGTCTTAAAATCTATTGAGATATTCTATCACTCAAATAGCAATATAAGGACTCTCTATGAAATTTGGAAACTTTTTGCTTACATACCAACCTCCCCAATTTTCTCAAACAGAGGTAATGAAACGTTTGGTTAAATTAGGTCGCATCTCTGAGGAGTGTGGTTTTGATACCGTATGGTTACTGGAGCATCATTTCACGGAGTTTGGTTTGCTTGGTAACCCTTATGTCGCTGCTGCATATTTACTTGGCGCGACTAAAAAATTGAATGTAGGAACTGCCGCTATTGTTCTTCCCACAGCCCATCCAGTACGCCAACTTGAAGATGTGAATTTATTGGATCAAATGTCAAAAGGACGATTTCGGTTTGGTATTTGCCGAGGGCTTTACAACAAGGACTTTCGCGTATTCGGCACAGATATGAATAACAGTCGCGCCTTAGCGGAATGCTGGTACGGGCTGATAAAGAATGGCATGACAGAGGGATATATGGAAGCTGATAATGAACATATCAAGTTCCATAAGGTAAAAGTAAACCCCGCGGCGTATAGCAGAGGTGGCGCACCGGTTTATGTGGTGGCTGAATCAGCTTCGACGACTGAGTGGGCTGCTCAATTTGGCCTACCGATGATATTAAGTTGGATTATAAATACTAACGAAAAGAAAGCACAACTTGAGCTTTATAATGAAGTGGCTCAAGAATATGGGCACGATATTCATAATATCGACCATTGCTTATCATATATAACATCTGTAGATCATGACTCAATTAAAGCGAAAGAGATTTGCCGGAAATTTCTGGGGCATTGGTATGATTCTTATGTGAATGCTACGACTATTTTTGATGATTCAGACCAAACAAGAGGTTATGATTTCAATAAAGGGCAGTGGCGTGACTTTGTATTAAAAGGACATAAAGATACTAATCGCCGTATTGATTACAGTTACGAAATCAATCCCGTGGGAACGCCGCAGGAATGTATTGACATAATTCAAAAAGACATTGATGCTACAGGAATATCAAATATTTGTTGTGGATTTGAAGCTAATGGAACAGTAGACGAAATTATTGCTTCCATGAAGCTCTTCCAGTCTGATGTCATGCCATTTCTTAAAGAAAAACAACGTTCGCTATTATATTAGCTAAGGAGAAAGAAATGAAATTTGGATTGTTCTTCCTTAACTTCATCAATTCAACAACTGTTCAAGAACAAAGTATAGTTCGCATGCAGGAAATAACGGAGTATGTTGATAAGTTGAATTTTGAACAGATTTTAGTGTATGAAAATCATTTTTCAGATAATGGTGTTGTCGGCGCTCCTCTGACTGTTTCTGGTTTTCTGCTCGGTTTAACAGAGAAAATTAAAATTGGTTCATTAAATCACATCATTACAACTCATCATCCTGTCCGCATAGCGGAGGAAGCTTGCTTATTGGATCAGTTAAGTGAAGGGAGATTTATTTTAGGGTTTAGTGATTGCGAAAAAAAAGATGAAATGCATTTTTTTAATCGCCCGGTTGAATATCAACAGCAACTATTTGAAGAGTGTTATGAAATCATTAACGATGCTTTAACAACAGGCTATTGTAATCCAGATAACGATTTTTATAGCTTCCCTAAAATATCTGTAAATCCCCATGCTTATACGCCAGGCGGACCTCGGAAATATGTAACAGCAACCAGTCATCATATTGTTGAGTGGGCGGCCAAAAAAGGTATTCCTCTCATCTTTAAGTGGGATGATTCTAATGATGTTAGATATGAATATGCTGAAAGATATAAAGCCGTTGCGGATAAATATGACGTTGACCTATCAGAGATAGACCATCAGTTAATGATATTAGTTAACTATAACGAAGATAGTAATAAAGCTAAACAAGAGACGCGTGCATTTATTAGTGATTATGTTCTTGAAATGCACCCTAATGAAAATTTCGAAAATAAACTTGAAGAAATAATTGCAGAAAACGCTGTCGGAAATTATACGGAGTGTATAACTGCGGCTAAGTTGGCAATTGAAAAGTGTGGTGCGAAAAGTGTATTGCTGTCCTTTGAACCAATGAATGATTTGATGAGCCAAAAAAATGTAATCAATATTGTTGATGATAATATTAAGAAGTACCACATGGAATATACCTAATAGATTTCGAGTTGCAGCGAGGCGGCAAGTGAACGAATCCCCAGGAGCATAGATAACTATGTGACTGGGGTGAGTGAAAGCAGCCAACAAAGCAGCAGCTTGAAAGATGAAGGGTATAAAAGAGTATGACAGCAGTGCTGCCATACTTTCTAATATTATCTTGAGGAGTAAAACAGGTATGACTTCATATGTTGATAAACAAGAAATTACAGCAAGCTCAGAAATTGATGATTTGATTTTTTCGAGCGATCCATTAGTGTGGTCTTACGACGAGCAGGAAAAAATCAGAAAGAAACTTGTGCTTGATGCATTTCGTAATCATTATAAACATTGTCGAGAATATCGTCACTACTGTCAGGCACACAAAGTAGATGACAATATTACGGAAATTGATGACATACCTGTATTCCCAACATCGGTTTTTAAGTTTACTCGCTTATTAACTTCTCAGGAAAACGAGATTGAAAGTTGGTTTACCAGTAGCGGCACGAATGGTTTAAAAAGTCAGGTGGCGCGTGACAGATTAAGTATTGAGAGACTCTTAGGCTCTGTGAGTTATGGCATGAAATATGTTGGTAGTTGGTTTGATCATCAAATAGAATTAGTCAATTTGGGACCAGATAGATTTAATGCTCATAATATTTGGTTTAAATATGTTATGAGTTTGGTGGAATTGTTATATCCTACGACATTTACCGTAACAGAAGAACGAATAGATTTTGTTAAAACATTGAATAGTCTTGAACGAATAAAAAATCAAGGGAAAGATCTTTGTCTTATTGGTTCGCCATACTTTATTTATTTACTCTGCCATTATATGAAAGATAAAAAAATCTCATTTTCTGGAGATAAAAGCCTTTATATCATAACCGGAGGCGGCTGGAAAAGTTACGAAAAAGAATCTCTGAAACGTGATGATTTCAATCATCTTTTATTTGATACTTTCAATCTCAGTGATATTAGTCAGATCCGAGATATATTTAATCAAGTTGAACTCAACACTTGTTTCTTTGAGGATGAAATGCAGCGTAAACATGTTCCGCCGTGGGTATATGCGCGAGCGCTTGATCCTGAAACGTTGAAACCTGTACCTGATGGAACGCCGGGGTTGATGAGTTATATGGATGCGTCAGCAACCAGTTATCCAGCATTTATTGTTACCGATGATGTCGGGATAATTAGCAGAGAATATGGTAAGTATCCCGGCGTGCTCGTTGAAATTTTACGTCGCGTCAATACGAGGACGCAGAAAGGGTGTGCTTTAAGCTTAACCGAAGCGTTTGATAGTTGATATCCTTTGCCTAATTGTAAGTGGAATGCTTGCGTTATATAAATCTGAATGACATCTACACTTTACAAAATTCTCCAAAACATCCACATTTGGGTACTTGATAGAGGTTTATGGGGTTGGCTTAACATTGTTCTCATTGTTATTATTGGCTCAAAGCAAAAGGAGATAACATGAAAAAATTGGCAGTTATGCTTGCATTGGGAATGATTAGCTTTGGTGCAATGGCAGTTGATGGGTATAAAGATGCAAAGTTTGGCATGACAGAAGAAGAGTTTCTTTCGAAGAGGTTATGTGATTTTGAAAAATTTGAGGGAGATTCTCGAATAGAAGAAGTATCACTT
The DNA here is from genome assembly GCF_001083805.1 of Photorhabdus luminescens subsp. luminescens. GTDB lineage: Bacteria > Pseudomonadota > Gammaproteobacteria > Enterobacterales > Enterobacteriaceae > Photorhabdus > Photorhabdus luminescens. The sequence goes on along the minus strand of NZ_JXSK01000001.1, from coordinate 886,153 downwards.
TATTCATGTTCTGACTTTTCGTTTGCTAACAAAAAGCGTGAAGCAATGGCATTTTTTTTAAATGGGAAATTTAAAAGATTAGAGATTAATATTGGCAGACTTGTGAAGCCAGTAAGCAAATCGTTAACGAAAAAGTACGGAGATGGATCATCGTATCCATCAAAAGAAGAATTTGAGAACGCGCTAAAATACAATGGAACTATGTCTATAGGTTATGATAATAATACGGTATTAGTTGATATACATATAATATGTGGCAAAGAAGGCATAGAAACCAGTCAACTGATTTATACGAGTCCAGATGTTTATACGCTCCCAGATTTCGGAGAAAAAATCCAGGAATTAAAGGGATTAAAGGAATTCCAAGAATTACTGGAATTAGATCGTGAAAAATTGGATGAAGATGTTTGAGACGACAATAGCCACCTTCGGGTGGTTTTTTATATCTGTTTAGTCCCCAACATTTGGTAGTTAATATCTTTTGTTCAATGCTTTCGAGGTAAATATATTGCCGTTTTGTCGAACCCTGTTCTAGGGTTTTCGATCTTCCCGGCATTGGGGGTATAAATAAGGTTTCATAATTCCGCTACACATGGTTTTATTCAACTCATTGTTATAAATAGGGTTGTTGGTAGATAAGGTGTAGCACCATTTTGGAAAGTTATTTATACAAGTAAAAAGGCCGGGTATTTATGAACTAATCCCAACTTGATCAGGTTATCAATAATTGAGAAGAAAAAATAACTGGTTCCGAAATAAAGTATGATAGGTAGAAAATAGTGCTTTAATAAATTACAGGAGTTATAATGACTACAATGTTTGATATAGAATAAGGAAGACTGGTTTACACGGAGAAGTTAGGAATAGTAAGTAAAGAATCTTGAAATCCATAGGGTATAAAAACAAGTCATGATATAATTCATATTAGCGATCGGACTGGGATTAACTTGGATGTGGAATATGCTGGGATTTCGATTGAGTAGTTTTATACGTATAATCGTTGTGATATCTATTCTCATTGGATGTACTTTAATTTTTATTATGTCGCTTGCAAATGTTAATTTGTCATATACGAAAGGGAATTTTATTTATTATAATATGTTTACCTTTGAGGAAATTAAAAATATTCCCTTGGTTTCAGATGATTATGCCATATATTATGATTCGCCTGATGGAACACCAATAATGACTAATAAAATTGTTTTCTCAAATGTGAATTCGAATAGTAAAGCAGAGCTAATAAAGTATGTTGAAAGTATGGGTTTTGAAAAATACTTTGACGAATATTGGCATGATGAATATTGGCGTAAAGATAATGTACTCATAAATATAAAACAAAATGTTACGAAGCGTACCATTTTGTTTTTAGTCGAGAAGAATTAAAGTCCTGTACCTATTTTGAACTGAGCTTGTGAGTATTTACCCTATTAATGTTTTGGCTTTTGCTCTGACCTCGGCTAAAACATCATCAGAAACTTTACCTTTCTTGATGGCGTTAAGTTTCCTCCAGTCAAGGCTTTTTACTTGATCGGAAAGCACAACACTGTCGGGGTTTCTACTAATTACAACCTCAAAGGGATAATCTTTAATTTTCGTTGTCATAGGGCAACATAGCATCAATCCTATTTGACCGTTATAAGCCGCAGGGCTTAGTACAATAGCGGGGCGATGTCCGGCATGTTCACGTCCCGTTTGCGGGTCAAAATCAAGCCAAATAATATCTCCCATATCAGGGATATAGCGATTAATTACTTATAATATTTCCTTTCCTACTGGTGCGCCGAAATCTACCTCAGCATGAATATTTTCATCTTTTACGCCAGCCAATAACGCATCAAGGTTATATTCTTTTGCTTTGACAGGAATAATAACTACTTTTCCATCTTCTACAGAAATATTGACGGTATCATCAGCACTTAAAGGCGCCATTTTCATAACAGCTATGGGCAGCCTTACTAATGGGCTATTTCCCCACTTTTTAATCGTCGCCTGAGACATGATTTATTCTCTCCATAAGTTAGGTATGAGATAAATGGACAGGTTTAAATAACGGAGTCAGTTTGGAAATATCAACTGTCTTTTCTGCTTTATCAAGGCTATAAGTTTCTTGCAGTTTTAGCCACAACCGTGGAGAGCTACCAAGTACTTTTGATAGTTTTATTGCCATCTCTGGTGTGACTGCTGCTTTACACGACACTAGACGTTGAGCTGTAGATGGAGCAACATTCAATGCTCGCGCTAGATCACGAATTCCTAAACCTAGTTCTTCCAAAGAGTCAGCAATAATTTCGCCTGGATGAGGCGGGTTAAACATTTTCATTAGTGATAATCCTCGTAGTTAACGATGTACGCATCACCATCGATAAATTCGAATGTTACACGCCAATTTCCTGAAATGGTAATTGCCCACTGTCCTTGTCTGTTTCCCGTTAAAGGATGTAGATTGTATCCGGGAAGATTGATTTCCCCTATATCCTCAGCTTCGTTAATAACAGCGAGTCGTTGGCGGAGTTTGTTTGCATGTTGAGGGTTAATTCCAACAGAAACACCTTTTTCAAAAAATTGGCGCAGTCCTTTATGCTTGAAACTCTTTATCATTCCTTATCGCTCCGTGTTGCGCTACAAGAAATCTTATAGCAAAGTGTTCCTTGTTACGCAACATCATTTGAACTAAGGTGTGACGGAGAGGGAGGGATTCGCTGCGCTCACCCTACGGGTCGCCGTTGGCGGACCAAAACGGCAGGCCGTTTTGTCGAACCCTGGCGAGGGTTCTCGACCCTCCCTGCATCGGAGGTATATACAAGCAAAGAAGCCCAAGTGTTTAATCTGAGCTTCTCTTCAATTCTGGCGGTGAGGGAGGGATGGATTCGCTGCACTCACCCTACGGGCCGCCGTTGGCGGTCCAAAACGGCAGGCCGTTTTGTCGAACCCTAGTCGAGGGTTCTCGACCCTCCCTGCATTGGAGGTATATACAAGTAAAAAAGCCCAGGTGGTAAACCTGAGCTTTCTTTCGAATCTGGCGGTGAGGGAGGGATGGATTCGCTGCGCTCACCCTACGGGCCGCCGTTGGCGGTCCAAAACGGCAAGCCGTTTTGTCGAACCCTAGTCGAGGGTTCTCAACCCTCCCTGCATCGGGGGTATATACAAGTAAAAAAGCCCAAGTGGTAAACCTGAGCTTCTCTTCAATTCTGGCGGTGAGGGAGGGATTCGAACCCTCGATACGTTTTCACGTATACACACTTTCCAGGCGTGCTCCTTCAGCCTCTCGGACACCTCACCATCTTTTTTTCATTCCAGCAACTTTGTTTAACATCGTCGCTGCAACGGGGCGCTACTATAGGGAAAACCGTTACAAGCGTCAACACTCTTCTGATATTTTTCTTTGGTTTTTTGATTGCTTAGCTAAATAAGAGTCAATTCGGTGAATTGGTATTCACCCGATGCCGCTGAGATAGTTAGGTGCAAGCCCTTCGATAAGAAAAAAATGAATTCGTTAACTACTTAACATTCTCAAAATTTTCGTAATGATGATTAACAAAGGGACTTGCAACCTACTCTCAATCATCAGATAACCCTGTATGAAAATGTAAGATTGAGGATAAGTAGTCATGGAGATTATCTTTTACCACCCCTTTTTTGATGCTGCTCAGTGGATTCAAGGTATGCAGCAACGACTGCCCAATATCCATATTCGCCAATGGAAACGCGGCGATAATAAGCATGCGGATTATGCAATGGTTTGGGCGCCTCCCTATGAGATGTTGGCTAATCGCTCCGGTTTGAAGGGGATTTTTACTTTAGGAGCAGGAGTAGAGGCCATTTTGAAGCAAGAGCAACAAAGACCAGGGATGCTACCCGCCGGTGTGCCACTGATGCGGCTTGAAGATGCAGGTATGAGGCTGCAAATGCAGGAATACGCGGTAGCAATGGTTTTACATTATTTGCGGCGCATGGATGAGTATAAGTTGCAACAAGGGCAGAGGATGTGGAAACAACTCGAACCTCATGATCGTAAAGATTTTGTCGTGGGCGTGTTGGGCACCGGTGTTCTGGGGCGCGGTGTTGCAGAGACGTTAGTTGAATTGGGCTTTACGGTGCGTTGCTGGAGCCGTACTCCGAAACAGGTTAATAGCATAGTTAATTTTCACGGTGAAGATCAATTGGGCGATTTTCTCTCCGGTAGTAAGGTGATTATCAATTTGCTGCCCGATACGCCCAAAACACGTGGTATTTTGAATTTATCGCTGTTTAGCCAGCTAAAACCAAAGTCATATCTGATTAATATCGCACGAGGCGCCCATTTAGTAGAACATGATCTGTTGGTGGCGATTGAGAAAGGTTATATCGCCGGGGCTGCATTGGATGTGTTTGTTGAGGAACCTCTACCAGAGATGCACCCATTCTGGACTCATCCCCGTATAACAGTAACGCCACATATTGCAGCTATTACTATTCCCGAGATTGCTATGGATACGATTAGTGAAAATATTCAGCGGATTGAAAGAGGGGAATTACCAACCAGTGTTGTGGATATGAAACTAGGATATTAATAACGTCTCTTTACAGTTGGGGCGGCTATTGGAGACAATAACGGTAAAATTGCTATTTATTTGGAAACTGAGATGAATGAATTTTCAATAGTCTGCCGTATTTTAGGGACTTTATTTAATCGTCAACCGCAAGACCCGATTCTGAAACCGCTTTTGACGGTGATTGTCGAAGGTAAATTGAAGCAATCATGGCCATTGGAGCAAGATGCGTTGTTAGATCGTTTGCAACAAAATTGTGATCTATCAGCAATGCAAACTGATTATATGACACTGTTTTATGGAGATAATGCTAGTGTGCCAGGCCGCCGTTTTGACTATACCGGGGAGAGTGAAAACGATATTCGTCAATTTCTGATTGAACGGGGAATGCCGTTGTCAGATGGGCCAGTCGATCAGTTTGGTTCTCTGCTATTAGGGGCTTCATGGCTGGAGGATCAGGCAGCGGAAGATGAGGTTCAAGGGCAAATTGTATTGTTTGATGAGTATCTTCTGCCGTGGTGTGGGCAATTTTTGGGTAAAGTGGAAGCCCATGCAACAACTGGTTTCTACCGGACATTAGCTGTGATTACCCGCGAAGCGTTACAGGCGTTAAGAGAAGAGTTAGATTCTTAATTTTAAAATGATAAAAAGGCAAATAATTTCGAATTATTTGCCTTTTTGCTATATCTTGATGAAAATTATTTATCGGTCAGCGTAATAAATAATTTGCCAGGTTTCACTTCTAACCTTTCTGCTAATGTTTTAGCGGCGGCTTCAGCTTTGCTGTGTTCCGGTTTTAATACATAAACCGGGTGAGTATCAAAGAAAGAGTTAAGTGATTTATTTAAATAAGGAACTAATGCGTTAATCGGTTTTTCCATTTTTTCTGGTGTGATTTGGTAATCGACGATTTCCAATTCTTTCAGAAAAATAGCCGCTTTTTCCTGTTCGAAAACAGGTTGTGCTTTCAGGGTGAGTTTCATGTCGGCCTTAGCTGGGCCAAGCAGGGAGGTAATATTTACGTTTGCTTGTCCAGTTAACGCTATTTTGTTTGGTTCTGTCCGGCCAATTTGGCTGGATAATTCTGTCAATTCAATATCCGCGTTGGCAATACCATGTAATTCAATTTGTTTCTGGTAATGGACGTGTTTTGCCAGATAACCATTAATTAACTCTTCGCTAATACTGACACCTTTGAACTGATCGCAACCACTGATCAGCCCCGCTAGCAATAATACTGCCCCCAAGAAAAATTTTCTCATATCGACTCCTTTATTTTGGAGGGCAGATTTTACCTCATTAATTGCCGCTCAGCATGGCAGATTCAATTTTACGTTGGTTGAATTGACGGTGCAGGGCATACAGGGTTATCAAGCCAATAATCCCAAGCAGGAACCAAGGCAGTTGCGGCATATGCAGAGCATGGCCGGTATCATATAACCAACCGCCTCCGGTATAACCTAAGGCACCGCCCAATGCCAGTCCAAGACGGCTAAATCCCATATAACTGCCACGCGCCCGCGGATCAGCCAGTGAAGCGCTTAATGTTTCGCGGGCAGGTTCAGCGGTGACGGTACCGAGATAGAACAGACAAATAAGGCCAAACAAGGTATTTATTTCACCAACCAAACCGACTGGGAACATGCTCAGGCTCATCAGGAAAAGCCCGGCCATTAGACGCTGTTCTAGCCGGAATCGTTTTTCGCTCCAACGGGCGATCGGATACAGTAAAGTGAGCGATAGGGTTGCTTCAATCGCGTACATCCATTTTACCGCAGCGGGTGTTCCGGCGATTTCATTGACGATAATCGGAAACATCAACATCACTTGGACAGACAGCATAAAGTAGCCGGTCAACGTCAATACATAGGTGAAGAAGCGACGATCTTTAATAACGCGTTCCATCCCTTCCCAGATAGGAGTGCGGGTAGTAGAAATTCGGTAGGCAGGGAGGAATAATGCATTCCAGATGGCTGCCAGAACGAAAACACCGGCGCCTGTCCAACAGACAAATTGGAAATCATATTGCAGCAGCCAGCTACCAATCAGTGCGCCGATAACCGCGCCTGCGCTGTCCTGCATCAACAGCAGAGAGAAGAAACGGCCGCGCTCGTGCGGTCGGGTTAATTTGATGACCAGTGCGGTCCGGGGAGGATCAAATAAGGTGCCCCCCAGTGCGGATAATATGCAGGCAATCCACAGTATCCACGGTTCGGTGGCTAAGGCGATTAAAGCAAAACCAAGAGCGCGTAATAGCATGCCGGCGACGATCATCGGCTTCGCGCCGAAACGGTCTGCAATTGCGCCGCCGAAAATGCCTAAGCCCTGTTGTACAAACTGGCGTAAACCAAGCGCAAAACCGACAACCAGCGCGGCCCAACCCAGTTGCTCAACAAAATGTATTGATATTAAAGGAAATACGACGAAGAAACCCAGAACGACCAACAAGTTATCGAATAACAGGAAGTACTTACCCAGGCTACGTGCTTGTGAAACCAGTGACATTGCTCACCATTGGAGTAGTAAGAAGAGAGGACAATAATAGTTCCTTTATATTCTGTACTTAATTCGATCATTAGGATAGTGAGTTATGGATAATATTTTTTTATTGTAAAAGTAATGACTGGAAGCTGTTTTTTACAGATAAATAGCTTAAATTTTTAACGGATAAATTAATATAGTTAGGGAGAAATAATGTTTGGTTATCGTTCCACTTTACCGAAAGTTCGTCTGATAACAGAACGAATGGTGGTGCGTTTGGTGTACGAGCGGGATGCTTATCGTTTGGCTGAGTACTATTCAGAAAATCACGAGTTTCTTAAACCTTGGGAGCCGACCAGAGATAGTAGTCATTGCCAGCCTTCTGGCTGGATAAATCGATTGAATTTAATCATAGAAATGCAAAGACAGAGTGCGGCTTTTCATTTTCTGCTACTTGATCCAAATGAAAATGAAGTTATTGGTGTTGCCAATTTCAGTAATATTCTGCGTGGGGCTTTTCATGCCTGTTATTTGGGATATTCGCTTGGTGAAAAGTGGCAGGGAAAAGGGTTGATGTATGAAGCTTTACAACCCGCTATCCGTTATATGCAACGTCAACAGGGGATGCATCGGGTTATGGCTAATTATATGCCGGATAACCATCGTAGTGGGAAATTGTTGGAACGATTGGGTTTTGAACGCGAAGGTTATGCTAAGAAATACTTGATGATTAATGGAGTCTGGCAGGATCACGTATTAACCGCATTGACAGATGAAAAATGGAGTGGAAAAAGTTGATTATTACGCTGTACTGTCACCAAATGAAGTAAAGCAAGTTAGTAATGATGAATTAAATCACCGTTAAAAATCTGCTTTCTCCACACCTTATTTTTGACCCTTTTTTAAGGACTGATTTTAATTTATTGATTTTTAATAAAATATTATTTCTCTTGAAAAAAAGGGTTTTTTCATTGTTTTATTAAAATATGCTTTAATCGTCAGTAGGTTGAAGTTAATATGTAACAGTTCACTGCCGTACAGGCAGCTTAGAAAACTGGCTTCATTACTCCATATTATTAAAACTCGTTCACTGCCGTACAGGCAGCTTAGAAAAGCCGATTGTGAATATATGAAATTAAAACAGGGTTCACTGCCGTACAGGCAGCTTAGAAAGGTCTTGCTGCTATAGCTGATGCAGCGGGTATGTTCACTGCCGTACAGGCAGCTTAGAAAAATACGAGATCCATTAAGATGCCTTAATGCTGGTTCACTGCCGTACAGGCAGCTTAGAAAATAAGAAATACAGTCACTCCAATACTCTAAATGTTCACTGCCGTACAGGCAGCTTAGAAATATGGCAAACCCCGCTTGAGATATTTACAGCGGTTCACTGCCGTACAGGCAGCTTAGAAATGATGTCCCTGGGGGTAAAGCTTGCAAAATTAGTTCACTGCCGTACAGGCAGCTTAGAAAGTGTATTAGCTGCGGGCGATTTCATAAGGGGCGTTCACTGCCGTACAGGCAGCTTAGAAAGCCAGCTTACAGCTGACCCCCTGACGACTCGTGTTCACTGCCGTACAGGCAGCTTAGAAAGCGCCGAATATTCGTAAACGCCCGGACATGACGTTCACTGCCGTACAGGCAGCTTAGAAACGGCTGCGACGAAGACAAATTAGAGGCGTCTAGTTCACTGCCGTACAGGCAGCTTAGAAATGCGTGATGCAACATAAATTGGTGCAAAATATGTTCACTGCCGTACAGGCAGCTTAGAAATAACACGAGGTGGAAACATGGCATTTAACATTGTTCACTGCCGTACAGGCAGCTTAGAAAACATAGAAAGTTGGACTTCCGAATATGAGGAAGTTCACTGCCGTACAGGCAGCTTAGAAAATTTTAAAAGATGGGACAACAAAACTGACATAGTTTACTGCCGTACAGGCAGCTTAGAAGTTAGAAAGGATGAATGTATCTGGAATATAAATCAGATCTTTTCTCAAGAGTTCTATCCTGAATAAACTTCAATAAGTTGACTTATTCGGCGCATTGACTTCGGTTGGTGCGCTTTTTAAAGTGGCTATTCGAGCTTTTTGTAGTAAGGCTAGTTGCAAGGTGCTACTAGAGAGAATTCTGAATCTGTAACGTTATCAGTTAAGACAAGCGCCAAATTTTGCTTTTTCTTATGGTAAATAACAGTTAAGAGCTTATTATTTTTGGAATTATAATGAGTGGTAGATTCACATAATAAGTGCAATATCGTTACTTCGTAAGTAAATATATCCGTATTCCTTTAAATAATTCATTGGACGTTTTATTATTATTTCCTAATTGTCATGAAAATAATTTGAATAGTTTCCTTAATCTATAAAAATAGGTATTATTCTGATTTGGTCATTTAATAAATGCCAACTTCGATTTTATATTTTCTGGATAATAGCAATTGAATTGAAAAAATAGATAAATAAAGAGTGAGTGAAAATGGATAGTTATATAATTTGAGTCTGTACATAATTTTGTGTTGAATAATAATCTATGGATTATAAAGGAATATTATTTTTCTTAAAAAAGCTTTTTTTATTGTTTTATCAATATATGCTTTAACCGTCAGTAGGTTAAAGTTAATATCTAACAGTGCGCCGCCGTATAGGCAGCTTAGAAATCTGGGTTAAGATTGCATAAACTGGTACTTTTTTGCACTGCTGTACAGGTAGTTCAGGAATCAACTAACATGATTTTGAGATAAATACGATGAATTTATTGAAATCGCTGGCTGCGGTTAGCTCTATGACCATGTTCTCTCGGGTTTTGGGTTTTATCCGCGATGCCATTATTGCCCGCATATTTGGGGCCGGTGTTGCTGCGGACGCCTTTTTTGTTGCATTTAAACTGCCTAATTTACTGCGCCGTATTTTTGCCGAAGGCGCTTTTTCTCAGGCATTTGTGCCTATTTTGGCAGAATATAAGAACCAGCAAGGTGATGAAGCCACTCGGACATTTATTGCTTATGTTTCTGGTATGCTGACGTTAATTCTGGCAATTGTTACTGTGTTGGGCGTTTTAGCGGCGCCGTGGGTGATTTATGTTACTGCCCCCGGTTTTACTGATACCGCCGATAAATTTACCCTGACAACAAATCTGTTAAGAATTACTTTCCCTTATATTTTTCTGATATCACTGGCCTCATTGGTAGGCGCGATATTAAATACTTGGAATCGATTTTCTGTTCCTGCCTTCGCTCCGACGTTACTGAATATCAGCATGATTGTGTTTGCGTTATTTGTCGCCCCTTATTGTAATCCGCCGGTGATGGCATTGGGTTGGGCGGTGGTTGCCGGAGGGATTTTACAGCTCTTATATCAGCTTCCCCATTTAAAAAAGATTGGCATGCTGGTGTTACCGCGTATTTCCTTCCGTGACAGCGGCGTATGGCGGGTTATGCGGCAGATGGGGCCAGCACTTCTTGGGGTGTCAGTCAGCCAGATTTCATTAATTATTAATACGATTTTCGCCTCATTTCTGGTGTCCGGTTCTGTCTCTTGGATGTATTACGCTGACCGTTTAATGGAATTACCTTCTGGTGTATTGGGTGTTGCGCTTGGGACAATTCTTTTACCTTCACTGGCGAAAAGTTTTTCCAGCGGAAATCATGACGAATACACTAAATTAATGGATTGGGGACTGCGGCTCTGTTTTTTATTAGCGCTGCCTTGTGCGGTTGCGTTAGGTATATTGGCGGAACCTTTGACAGTTTCTCTGTTTCAGTACGGTAATTTTACGGCATTTGATGCGGTAATGACCCAAAAAGCGCTGATTGCTTACTGTTTTGGGTTGATGGGGCTAATTATTGTTAAAGTACTAGCGCCGGGTTTTTATTCTCGTCGCGATATTAAAACCCCGGTGAAAATTGCAATTGCCACTTTGATTCTGACTCAGCTAATGAATCTTGCTTTTATTGGACCACTAAAACACGCTGGGTTGGCCCTGTCTATCGGTCTGGCATCTTGTTTCAATGCTAGTCTGCTTTACTGGCAATTACGTAAGAAAAATATTTTTAAGCCGTTAGCGGGTTGGGGCATGTTCTTATTTAAATTGGTGGTAGCAATTGCAGTAATGATTTTAGTATTGGCGGTTACTTTGTGGTTAATGCCCGCATGGGAGCAGGGGAATATGGCTATGCGCCTGTCGCGATTAATGGTGGTGGTTATCGCCGGGGCAGGCAGCTATTTTGCTGCGCTGGTGCTGATGGGTTTTCGGCTAAAAGATTTTGCCCACCGCAGTTTTCAATAAATTCAGGTGTTCCAGCAGTTATTCAGATTTAGGCGAAGTTTTAATGATTGGAAATTGCTGGGATATATTTCTTGCTAGGATTGAATACAGGTATATAAAAGGCGCGATAGGGAGTGTCCTTATCACGCCAATTCTTCAAACAAGTAACGATTATCCGGTTACATTCGTTCTACCGTCTCAATGCCTAAAGTATTTAGGCCTTGCTTCAAGGTTTTAGCGGTCAGTAGAGCTAGTTTCAGGCGGCTTTGACGCAACTCTTCGCTTTCTGCATTGAGGATCTGACAGTGTTCATAGAAGCCAGAGAACAGACCGGCTAGATCGTACAGGTAAGCACACATAACATGTGGCGTACCTTCACGGGCAACGGTGGTGATAGTCTCTTCAAATTGTAACAAGCGGGTGGCTAATGTTTGTTCACGCTCTTCATTTAGGATAACTGGTAATGTCAGGCTGTTTTCATCAATTTCGGCACGTTTGAAAATGGAAGCAACACGGGTGTAAGCATATTGCATATAAGGTGCGGTATTGCCTTCAAAAGCGAGCATATTATCCCAATCGAAGATGTAATCTGTGGTACGGCTTTTGGAGAGATCTGCATATTTCACGGCGCCGATACCGACAGCTTCAACCACTTTTTTCAGTTCATCTGCTGGCATATCCGGGTTCTTTTCACGGATAAGGGTATTGGCCCGTTCAATGGCTTCATCCAATAGATCGGTCAATCTGACCGTGCCGCCGGCGCGAGTTTTAAAGGGTTTGCCATCTTTACCCAACATCATGCCGAACATATGGTGTTCCAGTGACACGGGTTCTGGCACATAACCAGCTTTACGAACGATAGTCCAGGCTTGCATCAAATGTTGATGTTGGCGGGAATCGATGTAGTAAAGAACGCGGTCCGCGTGCAGGGTTTCATAACGGTATTTCGCACAGGCGATATCCGTTGTGGTGTAAAGATAACCACCATCTTTCTTTTGGATAATAACGCCCATCGGTTCACCTTCTTTGTTTTTATACTCATCAAGGTAAACTACGGTTGCGCCATCGCTTTCCACTGCCAACCCTTGCTGTTTCAGATCAGCGACAATACCGGGCAGCAGATCGTTGTACAGACTTTCACCCATGACGGAATCTTTAGTCAGCGTGACATTCAGACGATCATAGGTTTGCTGATTTTGGGCCATCGTGATATCTACTAGCTTGCGCCACATGGTACGGCAATATTCATCACCGCCTTGCAGCTTCACTACATAGCCACGGGCGCGGATGGCAAACTCTTCGTCTTCATCGTAATTCTTTTTCGCTTCGCGATAGAAAGCTTCCAGATCGGACAATGCCATATCGCTGGCATTTTCATTTTGCACTTTTTCCAGATAGGCAATCAGCATACCGAACTGGGTTCCCCAGTCACCCACATGGTTAGCGCGGATAACCTTATGACCGAGGAATTCAAGTGTACGGACGGCGGCATCGCCAATAATAGTGGAGCGCAGATGACCAACGTGCATCTGTTTCGCTACATTGGGGGCGGAGTAATCGACAACAATAGTTTGTGATTTAGCTGGAGTCACGCCCAGTTTTTCATCTTTCAGGGCAGTTTCGATATTCGATGCAATCCACGCTTTATCGAGAAAAATATTGATAAAGCCGGGGCCTGCGATTTCAACTTGACTGGCGATACCTTGCAGATCTAGCAGGCTAACAACTTTTTCTGCCAGTTGTCGGGGGGGCATACCCACTTTTTTTGCGGCGGCCATTACTCCATTGGCCTGATAGTCGCCAAACTGCGCTTTCGCGGATTGGCGGATGTGAGCTTCGCTGTCGGTTGGAGCGCCTGCTGCAATCAGCGCTTGGCTGACTTTTTCTGAAAGAATCGCCTGAATATTCACCTGGTTACCTTAAATGATGAACGAGAATAGGTATTATTGTAGCAAACAATACCCTCTGCAAAATGGTTCATAAGAAGAAACGGCGGGTTTTATACCATATTCAACACATGACATACCACTTTACTGTTGCTTTGTGCCAGGTTACGAAGATAAAAAGTGCGTTTTCTCGAAAAATCATGATCGTGACTATAATGCCGTAATGAATATACGGCATATAGGGCAGGTAGTAGTTATGGGAGTATGGCAAACGAACGAACAGGAAAACCAGAGGCTTTTTTAGGTTTAGCCACGATATTAAAAATGACTGCGCCACGTGCAGGTACTTGGTCCAAATTAGCCAAAAGTTCTATCTGATAAGTATCTTGCTTTAAGACATAATCTTCGCCCAACAACGCATTATTCTTTCTAAAATCTTTAGCGGAATCAGTATCAAATGTTTCATGCCCAATAGATTTAACATGACGTTCTTCAAATAAAAATTTAAGGGCATCCATTCCCCACCCAGGTATTTGGTTATTGCCACAATCATCTTTATTATCCATTTTTTCCTGAGATGGCCAGCGTTTACTCCAATCAGTTCTGAGCGCAACGAAAGTACCTGACTCAATAATTCCATATTCTTCTTCAAATTTAAGAATATCTTCTTTAGAGAGTGAAAAATTAGGGTCCTGTTTTGCTCTTTCTGATTGATCAAGTACGATTAAAGGTAAAACCAATTCTTTTAATTCCAACTGATCAAGACAACGAGCATTAGGGACAAAATGGCAGGGAGCATCAATGTGAGTCCCATATTGGCCGGGAAAGGAAAATTTCTGAACAAAAAAGCCATCCTTATAATCAAACAGTGTTTTAAACTCGGCTGAATCAAGCATAAAAAAGTGTGGAGAATCTTTATCGAAGCCATGAGTCAAATCGACCCATTTTTTTGACTTCAACAAAGTGAGTGCTTGTAAAATGCTATTTGACATAAAAAAACCTCATTTTTGATAATTTCTTGATGTTATTTTTACCACTATTGCATGATGAATGCTGTAAGATTTGTTGCCGTAAATAGTGATGTTCCTCATGTTTTATTCACTTTTATTGTTCTAGTAATGAACATACGACATAAAGGCATAATAGGTTTAAAGGCAGTGGGGTTCGTTGTTTCTGGCTACTAAGGCTTATGTTAGACTCGTCAGGTATGAGCACATCAGATTATTTTTCTTATAAACGGAAAATTATAAAGAAATAACAAAAAATAAGATGATTGATTTTTGCATTGGTTAAAATTAAAAATCCAATATAATAAAAAAATATATATTATACGTTTTTGGGGAATTATTATTAATGTGATTTATTTTTATCTTGTTGTTATTTAATGTTTTTTACTTTAATTGAATTTCATTGATTAAAATTGAAAATCTTTTGCAAATTATTTGTTGAAATTTTTCATAAAAAAGAAATTGATATCGTTTATGATTTAATTAATCCCCAAAAGCTCATCAGCATTGATTTAAAAAGGAACGACTATGCTTTGGAAGAATACTTCTAACCAATTTGGTCATTTATCTGTCCTTCTACACTGGTTGGTTGCATTGGCTGTGTACGGCATGTTTGCGCTAGGGCTGTGGATGGTGACATTGGGGTATTACGATACGTGGTATCACAAAGCCCCTGAAATTCATAAAAGCATCGGAATGGTACTGCTGATAGTGATGGTTGTGCGTGTTATCTGGCGTTTTGTTTCTCCACCACCCAAGCCATTAGCCAGTTATAGCCGCTTAATCAGAGTCAGTGCTGTTTTGATGCATATTTTGTTGTATATCTTACTGTTTAGCATTTTGATTAGTGGTTATTTAATTTCGACCGCTGATGGACAGTCAATTGCTGTCTTTGACTGGTTTACTGTGCCGGCCACATTAATCGGTCAGGGCAAACAGGCAGATACTGCTGGAATGATTCATCTTTATCTTGCTTGGGCGGTGGTAATTTTATCGCTATTACACGCTGTTGCGGCATTAAAACACCATTTTATTGATCGTGATGCAACCTTAAAGCGGATGCTAGGTTTCCGCCCTGAATAATACAAAAGACGATTATGGAGAAGAATATGTTGAAGAAGACATTACTTGGCTTGACAGCAGGCGCACTGTTACTGAATGCAGGTTCGGCGTTAGCCGCCAATTATAAAATTGATATACCGGGCCAGCACGCCTTTATTCAATTCCGTATTCAGCATTTGGGGTACAGTTGGTTATATGGAACATTTAAAGATTTTGATGGTTCTTTCACATTTGATGAGAAAAACCCGGCGGCGGATAAAGTTGATGTGACGATCAAAATAGCCAGCTTAGATACCAACCACGCTGAACGTGATAAGCATCTGCGCGGTAAGGATTTCTTTAATACGGATAAATATCCTGAAGCAAAATTCACTTCAACAGCAGTGAAAAAAGAGGGGAATAAATATGTTGTTACCGGTGATCTGACTTTAAATGGCGTGACAAAGCCAATAGTGCTGAATGCAGAGCTATTGGGTGAAGGTAAAGATCCGTGGGGCGGCTACCGCGCAGGTTTTGATGCTTACGGCAAAATCAAACTGAAAGACTTTAATTTCCAAAAAGATTTGGGGCCTAAATCACAGGAAGCGGAACTACTGATCTCTATCGAAGGCGTCCGGGAAAAGTAATACGCTGATTACTTAACTCAGTTGTGTAATTTATTAAGGGCTGCGCATTGCGTGGCCTGTTTTATTGATGCTCTATTGTATTTAGCAATGTACATTATGAATGTATCTCACGGATTCCCATCTGAAAAATAGGGTGGAGTTAGGTTAAATAAGGATAGGGAATGGTGGGTTGTCATCTGCCAAGTGAAATAATGTAATTTTTCACTTGGCATTATATCAATGAGACTGTTTATTATATTGGTAATACGTATTCATATAGTTTTTATTTTTTTTCCTCAAGAGGAGAATACCGAGACTCTATTATAACATCGACACGAAACTCTCCAGAGTTATCGTAATATACACCGGGTGTATCAGAGAACAGAAGTACCAGTTCACCATCTACGGGAACCGTTCTATGGAGCACGCCATTACCAATCCTATAGGTTTTGCCGCCAATTTTTGCAACGAGATTGTATTCTGGATTCGTAGAGAGCGTGATGCTACCTTGAGGTGCGGCTATCATATTATTTTCTTTGCCGTATCTCACCCATCCGTTAGCGACAATAGATATAACGTCTCCTTGTTTGAGAATAAGCCCTGTGGATTTACCGTTTTCAGCATTACCTGGAACACTTCCTGACCAATCAGACATAGTATTACCTCTAGAAATTAGGTTTTATAAAAATAGTTTTTTTAAAGATGTTTAACTGAAAGAAATTTATATTTTCCTGACAGTAGAAACAACTGTAGATATCATAGACTGTGACCTGACTTAATGAAAATAATAATTTTATATCGATGATTTATTTAATATAACAATTGCTTTTTTACTTTTATTTTTTTATGGAATATTAATTTCATATTGGAATGATAAATTTATGGTTATTTTTGATTTTAAATGATTCCAACGAATGGTTGGAATGAAATATAATAATTCTTATTTTTAATTTTCTAATCTAATTATATTAAAAAACCAGAATTTCCATTAATTCCCATTCCGTGCGGAAATTGTGTAAAATGATTACAGTAAATTATTGATAGATAGTATTTCTTGCATGGAGCAATTATTTATTACTACAAAGTGGACGTTTCACATATCGGATTGTTGTTGATTTATAAAAAAGGGATACAGGACGATCTGAGTGAATCAGAGAAGAAGATCCTGAGAGACTTAAATGAGAGGTGGTAAAGATGGATAGTAAATTGTTTGCTAGGTTGACTGAAAGCATGACACAGATGAATGAGATCATTAACGGTGAATGTGCGCCATCTCGTGAATTCATGGAGGTTATTGAAAGAGTGGTTGTGTTGGCGCCATTAAATTTCAATTATTACAAATCGAGAGTATCATTCGAGGCTTGAAACGGCTAAAACTCTTGGGCTGTTTGGGGCCAAGGGAAGGGACCAATCTATTCCATGTTAACCGGGATAAATATGACACATTTTTCTTCTATTGTTGAATTACAGGATTTAGTGGCTGATCTGGCAATATTTGAGCAAAAATTGGCGCGGTTCAAACAGCGGCTTAATTTGAATGTTGAGCAATATCAAGCCGATCATATCTCCTTACGTTGCCACGATATATCTGTAGCCGAGCGCTGGCGTAAAGGTTTTTTGCAATGTGGCAGTTTGATGTCAGAAAGTCTCATTAATGGACGTCCAATCTGCTTGTTTGATTTAGAACACCCAATCGTAGTGCTTAATTGGCAAATCGATTGTGTTGAACTGCCCTATCCTGGCAAGAAAACTTACTTGCATCAAGGATGGGAACATGTGGAGCTAGTGCTGCCCGTGGCGCCTGAGATCTTATCAACAGCAGCAAAAGCATTATTACCGCAACCTTTGCCGGCAGGTTTTTCTGTCAAAGAGAGTCAACCCAAAGGGGAACAGGAGCGGCTGCCTAATCCCACCTTAGCTATCACTGATAGTGAGATCACAGTCAAGTTTCACCCATTTACATTGCGTGAAATTGTTAAAAATGAGCACTAGCCAGCAAAATTGACTTTTTCGTCTTTGTGATCCAGATAAAAGTTCTGACCTTGTGATTTCCTACAAATCATCGGCAATAATTAGATGTCATAGTTAGTGAATTGAATTACTGAATCGCTTAGATTCATTGATTGCTCGTTAATGACTGGGTGTCCAAGGAACTTCTGATGACAAAGTTAGAAATTTGTTGTTTTAGCGTAGGTTGCGCATTAATCGCACAACAGGCGGGTGCTGACCGAATAGAGTTATGCGCCAGTCCGGCGGAAGGGGGATTAACACCGAGTTTTGGTACATTGAAGCAGGCTATTGAGCAATTAACTATTCCTGTACATCCCATTGTACGTCCAAGAGGTGGTGATTTTTGCTACGGTCACTCAGATTTTGAGGTGATGAAAAATGATGTTGCTCAGATCCGTGATATGGGATTTATGGGCGTCGTTTTTGGTGTGTTAGATGAAGAAGGGCATATTGATTTGCCCCGTATGCAACAATTGATGACGCTGTCTGGCGATATGGCCGTCACTTTTCACCGTGCATTTGATATGTGTTTCAATCCTTATGTGGCTCTGGATCAACTCACTCAACTTGGTGTTAAACGAATTTTGACTTCCGGCCAGCAACAGAATGCTGAATTGGGATTACCTTTATTGAAAGAGCTGCATCAAGCCAGTCAGGGGCCAATTATTATGGCAGGTGCGGGTGTTCGTATGAGTAATATTCATAAATTTATTGATATCGGGTTAACGGAAGTTCACAGTTCGGCAAGCCGGATTATGCCTTCTACCATGACCTACCGTAAAGCGGGGGTGACGATGAGCGCGGACAATGAGGCAGATGAGTTTTCACATTATTGTGTTGATGGTGGTGTAGTAGAAGTAATGAAAGGGATGTTGAGTCTGACTTTGTTTGAATAAAATCTATACCCGTCATCTTTCAAGTTGCCTCTTTGTTGGCTGCGCTCACTCACCCCGGTCACATAGTTCGCTATGCTCCCGGGGATTCGTTCCCTTGCCGTCGCGATGCATCTTGAAATCCATAGGGTATATTATGAACTGGCCCAGAGTTGGGCCAGTTCGCAAAATCAGGGCTTACGGGCAATCAGTACTGCCCGCAGAGGGGCAGGATAACCCTCAATGGTTTTACTGCTATCAGTAGGATCAAGAAAATCAGATAACGATTCAGTTCTCATCCAGGTTGTACGACGTTGTTCTTCTGTGGTTGTTACCGCTTGATCGGCAATTTTCACATCGACAAAACCGCACTTCTCTAGCCAAATTTTCAACATTTTTGCCGAAGGAATGAAGTAGACGTTGCGCATTTGAGCATAACGTTCACCGGGGATTAAACAGGTATGTTCATCTCCTTCAACAACCAGACTTTCCAAGACCAGCTCACCATCGGACACCAGTTGGTTTTTCAATTGCCAGAGATGGTCAAGAGGAGAGCGGCGGTGATAGAGGACTCCCATCGAAAAGACCGTATCGAAGGCGGCCAGTGCTGGTAATTGTTCAATGCCCAGAGGTAAAAGATGAGCGCGTTGATCATTACCAAGTAACTTTCTGACGGCTTCAAATTGGCAGAGGAAGAGTTGAGTTGGATCGATACCAACGGCAAGTTCAGCCCCTTCACCTACCATCCGCCACAAGTGATAGCCGCTGCCGCAACCAACATCAAGAATTGTCCGGCCGGATAGTGGGGAAATATGAGGCAATACCCGATCCCATTTCCAGTCTGAACGCCATTCAGTATCAATATTGACACCATAAAAAGAGAATGGGCCTTTACGCCACGGCATGAATACCTGCAATATATTGGTAATGCAGACTTTTTCACCTTCGGATAGGGCAGGATTACGTTCTGCGATTACGCCATTTTTCAAGTCTAATTGGGTTGGTGAAATTACAGGTAGGTTTTCCAGGGTTTTTACCCATGATTTAAAACTGCCGTGCAGGGCCGCTTTTTGCCATTCATGCAGTTGAGCAGGAAGGCAATTAAGCCAATGCTGGAGGTTATTGCCTGCAATAAGTTGATAAAAATTACCGAAATCGATCATTTGTCGGCTCCTTTTATCGCCAGCAGTGAACCAAAGTTGAAACATTGAAACCAGACTTCAACATGGTTAAAACCGGATTGATGGAGACGAGATTTATGTGCTTCCACAGAATCGGTCAACATCACATTTTCAAGCATGCTGCGTTTCTGGCTGATTTCCAGTTCGCTATATCCGTTAGCACGCTTAAAATCGTGGTGCATATTAAATAACAACTCACCAATTTGTTGATCTTCAAAGCTGAATTTCTCTGATAAAACTAAAACGCCGCCGGGACGCAATCCCTGATAAATCCGGTTTAGTAAACCTTGTCGATCTTGCGGATTGAGGAATTGTAAGGTGAAATTTAGTACGACCATCGAAGCATGTTGAATGTCGATATCAAGAATATCGGCTTCAATGACTTCAACCGGTGTTTGTGCCCGGAAAGCGTCAATGTGGCGACGACAGCGTTCTACCATTGCCGGGGAATTATCAACGGCGATAATTTTGCAGTTTTTAGCGGCAATATTGCGGCGTATTGCCAGAGTTGATGCGCCTAGAGAACAACCCAGGTCATAAATTTGACTGTTTGATGTCACGAAACGACCGGCCAGCATACCAATCATAGAAACAATATTTGAATAACCTGGCACGGAGCGTTGGATCATATCAGGGAAAACTTCGGCTACCCGTTCATCGAAATGCCAGTCTCCCAGATTGGCAATGGGCGTGGCAAATAGGCTATCCCTTTGATGGTAAGGATCTTGATTTGACATAACAGCATTAATTATCAGAAAAAATAGAAGGTGGCATTCTAACAGATGTAAAGCTTGACCTTGAACCAATTTTCTTTGTGTTTAAAAGTAGTGAATAATGGAAGTATTTGAGAAACTTGGGTGTTGCACAAAAATCATATCATGGCGCGATCAATCCTTGGTTTCATTAGTCAATCAGCGTTAGGGGAGCTTTGGGTTTTATATAAACAAGCAAAGATGCATTGAAAAAGAGGTTAGGTCATCCAATTAAGGAGCAGCTAAAGAAAAAATTGGCTGAACGTTTAGAAAACCCTCATGTGCCGTCAGCAAGATTAAGTGGGCGAGCGAACCGATACAAAATTAAATTGAAGTCTTCTGGCTACTGCTTAGTTTATGAAGTGAATAATGGCAATAAGATTATCTTGCTGGCAATTGCTATTGGTAAACGGGCCGGAGATGCGGTTTATACTCTCGCCAATGAGAGGTAAAAAAACAACACTTGCTCGCTTTGCATATCAACGTTGGAAAGTCTTCCTTACATGGGAAACAGCTATGGTTAGAATAACAGGCAGCAAGGTTTGCTGCCTGTTATTTTAGCGCCGGTGCTATTCGCTTCGTTAGTAGAGAGAAAATATCTGTTCCCAAGGCAAGTAGTAAATATTCGTCATCACCATTAATATGATTGAAAGATAAGTCGCTACCATGCCTGAACGTCGCCGGCGGAGCTCACGGTGGTGCAGGCCATAATAATGCAAGATTCTGCCGGTGAGCAGAATCAAACCACAGACATGTATCATCCAGACATTTGAGCCGTTCATCTCCATCATGACCAGCAATAACATAGAGATGGGAATATATTCCACAGCATTACCGTGGATGCGGATCGCTGTTTGTAGTTCGTAAAAACCACCATCTCCATATGAGACACGATATTGCGTCCTTAACTTAACCACATCAAAAGACAGCTTAATCAATAATAGTGCGCCCAACACAACATAAAGCGAGCTAACCATTTTTAACTCCATTGCCTAACCGAAATTGGCCAATTAAGTTATGATAAACCGCAAAAATAAAACTGTCGCTATAAATAGATGGGAATTGAAAACAAATTGCCTGATTATCAGACATCAAGCAATGGTATAGCATCGGGATATTGCCTGCCCTTATCTCTGAGTAGAATTTCTATTATAATGACGACCTTTTTTCCGCAGCAACAGCACAACAGCCGAGTAAAAGGATATTGTATGCGTACTGATTATTGTGGGCAGTTGAATCTGACCCATGAAGGCCAGAAGGTGACTCTTTGTGGTTGGGTAAACCGCCGCCGCGATCTGGGTGGCTTGATTTTTATTGATATGCGTGATCGTGAAGGGATAGTTCAGGTATTTTTTGACCCGGATCAGCAAGCCGCATTTTCTCTGGCTGCTGAACTGCGTAATGAATTCTGTATTCAAATCACCGGTACTGTACGCGCCCGTCCTGATAGCCAAATCAACAAAGATATGGCTACCGGTGAAATAGAGGTTTTTGCGGAAAGTTTAAATATCATCAACCGTTCCGAACCTCTGCCTTTGGATAGCAACCAGACGAACAGTGAAGAGCAGCGTCTGAAATATCGCTATATCGATCTGCGCCGGCCTGAAATGGCAAATCGCCTGAAAACACGCGCTAGAATCACCAGTTTTGTTCGTCGTTTCATGGATAATCAGGGTTTCCTGGATATTGAAACGCCAATGTTGACTAAAGCAACACCCGAAGGCGCCCGTGATTATTTGGTGCCAAGTCGTGTTCATAAAGGCAAATTTTATGCCTTGCCTCAATCCCCGCAGTTATTTAAACAATTGCTGATGATGTCCGGTTTTGACCGTTATTATCAAATTGTTAAATGCTTCCGTGATGAAGACTTACGTGCAGATCGCCAGCCGGAATTCACCCAGATCGACGTGGAAACTTCCTTTATGACTGCCGAGCAGGTAAGGGAAATGATGGAAATGATGATCCGCGAATTATGGCTTGAAATTGAAGGTGTTGAGCTGGGGCATTTCCCGGTGATGACGTTTGCTGAGGTGATGCGTCGTTTCGGTTCTGATAAACCTGATCTGCGTAACCCATTGGAGTTGGTTGATGTTGCTGATCTGGTTAAAGATGTGGAATTTAGTGTTTTTGCTGAACCGGCGAATGACAGTAAAGGCCGCGTAGCCGTCATTCGGGTACCCGGTGGTGCTGAGCTTAGCCGTAAGCAGATTGATGAATATGGCAAA
Source organism: Photorhabdus luminescens subsp. luminescens (assembly GCF_001083805.1). Classification (GTDB taxonomy): domain Bacteria; phylum Pseudomonadota; class Gammaproteobacteria; order Enterobacterales; family Enterobacteriaceae; genus Photorhabdus; species Photorhabdus luminescens. The sequence goes on along the minus strand of NZ_JXSK01000001.1, from coordinate 863,277 downwards.
TTCGTTGGGATTTATGGCGCAAAAGGGCTGGCTTGGATGAAAGTCAATGCACGTGCTGCCGGTCAGGAAGGGGTGCAAAGCCCGATAGCCAAATTCCTGAATGCAGAGGTGATTGAAAGCCTGCTTTCCCGTACTGATGCACAGGATGGCGATATTTTGTTCTTCGGTGCTGGCAGTGTAAAAGTGGTCACTGATGCCTTGGGAGCGTTGCGTCTGAAATTAGGACGTGATCTGAACCTGACAAAATTGGATAGCTGGCGGCCATTGTGGGTTATCGACTTCCCTATGTTCGAAGATGATGGGGAAGGCGGCCTGACCGCCATGCACCATCCATTTACTTCACCGTGTAATATGTCAGCGGAGGAGTTGGAGCAAGATCCAGTTTCGGCCATTGCTAATGCTTACGATATGGTGATTAACGGCTACGAAGTGGGTGGTGGCTCGGTGCGTATTCACCGTAACGAAATGCAACAGGCGGTGTTCCGTATTCTGGGTATTGATGAGCAGGAACAACAGGAGAAATTTGGCTTCTTGCTGGATGCGCTGAAATTTGGTACGCCGCCCCATGCAGGTTTGGCATTTGGTCTTGACCGTCTGGTGATGTTGCTGACAGGGACGGATAACATCCGTGATGTTATCGCCTTCCCTAAAACCACCGCTGCCGCTTGTTTAATGACGGAAGCGCCAAGTTATGCCAATCCGTCGGCACTTGAAGAGTTATCAATCTCTGTTGTTGCCAGAAAAGAGAGTGAATAATGGTTTATAAGCGCCCTGAATCCGTGCTGGTGGTTATTTATGCGTTTTCCAGCCGACGGGTGCTGATGTTACAGCGGCGGGACGATCCTGGTTTTTGGCAGTCTGTGACAGGCAGCCTTGATGGCGACGAAACGCCGCGTGAGACAGCATTGCGCGAAGTGCAAGAAGAAGTTGGTATTGATATCATAGGTGAAAATCTTGAATTGATAGATTGCCGACGTTCTCTCTATTTTGAGATTTTTACCCACTTGCGCCATCGCTATGCTCCAGGAGTCACCCGTAATAAAGAGTACTGGTTCTGTCTGGCATTGCCTGAAGAGCGAGAATGCTTGTTGACTGAACATCAGGCTTACCAGTGGCTGGATGCGGATAAAGCAGTCAAGCTCACTAAGTCGTGGAGCAATCAGCAGGCGATTGAAGAGTTTGTCATTGAATAAGTTTATTAGACGTTTTATCGGAGAACCTTATGGCAGGTCATAGTAAATGGGCCAACACCAAGCACCGCAAAGCTGCGCAGGATGCGAAACGCGGTAAGATTTTCACCAAAATCATCCGAGAGCTGGTAACGGCAGCCCGTCTGGGGGGTGGAGATCCGGCATCTAACCCACGTCTGCGTGCCGCGATTGATAAGGCACTGTCCAATAACATGACCCGCGATACTTTGAACCGTGCTATCGCCCGTGGTGTCGGCAACGATGACGCGGATAACATGGAAACCATCATTTATGAAGGTTATGGTCCGGGGGGAACGGCGGTGATGGTTGAGTGCTTGAGTGACAACCGTAACCGTACTGTTTCTGACGTTCGTCATGCTTTCACTAAAACTGGTGGTAATTTGGGCACTGATGGCTCGGTTGCTTATTTGTTCACCAAGAAAGGGGTGATTTCTTACGCGCCAGGACTGGATGAAGATGCGGTTATGGAAGCGGCGTTGGAAGCCGGTGCTGATGATGTAGAAACCTATGATGATGGCGCGATTGATGTTTACACTACACCAGAAACCTTTGGTGATGTGAAAGATGCGTTAGATGCAGCGGGTTTTGTGGCTGAATCAGCAGAAGTTTCGATGATCCCTTCCACTAAAGCAGAGTTAGATGCGGAAACTGCGCCTAAATTATTGCGCTTGATTGATATGTTGGAAGATTCAGACGACGTACAAGAGGTTTACCATAACGGTGAAATCTCTGATGAAGTTGCTGCGTTGCTGTAATTTTAATTGGATTGTACAGCGTAGAGAAAGTGGGTTGTGCTGCGGTACAGGACACTTTCTCTAACGTTTTTATCTCCTTTATTAAAGGTGATAATCAAAGGCGAATAGACAGAATATGGCGATTATCTTAGGTATCGACCCAGGTTCCCGCGTCACTGGCTATGGTGTGATCCGTCAGCAGGGGCGTCATTTGAGCTACCTTGGTAGTGGTTGTATCCGAACAAAAGTTGATGATCTGCCTAGCCGGTTACAGCGTATATATGCGGGTATCCTTGAAATTATTACGCAATTTCAACCAGATGCTTTTGCTATCGAACAGGTTTTTATGGCAAAAAACGCCGATTCAGCGCTGAAATTAGGGCAAGCGCGGGGAGTGGCGATTCTGGCTGCCGTTAATCAATCGGTACCGGTTTTTGAATATGCTGCTCGGCAGGTGAAACAAACGGTTGTCGGAACCGGGGCGGCTGAAAAAAGTCAGGTTCAGCACATGGTGCGCTCGGTGCTGAAATTGTCTGCTAACCCGCAATCGGATGCGGCAGATGCATTGGCTATTGCGATAACCCATTGTCACTTTAATCAGAATCTTTTGCGGGTTGGCGATCCCAGATTAATCTTGTCACGTGGACGTTTAAGATAACGGCTGGATATGCATCCAGCTTTTTTTATGTTATAACCATAAGCAGAACAATCAGTTTTATTTTTAGGGGGTAAACGAGTGATAGGGCGTCTCAGAGGAATTGTGTTGGAAAAACAACCACCCTTGGTTTTACTGGAAACGAATGGCGTTGGTTATGAAGTCCATATGCCAATGACCTGTTTTTATGAATTGCCTGATGCCGGACAGGAAGCTGTTCTGTTTACTCACTTTGTTGTGCGTGAAGATGCGCAATTACTTTATGGTTTTAATGATAAGCAGGAACGGGCGCTATTCCGTGAATTAATTAAAGTGAATGGCGTAGGGCCTAAATTGGCGTTGGCTATTCTTTCGGGCATGTCTGCGCAGCAATTTGTTTCTGCTATTGAACAAGAGGCGATCGCTTCTTTGGTTAAACTGCCGGGCGTGGGTAAGAAAACTGCCGAACGGCTGGTGGTTGAAATGAAAGATCGCTTTAAAGGGCTTAATGGCGATCTCTTCAATCAGAGCAGTGATATTAATTTGCCGGCAACGGCCAAACAGACAACTTCTGACGCTGATAGCGAAGCAGAAGCCGCTGCGGCATTGGTCTCTCTGGGTTACAAGCCACAAGAGGCTAGTCGCATGGTCAGTAAAGTCGCTAAACCGGGCGCTGATTGTGAAACACTTATCCGCGAAGCACTTCGCGCCGCTCTTTAAGTTACAGGGGTAAGCTATGATTGAAGCTGACCGTCTGGTTTCTGCGGAAGTTTTGCAAGACGATGAAGCCATTGACCGCGCAATCAGACCTAAGTCGTTATCTGAATATGTTGGGCAGCCGCAAGTCTGTGAGCAGATGGAGATTTTTATTCAGGCTGCCAGACAGCGTGGTGATGCTCTTGACCATCTGCTGATTTTTGGTCCGCCGGGGTTGGGGAAAACAACGTTGGCGAATATTGTCGCCAATGAGATGGGGGTCAATCTTCGCACAACTTCTGGCCCGGTTTTAGAAAAGGCGGGGGATCTGGCGGCAATGTTGACCAATCTTGAACCGCATGATGTGTTGTTTATCGATGAAATTCACCGCTTGTCGCCGGTGGTGGAAGAAATTCTCTATCCGGCAATGGAAGATTATCAACTGGATATTATGATTGGCGAGGGGCCGGCAGCCCGTTCGATCAAAATTGATTTGCCTCCTTTTACCCTGATTGGGGCTACTACTCGTGCAGGTTCTTTGACTTCTCCGTTGCGTGATCGGTTCGGTATCGTGCAGCGCCTTGAATTTTATAATGTGGACGATTTGCAAAGTATCGTCTCCCGCAGCGCCCGTTTTATGGGGGTAGAGATCACTGACGATGGCGCCCGGCAGGTTGCCATGCGTTCTCGTGGAACGCCGAGGATTACGAACCGTTTACTACGCCGGGTACGTGATTTTGCTCAAGTGAAGGGGAATGGCTCGATTGATGGCGATATTGCCGCCAGAGCGTTGGATATGTTGAGTGTAGATGCTGCCGGTTTTGATTATTTGGATCGTAAGTTGTTGATTGCCATCATTGATAAATTTATGGGCGGGCCGGTTGGGGTAGATAACCTTGCCGCTGCTATTGGTGAAGAGCGGGAAACGATTGAGGATGTACTGGAGCCCTTTCTAATTCAACAGGGTTTTATTCAACGGACTTCCCGTGGACGAATTGCCACCGAACATGCTTATCGTCATTTTGGCATGGTCAGAGATCAGGAATGAGCTGTTTAATTGCCTGAAAAATCGGGATGGGTATTCTTACAAGGGAAACCTATCACAAGGGAAACCTATCCCGTTCTTCTGATAACTGGGTTGTACCCACTCAGAGGATCAACTTTTTGCTTTACTGAGCAGGCTGATAATAAACATCACCGAAGCGCATAGCACGACAGAGGGCCCTGCTGGTGTGTCGTAAATGGCGGAGAATGCTAATCCGCCGGTGACGGCAAGCATACCAACCGCAATAGCAATACCAGCCATTTGCTCCGGTGTACGGGCGAAACGGCGAGCAGTGGCTGCCGGGATAATGAGCAGGGAGGTGATAATTAGCGCGCCGACAAACTTCATTGCCAGGCCGATTGTCAAGGCTGTTACCAGCATTAACAGTACCCTTAACCGCTGTATTTTAATGCCATCCACAAAAGCCATTTCCTGACTGACGGTAATAGAGAGCAGAGCGTTCCATTGCCAGAACAGAAGTGTGGTGACAATGGCGACACCGATGGCAATCAACCAAATATCTTCATAAGTGACTGACAACAAATCACCAAACAGATAAGCCATCAAATCAACTCGCACATTAGACATTAAACTAACAACGACCAGCCCTAATGATAGTGCGCTGTGAGCCATAATCCCCAATAAAGTATCGATTGCCAGTTGAGGGCGTTTCTCCAGCCAAACCAGCATAATTGCTAGTATCAAAGTGACAGCGATAATCGCGTAAAAAGGGCTAATATTTAGCAATAATCCGAAAGCAACGCCCAGTAATGAAGCATGAGCCAGAGTATCGCCAAAATAGGACATTCGGCGCCAGACAACAAATGAACCTAATGGCCCGGCAGCAATAGACAATAATACGCCGGCCAACCAACCGGGGAATAATAATTCAATCATGAGCGGCATTCCCTGTTATTTTCCAAGACAATTTTCCCTTTCAGATCATGGTGGTGATCGTGTTGATGGTGATATATTGCTAATTGTTCAGCGCCATGATGACCAAACATAGCGATAAATTCAGGGTGAGTTGAAACAACTTCAGGTGTGCCGGAGCAGCAAATATGTTGATTAAGACATAAAACTTCGTCTGTTTTCGCCATAACCAGATGTAAATCATGGGATACCATCAATACAGCACAATGCAATTCGGTTCTAATTTGATTGATTAGATCATAAAGTGCTAATTGACCATTAACATCGACTCCTTGTGTTGGTTCATCAAGGACTAATAGTTGCGGATGATTTAATAGCGCTCTGGCTAATAAAACCCGTTGGTTTTCCCCGCCGGATAATTTTTGCATGGGTTGCTGCAACAGATGAGCTGCATTCACCCGCTCAAGTGCCGGCAATATCTCGGCAGATTTTACGCCGGGTTTTAGCATCATAAAGCGTTTGACTGTTAATGGCAGAGTGGGATCAAGATGCAACTTCTGTGGAACATAGCCGATTCTTAATCCAGCGGTATATTCAATTGTGCCGGATGATGGTTCGACAAGCCCCAAAACAACACGAACTAAAGTTGATTTACCGGCGCCATTGGGACCTAGCAGAGTCAGAATATTCCCTCGTTGTAAACGAAGAGAGATATTGTTTAATACCTGACGATTGTCGAAGGTAACCGCAACATTTTTTAAAGTGATGAGTGTTGGCATGCTAAATATATCTTGCGTGAACATTGAGATGTTATAATATAACAATTCTTGTTTCTGTCCACGAGATATTTACATTATGTTGCACAAATCATATAAACTAGCGCGCAAGTTTCTCTGTAAGGTCGCGATTACTGCTGTTTTCATGTCAGGGACGATACAATCGGCTAATGCTGATGTTGTGACATCAATTCGTCCGTTAGGTTTTATTGCTGCGGCAATAACTGATGGTGTAACTGATACGCAGGTACTGTTGCCTGATGGGGCATCGCCGCATGATTATGCGTTGAAACCGTCTGATCTTAAGAGAATTAAGCAGGCAGATTTAGTTGTATGGGTTGGACCTGAGATGGAAATCTTTTTGTCTAAACCGTTAGCCAAAATTTCACAAAATAAACAGCTAGCTTTAGCACAATTGCCAACGATTAAGCCATTATTGCTGAAAAATGATGAAGATTTATCCGAACCGGATCAGCATAAACATGAAGAAGGCCATGAACATCATTCTCATGGTGAATATAATATGCACATCTGGTTATCACCAGAAATAGCGAAACAGGTTGCACAGGGGATTCATGACCAATTATTGGTGAGCTATCCGCAGAAAAAAACGGCGCTGGACGTAAACCTACGTAAATTCAATGTTCAACTTGCGCAAATTGACAAAAATATTGCTAATATTCTTAAGCCGGTGCGCGGTAAGGGGTATTTTGTTTTTCACGATGCTTATGGCTATTTCGAGCAGCATTATGGCCTGACTCCATTAGGGCATTTTACGATTAATCCTGAAATACAACCTGGCGCACAAAAATTACATCACATACGAACACAATTGGTTGAGCAGAAAGCAATTTGTATTTTTGCTGAGCCACAATTCAGGCTGACCGTTATTAATGCTGTGGCGAAGGATACGGGAGTGCGTATGGGCACCTTGGACCCGTTAGGAAGCCGCATCGTATTGGATAAAGACAGCTATATGAAATTTATAACTCAGTTGTCGGAACAGTACATGGGTTGCCTGAATTAGAGTAATAAGGAATTCAATGAGTGCAACAGATAGTTAAAACTATCGTTCTGGTGTATAAGGAGTTACCGCGACCGCATAAAATTATGTTGGGTTCGCTGACTGTAGCAACATTGGTTGTCACTATGTGGCAACCTATTGCTTATCATCATGAACAACAAGAAGAAACAACAGTCGGCAGCATTGCCATCAATTCTCCCGTAGATAGTGATGAGATTATTGCAGATAGCAGTGAGCAGCTACCGGATGAGGGTATTCCTGATGAAGAGACGAACTCAGAGGTTACGGTTCAAACTCCGCATGAATATATTGTTTCCGACGGCGACACTCTCAGTAATATTCTGACGCAGTTTGGTATCGACTCTTCTGATGTAGCGTTACTCGCAAGTCAGCATAAAGTGCTACGGGGGCTGAACATTGGCCAACCATTGTCATGGACAGTAAATGAAGCGGGTGACTTGCAAACGCTGACTTGGGGTGTTTCCCGCCGTGAAACGCGCATTTATACCCGTGAAGGCGATCTGTTTAAAGAAATAAAAGAGTTTCAGAAAGGGGAGTGGGAAAACAGCGTCGTCGTTGGCGTTGTCGATAGTAACTTTACCAGCAGCGCCTTAAATGCCGGCTTAACCAGCAGTGAAGCACGTGAAGTCACCAAGGCGCTGCAATGGCAAATTGATTTGCGTAAATTACATGAAGGCGATCGTTTCTCTGTATTACTGTCTCGTGAAATGTTGGATGGTCACAGTGAACAGAGCCAGTTACTTGGTGTTCGCCTAAATAGTGGTGGTAAAGATTATTATGCTATCCGGGCGGAAGATGGGCGTTTTTATGATCGTCAAGGTTCCGGTCTGGAGCGTGGATTTTTGCGTTTTCCAACTACCAAGCAATTTCGGGTATCTTCCCAATTTAATCCTCGGCGCGTGAATCCAGTCACTGGTCGGGTTGCGCCACACAAAGGGGTGGATTTTGCTATGCCGGTGGGAACGCCTGTTTTGGCGGTGGGTGACGGTGAGGTGATTGTCTCCAAATATAACGGAGCAGCAGGTAACTTTATCGCCATTCGTCATGGCCGCCAATATACCACGCGTTATATGCACCTGAGAAAGCTGTTGGTGAAACCGGGTCAGAAGGTAAAACGAGGTGATCGTATTGCGTTGTCCGGTAGCACCGGTCGTTCTACGGGCCCACATTTGCATTATGAATTCTGGATCAATCAGCAGGCGGTAAACCCATTAACGGCGAAATTGCCGCGTTCTGGTGGTTTAAGTGGTAAAGAACGCTCAGAATTCTTGGCAACGGTAAAAGAGATAACGCCTCAGCTTCTGTTAGATTGAGTTTAATTGTTTATTAGTAACAGACTTTAAAGCGGATGATTGCTATCATCCGCTGTCGTTTTATTTATGTTCAGAAAAGGGTGTGTTGATTCTTTGATATAACCCTCCTGTACATGTGAAATGAACAATGATCTTTTGTTTTTAAAAGAGTTAGCTCATGTATAAAGAAACAGATACAGACAGTAAAGTGGGTTATGTGCCGACATTTCATAAATCCTACCTGCATCCTCGCTACTGGGGATTATGGCTAGGTGTTGGTGTGTTGGCTGGGCTGGCTTACTTGCCGGTTAAAGTGCGTGATCCTCTGTTGGCTAAAATAGGTCGGTTGGCGGGTAAGTTTGCGAAAGGGGCACGTCGCAGGGCAAGAATAAATTTATGTTACTGTATGCCGGAACTGACGGAGCAACAGCGCGAAGCATTGATTGATGAGATGTTTTCTACCGCACCTCAACCTTTTGTTATGTTGGCTGAACTTTGTTTACGTGGTGTAAAATCAACTTTAAGCCGGACGCAGTGGCATGGTGAAGAGATTATTCTTCAACTGAAAGAACAGGGAAAGAACGTTATTTTCATGGTGCCTCATGGTTGGGCGGTGGATATTCCTGCCATGTTACTGTCTGAGAGGGGACTGAAAGTGTCAGGCATGTTCCATCACCAGAGCAACCCGGTATCAGATTATCTGTGGAATAGAGCTCGCTGTCACTTTGGCGGTCGTTTACATTCTCGTGACGCTGGAATTAAACCGTTCATTGCTACTGTTCGCCAGGGTTTCTGGGGATATTATCTGCCTGATCAAGATCATGGTGAGGAACACAGTGAATTTGTTGATTTCTTCGCAACTTATAAAGCGACATTGCCGGCTATTGGGCGATTGATGAAAGTTTGTCGTGCCGCTATTGTGCCGTTGTTTCCGGTTTATAATTATCGTACCCATCAACTTGATATTTATATTCGTCCACCAATGGATGATATTGATGGCAAAGATGATGCTTTTATTGCTCGCCGAATGAATGAAGAATTGGAGCAATTAGTACGACCAAACCCTGAACAATATACCTGGATACTTAAATTACTTAAGACTCGGAAAGCAGGTGATATTGGGCCATATGGGAGAGAAGACCTGTGATTTTCGTCGTAAAGATGTAAAGTTATTATCACGGCTTGAAAGTTTGTATTGTCCCCCTAATATTGGACATGGCATCCAATAATTAGGGGGTTTTGTGACGAGGCATTTTTATACTGGCACTTAAAATATCAGGATAGCATTTACGCGGCTATGGTTTGTTTTATTGTTTCTAACAAACCTCCGGTTCCACAGCAAGAATCATTATAATTCGGATTATGTTTTCGGTTAGTTACTCTGTCGTGAGGACATCCACCATTGCATAAATGAAACCATTTGCATTGATGCATTTTTTCATATGATTCTATTTCCTCTTTAAGGTGATCCTTATTTGTATTTGATTTAGTTAATAAATGCCCAAGATCATTATCGATAATCGAACCATAGTTATTTCCCTCAGCACCAACATATTTATCACATGCTGATACGGTACCATTAGGTTCCAGGGTGATAATTTCCTGAGAACAATTACCGGCCCAATAACAATCTGATATTTTCTTTTGAGATGATTTAATGCTATCAATAAAGCCATGAAATAGGCGAATATTTATTTTGTCCTGATAACCATGCCACCAAACACGGAAAACGTTAGAAAGGAAATTAATATAATTATGGTAGGTTATATAACTGCCGCCAGGATCATCACCGGGTTGACATCGGTTGTCTGGAACAATATTCAGAAATTCAATATCTGTTAAACCAATTTCGTAAAAATAGGAGAGCATTTTTTCTATATTTGATGCGTAAACATCTCTATCGACAACAACCAGAGCACCGTAAGGTATACCATAACTTCTTAATTTTTTCATACCTGCGGCGACCTTATGAGATGTTGGCCTTCCTCTATAATCTAATCTCCTGCTATCGTGTATTTCTGGAATACCATCAACGCTTATACCGACCCCCATACCAATACCTTTAAGGAATACCAGCCAATCTTCGGGAATATTGACCGCATTGGTTTGAACTGAATTGGTGATAACTTGATCTGATTTTTTAAATTGCTCTTGCAACCAGATGAGTTTCTTAAAGTAATTAACACTTAATAAAGTCACTTCACCACCATGCCAGACAAATTCGAAGCGCTTTATATTAGGTATGGATAGGAAACGATGAATTGAGCGCATTAAATTGAAAAATGTTAAGGTATTGCCTTTTCCTTCTGCCCAAGAGTGACAATAAGTACACCTTAAATTGCAAAGTCTTGTGGCTTTAACCACCACCACTAACTTATTGGCATTAATAATTTCAGGGCTAAAATGTATACCAATTTCCTCATTATATAAAGCTAGCTCATCATCATCTAATATTTTTTCGGCTGGAATTTCACCGATAATTCTACAAGCTAACTGCCTGTAATTAATTTTAGGCGATTTCTTGAGAATTGATGATCCATCTGCATCTAAATGTTTTATCGGAATTATTGTGTCCATAAAGAACTCCTTTATTATGTTATTTATACCCGTTATCTTTCAAGTTGCCTCTTTGTTGGCTGCACTCCCTTGCCGTTGCGATACATCTTGAAATCCATAGGGTATATGCTCAAATAAGTAAATGGCCATCCTTCATCGTTAATATTCTGTGAGAAAACGCCGCCGCTTCTTTGGAATGCGTTACCATAACAATCGTCGTGCCGTTTTCATTAAGATCTTTAAGTGAAGATAAAATATTTTGACCATTGACGCTATCCAGGTTCCCCGTTGGTTCATCGGCTAATAAAATCGCGGGGTTTGATATCATGGCTCTGGCGATAGCGACACGTTGCTGTTGTCCACCAGATAATTGTATCGGTTTATGGTTTTCCCGATTTTCTAATCCAAAACGGCTTATTGCATCAAATACTCTACTTTTTCTCTGCTTTTTAGAAAAACCTCTATATTTCAATGGCAATTCTATATTTTCAAATACGGTTAAATTGGGTAACAGATTGAATGATTGAAAAATATAGCCAATAAATTCTCGTCTGAATGATATTTTTTCAGAATATTTCATAGTCAAAATATTGCTATTATTCAGCGTTAATTGACCACTGTCGATCATTTCAAACATACCAATAACATTCAGTAATGTTGATTTCCCTGATCCTGATGCGCCCATGATAGAGATAAATTCACCTTTATCTATATTGAGATTTATTTCATTCAAAACATTCGTTTGAATAAATTTCGTTTTATATGATTTACAGACGTTCATCATGCTAATCATTTTATTCAATCCTTACGGTATCATTGTTAACCAATCTGTTCTTACCAAAGCTCACTAGGGTTTGTCCTTCAGTAACACCATTTTTAATCTCAATATCGGAGCCATTATCCTGTCCGGTGGCAACTTGAATACGTTGGGCAATTTTTTTATCTGGATGGTAAACAAACACATAGCTTTTATTATCAATGGTAAATACCATTGATGAAGGTACGGAGAATATTTTCCGATCTTCATTAAGTTTAATGATAACATCAACCGACTGTCCTCGTTTGAAGTTAATGGCTTTCTTATCTTCCAGTTCAAATCTGACTTTGAAGGTACCATTATTGACTTCAGATGAAATTAATTTCACAAGTAAAGGTATTTTTCCGTTGTTATATATCAAGCTGGCAGATGAATGGTAGGTTATTTTATTCAAATAGTATTCGTTAATCTCTGATTCAAAATAGAAACTTGATAAATCGTCAACAATAGCAATTTGGTCGCCGGGTTTTAGCCGCTGACCTAAAATTAAATCTAATGAACTGATATTACCGGATATAGGTGATTTTATTGAAAGTTGTTCAAAACCATTTTCGATAATTTCAGAGAGTTTTCTCTGTTTTTCGACAAATTCATCAATCTCTTTTAACTGTTTTGATATATCACGATCTTTATCGTTTTTCAATTTTTTATAAAACAGATAAACATCGTGCCAATAGTCTCTTTTAATCTCTAAATCGGAAATTGTTTCTTTAGAAACATAATTTTTATCGACAAGATCATGATATCTTCTTAATTTATCTTTGACTTCTTTCAATTCTTTAACAGCTTCTAAAAATCTATTATTGATATCCCGATAATCAGATTGCAAGCTTATTTTGATATTGATTAAATTATTCAATTTATCCGTAACGTCAGCTAACATGGCAGAATTATTCAGGGTGAAATTGAAATTGGATAATTTAACTATTTCTTCACTTTTTAGAACATCTTGTGATGGTTTCTTCATTATATCAGTAACAATGCCACCAATTTCTGTTGAGATGGATACACTTTTATTAGGCACGACAACCGCTCTTGTTTTCAGAATATCACTGGCTACTTTGCCGCTGACATGAAACTTGGTAACTTCATTTTCATTGATGGAAGCTTCTTTAGCTGAAATGGCATAATAGATAATAAATCCGACAAATGAAATAAAAGCGATAAAGAAAATGAGAATTAATAATTTCTCCTTATTATGTATGCTTTTTTTCTGATTTCTATGTCCATGATTAATCTCACAAAAATTTAGTAGCAGATAGTTTTCTATAATTCATCAAATAAGTCGTGATCATTATAATGATGGTGAATATCATTGTCGCAGATAGAGCGAGAGCACTGTATACAAAAGAGTCAGTGTAAATGACACTATATTCATCAAGTAGATAAACTAAAACTGTTCTTCCTAGTAGATACGCTACGAAAATTGATGCGATAATAGGGACGATGCTTTTCGATAAAAAATGGATGAGGTTTGTGTAAACAGAACCACCGATGGATTCCATTATACTTAATTCTCTTTTCATATAATTAAAATCAGTCATACTGGTAGTAAAGCAGGCTATAATCAATAATAGGATAGAAAAAATAGCAACAGCAGATGATAATTTTATTACTTTTAGATAATTATCGTAATAAGAATCGAATAAGTGACTAGTTAAATAAATTTGATTTTTATCAAAGCCTTGTTCTGACAATTCGTTTAGTACTGGAGAAAGATTATTCATCTCGTTAAGATTCAGCGAAGCATATTTACCGTGATCTTTCTTTATAAAAATAACGATTGGCCTAAAGGGCTCATCTACAGCACCTAAATTAAAGTCATCTATAATCTGAATAAATCTAATTTGGATTTTTTTATCCTCCATGATGTACCAATAGTAGTTGTTGAAAATATCATCATATTGGGTAATGCCATTCTGTTTTAAAAATTCCTTTGTGACCAATGCATTGACGACATCAGCATTATCGCTTTGATATACGCGTTTGTCGCTACCTGCTAAAATCTTCATTTTCCATACATCGGTAAAATTTTCGTCCGCAGTAATAACATTTGAAGAGATATAATTGTTCTTGTTTTGTTGACCAGAATAATAAATGGTGATGTTTTCTCTCGACATATCAAAGGGGCGCCAATTACTTAACGTTATTTTTGACGTATTATATTGATTAACAAGATTATAGCTTAATTCATTAATTGTTAATTTTTTACTATTATCATTATTAATTGCTATTGATATTGTCTTGGTATTATCATAGGGTGTATGTAAATCAACAAGGTGAATATATTGATTAGCTAATCCCGTGACTAAATAGATAGATACTCCAGAGACAAGTAACTGAATAGCTAATGATGATTTTCTAAACCAAGAGGCAAGTGTCGATTCATATCTCATATCCATTTTTCTATTTCTTTGGTAAATATAGAAACGTAATGAGAATGAAAAATGTATTGATGAAATAAGAATGAAAGTCATAATAATGGAAAATAGCCCTAGATATATTAAACTGCTTGGCTCTAATAGGGTAAATATGTTCTTTATATAAAGAGAAAAGTTGAATATAGTGATGGTAAGCAGTAAGAAAATAAGGGTGGAAAATATCATCCTAATTAGCATGGTTGGTAATGAGTCGCAGATGATATTGAAAGTTGAAGCACCTAGCGCTTTCTTTAACTGATAAATATCCCTTTTTTCTGATGAATCAGCAGAAGTTAAATTATAATAGTTTGTTAATGCGGAAAATAAGATGAATGCGAATGCAATATATGAGCTATAAATGACCTCCTTTGATAAACCAATAGAGATTTCGTCAGGTAATCCGTCTTGATAATGAATGTCTTTTAACTTTTTTAATGATAAATGAATAAATTCTTTAGCAGTAAATGGTGCGCCTGGAAGATTTGGCGCTTTAGTTTCAATAATATTGTTGAGCAGCGTATTAGGGTTGGATATTATTTTTTCATTAGCGAATTTTATAAAAATATAAGCATGGGTATCATACCAATTGAATATTTCTTTATTGTAGTTTTTGATAAGCGTTGGTTTAAATGAAATAATTGCATCTATATTGATACTTGAATCATGGCGTTTTTCTACGATATCCTTAATGATATAGGCCTCATTATCTAGAATAATAGATTTTCCTTTGGGATTATCCAGGCCGAGATAACGGTTATTGAAATCTTTTGTGATATAAATTTCGTTTGCGCCCAGGTCAGTATCCGCTGTCTTAAAGGGAGATAGGGTATTCAGGAATTCATGACTTACCGCGAACACGGGAACTTTCGTTATTTTCTTTCCTTGTGACTCAACAGTAGCGTTAAGTTTGAAAAGGTAGTCTACGTGGTTTATCCTCTCATCCTTTTTTAGTTCGTCTATGAGTGGCAATGGCGATTGTGCTGATCTGACTTTTTCTCCGTTGGGTAAATTAAAGGTAGTTTCTATCCGGTAAAGGTTGCCATTATGCTGATAATAGTTATCAATTTGAGCATCTGAATAGAAGGCGGTAGAAAGTAAATAAATGGCTAATATCGCTATTGATACGGAGAATATCGATATCGAGATATTGAAACGCTTCATGGATTTTGAGATGTTAATAGCGTTCATTTGTGGTTGCCGTTCCTTACTTAGCAAGGTGAATTTGCAAAATGGATTTTGAGGTATGATGTTTAGATACTGACTCTTTGCTCTTGAGTATTTCACATAACCTGCATAAAGATCCAGCAAAAATGTTTTTTCTGTCAATATTAGTTTTTTCTTATATTTTTACTCTTTTGAGTTACTGAAATCCATTATATTTATATGTCGCGATGAAAAAATTTAATCCAGTGAGTATATTGTATCTTTTCGAGAGAGATACAATTTCCTTTGAGAGTGAAGGCGTTCATCTATATTGTTAAAATTATCATATTCACATAATGAAATTATTTAGGGTAATCCAGAACAACTCATAGGATCACCCTATGGTTAGGGTTCAAAAAAATTTTATACCCGTTATCTTTCAAGTTGCCTCTTTGTTGGCTGCGCTCGCTCACCCCGGTCACATAGTTCGCTATGCTCCCGGGGATTCACTCCCTTGCCGTCGCGATGCATCTTGAAATCATAGGGTATATTTTAATTGAACTAATAGATTGTTTATCCCAATAGATATGATTGTTACAGGAAAGTAACCTAATGGAATAGGCTTTAAATTTCCTGGAAGCTCTTTGACCAGTTCCAGGCTGTGATTTCAGGAATCTTGGGTTTACTGTTTAATTCATCTAGCGCTCTTTCAGTAATTGAGAGCTCGGTATCTTTGAATGATGCAGCAAGAGAATTCAGTGCTTCTTGAGTTGTACAGTTTATAATTGAGGCATTATGCATGATAATCTCCACTTTGTTTTTTTTAGGTGATTAATTATTTAACTGATTATTTCCTGCTAATAGGAATATATTATTAGGAAATGTGGTGCTTCCATATGGAAAATGCTGATATCAACGTTTAATTAATAATACTATGCTAAGTGGTTGTCAATATGATTTTTTGCTTTTTATGATTTAATTCAGAATATTTAGATTAAATCTTTTAAATGCCTCATATAATGGAAACTTAATAGCAACCTTATTTGAATTAGATAGGGTTTTTTTTTGCCCAATTCCAGTCAGTAGTCTCAGGGATTTCAGTCTTATTCGCTAGTTCATCTAGGGCTTTTTCTGTAATCAAAAGTTCTGTTCCTTTAAATGATGTAACAAGTCAATGCAGTAATTCTTGGTTTTTGTTGGTTTCAATGGATATATTTTGCATGATATTTTCCACCCACATTTTCAGATAATGAATGAGTGATTGACGATTTCTTCCCAATGAAAATATATCATCATGAAATTTATTTTTTAGGAAATAAAATTTCTCGGCACGATAATCTATTTAAGTCGTTATTATTACTGTATTTTAGGTAAATGAATTTAACCTAAATTTAACATTGTGTCTTCATTATATATAATTGAAATATTTCCATAATAAAATATTAGAATGGATTAAAATTATCCTTTTGAGGTAAAGGATTCATCACTATGAGCAATCAGAGTCAATAGAAAAGCGATAAGAGACGGTAAAAGCTTATTTTACCGTCGAGTTGCCGTTGGATTAAGCGGGATGCGCCAGTTTTTTCGATCTAACTTAATTCCCTGCAAGTTTGGCGCAAAATGTCGTAACGTTTTATTCCACTTCAAGAATACGGCAAGTGTTAGTACTGCCAATTGTCCCCATCTGATCACCTTGAGTCACCAGAACAAGGTCGCCGGAAACCAGATAACCTTTATCACGTAGACGATTAACCGCTTCATTGGCCGCGGTTATACCGTCAGTATGACTGCTGCAATAAACCGGTGTAACGCCACGGTAAAGTGCAGTTTGGTTTAAGGTCTTCTCATGACGCGACATAGAGAATATGGGGAGACCAGAACTGATGCGAGACATGATACGAGTGGTGCGGCCTGATTCGGTCATTGCAATAATGGCTTTAACCCCATTTAGGTGGTTTGCCGCGTACATGGTAGACATTGCAATGGCTTCTTCGATACTGTCAAAAATTGTGTCTAGCCGATGTTTTGAGACGTTAAGGCCGGGCATTTTTTCTGCTCCGAGACAGACTCGCGCCATTGCGGCAACCGTTTCGGCAGGGTATTGGCCCGCTGCGGTTTCAGCGGAGAGCATCACGGCGTCAGTGCCATCAAGAACGGCATTTGCCACATCCATCACTTCTGCGCGGGTAGGCATTGGGTTGGTGATCATTGATTCCATCATCTGGGTCGCGGTAATAACTACACGATTCAGTTGGCGGGCACGGCGAATTAATTTTTTCTGAACGCCAACCAACTCTGGATCGCCGATTTCTACGCCAAGGTCACCACGAGCGACCATGACGACATCAGAAGCCAGAATGATTTCATCAATGGTTTTATCACTGCTAACGGCTTCTGCGCGTTCAACTTTTGCCACGATCTGCGTTTCACAGCCTGCGTCTCGCGCCAGACGGCGAGCGTAATTAAGATCTTCTCCGGTGCGGGGGAAAGAGACGGCAAGGTAATCAACGCCGATTCTGGCCGCCGTAATAATATCTTCTTTGTCTTTCTCAGTTAGAGCTTCCGCGGATAATCCACCACCCAGTTTGTTGATGCCCTTATTGTTAGATAGCGGGCCGCCTACAGAGACTTCAGTGAATACTTTCATTCCCTGAACTTCTAATACTTTGAGTTGAACACGCCCATCATCCAGCAACAAAGTATCGCCCGGTACAACATCTGTGGGTAATCCTTTGTAGTCGATACCGACTTTCTCCTTATCGCCTTCGCCTTTACCAAGATTGGCATCAAGCAGAAATTTATCTCCGACATTCAGGAAAATCTTGCCCTCTTTAAACGTTGATACACGGATTTTAGGTCCTTGAAGATCGCCAAGAATAGCGACATGGCACCCGAGTCGGGCTGCAATCTCGCGGACTTTGTTGGCTCGCTGGAGATGATCTTCGGCGGTACCGTGGGAAAAGTTAAGGCGGACTACGTTTGCACCCGCAGCAATAATCTTTTCAAGATTATTATCGCGGTCGGTAGCCGGACCAAGTGTAGTAACAATCTTAGTTCTTCTGAGCCGTCTGGACATGTGTTACTCCGTTGACCTGTGAGTATTGGTATTGGTTATATAAAAATAATCAATAATCTATTAATTATCCTATAAAACGAGTAAAAAAACTCTTCGGCAATCCAACTATCAAGGCTGTTTATAGATTACTCTTGTAACTTGCCCCGTTGCAAAGTCGCAAGCGACTACCGTGGGAGCTTTTTGTGACCCGTATCAACTTATCATGATACTTTTCGCTGTCGTGCCTATTGACCGTTGTCAACTATAGAGGAACGACAGGGGGAACGTTTTACACAATCGCTATGCCCTAGCGAATCAGCTAACCCTTTTTTAACGGATATTTATTGCCGCATTTCTATCCTATCATGATTTGTTCCCGGTTTATCAATAATCTAATAGCCTTGGAGATTTTGATAATGAAAAGTGGTAGTGATTAGGTTTACTGGAATCTGGCAATACTTGATGGTTAGAAGAGACGAAACGTTCAGGATTAGGTACGCTGTAAAGTATATAAATGATAATTTTTCCTTGAGTAGAACGAGTTGTCACTGTCTCTTAAGTCAGATTTATGATTAAGAGACAGTTAGTTGCGTGAGGTTTGTCAGCGGTCTGGGAGATGCAGTGCCCTTATGCCTTGCGATACCATCCCATCAACTTAATATATGAATTGGTAATTGTAATCGCTGCATTGGCGCCCGCATCTCCGGTATTACCTGAAATTGTATGGTTGTGTGCTCCTATTGGTACCGTATGAGCGTGGGCTCCATTAGTGCTGGTATTGAATTTGGCATTATCCCAATCTGTAGCTTGTGACCCCTGATTGTTTCTAGAGTCGTCGTAATGACCATAACGTCCACCTGTGTGTTCACCCCAACTGCTATCATGATAGTGATCTCCAGTGACATTGGTAGCTTTAGTGCCATAATCAAATGTGCTCGTTATCCCAGAAAATGTATGATTATGTGCTGGCATTTGTGCTGCCGTCAGACTTATCGAATCGTTGCCGCCGGTTGATAAAAGATCGGAACCATCGGCGTTAGCTAACCGAACTGTTTTATTTTCACCAATATATTCCCAGGTAGTGCCCGGAAATAGTACATTGGGGTTTTTGTTTTGAGCGAACCAAATCACAATTCCTACAGGATATTGAGTGTTGATAATGGTTTCGATTAAGCCAAGATTTTTCACAAATGCATTTTTATCAGGAATGTCGGTGCCGTTTTGGTTTTTTGCTAACCGGTTATTAGCGTTATCGTTTACATCAGCAACAAGCTTCTGCGTTGCCGCAAGGGTATTACTATTGCCTGTTTTATCTGTGAGTTGAATAATTCCTCGTTGTGTTAATGAGGCGCTTGGCACTGCTGCTGCAATTTTTTGTTCTAATGCTCTATTTAATAGTGTTGTGAGGTTGGCGATATTACCATCATCCAAAATATCATTGCCAGATTGTGTCATGATAAAATTAGCGACGACAGAGGATATGGTTGACGACTGACGTAATACTTTGTTTAGCAAATGAATAGTAATATTTTCTGGTGGAAATCCAGTCTTCAAATTTGGGCTTTCTTCATAGGCTTCTTGACTGACTACATTAGCATTATTACTAATGGAAAAAGCTTTGAAATCATTTTTTTGGTTCATGTTTCCTCCTAAAATTAAATGATTTTATAATAAAAGTGTTAAATTATTTTAATGATAGTTTAGCTCGGAAAAATTATGATAAAGTATCCTTATAACTTAGGAATTTAATTGTTTTTGTATAATGGATAGAAATAAAAACCCGAAATTTTATGATCAGATAAATATCTAGGCCATTTATATTCAACATCTGAAAAGATGCTGATAGTCATATTATTTTTTTCTAGTACAGATTTACTCATTAGGCGGTCCTTATAATGTAATTAAATGCTACATTTCTTGGACGTGTTTCATTATCACCATTCATCCCAATGGATTTATTTTCCCCTAAGCTACCTCGTTCGTTTGGACCACCAGTCATACTGCCACGCATGGGGTCTGTATATTCAAGAGTGGCTTTATCGCTGTTAGTAGTATAAATACTATGATTATGTCTTTTGAACGCATCATATTGAAAACTCAATATATTACGTCCGTTGTCAATACCACGCCAGCTATCCCAACCACGAATAAATTCACCACGTAAATCGGGTAATATTCCATTAGGGTAGGCTTGCGCTAATTTCGGATATTTTGTTTTATCAAAAGGAGCGCCGTTACATTGTGCCCATCCTTCTGGTGGGGTAATAGTTGGCCAGGGAAGTGGTACCCCTACCGGGATTAATTTTTCAAATAAACTGAGGTTTCTCACAAAAGCATCTTTATCAGGAATATCGGCACCGTTTTGGTCTTTTGCCAGTCGGTTATTCGCATTCTGATTAACATCAGAAACAAGCTTCTGTGTTGCAGCAAGGGTATTACTGTTGCCTGTTTTGTCTGTGAGTTGAATAACGCCTTGTTGTGTTAATGAGGCATTTGGTACTGTTGTTGTAATTTTTTGTTCTAACGCGCTATTTAATTGGGCAATGAGTTTAGCGATATCCCCATCATCCAGAATATCATTGCCAGATTGGGTCGCGATAAAGTTAGCGACGACAGAGGATATGGTTGATGACTGACGTAATACTTTGTTCAGTACATGAATCGTGATATCGCTTGGGGGGAACCCAGTTTTCAAACTTCGACTTTCTTCATAGGTTTCTTGACTGACTATGTTGGCATTATTACTAATAGAAAAAGCTTTAAAATCATTCTTGGGATTCATATATTTTCCTCAGATTAAGTAATATGTTTTTATAAGCAGAATGTCGAATTATTGCAAAATTCATTTTCAGCAATATATGTTAATAGTAGTTTAGCTCGGAAAAATGATGATAAAGTATTCTTATAACTTAAAGGGTTAATTGTTTTTGTATAATAGATGGAAATAAAAAATGCGAAACTGTATGATTGGATAAATATTAAATTCGTTTATATTCAACATCTGAAAGTTATTTTGCTATTACTGTTTTCTATTTCTTCCGGTTTCGATTTATTTCGGAATTTTTTTATAATGATTCTTTGGTTTGATTTTTTATTTTTTAAACTATCATTATTTTACTGAGTTAACTAAGTGACATAGGATTTTCTTGCCATAATTATATGATTCTTCTCATATCTTGACCAATGTAGATTATTTACTGGCACTCGATGATCTATAAACGATCGCTGACTACGCAATTGCTGCGAGTCAGCCTAACAACAAGAGGATGACTTTCAGGTTGAGGGAAAGTCAATTTTATCAAGGCGTGAATTCCGCAGCGCTTCTTTGACTCTTTTCAAGTTATCTCTGAATTTTGAACCACGGCGCAGGGTAAAACCAGTAGCTAAAACGTCAATAACGGTTAATTGAGCGATTCTTGAGACCATTGGCATGTAAATGTCTGTATCTTCCGGGACGTCCAAAAGAATGGCGAGCGTTGCTTCGTGAGCGAGGGGAGAATCTTGGGAGGTAATTGCGATAACTGTTGCATCATTTTCTCGCGCGAGTTGTGCTGCTTCAACCAGGCTTTTAGTCCTACCGGTATGGGAGATCAGTACGACGACATCACCTTCGGCACTGTTAATACAGCTCATCCGTTGCATCACAATGTCATCAAAATAGATAACGGGAATATTGAACCGGAAAAATTTGTTCATTGCGTCATGGGCGACGGCAGCAGAAGCCCCTAAACCAAAAAATGAGATTTTCCGGGCTTGTGTTAGTAAGTCAACAGCTCGGTTAATAGACGTAATATCCAAATTGTTTTTCACGGTATCCAGAGTTGCCATTACCGATTCAAATATTTTATTGGTGTAGGCACTAACTGTATCGCTCTCTTCAACATTGCGATTTACATAAGGCGTGCCGTTGGCAAGACTTTGGGCTAGATGAAGTTTGAAATCGGGAAAACCTTTAGTATCCAGACGGCGACAAAAACGATTAACCGTGGGCTCGCTGACTTCCGCCATTTTCGCCAGCGTTGCGATACTGGCATGGATCGCAGTTTGCGGTGAAGCCAGGATGATCTGCGCCACTTTTTTTTCTGATTTACTCAAGAATTCGATACTGTTTTGGACTCGTTCCAGTGTATTCATAAAACGCAGTTACCTGTGGTTTTTGACGATTTCATTCAGAGGAGAAATCTATAATAAATTTTATGAAAATATACTATTAGCAAATTGAAGCTGGCAGTAGGAAGTCACAATAATTTAATGTTTTTCATAAAAGTATGACTAGTGTCTAACTTTCATATTGGTAATTATCTTTCATAAGCGTTGTAAAATTACATAAAGTTATCACATTTTTATCAGTGGTGAAACATATTGTTAACGCGAAGTGATGGTTATTCGTTATCGCTGTTTACGCGCTATGGTCAAAAGAGTACATTATTGGTTAATGCTGTAACAAAATTACAATATCCCGCAACGAGGAGAGACATATGGCGGTTACTTCTACAGCTCAGGCTTGTGATTTAGTCATTTTTGGCGCTAAAGGGGATTTGGCGCGCCGGAAATTATTGCCTTCCCTTTATCAGCTTGAGAAAGCGGGTTATATCCACCCAGAAACCCGGATTATCGGTGTTGGCCGGGCTGATTGGGATAAAAAGGCGTATACCAAGGTTGTTGAAGAAGCTTTAAATACGTTCTTGCCGGAAAAATTAGATCCAGAGTTATGGAAGACATTGAGTGAACGTTTGGCATTCTGCAATCTGGATGTTAATCAAAAGGAAGACTTTGCCAAATTGAAGGCAATTCTTAAACAGGGACACCAGCCTGCAATCCATTATTTTGCAATGCCACCGAGCACTTTTGGTTCGGTTTGTCACGGGTTGGGCCTTGCAGGGCTGAATAAAGAGCCAAACCGGGTTGTGATGGAAAAACCTTTAGGCACCGATCTTGAATCATCCAAAGCTATTAATGATGAAGTGGCAAAATATTTCAATGAGCGTCAGGTTTATCGTATCGATCATTATCTGGGTAAAGAAACTGTATTGAATCTATTAGCGCTACGGTTTGCCAATTCTCTGTTTGTGAATAATTGGGATCACCGGACAATTGATCATGTGCAAATTACGGTAGCTGAAGAAGTCGGTATTGAAGGCCGTTGGGGTTATTTTGATCAAGCCGGGCAAATGCGCGATATGATTCAGAATCATCTGTTGCAAATATTGACCATGATTGCGATGTCTCCTCCGGCAGATCTGACAACAGACCGTATCCGAGATGAAAAAGTAAAAGTATTGCGTTCTTTGCGCCGTATTGATCACACGAATGTGCGGGAGAAAACAGTACGCGGTCAGTACACCGCCGGTTTTGTTCAGGGGCATAAGGTACCGGGGTATCTGGAAGAAGAGGGGGCTAACCAGTCCAGCCGGACGGAAACTTTTGTCTCTATCCGCGTCGATATTGATGACTGGCGTTGGGCCGGGGTTCCTTTCTATCTGAGAACGGGTAAACGTCTGCCAACGAAATGTTCCGAGGTGGTAGTTTATTTTAAAAAGCCGGCGCTGAATTTGTTCTCTGAATCTTATCAACAACTGCCGCAGAACAAGTTGACGATTCGTCTGCAACCGGATGAAGGTATTGATATCGAAGTGCTGAACAAAGCCCCGGGGCTGGAACACAAGCATCGTTTGCAAACGACTAAGTTGGATCTCAGTTTCTCTGAAACGTTTAACCATATTTCATTGGCCGATGCTTATGAGAGGTTGTTGCTGGAAGCTATGCGAGGTATTCAGGCGCTATTCGTTCGTCGTGATGAGGTGGAAGAAGCTTGGAAGTGGGTTGATTCTATTATGAATGCATGGGCGGCGGATAATGATGCGCCTAAGCCTTATCAGGCGGGGACGTGGGGGCCGGTTGCTTCTGTTGCTATGATCACTCGCGATGGTCGTTCGTGGAATGAGTTTGAGTAATTGGCAAACCTTATCCGTTGAAGCTCAAGCCGCGTTGTAAGCGGCTTGGGTTGTTATAAACAAGGTATCTGCCTGTGTTGATATCAATGCTGTTTTTTGATTCAACTCTATTTATCAGATAAAAAAATAAGCAAAATTGAGTGGTTGCTTTCTATTATTTCGTATGGTAGAAGTAATAGGAACATTAACATTATTTATGAGGATTCTTAGTATATCGCGCAGAATATCGGTGCGATGAAAGAATAAAATATTTATGAACAGCGCCAAAAGCGTCAAGTTTCAAAGTTCCACCCACATGCTTTTCCTTTCTGCCATTTTATCCAGTGAGCATTATTGGTGCGGCGCATTATAGCGTCTGACTCCTGTTGACCGGTTTTCAACCGGTATTTCTGTTTCGTCAAAACGTCAGGTTATTATTTCTCATCTTATGCATAGGTGGGTTAGATCATTTATTAACTTGCGTCTTGATGTGCGTATTTGCGTAGTCAGGAGAAAGAAAATGATTTATTGGTTATTCCTTGCAATGGCAATTGTTACCGAAGTTATCGGTACCTTATCGATGAAACATGCCAGCGTTTCTGGTGGTGTAGTTGGCATGGCTGTTATGTACATTATGATCGCCGCATCCTATATTTTGCTGGCAATGGCGGTGAAAAAAGTTGCACTGGGCGTTGCGTATGCGTTGTGGGAAGGGGTTGGCATTCTATTTATTACTGTTTTTAGCGTCATGTGGTTTGATGAGTCACTGTCATTGATGAAAGTAGGTGGTTTGGCTCTGCTGATAACCGGAATTATGTTGATTAAATCCGGCACTAGAAAATCGGCAGTAAAAAAATCGGCAGAGGTAGTGAAACAGATGGCAAATAAGGCTGCCAGTGTCGCAACAACCAAAAACAGTAAAATAAAGGAGGCATAACATGTTGCAACAATTTGAATGGTGGCATGCGGCGTTCTTATTCCTTGCTGTCGCTTTGGATATTTTAGCGAATATTTTACTGAAACTTTCTAATGGTTTTAGACGTCCTTGGATGGGTATTCTCTCGCTTATTACCGTCCTTGGGGCTTTCAGTGCGCTTGCTCAGGCAGTGAAGGGAATTGAGCTTTCCGTTGCTTATGCCTTATGGGGCGCTTTCGGTATTATCGCGACGGTTGCGGCTGGTTGGATTATGTTTAATCAGCGTTTGAATTGTAAAGGTTGGGGTGGAATTGCCTTGTTGCTATTGGGCATGGTGATAATCAAGATGGCTTAAGCTGTGGCGTAACCTAATCTGGGGGAGAGTGATTCACAGAGATTATTTTAAGTATTATTAATTGTTTATTTCTTATAGTATCTGCTGGCATGCAACTATTTTGCATAGTCACCAGCAGATATGAGTAAAACAACTTTCTAGCAGGTAAAACATATGTCTGGTTTATTACCATCTTTCAAACGACAACCAGGACACCAAGAATGAACAATATAGCGGCCATCACCCATATCCCTCATACCAAAGTCTTCATAGCGATAAAAAACGTGTTGACCCATTGAGGCGGAACAACATGGGCAACTTTTATAGATCTTGCCTTCTGCTTCCGCAACAACGGAATCATGAAGGGAATCATGACAACCTGAACAAACATCCATAGAATGCTCCATATCAAGTGACAAAAGTTATTGAAGATTAGGCCATGTTTATATTCATTAAACTGTGGCTAAGCATTAATGTGCTTATTAGAAAGTATGGACGACGCATAAGTATAATTCAACATTGAAAAGGTAAATAATAGCAAATCCATTTGGTGAGTTAATTCTGTTAGATGAAATTAATGCTATTTGTGATAAGTAATATTGGAAACTATTTTATTTACATTTATCACCAGAATATTATCAGCGGTTCAAACATAACATATATTTCTAAAATGAATCATTAAGGGCCACTGCTAAAATAAAGTAGGCATTTTGGCCCGTAAGATGGGGTTATAATAAATTTTTGATAAATGATAGGCGCTTATTGAATTTTTTTATATCTCGATGACTATTTAAAAGTTTTGAAAAGCTATAGAAAACGGATTTAAAAACTGTCTATGCCAGAGCAATTTTTTATCTACTTCACTTAATTCAGATTCTTCACAAATACTATTCCAATTATCTCGGATTATTGATATTTGTCTATTAAAGATCTCTTTTGCTTTTTTTTCTGAGATATTAAAGTTATGTGCAGCTTCCAAACAAGTTTGTAATTGACTTAGATTTTTATTTCCTACTATTAACATTGCCTGAGATGCCTCATTGCCCGATCTACCTTGAGGGCATATATCGTACCGAACAGTATATTAAAAACTGTTAAAAATCATCGTATACCTCTCTCTTTTTTTCCTGAATACGCTGTGGTAACAAAGCTAGCTTATCTCTTGTTTGTTCCATACGAGTTGAGATAGGAAATTTATCACTGCCGAACAAGCTAATACCTACAAGGTTGGCTAACTCAAATGCTAATCCTATAGAACAGCCCATATCCCCGCTTTCAATTTTTTGTAGTGTGGTTCTGGATATCCCCGCACGTTCTGCCAAATTTTTTTCTGACCAATGGTGCTGTTTTCTACCTAATTTGATTTGTTCTCCGAGTAACATGACTGCCTCTTGGGAGAATTTTGAATAGGCTCTATGTTTTGACATACTCCCTCCTACTGACTGTTATAATGGTCATTAATAGCATTAATGACCATTATAATGTTCATAAAGGTGTTTTGTCAAAATGAGAATATCAATATTAGATGATCATTATATATGGTCATCTATAGTTCAAGGCATAGGAAGAAGGTTAGAATTATTGAGTTTATAATATTCCACTTGGATCAACAGATAATGTAGTTTAATTAATATCTTATTTTAAAGTGTTATTGTAGCTAAACCAGAGTTATTTACATTAACACCTATTGGGATATTCTGAATAACTTTCATATAATTAGAATGTATAATGTAGGCGATAGAGAATATCCCAAAGTTAATATTAAATACCGGCGATAACTTTTATCTCGACTTTGTATTTGGGGTTCATTAGTTTAGCTTCAACTGTACAGCGCACAGGCGCGTTTCCTGCAACAACCCATGCATCCCAGGCGGCATTCATGCCAGCAAACTCTTTTCCATCAGCCAGAAAAATAGTGGCGTCGATAATTTTGCTTTTATCAGAACCGAGACGCTGTAACATAATATCAATAGCGGCCAGTGTATTCGCTGTTTGCTCAGTAATATCACCATCCAGATTTTCCGGTACCGCGGTGTAGTAAATGGTTTTATTGTGAATTACCGCTTCGGACCAGCGATCCTGTGGATCAATACGTTCAATTGTCATGGATACTCCTTTCTGTGAATGACTATCTGCCTGATTTTGGGTGGTGATCAGAACATACTATTGGCATAATCTCCATCCATTCTATTGAAAGAGATGATTTGTGTCAGACGATTTGCGAAAAATGGCGCCCTTGCTAGAGCAATAACAGGTTTTAAACCCCGTGATGCTCAAAGAGAAATGGCGGTGGCTATTGAGTGTGCGATTAAAAACCATCAACAATTGGTCGTAGAAGCAGGTACGGGAACAGGTAAGACATTTGCCTATTTAGCACCCGCGCTGCGTTCAGGGCAGAAAGTTATCATTTCTACAGGTTCTAAAGCATTACAGGATCAACTCTATAATCGTGATTTACCGACAGTCGCTGAAGCAATTAATTTCACCGGTAAATTGGCGTTGTTGAAAGGCCGTGCAAATTATCTGTGCCTGGAACGGTTGGAACAGCACTCTTTTGGGGGCGGACAATTGGAAGCAGAAATTTTGTCAGATATTGTTCGGCTAAGAGGCTGGTCTTCACAAACTGAAGAGGGTGATATCAGTACTTGTCACCAAGTGGCGGAAGATAGCCAGGTTTGGCCGTTGGTCACCAGCACTAACGATAACTGCCTTGGCAGTGATTGTCCGCGTTATCAGGAATGTTTTGTTCTCAAAGCTCGCCGCCGGGCAATGGAGGCGGATGTTATTGTTGTTAACCATCATCTGTTTATGGCGGATATGGTGGTGAAAGAAACGGGATTTGGTGAGTTGATCCCGCAAGCAGCAGTCAAAATATTTGATGAGGCACATCAAATCCCTGATATCGCTAGTCAATATTTTGGGCAGCAATTAAGTAGCCGCCAACTGATGGATCTCTCCAGAGACATCATTATGGCGTATCGCACGGAAGTCCGGGATCAAGTCCAACTACAAAAGAGCGCGGATCGTCTGAGTCAGAGTGCACAAGATTTCCGGTTAGCGTTGGGAGAGAACGGCTATCGGGGTAATTTGCGGGAGTTATTGCAAAATCCGCAAGTGCAGAGAGCATTAGTATTGCTTGATGATGCCCTTGAGCTTTGTTATGACGTGATGAAATTGTCTTTAGGGCGTTCAGTTATGTTGGATGCCGCATTTGAAAGGGCAACAATTTATCGTAATCGTCTTAAGCGTTTGAAAGAGGTGACTATCCCCGGTTATAGCTATTGGTTTGAAAGTTATGGGCGCCATTTTCTTTTAGCACTTACGCCGCTGTCTGTTGCCGACAAATTTAGCGAGATAATTAATGAGCAATCAGGTTGTTGGGTTTTTACCTCAGCTACACTCTCTGTTAACGAGCAACTTTCTCATTTCACTGAACGGCTTGGGTTAAAAGAGGCGAAGGCGTTATTACTGCCAAGTCCATTTGATTATCAAAGTCAGACACTACTTTGCGTTCCCCGTTATTTGCCATCACCAAATCAGCCAGGTAGTGCAAAATGGTTAGCGAGGATGCTCAAACCGCTTATTGAAACCAATAAAGGCCGATGTTTCTTTTTATGTACGTCACACCAGATGATGCGCAGTCTGGCGGAAGAGTTCCGGGCTAGCATGACGTTACCGGTTTTGGTTCAGGGTGAAACCAGTAAAAGTCAGCTACTTTCGCAGTTTATTGCTGCTGGCAACGCTTTATTGGTGGCAACCAGCAGTTTTTGGGAAGGTGTTGATGTGCGGGGCGAGGCGCTTTCCTGTGTCATTATCGATAAATTGCCTTTTACGGCACCGGATGATCCGCTGTTAAAAGCTCGAATCGAAGATTGTCAGCTTAAAGGCGGTGATGCATTTAGTGAAGTTCAGTTGCCAGACGCGGTTATTAGCTTGAAACAGGGTGTCGGACGGCTTATTCGTGATATTGATGATTATGGCGTTGTTGTCATTTGTGATAATCGTTTAGTGATGCGTCCATATGGTGAAGTGTTTTTGAATAGTTTGCCACCTTCGCCACGAACCCGAGATTTAACGAAAGCAATCGCTTTCCTGCAAGCTCGGCAATCTGAGTAAAATCGACTAGGCTATGATAAAATAGCGCCTTATTTTGGATTATATTTCTTGCCGAGGTGCTTAAGGCATGCCTGTACGAATTCTGGCTATTGATACTGCAACGGAAGCTTGTTCTGTTGCTCTTTGGAATGATGGCGCCGTTTTGGCGCAGTTTGAAATCTCTCCCCGTGAACACACGCAACGTATTTTACCTATGGTTCAATCTGTTCTGGCAGAAGCGGGGATTAGTTTACAGCAGCTTGACGCTTTAGCTTTTGGCCGAGGACCGGGTAGTTTTACCGGGGTACGTATTGGTGTTGGTATTGCTCAGGGCTTGGCTCTGGGGGCTGAACTGCCGGTGATTGGCGTTTCAACGCTTAATGCAATGGCTCAAGGTGTTTTTCGTCTGTTAGGCGCAACTCAGGTATTAACCGCCATTGATGCCCGAATGGGAGAGGTTTACTGGGGGCAATATATCCGTAATCAGCAAGGTGAATGGCAAGGCAGTGAAACAGAAGCTGTGCTGAAACCGGAACAGGTACAGGCATTCATGGCTTCATTGAGTGGCGATTGGGTAGTTGCGGGTACGGGCTGGCAGGCTTATCCTCAGTTGGTGACAAGTCATTTAACGCTAACTGATAGTAGTATCACATTACCTCATGCTGAAGATATGTTACCTCTGGCGATACAGATGTGGCGAAACGGTGAGGTGACGGCCGTAGAACATGCTGAACCGGTATACTTGCGTAATGAAGTTACTTGGAAAAAATTACCAGGCCGTTAAGTATCGATTGATGAAACTTGTAGTAAAAGAAAGTATCAAATAGACAGAGTTATTTTAAACATCATGATTGGGACAATTTTCAGGAGAAGGTGGTTATGTTAAGAGTAATAAACTACCGGACGAGTATTAAAGCGCTAATCTTGTTAGGTGCTGTAATGCTTACAGGCTGTATCACCGTTCCTGATTCAGTAAAAGGAACGTCACCAACACCTGTTCAAGATCTGCTCTCTGTTAAGAGTATGCCTGAGTTGTTTATCGGTCAGGAAGGGCGATTCGGCGGCAAGGTACTTGGTGTAGTGAATGAAAATCACCGTACTCGTCTAGAAATATCGTCATTGCCATTAGCATCGGATGCCAGTCCAGAACTACATGAGCCTTCCCTTGGTCGTATTTATGCTTATGTTAATAATTTCCTTGAACCTGACGATTTTAAAGGAAATTACGTTACTGTTGTTGGTCCGATAATGGGGTTAAAAAAGGGTAAAATTGGTCGCGCGGATTACAATTATGTTGTGATTGATGTAATAGGCTATCAACGTTGGAAAGCTGTTCAGCGGGTATTGATGCCTTATGGCCCGGGGTCTTGGAATTATTATGGCTATCCATATTATTCAGGTTGGGGATGGAATGGGTACTATCCCGACCCCGCACCTGTTGAGACTATTTTGACCAAGTAGAGTTATTTCAATCGGGGTTGTTGGTGTATACCTTGTGACATTGTAACTTTATTCCCAGTTTGAGCCGCCGCAATAATAGATGTGGCGGTAATCTATTTGTTATTTCCTATCTATCTTTGGATTGATCGCTAATTTCATTGCAATTCTCGCCCCTAAACCGGCAGTCATCTCTTCTGCCAGAATTTTTCGTAGTTCATCAGGAATATCATCCGATTGCAGTATGACAAAACCGAATTTGTCATATAATTTACGGCTTGGCATAAAATCACGAAAAGTTGTGAGGTAAAGTGCGGTTTCTTTGCTCTGCTCTAATTGCTCAATGATTAAGCTAAGCAGGGTGCTTGCAATACCTTGGCCATGATATTTTGGCAACACATCAATCTCAGCTAGCAGCATCAATTGATTTAAACGGCGGATTAGCGCAAATCCAACCAGCTTTTGATCACTTTCAGCGACCCAAAGTTGCTGTTTCTGGATACCTGATTCAATTTCATACATGGGTAGAGTTTGGTCACCGAGTGCTTTTGGTAAGAGTTTTTCTGGAAAAAGAGAAGCTGCTCGGCGTTCTATATCGCTG
Organism: Photorhabdus luminescens subsp. luminescens; assembly: GCF_001083805.1. Taxonomy (GTDB): domain Bacteria; phylum Pseudomonadota; class Gammaproteobacteria; order Enterobacterales; family Enterobacteriaceae; genus Photorhabdus; species Photorhabdus luminescens. The sequence goes on along the minus strand of NZ_JXSK01000001.1, from coordinate 831,664 downwards.
ATGGTTGCCCTATCTTCATAGGTTGCCCTTCTGACTGTTATGTCATTTATAATCATTTTTTATTACCGTTGTATTTCTAATAGCGTATTGGAATAGAGGAAAGCAATAAATGCTATTTCAAAAATGCTATCTTAGGCAAAAAATAAGTAGGTCAATGTATAACCAATAGCTACTAAGTTAAATATTAACTATAGCAATAATATACTGATAATTAAAAATAATTCACAGACGACACCATTCTCTTTGTTTTTATGTATAAGGATTAACATGAAATTAGTGATGTGTATCTCAACCTGAACAATGTTTCTTTTTTAAACTGGTACGCTGAGTTAATAATTTGTTAAATCAAGGCGTGCGTTATTTATTAGGCGAGTGATAACATAGCAATTAAAATTTCAGGAGTACTACCTTGGAGAAAGTCTGGCTAAAACACTATCCGGCGGATGTTCCTGCGGAAATTGACCCGGATCGTTATGCATCATTGGTTGAGATGTTTGAAAATGCCGTAGCGCACTATGCAGATCAACCTGCATTTATCAATATGGGTGAGATTATGACCTTCCGTAAATTGGAAGAGCGTAGTCGGGCATTTGCAGCATATTTGCAAAATGGTTTGGGATTAAGTAAAGGAGATCGCGTTGCGCTGATGATGCCAAATCTGCTGCAATATCCCGTTGCACTGTTTGGCGTGCTGCGTGCAGGTATGATTGTCGTAAATGTAAACCCGCTGTATACGCCACGTGAGCTTGAACATCAGCTTAATGATAGCGGTACTTCCGCTATTGTGATCGTCTCCAATTTTGCCCATACATTGGAAAAGATCGTTTTTAATACTAAAGTTAAGCATGTTATTTTGACGCGCATGGGTGATCAACTATCTCGTCCTAAAGGTACGTTAGTTGATTTTGCGGTGAAATATATTAAACGGTTGGTACCGAAGTATAATTTGCCTGATGCTATTTCATTCCGTTGTGCGATACAGAAGGGCTATCGCATGCAATATGTAAAACCAGAGATTAACGGCAATGATTTGGCTTTTCTGCAATATACCGGCGGCACTACCGGCGTAGCTAAGGGTGCTATGCTGACTCACCGTAATATATTGGCAAATCTTGAACAAGCAAAAGCGGTTTATTCTCCATTATTACGTGCAGGCCAAGAGCTGATTGTTACGGCGTTGCCTCTCTATCACATATTTGCGTTAATGGTGAATTGCTTGTTACTTATTTACCTGGGTGGGTGCAATCTTCTGATCACTAACCCGCGTGATATTACGGGTACAGCTAAAGAATTAGGTCGTTATCCATTCACTTCGGTCACCGGGGTAAATACGTTGTTTAATGCCTGGTTGAATAATGAAGAATTTAAGAAGCTTGATTTTTCTACCCTGCGTCTGGTTGTTGGTGGTGGTATGCCGGTACAGAAAGCGGTGGCTGAGAAATGGGCAAAAGTGACAGGTACTAATCTGCTTGAAGGTTATGGTCTGACGGAATGTTCACCTTTAGTTTCCTGTAATCCTTATAACTCGAAACATTATACTGGCAGTATTGGTTTCCCGGTCTCTTCAACAGAAATCAAACTTGTGGATGATGATGGTAATGAGGTAGAGATGGGCCAGCAGGGGGAATTGTGGATACGTGGCCCACAGGTGATGGTTGGTTATTGGAATCGCCCTGATGCAACAGAAGAAGTGTTGAAAGATGGTTGGGTAGCAACGGGTGATATTGCGAATGTTAATGAACAGGGTTCCATTCATATCGTAGATCGTAAAAAAGATATGATTTTGGTTTCTGGTTTCAATGTGTATCCTAATGAAGTTGAAGATGTTGTATCAGCTCACCCTAAAGTGCTAGAGTCAGCAGCAATAGGGGTATCAAGCGAAAGTTCCGGTGAAACTGTCAAAGTGTTTGTGGTTCGGATAGATCCTAGTTTGACCGAGGATGAGCTTAGAACCCATTGCCGTCGTTATCTAACAGGGTATAAAGTACCGAAGATCATTGAGTTCCGGGATGAATTGCCTAAATCTAATGTAGGTAAAATTCTTCGCAGGGAACTGCGTGATGAAGAGGAAAAGGTCAGGAATGTAGCTGTAGCCTGAGATCCTCTTCATAATATTGATAAGCACGACAACGCCGGTATCAGCCGGCGTTGTCGTGCTTATTCCATGAATGGCTAAGAGAACTATGTTTTGAATTATCAGTTGATCACCACAGATGCTCAGTTGCAACAAGTTTGCGAAATGGCAAAAAAATACTCAAAAGTAGCATTGGATACTGAATTTGTACGCACACGGACGTATTACCCGCAATTAGGTTTGATACAACTGTATGATGGCGAACAACTTTCTTTGATTGATCCACTTAATATCACCAACTGGCAACCTTTTCGTGAGTTAATTACTCATCCTCAAATATTGAAGCTGTTACATGCTGGCAGTGAAGATTTGGAAGTTTTTTTGAATGCTTTTCAATGCTTGCCGGAACCGATGATTGATACTCAGGTTCTGGCGGCTTTTATTGGGCACCCGCTTTCATGTGGCTTTGCCGCGCTGGTGGCTGAATATATTCATGTCGAGCTGGATAAAAGTGAATCCCGAACTGATTGGCTTGCCCGCCCGTTAAGTGAAAAACAGTGCGAATATGCGGCAGCGGATGTTTATTATCTGTTGCCTTTGGCGGATATCCTGATGACTGCAACAGCAAAAGCCGGATATATGGAGGCTGCGACGGGTGAGTGTCAGCTTATTAGTCGACGTCGTAAAGAGATATTAGAACCGGAATCTGCTTATAAACAGATAGGCAATATCTGTCAGTTACGTCCTCAACAGCTTGCGTGTTTGAAAAAACTGGCTGCATGGCGTTTGAATCAGGCCAGAGAACGTGATTTAGCCGTGAATTTCGTCATTCGTGAAGAAAACCTATGGCAGGTAGCGCGTTATATGCCAACTTCTTTGGCAGAGTTGGATGCGTTAGGGTTAAGTGGGCAGGAGATTCGTTGTCATGGCCGTCGTCTGTTGTCAATGGTCGCTGAAAGTGGAAATATTCCAGAAAGCGAATGCCCGCCGCCAGTGACGAATTTGATTGATCAGCCTGGTTACCGTAAAGCGTTTAAGGATATTAAGGCGCTGATCCATCAGGTAAGTGAGCAGCATAGATTTAATTCTGAATTATTGGCATCTCGTCGTCAGATTAATCAATTACTCAGTGTTCATTGGAAATTGAAACAATTAAATGGCAAACCTGAACTGCTTAGTGGATGGCGGGGAGAGTTGCTGGCTGAACCCGTTGCAGAGATTCTGGTGAACTATCCTGATTAATCCATATCAGATATTTATCCTAATGTTAGGCTAAAGCACGAGAAAGGGGGTCCCGTTGGGGTTACCCCATCTCAGACTGCTACATAATTGGTTTAATTACTTTGATGGCAGTAATGGTGATGATACTGTTTATCTGCGTTATTTTTGCGCTTCTTCCGTCTCAGGTAACGTTATATTAAGCTCCAATACGGAAATATCATCACCTTTCTGCTCAAATTGTACTGAGAGCATATCGGGATCTACCTGTATATATTTACAGATCACCGCCAAGATGTCCCGTTTCATATCAGGCAGATAAGCAGGTTCAGAATCACCACGGCGACGCTCTGCCACGATGATTTGCAACCGTTCTTTCGCGATATTTGCTGTCGTTTTTTTTCTCGACAGAAAGAAATCTAACAAGGCCATGATTTACCCCCCAAATAGGCGTTTTAAGAAGCCCTTTTTCTCTTCTTCAATAAAACGGAAAGGACGCTCTTCCCCTAATAAACGTTCAACAGTGTCTGCATATGCTTTTCCTGCATCGGATTCTGTATCCAGAATGACCGGTTCTCCCTGGTTAGATGAACGCAGTACAGATTGATCTTCAGGAATAACACCGATTAAAGGAATGCATAAAATTTCCAGAACGTCTTCCATACTCAGCATATCACCACGATTTACACGGCCTGGGTTATAGCGAGTTAATAGCAGATGTTCTTTGATGGGATCTTCGCCCCGTTCAGCTCGTCGAGATTTAGAAGCCAGAATGCCCAGAATACGGTCTGAATCACGAACGGAAGAGACCTCAGGATTGGTTGTGATGATCGCTTCGTCAGCAAAATAGAGTGCTATTAACGCGCCGCTTTCAATTCCTGCCGGGGAGTCGCAGATAATAAACTCGAAACCTTGTTTATCCAGATCGACTAAAACCTTCTCAACGCCTTCAGGGGTGAGAGCGTCTTTATCGCGGGTTTGCGATGCGGGCAAGATATAAAGATTCTCGGTACGTTTGTCTTTAATTAATGCCTGATTAAGCGAGACGTCACCTTGGATAACGTTCACGAAGTCATAAACTACGCGGCGTTCACATCCCATAATCAGATCGAGGTTACGTAAGCCGATATCAAAATCGATAACGACGGTCTTTTTACCTCTTTGAGCAAGGCCGGTAGCAATGGCCGCGCTTGAAGTGGTTTTGCCAACGCCACCTTTACCTGATGTAACAACAATAATGCGTGCCATGAAGTGATTCCTTATTAAAAGGGCTAGATTAAAGGTTCAATAGTTAATTCATTATTTACCAGGCTAAGTTTTGCGGCTTTTCCTGCTAATTCAGTCGGGATCTTATCGCCAAGCCAATATTGCCCTGCGATAGAGATAAGTTCAGCATTTAAATGGGTGCAAAAAACCAGACACTCCTGATCGCCGGATGCACCGGCTAATGCCCGGCCACGCATCATACCGTAGATGTGAATATTGCCGTCTGCAATCAATTCGGCGCCGGCGCTTACATTACTGGTAACAATAAGATCACTGCCTTGTGCATAAATTCTTTGACCTGAACGAACAGGTGAATTAATTATGCGAGTTTTTTTAATCTCGGGTTCTGCCGGTTTATTTTCCGTTGCCGAAACTTTTTGTTTTTTGCCTTCACTTAATAGTGGTAAAGATGCTTTTATTACCGCTCTGCGTTGTTGCTCATCACGACAACCACTGATTCCGACAATACGAAATCCTGCTGAATCGATAGCGTGATGCAGCGCTTTCAGATCAGCGTCTGCCGGCAGAGCGGAGATATTAATAACAACAGGCGCATTTTTCAGGAAATCCGGTGCTTGTTCCACTTTTTCCTGTAGGGCCTGTAGAATGATTTCTGGTTGGTCACTGTGTAAATGAACAACCGAAAGCGTAAAATTACTGCCTTTTAGCTCAATTGGCGACTGTGACATCTATCCTGACTCAGATTCAGCAAATTTGAGATCACCCCAGAACAACCTCTGGGATACGATATTTTGAAATACAATAAACATGTTATAATTACTGAATTATTCAAGCAAGTTGTGACCTGAATTTAAAAGAGTTTATTATAATGATTTGTGCGATCTACAGAAGTCCGAGAAGGGAGCAAACATACCTTTATGTTGAAAAAAGAGATAATTTCTCTCGCGTTCCCGAAGAGTTACTGAAAAGTTTTGGTCAGCCTCAATATACAATGATGATCTCTCTGGCAGACAGAAAGAAACTGGCAGGCGCCGATATAGAAAAGGTAAAAATATCGTTAATTGAGCAGGGTTTTTACCTGCAAATCCCACCTCCGGTTGAAAACTTAATGAATGCACATCTGAGCCAGATGGAAAAATAATAAGACCTTATTTTGCGATTAGTTTTGGCGTGGCGGCCGATGAGATGTGGCAAGAAGTGCTATAATTATGGGTGTGTTGCCTAATAAACCAGAGTGAGGAACGAATATGTATCAACACAGAGACTGGCAGGGGGCATTACTGGATCTTCCTGTCAATAAAGTGGTTTGCGTTGGTAGTAATTACGCTAAACATATTAAAGAGATGGGAACTCAGCCAGCGGAAGAACCCATCGTTTTTATTAAGCCAGAAACTGCGTTGTGTGATATACATCAACCAATTGCAATTCCAAAGGATTTTGGCGCCGTTCATCATGAAGTTGAACTGGCTGTGCTGATTGGTACACCGTTGAAACAGGCAAATGAAGAGCGGGTTAGTGCTGCTATCGCCGGTTTTGCTGTTGCATTGGATCTCACCTTGCGTGATTTGCAATCTAAATTCAAGAAAGCGGGTCAACCGTGGGAAAAAAGTAAGGCATTTGATGGCTCTTGTCCGATATCTGGGTTTATTCGAATAAGTCATTTTAGTGATCCGCAGAATGTCCAGTTTTCACTGACGGTCAACGATGAACTACGGCAGAACGGTAATAGTAGCGATATGCTGACGCCAATTGTTCCTCTGATCAGCCATATGTCGCACTTTTTCACTTTGCGGGCGGGAGATGTGATTCTCACTGGTACACCGGAGGGTGTTGGAGCACTGCAAGCCGGTGATGTGTTAAAGGTTACTCTGAATGATAATTCACTCACAACCAGGGTGATTTGAATAATATAAGGAATAGTAGAAGTGATGTCTCAGCCTTTCTGGCAGGTAAAAACCCTAGATCAGATGACGGATGAAGAATGGGAGTCATTATGTGATGGTTGTGGGCAGTGTTGCTTACATAAATTGATGGATGATGATACCGATGAAATTTATTTTACTAACGTTGCTTGCAATCAGCTCAATATAAAAACGTGCCAATGCAAAAATTACGCAGATCGTTTCAGATATGAACCGGATTGTATCAAGTTAACCCGTTATAATTTGCCGACTTTCGAATGGTTGCCACAGACTTGTGCCTATCGTTTGCTTGAAGAAGGGAAGCCATTATTACCGTGGCATCCTCTGATTAAAGGTTCCAAATCAGCAATGCATAGCGAAAGAATTTCAGTTAGGTATATCGCTGTGCGGGAAATTGATGTTGTAGAGTGGGAAGATCATATTATTAATAAACCTTGATAATGATTTAGCTAACTATACCCGTCATCTTTCAAGTTGCCTCTTTGTTGGCTGCACTCACTCACCCCGGTCACATAGTTCTCTATGCTCCCGGGGATTCGCTCCTTTGCCGTCGCGATGCATCTTGAAATCCATAGGGTATATATTTTAATAAATTATTTCTATGTTTCCCAAGTTGGGAGCTTGCTCCAGAGTTAAGTTATTCAATGGTATATCCACCAAGAATAAACTAAAGGTTGATTGTATATAATTGCATCTATACTATTACCATTAGGTAATTGAACCTGCGGTCTACTATAGGAGGCATAAAGTATGCCAATACATGTGGGAAACATAGAAAAGATTACCAATGATTTCATCCAATTGAGTGAATTAGAGTTCAATCGTGTTCTGTACGATGCGCTTAATTCCTCTGGTACTGATATTGTGCATGATGTGGATGAACTCATTTTTCCGCCAGGTTATCGGTTGATCAGGGTTGATAACAGGTTAGATTTGGATGATATAGATGAGCCTTACTTTGAATTAGCATTACTTAGTGACGAAACAAAAGAGGTGGTTTATTACAACAAAGTGATTGTAATAAGTGATTTGGTGCTTAACTGCCGTCCAGCTTCGCAGATACTTGTGTGGCGAACGAGGAAGCCACAACATAAAGCGGCATTAAGTGATCTGGCCGCTAAGATCTTTTTCCACTACCTGATTAAAACTTATGATGTTGTTGCTTCAAATATAAGTCAAATAATAGAAGGCACCTCTTTTTGGCAAGCCAGAATGTATGAGGCGTTACAATTTGGGCTTTATGTTTACGGTTATGATGTTATGACCTGTGAATTAAGAAATATTTTAGCTGAAGATGATGTCAGTAAAGAGCAGAGTTGGTTATGGGGTAATGCGGAATATTATATGGATAGACTGGCAATTATTTCCAGAATCAAATTGCCTAATAAGTAATTAATTTTTCCAGGTTATATATAAGGTAAATATAATGGTTCGAATTAATTCGAACCATTATTAATTAATTACAAAGCGCCGGAAATCCAAACATTAATTTTGTCATAGAAAGATTTAATTGATTCCCATGCTCTGCTTATCCATTCAGAGAGTTGTCTGGTTGCATCAAGTATAAAATTTGAAAGTCTGCCGAACAAGCTGGAGAAGAATGCATTAGTTTTTTCCATAAAACTTTGTATTGCTGCTCTGGCGTTAGGAAATTGTAATCCAAATTGAATCGCTTTATCGTAACTTGTATCAATTTGTCTGTTGTTCTCATCTTTGGTTCTTTGACGAGATTTGTTCATATTATCGATCCAGTCTTGGTCTGCGTTGTCTGGATCAGCGATAATTGCTGCCTTATATTTCTGTGTGCTATCAGTTACACTTGCCTTGGATATGTTTGTTGTTGAATTGGCGCCAGATTTCACAGAATCTTTCAATTGATTAATAATACCATCTGCTTCCTTATTTTCCGTAATATCTATACTTCCGTATTGTTCCGCAAGCATATTTGCATATGCCTGGAGTTCAGGTGTCGATGGCATAAATGGTTCAATTTTAGAATCATTTAACATACGTTTTGCGTGTTGGCGCATTTCGTTCATGAAGTCGATAAATTGAATATCTATCGGTGTAATATTAGACATAAATTATTTCCTTTTATTTAGTTAGTAAACTATCTATTAAATGTAAAAATGTATAATTCTTTATTTAAATTAGAAGGAATAAGTTAAAAATAAATTACATTATATATCTATTTCTGTTGTTTTTGGTTCTCCTATAATATTTAAAAATTTAATGTTAGTGGTGAACTTATTGCTTAGATATTATATCTAGAGGTGCCGAAAAGTATTTCCCGGCACCTAAATAAAACATGAAACACTTGGACAAGCAGAGTTTAATCCTGAGTCCATTCAAGGAATTCCACTCTGCTAAATGTTTAATGTTAACTTTATAAATAAGTTTTTTAATTACTGAACGTAATCCTTCAGTTTATAAACCAATGTATTATCGGCGTGAGATAGTGTCAGTTTTTGATCTTTCAATTTCACTTTAACGCCATCGGCTAATACTTTACCAATCAGGTAATCCCATTGATTCAACTTATCATCAGAACAAAGCATCTGAGTGCTGGCCAGGTTTTTAACGGTCAATACACCATTTTTCAGTTTTCCTTGGCCCATAAAGAGATTACACATGGAACCGGAAATATGCATTTTTTCACCGAATTCAAGAGTTGGTACGCGACCATCTTGATTTTTCGCGTTTTCGCCGTTAACGCTTACCAGAACAAATCTGTGATGTTGTAAATCATCAATTGACACGTTCTCCGTCGCTGAAGCTTGGAATGTGGCTAACAATAAAGTTGCTGTTGCCAAAGGTAGTATTTTTTTCATGTTTATCTCCTATATATTATTTTAAAGGTACTTATTAACAATATTCGGGCAATTTTCCCCGTTGAGTAATTGCTGGATATTTCTCAGCGTAATTTCACTGATACTGGTTAAGGCTTCTTCTGTCAGAAATGCCTGATGACCGGTAAACAGCACGTTATGACATGAAGACAAGCGACGAAAAATATCATCCTGAATTACGTCATTAGATTTGTCTTCAAAGAAGAGATCGCGTTCATTCTCGTAAACATCCATACCCAGAGCGCCAATCTTTTGTTGTTTTAATGCGTTAATGGCGGCAGCGGAATCAATCAGAGCTCCTCGGCTGGTATTGATGATCATGACGCCGTTCTTCATTTTGCTGAAAGCAACTTCATTCAGCAGATGATGGTTTTCTGGCGTTAACGGGCAATGAAGAGATATGACATCGGACTGGGCATATAGCGTATCCAGATCGACATATTCAACACCGAGATCCAAAACAGCTTGATTGGGGTAAGGATCATGAGCTAGCAGACGCATACCAAATCCGTTAAGAATACGTAGGGTTGCAATACCAATCTTACCGGTTCCGATAATTCCTGCGGTACGGTTGTGCATATTGAAACCAATTAAGCCTTCAAGAGAGAAATTGGCGTCACGGGTACGTTGATAAGCCCGGTGAATACGACGGTTTAAGCACAACATTAATCCGACGGTATGTTCAGCAACAGCTTCAGGAGAATAGGCTGGAACCCGTACAACCTGAATACCCAATTCTTTAGCCGCATCCAGATCGACATTATTAAAACCCGCACAACGTAATGCGAGGATTTTTATATTCATTTCAGCCAATTCTTCAAGCACTTCACGGTCAGCATTATCGTTGACAAAAATACAAACAGCATCTGCGCCAATAGCGTTTTTGGCCGTTTTTGGACTGAGAAGGAAATCGAAAAACTCGAAATCATAACCAAATCCGAGCTTTTTATTGACCTGCTCCAGATGTTTATGGTCATACTGTTTGGTACTGTAAACGACTAATTTCATGGAATTATCTCCGCTATAATTTAAGTAGCTAATAAATTGTTTTGGGCTTAAATTATTGCTGACGTAAAGGGTTAAATAAACCAATAAATTAATTAACTCTATAAGTGTATTGCTTGTTGTTCCCCTATATGTTCCACATAATTTGCTTAATAATCAATGTCTTAGTTTAAGGTTTGTCTGCTAAATTATGGAATAACAATAGAAGTAACCGATCTAAGGCTTAATAAGGAGAAGAAAGAACTTGATAACCAAAGGGTTAAAAATATTCATTACTATACTGATGCTGTTGGTATTGCTGATAGCGGCGGGATGGTTTTCTATTCCTCATTGGTTACCTAAAGTCGCCAGTCACTGGCTACCTCCAGGTATGACGGTTTCATTGAAACAACCAGAATGGAAAAATGGAGCTTTGCAACTGGCTGATATTTCATTGCAGGTGAAGGGTTGCAGGCTCATTCGTGTATCGCGATTATCTGTTAATTACCCATATTCAGAGATAGATAACGGTTATCATTGGCAATTAAATGTCGCGGATCTTAGTGGGGATATCAATTGCCTAAATCAGTTACCTGAATCTACGCAGGGCCTTGCTCCATTGTCTGTTGCTGATATTTTAGCGCTTATTCCACAAGGAAGTTTGTCTGTGGATAATCTTTCTTTTCATCCCTGGCAAGATTTTGCTGGAAAACTAAAATTCAATTCATCTCCTCAGGGGCAAAAACTGAGTTATCAGGGGCAGAATGTTAAATTGTCAGCGCATATTTATGGTAAGGAATCGCTAGTTATTGACCAACTGGCAATTAAATTACCAGAACAAGAAATTAGCCTTAATGGTGAGATGACTTTACCACTTAATATAGACAAACTACCTCCTCATGGTGAAGTAAAAGGTAAAATTATTGCCAGGCAATATGCGCATCCGCTAAATATCAAGTTAGGTTGGCAAGGGAAATCTGGCAAACTTACTATCGGAGAAGAGGGGATGACAGCACCTTTGGCCGAATTGCCTTGGCAGTTTAATCAACAACAGCTTGATATTATTGATGGTAAATGGCAGTGGACTGGCGTAGGGCAACCTCTTGCAGGTGGAGTGAATATTAAGATTGCTCATTGGCAACAAGGATTGGATAACCTGCTGATGAGTGGCCGTATAAATTTGGTCACGCAGGGCAAACGTGGTAAAGCGAATATTGTATTAACCATAAAACCTGGCCGGATAAGCTCGTTAAATACGCAACTTCCTTTTCAATTAACCGGTCAGATCAATGTGCAGGATATGATTATGGCGATGTCATTGCCTGCGGTAATTAATGGTCCGCTGGTTAATCCGAAAATGACTTTCCAGTCAGGCTCATTATTTCGGGTTTGGGGGCGTTTATCTGATGAATTTATTGTTAAAGATGCCCGATCACCGTTAGCGGGAACTTATCTGACGCGTGAAGGTTTTACTGGTCGGTTACAGGCGATTGTTAATGCGCAACATCGTGACTGGGGAAAATTCCGTTTGCATCTTGATGGTCATGCCGAGAATTTTATGCCGGATAGAGGCTATTGGCATTGGAACTATTGGGGGGATGGCTATCTGCCGCCACTACAAGCGAAGTGGGATATCGCTGGAAAAGGACGCTGGCGTGATACATTGATTAGCGTCAACGAAATGACCACCGGCTTTAATGTTATTAAACACGACATGATCCGGGTGGATATGCCGCGTCTACAGTTAACCAAGCCATTGGAATGGCAACGTTTAGAGAAATCTCGCACTTTTAATGGTGAGTTACGACTGACAGCGAAAAAAACATCGTTCCGATCCGGTGGTTTTTTGCCTCCCACTGAACTGACAGCGAAATTGGCAGGGGAAGGTCCGAACAACTTTATTGTTAACGGTGATCTCTCATCAAGAAATATTGGCCCGATCCCTTTTTACAGTCGTTGGGATGGAGCAAGATTGCGTGGTGAGGCGCATTGGCCTACTCAATCTTTACTCGCATTTCAGCCGTTGATACCTAAAGATTTAGGGATAAATTTGCGTTCAGGCGATCTTTACGCACAGGCTGCCTTTTCTGCCACAAGAGGGCAAGGTTTTGTTGCGGGTGGTCACTGGGTGGTAAAAAATGGCGGCATGTGGCTTAAAGATGGTGAAATCAGTGGCCTTAATTTTGTCTTACCGTGGCGGCTGAGAGATAGTATCTGGCAATTTGGTGTTAAATCGCCGGTTCAGTTACGAGTGAAAACAATTAATAATCTGTTTGAAATGCATAATTTAACGGCTGATTTACAGGGATTTTATCCACCATCGGAACAAAAACCGTTGGAATTGACTAATGTGAATGTCGGTATATTGGATGGGCGTATTAACCTGGATAAATTGAGATTTCCTCAGCATCATCCTGCTACTTTGACGCTTGATAAATTGGAGTTAAGCCGCCTTTTTACTGTGTTGAAAGTTAAACAATTTGCGATGTCCGGCAAAATCAGCGGAAAATTGCCGTTGTTTATTAACAATGAACGCTGGATAGTTCAGCAAGGTCAGATTACCAATATTAACCATATGACCTTACGTCTGGATAAAGACACGATAGATTCCATTAACAAAGATAATATTTCCGCCGGCGCCGCGATGGATTGGTTACGCTATTTAGAAATCAACCGCTTACGGGCGCAAGTCAATCTTGATAATTTAGGAGTTTTGACACTTAATGCTGAAATTCAAGGTGTTAATTCATTAAGAGATAAAAAACGGCAAGTCAAGTTAAATTACCGTCATGAAGAGAATATCTTTCACTTATGGCGTAGTTTACGGTTTGGCAACAATCTTGAAGATTGGTTACAGCAGAATGTATCTGTATTAAATGGGAGTGATAAATGACAAAACAAACCAGAACGAAGCTGTTCTTACTATCAATAGGGTCCTTAATGCTGTCAGGTTGTATACGCCTTGAAGTGGCAACGCCTGAGAAGCCCATTAATATTAATATGAATGTCAAGATTGAGCATGAAATTCAGATAAAAGTAGACAGACAAGTTGAAGAGATGCTCAAGAATAACGCGGGCTTATTCTAGGGGGTTGGCATTATGAAGAAAATAGGTACGGGAATATTGTTATTGGCTAGCGCATTGTTCAGCGCTTTCGTTGGAGGAATGACTCTGAACGAGGCAAAGCAGAAAGGGTTAGTTGGTGAAACTTTCAGTGGTTATCTGGCTATAGTGAAAGCAGATAGTCAGGCACAGGCTTTGGTGACAGAGATTAATCAGGCTCGTAAGAAAAAATACGCAGAAATTGCGGCTGGCAATAATATTTCTACAGAGCAAGTGGCTAAACTTACGGGTGAAAAACTTGTGTACAGAGCTGAATCTGGTGAATATGTGCTTGGTATTAATGGTAAATGGTTGAAGAAATAAAAGCGCGTCGGGTGACGCGCAAAAAACAGCAATATAAAAATATAGGTAATGTATGAATTATGAACAAAACCGTGGCGATTAGGAAGCGATTGCTTCTAAAATTTCACGAGCAGTTTGTTGCGCTTGATTGGCGGCATCAGGGCTTAACCCTACACCTTCGGCAAATACAAACTCTACATCAGTGAGGCCAATGAAACTGAGGAACAGACGCAGATAAGGCACTAACAGATCACTAGGGCCGTCTTTATGAATGCCGCCACGGCTGGTCAGGATGATTATCCGTTTGTCTTTTAACAGGCCTTCGGGGCCATTTTCGGTATAACGGAAAGTCACGCCAGCACGGGCTATCAGGTCAAAATAATTTTTCAGTTGGGTTGGAATGTGGAAGTTGTACATAGGCGCAGTGATAACAATAATGTCATTATCCTGCAATTCCGCAATCAGTTCGTTAGATAATGCTAACGCCTCTTTTTGGCGAACAGTCATTTCATTGCCACTTGGGCGTAATGCATGAACCAGTTCATTATCCAGAACAGGAATGGGTTGCGCGGCCAGATCACGTATCTTAATGCGGTCATCAGCATGATTGGTTTGCCACTTTTCAATGAAGAAATCTGCCATTTGGTTAGTATGTGAGTGCTGCGCCATAATGCTGGATTTAAGAACCAGAACCTTACTCATTTTTATTCCTTAAATTAACTTTTGGTAATTCACGTGTTAATCACGATATAGTCATTCTATGAGTTATTATCTTCTGGTAATAGAGCAATATTTAGAGCTCAGTGTTCAAATTTATTGAAAAACTTTTACCTATGTTGATATAGCGTGGTGGGAGAATGTCCGCCGAAATTATTGTCAATAGATGGGATGTGCTACTATATGTTGTTCATAAAAACATGTTGCCAATAAGAACTATGTCATCGATAAGAACTATGTCATCAATAAAAGCTGGCTAATCAGTAAAGTTAAGAAGTTACAAGGATCAATATAAGTGAAAGAGTCTCAGAAAATCATTAACCGTCAGGCTGCTTGTCCAACGATCAAATATCCAGAAAACTTGCCCGTCAGCCAGAAGAAAGATGATATCTATAAAGCTATTCGTGACCATCAAGTTGTCATTATTGCTGGTGAAACCGGTTCGGGTAAAACAACACAGATCCCGAAAATTTGTCTTGAACTAGGTCGAGGAATAAAAGGCCTTATCGGTCATACTCAACCCCGTCGATTGGCTGCTCGCGCGGTTGCCAATCGTCTGGCGGAAGAATTAGAAACCTCAGTGGGTTCTGCTGTCGGTTATAAAGTTCGTTTTAGTGATCATGTGGGCGACAATACGTTGGTTAAGCTGATGACCGATGGTATCTTGCTGGCGGAACTGCAAAATGACAGGCTGCTTAAACAGTATGACACGCTCATTATTGATGAGGCGCATGAGCGTAGTCTGAATATTGATTTTATTCTGGGTTATTTGCGTCAATTGCTGCCAAAACGTCCTGATTTGAAAGTCATTATTACCTCGGCGACTATCGATCCTGAGCGTTTTTCCCGCCATTTTAATCATGCGCCAATTATTGAAGTTTCTGGCCGTACCTATCCGGTAGAAGTGCGGTACCGTCCGGTCATGGGGGAAGATAATGACGGAGAGCGAGATCAGCTTGAGGCAATTATTGATGCTATTGATGAACTTAACCGGGAAGGGCCTGGGGATATCCTGATCTTTATGAGTGGTGAGCGGGAGATTCGTGATACAGCCGATGCGCTGAATAAACTGAATCTGCGTCATACCGAAGTATTGCCACTATTTGCACGTCTTTCGAACAGTGATCAGAACCGGATTTTCCAGTCACATACGGGACGGAGAATTGTACTGGCAACTAACGTGGCAGAAACCTCGTTGACGGTACCGGGAATTAAATATGTGATTGATACCGGGTATGCTCGTATCAGTCGTTACAGTTACCGAACAAAAGTGCAAAGATTGCCGATTGAGCCAATATCACAGGCATCGGCTAATCAGCGAAAAGGGCGTTGCGGACGTGTGTCTGACGGGATCTGTATCCGGTTGTATTCGGAAGATGATTTCCTTTCTCGGCCAGAGTTTACTGATCCGGAAATTCTACGTACTAATCTGGCTTCGGTCATTCTACAAATGACGGCAATTGGCCTTGGGGATGTTAGCGCTTTCCCATTTGTGCAACCGCCGGATAAACGTAATATTCAGGATGGTGTTCGGCTTCTGGAAGAGCTGGGGCTATTGACCAGAGCACTATTAACCAGAGTACTATTAACCAGAGCACTATTGATCAGAACAGAATGGCTAAGGGTAACTACCGTCTTACATCAATTGGGCGGCAGCTTGCTCAACTCCCGGTTGATCCCCGGTTGGCGCGTATGGTATTGGAAGCTCGTCATCATGGTTGTGTGCGTGAAGTGATGGTCATCACTTCTGCGCTGTCTATTCAGGACCCAAGGGAGAGGCCACTGGAGAAACAACAGGCTTCTGACGAGAAACACCGTCGATTTGCTGATAAAGACTCCGATTTTATTGCATTTCTGAAATTATGGGATTTTTTGAAAGAACAGCAAAAGGCGCTCTCTTCGTCGCAATTTCGCAAGCTTTGTCATCAAGATTATCTTAACTACCTGAGAGTCAGAGAGTGGCAGGATATATACACCCAGTTACGACAGGTTGTGAAAGAAATTGGTCTGTCGGTAAATAGTCAGGATGCAGATTACCGTAGTATTCATACTGCGTTACTTTCTGGGCTGTTATCCCATATTGGTCAAAAAGACACAGATAAACAGGAATATACTGGTGCGCGTAATGCGCGTTTTGCTATTTTTCCGGGTTCTGGTTTATTTAAGAAGCCGCCTAAATGGTCAATAGCAGCGGAATTGGTTGAAACGAGTCGCTTATGGGGGCGGATTGCTGCGCGGATAGAACCTGAATGGGTTGAACCGTTAGCCGCACATCTGGTGAAATATCATTATAGCGAGCCGCACTGGCAAAAATCTCAGGGTGCGGTAATGGCTAAGGAAAAAGTCACTTTATATGGTTTGCCGATTATGGCTAGTCGTCAGGTTAATTACAGCAAAATTGATCCAATGCTTTGTCGCGAACTGTTTATCCGTCATGCGCTGGTGGAAGGTGATTGGCAAACTCGACATGCATTTTTCCGAGCGAATCTGAAATTACGTGAGGAAATTGAGGAGTTAGAACATAAATCCCGTCGTCGTGACATTTTGGTGGATGATGAAACCTTGTTTAATTTCTATGATCAACGGATACCTCAGAATGTGGTTTCTGCTCGCCATTTTGATCGCTGGTGGATGAAAACAGGTAAAGAGCAACCGGACTTGCTCAACTTTGAAAAAAACATGTTGATCAAAGGTGATGCCGATAAAATCAGCGCGTTGGATTACCCTAATTATTGGTATCAGGATGCACTGAAATTACGGCTTAGCTACCAGTTTGAACCGGGCACGCAAGCCGACGGTGTAACAGTTCATATTCCGCTGCCGGTGCTGAATCAGGTTAAGGATGAAGGATTTGATTGGCAGATCCCCGGTATTCGCTATGATTTAGTTGTTGCACTGATTAAATCACTGCCAAAACCGGTTCGTCGTAATTTTGTCCCGGCGCCAAACTATGCTCAGGCATTTATGGAGCGAGTACCTCAACCACAATCGACCTTGTTAGATAGCTTTGAGAAAGAGTTACGGCGGATGACGGGTGTTACGGTGTCACGTGATGATTGGCAGTTAGAGCAAGTACCAGAGCATCTCAAAATGACATTCCGAGTGGTAGGAGAGAAGAACCGGACCATCGCTGAGGGTAAAGATTTATCTGCACTGAAATTACGCTTGAAAGAGAAAGTTCAGGAAACACTTTCCGCTGTTGCTGATGATGGGATTGAACAGAGTGGGCTGCATATTTGGAGTTTCGGTGAATTACCGGGACGATATGAGCAAAAACGTGGTGGCTACTCTGTCAAAGCATTTCCTGCGCTGGTGGATGAAAAAGAGAGTATCGGTATCAAATTGTTTGAAACTGAGTTGGAGCAACAAATTGCCATGTGGGAAGGCACTCGTCGACTGTTGTTGCTCAATATTCCCTCACCAATTAAATATTTACATGAGAAATTGCCGAATAAATCCAAATTGGGACTTTATTTTAATCCTTATGGCAAGGTATTGGATTTGATTGACGATTGTATTTCTTGCGGCGTGGATAAATTGATGGCAGTGAATGGCGGGCCAGCCTGGAATGAGCAGGGTTTTATTCAGCTACAGGACAAGGTGCGGGCTGAGTTGAACGATACTGTCGTGGAAATAGCTAAGCAAGTGGAACAGATACTCACCGCTATTTTTGCTATTAATAAACGCCTTAAGGGGAAAATTGATATTTCGCTGGCCTTGGCGTTATCGGATATCAAAGAGCAGCTTTCTGGTTTGGTTTTCAAAGGATTTGTTACCGCTAATGGTTGGAAACGTTTGCCGGATGTCCTGCGTTATCTGCAAGGCATTGAGCGCCGGCTTGAAAAATTGGCAATTGATCCGCACAGAGATAGAGCGCAAATGGGGCGAGTTGAAAATGTTCAGCAACAGTGGCAACAATGGCTGGCGAAATTATCACTGCAACAAAAACAGTTGCCTGAGGTGCAAGAGATTCGTTGGATGATTGAAGAACTGCGGATCAGCTTGTTTGCTCAGCAATTGGGTACGCCATATCCGGTCTCTGATAAGAGAATTTTGCAAACGATGGAGCAAATTGCTTTTTGATTAAAGAGGAAGGCCATATTCTAAAGTGCACCGCAAATTTTACATTTGTGGTGTCGTTTTTTTATGGATTGGTAAAGCCACCTATTCTAAAGGTGGCTTTCTACTGAGACTGAAACGAATGAACTGGTTAGCAGGTACTTTCCGTATGTTTGGCTTTGTTAGCCTCAACGAAAGCATTAACCATCGCGGTTTTATTTTTGCGGTTACGCTCGTAGTCAGCCTGAGTTGCCTTCTTCTATGGTTGTTGTAGCACGTTTTAACAACATAATTGCCTCCTCATTGAATCTTCATATTCTGGATTCTTCAATATAATCCAGAAGGGAATCATCTTTATTCTGGTCATTGTAAAGATACCCTTCGAAAAATATCATTTCAAGAATGATATTTGGGAATTCCAATACCCTGATTTCCTGTATTGTACAAGCGATCGCTTATAGGGATAAGTAGTTATATCCTTTGATTCCAACTATCAGAATGGACTATATTTCCATCATTGTGTTTCCAGGTAATTTTTTCGTAGCGAAGTTCAATGATTTCCATATGATTGAATTTCTCTTTTGATGTATCCTTGATATCCAGCATAACGGGGACAATATTCACTATTTTCACATTTTCCATTAAGGTATTAAAATATTCCTTTTCTTGACCATGATCGTCTATTTTATACCATTTAAGCTCTGCTGATTTTAGTGTTTGCCCCGTAGTCAATGCCTTATAAAGATATGGGGATGACGAATCAATTTCTTTCTCAATCATAAATGGAAGGTGTTTCCTCGTTCCAGTTAATTTTCCTGTATTATCATCAGTGGTGGTACTGACGCTATGATGAAGACCTAAAATCTCAATACTGCCTTCTCTACCATAGATATCAACGGAACCTTTAATATCTGCTCCACCATCGTCTTTTATATACATATATAGAGGAATAGCCATTATTAATCTCCTTCAGAAAACGATTTTGAATTACCGGTGGCAGAAATAAGCTTTTGTAAGCATTTTTCACCACTTTTACTTTTATACAGTACACGAATACTATCAACGACATACTGATTTAATTCTGCTTCTGTTCCTCGATAAAAAGGCAGTGAGCAGACAGAGTCAGTGCTAATTGAAACATTGGAATCATCAAGAATAGATAATACTCCGTTTACGTTTTTCGGTAATGCAGTAGCTAACGCTGTTGATAGTGTTTCTGATGAATGGGCATCACTTCCCTTTGCAAGTAAAGGAGCTACTTTGAGCCACGCTATATCTCCACTTGCAATATGATCTGTTATATAATCCCATTCTCCGTTGTCTCCCTCTGGCATATTTGCAATTACTGCTCTTGCACCTTGCTGTTTTATTTGTAGGGTCAATTGCTTTGGTGTTAAATTCGGATATGGATTTTTAGCCGTAACATGATGATCCACGGCCAATGAGCTAAATGATACCAGTATTAAAAGCAAAACCAGTTTTTTCATTCGACCACCAGAATTGTATCGCTAGAGTTGGCTATCTCTTTTCTGAGATTAGAGCCATTTATAATGATGCAACCATGTGATGCTTGCCGGTATGTGCCATCCCGTCTATCACCATGTATTCTGAAAAGAGAGCGTCCAAACGTATTAGTTCCCATAATAGGGTCTAATATTACGGTGACCCTGGTTATTGAGTTAGAGTAACCGTTGATTCTGTAATAACCGCGGGGAATTGGTCCTTCACCTTCAACCTGTTCCATAGATGGGTTATTTATCCCTGTTCCGTGACCGCTATAACCTTTTGCAATAAAAGAGCCGTTATGTGTTAGCTCGCCAGTGCTTTGTAAATATTTCCACGTCATACTTGTTTCCATTAGTAAATATTAAGAAATTTAACTTTAAACTTAATAAACATTTTTAAAAGCATAATTTTGTAAAAATAGTAATACTTTTGTAAATATAAGTATTTAAGATGATAAGTTAAGAGTAATTTTAATGATTATTGATTTTAGTAAGTAGGTATGAACGATAAACGAATTGTATAAGATAAATTTGCTCTATTGGAGAAAGAAGTTCAATTCTATATTGAGAATCTCTTATCTCTTGCAGGTTCATTAGATTATAATTACGCTCATAATTTTGTATATAGGGTGTAATACTATGAGATCTACAATTGCTACACGGGCTGGAACCAAGAAAAATACTAATGTATACCTCACTGATGATCTGGTGGATGCGGCTCGTAGCTTAAATATGAACTTATCGTCTATGTTGGATGGGCTTTTGGCACAGGCTATAGAAGCTAAAAAGTACGGTCAGAAAGAAGATAAACAAGATATGCAGGCAATCAACGCATTTTTGGAGCGTGCAGGGATAATTACGGATGATGAGTTTTTTGGGAGCTTTTGATGTTTATTGTAACTTTTCAACAAGATTAATTGTTCCACTGACTTCAACAGGAGAAATGGAGCTAACTCATAAACGTATTACGCCGGTAGTCGATATCAATGGTGATAAATATTACGTATTTATTCCGGCTATTACATTCCTTGACGCCAATAAAATAAAGAAAAAAGATTTTATATGTAATGTTGTAATTTCACGGGGAGAAATTCTCTCAGCAATTGATGCTATTATTACTAACACATAACATGTTAATTAGTGGGAGTAATCTACTGAGTTTTTTTCAAATATTTTTCAGATAAAAATAATAAAATAACAGCGCATCAGCCAAGAAATAAACTTTCTATACCTAATAGATTTCGAGTTGCATCGCGACGGCAAGGGAGCGAATCCCCGGGAGCATAGAGAACTATGTGACCGGGGTGAGTGAGTGCAGCCAACAAAGAGGCAGCTTGAAAGATAACGGGTATATAACTGATGCAGATAAACGTATTACTGATAAGTTAATGTCATTGTTGCGGTTACATTTGCTTGGCCGGGGGTAATATTGTGATCGGTCTGAAAATAGCGGGCGTGTAAAGGGATAGATAACCTCCCACCTGAATAGCTGTTGCCAATATTTATTTGTGAATGAATAATAATAGGTTGATTATTATAAAGAATTTGCATACCCACACCGGAAGCAGTTGTGCGATTATCATTTTGATCAAGCGCCCATACATGATATAAGTTATTTTTTGCTTTTTTTCCATCAAGCATTAATTGAATCTGGACATCATCATCACAATCTAAAATAACCTCAAAATCTTTCCCTCCTGCGGTGCTATTAATACCAGAAAAATCAATTTTTTTGATATCGCCCATAGGAACATTAATATTGTTATTTCTCAGGGAGCAACTTTTAGTAATAATGCGGGTATTTCCCAAGCGATAAGTATGAACAACGTGGTTATTTACTCGAGCCTGAATTAATTGATCGTTTCTGACAAAACCAGAACCTGTTGTTGGTGCTATTTTTATTAGTTGAATTGTCAAATAACCCCATGTTTTTCCGCAATACCAACGACCAGAATTGTCGCAGCTTACGGGGTTATTAGCAATACGGGGTAACCAGTCGATACCGTAGCCGGGACCCCAAGTATTTATTCTGATACCAACACCGGGAACGCCGGATTCGTAAATAGCATCCTTGTTGTATTCCGCGCTTTTGTAGGATGTATATCCCCATGATGTAGTAATTTTTGTATCGCAATAGAAGATATTACTTTTATTGTCTAATTCATCTGCGCGATATTCATAAATGGTTGTGCCAATAGGGTGATCCCTTGGGACATATAGGGTTCCAAAAGAGAGATGAGTGATTTCTGGTTTAAAACCTTTCTCGAACTGGCAGTTAGTAGCTAAACTATGAGAACTGACTGTCAAACCAATTAATAAATTGGTGATAACGAATAGATATTTAAGTTTATTGTAAATATTAAGCATAGCGTTTTCCTGTGGGAATTATTTACAGTGCGCTTCTATTATATAAATACCTGATAAAGGACTTTTTTCTGGTAGTTTGTAATTAACGACACATTCCTGAATATCTTTATAACCCCATTTTACGAATAATCGTCCATTATCGGGTAAACCAGTGAGGTAAACTTGCCCTTCATGACTAACAATGGCGCTGTTTATTTCATCAATGTCATGGAGTTTTTCTAATGTGACAATCGCACCAAAAGGAATAGGATTTTCTTGATAATAGAGATTGATGAGAGCTCTGTGGCCTATTCGGGTTTTAAAATCCGCCAGGACTAATGCCCCCCGAGTAGGAATAACGGTTTGGGCATTAACGTCAATATCGACATTATCTGCTAACGAATGAGTATCCAAGGCAATCCGATTTTTCCGGTAACTACTGACATAAGGAATAACCGCATAACCATTCCAATCGGTGGCGATACCTGCATTATTTTGGATCTTTATTCCTTGAGCGCCATCAGCCCGAACTAATGCTAATGTATCTCCCAAATGTTGTGAAAGAGTAATACCGTATGGGTGAGCGACAATACCTCCCTGGAGGCCGTAATTTAGTTGGTGAGAATGGCGATCATAGCTATAACCGGTACTAAATTGACTATAAGCGCCTTTATATTCCGCATGAATATGACCGCCAGCGCCAGTACCGTGATTCGTGTAACTCTGCTGTAAGCTATAGATTAAATTGTTGTCTTCCAGCGCGGTGCCACTTAAACCGATTTGGTGGGAAATATCTTTGTTTTTATTGGTATTGAAATTGTAACTGGTCCAGCTATTCTTTAGCCAGCGATCTAATGGAATCTGTATGCTGAATGAAAATAGCTGTTCATTTTTATCCGTATCTGGAAGTTGGCTATAGGTATAATTCAGACTGTAATTAATATTATTATAATTGGTGCTATAACCTGCATTGATATTACGTTCATAGCCACGTTGTTGCCAGTAATTTTGTTGAAGAGCGGACAGATATAAACTGCCAAAGTTTCCCAAAGATTGATTAATATGCAGTTGCAATTTACTTCTTTTATTGGTGCGGTAACGCCAGTCATTTTTATTAGAATCATCTATGTCATTGGCTTCTTTAAAATCGTAAAAACCACGTGTTGAATAGAGATAACCTGCCACAGTAAAATTAGTTCCGGTTAATGAAAGATCTTTTGCATATTGAAAACGGTAGGATTGCCCTTTGGTACTTATATTGGATGGTAAATCGGTGTTAGCATGAGTGATGTCAAAAGAGAGAGAACCTAATATACCAAGATTATAACCTGATCCTAAAACGATGGAACGATAATCTTTTGAAAAAATCGTACCGCCATAGGTAGTAATATTATTAGAAAAACCATGAATTAATGCGCCTTGGGCAAAATTAGGTTCTCTCCCATGATGATTTGACGATTGATATTGGCCCAGTGTTATCGAATATTGCAAGCCTCCTTCCCGCAACATAATCGGTATAGTTGAAAAAGATTGAGTAGATCGATATTCCTGACCATCTGCTTCCTTGATAATAACTTCTAAATCTCCACTTGTCGTGGTTGGGAAAAGGTCATTAATGACAAATGGACCCGGTGAAACATAAGTTTGATAAATAATATAGCCGTTTTGCTTGATTGTAACTTGAGCATTACTTTGAGCAATTCCTCGGACACTCGGGGCGAAACCTTGTAAGCTGTCTGGCAACATATTGTCATCAGAAGCTAGTTGTAAACCGCGGAATTGGACACCCTCAAAAATATAGGAAGGGGTAAAGCTATCACCTAGCGTTAATTGCCCTTTTAGTGCATGAATATCCCGTTGTAAATAGGTGTTAATATGCTTCCAACTCTTATCACGACTAGTGTAGGTAGAATAATTGCGTAGACGCCATGCTTGCCAATTAGCGCCTGTTCGAAGATTCAGATAATGGGCCTGCGTAGAGCCAGATGGATTATCTTGCCAGGTATTTGAACCGCTATAATTATAGTTAATCAGTAATGAAGTTAATCCTTGCTGCCATAATTCAGGCGAAACATAACCTCTTGCCTGATTGTTTAACATTGCTTGTGGAATATTGATATCCAACCTTTGTTGACTAAAATTGAAGAGAGCGTTTGCTGATGGTATATATTGACTTAAATCAGACAACTCTGTTTCTGGTGGTAAACTGATCAGCTCTGGAAAGTTATCAACTTTTACTCCCATATCCTGTAATTGCTGAATTGTCAACTTGGGCTGCAATTTATTATTTATCGTGACAAAGGTTACATTTCTGGTATCTATTTTATCTCTATTAAGGTAAATATCTACCCAGTAAATACCGGGCGGATAGTCATCTTGGGTGAAAATAGAGAGATCAATATCTTCAGGCGAGCCAGAATCAGTACCTATTTCCAGTGCATGAATGTTAAAATAATCTTCAGAATAAGTTTTAGCAGGGTAAAAAAGTATGCCAGCAGCTATAAATGGCAATAATAATAGCCATGAATGTTCAATATCATATGGTTGCTTATTAATTTTATGCTGTGAGCACTTTCCCATAATTAACTTTCTGGCATAGAGTAATGTAATGGTTTTATTAAATGGTTGTTTTTTCCTCGGCAGTAACGCCACCAAAATCATTAATTGCTTTCCAACTTACCTGTTTTATATTCTTTGCCGGCAGAGGCCAGCTTAGTTGACTAAAAGGTTTAATCATGCCCGCAGGTTTTATTTCATGTTGGTCTGTTTTAAGGTAAGAGAATGAAATGAAATAAGGGGTAGGATTTTCTGCGATCAATAAGTTGTTTTCCGTGCGAAATTTGAGCTCTTTGTATGCGGTACTTGATTCTTCTGCCAAATTTGCAGGGCGGTAAAACAGTTTAAACTTTGACTTAACTGTTATTTGTAATTGATTTTTGTCTGATTTCACAGAGGTGGGAATAGACTTTACATTTAACCAAAAAAGTGATTCCCGATCCTGAGGCAAGTTACTTTCTGTTTTTACAATACGCAGGATATTTTCATGGCCTGCTGCGAGTTTAAAGATGGGAGGAGTAACGATAAAAGGGGTCTTCATATTATCATTTTCATCTTGGATCCAAGACTGAATCAGGTAAGGGGCATCTTTTTCCGGGTTGTTTATGGAAATAGACGCTTCTTTTTTGTCACTCATGTAAATAACGCGGGTTCCGCCGATAACGACACCTGCGATAGCGAAATTTATACTGATAATATAGAGAAAAATTGTTGAAAATAGGCGTTGATACTGCACGGTAGCATCTCCGTTTTATCGTGTTTTTATGTGTTATTTTGTCGGATTTGTGGGCATCCATGCCCTGTACTTCTCTATTAGAAATTAGAAACAAAACGTGAATGAAATTATGTTCTAAATTTAGCCTGTTTTAGTTATAAACAATCGTAAAATTGGCGACTGAATCACCTGAGCCAGGGCTAATTGCTTGAGCGGTAGCAACATATTTTGCTATGAACTTCAGCTCTGCTGTTTTTTGGTCAGTAAAAGCTTGAGCTTTGGAAGCTTTTGCTAAAGGAATCAGCGTTGAATTATCGTCTTCATAGATACCAATAGCAACACCATCGGCGACTGCCTGGCCTTTATCATTGGATAAGGCCAAAAGATTGTTATTTCTACTGTCTATCTGCCCGTCGAATTTAACTTGTGCATGAGTATATTCTGGTGGGCAATCACTCAGCTTAATGCTAAAGGGTGTTGCTGCTGCGGTACTATCTACACCACTAAATGCATTTGAGCTAATTGTTCCCATGTTTACGTTTTGATTTGCAGAATCAGTATCGATTTTACAGGCATTTGCGATGATATTACCTGTAAAGTTGATTTTTCCATCAGCTGCATTTGCTACAGAAATAAATACAGAAGATGCAAGTAAGCATGAAATAATCAGTTTAGTTTTCATTTTAATGGACCCTAACCCTGTCGAGCATGGCGCCAGGGAAATAGAAATACTGATTTAATGGGAACTGTATAAACATCAATACAGCGTGTAAATATTTATAGCTTTTACCCAATAACAACAACGACAATTCAAACTGTGTCTTTTTTTGGGATCAAGCTAGGTGATCATAGCGATTAATTAGCAAAAATCCAAAGAATGACTGGATAATGTATTGTATTTAAGACTTTTATCTGTATTTGTTTCTTAAACAGGATTATTTTTTAATATTAATGTGATTTATTGTATGTAATAAATCATTATGCTAATTAATGAGAATATCTTTTAATTAATAACTGGTTATAAAATTAATTGTGATATAAATCACAATTAATTTATCACGCTTAAGAATTTATTTTTTTGTGCTATTATTTTCATGTTATTACCTCTCGCTGTCATTTTTTCTCTGAGAATGTTTATTTTGATAGAGTAAGTCATCTGGATAAAATTATTCTATAGTTTTCTCTATTTTATTGTTTATAGCAGTACTTATTTCAGTTGACGTTATGAACCCTCAACGCGATTAACACTATAAGGAAGGAAAATGAAACAGTTCGTCTTTGTATTGGGCTTTTTGTCCATCGTGCTTGCAGTTGCGTGTCCCGCTTCGGCCATGCAAGTAGAACAAAAAATTGTTACCAATGGCGTAGCATCGATCGAATACTCGGTGCGTGGGGAAGGGCCATTGCTCATGGTGATTGCTTCAACCGGGCGGGGAACAGCGGAATTTTCACCACTCGCGGATCGACTGGCGATGCGCGGCTACCGTGTTGCTCTGCCGGAGCCACGTGGAATATCAAAGTCAACCGGTCCGATGGAAAACGTGACTTTCCACGACTTTGCCGACGATTTTGCGGCTGTGGTTGCGGCGGAAGGAGGTAAGGCAATCGTAGTAGGGCACGCTTATGGCCACTGGATCGCTAAGACGATTGCCGCGGATTATCCCGAAATGACGCGTGGCATAGTGCTGCTGGCAGGGGCTGCGAAATCTTGGCCCTCGGAGCTTTCGGATGCGATCACTGTGATTAGTGATCCGAAATCCACCCGCGAGGAGCGGTTGGCGAAACTTAGACTTGCCTTCTTCGCGGAAGGTAATGACCCGACGCCTTGGCTTGAGGGTTGGCATTCCGATGTTATAAAAAGCCAGTCCGCTGCGCGCAAGCTGACCAATCGCAAAGATTGGTGGGCTGGCGGGGCGGCGCCAATCTTCGATCTACAAGCTGGTTCCGACCCGTTTCGACCTGAAACGTCTCGGATGGAGGCAAAGGATGAGTTCGGTAAACGCGTGACTGTTGCAGTGATTGAAGGGGCCAGCCATGCACTCCCTGCGGAGAAGCCTACCGAGACAGCGAATGCCATTGCTGATTGGGCCGACAAACTGAAATAACTTAAAGACAATATCTGGTCTCTATCGGGGCATTCGTATCGAATTTGTTTTAGTACGAATGCCCCAATCAGAAACGATTCCAATATCAAGTTTTACACCTTTGCCGATGATGAGCTGGAATACATCTACCTTTCAAATTAAATAAAATTGACTAAGGAACCATACCAATCAAGTTGTATTAACAATATTAGTTACAACATACTATTAAACATAACACCAACAAGATATGACAGAACAACGAAAAACTAAACAAACTGCTATATGAAAATACAGAAAGCCATCACAGGAAAGTAATGGCCTGAATCTGACGGGATTACTTGATTAGCAACCCAGTGGCAGGGATTGCTGTTACCAGCAATACGGCAATAGTGAGCTTTTCAGCTAAATGTAAGCTATTTTTCTGTGGGTTTTGACGGCGTACATACAGAAAAACAATAAGACCTGGTGCATAAAGAACAACAGACAATAGTAAATTCATCAAGCCAGATGCATAAAGTAACCATATGCCATAAATACAGGCTCCAGCAGCAATGAGTAATAATCCTTTATTGCTACGATCAAAAGCGACTTTTAAAAGAAATGCTCCAACAAGGAAATAGGGCACTAAAATCATCTCTGATGCAATTGCTAGTAATGAATTGTAGTTGCTTCCACTCAACCAGATCAAAATGAGAGAGAGCTGCACCGCGCCATTAGTGAACCATAATGAAGACGATGGTGCATTATTGCGGTTTTGCTGGCTAAATACTTTTGGAAAAGAGCCGTGTTGAGAAGCGATAAATGGCACTTCTGCCGCCATGATTGTCCAACTCAGATAAGCGCCGCAGACGGAGATAATCAACCCGGCAGCAATAATGATTTCACCTGTGGAACCAACAAGTCCCACCATCAGGTTTGCCATTGATGGGTTGCGCATTTCTGCTAACTCAGGTCGTGGCGCTAATCCGAGGGAGAGTAAGGTGACCAAGATATATATTGCTAATGCCGCAACGACAGCCAGCATGGTTGCAATACCAACATCTGTCCGTTTTTTCGCTCGGGCTGAAACCACAACAGCACCTTCAATGCCAATAAAAACCCAGAGGGTGATCAACATGGTGTCTTTGACTTGTTGCCAGACAGGAACGCCTAGATCGATGCCTTTAAAATCGAGATTAAAGATATCCATTTTGAAGGCTATGGCGGCAAGTATGATAAAAGCGCCTAAAGGCAGCAATTTTGCCATTGTCGCCAATTTGTTGATTCCGGCTGCGGTTTGAACGCCGCGGAGTACCAACCAATGAACGAACCAGAGGAGAATGGATTCGCCCAATAGGGACTGCCAAGTATTGCCATCACCAAAAATGACGATGCCCTCTTTATCAGTAAAGAAGCTCAAGGCGGCAAAAACGATGACCAAATAAGAAACATTGGCGACGACTGCGCATAACCAATATCCCCAGGCAGAGCAGAAGCCTATTAGTTCACCAAAGCCTTCTTTCGCGTAAGTGAAAATCCCGCCATCAAGATCCGGACGAAGACGAGAGAGCAGTAGCAGTGCGGTAGCCAAGAACAGGATACCGACACCTGTTATTCCCCAACCGATCATTAACGCTGCTGGGCTGGCGATTTCAGCCATATTCTGCGGTAAGCTGAAAACACCCGCACCGACCATAGAGCTGAGTACCAGAGCAGTGAGAGCTGTGAGACCTAGTTTCTTTTCCAAAGATATGTTCCTAATGTGACATAAAACTGCATTACTAGCCAGTTCATTACCCTGATCATAAAGATGAACTGGGTATCGGGTTTTCATCGCTTCCAAGCTGTACAGAACGGAAAAACAGACTGATTGAACCTAGAAATAGAGGGGGGATTCTACGAAGGGTGTGGGCTGGATGCAATGGTTTTCTATGCAAATAACTATAAGATTTATGCGTTGTTTGATGGTAAGTTTGGTGATGCTTAAGTGTAGTGAGATGCGATTTATTTTTATACCCGTTATCTTTCAAGTTGCCTCTTTAAGTTATTTTTATAATTCTGTTTGTTGTGCTGAGATAAATAGGTAATAAGTATGAAGTACTATGGTATTATGACTAATTAAGTAATTTTTATTTTAATTTTTCGATCGATCTCAAAATCTAATAAAAATGGTTGAAAAAGATAAAATTTTATCTCTAATTTTTATTTTGTTATGTAATATTACTGATAAGTAATAATCATCTCTTGTTTTCATGTCAGATTATTAAATTAATTTATTGAATATGTATTTTCACAATGTTATGAATGTATTATTGAATTAAAACATGTGGAATGTTTTTTTAATTTGTTGATTTAATTTAAATATTTGTTTGATTTTAATTGATCTTGTTAATTTTATATTTAAGTTAATATATTTTTCATTGACTTTTTTATCAGTAACTAATTAATTTCCCACAATGTGATATAAAACTAATCTTATATAAAAATAAAAAAATCATGTTGACAACGACTGCTTTGATTTATATTGTTTGTGAAAATATTACTCTGCCATTTATTAACTTATTTTCTTGCATATGTTTTTAATTTTCAGGAATGATTATATGTACATATGCCAAAAAATATTCTCAGATGGTTAGAGAGGATAGCTGTCATTCAAATTCTTATCTTTTAGGCGCCGATGAATGGCTCGGTATTAAATATTCATAAAGGTTAGAACATATGAAACGTGTTCTTGTAGTGTCGTATTCCCAAAGCGGCCAATTGATCGAGGTGGTAAATAGCATAATCTCACCCTTGCAAGAGTCTGACGAGATATACATCCGTGAAGTTGTTTTGAAACCGATTCCGGAATTTGCGTTTCCTTGGAAATTTTCCAAATTTGTTGATGTTTTCCCAGAAACAGTGCAGTTACATCCGCCTGAGCTAGCGCCTTTGAATCTGGAAGATGAAGAACCTTTTGATTTGGTCATATTAGGCTACCAGGTTTGGTATTTATCGCCAGCTCCTCCGATAACCGCATTTCTTAAGAGTAAAGAAGGAAAGCGTTTACTTAATGGCAGACCGGTGGTGACAGTTATTGCTTGCCGAAACATGTGGTTGATAGCTCAGGAAACTGTCAAAAGATTGTTGCATGAAAGTGGAGCGTATTTGCGCGATAACGTGGTCTTTGTTGATAAAGCAAACTTTTTTGCAACAGTATTCACAACCCCGATATGGCTTATGACAGGAAAAAGGCAGCCATTTCCTAGCTTACCGCGGGCAGGTGTATCGGAGGAAGACGTTAAAGATGCTACACGTTTTGGCGATGCATTGTTGGCAGCGCTTAAAACGGATAAAGAGAAACTTGATGCTCCAATGTTGAAAGGCCTGGGAGCGGCGGTTGTCGACCAAGCTTTTATTTTCGGTGAACGTGCGGCGCATCGAGGATTTAGATTTTGGTCCGGGCTGATTTGCCGTGTGGGCAAACGAGGAATATGGGTAAGACGCTCTTTATTAGCGTTGTTTGTAACCTATTTGATATTGATGGTACTCGTCGTTTTTCCTATTTCAGTGGTTGTGCGCCGTTTGCTTGCCCCATTACTTAAAGAACGTCTTAATGAATTACAGAAATACTATGAACAGCCTTCAGGTTCTGCCCGCTATGATGATAAGGAGATAAATAAGTAAATGAGTAACAACGTTTATATCACTAAAGTTTCCGCGTTTATGCCGGGAAACCCGATAGATAATAATACAATGGAATCTGTCCTTGGTTTTGTTGGTGGTCGTCCATCAAGATCTCGTCATATAGTCCTTCGCAATAATGGTATCAAATATCGCCATTATGCCTTGGATCCGGAGACAGGCGAGACAACTTATTCATCTGCTCAATTAGCGGCTGAGGCAATAAAAGGTTTGGTTGATGAACACTTTTCTTTAGATGATATGCAAAGTTTGTCAGCAAGCAGTGGTACTCCTGATCAAATTATACCGGGTCATGGTATCATGGTTCATGGAGAGCTAAAAAATAAACCATGTGAGGTTATCTCAACTGCCGGT
Source organism: Photorhabdus luminescens subsp. luminescens (assembly GCF_001083805.1). Taxonomy (GTDB): domain Bacteria; phylum Pseudomonadota; class Gammaproteobacteria; order Enterobacterales; family Enterobacteriaceae; genus Photorhabdus; species Photorhabdus luminescens. The sequence continues at coordinate 799,986 of NZ_JXSK01000001.1, read as the reverse complement.
GCTTGCGCTTCGGGTATGACAGCGATGAAATATGCTTATTTGTCCGTTCTCTCAGGAGCGACAAGTAATGCGGTTTCAACAACGTCGGAAGTACCTTCCACTGTATTGCATGCCCGCAATTTCCAGAGTGAAAACGAAGCTCGGGTTGCAGAACTGGAACGACGCCCTGAAATCGCTTTTGAAAAAGATTTTCTGCGTTGGATGCTTTCTGATGGCGCCGGCGCTGCTTTACTTGAAAACAAACCTCGACCTGATGGCATTTCATTGCGAATTGATTGGATAGATATGTACTCTTTTGCTAATGAGCAAGAGACATGTATGTACTCAGGTGGAGAAAAGTTAGCAGATGGTAGTTTAAAAGGCTGGTCACAAATGAGTCAGGCTGATTGGCTTTCATATTCTGTTTTCTGCATCAAACAAGATGTCAGATATTTAAATGAGAGGGTCGTTAAATACACACTTACCGAACCATTGAGACGGATAGTTGCTGCTCGTAACTTATCGGCAGAATCTATTGATTGGTTCTTGCCTCATTACTCATCTGAATATTTCCGCATGAAATTTTCCGATGGTCTTGATGATATTAATTTTAGTATTGGACAAGAACGTTGGTTTACTAACTTAACAATGAAAGGAAATACCGGATCGGCTTCTATTTATATCATGTTGGATGAGCTTATGAAGTCGGGTAAATTGAAGAAAGATCAGCGTCTGTTATGTTTTATCCCTGAAAGTGCCAGATTTACAGGGGCATTCATGCACCTGACTGTCGTGTAAATATTTAATCTTAGTGTTAATGAAGAATGGGGAAACGACCTGTTTCCCCTCGTAATTGGTACATTTAGGAAAATACAGCGTGGAAAATTTAGAGAATCGTGTCAAAAGTGTTGTTGCAGAACAACTTGGAATACCTGAAACCCAGATTCTTAATACACAAACATTCGAAGAATTAGGTGCCGACTCGTTAGATAATGTTGAACTGATTATGGCTCTAGAAGAGCATTTCGGAATAACTATTGATGATGAAGAAGCGGAAAAAATAGTGACGATACAGAACGCTATTGATTGTATCGGTTCAAAGTTGGAATCCGCTGACTAATTTGAAGAACTTCATTATCTTTATAAGTAAAAAAAGCACATATGATTACCATGTGTGCCTTTTTTTTGGTTATATACCCAATGGATTTCAAGATGCATCGCGACGGCAAGGGAACGAATCCCCGGGAGCATAGATAACTATGTGACCGGGGTGAGCGAGTGCAGCCAACAAAGAGGCGACTTGAAAGATGACGGGTATAGATTATTTGAACAGATCTGCACTGATAGTGGAAGTTCCACCACTGGATTGCCATTCACGGGTAATATGATAGTACTTAGCGCCTTTAGCTGCGGCACGTTTAGCGACTTCATAGGAAACATCAGGCATGCTGTTGTAATAACCTGAAAAGGTGATGGAATCAAAAGGGACCATTTGAGCAGCGCTGATTTTATTTAATTCTTGAATTTTCGTACCGTCAGGAAGAGTTACCGTGTAACGTTCACCTTTAGAATACTGGGTTTCAAAGAAGCGGCCAACAGAATTACTGGTTGAAGTTGAAGAGGCTAAACCAGGAATTTCTACTTTCTTAGCTGATTCGCCGCCAGCAGCCAATGCAGTGCGTCCAGAATCGGAATCTGCCGGGATGACAGCTTCATCAGTCTGAATTTGGCGTTTTGGCGCATCATCTTTATAAACATAAGCGGTAACCGTTTGATTACCGCCATCATTAATTGCAATCTGACGAACAATAAAGAAAGCCGCTGCGCCTTTTTTCTTGGCTTCTTTTGCAATAACTTCTTTCAAATCGGGTTCATTGTCGTAAAAGCCGCTGATAGTGACTGTATCGAATGGTTCCAGGGTTACAGCTTCTGTTTTAGGTAATTCTTTGATGCCGCGAAACAGACGGTATTTAGGTGAATTATCAATTTTCTCTGCATCTTTGTGATACAGATCCGCTGTAACGCGCAGGTTGCCACTATTATTCAGATCGTCAAGGCTTTGAATATAAAACCCATCTGCCCCCATTTTGTCTGCACGACGGGAAACCGCATCGGCAGCTTCATAAATAGCATTAAAAGGGCCTGTAACCGTAATACGTTTAAACGGTTTCAGCTCTGCTGCTTTCTCCGGGGATAACTCCTGAGCTGCTTGAACAGTGGTAATACCCGTTAATGAGAATACCGCTGCTGCAATGATCGTTGTTTTCAGCTTCATAAAAAATCCTTCCACCTTGCGCATTAAATAATAGTTGTAACTTGCTGAACATGGCTGTGTATCACATAGCCGGTAATTATTACATGTAATAATAGCTAATGTCCCACGAATTTATGCTATCAGTATGAATGAATGCAAGTTTATAGAATAGGGCGTCATAAGTTTTTATCAACATAAGGAGTGGTCCAGTTAAAAAGTGCGATTTGTACCGGTAATACTACTTAACGGTAATACCACTTACCGGTAATACCACTTACCGGTAATACCACTTAGTTATTTTTTTACCCATTAGCGATCGATCGCCGATAATATTTTCAGTTGGTTATCAAAATATTTGTTGATAGATTTTACTGATGGCAGTAATAAAGTTAATTTAGTCGCTAAATCGACTGTAGCAAGCAATAATCATCATTAATCTTAGGCTTTAGGAAGGGAACATTATGCGTATTGGTGTACCGAAGGAGCGACTTGTCAATGAAGCACGTGTTGCAGCCACACCGAACACAGTGGAACACCTGCTGAAATTGGGATTTAATGTCGTTGTTGAGAATGGAGCAGGGCATTTAGCCAGCTTTGAGGATAGTGCTTACCAACAAGTAGGCGCTGAAATTACTGATCGTCATGATATTTGGCGTTCAGATATTATTTTAAAGGTTAATGCTCCTGAGGATGACGAAATAGCATTAATGAAAGAAGGGAGTACGTTGGTTAGTTTTGTCTGGCCGGCACAAAACACTGAGTTAATGCAGAAGTTATCAGACCGCAAAGTCACGGTGTTGGCTATGGATTCAGTACCGCGTATTTCCAGAGCGCAATCGCTGGATGCGTTGAGTTCTATGGCAAATATTGCGGGTTATCGTGCAATAGTCGAAGCGGCTCACGAATTTGGTCGTTTCTTTACTGGTCAGATTACTGCGGCAGGAAAAGTCCCGCCAGCCAAGGTGATGATTATTGGCGCCGGCGTTGCTGGTTTAGCTGCTGTGGGCGCTGCGGGTAGTCTGGGCGCGATTGTTCGTGCATTTGATACTCGTCCTGAAGTTAAAGAGCAAATTCAGAGCATGGGAGCAGAGTTTCTTGAGCTGAATTTTGAAGAAGAGGCCGGGAGTGGCGACGGATATGCAAAAGTCATGTCCGAAGCTTTCATTAAAGCGGAGATGGCGCTTTTTGCTGAACAGGCAAAAGAAGTTGATATCATTGTAACAACAGCGTTAATTCCAGGGAAACCGGCTCCCCGTCTTATTACTAAAGAGATGGTTGAATCCATGAAGCCGGGTAGTGTGATTGTTGATCTGGCCGCTCAGACGGGAGGGAACTGTGAATTAACGCAAGCAGATAAATTGGTTATTACTGCAAATGGCGTGAAAATTATTGGTTACACAGATTTGCCAAGCCGCTTGCCAACACAATCTTCACAACTCTACGGCACTAACCTGGTTAATTTGCTGAAATTACTGTGCAAAGAGAAAAATGGCGAAATTAATATTGATTTTGACGATGTTGTTATTCGTGGCGTGACTGTCGTCAAAGAGGGCGAAATTACCTGGCCGGCGCCGCCCATTCAAGTTTCAGTTCAGCCACAGGCAAAACCGGCATCAGTTAAAGCAGAAAAGCCAGCGGCGAAACCCGTTTCACCTTGGTTGAAATATGGTTTATTGGCATTGGCTGTTATCTTATTCGGTTGGTTAGCCAATGTTGCGCCAAAAGAATTTTTATCTCACTTTACGGTTTTCGCATTGGCTTGTGTGGTGGGTTATTACGTGGTTTGGAATGTCAGCCATGCGTTGCACACACCATTAATGTCGGTAACTAATGCCATTTCGGGGATTATTGTCGTTGGGGCGTTATTACAAATTGGCGATGGCGGATGGGTAAGTTTCTTCTCATTTATTGCTGTTCTTATTGCCAGCATTAATATCTTCGGTGGCTTCACTGTCACTCAACGTATGCTGAAAATGTTTCGTAAGGACTAAGGGGTAACTAATGTCGAGTGGAGTCGTTACAGCAGCCTATATTGTTGCCGCCATTTTATTTATTTTCAGCCTGGCAGGTTTATCTCGTCATGAGAGTTCTAAACGCGGAAATATTTTTGGTATCACCGGGATGGCAATCGCATTGATTGCGACTATTTTCGGGCCTGATACCGGAAGTGTTGTCTGGATTATTCTGGCGATGGTGATTGGTGCGGTTATTGGTGTTCGTCTGGCAAATAAAGTTGAAATGACTGAAATGCCGGAATTGGTTGCTATTCTGCACAGTTTTGTTGGTTTGGCCGCCGTGCTGGTCGGTTTTAATAGCTTTATTGCTCATGATAGTTTTGCGGAACCTGTGATGGAAAATATCCATCTAACAGAGGTCTTCTTAGGGGTTTTCATTGGCGCGGTTACTTTCACCGGTTCTGTTGTGGCATTTGGTAAATTATGTGGAAAAATTTCCTCTAAACCGTTGATGTTGCCAAATCGTCATAAATTAAACCTTGCAGCGCTTGTTATCTCCTTTGTGCTGTTGATTACCTTTGTGAAAACGGAAAGCACCGGTCTGCAAGTGTTCACGTTGTTGCTCATGACAGCAATCGCATTGGCGTTTGGTTGGCATTTGGTTGCTTCCATCGGTGGCGCGGATATGCCAGTGGTGGTTTCAATGCTGAACTCCTATTCGGGCTGGGCAGCCGCTGCTGCGGGTTTCATGTTGAGCAATGATTTGTTGATTGTAACGGGTGCGCTGGTGGGTTCTTCGGGGGCGATTCTCTCTTACATCATGTGTAAGGCCATGAATCGGTCTTTTATCAGTGTGATTGCCGGCGGGTTTGGTACTGATGGTTCTTCAACCGGTGATGAACAGGAGATGGGCGAGTACCGCGAAACCACAGCGGAAGACGTTGCTGAACTATTGAAAAACTCAACTTCGGTTATTATTACGCCGGGATACGGTATGGCTGTTGCACAGGCGCAGTATCCGGTACATGACATCACAGCTAAATTGCGAGAGAAGGGAGTTAATGTCCGCTTTGGTATTCATCCCGTTGCGGGACGTTTGCCTGGGCATATGAACGTGCTGTTAGCAGAAGCGAAAGTGCCTTACGACGTTGTTATGGAAATGGATGAAATCAATGATGATTTCACTGATACCGATACTGTGTTGGTCATTGGCGCCAATGACACTGTTAACCCTGCGGCACAGGAAGATCCCAACAGCCCAATTGCGGGTATGCCCGTTTTGGAAGTCTGGAAAGCACAAAATGTTGTTGTGTTCAAACGCTCTATGAACACAGGTTACGCTGGTGTGCAAAACCCATTGTTCTTTAAAGACAACAGTCAGATGTTGTTCGGTGATGCGAAAGCGAGTGTAGAGGCAATCCTGCGTGCACTGTGATTTTCTATCTTTTTAACGTACAGATTTGATGGATTTACTGTCTCTCAATCGAGATATGATTGAGAGACAGAAGAAATTGGTAGTTTCCAACCGTCAACCCTGTAAATTTATCCTTTGGCGCCAGACTACAGGTGGCATTCAGGGAGATCCTTATCCTCGCCACGTGCAATAGCGTCTAACCAGTCAGAAAGTTCATTGCCAGTTAAATGCAAGCCGGTAGCTTCATATTCTAACCAAGCGTTTTCAGCATCACGTAAAAATTGTTGTCTGGATTTCAGAGTATTAGTTTGTTTATGCATAATCTTTCTACAAATATCGCTAATAAAATAAACGTTGCCATTGGGAAGTAAGAATAGCAACGTTTCAGGATGTAATACATCGCACGGTATGTGAAGAGTTCTGCGTTTGTTATTTAATTTCCAGCGTATCGTACCCCCGCCAGCGATAATTCATCACTGATAAGGTCCAGAACAGAATGAAAATCCCGACGACCCAAAAACCAACATTGCCCATGTTGTCGTTTAATATCCCAATGGTGTCCCAGAAAAAGCCATGCAAATCCCATTGTTCAGCAATAAGTCCAAGCGCTTCCAATCCACCAATGAACAGCGCTACGGCGACGGAGGCGGCGGTAATGGTCATGTTGTAGTAGAGTTTGCGTGTCGGTTGGGAAAACGCCCAACCATAGGCTCCTACCATCACAAAATTATCCAGTGAGTCGATGAGCGCCATACCGCTGGTAAATAGCGCCGGGAATACCATCAACGACCACAGAGGAAGCCCACTGAGAGAACCGGCGGCAGATATACTTAATAGCCCAACTTCGGTGGCGGTGTCGAAGCCCAATCCAAACAGAAAACCGACCAAATACATATGCCAGCTTTTGCTTACCAGCCGGAAGACTGAGTGAAACAGGCGCGTCATGATCCCCCCCGGTGTCGTCTCCAGTTCAGTTAATTCACTTTTAGTCAGATTTCTGCCGCGTTTTAGCTCCTGAAACTTCTGGTAGACGCTTTTCAATATCAGCAAATTAATCAGCGCTATCGCTAGCAGAAAGCAGGCAGAAACTAAGGTACCGACAATGCCGCCATAATCATGAACCCAGCCCATTTGATCTTTAAACGCCATTGAGGTCAGAACGATGGCGAAACAGGCTAGAATAACAATGGTAGAGTGCCCAAGAGAAAAGAAAGCGCCGACGGCAATGGGTGATTTACCCTGTTGCATCAATTTACGGGTGACGTTATCAATTGCGGCGATATGATCAGCATCCACCGCATGGCGCAATCCATAACCGTAAGCCAGCAGGGCTGCCCCCATCATAATCGCATGATGACGGAAAGCGATAAATGCCCAAACCCAAGCCAGCACGTTGGCGACAATCAGAACAACAAGAAGAGATACAGCACGTTTTTTATCCGTTAGATTATTCATAATATGGAATACCTGTAAATCTGTAAATGTAAAACCCGCCTTACGGGGGATTGTTAGAAGTTCAAAAAAACAGTAAGTATTTTCTGACTCCATGACCTATAATTTTTTTACGACGTAGGCATACTAATCAGCTTGTAATATTACCTTGGATAAATTTAAATAAGAGGTAAGAGGACTAACCTGTGTTGAGAAGAATGATCTTAATTGACATATTATGGTCTTTGTGTCAAAGATTTTTTACTAAAAGATTATCTAAATCAATATTCGGATAGGGACAGCAGCTTTTGAATAAAGTCTGTTGGAAAAATCGTATTAAGTTATATATTGACATAGCAGTGTGACCGTATGGAATAACCAATGATTAGGGGGTTTTATGCAATTAACGCCAAGGGAAATCGAGAAACTTATGGTATATACACTGGCTGATGTCGCATTAAAGCGTAAGTCTCGCGGCTTAAAACTCAATTATCCTGAAGCCGTCGCGATTATTACTGCGGCGGCATTGGAAGGCGCCAGAGAGGGAAAAACATTGGAGGAAGTTATGGATGATTCCAGACATGTTCTGACTAAAGAGGATGTGATGGATGGCGTAGCTGATCTTATTCCGCATGTGCAGGTTGAAGCAATATTTACTGATGGCAGTCGCTTAGTTACGGTGCATGATCCCATTCAATAATTGTTTAAATAAATTATAAATAGTAGGAAAAATTATCTAGACAAAATATTAGTTTATGTTTTGGCTTACGCCTTAACGTGGAGATTTTCCGATGGAACAAAATAATAAAGAAGATATTACTCCATTGGGGGGGTATATTCTGGCTGAAGACCCGATCTCCTTTAATGAAGATTGTCCGGTTATTCAATTAAAAGTTCGTAATTCAGGTGATCGTCCTATTCAAGTGGGATCTCATTTCCACTTTTTTGAAGTAAATAAAGCTTTGCAATTTAATCGTGCGGCTGCGTTTGGTAAACGACTTAATATCACAGCAACAACGGCTATCCGTTTTGAACCCGGTGATGAAATCGAGGTGTCATTAATCCCGATTGGCGGGAAACAAAACGTTTATGGATTTAATAATTTAGTCGATGGTTGGGCAGGTAAAAATCAGGTTGCTATTGATGAGCCGGTGGAGAAAACCTGGTTACATGCCGGGTAGTAGGATTGAGTTATACCCTATGGTAACGGATATATAAAATTATCGAATAAATTAAAGGTAGAGTTGACAAACGTCGGAAAATCTTTCGAACAAAGGAATAAACTATGCCAACCATTTCCCGACAGGAATATGTAGGTCTTTTTGGTCCAACGACCGGCGATAAGATCCGCCTGGGTGATACCAATCTATTTATTGAAATTGAGAAAGATCTGCGTGGCTATGGTGATGAATCGGTCTATGGCGGAGGTAAATCGTTGCGTGATGGCATGGGGGCGGATAACCGTATGACCAGCGAAAACGTCTTGGATTTGGTGATTACCAGCGTCACTATTTTGGATGCTCGGCAAGGCGTCATTAAAGCGGATGTCGGCATAAAAGGGGGACGCATTGTCGGGATAGGTAAAAGTGGTAACCCTAACATGATGAATGGTGTTACCGCCGGTATGGTGGTTGGCGTTAGTACTGATGCTATATCTGGCGAGCATCTCATCCTCACGGCTGCGGGTATTGATACCCATATTCATTTTATTTCTCCTCAACAGGCTGAACATGCTTTATCCAATGGCGTGACGACGTTCTTTGGCGGTGGCGTTGGCCCCACTGACGGCACTAATGGCACCACTGTCACCGCTGGTCCGTGGCATATCCACCGCATGTTGCGTGCTTTTGAAAGTTTACCGGTTAATGTCGGTATTTTGGGAAAAGGCCATGCTGCGGTGGCTATGCCGCTGGTTGAACAGATCAAAGCGGGCGTTGCCGGGCTAAAAGTGCATGAGGACTGGGGCGCAACTAATTCGGCGTTGCGTAATGCTTTACGTGTAGCGGATGAAATGGATATCCAAGTCGCGGTGCATACCGATAGCCTAAATGAAGGCGGTTATGTTGAGGATACCATTGATGCTTTTGAAGGTCGCACCATTCATACTTTCCACACCGAAGGCGCCGGTGGCGGACATGCGCCAGATATCATTAAAGTTGCCAGCCAGATGAATGTGCTGCCCAGTTCCACCAATCCTACCCTGCCTTACGGTATCAATAGTCAGGCGGAACTATTTGATATGATTATGGTTTGTCATAACCTAAATCCCAAAGTGCCGGCTGATGTCGCATTTTCGGAAAGCCGTGTACGTCCTGAGACTATTGCTGCGGAAAATGTTTTGCACGATATGGGCGTGTTGTCGATGTTTTCCAGTGATTCTCAGGCAATGGGGCGAGTGGGAGAAAACTGGCTGCGGGTGATGCAAACTGCTCATGCCATGAAAGCGGCGCGTGGCAAGTTGCCGGAGGACGCGGCACATAATGACAACTTCCGTGTATTACGTTATGTCGCCAAAATTACGATTAACCCGGCGATTGCTCAGGGAATAAGTCATGTGCTCGGTTCGGTTGAAGTGGGCAAAATGGCTGATCTGGTGTTGTGGGAACCCCGTTTCTTTGGCGTGAAGCCTAAGTTGGTCATCAAGGGCGGTATGATTAATTGGGCGGTGATGGGAGATCCAAATGCTTCACTGCCGACGCCGCAACCGACATTTTATCGTCCGATGTTTGGCGCATTGGGCAAAACCCTTCAGGAAACCTGTGTCACTTTTGTATCACAGGCGGCAATGGAACTGGGGGTAAAAGAGAGCCTTGGTTTGGAGCGCCAGGTTATGGCGGTGCGCAACTGCCGGGCGATCTCTAAGAAAGATATGGTGCGTAATGCTGAGACGCCCACCATTGAAGTGGATGCTGAAACCTTTGCTGTCAAGGTGAATGGTGAATATGCCACAGTAAAACCGGTCAGGACAGTCGCGCTCAATCAGCGCTACTTCTTTAGTTAATCTATTTTTTGCTGCCGGTTAGAGAATATTTTTCTGGCCGGGTTAACCGATCCATGCGTTCAGAGGATTATCTTATGATTGTTATTGAACAGATTCTTGGTAATGCTAAAAAGGATGTTTTCTGGCGAGATCGTTTGCAGGGGATCTCGCCGGATATCTTAGTACTTTCGCAATGGGAAGCACAAAAAAGCCGTTGTCGTAAATCTACCCTTAACGGATTGGATTTAGGCATTTCCCTTGACCGTCATCAGGTATTGTCTGATGGCGACGTTTTACTGTGGGACGAAGCTAAAGGGCTGGCGGTTATTGTTCAAATGAGCTTGCGTGATGTGATGGTTATTCATCTGAAATCATTGCTGTCATTAGATTTAGAGACAGTAATGAAAACCAGCTTTGAGCTTGGTCATGCTTTAGGTAATCAGCATTGGAAGTCAGTGATTAAAAATAACCAGATTTATATTCCGCTGACAGTGTCAACTAAGGTCATGGATTCAGTCATGAAAACCCACGGTTTTCATGCGTTGCCTTACTCCTTTGTTAAAGGCGAAGAGATATTGCCTTCTCTTAACAACTCAGAGGCGCGCTTATTATTCGGCGGCGCGGAGGATTCCGCGACACACGTTCATGTCGATAACACCTTTCTGAATCAGCATGTGATCAAACTAAAATGAATGCGCTCCGCTTAATCAGAATCATGCAGTTTGCTGATTCAGTGCTGCCTGTTGGCGCATTTTCTTTTTCAAACGGTTTGGAATCAGCCATTCAGAGCAAAATTGTGTATGACGTGGCAACGTTGAGTGAGTTTACGCGAACAGCGTTATTACAGGCGGTGAGTGGTGATGGCCGTGCAGTCGTGGCTGCGTGTCAGGCACTGAATTGTGGGCAACATGATGCCGCTATCTCCCATGATTGGGCAGTACTTAACCGCAAATTAAATGAAGAAAGTCGCACTATGGTCACGCGGATGGGGAAAAAGTTAGCGGAAATGGCAGTTGAAGTTACCGGTGAGTCGTTAATTGCATGGTGGTTGGCACAAATAAAGAGCGATATTGCCGCGGGTACCTATCCGATTACTTTGGCGGTTGTCATGAGCGCATTGGGCGCTGCTCCACGCGAAGTGATTGTCATGCATCAATATGGTGTTGCGATGACGATACTCAGTGCGGCGATACGCTTGATGCGTGTTACCCATATTGAAATTCAACGTATCTTGTTCTCATTGAATCAGGATATTGAACTGTTTTGTGATGAGGCGGAAAAAGGGGGGATTGAACAGATGACATCGTATGCGCCTATGACCGATGTTCTGGCAGCTCTGCACGTTAGCGCATTTACCCGGCTATTCAGTAACTAACTGGCTCCTGATATCGCTTTTAACCACTTCTTACATGTGTGAGGAAATCTCTGTGAAAAAAATTACCCGAATTGGTATTGGCGGTCCGGTGGGATCAGGTAAGACCGCTGTTATTGAAGTCATTACGCCTATTTTGATTCAACGCGGAATAAAACCTCTGATTATCACCAATGATATTGTTACCACTGAGGATGCTAAACAGGTTAAACGTACCTTGAAAGGCATTTTAGATGAAGAAAAGATACTGGGTGTGGAAACCGGTGCTTGTCCTCATACCGCGGTGCGTGAAGATCCCAGTATGAATATTGCGGCGGTAGAGGAGATGGAGGCGCGTTTTCCTGACAGCGACGTTGTGTTGATTGAAAGTGGTGGTGATAATCTGACACTCACTTTTAGTCCGGCGTTGGCAGATTTTTATATTTATGTGATTGATGTCGCCGAAGGGGAGAAAATTCCGCGTAAGAACGGGCCGGGTCTGGTACAGGCCGATATTCTGGTGATCAACAAAATTGATTTAGCGCCTTATGTTGGCGCCAGCCTGGCGGTGATGGAACATGACACTCAAGTTGTGCGTGGTCAGCGCCCTTATATCCTGACCAATTGCAAAACCGGTGAGGGTGTTGAAACGTTGGTAAATATGATCATGCGTGATTTCCTGTTTACTCATTCATCACAGGCGATGCAATGACTTCCACCCGCTCGCCGCAAGATATTGGAGAAGTGTGTCAACGGGCGAATAATCTTGGCATCAACGCGCCGGAACTTGCACGATTTCAGGATGAACCGCCGCAGATGGCAAGCGGTGATGTCGGTAAAAGTGGTTATCTGCGGTTGGGATTTGCCCGGCGTGGCGATCGGAGCATTTTGGCGCAAGTGCAACGCCGGGTTCCTTATTTGGTACAGCGGGCGTTGTATTGGGATGAGGCACTACCGCAGATGCCGTGCGTATTTATGATCTCCACGTCGGGATGTATATTGCAAGGGGATAGATTGGCGCTGGATATTCATGTCGCTCCAGAGGCATTTGGTCATGTCACCACCCAATCGGCGACTAAGATTCATTCGATGGTGAATAACTACGCGGCGCAAGTGCAAACTATCCAGATAGAGCAGGGAGGCTATCTGGAAATGATGCCCGATCCGGTTATACCTCACAGTGGTTCCCGGTTTATTACCGACACTCAGATAACCATTCATCCGACAGCCACCCTGATTTATTCTGAGATAATTATGTCTGGTCGCAAGTATCATCTGGCTGATCAGGGGTTTAAATTTGATGTTTACTCATCACGCATTACGGCAACTGATTTTGGCGGCAAAGTATTGTTTGCAGAACGTTATGTCTTGGAGCCTAAAAAGCAGCCATTGAACAGCGTAGGAGTGATGGGCCGTTCCATGTATTCGGCAATGTGATCTTGCTGACACCTCAGGTTCACCATGATCGTATTCTGGCGCGTATGACTCCTCAGTACGATGCTGAAACGGGTATAGCGAGTGGCACCAGTCGTTTACCTAATCAGTGTGGTCTAATCTTTAAGGTATTGGGAAAAGAAACTTATCAAGTTAAAGCGGGTATTCGTCTTTTTTGGCGTATAGCCCGTGAGGAGATCCTTGGTGTTACACTGCCTGAGCCGTTTATCTGGCGATAAAACCTGGGACGAAAATCTGTTTCGGGTTTTATCGCCAAATGGATGATTGTCATGCTATCACTATCACTCTTTAGCAGCTTTAATTGGACATTCAAAACCATCAGGTTTGATTGTCAGAATGTCACATTTAAGATGGTCGATCACATGTTCTGCGGTATTTCCCAGAAAAGCAGCGGACAGCCCAGTTCTGCCGAGGATGCCAAGGACAATAATGCCCGCATTCATCTCATCACACATTTGAGGAATAACACTCTCCGGTAGTCCTTCATGGATATGAGTATATTTTTCATCAATGCAGAATTTTTGGCGCAATTCTTTCATGGCAATAAGATGCTGACCACGCAGAGCATGGTTATAAACACTTGGGTCAAAATCGGGTAGCTCAATAGCGATATTCAGTGGTGCGACAGGATAAGCGCTGACCAAATGAATTTCCGGGTTTTTCATTATCTTATTTGCCAGTTCCTGAGTTTCCTTAACCAGTTTCAGGTTCAGTTCATGATGATATGACTCTTCATTAGATAAATTGACCGCGACGACAACCGAGCCTTGGTCCGGCCATATCTGATCTTTTACCATCCATACCGGACATGGGCATTTGCGGAGTAACTGCCAGTCAAGTGGGGTAAAAATCAAGGAGCCTAGCTTGTCATGTTTATGCGTCATCTTCAGAAGTAAATCGTGATTACCAGTAATGACTTCCTGGATAATCGCTTCATAAGGTCGATTATGCCATATCACTTTTATTTCAATATCAATACCGGCTTCCAGATAGTAGTACGCTTGTTGTTTAAGCCAGGCCGTGCGTTGGCTGGTAACACCTTTACGCATAGCGCTACCTTCTTCTGGGGAGAGTAAGGTGGTCATTTCATAAGAGAGATCATAAATGGGCAAGAAAGCTTTAATCCGGCCGCCGTTACGTTGCACTATATAAACTGCGCGTCTTAATGCCGGTTGATCGTCCTGACTTGGGTCAATTACAACTAAAAGGTTTTGATAGTTTGCCATAATGGTATCCTCACAGAGGCTGGACAAAATACGCTTCAATACTTACGTTTCAATACTTACGTTTCAATACTTACGTTTCAATACTTACGTTTCAATACTAAAGATAAACCAATATAAGCAAACCGGACAGGTCAAAAGAGAACCAGATCAACAAAATAGGGTGATCTGGTTTTAAGATTAGGTAATTGAAATAGATTTTTTTTCGACTAACTCAGACAATTTATCCATGTTTTCAATCGTGATGTATTTGCCTTTTACACCGAGAATATTGCTTTTCTGGAAACGTCCAAGCAGACGACTAATAGTTTCAACTGTTAAACCCAAGTAATTACCAATATCACTGCGAGTCATGGTTAAACGGAATTCTCTTGGTGAGAAGCCACGTTGAGCGAAACGACGAGAGAGATTATAAATGAATGCAGCTAATCGTTCTTCGGCATTTTTCTTAGATAACAACAATATCATCTCTTGGTCGCCCTTAATTTCTCCACTCATCAAGCGCATCATTTGCTGACGGAGACTAGGCATTTTGCCGGACAGATCATCGAGTGTTTCAAACGGAATTTCACAGACCATTGATGTTTCTAAAGCCTGAGCAAAGCTTGGGTGCTTAGTGTTGAGGATAGCGTCAAAACCGACTAAATCCCCTGCGAGGTGGAAACCTGTAATTTGCTCATCGCCTTCTTCCGTGATGGTGTAGCTTTTAATTGTGCCAGAACGGATAGCATAAAGAGATTTCAACTCATCGCCTGCTTTAAATAACGTTTGGCCTTTCTGGATAGGTTTCTTACGCTCAATGATATTATCAAGCTGATCAAGCTCGTGCTCATTCAGGGTAAAAGGAATGCATAGCTGGCTAATACTGCAATCCTGGCAGTGGATCGCACAACCACCAGACTGGATTCGACGAATAACACGTTTTTCCTGGATCATAGGCACGCTCATTTGAAATATTCATATAGTTCAACTTTAGCATTTCTTGATGATTCTGGTAAGAGCTATAATAGCTTTCTGCAATTTATTTAGGAAAATGTATTACCTGTTTATTCTATCCGTAAGAAATTATTGCATTGTATGTATAAAGCTGATGTTTAGTGATTTTCATCGCAAGACTATATTCAATATCAGAGACTTGAATTTAACCGACGATTTATTGTTTGGGAAAGTAGGATGAAAAATATTTTTGGAGTTGAGGAAAAACAAGGCATTGCGATAATGGGCGTGATTTGGAAAATCTATCTATTTTTTTATTTTTCTGACAAGTCAGATTATTATTCTATATAAAGATTTATAGATAGATAAGACAAATCTGAAAATAGGGTTTGAATTTAATAGCCTATTTTTGATTTTATTGTTAAATACAATTAGTTAAATGATAAAATAATAATCTACAGCATGGTGCTGTAAATTTAGGCTATTGAATTAAAAAAATAGATATGAGAGTTTATATTTCAGGCGATATGTGATGCTTAAATGAATTGTCACGAATTTATTTGATCTCGGACATAGTTGAAAAAAATTTATCTATACCATATGGATTTCAAGATGCATCGCGACGGCAAGGGAGCGAATCCCCGGGAGCATAGATAACTATGTGACCGGGGTGAGTGAGTGCAGCCAACAAAGAGGCAGCTTGAAAGATAACGAGTATATAAATATTAGTTGGAATTATAATGGGTAATTATAAGAACGTACATGTTTTACCGAAAAGTCAGTATTTGACTTCTTTGCATACAAAAGCGCGTAATCGTAACGCCGAACAATCGGAATTTGTGTTTTATTCTGATCGTATTATTCGATTATTATTAGAGGCAGCATCTGAATTGCTACCCTATACCTCTCATCATATTCAAACCCCAATTGGGGATATTTATAATGGAACTGTTTTAAATACTAAACTTTGTGGTGTGTCGGTAATACGTGCCGGAGAAAGCATAGAAGGCGAATATAGAAAAATGTATCCTGATTCTCCAGCGGGAAAAATTCTTATTCAAAGAGATAAATTGACAAAACTGCCTCATTATTATTATTCGAATTTACCTGATGATATTGCAGAGAGAACTATTTTACTTTTTGAGCCTATGTTGGCGACGGGCGGATCATTAGCTAAGGCTATCGATTTATTGAAAGAAAAAGGCGTGCCTGAAGATAATATTATTGTTGTTAATTTTCTTTCTTCTCCTGTTGGTCTTAATAGAATCATGACATCATATCCTAAAATTCAACTGGTTACTTCTTCAATTGAAAATGGACTTAATGAAGATGCTTTTATGAATCCAGGCATTGGTGATTTTGGTGATCGATATTTTGGAACGTATAAACCATCTTGAATGCCATATAACCAAAATAGAGTAATTCTCTTTTAGAATTGAAAGGATGGCATATGCCACATATTAGTATAAAACATTTTCCTGCCCACCTCTCACAAGAAGATAAAGATATCTTATCTTTAGAATTGACAAAGGTGGTAACAAAGATATTTGGCTGTAGAGAAGATGTTATTTCCATTTCATTAGAGCCGATCGAACAAGAAAAATGGAATGAAGAGGTTTATTTTCCTGAAATTAAACTCAAAGAAACCTTGTTGATTAAATTGCCAAACTATTAAGTTATTTTTATAACTGAGGATCTTTTAAAGATATTTTTAATGAATAAAATACTCATTTTCGATTTAGACGGTACATTGTTTGATACTTCTCGAGCAATAATAGAAACGTTCAATGCTGTTTTTAAGGTATTTAACATTCCATTAGCAGGAGATGAAAACATTCGCGCTACAATTGGCCTGCCTTTAGAAAAAGCATTTGCAACGCTCTTAAATATATCTCTTGAAAAGGCGTTAATTTCTAAAGCTGTTGAACAATATCAATTGCAGTATCGTCGGCGTATTCTGCCGAAAGCAAAGGAATTATTATTTCCTGGTGTTGAAGATGGATTAATCGCTTTAAACAAAAAAGATATAAAACTATCGGTAGCGACCAGCAAATTTACCGCAAGTGCGACAGCATTACTTGAGGCTGCGGGAATAGACGCTGTGTTTGACAGGGTAATTGGCGCTGATCACGTTTCAAAACCTAAACCTGATCCAGAATCAGGAAGGAAAATTTTGGAATATTACGGTGCTGTACCAGAGATGGCTGTTATGGTAGGTGATACCACTCACGATATTTATATGGCAAGGGCAGTTGGCATGCGATCAATAGCCGTAACATATGGCATACATAGTGTCGGTATGTTGGAAGAAGCCAGGCCGACTTGGATTGCTAATTGTTTTTATGACGTACGCCATATTATTGAGGAGAATATACTTAAGTGATTAATACGATAAGAAATATCTTATTGGCAATTATTGGTGGAAGTCTACTGACGTTGATGATTTACACCAATAGCATATTGTCGGAAAGTACAACACCCTTTTTTGCATCATGGGTAGCTCATGGTATTGGTGCGATTGTTGCTTTGATATTGTTTATTATTGTGGCTAAATTCTTTTCTAAAAAAGAAACAGACGAAAAGAAACATAAGAAATCGAATATTCCTATATGGTTTTATCTTGGTGGTATTCCTGGCGCGCTTACTGTTGTGCTAGCGGCTGTTGCAATTAATGGTGGGTTACCATTATCTAGTACAATTTCATTAGGGTTAGTTGGGCAAATAATTTTTGGTCTGGTTGCTGATTATTTCGGACTTTTAAGAACAAAAAAAAGAAAGATAGTGATACAAGATTTATATGTTATTTTCTTTGTTCTATTTGGCAGTATGTTAATTCTATTTGGTGGAAGCAACTAATGTTGAGTTTGATTTTTATTGCCTTTTTAAATGGCATATTTATAGCGGCGACAAGGACGATTAACGGGCAATTAAGTGTCTCGATAGGTTCTTTTGGCGCTTCGCTTTGGAATCATATCGGTGGTTTTCTTCTTTTAACAGTGATATTGACGCTTTTATCGAGTTGGCAATGGAATGAATGGGATTTTGACTCTATTCCAGCAGCGGCTTATATGGGTGGGGTTTTTGGCGCTCTGTTTGTCGCAGTCAGTAGCTATGTTTTCCCTAAATTAGGTGCGATGAATGCCGCCATCCTTGTTATTGCCGGGCAAATGTTATCAGCGGTACTGCTTGATTGGTTATGTCAGGATATGACTCCTGGGTTAGTGAAGATTGTTGGAGTATTGTTTGTGTTAGTAGGAATTTACCTAACTAGAAAAACAACTGAGTCAAAATAAGAATAGAATCAACGATAAGGTAAAAAAATGATTAACAAACTACTTAATGATCGTTCATATCATATTGAATTTAACGGTCACCTTACTAATCACGTTAAACATGCTGTGATAGCGCTGCATGGCTTGGGAATCAGTGCGGGTAGAATTAAAGACTATTATGATAATTATGCTAAATTGACGCCCTATGGTATGGGGCTTGAACCCCCAAAAACATTAAAGCATGTGATAGACAGTGCGAATTGGAAATATTTCTTAGGCAAGAGAACAAGCTATTCTTCCTACTGTGATTATTTTGAAGAGGAAATTAAAAAGAAAGGAATTGAACAGGTATTGCAAGAATATATGCCGACGCTTTTGTCTGGATGGGCTGGCGCATTAACTCACGGTACAATTCATTTAGGTTGGGCATTGGATATCGATCATCCTTGGATGATTATTGAAGGGCTTGCTTACATGGCATTCTCCTATGTTCCTTGTCATTCAGAGAGAGCATTTATTGATAGTTCGCTAAACGACAAGAATGCTTTTGATTCTATATTGAGAATTTCAACGCTGTGGGAGGAAAGGAAAGTAGAATTGACCGATTGGATGAATGCGTTGGTTAATAATGAAAATCTGGCCGATACTGATTTAATACATCCTGAATTAAAGAGATCGGGGCTTCAATATCGTATTGCGCGTGTCTTAATGCAAGGCCACCCAGAAATATATCGTTTGCCGGTTTGGATTGAGACACAAGATGTAGAAGAAAGTTGGGCTCGGTTATTCTATGTCGTAACATTGATTTATCTCGCTAAACCAGGTGATTTTCTGTTTCTTCATTTGGTTACCTCATTGTTTGCAATGAAAAATATCGCTTCACGTTTACCTGTTGAAGAAAGTAAAAATATTATTAAATGTTACTGGGTTGGTATGTTGTGCATTCTGTTTTCAACAACTGATTTATCGAAGCCTGCTAAATTTTCTGCGCTTAATCAGGCTTATTCATTCAGGCAAGACGAAATGATTTATTCTGTCTGGGAACAGGAGTGGTCGCATATTATTGCCAGGGCATTAGAGGAAGAAGAAGAACATAACCCGAAACTAGTTTATGTCATGAATCAATTGTGGAAAAAATATGGTTTAACCATTTATAGGGCAGCCGCAAATCAATTTACAAACACGCCTTTGCTTCCTCCTTCTTTCGAAGAAGCACCGATTGAATAATAAACTGGCTCTATTGTTTTATTAAAATATTATGGGAGTGAATCCCCGGGAGCATAGATAACTATGTGACTGGGGTGAGTGAAAACAGCCAACAAAGCAGCAGTTTGAAAGATGAAGGATATAGTCATTGATAAGGGTATTCATCTGCCCCAAAGAGTGTGTCTTTGTTGAATCTAATTGATTGAATGATTTTAATAAAATATAAGTCATCAATCATGATCAAACAGACACTTAGAATTTCGTAGATAAAATGTCATTTTTAACTACGACGATATTTATTTTATTATTATATAAAGTTAATGAAAATGTTAGCAAATAATATTACACAATGTGATTTAATCACTGATGCTTGCCTTAAAGAAGACGCAATAACATTGATGGATATGCTTGAGAATCAACTGAATCACCAGGCAGATGGATATGTTGTTATTGATAAAGAACAATCACTCAATTACGCTGATTTCTATTTGAAAGTGAAAGAGATTGGATATTGTCTATCAGAAATGAGCTCAAAAAATTCAGTGGGTATTGGGCTTTTTTGTGACCCTTCTATAGATTTAATTTGTGGCGCGTGGGGTATTTTATCAGCGAATAAAGCCTATTTGCCTTTATCGCCTGACTATCCAGTTGAACGCCTCAAATATATGATAGAAGATTCTGGCATTGATGTGATTTTTACCCAATCGCATTTAAAAGAACAGTTGCAGGACATTGCACCAAAATCGGTATTAATTATAACACCGGAAGATGTCGCTCTGACGATAGAAACACGAACAATAGAAGATATTCTCAATACGGCTCGAGTTCCCAACTCAACCAGTCTGGCTTATATTATTTATACTTCTGGTAGTACGGGTAAACCAAAGGGAGTTATGATTGAGCATCACAGTATTGTGAATCAAATGAGATTTCTTGCAAAAGCGTTCAGCTTAGGGAAGCACTCTCGAATTTTGCAGAAAACGCCAATGAGTTTTGATGCTGCTCAATGGGAAATTTTAGCGCCTGCAATAGGCAGCCAAGTGATTATTGGCCCTTTAGGATGCTATCGCGATCCGGATGCGATTATTAAAACAATTCTTCAACATCAAGTGACGACTTTGCAATGTGTTCCTACTTTACTGCAAGCGTTGCTAGATAATCCTAATTTTTTGGATTGCTTATCACTGACTCAAGTATTCAGTGGAGGAGAGGCGCTGACAACCAAATTAGCCGCTCAATTTTTGAATAGTTTTACCCACTGTGAATTAGTCAATTTATATGGCCCAACAGAATGTACGATTAATTCATCGTATTTCCGGGTGACAAATGAAACTTTGCCGAGTTATCAAACATCTATTTCAATTGGTATACCTGTAGATAATACAGAATACTACGTTCTTGATGAGAATAGATTACCCGTAGCGGTGGGAGAAATTGGCGAGCTTTATATTTCGGGTGTTCAATTAGCACGTGGCTATTTGCATAAACCTGAAATGACAAAAGATAAATTTATTTGTAATCACCTTGCACTCGAAACTAAACACCCGTGGTTATATCGAACGGGAGATCTTGTGACGAGAGGGGATGATGGTAATACTTATTTTGTTGGTCGGGTTGATAGCCAGGTCAAGTTACGGGGTTATCGTATTGAGCTTGATGAAATACGTCATGCGATTGAAGAACATAGCTGGATAAAGACGGCGGCAATGTTAATTAAGAAAGATGCCAGAACGGGTTTCCAAAATCTCATAGCATGTGTGGAACTGGATGAAAAAGAAGCCGCGCTGATGGACCAAGGCAATAGTAGCTCACATCACAAATCAAAAACCAATAAACTCCAGGTGAAAGCTCAACTTTCTAATTCTGGTTGTCGGAGTGAAGAATTGTGTGAGAATCGTCCTGTAATCTTACTGCCTTATAAAGAAGGAGAGATAAAACAAAGAGAATATGTATTTGGGCGCAAGACATATCGCTATTTTGAGGGGACAGAAATAACGATAGAGACACTAAAAACATTGCTGACAACCACTCAGCAGCGTGAAATTTGTTCTTTGCCGCTGAGTCATTTAACACTCAAAGATTTCGGCTATGTGTTGCGTTATTTTGGTCAGTTTACCAGTCATCAACGTTTATTGCCAAAATATGCCTATGCTTCACCGGGTGCTCTCTATGCGACTCAAATGTATTTTGAATTGCATCATGTTTTCGGTTTGGATGCGGGGATTTACTATTATCATCCTGTGACTCACGAGTTAATAAAAATTTCGACATTGAGTCGTCGGCAAAAGCCAATGATAAAAGTACATTTTATTGGAAAGCGTGAAGCCATTGAGCCTGTTTATAAGAACAACATACAAGAAGTTCTGAAAATGGAAGCGGGTCATATGATAGGGCTATTTGACGACATATTACCGGAAATCGGCTTGGGTATTGGTGAAAGTGAATATCAAGCTGAATGTCCTGATTGGTATGATGGTAATATTCAGGATTATTACCTTGGCGCATTTGAAATATGTCGCTATGAAAATAGATTGCCGCCATTTGATACCGATCTTTATTTGCAAACACATACCAATAAAATACCTGAGATGCCCTGTGGTTTATATCACTTTTCTAACGGGGAATTTGTGCGGATAAGTGATGATATTGTTCGGAAAAAGGATGTTATCGCGATTAATCAGCAAGTTTATGATCGTTCCAGTTTTGGTGTGTCAATTATTCCACGTTGTGTTCCTGAATGGCATTATTATATTACACTGGGTCGTCGATTACATGCGTTGCAAAGTAATCAATTGTGTATTGGATTAATGTCATCTGGTTACAGCTCAGAGAGTAATAACGATTTACCTTCGGCGAAAAGGATGCGATCTATTCTTAATGCGCTTGATAGACCTATGGCGGCATTTTATTTCTGTATAGGTGGGTGTGTTAGCCAAGAGCAATATATTAGTGAAGGTATGAAAGAAGATGTTGTTCATATGAAAGGGCCAGTTGAGATCATTAAAGATGATCTTCATCAGCAACTCCCTCAATATATGATTCCAAATAAGGTATTAGTTTTCGATAAATTACCTTTGACGGCCAATGGAAAAGTAGATTACCAGTCTTTGTCAAAATCTAAAGCAGTGGAAGATATCTCAACACAGAGACCATTAGCGCCATTACGGACAGAGACTGAATTGAGGCTTGGAAAAATTTGGATGGAAGTACTGAAATGGGATTCAGTATCTGCACACGATGATTTTTTTGAGAGTGGAGGTAATTCTTTGATGGCCGTAGCTATGGTTAATAAGATCAACGAAGCCTTTAATATTCATTTTCCGCTACAGATACTTTTCCAATCGCCCAATATAGAAGAGTTGGCTAAGTGGATTGAGCAAGCTGATGCTAAAACAATATCAAGATTAATCTTATTGAATCAGGCAAGTCAGGACCCAATTTACTGTTGGCCGGGCTTGGGCGGATATCCTATGAGTTTGAGGTTGCTGGCTAATAAAGTGGTTCCCGATAGGGCATTTTATGGAATACAGGCATATGGGATAAACGAGAGTGAAATACCGTTTTCTTCTATCCAGAGAATGGCAGAGGAAGATATTAAAGAGATAAAGAAAATACAGCCAGAAGGGCCCTATACATTATGGGGATATTCATTTGGCGCCCGGGTAGCATTTGAGGCTGCGTACCAGCTTGAACAAGCCGGAGAAGAAGTTAAAGCGTTGAACTTGTTGGCGCCGGGATCGCCTCATCTTCACGTGAATCAAGAGAAATATCATGATAAAGGCGCTGAATTTACTAATCCGGTTTTTGTTCAAATACTGTTTTCTGTATTTGCTCGTTCAATCAGTAGTCCAATGGTTAAAACTTGCTTAGAACAGGTGAATAGTGAAGCGACATTTATTAACTTTATATGTAGTCGTTTTAAAAACCTGGATCCATCATTAGTAAAACGTATCGTTAGGATTGTGACTTTAACTTATGATTTCAAGTACAGTTTTGATGAGATTTATCACAGATATCTAAAGGCGCCTATAACTATTTTCAAGGCGAATAAAGATAATGATTCATTTATCGAAAAATCCGGTGGGTTTTTATCAACACCATCTAAAATAATTGAATTGATATCGGATCACTATCAACTGTTGGAAAATGAAGGTGTGACTGAAATTGAGAAAATAACCTCTTTTTTAAATTACCAGTAATAAATACAATTCGTGAGATTCAATAAGTAAATATTAAAATTAAAAGGTATATAACATGAATATCAGTCATAGCGTTCCACTTAAATTCAGTCGTGAAGTAAAAGAAGCGCTTGAATCAGGAAAACCTGTTGTTGCTCTGGAATCCAATGTGATTACACATGGCTTGGATTACCCTGATAATGTCACAACGGCTAAGCATGTTGAGCAGGCTGTTCGTGAAAGTGGGGCAGTTCCCGCAACGATAGGAATAGATAATGGTGAATTTCTGATTGGGATGTCAGATGAACAAATTGAAAAATTTGCTACCGCATCTCATGTTCCAAAGGTCACGAGTCGGGATATTCCGGTCGTATTAGCGAGTGGCGGTATGGGGGCGACAACCGTGGCATCGTCAATACTTGCAGCAGAAATAGCGGGTATTAAATTCTTCTGTTCTGCGGGGATTGGTGGGGTACATCGAGGTGCGGAGACGAGTATGGATATATCAGCAGACTTGACTCAGTTAACGCGTTCCCGTGTTGCTGTGGTCTGTGCTGGCGCAAAAAATATCCTCGATATTGGATTAACATTGGAATTCCTGGAGACATGGAATGTACCAGTTATATCCTATCAGTCGGATGATTTTCCTGCATTCTACTGTCGTTCCAGTGGATTCAAAAGTCCACAACGTCTTGATGATCCTGCGGTAATTGCCAAAGCGATTGAAATAAATTGGATGTTGCCGGGAGGAAAAGGGATATTAATTACGACGCCAACCAAGCCAGAGGATGCGATAGATAGTCAAAAGATTGATATGATTATACAAGATGCGGTATTAGAGGCTAAGAAGAATAATATTGTTGGCAATTCGTTGACAAAGTATCTGATGAGAATGATTGACCGAGAAACCAATGGGATCTCTGCGAAAGCTAATATGGCGGTATTAGTTAATACAGCCAACGTTGCGGGGAAGTTGGCGGTGGCCCACACCATTCATAAAAATGGATGTTGATCTTTCCCATTATTTTACTGCCAGAATATCGCTTTAAGTTAGTAAGCCTACCGCCTCTTTTGGGTGGTAGGTATTGAGTGACTCACCTTTTCAGGCGAAACTTACCTTGGCAGATCCCACCCCGAGTAAGTTAACTTTCAACTGATCGCCAATATTAACTGGAACCATTGTAGTGAGGGAGCCAGAGAGAATGATTTCTCCACTGAGTAACGCCATATTCAGTGTTCCTAGCATATTCGCTAGCCAGGCAACTGCATTGGCTGGATGCTCTAATGCTGCGGCGCCAATGCCGGTGTCAACCAGCTTACCGTTTTTCTCCAACGTTATTGTCACGGCAGCTAAATCAATTTCTGATGGCAGACGGGCGCCATTGCCAATGACAAATAATCCTGATGAGGCATTATCAGCAACGGTATCTGTAATTTTTATTTTCCAGTCACGGATACGGGAATCGACAATTTCGATACAGGGTACGACATAATCTGTTGCTCTGAGTACATCTCCTGCCGTAATACCTGGCCCACTCAGATTGTGTTTCAGGATAAAACCAATTTCACCTTCAGCTTTCGGCGCAATTAATTGTTCAATGGGGACAATGGCATTATTTTTGTACTGCATATCTGAGGTGAGAATGCCAAAATCGGGTTGATCGACGCCCAATATATCCATAACTGCCTGGCTGGTAATACCGATTTTTTTTCCGACAATTTGTGCCCCGGTTGCTTCCAGCCGGCGAACAATAACTTTTTGCTGGATGAGATAGGCATCGTGTAATGTTAATTCTGGATATTCATTCGAGATGGGATCGATAGCTTGGCGACTCTGCCACGATTGAAATAGTTTTTCACTAAGATGGTTTATGACGTTATTCATCTATTGTTACTCCTGATCATGTTACTCCTGATCAAACCAAAGAAGTGACATTCCAATTGGAATATCACTTGCCTGAAAGAGGCATTATTTGTTGCCGTTTAACAGGAAATCGATATGGAGTCGGTTGAATGTGTCCGGATCTTCATATTGAGGCCAGTGACCGCATTTTTCCATCACAACAAAACGGCTGTTTTTGATAAGCCCGGCAAGGCGCTGACCTACTGAAACCGCAGCAGTCGGATCGTGTGTGGTCCATAGCACTAGGGTTTCAGCCTGGATTTTTGCCAGCTCATCTTCGGTCAAGAGGTTACGTAAACGGGTGTCCATATCTTGCAGGCACATAATGTTTTCCATTGCGGATAACATACCCGGTTGACGATAAATGGCAAAACGGGCTTCAACCAGGTCTTCTGTCACTATCGCAGGATCTTCCATCAGGAATTCAAGGCGCTTGCGGGTAGCTTCTCGATCCGGGTTTTTCACGGCATTCAAGCTGAGTGTGCGCAGGCGTTCCATCACATTTGGATCAGCAATCATGCCGCCTGCTGTGTTCAACACCAGACGGTGAATATATTGCGGATATTTTGCTGCAAACCGGGCTGCAACCCACCCACCTAACGACTCGCCAGAAAGGTGAATTTTTTTCAGATTTAGCGTTTCAATAAGATCCCGTAGATGCTCCACATAATCGATAATCTCATAGGAGCGGACAGGTTTATCTGTGAAGCCATGTCCTAGCATATCAATCGCCAGTACACGAAAATGGGCAGCATGGGGCAGTATGTTGCGCATATAAGCTTCTAAATGACCGGCAATGCCATGTAAGAAAATGAGAATCGGCCCGTTACCTGCTTCAAGAACACGGGTTTTTATTCCTTTTACATCAAGATGATGTAGATGGATTTCACCACTGGCAATGGCCGACCAAAGCGAACGTAATTCAGGTTGTGTAGGTTTATGTTGAGGATTCGCTGATATTGACATCATGATATCTCCCTTATTTATTTTAAGTTAATACGTTATTAATATAACGACAGCGGGTAATATTCACTAATACTTAATATGTCTGGTCTGAAAGGTAAAAACAATGATGCTTATTTTTATTCTTACAGGTATTTATTTTCAACGACATCTATTAAGTGCGATAATAGTTCTGATGCGTTGTCTTTTCGCCATGCCATTATTAACTCTATTGTGGGGGAATATCCTGATAATGGCCGGCAAATAACGGCGTCTGTCATGATGCTAGTAATATAGAGCGGTACTATTGCACACCCTAAATTCAGACTAACCATGTTTAAAATTAATAGCATATTGTTAGCTGTTTGAATAATATTAGGAACGACATTATGTTCGGTAAAATAGTTTTCTATAATCTGTTGTAATACGCCAGATTGTGTTGGATCTGGCGTAATAAAATTTTCTCCGTGTAGGTCTTCGACTGAAATTTTCTCACAATATCTTAATCGGTGATTAGCAGGCATCAGAACCACCAGCGGTTCATTAAGAATGACTTTAAAATCAACGTAATCACTCTTTATCGGTGGACGCATGAAAGCGACATCAATGTCGCCTTGTAATAATTTCTCTTCTTGTCCTGGATTAAATAAACTAATAAGTTCTACTTTTGCTCCAGGATGAGCCAGTCGAAATATTGGAATGACTTCAGGTAATACTTTAACTTCCGCGGATGGAACAAATCCAATAGTTAGCACAATTTGTTCTTGTGCTGCTCTACGGGCCATTTTTTTTGCTTTCTCTGCATTGTCAAGAATAAGCTTGGCTTGTTGGAAAAAAACTTCTCCCGCTTTGGTTAGAGAGACTCTACGTTTATTTCTCTCTAATAGTGTGGAACCAATATAATCTTCTAAATCTTTTATTTGTTGACTTAATGAAGGTTGTGCAGTATGTAACTTTTTTGCGGCTTTAGTAAAGTTTAATTCTTCTGCCACCGCAATAAAATAGCGTAAGTGTCTTAATTCCATTGCCGTTTCCTCACATATCGAAAAAAAGTCTCAATTTAAACAAACAATGTATTTCACAAAATATTAATCTATTAATAGCATTCATTTTGCATGTTGGCAAAAAGTCAACCTTTCTTTTACTTGAGGATTGAATAATATGACATTGAGCAAAGATTCAGATATTTACCGCCTGATTGATGCCCGAGCCGGTCGTGTAACTCCTCAGATTTATATCGATCCCGAACTCTATCAGTTAGAACTCGAAAGAATATTTGGCCGTTGTTGGCTGTTTTTAGCTCATCAGAGCCAAATCCCCAAGCCGGGTGATTTTTTCAATACTTATATGGGAGAGGACAGTGTTGTTGTTGTCCGCCAGAAAGATGGTTCCGTCAAAGCTTTCCTTAATCAGTGTCGCCATCGTTCCATGCGGGTTTGTTACGCGGATAGCGGTAATACCCGTGCATTTACTTGCCCTTATCACGGTTGGTCATACGGTGTGGATGGGCGATTAATTGACGTTCCGTTGGAAGCGTGTGCTTATCCACATGGGCTTTGCAAAGAGCAATGGGGACTTCAGGAAGTGCCGTGTGTGGAAAGTTATAAAGGATTGATTTTTGGTACCTGGGATACAACTGCGCCCTCCCTGATTGATTATCTCGGTGATATAGCCTGGTATCTTGATGGTGTGCTTGATCGCCGTGAAGGAGGAACTGAGGTTATTGGCGGTGTACAAAAATGGGTGATCAATTGTAACTGGAAATTACCCGCTGAACAGTTTGCTGGCGATCAATACCATGCTTTATTTAGTCATGCCTCCGCTGTACAGGTTTTGAGTGTAAAAGATGGCGACAGTAGCAAAGCATTAGGCGCTGATCAGACCTCACGGCCAGTTTGGGAAACGGCAAAAGATGCCGTGCAATTTGCTCAGAATGGTCACGGTTGTGGATTTTTCTTGACCGACAAACCCGATGCCAACGTTTGGGTTGATGGCGCCGTTGCCCGTTACTACCGTGAAACCTATGCTGAGGCAGAGCAGCGACTGGGAAAAGTCAGAGCATTGCGTCTTGCCGGTCATAACAATATTTTCCCGACTCTTTCTTGGCTTAACGGTACTGCAACTATGCGGGTATGGCATCCACGTGGGCCTAACCAGGTTGAAGTCTGGGCATTCTGCATTGCCGATAAAGCAGCCTCCCCAGAAGTAAAAGCCGCTTTTGAGAACAGTACTACCCGTGCGTTTGGTCCGGCAGGTTTTCTCGAGCAGGATGACTCAGAAAATTGGGTAGAAATCCAAAAAGTACTTAGAGGTTACAAAGCCCGTAACAGCGTATTGTGTATGGAAATGAGATTGGGACAAGAAAGAGTGCGGGATGATGGCATTCCGGGCGTGACCAATTATGTTTTTTCCGAAACCGTTGCCCGTGGCATGTATCAGCGTTGGGCTGATTTACTCACCAGTGAAACCTGGGATGAGGTAGAGGAAAAAAGCCGGGCTTATCAGCAGGAGTTGGTCAAATGAAAGAGTTAATCGTCAATCAAGAAAAGCGGGTATCGTCGGAACTGCATTATGAAATAAGCCAGTTCTTGTATTACGAAATTGCATTACTGGATGAGTGGAAATTTCGTGATTGGCTTGAGCTGTTGTCAGAAGATCTCAGCTATACCATGCGCACTATTGTTAATGCTCAAACCCGCGATCGCCGTAAGAGTATCCAGCCGCCAACCACTTGGTTGTTTAATGACAATAAATTTCAGCTTGAACGCCGGATAGCCCGGTTGGAAACCGGTATGGCGTGGGCAGAAGAACCCCCATCTCGTACACGTCATTTACTGACAAACTTAGTGATTACTGAGACAGACTCGCCTGACCAATTTTATGTTCAGTCCAATTATTTGTTGTACCGTTCACAAAAAGAGCGAGATGAAGCTTTTTACGTTGGTAAGCGGCTGGATTGCGTCCGCCGTAATCCGAAAACGGATAGCTGGCTGATTTGCAAACGTGAAATTACTTTGGATCAGGCAGTTTTAACTTTCCATAACTTGAGTGTCTTATTCTGATGAGTCAATTATTCGTATGTACTGTTGAAGAATTGCCCGATGGAGAAGCGCGTAAGGTTGAATACACACCGGATATTGCGCTGTTTCACTATGATGGCGAATTCTTTGCTGTTGATGACCGGTGCAGTCATGGTAATGCCTCTATATCCGAAGGGTATTTGGAAGACAATGCGACAGTTGAGTGTCCACTGCATACGGCCAGTTTTTGTCTCAGAACTGGGAAGGCGCTTTGCCTTCCTGCAACAGATCCATTGAAGACCTATCCTGTTGTTGTTAAAGACGGAAACATTTATATCACTGTATCGGAGGAGCAATAATGAGTTGGATCAAAGATCAAGTCATTTTATTAACAGGCGGTGGCTCCGGTTTAGGTTTGGCTTTAGTAGAACGTTTTATTGATGAAGGCGCTAAAGTGGGCGTTTTGGAGCTATCGGCAGAAAAAGCGACAGCTCTGGCGCACTGTTTTGGTAAAGATATCTGTGTTATTCACGGTGATGTCGCCTCTTTTGAGGATAATGAACGAGCAGTGGCTGAAACTGTTCGGCGTTTTGGCAAACTAGACTGCTTTGTTGGCAATGCCGGGATATGGGATCACAAAATCAGCCTGCTGGATGCCTCGCCAGAGCAGATTGATAAAGGATTTGATGAGCTGATGGGTGTTAACCTGAAAGGGTACATTTTAGGGGCTAAAGCCGTGTTGCCGGCACTAACCGCATCAGAAGGCAGCATGATTTTTACGTTGTCAAACTCGTCATGGTTTTCTGGCGGCGGTGGTGTGTTGTATACCGCCAGCAAGCACGGCGCGGTCGGCATGATCCGCCAGTTAGCTTATGAATTAGCGCCAGTTATCAGGGTTAATGGTGTTGCGCCTTGTGGTATGCCAAGTGATCTTCGTGGGGCTGCTTCACTATCTCAGCAAGATAGATGTATTACAGATAACCTGTCATTAGAAAGTCTCGGTGCAGTTTTACCTTTGCAATTCACGCCTCAGCCAAAAGATTTCACTGGCCCGTATGTCATGCTGGCTTCTCGCGCCAATAACCGGACTTTAACGGGGGTGATGATAACGGCTGATGCCGGATTAAGTATCCGCGGCATTCGCCAAACTACAGCGGGGGTGATGTCTCCGAACAAAAAGGAGAGTTCAAATGACCGTTAAATTGATTTGTACTTCACACACGCCTTTGATGGACTTTGGTTCTCCGCCGGAGATGACAGAAAAGCATGTTCGGCAGGTTTTTCAGCAATTGGCTGAACAGATAAAGGCCTACGACCCGCAATTGATAGTGATTTTCGCTCCTGACCATTTTAATGGTTTTTTTTATGATCTCATGCCGGCATTTTGCGTTGGAGTAAGGGCGAATGCAGTGGGGGATTGGGATATTGGCAAAGGTCCACTCAATGTTCCTGAAAACACCGCGAAGGATTTAATCTCTGCCTTATATGATTCAGGGATTGATGTGGCTCACTCCTGGCGTATGCAGGCTGATCACGGCTTTACT
Source organism: Photorhabdus luminescens subsp. luminescens (assembly GCF_001083805.1). Lineage (GTDB taxonomy): Bacteria > Pseudomonadota > Gammaproteobacteria > Enterobacterales > Enterobacteriaceae > Photorhabdus > Photorhabdus luminescens. The sequence goes on along the minus strand of NZ_JXSK01000001.1, from coordinate 768,943 downwards.
CAACCCTTGATGCTGCTGTGTCAAGATTTACAGCGCTATCCAACTATCCCAATATTTATTAACTGTGCCGCTAAACCATTACCCACCTGCCGTCGTACTGTTGCGTTAGGTCGTGCAGTGGGGCAATTCCTATTCACCACAGATCAGCGGGTATTGTTGTTAGGTTCTGGCGGTTTATCTCATGATCCGCCGATACCACAGATGGGACAAGTTCCGCCGGAAGTTGAAGAAGGATTGATTGCCGGGAGAAATCCGACAAAAGAAGCGCGTCAGAAACGGCAAAACCGGGTAATTGAGGTTGGAAAATCGTTGGCTCGTGGTGAGAATATTGTTGCTCCGTTGAATCCACAGTGGGATGACGAGTTATTGCGTATTTTTTGTAGTGGCGATATTCGGCGTCTTGCTTCGTTAACCGAGGGAGGAATCGCCATTCAGGGCGGGAAAGGCGGACAGGAAATTCGTTGTTGGATTGCGGCTTTTGCAGCGCTTTCTGTTTATGGCGAATATAAAGCGCAACGGCATTATTACCAACCTATTAAGGAGTGGTTGGCAGGGATGGCAATGGTCAGTGCTCAACCTGTAACTCAGATAGGAGCGTAGTATGCGGAATCAGACTTTTATTATCGTTGGAGCAGGGCAAGCGGGGGCGATGGCCGCCGCAACCTTAAGGCAGCAGCAGTTTGATGGCGATATTATTTTAATTGGTAAGGAATATCATGCGCCTTACGAGCGGCCGATTTTATCAAAAGAGTATTTAATCAACCCAGAGGAAGCGCCGAAATACCTCTTCTCCGAAGATTTTTATCTAAAAAACCAGATAGATTTGCGCATGGGTCAGGCGGTCAGCCAGATTATGCCATCGAAACATTGTGTTGTTTTAGAAAATGGCGGCAAGCTCAAGTATGACAAACTCTTACTTGCAATGGGAGCAAGAGCCAGACGATTTCCGCTACTCGATCAATTGGGTGAAAATGTTTATACCTTGAGAACCTTGGATGATGCGCAACGTTTACGTGAGGCGGTGAAAAAAGACAAACGGATTTTGATTGTTGGTGGTGGTGTGATTGGTCTGGAGCTGGCGGCAACCTCCTGTGAATTGGGAGCAAATGTTACGGTTATCGAACAGGCGGACAACATCATGGGGCGTTGTGCTCCTCCATTATTGCAAGATTATCTTTTGAATCGTCATCAGGAAAAAGGAGTGCAATTTTTCCTTGATACCAACATTGTTTCCGCGCAAAAGCAAGGGAGTGAATTAGTACTTATATTGAACACCGGTGAAAAGGTGATCGGAGATATTATTATTTATGGTATCGGCGCTGAATTCAGGGATCAGCTTGCCGCTGATGCTGGTTTGGTGACTAATGGCGGTATCGTCATTGACAGCAGTTGCCAGACTTCTGAACCGGATATTTTTGCCGCTGGGGATGTTTGCCTCCAGAGAGAACCGCTGACAGGTGATCTCCAGCGCCGTGAAACCTGGGAAAATGCTAACCGTCAGGCGACTATCGCCGCGCATGCCATGATGGGGTTGCAACCTCCACAGCCGGGGGCGCCGTGGTTCTGGACCGATCAGTGGGGCATTAACATCCAGATGGTTGGCAACATGCAGGCTGAAGAATGGCATATTCAGGGCGATTTGCAATTAGATAAGGCCATTTTATTTGGTACAGAAAATGAAGTCTTAGTGGGCGCTGTGGCGATTAATCAAGGAAGAGAAATGCGCAATTTACGGAAATTACTTGCTAATCCTACGGTTGTTCCGGTGTAGGTTAGTTTTATAGAAATAGGTAATAACGGTATTTTATTGGTAATGAGTGATTTTATTATTGAATTCGGTGACCATTTGGACGGTCACCGACGAGGATTATATTGGATCATTTATACTCTTATATATTCAATTAAGATAATGAACTATCTTACAAGTAAAGGTTTTATCACATACCCATTTTCTGTCACTCGATTTTCTCCGACAATAATCTTAGTATCAGGTAAAATGAAATATGAATATATGATTTTTAGCCTTCTGACTGACATTATATAACCACGCGAATCATCGACAACCCAAGAATATCTAAAAGTTCCAGGAGCTATAGTAAAATAATCGTCGGACACGGTGAATCGAGCGTAATCAGTGCTCCAGTAATTAATTGCAACTTCAATCGTGTCACATTTCGTATTGTTGGTAACGTGAATCATGCTCGCCATATTACAACCTCCTTACTATTTCAATCTGATTTTATTAAGATTTGATTTATTAGGATGCTGTTTCGGACTAACAACATTAAGTATAAATGAACTAGCTTACCAATAAAGGTCTTATTACGTACTCATTTTCTGTCACCCGATTTTCTCCGACGATAATTTTGGTATCAGGTAAAATGAAATATGAATATGTAATTCCTAGTTTTTTGACTGACATTATATAACCGCGCCAATCGTCAACAAACCAAGCAGCCCTAAAATGTTCAGGAGTGATATTAAAATAATTGTCCGACACTGTGAATCGTGCGTAATCAGTGCTCCAGTAGTTAATTGCAACTTCAATCGTATCATCTTTCATATTGTTGGTAACGTGAATAATACCCATATTACAACCCCTCATTATTTCAATATGATTTCATTAAGATTTAATTTATTAGAGTGTTGGCACGTACTAACAATATTAAGTATGGACTAGCGGGAGGTATTTGAACAGAAACTTACGGCCTCGCTCCGGCGGAAATCGACCAAACTGTAAATAACTATATGGAAGTAAGATTATCTCGTTACTCCTAAAAATCATATATAACAATTCACTAACAAATAACCCTCCTAAAATTCGTTATTATTTAATGTTCTATAAAAAACTCAACAATATGACTGGGGAATGTTTTAACATGGAATAATAATATATATGAATAATTAAAAATTATAATAATTTATATTTAAATTTATACAATTGTAACTATAATTCAATGTTATCATTCATATAATCTGCAATATAAAAGAAAAATATAAGGAAATAATCATGCTCACAACTACAGAGCAAATAAATGTTGGCTATCCAATATTCACGAACTTAAAGAACCATGAGACTTGCTACTATACCCAATGGATTTCAAGATGCATCGCGGCGGCAAGGGAACGAATCCCCGGGAGCATAGATAACTATGTGACCGGGGTGAGTGAGTGCAGCCAACAAAGAGGCAACTTGAAAGATAACGGGTATAAAGGGTTTTGCTTAAAAACAGACAAAGGATTACTGTAAATGGCTTCTATATCCAAAGACTTCATGAATTTACTCAATTCCTTGATCGATCAACAGATCAAGGCGGCAGGTCGTCAAACCGAATGGTTCAACATGAGTTCCGATGAGCGTGCCGACTACATCAGGCAGGTAGACGAGCGGCTACAGGAAATGCAACAGAGTACCTTGAGTGTGCTGGCTGCTCAGCATTTTCAGATGCAGGACAACCCCGTTTCTGTCAGCGATCAGTTACAGACATTGCAGCAAAGACGGCAGCAGATGAACGATGTGACCGGCACACCAGCGATCAATGCCTATAAGCAGCAACTGGACCGCGACATCCTGTTATACCGTCGCCAGCAGACGGCCATGACGCATTTTGACAGCACTTGGAACAAGGTTTTGTCGATGCTCAATCCCGGCGGCTCCAGTACCCTGAGTGCGACGACCCTGAGAGAGGATGCGGCGAGCAAGCAGATCAGGTTGAATGCCGAGATCAAGCGTCTGGAACAGAAATTGACCATACAGGCGGCCGATTCCACATTCAGCCAGAGATACGTGACGCGGTTTGCCGAGTTACAGGCCTACAAGGAGGTCAATGCCCGTTACAACGCTTTGCTTAAGGCATCCTCTACAGAAGAGGCTGCGATCCTCAACACACTGACCAAAGTGCCTCGGGCCTCCGATGATCTGCCGGTAAATATTTCACTGTTGATGATGGAGGAACGTCCCGGTTATATCCGCATGAACGTCGCGTTGGTCAATGCCAGCACTGATGGCCGCTTCAAGGATTTCTTCCTGGAGAACGGCAGGCTGGTCGTGCCGACGGACGGGGTACTCAACTTCTCCTTCGGTACTGCCGCCCGCTCCCTGGCTTGGCAACAGCAATACCGGCTCAAGAGTGAGCCGCCATCCTTTCGTTCGCCGACGTATGCGCCAATTCGCTCGGTGCTGGTCAAAACCGCATTCGTCGAGAAGTACTTTGCCAACTATCTGGTTTCGGAAAGCACCTTGCGCGAAGGTTTCAAAGCGCAGTTGTTGGGTAACGGTCACAAGATGCTGCTGACCAATGTTGACCGCAAGGTACCGAATCAGGTTGGGATTCAGGTGTCCGGTCAGGCGCTGAATACCACACTTCCCCGCGAGGTGCCATTGGCAAGCGCCTTGAGTGACTTGATCAACCAAAATGCGGATATTACCAGCTTCCAGACTATTGGCCTGGAGGGGTTTCGCCAGAATAATTACCACCCGGACCGTGACGGGCTTTTCGTCAATATTCATGAGCTGGAACGCTCAGTCGGTTTTGCCAATCGCCAATACTTGCTGGAAATGCCGCAGGGTAGCGATTACTTGTCCGCGACGCCTTTTGGGGTGATGAACATTGACGGCGATAAGGTGAGCAGCAGTCACTTAAACAAAATGCAGACCGATGCGCTGTATCAATACAACGCTGCATTTTTCGAGAAGTTGGAACAACTGCGTGACGGCGGAACGAAAGCCAGTCGTCTGTTCAAAGACAGCAGCGAGCGCATGGCGTTCGAGCAACAGTTGTTGCGTTTGCTCGAACGTAACCACATCACCCCCGCAGGAGTGTTGGCGCCAGAGCACACTCGTAACCGTATGCGCGATATTAAGGGCAATAATCTGAACAAGGTGCTGTGGGAACAGGCATTCGCCGCTTCGGTCTGGCAGAGCCGGGATAATGACCCGCTGTTGTTCGAACTGGCGGCGAAACTGGCGAAGAACCCGGCTATGGACAAGGTCCTGCAAAGTGGTTATGTGCAAAGTGATATTGCTCAGGCCAAGGGGCTGCTGGCGCCGTTGTACGAACAATGGCGTACTCGGGCCATCGAAGAAGAAACCCGGCGTGTCGCCAGCGCCAATGCAGCACAGCATCCAAGCAACCCAAGAGTGCAGCTCTTCGATAAAGCCGCGGTTGAGCATTTGCTGGATGGCAAGTTGCTCACCCTGTTATTGACCGGTCCGCAGGGCCTGGAGGGCGCCGATGCGCCATTGCGTCCAGAGGTTGAGACGGCGTTGTTAAGCAATAAGGGCAGAAGTCTGCGTAAACAGGTCTTGTTTCATGTCTTGCGCCCGGTAGCCGATAGCCTTTCCAAGGCTGCGGTTCCGGTCAATCCTCATGCCATGTTGGGGGCAGACAAGGTTATAATCAATAACCGGCTGAATCAGCCCGACCCGTACCTGATCCTCAATACTAACCCTCTCAATACTAACCCTGAGGAGCAGGCGTATCACGAAGGGGCGTATCTGATTAAGGAAGATAAATACCGCAGCTACAACCAGTTTCGCCCGGACCCCAAGAATGCCGCCACCCGCTACATGAATGATCTGGATACGCCATTCGTGGGGGGAATTTCCGGGACCACCCAGACTGTCAGCAATGTCTTGCCGGAATTGTTCGGTGGCGAGTTGAGCGTTAAACAGTATTGGCAGTTCCAGATGGCTAATGCGGCCTTCATGATCCGTAATGGCTATCATTCATTTTTCGAAACTTTCTATGTCGCCGCGCGTTACGAACCGGAAGGTGCGGACAGCATCGGCAAGGACATATTGCAGATGTTCGACAAGTATCGCGCTGAAGGCAGTAAGAGGGTGTTGCTGGGTGAACTGTATGATGGAGTGATGGCGCGAGTCCTGCCAATCGTCAATCAGGGTCTGTCGGCGGCTGATGAGTTCCATCCACCGCGTTTTACTATCATTGGTCCAAGGCCGGCGCTGTTGGGGCAAGCGGTGAAGGATCTCGAACTTAAGACCGGATTGGTGCCGGTAGGCGATGGATTTGAACCCCGCCAGAACAGCGCCGACATCTATCAGTTTGTCGCCGATCCGGTATTGTTCGCCAGATCCAACACCATCAGCGCCGAGGCATTGATCAGGTCAGGGCGTCTCTCGGCAGAAGGGAGCGCCCAGTTGGTAAAGGTCGAGTCAGGCTTATACGAGCTCGAATACATTGATCGAAGCGCCAACGATATAAAGGCAAAGGACACTAACAGTGTACCGGTGTATTTCCTTGGCTACAGCAGCGTCAATCAGGCTGATACGTCGCCGGCCTATGTGGACATTCCCAAGCATGCGACCATAAGGAACTTTCTGTTCACCGGAACGCTATCGGGCGGCTCGTTGGTGGTGACCAGTCTCGACGCGAATACCTATCGAGTCTACCGCGACGGTCGGATCAATAGCTCGCTACTGTACGACAATGTGGTCATGGCGGTGGACTACAAAGATTACCGGGTAGCCGGCGCCACTGAAGACCTCGCCGCAGCGTACATGCAGTACGTCGATGGAGAATGGCAACTCGTGTTCCAGCGTCAGGAGTATCAGCGAGACGGTCAGATGCTCTGGCCGAAATTGCATGGCGGCGAAGATTCGATCTCGATCCAGGTCGCAGGCAGTCAAGTCATTGAACGCAATCAGGCTCAATTCGCCACCTACCGCGAACAGGTCCACCAACAACTGAAAAAGGTTGCAGCTCAGTTTGGGGTGTCAGTTGAAGGGGTCGCCGACGGTGTCTACACGGAGGGGAATTTTCTCCTGATCATCCGGCGATTGCTGCGTGGGCCAAACTTCGCACTGAGGTTCACAACAGGCTCAATGCTGACATCAAACAGTTGATGGACAAGCGGGATAAACTCTATGAGGACCAGAGCAATACCACTCGGCCCGACCTGATTGATCAACAGATAAAGCAGATCGATATCACACTGGAATACTACAAGGCGCAATACGATACAGTCCTGCGTGAAGCCAGCTTGGTTGAACAAAGCTGGCTTTGGCAGCAGATCAAGGCCAAAAACGGCAGTGCTGCCGTGGTACGGATTGACGATACGTCTATCCAGAATAGCGGGCAGGAGCATACCAGCAGCGTGGGCGAGCGCTATGCGATCGCCGAGGCTTATCAGCGAGGCGTGCAGGGTACTGAGTTTACCGATGGTTTGCGCAACTTCCGTGACATCAGCATTCCGAAAGTGAATGACAAAATGTCAGCTCTGGAGATGAAGCGTCTGTTTCTCAAAGGTCAGCTCACTCCTGAACAGCAAGGAGCCTTGAGCGGCCGCATCACCGAAACCAGCCAGGCTGAGTATATCGACAAGGTGTTGAAGTGGGCGGCGGTGTACAATGAGGACTTTCACCGCGCCGGCAGCAGCTTCGACCGACTGGTGCCGCAGGACTTTTATTTGTCGTTGGTCGGCGACAAGTCCGGCGGCCGTTGCTACCCTCTGGTCAGGGCTATGGCGGTAGCGCTAGCCAGCAGGGGCGAGGCGGGTATCAACAGTCTGGTGGAAAAACTCTTCCTGGCTGCCGCCGATCCTCAGGCAGGCAGTTCCACGCTGCTAAAGAACAGTCTGATCAGGCTGCATTCTAATAATATTGAGGCCGTACAAGCGTCAACGGCATGGGGGCAGGTCAAATTATCCGAGGTGGTTTCCTTGTTGAAAGAGACGACCGGGACCTCGACGTTCGCGCTCAATACCCTGAATCACTCGATGATGGTGGGGAGTACGGTCGGAACTGAAGGGCGTCGTTACTATTTCTATGACCCGAATGTCGGGATTTTTGCCTTCAACGACACAGTTAGCTTCTCCCAAGCCATGAAACAACACTTAGTGGAGCGCAAACTGGCTGTTCATTACGGTTCGCTTGGCAGCGAATCGACCCCTATCTTCAACCTGGTGGAGATCAATGCCGGCAAGATGGCTGAGGTACCGGTGGGTAATGGTCTGGATGTGGCCGACCTGACCCGCCCCGGTGAACTGACTATGGTCATAGAGCAACGGCGGCAGGTTGAGCAGACGGTCAACGCTCAGGCGCGGATTGCCGAGGATACCCGGTTGCATACGGCGTTGGCGACTTTCGATGCCGAGCAGTGGGGAGCGAGGTTCGACGAGGCCAGTACACATCTCGCCCGGGAAAATAGTCTCGACCAGCGTTGGATGCCGGTGATTGGTAATACTCAGGATTTGGGCGAAGGCCGCTACCGTATCCAGTTCATCAATCGTGACCAGCCAGAGGAGACCCGTTGGGTAAACAGCGGCGATGCCACTTTTACCGAATTCCGCCGCTTCGTTGATGAGCATATGCTCACCCTGAACCAACATTTCACCCTCGAACATAACCAGATACGGCCCAAGGCGGGTGTCAACGAAGCAGCTCCGGTTGATGGGCTGAATGCCGGGTTTGCGGTGCAGACGCTGATCCAGTGGTTTGCCGACAAGAATCGCAACGACGCGGCGCGTGGGATCGCTTCACCTGACTTGGCTACTGCGCTCAAAGTTCACAGCTACCTCAACTTTGCCCAGATGGCTCACGGCGGCGTACAGGACGTGGCTAAAGTCACTGAACTGGTGCGCACCGCGCTGCGCGGCGAAGTGGTAGCCGCTGAAACCTCGCTCAAGAACTTTGCCTCCACCTTAGGCCACACTGTTAATGAAGGCGCTGGTGTGTTGTTTGGCGGCGCTATGGTCGGTTTTGATGCTTATGAGCTAGCTCACGCCGAGAATGATGTGCAGAAGGCGGTATTCGGTACCCAATTGGCATTCGATTCGGCTAGCTTCGTTACCAGCGCCGCCGGGGTGGGAGCAGGGTTGATGGGCGCCTCGACGGCCGGGGCAGTACTTGGTGGGGCCGGGGTGATTCTTGGCGGACTCGCGGTGGGCTTTACGGCACTGGCGCAGGCTTTTGGCGCGGTTGCCGAGGATGCTAAGGCGGTAGGCCGTTACTTCGATATAGTCGATAAGGCTTACAAGAACAACGGTTATAAATATGACGACAAGAAAGAGGTGCTGGTGCCCCTGCCGGGGGCGGTGGTCAAGCGTCTCGACTTGCACAATAACCAGATAGTCTTCGATAGCCAGTACATTTACCGCACCCATTCCGGCTCTACCGGTTCGGGGAAAATCAATTATTTCTTCTGGGTTGGTGATTTTCCTCGAATGGTCCATGACCGTGGTCAGGCGATCGAGGTGCGCAGCGGCATTGGTTATAATAAGGCCTCCCAGACCCTCGAGCACGGCGACAGCAATGTTGTGATCCTGCCGGGTACGCCCAAGTCCTACATCCGTTACGAATACATGCTGCTCCCCGGCGCTACCACACGCCATGATGCTGGCTTTGACGTGATCCGCAGGCTTGAGGAAGGCAAGCGGTTCGACTACGACTTCTACATCTTTCCGGGGGAAGAGACGATCCGTAGGATTCATCATGAGTACGTCGATACCCCGATCGAGGTGGTTCTTGATAAGCGCAACCGGCAACTGGTGGTACCTGAGCTGCCGAAGGAGTTGCACGGCTTTCTGCGCTACGAGATCAAGGGAGCGGGCGGAGAATACCTGATCGGCCTCAACGAAGGCACCCGGGTTAAGCTCACGAGTGATAGCGACAGTGCGTTGTCGCGCTGGATTATCGATAGCAGCCAACTCGCCAGTGGCGGCATCAGCGTGTCGAAGAACCAACTGATGGTCGGCGGGGTTGTGGTAGAACTTGACCCGACCCAGAGCGGACAGGTATTGGTGGTCAATGGCAAAGGCGAGGTGCGCGAAGTTGACTTTGCCGGCTTGACAACTCAGGTGGTAAGTGAAGATGCAAGCAAATGGCAGGTACCCGGCCAGCAAATCGAGCAACACCTGAGTGATCTGGCTAAGGCGCATCAGTTGCACGGGCAGTACGTAGTGGTAGAGAACTACAGTCACAACGGACGTGATGTTGGTCGAGCTTTTTACGACGTAGCTAAAGAGCGGATGTTATTCACCGATACCACTCACGAACAGGCCAAACATGCCCAACTGGGGGCGGTGATGGGCGACCATGCCTATTTCTTTGATGCCGACAATGCAGCGGCGTGGCGAGTAAACGCCGCCACCGGACAGGTCGATGCGCAGTTTGAGCCGTGGTTCAACCAGAATGAGGGCAGGATCAGTCGGCTATGGCAGGAGGGAGATGCGGTTTACCTGGCGCGTCGTCACCAGCTAAAGGAGAGGGAGGCTGAGCTGAGCTATCGAATCCTCGGTGACCGAATGGAGTTGGTCAGTGTGGTGGGTGATGATGCGCTGCTCCAGTTTTTGGCACGTACCGACCGGCATAGTGATGAGCTCAAGTCCATACTCCAGGATTACGAGAGCAATGGCACACAGCGTGAGACTCCGACGTATACGTTGGACGCACGGTTGTTGATCCAGCCGACCAACGCGGCGCTAGTCACGGTGTTCGGCGTGGATGCGGCTGGCGTGCCGCACCGCTATTGGATACGTACCAGCGACGGTACGCTAATCAAGCCGAATCTGGCGCCGCCGGCGGATCAAACCTTGCATTTCAAAGAGCACGAACAGACCCGCAGCGCCTGGCAAATCCCGGCGGATCTGGTGTTGGCGGGTAGCATTCCTCGCCCCGCCGGCGCGGAGGTGTTCTTTTTCTACAGTAAGCAGCAGAAGGCCCTGTTCCGTCAGGAAGGACCCGGTCCGGCGATACTCGACGCCAACCAGCCGAGCGCATTGCGCATCAACACTCCAGCGTTAGCTAATCTGGTCAACCTGAACGGTAGCTTGCTCGCCGTCACCGAGGATGGGCGTGTGGCCCGGCTTGATGCGCTGGGGCAGCTTCACTACGAAGCGGTCAACGAACATTGGCTCAAGGGACGTACTCACTGGTGGCAGGATCTGGCTAATGTTACCGGTATCAGAGCCACATTGGCGGTGTTCGGCGTTAAGGGCGCCGACGGCAAGAACCTGCTGCCGGTGTGGTACCACAACGGTCAGGTAGTGGCGGCTTCCGCTCCCCTGCAAGACAAGCACCTACAGTTCTTGGGATTCGACGCAGACGGTTCCAGCGCACGACTGTTCGAACCTGCCAGTGGTAAGTTGTATCGTCAGCCGCCGATGACTGCTGATGCGTTGGCTGCCGCATTCGGTACCGACGAGGTGCTTGATGTTTCGGCGCAGCTTCCCGCTGCCAGTGAGTTGGCGCCTGAACTGCACCTCAAGGCGGCGGAGCAAGTTGATGCCGGGTTACGCTTGACTACCGTCAAGGGGGAGATCCTGCTGCGAACCAATGACGGCAAATTGCAGTTGGTTGCCGTCGACAAAGGCTGGCAACAGGATAATTTCGCCCATCTGCCACAGGCGCTTGCTAAGGTTGCCGGTCAGTGGCGAGCCAAAGGCGTGCTGACCTTGCAAGGTGATAACATGCAAGGCTGGTTCGATGTCAGCAGTGGTCAGATGTTTTCTCGCAGTGGCATCCCTGCCGCAGACAACCTGCGTTTCGTCGGAATTGCTGCCGGGAAGATGGGCGCGTATGTGTACAGCCCAACGAATCAGTTGCTGTATTGGGTTCAGGACGGCGATGTGCGAAAGCTGAACCATTACACCGGCGTCGAGCGTATTGGTTCGTCTCTGTTGCTTCAGGGGGGGAGTGTGGACGGCCGTCAGGACGATCTGTCCCCACCGCTAATTGTTGGTGTCGATAGCGTGGTGTTGCATGGCGGTGCCGATAACGATACCTACCGCCTCAGTCAGGCGATATGGTCACATTACCGCACGGTGATCATTGACAACGATGATCCGGGCCAAGCGCTGGACCGCTTGGTCATTCCGGTGACCGATGCGGAAAAAATCTTTGTCAGCCGCCGCGAGGATGACCTGATATTGACTGACTCGGCCGATGGTACGGCCCTGATGATTCGTAAGGTGTTTGGTAGCCAGGCGATGACTCACCGGCATCTGGAGATTGAGTTGGAAGGTTCCTCGTCGATGATCAGCGTGGACCACTTGGTCAATAACTTTACCCAGTGGGGTTACACCAAAAGGGGATTGGTGGAGTTGTCTTGGGCCAGCAGGCAACCCGTCATCAAGACCCATGCAGTTGCTGCTGTCCCGGAAGCGGAGGGGCCGAATTTGGCGAAGTTGAACGAGGCTATGGCCTCGTTCCCTGATATCGGCGGCGCCCGCGAGAACCTGCCGCAATACCATCAGGCCACGCAGGCGATGTTAGTGCCGTCGTTGCTTTGAGCTTGGTAGGAGAAACTACAGGAGGGGCGTAAAGCCCTTCCTGTCTCCGGGTTCTGGTCGAATCATTCTTTCTGTAAATGCCCCTGTTAGTGCTTAATAACATAAAGATCTTTCGATGACATAAGACCGAGTGGGCTGATGTAATATCCTCCAATATAAGGTTTTATTAATCTGGCGCTAACATAGTAATAAATAGGAATTGCCGGGACATCTCTTGTAAGAATATCTTGTGCTTGCTGGAAATATTCTATGTTATTTGTTGCTTTGGCTTTACTGATCAGATCATCATAAACATCATTATGATATGATGATGCATTATTAGAACTATTGGTGACAAAATTATTTAAAAACGAAGCAGGATTATCGTAATCAGCTATCCATGCGTGTCTTACTAAATCAAAATTACCTTGATGCATGGTGTCTAACATTGTTTTCCATTCTTGATTTTGTAAAACAGCATCCACGCCCAGATTTTTCTTCCACATTGAAGTGGCTGCAATAGCAATCCTTTTATGATCCTCTGATGTATTGTAAAGAAGATGAAGTTTCAATGGGTTATTTCTGTTATAACCTGCTTCATTCAATAACTGCCGGGCTTTTTCAATTCTTTTTGCCAGCGTCCATGATGCATAATCCGGCTGTTTTAAGTTCATTCCTCCGGTGTTTGGCGGAGTATTATTATAGGCTGGTTTTTGGCCTTGCCCCAAAACTTTATCTGTTATGATACTTTTGTCTAAAGCCAGATTTAATGCCTGCCTGACTCTAATATCATTAAAAGGGGCTTTCTGGGTGTTGAATTCGTAATAGTAAACACCTAATTTAGGGGAAATATGGACCTGGCTACCCAACTTGGTTTTTAACGAGTTAAATAAAACCGATGGGATAAGTTTGGTGATATCTATTTCTCCTGCCAAATAACGGTTCACCACTGCGGTTTCTGATGTTACGTTAAGATAGGTGACTTTATTAATCACGGTGTGTTCATTGTCCCAATATTGTGGATTCCTGACGCCAATCACCTTCTCATTGACGATCCATTCAGCGAGTTTGAATGGGCCGCTACTGACAAACACATTCGGTTGAGTCCATTTTTCACCATACTTCTCAACCGCTTTTTGGCTGATGGGAACCATAACTGGATGTGCCAACATATTTAAAAAATAGGATAGCGGTTGTTCTAATGTCACTTCTACCGTTAAATCATCCAATGCTTTTACACCTAATTCATCGGTTTTTTTCTTCCCGATAAGAATATCTTTGGCATTTGCTATATACATGTTTTCAATATAACTGCCATACGGGGATGCCATTTGGGGATCAATTAAACGTCGCCAACTAAAAACCACATCATGAGCAGTAATAGGTGAGCCGTCAGACCATTTTATTCCTTCTCTTAGATGAAACACCCAGGTTTTATTATCGTTAGTTTCCCAACGAATCGCTAAATTAGGGGTTAACTTACCATCATTCCCTATACTAATTAATCCACTAAAAAAGTCGTTTATAATATCAAACTCAACATCGCTTTCAACTTTATGAACGTCAAGAGAAGCAGGTTCTGAACCATTATGACGAATAATATTCTGGTTGGTCGCCAGTTGTGTACCGGGTGGAATAATTGCGGCATGAGATAATGTCAAGCTTCCAAGCATAATTCCTGTGAATAAAGATATGTTTTTTATTGTTTTTTTCATCATGATTTCTCCAATAATAACGCATTTTTTCAGATTGATATTGCAAGTTGTAACGCCTGAAATTGGATCTAGGGTAAGTCATTCGACTAAACGTGGAGCCAAAGCTAATTATAGCTAAATATGTATTATTTCATTCCAGATGTCGGTGATTGATAATTTTATTTTTCTAATTACCCTATTTAAAGAGTGATAAAAATAACCTTAATGACTTATTTTTATAAAAATTTATACGAACATTGTTAATTTTTTGGTTAAAAAAATTTATTTAATGACTGTATTATCTGTTCCAGATATTAGTTGGTTTTTAACTTTGAAAATCGTGTTTTGTGAATGCATTCACAATTTATCAACAGTACGATTTCCACTATTGCCGGGTATTAATGAATATTTACATATACCCTATGGATTTCAAGATGCATCGCGACGGCAAGGTAAGAAGTGAGCATAAGTGTTGTAGATTAGCGGAGCGAGTGTGTAAGATTTTGCGTTTCATGTAAAATTGGCGTATAAACACATAAACACATAAGCAAGGAGAATATATTATGAATAGTGTTCGTTGGAACGTTGCTGTCTCTGCCGATACTGACCAATCTCTTCGTATATTTCTGGCGAGTCAAGGAGGTGGAAAAAAAGGGGACTTATCCCGTTTTATAGAAGAGGCAGTACGGTCACACATTTTAGAACTGACAGCAGAACAAGTTAAAGTGGCTAACACTGATGTTAGTGAAATAGAGCTAGCTTCAATAGTTGATGAGGCTCTAGATTGGGCACGTAAACGCTAATGAAGGTTGTTCTTGATACTAATATCCTATTTAGTGCTTTGATCTCACCACATGGTGCGCCAGATGCGATTTACCGTGCTTGGCGTGCGGCACGTTTCGAAGTGGTGACTTCACGGTTACAGCTTGATGAAATTCGCCGTGCAAGTCGTTATCCCAAATTCCAGACTGTCTTACAACCCGCTAAAGTGGGGGCGATGATCAACAACTTACAACGTGCTCTGGTATTGGAGAAACTATATATTAAAGAGGATACGGATGATCCTGATGATGCGCTTTTACTCGCTATGGCATGTGCTGGTGAAGCAGACTATCTTGTAACCGGAGATCGTCGGGCTGGATTATTACAGCGTGGGTGTTTTGGTCGTACTCGTATTATTACGCCTGCTAATTTTTGCCTTGAGGTTTTATAAAGGAAAGAATCTAGGAGGAGAAATAGCACACAGTATAGATGGATAAAATTTGCATTGGTTAACGATTGTGGTTATATTCTTTATGCTATCAATCGTTAACTTGAGGTGCATTATGCAAACTTTGTACAGGAAGACCAGACTTAATAATAACGTGTCGGCACCTCATGATGAGTACGACGACGCTCATGCAGCGGCTGATCGCCTTGAGAATATTATTAAGGAACTGGCTGATGGTATTCGCAGTAAGGGTAAGGCTAACATCAAGCGCCAGCTAGCGTTGCCGGATAATCAGTTTCTGATGAATATGTTGTTTTTGGCGATACCCGCACGGTCGCTTGCTGAGCTGACGCCGGAAAAGAAGAGGTTACTTAATCGTGTGCGTAGCCGAGCGCGCTTTTTTGACAACGTGCGTGAGAACGGCGGTGTGTTAAATTCTGCCGAGGTAGCAAGTTTGCTAGGGGTCAGTAAGGTAACAGTTAAAAAGAAAAAGGACACCGGTAAATTACTGGCTCTGGAATACGATGGTGAATTTATTTATCCGGCTTTTCAGTTCACCGATGATGAAAGCAAAGGCGAAAAAGGTGTGCTCAGGGGGGTGGCGGAGATCTTGCTTCATCTCAATCACTTTAGCGGTGTAATGCAGTACGGGTTTTTCGTGCAGAAACGTAATGTACTGGATCATCGTTTACCAGAAGGTCAAGAGTTCACGGTTATTGATTTGCTGAGAGATGGTGTTTCGGATGATAAACTTCATCAGATAATCCGTTTAGCCAAGTTGTTTGGTACTCAAGATGCTGCATAAATAAAGAAGGGGAACGAGTACATACCGGCTCCCCCTTTTATTATATTACGGGAATATCCAGGTCGTTCACCAGGATATCTTCGGCAATTTCTCCTTCATATTCAAATTCCCTGAGCATCTTGAGTTCCTCGGTGCGTATCACGTCTTTACCCGAAGGATCGTCATGCCAGAGTACGATGCAGGGCTCAAGCGTGACGTTGGACATATAGGCCAGTCCATCCGCGTGTGGTGACAGCTTCGCCGCGAGTTGCTGTGTGATCCGATAGTCTGTGCCAGTTAGCTGATGAGCGGTGATATGCATTTTCGGCGCAAGCCGGGTAATGTCTACAATGCGTAAATCTTTCTCTGTCACTAATGTAGCCATATGGTACTCATCCAGTTCCCGGTCTGTTATGGCTGGCAGACGTTGAAACACCTCCTTCATCGATGTTCTTGGCGAGTTGGCAAGATATAAGTTACCAACTGTGCCGTTCGTTAACCCGTACCGGGTATGTCCTCCGGCGCGGTTAAAGAATACGCCGCTGCCTCCGTGTTTACCTTCTTGTAGTCGGTAAAAAACTGTGCCGACTGAGATGATAATGATACTTTGCGTAATCTTATCGGTGGTGAGAGCGTCTAACTGCTGCTTTGTCACTGAGTCAGGGCTTGTCTCTGATTTTGTTACCACTGAACACTCCTGTATTCTTGCCTGTTTCAGCCATATATTGCCTCCGGTTTTATTACATTAACTGGACAGTGAAGACACGCAATGCTGTGTATTTATCCAGTCTTGTCAGTATATTACAGACAACGGGGCAGGGTATATGTTTTGAGGCAAAAAATGATTAGAAAATGTGCCTCATTGTATGCTGTCAGTTAGCCGTGAGAATATGCGGCAGGACAATATTAATGTATTCATTGTTGATTTACTCATTCACGAGAATAATATGAAACGTTTATTATTTTTATTTTATTTAATTACATTTCTGGATTATTAATATAATAATTGAATTCATATGCTATGAAATAAACAGTTGGCGCAATAATTAAAGCTATTATTTTTATTTTGTTTTTATACAATGATATGCTTTATTAAACAGAATAATGAGTTAATGATAAATAAATCCTCGGGATTTATCATGATATTATGGCCGAATGTGATGTGAACAATTATTTTATAATTAGATTAATAATATAATGGTATTAAAATAACAATATATTTATTCATGGGTATTTATCATCGGTTTTATTACATGGGGAATAATCTATAAATTAGTTTTACATAATTCACAAATAGCGATTCCATTAACCAGGAATATTAAAAATACTTATTTATGATTATGGTGATATATCTTCATTAGCCTACTTTTATAACTAGAAAAATTGACATTTTCAATCCATGTATAAATGGTAACCAATATGCAGAGAGCTCAACGAGTTGTTATTACAGGTATGGGTGCCGTAACACCGATTGGTGAAGATGTTGAATCATGTTGGCAAAGTATTATTGAAAAACAACATCGATTTCACAGAATTGAATTTCCTGACTCATTCATTAATTCGCGTTTCTTTTCTTTCCTTGCACCAAACCCATCCCGCTATCAGTTATTACCAAAAAAGTTGACTCATACACTTTCTGACTGCGGAAAAGCAGCATTGAAGGCGACTTATCAAGCTTTTACCCAAGCATTCGGCGTGAATATATCACCTGTTGAATATTACGATAAATACGAATGTGGCGTAATTCTTGGCAGTGGTTGGGGAGCTATTGATAATGCCGGAGATCATGCTTGCCAATATAAGCAAGCAAAATTAGCTCATCCTATGAGTAATCTTATTACCATGCCAAGCTCCATGACGGCTGCATGTTCGATTATGTATGGACTACGTGGTTATCAAAATACCGTTATGGCTGCCTGCGCAACGGGCACAATGGCGATAGGCGATGCCTTTGAAATTATTCGCTCAGGGCGGGCAAAATGTATGATTGCCGGAGCCGCTGAATCACTCACGCGGGAATGTAATATTTGGAGTATTGATGTACTGAATGCATTATCGAAAGAACAAGCGGACCCAAATCTTGCATGTTGTCCATTTAGCCTTGATCGCTCTGGATTTGTATTAGCCGAAGGAGCGGCGGTAGTTTGTCTGGAAAATTATGATTCAGCCATCGCGCGTGGTGCAACGATTTTAGCGGAAATTAAAGGTTACGCCCAATATTCAGATGCCGTTAATTTAACCCGGCCAACAGAAGATATTGAACCTAAAATATTAGCGATAACTAAAGCCATTGAGCAGGCACAGATTTCGCCGAAAGATATTGACTACATTAATGCTCATGGTACTTCTACACCGTTAAATGATCTTTATGAAACTCAGGCAATTAAAGCAGCACTGGGCCAATATGCTTATCAGGTACCTATATCAAGCACAAAATCTTATACCGGCCACCTTATTGCTGCCGCCGGTAGTTTTGAAACGATTGTATGTGTGAAAGCATTAGCTGAAAATTGCTTGCCAGCAACATTGAATTTACACCGGGCCGATCCAGATTGCGATCTCAATTATTTGCCTAATCAACATTGCTACACCGCTCAACCAGAGGTGACACTCAATATTAGCGCAGGTTTCGGCGGGCATAACGCTGCGTTGGTTATCGCTAAGGTAAGGTAACTGATATGTTGATTTTTGCAATGGAAGATATTGAACATTGGTCGAATTTCTCTGGGGATTTTAACCCCATCCATTATTCGGCGAAAAGCGAGTCTTTGCGCAATATACAGCAACACCCGGTGCAGGGAATGTTGAGTTTGCTCTATGTACGGCAACAGTTTTCTCAATTAACTTCCGCTTTTACAACGGGAATATTGAACATTGATGCCTCTTTCCGCCAGTATGTTTATACCGCATTACCCCATCAACTGAGGATTAATACTAAAAACAAAACGTTTAAATTAGAAAATCCCAGTAAAGAAAACACGTTGTTCGGCAATACCAGCGTAGAGAATACAATGGAGTCAATTGAAGATTGGATCGTTCAGGATAATTGTCAAAAACTAACGATAACAGGGGAGGAAGTTTGTGAAAAGTATGCTGTCTTTAGATACTATTTCCCAAGTGTCACTTCTATTGGATGGTTCCTGGATGCGCTTGCTTTTCATCTTATTATTAATTCGACAGGATTTCTTAATTTTGAGCACTACCATTTTAACCAATTACAGGATTATCTGAGTCAATCTTTTACTTTGCATACTGGGCAAGCGATTAAAATCAGGAAGGAGATTGTTAATAGTACAGTATTATTATCTTCACCGGATATCTGTGTTGAATTAAATCCTCCTTTATTGATTAAGAATGGCGATAAAGATTATATTCGTATTTTCTATTATCGATGTTTATATGATAAAAAACCTATTTTTGTATCAAAGACTTCAATTATCTCTAAGATGAAATAAAAGGAAAGCGAAATGCCAACACAAAGTGATATTTTCACTGAAATAAAGAATAGAATATTAATGATGAAGGATATAGAAGATGAAGAAATAACACCAGAGTCCTCTTTTGTTTCGCTTGAATTTGATAGTCTTGACTATGTGGAAATCCAAGTTTTTGTGTTGGAAGCGTATGGTATTGTGCTTAAAGCCGAACTTTTTTCAAATCATTCTATTTCAACATTAAATGAGCTCACTGACTATTTAAAATCAAAATTGTAATCTGAATTTTTACTTAATTATGTTTTTTCACCATTAACATTAAGAGGTTATAATGAACGTTTTAGAACAAGGTAAGGTTGCTGCTTTATATTCAGCCTATTCGGAAACAGAAGGTTCTTCGTGGGTGGGAAACTTGTGCTGTTTTTCAAGTGATCGGGAGCATTTGCCTATTATCGTGAATGGGCGTCGTTTCTTGATTGAATTTGTTATTCCAGATCATTTACTTGATAAAACGGTTAAACCCAGAGTATTCGATTTGGATATCAATAAACAATTTTTACTGCGTCGTGACCATCGTGAGATAAATATTTATCTTTTAGGTGAAGGAAATTTTATGGATAGGACGACGACAGATAAAAATCTATTCGAGTTAAATGAGGATGGTTCACTATTTATTAAGACGTTACGCCATGCTCTTGGTAAATATGTTGCTATTAATCCTTCAACTACGCAATTTATCTTCTTTGCACAAGGAAAGTACAGTGAATTTATCATGAATGCCTTAAAGACAGTTGAAGACGAATTATCAAAACGTTATCGAGTCAGAATTATTCCTGAATTGCAAGGGCCGTATTATGGCTTTGAACTTGATATTCTTTCTATTACAGCTTAATTCACAATATTATGGAGAGTGTTATGGAAAAGAAAATAACAACATTTACCATTGAGAAAACTGATGACAATTTTTATGCTAATGGGCGTCATCAATGTATGGTAAAAATCTCTGTACTTAAACAAGAATATAGGAATGGTGATTGGATAAAATTAGCACTTAGTGAGGCTGAAAAAAGATCGATTCAGGTGGCGGCATTAAGTGATAGCCTCATATATGACCAATTAAAAATGCCTTCAGGTTGGACAACGACAGATGCAAGAAATAAATTTGATCTTGGGTTATTAAATGGTGTTTATCATGCTGATGCTTTTATTGACGAACAGGTAACAGATCGTGCGGGAGATTGCTGCACAAATGAAAACTATCAGAACAGTGTGAAAAGTGTTCCTGAAATTATCTATCGTTATGTCAGTAGTAATAGAACAAGCACAGAATACCTAATGGCAAAAATGACATTTGAAGATACGGATGGGAAACGCACATTAACAACGAATATGTCAGTTGGTGATGAAGTTTTTGACAGCAAGGTTTTATTAAAAGCCATTGCTCCTTATGCAATTAATACAAATCAATTGCATGAAAACATCAATACATTGTTTGATAAAACAGAAGAGCCGACAAAATCCGATACTCATCATCAAATAATTAATCTTTATCGCTGGACATTGCCATATCATTTGAGGATTCTTGAAGGGAATGACAGTACTGTTAATAGAATATATGTCCTTGGTAAAGAGCCATCAAATGATAGATTCCTGACAAGAGGAAGGGTATTTAAACGAGGAACCTCATATGTGAATGCACGTGATAATGTGAGTGGAGGATGTGTTATGGACTATGCTTATACCGTAACTATTCCGGACACGCAGCTTGCTGCTGAAGTGCTTCATGTGACAGGGTGTTCGTGGACGAGTGGTTATTATGATGGATATCATGATGTCACAATCATTGATAACTACGGTTGTCAGCATAAATTTAGAATTTCTTCGGTTAATATTGGACGTGCGCTAAGCATAGCGAGAATAAGTTGATTTTCCTTAGTAAAAAACCTTTGTTTATGCTGGTAAACGCATGTGCGTTTGCCAGCAATTAATATATTCCATTATTGAAATAGGAATATAGCCATATCTGTAATTATACATAAACGAATTTTTACTCGAATATAATTTTAATTGATCAAACAGGAAATTTAAAATGAAAGCTACCGATATATATTCCAATGCTTTTAATTTCGGTTCTTATATTAATACTGGTGTCGATCCCAGAACAGGTCAATATAGTGCAAATATTAATATTATCACGTTAAGACCTAATAATGTGGGTAATTCGGAACAAACATTGAGCCTATCATTCTCGCCATTAACAACGTTAAACAATGGCTTTGGTATTGGCTGGCGCTTTTCATTAACAACATTAGATATAAAAACACTTACATTTAGCCGAGCAAATGGGGAGCAATTTAAATGTAAGCCATTGCCGCCTAATAATAATGATCTTAGTTTTAAAGATAAAAAACTAAAAGATTTGCGCGTATATAAGCTCGATAGCAATACTTTTTATGTTTATAACAAAAACGGCATTATAGAGATACTTAAACGAATTGGGTCGAGTGATATTGCAAAAACAGTTGCACTTGAATTTCCTGATGGTGAAGCATTTGATTTAATTTATAATTCAAGATTTGCATTGTCCGAAATAAAATACCGTGTGACAGGTAAAACTTATCTTAAACTCAATTACTCTGGAAATAACTGTACATCAGTGGAATACCCTGATGATAATAATATTTCTGCGAAAATAGCATTCGATTATCGTAACGATTACCTTATTACGGTGACTGTACCTTACGATGCTTCTGGTCCTATTGATTCTGCCCGATTTAAGATGACCTATCAGACATTAAAAGGCGTATTTCCAGTTATCAGCACCTTCCGTACACCAACCGGTTATGTTGAGCTGGTGAGTTATAAAGAGAATGGGCATAAAGTGACGGACACGGAATATATTCCTTATGCGGCTGCACTCACTATTCAACCCGGCAATGGACAACCTGCGGTCAGCAAATCCTATGAATATAGTTCAGTACATAACTTCTTGGGCTATTCTTCTGGCCGGACAAGCTTTGATTCCAGTCAAGATAATTTGTATTTGGTCACAGGGAAATACACTTATTCATCCATTGAACGGGTTTTAGATGGTCAAAGTGTGGTTTCAGTAATAGAACGAGTATTTAATAAATTCCATTTAATGACCAAAGAAGCAAAAACACAAGATAATAAGAGAATTACAACAGAAATTACTTACAATGAGGATCTATCAAAAAGTTTCTCAGAGCAACCAGAAAATTTACAACAACCTTCTCGCGTGTTAACCCGTTATACGGATATACAAACAAATACTTCACGAGAAGAGACTGTCAATATTAAAAGTGATGATTGGGGAAATACTCTACTTATTACTGAGACCAGTGGGATACAGAAAGAATACGTTTATTATCCGGTCAATGGCGAAGGTAATAGTTGCCCTGCCGATCCCTTGGGTTTTTCTCGGTTCTTAAAATCAGTTACGCAAAAAGGATCGCCTGATGCTGCTCAAAGTGTCGCAAATAAAGTGATTCATTATACATATCAAAAATTTCCTACTTTTACCGGCGCTTATGTTAAGGAATATGTCAGTAAAGTCTCAGAGACGATAGACAATAAAATAGCGAGAACCTTTAGCTATGTTAACTCACCGACGAGTAAATCTCATGGTTCGTTAGCAAAAATAACGTCAGTGATGAATAACCAGCAAACGGTCACCACATTTAAATATGAATATTCAGAAAGTGAGATGACCACAAATGCTACGGTGACCGGTTTTGATGGCGCACATATGGAATCGAAAAATGTGACGTCTATTTATACCCATCGGCAACTTCGTAAAGTTGATGTAAACCACGTGATTACCGATCAGTCTTATGATCTTTTGGGTCGCATTACAGGGCAAATTATTGATCCCGGCACGGCAAGAGAAATTAAACGTAATTACGTTTATCAATATCCCGGCGGTGACGAAAATGATTTTTGGCCGGTGATGATAGAAGTTGATTCTCAAGGCGTCAGACGTAAAACCCATTACGATGGAATGGGACGTATTTGTTCGATTGAAGAACAAGATGATGATGGCGCCTGGGGCACATCGGGGATTTATCAAGGCACATATCGAAAAGTTCTTGCCAGACAATATGATGTTTTGGGGCAGTTGAGCAAGGAAATTTCAAATGATTGGTTATGGAATTTATCTGCCAATCCTTTGGTTCGTCTTGCTACCCCGTTGGTTACAACGAAAACCTATAAATATGATGGTTGGGGAAATCTTTACAGCACGGAATACAGTGATGGTCGGATAGAGCTGGAAATCCATGATCCTATTACGAGGACAATTACTCAAGGGGTCAAAGGATTAGGGATGTTAAATATTCAGCAAAATAATTTTGAGCAACCGGCTTCGATCAAAGCTGTGTATCCTGATGGTACGATATATAGCACCCGTACTTATCGTTATGATGGATTTGGTCGTACAGTGACGGAAACAGATGCAGAAGGTCATGCTACCCAAATTGGATATGATGTGTTTGATCGTATAGTGAAAAAAACGTTGCCAGACGGAACAATATTAGAATCCGCTTATGCAAGCTTTAGCCATGAAGAATTAATTTCGGCACTGAACGTGAATGGCACACAGTTGGGGGCATTAGTTTATGATGGTCTTGGGCGGGTAATAAGTGATACGGTGGGTGGTCGCAAAACGGAATATTTATATGGGCCTCAAGGTGACAAACCGATTCAGTCAATTACTCCTTCGCATAATAAGCAAAATATGGATTACCTCTACTATCTTGGTAGTGTGATGTCCAAATTTACCACGGGGACAGACCAACAAAACTTTCGTTATCATTCGAAAACGGGAACATTATTATCTGCGTCAGAAGGCGTATCTCAGACTAATTACAGTTATTTCCCATCGGGTGTATTACAGCGAGAATCATTTTTACGGGATAATAAACCGATTTCATCGGGCGAGTACCTTTATACGATGTCCGGTTTGATTCAACGTCATAAAGATAGTTTTGGTCATAATCATGTTTATAGTTACGATGCTCAGGGAAGATTGGTCAAAACAGAACAGGATGCACAATACGCTACATTTGAATATGACAATGTTGGGCGATTGATAACAACGACGACCAAAGACACGACGTCATTATCCCAATTAGTGACAAAAATCGAATATGATGCTTTTGATCGAGAAATAAAACGCTCGCTAATTAGTGACTTCTCAATACAAGTTATTACCTTAAGCTATACGAAGAATAATCAAATCAGTCAACGTATCACCTCCATCGATGGGGTGGTTATGAAAAATGAACGTTATCAATATGATAATAATCAACGCTTAAGCCAATACCAATGTGAGGGAGAACAATCTCCGATTGATCATACGGGTCGTGTATTAAATCAGCAGATTTACCATTATGACCAATGGGGAAATATTAAGCGGCTCGATAATACATATCGAGATGGTAAGGAAACGGTGGATTATCATTTCAGTCAAGCCGATCCAACTCAACTTATTCGTATTACCAGCGACAAACAGCAGATAGAGTTAAGTTATGATGCTAATGGCAACCTAACACGTGACGAAAAAGGGCAAACGCTCATTTACGATCAGAATAATCGCTTGGTACAGGTCAAAGACCGGTTGGGCAATCTGGTGTGCAGCTACCAGTATGATGCATTGAACAAATTAACCGCACAGGTTTTGGCGAATGGTACCGTTAATCGACAGCATTATGCTTCCGGTAAAGTGACGAATATTCAATTGGGTGATGAAGCGATTACTTGGTTGAGCAGTGATAAGCAACGAATTGGACATCAAAGCGCCAAGAATGGTCAATCAGTCTACTATCAATATGGTATTGACCATAACAGTACGGTTATCGCCAGTCAGAACGAAAACGAGTTGATGGCTTTATCCTATACACCTTATGGCTTTAGGAGTTTAATTTCCTCATTACCGGGTTTGAATGGCGCACAGGTTGATCCAGTAACAGGCTGGTACTTCTTAGGTAACGGATATCGTGTTTTCAACCCGGTTCTCATGAGGTTTCACAGCCCCGATAGTTGGAGTCCTTTTGGTCGGGGAGGGATTAACCCTTATACCTATTGCCAAGGCGATCCCATAAACCGGATTGATCTGAACGGTCATCTTAGTGCCGGCGGGATATTAGGCATTGTGCTAGGGGCAATTGGCATCATTGTCGGGATTGTATCACTGGGAGCCGGAGCGGCGATTAGCGCGGGTCTCATTGCTGCGGGGGGCGCTTTGGGGGCGATTGCTTCTACCAGCGCGCTTGCAGTTACTGCGACTGTCATTGGATTGGCTGCCGATTCGATAGGGATTGCGTCAGCAGCATTATCGGAAAAAGATCCGAAAACATCTGGGATATTAAATTGGATTAGTGCGGGATTGGGGGTTTTAAGCTTTGGTATCAGCGCAATAACCTTTACCTCTTCGCTGGTAAAATCGGCACGGAGTGGTTCTCAGGCAGTCAGCGCGGGTGTTATCGGGTCAGTGCCTCTTGAATTTGGTGAAGTTGCTAGCCGTTCCAGCAGACGATGGGATATTGCGTTATCTTCGATATCGTTGGGCGCAAATGCGGCGTCTCTCTCTACGGGGATAGCGGCGGCGGCGGTTGCAGACAGTAATGCGAATGCAGCTAATATTCTGGGATGGGTATCCTTTGGTTTTGGTGCAGTATCGACAACCTCAGGAATAATTGAGCTTACGCGTACAGCTTATGCAGTGAATCATCAGACTTGGGAACTGAGTTCATCAGCAGGTACTTCGGAGGGAAGTGAAGCCTATACGTTGTCTCGTTTCACACCGCTGGAATCAGAAGCAGTGAATGTTAACCCTCCTCGGGCAGTTGAGGTTAATCAAACGTTTCGAAATAGTACCGGGAACCTATTTAGCCAATCGTCCATTGAAACCCGTAATGTGTTGCGACGTCGTTTGACAATATAAAGATTCTGCGAACCGATTGGTTAAGTCTCACGAAAAATAACTATTAGGCGACATTTGCGTCGCCTTTTTTAAGGAACTTTATCAGGTTACATTTATAAGAAGCTATTTTGTTTTCGACGGATGTTGGTTTCTCTGAGATAAAAAATAGAGGGAAATGATGTCAAGGGTGATAATGGTTAATTGTAAAATATGTGATATTATTCGCATTTATATGTCAATGTAATTCCTCTTATTATTTAATTTTATTGCATTTGCTACGCGAAATCGCCTTATAATTTTATTTTTAATAAATTATTATTTCATCATTAAACTAAAATAAATTATTTCTAGATCATATTTTTAAGTTGGTTTTTTTTATCCAGTTCCTGTTTTAATTAACGCTCTCCGAAGTGCATGTTGACCTATTCACATTAATAAGCGCTTATATAATTTTCCCTTGCTATTCTATCATCCTGACCTACTATTTTTTTATCTACCTACCTATTTTATCTATCTCTCTTCGCTATCATCAAAAGGCGGGATCACATATGAACGCTTATATTAAGTACGTTAAAAAATTTAATGAGGTTTGTGAGC
Organism: Photorhabdus luminescens subsp. luminescens; assembly: GCF_001083805.1. Classification (GTDB taxonomy): domain Bacteria; phylum Pseudomonadota; class Gammaproteobacteria; order Enterobacterales; family Enterobacteriaceae; genus Photorhabdus; species Photorhabdus luminescens. The sequence continues at coordinate 742,053 of NZ_JXSK01000001.1, read as the reverse complement.
ATTATCAGATGCATAAGATAAGAGAAGATGAACAAATTTATGATCCAGTTAATAAACCTGTGATTATGTCAGCTAAGTTAATAAAAGAGGCTTTTAATCCTGAGTTGTTTTCTGATGATGTCTTATTTTCACTATTTAGCATATTGAAAAAAGAAATGATGGTTTCTCAAGAGTCTTTAATTCGGGTATATATAGAGGGGCGATTGAGTGCGGAACATATTGATCCTATTCTTTATACTGAGCCTCATGAAAACGAAACATTTGAGAGTTGGATATCACGAGCTACTGGGGGTGAACGGTTCGGTGTGATTGTCAATGATACTGAACGTTGGTCTGATTATATTTTTCAAGCAGTTTCTTCTATTTTCGCTCCTTTGCGAAAAATTCTTGGGGAAAGAAATACTTTCATAGGAACTTGTCTGTTTATTGGTAACTATGGGTACACGCCATTTGGGGTTCATCTTGATGATCCTTATAGCTCGGTAGTGCATTTCCATTGTGGGCCTAATGCTAAAGAAATGTCTCTGTTTAGTAAGGATATTTTTGAAAAAATAGACGGGATTAAATATCGGTTTAATATGGAGAAACTACGGCCCTATGCCGATAACTGGATAATAGAGGCCGGTGATATATTTATTCTTCCACCACATCATTATCATATTGGAAATACGCCACAATATTCAGTTGGCATGGGTATTGTCGTGAATAAAGAAACAGAAGACCGTTTGGAAAACATGCTCATTAATAAAGGTATTGCCCAGTCAATCGCTAAAAAAGGCATTGATAATCTTATCGCTGAAGCGGAAGAAAAAAATATTTCTCTATCAGACTGGTTACGTGCTTCACGTGATAGCTATTTTACCTCTCTATATGAAAAACAGGGATTACCCAAAGCTGAACAGAGTAAATGGTTACATTGTGATGAGCAGGCAGCAGAAGAAATTACCAAATTAGACCAATTGGAGAAAATAATTACCAAGAAGATGGCGGATAATGGTGGAGATTTCTGGTCGGTTGGTGAGGTTTTGGGTAAGTTATCACGTGATAATATTATCGATATATTGAATGATCTGTTAGAAAAGAAAGAAATTACTGATAAATATGAACTTCTCTCTGAAGATAGTATTTATCTTCATCGGCAGAAAAATTTTAATTTACTTGTTCGCTTTATTGGTAAAACGAATAATGAAAAATTATACGTCAATGAATTCGATACTTTTATCATCAATCCATCACGAGAGGCAATACAAATTCCTTATTATAAATGCAAAATTAATCATAATGATCCATTTATACAACCAGAAGCATTGACTTCATTAGGCGTTTTTACTTTCGAACCAAACCAGCTATATAGCTTTAAAGCTTACGAGGATATTCTTGATTTCGGTTATGAGAATCGTAATGGCTCTTTTTTACTCATTGCACATTCAGGCGCTAAAGGGTGGATCAGTTGGATTTATGATCGAATGAGCTTACAACCCGTCGAAACCATTTGTACTAATTTAAGTGCGTCACGTATTCAGCTATATGTTCGGCTCTTAGGGGCGATGAAATATCATGGCGCAAGCGCTGTACTGGAGAAACTCGCAACATCTGATTATGCCAATTTTGTTCGCTGGGAGGCGGTTGAAAGTCTGGCACAGATTGATAGTGCTGCATGCTTGGAATTGTTACACCAGATAGCCTGTGAAGATACCGATACGATGATGCGAGAAACGGCAAAAAATAGTTTACGGCTCAGTGGGTTTGACATTGCAAGGGAGGACTAAACATGGCGATAAAATTGGTAGTCGAACCTGGCTTTCAAATCACTTTGACGGCTTTAATTGAATATCTGACTGATTCCGGCGTGCTCGAAAGTTTGAGAGCATCCTGTTATAGCCAGGATGATATGTTAAATACGGCAACCCATCTTAAGGCCTTCGCGCTTAATCGCCATGAAGTATTGCAACATATAAGTAACGCCTTAGAGACTCCTGAAACTTTCCAACATACCAATAATGGACAATCGCAAAGTTATGTTTTGTACACTTGCCCAGTTTTTACATTGCGTCTGATGGTTTGGCTCTCTGTGGGATTTCAGGCCCGGAGTATCCCTTTTTCCTATCGTTATGCCCATGATCATGCATTCGACCTGATGAGTGTTGGTTTCTTTGGTCCTGGATACCGCACCTCCCTATATGGTTTTGACTATTCTCAGATCGAGCAGAGTGACAGTGGGGAAACACTTTTTAGCTACGCAGGGGATATGTTTCTGGAAGAAGGGGAGATTATTTACTATTACGCTAATCAGGATGTGCACATTCAGCACGAACCTGTTTCGTTGTCAGCATCTTTGAATCTCATTATTCCTAAAAGCATTCCTTCAGTTCGACAAACGATTTTTGAATTATCGGAATCGTCAGGGCGTATTGTTGGCAAACCTATATTCAATAACTTGCAACGGGTAATTTCTCAGCGTTCGATTTTCTCATTGATGGCATATCAGGGGAATCTACGTACACAAAAACTACTGATCCATATTGCTAAAAATCATCAGTCGGAAGAAGCCAGAGCGATGGCATGGGCTGCTATTCTTCGTCATCAGCCCTCACAATCATTAATTGATAGCGCGTTGGATGACAAGAGCAATTATGTCCGTAATGCGATTCAGGCAGTGTTGGTAACTTTGCAGGAGAAAATTCATGACGCTTGAATTCACGCCTAAACCAGGTAAGCCATTGGCATTGCCTGAGTTGGTTCAGCTTTTGAAGACCAGTAATATGGTGGATAACGTTTCTTGTGGTCATTACCAGCGGGAAGAGATAGAGATGGCCAGTCAATGGTTGGTAGATTTTGCGGCTAACAAGCAAGAAATATTGGACATCATCTGTAACCAATTGGTATTCCCCAACCAATTCCAGTCTGGAAATGATGTTCAGCCGCCGACATTTATTCTATACAGCGAACGGAGATTTGCCATTCGCATGGTGCTATGGTTACCACCTGGACCTCAGTCCGCGCCTGCGCCATTTTCCTGGCTAGAACCTCATGACCATAATTTTGATTTTTTGACAACTAACTTTTTTGGTGATGGTTATACGACACGTCTTTATGAGTACGACTATAACAGTGTTGATGGCGCTGAGGGTGAAGAAGTCGCTATGAATTACTTTGGCGAACAGATGTTATCTCCAGGCAAAGTCATATTTTTCTTTCGCAGTAAAGATATGCATATTCAATTTCCACCACCAAATTTATCCGTCTCTATCAATATCATCATTCAACCTAGAGGGAATGGACAGCGCCAATATGAATTTGATCTGGATAGGGAAAATAATTCTGGCTTTCAGGTTGCACGTATTAAAAACGGGCGGTTTGAACGATTCCGTGCACATAAGTCCTTGTTTGCTGTTTTGATGAAAGAGGGCAATGAACGTAGCAGAGAACTACTGCATACAATTGCTAGCAGCCATACCCGAGAAGAGCTACGTTCTATCGCTTTTGTTTCCATGCTGAGTTTTTCTACCGATACACAATATCGTGATCAGGTTTATCACCTTGCCATGAGTGATCCCAGTAGTTATGTCCGTGTGCAAGCTCAGCAATGTATGTTAGCGCTGGCTTAGCGAGCGTTGATAGTACCGCGTCATACCAGACGCACTAATATAAAAAAAGAGGTAAATCATATGAAAAACACTAATCTGGGCAAGATTGAAACAAGCCAAATGGAAAACTCTCTCCGGTTAGCGACTTTTTCCCAACCGGTTAGTCTGGCTGGGGCAGTACCGCGCACCTTATCTGGTAGTGAAGCGGGAAGGGTGCTTGGCTTTGGTTGTCGTTCTTGTACCGAATCATCAAAAAACGAGTGATAAATAACTCTGTAGCTATTTGATAGCAATATAAAGTTAAGCGGATTTCTAATTGGCGAATAATACCACCGGATGGAGGTCCGCTATTTGGCGTTATTAGGGAGGGAAGATGTTGCATGGTAAACGTGTCTTACTCACTGGCGCCAGCGGCTTGCTTGGTCATGCAATCACTGAAATGCTTGCAAGCAATGGTTCTCGAATGGTGATAACGGGAAGAGGTGAGAATCGACTTAAAGAATTGTCCCAGCAATATCAGGATAACTGTGAAATATACTCATTTTCTGGGGACATATGTCATGATAATTTCCGCCAGCATTTGATAGATTTCACTTGTGCAAAGTTGGGTGGATTGGATGTATTAATCAATAATGCCGGTGCTTTCCATTTTGGCAATCTGATGGATCTAATACCGGAAGAAATTGATCAGGTTATTACGACTAATGTCACTGCTTTAATTCACATGACATATCTCGCCTTGCCACATCTATTATCAAGCGCGCAGCCCTCCATTATTAATATTAGCTCCTTGGCCGGAAAAGCTAGCTTGCCAGGGGCCAGTTGCTATGCAGCATCAAAATGGGCAGTCGTTGGATTTACTGTAGCGTTACAGCAAGAACTATGGCAACAAGGTGTACGAGTATGTGCAATTTCACCGGGTCAGCTTGAGGTGTTAGGCACGGTGTTACCAAATAATATAGGAACTATCTCACTTTCATCCGTCACTGACGCGATTGTTTTTATCCTTCAGCATCCAGCAGGTAGTTGTCCGGCAGAAATTGTTTTACGGCCGATAGCTAGTTGTTAATCATAAATAAAGTATTACTTGTCTGTTGTTCTTGACTGACAAAATATAAAGTCAAAGATAGCCTTAGCATCGTTATGATTGATACTTTCTTATTTCTACATGGGAATAATCTTGCTGTATATTATTTTAATATTGATCGGTACTGATAATAATTTTTCAGTAGGTTAATGTTTTGCACTTATTCTGAATAAACTTAGGGGATTTTCTATTATTTTTTTAGCAGTGTGATGAGTGTGAAATAATTTTGATCTCGGAGTATTAGCGGTAATCCGGTTATGGCATTATACTGTAAAAAAAAAGATAATAACTAAGGTTGGGGCTATTGACCCAAGTAAATCAATTAAAAAATGAGGCACAATGGTGACATAATATTTATGTAAAAATATATGCTCCAAACGGTATCGTGATGAAATTCCCATTCCGAATCTATTTTCTTTCCTAAACAATGGCGTACAAATTAAATTAATCAGATTTCTGGCAAAATTATATGAGGAGATTATATGCAAGCAGTAGGAATTCAAGCTATTGCTGTGTATTTGCCTGATGGTGTACGTACAAATGCTTGGTGGTGTGAAGAAACGCCTCCAGCACAGGATACTGAACCGTCAGTAATAACATCGAAGCCAAGTGATTCATCCAGGCGTCGTAGGCTTAACCTGTACGATGCAGCCATAGAACGTTATCTGGAAGATCCCTTTTTCGGTAGCGTCGAACGCCGAGTCGTAGCAAATAACGAAGGGAGTGTGGAACTTGGGATTGAAGCAGCGCGCCGTGTACTAGATGCCGCGGGTGTTTCTCCAAATGAAGTAGATTGCCTAATTTCAGTATCGATGTTCCCAGATCGGATCGGTTCAGGTGATGCAGCGTATCTTGCACAGTCACTTGGGACAGGCGGCGGAGCCTTCAACGTGGAAGCGACCTGTGGTGGCTCTATGTCAGGGTTGTTGACAGCATGTGCTTGGGTGCAGGCAGGCTTGAAAGAACGAATTTTGGTCGTCACAACATCCAGACTATCGCGGGCGATCGAATCTGACGATGTTACTCTGCGTTTGTGCGGAGATGCTTCGGCGGCGTTTTTGGTCGGGCCAGTAGATAGCGGTTTTGGCTTGTTGGGGGCTGAATCTTTACACACAGGAAAAACCTGCGGCACTTGGCTGCTGGACGCAGTGGAAGACATTTCGGGAGTAACATTTGAGAGACAAAAGATCCGTTTGCGCGTAGACCCTTCCATCTCTCACGTGTTGCGTGCCACGGCTGAAGAGTATCTTGTACAGACGACTGAAGGCGCACTGGCAAAAGCCGGACTTGAATTGAAAGATATTGATTTCGTCGTAGTGAACACGCCGACAGCCTGGCATGCAGAGTTCTCCGCCAATGTGTTGGGAATCGAACCTGACCGTATTGTAGATACTTTCCCACAGGTTGCTAATATCGGGCCGGCGCTGATGCCGTTCAATGCTTATACCGCGGCGGCTGGTGGTCACATTAAACCCGGTGACACAGTACTGCTGTATGGATTCGGTGGTCAGGCGGAAGCTTCCGCAGCCATATTCCGCTGGTCTGACGTTATCCTCGCGCCTTCACCCAAAGAAGCTTCCGTCATCAATCCGACAACCCGCAGTGAGCATTTGTAATTCATAACATAAATATTAACTATTAGAAGAACTTCCTATGTCTAACGCCTTGACGAAAATCCGTACTTTTATTATCGAAAATATCCTAAAAGGAAATGACCTCGATATTTCTGACGATCTGAATTTAGGAGAATCAAGAATTCTTTCATCCTTGGCTATGATGCGTCTGGTGTCGTTTATTGAAGATGAATTTAACATCATAGTTGGTGTCAGTGACCCGAGAACACGTTTCACTACTATTTGCGAGATCGCGCGTTATGTGGATGAGAAATCGTCAGGAGTTGAAAAATAATGATAGAAGCTGTATTGAAGGAACAATCTGAGTTTTCAATAGACTTAGCGAAATACTTAGACGATTCCGTAGTGCGACACCCCGACGCTTGTTCGGTCATTGGTTCTAATGGTTCGGCAATGAGTTACAAAGAACTTTCCGATACAGCGGATAAGATTGCCGCTTTTCTCTATCGAAAAGGCGTTGTTACAGGTGATCGTGTGGGAATTTTCATGCGTAAAAACCCACACACCCTCGCTGTCATTTTTGGTGTGCTCCGTTTAGGTGCTGCATACGTGCCCATAGATGTGGATAGCTCAGCTTTGCGGGCATCGACGGTATTTGGTGATTGCGATGTTCAGGTCATTTTCACCGATCCCGAATCTGCGTCATATCTGATACATGTCACCTCTCAGTTCAAATCTCGCATCATTGTGATACAGCCGAATGATGAAGAAATGAACGATATAAGTGAAGAACTACAGGCGCTGGAGATTCTATCTATAAAAAAAGATGAAGGAAAATTCGACTACCTGCGCAGCACGCCTGATGCGGATCGGCTCGCATATATTCTGTACACGTCCGGTTCTTCCGGAACTCCGAAAGGAGTAGCAATAAGTCACCGCAATGCGATTAGCTTCGTTGAATGGGCTTCAGCTTTCTTCAATATAACGGCAGAAGATCAAGTCTCCAGCCATGCCCCATTTCACTTTGATCTGTCGATTTTCGACATCTATGTCTCTGTGAAGAATGGAGCATGCATTCACCTGATTGATACTGACCTTGCCGCAAGTCCGCGGCATTTAGCGACATTCATTGCCAGCCGGGAGATCACCGTCTGGTATTCTGCTCCTGCAATTTTAGGCATGTTGGCTGAACAGCGCCACAAAGGCTTGCCTATTCATAACCGGCTACGACTTGTGCTGTTTGCAGGGGAGGTTTTCCCTATTACGAAATTGCGCAAGCTGATGCTGCTGTGGACTGAGGCAGCCTATTACAACTTGTATGGCCCCACAGAAACCAATGTATGTACTGTCTACCAAGTGCCGACGATCATACAGGAAAACCGCCTCGAGCCATTATCGATCGGCCATCCTTGTACTCACTGTGAAACTATTGTTGTCAATGAACATTTGCAGCCAGTACCAGAAGGCAAATCCGGTCAGTTATGTGTCTCAGGGGATTCTGTCATTACTGGTTATTGGAACGATCCTGAGAAAACCGTTCAGCGCATCTTCTACCTTAATGGCAAATATTGGTACAACACGGGTGATGTGGTTCGTTCATCACCAGAAGGTTACGTTTTCATGGGACGGCTTGATCGCATGATTAAACGTCATGGATACCGGATAGAACTAGACGAGATCGAGTCATGCCTGATGACGCATCCTAAACTTTCAGCCTGTGCGGTTGTCTGCACTGAAATTGACGGAGAGGCGACTATCACAGCATTTCTCGTTGCTTGCGATTCTCAGCTATCCCTAACAGAGCTGCGTCAGTATTGTCATAAACGACTTGCACGATACATGATACCCGACAATTTCAGCTACTTACCAGCTCTTCCCCGCACCTCAACGGGCAAGACCGACTATCAATTTCTCGAGACTAACTGCCAATTTATCGAGACCAACTGTCAATTTTTGGAGCAACAAGGTTATGCCAAATAGAATTGATGAACAACGGATATTGCTGCACGATAATGCCGCACGTTTTGCCCGTGACCAGTTAAAAACAGACATAGCAACCGCCGATCGTACCGGGACTTTTTACTGGGAGGGCTGGCGGAAATGCGCAGAATTCGGGCTGTTTAAAATGGCTATACCCGAAAACTGCGGCGGCGAGGGAGCATCATTGTCTGACCTGTTGTCGGTCATGGAAGGATTGGGGTACGGTTGTGAGGATCAGGGACTGTTGTTTTCACTCAACGCTCATTTGTGGACGGTTACCATGCAACTGGCCATTCATGGCACACCTGCCCAACGTTCACGTTTTCTACCCGGTCTGATAGACGGCACGTTGATCGGCGCCAATGGCTCGACGGAAGATGAAGCAGGCTCGGACGTGTTCTCCATGCGCACTCATGCAGTGAGAGATGGAGACAGCTATGTTCTTAATGGTTCGAAGATTTATATCACTAACGCACCTATCGCTAATCTTTATGTCATCTACGCCACAATTAATCCTACGCTTGGTCCGCTTGGCATAACCGCATTCCTTATCGAATCGACCACTCCGGGTATAGAGGTAAGTCAACCGCTAGAAAAAATGGGGCTGCGCACCGCGCTGATGGGTCAGATCACACTCAAGGAGTGCCGTATTCCCGCTGATGCGATATTGGGTAGGGAAGGAAGGGGCATTAAGATTTTCGAAAGTGCTATGGAGTACGAACGTGGATGTATTCTTGCTACCACCTTGGGATCGATGCGCCGTAGCCTTGAAGCATGCATCACTTATGCACGTACACGTCGGCAGTTTGGTCAGCCCATCGGGAAAAATCAAGCTGTATCCCATCGTATCGCCGACATGAAAGTCAATCTGGATGCTGCATGTGAACTTGTCTACCAAGTGGGACGCCTAAAAGATGCAGGTAAAAATGCCATAATGGAGGCGGCCTGTGCAAAACTATTCGTCTCCGAAACATACACGAAATTATCGCTGGATGTATTGCGGATCTACGGAGCAAAAGGCTATCTAGCTGAGAGTCCCACTGAAAGAGAACTTCGCAATTCGATTGCATCAGTCATTTATTCAGGTACATCCGACATCCAGCGTAATATCATCGCCAGTGAACTTGGATTATAAATTAACTTTTGCTTAATACTATAGCCGTAACTTATATAGCCGTAACTTATATAGCCGTAACTCATATTGTGTCATGATGACCTCCTCTTTTCTTGCTTAAAATAAGGGGAGGTGTCAATATAATCCCGAAATTTTATTGTCATTTAAAGTGAGTATAAGGAGATTAATTCGGCGTATTCTCGTTACTCTATTTACTGTTTATTCCCGCTTGGGAATAATCTTGCTGTATATTATTTTAATATTGATCGGTACTGATAATAATTTTTCAGTAGGTTAATGTTTTTCACCTGTCCTAAATAAATTTCAGTGTTTTCTTATTTTTTTAGCAATGGGATGAGCGTGAAGTGATTTTGACCGTGGAATATTAGCGGTAATCGGATTATGGCATTATACTGTAAAAAAGAGATAATAAACAAGGTTGGGGCTATTGAGCCAAGTAAATTAATTAAAAGATGAGGCACAATGATGACTAATATCTATGTAAACAAATATGCTCCAAATGGTATCGTGATGAAATTCCCATTGACACTCGATAGAAAGATAGAGAAGTGGAGTGCGGAGAATTTAAATTTTCGCATTTATACTCCAGGATTTATATGGTTGGGTGGTCGGAATATTTCAGAATTTCGCAATTTATTTTGTTATCCAAATGTTTCAAACCTTTATCTTGCATTCACGTTTAAAGCACAGTTTTTCACTCCACGAAATTTTACGGCAGAAATGTCCAGGGAGAAGCCAACTCAAGATTGGTTTTTTAATAGCGGGGAATACGTTGAGAATGGTTTTGATAATTTTGGTATATATTCCGATGATACCGGCGCCGGAGAGTACAGCGTAAATTTAATTGAACCTTGTTGTTATATTATAAAAGAGGGTGAATTAAGTTATAGTGGTAAAGATTCTATCTTTCCAAATCTATCTTTTTTTGTAAAAAATAAAGTGAGTTCAAATTTTTTAGCAAATTTAATTTCCACAGATTTTAATATTATTATTAATTAGTTTCATGATATATAAATTTGTTGTGCAAATGATGCTGAGGGGGCTGGTGGATGTTTCAGGTATGCTGTGTTACATGAACAGCTCTCTTTGGCGTCAAGTTTATCACCTTGACTCGGGTGGTTGATCTGTGTCAACACACCCAAAAGAAGATTTAGCTTTATAAGAAGCAGGTTTCTTTAATTACCTCATTTTCCCTTTCTTTTTCCAGCATAATCAACAAATCAAGCATATTGATAATTTCTTTAGATACCATGCGGGCGTTGTGATGTGATAAGGCGAGATTAGGGGATTTCTTCATGAACGCTTCAATGTTTAGTTTTCTATTCGGATTGTTGTTTAATGACGCAATTAATTGGGTTAAGCAATCTCGCGCACGTAATAAATTTTGCTCCAGATAGGGTAAATATTCCTGATAAGTATGCCGTAGTTTTTCCAGTTTTTTTGCTTTCAGATTACCTCCTGCGTGTGGGCCAGGTTTTATGCTAGCCATTGCATGCAGTGTATCTTTGCCTTTGTTATAAATACCACGAGGATCTAATCCCGCTGCCGCAGTTAAAGCCACAACAGGTATTGGGCCATATTTCAGCATGGAACTGAAAGTGCCCGCCGTCCAGTTACTGACACCTTCTGTTACAGCGCTGGTAACCACATCGGGCGTATTTGCCAGTGCAGTATCAAGTACAAAATCCCGCGCATATTCTTTGTTCACATAAGTACGATATAGTTCATGTAATTTGGGGTAGCCACTCAATTTACCTTGTAATTTCCCCTGTACCTCTTGCTCAATGTCTTTAATCGTATTGCCGGCACAGGTCGGATACAACTGAGTATGAACACCGGTTCTTGACGTAATGGGTTTTGCCAATTCTCCGCCAATACTTCCCGCCGCCGCACTGGCGAGAAAAGAGATAGCGGGCCCACCTGATGCTGTAGCAGCGCCCGCTAATCCTGCACATATTGAGGCGGGAACTGAACGTATCATTGTGTCTTTAATTTCCACCAGCGCATTCCGACCTATCTTATTGAGCAGTTTTTGCGGTTCGCTAAGACGACATAACTGTTTTTGCAGTGCATAGGCATTCGCTTCCGCCATCACCATAGATTGATTTAGCATATCAAATTCATATGCCAGTTTTATTTCCTCTTTAGTGAAACCTTCAAATCTGGAATGTCCCATAATTAATGCTTCCTTATATATGAGTATTAATGTTTATTTTTTTGTTGAACAATATTGTCATGATTTTCAACATTGCCGCAAAAAGACAACTTAATTTTTGACAAATCAGAAAATGAAGGATTAACTGATGGATAAAAGTGTCAAATAAATAGTTAAATACAGATAGCGAATAATTCTTGTTTTCTATTATCTTGCCTCTGGAAGTTTGGCGAGTTTAAACCCTAAAAGTAGAGCCAAAAAGATAAGAATGGCAATAAATAAAACAACGCCATTCCAACCTAATTGGAGCCAAAATATACCACCGAGAGTACCTGCCACACTTGAGCCTAAATAATAACAAAACAGATAAAGAGAAGACGCTTGTGCTTTGGCCCGGCGAGCACGACGTCCGACCCAACTGCTGGCAACAGCATGTGCGGCAAAGAAACCGAAAGTGAGGACTATCATCCCAATGATAATCGTCGCCACAGATGAGAATAAGGTAATAAGCGTACCGATTAGCATCATACTTATCGTCGCGATCAGCACTTTTCCAAGTCCATATTGATGGGTTAATGTGCCCACTTTAGATGCGCCGTATGTCCCTGCCAAATAAACAATAGATAACATACCGACAATTGACTGATTAAAATGATAGGGTGAATCTAATAAACGATAACTTATGTAATTAAATAGGGTAACAAAGCCGCCCATGAGTAAAAAGGCTTCAAAAAACAGTAATGGCAATCCTTCATCACGAAAATGTAATCTAAGATTGATTAATAAAGATTTAGGCTTGAGAGAGCTTGGCCGAAAATGGCGCGATTCAGGTAACATACGCCAAAATGTCATTGCCGCAATTAATGCCAATAAACCTAATACGATGACAGAAACCCGCCATGAGAAATAGTCAGTAATAACGCCTGATATTAATCTCCCACTCATGCCGCCAATAGAATTACCGCTAACATAAAGTCCCATTGATAAAGCAACAAAATTAGGGTGGATTTCCTCACTAAGATAAGTCATGGCAACGGCGGCTACGCCACTGAGAGACAAACCAACCAGAGCGCGTACAACTAGAATTCCATGCCAACTGGTTATAAATGCACTGAGTAAAGTGAAAATGGCAGCCGCTGTTAGCGCGGTTACCATCACATTTTTACGACCAATGGCATCAGACAGAGGGCCGGTTATTAGTAAACCCAACGCCAACATGCCGGTTGAAAGGGATAAAGATAAACTACTGGTAGCGGGAGAAACGCCAAAATCATCCGATAACATGGGTAAGATAGGTTGAACGAAATAGAGCAGGGCAAATGTCGCTAATCCGACAATAAAGAGTGACAACGTCACTCTCATGTACAGAGGATCGTCTTTCTGAATATAACTTTTCTTATTTTGAACATTTTGGACAAGATTATTATCAAGAGTTGGGTTTTCACTGATACTGCTACTATGACTACTAGGGCTGGCGCTCACATCATTTCCTTACTTAATTTATTAACTAGCTTGTATCTTGATGGAGATTGAGCATATGAATTGCAAAATATTTTGTCTAATATATTAATCATTAATAATAATATCTCTTAGATCTCAAAGGTGATTATGGCTATCGAGTTACGGCACTTACGCTACTTTATTGCAGTGGCAGAGGAATTACATTTTGGTCGTGCGGCAGAACGGCTTAATATTTCACAGCCTCCGTTAAGCCAACAAATTCAGTCACTTGAAAATAATATCAATGCACAGTTATTAGAACGTAATAACCGGAATGTGAGTTTAACGCCGGCAGGTAACATGTTTCTAAAAGAAGCTTATCAGATCCTGGCTCAGGTTGATGCTGCGGCAACAAAGGCAGCAAGAATGCAAAAAGGAGAGTTAGGGGAAATATCTATCGGTTTCACTTCTACGACACCTTTTATGCATAAGGTCACTCTGAGTTTACGGCAGTTTCGGGAACGTTACCCGGAAGTCGCTATTCATATGCATCAGATGAACACTAAACAGCAGATTGCGCCATTACTGACTGGACGGATCGATGTTGGCATTATGCGTAATACCTCATTACCCGATAACCTTGAGTATCGGTTATTATTTCGAGAACCTTTTATGCTGGCTGTCTATGATGGACATCCTTTGCTGGAATATGCTCCGCAGGGAATAAAGCTCGAAATGTTGGCGGGTTATCCGATGGTGTTTTTTGAGCGCGATGTCGGGACTGCTTTATATGATGAAATTATCACATTACTTGCTCAAGCAGGTGTGACGCCGATGATTTCACAGGAAGCAGGCGAAGCAATGACCATTCTTGGGTTGGTTTCTGCGGGGCTAGGCGTCAGCGTTGTGACTGAATCTTTTACTCGAATGAAAGTGGATGGTGTCCAGTATATTTCATTAGCTGATAATCATTCTTGCTCTGAGGTTTGGTTGGTCAATCACAAAAATCGGCCAATATCGGCCGCGGCAGACAGACTGATAAACCTACTCATATCTAATATCTTAAATGGAAAAAATAAGTAGAAATCAGCTAAATTTCGTGCTGAATATCACATATTTACTGAAAGAATCATACTTTTTGCCTAAAACCTCGACATAATCAACCAACAATTATTTTGAAACATGAATTAATTAGCGCGTAAAAGGGTAAATAATGGATGGACAGCCGGGGCATGTTGATCAGATAAAACAGATTAATATTGGTACTGTTTATCAGTTAATTGATCAATATGGTCCAATTTCCCGGATTGAGCTATCCAAAAAAGCGCAACTTGCTCCAGCCAGTATTACTAAAATTGTTCGTGAATTGATTGATGCGCACTTAGTTATGGAAACGGAATTTCTGGATTTGGGATTCAGAGGGCGTCCGGCGACTGGATTGAAGCTTGATTCAGAAGGTTGGCATTTCCTGTGTGTCAGTATTAACTTGGGAAGTTTAATATTGGGACTGCGTGATTTAAGTAGTAAGTTAATTGTTGAAGATAGATTGCCATTACCGATCAACAAGAAAAAATCCTTTTTAGAGTGTATTATTGACGAGATTGATGCATTTTTCGGCCGTTATCAATCTCGTCTTGAGCGTTTGACGGCAATTAGCATAACGATAAATGCCATTGTTGATCCGATCAGGGGTTTAATCCACAGTTTCCCTTATTACCAAGTTCAGGAATTGCCAATAGGAGAATATCTACATTGTCGTACTGGATTACCGGTTTTTCTTCAACATGAAATAACCGCCTGGACAATAGCTGAATCATTATATGGGGCGGCAAAAAATTGTCAGAATATTATCCAAATGGTCATTGATGAACATGTTGGCGTTGGCGTGATTATTGCGGGGCAAACATTACATGCTGGCAACCGTGGTGTCATGGAGATAGGGCATATTCAGGCTGAACCTGATGGTAAACGCTGCTATTGTGGGAATGTTGGGTGTTTGGAAACGGTTGTCGGTATCAGCCATATTTTATCCAGAGTAAAACAGCAGTTGACAGTGGTACCGGATTCTTTACTGAACAGCGAACCACTGACTATTGAATCATTCTGTCAGGCGGTTAATAATGGCGATACTTTAGCAATAGATATTATTCGTGATATCGGGGTGAAAATTGGTCATATTATCGCAATTATGGTTAATTTATTTAACCCAGAAAAAATTTTGATGGGTTCTCCCCTTAATGCTTCACAGCAAGTTTTGTATCCGGTAATTAATGAATGTATTCAACGACACGCTTTGCCCGCTTATAGCAAACAGATTGAGTTAGTTGCGACAGAATTCAATAATTCAGGTACATTATCTTCCGTAGCATCGGTTAAAAAAGCTTTATATGATGGTTCATTATTGATCAATTTAATGAAAGGATAATATGCTTGATAGCGGTTATCTGGTTGTAATATTAACTTTATATAGATTTTTTTGCTAAATTGACCTGGCAATTAAACAAAACATTGAGCTAACTCAATCTCCCTTATAGTGGCATCCTCTAGACTTAAGCGCTCATTAATCGGATTCTATCTGTCATTATGGAAAATAAAATTTATGTTAACGCGCCTATTTGTTACGGGGACAGATACCAACATAGGTAAAACAGTTGTTACCCGTGCATTATTACAATTTTTTAATCGTGACGGAGCAACGGCAGTAGGGTATAAACCTATAGCCACAGAAGGGTATGAAACAGAAGAAGGTATGCGTAATCGAGATGGCGTGATTCTACAAAAATCTTCTCCTGTTCTGCTTAAATATGAAGAAATTAACCCAGTTATCTGGAAAAGCAGGTATTGTGAAGAAAATCAGGTTGATTTCGAACAGATGAAAAAAGGATTGAATAATCTTAGTAATAAAGCAGATCGCGTTATTATTGAAGGTAACGGTGGTTGGCGTGTATTACTGGATGATGAAACTTTTTATTTTGATTGGGTGATTAGGGAAAAAATCCCAGTCATTTTAGTTGTTGGTATTCAGCCTGGCTGTGTAAATCACTCAATTTTAACTGCGCAGGCAATAATAAATGATGGATTGCAATTAGTCGGGTGGATAGCTAACAGAATTAATCCTGGTTTATCGCACTATACCAAAGTGATGGGTAGGTTACGCCGTCACATTAATGCGCCGCAATTAGGTGAAATTCCTTATATTTTACGTCCCGAAGAGAAAGATTTATCCTGCTACTTGGATGTCGCCACTATATTTAAACAAGTTGGGGGAAGTGAGAGTGAAGTTGGTATAGAGAACCAATATATATAAATATCGTGATTGCGATCTGTGAACGATCAATAAGAAAACCTCACTTGCGAAAAAGTGAGGTTTATCATCAAGCTAAAATCTGAGTACGATATAAATTGGTTTGATCTCTATTTACCACAAACACTCGTCATTTTTTTAACAAACTTGGGGATACCACTTATTCCATTATATGCAGATATTTCCATGCATTTTTTGTTAACATTAATGATAAAGAAATCACCTTTAAATAGTGCTCCGCTATCGTAGACTCTTGCATTTCCAAATACCGAGGAGTTGTATTCTTTAAGAAAATGTGAATGTCCAACGAAAACAGCCATAACGTTGTATTTTTTAATCAATGACTTAAATTTCTCTCTTTCAGCATAACTGCTGTTATCAATAAAATGGTCATACCCATCATGAAAGTTTAAAACGACGGCCTTTCCTCTGGTTTGGGCAGATTTAAGATCGCTTTCCAACCAATCAAGGGATTTTGTAATGTAAATGGTTGGGCTTACATAGTGATCCAGATTGACGCTATAGGTAGGATAATTTTGTAATTGGACGTAATGAATATCACCAAAATCCCATGAATAAGACAAACTTCCTTTCCATGTTTCATTGTCATAGTCATAGGAGAAATTATTTAATTCTTTACTATAAACGCTTATTCTCTCTGCCATATCAAATACTGCGGATCTGGCACAGGCATTACGACTGAAATCAAGGCCCTCAGGATAAGTACAATCATTAACATTATTTGCATAGTCATGATTTCCTAATCCCATAAATAGCGGGAATTTGATTTTTGATGTATATATCTCATCAAGGCTTCTTCTGGTGCTAGCACGTCCAAACTCGGTAAGATCGCCATTAACGATGCCAAAAGCAAGATGATTGCTTTCATAAATATTATTGATACTGTTTGCTACCTTTCTATTCAATTCTTCCCACGGTTTTTTGTCGGCATTGGGATCGCCTGTTTCAGGATCTAAACGCCACGGTTGAGGATCTGACATCACGGCAATTTTATAATTGCTATCTATATTTTTTTCAGTGAGATAAATATCAATCTTGATGCCGTAAGAAGAGGAACTTTTAACGGTTTTCTCAAGTTTATAATTAGCTGATACTTCGGAAAGATAGATATTGTGGTTCTGAGCACCCCAATATGAAAGACTCCAGTGAACATTTAACTTACCTTCACCGTTGGGTAAACGATAAATAACTTCGCCCTCAGTGCCACTAAAAATCTTACCTTTTGAAGCGAATGAATCGCGACTATATGCGGATATTGATGACGATGGGTTTTCAATCCAACTTCCCCAAAGTAAGTCTGTTTTTTCAGCCGCTAATAAATGTGATGTATTATTATGCAAATAAATTTTTACATATTGCTCGTTGCTATTACTACTAAAATTATCGGTTTCTGTTTGATTTCCTGCGATAGCGTTACATCCTGATACAGTTAATGCTGTGAAAAACACCATGATAGAGAGAATTTTCTTAGCGATAAGATCGCTCATAACGGTTTCCTATTTTAAAATTTCAATATGATTTCTTGAGTAAATAAGATATTTAACTCACCATAATTATTCGGCAAATATTTATATTTCAAAGCGTGATAATATTAGAGTTGATGATCTGAATTGTCAGTTTTAAAAAAACTAATGGTTTACATATGAAACTATATTAGAGGTGATATTGGAGGTATCGTTTAGGTGCAACTTGCTACGGAAAACACCACTAACGTGATGTTCACAGAGAGATAATATGGAAAAGGGCCGAAGCGCATAGCCTCGACCTCTACTCATCAATGGTAAAATATTGGCGTAATATTTTCTCCAAACTGTAGTATTTTCCTTCAGAAAGATGATGTGGGTCTATTTGGCGGTCGGATGAGGTTGAGATTGGCTTCCTTGCCGGGTATACACAATCTTTTTGGCATTATTTTCACAATGCCCAACGATTTTACTTCCGGCTTGTTCAACGTGGTCATTGGCGACAATTTCCAATGTAAAGCCAGATTCCGGCACACCATTATTGATAATTTTCTGCGTAATTTGCTCTTTCACGCTTTCGCACGAAGCTTGTGCAGCAAGTGCAAATGGGGATAGGGTAAAGAACAATGCACTGCATAAAAGCGCTTTTTTCATCTTCATTATCATCACCTCTATATTACGGCCTGATAGGCATACCTGTATTGCTGTCTAAACAACGTTCGGTATCGGGTTCCCAATAAGCATTGATATTGGTGCTTTTCAGACATGCGTCACGAGCATCAATGGCTTTATCAAACTTATCGAACTCTTTTTCGGCACGTTTATTAACCTTAGTGCGAAGATTTTTGGTTTCATCCCATTGTTCTTTGCTTTGACGAGCGGCTTCTTTATCGAGCACGCTATCTCCGCTGCCATGCACGGTGACGCAGGTACTTCCGCTAGTACAAGTTGCCGCCAATGCCGGCGTTTGCCATAACAATGGTATTGCCAGAGCGATAGCTGGCATAGCTTTTAATATCAAAGAATTACGAGTATTCATTTTTTATCCTCTTGAAAGTAGAGTGGGGCCAATTTAGATGGCGCAAAAAGAAACTATCAGATAGATAAATTATAAGATAGCATCAAGATGTTCAACAAATTATCAAGAAGAATGCAATTATTCACTTCTGTGTACACTGAGTCCGGCAAATGATTGGCAAACTGGCATCATTTCTAATGTATTAATGTTGACATGAGCAGGTAAATTGGCGACCCAAAAAACAGCTTCAGTGACATCTTCAGCAGTTAATGCTTGGGCGCCATCGTAAGTTTTATTTACTTTGTCGTTGTCACCTTTAAAACGGACTAAAGAAAACTCAGTTCCACCAACTAAACCGGGTTCTATATCAGTAACGCGGATATTTTTTCCCTGCAAATCTGCTCGTAAGCTTAAACTAAACTGTTTGACGAAAGCTTTAGTTGCGCCATAAACATTCCCACCGGAATATGGCCAACTTGCAGCGGTAGAACCGATATTAATAATATGCCCATGATTTCTTGCTACCATTCCAGGCAGCAGAGCACGGGTCATATTGACAAGTCCTTTGACATTGGTATCAATCATGATTTCCCAGTCATCCAGGTTAGCCAGATGAGCAGGTTCTAATCCAAGCGCTAAACCTGCATTATTGACTAAAATATCGATATCACGGAGTGATTCTGGTAATTGTTCTATAACCTGGTTGATAGCTGTCCGATCAGTTACATCAAGTTGAACAAAGTAAAAATTATCACCTAGTTCAGCTTTTAATTTTGCTAACCGTTCTTTACGTCGTCCAGTCGCAATAACTTTAGAACCGTTTTGAATGAATCTTCTGGCAATGGATTCACCAAAACCTGAAGTTGCTCCTGTCACAAAAACGACCATACAAAACCCCTTGTTTACTCTCATTGTTTCTACCTCAGTAGTAAATGGGGTTCTGTATTTTTAGTCAAGAGATGGCTGAAAAGCTTTCAGTGATTTTCTTTTTATTCTTCCAGGATGATTTCTGGCAGAGGAAGTTGATCATTAATAATTGCATCCGCAATGCGAATTATATCTTCATCTAATGCACGATCAGCGATCAAAGGAGGACTGATTTCTCGTACTGCATGGTAAAATTTAGCGGTTTCAGGCGCGATTTCGCTAATATTGCCGCGCAGATGAGTGGCCTGACAAACGACCAGAATTGTCATTGAAACAATATGGCGTAATTTCTGCTCCATTTCTAACACATCTTGAGCGGCATGCAGACCTAAACTGACAATATCTTGATTGTATTGTTCTGTGGCGAGGGTATGAATACCTGATGCAGCACAATCATGGCGAATTGCAGCAACTAAAGCGGTTTGAGAAAGTTGGACGCCTTTAAAACCTTGATACATGCCGGGTGTCGGACTCAGTGAATTAGGTAATCCACGAGAGAAACGGTTATCCATCATCAGTGCCACAATGGCATGAAGATGATTGGCGATTAAAGCAATATCCAGTTTTAATGCATCCATTGTCCGGGCAACATATTGTCCCATAAAATTCCCACCGTGCAGAACATCGCCATTTTCTGGATCTATCAATGGATTATCATTAGCTGAGATAACTTCCCGCTCCAATATTTTCCGTGCGGTAGCTAAAGATTCCGGCACTATACCTAATATCTGTGGCGCACAACGAATGGAATAAACTTCCTGTAAGGTATCATTTAGCCGGGTAATTTCTTGATGGCGACAAGCTTTATTAGCTTGTTCTTTAATTCCAGTTAATAAATTAACTTGAGTTGAGCCTGCTAATAAATTACGCAATGCACTTGCCACCGCTTTTTGCCCAGGGTGATTTTTTACTTGTTGAATCCGGGCATCATAATGTTCATGAGATGCAAGTAATGCTTCAACAGCGAGGGCAATAGCAGAGATTGAGGCTTTAAATAGTTTTTCCAGTTTAATGACGGTAATTGCACTGATACCTGACATAACCCGTGTGCCGTTAATCAGAGCGAGACCTTCTTTTGCTTGTAACGATAGCGGCGTCAATCCTGCACGTTTAATTGCTTCAGCAGCGTCAACTTCTGCCCCCATGTAATAAACTTTGCCGATACCACATAATGCGCGTGCGATATAAGATAAAGGAATTAAATCGCCGCTTGCCCCCACCGAGCCATAGCGAGGAACCAGAGGAACAATATCATGATTAATATGATCAACAATTGCCTGAGCGACAATTGGTCTGGTTGCAGACCAACCTTTGCAAACAGAAAGTAACATAGTAAATTGTGACGCTTTAATACAAGGTTCGGACATATAGTCCCCAGTACCAGCAGAAAGAAAAGTTAACAGATTTTGCTGATGCTCTGAAATCTTTTCAAATGGTACAACTAAATTGGCATTCCCCCCAAATCCGGTATTGATTCCATATATAACCTCTCCTGAATTTAATTTTTCCTCCAATTTTTCACGACCATACGTCAAAAGTTCAGTGATCTCCGTTGATATCTCTACTTTTTTTTGTTTCATCGCAATGTCGTAGATATCTTCCAAAGAGATAAGGCCATTTTTATTAATAATAATGGTTGGCTGAACATCTTTAGCTTTCATTTTAATCTCCATATATAAGTATGGTAATAATATTTCAAAGAAACGAACACCCCTAAGGATACAAATTAGTATAGATATAAAATATAAGGAATAGTCAATTGAAAATAAAATTAAAATAAATGGTTCGTAAAAATTAATTTACAAATTTAATTTAGGTAGATAATTGTAATAATGACGGTTAATATATTTACAATTTGCAATTATTTGTTTTTACTATCTGATAATAAATGGTCGGTAATGTAAGTTTCGTTGACATAAATTTGAGTTGACCATTAACAATCAAACAAATAGCAATTATTTGTTTTCCTAAGAATACAAGCTAGAATGTAATTATGTTACCACGCAAGTAAAGCAATTGGAGTGTTCATCGAAAAATAAATTGATATCTAGTCGAGGTGATTTATGTCAAAAATAATCCAGACAGATTCTCTCAGTGAACAGTCTTATAAGATAGATAATTTCAATCCATCAACTGAAACAATAAATTTCAGTTACACATCGGGAAGAACTTTATTACCAGTCTATAATAAATATGACACACGAAATAAACCTAAAGTTTTTGGCTATTATACAGATTGGTCGCAATATGACGGTAGATTACAAGGAAATCAAGATCCTATTCGTCGAGGTAGAGGAATAGATTTACAGCACCTTTTAGATAATCCTTTTGCTTATGATAAATTAGTTATTGGCTTCTGTGGAATATTAGGTGATGAGGGTGAAAAAAAGCAGCAAATTAAAGAGCAAGCGCCATTTTTTGCCCGCACTAATAATGGAGAAGTGACATTCACAGATGCTTGGGGAGATTGCCAATCTTATCAGAATTGTACTTATTCTGGTTGGCAAGATATCCAAATGCCAAGGGATTTTGATCAATCTAAAAGTATGGGCGTATTAGGTGGATTGGCTAAAGTTCAACAAGCTGCAAAAGCTCAAGGCCATGACCTTATTATGTCATTTAGTGTTGGTGGCTGGACCATGAGTAATGGCTTTTATAATATGGTCAGAGACGAAACACTAAAATCCTATTTCTGTTCGAGTTTAGTTGATATATTTCAACGTTTCCCTATGCTTACCGAAATTGATATTGATTGGGAGTATCCCGGCGTTGCTGGAAATGAAGGTAACATCTATGCGCCAGATGATGGCGATTATTACGTTAGTTTAATTAAAGATTTAACTGTTGCGTTTAAAGAAGCGGGACGTTCAGATATAAAAATCAGTATTGCTTGTTCGGCGGTACCAGAGAAAATGGAAAAATCAAAAATACCTGAATTATTGCAAGTTGGGCTATATGGTATTAACGTGATGACCTATGATTTCTTTGGTACTCCGTGGGCTGAGAGGTTGTTACATCATACGAATCTCCGTAATTATCCTGGTGGTGATAATAGTGTAGAGAAAGCGGTTGAATATTTATTGAGCCTTGGTGTACCTGCATCTGCAATCAATATTGGTTACACCGGCTATTCGCGTAATGGCAGAAATACGGTTATTGATAGTTATTCTCCATTATCTGGCAGTTATGATCCCGGTTATGTCCCGAAAAAAGATCCGAAGATTACAACAACCGGATCATTTGAATCAGGGACAACAGAATGGTACGACACGATATATAATTATCTAGATTTGGAAGAAAAGAGGGGGAGAAATAATTTTGACTTGTATACCGATGAAATAGCAGATGCTGATTATCTCTATAATAAGGAAAGCAAGTTGTTTATTTCTCTTGATACCCCTCGCTCAGTTAAAGCTAAAGCGCAATATGCATTAGAAAAGAATCTGGGGGGAATATTTACCTGGACCGTAGATCAAGACCGAGGTTTATTAGTCAATGCGGCCAGAGAGGGTCTTGGTTGTGAATTAATCACGCAAAAAATAGAGATGGCGCCATTCTATTTCAAGGGTATTAATGTTGAACCGGTTGATCCCGTTAATCCAGATAACGGGAGTGATTACCCTGTCTGGGATGCAAATAAGGTGTATCAGGCCGGTGATAGAGTGAATTGGAACAATCAAAATTGGGAAGCTAAATGGTGGAATAGAGGCACCGTGCCGGATGGTGGAGGAACATCTGATACTTATCCTTGGGTAAAAATTGCATAATTAGTTAAACCAAGCCACCAGTACAATATGTACTGGTGGCAGCTCCTTTTTATCTTTACTTTATCTGTACTGCTGTAACAATATATCTAGAATAATGGAATGAGTTCAGGTATGACAATTCGCTCGGAATATTAACGCCGGAGTTGATAACCTTGAGATGTATTTTTTCTTCTTATGTTCAAATGGCGTTGTTTTAATGGTGGTATTGAAAAATGTTCTACAGCATTTTGAGCGCTGCGCAGTGAAATTCCAACGATCTCATTAGCATATGCGCGCATTTGTTGTTCGTAATCTGAAATTGCCTTGACTAACTCTTCGTGGCCCGATGCTACGCTAGCAAGCTTCTGTGTGAGTAAAAGAGCGTCTCGAAGTGTAGTGCTGACGCCGAAGCCTGCCATTGGCGTCATGTTATGAATAGCATCTCCGAGTAATGTGACGTTACTGGATTTCCAAGGGGGAAGATGAGGCATGCTGCGTAAATTTATCGAAGATACGTTTTCCATATCACTATGCTTAATTAAAGTATGCAGATTTGAATCCCATGAAACCATTCGGGATAGGACTAGGTCGCAGAGGGCTTCAGAGGAAAAATTGGTGATATCGTTGGGAAAACTATTTGTTGCTGCTACGTAAACCCAAATTATAAAATCGCCCATTTCTGTCGAGGTAGCCTCTGCATGGGTATCAACTGGGGCACGCCACATAGTGATAAACAACCAGTCAGAGCTTTTAGGTACGATACTGTTGGGTGTTCCATCCAAGAAATTTTGGGGCAGCAAAGCTGCGAGAGTCGGAGTAAGACGTGAACGACCCATTATCATACTAACACCGACATCAAATCTTTCGATAAAAGGAAGGTACTGCTTACGTACTTTTGAATTGCTACCGTCTGCGCCGACAAGAACATCGACATTTTCATGGCTACCATCGGTAAAGAAAATTTTAATACCTCCATTTTCGATATGTTCGTAATGAACGAATGTTTTGTTCCATTGAGTTATATCTGAAAGTCCTTTGCTTAGTATTTCTTTGAGTTCAAATCTGCTAGTTGACAGACGCCGCTCGGAAATAATCCGTCCTGCCATTGGAGAAATACCGCCATGAACAGCGAGAAGACGCAGACGCTCATTATAAAATCGCGATTGTCCACCAATAGGTTCTGACGTCTGTTTAAAGGTGAGCCAATTTTCATCCGTGAGACACTCCTGCATTGCCTGTTGACCTAATATATCAATATGAATTCCGTAGCCAAGAAGATCGATTGATGAAATAGGATTGCGTTCGTAAATTGTCACTTTGATTCCATTTTTACGTAATCCATGTGCTAAACATGCACCACCAATTCCGGCTCCAATAATACCGACATGCATAATATCCCCCTTTGTTATTTGTTATATAGGTGTGAGAGATTCTCGCTAGATTATAGTGACTATATCTATTTGATATTATCTGATCACAGCCATGATTTTTGTTTTAGTATTTAAAATAAAAATATACTGTATATGGGAATAGAGCAAGACGGTTTGGTTTTTTTTACAATATCTTATAAAACAGGTTATCTTGCTGTTTGTTAAATAATATTTGATTAAATTACAGACGTGAACTTGTAGTTTTGTGTTTACAGTTTCTGATTTGTCATAAAATTAATATTTATTTTTGATGTGTGAGTTAGTTTGATTTAGAGTTTTTTTACATATAAATATATTATGTGGCATGGTGGATATTTAAATAAATTAATATTCACCTTGTTTTAATTATTCTGATTTTCAACTATTCAAAGGAGTTACAAATATGTTAAGCGACTCTGATATTCGCCAGCAAGTTAAGAGAGAGTTTATTTGGGAAGGACATATGGAAGCGATTGAAGAAGCATCCATAAAGGGTAATTTTGCTGTCAGTTTTCGTGCGGCAGGTGGACCTACTCTGAAAGCGTTGAGTAAAGGCGCCGCAGCGAAAGGGCATGATATTCTTGAAAAAACAATTAAACCGGGTTCAATTAGAAAAGCTTATTCTGGAGATGAAGCTTCAGATGTCATAGATAAAGTGCGTAGGGCGTCTATTGAAGGTTATGTCGGTCACTGGGATAGAGAAAGCGGTCGTCTTCAAGGTATGTATATGAGCAGTCGCTACGGGTCATCAGATGGATTGATCAATGGAAACATTTATCCAATAGATTTGGATAATCTCGAAACAAGTCTGTCTCCATTGAAAAGAAAAAAAAGCTGGGCCAAGCTGCCTTTCACGGGTGACTATGATATGCATGACATGATTAGTTTTACGACGCAGCCGCATTCAGTTCCATCTGATTCACCAGAAGAGAAGAAAATAATCGATATTATTAACCAATTTATTGCCAAATATGATTCCAAGCGATTATTTGATGATATAGAACGTAATGTTATCAGACATGGTCCTCAAGTAAATTATCCGGCTTTCGCTATGGACAAAGAAAGGAAGGAAGTAAAGGAGCGTGGCGGAATTGTTAAAGCTGTTGCTGAACCTGGAGAGTTTCCTGTTGCTATTATCAGTAAGGGAAAATGGACCATAGCAAACGATATTTATGAATTGGAAAAATTCTACAATCGGGTTGGCGCGAAAATGAAAGTAAGTTGGAGACCCGATGCTGAAAATCCAGGGTTTATTCCTAATCCGGAAAAGCCGGGCATGGCCAGATTTAGTCGGAAAAAATAAAATGGGTTATTCACTATTTTATGACAGATGATTATTCTGACAACTGAATGTCATTTTGGCAGATATATTATTGTGATTAATATTCTGGTTGATATGAAATTATTTTCATTCTATACCCTATGGATTTCAAGATGCATTGAGGCGGCAAGGGAGCGAATCCCCGGGAGCATAGAAAACTATGTGACCGGGGTGAGTGAGTGCAGCCAACAAAGAGGCAATTTGAAAGATAACGGGTATAATTGAATTTAAGATATTTTTCCCATCATGAGATACTTTAATTATTCGTTGCCATGAATTTGATGTGGGTAACTACTATACTAACTATGATTGGTCATTATGAGCTAGTACCACTGATTTATCATTTTGTTCGGAGAAATAGATATGAGTAATCAGGATGTCAAAGCGATGTATAACCGATACCCATATCCTAGTTCTGCCATTGGAGATAATCTTATTTATGATATGGCAACGATTGTAGGACTTATATTTAAGCCGGGTTATTTAACGGGAAAATATGTGCTCGATTTAGGGTGTGGAACGGGGCATCGTTTGGTAGGGCTGGCAAGTATGTATCTCGATACCCAATTTGTGGGCATTGATATGACGGATAAAGCGTTAGAGGTAGCAGATAAGCTGATATCTTATCATCGATTGGATAACGTCACGTTAGAAAATAATACGATTGAGCAGCTAACACGAAATAATCAATTCGATGTTGTTGTTTCTACCGGTGTTATTCATCATATGGAGTGTCCGCAACAGGGTTTTTTCGCCGCTTCACGTTCATTAAATGAAGATGGTATAGCGCTTATTTGGCTATACAACGTGATAGGAGAATATGAACGATTGAAGCAGCGAGAGCTTTTGCAGATTTTTGTAAAGCAAACTCACGCGAAAGAGTATTTTTTACATATCGATTTAATGAATAAATTATGTAAAAATTTAAGTCGGAATCAATATGGCGATAATACAGCTAATCATTTAGATGATAGCGTTGATCAGATTGCTGTTAATGTAGACGCATTTTTAAATCCTATCGTTAATGCATACCGATATGATGAAATATGCGATTTTTATTATAAATCTGGTTTTAAACGTGTGAGATGTTGTGGGTTAAATCGTGAAAATAGTAATAAGCTTTTTGCTGGATGTTGCGAGCAATTCGATAATGAATATTTTCTTCAATATTGCGATTTATCTTTAGATGAGCAATTAAGTGAACTCTTTAATACTCTTAATTATAACCAAAAAGTTCGTGTTATCGAGTTATTGTGGAAACCAACCGGTATATCTTCAATTGGGTTTAAATCTGAAAATGCCCTATCTTTTGTCAATGATTGGCTGAGAGTGGAAGAGTGAGGAAAAACGGTTAGATAAGTTAAGCTTTAATGAAATAAGCGCCAAGCCAGAAACGTCGAGTCGATTCCAGTTTCTGGCTATTTTGCATTGATAAATTCGGGTTAATCGTAATATTCCGGCGCTTTACGGAATGTTGGCCAGGCATCCGGATCGTGCCCTGTTACCACAATTGCATTCGTGCGCTTAGCTAGATGCCGTAGTTTTTGCACCGAACGGACGGTTTCAATGGTAGAGGTGAGAAACCCTGGTAGTGCTCGTTCTTCCCAGTGATCGAGGGTATAAGCGGCATCAATCGTTAACAGCAGGCTGCCGCTGTTCGGCAAGGTCACCAGTAGTGATTGGTGTCCGGGGGAATGCCCCGGAGTAAATACCGTTTTTAATGTGCCATCTCTGTAAACATCGAACATGTCATTGCGTTCCCCATCGAGAAATTCCCATTTTAGACCGGGACGATCGAAATCCTTGCGGATATAGCCGCCGGTAGTAAACCAGTCAGGTGTGTAGGCATATTCATATTCACGTCGCTGTACGATGTGTGTCGCGTTAGGGAAGCGTCCTATTGCGCCAGTGTGATCGAGGTGAAGATGGGATTGCACCACATAGCGGATATCTGCGGGATCGATACCCAACTTTTTAACTTGAGCGACACAACCTTCATCTTCACGCATCACCGGCCAGTAGGCTTTGGTGATAGTTCCCCAGTAGCCTTGAGGGTCAGTTGCAGTTTCAACTGCATTGCCGCCGTCAATTAGCGTATGACCGTCGGGATGAGTGAGTAAGAAAAATGGAATCGGAATTTCATAATCGGCGCCGTTGCCTTGATTCATCTTGATGTGGTGAACCTTACATTTGATGGTTCCGGTTTGCAGCATATACAGGCGAATGTCTGACATAGTGTTAACCTTTTGATTAGATTATTTATATCCGTTATCTTTTTAAAATCCATAGGGTATTGTAGGTAAGGCTAGATCGTGGATGCTAACATATGCCCCAAGTTGATTTTATCGACATCAAGTTGTATATGAAGAGGTCTGTGGTGCTGATCTTTAGGGGATTAGAAAAATTACCTTATTTAGGTTAAGAGTGATTCAGAATAATCTATCAGACCGTAATCACCCTTTTGACGCATTGGTGAAAAGGGTGATAAGACGCTATAGATTATGAATTTCATCGTGCTTCAATGTTATTTTCAAGACGCCCTCCATTAATAATTTATCAAGGTTAATAATTGGTTGGTGCGCAGTTATGGGGGATTACACAACGGGTTTTAAGCTGGAATAATCGAACGTTCTAATTTCCTCGTTAAAACCGGTCACTTGTTCAGAAATAAGCTTTGTAATTGAAGAAGGTCCTTGTTCCATTGCTTTTTTCATTAAGATTCTATAGGGGTGAAGACTTGCTCTATCGGCAGAAGAAGGATTTTTGCATCTATAAATCACTTGTTTCCCATGTTTTTCACGTTCATACCCAAAATTGAGAAGACCTAATATCTCTCTCGCTGTAACGATGTGGTAGCCTTGTTCATGATTCCATAAATTGGATGGGGCTTCGGCCGACATTAGATGAAAATCTGCATGTCTATGAATACCGCCAAGTACCCAACAATCATTTATCACATCGGTCCATTTATCTATCATTAACATATTCCCCTGGGCGTTTGGGTTCCATGAATTCTCACTTTTCTCTAGGCCAAGTCCGAGTGGTTTAAACAATCTTTCCTGCCAGAGGTCGCCACCTCGACCAATTAGCATCGGCCCGCTTGCTGAAAGGGCTTTACGATAAACTAACCAGCAATACTCAGTTAGATCATTAAGATAATTCTTGCGTCTGCGGTTGTTAGGGAACTGATTGGAAAGATTTTCATGAACAATATCCTTATCTTGTTCCCACAAGAATGGATTGACCTTTTTTTTGTGGCCTAGTGATTCTAGATCTCGCCTTAATGTCGGCATTTCATATTTCATATCTTATACCCCAATCATTTATAATAAAAAAAAGTTATATCAAACAGCACTAATTTTTATAGCAGCAGTTTATGAATTAGTCCAATTTGGTGATAATAACTTTAATTTACTGATTGAGGCATAGTTTGCTTCCGTTGGCGCAGGCGGCATTTGGAGCGTCACTGGCGCCTTCCCATAACCTGAGTTTTTAATCCGCTAAATCGGCATAACCTCTAACACCAAATTTTGATTTGGCTGATTTTACAGCATCTAAAACCGCAGCAGCCATGACTTCAGCCGCGAGAATACCAACAGTATTCACCGATGAATCTACACCACCTGTTGCGGCCGCAAAAATAATATCCCCGTCACTCATGGTATGAACGGGGTATATCGTCCTTGCAAGACCGTCATGAGCCATCTGGGCAACTTTTTTCATCTGGCTTTTATTCATATTTGCGTTACAACAAATTATACCAATGGTGGTATTTGCTCCCTGAATGAAATTATTATCTTTGTTATTTTTTATGATGTAAGGAGTGAGATCGATAAGATGACCATTTTCATCACATGCGCCTGCAATGGTTTTACCATTTTTAGGATCTCTGATTTCACCAACCGCATTGACAACAACCATTGCGCCAATCGTCAGTCCCCCAGGCAATTTAACTGATGCGGTCCCAAGTCCGCCTTTCATGGCTTTGTTAAAACCGGCCATCTTACCGATAGTAGCTCCGGCGCCTGCGCCAACATTTCCCGATGGAAAAGGGGTTTCAGAAGCGTTTTGCGCCGCAATATAGCCCATTTTAGCGTCAGGACGAACAGAAGGATCGCCAAAGTTTAGATCAAAAATTATTGCGGCAGGGACGATAGGCACGACAGTGACACCGACATCAAAACCTTTTTTTCTTTCCTCAAGATAACGCATGACGCCAGAAGCAGAATCTAACCCGAAAGCACTACCCCCACTTAGCACCACCGCGTTGGCTTTCTGAACAGTATTAATGGGATCTAAAAGCTCGGTTTCCCTTGTCCCTGGGGCAGAGCCTCTGACATCAACGCCACAAACAGCTCCGTTGTTGAAAATAATTACGCTACAACCGGTTTGTTGCAACTCATCTTCAGCATGCCCAACCTTAACACCCGGTACATCCAAAATGGTTCCATTTGTCTTATACATAAATGTTCACACCTTAATCTTTAAAGTCATTCATTACTGGTTTTAATGATTTTTGGAGTGAATCATAGCAAAGGCGATCAAACAAGCTGTGATTTTTAGTGGGAATTCTGTTTGATAAATGAAGGGGGATAGTTATCTATCAGTCAGAAAAGTTAATTTTTTCTGTATCTCCTGCTGCCAGCGTCTCAAGATTGGTAGGTGATAGCGGAATGCGAGGGGATGGTATTGCCCAATGTTTAATATCGTGAAGAATGGCTGAACAGATTTTTCCCTGACAAGCTCCCATGCCGCACCGTGTTGCCATTTTTGCGCTGTTCCAATCCTGAAATGGTTCAAGTTCGTTTAAACTCACGTCTTCACAACGACAGATCAAGGTATCAAGGGGAAGTGACTGTGTGATCTCTTTATTTAATGTAAACGCTTTCGCTACTGCGGTTGCAAAATGCTGCCATTTTACTCGTTTCTGCTGCCATTTCTCTGCCAGTGCGTATTTACTACTCGCGGTAAACCCGGCAATAAATCCTTCACAAAGCGCAAGCTCGCTGCCGCCAATACCTGTGCATTCTCCCGCTGCATATACACCGGGTATGGTAGTCTGTTGCCACGTATCTACCTGAACATTCCCTTGTTCGTCCAGCAAGCAACCAAGTAGTTGCGCCAGTTCCGTATTAGGTCTTAAACCAAAACCGCAAGCTAAGCGCGTACAGGATAGTTTCTGTTTCCGCCCTTTATTGCTGATGTACACGCCTGTCAATCTACCTTCTGCCGAGGTTTCTACTCCTAATACCATACTGTTTTTGTAATAGTTTTTAAGTGGTATGAGCGTGATGGCTTGATGTAATTTGTTGGGCCAATGGAATAGTCGCAAGCCAAATGAAAGTAAGCGGTGTAAAGGCGCTTGTTCAATAATGCCAACTACGCTCCCTCCGGCTTTTTTTACCGTCTCGGCAACCGCGAGTAAAAGGGGGCCGCTACCCGCAATAACAACACGCTCGCCAGTCATGGGGAGACCACTTTTTATCAGCGCCTGTAATCCTCCTGCGCCGGTGACACCCGGTAATGTCCAGCCAGGAAAGGGCAGTAATTTTTCTTTAGCTCCAGTGCAAAGAACAATGCGTTGGTAGTGAATCATTCGGGGCTTACCTACCGTTTCAACAATGACACATTGGCTGTCTACTGCAATCACTTTGCAACTTGGTAAATAGATCAGTGCATCTTCGGATAATACCGATAAATAACGTTTCGCCATCGGCGGCAATGTATGAAGTGGTCCTTGGCGCCAAATTTGTCCGCCTGCTTTGGGATTGTCATCAATCAGGATAACGGATTGTCGCCCTTGTATCGCAGCCTGTGCGGTAGCTAATCCTGCCGGTCCAGCGCCAACAACTAGCACATCACAGCGCAATACCGCAGAAGGAGATGATGTAGTAAAAGGTGATGGTGTTGCCATGTTCAGATCCTCTCGACTTTCATACCCATTTCACACACTGTCTGGCACGCTATACGACGGCGACCATTAATCATCAAACGGCATTCCTGGCAGATCCCCATCCCACAAAAAGGCACTCTCAATTGGTGTGATATAGATATACGGCAATGCTCATCACTGGTATAAGCTAGCGCTGCCGCAACAGTAATCCCCGTAGGAACTGTGATCAGTTCGCCATCAATAAACAGAGCGATAAAGGGGGGTTTTTTGCGTGTCATGGCAACCTCTGACGGGCTATAGCAGTGAAGCGTGCAGGTTGGTAAGGCCGTGGATCAATCTCCGTTTTTCTATTCAGCATCAATGCAGAGATGATTTTGGCGCTGCCCGGTGCGGTCGTCACACCTAATCCTTCATGGCCTACCGCCAGCCATAGCCATTCGTAATCAGGATGTTGCCCCAATAGCGGCAAGCTATCCGGCGTCGCAGCACGAAAGCCAGACCAACAGCGTAAAATATTCATCTGACCAAGCTGAGGTAAAAAATGAAGTGCTCGCTGGAGCATAGAACGGAGTAGGGAGAGATCAATCGTGTGTTTTTCGTTATGGAACTGGCGTGAAGAGCCGATTAGAAGCTGACCTGTAGGGCGAGCCTGAACGTTAAAAGCGATTGATGTGTCATCTGAGGTATGTGTACTGGCGCTATATCCTAATTCCACTAATTGATGTGTGATGCAGGTAGGATAACGATCGGTAATCGCCAATTGCCCTTTTTTAGGGACAATCGGTAACTCAGGTAACAGATGTGTGCTCCATAACCCATTTGCCAGTAATATCCTCGGCGCACCATATTTCTTTCCATCACGTAGCACGACGGTCCGAGGCTCTAAGGCATGTACGTGCCCTTTAATAAATTGAATCTTTTCATCACAACTAGCAAGAAACCAGTGTACGACATTTGGCGCATAGACAATCCCATCTCCGGGAACAGACAAACCACCGGCAATCCCATTTTTCACTATAGGTTCCATCTGATGAATTTGTGCCGCGGTCATCGGAGTATTCTCGATTTCGTAGGTGGCAAGGCGTGTGCTTTTTTCCTCAGCCAGTTCCATTTCATCTTCGGTATCCGCCAGCCAAAGTGTGCCGCATCTACGCCATGCACAATTTTCTGGCATATGTGGGGTGAACGTTCGCCATATCTCTAGTGAGTAACTACTTAGTGCCAATTCAGCAGGATTAACGTCCATACACACTAAATGTCCCATTCCTGCCTGTGTCGCCCCTTTACCGCCATCATCAATCACAGTGACTCTCAAACCATCCTGTACCAACTGATAAGCACATGCCGCGCCAACGATGCCGGCGCCAACGATAATCACATCCGGTGTTTGGGGTGAAGTCATACATTGATTCCCCAAACAAAAGGATCGTTCTTAGCAATGATTAACTTGTTATCACCGTAAACATGGGCGGTTCCTCGGATCACTGGGATAATTTTCTGACCAACCCACTGATATTGGGCTTCAAAAACACTACCAATAATGCTCGATTGGCGCCAAATCTCACCCGGCTGCAATTTTCCATCCGCCGCCAAGCAGGCTAACTTAGCGCTTGTTCCAGTGCCACATGGTGAACGGTCATAGACTTTCCCCGGACATAACACAAAATTGCGGCTATCAGCATTGTTATCAGAGGCGAACAATTCAATATGGTCGATACACTCACCATTTTTGCCGGTGATTCCTGCTTGTTCCAATGCTTGCCTGACGGCCCAACTGTATTGTGTGAGTTCATCAATATGGTGGGGGGTTAGAGACAGGTCGTGCTGATTGACTAGAAAAAACCAATTTCCTCCCCAGGCAATATCCCCATTAACATCACCCACATCAGGCACGTTCACGGTGACATTTTGCTGATAACGGTAAGAGGGGACATTATAAACAGACACTGCTCCATCTTCATGGAGCACCGCCTCCACAATCCCAACCGGCGTCTCAATTTTATACTTTCTGGGGGTCAACCAGCCCAGATGATGGAGCGAAGCAATAAGGCCGATAGTGCCGTGGCCGCACATGCCTAAATACCCGGCGTTATTAAAGAAGATTACCCCCATATCGGCGTCAGGTGCAGTAGGAGGACATAAAAGTGCGCCAACCAAGACATCATTCCCTTTTGGTTCAAGAATGAGAGCCTTGCGCCAGTGATCAAATTCGGCTTCAAAGCGTTGACGTTGTTTGGCGACGGTTCCTTTGCCAAGAGATGGAAATCCCTCAATTACCATGCGAGTAGGTTCTCCACCTGTGTGTGAATCAATGACGCGAATAATTTGATAATCATGCTTATCTGCCATAAAGCCACCCAATTAATCTATTTTTGAGAAATGGTGACGTAATATTTCGCTTGTCGCTTGATGAATTTCATACTGCAATATGCTGAAATCAGCACAATGAAAGAATCACTGAATTATTATAGAGGCACTTCAATAAAATAAAGAAATAAAGTGAAAAATTATAAATAAACCTTATGAGTATTATTTCTGTTTTTACCAGAAAAAATGGAGAATTAATCTATAAAATCAAATAGATGAATAACAATGGTCGGAATAAAATTCTGTGACAATTATCACATGAACGTAAAATAGTTATTTTGAATATTGCTAATACATCGAATCTGATATTTATCTTTTTAATCAAGATAAATAACTAAACACGAGTTAAAAATCTTATTTTAATGGTAATAGACGGGAGATATCGATGATGAATATAGACCTGAACAATGAAAAAAACGGCATTGGCACACATGGTCATGATGCTTGTAATGTTGAGTTTTTATCGGCGCTTTGTAGTGGACTGGTTAATCATAAACCCAATAACCTGCAAGATATTCTTAATGCAGTTGCCTTAATTACACCATTGTTAAATGCGATTCCTAGCGTGGTTTTCTTTATCAAGGATATTAAAGCACGTTATCTAATTGTGAACCTTACGCTAGCCACACGTTGCGGATTTAGGTCGATCTCTTCGCTGCTTGGTAAAACTTCTTCCGAAATCTTTCCTGCTCAGATGGGCAGTTGTTACACCGAACAGGATTTGCGTGTGTTACGTCAAGGGGTCATTATCCAAAACCAATTGGAACTCCATTTTTATCATGGACGCAAAGCAGGCTGGTGCATGACATATAAATTGCCATTGTATAATCAACATAATCAAATTATTGGTATGGCAGGAATTTCTCATGATCTGATGGAAGTTAAGGAAAATCATCCTGTGTACCAAAAATTGGCTATCGTTGATGATTATATTCGTGAAAATTTTGATCGAACCATTCGTCTCGAAGAGCTAACTCATTTAACACGTCTCTCGGTTGCTCAATTAGAACGTTACTGTAAACGCATCTTTCACCTGACGCCCCGGCAGATGATCCACAAAATCAGAATTGAAAAAGCTTCGGAATTGTTGGCGACAGAATTACCTATTATAGATGTCGCTTTGCAATGTGGTTATACGGATCACAGTGCATTTACCCGGCAATTTAAGGCGTTAACTGGACTCACTCCCAGTGATTTTCGTCAGTCAATAGGGTTGGAGTAATTTGCCGTTCTCCTGATACTTCCGTTCATGAGGAATTATCGAGTTCTATCAAAGTCTCTCAGCTTTAAGTTTGCCGTTCCTATTATGCTAATTTCGTCATTGTTCACTGTGAAAAGTGACAAGCTTCTCTGTGGTGAAATAGCCATCATTCCATAAGAACCCAATAAGCCACATTTTATTAACAAAATAAAAACAATTTGCATTTTAAATATCAAGTAAATCAATGACGATCAAAGGATAGGGCTATGAACAAGAGAAAGGTTAGTTGGCATGGTGTTTTTCCGGCAGTGACGACACAATTTAACCCCGATTTTTCCATTAATTTGGACGCCACAAAGAAGGTCATGACGAACCTGATTAAAGATGGCGTTTCTGGTTTGGTCGTCAATGGTTCTGTGGGGGAAAACACCTCTCTGTCTATGAAGGAAAAGCGTGCTGTTGTTGAACTCGCGGTAGATGTTGCTGGTGGAAAAGTCCCCATTCTTTCGGGTATCGCAGAATTAACAACCGATAATGCGTGTAAAATGGTCTCTGAATGCCGTCAGGCAGGCGCTAATGGGGTGATGATCATGCCGCCGCTGGTTTATACGCCGACACCGAAAGAAAGCAGGGCGTATTTCCGTACCATTGCTGCCTCTACCGATTTACCCGTCATGCTATATAACAACCCTCTGCTGTATAAAAATGATATTACGCCGAAAATTCTGACGTCTCTGGCCGATTGCGAAAATATCGTTGCATTTAAAGATTCATCAGGCAATACCCGTCCTTTTAGTGATATTCCCAACGAAGCAGGTGATCGCTTCATTCTTTTTGCCGGTTTGGATGACGTCGTTTTAGAGTCAGTCGCAGTGGGCGCAGAAGGTTGGATTTCAGGTATGTCGAATGCCTTTCCACGGGAAGGAGAGACTTTATTCCGTCTGGCTAAACAGAAACGTTATGAAGAAGCTCGGGAATTGTATCGCTGGTTTATGCCTCTGTTGCATTTGGATTTCCGCCCTGATTTGGTGCAATGCATCAAACTGTGTGAAGAAATGGTTGGCCGTGGTAGTGCCATTACCCGCCCACCGCGTTTACCACTCGAAGGGGAAACATTGGCAGAAGTCCGCGCCATTGTAGAAAAAGCTCTCGCTAATCGTCCTTCATTGCCTGATGTAGGTCTCTGAATTGGGCTGTAACTTGTTTCTGATACCTTGGGAGGAATCGTTATGTTGGTACATACAGGTATGCAGTTTATTGGGGGTCGCAGGCAAGCAGAGGGAGAACGCTGTTTGCACAGCCGGCGAGCGGTGGATAACTCACTAATAGGTTATGCGTTTTATCAGGCTACACGACATGAGGTCGATCTCGCCGCCCAAGCAGCCGCCAATGCATTTACCCGTTATAGCCAAACATCGTTGGAAGAACGTGCTGTTTTTTTAGATAAAATTGCCGATGAAATTGATGCTCTCAGTGATGACTTCATTACCCTTGTATCAGAAGAAACGGCTCTGCCCCCAGCTCGACTGCAAGGTGAACGGTCGAGAACGAGCGGGCAAATGAGGCTGTTTGCCACGCTGTTACGCCGTGGTGATATTCATGCTGCCCGTATTGATACTGCGCAACCTGAGAGAAAACCGCTTCCCAGAGTTGATATTCGCCAGTGCCATATTCCTCTAGGTCCTATTGCGGTTTTTGGCGCCAGTAATTTCCCTTTGGCTTTTTCAACTGCTGGTGGTGACACGGCGTCAGCATTAGCTGCGGGCTGTACCGTTGTTTTCAAAGCACATAGCGGCCATATGGCTACCGCTGAGGTCATCGCAGAAGCCATTGAACGTGCTGTTATCGCCGCACAAATGCCCGCAGGTGTATTCAATATGATTTATGGCAATAGCGTGGGGGCAGATCTCGTCAAACACCCAATTATTCAGGCCGTTGGTTTTACCGGTTCACTCGCGGGTGGACGTGCATTATTCAATATGGCTATGCAGCGACCACAACCTATTCCGGTTTTTGCTGAAATGTCGAGTATCAACCCGGTTATTGTGCTGCCAAATGCCTTAGCACAGCGGGGAAAACAGATTGCCCAAGAGTTGGCAAATTCATTCACATTAGGTAGCGGTCAGTTTTGTACCAAGCCAGGAATAATCTTGGGGATTCGTTCACCAGAATTTGATCAATTTATTACTCACTTGACGCAGGAGATCACGTTTCACCCGGCACAGTCCATGCTGAACCAAGGCACATTACTCAATTATCAAAAAGGTATTCATCAACTGGATGATGAACCCTTAATGACACGGTTAGCCATTGGAGAACATCATGAAAATCAAGCAAGTGCGATGCTGTATCGCGCAGATATTACTTTGTTGTTGAATAAAAATGCTTTGTTACAAGAGGAGGTTTTTGGCCCTGTTGCGATTGTGATTGAAGCTGAGAACCAAGATCAGCTTTTACGCGCAATTGACTGTTTGCAGGGGCAGCTTACCGCTACCTTGATTGGTGAGCACGATGAATTAGCGAATGCACACGATCTCAGCCGACGATTACAACACATTGCGGGCAGGGTGGTTGTCAACGGCTACCCGACAGGTGTTGAAGTCTGTGATGCCGTAGTTCATGGCGGGCCTTACCCTGCGACTTCAGATGCAAGAGGGACTTCCGTTGGTACTCTGGCCATCTGGCGTTTTCTGCGTCCAATATGTTTTCAAAACTACCCCAAATCCTTACTTCCACCCGCGCTGCAAGACCATAATCCGTTGAATATTTCTCGATTAATCAATGGGGTGATGAGCAAAGAAGTTTTGTAAAACACACAGTTACCCGACTTTGGCGTATATCAAATAATAAACAGAAAAGGGCGAATAATTATGGCGCTATACGAAGCCTCTTCACTGCCAAAATCCGATTCAGGGCAGGGTAAATTTAAGAAGCAATTAACACTCATGGATTTAACCTTTATCGGATTAGGGGCTATTTTTGGCTCTGGCTGGTTATTTGCGGCCAGTCATGTGTCTGTGATTGCAGGACCCGCAGGGATTTTTTCTTGGGTGATTGGCGGTATCGCTGTGCTCTTACTCGGCATTGTTTATTGCGAACTGGGTGCGGCATTGCCGAAATCAGGCGGCATTATTCGTTATCCGGTATTTTCTCATGGTGAACTCATGGGGTATTTAATGGGTTCCATCACCTTAATTGCGTTTTCTAGCCTAATAGCTATCGAAGTCGTCGCTGCTCGACAATATGCGGCGGCGTGGTTTCCATTTCTCAGTCAGCCTGATTCTGGTAATCCAACTTTGGTAGGTTGGCTGGTTCAATTTATTTTATTAGCGTTTTTCTTTTATCTTAATTACAACAGCGTGAAAACCTTTGCGAAATCCAATAATGTTATTAGTGTTTTCAAGTTTATCGTTCCGCTGCTCGTCATTATTATCCTGTTTAATTATTTCAATCCGGGTAATCTGCAAGTTCACGGATTTTCTCCTTTTGGGATATCGGGTGTTGAAGCTGCGGTTTCAACGGGCGGCATTATCTTTGCTTACCTTGGCCTAACGCCCATTATTTCTGTCGCGGGTGAAGTAGAAGAACCCCAAAAAACAATTCCTATTGCCCTCATTCTGTCTATTTCACTGTCTACGGTCATTTATGTTTTATTGCAGTTAGCTTTTCTTGGCGGGATACCCTCTGATCTACTCTTTGGTGGTTGGAATAATATTGGGCAATATTTTTCACTGCCATTTCGTGATATAGCCTTAATCCTTGGTGCGGGGTGGCTCGCTTTTTTGGTGGTATGTGATGCGGTGATCTCTCCAAGTGGTACTGGGAATATTTATATGAATGCCACTCCCCGTGTCGTCTATGGTTGGGCAAAAAGTGGAACGTTATTTAATGTGTTTACCCATATTGATGAAAAATCGGGAATACCACGACCTGCGCTTTGGTTGACGTTTATTCTTTCTATTTTTTGGACATTACCTTTTCCTTCATGGGAAAAACTCATCAGTGTTGTTTCTGCGGCGTTAATTCTGAGCTACGCATTAGCGCCAGTAACCGCTTCTGCCTTACGTCGTAATGCCAAAGAAATAAAACGCCCTTTTTATGTTAAAGGGTTTGCGATCATTGGCCCGCTTTCTTTTATTATTTCCGCCTTCATTGTTTATTGGTCTGGTTGGAAAACCGTTTCCTGGCTGCTTGGATTACAGATTGTCTTGTTTTTTATCTATTTGTTGTTCAAAAATAAAATCCCTACAAGCAAAGTGAGCCTGCGCCAACAGATAACCTCTGCTTTATGGTTGATCGGTTTCTACAGCGCCATGATTATTCTGTCCTATTTAGGCACATTTGGCGGTAAAGGCATTATTCCTGCACCTTGGGATATTATTGCAGTGGCAGTGATCTCTTTAATTGCCTTCTATTGGGGAACTTTTAGTGCTTTACCCAATGCTATTTTACCAACGGAGGATGAGGATTAGTGCTTTTTGGTCTGTAAGTAAAAGCGTAGGGAAGGGATTAACCATTTAAGGTTGGCTCTGGAACTGACTAAAGCTCACTGAATCGCTAAAAACAGTGAGCTGATTTGTTGTATTTTTTGGCTTTTGCCGGCTTTATTGGATTTTGGCGTAGTCAGGTGTGCTTTCCTGAAAAATCAAGTACTTTCTGCAATGCTTGTTGCTTCAGGAACTTCAATTAATTTTCCTGATTTCACATCATATATGTACCCATATATGGAGATATTTGCGGGGACAAGAGGGTGGGTACGAATACGATGAATATCTTCAACTAAACTATTAACGTGATTATCAATGGTAAGCCATCTGATATATTTCCCCTCAGATGATCCTGTACCGTTGCCGACATCTTTAAATCCTTCATCTGTCATTACCGCACTTTCCAGGCTACTTTCCAGCAAGTCGCCCATGATATTGTCTGTAAACAGCTCCATCCCGCAATTAGTATGGTGAATGACAAACCACTCCTTTGTTCCAAAAAGTTTATAAGAAATGATAAGTGAACGAATGGCATCATCGCTGGCCCTTCCGCCTGCATTACGAATAATATGAGCGTCACCTTCAGATAAACCTGCAAATTTTGCCGGATCTAACCTGGCATCCATACAAGTCAATATGGCAATTCGTCTGACAGCAGGTAAACCAAGGTTTTTTTTATCACCAAAAGTTGCTGCATATGCAAGATTAGCGTCACTTATTTCTCTGATAACACTGCTCATCCTTCCTCCCTTCATATTTTCTGGTTTAATAAAAAGCTAGGACATCCATCTAGATAAATGAATATAAGGCTGAAAATACAGATATATAAAAAAGATTATGAAAAAATATATACTCGTATCCTTTGTACTGGTCAAGTAAATCCTAAGTGTTTCAACAAACATTGTGATGTAATGACGTTTTTGGAGTTTTTAACGGAGAGAGTTAGTCCGAAATCGCTTTAAACTGTTTTTTAAGGGACAATAGAGGCATTATCTTATTATTCGAATTGAAATTGTATTACCCCAGACAATATACATGTATTTCAAGATATTGATTTAAGTTAGCCTCTTTGTAAGGAAAATAAACATTATAAATTGTCCATGAATACTGTGGATAGAACAAGGATAGGATGCTCAATATTGAGCATCCTATCCTAACTACATAGGCTATGTTTACAAAAAGTTAATAGGAAGTTAAAGGTTTTATCTGGTTCTTTATAATTATAATAATTTTTTCAGGGATAGCTATTTAATTAAAGAAACGGGGTAATACTAATGAGAAATAGTGCTGCAAATTTCAATGATAGTGTTATTGACTTTATTCGTATGGATAGGGATTATGTTAAGAATATAAAGTTCTATAAGGGAGAATGTATATATATAGGAGGGGGGAGAGGAAGTTTATATTTTATAGAAAGAGGACATGTTAGAGTTTCTACCCAAACCGAAGATGGCAGAATATGTAATATTGGTTTCTATAAAGAAGGAGATTTCTTTGGTGAAAGT
The DNA here is from genome assembly GCF_001083805.1 of Photorhabdus luminescens subsp. luminescens. Taxonomy (GTDB): domain Bacteria; phylum Pseudomonadota; class Gammaproteobacteria; order Enterobacterales; family Enterobacteriaceae; genus Photorhabdus; species Photorhabdus luminescens. The sequence continues at coordinate 700,433 of NZ_JXSK01000001.1, read as the reverse complement.
GGGTTCTCTGGAGATATTATATCTGAAACGGCGACAGCTTTAATTGACTGCACTATAAAAAAGATAAATTTTACTTCATTCCTGGAAGAAATGAAAGGTAAGGATGTTTTATATGATTTTATGATTTATATGGCAAATAAAATAATGAATCATCAAGATACCATTTCTGGGTTTGTTGTTTTTAATAGTGAAAAAAGATTAGCCTATACATTAATGAGAATGGCGTCAGAAATCAAAGATGAGAATATGTCTTCAATTAAAAATAAGATTTCTTATCAGGATTTATCTTATATGATAGGTACAACTCGTTCCCGTGTTGGATACTTTATGAATGATTTTTTTAGACAGGGGATTATTAAGGAGTCTAAAGATTGTTTTCTAATTATTGATAAGAAAAGAATTGAAGAATACTTAATGGAATAATGAATTATTTTGTGAATTAATTTTTATATTCAGATTGGATAAAAATAGTAAAAACATATTTAATTCTATTCAGAGAGGTCAGGAAAAATTTTTATTAATAACGATTAAGTAAAGAATCAAGGTGTTGGGTTGTTATTATCAAAGACATTTTCAAATGTATCCATCTTAGGATGGTAATAGCTGACTTAGCTAAATTATACCCGGGGTTATACCCGGGGTGAGGGTGTCAATATTTTTTATGCAGCCACCAAAGAGGCAACTTGAAAGATGACGGGTATAAATCAAAAGTTTTTATAACTCAGCTTTGAGATTTATAAATAGTTTTTTTAATACGCTCATTTTTGAGCATTTTTATTTGAAATAGAGTTTATAATTTTCTATAGATGGCTAGAGTTTTTATATTTGAGAAAAAGGTTAAAGATAAGGAAAAGAAGGGGATACGAGCATGAATGACAGAAAAAAAATTGCTATTGTGGGAATATCTTGCCGTTTCCCGGGGTGTTATAACCAAGAGTTATTTTGGAAATTATATCAAGAAAAAAAATCAGCTATTGTTGAAATCCCTGAATCCAGGTGGTCTATTAGTAAATACTACTCGCCACAATTTGAAAAAAACAAATCTTTAAGTCGTTGGATTGGTCTGGTAGAAAACTTTGACCGTTTTGATGCCCCTTATTTTAACATTACTCCTCGTGAAGCAGAATTAATGGACCCTCAGCAGCGTATCTCCCTGGAGCTAGCAATTGAATGTTTAGAGGACTCGGGGTATGGAGTTTCTGATATAAAATCTGCTGATATTGGTGTTTTTCTTGGTGTGTGTAACTTTGATTATAAGGAACGTCTGGAAAAATCAATAAATAATATTCAAGGACATCTTTCAACCGGAACTTATACTACATTAATTCCCAATAGAATCTCCTTCTATTTGGATCTAAAAGGCCCCAGCGTCCCTGTTGATACCGCATGTTCAAGCTCTTTGGTTGCACTTTCTTACGCTGTGCAAGCTATTCAGGCAGGTGACTGTGAAGCGGCTTTTGTAGGAGGAGTAAGTTATCTATTTAGTCACACTTACTTTGTCGCATTTTCCCAAGCAGGGATGTTATCTCCAACCGGAAATTGCAAAACGTTTGATAAACAAGCTGATGGTTATGTTCGCGGAGAAGGCGCAGGAATGATTCTGATAAAACCGCTTGAAAAAGCGTTAGCAGATAATGATCGGATCTATGGCGTGATTGATGCTGTGGCCGTAAATCATGGTGGTAGTGTTGCCACGATCACTTCTCCCAGTGCTTATGCTCAAGCGAATGTAATAAGAAGAGCGCTTCAAAAAGCTAATATTTCTGCAAATTCAATTTCCTATATTGAATCTCATGGTACTGGAACACCGAAAGGAGATCCTATTGAGGTTAATGGGTTGAAACGTGCATTCCGTGCCCATGCTAAAGAATGTGGAGAAACATTAGGGACGGCTTATTGTGTAATATCTGGCTCTAAAGCGAATGTTGGACACCTTGAGTCGGCTTCGGGCATGGTAGGTTTGATTAAAGGGCTGCTTTCTATTCAGAAGAAACGCCTGTTACCTATATTTAATCTCAATGAATTAAACCCAAAAATATCTTTGGCAGGAAGTCCTTTCCATATCCTCACTAAAGAGTGTGACTGGCAGCCATCAGATGGAGGAATACGGCGCTTTGGTGTTAGTAGTTTTGGGTTCGGTGGTGTCAATGCCCATGCGATTATTTCTGAATATCAGGATAAGAGGAGCCCTAAGCTCAAACCGACCACCCATCTGTTTGCGTTTTCAGCATCCTCAGATAAGGCATTAAGAGCATATGCATTGTTGATTTTGACGTTTTTGCAGAATACACCTTTAGTCTCAGTTAATGATTGCGCTTACACCTTGGTCAGAAGAACAAATCTGCCATATCGTGTCGCTTTTATATATCAGACTCGGCAGGAGCTATTGGGAAAGATTATCTCTTTTGCCAATGGATTAGCCGCTGAAGTACTTCCTATCAGCAGATATCCAGGTTATGAAAAAGTGGCGGACTGGTTGAATGGAGGGCGGGATAGTTTAAAAGATTTATTCTCAGAAGGTCATCACCAAATTATTTATGTTCCCCCTTATCCTTTTCAGCACAATGCTTATTTTCCCAATGAGCTTGAAGCGAAAAGAGATGAAATAGCGGAGCATGAAAAGCAGAGTGATATCACTGCTTTGTACCAGATAGAACCGTTATTCTCTTCTGTTTCATCATTTTATGATGGGATGAATCATGAAGAAAACAAACCGCCAATTATTTTTTCTATGCTAGGGAAAGAGCAATCTTCAATATTGAAAAAGCGTATTTTACCTGGGCGATATTTTGAACTTCCCAGATTATCAAATGAGGCCTCAGGTGGCGACTGGATTAATTGGTATTTAAATTTCCTAAAGCAACTAATCAGCGCCATCGAATTAATAAAACCGAGTTCTTGGATATTGTTGTCTGACCGAGAGGATATCAGAGGGAATACGCTATATGCACATGCACTATCACTTGAAAAAGAGTTTGGTCTCCCTTGTGGTTGGTATCAACTCCATCACACCACGTTTTCACGGCATATAGAGCAATGTCTAAAACTATTTCAAATGCCTGTATCTAGCTCTTTCTGTCGGCGCTTGAATTATGAAATAGAGTCAGATGCTCTCATATTAGAAGCCTTACACTATCACATAAGTGCATTTCCAGAATCAGCACAACATTGTGAAGCTTTATCTGGTCTTAAACCCACAGTATTAATCAGTGGAGGAGCCGGTGGTATCGGACAAGTATTTGCTAAATATTTAGCAAATACATTTGACGCAAATGTTGTGATCATCGGTCGTCGAAAATGTGATGAATTGCCTGCGGATTGTATGACATCAGAGAAAGGAACTATTGAATATATTCAGGCGGATTGTTGCAATCGTCAGGCGCTTACCGTAGCCGTTGAACGGATTGTCATTAAGTATAAAAACATCGATCTCATCATACACAGCGCAGGAAACATTGAAGACCGAAGTATGTTTTTTAAGACCGAGCAAAACGTTAGAGACATTGTTGAAAGTAAGGTAATTGGATGTGAATTGTTGGATGAACTCACCCGTTCACTTTCTGTTAAACAATTTATTGTGTTCTCCTCAATAACCGCCTTGTTCGGGAACCCGGGACAAACGGATTATGCCGCAGCTAACCATTACCTCGTCGAGTTTGCTCATAACCGTAATAGGAAACAGTCTGAAGGGCTGCGAGCCGGGCGAACAACAGCAATTTATTGGCCTTACTGGCTGGATGGCGGCATGAAAATCAATGAGTCAGCCTTGTCTATGTTACAGGAAACAACAGGTACTGAACCTCTGCTAACCGATGATGGCATCAGGATTTTTAATCATGCGCTTATTCATCAACCCGCAGAACTCTGTGTTGTGACGGGGGTGGGTAAAAGAATCGATAATGCGCTCAACAGCCGACTTGTTCGTCAACCGATATTGAGTGACAAAAAGCGTCTGGTTTCCACCATCTTGTCGGTTATTACGGATATAACGGGGTTACAGCCTGCGGATATTGGTTTAAAAACGCGTTTTTCTGACATGGGAATAGACTCCATTGCGATGAGGGGGATCGCACGGGAGATTAGTCAGGCAACGAGATTTACGATAAACAACGTGGTTCTGGCAAAAAACCCTAGCATACATGCTTTGGTAGAGTACCTGAGTCAATATTCTGAGAAACCAGGTAATGAAGACGTTTTTCAACACCGGACGTCTGAATTCCTTCCGCCATCACGAATAGAAATTGATGAAAAAGAAGTTGGCGTGATTGGTATTGATTTACGTATGTGTGGCTCCGAACACTGGCGCGATTCTTGGCCATTGTTGAGCAATAAGGTATTGTCGCCTGAGATTTACCCTGAATCACGCTGGCAGTTGTTGCCGGATGAGCTGACCAGAGATATCGAAAGAGAAAAGATACAGGGATATTTCATTAAGGACTGTCTGTCTTTCGACCATAAATTTTTTTGTATGTCTCGCCGGGAGGCTATGTTAATGGACCCCCAGCATAGAACTCTGATAGAAAGCGTCTGGTCTGCAATTACTGATGCGGGTTACTCGCCTGATCAGTTTAATCAAAGACGTACTGCCGTTTTTGTTTGTATTGATGCCAATGATTACGCATTAATTACTGAATTTGATTCATTAATAGATGAGTTCTCAATTGGTTCATCAACACCTTATTTATCAGCCAACCGGTTATCCCATCTGTTTAATTTTAAGGGGCCAAGCGAAATTGTTAACATTGCTTGCGCCAGTGTTTATTCCGCTATTGAAAAAGCTAAAGAGTTAATTAGTTCAGGTGTCGTAGAACAAGCTGTTGTTGCCGCTGCGCAAATCAACTTATTGCCTTCTCGTTTTAAGGCGTTGCAAAAAAGAAATCTGCTGAGTGCGGATGGTATGGTTAAACCCTTTGATAAAGATGCGCACGGATTTGTTCGCGGCGAAGGTGTTGGTTGTATCTTGTTAAAGAATCTGAAATTAGCGGTTACTGATGGCGACGAGGTATTAGTCAAAGTAAAAAGCGCTGCAAGCTGGCACGGGGGGCAGGGAGACTCCTTCACTGCACCAGATGCCTCTACGCATGTGAATGTTATGGAAATGGCTTTTCGAAAAGCACATGCGGATATCGAAAAATTACAATATGTTGAAGCTCATGGTATTGCTTCTAATGTGGGTGATCTCAGTGAAGCAGAGGCCATTGCAGCGCTTTTATCAAAGTTAGAGCGTGCATCCTGTATGGTTAGCTCAATGAAGTCGAATGTGGGACATCTTGAAGTATGTTCGGGTATTGCTGGATTTTTGTACGAACAATATTGGCGATTAAACATCAACAGATACCAGGTATTTCTGAATTACATGAGTTAAATGAAGGGATTGATAGTAGCCGGTTACACATTAAAAACACCAGTCAGTCATTTAATGAGCTTAGAGGATTAATTGGTTTACTTTCATATGGATTAGGTGGGGTTTCTGCATTTGTACTTTTAGAACCTTTTGTCGATCAATCTGATGAATATAAAAAAGATCTCATTATTGAAGAGAAAGATTATTACTTCTGTCTTTCAGCGAATAATGTTGAATCATTAAAACGGTATGTGGCTTCAGTAATAGAGCAAATTCACCAATATTGCCATATTACACCACTATCTCAGTTAATATCGACACTACGTTTTTATCGCAAACATTTAGATGTGCGGTTGGTGGTAAAAGTCAGCAATTATGAGGAATTGCTCAGTAAGTTGGAGGCATTTTTGGCAGGGCGCACAGTTGATGGATTACAGACGTCTGTAGACTGTCAGGATGATGATGTCATGTCGGCAGCTCTGCCAGAGACATTGCGTATATGGTTAAAGAAAAAAGAGGGTGACGAAGGGATGAGACCGCCCGTGGATAAACGGAGTTTTTGGCCAAAATATCCGTTCGATCGCTCCTTACTTCTTTATATTGCCCCGAAATACCGGGGAGGAAAAATACCGAGTTGAATGAGTCATAAAATATTTCAGGATTGCATATTTCTAGCGAGAAATGACTATTGGAGAACATAAGTTATGGAAGGTAAAGATGAAGATTTAGTGATAAATGCACTAAAAGAGGTGATGGCAAGAGCAGTAATGTTAGGGCTGTCGTGTTCTGAAAATAAAATGCAGGGCAGCATCTTGGATGAGCAAAATGCCGATATAGTGTCAAAATTTATGTCGCTATATCAATCGACAGATAAGTTTTTGACTGCGGTGGGAATAACAAAAACGGCTGATGAGATACTTCCGCTATATAAAGAAATCATATCTCAAATTCCGCAAGAGAGACGCTGATATGGAGAAATTTGAAGAAATTAAAGATTTTCTTAGCAGGGAAATTTTGACTGCTATGTATATGACAACGGATGAGTTAGATCAAGATGCTTTGTTTTCAAGTTATGGATTGGAATCTACAACTTTGACAAAAATAGTGATGAATATAAATAAACGATTTTTAATTAATCTCTCTGTACAGGATATCTTACCTTATCAGAGTGTTAATAAGGTAGCTAAATTTATTCATTCCATACTTGAGGGGAAGATATCATGACAACATCATTCTCAAATTATGATTACGTGGATCTGCCTGAAAAAGAGCGTCTGGAGTATGAACACATTTTTTTTCTAAGGAACTTTTTTTTAAAACCAGATCTATTTCAGAACGAACTACAACAAGTTGAACAAAGTATGGCATCTGAGTTACCTGCTTTAGGATCAGGATACTCAGAAATAGAAACCTATAAAGAGGGAGAATTGACTTGGCAGAAATTGGCTCAAATCTATGCTAAAGATATTCGTCCTATTGTAATTAAAGGGTTTTCATCATCTTTTCCCTGTGTGAAGCTATGGACGCCGGAGTATTTCAGAGATAACTTTGGAGATTTTCAACTATGGTATTCGACAACAGAAAAGCTTTTTGAAGAAGATGGCACATCGTTACGTCATTATATCAATGCAGTATTAAATGGTGATGTTAGTCGAGCATATATTGAAAACTTAAGTGATATCTTTAATGAATACCCTATTTTGCATCAGCAAATTGGTATTGACCATATTAATCGCTTTTTAGGCGATTTTGCCTCATATCATAAAATTGCCCAACTTTTCATTGGCGGGGCTGGTACAGGAGCTGTTTACCATTGTGCTAATGAACTTAATTGTTTCTTAAATATTTATGGTTGCAAAGAGTGGATATTTGTTCATCCTAAATATTCTGCGGCTATGTATAGTTCCATTTTTAACAAAGGGATCTTTGTTGGTTCATTTGTCAAACATAATGCTCCGGTAAAATATTTAGAAGAACACCAGCCGCTTTATAACCGTATACCTAAACTTAGAGTTATTTTAGAACCGGGAGATATGTTAATTAATCCCCCCTGGTGGTGGCATGCAATTAATAATCAACCTCCGATATCAATTGCTATTGCCTCTCGCTGGAAGATCGAAATGCCTTATCAACATCAGAATCCGCTATATGAATTTGTTCAATCCCAAAGAGTAGAAAGATTGACTCTGGAAGGAAAGAAAATGTCTGAGGACGATGTTGTTGTACCTGATAGTGAATTACGTAAGAAATATGTCTCATATAAAGAAATGGGGTGGATAGGGCGTTGATTGCTAAAAGTGATATGTCTTTTGGATAAAATTCAGAAACGGTATATTATATGGTTTGTTTTTTAATCTAAAGACACGGTTGTGTGAGACAGTCACAACGCACAAATTAGCGAATAAGGTAGCCATCTTATGAAAGCATTTCAAAGTAACGAAGTTCACTCGGTATTTAATAATTATCCTGAACAATATCAAAAACCTTTGTTGATGATAAGAGAGTTAATATTTGATGTCGCATCGAAAACGAAAGGTGTAGGTTTAATTACTGAGACTTTGAAATGGGGGCAACCCAGTTACCTGACTCTTGAAACTGGATCGGGAACAACAATCCGATTGGATCGTTTCGGTCATTCGTATGTGGCTATCTTTTTTCACTGCCAGACTACATTGGTTGATACATTCAGGACACTTTTTCCTGAACTGACTTATTCAAAAAATCGGGCAATAGTCTTAGATCCGAAGACCGATTTGCCAATAGATGAATTAAGTATGTGTATTGAAATGTCACTCACTTATAAGTTGAGAAAAAAGAGATAAAAACTCCATTTAGAAAACAGGATGTGAACAATGAAAACATGTACCGTCGCAATGTTTCCTGGACAGGGCGCCCAGTTTCAAGGCATGGGGCGCAACCTGTTTGATAAATATGAATACCATATGAGGCTGGCACAACAAGTATTGGGATATTCACTTACTCAGTTGTGTGAAGGTGAAACTAATGTTCTTGACAGAACAGAATTTACACAGCCAGCTTTGTTTGTCGTTAACATTCTTCACTACTTAGAGAGCCAGGAAGGACATGGCTTTGACGCTGAAATATTTGTGGGTCATAGTCTAGGCGAATATTGTGCTTTGTTTGCCGCAGGCGCTTTTAGTTTCGAGACTGCCTTATCTATTGTTCAGGAGAGGGGCCGGTGTATGGCGCTTTGCTCTGAGGGAGCTATGGCTGCCGTCATTGGCCTTAAATTAGAACAGGTAGAGGATTTATTAGCAACTTCCAAATTTAGTGATTTAACTATAGCCAATTTTAATTCGCCGACACAATTTGTTATTTCAGGTGATAAAGTTGAATTATCTCAATTTAAAGATAGGGTATTAAATGCGAAAGGTATTTATTATCCTTTGCAGGTTAATGGCGCATTCCATTCGAAAAGAATGGTGAGTATTGCAGAAAAATTTAAAAACTTCCTTGAGTATGTTGATATTTATCCACTGAAAGCGCCAGTATTATCTAATGTAACCGCTGACTTTTATCCATTAAATAATCGGGAGCAATTAATAGATTTATTAATTAAACAATTATCGTATCCTGTACGTTGGCAACAATGTATAGAAAAATTACCTTTAGATAAGCATATTATTGGTTTTGAATATGGGCCAAAAACGGTGGTAGGCCCACTAACTAAACAAATATTAGGTGAACGTATTACACTAATGAAATAATGCATTAATTATTAAAATAAGCAAAATTTAATTCTATTTGTGATGATTAAATAAAAAATTATCACTCTGACCTTATTTTCAAAAAAACGGTTTGTATAGGAATTAATATTTTATTATACGCCAAGGGATTGGCTCTATTCCTTTAAAAGAAATTATTTTTATTGTTTGCCAAAATAAAAATAGGAGGATTATTGATGGAATATTCTATTATCGGCGTAGCTGCACATTTCTGTCGAGGTTTGTCATTATCTCGTTATTGGCAAACATTGGTTGAAGGTGGATCTTTGATTGATGTTATCGGAGAAAAACGCTATCAACTTAATAACCGCCAAACGTTGGTTAAATGGGGGCTTAGGGAAAAAATACGCGGTATGTTTCTTGAGGATATTGATACCTTCGATAGACATATCTTTCCTCTCTCAGGTTCTGCAATTATGTTTGCTGATCCAAGACAAAGACTGTTTCTACAAACTTGCTGGCAACTCCTTGAAGATGCAGGGATTCCACCATCAATGCTGTCAGGCAAGAAGGTGGGCGTGTTTGTTGCTCAGGATGGCTGGTATTTAAGCTCTTATGTAGACAGAATTCCTGACGAACATAAGGGAAGTCAGGAGTTTGTTGTTCCGGGGAACGATCCTTGTTTTCTGGCAAATCGCGTCTCTTTCTTTTTCAACTTCATTGGGCCATCAATCGTTGTTGATACAACCTGCTCAAGCGCTTTTGTTGCTTTGGATATGGCATGTCAGGCACTTGAATCCGGTGATTGTGACTACGCTATCGTGGGGGGTGTTTCGCTGTTTTTGAATCCCTGGAAAGAGGGAGAAACCACCGCGACGCCATTTGAAACAGGAGGAAAGGATATCCACAGTTTTGCTGGAAAAGCTTCAGGATACAGAACCTCAGAAGGATGCGCTGCTTTACTTTTGCAAAGAAACCAAGATGTATTGAATCGGCATCACCATGTTTATGGTGTAGTGCAGGCTACCGGTCATAATTCGGGCGGTAAAACCAGTTCATTTGCCCAACCAAATAAAGAGCAGCAAATTAGTCTGTTTCAGGCTGTATTAAAACAGGCGAACGTTTTACCTGAGCAAATTCAATATGTGGAAGCACACGGTGTTGCTTCTCAAATGGGAGATGCGATTGAAGCGAATGCTTTAGTGAATGTTTTTGGTCGTTCACAGGATGTTTCACCCTGTTATGTGAGTACGGTAAAACCCAATATTGGTCATAATCATGCAAGCTCAGGGTTTTACGCCATCATCAAGGGGCTTTTGGCTTTCAGATATAACCAGATTCCCCTAATCCGCGGACTGGATAAAACAGGGTTGAATGCCGACATTCCAGCAGATACCAGGGGAATTCATTTCCTGACAGAGACGGTAAATTGGTCAAAATCTCAGGCAGATACACCCAGGCATATATTTTTCAGCAGTTATGGGTTCAGCAATGTCAATGCGGCTATAGTCCTGCGAGAACCTGATAGCAAACCTGCCGTCAGAATAAATCCTCTTGTGGAAATCGCAGCAGAGAAGCCTGTATTGATTTGTCTGTCAGCAAAGAGTGATGAGCAGCTCCGCCGACAAGTATTAAACCTGCGTGAAACGGTGAATGAGCCGGATTTTGCACAGACTTTCAATCTGTACGAGCTTGCCTGGACGCTTAGTACAGGGAGAGAAGCGTTTACACATCGTTGGGCAACGATAGCTTCGTCAATCGAACAACTGCGGTGTGTATTAGAAGCGTTTGTTGAATACCCGGAAAAACAGCATTCAGCAATATATCTGGGAAACGCATGCGGAGAGGCTTTAATAGCTCAATGTGCTGAATTTGAAGCGGTGGTAAACAATGGGGTTCAGGCAGCTTCATTAGAGACTGTCGCGAAATATTGGGTTGCGGGTGTTGATATTGACTGGAAGCAATATTGGGGCAACGCTGAATGGCGATCTATTCCGTTGCCCACTTATCCGTTTGCCAGGGAGCGTTATTGGATTCCTAAAGGTAAAGTCAGTAAATTGTTGCTCAGGGAAGGTTCCAGACAGTTTATCCATCCGTTTGTCCATCAAAATACCTCTGATTTTGCGGAACAACGTTTTAGCACAACATTTTCTGGGGAAGAGTTTTGCCTGAAAGGGCATGTGATTCATGGTATTCGAGTGTTACCTGGTGTCGGACATTTAGAGTTGGCCCGCGTTGCTGCACATTACTCATTCGGATCGAAACCGAATTCCTTGTCAGCAGAGAAGGAAGAAACAGGGTTAACGTTGAAAAATGTCGTCTGGGCCCAGATTATCAGCGTTATTGATAAGCCTCAGACGGTACATATTCGTTTTATCAATCATGGAGATGGTGAAGCAGGATATCAATTATATAGCCGTGCTGAGGAGGAAATAATCCATAATTCCGGCGTTGCTGTACTAAGAACGCTCACACCTCCCCCTGTTTATGATATTGATAGTCTGAAATCCAGATATCTGCAAAACGCTTATTCTCCTAAGCAATACTATGAAATGTACTATGCGCTTGGCTTGTATATGGCGCCAGACTACCAAGGCATTGAAGAATTATATGTGGGGATGAATCATGTATTGGCAAAACTGGCGTTGCCTCAATCTCTGGAGCCGACCAGAGAGCAATTTGTTTTGCATCCTTGCTTAATGGATGGTGCTCTTCTTGCGTCAGTTGGGCTTTTAATGATTTTTGGCGATCTCGATAGACCCATTCCATCTAAATGTTTAATACCTTTTGCCCTTGATGAAATCGAATTTCATGACGAAGAATCCCAATTACACTGGGCCTGGATTAGTTATAGCGCTGACAGTGGCGCCTCGGAGCCTTTTCCTAAAGTTGATGTAGATTGTTGTGATATTAACGGAAAAGTGTGTATCCGGTTTAAGGGGTTTAGTTGTCGGGGGTTCGGTGCGCCATCTGTGTCGCCAGCAGAGGTTGAACCTTATTTATTACAACCCCTGTGGAAAAGCCAGCCGTTGCCCTCCGGTACTGCATTACGGCCTTTTACAAAACGCATCGTGTTCTTGTGTGAATTAGATAATTTTCAGCCCGAGTGGTTCACGTCTGATACCGACGCATGTGAGTATGTTGTGTTGCCAAGACTTCGCAGTGGTGAAGGACTGTTAAAGAGGCAGCATCATGTCATCACTCTTTGCCAGAAAATTAATGAGCTTATTAGTCATCCTCCTGTAGAACCTGTTCTGATTCAGCTTGTACTACCGGAAGCAGAAGTACTACCCGAATATGCCATTGTTGCGGCTGTACTAAAAACAGCCTATCAGGACAATGCAAATCTGCTCAGCCAGACGATTTATTGTGATGACTCAGAGGGACGACTGGCGGAGAAACTGTCAGGTGAGTCCTCACAGCCAAAATATGAAATGATACAGTGGCACTCTGAGGAACGTTGGATACCGCATTGGGCTGCCTGGTTTCCCAAAGGCGATGTAAATGTTTTAACACCTCCCTGGAAAGAAAAGGCTGTTTACTTAATTGTTGATGAAGATGGCAGTATGGGGCGCTTTATTGCCAGAGATATCATTGCGCAGACAGTTTCAGCAATTGCTATTGTCTTGAGCGAATCTGAAAAGAATCAGTACCAAATCACTATAGCGTCAAAGATCGCTACCACTGATGATGGGGTAATGTGCCTTGATGCCGCAGCATTAACAGCTCTTATCAGCAGAATTGAGCAAAATTTTGGTGCACTACGAGGCGTATTTTTCTGTGTCGGTCAGCGCTTCTCTATAACTTCGCAGAGCACAGAGAAAGAAACCGTACATGCAATACTTAAACGTTATCAAGGGCTATCACAATTGGCGATGGCTACTCATGGTTTGTTACTTGATTTCTTTACGGTACTGACTTGTAGGGATGGTGTATTGGGGCGTTCCGGGCATCCCATGTTCGCTGCCTATTGTGCCGTAGTGAACAACTTTGCTCGTTACAGGCAACAGCGTTGTGAATCAGGAGCGTCTCAAAGGCAAACACTTGCATTGATTCTTCCCCGATATAACGGTGCGAGTGAGGAGGATTTCATCCGTCACATGGCGCTTCGGGCTTTGTATCAGGCACTGCATGATGGATGTAGTGGCGAATTGATGCTAATGGAAGGGGGGGCAATAGAACATTTCAGAACAGAAATGTTGGGGATTCGTCCGTATTATGAACCCGCAAGTTCACTGGTCGCTCAAACTATTCAGTCAGTTCAGCCAACTCAGAGGGAGATACAAGCATCATCCGATCTCGAATTGGCTGCGGTGGATCTGATCAAGCGGGTTGTGTGCAAGGCAGTCAGACTTCCCTTGGCAGAAATTGATGAAGAAGCCAGCATGGAGAAGTATGGAATAGATTCCATTCTATCCATCAGGATGACAGAAGAATTGGAACAGGATTTCGGCGCACTCCCTAAGACCCTGTTTTTTGAATATCTCACCATTCGGGAACTAGCCGCTTATTTTATTGACCATCATCGCCATGTTGTATCGGAATGGGTCCAAAACGCCCCACAAGATATTTTGCCGAAACAAAGCATCCAACCGAAATCAACGGAATCTGGCTTTCGCCTGCCAGCGCGACCGGTTGTTGGCAGGTCGAAACGGCTTTCTGTCCCTCAGCCAAGCGAGGTGACCCATATCACAACGGATGTAGGTGACATCGCTATTGTCGGTTTAGCCGGACGTTTTCCCAAGGCAAGAAATATGCGTGACTTTTGGAAACTCCTGAGAGAAGGCCAGGATTGCATTACAGAGATCCCTTTTGAGCGTTGGGCGCATTCACGCTATTTCGACATGGATAAAACCAAACGAGGAAAAACCTATGGCAAATGGGGCGGTTTTATTGATGGTGTTGATGAATTCGATCCGCTGTTTTTTAATCTTTCACCGCGCGATGCGCGTGTTATGAGTCCGCAGGAACGGTTATTTTTACAATGTGCCTACGAAACCGTTGAGGATGCTGGATATAGCCACAGAACATTAGGTGCCCGTGACTGGACACGGTTACCCAAAAACATGGGCGTGTATGTTGGCGTCATGTATGAAGAATATGAGTTTTATAACATTGAGGAATTGGCAAAAGGGAATGTTCTTGAACAGTCTATCGTGACGGGAAGTTTTGGCTCAATAGCAAACCGGGTGTCGCATTTTTTCAATATAAATGGACCCAGTCTTGCGGTAGATACGATGTGTTCTTCTTCATTAACTTCCATTTACCTTGCCTGTCAGGCGCTCAGACAGGGCGATATTGAGATGGCTTTGGCGGGGGGAGTGAATGTTTCTATTCATCCTAATAAGTATTTGATCCTCGGTCAGTCTAAGTTTTTGTCTAATGACGGGCGATGCCGGAGTTTTGGACAGGGAGGAACCGGGTATGTTCCGGCGGAAGGCGTTGGCGCAATTTTACTGAAACCGTTGATGAAAGCTATTGAAGACGGCGACCATATTTATGGCGTTATCAAAGGGATAGCCGTTAATCACGGCGGCAAAACCAACGGTTACACCGTACCTAATCCTATCGCGCAAGCCGCAGTCATTTCTCAGGCAGTCCAGTTTTCAAAGGTTGATCCGCGTGCCATTAGCTATATTGAAGCGCATGGAACAGGGACTTCACTCGGTGATCCAATTGAAATATCCGGTCTTAATCGGGCGTTTCAACAATATACGCTTCAACAATACACACAAGAGAACGCATTCTGCGCAGTAGGTTCGGTAAAATCTAATATCGGCCATTGTGAAAGTGCGGCGGGTATTGCAGGGATAGCCAAAGTACTCATGCAAATTAAGCACCGACAGTTAGTCCCTTCTTTGCATAGTGCTGAATTAAATCCCAATATCAATTTTGATGCTTCACCATTTTATGTGCAACGTGAGCTTACAGACTGGAAAAGGCCCTGTTGGGTGAGATATCTCAAATCGAACATCCCAGAACGGCGTGTATTTCATCATTTGGTGCAGGAGGAACAAATGCTCACTTGGTTGTACAAGAATACATTCAGGACAACCATCAGAATCCGCTAAATGTCTATTGGCCAAAATGGGTCGTTATACCTCTATCCGCAAAAGCGCACGGACAGCATCGTGAATTGGCGCAAACGCTATCACAGTATCTTGAACAGGCAGAATGGTGCTCAGAGATGTCCGAAACGGAGTATCTGCACAGTATTGCCTATACCTTGCAGACGGGGCGAGAAGAGATGGAGGAAAGGGTCGCCTTTATTGTGGATTCCCTTGCCGTACTGATTGATAGCTTAAAGGCATTTTCCCTATCCTATTTACCGTCAATGCATTGCTGGATAGGACGAGTAGAAAAATCTCATTATACAAAACAGTTAGTTATTCCCACCTATGCCGGGAAAGACAGGTATGAAGAGGAGTATGAGCAGTTAAAACAAATCGCCAGTGCCTGGACTCAAGGGCACAACGTTAATTGGCAGGAGTATTACCAATCCTTTCCTATACGGCCGGGTCGCTTAAGTTTACCAACTTATCCTTTTGCTAGGGAAAGATATTGGATACCAGATTCAGAAGTTCAGGCGCCGACTTTCCTTGAATCAATGGAAGATACCGCTTCGACGGTGTTTTATACATCGGGTTGGGAACGATGCGATATTCGTCAGAGAACAGCGTGCGCAATGAAATCTGAGAGCACTGACTTATTTGTTATTGGGGACCTGAATGAAACCTCACTGATTGAGCTGGCCTCGTTATCTGGGGTGTCGCACATACATTATCTCCATGCAGAAAACGCGTGCCCAGCCCCTTTGTCTGGTCTCGTTCTGCGGTTGGTTGATTATTGCCAGCAGCGAATGCGTTCCGGTCAGGCATTGCCGACATTAATAGTGGTTTTCGCGCCGTGGCAAGATAGCGGATTGTCTTATCGCAGTTTATTGGGCGCACTCAGAACCATCAGCATAGAGTTTCCTGCAATACAAACGAAACTTATTTTGGATGCCTCTTTGGAAAGTGCAGATGGTGACACTTTCTGCCGAAATGCTGAAAAAGAACTCTTCTCTGCAAATCAAGATATTGCTGTGCTCTATCAGAAAGATGGGCATCGCTTTGTATGGCGTCAAAAAAAGGTAGAACCGGCTTCTTTAACGGATATTCCCTCTTTGTTTAACCATGAATGGTTTAATCATGAATACCATGTGGTTTGGATCTCCGGTGGTCTGGGGGGATTGGGATACCAGATTGCGCAATATATCGGCGCCAAAACGGGGGCACATCTTGTGCTATCGGGACGTTCTGCCATTGATGCTGATAAAGAAGCCCGGCTGGATGCACTAAGAAGGCGTGGAATAAAAGCAGAATATGTGCCGTGCGATATTAATAACCGTGAAGCACTGGAAAAAACCATGATGCTTATTCGTCAGCGCTTTGGCTCTCTGCGCGGTGTTATCCATTGTGCCGGAGTGATCCATGATGCTCTGATTATCAATAAAACCGAGGAGGAGATTGACCGTGTGATCTCCACGAAGGCATCGGCGGCCTGTTTGATAGATGAAGTTACCCAACACGAGCCTCTGGCATTTTTTGTCATGTTCTCTTCACTTGCTTCCCTGGGGAATATCGGTCAGATAGATTACGCGGCGGCCAACGCCTTTCTGGATAATTTTGCGGCGTATCGTGAGGATTTAGTTCGACAGCAAAAAAGAAGCGGAAAAAGTCTGTCAATCAACTGGCCTCTTTGGCTGGAGGGTGGCATGAACGTGACTCAGAGGGTAAAAGAGCAAATGTTTGATACCTTTGGTATTGTGCCCCTGGACACGAAAACTGCGCTGGAAACACTGGAAATTGCCCTTCGTTCACCTTTCTCTCAGTTTGGCGTGATGAAGGGCGACAGTCAAAAGATTGCGGATTACTTGAGATTCTCTGCCGATTCTTCATCTACCTCTGATGCAACTCATGATGTTTCAACTACTTCACCGACTGAAGAATATGAGGCGAGAATCGAGTCATTAAACCGCGACCAACAGAACATAAATTCCGTTTTATTGGTACAGACGTCGGTAGAAACCATTGTTGATATTGTTGCCGGTAAATTATCTGAACTCTTAAGTATGCGCAGTGATGAAATCGATATCCATCGGCAATTTGGTGACTATGGAATGAATTCCGTCGGGCTGATTGAATTGGCCGAGTATATTAATGCCTGTTTTGAAGTTACACTGTCACAGGCGACTTTTTTAGAGTTCAACACACTAAGCCGTGTGGCAGAACATCTGACGCAGCTTTTGTCAGAGCAAACTCGTTTAACCACTGCTGATTTAACCACTGCTGACACATCATCACCATCACCGGCGATGCCTGTACCTGCCACGGCGCCATCTTTTGCCATTGTGGGATATGACTGTATGTTTCCCGGCGCTAAGAATGCGGAAGCGTATTGGAAGAACATTGTCCAAAAAACGGTTTCTATTCAGGGGATCACTCAGGAAGAGTGGCAACAGCGCCACATCATCACACCGCCTGACAAAGAAGATGCGGTAAAACGCATGCAATCATCCGGTTTTTTGCAAGATATCGATCAGTTTGATGCTGAATTCTGGGGAATTGATGCAGAAACGGCAAAACAGATGGACCCACAGCAACGTTTGCTTATGCGGTGTATCTGGCGATGTATTGAGCATGCCGGTTCTGATCTGGAATACCTCACACAGCGTAGAGTCGGATTATTTGTTGCCGTTGATTCCACCGAATACAAATCTCTGATCAAAAACGCCGGAGAATATGGCGGATTACAGTCTGGCCTCAGTTTGGGCATGATGGTTAATCAGATCTCATATTTCTTCAACTTTACCGGCCCAAGTGAAGTGGTGGATAACGCCTGCGCCAGTGTGTTTGTCGCTCTGCAAAAAGCCCGGCAGGCTATTTTGCTAGGTGATTGTGATGTGGCTATTGTCGCGGGGGTTAACATCATCCTTGATTTTATGGAGTTTTATATTCGAGATCGGGGAGGAATTCTCAGTCAGTCAGGCAAAATGGCACCTTTTGACTACACGGCAGATGGCTATATCAGGGGCGAAGGAGTAGGTGCTGTCATGATTAAGCCCTTGGAACAGGCGCGCCTTGAACGTGATCCTGTCCGGGCCGTCATCAGAAGTGTAGGCGTTTCTCATAATGGCCGGAGCGCATTTTCGTCAATGGCGCCGAGTATTGAGAAGCAAGAAGAGAATATTAGAAATACCTACCGTTTAGCGGGTATCGATCCCTGTTCTGTTGACTATATTGAAGCCCACGGCTCTGCGACTCAATTTAATGATGCCAGCGAAGTTGCTGCGTTTAAAAAGATTTTCTCAGCAAATCAACCAGCTCCATATCATTCAGTTCTACATCATTCAGTTCTACATCATTGTGCTTCATATCGTTGTGTAGTCAGCACGGTTAAAGGCAACATTGGTCACTTAGAAGCGGCTTCTGGTATGGCGTCACTGATTAAAGTGATATTGTCAATGAAGCATAGAATAATCCCGCCCATTGCTTCTTTTTCTAAATTACATCCCTCGATTTTTATTGAGAATACTCCCTTGTTCTTTCCTCTTGAACCGGTTTCATGGCAGCGAACCGGCTTAGACAAAACACAACCAAGGCGGGCCGGTTTAAACTCGATTGGGATCACGGGTGTAAATGCACATGTCATTTTGGAAGAACCTCATTGGTCAGCAGAATCGGCTCCCCCAAAAAATGGAGATTACTTTTTAATCACCATCTCTGCAAAAAACCGTAAAACCTTAAATACATATCTGAGCCAGTGGCGGGATTATGTACGCCAGGAAAAGTCATCCCGTAATGGTAACGCGTTCACGTTAAGGAACCTGGCTTACAGCTCCCAGACGGGTCGCTCAGATATGCCATTTCGCATGGCGATTATCGTTAACGATTTAGAAAAACTCATCGCGGTACTGGAGTGGGTTATCGCAGAGAAAAATGAAGCCACGACAGACGGTATGGTTGCAATGGGAATGGTTTCTCAAAAAAGCCGTACATCAAAAAAACAGGTTGAATTTTCCACGGCATTACCTGTGTTGAAACAACTGGCGGACGATTGGATTGCTGGCGCTTGTATCGATTGGCGGGCTTTTGCTCATGGTCAGGGGATATACGTTGATATTCCCGGTTACCCGTTTGATGAACAGAGATATTGGTTTTTTGCAGAATATTGCATTGAAAAAGGAGTATAGAGATGAATGAGAAGAATGTGTTACTGGAATCACTGAAAACAATAGTGAAAGAAGTGTTACAGCGTAACGGTGATATTAGCGCTGAAGCACATATTCAGGATCTGGGATTTGATTCTAAATTGCTGGTCACCTTTACAGATAAGATTTCCTATATTCTGGATGAAGAGATACATCCCGGCGTGTTGTTTGAGTTCACAACGCTGGATAAATTTGCCGATTATCTCATTACCTATCAGATGCCAGCAGTTAAACAATTTCTTACTGCTTCATCCTCGGTCGCGTTAATAGAGAAAAAAGAGAATGTTTTTCAGGAGGATGAAAACGCCGGTCAAAGTGCTTGTTGCCTCAAAAATATGGTAGATGTCGCTTATATGGAGGGAATGAGTCGAGATACCAAACAACATCTTCCTGTCATTATTGGCGGCGGCATCGCAAGTATGCTAATCAGCCATCAGCTTATTCAGGATAAGATCCCGCATATCGTAGTAGGTAAGCCGGAAATCGGTGATACGCCAAAACTCGGTGAATCTATGACTGAAGTTGTGAGTATTGAATTTGCCCGGCGTTTTAAAAAGCTGTCCCGCTATTTTTATTCCAAAGAGTTCACGCCATTTTTTATGGGAGAATTAGTCGCCGGGCTGCGATTCCACTTTTTCGAATCGCTGGCTTCGCTTTTCATGGAAGAAGATATTCCGAAGCATTTTATTCATATTGACAGGCTTGGATTTGATAAGGCTATTTACGATGAAGTTATTGCGGCTCCTGAATGTATCTGGATTGAAACATTAGTTGAACATGTTGAATATTCTGAGGACAGTGACAGGATTTCATTACTTCAATTGTCAGACGGACAGATTATTCAACCCGCTTATGTATGGGATTGTACTAACCACATCCGTTTATTAGGCCGTAAAATCGGGCTCCCATACATCGATCTTGATAATCTCCGGGAAGTGATTTTTACCCACTATTATCAAAAAGCGGGAAGCAAGCTTTGTGACTCAGAGGCACTTCCTTGGGTCCATGCGACATCGTTGCTGAGTGCGGATGAAGAGTTTGATCAGTTAAAAGGGGTTTCCTGGCTGATACCGATGGGCAGTTATATATCAGTTGGCATCAGTATGTTGCCTGAAGATATTCGTGATCGCACGGCAGAAGAAATTATTGCTTTGCTGACGAAAGCTTATAAGAGACGGGGATTAGATTATTCAAAACATTTCACATGTCGCCGGGAAATCGTCAGTCTCCCGACACAACATTTCATGTATGAACGATTTACCGGAGAAAACTGGGCGCTGGTCGGCGGGAGTGGAACCAGTACGTGGTTTACTTCCGGCTCAAATTTAAGTATCGCGACCTTTATGTCCTCTATTGCGTCAAAAATCATTCAATCACCGGGAATCTATGGTGAATATTACTCCACCCATGTCCGTGGTTTTGCGAAAACACAGACTATTTATGACACCTTCATGGAATCGAATATTGGTGCAGTGGATGCGCTTAAGTTTCTAAGCGGCGTTGTTGAACAGGCAAGAAACCGAATCAGTTCTTTCTTCTTGCTCGGTGAGATAGATGGTCAAACCAGCGGAAAGGTTGCACGTGAACTCTGGCAGGAGAATGTCGCCATTGACAAGGAGTACTTCGATTTTCTTAGACAGATAGCAACACATGCACGCCCCGAAGATCGTCAACAACAGACCGATTTGATATTTCAGAAACTCATGCAGTTGAAGTCAATGGGGCATCAGGTACGACTGCCTTACTTAAAAGATAGCAAAGTAAGACAAGACAAACCCCAATTATTCATATGATTATGTGATGGGTGGCATTTCTATGATCGATAAAACAACTTGGTTGCTGCAACATCCGTACATGGAGTTTGTTCTGGGGTTGAAAGAGGCATGGGAAGATGAATTATCTTCTGACGTCTTTAATAATCTGTTCGCTCAAACCTGTGTTTGTCATATGCAGGGTAATGAGTTGAAAAGCGCTCAGGCGTTTCAGGAGTTTATTCATTCTGTAAGGCAAAACATATCCAATTTAAAACTGATCCCGGAAAGCGTTATTGTTCAGGATGATACCCTGCATCTCTTGCACCGTTGGAAAGCGGATTGCTGGCATGATGATGTTATTTCTGGTGGGGAATACTCTAATTTTTGTCAGGTCGCAATGCGTATCCGTGACGGCAAAATCGTTGAGCTATGGCAACAAGCACAGAACTTTCTTTTTCTGCTTGGTAGCCCTTTCTCTGAAGAGCGTCTGGATTATCCTCCCTGGCAGCACCGTTTGCTGGTTAAAGAAAATGAACGTTTGCATACAAACTGCGATGAACAGTCTGTGCAGATGAGTAAATGGGCTCAACAGCTTGTTAATTGTGTCTTTGGTCATGGTGCGTTACGCCGAATTAACAATCTGCTACACCCGGAGCTGATATTTCATAATGGCGATATAAAAGGATATGGAATTGCTGAGTGGAAAAGTTTTATTTATGCATTACGGACGGCGATCGGGGAGGGAGGGGTAGCACTATTTGATGAGTTGTTTATTCGCGACAGGAATTCTCTAACCTTATTTGTCAGAATAGGGTTAACGCAGGCATCTCCCTTTGTTTTATCCGGCTTGAACGGCATGTTATGTACATTGAAGCTGGAGATGGACGATCGTTATATTACGAAAATTCAAACTTATCCTGAGAACTATCTGTTTTTCCTGGGACTTGATTTTTCTCAACATGAAACGCGTCTGAAACAGCTTTTTCGGGGCACAGACCGCGATTAGAGACAACACGCCGGCAGAAAAATAGTTCAGAGGTAACGATCCAGTCGTCAGCAAGATCTGTTCAGAATGAGCAAGTTGCGGTTGTTGGGATAGCGGGGCGCTTTCCGCAGGCTGATTCTGTAGCTCAATTCTGGGAAAACCTCCTTGCAGGAAAGCTGGGTTTCTCTGTATTTCCTGAGGAGCGTCCAAGGTTGTCTGTGGGAACGATAATTCGTTTCGCCGGGTTTATTAATGATATTTTCCGGTTTGATGAACAATATTTCCAGATTCCACCCGCAGTCGCACAGTACATGGACCCTCAGCATCGCCTACTGCTTGAAGTCATTGTTCAAAGCATTGAAGACAGTGGTCACACAAACCAAGATATGAGTGGAGATCGTACAGCTCTTTTCGTTTCAACCTTGTCTGGTGACTATGAAAAGCTGTTGAGGGACAATAAAGTAGAGGAAAACTTCTATTATTGGGCGGGTAATGAACCTGCGATGTCATCAGGCCGGATAGCCCAATTTCTTGATATTCAGGGCCCCACCCAATTTGTTAATACCGAATGTACGGGAGGTCTCACTGCATTGCTTGGAGCGTATGATTTGATTCGCTCAGGGCAGATGGATCAGGCTATTGTCAGTGCGACCAGTCTTTTCCTGCATCCTTACGGTTTTATTGCCCGTGAAGAAGGAATTCTATCGCCGACGGCAGCGCCTGAATTGTTCAGTCGGCGAAGCAAAGGACAGCTCAGGGGAGAAGCGGTGGTCTCTGTGGTGCTTAAATCGCTGTTAAAAGCGCAACAAGATGGCGATGATGTCTATGCCATTATTGCCGGTGGAGCGGCAAATAATAGCGGAAGAACATTTTCACTTATTTCCGCCAATGTTGAACAGCAGGCTAAAACCCTCATTAAAGCCTGGCAAAATGCGGGGGTATCGGCAGATGATTTCTCCGTTATTGAGTGTAATGCATCCGGCGTCAGAGCCGGCGATTTCACTGAAATCACCGCCTTAAAAAAAGTTTTTCGGCCTGATCAACATATCCATTTATCCACCGTAAAAGGCGCTATTGGGCACACGGAGGCTGTTTCCGGGCTGGTGGCGCTGGTGAAAGTTTTGCTGCAACTGCGTCATCAGACAATTATCGGGATTCAGGGACTAAGCGAGATTGATGACAGTTTGGGGATAGAGGGTTCCGGGCTATATCTGAATCGTCAGAATAGAAAATGGGAATCTTCCACACGGGAAGGATATTCATTACCCAGGATTGCCGGTATCAATTCATTTGCCGGAGGGGGATATAACACACACGTCGTCGTTAAGGAGTTTATCGGGCAGAAAAATACCGGCGCTAAGCGAACAACCATGCCAGTATTAATACCGTTGTCGTCGCACTCGGAGGCATCGTTACACGATTATGTTGTTCAGATAAAACGGTATTTACAGAAACAGGATGTTGATTTAGCGCGTTTAGCATTCACGTTGCAATCCCGTGAAGCGCGACAATATCGGGTAATGTTGGGCGTATCTTATTTACCTGAGCTGATATTACAACTAGATAGCGTACTTAATGGCGATATCTGTATTCAGAATGTAGAGGAACCCCGGCAGGAAGAGACGTTAAGATCGGTATTACAGACGCAACAATCAATATCTCTATTCCTGACAGATCGGGAGCTCGCTGAGTTAGCGCTTCGTTGGTTAAAAGGTGAAGAACCTGACTGGTCACTCTTATGGGGAAATACGCATCCACGTCGTCTGTCAGGTTTGCCAGTTCGTGCATTTTTAGGGGCTGTCCATCGCCCGCCATTTTCCTCTTCCTCTGATGGGCTGACTACGCCATTTAAATTGAATGATGAACAGAAATCCTATCAATTTCGTGTTAACGCTACTGAGCACTACTTACGTGAGCATATAGTCAATGGGCAAACGGTTCTTCCCGGTGTGGTTCATCTTGAGTTTGTACGATATGCAGTCATACTGTTGCTGTCAAACAAGATAGAAAGCGCGGATATCCCATTTGCAACAAATCAGCTGAGTTTGCGCAACATTGGTTGGGCGAAGCCGATCATCATGGCAGAAACAGAACAGGCATTGACTCTGACGGTGAATATTAAACCAGAGCCTTGGTCTGAAAAAGGACAGTTTTTTAGTTTTGATGTTACTTTAGGCACAGAAAAGAGTGAAGAAGCAGATAGTCGGTATTCAGGTTATTTTACTGCCGGGAGTATTGTTTTCTCGCCGTTGCAACCCTCGTCTTCTCTGGATATTGTTCAGTGTCAGCAATACTGTCAGGAGCGTCGATTAACCACCGAACAATGCTACGACGTACTTACGCTGTTTGGTATTCAGATTGGTGCTAAGCATCTATTACAACACCTCTAATCCGTCGGTTAATGAGGGGGCAAGCTATGTAGCACACCGCAATCGATTTGATTCTTTATCTGAATTTGAATCTCTGACATAGTCACCAACAATTGGTGCTACAATCATAGTTCGCCTAATGTATATTATGTTAAATATTGTTTGGGTATCGGAAATCTGTGTGAGGCTCCCTCCCCCCATGTCTCAATTTTGGCGCAGCTTTTAAGTTTGAGCTTTGATGGTTTGTAATGCTGAAATGGGGGCGTTGTCATCAAGCCAATCCGCAAATTTTTCAGGTTGGCAAAACAACAGTGCTTCAAATTCATGTAATAACAGGTTGGGAATAAAATTAGTTTGCCCAATATCATTAGCGAAAGCTTGCTCTAGCTTAACTACCCGTTCGTTAGCTGCATTATCCTGTTGTTCATTATAATCAGGGAAATTAGTAGGCAAGCCATAGTAGTCAATTAATGTTGTGACGAATGCACTGGGATCTTGTCGACATAAGCGAGTAATTTGATATTTTACCTTACCGTAACTTGTAATACCGCCTTTCTGACTGGTACTCGTCTGAGCTAATATTGGCGTCAGATAGATTTGCTGTGCTACAAAATAGGGAGCTAACACATCCCGCACAAAAGTTTCCTCCGTTTGCCCTTCTACAAAAACATTGATACGGATCATCGCTGTGGCCTCCCGCCGAGTAAGTTTTTCTTCCATAATTCACCAAGGCTATAGTCTTCAAGCCATTCAGAAAGAAAGTCACTATTCAGACGCTTAAAGGTAGATGCCCCTTGTTGTTTGTCAACGATAATCAAATCATCAGCATCAAATTGATTAACCAGTTCGACTGACTGGGTAGAAATAATCAGTTGGTGCTTACTGCTGGCGTTTTTGATCAAACCAGCCAGTACATTAATAGCATAGGGGTGGAGTCCAAGCTCTGGTTCATCAATAATAATTGAACTTGGCATATAGTCTTCGGGTTGCAGTAACACGGTAGTCAATAAAATAAATCGTAAAGTACCATCGGACAATTCACTCGCTTTAAAGGGAATATCCTGCTCTTTCTCTGTCCATTCGAGTTGAATGTAATCAGTATTATCCGGGGTGGGCCGCAAGTAAAAATCACCAAAAAATGGTGCAACCATTTGAACGGTTTTGACAATGCGTTTGTAGTGCAGAATATGATTTTTTTGCAGACGATATAAGAATGCCGCTAAATTAGCGCCATCTTCCCGTAAATAGTCATTATCATTAATACGATGAGTTTGTTTAACTCTGGCATTATCACTCGTATCATGGAAATGGTAAACCCTCCATCGGAGCATAGTAAGTAATGCGTAATCCTCAATGTTATGATGCTGAACGATCTGAGATTCAAAGTGTCCAGCACCAATATTATAATCCCCTTTGGTGTCCAAAAAGAGTGATTCATGTTGGAACATCATACGGTTATCATTTGTGGGTTCCAGTTCAAACTTATAACCATTGTGACCAAAATAAAGCTCAGCGCTTATAGACTCAGTTTTTTTACGACCAAAATGCAATAATGTGTCGGGGCCGCCCATTTTGCCAACAAGAGATTGTAAACGATGATCAAGTACAACGGCGATTAGGCGAAAAAAACTGATGAAATTGGATTTCCCAGCACCATTGGCACCAATGAGTACATTTAGACATCCCATTTGTAAATCACATTCTAAGATAGATTTGTAGCCTTTTATATTAATTTTTCTTAAGAAATTATTGTTGGTTACTGGTTTCATAATTTTGCCTTTTCAGCATTATGCGGCTCAAATATGCCCTATGTTAGGGTAAATAATAGGTTAAGTATTATCTTGATTGCCAGGTTTGCGTCCAGTTCTTCCTCTAAAAATTTTTCCTTTGTGGAATACATTATCATTAAAATGATCCTCCTAATACACCACGCTTTGTTACCGTCACGACTGCTCTAATTGCTACTGGCTGGAACGAAAGAGGTGATCCCACAGGGTCATCGCTACCCTTCTGATTTTGGATAAAGATATTTTGTGATCTAATTCTCTATTTAAGAAAAATGCCCACTAAATAAAAAGTGATTTAGTTCACGTTATTTTTATTTATAGATTAATATTTGATCGGATTAATTTTTCTGAATGAGTAAAATGTGATCTGAGCGATATAAATAAGGGATGAAGAAGAGATAGTTGGTGATATTAATCACAAAAAAACCCGTGGTACGCATCCGAAAAAAGGCGTGATAAAGTGAAGGTGTTCAACAATCAACAGGCGTTATTTGGCGATAACGTCTACCAAACCTTATCTTTCTCGTACCACGAGGTTTTGTCATGGTAACATCAAATATCAAATTAAAGGTACAGAATTTTGGGCGCTTTCTCAGTAATATGGTTATGCCCAATCTAAGTGCTTTTATTGCGTGGGGGCTTCTCTCTGCCCTATTCATCCCGACTGGCTGGTACCCAAATGAAACGCTGGCGCGACTTGTCAGCCCTATGATCACTTATCTACTCCCCTTGCTAAT
Source organism: Photorhabdus luminescens subsp. luminescens (assembly GCF_001083805.1). Classification (GTDB taxonomy): domain Bacteria; phylum Pseudomonadota; class Gammaproteobacteria; order Enterobacterales; family Enterobacteriaceae; genus Photorhabdus; species Photorhabdus luminescens. Next base: position 673,519 of record NZ_JXSK01000001.1, on the reverse strand, counting down.
CGGCTATACAGGAGGCCGACTGGTCGGTGGCGAGCGCGGTGGTACCGTTGGCGCTATCACAACCATTGGGGTCATTGCCGGCGCAGATATCCCTATGTTTATGGGCGCTATGATCGCTGGCCCATTAGGGGGTTTTGCCATCCGTCATTTTGACCGCCGGGTGGAAGGTAAAGTCAAAAGCGGTTTTGAAATGCTGCTGAATAACTTTTCATCAGGCATTATCGGGGGCCTCCTTGCAATACTTGCCTATCTGGCAATCGGTCCTCTGATCGCTGAGATATCAAAAGTTCTGGCTGCCGGTGTGAATGTGATAGTCACATATAATCTGCTGCCGCTGACGTCTATCGTTGTCGAACCAGCAAAAATCCTGTTCCTCAACAATGCAATCAACCACGGTATTTTCTCTCCCTTGGGGATTCATCAGGCAACTGAAACGGGAGCTTCTATCTTCTTCTTTATTGAAGCAAATCCAGGGCCGGGGTTAGGTGTTTTGCTGGCTTACATGTTCTTTGGTCGAGGGAATGCCCAACACACTGCTTCCGGGGCGGCCATCATTCATTTCCTTGGCGGTATTCATGAAATCTATTTCCCGTATGTATTAATGAATCCTCGTTTGCTGATTGCATTGATCCTTGGTGGCATGACAGGAGTTTTCGTCATGGGGGTATTCCATGCTGGACTGATTGCTCCGACATCTCCTGGCTCCATCTTTGCTGTACTGCTGATGACGCCGAAATCTTCTCTTATTGGCGTGGTTCTTTCAGTGTGTAGTGCAACATTGGTCTCATTTCTGGTGTCAGCCATTTTGTTGAAGAGAACCCGCATCGGTGATGAAGACGCTTTGAGCCATACGACTCAGCGAGTACGTGGGATGAAAGCGCCCAACTTGGCGAATAAACAGAGGGAAGCCGTTCTGGCAGACAACCATAATAAAAATTTATCCCACGTGAAAAAAATTGTGGTTGCCTGTGACGCAGGTATGGGGTCAAGCGCTATGGGTGCGGGCTTACTAGCGAAAAAAGTACATGATGTGGGGTTGGCTGACGTTTTTGTTACCAACATGGCGATAAACGATCTGAAAGATGATGTGGATATCGTGGTAACGCACCGGGATTTGACCGACAGGGCGAAAATCTTTGCGCCGGGCGCCATTCATATCTCACTGGCCCATTTTCTGAACAGTCAGGTCTACAGCGACCTTGTTACCCGCCTGATGGCAGAAAAGCACCCGAATGCGGCAAACGATGGCCGGATGGTCCAAACAATCGCTGCTGCCAACGATGAATATTATGACCCCGAAAATCAGGAGGAGCCGCTATTTACACTGAATGAGAATCATATTTACCTCAACCTGACTGCACAGACCAAAGAAGAAGCGATCCGTTTTGCTGGCAACAAGATGGTGGAAGGCGGTTATGTCGAACCGGACTATGTGGATGCGATGCTGGCAAGAGAAAAGCTAACGTCTACCTATCTGGGGGAATCTATCGCCGTTCCTCACGGCACGATTGACGCGAAAGATCAGGTGCTTAAAACAGGTATCGTAATTTGTCAGTATCCGGCCGGTGTTCAATTTGGCGAAGAACCTGACGAAATCGCCTGTCTGGTGATAGGTATTGCTGCTCGTAGCAATGAGCATATTGAAGTCATTGCCCACATTACCCGCACGCTCGACGAAGACGGTGTGATTGAGCGCCTGAGCAAAACGCAAAGTGTTCAGGAAGCGCTGGAAATCTTATCAGGGAAAGTGCAGTTTAAGCAGAGAGGTTAATCATGAAAGTGATTCATTTTGGCGCCGGTAATATTGGTCGAGGTTTTATCGGTAAACTCTTGGCTGATGCTAATTCAGATATGACATTTGCTGATATCGACCAGCCGCTGGTTGACCAGTTGGCACATAAGCAGTGCTATCAGGTTCATATTGTGGGCAAAGAACATCGCGTTGAAAGCGTGCGACAAGTTAATGCCATCAATAGCACTGATCCGAAAACCGTGGAATACATTGCACGGGCTGACATGGTGACAACCGCCGTCGGCCCGCAGGTATTGGAGAAGATCGCCACAACATTGGCAAAAGGCATCATGTTGCGCAAAGAAACAGGTAATGACCGACCTCTGAACATTATTGCCTGTGAAAATATGGTTCGCGGAACCAGCCTGTTGAAACAGCATGTGCTGGCAGTTATTCCACAGGCAGATCATAAATGGGTACAACTGCATATCGGTTTTGTGGATTCAGCCGTAGACAGAATTGTGCCGCCGACAGATGCTGCTAACGATGAGTCTTTGGATGTCACCGTTGAAACATTCAGTGAGTGGATTGTTGACCGGACACAATTTAAAGGAGAAATCCCGGCTATCAACGGCATGGAACTGACCGATAACTTGATGGCATTCGTGGAGCGTAAACTGTTTACCCTCAATACTGGTCATGCTATCACGGCTTATTTGGGACAACTCTTCGGTCATAAGACGATTTGCGCAGCAATTAATGATCCTCAGATTCGTACCATTGTTAAAGGAGCAATGGAAGAAAGCGGACGAGTGTTAATAAGGCGTTACAGTTTTTCCCCTGATAACCATGCGCAATATATAGAAAAGATACTGAATCGCTTTGCTAACCCTTATTTACAGGATGATGTAGAACGCGTCGGGCGTCAGCCAATGCGTAAACTCAGCCCAGAGGACAGGTTAATTAAGCCGTTATCAGGGACTATGGCGTATTATTCGGCGAACGACAACCTGATTACCGGCATTGCTGCGGCTTTGCATTTCAGGAGTGATTCTGATCCGCAGGCGGTAGAAATGAGAAGGATAATTAACGAGGAAGGTATAAGACAGGCAGTTCTCCGTATTTGCCGACTGGATGTCCAGTTTCCTATTATTGAGCGTATATGCAGTGAATATCAGCGCTTAGGGGCACTTATTCGGTGAACACGGTAATCAATTTCTACACTTAATGAACTGTTAAAACTCACTTCATGGCTACAGAGAACAATGTCGCTGTGAAGTGAAGAATCATCATGGAAAATAGACAAAAAACAGAAAACCAGCTCCTCGAGCGGCTCAACAAGCGAACCGAGGTTAAGCCATTTATTCAGGAAGTGATCCACCTGATAACGGGAGCTATTGACCAATTGATGCTAAAAGTTTTCCGTAAAGATGATTATGCCGTGAAATATGCTGTTGAACCGCTCCTCCAGGGAGATGGCCCGCTGGGCGAACTGGCAGTCAGACTTAAATTGGTTTATGCGCTTGGCGCTATTTCCCGTGAAATCTATGAAGACATCGAACTTTTTCTGGCTTTAAATGCAACGTTACAACAAGAACAGCAGCGCTATGAATTTACAGATGATGAAATCCTCGGTCCAGTCAGGATGCTGCACTGCATGGGGGTTTTACCTGAAATGATGCGATTTGACCAGCCAGAGGATGTGATTGATCAGCAATTAATTGATTTACAAAAGTACCGATATAAACAAATGGTGCGTTCTTCTTTGGTGCTGGCAGTTACAGCATTAGTTGCCGAAATTTTGGATACGGGGGAGATTGGAATAGGAGTCTGAAGATGGGTATTTTTTTGAGGCTTATGTTTGATGATTAACCTTTAAAGTAAATTTATTTTTTATATGAAAATATAAAGAGTGAATTTATTATAAAAATAAAAATGATGTTTTTGGGGAATCATGAATGTTTTTATTGGGTAGTCACATAATTACGATGAGATTACTTGTTCATGAATATTATAATTAATATATATAGCATTTGAAGGCAATAATTATAAAAAGAATTTTTTATCATAATTATTCCGAAAGAATAATGAGGGAAAATGTTTTCTGTTAATCACATTAAGAGCACCCAGAGTCAGGATAGTTGACATTATTATCAGGAAATTCATCCAGCGTGAGTGAGTAAAATATAAACGCATTTCTTTTTGTCTCAATTATCAGTGCCCACTTTCCATTATTCAAGATACCCCTATATTGCTACATTTATAGATTTCAACCCCTATTAATATGTGAGGTAAATCATAAATTCCAAAGAAGTTAAATATACTGATATTCAAGATAGTTTCATGGAAAACTATAGAAAAACAAATTGTCATTATATATTAGATTTGCCATTTTTGATTTCTGGTACTATGATGATAAATGGAAGTTAGGTTTCCAATCTAATCCAACTTAGGATTAAAAATATAAGCAGTTTTTGAATTTTAAAATTGTAATATCATCGATGTGGTGATTTAGATTTTGCATGCATTATCACATATGATTTTGGTAAATAATACGTTTAAAATATGTAAATTCTGAAACTATTTAAGGAGAGTTTTATGTTCAAGAAATTATTAACAGTTGGGGCATTAGCAACAGCATTAATCGGAGGCATTGGGACTGCATCGGCATTCGATGGATATGAATACTGTAGAGCTTCGGAAGGATACGATAGTGGAAAGGGGGTAAGAGTTAAATCTATTGTTAATTCTAGTAACGTTTTTTCTAATGTAATTAAAGAAGGTGGGTATAAATGGTATTTTAAAGCTTCTAAATCTTGTGGTAATGGGCGATATGTTGCGCTCTATGAAGGTAGAAAAATATAAAATTCCACAGAAAATCTGCTTATTATAGGATTTTTAGAATACTGATAAACCCCGTTGAAAATAACGGGGTTTTTGCTTTTATTATGTTTTTTACTTTATTGACTACGTTGTTTGAATCAATCTATCTAAATACCAATAGATTCTTATTGAATAGATTTATCCTTCGAAGAAGGATGCCTTATCCATAACGCAATAAATACCAGAATAATAAAAAAGACTGATACAGATAGAGTAAGTTCCTTAAAAATAAACTTGCTTATATTTATCCCAGATACCTCCCAGGATAAAAACAGTGCTACAGGGCATGTTAAAAAACCTGAGATAAATCCAATAATAATCAGATGGTAAAGTTTTCTTTTGTTCTTTTTTTGAATAATAGGAGTCAATTTTTTCTGATATCGCCAGTACTTTATGGTCAGGTACAATAATCCTAACAATGAACTGAGATGCTGTAGAATTTTATATATACTTATCCCCTGCTCGTTGGTAATGGAATGAAAAACGCGGAACTGTAATAGAGGAATTAGTTCGACAAAAAAACCATTATCGTGTGTGAATGCATCCCAGACAATATGGGTTACCGCTCCGATAAACAACGATAGTACAAAAACAATTCTGTCCTTATAGCCCTGTTTTTCATAACGAGCAAAGGATATTGGGAAAAGGATGGATAAAGGATACGACAATAGGTGTACGATCAAAAATATCAATAGGCATAAAGGAAATGCGGTATAAAACCATCCGGGTAAGTGATGCGCAGTGGTTGCAACATCATATAACCCAACAGAGTAAAAGAAATCAGGAGATAAGCTACCCATAATTAGCGCAGGCAAATTCAATAACCTTCCCCCCGGAAGATTTTTCAAAGGAAAAACGGCTGCTGGATGTGAAAATGTCCACGGCATTACGAAAAATCCTGAAATAAATGTTAAAGTAGTTACCGACTTCGATTTCAGATTTAGAACCTTTCATCAAAGTCGGTAACTCGTTTGTTTTTAAATCTAAGCGTCAGATTGGGTCTGAGCTATTACATTTCAGGTGATACTAAGACATTATGTTTTCTTAATATCTCTTTAACTCTATCTTTAGGAATAGAAAACGAAGTATTACCATTTCTCCCAACCATTTTTTTGGCGGCGATCATAGCATTAATTATTGCTTCTTCTGTTGCATTTATTGTTGCTTCATACAGAGGATCTAGTTTGTCATTTGCTAGCATTTTTATTGTTCTTATATCCTTTCTAGAGAAAGCATCACTATTTGCGGTCGAAAATGCAATAAATATCTCACCGCTCGTATTCCTGGCTACCCCACCTACTTTTGCCAGCCCCAGAGATACTCTTTTAGCTATTTTTTCTAATTGGTGAGGCGCTAATGGCGCATCAGTGGCTACCACTGCTATTATAGAGCCGGCATCCTTTATCTTTTTCTTATCTCCATGATATATCGGGTTGAGATCCTTTATTTCCTTACCAACCGGAATCCCAGAAATAATCAAGTCATCCCGATCGCCAAAGTTGCCTTGAACAAGAACGCCAACAGTATATCCTCCATCTTTCTTATCTAGAATTCTTGATGAAGTACCTGTGCCTCCTTTAAACTTAAAAAGGTTCATTCCCGTTCCGCCGCCGACATTACCCTCTTCTATCGCTCCTGATTTAGCGCTATTCAGCGCATGATATACATGTTCTTTTTTTACATGCATACCGTTTATATCATTCAATATTCCATCCCACGTTTCTGCAACCACAGGTAATAACCAAAATAAATCATCTTTTAGTGGTGATGTTAGATTATTATCAATCATCCAGCTAATTGTTGAGTCTCTAACAACACCAACACTGTGAGTATTGGTTATTAATATTGGCGTTTCCAGGAAACCGCTTTCTTTGACCCATTGATTGCCGGTCATATCTCCATTTCCATTTAAAGAGAATGTACTAGAAAATACCGGGCTAAATTTCTTCCCTCTTGGCAATATAGCTGTCACGCCTGTTCTGATTGGGCCTTTTCCGACCTCTAGCTTTCCATCGCCTTCTATTATGGTTGAATAGCCAACTTCTACACCACTAACATCTGTAATCGCATTATATTTCCCGGTGACTCCAGAGAAAGGAATGCCTAAATCCCTTGCTCTAATCTCATTGGCTAAAGAATTAGAAGCCATGACTGTCGATATAGATAAAATTATAATATTTAATATTTTCATATGGTATTAACCACTCTCTATAAATTTAGCACTAAATTAATAACCCTATAAATAAAACGATGGCATCCACATTGTACCTATCAACTTGTCAATGATGCGCAATTCATTTTCTCTGGGTTCGTGGGAATTAAACATTAGCGTTTCACTCCCAATATGGTAAGCCTCCTGCGTGATCAATACCAATAGTTTTGACAATTTAGTACTAAAATTATGAGCAATCACATAAATGCAACAATTTTTGATCTAATATCTGTTCAAAAAATGGTATCGATAACATGGTTATTTACGTGAAAGAGTTATTCACCCAGAAGCAGTTACGTTCAAATTTACGAAACGAGCCGCAAAGGGGCATCCGACAGATATCAAGATTATGTTGGAAATGGAACTTTGATAAATTTTACAAAACCGTTAATATGCCAAAATACTGACGGTTTATTATTAAGAAAGAGCTCAATTCCCCATATTAAAAATGCGGAATATATATTATAGGTGTATACATGTTAACAATTGGCAATGATAGATTTTGGACAAAAAACCTATTGAAGCAACAACTATCCAATTTAGGATTACATAAGAATGATGATGTTATGGTACATGCGAGTATACGTAATCTAGGTACTTGTATAAACGGCCCCGATGATGTCATTGCTGCCATATTAGAAACCATTGGTTCAAGCGGAACATTACTGTCCTATGTTAATTGGAATCAGAATTATGAAGATGCTGTAGATGAAAATGGATATTTATCTGAAAAAATCAAAGTCGATATTACCCCTTTTGATGCTAAATTTAGCCGAGCCAGCTCAGACCACGGGATATTAGCGGAATTTATCCGCACGTTTCCGGGTTCATTGAGAAGCAGTAATCCCGGCGCATCTGTTTCAGCTATTGGCAAAAGAGCTAAATGGTATACGGATAATCATTCCTTGCAGTACGGTTATGGCGATAACTCTCCTTTCGCCAAATTAGTGGAACAAAAAGGCAAAATATTAATGCTTGGCGCTCCTTACGACACCATGAGCTTATTACATCATGCTGAACATTTAGCCAATATACCGAATAAGAAGATCCGTTATATGCCTGTACCTTTCTTAAAAGACGGTTCGGTAATTTGGGAGATGATTGAAGAGTTTGATACTGTCGCACCTGTTTCGCAAAATTTACCGGAAGGGTATTTTGCAACGATTGTTACTGATTTTATTTCAGCTTACCCAGAAATTATCGGCCTATCTGTTGTCGGAAATGCAAAAACTTTGCTTGTACCAGCGGCTGAAATTCTGCCTTTTGCTGTACATTGGATTGAGTCATATTCAGGGTCATATAGTTAATACCACCGTTGGCCCATTATTCAGGTTTTCGGCTCATTTGTTATATCTCGCTGATACTTAGCAGGAAGTAAACTCATGATTGGACACTTCACGTAGTTGTGTTTCTCGTCTTGGATCAGCGCCATCGCCTGTGGCGCATAGTCAGAAATCAGTTCTCGGCACATACCACATGGGGACACGATACTAACTTCTCCGTCACGAGAATGATAAACAGCTACTATCGTGTCGATATCGGCAGAACCGTACTCCGTCACAGCACGCCCAAGCGCAATGGCTTCTGCGCAAACTGCGATACGACCGACATTTGCTTCAAGATGAACGCCCGTTACAATTTCGCCAGAGCGCAGGCGTAGGGCGGCACCCACAACATGCCAATCCGGTTTATATCGAGATATGATCGCAGCTTTTGCAGCTTCAATTAGGGAAACATCTTGTTCTTCAAGAACGACGTTTTCGTTGTTCGGAATCATTATTATTTCTCGCATTATTAATATAGAAATCATAAATACCATGATCATAGTATTTATGAATATAGTAACGCTCACTTAATAGGTGAGCGTTGAATATTGTGTCAGTTATAAAGTCACGTCTTCCGTCTGTAATATCCTTATTCATCACATAGACTTTCTATAACGGTACATTGATACCCTTCTATGTTCCATCCCTTCCCTTAGTCAATGTAATGCAATACTTCCCCAACGGCGTCAAAAAGACGATCCAAATCGGCTCGTTCAGCATTGAACATCGGCCCGAATTGCAGCGTATCGCCGCTAAAGCGTACGTAAAAACCGGCTTTCCAAAGCATCATGCTGGCATCAAAAGGACGTATAGCGGCATCACCGTCACGGGCAGCCAACTCAATTGCCCCTACCAAGCCACAGTTGCGGACGTCAGTCACGTTTGGACAGTTTCCGAGAGAATGAAGGGCCATTTCGAAATGAGGAGCAAGTTCAGCAGAGCGTTGGATAAGATGGTCTTTGTGCAGCAGATCCAAGGTTGCCAACCCGGCGGCACAGGCTACCGGATGTGCCGAATAGGTATAACCATGACTAAACTCTACAAGGTGTTCTGGTAGCGGCTGAGACATAAAGGCTTCATAAATTTCACTGCTTGCCACTACGCCTCCCAGAGGAATGGCGCCATTGGTGATTTGTTTGGCAAAATTAAGAATATCTGGCGTCACATCAAAATACTCAGCAGCGGTCCAACATCCCATACGACCAAAGCCGGTAATAACTTCGTCAAAAATCAACAAAATATCATGTTGATCGCAAATTTCACGCAGACGCTGTAGATACCCTTTGGGCGGAATAATCGCACCAGCGGAACCGGCCACAGGCTCAATAATGACCGCCGCGATATTGGAGGCATCGTGCAGTTCGATCAACTTGAGCATCTCGTTAGCCAATTCCACGCCGCCAGTTTCTGCCATACCTGGCGTAAATGCCATATTGGCCTGTAGCGTATGGGATAAGTGATCTACGTCCATCAACTGTCCGAACATTTTGCGATTGCCACCAATTCCCCCCAAACTAGTACCTGCAATATTGACGCCATGATAACCACGTGCGCGGCCAATCAGTTTGGTTTTCTCGGGCTGGCCTTTCACACGCCAGTAGGCTTGCGCCATTTTGACTGAGGTGTCTAAAGTCTCAGAACCTGAACTGGTGAAAAAGACGTGATTGAGATCACCTGGTGTTAAATTGGCAATTTTTTCTGCTAGTTGAAACGACAAGGGATGACCGAACTGAAAGCCTGGCGAGTAGTCGAGGGTGCTCAATTGGTTAGCGACAGCTTGTTGAATTTCTGTCCGGGTATGCCCTGCTCCACAGGTCCAAAGACCGGACAGACTGTCGTAAATCCGGCGTCCTTTATCGTCTTTTAGCCAATGTCCTTCGGCAGCAACGATGAGGCGTGGATCGCGCTGGAAACTACGGTTGGCAGTGAATGGCATCCAGTGAGATTTTAGGTTTAACGATTCAGAAAAATGGGTTTCGGACATAGCTAAATTCCTCTCATAAAAGTAAAATTTGAGTTTAGTTCAATCCTCCGGTTTTCGCCAACAATAAATAACTAGCCTTATGACGGCATCAGTGACCTCGACAATGAGCGAGGGAGAAATGTCATCAACATACATTTCTCCCTGAACGTCTCTGCAAGTTACCTTAGTATTCTTTTAGGCATCAATGGAAATATCAGAGAGAGGTATACATTGACAAGTCAGGCACATCCCTTGCTCTGAAGGTTCTACATCATTTAAATGTTGCACTTCGCCGCTTTTTAATTTCACAGCACAACTTTCACATTGTCCAACCCGGCATCCACTTGCCATCTTAATACCACTTTTTTCGCTAAAATTAAGGAGTGTCCCTTTGTCAGGAGACCATTTAAGAAAAACGCCAGATTTTTCAAATTTAACTGTGAAACTTTTTCCGCCTTTAATTTTTACCGGAGTTAACGATCGGAACACCTCTTTATAGATATCAAAAGGCGGAACTCCCCGAGTGAGTAAACCTTCTTCGAAAGTTTTCATCATAGGAGCCGGGCCACACATATAAAAACGAGCTTGCTGTTTAATTAGCGATTCAGGAACGGCATCGGCGGTAATATATCCGTGATGCTGGTAATTAATACCCTCAATATCCACGGGCAGCGGATTGCTGTAATAGTTGATTATTTTCAACTGCTTAATTTTTGACTCAAGTTCTTTTAGCCTTTTGGAAAAAGCATGTGTATTGCTGTTTTGATTAGCATACAGCAATAAGAGTTCAGGATTTTCACCGTTAGCTGGAAGAGATTCAAGATAACTTATGAATGGAGTAATACCAATTCCTCCTGCCAACATAACAACAGGTTGCTTAGCATTAAGCGGAATAATAAAGTTTCCTCCCGGAGGCGTCAGATCCACTTCGGCTCCTGCTACCAGTGCCCTATTAATATATGAAGACATGACGCCTTCAAAAATTTCTCCGTTAGAAGTTATGCTTTTTTGATGCCGTACGGAGATACTGTAAGTCTTTCTATCTTCCTGTGTTGCCGTTCCTGTTAAAGAATAGGCCCTAATGACAGGGGTATCCTGCCCAGGTATGGAAACTTGTACCGTAATATGCTGACCAGGTTCATAATCAGGCAACATTCCTCCATCTTTTGACTCAAAAACAACGGTTTTGACACCCTTGGCTTCGAGTTTTGTACCTACAACCCGAAATGCCTTACGGCCTTGCCACGGCCTTCTTTCCGGGTTGACATCTTCTGCGAGTTTAATATCACAGCGGAATGAACGGAGCGGAGAAGCGCCGCTAATAGGATCGCAAGAGTCGTCAGAAATGAGCGCATTATAGTTACTGTTGTTTTTTCCTATGACGGGAAAATCCTCTTTCCCATAATCGGGGCACGCTTGCCACCAACCAAACTCAGCAATTATCGTATCGTAAGCAATATTATCATCTAACGAGGCTTTAAAGAGTGCTTTGCCATTGCGGGTGATGACTTCTACCCAATCTTCATTTTTAATACCTTTCTTTTCAGCCAATTTACTGTTTATATCAAGTTTAGGATAAGGTGATTTTTTACGCAGGCTGGCTAAACTTCTCTGTTGGCTATGACAATAGAAGCCATTTTTTACCGAGGTCAGTCGATAAGGGAAATGTGACTCAGAATTTAAATTCTCTTTTGGTTCATCATATATCGGGAGTGGTGGATAACCATGCCGCCACAATTTCTCAGAATAGATTTCAACCATTCCTGTTTCGGTATCAAAACCTTTAACTGTGTTCTTAACTGGATCGATTCCCGCGTATTTCCTATCACTCTGAATTAATGGAATTGAAATTCCTTCCGGCTTTTCTCTTAACGCCTCTACGGTCAAGCCAATGGGCTCAAGAATATAATTCCATCCCGCTTCAACGCTGCCATTAAAGAATATATCATTCATGCCTAAGCGACAGGCCAAGTCGAAGACAATTTCATTATCTGACCGGCTTTCTCCCCGAGGCGAAATCATTCTTTGTCTTAACTGAACTAGCTCTTCTGCCTCACCTGAAATCTCAAATCCTACACGTAGCCCTTCTCTCTCCCAAGGCGTATTCACGGGTAGTAAGATGTCAGCATAATGTGCGGTAGGCGTTTCAAAGAGATCACAATGAACATGAAACTCAAGCTGTTTTAGCGCATCTATCCCAATCTTTGTGTCAGCATGAGATGACAACATATTCGTACCAAATGCCATCATAGCTCTAATAGGGTAAGGTCGTTTGCGCAAGATTGCTTGATACAAATCCTGTGATGTTACCCAGCCATCTAGCGGTGGCCCCAACGGTCTTTCCTTAAAGCCAAGTGCTTTTTCTTGCTGTTCTTTTGGCATAAGTTTGCGGTCATTCACTGGATTAACGGGATGTTTATTGTACACCCTGTTGCTTCCCTGAGTGTCAAAGCATCCCGTTAATGCGTACAACACGGCAATTGCTCGTTCAGTCTGGGTTGCATTGGTATGCTGAGCCACACCAGTCCAAGAATGATAAGCAATTCGCTTGGAAGACATGATTAAATCTGCTGCATATAGGAGTTTTTCTTTGGTTATGCCTGTGATTTTCTCTACATATTCAGGGGTGTATTGTTGACACTCATCTATAAGTAGTTGGAATGCAGATTTACATTGTATTTTTTTATTCACATCTTTCGCAGAGTTAACCGAAAATTCGCCGAATAAAGCATAATTATCATTTTCATCACATGACACATTTTCGTGAATATCATACGTTAGCGGAGACTGAGTTATATTATTCCAGACAACATATCTGTTTTTCTGAGCTGAAATGTTTATATCTTTTTCTCGCAAGAAAAGACCATTATCATTTCGGACCAACAATGAGGCGTTCGTCCACCGTGCTACAAATGTCTGATCATATCCTCTTCGGTTTATGATGATATTTATTAGCCCAAGGGCTAACGCGGCATCCGTCCCAGGATTGATGTTGAGCCAATTATCCGCTTCTCTAGCAAGAGCCGTATGTTTAGGATCGACAACGATAAGTTTGGCGCCGGCATTTCTGCCTGTTCCAATAGCTTCAGCTTGCGCAAGCCAGGTATTTGTTGGATTGTGTCCCCATAAAATGATCAACTCGGCATTTCTGTAATCAGCCACAGGAATACTGCATCCAAAAGTAAACTTATGTGCCTCGTCTTTATGCCAGTTACACACTTCTGTACTACAGCAGACGTTAGGGCTGCCGAAATGTCGCGTGAAGCGTTCTATCCATTCAAAACTATCACTAAGAGGTGTTCCACTCGGTGAGGTGATTGAGAAAGCAATCGATTCTGAACCAGACTCAGCCTTATAGAAAGCCAGTTTCTCAGCAACATATTTCAAAGCTTCATCCCAGGTGATTTTTTCCCAACCTGGATCTGCATCACCTTTGGGATTTGTCCTACGGAGAGGATAAAGAATCCGGTTAGGACTATGAGCTAATTCTGGTGCAGCTTTCCCCTTCATACACATGGCATTGCCGGTGGGGTGATTTGGGTTCTGCTTGATTTTTATCAATGTATCGTTACGAACTTCGTTGACAGTGCCACATCTCGATCTACAGAGGGTACAGTATCCTTCTTTAAACTCGCTCTTCATAAGATAACCTCATATAACTTCACAAAATGTTTGCTTCACGGTTGTTGCGCAGGGTTGATGCCAGTACGTATTACTGGCTCCTTCTTAATTAACTAAAGGATTAACAACGTAATGACTGATCATTTTTATATTTTTCTCGTAAATTTCATTGTAATAGAAAACTAAATGAACAATTTCACGTATAGAAGGTTTTTGAATTTTCTATACGTGACTTCATATATTGAACTAATTCATACTAATGTTACTTACTTGCGTTGTTTTTGCTGTATCCGGGACATAGATAACTTCTTCATTTATCCCCTCTTCTGCTTTGATGATAGGTGTCGAAATTTAATTTTCAGTAATATTAAAATTAACTCCCTTTTTAATTTCTTGGCAATATTATTCCCTTATCTATCTTAGTCTCTTACTTGCCAGCTCATACGCTTCATTCCGCTCGCGCTTACCAACTGCTACCACGGCGATGATCAACACATTATCCATGACTTCATAAACCAAGCGAAAACCAGAAGCGCGTAATTTTATTTTGTAATAATTCGGCATGCCTCGAAGTTTAGCTGATGGAATATGAGGTTCAACACAACACTTTTTCAGCTTCTTAGCAAATTGTTGTTGGACTGATTTATCAAGCCTCTCCCACTCCTTGAGAGCATCTTCCCTGAATTTCACGCTATAGGTCATAGATAATTATCCAGATCTACATCAACCAATGCCTGTCCTCTACGCTCATTTACTAGTCGAATAAGCTCTTGATCGTCCAAAGTATCAAGTATCTGTTCGTAGAGTTCCGCAGGAATACAATAAAACACAGGTTGGTTACGATTTAGGATCGCAACAGGGTATCCAGCCCCAGCATTAACGGTCGCCATAGGGTTCTTTTTAAGCTCACTAACGCTTGCGCTAATCTCAGACAGAATTATATTAGCCATAGAAATACTCCAAAAGACTTGTTAGTAAGTCTTATAGTAGCTTTCTTTGTTCAGAAGAGAAACAAAAAAGACCACTTAAAAGGTCTTCTTCTCCGGTGTTTTTTTATTCTCAATTACTATCAGCGTATTTTTTCGGTGATTTGCCCAGCTCGTACACAATTATCTATGCTGGTTTTAGCTATTATTGGCGCTCAGTACGCGACACGAGAAATTTTGCCATCTGGTAATCACCTTTTTACAGAGGAATCATCATTATGCCGCTTGATAAAAATGTTGAAAAATGGCTTGCTTCCATGCCTGAAATTGAAATAACAGCAAATTCCCCCTTGGAACAACTTCGAATCTCTATTGAGGATACTCTTATCCAACAACAGGGCGAATGGAACGATGCGACATATAATAGCAGCTTTACTGTCCCCGCAGAGGATGGTTTCCCCATTCCTGTTCGCGTGTATGTACCTTATGGAAAAGAAAAGATGAGTGATAAACCTGCGCTGGTTTATGCTCATGGCGGTGGGTGGTGCGTAGGCAGTCTTGATGCCTGGGATCGTCCTTGCCGCAAGCTGGCGGAATCAACGGGTTGCGTTATCTTCTCGGTAGATTATCGGCTTGCCCCCGAAAACCCTTTTCCGGTACCACTAACGGATTTCTATGCAGCTCTATGCTATATCACGGATAATGCGGAAAAATTTGGCATCAATACGCAACAAATCGCGGTCGGCGGTGATAGCGCAGGGGGTAATCTTGCCGTTGCGGCTTGTTTGATGTCGCGAAACCAAAAAGGACCTGCTATTTGCCATCAATTGCTATTCTATCCAGCGTTAGATGCATCAATGGAAACGGATTCATACGATAAATATGGTGAAGGCTATGTATTGACAAAGCAGATGATGACATTCTTTTGGCAGGCATACATCAGTGAGCACAACGACAGAACAAATCCACTTATCTCGCCTGCTAATTTAACGCATTTTGAAGGATTGCCAGATGCAACTATTTTGCTTTGCGAATATGACCCGCTAAGAAGTGAAGGAGAATCTTATGCACAGCAATTAAGGGATGCCGGTGTGTCTGTACAGATTGAAACTATTGAGGGAATGATACATGGTGCGATGCATATGACTGCGATGACGCCATTTGTTGAAGTATTTTACAAAAAGCCCCGCTTTTGTTGAAAAGTATCTATCAGGCCAATTTGATAAAAATTGGCCTCAATGATGTTCTGGAATCATCAGGGTACGGGCGCTGGTAGTTGTTCCTTTCAATATGAACTATGACTGCTTTCTCTTCCGGGGATTTGATTAATGTCATTTCGAAAATATTAGCAAATTAGATTCTTCATAATATGGAAATAGCATTAATTGCTATAAATTTTAACTAAACAGTCTTTGATTTCATCTCAATATATCTACTCTTAATTCCCCTTTCCTTCTGAAGTTTGATTATTAGCAACTTGGGGAATATCGCTCCCATATTAAGGTACATACTCTCCCTAATTGAAATTAAAATCAATTAAAACAATGAATTATAAATTCACTGGATTTATGCATCAAGTTAAAACTGTTGAACATGATTTTCTTACCAATTACCCTTCCCTCATCAACAAAATAATACAAATACGTTTTCTTGTCTGAGTATTTCGCGATCTCATATAAAGGAGGATTTATGAAATTTCCCCATCTGTTTAATCCATTAAAAATAGGTGCTATTACTACGCCTAATCGTATTTTTATGGCGCCTCTTACCCGCTTGCGAAGTATTGAACCCGGCGATATTCCCACATCAATGATGGCTGAATATTATCGTCAACGTGCTGGCGCCGGATTGATCATCACTGAGGCTACACAGGTTTCATTTCAGGCGAAAGGTTATTCAGGCGCGCCCGGTTTGCATACGTCTGAACAGATAAGCGCCTGGAAAAAAATTAATGAAGGAATTCATCAAGCGGGTGGCCTTAGCGATGTGCAATTATGGCATACGGGGCGAATATCTCACTCATCTCTTCAACCCGGACAGCAAGCTCCAGTGGCGCCTTCTGCGATATTTGCTAACACGCGGACCTCGGTGCGAGACGCTCAAGGCAATGTGATTCGAATCGACACGTCCAAGCCGCGAGCTTTGAAGAAAGATGAAATTCATCAGATTGTCAGCGATTACCGTCAGGCAGCCATCAATGCGCAAGAAGCTGACTTCGACATGATGGAAATCCATGCCGCGCATGGTTATCTTATTCATCAGTTCTTGTCGCCCGCAGCCAATCAACGTGATGATGAATATGGCGGCAATATTGAGAACCGTGCGCGATTTGCTCTGGAAGTGGTGGATGCTGCCACTGAAAGTTGGAGTTCTGATCGGATTGGCATCCGTATCTATCCGTTAGGGCCATATAATGGTCTAAGTCGTTATGAAGATGAGGAGCAAGCCGCGCTTTACCTGATCCGCGAGTTGGCAAAACGTAATCTGGCTTATCTACACATTTCCGAACCTGATTGGGCTGGAGGAGAACCTTTCAGTGAAGCATTTCGTCAAACTATCCGCGAGGCTTATCCTGGTGTGATTGTTGCGGCAGGCGCTTATACTGCCGAGAAAGCGGAGGAACTGATTGCAAAAGGATTAATTGATGCAGTGGCATTCGGGCGAAACTTTATTGCTAATCCTGACTTAGTTGAGCGACTGCGGATTGGCGCCCCCCTGAACGAGCAACGTCCAGAATTCTTCTATGCTAATGGCCCTGAAGGATACACCGATTATCCTACTTTAGAGCAATTAAGCGCATAATTGTACTGTGCGCTTTAATGACGGTGATAATTACCGCCATTAAAGCGCTTTCACTTTCTACTCCCAAGGTACGCCATTTTCCCAGTTCTCTACCAAGAGGTCGATAAATCCCCGAATGCGAGGGGAAAGATGCTTTTTACTTGGATAAATGATTCGGATAGGTTCGGGCTCAACATGGTAATTTTCCAACACAGGAACAAGTTTACCGTTACTAAGATCTTTGCCAACAACATAGCTAGGTAGATGAATGAGACCGAACCCTGCCAGCGCCGATTCGAGCATAGCTTCCGCGCTATCGATATTTAGCCGTCCTGGACCTTCAAAAATGTAGGTTCCTTCCGCAGTTTCAAAACGCCAGGAACGGCGTTTATCCGCACTCAGGAAGAAAATAGTGTCATGTGCATGCAACGCCTGCGGCGTTTCAGGTACACCTCGCCGGGCCAAATAATCCGGTGATGCACAGGTAATCATCCGCTGAGTAGCGATGGTACGTGTAAGAATACGAGAATCATCTTTTGGTTCACCAATGCGGATGGCAATATCGAACCCTTCCTCGATCAAGTCAACATAACGATCAGTAAAGGCAATATCCGCCTGTAGTTCAGGCCAGCGTTTCAGGAAAGTTTCCAGCAAGGAAAGAATATGGCGTTTCCCTAAGGAGATCGGCGCGGTTAATTTCAGCGTCCCGGTCGGGTTTACCCTGCGCATCGCCATCGTGTTATCCACTTCTTCGAGGTCTTCAAGAATCTGACGACAGCGTTCGAACATAATGCGCCCTTCATCTGTCAGGCTAAGCCGCCGAGTGGTTCGGTTCAGTAATCTTACGCCTAAGCGGGTCTCCAGGCGCACAATGCTTTTACCAATGGCGGAGCGAGTAAGCCCCAAAGAACCCGCCGCTTGTGTATAACTTCCGGCCCGTACCGCGGCCACAAAAGCCGCAATATCGCCGATTCTGTTCAATTCCATCTTTTCCTCCAAAGGGTACTCCCGCCGACATAAGGCGGGAGGGAAATTGGGACGGGCTTGAAAAGCCCGAAGAATAATCAGCCACGCTGATGCTGAATATATTGTTTAACCACTTCCAACGGCGTACCACCGTACGAACCAGCAAATTTTGCATTGAAATTAACCGGACATACTAGCGTATGTAGTCCAGGAAGAATTGTTTCCCTGGACTGATTTATTCAACAAAGCTGGAGATGAGGTTTTATTTGCTATACTAATCTCACACCTGCATAAATATCTTTGGGTGCCTTCTTTAAAGCTCAGAACCGACCAATAAAAGGCTCAAGAATTTTAACCGACTCAGCTTCGCTTACCTGAGCTGATGTTGCCCTTATAAGTGCTTTATTAAATTCAACTAATTTCAGGCAGGTATTAATACGTTGTGATAAATTTAATTTACTTAAGAGGTTTTGATCTTTCTGATATACAGGCAAGTCAATCTTTGCATTTGGAGCACCTTCACATTTATCATTCTTAAAATACTTAATAATACTATAGCTGGTGACATCACGAAGAGTATCTGTGGATTTATTATAATTATATGTAGCGCCCTTATCCTTACTGAAATCGTAAATCATAGTAACTAAGGCAATTGAGGGTATTTTCACCTCTTGATCGGAAAAAATTTTCTCCCGCCATACTTTTAATATTTTTCCTGAGCGATTAATTATCTCTCTTTTGGGTGTACTTTTACTGAAAATATTATCAAGTTCGGAGTACAAACTCAGACGTTCTGAACGATACCATTCTGATGTGTCGGCATCTTTTCCATAGTTCAATTCAGAACACCTTTTATCGATAGAGCATAAAGGTACTGATTTGTTCAGAACATTGAAAAATGCAATATCGATATCTTCTGTACTGTTACTTAAATTTACTACTGGAATCTTGATAGTATAATTATACTTATTACCAAAAACTTCTTTGAATACATTGACAGCATCATCCTTTAGTTTAACCGGACTAAGTTTGTCCATAGAGTCGCCATTGTTGTATTTATAAACAAATGCAATGTCAAGATCCGATGGACCAGCCAGAGCCATTCCATAAGCTAAACTTCCCTGAACCTCTATGCCAACCTTTGAAAAAGTACCATACTTGCCCCAATATTTTGCAGAATACAACTTGTCAACAGATGCGCTATACAGCTCGTTCCCAAGTTTATATAGTTGCTCTTCTGTACTTTTTGGTAATGAAATTTTATTTTCAAAGTTAATCATTCTCGTTTCTTGAATTGCTCCTATGGAAAACGAGGAGAAAAAAAATAGTGTGACTGGCAATAAAGAAAGAAATTTATTATTCATATATACTCCTTAAGTTTAGTTAATAACTAGATAGTTTTAAATGGTGGTGGATTTGTTCCTATGTTTCATTGAGAATTTCAATAGGAATTAATTCAGTAGTGATTAATTCAATCCGTTACTTATAATCTTGAATCGCCCATAACATATAAGCAGAGCTTTCAGAGTTTTGCTGCATCGATATATTTATAGAGTGTTGATTTCGATATCACCATTAATTCATAAATCTGTTCTATGGTAATCGTCAGTATATCCATCAAAAAAGAGCATTTTCATTATCAAATAACGTGGATTCATTATCATTTAATCTTGGCTTGAGGTTCGGATAGAATTATTTTGTGGGTTCAAAGTAATTATTGATTGCAGGGCTTATCTATGACAATTAAGCCACTAGAAGGATATAGATTCATAATATGATATTGTCGGAAAACATTTGTTTTCCGACAAAGCAAGCGCTATTTTTGAGTTATCTAATTAGAAATTTTACCTAAAACCTCAAGCAGTATTATGCATATTAGGGTTTATAGCTTTCTTTAGATCGTGATGGCGCCATTGATACAGGTTACAGCACTGCCGCCGACAAAAATCTTACCATCAGAATGACTGAGCCATACGCTTCCTTGACGGCCAAGTTTTTTGCCCTGTGATGAATGAACGACTTTATCGTCAATCATTGTTACTTTGTGGTGGCGCATAAATGCGGCAACACTGCCGTTTCCACTACCGCAAACAGGATCTTCGTTGACGCCGCATGATGGGGCGAAAGAGCGTACTTCAATATCAGCTTCTGCTCCTTCACGGTAGTTACCATACAGGCAAACTCCGGTGATGTTCATTTGCGTGTCGTGTTCATACAACTTGGCATAATCAGGTTCTGTTGCCAGCACGGCTTCTGCTCCCGCAGTATGAGCGACAATCCAGCTAGCTCCTACGTCAATAAGCGCGGGTGTTAACGCGCGATCTAACCGGCAGCCCAGAATATTTTCGAGGCGATCGGTCTGTTCAGTATTAAGCAATGTGATGGTGGGTTCTGGCAGTTCGAAGGTGATTGATTGTTGACCAGATTCTATTTCGGTAACATTTAGTGTAATCAGTCCTGCCCCACATTCTTGCACAATACGCCCTTCTCTCGCCTGAATTAATCCGGCTTCAAGAAGAGCATGTGCGGTACCAATCGTGGGATGACCGGCAAAAGGAAGTTCACTACTGGGTGTGAAAATCCGTACACGATAATCTGCCAATGGATTTTCTGCCGGCAGAATAAAAGTGGTTTCAGAAAGATTGGTCCAGTTGGCAATGCCTTGCATCTGTATCGGTGAAAGTGCTTGAGCATCCATAACAACGGCGACGGGATTTCCTTTAAAAGGCCGGTGAGTGAATACATCAACCTGTTTAAATGGTACGAGAGACATGAAATTTCCTTATTTTTAGTGGCAGAAAGCAGTTTAGAGGTGTATCAGGGAATATACCGTTTAACACGGTGGTTTATAATAAAAGAATAATTTCGGTAAAATATATGTGATGAAACTCAAAGAAAACAATTAAATTAAATCCTTTATGAAATAACATAATACTAATATTAAAATAATTATGTTTAATTGGTTGCAATGAATTAATACTTTTATGGGAAACAATAAACCATGATCAAACTTATCTATACAAATAATAAAGAACAATGGAAAGAAGGATTATCGATTAAAAAAACAGATGAAAAAGCTAATTTAATTATCACCAATAAACGAGGTAGAAAACTAGATGGCTTTGGCGGTTGTTTTAATGAACTTGGGATGAAAGCTTTATTAGATCTGGATAAAGAGAATAGAAAAACCGTTTTAGATAAACTATTTTCGCCGGATGGAGAATGTAAATTAACATTAGCTAGAATGCCAATAGGCGCCAGCGATTATGCTGTTTCTTGGTATAGTTTAAACGATATTGAAGATGATTATAATATGGATCATTTTTCAATTCAAAGAGACAAAAATTTATTAATTCCTTATATAAAGGAAGCTTTAAAAAGACAACCAAATTTAAAAATATCTGCTTCACCGTGGAGCCCTCCGGTATGGCTTAAGACTCATCAGGTCTATAATTTTGGCAGATTAAAGAGTGATGCTCAAAGTCAGGATGCCTATGCTTTATATTTTGCAAAATTTATCGAAGAGTATCAGAAAGAAGGTATTTTAATTAATCAAATTCATATCCAGAATGAAGTTGCTGCGGATCAAAAATTCCCTTCTTGTGTGTGGAGCGGTGAGCAATTAAGATATTTTATAAAAAAATATCTCGGACCTAAATTCGAACAAAATAATGTAAAAGCTGAGATTTGGCTAGGTACTATTAATGCCCCTGAATTCTCTAAAGAAATTGGACAGGATTATGATGATTATGCAAACTGTGTATTACGTGATGTGGGGGCCTATAAATATATAAAAGGCGTTGGTTATCAATGGCAAGGGAAAAATGCTATTCAAAGAACGGTACAAAGCTATCCAGAATTAAAATATTATCAAACTGAAAATGAATGTGGTGATGGTCATAATAGTTGGGAATATGCTCATTATGTATTTACCCTTTTCAGGCATTATTTAACCAATGGCGCTAATGGTTATTTTTACTGGAATATGGCGCTGCATTCGGAGGGAGAAAGTAGTTGGGGTTGGAAACAGAATAGCATGATAAGTATTCCAAAAGGAATAAATAAAGTAATATATAATCCAGAGTATTATGTCATGCGCCATTTTTCGGGTTTAATTTTACCTGACGCACAACATATTGAATTAGAAGGTAATATGTCAGGAAATGCCGTTGCTTTCGAGAATAAAACGGGTTCCCTTGTGGTGAATATAAATAACTCTTATAAAGAAAAGCAAAAAATAAATATTAGTTATAATAATGAGATTTGGTCTGTTTATTTGGAATCTAACTCGATTAATTCTATTATCTTTAACTAAGAAAGTAGATTTTTGATGAAGATAATAATCAGGAGTTACTTATGAAGAATAAATTTCCTACTGGTTTTTTATGGGGCGGCGCGGTTGCTGCTAACCAAGTTGAAGGTCATTGGGATCAGGATGGCAAAGGAATGAGTATTGCTGATGTTATGACAAAAGGAGAGCACGGTGTTGATCGTGTCATCACTAATGGTATTGAGGAAAATAAAATCTACCCTAATCATCAAGGTGTGAAATTTTATTCCCAATATAAAGATGACATTGCATTATTTGCAGAAATGGGATTCAAATGCTTTAGGACATCAATTGCTTGGTCAAGAATTTTTCCTCATGGTGATGAATTACAACCTAACGAGGCAGGCTTAAAATTTTACGATGATCTTATTGATGAATTGTTGAAATATAATATTGAACCCATTATTACTTTATCTCACTTTGAAATGCCTTATCACTTGGCTAAGAAATATGGTGGTTGGTATAACCGAAAAGTAATAGACTTTTTTATGAATTTTAGCCTAACGGTTATGGAAAGATATAAAGATAAAGTCAAATACTGGATTACATTTAATGAAATTAATAACCAAATAAACTGGCAATATCCACTATTTGGTTATTGTAATTCAGGCGTGATTTTCCAGGATCACGATAATCCAGAACAGGTCATGTATCAAACCATTCATCATCAATTTGTTGCTAGTGCAAAAGTTGTCAAATTAGGCCATGAAATAAATCCTAATTTTAAAATTGGCTGCATGATCCATATGTCGCCATTATATCCAGAGAGCTGTAAGCCAGAAGATGTTTTATATGCACAACAAGCTATGCGTCAGAAATATCTGTTTAGTGATGTTCAACTTCGTGGATATTATCCATCTTATCTTATTAAGGAATGGGAAAGAAAAAATATAGAACTTCATATTGAAGATGGCGATTTAAATTGGTTGCGGGAAGGTTGCGCTGATTATTTAGCGATAAGCTATTATATGAGTAATATTGTCTCTTCATCCACGGAAATGTTAGAAAAAAATAGCCAATCCCTCTCCTTCTTTGAGAAAGGAAAGCTCAATCCCTATTTAAAATCTTCTGAATGGGAATGGCAAATTGATCCTATAGGCATTCGATACAGTTTATCTGAATTATCTGAACGTTATCAGAAACCTATTTTTATCGTTGAGAATGGGTTGGGTTCCGTTGATAAATTACTCCAAGATGGTGTTATCAATGATGATTATCGTATTGAATATTTAGCATCACACTTATCTGAAATTAAAAAATCTATTTTGTTCGATGGTGTTGATATCCTTGGTTATACCTCATGGGGATGTATCGATTGCGTCTCTTTTTCAACTGGCGAATATCGTAAACGATATGGATTCATTTATGTCAATGTTGATGATAATGGAAATGGCGATTTTTCCCGTTATAAGAAAAAGAGTTTTTATTGGTATAAAAAAGTCATAGCAACGAATGGCGAAGATATCTAATTAAATTAAAAGCTATCCTGTTGGTTTGGGATGGCTTATTGATTTGAAATATTTAATTCTCTTTGGTGATTTTATATTTATCTCGATACTCTTTAGGAGTCATATTATAGTTTCGTTTGAACATGGAGTAAAAATAATGTAAAGAAGAATAGCCGCAAACGGTAACAATTTCACTGATTGAAATAGAGCTATGTATTAAAAGGTTTTTTACTTTATCTAACTTTTCATTATGAATGATGGTATGCATTGTTTGTCCAAATTCATTTTTAAAACGGTTTTCAAGATTAGAGCGTGACATACCAACAGCATCAATAACTTGTTCAACCCTTATCCCTTTACAAGCGTGATGACGAATATAATGCATTGCTTGAATAACCGCGGGATCGCTTAATGCCCGAAAATCTGTCGATTGCCTTGCAATAACCTTTAAAGGTGGAATTAATTGGCGGTGGTATTTCTTAGGAGCGTGGCCTTTAAGGAGTTTATGAAGCAATTTTGCTGCTTGGTAGCCCATTTGTTGTGTACCTTGCACGACGGAAGAGAGCGCGGTACGTGAAAGAAAACGAGCTATTTCTTCATTATCTATACCGATAACACAGATTTTATCAGGAATAGGAATATTGAGGTGTTCACACGCGGCCAAAATATGTCGAGCTCTGGCATCCGTTACCGCAATAATTCCGGTATTTGGGGATAAAGTTTGGAGCCAGTCTTTTAATCTATCTTGTGCATAAAACCAATTTTCTGGTGTTGTCTCCATTCCTTGATAAACGACACCCTGATATTTTTCTTTTTCAACTAATTGTCGGAAAGCATATTCACGCTCTATTGCCCATCGTTTACCACTTGTCTGTGGTAGGCCATAAAATGCGAAACGTTTAATACCTTTATCTTTTAAATGATTAAATGCACTTTCTATTAAAGCGAAGTTATTTGTTGCAATATAATGAGCCGCAGGATAATGACTTTCCAGGTGATAAGAGCCGCCGACACCAATAACAGGAATATCTAACTGGCTAAAAAAACGTTGAATTTCTATATCATCAAAATCAGCAATAATTCCGTCACTCTGCAAGGTTTCTAGACTATTTAATTTCGCGGTGAAATCTTCTTCAATGAAGATATCCCAATTACATTTAAATGCCTGTAAATATTCACCTATTCCTTCTATCACCTGACGATCATAGGCTTTATTAGCGTTAAATAATAGTGTTATATGGTATCGTCTATTCATCATTTATTTCCTTATTGATTTATACCCTTCATCTTTCAAGCTGCTGCTTTGTTGGCTGCTTTCACTCACCCCAGTCACATAGTTATCTATGTTCCTGGGGATTCATTCACTTGCCGCCGCGCTGCAACTCGAAATCTATTAGGTATATACAATCTTAATTATAATTATTTTTCTATTTTCAGGGTTAAATTAATGATAAATTATGAGATAAATCACACAATTAACAATAATCTTAATGAAGAAATAAAATAACGCAATTGAAAATAGCGACATTGATGAACAAAATTTTATATACACATATACCTATTAGATAGAGGCAGATATGCAGCAATATTTTGAGGGAATAAATAGAATTAGTTACGAAGGTCGGCAAAGTAATAACCCATTGGCTTTCCGTCATTACAACCCAGAAGAGATTATTTTAGGCAAAAAAATGAAAGATCATCTGCGTTTTGCCGTCTGCTATTGGCACAGTTTCTGTTGGAATGGTACGGATATGTTTGGCTCTGGGGCATTTGAGCGTTTTTGGCAAACAGGAAGTGACGCTTTAGAACTGGCTAAGCTTAAAGCTGATGTCGCTTTTGAATTTTTCTACAAGCTCAATATTCCTTTTTATTGTTTCCATGATATTGATGTTGCCCCTGAAGGTTGTTGTTTAAAAGAATATATTTATAATTTGGACGTCATGTCCGATATTCTTGCAGATAAACAAGCAGAGACTGGCGTTAAATTGTTATGGGGAACGGCAAACTGTTTTACACATCCGCGTTATGCTGCCGGTGCGGCAACTAATCCAGATCTTAATATTTTCGTTTATGCATCAACACAGGTATGTCAGGTGATGCAAATGACTAAAAAACTGGGTGGTGAAAACTATGTACTGTGGGGCGGACGTGAAGGCTATGAAAGTTTGCTCAATACAGATTTACGTCAGGAAAGAGAACAAATCGGCCGTTTTATGCAAATGGTTGTGGATTATAAATACAAAATTGGTTTTCAGGGAACATTATTAGTTGAACCTAAACCTCAGGAACCGACCAAACACCAATATGATTATGATGTGGCTACCGTTTATGGTTTCCTAAAGCAGTTTGGTTTAGAAAATGAAATTAAGGTGAATATTGAAGCTAACCATGCCACATTAGCTGGACACTCATTTCAACATGAAGTTGCCACGGCGATTGCATTGGGGATATTTGGTTCTATTGATGCGAATCGTGGGGATGCTCAATTGGGTTGGGATACCGATCAATTTCCAAATAGTGTCGAGGAAAATTCGCTGGTAATGTACGAAATCTTAAAAGCCGGTGGTTTTACGACGGGTGGTTTAAATTTCGACGCGAAAGTTCGCCGTCAAAGTATTGATATTGATGATCTATTTTATGGACATATCGGCGCCATTGATACTATGGCTTTATCATTAAAAAGTGCGGTGAAAATATTAGTAGACGGAAAATTAGATGAATATGTCGCTCAACGTTATTCTGGTTGGAATAGTGAATTAGGTAGAAATATTCTTGAAGGAAAAATGACACTTGATGAAGTAGCACACTATGCAGAAACATTGGTTCAAGAACCTAAGCATCGAAGTGGACAACAGGAATTACTCGAAAATCTTATTAATCGCTATATTTATGGTTAAATTAATTGTTGGCTAACAGGTCTCGTATTGGTAACAGATAAATTAGCGAAAATAGTACTTAATTATGAGAAAGCACTATACGGCCAATTTACAGTACACAATATCAAGGGGTTAGCATTCCCGAAAGTCGTTCTTGAAACAATATTCTCAAAATACTACACTATCAATGAATTTCAATAATGAGGAACGGTCATGATAACGACACCATTTGTACCTGTTGGCACGATAAAAAGCTTTGGTGTGTTTGGGCCAAAATATGAAGTAGGAAAATGTACGAATGGAAGATCTTTTTAGTAAAAGGTTGAGAGTCACCGGTTTTGATATGGATGTCGAATCCTTAAATACCAAAACATAAGAGGTAACTTTCATATTTCATGATAACAATTCCATCTAATACAAATTATCTCCACAAGATCCGATCTTAGGCACATCTTTATCGTCCAGAATTTTCATATCACTTTACATATGTATGTATATACAGGTGGTTAACATCATATTATAATGATAAGCGTAATCCGGTAACAAATTTTACCTATTGATTTATATAACGATTTGCTTTTACTCTCTTATTGAATCTAACTTAGATGAGAATGACATGATGACATGATGACATGATGACATGATGACATGATGACATGATGACATGATGACATGATGACATGATGACATTATCCCCTAAACCTAACCTTCAACTTGTTTACGTATCTGATATTGAACGTTCGACAGCCTTTTACAAGACACTTTTGAATTCTGAACCAGTATTTTCGAGTCCTCGTTATGTAGCATTTGCCGCCGGCGGTGAAGCACTATTCGCTATTTGGTCAGGCGGAACAACGCCAGATGCCTCTATTCCTCGGTTCTCTGAGATCGGTATTATGTTGCCATCTGGTGAGGATGTAGATCGCTTATTTGAAGAATGGCAGAAGAAACCCGATATCAAGATTGTGAAGGAACCCCACACTGAAATCTTTGGTCGTACTTTCCTCGTTGAAGATCCCGATGGTCATATTATTCGGGTATGTCCTTTGGATTAGATGTATTGATTCCGCTACAATTTCTACTTTTCATGGAAGCGTGTGCTAGGCGAATCTGAGATTTTGTGAGTTTAAAAGAACGTCCGTCTTCATATCCTCTTGCTTAATTCCATCGAATTCGATGGAATTAAAATCGGGATTATGTAGCTGTTCCCACAAACCGATAAACTCAATGGTACTGCGGTTTCTCATCCAGTTTTGCAGAATGTAATCACTGCGGTCGCCATCTTTGTACTTAGCGATGTCAGATAGCGATATATAGTCATCTTGTTTGTCGGAAAAAACAGAGACTTTTATACCCCGGACATCAATTTTTTGCGCCATAAACCTTTTTTCTCACTTTTGATGTGTCAGTTAAACGAAGGTTTAAATGACAGTCTTGTTTTAGCCTAAATACGGATGGAAAGATATAATATAAATTGTATATAAATCTATGTCTATTAAGTGAATTAGCAACTCAGTTGATAATGTTCTAATAATTATCCATTATAGCTAATAATAGTTTTAATGTGTCATTTTGGGGACGTTATGATTTCACATGAAAGAATAGCATAGGGTGTTCTGAGATGCAGTATGTTGTTTATCGCAATACTAGAAATTTTGCTTACCCATATCTTTAAATAGCAACTAAAGGACTTCGATTGTGAAGTCCTACATGAGTTAATTTTCTTACTTGCCATAGTAACCTGCCTCGTAAGAATTGATGATTCCGTTAATTAATGCTTTTTTCTTCTTATTTGAAATCTGACTATTGTTGATTTCTTTTGTGTGTACTTTTGGTGAAATGAATATTTCGGACATGCCGATTTCTTGAATTAAATTATCACTCTTAAAATAATTAATTTTTTGCTCAAATTCATGTGAACTGATGTTATTCATTCTATCCTTAACTCCTTCTCGATAAAATTGTTCAAAGAATGGCGTCATAAGCTTAATAGAATTATTTACATGTGTTTCAAAATTAGGGTCAAAATCATCATTAGAGCGATAAACATAATGTCGGGCTTCCCGTTCATAAGGTGGGAGATTTATTGAACAAGAAGATAAAAATAAGAAAATAGGGAAAAAATATAAAGCACGCATAAAAAATCCTCAATGATTTTGTCCTAATAATAGATTTAAATAATTATCGGTCATTTATTGATCATGTGTTGATTATGTTCTTCGAAGGCATCTGCCAGCTTTTTATTGAAGCGAACCAATGTACTGGTCAGGATAAAGTTACTAACTGTAGCTGTATTCATAGAAAATACCTTCCTTAGGTGTAATGTGAGAACAATGTACGTCAAAATGGTGTATTTTCCAATTTTTACGATGACAAAAATTGCATTTATATTTTCAAGCTAAGGTTTTTCTGTGTCGTTTCATTTGATTTCTAACTATGCAATTCCCTCAATTTCTGCTTAATTTGCTGTTGGAAATATTCCGCACGAGTTAATAAGACGGCTATTGTTTTCACATCACAATGTTCACTTTTTTCAATTCGCAGGCAGACACGTATTCCTTGCTGATATTGCATCAGCGCAAAAGCGCCTTTCATACGGTGAGCGTGATGCACAACTTTTTCATGGCATTGTTGGTTTTCCTGCTGTTGCAATTCTGCAATGTCTTCGGACATCCCTTGCTGTATTGCGCTGAGTAACTGGCGCTCTACCGCTACATCTTGTTGAGCCAGCGCTTGAATTTCATCGAATTTTAACGTTGTTTTGTCATTGACTTGCCGGTAATAACGGGTAATTTCTGCCAGCAATTTGCTTTGCACCAATGGTTTGGTTAATACCCCATTCATTCCGGCTTCCAAACAACGAGTCTGTTCGGTAGAAAACGCATTCGCGGTACATCCCAGAATAATA
Organism: Photorhabdus luminescens subsp. luminescens; assembly: GCF_001083805.1. Lineage (GTDB taxonomy): Bacteria > Pseudomonadota > Gammaproteobacteria > Enterobacterales > Enterobacteriaceae > Photorhabdus > Photorhabdus luminescens. The sequence goes on along the minus strand of NZ_JXSK01000001.1, from coordinate 643,548 downwards.
AATGGCGGTAGTTGCCGTAATTGCTCATGTTTTCTCAGTAACTGAGCCAGTTCGTAACCGTTCATTACCGGCATCTGGCAATCTGTCAGCACGATATCGAAATAGCCCTCTTCCACCAGATTCATGGCCTGTTCGCCGCTCTCAGCTAGCTCAATACGATGGCCCGATGGCGCTAATTGTAATGACAATACCTGTAAATTGGCAGGTAGATCATCAACCACTAAGATATTCAATGATTCATGAATTTGCGTCTCAATGCTTTCGGTTTTTTCACTTATCGCCTGCTTTTCAATAATAGTGCGCGTAAGCGGTAGCACCACGGTAACCTGTGCGCCGCCACTAGGTGCGCCAGTGATTTTCAAACTACCGCCCATTAATTCAACTAACTGTACAGAAATAGGTAATCCCAACCCCGTCCCGGTTTTACCGCCATTATTTTGCGTTACCTGTACATAGGGCAGCAAAACCGCTTCATACATGGTTTCCGGGATGCCACAACCAGTATCAGCAACCACCAGCGTAATTTCATCTTGCTGACTCTCTGGAATAGGCTGATAACTGGCGCTGATCTGTACACTACCCTGTTCGGTAAATTTAATGGCATTACCCAACAAGTTATTGATGACTTGGGTTACGCGTGTCGCGTCCAGTAGATGATAATATTCAGACGGTAAATCAAATTGATAGGTGAAAAGTAATTCTTTTTCCTTTGCTCGATGGCTAAAAGTCGCCACACACTTTTCCAGAATCGCCTGCAATGATTCCGGTTTGAGATTCAGCACCATCCGCCCAGATTCTATCTTGGAGAAATCCAGCACATCACCGATGATTCCTTGCAAAGATATTGCTGCCTGCCAGGCGATATGTAATGGCGTGGATGGCTGAGTTTGCTGTTTTACCTCCAGATCAAGAATACCGATAATGGCTTGCAGCGGGGTGCGGATCTCATGGCTCATGTGGGCCAGAAAATCTGATTTCTCCAAGCTGGCGAGTTCCGCCTTATCACGTTCCTGGCGTAGTTCTTGCGCCAGCAATTTACGTTCGGTCACATCAAACCAGCCGCCAATGATTCCCTGAACAACGCCTTCGGTATTGCGATAACTTTCAAGCCATAAATAGACATCTTTATCCTGCCCCTGAATAACAATGTTGCGATCGGAAAAATGTACAGGAGCGCCTTCCAAACAGCGTAGAAAAATTAGGCTGATCTCTTGCTCATCGGTCGGCTTTAAAAAGCATAGGGAAAAAAGACTACGGCCAATCACTTCAGATCCGATAGTGCTCATTTCATGTCGGAAATAGAGGTTAGCCGCCGTGATGCACATGGTGGGATCGCAGACAAACATCGGCGTAGGCATGTTATTAAACAGCGTTTCCCAATAAGCCAGTAAATCCTGTAAGTTGCTTTCCGCAGTCTTACGTCTTCTGATTTGATGTGCGAGGTAACTGCCCCAAAAAATTGAACTTAACGCAATCACAAGTAACGCTCCTCCCCACAGTTTCACCCAAGGAGAGATTTTATTGTCGTTATAAGGTGTGACATTCGCCATAGATAACCACTTCAACCGTAATACTCGCAGTTCATTTGGCGGCAGTGCATCAATGCTTTTATTTAAGATGTCCACCAATTGAGGATAAGCCGGTATGACGGCGTATTGTTCCGGTTGCAACGAGCCTTTAAAGAATTGAACAGAAATATTGGCGCCGTAGCGGCTTGCTTGTAGGTAATCAGCACTGATCAGGCTATCGAAAGTGGCATCTGCCGCTCCGGCCAGCACCATATCAATACCTTGCGTCACGCTGTCAACTTCGATGATAAAAATATCTGGATACGGTTTTAATAGTGATAAAAGTGCGTTGCCGCGCTGAATCGCCACCCGATGGTGTTTAAGTTGTTCAAACTCATAAGGCGCATTGCGCTCATTGCGCGTGATCATCACCCATTCCACGGTACCATAGGGATGACTGAAAGAGAGCCAACGGCTACGTTCGGGCGTGTTGAGCATGGAAGACATTTGTGCTTCGCCATTTTCTAGCAGCTTTTTAATGCCTACTGCGCCATCTGTTGGGATAAAATTAAAGGTGATGCCGCTTTTTTCTCCCAGTAAACGTAAAATGTCCACATCCAGTCCGGTGATTTGATCGTTTTTATCCAGAAAGGAATAAGGTGGCGCATTGCGATTCAGTGCCACATTAACGACAGGATTTTTTTTAATCCAGGCTTTTTCCTGAGCTGAAAAGATTGCGGCGTCATTATTGTTACCCAACGCCAGTCCAGAAATCCAACGTTCATAAACTTTATTTCTGATGGCATGGGGAATGGATGTCAGAATCAGATTTACTGCTTCAACCATGCCATCGCCGCTATGACCAAGAAAATCATATCGTTCCCCGAATGAAATATCCCGGCGGTAAGTCAATCCGGTAAACGGACGAAAAGCCAGTAAATAGGCAATCTGGCTTTGTCCATCCAGATAGGCATCCGTTTCACCATCCACAACGGCCTGTATCCCTTCCTGCTGATTTTTCGCCACTGAAATAGTGCGGTAATGTTTACGTAATTGCTTAATGACATCTGGATCACTGCCTGGCGCCGCCATAATATTCATTTTGGCAAATGGCATATTCACTTGTTCTTTGCGCATAATCAGGGCAAGTGGTTGCACCAGAATCGGGTAAGTGTCATTTGCTCCATTTCCTGATTGTGATGAGGCGGAATTCGATAACAGTTGGATATCTCCACGTTGCAACGCTTTATAACCGGATTCCCAGTTGCCAAATAGCCGTACCTCCACTGGCCTTTTTAGTACGGTTTCAATTAAGCGCAGATAATCCGCATAAATCCCTTCTAACTTGCCGTCCCAACGATGGATCACCAATGGCGCGCCGATACAACAGAGAATGCCGACTTTTAATGTCGGAAATCGTAAGGGAAGAACAGTTTGTTCTTTGATGGGAAAAGGCAAAAATTCCTGCGATTCTTGCGTGATGTTTGAATAAAACTCCACCGGTAGTCCATTTGCAGGCAGCTTTTGCGCATTGCGGTATTCAAACAGGTTGAGACTCCAGCCAGATAGCGGTAACAGCAATACCAATAGGACAAGCCATCGCCATTCTTTACGCCAGTGCTTCATGGCTTATAGCCCCAGTCCAATCTGATGCAAATAATTATAAAGTTCGGCTTCATTATCTAACCCGAGCTTTTTCATTGCGCTGATTTTTTGTGCGCTGATCGTCTGTTTGGTACGGTATAAACGCGCAGCAATATCATTCACACTCAACCCTTGGCCCAACAATTTAATTACTTCCAACTCTTTGCTGGTGAGTGTTTTTACCACTTCCTCGCACGGCGATTCGAGAAATTGTTCACTTAAATACGGTTCATAACGCCCGGTTGTGCTGTACAACCCTTTGACCAGCTCATGGGATAAGCTGTTTTTGTTCAGAATTGCTTTCACTCTGTAGTCAATCAATGAAGCAATGATTTTTCGGTCACTGATCATGGTAATGACCACAATAGGCAAGTTTGGATATTGTTCCCGTATTCGGCTAATCATCCTCAGACCGTCGCTCTGGTTATTACCCGGCATAATGAAATCTGTAATCAGCATATCCGTTTCTTTTTCTTCCAGTAGAGAGAAAAGCGTGGCGACATCATGAGCTTCCCCCACAATCTGGTAATTTTCCGGCAATGTTGACAGTATCGTGCGTAGTCCTAATAAAAATACCGGATGATCGTCAGCAATAATGACTCGTCTGGGCATAAGTTATTTCTCCAGATTATTTTCTACTTTACTTTTTTTATGTGCTATTTCACGTATCGTTCCTTCAATAAAACCGGCATCTTCTCCCACATGGACGATTAAAGCGATAATGATCAGGTTAAATTCGCCTTTGCCATCGGCAATCCGAACTTTTAGTGTCTGCGGTATTTGCGAGACTGAATTTTTAAGTTGTTCGATTTTATGCCGATCTTCCTGATGTACCCAAGCCATCAATTGCGACCAGGAGGCAGGCGCTTTTCCGTACCGCATCCAAGCAGAACCATTATGATGCCAGTACAGATGTCCTTTGGCGCTTAACCGAAAGCAATTCACCTGTTCTTCATCCAGCATGGCTCTCATTAACAGAAGATGCGCTTTGCGGCGATGTAATGCATTGATTATGTTAGATAAACAGCTACAGCATAATAACGCGGGCAAGGTCAACGCTGTACTGTACCAAGCCGCTATCTGCACATTTTGTTGGAGATTGGTTAACGGGGATGAGAATGGCCCAAGACCAAAAATGGTGGCACTTACGATCCCCACCGTACACAGGGATAAAAAGCTGCTTAATATCAGCAGATTACCGCTAAGTGCCAGCAACATCGGCAAACTAAAGGAAAACAGCAGTGCGATCCCTTGCCAGTGTATTTTCCCGGCTTCCGGGGGCGGACTAATGAACAATGCTGTCATGGCAAATAGAGCCACCAGCCATAAACCGTAGACTTTCCAGTTCTCAACCCTACTTTTCTCATAGGTGATACAGGAGATAACAAACAGCGTAAATGGCAGATAACTCAACACTGAGCCTACGACAATCGGTAATGAAACCGATATGTCGGTAGGATAGCCAAAGAGATGAAGTATCCACTTTGCGATAAATCGCTCAATGATGCCACTTAACGAACAGAGTATGGTCAGGCTAATGATGTCCCTTGCCCGCTTTGGGGCACGCATAACACCGTAAAAAAACTGCCAGATCAGCGCGGTTACCACCAGCATCATCACATTGATGCAGGAAAAGATCAGCGATACGTTTACCGGTCTTCCATACCACTGACTGGCAGTCAGAGAAATCAAGGCGCCCGTTATTAACCAGACAGGCCAGTACCGTGGCGCCCTGGCGCAAAATATGCCTTGTAACAAGCCTGCCGGAAACCACACCAGTGATGACAGACTCCACACATCCCGTACCTGTAGGCTTAACAGTGCCAGTGCGAAATTGACCAATGTAAAAATAAACCAGAAGATCACTATCTTTTTCATTTTCATCGGGATCTATTCCGTAACACTGATGTTACATTTATGTAAGATAATAATAGCAGAGATAAGCGTTTGCTACCCTTAGTTGATAATATTAGATAGTGATAGTTTCTTTTTGTCTTATCGTAACTGCACTTGACCGTCTATAACGTCCATCCAAACATCCTGATTAACTGGCGTATCCCCTAGCAGCAATTGATCTGATAACAGCGGCAGGACAAACTGTGTCAACAGGTTATCAATTTCACGGGCGCCGCTTTCCGCGATCTGGCATCTTTCCGCGATAAAATCCACCAGCGTGTCGTTGTAGTGCAATTCGCATTGGGTTGATTGACGATATCGTGCGACAACGTTGTTCAGTTTATGACGCACAATGGCATGCAGAACTTCGCCATGTACCGGCAGATAAGGAATGACCTGCAAACGGCCTAAAAATGCCGGTGTAAAAATACGTTGCAGCTCTGGCCGGATAATCTCTTGAATATCTTCGAGAGTTGCCGGGCGATTTTCTCCCTGCTCTTTTACTCCGTGCATTGCCGCCCGCATCACCAAATCTGATGCTGCATTCGTGGTCAGGATAATCAGTGTATTGCGAAAGTTAATCTGTTGCCCTTCAGCATCTTCCATCATGCCTTTATCGAATACCTGAAAGAACAGTTCCAGTACATCGGGGTGCGCTTTTTCCACTTCATCAAGTAACACTACACTGTAAGGTTGACGTCGAACCGCTTCGGTCAATACACCACCTTGTCCATAGCCGACGTAGCCTGGGGGAGAACCTTTCAGGCCGGAAACCGAATGGGCTTCCTGATATTCCGACATGTTAATTGTGATCAGATGATGCTCACCGCCATACAACTCATGAGCCAATGCTAAGGCAGTCTCGGTTTTTCCTACACCAGAAGGCCCTGCGAGCATAAATACTCCGGTAGGTTTGACCGGATCGGCCAGTTGCGCTTTAGCAATCCGAATTTGACGCGCTATCTGGTTGAGCGCATGATCTTGCCCCATGACCCGTTGGCCGAGGCGGGTCTCTAACTGACGCAACACATCACGCTCATTTTCTACCATCCGGCCAAGGGGGATTCCGGTCCAACCGGCAACGATGTCTGCGACACAGGCGGCATCAACACAGTCAAACACATAAGCATGCTGATGATGGCGCTGATGCAGTTCTGCACGTAACACAGGTAGCCGTTCGTCGTGTTCTTCACAGGTGAGGATGTCACTCACCAACTGACGTTGAGCATGATATTCCGGCAAAATTTCTGCCAGTGATGTTTGCAATTCAGCCTGACGCTGCGCCAATTTCTGTAACTGGGTTTCATGACCACCTTCACGCAATAATGCTTCTTGTTCGGTAACAATGTTTGCCAGCATAGCACGCAGATCTTCAATCGGCGCTGGTTCATCCGTTTGTGAAACTGCAACGCGGGCACAGGCGCTATCTAACAGGCTAACCGATTTATCCGGCAACTGACGTCCAGTGATATAACGGTTGGCTAACGTAACTGCTTCTGTGACCGCTTCTGCAAGTATCTTGACGCCATGATGTTTTTCCATTGCCGGTGTCATGGCGCGCAACATGGCGATTGCCAGCTCTAGCGAAGGTTCTTCAACTTTGATCACCTGAAAACGGCGGGCTAACGCGGCGTCTTTTTCAAAGTACTTCTTATATTCAGACCAGGTGGTTGCCGCAATCGCCCGTAATTCGCCACGTGCCAGCGCAGGTTTCAACAGATTGGCTGCATCGTTTTGTCCGGCTTGGCTGCCTGCGCCAATCAGTGTATGCGCTTCATCAATAAATAGAATCACTGGTGTAGGATAACCCTTCACTTCATCCAACAATTTCTGCAAGCGGCTTTCAAACTCGCCTTTTACGCTGGCGCCTGCTTGTAACAGTCCCATATCCAGCGTAAATAATTCAGCCTGTGCCAAAACTTTCGGGACACGGCCTTCAACGATCCGTTGAGCAAGCCCCTCGATCAGCGCAGTTTTGCCGACACCTGCTTCACCAGTTAACAATGGATTGTTTTGGCGACGGCGTAATAGCACATCAATTAATTGACGAATCTCCCGCTCACGTCCCAAAACCGGGTCTAGTTTGTTGTCACGCGCTGCTTGTGTCAGGTGATGTGTGTATTGTGCCAGTGCGGATTGAGTGTTATCCCCGACAGGCGTCGTAATGTGTTGCGGTTCCGTATGTGTCTGTGTACGCAACCATTGCTCTATTTCGTCGGTGTTACCCTGTAACGCTTGCTGTAACTCCGAGGTAAGTGAATGGTGCAGTGACGGATTCATGATCAGCGCCACAATCAATGCCTGAACGGTAATCTGTGATGCTCCCCAGTGAGTACTAGCGTACATCCAGGTTTGTTCCATCCATTCAGTCAGGCTGGTAGCCAGTACCGGCGGACGATGGTTACCACTGCGTAATAATGCCAGTGATCGTTGACAGGCATTCAGCAACGTCATGGCATCAATACTACCGTGGTGACACACTTGTTGCATCGTCGGAAGCTGTTTTTCAAACAAAGCCAATAGCAGATGTTCAATTTCCACTTCATGATGGGTGCGCCGTACCGCCAGATTAGCGGCTTCATCAAGGCACTGACGCGCTTCTACCGTTAATTTACTAACGATCTGTTTAAGATAATTACTCACTTTTAGGTTTCCTTAATTCGTTCCAATGGGTGGTGATCTGTGATGGCAAAGTAGAGAGGGTTCCTTTTGCCACTGTTGGTTCACTTAGATTTAACAACTGGCTATCCAGTCGGTTGCGCTGTTCCAACAACGCTGTTTGTTGTTGCTGACGTTGTTGCCACTGCTGATAGAGTTTTGAAACAGTTTTGCTTCCGCTGACCTGATAGCGCACGGTGATGTTATTGATACCCAGTGCGCTTAATTCATCGCGCCGCTGTGGGAACGCTTGTGCTGCCAGTGTCAATTCGCCACGGGAAAAAGCGTGCATAAATTTCAGCAAACCATCGGGGCCAACGTAACTTTTGCTTAATGTAAAGCGAGGAAAATAGACATCAATTTGTACTTTACCGCATGTTCCTGGGCTCCAATGCAGCGTCATGCTGTCATTGAAATTCATACTCTTAAGCTGCTGTACGCCATCATCACAACTCAACGTCACTGAACTGCCCACTGGCAACACCTTTGCCCCTTGGTTAGCCGTCGCCGGTTGACTGACAATCGTGACTTCCGCCGATGGCTTCTGTTCTTGCTCCGGTTCCTGTTGTGCCGTTGCCAGTTGCTGCTCGCTTTCCAGTAAGGCGAGTTTCTCTTGCAGGCGACGGCGAATATCCGATGTCGCTGAAAGTAGGTCATTCGGCTGGATAAGGTTATTGATGTAGAAAGTGAAATCGTCGCTAAACGGAAAGAGCACATCTTCTATTTCCTGAGGCTTAATCCCTTCTGGACGAATATCCAACGCATACTCTGCGGTATCCCGTACAAATGAGTTACTGTATTCATACAAACGCGCGTTCAATTCCCGGCCATCAAACAGTTCTTGTCTGCTCAATTTTTCCATCGGCCAAATCACTTTGCTTTCCCACTGGGTTTGCAAGCGGCTGGCGGCACTTAAGAAGGCGTAACGTAGTACCAGATGTGCATCACCCTGATAGAGCCGCCATAAGGTTTCATTTACTCCTGCGTCTTGCTTGCTTTCGGTCTCATGGCGCCACAGGGTGAAACGGTTAAACAATGCGCGTAAACCGTTATCATTCAACTCTCCTTTCTCATTACTTAGCGCATTTTTAACCAATACCTCGGTTTCCATATCACTAAGCAACTCGCGTTGGCTATTTAACTGCACTGCTTGCCGGTAGGCGCGATAGCGCGTCAGCGCAGTGTCATCCAGTCGTACCGAGATCTGCGGTGAAATACCAAGCCATGACATGATGCGTTGGCGTAAAGAGAGGTTCCCTAGCGAGACTCGTTGCATCACACTACTTTTTTGCACATAACCATGCAGTTGCCATAAGCGCTGCTGTGCCTGCAACCAGGACTGCTGATCCGCCTTTTCTACCGTGGATAAATCATGTTCTAACTGGGTCAGAAAGGCGATATAGGGACTGCCATATTGACCTGCGGCTAATGCCAGCGCTTGCCAGTTTTTCTTGCCTCGTACTAATGTTTCTCCTTGAGGCATAGCCTGAGCAAATGCTAACCACTCTGATTGGCGCTGATTTTGATACTGTTGATAGAATGAGCGCTGTAAAGGAGCAAAAAATGCTGGTCTGTTAAGAGCTTGTGCCAGTTCCCCCAAGGTTGCCTGAATATCTTGCTCGCCGGTTTGGGTATAAACACCACGAATACGCGTGTTAATTGCGGCAGCATCATCGTTGGCGAGCGGCCAGAAATCAGCCAGTGTCAGCGAACGTGTTCCTGCTGGTTGTTCGTCAGCTAACAGCCACTGCCAGTTATGGCTATCTTCCAAGAGTGTCTGCAATACATTTCGCCACTGATCAAATTCTTGCTGTGCATTGCCTTGGCGATATTGCGCCAGACGGAGTGCGACGCGTTGTTCTGCTGATAAAGGATCGTTTTTACCACTTAACAGTGACGCTGAATAAGCAGGCATATGCTGTAAAGTTTCCAGCGTAGCGCCATGCGCCATTGCTTGTTCAGTGTTAATAAAGCGTGCCCAGTGTAAAGCCAACTGTTGTTTTTGCAGTGCCCCAGCACGACGGAAACGTGCTAGCAAATGTGTCGCTACCGATTCCGGGTTGAATGCGTCAACAGGTGCTTGTTGTTGATACTGCCGCGCTATCCGTTGTTCCAGCGTATGGCTGACTGGATAAAAAAGCAGAGGTGACAGAGTTTCCTGTGACCAGTACTCAACTTGTTGGTAACGCAAATAACTCCGCTCAAGTGGGTTTACCTCATGGATATTTTCAAGTTGTGTAACACCCCGCCAAGTCGTCATCAGTGCGTTGCCCGCGCCGCACACCAGTATCAAGATTAATAGGCTAACCAATACGCGTTTGGTTAACGTCCGCCAGCCGGTCAGTAATACGTTATCACTACGTTGATCTTGACTATGTTGAACTTGATCAGGCAGAGATTCTCCCAACAAACGGTGACTGAAAACGCCATCGGTTTGATGTTCGGCGGTAAAAAACATGCCACGTAGCAGGCCATGCTCCAGATAATGGTCTTGGTCGAACAGTGCATTCAGGTAGCAAGCCAGTGCTGGTTGCAGTTGGGCTACGGTTTCTGGTAATGCTAAGACTTCCGCATTGGGTTGCTGCCGTTGCTGATTGAGCAACTTAAGACGCATCATTTTCAACGTGTTAACGATGGTGTTCATGCTCTGATCCAGCATGTCGGCGACATGACTCACCGTGTGATGCCCGATAAAATCGCCTAGCAATTCGGCACGTTGTTCTACTGACAATTGGGCGCACCAATGGTCAAATCCCGGCAATGTTTCACTATGAGTAAGGATCAACCAGATTGGCAAGCGGCGTTCCAGACGTATCTGTAATGGTTCCAATTGCGCACGTACCTGACGTGCGGCGATATAGAGCGCTCTATTGTCGCTGTTTAACAACTGCTCCACTGACAAGCAAACGAGTACGCCAGCAGGTTTACGCACCTGCGCGATCCAGCGTATTAGACGCAACCAAGCTTGCCGGTACAGGGATTGACCTTCGGTATAGCGGCCGGAAACGACCATGTACATTGCCCGGCGGAAGAACCACCAGCGGCACGTGAAGGTGTTTTCTGTCAGTGATGGCAGATTTTTCCCCGTCATAGGCGCCACATTGCAGCGTGTTAACAGCTTCTGTTTACCATTGCCCCGTTCCCCTACCACCAGAAACCACGGTGGAACGGGATCGTTACGGTGTAACAGTGAACGGAAGCGACGCCAGCTTTGTAAATATCCTCCCTGCCGCCAGTGCTGGTACAGTAAATATTCCAGACGGTTATCTCCTTTCCGCCATAATTTATTTATCCAGCTAAGTTTATTCATTATTTGCGGCATGAGTGTAATTGCTACACGCAGCAATAATAACAGCAGGAGTAGGCAAAGAAATAATAACAAGCCACCTATTGTCGGCCATGAGAATGCCACAGCGATGGTTAAACTGAGTAATAAAAGGATAACCATCACGCTAAGCCAGCCAATGGCATAAAGTAATTTTTTCATGTTTAATTTCCGAGTTTACCGGCCAATACTTAATAAATAGACGGTAAGAAAAATATAAATTAATGTAAGAGATGACATGAATAATATTAATTTTCTGCGCCATTTATTATTGGCACGCTTATTTTCCAACTTATTATCGTATCTATTCATTAATCGGTGATTTTCTAAAGAGAGATAATCACGCAAAGTATCAGGAAGATTATCTAATTCTTGCTGGATAATATTGTGTAATTCCAAATTATCGCGTTTGCCGTAACGACCATAAAATCCAGCAAGCAGACAAAAAACATAGACTAATCGGACCTGATAATTATCCGGTACTAATGCGACAAGGCGATCAAAAAATGTATTCCCACCCAGTTCGGCATCATAAAGCTCTGCTTGTAACGACGATTGGCGCCAAATATTCAATTCTTTCTGACCTGCGCACAGAATGGCTTCGTCTGCCCAAACCACCACGGCGAAATTTGCTTCTTCGATATCTTGCGCCCCATAACCCTGCAAACGCGCCCTATTCTGTGCTTGTGTCAATTCAGCTAATACGGCTTGCCGCAGTGTTTCCGCTTGATTCACCTGCTGCTGGATCATGCGCAATACGCAAGTGAATACTGGAATATAACAATCCAACAATTGCATCATGATGCTCTCACTATAACGATTTCTGTTTGTAAATCGTCTGGCGCATCTGCCCAATGCACCGCTACACGTTTACTATCTTCTACCTGACGCCACAACGTACCGCGGTTTTCTACCCGGAAATAGCGGGTGTTTGTCCGGTTGGGCAAACCATGTGGCGCAATTTCTTGGTAGTACAGACGTACACCGGGCAAAGCACGGTTAATAATGTTGTCGATCTGTTCCGCCGCAGCCAGTTTAATCAGGCGATCGTCAGGAATTTCACGCTCACGATGGGTAAAGCTGTCAGAGCGCAGCACCAAATAGAGCCGTTGTTGTTCATTGACGCCTGTTCCATTGAAGGCCGCATGATAATAGCCGTGGCTTTCTTGTTGCAGAGGGATCACGGTGTTCGGTTCCAGCACCAGTGCATTAAGCAAATCAGTAATTGTCCGTTCACAACTATCAAGGGTTAGCGCCAGATCCGAATGCTGATATTTTTCCAGTACTTCTTCCTGCCCGTTCCATTCGCCTAAAAAGGAGCAACGGTCGGTAAAACAGGAAAGCTCGCTGATCAGTTGGCGTAATAACCCAAAAATCTGTAAGGGGTGAATATCTCTCGCCTCCTGAAAATGGTGCAACTGTACGACATAACGCGCCAGAGTCCGTAGTGTCAGCAATAATGTGCTTTTTTCCTGGGTATAAATTTCCCCTTCTAGCGTTTGCGGGCGTTTTAACTCTTCCAATTGATGGACTCGCCCGGTTAACTCCTGACACAGTTGATCAATGCGTTGGCCCAGTTGTGGCACAGCATAGAGCGTCAAACAGGGTGGTAGATAGCGGTTATCCAGCGTAATACCGTCACTGGTGCAGTGCAGTTGACCAATCGGTAATAATGTATAACCCGTTGCCTGAGCAATCTCATCATGCAAGAAAAAACGTAAGTTATAGGTCAGTTGTTGCACTTCCGCTTCCGGCCCCTCGCCAAAAGCATCTCGCATACGCTGTTCTTGCGGCCATGTTACCCAACGGCTGGTGATATGACCGACACTGTTGGCATCCGTGATACCGGTGACGTTACTCTGATTGTGGCTGAACATACGCAAACCGACATAAATACGCTGCGGTTTGTCGCGTATCGGCCAGCCATCCCGTAATGATCGGGCACTCAGTACGCCATTGACATCACAATCTACGTAACAGCCATCGGGAAAAATGAACGCGGCGTGATGGACGCTCAGCAATTCGTCACTGAGTGCGGCCAGATTGAATGCAAGTTTCACCACACCAAAAGCATAAGGCTGTGTCAGTAACTGATAGCGCCCTTGCCAGTATTGTTGTTGCAATTCATGGGCCTGAAAGTGTTGCGGCTGTAAATATAAGCCTGAATACCAATACATCGGTTTATGTTCAAACATAGGTTACTTCCTCAACAAACTCTCGTCACTGCCGGATTCTGCCGTTTGTCCGGGGAAAACTATTTGTCCTGGGAAAACCACCTCATCTCCCGTGTTACCTGCTGAGAAATCACTGCGGGTAATGGCGTAACGTCCTAGCGTCAGATTAATGCTCATGGGAATAAATTCAGCGTTCCAGGAGCTATTCCACCAACCGTGTTGCTCAAGGCGCAGCGGCAATGATAATACTCGCGTATGAGTACTATCTGGCGCCGGGTAGTAACCGGCAATTAGTGCGATATAACGCGCCTGTTCTGCTCTATCGATGTGTAAAGATACGGATTGCCCCGGCATCATCACGTAATTATCCAACTGTAATATTTGCTCTGTTGTCCCAGTGCCGGCAAATAAATTGCGTAATAACGCGGAATTAGCCAGTAATTTATCTAATTGTTCACGTTTCTCCGCTTGAACAATTAATATTGTGCAACTGTTCGACATATTATTAAAAACATTCAGTTGTGGAACCGCAGTTATTTTTAAACGAATGGCATTGCTGGCATAAACCGGTTTGGCTTGTTCAATTGCTTGTAAGCGTTTTTCATCGTTGGAAATAGAATGACTACAACCATTTATTAAAAGAATTGCCGTCAATATTAAAAAACGGCGTTTAATGATATTATAAAAATTCATGTTATTCATTTTGCTCTCTATTTATCTTCTGGTCCTTTTATCACGCGCATAATTTCCTGTAGCGCGGAGGTATTTTCTGACATCATTTCTTCCAGCCATTCGGCCATGCCCATATTGGCCCAACGTGCTGCACGTTCAATTAAATAGGGTACCGGACTGGTAGGTTCATTTTGACGAAAGTAATTGGCGATATTGATCATTTGTCCTATGGCGATAGTGCGCATTTCATGGTGCGCCCGATCTTCTGTTAAAAAAGTTGTATTCATGCCGTTTGGCGCATCTCCCCCTGCCGCTATTGCTGCATTGCTATATTCCTGAATTAATTCCGGCGCCGCCATTTCACGAAATCGTTCGATTAAGGCCACCAGATCTTGCAATCGCTGGGTACTGGCGCTCATGCTGTTACCGGCATCTGGCAACAGGCTCGCCATGATGTGTTGCAGTTCTGCCAATGCTTTACTGACCTGTCCAGTTTGTACCAGCAGTTGGTTAAATCGTTCGGCTGGCGTAGTGCGAATACTGCCGTCACATTCAGCGATACCGAAATAACCGTCACTGATCAAGGCACTGCGTAATTCACTATTAACGGCAACGCGTTGTTCAAAATATTGCACCCGTTGCCAAATGTTTAGGCTCAATTTGCCATCATCGGTTAGTGTCAGATTGTCCAATTGTTTCGCCAATTGTTTATCTAACCAGCTCAACCGACCAAGACGGGCATCCGCGCTGTTTGTCTCTGTATCATCCAGCGGCGGATAAAGTACCGGCCAAAAAGTTTCCACTAGATGGGCAAGTAATGTGATACCGCCGCTAATCCCGGCCAAACCATACAGTTCCCCTTGTGCTTGGGTTAACCAACAGGCTATTTGCAAGTCTTTACTCTGTTTTTCCAGCACTTCCTGGCACAACGCTGAAACCTTCATCCAATCAGCCTGACGGGTTTCATACCCCCATGTGTCGTCTTGGAGTAAATTATCGTCGGTTTCGCGTGCTGCGTTTATCTGTTCAAAAATAGGTTCGTATTCGATATCGCACCCGGCTGGTTTGTCAACCGTAATGGGTTGTAAAAAACGCGCGATATCTGTCTGGGCTAAGTTCACGGTGACTTCCATTTCAAGCAATAATCACCAATGGGTAACCGGTAGTAATTGTGCCGCCATGTGCGCACAAATCGCCGAGTCTGGCCGCAGGCCGTCCGCCAATCAATACCGTTGGGCTGCCCATGACTATCGTATCCGGTGGACCGACGCACACCAGCATTGAGCCCATTGTTGCCGCGGGTAATCCACCAATTAGCACTGTCGGCACACCTGGCGGCATAATCGGCCCGCCTACATGTGGCACCGGCGGTATCGCAGGCGATACCATTGGACAAATATGCATATCACCCACACGGGCTGCTGGCATTGGCATCATTGCTCTCCTGATAATGTGGCTTCATGGTACAGATAATTTTTGCGCCCCTGATCTTGTGACGGCGGCAATTGCCTTAGTTGGCTGTATGCCAGTTGAAAAAATTGCTCAACGTACTGCATTTGTTGTTCCGGTTGCTCGCCGTAAAGGTGCAATATTAGGCACAACGTATCGGCTAATGCCGTCGGTGACAGCCACGGTTGTGGATAGACTGCTTCCAGATCCGCAGTGGTCATGCTGCCTTCACTCCAAAAAACAGAAAGCGCCAGACATGAAATTGGGTTATCGAACCCAACTGTTTGTGCCTGTTCGAACAGTTCATGACGCAAAGGATCACCGCCATCAACCCGCCAGCGTCGCACCTGTTGCAATAACGACCGTTGTCCTTGCATGAGATCGCGTTCGTAAATGCAGGAGATAAATGTCAGTACCAGCTCCAGAGCCTGGGGGTAAGGCAACATAAAAATGGTGTAGTACACCGCGTCTTGCCACAACATTTCCTTGTTAAGCGCTGATAGATTCTGTTCATGTGCTGCGTGTTGTTGTAGCGCCGATTCCGCCTGTGGCGAAAGCGGGCAATGTCGTAATTTGACCATGACTGCAAACTCTTATTATTCGTTGATCCTGCTATTAACCAATCTTGGTCAAAGTTCCTTTCACCATAGCAATGCCGGTTGCATCCACCTGAACAATGCCGCCTTTTAATTGTGCCATTGCACTGCCTTCTACTTTTACTGTGGTGCCGGTTAGCTCCGCCATGCCACCGCTCTTTAACGCCAGTTTTCCTGATCCTTCTACGGTGACGGATGGCGCTTTGATGGTGATCCCGGATGGGGTAATCGATAATTTGCTGGCGCCGACTTTCAGTTCAATACCCTGATTTGCCGTAATTGTGCATTGTTGACCTACATTGATTTTGGCGTTACCTCTGGATACTTCCAGCTCATAACTGCCTGCGCTGACGGTGGTGGTGAAATTACCGCGATCCAACGTTTGTTTCTTGTCGCCTTTTTTTACTTCGGTTACGGCATTGCCTTCGGTCAAAATTAACGTGTCATTACCCTTTTTAATTTGGGTGTCGCGTTTTTCTTGGATTTCCCATAACACGTTGCGATCGATCTGCGCCGAAAAATCATTTTTCACTTTCAGACGCATATCTTTTTGTGAGTGAAGCAAAATAAACTCTTCACCTTTTTTATCTTCGAAGCAAAGCTGATGTCCTTGTTCCACTGTGCCTTTTGCACTACTGCGCGTAGCAATACCACTTTGGGTTTTCTGTCCCGGTAGCGCGAATGGCGGCATTTTTACCCCGTTATAAACCGTTCCGGTCACCAGCGGGCTATCTGGATCGCCATCGATGAAACTCACCAATACTTCACTACCCACGCGTGGCACAAATTGTGCGCCAAACTTTGCGCCATTCCAGAACTGACTGACCCGTATCCAACAGGAGCTGTCATCATTTTTTTTATGTTCTTTATCCCAGTGAAACTGGATTTTGATTCGCCCTTGCTCATCAGTATGGATCTCTTCTGACGTCGGCCCTACCACCAGCGCGGACAATACACCGGAAATGTAAGGCCGCGTAACAGAAGGACGCGGGCGAAATGCTTTATTCGCCGGGAGTAAGGTCACTTGAGACAAAAACAGTAATTCGCCTTCTTCCAGGTTGTTCTCCGCTTTTAATCGCTGGCGGCCCACTGCATAGCGGCCATCGGCGCTGGCGTGCCCTTTCAGGGTGAACTGATGCCCCACTTGTAAACCGGGATAACTGTTAACGGCACGTGCGTAATAGGACTGTGATTCCCATTGCTCCATGCACAACGTTGCCTGTGCTTCCAGTTGATTACGCTCCTCCTGACGCCGGTCATCATAGATAGAAAGCTTAGGATTGGTAGAATAGCCGCTGTTCGCTTTGGCGCTGGCGCTGATTGCCGTTGCGCTTTTAGCGTTATAACCATTCATTTCCGTCGTACCTGGAATCATGGTGCGATGAATATGCCAGGCGCGTAGCCCATAGCCCTGTTGATCACCTATCTTTGATTGGTATGGCAATACTGCTAAGGGCGCGTTAATAAACGTTGAAGGGTGATCCGCCAATACCAGCACATGACGCCCTTCTTCATGGCGAAAGAAATAGAAAATCCCCGCTTGCTCCAGTTGACGCGTCACAAAGTCAAAATCTGATTCCTTGTATTGCATACAATATTCAAGCTTCGGATAACGACTTTTTAGCGCCAGTTCAACGTCGTTAAACCCACGTTTGCGGAAGATATCACATACCATATCCGGCACGCTGATGCGCTGATAGACGCGCAGATTGTGGGTTAATGTCAGCATTTTCAGCCAGGGCTCAATTCGTGCCTGATAACAAAACTGGCCGTCGCTAAAACCTTGCTGCTGTAATTCAGTCAATATGCCATGAACAATGCGGTGGTTCGGTGCATCACCGATACGAAATGCCAAAGGTTTACCAATATGAGACTCCAGCGTATCCCAGTCTGCGTTGGAATAGAGCTGAGCAGAAAATGAATAAGGCCGCGATAGATGCTCTTCACCTTCTATTTTGTTCAGTGCCACAATATCTGACAGGCTACCGATAACCTGTAAAAAACGATTCTTTTGCCCTAACAGCATCTTTTTATTACCTGAATTTTTTGTTTAACTTGCGTAAGGACCTGTACATTCGTCCAAATAAATACGCTGAATATTGCTTTCGCCGGTATCGCCCAAACAACCATCCCACCCCAATTGATGGCTGCCGTTTAATACGTTGCCTTGTCCACTATGTTGTACCAACAATTCCAGTGAAAAGGAGAGCAATGGTCCGGCAAATTGCCACACCCATTGTGTCAGTTTGCGATATTGTTCATTTCCCGGCATAAAGGCGGCTCGTTGCTGAGCGGCGAACGGCCCTAACTGAATATGAAATCCTGATTGAATATCCCAATAAGCGCTACCTAACATCGGGTTATCGCCTAACAAACTGCGACCTAAACAGCAACAGTGCGCCTGTTCAGCATATTGCCAGCGTCCTTTAAAGGGTTGGATGTTGACCGCCATACTCAATTCTCGTTGCAACAGATGTTGTAAATTCACCATTGAGCGGACCGGTGTTGCCAATAATCCAACACAAGCTGGATGAGGGCGCTGTATCTTGCTCTCCATCAATTGGCCGGCAACGGCTGAAATGACTGCCGGTAAAGCCTGATGGTTTTGTAATTCGGCGTTAATATATAACCGGTATTTCTGCCATGCCTGAAAACGCAGGCTAAGCAGACGATGAGTAAAAATATCAATAAATGCCTGAGCTGATTCGTCGCCATAGCGGTAACGCCTGTCAATTAGCCATTCCGTATAACGCAACGGTAATGCGCCAAGGGTTCCTAATAAACCAAAGTGATGTACCGCCATGCGATACTGCTCATATCCCTCTTGTGGCGGTAATAGCGACTCGACTTCCCTTTCTGGCGCATCTAATGTCAGTACAGAGCTGAATTGCACCATATCATCGGGGGTGATTATCGCTTCTTCGCGTTGGCGACCACGTTTGAGCAGGCGACGTACATTTTGATAAAAACGGCCGCCAGCTAAACGTATCTTGTTTTCTACAGCCATGTCAGTCTCCCACAGCGACGAGGCCAACGGTGAGTACTGTTATTAACCGTCTCTAGCTGTGTTACAGTCTGCGTGAAGCTGTTAATCGGCGCATACATCGCGATAAAGCGTTCTAACAGGCTGCAAAACAGATAAAAATCCACAAATTCCCCTGCTTGTGCCTGAAATGTCAGGGCCACCTCCAGCCCACGCGCCAGAGAATAAGGGTCGGCGGGATTCAGGCGTGCACTCACTGGCGCAATAGCAACCTGTTGTAATTGTGCAATCAACCGCGATATAGCTGGATCGTCAAGCAGGTTGTAGAGTTCCAGCGTCTCTTTTAAGCACTGAACACCCTGCGGACCATTCAGTAGCATTTGGTTCAAATTGAGTTGCGATACCAACCGCCAGTTCAATGCACTATTGGGTTGTGGACGTACCGGCAATCGAGGACGGATCAATCCCAGAATTTTTACCCCTGGCAATGCGCTTTCTGATTCGAAATCGCCATCAGGATGACCGTTGCTCAACTGCCGCGGTATATCACGGTTGGTACAGGTCAGGTTCAGGACCACCACATCGGTTTCAGGTTTCAGATGTTCGCCGTTGCTATCAGAAAAACCGATAAACATATTCATCCCCAGATCGTTATGCCTGAGTGAGGGGCGCGGCGTTGCCTGCCAAAATAACGGGAACTGTTCGTCAGACTGTGTATGTTCAATACCAAATAATGATGGCACTGGTTTGGAACTTAATTGTTCCTGTTGACGGCTGACAATCTCGACTTGATTGATGGTATAAACTTCCATACTTTGGGGGCGACGAGCATCCGGTTGAACCAGATATTCATGCTCTGTTTCCAGTGGAATAATGGGTTCCGCCTGATGAGGAAACAGGTTAATGATCGGCACGCAATTTAGCCGGAAGGTTTCGTTGCTGACTTTATCGCTCATACGTTCAATGCGGCGCAATGCGACACAATCCTTAAGCCGGAAACGGTATTGCAGCTCACCTAATGAACTGGTGATCAAACCGGCATCTGGTAACGGAATATCCAGGAATAGGAACTTTTCTGGGAAACTGAAATAATCACGAAATAAGTGATGAACCGGATTTATCAATGGATCATCAGTGCATAAGTTATCTTGCGGATCAAAGCCCACCACCTGAACACCCCGACTATTCAGGTTGAATGTACGTTCGCCTAACTGACATTCCAGTTGCTTAACTTGCGCCGACAACAATTCATACAAACTATGAGTCAGCACCGGTGCGCCATGTAAGTATAACCGGATATGTTGTGTCTGAAAGCTGGCGCCCGGCCATAGGGTAAAACTCAGCGTTAAGATAAAGTCCCGATCGTAAGGGTTTGGTGTCAGTTCTGCGTGCGTCAAATCCAATGGCAACATCTCTAGCGGATATACGGTGCGGAAACGACAGGTTACATCACCTACCGGTTGAGAAATCAACGGAGTATGCCGCGCCACCGTCGTCATGCCTGTCACGCCGGATGCTAATGGGTCCTGTTGAAACTGTACCAACGATACCGACGGTACCTGACGTAAAAACTGTGGCGCCAGGACTTCCAACATAGCATTACTGAGTTCCGGCATATCTTCATCAATCCGCTGGTGGATTTTTGCTGTCAAAAAAGCAAAAGATTCCACCAGACGTTCTACATGCGGATCTTCTGAAACACCTTCCGCGAACCCAAGACGTTTAGCAATTTTGGGAAAATGCTGAGAGAAAGCCGCGCCATATTGTCTTAAATAACTCAATTCCCGGTTGTAATAAGTCAGTATTTTTTGTGGTAATAACATCATCTTGTTATTTATCCCATGAAATTGAATAAGTATATGCGGTACTGTTCCATGAGATAGAAAACACCACTTGTTCGTCGAGGAAAATTCCACTCACCCAGAAAATGATATTTTCTGGCGTATTTTTTTGTAATGTAATCACGACATTTTGCAAACGAGGTTCGAACCAGGAAATAGCTTGGTAAATATTATTGCTAAGTGCATCAATACGTTCATCATCGGAAATATCCACATTAATGACATCAGAAACGCCGTAATTTAAAACGGATTTCGGTAACTCACCAAATAAAGGGGAAATTTCAGAAATCGGTCTTGATGAAAATAACATACTTAAATCGGAAATCAGGCTTTGTACCACTTCCTGACGTGACCAGGCTAGAGTAACACCCCGTTTTTCATCTTGTGGATAATCATCTTTCAGGCGATGGAGTAATGAAGGCTGAATCATTATATTTTTCCGGGTAGAAACTGCCGGCCAAAGGCCGGCAGTAAATAATCAAAATTACTGTTTCTTATTCTCGATAAGATCCCAACCTTCTGGACCGGCTTTGTTGCCTTTAGTACCATCTGGGTTGAGTGGTGTGAATGTCCATTTAATTTTGGAATAGGTGATAGAAATCTGTTCTTGTGGGAATTCACCGCCACGTGTACAGGTTTCATGAACGTCAGAGATAATACATTCGTCCATTTCAACTTCTGCGTAAGGGTGCATTTCCCCTTTAAAAATTGTACAGATTTCCAATTTCACTTTCTTAATCGAGGTACCTTGCGCCACGGCGGACAGTAAGCCAATAGAACTGGTATCCATCACTTTCACACAGTCAATGGTACGGAAATCCGCTGCGCCAGAGGTAATTTTGCGTTTACCGCTGTCTGCAATACGAGCATGGTTAAATGCACCAAAATTGACATGTTCCAGCTCAATCCACTCTTTATGTTTGCTGTCGGTACTCTCACCTTTAATACCATCAATTTGTAAAAAAATTGAAGAACTCATAATTAACTACTCCAGTTAGTTGTAATAAATAGGATAAATATTAATAAATAGAAAAATCAGGCCGCCGATGACGGTGGTAAATCAGCCACCAACCGTAAAGACATACTTAACCCTTCTAATTGGAAATGCGGCCTTAAATAGGCTACAGCCCGATATGTTCCGGGTGATCCAGGAACTTCAACAACATCAACTCTTGCCTCCCGTAATGGGTGACTCGCTTTTATTTCTGCGCCAACGGTATCCGAGCCAACAATATATTGGTTGATCCAATTTTGCAGATAAGATTGACATTCTCCGCGGGACATAAAACTGCCCACTTTGTCACGTACAATCATCTTCAAATAATGGGCGAAACGAGAAGTTGTCATAATATATTGCAATTGGGTTGATAACTTTGCATTGGCATTTGCCAAGTCAGAATTATATTTTCTTGGCTTATTCGGTGACTGCACCGAGAAAAATGCGGCATAGTCAGTCCCTTTATAATAAACCAGAGGAATAAACCCTAATTCTGCCAACTCTTTTTCACGGCGATCAGAGATGGCAACCTCGGTCGGGCATTGCAGCATCTTTTCACCAGACACCGAAGAGTAATGATGGGTTGGTAATGCTTCGACCAATCCTCCGCCTTCCACACCGCGGATCGCCGCGCACCAACCATACTGTTCAAATGCAGCCACCATACGGCCTGCCAGTGCATAGGCGGCGTTAATCCACAGATAACTACCGCTATCCCCTTCCTTTACCTGCTCTTCGAAGCAGAATTGTTCGACCGGGATAGTTTTTGCCCCATAAGGCAAACGGCCAATCACTCGCGGCAAAGTCAGGCCGACATAACGGGAGTCATCAGATTCCCGGAAGCGTTTCCAGCGCAGATAATCGGATGTGTCAAGTAGTTTGGACAAATCACGCGGACGTGGTAGCTCGCCAAAATCATTCAGCCCCAACATGCCCGCGTTGACTGAACTGATAAACGGCGCATGAGCTGCCGCTGCTACATGAGAAATCTGTTCCAGTAAGTAGAGATCTTCTGGGCTGTTATCAAAGTCGAAATCACCGACAAACGCTGAATAAGGTTCGCCACCAAACGTACCGTATTCATATTCATACACATTCTTAAACAGCATTGACTGATCGAAATCCGATGCCGATTTAAAATCTTTAATCAAATCGGTTTTTGTCGCGTTCAACATGCGGATCTGAGTATTATCCGTTTCGCTTTGGTCAAGTAATCCTTTGAGCCCTACCCAAGAAGATTCCAGACGTTGAAATTCCGGGTGATGCAATACCAGACTCAGTTGAGCGGACATCAGCGCATCAATTGCTGCGATACGTTCCTCAATGCTGTTTACCAAATCGCCGGAAACCACCAATGAACCGGAAGTGACTTCGGCCAGAAACTGGTCAAGCTGGCTTTTTACCCGATCACGATCTGCTTCCCGACGAATGGCTTGCGTGTTATCAATAATCTGATCAAGAAAATCACCACTTGTTTCCGTCGTTTTCAATTCTTGTTGTTCAACAACGCTTTGTTCCATGCTGTCCTCACTGTGCATTGTTATTTTCCGGGGTATTGTTATTTTCCGGAGTGACGTCATCCGCTGTATTTTCTGTGGTGGTTTCTGCTTCTTCATTTATCGGCGGTAATTTATCCGCATGTTCAGCCAGAATTTCCGCCAGACGGTCACGCAATTTTTCATTGCTCAATGCACGGCCTTTCAGATCACTGAGTTTGCTGCGTACTTCCAATAAATTGCGCAGCGGTTCTATCTGCTTCGCCAAATTCTCTGGGGTAAAGTCAGCCATTGATTTAAATTGCAAATCGACATTAATAAATCCGCTCTGACCCGGCAGCGCGCTTTCAACTTGTAATTCCAATGAAGGCGACAAACCTTCCATCACTGCATTAAAGTTATCTTTATCAACATGCATGAAACGACGTTCACGCATGGGAATAGATTGCTCAGCAAATTGCCCAACAACACCAATAACCAAAGGCAATTCTTTTTTCTCGACCGCGCCGCCTAATTCAACATCATAAGTAATCTGAACTCGGGGCGGTCTGACTTTATCAAGCTTACGTTGAGTATTCATGGCACCTTTTACCTTTATATATGACAGGAAGTGCAAACTTACTTACGTTAAACCGCACCAAACCTGATTAAATAGCCGAATAATAAGATGAGAAATAAATGGAGAGATCAATTAATACTATTTATAGCAAGTAAATATGCCGTGACGCATTTAATGATATTTAAAACCCACCGTATTTCGGCGGGGAATAAATTCTCACGAATATTAGTTTAATGCAATAGTCTCAGGGTGAAATATAATATCTGCGATTTTGTGTTGTTTTGTAACTGATTGTATTTATGCGGAAAAATCGATAAAGCACATCGTGGTAAAAATGTATTTTCATACTTGTCTTATTTTTCATTTCGCCGTTTTTAATAATGAGAATCTGACGAGTCAGAAAAATATAAATATGGATGGAATTAAAATTCAATTTAACTTTGGATGAGCTTTGGAAGAAAAACAAAATACTTTACGAGTTTTTATTGAATCAAAGCGCTGACTGAAAAACAGCGCTTTATTAATATTTGATGTTGGTAAAGTTTTAGCGTTATTATTTTTATGTCTTTTTAGGTCAGTTAATGTTTAGTACTAATGAAATATCTATTCGACTTATATTAACCATTAAATAAGGTTTCATAATTCCGCTACACGTGGTTTTCTTCAATCCATTGTTATACATAGGGTTGTTAGTAGATAAGGTGTAGCACCATTTTGGAAAATTATTTAACTTTAATCAAACTCATTGATTTTTAGGGATTGCATGAGATGGTTAATAAAACGAGGTTTTTTTACTTATGCGTTTTGAAAGTTTGACATCGTATGTGATGTGACATATATTTCAAAGCATGAATAGATTCGTTTTAGATACTGATGTCATCGTAGCTGCCATGCGTAGCCCAAGTGGTGCATCTGCTGCTCTGTTAGGGGCAGCCTTAGATAACAAGATTGTGTCATTGGCCAGTGTCCCGCTATTTTTTGAGTATGAGGCAAAGTGTACTATGCCTGTGCATTGGATTGCGGCGGGCCTAACTCAGAAGCAAGCTCATGTTTTCGTTGATGGGCTTGCAGCATTGATTGAGCCGGTCAAAACGCATTATTTATGGCGACCAATGCTCCGTGATCCCAATGATGAAATGGTACTGGAGGCAGCGGTTAATGGCAGAGCTAATGCCATTGTAACCTTTAATTTACGCGACTATGGTACTGTACCTAGAACGTTTAATATTGAGGTTCTAACACCGGCCATTGCTATTAGGAGAGTGAGAAATGAGTGAAACATCAACCTATCCACTGCGATTACCGAAATCCTTGAGAGAGGAAGTCACAAGAGTGGCAAAGCGTGATCGTACCAGTGTTAACCAGTTTATTGCTATCGCAGTTGCGGAAAAAATTTCTGCTCTGGAAACTGAGCGATTTTTTTCAGACCGTGCCAAAACTGCTGATATGAAAGCATTCAGGGATATCCTGTTCCGGACAGGTGGAGAAGTGCCTCGTTCTGATGATGAACTTGCTCATCAATAACATACCGAACTGGAAAGCTACTTTTTCAGAGCATAGGAACCGTATTCTTGCCCATCAGGGATTTTTAAATATGGCGATAATGCTCAATCCAAATTTGAGTGTGGCTGGAAAATAAGCAAGCTCATCTTACCTGATGAGCTTTTATATTCTTAGGTCATTATTATTCCGCCTTTACAATGTAGTTAAAGGCGATATTACGGGGGCGGTTTTCGTTTGCTGTTGGGACAACACGTGATGCATCCAACGTGAATTTTCCAGTATAGCCTCCTCCTCGCGCGTTACCTGTATCGTTCCCATGTACTCTCACAAAAGCCCCTGATGCTGACGAATAACGAGAAATTCCATGAGCTATGTTATCGATTATACCTGTGATGTTCCTAATCGCATCATTCTGTAATGTTAAAATTCTGCGCCCGCTATCTACTCCACGTCCATCATCCCAACCACGAATAAACTCGCCTCTTAAATCGGGCAATCTGCCATCAGGATAAGCTTCTGCTAACTTCGGGTACTGTAATTTATTAAAAGCGGAGCCATTACAAGTGAAATAGCCGATAGGTGGATGCGTTAACGGCCAGGGAATAGGAGCACCAATAGGAATTTCACTGGCTGTTTTAATCAGTTTATCTACTTCTGCTCGTGTATATACTTCTGAGCGAGTGTATACATCTGTTCGAGTATAAGCCCCTACATCACTTGCATTCAGATTAATATCCTCAGTCAATGCTTTACCATTTATTTTCCGGCTATTGGATACTTTGCTATCAATATTTTCACGCAATGAATTGATAATTTCCTGAACTAGCTTTTGTGTCACTGCTAATGTGTCATTATTGCCAATTTCATTGGTCAGTTGAACAACGCCTTTTTGTGTCAATGAGGCACTGGGAATTTCTGTTGTAACTTTCTGTTTTAACGCTTGGTTTAATTGGGCAGTGAGTTTAGCTAGATCACCATCATCCAAAACATCATCGCCAGATTGTGTCGCGATAAAATTAGCTATCACAGAAGCTATTGTTGATGATTGGCGTAACGCCTTATTTAATACATGTGTAGAGATATTTTCTGGTGGGAATCCTACCTGCAAACTCTGATTTTCTTCATATTTTTCTTGACTCACTACATTAGCATTATTACTAATGGAAAAAGCTTTAAAATCATTTTTTTGGCTCATACACCCCTCTTTAATTAAATTGTTTTCTTATGTAATCAATATATTAAATTATCGTGCAGATAACTTTATCCATTGGCGCCAATCATAGTCTAGTTCATAAAAATAATAATGGAGTGTTTTTATAACTTACAGGGTTAATTATTTTTGTATAAGGAGAGAATAAACAAATTGATGTATATGAATTATTATTTCCATATTTTTATGGAAAATTAATTTATATGACATTAAGGTTGAAATATGAAAGCGTTTTTATTTTTAATAAATAAATCAATATTCATGTTTATTTCCTGATTAATATAAACATGAATATTTAAATATTTTATCATCCTTAAACCCAAGGATTTAATATTGGCACGCCGGTCAATTCAAAATCAATCACATTTCGTGTGACGACAGTCATACCATGAACCAGCGCGGTTGCGGCGATAAGTGCATCACGCTCTGAGCATGGATCTGGGACATGCAACCGGGCGCACCGTTGAGCCACAGCCATATCTACTGGCAAGATCCGACCAGTAAATTCTGGTATTACATGGTGGTTGAACCATGAGCGCAATAATGCGCCTTGGGTTATGTCTCGTCGTTCAATCTGTAAGATGCCGGTTTCCAGCTCCATAATGGTAATGGCTGACAGGAAGAGCTCTGTTGCATCAACACTTTCAGCCCATGCAGCCACACCGGCATTAGCCTTACCCACTCGAACTTTCCGAAGTTCGGAGACAATATTAGTATCAAGAACATACATCATGAGAAATTGGCTGGACGGCTATTAATGGAAACACGTGGTGGATTGAATTCAATATCTTCAACACCGGGCATTGCTAAAGCATCAGCGATATTCCGACGCTGCTTGGTGATTCGTTGATATTCTTCAATGGTTAGCAGGACATGTGCCGGTTTGCCACGATCTGTGATGAATACTGGACCGCTTTTAGCCGCCTTTTTTGCCCTGCTGACGTCTTGATTAAGCTCCCGACTCGATAAGGTTGTGATTGACATGGTGCACCTCGGTATAATCGCTAATTTATGTAGGTACGTTACTACATAATGCTAAGGGGAGCAAATTTTAGTCATTCCTCCTCTTCTGCCCTCTGGCTCGTGCAGCTTTAAGTCTGGCTTGCGTCCTTTCCCTTTGTTAGATTACGTTCAAGTTCAGCCAATGCCCCAACCAAGTGAAAAACGAAGGTTTTCTTTACCTGGTTGGTAGCAAAGCGGAGATTTCATGATACAGTATTAAAAGGTATTACCTTTTAATACTAAGGTGGAAGAAAATGGCAACCTCAGTAAATGACGATAACTTGAAAAGCCGGATCCAGTATTTGGCAGAAGTGCGACATCGTTCAGCTCATTGGATAATGCGTGAAGCTATATGTGATTATGTAGAGCGTGAAGAAAAACGTGAATCTTTCAAACAGGATGCGTTGCATGCTTGGGAAGCATATCAAGAAAATGGACTACACCTGACGCTTGAAGAAGCGGATGACTGGTTAGCTAAGCTCGAAGCAGGAGAAGATGCGGAGTTACCTGAATGCCACGTTTGATTTGGTCTCCATCTGCTTTCGCTGATATATATCCATTAGCCGATTTAAAATAATCCTTTTGTTTGAATGCAACACGTAATGTTAATTTAACCACTTGCTTTAAATGAAAAATAAATTATTTCATGAATTTTTTATTAATGAGTTTATATTGATGGTGTAATGGAGACTTATTTTAATATGGAGAATGAATATCAATATCATGAATTAATTTATATTGAATCAATATTCAAGAACGTTAAGACATTATATGGAATAACGGGTTTTAATTATCTTTCTTTAATCAATTAAATTAAATAAATCAGCGATAATATTTTCTACCACAATCCACACATCTATATTTTTCAAGAATATTAAATGGAATCAATCTCTCTTTGTCATGTCATATAGTTATCTATTAATTTAGTCACTTCTAAAAACTATCAACGATGATAATAGATATGTCAGTGTGTTTATTCTCACCCGCGAGACCAATTAGCATATAAACTAGATTTATTCAATACAAGTTTTGTAAAAATATTAAATTTTCATTATGGCTCACTAATTTATAAATTTTTAGACAATTACTCTTTAAATGATCTACATCAATCTATACTTACCTAGCTGGTTAATATTTTTAAAACACTTTTTTAACCTTATTTTAACTTAACAAGGATATGCATCATGGGTGTTTTTCAGTACAAAGACTTTGATGACACTACTTCCAAAGAGTTATTTTCCGACGCAAAAATTATCTCCGGATATGCTTACCATAATCTGGGCAGCGGATTTGCTGAGGGGTATTACAATTATGGTTATGGTTTAGGGATGCCATTAACATTGGTGACCGCACTTCTCGGCAGCACGACATCGCAGGGTATCACACCTAAATTGCCTTGGAATCCGGACGCAGAAAAACAGGCACGAGATAAACTCAATGAATCGGGATGGTTTACTATCAGTGCTGATGAGTTAGGCTATCAGGGTAAAACTGATGCCCGCGGTACTTTTTTTGGCGAAAAATCAAGTCATTCCACTGCTCAGGCAGAGGTAATGGGAAAATATGATGCTGATGGTAATTTGATTTCTATTGGCATTGCGTTTCGTGGTACGAGTGGTCCTCGAGAGTCAGTTATTACCGATACATTCGGCGACATTATGAATAATGTGCTGGTAGCTTTGGGTAAGAAAGACTATTCGAATGACTACACGCCAAACGCTTTTGGTCGGCTGCTGGACCATGTGGCTAATTATGCCAAAGCTCACGGTTTGACAGGCAATGACGTTGTGGTCAGCGGCCATAGTTTGGGTGGGTTAGCTGTGAATAGTATGGCGGAGTCTAGCGATACGAAATGGGGGGGATTCTACTCTCAGTCGAATTATATCTCTTTCGCTTCGCCATCACAGTATGAAATAGGTAACAAGGTGCTGAATGTAGGATATGAAAATGATCCCGTATTCCGTGTATTAAACGGCACCACCGTTGATGCGTTCTCCCCAGGTGTTCACGATGTACCAAGGGATTCGGCTACAAATAATATTGTTAACTTTAACGATCACTATGCATCAAATTGGTGGAATATATTGCCCTTCTCTATTGCTAATCTGTCAACCTGGGTTTCGCATGTGACGCCGTTTTATCAGAGCGGCATGCAACGTATTATGGAGTCAACGTTCTACAATCTAACTCATAAAGACTCTACTATTGTTGTCAGCAATCTTTCCAATGTCACCCGTGAAAATACTTGGGTACAAGATTTGAACCGGAATGCTGAGAAACACACAGGTAGTACTTTTGTTATTGGTACCGACGGCAACGACCTCATTAAAGGTGGTAGAGGAAACGATTATCTGGAAGGGCGCGATGGCAATGATATCTTCCGTGATGACGGGGGATTTAACATGATTGCCGGCGGAAAAGGTCATAATACCTTTGACTTACAGAAGTCACTAAAAAATGCAGAAATAGCCTATGACAAGGCAGGGACATTGTATGTGCGTGATGCACAAGGTGGTATCACCGTTGCTACGGATATTTCGACGATAAGAAGTAAGGAAAGTACCTGGCTATTTCTGACTAAACAGGTGGATTCTCAAGTTAAAGCCGATGGTTTGTATTCCAGCCGTGGAGTAACGAAATACGCTAATTCAGTAACCGGCAACGATGGGAATGATACACTGACTTCTAAAACCTCCGGTAGCTGGCTGTTCGGTCTGGATGGTGATGATACGTTGATCGGCTTCGGCAACAATAATGTTTTCGTCGGTGGTGAAGGCAACGATGTCATGAAAAGTCAGGGTAATAACAATACTTTCCTGTTCAACGGCGAGTTTGGGCAAGATATCATCTATGGCTACAATAAGACCGATAAATTGGTGTTCTTGGGTACCGAAGGCAGCAGTGATAAAAGTAATTATCTGGATCATGCTTCTATGGTGGACAATAATTTGGTGTTTACTTTCGGCCAAAACTCAGTCACTTTGATTGGCGTCAGCATGGACAGCTTATTGGTAGATAATATAATACTGGCGTAACATATAAATTATGCGATACCCCTATCCGTAAAGTGGCCATGTAAAATGGCCATCTTTGCGCTAGAGTCAATTGAATAGCTAGTTCCCGGCTACGAGATTTTCTGTTAATAAGGTGTGACTAACAGCGTATTTCGCCTGCCATGCTTTAGGATTGATCAAATAATGTTGCCGGAAACGTTTAGAAAAGTGACTTGGACTGGAATAACCCACTGCGGTAGAAACATCAATCACACTCATGCCTTTTTTCAATAAATCTTCTGCGGTTGTCATACGGACATTCTCCAGATATTGATGGAAAGTGCGAAAAACAACCGCACGAAATCCCTCTTTTAATTTCCGTTCATTCAAGCCAACTGCTCTTGATAATGATTTTATCGTCCAAGGGTAATGATAATCACTGTTAATTATTTTTATTGCATTATAAACAGCCCGGCGTTGCAACCCGCTGATCACATTATATTGACAATCATAAACCTGAGACGCTACGCAAGCGAGTATTTCTAACGCTTTTGCTTTTAAATAAACCTTTCTTATACTGCCACTTAATTGGCACTCTTCTATTTGATTCACTATCTGCATAAATGGCGGGTAAATGGGGCATGCCATCATCAATACATCACTATAGCTGGCGTTCTTCTCAAAGCCAGCCGCTAATTGGGTGAATGGGGGTAATTCTTGAGCTTCAATTTCGTTCAACGAAAAACGGATATCGAGAATATGCCATGATCCGCAACCAAAGAAGTTCATGCCACGCGTTATTTTAGGGGAATGGAAAAATATCATCGTTCCTGAATTGATATCTAAAACATCGCCATTTTCAATCGCCATTTTCCCTTTCCCGCTTAAAATAAACGCAATTGATACCGTTGGCGGCCCTTCACAATATTCTGTGACATCTTTGTTAAGCTCAAAGCGAATTCGGTTTATATGAATTCCGTCAGATAATTCCTCAGTTAATAAAGGCGTATGTGTGTTATTTTTCTCCGCATGTGAATGCATGCAATTGCAATGGTCAGCCGTGAAAACTCCTAATTTCTTGCTATAGATCGTCTTCATGAGATCCCCTGTAAAATTAGCATCGGATACCGGTTAAAAAGTGCTTTCGCACTTAAAACAGTGTTTTTTGCATATTAAAGGCATTATATTTTTATTTTATATATATATGCATATTGTGAATGTCACTCACTTTATCATTAATGAGAATCATTATCAATAGTGCGTAATGCGCTACTTTTGTCCCTATTCCGTTAGCCCTGATGGAATACTATCGATAGTCTCCCGTTAGGTTTTTTGTTTTACCATACTTAATTTTCGTAAAACATGATTTAAACAGTGCATAACGAGTTATTTATATGAAAAAAAAATATGCTAAGGCGTCTGTCTTATGTTGTTTAATTTCGCCTGTGGTATGGGCAGAACATTCGCCTGGCGCGACAGAAGATGCTTTGATTGTGACGGCCAATAAACGGGAAGAAGCATTAAATAAAGTCGATGGTAGCGTTCTGGTTAAAACTGGCGAGGAACTTGTGCAGGCGGGTATCACTCAAGTACAAGATCTTGAGCGCGCTTTCCCCGGTTTACAAATCCGCTCACGGGGAAACCGAACCTATTCAGCAACTACCATTCGAGGTATTAGTTCACCGGACTTCTACTCGCCTTCTGTTCGAATTTATGTCGATGGCGTTCCTCAGGATCACCAGTTCTTAACACAAGAATTAATTAATGTAGAACGTGTAGAATTATTACGCGGCCCGCAAGGGACTTTATATGGCGGAAACGCGCAAGCTGGTGTTATCAATATTGTCACCCGTTCGCCGAAAGAAGGCCCCTGGCTTAACCTCTCCGGTAATTACTCTAAGCTGAAACAAGGCGGTTCTTTCAGCGGATCAATACCGCTTATTGAAGATATCCTTTATGGCAGCACCAGTCTGCGTTGGGTAAAAGAGCCTGGGCAAATTGATGCGCCAAATCGCGGCGATAAAAATATTGATTCCAGCAAAACCTGGCTCGGTCGAGGGCAACTGACATTTGCGCCGGAGGATTCTTCGTTCAGTGCTGAACTCAGTTTTGCTCATGAAGATCTCGATTCCCATGAAGAACTTTATTTAACCGACGAGCAATTTCGCCGAAAAGAATACGATGGCCCTATTCCAGAGTTAACCCGCCGGGTAAACAGTTATGCATTCAAGGCTGAATATGATTTCGGCGACAGTGTATTAACCAGTGTGACTTCTTATCAGGATCGCGATATTTACCGTGATTTCATCGGGGGTAAGTGGAAAGAGAAGCACCACGCCGCCACGCAAGAGCTGCGTTTGAACTCCAATTTCTCAAATGGGATTACCAGTGTTCTCGGCGGTTGGTTTTCAGATGAAAAGAATAAGCATCATACCAGTGGTTATCCCGGTTACTATGGCGATGCGGCTAACACAATAAAAGGTCAATCGCTGGCGCTGTTTGGTGAAGTCAAATTGCCGTTTGCTGCTCAGTGGGATTTGACTTTGGGCGGGCGTTTGTCCCATGAAAAATCGCAGATAGATTATGCGGGCCGTCCTGGCATGATGGCGCTCGAAGCTTTTGATAACCAGGTTTCCAGCAATGAGTTCACACCTAAGGCCGCATTGGGTTGGCAATTGACGCCAGATACCCGTTTCTATATCTCTGCCACTAAAGGGTACAAACCCGGTGGATTCAATAACATTGTCTCCTCCGCCAATGATAGAAAACCCTACAATACTGAAACCTCAGATAATTATGAACTCGGTTGGCATACCTCGTTCTTTGATAACGCGGTGACATTAGACAGCGCTGTTTACTACATTCGTTCGAAAGATAAACAAATTTATGTTGGTCCGATCGGCGCACAGTTTATACGCAATGTGGGTAAAGCAGAGAGCAAAGGCATTGAGTTGAGTAGCCAGATTAAGCCGATGAAAGGGCTGAAATTTTCTCTTGGGGGAAATGTTGGTAAATCAAACTTCACTGATGTAACCGATACAGAGAATGGCATAAGTTATAACGATAAACGTCTGCCTTATGCGCCAGATGTCATGCTCAATGCAAGTTTTGACTATTTGATTGATCAAACGTTGTTACCGGGTAACCTCTATTTAAATGCCGGTGCCCGTTACTATTCAAAAAGCTACTTTAATGAAGCGAATACCCTTGAACAGGGTGGATACACCCTTTATGACGCTTCATTAAGTTTAGAAATGGCACATGGGGTTAGTGTAAAACTCTATGGCGAAAATCTGGGCGATAAAAAGTATCGTGTCTCCAGTTTCACCGTGGGGCCAAATACGCTCAGTATGATCAATAAAGGCTTGAATGTTGGGCTGGATGTGAGTGTCGCACTATGACGCATAATATCTCCCATCCTCGTCATATATCGTTATTACTGCTAACTTTGGCGGGTGTTTACACCCTCCAAAGCACGATTGGCATGTTGACGTTACAAAGTATGCCGGCGTTTCTGCGCAGCCACGGCGTAACCCCGGATAAAATCGGCTTGCTCTACTTGCTGATGTTGCCTTGGGCGTTTAAATTCCTTTGGGCGCCGATTATAGAGCGCTACCGTAAAGCGGGTTCGGGGGATACAAACCCCCGTCGTATCATGATCTGCGGTAATCTGCTAATAACATTGCTTTTTTGTTCAATGTCATTGGCAAGACCTGCCGAACATATGCCGCTGATTATCGTCGGTCTGTTTTTGATCACCATTTGTCTGACTGTGGTGGATACCACTACAGACGGTCACGCTATTGACCGGTTATCACCAAAGCACCGCCCTTGGTGCAATGTTATGCAAGTTGGCGGCGGTTATTTAGGCTCCATCATAGGCAGCGGCCTGTTTCTATACCTTGTTTCACTATATGGCTGGCACATTGGCGCAGGAGTGTTAGCTATAGTGATTCTGTTGATGTCATTGCCTGCCCTATTTTTACGGGAAACACAGGTAGAAAAAGCGCCAACGGTTTTAAAAGCCTCGGTTGCCCCCTCTATTAAGAATGCACTCCGCCGGGCGCCGGTTAGGCAAGCGCTGGTTTTGATATTGTTGTGTATGATCGGTACACGCCTTTCACTCGGTATGCTTTCGCCATTTCTGATAGATCGCGGCGTAGATTTAGCTCAGCTCGGTATCATTGCCGCCAGTGGCGGCGCATTGGCTGGATTATCTGGTGTTTTGCTTGGCGGCATCATTGTCCGTAAATTTGGTGCTGTCCAGACATTACTGGCTATCATGTTGCTTGAAGCTATCGTATTAGCCTGCATCTTCTGGCTTGCTAAGCAACCAGAGGCGCCGTTATCCCTGCTTTCAGCGGCGTATGTCTTCATCACCTTAATCACCGCTGCTAAATTTGTCGCGTTATATACCCAAATGATGTCGCTAGCCGCAGGCGCTCAGTCCGGTGTGGATTTCGCCTTGATGCAATCCGCAGATATGGGTATTGCAATTATCTGTTCAGTGTTGGGTGGATTGATTGTAACTAAAGCAGACTATTCTACCCTTTTCATGCTTGCGCTCATCTGCACCTTCACTGCCCTGTTTTGGACATTGCGTAAATTCCATGATTTCCAAAGGGAGAATGTGCATGCATAGCCATGATACTTCTGTTCAGAATTCGCCGGAGCAGCGTGCGGCTGATGCCGGCGTAATTAAAGAGTTATGGTATATGATGCGTCCATATCGCACCTTGAGTTACGTTGCGATTGTACTTGCGATTCTTTCCGCCGGTTTGCAAATGTTGCCGGCGGCAGTGGCCGGGCTGATCACCCAATCTATCTATGACGGGCAATATGACTCGCTATTGAATTATGGCGTCATGTTATTGGGATTCACGTTTGCCGCTATGTTGACCTTTAGTGGTTCAACGTTTTTTGCTCATTTGATTGCTGCCGACGTGCAGGCTGATGTTCGCCGCAACATTAGCAGTAAGTTGAAATCGGTTCCTTTGGGCTTTTTCATGCTGACTGACAGCACTGAAATAAAAAAGATGATGCTAGATGATGTCGAACAGCTTGAAGATGGGATTGCCCATATCATCCCAGAGATGTCAGCTACTCTGTTTGGCCCATTGATCGCATTGAGCGTCATGCTGGTTATTGATTGGCGGTTAGCTTTGGCGGCATTCGCGCCAACTTTGGGCGCTTGCCTGTTATTCATCTATATCCAGATAAAAGTTCAAACAACAACTCAGCGTTTTTATGCCGCTCAAAACCGTATTGCTTCAACAATGGGTGAAGTTATTAATGCGATTCCGGTGGTAAAAACCTACTCAGGCGGCAAGGTTGCGTTGCAACGAGCTGAAGAAGCTTTCACTGCCCTGACACGGATTATTGATGTCTGGGTTGAGAAAGTGCAGGTCAAATCCAGTCGGTTTTTCGTGCTATCCAGTGCTAACTTGTTGTTTGTCCTCCCTTTGGCGGTCTGGCTATTAAATCGACAAGAGATCACGTTATTCGAATTCACTTTCTTTATTCTGGCGGCAATGGCATTTGGCAATATTGCCTCATCCATGTTCGCTGTGATGACACGTTTGCAACAGCAAGAGGCGTTAATCACCCGCTATCGTTGGTTAATGAATCAACCTGAACTGGCGCCTTGTACCCAAAGCCAAACGCCGGCGGATCACAGTGTCGCGCTGCATAATGTCAGTTTCTCCTACCAGGATGAACAGGAGAATGCATTAGACAACATTTCATTTTCTATACCAGCGGGAAGTTCATTAGCTTTAGTCGGCGCCAGTGGTTCGGGTAAATCTACAGTGGCGAGTCTTATCGCCCGTCTTTGGGACCCGCAACATGGTCAGGTGACTATTGGCGGTGTTGATATCCGTAATATGGATGAACCGACGCTACGCAATAACGTCTCTTTTGTTTTCCAGCGTGTGCTTCTGTTCAACGATACGGTGGCTAATAATATACGACTAGCCCGTCCTAATGCCTCACTGTCGGAAGTTGAAGCGGCGGCTATCGCAGCACAAGCAGATCAATTTATTCGACAATTACCACAAGGCTACGACACGGTACTGAACGGCGGCGTAAGTTTATCGGTGGGTGAAAAACAACGTATTGCCGTTGCTGCCGCTATTCTGAAAAACGCGCCAATTCTTGTATTAGACGAAGCTACAGCCTATGCCGATCCAGAATGTGAAAAAGAGATGCAACAGGCGCTCAATGCCTTATGCCGCAATAAGACAGTGATTGTCATTGCTCATCGCCTGCCGACTATCCGTCATCTTGATCGAATACTGGTTTTAGATAAAGGACGGATTATCGAACAAGGCACCCATGAAGAACTGGTCGTACAGCAAGGTGCATACGCCAGACAGTGGGCCGCTTGGCGGGGAGAAAAAACCGGGACAGGAGCAAATTATCATGGGGCTATTTAATCGTCTCCAGCAACATCTATCACCAAAACTGCAAAGAGTTTGGTTTAAAGGGTTGTTATATAAACAATTTGATACCGTTGCGATTATGGCTCAACTTGCTATTGCTGCCTGGGCTATTACCCATCTGGGGGAAAGTGACAATGTGATGCTGCCGCTTATCACGTTGGGATTATTGATTATTTTGCTGTTGCTGCGATTTACTTTTATGGCTCGCGCATTACGCAAACTCACCATTGCCGCCTATGGTTTGGGCATAGAAATCCGTCGCGCCCTGCTACAACGCCTTGTGAGTATGTCTATCGCCACGATTAGAGGATTGAGTGCCGGAAAGATAGCGTTGACGTTATCAGAAGATGTGCAATGGCAAGAAAATCAGTCAGCCTATACCACGCCGCAAATCGCTTGTCAGGTGATGAT
This sequence comes from Photorhabdus luminescens subsp. luminescens, assembly GCF_001083805.1. Classification (GTDB taxonomy): domain Bacteria; phylum Pseudomonadota; class Gammaproteobacteria; order Enterobacterales; family Enterobacteriaceae; genus Photorhabdus; species Photorhabdus luminescens. Next base: position 606,191 of record NZ_JXSK01000001.1, on the reverse strand, counting down.
GCTGACCCTCATCTACTTGGCTTTATTCTGGTTCGATTGGGTAGTTGCCGGCAGTGCATTATTGGTGCTGATGGTTGGGATGTTCATCCTGGGGGCTATCCGTAAAAAACTGAATGAAATATTGCGGTTACGTGCCACTATGATGGCTGATGTATCCGAAGCGATTGTCGAGTACGCTCAAGGTATGTCCTTTATTCGTGCTGCGGCAGCGACCACGACGGTAGAACAGCGTTTTGATCGCGAAATCGACCAATTACGGGTTGCATTTCGCCGTGGGGTATTCAGAAGTATTCCGCTACTGAGCCTGTTTTACATCATCATTGATACCAGCGTGGTTGTTGGTATTCTGGCGGGCGCCCTGCGCTTTAATGCACCAGAAGCATTAACGCTGTCGGAAATGCTTATCACTATTCTGTTGCTGTTTGCCACGATCACCCCTCTACGTGGAGTCATCCCCCTGCTCAATATCACGGCCTTAACGCAAGTAGGAGAAACTCATATTGCAGAAATAGAAGCTGTTGCCACGCAAGCTTCCGGGCCATTAGCGGCGCCTGACAAATATGATGTTGAAGTGAATAATATCTCGTTTAGTTATCCAGGTACGAATCAACCCGCTATCCAAAACGTGTCGTTTTATGCTCCGCAAGGCAGTATGACTGCTATTGTCGGGCCCAGCGGCAGTGGTAAATCCACGCTGGCTTATCTGCTGCTCTCTTTCTATCAACTGGATAAGGGGGAAATCCGTCTGGGTGGGAATGATATCCATCGTTATCAAACTCAGGCACTGTATGACACTGTGACTATGGTATTTCAGGAAACTGCACTATTTCAGGATACCGTCGCTAATAACCTTCGGTTGGGTGATCCTAATGCCACCCAGTTAGAACTGGAGCAGGCTGCTCGCCTTGCCAATATTCACGATACGATTATGGCATTACCGCAAGGGTACGATACACCGCTAGGGGTGGATGGCGGTACGCTGTCTGGCGGCGAGCGTCAGCGCCTTGCCATTGCCCGCGCCATCTTAAAGCAATCTCCGGTTTTATTCCTCGACGAAGCGACAGCTTCTCTCGATCCTGAAAACGAACAATTGATACAACAGGCGTTTGATTCTCTTACCCAGAATAAAACGGTCTTTGTTATCGCTCACCGATTGAGCACGATAACTCGCGCTGACCAAATATTGGTGATGGATCATGGCGCCCTTTGTGATAGTGGTACTCACGACGAATTGTTAAGACGTTGTTCACTTTATCAATCTCTTTGGGAAAGCCATCTTGGCTCAGAAGAGCACTGGCATCTATACCCAAATACACCAAATTAAGGTGTAACCTACTGTTTCGTAATTGTCATTATTTATAGGATATCTTCATGCATACGGATCTTGTCTCTCCAGATTCACTGCGCCAGATCATATCTGGCCTTCTTAATCAGAAAAATATACTGGTGAATGATAACGACGATTTAATTCGCAAAGGGCTGGATTCAATGCAAATGATGGCATTGTTAAACCAGTTGAGACGTCAGGGATATCGCGTCACCCTTCGTGAACTGTATCAAAAACCCACGTTGCATGCTTGGAACCAGCTTCTGCAACGTCATACGCCTGTCACACAGATGGCGCCTAAACCCGACGCGACTTTGCAGCCGCTGATTGCAGATGCTTGTCCGTTCCCGCTGACCGCCGTACAACATGCTTATTTTGTTGGACGTTCGCCGGAACAGACGTTAGGCGGCGTGGGCTGCCATTTATATCAAGAATTTGACGGTATCGGGCTGGAACCTGAACAACTGGAAGCGGCAATTCATCGGTTGATTCAACGACATCCGATGTTACGAGTACGGTTTTTGCCGGATGGTCGCCAGCAAGGGATGGCCGACGCTTATTGGAAAAAATTAACGGTTCATAACCTGCGCAGTTTGACAACAGACGAACAGCAACAAGCGCTGAATAATATACGTGAACAACTAAGCCATCGGGTATTACAGGTTGAACAAGGGGAAACGTTCGATATTCAGCTAAGTCTGTTTGGTGAGAGTCAGCACCGGTTGCACGCTAATATTGATTTACTGATCATGGATGCCGCCAGTTTTAGCCTGTTCTTTACTGAACTGGCGGCATTAATTGCTAAACGCAGCCTACCGGATATCCCTTCTGACTACGATTTTTGCCGTTATTTGGCGCAATATCAGGCGCAATTTGCGCAGGCTCGACAAGAAGCAGAAATATTTTGGCGTAACCGATTGGATACCCTTCCCCCTGCTCCGCAACTTCCGTTAGCTAAGGAACCGTCTCTGATAAAAAACGTCCGCATTCAACGCAGATGTTTTCGTTTAGCGCCTGAACATTGGCAACGTTTTAAACAGCTTGCTCAACAAAATGGTGTAACGCCAACAATGGCATTGGCGACTGCATTTGCCGGTTTATTATGTCGCTGGAATCATGCAACCCGCCTGTTGTTTAACCTGACGTTGTTTGATAGAGCGCCGTTGCACACCGCAGTGGATAGTCTGCTGGCTGACTTTACCAATATTCTGCTGTTAGATATTCCCGCTGATAATTTGCCGTTCCGCCAACTGGCTCAAGATGCGCAGTCAACATTTGCCGAAGCTTACGAACACCGTCACTGGTCTGGTGTAGAAGTTTTACGTGAACTTAAAAAACGCGGCAATCATCCACATGGTGCGCCAATTGTGTTTACCAGCAATTTAGGCCGACCTTTGTATGGCGAAAATACCCGTGATGTTCTGGGAAAACCAAGTTGGGGAATATCGCAAACCCCTCAGGTCTGGTTGGATTTCGTTGCATTTGAACATGAAAACATGCTGAATATTCAGTGGGATAGTAACGACGAACTCTTCCCCGATGGGTTAATGGATACTTTATTTACCGCCTATCAGAGGTTCATTGAGAGACTAACGGAAGACGCCACCCAGTGGAGTAAAGAATTACCGGATCTGATGCCTGAATCACAATACCAGCTTCGGTTTCAGATCAATGACACAACTGAACCTTTGCCGGATGCTCTTCTACATGAAGGTGTGTTTTTACAGGCAGAACGTACACCAAATATTGTTGCTTTGGTGACTAATAGTAAGGAAATTAGTTATTGTGAATTAAGTTTGGCCGCCCGCCGGTTGGCAACTGTGTTGCAAAAAATGTCGGTGATACCGGGAGATCGGGTTGCCATCAGCATGGAAAAAGGCGTCGGACAAATTGTTGCGGTATTAGCGATACTTTATGTCGGCGGCGTTTATGTGCCGGTCCCGGTTGATCAGCCAGTAAACCGACGTCGTGCTATCTGCGAAAGTGCTGGAATTCGTGTCGTTATTATTAATCCAGAACAACAATATGATGACTGGTCACAAGATGTACATTGTGTTTCCTGGCATCAGGATGAGCAATGGCAGCCTTTGGCAAACATGGCTAAACGTGCGGTTACTGATCCGGCTTATATCATCTATACTTCTGGTTCAACCGGTATGCCAAAAGGGGTGGTTATTAGCCACCAAAGCGCGCTCAATACCTGTTTGGATATTAATCGCCGTCATCAAGTCCAAAGTAGCGACCGGTTATTGGCCCTCTCTGCCCTACATTTCGATCTCTCCGTTTATGACATTTTCGGTATCCTCACGGCGGGAGGCGCGCTGGTATTAATTAATGAAGCGCAACGTCGTGACCCATCAACTTGGGAAGTGTTGATCGAACGTCATCATGTGACGTTGTGGAATAGTGTGCCTGCCCTGTTCGATATGCTACTGACCTATTGTGAAGGGATGGAGGTGGATGCGCCGAAAGCGCTTCGTACCGTGATGTTGTCTGGAGACTGGATAGGTTTATCGCTGCCTGAACGTTACCGAGCATTCAACCCTGATGGTGTTTTGAGTGCAATGGGGGGCGCGACAGAAGCGGCTATTTGGTCAAACGAATATATCGTCAAAGAGGTTAAAACACAGTGGAGATCTATTCCGTATGGCTATCCTTTAGCTAACCAGCGTTACCGCGTTGTAGGTGAGGATGGTCGTGATTGCCCTGACTGGGTTGTCGGTGAGCTTTGGATTGGTGGCGCCGGTGTTGCATTAGGCTACTTTAATGATGAAGAACGTACTTCCGCGCAATTTGTTGTCGATCAAGGGGAGCGCTGGTACCGCACCGGTGATTTGGGTTGTTACCATCCCGAAGGTTGGCTTGAATTTCTGGGGCGTCGTGATAGCCAGGTAAAAATTGGTGGTTATCGAATTGAGTTGGGAGAAATTGATGCCGCCCTCAATCAAGTAATTGGAATCAGTAAAGGAGTTGCATTAGCCAGTGGTGAAAAAGAGAAGTCGCTGGTGGCGTTCCTTGAATTGGAAGGTGATTCTTTATGCCGACGAGTAAATCGGGCGCCGCAGTTACCCGCTGGCTATCGAGATCTGTTCCCCGCAGTGCATGCAATAACCGCGAATAGCAATGAACCTCAAGTTGCAATGTTCCTGCTAGAACATCTATCTCGTCACGATATTACCTTTACTTCACCACAATCGCTGACAGATTGCTTGAAGCGCTACCAGCCCCAACCGGAATATCATGATTGGTTTGGCCGTATGTTGGCATATCTTTGCCAATGCAAAGCACTGACTGAATCCACACAGCATGTATATCAAGCCGGATGGTTACCTGCTGCATCCAACAATGAGGCGATATACATCCCTGAACGCTGGCATACTGTGCTACGTGATGTTCTTACTGGTCAACAGCCGGCAATCGCATTACTTGATGATCCGCAATTCGCACCGGAACAACAATTGTTTGTGTTGCCGGAAACCCGGCAATGGTTGGCAGGATTACAACAGGTCATCACTGCCCTTTCTCAGCGATTACAACGCCCTGTGACTTTGATAGAGTTTGATGCTCGTAGCGGTCGCTGCGCACAATGGTTGGCAGAGCATATTACTGATCAACATCTCTGTTATCTCGGCTTTGAACGTTCTCAGACACTGGTTAATCAGGCGCAAACACGGTTAAGCGGTTATGCTCATGCATCAGTACAATATTGGTCTGAGCAACGTTGGCCTGAACAAGTTCCTGAGTCACTGCAACATCAGGCTGATATTATTTTGCTGAATAACGTATTACATCGGGAAGCAGATCCCGCACGTTGTATCAAGGAATTGGTACCGCTTGCTCAACCTGGCGCGTTGATATTGGCAATGGAGTTGCAACAAACATCGTCTCTTTCCTTGATTACGACTGAATTGCTTTCACCTCAAGGTATTCAATTACGCTCTGCGTCACAGTGGTTATCGCTATTACCGCAACTATTACCACTACAGGCCGAAACGCCAATTACCATCGGTAACCTTAGTGTGTTATTGATGCAAGCAAGTGACAGTGTCACCATTCCTGATCGGGAAAAGATTAAATCGGTACTGGCACAGCATCTGCCGGGATATATGATTCCACAGCGCTTGCATATCATTCCTCGCTTGCCATTGACACCTAATGGCAAAATTGATCGTAAGGCGTTGTCGCAAGAACTACAGTCAGCGACAAAAACAGAGGCAGCACCACGCCAGAATGAAATGACTTTGTTGAATGCGGTGGAACAAACCGTTGCTGGCATTTGGCAACGCTTGCTCAATACAGAGCAATTAGGCCGTGACAGTGATTTTTTCCAGCTTGGCGGAGACAGTCTTCTGGCTACACGTTTGGTTGGTGAGCTGATACAACAAGGTTTCAAAGGTGAACTGGGGCATCTTTTCCGTCACCCGCAATTGGCGGCATTTGCGGCTACACTGGTTCCTTTGGCTGAAACCTCATCAGCAGAGTGCGCTCTGCCAGAAGAGCAAAATGAATACCAGCCTTTCCCACTCACGGAAGTTCAGCAGGCTTATCTGGTCGGACGTCATCCGGGTTTCGCTTTGAGTGGTGTTGGGGCGCATTTCTTTATTGAATACCGGATAGAGCGGTTAGATGTTCAACGTTTAAATCGGGTGTTAAATCGCTTGATCCAGCGTCATCCAATGCTGAGAACCGTGGTTGTTAATGGGCAGCAACAGGTATTAGAAAATGTCCCGCAGTTCTCCGTCAAACAACATCAATTCACTGACGTTACGCAGGCAGATACATTACGTGAACAACTTTCACATCAGGTATTAGATGCCAGTAACTGGCCGGTATTCGATTTCCAGCTTGCGCAAGACGATGGGATTATCTCCCGACTGTTTGTCAGTCTGGATAATCTGTTATTAGACGGGTTGAGCATGCAGATATTGCTGGCCGAGTTAGAACAGCTCTATCTCGACGAGCAGCATGCATTGCCGCCATTGAAAGTAACATTCCGGGATTGTGTACTACGTCAGCAACAGGCGCCAGCGCATCAGAGTTCGCTGCAATATTGGCAGGAGCAAGTGAAAACATTACCACTGGCGCCCCAATTGCCACTACGTATTGCCCCGGAAAGTGTTCAATCCCCACGTTTTGTGCGCTATAGCGATCGATTGTCTGCACATGAATGGAGTCAGTTAAAACAACATGCGGCTCCCTATCAGATAACGCCTTCCGCGCTATTAATTGCGGCTTATGCGGCGGTTCTTTCTGCGTTCAGTACTAAACCGGAGTTAACGCTCAACCTTACCCTGTTCGATCGTCCACACTGGCATGAAGATATTAATCACATTCTGGGTGATTTCACTTCTCTGTCATTACTGGCCTGGCACCCGGAGAAAAATTGGTTGTCGAGTGCCCGTAGATTGCAACAACAGCTCTGGCAGGATCTGGATCACCGCCACATTTCAGCAATCAGAGTGATGCGTGAACTGGCGCAGAGCCGTGGCCCCGATGCGGCCATTATGCCGGTTGTTTTCACCAGCGCATTGGGAACACGCCAAGGACAATTCCTTTCGCATTCATCGTGGATGAAACCTGTTTGGGGTATTTCACAAACACCACAAATCTGGTTGGATCACCAGGTTTATGAATCTGATAATGAACTTTGTCTAAATTGGGATGCTGTCGAAGAATTGTTTGAACCGCATCAATTACAAAACATGTTCAATAGCTACATGACGCTATTGCGTACCCTTGCGGCACAGCCAGAAAGTTGGCATGCAGCACTGGAACAACTGATGCCGCGCCAGCAATCTGTGATGGTTGAAAATAATGCTGTTGTCATTGCGCCATCACTGTATTCGGAGGGATTCGATCCTCAAATATGCAGCGAAATTCAACGCCTGTTCTTGTCCATAACAAATCATCCTATTAACGCACAACAAAACTTTTTTGAGGCAGGAGCCAGCTCGCTACAGCTAATTCAATTGCATAGCAAATTACAACATGCGGGTTTTTATCATCTGGCTGTGACTGATTTATTTGCTTATCCAACACCAGAGACGCTCAGTTTGCGCTGCCGGAAGGATTCCCACGATGGAAATCGCCAGTCGATTACCGCTCGTCAGCGTCAACAACAGAAGCGTTTGCAACAACGGGAAAAACGTCATAAAGGAGCTGCATAATGACTGATTTAACGCCTCACTACGATAATTGCGATCCTATCGCAGTGATTGGCCTTGCCTGCCGTTTTCCGCAGGCGCCAGATAGTGATGTTTTCTGGCATAACTTGCAACACGGAGTTGAATGTACTGTTCCACTCTCCCGTCAAACATTATTAGATGCAGGTATTCCTCCTGAAGTCATTGAGAGTGAAAATTTTGTCAATCGGGCAGCGATATTAGAGAAGGCGGAACAATTTGACGCCTCGCTGTTTGGCTATTCCCGCCAGGAAGCGGAAATGCTGGATCCTCAACAGCGTCTTTTTCTCCAGACCGCCTGGCATGCGCTTGAACATGCCGGTTATGCGCCACGTCATGTCCCCCTGAAAACCGGTGTTTTTGGTAGCAGCCGGGTCAGTACTTGGCCTTCATGGTCACAATTTACCATGACCGATGTTGGCAAAGTTAAAGGGCTTCAAGCGTTAATCAGTAACGATAAAGATTATCTTGCGACACGTACCGCTTATAAATTAAACCTAAAAGGCCCAGCGTTGATGGTACAAACAGCGTGTTCAAGTTCACTAGTTGCCGTGCATATGGCTTGTGAAAACCTGCGTGCCGGTGAGTGTGACATGGCGTTAGCCGGTGGTGTAGCGGTTTCTTTCCCTCAAGAAAGTGGTTACTCGTATCAGCCGGGAATGATCTTCTCCCCTGATGGACATTGCCGCCCCTTTGATAGTCAGGCAAATGGCACCTACGGCGGCAACGGCGTCGGTGTTGTCACACTGAAACGTTTGAGCGATGCTTTGCGTGATGGCGATCCCATCATGGCTGTATTACGTGGCAGCGCAATTAATAATGATGGCAATGAGAAAGTTGGCTTTACTGCCCCGTCGGTTAACGGTCAGCGCAACGTTATTATCGAAGCACTCCAACTGGCGGATGTCAGTGTTGATGATGTTGGTATGATCGAGGCGCATGGTACAGGAACGCCTCTTGGCGATCCGATAGAAGTTGATGCGCTACGCAGCATATTTTCTGACCGTAGTGCAACGGTACCGCCTTGTTATCTTGGCTCAGTGAAAAGCAATATGGGCCATCTTGATACGGCTGCCGGCATTGCCAGCTTGATTAAGGCGGTTCTGTCTGTTTGGCATGGCTATATTCCACCGACAATCAATGTTCAGCAACCCAACCCAGCGTTACGGTTGGAACAAAGTCCATTCAGGCTGGCAACACAAGGGCAGCGCTGGACACAAGCATTACGTACTGCGGGCGTCTCTTCGTTCGGAATTGGCGGTACCAACTGTCATGTCGTAGTGCAATCATTACCGCAAGAATTACAATGTCGCCGTAGCGATAATGCACAACTTGCCCCGTTGTTGCTCTCCGCCGCTTCTGAATCCTCGTTGCGTCAATTGGCGCAACGTTATGCGACTGCATTTAATGATGCGCCAGAGCATCATGCAGATTTGGCCTGGACCGCATTACAGGGGCGTGATCTTTCATTACCTTGGCGTTTAGCGTTGATGCTAACGCCACAAGGCGCTGAAAATTTATCCGCCTTTGCCAACAAAAATCCAACACAAAATATTTTCAGTGGGCAAGTCAATAGCGAAAGTAAGCAACTTTGGCAATTCAGCGGCCAGGGTTGTCAATGGTCTGGCATGGGAAAAGCAATGTATGCCAGCTCCCCTGTTTTTTCCGCTATGTTGGATCGTTGCTGTACCGCATGTGCGTCAGAGTTGGCATTGCCATTAAAAGCCGTGATGTTCGGAGAGCATGATGCCGCATTAGCCACCACCGAATATGCACAACTAGCGATTGTGGCGCATCAAATTGCGCTGGCGGCACATTGGCGGGCGCTTGGATTAAAACCTGATTATGTATTGGGGCACTCGGTTGGCGAATTTGCCGCTGCGGTTGTCGCCGGGATTTTCACACCTGAACAGGTGATGCCGTTAGTGGCGGTACGAGGCAAGTTGATGCAAAGCTGCTCCCAAGGGGGAGCAATGCTGGCAGTTTTTGCCAACGAAGAAGAGATTATCCCCTTCACTCATTCACTGACATTAGATCTGGCGGCTTGCAATGGCCCGAAACATTGGGTTTGGGCCGGTACAGAGACGGAAATTGCTACTTTGGCACAACGTCTGGAGCAACAACAGATTCGTTGCCAGCGTCTTAGCGTTGCCTGTGCGGCACATTCAGCCATGCTTGATGGTGTACTAGCGGCATTTTCTCTACGTTGTAGCCAGTTGCAACCTGCATTGGGGGAAATTCCGCTGATTTCTACCCTAACAGCCAATATTGCAACGGCTGAACAATTGGCTTCACCAGATTACTGGCGCAACCATATGCGTCAGACTGTACGCTATTATCCGGCTATTGAATTTGCCCGTCAGCAAGGTGTGGCATTATTTATGGAGATGGGGGCTGATGCACAATTAACCGGCATTGGGCGGCGTGTTAGTCTGCCACAGGAAACCTGGATTGCTGGCGTACAACGTCAAAGCTCTCCAGAGACAAATCAGCAAACGGCTCTGATGCAACTTTACTGTGCTGGTGTACAGCTTGATTGGCCGCAGCTTTTCCCACTTACTGGGGAAAAATGCCACGCTCCGCTTTATCCATTTGATGAGCAGCATTACCGCTTCCCTGCTGCCAAATCTGTTCAGTCTACAACCAATATCAATGCTGAACTTGATGTGAATGCTCTGCTCGATCCTGCCATTGAGCAAAATCCCGATGCTGCAACACTACGGGTACTGTATACCGATGCATTGATATATCAATGTCATGGGCGTGATGCTGAACAAGGTTTCAGTGCCATCGACACTATTCGGGCTGGCCGACTGCAACCTTGTTGGCGCCCTTTGTTGGAACAATTATTAACCTATTGCGTCCAGCAAGGTTATTACCGGGAAGTTTCTGGGCCAACAGCCAGTAAAATGTATCGCCCTGATCGCGCTTTGCCATATGTCAAACGCAGATTATTAGAGTCACGTTTACTCACTGCTTTTCCTGCCTTGATCTATGCGGGTGAGCGTCTATTCGCCCTGTTAAGCGATCGTTCGGATCTGCCGCGTCAGTTTGTGGCAACACAGGTCATGACCAACTCATGGCTTCCTGCACCACAACCGTGTCCTGACACTCATTATGCCCTACACTGGCGCACCATAAACACCGCAGATAACCCAAGATCTTCAACGGTATATACTCTCCGTTCTTCAACTGCGAATGACGAAATGGTTAATCATTGGCGTCAGGCGGGTATTCATTTACAGCCAGCAAGCGGAAACACTTTATTACTGCTTACCGGCAATGATGTAGTTGAATTATGCAGTCAGGTTATTACCGAATTAAAACGTGATGAAGCAACATCTTTAACTGTTATTACTTGTTGTGCTCAACCGGAAACTACCTTATCACCAGAGAATATCAATCCAGCTCAATATGCTGTTTGGGCGTTGCTGCGTGTCGCGGTTGAAGAGTATCCCCACCGCCATATTCAAGCGATTGATATTGCTGATATCAACGATGCTGACTCTTTATCATTGGCGCTTGGATATTTGAATGAACATAACCGTTGGCTGAGAGTACGCGGAAGTCAAGTCTCGGTACCGGTTTTACAACGTCAATCCTTACTGCTTTCCCAACAGCCGATGGCGATTCCCCATCAGGGTTGGCATATCGTGACCGGCGGTATGGGAGGAATTGGTCAGATTTCTATCCGTTGGTTGTTGGCCCAAGGCGCACGTAGGATTGCGGTATTTGCCCGTCGTCAACATGCAGATTGGGAGACTTTTGTACAAGAGTTATCACTGAATACTGAATGTGAGATACGCTGGATTAACGTTGATGTTACTGATACGCCAGCTTTGTTAAATGCAATAGAGTCGCTGGCGCAAGAGGATGGTATCGCCGGGGCAATTCATGCAGCGGGTATCGCAGATCACACCCGGTTGGCAGAACTTGGACCTCAACATCTGTCACAGATGTTATCGGTGAAAGCCCTGAGTGCATCGGCGTTGCAAACTGCTCTTAAGCAACATAATGCACACTATCTGTTGCTTCATTCTTCTGCCGCATCCATGTTAGGCGCTCAAGGGCAAGGCGCTTATGCTGTTGCTAATGCGTACTTAGAATCTTTAGCGCTGACAGCATCGAATCCGTTGATGGTAAAAACACTGGTCTGGGGTGTTTGGGGTGGCATTGGTATGGCCAGCGACCAGCGATTAGTGGAAAAATTGGCGCAAGATGGCATGTTGCCGTTCAGCGTCAATGAAGGTATCTGGCATTTTAATCAATCTCTGCGTACCGCATCTCCCTGCTATCTGGCGATACGGTTAGATGAGCATCATCCCGATATTTTGCGCCGTTTACAGGCTGACATAACAACGACAACGCTTATTCCTTCTCCTTCGCACTCAGTCGATAACATGCTGTATCAGGATAATGAGGAACGGCTTAGTTGGTTGCGTCAACGTATCTCTGTGTTGTTACGGTTAGAACAGCCTGAAGGTTTGGAACCGCAACAGGATTTACTGCAACTTGGTTTGGATTCCCTGTTATTTCTGGAGCTAAATGCGGTGATCCACCAGCAATTTGGGTTCAGATTAACAGCCGAATTGGCTTATCAGAATATGACTTTAGAGGGGCTTAATGGGCTCATCGGAGATGCATTGCCTGAACAGCCAGTAACCGCCTCTCCGCCTGAGATGATTATTGACAGCGCCCAGCGTCATGCGCCATTCCCTCTGACACCTATTCAGCATGCTTACTGGATTGGTCGTACTCAGGCCATTGATTTTGGCGGTGTCGCTTGTCACGTCTTATTTGAATGGGATCTGACACTGGATAGTTTTAATGTTCAGCGTTTTGAGAAGGCATGGAATGCTTTAATTCAGCGTCATGGCATGTTGCGCATGGTAGTGGATGAAGACGGACAACAAAGAATTCTGCCTGAAACCCCTTGGTACGCTTTATCACAAGATGATTTGCGTATGCTGGATGAAACGGCTTGCCAAAAGGCGCTGGTTCAGCGTCGTCACACGCTTTCCTACCAAGTCCCGCCAGCAGAACAATGGCCGTTATTTGAAGTTTCTGTTTCCCTGTTACCGAATGCGCACTGTCGCTTACACATGAATCTGGATCTGTTGCAGTTTGACGTCCAGAGTTTCCGAATCATGATGGACGATTTGCAACGCGCTTACCACCAGCAACCACTGGCTCCACAGGTGTTTACTTTCCGTGACTATGTGATGGCCGAACAAGCTCAACGGGCAAGTAAAGAGTGGCGGGCATCATGGGCATACTGGCAGGAACAATTGCCTTCGTTGCCTCCGGCGCCAAGATTGCCGCTGAATCCACAACTGCCTCAGCGTAGTCAGCCGCAATTCACGACTTATGAAGGTCGATTAGCACAATCTGATTGGCAAATGCTTAAACAACGCTGGCAACAATGGGGCGTAACGCCTTCTGCCGGTCTGTTGACGCTGTTTGCTCATACTCTGGAATGGTACAGCCGCCATCCGTTGTTTACTCTTAACCTGACATTCTTTAACCGTCAGCCTTTCCATCCAGAGGTTCAAGATCTGATTGGTGATTTTACCTCCGTCATGTTGATGGATTTTGACTTACGTAAGACAACTTCCCTGCGTGCCAGCATGGAGAAAACACAAGCTTTGCTATGGCAACGACTGAGCCATAACTATATCAATGGCGTTGAAGTGTTGCGGGAACTTGGCCGCCAGCAAAATGGTGAAGCGCAAAGCAGACAACCGCTGACGCCGGTGGTTTTCACCAGCATGTTAGGAATGGCGCAAGAAGGCGTCGCCATCAAACAATCTATCACTCAGTTACTGGGGGACCCGGTTTTTGTTCTGAGTCAAACCCCACAAGTCTGGCTGGATCATCAGGTCATGGAAGTGGATGGTGATTTACTGTTTAACTGGTACTGCATGGATGATGTGTTGGAACCGGGGGTTATTGAGGCGCTGTTTACCGCTTATAACGCGCTGTTAGTGCAAATTTGCCGCCAGCCTGACCACATAGAACATTATGATCTTCATACACCACCTTCTGGTCATACCCGTTATGATTTCTGGCCGCAACAACCTGAATTACGTCAGGTCGAGCAATATTTGCGTTCCAAGCCTGAAATCCGACTGGCAGAGATTCAGCCACGTCAGGACGACACGCAAGGTTATAATTTATGGCTGGTGGCAGAAAACAATTTGCCGTTATCGCTACCAGAACCATTGGCAATAAACACCGATGTGTTACCGCTGCCTGAGTTGGCAGAGCAACAGGCGTTTGAGCGCTCTTGGCAACACATTGAACAGCAAGCGTTATTTGGTCTGATCCAGACATTACTGCGCCATAACCTATTCACTTATCCTCAGCAATGTCACTCCCATGAGGAGATTGAACAACGTTTACAACTTGCGCCACAGTATCAGCGTCTTCTTACCCAATGGTTGACGTTATTAAACAACCAAGGATTTATTGAGAAAACCGCTGATGGATACCGCTGTTTGCAACCACTTAATCATGTTCCTGCCCCTACGGCAAAACTGGATGACGCAGGGTGGTGTCAAACAATTAGCCGCTATGTAGCGACATGTATCGAGCAACATGACGCCCTGCTTGCCGGACGAGGTAATGCGTTGGAACTGTTGTTTGCCGATAAACAGACCACTGCCAGCCTTTATAGCGAGAATCCCGCGTTACGATGCCTGAACCAAACTGCCGCTGAAATTATCCGGCAATTGAGTCAGGTATCTAACGATTTCACTGTCCTGGAAGTCGGCGCAGGGACTGGCGCAACCTCAGCGAAGGTACTTGAGCACAATGCACAATCAATTGAACGCTATCACTTTACCGATGTTTCGCCGCTATTTCTGGATGATGCACGCCAGTTGCTTAATCACTATGGCGAAACCGTAAAATTTGCGTTGTTCGATATTAATCAGCATATTGATTTTAGCCAGCATCCTGAATCCGGTTATGACCTGATTATGGCGGTTAACGTGCTACATGATGCAACCCATCTGCGAAATACCCTACAACGTCTGTCACGGTTACTGAAAGCGGGTGGATGGTTATTGATTATTGAATCAACGAAATCCGAAAGCGCGATGCAACTCGCCAGTGTCGGCTTTATTGAAGGCATTAATGCCTGGAGTGATGATCGCGGTGATAGCGCATTAATGGCGCTTGATGATTGGCGTCAATGTCTGGAGAAATCCGGCTATCGGGTTTCATTGGAATGGCCGGGGCAAGATGGGCCAGAACTGCATCAACAACTGATTCTGGCGCGGGCTGAACGGCAAGCGCGGCTTGATGTCAGTGAAATAGCGGCGCAATTTTCCACTTTGCCTTACTCATTGCATATTCAACAACAAGAACAATTGCCGCTGATTGTGACCGCTAAAGAGAGCGTGGCACAGTCATCAACTGTGGGAACAGTGCAATCGGAAACCGCGGATGACCAGCTTCATGATATAGAACAGCAGGTAATCGCGCTCTGGTGTTCACTGCTTCCTCAACCAATACAGCGTCACAGTGACTTTTTCCAGAGTGGCGGTGACAGCTTAATTGCTACCCGGATGGTGGTGCAATTGCGTCGTCAAGGTTACAAACAGGCAAATCTGCAACAATTGTTTGAACATCCTAAGTTGAGTGAGTTTTGTCGTACCTTGCGAGTAGTTGAAACAACACCCGCTACACAGGCTATTCCACTTGAGACTAAGCCAGCATCGGAGCAGACGCTTCCACTTACTGCATTGCAATATGCTTATTGGTTAGGTGAAAGCCAACTGTTTCAGTTTGGTAACGGTATTGCACATTTCTACGCTGAACTGGCTATCAATGATCTTGATCTGCCACGTTTCACTACCGCCTGGAACCGTGTGATCAACCATCATGCGCAATTACGTGGTTATGTGAAGGAGGGACAATATCATATTTTGCCGGAAGTTCCCTGCTATACCCCAACGGTAATCGACTGTCGTAACATGATGCCTGCTCAACGCGAGACCAAACTCGCTGATGCCCGCGATATCCTGCGCACTAAAGGTGTTCCTAGCGATAACTGGCCGCTGTTTGATTTAATTCTATATCATACTGATGACCGGACACATTTATTGCATTTGACTATCGACCTGTTGGTCGCTGATGGTAAAAGTTTGACGTTAATCCTAGGGGATTTGCAACGTGGATATCAGGAACCTAACTGGCAGCCAGAACCACCAGCAGCGACGATTAGTGACTATATTCAAGCACTGGAAGATGAGAAAGCAGGGGAAGTTTGGCGACAAAGCCGGCAATACTGGCTTAATCGTTTACCTCATCTGCCTGATGCTCCTGAATTACCATTAAAAGATCATCAGTCACAACAGCTTAATCAACAATGTCTGGCAGGCTATATCAGCCCACAGCAATGGCAACGTTTGCAACAGCGTGCAGCAGAATACCGAGTGTCGCCATCACAGGTTATGTTGACGTTATTCACCCATATTCTGGCGGTATGGAGCAACAGTGAGCATTTCACCATCAATGTCCTGCATGGCAACCGGCTGTTAATGCCGCAACATTGCGATACGCTGGTAGGAAATCTGTCCACCACGTCATTATTGGAAGTGGATTTACGCAATAACACTGGATTCAGCGACGCGGTAAGTCGGATACAGAAACAGTGGTTAGCTGATCTGCAACATGCGCTATTTGACGGACAATTAGTGCTCAGAGAGAAAAATCAGCACCGCCACAATCTCAATGCCGGTATGCCGATCGTGTTCAACGATACAACTGGTACTGCGGGTCAAGGGCCATCAGGATTGGGAACGCTGAATCTTTTTGGCGCACAAACACCGCATGTTTATCTCGACTGTATGCTGATTTCTAGCTCAGACGGCGGCGTTATCATTCAATGGGCAATTTTGCCGCAACTGTTCCAGCCACAAGTTGCAGAAAACATGTTTGCTCATTATCAGGCTAGCGTCGCCGCCCTGCTTGAACCCGATTACCAATGGAACGCTCCACTGCCAGAGTGGCTCCCGGTAAGTGATCAGATTTTGTGCCAAGACAGTAATGCGACAAAGGAAGTTTTTCCGCCGTATACGCTTTGCTCGTTGATTGAACAGGCGGTAAACCGTTACCCACAACGTACCGCGGTAGTCGATGCTGATCGTCAAATCGATTATCGCACTTTGTGGTCACAAAGCCTGGCGCTGGCCGCCCATCTACAAGCGCAAGAAAATCAGCATTCGTCTCTGATTGGCGTGGTGATGGAAAAAGGTTGGCAACAGATTGTCGCGGTTATGGCGATTTTGTTGGCAGGACGGGCTTATCTGCCTATTGATGCCAGCTACCCGCAACAGCGCATCCATCAGCTATTGGCATCAGGGGAAGTTGATACGGTATTAACTCAACCTAAGTTTACTCAACAAATGAGTTGGCCTGATGGTGTACAGGTTATTTCTCTGGATGAAATATTACTTAACTGCTTGCCGAAAAATACTGGTGTACAGAGCTTATCTGCTTGTGCTGAGGATTTGGCTTATGTGATCTTCACATCAGGCTCTACCGGCAAACCCAAAGGCGTGATGATAGATCATCAGGGCGCGGTTAATACTATCCTCGATATTAACCAACGCATTGCCCTCAATGAACACGATAGCGTACTGGCAATCTCAGAATTGACATTCGACCTTTCAGTTTATGATCTGTTCGGTACTTTAAGTTGTGGAGCAAAACTGGTTATTCCTTCTCCCGGTGACAGCCGACAACCCGACAAATTACTGACGTGGTTACAGCAAGAATCGGTTACAGTTTGGAACTCCGTTCCGGCATTTGTGCAACTGCTTGAGGAATACGCCAGAGATTATCCACATTCCTTGGATAGTTTGCGTTGGGTATTGATGAGTGGTGATTGGATACCGATCAGTTTGCCGGAAAGATTATCTATCCTTAACCCTGCGCTGAATCTTCTCAGTTTGGGCGGTGCAACCGAAGCATCAATTTGGTCTATTGCTTATCCTATTGTTCAGATTGATCCAAACTGGCGCAGCATTCCATATGGAAAGCCATTGGCTAATCAGACTTTCTATGTGCTCAATGCAACGCTTTCACCCTGCCCGGTCTGGGTAACGGGGGAACTTTATATTGGCGGACAAGGGTTAGCTTTAGGTTATTGGGCTGATTCAGAAAAAACCGCCCAAGCCTTTATTACTCATCCTCAAACCGGTGAACGGTTGTACCGCACCGGTGATTTAGGGCGCTGGCGGCCAGACGGTAATATTGAATTCTTGGGGCGCAATGATCATCAGATTAAAGTTCGTGGCTACCGGATTGAGCTAGGCGAGATCGAACATCGTTTATGTGAGCACCCAGATATACAACAGGCGTTAGCGTTTGCGCATACTACGTCAACCGGCGCATTGCAACTTGTCGCAGGTGTGCGTTTATCTGATGAAGCGCCGCTATCTACCGAACTTTTACCGGTTTTGCCTCATTGGTTGCAACAAACCTTACCTGCTTGGATGTGTCCACAGCGCTTTATCATTCTCGATACCATACCTGTATCAGACAACGGCAAAATTGACAGACGCGCATTGGCGGTTTTGGTTGAGGAAACTGCACAGGAAGCCAATCCAACATCAGTTGCTCTCAGTGTGACAGAACAAACTGTGTTGGATCTTTGGCAATCGGTATTGGCACAACAATCTATCAGTGTGCATGAGAGTTTCTTTACGCTAGGCGGCGATTCTCTGGCGGCGGTGCGGTTAATGGTGAAAATCAACCAGACGTTTAACCGTCAATACCCACTCAGTCTGCTGCAAACTTACGATACCGTACATTCTTTGGCTGAATTTATTGAACATCAACCAGAAAGCCCTTGCCAAGGGGTGATATTGAATGAGGGAAGCGTTGAGCAACCAGCCCTGTTTATCGTCCATCCTATTGGCGGGCATCTGTTGGGGTATCGCCATTTGGCAGCCAATTTCGGCGACCAACGCATGATTGGACTGGCGTTTTCGCCAGATAATTTAAATACCGATACCCCTTCCGTGGCGGCGTTGGCGGCTGATTATATCAATCAAATCCGCGCCTTCCAGCCGCAAGGACCTTATGCTTTGGCAGGATGGTCTTTCGGTGGATTGGTGGCCTATGAAATGGCTCATCAATTACGAGCGATGGGTGAAAGTGTTTCTCAATGTATCTTAATTGACAGCTTTGCGCCAAATGTGCGCACTGATTTGACGCTGAATGAAACATTTTGTCATCGTCATTTCCTGCTTGATTTGCAGGGACAATTCCCCGATCTGACGTTGGATAATCATGTTATCGCTGCCGACACTAAAACTTTCCTTAATGCATTGCACGATGCTTTGCCGCAATCTGCCCAGATTGATAGCTCTCTGACCGCGCTTTATGACGTGTGGCGCCATAACTTGAATGCGTTGCTTGACTACTGTCCACCGCAGACTTCACAGCGTTTCTGGCTTATTCGGGCAGCGCAGGCATTACCTGATTTTATGGATTATCTCGATCCAACCACCATCGCCTCAATTGATCTTGGCTGGCAGGCTTTTGGGCCAGTCCATGTGACCCAACTTGCGGGCGATCATTACACCTTGTTCCAACATGAACATGTTGGCTCATTGGTTACTTGTATGAAAGATATCTTGAATTCAGCACCAACCACTAATCTTGTTAAGGAGAACATATGATAAAGCCACGGCGGGTTCTGATTGTCGGTTCGAAATTTGGCGAATTATATCTTAATGCGTTCCTACAACCTCAGTCTGGTCTGGAACTGGCTGGTATTTTGGCACAGGGCAGCGCTCGCTCGCAGCAACTTGCTCGTGATTTCAATGTGCCGCTATTCCGCTCATTGGATGAGTTACCAGACGATATTGATATTGCCTGCGTAGTAATACGGGCAGAGGTTATTGGCGGCAAAGGCGATCAGCTCACTCAGGCACTCTTGGCGCGTGGAATTTCTGTCATCCAGGAACACCCCCTTGACGCCGAAGCCATCAAAAGACATCAATTAACCGCCAACAAACATAATGCGGTGTTTTTGGTAAATAGCTTTTATAGCCAATGTCATGCTGGAAGAAGTTGGTTACACGCGGCACGGCAAATTAGTCGCTTATCACAGCAGCGTCCGGTAAGCGGTTATCTGACAACCAGTCGCCAATTGCTGTTTTCCGCGCTCGATCTGTTGTTACAGGCATGTCACTGTCCAGAACAGATGGAGATAGTCTATGTTGGTCAGCGAAGCAACGCATTTCATTGCTTTGAACTTAGCTTCGCAGGAACAACAGTAACATTGAACGTGCAATCCTATCTGGACCCGAGAGATCCCGATATGCACAATCTGGTGATGCATAAAATGACGCTGATTTGGCCTGCCGGTTATCTTACGCAGGAAGCCAGTTATGGGCCGGTCATTTGGACTCCCGTCCTTCATGCTCCTGATCATCTGAATAACGAACAAAGCCTCTACCTGAATGCCAGTCAGCCGGATGGTAACTATTTGCACCAGGCAACATCACAAATTCTTTGTCCGGCAACCAAAAACTGGATGACGGCATTTGAATGTGATGGCGCTAAAGGTGTGGCATTTCTACTCAATACCTTAAGTTCTGTATTGAACGGCGCTCCTTGCCCGTCTGCTTTTGCTTACGATTATCAACTGCGGTTAGCAGGTTTATGGCAACAAATTTTGCGCATTATGGGAGAGCCTATTACTCAGGACTTGCCGCCTCCTGTTTGGATTGAACCAGCAAAATTGATGTTAACTGAGGAAGAATGTTGATGACGTGGGCACTCCCTACACACCCGATGATTCGTCCTTGCCTGACGACTCAAGGCAAACCCAAATACACGCTGTTAATCTGCCCCTTTGCCGGGGGCAGTACCAGTGCGTTCCGCCGTTGGTCCACACTGGAAAATTCAGAGATCGCGGCTTCATTGGTGATTTACCCCGGACGTGACAGTCGCATGGCGGAAAAGGCTGCCGCCAGTATTGCGCCATTGGCACAGTCACTTTCTGACCTGATGGTGTCATTCACCCCTGCGCAAAGAGAGAGCCTGATACTTGTCGGTCACAGTATGGGGGCACAAGTTGCTTTTGAAACTTGCTATCGCCTTGAGCAACAAAACTGCTCACCCAAGGCGCTGGTGCTTTCGGGGTGCCATGCTCCTCATCTTCAATCTCGCCGTCAACTTAGCGGATTACCTGATCATGAGTTTCTCGAACAATTGATTGATATCGGCGGTTGTAGCCCGATTTTGCGGGAAGATCCCAGCTTGCTTGCGCTATTTTTACCAATGTTGCGAGCTGATTTCCTTGCTACAGAACGCTATTACCGGCTCATGCAGACTGATGCGGTAAAACTGCAAACACCAACATTGCTGCTTTATGGCAGTGGAGACAAAGAGGCTTCCGCGATAGAGGTTCAGCAATGGCAGCAATGGCTTGTAGACGGAGAGCGACATCTTTCATATCGCTACAAGGAGGTTGTAGGCGACCATTTTTATATTACTCAAGAACCTGAAAGTTTTATTCGTCACATTACACAATTTATACAATATGTACAGGAGTTTGCATAATGGCACCTTTTTCTATTCCAGGGAAAACACTTACTATGACGCCAGACTATCTTTGGAATGGCAAAACGCTAGACCAACAACTTGCCGGATGGTCTGGTATTTGGGGCGATAAAACAGCGCTGATCTATCAAGAACAACAACTAACTTACCGTGAATTGCACCAATCCGCAGAGAGATTGGCTAGTGGACTATTTCGTCGTGGGGTCCGTCGCGGGGATAACGTTATGGTACAACTGCCTAACCGTATCTCCTTTGTCGTTACCTGTTTTGCCCTGTTTAGGTTAGGCGCTCATCCTGTGTTATTAATGCCGACACAGCGGACACATGACGTTCATGCCCTTTGCCAGATTGCCCGCCCGGTCGCTTACATTATTCCTGATTGCATCCATGATTTTGACTACCGGGAAATGGCGCGAGAAATTGCGGCATCTTGCCCCGATTTGAAACATATTATTGTTGACGGAGAAGCGGAGGAATTTACCGCATTGGCCTCCATTGATGATGAACCGGCAAATATTCCCGGTCCAAGCTATGGCGATATTGCCGTATTGTTGCTTTCAGGGGGAACGACCGGTACACCGAAATTAATTCCCCGTACTCACGATGCTTATACTTATGATTTTGTGCTCTCTGCTCGCCTGTGTGCAGTAAACACGGAAAGCGTTTATTTAGCTGTGCTGCCTGTTGCACATAACTTCACATTAGGCAGCCCCGGTATTCTGGGTACCCTTTCTCAAGGCGGCAGTGTTCTTATGAGTGATACCGCCAGTTGTGATGAAGCTATGCCGTTGATCGAACAGTACAAGGTAACCCATCTAGCATTAGTTCCGGCTCTGGCGCGGCTCTGGGAACAGGCTCGCGACTGGGAACAAAGCGATCTTTCATCCTTACGCTGTTTGCAAGTAGGTGGAGGCAGGTTGACGCCAGAACTGGCGGAACAGGTAATAGCACGCCTTGGACCTTTGCAGCAAGTGTTTGGTACAGCAGAAGGATTGCTCTGTTATACCCGATTGGATGATCCTCATGAGGTCATTATTAATACTCAAGGGCGTCCGTTATCAGAAGAAGATGAAATCAAGATTGTTGATGCCAATTTGCAACCTGTGGCGCCCAGTGAGGTCGGGGAGCTGATTACACGTGGCCCCTACACCATCACGGGATATTACCGTGCAGAACAGCATAATACTGTGGCTTTCACCACCGATGGGTTCTATCGTACTGGCGATCTGGTGCGAATGACCTCAGATGGCAACCTGATCGTTGAAGGCCGAATTAAAGAGCAGATTAACCGCAGTGGTGAAAAAATTTCGACCCAAGAAGTTGAAACCTTGTTGTTACAACACCCTGACATTGATGATGCAGTTGTCATTTCTGTGCCTGATGAACTGTTGGGTGAACGAACTTGCGCTTGTTTACCTAACAACGGTAATCAACCAGAACCGGGGCAAATAGAGGAATTTCTACAGCAGAAAGGCGTTCAGCGTCATAAAATCCCTGATCAATGGTTGTTTGTCCCATATTGGCCACTCACCACTGTGGGAAAAATCGATAAACGCCGCTTGGTACAGATGGCACAGGCAGAACATGGCTGTCCGATGCAGCAATATCATGAACAAACCGTCTCGATTGCCAGCACTCCGTTAGATTTAATTACGCATTTGCTTTCGGATGACAATGCACAACCTTATATGCTTTATGAAGTGAAAGGTGAATGGTCATTGGGGATAGGCTGTGCAGCGACCATCTGCGCGGATGCATCGGGACAATTGCTTGATGCACAAGGTAATTGTCATCCATACGATATCAGCACATTGAGCCAAAAACTGGAACAGGCGCTTAATGCCCTCCCCATTCAGGATTGGCGGGCCTATGGAAGAACTTTATTTGAATTCTCCCACATGACATATGGGTTGCCATTAGCACAACAAAACGAAGCGTTAATAAAAATCACCATTCCACAACATGAATTACGCATAACTCAAGGACAGGTTCTGATACGAACGCTCGAAGAAGGTCAACTTGCCATATTGAGTGGGAAAATTAGCCAGGCTGATCAATTAGGCACACCCGTTTTCTCATGTACAGAAGATATGGAAATCATTAATAAGCCAGACGCAGCGAAATATTATCAGGATAACGTCGCCAATGCGGTTAAGGATATTGCTGCGGGCCACTACCAGAAAGTGATCCTGTCACGTCGGGTTGAACTTGGCTCAGACATTGATATGCCGCACAGTTACTGGTTAGGTCGTCAGGCTAATACACCTGCCCGCTCCTTCTTCTTACGGGATGAAGATTTCTCTGTTTATGGTTTCAGCCCAGAAACCGTGGTTGAAGCAGATGGTTCAGGTTGGGTCAGCACGCAACCATTGGCTGGAACTAGAGCATTGACACATGACAAAGATCAGGATCAACGATTGAGAGCAGATTTGCTTTCTGACCCGAAAGAGATCTCAGAACATGCCGTTTCAGCCAAATTGGCATTAGAAGAGCTGGCGCCGATTTGTCAGTCTGAAACACTTTGTGTGTCAGAGTTTATGGCGATTCGTGAACGGGGTTCAGTACAACATTTGGCATCACGGGTAAAAGGATTACTACAAACAGACAAAAATTGTTGGGATGCGTTTATCGCCCTATTCCCGGCAGTAACCGCTTCTGGGATACCGAAAAAACCTTCTTTACAGGCAATTTCACGTTATGAAGGCGAACCACGCCGGCTTTATAGCGGTTGTGTCATGTTACTAGATAGCTCAGGTAAACTGGATGCGGCGCTGGTATTACGTTCTCTCTATCAATATCAAGGGCGCTGTTGGCTTCAGGCGGGTGCAGGATTGGTAAGAGATTCAAAACCAGAAAGAGAATGGCAGGAAACTTGTGAAAAACTTGACTGCATTATGAAATACGTTCGCCCTTATTCTGGCAAAAAAGAATGAAGTAATAACACTTCCGGGAAAACCAGAGTTGTCTCTGGTTTTCCCTAGACGACTCATTTTCTACTATGCTTAACAGGTCACCTCTAATTTTTCCTTCTGTGACAACCATTAACTTAAAAAAACCCAAACAAATAGATATCAGCTTTATTCCTGCTGATACCCATTTTACCTGGAGGCAATAAATATGTTCTCTCGTCGTGATATCTTGAAGGCATCCGCAATTGGCGCGGCAGCCGCTAGCATGGGCGGTATGATTAAAGCTGCCGCTGCTGATGAACAACACAATACAATCACTGCTGGTGATAATAAACCGCCAACAAATGCCAAAAGTTTGTATAAATATAAATTCACCGATAGCAAAAAACGGATATTGGAAAATGGATGGGCACGGGAAGCTACAGTAGAACAATTTCCGATATCTGAAGGTGTTGCTGGTGTTGATATGTTACTTAAACCGGGTGGTGTCCGTGAACTTCATTGGCATGCTATTGCCGCTGAATGGGCATATATGCTTGAAGGTCATGCGCGTATTACCATTATCGATCCGGAAGGCAAAAGTGAAGTAGCCGATTTTGGCCCCGGCGATGTATGGTATTTTCCCAAAGGTCATGGTCATTCCATTCAGGCGCTTGCAGATGGCGCGCATTTTATTCTGGCTTTTGATAACGGGCACTTCTCAGAATTTGGTACTTTCAGCATCACTGATTGGATAACGCATATGCCGAAAGAGGTGCTTGAGAAAAGCGTTAACATGCCGGCATCTGTTTTTTCTAATATTAAACAGGGTGAAGCTTACATCGTTGGTGGCGCCATACCGCCAAAACTTCCTCTACCTGCTGACGATGGGGGATTGAATGATGCTCCACTCACCCACCGTTATGAACTTTTGAAGAACAAACCCTTCTTTGAAAACGATGCAGGAAGTATTTATCGGGCATCATCGAAAGAATTTCCTATTTCTACAACGATCACCGGTCTCATAGAGACGGTTAAACCTGGCGCAATACGTGAATTACATTGGCATCCGAATGCCAACGAGTGGCAATATTACATTTCAGGCAAAGGACGTATGACCGTGTTTAGTTCCCACGGACACGCACAAACCGCAAAATATGGGCCAACTGATGTTGGTTATGTGCCACAAGGATTTGGTCACTATATCGAAAATATTGGCAATGATGATCTTACAGTGCTGGTTGTACTGGATAATGGTATTTACGAAGATATTTCACTCTCTGATTGGCTAGCTAAAACTCCGTCTTATCTGCTGGCGGATAACTTCAACAATAAGCCTTCCGATTGGGTGGATCGTCCTAAGGATAAGTTAGTTATATCACGCCGTAGGAGTTGAGATATTACACCGTGGTGTATTGAAGAAACTTACATAACCTTGTATATCAGAAATAGCCTCGTTTACACGGGGCTTTATTTAACAGTAGTAAAAATGATTAAACAGGTAGGTATTAATCTTAATATTTACCAATAAAAAGAGGGTTGGATAATCCTGAGATTGTAACTAACTTTAAAGCGTAACATAGAATCAAGTAAAATTGATGATATAGACATTACATGTAAAGATTTACTTGATATAATTTATGATGACATCTCATGATTATGAAGGAAATATTGAATGTTCCAAATTGAAAAAACGCCTATAACAACATTATTTATAGTATGTGTGACAATTGTTTATTCCACATTTGTTTCATATTCATTAACAGGTAGCTTTATCGGTAAAATAAGTATTATAGATCTAGAGAAATATGGAGGGTTAACACCAAGTAAATTATATGAATTTGGATATTGGCGACTTCTGGTTTCTCAGTTCATACATGTTAAACAACTGCATATGGTCTACAATGTGCTATCATTTTCCATACTGGGAATTTTATTAGAAAAACATCTTGGATCTAAATTTTTATTAGTTTTATGGTTTACTTCTGGTGCTTTGGGAACTCTTTATAGTACTAACTTTGTTAGTTACCCTTGGAATATTGGTACAGGAGCATCACAAGCTGTTTTGGGCGTATCTTCCTTTGCATTGTTGTTGGTTTTTGTCAAAGAACATACCTCTGGTATATTAAAGTTCGCTGTTGTTTTTTCCATGCTGCCGGCGATGGCTTTAGATTTTATTTATGCTCACTACCCTAAGCCAGGTCATGTTCTTTCTATTTGTATTGGGCTTGCAATGAGTTTGTTTTTCTATAGGAAAAATAAATCTTATTTTGATAATATTGTTATTTGAAAATAATAATTATCCACGAATAAATTAATAATTGAGAATATTCTATGAAACATTTTTTCAACGGAAGCCTCATAAGGCGTTTTACCTTTCAAACCACTGTGTGGTCTGTGATAATTGCAAAACGCCTTCCATTTAGCTAATACATTTTACTGCCAACGAAAATATAACGTTAGATGGTTATAATTTTTGATGTTATTTTTGATTTCCGTAGCAAAACACATAATATATATGACAGAGTAAAAGCCAGCAAAGAATAGGCTATTATGTAAACATATATATTTATGTAATTAAATTTTTCTAAAAATAAATTATGGACAAATTCGTTATGTATTTCAATAACAAAAATATTGTGAACGAGATATATTCCTAGTATATTCTTGCTAATATCATTTATTAATAATGGTATTTCGTTGATATTCAAATTAACCAAGAATAAAAACAGGCAAACCGAAGAAACCTGAAGGAATATATTATAAAACTTCCCATAAAAGAAGGTCATCCCCGTCCTGGATGAAATGATTGATAAAGATATCAATGATATAATAAAAAACACCAGCAGCATTATGTGTTTACAGGAAAAAGTCTTTATTTGAGGTTTAGTTAGCCCTAAATATCCGCCTATCAAGAAACTAATCAAACCCTCAACTTGGAACGGAAGCAAAATATTGAATGGAATTAGGGAAAAAGAGAATTGGTAATCTGTTAGTGCATTCAGCAATGTAAGATTAGAAATTATAAGCATTATGACAAGTATTTTCATAATCCCCTTTGCATTTGTTTCGTTAAATGTGTTACGCATTAGTGGTGTTAATATGTAGAGAGAGACAATTGCAAATATAAACCATAAATGGGTGGCGTCTGATGTGGTTCTACTAACATTAATATAATTTAAAAAATCAACAGTAGGTACTGTTGTAAATTTACTGATAAAACATGTGTCATAAAGATAATAAAAGATAAGCCAAAACAACAATACAGTTAATATCCCTTTGGCTTTATTAATGATGTAATCCACCTGCTTTTCATGCTTGTTGTTTAGTAAAAAATAGCCACTGCACATAAAAAACAACGAGACTCCCAACTGACCGATCTGCCTAAAAAAATACAAAACCACGTCATTATCATCGCGCAACAAGAAAAATAAAGTAACGTGAGAAATTACAACGAAAAATATAGAAACGATCTTTAATAAATCTATGGTTAATATTCTCATTATTTGTCTCTTAAATGGATAAAATGAAGTTTGAAATTTTTGGGGCAAGCCTGGCCATACCTATTTTTGATGGATGCAAACCATCGGACACTGTGCCCAAGCTATTGCTGGTCATAATATCGATATTTCCTTCATTGAATCCAGATTGTTTTAACAAATCCAGATATGGGATGGAGTGTTTTTCGCAAATTTCCCGACAAACGTTGCAATAGTCAGACAAGTAGTACCCTTTGGCGTTTTTACTATTCATACCTCTTTGTACTGATATTGGTGTTGTTATAATAAACCCTATTCTCGCTAATGGGTATTTTTTGGTAATGCCAGTCATTAATAACTTCATGCCTCCAATAAATGTCAAGGAGGTTCTATCTTTATAATCGCCTATTTCCACACCCCCATAGGAGCCAAAGTCAAATCCAAAATCATTTACCCCTCCCCATATTGTAATAATATCTGGATTACTTCCCATTTTTTCATATCTTAAACAAATGGCTGAATTGTCATTTTTATCTTTTTGGGCTATGCATGTTCCCCCTATTCCGTAGTTTTTCCATTCTTTTAGACTTAAATCTTTAGTCACTATTGGTTGATACCACCCTCTTTCAGTTATACTGTCTCCGAGGGCAAACCAACACCCTCCCTTCAAATGCGATTGAATATAAGACATTCACTTTCATCCTTTTAAAAATAAAATGTAGACCGACTGGCTTTCTATCAGTATCGAATGTTAGCTGGAATGGACGCAGGCGTTTCAGTAGAATGGCGCCCGGATGTTCGGCGAGAAGCCTTTGTGTTTTATTGGTAGCTTGGTCTATATGACGAGTCATCATCCTGATCCCATGTAAATCATATCCGTATGAGGATCGCTGACCGGATAGTGAAAATGAATTTCGTCACTGCGGTTGGATCTCGGATAAAGTTGTCTCATATAAATAGTTCGATATCAACCCCTTTTACGACCCTTTAATCGTACACATTCATAACAGAAATACGGATTGGCTATCATAAACAAATTATTGTCAGGCACTAAAAAATGCTGATAGCGATAATTAGTTTGCTAAAGAAATGGCTGATAAATTAGCTAAGGAGAAAAATGGATCTGAAACATAATATTGAATTCCTGACCACCTGAATTTAATAACAAAAATGCCGATCTTGAATATCGGCATTTTGCAGCGAAAGAGGAGATTAATTTAATGCTTTAACATTTCAATTTTATCCCGGCTCAGTCCGGTACTGGTGACAATAATGTCCAAACTCACTCCATGCCGTAATAAGGCACGAGCCGTTTCCAGTTTACCTTCCTCTCTACCTTCAACTCGGCCTTGCTCGCGCCCTTTTTGTTCAAGCTGTTCTGCAATAGTCATCAACATCGTTTCATGCTCCGGAGATTGTTCAATCAGTTGATGGACAAATTGGGAGAGATCCAGCGTATGTCCATTCAGTAAAATATAGCTTAACGCAATATTGCGCTGCTCGGTTGTATTATACCCCGCATTCAAGAGTTCCACCAATTGAGGGACCCATTCCAGCATATCCCGACAGCGGATGTGTTTTTGCACCAGCTCCATCAGGGCAACGCCTTTATGTGTCAGGATTTCTTCATCGCTGAGCACACTGACGTCCACCAACGGAAACGCCTGACGGTATAAGCGAGCAGCCTGTTCAGGAAGCGTAAAACAATCCAGCCACCGGTTTGAGTAAGGATAAGGTCGAACCTCGCCATGATAAAACAGCAGAGGCGCCACCAAAGGGAGTTCAGTATGGCCTTTTTTCAGGTGAGCCGCCATCGCTGACATGGCGTAATACATCAACCGCCAGGCCATAAACGGGTCAGGGGTGGACTGATGCTCAATCAGACAGTAGATATAACCTGGTCCTTGGACCGTTTTAACCGAGTACAGCACATCACTGTGCAGTTGACGTAAATGCCGGTCCACAAAACTGCCGGGTTCCAGTTTCAATGTGGCTAAATCACACAACGACTGGATCTCTTCGGGCAGATAAAGGGATAGAAACTCCCTGGCCGTTTCGGGCTGCGTTAAAAAATGTTTGAATAACGCGTCATGGTGAGGTTGTTTTTCTTTCTTTGCCACAATCCGTTTCTCTGTCTTATCAGTTAGTCATCGCTGCTCATTGTCAAAGCTATAATATCTCTGGAAGAGATCCGCAACCAATGTACAACATATTATCATCTGCCTCCAGCCAATCAATTAGTTCCATTACTGAATATGATTTCCTTCTCAGAACCTTTCTTTTCGATGATTATCCATTACCATGAATAGTGTTATCGCCTTTTGGCTATTGTTAACTGTATCCACCACATTTATCCTCTTAAACACCAACCGTTATCCCGTTTTTATAAAAAACTACGTTTGATTATGCACAAAATGGGATAACCATATATTTAAAATGATGAAAAATTAATTATATGTTTAATAACTTTATCAAGGAAATAAAAAGATATTTTTCTAAAACCATTCAACGATTCTTGACATTCTATAACGGGCTTCTAGTCTTTATATATCATTTGAGTGTCTGACCTAAAACTTGAACATTCCAATCCTGAGTATCGGAATTGGGAATTAATAATCTAACAAAAATATAGGCCCAACTATGAACTCATTCGATCATGTAGTCCCCATGCTAAAAGAAGAACTACACCATGTTCCCGCTGCACAGAGTGCGTTGAACCGTTTTGCCGATGCTGAAATCCTACAACATCCGTGGATGGCTCCGAACACCAGCATCAGGACAGCTAGTGTTCCTTTGAACAACCTGGTATTTTGTTGGAATTGCAGCCTTCATAAAGTAGGGAAACTATATCGCCGTTATTCCATCTGCCAACAAAGTCCATCGCTACGATTCCGAGAGTTGGCTTATCGTGGCCCGGGTGTTCAGGTTGGTAGGTGTGAATGATCCAATTCTTAAGACTTTTGTACATGTAAAAAGCATAATCAAGAGTGAAATCAGGGCCACTGTATGCACTCGTGTTAGTCAGATATAGAGTATCCCCGCGATACTTTAACGCCTTTTCGAGATGAGCAACGACAAAATGATATTTCTCCTCCTTCCCAGGGTCATCATAGTGATCCTCAATATCTATTGATGTCCAGGCAATCCCGGGCAACCCTTTATTCCTTGAGATGACAACAATCTTCCCTCTGACATCACCAAGCTTTGGAATTTGGCTGTCATCATGAAAGAGCGGAGAGTATTTGTCCTTGTAATGCTTGAAAATTGCATTGAATAGTTCGTCTGGTTCCGTTGATTGCTCTTGCTTGATACTCATCAGAATTGTTTCTGATGGATTAGCTTTAAGAAAATTCTGACAGTCAATAACGACTTTATCGAATACGATGTATTCATTGATGATCCCATGATGCATTTCAAAAATCCATCTGTCCTTATAGCCATCAATAACAAATCCTCTATTATTCGTCTCTGCATGACATCGGATATCCAAATAGCGAATTCCTAGCTGCAATTGGTCCGATACTGACAAATCTTGGCATTTAGCAAGCCCCGATATGTTTCTATGAGCGCAACTTTCATGTGTTCCAGGAATAGTGATATGACTCAAAAGTCGATTATCATCATGCAATTGTCCCATCCAAGCATTAGGAGCACATCCTGAAAGAGAACGCTCAATGTCTAATTTTTCATCGGTATTATTACTGTTATTATCCATATTCATTTCTCACTATATTAACTTAAGTTATCTAAGAGGTATTTAACGTATGGCATAGAGCGGCATTATTATTCTCAAGTATAGCTATTATTCTGAAAAAATCAGAAACTCACTAATAATAGGAAATTCGGTAAAGTAATTATTGAAAAATATAGTGATTATATTATAAGGTTAATCATAGTAGAATAAACAGATATTACCGTTAATCTAAAATCATTTAAAATAAATTGTAGTACAAATATATTTTTGGCTATTCACCGTCAATTTTAAAGTCATGGCGTAACCGCGATTAACATACATAATATAACCATTATTTATATATTTAAAATAGAAAGATCTATCCCTTTTTCTATTTTAGGGTGCAGTGTTTACGCGGTCTGGGCAAGTGATGAAAGGAGAACTACGGCCATTCAGTCAAGCAGTTAATGAAAGTGTTCTGACGATTTTAGCGTATCGTTTTCGTTCCACTAGTCCTCAAACTCTTTGCAAGCTTAAATATGTACAACACTTTACATATTCTTAAGTGTCATTCTAAATTAAAGAACATTGAATCATCAACGCGGGCTTCACTACAAGGTTAATCAATGAACACCATTTGTCAAATGATTGAAAAAAGAGCATCGGAAAATGCTCACGAGTTAATTTTTAAGTTCCTTTCCGACGGAGAAAGAGAAGAAGAACAATTAAGCTGGAAGAATTTACATCGAGGTCAAAAAAGTATCGCTTATTATTTACAGCAATACTGTCAGCCTGGCGATCGGGTAATAGTTATGTTGCCTTCCGGTCTGCTCTTTGTTCAGACAATGGCCGCGTGCTTATACTCAAGTGTGGTCGCGGTACCCGTGAATAGCGCCCGCCCCGAGGGAAGAGGTTGGGATACTATTCTGAAAATTATAATGGATAGTGGCGCCCGATTAGTTATCACAACCTCAAAACAGAGTGAGAAAATAAAAGAAGTATTTGCAAAAGAAAGCGGTTTTAATGGAGTAAAGGTAATATCAGCAAATGAATTAATAGCGGCGCAGGAAGATGTATCTTACCGGGGCGGATCAAATCTGGCATTGCTCCAGTATACCTCGGGTTCAACCGGTGAGCCTAAAGGCGTCATGGTCGGTTATGAAAATTTAATCAATAATCTGGAGGCAATAAAAAATAGGTTTGCATGTTCAGAAGAGGCCTGTGGCGTTATTTGGCTTCCGCCCTACCATGATATGGGCTTATTAGGCGGTATACTCCAGCCTTTCTATAGCGGCGTTCCGGTTGTATTGATGCCGCCTACCGTAGTCATTCAGCAACCCGCATTGTGGTTAAAAGCCATTTCAAAATATAAAGCGACCATTTCCGGCGGACCTAACTTTATCTATGAGCAAAGTGTTGAAAGAATAAGCGATAAAGATTTGGAGTCTATTGATCTTTCAAATTGGAAGAATGCATTTAGTGGAGCAGAGCCAGTCAGAGCGGATATCCTGCAACGTTTTTCCGAACGATTTAGCTCTCACGGTTTTAACAAGAACGCTCTTTACCCCTGTTATGGGTTGGCAGAGAGTACCCTGTATGTTTCAGGGCCTGTAACTAATAACTACGGAATGAAAATAGAGAATTTTAATTCGAGAGCATTGAGTGAAGGAAACGCTATTAAAGCCAACAGCGTAAATGGCAACACCGCATTGGTCAGTCATGGCAAACCATACGAAAATCAAGAGATTATTATCTGCAAAAATGATATGGCAGATGTATTGCCTGAAGGTAAAGTCGGCGAAATTTGGTTGAAAGGGCCTTCCGTGACTTACGGTTACTGGAATAATGAGAATGCCACCAGCGGTGCGTTCAATCAGTATACCTCAGATAATAAAGGCCCTTATTTGCGAACAGGCGATTTGGGATTTTTATTTGATGGAGAGTTATATATTAGTGGCAGGATCAAAGACGTCATTATTATCAGAGGAAAAAATCACTATCCCCAAGATATAGAAAATACGTCACAGATGTCTGATGCTGCGCTTATTTCAGGGGGATGTGTCGCTTTTGCGGATGAAAAAGGGGTCATCGTCATACAAGAAGTAAAAAGAATCGACATTAAGAAAATCGATGTCAAAGAAATAATGAAGAAAATAAGAGTTAATATTACTAATAACCATGAAGTCTCGGTTAGTAAAATTATTCTTATCCGGCCTGGCGGAATACTCAAGACATCAAGTGGTAAAGTACGTCGCAAGGCTATGCAGGAGTTGCTTCTCTCTGGAAAATTAACGGTAATCGATGAATGGAATGCCCAGTCTGCAAGTCGTGATCAGCAAAATAACCATCAGGATACGAATAAATCCTTCGTTATAAACTGGTTTGACAACTGGTTAATTCGAGAAACGGGAGAAGGGTTGCCTGATATAACGGCTGGAGAAATTCAGCTCTATAACCTCGGGATCGATTCACTTCAGAAAGCGACTTTGCTTGCCGATTTTTCAGATTTGACCTCTCATCAATTACCTTCAGATATTTTTGAGCGTCATGAATATTTGGGGTCTTTTTTAAATGAGTTAGAAGCCATTTACAATTTTATCAGCGGATACAACCAACTACCGCCTGAGTTACGTACGCAGATTACGAGTCAGCTAGAAAATGAAGGTGATCATCAGGTATTTGAAGATATTAATGCTATACCCGAAGAGTTCTTTAATCCTATACATTTGAAAGGTGTAAAAGAAATTGAGGCTCGTCTCGAATCAATGAAAGGCGTTAGTCTCCCCTTCTTTACAACCCATGAAGGCGTGAATGGTTCTCATACAGTAATGAATGAGAAAAGCTACCTCAATTTCTCTAACCATAATTATCTTGGCTTGGCTCAACATCCTGAGGTTAAAGCAGCCTCCATAGCAGCCATCAATCGATATGGCACCAGCCCTTCTGCGGCAAGGATTGTAGCGGGTCAACGCCCTGTTCATGTTGATTTGGAAGCCGAGATAGCGAAGTTTACCGGTCATGAGGACGCCATTACTTTTGTTAGCAGCAATTTTTGCAACGTTACCGTTATTGGTCATTTAATGCAGCGTGGCGATCTTATCTTGTACGATGAATATAGCCATGACAGCCTTCTCCAGGGCGGAAAATTGTCTCAGGCGGATATGTTGCCGTTTGCGCATAATAATTGGCAAATGGCTGAGGAACTTCTTAATAAGAAAAGGAAACATTACAGGAAAGTCATGCTTTTTATAGAAGGTGCTTATAGCATGGATGGTGATATTCCTGATTTGCAGAAATTTGTCGAAATAAAGAAAAAGCATAAAGTATTGTTGATGATAGATGAATGTCTTTCCATTGGGGTTTTGGGAGAAAGTGGACGGGGTGTTTGTGAACATTGCGATGTCATGCCATCGGAAATAGATATTTGTATGGGTGGAATTAGTAAAAGCTTTGCAAGCTGTGGTGGCTATATCGCGGGCAAGCGATCCTTTATAACTTATCTACGATATACGACGCCGGGTTTTGTTTATACCACAGGCATGCCGCCGGCTGCCGCCGCATCGGCGCTTGCCGCCATTAAAGTGATACAAAAGGAAAAATACCGAGTTCATGAAGTACAAGAATTATCAAAATATTTCGTTAATAAAGCGAATGCACTTGGCTTAGATACAGGATTCAGTAAAGATACCCCAGTTATCCCTCTTATGATAGGCGACGAGAATAAATGTATCTATATTTATCAAAAGTTGAGGGAGAATTTAATTAATGTGCAGCCTATCTTGCATCCAGCCGTACCTGAGAATAAAGCTCGGTTACGTTTTTTTATTAACTATGGACACACGGTTGAGGACATCAATAAAGTTCTTAATATCATAAAAGAGCACATTTAATTAACTTTCAATATAATGGAAACCAACAATGAGCACGATGATGAAAAAAAGAGAGCATTATAAGAACGCATGTCTCTTTTTAGGGCATAATGCTTCAGCGGTCATATGGAATAATGCCGATGATATGTTTGCCATTGAAGATGAAAAAGAGAGTCGCTCAAAAGGTGGAGAATATGTCCCCATCCACACAATATTGAAATTGATGAAATATGACATTGATGAATTGAATGTCATTAATTTTCTTGGCGAGATTGATTATAACCATACTATAAAGGCTTTATGTGGCAACGATAGAGAAATATTTGAAAAATTCATAAAAAGAGTAAAATTGTATGAATTGAAAATAAACCATCATGCTACCCATGCGATAAATGGCATCATTGAAGCCTGGGAACATCATAAAGAAAACAGCCTACCTAAAAAATACCATATATTGATTACTGATGGTACGGGAGATGATTATGAATCAACAACTCTCTATACCGTGATAATCGATAAAAACAAAGCATTGGCAGATTGCATAAAGACATTACAGCGGGTGAAAAGAATTTCCGCAGCAGATCTTTCATGTGGAATATTATTTGCCCGTCTAGTATGCAACGCCGATACCGGTTTTTCGCCGTTGAAAGACGAATATAAGTCACTTGGTTACGAAACGGAAATAACACGCCTGTTAGATGATAATAAACTTAATAAACTCAACCGAATTATAATAAAATTATCCGATGGTTTTCTGTCAAATAAGCAATGTGGTTTGATGTCAGCGATTAGAAGTGATATTAAATCTTTCCTACCCGGCGTTAATGATGAAAACTTTTCTAAAAAGAAGGCGTATTACCACGAACGTAATAAAATCCAGCTTGAATGGAGCAGTTCTCGTAAGCCTGTTACCCTATTGGGGATAAAGAAGTCTCCGTCAGAAATTCTGTTAGAAAAAAGTGAACATCAGCATTTTTCACATGGCTTTTCTGTTAAATATATGCAGGAAATGGCCGTGAAGCATGTGAGAATGCCGTTGTGGTTGTTGCGGCACTTAAATGGATTAAGTCAATATGAGATCCGTGTTATTTCCTCCTATATTGCTAACAAATTTTTAGAAACTTACTTGGTAAAACTTATTGCTAATGAAAAAGCTGAAAACCTGATTGTTGGCGGTGGCGTTCATTTCAATGTCAAACTCAATAATGTTTTATTGAATAGTATAAAGGGAGATATCTGCTGCTCTCCCCTTGCTGGTGATATTGTGCATGCACTGACAGGCGCTGTTATTCTTGATAATACATTATCTCATAGAAGCGTAAATCTGTTATTGCTAAAGCGTGATCTATCTTTGCCGTACAACGGTAAGTATGCAAAGAATATCATTTATACAGATAATCAAGCTGATTTTATTGAAAATACAGCTCACTATGTGAGTAAGGGATATATTGTCAATACAGTAAAAAACTGGGGGGAATTAGGTCCCAGAGCACTTATGTCAAATTCCACGCTGTGTTTACCGACGGGTGAGTTGAAGCAAGAAATTAACCTTCTTAATGGCCGGGATGACCATATGCCAATGGCCCCTGTATTAAGATCAGAAAATTTGCCGGTTCTCTTTAACATTAAAGAAGTAAACAGAATAACAGGCTCCCTTCATGGCATGATTATTGCGCTAAGTTATAACGATAATATACCCGAAGAAAAATATGAAGGAGTGATGCATAAAATGCATGATGGTAGAACCACTGGCAGGCCGCTTGTGGTTAAATCAGACGTTGATATTGAAATGCTAAAGAAAGTTGAAAATGAAACTGGTTATGCAGCGTTAATCAATACCTCTTTCAACATTCATGGTTATTCTACCGTTCAGCGGATGCAACATGCATATTACGACTTCGATTATCAGTGCAGGAAAGCTGAAAAAGCGGGTATCCGTAAGCCTTTTCTTATTATCGGCAACTTTTGATAAAATATAAAAGGAGTGTAAAAGAGTGAACTATAAAGAGATTAAGGCAGTAAAAGGTTTACCTTTATTTGGCTCAATATTGGATTATAAATCGGATGCTTTATCACTATTCCTTAATGCAGCAAGAGAGAATGGGGATATTTGCACAATAAGAATGGGCCCGGAGAGTATCATTTTCATTAACAACCCAGATTGGGTAGCAGAAATATTAGCAAAAAGGATGGATTTTTTTGTTAAAAGCCCCAGTTATCGCGAATTAGAGTTATTGCTTGGTCAGGGAATGGTCACTACAGAAGGTGAAGTATGGAAAAAACAACGCGATAATGCCAGGCATGCTTTCACTATATCCAGTTTAAACACGTTGATCGCTCCGATAAAAGATATCGTCACGAACTTTTCTCACAATACTGTTTTAGATGGGCATCGACGTGACATATTCAAAGATATGCTTGATCTTTCCATGAACATTGCCTTGAAAACGCTCTTTGGACAAAGTAGTAGTGATATCAATAGGCACAGCGTTTCAATAGCGCTTGAAAATGCTTCTGATTATGTCATTAAACGTCTTGAGGCGATTATTAAACTGCCGCCTAACATTCCTACATTTGCTGCATTAAAATTCAGGAAGGAAAAATCTGTACTTGACAGACAAATCATTGAAATGATTAAAAATCATGACCATCATAGCGGGAAAGACTGTCTGTTAAATATGATCTTAGAAAATGAAACTGATCATGATGAGATAAAGAATCAATTACTTACCTTTTTTCTAACGTCTTACGAAACGATTGCATCCGCAGCCACCTGGACATTTTATTTCATTTCCCGCTATGAACGCTGGCATAAAATTATTAAAGATGAATATACACAAGCTGTATTGGAAAAGACCAATGATATTTTTGAATTAAAATATACCAACGCGGTTATTAATGAAAGCATGCGTCTTTTACCTCCGGTATGGTCTTTTTCCCGGACGGCTAAAGAAGATGTCACTATCGGTGAATATAAGATTGCCGCAGGGAAAATGGTGGTTATTTCCCCTTATTGTTTGCAGAGACATCCAGACTACTGGGAAAAAGCTGACGACTTTATCCCTATGCGCTGGCTAGGCGAACTATATAACCATAAGCTTAACCGTACTTTTATTCCTTTTGGCGCCGGCCCTAGAATATGTTTGGGTATGAATTATGCTCGCATGGTTTTACCGATTATTATCGGTGAGTTTTGTAAAAGAGGATTTTTCGAAACCAGTTATCAGGGATATCCGGAACTAAAAGCAGGTATTACTATCAGACCTGTGAAAGGTGTTAATGGTGTTTGGCGGTGTCTGGCTGATAATAAGGGAGTATAAAATGAATTTGGCAGGAAAAAACATCTGGGTAATTGGCGCATCTATGGGGATTGGGCATGCCTTAGTTAAGGAACTTGGCTCTTATACAACAAACCTGGTTATTTCTAGCCGGAAAGAAGATTTGCTGAAAAAATTGGCGACGGAAATTAATCTTCCAGAGGAAAATGTTATCCCTTTCGACATTACACATCATGACGAAGCGAAAGAAGCGGTACATAAAGTACTTCAACTGATGGGGAATATTGACTGTATCATTTTTACTGCTGGCGTCAGTCAACGCTCTTTAATCACAGACACACAGTTCTTTGTCTATGACAAATTGATGAATTTAAATTTTTTATCTATTGTTAACATAGCATTAACTGCACTTCCTTCGATGATTGAGAAAAAGAGCGGACATTTTGTTGTTCTCTCCAGTGTGGCAGGTAAGTTTGGTACTCCGAATCGCTCTGGCTATGCAGCATCGAAGAGTGCATTACATGGTTTTTTGAGTCTCTGCGTGCTGAACATACGAAAGATAATATTAATGTTACGCTTGTTTGCCCGGTTTTATTAATACCGATATTACTATGAGATCCCTCACTGGAAATGGCGAGCCTTATCAACACATTGATAGTGAACTGGAACATGGTATATCAGTCGATTTATGCGCTAGAAAAATTGTTAAGGCAATCATTAGAGAAAAAGAGAGATATATCCCGGAGGTAATAGAGAAATCATCGGTGTATACCTTAATCGATTTTTTCCACGATTATTACAGTATATTGTTGCATTAAAATAAAAATAATATATACCCGTTATCTTTCAAGCTGCCTCTTTGTTGGCTGCACTCACTCACCCCGGTCACATAGTTATCTATGCTCCCGGGGATTCGTTCCCTTGCCGTCGCGATGCAACTTGAAATCCATAGGGTATAAGTAATTGTCATTTAATTAACGGTGACCTTTTATCTGGTCACCGGATTTTCTATATGCTCACAACAGTGTCTCGTATTTAGACCTGTTTTATGATTAATTGTTATTTAATTGGTGGTGATTATCTGCATACCAGGAAATATAATCATGACTTGATATTGGCGTTTCAATTCCAGCCTTATCCACGCCAAAGCTAGAAATATAATCATTTATTCTGTCTGCATGCTTATGTATATATTCAATGCGTCTGTCGTTTATTTTTTGAGATTCCTGTAAATTGATTACTTCACTTCTCAGGAGATTGCTCATAGTACGATGAATCCAGTCGAGAAGATAACCTTCGATGATCATATCAAATTCATCATCATTATTATGATACGTATCA
Organism: Photorhabdus luminescens subsp. luminescens; assembly: GCF_001083805.1. Taxonomy (GTDB): domain Bacteria; phylum Pseudomonadota; class Gammaproteobacteria; order Enterobacterales; family Enterobacteriaceae; genus Photorhabdus; species Photorhabdus luminescens. The sequence goes on along the minus strand of NZ_JXSK01000001.1, from coordinate 566,567 downwards.
ATAGTTGTCGTCACCACAGATAGAACGGCATATGTTTGGCTTAATTCTAGAAAATCCCCACTATACTTATTAAGTATATCTAAGTTTATTTTTTTATTGTTATTCACTATTAATCTATTCAATTTTTTATATAAAAAGTCCATGTAATTATTTAAAATAGAAAATAGGTTATACTGGAAATATGTTTCGTCTATTTCTTTCATGTTATTGGAAATAATCATTCCTCCCGCTTTTAGTGATAACACAAGGTTGTCCCCTTCTGAAGTAATCGCACCAAAATTAGATATTAGATAAGGGGATATCTTGTTAAGCGTAAATAAACCCTGTGCACCGCAACGTTCACGACAATTAATTAATATTTCTTGGGTGCGCCATGTGCACAGGGACTTAGCGGAAATGATTTCAATAAGTAGTTCATCTTTAAATTTAAAATTTTTAACTGATTCTGATAATATAACTGAAACTTTTCTTGTTAATTCTTTTAAATATAACGCGTGAATAATCGTGCTCAGCGTATCCCAAGCAATACCCTCTTTAAAATGAGAATAATTAATTATTGGCATAGCACCTGAATAACCGAATGTTTTTCGTTTATTTCCATATGTGCTGGTTATATGAAGAGCTGATTTGGCTGCTGCGACTGAACTCACTGCCATGCATAACTTACCTGAATGTATTTTATTTGTAATTAACGAGAATCTTTCTTTTAATTCTTTAATATGCAATGATATTTTACCTTCCTTGGTCAGCGTTATCATATTGCCAGCAAGGAGTCCTTCAAAAGGAATTTCAACATTATCAAATGAGGTTATTGCGTTATCTAAATAAAGTCCTGGCTTATCACTAAGTGGAGTAATTTTAACGCCAGGAGTTAATTTACCATTAACGGATAGTGGGAAAATAAATGGGAAAATACCATATTTCTTTCCTGATACATTTAACTGGGCTAAAACTATAGCTACTTTTGGTAGTTCACAAGGTGTGGTATTAGGCATAAATTTATATGCATTGGGGCCGGGTGAATTCAATATGAATACACCTTTTTCCGGCAGATAATTAGCCTGTGTTTCGATTGCGATTAGATCATTACCGTGAGCCAATTCAGTCGCCAGATAGACTCCAATGGCACGACCGGAACAAAGTTTTTGGTAGAGATCTTCCACATATGGCGTTTGCGCTCCTAAATTAGCAATAGTACCTATGGCTAAATTAAAATGAATTGACATCATAGAAACTACAGCAGAATCATGGGGGGCTACAAGTTCATGCAGGGCAACTAACTCTTTGAATGATGTCATATGAATATGATTATTTTGAATATATTTAAGTAATTCTATGAACTTTTTTACTGATGACGAGTAACTGTCACAACTGTTTTTAAGTATTTCTAAAAGATTATCAGATATCCCTATATATTCTATGGCTAAATAAGACTTTAATTTTGACTCTGAATTGCATAATGATTTATTCATATATCGACGAGACCTTTACTAGAATAACAATATCTATGTTAACTATCTGCATATTACTTATCTAAGAGCTTACTTTTGTCTGAACCACTACCCAGGTCCGCTCTTTATGGAAAAGAATGGCAAATAAAATAGCCCTATTGGGATAGGCAATAATAGTGTAATGGGATACATCGGAAACATATACTTTTAATTTAAGAAAATTATTAACCAAAGTGACTGTCAAAAACTTTATTTTTTAAATCTCATGCTTCATAAACTAACAATAATGGTTGCATGTTACAGTTTCGCGTGAAAATTACTACAGGCGTTTTATTACATTCAGAAAAGGAAAGTAAACCTGTAAAAACAATAGCTTAATTGAGTGTTTAGGAATGACAATATTAGCGCTTGAGATTATCTAACAAGCTTTCAGATTGCAAAAATCGAGTGTAATTCTCTTCAAGTAATCTACTATTCAGTAAATGCAACTTTGAAAAGTTATTTAATAATAAATAGTAAAAATTAATTGCGTATATAATAAAATCACTAAAAAATTAAAAGTAAAATTTTTAATATCACCCTGTAATTGAATTAAAAATAATTAACAAAATTTTAAAACAAGTTATAGTTCAAATATATTTTTTGGCTGATTATCATCAATTTTAAAGCCATAGTATAACCACGCTTTATTTTTCTATTCTAAGGAACAACATTATGGTAAATGATATTAATTCTGCTAAGTTATTAGATAAACCCCCTAGTTATCAAACACTCTTTAACGACAATAAAGATCTTTACTGTTTTCCCGGTTCACCTGAAGCTAATGATGGGCCCTTGGCCTATTTGGTTGATTTGTACCAACAAGCGCTAATTTTTGAAAACGTCGCTGATAAAAATGGCGCCAGACTGCTTAGCCAGCGGCGACCGGATATTGAAAAACTCTTACTCGATAGTAAAAGCATCAACCAAATCAGTAGCATATTACCACTTATCATCGAAGTTTTAGCGCAAAAAGCGCAGGCTCATTTAAACAATAATCAACCCTTAACCGATACATTGGCAAAAATTTATTATCCTTTTTCACTGCCATTTCACTTCCCTCTCCATCAAACAACGGCTGTATTGGAGAAAAAGAAGATCCCGTTATTAGAGCTTATTCAGCAAGCTGATCGCGCGTTTCCTAATTTTATCGATAATAATCTACATCTACCTTCATTACAGAATGCCATGATGGTCAGCAATTCTCTGGCGCCCAAACTACAGGAATTACTGCTTGAAGCTTCCCAAAGTAATCAGCAAGATTTCTTTGCTAAATATTATGGCATATCTGGTGATGCCGCTAAGGCAGCATTGGCATTATCTCAACTCACGGTATTCACTCAGCAAACGGGTCTGAATCCCCAAGATGTTGAACGTCTGCTGGCAACCAATGGTTTGACCGACAATAACCTGACGCACAGCTCAGTGACTTTCTCTGCAAATGTGGCTAAACCTGCAAATACCGGACAACAATTTCCTTCTGGAGCCAATTACGGCGCATCATTTATCAATGCGGGTACCGATCCAGCACTATATCTGGAAAAAATCACAGATAAAGAAACGGGAGAAAAAGTGGTCTGGATTAAAGGAGTTAAGAATGATCACTTTGACCGTATTCAGCGTTTTCTACATATTCAACGGATATCGAAACTGACCTTTGAACAACTTGATCAATTATTGGTAGCAGCGCGGCAAGCTGAAAAGCAGAAAAATTTTACTATCACCGAATCTACATTACGTGCATTAGGCGTATTTTTACATTTTCATCGAGAATATCAGGTTAATACTGAACAATTTTCTGCATTTATCAATGAAATCACCCCTTATGCGCTAGATAATCATCTCTCCTTCTTTGATCGACTGTTCAATGCGCAAGGGTTGTCAAAACGAGCTTCCTCAGCATCGGTACTTAATCTGGATAACAGTGAATTTGATCCAACGGCTACCGAAGGAGAGGATGCATTAACCGTTAATCAGTTATGTGTTGGGCTGAATATTAATGATGTTACCTGCCAAACTCTGCTGGCCTGGGTAATAAAAGCGTTAGGGATAAAAAAACCTACCCGTTCACTCTCTGTGGTTTCCGCTTTATACCGGCTAGTTTCTTTACCTCGTTTATTGAAACTGCCTCTGGCAGATGGGTTGGGTTTATTCTTATTACTGGATCGAGATAATTCAGATTATCTGAAACAACTAGCGGGTATCCCAGTATTAAAGAAAATTGATACGACAAAAGAACCTAAGGCTTTTGATATCCTTGATGCATTAATCGCTTTTATGAACGCTGCGCAATGGCTTAAACGCCATCGTCTGTCTGCGCCGTTATTGAATGCTTTGCTCACACCTTACAATGTCGGCGGAACTGAAAACGCGGACATCGAAAATATCGACTGGTTTGAGAAGATTAAATCTATTTTGCCTGATCCCAATTATGCGTTGCTGAGTGAGGATAAAATTGCCACTGTGATGGTGGGTTTCAAGGCAAAGGAACCCAATCTTACCTGGCTAACTAAACTGTTTGAATTGATTGATCCACAAGGAATAATCGAAACTATTGTTATTCCTGCGGGTAGAACCTTGGAAGATGTACTAACTGAAAAAGTCAAAGCCATCCTGCAACCATTGGCTGATGAAGCGGCATGGCAGGAACAAGGTGATACTTGGTCGCAGAAACTGACTACGCTTATTCAGGATGCATTTGTCGCTCAGGAAGATCTGATTATTAAATCTGTCAGTCATGCTTTTGACTTAGATGAATTGTTTTCTTTACCACTGTTAGGTTGGGCCGGCAAAAGTCATGCGGATTTTATACGTGAATCGCTTGCGCTTGGGAAAAACATTAAAGGGGATAAACTGATAGCAAGCGCTGTTATCACATGGTACGACCTGAGCCGTTATGTCACGGTGAGTAAGTTGTTTAAACTCACGGCAAAAGGGATACAAACACTGGTTGATTATCCTGCTTGGTTTGGACTGAATTTGGCTGATGGTAAGCTCCGCCCCTTGGATTTGACTGCCCTGCACCGCCTTAGCCGCTATGGTGATTGGCTGAATTTGTTGCCGGAAACCAAAACTGAAGACGATATTCTCTATTATCTGCGTCAGGCTAACCGAATCGGAGAAACACCGCAGACACCGGACGAAGAAATCTGGACGCCACAACAAGCCGCCGACAATCTGGCAGAGTTAATCGGTTGGTCAAATAGCGAGGTATTGAGGGTAACCCGTGATTTCAACCATAGCGTGGCGCAAAGTGTTATTGGCATCAGTTTTGTCATGCGCATTCAGACACTAGCAAATCAAAGTGAGCTTTCTGCTCAACCTTTATTGGATGTTACTCGACTGACTCCAACGTCAAGTTATGATAATTGGCAACAAGTAAGTAGCGCTCTGATTGCAGCTTGTTCTCCCGAAGAACAAGTTACACTCGAAGGTTCACTAAATAGCGCTTGGCGCGATGCTCTTGTTGACTATCTGCTAGGTCAATGGGCGCCTTCTGATGAGAAATTGTCTGATATTTCAGATATTGATGCATTATCAACCTATTTCCTGACCGACTTACAAGTTTCTTCTGAGGTAAAAACCAGCCCAGTAGCCTTCTGTATCGCCAGTTTGCAACACTATCTTTTCCGTCTCTTTGCCCATCTGGAACCCGGTTATGGCAGTATGACTATCCCAGTGGAACAGATCGAAAACTGGAATCGCTATCTTAGCCAATACGCCCATTGGCAAGCCTGGCAAAAGCAAAATAATTTCCCGGAAAACGTTATCGATCCTACTCAAAGGATGAGAAAAACCCGCGCCTTTGCCGATCTGGAAAACGATTTAAGCCAGTCTCGGTTAAATAACGACATGATACAAACGGCTATCTTGCGTTACCTGACCGAATTTGAACGGCTTAGTAATCTCCAATTAGTCAGTGGTTATATTGATGGCACCGATCCCAAAAGTGACCGATACCACTTTATTGGTAAAAACAATGCTGAACCGGTGGAGTATTATTGGCGTACTCTTGATATCAAATTGCGTGATAGCCAGGATCTCATTACGCCTTTGGCCTGGAGCGAGTGGGAAAAAATTACGTTATCACTGACAGGAGACCTTCTGGCATTGAGACCGGTTGTTATCTCCGGGCGTCAATATGCCGTATGGGTTGAACGTGAACCTACTCCCCTGCTTGGCTCAGACCAAAAACCGTCAGCTTACCGCGCTATCAATGTGCAATTTATCTATAAACAAAGTAACGGTGAATGGAGTGCTCCTAATAAGCTATTTCGTCTGGATGGCAGAGATGCCAATGGCGAATACCCCAAAATTCCTCCTACTGACCAACGTGTGCCCGATAATCTTAATCCTTATATGAAAGATGAAAGTTATAAACCGGGTTTGATCGCAATGGTTGATGTACAGCGCCAGAACAACCCGTGGATGGGGGTGTTGCTTTACGATACAGGGAAAAAGAACAGTGATATTTGGGTAAAAAACAAAGACTATTTCCTGGAATTACGTGACTTACTGCTGGTAGACAAAAAAACGTTAACTGCAACGGAGGAAAAAAGTTTGGTATCTAGCTGGTATAAGTTATATCAGGACTCAGGAACCTTGCAGCATCAATATGCCGGCAGTACAAAATACATCGTATTAAAACCTGAGGATAATAATGATTCTCATCTGGAAATTCAGGCAAAACTGAGTACAGATAAGACCAAAATTATCCTGACGGGTACAAATACTCTGATTAAACGCAATCCTATAGAGTTAGGGACAATAGAGTGGTATCTGGGGAGAAATAGGCCACGACCTCTTTCTTCCAAAGAGCTTAACTGGACAATAAAAAGTCAGGATTTCCCTATAACGGTCAATGTTCCCGCAGGGGAATCTACCTTCAAGACTTTTAATTTTCAGTGGCAAGGAAAGGAACCGCCGACAAAAGAATTAGAGATATATTATGCTGGAAGAGGGATTATTGATCTGCTTCCTGAAGATTGGGAAGATAATAAGATCTCTGAGACAGTTAATTTTTCCTGGATAAATGGCTTTTACTTTCAAAGGAGTATCAAAGAAAGCGGTATTGTCAAAGAACTTTCCATATCTGTGGATAACAAAGTATTTGATCGTATTGATTTTGATATATCCGCTGATTGGGAATATGTAGAATCAAAGCTGGAACTTGGCGTTGTCACCGCATCTTCTGGACAAAAAACGCTTTCTTCTGCAATAACTCGACTAAATGGCACAGCTACCACCGGGGAAATAACCTTCCCGATAGAGTCAGCGGTGAATCAATATTCCTTTTTCCTGACGGCAACACAGGAAATATTCATTAGGTCTGGTGGTCAAAAAGAATACGTCAGTAAAATTTCAAGTGAATATACCCTTTCTATTGAAGAAATGGATAAGATTCCGGCTATTACATTGCGCCGTAATAGCCAACAGGCTCAATATCTGGATATTCAAACATTAAAATTCCCTTATCCCTTTATTCGCCTGAACACTCTATTTGGAACACAGCTAGTCGCTCGTGCAACTCAATCAATAGAACGTGTTTTGGAATGGGATACCCAGTGGTTATCCGAACCGCCATTAGGTACAGGCTCTCAATCTACTTCATCATCCCCTGTCGATTTCCGAGGTGCTAACGGACAGTATTTCTGGGAATTATTCTTCCACCTGCCTTTCTTGGTATCCCATCGGCTTGGAGAAGAACGCCGTTATTATGATGCCCGGCGCTGGTTTTTTAGCTATTTGTTTGACCCTTACGGTAGCCGACTCTGGAATTCGCGCCCGATAAATGAACGTGGCAGCAATCTTCCTCCTTCTATAAAGAATGATGATCCAGATGTCGTGGCCTATAATTTACCAATTCACTATCAAAAAGCCCTGTTCCAATTTCTTATCAAGCTTTGGACACAAGAAGGTGACAACCTTTACCGACAACTGACCCGAGACAGTCTGAATGAAGCCAGTTTATGTTATCAGCAAGCTTTACAACTATTAGGAACCTTACCGGAAGGTGTCACTGCCACTCGCTGGCATCCAGAGAACCTTGAAAAGATCAAAGCAAAATTTAAGCCAAATATCCGGGCTGTTGATAGCAATTTTATGTCTCCTTTTAATACCCGGCTAATTGAATATCAAAAAACGCTGAAAAGTCGTCTCTACAATCTTCGTCACGGGTTAACGCTGGATGGTAAGGCGTTACCTCTGCCTCTCTATGCTGAATCTGAGGATGCAGAGAGTCTGATTCGGCGACGTTCAGGTAATGTCACCGGCACGCCTAATAGTTTGCTGCAACAAGTTCCTCCGTACCGTTTCCCGGTGATGTTAAAACGCGCGAGTGATTCAGTGAAACAACTGATACAACTGGGACACCGACTATTTAGTGCGATAGAAAGCGAGGTTGACGCTGAACAGGCAGTACTGGAACAATCGCAAATCGTTAAGTTGTCTGCTTTCACGATAGAACTACAACAACAAGCTATTGAAATTGCTCAGGCTGGTAAAGTAGCTTTAGAAGAAAGTAAAAATATGGCACAACAACGGTATGAGCATTACTATGGTTTATATGAGGAGAATCTTTCCAGCCTGGAAATATCAGCTATAGCCCTTAAAACCACATCGGAAGTCACCAGAATGGCAGCGGTTCCTTTCCATATCATGAGTGCGGCGTTGGAAACTTTACCCAATATTTTTGGTCTGGCGGCCGGGGGGAGTAAATATTCAGCCCCGCTGGTAAAAACAGCGCTGGTTGCGGAAATCACAGGCCTGACATTAGGCACGACAGCGGATCGGCTGCAAGATGGGGCAAACTATCAGCGGCGTCGTCAGGATTGGGAAATTGAGTGGAAGCAAGCACAAAGTGAAATCAATATCATTGATAAGCAGTTAAAAGAACAGGAGTTACTGATTAAAACTGCTCAAACTTCATTACGGGAAGCGAAAGCACAGCGAAACGCCGCTATCGAGTTGTATGAATTTATGACGACAAGTTTCCTTATTGTACCGACATATCAGTGGCTGATGGGACGACTTTCTGCCTTATATGCGCCTGCTTATGATGCTGTTTTATCACTATGTTTAATGGCTGAAGCTAGCTGGCGTTATGAAGTTGGTGATTACCAGCGACAAGGTTTTATCAAAACCAATGCCTGGAATGACTCTTACCGGGGATTATTGGCAGGTGAATCATTGCAATTGGATCTACAGCAAATGGAAGCGGCCTGGTTACAACGTCACGAACGTCATTTGAATATCAAAAAAACCTTCTCCCTTCTTAGTACTGCTTCTTCCTTCAAAGAGATAACTGGCCAAATTGACGAAAAACAAGAGGTAAATTTCACTCTGAATGCAAGGGACTTTGATAAAAATTACCCCGGACATTATCTGCGCCAAATAAAACGAATTTCAGTGTCATTGTCTCTGGAAAATTCTGGTTCTGAGCCAGTTGTTACACCGGAAATTTGTGCGGTTTTGACTCAAACAGGCAGTTCAACATTAGTCAGTACCGATATTGAAGGCGTTAATTGGCTCTATGATCCTACGAGACAAGCTGGAAGTAATAAGAATATCAAAACCAATTTACGCGCCCAGCAACAGATTGCTCTCTCCTCCGTACAGGAAGATGATGGTCGGGTAGCAACCGAAAATTGGTTATGCACCTTAATGTTTGATGATAATCGGTATTTGCCATTTGAAGGAACTGGCGCTATTTCAACCTGGAATCTGACATTCCCTGATAAACAAGTTATCAATCAGGTGTTGAAAAATGCGGATGGTAGTTGGAAATTAAAGGATATTATTATTCATTTGCATTATACCGCGCTAGATGGTGGTAATCAGTTTGCCAAAGAAGTAGCTGATAAATTAGCAGAAGAGGCAAATAGATCCGAAATGTAATATTGAATTATTAAACATTTTAGTTTAACAATGAAATCCTCTACTTTATTGTGGAGGATTTCAGATTGATGTGTTCCCAGCCCAGTGGTGACAGATATTGTAATAATTGTTCATATCATACCTGTCACATACACGTTCGTTTCTACTACGTATGAATTCAATGAGTACATATTGAAAGTAAGCTTGCTTTAGCGTACATTTTCAATATGTACAAAAAGGAGAGCTTAACCATGCCTCAGGTCCCAATAGAAACTAACGACCGTATGTCACTACGTATTGCCTCAGAAGAAAAGTCACTGTTGATGCGTGCAGCCGTTTTACAGCATACCAACTTGACTGAGTTCGTGATCCGTAATGTGATGTCAGCAGCACGGAAGATTATCAACGAGAATGAACGGTTGGAGCTGACCGAAAGAGATAGTTTGCATGTTCTGGATCTTTTAGATAACCCACCGGCGCCCAATGATAAATTGATGTCCGCAGCATTTGCCTTGCCGAAACAATCATAATGCTACCGATTTGGCACGAAGAACCCATTGGCAAACATCATGATCGCAGTGCTTTTGACTGTGGTGATGAAGCGTTGAATCAGTTTTTACATCGCCATGCAAGGCAGAGCCATGAGAAAGGTGGGGCAAAAACTTACCTTGCTGTTAGCAAGAATAATGAAAAGATATTAGGCTATTACAGTCTAAGTCCCGCCTCCATTGCTTATAAACGTGCGCCGGAGGTGATTAAACGCGGTCTGGCTCGACATGATGTGCCGGTATTTCGGCTTGGCCGCCTGGCGGTAGATCTTTCAGTACAGAGTCAAGGACTCGGTGGTCAATTGTTGCTTGCCGCTGGTCGGCGCTGTTTGTTGGTGGCTGTTCAGGCAGGTGGAGTTGCATTGCTGATTGATGCCAAGAATGAGCGCGTTGCTCAGTGGTATGCCAGTTATGGTGCAATTCCGTTATCTGATGCTCATTTGTCTCTGTTGTTACCATTCAGAACAATTCATGCAGCGTTGACAACTGCGGGGAAACTGTAAATCGGGTCTTGTTTATCGATCAAGTGTTGAAAAACACGGATGGTAGTTGGAAATTAAAGGATATTATTATTCATTTGCATTATACCGCACTAGATGGTGGTAATCAGTTTGCCAAAGAAGTGGCTGATAAATTAGCAGAAGAGGCAAATAGAGCCGCAATGTAATATTGAGTTATTAAACATTTTAGTTTAACAATAAAATCCTCTACTTTATTGTGGGGGATTTTTTATTAATTTGAATAATACGATTTATATCATTATTGCTATCTTATTCTCTATAAAAAAATCATTATCATAAAAACATAGTATTAATTTTAGCAAGAAAATATCCAGACATTATTTATCAGACAGAATACCTTTTATATTGACAGGAAATGGGTGCAAAGATTATTTGCGTAATTTACACTTCAAATGCGTCAAATTTTCTTTATTATTAACTAGGAGTAGAACATGAAAAAATTGATATCTATGTTATTTATTTTCATTGGTATGATTAGCGCCCCTGCATTCTCAGCGGAAACGAATAGCGGCATTGTTAGAGTCGCAGAAATCAAAGCTGATTGGGATAATCCTGCACATTATTTTTATACATTCAGCGGGAGCTTAGCCGGTAACTGTGGAAAGCCTGGTTATATTTGGTCAGGATCAAGCGCTGAAAACGTTAATAGGCTATTAAGCCAAGCTTATGCACAGGGTTTGAATATTAAAGTTGGCATAGAAAACGTAAGTTGTAATATCACTACGGTTTACGTTATTAAACAATAGTCATTATTTCTTATGTTTTTATCAATGGGATAAAAGATAGATAAACATTGATTTACTTAACTTTATAATAAAATCCTCTACTTCACCGTAGAGGATTTTTTAGATTAATGTAAACAACATTTTCTTTTCTAAATTATTTTGGCACAACACCTACTTTATTCACAATATATTTCAGTGACAAAACTTGGCGCATTCTCGATGGTATCGTGAACCGGACAGGTTTTATTAATAAAATCGACAAAGGCGTGAATTTCTTCTTCACTATTATCAGCTTTAATATGAAATTTTGTCACTATTTTAGAGAAACCTAATTTCGCTTGTTTATTTCTACCAGTGAAACCATCAGTATCAAGCTCCCCTTCCAGATCAACGTGAATATCAATTAAGTTAATTTTGTGCAGTTTAGCAAAAGCCTTTGCTACGATACATTTACAGGCCCCGAGAGAACAGAGTAAAGCTTCAACTGGATTCATCCCCTGATCAGTACCGCCTAAATTACGCGGTTCATCCAAATAAAAGGAGAAATCTCTTGATGTACATTCAACTTTCAATCCAGCTACAGATTTTACTGTGGCAGTAAATAATTCTTTCGCCATGATTTAACTCCTCATAATTAATATTAGTTTTTCACACGGGTAAACAGAGATAGTTATTATAACTTTTAATTTTTCTCCATTTTGTTTTTAAAGTGCTTATCCTTTAATTGTTCTTTCCCGGCTTGTTCCATCAGTATCCAGATTTTCAGCCCAATTCAGCACTGTCTGGTGCTCAACTCATATAGATTTTTGCTAGTCAGGATAAAATTCAGGGGACAGTATCTGGGACATACTCCAAATGCATACATCAGGAAACACGTCCAACCCGGTTTCGTTCATTGCTGAGGCAACGGCTTTAGACCAGACAACATCAACCCAGTCTGAATCATTTAACTTTGTCTTTAAGCTCGGTGATTCTTTTAAACCATAAAGAATCTCTTTTCTTTGCGCTTTAATTGTTCTCTCCCAACTTGTTCCTCTATGGCTTGACTGGTATTTCCATTTTAATAAGTGAGCAATTAATACTGCCATGCGGCTAGCCAACTCACGCTGTTCACTCTTGCCCACGTCTTCAATCTCCTCAGCAATATTGGCTATGTCAATCTCAGAGAATTTACCGGCACGTAATAACGCCGCCTGCTCATTTGCCCAAGCGACCACATCAGTTTCGTAACGGGTATGATTCATAATTGCCTCCACTAATAGGTCTATTATGCTATGCAGATAGTTTATGTAGCAGTTTGTCAGAGAATACCCTTTAGGTCAAAGAAGAGCTATCTTCGATAACCCAGCATTCACCCTACTTCCGGCAACATGCCACTCACTATGCCAATCTGGATTGCTATTACTGCAATACCGCAGGCAAATACCAGCAATAGTACAGGTTTACCGCCAGGTACCCGATATCGACGTTCATTTTGCTGACGGGATTTATAGGCCAGAAGGCTAGGCAATACTAACGCCAAAATTGACAGCGCGACGGCGGCATATCCCAACGCCATCACAAATCCTTTTGGGTAAAAGAGTGCGAAAATCAATGGCGGAACGAAAGTCAGCAAACCCGTTTGCATACGCCCGGCTATGCTATCTTTGCGTTTAAATAGATCACCCAGAAAATCAAACAGGCCAAGTGTGACACCGAGGAATGAGGTTGCGAGCGCTAGATTAGCAAACATTTGTACTGAAAGTTCAGTTTTCGGTGAAGCAACAACTTCACGAATGCTGTGTAATAAGCCATTCAATCCTGCATTTTCAGCTAAGATATCGACGAATGTGTTGGAATGGATACTTCCTAATGTCGCCAATTGCCAGAAAATATAAGCAATTAGCGGAATTGCACTGCCGATAATAAACACCCAACGGAGGCGACGGATATCGCCATCCATATATTTCACAATACTGGGAACACTACCGTGAAAACCAAACGATGTGAATATCACAGGGATTGAAGATAATATTAACCCTTGTTCTAATGGTAATGTCAGTAGGTTAATATGCTGGACATGCGGCATCATCAGCCCCAACATCAATACCAGAAAAATAATTTTTGCACTGAAAATAACTCGGTTGACCATATCGACTGAACTGGTGCCAATGCAAACGATTCCTCCACCAATCACGGTAAATAGGATAACGCCCACGGAAGCAGGAAGGGATAAATTAAGCCATTTATTGAGGCTGACTGTCAGTAATTCCCCGGCGCCGCTAATATAGGCTGATGTTAGCGCATACATCAGAAACATCATGCTGAAACCCGTTAATATTTTGCCGCCGTTGCCAAGATAACGTTGAGCAAGTGTCCCTAATCCTGTATCAGGAGACTCATATTGATAAGCTTCAACTAGCAATAATGCGGTGTAACTCATCAAAACCCACAAGCCAATCAGCATGATTAAACTTACACCAAATCCTACACCGGCGGTGGCTAATGGCATGGCTAACATACCAGCGCCGATGGTCGTTCCGGCTATAATAAAAGTACTGCCAAAAGTACGGTTCTTCACGTTTTTTTCCCTTCGAATCAATAACAAATATTTAATAATAGAAAGTCAGGCTACTTTCTTTTTTTCTTCTTCATCAACAATTTGAGTCAGTTTGTGGATAAAAATTTTCTGGAGCCTTTCCCAATACTCGTCAAAATCGTCAGCATTACGTAAACAATGGGTCATCACAGCAGCACGTAGGACATATAAACTGTGGACTTTCTGCCATTCTTGTTGTTCAAAACCGCAACTTTCAACGTAATGCCAAGGCGTATCACCATACTCTCCGTAACCAAGGGAGGTGGAAGAAGTTAAAAAATCATTGGTATAACTACGTCCAGAGGTATATGAACAAAGCTCGTACATCCGTTTATTAAGACGGTTGTGGTGACTTAAATTGTTATTTCCTTGCTCTTTAAAAGTAAAATTGACCATATGGAAATCGGGGGTCGGCATGGTATGAATTTCAAACCGGCGTTTGCCAACAACCAATGGTTCTGTGGTTAAAAGTTTTTTAATCATCCAATTCGCTGTCACAATACCGGCAGCAATCACTTTTCCGTAGCCGCTGATATTAAGAGGAACCAATCGGTGTGCGGCCCAAATTGCCGCGGCGATAGCTCCGGCTTTAGATCCCTCCATAATAGAGGCGCCGAGTACGACATGTCGGTTAACAGCGGCTTGCTCAGATTGAGTATCAACATCTTCAAAAACATAAGCTGCACGGTAGGAAATGAGGTCAACAATACGTTTATCTTTCATGCATATTGCACCGGCGGCATATTGAATAAATCCAACTTTATGCGGATCGACGGTGATTGAATCAGCCTGACACATGGCCCGGAAGCTTTGGTAAATTTCAGGTTTAGGCCAAATAATATCTTCGGGAATGATTGCCAATTCACGATAACGACGGATAAGTTCATCATATTCCATGAATTCTCCCCGTTCATTGAGGAACATCGCGCTGGCATAACCTGCATAAGCAGCATCAATATGCACATAAAATGAGACGCCATAGCGCTCCTCACACTCTTTGCGCAACGTAATAACTTCGTCAACTCGGTCAATGGCTCCCACTTCCGTCGTTCCAACTACGGTTACCATTGCCAGAATAGGTTCCCCCTGCTCTATCAGACTGAACGTAATTTCACGCATCTTTTCAATATCGGTGCGATAATTCGCATCGACTGGCAATGGCACGATATGCTGTTGACCAATCCCCAGAACATCCATTGCTTTCATCCATGAATAGTGTTTCGACTGTGGAACCAGTACCTTGCCAAACATCCCCTGCTTTATCCCGACGCCACGGCAGGAAAGTTCACGAACTTCTTCGAAAATGCCCCGTTTTTTTAATTCATCCGTTAAATCCAGAATATCTGATGGCGACATATTCAGCAGTTGTTGTTCTGATTTGTTTGCGACCAGATCGCTGGATTGCGGGTGTTGGGCAATGGCAAGAGGCATGGTTTTTAAATTACGCGCAACCCATAGCCCTTCATAATTGGCGACGGTTCCGCCTGATGTAATGTGCCCCCATGCTCGGCGAGGGTCATAACCAAACATCCGACATAGATCCAGCCCTGCTTCAATTTCTAACTCCGTTGTTGTCGGTGATGACTCGTGGGCACAATTGTTCGGGTTGTACATCATCGCCATGACATAAGCGAGATTGGAAACCATCAGGGTATCGGCATTCATATGCCCCATATAGCGAGGAGAAAACCAGGGAATAGAGGTGTTTTTCAGTTTAGCGGATAGCTGGTTCAGAATACCCTCTGTCCGATAAAGTGTTTCTCTATAATCAGGTGCGTAACGATCAACCGAGGTGACTAAGGCGGGATCTTCTGGGTGAAAATCAGAACGCCAGTGCATGTGCTCACTTACGGCATATTCCATCATTTCTCTGAAAAAAACCGTATTTTCTGATTTAGGGCCTAAAAACAACGCATCAATGTTTAAGTGCGAAGTAAACTGCTTGGTCATAATCACATACCCTTTAAACTAACAAAAACGGCTGTCAGCAACAGAGAGATTATGAAATTCTTTATTTGTTAATGAAATCACTATCATTCTCTGATGGGTAGACAGAAAATTATATGCCACCTAACCTACTGATAGCTGGTCATACCTCATTATTCTAGACATTAAGAAAAATCTATCAGGTGAACTAGATTAGTCATTAACATATCTATAAATGAGCACTTGTTAATAGATATAGACTATATTTGTTAAAATATTAACAATGACATTAAATATAAATTCTGATTTTGTGCGCAAGGACAAAGAACGAATAAAAACAGATCAAAAAACAGAGGGAAATGATGATTTATCAGTGATTAAGCTTATTAATTATAAGGATTTGTTTTAACGTGAAATGGTTAGTAGATAGAATGCAGGGCTACAAGTTAAAATAGCCCTGATTTAAGCAGAAGTACTATTAAGATGATACATTTACCAGCATAACCTTGCCGATAACATCACCGGCTTCCATCATTCGATGTGCATCAGCGGCATCTTTCAGATCAAAAACTTTACAAATTAATGGGCTGACTTTTCCTGATTTCAATAATGGCCAAACGTGTTTTTCCAACTCCCTGGCTATCTCAGCTTTTTCCTCTACACTGCGAGAACGCAATGTAGAACCCGTATGGGTCAGACGTTTTAACATTAAGGGCATCAGATTAAGATTTTCCGGGTTTCCTTTCATCATACCGATCTGAATAATTCTCCCGAATTTAGCAGCAACCTTATAGTTCTTATTAACATAATCACCACCGATTAAATCAACAACTATATCAACTCCATGATTGCCCGTGATTTTCAATACTCGATCAACGAAATCTTCTTTACGGTAATTAATAACAAAATCGGCACCTAAACTGTGTGCAACTTTAGCTTTCTCATCAGAGCCGACGGTAGTAATGACTTTAGCGCCAAAGGCTTTTGCTAACATAATAGTGACACTGCCTATCCCAGAAGTACCACCATGAATCAGCAAGTTTTCGCCGTGTTTCAACTTGCCGGTCTGAAAAACGTTAGCCCAGACGGTAAAAAAGTTTTCTGGCAATGCGGCTGCCTGAACAAAGTCCAAGCCATAGATGGGTAAAGCAACGGAATCATGCACCAGACAATACTCAGCGTAACCGCCTCCGGCAACGAGGGCGCAAACTTTATCGCCAAGATTCCAGCGTTCGCAATCTTCACCTTTGGCAACCACCTCTCCTGCAATCTCCAAACCCGGCAATGGCGATGCATCAGGTGGTGGTGGATAAGAACCCATTCTCTGAAATATATCAGGCCGATTAACGCCTGCCGCAGCCACTTTTACCAACAAGTAGCCTTTTCCCGGCCGTGGCAGCGGAACCTGAACCAGATGCAATTTCTCCGGTCCTCCGGGTTTAATGATGCTGATCGCTGACATATATTGGGGTAACGAATTAATTTGGCTGTGCATATATACCTCTTATTTCTTTTGACGATCCTTTTTATTGGGTTACGTTTAATATGATAAGTGGAGATTTAAACAGGTTTTTCCATTTTGCTAGATAGCTTGGCGTTTTAAGGATCAGTTGTAACTTTGTTCAAGTCAACTAATATTCACCATTTTTGCGATTGAACCATCGGTAGATGATCTTGGTAAATTTCAACTTTTGGTATCCACATCCTCTTCGATTTTTCTTTCAATAGAAAATCAAACTCAAAGGTAGTCAATAAAATGATCTCTAGTTATAGTAAGATAATAATATTTGACTAGCATAATCTAGCTAAATTATCATCAAATTAGGGTGGAATTAAAGTGGTAAAAGGAAAATCGTACGGTGTTGGAAGAATTGAACCGCATTACCGACTAGTATGGCTTTTTAAAAAGAGAATGGTGAAAAAGCTTTCCTTCCTGTAAGCTAATTTTTCGAAATTGCAAAATACCATTGAGGTGCTAATGGAAATATCAGCAAAAAAATCCGATGACCGGACAGTAAAACCGAAAAGCGGGTTTGAACAATCTGAACTGGTTAAAGCACGCATCATCAATCTTGCGGAACATTTTATTAATGTGCTTAAAAATAAAGACTCGGAGAGTATTTCTCAGTTGTTAACGCTACCTGATGATGAATTTTGGGCCGAAGTCAAAGGACGAGCTAACTATATTGAAATAGTGGAAAATATCACATTGGAAAAGAAAGAACATGAGGAATTTATCGAAAGCAGAAACGCTTTTCTTGCCCATCTTGGGGAATATGGTGGTGTTTATAAGTCCAGTAAGGTTGCTGATATATTAGGGGTGACCCGCCCGACAGTAAATAAATATGGTGAAAATCATAAACTCATTGTATTAAATTGGGGAGTAGAGAATTTATATCCTGTATTCCAGTTTTCGGTAAATAAAAAAACTAGCAATAAGGGATATTTAAAAGGTGTGCCAGAAATACTGGCTAATCTAGGTCCAGTCAGCGGTGTAAAAAAGTGCGGTTTTTTCCTCCGTAAAATCAAAACATTGAATCTTGGTATCGATCTGGCTGAATCCTCGACGGTACTGGATATCCTCAGAAATGGCGCCTCCAATAATGAAATTGCTCAATTGGTAAAACTGGCGAAAATCTTCGGTTCTGTTGATTTTATGTAAACAATTCCAGCATATCACTGAAAAACAGCCATTTAACCCTACCCCCCTTCGGAATATACCAACTGCCTTAAAATGCGTGTTCTCACAATACTGCTGTTTGTCCGCCATCGACTAGCAGTGATACGCCGGTTATAAACGACGCAAGATCCGATCCTAACCATACGACCGCATTTCCTACCTCTTCCGGTTCTCCTAATCTTCGGAGAGGCATTCTCTCCCGTAACCCATCAAACATTTTCGCAACTTCCGGCGAGGAAAGAGGAAGTGCGGTATTGATCAGTCCAGGGCATACTGCATTAACACGAATTCCTGATGGTCCGAAAGCATCGGCCAATGCGGCCACCATCATGTTCACCCCTGCTTTGCTCGTAGAATACGCAGTTGTAAGTTGGCCTGTCCTAATGGACCCCATACTTGACGTTGCTACAATACTTCCGCGTTTGCCCAGTTTTATCATCTGTTCAGCCGCCGCCTGTGCGCCAAATAAAACGCCATCAAGGTTGACTGTAAGCAGCTTGTGAAAATCATCCGCACTAATCTGTGGGCCATCAGTAGCTAATGCAATTCCTGCATTGCAAGCCATCAGATCAACACCGCCGAATGGTGTAGCAACATCGACCAATGCATCCATATTGCTCCGTGAGGTGACATCACACTGGTGGAATATGGCTTTTGTACCAAGCGAATTAAGACGCTGAAGTACCGGCGCTCCTCCTTCTCGGGGTTGATCAGTGATATCTCCGATAATTACAGTTGCCGCGCCATGACGCGCCGCCGCTAAAGCAATACCTGCTCCGATACCACTTGCGCCGCCAGTGACAATGACAACTTTACCTTCTAGCATACGGTCCATTTTGATGTTCCTCATTGTATCGCGCTATCACAGGCGCTATTTGAGACAGATCATACGGTGACGTTATCAATAATTGCTTAGTGAAACACAGAATACTTATAGAGGGTTACTCCAGGAGTGCTCGTTTAAGACATATCGGTAAAGTAATGTTGATTTTATGAATTATGTCCCATTTTTCCTAAACGCTTAACATATTCAGACCTCCGGTTACCGTTAGAAAACGCCGGAGGTCCAATGTTTCACAAATAGCTTATTCAGGCTTTATCATTCTTACCTTATTCCGAACCTAACCCTCGACCTGGCAATGTTTGGCATGTTGGTCCGCTTGATAAAGGAGCGGTTACTGGATATTTGTCATCAGGGGTAATGTAAACTCGTGTTGTCGCCACATATCCATCACTGAAAGTCGCTTCAATATAAGTCGCTTCCCATCCTATGTTTGGGGAGTTTAACGAAATTTCAATTTGTTGCGTTGTACTCATATCGAATGGTGACGCTTTATATCGGATACCGCATGCATAACGAAAATCTCGTGAGATTGGATTTGTAGCAGTCCAACGTATTACTTTTTCAGGCTTTTCTGAAAAAGTGACGGTTAGTATTTGCGAATTCTGTTGTGCATGCAGAGTTACATTAAGCTTTGGCAGAGGAATAGATTGCTGTAGCCGATTAATAAATGTAATCAATGACTGTTCTGTAAAGTTCCTAATGCCACGATGATCCGAATTGGGGGCTACTCGTAAAGATTTGTCCCCAGGAAGAGTATCATAATAGAATCTCGCATTATCAGGAGCAAAATAATCATCCCCACTGGCATTAACAATATATTTAGGAATGGCAAGCCGAGATTCATAAATTGATCCCAAATATTGCAGCGGATCTTCTATCTGCATTAATTTAGCAAATGCAGGAGTATCTACTTTTTCATCGACATGTTCCTGATAATACGGATAAAAAGCAATCGGCCAGTTTTTTCCGTAAGATTCATAGACATGTTTGAATGCTGCGTGGGTACCAAGTATATCGATAATAAAAGGTACTATTGCATCAACGCGTGTATCTGCTATTGCTGATAACCAAGTTGTCCAACCTCGTTTCGATGCGCCAGAAACAATAAATTTATTAATATTCCACGATGTTAACTCTTGTTGCGCCAAAGTTATCGCTTGAGAAACAGAAGTAACCATAGGAATGCGCAAAGGAATCAACGACTGCTTTTCTGGTTCGCTCATGAATAATGTCCAACTGTGAGCAATACTATCATCTTCTTTGCGGGGTTTACCGTCGTCTCGGTACACAAGATATTGATTAGGAATATTACTGATCGAGATAACTATCGTATTTGTTGCACGAGCAATAGCCGCCAAGGTTGTCGCGCTGAAATCTGTTGGCAAAACAGGCGCCTCAGACCCACTATTATAGTTAGTTCCGTTATTCACAATGACAAGTGCTCGTTGTGAAAGCGGATGATCAGGAATAAATATATCAACATTGTGTTGCCATTCGGCGGGTAGAATAACATTCCCTGGAGACCAGAATTGTGATGTCAATTGATAGTGACGTAGCTCAATCTGGGGCAGTTTTTCTTTACTTAACAGCGAATATTTAAGAGGCTGGGTTGCTAATTCCTCTCGATAACAAGGAAGTACATTGGTGAAATTGATATCAGCCTTATTAGAGCATGGTGATTGTGCTGTATTAGATTGGGCATAACTATTAGTAGTAGTAGCCACCAATAACCACAGGGCAATAGTTATTCTTTTGAAGAAACTAGACATTAATTCATCCTCAATATATAGATAGTTTAATAATATGGTTGGATAACTTTAAAGATATCATAATGTAACATCATGAACTTTCATGTTGTAAATGGCATATTTGTCTCCAGCAAACCTGACTTCAATTTCAATTAAATCATCTAAAATGAAATGATGAGAAACTTTCACACTCAAGCCATTTTCATCTAAATTTACAGTGCAATCAAATGGTTTGCCCTCTTTTATCTCTGCAAGATATTGATTATTCTTTTTAATAACATATTGATATGGTGTGTACCAATCACGATCAATAGTGAATTCAAATTGATTTTCGCTTAATGACGTTTTCTTTATACTTTTCTTGAAATAAGCCAATTCGGGAATATACTTTTCCTGTGGAATTTGTATTGTAATTAAATTTTTGTCATCATTTTCCCATATATTTTTCTCTAACGGCGGCAGTGTTTTTAATATTTCTAATGTTTTCTCATTAGGTGTAATACCCCATTTATTAAAGAAAGTTGCCAGATTAATATTCGCCAATTGAGATGATGATATTATAAATTGTTGTTTTTTATCGCTATTGTTTATTGGTAGTGAATCCATCATTCTATAAACCTGATGGAGCTGAGGATAAAACCCGTTACCAAATGCTAATCTTAATTGCCATAGCATTCCTAACTTTATATTAACATCCTGAGTGTCAAAATTCTTTTTGTCCGCAGCTAAATACTCTTTAATCTTCGGGTAATGTTTGTCTAGCTGACCTGCTCTACCATGAATCCCTTCTTGAACAGCTAAAGAGTACAAATTCACTGTAACCTCCATCATTCCTGTTCCATCGCTCCAACTATAAGGAAATTGTTGTCTTTGATGCCCACTTTCATGCCAGATCCCCCAACCATTATTGGTCGTTAATAATCGTTTCAGGGCCGCATCACCATTAAAACCCATATGTCCATGTGTAGCGAACATATAAAAGCGATCTGATTCTACATATAATGATTTATTTGGGTCTGCCTTATAATCTGCTTTTCCGTTTTCTAATACCCCTGATATGCGATCCTGAAAACGAATAAAGTCATCGTAATATTTCATTAATACATTGGGATCAGTAAGATATTTTTTAGCGCTCTGGTATCTTACAACAATTATGGCTCGTTCACTGCTAAGTTGAACGACAGGCGCATCAGAATACAACTCCATCATATTTTCCCAATCTGCATTACTGGTTTCATTTAGTTTAAATGACGGGACTTGCTGTAATTCTGATTCAACAGTAATCTTTACATAACCATTATTATTATTGTTAGAAAAACAGAGTAAACCTTCATTTCTCGGTCTGAGTTTATTTAACCCTTTCGTTAGCAAATATTTCACAGGTTTATTCAACTCAGGCACACCAATCGCGGCATTTACAGCACCACGTATTTCTCCTTCAACATTGATAATGAGCTCCTGTCCGGCCGTAATGTAAAACCCTGTAGGTTGTAGTTCACTATGTGCAAAAATTCTTCGCTGGATTCTTTTATATTCATTAGCTAAGCCGTTACCCTGTACGATTATTTCTTTTTTATTCTCTCTCATTTTATCATTACCTTTTTATTTAGGATGGAAGCATTGAAATAATGCAGATTAACTGCATTACGTCGAATCTATAGAGTAATTTATGATTCATTTGAAATGATATCATTACTAACAAATTGCCCAACATCCATAATAAAATCATCTATCAAGAAATGATTTTATTTCTACCAGAATATTTTCTAAATAAATTATTTCTGACTATACTTTACCTATTCCATATTGATGACGAGCCAAATATGTCCTTCAATAAAATAGGTTTGCCAGCTACTGATTCCCGCTGGCGAGGATGGCATATTTGTGAATAGTGAATAATAAGGATAGAAATCTATTATTGTTGTCTTACTGATAACAGATTGAATTCACTCATGCTTTATTGACCTCGACCAGTAATGTTTGATGGGAGTTTCCATGTGCAAGTGGGGTTTTACGGGATGATGTCAGCACATTGACACAACCACCCCAATCAACACCATTCTTATCCGGTTGCCACCATGCGCCGGTTGGCATTGCCACTACGCCGGGGATAATACGTTGAGTCACTTCCGCCGGGATCATAGAAATACCGCGGTCATTAAATACCCGAACCAAATCCCCTTGTTTAATTTTGCGTTTCTGCGCATCCAGCGGATTAATCCACAACTTTTGCGTTTGTACTTCCTTTAACCCAGGATTTGAATATTGTGTTGAATTGGAGCGGTTTTTCCCTTTCCAGGTAATTAGTTGCAGTGGGTATTTTTCAGTTAATTTATCCTCCGGCCCTTCGAATGCCGGCACATAATGTGACAACGCAGGGATTTCAGGATCTTGTATGTCATACAGGCGCTTAGAAAATATCTCTATTTTTCCTGAAGGCGTTGGAAATGGATGATTTTCTGGGTCACGAATATTTTCTTCAAAAGCGACATAAGGCGGTATTTTGAAAAGATGCTTGTGTGTTTGTTGTAATTCTTCAAAAGTGGGCAAATTTTCTTTTGGCATAGCCTGACGATTAGATTCCATAATATGGGCTATCCACGCTTTTTCGTCACGTCCCTGGCTGAATTCCTGCTCAACGCCCAGTTTTGCTGCCACTTCGCGTATCCATTCATAATCAGAACGCCGTTCGAATTCAGGTTCGATCAATTTTGATGACAGAATGAAATAGCTGCCGGTACCCCAAGGATAGGCAATATTCCAGCGTTCCATAAAACTGGTTTCCGGTAATAAAATATCGGCATAGCGGGCGCTTGGTGTTAGATAAAGGTCACTGGAAACAATGAATTCAATTTTAGATTCATCTGCTAATATTTTTACTGCTTGATTGATATCTGGGTTTTGATTTGCGAGGTAATTACCGGCCAGCGAGAATAGCATTCGGATATTGGTATTCAGCTTATCGGCGCCAACTAAACCGTCTGCCGGGGTGACTTTACTGGCATCATCGGCTGCCTGGACCCAGTTCATCACGGAGATTTTTTCTTTTACCGGGTTTTTACCAAGATCAAGTCCATAGAGGGATTTATTACCTGCGATACCACCGAAACCGGCGGCCCATCCCCCTTTTTTACCTACATTGCCGGTTATTGCGGCTAAAATTGTTGAACCACGTGCAACACGCTCACCACAGATATGACGTTGTGGTCCCCATCCCTGAATCAGGGCTGCGGGTTTAGTACTGGCATATTCACGGGCAAGCTGACGAATAATATTCGCCGGCACTTTAGTGATTTTTTCGGCCCATTCCGCTGTTTTCACAATCCCATCTTTAGCGCCTGTCAGGTAAGCAACTAGAGATTCATTGGCAGGAACGCCATCCGGCATATTGTCTTCATCAAAACCAATCGTATAACGATCGATAAATTCTTTATCGTGCAGGTTTTCACTGACAATTACATACATCATTGCATCCATTAATGCGTTATCAGTTGTTGGTAGCAAAGGAATCCATTGGTCAGCCAACGAGGAAGCAGAATCAGAATAACGAGGATCGACAACAATAAATTTGGCGCCATTCTTTTTCATCTTCTGGAAATAGTGATTGGTGTGACCAAAAATAGTTTCAGCCGGATTATGGCCCCAAAGAATCACTAATGGAGTATCTTCCAAAGTATCTAATGTACTGCCTGAAGTTGCCACACCATAGGTATAAGGTGTCGCTGCCGCTGTATTGCCCATACTCACGGAATGGTAAAATTGTAAATGCCCGCCGGTAATATTGAGTAAGCGACGTAACATTTTATCACCTGATGATACACCGCCGATTACTGCGGTATTAACGCTAACATAGCGGCAAGCTGGGCCATATTTTTCAGTAATGTGTTTCAGTTTATCCGCAATAATGGTTGTCGCTTCATCCCAAGAGATTCGCTCAAATTTCCCCTCTCCCCGCTTACCAACTCGTTTCATCGGATATTTTAAGCGATCAGGATGATAAACAAATTTGCGATAACCCTTGCCGCGGATGCAAGCTCGCATGATCGGCATTGATTCATCAAGTTCATGATCAGGTCTGGTGGTGATGCGGGTGACAACACCTTCTCGAACATGAGCTCGGATATCGCATCTTCCTCCGCAATCAAATGTGCTACAGGTAGGTACGACTTTTGTTTCTCCCGCATCAATAACATGAATCGGTAGCGAGCCCTGGTTTGTTTTCTCTTCGGTGGTTGCCTGGCGGGTAGAAATAAAAGGAATAGATATAAGCGCCGCACTCGCTTGAATAAAACGATGACGGATGACGGTCAGGTTATCATTCTGTTTATTGGCTTCATGGTTTATTTTTCTGTGTTTCATATTCGCCTCCACATTGCATCTCTTTCGTTGGATGTTATTTATACCTGTTATCTTTCAAGTTGCCTCTTTGTTGGCTGCGCTCCCTTGCCGTCGCGATGCATCTTGAAATCCATAGGGTATAGATCACATTTTATTGAAAAGTTTTGCTAAATCTGGTTAACAATTAACAAATTGGTGCTGAAATGAATGTCTTAAAATAACTCATATCATGAGTGAATATTTCAGGATGTATATAAATTTACTATTTAGATTTCATGATATTGATGGAGTAGCGCTAAATATTTTATACTAATACCTAATGATAGTTATACCTCTCGCATTCAAAATAGGGTATTCAATAGAGTCATATAATTTTAACTTAACATCTGTCATAGTCATCAACATTCGGAAGTTTGGTTTGCAATATTGCATAAAAACCTTAATTATCAAATAACTGGCTCCCCTGAAACAGATACCCCAAAATGAGATCTTCTTGGAGAACAAACGATGAATAAAACATTAAGGAATATATCCTTATTCACAGGCATTATATTTGGTAATCTGGCATTATCTCATGCCGCAATTATTCCGGCAGGTACATTATTATCAGTTAATCAAGATATCGTCCGCAATAATGGTTCAGAACCTGTGTCTCTTGATGTTCATAAAGTTGAAAATGATGTGGAATTTAATATTGTTCATGATTTTTTCAGTGGATTAGTCAGCGCAGGCAGCGATGGAAAAATCAATTCTGATTTAGCCGTCAGTTGGGAAACCAAAGATAATAAAGTGTGGTTATTTCATCTAAGAAAGGGAATAAAGTGGTCTGATGGCTCCCCTATTACTGCTCATGATGTGGTTTTTAGCTGGCGGCGTTTAGTTGATCCCAAAATGGCGTCTCCGTATGGCAGTTATCTTGGAAATATGCACGTAGTCAATGCTAAAGATATTGTTTCTGGTAAGAAAAAAATAAATGAATTAGGTGTAAAAGCACTGGATAACTTGACTTTGCAAGTGACGTTAGAACAACCGGTATCCTATTTTTTACAGATGCTGGCGTATCCTGTCATGGTACCGATTAGCCAAAAAGCGGTTGAAAAATATGGCGAAAAATGGACTCATGCCGATGTATTTGTTAGTAGCGGGCCATTTAAGTTGTCCGAATGGGTTGTTAATGAGAAAGTTGTTGGCGTCAGGAATTCACAATATTGGGATAATGCCCACACTGTTATTAATAAAGTCACTTATCTTCCAATAGCATCAGAAACAGCAGATATAAATCGTTATTTGGCCGGAGAAATCGATATCACTAAGAATATTCCATCAGTTTTATTTAAATCCTTAAAAACCAAATTAGGTGATCAGGTTCATATTACGCCAGCGTTAGGTGTTTATTATTATGATTTTAATAATCAAAAAGCGCCTTTTAATGATGTCAGAGTCAGACAGGCATTAAATCTGGCTTTAGATAAAGAGATCATCGCGAATAAGGTTTTAGGGCAAGGACAAGAACCCGCTTATAATCATACGCCGCCCAATACTGGAGGAATGGATTTAGGGCAGCCTGATTATGCATCATGGACACAACAAGTAAGAATTGAGAAAGCTAGGAAATTATTAAATGAAGCGGGTTATAATAAAGATAACCCATTGAAATTTAAACTTCTTTATAATACATCAGAAGAGCATAAACGGATTGCTATTGCGGCGACTTCAATGTGGAAAAAAAGTCTGGATGTAGATATTGTTTTGCAGAACCAAGAACGAAAAGCTATGTTAGATGTTATTCGTCAAGGCAATTTTGAGATGGTGAGATATGCGCGGATTGCTGATTATGATAATCCTGCCTCGTTTTTAAATAATTTTGTTACTGGTAGTTCTAATAATACATTCTTATATAGCAATCCTGCTTATGATGATTTGATAAATAAAGCTAAAGCAACAAATGAAAGAAAATATTTTCAGCAAGCAGAAGATATTCTGGCAAAAGATGTACCGGCAATTCCTGTTTATTACTATATCGGCGTCAGATTAGTTAAACCTTATATTGGTGGGTATTATATGAGTCCATTGGGTTTTGTATCGACAAAAGATCTTTATGTTATTAAGAATTAGTAGAATATTATTTTAGTATTTAGGTGGATATTACGGTTTTGAACAGTTTGGTTGTTTTAAACCGTAATATGTAGACAAAAATATATTATAGATATGGTAAATTAACCATTAATAGAAAACGGAAGTAGATAAACTGTTTTCCTTTAATCATATATTTATGAAGACTGCCAAAGATCCATAACGATCATCGCAATATTCCTGATTTTTTTCGCACCACTCTTCCAATTTAGGAATATCGAAGACATAACGATATTCAATTAAAATTTCAATTAAACCTTGAGGAGTAGTAACATTGTCACTCCAATCACCCCATATTCCACCAACATCGTGTTCTAACTCACTTTTCCAAAGAGAATCTTGGCTAAATTCTGGTGAAATAAAATTAAAAAGGAAAGGTGAATTGTGGTTAAAGATTTTATTTTATAATATTAATATTTTTTTCAGATAGTATTTTTACGATATGATTTTATATTTTCATCAATTAATTTCATTAGAATTTTATATCGGTAAATTTTTCATTGAGATTATCTGCATAAGAATAGACTGATAGGAATACATCACTATAACTATAAATAAGTGTTTTCTAGTTACCTGATGATAATTAAAACGCAAAAATCATTTATTATATGAACTATGTCAAATAAATTAGGAAAATCATATCGTTTTATATTACAAAAAATAGTAACAGGCATACTTTAAACAAAATTTCAATAACTTAATATAATTAGATTATTAATCAATTTATGAAATGGATAATCATATTATATTCATCTAGAATAAATAATTAAGTCCTGGGGCTTTATTTGTCGTAGATAAATCATCCTGTAAAATGGAGGACACTATTATGTATAAACAACATAAAGTGAAAGTAATGACTTTAGCCGCTACGATGATGACAGCTTTATCTAATAGCGCATGGGCTCATGGTTATATTGATAGCCCAGGAAGTCGTGCATTCCTTTGTTCTGCACAGGGAAATGGACAAAATACGGATTGTGGGTTGGTCAAATATGAGCCTCAATCTCTTGAAGCCAAGAAAGGCTTTCCACAATCTGGCCCGGAAGATGGTCATATTGCCAGCGCTGGTATAGGTCATTTTGGCGCATTGGATGTTCAAACCGAAGATCGCTGGAAAAAAATTCCTATTACTGCCGGTGATATTGAGTTCCAGTGGGAAATTGTGATTCAACACAAAACCGCAAGTTGGGAATATTTTATTACCAAACCTGATTGGGATCCCAATAAACCTTTAACCAGAGAGCAATTTAATAGCACACCTTTCTGTTTTGAGGATTATCAGGAAAAAATGCCGGGCAGCAGAGTTATTAATAAATGTACTTTACCAGAGGGTTATCAAGGCTATCACATTATACTGGGTGTTTGGACAATCTCAGATACCTTAAATGCATTTTACCAAGTGATTGATACAACGATTAGCCCTGCTTGATATTTGGTACATCTTATAAAATAACTATTATCGGGAACAGCATGATGCTGTTCCTGTTTATCGAATTCGGCCGCGCATTGAATGCGCTATTATATGAGACATATTTGTCAACTGGAAAATATTTTGATAAAGAATTTTTGGGGTAAAGAGGCTGAGTATGAAAACGGGCGTGAAAACTAAACCTGTTTTTTCATCATCAGCAATGCGATTGCTATTCTCTATTTTACTGCTACGTTATATATTGCTGGCACTCGTTTATGTCAGTCACTAAATCTTTACCTTATAAAGGATTATACTTATGTTTTCCCCTTCTAAATCAATCTGTTTTCTGTTGATGTTTATCTCAGCCAGTATTAATGCAATGCCCATTGATAGCGCCCGTTTGGCTACGGTGGTAAAACAGGAAGAGCAGACGCTGAATGCCCGCATTGGAGTGGCCGTTATCGATACGGCGTCAGACAAAATGGTCAGCTATCGCGGCAACGAGCGTTTCCCACTGAATAGCACGTTTAAGGCGTTGCTATGCGGCGTACTACTCAGCGAGGTGGACAAAGGCAAGGTAGCGCTTACAGACGCCATTCAGTTTGATAAAACTGAGCTTGTGGAATATTCACCGGTGAGTGAGAAATTTGTCGTGCCCGCTTCGATGAACTGGCAACAACTGTGTAGCGCGGCGGTTAGCTACAGCGATAACACGGCCGCAAATCTGATAGCGAAAAAGGTAGGAGGACCGGTTGCAATGAACCTTTTCTTTTCTGGTTTAGGCGACAACGTCACGCATCTTGACCGTTATGAGCCGGAATTAAACAGTGCCATCCCCGGCGATAAGCGCGATACCACCACGCCCGTAGCTGTCAGCCAGACGTTACAGAAATTGACGCTGGGAGAGGTGTTGAAACCGTCATCTCGTCAGCAGCTTGTAGAATGGATGCGTGATGATAAGGTGGCGGATGCATTGCTGCGCTCCGTTTTGCCTGCCGGGTGGAAAATTGCTGACAAAACCGGGGCAGGCGATTATGGTTCGCGGTCAATTATCAGCATCGTCTGGCCGAAAGATAGCAGCCCACTAATCGTCGCTATTTATATTACACAAACTGAAGCGACCATTGCACAGAGTAATGAGGCTATTGCTCGCATAGGTAAAATTTTATTTTTGCCAGCGCAATAATTATTCAGGCAGAGGCAAATGAAAAGCCTCTGCCATTAGCTTAAAGACCGAATTTTTCTTTTAGTTTATCAAGCTGCTGTTGTTGAAATAACTCAAACTCCTCTCTTGGTTGCTGCAAACGTATAGAATCTAACATTGGATCTTTGACTTCAGTACGAATGCCGCTCATCTGTTCAAGTACAGCCAATCCACAGAATGGTACATAAGACTCCGCATACCCGCCTTCGTGTACAACGACTAGTTTTCCGTCGCATAAACTATCTGCGGCCTGTTGCACTAGCCGGGTCATCTCTCGGAAACTTTCACTATGGAGCTGCATTCTTGCCAAAGGATCCACTGCATTCGCATCATAGCCACAGGCAACAATAATCAGTTCCGGTTTAAAACGTTCAAGCGCAGGAAGGACTATCTGTGTCATTGCATAGATATAGCTATGATGTCCGGCTCCTGCAAGTAGTGGGATATTCAGGTTATAACCAGTCCCTTCCCCTTCCCCGATATCATCTTCACCACTGTATCCTGGAGGGAAACAACCATCCTGATGCATCGAGATGGTCAAAACATCAGAACGATCCCAATAAATATGTTGAGTGCCATTACCGTGATGAACATCCCAATCAATGACCGCCACTCGTTTTAAATCAAAACGTTCTTTTGCCTGTTCAATTGCCAATGGGATATTGGCTAGAAAACAAAATCCCATTGGCTTATCAGGCAAACAGTGATGACCTGGCGGTCGAGAAAGGCTGTAAGCATTATCAAGCTCACCGCTAAGCACAGCTTCCACCGCAGCGCAAGCAAGGCCGGCAGAGAGTTTAGCAATTTCATAGCTTCCTGGTCCCAAAGGTGCTTCTATACCAAGCATTCCTCCGCCATTATCACTGACTTGCTTAAACCGTTTCAGATATTCTTCTGGATGAATTTTACGTAATGTTGGTTCATCAATAGGTGATGCCGAAGAAAGGTGCAAAGAGTGACTCAAGCCTGATACATCCATCAAATTTTTCAACCGTCTTTTTGTTTCCGGCGATTCAGCATGTGCAGTCCCAGAAGAAGGCTGAACCCAACCTCCGACAGGCAGAGTAACTACATACGCGCCAGTACTATGCCAAAAACAATGTTCGTCAAAGAAAAACCCCGT
Organism: Photorhabdus luminescens subsp. luminescens; assembly: GCF_001083805.1. Classification (GTDB taxonomy): domain Bacteria; phylum Pseudomonadota; class Gammaproteobacteria; order Enterobacterales; family Enterobacteriaceae; genus Photorhabdus; species Photorhabdus luminescens. The sequence goes on along the minus strand of NZ_JXSK01000001.1, from coordinate 535,423 downwards.
CTTTCGTTTCATCATTTTTTCCTCTTACATTAAATTAATTAATCTATCATCAACATAATCGAAACACAAAAACGGATTAATCATGGGTTATGTCAAAATTCCTACAAAAATAATGAATCTAATAATGGCGGAACTGCCAGTTTCTCCCTTATTTTGTGTGGTTTGCGTTTAAATGCGACTTGTGAGTTTGATGTTTGCACCTTTTGTTTTATAATTAATAGTATGTTGTAACTAATTTTGTTATTCAAATGAGTAAATATTTATCAATTGAAGATTTAACTAGTTGTTTTCAAAAACAAGAGAGTAAGCTGAAACAATTGTATGAACAATTGCGTAGCTATTCGTTGTTGGCCGCCCATGTGTTCGTTCTGCCTGATGTAGAAAAAGGCAGTGAACACGATGCTGTAACAGAAATAATTGTTAATGAAACGACGGGTAATAACGCCCTAAATTTAGGATTAAGTCATTATCAGAAGCTATTTATATATCACAATAATCAAAATATCAGCAGTAAAGCTGCCGTTCGTCTTCCCGGTGTATTATGTTTTTCAATGAACCAACAACAATATCACTCTGCTTTACTATTGGTTGAAGAAATTAATAAGTTAAAAGCAGAACTTGAACATATCGTAACTGTGCAATCAGGGGTGGATAAAGAGCAACGGTTTGATTTTGTCCACAGTCAGTTACATGGCTTGATAACTCTAAACGCTTACAGAACCATCACTCCCCTTCTCAATCCTGATTCAGTTCGTTTTGGTTGGGCAAATAAAAATATCATCAATAAAGTGACAAAAGATCAAATTCTGCAACGTTTGGAAAAAAGTTATAACGCGGGTCGTGCCGTTCCCCCTTATTCTCGTGAACAATGGGTAGCATTGGTTGGCAAGGAAATCACCGATATAAAAAAATTGCCTGATGATGTGGTTTTAAAAATCAAGCGCCCAGTGAAAGTGCAACCCATTGCACGAGTCTGGTATGCGGAACAACAAAAACAGGTGCAATATGCTTGTCCCCTGCCAATAATCGCGTTTTATGTTAACTATGGTGATAATCAACCAAAGATAGGGAGACTTGCTAATTACGATGCCAACGCCATAGTGCATCGCTATAAACCCAAAGCCAAACCACTGGAATTGATTATTCCAAGGCTACATTTATATCGAGAGATTTAATGACAGAATACGAAGAAAAAGGGGTCGTTATTAAAACAACATTATCAGAAAGTTCTGCGGATAACTTCACAGAAAAGGATAGGTATTTACTATTGACAATATGTAAAGATGTATATATCTTTACTTTTTAAATTTAGTAAAGAGGTATTTTTATGCCAATAGTTAGTCAGAAAAGACAGGTAACGTTACCGCTTGAGCAATGTTCGATAGCTGGCATTCAACCAGGTGATGAATATGAGAGTTTCGTCAGCCGAAAAGGGGTCATTTCAATTGTTACAAAACGCAAGGGGGCCGCAAAGGGGATATTGAAGGGTATCTTGGTTGATCACCAAGTAAGTGAAGAAGAATCACTTGAGAGTGCCATACACTGATGATTGCGGTAGATACAAATGTTGTACTCAGATATTTGCTGCAAGATGACGCTAACCAGTCTCAAAAGGCCAATGCACTCTTTGAAGGTAAGCAAAAAATCTTGATCACAGACGTGGTCTTAGTTGAGACAATTTGGACATTAAGAGGCAAGCGTTACTTGCTACCTAAAGAGACGCTGGTAGAGGTGTTACACAGACTCATTGAAGAGCCTAATGTTGTCTTCGAAGATGGTCATGCGCTCTGGTGTGCATTGGATGATTACATCAATGCCAAACCGATTAAATGCGGCGGCAAAACTAAGCAGGCCGACTTTGCAGACGCATTGATAGTCAATAAGTCTCAGCGGTATGGAGTAAAAAACAAAGAATCGGTCTCGCCGCTTTATACATTTGATAAAGCTGCTCTGGTGATCGATGGTACAGAAGAGCCTTAACCGGAGCACTCGTCTCCGGTTAATTTTTCATGACTAAATAACAATTACTTCAAGCTGCCAACCATATCTTCTGGACGAACCCACTCATCAAACTCAGCTTCTGTCAGATAACCCAGTTTCATCGCCGACTGTTTCAATGTCAGCCCTTCTTTATGGGCTTTCTTAGCAATTTCCGCGGCCTTGTCATAACCAATATGCGTATTCAACGCCGTCACCAGCATCAGAGATTCATTCAGCAACTGAGTAATACGATCGCGGTTAGGCTCGATACCAACAGCGCAATGTTCATTAAAGCTACGCATACCGTCAGCCAACAAGCGAATAGATTGCAAGAAGTTATTAATCACCATTGGGCGGAACACATTCAGCTCAAAATTGCCTGACGCGCCACCAATATTAATAGCAACATCATTACCCATCACCTGGGCACAAAGCATCGTCACCGCTTCACACTGAGTTGGGTTAACTTTACCTGGCATGATTGAACTGCCCGGCTCATTTTCTGGAATTGAAATTTCGCCGATACCACAGCGAGGGCCGGAAGCCAACCAACGAACATCGTTTGCGATTTTCATCATGGATGCCGCCAGACCTTTTAATGCCCCATGAGAATGAACCAGCGCATCACAAGTCGCCAGTGCTTCAAATTTATTTGGCGCAGTAACAAACGGATGATTGGTCAATTCAGCCAATTTTTTAGCAACACGAACAGCATATTCAGGATGAGTATTTAAACCGGTGCCAACCGCAGTTCCCCCTAGAGCCAGTTCACAAACATGGGGAATACTGTCTTCAATGTGTTTCAAGTTATGCGTTAACATTGTCGCCCAACCTGAAATTTCCTGACCAAGGGTCAATGGCGTCGCATCTTGCAGGTGGGTACGACCAATTTTAACGATATCCTTATAAGCTTCAGCTTTATCAGCCAATGTTTTTTGTAATATTTTCAGCTCAGGAATAAGGTGTTCACGCAACGCGATAACAGCGGCAACATGCATTGCTGTTGGGAAAACGTCGTTAGAACTCTGACTTTTATTGACATCATCGTTAGGATGGATAAGGCGTTCATTCCCCCTCACCCCACCAAGGATCTCGCTACCACGGTTCGCCAACACTTCGTTCATGTTCATGTTACTTTGTGTTCCAGAACCGGTCTGCCAGATAGCAAGCGGAAATTCTGTCGGATGTTTACCTTCCAGCACTTCTTTCGCAGCAGCAATAATTGCTTCTCCACGTTCTTGCGGCAAAAGGCCTAAATCCATATTGACACTGGCCGCAGCCTGTTTGGTTAATGCCAAAGCATGAATTAATGCAACCGGCATTTTCTCCTGCGAAATGCGGAAGTGCTCAAGTGAGCGTTGAGTTTGCGCTCCCCACAATTGGTCAGCAGGTACTTCGATAGGCCCCATTGAGTCTTTTTCAATGCGAGTGGCTGCCATTACTATCTCTCCTTAACACACAGAATAATCGAATATGCATAATCGGTCTTTGCAGATAAACTGATTAGCATTCTGCTATCATGCCACATATTAGTTCCTGATTATGCCAACCAAGTCGTATTTATCGTATTGTGGCGGAAAGGAAATAGATTGATTTTTTTAAAAAGAGAGTAACGGCCATGTTGAAGATGATAAATCAGATCCAGCACTATTCATGGGGAAGTAAAACTGCCCTGACGGATATTTATGGTGTTGAAAATCCAGATAATCTACCAATGGCTGAATTATGGATGGGCGCCCATCCTAAAAGCAGTTCACTCGTAGCCAATCCTGAAACGGGAAAACCAATTGCCTTAAATGAATTAATCGCCAGTGATCCAGAAAAATATCTGGGGAAGAAAGTTTCAGATAGATTTCACCGTTTGCCTTTCCTATTTAAGGTATTGTGCGCGGCTCAACCTCTCTCAATTCAGGTTCATCCTGATAAAAAATCCGCAGAAGAAGGTTTTGCCAAAGAGAATATCGCGGGTATTCCGTTAGATTCACCCGAAAGAAATTACAAAGATGATAACCATAAGCCTGAATTGGTTTATGCTCTTACCCCTTTTCGGGCAATGAATGGATTCCGTCCATTAAACGAAATCGCGCAATTATTGGCATTTGTTACTGCGGCCCATCCCAAGATTCCGTTCTTTATTCAAACACCAAACGAACAGAGTCTTGCCTGCTTATTCTCCCAATTGCTCAATATGAGTGGTAAACAAAAGCAATTAGCTCTTGGTGTATTAAAATCGGCGTTAAACAGTCGATTCGGCGAACCTTGGGATTCCATCAAGAAAATGACAGAGTTTTACCCTGACGATAATGGCCTGTTTATTCCACTTTTACTTAATGTTATCGAACTTGAGCCTGGTCAAGCCATGTTTCTATGTGCACGCACGCCTCACGCTTATCTGGAAGGGGTTGCTCTAGAAGTTATGGCAAACTCAGATAATGTCCTACGAGCGGGTTTGACCAACAAATATATGGATATTCCTGAGTTAATGGCAAACATTGATTTTGTATCAAAGCCGACAAACACTCTATTTACGCTACCAGAGCAGGAAAAAACAGCGAAAAATTTCCCTATTCCAGTGGATGATTTTGCATTTTCTATTTATTCTCTATCAGAACAGCCAATTATGCTTGATAACAATTCAGCATCGATTGTTTTTTGTGTTGAAGGTCAAACAGTTATACAATCTGGAGAACACCAATTAAGAATTTTCCCAGGTGAGTCAGTATTTATATCTGCTGCCGAAAAGGCTGTGATTATTCACGGTGATGGTTTTACCGCCCAGGTTTTTAATTAATAATGCCAATCCGGGTCTAAAACTTATTCACAGGCCGTTAAGCAACTGTTTAAATTCCAAGTGATGCTAACGGCCATTTTTATACTAAGAGAGCGCATATTACTTACTTGCAAAGTATGTGCTAAAAGGATGGATTTCCATTATGAAAAAATCGTTAGTGGCCGTAGGCATTATTGTTGCCTTAGGCGCAGCCTGGACTGGAGCTTCATGGTATACAGGTAAACAGATTGAAAAACGTATAGATCAATCAATTTCCCGCGCTAATGCTGAGATGAAAAAAGCCTTCCCTGAAACAGGTCTGATGTTACAGAGTAAAGATTTCCACCGAGGTGTGTTCAGTTCTGACGTTCGTATCGTTTTGACAACTAAAGATGGTGTTAAAAACGCAGAAATTAAACCAGGTGAAGAGATTTCAATTAAATCTGTGATTGATCACGGCCCTTTCCCACTTACACAAGTGAAAAAATTAACCTTAATCCCTAGTCTGGCTTCCGTTCATTCCGAACTGGAGAATAATGAAGCTTTAAAACCGCTGTTTGCAATCACTAAAGGAAAATCACTGTTCACTTCTGACTCACGTGTTAGTTATAGTGGTTCTGTTATTTCTGATGTTGATATCGTCCCTGTCGATTTTGAACAAAATGGCGCTAAGTTCAATTTTTCCGGCGCCAAACTCACTTCCGATCTCAGCCGTGATCTGAAAGAAATATCACTGGCAATCAAGAGTGACCAGTTAGCCATCAATAAAAATAACGAAAATTTCCTTGCCAAAGGTATTGATTTAAATCTGTCCAATAAAAAAGGCAAATTTGATATCTATATTGGCGATCAAAGCATTAAAATTCAGGAAGTCAGCCTAAAAGGCATCGGTAATGAAGATATGATACTTTCCGGTGTGAAAATAGATTCAAATATCGGTGAAGATGAAACCAATCTGAAAGGGAAAATCACTTACAGTTTAGATGGTCTCAAACTGAAAAATATCGATTTTGGTTCTGGTCAATTTGTAATTACTGCGGATCGTCTGGATGGTGAAGCCGTGCGTAAATTTACTCAAGCTTACAATGATGCCACAGCTAAATCGCTCTCTTCCGGCGATCTCTCTTCCGATGCGGCAAATACCGCTATTATTGATGCAGTAGCTTCTAACCTGCCTATTTTGCTGAAAAACAATCCACAATTTGGTATCGAACCATTAACTTGGAAAAATGCCAAAGGTGAAAGCACCATTAATTACCAAGTGAGTTTGAAGAACTTACCGAAAGATAAAAGTAGCTTCTATTCAATGAAAACAGAAGAAGCTATTCGCACTTTAATTCAAAACATGTCTCTAAATGTCACATTACCAAGACCTATGATGATTGAGTTCTCCACCCAGTCAATGATAGTGAATGGCATGGACAAAGCAAAGGCTGAACAAAAGGCTGAACAACAGATAAAACAGTTTGAACAATTAGGACAACTGTTTAAAATTACCACGGTTGATAAAGATGCTATCAGCATTAAATTTAACTATGCAGATGGTAATGTAGAAATGAATGGTAAGAAAATGTCCTTACATCAATTCATGTCTGAATACGGTTTATCTGACCCTTCCGATGATAGTGAAGCGCCAGAGCAAATAGCGCCAGAAAGTGATACCCACGACAGTGGAAAGGTGAAAGAAGAAGGTACTGAGCAACCTGCACAATAAAACGCATCCATAAATGTTTTGTTAAATTGCCAGTCAATGCATGTGACTGGCATTTTTATATAAAAAGGACCGGAATATGATTGACACAAAACTCCCACTGACAGATTTACACCGCCATCTCGACGGAAATATTCGGCCGGAGACTATCTTAGATCTTGCCAACCAGCATAATATTCAGCTTCCAGCAAATGATCTGGAATCACTCCGCCCTCACGTACAAATTATTGAAAATGAACCGAGCTTGGTAAGCTTTTTGCAAAAACTTGATTGGGGAGTGGCGGTACTCGCTGATTTGGACGCTTGTCGTCGTGTTGCTATTGAGAATGTTGAAGATGCCATCAATACTGGGCTCGACTATGCTGAATTACGTTTTTCCCCTTATTACATGGCGATGAACCACAAATTGCCAATTGAAGGGGTTGTTGAGGCGATTATTGATGGTATCCATTCTGCCCGTCAAAATAACGATATCGACATTCGTCTTATCGGCATTTTGAGCAGAACTTTCGGTGAGCAAGCCTGTACTCAGGAATTAGCTAGCTTGTTAACTCACCAACAACATATTACTGCACTGGATCTGGCGGGTGACGAATTAGGTTTTCCCGGTCATCTGTTTCAATCCCATTTTAATAAAGCCCGTGATGCTGGTTGGCATATAACCATCCATGCCGGCGAAGCCGCTGGCGCAGAAAGTATTTGGCAAGCAATTAGGGAATTAGGCGCTACTCGTATTGGTCATGGAGTAAAAGCCATAACCGATCCCTTATTGATGGATTATTTGGTTGAAAACCGTATTGGTATTGAAGCCTGTTTAACCTCAAACCTTCAAACCAGCACCATTAATTCTTTATTGGACCATCCACTAAAAAGATTTCTGGAAAAAGGTATTCTTGCTTCCATTAATACAGATGATCCAGCAGTTGAAGGCATCGACATCCGCCATGAATATGAAATTGCCGCACCTGCCGCCGGTTTATCTATTGCCCAAATTCGCCAGGCTCAGATAAATGGGCTGGAAACCGCTTTTATCAGTGATGCAGAAAAACAAGCATTACGGCTGAAAGTAGCAAATCGTTAAATACAAATAGTTCAGGAATGGAAATTCCATTCCTGATTATGGTTATATATTTGGAATATAAAATACAATAGAATTGGATGCTAATCTGAATATAAAAACGATAAGCTCTTTCTCATTACTCAATTTAAAGGATATATCCAACGATCTCTATCCTGAACATTTTTATCATAAATAACGATGTAACTGCTTGATAAAATATGACTTCGGCTCCCCATCCTCCCGTATTATTAACATTACAAAACCGTGACCATCAGAACGCTCCCAATGTTCTACTTCTCCCAAGCGTCGCGCACAGACAAAAATTCAGGAGCAACTCAGAGCCAGTCTCAGAAGATGACTTCTTCACCCTGCGGCTGTAATATCAACCGCAGCAGGCTCTTTATTTTTATTTAGCCATTTATCTGATTTTATTAGGTTATGTAAGCATAATGTAGTGATACCTATTTGGGCTAAGATATTTATACTGAATTACTAAGACACACTAATAGTTCTCTGCCATTTTTCTCCAATCACTCGAAAGGTTGAAAGGACCGCTTTTACCATGTCTTCCACCATTGGTGCAGAGAAAGCCAAAAACAAAGGTAAATCTGTATAGAAAAGTATTATGTAGCAAAGAGGTATACCAAAGAACCATGCTGCTACCATATCTATAATGATGATAAAGCGATTATCTCCCCCACTTCTGAGAGCGCCAACGATATTTATCGTTGAAAGTGACCTGATAATAATAGTAACTAACACAATAACATAAGCGTCATGAATAAAGTCAATAGACCTTTGTGATAACTCAGGATAAAAGGATAAAATAAACCCATTTAGCAGATAGAGCAGGGCTGTGAGTGGTAAAGCGAATGCCAAACCTAACACTATACACAAACGTGATATAGCCGTGGCTTTTTCATACTCCTTTTTGCCTAACGCTTCACTTATCACTATCCCTGCTGCGATTGCAATCCCCCAATAAGAAATATGGGCTAGGTTAATAATTGAGGAGATCACCGCTGCTGAAGCCACTAAATCTTTGCCTTGAAAAGCAATTATTAAAGTGTATAGGCTCATACTCGCCGCCCACAGTAAAGCATTTATAGCTTGCGCACCTCCTATATTCAACAACTCTCTAGAGGATTTGCACTTATAATTAAACTTGTAAAAGTCAAGGTACAATCCATTGTACTTTTTTAATAGAAAGAATATGATTAGGAATATTTCTATTAACTTTGAAAGAACTGAACCCAATGCAGCTCCAATCACTCCGTATCCATCCACATCAGCTATGCCAAAAACCAAAAAATAACTGAAAAAGATATTAGCAACAACACCACTTGCAGATATCAAAAACGTTAACGATGTGTTACCGAGCGCATTGAGAAGACCTATATAAACTTGAATGATGGCGGACGTCAAAATTGTATATGAAATGACATCAAGGTAGTCTATTGCTTTAGAGGTATAATCTCCTTCTCCCCAAAAAAACAAAATAACATCTTTATTAAACAGCTTAACAATAGAAAAAATAAAAAATGATAAAGTAAAACTAAGTACAAGCCCATTAGTCACAATCAATTTTAGAGTGTTTGGAAAGTGCTTATTTTGAGCAACTATAACTGATACTGAATTTGAAAAAGAATAGACTACACTCAAAAAAACTAACATAATGCTAGTTGCCAATCCCATTCCAGCTAGCTCTTCTGTGCCTATATATCCAATCATTATCGTGTCGATAATTGACATCGAAGTAAACAATATCGACTGAGCCGTAATCGGCAACGCAAGCTTAGTTATTCGATAAATATCAGTGGCTACGCGAGACGTCATTGGTGCCGCCTCAAAACTGATCTTTGACGAAGTATCTCTTCAATCCCCCAATACTCATGCTGTAATAACAAGTATGTTTCATCTAGTAAATGCTTAGAGTGTATATATTCAAAGGCATTAAAGTTAGACTTCTTTTTACTGACAACATCTTCTGGTTGAGGAATATGTATCGAAGCTGATTTAGAAACGAAACTAAATATTGCCCCCTCTTTCATAAGTCTAATACCCAACTCGATATCCTCTCCTCCCCAAGATCTGAACGACTCATCAAATCCAGATATAGAGTCAAATAAAGACTTGCGTATAGCTATTACCCCACCCCAGCAATATACCCATGGAGCACGTAAATTCCGCATATCCATACCATGATATGAAAGATGATAGATTCTAGGATCAGGAAAAGTGGAAGTTGAGATATATAATTTTAATGCACCTTCGACTCCATAATTTTCAATATCTCTAAGAATGATTTTCTTGTTGTTAGAGCAGTTAGTGATTCCGTAAATACTTCCTAAAGAGACACAGCATTTATCATATAAAGAAGGTTCGATAATACTCGAAACGGCATTTTTTTCTAGATATATTCCACAATCAACGAACAATAAAATTTCACCACTGGCAATCCTTGCCCCTCGGTTTCTAGCTAATGCAACTCGAAATCCATCATCCTTTTGAGAAACGACAATTATTTCATGCGTGCAATTAATATTGCTTACATTTATAGACTCATCTGAACCGTCATCAACTATAACCACCTCCAGTTCAACTTTATCTGATAGTATTTGATTATCTAAAGATGATATAGTCGATAGCAATTGAATGGTATTATTATAACAAGGAATGATAATACTGATAATCATAATAAGCCAGCCTAAAATATCTCACTTTTAATCATTTTTACAATGTCATGCCTACCGCATATCAATGCTTGAGCACTGCTTATATCACTAAAGGAGTAATGTACCTGAAAGCCTGCCTCTTTTAATATAATATATCCCGCTGCGACATCCCATTGATACAAATTTAGCTCAAAGAAGGCAAGCAAGCGGTTTGCAGCAACGTATGACATACAGAGAGCTGCACTACCATTTCTATAGGGCAAATAGCCAAGTTCAAATAAACTTGTTAATGCTTTTGAAATTTTCCTCTTGTCATCACGATAAGACGTACCAAACGCTAAGTAAGGCATAGGACTATGTTCCTGCTCTACGAGCGGCTGGGCGCTTGCAGATAATCTTGTGGAATTTAAGAAAGCACCTTGACTATGGTAAGCACTAAAACATTCTTTACGAATTGGATCGTAGATTAAACCAAATAATATGCTGCCTTTCCTAAAGGCAGCAATAGATATACACCATCCAAACACACCTGTAGAAAAGCTATGAGTTCCATCAATTGGATCAATTAGCCAGGTATATTCGCTTGTATCTGTAAAGCGGTGAAAGGAAGACTCTTCAGAAATAATCGTATCACTAGGAAATATATCTGAAATGGAGCTTTTTATATATTCATCTACAATCAGGTCAGAGCTGGTAAGCACATCTCCTTCTTTTTTATGTTCACATATAAAAGCTAGGTTGTTGAACATTTCGAGTGCAATATCTCCTGCACCTGCAATAACTTGCTTGGCATGTACAAACCTTTCATTCTTTAACATACTTCTCTATTTCCTATGAATGAGATAGTCATTTATAATTAAAAAATCCAACTTGCTTTCCCTATAGAAATTAATCGCATCTTCGGGAGTTTCTACAATGGGAGTGTCCTTGCCATTAAAGGAGGTATTCAGCAAAATTGGCACACCCGTAAGTTTGTAAAACTCATTAATAAGATTATAGTAATTTCTGTTTAATTCTCTAGTCACTGTTTGGACACGAGCAGTTCCATCGACATGTACTACCGCTCCAATTTGCTCTGATTTCTCCGGTATTACTTGTGAAACCTTGACCATATAATCGCTATCTTCATTGCCAAACCTAAAAAAGTCTGAATACCTATCCTTTAAAATTGAAGGCGCAAATGGACGAAATTCTTCACGATTCTTGATTTCAATGTTGATATAATCAAGCATCTCTTTTCTTCTTGGATCAGCTAATATACTCCTGTTCCCCAAAGCCCGAGGCCCAAATTCAGATCCATCTCTAAAACACCCGACTACCTTTCCCTCACTAATATGCTTTGCGACAACTTCTTCCAAATTATCTGGATTAGTTATTACATAGTTGTCATCCAAGCATTTACGTAAACTAGACTCAAAGGTATCGTACTTTATGCCAAAATATGGGTTTCCATTAAATGGGACTTTTTCTTTATTAAGCACTTTCATCCAGCCGTAATAACATGCTCCGATTGCGAGGCCATTATCACCAGCAGCCGGCTGAATATAAACATTCTTGAATGGCGTATTATGTGTTATTTTACCATTAGCTACTGCGTTTAATGCTAATCCACCCGCATAACATAAGTTATCTGACGAGTACATCTTGTGGTATTCATTAAGCAGGTAAAATAAAGCTTCCTCAGTTTGTTCTTGCACCCACTTAGATAAATCAGCACAATACTGGAAGTCATCTTTGATATTTGTATCTTTTAGGCCCAAGTTCTCAATTAGGTCATAGTTTATTTTGACCCTAGTATCCTCCATCAGAAATAGTTCGCCTGAGAATCTTCCACTCTTACCATATGGTGCTAAACCCATTAATTTTCCTTCGTTGAAGTCGTTACCGAATACAAACTTACTAGCACCTCCATATAGCCCACCTATAGAATGTTCGATATCATAAGGAGCAATTTTATATCTATTTAGGTCATTAAGATGAAATCTTGAGTAATCTTTAAATACTGGTATTATATTATTATTAAAGAACTTATAGTAGCTCTCCTTTTCAAAATAGTCGATATAGTCCGATCTAGATAATTTTGCTATATCGCTGGGAACTAGGTTTATGTCATGATCTAGGCAACTATCAATACTTCCTCCCATTCCATCACATACAATCACGGCAGACTCTGAAAATGGAGACGTACCAACTGCACTGTATGCATGCGCAATGTGGTGGCCGATTCTAACAACGGGGAGGTAATCGGGTATAATTCTACCTCGACGCTTGATTAGATCATCAGGCTTGTGTTTTTCATTTACCGTATATTTCTCAACAAATAAATCTACATCCTTAAAAGTGATTCCTGCTGCATCTAAGCAATACCTTATAGCATCATTATCATTAAATCCATCATGCTTAATCTTCGTAATTCTTTCTTTTCAATGCCAACGATGATTTTACCATTCTTCATTAAGCATGCTGATCCGTCATGTGATAACCCAGAACCTAAAACATAAATTGGCTTGTTCATAGTTCCCTCAAACTTAAAGCATGTGTTTCGGTACTTCAAAGGCTGCCAGCTTTTGACACTCAGAAATTGCTTCTTCGATTTTTAATTGCACAGGGGGTGTTTTCTGAGTCCATGCTGAAGGGCCTTTTAAAGCACCTTTTAGTCCCATGTTTCTAGCAATCTTCAAATAACGTATAGCATCAATCACAACACCAGCTGAATTCTCAGAATCTTGCACCGATAATTTAGTATCAATTTCGACTTTGCTTCCGCCAAACCCAGTAAGCTCCAGACGTATATGCGCAACTTTGTTATCCTTCAAATAAGGTATATAAGTCGATGGTCCAGCAAAAATAGAATCCTCAAGGACATTCACTCCTGCAATTTCATTTTGACTTCTAATAACATTTTCTTTCGAAATTTTTTTTGATGTTAATCTATCTTGAACCATCATATTATTAAAATCAGTATTTCCTCCAATATTAATTTGCTGGTGATAGTCAACAGCTAGATTTCTTGAGTGTGCTAATTCCTGGTATACTTGCGACAAAATTGACGCACCTAAATGACTCTTCATATCATCACCTATGATAGGGATGCCTTTATCGTAGAACTTTTTATCCCACTCTGGATCAGACGCTATGAAAACTGGGATACAATTAAGCAACGAAACACCAGATTCCAGACAACATTCAGCAAGATACTCGGTAGCCTTTTGAGAGCCAACAGGTAAATAATTTATCAATATATCTATTTCGTTTTCTTTAAGGCTAGAAACCAAGTTAATTGGTTTTTGATCACTCGATACACGAAACCCGCGATCTTCTGGTTGATTGCTCATATACAGAGATACACCATCAAAAACTTCAATTTTTTCGACGATCGGACCTTCTGGCAAATCGGTGCAGAATACCCTTGCACAATTGGGTTTTGCAAAAATTGCTTTTGATATTGGTAAGCCAACTTTCCTACAGTCAACATCATATGCAGCTTTGACATTTATATCTTTGATTGAAATACCTAGATCATTAATTATTGGATCGCTATCTAAGTGAAAATAAATCCCTTGATAAAGAGACGAACAGCAATTTCCAATACCTGCAATAGCAACGTTAATCATATTAAGAATCCTTTTTATTAGTGTTTTTTGAAATTATTAAATCATTTAGTTTAAATATATTCTCTTCTTTTACAAGCCAATCTGTCATTTCATTACTATACTTCTCAGAAATATATTTTTTATTTTCTAAGTTAGTTTTATAGTTTACATCATCATCTTCTGGATGAGACAGATGTACACCTTCTATCCCCTCAAATAAATGAAATTCAGAATTAGCTTTGTGAAGCCGGAAACCAAGATCAATATCTTCACCACCCCATGATTTAAAGTGTTCATCAAAACAGCCCACTTTTTCAAAGAGTTCTTTTTCTACACTAAATATTGTTCCCCATAAAAAAACCCAAGGTGCAGGCATGGAGCATAATTTATAGTTGAATCTCGCGTACGAGCTTTGACGAATATCTTTGCCAACATCAAATTCTTTCATCCTTTTAATTGTGCTATCTATATCATCCAGGTCAACTTTTAGATCCCACTTATTTTCAGAGTACAGACCGTATACATTTCCAATCGAAACTGATTGTGGGTTAGAGCTATGGAACCTGATCACTCTCTTAACGAAATAGCTCGGCAAAAGTACGTCAGCATCAACAAAAGCTAGTAGCTCCCCTTTTGCATTTTTAGCTCCAATATTTCTCGCTCGGGCTACACGAAAACCTTCGTCGGGTACATATATATACTTGAGTTTATAGTTGTAAACTCGTTTAGTAACAGCAAGACAAGTCTCATCGCTAGAACCATCATCTACAACTATTACTTCGAATTCATTAAAGTCCGCACTTTGCTTGTTTAGTAAAGAGAGCAAAGACATTAGACTTTCTTTTTTGTTATAAGAAGGGATGATTATACTTAGAGTCATAAATTTCTTATTCCTTAATCTTACTTTTTATTCCAAGAAAAGAGGATTTAAAATTATGCATATCTGATAGGGTGTAGTTTCCTTGCAGAGATAAGCAATTATTTAATCTATTTAGGAATTCCTCTATAACTTCATTAATATTGAAATAAGCACCAAACTTTTCAATATATAAATTCATTGAGATTATAAAGCCTTCAATATCGTTCTTATACTTCTCCGCTAAAAAGGTATCAGGACGATGTACAGCATCTCCTTTGAATCTATATTTAAATGGAATGTCTTCTAGTATTTTAATAAATGCTCCATCTGCAACCATATTCATCCAAGTGACATGATCTTCCGAAACTAAAAAGTCTGGAAATGGACATCTAAGCGCCAAGTCAACATTGACTGCCGTTCCTGACGTCGGAAATATGTACCCACAGCACCTAATCATATCTAGGTATTTATTGCTTCCTTCTGGAGTATACCGACTATGCTGAACAGCGACGTCGAACATATCACTCCTAAAGTTTTCGAGAGAAACCGAATTACTATTTCCATCAATTCCGGTAAAGGTTGTACTAATAATTAAGTCTGGTTGATTAATCTGTTCTACAGCACATAACGTTTTCTCTATACGATATGGATGAGCAATATCATCATCGTCCTGAAAAAAAATGATATTAGCACCGTGTTTGTGAGCATACTTAACCCCAATATTTCTTGCTGACGACACCCCACCACTCTTCTCGTTAACTATAAAATGAAATCTATTATCAATTATATCGCTCGGAAAATAGTCTTTTATTCTGACATTCAATCGATCATAGAAACTTGAATTATCATCCACTATTACAACACACCAATCTGGGGTTGACTGAGCATGTATTGAAAATAAGGTTTCAATCAAATAATCATTACCTCGCTTGCTCTTTGCATGATGAGGAATCACAAACCAATTTGACATTTATGTGCAACCTTATTTATTTCTTTTGCAAAATCAACTATCCAATCCTTCGGCTGAAGTAACACTTGATGAGGGAACGCCATTGTTCGATTGTAAAAATTTTCAGCTCCTGGAAGACTATAATTTATACTATTCAGCCTTTCAAAATGGCTATAATATTTGTTTCTATCAACTCGACTTGGTTGGTAGAGTGGATTGTTATTTAAAGGTTTATCAAGCCTTTCAAAAGGTATTCGATATTTCTCTGAGAAATAGTTCGATATTTCTTGTACTTGTTCATCTTTAACTTCACAGTTGAAGTCCACGACACAACGCCAATATACTCTCTGATCAATATTTTCGTCTGCGTCAAGGATATTACATATTTTATTTTCTCTAAGGCAGTCATCAAGAACCATGGCGTTTAAACGTCGCTTTTCGTTCTCGCAATCTAATCTTTTAAGGCCATTTAACAAAATAGCACACTGCATCTCAGTAATGTTGTAGTTCCTTCCTTGCACTTCTCCATTACCGGAAATAACCATAAGATTTCTTGGATTTACACTATCAGTTCTAGCTCTTCCATCCATCATCAAATTTTGTATTATGGAATAGTAAACATCCGAGCTCGTAGCAATAACTCCACCTTCCCCACTAGTAAGCAGTTTTGATTGCTGAGTAGAAAATACAGATATATCAAAAAAAGAACCAGCCTTCTTTGACTTCCACGTTGCCCCATGACTTTGTGAACAATCTTCAATAACTTTTAAACCATAATTACTTGCAATAACACCAATTTTTTTCACATCTACCATGCCGCAATAAGCATGTACCAAAATAATGGCTTTGGTGTTTTGGGTAATATTCTCTCGTATTGCCTTCTCTGATATTTGTCCGGTTAAAGGATCAATATCAGTCAAAACAGGAATGGCACCTAGATTATACACAACTTGAGCAACTGCAACCCAAGTCATACCTGGTACTATAACTTCATCTCCAGGTAAGATACCTATCGCTTCAAGTGCGATGGACAACGCCGCTGTTCCAGAAGTGCATGGAATGGCGTGTTTAGTACCTATATAGTCTGCCCATTTTCTTGAGAAAAGAGTACTAAAGTGTGGCAATGTCTCAGACTGGCCTGACAATGTCCAACGCGTAGATCTAAGTGCTCCTTCTACATCAGTTAGCAGATCAACATCACACACCGGCCAATTCATCTCAAAAGGTTTCATGCATCCTCCTATAACGCCAAATTTAATAGCCTCTTGCTTAACAACCGCTTGTAGGCACTTATGATATCGCCTTCTCGAATACGTCCATCCAGTAGAAATTGACTAATTGTTTTAATACCATCGGCGGCATCAAAACAGGACAACTCTGTCTCTGTAACCCACTCGCTGTATGTTGCTGTATTGATGTAGTATGAACAAGATTCACTTGTAACTTTTTTGATAGTAGTTACAAACTCTTTTTTTATTGGCCGCAATAACTCGTATAGATTATCACCACGAATTCTTTTCTTAATAATGAAATCGCCGACAACCAGATAGTCCAAGTCTGTAAGTAGAAAGCACTGTATAGCATCATACGCGTCACATACAATTGGCTCCGCATTTACATTGAATGAGGTATTCAACAAAACAGGAACCCCTGTAATTTCTTTAAAATTCTTTATTAGCTGGTAGATATCCTTATTATATTCTCCAACAACTTGAACTCTCGCTGTGTTGTCTATATGTGTTATAGCTGCAAGTTTTTGTTGGTTTTTCTTAACAACTGGGAGATTAAATACCATATATTCCAAGTTCACTTTGCAATCTGGAACTAGGAACCAATCTGAAATTTCATCCACCAACACCATGGGTGCAAATGGACGATAGGATTCTCGTTGCTTAATAATTTGATTAGTTCTATATTTTGATTCAATAGGTCTGGGATCAGCTAGAATACTACGACTACCAAGAGCTCTTGGACCATATTCCATTCTACCTCTAGCCCATCCTATTATCTTGCCATTACTAATTTCATTCGCAAGAAATTGAAACTCATCTTCAGCATTAATAATTTCTATAATATCTTGGTTTCTATCTATTATTTCAAGCGCATATTTACTATTTATATCAGGTCCTAAGTAAACATTCTCGATCTTATTCCCATTAATCCTAGCGTTAGGATACATTGCGCACATGGCAGCACCGACAGCGCTTCCACCATCGTGTGAGGCAGGATGAACAAAAATGTTATCAAACAATTCGCTGAAGGCGAGCTTTCCATTCAATGTACAGTTTAGAGCTACTCCACCACTGAGACATAGGTTTCTCTGACTTAGCTTCTGTGACCAGAAAGATATTATATGGAATGCCATCTTTTCTAGGTACTTTTGTATGGAATGCGCAAAGTTTTGATGATTTTCTGAAATGTATTCATTTTCTCTCCTTGGCAAAATACCTCTATCTAAAAAGTAAGCAGGTATATTTGTATGATTAAATGAAACCTTTCCACCTTCTTCAAAATTTATAAGTTCTTCGAAAAGCTCATCAAATTGATTTTGTTTGCCATAAGAAGCCAATCCCATTACCTTATACTCATCAAATCGTTCATATCCTAGTAAAGATATACAATCGAGGTAATATCTTCCTAGTGATGAAGAAACTGGATATCTATATATACTTCTAACAACCCCATCGATATATGAATAGATTGATGTAGACTCATCTTCCCCATTTCCATCTATTACAATAACTAATGAACTATCGAAGCCAGAATTTTCAGCCGCCATGATAGCATGGGTGTCATGATGACGCACATATTCAATTGGGATATTTCTAACTTCTTCACCAAATTTACGCACAAGTATCTTGTTAATTAAACTTCTAGAAGTTTCAACCTCAAGATTTTTTCTTTCAATATATTGTAAGCCAAGTCCCGTGTCTGTATTTAACTCTTCAAAATAAAATGCAATTTTGTCAACATCAGTTATTTCAACTTGTGCGATTTTTAAGCACTCAACAATGGCATCAATAGGAAACTGATTAGAGTGTTTAATTCTATCCAGACGCTCTTGCTCCACAGCAGCAACAATCTTACCATCTTTGATGATCGCAGCTGAGGCATCATGACCAAACCAATTTGGTATATCCCCAATAACAGGTGTTTCAAATGTTTCGAAACTACCGCTAATCCCTAGAGTTATCATAAGAAGAACCTCCTTATCCTTGATGAAAATAATTCTATATCTAATAACGTCTCATTCATTTTAGTAAGCGGCCTAAATTTACTATTCGTCATTATTGTTTCTATGATATTGATGGACTCCAAAGACCGTTTAATATCAAGTAAAGGTTCTAATTTGTAATTTAGTGAAATGGCTAAATCTAAGACTCCAGTAGCTTGGTCAATAAAGTGGGTATCATCATATCTTCTGTCTATCTTGTAGGGGTGAAGCGTTTTTCTTAGCGAAAAGTGTTCTGGGGGCGATCGATTTTATCTTCTTTATTCTTTCTTAAAATTATTGGAGAATTCGCCATCCATAAATCTTCAACTATTATTTCACCTTCATCTCCAATTATCCGAAAACTATGATCCTCACTTTCAACAATGCTAAGCTCAATTTTTGCTCTTCTACTATCACAATATTCCAAAGTGAGATCAATCCAATCAGGGGCAGGTGAATCTGTAACTTCTTTATCCGGGTAGATTAAGGCAGAGCTATAGCTCATGCTATCTGGCGTCCCCATTAAAGCCAAAATTAAATCAATCACATAAGAACCATGTTCAAAGCCACAACCAACTTCGAATTCATTCTTTGCCGGCCAAGGTGCGCCTGAAGGACTAATCCAACTACCAAAGTTCATTTTATGAACTGGTCCCTCATGAATCGCACTCTTAATTAAACGTATTTCTCCAATTTCGCCAGAGCTCAATATCTCTATTACCTTGATGATAGGCGGATTTAATAATAAGGAGGGTGCACTTGTTATAATACAGTTATTATTTTTGGCAACTTCTACCAATTTTCTTGATTCTGTAATGTCCATAGTAAATGGCTTTTCACTGTATACTGAAATTCCATTAGCCACAGCTTCCAATGACACATTGTAGTGCTCCTCTGGATTCGTCAAGTTTAGCAATATGTCAACATTTACATTTTCTAACACATCGCTTACCGAAGAGTAAGCATCGAAACCATGATAGTTTGAGAAAGCTTCAAGTCGATTGCTATCTCTATCGACACAGCCAACAATATTTAGGCAATCATAGTCATTAAGATTTGACACATAGAAATCTGCAGCATAACCACAACCAACAATTAAAATATTTGACTTTTTCACCTCACCTCCATTTTCAGACTAATACGCACTAAATAAGCTTTCAAAATATTAGATCACTTTGCAAAATAACTTGTACAACAAGGAATACTAGCTATAGCAAGACCATGAATTAGTACTGTTTATCAGGCGTCAAACTTCCACAGCTCAGGCGCCAATCAAATTAATTACTGTATCGATATTACGAAATGCTATTTAATATATCTCAACATAATTGAGATATATAAATGTGAATACTTATTAGCTCACTTACAACGCATCATCATTATAAATACAAAATTAAAAAAAACAATCAAAGATTTAAAATAAAAATCCAATTCATAGGTGAAAATCACTTTTTCTTATAAAAATAAATATATATAGCCATCATTTAACATTATATCCTATCAATAATAAAACACTTATAAAAATTTTCATAAAGAAATTATAAATCCCTCCTAATTAACACATGAAAATTTTAAGAAAAACAACTTTCAAATTGTGATAACAATCTCATGATTATATTAATTCATAGTTTATATGTTAAATTTAATTATTTTATGAAGTAAAATATTAAATATATTATTTTCCATCATAGTTACCTACTAAGACAAAATTACGGATATTTAAAAAAATCATAAAGGACTTGCCCCACACGGAAACATATGACCTTATGCTTCCTTTTACAGGAGACCGAATTATGCCTACTGATGTATTTGCACATTATCTTAGCTGCATACAAGCTCCGAGACTGTTTCCCAAAGTCACTCATTTCCGCTTTGGCGTTTTATTCTTAATTGTTTGTACCACCATTACTTGTGCGAATAATAGGAAACACATTGAAGACTGATTTCGGTGGAACCCATTTGGATTAGTTTCAGGAAACAACGATATTGAAAGTAAATAAAAAGGGCTTAAAAATTTACTGGTTGGAAGTCCTAATAACCCATACCATCCAATAAATTGCTCAATTTATCTCTCACACAAAAATCACAGAATCCCAAACTATTACCTTGCAGACTACCTTAACAGTCAATAAAGTCAAAGACTAGTTGGAATAGAATCCAAAGTTTACCCTTTTATTTTTACCGAATTATTCCCCCTAGTTGAATAAAAGCAATCGTTGCATGAGACAGCCACACGGAACCATAGCTGTCAATCTATGTAGCTATTGCTAAGCTATGTTGATATTTTCTTGGAATCGATTTCAGCACAGCAAAAATCAGGAATGAATAAAGTCGGTGTCCATATATCTTATTTAGCTCACCATCCATGCCGGCGCTGAAAGTATTTGGCAAGCAATTAGGGAATTAGGCGCTACTCGTATTGGTCATGGAGTAAAAGCCATAACCGATCCCTTATTGATGGATTATTTGGTTGAAAACCGTATTGGTATTGAATCTTGTTTAACCTCAAACCTTCAAACCAGCACCGTTAATTCTTTATTGGACCATCCACTCAAACGATTCTTGGAAAAAGGTATTCTTGCTTCCATTAATACAGATGATCCAGCCGTTGAAGGTATCGACATCCGCCATGAATATGAAGTTGCCGCCCCTGCCGCCGGTTTATCTATTGCTCAAATTCGCCAGGCTCAGATAAATGGGCTGGAAACCGCTTTTATCAGTGATGCAGAAAAACAAGCATTACAAGTGAAAGCAGCAAATCGTTAAATACAAATAGTTCAGGAATGGAAATTCCATTCCTGATTATGCTGAGTGCCATGTAGTTATATATTTGGAATATAAAATACAATATAATTGGATGCCAGACTGAATGTACAAAAAATAAATTTTTCTTATGACTCAGTTTAAAGGATATATATACTATTAATATTGTTACAATATGGCTGCGTAATTCAATATCTTGATACGCTCTTTCCAGGCCAAATTCTTGATAACTGTATTCAAAAATAGCCTCTAAATCCTGTTCAGCTTTAGGCTTTAGAAAAAATGTTTTACTGGACATTGGGTGTTTTATTTTTCATACGTGTAAGGAAAGTATTGAGATCCCACGCTACAACTTCTCCACTGTTATCACCTTCATCAATTAGCTGACGAAGTGCTTCAAGTTTAGACTCAGCTTGTTTTTCCTGTAATAACCGTAATCCCTCCCGAACGACTTCACTATTAGTTTTGTAATAACCTGATTTAACTAGGCTTTCTACAAAACCACGTAATTCTTCGCCGGTATCTACTGTCATTGTACGCGATACCATAGTACACCTCATTCAGATAATTAATTAACATTCCATAGTGTAAGACATATTCTTACACTCCGAAAGTTTTGTCCAGATATACATCTAAGCATCTGTCAATTTTAATTTTAAGTAGTTGTCTGATTGGATTTTTTAATCTATAGTTATATATATACATTAACTATTAATGTGGTGTATTACAACATAATTAGCATAGGCGAAAAGCAGCTAATGTGGATGCTTGAGCTGATTCGCCTGTAAGAGGTTTTCCGACCATAGCCCCATTTGTTCCTTCGTTCCCTCCCAGCCCTTGCTACGTCTGGCTTTAAGAAGAAAAATTGATTTTAAATCGGTCTATACGAAAGGGTAACTTACTGAATATAAAGATTTTAATTTTTAACCAAAATTCATGTTATCAATTTAACTATCTTCAACATAATTTCTCTTTGTATTTTCTGTTTTATCTATGCGATTCAATGTATCAATTAGTGTTGTTCTTTTTACGCCAAAATTACGACAAATTGCAGCTTTAGACATCCCACCTTCCAATGCTATAAGGATTGCATCCAATTTTTCACCCGTGATCGCCAAAGGCCGTCCACCTCATTTTTCTCTCCGGTTAGCTGCCTCCAGACCTGCAATAACGCGTCTTTTGTTAATGAGCGTTCGTCATCATTAATATATATTTACAACAATTTCCTATTATAGATTTATATCTATTTCCGTTTTAACCTCTGAGCATAACGTTGCGCTAATACCGCACACACCATCAACTGAATTTGATGAAAAATCATCAACGGCAACAACATTACGCCAACTGTCGCCGCCGGGAATAGAACATTCGCCATTGGCACGCCATTAGCCAGACTCTTTTTCGAACCGCAAAAAACAATCGTGATTTCGTCTTCTTTATTAAAACCCAACCAGCGAGCAGTATAAGTATTAATCATCAGCACAATCGCCAGCATAATGCAGCAAATAACCCCAATCATCAGTAACGAATAACCATCAATCTTATGCCAAATACCTTCTACAACCGCCTCACTAAACGCCACATAAACCACCAAAAGAATTGATGACCGGTCAGTCATATTGACCAGTTTTTTATGTTTCTCCACCCAACGTGCAATTAATGGCCGTGACAGATGCCCGATAATAAAAGGAACCATTAATTGAAGAATTATAGATTTTATTGCCTCTAACGTATCGGGGCTACCTTCACCCTGGATATGGATCATCAGTCCAACTAATATTGGCGACAAAAACACGCCCAAAATACTGGATGCCGAAGCACTGCAAATAGCAGCGGCAACATTACCACCAGCAACCGAGGTAAAAGCAATAGCTGACTGAACCGTAGCCGGTAATGCACAAAGATAAAGGAATCCCCAATAAACCGTTGGCGTCATGATTTCGGGTACTAGAAAATTCAATCCTAATCCAATAATCGGAAATAAGACAAAGGTACTGAGAAAGACCAACAAATGAAGTCGCCAATGTCCTATGCCGGCAATAATAGCTTGACGAGATAATTTGGCGCCATGCATAAAGAACAGCAGAGCAATAGCCGCTGTGGTTAATCGTTGAAACCAAACTTTAATTTCACCCTCGCAAGGAAAGAATGTCGCAATAACGACTACCGTCACTAATATCATCAAAAAAGGATCTATTCTTAACCTTTGCCACCAAATCATTTATCATTTTCCTTGCTTTGCAAATAATTAGCCCGGCAAACCAGGCTAATCAATAAATAGCTTAAATTGCTACTGTACGTTGTTGTTCTGCCGATTGAATACCAGCTTCAATTAATTTCATGATTTGAATTGCTTCACTTGCCGTCACTGGATTAGGTTTACCTAGTGTAATCGCATCACGGATAGCAGCATAATAAGCAGAATAATTACCAGGCAAAGTCGGTACATGTTCAGTCACTAACTCCTCTCCACGTGACAGCGTCACAATACCATCACGAATATCATATCCCCAATCGGCATGCGGGGGCCTTTCCCCTGCTTTCAATCGCTCTTCCTGAGGATCAAGACCATATTTTACGTAACTGCCTTCCATACCATGCAACGTATAAACAGCAGATTCAGCCGCTGCCACTGTTGTTGCATGAAGAACCACTTTGATATCCGGATAATTCAACAACACGTGGAAATAATCTACCGCTTCCGCATGTGGGCGGATCATCCCTAAATCAGCCGTAATAAATTGCGGTTTACCAAACAGTTGAACCGCTTGATCGAGTAAATGAGGACCTAAATCATACCAAATCCCACTCCCTTGCCCCGCCGCTTCACGCCATCTTTGACGTATAACCGGACGATAACGATCAAAATGGGCGGCAAAATATTTTAATTTGCCCAGACGATTCTCTTTAATTAACGATTTTATGGTTAGAAAGCCGGAATCCCAACGGCGGTTATGAAATACAGAAAGTAATAAATTCGCCTTTTCTGCCTGCTCTTTTAAAGATTCCGCTTGTTCAACTGTGATGGTAAATGGTTTATCCACCACAACATGCTTACCCGCTGCCAATGCTTTCTGTGCTAGAGGATAATGCGTATCATTAGGTGTCGGAATAACGATTAAATCAATGTCGGGATCATTAAAAAGATCCTCAGGGCAGGATACCATTGGAATATTTGGCCAATCTGATTTCACTTTCTCAGCATCACTACTGGAAATGGCGGCCAATTTAATACCAGCAGCGCCAGCAATTAATGGTGCATGGAACGTTTTACTCGCATAACCATACCCCACCAACCCAACCTTTAACAGCTCACGCATAACAGCCCCTCAAACTCATTAATAATATGCAGCAATTTCAGCATCCGTAAAAAATATCATCGGTGATGACCGTTTCGCAAATTATCTCCAAGTCCAGCCTTGAAGATCTTTCAATCAATCTATTTCCTAAGTCATTAGAATCGCCTATTATTCTTCTTTCGTATAGCTTCAAGTGGAATGATTTATGTATCAAACCAATGATTACCACCGAATTAATGGTTGGGTTCTGGCTCCGGCGGCTTATCTGATTATGACCTTTCTCAGCGCCAGTGTAATGCTTGCCCTATATATCATGGCATTTTTCAGTCAAAACAATGTACTGAGCGCCGGGAATAATCACTTTACTTTAATGTGGTTTCTTTCTGTCGCCATTACTGCGGTAATGTGGTGTTTCACCCTATGGGTATTGAAACTGCTTTTCACTCGATCAAAAAAATTCCCGCAAGCTTTTATTATTTGGCTTATTATTACCGTATTAATCGCATTGAAAACTTTCGCTTTCTCCCCTATTCCTGATCAAATGGCTTTACGTGCATTAGCATGGCCACTATTGGCAACCGCTATTTTTGTCCCCTACATTAAACGCTCTCATCGAGTCAAAATGACTTTCACACAAGATCGATAACCTCAACTTTCTTTGGTTGTTATCATAACAATAGATTGCCCCTGGTAAGACGAGGGCATACTTATAATTTAATAAAAAGTCAACAAACCCATTTTCAGGCACAGCAATGACTGACTATTTTCTTTTATTTGTTGGAACCGTATTGGTTAACAATTTCGTCTTGGTGAAATTTCTCGGCTTATGCCCTTTTATGGGCGTATCTAAAAAGCTGGAAACTGCTATCGGGATGGGATTTGCAACAACATTCGTTATGACACTGGCTTCTGTATGTTCATGGCTGGTGAATACCTTTATTTTATTACCTCTGGACTTAATCTATTTGCGTACCCTGAGCTTTATTCTTGTCATTGCGGTTGTCGTGCAATTCACCGAGCTTGTTGTACGCAAAACCAGCCCGACGTTATACCGGTTATTGGGTATTTTCCTGCCGTTGATTACGACTAACTGTGCTGTACTTGGTGTGGCTCTACTGAATATCAATCAATCACACAATTTTTTACAATCCGCTATCTATGGTTTCGGCGCTGCCGCCGGTTTCTCTCTTGTTATGGTACTGTTTGCCGCTATTCGTGAACGTCTGGCTGTTGCTGATGTACCCGCCCCTTTCAAGGGATCATCTATTGGTCTTATCACTGCGGGTTTAATGTCCTTGGCTTTTATGGGTTTTAGTGGTTTGGTGAAGTTCTGATGACATCATTATGGATTGCTATTGGCGCACTCAGTGCGCTAGGGTTAATTTTTGGGTTAATCCTGGGGTTTGCTGCCCGCCGTTTTCAGGTGGAAGAGGACCCCATTGTTGAAAACATTGATGATCTTTTGCCGCAAAGCCAGTGTGGGCAATGTGGTTACCCTGGCTGTCGCCCTTATGCCGAAGCCATAGCGAATAATGGTGAGATGATTAACAAATGCGCACCCGGCGGCGAACAAGCCATGCTGAAAATTTCAGAGCTGCTCGGTGTCGATCCGCAACCATTAGACGGTGATGCAAGCATACAAAACCCTGCTCGCAAAGTCGCATTTATTGATGAAGAAAATTGCATTGGCTGCACCAAATGTATTCAGGCCTGTCCAGTAGACGCTATTATCGGTGCTACCCGAGCTATGCATACCGTGGTTGAAGATTTATGCACCGGTTGTGACCTGTGCGTTGCTCCTTGCCCGACAGATTGTATTACGATGATCCCTGTAGTCACAACCACTGCTAATTGGAAATGGGATTTAAAAGCTATTCCAGTCAAAAATATTCCTGTTCAGCCGTCGTACGCGATTTCCGCCAACAGTATCCCAGTTAAAAATATTGAGGCTGAACATCATGTTTAATCTCTTCAACTTACTCAATAAAAACAAAATCTGGGATTTTGCCGGTGGTATTCATCCACCTGAAATGAAGCTGCAATCCAGCCAAGCTCCTTTACGCATTGCGCCACTACCAGAAGAGTTAATCATCCCATTGCAACAACATTTGGGTACGGAAGGCGAGTTGCTGGTTAAAGCGGGTGATAAGGTGCTTAAAGGCCAACCTTTAACATTTGGCACTGGCCGTATTGTACCGGTTCATGCATCGACTTCCGGCACCATCATTGCTATTGAACCGTGTATTACCGCGCACCCATCCGGGTTGAAAGAGCTATGTGTTCGTTTATGCCCTGACGGTGCCGATCAATGGTGTGAACGCATTCAGACACTTGATTATCAAGCACTGGATACAGAGACGATCCTGAACCGAATCCATCAGGCAGGTATCGCAGGTTTAGGGGGAGCCGGTTTTCCTACCGCCGCCAAACTACAAAGCGGCCGTCATGGTCTTAAGACGCTGATTATTAACGCGGCAGAATGCGAACCTTATATTACCGCGGATGACCGCCTGATGCAGGAACATGCTGGCGAACTTATTGAGGGCATTCGTATTCTGGAACATCTGCTTAAACCAGAGCAGATCCTGATTGGTATCGAAGATAATAAGCCCGAAGCGATAAAAGCGCTTAAAACCGCCCTAAAAGGCGATAAATCGATTATTGTCCGGGTTATTCCAACCAAATATCCTTCCGGGGGCGCCAAACAACTGACCAAGATCCTGACCGGTAAAGAGGTCCCCTCCGGCGGCCGTTCCTCTACTATCGGTGTACTAATGCAAAACGTGGGTACAGTGGTTGCGATCAAACGCGCCATTATTGATGGAGAACCTTTGATTGAGCGAGTCGTTACGCTTACTGGCGAAGCAGTCGCCTCACCGGGTAACTTCTGGGCGCGGCTCGGTACTCCGGTACAATTTCTTCTCCAGTTAGCCGGGTTTGAACCACAATCAGAACAGATGGTCATTATGGGTGGCCCTTTAATGGGATTCACTCTACCTGACCTCAACGTACCCATCGTTAAGATAAGTAACTGTATTCTGGCGCCATCCCATCAGGAAATGGACTCAAATACAGCGGAGGAGGCTTGTATCCGTTGTGGATTATGTGTGGAAGCCTGCCCTGCCCGTTTATTGCCGCAACAACTCTATTGGTTCAGTCGTGGACAAGAGCACGAAAAAGCCAGAGATCACAATCTGTTTGACTGTATTGAATGTGGCGCCTGTGCTTATGTCTGCCCAAGCAATATTCCTCTGGTGCAATATTATCGCCAGGAAAAAGCGGAAATTCGGGCTTTGGATCAGGAAAACCGCCGTTCAACCGAAGCCAAAATTCGTTTCGAAGCTAAACAGGCTCGTATGGAGCGGGAAAAACTGGCCCGAGAGGAACGACATAAAAAATCGGCTGTTCAAGTTGATGATAAAGATAAAAGCGCTGTACAAAATGCGCTTTCCCGCGTGAAAGAAAAACAGGCTAACGCGGGTAAAACCGTCACTATCGAACCAGGACAAGTACCCGATAATTCCACAGCAATAGCGGCCCGTCAGGCAAGAAAAGAACAGCTTCGCGCTCGCCAAGCGGAAAAACAGGCGGCGGAAGATATTAGTATTGCTCCATCTGAACCAACAAGTGCGGAAGATCCACGCAAAGCCGCATTAGCAGCGGCAATTGCCAGAGCTAAAGCGAAGAAAGCAGCTCAAAATCAGGAAGTAGCACCCTCACTAGAAGCGAGAGAACCAGAATCTACCGCTAGTGAAAAACAAGATCCGCGTAAAGATGCCGTCGCCGCTGCTATTGCTCGCGTTAAAGCCAAAAAAGCCCAGACACAGCAATTAACTGAAACTCAGCCAGCAACACCGCCAGCGGAAGAAACTGATCCGCGTAAAGCCGCCGTCGCCGCTGCCATTGCTCGCGTTAAAGCCAAAAAAGCCCAGACACAGCAATTAACCGAAGCTCCGGCAGCAACACCGCCAGTGGAAGAAACCGATCCGCGTAAAGCCGCCGTTGCCGCTGCCATTGCTCGCGTTAAAGCCAAAAAAGCTCAGACACAGCAATTAACTGAAACTCAGCCAGCAACACCGCCAGTGGAAGAAACTGATCCGCGTAAAGCCGCTGTCGCCGCCGCTATTGCTCGTGTTAAAGCTAAGAAAGCCCAAACACAGCAATTAACTGAAATTCAGTCAGAAGCACCGCCAGCGGAAGAAACTGATCCGCGTAAAGCCGCGATCGCTGCTGCCATTGCCAGGGTTAAGGCCAAAAAAGACGCTCAGGAACAACAGAAAATTTCAATAGAATAGTGATTGTTATAAATGAAATTCAGACCCATTCAGACTGACAACAAAAAACTAAAAGTCGCAAGTTCGCCTTTTACACACAATCAGCAAAGTACCAGCCGCATCATGCTGTGGGTTATGCTGGCAGCGATACCCGGTATTGCCGTACAAACTTACTTCTTTAGTTACGGTACCTTGTTCCAGATCCTACTCGCAGTGATTACTGCCCTGCTTGCGGAATCATTTTCCCTGTCGTTGCGTAAACAGGCAATTATGCCTCGTTTACAGGATAATTCGGCGTTACTAACAGGCTTACTTTTAGGAATCAGCCTTCCGCCGCTGGCTCCCTGGTGGCTAATTGTATTGGGGACTGCCTTTGCAGTGATTATTGCCAAACACTTATATGGCGGTCTTGGTCAAAATCCATTCAACCCGGCAATGGTGGGTTATGTCGTACTGCTAATATCATTTCCAGTGCAAATGACCAGTTGGTTGCCGCCGATGGATTTACTGGCAACACAAATTACACCACTAGACTGCCTGATGGTGATTTTCACCAGCCATACCCCCGATGGAACAACATTACAGCAATTGCAACAAGGCTTTGACGGGATTAGCCAGGCCACACCGCTGGATAGTTTCAAAACCGGTTTATTGACTCACAATATTGATGACGTTCTTCGCCAACCCATATTACAAGGATCTCTGGCTGGTATTGGCTGGCAATGGGTCAACATTGCTTATCTTGTTGGCGGGCTTATTCTACTGAACAGAAAAGTGATAACCTGGCAAATTCCTGTGGCATTTATCTTGGTATTAGGCTTATGCGCACTTACAAGCTGGCTGATTGATCCATCCCGTTATTCGCCGCCATTATTACAACTGTTCTCCGGTGCAACCATGCTAGGCGCATTCTTTATTGCAACCGATCCAGTCAGTGCTTCCACGACACCTAAAGGTCGTTTGGTTTTTGGCGCCATGATTGGCTTGTTAGTCTGGCTTATCCGTGTTTATGGTGGTTATCCTGATGCCATAGCGTTTGCGGTCTTATTGGCGAATATCACCGTGCCGCTCATTGACCATTACACCCAACCCCGCGTTTACGGGCATAAATAAGGAGCCGTTATGTTAGAAACCATGCGACGTCACGGCATCACGCTAGCCATTTTTGCTGCAATTACCACCGGGCTGACGGCTGTCGTGAATTCACTCACTAAAAGTACTATTGCAGAACAGGCCGCATTACAACACAAGTCGCTGCTTGATCAGGTTATTCCGCCTGTTTTATACGACAACGATATACAAAACGAATGCTATCTAGTCAATGCTGATGCTCTGGGCAATAACTTGCCTCATCGTCTCTACCTGGCCCGTAAAAATGGTCAGCCCGTAGCGGCAGCACTAGAAAGTACGGCGCCGGATGGTTATTCCGGCGCCATTCAGTTACTGGTTGGAGCAGATTTCTCAGGAAAAGTGCTAGGAGTCCGAGTTACAGAACATCATGAAACCCCAGGACTGGGGGACAAAATTGAAACCCGGATTTCAGACTGGATTAATGTATTCTCAGGGAAAACCATCACATCCAATCATGACCGGCACTGGGCGGTGAAAAAAGACGGTGGTGAGTTTGATCAATTTACCGGCGCCACTATTACCCCACGCGCGGTGGTAAACTCCGTTAAACGGACCGCGCTTTATTTACAAACCCTACCTGAACATCTCTCTTCTCTAGAATCTTGTGGAGAAAAATCATGAGTGAAACCAAAAATTTATTTATCCAAGGGTTATGGAAAAATAACTCTGCTTTAGTACAACTGCTAGGATTATGTCCACTGTTAGCGGTATCTTCCACGGCAACCAACGCCCTCGGTTTAGGACTGGCAACGACACTGGTTCTTGTCTGTACCAACATTGCAGTTTCCAGTTTGCGTCGTTGGGTGCCCAATGAGATCCGTATTCCAATTTATGTTATGATCATCGCCTCGGTTGTAAGTGCTGTTCAGATGCTGATTAACGCCTATGCTTTTGGCCTGTATGAATCATTAGGAATTTTCATTCCGCTGATTGTGACTAACTGTATTGTTATTGGTCGCGCTGAAGCCTACGCCGCGAAAAACCCGATTATGCCTTCCACGATTGACGGCTTAGCTATGGGGTTAGGAGCCACTTTTGCGCTGTTTGTTCTCGGTGCGATTAGAGAAGTTCTCGGTAATGGAACCCTCTTTGATGGCGCGGATTTACTTCTGGGTAATTGGGCTAAAGTATTACGAATAGAAATCGTTCATATGGATTCCCCTTTCCTGTTAGCGATTTTACCACCCGGCGCTTTTATCGGTTTAGGATTAATGCTGGCAGTGAAATATCTTATTGACGAAAAAATGAAAACCAGAGCAATAAAAGAAAAAAGCAGTGCAATAACAGTGTCACCAAGATCAGAGAGTTCCATTTGATATGAACAAACAGAAACGTATCGAAATTCTAACGCGTTTACGGGATAACAACCCAAAGCCAACAACTGAATTAGTTTTCACAACACCATTTGAGTTACTTATTTCAGTACTACTTTCAGCACAAGCGACAGATGTGAGTGTTAATAAAGCCACAGCAAAACTCTATCCGGTTGCTAATACCCCAAAGGCAATACTTGACCTTGGTGTAGATGGGCTAAAAGAGTATATAAAAACTATCGGTCTTTATAACACCAAAGCGGAAAACACAATTAAAACCTGCCGAATATTGCTAGAAAAACATGCTGGCGAGGTTCCTGAAGATCGCGCTGCATTGGAAGCATTGCCAGGTGTTGGCCGCAAGACAGCCAATGTGGTATTAAACACCGCTTTCGGCTGGCCGACTATTGCGGTCGATACCCATATTTTTCGCGTTTGCAACCGTACTCAATTCGCGCCCGGTAAAAATGTTGATGAAGTCGAAAATAAATTACTGCAAGTCGTCCCGGCCGAATTTAAAGTTGATTGTCATCATTGGCTTATTTTACACGGTCGTTATACCTGCATAGCCCGTAAACCTCGTTGTGGTTCTTGTATTATTGAAGATCTATGCGAATTTAAAGAAAAAATTTACCCTGAGTAACTATTGTAATTTTCAATGCAATTTCCATACTGTCTTACGCTATTTTGCAGATGTTGCTTGCTCGACACCGCCAATTCGCGTAAAACTGTTATTCCAAAAACTATCTGATAATAACCCTCAACTTTCTCCGCGGATATTATGTTTCAAAACAACCCGCTGCTTGCACAGCTAAAACAGCAACTTCATTCCCAAACACTTCGAGTAGAAGGTTTGGTCAAAGGTACCGAAAAAGGATTCGGATTCTTAGAAGTCGATGGGCAAAAAAGTTATTTCATTCCTCCTCCACACATGAAAAAAGTTATGCATGGCGATCGAGTCACTGCCGCTATTCATACTGATAAAGAAAGAGAGATCGCCGAACCAGAAACCTTGATTGAACCATTTCTCAATCGTTTCGTTGGCCGTATCCAGAAAAAAGAAAATGATAACCGTTTATGGATCGTTCCTGATCACCCACTGCTAAGAGATGCTATCCCTTGCCGGCCGGCCAATCAGGTCATTCATCCATTTCAGCATGGTGATTGGGCGGTCGCTGAAATGCGCCATCATCCATTGAAAGGCAGTCGTGGTTTTCATGCGGAAATTACCGGCTATATTACTGAGGGTAACAATCACTACGCCCCTTGGTGGGTAACACTCACTCGCCATAATCTGGAACGTGAGGCTCCCTCCATGACTGCTGATTGCCAGATGAACGATGGCGATCTTGAGCGTATTGACTTAACGTCGCTGGATTTTGTTACTATCGACAGTGCAACCACGGAAGATATGGACGATGCTTTACATATCGCTAAGCAAAATGATGGTAGCCTGAAACTCAGTATCGCCATCGCTGATCCAACTGCTTATATTGCGGCTGACAGCGAACTGGACCAAATCGCCCATCAACGTGCTTTCACCAACTACCTGCCCGGTTTTAATATCCCCATGTTGCCCCGCGACCTGTCAGAGAATTTATGCTCTCTGCGCCCTAACGCCCGTCGCCCGGCATTGGTTTGTCAGGTTTCGATTCTGGCAGATGGTCAACTGGGTGATGACATTGCGTTTTTTTCTACCTGGGTTGAATCAAAAGCTAAATTGGTTTATGACGAAGTTTCTGACTGGCTGGAAGAAACCGGAACTTGGAAACCTGCTTCTGAAGCGATTAAGACTCAAATCACTCTCCTGAAAGAAATGAGTGATCGCCGTAACCAATGGCGCCACCAAAATGCGCTTATTTTCAAAGATCGTCC
Organism: Photorhabdus luminescens subsp. luminescens; assembly: GCF_001083805.1. Taxonomy (GTDB): domain Bacteria; phylum Pseudomonadota; class Gammaproteobacteria; order Enterobacterales; family Enterobacteriaceae; genus Photorhabdus; species Photorhabdus luminescens. The sequence continues at coordinate 501,957 of NZ_JXSK01000001.1, read as the reverse complement.
TGATTATCGCTTCATCCTCGATGATAATGGTTACGTACTGGATATCGTGGTAGAACAACGCCGTACAGCCAACCGTATTGTTGAAGAAGCAATGATCACTTCCAACCTGTGCGCCGCAAAAATACTACGCGATAAGTTAGGTTTTGGTATTTACAATGTCCATATGGGCTTTGAGCCGCTGCAAATTGAACAAGTAGTTGAATTACTGCAAGAAAATGGTATCGATGCCAACACAGAAGAATTGTTGACCTTAAACGGCTTCTGCAAATTACGCCGTGAATTGGATAAACAACCAACCCAATTCCTTGATAGTCGCATTCGTCGTTTCCAGACTTTCGCAGAAATTAAACCTGAACCCGGTCCTCATTTTGGTCTCGGTTTTGATGCTTACGCCACCTGGACATCACCGATCCGTAAATACAGCGACATGATTAACCATCGTTTACTGAAAGCGATTATTCAAAAAACGGGCGCGGAACAACCCTCAGAAGAAACCTGTTTGCAACTGGCTGAACGTCGCAGATTGAATCGTATGGCCGAACGTGATGTAGGAGACTGGCTGTATGCACGCTTCCTGCAACCACATGCAGGAACCGAGCAACGATTTACCGCAGAAATCATTGATATTACCCGTGGTGGTTTACGTGTCCGACTGGTCGATAACGGTGCGGTGGCCTTTATACCGGCGCCATTCCTACATGCCGTGCGTGATGAACTGCAATGTAGCCAAGAGACCGGCACTGTGATTATCAAAGGTGAAGTCGCTTACCAATTAAACGATATCATTGATGTTCGTATTGAGGAAGTCAGAATGGAAACCCGTAATATCGTCGCCCGCCCTACGGCCTGATTTTTCTCATAACCCCTTTCTGCGTCAAACTACAGCTCAATCGCTGTAGTTTGATATTAAAAATTCGCAATCAAGGCGAATGATTACATTAACCTCAGTTTCGTTTAAAAATAGCGATATCACAATCCCGTAAATTCAAGCTCGGTTTTTTAGGTGGGAATGTATAAGCAATTAAGCCGCCTAAAGTGCCCTGTTATCCGATAAGCGCCTTTGCTTTAGCCTTTATATCCTCCAGTTCTGAAGAATTAACATGACCTTTTTTTGTTACTTTTCTGGCTCGCCAATCAACACATGTCACCTGATCAGCTAAGGCAACACTATTACGGCTTCCTGATAATTCAACTTCAAAAGGATAATCTTTCACTTTAGTTGTGCAAGGAACACAGAGCAGCAATCCCACTTTATTGTTATAGGCAAATGGACTCAGTACGACTGCGGGGCGATGGCCTCCCTGCTCGTGCCCAGCCATAGGATCAAAGTCAATCCAAATAATATCACCAGAATCAGGCACAAAACGAGAAACCATCAGATCAATTCCTTACCAACTGGAGCACCAAAATCCATTTTTTCATGAATATTTTCGGGTGTAATTCCAGCTAATAGTGCGTCAAGAGAATACTCTTTCGCTTTGACCGGAATAATGATAATTCGACCATCTTCAACAGCAATATCAACCGTATCATCAACATTTAGCGAAGCAGCTTGCATAATAGCGACCGGAAGACGTACAGAAGGGCTGTTTCCCCATTTTTTCACGACGACTTTTGCCATATTTAAATCCTCATAGTATCAACAATGAAGATACTCTATCCGTGTTCATTTCAAGTATCAACTTTGTTGATACTGCACTTGCGAACCCTATCGGGGGGATGGGTAAAAAAATAACCAATTTTATTTGCAATTAACTGTTGATGCCAGAGAGGGATAAATTGTTGGCAAAAATCATCGACACAGCAGTAAAGTTCTTCTAAATTAGGCATGCCTGAGGATCTCCACGATTTTGTTTTCTTTGACAAAAACTTTGATCGTGCCTCAGGCGCTGAGTTCCCTTCTTAAGCAAACCTCAGGTTACATTACCTTCTATTCTGCACGGGGCGTCACTATATTGAACCAGAATGGGAAGCTGTCCAACAGGCCGATAAATTCATCAAACTTGGCTCGGTTTCCCGTAATCTTCACATTCTGTTTTTGCACCTCACTGTCAAATTTACCTTCCCCCAACTGAATCTTATCCAGAACAGCTTTCGTCAACGTCAAGGTAACATCCGCCTGTACCGCCTGCTTCTCAGTATAATTCAGCACACCATTTTCCACCGTCAACGTGTAATGCTTATTGAGATCAGTGAAATTAACATTCATCACTAATTTCTTACCGGCAGCCTTAGACCCGTTTAACCGTACCGCCAAATAATCAAATAACATTTCAGGCGACATAGCACGAATAGTATCCGGGCTGGCAATATCCAAGCTACCGGATTTTGGCACACCACGACGCAACTCCGCAGCGCCCTGCAAATAAGCCGACCGCCAGGAATTTGATTCAGACTGGTAACCTAACTGCTCATAGGTTTTAGCTAGCAATCTTTTTCCTGCCACACTATCAGGATTAGCAAAAACAACATGCTTAAGCACTTGTGCCGCCCAACGATATTCCCCTTTATTAAAATCAGCTTGGGCACGTTTTATTACCGCTGCCTCGCCCCCCATATATTCCACATATTTAATCGCAGAAGGTTTAGGCGGCAGGTTATTTAGATCAGAGGGATTCCCGCTATACCACCCCATATAGAACTGATAAACCGCGCGGGCATTATGACGCAATGCGCCATGATAACCACGATTCGGAAAATAACTCGCCAACTCTGATGGCAAATTTATCATCTCGGAAATCTCCTCACCGGTGTAACCTTTATTCATCAGATTCACCGTCTGGTCGTGGATATATTTGTATAAATCACGTTGTTTTTTAAAGTAATCCACCACCCGCTCTTTGCCCCACATTGGCCAGTTATGACTCTGGAATTTCACTTCAACCTGATCGCCGTACAAATCGATGGTCTGATTAATATATTTTGACCAAGCCAAAGCATTACGCACCTGAGCTCCACGCAACGATAAAATATTGTGCATGGAATTAGTCGTATTTTCTGCCATCCACATCGCCTTCCATTGCGGAAACCAAGTATTCATCTCTGAAGGGGCTTCCGTGCCAGGCGTTATCTGGAATACCATCTCAACACCATCAACCGTCACTTTCTCACCGGTTACTTTGATAGTCTGTGTTGGTGGGATCAATGTTACCGTTCCAGTCGGTACTGTTGCACTTAAGCCAGAATTCACACTGCCTTGAGGGTTACTGGGTAATAAGGTACCAAACATATAAACAACCCGACGGCCCATCGCATTACCCGCAATCACATTCTCACTAGCGGCATGTTCCATAAAACCTTCCGGCGCTAGGATCTGAACTTTACCTGCTTTAACATCATCCTCATTGACAATGCCGCGCACACCACCGTAATGGTCAACATGAGAATGGCTATAAACTACCCCCACCACCGGCTTTTTACCTAAATTTTCGCTGACTAAATCATAGGCTGCTTTGGCTGTTTCCGCAGACGTAGCCGGATCTAAAACAATCCACCCGGTATTTCCCTCAACAAAAGTCACATTAGATATGTCATAGCCGCGCACTTGATAAATGTGATCACTCACTTTATAAAGCCCATATTCCATATTGAGTTGGGCATTACGCCACAAGCTCGGGTTAACGGTATCTGGAGCTGGCGTTTTATCGGTAATAAATTGACGATATCTGTCAAGATCCAATACCACCTTACCGTTAGCATCACGAATAATCAGAGAATCTGGTTTAGCGATAAAACCACGTTTAGCATCATCAAAATCAGATTTATCGTTGAAAGGTAAAGTAGATGCCATTTCAGCATTGACTTGTTTGGTTATTGTAGTCGCTGGAAGAGAACGGTCAGAGTGACTCAATGTTGGCATAGTAAAAAGGGTAAACGACACTGCGGTTGAAATAGCTAGTAAGTATTTATAATTCATAAGGTAATATTCCTTTAGCAATATTTAACTATCGAATCAAATATAACTTTATGCATAAAACCAAAACGATATGAATCATAGCTGACTAACGATAGATAACGAGATCCTCATTTCATGAACCTCCCATTATTAAAACTAAGCGCCCTGCTGGATTAAATCCAAAAAAATAATACATAACCATTTGTTAATAAATAATTTTATTAACAAAGAATCATTACCTTCATGTCAAAAGTTATAACACAATATTTATTCATGCTTTGCTAGAAAAGTATAACAATATGATTAAGAAACAATTTCAATATGAATTGTTTTTATAACCAATAATCACATGTATTAACAATTGATATTTAAAACTAACAAACGTTGATTATAATTTACCGTGATCATTAATGTGATCTTAGATTCACCAAATAACGTTCCTATGTAAAACGCTCCTATATAAATAGTAACCAAGGCAAAACAGGTTAGTGCGGTAGCTATTGTCTATCGCTAAATGCTAAGAGAAATATATACCTAATAGATTTCAAGTTGCCGCGCGGCGGCAAGTGAACGAATCCCCAGGAGCATAGATAACTATGTGACTGGGGTGAGTGAAAGCAGCCAACAAAGCAGCAGCTTGAAAGATGAAGGGTATAGCGATAACCGCACTGACCTACTCTATAAATAACAAATTAAGGAAATAAACCATGTCCGTAACTACAGAACAAATTGCGGTTGATTATCCAATACCAACTTATCGATTTGTTGTTTCCGTTGGTGATGAACAAATCCCTTTCAACAACGTTTCTGGGCTCGATATCAGTTATGATGTAATAGAATATAAAGATGGTACCGGTAATCACTATAAAATGCCGGGACAACGTCAGTTGATCAATATTACGCTACGTAAAGGGGTATTTCCTGGGGATACAAAACTTTTTGATTGGCTTAATTCCATTCAGCTTAATCAAGTTGAGAAAAAAGATGTTTCAATTAGCCTGACTAATGAAGCCGGCACCGAAATTTTAATGAGCTGGAGCGTAGCAAATGCGTTCCCAACTTCATTAACCTCCCCTTCTTTTGATGCCACCAGCAATGATATTGCAGTTCAAGAAATAAAACTAACTGCGGATAGAGTAATGATTCAGGCAGCTTAAAACGCCAAAATAACGGCTGAATTCCTCATGCTACAGTTCATGCAAAATACCGCCAGATAATTGGAGGCAATATATATGACAATAACAACCCATCCCGGCGTTTATATTGAAGAAGACGCCTCACTATCGCTATCGATTAGCAATAGCCCAACCGCCATTCCTGTCTTTATTGGTAAGTTTTTTAAAAAAGACGGGAGTCAACCCACAAAGGGGAGCTGTATTAGAATCACCAGTTGGTTGGATTTTATTTCACAGTTTTCACTTTCACCGGCTGTGTCAGTGAAAGCTACAAGTAAGAGTGAAAATTCCCAAAAAACCTATACCTATGTCGCCACTGTCACAGCCACTTCTTTGAGCGCCTTTGCAATACAACACTATTTTAACAACGGCGGTGGAGTCTGTTATCTGTTGCCGCTGGAAGCTAGCAGCAGTACTGCAACAGCAGAATTAGCGGCACTACCAGAGGTGATTGAAAAACAACAGGAAATCACTTTACTGGTCTGCTCTGAAACAGACACAACGTTAGTAAATTGCACAAAACAAGCGGTCTACGATGCAGTAAACTCCTTATTGCAACAAAAAGTAGGTTACTTCCTAATTGCTGATAGTAAAAATGAAACAGATAAACCCAATACCCAACCAGATAAAACCGCTGTCTATTACCCTAATTTAGAAACCTCTTTTACTTACAGCCAACCGGCAGATGCCCATATTACGCTAAGCGGTTATGACGGTATCGATACCCTGGCAGCACTGAAAACTGCTTCTCCAGACGAACACACTAAAGCTAAAAAGGCGGTCGATGACGTATTGAAAACCACTAAAATTACCTTACCCCAAGCGCCGCTGTTGCGGGTATTTATGCGTCAACTGATGCCAGTCGTGGCGTCTGGAAAGCCCCCGCTAATGTAGCACTGAATAATGCCAAACCTGCTGTAGCAATTACCGATTCTGGCCAAGGCGCCATGAATGACGCAGGTATTAATGCTATCCGTCACTTTACCGGCAAAGGCACACTGATTTGGGGAGCACGCACATTAGATCAAACGGACAACTGGCGCTACATTCCGGTACGGCGTTTATTTAATACAGCGGAACGAGATATCAAGCGGGCAATGCGATTTGCTGTCTTTGAACCGAATAGCCAACCTACCTGGAAACGAGTACAAACAGCCATTGACAACTACCTCTATCAACTTTGGCAACAAGGCGCACTAGCAGGAAATAAACCGCAGGAAGCCTACTTTGTCCAGATTGGTAAAGATATCACCATGTCTGAAGACGACATTCAGCAAGGAAAAATGATTGTCAAAGTCGGTATGGCCGCGGTTCGTCCTGCTGAATTTATTATCCTTCAATTTTCGCAATACGTAGCACAGTAACCGTATTGAGGCGCGGTTTAACACCGCGTCTATTCAGTCATTGAGGAGATGATAATGGAAATAAAACAGCCGGGCGTCACGATAACGGAAAGCCGTATATCCCTGCCGCCAAACAATGAATTTATCGGTATACCGGTTTTTATTGGTTATACCCAAGAAAGCCCAAGCAATAAAACCGCCGTCAAGTTAAACAGCCTGACCGAGTTTACCCAACCCTTTGGTAAAGCAGGATTAATGTACTACTCCGTGCATCACTTTTTCGAAAACGGCGGACAGCAAGCCTATGTACTATCACTAGGTCATAATAAATCGCTAACCGATTTTCAATCATTAGTTACCGCTCTACAACAGGAGCAGGTAAAACAAGCGATCTCCGCAGAAAGCGAAATTACGCTAATTGTCGTACCTGATCTTGCCCATTTTAATGATACCGACACGCAAAAAGCCCTTTGGCAACAAGCATGGCAATCAATACTCGATCTTTGCAAAAGTCGGCGCGGCATCATGGGATTATTGGATGCTCCAGACGATCCGGCATTAGCCGCTAATTGTCTGGCTGATTTTTCCTCAAGTGATCGCCAATGGGGCTCCGTATACTGGCCAAGGCTAAAAACCACCTACCAAGAAGATGGTAAACATATCGTACTTTCCCCTACCGCTGCGGTTGCTGCCGTCATTCAACATAACGACCATCATAAAGGGGTATGGACTGCTCCCGCCAATGTCGCTTTAGCCAAAGTGATCGGTCCGGTGCGCTCTTTCATTGAAGCTGGAGTCCTGTTTAATCAAGAAGGCCCTGCGTTGAATCTGGTTCGCAGCTTCCCCGGCAAAGGCATTAAAATCTGGGGCTGCCGTACTCTGGACAACGATCCCGCTTCGCCCTGGCGTTATACCCAACTGCGTCGTCTGGTTTCCTATATCGAAACCCATATGACCCAACTCGGCCAAGCCTTTGTCTTTGAACCCAACAACGCCATCACTTGGATGAAATTTAAAGGTCAGGCCCACAATTGGCTGCGGCAATTATGGTTAAAAGGTGGATTGCGAGGCACTCAGGAAGATCAGGCATTTGAGGTATTACTGGGTGTCAATGAATCAATGAGCGAAGCAGATATATTGGCCGGAAAAATGATCATGAAAATCAAGCTGGCCCTGTTAATTCCAACGGAATTTATTGAGCTGAGTTTGACGTTTGATATCCGTAACAACACCGTATCTAGCTAATCTAAACAGGGGAAAAACATGCACAATCTATACACCCCGTCAGTATCACACCGTTTTATCGCCAGTTTTCTGTTTAATAACATTCCAAGCCCGCTCGATATCGCCTTTCAGCGTATATCGGGCCTGAGTCGAGAACTGCAAACCACCCAACACAGTCAAGGTGGGGAAAATGCCAGAAACGTCTGGCTGGCCGAAAAAATTCAACATGGCAGTTTAGTGTTGGAGCGTGGCGTCATGACCATCACCCCCCTCACCTTGGTATTTGATCGCGTGCTGCGTGGCGAGAAAGCGGTGTATGCCGACGTCGTCATCATGCTACTGAACGAAAACGCTCTACCAGTGGCGAGCTGGGCGGTGAGTAACGCGCTGCCGGTTCGTTGGTCCACCAGCGACTTTGATGCCAATAGCAACACCGTGCTGGTGAGCTCTCTGGAATTACGTTATCAGGATATGCGCTGGTTAGGAGTAAAAGCATGACTGTCGAAATTAAGGAACTGATTATTCAGGCGAAAGTTACTGATCCTACGAGTGAACAATGCTCCCCACGAACACTAGCTCAGGAAAAACTGGATAATGCCCGTTTGATTGAGATGGTGAAACGGGAGGTGTTAGAGGCATTACGTGAAACAGGAGGCGATTATGAGTTTAATTGAACGTGGTTTATCCAGACTCACCCTGACAGCCTTCAAAGATCGGGAAGGCAAAGTTTCCGTGGGTAGCTTACAGGCGATGTATAACCCCGATACCATTCAGCTTGATTACCAAACCCGCTACCAACAGGATGAAAGTGTTAATCGAGCCAGCCAAAGCAGCCGTTATATGTTATCCCAACCTGCCGGATTATCGTTAGTCCTGCTGTTTGATGCATCAATGCCCGGCAATAACACGCCCATAGAAACCCAACTGGCAACTCTGAAATCCCTGTGTGCGGTTGATGCCAGCACCAAAGTGCCCCACTTTCTTAAAATCAAATGGGGCAAAATGCGCTGGGAAAACAAAGGTTATTTTGCCTGCCGGGCCAGTGGACTTACCATCAATTACACTCTGTTTGATCGGGACGCCACCCCATTACGGGCCAGTGCGACTTTATCCTTGGTGGCAGACGAAAGCTTTGTTATTCAGGCCACCGAACGGCAATTAAAATCACCTCCGGCTACTGCTGTTAGCGTAACCGATATGCTTTCCCTACCCTTAATCGCCTTAGGTGCTGGCGCTTCGCTGGCCGGTGGTATCGATTATCTCTCATTGGCTTGGCAGAACGGTTTAGATAATCTTGATGACTTTACCCCCGGCCAAACCCTACAAGCTAAGGGGGATGCATGAAAATACCCTCAGTAACCATCAAGATAGATGGTAAAACGCTCAATCAATTTACTGTGATCAGTCTGACAACCAACCATCACATCAACGGCATCCCTTCGGCTAACATCACGCTAGGAATCGCCGGTGACGCCAGCCATATTTTTGACGCCAAAACACAGACTGAATTGGCAAACTGCCGCCCGAATCATGAGCTTATTGTACAGATGCAAAAAACCGTATTGTTTAAAGGCGTCATTGTTCGGCAAACACTGGGGCTTAAAGGTCAGGACAGCATCATTACCCTGACAGCAAAACATCATCTGCAAAAATTAACCCACAGCTTTCACTCACAGCTATTTAATAAACAGAGTGATGAAGCGATTATCAAGAAACTCTTCAATCAGAATGGTATCCAAACGACGATAAAGCAGGCGCCTCAGCTTAAAGCGGTGCATGAACAAATGGTGCAATTTCGTTGCAATGATTGGGCATTCTTAAAAAGCCGATTGGTTGCTACTAACATCTGGCTGTTGCCGGGCAATGAATCGGTTACCTTGATAACGCCTAAGGCCCTGAATCAGTCAACGGTACATACTCTTAATCGACAGGCCGACGATCAAGATATTGTGCTATTTGAGGCGGATCTCCAGTGGAATAACCAACATAGCCCCAAAACAGTGAGTGTACGCGCCTGGAATATTGCGCAACAGAAACTTTCTCAAGCAATCAATACCCAAAATAGCCGACTTGGCAGTCATAAATTGGCCGTGGACAGTATCGCCGCACTGGCTGATAAAGAGTGGCAATGGGCTTACAGCTATCCGCTAGATAATGAACAAGCTAAACATCTTGCTCAAGGCATCATGGATAACCTGCGAAGCCATAATATATCCGGCAGTTTTGAAATCGAAGGCAATCACCGCTATCAACCAGGAGATGTACTGGCATTAAACGGTTTTGGTCAGGGGATGGATGGACAAGGGATTATCACTGGCGTAAATCAGATAATTAACCAGAGGCAAGGCTGGCGCACCCGATTAACCTTAGGCATGTTGCCAGATGTGGAACCCCCGGTGCCACAGGTGAAAGAGTTGCATATCGGCATCGTAGAAAAATACCAGCAAGACAGCCAATCGCTAGGCCGTATTCCAGTCAGAATACCGGCATTAAACCTAACTCAGGGTGTCCTGTTTGCCCGGCTAGGTAAACCTTACGCCAGTCATGAAAGCGGATTTTGCTTTTATCCAGAACCGGGAGATGAAGTAATTATCGGATTCTTTGAATGCGATCCCCGTTTTCCGGTGATATTAGGTTCCATGCATAATCCTAAAAATAAACCACCGCTAGAACCCAGTGAAAAAAATCCGGTGAAAACTTTAGTTATTAAGCACGGAGATAAACAACAAGCATTAATATTCGATAACCAAGAAAACACCGTGGCGCTTAATAGCGGAGAAAATAAAGTTTCTCTGCAACAGGATAAAGATATTACGCTCAATTCAACGAAAAATCTCATCACTCAGGCCCAGGAAATTAATATACAAGCGGAAAAATCTTTATCCGCCACAGGAAAATCCGCGGTAGATATTAAAGGTGCGAAAATTAACTTAACACAGTAATGAGGTATTGGAATGACAAACCAAATATTAGCCGATATTTATGGTCGCGGCTGGAAATTTCCGCCGCAGTTTTCTCTTGAAACCGGAATAGCAATGGCCGAAGGCGCCGAAAATGTCAGCCAAAGTATGAAAATCCTTTTTTTAACTGAGCCCGGCGAACGGATTATGCGTGAAGATTATGGCTGTGGTTTAAATGATTATATGTTTGAAAACATCAGTGATGAATTACTGTCGGAGATTCAAACCCGCATTGAAGAACGAGTATTACGTTATGAACCTAGAGCAGAAATCACCGATATTCAGGTCACTCAGAAGACAGACTCACCGAATACCCTACATATTCAAGTGACCTATGCCCTAAGAGGTAGCGAAATCACTCAACAACTTGAAAGCATTCTTGAAGTCAATGAAGGTCAAGCAAAGGTGAACCAATGAGCAAACAACTGATCATCGATGGTGATAGTCTGCTATTTGAGCCATTATTTGGTAATCGGCAGGTCACCATTTTGGGACCAGCAATTATTAAAGGCAGCGGACACGCGCAAATACAGGGCAAAAAGATCGCCATTGTGGGTGATGAAAAAAAGGTACAACTTCAAGCGCAATACATTACTTCCAGCCATCCAACACTCGGCATGGGTATAGTCACCATTGCCCAATTGGATACCAGCCAGCAAGTAAACTTTTGCTGTAGCCCTGACTCAGTGATTATTGTCGGGCAACAATTTACTGCTCGTTTTACCCCGACACAACCAGCGATTAATCCGTCAGGCGTACCGGATATAACAACACCCAGTATGGGAAAAGGCCGTTTTATTGCCAGCCAATATGCTGTCAGTGCCGGATAAATAACTCCTTAAAATTCATTATTAAATAACCATCCTATTGTACAAAGCTATCAGCAATATATTCAAATAACAGGTGGTATAATATGGGACTTACCGAATTAAAAAATAAACTCGCCGCTATCGTACCAGAGACAGATTTTAAACTTGATGAAAGAAGTACACTGGATATTTTAAATTGGCTTAAAGAATATGCGGCAAAAATCCCTTTTGATCAAGATAGAAATAAATTCTGGGACAGTTTCTACTTTATTCAGGAAAATACTCCTGAGAAATTAGCGGATATTTACCAAAACATTAATAAAGCAGATGGACATTTACCGGCTCATCAAGCTTTTATATTAGCTTTTTTAAAACTGTTAGAAACAACCAAAGTTTTATTTAATACTTTTCCGGCACGACATCGTGATCTTTATTACCGGGAATTATTAGGTTTAAAACCCAGAAATGCCCAAGCGGATAACGTTGCTTTAGGCATTACCTTAAATACAGATAATGCAGAATATCTTATCCCAAAAGGGACCCTGTTTGATGCCGGGCAGGACAGCGCCGGAAACCCGTTACAGTATGCATCAGATGCTGATTTATTAGCGAACCAAGGGAAATTAACCGACCTACGTTGGTATCGGAAAGACAACACCGACTGGAAATCAGCAATAATATTAAGCCACTCAGATAACATTAAATTACCTAAAAACGGTATTCGGCTTTTTAGCGCAACACCCAACGATGCCAGAGTTCAATCTACTACCATAGATTGGGGAGAAGCAAATATATCGTCATTAACCAATGATACATTCTATTTAGGCTTTACCGATGTATTACCGGGACAAACTTTATCCCTGTACTGGCAGTTAGAAGGCTTTGAACAATTCTCCATATCTTGGTTTTATCTTAGTAGAAACAATACATGGCAGCCATTAACCCAACTGGTTCACGACCAAACTCGCAACCTGTTTGATCGGGGAACCTTACGAACGTTATTACCACAAAATGCTTCAAACCAAACCTCTCTAATGCCAACAGATAAATACTGGCTAAAAGCTAATATGGCGCCAAAGATACCTAGTGAAAAACCACCTAATTATCCAAAAATTAAAGGACTGTTGTATAACGCTATAACCGCTACTCTAATTAACGCAGAAACTATTGAGTCGGATCACTTGCTAAATGGATTAGCCGCCGGCAGCATTAAACAGCCGGTGAATTCATCCTATGCAATCAGTGAAGTCACTCAACCTTGGGCATCTTGGAACGGTCGGCCGAAAGAAAATGAGCAAACCTTCCTGAAACGGGTTCCCACCCGATTGTCTCATCGTAACCGGGCATTGAATTGGGACGATATTGTCACCTTATTAAAAGAGCGGTTTGTCAGTATATTTGATGTTAAATATCCTTCAACCAGTGAATTAACCAAAATACCCGCGCCAGAAAAGCGCCAATTAATTGTCATCCCTGATAACCGCTACAAAGATAACGATGATTCACTCCGCCCAGAATTGAATCAAGCCCGATTAACTGAAATGGTCGAATGGTTAGATCAATTAAGCAGTCCCTGGACAACCATTGAAATTAAGAACCCCAAATACGCTGATGTCACAATTAACTATGAATTGGTATTTGCTCCAAATGTTAATCCCGATTATGGCCGCCAGCAATTACAGCAGGAACTGAGTCGAATCTACATACCGTGGGGAGAAAATACGGCTATTAACGTAACACCAGGTAATCACATTGATTATTACCAGTTATTAGCCACGATTCAACAATCACCTTGGGTTGAACGGGTCACTAGCTTGACTTTAAAAAAAGGCAGTCCATCCACTGATGCCGCAGGTAAAAGCGTAGAAGCCGACGATAACGAAGTATTGATTTTAGTCTGGAATAAAACCCCCTAAACGAAGGAGTTAAAAAATGAATAATCGAGATACGCTATTTCCCATTATTAAAGACGATATTACCTTTGATACCTTACTTGCTCAGGCAAAAACCGTTATTGAACAACAATCCGGTCAATATTGGAATGATACGGGGGAAAATGACCCCGGCATTACCTTATTAGAAGCCTGTTGTTATGGCGCATCAGATTTAGCTTACCGCCATTCATTACCATTGAAAGATCTTCTTACTCCTGAACAAAATCAACAGACATCCGGCGATGGTATTTTCCCTAAGGAGTTTGGCCCACAACAAACGCTGACCTGTGGTCCCATTACCGCAGAGGATTATCGCCGGGCTTTATTAGATTTGCACAGCAACGATCAAAGTAATGGTTATTTTCTCTTTAATGATGCACAGCTTATTCGAGAACCTGAAGATCAACGCTACACATACTGGTATAACAAACAAGAACGACAATACAGTTTCACCAAAGACAAATACAGAGATACACAACAGTTAAAATTAACACTAAGGGGAAACTATTGGCTTTATCTGCTACCTAGCCGGGAAACTCAGGCTAATAATACACTCGCTCAGACAAAACTAAAGACCTTCTTGGAAGATAACCGCAATTTAGGAGAATCCGTCAGTAAAATTATTTGGCTAAAACCCACCGATATATCATTGAAGATTGATATTCAGCTTAATGATGATGTCAAAGATATCGCTGATATATTCGCTAAAATTTATACAACAGCGGAACAAATGGTTCTTGAAAAGCCACTACGTTATACTATCCAAGCTATGAAAGAAATGGGTTACAGTAATGAAGAAATTTTTGATGGACCTTATTTACGTCATGGTTGGCTACCTAAGTTACCTTCAATCAAAGATTACACCGAACCTAAAGAATTAAATTTAAGTCCTCTGGTTAATCAATTATTAAGGATCAAAGGAATCAAGAGCATTACCAAATTCACATTAGATGAACATAATCAAGAAAAAAATGATAACTGGTCTTGGACAATCGAAAAAGAGCACTACCCCAGATTATGGGGCGACAATCCCTTACAATTGATTACCTCACCAGACAGTCCACTCACTATTACCGCTAAAGGTGGGATTAAAGTTACGATTTCTAAACAAGATATAGAAAACAAGATTATTCCAGAGCCACTGATTAATACACAACCTGAATTGATGAATTGGGGTAAACATCGTAAGGTTCTGAATTACCATCCGGTAAGCAATAAATTACCCTCTTGCTATGGATTACAAACTAATACCCATCAACAAATACCATTACACCAGTTTATGTTGCCTTTTGAACAAATGCTGGCTAATAGCTGTGCTGATCTCGCTTTATTACCAAAATTATTGGCTTTTAAACAACGAGGAAATACTGTATATGGAACTCAATGGCCTTTTAAAGAAAATAGTGTGGGTCAGAATATTCATCAAAGCATAAAACCTAATTTAATTGATCAGATAAATAATGGGGCGAAAATCGAAAATAATGATAAAAACTATGCCAGAGAATTGGTAATTATAGATTATCTGTTACGATATTTTGGAGCTCAATGTTCAATCCCTCTCCTACAGGCAAACTCACAGCAATCTCTGGCACTAAAAGAAGATTTTCTATCTACCCAGCGAGAATATCTTACTCAACAACCTAACCTAGCCTACCAACGTAACAATATTCGTATTGATCGGGTATCAGCCCTTCAGAAACGCATTGCTGCCCGACTTGGTCTGGGAGGAGAATGTTTCAGTGAAAACCCGGAGCTGGATAAACTTCCCTTTTATCTGATTGAGCATCGTCAACTCTTGCCGGTAAAACCACATAATAAATTCAATGAGGATCAACAAGCTAATTTTAAGGTGGTTGAAAATAATAAATTAGAAATCATGTGGAAAAATAATGGTGAAGCCAAATTACAGAAACATCAATTAATTGACCTAGAATTTAACTTCAACCAAGAGACAATCACAGCGAATAATCTAATGATCACAGAAGTGAGAGAAGACAGATTCACCCTAAATGCGGATAACAGTGAGGATCTGAAAAACACATTGAGTAAAATAGCGGAAAAAAATATGCTCTGAGCTGGAAAAACAGCAAAATATGGCTGGAAGATATGAAGTATCAATTAGTTTATGATAATAAAATACACACCAAAAAGGCAACAGAAAATGAACGATGGATTACTATTAATAACCAAAACTCCTTCCCTGCCATGATCGAAAAGAATGACGAAATTACACTAGAAATTAACAATGACACACTTAAAGTGCAGGTAAAAGAATTTGATCGCATTAATAGAAAAATATTAGTTGAAAAAATAACAAATCAAGAAAACGATTTTCCACAAGAAAGCAATGCATCGAATTATCAATGGTATTTCTCCGGCAATAGATATATCAAAGCCGATCGCTTTTCATTTGTAATTAGTGTAGTACTGAATCAAGGATTATTTGAGAATAGCACAATCAATCTTTACAAATTAGAATTTTGGGTAAAATATGAGATTTTAGCTGAGCTACCTGCTCATATCTCATTAGTTATTCACTGGTTACCAGAATCACACTTCAACAACTTTGCCAAGATATACAAACATTGGCAAAATAATGGCGCACCTTTAGGGGATCAAGCATACAACATTTTAGAAATGTTAACGCTAGGAAAAAAACCTTCTATTTCAGAAGACATAACCTACAATATAGTTGAAGTAGACCTTAATGATTATTAACTATAATGACCAATTTCCCCATATTTATTAGTTAAGAAAAGAGAATATTAATATGAGGTCAAATATAAATCTGTTAAACCGGATAATCATTATTATTGAAGCCAATAACACACAGGTAGCTAAAAAAATATTGCATGGCTCCTTGCTTAATCAATTCAATATAAATAAGTTAATCAATTCCTGTTTTAACTTATCTACCATTAATACAAATATCTATTTGGAGGAACTCATTCTGAACCTTGGAGAAATAAGATTAGATGATTTTAATTCACTGTTTTCTACTCGACTTAACGATAAATTAAGTCAAGCATTAAACCAATATCAGATAAATAATCAAACGGATATTGAGAACTTTATTCATTACTTACATCAGAAAGACTCTACATCAAACTCAATGGAAATAATGAAGAATAGTAAAATTACTGATATCAACATTAAACAATTCATTAATCAATTAACACATGTACAAAATAACTGGGCATTATTATTAGCAAAAATCTGTTTATCCGAACACAGTCTACAAAAACTTCTGGCTACCAGAGAACCCGCTTTATTAACTGCCATTAATCGTAAGTTATCGGAAAGCATAATTACACCGCAACATCAGGAGGAACCTGTTTCCTCCTGCCAACTGATATTAAATGCGTTGAAATATATACAACAACATAATACGCAAGAAATTCCCAAACCCGATGCGAAAATTATCTCACGTATTACAACTGAACTTAATAACGGTGCGATTAATATAACATCTATTGTTGAATTATTTCACCATGCTGTAGCCCATCACATCCCATTAAATGACTGGTTAAAACAACTCTGGCAAGCATCACCAATTTCACAACGTTGTAAAAAACATCTATCGGTTGAAGAATACAAATACCTGTCAAAATACTTTATTACAACAGGAGAAAATAACCATAACCAATATCTAACTGACGACACACAACAACCTGAGCCGACTTCATTACCTGAACAAGCCTTACCACGTCAGGTAAACAATGCTGGAATATTAGTTTTATGGCCGATATTACCTGCCCTATTTAATCAACTCGGTCTACTTGAAAAGCAAAAATTTATCCATCATCAAGCTCAATTCAGTGCCGTTGTCCTGCTTGATTATCTAATTTGGGGAACCGAAAAGACACCGATAGAACGTAAGGGATTAAATCATATTTTATGCGGACTCATGACTGATGAAAATATCGAATCAATGCCTATTGAACCAGAAAAAAAGTTGGTAGTAGAACAGTGGCTGGATACGGTTATCGCCCAACTTCCTGCCTGGAAAAAATTAAGTCGCAATGATGCTCGCCAATTGTTTCTGCAACGTCCGGGAGAATTACGAATAAATGAACAGGAAATCAAAATTACAATCCAGCCTCAACCATTTGATGCACTATTAACTGACTGGCCCTGGCCGTTAAATATCGCCAAATTACCTTGGCTGGATCGACCTTTATTAATCTACTGGAAAAATATTTAAAAGGTTTATATGAAATTTCCTCTGACAGATAGCCATTATATGGCAGCAGAATTACATTGGATTTATCCTCATTTGGAGCGTATTGATCTGCTATTACAACGCTACTATTATCAAAAGCGAGATTGGCACGATTCCTTACCAGAAAGCTTTTTACTGACCGAAGATGAAATAGAACAACGTTTGATAAAACCATTAGGCATACCTCATTGGTTAAAACAGAATGACATCATTAATCATGGGAAAACAGAGAATAAATCTATTTCTGGTACCATATCATTGTTGATAGAACGTTTTGAACTCACTGAATTTGAGCGTGATATTTTACTGTTAGGTTTATTACCCCATTTTGACAGCCGTTATCATGTACTGTTTGCTTTTCTACATGGTAACAGTAAAAAACAGTGGCCAAGTTTTGCTTTAGCGATTGAATTATTTAGCCAACGCCAAAGTGATTGGCAATTACTACAAAATAGCTTTCTGCCGCAAACACCATTAATCAATCACCGTCTGTTACGGCTCAATAACCACGAGGAATCTATTTGGCTGCAAACGCAATTCTTAACGCACAGCGCTGTCTGGCATTTCTTATCCGGCCAGCGAGTTATTCTTCCTCCCTTGACAACTTGTGCTTATTGGTATTCTTCTACTCCACAAACTTGGTATCCGCAAACCCTTTATCATTCATTTAAGAAAATATTATTAAATGAAATAGACGAAGTACGCCCACTGGTGATCCTCAAAGGAAAACAGGATAGCGCCAGAGAATTAGCGGTCAGTAATATTATGGCATTGCATAACATCAGTACCTTAATTCTTGATTTAGCCTGCCTACCGGACGAAGAGAACACTAATACAATACCTGACTTGTTAATCGATGCAATACGGGAAGTTCAGCTACACAATGCCTGCTTATTAATCCGTAATTTCTCTTTGCTTGCAGAGGAAAAAAAAATATGGCAAAGCCAATTATCCACCCTGTTAAATCAACCCAAATTACGCGTGGTTTGTCTGGCAGAACCGAGCGATTCATTTGTATGGATTCAACACCTGCCAATGGTACAAATTGAGATGCCGGTAGCTACACTGGCAGAAAAAAAAGCGATGATGAAAGAAAATTTGCCGGATAATGCCGATCGGGACATTAATCTTACTCAGTTATGTCAGCGCTTTTCATTTACTCCCGAAACGTTACCTTTAATTATTAAAGAAGCCATTCAATATCAAATATTACGGCAATCAGAAGGACAATTAGCAGAAATTGATTTACGTAAGGCATTAAGTCTACGCGCTCAGCAAAATTTCGGTAAATTAGCCCAACGAATAACCCCAAAACGCAGTTTTAATGATTTAGTCGTTTCAGAAGGATTAACACAACAATTGAGAGAAATTATTGCCGCGATTAATTACCGTGACCAAATATTAAACTCCGGTTTTCAGGAAAAAATAGGTTATGGTACCGGTATTAGCGCCCTATTTTACGGTGAATCTGGTACCGGAAAAACGATGGCCGCAGAAGTGATTGCCGGGCATCTTGGCGTTGATCTGATTAAAGTCGATCTTTCTACCGTGGTGAATAAATATATCGGTGAAACGGAAAAAAATATCTCTCGAATTTTCGATCTGGCGGAAGCGGATTCCGGCGTGCTGTTTTTCGATGAAGCCGACGCCTTATTTGGTAAACGCAGCGAAACCAAAGATGCCCAAGATAGACATGCCAATATTGAAGTTTCTTATTTACTACAACGATTGGAAGATTACCCCGGATTGGTGATTTTAGCCACTAATAACCGCAGTCATTTAGATAGTGCTTTTAACCGCCGTTTCACCTTTATTACCCATTTTACTTATCCCGATGAAATATTACGTCAACAAATGTGGCAAACAATTTGGCCTGAACAACTGCATTTATCGGATGAGATTGATTTTGAATATTTGGCTAAACAGGCCGATCTAACCGGCGCAAATATCAGAAATATTGCGCTATTATCATCAATATTATCGGTAAATGGTAATAATAATAGAGTTGAAAATAAACATATAGAACGGGCAATTATTCTCGAATTGAATAAAACTGGCCGGTTAATTTTTTAAACGTTTAATAAGATTGGAGTCGATATGAAAAATATAATTGATCCTAATGATGCTATTATTGCAGTGAATACCGCATTAGATGAAATCTTATCTCAGCATCCCAACATTTCTAATCAAGGAATTGATATCCGTTTTGATCTACCTGAAATTAATTCAATCCCTTCTAAGCCTACAGTCAGCGTATTTCTTTATGATATACACGAAGACCTACAACTACGTTCTGCCGAACCAAGGAGTTATAATCCTACCACCAGCTCACTATTACCAGGATGGGTAAATATTAATTATAATTATTTAATTACTTACTGGCATTCGCGTCAATCACCAGGAGATGGCTCTAGCCCTGACAGTCAACCTAATAATCAGGCTGCGCGAGTCATGACAGCTATTTTGAATGCATTAATTAATAACCGACAATTACCTAAAATTCCTGGCGCATATACCAGAGTGATCCCACCGCAAGAGAATTTAAATAGTCTAGGCAACTTTTGGCAAGCGCTCGGCAATCGCCCTCGCCTTTCTTTATTATATTCCATTACTGCCCCGGTAAAACTGCAAAACAATAAAGACGATATAAAACCAATTAGCCAAATTTCTGCATCTGTAGAACAAAAATCAACTCTAGATAATTCATAGATAGATCAAACTTTATTTGATAAATTATGTGCCGATTTAGATTTCAATTAAATAAAAAATACAAGCAACCATAACGAGAGGTTTATAAATGTTTAAAAATAATATTCGTGAAAAAGCAATTAAAAAATTGCATTTCAAAGATAAAAATCCAGATATCACTAGATTAGACGGATTACACTTGGAACTTCCTGATAATAAGGCGGTAACATCAGCTTATCAACAACATATCCCTGAGTTAAAAGATTTTAGTAAAAAAACACAATTAATCCTCAATGCCTCAAAAGAATTTGGACAACTGAAACCAGCGAAGCAACGTAGCTTTTCTAAAGCTGGCCTAAAAGCCGATGGTATTTCTGATGGACGATTTACCTATGCAAAAAAATCTTTGGAAAATTTCGCTGCCCATGCGGGATATGAGCATCATGGTCACTATGACGATGAATTTGTCAATCTTAAGAATAATGAAAAAAATTTAGCAGATGGGAAGTTATTCCCTGGCATTAATCTAATTAAACGCCAGAAATTATCAAAAGTAAAAAATGAAAAAACCAAAAAATGGGAAACACAATTAAGAGATGAAGCGGAAGCTTATAAGGTCAATAATATTGAATCCTTTATCTCAGAAATAAAAGATATGTATAAGCAAGCAAATAAACCTTTACATCCAATAACCGAATCCCTGATCAGAGATCATATTGCTAACAACGAAGGCGTATTACCCACAATGGCGGGTATTGCCGGTTTACATGCAGAGGTGCAAGCCCTTAACAATTTATTGATCTTAGCGGATGAAAGAGCAGGAAAACCGATTGGCAGCCGCAAGATAGGAGAATATATGCGGGATATGCTGGAATCATCCATCTTTACCCAACGACTGACAACCAAACAAGCTGGAGATGATTTTGCTGCTTGCCATAATTGCTCTGGAATATTATCAACACCAGCCAACGTTATAACGGGTAAGGTAGCCAGTGCAGGAAGTAATTTCTCACTAACATTAGCTCAATACAAAGCATCGCAAGAATCGCCAATTTAAAATTGTATTTCATTCAATAAATTTTTTATAACAACATCTTACCTGAAAGAATATTACTAGAATATGATTAAAATCATATAAATAGCACAACTCAAAATTTATTTAAAAAGAAAATTAATAGATTTGAAGGTTTCATCAAAGAGGAAATAAAACTGTCATATGAATTTGATATGCTAAATGAGTCTATGATGAAACTAAGTCAAACGTCATATACGTAAATTTAATGAAATACTCAAGGAGCATTTTAAGTTCTTTCTAAAAGAATGGGGAGATAAGGGGAGATTTAACACACCAGAAGTCAAAAACCAATTACACATTTTGAAACAAATAGTTAAAGAAAAAATCTAATCGCTATCTGAGATAACCCGTTAAAATACATATAATTATGCTGTGGGACAAGATTATTGCATTAGATATGATCACTAAGCATATTGTTTATTTCAAAAGCATTTCTTACTTAAAACTAATAGGTAGGTGATAACATGGAACATGAATATAAAGAAAGGCAAAAAAGACGCTCATCACAGCCAAAGAATGAGACTCATCATGAAAGCGATTCATTAGAATTAAAACTAAATACGGCTCCAAAAAACAATGGCTCAGGTCATATCATGGATGGGCGTACTTCCGTAAATCACAATGAATTACCTGCTGACACTCAGCTATCTCAAATAGCTATGCTAGGTAGCCATGATGCAGGTACCTATGCTTACAGTAGAAAAAGAAATGGAATGTTCAGTAGCTTAGGAGCTGCATTGCCCTTTGCATTTAAAACCCAAAATAAGAGTTTGAGAGAACAAGCAGAGGCGGGGACAAAATACTTCGATATTCGCGTAGCACGGAACAAAAATGGCTCATTTAGCTTTTTTCATGGCCCTAGTGTTGCGGCCGGGGATGCCATTGCCGATGTTAAGGAACTGTTGAGTCATGCAACAGGAGATACCGATAATTTTTATCTCATTAAATTTGTATTTAAAGGAGAAGGTAAGAAAAAGAACACCGCTTCTGGAACGTCGGATTCAGATATCTTTTTGGAGAATGTACTCGAAGGTCATCGTGATAATCTTATTACCCGTAATGACACGCCGAGTTTAAGCGAAGCAACGGTTGATTTATTGGGTAAAGGAAAAAACATCGGAATTATGGTGCATGGTTATGACGGAGCTGAGCCACATTGGGCCTACAAAGAACAAGTTCACACAAAGTGGGCTAATCGAGCGAACGCAGGAGGTACAGCCAAGTTCCTTAGTGAATTTCACGCAAACCCTGCACCTGAAGGTAAACTTAATGTTATGCAGACAAATATCCCAGTAGCTTCTATTGGACGTAGACAATTTACTTCAGGAGTAAAAAGTTACCTATCTAGAAATAATGCCGTTTTAGCTGATGCTGTTGAGAAGATCCCTCATGCGGGAATAATCAGTGCGGATTATATCGGTGACACTCATAGTGCAACCTCAAGATTTATAGAGACGATTGAAGCACATAATCGACGTTTAATGAAGACAGACTAATAAGGTAAGAAAATTGAGTATGAAAAAAACAGCCTGATATATTTTCTTCCCCGCTCTCTATGCAGAGCGGGATATAAAATACAAAGGAGGATGCGAATATTAATGAATTTAAAAGAAAAGATTTACATGAAATGTAATTTTTTAACGAAGATAAATAATTTAGTCGAAATGAATTTGAACAAGGATTAGATTTACCTCCAACTAAACAAAATAATCCGTCTCGCGATATTTTAAATTTGTAAGATAAGTATTAAGCATCGAAGAATTCCTTTAACAAAACCGGACGAAATAAGCTATTCCGTGCAATACAAATGATAACCGATAATAAACGGTTTTTTTGGGAGGAATATAATAATATACGCGCTGAATTAAAGCTGAAATTCCATGACTGTTTTAGCATCAACTAGATAAAGGAACGCAATCGAAAAAGATTTTACCTTTTCACCTATTAGGATAACCATCAAATCAAGGAGCATAAATAAAATGACATCCACCTTCGATCCGGCCGTATATGCCGGCACGCCTACCGTCAATATATTGGATAACCGAGGACTGACCGTAAGGGAAATTGCTTTCCATCGTGCCGAAGCGGCCGACGATACCGATATACTTATTACTCGCCATCAATATGATTCACGCGGCAATCTGGCTCAAAGCATTGACCCACGTTTATATGATTTGATGCAAGCAGACGATACGGTACAACCTAATTTTCACTGGCAATATGATCTGACAGGCTCGGTACTACGCACAATAAGCGCTGATGCCGGATGTACCGTGACACTGAGAGATATCGAAGCTCGCCCGGTTTTTAATGTAAATGCAACAAGCACAGTGCAAACCTGGCAGTATGAAAATAGTTCATTACCTGGCCGCTTGTTAGCAGTCAGTGAGCAATCCGTTGATGAAGAAATACCACAAGTTATCGAACGTTTTATTTGGGCCAGTCATTCTCCGGCAGAAAAAAATCTTAATCTGGCCGGTCAGTATATGCGTCACTATGACACCGCAGGGCTGAATCAATACAATAGTTTTTCTCTGACCGGTGTACGCCAATCCCAATCACGACAACTGCTCAATGACGATCAAATACCGGACTGGAGCGGTGATAACAGATCAGACTGGCAGAGCAAATTGGAAAATAAGATTTACACCACAAAAAGTATCACCGATGCTACCGGCGCGCCCCTGAAACAAATCGATGCTAAAGGCAATATGCAACGTTTGGCGTACAATGTCGCCGGACAATTGAAAGGTCGTTGGTTAACTATCCAAGGGCAACCAGAGCAGACAATAGTTAGTTCCCTCTCTTATTCAGCAGCAGGCCAAAAACTACGTGAAGAGCATGGTAACGGCATAATCACCAAATACAATTATGAATCTGCAACTCAGCGATTAATCAATATCTCCATGCTACGTGCCAAAAAACCCCTCTTTAATGAGAAATTATTACAATCTTTACGCTATAAATATGACCCGGTAGGCAACGTGGTGAGCATTCGTAATAGCGCAGAAGAAACCCGTTTCTGGCGTAATCAGAAGGTGCCCTGCCAAAATAACTACACTTATGATTCCCTGTATCAACTTATCGAATCTACCGGCCGTGAAATGGCTAACATAGGTCAGCAAAACCGCCGGTTCCCATCTCCTATCGCTCCCCTTCCCTCTGATGACAATACCTATACCAAATACATCCGTACCTACCGTTATGACCGAGGTAACAATTTGACGCAAATCCAACATAATGCCCCGGCAACTCGCAATATTTATACGACAGAGATCACCGTATCTCACCGCAACAATCGAGCCATGCTGAGTAAGCACGGAATAACGCCAGATAATATCGATGCACAATTTGATGCCGGAGGGCATCAGATGTCACTCGGAACAGGACAAAACCTAAACTGGAACCGAAGAGGCGAACTGCAACAGGTCACTACGATCAATCGGGGCGATAATAATAGTGCAACGGATAAGGAATGGTACCGCTACAACGCAGATGCAACGCGAGTGCTGAAAGTAAGCGAACAGCAGACAAGTCATAATACGCAACAGCAACGGGTTATTTATCTACCCGGACTAGAACTACGGGAAACAAAATCAGGCACCGAGATCACCGAAAGCCTACAAGTCATTACCATTGGGCAAGCCGGCTGGGCACAAGTTCGGGTACTACACTGGGAAGCAATAAAGTCCAATGACATCAACAAAGATCAAATACGCTACAGTTATAACAATCTGATTGGCAGCAGCATGGTGGAATTGGATGCCAGAGGTAAAGTTATCAGTCAGGAAGAGTATTATCCATATGGAGGCACAGCAATATGGACAGCCAGAAACCAAACTGAAGCCAGTTATAAAACCATCAGGTATTCAGGTAAAGAGCGAGACCAAACCGGGTTGTATTACTACCAATATCGTTACTATCAGCCGTGGATGGGAAGGTGGTTAAGCGCCGATCCCGCGGGAACCGTAGACGGGTTGAACCTATACCGCATGGTCAAGAATAACCCGCTTCGTTATCAGGATGAGTCTGGCGCCAATGCCCACGATAAAGCTCAAGCTACTTTTAAACAAGGTAAAAAAACAGCCATTAAACAACTCAAAATAGCCAGCAACTTTTTGAAAGAGAGCAAAAATGATGAAAGCGCTCTTGAAATCTACAGGATATTTTTCGGTAGTCATCAGGAGGCGGATCAACTACCGCAATGGAAAAAACGTATTGACAGAGTTATTCATGGATTAGATAAGCTGAAAACTACAAAAAATATTAATTATCAACAGGATAAATCAGGTTCATCCAGTACCGTCGCCGATTTGGATGTTAATGAATATAAACAACGGTCAAAAGGCGATAAGAGTATTTATCTCAATGTGTATACTGATACGCTGAAAAGAGTCTATGAAGATCCGCTATTAGGACGTGAACATGTTGCACATATTGCTATTCATGAGCTCTCACATGGCGTATTGCAGACCCAAGATCATAAATATATTGGCGTTCTCTCCAGCCCTGGCTCACACGATTTAACCGATTTACTCCATATTCTTATGCCGCCGGCAAATGAGCAGGATCGAACAGAGAAACAACGTCGAGCTGCGGGCGCCAGAAAAGCGCTGGAAAATGCCGATTCATTTACCCTATCAGCACGATATTTGTACTACACCGCACAAGATCCAGATTTCTTATTATCCCTTCGCAAGGAATACAAGGAGTTCAATAGCAAAAAAATTGATCGACTGGTTATCAGACCCCCTGAATGGACCAAGAGGCAGTAAAGAAGAATAAACTGCTATTAATTAAGTATACCCGTCATCTTTCAAGTTGCCTCTTTGTTGGCTGCACTCACTCACCCCGGTCACATAGCTCTCTATTCTCCCGGGGATTCGTTCCTTTGCCGTCGCGATGCATCTTGAAATCCATAGAGTATATAAAAATAGTACGTTATAAAAAATCTCTGGCGAATATTGTCAGGGATTTTTTAATTTCAATGATCAAAAAATAACATCACAACTCAGGTGTTGCCGCCATTCAGGCGGCGCCTGTTTTTCTCGATCTTGAAGCTACCGTTGCAAAAATAATCACATTAATTGAATCAGCAGCCGAACATGTGATTATGAAACAGGACTATTGCTGTGACAGCGAAGTCTGTATTGAAAAAGAGATCATTTGCGAGCCATCAGAAAAAGCGTCCACAGCAATTAATATCGATAAAAATAATAACGGATAAAATTAATATAAAAGTTTATTTTAAATTTTGCAGCCGTAATTTAATTAAATTATTTCCCAAATATACGGCTGTATTCCAATCAAAACACTTAATTAGCATTATCCCCTCATAGCGATAACATTTCCCCCTCCACCTCTTTACAAACATTTACTATTTCTACTGTTTACTACTCACCATAGAGTAACTTTAATAAACATCCCGTATTAGCCACAGAAGCCTTTCAGTCCAGTTATCAACTGGTAACGGAGATACTGAATTATATTTAGCCACTTTATAAAAAACTATGAATAAATATTTATATATAGTTATACTAATTAATAATTTTATAATGTTATTAATTGATATTTGATATTAACCAAGATCAACTATAATCACCCTGCCTTACGATTGTGACTTTAAAATTAAAAAATAATATTTTTATATAAACAATCATTTCTATAAATCAGATGGATGCGGTAGCTATATATAGCTAAATAAATAATAAATTTAATCAACCAGGAGGATTATATGTCACATTCTGAATATGATATCGCAGATAAAAACGATGCCAATCAGTCAACAAAAACGGAATATACCGTAGTTAATGGGAAATACTGGGAATATAAGCAAGATGATAACAAAAATGATGATAAACCATTTGTTTCATTGCTAAAAGGCAATCAAGACTATCCAACTTGGATAACCTCTGATATTAAAGAAGTAAGTCTATATATTATAGAAAATTTATTTTCTTATAATGAATACTCAACTAAATTACAACAAACATTAAAACAAGCTGTGGACGCTGTTTTCAATGAATATTCAGAAATAAAATATTCTGAGTTATTGCATAACATTAACAATATATTCAATCTTTTTTTTATAAAAAATTATAATAGCCCTGATATCGATACAGCAATCAATATCTTAATATCAAAAATAGAAATTCATGAAAAAATAGCAAGAATAAATCAGGATAAATCTGATTCCGTTCAAAATAAAGTCGACATATGGCATGAATTGGGTATCAATGCCGAAGAACCTTTACTGAAAATATATCGTCAGGCATTCTCTACCGGAGAGATCGATGATGAGGTCTATTCAGATACATTGCTAACTTTTATATCAGATGGCAATGTAGCGTTAAGTGATAAAGAAAAATCAGATTATAACCAAAGAATCAAAGATAAAGAAGATCTTTTCAAATCCTATAAAGAAGGCATTGAAAAGGTAAATAGTTTAATTGCCGTTAATAATATTCATCCAGGCATTCCGATTATTCACCCAGAAACCAACCAAAGTATCAGCATTGGAGATGACATATTATTAGCTCTACTAGCCAAAGAGGAGATAACATTAAAAAAACAATATCGTACCGAATATAGCCAGAAAGATATTTTTGAACTGCAAACTCTACAAGCTGCTAAGTATCATTTATTAGTCTTATCCTCATTAGGCGCCATATTATATCAGATTGCCCCTAAAGTCGGAGAAATGACTCAAGGTCATGGTGATTATCGCGATATTATTTTTGCTCAAGATCAGGCTGAGTTATTATTTAAAAAACATAATATTCATTATGATACTGATCATATTCTTACCCAAGAATCAAAACATATTGAAATGGAAGGCTGCATTATTTTAACCGCAGCAATCATTTATCGAATGAGAAAAGAGAATGCTAATGTAGAGCAAGCATTTAAGTATTCTACATTAGAAACAATAAAATTATTTGAAAATGACAAGCAAAAACTTAATCCTTTCAATAAAAATAATGTAAAACCCGCAGGATACTTTTCTTTTATCGATTTCAAAAAAAGAGATAAATTTGATTCACAATATAATTTTAATGAGCAATTCAATGTCTATAAAAACAAATACAGTCATTATGAATCCATTTCACTCAGTAGATTAATACTTTCATCTCCGGCTGCGCAATTAACGGCCGAAGAGATTGTTAATCCCCCAGAAGAGGCTTTTCTCTATTCAGTCGAACAGGGTATGGGAAATGTCGCCATGATAAAAATGTATCAAGGTAATTGGTTGGTGGTCTCAACGATACAAGGAGGAGTGAAAGCAAGAAAGTATTCGCAACAGCAAGTTGATAGCCAACCCACTTTACGTGCTATGTCCAAACCCAATACACTATTTTTAATTGAGCGAAAAATGGAGATAGGCATTGGCATGTTAATGCCAAATATGATGGTCAATACCGGAAAAAGACTGTTTCCGATTGGCTATGAACGAGCTAAAACGCTAAGTGGTTTCGCAGAAACAAGCAGATATAAATATTCCTACGACGCATTTTGGAATGATTATTACGGTATAACTTCAGGAATGAATGTAGGAATTAGCTTCACTGGTTCACCTAAATTTAATTTTTATAAAGAAGAGAACTTACTTTCTGTTGCCACAACGATAATTCAACAAGGTTTAAATGATATTGCAATAAAAAGCAAACAAGCGCTGGATATTACCTCTGGCTGGCATATAGCAGCAACTATTCTTATTCCTTTCTATAATGTTATCTATAAAGCAACAACCGATAGTGAATATAAATTAACTGGGGAAGATATTGGCTCAATTGTCTTTGATACAGCAAATGTGCTGTTAGTTGTTGCTACCTTGGGTATGTCATTGACTGAATCAATGACTGCAAAAGTCGCACAAACCACATTGAGCCTCAGACAAGCCGGTCTGACCGGAAGAGCATTAATTACAGCAGTTATCAGAACATTACCAGAACATGGCATAATCACTTTACGCCAATCTTCTAGCATTCTGCTCGGCGGATTAATCGATTTAATCGAACCTTTACCCATTAGATCAACGCTGACCTTAACTTACCGAGGAGTCGTCAGCGCAGTAGGTGCGATAAAAAATAGCATTAAACTTGAGAAAAGTTTCGCTGATATTTTTAGCAAAAGTACCAGAGGGCTTGGCAAACTTAAAAATGAATGGCAAGTCAGCAATATATCACTCAATGGAATGGCACCTCATACAAATGAAAGAATATATAAAGGAATTTATTCAATCCGCCCTGCTAATATAGAAACAGCAGTTAAGCAGAACTACTATATAAAGGAATCTGGCGCGAATTATCAAGTCAAGTGGGATGAAGCAAACCACACCTGGCGCGTAGCCAACCCAGCTTATCCGCAACAATTTAGTTATTGGCCTGCGGTGAAATTAGATAAAAATGGACATTGGGTTACTCATACCGATGTATCTAATAAACTTCTTATTCTGGAACAAAGTAAAAAAATAGATCAGGAACTTGAAGCAGCACGCAGTAATATGAATAACGATAAAACAGTGGATGCATTTATTCATATCAATACCGCATTCAGAAATTATGAAAAGTATGATATCGATAAATTATCGGATATTACTGATACATTAACCCATTTTTTGGAAAAATCGCTAAAACTTGGCAATAAAGAAGCCCTACTAAACATAAAAGTAGCGAATATCCAACAAGCTTGGATACGTGAAGTCACCTTGCCATTACAGAATAATCTCAGTATTTCGGCTGAAAAAATTAATGCCATCAAAACCGAACT
Organism: Photorhabdus luminescens subsp. luminescens; assembly: GCF_001083805.1. Taxonomy (GTDB): domain Bacteria; phylum Pseudomonadota; class Gammaproteobacteria; order Enterobacterales; family Enterobacteriaceae; genus Photorhabdus; species Photorhabdus luminescens. The sequence goes on along the minus strand of NZ_JXSK01000001.1, from coordinate 471,863 downwards.
GCCTTATTTATTGAAGGAAATCTATCCGATTGAAAATCAATTACCTAATGCATCAGCAATCAATAAAATCGCCCTTGCCATTGAAGAAATATCTAGCACACCGATGCCAAAGTATTCTTCGGGTAATATCCAAAAAACGATACAATATACATCCATAGGGGGTAACCGTGTAGACATTCCCCCTGTCGGGATCACAATAACAGGCAATGATCTATTTATTAATAAAGTCACTCACGTATTAGATGAAATAAGTGAAATTCCTTCCGGAAATATCGTTATTCAAGAACTTGAAAAACAGGGTTTAAATATCAAACCGCCGACAATGGATGCCATTGTGCGTGAAAAGGATGGTCAATTTTATGCCCGTAATAGTGCCGGTAGCAGTATTGCTTTTGATCCAGAGAATCACCTGATTGGCACAGAAGAGAAACTTGCCGAGGAGCCTTGGCGTTCCCGTGAACCGGCTATCGCTTTATATCATGAGATGCTACATATCTATTATAATCGTTACCCAACATGGTTTACTTCTATCGATAATAAAATAATTGATCAAAAAGTTAGTGGCGGTTCTTCTTTGCTGGAAGAATCACGGATTGTGGGAACAAAATATTACGCCAACGATAAAAATACGTTATTTGATTTCAGTAATTCTGACTATTTATTGGAAAATAATTCAGCCTTGTTGACAGAAAATAGATTCAGAGCTGAATATTCCTTGTTCAAAGGTGAAAATGAGTATGTTATTCAACCTTATTATGGTAAAGGCGATAGTCAGATACCATTGACAAGCATCAAAATAAGTACCAATGAATCACACCGCAATGTCATGGGTGTCGGTAGTGGAAAACCTGAAAAAATGCCCGGTGAATCAGCTACTGATTACCGTAATAGAGTGAGAGAATGGCGAAAAACCAATAAAAAGCCAGAGCTGGATATAGATATTGGATCAAGTGATATTAGAAAAACAAAAGCACAATTCAGAATTGGGCTTTTACAAAAAGAATACCCTCAATTTGAACCGCAAAAAATTGAACTTGGTGGCGCATTCGAATTATGGACAGTACCTAATGAATCTGCGAATAAATTGATGTTGAGTTCACATGGCTATTTTTTCTCTGATAGTGCCGCGACGCAAGTTCCTGCGGGAAAAACGATTCAATTTTTTGGTCCCCACGGTCAGACATTATTAGAAGCACCGGAAAATCCATTAAACTCCCCTTTTGATGTCACATTAGGTAATAGTGGCTTTACGATACAACCTTATGCAACGATAGAATCAGGCAATAAAGCAGGTTCAGCCAGTGTAAAAATAGGTGATAAAACATTTACCGTGAACGATATTCAGAATATGGCTGCCAATGATATTGAAAATTATCTGCTAGCCACTGGAGTAGAAGCCAATACAACCAATCATGGTAAGGTAAGAAATTACGGCATCAAATATTATGAGAAAATGCCGGATGAGGAAGTGAAGGCGGCAATATGGAAAAACAGAGCAGACAGTACGAATATCAATAAATATGACGCGCTATTGGTCAGCCCGGAAGCTGGAAATCGTAAAAAATTATCCGATATTTTTACGCTGCTGAGAACCGACGAAAGGATGGCAAAATATGATGAAATAACCTTTGTCGCCTGTCGTGAAGAATTGAATAGAATAAACATGAAATCAGTACATGATACTGGCCTTGGCGGTGGTTATGAACCCAAACTACAACCAACGGTAATTCTTTCACGTTCAAAACGATCGGCAACCCTCACGCCCGACGGAGCAATAATTTATTCTGTTATTGCAGTAAATCTGCATCATAATCTCATAACGGAAAAAATCGTCGGTATAGCCCCTTTCCTATTTATAGATAATTAAAAGGTCTTTTGGTATTACTTGAAATACTAAACTAAATGGAGGCGAGGAATGTTTTCTCGCCTTATTTATTTTAAACTATATTTTGATTTGCTTATTTTAGGGGTTTAACCATCCAAAAATCATCCTGTGATTTCTACTCCGGTAGTCGTTCTTGGTCGACTGGCTGTAGATAACTGCAAGCTGCCCATTCATTAGGATAATCGACATGGCCTATCCCGATAAAACCACATCATCCTCGTCCCTCAGTTTCTGTTTTTCCTTAACATCGTGAACTACCCGCGATAGATTTATGCTTAGTCAGCTCACGTGCGAGTAAACATTACCGGTTTTGCCTACCAGTAGGCTAATATATCGCTGACATTTATTTTATAAAAGACTCATACAAAGCTTTAAAATACAAAAAATACATTTATAAGCTTCAAATAACACTCTTATGATATTATCTTTTAATATCAAATTTTGGCAAAATAAGAGGTATAATAGAATCTCTTAACCATAAAATTGAACATTAGGAGATGTATTCGTGGCTCTAATGCTTTATACCGAATCAGAGTTGCTGGCAGAACTTGGGCGCCGTCTCCGGGAACATCGGCTACGACGTAACATGCTCCAGACAGAACTGGCTCGCAGGAGCGGTATTTCTGTCTCTGCGCTCAAAAAACTTGAAGCCAACGGGCGAGGCACGCTTGAGAATTTTATGAAGGTCGTCTTTGCTCTGCGGCTGGAGAACGAAATTAAGTCCCTGTTTATGCTACAACCGGCCAGCATTGCGCAGCTCGAAGCCATGAAAGCGCCGGTTCGCCAGCGCGCTCGGCGAATCCAACGTTCATCGCGGAAACCCTCCGGCAATGGCCCCGCTCATCAATCAGGAGACGCAAAAAAATGACGACGCGAAACTTTCAGTACCGGTCACTGGGCCAACTACAGGTGATCTACCACGGTCATGGAGAACAGTGGGTATTGGGTCATCTGGCCGAAAGTACCGGGCGTGGCCGCTATTTATTTGAGTACACCCACAAAGCTCTTGATAACGGCATCGAATTCTCGCCTCTACAACTACCGCTTTCCACTGATACTTACGCGAATTTTGAATACTTTCAAGACTGGCTCCCCGGCTTCATCGCAGATTCCCTGCCAGATGGGTGGGGACGGCTGCTTATGGACCGGTTCCTTCGCCGTAATCACATCGATCCTGGTCGGATTTCCGTCCTGGAACGCCTGGCATTGCTAGGCGACAACACGATGGGGGCTCTAACCTATCAACCTACTCTGCCTTTACCAGACGATCAAGAAGACAAATATAGTATTCTGAACTTGACCGGGCTGGCCCAACAAATCCGTCAGGAAGTAACTAGTCAGGACTCGGAGGCGCTGCGTGAACTTTTCCTGCTTGGCGGTTCGCCTCACGGGGCCAGACCAAAAGCACAGGTAGAATATAATCCATCCACCAGCCAGATGAAAACGACTGCGTTCCCAGGAAGTGAGCCTTGGTTGGTCAAATTCCCCGCAGCAGAGGAAAATCCTTGGGTCTGCGCCCTTGAAGAAGCATATGCCTGTACCGCCAGAATGGCGGGCATTGATTTCCCCACAAGTCGCTATTTCCGCCTTGAAGGGGAACTTGCTGCATTCGGTGTCCGGCGGTTTGATCGTGAGAATGGCATGCGAGTGCCAGTACTGAGTATGGCCGGCGCCCTACATGCCGACTTCCGATTACCCTGTATGGATTACATAGATATCTTACGGGCGACTGGCTCCATAACGCGCTCTGTTATTGAGCGAGAAATCCAGGCCCGGCGTATGGTGTTCAATGTGTTAATGCATAATCGTGATGATCATGTGAAGAATTTCTCCTTCATTTTGAATGAAAACAATGAGTGGATAGTTTCCCCCGCCTATGACCTGACCTTTGCGGACGGCCCCGGCGGACAGCATCAAACCTCAGTGACTGGCCACGGAACAGATATCACCCGCACCATGTTGTTGAAGGTTGCCAAAGATGCGAGCATCACGTCGGCCAGAATGAACAACATCATTGATGAAGTAGCGGATATCGTCGCCAACTTCGCTCATATTGCACAGAATGTAACTGATGATATTCCCACTGATGAACTTCATCAGGTCACGGACTGCATTAACCGAAATCTGTCCTGTTTAAAACGATAAATTCAAGGTACAGGCCTTCTGGATTCTTCTGTTAATCAGAAGACCAACGGCAGGGAGTACCGCATATCGGCAGCGTCCCGGCCGTCTCCTGAAAAGGGTGGCAACCAAATCTACGGCTTTATATCTGCGATTAAATTACAATCCCAATTCAGATAATCCAGGATGATCATCAGGACGGCGACCTAAAGGCCAATGAAATTTACGTTCAGACTCTTTTATCGGAAGGTCATTAATGCAAGCATAGCGGTTATACATCAAGCCATCTTCGTTAAATTCCCAGTTTTCATTACCATACGAACGAAACCAATTACCAGAATCATCATGCCATTCATAAGCATAACGAACCGCTATTCTATTATCAGTAAATGCCCAAAGTTCTTTAATTAAGCGATATTCATGCTCTTTCGCCCATTTTCTGGTTAATAAATCCTGAGCCTCTTTACGGCTACGCACAAATTCAGCACGATTACGCCAATGGGTATCCAATGAATAAGCCAATGCAACCTTTTCAGGATCACGGCTATTCCATCCATCTTCCGCTAAACGGACTTTTTGAATAGCAGTTTCCCGGGTAAATGGCGGTACCGGCTGGCGAATTTCTTTTGTATCAGACATATTGTCTCCTGATTAATTACAATTTAATTTCATTAACTCACATCGCATTTATTCAGCAATGCCCTGGCAATATTCATTGCCTCTAAAGCAAAATGTGTATCATTCATTACATGCGCAGTTGTAATTGCGCCTTCCATTAAAAGTAGGAATTTCCTCGCTAAATCCACCGATGAATCTGGCGATATTTCTTCACAAATAGAAAGTACGTAAGTAAAAACTTTCTCTTTATGTTCCTTAGCAATTATTCTTACCGGATCATCAGGATTAGGGCGCTCACCGGATGTATTGATAAATGCGCATCCTCGAAAATCATCACTTGCGAACCATCTTTGTAATATCAGAAAAATATTCAGCAATTTCTCTTTAGGCGTTTTATATTCAGCTAGTGATGAAGTAAACCACCGCATCCATCGTTCATCTCGCCGACGCAGAACTTCTTCAATCAACCCCTCTTTCGTACCGAAGTAACGATAAATCGTCTTACGTGAAGAACCTGTTGTGCGCGTTATCAGATCGATACCTGTAGCCGCAATCCCCCTTGTGTAAATTAATTCCTCTACAGCATCCAACATGTTTTCCCTGATGTTAGGCACTTGCTCACCTTCCATGTTTTTCATGGTAGAACGATCATTCTCCATAGTCAACCTCTTTACTAAAAAAATGGATTTAAATTGTTATCTCTATGATTTAAAAAGTAATTATAATACTCTCTGCCTTTATCATCAAAACTGCTCATTTATACATGAGAATAGCTTTAAATAATGATCTTATCAGAGAAATGAGAAAATAATATTAAATTTCCTACTGCTGTTTTTTACTTATTATTTCAATTAAAAATTGAAATTTATTTTTAAGCGCAAAAAAAATAATATCATAAAATTATTTCCATATAATAAAACTTGATTCTTTATCGTTAATAAATTTTAATTTAAATAGTCAGGAATATTATTATTAAATATCTTAAAATACTACCAATAATTAAAATCAGGAATATAAATAAAGGGCGAATATTCGCCCTTCTATCAGCCGCCAGCTAATTTAACTGTCATGCCTTTGGCTTCAAGTAACTGTTTCAATAAATCTCTTTTATCGCCCTGAATTTCGATCTCACCCTCTTTCACTGAACCACCACAGCCGCATTTTTTCTTCAACTCAGCCGCCAGCTTAGCTAGCGTTTCATCATCAGTATCAATCCCGGTAATTACACAAACCCCTTTTCCTTTACGGCCACTGGTTTGACGTTGAATACGAACAATGCCATCCCCTTTTGGACGCTGAGGTTTAACTGTTTCTTCCTGAATGCGCCCTCTGTCTGTGGAATAGACTAACCGTGAATTACTATCTTGCATTAATAACTCCTGCAATAGATTGATTAATCTGACGCAATGCTGCCGCAGGATCAGCGGCACGGGTAATCGGGCGCCCAATAACCATATAATCAACGCCAGCCAATATCGCCTGCTCTGGGGTCATGATACGCCGCTGATCGCCTGCATCACTGCCCGTCGGGCGAATTCCGGGAGTAATTAATTGAAAATTCTGACCACAAACCTTTTTCAGTTGCTGAGCTTCATGCGCAGAGCAAACCACACCATCCAGCCCACATGCCTGAGTCAGTTTTGCCAACCTTTCAGCTTGTTGCGCTGGTGTCATATCAATACCAATACCTTGTAGATCCGATTGTTCCATGCTGGTTAATACCGTGACAGCAATTAACAACGGCGCCTCATGACCATAAGGTCGCAGAGCTTCTTTCGCCGCTGTCATCATTCTGGCGCCGCCACTAGCATGTACGTTTACCATCCAAACCCCCATCTCAGCAGCAGCAGCTACCGCTCTGGCGGTGGTATTAGGAATATCATGGAATTTCAAGTCCAAAAATACTTCAAAACCACGTTGGCGCAGCAACTTAACAAACTGCGGACCATGAAGGGTAAACATCTCTTTACCTACTTTCAGACGGCAATCCTGTGGATCAATTTTGTCGGCAAAAGCCAGCGCCGCATCCTGATTGTCGTAATCTAAAGCAACAATGACAGGCGAGCTAATCTGTCTACCGAACGATGTTAAGGTATGAGATGTCATTTTTTAACCTTTTTGACTAACAAAGCAACATTATAGTGACACTGTCACTGACCATCTAATCCACGGATTGGTTTAATTGAATCCCACGAACGACATGATGGACAGTGCCAATAAAGTGAATGGGAAGTAAAGCCGCATTTGTGGCAGCGATAATTAGGTTTGGTTCGAATTTGCTCACCAACCATGTCCCGCAACAAGATAATACTTTCTTTCGCCCGCCCCTCTTCTGCCTCAGCTAAATGGTAATCCATCAGGCGATAAAACAGGCGCATGGTCGGATGGCGCTCTAATCGATGGTTGATATAAATTTGCGCGACTTCATGTCCTTTTTGTTGCTCAATAATATCCGCCAGCAAAAGCTCGGCCGTGGCCCCACAATCTTCCTCTACACAACGTCTCAGGAAATCTTCCCATTCATCAATCTGATTCAGATGCTGGTAACACTCCTGGAGAATAGGCAACACCTCACTAACCAACTTTTTATCTTGCTCAAGAACAGATTTTAAAGCATCCGCCGCTTTGATGTATTCTTGTCGGGCCATAAACAGGCGCCCCAACATGATAGAAACTCTGGCGCAGTTTTTATCTGCCTGAACCGCTTTATTGAGATAACTGATAGCCTCATCAAGATCATCGCCGCTCATCTCCTGCAAAGCGAGTTCACAATAAAAATGGGCAATTTTTTCCCGTAAATCATGTTTGCCGGATTTAACTAATTTTTCAGCGATATCAATGGCTTTTTTCCAATCACTGGTTAATTGATAAATAGCCAGCAACGATTGAAGCGCATTTTCCCGAAAATCTTTTTCATTCACCAACTGAGCGAACATATTTTCAGCGCGATCATACAAACCCGCAGACATATAATCGCGGCCCAATTGTTGCGTCGCAAGCAGACGCTGATCAAATGTCAGAGAAGCGCTTTCCATGAGAGATTGATGAATACGGATAGCCCGCTCTACTTCCCCTCTGGAACGGAATAAATTCCCCAAGGTCAAATGCGCTTCAAAAGCGGAGCTGTCCTCTTTAAGCATTTCAAGAAACAGATCTACGGCTTTATCTTGCTGGTTTGAAAGGAGAAAGTTAACTCCGGCAACATATTCCCGTGATAAGCGATCAGCATTTTGTTGCTTATCTTGTTGAGCACTTCTGCGCCCCATATACCAGCCATAAGCAGCGGCCACAGGAAGCAACAGAAACAGCAGCTCTAACATAGGAGTTTATTCCTTGCTAAGTGCAAGCGATGAATGAGTAACCGAAGGCTCAGCAGGTTGCTCCAGTTGCGCTTCAAGTCGCTTAATCTTTCGTTCCGCTCTTCCTAATGACAAACGAGCACGAAGATAAAATAATCCACAAATAACCCAACCTAACACGAAACCGCTAGCAAACAATACAGCCAAAAGTGTAGATACAGAGTAATTCCCTTTAGCAATCAGATAGTTAAATGTAACAACCTGATCGTTATTTGATCCAAGAGTCACCGAAATGACAAAGATCACCAACACCAGTAATAAAATCAGAAAATATTTCACATTTCTTCCTGTTATCTATTGTTGCTTGGACATTATGCTGGATAACGGCTCATTAAATTAGCATTTCCAGTCTGGATATAGGAAGCAATTTATCATGATAAATGCGTCTTTCAGCTTTTTTACGATATCTTCCCATCGATTAAGTGTAAATAAGAAGCAATTACACCACAAAATCCTTTTTGTCGTTAATCAACCGCCGTTTTTCTGTGAGATAACAAATAGCCATCACTAATACCGCACTAATTAACGTTGATGTGATAATATCCTGCGGCCAGTGCATACCTAATGCCATCCTGCTAATCAAAACACACATTGCCCATATCGTCACAATTATAGATAAAATATAGCGACGACGCGGCCATAAAAAACCTACTAAAAGTAGTGACAAACTGGCAGCAAACAAGGTATGCCCAGAAGGAAAAGCATATCCGGTCTCTCTTTTCCAATGCGTGAGTTGCCATTGTGGAATACGGTCATCAGCTTTTAAATAGCGTTGCAACAACTCGGCCCGCTGTTTTCGCTGATGCTGATAAAACTCATCTGTCGGCACCCGATAGTTTTTTTCTAACCAAACAACATATGGGCGAGGCTCTTTAGTGGTATTTTTTACCAAAACCTTTATGCCTTGCCCTGTTAAAAGGAGCGCTATAACAATAGCAACCAATATTCCCCCCTGTCTGGCCGAAGTAGCGAACAGCAGCAGCCCTAAAATAAAAAACAGAAAAACCAGATAACACCACGGCTTACCAGAAGTATTAGTAATCCAATACAGTATTTCAAGCCATAAATATTCTCCCATAGGCTGCCATTGCCAACCTGACATCAATACTGCTACAGGCGGTAGCAATAAAATCAATGTTGCGATAACAATAGGTTTGATAAATTGACTCATATCTAACACCAGACTATTTTTATACACATTTTAAAAACCTGTTCAGCGTTAACATGTTAGTGCCATAGCTGCCATTTATATATGATTATTTGAAATTTTTTGACAGATAATTTGCGGTAAATATGGCAAAATATCGCCACATTATAATCAGAGAAAATCTTTTACGCAGTGTCCGCTGAATTTCCCAGACCGGTATTGTTTTTCGCATCTATGTCTTGTAACGAGTCTGAGTCAACATATGAACAATAAAATGCAATTAAAACGAGTCGCTGAAGCCAAGTTACCCACTCCCTGGGGCGATTTTTTAATGGTCGGCTTTGAAGAAGTCGCCACAGGTCAAGATCATGTCGCACTAATATACGGTACTATTTCTGGCAATGAGCCTGTTCTTTCCAGAATCCATTCAGAATGTCTGACCGGTGACGCCCTGTTTAGTCTACGTTGTGATTGCGGTTTTCAACTTGAAGCCGCCCTTGCTCAGATTGCTAAAGAAGGACGAGGCGTATTACTTTACCATCGGCAAGAAGGTCGTAATATTGGCTTAATCAATAAAATTCGAGCTTACGCATTACAGGATAACGGTATCGATACCGTAGAAGCTAACCATCAGTTAGGTTTTGCCGCTGATGAACGTGATTTTACCTTATGTGCAGATATGTATAAATTACTCGGCGTTCAAGCTATTCGTCTGCTGACAAATAATCCCCAAAAAGTGGAAACTATGACCGAAGCAGGGATTAACATTGTAGAACGTGTTCCATTAATTACTGGCCGTAATCCTAAAAATGCTTATTATCTGGATACCAAAGCCAGAAAAATGGGTCATTTGTTACCTGAGAAAAATTAGTTTTCCAGTAAGCTAGCGGAAAAGACGGCGCTTAAATAATCAGTGCCGTCTTTAGTATATACTGTAAAGACTATTTCAACATGTGGCGAATAACATAATGCAAAATGCCACCGTGGCGGAAATAATCTAATTCAGTTCTGGTATCAATACGGCACTGAGCATTAATGATTTCCTTACGCCCATCCACATAAGTCACTTTCACCGGTACAATCTGCCCCGGCTTGAGGTTATTCATCCCCTCAATATCAATTGTTTCATCACCTTGCAGATTTAGCGTTTTACGATTTATGCCCTGAGGAAATTCCAATGGCAATACACCCATACCAATCAGGTTCGAACGATGAATACGCTCAAATGATTCCGCAATCACCACTCTAACGCCCAATAACCGAGTCCCTTTCGCTGCCCAGTCGCGGCTCGAACCGGAACCATATTCTTTACCCGCAATAATAGCTAATGGTGTTTTTTCTTCCTGATAACACATAGCCGCATCATAAATCGCCAATTGTGTTTGTGACGGAATATGGCGGGTATATCCTCCCTCTACACCAGAAATCATCTCATTACGGATACGGATATTGGCAAATGTTCCACGCATCATAACCTCATGATTACCGCGCCTTGAACCGTAGGAATTAAAATCTTTAGGTTCAACGCCATGTTCCTGAAGATAACGCCCTGCCGGACTATCAGCCTTAATATTCCCCGCCGGAGAAATATGGTCTGTGGTTACAGAATCCCCAAGAATAGCCAATATATTCGCACCGTGAATATCCGTTATCGCTTCTGGCTCCGCTGTCATCTCACTAAAGAATGGCGGGTGGCGAATATAAGTAGAATCAGGCTGGAAGTGATAAGTTGCCGAACTCGCAACGTCCAGCGATTGCCATGTTTCATCACCATCAAAGACTTCCGCATACTCTTTATGAAACATATCAGCCTTAATTTGATCAACAGCCTCAGCAATTTCTTTGCTATCAGGCCATATATCCTTCAAATAGATATCATTGCCTTGCTGATCTTGACCAAGAGGATCTTTAGTTAAATCCTTTTTCATGCTGCCAGATAAAGCATACGCTACAACTAACGGCGGCGACGCTAGCCAGTTAGTTTTTATCTGAGGATGGATACGACCTTCAAAGTTTCGATTGCCAGAAAGGACTGCGCCGACGGTAAGATCAGCTTGTTTAATCGCCGTTTCAATAGACTCCGGCAGCGGCCCAGAGTTACCTATGCAAGTTGTGCAACCGTAACCAACCAGATTGAAGCCCAGTTGCTCCAAATACGGCATCAAGCCTGCCAGTTCAAGGTAATCCGTCACCACTTTCGAGCCGGGCGCCAGTGAGGTTTTCACCCACGGTTGGCGCTTAAGCCCCTTTTCAACCGCTTTCTTCGCCAACAACCCCGCAGCCATTAATACACTGGGATTAGATGTGTTGGTACAGGAAGTAATCGCAGCAATGACGACAGCCCCCTCTTCTAACTCGTGCTGCTGATTATTCAGATTAACTGGCGCTGAGACGGTTTTCCCCTGGGGTTTATTCATTTCCAGATCAACGGCTGATTGAAATACTTGAGGCACTCGCGCTAAAGCTACTCTGTCTTGTGGACGTTTCGGACCGGCAAGACTCGCTTCCACCGTCGCCATGTCCAGTTCAAGACCGCTGGTAAATACCGGCTCATCACCGGGATTTCGCCATAATCCTTGAATCTTACAATAGGTTTCCACCAGCGCAATCTGCTGTTCTGTACGCCCTGTCAACCGCATATAGCTCAGGGTAATATCATCTACCGGGAAGAAACCGCAAGTTGCACCATATTCCGGCGACATATTGGCAATGGTTGCTCTATCCGCCAGCGGCAAGTCAGCTAACCCATCACCATAAAATTCTACAAATTTTCCGACCACCCCATGTTTACGCAGCATTTGAGTGACAGTCAATACAAGATCTGTTGCAGTAATCCCTTCGCATAACTTGCCGGTAAGTTTAAAACCCACCACATCAGGAATAAGCATGGAAATAGGTTGCCCTAACATAGCCGCTTCCGCTTCAATCCCACCTACACCCCACCCTAAGACACCGAGGCCATTGATCATGGTGGTATGGGAATCGGTACCAACCAAGGTATCAGGATAAGCCAGCTCCCGTCCGTTATACATTTCATGCCAAACCGTTTTCCCCAAATATTCCAGATTTACCTGATGGCAAATTCCCGTTCCTGGCGGGACAACACGAAAACGGTTAAAGGCTTTTTGTCCCCAACGCAGAAAGAGATAACGTTCATAGTTGCGTTCCATTTCTAATTGAACATTTTGTTCAAAGGCTTTTTCCGTGCCGAATTTATCCACCATGACTGAATGGTCAATAACCAAATCAACGGGTGATAGTGGATTAACTTGTTCAACATCACCACCAAGACGCCGAACCGCTTCTCTCATAGCCGCTAAATCAACAACGGCAGGAACACCGGTGAAATCCTGCATCAATACACGTGCTGGCCGGTAAGCAATTTCTCTGTCCGCATGGCCGGTATTTTGCCAATCAACAATTGCTTTCAAATCATCATCCACAACAGAATTGCCATCAATATTGCGAAGAAGATTTTCCAGAAGAACTTTCATGGATTTGGGTAAACGGGAAATATCCCCCAAATGTTTAGCAACCAGTGGTAAGCTGTAATAATCATATTGTTTACTTGCAGCGGAAAGTGTTGAAACACAAACCTTTTTCAAATCAAACGACATAACTCCTCCTTATTCTTATATTGGCATAACTCAAAACTACCTTAATGATAATGGCACAAATTAAACATAACATATAAGTAAATATTTGTTTTTTATTACCGCACAATGGGTCAATTCAGTGTATCCATCAGAATTTCAGTAATAAATTTTGATAATTTAGTCGGGTAAACAATTGAATGATAATCAGTTAGAATTAACTTGCTAACAATTCAATTGGATTTAAATTATCAATAAAAAAATAAGGAAAAAATAATGGATATAAAAAACGCAATTACGAATAACCAGGAACATATCGCAAAAATCAATGAAGCTAATACGTTCTTTCATATCGACGACGCTCATTTTAGTATAGAAAATACCAATAAATATAACGAAAAAGATGGTTTAGTTCAGTTCATTATAGCCAAACAATTATCTGATAAACCAGAAGTTATAGAGAAAACTAATAGATTAAGTCAAACATTAATTGCACTTTCCTCCATCGCAACCAATTATGTCAATAAATACGCGGAAAAGTATGGCGAGCAATATAAAACAGACATGGACTTTTGGACTAAAGTCGTTAACAAATTACCGCTAATGGGCACCAGCAAAGTTGAATCTAAAAATTACACTGATTCATTAAATGGTTTAAGCATCTCAAAAAGCTTCCTTCATTTCATTATGAATGTGGTTGTATTCGAAAATACAGATATGTTGCCAGATTTCGCTAAGTTTCTTACCAAGCAAGGGGAAACGATCCGCTTAGGTATACGGAAAAATAAAGGCTTCTATTCTACTGTGACACTGACGATTGCTATTGATACCTTGATTGTAGGAGATAAGACACTATATATTCCGAAACTAAAACTCTATCGAGTTAATTTTGATAGCACTAATTCAAACTTTTTATCAAGTTGTGCTTCTAATGAAAATGTCAACATTGATTTTGAGTATTCATCCTTAATATCGGTCTTAGACTATGAAGCGCTCGACAATCCTGAGATTAAAGCCAGTTTTGATAGTTTCATTAACAAACAAAGAAAAACATCAATAGAAGATTCTGATGATTTCTTCAGTGGTGAGTTTGAACCCATCTGATAGGTAAAATTAGGAAGCTAATAGCAATATTAGCTCCCTAATTATTTCATTATACGATTGGTAATTTGATATCTTTAAACATGGCTTCGATATCTTCATTTGACCGTAAAGCAACTGCCTGATCAATAACATCACGCGTCAAGTGAGGAGCAAAACGCCACATAAAGTCATACATGTAACTGCGTAAAAAACTACTGCGACGAAAACCAATCTTAGTTGTGCTGTAGCCGAATTTATCACGCATATCAATGCAAACCAGATCTTTATCCTGTACCGGATCAACCGCCATGTTGGCAATAACCCCCACACCTAATCCCAACCGAACATAAGTTTTAATAACATCAGCATCCGTCGCAGTGAAAACAATTTTAGGTTTTAAGCCCACTTTATCGAATGCAACATCTAACTCAGAACGACCAGTAAAGCCAAATGTATAAGTGACCAGTTGATATTCAGCCAATTCTTCAATTGAAACACTCTCTTTACCGGCCAACGGGTGATCCGATGTCACCACCAACGTCCTGTTCCAATGGTAACAAGGCAACATTATCAAATCTTCATATAAATGCAGCGCCTCAGTTGCAATAGCAAAATCAGCACTACCCTTACTGACAGCTTCAGCAATTTGTGTTGGCGACCCCTGATGCATGTGTAAAGAAACCTGCGGATAACGTTCAATAAAGCCTTTAATCACAGGAGGCAATGCATAACGGGCCTGTGTATGAGTAGTAGCAATATATAGCGAGCCACGATTCGGATAAGTATGTTCACTAGCAACTGACCGTATTGCATCAATCTTAGATAATACTTCACGAGAAATTCGGACAACCTCTTCACCTGCGGGAGTAACATGCGTCAGGTGCTTACCACTACGGGAAAAAATCTGAATACCTAATTCATCTTCAAGCATTCTGACCTGCTTACTGATCCCGGGTTGAGATGTATACAATCCTTCTGCCGTAGATGAAACATTAAGGTTGTGGTTTACCACCTCCACGATGTAACGAAGCTGTTGCAATTTCATATAAACACCATCCCAAAATAAACGCTGTGAACAATTATGACTTAGAAACTTGGTATGACTTAGAAATCTGGACTGATATTGCTGTTTGCTATTTATTATAACGAATAGAAATAATATTGTTGTCGCATATAACCACTATAACACGATTATATATTTATATAACGAATAATTAAAAATTCATAATGAATGTTTAACCGGATTCTAATTCATATATTTTAAGATAATGCCAATAGGCGAAAAAAGCCAACCTATAAGGTTGGCTTAATAGAAGAAAATAATCCCTTTTCTAAGAAAAAGAGAGTGTTGATTCTGTCAAAAATTGTTACTTTTTATCTTTTTCAACCCATTTTCCATCAACATAAAACACACTCCAACCCGTTGCCTTGCCATTTTTCTCTGAAGAAGCATATTGCTGTTTAGTTTTACGGCTAAAACGAATCACTGTTTTATTGCCCTCAGCATCTGCCGCAGGCGCATCAGCCAAATAGCGTAATTTCTCCGGCAGACGCTCTTTAAAACGCGCTAGTTCTTCTACCAACGGCGCTCTGGTTTCTCTGGATTTAGGGAAAGTATTCGCCGCTAAAAATACGCCAGCGGCGCCATCGCGCAATACAAAATAGGCATCAGATTTTTCACAAGGAAGCTCTGGCAACGGAACCGGATCTTCTTTTGGCGGCGCGACTTCCCCACTACGCAAGATTTTGCGAGTATTTTTACAAGTTTCATCGGTACAGCCCATGTATTTACCGAAACGCCCCATTTTCAGGTGCATTTCAGCGCCACATTTATCACATTCGATAACAGGACCGTCATATCCCTTAATGCGAAATTCGCCCTCTTCCACTTCGTAACCATCACAAGCAGGGTTATTACCACAAACATGTAATTTACGTTGGTTATCAATAAGGTAGCTGTCCATCGCTGTACCACATTTTTTACAGCGACGACGGGCGCGCAACGCATTTGTTTCCGCCTCATCCCCTTCCAAGACATTAAGAATTTCATTCTCAGGGATAAGGTTTATCGTCTGCTTACAACGCTCTTTAGGTGATAACGCATAGCCAGAACAACCCAGGAAAACGCCAGTGGTTGCCGTTCTAATGCCCATAGAGCGCTGACATGTCGGACACTCAATAGAAGTAATAACCATTGGATTCGGCCGCATACCGCCATCTTCCGGCTCTTTATTGGCGACGTCTAGCTGTTCACTAAAATCAGTGAAAAACTCATCCAGAACCCCTTTCCACTCGGCTTTGTTAGTTGCGACCTGATCAAGCTGATCTTCCATTCGCGCGGTAAAGTCATAACTCATCAGCTCGTTGAAATTCTCTTCCAGACGATCAGTAACAATCTCTCCCATTTTCTCTGAGTAGAAACGGCGACTCTCCACGCGAACATAACCACGCTCCTGAATCGTGGAGATAATGGAAGCATAAGTGGATGGACGACCAATACTGCGTTTCTCCAGTTCCTTAACCAAAGATGCCTCACTGTAACGTGCCGGCGGTTTAGTGAAGTGCTGGCTTGGGATCAGTTGTTGCAAATCAAGTTCTGTACCAATTTCAACAACTGGCAACGTGTGGTCTTCGTCACCTTTGCGCAGTACAGGCATCACTTTTGTCCAGCCATCAAAACGCAATGTACGACCTTTGGCACGCAATTCAAAATCACCCGCCTGTACAGTCAATGTTGTGGAATCGTATTTCGCCGGCGTCATCTGACAAGCCACGAACTGACGCCAGATTAGCTGATACAACTTCTGTGCATCCGCATCCATATCTTTCAGTTGTTCTGCCATGATATCAACACTGGAAGGACGAATCGCTTCATGCGCTTCCTGTGAATTCTCTTTACTGCTGTAAGTATTGGCTGTTTTTGGCAGGTATTTGTCGCCAAAATTATCACTGATATAACCACGAACCATATCCAGCGCATCCTGACTCAGGTTCGTTGAATCAGTACGCATATAAGTAATATATCCGGCCTCATACAAACGCTGAGCCATCATCATGGTTTTTTTAACACCAAACCCTAAACGCGTGCTGGCTGCCTGTTGCAATGTAGATGTGATAAACGACGCACTCGGTTTACTGGATGTCGGACGATCTTCACGATCGATCACTTTGTAACGGGCTTTTTCCAGTAAAGAGACAGCAGCTTGGGTTTGTTCACTATTAACCGGCTTAAACGGTTTACCTTGCTGATGAGTCACTTCCATATGCAGTGAAATTTCGCCTTTCGCCAGCAAATCAGCATGTAATTGCCAATATTCTACCGGTACAAACGCTTTAATTTCACGCTCTCTTTCTACTACAAGGCGTACCGCCACCGATTGCACACGACCGGCTGAAAGCCCTCTGGCGACCTTTTTCCACAGTAGCGGAGAAACCATATAACCCACGACTCGATCCATAAAACGGCGAGCTTGTTGAGCATTTATCCGATGAATATTTAATTCACCCGGATTATCAAATGCCTGTTTGATGGCATTTTTAGTGATTTCATTAAAAACAACCCGGCTAAAACGATCGCCATCACCACCAATCACTTCCCGCAAGTGCCATGCAATGGCTTCTCCCTCGCGGTCAAGATCCGTTGCGAGATAAACATGATCAACTTTTTCAGCCAGTGATTTTAGCTCTGCCACGACCTTCTCTTTGCCCGGCAAAATCTGATAATTCGCTTCCCAACCACGGTATGGATCAACCCCCATACGGTTGACTAATGCAACTTTCTCATCTTTTTTAACCTTCTTCTTAGACTTATCGGTAGATGAGCTCGAACTCTTTTGGCTGGCTGAGCCGCTGGTCGGCAAATCACGGATATGACCAACGCTGGATTTCACCACGTAGTCACTCCCCAAATATTTGTTGATTGTTTTGGCCTTTGCCGGGGACTCCACTATTACAAGAGCTTTACCCATAGTTATCTTTACCTAATTATCTTTTCAGATGGTGGAATTCACTGCGCCATATCACGGTATTTAAAACCTCTTTTTATATTGCGATAGATTCTCAATATATCAACTTATTTTTATTCAGTTGATTTCCCCAAACTCGAAACATATTGAATTATCTAAGGTATTTTAGATACCGCCCATGAGCTATGCAAATGGGTGAAGTGATCACCGTAAACAAAATCTTCCATCTGCATGATGAAAAATTCACACTCTACCTGATAAAAAATGATGCGCAACAAATTATTTTTGATAAGGATAGGAATAGACAAAACAGAACAACACCGATTAAAGGTAAACAATGACTAAAAAAAGCCAGCCATATTATTCACTAACATGAAGATTTTATTCATGGTATGTATATAAATAGCGTAGAACAAAAAGGAAATGTATTAGTATTGATGGTGAATCTTTTCTAAGCGAAAATGGTTTACCGATAGTCAAAAATACTGCTATTTTCAATATGTTCGAACGACTGACGCATATCCTATCGAAGCAATATTATCTCGAAAATTAATAACAAAAATTTATTGAGCAATGAATAGGCAGATATATGAAAACGATATAAAAATATATCTGCCGGGTATAAGCACCTCTGACGATAAACTATAAGTATCAATTATGCTTCCAAGGTGAGATCAGAAAAAAAACCTGCCATCAAAGGGTTAAACAACTCTGGCGCTTCCCAAAATGGCCCATGCCCCAAGTTGAGCAAATTGTACACCTGACCAGTCCAAAGATTTTTATAGGTTATCCCGTTAATGTAATCAATATTAACGAACAAATCTTCTACACCATTAACGATAGCTAGTGGTGTTGGGTTTGTTTCAACCAATAACCGTTGATCCATCACATCTGGTGAAACCGATGCTTCAGACATATACTGCCGGGCCAAACCATCGGTCCGCGCCACTGCGGCCCTTAAAAATGGCTCACAAAGCGCATCTTTTCCATACAACGCTAACGTATAATCCGTAATCTCCTCTTCTGTCAGCGAAGCCTTACCCGATATTGCCATAAACCGACTTGGTTTAAATCCAAGGCTAACATTCTCTGCGCCAGGGCTAACCGGTGGAGTGCCGCAAATCATTATCCCAACAATCCCTGGGAATCGAGAGATCAGCTCCAAACCGATATGCCCTCCCAGTGACCATCCGAAAACAGCAACTTTATCGATGCCTAATTTTTCCAGTACTTCGATAATGCAAAGGGCATAACCGGGTATCGAATAGGTTCGGCGAGGGTCCACTGCATTTGATGAAGCGCCATGCCCCGGTAAATCAATAGCTAAAATCCGGTATTCGTCACCAAAACAGTCAATTTGATGGCGAAAAACATCTTTACAACTTGAATTACCGTGTATAAGGAGGACCGGTAACCCATCACCTCCCGTATCAGCAACAGAGATGACAGCATGACTGGTATGAATATCGTATTGTGAAATAGCCATAATACTTTATTTCCTTATGAATATTATTGTAAGTTGCCATTCTTCGAGGATTTGCATAGTGCGTTTAAAGACGCCGATAGCGCTGTGCGAAAGTGACTTGGACATGTTTGAAGATCAGCCAGGCAGAACAGATAAACGCAAAGCCAGAGTATCAACTATTGATGTAGAAAAGCCTGCGGCTCATCACAAGCAGGAAGGGGTATGTAAAGCAAATTATGTAACACCTGTAATATTTTAACAGGACCAAAATACTTTTTTTTCAGGGGCAAAACATCATGATAATCAACGTGAAAATAAGCGTCGCTCTGTTCAATTAGCACATTACAATTTGCAATTAAGCAATATATCAAGGCGCCCCTGAACGTCGAAATAGAACGCCTTGGGATACGCCAAGATAATTGATCCAAAATAGCGGAATTTAATTAAAGCAGAGGTTTCTCTCCTCTTTGCCACCAACGCAATAACAATTTATCAATACTTTCCATTGCACTACCGGTGAAACGCTCTACCATGCGTTTACGGCGTGTATAACTGACACCAATAACTTCACAATTATCTATTTGAGCAATCAACAGATCATCGCTGACGCCAATTTCATCAATTAATCCCTTCTCTTTCGCCTGTAAGCCATACCAGTATTCGCCTGTCGCCACACTTTCTACATCAAGTGATGGACGATGTGTATGAATAAACGTTTTAAACAGTTCGTGAGTCTGATTCAAATCTTCCTGAAATTTCTTCCGACCCTGCTCTGTATTTTCCCCCAACACAGTCAGCGTACGTTTATATTCACCAGCCGTATGGAGTTCTACATCAATATCATTCTTCTTCAATAGCTTATGAATGTTTGGAATCTGAGCGACCACGCCAATAGAACCAATAATAGCAAAAGGCGCAGCAACAATGCGATCAGCAACACAAGCCATCATATAACCGCCACTAGCAGCAACTTTGTCTACAACGATAGTCAAGCGAATGCCTTTCTGGCGCAAACGGACAAGCTGAGAGGCCGCCAATCCATAGCCATGCACCATTCCTCCAGGGCTTTCAAGACGTAACAACACTTCATCTTTTGCATCTGCCACAGCCAGAATTGCGCTAATCTCTTCACGTAATGAATCGACTTCGTGTGCATCCATACTCCCTTTAAAATCCAGCACATAAAGACAAGGTTTCTGTAACCCTTTATGACCAGCCTTAGCGTCACTTTTCTTCTGCTTGGATTCGAGCTTTTGTTGCTTATTAAACTCTTTCTGCCAAACTTTTCCTTCCGCTTCTGTCATGCGCGCCCGCTGCATTTGACGCTGCTTATCCCGGTATGACTCACCGAGATCGGTAAGTTTCAATTCTCCTTTTAGCGAGGATTTCCGCATTCCCATGCCAATACCAAACACAGCCAAAGCAATAACCGCCAATACCAGAGTAACTACTTTGGCTAAAAACAACCCGTAAAGAGATAAATACTCCACAAAATTCACCTTTTTCTGCTTAACCTGAATAACTAAAATAAATACATTTAAATTTTTCATTTAAAAACAATGCATTATAATTGATTGACATGCAACAAAACAAATTATGCACACAACTATGTACAAATGAAAACGTTCAGTATATCGGCCTCAGTAGCCAATTCTACACCATTAGAGGGGGAAATGGGGATCAGTTCAGAAATGATAAAACAATAGGAAAATAAGCTGTATGGCTGTGAGTAATAAGGGCCAAACGGCCCTATCATTATGCTGCTTTTACAATGTAGCTAAATGCAATATTGCGAGGGCGATTTTCTGAGGCTACAGGAACAACCCTTGACGCTAGGAATCCAAAGCCGTATGGAGTATCCGTGTTAGAAACATTTAGCGATTTGAAACTACCATCTGTCGCTATTCCAAGAACTTGGCTAGCATAAATAGCACCTCTTGTTGCCAAATGATAGTTTGGCGCTATCATGCCGGGAAATGAACCTTCGATATTTCTGATAGCATCCCCCTGAGGAGTTAAAATTCTACGGCCGCCATCAACACCTCGGCTATCATCCCAGCCTCGAATAAATTCCCCTCTTAAATCGGGTAATCTACCGTCAGGATAAGCTTCCGCTAATTTCGGGTACTGTAATTTATCAAAAGCGGAACCGTTACAAGTGAAATAGCCAGTAGGCGGATGAGGCAATGGCCAAGGAATAGGAGAACCAACAGGAACTTCACTGACTGTTTTAATTCGATCATCTGTATATTCACGTAATGAATTTGCTATTTCCTGAGCAAGCTTTTGTGTAACTGCCAATGTGTCACTATTGCCAATCACATTTGTAAGCTGAACAGCACCTTTTTGTGTTAATGAAGCACAGGGAATGTCTGTTGTAATTTTTTGTTCTAATGCTTGATTTAATTGCGAGGTAAGCTTGGCGATGTCTCCATTATCCAAAACATCAGCGCCAGACTGTTCTGCAATAAAATTAGCCACAACAGATGATATTGTTGAAGATTGGCGTAATACCTTATTTAATACATGAGTAGAAACATTATCGGGTGGAAATCCTGCCTGTAAACTCTGGCTTTCTTCATATTTTTCTTGACTCACTGCATTAGCATCATCACTAATAGAAAAAGCTTTAAAATCATTTCGTTGGTTCATATACCTTCCTCAAATTAAATAATATTATTTCGTAATCAATATATTTAAGTCATTGTGAAAATAATCTTCCTACAACTCATGCCAATCAAAGTCTAGTATTAGAAAAATAATCATGCGTTGTTCTTATTCCTTATAAGGTTAATTATTTTTATATAATTGGTTATAATAGGTGATTCAATATCAAAGATTTACCATTCTTTCCCCAAAAATAATGAAATGGCATATTTAATTAATGACATATCACCACCTATGGTCATTTTAGATACAAAAAAACCGCAATTAAGCGGCATGTATGAAAAAATTCACTAAAGCGGATTTAGTTATATAATTTATCTTTGCTTATAATGTTAACGATATGATGGCAAGATTCTGGCGATAAAGGTCTTGGTTCCCACTTGGATAACTCACTAATAGGCAAATCTAGGACACTCCACGGAACAACACCATTTACACCAACACCACGTGGGGTTAACACATCTAAGAACTTCTTCCTGATAACATCATAAATGCGAACTTCGCCTAATTTAACAATACTACCAGCCCATAGAGAACCACCTGACAGACTCTGAATATTGTCGCAAATAAGATATCTATGTTTCAATAATAGACTGTTATAAATGGAACTAGCCAGTCCCGCCCTCCGATAATCTATGTCTATATAAACACCTTTTATTTGCTTACCAGT
Organism: Photorhabdus luminescens subsp. luminescens; assembly: GCF_001083805.1. Taxonomy (GTDB): domain Bacteria; phylum Pseudomonadota; class Gammaproteobacteria; order Enterobacterales; family Enterobacteriaceae; genus Photorhabdus; species Photorhabdus luminescens. The sequence continues at coordinate 449,290 of NZ_JXSK01000001.1, read as the reverse complement.
TTGAGTTATCCCGTTATAGATAAAATTAAAATCGTTATATAAAATTCTCCCAACTAAAACATCTTCTGACGATTCATGCATATCCAAAGAAAGTAATTCATCAATAATCCTCTTAGTACGATACCCGCATTTTCTCAGGTATTCTGCATGTTCAGAGTAAAAGTCAGGAGTAGAGCATCCCATATAAATTATTTCTGAATAGTAATCGTATTCACTTCCAGCAAGAGCGTATTCTATTATTTTCAATAAATCATCTTCTGGTGATAGATAATAAAACTCGTCAATAATATTTGATGAAACACAACTTGGCTTTTTGCTCAAGTCCTTTGAATATGAACTAATAAGATTGGGGGCCATCGCTATCCCTATTACATAATAATTTAATGGGTAGTCGTTAGTTTGTAATTATCAATGAAAATTTTAACAACGGACTCAATGCGTTGCATAATGAAGTTAATGTTATCGCCAAATTCTGGATATTGATTTTCAGGAGAAACAAGGTATTTCACTCTTTCCCTTCTGACAACCAATTCAGCGAATGGCACAATATAGAAATCATCGCTCTTATTATCATCTTTAAGAGTTACAATAAACAATTGCCTGTTAGCATCACGCCTTTCACTAAGGCGAAGGACGCAAAAAAGTTTATCTGTGCTCTTATCCTTGAAGGAATCAATAACTTCTGTTGAGTGGCTAATAGTCTGTATAGATCTGGTATGTTCAGTTCTCATGTATCTCATATAGCCCCCTAACATTATGAAATTGAAGTGAGTAATGATTAGCATGATACAAATTTATATCACTTAACGTGATAATAGCCGCATTGAGACTCTAGTTCAATAAATTTAACAACCAGATTATTGTACAATAATACCCAGTCGTAATCATGATCCCGGCCAGCTTCAGTTACCTAAGTTGCCGATTACGACATTGAACGGAAGGCCTCATGTGGAACTTAATATTGAGGCCATAAATAATTCAGGTTGGCTTTAACTAAATAAAACCGTTACATAGCTCTTGTAATTTATCAATAACACGCCCCACATGAAAACCGTCACAAGTAGCATGATGCACCTGAATTGCCAAAGGCAACTGAGTTTGATTTCCACTTTTGTGGAATTTTCCCATTGTAAATATGGGTGGAAAATAATCCGTAAAATTCGCAACGTTTAAGTTAAATCCATCAAAATTCACCCACGGCACCGACGATATATGAAAATGGTTTTCAGGTAATTCTGGTTTAGAAAACAAGCAAAGATCATCTTTATAGGTTTCATAATCAGCAGAATAGTTTTTCATAAACTCTGGCAGATCAGAATTGAACTCAGTCCAAATCGCTGAGAATGTTTCTGTTTCCTTGTGAAAGATTGTATACGCAGGATTTATATCATCCCATACAATTAATTCTTCATCTTTTATAGCCATTCTGAACTCAGAGTAAGAGTTCACAACTTTTGATATTAAGTAAATCATGGTTGGATAGAATTTATATTGTTTTTCTACTAACGAAGATAACAAATGGGTAATATCAATTTTCGTTGTTAGACTAAATCCGCATTGCACAACATTACGATAATGCAAGAAATGCTCTTTCCTATCCCAGCGATCTATATCAATCTTTGAGTAATTCATACTTTTCCCTTCTAATGTAAAATTTAACAAATTGATTAAATTAGAAGGGCTGCTCTCTCTGTTTGTATTGGGCTCATAATCACTCCGATATGAAATTGGATTAAATACTCACTCTCTGGCGAAGAAAAATTATACATTAGCTAAAAACAAATAACTACCAACACAGCACTCCGCCGTTAACATTCGCTCACTCAACTCCGAAGAACGGGAAGGGGTAGTTTGGGAAACAGAAAATAATGCTGTCCATGTTCAACATTAATATTGATAATATAACAAATGCGTTACCATCTTAATTATAACGAATAAGTTATGAGGCCAGTATGTGGGAAGTTATAACTACGTGGAGAAATAATTATGGCTAATTACAGAGAATTGTTAGCACAAGAAAGCCCGGAAATGCAGGCTCGTGTTGAAAAGCGAGTTGAACAAGCGAGCATCAAATTGGCTCTTAGTCAGTTACGTGATGAGTTAGACATGTCACAGGCGGAGCTTGCAGCCGTTATGGGTGTCCAACAACCTTCTATTGCTCGAATGGAAAATACCGATCACGATCCGCGCCTCTCAACGCTCAAGCGCTATGTAGCAGCCTTGGGAGGGGAATTAAGTATTGATGTGACACTTCCAACAGGTAAGCGTGTGGCATTTCATCTATGATTCAGAAGGTCAAAAAAGACTTATCGCAGGCGGTATATACATAACGGTAATTTCACTGCCACTTAAAGTGAGCATGGCAAGCCTCTACCCTTAGAGGCCCCTTCGCCTTATTGTAAACAAAGTAAAGCTGACGACGCCCGCAATGTTTTCCGTTTATCTCCTGAGCAATCAACCTTAGCAAATTTGACTCAATATATAACTTTCTGTTTTGATAGCCCGAACGGCCTCCGACGGTAACAAATCGCGCCGTCAATAACAGGAAATCTTCAAATGTTACATTACCAACCAAAACATGACCTCCTACAGCAACGTATTATTTTAGTAACAGGGGCTGGAGAAGGTATTGGTCGTGAAGCGGCTTTGACTTATGCCCGTTACGGCGCACAAGTGATCTTACTTGGCAGAACAACACACAAACTGGAAGCTGTCCAAAAAGAGATTGAACAAGCAGGTGGCGCCCCTGCAACTATTTACACAATGGATCTGCTTACCGTCACTGCCGAAGAGTGCCAGGCATTCGCTGACAATTTAGCGCAACATTATCCACGCCTGGATGGTGTATTACATAATGCCGGATTACTTGGGGCGGTCGCACCGATGGCAGAACAACCCGTCCAATTATGGCATGATGTTATGCAAGTCAACGTCAATGCGACCTTTATGTTAACGCAAACCTTATTACCGCTACTATTAAAGTCCCCTGACGGATCATTAATCTTTACCAGTTCGAGCGTTGGCCGTGAAGGCCGTTGTGGTTGGGGAGCCTATTCTGCCTCTAAATTTGCAACCGAAGGCATGATGCAAGTTTTAGCCAAAGAATATAAACACACTTCTCTACGCGTTAACTGTATTAATCCCGGCGGTACACGCACAAATATGCGCGCCCGAGCATTCCCTAACGAAAATTCTGCTAAACTGAAAACACCGGCAGAAATTATGCCGCTGTATCTTTACCTTATGGGCAGCGATAGTCTGCATAAAACAGGCATCAGCTTTGATGCGCAACCCGGACGCAAAGCAGGACCAGCCGAATAATGACAATCAATGACGAACAACACCAAAAAAGGCAACAGCGCCTAAAAGAAAAAGTGGATTCCCGTATCGAAGCCGCCCAATTAGAACGGGGTATTCTCATCGTTTTTACCGGTAATGGCAAAGGCAAAACCACCGCGGCATTTGGCACAGTGACCCGTGCGATAGGTCATGGATTTCGAGCTGGCGTGATTCAGTTTATCAAGGGTAAATGGGCGAATGGCGAGAAAAATCTGCTAGAACAGCATGGAGTGAACTTCCACGTTATGGCGACAGGTTTTACCTGGGAAACTCAAAGCCGGGAAACGGACACTGTAGCTTGCCATCAGGTATGGCGCCATGCATTAGAGATGCTATCTGATGCCAATTTGGATCTGGTTGTTCTGGATGAACTGACTTATATGGTGAGTTATGGCTATCTTCCGCTGGAAGACGTTGTTACTGCGCTCAAACACCGACCGGAGCACCAATCCGTTATTATCACCGGTCGCGGTTGTCATCGTGAATTGTTGGAAATGGCGGATACCGTCACAGAGATGCGCCCGGTAAAACATGCCTTTGACGCCGGCATTAAGGCACAAAAAGGGATAGATTGGTAAAAAGGCCCCGCTATGATGCGAGGCCCAGAAAACTTAACGGCCTTTTGGCGCAGTTGTTCGCCCCGCCTTCTGGCGTGAACTGCCCGGACGTTTTCCTGCTGATGGACGCGATGCGACTTGAGCATGGCGTTTAACCGCTCGGCGGATCTGGTTAGCTTTAAGGCGACGTTGATCAGGTCCCACTGCCACTTTGGAAACCGTCTCTTCATTCAAACCCACTAATTGACGTAAATAGTTAATTTGCTCCAGACCCAATTCTGTCCACCCCCCGCGAGGTAAACCTTTTGGCAAGCCAATATCGCCATAACGCACACGAATAAGGCGGCTCACCTGCACATCAACCGCTTCCCAAAGACGACGAACTTCCCGATTACGTCCTTCTGTCAGCGTGACGTTATACCATTGATTCATCCCCTCGCCGCCTTTAAACGCGATAGTGCGGAATGAAGCGGGACCATCTTCCAGTTGAATCCCCTTAGCCAGTTGCCTCACTTTAGCATCATCAACTTCACCAAAGACACGGACAGCATATTCGCGTTCAACTTCACGGCTTGGATGCATCAAGCGATTAGCCAGCTCCCCGTCCGTGGTAAACAGCAACAAACCACAGGTATTCACATCCAGACGCCCGACCGCTATCCAGCGGGAACCTAGCAATTTAGGCAGACGATCAAAAACGGTTGGCCGCCCTTCTGGATCATGACGAGTACAAAGCTCACCCTCTGGTTTGTAATAAGCCAGAACACGGCAAACCGCTTTTTGTAATTCTTTGATATTTAATATCCGTCCATCAAGGCGGATTTTCGTGGCGGGCTGAACTTCAAGGCGATCGCCTAAAGTGGCAATCTTACCGTCAACACTGACGCGCCCTTGTTGAATATAACCTTCTATTTCGCGGCGGGAACCGTGGCCGGAACGCGCGAGGATTTTCTGTAACTTTTCAGATTTCTGTGTCTTACCGCTCATTGAGCAACCTCTGTTGTCGCCTTCACAGGCGTCGTGTTATATATCAATCAATACGTTATGGTAGAATTCAATCATAACAAACTGATTCTAATACATTTGATAGCATAGAATGTCAGAAAACACACCATACATTCTAATTCCGTGGTTGCGCATTCTACACGAATTTTAAAATCAATGATGCTAATAAATGTATCTATTTATCACTCAACATTGAATTTGCTCAGAAAAACCCAGAGATATTACTGCACCAACCGGACTAAAACATAGCTATAGAAAATAAGCAGCTCTAATCCTCAAAAGATCAAGAAAACCCAAAATATAATAAAGTCATTAATCCCAAGGAATAGTAAGATTTATATAATCATTTAACTCACTCATTCTTTCAGTTGCCAAATAATTAATAAGATATAATTTTGAATAATATAAAAGTGGCCCTAAATTATACATTTCAGGCCACTATTTCATTGAATTTTATTTAAATTGCCATTAATGCCCAGCACTAATATTAAATTTGTGGATTACAAGTCAACCTTGGCAAAAAGCGATATCCTATCACTCTTGAATTGGTGATGGATTTGCAATACTTTTCAGTGCATCGGGAAGGGTTTCACTGAGATACATATCACTAATCTTTGGCAAATTCTTACATCTCTACCCCTTTAATAAACATACTTGGGGATTCAATAAAATCTTTAATACGCTTATGTTTATCAACTCCCCCACTTTGCCATTGCTCAGGAGGATATGAATCATCGACTAAATAGGCACTCTTTTCTGATAACGCTTTAATTAAGGCCAATACCGGATCTTTTGCATATAAAGATTAAATAATTATCAAATAAACTTATCTTAGGTGCGGTAAATATTTCCTTATTACGCTATTAAAATCAACTTAATTATTAAATAGATGATAGTTCTATTTTATTGAATCAGTATTAATAATTCGAAATAATAATAACCGTTTCTATTCAATTAAAAAATCAAAAATATAAAGCCCGTATATAATACACAGGCTTTATATAAATTCTGAAAATAATTACTGCGTAGCTTATAAGAATGGCGTGATATTGCCAGCCCCTTCCCGTATTACAACCGGCGTATCTTCCGTTAAATCAACTACGGTAGTAGGTTGTTGCCCTAAATATCCTCCATGAATAATTAGATCAACCAATTTTCCCAAATTATCTTTAATTTCTTCAGGATCAGATTCAGCAAAATCATTACCAGGCAAAATCAGGCTAGTGGACATCAATGGCTCGCCCACTTGTTCAAGAAGCGCCAAAGCAATTGGATTAGATGGAACACGTAACCCGATGGTTTTCCGCTTATCATTCATCAAACGACGAGGCACTTCTTTCGTCGCACGCAAAATAAACGTGTAATTGCCCGGTGTATTATTCTTAATCAGACGAAAAGCTGAATTATCGACATAAGCATAGGTCGATATCTCCGACAAATCTCGGCACATTAAGGTGAAATTATGATGACTGTCTAACTGGCGGATACGGCATATCCGAGTCATCGAATCTTTATCTTCCAGATGGCAACCAATCGCATAACCGGAATCAGTTGGGTAAACAACCACTCCACCCTTTTTAAGCACATCCACACTTTGCCCTATTAAACGCGGCTGCGGATTATCAGGATGAATATAAAAAAACTGGCTCATAAATTACCTCTTAATTTTATGTAGCCCCTACAGTGACCAGTTGCGCCATATTGGTACCACATCACCGGGTAACCACAATTTACGCCCTAACTCTATCCATGAACAAGGCTGGTGAAAATCAGAACCTAACGAAGCCATCAAATTATATTCCCGCGACAATTGACCGAGATATTGCCGCTCGTTAGGCGCCTGTTGGCACTGTGCAACTTCCATTGCATCACCACCATGTTGCTTAAACCAGACAATCAGACGCTTCAACCATTTGGTCGATAAATCATATCGTCCCGGATGAGCAATGACTGCTTGACCACCTGATTGATGAATGGCATCAATAGCTTGTTCAATTGTACACCATTGCGGCGGAACGTATCCGATTTTTCCCTTTGCCAGATACTTTTTAAATACTCTCGCTATTGTTGGCTCCCTGCCTATTTCAATTAAATAACGGGCAAAATGACCTCGTGTCACCTGTCCACCATTCGCTAACCGATTCGCCCCCGCCCAAGCATCGGGAATACCCACCTTTGCCAATCTGCGACCTATTTCAATTCCTCTCTCTTTTCTGAGTTCAGTTTGTTTTCTGAGTAATGTGACCATTGCATTTGATTGAATATCAATGTTCAGACCAACAATGTGAATCTCCATATTTTCCCACAAGGTGGATATTTCAACCCCCGATATGAGCGTTAACGGCAAATCATGTTGGTTGATATATTCATGGGCCGGCAAAATAGCATCCGTCGTATCGTGATCAGTCACGGCCAATACATTAACGCCCATTGCCACCGCTCGCTCGGCCAACTCTGATGGTGAAAGTAAGCCATCCGATGCGGTCGTATGGCTATGAAGATCGTAAATTGTCACCAAATCAGTGACTAAATTTGTCATTATTCTTTTCTCTGCCCAAATACGCGATGGGATAGCTTAACGGTAAATGGGAGCATTTTACAGAAAGAACGATGTTCAGCCCTAAAATGTCAGGCTGAACATGATTATTTTAAGAATAAAAAAATTGACGGATAAGAAAAACGATATCCCTTTTTATTGGCAAAGAAGAATTAACCGGCGCTTTTTTCATCTAACCAATAGATTTCAAATAATAGGGCTTACCCGGATTATAAAGTGGCCCCATGTCGATGGTCTCATCATTAGATTTAGCGATATAACCCATCCCTTCTCTGGCCGCATTCGCCAACAAACCGCAATCTTGGTCACCTGACCAAGAAAATATCCCTCCCAGTTTATTCTTAGCGACATATTCCGCTTTCTGCTTCACTGTGCGAGGGGTATCTAATGAGATAAAGTGCCCCCTTTTTCGCTAAACAAGAAATCGGCATCGGCATTGGTATCTGTCATTAACACAAAGCCATTTTTCCCAGTCGCGAGGGTGTGTTCACTATCCAGATAATTATTAACAATATCAAAGAACTCAGGTGAACCTTTTTCCATTGTGCCTAACGCATCGCCAGTTTTATTATATTCGCGCGTTTCAAGATTTGCCCCTTTACCTGCGCGACCATAGTTAGCATAGCCTAAATGAATTTTCTCCAAAGGTACGCCAAGCTCCTGATGTAAATAATTGATAGCCACTTCCGCGGATAAATCAGACTCACCTGACGGATCAGGATCTTTTGGCGAATAGAGATTCGTATGATGGCCGATATAAGGGGCCCACCCGGTACCAAAATAGTCGTAACTCATTAAGAAAATATTATCCAGACCATTTTTGACTAATTCGGCAATATTGGATGTTGCTAATTTCGTTTTTACACCACTACAAGCAATAGAGATCTCTTTTCTATCCTCTCGCCCAAATCGACTATCCAAAGACTGACGTAATTCTTTAATTAACAGAGCGTAATGTTCTCCATCCTTCGGATCGAAAACGTTTCCATCCTCACCTGGGCTTCCAGGATATTCCCAGTCAATATCGACACAACTGAACATAGGAAAGCGCTCAAAAAAATCAACAATACTGCTAACAAAAACGCCACGTTTTGTCTCATCAGCGGCCATCACGGAAAAATAACCGGACATACTCCAACCACCAATACTAAAAGCTAATTCAAGTTTATGACCCGCTAAACGCGCTGTTTTTTGCAATTCACGTAACCCACCTAATAAACCGGCTGCTTTCTTTTGTTGATAAAAAGGCAGAAATGTTCCTGCATTAATATCAGTATTAGCACTTTCCTTAGGTAATCCCACATTACGGGCAGTTCCTAAATCACCATAAGGATCAAGCGGGACAATATGGCCTTCCGTAATTTTAATTTCACTCTGGCTATTCCAGCCATCAGCAACTTCTTTAATCTTCTTCCCTTTTACGCCAGTATCACCGTAAATACCCAAAAAACTGAATATTAATTTATCATAGGCAGTCACATTGATCGTGCTTAAATCAAATCCTCTTCCTCGATCATCAACTGTTTCATCATCACCATCTAAGCGCGCATCATATTGGCACCAATCAGTAATATAAGCAGAAAGTTTCGGTCTGGATTTATCACTTTCATATTCATTAAACATCGGGCGGCAAACACGCGTCGCAGTATAAGAAAGATTGCCCGCTGAACCATCCGGTTTAAAATTAACATCCGATCTTTGATAGGTTTGTTCTGTAATAGCATCCGGTTGTAAAACCGGTGAAGGAATATCTTCGGTTGGGTCAACACGCCCATCGGTAGGATTTCCATGTTGTTTTATCTCTTCATCCGTCGCTTGACGAATATATTTCCAGGCATTATGCGGTGTTCCCTCTTTAGCCTCAGGATCGGGAATATGCCAGCGCTCAACCCAATAGGTATTGGTATAAACGCCACCATTAAAAATAACATTATAAACTTGGCCGCCTGCCTGATTATTCCATGCAGTTAATGGTTCACCAATAATATCACTTATGTCGGACATGGATTTCGATGAGGTATAAGTATATTTGTTTACCATTTATAAACTCCAATGCGATTTATATTTAGCCTCCACATAAATAGAAGAGGCTAATTTGAATGTTAATGATAACGAGTAAGAACTTTAAATTCAGATGACTGATTCATTTAATTCTTAATGCCCGTCATGCCAAATCTGGGTTTTCCTTGTTCAATAATGCCTTAACAGCCGTGCCAAATGATGCAGACCCTTCTTGCGCGGTATATCGAATATGAAGAATAACATCGGTCAAACTTTCTAAATCCTGCGAGGTATTGGTAAATTGGAAATTCCAACTCGATCCTACCCCTACTCCCTCAAAGGGTAAGAAACGTTCATCATCAAAATTAAGCGTGAACATTCCGCTGTCATTAATACCCGTAGATAAAGCGATTTGTTGATTAGGCTGTATGCTGCGGACCGTATAAGGCGTTTCCGCCCGAATGCCTTCTTTTAACATCTTTTCAACAGTTTTGAGGTCCGCTTTTGTCGTATAACTGCTTACACCCGACAAACTTAATTTGGCGCAGATATCTTCATAAGGCCCAATTAACATAGGCAGCGTAACTGAAACAGATTTAATCCGCCGATTAAATAACCCCGGATAATCTGCACCGAATTGTTTTAACTCATCCAAATTAAAGGTGATTGCATTATGTGATTTCAGCGCTTTGAGATTATCTTCCCAAGACTCGCCCAATAAAGATTTAAGCGAAATCGTTTTGATAATTTCCAATTTACGTGAATTTTGCTCAACATAAGTGCGTTCCATACGTTGCAATGCCAATTTCAAATTTTCACCGACCAACAGCCCTTGGTAGAGATCATTCCAACTCGCGCCATCAATAAAATTCTGCTCGCCTAACCCAAGCTCATACTGTAAAGAAGCCTGCGCGGATAAACACAACGATGAAACAGCATCATAAGCTTGTAAATAAAGGCTTGAGATCTGGCTAATCATCCAGGTATATAAACTTTCATTAGTAAAACGGCTGGAGAAATAAGCCAACAGTGCCTGAGATTGTTGCTGCTGCGCTTCAACTTGCGCCAAACGCTTACGTGCGGCGCTGACCTGCAATTGCTGAATATTAATCTGCTGATCAATAGATTTTGCTTCCCATTCAGCCTGTTTATATTGCAGCTCCCACTCCTGCCGGCGACGGCGATAAGATTCGGAAACACTGAGGCTGTCAGCCTTAGTGCTATCAGACTGATGTTTCAAAGTTGCTATTTCAGCAACTGCATTTAAAGCTGCCCCCCAATGTGAACCCCCAACAGCCAATCCATAAATATTGGGGACTAAATCCAATGCCGCCGCTGCCGTTCTTGAGACTTGCGAAGCTAATAAGGCAGAAGATGCTTGAGCCTGTAATTCAATAACCTGCTGCTCCGTTGACGAAATATTTTCATCATAAAGACTTTTATAATGTTCGTACCGCTCCTGAGCAGATTGTTTGCTTATCTGCAACGCATCAAGACTGGCCTGATTAATATTGATATCTTGTTGTTGGAGGTCAACAGCAAAACGGTAGAGATCATTATTCTGAACCATCTGGAATGATTCAAAACTCAAATTATCTTTCCGCTCTAATAGGCTTAACAACGTGCTGCCAAATTGTATCAATGTATCAACGCCCGATTTCGCCCGCGCCAACATCGGTTCAAAGCGATAATTCGGCACTCTGAAATTCATTCTGCTGGCATTTCTGGCAGCAACAACCCGCTGATAACGCTGATTCATTAATCCACGAGGAGAAATTTTCGAATCATAAAGATCCATAGAAATTTCTTTACCATCCAACGTTAAATTATGGCGTAAATTGTAAATCCGGTTTTCTATTTTATCCCACAGGGCCGTTAACTCTTCATTAATCGGTTTCATAAAGAGATCATTATCCAGCGCACGAATCGTTTTATCATGAACCACTGGGGCATAAGGCAAAGGATAACTGATCATCTCCAATGCGCGTACTGCGCTACTCTTCTTATAGGATGCATCCTCAAGAGTTATTGGCTGCCAGGAACTGGCTAATTGAAGATCGGGACGCGCGCCTAATAATGAACTTGCCGTTGCATAGCTCAGACGCGCCAACGTTCTGGCCGTAGGCTGTAACTTGCGATATTCCATATCGCCCTGATCGATAACATTCTTAACGTAGAAGTTAAAAATAGCTTTACGATAATGAATAGGTTCACTGGCAGAAATTGCATCAGGATCAGCCGGTTCTATCAGACTGCGTAATCTTTTAGGCTCGTCAATTATCGGACGACTATTCCAATAACGTGGCTTATCTTGTTCCAACGCCGGTTCATCATTACTTTCAAAAGGATTAAAAATAAACTTAATCCAACGACTGGCTTCTTCATAACGCTGTTCGACATTAAACCGCCAGGCCACCATAAATGGCATATGGAAGAACAATTCCCAGAAATAAATACCATTTGCCCCTTTAAGGTCGATAGGTTTTGAAACGTTGCCGGTAATCGGCTCTTCATGAATATTTTGAGTTTCCCAACTGAGAACTTTGTCCAGTTTTTGACTCGCCTTACTAATTAACTCTTTTGCAAAAAGGGTATTTAAACGAATCGCCTTGTCAGAATACCAACTTTCTGGTTGCTCCTCTGACGGCTCTTCTTTTGGAAATTGTAAATATTGGGTTTGTTTCGTCTGTTTAATTTGGATCTTGTCACGAAGTAATTTACCTACACTCAGTTTTTGCTTAATTTTACCGGCAATATCTCCAGTATCTGACGGCAGACTAAAACCTGTAACAATTATCACATCATTTCGATCACACCGCTTCAATGGCACACTTAATTTTGGATTATAATCTTCTGGTGTCAGTATCTTATAATCAAGCCAACACCGTTCACCCTGACTATCTTCCAGCCAAATACAATAAAGGATATTTTTACTTATGCTAAAATCATATTGATACGTTGAAGTGGACGTCAAATACATATTCAATGTCCCATCAACATAAGTCGCATCCAGCTTGAAATCGTCTATTTTACCTAATTGTCCTTCAAATGTAGGTGGTTCGGCTATCGGCCACTTCATATTATTATTTACGGGATAAAGAACTAATTGCTTATATTCCTCTGGCCCGCCATTCGAAGGTTCCCGAAAATAGAACCAGACTAAAGCAGCACCATATGCATCCAGATCAGATAACCTTGAAGTGGATTTAGGCAAATCCGTTGCTTCCATTAATAAGTTGTCACAAACATAAGTGAAAACTTCATCATAATCATAATTTTTTTTATTCTCATCCTTACCTTGCAAACGCACAAATGCGACCAACGCTAAACGATCAACATCTCCAGTACGGTCGAGCACCGCAATCAACTCTTTCATAGAGTGATCAAGTAAATCTTCACGAACAGTAGTGCCGGTACTCCAGGTACCATCAAATGCCAAATGGGCCAAATTAAGCTTGGTACGATATTTAATACTATTATCTTTATCTTGTTTTTCTTCAGAAACTTCAAACCAACTAATATATAATCGGTTATTTAGAATAATCGGACGAATAACACTATTATACGCATTTTCTAAAGGAACATTAATCAGCTTCCACTCACCCCAAGCGGTAGGATAGAGTTCATCAGTCTGATTATTACGTTGTTGGGCATCTAAAGTTCGCCAAAAATAACGGTAAGGTTGAGTACGGGTCTTGGCAATAAAATAGATCTTATCATCGGCAATATCAATACCATCTTCGTAACCAGCAATAACTTCTAAATTACTCACCTCTTCAAAATTATTCAAATATCCCAATATCGCTTTCTGAGCAACATCATCGGTAAGTTTGCCTTGATTAAGCGCACTTTCAAGTTGGAAAAAGAATTCGGTTTTAGTTAAACGTAATGTGGGATCAACATAAACTTCTGGATAAATAGCCAATTGTTGATTAGCCGCCCAATAACCGTAACGATTAGCAAACTCCTGCCAATTGTCTGCCTCTTCCTGAGTCATGGATAAACCTGACTCTAAATTCAACACAATACGGTTAATATATTGTTGTACCGATTGGGTCACATGGGCAACACGGGCTGTTTTGACTTTGGAAGAAACCTGAGTGTCTAACAATAGAAAATCATACAAGTCATCAACGTTTTTAATTTTTTCACTCTGAGATTGAAAAGCGGTATCATGCGGAACAATCTGACCAAGATAATAGTCAACCAATGCATCACGCAAATTTTCCTGTAATGTTGCTTCAATTAAATTAGACATTATCATCATCTCCTTGCGCTTTTAACGCAGCCATTACCGCTTCACCGATGCTTTGGAAAGCGTCAAAACTTGAATTAACATCAAGTGCGCCAGCACCCAATAAAGGCTCAACGGATAAATTGGTTTTCACATAAAATTGTTGTAGCCGTCGTATCCAATCTATTTGAGATAAAGTCATGGCACGTTTTCTTTCTAATCCGCCTTTATCACAAGCAAGATAAATTTCATCAACATCCCAATCTAATATTTCAGCCAGCAATTGAGCACATTTATAATTGTCATCGTCCTCTTCTGTTTTTGGTAATATCTCACCATTAGCGAAAGTAAAATACTCCTGAATTTTATCTTCATTTTGTTTCGCATTTTCCAGTAAATCTTGATAGCGGTTCAATAGGAAAATTTCATCTAATGACAATGATATTTCTGTCGTTTCATCTAAGTTTAGTCCAAGCCATTTAGGATTTGTCAGACGCAATAACAACAGATTATTGCTTATGCTCAATGCATTAATTAATTGAGTATAAACTAACAGACTATAGGTCAAGTCCAGAAACTCTTTTTTAATATCTTCAACTTTTTCTGGCGTATTATCTAATACCAGTTTCAGTACTGAATAGACACCGCTTCCTAACCAACGCAATTGTAGTGGAACGATATCTCTTGAGACCCCATATTCGCCCGCAATAGCGCTAGATAATAGGCTTTCTTGTGCAGTTTTAGCTTGCAATATGATCTGCACGACAATATTAATTTGATTATTATCTGGGTTTATCTTTTTATCCTTTACAATATCTTCAATCTCTTTCCTTAGAGACTCTTCATCTGTTTTTCCCCATACCAATGGAATATCTTTGACTAAACCGTTATCCTTATCGAAAACGCCATTTTCATCTGACAGAACGGTCCACCAATCTATATTATTTATTTCCTGCCGATTAAAATCAGATTCTTGTAAGCGTACATTATCAGTAAGACCATCGGAAATTCCCTTATAAAAGGTTAACATGCCACTTGTTGGTACCACTGGGAGCTGAGTTTTACCTAATAATAAGGAAAGTTTAATCGGTGTCAGTTTTGTTTTAGCCAACCAAGAAGTCAAAACTTCCATTTGAGCAATAACACTGAGGATGTCATTTTTCTCTCCTAAAGCCGGTATATTTGCCAGATATTCGCTTTTATCCGTTAAAATATCCGACAGAATTAATCCATCTTCCGCAGAAAAACCAAATAATCGTGGAATCGTCACTAAACGATAAAGTCTGGATACGACATCAAGATTACGCGCCAATTTTCCAGAAGAGAATTTCAGTGCCTTCTCAACAATAGGGGCAATCACTTGAAACGTAGATAAAGAAATAGCTAACCCAGCACACAATTGTTTAACTGCTTTCGCTCCATCTCCTTGATTTTCTGTATAATTAAATTCTTTTCCATCCAGAATTAAAGGCTGGTCAAAAAGTTTAGATTGATTAAAAAGCTGATCAAAAAATGGAATATTATTGCTAATAGCAAATGGCGTAATTTGGTATATCCATCCAGCAAATGTTTCCGGTAATACTTTATATTGTGTCGATAAATGGCGGAATAAACCCAACGCTCTTAATGTATTATTAGAAATAGTCAGATCGCTATTGTTTGGTTCAGCTTTTATTGCTGAGGTTACCAATAAATCAAGCTGATGATAAGGTAACGATAACCAACGCTGTAAACGAATAAAGCGATTCATTCGATCATAACGAAAATCAGAAACTGCATCTATTTCACGTCCAGAATCCGTTCTCACAATGCTTAATGCATCCAATTGTCCCGCATTGATATAAACACCGCCATAATGGTAAGGTTCAGGAAAGTGTTCTGATGTTTGACCACTACCAAAAATAGGGTTAGAAAATACCACATTTGGCGAAACTAAAGGCCGAAAATCACCACTACTAAACAAATGTTCGAGATCTGTCACTTTCGATCCTGTCTGTTGACCAAAAGAGAGAATCTGTTTTAATTTCACACTTTCATCCGCAGAAACACCATAATTATCCTGGAAAAATTGTTCAGCTTCCGGTAATAATTCTGATTGTGAAGTACCTTGTTTAGCAATCGCAAAACGGTAAGTCATTGTCAGGAAATTAATACCTTCAATATTTACCGAACTATTATTTGTGTCCTCTTTGGGTACCGCAGCATAAACTGTCATTTCACCAAAGAAAGGGCCATTATCTAAATTACCAATTGTACTATTGTCACTTTCTACATAAGTCAATTTTAACTGTCGGCTAAATGGCGATGAATTATTAAAAGGTTCCATCCTCGCTTTTATGCGATTGTAGGTCAGAACATTTTCACCACGAAGTTTAACGTTGATCTTCTCTTTAGCCTTATTTTCGCAAGTGATGACAATTTCATCATAGGCTTTATCAACATTATCACTCAACAATGTTGGGCCTGTGATATTTTCATCAGCATGAATAATATAAGCATGTTTTGCAACATCACGCTCAGGTAATACTTCTGTTGTGCTGGCACTAAAATAGCTGTTAATAAGTTGCTCGCGGGACAAAAAGTTTTGTGCAAATGGACTTTTCTCTGTCAGTAAAGTCATTTGTTCCTTACTTAATTCAGTATAGGCAAGCAAAGCCTGATCACGCTTTTCAGTTAAAATATGCCAGGGAAATTGTTGATCCACCTGCTGAATAATCGTGCCTAATTCAGTCTCTTTTTCAGCCAAGCCTTTATTGATCTGTTGAGAAGGTAAACTATAAGGTAATGTAAATGGAAAACGAGTCTCTCCCAAAACCTGATTAACCGGTTTATCTGCATGGCCTGTCTGATCAATATATTCCCTAGCGCTTTTCGACAACACATCATTCACAATAGATATTGCCGTAATTTCTTTGTAAAGATTATCACTATTCAGTAATAAGTCAGGAATATCAGCACGCCTTTGCTCTAATCCCACCGCATTATTGGAACCATCTAACTCTATTTGTTGTACAAACTTATAGAGATCAAGCAGGTAGTTTACCGGGCTATCAAGAGCCTCAATAGCATTTGGCTGACAGAAATCATCCCAAGGTTCTGGAAATAAACTGCTATAATCAGGTAATTTTTCTTCCTCATCAGTATTGTCACTAATATAAGAAGAATATTTTGCCTGATGACTCGCTTTTATTAATGATGCGCCATCGTAATCTCTCAATTGTCTTTGCCGATAACTTTGTACCAATTGATTAGCCGCACTCATCGCTTTATCAAAAATCACCTCTGCATGACCCGATAAAGATTGATTATGGCGTTTAATAAATCGCTGTTTTGATACTTCAACAATATCAAAAATTGAGTTATAACCTAGACGTTGGAGTGTATTAACCAGAGTAACCGTGGAATTATTTTCATTCTGTTCTGAGTTTGACAACATATAACTTGCCGGCAATATTCGCGCTGCTGATGGTTTTACTTCTGCCGCCGCAGCCAACAACGGTGATACTTTTGTTATACTTTGTTTTTCACGAGAAATGCTTTTATATTTATCCATTGTATTATTCCCAACCTAATTAATCGGAAACACTTGAATAGCACAGTTATAGAAACTATAACCACTTTAAATAGCGAGATTTTTTCAAGTATAAATTCAATTTAATTTACATGCTTCACACTGTTTCTCTTTCGGTTTATCGTAAGAAGGAAGTTCACCACCACCATCGAAATAAAACGGTTCCATGTCAATAACTTTTTTAACTGCTTTACGGCCTAATCCTTCATGAGCCGCATTGGTTAATAAACCATTATCCTGATCGCCGCTCCAAATAAATAAACCACCAAGTCCCTTTTCTTTAACATAGCGACCTTTTTCCCTGACTGAACGAGGCGTATCTAATGACATAAATACTTTGAGATCTTTATTATAAAGATAATCAGCCTTAGCAATCGGATCATGGAAAACCGTAAAGCCATTACGGCCTATTTGATTTTCATAATCAACATAGTTATAGATAATATCTGTCCATTCAATCACACCATGTTCGAAACTCCCTACCGTAGATGTTCCATCAGTATATTTCCCAATGAGTTGTTCATTATCCTTACTGTCTAACTCCGCAGTTCTGGCATTACGAGTATAGCCAGAATAACCGATATAGATAAATTTCTTATTAATACCTAAAGAGATAAGATAGTTAACTGCGTCATCGACGGAATATTTAGAATATTGATCATCCTTATTGCGATAAAGATTGGTATGATGAGAAAGTTTTCCATCGCCTAATGTAAAGAAATCATAAGTCATTAAGTTGATTTCATTAACACCGGCGGCGATCAATTCTGGAATATGTGCTGCTTTAATTTTTTCTATATCGGCGGAAGCTGCAATACTAATTCCTTTCAAATTACTGATGTTTGCATTCTTTAAGTCCTTAATTAGCTCAACAAAATATTTATAATCATCTTCGTCGTATTCATTATTGTCCCCCGCAGAACCCGGATATTCCCAGTCAAGATCAATATGGGTTAGCATGGGAAATTTGGTGTATAAATCTTTAACACCGTCAACAAACCGTTGGCGCAGTTTCTCATCACGACAAACTTTATAAAAAGCACCGCTCATTGACCAACCGCCAACACTGACAGAAATTTCCAGATCTGGATTTTCCTCCTTGAGTAAACGTAAACCGCCTAATACTCCCTGGGCTTTATCTTGTTCATACAACTTCCAATCGTCATCCTTCCAACCACTAAAACCACAATTAAGGTAAGATCCAACATCTGCCCAGGAATCAATCGGAATAGGTTTGCCTTTATGATCTCGAAGTATATTTTCATCAGTATCTCCCATCTTCCACCCATCTTTAGCCGCTGTCATGATGGTTATTTGCTTTTCTCCGGTATCACCAATAATACCTGCAAAGCTAAAGATAATTCTTTTAAATGGCTTTCCCTGGTCTTTATCGCCTTTAAAGCGCATTAAATCAGCACTTCTGCCGCCATTCTTTTTAAAATCATCTTCGCTTGCTGTGTCAACTAAACGCGCATCATAGATTGACCAATCAGATAAATAACAGAAAACACCAAAATCATCGTTCTCCTCGTAAATATTAAAAACGGTTTTAGCAAGTCTTGTCGGTGTATACGATAATACGCCATCGGTTGTTTTAGGATCAAAACCATTTAACCGATAAGTTTTTTGCGCTGCGCCTTCTTGCGAATCCTTAACCTTATGTGGATCAGTTTCATACACTAATTGGCTATCTGCTTTTGGTTCATTTTCACTCATATTTTACTCCACTAATAGTACAATTATTTTAAACATCAGAGAGTTAAATCATGGCAACCTATGCCAGAATTAAGTAGAGATCTATAAGTATTCAGATTAAAAATCGTTCCCCCCGGTATACTTATAACGTATTGAATACAAAGGATTACATAGCTTATCTGTATAAGGATTCAAATTTTAAATAACACAATATATTAGAGCTCTGAATGTTACTTCTCACTGTAATATCCGTTAAACCTCTTTTTTTCATATACAGATATAAAAATTAATAATCTCTTGCCTATTGACTTAAACAAAAGTCAGCCAATCCTGCTTTTTAACTAACAGTTACTACTGCTAAATTCTTTTTTACATAAAAAATAATTTATATATTTAATGAATTAAATATATATCATGAATATATCGTAAAATGATAATATGAGTTATTTATGACAGTAAGATAATAATTTTATTAAAATTGAATAGCCAATCTCTGGCTATTAACATATTTTATGTTACATCGTAATAAAATGCCCGCCAATTAACCTTAAATTTTCTCTAGTAATATTAAAATAGGGTTAGAAAAACGATCGTCCCTACCTCTAACTGCATAAACTAATAAACGCGCAAAAAAATCCTTGACACACCAATTCCGTTCCAGTTTACTAGTACACGAGTGAGAATGATATTGTCTTGTATACCATCTATATCAATACAAAAGAGGCACTGAAAATGGCTGTATTTATGACGTCTATCCGTTGGTGGCATAACTTCCCAGTAAGGGCGGTACGGTCACGCACATAAATTAACAGTGCCAAATTACCAAAACCCGCCTGATCAGCGGGTTTTTTTATATGTGTAACTTATTAATAGGACGAAAAAATGACGGATAAACAACCCAAAATCACCGTAATCGAGCAGGAAACCGCTTATCAACCCGATCCTACTCTGCTATTCAACCAACTCTGCGGTGAGCGACCAGCAACTTTATTGCTAGAATCTGCGGAAATTAACAGCAAAAAAAACTTAAAAAGTCTGCTGATTATTGATAGCGCCTTGCGCATCAGCGCCAACGGCAATCAGGTTACTTTTGACGCTTTGACAGAAAATGGCCGGAATTTATTACCCATTTTGGCTGACAAACTTTCCAGCAACGCCCAATCTGAAATGACACATAATGTTCTTCAAGTTACCTTCCCGCTAACCAATCACAATATAGATGAAGATAATCGTCTGAAAGCGGTATCCGTATTTGATGCGCTGCGTGCTCTGCTTTCACTGGCGGAAGGGCATTCATCTCCAGATAATGCAGAAGCAATATTTGTCGGCGGTCTTTTTTCCTACGATCTGGTAGCCGGATTTGAACCCTTACCCGCCGTAAAAACCGTTCAACGCTGCCCTGACTTCTGTTTTTATCTCGCAGAAACGTTATTGGTGATCGACCACCAAAATAAAAATGCACGTTTGCAAATCTCCCTTTTCAGCGATTCTCAGACAGAAGAGCAACGCCTTAAGCAACGATTAAAAACATTAGCGAAACTCATTACCGAACCGACTGAACCCGTAAAACAAATCTCTCTGCCAACCATGAAAGTTTCATACAATCGGGATGACAATGGCTATGCAGAAATGGTGGCGCAATTGCAGCAATATATCCGCCAGGGAGATATTTTTCAGGTAGTTCCATCAAGACGCTTCTTTCTACCCTGCCCGGCACCGCTTCATGCTTATCAAAAGCTTAAATACCGCAATCCAAGTCCCTACATGTTTTTCATGCAGGACAAAGATTTCTGTCTGTTTGGCGCTTCTCCTGAAAGCGCGCTTAAATATGATGCATCCAATCGCCAGATTGAAATTTACCCGATCGCCGGTACCCGTCCCCGTGGGCGCAATGCTGCCGGCAAGCTGGATGCCGATCTGGACAGCCGAACCGAACTGGAGATGAGAACAGATCATAAAGAATTAGCCGAACACCTGATGCTGGTTGATTTGGCCCGTAATGACCTGGCTCGCATTTGTAAACCGGGCAGCCGCTATGTCGCCGACCTGACAAAAGTTGATCGCTACTCCTTTGTTATGCATCTGGTTTCCCGCGTAGTGGGAACATTGCGCCATGATTTGGACATCTTTCATGCTTATCAAGCTTGTATGAATATGGGCACCCTTACTGGCGCACCAAAAGTACGCGCAATGCAACTTATCGCTCTCTATGAAAGTGAACGTCGGGGCAGCTACGGCGGCGCAGTCGGTTATTTTACCGGCAAGGGGGATATGGATAATTGTATCGTTATTCGCTCTGCCTACGTGGAAGATGGCATAGCGACTATTCAGGTTGGCGCAGGTATCGTATTGGATTCCGAGCCTTTAGCCGAATCCGAAGAGACTCGTAACAAAGCAAAAGCCGTCATTCGTGCAATTATTGAAGCTCATCAGGCAGAGGAGATTTTCTGATGGCAAATATTCTTCTACTCGACAACGTGGATTCATTCACCTATAACCTTGTCGATCAATTACGTAATCATGGTCATCAGGTTGTTATCTACCGCAATACTGTTGCAACTGAAATGATTATGCAGCAATTAAGAATGCTGTCTTCTCCGCTATTGATGCTTTCACCGGGGCCGGGTAAACCGTCTGACGCAGGTTGTATGCCTCAATTACTGCAACAAATCATCGGCAAAATCCCAGTGATCGGCATCTGCCTTGGGCACCAAGCCATTATTGAAGCCTATGGCGGAGAAATTTCCGCGGCTGCCGAAATCCTACACGGCAAAGCTTCTCTGGCAGAACACGATAATCAGGCTATGTTCGCTAATCTGGAAAACCCTCTACCGGTTGCACGTTATCACTCTCTCGCGGGTAACAAAATTCCATCTGAACTGACTATTTCTGCCCGTTGTGGTGATACTGTTATGGCGGTTCGTCACAACAAACATAAGGTTTGTGGATTTCAATTTCACCCAGAATCGATTCTCACAACTCAGGGCGCTAAATTGCTTGAACAAACGCTAGTCTGGGCACTAAATTAAAGGGGAGATGATAATGCAGGCTATTTTCAATAAATTGTTTAACGCGCAGACATTGACACAACAAGAAAGCCAGCAACTATTTGCAGCCATTATTCAAGGAGAATTAAGTGAATCACTACTCGCTGCTGTACTTATCAGCATGAAATTACGTGGTGAACAACCCCAGGAGATCGCCGGCGCAGCCCAGGCATTACTGGCAAATGCCCTGCCATTTCCACGGCCGGATTACACTTTCTGCGATATCGTCGGAACAGGCGGCGATGGTACGAACAGTATCAATATTTCAACCGCCAGTGCTTTTGTCGCTGCAACTTGCCAGCTTAAAGTCGCCAAACATGGCAACCGCAGCGTTTCCAGTCAATCCGGTTCTTCTGACTTGCTGGCAGCGTTTGGCATCGCCCTTGATATCAGCGCGGAATGCGCCCGTAGCGCACTAGATGAAATCGGCATCTGTTTCCTATTTGCACCGCAGTATCATCTTGGATTCCGTCATGCAATGCCGGTACGTCAACAACTGAAAACCCGGACACTCTTCAATATATTAGGTCCTCTGATCAACCCAGCTCGTCCGCCGCTGGCTTTAATTGGCGTTTACAGCCCTGAACTCGTTGAGCCTATTGCCCGCACTTTGCAGGTTCTCGGTTATCAACGGGCCGCGGTTGTTCACAGCGGCGGCATGGATGAAGTCGCACTGCATGCGCCAACGAAAGTTGCAGAACTTAATGATGGAGAAATTATCCATTATCAATTAAACGCTGAAGATTTTGGTTTACAACATCATCCAATATCCGCATTAAAAGGAGGTTCACCCGAGGACAATCGTGAAATGCTCAGTTTATTGTTACAAGGACGAGGCAAGAAAGCTCATGCTGATGCCGTTGCGGCTAACGTTGCCCTGTTAATGAAAATTCATGGACAGGAAAATTTACGTCATAACACCCAACAAGCTCTCGAAGCCATTCACAGTGGCCGAGCTTATGAACGAGTCATAGCACTTGCAACAAGGAGTTAACCATGCAAGCCACCATTTTACAGAAAATTGTTAATGATAAAGCCGAATACCTTATTAATCGCAAACAACAGCAACCATTAGAAAGTTTTATTGATGCCGTTGTTGCCAGCAATCGTGATTTTTATCAAGCACTAAGCAGTGAACAGACAGTTTTTATTCTGGAATGTAAAAAGGCATCTCCTTCTAAAGGCGTTATTCGTCAGGATTTTGATCCCATTCACATAGCGAAAATTTATCAGCCTTATGCTGCGGCTATCTCTGTATTAACTGATGAAAAATATTTTCAGGGTAACTATGAATTTCTTCGTTTAGTCAGTGATGCCGTTCACCAGCCGGTATTGTGCAAAGATTTTATTATCGATCTTTATCAGGTTTATCTTGCCCGTTATTATCAAGCCGATGCGATTTTGTTGATGCTTTCTGTCCTTGATGATCAGCAATATATTGCGCTGTCTGAACTTGCGCATAGTCTAAATATGGGCGTGCTGACGGAAGTCAGTTCAGAGGAAGAGCGAGCCAGAGCGGTTGCGTTAAAAGCTAAAGTTATTGGTATCAATAACCGTGACCTGAGAGATCTTTCTATCGATTTAAACCGAACCAAACAACTTGCGCCACAGTTACCGGAAGGAACCATTGTTATTAGCGAATCGGGCATCCACCAGCATCAACAAATTCGTGAGCTTAGCCATTATGCTAACGGCTTTCTCATTGGCAGTGCTTTGATGGCCCAATCCAATCTGGACTTAGCATTACGTCAACTGATTCTGGGTGAAAATAAAGTCTGCGGGTTAACTCGCCCACAAGATGCTAAAGTGGCATTACAGGCAGGTGCTGTTTATGGTGGTTTGATATTTGCTGAACATTCGCCACGTAAGATTGATATCCAACAGGCCCAACAAATCATCAATGCAGCAAATCTCAAATATGTCGGCGTATTTCAAAATCAATCATCTACATTCATTAGCCATACCGCCCGTACCCTTTCTCTGGCTGCGGTGCAATTACATGGCGCAGAAGGCGAAGTTTATATTGCGGAACTGCGAAAAACACTGCCTGAAAATTGTCAAATTTGGAAAGCAGTTGATATGTCGAAAGATGCCTTTCACGCCAAAACCGGAAATGTTGACCGTTATTTACTTGATAACGGCAAAGGTGGAACCGGCCAAAGTTTCGATTGGCGATTACTTGACAAGCAATCACTCGCCAATGTCATGCTAGCCGGTGGGTTAAATGAAGAAAATTGCCAACAAGCAGCAAAATATGGCTGTTGCGGACTTGATTTTAATTCTGGCGTCGAAAGCGCTCCCGGCATCAAAAGCAGTCATAAATTAAATAAAGTGTTTCAGCTTCTACGCTGTTACCAATAAGCAACAATTTTCCGATTCATATAATTTTCCGATTCATATAATGGACAAGCAGAACAATGAGTAAACTTAACCCCTATTTTGGTGACTTCGGTGGACAATTTGTACCACAGATTCTTATTCCAGCCCTTGAACAATTAGAAGCCGCATTTATTGCCGCTCAGCAAGATCCCGAATTTCAACAAGAATTTCAGGATCTACTGAAAAATTATGCGGGCAGACCAACAGCATTAACGTTATGCCGTAATCTGACGAAAGGCACCAAAACCCGCCTTTATCTGAAACGTGAAGATTTATTACACGGCGGCGCTCACAAAACCAACCAAGTACTTGGTCAGGCATTATTAGCAAAACGCATGGGTAAAAACGAAATTATTGCGGAAACCGGCGCTGGTCAACATGGTGTAGCAACCGCCCTCACCTGCGCACTGTTAAATATGAAGTGCCGCATTTATATGGGCGCTAAAGATGTGGAACGCCAGTCACCTAATGTTTTCCGCATGCGTCTAATGGGAGCCGAAGTCATTCCAGTTCACAGCGGCTCCGCCACCTTAAAAGATGCCTGCAATGAAGCATTACGTGATTGGTCTGGCAGCTACGATAAAGCCCACTATTTATTAGGGACTGCCGCTGGGCCACATCCCTATCCGACGATGGTTAGAGAGTTCCAGCGTATGATCGGCGAAGAAGCCAAATCCCAAATTCTGGCAAAAGAGGGGCGCCTGCCTGATGCCGTGTTGGCCTGTGTTGGTGGAGGTTCCAATGCCATTGGCATGTTTGCGGAATTTATTCCTGAAACATCAGTCCGCCTAATTGGTATTGAACCTGCCGGGCTTGGTATTGAAACCGGTAAACATGGCGCGCCACTGAAACATGGCAAATTGGGTATCTATTTTGGTATGAAATCGCCAATGATGCAGACAGATGAAGGCCAGATTGAAGAATCTTATTCTATTTCCGCCGGTCTGGATTTCCCTTCCGTTGGCCCTCAACATGCCTATCTGAACAGTATTGGGAGAGCTGATTATGTTTCCATCACCGATGATGAAGCATTAGAAGCGTTCAAAACCCTTTCCCGTGAGGAAGGCATTATTCCAGCCCTCGAATCCTCTCATGCGCTGGCTTATGCTTTGAAAATGATCCATCAAGCTCCTGATAAAGAACAATTACTGATCGTTAATCTATCCGGTCGCGGTGATAAAGACATATTTACTGTCCACGATATTTTAAAATCCAGGGGGGAAATCTAATGGAACGTTACGAACAGCTATTTAAACAACTAGAAAGTCGTAAACAAGGCGCTTTTGTCCCCTTTGTCACTCTAGGCGATCCAACCCCAGAATTATCGTTGAAAATTATCGATACTCTCATTGCAAGTGGCGCTGACGCTCTTGAGCTAAGTATTCCTTTTTCTGATCCGCTGGCTGACGGCCCAACTATTCAAAACGCTAATTTGCGTGCTTTCTCCTCAAATGTAACCCCGCCCCTCTGTTTTGAACTATTAGCAAAAATTCGGGCAAAATACCCTGATATTCCTATTGGTTTATTAATGTATGCCAATCTGGTTTTTCATCATGGAATAGACGATTTCTACCACCATTGCAAAGATACGGGTATTGATTCGGTATTAGTCGCAGATGTTCCTATGTCGGAGTCACGACCATTCCGTGCCGCAGCCATGAAACATGGCATTGCCCCTATTTTTATTTGCCCACCCAACGCGGAAGATGAATTATTACGTGAAATTGCCTCTTATGGCCGCGGATATACCTACTTATTATCAAGAGCAGGAGTGACCGGTACAGAAAGACGAGGTGAAAAACCGTTAAATCATCTAGTCAATAAACTACAGGAATATCATGCTGCGCCACCGTTACAGGGATTTGGCATTTCAGAACCTGAACAGGTAAAAGAAACGTTAGCAAGTGGAGCAGCGGGCGCCATTTCAGGATCGGCCGTCGTTAAAATTATCGAACAAAATCTTTCTCAACCAGAAATAATGCTGAAAAAATTGGCTGAATTTGTATCAAAAATGAAGTCTGCCACTCAACTTTAATACAACAAATGGGGCAGAACCTGCCCCACACTTTTATGCTTTTCATAGCAAACAGCCATGTCAAACCAACACAGCTCTTATCAGAAGTGATAACCAGCACTAAACATAAATACCCACGGATCAATCCGGGTATCGATTTTATGATGCTGGTCACCCGCTTTAAATTTCACATCCGTTTCAATATTTACCCACCACACAGAAGCATTTATCATCCAGTTCTGATCTAACTCATAATCCAGACCAACGTGACCGGCAACACCCCAAGAATCTTTCAGATCCAGACTATGCAAATTACCATCTTTAACGGCATCATTACCATTAAACTTTTCATTAAAGAAAGTCGTGTAGTTTAAACCAATACCGACATAGGGGCGAAATTGATTTTCTTTAGAACCGAAATAGTATTGCGCCATTAATGTCGGCGGCAAACTTTTTATTTTAGCAATATTCCCGACACCCGGTAAACTTACTCGGTTCTGGAAAGGTGTCCCTGCCAGTAATTCAACACCAATATTATCGGTAATCATATAACCGAAAGTCAAACCCATCTGGGTATTATTATCCGCACTAAGAGAACCCAAACCTAATACATTATCAGAGCCAGTATTGGGTCTGACTGTTGCACTACCTGCGCGGAGAATAAAATCACCCGCTTCATGAGCAAAAGCGAATGATGGCGCTAATGTTGCCGCTGCTAATACAAATGCAGAAATTTTTTTCATTATTCATCCCATTCCTGTGATTTAAAGTCAGAAAAATATACCTATATATTGGAAATTATGATCTAAGACAGATCACATCTTTTAAAGAATTTCAGTAAAACCGTATATTTATAATATAATTATTTCAATTAGGAATTATTTTAAATTGATCAAGATCAAAGTTTATTTATTATTAATCAGTTAGAAATCTTTTATTTATATACTTATTCAGACGTTTTATCTGCTCTCTCATTATATTTCCATTATGTTTTAATAAGGTTAATTTTATGTTTATTTTTATCTTAAAAATATAATGTGAAGAACTTTTTTCCGCCATCAATAATCACAGCTAACCATCAATTTATCCGCATCATCTCGTTTCTACTATCCACCTTTCCCCATAACAAGGTACAATCATCCCCTATGCATTGTTGTTTAACCTGATAGGAGCTGTCTTCATGCCAATCACGGCGAATACCCTGTACCGTGACAGTTTTAACTTTTTCAAGAATCAACTGTTAAGTACCCTGACCCTGGCCGTTCTAGCGGCTCTGGTTACCACCTTATTGGGGCACCTGTTTATTCCTGACAGCGAACAGATGAAGTTGCTGACAGAAGCGGAATTCACGTTTGCCACCTCAGGCAAGGCCGGTATTCAGGAGCTGGTGTCTCAAATGACCCCAGAGCAACAGTCAATGATCATGAGAGCGGGAATCGGAACCATTTTCTCAAGTATGATTGGCAGCGTGCTACTGGTCGGTGGTGTACTGACGCTGGTCGCGGCAGTTTCAGAGGGAAATCGTATCTCTTCATTACAGGCAATTGGTATATCAGCAACCCAATTACCGAGACTGTTCCTATTACTGCTTATCTGCACCCTGCTGATTCAATTGGGCTTGATGCTTATGTTGGTGCCAGGCATTATTTTGTCGATCGCACTGGCTTTATCACCCGTTATTATGACTACCGAGCGTTGCGGCATTTTTGCTTCTATAAAAATAAGCTGGAAACTGGCATTTGCTAATATTCGCCTGCTGGTTCCGGCAATTCTTTTATGGCTGACCGCGAGGCTCTTGCTGGCATTTATTATTGACCGCCTAACATTCATTCACAGCGAGATGTCAGGGATTATTCTTGGTGTATTTAATAACCTCATTTCAGCCATTTTGCTGATTTACCTGTTCCGGTTGTATATGCTGGTTACCTCTTCACAACAAAAATCAATATAAAATAGCGATTCAAACAAAAACCCCGTAGCAATAAAACTATGGGGTAAACAGAATAAGCTAGTGATAGCTGGATTGAGCTAAAATGCAAAAAAATTCCCTGTTTTTTCAACAGGGAATTTTATAGAAAGGAGAGCTAATTAAATATCAATTAGCGAATTTCGGTTAGAATCGATAGCCAACACCAACTACCCAAGTTCCTACTTTAAGGTCACCCAATCTGGCGTCATCAAATTTTGCGTATTCATAGGATGTATCAATAGTCCAGTTTGGAACAGGGTTAAACTGTAATCCCAGTCCATAGCCAATAGATGTTTTACTGTGACTGAAACTCTCTGAACCAACAAAATCAGAGACCTTAACCTTTCCATGTGCAGCACCAACCAGACCGTATACGCTAACATATTCATTAAAACGATATGTAGGCCCCGCCATCAGGGAAAAATAATCCAGACTTGATTCAGCTATTTTTCTGCCACCCAGATAATGATCATAACCTAGATATGTATATGTAAGTGAACTAATAACGCCCCAATTATTATCCAATTCGTAGCGGTATTTTAAGTTGAGGCCCTTTGGATGATCATCAGTCTTATCATCTCCAAACTTCACATGACTCTGAGCATAACCACCAGAAATCGTGTGTTCAGCGGCATTTGCCGCAAATGCGAATACAGATAAACCTACTGCTACTACTGAAGCCACCAATGTTCTTTTCATTGAAAATCCCTAATGTTTTATAAAATTATAGAAAAGACTAATTACGAGGCGCGATTATTTATCAGCAAACAATAGAAAACAACTCAATCCCGTTTTTTGTTAAGTTTCCATTTAACAAGATAAAGTAATAACTGCTTCCCACCCTACTCAGGAGAATCTTCCCATCCTAATTGGCTGCTTTTCGTACTTATAGAATTTCATCACTTCACTACTGAGATAAAAGCAAAAAAATTCCCTGTTTTACAACAGGGAATTTTGCATAGAATATACAGTGATAACTAATAAAGGAATAATCGTCAGATTACATTAAGCTAAACATGGACTAGCAATTTCAACTAAATACTAAATAGATATATGGACACTAAACCAACACAAATCTATAACTGGCAAAGTCGTCACAAACATATATCCGGTTTTAATAATCCCTGATGAAAATCCGTACTCTCTATCCTCATTATTTCGATAGCCTTTAAATCAACCATCTAACAAGCTAACAGAGAGTTGGTGCTAACATTAATTTATTATTTTCAGTCAATTAATGGGATTTCTCAAATCACAAAAGTTGGACTGAATTCCCTTTAAAGGAACGACTACATTGGAAATGCTATTTAGAATCGATAACCAGCACCAATTACCCAAGTGCCTACTTTGACATCATCCAGTTTTGAATATTCATACGATGCATCAATAACCCAATTTGGCATAGGGTTAAACTGCAATCCTAGACCATAAGCAACAGATGTCTTACTCCATTTATAATCATAGTCATAGTCATAGGCAACGCCAAACGCAGAAGTTTTACTCTTTACCTTCCCATGTGCAGCACCAACCAGACCGTATACACTCACGTACTCATTAAAGCGGTATGTAGGGCCAACCATCAGAGAATAATAATCTAAATCACCAGTACCAACTTTTCCGCCATAATCGTAGAAATCATAACCCTGATGTGTCAGGGTGAATGAGCCGATAACACCAAAATTATTATCCAGCTCATAGCGATATTTCAGGTTAAAGCCTTTTGGGTTTTCATCAAGCTTTTCACCATCGGCCTTCACATGACTCTGAGCATAACCACCCGAAATCGAACTTTCTCCAGCATTTGCTGCAAATGCGAATACAGATAAACCAGCTGCCACTGCTGAGGCTATCAATGCCTTTTTCATTGGAACGTCCTAAATAGTTATTGTACAAGTAATAATGATTTTGCTTTGTTAAAATATACTTATCAAAAAACAAAATGTAACGTGGTATTAAATACTTAATGCCTCAATCACATTGTTTTTTAACAGGAAATCTTAAAATAAAGCAGGTATTTAGGATCTGATATCTCAAATTAATAGAAAAGTAACGGTCAATAATCATACCTATAGGAATTAAGAACTATTTTTTTCAATTATAATTTCAAATGTGATTACTTTATTTATCGTATTCATTTGCTAATCTCAATAACGCCATTATAGCCGAATAATTGATCAACAAGACCTCACAGTGATAAAACTATGAGGCTGAAAGTCATAAACAAGTTTGCGTTGTATTAACTTACGTTGTATTAAATTTGCTATTCTAGGCTGCTATATTTTTAGCCCCACAAGATGACATAACCCTTTTACTGATTTCTTGCTCAATTTTTATTTCAAAATCAGTAAACAGCGCCTTTGGTTTTACACTTCTATTATTTTTTTCAAGCGTTACAAAACCGTGTCGGCTAAGCGTCTTTAATGTGACTGACAGGTTACTTGGTTTCCTTCCTGATAAATTAGCCAGCTCCGCAATTGTCTCTGGTTTGTGCTCATTTATAAGACGCAGAAGCGCAATATTATCACTGCTAAGTACTTGAGCAAGAGCAATCATGGAAGTAAACCAGATTTTAGGCTCATCAGGTTGAACAACATACTCACCTTTAATGATAGCCAATGTGCGCTTGCGTATAAGTTCTTCATTCATCACGCCAATGAGTGCTTTCATCGTATTACCCTCTTTTTTCGCGTTCAGCGATAATTTCATCAATGACTCTCTGACCATGCAACCCAAGTAAGACGTCCAAACCTGAATCAGATTGCATTACCAAAACCTCCTTGTTTGTTATGATCTAATCATATGTTTTTATTCAACGAACTTCAAGCTAACAACCAACTGTAAATTATTATCTTTTAATGTAATTAGAGTACCATTCAGGCTTACTTTGGATCATTCGTACTGCAAAATAGAGATCGGGCACCACAATCAGATCGTCATCGCTACTTTGCAGTTTATTCTGTTTTATCCAACGGGTAAGCTCCGTCCGGCGACCGGCAAGCACCAATGTGACATCTCTTACTTTTAATTCTCTAATCAATTCATCAATAGCGGCAAATACACTGACATCATCATGGGTAAAGCTCACAGCCGCATCGACAACCAGCCAACCCGGACGTTTTTGCGTTTTGTTAACTTTTTGAATTCTGTCAACATGCTGTAACACCCGTTTTTTAAAATAGCTGACATTGAAATAAGTCAATGGTGAATTAAATCGATACATCATCACACCATCTATTGGTTTAATATCATTGCCATGATTAATTGAATGAATCATTCCTTGGTCATTCACCCCTAAGAACTGATCTGTCGGGCGAAATATAATTCGCAAAAACTGTAATAAACCAAGCAGAACGGCGAGACCAACACCGTTAATCAAACCAACTACCAGCACGGCAATGAATGTAAATAGTGATAAAGTAAATGCCTGATGGTTTCTTTTCCTCAGTGACCAAATCCGCCGTAAATCCAATAGTGACGATGCCGAATAAATCAACACCACACCAAGCGATGACAACGGGATATAAGCCAGGAAACTGGTCATAAATAACAAAACCAGCAAAATAATGGTCGCTGCGATAACAGAAACCAATTGCGTTTTCCCACCAATCGCATCATTAACCGCAGTACGACTGCTGGCAGCACTAACAGCAAATCCTTGTGATAAAGCAGATGCAATATTCGCAATGCCTAAGGCTCTAAGTTCACAATCTGCATCAACCTGATAACCGTTTTTACTGGCAAAGCTGCGGGCCGTCATCATAAAACTAACAAAACTGATAACAGCAAGGTTCAGAGATGGGATAACAAGCTCACGCATAATGCCTGGCTGGAAATCGGGTATTGGCACAATAGGTAATCCCCCGCCGCTGACACTGCCAACAATCTGAATGCCATATTTTTCCAGACCAAATTGCCAGCTTACGTAAGTCGCTAATACCATTGCCAACAAAGGCCCCGGCCAAGTCGGACGCAAGAAACGCACAGCGAGCAAAATCAACACCGTAGCAACAGACATTGCTAACGTCGGTAAATGCGTATCCATGAGTTTGGCAGGTAATGCGATCACTCGTTCAATCAATCCCTCTGGGACGCCAGCAAATCCAAAGACTTTAGCCAACTGATCGACAATGATTGTCAACGCAACGCCGTTCATTAATCCTTTTAAGATCGGTTTGGAAAGAAAATCAGCAAATGCGCCTAATCGGAAGTGACTGGCGAGAACACACCATATCCCGGTCATTAAAGTCATTACAATCGTAAGCTGCCAACGCACATCTTCATTATCAAACACCAATGGCGCGACAGCCGCTGCAATAACGGCACACGTTGCTGCGTCTGGCCCGACAATCAACTGTCTTGAGGTACCAAATAATGCATAAGCGAACATGGGTAAAATACATGCATAAAGACCGATAATCGCACTTATTCCCATCAATTCGGCGTAAGCAATAGCAACCGGCAGAGCAACTGCGGCGACAGAAAGCCCGGCCCTTAAATCATGACTCAACCACTCTTTGCGATAATGAGAGAAATTGCCTAACCCTGGCATCCAACGCTGGAGTTTTTTCCACTGCATTTGGTTTATGCCCTCTTATTTTTCAACGGGTTTTAGCTATAATGCTGCGTTATATGTCCACTGACAACCGGAAGTTAATTACGCCGCTCTTTATGATAGAATTATGCGAAACCGATCGATAAAAACCCTTTTTATTGAGAGATAGCGAGTACATTCAATGACTAAAATCGGATGATAATCAAATGCCGGAATTACGATAGGTTCAAATATGAAACAACTTTTAGACTTTCTACCTTTAGTCGTCTTTTTTGTCGTATACAAAATGTATGATATTTTCTACGCTTCTGGAGCGCTGATCGCCGCTACCGGTTTAGCTGTCGCTATTACTTATTTCATCTACCGGAAAGTAGAGAAATCCTCCCTGATTACTTTTATCATGGTGGCTGTTTTCGGCACCTTAACTTTAGCTTTCCACAGTGATCTATTTATCAAATGGAAAGTGACAGTAATCTATGCATTATTCGCATTAGCCTTGCTAGGCAGCCAGTGGTTTATGAAAAAACCACTGATTCAGAAAATGCTAGGAAAAGAGTTAGTTTTACCCGATTTTGTCTGGAATAAACTTAATATGGCATGGGCGCTGTTTTTTACTGCCTGCGCACTGGCTAATATTTATGTCGCATTTTGGTTACCACAAGATGTCTGGGTTAACTTTAAAGTATTTGGTCTGACTGCCCTGACGCTGGTTTTCACCGTGCTCAGTGTAGTATATATTTACCGTCACCTGCCACGCGAACAGAAGTAACCCTACTCAAATGGATACCTGCCTGCTATCGCTTGTAGGCAGGTATTGTTTTTTCATCAAATAAAGTAAAGTTTTCAATGACACAACAACAATTACCTAACGGAGAGTTAGTCCTCCGCACACTGGCTATGCCCGCTGATACCAACGCCAATGGAGATATTTTTGGTGGATGGTTAATGTCACAAATGGATATTGGCGGGGCAATTCTGGCAAAAGAAATTGCGGAAGGCCGTGTTGTCACTGTCAGAGTAGATGGCATTACTTTCCTGAAACCTGTCGCCGTTGGTGATGTCGTCTGCTGCTATGCACATTGTCTCAAAACGGGTAACAGTTCAATTACCATCAACATCGAAGTCTGGGTGAAGAAAGTCGCCTCTGAACCTGTCGGTCAACGCTATCGTGCAACCGAAGCGGTATTCACTTATGTTGCCGTTAATGAGGATAATACCTCCCGTCGATTGCCAGAAGGCAAAACCCACTTTCAACTCGCTAGCAGTACTAGCGAATAAGGCTAGTTATTAATGGAAAAAGGAGCGTGAGTGTTAATAACGCTCCTTTTTTATTTGCATTTCCCCGACAATCAGGATTGAGATATACCCGTAATTTTGAATTCAACGGTTGTGATATAACCAACCGCAGGTATTTTTTCAAAGCGCCATTTTCTCATCGCTTTTTTCACCTCCCTTTCAAAAACATTGGGGGGATTAGCGCCAACGACTTCTATATTTTTTACCCGTCCATCTTCATCAATATCATATTTGACTTTCACATAACCTTCGGTACCCAATGCTGAAGCTCTGGATGGGTAGATAGGTAACGCTTTACTTAATGCCCTTGGCCCATTCTGCGGTTTAACCACCGGTTTATTCTGATTATTATCAGTACGATTAGCCAACGCATTCTGATTAAACTGCGGTTTTTCCAGTTGTTCAGCTCTCTTTTCAACCGGTTCAGATTGCTTTTTAACAACCTTCTTCTTCACTTCCGGTTTTGGCTTTTTCACCTCTGGTTTCGGAATTACCGGCTCTGGAACAGGCTCCGGCTCCTCTGGCTCTGATTCAGGTTCAGGCGCTGCCGGCTCTGAAACAGGCGCTTCTTCGGCAGCTAACTGAATCATAGCGACAGACATAAGCGCAGCATCAGGCTGTTTTTCCGGTATTGAAGAACAAAAAAGGGCGGCAGCAACAGAAATGTGTAAACAAACTGACAACAATATTGGCCAATGTATCCAGCGCATAAGGGAATTCTTGATTAGCAGCATAATATCAATCCTCGAATGACTGCTAGTTTAAATGCAAATAGCAATCATATTCAATAAAGATTGTAGGTGAGCGTGAATATAAGGCCAAAAATATTATTTTTTCAATGTATCCATTCGCCATGCTGAACAAACAATAAAGCTCGACGCTGTTTATAACCATTTAATTTACGTAGTGAATAAATACGCAAATTACGTCTTGATTGCCCTTCCAGCCAACGGCGGCGGCGATTAAAATTCTGGCGTAACATACGCCACCGTCCTACTTCGTTCCGGCTACGTTTCATAAAACCCTACCTATAAAAACATCACGCTCATTATAAGCCTTTAAAAAAGATATCCAAGGCGTATCTGGATAGTACTTTTTATATCAATAATGCGAAATGACCAATATCAAGTATGATGCTTGCAGTATATTTGCTAATTTTTTGGTAAATTCATCGGGTTAATTAGATCGTTTATATCCCGTGTCTTGAGGAAACCATGTTAAACGCCACCAAAGATGTCTGAACAAAACAGGATTGATTGCCGAATATGACAACCTTCTATTCCGTCCTCAGTTGGCTTGCTATTTTCTTTTATTGGCTGATTGTTGCCAGTATCACCTTACGCATTTTGATAAAACGTCGGCCCGTCACCTCTGCTATGACCTGGCTGTTGATTATTTATATCCTTCCCTTAGTTGGAATCATCGCTTATCTGTCATTTGGTGAGCTGCATTTGGGAAAACGCAGAGTTGAACAAGCAAAAGCCATGTGGCCTTCAACAACCATGTGGCTTGAAGAATTGCGTAAATCTCGTCATATCTTCGCCACGGAAAATAGCGAAGTCGCAACACCTTTATTTCAGCTTTGCGAACGACGGCAAGGGCTTGCAGGTGTTAAAGGTAACAAGATCCAACTACTGACAACCTATGACCATTCACTAAAAACCATCATCAAAGATATTGAAAATGCCAAGCACAGCATTGATATGGTGTTTTACATCTGGCAAGCCGGCGGTTTGGTTGAGCAAGTAACTGATGCTCTTATGGCCGCGGCACATCGAGGAGTCAGATGCCGTATTATGGTGGATTCAGCCGGTAGCTGGTTATATTGCCGTAGCCAATACCCGGATATCATGCGCCAGGCGGGGATTGAATTTGTTGAAGCTTTGCAAGTCAATATATTCCGTCTATTTCTACGCCGAATGGATCTGCGACAACATCGTAAAATTATCTTGATAGACGATTATATTTCTTATGCCGGCAGTATGAACATGGTAGATCCACGCTTCTTTAAACAAGATGCCGGCGTTGGGCAATGGATCGATATCATGGTGCGAATGGAAGGGCCGGTTACCACGACTATGGGGGTTATTTACGCTTGTGACTGGGAAATGGAAACAGGTCAACGCATCTTTCCGCCATCGCCAGATACCAACATCATGCCATTTGAACAGGCTAGTGGGCATACAACTCAGGTTATTGCATCCGGCCCCGGATTCCCTGAGGAATTGATTCAACAATCTTTAATGACGGCTATTTTCTCTGCCCGTAAGCAATTGATTTTAACTACCCCTTATTTTGTTCCCAGTGATGACCTGATAAATGCTATTTGCACCGCCGCCTTACGAGGAGTTGAAGTTATTATTATCGTTCCACGCAGAAATAATTTCTTCTTAGTCCGTTGGGCAAGCCGTGCATTTTTTGCTGAACTGTTAAATGCCGGTGTTAAGATTTATCAGTTTGAAGATGGCCTGCTACATACCAAGAGCGTTTTAGTTGATGGTCAACTCAGCATGGTGGGTTCCGTTAATCTCGATATGCGTAGCCTGTGGCTAAATTTTGAAATTACCGTGGTTATTGATGATGAAAATTTTGGTAATGATCTAACGCTGGTGCAATACGATTATATAGCCCATTCCACATTGCTGGAGATCAATAAATGGGAACAACGCCCTTTGTGGCATCGGATTATTGAGCGTATTTGTTACTTCTTTAGCCCGCTACTGTGACCAACACCCTCGTCTTGTAAAGACGGGGGTACCAATCAACGCTTCAACATGCTTTAATTCCTTCATCATGACCCACGAATAAATCAATATGGACAACAGATCCTCACAAACTATGGATTTAGACCTCAATAACCGAATGACAGAAGATGAAACCCTTGAGAAAGCCTATGACATCTTTCTTGAGCTGGCTTCATCCAACCTCGATCCCGCAGATATTCTGCTATTTAGCTTACAATTCGAAATACGTGGCGGCGCAGAATTATTGCCCCCTTCTGATGAGTGGCTTGAACACGTGGATTTCAATCCAGACCCCGATTTTTTTGCCGAAGTCATTATCGGGCTAGCAGAATCTGAAGATGCTGAGATCAACGATGTTTTTGCTCGTATCCTTATATGTCGGGAAAAATCTCACCCGATTTACCATATTTTGTGGAAAGATTGAAAAATTAAAGTCAGTGATTTTAATCTGCTCTTTTCTTCTTCAACGAGTGAGAGCTACTCGTTTTCATGCAGGTCTGAATCCTGATACAAAACCCAAAAAGTAACTCTCACATTTAATGTCCTAAAAATTCCTCAATAACGACAATCGAATCAATCTTAACTACAGCGGATCAACCTTCAAACAAGACACAGCATGGCGGAAACTCCCTTCCATCAATGGCCGTGTTTTAGCACATTCAGGATCTGCCATTGGGCAACGTGTACGAAAAACACATCCTGATGGCGGGTTGATGGGTGATGGTAATTCTCCTTCCAACAATTCAATGTGCTTATCCCGTTCTTTATCTGGATCAGGCA
Organism: Photorhabdus luminescens subsp. luminescens; assembly: GCF_001083805.1. Taxonomy (GTDB): domain Bacteria; phylum Pseudomonadota; class Gammaproteobacteria; order Enterobacterales; family Enterobacteriaceae; genus Photorhabdus; species Photorhabdus luminescens. The sequence goes on along the minus strand of NZ_JXSK01000001.1, from coordinate 411,550 downwards.
CCGGCACTGCCGACATCAACGCTTTGGTATAAGGGTGCTGTGGATTATGATAAACCTCATCATAAGTGCCCAATTCCACCGCATGCCCGAGATACATCACCAGTACACGGTCAGATATGTGCTTAACCACCGCCAAATCATGGGCGATAAAAATTAGCGACAGCCCCATTTCCCGTTGTAATTCCTGCAATAGGTTCACTACCTGAGCCTGAATGGATACATCAAGTGCAGATACCGGTTCATCGCAAATCACCAACTTGGGTTCAAGAATAAGCGCACGAGCAATCCCGATACGTTGGCACTGACCGCCAGAGAATTCATGCGGATAGCGGTTAATCAGATTCGGTAGTAATCCAACCTTCATCATCATGTTTTTTACCCGCTCTTTAATTTCTGGCCCTTTCATCTTTGGATGATAGGTACGCAATGGCTCAGCGATAATATCGCCAATCGTCATTCGCGGGTTTAAGGATGCTAATGGATCTTGGAATATCATCTGGATATCACTACGAATATCCTGCCACTGCTTATCATTCATATCTAGCAGGCTTTTTCCCAACCACGTTACCGAACCACCGGAAGATTTGACCAATCCGATAATTGCACGAGCAAAAGTCGATTTACCGCAACCGGATTCGCCAACCACACCAAGCGTTTCCCCTTCGTATAACCTTAATGTGACGCCATCAACCGCTTTCAAGGTCTTTGTCGGTTGCCAAAACCACTGTTTGCCATCTTTGATATCAAAGTGAACTTTCAAATCTGCTACTTCCAGCAGCACACGTCTTTCTTCAATCGGACTCATACCAATTCTCCCGGTGCTTTAAAACAAGCTCGCAAACGTCCGTTGCCAAATGTATCCAACCCTGGCTCACAATTTATGCAACGATCTACTGAAAACTGGCAGCGTGGCTGGAACGGACATCCTTTCGGCAACCGTAATAAGTTAGGCGGATTTCCGGGAATGGTCGTCAGTGACTCTTCATCACCATCAAGACGCGGAACGGCATTAAGTAAGCCAATAGAATAAGGATGGGTTGGTTGATAAAACACTTCACGGGCAGAGCCATATTCCATCGTCCTCCCCGCGTACATCACCAACACTTTGTCACAAATACCTGCAACTACCCCCAAATCGTGAGTAATCATAATAATCGCAGTATTAAATTCTCGTTTCAACTCATTCAATAGCGTCATAATCTGAGCCTGAACCGTGACATCAAGCGCAGTCGTCGGTTCATCAGCAATCAACAATTTTGGTCGACATAACAACGCCATTGCGATCATCACACGCTGACGCATTCCACCAGAAAATTCATGAGGATACATTCGCATTCGCTTAAGCGCTTCTGGCATTTTGACCGCATCCAACATCCGAATTGATTCAAGGTATGCCTCACTTTTACTCATGTGCTTATGCAACATCAATACTTCTGTAAGTTGATCGCCGATACGCATATAGGGATTGAGAGATGTCATTGGGTCCTGAAATATCATTGATATCTCTTCCGCTCTCATACGGTTAAGCTTTTTTTCTTCAAGGTTAAGAATTTCCCTGCCATTAAAAATAGCGGAACCCCCAATTTTGCCGTTCCTGGCAAGTAGCCCCATCAAAGCAAAAGCGGTTTGTGATTTGCCCGAACCGGACTCCCCTACAATTCCCAGAGTTTCCCCCGCTCGTAAATCAAAATTCAGCTTATTCACCGCTGTCACATCCCCGTCAGGGGTACTAAAAGTCACGTCCAACTCTTTAACAATTAACAACGGCTCAGAACTTTTCTGGTTTTTAACGCTGTCCATGTTACCTCCTTAACGATCTTTCGGATCGAGGGCATCACGCAAGCCGTCGCCGATAAAGTTAAAACAAAACAGTGTCACTACCAGAAAACCGGCAGGAAACAACAGCAACCACGGGGAAACTTCCATCGAATTCGCACCATCGCTTAACAATGCGCCCCAACTGCTTAATGGCTCTTGAGTTCCCAATCCTAGAAAGCTAAGAAATGATTCAAACAGAATCATGCTCGGCACCAATAAAGATGCATAAACCACCACCACTCCCAATACATTAGGGACAATATGACGCAACACAATATGACGGGTTGATACGCCACACACCAACGCCGCCTCAATAAACTCTTTACGTTTTAGACTTAGTGTCTGACCACGGACAATACGCGCCATATCCAGCCATGACACCATACCGATGGCGACAAATATCAGAAAAATATTTTGTCCGAAGAAGGTCACCAGCAGGATCACAAAGAACATGAATGGAAATGAGTTCAAAATTTCCAACAGACGCATCATGACTGAATCTATTTTTCCGCCCATATAGCCGGATAATGATCCATATAATGTTCCGACGACTACCGCCACCAAAGCGGCTGCCACCCCAACCATCAACGAAATGCGCCCCCCAATGGCAACACGCACCAACAAATCACGGCCGGAAGAATCAGTACCAAAATAGTGACCCGATTCAAAATCAGGCTGCATCGACATCATGGCCCAGTCAGTATCGTCATAAGTAAATTGAGCTAACATCGGCGCCAAGATCACAAACAAAGTAATCAAAGATAACAGACACAAACTGGCAATCGCTGCCCGGTTGTGAATAAAACGACGTCGTGCATCCTGCCACAAACTGCGGCCTTCAATTTCTAATTGCTCAGAGAAATTTTCCAGAGCTTCGCTGTTTTGTTTATTCACTATCATTGCGCGCTCCAGTCTTAATAACGAATCTTCGGATCGATAACAGCGTACAGCACATCAACAATCGCATTGAACAGAATAGTCAAGCTACCAACTAAAATAGTCAGACTTAACACTAACGAATAGTCACGGTTCAATGCCCCATTAACAAACAACTGCCCTATTCCCGGCAACCCGAAGATTGTTTCAATCACCATCGAGCCGGTGATGATGCCGACAAAAGCCGGTCCCATATAAGAGATAACCGGTAACAATGCGGGTTTTAAAGCATGGCGGAAAATAATGATGCGCAATGGCAGCCCTTTGGCTCGCGCAGTACGAATAAAATTAGAGTGCAGCACTTCTATCATCGAACTACGGGTAATACGGGAAATACTGGCGATATAGGCCAAAGATAACGCTACCATCGGCAAAATCATATACTTAGGCGCACCGCCATTCCAGCCTCCTCCCGGCAGCCATTTAAGATGAATAGCGAACCCCAACACCAGTAACGGCGCCACGACAAAACCCGGGATAACAACCCCCGTCATGGCGAACCCCATAACCGTATAATCCCATTTGGTATTTTGGTTAAGTGCAGCAATAACCCCGGCGCTGACCCCCAAGACAACCGCCATGATAAATGCCGAGGCACCTAATTTAGCCGATACTGGAAATGCTGTTGCTACCAGATCGTTAACCGAGTAGTCCTTATATTTGAAAGAAGGCCCAAAATCTCCTTTAGTCAGTTGAATTAAGTAATCAAAATATTGTTTATAAATTGGGTCATTCAAATGATATTTCGCTTCAATGTTCGCCATCACTTCTGGCGGCAATTTCCGCTCGCCGGTAAATGGGCTGCCTGGCGCCAACCGCATCATGAAGAACGAAATAGTGATAAGAATAAAAAGTGTCGGGATCGCCTCTAAACAACGGCGTAAAATAAACTTAAGCATCGCCCGTTCCTATGTGTTGGCCTTAACCCTGGCCTTAAAATAATTTGACACTAAAGCAGCCCTTTCCGGGCTGCTTTACAACGATTAGTGTTTGATAATATAAAAATCTTTGGTGTGTAAATTATCCAAAGGATCTTTCCCTGTATAGCCGCCAACATAGGGCTTCACTAACCGGGTATTCACATAGTAATAAAGGGGGACAATAGCCGAATCTTTATCTAACTGCGCTTCTGCTTTCTGATAAACCGCAGCACGTTCATCATCTGTCGCCACTTTTAGAGATTCTTTCATCAGCTTATCAAACTCATCACTCTTATAATGAGCCGTGTTATTACTACTGTAAGAAAGCATTGAATTCAGGAATGAAGAAGGTTCGTTGTAATCGGCACACCAGCCAGCACGGGCTACGTCATAATTACCCTGATGTCGAGTATCGAGGAAAGTTTTCCACTCTTGGTTTTCTAAACGAACATCAGCACCTAAATTTTTCTTCCAAACAGAAGCTACCGCGATTGCAATTTTTTTATGCAGATCAGAGGTGTTATAAAGCAGGTTAAATTTCAATGGATTATCTTTATTATAACCGGCTTCAGCCAGTAATTTCTTGGCCTCCTGGTTGCGCTGTTCCTGATTCCAACCAGTAAACCACACCGGTTTCATCTCTTTCATACCATCAGTAACTGGCGGTGTATAACCGGAAGCAGGGATATCACCCTGTGCTTTTACTTTATTGGTCACAATGTCTCGGTCCATAGACAATTTCAGTGCAGTACGAACGCGAGGATCATTAAATGGGGGCTTGTCGTTATTAATTTCGTAGTAATAAGTACATAAAATTGGGCTAATATGCAACTCGTTCGGGATCTCCTTTTTCAGCTTCTGGAACAGTTCAATCGGCAAATTGGTATAAGTCATATCAATTTCGCCACTGCGATAACGGTTTACATCCGTGACCTCTGAAGAAATTGGCAGGAAAGTAACCTGATCAATAACGGTATTTTTGTTATCCCAATATGTTGGGCTACGCTCCATCACAATACGTTCGTTAACTACCCAGTTTTTCAGTTTATAAGCACCATTGCCGACAAAATTCTGTGGCTGAGTCCATTTTTCGCCATATTTTTCTACCGTAGCTTTATGAACCGGCGACATTGAAGAATGAGCCAAAAGTCTTGGCAGATAAGGAACCGCTTCGCTCAATGTAAGCTGCAATGTATAGTCATCCAGCGCCTTTACTCCCAGCGTATCTGGTTTCTTTTTACCACTGATGATGTCATCAATATTGGTGATATGGGCATATTGGAGGTAACTTTCATAGGGAGAAGCAGTATTAGGATCGGCCAGACGTTGCCAACTGTAAACAAAATCATGCGCCGTAACAGGATCGCCATTAGACCACTTGGAATCTTTACGCATATGGAATGTCCAGACGGTGAAGTCTTTATTCTCCCAACTGGCCGCAGAACCCGGTAAAATTTCGCCATTTGGCCCAACGATGACAACACCTTCAAACAGATCTCGTGCCAAATGTGCTTCTGGTACTCCTTCAATCTTATGCGGGTCTAACGATTGCGGTTCAGAGGCGTTATTACGGACTAAAACCTGTTTATCAGCTAATTGAACACCATCAGGCACTTTTGCAGCAAAGACCTGACTTGCCATTACCATACTCAGTGCAGCACTGATGCTGACAGTAAGTAGTTTCTTTTTCGTTGTGTTTATCATCTTCTTCTACTCCAATTTTATACCGTCAGATTTGTTATCAGCCGACGGCCCAGAAATAAGGGGTGGATTACTACCCGCATACAAAAGGAACGATTTTGTTTGCAGGGTCTCAGTAACTCTTTTGAACCAAGCGACTATCTAATTTTTTATCATATACAGTCGCTTAATATCCATATAATCCAATGGGTCTTTCCCTGAAAACCCTCCCACTGATGGGCTAATAAGCCGTACACTCACCCGGTAATAAACAGGAATCAATACTGAATCTTTATCCAGTTGAAATTCAGCTTGTTGGTATAATTTCTTACGCTCAACTGCGTCTTTAGTGATTAACGCTTGCTCCAGATAACTATCAAAATTTTTATTCTGATAGAAAGACGTGTTATTACTGCTGTCTGACAGAAACATATTTAAAAACGCAGTAGGTTCATTGTAATCCGCACACCAGGTTGCTCTGGTCACCTCATAATTTCCTTGATGGCGGCTTTCAAGAGAAGTTTTCCATTCCTGATTCTGCAAAATCACATCTGCCCCCAGATTCTTTTTCCACATGGAAGCGGCGGCGATAGCCTGCTGTTTGTTTTGCTCAGATGTGTTGTACAACAATGTGAACTTCAATGGATTCGCCTGATTGAAACCGGCCTTGTCCAACAATTCTCTGGCACGTTTATTGCGCAGCTCCTGTGTCCAATCAGCCCATTCTGGTTTAGCAAAATCGCCGCCCCCGATAAATGTTGGCGTAAAACCATAAGCCGGTATTTGCCCCTGCCCCATAATTTTCCCCGCAATAATATCCCGGTCGAGACTTAACTTGACGGCTTCACGGACTCTGACATCAGTAAACGGCGGTTTTTCATTGTTAATTTCATAATAAAACGTGCACAGGTAAGAACTGACACGAACCTGATCGGGGATCTCTTTTTTCATTTTCTGGTACAGAGTCGGCGGAATGGCGCTGTGGGTGATATTTATCTCTCCACTACGATAGCGGTTAATATCACTGGTTTCTGATTGAAGAGGTAAGAGGGTCGCTTGATCAATAACTGTTTTCGCATTGTTCCAATATCGAGGGTTGCGCTCGAGCACTATCCGCTCATTGACCACCCACTCTTTCAACGAATACGCCCCATTACCCACATAATTTTCTGGCAGCGTCCATTTGTTGCCCAACTTTTCAACCACATCCTTTTTCACCGGTTTCATTGCTGTATGGCTGAGCATACTGACGAAATAAGGCACAGGATGCGTCAGAGTCACCTGTAAACGATGATCATCCAACGCCTTTACTCCCAACTGATCAGGAGATTTTTTACCTCTCAGAACATCACTAATATTTTCAACATAAGCATATTGAAGATAGCTGGCATAAGGTGAACCCACTTTTGGATCAGCTAATCGTTGCCAGCTATAGACAAAATCGTGGGCAGTGACAGGGGTTCCATCACTCCATTTAGCATTATCACGCAGATAAAACGTCCATACCTTGTAATCCTGATTTTCCCAATGAGTTGCCACGCCCGGCACAATTTCTCCTTTGGGGCCTGTACTCACCAACCCTTCCAATAAATTAAGAATAACGTTGGTTTCCGGTACACCTTCGACTTTATGTGGATCAAGCGAGGCAACTTCTGTGCCATTATTAATAATAATTTGCTGTTTATCCGCAAGTTTCACACCATCTGGAAGTTCAGCGGCAGACACGGCTGTAACAGGAAATGCTGATAATAAAAATATACAGGAAATAAACTTATATAATTTTAATTGTTTGATCTTCATTTTTTACCTCCAGTTTGATGGACCGGTTCATTCCACATATCACATCAAGGCCGGTATCTTCACATTATTTAGCCCAAAGTAACGGATTAAATATTAAAGCGGACTTATCATATCAACTGTTAAAATATCGCTCTTATATTGCAAAAACCATCCTTACAAACAACTTAGCGCAACCTATTACATTAATTGATTAAACACGCTAACAACCACCATAACCTATTGATATATATTAAATTATTAATTTCAAACTTAACTAAAATAGCAAACAAAGCTAGACCAAAGATGAAAATAAACATAATTTTAACAAATTGCAATCAATGCAAATTAAAAACCTACATTCATCACAAAACAGTGGTGGAAGCAACCAGTTACACATTGAACTCACAGGAAAGAATAATTTAGAAAAATATTGGGTTATTTGTATAAAATTCAGGGAGTACCGGTAAAAGAAGTGCGAAAAGCCTATGATATAGGCTTTATAATAAAAATGATAAGAATATTATAATTTGTAATTTCAATAGAAAGAAAATTGACGCCTTTTATCGTCAATTGTATCAAAGCAACCCTGGGAATAGCGCTTTTATCCCTGTCACAATCAGTTCAATCCCTAAAGACATCAACAACAGCCCCATAATTCGCGTGATAACGTTAATGCCTGTTTGCCCAAGATATTTGACGACTAAAGGCGCAGAACGAAATAATAACCAGCAGCAAAAAGCAAACAATGCACTGGTAAGCGCCAACCCAATAAAATTCTGCCATCCTTGATAACGAGAGCTCCAGACAATACAAGAACTGATTGCGCCGGGACCTGCCATTAACGGCAATGCCAGCGGCACAACACCAACACTTTCTCTAATGGCGGTTTCTGACTTTTCCTGCTTATTCTGTTTGTCTTCCCCAAGTTTACCGTTAATCATCGACATCGCGATGGTCACAACCAAAATCCCACCAGCAATACGAAAAGAGTCAATGGAAATGCCAAACATACGCAGTATCGAGTCACCTAACAGCAAAGCTGTCCATAAAATGATGGCGACAGAAGTATTCGCAACCAAGTTGGTTCGATTACGAGCCGACCGGGGTTGATAGTGAGTCATACTGATAAAAACCGGCAAAATACCAACAGGATTGACCAATGCAAACAGCCCAACAAAAAATTTAATGTAACCAGAAAGATCCAGCAGTAAATCACCCACAAATAACCTCTATAAAGTTACACTGTGTTACTAAAAATATTCTCATGATCGCTCACCAAAAAATCTATAAAACTTAATTTTTTCTTCACTTTATACTGGTAAAGTTCCATTTTCCATCGATCGCAACGCATTTTCCAATTTAAAATATCTTATATAACAAGTTGTTAACTCAATATTTTCATTAGATTAAAAATTCAACCTTTCAACCCTATTTACACCCAACCAACAATAATTATCACCGACCTAAGCTGAAAGGAGTCAGCTTGGAATTTATGTGATTAAGATCAATATATATTTAATACCAAATGGTAACCTGTAGCTACCAAAAAATCACTAGGCTAAATAGTCTAAAAAATACTTATTCATTGATATTAAAAGATTTTTAATATTTTCCAGGAGTACTTCTTTATGACTGTAACTCATGTTACTGAACTAGACGAACTGGTTGCCAGGGTAAAAAAAGCACAACGTGAATTTGCTAACTTTTCTCAGGAGCAAGTTGACAAAATCTTCCGCGCTGCGGCCCTCGCAGCAGCAGATGCACGCATTCCTTTAGCAAAATTAGCCGTAGCAGAATCCGGTATGGGAATTGTCGAAGACAAAGTAATCAAAAACCACTTTGCCTCCGAATATATCTATAACGCTTATAAAGATGATAAAACCTGCGGCATTCTGTCTGAAAACAAAACATTCGGCACCATCACTATCGCTGAGCCTATTGGCTTAATTTGCGGCATCGTGCCAACCACTAACCCAACATCTACCGCTATTTTTAAGGCCCTCATCAGCCTAAAAACCCGCAACGGCATTATTCTCTCCCCTCATCCACGCGCCAAAAAAGCAACAACCAAAGCAGCAGAATTGGTTCTATCCGCTGCGGTTGCGGCTGGTGCGCCAAAAGATATTATTGGCTGGATTGATGAACCCTCCGTTGAACTTTCCAATGCATTGATGCATCACCAAGACATCAATCTAATCCTAGCGACCGGTGGTCCCGGTATGGTAAAAGCGGCGTACAGCTCGGGTAAGCCAGCAATTGGCGTCGGTGCCGGTAACACCCCAGTTGTTATTGATGAATCGGCTGATATTAAACGTGCTATTGCGTCTATTCTGATGTCCAAAACCTTTGACAATGGCGTCATCTGTGCTTCAGAACAATCTGTTATCGTGGTGGATGCTGTTTATGAACAGGTCCGTAAACGGTTTTTTACACATGGCGGTTATCTGTTACAAGGCAAGGAACTGAAAGCTGTTCAAGATATCATTTTAAAAAACGGTTCTCTAAATGCGGAGATTGTGGGTCAACCTGCAACAAAAATTGCTGAAATGGCAGGCATCAATGTTCCTGAAAGGACCAAAATCTTGATTGGAGAAGTGAGTTTGATTGACGAAGCAGAGCCTTTTGCTCATGAAAAACTGTCTCCATTGCTCGCTATGTACCGCAGTAATAGCTTTGAAGATGCCGTAGAAAAGGCAGAAAAATTGGTTGAAATGGGTGGAATTGGTCATACTTCCTGCTTGTATACCGATCAAGACAATCAGGCGGCCCGAATCAAGTATTTCGGCGATAAAATGAAAACAGCGCGCATTCTAGTGAATACACCTGCTTCTCAGGGAGGTATCGGTGATCTCTACAACTTCAAACTTGCTCCATCTCTGACACTAGGTTGCGGCTCTTGGGGAGGAAATTCCATCTCTGAAAATGTGGGGCCCAAGCACCTTATCAATACCAAAACCGTAGCGAAAAGAGCAGAAAATATGCTGTGGCATAAACTTCCGAAATCAATTTACTTCCGTCGCGGTTCCCTGCCGGTGGCATTAGAAGAAGTTGCAACTGACGGTGCAAAACGCGCTTTTATCGTAACAGACCGTTTCTTATTCAATCATGGTTATGCTGATCAAGTCACTGATGTGCTGAAATCTCACGGGATAGAAACGGAAGTTTTCTTTGAAGTTGAAGCAGATCCTACCCTAAGCACAGTTCGTAAAGGTGCGGAACAAATGCACTCATTCAAACCGGACATCATTATTGCCCTAGGGGGAGGTTCCCCAATGGATGCGGCCAAAATTATGTGGGTGATGTATGAACACCCAGAAACGCATTTCGAAGAATTAGCTCTACGATTTATGGATATCCGTAAACGCATCTATAGATTCCCCAAAATGGGGGTTAAAGCAAAATTGGTAGCCATTACCACAACGTCCGGTACAGGTTCTGAAGTAACGCCATTTGCAGTTGTCACTGATGATGCCACCGGTCAGAAATATCCACTGGCTGATTATGAATTGACGCCTAATATAGCTATCGTTGATGCCAATCTAGTCATGGATATGCCGAAATCACTCTGTGCTTTTGGTGGACTGGACGCCATCACCCACGCTCTGGAAGCTCACGTATCAGTCTTAGCAAACGAATACTCTGACGGACAAGCGCTGCAAGCGCTAAAACTACTAAAAGAGTTCCTCCCTGCCAGCTATCACGAAGGCGCCACTAATCCAGTTGCCCGTGAACGGGTTCATAATGCGGCGACTATCGCAGGGATTGCATTTGCTAACGCTTTCTTGGGTGTATGTCACTCAATGGCCCATAAACTAGGTTCTGAGTTCCATATCCCGCATGGTTTAGCTAACGCACTGCTAATTTGTAACGTTATTCGCTATAACGCTAACGATAACCCAACCAAGCAGACTGCATTTAGCCAATATGACCGCCCACAGGCCCGTCGCCGTTACGCTGAAATTACCGATCATCTCGGTTTATCCGCTACTGGCGACCGTACCGTCACAAAAATCGAAAAACTGTTAGCCTGGCTAGAAGAACTCAAGTCTGAGCTAGATATTCCGACATCTATCCGCGAAGCGGGCGTTCAAGAAGCTGACTTCCTGGCAAGAATTGATAAGTTATCTGAAGATGCTTTCGACGACCAATGTACCGGCGCTAACCCTCGCTACCCGCTGATTTCCGAGCTGAAACAATTGCTGTTGGATTCATACTATGGACGAGAATTCACAGAAACGGTTACAACAGTAGAAAGCCGGTAAGAACAAATTTATTAACTGATTAAATACCACTTAAGGGCGCTGATATCAGCGCCCTTTAACTCACCTCTGCCCTATTAACAGAGCATCTGACCGCTTCACAGAAAGCTATCTATTACATGTTGCTTCTTTTCTTCACTTCACTGACCGCATCCAAATAGTGCTTACGGCAAACAGACACATATTTTTCATTGCCGCCGATATCAACTTGTTCGCCATCATAAATGACCACACCTTCGCTATCCAAACGTAATGTACGGCTTGCCTTGCGTCCACAGTAGCAAATAGTTTTCAACTCAACTAACTTATCAGCCCACGCTAAAAGATACTGGCTACCGCTGAACAGCTCGCCTCTGAAATCAGTTCTCAATCCATAACAAAGAACCGGAATATCATCGTAGTCAGTCACCTTACATAGCTGTTCAATCTGCGCTTTCGTGAGAAAATGGCACTCATCAATCAGCACACAATGCACTTTTGCCTGCTTATTTTCATTTCTGATCAACTCGCCAATATCTGTCTGTTGACTAAACAAAAGCGCATCCGAAGATAATCCAATCCGAGAATTGACTTTCCCCTTTTCAAACCGGGTGTCGATTTCTGCGGTAAACACCAGCGTTTTCATCCCTCTTTCATTATAGTTATAAGAGGATTGCAACAGGGATGTCGATTTTCCAGCATTCATTGCGGAGTAATAAAAATAAAGTTGAGCCATTAGCCCTACCCCTTAACAAAATTTATAAAGCCATATAGTCAGATGAGTTTACCATAAACTTTAGTCGTGATTATCCATCCCAGTAAGCTGCACCAGTCGATATACCGAAATATTTAGCTTAGTGATGTCTTAATGATTCATGATCATCATCACACCAACCGAGTAATAAAGCGCATTTGAATGACAAATGTTCATGTTTAAATTAAGAAGTGAAAGCCAGACTGATTTGTTGCATATCGTATGCAAATTAATAATGTGCGTGATTTACTTCCAGAAAACGGTAACAGTAAATCAGCGATAACTCATGGATTAGTCATAAGTTTTTTTTAACTTAGTATTATTCTGCTTTAGCAGGTATGATAAGAAACAGTTAAAATTACTTACCGATTTAGTATATACCTGGTTTATAAATTAGAGAGATTATCATGTCCCCACTTTGTTAAAGGTACCCTGAACATGTTATTGGGGAATGACAATCGAAATAGCTGTATAAAAAGCGCTATATAACTTTTGTAAAGAAATTACGTTTAAAAAAAAGAGCCATTTTATCCGAATATGATAAATTGACTATTGCAGAAAATAAAATAGCATTCTATTATTATATCCACATCAGCCATCATCATTAATAATTTGAGACCAGGACAATGAGCGATTTAAAAACCCTAAATAACATCCGTACTTTACGAGCTCAAGCAAGAGAATGCCAACTTGAGTTCTTGGATGAAATACTTGAAAAACTGACCGTCGTTGTTGAAGAGCGTCGTGAAGAAGAAAGTCAGGTACAAGCTGAATTAGAAGAACGTACACGTAAATTGGAAGAAGTTCGTAAAATGATTCTTGACCAAGGAATTGATCCAAGCGAATTACTTCAGACAATGAGCGCCGGCAAATCTGCTGGTAAAACAAAACGTCCTGCTCGTCCAGCTAAATACCAATACGTTGATACAAATGGTGAAACTAAAACTTGGACTGGCCAAGGGCGTACACCTGCTGTTATCAAAAAAGCAATTGAAGATGAAGGAAGAACCCTAGAAAGCTTCTTACTCTAATTCATTGTTTTTGAAGTTAATTTAATTAAAAACACCCTTTTAAAATAGAAGGGTGTTTTTATTATTAAACAGCTTAGATAACAAAAAAATTAATGTCTATTGAACGAGTGCGTATAAGTAGCCTTAGGAAGGATTTAGTCGGATTGCCCGTTCTTCTATCACTTCTTTACGATAAAGCAGGCGAGTTACTCGCTTAGCCAAATGCCTAGGTAAATTAATAGTCAAACAGACGCAACTATTTACTTCCCTCTGATCACTGTCGTTGATTCAATAGAAAAGGAGCCAACGGCTCCTCATCTTATTTAGACTTATGATAGAAACTCAAATACCACTCTACAAACTGCTTCACACCCTGCTTCACCGGTGTATTTGGGGCAAATCCTATTTTTTGGAAAATGTCACTTGAATCAGCACAGGTCGCCAGAACATCGCCATCTTGCATGGGCATCAAATTTTTCTTAGCCTGAATGCCTAATGATTCTTCTATTGCTTCAATAAAATCACCTAGTCTAGTTGGTTGACCATTACCAATATTATAAATACAGTACGGGGCAGAGCTGGCAGATATTTGCCCATCTTCAACCGTCCAGCTCTCATTTGGTACAGGAATGATGTCTTGCAATCTGATTATTGATTCAACGATATCATCTATATAAGTGAAATCTCTAACCATATTACCGTGGTTATACACATCAATAGGCTGCCCTGATAACATAGCCTTGGTGAACTTAAATAAAGCCATATCAGGACGTCCCCACGGGCCATATACGGTAAAAAAACGCAAGCCTGTCGTTGGTAACTGATAAAGATGAGAGTAACTGTGAGACATTAATTCATCTGACTTTTTTGTTGCTGCATATAGTGAAACTGGATGATCAACCGAATCGTTTGTAGAAAACGGTTGCTTCCTATTTAATCCATAAACAGAACTAGAAGAAGAATATAATAAATGCTCAACATTATTGTGACGGCAACCTTCCAGAATATTGATATGCCCTATTATATTCGAATCAATGTAAGCCATCGGGTTTTGCAACGAATAGCGAACACCCGCCTGAGCCCCCAGGTGGATAACCCGCTGAAATTGGTGTCGAGAAAAAAGATCGGGAATGGCTATTCTGTCAGCCAAATCCAGCTTTTCAAATTTAAAGCCTGACTTATCAAATAATAGATCTAACCGCGCTTGTTTGAGACTCACATCATAATAGTCATTAAGGTTGTCAATACCCACAACCTCATGCCCCATTTTCAATAATCTCTGGCTCACATGAAAGCCAATAAAACCAGCAGCGCCTGTGACTAAGAATTTCATTGTATTACTCAGATAACTGGATTAATGGATGCGCCACGACCAATCCCATAATAAGTGAAACCTCGGGATTGCAGGCGTTCAGGATCATAGAGATTTCGTCCATCAAAGATAACCGGTGTTTTGAGAGACTCTTTGATGACATCAAAATCTGGCGCACGAAAACTTTGCCATTCAGTACAAATAATCAAGGCATCGGCCCCCTTCAGCGCCGCTTCTTTGGTCCCCATCAATAGTAAATCATCGCGCTGACCATAAATACGCTGAGCTTCCTGCATCGCCTCAGGATCGTAAGCCTGTATTTTGGCTCCGGCTTGCCATAATGCTTCCATCAAAACACGGCTCGACGCTTCACGCATATCATCGGTATTCGGTTTGAACGATAATCCCCAGACAGAAAATGTCTTACCGGATAAATCTTCACCAAAATGGCGCATGACAAAAGAAGGCAATTTATGCTTTTGCAGTTCGTTCACTTGCTCTACAGCACGCAGAATTTTAGGCTGATAACCAATTTGCTCTGCGGTACGAATCAATGCTTGCACATCTTTTGGGAAACATGAACCACCATAGCCACAGCCTGGATAGATAAAATGATAGCCAATACGGGAGTCAGAACCAATTCCTTGACGAACATGCTCAATATCAGCGCCAAGCATTTCAGCTAAATTCGATATCTCATTCATAAAACTGATTTTCGTTGCCAGCATACAGTTAGCAGCATACTTCGTCAGTTCTGCACTACGAATATCCATCACAATCATACGATCATGATTACGGTTAAATGGTTCGTACAATTCATACATCAGGTTAATGACTCTCTCATTGTCACACCCAATAATAATCCGCTCAGGACGCATACAATCTGTAACCGCCGCGCCTTCTTTAAGGAATTCAGGGTTAGAAACCACATCAAATGGAATATTAACATTACGTTGACACAGAGTTTCATTAACAACGGCATTAACTTTATCTGCGGTACCAACAGGAACCGTAGATTTATCAATAATCACCTTATAGCTATCCATATGTTCCGCAATAGTACGGGCAACCGCTGTCACATACTTTAAATCCGCTGAACCATCTTCATCAGGAGGAGTGCCGACAGCAATAAATTGTAATTTACCGTGCGCAACACCCGCCTTCGCATCCGTACTAAAATTCAGGCGGCCTTCTTCATAATTTTTTTTAACTAGTGGAGCTAAGCCAGGTTCAAAAATGGGAATTTGACCACTTTTCAAATTTTCAACTTTATTGGCATCTATATCAATGCAAAGAACATTATGACCGACTTCAGCTAAAACCGCCGCCTGCACCAAGCCAACATAACCAATACCAAATACCGTAACTTTCATATAATACCCAAATTTCCGTAAAATTATTCTTTAACCTGATCCTGCAAAGTCACTAACCAATCAGTAAACTCCTTGCCCAAAGCATGATGTTTCATACCATACCGGACAAATGCCTGCATATAACCAAGCTTATTACCGCAATCATGGCTCACACCCTGCAAGTGATAGGCTTCCACAGACTCTTGTTCTATTAACATGGCAATTGCATCAGTAAGTTGAATTTCATCACCGGCGCCAGGCGCTGTTTTTGCTAATAATGGCCAAATTTTCTCGGACAGCACATAACGCCCAACAATAGAAAGATTTGATGGCGCTTCTTCCGGTTTAGGTTTTTCAACCACTCGCTTAATTGGTTTGCTGTCACCGGGTTGAAGATTTTCGCCCTGGCAATCGACAATACCATAACTAGAAACTTCTTCATGAGGTACAGGTTCTACCAATATTTGGCTCGCACCCGTTTCATTATAGCGAACCAACATCTCGCTCAGATTATATTTAGTCAGATCCGTACTGTATTCATCAAGAATAACATCAGGGAGTATCACAGCAAAAGGCTCATCGCCAATTAAAGGCTTGGCGCATAACACCGCATGCCCTAATCCTTTAGCAATTCCTTGACGAGTTTGCATAATAGTGACATGACTTGGACAAATAGATTGAACTTCGTCCAATAACTGACGCTTCACCCTTTGCTCAAGAATAGCTTCTAACTCAAAACTGGTATCGAAATGGTTTTCAATTGAATTTTTTGATGAATGGGTCACCAAGATAATTTCATTAATGCCAGCGGCAATACATTCATTAACGACATACTGAATAAGCGGCTTATCCACTAAGGGCAACATCTCTTTAGGAATGGCTTTCGTAGCAGGCAGCATCCTCGTTCCCAAGCCCGCAACTGGAATAACCGCTTTCTTTACTATTTTTTCTACTAATGGTTTTTTTACTGCTGGTTTGTTTACTGCTGGCATTAATCTTTCTCCCGATGTTTTTTGGCTGAAATAAATTCGTCTTCAATTCAAAATCAGTGCCAACTCTTTTAATAAAACGTCATTATTACTGACTATTTTTTGTCAATAAACCGCAAGCCCGAACAGCTCACAGAAACCGATGCATACACAGAGTTCACTGCTTCGTTTACCCATCTGACTACTCAAAAAGTTATCACTTTTACCCGAGCAGCGTTAAATCCGCTCTTTGCACTAAAGAGCGGCAAATAAAATAGCCTGATTAGATAGATTTCAAGCATAATAGACGGAGTATATCAGCTAATTCTCTCCGATAAACAGCACCATTCTGTTAAATTACATTATCGTGACCTAATGTTTAAAATCCATTTTAAACAAAATTCCACCTTGGTAATATTCACCCAGAATACATTGAAGAAAGCATCAGATTTATTTGACTATTTGTATTCCAAATCCGACATTGCCATTCAGCACTATGAGAACAAACTTGATTCGAACAAATCGTTTTCAACGTCCCAAGAGGAACACCACTATCTAACTGGATTTGACGATTACCCGACTTAATACTGGCATGTAACCCCGCGGAAGTGAGCAAAACCGTTTTATTGATCGTATGATAATACCCAAGCAGCAATGGAAATTGCCCTTGCAACCCTGCACCTTCCAACAAGTTATTAATTCTATTTAGAATACCTGCCATACTGGGTAAACGCCGGGAATGGTGGACGATATGCTCCTGTAACAAACTGTTAAATACGACTCTAAGTAATAATGCTGAAATCACACCATACTCTTTTGAACGGCTAATATCCAGACAATAAAAAGCTAATTCATTATCAGATAACGCTGCCATATCGAGAATCAATCCGGGTTTATCAATCATATTTAATTTTCGGTAATTGACTTTACAGTGAGCGATCACTTGAGAAACCGGAGGTTGTAACTGCTTAAGCATATTTAATGCTTCATCTGAATTATGCTTTAGAGTTAACCAATCTTTATTCAAGTTATTCTGTTCAATTGCACCAGACATAAAGACCGTAGGATGTAAATAGGCCAACACCGATTTTTTTATCTCATTAAGATCTGAAACAGGTTTTAATAAAACATCTTTTGCTCCCAAACGAAGCACTTCATCAATTTCGGCCATCTTGTTAGTCGCTGAAATAATAATAACTGGAATACTAATCCCCTCATTCGTCAATTTCGCAATAAATTCAATGCCATTCATAACCGGCATATCTAAATCACATAAAATAAGTTCAATATGAGCTTCGCGTCCTAGCACCTGTAGCGCAACAGCCCCATTAGATGCAACTAATACCTTAGCACCCAACGTTCGCAAGTACCCTGCCAGCAAAGAACAAAAAACAGGTTCGTCCTCTACAATCAGAATTTTTTTGCCTGCCAATGCCTTTTCCATAAATGCGCTCCCTTATCCTAATCTTAATATTGCGACCTTCACCTTTTCTTAGGTACTATCACTCATATTAGTTCAATTAAGTGACTATCATTTGTTCTCTTACGTTTCTTTGCAATAAAAAACCCATAAAAATGGTATTTCACCCTTTACAATTGGAGTTATTTTGACAGAGCTATGTCCTTGTGGTAGCGGAATAGATTTTGCGGATTGCTGTTCCCCTTATCTTCAAAACATAAAAATTGCCCCGACAGCCGAATCACTGATGCGTTCCCGATACAGTGCCTATGTAAAGCACAACGCCGATTATCTTATTACAAGCTGGCATCCTGATTGCCAGGCTGAAAAGTGGCGTTTAGATATAGAACAAAGTTTTATTGTTACCCAGTGGCTCGGACTAAATGTCATTACGACGGCAAAAGGCAAAAATGATAACGAAGCCTATGTTGAATTTTCAGCTTGCTTTCTTGATCAGAAATCCCAAGATAAGCAACTTATTCATGAGCGTTCACGTTTTCTTCGTATAGACCAGCGTTGGTACTATATTGACGGCGTAAAACCTATCATTGACGGTGTAAAACCTATCGACGGCGTAAAACCTCAAATTGGCCGTAATAGCCCCTGCCCATGCGGTTCAGGTAAAAAATACAAAAAATGCTGTGGTTAAGGCCCACAACCAGAAAACACAAAATATTTAAGGATAATTCCATTCATGCAACATCAACATATACAAAAGAAAATTCTACGCACTATTTGCCCTGATGCCAAAGGACTGATCGCCAAAATTACTAATATTTGCTACAAACACCAACTGAATATAGTTCAGAATAATGAATTCGTCGATCATCGCACTAGCCGCTTTTTTATGCGTACTGAGCTTGAAGGAATTTTCAAT
This sequence comes from Photorhabdus luminescens subsp. luminescens, assembly GCF_001083805.1. Classification (GTDB taxonomy): domain Bacteria; phylum Pseudomonadota; class Gammaproteobacteria; order Enterobacterales; family Enterobacteriaceae; genus Photorhabdus; species Photorhabdus luminescens. Next base: position 392,447 of record NZ_JXSK01000001.1, on the reverse strand, counting down.
GATGAAACATTTCTTGCTGATTTAGATGACGCACTTCCGGTGGGTTCGCAACGGGAATTAAATAGTGCGGGACGTCGGCGTATTGTTATTATGGTGACAAAAGAAGCGCATTGCCTTGGGGATTTGCTCATGAAAAGCGCTTATGACGGGCTTGATGTTGAAATTGCTGCGGTTATCGGCAACCATGCAACATTACAATCGTTGGTTGAGCAATTTGGCATTCCTTTCCATTTAATCAGTCACGAAGGTTTAACCCGTGAACAACATGATGAAAAACTGATTGCCCAAATTGACCAATATAAACCTGACTACGTGGTATTAGCGAAATACATGCGAGTACTGACCCCAGAATTTGTCCAGCATTTTCCAAATCAAATTATTAACATCCACCACTCCTTTTTACCTGCATTTATCGGGGCGCGTCCTTATCATCAGGCTTATGAGAGAGGGGTAAAAATCATCGGAGCAACAGCGCATTATGTGAATAATAATCTGGATGAAGGCCCAATTATTACTCAGAAGGTCATTAACATAGACCATACATACACTGCTGAAGACATGATGAGAGCGGGCCGGGATGTTGAAAAAAATGTTCTGAGTCATGCTTTATATTGGGTTCTTGCTCAACGAGTTTTTGTTTACGGCAACCGTACTGTCATCCTTTAAAGCTGAATTAATTAGGACTCAAAAACAGCACACGGTAACTTATTTTCAAACATATGCTTTACAGCGGCGATTCATTTGATGTGATCCTAGCCGCTGTAACCAATAGTGGTACCAAGAAACATGTCATTTTCTTTCCCCTTATTACTCAACACGAACTGAAGTAACCAAATTCTTACTGTATAAGTGTGGGTCTTCCCTGATCATCGTGGGGATGATATGGTTCGCCACAGGTCACTTACTCAATTTATTACAAGGATCTCGCATGCGGCTATCTATTCAAACTTTATCCATCTTTACCTCTTTTGCTTTCCTCATTGTTCCATTTTTCACTCAAGCACATGACAGCAACACTGCTGCTGGTATTAACGTTGAAAAATTGCTTGAGACTGAAAAGTCTTGGGATGGCGTGTTTTATCAGGAATATCCCAAAGGCACTCCTCAACTTTCAATTCTCAAAATTACTATTGCTCCAAATACCAGCCTTGACTGGCATGAACACCCGGTACCTAATGCAGCTTATGTGCTGGACGGAGTGTTAACGGCAGAGAAAAAATCCAGTGGTGAAAAACGTCTTTTAAAGGCGGGAGAGGTGGTATCCGAGATGGTTGACAGCGCTCATCGCGGTTACACAGGCAAAGAAGGTGTTACCCTCTTGGTCTTCTACGCAGGGCAAAAAGGAATCCCTCTTTCTAAACCTGTTAAGTAAAAACCGCTCAAGGGGGCGAGGAATACAGTGACGAGTCATCCTTCCCCTTCCACCACTAACAGACGACTTATTTGTTCACAACAAGATCAACGAGGATAAAAAAACAGCATACGGTAACGCATTTTTAACTATATGCTTTACAGCATCAGCTTATTTGACGTGATTCCGGCCGCTGTAAGCAACAGTGATACTTTTCAAAATCAGGTGAAGTTCCCGAACGGCCGAAGGGAGCAGACGGTAAATCTGCCGTCACAGACTTCGAAGGTTCGAGTTGAGCGCAGCGAAACAACAATGCGGCGCTTGCGACGCGTTGGCCCGCAGGGCGAGGAACGCAGTGACGAGTCATCCTTCCCCCGCCACCACCAACAGACGACTTATTTGTTCATAACAGGATCAACAAGGATAAAAAAACAGCATACGGTAACGCATTTTTAACTATATGCTTTACAGCATCAGCTTATTTGACGTGATTCCGGCCGCTGTAAGCAACAGTGATACTTTTCAAAATCAGGTGAAGTTCCCGAACGGCCGAAGGGAGCAGACGGTAAATCTGCCGTCACAGACTTCGAAGGTTCGAGTTGAGCGCAGCGAAACAACAATGCGGCGCTTGCGACGCGTTGGCCCGCAGGGCGAGGAACGCAGTGACGAGTCATCCTTCCCCCGCCACCACCAACAGACGACTTATTTGTTCATAACAGGATCAACAAGGATAAAAAAACAGCATACGGTAACGCATTTTTAAATATATGCTTTACAGCAGCGGCTTATTTGATATGATTCCGCCCGCTGTAAGCAACAGTGATACATTTCAAAATCTGGTGGGGTTCCCGAGCGGCCAAAGGGAGCAGACTGTAAATCTGCCGTCACAGACTTCGAAGGTTCGAATCCTTCCCCCACCACCAAAAATTGCCTTCAAGCCTCAAGCCTTACCAACAAGCCTAAATTCCTAAATTAACATCCGATACACCCTTATTCCTCCGAAAACGACCTACCTCTATACATACCCCTGAATTATCCATTCTTAAACAGATCCAGAGACTAACTAACATCTTTAAAAGAATTCAGCAAAAAGCGCTTACCCAACCTTAACGTCCCCACAATCATATTCCCTATCACACCTTTGCGTGAAATTTAACATTTCACAATAATCCATAATAAATATTATGAATCAAATAATTACAAAAATAACCATCTCCAATCAGAGGATTTTCAAATGTGATAACTGTCCTGTATTTGTGAAATTGCGTGTGAAATAATGATAAAAAATAACAAATTATAACAACAACACCAGGGAACCATCATGAACCAATCAACACAAAAAATAGGGATTATAGGATTGGGGGCTATGGGTATGGGAATTGCCTGTTCGTTAATACGCGCAGGCATTCCCACATATGGATTTGATTTAAATCCAAAAGCCTGTGACCAGCTTCTGCAAGCAGGCGCTAAAGTGGCAACAACCAACGCAGCAGAATGGGCATCAGAGCTAGATGCTATTTTGCTCGTAGTCGTCAATGGCGATCAAATAGAAAGCATACTGTTCGGAGGCGAAACACCGCTGGTTAGCCGACTAAAAGCCGGTACGATCATTGTGCTTCACAGTACCGTTGCCGCAGAACAAGCTAAAGATTTTGCCCATCGCCTTAATCAATACAACCTCAACATGTTGGATGCGCCTATTTCAGGCGGCGCACTAAAAGCCGAACAAGGCCAGCTCACTGTTATGGCTTCCGGCGAACCCGCATTATTTGAAAAACTAAAACCTGTATTTGATGCCGCCACCGAACGCCTTTACCATGTCGGAAACGAGGTTGGTCAGGGATCTACCGTCAAAACAATCCATCAATTACTTGCCGGTATACATATTGCGGCGGCCGCAGAAAGTATGGCATTGGCAGCCAAAGCCGGCATTTCCTTGGAATTGATGTACGATATTGTAACCCACGCTGCCGGTAACTCTTGGATGTTTGAAAACCGCGTTCCCCATATTCTGGCAGGAGATTACACCGCCAAATCCTCCGTAGATATTTTTGTCAAAGATCTGGGATTAGCATTAGAAACAGGTAAGGATCTAAAATTCCCATTACCATTATCAGCCACTGCACATCAAATGTTCCTTGCCGCCAGTAACGAAGGCTTCGGCCAATGGGATGACAGCGCGGTTATCAAAACATTCAAAGGTATCACTTTACCGGAGAAAAAATAATGACCATTAAATTGGGCGTTATCGCTGATGATTTTACCGGCGCAACCGATATCGCTGGTTTTATGGCGCAAAGCGGCTGGCGAGTCGTCCAGCTACTGAATACACCTGATGAGAATACCGCCATTCCACCGGATATTGATGCTATTGTTATCAGCCTGAAAAGCCGCTCCTGCCCGATAGACGAAGCTGTGAATAACGCAGTGAAATCTTGCCGCTGGTTACGTCAGAAAGCCGATTGTCAGCAAATATTCTTCAAATACTGCTCAACTTTTGACTCTACCAGCAAAGGCAATATTGGGCCGGTTACTGATGCTCTGATGGATGAACTACAAACAGACATCACACTGATTTCTCCTGCCCTCCCAATTAACGGGAGAACAGTTGTACATGGACATCTATTTGTTAACGGTCAACTACTTAATGAAAGTGGTATGCAGCACCATCCCGTAACACCAATGACAGATGCCAATCTGCTGCGCCTAATGGAACAACAAGCTCAAGGGAAAGCCGATCTGGTGGATCTGGCATGTATACACCAGGGAGAACAGGCGATTCGCGTGAAGCTAAATCATTTGCAACAACAAAACATACGCTACGCAGTAACAGATACCCTCTCCATGAATGACCTGCTGCCTATTGCCAGAGCGGCATCAGAACTGAAATTAATCACTGGCGGTTCCGGTCTTGGCGCTGCCCTTGCCAGCACAGACACCGGTAAGCCATTGCTGCCATGCCGACCAGAAGGGGCAACGCCACCCGCCGAGAATAGACGCGCCGTGATTCTTTCTGGCAGTTGTTCTGTCATGACCAACAAACAAGTTGCCCTGTACCAGAAACTGGCCCCTGCTCAATCCCTGAATATTGATTCATGTATCAATGATCCACAATATGCCGAAAAACTGGTCGCGTGGGTTATTCTGCAATCAGAAAGCCATCTAGCTCCCATGCTATACGCAACTCAATCCCCAGAAACATTACAGAAAACCCAACAACAATATGGCGCGGCTACTGCCAGTGAAGCGATAGAAAACACCTTCGCCAGTGTTGTGAAAGTTTTGCGTCAGCTCGGATTCAATACCTTCATTGTCGCAGGCGGCGAAACTGCCGGTAAAATAGTCCAAAGTCTGGATATTCAACAATTCAGTATCGGCGCACCCATTGCTCCGGGAGTACCTTGGGTACATGATCAACAACACAATTATTGGCTGGCATTAAAATCAGGCAACTTCGGCAATATTGATTTTTTCCTGCATGTACAGGAGATGTTTCATGGATGAACAAACGCTAAGAACAGAATTAGTCGAATGGGCTAGTTCAATGTTCTACCGGGGTTATAGCAGCGGCGGCGCAGGTAACATCAGCGCCAAACTAGAAGATGGCACGATTATTATCACACCGACCAACTCCAGCTTTGGCGACTTGCAAGCTGATCGCCTGAGTAAGCTGGATGCAGAAGGTAACTGGCTCTCCGGTGACAAACCCACAAAAGAAGTTTCCATGCACCTGGCAATGTACCACAACCGCCCCAACTGCCATGCGGTGGTCCATCTACATTCCCCTTGGTTAACTGCCCTTTCCTGCCTACCCAATCTGGACAAAAATAACTGCCTGCCGCCCATTACACCCTACTATGTGATGCGAGTTGGAAAATTGCCGCTGGTCAAATATCTACCACCAGGAGATGAAAGAATCGGAGAAGAAATTGCGAAGCTGGCCGCAAAACACAACGCAATCCTGCTATCGAACCACGGACCTGTTGTCGGCGGCAAAACTTTACGGCAAGCTTTTTTCAATGCAGAGGAATTGGAAGATACTGCCCGGCTCTATTTAACGTTACTGCCACATGGCTTCACCACATTAAATGAAGAGCAAGTACAAGAACTTGAAACTCGTTACCCCAAGAATTGAGTAAATAAACAAGGAATTCATCATGGCTAAATTTGCGGCAAACTTGAGCATGATGTTCAACGATGTACCTTTCACAGAACGTTTTGCCCGTGCAGCCAAAGCTGGATTTAAAGGCGTTGAATATCTGTTTCCTTATGACGTGGCTGCGGAAGAGCTGGCTGTCCTATTAAAACAGCATCAATTAACCCAAGTTTTGTTCAACATGCCCGCTGGAAACTGGGCCGCGGGAGAAAGAGGGATAGCCTCTATTCCTGGCCGTGAAAAAGAATTTGCCGAGGGTGTACAAACCGCGCTGAAATATGCACTGGCTTTGAACTGCAAGCAAGTTCATGCAATGGCGGGAAAGCTGGACCTACAATTTATGCCAACACTACAAAGCGAATGTTATATCAGAAACATTCAACATGCCGCTGATGTGATGGCAAAACATAACATTAACGTATTAATTGAACCAATTAATACTCGTGATATGCCAAATTACTTCCTGACAACTCAGTATCAAGCAGAAACATTACTCCAAGCCATTGACCGTCAAAATGTTTTTATCCAACTAGATCTTTACCATTGTCAGATCATGGAAGGGGATTTGCTACGCACGATTGAGCGTCTATGGGGCAAATTCGGCCACATCCAGATTGCCTCCGTGCCCGAACGCCATGAACCCGATAGCGGCGAAGTGAACTATCCGTGGCTATTTAACAGACTGGATGAAATGGGCTACCAAGGGTGGTTTGGCTGTGAGTATCACCCCGCCGGCCACACGGAAGATGGTCTGGATTGGTTGACCAAAGTACAGAAATAATCAGGAGAAAATATGCTCCCATCAGAGCGTAGAGACTTTATTTATCGCTACGTACATGAATATCAGACCATTTCTATCAGCGCGCTGGTTAAACTGATGAACGTCTCACATATGACAGTACGGCGAGATATCCGCACTCTGGAGGAGGAAGGAAAGGTCGTTAGTGTCAGTGGCGGTGTGCAACTTAGCGATGTTTTACGTCAGGAATTGCCTTGGAATGAAAAAGCCCGGCTTAATCATCGTTATAAGCGGGAAATTGGTCAATATGCAGTATCTATGGTTGAAGATGGACAAGTGGTTTATCTTGATGCCGGCACCACCACGTTTGAAATTGCCAGGGTTCTAGCTGAGCGTTTTAACCTCACTATCATCACGAATGATTTTTCCATTATCCAGTACTTGATGAACAAACCTCAATTAAATCTGTTCCATACCGGGGGACAAGTAGATAAGAGAAATCATTCCTGTGTTGGTCCTATCGCCGCCATGTTGCTTCGCAACTTGAATGTAGATATTGCCTTTATTAGCACCAGTTCATGGGATCTGGAGCATGGCGTCTCCACACCACATGAAGAAAAAGTTTTAGTCAAACAGGCAGTATTGGAAATCTCCCGTCGGCGTGTTTTGGTGTCTGATAGCAGTAAATATGGCAAATACGGCATGTTTCGTGTCTGCCCGCTTTCGAGTTTGGATGATATTGTCTGTGACAGCCAACTTCCACCGAAAGTGCAGCAACAATTACGAGAGCGCAATCTGATATTACATACCGTCAGCGTATAAGGATAACAACCCTATCCTATAAGCAAATAGCCCAAAACTATTGAGCAAGGAGAGTCGCAGTGAAAATAATAATCACTGGTGGAGCAGGTTTTCTGGGCCAGCAACTAGCCCGTGCTTTACTAGACAACAATCAAACATTAGATTTCGAACAACTTATATTGATCGATATTCAATGTCCTGTATCACCGGTTAATGATCCCCGCGTCCAGTGTCTGGCACTGGATTTAACGCAATCAGGAGCCGCGGAAAAGCTGATCGATGAAAACAGCGCGGTGTTATTCCATCTCGCCGCTATTGTCAGTAGTCACGCTGAAAGCGATTTTGATCTCGGCTTGCAAGTTAACTTTGATGTCACTCGCAACTTATTAAACGTCGCGCGGGCTAAAAATCCAAAATTGAAATTTATTTTCACCAGCTCGTTGGCGGTATTTGGCGGAGAATTACCCGCAACCATTACCGATCAATGCGCGGTTAATCCTCAATCATCCTATGGCGCACAGAAAGCCATGTGTGAATTGATGATTAACGACTACTCCCGCAAAGGATATATTGATGGCCGAGTACTTCGTCTACCGACAATCAGTATCCGCCCAGGGAAACCAAACAAAGCAGCCTCCTCTTTTGCCAGTGCTATCATCCGTGAACCTCTGCACGGAGAAAGCAGTATCTGCCCGGTTGCCCGCGATCTGACTTTATGGCTTTCCAGCCCTGAAACCGTGATCCGCAACTTTATACATGCGGTCCAAATTCCGGCGGAAAAATTGGGTCTTTCCCGCACAGTTAATTTACCGGGTATTAGTATCACGGTTCAGGACATGATTGATGCGCTGGCTGAGGTTGCCGGGCAGAAAACGGTGGAACTCATCCGCTTCGAACCAGACGAAAACATTAACCGTATTGTTGCCAGTTGGCCGGGTCGCTTCGATATCAGCCGCGGCTTATCACTGGGTTTTCATGTTGATAATACATTCAGTGATGCAATTCGGGCTTTTATCACCAATAACCTGTCCCAAACTGGAGGCTAATTATGGAACTCTACATTCCGGTCATTGGTCTGGGTGTAGCCGTATTTACGTTGATCTTTCTGGTGCTACGTACCCGTGTTCATGCTTTATTAGCAATGCTCATTGCAGCGGCGATCGCCGGGCTCTCTGGCGGCTTAACCGCAACAAATACCATTGATGTTATGACTAAAGGTTTTGGCTCCACACTAGGCAGTATCGGAATTATTATCGGTCTGGGGGTCATGATGGGACGAGTGCTGGAAGTTTCCGGCGCCGCGGAACAGATAGCCTACAGTTTTATCAAATGGTTAGGTAAAAAACGCGAAGAATGGGCATTAGCGATCACCGGTTATATTGTCAGTATTCCGATTTTCGTTGACTCCGCCTTTGTTATCCTCTATCCACTGGCAAAAGCACTCGCGAAAAAAGGAAAACGCAATCTTCTGACACTCGGCGTAGCACTGGCTGGCGGATTGGTCGTTACCCACCACACGGTTCCACCAACACCGGGGCCATTGGGGGTTGCCGGCATTTTTGGCGTCGATGTCGGCGCCATGATGTTAACCGGCATGGTTCTGGCGGTACCTTGCGTTATTGGCATTGTATTTTATGCCAAATGGTTAGCCGTAAAATATCCTGAGTTTCAGCCCATTGATGAAGCAGAAGAAGCTCAAGATCTACAAACAATTCATCAACGCTACATAGAAGAAAAAGCGAACAAACCACTACCGAGTCTATTTCTCTCCCTGTTGCCGATTATTGTCCCTATCGTTTTAATCTTCATCAAAGCTATTAATGACCTGCTGTTAAACACTGAAACCTTTACTGGACAAGCAAACAACTTCTATTTCCAGACATTTGATTTCCTTGGCGCACCCGTTATTGCTTTAGCTATCAGCGTATTGTTAGCGGTTTATACCTTGATGCCGAAAGTCAATAAACATGAAGTGATTGATCGTCTGGAAGAAGGTTTACAGGCTGCCGGTATTATCTTATTAGTGACAGGAGCTGGCGGGGCATTAGGAGCAGTACTGCGTGAAAGTGGCACTGGCGCCATTTTGGCGCAATATATAGCCAACCTACCATTAACACCGGTGCTGATTCCATTCATCATTGCAACACTGGTTCGCTTAATCCAAGGTTCCGGCACGGTGGCTATGATTACCGCCGCTTCTATTTCTGCGCCAATTATTAGTCAAATTCCGGGGATCAACATGCTGGTTGCCGCACAAGCAGCAACGATGGGCTCGTTATTCTTCGGTTATTTTAATGACAGCCTATTTTGGGTCGTTAACCGCATGATGGGAATCAAAGATGCCAAACAACAGATGATCGTTTGGTCAATACCAACCACTATTGCATGGGCGATTGGCTTATGTGGCGTCATCATTCTGGATCTGGTGTTATAAACACGAAATCATTAGCAAAATTACCATTTAGCCTCTTTAAAATTAAGAGGCTAAATTAATACATTGATCATACTATGAACTTTTATAAAATTTCATTTATCAATCACCAAAATTTTAGCTCAGACTGAAAAATATTATTCCTATCCTGCGTTTACTCTCCTTGCTTAAAACAGCATCAGATAAAATTTTTTTCCTCTATTTCCAGCTCGTGCCAAATCATTTCGACTTTTAACAATAGTAAAAAGAAATATTATTAGGTTACATCTGTATTCTCTCTTTCATCGCTTAAAAACAAGTGAAATTAATAGAAAATAAAATATTATATTGTAGTTTTAGTCAATTATATATGAATTGCAATTAATACATTTAAACATTAAATATATTGTATCGATTAAATGATACTATTATTATATATTTCCATGATATTATTCAATAAAATCATAATATAACTTAAAATGTTTAATATTCTTCTTAATAATATTAATTCAAATAATATTTTTAATACCGAAAATAAATTTAAATGAATTTTATTATTTCACAAAAAATCATACATTTAATATAATTCAATTAAAAAATAAAAACATTTAAAACATTTAAAACATTTAAAACAAAATCATAAAAATAAGGGGCTGTCCTAGATAAGTAATTTGATCTAGGATATCCAAATGAGAAAAAGTCGGATTAGCCAATACAAGCAAAAACGTCTTCAGGAGCTCTTTGTGGCAGGGGCTACAGCTCGCACTGCGGCTGAGTTAGTGGGGGTCAACAAAACGACTTCAGCTTACTATTTTCACCGCCTCAGAGTTCTTATCGCTGATTATGTCGATGAACACTCCATGTTTGAAGGTGAAGTCGAGATAGACGAAAGCTATTTCGGGGGTAAACGTAAGGGAAAACGCGGGCGAGGTTCAGCCGGAAAAGTCCCTGTTTTCGGGCTTCTCAAGCGAGGTGGTAAGGTTTACACCCGCCTAATACCTAACGCCAAATCCGATACTTTGATTCCGATAATCACGGCGAAAATTAAGCCTGACAGCCTAGTCTACACAGACAATTTTGCCAGCTATGATGTGCTGGACGTGTCCGATTTTAAACACTATCGAATTAACCATAGCACGGAGTTTGTAGACGCTAAAAATGGCCAAAACCATATCAATGGGATAGAGAACTTTTGGAACCAAGCCAAACGTCATCTGCGTAAATTTAATGGCATACCAAAGGAACATTTTGAGTTCTTTCTCAAGGAATGTGAGTGGAGATTTAATACACCGGGTGTAAAAGACCAATTACATATTCTAAAACAAATAGTTAAGGGAAAAATATAATCGCTATCTAGGACAGCCCCAAAAATAATATATAAGATTACATTATCCCTATTTCCTTGTTAATAATATTCAAGGAGTTACCAAAAGTAAATAAGGTTTCATAATTCCGCTACACGTGGTTTTCTTCAACCCATTGTTATACATATGGTTGTTAGTAGATAAGGTGTAGCACCATTTTGGAAAGTTATTTACACTCTAATTCGATATAAAAATATCATGCATATCATAATTCCCTAATTGAATTTACACCAAGAAAACTTATCTTCATTGTAAATACACCAAGTTATTTAATAACAAATATTTATTTTCATAATTTTAAAGAATAAGAGCCCTTTAATTACAAATGAGGTGTAAATATGCATATAATTATTATCCTGCCAGACTCTATTAATATAATATATAATGGATTTTCATCTCCGTCATCATATTATACAAGGATTATATTATGAAAGAAAAATTGCTTTTCATTTTAGTTTTTATCAGCACGATCTCATTCTCATTGATGGCAAATGGCGCCGAAGAAATAGAGATAATAAATGGTCAACCTGCCGAACCGGGTGAATTCCCCTTTTATTCAGCACTTAATAAAAAAGATGGCAATATTGAAGGGCATCATTGTGGCTCTGTATTAATTAATAAACGTTGGGTTTTAACAGCTGCTCACTGTGTTGAAGATGCTAATATTAAATCAAAAATTTACGTAGGATTAGAAAGATATAAACCTACGCCAATTTATAAAGATAAAGTTGATATTGAGAAAATAATTATTCACCCAAACTGGTTTACACGAAAACGAGGGCAATATGATATAGCGCTCATTAAGCTCAATCGAGATGCAAACAGTAATACTTTTGCAAAATTAAACGGCATAAATGAAACTATTGATCTGCCAGTTGATACAGAATTAACGGTTATTGGTTTTGGAAGAACAGAAAGTGTATCAACCCCAAATATATTAATGAAAACCGATGAATATATTCTTGATGATAAGAAATGCATCGAAGTGCCCCCTGGATACCCTGACACAAATTATGATCCAAAATTAAATATTTGTTCTGGTAACCCAAATGGAGGTGTCGGCGGTGGAGACTCAGGCGGGCCATTGATGATTAAAACAAATAACAAAAATTATATCGTTTCTGGGTTAGTATCTCGTTCATTGTTAAAACCAGCAGAACAATTTACCAAGGTCAGTTTTTTCAATGATTGGATAATTGAAACTGTAAAAAATAATTAATTTTTATATTACTAAGCTGACCTTCGCATAAACAAGCAAGTAAAATGCCTGAGAAATAAAACACTCAGGCATAAAATGGATATTGTTTTATATTGGCGATTCTTGTGATGTTTTATATCGAGATAATGTTGATGAAAAATTACTTCCTGCACTTTCTACTTTGCCGGTAATCACATTCACTGGCGATGACAATATCCCCGAACAGTTATGACAAGCAGCAAAATCATCTCCAGCTTGTTTTGTTGTCAATCGCTGAGTAAAAATAGATGATTTCAATATATCTCGCATATATTCCCCCATTTTCCGACTTCCAATAGCTTTGCCTGCCCTTTCATCTTCTAAAGTCAATAAATTATTCAATGCCTGTACCTCTGCATGCAAACCAGCAATACCTGCCATCGTCGGTAATATATAGTGATTATTAACAATATGATTTCTGATCAAAGATTCTATTACTGGATGCAAAGGATTTACCTCACCATACATCTCTCTTATCCCTGAAATAAAGGCTTCAATATCCGTGATCTTATAAGCTTCGGCCTCGTCACTTTGTTGCATATTCCATTGTTCTTGATCTTTTACTATTGATAATTTCGGGCGTTTAATCAAGCTAATACCCGGAAATAATCTTTCATCGGCTAAATTTCTATTATTATCCTTAAGATTGACAAATTCATCGCCATAATGATCATTATGTACATATCCTGCATGAGCAGCGAAATCTTGCAAAGATTTTTTTGAATAAATAAAATTTCCGCCAGAAACACCACTCTCTTTTAAACCCGGTTTAGAGAATTTACGCTGCTTTGCAGGTTTCAATTGCCCAAATTCTTTAGAAGCATTGAGAATTAATTGCGTTTTTCTATTAAAATCATCAAACTCAGGAAGCTGCCTCTTATAAGCTGACATAACCGCTTTCACATCAGGCAGTTCCAAATGTAATGCGTCCAACAACCCTTGATCCGAAGTTTTGCTTTTACCAAATTTAACTGCTTTTTCGCGAATATCATTCTTGAACATTTTTAAGATCTCTATAATGGCTAAACTGGTGATGCCTGAGATTATCATTATGAAAAACTGACATTTAATCTATTAAAATTTAAATAAAAAACACTCTTAATAACTTTTTCATTATCCACAATATATTGTCTAATTGTGACAAATCAGATAGTAAAGAATATTGCTGGATAAATGAAATAGCTAATTTCCAATAAGTAGGCTATTAAACAAACCTACCATATTATAACAACCGTTTTTGGAGTGAATTAATCACCTCAATAGTATTGCCTTTCTTGCCGGGTGAAACCGTAGCATCTTCCGACAATACTTTGACATTCATCTTTCCTTTATCATCTCTAGCCAACAGCGCATAACTATAGCCAGCCCTAATAGCAGGTTTTTCAGGCTTCTTTTCGTCGTAGTTAAAAACGCCAACATTTTCTGCCGTATTATCAATCACCACACCCGGTTTGCCCATATAGGTAATGACGCTCTGATCATACTTCGCAAATATATTCACCAAATCGTTATTCTGTTCGCCAACCGCCATCGGCTCACTGTCCGGCGAAAGCGCTTTATGGCTCTCATAAGTCGCAACAACCCCCTGCCGGCCGGTTTTCCATTCATCATCACCCGGCCTCTGCCCTGTATGATAAGCAAAAAAATAGCCGCCCTTCACGGCATACACCATAGTACAACCACTCAGTGCTCCAGACGTCACAATAACCGGATGCCCATGTTGAATATCCTTCAAAGCAATTCTTATCCCCACGGTTCCCGACGCGCCATTCACCACATTAATACCCGTAATGTTGGGATCTAGCGTATTCTTTCCCCAATGTACGCCTATCGCCCCTGAACCGGATTCTGACGACGTAACTTGATCGCCGCCAAATCCCATCACAACATCATGAAAAGGATTTTCCTGACGGGAAGCGCTATTTCTCAAAGGTATTGCCTGTGCAAGTTTCCGCTTACTGTCATAACGATGGGCCACGACGGGCACGTTAATTGGCGCCTCTTCACTCCCCACCAATAACCCTCTATTCTTCAACGGGGAAATATATCCTTTATTAAGGCTTCTATCCGCAAGAAATTGTTGCAACCCTTTGGTTCGCCTACTCTTATGGCCTTCCCCAGGCTCACTCTCATTATTTAAAAGTTCAAGATGTCCACCAGAAGAATTTGATAATGGCGATTGCATAGCGCTATTTATAGTACTACTTCTAGTACGCTGTGCGGGTGTTGTTTGAGGATTAGCATGTTTTAACATTAATAGGCTCTCTGTATTAGTTACATTTATTACATCTAAAATTTACCTAAGATTATTATCCTTTAATCCTAATATAAATATTAAAACAATACAATTCATTATGGCTTATCAAATTTCCTATCATAATTATCAAGTTTAGATTTTAATGTTTCAATATTTTCACAAAAATCATCAATATCGTATTCGGTTAAATAAACATCCACATTTTCATCTCTCTTCATTCTATCTAACTTAATATTAGATACATCTTTATGTATATCAAGCGTCTCTGAAATTAACGTTTTCTTTTCATTTTCAGATAATAGGTTAAACTCACGACTGAATAATTTTTTTAATTTATTAAAGCTAACGGGATCTTTTCCTCTAGAATTTAGCCAATCTGCTATTTTAAGGGGAGGTAATGCCCCTGCTCCTAAATCTGATTGATAGATATATCCCACTGTTTCCTGGACGTTAGATGGGATATCAATTAAAAACATATGCCCAAGTCGCTGATCATTAACCAATGCAATATAATTCTTTGTACTACTGAGCTGATCAATTCTTTCAGCAAATTCATTGCCATCTATTTTTCCTGTCTGGACCACTTTTACTGGATCAACAGCATGTTCCCCCTCAGTCATTAATTTAAATATATTTTGGGCGGATAAACCACAAACGGGTTCAGTCGGATCATAAGGATTTACCCCAACCATTTCTTGATAGATTTCAATACCACCGAATTCAGCAACAATTTCATCAATCGCCTTAAATATAGCCGCTAAATCCCGGTCAACGATTTTATCTTGCCAATTATCATTCCAAAGTAACTTATTGCCTTTAGGATCATTATGTAGTGCAATAATTTCATCTATACCCGTCATCTTTCAAGTTGCCTCTTTGTTGGCTGCACTCACTCACCCCGGTCACATAGTTATCTATGCTCCCGGGGATTCGTTCCTTTGCCGTCGCGATGCATCTTGAAATCCATTGGGTATATCAACTTTACGGCACTGATATTATATCTTTTAGGCTTTGACGTATCCTTTGATTTCGATGAGCCGGAAGAAAGCGCTATTTCCAGATGATGACCGGTTTCTATATTTTCACCTGTTTTATCTTCTCCGGCACGGGTTTCACTTTTTTTTGCGAGTTCGCTGATTGGCATAATATTATCACTCAAGAGTTATAAGTAAGTAATATATAGATTAAGACATTACTGATAACAAGATATTTTTATATAAAACAACCAACAAAAATATCGTTATCCTCTATTACTTTCCATTATTATGGGTAATTAAGTGATTATTTTTCAATGTTAATCAATTTATTGGAATCTACTTGATCAACAATAATACCTATACCATTTATCTCAACAACCGCTTTACGGCTGCTTACCCATATTGAAAGTATCCCTTTTATTTTAGAGAAATAGATTGAAAAAGTCATACCTGAAACCTCAAGAACAATTTTTTCATTTTCTTGCTTATCATGACTACCTGCGACCGGTACAACCGGTTTAGTTGTTAGATTCACTTTAGTAAGCGCCAAACGCACATCTTCTGTGCCACCTAAATCATTACATAATTTCTCTAACAAAGCCTGGCTTATTTGTGCGCCAGTCGGATTTAATTTTTGATTCACAGAGTGGGAAATCTCCACCACTGGCTCTATTATATTTTTAATATCTTGAAGTTCTACCGGAGCAGTAACTGAATATAATAAAGAAAGTCGAGGACGATTGCCGAGAGCCTGCCAAAAATTACCCAAACTATTTAAATTTTCCTGTGGTGGAATTACCTTGGTGTAAGCACCAGGAATTTTGGGTAATTGACGATGATTAATCAACGCATTCAAAACAGATGTCATTATTTTTGCCGCCTGATTATCAGGCTGACTATCTGGGCTACTGCCATCAACTGATGGTTTATTTGAATGCCAGTAAGTAATTAAATAATTATAATTAATATTTACCCATCCCGGTAATAATAAATTAGTCACAGGATTGTAACGCTTCGGTTCAGCAGAGCGTAATTGCAAATCTTCATGTACATCATAGAGAAATACACTTATTGTTGGTTTCGATGGAATTGAATTTATTTCAGGCAAATCAAAACGAATATCAATGTTATTTAAATAATGAGATAGAATATCTTTTAATGCATGATTAACTTCCACAATAGCATTATTAGGTTCAATGATATGTTTCATATCGACTCCAAATTCAAAAAATTAGTCTGCCACTCTTATTTAATTCGAGAATAATTGCTCGCTCTATATGTTGATTCCCAATTTCTTCACTGTTATTATCTGCCGCTAATATGGATGCCAATAAAGCAATATTCCTGATATTAGACCCAGTCAAATCAGCTCGTTTAGCCAAATGTGTAAAATCAATCTCATCGGACAATTTCAATTGTTCAGGCCAGATAGTTTGCCACATTTTTTTACGTAGCTCTTCATCAGGATAAGTAAAATGAGTAATAAAGGTAAAACGACGATTAAAAGCGCTATCCAAATGGCTACGATTATTAGTGGCTAAAATCACCAATCCCGGATAATCTTCCAGCCGTTGTAATAGATAAGAAACTTCAATATTGGCATGTCTGTCCTGAGCATCTTTGGTTTCACTGCGCTTGCCGAACAATGCATCAGCTTCATCAAAAAATAGCACTCCAGAATCCATCTCAGCCAAATCAAAAATACGGGCAATATTTTTTTCCGTTTCACCAATATATTTATTCACCACCGTAGAAAGATCAACTTTAATCAAATCAACCCCAAGATGCCCGGCAATCACTTCTGCGGCCATCGTTTTACCCGTCCCCGATTCACCGTAAAACAGTGCGCTAATACCGCTACCATAGCCTACTTTTTCCTGAAAACCCGCATCCAGAATCTGATCACGGTAATTAATCGCTGCAATAATCTCTTTCAATTGTTGAGCTAATGCATCAGAAATCACTAAATCATTAAAATTACGTTTTGGTGTTATCCGGCGAGCCAATTTACCTAAATTTTGTTGAGCGCGGAAACTTAATGCTTTACGTAAATCTATTTCTTCTAATTGACCTCCCGGTTGTCGTAATATTTGATATTGATAAGCTTCTTTAAGAATTAACGGCAAGGTCTCTGCGGTAAATGAAAAACGCTGACATAATTGAGTAATATTAATTCTCTGAGTGGCATTATTCGGTAAGTATTCTTTCAACATAGATTCTTTATCCACCAGCGTAGCTACCGGCATCTCAATTTGCACCATTGACAGATGTTTAATCCATATTAATGTATCTCCCGGTTCTACCAAACAAACTACCCGTAACTTTGGTTGATTCAGCAAAACGAATAATAGGTTATTCAATATTTTCTTTTCATCTATAAATAAAGAAAAATTACGAATTAATAAACAAGCATTATGTAACCGTGCTTCTCTCACGGCATCTGCCAGCAAATTAGCTATTACAGTTGAATTCTCTTCCGCTGGTAATCGAGCTACATCCAGAGTTAACGTGCTAATATTATGAAATGCCATAATATTGCCGACCGATAATTCTCTGGCGCTATTCTGTTTTCCTCTAAGTATCACCAAAGGGCGAACCTCATCAGTTTCATTCAATAATATCTTTTCAAGTGAATGATAAAGAGTTGGTGGATACCAAAGGTGCGAAATAGGAGAATGCCAATAAGCACAAATTATTAGAGGCGGTAAAATTACCCGTTGTCCTGATAAAAAATGCCAGACAGAGCTGTGGGTTAAAAATTGCGTTTGTAACCAAATAGGTTCTTCGTGGTTATTAAGCCGTAATAATTGGTTACTGATTAATGGTGTTTGTGGTAATAAGCTGTTTTGCAGTAATTGCCAATCATTTTGACGTTGACTAAATAATTCAATTGCCAAAGCAAAACCAGGCCACTGTTTTTTACTATTACCATGCAAAGCAGCAAATAATGCATGATAACGGCTGTCAAAATGGGGTAATAAACCAAGTAATAAGACATCACGCTCAAACTCTGTGAGTTCAAAACGCTCAACTAATAGAGATAATGCATCAGAAACAAAATATTCTTCGGTTTTCGAATGACTAACGATATCACTCTCCTCAAATAGCCAATGAGGAAAGCCTTGCGGTTGTATCAGATATTCCTCTATTTTATTTTCATCAAGTAAAAAACTCTCCGGTAATGAATCGTACCTTTCCCTCTTCTGATAATAGTAGCGCTGTAATAGCAGATCGATACGTTCCAGATGGGGATAAATCCAATGTAATTCAGCCATCACATAGTGGCTATTTTTAAGTAAAGAGTTCATTTTATATAAACCTGTTAAATATTTTGCCAGTCAACTTGTAAAGAAAAATTTAGCCAAGGGAGTTTGACGATATTTAACGGCCACGGCCAGTCCGCCAATAACAGATCAAATGGCTGATGTTGTAGCGTAATTTTGATTTCCTGTTCATCTATCAGCAATTCACCCGGTCGTTGTAAAAACAGTTGGCGGACATCATTACAGCTCAGTTTTTTCCAGCCCGGAAGTTGAACGATAATCGCATCCAACCATTGCTCTATTATCAACTGTTCTTCTGGCTCAACAGGGATTGATTGCATCTCTTCATCAATCATTAACCCACACAGAACTTTATTGAGTGTTTTTCTTTCTACCTGCTCTTCTTCATTCCCCCAAATAAGATAATCCAGGAAATCAACCGCTCTAAATTTAGCTTGGTGATGAATAAATTCTTCTTCCTCAAGTAAACCTAATTGATTAAATAATGTGGGTAACATCGGCCATAGAATTAATATTCCAGCATTACTTACCTGATATGGAGAAGATAAACCCGATTCAAAATGTGGCCTGTTAATATCCCGAAGTTGAATACAATTATTATCTTTAGCGTACAAGTTATCTGGTGTCAAATTATTTGTCATAAAACGTTGTGACAATTCATTATACTGCTCAGCAGAGAGATGTTTTTTACAGAGTTGTGAAATAGAACCTAATTGCCATAATGAAGCTAACCAAGCGGTACCTGTTTGGTTATATAACGCCGGATGTTGTAATAACTGGAGAATATTTTCTATTTTTATTTCTCCTTTTTGAATCGCTGTAGCTATCAATGAAAATTGATGCTGACTTAATGGTGGTAAATCTTGCCTATGCTCTGTAGATAATTTCTGTAATAGCTCAGTAACCATTGAGTTAACCGAAGCTGTTTGTTGTAAAGATTGTTCTCTAAGAGTCTGGATTTCACAGCCAAAACGATTGGCTAAACTTTTATATTCCTGAACAGAGAGATGTTTCTTACACAGTTTTGGAATCCATTCTATTTGCCAAATTAGCTTCAACCATGCATTTAATAAATCATTTTCAGCTACAATATTTCGGCGGAACAAAGTAATAATAGGCATAATATCAAGCATACTGCTATCAAGTTCAGCCATGATATAGGATATCACTTTCATATCGGGTTTAGGTATTTCCTGAGTACTATGCCGTTGTATATATCCCAAGGCATTTAATACCAATTGCCAAGGAGAAGCTGCCTTTCCTTGATGCTGATATCCATCTATATCCTCCGACAATTTGCGATTAATCGCGGTTAATAAGTCTGGTTGACTGATAGCTAAAAGACGTTGCAAATTGTGTTCAGATAAACAACTTTTTGCTAATAATAATGTTAAATTGCTCTCCATTTGCATTAATTGATTAATTAAAGATTTGATATTAATATCAATACGATTATTCTCTATTATTATATTTTCAGAATTTAATTTAATATCTTTTTGATATAAACACTGGATAAATCCCTCGATATCAGATAAATAATGACTATGTAATAAAGAGGGCTTACCCGTGTTTTGGGGTATTATTGAATTTCCCGTAATAATTTTTTCCTTATTATTTTCCTGATATTGATTCAGAGCTCTATTTAAAGCAGCATTAAGCCGAACAGGAAACAATACATTAAAATTACGAAAATTAATTTCACCAAGATTCAGCGTTAATTTCTCTAAATAGATATCCTGACTAATCACATATTTATTAAAGTATAAATTAAGTAATTTATTCATACTGACTTGATTAAGCAAAGAATCATGTAATACTTTTTTAGCTATCTGTTGATTATTAACTTCAATAGTAATGGAAAGTCTACTTAATAAATTTGGCCTCGAAGTCATAAATAACATTCTCTTTACGATTAATAGATAATTTAAATTTTCAATTTTCAATTTTCAATTTTCAATTTTCAATTTTCTCATAAATCTTAAAGCTTCATAATAAAAGCAAGAATATAATAAGGAACTGTTATTCTATTACTATGGGAATGTTTTCCTGTGTTTTTTACATCAATATCATGACTATGTGTCTCTGGACTGTTTCCGTTTACAACACCTTTAGATGTAGTCATGCCTGTTGAGTAATAGAGGTATCTATTTCTGGTATTATTTGAAGAGGCTACCGCTCTCTTGTCTGAAGAGATCTCATAAGCCCCATATTGAGCCATTATATTTGTATCAATAATTATCCCACTAAGATGATCATGATTAGGTATTTGACCAATAGATAACGATCTCCCATCTGTTCTGCCATTGATATTTAGTGTAGCCTCATCAGAATTAAATTTAAATGATTTATCATCTTTAGGTCCTGAAACTGTAGTATTACTCTGCCCTTTAACACCATCAAAATCCCCACCCAAAATAAATCTATCGATCAAGTTTGGTGTATCATTTTTACCATCACACAATGCCCATCCCTCAGGAACACTACTGCCAGAAAACATCACAATCATTCCTCTGGGGAGTACTTTGTTAGGATCAATACTTACACCTTTATCATCAACTTTAATACCATTACCCGCTTTAACTTTTACACCACTTTTACTCAGGCTTAAACCACTTACACCGCTCCAGGCATTGTTTGTATTTCCTCCCTCTAATTTCAAATAAAGGCCAGCATTATCAGTTACCACAATACCGCCCCCGTCCCAACATTTAACAGCTATACCTTCTGAATCAACGGAAATACTGCCATTATTCTTGGCCTTAACTTCTACTCCATTTCCACTAACAGAAACACCATTACCAGATTTAACTGAAACACCGCTGCCATCAACAGTAATACCATTAGCGGCCTTGACAGAGATATTATCTGCATTTACAACAATACCATTACCTTGACCAACACATATTCCGTTGTCTTTATTAATCAGACCGCTACCAAGATCTACAGATAAAATATCATCTTTTAATATTAATGGAGAATAGTCTTTACTGGCGATAGCACCTATTTTTAAATTAAGCGCACCATTATCATCCAGCTTCAATCCTGCTCCTGGTCCATTTTGTTGTGGTGCTTTCCCGGCTGCTTTACGGCCAATATCAGCAATATCAATCAAGTGTTCATAATCAATTTGCAATGGAATACTGCCTGCTTTAAAACGCTTTTTTAAATCATCCGCTGAGGGACTTTCTGCTTTATTATCGGTATTTTCTGGATTAATCGCTGAATTTGATAAATCGTTCTTCTTTTCCATTTTTATCACCTTATCTATTCTATTGATAATATCCTAAAATTATGAATGTATAATGAAATAATAATAATTAAAAACCATGAATTTAATAGTACAATAAATATCTCTTATTGTAATACAACATTAATTCTCTTTATTGCGATTAATATCTTCCTGAATTTTCGGTATATATAGCAACTGGTTACTCTCAATAAATTCATAATGCCATTCTGTTTCAGATTCACCAATAACCTCAGTTCTCTGCTCTTTAGTGGCAATTCGCATATTCCCGGTTCCGGTTAATGCAGAAGGCAGACGACCTAAAGTTAACATTTCTAGAATATGGTATGCTTCATCTCCTAAAGCAGCGCCATTATTTTGCCAACGCTTATAGGTGCTGGCAAAATTCTCAAAATGATCTAAGGGCAACCAATGAATAATCATGGAAACATGAGCCGGAAATTCAGCTAAAATCTCAGTTTTCACCCAAGATTCCAGTTTATTAGGATCAACCTTGTTATTTTCAATTAACTGACGATTAATGACTACACTGACGACAAATGAAAAACGATCAGTATGCGCGTATTCTGCACCAGAGAAATACCAACGATAACGCCATGCCTCTGACTCTATTGGAAAATCATTTTTCTGGTCTACTATTTTTTTGAGCTTTATCCGACCCTCAATATGATTAAATTCCACTATACGTGCTTTAAGTTCATAATCAGATATAGCATCGGCACTAGCTAAATTTTTTTTAGGTAGCTCATAAGGGGTAATTTTATACTTTAGTGTGATTTCATCTCCTTCTTTAATCATAGCAGGAAAAGGGCTTTGGGGACTAGATGTGATCCAGAGTTCATCGTTTTCTTTATTATTTTGATGTATTTCATCGGCATAAACCAATTGATAATCCATATCTTCCAACCACACCGGGCTATTTTGCCAAACTAGTTTTTTGTCGGTAAACGCTTGTTGTACTCTGTCTAAATTATATTCCAGAGCAACACTATTACGGGTATCAAGATAAAATGATTTTTCTGTGATTTCAGTGATCACTTGGCCCCGTAATATGAATCCGTTCTCACCTTTAATTATTAAGTTAATCATCTGACCATGTAATAACCGCCCTGCCACACTTTGCTGAGTAATAATTAAATGATGGCTTTTAACATCAGGATGATTTTTAATTTCTAAATTATCAGGTATTTGTTCACTGTTGAATGCCTTATCAGGTTTCACTGGCAACAGCCGACGATGCTCAATTAAATAGAAAGGCAAATCAGCCAAATCAGGCGGTTCACTAAAACATTTTCTTCCCAAACCTAACCGGGCGGCAATTCGTTTTTGCAGCGCTGATACTTTATCAATCCGAATATTATTACGATGATAGGTCAACTCTGGTTGTTGAGCCAAGTAACCGCGCTGAGTGGATAGAAAATCCCGTCGATTAAGAATAAATGGTCTGGCTGCTCGATGAGCACCAAAATAGCCTAACAGATACTCAAGAATAGCCAGCTCTTTTACATAGTTTCGTTCATGGATGCCCGGATCATGATCAATTTGCGCATCATCATTCAGTTTTCCAATTAAGTCAGGCATTATCTCCTGATGAATATTCTGACTCACTGTATTAACCTTAAAAGGCCATTGCACACCGTATACCGCATTTCCCCGTTGTTTAAACGCCAATAGTTTCGGCAATAAAGCAAGTTCTGCGCAGCGATTAGCTAGCATCTGTTCGAAAGGCAGCATAAATTGGTGTAACTGTACTTGTTGTAAATGATGTTTATTAGTCTGCAATCCATAGCAAGCGGGTAATTTATTGCTTACCGGGTAATAATCCCGTACTTTACGATGTTTACCCCAGTCCAATAATTCTGGTTGTATATTCAGTAGCGGTTCTGTAATAAGCTTTTTCTTGATCTCTTCGCTAGAAGCCATAACTTTCACGCCACCTTTGGCAATAATAGTCAATGGGCTGTCTGGTGAGGTAATCAACGCTAAGGGATCTTCACCCCATAATCTGGGATAATATCCTTTAGCTATTTTCCAAGACCAATTATCGCCCGGCAGCGGAGAAATAATGCTAGCATCATATTTATTCTTATCTAATTCCAGCCGGATTACGCTCTGAACGCCTTTAATCGCCAATAATCGGTTAACCAAATGACTCAAATTTAATTCCATAACGCAGTTATAATCTTTTACTGGCGGCAAGTTAGGTATCCAACCGTGATGTAAATAAGGCCCATCAAAAATTTCTTCATTACTGTAACCCATTTCTTTCATCGCTTCGGTGGTATAACGTAATGGCTTTTCCAGTACTGTTTGTTCCGCTGTCATATAAATTTGAGCAAATACGTCAGCGATATCTTTAACATCATTATCAAGCTGAATATCCATCTTCAATGGCAAATCAACAGGTTTTAACCAGATAACCCGACTCACCCATTCCCCCAGATTACGATTATTTTTCAGGAAAATATTAAGTTTCTCCTGAGCCAGCTTATTATCGATCTGAGTTTCCCGGCCGGGGAGTAAATAAAGCCAATAATTTCCTCTTAATGTTAACTTTTCACTCTCTGAATCTGGGATTTGCATAAAACTGTATTCACGTTTCTTTTTGCTATACCAATATATATAGCGTTGATCGTTAGGTTCACATATCAGTAGTACATCATTAAATAAAAAGTAACCCTCAACCGTGTCATTACTGTGCAAATCCAGCAACGCTCGACGATAATCCGCCAACGTAATTGGGCCGCAGGTCAGCATCTGTTGCGGGCCAAACTCCTGGGGGAAAATACCGTCTCCGGCTGTCTGTTCCTCTGGTTTGGGTGTAAGCAGATCTTTCAATGGTAATGAGTGACGATAAGCCAAGTCAGACGCACCATAACAACAGGCCTCCAATAAGGTGATACCGGGATCATTTTCACTCATATCACTCCAACATTGACCAGACTGTTGCTCAATAACAGCCTTAGCCTGAGCAAGTAAGGTATCAAAGGCAATATCGTCTTTAACGATGGGAAACAGAGCATCCTGATGACACATTTATTAACTCCTTATTTGAGGAATGTTTATCTGACCAGACTAAAATCAACACTTCATTATCATTAGCTTCAATACTTGCGCCCAAAGCACCCGTAGTTCGGTTAGCGATGGTTATGCTTAAATTGGTGACGCGTTCCACCAGAAGGGATTGTTGGATGGCGGCTAATAGCTGGTAGTAATCAATGCGGTTACCCGTTGTCACGCCAATAGCCGGATTCTCTGCCCACGGCATATATATTCGGCTTAATTGCTGTTGTAGCTGATGGTAGCCGTAGTCGGAATTAATACCAGAGATGAAGTTCACTTGATAATCCACATTAACGTCAACATAAGTAGGATTGTTGATTTCAATGGTTGCCCAAGGGCTACTTAATTGACTTAACCATGCAACCATCTTTGCCAATCGCGCCGGATTTAGTTTTGGGCGTAATGCATCATCATTATCCTTGTAACGGTTGTCTGGAATGACTATCAGTTGTTGCTTTTCCGGCGCCGGAATAGTGGTTAATTTACTGCCTGAATGGTGTCTGACATCAAGCAGGCTAATAAAATGATCTTTTAGTAAGGTGACCATGTTGCCCCAACTCAACACTCGGTTACGATGAGATAATCGGACAGGAATTCGTTTTAAGAAAGCTTGCTCAGTTTCTTGCGGGCGACCGTTCCAGGAAGTCCAAGATTGCGTGACGCCGCTGATTGCCGGAATAGTGTTTGCCGGCTGTTTTATGCTGTTAGCGGCCAATCCGTTGATAAAGTGAGCCTGCTCAACAGTTTCTGCGTTAGCTAAGGTGGCTATGGTAGCGTTATACAGTAGACCTTTAATACGTGGGCAATCTTGGGGATCAATCTTTCCAACTATCTCGGCTTTCAGCCAGTACCGCCCCGTCGGCATCAGAGCGGCCTGATTTGAAGCATCTTGCGGCAATAAAGTGCGCCAGATACCCCGGTCGAACAGGTTACCAGTATGATCATCAACTAATTTATCCAATTTACTCCAGATATTGCGCTTATCGAGGTAAAACCAAGATAAATCGAGTGCTTTAATCCCTTCTAGTTGCCAATAGAGAGATAAAGTTTGCCCCGGCAGCACCCCCGTAAAACCTAAATAAAATGCCCCATCGGTGAATGCCGGCGTCTCTGCCGCCGCCTCACCCCGGCCAAAAGGCGTCAGGGGGTAAACAGCAAATTGCTCAGATTTAACTTTAGCGCTGAATTGAATCTGCAACGCACTGATTTGCGGGGTATAGGGTAAGTTCTTACCGGTAGGATCTTGCCAATATTGGCTATGCATAAAATCCTGCTCGGCCAGTTCTATACGCACTGACGCCGGCCAGTCATTGGGTGATGGAGTGTCTGCAACAGAGTAATTCATTGTCGGCAAGGTAAATTTTAGGCTTTGCCCTTGTGGTTCCTTATCTCCACCAAATAACGATTGGGTAGCATTGAGTGTTTTTCTTTCTTGAGGAGTGACTAAATAGCCTTGTACTTTGAATACATTATTTGCGGTAATTTTAGGATTACTACTGGAGTCCTTATGCCCTTGATACCAATCTTTAAAGCTCGTTGTAGGCAAGCCAACCCATTGAGGGGTAATCGTCACTATTGCGTTTTCAGTGCCATACCATTCAGGAGCAATCAGATTAAAACCCGAACCTAGCGACGGTGCTTGACCAAAGGGAAAGCTGGCAGTATCCGTTTGTTCAATACCGCCATCAGAGGAATAGTACACACTACGGTTGCCGTTAATGCAGATCTCGATGTCTTTAATCTTAGGTAGTATCGGTCCCTGAATGGTACCCAATTTCAGTACCGGCACATCAAATGTCATATTATCCAGAGCATCAGGAGGAGTAATTGGCGCACCACTGGCGGACAATCCGAGTTCAAGCGTTGTTTTATTGACAAGTTTTATCTTCAAGGAAAGCCAGCAATTTTCTGCACTAATATTAGCCGTGATGTGCTCGGATTTACCCGTCCACTCGCTGGCTAATATAATTTTAATCGTGCGCTCTCCTGCTGACATCGTAAATAAAGACGAAGCAATTAAGTAGCCAGACAAAACTGGAACATCATTAGGTGTTGGGCTAAAAAGCCGAATACCGTTTTCAGGCAATGCAATATTATCTGCAAGATTCAGTGGTATTGCCGATTTCCAACCATCACCCTCTTTTCGATACCAACACAGGTCAGTCAATTCTCCTTGATTTGCCAATATATTCGATTCGGACACATACTGTAATGGATTGCCAGCACTATCATGTCCGGCATCAAAATAGGTTCCTTGAGGAACAAGATATTCTGCATTATCCCCATTCAAGGTAATACCTATCGCCACCCGATCCGCTTGGGCATTTCTCGGCGTTAAGCCCAATAATTCCCGATAATAAAGATCGCGATGTCGCGCCGGAAAGGTATTGAATAATATTTTAGTGGTTTCTAACAGTTTTAAAAAAGCCAATAAAAAAGCCTGATGTGCAGGCAAAAGGCCATTGGCTTTATTCGCATCTCGGTAAATATCCGCTAATTGTTGCGGGTTGTTTTCCTGAATAAAGTAGAAACTATGCCAGAATGTCTCTTTCTCCTGACCAAATGGAATTTTTTCAGCGTACTCCTGAATCCAATTTAATATATCCAGCGTACTTCTTTCATCAAGTTTAAAATCCGTATCCGATACTATAGCGGCAAGTTTATTTTCTAATTCGGTCTGTCCCATATTTATACCACCTGTTATTTTAATATATTTTCAGGAGATCATTGTTATTCATAAATAAATCAAAGGATTATTTACCCGGCATTGACAGAATATTGGCTGGCGATAAAACGGCCTTTTCCCATACTTGGCGCTGTTATATCCGGGCCGCTCGATGGATTATTAGCTGGCTGTGATGGGGTAAAACGGGCAATAAATTGCTGTCCAACAATAATTACCGTGGCAGGACTACGGCAAAAGTTTACCTGCTGGCTGGCATCCAATTGAGCAATGGTGACCATACCCATGCCTGGCACCGGGTGACTCGGGGTAATATATTGCGCTTGAAGCTGTATCTTTTTTTCATCACCCACCATGACGATTTTTTTACCTTGAATCTTGGCGTGCCCGCTCCCCCGGATGATTGCCGGCCCCAGAAGAGTGACCTGCCGATTACCGAATAAGGGCTCGAATAACAATGTGTCGCCATCAACCACCAGTTGTTTGCTCATAAGACACCTCTATCGGACCTTCTCCAATCTCAAGAATACCTTCGATTTGCTGGCTAATTTCACTGCCTCTCAAGGCATAATTCACCTGAATATGTAAGGTATTCGGTAAATCGGTTTTCTGACTCACCTTAATTTCAGTCATTTCTGCGCGAGGTTCATAACGTAATATTCGCTCTTCAATACGTGTTTGAATGCCAGCCATTAATTCATCACTGATATTTTCAAACATATAATCATTGAGACCACAACCGTAATCTTCACGCATAATCCGCTCGCCGGGTTCAGTCAGAAAAAGAATTTTCATACTCTGGCGAACATGTTCTGCCCCTGCTGCCATTATGATGCCCTCCTGAGAAGAAAATTGCGGCGGAAATGCCCAGCCCCGACCATAAATATCGGCTAATATTTTATCTGCCATCTTATTTAACCTATTATTGTGTTAAATTAATTTTCGCCCCTTTAATATCAACCCCAGATTTTCCAGCGGCTGATAGGGATTTTTCGGCCTGAATATTAATTTCCTGCGCATGAGTAATGAGATTTTTAGCGGAATTAATGGTGATATCTTTATCCTGTTGCAAAGATAAGGTATTTTTTCCACTATTAAATGCGAGCGTATTGTCTTTATTATCGAAGATTAATGCTTGCTGATTCTCTCCCTGCTTAATCACTAACGTTTTTACCAGATTTTTTTCACTGGGTTCTAACGGTGATCTATTTTTAGGATTGTGCATGGCGCCTAATATCACTGGAAAACGGGGATCACATTCAAAGAAACCAATAATCACCTCATCCCCCGGTTCTGGATAGAAGCAAAATCCACTCTCATGACTGGCGTAAGGTTTACCTAAGCGGGCAAAAAGAGGGCTGTTGGTTAAGTTTAAGGCCGGTATTTTGACCGGAATACGGCCTAACGATTGGCTATCCTGTTGGTATTTTTCCACGATCCCAACATGCAGCTCTTTAACCTGAGGGATAACTTGTTCTACGTCTGATTGCATGCCTAACGTTAACCGGGTACGCCAACCCTGCCGTTGGTTGATGGTCTGACTAACGCCGGTGATAATCGCCTGACCATCCATTCCCGGCCCAAAGCCAGTTAACGCCAAAACATCCCCCGGCTGATAGCGATCATCACCTGCAACCTCAAAACTGCCGGATATATTATGGTTTCGCCGGTTGCCCATGATGCCTTGAGTAAACTGCTTGGTTTGTTCATTATCCAACGGGTAGCTGAAAATCCATTGCCATTCTTGATCGGTCAGCGGTTTCAGCATGTCCGTAGCAAGTTGACCATGCCCAAACCCGCTATTTTTTACCTGAATCGCCTGAGACAACTTTTGTTGATTAATGTCCCAAGACTGTACACTCACCGTTTTGGGGCTGCGCTGATTATCCCATTGCAGATTAGCTTCAAACAGCACAACGCTCTGATGGTTACCACGCTGGTGAATGGTGTGTACGGTTGACCGATTAAGTGATTCCGGCGTTACCAATTTAACCGCATCATGGCCGGGAAGCAGCCAAGTATTCGTCGCACTCAGTCGGCTTTTTAAGAATGTCCAATCATTGCAACGAAACTGCACCATTTGCTCATGCACCGTTTTAAGTTGAGGCGCTTGTTTTATTGTGACAGGCACACCAGCCTGGCTGAATAGCTTCTTGATAATCGCCTCATCGCTCTGCTTACTGAATAGTTGCGAGTGGAAATTATGCGTTAATTTTTGCAGTGGATGTTTCGCCGTCAGAATCATTATACTGTCCTGACCTTTAAGCCCCAATGTCTGCCGAACAATGATCCCTTTGAACAACACATTTTTTTGCATCTGCACAATAAGTTCATAATTCGGGCGACAACTTGCCAACTCAGCCTGCGCCTTAGCATCAAAAATATGGCTGGTGTCGCCAATAATACCTAAAGTGACGTTAGCCGAAGGAATGCCATTGATAGGATAATTTACTGACAGACTGATAACCGTAAACTGATTGAGCGTTTTACCGCCTATCTTAATCATGATCGGAGGTATCTTCATGCCTCCCTCCGCGCTTGTAGCGTTTGTCCCGGAGTGAAATCATCAAGATTATCTAGATCGTTTTGCCAAGCCAGCGAAAGATAATCAATACCGCCCGCCAAAGCAGCGCCGGCACCCAGAGCAATCAATGGCAGAGAGAGCATATCGGTTACGCTAACCGCAGTCGCCGGCGGCGATTTTAACTGTTGCTCAGCGGCCTGAATAACAAAGCTCTCATCCGCCACCAGCGATAAGGTAGCAATTGCCCGTAACGGCATGGCGTCCCGGTCAAACAAGGTGTAATGAATGCTCAGACCGCTGGCCCGACAAGCAAAATAACCTTTGTTTTCCCAACGCATTTTGCCCCATTTGATTTTAAGAAAATGAGGAACTTTGGTACCGGCATCAACGGCACAGAGGGTTTTCAACGTCGCTAATTGGGTTTCAATCGGCGTATTGTTGCCGGGCATTGATGCGTCAAATAATAGATCTAATGACAGGCCCGCAGGTTGAGACGACACATAATGGTTACTTTGGTGGATATGGGTAATACTTTCATCGTTTTTATAATTGGCTTGATAATTGAACTGGATCGCATCAGGGTTATACATCACCGGTAAACTGCCCACCAAAATTTTACCTTCCCGATCTTTAAAAGCGGTTAGAGTGAGTTTAGACAAGCTACGTTCAATTAAGCTCATAATGGCCTCCCGTTTCACGTAATGCCTCTAACACCTCCCGTTTAATCCTTTCAATCAAGCGAACGTCATCCAGCGCTTCTTGAGCTAATGTTCGCGGGGATGATAAATCACTGGCAGAATCGGTCACTTTGGCCTGAATAATCAGTTCTTTAATTTCTACAGTCATACTTTCACTCCTAACCAACGCATATCCTGATAACGTAATTCCAGAGAATTGACCAAAACGGCATTGCTATTAGCATCAAAGTCACCGGTAGACCAACGAACAGGTAACGCGTTACTCACCGTCCAACTTGCCGCCGGTAAAAAATTTTCATTCAGCAACATAATGACCACATCAGCATAAACCGCTTTTTCTCCACGCAAGACACGATCAAATATCAGAGTAAGCGGTGTAATCGTCATAACACCACGTTCCAGTACTAAACTACCGTGCTGAATCTTCTCGGCCAGCCAAACATTTCTGGCGTTTTCCCCTCCCTGACTATGTTGAGTGGTTTGCAGTTCACGGCTGAGTCCCGATATGCGCTGAAAGGCAATATCAAGTGGGCTGGGAATATTGTTAAACAGAAAACTGGCGATAAAACGGTGTGATACTGACGGGGTGTATAGATTATGCATATTTTGCCCCTGTTTAATTTAATCCCGTTGTCCCGGTACGCGTATCAAACGTCAAACTTAGTTCAATAAATTCCGCCGGAATTAACAGAGCCAGTTTGATTTTCATGACCATTTTCCCGGCCCGCAGATCCGCTTCACTCATTGATTCGTTAACACCGAGTAATATGTCAAACGCTCGCTCTTCCTGAGTACCTAATAATCCACCTTTTAACCATAATTGATGCAACCAGTTGTAAGTTTGGCCCTTAAGTTTCATCCAGGTGATAGCGTTGTTGGGTTCGAAAACAAAAGCCCGGCCTAATCGGGTCATATGAGCTTCAATATAAGAGACCAAACGGCGAGTTTGGATATAACGCCAGGGAGAGCCGGGAATGTTGTCCAGAGTTCGGCATCCCCAAACTCTAATTCCCTTACCGGGGAAGCTACGAACCAGATTCAACGAAGCGCCATTCTGATTAAAGAGCGCATCGGCTTCAATAAAGGATCGTACTGGGCTGACCACCTTAGCTAAAGCTACGTTGGCTGGCGCGGTCCAGATACCTTGCTGATGATCATTACGCTGGATAACCGCCGCCACTGCCGCAGTAGGCGAAAGGATAATATGTCTACTACTTTCTTGGTATGTGGTTTTCAGCCCCGGCCAATATACCGCGCCCCATTGCCGGTCACTTGAGGAAAACTGCTCTAAACATTTAGCGGCCAATACCGGATCATCCGGGGCATCCAGCAATCCCATGATGCCACGTCGGCTCTTACACAGATCGAGTATCGATTGCCAAAACTGCAACCAAAGATCTATGTCAGCACCAGACTCCCCCATCTGATTAAAGCGAATAATATCAGGGGCAACAATCAGTGTGATGGCACTCTCCGCAGCAATAGCCTGCTTAAGCCAATCCTGTTGCAGCGCGGTGACCAATGATTGAAAATCATTCAGTGGTTCATCCGGGGCCAACGGCAATACATAGGCTTGTTGACCGCCATTTTCAAAAAAGTGGCGCACGGAGTAGTACATTAATCCTGACTCGCGAAATTTTAGGGTAAAGTCGGTCAGGCTGTTTAATTTGACTATGGTTTTGCTGCCAGAACTTTTTGGAATATGACCGATAAAAACCGGTGCGCCAATAAATGCATCATCCGGCTTCTGGGATATCAAGTTCTCCGCGATTGTCACGCCCGACTGGGTTATTTCCATTATCATTTCCTCTACAGGACAGGCGCGGCAAACCGCGCCCCAATACGGTTACTGTGCTACTTTTTGCGAAAATTTCAGGATAATAAATTCAGCCGGACGGACCGCCGCCATCCCAACCTTGACGACCATTTTGCCTTGCCTGATATCGCTCTCGGACATGGTGATACCTTGACCAATCTGCACGAAATAAGCTTCTTGGGGGTTACTGCCAACCAGCGCCCCCTGTTGCCAGAGTTGATGAAGATAGTTGTCAATGGCTGACCGTACTCGCTCCCAGGTCGGTTGGCTATTGGGTTCAAAGACGGCAAATCGCATTGCCTGTTTGATATCTCGTTCTGCCGCATTAAATAGACGCCGTACCGGAATGTAGCGCCAGTTGTCATCATCTTTCAGGGTACGCGTACCCCACACGACAAACCCTCGATTATTGAAATAACGGATAGCATTGATACCTTTTTGATTCATGGCGCCTTGTTCATCTTCGGTGAGCCGTTCTTCTACATCACTAATGCCGCTCAGAACAATATTAGCCGGCGCTTTCCAGACGCCACGGCTGGCGTCAGTAGCGCAATAGACACCGGCCATCACTGCACTGGCGGGAATCCATCTATTTATGTTTTGTATTTCATCAATAGCTTGCTGGTAGACATCCGGGTTTTTCTCTTTAAGTTCCGTCAGGTTGGTAACATTGCTTGCTTTTGCATCCTTATAACCTGAAACAGCGATAAGACTCTCTTCCGTTTGCATAAGCTGTGAGACTTTCACCGCCGGATAATACGTTGCCGTCTGTGAAGGTACATTAACACTGATGGCGGTTGTTTTATCCTGGTTATCAGCGATAAGGAAATAGCCCTTACTCAATAATGAAGATGTCAAGCTGTTATATATCTTGCTCTGATAATCAGAATCTTGTTCAGGGCAGACGATCAAGGTAATTTCTAACGCCTGCTCAATTAATTCGGGAATTAAGTTCAGAGTTTCAGTATTTTCCAAATCAGCAATTGGCAAGATATAACAAGGTCCACCGCCATTTTGGAAATAAAGTTTTAACGCATCACTGCTTGTCGTGTAGTTAACCGCTGTCACCTCGTAAGTGTAATCAGCTTTTTTTTCTTCTCCATCTGTTTTATTTGTATCGCTATTAACCTCTCCATTTTCTTTAGCCGCTTTGTCTTCGGCTGATATATCGCCTTCAACTTTCTCAACTTTTTTAGATTTTTTAGGGACAGACGGGGCGGTTGATTTAATAACTATTGACGTAACACAACCCACATGAAACTGGTTAGTGAAATCCAACCAGCTACTAACCCGTGCCGCTTGTGGCGTTATGCTAGTTTTCTTAGGTGAGAAGCGGCCAATAAAAACAGGAATTGCCGTGCTCCCTTGGCTGATAGAAAGCGCCAGTGATGCATCTTCTTCAATATAGACGCCTGGATAAGTTGGTGTTATTGGCATATTACCTCCAATTATTGTGCGACGTTCTGTGTAAACTGCAAGATAATAAATTCGGCAGGGCGAACCGCCGCCATACCCACTTTGACGATCATCTTGCCCTGTTTAATATCGTCATCAGTCATAGTGATACCTTTACCTATTTGAACAAAATAAGCTTGCTCGGCTTTATTTCCCACCAATCCGCCTTGTTGCCAGAGAGAATAGAGATAATTATCAATAGCTCGACGCACAACTTCCCAAGTGGGTTGGCTATTAGGTTCAAACACCGCAAAACTCATCGCATTTTTAATATCTCGCTCCGCACTATTAAACAGACGGCGAACTGGGATATAACGCCAATTATCACTGTCCTCAAGCGTGCGAGCTCCCCAAACTAATGTGCCGCTCTTAGGGAAATCACGGATCATATTCAGTGCTTTGCCTTGGTTATATTGCCCTTGTAGGTCATCAGTCACCGGATATTTAGGTTGTAATCCACCTTGAATAACGACGTTAGCCGGCGCTTGCCAAACACCTCGGTTGTTATCAACACTGGCATAAATACCCGCCATCACTGCACTGGGTGGAATATCAACATTCACTTTTTTCGCTTCATCATCTTTTTCATTTCCCCATTCAGCGGTCAGCCAGGGATAATAAACTGCGCCATAGGGGGTAGCGGTATAAGGTTTGAGTATTTTATCTGGATCGGGTTTTTCTATATCGGTGGCGCCATCTTCTTTAGTAACTTTATTCACTTCGGTGATATCAGCTTGTGGGCCATCAAAAATGGCGAATAATCCTTTGCCCGGTTTACAAAGCGTGCCCACCGCAGTATTAATATCTTCTCCAGCAGCAACCAGCAATGTGACATCATCCAGCTTCGGAACTTGGTTTACTAACTCTTCGGTTTTAACAAGATAACAATATCCACCGCCGTTAATAAAATAGGCGCGTAATGAGATATCAAGTTTGTCGTTGGGATTAAATTGTCTGTTTCTTAGTGTCAGATATTCTAGCCAGCTATTAACACGATAATAGCCATCTCCTGATTTAAACAAACTTTCATCTTTGACAGCAAAAACAGGAACCGCCGTGGCGCTTGTACGAACAGAGAGTGCCAATGATGCATCTTCCTCAATATAAACACCCGGATAATCATAAGTTGTCATAATATTCGCCTTTAAAAAACACTACATTAACGTGCCAGATTATTCCTGACAGCAAACAGCATATTAATGGAATTCGACAGTCACCCGATCGGCTTTCAGGCTCATTTCCTGCACCGCAACTTCATTACTGGTTGCATCAAAACTGGGCGCCGTCAGTTTTTCTGGGAAAGCATTAGCAATATTCCAGGTAATCAGCAAATTTGAACCTGTTTCATCAGTCAGGCTAATAGAAATATCTTTCTTTTCTATCTGATTAAGCGAAATAGAATTAATCCAATCGTACAACTTAGATTGTCCTTTAAAAATACCGCGCTTCAAGGTAATGGTTGGTCTCTGACGTTGACCGGGCATTTGTAACCAATTACCAATGCCATCACGATATTCAATGGTGTCATAGCTAATATCTAATCCCGATACACTTTGAAAAGACATTTGCTCATCACCAACAGTCACGACAAAACGGTAAGTTGGAATGGGGTATTGAACAGCAATTTGATCGGCAGTTGTAGACATTGTGATTTCCTTAAGATGATTAAGAAGAGTTAAATTCATAACCGGGTTAGAACACACATCATTTTAATTTTAGGTACGCTACCGCCCTTAGGTATCATGCCTAATGCCTTACTTATGTATGTCCTTATGTATGTCGTATTCACCGGGTTTTAATATCCAAATCCTCATTCAAGAATGAGGCGACCTGACTAGACTGACTAACGTAAGCTAATATGTGATAAACATTACACTGTTGAAGCTTTAAACTATTCCCTTAAACCATTCATTGAACAGTAATCACTCAAATACCGAAAAATAAAAGTTAAAAATAAAAAATAATTATTTTTATCGATTTTTTACCTGTTAATTCAACAATATAAATAAATCACCTTCAATCTACAGCATTATTGCTGGTGGATATTTATTGATTAATTTTTACAAAATGAGTTTATAAACCATAAATAACACCTAAGAGTATTTTATCTATATTTCTAAATCTGCCATCATCTTATGAACAATAGAGGTATAATTATCACATATAAATAAAACTAATAATTAATTATCATTAGTTTTATTTCTTAATAAAAAACACAAAAATAACCCATATGACAAAGTAAAATAAAAGATTTTAAATCATTTATTTTCTTGCATTACTCATACGAAAACTATATAAATTCTAACAGGCATAAGCCTAATTGAGCCATCCTGGCTATAGCGAATAGACAAACACTAAACAGAGGCAGAGAATGCGTTATGTTGAAAATAACTAGAGATGTTTATTTAGACTGTGACTCAAACAAAATAATTTATGGTAAAAATATATTTATCATTACAGAGAAAGAGAAGCGCCTGCTACTCGCACTGTGGGAGCATGCATCACAAGGGAATACATTAAATCGGGAACAACTGATCCCTCTGGTTTGGCCTGAACGCAAAAATGGAGTAGCAGAAACCAACTTACTGCAATTAATCTGTAAGTTACGCCGGACATTACGCTATTGTGATCTAGGCGAAGCCATACACACTGTGTACCGACAAGGTTATCGTTTTATTCTGCCATTTCAAGATAACGAACAAGATAATAGTCAGCCCCAAAATACTAAATTACCTATTCCCACCGTTACACCTCCAAAGCCATTTCATTGGCGTTTCACCAGGATGATTGTTATGTTTATCACCGCAGTCATTTGGATATCCACTATCCTATATACAGCCCCTTTTTTGGCTAAGAAATAATGATGACTTTTATACCCAATAGATTTCGAGTTGCAGCGCGGCGGCAAGTGAACGAATCCCCAGGAGCATAGATAACGATGTGACTGGGGTGGGTGAAAGCAGCCAACAAAGCAGCAGCTTGAAAGATGAAGGGTATATTTACAAAACGATTAAATCCACGTCAATGGAGGTCCATTAAATTAAAAAGCATACAATCGAGTTATCCACTTCTTCTTTGCGGCTCATTTCAGCAATTTATGGGCCGCTTTAAATCCAGATGCCAAACGGCTTATCTATGAATTTCATATTTCTTCCCACTAGAAATTAATCTCCCGTTAAACGTGTGTGAAAAAAGAAAAGGCCACGCAATGCGTAGCATGGAATGTGTATTAACCGCTTTTATGTTTACCTTATTCCTTTTACGTCACTGATAAATTTCAATATTTAACTCCTCATGGAAAGTGTTAAATTAAATTTTGCAGGTAAAGTCACCTGATTATATATGCCAACAAATAACAGCAATAATAAGGAAACCAATATGATATTCACAGACTTCAAAATATTCCTAAACCCTAATCAAGCTATCGAAGCTTATAAAAATGGGAATATAACCATTCCTATTCGATGGAGAAATATAGCAATAAAAAACAAAGGCCAAGCAGCAATGAGGGTTTTAAATTTCTGGGCGTCCCCATTTGGGGAGTATGAATTCTATAATTCTATTGATGTCTGGCCTGGAGAAACTAAAATACTCAACGCGCCTCCTAACGTTATTTATTACTATAGAATTACAGCCGTCAATTTAGACTCAACCCTAACCACAGAAGCTGAATTTAATTGGGTATAAAGATTCTTAAGAGTTAGCTATATATCTCTCGTATATAAATAGTTCAAACTTCACTACGCAGAAAGCAACATCTTCATTTTCTGCTAAATATTTATCAACTACCGAGGATTACTCGGTAGTTGAAATTGAATGCTACATCAGACATTATTAGATTACTTCTCACCACTCCCGGCAGGAAAATTACTAGAATCACTTTAGAAAGCGACCTGAATATATTGTTATAATCAGGTTTCTCACCAATATAGCTAAATATTTTTATCGGAATATCTGTATTGATATTTATCTTTCAGCCATTCTATTAACGAAAACAGTTAATGATTACGCTATTTTCTGATTTATCTCCAATAGATTAACATTGCAAAAACTCCATAAAAAACCTGCCGGAGCAGGTCTATATGTTTCTCTTAGTAAATGAGCTCATGCGCTTACATGATTAAGCAGTCTTAATTCCCGCTCATTTAAACACTGGAAAGAATCTTCTACGATATGAACAAGTTTATCTAAGAGCCTATCAATACGCGAGTGTGCATCTGGTATCACCACCGCTACGACCTGATAATGATTTTCATAATACCAATGTTGGGCATAAACCAGATAATTGTCACTTTTCCTGTTGTGTAGCATTACATTTGCCGGCCACGGTTTTTCATTCAGGGGAAGAATATGTAACTTCCATATCCCTGATTCCATAGCCTGCATGTTACGCTCAAAACGCCCTTGACACCCAAGCCAACCAGACACCTCTTTTACCCCACTCAAATATTTAGCCAACATGGTTGCGTAATCATGAGCAGCCGCATTGACAAGTAGATCTTCCGCCACGCTGACGTAAACCATATACCTAACCCCACACAGGTAATGGAATACCCAACTTTTTATGCGAGAGATTCACCAACTCTTTATAACTTTCTGCGTCGGCTTTCGGTGTATATTCACCTGCATTAACTGGTAAGTACTGCTTTAACGTTGTTGCAATACGCAACAAAATATTTCTATTATTTGCAAAAATCCTCAGAGCTCCCTGAGAATGTGTTTGGAATAGCTTGACATGCGGCCCCCATGCAGGCGAAGACTCCGCAAGAATATAGCTTAATTTCAAGAGATGGAGTTGACTCGTGGCGATTTTTGCTGCGGATTCGTAGCACTCGACTACATCACGAATATCTATATCTGGTTCTATCCCGTCACGGTCAATGGTTTCAAGTAATTCAACACCAATTTGGGTATTCTCTTTCAGGTAAGCAAGCGCCATTTTAGATTCAGAAAAATATGACATCACTTCCTGAGCTGTCAGCGTTTTTTGCCCTGCACTGTCTTGCACCAATTGCGTAATCGGAGCAGAAAGATACTCTGGCAATTTTGCTAACTGATTAATGTCTGGAAGTGGAGTTAGCAACGTTACTAACGTTGTCATTCCTACTGTCATGTGAACCCCCTTTGATCTGTCTGTGGGATAAATACATAGGAGTACAGTATACATATCGCTCTCCGCACTACCTTACATTATTCTGCATATTTGCTTATCAAAGTACAATCAGATTTACTAGGATCTAACGTCTCTTTCCTATAAGAAGCATTCTTTGCCATCCAATTTGCAACACCAAGCTTAGCATTTACCAACCAAACCGGAACATTATCTTCCGATTTTAGATTATTCCCCATCACTCTCGGCAAGAAAATTACTGGAACCACTTTAGAAGGCGACCTGAATATGTTGTTATAATCAGGTTTCTCACCCATATAGCTAAATATTTTTATCGGAATATCTGTATTGATATTTATCTTTCAGCCATTCTATTAACGAAAACAGTTAATGATTACGCTATTTTATGATTTATTTCCAACAGCATGCATTATTCCGTTATCAGGTCATCGTCATTTACCACTGATATTGTTGTATGCTTACCCGGCTTCGTCACAAAGATATTTTTCGGCAATTTAAATCCACGCAGTTTTAATAACGCCAGCGGCCCTTCGCCCAGTTCTGTGCGCAAAATCCAGGTCAACGGTAAACCATCCGGGGCCGTAAATATCAGTCGGTAACGGCTTTCATCCAGCTTTTCCGCTTTTGCCTGCGCCAGCCAGCGGATCAGCCCCCAGTTCCCCTGATAATCACCGAACAATCTCGCCCCGGCATTAACACTGATCCAGGTCAGCATCGCGCCCGGTTTATAGGTCTCTCCCGGCCAGCGAAAGCTCTGCCAGCTTTCCATCTGGTTAAAATAGCGCAGTTTCTGCCCGTCTATCGTCAGGTCGGTTTCCACCACATCCCGCACCGCTCTGGCCCGCAGTTCAAACCGCAATCCCTGACTGCCATCGGCAAATAACAGGTCCGATAACTGACTGAGCTGATTTATCGCCTTGAGAAAATCCGGGTTAATCTGCACGCCCTGACCATTCACTTCATCCACCACCCACTGATTACCCGATTTATGCAGTATCCCGCCTAACTGACACGTCAAAAACTGCTCTATCCGCCCCGAATCTGACCGAATAAACTGGCCCAACATCGGCAATGAAATTTCACTCTCGCCGCCGGCAAACGGATAACGGCCCGCAAATGCCCGATTCCAGTTGTCCACTATCGCCCTCTGCCACTGGCTATTCAGATTCGCCGTCGCCGGTTTCAATACCCCCTGCCACGCCTGCGCTAACGGTTCGACAAACAGCGTCTGACCAAAACTCCGCCATTGGCCGCCCAGACTGGCCGCTATCAAACGCCCGTAGCCCTGCGTATCCGTCAAATCGGTGCTTTTCCCTTCGAATACCGTCTTAGCCAACGCATTCGCCATTGCCGGCGGGTCATCACTGTTATTCATCTGTTGCAGTTTCAGCCGCACTTCGGTTACCCGAGTGAGAAAGGTTTGTAAATTCAGCGTGTTGTCAACCTTCATTCCTCCGACCGCCCGGTTTTCTCCCATCAGCGCCAGCAACGGCCCAAAGGTTTCATTCATCGGCCCATGCATGCCAGCCGTCTGTTGGTCAATCATTAACGGCGTTTTTTTATTCAACAACGTCTTGGCGGATTTCACCAACGAATCCGATAACGTCGGCCCCTGTTGCCCAGTTTCGCCCTGATAAGCCAGCGTGTTCATCAACGCAATCAGCGGGGATTGGCGCCCATCCGCCATCAGGGTTAACTGGTCGATGGCATCCGACAGGTTACGGGTTTTGTTCCAGCGCAGGCTGTTGAGAAAATCCTGCCACGCCCCGGCAAAATCGGTGAAATAACGGGCGGTCAAACGGGCTTTCAGCTCCTCCGGCGATACCGACGCCGAGATGGCCTGACGGTTATCACTCAGCACCCAGTCAATCGCTTCCTTACGTGAGGCTGCCGCCTCCGCTATCGCTTTTTGTATCCCGCCTTCCCACGCCTGACGGGTAAACATCCCCGGTATTACACGAGTGGTGGTAAACAGCCGCGCAGCATCGGCGTCGCCGGTCATCTGCCTTAACGTCAGGTCCGCATAATTTTTCTCCACCGATTGCAGCATCTGCTGGTAAAGCGCCGCTTCGGCATTGTGTTTACCTAGCTGGATCAGCAAAAGTTGACGCGCCTGTTTAACCAAAGCCTTATCCGGGGTGATCCGCCATTCGGGATGCGCAGGCAGATTCTCCGCATAAAAACTCCACAAATCCCACGCCGTATCCAGCCAGACACCCGGGGCGATACCGGCCCGCTCAGGCTCATTTTCATTCAGTATCCGGGTTAAAAATGCGGCATCCACTTTTTCCGGCTGCGCCATCATCAGGTAAGCTTTCAACTGGTCGTGACCGGCTGGCGCCCACTTCGCCCGCAACGGACTGCCCGGCGGTAAATTCACCAACGCGCTCAGTTTCGCATGCAATACCGCAGCGGCTTTGTCCCGTATCAGGCGGTTATTGACTTGCGCATAATCGGGCAGCACTGCCGTCAACAGTTTCTGATTCTGACTCAAACCAAAACGCTCGTACCACGGCACACCGTGTTCAGCCCGGTATTGCAATCGGCCCATCTCGTTACGCAGCTCCTTTAAGGCCATCAACTGGGCATCAGAACCTTCCGGATGCGCTTTCAGGTCAGTCACCGCCGCCTGCGCCACGGCTATCTGGTCACGGTTGGTGAAAATAGAGGCTAGCGCTCCCCTCAGTTAATTGATTGATAACGATATGATCGCTACCGGTCAGGCTAATTGCCTCAGTTAGCATGGCTGATGCCAAAAATATCGATAGCGGCCCCGGAGGACCAAAAGAATGATCGATTAAATGAACCGAATTTTCGGCGAAAAGATTAAACGCAGAGTCATGACTGTTAATTGCCAGTTCAGTCAGAACATCATTCG
Source organism: Photorhabdus luminescens subsp. luminescens (assembly GCF_001083805.1). Classification (GTDB taxonomy): domain Bacteria; phylum Pseudomonadota; class Gammaproteobacteria; order Enterobacterales; family Enterobacteriaceae; genus Photorhabdus; species Photorhabdus luminescens. Next base: position 350,376 of record NZ_JXSK01000001.1, on the reverse strand, counting down.
TGACACCCGTTATCCAAAGGTGCCGCATGTTATTTTTATCAATACGGTTATATTCAAACAATATCTGTAAATCTTTGATTATTTCTCCGGGTAATGAAGGTAATGTTCTTCCCATACCGGCAAGGACAGTAAGTTTTTCCTGCGTGGCAAATTTTGTCGACGAAAATAATTGAGCCGAGACAAATTCACTGTAGGCTTTCTTATTGTTTGCAGCAGGCCAGCACTGAAATGCAATAACCATTATCAGCCCTTCAAAAGCCTCCTCATCGTATAATTTATCGATTTCATCCCGATTTATTATCGGTAAAGGACTCATTTTCCACTGTTGATATATCGCAGGCTCATAAGAAGCGTGATCGTCGGAGGCAATATAAATCTGACGTAGCAGCGAACGATAACCGGGACACTGTTTTTCAAAATCCTGCTCAATTTTAGCCAATAATTGCCGTCTATCGCTCGATGGCAAAGATAACGCCCGCCCTTGTTCAGGAAAAACAGGAATTTCTTCCGCATCACCTAATAGCGGCGCAATACCTTGTTGCTCAGGCGTCAGAATAATATTACCGATCACCGCCAGTTGTTTTCTGCTCCATTGCTGCCACTGAAAATGGGTTTCAGCACTGGCTTCTTCCCAAGCGTATGCTGCCGCGCAATATTGCTCATAGCGATTTAATACCGCACCAAATAATAGCAGCCACACCAGAAAGGACGGTAAGCTGCTATAAATCGCCGCGTGATAGAAATCGGTAGTGTCTTTTAACACAGCGTAAACCAATGTGCCGACAATCAATATTAAAAGTAAAATGATAAACCATAATCGATAACGCAAAGGCGCCACGGCTTTAAGTTCCGGTATTTCAGGTATGGGCCAGCTCATAATAATAACTCGATATTATTCTGGGAAATGGAATCGAAAACCGGGCAGCAACAATCATATATCGTCATTGAATGCATCCCCTGTTTTGCGTTTAAATAAAAAATCAAGCTACCGATTAATTTAACCGGTTTGTCTTTATCATAGAATGTTAAAGCTGTCACGCTTGCGATTCTACTTTGATCAGTGATATGACTGATAAACATAATTATCCCTCATATTCTCATCCGTTTAACCATATTATTAATAAAAAAATAAGGGAACCACTCATGAATACAGCAGCAAAAATCAAGCATGACGCACGCCCGTATTCCTTATCTTTAATGCATTTCTTTATCCGATAAAGAGTAAATACATCCAGTATCAGAATTATCGGCCAAGTGTAATATAGTAGTAAAAGATAGATGCCTAATACAAGTTGCCAAAGCTCAAAATGAATCATATCAATCCCCACTAACTGGTTATTTCTTTAAACATCTGGTTTCTCCTTACGCTGATGGTTAACCCTTATATCCCTATAAGGGGGTTTATTTGAAGCATGTTATTGCCGCTTAAAAGCGCCGGGTCTTTTACGAAAAGAACTTGTTACCGCATCCCAAAACGTTATCAGTTCATTTTCACTGTACGGCGTTGCAGATAACCGGTCATTCATCAATTCGATATTAACAAAAGGATTTTTATAATCCCCAGCCGTTTCATTTGCAACCAAGTTAAATGCATATCCCGGGATTGTAACTTCCGGCTCATCGATGACTTTTGTCGGCATTTTTGCCAAAATTTCCTCCGTATAAGTGCCATGAATTTCCCGCTTCCCTTTCCTTATTAGCTTAGTATGCATAGCCAGTAATACTCCTTCCATACTGACAATACGATCTAACATATGGTCTTTCTCTTGAAGATCATTCAATATCTCAATACTGAAAGTAAAATGATCACTTTCATTTCGCTTATAGATAAAGGTTATATTCTCTTTCTCATCACGACTGCCAGTAATAAAACCATCAGGAATACAGGTACCTGCCTCCGTAGGTATTTCCGTATCTTTTCTGCCGCTGATTCTGGATAGTAATCTTTTCATCTTCTCCAGAGTTTGATACAACTCATTATATTGCCTTTCAGAAAGCCCTTGCCTTATATAAAAATCTCTATCTTCCTTATACTTATCATCTGATAACTCCATAAATTTCATTGTTACGGTAAAAGCGACACCGTGACTATACAAATGCGCTTCTAATACTCGGGCAAAACCAGGAATGCCAAAACTTTCATTCCTGTCGAAGATCACTCCCTCCATATTATCCTGGAGGCTATAGACTTTCTTTAAAAAAGGCATATCTTTCGGTTCAACAGATTGCATGGACTTTAATTCCTGCTTTCTTAGCCGTATCCTCTGTTCAAATGCAGGTGGATATAAACGCTCGGTTTCTATTTGCGCATCACCAATAAATATCCCTCGATTGGCAACATTGTCAAATCCAGCGGGAAGATCTATCAAATAACGGCCCACACAACGAGGCTGCATATTCGCTAACATTTCTGTTGTCATTTTCTTTTCCTTTTCAGTTAAAATCGGGTAATAAAATACGGGCATATGCCACCACAAGGTACAAATAACCGCTAAAGTCAGTAAGGTTGTTTTCCTATTCAATTTTCACCGCCTGTACCATCTTCACAATTGAACGTAAGGTGAATAACCGAGCAAACGTCTCTTTCGTTCCGCTATCCTCTTTATATGCGCCTTCATGGTCGACTTCTGTTGCCAGCAAGCTGCGTAAATACCTAGTTGTAATACAACCAGACTGCACCGGCACCGTCCCATCTCCCGGCTCTTTAGGTGGCGCCATTCTAAATGTAATATTTTTATATCCCCACGATGAAGACCCGGCAGAAAGATGAACAGTACGAGTTGAACCTAATTCCATATTAATAGGATCGTATAATGGCTGATCAAATGCCATACCAGAATAATCCCCCGGTCTGTCATAACGATTAGCACGGCTATAGGTATCATAATTCAGTTTATCCTCTTGCCATAAAATAACGCCATACGATGGGTTTTTCTCACTAGCACCATAAAAGGCATAAGTATTCGGATGGTACTTATTGGTTAACTCTTCAATAAATGGTTTGACTGTGTTCTTTATCAACTTCCGATAACTATTCCAGCTTGCTTCATCTTTCCACTTATCCTTTTTATCCGGGTTTAAAAGACGGGTTTCACATAATCCCCACCAGCGATCTTTTTCCAAATAAATTTCTTCATACGGATCTGATTTCGGCAGTCTATGCGTCATTTTACCATCAGCGATACGTAACCAGCCTCGACCATACTCCTTTCCCGGCAGAAGCTGTAATGGGCCGGGAGACTGCGCCAGCACCGGCGTCATATCTTCACCATCGTAACCCACAACTAGGCTTGTCTTACCATCTTCACCGGTTTTCATTCTTTTATAGGTGGTCGGTGCCCCCGTAGCGGGCATCACTCCATGCACAATGCCTAAAATTTTATCTTTGCCATTCAGCAGTTCTGAGTAATAACGAGCAACCAGCCCTCCCATTGAATGAGTGACTAAAATCACCTTTTTAGTTGCACACCGTTTACCATAGAAAGCTAAAACCTTATCCACATATTGTTTCAGCCTCTTGGCAGACTCCTCATTAGATTGCAGCCAGTTATAGCCCATCACATGAACCGGGTAGAGAAAATCATAACTATGGTCAACCTCGGCTTCGGTCAGCGGCTCTTCCCCCCACTCCGCATTCAGGTTCATATCAACCATACGTTGCCGAAGGGTTTTTTCCCCTTTCCCTGCCAGACAGTACTCAAAGGCCAGACGCTCATCATCCAACACCGCCTGAAGCCAGGGCAGGAAAGCGCCATAGCTCATATGGGCTATCTCCCCCCAACCGCGCTGCTTGCAAGTCTGAAATTTATTCTTCTCAGTGTGATCAGGCGTAATATCCCCGGAATCATCAACTTCCGTTTTATTCGGGTCTAACGTTTCTTTCCTGTAAGATGTTCCCCTGAACATCCATAATAAAACGTCAACACTATATTCTGAATTTAGCCGCCAGACCGACTTACCCTCTTTTGATTTTAAATTACTCCCCATCACCCCCGGCAGAAAAATCACCGGGATCACTTTAGTCGCGTATTTCAAACACGTCGCCACCAGATTTTCTTCAATTCTGGCATTCGGCACGTTGTAATAAGGGAGGCCCAGTTCATCATATTCAGGGTGAATAAAAATCTCATTTTCCTTCGGCTCACTCATCATTTACTCCTCATCTTTTATTTTCAATTGACTGATTTCTACCCCAACCTGCTTTTGCAAGGGACTTTTTCCATTCTGTGCGGTTGATAATGCCTGTACGCCGCCATCTTCGGCATGGAGCTGCATATTCTGACGGGCTAACGGAGAAATCTTATAAGCCCGTACAGCCTTCGGCGTTACAGCGTAATTTGCGGTTTGCCATTGCTGTATGGACTGACTGACACTCTGCCCGCCAAACTTCTGCCACGCTGTCGCTCGTTGGATAATGTGATTGGGTGCGCCGCACTCCACCTGACCATTCCCTATTCGGATATAACCACCGCCACTGACCAGCAAGATCTCCTTTTTAGCGCTGATGATCACTTTCCCTTCATGGCTATTCACCGTGATATCTTTCAGCGCCGCCAGCCCCATCTCATCACCCTGCGCTTCAATCTCTACCCGGCCTTTGCTGGCAAACAGTTTTATGCCCAGTTTTTGGGCAAACAGGCTGATCCTGTCACCCGCCGCCACCGTGAATTTTTTCAACACACTAAAATCGGTATTTTTCCCACTGGTGGCGATAATATTTTCCCCGGCCGCCAACTGGAGGCTTTTTGCCGTCGTCTGCGCGATACCCTCCGGCGCGGACAGCAACAGCGCGGATTTTTTCAACTCGGCTAATGTTTCACTTAATAGCGCTTTCTGTTGCTGCAAATCCGCCAGTTCCGCTTTAGCGGTTTCTGCCGCGCCGCATAAAGTCTCAGTTAAGGCCTGCGCTTGTTGAAGTTGATTCAGCGCCGCTTCCATCGCCAGCACCTCGCCACCCGCACGGGCCTGTTTATCCGCGCTGATAAACAATCCCTTACCGGCCCGAATCGCGCCCCAGTCGTCGGTTCGCAATTCAAAGCCTTCTCCCCGTTTATCCGGGCGTGGGCGCTGGCTATCGACCAGATGACCGAGATTTAACTGGCTTTTACCGCCGTATTCGGTACTCAGCTTGATATGTTCCCGGCCACGTTCGTCATCCATCCGCAGTTTGTTATTCGCCGGGGTGCGCAGAACGTTGCGTTTGTAGTTGTAGAGATTGACGTGATCCGGGTGCATTGAATCGTGCAACGCGTAAGCGATATAAGGCCGATCCGGGTCGCCCCCTTCAAAGGCGATCGCCACTTCGGTGCCTTCCAGCAACGGCCAGTGAAAGCCATATTTCTCCCCCGCATACGGGCGGGCCAGACGCACCCACAGGCTTTCGCCCCCTTGCGGCCATTTCTCCCGGTCAAAGTCAAACGACACCCGATACAGGCCGTCTTTGTCGATATCGCCGTAGATATCATTCACTTTCGTGCTGCTCACCCGCGCGGGTATCGTGCCCGCCATCACCGGTTTCGGTATCCGCTCCGGGCGAAAACACACGGTTTCGGAATAGGGAATGGCGGTGAACGCCATCTCAAAACTGCTGTCCCGGCGGGCGCTGTTGGTAATCTGGGTGATTATCGCCCCTTTGCGAAACGCTTCCGGGGCGTCCCCCTTCACTTTCAATTCCTGCCCCGGCGCCAGCGTGGCGGAGGTGGTCATCCCCCACAGGCGGATGCGTTGATTCAGGTAGCGCTCGTGATGCAGGCGGGCATAAAACACCCCGCTTTCCGTCTCCGGTTGATAGGCGTAGCGGTCACCGGGTATCCGGTAGTGATCGCGGTAATGGTACGCCTCGCCATAGGTCGTCCGGTCATCCCGCGCCACATCCGCCCCGGTGTTCAGGCCGGGATACGGCCGGGCATCGTGGTAGTCATAATTCCGGGTGGTAATTTTTCCTTCCACCACCTGATACGCGGTCTCCATGCCCCACACCACCGCATCCTCCTCGCCGTGCATGCCTGACGGATTGCGGGCCGGCAGGTAGACGTTGAACTGGTAGTCACGCTGGTCGTCGTAAAACTCCACCACGTCGATCTTTAACCGGTCATCCGCCGTCACTTTGTACCAGATGCCCACTTCCGCCAGCAGGCGTTGTATAAAACGCAGGTCATCTTCGCCATACTGCATCACCTGTTCCCGCCTCGGGTAGTCGTAGGCCAGACTGAACAGGAAGTCCTGCCCGCGAAAGCCATGCCGCTCCCGCAGGATTTTCTCCACAATCTCCGGCACCGACAGTTTTTGGTAGATGGCGTATTGATGGCTTCTCGCCAGCAGCGCCAGCCGTGGCTCCAGCGTCACCTCATAACGGCTTTCGTCCCGCGAGGCGGAGAGCAGTTTGAAGCCGCTGATCACCCCGTAAACTGAGCGCAGCGGCGCCGGAGGCACAGTCGGCATCCACCGTATCCCCGGATTGATCTCAGGCGAAGTCAGGGTAAAGGAGGCTTTCTGCATCAGCATCTGGGCCGGCTCAATCCCTTTCTCCGCACTGGTGAATTCAATGGCATAGCGAAACGGCTGGCTTAAGGCTTCCTGCCCGGTAAAAGTCAGTACATCCAGCGGCGCTTTATTGCCCCACACTTTTATCTTGTAGCGGCTGTGATCAAAGATGATCATCGGGGTTGGATTCGTCATATTTTCTCCTAAATTCTCTGTGGCCGTGAGTAAACAATAAGGACTCAATATAAGGCCATGACATTATTGTCATATCGGGAAGTCACCCACGCCGGTATTTCCCGGTCAGCAGTTAACTGAGCCGTCAATATTTACACGGGCCATTCATATTTTCGCAATACATCAATGCATGAACAGGATAAGTGATTTAAAAATTTTCCCATCTTCTTAATGGGTGCCTATAAAGATCAACTCTTTTTTCAAAAAAATACGATTTTTAATGTCCAGACTCTATTACCATCGATATAACAACATACCGGACAGGATATTTAAGCCTCATAACAACAACATGACATTTATTGACAAAAATAAGCTTGCATTAATTATCATAAAATGAGATAGAGCTGAACATTCAGTTATGATCAGATAATCTCCCCATGAGAGTAATATTCTATTTTCATTTTTATTCAATATGTTACATGAATCTTAATCTCATATTGCTTTTTAAATATCATGTATTAATTCACTGTAAAAAAGAATAATTCTCATTCATGCTATACAAATAACAAGATATCCCGTGATGTAAGATAAAAAACAGGCCAACCCTTATCGCCACCGGGCACGTGTAAAGGCACTACCACGAATACAATCCGACAGATTAATCAGAATATTGTTAATGATATTCTATCAAAATATCTATCCTTTCACTGTCCTTAGAGTTAGCCATTCGATTAATCTATTCAAACAACGTATTATCAGAACAAGTGTAATTTGTATTTTACGCTGATATACCCACCATTTATTCCTTATCTTCTACAGCAAAATAAATCATTTATAGATGAGATGATTTTCTTAATTAGCCGATAAAAAAGTCAAGACCTTTTTATCACAAAATGTCTCTCGTTTAATTTTGGTTAAACTTCAACAATAAATGACCAAATATCTTTAAAAAAACCGTCAACCATCCCAATTAATATGATATTGATTGATAACATTCTCATTTGTTCTTAATGAGAATTTATTTACAAATTTACAAAGATAGAAGTAGATGAGTACTACGACGCGGAAAATAATTACCAATTAATCAATAAAGTAACTTTGTGATGTTAAATAAATTCATAAAGTCATGGAACTATCTGCCTTGTTAAACTGTCATAAACCTGTGACTCATTCCCTTACAATTAAGGATGGAAATAATAATAGCGCTAAAACAACTCATCTCAGCCATTCTGATGTATTAGTTTGCTATCAACTGCCGCACTCGCAGAAAAACCACAAAACTATCTCTACACTTCATCCGATGAGCTCGATCAATTATGTCTTCTGTTGGAGCGTCAAGACATTGGCGGTGTGCAAGTTGTTTAATATTCCATTTTATCTCCAACAAGGCACAAAATATCAAGGCGGTTTAGTTGCTCAAGTTGATAATCCCGATGAAAGCAAAGCACAAGGTTATGGTTGGTAGTGATTCAGTATATGTCTCGCTTTTTTAATTTCGCCGCAAAAAATAAAATCGATCCCAGCAGCCCCGATATCGTGCCGTATCAATCTGCTCAGATGAAAAACGCTTATCCCTTTTTCAATCGTTACAAAGGCAAACTGGATTTGGCGGCAATAGCAGTCCAAGAACCCACACTGCCCTATACCAACCCAAAAACCCTTCACTCAGGAAGAGTTTACCGATTTTGCCGAAAACTATTTAGGGGCTAATATTATTTTTGGGAGTACGACAACACCGCGGCTAACGCAGTAAGGCAAAAGCCATGCAAATTTGTACATGCACAATGGGTTGTACCAAACACCAGACGAAAATGAATCATAATGTCAGGCTGGTAGTACACGCTGCCCCAAAAGGCGAGGAACAGTCCATTTTTCCTCACCACTACCAAATATCCACTTGGAATATTCAAATAAGAATTATAAATATAAGTTTATCATTTAGGTACAGTGAAAAATCTTTATAATTATCTCCGTATAACAACAACGCGGAGCTTACAATAATCTTCTCCGCGTAGGTGAATTTTAACTCATGTCATTGACTGAATCGATAAAACGATTAAGTACGCTTGAGTGTGATTTGGATTTATAAATATAACATTGATTTGCTGCGCCAGGTTTTGCAATAGGAACAAAACTCAAAGCGTCTCCTCCTTCCAATTCATCAGGATGAGAATCAGTAATAAATATATAATCTCTGGAATAAATGAAATTCATGCAGCATCCCATATTATCCATCTGACGCATATTTACTTTCCCACCACTTTGAATAACTTCTTCTTCCAGGTTTTTAATGAAACTACTTTTATAAAGTACAGGATCACAGAGCCAAGTATTACTCTTTAGCAATTGCATTACATCGCCGCCAGCAATATCCAATAATTCTTTTCGGCAGCAAATTCCCAATTCAGGCCCTTTGATTTTACGAATGAGACTAAAACGGTCACTTAGTATCTTTTCTGAGCTCAGAATGAGCGTGTTGCCGTCGTAATCCACTATTTCTTCAATGTTATCATAACTAAACCGGAATATATTTACCTGAGAGCTATTTCTGTCAGCCGCTTTATATAAATAAATAAGATGTTTGTTTTTCCCCCAATCGTAATAAATATTAACTATGTTACATATACTACCACTGATATGTTTTTTAGTTATTTCTTTTTCTTGTAAATAAAGATCTTTAAGATCATTATATAATTCTAAACCATCTTTAGTCAGACTCATCCCAAATTTCTCCCTTTTGAAAAGGCGCTTCCCTAATGTTGCCTCGAAGTCTTTGATTGATTTAGCTACTGGAGGAGTTGTACGGTTCATCACTCTTGCCGCTTTACTTAAAGAACCATTTTCCACCACTGCCATGAATGCTTCTAATTTACGAGAAAAAAACATAATTCACCGTTCCTATATAACTTGTGGCTAAAATAATTTCTTTGAAATAGCCTTCACCAAATGACAGCTAAATCAAGTTTGATACTGTGAAGGCATAAATTTTGTACAAAAAAACAAATACTTCTCAAACATATACCACATAAAAAAAGCGTATGTTCAATACATAGGTGGCTCAATAAACTCTATTATTCATGTTTATCATGGTTCAAAAATTAATCTTAACCAATCAACCATTAGAAAATATAAACATTACTAACGAGCTCAATTTTCTATCAAAGATTAGGATAGGGTTCTACATTTTTCAGTAATCAATTTTTGTAACACTTGAGATAAAAACGGTCTAACTGAGGCTCTTTCTCACTACAAATTATTATATTTTCCACAACAAATTATAATATTAGGGGACCCGTTACTATTTCGTGCTGACCATTGTCAATAGTTACTTTTTAAGATCCATCTGTTACTATTGTTCCTGTGTCTTTTTACTGGATGGCTGTAAAAGATGAAATTTATCTCTTTTAATATTAATGGATTACGTGCACGCCCCCATCAGTTAGCTGCGATCGTCGAGCAACATCGACCCGATGTTATCGGCTTACAGGAAACAAAAGTTCATGATGAAGTGTTCCCTTTAGAAGAGGTTAGAGAACTTGGCTATCATGTATTTTATCACGGCCAGAAAGCCCATTACGGCGTCGCACTGTTAACGCGCCAGCCGCCTCTCGCTGTACATCGTGGTTTTCCAGGGGATGATGAAGATGCGCAACGCCGTATTATCATGGCAGAAATAGAGACCCCACACGGGCCATTGACCGTTATTAACGGCTATTTTCCACAGGGAGAAAACCGTGAGCATCCAGTGAAATTTCCGGCAAAGGAGAAATTTTATCAGGACCTGCAAAACTATCTGGAGCAGAACTTAACTCCTCAATCACAAGTGATTATCATGGGCGATATGAATATTAGCCCGACAGATATGGATATCGGAATTGGCGAAAACAACCAAAAACGCTGGTTAAAAACCGGTAAATGTTCCTTCCTGCCAGAAGAGCGAGATTGGATGGAACGCCTGAAAAATTGGGGCCTGGTTGATACATTCCGCCATCTCAATCCTGAATGTAACGACCAATTTTCCTGGTTTGATTATCGCTCCAAAGGGTTTGATGATAATCGAGGGCTACGTATTGATTTACTGCTTGCAAGTAAACCCTTGGTGGAGCGCTGTATCGCAACAGGCATTGACTATAAAATCCGTGAGATGGAGAAACCTTCGGACCATGCCCCTGTTTGGGCGGAATTTAAAATTTGATATTCTATTAACGTCGAATATCAATCGTTTATTTTAAAATAACGTTAATAATTGCTGCGCCCTATGGCGCAGCCGTTTTAGTTTTTTTTATTGCTTTCGTTTTTTTCCCTCTTTTATCTTTAACCGGTAGTGGCGGTAAGTCACGAAAAGCGGTTAAATTACGGTTCTGTTTAGCCTGCCAAATTAATTGCTGCAATGTCTCCTCAAGCGGCCCCATGAAATCTTGATAGCGAAACTGTTTTTCGCTGATTTGCGTTAATCGGGACTCCCAATGGGCGGTCATATCCGGTAAAGCGGCCATATCAGGCAATATATGAATCAACGCTCTACCCGCAGGGGTTGCATGAATATGACGCCCTTTTTTATAAAGAAACTCCCGTTTAAACAGCAATTCGATAATGCCAGCCCGTGTTGCTTCCGTCCCCAGTCCATCTGTTGCACGAAGAACTTTTTTCAGTTCCTTATCCTGTACAAAACGGGCAATTCCTGTCATAGCGGAAAGGATAGTTGCATCAGTAAATGGTTTTGGGGGTTGAGTCTGGCGCTCTACCACCTCTCCTCTTTCACACCATAATTCATCGCCTTTAGCAACAACGGGTAATGGCGTTCCATCATTCTCTTCATCACGCTCTTTATTACCAAGCAACGTTCTCCAACCTGCCTCAGCAAGAAAACGAGCTTTAGCAATAAATTTTCCACCCGCAATTTCTAATTCAATAACACATTTACGAAATATGGCATCCGGGAAAAATTGCATCAAATATTGTCTGGCAATCAAACCATAAATATTAGCCTCGTTATCCGTTAGATTTATATGACCACTTCGTGCTGTAGGGATAATTGCATGGTGAGCATCAACCTTTTTATCGTCCCAACAACGATTCTTTCTATCTATTTCCAGTAATTCTTGCGGCAATAGACTTTTTGCATGAATGGATATTGCATTAAGCACCGCATGACGACCAGCAAAGTGTTCATCAGGCAAATAACGGCAATCAGAACGGGGATAAGTAATTAGCTTATGTGTTTCATATAATCGCTGACAAATGTCTAATACTTGCTGCGCATTTAAGCCAAAACGCTTAGCCGCTTCAATCTGCAAAGAAGATAATGAAAACGGCAAAGGAGCGACTTCAGATTCCCGTTTATCCTGATAAGAGGTCACATAGGCTGGTTGACCGGTTATTCTGGCTACAACGTGTTCAGCCAAAGGCCGGTGGATCAATCGCCCTTCTTCATCCAAAAAATCGATACAAGATTCACTTGGTTGCCAGATAGCGATAAAACGTTCATCTTTCGGCGTAACAATATGCGCTTTCACCTCAAAAAAATCTTTCGGTACAAAGTGCTCAATCTCTTCATCCCGGCGAACCACTAACCCCAAAACCGGGGTCTGAACCCGCCCGACAGATAATACTCCCTGATACCCTGCATTGCGGCCAAGCAAGGTATAAGCACGAGTCATATTAATGCCGTACAGCCAATCAGCTCTGGCTCTGGCGAGAGCTGAAACACATAGCGGAACAAAATCCCGGTTATCTCTTAACCGTTCAATAGCTCTGGTCACCGCCTGTGGATTTAGATCGCTTATCAAGCAACGGCGAACGCTTTTTCGCCTTATATCATCCAGCTTCAAAAAATCCAGAACCTCATCCACCAACAATTGCCCTTCCCGATCCGGGTCGCCGGCGTGCACGATTTCATCGGCTTTTTCCAACAATGTCTGGATGATATTGAGCTGCTTCTCCACAGAAGGTCGCGGCTTTAACTGCCACTTTTCAGGGATGATAGGCAGATCAACCAATGACCAACGAGCAAAACGATTGTCATAGGCATCAGGTTCCGCCTGTTCCAACAAGTGCCCGATACACCAAGTAACAAACTGGTTATCGCCACAAGCAATAAAGCCATCACCACGGCGATGCGGTTTTGGTAAAACATCGGCAATCGCCCTGGCTAGGCTGGGTTTTTCTGCAATAAAAAGCCGCATGGGTATTATTCATTGACCTCAATGAGTACTCTGCCTGACTGTTGCTCAGACAATTCACCAATCGCGGTCAGTTCGACGCCATGACGTCGTGCAATCGCTTTCACTTCGTCCATAGCTTCTGGTAAAACAGCCAACAGCAGGCCGCCGGATGTTTGTGGATCACATAACAGTTTGCGCTGAAGTGCTGTCATTTCACCAATAAGATGACCGTAACTATCAAAATTACGCCCGGTTCCCCCCGGAACACAACCCTTTTCAATATAAGATTCCACTTCCGGCAGTTTAGGCACTTTTGCAAAATGGAGAGTGGCCTGAACCCCCGATCCTTCACAAATTTCACTCAAATGCCCTAAAAGACCAAACCCGGTTACATCGGTCATGGCTGTAACACCCGCTACCTCAGCAAAATCCACTCCCAACTTATTTAAGCGGCACATAGTTTCTATCGCGACGCCCTGATGTTCAGGCAACAGCAAGCCTTTTTTCTCCGCCGTGGTCAATACACCGATTCCAAGCGGCTTGGTCAGAAATAGCTGGCAACCCGCTTTCGCTGCGCTGTTCTGTTTCACTCGGTCAATATTAACGATACCGGTCACAGCCAGACCAAAAATAGGTTCAGGCGCATCAATAGAGTGCCCTCCCGCCAGTGCAATCCCGGCCCCTTTGCACGCAGCTCGGCCGCCTTCAATCACCTTACGGGCAATTTCCGGCGCCAATTTATCGATAGGCCATCCCAAAATAGCTATCGCCATAATGGGCTTACCGCCCATCGCATAAATATCGCTGATAGCATTTGTGGCAGCAATGCGCCCAAAATCAAAGGGATCATCGACAATCGGCATGAAGAAATCTGTGGTACTGACAATGCCGATACCGTTGCCAATATCATAAACCGCAGCATCATCACGAGTTTCATTACCAACCAGTAAGTGAGGATCAAGAAACTTCTCCTGCTCACTATGCAGAATGGTTGCCAACACTTTTGGTGAAATTTTACAACCGCATCCAGCACCGTGGCTATATTGGGTAAGGCGAACTTCTGTTGACATAACAGACCTCGGTTATAAGTAGCTGACAAAATTGGTCATATCAGGCGGAGTAACCTTATTTGGCGCTCTTAGCGCAGGCGTTCCAAGGTAGAGAAAACCCACGATTTGGTCATATTCACAACAACCCAAACCGGCACGCACGGTATTATCATCAATCCACGGCCCCGTACGCCAGATACCGCCAAACCCTTGAGCCACAGCCGCCATTTGCATCGCATGTACAGCACAACCAGCGGAAACCACCTGTTCCCACTCAGGTATTTTGGAATTCTCAGCCACTTTTGCAATAACAGCGATGATTAATGGCGCACGATAAGGCGCGCTTTTCGCTTTTTCTTCCGCCTCAGCGCCAAGCTGACTATCAATGGCTGCTTGATGAAGTAATCGACTAAACCGCTCAATACCTTCATCCTGCATGACAATAAAGCGCCACGGACGCAATGCGCCATGATCAGGCGCTCTCATGCCCGCCGCCAGAATATGTTGTAATGCTTCACCTTGAGGCGCCGGGGTTGTTAAACGTGATACTGAACGTCTGTTCAACAAAAGTTCTAATGCATCCATCTTTTCTCTCCTAGATAATGTATTTTATTATAAGCTAACATTTTCTGTTTATTTGTTAACAAATAAAAGCCCTAAAGCTGTCTTTTCAGGCAATATGCCACTATTTGAAGCTGACATTTACCTGTCTGCTCATTAGGATAGCTTCACTTGATCCTAGTTTTGGAGATGATATGCGTATTTTGTGGAAGTTGATCGCAAGATTATTTAAATGGAGTTGGCGATTATTAAATTTTATTCGGGAAGTCATTTCAAATCTGATTTTTATCATGCTGATTCTGGTTGTCGTTGGCGGTTTTTTGCTCTATCAACAGCCAAACAAAACGGCAGATAGTTATCGGGGAGCATTATATGTCAATCTCACCGGTGTTATTGTGGATCAGGTCTCTAACCGTACTCCATTGACTCAATTGAGCCGTGAACTGTTTGGCGCATCCAGCAATAAATTCCAGGAAAACTCCCTGTTTGATATTGTTGATAGCATTCGCCAAGCAAAAACCGATAACAAAATCACAGGATTGGTGCTGAAACTTGATGACTTTATCGGCGCCGACCAGCCATCTATGCAGTATATCGGTAAGGCAATTAATGAGTTTAAAACTTCCGGTAAACCGGTTTATGCGATCAGTGATAGTTATAATCAGTCGCAATATTATTTGGCTACCTTTGCCGATAAGATCTATCTATCTCCACAAGGAACGGTTGGTCTTTATGGCTATTCAACCAATAACCTGTATTACAAATCCCTGCTGGATTCACTGAAAGTTACCGCACATATTTTCCGCGTCGGCACGTATAAGTCAGCCGTTGAACCGGTTATGCGTGATGATATGTCCCCCGATGCCCGCGAAGCTGATAGCCGTTGGGTCAACGGTCTGTGGAACAACTACCTCAATACTGTGGCTACCAACCGTAAACTCACTGTTCATCAGGTATTCCCAGGCGCTGATCAGATGATTGCCAACTTACGCGCTGTTAACGGAGACAATGCGCAATATGCGCTTAAACACAAACTGGTCGATTATGTTGCGTCACGCAATGTCATTGAAAGCGACATGACAAAAGCCTTTGGTTGGGACGAAAAAAACCGTCACTTCAACGCTATCAGCATCTATGATTATGCGCCGCAATTGGTGGAAGGCAGATCACCCTCTAAAGGCAATATCGCTGTCATTGTCGCACAAGGCGCAATTGTCGATGGGCAACAGACTCCAGGTATGGTTGGCGGTGACACAACCGCCGCTCAGATTCGTCAAGCTCGTCTGGATGATAATATCAAAGCCGTTATTCTGCGGGTAAACAGCCCTGGCGGCAGTGTGAGCGCTTCTGATGTTATCCGCACTGAACTGGCCGCGCTACGTGCAGCCAATAAACCTGTGGTGGTTTCTATGGGGGGAATGGCGGCATCCGGTGGTTACTGGATCTCTACTCCAGCTAATTACATCATCGCAAACCAAAGTACGTTGACGGGTTCTATCGGTATCTTCGGTGTCATCACCACTTATGAAAACAGTCTGGAACATATTGGTATCCACACTGATGGCGTTTCCACGACACCATTCGCGGGTATCTCTGTGACCAAAGGACTCAGCAAAGAGTTCTCAGAATTAATGCAGCTTAATATCGAAAATGGCTATAACAACTTTATCGGCCTTGTTGCTAGTTCACGCCACAAAACACAGGAAGAAGTCGATAAAATTGCTCAGGGACATGTGTGGATTGGTCATGATGCTAAGACCAATGGATTGGTCGACCAATTAGGGGATTTCGATAATGCAGTCACTAAAGCCGCTGAATTGGCAAAATTGGACAACCCAGAACTTGACTGGATGCAGCCTGAAATGTCATTCAGTGAATTGCTGATGAACCAATTGACAACAACCGCGCAAGCTATCGTACCGGAAGCGGTTCAAGCCTGGCTTCCCGCTCCATTGGCGCAAGTCGCTCAGGAAGTGAAACAACAGAGTGAGTTCTATCGCCATCTGAATGATCCACAAAATCGTTATGCATTCTGTTTAAATTGTGGAGATATTCGCTAAACAACTCATAACAATGCATGATTCTAGTAATAGCTAGATTAATTTAGCCTGACAAACCCTGTCAGGCTTTTTTTATTCTGCAATACTCCTATAATCCAGCTGATCTTTTTATGAGGCACAATCATGCAGAAGAAATCTATTTATGTCGTCTATACTGGCGGGACTATTGGGATGCAACACTCATCTCAGGGATACATTCCCGTTTCCGGGCATTTACAACGCCAATTAACAAAGATGCCCGAATTCCATCGACCAGAAATGCCGACATTCACCATCCGTGAACATCAACCACTGATTGATTCTTCTGATATGACCCCAGAAGACTGGCAGTTTATCGCTGATGATATCCGAGAAAACTACCATGATTATGACGGGTTCGTGATCCTGCATGGTACGGATACAATGGCATTTACGGCATCGGCCCTCTCCTTTATGTTTGAGAATCTGGGTAAGCCAGTCATTGTCACTGGGTCGCAAATCCCACTGGAAGCCCTGCGCTCTGATGGGCAGACAAACTTGTTGAATGCGCTTTATCTTGCCGCTAATTACCCAGTGAACGAAGTTAGCCTGTTTTTCAATAATAAACTGTTTCGTGGGAACCGGACCGTCAAAGCGCATGCCGATGGTTTCGATGCTTTTGCTTCGCCAAACTGTTCTCCATTAATGGAAGTCGGTATTAACATCAAAACCTTCAACACATGTTTTGCCCCTGCCAGCCACGGAGAGTTTATTACTCATCAGATTACCCCTCAGCCAATTGGCGTAATCACCATTTATCCTGGCCTTTCCAGTCAGGTTGTGAATAATATTTTAATGCAGCCGGTTAAGGCTCTCATCCTACGCTCGTATGGCGTCGGAAACGCACCTCAACACCCTGAATTATTGAAAGAGCTAAAACAGGCGACAGAGAGAGGGATCGTGGTTGTTAATTTGACTCAATGCATTTCCGGCCGAGTCAATATGGAAGGTTATGCAACGGGCCATGCTCTGGCCGAAGCAGGGGTAATAAGCGGCTACGATATGACTTTTGAAGCAACTTTAACCAAGTTGCACTATTTACTCAGTCAACCCTATAGCAATGAAAAAATTCGTTATTTAATGCAACAAAATTTACGTGGTGAATTAAGTTATAATGATAAATAATCAAGGAAAGAGATGAAAACAGCCCTATTACTTATTGATCTACAGAACGACTTCTGTACCGGCGGCGCTTTAGCCGTAGAAGAGAGTGAACAAGTCATTGTTGCGGCAAATCAGGCAATTGATATTTGTCTGAAACACAATATCAGCATTATTGCCACCCAAGATTGGCACCCTGCTGAGCATATGAGCTTCGCAGTCAATTCCGGCCAAAAGATCGGCGATATCGGTATATTAAACGGTATTCCGCAAGTCTGGTGGCCGGTACACTGTGTTCAAGGTCAGCCTGGCGCTGATTTCCATCCACAGCTAAACAAGCAGGCAATTGTTGAAATTTTCCACAAAGGTGAAAATCCACAGATCGATAGCTACAGTGCTTTTTTTGACAACGGTCATCAGAGTAAAACTCGGCTTGATGACTGGTTGCAAGCACAGCAAATTAAACGTCTGTTTATTATCGGTATCGCTACCGATTATTGCGTGAAGTTTACCGCGCTGGACGCGCTGGCATTAGGTTATGAAACTTGGGTCATTACTGATGGTTGTCGAGGGGTTAACCTCAGCCCAAATGATAGCCAATCAGCATTCAAAGAGATAACAGAGAAAGGCGCTATATTGATAGAACTTGCTCAACTAGAAAGCGCTCTTGTCTGATATCAATCCAAGGCCAGGCTGAGTTTACACACTCAGCCTTTTCATCACCTACTTACCAACGATTATGGCTTGAATGTTGCCACCATTTCAGACTGAAAGACCGCTTTCAGTTCTTGTTTACTCTTCATCACCAACTGGCCGTCAGTACCAATCGTCATATGTTGCGGATCATGGTTATGTCTTGATTGCCATAACATAATCATTTGCAAACTATGCTCTTTCTGCTCTACCGTTAGAGGCACGCCATCCTGCCATTTACCCAGTTCTACTGCCTGAACCAAGCGTTGATATATTTCTGGTGTCATTACAGATAACAGATCATCCAGTTCCATTGATATTTCCTCATTATTTTCCAGAATTAGCTGAAACGATTTTTTGCGTAAATTAAGATTATGTCCGCAATAATAAAAACGATTAACCTACTGTTTTTTCGCCTGTATTTTCATCAGTAAAGCTTAATGCAGCCGAATTGATGCAAAAACGTTCTCCTGTCGGTTGCGGGCCATCAGGAAACACATGCCCCAAATGAGCGTTGCAATGACTACAACGTACCTCAATACGATGCATATTGTGACTATCATCATCAAGATACTGCACTGCATCATGAGTAACAGGCTGGTAAAAACTCGGCCAGCCGCAACCAGAATCAAATTTAGTGTCGGACATAAATAACGGCTGCTCGCAGCATAAACAATGATACACGCCACTTTTCTTATTATGTAGCAATTTCCCTGAGAATGGCGGCTCTGTCCCGGCATTCTGGGTTACATGACGCTGAATATCAGTAAGTTCTTCATAAAGGGAAACATCTGGATTCTTAGCCATAGCGACCACCTTAATAATAAGACTTATGTTTTCAATAAAATTGATTAATTATAACAAAAGATTAACATTACATCAGTGGAATTTATTTTAAGTGGTTAACTGGATCTTGTTTATCCTACTATTTGTGATGTGACTCGCATATCTAACCAATTAACTTTCAATATCTGTCTGCGCCTTGATAATGATGGGCGGCTCGATTGCCAGTACCTTATAGCAAGCGCCTAAATGATGAACTCAAAGCTAAGTTTTTCGGCTATTGACACGATTCCGCTTGACGGCTGGCAAGGTTTTGGTAACTTTAGTAATAATTTTTAATTCACTAAAAAATAGCTGGTGGAACACTATGACTATCAAAGTAGGTATCAACGGTTTTGGTCGTATTGGCCGTATTGTTTTCCGTGCTGCACAAGAACGTTCAGACATCGAAATCGTTGCAATCAACGATTTGCTGGATGCCGAATACATGGCTTACATGCTGAAATACGATTCAACTCACGGTCGCTTCAACGGCACTGTTGAAGTAAAAGACGGCCACCTGATTGTTAACGGCAAAGTTATCCGCGTTACAGCAGAAAGAGATCCAGCTAACCTGAAATGGAACGAAGTAGGTGTTGATGTTGTTGCAGAAGCAACAGGTATCTTCCTGACTGACGAAACCGCCCGTAAACACATTGCCGCTGGTGCGAAAAAAGTGGTTCTGACCGGCCCATCCAAAGATGACACGCCTATGTTTGTTATGGGTGTTAACCACAAAACTTATGCAGGCCAGGACATCGTTTCTAATGCTTCCTGCACCACTAACTGTCTGGCGCCGCTGGCTAAAGTTATCAATGATAAATTCGGCATTGTTGAAGGTCTGATGACCACTGTTCACGCAACAACGGCAACTCAGAAAACCGTTGACGGTCCTTCTGCGAAAGATTGGCGTGGCGGTCGTGGCGCTGCTCAAAATATCATCCCATCATCTACCGGCGCAGCTAAAGCTGTTGGTAAAGTTATCCCTGAACTGAACGGTAAACTGACTGGCATGGCTTTCCGCGTTCCTACTCCTAACGTATCGGTTGTTGACCTGACTGTGCGCCTGGAAAAACCAGCCACTTATCAACAAATTTGTGACGCGATCAAAGATGCCGCTGAAGGTGAACTGAAAGGCGTTCTGGGTTACACCGAAGATGATGTCGTATCTAACGATTTCAATGGCGAAAAACTGACTTCTGTATTTGACGCCAAAGCGGGTATCGCTCTGAACGACAATTTTGTGAAACTGGTTTCCTGGTATGACAACGAAACCGGTTACTCTAACAAAGTTCTGGACCTGATTGCTCATATCGCCAAATAACTGAGCAACTACCTTGCCTGAAAAGCGCTGCCCTTCCCCGGCAGCGCTTTTGTTTCAATCTGTGCACAACATGCGTTATTCTTGGGGCCATGCCATCTCACAGCTTTGGTTCAAAGGTTATACGGATGAACGATAGAATTTTTTCATTACCAATCACAGAACAAATTTCTCCGGCTATTAGTCAACGAAATATAGATGGCTTCCCACTAATAGTCGTCTCTCATCCTAAAGTTCGGGGCGCAATCAGTCTGCAAGGGGCACATCTCATCGCCTGGCAGCCCAGTGGCGAGGAACCGGGCTTGTGGTTAAGCAGGAAAGCCGCATTTGCAGCAGGCACGACTATCCGCGGCGGTATTCCTATTTGTTGGCCTTGGTTTGGTTCCTCAAAAACACCAAGTCACGGCTTTGCCAGAATTCTTCCCTGGGAATTTAGCGCACATAATGAACATGAAAATGGCGTCATATTAACTTTCACGCTGAGAGACAATGAATATACCCATAAATTGTGGCCTTATGATTTTACTTTGATTGCCCGTTTCAAACTGTGTGAAACCTGTGAAGTGGAGCTGGAAACCTATGGTGATTATCAAGCCACTTGTGCCCTACACACTTATTTGAATATAGGCGATATTAATCAAATTTCAGTCAGTGGTTTAGGTAAACATTTTATTGATACAGTTGCTAATAAAGCGCAATACACCACAACAGAAGATTTTATCTTCAATGGTCGTACCGATCATATTTATACCGAGCCAGAAGATTTTAATCTGATAAGGGATAAATTGCTGAAACGAACAATTGAAATTCACCATTATCATCACAGTGATGTTGTATGCTGGAATCCAGGCGCCAAACTATCGAACAGCATGAAAGATATGTGTAATGAAGGTTATAAAAATATGGTTTGTCTGGAAACAGCTCGTATCCATAAACCATTAATCTCTAAAGATGATAGCCCAGCCCGCCTTTCAGTTTTAATCCGTTGCCGGAAAGACTATCAGTAAATATCTCTCTCATTCACATCAAAAAGACTGAATACTACCTAGTGAATTCAGTCTCTATCCAATATTATTTCTACGAGAAATTAAAAACTATATTTAATACCTGTCCAGACAATACTTGAATATGACTTATTAACCATCGGACTATCTTTAATTTCACTCGGTAAACGCTCAACACGCCCCATCATAAATGCAGACCACTCCTGGTTAAATTTATAATTGGCAGATAATTCTACATAGGGAATCCAGCTATCATCTGGGGTATATTTTTCTAGTCCGCTACGGCGCGATTCATTACCTTCGATGCCATATTCATAACGATTTTGTTTTTTACTATTCCAAACCACACCTAATCCTGGTTGTAATGACCAATCATCACTTTTAAATTCATACAAATAAGCCAGATCAATCGTTATGCCTTTACTTTTACTCAACGTATCCGCAGCAAAAGAGCTACGCAGCGTTCCCCAATCTTCAATATGACGATAGCTAAAACCGCCCATCATAGTATCATGGCGGCGATCCAGCCTTTTCATCTGCTTATCTTCATTATCTTTTGGGCGGAAGCTTTGAGGATAATAATAGACATCTAAAGATAGTTGATCTTTTGGTTGATTCCACAAATAGTACCCGGCGGCTAAAGTATGAAAATAGAAATTGTCACTTTCATAATTAACCATTGGAACAAACAACACTTTATCTTTATTCTTTACCCCTTTATAAGGTGATGCCTCAGCCAAAACAGAGGCCCCAATTGACCACTGCCCCGCATAAGCTAAAGATGAAGAAAGACCAAAAGCGACGACTGCGGCTAAAATTTTAGCTTTGTTGATCATGATTAACTATTTCCTTTAAAACAATTATGCGATTAGCTATTATCAAGTGTAAAAGATCAGTTCCTTCATTTCCAAGTAATAATGTCCTATTTTTCTTAAAGAGCACAATATGTTTAATGCCCCCCCAATTTTTCTGACGAAAATAGACAGTTCACACAAAACAAAAATATATTAATTTAGCGAAAGCAGTAACTTATTTCCTGCAATAATACCAGATGCTAACTACTATTTGACACGCTGTCTGGTATTTAACGGCATTCTGATATTTAACGACATAGAGATACCGGAACCCGATCTGCCAATGCACATAATAATTCATAGCCAATCGTTCCCGGAATCCCGGCCACATCATCCACCGGCAAGTTTTGCCCCCACAATTCAACAGGACTGCCAATTTGGGCCTGCGGACAAGGCGTTAAATCCACCGACAACATATCCATTGATACTGTACCTAATACTTGAGTCCTAACGCCATCGACAATAATCGGCGTTCCCGTCATTGCACGACGGGGATAACCATCAGCATAGCCACAGGCAACTGTACCGACTCGCATAGGACCCGGCGCGGTATATTGACTGCCATAACCGATTTTGTCTCCTGCTTTGAGATTCTGAATAGCAATAATTTCACTTTGCAAGCTCATCACTGCTTTCAATCCAATATCGGCAATATCTTGCCACTTTCCACTCGGTGAGGCGCCATATAGCACAATACCGGGACGTACCCAATCTTTATGAGTTTGTGGATACCACAAAGAAGCGGCTGAATTAGCCAGAGATTGAGAAATATCCAATCCCTGACTGACCGAATTAATAACGTTAAGTTGTTCAGTAACGCCAATCTCCTTATTATCCGCATTCGCAAAATGTGACATTAATGTTATTTGCCCAATTTGCCGGATACGCTTTGCCGATGATAAAACCGTTCTATATTGATCCGCAGGAAATCCCAATCGATTCATACCGCTATTGAGTTTCAGATAAATATCGATCGGCTTACTCAAATTGGCCATCTCTATTGCTTTCAGTTGCCAATGACTATGCACTACGGTTATTAACCGATATTCATCAATTATCGACAAATCTTCGGGTTTAAAAAATCCTTCCAATAGCAAAATTGGCCCTTGCCACCCCAGCTCCCGTAATAAAATCGCCTCATTAAAATCAAGTAAAGCAAATCCATCAGCCTGATTGAGATACTGCCATACGCAACTCAGACCATGCCCATAAGCATTGGCTTTAACAACCGCCCAGATCTTACTATTACCGACCTTATTACGAATAATCGCCAGATTATTTTCCAATGCATCCAGATGGATCGTTGCCGAAATTGGACGTAGCATATTCTATTAGCCTCTCAGTTCAGTGTGTAATTGATGGCTAAATGGCGCCAATTTTGCATTAAAACCATTAATATAACGAAATACAGACAAATCATCAGACGCAATGGCGGGCTTTTTACCCGAAATAATATCAGCCAGCAACTGACTGGAACCACATGCCATTGTCCATCCCAATGTACCATGCCCGGTATTTAGGTAGAGATTGTGATATTCAGTCGGACCAACAATCGGGGTACCATCCGGCGTCATTGGCCGTAATCCCGTCCAAAAACGAGTCTGAGTGATATCGCCGCCGCCTGGATAAAGGTCTTGCGCCACCATTTTCAATGTTTCATAGCGTGCTTTAAGCAGATCCAAATTGAAGCCTACAACTTCTGCCATTCCCCCCACACGAATACGGTTATCAAACCGGGTAATCGCGATTTTATATGTTTCATCCAATGCAGTAGATACCGGAGCCCGTTCCGCATCGGCAATAGGCATAGTTAATGAATAACCTTTCAATGGATATACTGGAATTTTGACCAGCCCCTTTAGCAATCCTGTTGAATAGGCGCCCATAGCAACAACATAGTTGTCTGCTGTCATAACGCCATCTTCGCACTGAACGCCGGTAATTCGATGCCCTTCCACCAATAACTGTTTGACCTGTTTATTAAACAGAAACGTTACGCCCGCCGCTTCCGCCATTTTTGCCAATTCTTTGGTGAAAAGCTGACAATCGCCCGTTTCGTCGTTCGGTAATTGCAAGCCTCCCGTCAATTTGTGAGCGACATGCGCTAATGCCGGCTCTACTGTCGCCAGTTTATCCGCCGTTAATAAATTGTAAGGAACCCCTTCCTGTTCAAGAACGGCTATATCATTCACGGCATTATCAAACTGCTTATTAGTACGGAATAACTGAAGCGTGCCCCCCTGACGCCCTTCATATTGAATACCGGTATCTTCCCTCAACTGCTTGATACAGTCACGACTGTACTCTGCCAATCGTACCATCCGGCTCTTGTTTATCGCATAGTGACTGGCATCGCAGTTACGCAACATCTGCCACATCCAACGTAACTGAAATAACGATCCATCAGGACGAATGGCCAATGGAGCATGGCGTTGAAACATCCATTTAATGGCTTTCAATGGAATACCCGGCGCTCCCCACGGAGTCGCGTATCCCGGCGAGATCTGCCCGGCATTAGCCGCACTGGTTTCCTCAGCAGCGCTTCCCTGGCGATCAATGACAGTGACTTCATGACCTTGCTGTACCAAATACCAGGCACTGGTTACACCAATAACACCACTACCTAAAACAAGGATTTTCATCATAGCCCTCGGACGATTTAAGATTTTAGGCAAGCATAATATGCTGTTTATAAAAAACCAATATAGAACAATCATCGGTCACGTCAATAATCTACATTTATGATTTAGGTCACAATTACATTACATTTATGCAACAGATTTATTTGTGATTTATACATAGCCAAATTATAAAAATTAATATTAAAATCATAAAATTAAGGAAATAATTACGATAAAAATCGCATACTAATTATTTCATATCAAGTCATTATTCTGATTTTTTCGACGAAAAAAGCGAATCAATTAAACAACCACAAGATACCAATAACCATCAATTAATCGAAATAAAAATTCAAATAAAATCCAAAGATTCAGAATAATATTCTGAAATAGAGACATTAACGATTGGCTTGAAATTAAGTGAGAAAAAAACAAAATTCCCGGTACAGAGCGTTCTGTACCGGGCCGATTCAAAATAATTCTGATTTGAAATTAATAGATCGGATAAGGCCTGAAATTAAGTAAAAATACTAACGAGACATCAGCGGCAATTCAGATAAATCACTTGGCATTGTACTTTGCATACTGTGCCAAATGACACCGCTCTCTTTACCATAGTTACGTACACATTCCATGACATTATCGTAGGATTTATCATGGCATAATATCACCAGTTGCTGATAAAAATTCAGCGCCAATTTACGCGCCTCAGGATTAGAGAAGTAATAACGCCCTATACGGGTATATAGCCCTTTCAACCCATTGATAATAAGGCCATAAATTGGATTACCTGAAGCAAAAGCCAAACCACGGAAAATATCATAATCTAACGCGCTAAATGACTCTGAATTATCTTCCACCTGCTCTTTTTCTGCCAATACTTCCAATGATTTACCCGGATTATGCCTAAAAGCGGTGCGAATAAATATCGCCGCGATATTCGTTCTCACCGCCAGTAGGTTATCAATCAACTCAGGAACGCGATCGTGATCAAGACGGGCCAGTGTCTCTAAAATATTAAGACCCGATGTTTCCCAAAAGTTATTCACTTTTGTTGGTTTGCCATGCTGAATAGTTAACCATCCATCGCGTGCCAAACGCTGCAATACTTCACGCAGGGTGGTTCTTGTCACACCAATTAACTCAGATAATTCACGTTCTGCCGGAAGAATTGAGCCAGGAGGAAAACGGCCGTTCCATATACTCTCAATAATATACTCTTCCGCAAAACCTGCGGGACTTTGAGCCTTAATGACCATATTTTTGTTATTCCAACGTGATTTTTTCAACTAATAATAGATGAAATTATATCAGAATACGCAACTTCAATATAGCTATGTAGTCTAGAAACCGTAAAGGCGGTCATGAAAAAAAGCGTACTCATGCTTAATTACACCTCATTTCCCTTAAAATATTCTGTATTAAAGCGTACTATTGTTTAAAGAACACAATCTTACGAATTTTAGAGGAACTTTAATTGCAATGGAAACCAGTATCCTAAAAACAGCGGTAAAAAACTTTCTCGGCAACTCGCCAGATTGGTATAAACTAGCTATCATCATTTTTCTCATCGCCAACCCACTGATATTCTTCTTCATTAACCCATTTGTCGCAGGCTGGCTGCTAGTTATCGAATTCATTTTTACTTTAGCAATGGCGCTTAAATGTTACCCGTTACAACCAGGCGGCCTGTTGGCAATTGAAGCGGTTATTATCGGCATGACCTCGCCTCAACAAGTTGGTCATGAAATTGCTAATAACTTGGAAGTTGTACTGTTGCTGATATTTATGGTTGCAGGAATTTACTTTATGAAGCAATTACTATTATTTGCTTTCACTAAACTCCTGCTCTCCATAAAATCTAAACGTATGCTTGCCTTAGCATTCTGTTTGGCTAGCGCATTTCTGTCGGCATTTCTTGATGCTCTGACCGTTATCGCGGTGGTTATTAGTGTTTCCCTTGGCTTCTATTCTATCTACAACAACTTTATTACTAATCAGCATGATCAACTTAACTCTGAGCATGACAATCACATTGAGGCAGAGAAAAAGAAACAAACGCTTGAACAATTTCGTGCTTTTTTGCGTAGTCTGATGATGCATGCAGGTTTAGGTACTGCCCTCGGCGGTGTAATGACGATGGTAGGAGAACCACAAAATCTGATCATCGCCAAAAACGTTAATTGGGATTTTGTCACCTTCTTTATTCGCATGGCTCCGGTTACCTTGCCTGTCTTTATTTGCGGGCTGCTAGTTTGTTTTCTAGTCGAACACTTTAAGCTGTTCGGTTACGGTGCAGAATTGCCGGAACGCGTCCGACAGGTATTAGAAGATTATGATAAAAAAACCAGCGCAAAACGCACTCGTAAAGAAAAAGCGCAGCTTATTGCTCAAGCGATGATTGGCATATGGTTAATTGTCGCACTGGCGTTCCATCTGGCAGAAGTTGGTTTGATCGGCCTTTCAGTCATTATTCTAACCACATCGTTCTGTGGTATTACCGAAGAACATGCATTGGGTAAAGCATTTGAAGAGGCACTGCCATTCACGGCATTACTGACGGTATTCTTTTCTATCGTTGCAGTCATCGTTGACCAGCAATTGTTTACGCCATTTATTCAATTCGTTTTACAAGTTTCTGAAACTTCTCAACTTTCCCTGTTCTATCTATTTAATGGCCTGCTTTCATCAGTCTCGGATAACGTATTTGTTGGCACGGTTTATATCAATGAAGCGAGAACAGCTCTGCAAGAGGGCCTAATTTCACATAAACAATTTGAATATCTGGCTGTTGCAATTAATACCGGCACTAATCTGCCTTCCGTTGCAACACCTAATGGACAAGCAGCATTTCTGTTCCTGTTGACTTCGGCATTATCGCCATTAATTCGTTTATCTTATGGTCGCATGGTGATGATGGCATTACCTTACACCATTGTCATGACTCTGGTCGGTTTGCTGTGTGTAGAATTTCTGCTAATTCCGGTCACTGAAATGATGGTTCATTGGGGCTTAATTGCTTTGCCATAATCGGTAATAATTTATCCCATAGCAAAATCAATACCGTATTGCGCATTGACTACGCACAATACGGTTTTATTTTTTCCCGAAAAAGCCAGATTTATCTTAATTGGCTTTTTTTGTTACCTGTAAATCGGCAAAATAGGCGTTCAATTATTTATCTTAATCTGTATGGAAAAACGGAAATGATGCGATTTTTAAACCACTGTTCTCAAGGACGAAACGCATGGCTGTTAATGACCTTGACCGCCCTAATACTGGAAGGCTCGGCATTATACTTTCAACATGTGATGAAATTACAACCCTGCGTGATGTGTATTTATGAACGGGTTGCTCTGTTTGGTGTATTGAGCGCCGGAATATTGGGTATGATCGCGCCAAAAACGCCGTTACGCTGGCTGGCGATTATTTTGTGGATCTACAGCGCCTGGAGTGGCCTGCAACTGGCATGGGAACATACTATGATGCAGTTGCACCCTTCTCCATTTAATACCTGTGATTTCTTCGTAAACTTCCCTTCATGGTTGGCGTTAAATCAATGGCTTCCCTCTGTATTTGAAGCTACAGGCGATTGTTCAGTAAGACAGTGGCAATTCCTGACATTAGAGATGCCGCAATGGTTAGTCGGTATTTTTGCCGCTTACCTAATTGCTGCTGTATTAGTATTAATCAGCCAATTTTTTATCCGTAAATAATTACCCACCCAGACAGCTAAAAATGATTGTCTGATGAATCAAATATACTCGCAGAATCATGCCTAAGGCTGCCTATAACCGGATATCCGAACGGCATGTTCCTGCTCATATTAGTTACTTAATTTCTGCCTCAAATCGATGCACAGGAACCTTGTAATAACGCTCTTTCATCACAACGCTTACCATTTGCCAACTGGCAAACAGGTATTTGCGCGCCATTTAATTGTATTGCTAATGCAGGCATACCACCTGCATAAGAACAGATTGCTCTGGCATTATCCCTAAGAGCAACTTCCGGTTGAGAATATTGTATCCCTTGATATTGAGTAGATGTTTTCCCTGCCTGGCTACTACAGCCTGCTAATACAGCAATACTAAAAAGTACTCCTAATAAGACTGTCTGGAATCCTTTATTATGACTAACGCTTAACATATCTCTTCTCCAGAAAACGATTCAGGGAAAACAGAAGCGCCGTTAATTGTTAATTAATGTGCGCTGCTATTAGAAAGCAGGTTTATTACCATTACACCGGCAACAATAAGAGCCATACCTAAAATAGCCGCCCAATCCAGCTTCTGCTGATATAAAAATATCGCGGCAACAGAAACCAACACAATACCCAAGCCAGACCATATGGCGTAAGCAATCCCTAATGGCACCACTTTGACCACCTGAGATAACCCCCAAAAAGCGATGCCGTATCCAACAATGACCAATATAGAAGGGAATAGCTTACTAAACCCATCAGAGGCTTTTAATGAAGCCGTTGCGATAACCTCAGCAACAATTGCCATTGCTAAATATACAAATCCATTCATATCCTTACTCTCTATAGTAGAAAAAATAAATCGACCAACGTTAATAGACAAAAACGGATTGAATCTATCATAAACGCTTTAAAGTGTAACGTAACAAAATTGATATATTTCGTTCCTTAAATCCAATTTGAGCCTTATTTACAACCGGCCTACAGAAGTACTCCGCCGGCAGGAAAATCGTTGCAGATATTCTACAAGAAATATGAAAAAGTGCTAATCATAGGTTCCAACTTTGAGATTCAGATCAGAATCATTCGCACAATAACCTTTAAGATTATTCAAGTAAATATGCATTGTAAAATTAGCAACCAGTATACTTATAAGCTAAAAATAATCCTATCATTTGATTAAGCCATCCAGAGCACAAAACTATCAGGATGTTATGTTGCCTAACGTTGAGTCAACATGCTGAACACGACTACGGAAGTAAATAGAGTATATTATGTTTCTTTTATTGATCTTTTCATTATATCAGTAGATATTTACAAGATAAACCAGCATAATATCAATAAAATAATTAGATTATATACATGCTATTAATAGGAAAAAATGAGAATAAATGAACCTGATAATAAATACATACACCAATAACCTTACAGTTTTATTCAAGGTTTATCTTTTAATTTAATTCATTGAATAAAAACATATTTCATTACCATTAATACAAGTGGGACATTCTTTTTCATACCAATGGTAATGCACTTAAATTTGAAAAACACACTTATATTCTAACCGAAATATAAGCGTATATACCCTATGGATTTCAAGATGCATCGCGACGGCAAGGGAGTGAATCCCCGGGAGCATAGATAACTATGTGACCGGGGTGAACGAGTGCAGCCAACAAAGAGGCAACTTGAAAGATGACGGGTATAAACTGTATTTATCAATAAACCATCTCATCCCAAATAAGATATCCTGATGTTCCCGCCATATGATGCCGACAAGTAATATTAGCATACTGTACTGAAACAACCTCCTCCGGCTGACCATTATTATCATTAATAACATGCGGATAATTAACATTTAAATCACAAATTCTTGCTCCAGTGAGCAAGATGGAATAAAAAAGTTCTTGTGAACCTATTGAAGAGGTCCGATAAATATCAAATGTCAATTCCAGTTTTTCACGGTTAGCAGCCGCTATCATTAGCAATGGGGAAGATTTATCTAATAACTTAATAAAGTTTACCGGCTGATAATTGACATGCTGAGCGACAGTCAAACCATGATTGAATTGCAACACCATAATTTTATTTTCAAATCCATTCTGATACCGGTTACCAATAGAATCTAAAGTTGAACACCCTTGAGAAATAAGCCCCTGAGATTCACCTTTTATCGTCACATAAATCATATTTGCCATATTACACCTTAATTAACTTACCTTAATTAATTTACCTTATGTTCAATTCCCCATTTTGAGTTATTTTTCTTCGATTTCAATAAGAGAATTGTAATGAATCGTTAAGTATCTTATATAAATGTAAATATTGAAGGCTCGTAGTCAGGCCAAAGATAATAAAAAATTTTGATCACCATTTCTATCCTTTAGTAAAGAAAAAAACGTAAATTAATCAATATGAACAGACAAAACCAGATTGAATTTATACATCACTTAACCCCCTATAAATTCTTACTCCGTAGAGATTAGAAACTCGTTTGCTATATGTTGAAGATAATCCGATTATCTGATTAAGTTATGTTATCTAACGTCAGGCCAACATGTTAAAAGCTACCACAGGAACAAATAGAGTATTATGAAAAGAAACATTCAACCCGGTTTCTGTGTCGTACAGCAACCTGGAGGATTGAGTTTTCAAGCAAGTCTGTTATTCAGCCATTCAAATAGCGAAGCGGCCCGGTATTTTATGGCATTAAATGCAAATTACCGGTCCCTGAAACCGGGACAAATCCTGTTGGTTGCAGATCCAGATTCCTATAATCCGCCACACATAATACAGCTATTAAAACAATCTCAGTATGAAGTAAACCGATCCATTTCAAGTTTACCCAATGAATACGCGGCATTTTTGCATCGTCATTTTGGTCTGTTTCACTATGTGCTGGATCAGGGAGGAACTTTGGTTGGTACCGCTTCATCTCTGGGTAATACTTATTTCTCCCAAATTAAAAAAAATTTGAAAAAATTACAGGAACTTTATCAAAAAGAATATCGGCTAAATGGGCTAAACCGAAAATATGTCAGTCCCGAGTTTTATGTAGAAAGACAATTGATTATGGGTAACCTAAAGGGATTATTGAATAAAATTGGCCGACTCTCTTTGAAAATCGACCAACATCCTAATCTAAAGCATGCGCTAAAGTTATCAACTAAAGCCATTGCTCATCAATGGGATAAAGTCGGAGTTGGCGCAATAAAGGGATATAGTCAAACAATTATGCAAAGTGAAAAAATGATTAAATGGATGAAATATGGCGGCCGAGTTGCCATTGGTCTTGATTTTGTTGATACCACCGGGCAGGTTATTGATGCCTGTAATTATGGGAAAACAGGAAAATGTGAAAAAGTAGCTATCAAGGAATATAGTAAATTTGCTGGTAGAACTGGAGGAGGAATTATAGGGGGAATAGGTGCTGGAACAGCAGCAGGTGAAATTTGTCTAGCATTGGGTATAGCATCAGCTCCTGCCGGAGGCGCCGTTGGATGGATATGCGTAGCTGTCGGTAGTGTAGTAGGTGGAGTTGCTGGAAGCACCGCAGGAGAGTTTTTAATCGATAAAATAGTAAGTGAATAACATGAGTATCCTAATTAATACAATTAACTTTCTCATGATTTCTTTATTTTTAGTTAGTCTGTTTTTGCTACTATTTTTATTCTTTTTTTATGGGATAAAGAAAGCATTCTTCGCAGAAATCAGAGAAAAATATACACAAAAAGGATTTTTTATACCACAAATTATATATGTAATATCGTTTTCTGGTTTTTATGGTAGTTATTATTTGTCCTGTTTCTTTTACCAAATAATAACCAAAAAAAAGACTATAATATCTCGTGCTTATATAGGTAATTCCATACCGGAAGAAGCATATGAGTTTGCAAACAGTATACCTAAAAAACTTGCTTCAATAATAATTATATATTATTATTTATTTTCTATTTCCATATTTTCATTCACCTTAAGCAGTATACTTATCTTGTTATACAAGTATTTAACGAATACATAAAACATACCCTATTAATTAAAATACCAATAGGAAATTAACATGAACAGATCAACTATTGCCATCATGCTTATTTTTTATATTTTATTTATTATTCTCTTAGTTGTATCAATAGCCATTTATAAAATAAACCAAAGAAAGATGGACAAGATCATTGAATTATATATGTAAAAAGGGTTTTGTTTGTCAACAGGAGCATACATGGGTCATTTAATGGGTATTCATGGTCAATTTTATGCTGCCGTATTTTTTTATAGGTTATTAACGGGAAAAAGAATAAGGACAAATAGACCTGACAGTAAATACATGTATCAAGAATCTTATGATTTCATTCAAAATTTACCTTCCAGTTTAACTCATTGGATAAAAACATATTTCATCACCATTAATATAAGTTTTATATTCCTCTTTATATCAACAGTAACGACTTTATGTCATAAATACTCTCATGTTTTCAACTAAAATATGCACTAAAACCTGGAGATCATATTAGGAATAAAATGGAGAATGCAATGGGTAAATCTTCTATTAAATATTTTCCCGGAGATTAATATGCACAGGACAATTACTCTTATTGTTATTACCTCTTAATCAGTTTATTATCTTTCGCTATTGGGATAGTATTTCTTACATATGATAAATATATCTTGCCGTTTTTTAATTAGGAATTTTTCAGAAGAACACGTAGCTAGGAAGGCTATAGGTAACTATGGATTTGAGAAAGCTGCGGAATTTACTGTAGATTTATTTATAGGAAATTAACTATGAGAATATTGGATTTAATAATGACAATATGTTTTTTCTTATCTCTTTTACTTTTGATTATATCAATAGCCATTTACAAAATAAATCAAAAAAAGATGGATAAAATTATTGAATTATATATAGAAGAAGGACTTTATTTACCAACAGGCATAATGATACAACGCTTCGGAAGGATGCATGATCAGATTCACGTCGTTTTGTTCTTCTACAGGCTGTTAACTGGAAAAAAAATGAAGATAAATCAGCCTGATAGTAAATATATGCACCAAGAATCTTATAACTTTATTCAAAATCTACCCTCCAGTTTAACGTATTGGATGAAAACATGTATCATTATCACTTATATAGGTGTAGCATTTTCTCTCGTATCAACAATAATAATCTTAATTCAAAAATATTATTAATCGTGCTAATCCTATTTAAGAGTTTCAATAAACATTGAATATCAGTTCCAGTTTTTCACTTGTTAGCAGCCGCTATCATTAGCAATGGAGATAGTTTATCTAATAATTTAATGAAGTTTACCGGCTGATAATTAACATTCTGAGCAACTGTCAGACCATGATTGAATTGCAACACCATAATTTGATTTTCATGTCCATTCTGATACCGGTTACCAATAGAATCTAAAGTTGAACATCCCTGAGAAATAAGTCCCTGAGATTCACCTTTTATCGTCACATAAATCATATTTGCCATACTATACCTTAATTAATTTACCTTATGTTCAATTCCCCATTTTGAGTTATTTTTCTTCGATTTCAATAAGAGAATTGTAATGAATCGTTAAGTATCTTATATAAATGTAAATATTTCAGGCTCGTAGTCAGGCCAAGGATAATAAAAAATTTTGATCACTATTACTATCCTTTATCAAAGAAAAAAACGTAAATTAATCAATATCAACAGACAAAACCAGATTGAATTTATACATCACTTAACCCCCTATAAATTCTCACTCCGTAGAGATTAGAAACCCGTTTGCTATATGTTGAAGATAATCCGATTATCTGATTAAGTTATGTTATCTAACATTGGGTCAACATGTTAAAAACTACCACAGGAACAAATAGAGTATTATGAAAAGAAACATTCAACCCGGTTTCTGTGTCGTACAGCAACCTGGAGGATTGAGTTTTCAAGCAAGTCTGTTATTCAGCCATTCAAATAGCGAAGCGGCCCGGTATTTTATGGCATTAAATGCAAATTACCGATTCCTGCAACCGGGACAAATCCTGCTGGTTGCAGATCCAGATTCCTATAATCCGCCACACATAATACAGCTATTAAAGCAATCTCAGTATGAAGTAAACCGATCCATTTCAAGTTTACCCAATGAATACGCGGCATTTTTGCATCGTCATTTTGGTCTGTTTCACTATGTGCTGGATCAGGGAGGAACTTTGGTTGGTACCTCTTCATCTCTGGGTAACTCTTATTTCTCCCAAATTAAAAAAAATCTGTCAAAATTACAGAAGCTTTATCAAAAAGAATATCGGCTAAATGGGCTAAACCGAAAATATGTCAGTCCCGAGTTTTATGTAGAAAGACAACTGATTATGGGTAACCTAAAGAAATTATTGAATAAAGTTGGCCGACTCTCTTTGAAAATCGACCAACATCCTAATCTAAAGCATGCGCTAAAGTTATCAACTAAAGCCATTGCTCATCAATGGGATAAAGTCGGGATTGGCGCAATAAAGGGATATAGTCAAACAATTATGCAAAGTGAAAAAATGATTAAATGGATGAAATATGGCGGCCGAGTTGCAATCGGCTTAGATTTTACTGATACCACCGGGCAAGTTATTGATGCCTGTAATTATGGGCAAACAGGGAAATGTGAGAAAGTAGCTATCAAAGAATATAGTAAATTTGCTGGGAGAACGGGAGGCGGGATGGTCGGAGGATATTATGGCGGTCTAGCAGCAGGTACAGCATGTGTTGCTCTTGGAGCTGTGTCAGGTGGTTTAGTTGCCGGACTTTGCATAGCTGGTGGCGGTTTAGCTGGCGGGTCTATGGCTAGTTATGGATTAGAGAAAACTATGGGATTCTTCGCGGATGTATTTATAGAGAATTTGCTATGAGTATATTAGATTTAATAACCATTATTTCTGTTATTTTTTTCTTCTTTTTTCTAATTATATCAATAACTATTTACAAAATAAATCAGAGTAAAATGGATGAAATTATTGAATCATATGTAGAAAAAGGACTTTATTTATCAGCAGGAGTAAAACTGGGTCGTTTCTTAGGTGTTCATGGTCAGTACCAAGTTGCGATGTTTTTCTATATGCTCCTCACTGGGAAAAGAATGAGAATCAATGAAAAGGATAGCAAATATATGTACCAAGAATCTTATAGTTTTATTCAAAGCCTACCCTACAGTTTAACTCACTGGATAAAGATATATTTTATCACCATTAATATAAGCGGTGTATTCTTCTTCATAATAATGATAACGTTTCTATTTAGAGAATACGCTTAATTATATGAACATTCATGGAGCATTAATATGAATAGAGTCACTTTTATCATTTTACTTATTTTTTGCGCTTCTTTTATTGGTTTTTTCATTATATCATCAGCTATTTACAAAATAAATCAAAAAAAGATGGATAAAATTATTGAATTATATATGGAAAAAGGGTTTTGTTTATCATCAGGAGCATACATAGGGCATTTTATGGGTATTCACGGTCAATTTTATACTGCCGCATTTTTCTATAGATTATTAACAGGAAAAAGAATAAGAATAAATAAACCTAATAGTAAATATATGCCAAAAGAGTCTTACGATTTTATTCAAAATTTACCCCCCAATTTAACTCACTGGATAAAAACATGTTTCATTACCATCAATATAAGTGTTGCATCCTTCATTATATCAATGGCAATATACCTATTTGAAAAATACGCTTAACTATATGGATATTCATGGGGTGTCAATATGAATATAATCACCTTTATCATTTTAGTGATTTCTTTTATCTCCTCCATTATTTTTCTCATTATATCAATAGCCATTTATAAAATAAACCAAAAAAAGATGGACAAAATCATTGAATTATATATAGAAGAAGGATTTTATTTACCAATAGGAATAACGATAGAACGCTTCGGAAGGATGCGTGATCAGTTTCAAGTCGTTATGTTCTTCTACAGGCTGTTAACTGGAAAAAAAATGAAAACAAACCATCCTGATGGCAAATATATGCACCAAGAATCTTATGACTTTATTCAAAATCTACCCTCCAGCTTAACACATTGGATAAAAATATATATCATTACCACTTATATAGGTGGAGCATTATTTTTTACAGCAACAATAATAGTCTTAATTCAAAAACATTATTCATTGAACTAAATCAAGAGGATCAATATAAATAACAGTCAGACCATGATTGAATTGCCGCACTGAAATCTGATTTTCAAATCCATTCTGACACCGGTTACCAATAGAATCCAGAGTATGTGCGCTCTTCATCTTCGACAACAGAAAAAACTATCAATTGATTAGTATTAACAGGTAAAAACGAGCGGAATCTATCGCAAACTCTTTTAAGGTGTCAGGTAATAAAAATGGTATACTCCATCCCCTAAATCCCATTTAAACATTATTTACAGAGTGTCCGTGGTGGATCAGAAACAACAATATAACCTGAACAAATTACAGAAGCGTTTGCGCCGTGATGTCGGTCAAGCAATCGCTGATTTCAATATGATTGAGGAAGGCGATCGTATTATGGTCTGCCTTTCTGGTGGTAAAGACAGCTATACCCTGCTATCTATCCTGCAAAATCTGCAAAAAAGCGCTCCAGTTAATTTTTCACTTGTTGCAGTTAATCTGGATCAGAAACAACCCAGTTTTCCTGAGCATATCCTTCCCGCTTATCTGGATGAACTGGGTGTGGAATATAAAATTGTCGAAGAAAACACTTATGGCATAGTGAAAGAGAAGATACCCGAAGGTAAAACAACTTGTTCACTCTGTTCTCGTCTACGCCGTGGGATTTTATATCGCACAGCCACTGAGTTGGGAGCAACGAAAATTGCATTAGGCCATCATCGTGATGATATTTTACAGACCTTATTTCTCAACATGTTTTACGGCGGCAAACTAAAAGGTATGCCGCCAAAGTTGATGAGTGATGATGGTAAACATATTGTCATTCGTCCTCTCGCCTATTGCCGTGAGAAAGATATTGAGCGCTATGCAACCGCCAAAGTATTTCCAATCATTCCTTGTAATCTCTGTGGTTCACAACCCAACCTGCAACGTCAGGTTATTAAGGATATGCTACGGGAATGGGATAAGCGTTATCCGGGCAGAATTGAAACTATGTTTCGTGCGGTACAAAATGTCGTTCCATCGCATCTCAGCGATTTTAATTTATTCGATTTTAAAAATATCACTCACGGCAGCGAAGTTATTGATGGCGGCGATCTCGCTTTTGACCGCGAAGAATTACCAATACAACTCGTCGGTGATATAGAAGATCAGCCCGATTACCAATCAGAACGGCTGGATGTTGTTGAAGTAAAATAGCTATACCCAATGGATTTCAAGTTGCATCGCGACGGCAAAGGAGCGAATCCCCGGGAGCATAGATAACTATGTGACCGGGGTGAGTGAGTGCAGCCAACAAAGAGGCAGCTTGAAAGATGACGGGTATATTCTTAATCATACCGCTCTGGATATATTTCAGAGCGTCAATGTCTTTGTCTCTTTTGCCTTGATTTTTATTTATTTTCCTACAACCACAATGAAAAATAAAAAAAGCCGACATTAGCAATTAATATCGGCACAAGAATGGGCAATTATTCTGTATAAAGACTTATGTGAGAAAAACTACAATTACGGAGAACAACGTTCATCGCTTAACGTTGTTTTCACCTGCGAGAGCTATCATGCCTCAATGGCGTCTGGTGAATATTGATATATCTCAAATTAAGCATCAATTTTCGTAACACTTTCTCGCCGTTGTGTTTCATCTCGCCAAACAACTCTCTAATTATCATAGCCATTTACTTCTTTTTAACCACCAGGCAACAAATATAATCAATCCCAATAACAGCAAACAAAAAATACTAAAACCTAGATGGTTTTCATTACCAGGAATACCACCAAGGTTGACACCAAATAATCCAGTCAGGAATGTTGTTGGCAAAAAAATCATAGCAAGTAATGACATAGTATAAGTACGACGATTCATCGCATCCGTCATCATGGATGTAATTTCATCTGAAATAATTGCCGTACGAGCAATACAACCATCCAAATCATCCAATTCTCTTCCCAAGCGGTCAGCTATTTCCTGCATTCGATGGCGATCTTCATCACTCATCCAGAGTAATTTTTCATTGGCGAGACGGGCAAATACATCTCTTTGAGGTGCCATATAACGACGAAGAATGATCAATTGTTTACGCAGTAAAGCTAATCCACCTCGCTCTGGCGTCCGTTGCTCAAGAATCATATTCTCAAGCTCAATAAGGTTGTCATGAAGATCTTCAATAAAATTACCCACTTCATCAGTTATTGCATCAGCCATTTCAACCAACCAATGCCCGGTCGTTTTCGCGCCTATACCATTTTGTAAATCACTCAGTACCTGTTCAAGTGAATGAACTTTACGATGGCGACTGGAAACGATAATTTCAGCATTAATGTAAATACGGAATGTGACCAATTGATCGGGACGTTCACTTTTATTGCTATTAATTGTCCGCAGCGTGATCATCGTACCATCACCAGTACGCACTATTTTCGGTCTAAAACTCTCTCCAGCCAGCCCCTTTTTGACCGTTTCTGGCAACAAATCCGTGTCCATTATCCAGCGGTAACTCTTAGGATTATGGTAATCCAGATGTTGCCAGAAAGGTTGAGCTGGTGTGGCTAATCCATTCATATCAATCGATGTCATGCCGCCTTGACCATCAAACTGACAAGCATAGACTGCATCAGCCTCTTTCAATGATGAGCCATAAATGGTCTCCACATCCAGCTCCTTACTCTTAGTGCTTAATAATGTACATAGTATGGCTATATGCCACGTCTTCAGGATTGGTGATCGGGTATCCTTTTAACCAAGGTTTTATCAACCTGCCGTTAGTGTACTGATAAATCGGTGCAATAGGCGCCTGTTCAGCAATCATTTGCTCCGCTTTGTTATAGTCATCGTTTCTTAAAGCATCATCTGTTCGCAAACTAGCAGATTGTAGTAATTTGTCATAATTCGCCTGATGGAATTTAGCAATATTGCCACTATGCGTTGAAGTTAACAGGCTTAGAAATGTAGAAGGTTCATTATAATCACCCACCCAAGATGCTCGAATAACATCAAAATCGCCCGTGTTACGGCTATCAATATAAGTTTTCCATTCCTGATTCATCAAACTCACTTGCGCCCCCAATTTTTTCTTCCACATAGAGGCAATAGCAATCGCAATTTTCTGGTGGTTTTCGGAATTATTATAGAGCAGAGAAAGTTTCAGTGGATTGTTCTGCCCGTAACCCGCCGCTTGTAACAAAACCTTAGCCTGTTGATCCAATTCTGCCTGTGTATGTTGTTCCATGTCACTGAGCGCAGGATGGAAACCAGCAGTCACATCCGGCGTAAAATGCCAGGCAGGTTTCTCTCCTGTCCCTAAAACTTTTTCAGTAATGACTTTGCGATCAATTGCCATAGAAAGCGCTTTACGTACTCTGGCATCATTAGTTGGCGCACGTTGAGTGTTAAAAGCATAATAATAGGTTCCCAACTGATCCGGCGTATAGACTTGCCCAGGTAATTCATGCTGCAATTTTTTATACATATTTTTCGGGAAGGATTCAGTGATATCTAAATCATCCGCCAGATAGCGTTTAGTCGCGTGTGATTCCTGATTAATGGGCACAAATGTGACTTTGGT
This sequence comes from Photorhabdus luminescens subsp. luminescens, assembly GCF_001083805.1. Classification (GTDB taxonomy): domain Bacteria; phylum Pseudomonadota; class Gammaproteobacteria; order Enterobacterales; family Enterobacteriaceae; genus Photorhabdus; species Photorhabdus luminescens. The sequence goes on along the minus strand of NZ_JXSK01000001.1, from coordinate 310,050 downwards.
TAGGACGGTTTTTTTATGATCCCAATAATAAGGGTTTGGTGTCAGAACGATTTTCTCATTAACAATTCGATCATGTAATTTGAAAGCGCCATTTCCCACCAAATAACCAACTTTTATCCACTCTTTCCCATATTTTTCTACTATTTTCTTATTTACCGGGTAGAGACTGAAATTCGCCGTCAGATTGGGAAAATAAGGCACAGGCCGGTTTAATGTCACCTTTAATGTGTACTTATCAATGGCCTCAACGCCCAATTTTTCTGGCAGTAGTTTGCCGTCAATAATTTCCTGCGCATTTTCAATACCTGCAAGTGCGGCAAACCAAGCAAAAGATGACGTATTAGCCGGAGTGACCAACCGCTGCCAACTATACACAAAGTCTGTCGCAGTAACAGGTTCGCCGTTTGACCAACGGGCATCAGAACGCAACGTAAAAAACCAAGTTTTGTTGTCTACGGTTTTCCACGCTGTTGCTACACCGGGAATGGCATTGCCATACGCATCCTGATTCACCAACCCTTCAAACAGATCGCGCTGAACTTGCGCTTCTGTCAGGCCCACGGCGTTAATCGGGTCCAAGGACGCCGGTTCGTCTTTTAGATGACGTACCAGTTCCTGTTTGTCATTAAGCTGAGTACCAGGAGGAACTTCCGCAGCAAAAGCAGAAACGGTGATAAGAGAACTATTGATAAGTAGTGCACAAGAAATCAGATTGAAATAGCGCATAAGGTAATTATCTGCCCTGTTATAAAATAGATATCCCATTGCTAAATTATAAGCCATTGTCGAAATGACACAATCAGACAATTTTACTCTCACAAGTGCTATTTTTGATGGGCAAGAGCCGAATATTCTTCTACACTGGGCAATCGTGGTTCATTTATCAGAGGAAGAAAACTATGACACAAACAGTAAAATTTCAAGGCAATGATATCTCCGTAAGCGGCCAGTTCCCAAAATCAGGGGAAAAAGCGCAAGATTTTACTCTGACAGCCAAAGATCTCTCCGATGTCTCTCTTAGCCACTATGCCGGAAAGCGTAAGGTGCTGAATATTTTCCCAAGTATCGATACCGGCGTTTGCGCGGCATCTGTACGTAAATTTAATCAGGTAGCGAATGATTTGGAAAATACCGTCGTTCTGTGCATTTCCGCCGATCTACCTTTTGCTCAGTCCCGTTTCTGCGGCGCGGAAGGGTTATCGAATGTCGTCACGCTGTCTACCCTGCGTGGCGGTAGTTTCAGTGAAGATTATGGCGTTGCCATCAGTAACAGTCCTCTGAGTGGTCTCACAGCCCGTGCAGTCATTGTGCTTGATGAAAGCGATAATGTGATTTATAGCCAACTGGTTGATGAAATCACTAATGAGCCAGATTACGATAGCGCACTGGCCGTACTGAAATAAATCCCGTGATTCGTATAATGCCCACTTCTGGTGGGCATTATTTTACTCGTCGTCATCCGGTTCATATTCAGTAGCGTGTTTCCTGCTACTCAGACCATATTCTCTCAATTTATTGGCAATCGCAGTATGCGATACCCCAAGACGTTTAGCCAGTTTACGCGTGCTTGGATAATGCCGATAAAGACGCGTCAACACTGAACGTTCAAAGCGTTTACTGATTTCATCCAGAGAACCATTGAACACATCTTCACTAAAAGACACCTCTGTTTCAAACTCTGGCAGTTGGATATCCCGCGGCGTCAGCTCCATATTTTCAAGCTGAGTCAATGCGCGATAGATGGCATTTTGTAACTGCCTTACGTTACCGGGCCAACTGTAACTCGTCAGGAAATGGGGAAGTTCAGGGGACAATTTAGGTTTCAGTACCCCCTGCTCTTCAGAAAAACGCTCAATAAAATACTCCACCAGCGGCATAATATCTGCTTTGCGATCACGCAACGGCGGAAGCGTAATCGCCAACACATTCAGGCGATAATAAAGATCTTCGCGAAATTCCCCCCGCTGTACTAATTCAACCAGATTTTTTTGCGTAGCACAGATAACTCTGACATTCACTTTGACTTCGTTTTCTTCCCCTACTCGGCGAAAAGTACCATCATTCAGAAAACGCAGTAGCTTAATTTGCATCTGTGGCGACATTTCACCAATTTCATCCAGCAAAACAGTGCCGCCATTGGCCTGCTCGAAGAAACCTTTCTTTCCTTCAATCGCATTAGGATAAGCGCCGGCAGCGTAGCCAAACAGTTCACTTTCGACTACATCATCCGGCATCGATGCGCAGTTCAACCCCAAAAAGGGTTGTTTTCCGCGTAAGCTGTGCAAATGACACGCTTTTGCCAGAATATCTTTGCCCGTTCCCGTCTCGCCAATCAGCAACAGCGGCGCATCCAGCATCGCCATTTTACGAGCCTGCTCAATAATCTGAGTCATTTTTGGGCTAACAGAGATAATTTTCTTAAACTCACTGCCGTCATTAATAGTCAGTTTTTTCAGTTGGGTCCCTATTCGGGCAGCGGATTTGAGCATAATCACCGTGCCGACACACTGCATTTTCTGCTTTTCATCAATCAGTTGAATGGGAGTAATATCCATCAGGTAGTCCAAGCCTTTGAGAGTTATCCTTTCTACACGTTGCTGGATATTCTTATTTTCAAACCAGCGCGAAAAGTTATAACCGCTGATAAACTGCCCGATAGGTTTTTGATAAGTTTGTTCTTCACTCACACCAAACAGCTTAAACACCGCAGAGTTAGCAAGTTCAATATTTCCTTTCAGATCAACCGAAAAAACAGGCTCAGGCAAGGACTCCAACAATGCGCACATCGCTTTGTGTTCTCTTTCAGAAGGCATAAAAGAGACGGTACGAACATCAATAACACCATTAATACGACGAATTTCCGCCATCAATTTACGGAATACATTGAAATCAACGGGTGAAAAATTAAGGTAAATCCGGCCGATTTGGGATATTTCTATCCCTTTTAAATCAATATTTTCTAATACCAGTAGATCGAGCAATTCACGGGTCAGCCCAATTCGATCATGGCAAATAACTTCTAAGCGCATCTGTTTTGACCTTATTTACACTAATACATATAATTTTTTAAAATACTACTCTCTACGATTATTCATATGAAGCATTCTGTCAGTAAAAATTGACCAGACTCCGGTTTTTTCAATGTCGTAAATAACACAGCATTTGAAACTTTCACTAAAATAAATAAATTCTACAATTGATTATAAAACAGATTAATAAAATAACGTAAAACGTTGTCGTTATCTGGATATTTTGTGCGTTCAGATAGAATTAAAGTATATATCATTTAATCAACTATATTCTTAGACTTATTTGGCAGGATATTCTTAAGTTGAGCGATTAACTGACGACGGAAATCTCCTAATTTAGGTTTGTCACCTTCTATCCAAGGTAATGGCCTACATAATTCCATCGCTTTAATACCCAACCGGGCGGTCAGTAAACCGACACCTATCCCTTGAGCAGCTCTGGCAGAAAGACGCGCTGTGATATCCTGCGATAGCCAATCCATACCCACTTCCCGCACCACTTCTGAGACACCAGAAAAAACAATATTCAACAAAACAAGGCGGAAAAGCCGAATACGGCTGAAATACCCCAGTTCAATACCATATAAAGCTGCAATACGATTAATTAGCCGGATATTACGCCACGCAATAAACGCCATATCGACAATCGCCAACGGGCTAACCGCTATCATTAATGCCGATTCCGCCGCATAGCGGCTGATTTCAGCCCTGGCTTGAGCATCTAAAACAGGTTGAACCCATTTACTGTACAACAGCACCACTTCACGATCGTTATGTGTATCGTGTAAAGCGGCCCGCCAGCGCTGTAACGCCGGGTGATGCTGTTCGATGCCCGCCTGACTTGCCAACTTCTCACAAAATTCCCGCCCTTTACCCACACCATGATGCTGTAATAACGCTTTCGCAGTATCCCGTTCTTCAGACCGCATTCTTAGCCGATAAAGACGACGCCACTCACTGACCAGAGAACCTATCCCCGCAAAGACAATCATGCCCCCTGCCGCCGCCACACCTAATGCGCTCCAATCCTGTTGCTGCCATGATTGATAAATCCACTGCATAAACTGAACAACAACACTCACGCCCAATAAAGCCAGAGCGCCGTACACCATGTTACGCCAGCAACTACGCTTAGGTTTCAATGCCGCATTAACTATCCCTTCTACCTGACCTTCACGCTCTTCTGTCTCAAGTTCTGGCGATACAGGATAGAAATTCGCCATATCTTTTTCATCGAAAATCTGAGCGGGTTTTAAAACCGGCTCTTGCGGCCCTGATAAGGGTTCTTCAAAGTCAATTCTTGGCTTCAAGGGCTCCGTCATCTCACTTTATCTCCCACTAAAAACTCCAGCACGGTATCTAACCGGATATGAGGCAATGGTGTATCAGTATCTACCGGACAAGGGCCAAACTCCTCGAAAGAGAAACCCTGTTTTTGCCAGAAACTATCATCAGGTAAACGCCGCGGCACCTCACCGGGAAAAAATGTCAGTGATTTACCATCCTTAAGCCGATATCCTTTCAATGCTGGAATTCTTTCACCATGATGTTCAATCATGCCACTTTCTGTCGCCCGTACCGATGCCAGACCAGCACAATCCATGCTGATACCTTCAAAAGCCGCATTTTGTCTGGCTTCCTGAACCAATTGTTGGAGTAAAGAAACCAAATTAGCATGTTGATCGGCGGTAACATGATCCGCCTTACTGGCAGCAAACATTAATTTATCAATGCAAGGGGAAAACAAGCGGCGGAAGAGAGTGCGTTTACCATAATGAAAACTCTGCATTAATTGTGTCAGCGCTAAACGCATATCATTAAATGCTTGTGGTCCACTGTTCAATGGCTGTAAACAATCTATCAACACAATCTGCCGATCAAAACGTAAAAAATGCGCTTTATAAAACCCTTTCACAACCGACTGGCAGTAATATTCAAAGCGCTGACGCAACATACCAATATTCGTGTGTTGATCTGCCTGAGCAAATTGTGACTCAGTGATATTACTGATACCCGGCCAAGGGAAAAATTGTAAAGCCGGAGCGCCCATCATATCACCGGGCAGAACAAATCTCCCCGGCTGGATAAAATGCAAGCCTTGCTCTTTGCATTTAACCAAATATTCCGTATAGGCCTGAGCAATACCAGCCAATAGATTCTCATCTGCGGGCGCCAACGGATCGCACTGTTTGCAAAGCTCCAGCCAAGGTTTTGCCCATTCAGCTCTTTCTCCCTGCAATAAGCTATTCATCTGACATGACCATGTTAAATAACTTTGTGCCAGCATCGGTAGGTCTAACAGCCATTCACCGGGATAATCCACAATTTCCAGATATAACGTGGCAGTTTCTTTAAAATGACGCAGCAGAGAATCCTCAGAGCGGTAACGAAGCGCCAACCGGATTTCACTGACGCCCCGGGTCGGGGTCGGCCAGTCAGGTGGTGTGCCGTAAAGTGAGGTCAACCCTTCATCATAAGTAAAACGAGGAACGCCTAAATCGCGTTGAGGAACCCGTTTTACCCCCAACAAGCGACCATCACGTACAGCAGAAAATAACGGCAACCGGGTGCCGTTATGGAGGTTAAGTAATTGGTTAACCAAAGATGTGATAAACGCTGTTTTACCACTACGACTTAATCCTGTTACAGCTAACCGTAAATGGCGATCCATCCCACGATTAACCAGCGCAGCGAATTCATTTTGCAGCCGTTTCATGTCTCTCCTGTGGTAAGTATTACGATCAGGCAATACCAGTTAGTTACATCATTTAACTTTTCCTGCAACTCGTGCTTGCAGGGCTTCACGCTGACATTGCATCTCTTGTTTGGCCAACTTATGAGAAACCCAAACCGTGTTAGGATCATCGGCCTCATTGAGACCTTGTTTCACTTGTTCCCGGAACCAATTATCGTGTTCCGCCGCTTCATGAGTTCGTTTCAACATTAATGACTCCACAACTAGCCCAAGGCATTCCTAAATTATTATCAAAGCTGCCTGAAACGACTGCGAACACTGAACGTTTCAGAAGTAATATAACGTTCCATTTGGCGCAGACGAATCTCTCCCGATTTCAATTGATAATCGATTTCATTCAGCAAGTTTCGGGCTGAAAAATGGTCCTCTTGGGGATAACCCGGAGGTGCCGGGTCAAGGACGAAAACCAATACAATATAAGCGACAACCACAAACCCAAACAGGCCAAAAAACAGTGATAATACCGCTATGACACGAATCAAGCGCACTGGTACATCAAAATAATAGGCCAACCCAGCACAAACACCTTTAATTTTGCCCTTCTCAGGTATTCGATACAGTTTCCGGCGATTACCATTCGACATTATGATTGCCTCCAATCAGGATGTTCTGCATCCAGAATATCTTCCAATGTTTTGATTCGTGCCTGCATATGTTGTACACGCTCTGCCAGACGCTGAATTTCATTCTGATCTAACTGGCTTTGATTGGAATTCCGGTCGCTATAATGCAACCACAACCAGATGGGTAGCACAAAAAGTACAAAGATAGTCAACGGAATGCCAAGAAATATAGAGCCCATCACTTTTCCTTAATGGTGAGTTAAGCGCACCAACATTTAATGTTGTTCTTTATTAGCATTTATTTTAGCCTTCATTGCCGCTAACTGCTCACTGATTTCATCGTCTGCTTTTAATTCAGCAAACTGTTGATCCAAAGATTTTTGTTTTCCCATGCCCACGGCTTCTGCTTCCGCTTCCATATGATCGATACGGCGCTCAAATTGCTCGAAGCGAGCCATTGCCTGATCAATTTTACCGCTGTCGAGCTGACGACGAACCTGCCGGGAAGAAGCAGCCGCCTGATGACGCAGAGCTAACGCCTGTTGTCTTGCTCGGGTTTCACTCAGTTTGTTTTCAAGTTCAACAACTTCCCCTTTCATTCGCTCAAGTGTCTCTTCCAGTATGGCTAATTCATGTTTCAATGTATCCACTAAAGCAGCCGCCTTCTGTTTTTCAATCAAGGCCGCTCGCGCCAAATCTTCTCTCTCTTTACCCAACGCCAGTTCCGCTTTTTCCTGCCAATCATGCATTTGTTGTTCACCTGCGGTAATACGGCGGGATAACTGCTTTTTCTCTGCCAGAGTACGGGCAGAAGTTGAGCGAATTTCAACTAAAGTGTCTTCCATTTCCTGAATCATCAGGCGAATCATTTTCTGCGGATCTTCCGCTTTATCCAGTAATGAAGAGATATTGGCATTCACGATATCGGCAAAACGAGAGAAAATACCCATAATAAATTATCCTCTTTGGTAAGGTTAGTTAATACTGTTCATGTCACTCCTAATTACTTATCAAGAATATCAAGAATCGTGCCAACTTTTTATTTTCTCTATTTTCATGAAATATAAAGAAATTTTTTTATTTGACTTTTTATCATAACGAAATAAAGTGGTCTAAATAACCAATTATTGGTGAAAATAACCATGAATGACGCCACAGAAAATCTATTAGGTGAAGCAAACAGCTTTATCGAAATCCTGGAACAGGTATCCGCGCTAGCAAAATTAAATAAACCCGTCATCGTCATTGGGGAGCGCGGAACCGGCAAAGAGCTGATTGCCCGCCGTTTGCATTATTTATCCCCCCGCTGGCAAGGGCCATTTATCTCCCTAAACTGCGCGGCTTTGAATGAAAATTTATTGGATTCAGAGTTATTTGGTCATGAGGCTGGCGCATTTACCGGCGCACAAAAAAAGCATCAAGGCAGATTTGAACGTGCCGATGGGGGAACGCTATTTCTTGATGAATTGGCAACCGCGCCAATGCAGGTTCAGGAAAAGTTATTGCGCGTTATTGAATATGGGCATCTTGAACGCGTTGGCGGCAGCCAACCATTACAGGTCGATGTTCGGCTAATATGCGCCACCAATGATGATCTGCCCGCAATGGCAGCTAAGGGGCAATTCCGCGCTGATTTGCTCGATAGACTGGCTTTTGATGTGGTCAAAATCCCTCCATTGCGCCAACGACAACAGGATATCATGTTGCTAGCACAACACTTTGCTATTCAGATGTGCCGCGAACTTGATTTGCCGCTATTTCCCGGTTTTACTGACCAGGCAAAACAACAGTTACAGAATTACATTTGGCCCGGTAATATCCGTGAATTGAAAAATGTTGTGGAACGATCGGTTTATCGTCACGGCGAGAATGCTGATCAACTTGATAATGTTATTATTAATCCATTCGCCTCCACACCGTATTTCATAGACAATGTTGATGATAGTCATGATTTATCTTCACAACTTCTGCCTTCACTGCCCGTTAATTTGAAACAGTGGCAACATGACAGCGAACGGCAATTAATAGAGTTATCATTAAAAGAGAGCAGGTTTAACCAAAGAAAAGCGGCGGAGAAACTACGGCTGACCTATTATCAATTACGAGGCTTAATGAAGAAACACGATATCAACGTCGGCGATAAGTGAGCCGAATTACAAATAAAAAAAAAGCCAGCACCCGAGCTGGCTAAAAAAACACTGGAAGCAATGTGAGCAATGTCGTGCATTTCCTGGGACATAAAAACTGTTCCCCGGAAGTGCGATACAGATGATAATGGTTATCAATACGTTTTGTAAAGCACTTTGTTGAGAATTTTTCTCATTATCATCACCGCAGCGTTTTTTTGGGCTCAAGCGCTATTTGAGATACAATGTGTCAATTCTAATTAATAACAGATGCCATATATGCGTAGTTTGATTTATTGGATCATATTATCCCTTTCAGCCCCGGCTATTGCAGAAACAATGGCTACGCCTGAAAAAAAGCATCACGTTCCGGCTGACATTCAGCAACACGGGTTTATTTATTGCGTTAATGGCAATCTGAATACCTTTAATCCTCAACTGACTAGCAGCGGCTTAACTGTCGATACCCTGGCCGCCCAACTCTACGAGCGTCTATTAGACGTTGATCCTTACACTTACCGTTTGCTCCCTGAATTAGCCTCCCATTGGGATATACTGGATAATGGCGCGACTTACCGCTTTTATTTACGCCGTAATGTCTCATTTCAATCAACAGACTGGTTTACTCCGACCCGTACAATGAATGCTGATGACGTCATCTTTAGCTTTAAGCGTCTGTTCGATAAGCAACACTATTATCATAACGTCAATGGCGGTCATTACCCCTATTTTGACAGTCTCCAACTGGCCGGCTCTATTCAAAGTATCCGTAAGATTAATGAATATACGGTGGAATTTCGCCTGAACGAACCAGACGCCTCTTTTCTTTGGCATTTAGCAACCCACTATGCCCCAATACTTTCACAAGAATATGGGCAACAATTGCATCAAATGAATCGCCATGAACAAATTGACTGGAAGCCTGTCGGCACAGGCCCGTTTATGTTGAAAGATCATCGGACCAGACAATTTATCCGTCTGGTTCGCCATGATAAATACCGGAAAGGCAAACCACAAATGCGGCAAATAGTTATTGACGTCGGCGCCGGCGGCACTGGCAGGATGTCTAAGCTTTTAACCGGTGAATGTGATGTATTAGCGTATCCCGCAGCCAGCCAGCTTACGGTTTTACGAGATGATCCCCGCCTGCGTCTGACTTTACGCCCAGGAATGAATATCGCTTATCTGGCTTTCAATACCAGCAAGCCTCCTCTTGATAAACTACAGGTGCGGCAAGCTATTGCCTACGCTATTAATAACCAACGGCTGATGCAATCCATCTATTATGGTACGGCGGAAACAGCCTCATCAATTTTACCCCGGGCATCATGGGCTTATGATAATCAAACTCAGATTACGGAATACAACCCAGAAAAATCCCGCAAGATACTTAATGATCTTGAATTAAATGGCTTGCAATTGAGCTTATGGGTCCCTTCCGCCTCTCAATCATACAATCCAAGTCCACTCAAAATGGCAGAATTGATTCAGGCCGATTTAGCACAAGTTGGTATTACTATGAGTATTAAACCTGTTGAGGGCCGTTTTCAAGAAACCAAACTGATGGATAAATCTCACGATATGACCCTATCAGGTTGGTCAACTGACAGTAATGACCCAGACAGTTTTTTCCGGCCGCTATTAAGTTGTGCCGCTATTGCTTCACAGACCAATTTCAGTCATTGGTGTGATCCAGCATTTGATAAAATTTTGCGGGAAGCTTTAATTAACCAGCAATTATTATCCCGAATTAAGTATTATCATGCAGCTCAACAAATCCTTGAACAGCAATTACCTGTATTACCATTAGCCTATTCTCTGCATTTACAGGCTTACCGATACGATATTAAAGGGCTAATACTCAGCCCATTTGGCAATACCTCTTTCGCTGGTGTTTATCGGGAAAAAGAGCCTGATCAAATGAGTCAGAAAGGTGGCAAATGATTATTTACACTCTCCGTCGTCTGCTTTTGCTGATTATTACCCTATTTTTCCTGTCGCTGATAAGCTTTAGCCTCAGCTACTTCACCCCTAATGCTCCTCTCAGCGGAGCATCCCTGTTTGATGCTTATATATTCTTTTTCCACAGCTTATTACTATGGGATTTTGGCGTATCCAGCATCAACGGTGAACTTATCAGCGAACAATTATGGGAAGTGTTTCCCGCCACAATGGAACTCTGTATTCTGGCTTTCTCTGTCGCGTTGCTAATCGGCATCCCACTCGGGATTATTGCGGGAGTATGGCGTAACAAACCAGCGGATACTGTTATCACTTCCATTGCCTTAGTCGGATTTTCTATCCCGATTTTTTGGCTAGCGCTATTACTCACCCTATTTTTTTCTCTTTATCTCGGCTGGCTACCAGTCTCAGGACGCTTTAATTTGCTATATCAGATTGAACCTGTGACAGGTTTCTCATTAATCGATGCCTGGTTATCAAAATCGCCCCATCGTAATGAGATGATCATCAGTGCCATGCAACACTTGCTGCTACCCGTTATTACACTCGCCGTTGCACCGACAACCGAAGTTATTCGATTGATGAGAAACAGTACAGAAGAGGTTTTTGGCGAGAACTATATCAAAGCCGCCGCAACCCGTGGTTTATCGAGGCTGACAATTATTCGTCGTCATGTCTTACACAATGCATTGCCCCCTATCATCCCGAAATTAGGATTACAATTTTCCACCATGTTGACACTGGCAATGATGACGGAACTCGTATTTAACTGGCCGGGACTTGGCCATTGGTTAGTCAGCGCCATTCGTCAGCAAGATTATTCCGCCATTTCTGCGGGTGTTATGGTGATTGGCACACTGGTGATTTTAGTCAATGTTCTGTCTGATATTATTGGCGCAATGACTAACCCTCTGAAGCATAAGGAATGGTATGCCCTTAGATAATTTTTATCGTGAAAAGAAAATGCCATCACCGATAAAGGTCATCTGGCGCTTTTTCTATTCGGACATGTTGGCAATGATGGGGTTTTATGGGGTGCTTATTCTGATTGCCCTAAGTCTGTTTGGTGGATATCTGGCCCCCTATCAGCTCGATCAACAATTTCTTGGTCACCAGCTACTGCCGCCTTCATGGTCATATCACGGTAATATCGCATTTTTTCTAGGTACCGACGATCTTGGGCGCGATATCCTCAGCCGATTGCTAATAGGTACGGCATCTACATTCGGTTCAGCGCTGTTAGTCACTTTAGCGGCTGCTTTATGTGGTTTGATTATCGGCTGTCTGGCAGGCATGACACGAGGACTGAAATCCGCAGTACTTAATCATATTCTCGATACATTACTCTCTATCCCATCACTATTGCTGGCAATTATTGTCGTCGCCTTTGTGGGCGCCAGTTTGCAGCATGCAATAATCGCTATTTGGTTGGCGCTATTGCCACGTATCGTTCGCACGGTTTACAGCGCAGTTCACGATGAGCTAGATAAAGAATATGTTATTGCCGCTCGTCTGGATGGCGCCTCTAATTACCATATTCTATGGTATGCCGTATTACCCAACATTACCGCCGCCTTGATCAACGAGCTAACACGCGCCCTTTCTATCGCCATACTTGATATCGCTTCACTTGGTTTTCTTGATCTTGGCGCTCAACTTCCCTCGCCTGAATGGGGAGCCATGTTGGGCGATTCACTGGAGCTAATCTATGTTGCGCCCTGGACCGTTATGTTGCCCGGCGCAGCAATCATGTTTAGTGTCTTGTTAGTCAATTTATTAGGTGATGGATTACACCGTGCAATTAATTCCGGGGTGGAATAATGCCATTACTCGATATTCGCAATCTCACTATTGAATTTATGACTGCCAAAGGGCCAGTTAAAGCGGTTGATCGCGTTAGCATGTCACTGACAGAAGGCGAAATACGCGGCCTGGTGGGTGAATCCGGTTCAGGTAAAAGCCTGATTGCCAAAGCAATAAGCGGCGTCACTAAAGATAATCTTAAAGTAACGGCTGACCGTTTTCGCTTCGATGATATTGACCTGCTCCGCCTGACTCCACGGCAACGCCGAAAAGTCATCGGCCACAATATCTCAATGATTTTTCAGGAACCGCAATCCTGTCTTGATCCTTCTGAAAATATTGGTCGGCAACTCATTCAAGCCATCCCCGGCTGGACTTACAAAGGCCGCTGGTGGCAACGTTTCAAATGGCGAAAACGCCGGGCTATTGAATTACTCCACCGTGTGGGAATTAAAGATCATAAAGACATCATGAGCAGCTTCCCCTGCGAATTAACGGAAGGAGAGTGCCAGAAGGTCATGATTGCTATCGCATTGGCTAACCAACCACGCCTGCTGATTGCAGATGAACCAACCAATGCGATGGAACCGACCACCCAAGCTCAGATTTTCCGTCTGTTAGCACGATTGAATCAGAACAATAACACCACCATTTTACTAATAAGTCATGACTTGCAAGTCATGAGCAAATTGGTGGATCGCATTAACGTTCTGTATTGTGGTCAAACGGTCGAAAGCGCCGTTCCCGATGAATTATTGATAACGCCACACCACCCCTACACACAAGCGTTAAGCCGCGCTATCCCTGATTTTGGCAGCTCTTTGCCTCACAAAAGCAGGTTAAACACCTTATCCGGCGCTATTCCATCCCTTGAGCACCTACCCATCGGCTGCCGTTTAGGTCCGCGTTGCCCTTACGCGCAAAAAACATGTATTGAAACACCACGATTGCGGGTGATTAAGAACCATGCTTTTGCCTGCCACTTTCCACTGAATCTGGAGGAACAGTAATTGGTTAATACTCTGCTAGAAGTCAGGAACCTGGCTAAAACTTTTCGTTATCGAACCGGCTTTTTTCACCGCCAACACCTTGATGCGGTGAAACCCGTCAGTTTTACCTTAAAAGCTAAGCAGACACTGGCGATTATTGGTGAAAACGGTTCTGGAAAATCAACACTGGCAAAGATGCTTTCAGGCGTCATCGAGCCAACTTCCGGCGAAATCATGATCGAAGGCCATAAACTCACTTACGGTGATTATAGTTATCGCAGTCAGCGCATTCGCATGATATTTCAGGACCCAAGTACATCGCTAAATCCTCGTCAGCGGATTGGACAAATTCTTGCCATTCCCCTTCTGCTCAATACAGAACTCAATACAATGGAACGGGAAAAGCGGATCAACCAGACATTGCGACAAGTTGGCCTGTTACCGGACCATGCCAATTATTATCCACATATGCTAGCCTCAGGACAAAAACAGCGGGTAGCATTAGCGCGTGCATTGATATTACAACCTCAGATTATTATTGCTGATGAGGCATTAGCATCACTCGATATGTCTATGCGATCTCAAATCATTAATCTGATGTTGGAATTACAAGAAAAACACGGTATTTCTTATCTGTATGTCACTCAGCATCTTGGCATGATGAAACACATCAGCGATCAGGTGCTGGTCATGCATCAGGGAGAAGTTGTCGAACGGGGAAATACAGCGGAAGTGTTGGCTTCTCCTCTGCATGATATGACTCGCCGTCTGATCGCCAGCCATTTTGGTGAGCCACTCACCGCTGATGCCTGGCGACAAGATATTCCTTAACATATAGAAAACGATAATCACTGCTCGGAGCAGAATGCAAAATACAGCATATTTCTCTCTAGCGTGATAGAATTACTGGGTTTATTAACAATAAAACGTCATATTGATATTGTCTCTGTGAGCAATTTTAATCCATGAATATCATTACCGGCGTTATCACACAAGGATACTGTTATGGGTTTTATGACCGGCAAGCGCATTCTGATCACTGGCGTCGCCAGTAAACTCTCCATCGCTTATGGTGTTGCAAAAGCAATGCATGAACAGGGAGCTGAGCTGGCTTTCACTTATCAAAATGACAAGTTGAAACCTCGTGTTGAAGAATTTGCTGCTTCTCTGAACTCGACTATTGTTCTACCTTGCGATGTAGTTGAAGATGCAAGCATCGAAGCCCTGTTCACCGAACTGAGTAAAGTTTGGCCAAAATTCGATGGCTTTGTTCACTCTATTGGCTTTGCGCCTGCTGACCAACTGGATGGTAACTATGTCAGCGCCGTTACCCGCGAAGGCTTTAGAATTGCACACGACATCAGCTCTTACAGCTTTGTTGCTATGGCAAAAACTTGCCGTGAAATGCTGAACCCAAATTCTGCTTTACTGACTCTCACCTATCTGGGAGCGGAGCGCTCAATCCCTAACTATAATGTCATGGGTCTGGCAAAAGCATCGCTGGAAGCTAACGTTCGTTATATGGCTAATGCTATGGGTGCTGAAGGCGTTCGTGTTAACGGTATCTCGGCCGGCCCTATCCGCACTCTGGCTGCGTCTGGCATCAAAGATTTCCGTAAAATGCTGGCTCACTGTGAAACCATTAACCCAATTCGCCGCACTGTAACCACTGAAGATGTTGGTAACGCTGCGGCATTCTTGTGTTCGGATCTGTCCGGCGGTATTACTGGTGAAATCCTGCATGTTGACGGCGGTTTCAGCATTGTCGCAATGAATGAACTGGAATTAAGATAATCTGGCTAATAACCAGTAATTTTCAATTTACAAGGCCCGAAAAGTTAGTTTTTCGGGCCTTTTATTATTAATGAAATTATAGATTAATTTCTTCATTAAATCATCACTAATTGGTAAAAATTAATTTTAAATTAAAATATAAAAAAACATTAGAGAGAATTATTAAACCCTTTGCAATTAAAGAGTTAAATGATATTACCTTATAATTGTTTTACTGAAATAAAAAATATCATCTCGTTTCCTTGCACTAATCAGTAATATGTCCTTTAATATAATCAATAACTTAATTTCATAAAATAGATGATCAGTACGATATTTTTAGTGCAATATCTTATCTTTTATTATCATTTTGACCTTTTAGTTTGAGTTTTATATTGCATGCTTTTATACAATTTAATGATATTTATTATTTTAGCAAGGTGCATAAAATGAAAAATGATTTTTTAATTATATCCAATATGTTTAAATCAATTACTAATATAATACTACCAGAATGCCTGAATAATCATGATTTATCCCAAGAAATTTCATCTTCTTGGTATGAGTTTAGTGGGTCATTATCTAACTGGCCATCAGCATTGGAAGATTATGAATATGCATATAATTCCGATGAACAAGATATGGATAGAATTATTAAAAATATACACAAAGCAACAACCTATTTAGGTTCACTTAGCAGTGGATATTTAGGTCATGGTTATATTGCCAGAATCAGCCATGCATTGAGAGAAATTGAGTCAGACTTTAGCAAGTTAAATGATTTCATCTCAAAACTGCCACAACTCTTTGAAATATCTCAAATAGATTTTGAACGTAAGAAAAACTTTGCAGAAAAAACACATATAAAAATTCAACAATTGATAAAAAATATTCCCGATGGAGAAGATAAAAAACAAATATACAAACTCTCTTTATTGATGGAAGAGATCATTTTAAACATATCAGATGTTTCATTTAGCCTGAGAAGTATAAACAATTCAGTCAATAGACTTAATGAACAAATCAAAACAATTAATAATCTTTATAATGATTTAGTCGAAAGATTTAATGAAGAGAATAAAAAAGATATTTTTACAAGAAATTATAGGCAATGCATGGTCTATTTTAGTGATTTTACAAATAAATTCAATTTATTTTCCTATGATTACAAATCATTTAGCAAGAATAATATATTAATTATCTTATAATCAGTATAAGATGAATTTTTGCAACTATCAATAATCTCTATTATTTATTCCGTATAATATAACCAGTTGTGAAATATGCTATATAACACAGAATACGGGGAAGTTTTGGATAAGTCACTTCATCCACGACTACCCCCTAAATTTCTATATTAATGCAACCCATCCACTTGAAAATAATGATAAAAAAAACAGATAATCGCTGCTATGCCAGATCATAGAAAAGGATTAATCACCATATAATCACACCACCTTATATCTATTTAATTATCAATTTGATATAACATATTTCCATATGCCGTGGTAGTATGTACTAAGGCTATGCCTTACTGAGTTCCTTTGTCCTATATATCTATTACCGGAAATTTTTAAGGAGCGATACATGAAACTTTATTACCAACCTGGAGCTTGTTCCCTATCACCCCATATCATACTTCGTGAAGCGGGACTCGATTTCAGCGTGATTAAAGTTGATCTAAAAACTAAAAAAACGGAGAACGGCGACGATTTTTTCGCAGTCAACCCAAAAGGCCAAATACCCACTCTTCTGTTAGATAACAATGAAATCCTCACCGAAGGAGCTGTTATTGTTCAATATATTGCCGACCAGAAACCGGACAAAAAATTAATTGCGCCAGCCGGAACTATGGAGCGATATCATCAACTTGAATGGCTTAGCCATATTTCCAGTGAAATTCATAAAGGATTTTCGCCCCTGTTCATGCCAGGAACACCAGAAAATTACCGCCCTGTTGCTATTAATAATCTACTTAAGAGATTCAAGTATATAGATGAAGTATTAGCAAAACAGCCATACATTGCCGGGGAGCATTTTACTGTTGCTGACGCTTATTTATTCACGCTCAGTAACTGGGCGCCTTTAGTGCAATTGGATCTATCCAATCTGGTTCATCTTAAAGCTTATCAAAAGAAAATTGCAGAACGTCCACATGTTCGTGATGCATTGAAAGCCGAAGGATTGATTTAAAAATAAAAAACCGTTCCACGTAATGTCAGTGGAACGGTTAAATATCTTAATCCAATTGTGTCGCACAGAACTTATGACCAGGCACCGCCATTCTGTCCTGCGCAGCCACAATTTGTAGTTCGTATTCGTCCATATCTTTCGTTGTTACCATCACTTCATAAACCGCAGCAGCGACATGTTCAAGGGCATTCTGTAAAGACTCGCCTTTTAATAGGCTAACTAATAACAAGCCGCTGGTTAAATCACCAACACCAACTGGCTGACGTTCGCCAAAATCCACCAAAGGCCGACTCACATGCCAGCTATGTTCTTTAGTCACTAATAGCATTTCAAAATGATCAGTCCGATAACCAGCACGACTAAGGTGTTTAACCAGTACAATATCCGGCCCTTTTTCACATAATGTTCGAGCAGCCACAACAGCCTGTTCTACATTAGCCACTTTCTGCATACTGAGTGTTTCAAGCTCCAGCAAATTCGGCGCAATGATGTCACTGACAGGGAGCGCGTCTTCACATAAAAATTCGGCCACCCCAGGCACAACAATACAACCTTTTTCTGGGTGACTCATAACGGGATCGCAGAAATACCAAGCATCAGGATTCACCGCTTTTACCCGTTTCACTATATCGATAATATGGCTCCCCTGCTCCGCTGAGCCGATATATCCACTCAGTACCGCATCACAAGATTTGAGCTGTTCGATTTCTTCTATGCCCTGAACGATCTCTGTAAGATGGTTCGCTGGCATAATACATCCTTTCCATTGAGCATATTGGGTGTGATTTGAAAACTGTACTGTATTCAACGGCCATACGTTTACCCCCATCCGACGCATAGGGAATTCCGCAGCGCTGTTACCAGCGTGACCAAAAACAACATGGGATTGAATTGAAAGAATATTTTTCACAATGACGACCTATATTTTTATTCTGGCTTTTGTTTATAAGATTAAAGTCATAGTAAGAGGAAGGGCAACATTACCGTTGCCCCATCATATACCCGTCATCTTTCAAGTTGCCTCTTTGTTGGCTGCACTCGCTCACCCCGGTCACATAGTTCTCTATGCTCCCGGGGATTCACTCCCTTGCCGTCGCGATGCATCTTGAAATACATAAGGTATATATAATATGAGTTATTTCCAGCAGATCAAACAATCGTGTTTCTTACCACGACGCAGCAGGGTGTAACGATCAAACAGACGGTTACTGTCAGTAAACAAATATTCAGGTTCAGATTGTTTTTCACCATTAACTGCGACAGCATTGGAACTGATCATCGTACGCGCCTGACCGCGAGAAGGTACTAATCCAGCATTAACCAAAGCCTGTTGCAAATCTGCACCTTTTTCCAACTCAATTACCGGCATACCATCCTGTGCCAATTGAGCAAAATCCTCTTCGGTCAAATCAGCAACAGCCCCGGAGAATAAACTTTCTGTAATCCGTTTAGCGGCTGCCAACCCTTCTTCACCATGCACCATACCGGTGACTTGTTCTGCCAACACGTACTGAGCACGAGGAGCTTTACCGCTATTTTTATCTTCTTCTTCCAAAGCATCGATATCTTCAAGATTCATGAAGGTAAAGAATTTCAAGAAGCGATAGACATCGGCATCCGCTGTGTTAATCCAGAATTGATAGAATTTGTATGGGCTGGTTTTCTTCGGATCCAACCAAACAGCGCCACCTTCTGTTTTACCAAATTTAGTGCCATCAGATTTCGTGATCAATGGAACAGTCATGCCAAATACTTGTTTCTGGTTGATACGACGAGTTAGATCAATACCAGAAGTAATATTCCCCCACTGGTCAGAACCACCAATCTGTAACTCAACGCCATGTACTTCGTTCAGGCGAGCAAAGTCATAGGATTGCAGTAGATTGTAAGAAAACTCAGTGAAAGAGATACCCACATCATCACGGTTCAAACGCTGCTTAACTGCCTCTTTATTAATCATCTGATTAACTGAGAAATGTTTGCCGATATCACGTAGGAAAGTCAGAACATCCATGTTGCCAAACCAATCATAATTATTGGCTGTTTTAGCGCTATTTTCGCCACAATCAAAATCGAGGAAAGGTGAAACTTGTCTACGAATTTTCTCCACCCACTCTTTAACGGTATCTTCAGTATTCAGTTTACGTTCGGCGGCTTTGAAACTTGGATCGCCAATCAAACCCGTAGCCCCACCAACTAACGCCACAGGTTTATGCCCGGCTAGCTGGAATCGTTTTAAACACAGCAAGGGAACCAGATGCCCCAAATGCAAGCTGTCAGCGGTCGGATCGAAACCACAATAGAGAGAGACAGGGCCTTGCGCCAGTCTCTCCGCTAACGCATTCTCATCCGTCACCTGGGCAATGAGGCCCCGCTCTTGCAGTTGTTTTATCAGGTTATTGCTAGACATTAATGACTCCATCAATTTGTGTATTTTGTCTGGTTATACCCGTCATCTTTCAAGTTGCTTCTTTGTTGGCTGCACTCGCTCACCCCGGTCACATAGTTCTCTATGCTCCCGGGGATTCGCTCCCTTGCCGTCGCGATGCATCTTGAAATCCATAGGGTATATATAAATCGCTACTTAAAAAGAGTGCGGCATAGCATAAAACGCCAATACTATAAGTGCCAGTATTAAAAATGTTAATCCACGATTTATGGCGCGAGCCTGTCAATATGCCAGCTATCACCTTGCCGTTGATAAATAAACCGATCATGGAGCCGGTTTGCGCCGCCTTGCCAAAATTCAACAGAATCAAAGGTCACCTTGAATCCGCCCCAAAAGCTAGGTAAAGGCACCTCGCCATTCAAGAATTTCTGTTTCAATTCAAGGAACTTCCCTTCTAAAACACCGCGAGCCGAAATACGAGATGATTGTTGTGATGCCCATGCGGCAATCTGGCTATCTCTGGGACGACTATGGAAATATTTCACCACTTCAACAGGAGAAAGACGTTCCGCTTTACCAAGAAAAGAGACTTGCCTTTCCAGAGGATACCAAGGGAAATGGAGGCTGATTTTGTTATTGTGCGCCAAATGTTTTGCTTTCCGGCTGCCTAAATTTGTATAAAAAATCAAACTATTTGTATCAAAATGCTTCAATAACACAATACGCTGATACGGCTGACCATCCTCATCGACCGTTGCTATACACATTGCAGTTGGATCACTCAATTTAGCTTCACATGCCTGCTTGAGCCAACGCTCAAAAAGTTCGATAGGTTCTTTAGTCAAATCTTTACGTCTTAACCCACCGCGAATATATTCACGGCGTAATTCTGCAACATCAAATTCATTATGTTCTGACATTAACGTAGCTCTGTTTATGACTCACTAAATACCAGACAGCTTATCATTGTTATTGATTAATAACAGGATAAATCGCCCCTAAAATAGTTTCAGTACTCGCACCGGTAACAGAGGGTAAATTCCCTGACGCCCCTGACATCGTACGGAATGCTAACCAGGCAAATGCCAGCGCTTCCATATCATCACCGCTTAAGCCATATTTATCTGTCGGGCAAACTTCTGTCCCCGCTAATAATGCGGAAAGTCGACTCATTATCTGTGGGTTACGTGCGCCGCCGCCACAAACCAACAGACGTTCACACCCACCACTCAACATGATTTGCTGTGACACAGATACGGCTGTCAGCTCAGCCAGTGTTGCCTGGACATCAACCGGTAATATGTCAGGAAAATTAGCTAATTGCGCCTCCAACCAACTCATATTGAAATACTCCCGGCCTGTGCTTTTAGGAGCTGGTCGTGAAAAATAGTGATCAGAAAGCATTTGTCTCAGTAACGGGTTATTAACCGTACCTTCCCGTGCCCATTGAGCATCTTTGTCATAAGGTTTTTTCTGATGGCGCCATACCCAACTATCCATCAGCATATTACCCGGACCTGTGTCATATCCTTTGACCGGCGATCCCGGTAATAGCGTCGTTATATTGGCAATACCACCGATATTGAGAATGATCCTACGTTCTGTCGGATGACCCAAGACGGCGAAGTGAAAAGCCGGAACTAATGGCGCTCCCTGTCCGCCATATGCCATATCCCTCCGACGAAAATCGCCAACCACAGTCATCCCAGTTAAAGCTGCGATACGGTTATTATCGCCAAGTTGCATAGTGAAAGGCGTTTGACCATCTGGCTCATGCCAAACGGTTTGTCCATGACATCCCACAGCGATAATGTCACTGGTGGTTAACCCGGTTTTAATCAGTAAGCCTTGTACCGCTTCAGCGAATAAAGAACCAAGTTCATAATCTAACCGACCGACTGCCGATAATGTCGTTTGCTGCCCTTGACAGACTGAGAGAATTTTCTGTTTTAATTCGTGTGGAAATGGGTGGGAATAACTGGCTTGCTGAGCAACAACTTTATCATTGATTGCTGCAAGCACCACATCAACGCCATCCAGACTTGTACCTGACATTACACCAATATAACGACCTGACTTTATAACCATTTAATTTGCCTTCCTGCTTAAAATCTGTCTTGATAAAATCAGCAACCACGCCAATAACTATAAAGCGCAGTGGTTTTGGCTGTATATGACTAATAGACAAACTAAGGAATAAAACCTGAGTTTTGGAAACAACTTCACAAAAAATGCTGAATTTCTCATTAATAGCTATTTCTTTTAAAAATCTCTATTGACGTTTAATATATGTTTAGCACTAGATTGCTAATGTACTGGCATTGTATTTGAATAAACTTTTTATTACTTATTGCCAATGCTGGTTGTTAGCCTGATTGCACAGTAAGCTATCAGATTTCCGCAATCAGGCATCGAAATTAGGAGTTATTATGTTTAAGCACTTTTTAGTTAGCGCGGTTGCCGTTGCTTCATTATCAGGCTGTGTCAACACCGATTCTCTTTCTGGTGATACCTATACTGCCGGACAAGCTAAGCAAGTCCAGACTGTCTCTTACGGTACAATTGTTTCTGTTCGCCCTATCAATATTCAGGCGGGTAGCGATGAGAATGTATTAGGCGCAATTGGCGGCGCAGTTTTAGGAGGTTTGGTCGGTAATACTATTGGCGGCGGCAGCGGCAACACATTAGCAACTGCCGCGGGCGCGATTGCCGGTGGTGTCGCAGGTCAAAATGTTCAGGGAGCTCTTAACACAACTAAAGGTGTAGAACTCGAAATTCGTCGTGACAGTGGTGAAAATATCATTGTTGTTCAAAAACAAGGTAAAACTGTCTTCCATAAAGGTCAACGTGTAAGAATCGCAGGCCAAGGTAGTGATGTTACTGTTTCACCTCGACAATAACAGATAGAGATAAGAAAACCGTGACTTCATTTTAATAAGTCGCGGTCTTCTTTCATCCGGTTAGCATTTCATGGATATCGTAATTACTATCTACTCTGTAATTGGATAATATTTTGCTCTAACTTCTGTACTAAAGTGGAAAGAAAAGCAAGTTCCTCGCGTGAAATACCCTCCAGAATCTCATTTCTTGTGGATTCAATAACACCATCCAACTCCCTAATAACCGATGCAGAATCTTCAGTTAGCTTGATTCTCTTTGCACGACGATCATTGGCACAAGTATGCCGGGTGATAAGTTTTTTTTCCTCAAGTTGATCTAATGTCCTGACCAAAGATGGTTGCTCAATACCGATAGCTTTCGCCAACTGTATCTGAGATTGCTCCTGAGGTAACCGGCTAATATTGTATAACGTTACCCAATGAGTCTGAGTTAATTCTAACGGCTTTAAACGGTAGTCAATTAAAGCACGCCAAATACGAACTAACCGTGCCAGATCTGATCCCAATGTAGATTCCAATTGTCCCTCCTTAAATAACTAGCCTACTAAACATAACAGCCAAATTTTTCTAAATCAGGCTAACTAGCCTTAAAAAAGTATATATAACTTCTGTATAATCACAGTAAATTCTTAGCAACTAACTAATTCAGGTAACTATAACCAAGAACAACTAAACTTAATTTAAACTCAGAACAAAACAATTAACATACAATATTTTTACCATAAAAACTATCAGAACTATGAATACAAGCAAACAGAAATCAATAAATATCATTCAATACTTTATTCAAAGTACTATAAGAATAGCTGTCATCTAAATGCTAAGCTATCTATTTTTACATTAATGTTGTTTTTATTTTACATTTATCACACAATCGAGGTTAAAATTCCATTTAAAACATAAAGTTATAAAAACATTCAAATAAGCTCCCTTAGTCTTTTCGTTAAGTAAGAAATAAAAAAATAACAAACAAAATACTTAAGATTATAGTAAAACATTTATAACTTCGCCAAAAATATAACCCTATATAAGTAAATCATTGAATTGTTAACCCTAATAACATCAAAAATCTCTAATTAAAATAGTGATGGCTGTTCAGGTGGTTCTTCATCTGTCTGATTTTGTGCTCTCAATCCACGTAAATATCTTTGCCGACACAGTCGCAATACTTCACGTTTTTGCCCATCAGACATTTTCATCCAATTAAATCTTTCTTCCCGGCTGCGATAACACCCCAGACAAAAACCTCGCTCATTAGCCTGACAAATTCCTCGACAAGGACTGGGAATAGCAAAAAACTCCAGTTGCTCAGCCATCACATCCCGTTTCCTATACAATTAACATACTATATTTAATTATAAACCTAGATGAGAATAAATTATAATTATGGGCAAATTGAACTGTAACCGTAAGACACGTTATAGTTAGTGGTTTTTGTGCGACCTATCGCACAAAAATATTGGTAAAACCATTAAATTAGAGGTAATTATGCGTTTACTCCATACCATGATCCGTGTTGGCGATCTGCAACGCTCCATTAATTTTTACACTGAAGTGTTAGGAATGCGTCTGCTACGCACCAGTGAAAACACTGAATATAAATACTCACTCGCCTTCGTTGGCTATGCTGATGAAAGCGAAGGCGCAGTCATCGAGTTAACCTATAATTGGGGAGTTGACCATTACGAAATGGGAAGTGCCTTCGGTCACATTGCATTAGGTGTTGATAATGTCGCAGCCACTTGCGAATCTATTCGCAAAGCCGGAGGTAACATTACCCGTGAAGCGGGCCCAGTAAAAGGCGGAACAACCATTATTGCTTTCGTTGAAGATCCAGATGGTTACAAAATTGAACTTATTGAAAACAAAAATGCCAGCAACGCCCTAGGTAACTCGATCTGATGTCCGATAAAAAAGAGCCAAACGTCCTTAGTGGACGTTTTCGAGGTTATTACCCTGTTGTTATTGACGTTGAAACTGGCGGCTTTAATGCCAAAACAGATGCATTACTTGAAATTGCCGCCGTTACACTGGAGATGGATGGTGAAGGTTGGCTAACGCCTGGCGAATCGCTTCACTTCCATATTGAGCCATTTGAAGGAGCCAATCTTGAACCAGCAGCCCTGGCGTTCACCGGCATTGATCCATTAAATCCGCTACGTGGAGCAGTGAGCGAATATGCAGCTCTACACGCTATCTTTAAAATGGTTCGTAAAGGGATAAAAAATAATCATTGTAATCGGGCAATTATCGTTGCTCATAATGCTAGCTTCGATCATAGCTTTGTTATGGCTGCCGCGGAACGCACCGGACTAAAGCGAAATCCGTTTCATCCGTTTGCAACTTTTGACACCGCTGCTTTAGGCGGTCTGGTATTAGGACAAACAATCTTAGCAAAAGCCTGCATCACCGCCGGTATCCCATTCGACAATCATCAAGCTCACAGCGCTTTATATGATACTGATCGTACCGCTGAATTATTCTGTGAAATGGTTAACCGTTGGAAACAACTTGGCGGTTGGCCATTAACGACGGCAGCAGAAGAAAAAACCGGATAAATAGCTGAACGGCTAGACTAATTTAATCAAATCTAAATTTAAGCAATAATACCCCCCCATATATCAATATATGGGGAGATAGCATAATAATCTGTCTATACCCGTTATCTTTCAAGTTGCCTCTTTGTTGGCTGCACTCACTCACCCCGGTCACATAGTTATCTATGCTCCCGGGAATTCGCTCCCTTGCCGTCGCGATGCATCTTGAAATCCATAGGGTATAATAAGTAATTAAAACATTACTCTGTCGCGTCTTCGTCCTGAGAACGATATTTATCAGCAGTTTCTTTGATTAATGCTTGCAATTCACCACGCTGATACATCTCAATGATAATATCGCATCCACCTATCAACTCACCGTCCACCCAAAGCTGAGGAAAAGTTGGCCAATTAGCATATTTTGGCAATTCTGCACGAATATCTGGATTTTGCAAAATATCTACGTAAGCAAAACGTTCACCACATGCAGATAAGGCCTGAACAGCCTGCGCAGAAAAACCACAACTTGGCAATTTAGGAGAACCTTTCATATACAATAAAATTGGGTTTTCTTTAATTTGGCGCTCAATCTTCTCAATAGTCGTCATTTTTATTTCCTTTAAACCAACACTATGTTGATAACCAACATCGTCACAATATTGCGGAGAATACCATTTTCTCTCACTAAGATGTATCCTGATCTTTTCTTATCCTGACACAAATGACATCTTATTTTCACTGTTATTTATCGTAGAAGTTGTTAGGATGACCAAAAATTTACCGACACAATGGTAGAAGATTTTAGTTCTGGATTGGGCTTAGCGGGCTAAGAAAACAGATAGCAGTCCGGCTATCGTGAATACGTCAAGCAGCTACCACTGGCAAGTTCCTGGACGTTAATTAACTGGGAATTTGTTACAAAAAATCTGGCTTAACAACCATCAGATTAATTCATTACTATTTGTTTTAATACTCAAACTGTTTTAACACCCAAAGGCAAAGGGCAGATAAACCACTGAGACTATCTGCCCAATTTTTAAATCATCTAATCAGGTTCAAAACATCAGGCAAAGATCAAGCAAAGAGCGGCAAAAATGGCAATCATCACCAGCGTGCTGACAGCAGTAAATAAACCAAGCTTCAAATCGGTATTCATAGAGCCTCCTCAGAATGAAAAGTTTATAACGACAAATACCAATCTATTGAGATGGTTAATTGCCCTTACATAAGGAAAAGCATAAATAGCGATTACCATACATTTTATAACACTGATTATTGCTTTCACTTTTGAGCCAGATCAGACAAAATCCAGGATTTATCGCTAACTTATTACCAGTGCCTATGTAAAAGGGCTGGCAAGCGATTAACAAAACGTTTTAAATTTAGACCAATAAGGTCAGGAGTCTTTCACCTCATGGCAACGATCAAAGATGTGGCTAAGCACGCTGGCGTCTCAACCACTACCGTATCCCATGTTATTAATAAAACCCGCTTCGTCGCTGAAGATACTAAAGCTGCCGTTTGGGCTGCTATTAAGGCTCTGAATTATTCACCCAGCGCCGTAGCTCGCAGTCTGAAAGTTAACCACACAAAATCGATCGGATTACTGGCAACGTCCAGTGAAGCCCCTTATTTTGCTGAAGTCATTGAGGCCGTTGAAAACAGTTGTTATAGCAAAGGCTATACGCTGATTTTATGTAATTCACACAATAACATTGATAAACAGAAAGCTTATCTCGCCATGCTGGCACAAAAACGTGTAGATGGACTGCTGATTATGTGTTCAGAATACCCAGAACAGTTGTTGGGAATGTTGGAAGATTATCGCAATATTCCAATGGTCGTCATGGATTGGGGACAAGTCAGAAGTGATTTCACCGATACGATTATTGATAACGCATTACACGGCGGTTATCTGGCTGGTCGTTATCTTATCGAACGTGGTCATCGTGACATTGGCGCGATCCCCGGCCCTCTGGCACGAAATACCGGCGGCGGCCGCCATCAAGGATTCTTGAAGGCGTTAAAAGAAGCCAACATTCCGATTAGAGAAGAGTGGATTATTCAGGGGGATTTTGAGCCAGAATCGGGCTATAAAGCTATGCATCAAATCCTGAATCAAAAACAGCGTCCGACTGCGGTTTTCTGCGGCGGAGATGTTATGGCTATGGGGGCTATTTGTGCTGCCGATGAATTAGGATTACGCGTCCCACAGGATATTTCTATCATCGGCTATGACAATATACGCAACGCTCGCTATTTCTCTCCAGCATTGACCACCATTCATCAGCCAAAAGAACGACTGGGGCAAATGGCGTTTTCCATGTTATTGGACAGAATAATCAACAAACGTGAAGATGCGCAAACTATTGAAGTACATCCTCGCTTGGTTGAGCGACGCTCCGTCGTAGATGGCCCATTTATCGATTATCGTCGTTAATCCGCTTTATTCATCTTGAAGCCATTCAGCATTAAGAGTTTCACTATCGCCAAGATAGTCAAGCAGCCAACTTAATGCTGGAGAATGGCTGTTTTGTACCCATGCCAAACAACATGGACTATCAGGTAAAGGTTGTTCCAATTCCAGAACGGCTAGTTTCTTCTGCCGAATAAGCGGCATTGCCCTATGCTTAGGTACCATTCCCACACATAATCCTGCGTTTAGACAAGACAGACCAGACTCCCAATCAGGAACCACCAGCCTGCGCTGATTATCCAGATTCCAAGTGTCACGCTTCGGTAAATTACGGGAGGTATCTTCAAGGCACAAACTTGGATAAGGCCGCATTTGGTCATCAGATAGCGGCCCCGGCAACTGAGTCAATTCATGGTCTGCGCTAACCACACATAGCCAGGGCATAAACCCCATATCTCGGAAACTATACCTTTCCCCGACCGGAGCTACCCGGGTTGCCCCAATTGCAACATCAACTCGGCTATCCACCAGTGCGTCCCATACACCATTAAACACTTCCTGATGAACAAAAAGTTCTATATCAGGAAAATGGTGATAGAAATTAAGAATAAGCTGACGACTACGTTCCGGTTTGACAACACGATCAATAGCAATACTAAATTGCCCTCTCCAGCCATTTGCAATTTGTTGACACTGGTGACGAGTGTTAATCATTTTTTTGATAACAGAACGAGCTTCTTTGATAAAAATAGCGCCTGCCTCCGTTAATTCCACATCCCGATGACGACGCTCAAACAACGAAACAGCAAGCCACTCTTCCAACTGTCTTACGGTATAACTGATCGCAGAAGGGACACGGTGAAGCTCCGATGCAGCGGCACTAAAACTGCCTGTTCTGGCAACCGCATCCACAACTTCAAGTGAATATTCCGACCACATAATTTTACCTTTCAATTTTTTTCACAGCACTATGCAAATATTACCATTTCACAAGTAAAAATCACGACATATAGAATGTGTGTCAATATTGTTTCTACCCATCACTGCAAATTATTTCAATCATGACATTCAAAGAGAGCAATCAAATGAAAAACTCAAGTCAGTTCATGTTTTACCTTGCAGGCTTGAGTATGCTAGGTTATCTGGCTATTGATATGTATCTGCCGGCATTCGGCGCTATGCAACAAGAATTAGGTACATCGGCAAACGCAATTAGCGCCAGCCTGAGTATCTTTCTTGCAGGTTTCGCCTTTGCGCAGCTTTTATGGGGACCTCTTTCAGATCGCTTTGGCAGAAAGCCGATTATCATCACTGGGCTATCCCTGTTTTCTATTGGCTGTCTGGGTATGATTTGGGTAACAGACTCCACCCAACTTTTAGTTTTGCGTTTTATCCAAGCCATAGGTGTTTGTTCAGCCGCTGTTTCATGGCAAGCATTAGTTATTGATCGTTACGATTCCAATCGTACCAAACGTGTTTTTGCAACAATTATGCCCCTGGTTGCGCTCTCTCCTGCCCTGGCGCCTTTGATAGGGGCCTGGCTGTTGCAACATGGCGGCTGGCGCATGATTTTCCTAGTCTTACTGACAATTACATTATTACTGTTGTTTTTTACTCTGTTCTTGCAAGAAAATCGCAA
The DNA here is from genome assembly GCF_001083805.1 of Photorhabdus luminescens subsp. luminescens. Classification (GTDB taxonomy): domain Bacteria; phylum Pseudomonadota; class Gammaproteobacteria; order Enterobacterales; family Enterobacteriaceae; genus Photorhabdus; species Photorhabdus luminescens. Next base: position 280,976 of record NZ_JXSK01000001.1, on the reverse strand, counting down.
AAACCGTGAAACTCAAGTGCGAACAAATAATGTCTCTTTCCTTACGCTATTAAAATCACCGCTGTTTAATGGCAACGTTCTAATATTTGCATCGTGCAGCGCCGGTTTTTTTGCCTGGTTAACAGGCTCACCTTCGATTCTCAGCGAGATGGGATATTCCCCAAATGACATTGGTCTGAGTTATATACCTCAAACGTTGGCCTTTATTGTTGGAGGTTACGGATGCCGCAGTATTTTGGCCAAAATAAAAAGTGAGATTATTTTTCCTTATCTGTTAACTGGCTATGCTGTCAGCATGATTGTGCTCTATTTGATTGCAAAATTTAGCGAGCCAACTTTATTCACTATTCTGGTGCCTTTCTGCTTTATGGCGGCGATGAATGGCGCGTCCTACCCAATTGCAGTAGCAAATGCTTTATCCGCTTATCCACAAGACAGTGGAAAAGCCACTGCATTACAAAACACGCTTCAATTAGGGCTCTGTTTTATTGCCAGCCTGATTGTATCGGCATTTATCAGCAATCCACTTATATCCACAACCACTGTCATGGTTGCTACCGTTGTTCCAATGGCATTAGGATATTTTATACAGTGGAAAAAAAACGCTGATCGCCGCATTCAAACAGTTGAACAGAATTCCTAATATTAATCAAATTGTTAACTAAATAAAGGCTGCTAATTATCAATTAATTGCAGCCTTTATTTATTAATTGATGAAACAATTTTACGCCTTTATACTCAATAAAGCTCTTTATTATAAATCACCTGGAATTTGAGGTTTTCAGGAGCAATGATTGCCCCCATTAAACTCATGGATTAGTTATCTTTAAGATTTCTTACTTTGATTCTTTGTTATTTTTTGCATTTTGCGTCTTCGCATCTTGCTTTGTTAGCTAAAACGAGCTCCTCAATATTCCATCACCCTAACATTGGAGAGTATATGAGTTCATCCTGTATTGAAAACCCGAAAACAGCCATTAACTCCTGGCAGAGAATTGCCAATGAGATGCTAGAAAAAGCAGGTATTCAAATTAATGGTCACAATCCTTATGATATCCAGATAAAAAATCCTAATTTCTATAAAAGAGTTTTACAACAAGGTTCGATGGGATTAGGTGAAAGTTATATGGATGGCTGGTGGGATTGTGAGCGGTTAGATATTTTCTTTTATCGCGTTTTACGCGCTGGATTAGAAAATCAAATGCCCAATAATCTCAAAGATACAGTGAGAATCGCCATAACCCGCTTACGTAATCTGCAAACGCCAAAACGGTCATGGATTGTCGGTCATCAGCATTATGATTTAGGAAATGATCTTTTCACCCATATTCTTGACCCTTATATGCAATATTCCTGCGGATACTGGAAACAAGCTAAAACACTGGAACAAGCTCAGCTTGATAAATTGAAACTCATCTGCGAGAAATTGGAACTTTCTCCCGGCATGACTCTGCTGGATATTGGCTGTGGTTGGGGTGGGCTATCGGCTTATGCTGCTAAAAATTATGGTGTTTCCGTCACAGGTATCACTGTTTCAGCCGAACAACAGAAATATGCACAGAAACAATGTACAAATCTGGATGTAAAGATCATTCTGAAAGACTATCGGGATTTACACGAGCAGTTCGACAGAATTGTTTCTGTTGGTATGTTTGAACACGTTGGACCTAAAAATTATGCGACTTACTTTGACGTTGTTCAACGAAACTTGAAACCTGATGGCTTATTCCTGCTACATACTATCGGTTCCAACAAAGTTAAAGCCAGCGCTGACCCGTGGATCAGCAAATATATTTTTCCTAATGGCTGCCTGCCTTCGATTGAGCAAATAGCCCACACCAGCAAAAGCAGTTTTGTTATGGAAGATTGGCATAACTTCGGCGCAGATTATGATCGCACACTGATGGCCTGGTATGAAAGATTTATTGCCAGTTGGCCTGAAATAGCAGATAACTATAGTCCAACATTTAAACGCATGTTTAGCTATTATCTGAATGCCTGCGCAGGCGCATTTCGTGCTCGCGATATCCAATTATGGCAAGTCGTATTCAGTCTAAAAGGTATTGAAGGCGGGTTACAGGTAGCCCGATAGTTAACCAAAAGCTACAGGTTTCCACTGTAGCTTTTAGTCAATACAACATATCCATTTGTGACTCTAAATATTAAAAAGTAAATTCCTATTCTAATCTTAAAAAGATCGCTCTATTTCTCACTAGCGGAAATTACCCATATAACCATTATCAAAGAAAACTGTTTGATCAAATGCTATTTTTCCACCAGAAAATATCAAATCTAAATGATGACTCCCTTTTACACCTCCACCTAAACCAAGATGTAAGCCAGGATGCCGTTCTTCAAAACCGGCATTTCTGCCATAAAGCGCTTTCACTCCGGTGTTAGTACCAATACCGAACTCTTCAACAATTCTATTTCCATGATTATGGTTTAGGTATAAATTAAAATCTCGACTAAATTCATCATTCTCACAATCAAACCCTATAATTTCACCCTCTTTTATATTTATAGTCATCATATCATTGACAACTCCATACTTTATAGCAAAGGGGGCGGTACTCAAAAAGGTCCCGCTAAAACTAATACTACCGTTAAGGTTCTTTATATGGCTTGCTATTTCCCCAGGAATAACATCAATATTTCCACTGCCATCAATGGAAGTCCACTTATGTTCCTTTTCTAAATAACCTACAATCGAGTTCCCTCTATTATCTGTATATTGGATCTTCTGTGATCGGCTTGATAATTCAATAAGTTTTTTATTCCTTTCTGTTATTAATGCTGGCGGCTCACTAAATGCTTCAATAAAATGCGGGCCATAATCTTTAAACAATACAGATTTCTTCCATGATTCAGTAATAAAGCTTCTTATTTTAGTTAGATATTCTGGCCCTTGTGGAGATGCATTCTTTAATGTTGATGATGCGTAAAGAAAAATAAATAAATCACAATCGGATATTTTTTGTTTTACATCATCTGGTGATGTTTTTTCTAACAAAGCGAAATCAGATTTCACATCAAAATTCTTTTTATATACATGCATCTTTTGCGCAATATCGCCATGTTCAGTATCAGATCCGATAAATATTTTTATACATTCATCATTTCTTACTTTATCCGAAATTGCAGGATGATGTGATAAACAACGATACATATTTTCAAGACTTTTATCCATGAGGACAATCCTGTTTATTTTTAAGTAAGGGGCGATTCCCCTTACTTATCTATATATTATAAACAACCTTAATTATAAAAAGCCGTTAAGGCCAAAGTGCGGTACCAAAAGGTACGACAGCTTGTGCATTCATCATTTCAACAGCATCATCGTGTGTAGGTTCTTCGAGCCATTCATCTAACTCAATCGGGTTTTCCATAAAGTAGCCTCTAAAAATATCATCGTGGGGATTAATCTGCGCTTTACGAGAAAAGGCATTAACACAATAATAACAAAACCAACCATATTAGTTAATATAATATGCAAAACACTGTAATACAAATCACAAAAAGGAGCATCGGTGGGTTCAATGCTCCTTTTTAACTCAGTTAATTTTGTTTGAAAGCGACAAAAGGAATCCTCCTGCCGCTCCTCAATTTATTGATTATTCTTCTATAAATGTCTCTGGTTGCTGAGAGACAACCCGTTCCTGCTCTTTCTGAGCAAGAACACGCTCCACAGTGTCAACAATCGCTTGAGTCTGTGAATCAATCTCAATATTCACTCTCTGACCAAGACGTTTCTTACCTAATGTTGTACGTTCCAATGTTTCAGGAATAAGGTGAACGCAAAAACGATTATTAACCACATCGCCAATTGTCAGACTAATCCCGTCGATGCCGATAAATCCTTTATGTAGGATATATTTCATTAATTGCTTATCATGGATACGGAACCATATTTGATGGTTATTTTCTGAAGTGAAAATTTTAACTATCTCAGCAACCGTGATGATATGACCGGACATCAAATGCCCGCCAATTTCATCCCCAAATTTAGCTGCCCGCTCCAGGTTCACATAATCCCCTAGCTGTAAATCACCAAGATTAGTCAGACGTAGAGTCTCTTTCATTAAGTCAAAACTAATCTCATCGCCTTCTATTTTGGTTACCGTCAGACAACAACCGTTATTGGCAACCGACGCCCCTGTTTCAATACCTGGCAATAATTCAGCCGGGAATTTAACAACATGAGTCCGAAAATTGCTTTTTTCATCAATAGCAACCAAGGGTGCCTTTCCCTGAACGATGCCCGTAAACATAGAAGAACCTCTTAATGACTGTGTATAATTATTAATTAGTTTATATCAAGTTGTCATTGATAAATACCACCTGATCATTTGAATATAAACTCAGCATTATTGTTGTAATATAGTATCAAATAGATACAATACCCCGGTTAGTAAACGGTTGATTTTTCGAAAATCGTTTCTTATATACAGGCGTTTTTCTTAATATTTTCTACTTTTAAAAAAGGTGTAATACGTGCAGAAGTATTTAAAAGAAGCGCGTAGTTTGCTCGCTTTAGGGATCCCCGTCATTATTGCCCAATTTTCACAAACTGCAATGGGGGTTGTGGATACTGTTATGGCAGGTAGCGTCAGTGCAACCGATATGTCCGCGGTTGCCGTTGGCACCTCGATCTGGCTGCCGGTTATCCTATTTGGTTACGGCTTACTATTAGCTTTAACACCCATTATTGCGCAAATGAACGGTTCTGGTCGGAGGAATCTCATTGCTAATCAAACCCAGCAAGGATTTTGGCTGGCGATTTTCATCTCTATTATCACTATTGCTATTTTATACAACAGCAAATTCCTGATTGATAGCCAACATAATATTGATCCGCTTTTAGCAGAAAAAGCGGTTGGATTTATCCACGCAATCATGTGGGGCGCGCCGGGTTTTCTGTTTTATCAGGTGCTGCGTAATCAATGTGAAGGTTTATCGAAAACCAAACCAGGTATGGTGATTAGCTTTTTAGGATTATTGATTAATATTCCGGTTAACTACGTATTCATTTACGGTAAATTCGGCGCACCCGCTTTGGGTGGTGTTGGTTGTGGTGTTGCTACCGCCAGCGTTTACTGGGTTATGTTCCTACTAATGCGTTGGTATGTGAAACATTCGTCATCACAAAAGGATATCCGCCCTAAACATCGCTTTGCGGCGCCAGAATGGCATATTCTGAAACGCATTTCAGCCCTCGGCTTGCCTATTGCAATGGCAATGTTTTTCGAAATTACGCTATTTGCCATAGTAGCACTGCTGATCTCTCCTTTAGGCGTTACTGCTGTTGCAGGGCACCAAATTGCCCAAAATTTTGGTTCATTAATGTATATGTTCCCAATATCGTTAGCCGCAGCAACCACTATCCGCGTGAGCTACAACTTAGGGCAAAAGTCTACCGAGAATGCCCGGATATCAGCCTATACCGGTATTGCAGTAGGCTTAATATTTGCTTGTTTAACCGCAACCTTTACTATCATTCTGCGAGAACCGATCGCCTTGATGTATAACGACAATCCTGAAGTTGTCATCATGGCCTCACATTTGATGCTGCTTGCCGCTCTTTACCAACTATCTGATGCCATACAGATTGTAGGGTGTGGTGTTTTACGTGGATATAAAGATACACGTTCTATCTTCTATATCACTTTTATCTCTTACTGGGTTCTGGGGCTACCAAGCGGTTACATTCTGGGATTAACCGACTATGTTGTACCCGCAATGGGGCCACAAGGGTTCTGGATCGGCTTTATCATTGGCCTGACCGCATCAGCGGTAATGATCTTTTACCGTATTTTGTGGGCACAAAAACAACCAGACGAGATGGTCTTACAACGTTCAACTCGCTGATTTATTTTCCATAAAACCGGGGACGGATAGTTAATTGGTGGAATAAACGACAAGCTCACTGTATATAGATGCAAATACGAACAGTTGAACAATAATTTGTATTATTCCCCTTGCCAGAAGGCTAACTCGCCGTTAATATTCGTCCCCGTTGTCACCAATGCAATTTAGATTGCGTCCGTAGCTCAGTTGGTTAGAGCACCACCTTGACATGGTGGGGGTCGGTGGTTCGAGTCCACTCGGACGCACCAATTGTTTGGTTGATTGCAGCGGTTTACAGTGCGTCCGTAGCTCAGTTGGTTAGAGCACCACCTTGACATGGTGGGGGTCGGTGGTTCGAGTCCACTCGGACGCACCAAATCTACAAATGACTCTTCTTGTCTTTAGTATCCTTTAGCTGTATTCAATCTATTTCCCGCACCGAAATGCACTATTGTCTGTTAACAAGCAGCTTACGCAATGAGTTATAACTCTTCTCTGTTAAAATCTGCATCATTTTCCCAGTCTATCGTTATAATTAATTCACATAATCATTTTTCGATTCATTTCACAGAAATAAGTCTCTATAATACGGCGCAATTTACAGTTGAATGGTTTCAGCATATTAATTTGCCGAACACTGAAAAGTTACAGATTAATCGTATGTATAAACTCGCATAGCTACATGTGCCTACCTCACACGAAAAGCACTGCATGTCTTCCCCGCCACCTGCCCTTCATGATGTTGCGCAACATTCAACACCATATGGTATCTGCGCAAACCATAAAGTTGGCGGTTTCACTATTTTATCCAATTAAAACCTGTAGATAGATTGTCATGAAAAAAACCAAAATTGTTTGTACTATTGGGCCAAAAACAGAATCCGAAGAAAAACTCGCTGAACTGCTGAATGCTGGTATGAATGTTATGCGCCTCAACTTTTCACACGGAAACTATGAAGAGCACGGCCAACGTATTCAAAATATCCGTTCAGTTATGACTAAAACAGGTAAACAAGCCGCTATTTTGCTGGATACTAAAGGCCCGGAAATCCGAACTATGAAGCTGGAAGGCGGTAATGATGTCTCTTTAACCGCAGGTCAGACTTTCACTTTTACCACTGACACTTCCGTTATCGGTAATAAAGACCGTGTCGCTGTCACTTACAGTGGCTTCCCTGCGGATCTGGCTCCCGGTGATACCGTGCTAGTTGATGACGGCTTGATCGGCATGACAGTTAAAGAAGTCACTAAGTCAGAGGTCATTTGCCAAGTTTTAAACAATGGCGACCTCGGTGAAAATAAAGGTGTTAACCTGCCAGGTATTTCCATCAGCCTGCCTGCTCTGGCTGAAAAAGATAAGCAAGATTTGATCTTTGGTTGTCAACAAGGTGTTGATTTCGTCGCTGCTTCTTTTATCCGCAAACGCTCCGATGTTCTGGAAATCCGTGAACATCTGAAAGCACACGGCGGTGAAAATATTCAAATCATCTCTAAGATTGAAAATCAGGAAGGTCTGAACAATTTTGATGAAATTTTGGAGGTTTCTGACGGGATCATGGTTGCCCGTGGTGACTTAGGTGTTGAAATCCCGGTAGAAGAAGTGATCTTCGCCCAGAAGATGATGATTCAAAAATGTAATATCGCGCGCAAAGTTGTTATCACTGCCACTCAAATGCTCGATTCCATGATTAAAAACCCGCGTCCTACCCGCGCTGAAGCCGGTGACGTCGCCAACGCTATTCTGGATGGTACTGATGCGGTTATGCTTTCCGGTGAAAGTGCAAAAGGCAAATATCCAATAGAAGCAGTAACTATCATGGCAACGATTTGTGAACGTACCGACCGCGTCATGCCAAGCCGTATTGAAGCCGTCAATTGCCGTAACCTGCGTGTGACCGAAGCGGTGTGTCGTGGCGCCGTTGAAACAGCAGAAAAACTGGAAGCCCCTCTGATTGTGGTCGCAACCTATGGCGGTAAATCAGCCAAATCCATTCGTAAGTACTTCCCAGGCGCTCCCATTCTGGCATTAACCACTAATGAAGTGACTGCTCGCCAACTGCTACTGGTTAAAGGTGTTTCTACCCAAATTGTTAAAGAAATCGCCTCTACCGACGATTTCTACCGCATCGGTAAAGAAGCAGCGCTAGCAAGTGGCCTGGCGGAAAAAGGTGAAATCGTGGTTATGGTTTCTGGCGCCTTGGTTCCAAGCGGCACAACCAACACATCATCTGTTCACGTACTTTAATTTAATAGGTTGCTTTATTCCTGAAACACCGTATATATGACGGTGTTTCAGAATATTGAATATACCCGTCATCTTTCAAGTTGCCTCTTTGTTGGCTGCACTCACCCCGGTCACATAGTTCTCTATGCTCCCGGGGATTCGCTCTCTTGCCATCGCGATGCATCTTGAAATCCACAGGGTATATATGATTTTTTCTGCATATTTAATGCAATATTAAATTATTTTCCCAATTATCATACTCACATATTTATTTTAATTCTGATTTTTAAATTATAAATTTAGAATAAAATAAACTTAACAATCAGACATAATACACACATATATTTCGGAAACAATAAGCATCATTAACACATATAAAATAATAAGATTTTTTAATCATTCAAAAAATAATTTACACAAAGAGAATTCTATGACTATTCATTCAATATCAATAAATTTAAAATATAATTTTACATTTTGATTATTTCCTTTGTTCAACATGTTTTTATCATTGACATGATCTCTGCCTTACTTCCCTATCCATCTGGCTAGCCACAAACACAAACATAGATTATCCCACGCCTAAAAGATAGCTCTTTTCACACTCCCATTTTCAATAAAAAATTATAAATAAATCAATATTAAACAACGAGTTACACAATAAAATCATTATTCATAATTCTATAAAACAGAAACATTATTAATATATAATTATTGTGATTTATTACAGAGATTCACAGCCTAACCATAAGTCGTCTATTCGCAGAAAATAAAATACCTTAATATATTCCTCATATAGATCAAATTATTCCATCCACTTATATGCTAATTAATAATAATGCCATTCTCTGTTCTCTCGCGGCCAGAAAATGGCTTAACCTTCAACAATGATGATATTTCCCAGCACTACATCACCATTTGCGAAGAATCTACTTTATACCCGTTATCTTTCAAGTTGCCTCTTTGTTGGCTGCACTCGCTCACCCCGGTCACATAGTTATCTATGCTCCCGGGGATTCACTCCCTTGCCGTCGCGATGCATCTTGAAATCCACAGGGTATATATGTCATCAATATCTTTTCCTCAATCATGGCTCATCAAAAATTTTACCGACTTCACTTAAGTTTTGGAACTCACTTTTTGTTCCGGTCGCTTTCGCTTGAATTGAACATAGAATATCCTGACGACTAAAAATCGAAGCTTGCAAAAGTGCTATTTGCTGCAATGATTCATAGACACCATGATCACGGCTGTAAAGCATAGCTCGTTTAACCCCGTTAATGGCGACAGGAGACCGATCAGCAATACGCCGGGCAGTCGCGAGAGCGCCTTCAATTAATGTCTCCGTAGAAGGGAACACCTTGACCACCAGCCCCAAATCATGAGCCTGAGCCGCACTCAACGTATCCCCAGTAAGGGCAAGATAGCGGGCCATCCCCCCAGGGATCAAATGTTGCAAACGTTGAAGAATACCTAAGTCAGCCATCATGCCAATATTGGTTTCTTCTATACAAAATTTCGCATTTTCAGCAGCAAAACAAAAATCGCAGGCAGCAATTAAGTCAAAACCTGCACCAAGACAAGCGCCTTGCACTGCGGCAATGACAGGGAAGCGAGCACGTTCTAATACGTTTATTGTCTCTTGCATTTGCAATAAGCTGAACTGCATCGCTTCCCGCTCATTAGGATTAGCTGTATCAGCCTCTTTGCTAGAGGCAAAAATTTGCAGGTCAAGACCACCACAAAATGTGTTTCCCTGTGCAGAGATCACCATTGCCCGAACTTCACCTGAACGACTAAGTTGCTCTATTGCCTCAGGAAACCGTTTCCAGAACCCAAGCGCCAAACTATTGGCCTTTTCAGGACGACTGAGTTGTAAATGAGCGACTCCGCTGTCAATGTTGATATTAAAATATTCGTTAGATTGATCAGTTAACATAACAAACTCCTCTTACCAGTTTGAATTTGAGCCTAGGATTCAACCTGAACATTGTCAAGTTGTTCATCTACAATAAGATTCAGTTAACAAATTTGTTTTAAGAGAAACCCTAAATTTATGTATAAAAAATGGCTTCATTAAAAGAGACGTCGCGATAGTTCAATAGACGCAAGATGACCTGGATGTTGTATTTTTTATTTATAAGAATTTTTAACTAAAATTATTTCGAAGAATATCATTCCCTCATGGAATAGGCTTTTTTTGATTAAAATGTTACTCAACGGTTTTGTTTTTTTACATTCAGATGAAAATTATCCACTCGTTAAAGAGAAAAATTGAAATAATTGGTTTTCATGATAAAAATTTATTCTCTTTCTAAAAAACTTTGTGTAATACTTACATGGCTACTTGGAGATTAACTTAAATCTAGAGGGTATTATAATGAATCGTACTAAAATTGTACTGGGTGCAGTAGTTCTGGCTTCTACTCTGTTGGCTGGTTGTTCAAGCACTGCTAAAGTTGACCAACTGACTTCTGACGTTCAGACTCTGAATGCAAAAGTTGATCAACTGAGCAATGACGTGAACGCAGTACGTACTGACATTCAAGCCGCTAAAGACGATGCAGCTCGTGCGAATCAGCGTCTGGATAATCAAGTTCGTTCCTACAAAAAATAATTTTTTGTAATTATGTACAAAAATGGCGCACAGTCTATCTGTGCGCCGTTTTTTATCATCGGATTCTGTTAGATAAATATTTGCCGACTTCCTTGCCCGCAAAAAAATATTAATTTACCCGATAGATTGGCCCAGGTTGATATAACGGTGGTAATTTAAACGATTCAGATACATCTTTATTCACTGCTTGTTCTGTACCTTTAACATCATCTTCCGCCCGCACAATATTCTCTTCTCTCAACTCCTGTTGTGTTTCATGTTGCGTTTCAGGCTCTATGTCTTTACTTACCAGTACCGGCATACCAGAACGGCGTACCATTGCTTGTTCAGCAATATTTTTATCCGTCTCGCTATTCTCAATGAACTTGTTCAAATCGGCTGATCGAACAATAGGTAATGTCTGTGGATCATCATTTTCTTTCTTAGACAACGGCTGATGTACTTCAATATAACGCTCACCATTTGGTTCCACAGAATACTTAACCGCCTCATTGATAATCTGTACTCGCGTTCCACGGGGCACTGTGTTGAATAATGTTTCAATATCATCAGGACGTAAACGGATACAACCGGAACTCACCCTCATACCGATACCAAAATCAGCGTTAGTGCCGTGGATCAAGTATTCTCCGCGCCCGGCAGCTAAGCGTAACGCAAACGCGCCCATTGGGTTTTCCGGTCCAGCAGGAACAACCGCAGGTAAGGTAATCCCCTGTTCAGCATAATGTTTACGGATATTCTTAGTCGGCGTCCAAGTTGGATCTTTAATTAGCTGACTGACAGATGTTGTCATCACTGGCGTATTACGACCCAGTTGCCCAATACCAATCGGATAAACGATGACTTTGTTTTTTCCTTTAGGAAAGTAGTAAAGCCTGAGTTCTGCAAGGTTAATCACCATCCCCTGCCTCAGTGTATCAGGCAACAACATTTGGGATGGAATAATCAGTTCAGAACCCGGGGTAGGCAAATAAGGGTCGGTACCTGGATTAGCTTCCAGCATTGCCAGTAAACCAATTCCATATTCGGCAGCAATGGCCTCTAAAGAACGTCCATCATCGGGTACGACCAATGTCGTATTTTCGCCAATTAAACGACTATTGGCCGCTGGCAATGTATATTCTGTGGCGCTCACAGTGTTCGCTAACCCACTTAATAATAATATGCCAATAAACGTTAAAACTCGTTTCATGCTTGCTTCCTGGAATGACTTCTGAATGTTATCGAATAAATTTAAGCGCAAAAGGTTGAAGCCTTATCAACCATATATATTATCAGTAGCTAAAGAAACGCGTAAGACTGGCATTTAAACCATTTTACTTGTCCTGCTTCGGATGGCGCATATCATCGCATGTAACCCCTGAGTGCGTGAGGGCGTCAGATGTTGCTCCAAAGATAATTTTCCAAAATATTCAGTCACATCCAAATCCAGAATTTCCTGGGGTGTTTTATCCTGAAAAAGGATAAAGACAATCGCAACCAATCCTTTAACAATAGCAGCATCACTATCACCAATAAATTCCACTCTGTTTTGATGATTCGTTGTCAGTAGTATCCACACTTGGCTCTGACAACCTGCGATTAAATATTCAGGCTGACGTTGTTGGTCAGTAAGAGGAGGCAACCTCGCCCCCAGTTCAATCATATAGAGATATCTTTCTTCCCAATTCTGGCAACGGGAAAAATTGCGTAACAATTTATTTACGTCGGGCAAACTTGCCATGACTTTTTCCTTATCATTCTTTCGATCTATAACCGGCTCAACCCAGTAACTTTTCTATTCGCTGCAATCCAACAACAAGCGCATCAATATCTTCTTGCGTAGTATAAATCGCCAATGATGCCCTACACATGCTGGAAACGTGATAATGTTCCATCAAAGGAAGGGCACAATGATGTCCGGTACGGATCGCTATTCCATATTGATCAAGGAAACTTCCCACATCATAAGCATGATGTCGGCCAAGGTTGAAAGCAATAACCCCTTGACGTTGCTCAGGGCCATACAATTCCAAGGTTCTGACCCCTTTCAGCCGTGTCATTGCATAATCCATCAACGCCTGTTCATGTTGCTCAATTTCATCCAGCCCAAGTGAAGTGACATAATCGACAGCAGCGCCAAGCCCAATCATTCCCGTGATATTTGGGGTTCCCGCCTCAAATCGCCACGGCGGTTCTGCATAGGTTATCCCCTTTTGCAGACTGACCTGTTTTATCATCGCGCCACCCCCTTCCCAAGGCGGCATAACATCCAGCAGGGATTTACGTCCATAAAGCACGCCAATGCCTGTTGGACCATATAATTTATGGCTGGAAAAAACATAGAAATCGCAGTCCAAATCCTGCACATCAACTTTCTTATGCATAATGGCCTGAGCGCCATCGACCAGAATATGTAACCGGCTTCCCTGCTCATCAGCCAGTTTTCTTGCCTGTTTTATGATTTGACGTACAGGATTTACCGTACCAAGCACATTAGAGAGATGAGTAAAAGAAAGCAATTTAGTACGTGAATCAATCAAAGAGGCTAAAATTGCTTGATCCAATTCGCCATTCTCATTCAATGGCCATACTCTAATTTCAAATCCTATTTGTTCTGCCAGCATATACCACGGAACAATATTGGCGTGGTGTTCCATTTCAGTAATAACAATATTATCGCCATTATTGATAAATTTGCGGCCATAACTGTTAGCAATCAGATTAATCCCTTCCGTCGTACCTTTGACGAATACAATCTCTTCACTGCTTTGAGCATGAATAAATTGCGAGATCTGGTAGCGAACATTTTCAACCATCCGAGTAGCCGCAGAGCTGAGGGTATGAATTCCCCGGTGAACCGCCGCATACTGGTGCAAACAGAATTCACTTTCTCGTTCAATAACCGAAACCGGCTTCTGAGCACTGGCAGCACTATCAAGATAAACCAACGGATGCCCATTAACCTGTTGATCTAACACCGGAAAATCTTGCCGCGCCTTTTTTACAGAAAAAGTCATCTTTCCACCCCCGCTAAACGGTGCTTAATGTGTTTCATCACAACGCTTTTCAGGGATTCATCTTCAATAGATTCAGTCAGCTCAGCAGCAAAAGCAAATACCATCATATGCTCTGCATCACGTCGGTTGATACCGCGTGATTGCAGATAAAACAGTTGTTCTTCATCTATCCGGCCAACGGTCGCGCCATGACTGCATTTCACATCATCAGCGTAAATTTCCAGTTGAGGTTTGGTATCTACTTCTGCCTGTTTACCTAGTAACAAATTGTTATTGGTCATTTGCCCATCAGTTTTCAATGCATGAGGCGCCACTTTAATCATGCCGTTAAATACTGCTTTGCTCTGATCCATCACAATAGTTTTATGCAACTGACGGCTTTCACAATGCCCTTTATTATGTTCCAAATAGGTACGAGTATCAGCGACTTCCTTTCCTTGTGGCAACAGTAAGCTGTTCAACGACAGATTAGCCCCTTCGCCATTCAACTTAACACTGGTATTGTGTCGGCCAAGCCCAGAACCTAATAAAAAGCTGGTGCTTTTTACTTGAGCATCACGACCAATCACAATATCGTTATGCGCAAAGTGATAACTTGCACTGTTCTCAACCCCCAGTTTTATATGGGCAAAATGAGCATTGTCCCCCACTTCCGCAGTTAATCGGCTGCCTGTCATATGAGGTTGCTGTCCATCAATACTGACGAAATGTTCAATCACGCTGGCACTGGCATTTGTCCCTACAGCAATGTGGTAGCGATAATGACTGGTATTCAATGCTTCGCTACGATGACCACTGGTTATATTCAGCAGGTAAAGAGGCTTTTCCGCCACATGCCCGGCCTTTAATGTAATAACCAAGGGCTGTTGGGCCAAGCTTTCAGTTAGGTGTAGAAAGATCTCACCCTGTATCGGCGCTGGAAGTCCGCTTTTATTGTCCAATAAATTTAGCTGGTATGGTCCAAATTCATAGGAACTCAGTAAAGGCGAAAAACAACCATCCACCATAACAACACGCCAACAATCCACTGGAATCGCCAGTTGTTCGCATTGCGCTGCGGTCAATTCCCAAGTTTTGCTGCTGTATTGCTGATTTAACAACTTATCCAGCGGAGTATAACGCCAATCTTCATGTTTAAATTGGGGAAAACCGGTTTGAGTGACTTGTTGCCAATGCAACCTAGCATGAGATGAATCCTCACCATGACGGTAACGATATAAATTTGCAAAACGTGCTAATGCTTGCTGATTACGTTCTGCAACCTGCCGCACCTTTTCAGCTCTTTCACTGTTGGTCAATAAGCCAGCCATAACCTTGCTCCTCCAACTTTTTCGCCAAACTGAAATCACCGGATTTAATAATTCGTCCCTGATAAAGTACATGCACAAAATCAGGTTTCACATAATCCAAAATACGTTGGTAATGGGTCACAATAATGAATGAACGGTTTGGATCACGTAAAGAATTCACTCCATTAGATACAATTTTCAATGCATCAATATCCAGTCCTGAATCTGTCTCATCCAGAATACAAAGTGTCGGTTCCAGCGCGGCCATTTGCAGAATATCGTTGCGTTTTTTCTCACCACCGGAAAAGCCGACATTGACTGAACGTGTCAGCAAATCCGGCGGCATATCCAATAATTCAATTTTTTCTTCGATAAAATCGGCAAAATCAAAGCGATCCAACGGCTCCTGATGGCGATATTGGCGAACAGCGTTCACTGCGGTTTGCAGGAAAAATTGATTACTGACACCCGGAATTTCCACCGGATATTGAAACGCCAGAAAAATTCCCTCCCCGGCCCGCTCTGATGGCTCCAATCCAAGTAAATCTTTTCCTTTAAAGGCGATTTCACCATCATCAATTTCATACTCTTCACGGCCAGCTAACGTTGCTGATAATGTACTTTTACCGGAACCATTTGGCCCCATAATGGCATGAATTTCACCCGGCTTAACTTCAAGATTTAATCCTTTTAAGATTTCATTACCTTCAACACTGACTCGTAAATTTTTAATACTTAACATATTACATGCCTTCGAACGACTTAACGTTCTGTCATAAAAAAGGGAAACAAGGAAAACTCATCCGACGCTGTGTTCAAGGCTTATCGCCAGCAATTTTTGTGCTTCAACGGCAAATTCAAGGGGAAGTTCAGAGAACACATCCTTACAGAATCCGTTAACAATCATGGAAATCGCATCATCTTCACTAATGCCACGTTGCAAGCAATAGAACAATTGATCTTCACCAATGCGGGAGGTTGTCGCTTCATGCTCCAGTTGCGCCGTATTGTTCTGTACTTCTACATAAGGAAATGTATGTGCGCCACATTCAGTACCAATCAACATAGAGTCACATTGGGTATAATTACGGGCATTTTCTGCTCCCGGTAATATTTTGACCAACCCACGATAACTATTCTGACTACGGCCAGCAGAAATGCCCTTTGAAATGATGGTTGATTTAGTGTTACGGCCAATGTGGATCATCTTGGTGCCGGTATCTGCCTGTTGAGTAGCGTTAGTCAGAGCAACGGAAAAAAACTCACCAATCGAGTTATCTCCTTTTAGGATCACACTGGGATATTTCCAGGTAATTGCAGAACCTGTTTCCGATTGAGTCCAAGACATTTTAGCGTTTTCGCCTTCACATAACGCTCTTTTAGTGACAAAGTTGAGAATCCCTCCTGCACTGTCACCCCCTGAGAACCAGTTTTGTACCGTAGAATATTTCACTTCGGCATCTTTATGGATAATCACTTCGACAACAGCGGCATGAAGTTGATAGCTATCACGCACTGGTGCAGAGCATCCTTCTATATAGCTGACATAACTGCCTTCATCAGCAATCAGGATAGTGCGCTCAAATTGTCCCGTTTTCGCGGCATTGATACGGAAATAGGTGGACAATTCCATTGGGCATCGAACCCCTTTTGGCACATAAACAAAAGTACCATCAGAAGCTACTGCCGCATTGAGCGCGGCAAAAAAGTTATCGTGGCTTGCAACCACGCTGCCGAGGTATTTACGAACCAATCCGGGATATTCCTGTATCGCTTCACTAAATGAGCAGAAAATAATCCCTTCTTTCGCTAACTTATCCCGATAGGTGGTTGAAACAGAAACGGAGTCAAAAATAGCATCTACCGCAACAGCTTCGCCTTCACGTACAGGAACACCCAACTTATCAAATGTTTCTTCAATTTCTGCGGTTAAATAGCTACTAGCTTGCTCCGCTCCTGCTTCTTGAACAGCACCAGATTGTGAATTACAACTATCGCCACAAGCACCGCATGAAGGGGCTGAATAGTAACTGTAGTCCTGATAATCAAGATTGGGATAATTCGCTTTTAACCAATGAGGTTCTTCCATTCCTAGCCAATGGCGATAAGCCTCTAGCCGAAATTCAAGCATCCATTCCGGCTCATTACGTTTTGCGGAAATGGCTCGCACAACGTCTTCACTCAAACCTTTAGCTAACTCATCCGTCGCCACCTGAGTGAAAAAGCCTTCTTTATAACGATGACCGCTGAGCCAGGTCTGCACATCATCACTGATTTCTACATTGCTCTGAGACATATATTGGTACACTTATATACCAAAGCTTTCACCACACCCACAGGCATGTTGTGCTTTTGGATTATTGAATTTAAATATCTGATTTAAACCTTCACGGACAAAATCCACTTCAGTGCCATCAATAAATGGCATTGCTTTTAAAGGGACATATAGACATGCGCCTTCATTTTCATACCTTAGATCATCAGGCGCAGGATCATTAACCATCTCAAATACATAGCCAAAGCCGGCACATCCTGATTGCTTAACCCCCAGATATAATCCTTTACTTTGTGGGTTTTGCTGCATCAACTTGAGAATCTGCGCTGCGGCTCTCGCGGTGATAGTAATTCCCTGCCATGCGGTTTCATTCAGAGAAAAGGTTTCGACACTGTTTGTCATAGTTGACCTCATATTTATTCTATAGCTATTCTTGCCGCCGTTATCGGAGTGCTCTCCTCCCGTATAATGGTAATGATAACCTTTATCACTTCAACCATTTGTTTTAAGAGGATATACCTTAAGGAGGTTAAATTTTATTCGAATGCGATAATTTATGTTCATTTCACATGAAGGTATCTCTTTAATTTACTGTTTTATCTATAAATTATTAGTTTGATCAATTGTGCTATCTTTTACTTATTGGCGTAAAACAAAAGCACAAAAAGTTCATCAGAAATACTATTTGATGTGAGCTTTCAGATATACAGGAGGAGTAGTTCCTCTCCTAGGGTGAAAATAGCAGTCAGCCAGATAAAATTGGCATCGTTAGCCGGAGAGGCAATATAGAGGTTGCCAGTATGATTATTAATATATGCAAATAGAATTTCTATTTAATCGACGCAATTAATTAAGCACATAAAGAAACCATTTTATCTATATATTCCATTTTCAATATTCCTTCCTTTTTTCATTAATAGCTTTACTCATTAGCTAATTTAATTTGAAGGTATTACATGACCATAATAAATATTTTCAAGATCTTGCATCTTATATGAATAAAAGTATACTGCCTCCGGGTGCTTGAGACTTTCTGTCTTTAGCATGGTGTTCTAAGCAAATATTATGTTTCAGGCAGAAAGAGAAAAGCCCCATCCGACTATAAATCGAAATGAGGCTACTCCTAATGCTGAACAACATAAGGCTAGCCTCTTACCTGACAAAAAGCAAGGAGAGAAAAGCCATGAAGCCGCAAAAAATCGTAATATTTAGTTTGATCGTTATTTGTGTGACATTACTTCTGTTCACATGGATAACAAGGAGTTCACTCTGTAAACTCCATATCAAACGAGGTAATACCGAGGTTGCGGCAATCATGGCTTACGAATCCAGCGACAGGTAAGGCAACCTTAGGCGGGAGGCTTTTACTCCCGCCCTTTTAGATGTTGTTATGGCTTAGTTCTCAGGCACCCTTTATATTTAAATGGCATTAAACATTAATTAAAACCACTAATTGATATATGCCGGCATTTACAGATTTGAATAAAAAGTTACAATTAGGCTTTTGCCTATTGCAATATTAATCTTTTAATATAATTATGCAGTTAATTCAAATAACCCATAATATTATAAAAATATCGATAAGCTTCATAAATATCTATACTTCTTAAAGGTCATCGCAACTCAATTCAATTACCATAAATAATAATTTTTTCACTTAAATAGTAGGTTATTTCTCCATATCAATAACCTAATTCCACTTTTGTTTTATATTTTATCCAGGAAAAACTGATGTGGTTAACCGAGAGGAAGAGAATATATACTGATTAACGTAAGACAAAATCACAAAAATTCATCAGAAATATTATTGATGCGAGCTTTCAGATACACAAGAGAATGGCTACATCCCCAGTATAAGAGTTTCAATTTAATCGACGAAATTAATTAAACACATTAAGAAACAATTTAATCTATATATTCCTCTATCAACATGCTTTCCTGTTCTTATTAATAGCTTTGCTAGCCGATAATTTAATTTAAAGGTATTACTTGACCATAATAAATATTTTCAAGATCTTGCATCTGATATGAATAAAAGTATACTGCCTCCGGGTGCTTGAGACTTTCTGTCTTGAGCATGATGTTCTAAGCAAAAATTATGTTTCAGGCAGAAAGAAAAAAGCCCCATCCGACTATTAATCGAAATGAGGCTATTCCTATGCTTAGCAACATAAGGCTAGCCTCTTACCTGACAAAAAGCAAGGAGAGAAGGCGATGAAGCCACAAAAAATCGTAATATTTAGTTTGATCGTTATTTGTGTGACATTACTTCTGTTCACATGGATAACAAGAGGTTCACTCTGTAAACTCCATATCAAACGAGGTAATACCGAGGTTGCGGCAATCATGGCTTACGAATCCAGCGACAGGTAAGGCAACCTTAGGCGGGAGGCTTTTACTCCCGCCCTTTTAGATGTTGTTATGGCTTAGTTCTCAGGCACCCTTCATATTTCAGTGGAATTAAACAATAATTAAAACCACTGAAATTTTAGCATTAATTGATATATACTGGTGTTTACAGATTTGAATAAATATTTGCAATTAGATTTTTTCCTATTTCAATATTAATTTTTTAATATAATTACGCAATTAACTCAAACAACCCATAATATTATAAAAATATCGATAAACTCCATAAATATCTATACTTCTTAAATGTTATTGCAACTCAATTCAATTACCGTAAAAAATAAATTTTTCACTTAAATATCAGGTTATTCCACATCAATAACCTACTTCTATTTTTTTATATTTTATCCAAGAAAACCTGATGTGGTTAGCCAAGAGTAAGAGGATATATACTGATTAACGCAAGACAAAAGCACAAAAAGTTCATCAGAAATACTATTGATGCGAGATTTCAGATATACAGGAAAATGACTCCATCCCCGGAATGAGGGCTTCTATTTAATCAAAATAATTAATTAAACGCATTAAGAAGCCATTTTATCTATATATTCCATTTTCAACATCCCTCTATATTTTTATTAATAGCTTTACTAGCTGACTAATTTAATTCGAAGGTATTACGTGACCATAATAAATCTTTTCAAAATCTTGCATCTGATATGAATAAACGTATACTGCCTCCGGGTGCTTGAGACTTTCTGTCTTGAGCATGATGTTCTAAGCAAAAATTATGTTTCAGGCAGAAAGAGAAAAGCCCCATCCGACTATTAATCGAAATGAGGCTACTCGTATGCCCAACAACATAAGGCTAGCCTCTTACCTGAAAAAAAGCAAGGAGAGAAGGCGATGAAGCCGCAAAAAATCGTAATATTTAGTTTGATCGTTATTTGTGTGACATTACTCTTGTTCACATGGATAACAAGGGGTTCACTCTGTAAACTCCATATCAAACGAGGTAATACAGAGCCATTATGATTATAATATATGAAAATAGAATCTCTATTTAATCGACGCAATTAATTAAACGCATTAAGAAACCATTTTATCTATATATTCCATCCTTAACATTCCTTCTTTTTTTATTAATAGCTTTTCTAGCTGGCTAATTTAATTTGAAGGTATTACTTGACCATAATAAATATTTTCAAGATATTGCATCTGATATGAATAAAAGTATACTGCCTCCGGGTGCTTGAGACTTTCTGTCTTGAGCATGATATTCCAAGCAAAAATTATGTTTCAGGCAGAAAGAGAAAAGCCCCATCCGACTATAAATCGAAATGAGGCTACTTCTATGCGTAAACAACATAAGGCTAGCCTCTTATCTGACAAAAAGCAAGGAGAGAAGGCGATGAAGCCACAAAAAATCGTAATATTTAGTTTGATCGTTATTTGTGTGACATTACTCTTGTTCACATGGATAACAAGGGGTTCACTCTGTAAGCTCCATATCAAACAAGGTAATACCGAGCCATTATGATTATAATATATGAAAATAGAACTTCTATTTAATCGACGCAATTAATTAAACACATTAAGAAACAATTTTATCTATATATTCCATTTTTCAACATTCATTCCTTTTCTTATTAAGAGCTTTTCTAGCTGGCTAATTTAATTCGAAGGTATTACGTGACCATAATAAATATTTTCAAGATCTTGCATCTGATATGAATAAACGTATACTGCCTACGGGTGCTTGAGACTTTCTGTCTTGAGCATGATGTTCTAAGCAAAAATTATGTTTCAGGCAGAAAGAGAAAAGCCCCATCCGACTATTAATCGAAATGAGGCTACTCCTATGCATCAACAACATAAGGCTAGCCTCTTACCTGACAAAAAGCAAGGAGAGAAAAGCCATGAAGCCGCAAAAAATCGTAATATTTAGTTTGATCGTTATTTGTGTGACATTACTTCTGTTCACATGGATAACAAGGGATTCACTCTGTAAACTCCACATCAAACGAGGTAATACCGAGGTTGCGGCAATCATGGCTTACGAATCCAGCGACAGGTAAGACAACCTTAGGCGGGAGGCTTTTACTCCCGCCCTTTTAGATGTTGTTATGGCTTAGTTCTCAGGCACCCTTCATATTTAAATGGCATTAAACAGTAATTAAAACCACTAAAACTTTAGTATTAACGGATATATACTGGCATTTACAGATTTGAATAAAAAGTTGCAATTAGGTTTTTGCCTATTTCAATATTAATTTTTTAATATAATTATGCAATTAACTCAAACAACCCATAATATTATAAAAATATCGATAAGCTCCATAAATATATATACTTCTTAAAGATTATCGTAACTCAATTCAATTACCATAAATAATAACTTTTTCACTTAAATAGTAGGTTATTCCACATAATAACCTACTTCTACTTTTGTTTTATATTTTATCCAGGCAAAACTGATGTGGTTAACCGAGAGGTACAGCACAAATGTTGCCGCTCATCAAAAATATCAATTCGCCACACCTGGTGATTGCGGCCAATATGAAGAGGTTTACACACACCTTTCACTTCACCACTACGAACCGACCGAATATGGTTAGCATTGATTTCCAGCCCAACAACTTTTTTCTCACCTTCGGAACAGAGATACCCAGCTAAAGAACCGAGTGATTCTGCCAGCACAACAGATGCCCCGCCATGCAATAAACCAAATGGCTGACGGGTACGATAATCAACCGGCATTGTGCCTTCAATATAGTCATCACCGATATGCGTGATTTTTATGCCCAGATGGCCCATCATACATTGGCTATTTACTTGATTTAGGCTATCCAGTCCAATATCACGTTTCCAAATCATGGGATTATCTCCAATAAAGCTTGCAACGGATGCTTAAGTACTTGCCCTTCTATCCGCTTAACCTGACTGCGGCAGGAATAACCAGAGCTTAGACAACGCTCCAATGGTAATTTCTGCAAGGCAGGTTGCCAGGATAATTTATAGATACCAATAGAGTGTTCTATGTTTTTGTTTTCATGACCGTAAGTTCCAGCCATGCCACAGCAGCCTACACTGATATTATCTAGCTTGCTACCCAACCGATGGAAAATTTTTCCCCACTGTTGACTACTGCCCGGTAGCATAGTCACTTCGGTACAATGTCCAAATAGATACCATTTATCAACGGATCTTTCTTCATGGTCACTTTTCTCCGGTAAGGTATTAATCAACCATTCATGAACAAGCTGAACCTCAAACTTGCCACGCCGCTCTCCCAGAATTTCTTTATATTCGTCCCGATAGCACAGTACCAGCGCCGGATCGACGCCAACCATAGGAATACCCAACTCAGCAACCCGGTTCAGAAAATCTGACGTCTTTTTGGCTGTTTTAGCAAAACGAGATAAGAAGCCTTTGATATGTTGTGCTTTACCATTTGGAGAAAATGGCAGCAATACTGGTTTATATCCCAATTTTTCTACCAAACAGGCAAAATCAGCCACAACTTTAGCATCGTAATAGCTAGTGAACGGATCTTGAACGATCAATACATGTTCGTTACGATGGGCTTGATCCATGTTTTCAAGCTGTTCCAATGTGGTCGAAAGCGCATAATGACCCGCCAGTTGTTGGTGCAGCGTCGGGCTGGATAACAAAGGTAAATCCACCATGCCGATAGTCCGGCGACTCAATTCTTGCATCCACGGCTGTTTCAGGAAGAAATTAAAGACCCGAGGAACTTTAGCCATTAATGGCGTACTGCTTTCCGCACTCGCCACAATATGATCACGTAAAGGACGAAAATAGCGACCGTGATATAACTCAAGAAAACGAGCACGAAATGACGGAACATCAATTTTAATCGGGCACTGTGTTGAGCAAGCTTTGCATGCCAGACAACCAGACATTGCCTCTTTCACTTCGTGAGAAAAGTCATACTCGCCGCGCCATGCCTGCCAACTATTGCGAGTCTTCTCGATCAATCCACGCAAACTTGGCCGGGTTTGTTCTAATCCTTGTTTCAGTAGCGTCGGCTCCACCCCCTGTTCCGTCAAAAGGCGCAGCCATTCACGCACCAGTGTCGCCCGTCCTTTCGGCGAATGGATACGTTGCTGACTCACTTTCATTGATGGACACATCGGGCTTTTTGCATCGAAATTAAAACAGAGCCCATTCCCATTACACTCCATAGCGCCACGGAATGTATTCCTGACATTTACCGGAATTGTCCGGTCATAAGTTCCTCGCTTAATAGCATCGATTTTCATCATCGGGGCATCAACCCCCATCGGAGGACAAATTTTACCCGGATTCAAGCGGTTATCCGGGTCAAAGGCCGCCTTAATCCGGCGTAATTCTTCATACAAAATGCTACCGAAAAACGCTGGACTGTATTCAGCACGAAATCCTTTACCATGCTCTCCCCACAGTAAACCACCATAACGTGCCGTAAGACTGACAATTTCATCAGAAATCTGTTTCATCAGTATCTCTTGCTGAGGATCACACATATCCAGCGCCGGCCGAACATGCAGCACCCCCGCATCCACATGACCAAACATACCATAATTGAGGTGATGACTATCCAATAACTGCCGGAACTCTGCAATGTAATCAGCAAGATACTGTGGCGGCACACACGTATCTTCCACAAAAGGAATGGGTTTCGCCGCGCCTTTACTGTTACCCAACAAGCCAACCGCTTTCTTGCGCATTGCATAAATACGCTCAATATCAGCTAACTCTCGACAAATTTGATAACCAATAACCCCTGCTTGATTGCTCTCCATCAGTTCATCAAGGCGCTGACAAAGTGTTTCGACTTGCCGGTCTATCAAAGGTTGATCATCGCCGCTGAATTCAACAATATTCAACCCCTGCATATCTTTGTTAGGAATATCAGTGATCAATTCCTTAACTGAATGCCAGACGATATCCTCACGCGCCAAATTCAGCACCTTGGAATCCACGGTTTCAACCGATAATGCCTTTGCCTCCACCATAAAAGGGGCATTACGCAATGCAGAATCAAATGAATCATATTTCACATTCACCAACCGCCTGACCTTCGGCAGCGGGGTAATATCCAAAACCGCTTCGGTAATAAAAGCTAGTGTTCCTTCTGAACCGGTTAAAATACGCCCCAAGTCAAATTTCTGCATATCGTCACTGAAAACATGGCGCAAATCATAACCAGTCAGAAAACGATTAAGTTTGGGGAATTTTTCAATAATAAGTTCACGTTGCTCACGGCAACGACTGAGCACCGTGTTATAAATACGGCCGATAACCGAATCTTCTTGCGCAATCGATTCCGCCTGGACGATGTCCATCGCGCGGGTATCAAGTAATTCTCCCCCTAATAGAACTGCCCGCAGGCTAAGAACATGATCAGACGTTTTACCATAGACTAATGAACCCTGACCGGATGCGTCGGTATTAATCATGCCGCCCAATGTTGCACGGTTACTGGTTGAAAGCTCTGGTGAAAAGAAATAACCATATGGACGCAAATATTGGTTTAGTTGGTCTTTAATCACACCCGCTTCAACTCTGACCCAACCTTGCTCCGGGTTAATCTCAAGGATACGATTCATATAACGGGACATATCCACCACAATACCATCATTAAGCGCCTGACCGTTGGTGCCTGTACCACCACCGCGTGGAGTAAATGTCAAATTCTGATATTCTTTTTCACCTGCGACACGAGCCAGTAAAACCACATCTGCGCTGGATCGGGGGAAAACAACAGCCTGTGGTAAGAGTTGATAGATACTGTTATCTGTCGCCATTGTCAGACGATCGGCATAACTGCTGGCAACATCTCCGGTAAATCCTTGTTCCTTTAATGTATCCAAGAACTTCTGTGCGACCTCACTGACGTGCGGTGCTTGTGATATGCGTGGGATCATTATCGTTTTGACCCTTTTAAAATGAGTGTCCACATTGCTTTATTTATACTATCTTTGAATCAATGCCTTAATCAGCCGTAACCATTTACCACCGTTAACTGATTTATCTGAGAAGGCAAGCGTTTACCTTATCATAATATTCACCTATTTTGGGTAACCTGTAGATAACATCCTATTTATTCATTATCTTTAGCGCCACTAAATCCCTGAGAGAAATTAACTTATGGACAAATCTCAACCGTATTATGACCTACCAAAGCTCTTCTTTACTTTAATTTTCTTGTCACTGTTAATTGTTACCAGTTTTTGGGTGATAAAGCCCTTTATCTTCGGTTTTGTCTGGGCAGGCATGGTTGTTATCGCCACCTGGCCATTATTAGAAAAACTACAGAACAGTTTATGGGGTAAACGCTGGATTGCCATCTCCATCATGACGCTACTGCTCATTCTATTATTTGTGATCCCTGTCGCATTACTGGTGAGTAGCTTATTGGAAAACAGCGCGCCATTAATCCAGTGGGCTAAATCCCCCTCCCATTTTCAGATACCGACAATGACTTGGCTAAATAGTATTCCTCTGGTTGGCGATAAACTTTACAGCGGTTGGAACTCACTCATTACTGACGGTGGAAATGTCCTGATAGCTAAAGTCCAGCCTTATATTGGAGAAGCAGCAACCTGGTTCTTTACTCAAGCAGCAAATGCCGGGCGCTTCGTATTCCATCTCGGTTTGATGGTGCTATTC
The DNA here is from genome assembly GCF_001083805.1 of Photorhabdus luminescens subsp. luminescens. Taxonomy (GTDB): domain Bacteria; phylum Pseudomonadota; class Gammaproteobacteria; order Enterobacterales; family Enterobacteriaceae; genus Photorhabdus; species Photorhabdus luminescens. The sequence goes on along the minus strand of NZ_JXSK01000001.1, from coordinate 254,698 downwards.
AGCGTGTTCTTATATCTGAAAGGCGAACAGGTGGCGCTAAGTATTCGCCATTTTGCCATTCGCCTGGCAAATAAACGCGGAGATGCCGCCATCCTGTTGGCAGCGCAATCCATCCGTGCCGTTGCGCTCGGCGTAGTAGTTACCGCGCTGGTTCAAGCCATTATCGGCGGCCTCGGCCTGGCTGTTTCAGGCATTCCTTATGCTACGTTGCTGACAGTACTCATGTTTGTCTGCTGTGTCGCTCAGCTTGGCCCATTACTGATTTTAGTTCCTGCTGTCGCCTGGCTTTATTGGACAGGTGATACAACCTGGGGCACCGTACTACTGGTCTGGAGCTGCATCGTAACAACAATGGATGGATTTCTTCGCCCATTTTTGATTCGTTTGGGCGCAGATTTACCTATGGCGCTGATATTAATAGGCGTTATTGGTGGAATACTCTCATTTGGCATGATTGGCTTATTTATCGGCCCCGTTGTATTAGCGGTTGCTTATCGTTTATTAATCGCATGGATGCATGAAGTCCCAGAGCCTAAAAATGATTTAGCCGAAACTGAAAAATATCTGGAACAAGAATTTTCAGAATAATTTGTATGATAATTAATTCTGACTTACACAGCGGAAGAGAATTAACTCTTTCGCTAAAGCATAATCTTATATACCCGTCATCTTTCAAGTTGCCTCTTTGTTGGCTGCACTCACTCACCCCGGTCACATAGTTATCTATGCTCCCGGGGATTCGCTCCCTTGCCGCCGCGATGCATCTCGAAATCCATAGGGTACAAATCTCACCACTCTTCCGAGGTGTTTATTCATTAAATATAATTATTGTGAAAAAATTGTTAAAAATTAGTTAAATTTAGCCCATTTTAGCCGTAAATAATACGGAAATTAGGACAATTCTTAATGAATAAACCATATAACTAAATTAATATAAACGGGCTATGAACGAGACGTTTATTTCTCCTTTTTATGGTTCTACTTGTTAGAAACGCCTATATTGCTGTGTGTAGTCCTTGCCTATCACGCCCATGATAGGCTTTTTTTTGTTATTTTTATACTTTTCCACGGAGACCGTAATCAGTAACCTTAATTGTGAAAAAACCCGCCATTATTTTGACGGGCCTTTAATTTCAATTGCGTATTATTCTCAATTAACTCACTTTTGCTAATCCTAGCCAAGTTTTTACAACGGTATCGGGATTTAATGACAAGCTATCAATCCCCTCTTCCATCAGCCAGTGAGCGAAATCCTGATGGTCTGAAGGCCCTTGACCACAAATTCCCACATATTTGTTTTGACGTTTGGCCGCCTGAATAGCTAATGAGAGCATGGCCTTGACCGCATCATTACGTTCATCGAATAGTTCAGATACCACCCCAGAATCCCGATCCAAACCAAGAGTCAATTGAGTCATGTCATTAGAACCAATAGAGAAGCCATCAAAATGTTCAAGGAACTGTTCTGCCAGAATAGCGTTGGACGGAATCTCGCACATCATAATGACTTTTAATCCATTTTCACCGCGCTTCAACCCTTGGGACGCCAGTTCAGCAATAACCGCTTCAGCCTGAGCTACCGTACGTACGAACGGGATCATAATTTCGACGTTAGTCAACCCCATGTCATTACGTACACGTTTAACGGCTTCGCACTCCAATGCAAAACAGCGACGGAAACTGTCAGAGACATAACGCCCTGCGCCACGGAAACCTAGCATAGGGTTCTCTTCATCAGGTTCATAAATCTCACCGCCAACCAGATTGGCATATTCATTGGATTTAAAGTCAGACAAACGCACAATAACCCGCTTCGGCCAGAACGCCGCCGCCAGAGTAGCGATCCCCTCAGTCAAGCGCCCAATATAGAACTCAACCGGATTATCATAACCGGCCATCAGCGATTTTATCTCTTGCTGCAACTCGGGAGTTTGCTGATCAAACTCCAGTAATGCTCGGGGATGTACACCAATCATCCGATTAATAATAAACTCCAAACGAGCAAGGCCTACGCCGTGATTCGGCAATCGGGCAAAATCAAATGCACGATCTGGGTTGCCGACGTTTAACATAATTTTTATATCAAGCTCTGGTAACTGATCGACCTGAGAACTTTGTACAGTAAAATCCAGTTGACCCTGATAAACAAAACCCGTATCACCTTCCGCGCAGGAAACTGTCACCGGCTGATTCTCTTTTAAGCGCTCCGTTGCATCGCCGCAGCCAACAACCGCGGGAATGCCCAATTCACGGGCAATAATCGCTGCGTGACAGGTCCGGCCGCCTCGGTTAGTCACAATCGCAGCGGCTTTTTTCATAATAGGCTCCCAATCGGGATCGGTCATATCAGTGACCAGAACATCACCCGGTTGGATGCGATCCATTTCATTCAAGTTGTGAATAACTTTTACTCGACCTGCGCCAATACGATGGCCTATGGCACGCCCTTCCACCAATACCTGACCTTGTTCATTCAATTGGTAACGTTCCATAACCTGCTGGTTTGAGCGAACAGTTTCAGGACGCGCCTGAACAATGTATAACTTGCCATTATGACCATCTTTAGCCCATTCAATATCCATTGGCCGGCCATAATGTTTTTCAATTAATAGTGCCTGACGCGCTAACGCCTCAACTTCTTCATCAGCTAAAGAGAAACGATTGCGTTGTGATGTTGGTACATCTTCGATACGTACCTGCTTGCCATGTTCTTTATTGTCAGCATAGATCATATGCAATTTTTTGGAACCCAGGTTACGCCGCACAATGGCTGGTTTTCCCTTATTTAGGGTTGATTTATGAACATAAAACTCATCCGGGTTCACAGCGCCCTGAACAACCATCTCACCCAATCCGTAAGCAGAGGTAATAAAAACAACCTGATCAAACCCTGATTCAGTATCAATAGTGAACATCACACCGGAAGAGGCGAGATCAGAACGCACCATACGTTGCACACCCGCTGATAGCGCAACTCCTCGGTGGTCATATCCCTGATGGACACGATAGGAAATAGCGCGATCATTAAACAATGAAGCAAACACATGCTTGATGGCAACCATCACAGCATCAATGCCTTGCACGTTTAGAAAAGTTTCCTGCTGCCCGGCAAAAGAAGCATCTGGCATATCTTCAGCCGTTGCCGAAGAGCGGACAGCAAAAGAGGCTTCTGGCTCTCCTTCAGACAACTGTTGATAAGCATCCTGAATATCTTTTTCCAGTTGTAGCGTAAATGGCGTATCAATCACCCATTGGCGAATTTGGGCGCCGGCTTTAGACAGTTGATTGACATCATCAACATCCGTTTCATCCAGCAAGTCATAAATACGCTGATTGACGCCGCTTTGTTCCAAGAAATCATTAAATGCCTGTGCTGTCGTTGCGAAACCATTCGGGACAGAAACCCCCAATTCTGATAGGTGAGCGATCATTTCTCCCAGGGAGGCGTTTTTACCACCAACCCGGTCAATATCATGCATACCTAATTGGTTATACCAAAGCACATTACACGGGGTGAGGTCATTATTGGGCATTAAAACAATCCTTTTAACATTCATGAGTACAAATCGGAAAATTGGCGCTGCATAGAACAGCCATAAATAGACTAACACAATGTTTTCGCACACATAGAAAGGTGAATCGATCAACCCAACACATTATTTTTTTCTTAGGTATACTTGGCAGAAAATCAATACCCGGTTTTATTCAACTAAACAATTGGAAAGATAAAAGGTCACTATAAATATCATGGCAGAATTCAGATTAGAATCATCAGCAAAACGTAATAATAATGTTGAAAGCGTTGAGAATGTTGAACGCACCGTTTTTTTTATTTCAGATGGCACAGCAATTACCGCAGAAGTATTGGGCCATGCTGTCTTATCTCAATTTCCGATCAAAATAACCTCTTATACTCTCCCTTTTGTTGCCAGTGAAACCCGCGCAAAAGAAATAAAGCAACAAATAAACCAGATATATCAGGATACTCGTATAAGACCTTTGGTTTTCTATTCCATTATCTCTTCTGGAGTGAAAAATATTATTACCAGCAGCGAAGGATTTTGTCAGGACATTGTACAAACATTGGTCGCCCCACTACAGCAAGAAACCGGATTGGAACCCAAACCCGAACTTAATCGTACCCACGGTCTGACTGAGAAGAATCTCAGTCAGTACGATGCTCGCATAGCCGCTATTGATTATGCTCTGGCGCATGATGATGGGATCTCTTTACGTAATCTTGACCAAGCACAGGTTATCCTACTAGGCGTCTCCCGCTGTGGGAAAACCCCCACTAGCCTCTATTTAGCCATGCAATTTGGTATTCAGGCTGCAAATTATCCTTTCACTGCGGATGATATGGACAATTTACAATTACCTGCAACGTTAAAACAATTTCAACATAAGTTATTCGGTTTAACTATAAGCCCTGAACGGCTGGCGGCGATTAGGGAAGAACGTCGAGAAAATAGCCGTTACGCATCATTAAGGCAATGTAGAATAGAAATTTCCGAAGTTGAAGCTTTATTCCGTAAAAATAAGATTAATTATCTTAACACCACCAATTATTCTGTTGAAGAAATCTCGACCAAAATAATCGACATGATGAAGCTAAACCGCCGAATGTTTTAAAAATATATCAATAGGAATAATAGAGAAAAATTTATCATATGATTAATTATATCATTTGTTTAACTTAGTCGTTTTCGTTTATTGTAATTTCAATTGCCTATAGATATGCCTGCTAATGTGAAACGAACTTTGAGAAAATATATGTACAAAACAGATGGTTTAAGGACTCACCGTGTCGATAGTTTGGTAACACCTCAAACTCTTGCAATTCAATTTCCCGTATCCGAAAAAATCGTCAACAATGTGACGGCGTCACGGAAACGTATTGCAGACATTCTCTGTGGGAATGATCCACGGCTTATGGTAATCATCGGCCCTTGCTCTATTCATGATATTGATGCCGCTTTGGATTATGCCCAGCGGCTAAACAGATTGCGTGAAAAATACCAGCACAGACTGGAAATTATTATGCGAACTTATTTTGAGAAACCGCGCACAGTAGTAGGCTGGAAAGGTTTAATTTCAGATCCCTATCTCGACGGCTCTTGCCAGATAAATCGGGGTATAACTTTAGCCCGGAAATTACTGGTTGACGTCAATGAGTTAGGTTTACCCACGGCAACCGAATTTCTGGATATGACGACCGGCCAATATATTGCCGATCTGATCAGTTGGGGCGCAATCGGAGCCAGAACAACAGAAAGCCAGATTCACCGTGAAATGGCATCCGCCCTTGCCTGCCCAATTGGCTTTAAAAATGGTACGGATGGCAACATCCGTATCGCCATAGATGCAATCCGCGCAGCCAGTGTTTGTCACACATTTCTCTCGCCAGATCAGCACGGTCAGATGGCCATCTATCAAACTGGAGGCAACCCATACGGTCACATTATTATGCGCGGCGGCAAACAGCCTAATTACAATACCAAAGATATCGCTATAGCTAGTGCCCAGCTACGTGAATTTAATTTACCAGAACATTTAGTTATCGATTTCAGTCATGGTAATTGTCAGAAAATGCATAAACGCCAACTGACTATAGCAAAAGAGGTGGGCCAACAGATTCAAGAGGGTTCTACCGCGATTGTTGGTGTGATGGCTGAAAGTTTTCTGGTTGAAGGCACCCAGAAAATCATTCAAGGGCAACCACTAAATTACGGTCAATCAATCACCGATCCTTGTCTAAACTGGCAAGATACAGAACAACTTATTGACATTCTCGCCGAAGCAGTAAGTTACCGTTTCTGAATCCTTATTCCGAGTTGGCCTTTTTCATTCATAAAAGGCTAACTGACAACAAATTAATTAACTTGCACTAATGTGTTTATCATGATCACCAAAAATATTGCTTGAAGTCACCTCTTTATATAACGATAATAATTCTCACTATGATAATAGTTAGTATTCGCAAAGTGGTTTTATGACTAAAATATGTCACCAACATTCTTTCATTGCACTTAAAGAACAATGCAACATCTATCCTGCTGAAATTGTGCAAATTGGCTACATTGACAGTAAACAACTATTAGGTGAACTAGGAATTACCAAAATTCGTCACCAAGGAGAATTTTACCAATTGCGCCAAACTAAAGCCGGTAAGCTGATACTAACTAAATAAAATAATAACTCAGCCAGCCACCCAGATCGCGTATCGGGGCAGCCAGCTATATCCATAACTCATAAAATATTATTATGGAGATTCGTCTGATGTCTCAATCTGCAAGATCAATACTTAAACTATCAGCGTTAAGCTTAGCAATTATCAGTAGCATTTCGGCTGCTCATGCAGCAATAAAATCGCCCGATTCCGACAGTGATAAATCATCCCGCGATGTGATAACTGTCTATGCAACAGGTAATGAAAGGGATAGTTTCGAAGCTCCCATGATGGTGACGGTGATAAAGAGTCAGTCACCACAAAGCCAGACCGCAGGTAATGCTAACGACCTCATCAGAAGAATACCTGGCATTAATATAGCCGGTACAAATCGCGCTAATGGGCAAGATGTCAGTTTGCGTGGTTATGGTCCAAAAGGTGTGTTGACATTGATTGACGGTATTCGCCAAGGTACCGATACCGGTCATATCAATGGTACGTTCCTGGACCCAGCACTCATTAAACAAGTCGAAGTTGTACGCGGACCTTCCGCCCTACTCTACGGCAGCGGCGCTTTAGGCGGTGTTATTGCTTATCAAACCGTTGATGCCGCAGATCTTCTGCAAGCGGGTCAAGATCACGGATTCCGCGTTTTTGCTCGCGGCGCCACAGGCGACCACAGTATGGGCTTTGGTGGCGCGACTTTCGCAAAATCAGAATCCCTGGATGGCGTATTTGCCTTCAGTACCCGTGATTCAGGCAATATCCGTCACGGCGGTGGCGTAGTTGGCGATAATGATGAATTTATCAGTAACCTGATGGCAAAAGGCAGTTGGAAAATTGATGACAACCAGTCCCTGAGCAGCCAATTACGTTATTACCGCAATGAGGCTAATCAACCTAAAAATCCACAAACACTCACCGGAAAAAATAAAGATCCTAATACTTGGACTGACCGCACGACAACTCAGCGTGACGCCCAACTTAGCTACCAATTAAATCCGGCGGAATATGATTGGTTAAATGCCAAAACCGACCTTTATTATTCAGATATCACTATCGATGCCCGTACTAAGAAAAAGGGGTTTGAAGGCCGTAAGCAGAAAACCTATGGCATAAAATTGGAAAACCGCTCCCGCTTGTGGACAGACAGCCCGCTGGCGCATCAATTCACTTATGGTGGTGAAACTTACAAACAGAAACAGGCCCCAGAGGGTAATACAGATAGCTTCCCTGACGCTAATATCCGCTTTTATTCCGGCTGGTTGCAAGATGAAATAACTCTGCGCGACCTGCCAGTCTCTATTATCGCTGGGACTCGCTATGACAACTATAAAGGAACTAATTCTAAAGACGAGGCTGTCAGCGCAGATAAATGGTCTTCCAAAGGTGCTATCAGTATCACGCCAACTGACTGGTCGATGCTGTTTACCTCTTACGCTCAAGCTTTCCGCGCACCGACAATGGGAGAAATGTATAACGATTCTATGCACTATCCCGGAAACTTCTGGACTCCCAATCCAAATCTCCGCCCAGAAAGTAATGAAACGTGGGAGTCTGGTTTTGGGTTACGTTTCGATAATCTACTGGCAGATAACGACGAACTGAAATTCAAAGCGAGTTATTTTGATACTAAAGCTAAAGATTATATTAAGTCAGATATAGTCAATCGAGGGAGGAATACAACATCTGTCAATATCTCTAGCGCCAAGATTTGGGGATGGGATGCGTCTATAAACTATGAATCCAATCTGTTCTCTTGGGAACTGGCTTACAACCGCACAGAAGGTAAAGATGAAAAAAGCGGTGCATCTCTTGATAACCTCAACCCAGATACTATTACCAGCATACTGGACATCCCTATTGCACAAACCGGTTTCTCTGTCGGCTGGGTAGGTCAATTCACCAAACATACTAATTTCAAAGGTAAAGATGCCAGAGGTAGAGATCCTAAACAACAAGCCGGCTATGGCGTTAATGATTTCTATGTCAGCTATCAAGGTGAAGGAATACTAAAAGGTGTGACTACTACAGCAGTTTTGGGTAACGCTTTTGATAAAGAATACTACTCGCCACAAGGAACGCCTCAGGATGGCCGCAACGCCAAACTGTTAGTCAGTTACCAGTGGTAATTAAAATAAATATATTTCAAGGAGTTAAATTGTGAATTCGTCACTTTATGAACGTTACTTGCAAGCCAAAGCTGACAATAAAGCCAAATATGCCCGTGACTTGGCCGCCTACCTGAATGTCAGTGAAGGTGAATTATTGCATAGCCGCGTTGGTATCGATGCCAAACGCCTTAATGTTGACGCCCCGACGTTACTGGAAGAGTTAGCTATTGTTGGTGAAATTAAAGCGATCACCCGCAACGATTTTGCTGTTCATGAACAAATTGGCCGGTACGAAAATACACGTTTCAGCAGCCATGCTGGATTAGTCCTGAACCCTTATGAGCTCGACTTGCGGATATTCTTTGAACATTGGAGTAGTGTGTTTTATCTGGTTGAACCCGCAAAAAATGGTATGCGCCACAGCATTCAATTTTTTGATCATCAGGGTGATGCACTGCATAAAGTTTATGCAACAAGCAATACTGATATGGCAGCTTGGGAAGCGCTGATCGAAAAATATCAAACAGAAGACAACCCTGCACTGGTCATCAAGCCTATAGAAAAAACTACCTATTCGACCATAACAAATGAACTGAAAGCCCAGCTTGATGAAGAGTGGCGAGCAATGACTAACGTTCATCAATTCTTCACATTACTTAAACGCCATAATCTGAGTCGTCAGCAAGTTTTCAATGCGGTACAGGGCGATCTGGCTTACAAGGTGGAAAATTCCGCGCTGAATGAGCTCATTAACACCGCTTATCACGATCAGAATGAAATCATGATTTTCGTCAGCAATCACGGTTGCGTACAAATTTTCACCGGAAAGCTGGAGCGTCTGATGCCATATCAGGAAGAAAACTCAGATCAGAAATGGATTAATATCTTTAACCGCAATTTCACACTACATTTAATAGAGAGTGCTATCGCTGAAAGCTGGGTAACTCGTAAACCAACAGAAGATGGTTTTGTCACTAGCCTTGAGCTATTTGATGCTAATGGCAATCAGATTGCTCAACTGTTTGGTCAACGTACAGAAGGCACTCCTGAACAAACTCAGTGGCGTGAGCAAGTGGCTGCTCTACCAAAACTGCAATTAATACAGGAAGAGAGTGTAGTATGAAACAATGGCTTCTAATATTTGTCCTTGCGGTATCATCGTTCAGTGCTTTTTCCACTGAACGGATCGTCACTATCGGCGGCGATGTATCTGAAATTGTTTTTGCACTTGGTGAAGGTGAAAAAGTTGTCGCCAGAGACAGCACCAGCCAGAAACCAACCGAATTGCTTACCTTACCCGATGTCGGCTACATGAGAATGCTCAACCCTGAAGGTATTCTCTCTATGAATCCGACGCTGGTTCTAACCAGTGAGTTGGCAAAACCTTCACTGGCGCTTAAGCAACTCCAGGATTCTGGCGTAGAAGTCATTCAGATAACCGGAAAAGCAGCGTTAGAAGCCATTCCTGAAAAAATTAAGGCCGTCGCTAAGGCGGTCAATCAGGCTGAACGTGGCGAACAACTGATTCAACAATATCAAAAAGCGCTAGCAGGAATACCGACAACTACCTTGCCCACCCGTATTCTGTTTGTAATGAGTCACGGAGGCATCATGCCAATGGCCGCCGGGCAAAAAACCGCAGCGGACAAAATGATTCGCGCTGTTGGCGCCACTAATGCCATGCAAGGTTTCAACAATTATCGCCCACTTTCCCAAGAAGGTGTTATTGCCAGCGCGCCAGATCTGTTATTGGTGACGGAAGATGGCGTTAAATCAATGGGCGGTTTGGATAAAATCTGGCAATTACCCGGATTAAAACATACCCCTGCCGGTCAAAAACAACAGGTTTTAATTGTAGATGATATGGGGCTACTCGGTTTTGGCCTCGAAACCCCCTCAGTAATGAAACAACTTAGACAGGCGGCGGAGAAGACTCAATGAGCCGTATGAAGTCTCCGGGATTGGGTTTAGCGTTTCTTTGTTTATTATTGTCCGGGTTGGCTATCGGTTCTGCCAATATTGGCGCATTATCATTATCTTTCAAGACATTATGGGAATCTTCGATTAGTGATCCCCAGTGGCAAATCTGGCTCAATATCAGGTTACCAAGGGTGCTATTAGCCATACTGGTTGGCTGCGCTTTAGCGGCCTCCGGCGCGGTAATGCAAGGGTTATTTCGTAATCCGCTAGCTGATCCTGGCTTACTAGGTATCAGCAGCGGAGCCGCACTGATGGTTGCAATGGCAATTGTTCTGCCAGTCAGCCTGCCATCTGCAATTGCTGTGTACGGACATATTATCGCTGCTTTTATTGGCAGCTTATTAATTTCATTACTGATTTTTTCACTCAATAAATATAACTACGGAAATCTGGCCCGTTTATTACTGGCCGGGGTTGCTATCAACGCCCTTTGTATGTCCGCTGTTGGCGTCCTGAGCTATCTCAGCGACGATCAACAGCTACGACAATTCTCCTTATGGATGATGGGTTCACTCAGCCAGATAGAGTGGCCGACATTGGCAATTGCCGCATCTCTAATTATTCCCGCCACTATCCTAACTTTCAGCCAGGCCCGTAAACTGAATCTGCTGCAATTAGGGGATGAAGAGGCCCACTATCTTGGTATAAATGTCCAACGCACTAAATTCCAGTTATTACTACTCAGCGCCCTGCTTATTGGCAGCGCTGTTGCATTAAGTGGTGTTATTGGATTTATTGGGCTAGTTGTCCCGCATTTGATCAGAATGCGATTTGGTGGTGACCATAATTGGCTGCTCCCCGGCGCCGCGTTAGGCGGAGCTTCTCTTTTGCTTACCGCAGATACACTGGCAAGAACATTGGTCTCCCCGGCAGAAATGCCTGTTGGCCTCATCACTGGTTTAATCGGCGGCCCATATTTCTTATGGTTGATCCTCAAACAACCGGGGAACCGCACATAATGGATGCCATAAAAAATAATATTTCTCTGCAAGCACAGAATTTAAGCTATTCAATTGGCAATCAGAAAATAATTGATAATGTTTCGCTCTCGGTAAATAAAGGCGAGATTGTCGCCATCATTGGGCCAAATGGCGCCGGGAAATCCACATTATTGCGACTATTAACGGGATATATAAAACCTGAGCATGGGCAATGTTATTTACATGGAATACCCATTGAGCAATGGCCGGCTGAACAATTAGCCCGCACTCGCGCCGTCATGCGTCAACATAGCTCACTCTCCTTTCCTTTCAGTGTGGAAGAGGTGGTTGCTATGGGACGCTCTCCTCATGGTATCCATCATAAACAGACAGCAATTGATACTGCTATTGAGCAAACAGATTGCCAGGAATTACGTCACCGTGACTACCGGCAACTCTCCGGTGGTGAACAGCAAAGAGTACAACTCGCTCGCGTCCTTGCTCAACTTTGGTCTCCAACACCAATAGAGTGTTGCTTGTTTCTTGACGAACCCACATCAGCCCTGGATCTCTACCACCAGCAACATACTTTGCGTCTGCTTTATCGACTGACACGGGAGCAGCCTATGGCTATGTGCTGTGTTCTACATGACTTGAATCTTGCTGCCCTTTATGCAGATAAAATCTTTTTGCTACATAAAGGGAAACTTGTCGCTGCGGGCACGCCAGAAGAGGTACTAAATGATCATACTCTGAGAAAATGGTATCAAGCAGATCTTGGCATTACCCGCCATCCTGAAACCCAACAGCCTCAGATTTATTTAAGGCAATAACAGCAAATCTGACAGGCAAATTATTTCAATTTTTTGCCTGTCTTACTTTTTACTTGCGAAATTTTATTGCATCAGGCAGATACCAAAAAGTTGCAATCAGACACAAGCAATAACCCAGAAGTTCACATCCTTCCTCAACCATGTTTTTTACAGCTCGATTAAAATGTTCGAGCATTAAACCTTGCCATAATTCTCCCATACCAAATAAGCGGGAAAAAACGAGTACACACAAAATACCCGCAACCATCATGCCGTAACTTTGATGGCGCGTAAAATGAACAAGCCCAACCAATGTATCCCTGCCTTTATAAGCAGCATAAAAAATACAAATGAGCGCTAACGGAATAGCAATCCACGCCCAGGCGCCATGAAATATTTCATCGAAAATAGAATCCAACTCTCTTATCAATAAACAAGCAAAAAAACCTGATATTAAGACTAACGCGGGACGCAATTGACTATTCTTTTTCGCTTCCAACAGAAATACAGCAGAAATAACAAACAGTATACTCTCCTGAAAAATTTCAGTTAATGAGCTCTCCTTCACTGCATTCTGCAAATAGATAACATCAATAAAGAGTAAGCCTATAACCATAGCGAAAATCAGAGCATAAAAAACAAAAAATGCCAACTTTTTAGTTAAAAAAATCAAGTCCGATTGCATTACAACCTCCATTAAATTAAATAACGAACGATGATACTGTTTTAAATAAATTAGTGAAGATCATTTGATGCTACTTATTGTTAAAACAAAGGGAATTTGCATAAATGATAATAATTATCAATTATAAATAGCACTTTTTGCCTATAGATATCCCGGATTTATTTTAAAATACACACCATTAGTCACCATCGTTATTATCATTATGAGAATAACTAACGAAATCTAATGCTTTAGCAACTAGCCCACCATTAGTGGGAGGTGAAAATGTCAGAAAATGTAGTAAATGATATTGTCAGATGGCTCGAAACTCAGCTCCAACGTAACGAAGGTATAAAAATAGCGACCATTGCTGACAAAAGCGGTTATTCAAAGTGGCATCTACAAAGAGTGTTTAAAGAAGTGAAAGGCTATACCCTGGGTGAATATGTTCGCAAACGGCGTTTACATGAAGCAGCAAGATCTCTGCGTGAAGAAAACCTGCCAATCCTTGATATTGCCTTACAGTATGGTTTCAGTTCTCAGGCAACATTTACTCGGATCTTCAAAAAACACTTTAATACCACGCCTGCTAGATTCAGAGAAAATGGCAATCTCCCTGAATTAAAGTACTTCTTAGGTCATAAGCAATAACCGAGTCCCTAATAACCTTATTGATAGTATTCCCTAATGGTCAATATTTTATTGACCATTTAAATAACTTTCCAGAATGGTGCTACACCTTATCCACCAACAACCCTATGTATAACAATGAGTTAAAGAAAACCATGTGTAGTGGAATTATGAAACCTTATTTAACTTTTATGTCATCTGAATTCATTAACTCCCCAATTATTCAAAAAACAAAATAAGGATTTTACAGCCAGAGAACAGAGAACAGAATAAGTTATTTCAGATAATAACTTTATTCAATGATAATAAAATCCATTCGATTCTATTAATCCAAGATGAATAAACTGATTAATATAATTTTAAAACAAAAATATTTTCATACAAATCACAACCATAATGTGAGATGCTTTCTTATTTAATCAACAAGATAATATCTTACTGAAAAAATATTAAAAAAATACAATCAAAAATATAAAAATACCATTTTACTTATTTTTCTCCAATGCATATTGGCAAAAGATTATTATTTGTTGACAATTAATATTAATTCGAATAACTTATTTAATAATACTTAATAACCCAGCCAAATAAAATCAATAAAAATCAGATATCAGATAGTTATAGACGCCTTTTCCTAAAATTCAATGTATGTTCAGTTATTAAGAAGTAAAAACCCTGAAGATTAAATATCAGGGTTTTTATTAAAATTTAATCTCAATTCACCATTTGTCCCAATAGATATTATTTTGAAGACAATTTGAATACTGCCCAATTTTAAATTGGCAAATAAAATAATTTAATGGGACAAACTTTTAATACCTTTAACGTAAATAATAACGAATAATATTTTCTATAGGAATTTTCACTCCAATCATTCCTAATTTTTACCATCCTTTATCATTCCAAAATTCCACTACCTGTTCCACTACCTGTTCCACTACCTGTTCCACTACCTGACCCACTGCCTGATCCCTTATCCCCCTTAATTAATACACCATTGATATAGCCATGTTTATTATATTCATATCCAGTAGTTCTAATAGTGACTTTTTTCGAATTAAGGTGTGCAAGAATCAAAGTTAATAAACTACCACTCCCTTGATAACCACCATCAGAGTTATCCAAAAGAAAATCCCGTGAAGCACCTTTGTCATCAACAATGATCACATGAACATTGTTTCTGGCTATTTCTGGAGCAATTTGAATAGAGGATACAGTTACATCAGAAATCGTCACATTAGGTTCAACTATATTATTAGAATTGTTTTGATCAATCATAATATATTATTCCTTATAAGATTAAATTCACATCAAGTTATAAATATAGAAATTCATATTAAACCAAAAACTTAACTAATTTATTGAACATCCATATTCAACCATCATAATCCATAAACTTATAAAAAAATAAAAACACTTTCCAACTTTAAAAATAGTGTAGAACTAATAATGCGTCAATAAAAGACCAAAGAAAATAAAAACCAAAAAAAAACAAACATTCAATTTTAGTTTAAATAACAAATTAAATTACCGTATGTTTTTTATTTTGAGTTTAGCGATCACATATTTATATATTGCATTATTTACATTGAACAGACAGTAAAGAAAGAATCCTCCTAATAGTAGTAGTTAGTAATTATATGATCAACAGAAAATTCAAGATAAAAAATAACGGATAGATAATCCAAAATTCATATAGTTATAGCAATATACATAGGTAATAAGGGAACTCTATTTCACATTGAAATTAGATCAGTCATTAAAAATCACGATAACCGATTAAATGGCAGTCATAACATCAGAAAAAAATGACAAAAAATAAGATGAGCCAGATCTATCTCTTATAACATAGAATAATCTGACTCACTGTTCACTACTTCATCGTAAATTCAACTGACCATGCGTAGGTCGCAATATTAGTAGAGGTGATGGTTGCATTACAAACAGCGCCTCCACTCGGCGTTGCTCCTTTATTCCATTTTGGAATTTTAACGCCATTAACATATGCGTTCACAAAAGTGGTCATAAATTCGCAAGTTTTAACCCCTATTTTATATCGCACCATCGCATAGTTTACATCAGGTGAAAGTGGGCTTTGAACCTGATAACTATTGATTTCTCCCGGCCCTACGCTTGGACTAGGTTTAGGTATTGCATTTACGTATGTACCGGATTCATTATTAGTAATGATGGTATAAACAGCATTCTCGCTACCAGACGCACCAAGATGCTTAAATGTCACTGTTACGGGTGGACCTGCATAAGCAGCACCTGCGGCAGTAAGGGAAGCAGTTGCAAACAGGGCCAACAACGATTTGCGTACTAACATGTTAGATACTCTCCTTTATGTTGTTTAGGATGGCTTACTGCGTTTCAATACAACTTTCTTTTCTATAATTTATTTTTCCGTACAATATATTCTCAACTTCATAAAGTAAATTTCCACTTTATGTCTCTATAATATAGACCACTTTTTTGCAGAATTTATTTAAATAGCGCACATTAATAAAGTTTAAGCATTTTTTGAAATGGATGGAGAAACCCTTCATGACGTCCAATATATAAATTTTCACAATGAGATATTCCACCTAAATTATATTATCTGCTCAATAAGGTTGAATGAATTATTTCTGCCCAAGAACTTCAACATAACCTGCCTCCAACCCACTCACCTCTACTCCCTGAGGGACAGCATGCCCCGGCGTCACTATAATCTGCTGTGTTTGTGCATTTAATTCACGGCGATAGTTGACGAAAGTTCGTCCATCGAGGCCGGTACGTAATGCCTCGGCGGGTACAGCCAATCCACGTTCATTGCGATAGGTGACAATCGCCAGTTTCGCACTCATATTCAGCCGGATACGCTGCCGCTGTTCAGGAGTGAGAGGATCAATCGCCACTAGCAGATCGTAGGTCACGCCCGCTCCTTGCATTTCCTTTGAATTCCCCTGTACGCCAATTGTCTTAATTTGCCCTCGTAGAGATAGCCCGGCAAAACCGTCACCGGTGATCTCAACCGGCATTCCTTCATACACTTGATGCAGGTCAGTCTCTTCAATACGGGCTACCGCCTGAATTTGCTCCAAATTGATTACCCCTAACAGCGGTGTTCCCTGAGTAACACGTGTCCCCTTTTGAATAAATAACCCCTTATCTGATTCCGGTACCTGAGGGCGAATAACGATGCCGTCAAAAGGAGAAATCAATTCACGTTGGGCTTGCTGGGCCTGAAGCGCCTGATAACGCGATTGGGCATTCGCTAATTCCATATCAGCAATCTGACGATTCTCCCCTATGCCTTTATCAAGGGCAACACTCAGTTCCACCTTAGCGGCGGCAAGATCTAGCTGTTGAACTTTGACCTGCTGCTCCAGTGTATCAACCTCCATGCGGGGAACAATGCCACGCTCGAACAAAGCCCGGGTATCGATTAGCTTGCGTTCGGTATCACTCAAACTTAACTGAGCATTCGTTAAAGCTCTACGTACCCTAGCGACATCCGGACTGTTCTCCCACCCCACCAAATCTTGTACGGTTTTCTGGGCTTTCAACAGTTCTGTGAGCGCTTGCCGCAGTTGAATGTCCAACTGTGTCGTATCAAGGCTTAACAAGGGCTGCCCTCGCTTAACACGCTGGCCTTCTGTTACCATCACTTCGGCAATAACACCATCAAATGGCGTTGCAATCGTCAAACTGGTTGCAGCCTGAATGCGGCCGACTAACCCAAGACGATTTTCCTGTAGTTGAGGTTCAACATGCACCCACCGTTGCGACGATGATGTCTCAGTTGAATAAGGAAAGAAAAGATAGGTAATGACGCCAGCGATTAGTGCAATAATAAACGCCGTGAACCAAAGAGTTTTACGTCGAAAACGGGCAAACGCCCCGATTTTAGTCGTTAAGTGCAATGTCCCAACTCCCTAACGTGGTGCCCAATGTTTCGTCCAACTCCGCTTGTGCATTTAAGTAGGTGATCAACGCATTGAGGCGAACATTCTCAGCATTACGCAAATCGGTTTCAAAGCTCAAGACTTGAAAGTTACTGGAGCGGCCCACCGTCAATTTTTCACGTTCAATTTCTAACTTGCGCAAGGAGAGATCCCTGGCACGCTGTGCGATCTCATATTGACGCCAACGCGTACCAATATCGCGCACCGCATTACCCACATTACGTTCCAGTGACTGTTTTGCCTCAGCAAGACGGATGTCCTGGTTCTGAACATCAACCCGTGCCCGCACTTCTGCCTGTCGCTGACTCAAATCGCCAATGGGTATCTCTACCTGAACACCCGCGTAATTTTCCCAATTACGTGAACTGTTTGACCCTGTTCGATCACGTACCTGACTAGCCCCGCCAACCAAAGAGACATCCCATAAGCGTTCGTTACGGGCAACAGTCAGGTTAATTGCAGCCTGCTCCGCAGTAATCAATTGAGTGAGATACGATGGTTGCTGCTCCTGTGCTAAATGCTGCGCCTGAATCAGGTTAATATCTACACGCTTAGCTTCCAATCTATCAGTAGCCTTCACCTGAGTTTGTAAGTCTAAAGCAAGCAACCGCAGCAATTCTAAACGACTAGTGTCCAATTGATTAGCTGCCTCCTCCGCAGACAGTTCCTGCATGGCAACATCAGCCTCCGTCTGGACAATCTCAAAAGCCGCCATTCTACCTGCGGAGATCATAGCTTTGTTCACTTCCAGCAATTGACGCGAACGTTCAAGAGCATCACGTGCGATTTGTAATTGTTCTTGAGCACGCAACAATTCACGGTAAGCCATAATAACTTGCGTGATCGTCTGGGATACCGTCGCTTTTAGGTTCAAACGATTTGTCTGTTCCATTAATTGAGCGAGGCGCACAGGCGCTGTAGCCACATCTTTGCCGGCGCCACGCAGCAAAGGCTGAATCACTGAAAATGAAACACCATCATTGCGGCTACGACCCGCGTTGTCTGCCCATGTCGTCCGATTCGTCCAAGATAAACTGAATCGAGTACCATATTCTCCAAGCAGCGTAGAGGTGGGTGTAATTTCGCTTTGGCGATAACGATCGCTTTGATTACGGGCAGCAATATAACGGCTATTAATCAGCAATTTTGGCGTAAAACGATCCTCAGCAACACGTAAATCGAATTTTTGCGCAATCCGATCCAGATAAGCACTGCGAATCAAGCGATTGTTTCGTAACCCTAAATAGATTGCATCACTGAGTGTCAGACCAATAGTTTGCTGATTAAGCGAAATTGTATTCGTTGTAGGCATGGTTGCCTGCGATGGATTCAACTGCTCCGCTAAAGCCTGTTTGGCAGATATAGTTATCATTAGGGCAATGATGATGCCAATCGCATGTTGAAAAACTTGGCTAATCATCACGCAGTGCCTCTACAGGTTGTAACCTGGCAGCCGCTAATGCCGGATTAATACCGAAAAACAGGCCGATTACTAATGAACTGGCGATACCCAGAGGCAGAGAGAATAGGGATAACGTAAACACCCAACCCGAAAATTTTACAAATAGGTATCCTGCCGCTACCCCCAATAATGAACCAACCATTGCGCCGGCAATTGCCAAAATGGCAGCTTCCAACATAAACAGCATGCCAATATCAACAGGCCGAGCTCCCAAAGCCATACGAACACCAATTTCACGCCTGCGTTCCGATACATTCATCAGCATGACATTCATCACGCCCACACCTCCCACCAGCAAAGAAATTCCCCCCAAGCCCGCGAGCAAATAGGAAAATGTCTTTGCCTGACGCGTCAATCCATCAAGCAATTGTTTCGGGATCTCAACTTCGACCTGACGACCTTTTGATAATGAGACAAGGTAGTCACGTAACGACGCCGCGTCACTGTTTAGCGTTGTTGTGTCATATGCTTTAGCAATGACACTCCCAATTTCTGGCGCAGGCCGCAATCGTCGCATTGCTTCAATGGGCAATATGACAGAATGATCAATCGAGCCGGGGAGTAAAGGGTTCGGCCCCTGAGCAGCGAGAATGCCGATGACTTCAAACAGATATTCCCCAATTTGCAATTGATCACCTATTCGGATAGGTTGATTGGCTACTTTTAATTGTTTGGCAATATCCGCTCCGAGCACGGCATAGGTCGTTTGACGATCATAGTCCGACAGAAAACGCCCCCGCTCAATCTGTAAATCCAGTACCGCAGCCAGATCAGAGGATGTACCGGTAATATTCGTATCTATCCCTTGCCCTTGGAAGCGTATGCGGGTTGAGTGTAACGTGATGGGTGCAGCATGGATGATAGTCGGTATTGTACGAGTCAGCGCCTGAGTATCCAGTGTAGATGGCGCGGGTTTGACATCGGCGCCTGGAATAAAACTAAAATGAGCAACCAAAATATTGCTTCCCATACTTTTAAAAGTGCTGATAGCTTCATTAACAGCGTTATGACCGATGTTTAAAAGCGCAATGACAGAAGCACATCCGACTGCAATACCAAGCAAAGCAAGCAAGGAACGCCTTCCTAGCAAACGCAGGCTACCCAACGATTCACGCAGGGCTTGAGCGAAGGAAAAACCGTAGCGGCCAGAGTTCACATTAAGCATCAGAGCTATCCAGCCACGAATCGGTTTCGGAAAGCCGCCCGCCATTAACATAGAGACAGCGCTGCATATTTTTGGCTATTGCTTCATCATGTGTAACCATGACGAGCGTAACGCCTTGCTCACGGTTCAATGACAGAAGAAGCGCCATAATATCACTTGCTGTAGCACTATCGAGATTGCCTGTCGGCTCATCCGCCAGAATCAGAGAAGGCTTACCGACCAAAGCCCTGGCAATGGCAACACGCTGCCGCTGTCCCCCGGAGAGATCAGCCGGACGATGATAAATACGGCCTGCCAAGCCAACCAACTCAAGCTGATATTTCGCCTCTTGCCGAGCGAGAGAACGAGAATATCCACGATATAACAATGGCAGCGCCACATTATCCAACGCCTGCATTTTGGGAAGTAAATTGAAACTCTGAAACACGAAACCAATTTCCTGATTTCTTATTCTCGCCCGTTCATTAGGAGTAACATTTGTTATATTAACGCCACTAAACTGAAAATATCCAGAAGTGGGTTGATCCAGTAAACCAAGAATATTGAGTAGAGTACTTTTACCTGAACCGGAAGCGCCGACAATTGCACAACTTTGCCCGCGCATGATAGTGAATGATATTTTATCAAGTACTGGGTAATATTTTTCCCCCATACGATAAGAGCGACAAATATTTTCCATGTAAATCAGGGCTTCCTGACATGGGGAAGTTGTGATTGTCATGTCTAATTTATTCATCGTTTTTTGTATCCATTAAACGTATCACTGACTCCGCTTGATTGTTTAGCCGGTTTTATATCATGGGAAGATTTTGTTGTAAAAGATTACAGTCTAAGTGACAGGCAAAAACACGGAACAGCAATAATATATTAGATTTACTTAACATAAATTCAAATCACCCATTGCATTTTGGGACTAATCCACCCAAATTACTCCTGCCTACTTTGGCATTGCGTACAGGCTTTTATAAAAACTCAGGAGATACAGGGCGCGAGATCAAAATGCATATCTAAGTTCTCGCAATGGAAAATTATCAGGTATTGGGGTAATGGCTATGAAATTAAAAAAAATATTGGGTATTGGTAGCGCATTATTGTTAACTATATTCTCACAAACAGCGCCTGCGGCAAGTGGCAGCTATCACTCTTCAGTTGTTCTGCCGACAGTGTATTCCAGAAACTTCACAGAAATAGCTTATCTTCCTATCTCCGGATCGCCACCAGCCTCCGGCAGTATTAACAATGTATCTTGGACCTGGAACGTTGTTGGATGGCCTAAAGGACTATCTGTTTATCTTTGCCAAGGAAATACCAACAATTGTCTGGATATATCACGCACTCGAAGAATGTCGACCGCCGCATTCAATAACAGCAGTCCGACGCAGCAATTTTTTTATGCTCTGAGAGTAGCAAGTGGTGGAACAGTACCGGTGGCAGGTCAAACCGGAGAAATTACTGTCAGTTGGCAATAATATTTCAATAACTCTCCAAAGATTGCCGCTAATATTATAGGCGGCAATTCTGATTTGCTTTGAGTATTGATAAGATTTAAGAAAGTTGCTGTATGATTTCTTCAAGGATTATGAACATTCACCCTATCCTTATAGTAGCTCGAGGCTTTAAGCAGCTTTGAGTTTGCTTTCGGCGGATTTTCTAAAGCTGCCAACAAAGCATCAGCACCGGCCATCGAAAGATGTAAGGTTTCAGTTTGTTCGATCACATTACGTGCTCTCTCCATTGCTGATTCAATTAGAAACTGTGAAAATGTTGCGCCGGAGTAATCAGCCGCTCTTTGTATGATCTCTTGAATCTCTGTGGAAGTTATTGCAACTAAACGGGTTTCTTTACGCTCTGTATTAGTAGACATGATTTCATCTGCACTTTTAGTCTATATAAATATAGTGCCATTATGGCATACAAAATAGACGCTTATTAATATGTACGCCGAAAAGACATTCACGGAACCCCAAAGAATATATTATTTTTTACCTGATAATAGATGACAGCCTTAGCCGCCATCTTAGTATCTCTCGGATAATTAATCCTATGGTAATTCAACCCCTTTATAACCAGATAAAATCAATTCCCATTCCTGTTGGGCAAACCATGTCTGGGTTTTGTCATCATAATGAATACTATCAGGCAGAAAAACACCAAACTCAGTCGCCTTTCCGGTATAGCCGGGCGAATTCCGTGCATCAATCAATGTTCGGTATCGAGGATCATCAGCGATAACATTATTGATTGCCTCAAGCACATAACTGGTGTTAATGGGATCAACCACAACCGAAAGTGGATAATACAATCTCCACGGTATACTACGATAACCCAAAGCATCATTGATACCCGTAATGATGCGGGTAAAATTCTTCTCTGATGCCTGTGCCGCCAATAAATTTTCGGTTTCTGCTTCCCATTGGTTCCAATGAACAGCCAAAATGCGAGGATTTTTGCCTAGCTTACGTAGTGATTCGACCGCCATGCGCAAAGTTCTGACCGCACGGGGATAGAGCGATTCCACATCGCAGGGATCACGCTCAGGCGCCCAACGGTTATCCGGCGGATTATCCAGATACATACCCTGACCACCCCAACCCATCAAAATGACATAAAGATCAGGCAAATTAAGCGCATTACCTTGATTTATATGGTCTTGCCAGAGTTTAGCAAAACGGTTGGCAGCATTAACTGAGTGATCTTGATTGCCACTAGGTGAACCGACAGGAGCGCCAATATTGGCATTCCCAAAGCTAGTCAGCCCTGTCCAGTTAATTGCAGGAAAGTCAACGCTGTAAACTTCTGACAGAGATAATGTGAATACGTTTTTTAAACCTTGGGTAATTTCTTCATCTTGTGGTAATTGTGTTCCATGACCATAACTATTTGATTGTCCAAGTATGATAAATAGTGGCGCATCATTAGGCGCCCACTGAGAATATTTTATTTCAGGAGAATAAGGTTGTTTATTTGTCATTAGTTTTCCTCTTGCGATTATTTAAGTTATTAGATCTATTCTCTTCGATAAAATAGAATTAATTTCTGGTAGATAAAGTCATCGGGTTAATCAATCATATTTATAGTATGCAAACATTACGCTTCACAGAACAGTTATTTATATTTCACCTTAAAAAATACACTTATCAGTTTAATCAAGCAAACAAAAATACAACTCATAAAAACAAGTTGGATTAATAAATAATGTTTGATTTTTTATTGCACTTGGCATTAATGCCATTTTATTTTTGAATATAAACTTATTGAAAATATGCAAGAATATATTACTACATTTAAAAATATAACCACAAGATAATAAATATTTTAATCCAATAATTCATAAAAAAAGACGAGTATTATTATAAGTTCAAATAGTGCCACAATGAAAATAACAACCAAATAATACCATAATAGATATTTCAACCAACCTCCTATATCTAAATAACTGGTTATTTATTTTTAATATTTTTTAACTAATATATCTTAAATAAAAATCAGGTATTCTCTAACCAAGTTAAATGCAGTATGGATAATTTATTGACTGCCATAATGACTAACAATTAAATATAACTGCTATTCCAATTAATAACAATTTCTACAGATCATTGATAAAAATGTATTTAAATTCTACGAGCTTGCCAAAAAGCTTTTTTCCAGTAAACATTATTCATAGATGAACGAGTAACACCTTTATGGGTTGATGCATGAATAAACTGGTTATTAGCATCATAAATACCAACATGTAATCCATGCTCGCCACTACCTGTTCTGAAAAAGACCAAATCACCCGGCATTAAATCGCTTTTATCAATGCGGGCCCCTAATTTTATTTGCCCACCGGTAGTACGAGGTAATTGAATATCAAACCGGTCACTGAAAGTGCGGTAAACAAAACCTGAACAATCTACCCCCCGATGATCCATTCCACCATAATGATAGGGTGTACCACGCCATTGATTTAGCTGCTCCTTAAGCTGAGCAATTACCATGATTGGATCAGAAAGCGCCGTTTTTAACGCCGGAGCCGGAATCCTAGGGGCGTGACTGGAACAGCCAATAAGTAACAGACTGAGCAACAAGAGCAACTCTTTTGTTCTTATTATCATTACCCCCTCCTCATAAGATCAGCAAAATAAACTAACTCTATCCGGCACTCAATAAAAAAACAAGGCTGTATTTTAAGTAAAACAGCTAAATATTTATTTTATTCCTCATTCTGGACGGCTAATCAACCAGATGCCGCACAAAATGAAAATCACACCCGCCGTTTTCAATAATGTGATAGTTTCATTAAACCAAGGCAACAAAGCTGCCATTAAATAGACAAAGACATAACTTAAGCTGATTAACGGATAAGCTTTATTTAATGGTAAATACTTTAGCGTAAATAACCAACACAACATAGATAATAGATATCCAGCCAAACCAGCCATTACCATCACCAGAGAATGACGATAACTCCATAGCCACTCAATATCAAACCAATGCAAATCAAGATTCAATACTGGCAAATTGACAACACCCCATTTCAGTAATAACTGGGCTATTGTCACCAGTAATACGCTAACTAATCCCCAAATATAACCTTTCATTCATTCAAACTCATCAGCAAAATGCCCAACATAATAAACACAACTCCACTCCAATGTTTTCTGCCTGCCTGCTCCTGATAGAAAAACTTACCCGCCAAAGTGACCATAATAAAATTCACACTCAGCATCGGATAAGCAATTCCCAATGGCAATATTTGCAACAAACGAAGCCACAATAACATGCCAACAGCCAGCAGAATCACCGCCCCCACCAGCCATTTCAATACAGATGCCCGCCGATAAACATTACGCTGCCAACATATCACCGCTTGTTTCTGACATAACTGACCAGCACATGTCAGCAAGCTAACCAGCAATAATAAAGCGAGACTCATCATGGTTGCTTCTCATAAACCAAAATAGCAAAGCGATAATTGCGATTAATGTGATCTGCTTTTGGCAAATCAGGTAATTTTTCATTTTTATATAAATGAAAGAGCACTGACACCCGCCCTTCTTTACGCGCTTTCGCCAACCATTGCGGAAAATCTTGATAGCTGATATATCGATATTGGCTATCTGGATAATTTAACCCATATTCCAGCTCTCCCCAACGCTCAAATATATAAATATCACTACGCTTCATCTCCCAAGCGACACTCGTCGCAAGACCAACACTTTCCGATAGAATATAGCGACTGCCTGCCAGTTCCTGATGATGTAACTTAATAAAACTCTGCGGTAATTTGGAATTAACGGTATTCTCAGGCAAAGCATGACCTATCACTAAACTGACAACAATGGAACAAAATGCCGCCCATAACCAATATTTCCCATTCAGCGCAAAACACAGATAACCAATAATTCCCCAAATGCCAAAAGCAACAATCGCTAAAATCCACTTAAGCCATTCTGATGGCTGATATAAAGAATGTTTTGTTACTGCTTCCATAGCAAATAGGACCATTACCGCCAGCAAACCAAGAAATACGTTAACCATTCCATTGATCTTTAGTAATTTCATCTTGCCATCCCTTACACAATCGACGCCAAATTTAGCCATCATCATTGCCAATGGCGCCATACAGGGCAGGATATAAGTGGGTAATTTTCCCTTCGCAATACTGAAAAATAACAATGGCACGACAAACCAGCAAAGTAGAAAAAACATTTCAGGATTGGCTTTTCTTTCTTTCCAACTTTTCATCACCGCCCCGGGTAATAATCCCAACCACGGGATCACACCAAAAATCAAAATGGGGATGTAATACCAGAACGGCGCAATATGCTGTGCATCATCGGAAGAAAAACGTTTAATATGTTCAATCCAGAAGAAATAGTGCCAATAGTCAGGCTCACGTAGGGCAATGGCAATTACCCACGGTAAACTAATTGCTATCGCCGAAATAATAGCAAGTGGGCCAAAGCAGACCATTTGCAGGACCCGCTTCTGATAAATGACAATGGGCAGCATCGCAATGACCGGAACAGCCAATGCCAGAAACCCTTTGGTCATAAAACCCATACCGCAGCACAAACCAAGCGCCAAATATGCCATTATCCGCTGTCTGGTACCGTCTGTTTTTAGCGCCCAAAAGCTACACAGCATGGCAGCCGTTACCCACAAAGAAAACATCGGGTCGAGTACACTATAAGTACCAATGGCAAATACCAGAAACATTGAGATGTAGATAAGGCTAGCGGCAAAAGCAATATGCCGGTTATGCCACATCATCATAGCAAGTCGATATAATAAAATTGTGCTGATAAAAATACAGAAAACTGATCCAAAACGGACTGCAAAGTTATTATCGCCAAAAATCCATTGGCTAATATTATTAATCCAATAGCCTGCTACCGGCTTTTCAAAATAACGAATATCCAGCAAATACGGAACAATCCAATCTCCTCGTTGCAGCATTTCTCGACTAATTTCTGCATAACGAGTTTCATCAGGCTGCCATAGCAGACGGCCATTAAGGGGTAATAAATAGGTAAGGACAAAAAAAAGAGCCATCAAAAAAGCCCCTACTTTACACGCCCGGTTATTTAACATAGATAAGTTAAACCTCTTGTTGGCATCCTAACCATCCTTCTCTGCCGGGAAATTCAGAACGAATAATTTTCCCGACAGGAAGTTGCTGTATATTTTCAGGCAGCAGATGACTCAATGCACAAAATTGTATGTTTTCCCGATGAACCATCTCCAACAGCGTCGCAAATTCTGTGGACTTGGACATCCCTTCTACTTCCGTATGGATGGTATATACTGGAACTCCCTGGCTGTTTTTCATCCTATCAAGGATAAACTGGTTAAAATCTTCATCTTTAACCTGAATTCCTATTACTTCGTCATAAGTTGGCAACGTCACCGGAATTTGCACGGCGCCAAGAGTACCATCAGGCAAAATGGGCCTGAATGGATGAGTTCCCCGACAATCGCTGTTGTAATCAAAACCAAATTGTTGCTTTACCGCGAGTACGCGTTCATCAGCTCGCCAACCAGCAACAGCAGAACAAGTTACCCGTTGACCAATTGCCTGTACCAATGCATCCACCCCCAGTTTAACCTGCTCTGTTAACTGAGCTTCAGACCAACGGCCGACTTTCGCCTGCCAACGCTGATGATCCCAAGCATGCAGACCCACTTCATGGCCTGCATCCAGAGTTTGCTTCATCAAGTAGCCTAAATTCTTAGCAATCTTCTTACCCGGCCATGCAGTCCCCGCCAGTAAAATGTCAAGACCATACAGAGATGCTGCATTTGACCTCAACATTTTCCATAAGAATTTCGGCCGTAAAAGACGCCACAAATGGCGCCCCATATTATCCGGCCCAACACTAAAGAAAAAACTGGCCTGAATCTGATGTTTTGCCAATATTTTGAGCAATTGCGGCACCCCTTCAACGGTTCCTCGATAGGTATCCACATCAACTCTCAAGCCAACTTGTTTCATTAATTTTTCCTTAATTCTTCCACTGCGCCACGCAAGAAGAAATCCAGTGTTTCGTTTATCGTCTGTTTCATGTCAATGGTTGGTTTCCAATCTAATAACCGCTCCGCGTTTTTAATACTTGGCTTACGGTGTTCAACATCCTGATAACCTTTGCCGTAGTAACTGCCGCTTTCAATCTTTTTAAATCCAGCAAACGGCGGAAAATAATCTCTCAATTCATGGTTTTCAAAGCTATCAAGTAATATTTCCGCCAATTGGCGAATACTGGCCTCATTAGTTGGATTGCCAATATTGATAATTTGACCGTCACATAATCCATCCCGGTTTTCAATAATACGAAACAGCGCTTCAATACCATCATTAATATCAGTAAAGCAGCGTTTCTGTTCACCACCATCTACCAATTTGATCGGTGAACCCTCAACTAAGTTCAATATTAATTGTGTGATCGCTCTGGAACTGCCAATACGTGCAGAGTTCAAATTATCCAAACGTGGACCCATCCAGTTAAATGGACGAAATAGGGTGAATTTTAGCCCTTCTTTCTCGCCATATGCCCAGATAACACGATCTAACAATTGCTTGGATACAGAATAGATCCAACGCTGTTTGTTGATTGGACCAACAATCAGACGAGAGTCATCTTCATCAAATTCTTTATCATCACACATCCCATAAACTTCTGATGTGGACGGGAAAATAATTCGTTTATTGTATTTAACACAATAACGGACGATCTTTAGATTTTCTTCAAAATCTAATTCAAATACACGCAACGGATTACGGGTATATTCAATTGGAGTCGCAATGGCTACTAATGGCAAAACAACATCACACTTTTTAATGTGATATTCGATCCACTCAGTATGGATATTGACATCACCTTCGATGAAATGAAAACGCGGATTACCAATAAAACGCTCAATGGCGGAAGAACCAATATCCATACCATAAATATCATAGTTGCCATCACGTAATAGACGTTCTGTCAAATGATTACCGATAAAGCCATTTACACCGAGAATTAATACACGCTTCCGGTGGCTAATTTGAGCAGTTGCCTTTGAACCAAAACGTACATCAGTCACAATGCTCATATCAACTGC
The DNA here is from genome assembly GCF_001083805.1 of Photorhabdus luminescens subsp. luminescens. Taxonomy (GTDB): domain Bacteria; phylum Pseudomonadota; class Gammaproteobacteria; order Enterobacterales; family Enterobacteriaceae; genus Photorhabdus; species Photorhabdus luminescens. The sequence continues at coordinate 226,246 of NZ_JXSK01000001.1, read as the reverse complement.
CAGACGATGACCCTGAACATACAAACCCGATTCACTTTGCCCATTGATAATTTCTAATGCGCCTTTTCCACAGGCAATAATTAACGGATCTACCGATAATACCGTTCCTGGCTGTTTATCATGAGTCTCATTTAATGGGGAGGCGCGCCAGATAGTAATCTTACGCTCACCCAAGAAAGTAAATGCCCCTGGATATGGTTCAGTCACTGCCCTGACAAGGTTGTTAATTTCAGTGGCTGATTTGCGCCAGTCAATCTCACCATCCGCAGCAGTACGACGGCCAAAGTAAGTTGCCTGATTTTCATCTTGAGGTATGGCAGGATAAATTCCTGCTTTAATCTGAGGTAATATTTGATCAAGCAGTTCTTCCGCTGCTTCGCGAATTTTACCGTGCAACGTCAACGCAGTATCTGTTTCTGCAATAGCAACCTTATGTTGAGCAATAATGTCTCCTGCATCAGGTTTCAACACCATTTTATGCAGGGTTACACCCGTTTCCACTTCACCATTTAAAATCGCCCAGTTAATCGGAGCACGACCACGGTATTTTGGCAACAGTGAACCATGCAGATTAAATGCGCCTGTGCTCGCCAGCGATAAAATATCTTCGCTTAACATATCTCGGTAATAAAAAGAGAAAATTACATCAGGTTTCAGTTCCCGAATACGTTCAATCCAAAGTGGATGGTTAGCATTCTCTGGCGCAAAAACCGGCAGCGCCAAATCTGCGCTTAAACGGGCAACAGAAGAGAAAAAATGGTTTTCATTAGGATCATCTGTATGGGTAAATACCGCCTGAATATCAAAACCCGCTTTAGTTAAAGCATTGATCCCGATACAGCCGATATCATGATAGGCAAATACAATTGCTTTCATTTAGTACTCTTCCTGGTTGTCGTTGGTCTTTTTATTTCCGACCACTTTTTGAATAAAATAACGTGGGCGTGCACGAACATCGTTATAGATACGGCCTATGTATTCACCTAATAAGCCCATCGCGACGAACTGCGCGCCAATAAACATGAAAAGAATGGCAAATAGAGTAAATACCCCTTCTGCTGCCCATATAGCACCGAAAATCAGACGTAAAACCACCAATAATACAGCCAGCAAAAAACCAGAAGCTGCAATCACGCTGCCCACTACACTCAGCAAACGCAAAGGTGCTGTTGTCAGGCAGGTCAGCAAGTCATACATCAGATTAATCAGCTTCATGAAGCTATATTTGGAATCGCCAAATTCACGCTCCGCATGAGCGACATCAATCTCAATGGTTTTACGGGCAAAAGTATTTGCCAGAATAGGAATAAAGGTGCTGCGTTCATGACACTGCAACATAGCGTCAACAATATGGCGACGGTAGGCACGAAGCATACAGCCATAATCTCCCATAGAACGGCCTGTTGCCTTAGTAATCATCGCATTGATGATTTTTGAAGCTGTTTTACGGAACAGAGAATCCTGCCGATTAGCCCGGCGGGTACCTACGACGTCATAACCCTGTTCAGCCGTTTTAACAAGACGGGGGATCTCTTCTGGCGGATTCTGCAAGTCAGCATCGAGCGTAATAATTAAATCGCCATTGACCTGATTAAACCCCGCCATAATCGCTGAATGTTGACCATAATTACGATTAAGTAAAATTGCAATAATATGATTTTCAGATTGTTCCGCAGCCTGAATCAGAATTTCCGCCGATTTATCACTACTGCCATCATCAACAAGAATAAGCTCATATTCCTGAGTCAATTGTTTACAGGCTGCTAAAGTTCTTTCCAATAAAATGGGTAAACTTTCTTCTTCGTTATAAACCGGAATAACAATAGAAACTTTTTTAATTTGTTCAAATAACACTTATCTGTGCTCCGAAATAATTTCTTTTAAAGCATCAATAACATAATCCACATCGTCATCACTCATATCAGGAAAGAGCGGCAATGAACAAAGTGTTACTGAATTCCACTCTGATTCGGGTAATGACAATGTCGGATACCGATCCCGATAATATTTTTGTGTATGCGCCGCCCTGAAATGCAAACCCGTGCCAATATTTTTCTCTTGCAAACGCTCCATTAACGTGTCGCGATCAATGCCGCAAACATCCTTATCAACCCGCGCCATAAATAGATGATGTGCATGCATATGCTCGTAATCGGGCACACTTAACATCTGCAAAGGCAAATCTTTTAGTGCCGCTGAATAGCGGGCGACAATTTGCCGACGGCGAATATTCATTGACTCCAATTTACTTAATTGCACAACAGCAATCGCAGCATGAATATCAGATAAATTATATTTGTAACCCGGTTCTACAACTTCCGCCTGTGGTCGCCTGCCCTGAATTTGACGATCAAAAGCATCAATACCTAATCCATGAAACTTTAGACATCGAATTCGTTCAACAAGTTCACTATTATCAGTAGCAATTAAACCACCTTCCGCACAAGTGACATTTTTTATGGCATGAAAAGAGAAAATCGCCGTGCCGTGCTCACCAATCCATTCATTCTTATAACGGGTTCCTAATGCATGAGCTGCGTCTTCAATCAATGGAATACCCGCCTCCTGAGCAATCCCACGCAATGCATCTAAATCACAAGGCGCACCAGCATAGTGAACCGGAATAATCGCTTTGGTTCTGGAAGTAATCGCCTTTTTCACTGTCTGCGCATCGACCATTAAAGTATGACGATCAACATCAATCATGATCGGTTCAGCACCAAGCAAACAGATCATATTTATTGTGGAAACCCAAGTTTGAGATGGTGTAATCACTTCGTCACCAGGTCCAATTCCCAACGCCATGAGTGTCAGATGCATACCCGCCGTTGCTGAGGCCAATGCAACCGCATATTTGCAGCCAAACATGCGGCAAAAGTCCTGTTCCAATTGATGATTTTGAGGGCCTGTTGTAATCCACCCCGAACGAAGAACCTTCTCTACTGCCTGAACTTCTTCATCACCTATCGCAGGACGAGAAAATGGAAGAAAACGATCCATAAAACACAGTCCAATTCATTCATAATATGACAATATATTAGATGACTATATTTGAACGAATCGTAAACACAGGTATGATTTAGCAAATTAAGTGGAAATTACAATAGATTCACGGTAGGTACAGTAAGACTGGACTACATTAAGGTAAGAAAACCCGCCAATATTTATCTGCCCTTTCTGGTATGCATTTGATATCAGCAGCAAAAACGCTAGAGAGCATATTTTCTTTCATTACCTCATCCGGTTTTCCATTCGCAACCAGTGAACCATTAGCGAGCAGCCAGATTCGATCAGCTTTATCATAGCTATGATTTAGATCATGACCACTCATGACTACGGCTCCACCGAGTTCACAAAATTTCTTGATCAACAGATCAAGTGCTGCTACCTGAGTGATATCAAGATTATTCGTAGGTTCATCCAAGAGCAATAATTTGCCCTGCGAATTGATTGATGGCCAGACTTGCAAAAAAACCCCAGTTAATCGCACCCTTTGCCATTCACCACCAGATAGATTGCCTACAGGTGTCTCCAGAAGCTTTCCCAACTTAAAAAAGGAGCAAAGTTCTGACAACACGTCGTCACAATTAACAAGATGGGCAGCGAAGTACAGTTGCAGATATTGAAAAACCGGCATTATCGGTACAGAAGAAATTTGCTGACTCAGCCATGCTCTGTGCCTGGCTAATTGGTAGTGACTATATTGACCCAGACACTTTTGTTGCAAATTGATTGCGCCACTATAGGGTAAAATACCGGCCATACAGGCCAGTAGTGTACTTTTTCCTGAACCATTCGGCCCAATGAGATGTACCTGTTCACCCTGTTGTACCAACGTTGTCAACGGCATTAATCGGTTTCGTACTGATACTTGACTGAGAGTCATCAACTGATTGGTCTCTTGCACATTATCCACTTTCTTAACCCCAGTCTCTGACTCTCAATAATAACCAAATGAATACTGGCGCACCCAATGTCGCAGTCACAACGCCAATCGGTACTTCTGCATTATTCAAACTAAGGCGAGAAAACAAATCAGCCAGCAATAATCCACAACCACCGGATAGTACACAGGCGGGCAGTAGTGTTTTATAATCTGTCAGACCGCATAAACGCAAAATATGTGGAATGACTAAACCAATAAAACTGATTGTTCCAGCAAGTGCAACACTTAACCCGACCAACAACCCAACAGCAAACACAAATAAATTACGCCAATAATAAAGCGAGATACCTAACTGTTGAGCCTGTGTTTCTCCCAATGAAAGAAAATTAAGTACTTTTCCTTGCCTGCTCAACCAAATGATCAAAGGAAATAAAGCGACTACCAACCATTGCTGCCGCCAGTCTATTCCACTGAAACTTCCCATCATCCAATACATTAGCTGACGCAAGTCCAGGCTAGTACTAAAATAAACCATCCAAGTCATTAACGCGCCAGAGACGACGCCAAAAGCCACTCCCACCAACAACAAACGGGCATTATTCAGATAACGCTTTCTTGAAAAAGTCAGCAATATCATTGTGACAGTCAACGCTCCGAGCACAGCGCTAATACTTAATAACCAGAATGGCGCAATACCATGAAACATCAGCACCAGAAACACCACCACCACGCCAGCGCCATTACTGACCCCCAATAGCCCAGGTTCCGCCAACGGATTCTCAAACAGCGCCTGCATGACGGCACCCGCCACCGTCAGGCTCGCACCTACAGCAACGACAGCTAATACACGGGGAAAACGCAACTGCCACACAAACAATTGACCTGTTTCAGAAAACCATTTATCAGGCCAGATCCAATTTTCTCCGGCACAGAGTGAGAGAAAAAAAACCAATAGAAATAAACACATAAGAATTGCCAGAAAGCGATAATCACGTCTTTTCTGGCGAGTCACTAATTCAGCGATGGAATAAGCGGGTTGCATGGTAAATCAAGCTCATGAAGGCAGATTCGTTTAAGAAAAAGGCCGCTATTGATGCGGCCTTTTTGATTATTCTTTAGGCGTGGCTTTCTCAACCCTGCTTTTTAACTTCTGACCAGGACGGAATGTCACTACTCGGCGAGCTGTAATCGGAATGTCCTCACCAGTCTTAGGATTACGCCCCGGACGTTGGTTTTTATCCCGTAAATCAAAGTTGCCAAATCCAGACAATTTTACCTGCTCACCATTCTCCAAAGAACGACGCACTTCTTCAAAGAATAATTCAACCAGATCTTTAGCATCACGTTTGCTAATTCCCAGTTTCTCAAACAGATTTTCTGACATTTCAGCTTTAGTAAGCGCCATAAGTTCAGTCCCTCAAGGATGCTTGAAATCGCTGTTTCAGCACTGCAACACATTTATTAATTGTCGCAGCAATCTCTTCTTCTTCCAGTGTACGCGCGGTATCCTGCAAGATAAAACTTATAGCAAGGCTCTTATGACCCTCTGCTACACCTTTACCACAATACACGTCAAACAAGTTTATGCCAACTATATGATTTACGCCAACTTTCTTGCACTCAACCAAAACATCTTCTACAGCAACATTTTCAGGCACCACGATCGCGATATCACGACGGTTTGACGGGAAACGTGAAATCTCTTTCGCGTCAGGTACCACGCGGCTTGCCAGCTTGTTCCAGAGTACTTCGAATACTACGGTACGACCATTTAAGTCAAGTTTACTTTCCAATTCTGGGTGAACCACACCGATATATCCGATGTATTCATTTTCCAAATAAATCCCGGCGCTTTGCCCCGGGTGCAACGCAGGATTTACATCTGCTCTAAAAGAAATCTTAGATAATTTTCCGGTTAACTCCAGAGCAGCTTCCAAATCGCCTTTCATATCGAAGAAATCAACAGATTGTTTTTCCAGTGACCAGTGTTCTTCAAAACGATTGCCGGTAATGACTCCCCCTAACATTAGCTCCTGACGAATGCCCTGTTCTGCATTTTCATCAGGAACAAAACGCAAGCCAGTTTCAAACAAGCGCACACGGTTTTGCTGGCGATTCTGGTTATATACCACCGTCGTTAGCAAACCAGTCAGTAGAGATAAACGCATTGCTGACATATCTGCTGAAATTGGATTAGGTAGCATCAACGCTGGTTGCTGTGGATGTAACAGCGCCTGAATTTTAGGATCAACAAAGCTATAAGTAATCGCTTCTTGATAACCTCGGTCAACGAGCATGGTTTTAACACGTTGCAGGGAAAGATCCGCTTCACGATGTTTTTTCATGATAAGATCCGCACGCACCGGTACATCTGGAATATTGTTGTAACCGTAGATACGGGCAACTTCTTCCACCAGATCTTCTTCCAGCTCCATATCAAAACGCCAGCTTGGCGCAACCGCTTGCCAACAATTTTCCTGAATAGTGACGTTGCAACCTAAGCGGTTCAAAATGTCACCAACTTGTTCATCAGGTATATAATGACCAATCAAACGATCTAATTTTTCACGACGTAATGTGATTGTCGCAGGCTGTGGCAATTGAGATTCATCAGTAACATCAATAATCGGACCAGCTTCACCACCACAAACATCAATCAACAGTTGAGTCGCTCTCTCTATTGCTTTGTGTTGTAACTGAGGATCAACGCCACGTTCATAGCGGTGAGAAGCATCAGTGTGTAAACCATAGCGACGAGCACGGCCAGCTATCGCTAAAGGGGCAAAAAATGCGCACTCAAGTAAAATATTTTGTGTCTCTTCATTCACACCTGAATGTTCGCCGCCAAAAATACCTGCCATTGCAACAGCTTGTTTTTCATCAGAAATAACTAGCGTATCAGTAGAAAGGTTGGCTTCTGTACCATCCAGCAGCACTAATTTTTCGTCCTGCTTCGCCATACGGACAGTGATTGAACCATTCAAACGTTCCAAATCAAACGCATGCAACGGTTGGCCCAATTCAAGCAAGACATAGTTAGTCACATCGACAATCGGGTCGATGGAACGAATACCACCACGACGTAATTTTTCACGCATCCACTGTGGTGTTGCTGCTTTTACGTTAATGTTTTTAATTACCCGTCCCAAGTAACGTGGGCAAGCTTCTGTTGCTTCAACACGAATAGGGAAAATAGCATCTGTTGTCGGTTTTACTGCCTCAATTTGAGGCTCAGATAGCGGCATTTTATTAGCAACCGCCACATCACGTACAACACCTATAATACTCAGGCAGTCAGCGCGATTAGGTGTAATGCTGATTTCAATGATTTGATCATCCAGTTTCAGATATTCACGCAGATCAACACCTAAAGGAGCATCCATTGGCAATTCCATAATACCGTCATGGTCCTCCGAAATACCCAGTTCAGAAAAAGAACATAGCATCCCTTCAGAAGGCTCACCCCGCAGTTTTGCCGCCTTGATTTTGAAATCACCCGGTAATACAGCACCCACGGTCGCTACTGCAACTTTCAGCCCTAAACGGCAATTTGGCGCACCACAAACAATGTCCAGCAGTCGCTCACCACCTACATTCACTTTTGTTACCCGTAGCTTATCCGCGTTTGGATGCTGGGCGCATTGGACAACTTCACCGACAACCACACCGTGAAATTGACCAGCAACGGCTTCAACACCATCAACTTCCAGACCTATCATGGTGATTTGATCAGATAATGCTTCACTGCTAATGGCTGGATTTACCCATTCGCGTAACCAGAGTTCACTGAATTTCATGAGATATTCCCGCCTTTATTTAAACTGTTTAAGAAAACGCAGATCATTTTCGAAGAACGCACGCAAATCAGTTACACCGTAACGCAGCATTGTCAGGCGCTCCACCCCCATGCCGAAAGCAAAACCAGAATAAATTTCAGGATCAAGGCCAACATTATGCAATACATTAGGGTGAACCATACCGCAACCTAACACTTCCAACCATTTGCCGTTTTTACCCATTACATCAACTTCCGCCGAAGGTTCTGTAAATGGAAAGTAAGAAGGTCGGAAACGAACCTGCAAATCTTCTTCAAAAAAGTTAGTCAGGAAATCGTGCAACGTTCCTTTCAGATTAGTAAAACTAATATCACGATCAATAATCAAACCTTCTACCTGATGGAACATGGGTGTGTGTGTCTGGTCGTAGTCATTACGATACACACGGCCTGGCGCAATGACGCGAATTGGCGGCTGTTGACTGTGCATAGTGCGAACCTGAACACCAGAAGTTTGAGTACGCAATAGACGTTTGGCATCAAACCAGAAAGTATCGTGATCAGCACGCGCAGGATGATGGGCAGGAATATTCAATGCATCGAAATTATGATAATCATCTTCAATTTCAGGGCCTGATTCTACAGAAAACCCTAATTCACCAAAGAAAGTTTCAATACGCTCTATTGTACGATTAACCGGATGTAATCCACCATTTTCCATACGGCGACCCGGCAATGATACATCGATCTTTTCCGCTGCTAAACGGAAGTTCAGAAGGTCAGTCTCCAGTTTTTCTTTACGGATATTCAGAATTTCCAGGACTTCTTGCTTCGCCTGATTAATTACCGCCCCTGCTGCTGGGCGCTCTTCGACCGGCAGATCACGCAGCGATGACATTTGGAGAGTTAAATGGCCTTTCTTGCCTAAATATTCAACACGTACCAAATCCAACGCAGCAACATCCTGGGCATCTTCTACGGCTGCTCTTGCTTTGGCAACCAGTTCAGAGAGATGTGGCATCGTTTTCCTCTTCCTTCGGCCTAATGGCCTGCTAGTAATGATCGTTAATGACTTTATATACCTATGTTCTGTTTTTTGTCATAAAAACAAAAAAGCCTCCACAATGGAGGCTCAGGCGCTACTTTTCGTTTCTTTTCTTACGCGCAAAGCCTCCTGAATTCAGGTGCTAAAGTAAAAAAAGATGCGAAAAAAAGCTAAGGACATAACGTTGGTTCTCTCGGAATAAAACTCTTCTTCTGGCAACGACACGCTAATCAGCCATTGAAAACAAAGTAAAAGAGGGAGCATGCTCCCTCTTAACTACCCTAACTTATGCCAGAGCGCTCTTCGCTTTTTCTACTAAAGCAGCAAACGCCACTTTGTCAAACACAGCGATGTCAGCCAGGATCTTACGGTCGATTTCAATAGAAGCCTTTTTCAGGCCGTCAATGAAACGGCTGTAAGACAGACCATTCTGACGTGCAGCAGCGTTGATACGTGCAATCCACAGTTGACGGAACTGACGTTTACGCTGACGACGGTCACGGTAAGCGTACTGCCCTGCTTTGATTACTGCCTGGAAGGCAACACGGTAAACGCGCGAACGGGCACCATAGTAACCTTTCGCTTGCTTTAAAATTTTCTTGTGACGTGCACGGGCGACAACACCACGTTTTACGCGAGCCATATACTTCTCCTATCGTCTCTGAGTTCTAATCTAAAAATTGCTTACGCGTACGGCAAGCAAGCAACAACCAGGCCCAGATCACCTTTGGAGACCATGCCCTTTGGACGTAAATGACGTTTACGCTTGGTTGATTTCTTAGTCAGAATGTGACGAAGGTTAGCGCGCTTACGCTTAAAACCACCACTTGCAGTTTTTTTAAAGCGTTTAGCGGCGCCGCGTACTGTTTTAATCTTTGGCATTTTAATTTCCACTTCGCATTGTGAATTACAACGAATTAATCAGGCGAACAAGCCCCAACCAGATGAACCGACTGGAGCTTATTACTTGATTGCCTAACTATTTCTTCTTAGGAGCGAGCACCATTATCATCTGACGGCCTTCAATCTTCGAAGGGAAGGATTCAACTACCGCCAGTTCATCCAGATCGTCGCGGATGCGGTTAAGCATTTCGACGCCAATCTGTTGGTGCGCCATTTCACGCCCACGGAAACGCAGGGTGATTTTGGCTTTATCGCCATCTTCCAGAAAACGAATCAGGTTGCGTAGTTTGACCTGATAGTCGCCTTCATCTGTACCAGGACGGAATTTGATTTCCTTAACCTGAATAACCTTTTGTTTTTTCTTCTGCTCTTTGATCGACTTACTCTTCTCATAGAGGAACTTGCCGTAGTCCATAATACGGCAAACCGGCGGCTCGGCATTCGGGCTGATTTCAACTAAATCAACATCCGCTTCCTCAGCTTTTTCAAGAGCTTCCCTCAGACTGACAATGCCAATCTGCTCGCCATCTAAACCTGTTAAACGAACTTCAGAAGCGCGAATTTCTCCATTAATGCGATTAGGACGCGCTGTTTGAATTCTTTTTCCGCCTTTAATACCTTATTCCTCCAATTGATGAAGATTGCGACTGCGTATTTCTATAAGCAGTTTTTCGATGAACTCGTTAACATCAATGCTGCCCAGATCTTTACCGCGGCGGGTACGAACGGAAACTTTCCCTGATTCGACCTCTTTTTCACCACAGACAAGCATGTAGGGAACACGACGCAGAGTGTGTTCACGGATTTTAAAGCCAATCTTCTCGTTTCTCAAGTCTGCTTTTGCACGAATGCCTGCATCTTGAAGTTTTTTTACTAATTCCTGTACATAATCAGCCTGATTATCGGTGATATTCATCACCACTACCTGCTGTGGAGCAATCCATGTTGGGAAGAAACCCGCATACTCCTCAGTCAGGATGCCGATAAACCGTTCCAGTGAACCCAGAACCGCACGGTGAATCATTACAGGAACCTTACGTTCATTATTTTCACCTACGTAGGACGCACTCAAACGACCTGGTAGTGAAAAGTCGAGTTGCACAGTACCACATTGCCACGCCCGATCCAAACAATCATGCAAAGTAAATTCAATTTTCGGTCCGTAAAAAGCGCCTTCACCTGGCTGATATTCAAATTGCACGCCATTTTCTTGTAGTGCCGCCGCCAGAGCTTCTTCCGCTTGATTCCATTGTTCCTCAGTACCAATGCGCTTTTCCGGGCGAGTTGACAGCTTAACCATGATCTTTTCAAAACCAAAAGTGCTGTAAACGTCATACACCATCTTAATGCAACTACTGACTTCCCGGTGAATTTGCTCTTCTGTACAGAAGATATGAGCATCATCCTGCGTAAAACCCCGGACACGCATCAAACCATGTAATGCCCCTGATGGTTCATTACGGTGACAACTACCAAATTCAGCCATACGTAACGGCAAGTCACGATAGGATTTTAAGCCTTGATTAAAAATCTGAATATGCCCTGGGCAATTCATCGGCTTAACACAATACTCACGGTTCTCTGAAGAAGTGGTAAACATATGCTCACCGTAGTTTTCCCAGTGACCCGTTCTTTCCCACATGACACGATCCATCATAAATGGACCTTTAACTTCCTGATATTGATATTCTTTCAATTTGGTGCGGACAAAAGTTTCCAGCTCACGGAAAATAGTCCAACCATCATTATGCCAGAACGCCATACCTGGAGCTTCTTCCTGCATATGGTACAGATCTAATTGTTTACCAATCTTACGATGGTCACGTTTGGCCGCTTCTTCCAAACGTTGCAGATAAGTATTGAGCTGTTTCTTATCAGCCCACGCAGTACCGTATATTCGTTGCAACATTTTATTGTTGCTATCGCCACGCCAATATGCCCCTGCGACTTTCTGCAATTTAAAATGATGGCAGAAACGCATATTTGGCACATGTGGACCACGACACATGTCAATATATTCTTCATGATTATAGAGACCCGGACGATCATCGCGACTAACGTTTTCATCCAAAATCTGTACTTTATAATCTTCACCACGAGCGACAAAGGTATCACGCGCTTCTTGCCAACTTACCTTTTTCTTGATGACGTCATAGTCTTTCTTGGCAAGTTCCAACATACGTTTTTCAAGCAGCGCAATATCTTCCTGCGTCAAAGCACGGCCAATATCAACATCATAGTAAAAACCATTATCAATAATTGGACCGATAGCCATCTTCGTATCTGGCCATAATTGTTTAATCGCATGGCCTAGCAGATGAGCGCATGAATGGCGGATAATTTCCAGCCCTGCATCATCTTTACTGGTGATGATGGCAAGATTTGCATCTGAATCGATTAATTCACAAGCATCCACTAACTCACCATTTACGCGACCAGCAATACAGGCTTTCGCTAAACCTGGACCAATATCACAGGCAACATCCATTACAGAAACGGCACGGTCAAACTGGCGTTGGCTACCGTCAGGAAGAGTAACAACAGGCATTTAAAATCCTTATCTACAGTGGTGACCCACACGAAAGGTCACTTGAAGGAGTTTGATATTCAACTAAAATAACGATTTAAATTATTATCTCGTCAATCCATTAAAGTTTGGTACTAAAATTGGTACACAATGTAAAAAGTGACTACCTTCAATACCAAAACATCGCGAAAATATACCACCAACAACCATTCAGGTCACGGCGATGTTTAGCATAGGTACAATCATTTGCACTTATTTATACAAATGCACAAACTATAAAAAATAATTTTATAATGAAATAATATGTTTGAGGAAAAATAGATAACACGCTCTTTAAGATACACATAGAAAAAATCCGGCATAAGTTATCTATGCCGGATTATTATACGGACATAAGATCGCTTAGTCTCTTTGAACCTCCTCGTCAAAACTTACTGCCAACGCCATATTTAAAGCCCGAACTAAAACGACTTTATCCTCATTATTTTCCAACAGACTAAAATGGTTACCCGAAATTGGAATTGACCGAATCGAAGAATCAGGTAATACCTGAGCCCAACCTAACGATGGCTCCCTATTTAAAGACTGTGATTCAACATCCATAACTTTAGTATCTATAATTATAGAAGCAGGCGGAGAAGGTTCCGTTGCATAGAATTGATGCAGCGTTATCGCCAATATTTGCGGCTCATAGTTTCTGACTATTTGTGCATAATTTTCTATCTGCTCCCAACGCCTTGCGATTAAATCAGCACTCGGATTTGCTGGACATAACGCCAATTTCTGCGCTGTTTCGATAAACTGCACCAAATTTAACTCATCAATTCGTTGATACAATGCTGCAATTTCTTCAATATCTCCATACTCTGCCTGCCTTGCCAACTCAATAAGAAATTGAAGTTTTGGCGGCATTATCTGCTGTCTGTAATAATGAGGAGCAGGCGTGTCTATCAGACCGAGGAAATTAACCTCTTCACCGGAATACAAAAGTTGCTGGGCAATCGCATAAGCTAATATGCCACCGGAAGAATAACCGCATATCCGATACGGGCCTTCCGGTTGAACCGCTTTCATAAAGTTGATCATCCTTGTTGCCTGCTCTTCCATCGTAGACATCGGCGCTTCACTAATGGATGGCCAGGGCAACGCATAGATCGGGTAGCCTGAATGAAGCTGTTGAGACAACCCGAAAACATAGGAATAATCACCCATGCCGCTAGGCACAAAGAATAACGGACGACCTGTTCCTCCAGATCGCACCGATATTGCACGGTTTAGCGGTTGAGATAGCTGAGCTGATGTCATTTTTGTTGCCAAGTCAGACAGCACAGGGAATTGGAACAGATCATTCAATGTGCAAATAAGACCATGATTAGCTGCAAGATTTATCATCCGCATAGCAAACAGTGAGTGACCACCCAAGGTGAAGAAATTATCATACCGGCTGACCTGCTCAACACACAATAATTCACGCCAGATAGCCGCTAATACGATTTCCGTTTCTCCTTGTGGCGTTTCATAAACCTGCCGGGCAAAAGCTTCATTGCTCGGGGCTGGTAGCGCGTGACGATCTAATTTACCGTTTGGCGTCAACGGAAAATCATCCAGACGCACAAAAGCCGACGGCACCATGTAATCCGGTAAAATGGCACTCAGGTAAGTACGCAAGCTATTAGCCAGTCCTTTATCTTCCTGTGCCACCACATAAGCGACCAAACGTTTGTCCTGTCCATCACCCAATACCAACACAGTAGCTTCTTGTACCGTTGGGTGTTCTACCAATCGAGCCTCAATTTCACCCGGTTCAATACGGAAACCACGGATTTTAATTTGCTGATCGTTACGGCCAAGGAACTCCAAATTACCATCCGGCAGGTAACGGGCCAGATCCCCAGTTCGATATATGCGAGCATTAGGTGAATCACTAAATGGATCAACAAGGAAGCGTTCTGCCGTCAGCTCAGGACGATTGAGATAGCCACAGGCAACCCCATCTCCGCCGATATAAATCTCACCGGTTACTCCCTGTGGCACCGGCTGACCATCGGCATCTAGCAGATAAACCCGCGTGTTAGCTATCGGTCGACCGATAGGGATTTGGGTCATTCCCGGTGATAATGCCGTGATGCGGTAGGTAGTGGTAAAGGTAGTGCCCTCACTCGGCCCGTAACCATTCAATAACTGTTGAGGAGGGCTATCACGCAGAACCTGCGCCATCACATGCTGATCCAGCACATCGCCGCCGACAATCAGGATCTTGAGCTGAGGAAGAGCCGGGGACAACTCTGCCGCTAACCGGTTAAACAACCCGACACTCAACCACATAACCGTGATTCGATAGGTCTGCAATGCCTGGACAAACTCCTGCGGCGTCAACACAGTAGCGTGATCAATCACCACCAGTGTCCCGCCATTGAGCAACGGCGCCCAAACTTCAAAGGTGCTGGCATCGAAAGCCGGGTTAGCCTCAAACGCTACTCGATCATCTGGCCTGATTTCAGCGTACCCATTATTAATGACCAGCCGAACCACCGCCCGATGCGGCACCATTACCCCTTTTGGTGTGCCAGTTGAGCCGGAGGTATACATAATATAAGCCAGCTCGGTACTGGAGCGGGGTAAATCAGGATTGAGGTAACCTTCCTCCTTGATGTCGTCCACCTCATCGGCAAAGCAAAACAAGGGAATCGTCAGGTCAACCGGAATATCCGTAAGCAACAATTTGGCTTCACAATCACTTATCAACCAACGCTGCCGTTCGTCCGGCATACGGGGATCAATCGGCACATAAACAGCCCCGGCCTTGAGGATAGCTAATTGAGCCGCCACCAGTTCAACAGAACGCTCTAACAGCACAGCCACGCGATCGTCTGGCCGGATCCCTAGCCCGATTAACCGGCGAGCCAGCCGGTTGGCGCGGGCATTTAATTCCGCATAGCTGAGAATATATTCTCCATACATCAGCGCTATCGCATCAGGGGTTTTTCCTGCCTGTTGTTCAAACAGTCGGTGAATACAACACTGGTCAGGATACAACGCCTGGGTTGCATTCCAGGTCTCCAGCAACAGCTTCTTCTCCGCTGCCGGTAAGATATTCAGCGACCGTACCGGTGTCTCTGGCCGTTGTTCAAGCGCCTCTGCCAGACTTTCCAGCGCCTGTTGCATATACCCACATATCCTATCCGGATCAATGGGTTGAACGATTTGCGCCGTCAGTCCCAGTGCATTGCCAAAATCTTCCACTGACAAGACAAACGGATAGTTCGTGCGCTCTCGACCGCCTAAGGATTCAATGCCGCTGATAATTTCATCCGTGATAACAGCCGGCGCATTATGCCGGTAGTTCAACAAGGCACTGAAGAGTGGTATTTCATTTTGCACCCCACTGCAACGTTGAGCCAGCGCCAGTGACGCATGTTCATGCTCCAGCAATCCCGCCAGCCGGGTATGCGCTGCCCGTACACTGTCTTGTACCGGGGTATCATCCATGTCCAGTCGTAACGGCAAGGTATTGATGAACAGTCCCATGCCGCTGTCAGCTCCTTCTCCTGCCTGCATCCGTCCAAACAGCACGGTGCCGAACACCGCTTTCGCCTGTCCGCTGGTACGTGACAATACCTGTGCCCAGGCCAGATGACATAACGCCGCCAAACTGACGCCCAAACGCCGGGCCTGATGACGTAAACGGTCATTCAACGTAGCGGCCAACATTCGGCGCGATTCCGCTACCTGTGAACCATCCCGATGTACTTCCGTCAACCCAAATGGCAGCGTCGGTTGATCCACCTCTGCCAGCATATCGGTGAAGAAACGGGTATGTTCGGCCTGACTCATCCCCAACCGGGCCTGAGCCACCAAATTGCGGAAAGGAACCGGGATAGGCAAGCTTTCCCCCTGTCCGGCAAGGTACGCCTGAACGTCTCGGTTCATCACCTCCATTGCGGTATGGTCGCCAATCAAATGATGCTGCAATTGCAACGCAATCCAGCGACCATCCGTTTCCTGTGCAATAACAAAACGTAACAGCGGCGCCTGGCTCAAATCAAGACGATGCTGACGCGGATCAAAACGTTGAATCAGTTGTTCATAAACCGGTCCATCTGCGTGATCCAACGTCAATTCAGTCACTGATAACGGCGCTTGACGCCAGACTACCTGGGCCGGAACAGATAGTCCTTGCCAGATAAATGCAGTACGCAGGATGTCATGGCGATTAATCACCTGTTGTACCGCCGCTAGATAACAATCCAGTAAAAATCGATCAGCAAAGGCCATAGGATAAGCCAATAGATACGGATCGCCTTTGTTCGCCAGAAGATGGTGGAACAGAATACCGTCCTGCAACGGCGACAGGGCATAGATATCCTGAATATTGGCAATTCCACCCGGCACTTGTTCCACAATATGGTCAATCTCAGATTGGTCCAACTCAATCAACGGCAACATTGCTGGTATAAGTGCTATGGTCGCCGGGGTGATGACATTCGCTGGCGCCACCACTGCCCGAGACTGCCCTACTGTTTGGGCAAACGCGGACAACACCGGGGATTGGAACAGATCACGTACCGCCAGCATTAGTCCTGCATTACGCAGACGCTCAATCATCCGCACCGCTAACAATGAATGACCACCCAACGCAAAGAAGCTATCGTGCCGACTCACCTGTTCAATGCCCAACAGTTCGCTCCAGATAGCAGCCAATAGGATTTCTGCTTCTCCCTGCGGCGCTTCATAAATTTGCCGGGCAAAAGCTTCTTCCCCCGGCGCCGGTAATGCCCGACGGTCCAGTTTGCCGTTTGGCGTCAACGGGAAGGTCTCCAGACGTACAAACGCTGCCGGTACCATATAATCCGGTAAAATGGCGCTCAGGTGAGTACGCAGATGGTTAGCCAATTCTTCATTCGCTTCTGCCGCCACATAAGCTACCAATCGTTTGTCCTGCCCGTCACCCAGCGCCAACACAACCGCTTCACTCACCACCGGATGATCCATCAACCGGGCTTCTATTTCCCCCGGCTCAATACGGAAACCACGGATTTTCACCTGTTGGTCATTACGGCCCAGGAAATCCAGATTGCCGTCTGGCAGGTAACGGGCCAAATCCCCGGTGCGGTACATCCGTGCTCCCGGTTTACCGCTAAAGGGGTCCGCAAGAAAGCGCTCCACAGTCAGTTCGGGACGATTGAGATAGCCACAGGCAACTCCATCCCCGCCGATATAAATCTCACCGGTTACTCCTTGCGGCACTGGCTGACCATAGGTATCCAACAGATAAACCCGCGTATTGGCTATTGGCCGACCAATGGGGATACGAGTCACTTCTGGTAATACTTCTGCGATACGGTAGGTGGTGGTGAAGGTTGTACCCTCACTCGGTCCATAGCCATTCAATAACTGTTGAGGCGGACTGTCACGCAGAACCTGTGCTATCACATGCGGATCCAGCACATCGCCGCCGACAATCAGGGTTTTGATTTGTGGCAGCACCGGGGACAACTCTGTCGCCAGCCGGTTAAACAGCCCGACACTCAGCCACACCACGGTAATATCATAAGCCTGTAATGCCTGAACAAACTCTTTAGGCGTCAGCAACGTGGCGTGATCAATCACCACCAGCGCGCCGCCATTGAGCAATGGCGCCCAGACTTCAAAGGTGCTGGCATCAAAAACCGGATTAGCTTCAAATGCCACCCGATCATTCGGTCCGATGTCGGCGTACCCATTATTAATCACCAGCCGAACCACCGCACGATGCGGCACCATGACCCCTTTTGGCATGCCGGTCGAGCCGGAAGTGTACATAATATAAGCCAGCT
Organism: Photorhabdus luminescens subsp. luminescens; assembly: GCF_001083805.1. Lineage (GTDB taxonomy): Bacteria > Pseudomonadota > Gammaproteobacteria > Enterobacterales > Enterobacteriaceae > Photorhabdus > Photorhabdus luminescens. Next base: position 208,294 of record NZ_JXSK01000001.1, on the reverse strand, counting down.
CGGTACTGGACCGAGGCAAGTCAAGATTAAAGTCATCCTCCTCCCTGATAGCACCCATCTCACCAGCAAGGCAATATAAAGGAATCGTCAGATCAACCGGGATATCGGTGAGCAATAATTTGGCTGAACAGTCGTTTATCAACCAGTTCTTCCGTTCATCTGGCACTCGGGGATCGATCGGCACATAAACAGCACCGGCTTTGAGAATAGCCAATTGAGCCACAACCAGCTCAACAGAACGCTCTAACAGCACCGCAATCCGATCATCCGACCGTATCCCCTGTTCGATTAACTGGCGGGCCAGTCGGTTGGCACGAGCATTTAATTCGGAATAACTGAGAATACGTTCTTTATACACCAGCGCTACCGCATCAGGAGTTTTCTCTGCCTGTTGCTCAAACAGTCGATGAATGCATAACCGGTCAGGATACGGCGTCTGAGTTGCATTCCAGGTTTCCAATAACAACTTGCGTTCCGCCACAGTCAGGATATCGATTTTCCCGACTGGCTGTTGAGGGTTAGCTGCCATCTCTTGTAGTACGGTATGGAGATAGCCCACCTGCCGCTCAATGGTCGCTTGATCAAACAGGGCGGTAGCATAATTCAGATAACCGACAATCCGGCCGTCCACCTCAGATAGGCTCAATTCAAGATCAAATTTAGCCATATCAGAAGTTTGTCCGACAGGTGAAACAATCAATCCGGGTAACATCCAGTCCTTACCTTCATTGTTCTGCCAGGCAAACATCACCTGGAATAGCGGGGTGTGTGCCAAGTGGCGTGGTGGTTGCACGATTTCCACCACCTGTTCAAATGGCAGGTCCTGATGTTCCTGTGCCGCCAGCGCAGTTTGCCGTACACGCGCCAGTAATTCCGCCACATTCGGCGTACCGGATAAATCCATACGCAACGCCAGGGTATTGACAAAGAAGCCAATTAAAGATTCTACTTCTTGCCGACTGCGGCCCGCGCTTGGCGTACCGATAACCAGATCTTCCTGACCTGACAGGCGCGACAGAACTGTTGCCCAAGCAGCCAGTAACGTCATAAATAACGTAACACCCTGCTGTTCACTCAAGCGCTTGAGGGATTGGGTTAACTCCGCATCTAGGCTGATGGGCAATAAGGCCCCGGTAAATGACTGCTGACGCGGACGCGGCCGGTCAGTCGGCAAATCCAGGAGAACCGGTGCATCAACCAACCTTTCACGCCAATAGTCAGATTGGGACTGTATACGTTCAGCCGACAGCCACTGATGCTGCCAAGCGGCGTAATCAGGGTACTGAATCGTCAACGGTGGTAACGGATCTGACTGCCCGGTTAGAAAAGCGGTGTAAAGGGTACTTAATTCACGCATCAACACGCTGACAGACCAGCCATCGAAAACAATATGATGCAAAGTCAGCAAGAAAACGTGTTCATCGTCAGCCAGCTGTACCAGACTGGAACGCATTAATGGGCCACGGGCAAGATCAAATGGAGCTCCTGCTTCCTGAACAGAGAGAGAGGCAAGCTGCTCATCCACATCAGGCGCATTACACAGATCATACTTTTTCATCGGCAAACCTGATGCCGCCGGCAATAACTCCACCTGCGGCTGACCGTCAATAGCAACGAAGACAGAACGTAACACTTCATGACGAGCAAACAGTGTGTCAAGCGCTTGCTGCCAGGCAGCGATATCCAGCCGACCACGCAAACGCAGGGCCACTGGAATATGATAGGTCTCACTCACCCCGTCAAACTGGGCCAGGAACCACAGACGCTGTTGAGCGAATGATAACGGCAATTGGCCTTCACGGGATATTGAAATGATCGTGGGCAATATTTTGTCCGATTCATCAAACCGCATACTTATCGCTTCGGCAAAAGCGGTCAAAACAGGGAATGTAAATAACGTAGACAACGGCAATTCAATCCCCAACGCCGTTATCCGGTTCATCATCCGCACTGCCAACAGGGAATGGCCGCCCAGTGCGAAAAAGTTGTCATACCGGCTAATCCGCTCAACACCCAGTAATTCACGCCAAATAGCGGCTAATGTGGTTTCTATTTCCCCTGACGGCGCAGCGTAAATTTGCCGGGCAAAAGCCTCTTCTCCCGGTATCGGTAATGCTCGACGGTCCAACTTACCGCTCGGGGTCAGCGGGAAGGCATTCAGGCGTACAAAAGCCGCCGGCACCATATAATCCGGTAAAGTTGCGCTCAAGTGTGTACGCAGATGGTTAACCAGCGTCTCAGCCGCTTCTGCCACCACATAAGCTACCAGCCGTTTGTTCTGCTCATCACCCAGCACCAACACAACAGCTTCTTGCACAGTTGGGTGTTCCATCAGTCGGGCTTCGATTTCCCCCGGCTCAATACGGAAACCGCGGATTTTGACCTGCTGGTCATTGCGGCCCAGGAATTCCAGATTGCCGTCCGGTAAGTAGCGGGCCAAATCCCCGGTCCGATACATCCGCGCATCCGGCATCTCACTAAATGGGTCAGCTAAGAAGCGTTCAGCCGTCAGTTCAGGACGATTAAGGTAGCCACGCGCCACACCTGCACCACCAACATATAATTCACCTACTGCCCCCAACGGCACTGGCTGGCCGTAAGCATCCAGTAAATAAATCTGGGTGTTCGCCGTCGGATGGCCGATAGGTACTAATGTATCTGTATAGTCTGGCGGACAACGCCAGGTCGTCGCACACACCGTGATTTCTGTCGGGCCATAGGCATTAAACACCGTTGTCCGACGACTCAGTGCCTGAAGCAGCATTGTGCTGGGCGCCTCGCCACCGAGTATCAACGTCGGTCTTATCATCATTTCCGGTAAATCGGTCCTTTCCCGGAGTAGGGCCGGGGTCAGACAAGCATGGGTCACTGCCTGTTGTTCCAGATAATGCCAGAGACGAAGCGGGTCCTGCCGGACGATATCGACAGCAATAATCAGACTGGCCCCACTTCCCAACGCCATCATGATTTCCCAAACACTGGCATCGAAACTCAATGAGGCAAACTGCAACATCCGGCTACCCGAGTGAATGTCAAACTGGGCGATTTTATCCTGAATGAGATTAACCAGTCCACGATGCTCAACCATCACGCCTTTTGGTGTGCCAGTGGAACCGGAGGTGTAAATTACATATGCCAGATGCCGTGCAGTCAGTGCGGGCACTTGCGGGTTACTGTCCGGTTGATCAGGCAGCGTATTCGGATCCAGTACCGTGAGTCCTGCCAATGCCTTTTCGCCCAATGCGGCACATCCTGCATTATCCGCCAGCAAAATAGCCGGGGCTGCATCGGTTAAAATATGTGCCAAACGTTTCCCCGGATAAGCCGGGTCCAATGGAACATAGGCGCCGCCCGCTTTCAACACCGCCAGCAAGCCCACGACCATCGTCAGTGAACGTGTAACACAAATCGCGACTCGCTGGTCTGGCGCAATACCCAGCGCAATCAGTTGATGGGCCAGTCGGTTAGCGCGGGTATTCAATTCCGCATAGCTGTACGTCTGTTCGTCATACACCAGTGCTGTAGCATCCGGGTTTTTCTCCACTTGTTGTTCAAATAACTGATGGATACATAACTGCTCAGGGTAGGCAACTTCAGTCGCATTCCAGGTTTTTAATAACAATGCGCGTTCAGTTTCAGGCAAAATTTCCAACATCCGTACCGGCGTTTCCGGGGCCTGTTCAAGTGTTTCTGCCAAACTTTCCAGCGCCTGTTGCATATAACCGCACATCCGTTCCGGATCAAACGGTTGCGCCACTTGGGCGGTCAATCCCAAAGCGTGACCAAAATCCTCCACCGACAGCACAAACGGATAGTTGGTACGTTCCTGCCCGCTAAAGGACTCTATACCGCTGTTAATTTCATCTACAGTGACTGGCTGCGCACTATGCCGGTAGTTCAACAAAGCACTAAACAGAGGCGTTTCCCCCGGCACTCCACTACAACGTTGAGCCAGTGCCAGTGAAGCGTGTTCATGCGCCAGTAATCCAGCTAACCGGACATGTGCTGCCCGAGCACTGTCCTGCACCGGGGTATCATCCATATCCAGTCGCAACGGCAAGGTGTTGACAAACAGTCCCATACCGCTGTCAGCGCCTTCCCCGGCCTGCATCCTCCCAAACAGCACAGTGCCGAACACCACTGTCTCTTGTCCACAGATACGCGATAAGACCTGTGCCCAGGCTAGATGACACAATGCCGCCAAACTAACGCCCAGACGTCGGGCTTGACTACGCAAGCGGTTATTCAGTATGGCGGGCAACATCCGGTACAACTCTGTCACCTGCGAACCATCTCGATGTACTTCCGTTAATCCGAACGGCAGCGTCGGTTGATCTACCTCTGCCAACATATCAGTAAAAAAGCGGGTATGCTCGGCTTGGCTCACGCCCAATCGGACTTGAGCCACCAAGTTGCGGAAAGGAACGGGTGCCGACAGGCTCTCTTCCTGCCCAGTGAGGTACGCCTGAACTTCGCGGTTCATCACTTCCAGCGTCGTGTGATCGCCAATCAGATGATGCTGCAATTGCAGTACAATCCAGCGACCATCCGTTTCTTGCGCCACCACAAAGCGCAGCAAAGGAGCTTGGCTCAAGTCGAGGCGATGATGACGCGGGTCAAAACGTTGAATGAGTTGTTCATAAACCGGTCCATTAACAGGCTCCAACACTAATTCAGTCACTGATAACGGCGCCTGACGCCAGACCACCTGAACCGGCGCTGATAATCCTTGCCAGATAAAAGCAGTACGCAAGATGTCATGGCGGTTAATCACCTGTTGCACGGCTGCCAAATAACTGTCCAACAGAGATCGATCAGTGAAGGCCGTTTGACTGACCAATAAGTACGGATCACCTTTATTCGCCAGTAGATGATGGAACAGAATACCGTCCTGTAACGGGGACAGGGCATAAATATCTTGAATATTAGCTATTCCACCCGGTACTTGTTCAACGATATGGTCAATCTCAGTTTGGGTCAGCTCAATCAACGGCAACATTTCAGGGGTGAGCACTGTGGTTGCCGGGGTAATGACATTCTCCGGCGCCACCACCGCTTGTGATTGTCCTACTGTTTGGGCAAATGCCGATAACACCGGGGATTGGAACAGGTCACGTACCGCCAGCGTTAACCCCGCATTACGCAGACGTTCAATCATCCGCACCGCCAGCAATGAATGGCCGCCTAGGGCAAAGAAACTGTCGTGCCGACTGATCTGTTCAATACCTAACAACTCGCTCCAGATAGCGGCCAATAGGGTTTCTGTTTCCCCTTGCGGCGCTGCGTAAACCTGACGGGCAACTGCTTCCTCCCCCGGTATCGGCAGCGCTCGACGGTCCAACTTACCGTTCGGCGTCAACGGGAAGGTATCCAAGCGTACAAAGGCTGCTGGCACCATATAATCCGGCAAAATAGCACTCAGATGAGTACGCAAGCTGTTAACCAACCGGTCATCCGCTTCTGCCGCTACATAAGCCACCAGCCGTTTATCCTGACCATCATCCAATGCCAGCACAACCGCTTCACTCACCGCCGGGTGTTCCATCAGCCGGGCTTCGATTTCCCCCGGTTCAATGCGGAAACCGCGGATTTTCACCTGCTGGTCATTACGGCCCAGAAACTCCAGATTGCCGTCCGGCAGGTAGCGGGCCAAATCCCCGGTCCGGTACATTCGGGCATCGGGTTCAGGTTCACTACTGAACGTATCCGGTAGAAAACGTTCCGCCGTCAGTTCAGGGCGATTGAGATAACCCCGTGCCACACCAGCCCCGCCAATATATAACTCACCTACGGCGCCTAACGGTACTGGCTGACGATATTTATCCAGAAGATAGAGGGTTAAGTCCGGGATACGCGTACCAATAGGACTCGTTGTCTGTTCCACATCATGGCGATTCAGTGCCCGGTAAGTGACGTGAACTGTGGTCTCGGTGATACCGTACATATTCACCAACTGAGGCAATGTCTCCTCACGCAGGGCATACCACGGTTTCAGAATACTCGGATCGAGTGCTTCCCCGCCAAAGATGATATAGCGCAAGCAGTCCGGTAACGGATTGGCGACATAACTGGCAATAAAAGCTTTGAAGGCGCTGGGGGTCTGATTCAATACGGTGATGCCGTGCTGACACACGAATTGATGCAGCTCCTGGGATGAGCGGGCAATCGCGTGCGGGGTCAATACCAGTTTAGCGCCGTAGCGTAAGGCTCCCCATAATTCCCACACCGAGAAGTCAAACGCAATGGAATGGAACAGGCACCAAATATCTTGCCGGTTAAAGTGATACCAGGATTCAGTGGCGTCGAACAAACGCAGGATATGACGATGCTCTACCATTACCCCTTTCGGCGTACCGGTCGAACCCGAGGTGTAAATCACATACGCCAGATGCTGTGCCGTCAATGTTGGCACCTGCGGGTTACTGTCCGGCTGATCAGGCAGACTATTCGGGTCAAGTACCGTCAGCCTTGCCAGCGCGTCCTCTCCCAGCGCATCACGCCCGACGTTATCCGCCAGTAAAATAGCGGGGGCAGCATCGGTCAGGATATGTGCCAAGCGCTCACCGGTATAAACCGGATCCAACGGTACATAGGCCCCCCCGGCTTTCAGCACCGCCAATACTCCCACCACCATTGCCAGTGATCGCGACACACAAACCGCCACCCGTTGGTCCGGCATGACGCCCAACGCTATCAGTTGATGCGCCAGACGATTAGCTCGGGCATTGAGCTCGGCATAGCTGAGGGTATGTTCTTCATACACCAGTGCCGTTTCATTAGGCGCGTTCTCCACCTGTTGTTCAAATAATTGATGAATACATAGCTGTTTAGGATATAGCTGTTCAGGATATTGTGTTTCAATGGCATTCCGGGTTTCCAGTAACAGCCTGCGCTCTGCCACTGTCAGAATATCGATTCTTCCAACCGTCTGTTGAGGATTTACCGCCATCGCCCGCAGCACGGTATGGAGATAGCCCACCTGCCGCTCAATGGTCGCTTGATCAAATAGAGCGGTGGCATAATTCAGATAACCGACAATTCGGCCCTCCACCTCAAACAAGTTCAGCTCAAGATCGAACTTAATCACATCCAAAGCTTGCTCGACCGGTGAAACCACTAGTCCCGGCAGTCTCCATTCCGTGTTCTCATTGTTCTGCCAGGCAAACATCACCTGGAACAATGGGGTATGCGCCAGTCGGCGCGGTGGCTGCACGATTTCTACCACCTGTTCAAATGGCAGGTCTTGATGCTCCTGCGCTGCCAGCGCAGTTTGCCGCACACGCGCCAGCAATTCCGCTACATTCGGCGCACCGGATAAATCCATACGCAACGCTAGTGTGTTCACAAAGAAACCAATCAGAGATTCCACTTCCTGCCGACTGCGACCGGCACTCGGTGTACCGATAACCAGATCTTCCTGACCTGACAGACGTGATAGAACCGTTGCCCAGGCAGCTAACAGGGTCATAAATAATGTGACGCCCTGCTGTTCACTCAGGCGTTTAAGGGATTGAGTTAACTCCGCATCGAAACTGACGGGTAACATATTTCCGGCAAATGATTGCTGAGGCGGACGTGGCCGGTCAGTCGGCAAATCCAGTAAAACTGGCGCGTCAGCCAGCTTGGTGCGCCAGTAATCAGATTGAGATTGTATCTGTTCAGCCGACAACCATTGGCGCTGCCAGGCGGCATAATCAGGATATTGAATCGTCAACGGTGGCAATGGATCTGGCTGTTGGTTCAAGTAAGCCGAATAAAGCGCCTCCAGTTCTGATTTCAGTATCCCTAAAGACCAACCATCAGAAACAATATGATGCTGGGTCAGCAAGAAAACGTGATCATCGTCAGCCAGTTGTACCAGACTGGAACGAATTAATGGACCACGGGCAAGGTCAAACGGCGCATTGGCTTCCTGAGCGGAGAGAGAGGCAAGCGGCGCATATACATCAGACATGTCATGCAAATCATATTTTCTTATCGGTAGGCCCCATTCTGCCGGCAACAATTCCACCTGCGGCTGGCCGTCAACAGTAACAAAAACAGAGCGCAATGCTTCATGGCGGGTAAATAAGGTATCAAGCGCTTGCTGCCAGGCGGCGATATTCAGCCGACCACGCAAACGCAGGGCCAGAGGAATATGATAAGCATCACTCACCCCCTCAAACTGGGCCAGGAACCACAGACGCTGTTGCGCAAATGATAACGGCAATTGATCATCACGAGATAACGGAACAATAGCGGGTAATATCTTGCCCGACTCGTCAAACTGAGTACGCATCGCTTCAGCAAAAGTGGTCAAAACAGGGGATGTAAACAACGTGGACAACGGTAATTCAATCCCTAACGCCGCTATCCGGTTCATCATCCGCACTGCCAGCAACGAATGGCCGCCCAGTGAGAAAAAGTTGTCATACCGGCTAATCCGCTCGACACCGAGTAATTCACGCCAAATAGCCGCCAATGTGGTTTCCATCTCCCCTGATGGTGCGACGTAAATCTGTCGGGCAACAGCCTCTTCCCCCGGCACCGGCAGCGCCCGGCGATCTAGTTTGCCGTTTGGCGTCAACGGAAAATCATCCAGACGCACAAAAGCGGCCGGCACCATATAATCCGGTAAAACTGTACTTAAGTGAGTATGCAGACGGTTAACTAACTCCTCATCCGCTTCTGCCACGACATAAGCCACCAGCCGTTTATCCTGACCATCACCCATCACTAGCACAACCACTTCATTCACCGCCGGGTGTTCCATCAGCCGGGCTTCGATTTCCCCCGGTTCAATACGGAAACCACGGATTTTCACCTGCTGGTCATTACGGCCCAGAAATTCCAGATTGCCATCCGGCAGGTAACGGGCTAAATCCCCGGTGCGGTACATACGTGCATCTGGGATACCACTGAACGGATCAATAAGGAAACGTTCTGCGGTCAGTTCAGGACGATTAAGATAACCACAGGCAACTCCATCCCCGCCGATATAAATCTCTCCTTCCACATCCAACGGTACTGGTTGACCATTGGCGTCCAGTAGATAAACCCGCGTATTGGCTATCGGTCGACCGATGGGGATCTTCGTCATCCCCGCAGGCAACGCAGTGATACGATATGTCGCGGTAAAGGTGGTGCCCTCACTTGGCCCATAGCCATTCAATAACTGTTGCGGCGGGTTATCACGCAGAACTTGCGCCATCACATGCGGATCCAGCACATCGCCGCCGACAATCAGGATTTTGAGTTGTGGGAGAACCGGGGATAACTCTGTCGCCAACCGGTTAAACAGCCCAACACTCATCCACAACACGGTAATGCGATAAATCTGTAATGCCTGAACAAATTCTTTAGGCGTCAGCAATGTGGCGTGATCAATCACTACCAGCGCGCCGCCATTGAGCAACGGCGACCAGACTTCGAAGGTGCTGGCATCAAAAGCCGGGTTAGCTTCAAACGCCACCCGGTCGCCCGGCCCGATGTCAGCGTACCCGTTATTGATGACCAATCTAACCACAGCCCGATGCGGCACCATCACCCCTTTAGGCGTACCGGTTGAGCCGGAGGTATACATGATATAGGCCAGTTCAGTACTGGAGCGAGATAAGTCAGGGTTGTGGTAATTATTCTCCTCACTGATAGCGGCCAGTTCAACCGGGATATCCGTAAACAACAATTTAGCTGCACAGTCGTTTATCAGCCAGTGCCGTCGCTCATCCGGCACTCGGGGATCGATCGGCACATAAACGGCCCCGGCCTTGAGGATAGCCAACTGAGCCACCACCAGTTCAACAGAACGTTCTAACTGCATAGCGACCCGGTCACCCGGCTGGATCCCCTGCCCAATTAACCAATGGGCCAGCCGGTTGGCACGAGCATTTAATTCGGCATAGTTGAGAATGTGTTCTCCATACACCAACGCTATCGCATCAGGCGTCTTTTCTGCCTGTTGTTCAAATAGCTGGTGAATACAACACTGGTCAGGATATGGCGCCAGGGTCGCATTCCAGGTCTCCAATAGCAGTTTCTTCTCCGCTGCCGGCAAGATATTCAGTGCCCGTACCGGTGTTTCTGGCTGCTGTTCAAGTGCCTCTGCCAGACTTTCCAGCGCCTGTTGCATATAGCCACATATTCGCTCCGGATCAATCGGTTGAACGATTTGCGCCGTTAATCCCAAAGCGTGACCTAAATCCTCCACCGACAAAACAAACGGATAGTTCGTGCGCTCTTGCCCACCTAAGAATTCAATGTTGCTGATGATGACATCCGTGGTAACCGGCTGCGCACTATGCCGGTAGTTCAGTAACGCGCTAAACAGAGGCGCTTCCCCTGACACCCTACTGCAACGTTGAGCCAGCGCCAGTGAAGCATGTTCATGCGCCAGCAATCCGGCTAACCGGGTATGGGCTAACCGTACACTGTCCTGCACTGGGGTATCATTTATATCCAGTCTTAACGGCAAGGTATTGATAAACAGGCCCATGCCGCTGTCAACCCCTTGCCCGGCCTGCATCCGCCCAAACAGTACGGTGCCGAACACCACTTTCGCCTGTCCGCTGGTACGTGATAAGACTTGTGCCCAAGCCAGATGACATAACGCCGCGAGACTGACATCCAGCCGCCGGGCCTGGCTGCGCAGGCGGTCATTCAACGTAGCAGGTAACATCCGGTGCGATTCCGTCACCAGCGAACCATCCTGATGCACCTCCGTCAACCCGAATGGCAACGTGGGTTCGTCCACTTCGGCCAGCATGTCAGTAAAGAAGCGGGTATGTTCGGCCTGACTCACCCCCAACCGGGCTTGCGCCACCAGATTGCGAAAAGGGACTGGCGCAGGCAAGTTCTCTTCCTGTCCGGCAAGATAAGCCTGAACCTCACCGTTCATCACTTCCAGCGTCGTATGGTCGCCAATCAGATGATGCAGCAATTGCAACACGCTCCAACGGCCATCGTCCTCCTGCGCTACCGAAAAGTGCAGCAAGGGGGCTCGTTGCAGATCAATACGATAGTGACGCGGGTTAAAATGTTGAGCTAACTGGTCACGGACCGACCCATCAATTGGGTCTAGTGTCAGTTCAGTGACTGACAATTGCGCCTGACGCCAAACCACTTGTACCGGCGTTGATAATTCTTGCCAAACAAAGGCAGTCCGCAGGATATCGTGGCGGTTAATCACCTGTTGCACTGCCGCCAGATAACGATCCAACAATGAACGATCAGAAAAGGTCATCTGGTTGACCAATAGATACGGGTCACCTTTATTCGCCAGTAGATGGTGGAACAGAATACCGTCCTGCAACGGCGACAGGGCATAGATATCCTGAATATTGGCAACCCCACTTGGTACTTGTTCAATGATATGGTCAATCTCAGTCTGAGTGAGATCAATCAACGGCAACATCTCGGGTGTAAGTTGCGTAATCGCCGGAGTAATGACATTCGCTGGCACTGCTACCACCTGTGATTGCCCTACTGTTTGGGCAAATTCAGATAACACTGGGGATTGGAATAAATCACGTACCGCCAGTACTAACCCCTCATTACGCAGACGTTCAATCATTCGTACCGCTAACAATGAATGGCCGCCTAGAGCAAAGAAACTGTCATGCCGACTGATTTGTTCAACGCCCAACAACTTGCTCCAGATAGCAGCCAGCAGGATTTCTGTCTCCCCTCTAGGGGCTTCATAAACCTGACGAGCAAATGCCCCCTCCTGCGGTGCAGGTAACGCTCGGCGATCCAGCTTGCCACTTGGCGTCAACGGGAAGGTATCCAAGCGTACAAAGGCCGCCGGCACCATGTAATCCGGCAAAATGGCACTTAGATGAACATGCAAGCTATTCACCAGCCGGTCATCCGCTTCTGCCACCACATAAGCCACCAACCGTTTATCCTGACCATCTCCCAAAGCTAGCACCAGCGCTTCACTTATCGCCGGGTGTTCCAGTAATCGAGCTTCGATTTCTCCCGGTTCGATACGGAAACCACGGATTTTCACCTGCTGGTCATTACGGCCCAAGAATTCCAAATTACCGTCTGGCAGGTAACGGGCTAAATCCCCAGTCCGGTACATCCGAGCATCGAGTTCACCACTAAACGGATCTGCCAGAAAACGCTCCGCCGTCAAATCAGGCCGGTTGAGATAGCCTCGCGCTACCCCCACACCGCCAATAAACAGCTCTCCAACCGCGCCTAACGGCACTGGTTGACCGTCAGTATTCAGTAAATAAACCCGTGAGTTCGCTGTTGGACGCCCAATAGCAATGACACCCTCATCATAATCTGACGGGCAACGCCAGGTGGCCGCACACACCGTAATTTCCGTTGGGCCGTACGCATTAAACACCGTCGCCCGACGACATAGTGCTTGAAGCAACGTTACACTGGGTGCTTCGCCACCGAGTATTAACGTCGGCCTTATTGTCATCTCCGGCAAATCGATCCCCTCCCGGAGTAAGGCTGGGGTCAGACAGGCATGGGTTATCTCCTGCTCTTCCAGATAATGCCAGAGATAACAGGGATCCTGACGAACCGTATCGGCAGGGATCGCCAAAGTAGCCCCGCTGCACAATGCCATCATGGTTTCCCAGACGCTGGCATCAAAGCCAAATGAAGCAAACTGCAACATCCGGCTACCCGGATGGATATCAAACTGAGCAATTTTTTCCTGAATGAGGTTAACCAGCCCACGATGTTCGACCATCACGCCTTTTGGTATGCCGGTTGAACCGGAGGTGTAAATCACATACGCCAGATAGCGTGGAGTTAATGCCGGTACTTGCGGGTTGCTGTCCGGTTGGTTGGGCAATGAATTCGGATCCAATACAGTTAACGCTGCCAACACTTTTTCGCCTAACGCGGTACGTCCAGCATCATCCGCCAGCACAATAGTCGGCGCAGCATCGGTTAAAATATGAACCAGACGTTCCCCCGGATAAGCCGGGTCTAGCGGCACATAGGCGCCCCCGGCTTTTAGTACTGCCAGCAGTCCCACTATTCGTGCCGGCGAACTTGTGACACAGATTGCCACCCGCTGATCCGGTACCACACCCAACGTAATCAGTTGATGCGCCAGCCGATTAGCACAGGCATTCAATTCAACATAACTGAAGGCTTGCCCTTCATATACCAGCGCTGTGGCATCAGGGGTTTTCTCTGCCTGTTGCTCAAACAGTCGATGAATGCATAACCGGTCAGGATACGGCGTCTGAGTTGCATTCCAGGTTTCCAATAACAACTTGCGCTCCACCACGGTCAGGATATCGATTTTCCCGACTGGCTGTTGAGGGTTAGCTGCCATCTCTCTCAGCACGGTATAAAGATAGCCCACCTGCCGCTCAATGGTCGCTTGATCAAACAGGGCAGTGGCATAATTCAGATAACCGACAATCTGGCCGTCCACCTCAGACAAGCTCAATTCAAGATCAAATTTAGCCATATCAAAAGTTTGTCCGACAGGTGAAACAATCAATCCGGGTAACATCCAGTCCTTACCTTCATTGTTCTGCCAGGCAAACATCACCTGGAATAGCGGAGTGTGTGCCAAGTGGCGTGGTGGTTGCACGATTTCCACCACCTGTTCAAATGGCAGGTCCTGATGTTCCTGTGCCGCCAGCGCAGTTTGCCGTACACGCGCCAGTAATTCCGCCACATTCGGCGTACCGGATAAATCCATACGCAACGCCAGGGTATTGACAAAGAAGCCGATTAAAGATTCTACTTCTTGCCGACTGCGGCCTGCGCTTGGCGTACCGATAACCAGATCTTCCTGACCTGACAGACGCGATAGAACCGTTGCCCAAGCCGCCAACAGAGTCATAAATAGCGTGACGCCTTGTTGTTCACTCAAGCGCTTGAGGGATTGGGTTAACTCCGCATCTAGGCTGATGGGCAATAAGGCCCCGGTAAATGACTGCTGAGGCTGACGCGGCCGGTCAGTCGGCAAATCCAGGAGAACCGGTGCATCAACCAACCTTTCACGCCAATAGTCAGATTGGGACTGTATACGTTCAGCCGACAACCATTGACGCTGCCAAGCGGCGTAATCAGGATACTGAATTATCAACGGTGGCAACGGATCCGGCTGCCTCGCTAGAAACGCGGTGTAAAGTGCGCTCAATTCACGCATTAACACGCTGACAGACCAACCATCGAAAATAATATGATGCAGAGTCAGCAAGAAGACGTGATCATCGTCAGCCAGTTGTATCAGACTGGAACGAATTAATGGGCCACAGGTAAGATCAAACGGCGCATTGGCTTCCTGAGCAGAGAGAGACGCAAGCTGAACATCTACATCAGGCACGTCATGCAGATCATATTTTCTCATCGGCAAGCCAGATGCCGCCGGCAACAACTCTACCTGCGGCTGGCCGTCAACGACAATGAAGACAGAACGCAACGCTTCGTGACGGGCAAATAGCGTATCAAGCGCCTGTTGCCAGGCAGCGATATCCAGCCGACCATGTAGACGTAAGGCCAGCGGAATATGATAGGTCTCACTCACCCCGTCAAACTGCGTCAGGAACCACAGGCGTTGTTGCGCAAATGACAATGGCAATTGGCCTTCACGGGATAGCGGAACGATAGCGGGCAATATCCTGTCCGATTCATCAAACTGGGCACTTATCGCTTCAGCAAAGGTCATCAAAGACGGGAAGGTAAACAGCATGGACAATGGCAATTCAACGCCTAACGCCGCTATCCGGTTTATCATTCGTACCGCCAGCAACGAATGGCCGCCCAGTGTAAAAAAGTTGTCATACCGGCTAATCCGCTCAACACCCAGTAATTCACGCCAGATAGCGGCCAATGTGGTTTCCATCTCTCCTAATGGCGCGGCGTAAATCTGCCGGGCAAAATCTTCTTCCCCCGGCATTGGTAATGCCCGGCGATCCAGTTTGCCGTTTGGCGTCAACGGAAAGGCATCCATACAGACAAAAGCGGCTGGCACCATATAATCCGGTAAAATCGTACTTAAGTGAGTACGCAGACCATTGACCAATTCTTCATCCGCTTCTGCCACCACATAAGCCACCAGTCGTTTGTCCTGACCGTCGTCCAATGCCAGCACAGCCGCTTCACTCACCGTCGGGTATTCCATCAACCGGGCTTCGATTTCCCCCGGCTCAATACGGAAACCGCGGATTTTCACCTGTTGGTCATTGCGGCCCAGGAATTCCAGATTACCGTCTGGTAGGTAACGGGCTAAATCCCCTGTGCGGTACAGACGGGCATCTGGCTTATCACTAAATGGATCCGGCAGGAAACGTTCTGCGGTCAGTTCAGGACGATTAAGGTAACCACAAGCAACTCCATCTCCGCCGATATAAATCTCACCGGTTGCTCCCTGCGGCACCGGTTGACCACTGGTATCCAACAGATAAACTCGTGTATTGGCTATCGGTCGACCAATGGGGATCTTCGTCGTCCCCTCGGATAACGCAGTGATACGGTATGTCGCGGTAAAGGTGGTGCCCTCACTCGGTCCATAGCCATTTAATAACTGTTGCGGCGGGTTATCACGCAGAACTTGTCTAATCACATGCGGATCCAATACATCGCCGCCGACAATCAGAATTTTGAGCTGCGGGAGAGCCGGGGACAACTCTGTCGCCAACTGGTTAAATAGCCCGACACTCATCCACAGCACGGTAATGCGATAAGTCTGTAATGCTTGAACAAATTCTTTAGGCATCAGCAATGTGGAGTGTTCAATCACTACCAGCGTGCCGCCATTGAGTAATGGCGACCAGACTTCAAAGGTGCTGGCATCAAAAGCCGGGTTAGCTTCAAACGCCACCCGATCATCCGGTCCGATGTCGGCGTACCCGTTATTAATCACCAACCGAACCACGGCACGATGCGGTACCATCACCCCTTTGGGCGTACCCGTTGAGCCGGAGGTATACATGATATAGGCCAGCTCAGTACTGGAGCGGGGTAAGTCAGGATTGCGGTAATCTTCCTGCCTGATAGCGGCCAATTCAACCGGGATACCCGTAAGCAACAATTTAGCTGCACAGTCGTTTACCAGCCAATGCTGCCGGTCGTCCGGCACACGGGGATCGATCGGCACATAAACCGCCCCGGCCTTGAGGATAGCCAACTGAGCCACCACCAGTTCAACAGAACGCTCTAACCGCACAGCGACCCGGTTATCCGGCTGAATCCCTTGCCTAATTAACCAGTGAGCCAATTGGTTGGCGCGAGCATTCAATTCAGCATAGTTGAGAATGTGTTCTCCATACATCAGCGCTATCGCATCAGGCATCTTTTCTACCTGTTGTTCAAACAGCCGGTGAATACAACACTGGTCAGGATAAGGTGCCTGGGTCGCATTCCAAGTCTCCAATAGCAGGGTCTTCTCCGCCACCGGCAAGATATTCAATGCCCGTACCGGTGTCTCCGGCCGTTGCTCAAGCGCTTCTGCCAGGCTTTCCAGCGCCTGTTGCATATAACCGCACACGCGTTTCGGATCAATCGGTTGAACGATTTGCGCCGTTAATCCTAAAGCGTGACCAAGATCCTCCACCGATAAGACAAACGGATAATTGGTGCGCTCCTGTCCGCTAAGGAACTCAATACCGCTGATAGTTTCATCCGTGGTAACCGGCGGCGCACTATGTCGGTAGTTCAGCAACGCACTAAACAGGGGCGCTTCCCCCGGTACTCCACTGCAACGTTGAGCCAGTGCCAGTGATGCATGTTCATGCGCCAGCAATCCGGCTAATCGGGTATGGGCTAATCGCACACTGTTCTGTACCGAGGTATCATCCATATCCAGTCGCAACGGCAAGGTATTAATAAACAGGCCCATGCCATTGTCAGCTCCTTCTCTGGCCTGCATCCGCCCAAATAGCACGGTGCCGAACACCACTTTCTCCTGTCCGCTGGTGCGTGACAACACCTGTGCCCAGGCTAGATGACACAACGCTGCCAAACTGACGCCCAGACGCCGAGCCTGACTGCGCAGACGATCATTTAACGTAGCAGGTAACATCTGGTGCGATTCCATTACCTGTGAACCATCCCGATGTACCTCCGTTAACCCGAACGGCAGCGTCGGTTGATCCACCTCAGCCAACATATCGGTAAAGAAGCGGGTATGTTCGGCCTGACTTACCCCCAACCGGACCTGAGCCACCAGATTGCGGAAAGGAACCGGCGCAGGCAACTTATCTTCCTGTCCGGCAAGATAAGCCTGAATCTCGCCATGCATCACTTCCATTGCGGTATGGTCGCCAATCAGATGGTGCAGCAATTGCAGTACGCTCCAACGGCCATCGTCTTCCTGCGCCACCGCAAAGCGCAACAGTGGCGCTCGTTGCAGATCAATACGATAGCGACGCGGATCAAAATGTTGAGCTAACTGATCACGGGCCGGCCCATCAACTGGGTCTAGTGTCAGTTCAGTGACTAACAATTGCGCCTGACGCCAGACCACCTGAACTGGCGTTGATAATCCTTGCCAAACAAAGGCGGTACGTAGAATATCGTGGCGATTAACCACCTGTTGTACTGCCGCCAGATAATTGTCCAATAGGGCGCGGTTAGCAAAGACTATCTGACCGGCTAGTAGATACGGATCTCCCTTATTCGCTAGTAAATGGTGGAACAGAATGCCATCCTGCAACGGTGACAGGGCATAGATATCCTGAATATTGGCAACCCCACCCGGTACTTGTGCAATGATATGGTCAATCTCAGGCTGAGTGAGATCAATCAATGGCAACATGTCGGATGTAAGTGCCGTGGTCGCCGGGGTGATGACATTCGCCGGCGCCACCACCGACGGTGATTGCCCAACTGTTTGGGCAAATGCCGATAACACCGGGGATTGGAATAAATCACGCACCGCCAGCGTTAACCCCGCATTACGCAGACGTTCAATCATCCGCACTGCTAACAGTGAATGACCGCCCAAGGCAAAGAAGCTGTCATGCCGACTCACCTGTTCAATACCCAACAACTCACTCCAGATAGCGGCTAGCAGAGTTTCTGTCTCCCCTTGTGGTGCTGCATAAATTTGACGGGCAAAGGCATCTTCCCCCGGTGCTGGTAGCGCTCGGCGATCCAGTTTGCCGTTTGGTGTCAACGGGAAGGCATCCATACAGACAAACGCGGCTGGCACCATATAATCCGGTAAAATTCCACTTAGATGAGTACGCAGACGATTAATTAACTCCTCGTCTACTTCTGCCACTACATAAGCCACTAACCGTTTGTCCTGACCATCACCCATCACTTGCACAACTGCTTCATGCACTGCCGGATGTTCCATTAGCCGGGCTTCGATTTCCCCCGGCTCAATGCGGAAACCGCGAATTTTCACCTGCTGGTCATTACGGCCCAGGAACTCCAGATTGCCGTCTGGCAGGTAGCGGGCCAAATCCCCAGTGCGATACAGGCGGGTATCGGGCTTATCACTAAACGGATCTGGCAGGAAACGTTCTGCGGTCAGTTCAGGACGATTGAGATAACCCCGTGCCACCCCCCCTCCGCCAACATATAATTCACCCACGGCGCCTAACGGTACTGGCTGACCATATTTATCCAGCAGATAGAGGGTTAAGTCCGAGATCCGCGTACCAATAGGACTTGTGGTCTGTTCCACATCATGGCGACCCAGTGCCCGGTAAGTGACGTGAACGGTGGTCTCTGTGATACCGTACATATTCACCAACTGAGGCAATGTCTCTTCACGCAGGGCATACCACGGTTTCAGAATACTCGGATCGAGTGCTTCTCCGCCAAAGATGATATAACGCAAACAGTCCGGTAACGGATTGGCGACATAACTGGCAATAAAAGCTTTAAAGGCACTGGGAGTCTGATTCAACACCGTGATGCCGTGCTGACACACGAATTGATGCAATTCCTGGGGCGAACGGGCAATCGAGTGCGGTACCAGCACCAGTTTAGCGCCGTAGCGTAAGGCTCCCCATAATTCCCACACCGAGAAGTCAAACGCAATGGAATGAAACAGGCACCAAATATCTTGCCGGTTAAAGTGATACCAGGTTTCAGTGGCGTCGAACAAACGCAGGATATGACGATGTTCTACCATCACCCCTTTCGGCATGCCGGTCGAACCCGAGGTGTAAATCACATAGGCCAGATGCTGTGCTGTCAATGTTGGCACCTGCGGGTTACTGTCCGGCTGATCAGGCAGACTATTCGGGTCAAGTACGGTCAGCCTTGCCAGTGCGTCCTCTCCCAACGCATCACGCCCGACGTTATCCGCCAGTAAAATAGCGGGGGCAGCATCGGTCAGGATATACGCCAGACGCTCACCGGCATAAACCGGATCCAACGGCACATAGGCACCCCCGGCTTTCAGCACCGCCAATACTCCCACCACCATTGCCGGTGAACGTGACACGCAAACTGCCACCCATTGGTCCGGTGTGACGCCCAACGCTATCAGTTGATGTGCCAGACAGTTAGCACGGGTATTGAGTTCGGCATAGCTGAGGATCTGTTCTTCATACACCAACGCCGTGGCATCTGGACTCTTCTCTGCCCATTGTTCAAACAATCGGTGAATACAACCGTGATCTGGATACGATGTTTCAGTTACATTCCAAGTTTCCAGCAACAGCTTTTTCTCCACTGCCGGCAAGATATTCAGTGCTCGTACCGGTATCTCCGAACGCTGTTCAAGCGCCTCTGCCAGACTTTCCAGCGCCTGTTGCATATAACCGCATATCCGCTCCGAATCAATCGGTTGAACAATTTGCGCCGTTAATCCTAAAGCGTGACCAACATCCTCCACCGACAAGACAAACGGATAGTTAGTGCGCTCTTGTCCGCCCAGGAATTCAATACCGCTGATGATGGTATCCGAGGTAACCGACTGCTCACTATGCCGGTAGTTCATCAAAGCACTAAACAGGGGCGCTTCTCCCGGAACTCCACTGCAACGTTGAGCCAGCGCCAGTGACGCATGTTCATGCTCCAGCAATCCAGCTAATCGAGTATGCGCTGCCCGTACACTGTCCTGCACCGGGGTATCATCCATATTCAGTCGCAACGGCAAGGTATTGATAAACAGCCCCATACTGCTGTCAGTGCCTTCTCCGGCCTGCATTCGCCCAAACAGCACGGTGCCGAACACCACTTTCGCCTGTCCGCTGGTATGTGACAGCACCTGTGCCCAGGCCAAATGACACAAAGTCGCCAAACTGACGCCCAAGTGCCGGGCCTGACTGCGCAGGCGGTCATTCAATGTAGCGGGTAACATCCGGTGCGATTCCGTCACCAGCGAACCATCCCGATGGACCTCCGTCAATCCGAACGGCAACGTTGGTTCGTCCACTTCAGCCAACATATCGGTAAAGAAGCGGGTATGTTCGGCCTGACTCACCCCCAGACGAACCTGAGCTACCAGATTGCGGAAAGGGACCGGCGTCGGCAAATTGTCCCCCAGTCCGGTAAGGTACGCCTGAACTTCGCGGCGCATTACTTCCATTGCGGTATGGTCACCAATGAGATGATGCAGCAATTGCAGTACGCTCCAACGGCCATCGTCCTCCTGCGCCACCGCGAAGTGCAACAGTGGCGCTCGTTGCAGATCAATACGATAGTGACGTGGATCAAAATGTTGAGCTAACTGGTCACAGATCGGCCCATCAACCGGATTCAATGCCAATTCAGTGACTGACAATTGCGCCTGACGCCAGACCACTTGAGCTGGTGCTGATAATCCTTGCCACACAAAGGCGGTACGCAGGATGTCATGGCGATTAACCACCTGTTGCACTGCTGTCAGATAACGATCCAGCAATGAACGATCAGCAAAGGTCATCTGGCTGACCAATAGATACGGGTCACCTTCATTCGCCAGTAAATGGTGGAACAGAATACCGTCCTGCAATGGCGACAGGGCATAGATGTCCTGAATATTGGCCATCCCACCCGGCACTTGCTCCACAATATAGTCAATCTCAGGTTGGGCCAACTCAATCAACGGCAACATCGCTGGTGTGAGTGCTATGGTCGCCGGAGTGATGACATTCGCTGGCGCCACCACTGCCCGATACTGTCCTACTGTTTGGGCAAATGCGGACAACACCGGGGATTGAAACAGATCACGTACCGCCAACGTTAGCCCCGCATGACGCAGACGCTCAATCATCCTTACCGCCAGCAACGAATGGCCGCCCAACGCAAAGAAGCTATCGTGCCGACTCACCTGTTCAATGCCTAACAACTCGCTCCAGACAGCGGCCAATAGGGTTTCTACTTCTCCCTGCGGTGCTTCATAAATTTGCCGGGCAAAGGCTTCTTCCCCCGGCGTCGGTAATGCCTGACGATCTAATTTTCCGTTCGGCGTCAGGGGGAAGGTGTCCAGACGTACAAAGGCTGCCGGTACCATATAATCCGGCAAAATAGCGCTCAGATGAGTACGCAGATGGTTAACCAACTCCTCATCCGTTTCTGCCGCTACATAAGCCACCAACCGTTTGTCCTGCCCATCATCCAACGCCAACACAACCGCTTCATTCACCGCCGGATAATCCATCAATCGGGCTTCTATTTCCCCCGGTTCAATACGGAAACCACGGATTTTCACCTGTTGGTCATTACGGCCCAGGAACTCCAGATTGCCGTCTGGCAGGTAACGGGCCAAATCCCCGGTCCGATACAGGCGGGCATCCGGCTTATCACTAAATGGATCTGGCAGAAAACGTTCCGCGGTCAGCTCGGGGCGATTGAGATAGCCACAGGCAACCCCATCCCCGCCGATATACATCTCACCGGTTACCCCCTGCGGCACAGGCTGACCATAGGTATCCAACAGATAAACCTGCGTATTGGCTATTGGCCGACCGATGGGGATTCGGGTCACTTCTGGCGATAATTCTGCAATACGGTAGGTGGCGGTAAAGGTAGTCCCTTCACTTGGCCCATAGCCATTCAATAACTGTTGCGGCGGGTTATCTCGCAGAACTTGCCTAATCACATGCTGATCCAGCACATCACCGCCGACAATCAGGGTTTTGATTTGTGGCAGCACTGGCGACAACTCTGCCGCCAGTCGGTTAAACAGCCCGACACTCAGCCACAGCACCGTAATGCGATAATTCTGTAATGCCTGAACAAACTCTTTAGGCGTCAATAATGTAGCGTGATCAATTACCACCAGCGTGCCGCCATTAAGCAATGGCGACCAAACTTCAAAGGTGCTGGCATCGAAAGCCGGGTTGGCCTCAAACGCCACCCGATCATCCGGCCCGATGTCGGCGTACCCGTTATTGATGACCAGCCGAACCACTGCACGATGTGGCACCATGACCCCTTTGGGTGTGCCGGTCGAACCAGAGGTATACATAATATAGGCCAATTCGGTACTGGAACGAGGTAAGTCAAGATTGCGGTGATCGTCTTCCTCAATAGCGAACATCTCATCGACCAGACAAAACTGGGGGATCGCCAGATCAACCGGAATATCGGTGAGCAATAATTTGGCTGAACAGTCGTTTATCAGCCAGTTTTTCCGCTCAGTCGGTACATGGGGATCGATTGGCACATAAACGGCCCCAACTTTGAGAATGGCCAATTGAACCACCACCAGTTCAATAGAACGTTCTAACAGCACCGCAATCCGATCATCCGACTGTATCCCCCGCTCAATTAACCGGCGAGCCAGCCGATTGGCGCGGACATTTAATTCGGTATAACTGAGAATGTGTTCTTCATACACCAACGCTATAGCGTCAGGGGTTTTCTCCGTCTGTTGTTCAAACAGCCGGTGAATGCATGTCTGGTCAGGATATCGTGTCTGGGTTGCATTCCAGGTTTCCAGTAATAGCTTGCGCTCCGCCACGGTCAGGATATCGATTTTCCCAACTGGCTGTTGAGGGTTAGCCACTACCGCTTGCAATACCGCGTACAAATACCCCACATATCGCTCAATGGTAAGTTGATCAAACAGGGCGGTAGCATAATTCAGATAACCGACAATCCGGCCGTCTACCTCTGATAGGCTCAATTCAAGATCAAACTTAGCGATATCAACAAATTGATCGGCAGGTGAAACGGTCAATCCCGGCAATTTCCAATCCGCACGCTCATTGCTCTGCCAGGCAAACATTACCTGGAACAGCGGGGTATGCGTCAGTCGGCGTGGCGGTTGCACGATTTCCACTACCTGTTCAAACGGCAAATCCTGATATTCCTGGGCCTCCAGTGCGGTTTGCTGCACGCGTGCAAGCAACTCCGCCACATTTGGCTCCCCCGATAAGTTGATACGTAAAGCCAGTGTGTTGACAAAAAAACCGATGAGGGATTCTATTTCTTGGCGATTGCGGCCCGCACTTGGCGTACCGATCACCACATCATCCTGACCTGACAAGCGCGATAGCACAGTAGCCCAAGCTGATAACAGGGTCATAAATAACGTACTTCCCTGCTGTTCACTCAGACGCTTGAGAGATGTCGTTAATTTCTCATCCAGATTGACGGGGACAGCATGCCCGGCAAACGACTGCTCAGACGGACGTGGCCGGTCAGTCGGCAAATCCAACAGGACGGGCGCGTTCGCCAGCCTTATACGCCAATAGTCGGATTGAATTTGTAACCGCTCCGCCGATAGCCACTGACGTTGCCAGGCGGCATAATCAGGATACTGAATTGCCAGTGGCGGCAACGGATCGGGCAGCCCCGCTGAAAAAGCGGTATAGAGAGTGCTCAACTCATGCATTAGCACGCCAGTTGACCAGCCGTCTGACACAATATGATGCTGAGTCAGCAAAAAGAGGTAATCATCGTCAGCCCGTTGTATCAGGCCGGCTCGGATTAACGGCCCACTCGCAAGATCAAACGGCGCCTCTGCTTCCTGTGCACACAAACGCTCAAGCTGTTTATCCGCGTCAGACACTTTACGCAGATCATGTTTGCTTATCGGCAAACCCAATTCAGCCGGCAATAATTCGACCTGAGGCTGACCTTCCATCGTGATAAAGACAGAACGTAACGCTTCGTGACGGGCAAACAAGCGATTCAGCGCCTGCTGCCAGGCATCAATATCCAACTGACCACGTAAACGCAGGGCCATTGGGACATGATAGGTTTCACTAACGCCCTCAAACTGGGCCAGGAACCACAGACGCTGTTGCGCGAATGACAACGGTAATGCCCCCTCGCGGGATATCGGCAGCATGGCAGACACGTTATTGCTCTGCTCACCAAACTGAGTCCCCATGACCTCAGCAAAGGCTGCCAGTGTCGGTGATTTAAACAACGTGGACAGCGGTAATTCAATCCCCAATGCCGCTATTCGGTTTATCATTCGCACCGCCAATAATGAATGGCCGCCCAGGGCAAAGAAGCTGTCATACCGCCCCACCTGTTCGATCCCCAGTAATTCACGCCAGATAGCCGCCAGCGCTATCTCTGTTTCGCCTTGCGGCGCTGCGTAAACCTGACGGGAAAATGCTTCTACGTCCGGTGCCGGCAATGCCAGACGGTTCAGTTTTCCATTCGGCGTCAACGGCAGGGTATCCAAACGGACAAAAGCCGCTGGTATTATATAATCCGGCAAAATTGTGCTCAAATGAGTACGCAGTCTATTCGCCAACTCAGCGTTTTCTTCTGCCGCCACCCAGGCTACCAGACGCTTATCGTGCCCCTCACCCAGTGCTAACACTACCGCTTCACGCACCGCTGGGTACTCTGTCAATCGAGTCTCAATTTCACCCGGTTCAATTCGGAAGCCCCGAATTTTAATCTGCTGGTCATTACGACCAACAAAGACTAAATTACCATCTGGCAAATAACGGGCCAGATCCCCGGTCCGATACATCCGCGCATCCGGCATCTCACTAAACGGGTCAGCTAAGAAGCGTTCAGCCGTCAGTTCAGGACGATTAAGGTAGCCACGCGCCACCCCCGCACCGCCAATATATAATTCACCTACTGCCCCCAACGGCACTGGCTGGCCGTAGGTATCCAGCAAATAAATCTGGGTGTTCACGGTCGGATGGCCGATAGGCACCAACGTCTCCGTGTAGTCTGGCGGGCAACGCCAGGTCGTCGCACACACCGTGATTTCTGTCGGGCCATAGGCATTAAACACCGTTGCCCGACGACTCAGTGCCTGGAGCAGCATTGCGCTGGGTGCCTCGCCACCGAGTATCAACGTCGGTCTTGTCATCATTTCCGGTAAATCGCCCCCCTCCCGAAGCAGAGCCGGGGTCAGACAGGCATGGGTCACTGCCTGTTGCTCCAGATAATGCCAGAGACGAAGCGGGTCCTGACGGGCGATATCGACAGCGATAATCAAACTGGCCCACTCCCCAACGCCATCATGATTTCCCAAACACTGGCATCGAAACTCAATGAGGCAAACTGTAACATCCGGCTACCCGAGTGAATGCCAAACTGGGCGATTTTATCCCGAATAAGATTAACCAGCCCACGATGCTCAACCATCACGCCTTTTGGCGTGCCAGTGGAACCGGAGGTGTAAATCACATACGCCAGATGCTGTGCAGTCAGTGCGGGCACGTGCGGGTTACTGTCCGGTTGATCAGGCAGCATATTCGGATCAAGTACCGTGAGTCCTGCCAGTGCTTCTTCGCCCAGTGCGATACATCCAACATTATCAGCCAGCAAAATAGCCGGTGCTGCATTGGTTAAAATATATGCCAAACGTTCACCCGGATAAGCCGGGTCCAATGGAACATAGGCGCCGCCCGCTTTCAACACCGCCAGTAAGCCTACAACCATCGTTAGTGAACGTGTAACACAAATCGCGACTCGCTGGTCTGGCGCAATACCCAGCGCAATCAGTTGATGGGCCAGTCGGTTAGCTCGGATATTCAATTCCGCATAGCTGTACGTCTGTTCGTCATACACCAGTGCCGTGGCATCCGGGTTTTTCTCCACTTGTTGTTCAAATAACTGATAGATACATAACTGCTCAGGGTAGACAGTTTCAGTCGCATTCCAGGTTTTTAGTAACAATGCGCGTTCCGTTTCAGGCAAAATTTCCAACGTCCGTACCGGCGTTTCCGGGGCCAGCTCAAGTGTTTCTGCCAAACTTTCCAGCGCCTGTTGCATATAACCGCACATCCGTTCCGGATCAAATGGCTGGACAATTTGCGTTGTTAATCCCAACGCATTACCAAAATCCTCCACCGATAGAGTAAACGGATAGTTGGTACGTTCCTGTGCGCCAAGGAACTCAATGCCATTCATGATTTCATTCGAAGTCGCGGATAACGTACTGTGCCGGTAGTTCAACAAAGCACTAAAGAGTGGAACTTCACCTTGTACCCCACTGCAACGTTGAGCCAGTGCCAGTGAAGCGTGTTCATGCACCAATAATTCGGCTAGCCGGGCATGTGCTGCCTGTACACTCCCCCTTACTGGGGTATCATCCATATCCAGTCGTAACGGCAAAGTGTTGATAAACAGCCCCATGCCGCTGTCAACCCCTTGTCCTGTCTGCATCCGTCCAAACAATACGGTGCCGAATACCACTTTCGCCTGTCCACTGGTACGTGACAAGACCTGTGCCCAGGCCAGATGGCACAGAGCCGCTAGACTGACACCCAGACGTCGGGCCTGACTACGCAAGCGGTTGTTCAGTATAGCGGGCAACATTCGGTACGATTGGGTCATCTGAGAACCATCCCGGTATACTTCCGTTAATCCGAACGGCAACGTCGGTTCATCCACCTCAGATAACATGTCAGTAAAGAAACGGGTATGCTCGGCTTGGCTCACCCCCAGACGAACTTGAGCCACCAGATTGCGGAAAGGGACCGGTGCTGGCAAATTGTCCCCTGGCCCAGTAAGGTACGCCTGAACTTCGCGATGCATCACTTCCATTGTGGTATGGTCGCCAATCAAATGATGCTGCAATTGCAGTGCAATCCAACGACCATCCATTTCCTGTGCAATAACAAAACGTAACAGTGGCGCCTGGCCTAGATCGAGACGATGCTGACGCGGATCAAAACGTTGAGCTAATTGTTCATAAACCGGCCCGTCAGCAGGATCTAACGTCAGTTCGACAACTGATAACGGCGCCTGACGCCAGACTACCTGGGCCGGAACGGATAATCCTTGCCAAACAAAAGCAGTACGCAGGATGTCATGGCGATTAATCACCTGTTGCACCGCCGCCAGATAACAATCCAGTAAGAATCGATCAGCAAAGGCCATAGGATAAGCCAATAGATACGGATCGCCTTTATTCGCCAGTAAATGGTGGAACAAAATACCGTCCTGCAACGGCGACAGGGCATAAATATCCTGAATATTAGCCATTCCGCCCGGCACTTGTTCCACAATATAGTCAATCTCAATTTGGGTCAGCTCAATTAACGGCAACATTTCAGGTGTGAGTGCCGTGGTCGCCGGGGTAATGACATTCTCCGGCGCCACCACCGTTTGTGACTGCCCTACTGTTTGGGCAAATGCGGATAATACCGGGGATTGGAACAGATCATGCACCGCCAGCGTTAATCCCGCGTTACGCAGACGTTCAATCATCCGCACCGCAAGCAGAGAATGGCCGCCCAGGGCAAAGAAACTGTCGTGCCGACTGATCTGTTCAATACCCAATAACTCGCTCCAAATAGCGGCCAAGAGGGTTTCTGTTTCCCCTTGCGGCGCTGCATAAACCTGACGAGCAAAGGCATCCGCCCCTGGGACTGGCAGTGCTCGGCGATCCAACTTGCCGCTTGGGGTCAATGGGAAGGCATTCAAGCGCACAAAAGCCGCTGGCACCATATAATCAGGTAAAATAGCGCTCAGATATTCACGCAAGCTCGCCGTTAATCCGTCATCTGGCTCTGCCACCACATAAGCCACCAGCCGTTTGTCCTGCCCATCACTTAACGCCAGTACCAATGCTCCACTTACCGCAGGATACTCTGTCAATCGCGCTTCAATTTCTTGCGGCTCAATACGGAAACCCCTGATTTTAACCTGCTGATCGTTACGACCAATGAATACCAGATTGCCGTCCGGCAGATAACGGGCCAAATCCCCGGTTCGGTACATCCAGGCATCGGGTTCATTACTGAACGGATCAGTGAGGAAACGTTCAGCGGTCAATTCAGGATAATTGAGATAACCCCGCGCGACGCCTACGCCACCGATATACAGTTCTCCCACCGCCCCCAATGGTGCCGGCTGACTATAAGTATCCAGCAAATAAACCCGTGTGTTGGTTGTTGGACGCCCTATAGGAATCAATGCATCCATATAGTCTGGCGGGCAAGACCAAGAGGTAGCGCAAACTGTAATTTCCGTTGGGCCATAATCATTGAACAGATTGACCCGATCACACAATGCCCAGAACAGGGTTGAACCCGGCGCTTCTCCTGCAAATATTAACGTAGGCTTTATCGCTATTACCGGTAAATCACTCTCTTCCCGGAACAGAGCTGGCGGCAGGAAAGCGTGCGTTACTGCTTGTTTTTCCAGATAAGACCAAAGACGACGCGGGTCCTGGCGAATGATATCGGTAGGAATAACCAAACAGGCTCCACCACTTAACGCTGTCATGATTTCCGAGACACTGGCATCAAAACCCGATGAAGCAAATTGCAATATCCGACTGGTTTCATCAACGCTAAACCGGGTAATTTGAGCCAGAGCTAGGTTAACTACCCCACGATGTTCCACCATCACCCCTTTCGGTGTGCCAGTAGAACCCGAAGTGTAAATCACATAGGCCAAATGTCGTTCAGTCAATTCAGGTATCTGCGGATTACTGTCCGCCTGGTCAAACAAGATATTCGGATCGAGCATAATCACGTCTGCAAGTGCCTTCTTACCCAACGCAGCACGGCCGGTATTATCCGCCAACAAAATAGCCGGCTCGGCATCAGCCAGAATATGCCTCAGACGCTCGCCCGAATAAGCCGGATCCAGCGGCACATAGGCTCCACCAGCTTTCAGTACCGCTAACAACCCGGTTATCATCGCTGGTGAACGTGCCACACAAATCGCTACTCGCTGATCCGGCACCACACCTAACGTAATTAGTTGATGCGCTAGCCGATTAGCACGCGCATTTAATTCGGCATAACTGAGGGCTTGCCCTTCATACACTAGTGCCGTGGCATCCGGATTTTTCTCTGTCCATTGCTCAAACAGTCGATGAATACAACTGTGATCTGGATACGACATTTTAGTCGTGTTCCAAGTTTCCAATAACAGCTTGCGTTCCGCCACGGTCAGGATATTGATTTTCCCGACCGGCTGTTGAGGGTTAGCCGCCATCGCCCGTAGTACGGTATGGAGATAACCCACCTGCCGCTCAATGGTCGGTTGATCAAATAGAACAGTGGCATAATTCAGATAACCGACAATGCAGCCATCCACCTCTGACAGGCCCAATTCAAGATCAAATTTAGCGATATCGATGAGTTGATCGGCAGGTGAAACTGTCAGCCCCGGTAACTGCCATTCTGTGTTCTCATTGTTCTGCCAGGCAAACATCACCTGGAACAACGGAGTATGCGCCAATCGGCGCGGAGGTTGCACGATTTCCACCACCTGTTCAAACGGCAGATCCTGATGCTCCTGTGCCGCCAGTGCGGTTTGCCGCACATGCGCCAGCAATTCCGCCACATTTTGTGCACCGGATAAATCCATCCGCAAGGCTAGCGTATTGACAAAGAAGCCGATTAAAGATTCTACTTCTTGCCGACTGCGACCAGCACTCGGTGTACCGATAACCAGATCTTCCTGATTTGATAGGCGCGCCAGAACCGTCGCCCAAGCCGCCAACAGGGTCATAAATAATGTGACGCCCTGCTGTTCACTCAGGCGTTTAAGGGATTGGGTTAATTCCGCATCCAAACTGACGGGCAGTAGGGCCCCGGCAAACGACTGCCGAGGCGGACGTGGCCGGTCAGTCGGCAAGTCCAATAGAACTGGCGCGTCAGCCAGTCTCGCACGCCAATAATCAGATTGGGACTGTATACGGTCAGCCGATAGCCATTGGCGCTGCCAAGCGGCATAATCAGGATACTGAATTGTCAACGGAGACAATGGATCCGGTTGTCCCGCCAGGAATGCGGTGTAAAGGGTGTTCAATTCACGCATCAATACGCTGACAGACCAGCCATCGAAAATAATATGATGCTGGGTTAGTAAGAAAACGTGTTCATCATTAGCCAGTTGTACCAGAGCAGAACGAATTAATGGGCCACGAACAAGATCAAACGGCGTACCAACTTCCTGAATAGAAAGAGAGGCAAGCTGCGCATCCACATCAGGTGTGTTACGCAGATCATATTTTTTCATCGGCAGGCCTAATGCCGCCGGTAACAATTCCACCTGTGGTTGGCCGTCAACAGTAACAAAAACAGAGCGCAATACTTCATGGCGGGCAAATAGGGTGTCGAGCGCCTGTTGCCAGGCGGCAATATCCAACTGACCCTGTAGACGTAGAGCCAACGGAATATGATAGATCTCACTCACCCCCTCAAACTGGGTCAGGAACCACAGACGTTGTTGCGCAAATGACAACGGCAATTGGCCTTCGCGGGATAGCGGGACGATAGCAGGTAATATTCTGTCCGACTTATCAAACTCAGCACTCATCACTTCAGCAAAGGCCATCAACGACGGGAAGGTAAACAGCGTGGACAGCGGTAATTCAATCCCTAATGCCGCTATCCGATTTATCATTCGCACCGCCAATAGCGAATGTCCGCCCAGTGCGAAAAAGTTGTCATATCGGCTAATCCGCTCGACACCCAGTAATTCACGCCAGATAGCCGCCAATGTGGTTTCCATCTCCCCTGACGGCGCGGCGTAAATTTGCCGGGCAAAATCCTCTTCCCCCGGTGCCGGTAGCGCCTGACGGTCCAGCTTACCGTTCAGCGTCAGCGGAAAAGCACCCAGACAGACAAAAGCGGCCGGTACCATATAATCCGGTAAAATTGCGCTCAAGTGAGTACGAAGACAGTTAACCAACGTTTCATCCGCTTCTGCCGCCACATAAGCCACCAGCCGTTTGTCTTGCTCATCACCCACCACCAGTACAACCACTTCATTCACCGCCGGATGTTCCATCAGCCGGGCTTCGATTTCCCCCGGCTCAATACGGAAACCGCGGATTTTCACTTGTTGGTCATTACGGCCCAAGAATTCCAGATTGCCGTCCGGTAAGTAGCGGGCTAAATCTCCGGTACGGTACATCCGAGCATCCGGTTCATCATTGAACGGATCCAGTAAGAAACGTTCTACGGTCAACTCAGGACGATTAAGATAGCCACAGGCCACCCCGTCTCCGCCGATATAAATCTCCCCTTCCACACCCAACGGTACTGGCTGACCATTGGCATCCAACAGATAAACCCGCGTATTGGCTATCGGTCGACCAATGGGGATCTTCGTTGTCCCCGCAGGCAACGCAGTGATACGGTAGGTGGTGGTAAAGGTGGCACCCTCACTCGGTCCATAGCCATTCAATAACTGTTGCGGCGGGTTATCACGCAAAACTTGCCTAATCACATGCGGATCCAGCACATCGCCGCCGACAATCAATATCTTGATTTGTGGCAGCGCCGGAGACAACTCTGTCGCCAGCCGGTTAAATAGCCCGACACTGAGCCACAGCACGGTAATACGATAAATCTGTAATGCCCGAACAAATTCTTTAGGCGTCAGCAACGTGGCGTGATCAATTACCACCAACGTGCTGCAATTAAGCAACGGCGCCCAGACTTCAAAGGTGCTGGCATCGAAAGCCGGGTTAGCCCCAAACGCCACCCGATCATCCGGCCCGATGTCGGCGTACCCGTTATTGATGACCAACCGCACCACCGCCCGATGCGGCACCATCACCCCTTTGGGTGCGCCAGTCGAGCCGGAGGTATACATAATATAGGCCAGTTCAGGACTGGCGCGGGGTAAGTCAGGATTGAGGTAATCTTCCTGCCTGATAGCGTCCATCTCATTAGCAAGGCATAACAGGGGGATCACTAGGTCAACCGGGATATCGATATCAGTAAGCAATAATTTGGCTGAACAGTCGTTTATCAGCCAGTGTTTCCGCTCATCCGGTACTTGAGGATCGATCGGCACATAAACGGCCCCGGCCTTGAGGATAGCCAACTGAGCTACTACCAGCTCAACAGAACGTTCTAATAAAACTGCAATCCGATCGTCCGGCTGAATCCCCTGCCCAATTAACCGGTGAGCCAGTCGATTGGCGCGGGCATTTAATTCCGCATAGCTGAGGAGATATTTTCCATACACCAGCGCTATCGCGTCAGGGTTTTTTTCGGCCTGTTGTTCAAACAACCGGTGAATACAATATTGATCGGGATATGGTGCCTGGGTCGCGTTCCAGGTCTCCAACAACAGCCTCTTCTCCGCTGCCGGTAAAATATTCAACAACCGTACCGGTGTCTCTGGTCGCTGTTCAAGCGCTTCTGCCAGACTTTCCAGCGCCTGTTGCATATAACCACATATCCTCTCTGGATCAATCGGTTGAACGATTTGCGCCGTCAATCCCAAAGCATGACCAAAATCTTCCACCGACAAGACAAACGGATAGTTCGTGCGCTCCTGACCGCTAAGGATTTCAATACCGCTGATGATGGCATCCGTGGTAACCGGCTGCGCACTATGCCGGTAGTTCAGTAATGCGCTAAAGAGGGGCGCTTCCCCTGACACTCTACTGCAACGTTGAGCCAGCGCCAGTGAAGCATGTTCATGCGCCAGCAATCCAGCTAACCGGGTATGGGCTAACCGCACACTGTCCTGCACCGAGGTCTCATCTATATCCAGTCGCAACGGCAAAGTATTGATAAACAGCCCCATGCCGCTGTCAGCCCCTTGCCCGGCCTGCATCCGCCCAAACAGTACGGTGCCGAACACCACTTTCGCCTGTCCGCTGGTACGCGACAACACCTGTGCCCAAGCCAGATGGCATAACGTAGCCAAACTGACATCCAGACGCCGGGCCTGACTGCGCAGACGATTATTTAACGTAACGGGTAATATCCGATGCGATTCCGTCACCTGCGAACCATCTCGATGGACCTCCGTCAACCCGAACGGCAACGTTGGTTCGTCCACTTCAGCCAGCATGTCAGTAAAGAAACGGGTATGTTCAGCCTGACTCACCCCTAACCAGGCTTGTGCCACCAGGTTGCGGAAAGGGACCGGCACAGGCAAGTTCTCTTCCTGTCCGATAAGATAAGCCTGAACCTCGGCATTCATTACTTCCAGCGTCGTATGGTCGCCAATCAGATGATGCAGCAATTGCAACACGCTCCAACGGCCATCGTCCTCCTGTGCCATTGCAAAATGCAGCAAGGGTGCTTGGTCTAAGTCGAGGCGATAGCGACGCGGGTCAAAATGTTGAGCTAACTGGTCACAGATCGGCCCATCAACCGAGTCTAGTATCAGTTCAGTGACTGACAATTGCGCCTGACGCCAAACCACTTGTACTGGCGCTGATAATCCTTGCCAAACAAAGGCGGTACGCAGAATATCGTGGCGATTAATCACCTGTTGCACTGCCGCCAGATAACGATCCAACAATGAACGATCAGCAAAGGTCATCTGGCTGACCAATAGATACGGGTCGCCTTTATTCGCCAATAGATGGTGGAACAGAATACCGTCCTGCAATGGAGACAGAGCATAGATATCCTGAATATTGGCAACTCCACCTGGTACTTGTGTAATGATATGGTCAATTTCTGATTGAGTCAGGTCAATCAACGGCAGCATCTCGGGTGTGAGTGCCGTGGTCGCTAGGGTAATGACATTTGTCGGCACTACCACTGCCTGTAACTGTCCTACTGTTTGGGCAAATGCGGATAATACTGGGGATTGGAATAAATCACGTACCGCTAGCGTTAACCCCGCGTTACGCAAACGCTCAACCATCCGTACCGCTAGCAACGAATGACCACCTAGGGAAAAGAAACTGTCATGCCGACTGATCTGTTCAATACCCAACAATTCACTCCAAATAGTGGCTAGCAGAGTTTCTATCTCCCCTTGCGGCGCTGTGTAAACCTGCCGGGCAAAGGCTTCGACCCCCGGTGCTGGCAATGCTCGGCGATCCAATTTGCCGTTTGGCGTCAACGGGAAGGTATCCAAGCACACAAAGGCTGCCGGCACCATGTAATCCGGCAAAATGGCACTCAGATGAGTACGAAGATGGTTAACCAGCTCTTTATCCGCTTCTGCTGCTACATAAGCCACTAACCGTTTATCCTGACCGTCGCCCAGAGCCAGCACCAGCGCTTCGCTTACTGTCGGGTGTTCCAGCAATCGGGCTTCGATTTCCCCCGGCTCAATGCGGAAACCGCGGATTTTCACCTGTTGGTCATTACGGCCCAAGTATTCCAAATTACCATCTGGCAGGTAGCGGGCTAAATCCCCGGTCCGGTACAGGCGGGCATCAAGTTCACCACTAAACGGATCTGCCAGAAAACGTTCCGCCGTCAAGTCAGGGCGGTTGAGATAGCCTCGCGCTACCCCCACACCGCCAATATACAGCTCTCCAACCGCGCCTAACGGCACCGGCTGGCCGTCAGTATTCAACAAATAAACCCGTGTGTTCGCTGTCGGACGCCCGATAGCAATGACACCCTCAGCATAATCTGACGGACAACGCCAGGTGGCTGCACACACCGTGATTTCTGTCGGGCCATAGGCATTAAACACCGTTGCCCGACGACTCAGTGCCTGAAGCAGCGTTGCGCTGGGCGCTTCGCCACCGAGTATCAACGTCGGTCTTATCGTCATCTCCGGTAAATCGGTTCCTTCCCGGAGCAGGGCCGGGGTCAGGCAAGCGTGAGTTATCGCCTGCTCTTCCAAATAATGCCAGAGATAACGGGGCTCCTGACGAACCGTATCGGCAGGGATCGCCAAAGTGGCCCCACTACACAATGCCATCATGGTTTCCCAGACGCTGGCATCAAAGCCAAATGAAGCAAACTGCAACATCCGGCTACCCGGCTGGATATCAAACTGAACGATTTTTTCCTGAATAAGGTTAACCAGCCCACGATGTTCGACCATCACG
Source organism: Photorhabdus luminescens subsp. luminescens (assembly GCF_001083805.1). GTDB lineage: Bacteria > Pseudomonadota > Gammaproteobacteria > Enterobacterales > Enterobacteriaceae > Photorhabdus > Photorhabdus luminescens. The sequence continues at coordinate 173,277 of NZ_JXSK01000001.1, read as the reverse complement.
CCTTTTGGTATGCCAGTTGAACCGGAGGTGTAAATTACATACGCCAGATGGCGTGGGGTTAATGCCGATACTTGCGGGTTGCTGTCCGGTTGGTTGGGCAATGAATTCGGATCCAGTACAGTTAACGCTGCCAACACTTTTTCGCCTAACGCAGTACGTCCAGCAGCATCCGCCAGCACAATAGTCGGCGCAGCATCGGTTAAAATATGAACCAGACGTTCCCCCGGATAAGCCGGGTCCAGTGGCACATAGGCGCCCCCGGCTTTTAGTACTGCCAGCAATCCCACTATTCGTGCCGGAGAACTGGCGACACAGATTGCTACCCGCTGCTCTGGTACGATTCCCGATGTAATCAATTGATGCGCCAGCCGATTAGCACGGGCATCTAATTCGGCATAACTGAGGACTTGCCCCGCATACACCAGAGCCGTGGCATCCGGGTTTTTCTCTGCCTGTTGCTCAAACAATCGGTGAATACAACCATGATCTGGATACGACGTTTCGGTCGCGTTCCAGGTTTCCAATAACAACTTACGTTCCGCCACAGTCAGGATATTGATTTTCCCGACCGGCTGTTGAGGGTTAGCCGCCATCTCTCGCAGTACGGTATGGAGATAGCCCACCTGCCGCTCAATGGTTGCTTGATCAAACAGGGCAGAGGCATAATTCAGATAACCGACAATCTGGCCTTCCACTTCAAACAAATTCAGCTCAAGATCGAACTTAACCACATCAAAAGCTTGCTCGACCAGTGAAACCACCAGTCCCGGCAACTGCCATTCCGTGTTCTTATTGTTCTGCCAGGCAAACATCACCTGGAACAGTGGGGCATGCGCCAGTCGGCGCGGCGGTTGCACAATTTCCACCACCTGTTCAAATGGTAGGTCCTGATGTTCCTGTGCCTCCAGCGCGGTTTGTCGCACACGCGCCAGCAATTCCGCTATATTCGGCGCACCGGATAAATCCATACGCAACGCCAGAGTATTCACAAAGAAGCCGATTAAAGATTCTACTTCTTGCCGACTGCGGCCCGCGCTTGGCGTCCCGATAACCAAATCTTCCTGACCTGACAGACGCGATAGAACCGTTGCCCAAGCCGCCAACAGGGTCATAAATAACGTGACGCCCTGTTGCTCACTCAGGCGTTTGAGAGATTGGGTTAACTCAGCATCCAGATTGACGGGCAAGATATTCCCGGTAAACGACTGCTGAGGCGGACGTGGCCGGTCAGTCGGCAAATCCAGGAGAACCGGTGCATCAACCAGTTTCGAACGCCAATAATCAGATTGGGACTGTATGCGTTCAGCCGATAACCATTGACGCTGCCAGGCGGCGTAATCAGGATACTGAATGGTCAACGGTGGCAACGGATCCGGCTGTTGGTTCAAGTGAGCCGAATAAAGCGCCTCCAATTCTGATTTTAGTATCCCTAAAGACCAACCATCGGAAACAATATGATGCTGGGTCAGCAAGAAAACGTGATCATCATTAGTCAGTTGTATCAAGCTGGAACGAATTAATGGGCCACGAGCAAGATCAAATGGCGCACTGGCTTCCTGAGCAGAGAGAGATGCAAGCTGTGCATCCACATCAAGCGTGTTACGCAGATCATATTTTCTCATCGGCAAGCCTGATGCCGCTAGTAACAACTCCACCTGTGGCTGGCCGTCAACAGCAACAAAAATAGAGCGCAATGCTTCATGGCGGGCAAATAGCGTATCAAGCGCCTGTTGCCAAGCGGTGATATCCAGCCGACCACGCAAACGCAGGGCTAACGGAATATTATAGGTCTCACTCTCCCCGTCAAGCTGGGCCAAGAACCACAGACGCTGTTGCGCAAATGACAACGGTAATTGGTCTTCACGGGATAGCGGAATGATAGCGGGTAATACCTCTCCTGACGTGTCAAACTGGGTACGCATCGCTTCAGCAAAGGTCATCAAAGACGGGAAAGTAAACAATGTGGACAGCGGTAATTCAATCCCCAACGCCGTTATCCGGTTTATCATCCGCACCGCCAACAGAGAATGGCCGCCTAGGGAGAAAAAGTTGTCATATCGGCTAATTCGCTCAACACCCAGTAATTCACGCCAGATAGCCGCCAACGTGGTTTCCATCTCCCCTGACGGTGCAGCGTAAACCTGCCGGGCAAAATCTTCTTCTCCTGGGACGGGTAATGCCCGCAGGTCCAGTTTGCCGTTTGGCGTCAACGGAAACGCGTCCAGACGCACAAAAGCGGCCGGCACCATATAATCCGGTAACACCATACTTAAGTGAATATGCAGATGGTTAACCAATGCCTCATCCGCTTCTGCCGCCACATAAGCTACCAGCCGTTTGTCCTGACCATCGTCCAGCGCCAGCACAACTGCTTCACTCACCGCCGGGTGTTCCAACAGTCGAGCTTCGATTTCCCCCGGTTCAATGCGGAAACCGCGGATTTTCACCTGCTGGTCATTACGGCCCAGAAACTCCAGATTGCCGTCTGGTAGGTAGCGGGCCAAATCCCCGGTGCGGTACATCCGGGCATCTGGTTCACTACTGAACGTATCCGGTAGAAAACGTTCCGCCGTCAGTTCAGGGCGATTGAGATAACCCGTGCCACACCGGCCCCGCCAATATATAACTCACCTACGGTACCTAACGGCACTGGCTGACGATATTTATCCAGCAGATAGAGGGTTAAGTCCGGGATCCGCGTACCAATAGGACTCGTTGTCTGTTCCACATCATGGCGATTCAGTGCCCGGTAAGTGACGTGAACCGTGGTCTCCGTGATACCGTACATATTCACCAATTGAGGCAATGTCTCCTCACGCAGGGCATACCACGGTTTCAGAATACTCGGATCAAGTGCTTCCCCGCCAAAGATGATATAGCGCAAGCAGTCCGGTAACGGATTGGCGACATAACTGGCAATAAAGGCTTTGAAGGCGCTGGGGGTCTGATTCAACACCGTGATGCCGTGCTGACACACGAATTGATGCAGCTCCTGGGGCGAACGGGCAATCGCGTGTGGGACCAATACCAGTTTAGCGCCGTAGCGTAAGGCTCCCCATAATTCCCACACCGAGAAGTCAAACGCAATGGAATGGAACAGGCACCAAATATCTTGCCGGTTAAAGTGATACCAGGATTCAGTGGCGTCGAACAAACGCAGGATATGACGATGCTCTACCATTACCCCTTTCGGTGTGCCGGTCGAACCCGAGGTGTAAATCACATAGGCCAGATGCTGTGCCGTCAATGTTGGCACCTGCGGGTTACTGCCCGGTTGATCAGGCAGACTATTCGGGTCAAGTACGGTCAGCCTTGCCAGCGCATCCTCTCCCAGCGCATCACGCCCGACGTTATCCGCCAGTAAAATAGCGGGGGCGGCATCAGTCAGGATATACGCCAGACGCTCACCGGTATAAACCGGATCCAGCGGCACGTAGGCGCCCCCGGCTTTCAGCACCGCTAATACTCCTACCACCATTGCCGGTGAACGTGACACGCAAACCGCCACCCGTTGGTCCGGCGTGACTCCCAACGCTATCAATTGATGCGCCAGACGATTAGCTCGGGCATTGAGCTCGGCATAGCTGAGGGTGTGTTCTTCATACACCAACGCCGTGGCATCTGGATTGTTCTCTGCCCATTGCTCAAACAGTCGGTGAATACAACCGTGATCTGGATACGATGTTTCGGTTGCATTCCAGGTTTCCAGCAGCAGCTTTTTCTCCGCTGCCGGCAAGATATTCAATGTTTTTACCGGTGTCTCTGGACATTGTTCAAGCGCCGTTGTCAGGCTTTCTAGCGCCTGTTGCATATAACCGCATACCCGTTCCGACTCAAACGGCTGTACCACTTGAGCAGTTAATCCTAAACTAAAACCACCGTCTTCCACACACAGCACAAAGGGATAGTTAGTTCTCTCCTGCGAGCCAAGGAATTCAATACCCGGCACGACTTTATTTGGGATCGTCAGTTGATCATTATGTCGATAGTTCAATAAAGCACTGAAGAGCGGGATTTCCCCCGGCACTCTACTGCAACGCTGAGCCAATGCCAGTGACGCATGTTCATGATCCAACAATTCCGCCAGCCGGGTATGCGCAGCCTGTACACTGTTCTGTACCGAGGTATCATTTATATCCAGTCGTAACGGCAAGGTATTGATAAACAGCCCCATACCGCTGTCAGCGGCCTGCATCCGCCCAAACAGTACGGTGCCGAACACTACTTTCGCCTGTCCGCTGGTACGTGACAACACCTGTGCCCAGGCCAAATGGCACAAAGCCGCCAAACTGACGCCCAGACGCCGGGCCTGACTGCGCAGGCGGTCATTCAACGTAGCGGGTAACATCCGGTACGATTCTGTCACCTGCGAACCATCCCAATGTACCCCTGTCAACCCAAATGGCAGCGTCGGTTGATCCACCTCAGACAACATATCAGTAAAGAAGCGGGTATGTTCGACCTGACTCACCCCCAACCGGGCCTGAGCCACCAGATTGCGGAAAGGAATCGGCACAGGCAGGTTCTCTACCTGTCCAACAAGATAAGCCTGAATTTCACCATTCATCACTTCCAGCGTCGTATGGTCGCCAATCAGATGATGCAGCAATTGCACTACGCTCCAACGGCCATCGTCCTCCTGCGCTACCGCAAAATGCAGCAAGGGTGCTTGGTTCAAGTCGAGGCGATGGTGATGTGGGGCAAAATGTTGAGCTAATTGGTCACGGACCGGTCCATCAATCGGGTTTAGTGTCAGTTCAGTGACTGACAATTGCGCCTGACGCCAAACCACTTGTACCGGCGCTGATAATCCTTGCCAGGCAAAGGCGGTACGCAGAATATCGTGGCGATTAACCACCTGTTGCACCGCCACTAAATAGCTGTCCAACAGAGATCGGTCAGCAAAGGTCATCTGGCTAACAAATAGATACGGGTCACCTTTATTTGCCAACAGATGGTGGAACAAAATGCCATCCTGTAACGGTGACAAACCATAAATATCCTGAATATTGGCAACCCCACCCGGTACTTGCGCAATGATATGGTCAATCTCAGACTGAGTGAGATCAGTCAACGGCAACATGTCGGGTGTCAGTGCCGTGGTTGCCGGCGTCACGACATGCGCTGGCACCACCACCGCCGGTGATTGTCCTACTGTTTGGGCAAATTCAGATAACACCGGGAATTGGAATAAATCACGCACCGCCAGCGTTAACCCCGCATTACGCAGACGTTCAATCATCCGCACTGCCAACAGCGAATGACCGCCCAAGGCAAAGAAACTGTCGTGTCGGCTGACCTGTTCAATACCCAACAACTCGCTCCAAATGACAGCAAGCAAAGTTTCTATCTCCCCTTGTGGTGCTGCATAAACCTGCCGAGCAAAGGCATTTTCCCCCGGCGCCGGTAGCGCCCGGCGATCCAGTTTGCCGTTCGGCGTCAACGGGAAGGTATCCAGACGTACAAAAGCTGTCGGCACCATATAATCCGGCAAAATGGCACTCAGATAGGCACGCAAGCTGTTAACCAGCCGATCATCGGCTTCTGCCACCACATAAGCCGCCAACCGTTTATCCTGACTGTCGCCCAAAGCCAGCACTAACGCTTCGCTCACCGCCGGGTGTTCCAGCAATCGAGCTTCGATTTCCCCCGGTTCAATGCGGAAACCGCGGATTTTCACCTGTTGGTCATTACGGCCCAAGAATTCCAGATTGCCATCCGGCAGGTAGCGAGCCAAATCCCCGGTGCGGTACAGGCGGGCATCCGGCTTATCGCTAAACGGATCTGCCAGAAAACGTTCCGCCGTCAAATCAGGGCGGTTGAGATAGCCTCGCGCCACCCCCACGCCGCCAATATAGAGCTCTCCAACCGCGCCTAACGGTACCGGCTGACCGTCAGTATTCAGCAAATAAACCTGTGTGTTCGCTGTCGGACGCCCAATAGCAATGACACCCTCAGTGTAGTCTGACGGACAACGCCAAACGGCCGCACACACCGTGATTTCTGTCGGGCCATAGGCATTAAACACCGTTGCCCGACGGCTCAGGGCTTGAAGCAGCGTTGCGCTGGGTGCCTCGCCACCGAGTATCAACGTCGGTCTTATCGTCATCTCCGGCAAATCGGTCCCTTCCCGGAGCAGGGCCGGGGTCAAGCAAGCGTGAGTTATCGCTTGCTCTTCCAGATAATGCCAGAGATAACGGGGCTCCTGACGAACTGTATCAGCAGGGATCGCCAAAGCGGCCCCACTGCACAATGCCATCATGGTTTCCCAGACGCTGGCATCAAAGCCAAATGAAGCAAACTGCAACATCCGGCTACCCGGATGGATATCAAACTGAGCAATTTTTTCCTGAATAAGGTTAACCAGCCCACGATGTTCGACCATCACGCCTTTTGGTATGCCGGTTGAACCGGAGGTATAAATTACATACGCCAGATGGCGTGGGGTTAATGCCGGTACTTGCGGGTTGCTATCCGGCTGATCAGATAGGATGTTCGGATCCAGTACAGTTAACGCCGCTAACACTTTTTCGCCTAACGCGGCACGTCCAGTATTATCCGCCAGTACAATAACCGGCGCAGCATCGGTTAAAATATGAACCAGACGTTCCCCCGGATAAGCCGGGTCTAGCGGTACATAGGCACCACCAGCTTTTAGTACTGCCAACAGTCCCACTATTCGTGCTGGCGAACTCGCGGCGCAAATTGCCACCCGCTGCTCTGGGGCGATTCCCAATGTAATCAGTTGATGCGCCAGCCGATTAGCACGGGCATTTAATTCGGCATAACTGAGAATGCGTTCTTCATACGCCAGCGCTATCGCGTCAGGGGTTTTCTCTGCCTGTTGCTCAAACAACCGGTGAATGCATGTTTGGTCACGGTATCGTGTCTGGGTTGCATTCCAGGTTTCCAGCAGCAACGTGCGTTCAGCTTCAGGCAACAAATTAAGTTGCCAGACGGGGATGTCATTTTTTTCTTCTGCCGATGATGCCAACACCTGTAAATGCTCACTCATCCGCTGAACCACTTCCGTACTCAAACGATTTATATCGTAGATCCAGCGAAAACTGCCCTGAGTATTCATCTGGAGTGTCAGCAATTCACCTAACGCATTCTGCTCCCACGGTTTGTCATCCGGTACGAAAGAAACAGCAACCCGCCACGGGTGGTTTGTAGCTAATGCAGGGATAGCACACAGTGAAGGAGCACGAGAAAGGAGATCACGGCAAAATGTACGATGCTGCGCCAACCGTACAAGCTCATCATTCATCCAGCTTGCTACCGCATACCAAGGCTGATCAAACTCCACCTTAACAGTCATTGGCACCACTGGCGCTAAACCAGACAACACCTCTGGTTCATCTTTTACCCTATCCACACACCAGCCGATTTGGAATTCGGTCTGATGAGTCAAACGCGCAAGATAAATAGCAAATGTTTGTAACAACGTTTGCAATGGGGCTTTTTCATCATTCTTTAACAACGGAGGTTGCCAGACACTCAATGCCCATTTAGGTGCTGCTGACTTTCCGACAGTTTCGAAAGGTAATTGCAGTGGAAGTAAAGAGGCAAGACGCTCACGCCAGAATGATTCACTGGGCGCGAGTGCCTGGAGAGTATCTTTTACATTTTCAACCTGCTGTGGGGCAAGCAGAGGTAATTGCTTGCCTGGCCTGAGTTCTGATATATCGGCAAGCTCCCCGGCGGACAGTACCTTACCCTCAAGTGTGGCAAACCCTCCGATCCGAACATCCTCACTTCCGGTTGTTACCTGCCAGGCATCCTCCTCTACATCAATCAATGTACCGGGCGCCCCCCCAGAATAGTGATTCAATCGTTGAAGCCAGGAAATCCGCACTGTGCCCCATTTCAGTAACAGTTTCGGACAACCCAGTGGATTTAAATAATTTTCGCCAAAATCTAACGCCCGTACTAAAGCTGAAAGTGCCTCACCCGGCTGCTGCCAACATAGATACCCCCCACTATCGGGACGACGGGACTGAGCATAAAAACTCCGTTGTGTCAGATCTTGCGGATAAGTCGTCAACTTTCCCTGCTCAAGATCTCGAAGTAGTTTAATAAACCCTTCTTGAGCTGCCTGATAACATTTCAGATTTAATGAAAATGCATTATCGTGTTCCTCGATAGATACCGGCCATTGCACGGCAATATCACCGGTGTCCACCCCCGCCTCAATGCAATGCCACGAAACGGCATAATGTGTCTCCCGCGCTAACAGAGCCCAAGAAGTTGCATGACTGCCCGCATAACGTGGCAAGGGGCTATTGTGATAATTAAAAGCACCGCCGCGAATCTGCCCAATCAGCGACATAGGCAGGATAATCGGATTAACGATTGAGAAAAGCCAATCTACAGGGTGTTGCGCAATTTGAGCTTGTAATGCCTCAACAGAGCTCACACAAACTATCCCTTGCCGAGTAGCCCATGTTTGCAGAACGGTATCGGTAGTCAGCATTGCTTGTATCGTATGCCCAGCCGCTTGAATTTGTTCGGCGCAGAACACTGCGAGGGTCGTTCCCCCGACTATGACGCAGCTACGTGACAGAGCAGGTACATTTTTTACATTATTGGTTATATTTTCTGATGTCTGAGAGAGGAATGCGGATTTAAGAACACTTTCCGCTTTTTTAGTAATACTATCTTTCATCTACTACCTCAATAAATCTGTTAGATATTTGGCAACTATCATTCTTGGCAATCATCACAAGTGTTTTTTTATTTTTGTCCCACTTACCCTAGACGGAATAAAAACGGGCACGTTAAACATCAATTAAAATATTCAGACAACGTTTCCTCTTTGGAATTGAATGTAAATAAATTCTTTAATTGGCAATTCCGCAATGATAACTTCCCCAATAACGGGAAACAGTCATTCATGAAACGTAAGTATATGTTCTATTTCATCCTTATTTTTTGGATAAGCACTTTTGATTGACGCTTAATTCCATAGTTTAGACTAAAATCATTAACGACTATTAACACGAGCTTACTTTGATAACTTACTGTAAAATAATATTTTTTATTCTCACAAGGAGTAGATGACATGCCACATCAAATACAACTTATTAAACATTTACAAAGATATCCCGTATATTTAATTACTTTAAAATATAAGTTCAGGCTAAAATTAATTTCAGCATATGTTATTTCATGATAATAAATCGATATAATTAATGTAAAAGTTAATTACCTTTAACTCCATAAGGAAATAATTTCTAATTAGAATCAACCTAGCTATATTATTTTTATTATAATATAGCTGAGATCAACATTGGTGAAATACCGTATTGATCATTAAGCAACATATTCTAAGAGAGCCCTTCTTTAGACATGAATTATCGGATATCAAACGATATTTACCATCGCATGATGTAAATTGAAATGAGGTCTTATACCTTTTAGCTTGTAAACACCAGTGAACACATATATTAAAGCCCCCTCCTCCACAACCAGTACCAAAGGAGGGATTATTTTATCTCCCAACATCCACTATCAATTGAGGGCAAGTCTTTCGCAGTTAAATTTAACAAAAACCACCGTAAACCCTCACCCAACGCGAGGCTGTCGCAAATAGAATCGTCATTTTTATCAGCAACTCAATCTGCAATTACTAACGAACGATAAGCCTTTTTTACTTTCCATAAATAGCGTGGAGCCTGAGGTGCAGGATGATTATCCTGAACATACTGATAAAACTCATCCGGCGTCATGCGGTTTATTTTATTAACGGCTAATTGACGATCCACATTAAAAGTCCGCAAAAGAGCACCCGCACCATTTACGTAAGCAACAATAGTGGCATAGTAGAGAGTCTCAGGGTTATCAATACCTGCCAGATGTTGCTCTTTCAGAATACTAATATAAGCAGTGCCAAGATCAATATTGGTTTTAGGATCTTTCAACTCACGCGTTGTCGGCTGACCAAGACGCCCTTTCTGTCGATACACATCCCGCCCTGCTGTCGATGCTTTAATCTGCATAAGGCCAATTGCATTCGATTTACTGACTGCATCAGGGCGAAAACCGGATTCAACTTGAATAATAGCTCTGATAAGCGTTTCATCAACACCGTACCGATTGGATGCCTGTTGAATAAATGTGTCAAAAGGCGTTGGAGGGAAAGAAGAAATTCTAGCTGCGTTGGCAGTATTGCTCAGCATACGTTGCTGACCGAACCGTTTACCCGCATTTGTTTGCTGAGTATTTCTCTCAGCACAACCGACTAACAGCACGACCAGTGCCACAAAGCTCAGTCTTAATTTCACCCTATAATCCTCTGGATCAAATTTTACTAAAGCGCAGCATATACAATTTCGTTTATAATCTAAAAATATTTTTACTTAACTTTTCACTGTATTCGTGTTCATATCATATGGAATGACGATTGCAACAATCACTATTCCCAAATTTTATAATCTTGACTTTACTTAAATGATATTGATAATCGTTATCATATATATACTTATAACAAGTAAGGCTTGAATTGATGAAGAAAAAACTTTCTCTACTTTTGCTTTCCCCCCCTGTACTGGGAATTACATTGATTCTTTTATCTATAGTTTTATTTAGTCAGAAGGTATCTGCCGCCAAACAATTCAAAGTTGTCACTACCTTTACTATCATCCAGGATATAGCGCAAAACGTAGCAGGTGATGCGGCGATTGTTGAATCAATTACTAAACCTGGCGCTGAAATCCATGATTACCAACCTACCCCAAAAGATATTATAAAATCTCAACATGCTGATTTGATCCTTTGGAATGGGCTAAATCTAGAACGCTGGTTTGAACGCTTCTTTGAAAATCTTAAAGATGTACCTGCCGTTGTTATTACTGACGGTATTGAACCACTCCCCATCCGTGAAGGGCCTTACAACGGGAATCCGAATCCTCACGCTTGGATGTCACCCACAAATGCTTTGGTCTATATCGAGAATATCCGCCAAGCATTTGTGAAATACGATCCTGATAATGCAGAAATTTATAATAGGAATGCCAAAGCCTACGCTGAAAAAATCGCCCAACTGGATTCTCCACTGAGAGAACGTCTTTCCCGTATTCCACAAGATCAACGTTGGTTAGTCACCAGTGAAGGGGCTTTTAGCTATTTGGCTAAAGATTACCAATTCAAAGAAGTTTATCTATGGCCAATTAATGCAGAAGAACAAGGTTCACCACAACAAGTTCGTCATGTCATTGATACTGTAAGAGCGAACAAAATCCCCGTTGTGTTTAGCGAAAGTACCATTTCAGATAAACCAGCTAAACAAGTCAGTAAAGAAACAGATGCCCGTTATGGCGGCGTTCTTTATGTAGATTCACTCTCCGGCAGTGGCGGCCCAGTACCAACTTATATTGATTTACTGAATAAGACTGTAGATACAATCGCAAAAGGATTTAATCAATGAATAGCAATACGCTGTTTGAACGTCCTCATTTAGTCGTTGATGACGCTACTGTGACTTATAACAACGGTCACACAGCTATTTATGATGCAAGTTTTTCTATCACTGGCGGCTCTATTTGTGCGTTGGTGGGAATTAACGGTAGTGGTAAATCCACATTGTTTAAGACCATCATGGGACTAGTAAACCCATCTCAAGGAAAAGTCACTCTGAGTGATATGCCAGTCAAAAGTGCTTTGAAGAAAAATGTTATTGCATATGTCCCTCAGACAGAAGAAGTCGACTGGAACTTTCCAGTATTAGTTTCTGATGTCGTGATGATGGGCCGCTACGGGAAAATGGGATTCCTAAGAATCCCAAGTAAAAGAGACCACCAAGCTGTTAATGAAGCACTTGAACGCGTCGGCTTAACGGCCCTACGCAACCGACAGATTGGAGAACTCTCAGGCGGACAGAAAAAACGGGTTTTTCTTGCAAGGGCTCTGGCTCAGGAAGGCAAAGTTCTATTACTGGATGAACCTTTTACTGGTGTTGATGTAAAAACGGAAAATGCCATCATTGACCTATTATGTGATTTACGTGATGAGGGCCATCTGGTTCTGGTTTCTACACATAACCTTGGTAGTGTGCCTGAATTCTGCGATCATGTTATCCTAATCAACCGGACGGTTCTGGCAAGTGGACCAACAGAAACAACCTTCACCCAAAAAAATTTAGAGATGACTTTTGGTGGAGTACTTCGTCATATTAATTTATCCGGCCCGGAATTACATGATGATGATGATCCACGCTCCTTGACTGTTATTACTGATGATGAACGCGCAGCCGTATTTTATGGTCGTGATCATCATGTTCCGCCAAGGCAGAGTCAGCATAAGGAGAAGCGTCAATCATGACAGAACTTTTGCTGCAACCTTTTCACTATAATTACATGGTAAAAGCCATCTGGGTGAGTGCCATCGTCGGTGCCGTCTGTGCCTTCCTTTCTTCCTACCTGATGTTAAAAGGCTGGTCATTGATGGGAGATGCTCTCTCTCACTCAGTTGTGCCTGGCGTCGCTGGTGCTTATGCACTGGGTCTTCCCTATGCAGGCGGCGCTTTTTTTACCGGAATGCTGGCCGCTCTGTCTATGACTTTGGTTCGTCATATCACTCGTTTACGTGAAGATGCGGTAATCGGGTTCATTTTTTCCACTTTCTTTGCGGCTGGATTATTAATCGTTTCTCTGAATCCTACATCCGTTAACGTACAAACCATTATTTTCGGCAATATCCTTGGTATCGCTGATGAAGATGTTCTCCAAGTTGAAATCATTATTGCGATTTCATTTATCGTGCTCATGTTTATCTGGAAAGATTTGCTAATTGTATTTTTTGATGAAACGCATGCGCGCTCTATCGGCTTATCTCCCTTACGGATGAAAATTATTTTTTTTACTTTATTGAGTGCTTGCACTGTTGCAGCCTTACAAACTGTCGGCGCTATTCTGGTGATTGCAATGGTAGTCACTCCAGGCGCAACCGCTTATTTATTAACTGATCGTTTTAAGCACCTGCTGATCATTGCCGTTGCTATTGGTTCCCTGACCAGCGCATTTGGCGCTTACCTAAGTTTCTTCCTAAACGGCGCTACTGGTGGCGTCATTGTCACATTGCAAACTGTTATTTTCCTACTCGCATTCTTCTTTGCTCCAAAACATGGGCTATTCGCCTCCCGTATACGTGCCAAAAAAGAGTCCTCAGCATTGGCTCAGGAGACACAACCATGAATGAGTTGATACAGTTACTCACTGAGCCGTTTATGTTTCCATTTATGCAACGGGCGATATTCGCCGCAATTGTAACAGGAGCGGTATGTGCAATACTCTCTTGTTATTTGGTTCTTAAAGGCTGGTCGTTAATGGGTGACGCCATTTCTCACGCGGTATTACCAGGTATTGTGCTGGCTTTCGCTGCCGGTATACCACTGGCTATTGGCGCATTCCTTTCCGGTATTTTTTGTGCTGTTGCGACAGGATATCTGAAAGAACATAGCCGGATAAAAGAAGATACTGTCATGGGAATTGTCTTTTCAGGCATGTTTGCCTTCGGTTTAGTTCTTTTTGCCCGCATGGATACCGACCAACATCTGACTCATATTCTGTTCGGAAATATACTCGGGATCACTAAAGATGAGTTGAATCAAACATTATGGATTGCCTGCATCACTATGGCGGTGGTATTGCTAAAGCGCAAAGACTTCATGCTTTATTGCTTCGATCCTAACCAAGCACGCGTAGTAGGATTACCTGTTAAACTTTTGCATTACGGTTTGCTTTGCCTGCTGTCCATGACCATCGTCGCTTCCCTGCAAGCAGTGGGAATGATTTTGGTCATTGCAATGTTGATATCGCCGGGCATTATCGCTTTCATGTTATGCCGTAGTTTTGACCGAATGTTAATCGTCGCTATCATTGCATCAGTCATTTCCTGTGTCCTGGGTACTCTGATCAGTTTCCACATTGATGGTGCAACGGGACCATGCATCGTTATTGTTCAGGCTATCTTCTTTACACTGGCACTGGCTTACAGTCAGATAAAACTTGTAAGAACAAAATCTATACCTTATGGATTTCAAGATGCATCGCGACGGCAAGGGAGCGAATCCCCGGGAGCATAGATAACTATGTGACCGGGGTGAGTGAGCGCAGCCAACAAAGAGGCAACTTGAAAGATAACGGGTATAAACGTAAAACGTATCAAGCCGCTCTGCAAATCTCTAACGAACCCAATCAATAACAAAAAGGGTTATATCTGTTTTGAGATATAACCCTGTTAATCATCTTTTTTACCTGATCATATGTTTTCTCTGACTATAATTGTTCATAAAGTAATTGACGACGTAGAGAGGTGAACCATGTGGCAGGCAGTAAATCGTTTGTTAAACGAACATTTCGGTGTTGCTGAAATTCACGATAAAACTGAGTTAGCCGGAGGGGACATCCATCAAGCCTGGCGAGTCACTCATGGAAAACGACAAGTTTTTGTCAAATCAAACCTGCGGGAAATGCTCCCTGTCTTCAAAGCAGAATCAGAACAGCTTGAACTCCTGGCACGCAGCCAAACTATCCGTGTTCCTACTGTTTATGGTATTGGCAATACCCGTGACCATAGCTTTCTATTGCTTGAATTTCTGCCTTTAAAATCTTTTGATCCTCACAGTGCCTATTGTTTCGGTCAACAACTGGCAAAACTTCATCAATGGAGCGAGCAACCTCAATTCGGCTTTGATTTTGACAATATGCTGGCAACAACACCGCAACCTAATGGCTGGCAACGACGTTGGCACCAATTTTATGCGGAAAAGCGGGTCGGTTGGCAATTACAAATCGCAGCAGAAAAAAACATGATATTTGGTGATATTGATAATATCGTCCAAGCCATAAGTAACAAACTTCAACACCATCAACCACAGCCCTCTCTCTTACATGGCGATCTCTGGCCGGCTAATTGTGCTTCGTTAGATGATCAAGCCGTTGCCTTCGACCCAGCCTGTTATTGGGGAGATCGTGAATGTGATTTCGCTATGTTACCGTTATACCCCAATTTACCAATGCAAATTCTTGATGGCTATCAGAGCATATGGCCACTCCCTGCCAACTTTATTGAACGACAACCAGTGTATCAGCTCTATTATTTGCTTAACCGGTGTAATTTGTTTGGTGGTGACAATCTTATTGTAGTTCAAAATATTATTGATAATATTTTAACTGAAAATAGCTAATAAGTGGCTAATCAAGCTGCGAAACCCTTATTCCGCAGCTATAGCCAACCGGAGAGTCTACCAACCTAAGATTTTCAATAGAAAATAAAAAATTGCGCCGATAATTACCGGTGAAATATATAAGATATAAATCTGGCTGAACAGTGTATGACGAGGAAGTTTAATTTTTAATTCAATCTGTTCTCTTGTCAGGCCATCATTGCCTTTAGCTTTTTCAATAATAAGCTGATCTTCAATGTGTTCGCGTATAAACTTCACTTGTCTGTACATACGTTGACCTGATGCATTCATAGCAAGGCCGAAAAAAATAAGAAAATAGATAATCAAGAAACTAAGTGTTGATCCGGTAAAATCAGCCAGATGATCAGGTGTTGGCGAATTTTTCCAGAAGAAATCCAGAAACGGGGTATTAAAACGCACCATTTCAGCCATCATTTTCAGCAAATCATCTAAAACAGCATTAATACCATCACCTTTAATACCATGCAACCAAGCAAGATTGATCACAGAAACAATGGTCGATAAAAGTGCCGGAATAAAAATCACCCAACCTAAAACTCGCTTAATAATAGCGATGTATCCGGCTTTTTGGTAAGTCATCGATACCCCTCATAGCAATAAGCAGATTCTATTTTTGGCTAATCATAGCCCATCAATCACCAAATTTAACTTTATATTTAATTAACTAAGGATTTCTTACCATGTTCCCGATCAGGAAAAGATTTCATCCCCTGAGGTTGTTACAATCAGCTTTCGCTAACTGTCTGACCAGAGAGATACTATATACCCTTCATCTTTCAAGCTGCTGCTTTGTTGGCTGCTTTCACTCACCCCAGTCACATAGTTATCTATGCTCCTGGGGATTCGTTCACTTGCCGCCGCGCTGCAACTCAAAATCTATTGGGTATAAATGTCCTTTCATTTACCAATAAAAGCGGCCATTTTCGATATGGACGGTTTACTGATTGACTCTGAACCCTACTGGATATCGCTCCGATAAATTGTGTAGCTCTGGAAGATTCATTCAATGGAATGATAGCAACGAAAGCTGCAAGAATGCGTTCAATTGTTGTGCCATCAGCTCATCATTTTGATGATCCACGTTGGGTTTTGGCAGAATTAAACTGCATTCACTCGAACAACTAACTGTAATGAACATCATCTGATTATAACTTTAGCTGCCATCATCTGTGTTGATGGCAGTTTCTTATTGTTCATACAATAGCCGTAGCGCTTATGTCTTATTCTGTCAAATAAAAATTTAATTAAATATTAACGTTATATATTAATAAATAAGATATTTTTGCTTTTTACCCTCTATCTTACCCACATAAAACCCTCTATACTTCGCCGACTGTATGGATAGACAGTTATTAGTCAGAGGAATTTATGACCGCAGAAGGGCATCTTTTATTTTCTGTTGCCAGCATTATCTTGGCACACAAACTAGAAATAACACCAGAGATAGCTAATGGAGACTGGTTGCATATGATACCAGGGGTGTTGCTTACTGCCTTGTTGCCCGATATCGATCACCCTAATTCAACTTTGGGTAGGTTATTCAGATTTATCTCCATTCCCATTGCCAAACTCTGTGGTCATAGAGGATTTACTCACAGTTTACTTGCTCTCATATTAGGGGTTACTTTATTTTGGCTAAAAATACCGGAAGAGTGGTTAATTCCAACTGATTTTTTTCATGCCATGATTGTTGGCTATTTGAGCCATCTGATTGCAGATATGCTAACACCCGCTGGTGTGCCGTTATTATGGCCAATCAAAATACGTTTCTGTCTACCTGTGCTTGGCAAGCAAGGAAACAAGAAAGCAGAAAGGTTTATTTCTGCCCTATTAATCGTTATTGCCGTTTTTCTACCAGAAAATATTGAATACTCTATACTTTTTTACATCAATCGTATCAAAGATCTCTATTTCTAATGCTCTAATTGACTAAAAATAAATCTTAAAAGTCACATTTGTTATATTAAATTCTATATAGTTATAAATGAGAATAGTTTAAGCTGGTACTATGCTCCCCAACTGCTTGTTGTAATGTGTTCGTTTGCAGACTTACACGATTCGATACAGCTTATGACTTAACTAAATTGAATTCTGGAGTTTGGGGATGAATTTACCACTCATTTCGAATGTGCTCGTCTTCGTAGCACTGCTTTTGCTATTGTCAAAAGCCAGTTCACGGCAATGGAACCTGTCGAAAAAGGTTTTTGCGGGCCTTGCCATTGGCATTATTTTTGGTTTAGCACTGCAACTAGTTTATGGCTCTGATAATACCACAGTGAAGGAATCCATATCATGGTTCAACATTGTAGGTAATGGCTACGTACAGCTTCTACAAATGGTCATTATGCCTCTGGTATTTGCCTCTATTTTGAGTGCAGTTGCTAAATTACACAAAGCATCTTCTCTAGGAAAAATCAGTTTTCTAACCATTGGAGCGTTGCTATTTACGACAATGATTGCAGCGCTTATCGGTATCATGATTATCAACCTGTTCGGCCTGACTGCTGAAGGTCTGATTCAAGGTCCTCAAGAAACAAACCGCCTGTCTGCTATCGAAAACAACTACGTCAGCAAAGTCTCTGACTTATCTGTACCACAATTGATTTTATCTTTTATTCCTAAAAATCCGTTTGCAGATTTAACCGGCGCTAATCCAACTTCGGTTATCAGCGTTGTTATTTTTGCAACCTTCTTAGGTATCGCAGCCCTGCAAATGTTGAAAGATGATCATGAGAGGGGTGCGCGCATATTAGTCGCTATCGATACTATACAAGCATGGGTAATGAAACTGGTCCGCTTGGTTATGCGCTTAACGCCGTATGGCGTTATGGCTCTGATGACCAAAGTTGTCGCCAACTCTAATCTTCATGAAATTGCAAAACTGGGAACCTTCGTTATCGCATCCTACGTTGCACTAGCGCTAGTTTTTGTTGTTCATGGGTTTCTACTTTCTCTTATCGGCATCAATCCACTTAGATTCTTCAAAAAAACTTGGCCAGTGTTGACCTTCGCATTCACCAGCCGTTCCAGTGCTGCCAGTATTCCACTGAATGTCGAAACCCAGACACTCCGTATTGGCGTACCAGAATCTATCGCCAGTTTCTCAGCATCTTTCGGAGCAACAATTGGTCAAAATGGCTGTGCCGGGATCTATCCCGCCATGTTGGCAGCAATGGTTGCTCCAACAGTAGGCATAAACCCTCTTGACCCGATGTGGATTGCAACACTCGTTGGCATCGTCACTATCAGCTCTGCTGGCGTCGCCGGTGTAGGTGGCGGAGCTACGTTTGCCGCACTGATTGTCTTACCTGCAATGGGATTACCTGTAACGTTGATCGCTTTATTGATTTCTGTTGAACCTCTCATTGATATGGGCCGTACAGCACTGAATGTAAGTGGTTCAATGACCGCTGGTACTATTACCAGCCAACTGATGGGGCAAACTGATAAAACTATCTTCGATCAAGAAGAACAAGTTGAATTAAGTCAGCTATAATTTAAAAACTTCAAAAGTTGCAAAAAAGCCGGGGTTGATTTCCCGGCTTTTGATTTTATTCACAATATTATTTATTCAGGTATTGTCCACTACGCAACGCTTCAATACGTTTGTCCAATGGTGGGTGAGACATGAACAGCTCACTGAATGTTTTTGATTTACCATTAATACAGAACGCCATCATACCGCCTTCTTCCTGCGGTTCATAACTGGTTTTCAGACGCTGTAAAGCGGCGATCATTTTCTCACGACCAACCAACTTAGCAGAACCTGCATCTGCATGGAACTCGCGATAACGGGAGAACCACATTGTGATAATGCTCGCCAGAATACCAAATACTATTTCCAACACCATTGAAACAACCATGTAAACAATCGGATTGCCGGAGGAGTTACTCTCTTCTTCATCACTGTTGCCAGACAGGAAACTTGATACAGCCTGAGCCAGTAGACGGGAAATAAAGATAACGAAAGTATTTACTATCCCTTGCAACAAGGTCATCGTCACCATATCGCCATTAGCAATATGACTAATCTCATGAGCAATAACCGCTTCTGCTTCTGCCCTACTCATGTTATCCAATAGACCGGTGCTGACGGCCACCAGAGAAGCATTACGACGCGCTCCGGTAGCGAATGCATTAATATCAGGCGCGGCATAAATCGCAACCTGAGGCATAGCAATATTGACCTGTTCCGCTTGACGGCGAACAGTTTCAACTAACCAATGCTCAACTTCATTTGCTGGCTGTTCTATGACCTGACCACCCACAGAACGCAGGGCCATCCATTTGGACATCAATAGGGAAACAAACGCTCCACCGAAACCGAACAGGCCTGCCATAATCATCAGACCTTGTACACTACTCCCCTGAATTCCTGTCAAAGAAAGTATTATCCCGAACACCAACATAACAGCAAGGTTAGTGAGGAGGAACAAAACAATTCGCATCATAAAAACCGGCTTCCTTTATTAATAATCAATGCACTTTCAGAACTACTCTATTAAATAAGGCTGTTCTTGCTATATTCAAGGCTTTTAACCTGTTAAGTGATAAGAACAACACAACTTTACAAAATCATAAAAAAACCCACATTAGCCTAACACCAATTGGTTAAACAAAATACTCCAATACTCGGTAATCCTGAGAAAATGTGAAACAATTCATCTTTCCTGAAAACAAAAAACACCTTAAAGAGACTGTTCATATTACTGAAAACCCAATATACCCGTTATCTTTCAAGTTGCCTCTTTGTTGGCTGCACTCGCTCACCCCAGTCACATAGTTCGCTATGCTCCTGGGGATTCGCTCTCTTGCCGTCGCGATGCATCTTGAAATCCATAGGGTATATACCGTTCACTCAAAACATCCCAAGCGAACGGTATTGGGCATTAATCATTAACAGGCTTTAATCCATTATTTTACTTAGATTTAGCTAACATTTTCTCAGCAGGTTGGTGCGCTAAATCAAGTGCAATCTTCACTGATTCATCAAGATAGGGATCTGGCCCCTGATAATCTTTAGGTAAATCATCCAGTGAAGTTAACGGCTTTTTACCCTCGCGTTTAAAGCGATCATTTATACGATTCAACTTCAGAGCATCCGCTTCTTTATTCTCTTTCTCTCTTTGTGCATAGTTCAGAGAAACAATATTTTTATGCTCTTTCATCGCCTTATAGTGAGCAATATCCTCATTGATGTATTTGAATTCTGAATCATTTGTAATGCGAGCATTGTGAGCGGTATTCAACTGAGGAACCAAGGCAGCAATAATTTTAGACCCTGTATAACGGGCAGGAGGAATGCTATCCCAAGGCAAAGCATTATCTTCGAAACTTTCCCCCGTTTCTGCCGGATCAACCCCCGTTGGCATTACGATATCAGGAGTCACCCCTTTACGCTGAGTACTACCGCCATTCACACGATAGAATTTCTGAATGGTATATTGGACAGAACCCAATGATGGCCAATCAGGGCGCATCATTTGATCGTAAATACGACTCAAAGAACGATATTGCTGAACAGTGCCTTTACCAAAAGTCGGTTCACCAACAATCAACGCTCGCCCATAATCCTGCATTGCTGCGGCAAAAATTTCAGAAGCTGAAGCACTAAAATGGTCTACCAGAACAACTAAAGGCCCTTTATAGTACACTACTTCATCAGTATCAGAATCCTGGCGGATTTTTCCATTATTATCTCTAACCTGGACAATCGGGCCGCTTGGAAGAAACAAGCCTGATAAAGAAACCGCCTCTGTCAGAGCGCCGCCACCATTGCTACGCAAATCAATGACAATAGCACTGACATGCTGTTTGATCAGTTTTTGTAATTGAGTTTTAACATTATCAGTCAAACCAACATAAAAACCGGGGATATCAAGCACCCCCACTTTTTCCTGACCAATTGTCTTAACTGACATCTTCACAGCCCGATCTTCCAAACGGATCTGCTCACGAGTTAAAGTAACAGTACGTGGTTTTGCCCCTTTGGTATCAGAAATAACCTCAAGCCGTACTTTACTTCCTTTAGGACCTTTAATCAGCGCAACCACATCATCCAGACGCCAGCCAATAATATCCACCATAGACTTCCCTGACTGAGCAACACCGATAATCTTATCGCCCACGTTTAATGCTTTGCTCTTAGCGGCAGGTCCACCAGCAACCAAAGAGTTTATAACCGTGTAGTCATCATCTATTTGCAAAACAGCACCAATTCCTTCCAAGGAAAGACTCATTTCTGAGTTAAACTGTTCAGTATTGCGTGGTGAAAGATAATTGGTATGAGGATCAATTTCACGGGCAAACGCAGTCATAATCAATTGGAAAACATCTTCACTTTGACTTTGTGTCAGACGTTTTAACGCGGATTGATAGCGCTTGGTGAGCATCTCTTTGATTTTACTGTCCTCTTTGCCGCTGAGCTTGAGGTTGAGCCAATCATACTTAACTTTAGCATCCCAAAGTTTATCTAGCTCTTCCACACTCTGCGGCCAAGGGGCTTTGGAACGATCAACATCAATTATATCGTTACCATCAAAATTCATTGGCTGTTCAAGACGCGATAAAGCGTACTGATAACGCTCAAAGCGACGTTTCTGTAATAAATTAAACAAGTCATATGGAATTTCCAGATTTCCACTTTCCAATTCCTTGCCTAACAACTTTTTCTTATCGGCATACTGAGCAATATCTGACGCTAATAATATGTTATGGCTGTAATCCAGTATATTGAGGTAGCGGTCAAATATTTTTGCCGAAAAATCACCATTTAAATCAAATTGGCGATAATGAGAACGAGTGAAGCGGGATGTTACCCGCTCGCTCACTGTTGAATGCTGAGGTTCTTGTTTCAATATAGGTAGTTGTTCAATATGAACAGGAACAGCCACTGGACTGTTTGTATTTGCATAACAAGTACCAAAAATTGAAACACCTAAGACAAAAGCCAGTCTGACGAATTTGTTCATGCCCAGGTTGGCCTCCGTATCAGAACTGTAAATGTTCTGCGCGTACAATCATTGCCAAACCGGAAGGCAATTGCACTCGTATGCCATCTTTGGCGATTTCAAGCACAGAAGCATCCACTGAGCTTTTACCCACTCTTACTTTAATTTCCTGACCAATTTTCAGCGATGAAACATCGACAATCTGAGTAGGTGCAGGTTGAGCAGGTTGAGCAACTGGCTTACGTGCTTGCTGAGGGCGTTTTTGTTGGCGTGGTTGTTGCTGCCGTTTTTCCCCCTCAGTATTGTCAGCACGGCGACGAGGCGCTGGTTTCTTGGCTATGGGCCGTTCATTTTTTTCACCAGCAGTCGTATTTTCAGCTTCACGTTTTTTAGCTCTTTGCTCTGCACGCTGTGCCTGAACCCGTGCTTTGGCTTCAGTCAGTTGCTGAAGAGCGTGCTCAATATGTTCCGCTTCCAGTTCACCGCACGAATTACCATCAAGGTCAACACGCTGTGCGCCTTCTTTAACACCATACAGATAGCGCCAACTTGATGTGTACAGGCGTAAGGCGGAGCGCAGTTGTGTTTTACTTAAACACTCTTCGTCCTGAATACGTTCAACGATATCTTGAAAAATACCGATCTTTAAAGGACGAGCTTCACCTTCTGCGACGAAACAGAGCGGGAAACGCTCAGCTAAAAAAGCAATAATCTCTTTACTACTATTCAACTTAGGTTGATTTTCCATGAAATTTCCTGATTACAACGGTTTTGCCAACCAGCATAGGCATGAACTGGCGTCATTATAATAGCGTTGCTGATAAATGCCACGTTATCCATATGTTAAGTTACATTCAATTCAACATATTTAGGCACAACGCACTGTTCTAAATGAGCGCAAAGCCCATCAATAAGGGCTTGTAAGCCAAATTCGTCTTTCTCGTCGAACCTATTAAAGACCGTACTATCAATATCCAATACACCGATGACTCTACCGCTCACGATCAACGGCAACACAATTTCAGCGTTACTAGCAGCATCGCAGGCAATATGACCTGGGAACGCATGAACATCATCAACACGCTGGGTGCGTTTTTCCAATACAGCCGTTCCGCATACCCCCTTGCCAACAGGTATTCTGACACAAGCAACTTTTCCCTGAAATGGCCCTAACACCAACGTATCACCATCAATCAGGTAAAAGCCAACCCAGTTAACGTCATGCAAGCGTTCATACAACAATGCACTGGCATTAGCCAGCGTCGCTATTAAGTCATACTCACCAGACAACAGAGCTTTTAAGTCCCCCGTAAGCTCCCGATAGAACTCATTTTTATTCATAATTGACCTATCCGATGAAATTCACAAAACGCATCTCTATTTTTATATCAAAAAAATATCAAATGCCCATAACAATAAGGTTAACAGTCTGTCACACCGACGTAAATTTTTTACTGTCTTTAATAAGATATTCTTTAATTATATTTATTGAGTACTGGTAAAGGCTTGTGAGATATCACACTACTCACCAAAACATTATCAAAGGTGCAACCAGTACAAATATGATTCACTGTCAGCATCGCTATGCCCTCATACAATAAAATCAAATTGAACTTTTCCACAATTATAAAGATCAATTATCCGATAACAGTGTCGCTCATTAGCCCCTTTCATTTGAGAGTTGACTCGCTGTGTAGTAAAAAACAAAACATTCAAACAATTTATCTGTAGAATTATTGCATTTACCACTCCATCCCTAACACTTTTAATCCTTACTACCACACCAAATAAATATTTCCTACTGAATGTATAAAAGGTCAAAGAATGACAAAGATAAAAAAAGCAATATGACAAGAGTAAGTTTTAGAACGGATAATTATAACAGCAATATCATCTACCGATTATCCAACACAGAAAATATTATTACTGGAAATCTCAGCTATTTGATCTATCCTCAATGATGGCCACACTGGTCTTACCTGTTATCTAAAAGTTAAGGAATAATCATGAACCAGACAAAATTAAGAATTTCCAGCTACGAAATTGATGATGCGATTCTCTCTTTACCTTCCGAAGAGGACGATATCACCATTAGCATTCCTTGTAATTCCGACCGCGAACTTTGTATGCAGTTAGATGGATGGGATGAGCACACAAGTATTCCCGCCTTACTAAACGACAAACACATTCTTCTCTACAGAAAACATTATGACAGACAAAAACATGCATGGGTTATGAGGGTGGCCTGATGTCCACAAAACTTGTGACAAAAAAAGGCCGAGTTGACTCCTCTACTCGGCCTAGGGAAAATGGCTCTTAAGAGCCGTGCGCTAAAAGTGTCATTGAGACGTAAAACAACTTACAATTTAAAGCGTAGTTGACATACTTGCATTTTACCAACTTTTTGGATAATAAATAATCAAAAACAACATCTTCCATTAAGCCAAATAGACGCTATCGCTTACTCAATGACATTATCTTTTATCGCACAATGCTAAAGCTGCTTGTTGGAATGGCTCTATGCTCATTTTTTGAGTCGGATTTTTACCATCATCCAATAAAATAATATCCAAAGGCTTAGCATTCACCTTCCCTACCTTCATCATCTCTGTAGCTATATCGTTCAATGGATATTGCACTAGCGTACTTGGATTAATCACAAACAGAGCCTTATTTGCTCTGCAATCCAACATCACTTCCTCCCGTGTAAATGCCCATTTATCACCAAATTGTAGCTTACTCACCGTTTCAATCGGCGCAGCAATACTTTGAAAAGAGAGACAAAACAAGGGAAGTAATAAAAGTAAACGTTTCATAAAGTTACCAAGGTAGATATAAAAACGAGCGAAGTGGATCTTTTCACATAGTTAGCTATGCTCCCAGGGATTCGCTCTCTTGCCGTCGCGATACATCTTGAAATCCACAGGATATAGTTAAGAAAATCAAATCGGTTGATAAGTAGCAAAAACAGCAACACATAATAAAACCAATGCTCCGAGAATAATTTCAACCCAACTATTGACAATCAACAATTGATAGCGGCCAGGTTGCTTCAATTTAGGAACCAGGATATAGCGGTTAATTAATGCAAGCATCACCATACCCGCCACCAGAGCTATCTTCAGCCATAGCATGGATTGATACTCACTGCCACTGTATTTCGGCCAGTTCGGCAGCAAAATTAAGCTGCTTATGATGCCAGTCATAATAATCAGGGTTACAGCAACATGACCATATGTGGAAAAGCGCATCATAGAAATCATAATCTGTTTATCTAACCCTATAGCCGATTCATTGTGTATCCGTAAAAATTGCAGGCATAGCAAAAAGGGCCATAATCCACCAAACCAATACCCAACACTCACCAAGTGAATTACCTGATTAATCTGAGAAAAAATACCTGTTATCCCATCATGCATTACCGAATGGCCCATAAAGGCATGGCAGGAGAGTAAAACAGTAGAACTGATTAACATCAGAATATTTCTGACTTTTTGTTTACTGATAAACAAAAACCCCGTAGCAACTATTGAAATCAGTATTTGCCATTGCCAAACTTTACCAAAAGTTGTTCCCAGTACTGCCAGCCAGATTTCTAGATTATAAATATCCTGCCAGCCATCACCCATTATTCCCGCTTGAATTGCCAACCATCCAATAGTTGTTATTAATGTCACAACGGTACTGATAATTACCCCTAAACGAAGGCGCGCATCAATCAGAACAGATAAACGCTCAGGAACCAGGATGGCAGTAAATACGCTAAAACCAAACAGTAACATAACTGCCACAAAATGGGTGAAGCGACAAAGAATATACAACGCCGCCAGAGACATCATTATTTCACTGTAAAGCTATAGACACCTTTGGTCTTATGCCCATCAACAGAGACCACGCTCCAGTTAACATCATATCTCCCTGTCGTTAGTTTATCTTCGATAGGAAGAATCAGCTTTGTATTAGTTGCCGGATCAAGCTTCAATTTTCCGGTTTTAATGGGTCTATTTTCCGGGCCAATCACTTTTACTTTACTAAAATTCAGTTCAATACCTTCAGAAAAGCCCAGCGTGATTACCTGCGGTGTATTTTCTACAGTAGTATCTTCTGCCGGAATTTGTTCTGTCAAATGCGCATGGGCCAAAGCCTGCTGGCAAGATATGCCAACAAAAAGAACAATTAAAGCAGATAATTTTCGGCAAAAAGAGCGGATTGCGCTAATGGTCATCAAATAACCTCTTAATTTTCAAATGAATCTCTATAAATTGTCATCATTTTATATCAAAAGAGTTATTTTATCTGCGATAACTTACAATGAGAATTTCGTCTTGTGAACTATCGCGCAAAAATAAAGGAAAACCGCAGCATTGACTTTAAATACCTAAAGTTATTGCGACTACTGCGGCTAATTAATTCCGCTTCATTAGACAGGATTTGCAGCAGCCAGACCTTTCAGATCTTTATCTAATAGGAAAAGTGCCTTACCATCCTCACCAACCATATCCAATTTATCAAGGATAGATTTAAACAATTTCTCTTCTTCATGCTGTTCTGCTACATACCATTGCAGAAAGTTAAAAGTAGAATAATCTTGCGTGGTTATCGCCAAATGAGCAAGTTTATTAATTTCGGCAGTAATGAACTTCTCGTGTGCATAAGTGCTATTGAGGACATGGGTTATAGATTTATAATCGGCCGTAGGCGCATCAATTTGTCCCAAACGCGGCATTGCACCTGTATCACTCAGATAATCAAACAAGCGATGCATATGCTGCATTTCTTCCTGGGAGTGTGATTTAAAAAACGCAGCGGCGCCTGGCAACCCTTGTTCACTGCACCATGCACTCATTTGCAGATATAAATTCGCAGAATAGAACTCCAGATTCATCTGCTCATTTAATTTATTAATCATTTCTTGGTTTAACATAATGGATACTCCAGTCATTAATTCCCCTGTATTATGCCAATTAAATCAAAATAATAAAACCCAATAAGAGAAAATAAATTAAATATATATATCACGTTGAAATATAAATATATTTTTCAATAAAAAAATGAAAATGAATCTCATTTAATATATTTAAATGAAAATGAATTACATTTACAAAATAATCTCCATCAAAGAATTTTGATATTTAATGATAATGAATATTATTTATATTTATAAAATAATCAATTCAGACCTTGCCAGAAAAACCTGTCTGGATTAGTTTTATCGCTTTGTGAATGAGAGAGACACTTATGAAACATAATCTGGCCGAGCTTTCCACAGAGGATATGGATAAAGTGAATGCTGACTTGGCAGCCTCCGGTGTAGCTTTTAAGGAACGTTACAATATGCCAGTACTTCCCGATACAGTTGAACAAGAACAACCCGAGCATCTGCGGCAATATTTTCAACAACGTTTAGTACATTATCGCCAATTATCCAAACAATTTTCCCGCTTACCCTACGAACCCAAAAACCGCTGATCAACCAGTAAGCATGGGTAACCACCGGATAACCGGTGGTTATATCCAATTACTGATCGGCAAACCTATCCGTTGCACTAATAAGTTGATGTAAAATACCCGGCTCATCAAATGAATGTCCTGCTCCTTCAATGACATATAATTCCGCTTCCGGCCATGCCTGCGCCAGATCCCAAGCATTTTGCACCCGACAAGCCATATCATATCGGCCATGAATGATAACTGCCGGAATATCCCGTATAACGTCAATATTATTCAGCAGTTGCTGCTCCTCATTCATAAACCCCTCATTGATAAAATAGTGGTTCTCAATTCGAGCAAATGCCAGGGCAAACTCATCTTCTGCAAAACATTCCACGCTATCTGAAGGAAGCAACGTTACCGTCTCCCCTTCCCACAAGCTCCAGAGACGAGCAGCTTCTAATTGAACCTGACGATCATCACTGGTCAATCGCTTATTATATGCTCCGATAACATCCTTTCGTTCTTCCTCCGATAAAATAGATACCGTTCGTTGCCATTTGTCAGGGAAGAAATTAGAAGCGCCATCCTGATAATACCAGTACAACTCTTGTGGCCTCAGCAAGAAAATTCCCCGAAGAACTAATTCAGAAACGCGTTGAGGGTGAGTCTGGGCATAAACTAAAGATAAAGTTGAACCCCACGAACCACCAAATACCAGCCATTTTTCCACGCCCATCAATTGACGTAAACGCTCAATATCTTCAACTAAATGCCAAGTGGTATTATTTTCCAAGCTGGCATGAGGTTTTGAACGCCCACAACCACGCTGATCAAACAGCATGACATGATATTTCTTGAGGTCGAATAACCGACGGTGATAAGAGGCAATACCACCGCCCGGCCCGCCATGAATAAATACAGCAGGCTTACCTACAGGATTACCACATAATTCCCAATAAATTTGATGACCATCGCCTGTATCCAAATAACCCGAACGATAGGCTTCACAAGCCGGATATAATTTTCTCAATTCTGACATAACATTTCCTTTACTGACTAACACCAAACCTGGTATCCGTCTATACCCGTTATCTTTCAAGTTGCCTCTTTGTTGGCTGCACTCTCTCACCCCGGTCACATAGTTATCTATGCTCCCGGGGATTCGCTCCCTTGCCGTCGCGATACATCTTGAAATCCATTGGGTATAATGACGGGTAGAGATAACTATCAGAAAATGTTATTTCAATTCGCTATAGCTAATCGTATTTTGCTGACAATCAACGACAACACGGTAATCTTTGTCACGCTTAGAACCACGAACAGTCAGCGGAATTTTTAATATATCTTTATCGCCAGTAATATTTTCTGCCTTTATCCACACCACGGGTTTAGACGTTCCCAACTGCTTTCTGTCTTCTGACCAATGGTTAATACGGTTTTGCAGAAAATCACGCTTTACTTGAGCGGCAATTTGCGATTTGGTTAAATTATCGCAAGAAATAAATTTATCAACACGTTTGTTCTCCGATACAGCAGACACTGTGAATGAAACCGTGAGCAAAAGTGCGGCGCCCGATAGACCAACGCTGTTAATGACATGACATGCTTTCATACTACCTCCCGTTAATATCTCAAAATAAGAGATTAAATATGGAGCTAACCTAACATGCCAAGTGAAATAAATGTGTGATTATTGTTAAATAAATAATTTAATTATGTTCATTTTTCATCATCAAACACTACATTAACCTGCTCTTTTCCTCGATGCTGTTCACGAATTTCTTGTGCAACCAACGCAATCGCTTCCCCACTGCTCATTCCTTCAACCATCAATTGTTGAATTTTTTCTACTGCTAATTGCTGTTCCTGATGGGATAAAGTTGGCATATCTGAAAACATGATAATAACCTCTATAAAGTGATCTATGCCGAGGAGTATAGCGATTTTTAGCGCAAGTAAGGAATGGATTTCTATGTTAATCTGTAAGGACTAAAATCAAGACTAACTTTTGCATTACAACTGCTAAATCAACACCATTATGAGTATTTCACTACAAAAACGGCAATTACCCTATCAACCAGACGCTGCCATCAACTATTTCGCGCCGATTTCAAACCAGTCTTGGGCAATGCTGCTCCATTCTGGTTCTGCCGACCATCCTCATAATCGGTTTGATATTCTGGTTGCAGAGCCACGGATAACATTACTCAGTCATGATAAATCAACTGAAATAAATGAAAATGGCGATAGCTATATTACTGAGGAAGATCCCTTTTACCTGCTAAAAAGACAGCTAGAGAAATTAAATATTACGGCAAAACCTGATCCTAATTTGCCATTTCAGGGTGGCGCACTAGGCTTATGGGGATATGACCTTGGGCGCTATATTGAAGAATTACCATCACAAGCCACAAATGAGCTGTCATTTCCAGACATGGCAATGGGTATTTATGACTGGGCGCTGATTGTTGATCATCACAAAAAAGAGGTGATTTTATTCAGTTACAGTGATGTTGATGCGCGCCTGAACTGGCTTACTTCTCACCAAACTTCTCACCAACTTTCACCAAAAGCAGCTTTTACGTTGACCAGTGAATGGCAGTCAAATATGAGCGCCAAACAATATAATGAGAAAATTAACTGCATTCATCAATATCTGTTAAGTGGTGATTGTTATCAAGTTAACCTGGCACAGCGATTTTGCGCTGATTACCAAGGAGACGAATGGCAAGCATTCATAAAACTTAATGAGGGCAACCGCGCACCTTTTTCAGCTTTTATTCGTTTACCGGAAAACAGCGTTATCAGTGTCTCTCCTGAACGTTTCTTACTGCTGGAAAATAAACAAATTCAAACTCGCCCGATTAAGGGAACATTACCGCGCTTAGATGATACAGAAAAGGACGCCCTGCAAGCTGAAAAACTAGCAGCTTCGAAAAAAGACCAAGCCGAGAATTTGATGATCGTCGATTTACTGCGTAATGATATTGGCCGGGTAGCCACACCGGGGTCAGTGAAAGTGCCTGAATTATTTATGGTTGAACAATTCCCTGCCGTTCATCATCTGGTTAGCACAATCACCGCAACATTGCCAAATGAACAACATGCTACGGATCTATTACGTGCCTGTTTTCCCGGCGGTTCTATTACTGGAGCTCCTAAAATCAGAGCGATGGAAATAATAGAAGAGCTTGAACCTCACCGCCGACATGGATATTGTGGTTCAATTGGCTATATTAGTTTCTGTGGCACAATGGATAGCAATATCACCATTCGTACCCTCTTAACGGAGAAAGAAAAAATATATTGCTGGGCCGGTGGCGGAATCGTTGCCGACAGCATTGCTGAAAAAGAGTATCAGGAAACATTTGATAAGTTGAATCGTATTTTGCCGCAACTAGGGAAAATAAAAGAAATATGATATCTCTGTCTGATTTCGTTAACAGATTTCAGTTACAACTTCCACTATCACCTAAACGGCTTTTGGATAATAACCGCCACGCTGCGGTGTTATTACCGATCATCTGCAAACCGAAACCTACATTATTATTAACCCGACGCTCCGATACCTTACGATCGCATGCCGGTCAAGTAGCCTTTCCTGGGGGAGTTGCTGATCCTAAAGATAAATCAATAATCGCGACAGCATTACGAGAAGCGGAAGAAGAAGTTAACATACCTCCTCAAAAAGTTCAGATTCTGGGACAACTGGCTCCTTTAAATAGCACCAGCGGCTATCTGGTGACACCTATTGTCGGATTATTGCCCCCCGGATTATCCCTCCACAGTAACCCGACAGAAGTTTCTAATATATTCGAAGTTCCTCTATCTGAAGCACTTTCACTTTCAAGTTACCATTATCTTGATGTTAATCGCCGTGGTCAGCAACATCGTATCTATTTTTACTGGTATCAGCAGCATCTCATCTGGGGATTGACAGCGGCGATAATTCATCAATTAGCTCAACAAGTTCAAGTTTGATCCAAATCATTTAGGAATCACTAATTTGTATTTTTTTTGCCCATTTTTGTCACTATTGCTATCATAATTCAAAAAAAACTGTAAACTCCCTTATCAACACTACTAAATCACAGTAAAGTAGCGTACCCCAATATATATAACTATACCCAATGGATTTCAAGGTGCATCGCGACGGCAAGGGAGCGAATCCCCGGGAGCATAGATAACTATGTGACCGGGGTGAGTGAGTGCAGCCAACAAAGAGGCAACTTGAAAGATAACGGGTATATATCTCTATCTTTTTTAAGGAGTCTTGCGTGATTAGCGTTTTCGACATGTTTAAGGTCGGTATTGGCCCATCTAGCTCTCATACGGTTGGCCCGATGAAAGCCGGCAAACAGTTTGTCGACGATCTGGTAAACCAGGGATTAATGCCTTCTATCACGCGTGTAGCCGTCGATGTTTACGGCTCACTCTCATTAACCGGCAAGGGTCATCATACGGATATCGCCATTATCATGGGTCTGGCAGGTAATTTACCCGCCACCGTTGATATTGATTCGATCCCCGGTTTTATTCGTGATGTAGAGCAAACACAGCGTATTAAGCTGGCCAACGGTTTACATGAAGTCGATTTCCCGCGTGATAGCGGCATGGTTTTCCGCAGTGATAATCTGTCATTACATGAAAACGGCATGCAAATTCACGCATTCGCGGGGGACAAAAAAGTTTATAGCAAAACCTACTACTCAATTGGTGGTGGTTTTATTGTTGATGAAGAACACTTTGGTAAACCTTCTCAGGATATGAAACCCGTTTCATATCCATTCAATTCAGCAAAAGAATTACTGATGAATTGTAATAAAACCGGATTATCTATTTCCGGTTTAATGATGAAAAATGAGCTAGATCTCCACAGCAAAGAAGAAATTAATGCCTATTTTGCCGATGTTTGGGATACCATGCAGGCTTGTATTGAACGCGGTTTGAACACGGAAGGGGTTTTACCTGGCCCACTGCGTGTACCACGCCGGGCAGCGGCACTACATCGTATGCTGACCTCATCAAACAATCTATCTAATGATCCAATGAATGTTGTGGATTTGGTGAATATGTTCGCCCTGGCAGTCAATGAAGAAAATGCTGCGGGCGGGCGTGTTGTTACCGCGCCAACCAATGGTGCTTGCGGCATTGTTCCCGCCGTACTCGCTTATTACAACCACTGCATTGAGCCTGTAACGCCAGAGCTCTATATCCGCTATTTCCTGGCTTCCGGCGCTATTGGCATTCTTTATAAAATGAATGCATCAATCTCTGGCGCTGAGGTGGGTTGCCAAGGGGAAGTGGGTGTTGCCTGCTCGATGGCAGCAGCCGGCTTGGCTGAACTGCTTGGCGGCAGCGCTGAACAGGTCTGTATTGCGGCTGAAATCGGTATGGAACATAACCTCGGCCTGACCTGTGACCCAGTGGCAGGTCAGGTACAAGTACCTTGTATTGAACGAAACGCTATTGCTTCAGTAAAAGCAATCAATGCTGCACGCATGGCTTTACGCCGTACCAGTGAACCACGCGTTTCTCTCGATAAAGTTATTGAAACTATGTACGAAACAGGTAAAGACATGAACGCTAAATATCGCGAAACATCCCGCGGAGGTCTGGCAATTAAGGTTCAGTGTGATTAATCAAATAAATAACCTGTTTTTTAATCGATAAATGCTTCTGTAATGAAAATATCCCTACCATATGGTTGGGATATTTTTTAACCAAAATTTAAAATGATCATCTTTTGATCTAAAAAGATGAATATGTTTTCAATTTTAAATTAATAAAATGTTACCGCAAACAGAATAAACATCTAACAATAAACAAATTATAGATAATTATAAATCAATTTTACAATTTTTAGCTTATTAAATTGTTTTGTGGTTAACATTTTTATCTATTTCATTTTTTCTGACTGACAGCAATTTTCCTCCGCTATTTCTAATGTTAATCTAACAGCCGATTTTTTCAGTCAATAAGAGATAAAGTCTAAATCAAGTCAAATATTTAGGTATCATATTGATAAAAGGTCATTATTCATACAAATAAGATTTTTATTGGAGGAATGATTCATCAAAATTATTGCAGTAACTTTGTCATAATCCTGCGTTTATATTTTGTTAACAGAGGGGAAAACAGGTGAGTATAGCCATTATGATTGGCACACACGGGGCTGCGGCTGAGCAACTGCTTCGTACCGCAGAGATGTTAATTGGAGAGCAAGAAAATGTTTCTTACATTGACTTCGTTCCTGGTGAAAATGCCGATACCTTATTTGAAAAATACAACAGTAAACTGGAAACGCTTAATACAAAGCAAGGTGTACTATTTCTTGTCGATACATGGGGAGGAAGTCCATTCAATGCGGCTAGCCGTATTGCCGTAGATAAAGAGAATTATGAGATCATCACCGGAATTAACGTTCCAATGTTGGTTGAAACCTTTATGTGTCGAGATGATAACCCATCTCTGGCAGAACTGGTTTCTGTTGCTCTGGAAACAGGGAAAGAAGGCATCCGGGCCCTGAAAACAGAAGAACCTCAAAAAACTGAACCCGTCAAACCTGTGACATCCGTTGCAGCACCTTCATTTGCGCCATCAACCGGCGGTCATATGAAAATTGCACTGGCTCGAATTGATGACCGACTCATTCATGGTCAGGTCGCTACTCGTTGGACAAAAGAAACCAATGTCAAACGGATCATTGTCGTCAGCGATGAAGTTGCTGCCGATACTGTCCGTACCACCTTGCTAAAACAAGTTGCTCCACCGGGGCTCAGTGCTCACGTGGTTGACGTTGCAAAATGTGTTCGCGTTTATAACAACCCGAAATACGCCAATGAGCGTGTCATGTTGTTGTTTACAAACCCAACAGATGTTTTGCGTTTAGTCGAAGATGGTGTCGATATCACTTCCGTCAACATCGGTGGAATGGCTTTCCGTCAGGGAAAAACGCAAGTTAACAACGCAATATCCGTTGATGAAACCGATATTGCAGCCTTCAAAAAACTAGATGAACGAGGCATTGAGCTTGAAGCCCGTAAGGTTGCCAGCGACAGCCGTTTACAAATGATGGATCTACTCCAGAAGGTTAAAAACGAAAACCAGATCAGAGCAATTTAACTATTACTCAATGATAAAAATTACTCAATGACAAAAATTTCTTACCAAATTTAATTTGGTTACAGGAGACAAACAATGGAAATTACCGTTGTTCAAATTACATTGATATTCATCGTGGCTTGTATAGTCGGAATGGATTCCATTCTTGATGAATTTCAATTCCATCGCCCACTCGTGGCCTGCACCTTAATCGGGATCATTCTCGGTGATATGACAACCGGTATCATTATCGGCGGTACGCTAGAGATGATCGCTCTTGGCTGGATGAATATCGGTGCTGCCATTGCCCCGGATGCGGCCTTAGCATCAATCATCTCCACGATTCTGGTCATCGCTGGCGGTCGTGATATCGGTGAAGGTATTGCTTTGGCCATTCCGCTGGCAGCGGCAGGACAGGTTCTGACTATCATTGTACGTACCATCACCGTCGCCTTCCAGCATGCGGCTGACAACGCAGCAGAACGTGGCAGCCTGCGTGCGATTAGCTTTATCCATCTATCCGCATTACTGCTCCAGGCTATGCGTATCGCCATCCCTGCCCTGATTGTGGCACTATCGGTCGGCACCAACGAAGTCCAGCAGTTACTGGCTTCTATTCCAAAAGTGGTAACCGATGGCTTGAACATCGCAGGGGGTATGATTGTCGTTGTGGGTTACGCAATGGTTATCAACATGATGCGTGCCGGCTACTTAATGCCCTTCTTCTACCTCGGCTTCGTTACAGCGGCATTCACTAATTTTAACCTGGTTGCATTAGGCATTATTGGTATTGTTATGGCCGTGCTGTACATCCAGCTAAGCCCTAAATATAACAAATCTCAGGCAGTTGCTGCCCCTGGACACGCCAATAACGATCTTGATAACGAATTAGATTAAAAGGATGAGCAACATGTTAGATACCACAAAAACGGCTGCTCAGACAGCAGACCAGAAAAAATTGACACCCAGTGATATCCGCGGTGTATTTCTTCGTTCGAATGTGTTTCAAGGTTCATGGAACTTTGAACGTATGCAGGCCTTGGGCTTCTGCTTCTCTATGGTGCCAGCTCTTCGTCGTTTGTATCCAGAAAATACCGATGAGCGTAAACAGGCCCTCAAGCGCCACCTTGAATTCTTCAACACTCACCCTTATGTCGTTGCGCCTGTATTGGGCGTCACTATGGCAATGGAAGAACAGCGCGCTAACGGCGCAGCCATTGATGATGGTGCGATCAACGGTATCAAAGTCGGTCTAATGGGACCATTAGCCGGTGTCGGCGACCCTATTTTCTGGGGGACAGCCCGTCCCGTATTTGCTGCTTTGGGCGCTGGCCTTGCAATGAGTGGTAGTTGGCTTGGGCCTGTCTTATTCTTCTTCTTATTCAACCTGGTACGCCTATTGGTTCTCTATTCAGGTATCTCCTACGGTTATAAGAAAGGGATCAATATCGTTCAAGATATGGGTGGCGGCTTCCTGCAAAAAATGACGGAAGGAGCGTCAATCCTTGGTCTATTTGTCATGGGGGCATTAGTTAATAAATGGACGAAAGTCAATATCCCGTTGGTTGTATCAGAAATTCCTAACCAACAAACAGGTGAAACGACAATAACCACGGTTCAGAATATCCTCGATCAGTTGATGCCGGGCCTGGTGCCCCTTTTACTGACATTTGCCTGTATGTGGTTACTACGGCATAAAATCAATGCCCTGTGGATCATTATTGGCTTCTTTATTCTGGGGATTATTGGCGCCAGATTTGGTTTCCTCGGTCTCTAGAACAATATCATTCGGGGAGGAATGCCTCCCCATATTTTCTTTTTATAACAATACAGGGATAAGGAATGAACCTTAATGATATGGTATTAGTTGGTTTAATCATACTAATGCTAGCCTTTGCTGTTTATGATGAATTCATAGTTAACTTGCTGAAAGGGAAAACTTACTTACAAATAAAGCTAAAAAGAAAACATAGAATTGATACACTCATCTTTATTATCCTGACACTTATTGTTGTTTATAACAATATCACCTCTTATGGCAGCCGTTTAACCACATATTTATTACTGTTTACTATCCTGGTGACTATTTATATTGCCTATATACGTTCGCCTAAATTATTTTTTAAAAATAACGGTTTCTTCTATGCAAATACCTTTATTTCCTATAATCGGATAAAAACCATGAATTTATCTGAAGATGGAATCCTGGTTATTGGTTTGGAAAACAAGAAATTATATATATCAGTAAGCCAACTTGATGATTTAGAAAGAATTTATAAATTTCTCATCGAAAACAAATAGATAAGTAAAAATAATAAATAAGAAAATAAATAATAAATAATAAACAGTCAGCCTTATGCTGGCTTTTATTTTCCCCATAAAACAGATAATGATAATTATTATCAATATCATACCTTAACCTTAAAAATAATATTATTTTCCCTTTTTGAATTATTGTGCTATCTTTTAAATTGTCATGGGGAGTAGCCTGTTTCAGAGAAACGATTTAGTTAATTTCTCTGAAAAGCCCGTATCAACACGCTCGTTACAAAATAAACGTGGTGCGGGTAACCTTATTACTATCTTAGCAGGCATTATTGTTGCTCAAAATAGCAAATACAATAGCCTAATGGGATAGCTATTAACTCGGTTGGCAAGACCATTGCATATAGCGCCATCATTGGTTGGGGGTGGAGTTATATGTATATGGAAATACCCAACCGAGGCTATATTAATGAATATGTACGCAACCCTCATCTTGGCTTTAGCCCTCTCAATGGATGCCTTTGCTGCTGCAATTTGCAAAGGGGCATCATTACATAGACCACATTTTCGTGAAGCAATTCGTACCGGTTTGATATTTGGCTTGATAGAAGCCTGTACCCCATTAATTGGCTGGTCTATAGGGCTTTATGCCAGTCAGTATGTTATGGAGTGGGATCACTGGATTGCTTTCGCTCTGTTATTCATTCTGGGTTGTAGAATGATTACAGAGAGTTTTAAAAAAAATCAGGAAAAAAAGTGTGAATCACCCTGCCGCCATAATTCAATAGTGTTGATAACAACAGCCATTGCCACCAGCCTGGATGCAATGGCTGTTGGTATCGGGCTCGCTTTCCTTCAAGTCAATATCGTACATACCGCAATGGCTATCGGCATGATGACAATGATTATGGCAACATTGGGTATGTTAATCGGCCGTTATATTGGCCCACTGCTCGGCAAACGCGCTGAACTTATTGGCGGGTTGACTCTGATTGCAATTGGCTTCAATATCTTATTTGAGCATCTCGAATTATTTATGTACGCGAAATAACTCTACCAGCCCAAAATATCTCTCTGTTAAACGCTATATTTTGGGCTGAAATCTTGATCAATTAAGGCGTTGATAGACCCGCAGTATAAAATCAGTTTCACATTCAAACAGCGCTCTATCTGCCAATTCTTTTTTCACATCTTCTGTTGCTCGCCAGGCAAATGGCGTCATCTGTAATAAATGATACGCTTGCACGCCATCTAATTTCATTGGATAAGATAACGATTCATCAGTTATCAATTCAAATCCTGCCAACGGTTCTGCTTTCAATGGATGAAGATGAATATTTTGATAAATCAACTCCTTGATCTGATAAAGATGGCGAGGGCCAGGAGTAACTGTCAAAACAATTCCCTGTGGCTTAACCACCCTTGCCAATTCTTCCGCTTTGCAAGGCGCGTAAATCCTTAATACCCCGGCAAGCGATTTATCGGCAAATGGCAAACGATGGCTCGACGCAACACAAAAGCTAACAGCAGGATAGCGCCTAGCGCCATAACGAACCGCGATCTTAGCAACATCTAACCCATAGATTTTAAGATTACGTCTCTTGTTTAACTGCGCTTCAACCGCCGCAGTGTAATAACCTTCACCACATCCTATATCCAGCAAACTCTCTGCTTTTTCTGGCAGATACTTTTCCAATAATTCCGAAACCCGTTGTTGTAATGATTGATAATGCCCTGAATCCAAAAATGCTCTTCTTGATTGCATCATCTCTGGGCTATCCCCCGGCTCCTTGGATTTTTTATGCTGAACGGGCATCAAATTGACATACCCTTCTTTAGCACAATCAAACTGATGATTATTCTCACAGCGCCATTGCTGTCGAGCGGGCAATAAAGATTGATGACATAAGGGGCATTGATAAGACATAAGATTCCAAAAATATAAGCGAAAACCAGCCGACACTATAGCATATTCTGATACTTTTCGTCGTAAATCATGCTAATTAATAATTCTATAGAAACGATTAATCATTATCTTGAATGAAATTATATTCCATTATTTTCAGTCCTTTCTTTGAAGCATCTCGCAATATTTCTATGGCATAAATCTATTTATCAGGTATGATTTTTCAATCAAAACCCAATAAAGCATCATTGGTACTAAGTCATTTAACTAATAGAAACAACCAATAACGCAGATAATGTAATGAACATTCTCATACAATATTTTAATAAATTAAGATCAATTTCACCGAAATTCGATATTATGCCCAATACAAACTATTTTGATTTTATCCCACAGAAAAGTGACGTTGACGCTTTAGCCGATGATCTGGATAAGGTTCGTGCGGACTTTGCTGCCGTGTTAAAGCAATTCAATGATGAAATCATATTATCTACAGGGAAAGAGACGATATATGAACAAAAGAGTTATCGGAAAACATCCGAGAATAGCTAAACAATCTAACCAAGATGATATCAATCTATTGCCTGATTCAGAGATATTAACGCTCTATGAACAACATACAAAGGGAGCTGCTGACCGATTTCTAACCCTAATCGAACAACAACAGAAACATAGACACAAGATAGGAAACAGAAATTCCGGCGGTTTCGGCTTAGAACTCCTTGATGATGCTCACTATCTGCCATAGACTTATGTGCATGTTTTACACGCATAGATGAGGTGTCTGATGAAAATACAATGCGTCTCAACCGTAGAACGAAAACGATCCGGTAAACGCAGTACAAATGTTTATTTGACGGCTGAAGTAGTAGATGAAGCCCGTGATTTAGGACTCAACTTATCAGCGACACTAGACAAAATGTTGTCCGATGTTGTTCGTGAGAAAAAAAGACAGCAATGGAAAGCTGAAAACAAAGTCGGTATCCACGCTTTCAATGAATTTGAGCGTAGTGCAGGGCTATTTACCGATGATGATGAATACGGGGTTATTTGATGGCTCAGTACGCTGTTTACCGCAACAAATCCCCTAAATCGAGGGAGCAATATCCTTTCATTATCGACATTCAAAATGACCTATTAGACGACTATGATTCACGGGTAATAATGCCAATTGCTCCACTGTCAGATAAAAACTCACGCGTCAAAACGTTAACGCCAGTGATTGAAATTAAAGATGATCGATATATCGTTATTACAAAGTCAGTGACAACGGTAGCGAAGAGCAAATTAAAAGCTGCGGATATCGTCTGTGTTATACCCGGTATTCACTCCGATATCATGGCAGCTTTAGATACTATCGTTTCAGGGATTTAGTTAGTTGATTTAAATTTTAGATCAACTTCAAAATAAGGTTTCAGTATAGGAGTTGTAAGCCAGAACCATCCAAAATTTCGTTGTATTAATTTCAATGTGTTTTTTTAAGTATTAACCCAAATAAAGGGTTATCAATAACAGAGATAATTGCAAATGAGAGATATTCTATCTTAGGATTTTTTATTAAGGCAAAACGAATGAGTTCGATTTACTCAGAGGAATATCAGCATGTTATCCGATTATTACGCGAAACACGCTTGGAAAAGGGCATTACACAGGAAAAACTGGCACAAGCATTTGGCCGCCCTCAATCATTTATAGCCAAAGTTGAAAATGGTGAAAGAAGACTAGATGTCGTGGAATTTGTGCGCATAGCCCGTTTGTTGTCACTAGATCCAGCCCAGATTGTAGACAAAATAAAGCTGAAAAAACCAAGTTTTAACCGTAAGCTAAAATGAATATCAAGTTTACTCTTAATATTCTTCAATCATAACCAGCACCGTAACAATTGTTTTCTCTGTTTAACACATTCAACTTTGTTAATGGGCCGCTATGACACACATTCTCATGAGTTAAAGCCTCTTCAATCCAATCTCAATTATATTCAACAGGCGAATATAGTTCAGTACATACCATAGATAAAAACACCAAAAAGCGTTTTAGTTTTATTGGTGTTTTTAGTTTAAGCTTCAACCGATGTCTATAGACTTTAAGGACTTATTCCCACTCAATAGTAGCAGGTGGTTTACCGCTGACATCATAGACAACTCTCGATATCCCACTGACTTCATTGATGATCCGGTTAGAAACCCGGCCCAGGAAATCGTATGGTAAATGCGCCCAATGTGCGGTCATAAAATCAATCGTTTCTACTGCCCGTAACGAAACAACCCAATCATATTTACGGCCATCCCCCATCACGCCCACGGAGCGAACTGGCAAGAATACTGTAAACGCCTGGCTAACTTTATTGTACAAATCAGCTTTGTGCAGCTCTTCGATAAAAATAGCATCTGCACAACGCAGCAGATCGCAGTACTCTTTCTTCACTTCACCCAATACACGAACCCCCAAACCGGGGCCTGGGAATGGATGACGGTTCAACATGTCATAAGGCAATCCCAATTCCAAACCAATTTTACGTACTTCATCTTTGAACAGCTCTTTCAGCGGTTCCACCAGACCCAATTTCATCTCTTCCGGCAAACCACCTACGTTATGATGAGATTTGATAACGTGTGCCTTGCCTGTCGCAGATGCCGCTGATTCGATGACGTCTGGATAAATAGTGCCTTGCGCCAGCCATTTAACCTGAGTCTGCTTACTTGCCTCTTGATCAAAGACTTCAATAAACACACGGCCAATCGTTTTACGCTTTTCTTCCGGATCATTGATGCCAGCCAGTGCAGTAAGGAAACGATCCTCTGCCGGAACATGAACAATGTTCAGCCCAAATTTGCCGGCAAACATGTCCATCACCTGATCAGCTTCATTCAAACGCAGCAAACCATTATCAACAAATACACAGGTCAGGCGGTTACCAATTGCACGATGCAGTAACAATGCGGTGACAGAGGAATCAACACCACCGGACAGCCCCAAAATAACGTGATCCTCACCAACCTGTTCACGCAAGCGTACAACGGTATCTTCGATAATAGAGGCAGGTGTCCACAGCGCTTCGCATTGGCATATATCCAGGACAAAACGCTCCAATATACGCTGCCCCTGATGGGTATGGGTGACTTCCGGGTGGAATTGCACACCGTAAAAACGTTTTTCTTCATTTGCTATGATGGCAAATGGACAGGTATCAGTGCTGGCGATAGTGGTAAAGTCCTCAGGAATTGCAGTGACTTTATCACCGTGACTCATCCATACATCCAATAATGGTTTACCTTGCTCATTTAATGAATCCTGGATTCCACGGAATAATGCACTTTCCGTTTTAATCTCAACCTGAGCATAACCAAATTCACGCTGAGTAGAATCTTCTACCTTACCCCCGAATTGTACTGACATCGTTTGCATGCCATAGCAAACCCCCAGAACCGGAACGCCAGCGTTAAAAACATATTCAGGTGCACGTGGACTTCCTTGTGCGGTGGTACTTTCCGGGCCACCGGAAAGAATAATGCCGCTTGGGTTGAATTCGCGGATTTGCTCTTCAGTGACATCACATGCCCAAAGTTCACAATAAACCCCGATTTCACGGATACGGCGAGCAATCAATTGAGTATATTGCGAACCAAAATCAAGGATAAGAATGCGGTGCTGATGGATATTAGTTGTCATGTGCGGTGAATTCCAAAAAAACAAGTAACAAATAGAGATAAGTGGCCCTTATATGGGCCACAATAAATATGGATTACAAACCTAACCGGTAGTTTGGAGACTCTTTGATAATGGTGACATCGTGAACGTGGCTTTCCTGAATGCCTGCACCACTGATGCGAACAAATTCTGCTTTGGTTCTCAATTCATCAATAGTTGCGCAGCCGGTCAGCCCCATACAGGAACGCAAGCCTCCCATTTGCTGATGGACAATGTTTTTCAGCAAGCCTTTATAAGCAACACGGCCTTCAATACCTTCCGGTACCAATTTGTCTGCGGCATTATCAGTTTGGAAATATCGATCAGAAGAGCCTTTAGACATCGCTCCCAATGATCCCATGCCACGATAAGATTTAAATGAACGTCCTTGG
Source organism: Photorhabdus luminescens subsp. luminescens (assembly GCF_001083805.1). Taxonomy (GTDB): domain Bacteria; phylum Pseudomonadota; class Gammaproteobacteria; order Enterobacterales; family Enterobacteriaceae; genus Photorhabdus; species Photorhabdus luminescens. The sequence goes on along the minus strand of NZ_JXSK01000001.1, from coordinate 130,332 downwards.
TATAGCTCAATTTCTCCCGGCGACTCTTCTGTCCCTGCCAACATTGAGCCCACCATAACACACGACGCTCCCGCGGCGATGGCTTTGGCAATATCACCGGAGAAACGAATGCCGCCATCGGCAATAACTGGAATACCAGTGCCTTCCAATGCTTCAACGGCATCAGAGATAGCAGTAATTTGCGGCACACCTACACCGGTAACAATACGGGTAGTACAGATAGAACCGGGACCAATACCGACTTTAACCGCATTGACGCCAGCCGCTACCAGCGCTTTTGCGCCTTCCCCGGTCGCCACGTTACCGCCAATAATTTGTAGATTTGGGTACTTAGCGCGAGTTTCACGGATACGTTGCAGTACCCCTTCAGAATGACCATGCGAGGAATCAATAAGCAGAACATCAACACCAGCGGCAACCAATGCATCAATACGCGCTTCATTGCCGGCGCCAGCTCCAACCGCAGCGCCAACACGTAAACGACCACGTTCATCCTTACAGGCGTTCGGTTTACGTTCCGCTTTCTGGAAATCTTTAACCGTGATCATGCCGAGTAGATGAAAGTTCCCATCAACTACCAGCGCTTTCTCAACACGTTTTTCATGCATTTTCTGCAACACAACTTCACGGGCTTCACCTTCTTTTACTGTCACCAGACGCTCTTTAGACGTCATTACCGCAGTAACAGGCTGATCCAAATCAGTAACGAAACGTACATCACGGCCAGTAATAATACCAACCAACTCATTTCCTTCAGTGACAACCGGATAACCCGCAAAACCATTACGTTCTGTCAATTCTTTAACTTCACGCAGCGTTGTTTCCGGCGCCACAGTGACCGGATCTGTCACAACACCGCTCTCATGTTTTTTAACTCGGCTAACTTCTTCTGCCTGACGCTCAATAGACATATTTTTATGGATGAAACCCATTCCACCTTCCTGAGCCAATGCGATAGCCAAACCGGATTCCGTGACGGTATCCATAGCGGCAGACAACATAGGCACTTTTAGACGAATGGTGGAAGTCAGTTGAGTAGACAGGTCAGCAGTGTTAGGTAGAACAGTAGAGTGAGCAGGAACCAACAGAACATCATCAAAGGTTAACGCTTCTTTTTTAATTCGTAACATAAGCAATATCTCACCAAGCTGCTGAAAATTTAAGGGATAAAATATTGCCGCGGCATTATACAGAACGTAATCGGTTGCCTCCAGCATTTTATCAAAAAATTTCTTGCTTACTTCATGATGCAGGTTAGTATCAGCACATTAAGTTATTGTTTTGAAATTTGATCTTACTCACATGTCACTATCTTTTAACACTGGAATTTTTTCTGTTAGTCGCCTGAATCAGACGGTTCGGCAACTGCTCGAAATGGAAATGGGTAGAATTTGGCTAAGCGCTGAAATATCCAACTTTTCTCAACCCTCCTCCGGGCACTGGTACTTCACGCTAAAAGATGAGCGTGCCCAAGTGCGGGCAGCAATGTTTCGCAGTAGCAATCAGCGGGTGACATTCAGGCCACAAAATGGTCAGCAGATTTTGGTCCGTGCGGCAATCACGCTTTACGAGCCAAGAGGGGACTATCAGCTTATTGTTGAAAGTATGCAACCCGCCGGTGATGGCCTGTTACAGCAACAGTTTGAATTATTGAAACAAAAACTCAGTACAGAAGGGTTATTTGACCAAAGCCATAAAAAACCGTTGCCATCCCCTGCTAAACAGCTTGGTGTGATTACCTCAACCAGCGGCGCTGCCCTGCATGATATTTTGAATATTTTAAAGCGCCGTGATCCATCATTGCCCATCATCATTTATCCAACAGCGGTTCAGGGAACAGAAGCACCGTTACAGATTATTCGAGCTATTGAATTAGCTAATGAACGGCAGGAGTGTAATGTATTGATTGTCGGACGCGGAGGCGGCTCTTTAGAAGACTTATGGAGTTTCAACGACGAACAAGTCGCCAGAGCGATTTTTCACAGTGATATTCCGATAGTCAGTGCGGTCGGTCATGAAACGGATGTCACCATTGCTGATTTTGTCGCAGATTTACGCGCCCCGACACCATCAGCAGCGGCTGAGTTAGTCAGCCGTAATCAGCTCGAACTGTTACGTCACATTCAGTCTCAACAACAGCGGTTGGAAATGGCAATGGATTACTTCTTTGCCCGGAAACAGCGTTTTTTCAGTCTGTTATCTCATCGTTTACAGCAACAACATCCTCATTTACGGCTAGCGCGTCAGCAAAACTTACTGGTCAGTTTACGCCAACGACTCACTGACAGTTTACAACGGCACTTAAAGCAAAGCAGCCTGGCTTATGAGAAATTACAGCAACGGCTCTGGTACGCAGAACCTAGCCCGCAGATCCATCAATATAGCCAACAGATTCAGCAACAAGATTTTCGATTAAGACAAGCGATTGAGAGACAAATCAGCCGTTCCAGAGAAAAATTTGCCATTTCCTGTTCACGGATGGAAGCCGTTAGCCCTCTGGCGACACTGGCCCGTGGTTATAACATCAGTCAAACCTCGGATGGAAAATTACTGAAACAAACCAAACAGGTACATGTTGGTGATGTCCTGAATACCCGTTTACAAGATGGCTGGATTGAGAGTGAAGTATTGAAAATCAAGAAAGAACGGAAAAAACGATCTGCAAATCTGAAATAGCGGCCTTCCTTTGCCACTTATTTTTCCTATAATCAGAAACGAATTTCTGCGCCGGCAATATAGGTCCGGCCCGAGCGGTTTGCATAGCCGAAGTTTGCTCAGTCATTAATGGAGAAGAATTTGCACGATTAAGCGCTTCAGAATAATTTTTATTTGCCAAGTTCTGTATTGAAAATTTCAACAACACATTGTGATTTATCTGATAATCGCTATAAAGATCGACTATCGTTGGGATTTTAGGTTCTTCTTGCTGTACAACCCTCCCCTCATCATCAAAATTATATTGATCCGGGTCCAGCCGATGAGAATTACCGGTATATTTAACAATCGCACCAATACGGAGTTTCTCATCAAATAAACGAATACCCGTATCCAACGTCATAAAGCTATCAGGTAATTGTGACAACGGCTCTGCACCAAAATGCGCTGTAGCAGCAGAGGTTGGCTGACGAGTTTTTTGCCAACTATAAGCCAATTTGCTATAAAACATACCCGCATCATAATCAGCAGCAATTTCATATCCGTGTATTTTTACCGGAGTCAAGCTATTGTGATAGATATACATTTTGATGTTAGGATCGACTTCATTGTAATCTGTCGAACTATCGTTTCTACATGTTTTTCTATTGCCACATATAAGCCAGATATCACTGAGAATATAATTTTTTACTTTAGTATGATACCAAGCAGCTTTCAGACGGAAAATATCCCCCTTTACAATTAAATCTGGGCGGAAACTGTTAAAGCCAATTTGATAAGTGTCTGATGTCTCTCCTTTCAGAAATGGATTCATGGAGCCACCACCTTCATTACTATAGAAAGTCTCCTGAATATTTGGTGCTCTCATTGAACGGGCATAACTAACGAATGGTTGGAACTCAGGAATAATTTCTGCTGATAGTAAAACCCCTGGGTTAAACCCACGTTCTTTTAAATCTAATTCGGTTGCTCCTTGGGGAAAACAAGGAATCCGTAGATCACAAGCCGGTTTATAGCCTTTGACACTGTAATCCATATAATTAAACGTAATATCTGCCTGATAAATTCCACGATTTATTTTCAACCCACCATAAATACTGGCAATATCTTGTTTGCCACTTGGCGCGAAAACATTATTTTCTTTTACTTCGCCATCTGTCTTTTTATATTTTTCCTTTTCTTTTTCGTCTTTACCTTGACCAGAATAAACACTACTCGTTGTCCTACTATATTCGGTTTCCATCAACTTACTGCCAAATGTTAACTCAAAATTTGTATCTCCATAATCGAAGCGACTAATATTACTGATATCTATTGCATCTGACTTATTTTTAGCGTTGCTATTTAGCAACTTAAAAAGTGCATCGCCTTCATAGCGTTGACTACTCTCACTGGTGCTGACCTGTAATTTTATATCAACCCATTCACTAAATGGAGTATAATTGTATTTTACATAAATATCCCGACTATCAATATGGCGGCGGGTGAATTTATTATGATAGTTCCGACCGCTTATCTCCATATCATGAAATTCATTTGGTTCAATTTTTATTTTCATTAATTGCGAATTGGGTTTTTGTTTAAACGATTTATCTGTAACAAACTCATCGCTTAATACTCCATCGCCATTCTTATAATGTGCATCAATTGAATGCCCGCTGACAGCCAACATAGCGCCTACTGAACCTTCAGAACTGAAAGCCGGTGTTTTACCCGCAACCGCTATCATGCCATTATAGCCAATACCATTATTTCCATAAGCTGTTTTTGTGTGTACTCCCAATGAATTCCCTGCGAATATCACATCATCTACACCAATTGTGCGAAAATTAGCGCTACCCACTAATGCATTAACACTACCTGAGCCATCAGATTGACCACGGTTGACATCAACTCCGACAATAAAATTAGGATCAATGATTGTACCGAATTGGTTATAAGTAGTACCGTGCGCAGGACTCGTCGGAGATGTGCCATAAAAACTCTGGCTAACACCATCAACCATCATATTCACTCGACCAAATCCACTTAATCCACGAATATTCACACTCACCGTTCCCTGCCCCGGATCTATTTGCGTATAGGTCCCTGGCATACTGCGTAATATGCTATCCATTGATTGAAGTTTTGTATCTTCTCCTTTAGAACTGTAAGAGCCGGGCCTTTCCATTGCCCGCACTTCGGCATCATCCTGCGAACCAGAAACCTTAAGGCTACTGAACTTCATTACCTTATCTGATTTCCTTTCTTGTTTTTCCTCACCATAAGCAAACCCTTGCAGCCCAATTAAAACCACACCGGCCCCTGCTATCTTTGTCATTATTTTCATTTCAATCATCCCAAATGCATACAAATCAATATTTGCTCACATACCAGTTTTTAGAAAATAAAAATGTTTAGCACTGATAAATTATTATCAGTGCTTCAAATAACAAACTTATATTATTTATTTCAGTTATCTTTCAATTGTGGAAAATATTTATTAGCATCATCCAGCATCAAAATAAAACTGTAATCCAGCGCAGTATCTTTTAATCGATTAAATCGACCTGATTTACCACCATGCCCGGCGCTCATATTGGTTTCTAATAACAGAACAGAGTCACCTTTCTTCATATCCCGTAATTTTGCTACCCATTTAGTGGGTTCCCAATATTGTACTTGGGAGTCATAAAATCCACTCGTAACCAATAAGTTTGGATAACGTTGGTGTTTTATATTGTCATACGGACTATATGATTTAATCCGGAAATAATCTTCTTTATTTTCGGGATTACCCCATTCTTCATATTCACCTACTGTCAGAGGAATAGAAGGATCAAGCATAGTTGTCACCGCGTCAACAAATGGAACCTGAGCAACCACACCGCGATATAATTCCGGTGCCTGATTAATCACAGCGCCCATTAATAAACCACCAGCACTCCCTCCCATCGCATAAACACGTTTGCTGTCACCATATTTCTGAGCAATCAGTGCTTTGGTCACATCGATAAAGTCATTAAAACTATTCATTTTATTTTCGACTTTACCTTGTAGATACCACTTTTTACCCAATTCGCCGCCACCACGCACATGAACCAAAGCGTAAACAAAGCCTCGATCTAATAAACTCAATCGCGGTGAGCTAAATGAAGGGTCCATGCTCATACCATAAGCCCCATATCCATAAATCAGTATCGGGTTATGACCTTTTTCAAACAGTGATTTTCGATACACCAAAGATACCGGAACTTCAACGCCATCACGGGCCTTCACCCAAATACGCTGGCTCTCATAATGATGTTTATCGAAACCTTTGACTTCCTGCTGCTTAAGTAATTCCCGCTCACCTGTTTTCATATTCCATTGGAATGTTGAACTTGGTGTCGTCATGGATGAATAACCATAACGTACAAAATCAGTATTAGGTTCAGGATTGTAATCAATCCATGCCATATAACTTGGATCATCAAACTTTATCTGTTTTTCTTGCTGTGTCTGCCAATTAACCTGACGAATTGTCGGTAATCCTTTTGTTCGCTCCTGTACGACCAACCAGTCATTAAACAGGTCGAAATCTTCAAGATCACTATCTTGTTGCGGAGCAATAACTATTTTCCACGGTGTATTGATTGTTTCCGTCTGATAAAGTCCATAAGTTTCATTCTCATGATTTGACCGGATGTAGAAGTGATCGCGGAAATGGTCAATATAATACTCTCTGCCTTCCTGACGAGGAGAAAATACTTGAAGTTCAGCTTGTGGCTTATTGGCATCAATCAACAAATATTCAGAAGTCGAATTACTGGTTATCGACAACATAATATAATCACGGGAAGTGCTTTTAGACACGCTTAAATAAAAACGCTCATCGTCTTCCTGATATATTTTCTGATCTTCGCTGGTATTGCTACCATATTGGTGACGAAATACCTGATATGGCAATAAGGTCTGTGAATGTCTGCGCACATAAAACAACGTATTATTGTCATTAGCCCAAACCATGTTGCCAGAAGTATTTTTTATTACATCATTATTCCACTGTTTATCCGCAATATCTTTAAAAGAGATCTGATAATTACGGCGCCCTTGCGTATCTTCCGCAATCGCAATACGTTTATTATCCAGAGAGACAGCAAAATTACTTAGTTGGTAATATTCGTGCCCTTTAGCTCTTTCATTACCATCGACCAATACTTGCCAATCTGATGAACCATCAACAGGTTTACGCTGATAAATCGGGAAGTCTTTGCCAGTTTCATAGATTGTCCGATAAATATACCCATTATAAGTATAGGGTACCGATTGATCATCCTGCTTCATCCTGCCAACCATTTCTTCGTATAACGTATCCCGCAATGGCTCACCGGGTTTTAGCATCTGTTCGGTGTATTTATTTTCGGCGGTCAGGTAATCAATGACTTTTTGATCTTTACGATTATCATCCCGCATCCAGTAATAATCATCTATACGAGTATCACCGTGGATAGTTATATTGTGTGGTTGCTTCATAGCCTTTGGTGGCATAATTTCTTCCTCTGCGGCGGCAGAATTCAACCAGCCGCTCAATAAAAACATCAATAACAGCCCCTTAGTTTTCAGGGCAAACCGCGCTTGCTGCCTTAACATATTTGCTGTCCTTAAGTCGTTCAAAGTATTAATTAGTTAAACTAAAATCAATCGGAAGTTCTATCGTAATTTCATTACCGTTTAAAACGGTATCGGGGGGAGCTGGCAACGGCTGCGCCCTTGCCAGAACTTGCTTCGCTTCCCGGTCTAAAGAATGGGTTCCGGAACGACGAACTAAGTCACTGTTAGTAACATAGCCCTGTTTATCAATTGTGAATCTAACTGTAGGCCGGCCAGTGCGGTTTCTTCTCTGTGCGTCCTCTGGATAACGTTTATACCGATTTAAATGCCCGATAACTTCCGCTCGCCATAACGCATCCGCATCAGCAACCGCCTTCGAATCACTGTCGTAAGCAGCGGCAACCCGCGAAGTCAGATTAGCAGAGGTGGCCGTACTGCTTACCATAGCAGCACTACTTTGAGATTTTTCACTCTCTTGTTCTTCTGCCTGCCGCTTCACTGGCAATGTTTTTTTAAGCTCTTCATAGTGCTTTTTCTGCTTTTTAGGTTTATGCGCCAAAATCTGCGCCTGTTCATCTTTAATCAGCTCAGGCATCTTAATCTCATTAACCTCACTTTCCTGCTGCCGGCTGGCAACAGAAAGTTGCTGTTCAATACCAATAGGCTGTTTTTGTACCTGATGTGTCGCTTCTGTCAACAATGAAAGCTCCATCATTACCGATGGCGGCGGCATCAGTTCATCAACAGCAATTTCTTCCGGCTGGTAGATAATCCAGCCAACCAAAATGAGGTGAGCAGCAATAGCAGAAACGAGCCCTTTTTTAAAATGACCCGTTTGAAAGGCCGGGTGTGTCAGCGTCAACATGGATGATAGCGCATAATTTTAATTATCATTTAGTAATGATAATTAATTTCATATGCTAATGAAAATTATTTTTACCTGTATCGTTAACTTGAGCACATCCCTGTGCCAAGACCTCTTATATACAGGGAAAAGACCGCCATTCGTTTAAAATATCTATGGTTTTTTTACTGGTGTATACCAGACATAATCAGCATATTGGCTATCCAGTTCATTGCTTTTCTCAGCCAGAATCACCACAACAAGGTCCTCTTGAGGCGATAAGTCTTTAACATGCAGAGGAACACCCATCACTTTCGTTGCATGATATCCACCCGCAATCAGTGTGGCAGGAACCGGCGCTTTAAGTAGCTGTTCCGCCATTCTGCGATCCCGCATTTGCTGAATAACTGTCATGGCAGATAATTGTTGTTCCGTTATTTCACCACCATGAACATCTTCAATCACCGCTTTAATCTGCGCTTTGACACTTTCAGCAACAGAAATATTCCCCTGGAGGACCGGAGGATTATTGTAAGCTGCTTTAATTTCACTGCGATCTAAGTTTGCAGACAGCAACGGATAAGGCTGAGATATAAGCTCCATGACCAATCCGCCATATAACTCCCACGGCCACCCATTTTGCCATGCAAGAAGCTCTTTTATACGACTTTCACGTACGATAGGCTTAGTTTGCAGCCAACTCTTAACTTTATTCACCTTTTGCTGCTGATCAGGGGTAATCATCTCTAACAGGACCGATCCCTGTTCTCTTTTGAGCGGAAGTTGCTGAACCAGCCAAAGCTCTACTTGATGATGATATGGATTATCATGTTTCTCACCCACAATGATCCTCTGATGTGATGCCAGCCTATTGATCAATTCATCAGGCGTCAAGGCGTGACCCGTTTTCAGATCGATAATAACCCCTTGTTGAGTCAATTCCGGCGAAAGCACTTGGAGAGTGGGTTTTTGTTGTTCAGATACACAGCCAGATAAGATCAGTAAACCACAGATAATCAGAGAAGATTTTACAGTCGTGAGAAATTTCGTCATGTCCATTATCCATATTTAAGAATCGTTTACAACAAACAGCCCCTGTCCATACTAGGAACAGGGGCAATCAGTATTACAATGGATGAGTTTGCGCTTCAACTGCCGCCAGAGCGACCATATTAACGATACGGCGTACAGAAGAAATCGGCGTCAAAATGTGTACCGGCTTGGAAACCCCCATCAGAACTGGACCAACAGTCACGCCTTCAGAACTGGTGACACGTAGCAAGTTATAACTGATACGGGCAGATTCCATATTCGGCATAATTAACAGATTGGCAGCCCCTTTCAATGGGCTATCTGGCATGATGTCACGGCGAATACTTTCAACTAATGCGGCATCGCCATGCATTTCACCATCAATTTCAAGTGAAGGTGACATCTTATTCACCAACGCCAGCGTCTGGCGCATTTTCCGTGCTGAGAGGCAATCTTTGGAACCAAAACTTGAATGAGAAAGCAGAGCCACTTTTGGTTCAATACCGAAACGACGGATAGTTTCTGCCGCCATAACAGTAATCTCTGCCAATTGTTCAGGTGTTGGATCATTATTGACATAAGTATCCGCAATAAAAGTATTGCCGCTTGGCAACATCAGTGCATTCATTGCACCAGCAGTATGAACCCCATCACGGAAACCAAATACATTTCTCACAACATCGTAATGTTCGCTGTAACTGCCGACGGTACCGCAAATCAGACCATCAGCTTCGCCACGCAGTACCATAATCGCCCCAATCAGGGTTGGATTACCGATAACTGCCCGGCGAGCTTGTTCAGCAGAAACACCTCGACGTTTCATAATGTGATGATATTCCTGCCAGTATTTTTTGAAGCGCGGATCATTCTCATTATTAACTACTTCAAAATCTTTACCCGCTTCAATATGCAATCCCAGTTTCTGGATACGCATTTCGATAACACTGGGGCGACCAATGAGAATTGGATAAGCCAGCCCAAGAGAGATCAGCTCCTGAGTCGCATGTAATACACGTACTTCTTCCCCTTCGGCCAAAACGATGCGCTTTTTCGCTTTTTTAGCCTGAGAAAAAATAGGTTTCATAAACAAGTTTGTTTTATAGACAAACTCATTTAGCTTCTCGATATACGCGCCAAAGTCTTTAATCGGACGGGTTGCCACGCCGGAATCTATTGCTGCTTTGGCAACCGCCGGAGCAATTTTCACAATCAGGCGCGGATCAAATGGTTTAGGAATAATATATTCTGGACCAAAAAACAGATCCTGATCATCATAAGCGGAAGCCACTTCTTCACTCTGTTCCGCCAGCGCCAAATCAGCAATCGCATGAACACAGGCAAGCTTCATCTCCTCGTTAATGGTTGTTGCGCCAACATCCAACGCACCACGGAAAATAAACGGGAAACAGAGCACATTATTAACCTGATTCGGATAATCAGAACGACCAGTACAAATGATGGCATCAGGGCGAACTTGTTTTGCCAATGGCGGCAAAATTTCTGGTTCAGGGTTTGCCAGCGCCATGATAAGTGGATCTTTGGCCATCATTTTCACCATGTCCTGAGTCAACACGCCAGGGCCGGAACATCCGAGGAAAATATCCGCGCCAGGGATAACATCACCTAATGTGCGGCTGCCATTGTCTTCAATCGCATAGGCCGCTTTAGTCTCTTCCATATTTTTATCGCGACCACGATAAATCACCCCTTTAGAGTCGCATACCACAATATTCTGGCGTTGCAACCCAAGCGCAACCAACAAGTTCATACAGGCAATTGAAGCCGCACCGGCACCAGAAACCACTAAGCGAACGGCTGAAATCTCTTTTTTCATAATTCGCAAGCCATTCAAAACCGCAGCAGTACAAATTATCGCTGTACCATGCTGGTCATCATGGAATACCGGAATGTTCATTTTTTCCCGAAGCTTTTTCTCAATATAGAAACACTCCGGTGCTTTAATATCTTCGAGGTTAATTCCCCCAAACGTTGGCTCCAGCGCCGCAATGATATCAATCAATTTGTCAGGATCAGACTCATCGACTTCAATATCAAATACATCAATACCTGAGAATTTTTTAAACAGTACACCTTTTCCTTCCATCACTGGCTTACCGGCCAATGCGCCAATATTCCCCAATCCTAAGACCGCAGTACCATTAGATATCACTGCCACAAGATTGCCACGCGCAGTATATTTGTAAGCCGCTAATGGATCTTCTGCAATTTCCAGGCAAGGCGCAGCAACGCCTGGTGAATAAGCTAAGGCCAAATCTCGCTGAGTTGTCAGGGGTTTAGTTGGAGTAACCGTGATTTTCCCTGGTTGTGGAAACTGGTGAAAATCCAATGCACTCTGTTTTAATTTTTCATCCATCGTCGGATCCTTTATATACAATCTACAATCTGGAGTAAGAGCAGGAGCAGTATAATAGGTACTGTGTGTCAAATCATAACATTGACAGCGCTTTATCAATAAAGTAGCACTTTTTTGCTCATAAAAAACACTACCCAATTTACATCCATACCCCTACTTTATATAGGAAAATAAAGAAAGAAACATTACCATTTATACAATATCATTGAGGTTATAGTAACTGTAATAATTATTACATATAAAAACTCTCAATATAAATTCAATTAAAATAAATTTTATAAAAGAAAACAAATCTAATAATCACAAATTTAATATATTGATTTTTAACATTATTTTAAGATAGAAAGTTATGTGTTTTTTGTGAAAATTACTCATCTTCTTTTTTTACTTATCAAACTAATTTGCGCTATTTATATTTTTATATCAGGATGTGCTTTCTGGACTTACAGAGCTATCAATTCTGTAAATCAATCGGTTTTGGTAAAATTTTTTCATAGTAATTTAATTTATGGCAGACCCATTCATTACTGCCTTTTAATCAAATTCAAAGTCTGCGTTTCGTGGCTTTACTTATTAAGGGAGAAGGAAAATGTATAACCATTCAGTGATGATAGTTGATGACCACCCTCTCATTCGCCATGGCTTGAAACAGATTGTAGAGCTCGATCGAGCGCTTACCGTAACAGCAGAAGCTGACAATGGTGAAGAAGCAATAAATATTGCATGCAAGCTGAAACCTGATGTCATTATGATAGACCTCAATATGAATGGTCTTTCAGGCGTAGATACAATTAAATCTATCCGTAGAAAAGGGATCAATTCCTATGTACTGGTATTATCCGTTTCAGATGATCGAAATGATGTTTACGCCGCTATTGACGCGGGAGCCAATGGCTACTTACTTAAAGACAGCGACTTAGATTCGTTATTAAGCAGTATTCGCCACGCTGCTCGTGGACAAACTGTATTTAGCGAAAAAATATATCAACATCTAGCTAACCGCCATAAACATGTTGATCCATTATCTGAATTGACCAAACGTGAGTTAGATGTATTAAAAGAAGTTTCCAGCGGTATGACTAATAAGGAAGTTGCTGATGTCTTATTTATTTCTGAAGAGACAGTGAAGGTACACATCAGAAACTTGTTAAAAAAACTGAATGTACGTTCCCGCCTGGCTGCAACAATCATGTATTTGCAACATAGGAAAAACGGAGTAGCCTAATACTTCTCCCAAGCCGCTCCTTGAGTTTATTATCAAGGAGCGGCTCTTACGTTGTTTATGTAGCAAATGTTATGTAGCAAATACTCTGTATGAAACAAGTCAACCAAATTGAGCCTCCTCTCCGGTAATAAAAATCAGGATATCATCTGGATAAAACTAGCATTTTCCAGCATTATGTTTAGGTATTTAAATTTTCTTTAAGGATCTGTTAAATGATGTTGGATAAATCTTCTCAACCCGCTTTTACTCTCTATGGGATTAAGAATTGCGACACGATAAAAAAAGCCCGTCGTTGGCTGGAAGAGCAAGAAATTACTTACCTGTTTCATGATTATCGTGTTGATGGACTCAATGCCGCGCTTTTACAGTCATTTATTGACAAACTTGGTTGGGAATCATTGATTAACACCCGTGGTACAACTTGGCGTAAACTAACCGATCAACAGCGAGCGACAATTAATAATGCTGACGCGGCAAAAGCGTTGATGCTGGAACAACCCGCTATTATTAAACGTCCACTATTAATTTCTGCAAAAGGTGATTGCCTATTAGGTTATAAAGTGGATGAATATCAGCAATTTTTTGCTGAGGCACTTTGAAATGACTTGTCCTGTAATTGAACTTGCGCAACAACTCATCAAGCAACCCTCTGTCAGCCCGGACGACAAAGGTTGCCAAGATATTATGATCGCCCACTTGCAAGCTATTGGCTTTACCATTGAGCGGATGCCCTTTGGCGATACAAACAATTTTTGGGCCTATCGCGGCACAGGCCCAACGTTAGCCTTTGCCGGGCACACGGATGTCGTCCCGGCGGGCGATGAATCTCAGTGGGAACATCCTCCATTTGAGCCAACTATCCGTAATGGCATGTTATATGGCCGGGGAGCGGCGGATATGAAAGGCTCACTGGCTGCTATGGTCATCGCGGCTGAACGTTTTGTTGCCGCTCATCCCAACCACCGCGGTCGGCTGGCTTTCCTTATTACTTCAGATGAGGAAGCGAAAGCCACCCACGGCACCGTTAAAGTGGTTGAAGCCTTGATGTCCCGCAATGAACGATTAGATTATTGCCTGATCGGTGAACCTTCTAGCCAGCATCGCCTTGGCGATATGGTGAAAAATGGTCGTCGAGGTTCTCTTACTGCGAATCTCACTGTCCACGGTATTCAAGGCCACGTTGCCTATCCGCACTTAGCTGATAACCCAATCCATCGTGCTCTTCCCGCTTTACAGACGCTGGTCAATACACATTGGGACGACGGAAATGAATTTTTCCCGGCAACCAGCATGCAAATTGCCAATATTCATGCCGGAACAGGCAGCCATAATGTGATCCCTGGGAAGATGCAAGTTCAATTTAATTTCCGTTTCAGTACAGAACTGACTGATAGCCAAATCCGTGAACAAGTTGAAACTATCCTAAAGAATCACCACCTGAATTACACGATCGATTGGATACTGCCAGGCCAACCTTTCCTGACAGCCAAAGGTGAGTTAGTCAATGCTGTCATACAGGCAATAGACCAATATTGTGGCTATCAACCTGAATTATCTACCAGTGGTGGTACATCCGATGGGCGATTTATTGCTCAGATGGGCGCTCAAGTTATCGAATTGGGGCCACTAAACGCAACAATTCATAAAGTTAATGAATCCGTCAGCGCCGCCGATCTGCAACAACTCAGCCGGATTTATCAACGCGTTATGGAGCAGTTAATCCAGTGATCACAGCAAATATGTTAACCGGTCTGGCTACTGGTCACTTGATTTCTCTCTCTGGCAATCACCGATTACAACCAAAAGCCGCTAATGCTTTTCTTGCCATGCGACAAGCCGCTGAAAAAGCCGGAATTAATCTGCAACCAGCCAGCACATTCCGTGATTTTCAGCGCCAGCAAGCTATCTGGAATGGGAAATTCCGTGGTGAACGCCCTATATTGGATGAAAACAGCCAACCAATGGATATCACTCAGTTATCAGAAGGAGAACGCTGTAAGGCAATTCTTCGTTGGTCTGCCCTGCCCGGTGGTAGCCGCCACCATTGGGGAACAGATCTGGATATCTATGATCCAACGATGTTACCGAATAACCAGAAGTTATTACTGGAACCTTGGGAATATGAACATGGCGGTTATTTTGAGCCATTAACTCGCTGGTTAACCGAGAATATGGCCCATTTCGGTTTTTACCGTCCTTTTGTCGGTCACAATAGCGGCGTCGCTTATGAACCGTGGCATATCAGCTACCAACCATTAGCCAAACAATTGGAAAAATTGCTGACTCAACAGTTGTTATTGAATGTATGGCAACAACATGACATCGCAGGCATTGACTGGTTATCGGCCAACTTACCTTATATATTTGAAAATTACCTCCACGTTGAGCAGGAGACAACCTAATGCAATGGTTAGCTGATTACTGGTGGGTTATCTTAATTTTATTGGTTGGCGTTATTCTCAATGCCATTAAAGAGTTACGCCGCCTGGATGTGAAAAAATTTCTGGACAATAAACCGGAACTGCCTCCTCATCGGGATCTTAATAGCAAGTGGGATGATGAAGATGATTGGCCGCAGAAAAAGCCGTAGTCCACGCTTGCCACTCTTTGGCAAGTTTCTTATCGAGACTTGACAACGCCTGTGCGGTTTCTTGCCGCCAGAGTTGCATTAATGCTTTATAGCCATTCAACTTCAATACGGCGATGCATTGTTCAACACTCATTTCCTGCTGGAGATGATTTCTCAGCGCAATCAACGGCAAATCACTGTTCAGCAACAATCGTTGCAAAGCCGGTAATGAAGCGGAAAACGGTCGGTAAGCGAATGCAAAACCTGACAGTTCCTGCCAATCATACCGATTGAGATGATGGTCAGTCTGGTAATCAACAGGCAAACCAAACCCAATCTGAGATTCTAGCCAATGTGCATCACGAGCAAGCTGTTGCTGAGCTTGAATCGCCAGAGCAATCCCCTGTTCACTCAGAGGAAAAATAGCCATTGCCGTATAACAACCACTACTGGCTTCCAAATGAGTTCCCATTCGCACTAATTGGAAGCCGCATTTCCGCCATAATTCCCAAAGCTCCGCGGTATAACCAAAGCTAACAGAAATAAAATCCACGCCTTGTTTTTCTGCCCTTTCCCGTTGATACGCGATCATTCCCTGAGCAATACCTTGTCTGCGATAATTAGCCGGTACAGCAACCCGGCTGATCCGTTGAGATTTCAAAACCGCCGCCTGGGGTAAACCGCTATGGGCCGCTAACGATTGAGCAACCAAATTTCCCCTTGGACGACGCCTGCCTGCCCATATTTCATGGGCTAACTCAAGCGACAATCCGCCTTCTTCAACCATCCATAAAGCCCCCATTAAGGCATTATTTCCAAGAGCGGCAATAAATTGCATACCTTTAGCATCAAGTAAACGCCGTAAATCCAAAGGTGAAGTTTTGTAGTGAGCACTGGTTAATATGCCGTAAAACTGCCTCAGTAATTTAGGCTGTTTAATCCATTGTTGCTGATGATAGATGTGATAACGGATCGTCTTATCAGAATTATTGACCGGAATTGCATCCTCAAACAGTAAGGCGCTTTCTAACCAGTTTTCCAATGGATCATTTTCAGCCCAACGCACAGGGGCCGTCAGGTTCAGGATATGGCTATCAGGAATTCCTACACAAAATTTAAGTAAAAATCCGCGCCCTGTACCTTCATATCCCTGCACAGTTGTGGTCAACAATATTCGGGGAAAATAGCTGATCAATTCAGATAATTGAGGCATTGGAATAGCAGCGGCTTCATCAATAAGCAACCAATCAATATCTGACACGCTATTTTGTCTACAATATTTGAGCAAATTATCTACGGACCAGAATTTTCCCTTTTCCCTCGCATAGCACCTGATAACTTCAGTTGTCGCCTTTGCCGGTGCAGTTAACCAGCAATTTCCTTGCCATTGCTGCATTAACATACCTGCAAGTGCCGATTTACCCCGTCCTCTTGGAGCAGTAATGACCCATACCCCCTGATTTGCCCGCAAAAGTCGCGCCAAAATGGCCTGCTGGCTGGCAGTTGGATTGCCATCAGGCAGTTGCCACGAACCATATTGCCACGAATTATACTGTGGAAATTCAGACTGCGGAAATTCAGGGGTGCATAGGGGATCATTTTGCCGCCATAGCAAAACTTGCGGATCGCTAACAATTTGCTGCTGAATATGCTGAACAAAATGCGGCGTTGGAATAGCATCTAACTGTTCGTTCCAACGTGCGCTATCCTTATCGGGTTGATAACGCCATTGGCGCCAAGCTGGAACCATCATCACCAACCAACTTCCGGCTTTTAGTGTGCCTGCCAATATCGCCAACGCTTCCGCATTAAAACCTTCGGTAGCGTCAAATATGCCGTGCAGATATTCCTGACCTAATAAACTGACCGCCTTTTCTGGCAACACAGCGTTCTGTTTACGATAAGAAATCCATAACCAATCACCGGTAAATTTCCGCTGTAATTCATTAGCCTGTAAATAGCACCAATGATAATCTCCACTCAACACCAGCAAACGACGTAACCCTTGCTGCTGCATTTCCGTCTGTATCACACTCAGTTGTTCTGGCGACATAACGGCTATGATTTACCAATCAACAGTGACAAAATCCCCGCGGCAATCAGCGGTCCCACAGGAACACCTTTAAACAAGGCTACACCCAATACCGTCCCCACCAGTAAACCAGCAACTGTTGATGGCTGATGAGACATGAGTGAAACACCCCGGCTACCTAACCATGACACTAATACCCCTATCACTATCGCAAGTAACGATTTCCAATTCATAAACGAGTTGAGGACAGCTTGTACCGTAATTTTTCCACTGGCGATCGGCGCCATAACGCCCACGGTCAAAATAAGCACACCGATAGTCAGCCCATATTTTTCCACCCACGGGAAAAAATGATTCAGCGGCGTTATACGGATAACCAGCAAGAGCAGCATTGCAAGCGTGACAGTCATGTTGTGGCTGATGATACCCAGTGCTGCCAACACTAGCAGCACCAGTAAAGTAGGATCGAGATGGCTCATAAACTTCAACACCCTAATTCCATCAGGCTAGGGCAATTTTTCCTTATGTTACAGACATGACCGGTATTCTCGTATTAATTCAAACTATTAACAAGCTAACGTCGCACCACCATCAACCACAATATCCTGTAGCGTGATATGGCTTGCCAAATCAGAAGACAAGAAAAGTACGGTATGTGAAATTTCATTAACGTTTGCAATCTTACCGAGAGGAATACCTAATTTATATTGCTCAGGATACCCGTTAATTGTATTTTTTTCATCATCATCGGTTTTCCACATAGAACGCTGCATAAGCGTATCCGTCGAACCGGGCGATACAACATTACAACGCACACCAAATGGCGCCAGTTCTAACCCAACACAATGCGTTAAACTTGTCAGTGCTGATTTTGATGCGCAATAAGCCGCCATTCTCATACGTGGAACATGTGCCGCATTAGAGCTGACACTAATAATATTGCCGCTGCGCTGACGTTTAAAATGGGGAATCACTGAACGAAATAGATAAAAAGCCCCAGAAGCATTAACATTAATGCAACGATGCCAGTCACTAATATTTAACTCATCAATATTTCCCAATTGCAATATACCGGCAGCATTAACCAGCACATCTAATTTAGCTGAGATAGCCAGTTGCTGGGAACAAATCATTTCGACCTTTTCTGGATCGCTGATATCGAGTTGTATACATTTATAAGGCAAATTATCTTGCTCAAATACGCGATCGAAACCTATTACATTAGCGCCAAGCGCGGTAAAATCACGGGCAATTTGTTCACCAATGCCGCGTGCCGCGCCAGTTACCCAGACAGTCTTATGGCTAAAATCCATTTGTAAATTTTGTTTATTTTTCATTTTATTTCTTCTTTAATTTTAATAGCGATTTATTATGCAATTTTTATAAATCCGATTTATCGAAATTTACTGATGAAATTATTTCTTTAGTACTCACAACCATTCCTGACCTTTTAGCAACATATTTTAAAGCCATGAGATGATCTTCTAGCGTAAAATCAGCTATCGCATCACCCACTAAAAAAGGCTTTATATCTCTCATGAATGCATCAACCGCAGTAATCATACAACCAATATGCCCATATACCCCACAAATAATTAATTGATCCCTTCCTAAGTCTTTCATATTTTTTTCTAACGAAGAGCGTTGGAATGCACTATAACGCCACTTAACTATCACAATATCATCGTTATCAGGGGCTAAAGCATGGCTAATATTCTGTAAATGGGGTGATCTATTCAAGCCCCCCCCCCATATATCATTAAGTAATGCGCGCTCTTCATCACTTTGTACTTTAGGCTGTGCCGTATATATAATGGGAATCTGTTTTTCTTTACAAAATACTTTCAACAAATGGATATTTTCAATTAATTGATTAACTAAAGGGCTATTATTACCGAAAAATTGCAAGAAATAGTCCTGCATGTCATGAATAAGTAAAATTGCCTTATGAGGCTCGAATAACCAGGATGCTTCATTACCTGGAAAATCTTTCGGCTGAGGTAGCATATAATTTTTCAATGATGGAATGGTCATTTTAATACCTTCATGTCATTAATTAATTTTCTAATTTGTCTCGAATGAGTTTTCTCAATAATCGTTTATCAATCTTTCCGACCGGTGTAACAGGCATAACATCAATAATCTCAAAACGATCAGGCAATTTATATTCAGCGATTCCTAGCCCTCTTAAATATTTTCTCAGTTGTAATGCGTTTATATTCGGATCAGCCGCCACAATAAAAGCACAGCTTTTTTCTCCCATTAAAGGATCAGGCATCGAAACTAAAGCGCTATGGATAACACTTTCATGTTTGAGTAGCAAAGATTCAATTTCTTCCGGAGCAATTTTTTCACCACCGCGATTAATTTGATCTTTCTCACGTCCGACTATACATATATCACCCTCTTTAGTCATATAGGCCAAATCACCGGAATAATAAAAACCTTCTTTGTCGAATACCTTCGAATTGTGCTCTGGACTTTTATAATATCCCCGGAATGTATATGGTCCACGAACGATTAACATACCTGCCGAACCTGGCGCTTGTATATTGCCGTTATCATCAACGATACGCACCTCATCATCTTCACTCATTGGGCGCCCCTGAGTGGTAAATATACGTTCATCATCGTCATTAAGCCGGGTATAACATACCAACCCTTCAGCCATACCAAAAATCTGTTGCAACTTACACGAAAAAAGTTTCGGTATCACTCGCGCCACACTTTCACTTAACTTTGCTCCACTAACTTGTAATAGCCTAAGGCTTTCCAGTGAATATTCATATTTCCGAATCGCCTGAATCCATAACGCCACAGCCGATGGCACCAGTGAAGTCATTGTGACTTTATGTTCACCTATTAGTGGAAAGCAAGTCGTCGGCCCAGGATCTGTTGCTAATATGAGACAACCGCCAGCATAAAATACGCCAAGCGCCCCCGGAGAACTCAACGGATAATTATGTTGCGCAGGTAAAGCACAAAGATAACGGGTTTGTGGTGTCAGCTCACAAATTTCAACACTGCGTCTTACGCTATAATAGTAATCGTCATGCGTCCTTGGAATTAATTTAGGTGTTCCTGTACTCCCACCTGAAAGTTGAAAAAAAGCGACCTCATCTGAACGTGTCACCTCAAAATTCAAAGGTAAATTTGTTGACTCTAACCACGGTTTTAATTCATTGGTATATTGTATTTTGCGGCCATCAATGACGATATTTCTCAGCCGTGGACAATCTATTTTTAATTGTTCCAGGAAATCATCATTCTGCAAAAGTGGATGCTCTGACGAAAGTACAACCAGACTTGGATCAATTTGCTGTGCATAAGCAAGTAACTCTAATTTATTATGGCTAAACAATGCATTAATAGGTACTACACCCATTTTCAGTAGCGCAAAAAATGTAATATAAAATTCAGCTATATTTGGCAATTGTACAATGGCAGTATCACCTCTTTTTATTCCCGCTAACGTTAAATTTGTCGCTAATGCAGAAGATTGTTGATCAAGTTGATGATAACTAAATTTACGATCACCGCAAATAATCGCAATTGCTTCAGGTTGTATCTGACATTGTTTATAAAGTATGTCAGTTAAGGGCTTACCAAGCCAATAACCCTTTTCACGATAACGTTCTGCTAACTCAGACGGCCAGGGTGTAAATTCAATAGACATGATTTTATTCCTTACAATAATATTCAATGTGTTAACAATAGTCGATTACTGTTTATGCACATTTACTTTATCCTCAACCAGAAATATTTCGAACTTTATTTTGTGAGCCGCTTCTAAATAAATGCATTTCGTAACAAACCATACTTAGCGCAAGCGCTCAAAATACAAATTTAATTATCTAAATATATTGCAAAATAAAATCATACTGCTAATAGTTAGTAACGTATAACCTTTAATCCAACAGGGGTAAATTATGTCATGCTTTCCTCCTGGGTATTGGGAACAATATCCGAATACTGCCACCGTGATCACAACATATACTTGCAATGCAGCTTGCAAAGAGTGTTGTTTTGAATGTAACCCCTCGGTAAAAGCGCGTTTAAGCCTGGATGAAATTAAACAATTTATTGCACACTCCAAAGCTAATTTTCCAGGTTTAAAGCTCGTGGTTTTCAGTGGCGGTGAATGTTTCCTGCTAGGTAAAGATCTGATTGAAGCCATTCGCTTTGCCTCAGATCACGGCTTATTAACTCGTTGCGTGACTAACGGTTATTGGGGAAAAAATAGAGAAAAGGCGCAAAAAATAGCCCAAGATTTAATAGATGCCGGCATCACAGAGATGAACATCAGCACAGGAAAAGATCACAGTGAATGGATTCCCCTTGACAGCGTAGTTGCCGCGGCGGAAGCATTGGCCGAACAAAACATTACAACCCTGATTACCGTAGAGCAGGATACCGCTGATTCCGCCATTGCGACGCAAATCACCCAGAACCCGGTCATTAAACGCCTGAAAGAACAAAACAAGATTAATTTACAACGAAATACCTGGATGCCGTTTTATGACACCAGCGAAGAACGGAAAGATGTTCCAAACCGGGATCAGCAACTGGCAAAAGGATGCGATCAAGTCTTCGAAAATATTGTATTGACACCACATGGTGAAATTTCCGCTTGCTGTGGGCTGACATTGGAGCATATCCCTGAAATGAAACTTGGCCGTTTGCAAGGAGGAGATGTATCTCAGCTTTTTAAAAGTCAGGAAGAAGACTTTATGAAAGTATGGTTAAGAACAGAAGGGCCGTATAAGATCCTAAAAAAATATCGCCCGTTGGATAGCAACATTAATCTGGAAAAAATCGTTCACCCCTGCCAAGCCTGTGCTCATTTGCATAAAGACGAAGGAACACGCCGCAATCTGTTAGATAATTATCACAAAGAAATCATTCCCGTGATGAAGAAATTTAATGCTAAAGAAAGACTGGATCTCATCTACTACTCAGCAGAAAAAAATGCCGTTAACTTAACTGAGGAATGAAAAATACGACAGGATCTCATCCATATTTTAACGTTATTACTAACGAATATCGCCAAAATAACGCTTTTTCGACTAGCCAATTTTTATTGAATGAGGTGGTAATCAAGGAAAGGTTTTATTCTTCTTTAGGAATATTTTTACTTACTATTTTGTGATCGGACTCTAAATAAGTGCCTTTTGTCGCAAAACATATTTAGTCTAAACGCTCAAAATATAAATTTAATCAACTAAGCTATTGCAAAATGTCACTATCCAGCTAATAGTTAGTATCGCCTAACCTTTAATTTAACAGAGGATAAATTATTCTATGTTTTTCCATTGAGTATCAAGAATGATAGCCAAATCCTGTCATGATAATCATAATATATACTCACAATGAATATCGCAGGTAAGAAATATCAGTTAGATAATTAATTCACGAAATTATCTCAATAATGAAGAAACTTAATAAGGAAAGGTTACATCTTATCTTATATAACGCTCAATAAAAAAAGAATTCCGTTAACTTATAAAGGAACGAATTATGAAAAGACGTACATTTATTGGCGTGGCTGCCGGCGCAGCTATTGGCAGTGTCATACCCACCGTTAATGCTCGCACTGATAGCAACCGTCTCTTTGGCGTGCCACGTTCATTACTCTCTCCCGGAGAGGTTGAAGAAAATAAGCTAAGGCTGTCAATGTCAAACGCCAAACTTCCCGTTGAAGTTTGGGAAGAGATCATCACCTATAACCGATTCTGGGAAACCCTACAACAGCAGCCCAACCTAGCATTAGAATACCGGGAATCACCGGAAAAAGTGTTAGCTGAATTCGGCATAGACAAAGATATCGTTAGCCCCGGCTCCGCAGAAGAATTACTGCTATTCATCACTTATGACAAAGACTTAATGAATGCGGTAAAAACCAACGACTATGAAGCGCTCTTTTCCCACCTAAAAACTTATGGCCTAAACGAAAGAGGCTCCAGTCTGAGAAGCCGAATCAATCACCATCTCAATCAAGATGCTAGCCTGTTCGCACATTTTAAACAGAACATCGACGCCTATCAGCTCCAAGATACAAACAGTCCTCCTCTTATCCGGCTGAAAGAAATTCTGGAACCCTTAAACCATGAAGATGACACCAGTATTGAGATTGCTCGCCTTGCGGTAGGGGCCAATGTAGTCGCTGCGGTCAACGTGGCTGTCGGCACCCGAGTTGTCGCGGCAGTGAATGCGGCGGCGGCAGTTAACGTAGTCGCCTACTTAAGCCTGGCGGTACAAACAGCGGTTACGGTATGTATGGCGAATTATTTACCCAAACTTGATCATAGCGACCTTTCAACCGGCACGGCTTCTCTTCATCTTGCCAGACTCTATAACAACCAAGAAATGGTCGATGCACTGGTTAAAGAAGCTGTCAGAAGGGAAATCACCGCCTGCCTGTTTGCGGCGCAAAAGTGTGGTTATATCAATCTGCCCGCAACACGTGAAGAACGCAAAGAAGTGATTCATCTCTTTACCGAATTATCTTTAGGAATGGCAGCAGCATGAATAATATCGTGGGATTAAATCCAGACTTCAAAGTCATATTAATGAATGTCGCTATGCTCGTCCTGATCGCTTTAGTTTTTCTGCCTGTACCATACTGGCTCAGTAACAGTAATCCCAATAAGCTGGCGGCAAGTATCGCGACGACTCTCTTTGTCATCATTGCCTTATTTGTAGGCTATCAACTGTTATCAAATAAAGCCGTGATCAAGGAAGAAAAATTATTGATGAAGTCCGGGGTATATTCACACGAATGGGTTATTTCCTCATTACGCCGGGAAGAAGGCGTTTCCCTGGAAGATTTTAGCCGCAGTAATGGTATACATATTATCCATTATTCGTCTGGATATTATCACAAGGGAAAGAATAAATATTTCATTCTACGTGTAAGCAAGCGCCCTCTGATTTGCTTTAACTCAGAAGGTAATATTGGATTATGCATAGATGAATCTATTTTTGAAAAAATAAAGGGCGAGTTGCAAGGTAAAATATAGCGTGGAGCCGCAAAATAATGGAATATAGTGACAATTATTGGCCGTTGAATTATACACAGCTCCGCTTAGCTATCGCTAATACTGTTGCTGACGATAAATCTGTCTTCAATGTCGGTGAATTCGTCAGCTTCAGTGATAATATTAGCCTGGCAAGATTGAAGCAGGCCATTATCACCATTCATCAATTCAATGATGGTTTTTCCTTACGTTACCGTATTGCCGAACACAATATTTTTCAGGAAAAGGGATCTACGCCGGTCGAAATTATACCAATAAAATTGTCAGATCCAGCAGTAGAACCCGCGGCAAAAGCTGATTTTGCCAAGCGAACAACTCAACCGCTAGCGCCTGAAAAAGGGGTGACGATAAGGCATTATCTTTACTTTAATGATGTTGGGTGCTGTTTTTGGGGAATCATCGCGCACCATATCGCCACAGATTATTGGGGCATAGGTCAGTTGATTCACGATGTTTTGTCTTACTATGAACGACAAACATTTCACCCAACAGCAGCGCCTGTTTTTACCTATCAGGCTTACCTTAACGATGTTAAATATAAAGCAAACGCGCATTATGCCAACAACAAAGAGTATTGGAATAATTACCTCAGCCAACTACCTGAATTAGAGGATTATGCCCGTAAACGCCTATTTCCCTCAAAAGCAATGAAAGTAAGCCGGCCGCTCACCGCAAATAACGGTGGTTTTACCTTTAATGATAAGTTAATGATGATACTGGCTTTATGTCTGCAAATGACCAAACGAGGTCGTTTATCAACAAGTATTATCAATTTACCTTTCTCTAATCGACGTGATAAAGGAGAATACCGTTATTATCGCCCGGCAATGAACACCCTACCTCTTATGGTTTCTTTAACTCCGCAGGCAACAATAAAACAGATCCTCGTAGCAATGCAGTCGCAAATTAGTTTACACAGCAAGCATAGTCGTATTGATATAAATGATTTAAACGATGAAGCAATTAGTCGAGCAGATCAATTCACTGCCGCCCCGTATGTTAATTTGCTGCATGAGCTTGAACATGATCTTATGAAAGATAATCGCGCTATTCGCGGTTGTATGACTTCCGGCGCGGTCAATAATTATGGTATTAACATCCGATTCTTTCCTGATGAAAAATCAGCATTAGTTGAATTGGATGTGGGGAGCCGTCTGTATAGTCATTTTGCCGCTCATGCTCTGCTCGATGATTATTTACGTATTTATAGCACTATTGCAGAAAATATTAATGAAACGATCGAGATCTATTGGGAAAAATATAAAGAAATTAAACCAATGGATAATATTACTTCTATCCTATGGCGCCCAGAAAATATTATCGCTAATCACCCGATCAAAGATAATATTATTTCCAGAATAGCACAACTCGTCGAAATATCGCCGAATAAAAAATCAGTTATTTATGGGAATCAAACAGAAATAAGCAGTGTACATTGCCTTAATTACCGTGAACTTTATCACAAATTATTAACTTTCAGTCAACTGCTATTATCCTGCCCGCTACAGAACCGAAGAGTCGCTGTATTATTACCCAGAGGTGTAGATTCCTTATTATCTATATTATCAATCCATACTGCGGGATTATGTTTTGTCCCAATCAATATGACATTTGGGCAAGAAGAAATTAATAATATATTAAATAGCCTGAATATTTCTTTATTAATTACTGCCCGTCGCTATCATGAGAAAATAAACGTTATTAATAATACGCATCTTCTCTTTATTGAAGATATAGAGACTCGCCCTTCCGAAATATTCCTGGGGAATGATATAAAACGTCCCTCAACTCCAGAGGACGAAGCCTATATCTTTTTTACCTCAGGCACCACTGGTATACCGAAAGCGGTACCGATAACATTTAAGGGGCTTTATGCCTATTTGTCTGCAATGACAGAGCAATATGGCATTAAACAAGATGACGTTATTCTCAATTTCAGCACACCGGTTTTCGATGCTTATATTGAAGAGGTGTTTGGCTGTTTTTATCAAGGCGCTACATTGGCGATTGCCAACGATCATATGATCGTTGAGCTTAATACCCTGTTTTCATTTTGCCATGCACAATCAGTCACTATAGTTAACTTTCCTACCAATTATTGGCATCAAATTGTCTTTTTCCTACATGCAGCTATTAAAGAACTCGCCCCTTCGATTAGAATGACAATTATCGGTGGCGATCTGGCAATGGATAAAGCCATCCATCATTGGTTGGAAAAAGTAGGATGCGGTATTTCTCTGATTAACTCTTACGGTCCAACAGAATGTTGCGTTGTGGCTAGCAGTCACAAAATAGATGATAAATTTCAACCCGGTAATATCATTGGCAAAGCGCTAGCAAATACCACTATCGTTATTCGGGAATATGGAACTGACAAGATCATTAATGGCAGTAGTGGAGAGATATGCATCCGTGGCGATTCTATCTGTGCCGGATATATTAACGATAATCAGTCAACTTCACGTAAATTCCTACAATTGAACGATGGAAAAATCTATTATTTAACCGGAGACCGTGGATTTTACGATGACCAAGGGAATTTAAATTTCATTGGTCGCTTGGATAAAGAACGTAAAATTGACGGAAAACGTGTTGATTTGGATGAAATGCAAAAATTACTTACAGCGGCGATTAATATTGATGACATTCATTTAACGATAAAAGAAAATGAAACTGGATATCAATATATTAATATATTTATACCTGATGGTTCCTACTCAATCACACGTCACGAAATCGTCTCATTCTTACGTGGATGTTATCCAAAATTGCAGGTGCCTTTTATTGTCGAATTAGCATCATTCAATGATTCTATCCCAGTGTCAGAATTGAATAGAGATGATAATATTTCGCAGATTAACGAGGAAAAACGAGAAATATTTTTTACTCTATGGCGGGAAGTTTTTGGTGATAGCGATAACGTTATTGATGAAGAGACTAATTTCTTTGACGCAGGCGGTACTTCGCTGAAAGCATTATTGTTAATTAATAAGATCCAGCAACGCTTTAATTGTTCTCTCCACCTGGAAGATTTTTATCATGCCCCTAGATTAGGCTATCTATTACAATCTGTCATTCAACAAGGGCAAATACCGATTTTAACCGATAAAAATAGCACTAACCTGACAGAACAACACGACCAATATTATTGGATTATCGATACTATTTCTAATCGATCAGGCGCTCATAATATTCCACTATATTACCATCTGGCCGGTGAGATTGATTTAAAGAAATTACGTTACGCTTTGCTGTATACCATGCAATATTTCCCTGCCCTCTGCCAAAGAGTCACCATAATAGATGGGCAACTCTCTTTAACCTTCTCACCTGCCGCCGAAGAGAATCTGCCTTTCGAATATATCGATTTAACTCATGCTACCGGCATCAATATTGAAATTTCATTACGCAAAATCTTAAATGATATGGCATTTAAGCCGATGACATTGCAAGATAATCCACCAGTATATTTTAAGTTATTAAAAATAGCAGAGCACGAACATTACCTGCTATTAAATTTCCATCATGCATTTTGTGACGGGATGTCGATTGCTCATGTGTTGCAAAAATTATCTTCCGCTTACGCAGATCATGCGCCAAAGATTGCAGCCGCTACAGAAACGGACATTAATGTCATCAATCAGCGCATGTCAGACGAAACATTAAATTTTTGGACAGAAAAATTGTTCAACGTACTTTCGGTTGCCGGACAACGTAATGATACATCAGAAGTTCATCAGAGAATCCGAGGACGGCGTTATTCAATGCCATTGTCTCCTCAATTAATTGCCGCGCTATCCAACACGCAGAAAGAACATGCGGTGACTCTGGAACATATTGTAACTGGCGCATTTCTGATGACCATTAATTCATTACTCAATAAAGATGAGATTATCGTAGGTATTCCTTGTGCCAACCGCGTTCCTCCCATATCGTTTGACAGCGTTGGTAGCTTCGCAACAACACTACTGCTGCCCTGCGTTACTGCGGAAACTTCGCTAATTAACGTATCTAAGTATGTCCGCGATTTTCTGGCAAACGCGAATAAGCATTCCAATATCTCGCTGGCCTATTTAAAACAACATCTTCACCACCACCACGGTATGCAATTGCCGGAAGTCACTTATTATTTTTCTTCTCAAATAGGATTTGAAACTGATTTATATCTTGGTGAAACCCGTTGCATCAAGGAAAAAATCAAGGGGCTCAAACCTAAAGGAGATATTGCGCTCGAACTGATCAATTTGCCAACCGGAATAGGGCTGGAATGGCTCTACGATGATGATATTTTCTCTGAAGATATTATCAGCGACATGGGGCTGTTTTTGATTGATTTATTGGATTGCATAGGCACTCAGAATGATCTGATGTCTGGCGATACGGAACGATAACAGATACGGAACGATAACAAATAGTAAAATGGATGCTGATTGTGCTGGTTAAAAAAAAGAAATGGGTGGTTATCACCATTGTCATGATCGCTTTTCTTGCCGTGGCTTATAACAACTTTAGCCAAAAAGAGACATCTGCGGTGATGACAGAACAAATCGTCACCGGAACGTTAGGTGACATCATTACTACGGTAAGTGCTGCCGGTGTTATACAACCAACCAGACAGGTCAATGTTGGTAGCCAAATCTCAGGCCAATTAACTAAGTTATATGTTGAGGTCGGGGATATCGTTGAAGCAGGTAAACTGGTCGCCAGCATTGATGATACTTTTTATCGTACTAAAGTTGAGGCCAGCCGCGCACGGTTAGAAAAATTGCGTGCCATGTTGCAGGAGGAACAATACGCCTATCAACTTCTGGTCATCACGGAAAAGCGCCAAAGAGCGCTTAACCTGCGCTCCGCAACTAGTCAGCAACTGCTGGATGAAGCCGCTTTCGGCGTTAAGAAAAGTCAGGCAAGAATTGAAAGCCTCAAGGCAGATATCAGGCAGAATGAGCATATTTTGCATAGTGAAGAAGTCAGCCTCAGTTATACCCAAATCTATTCACCTATTGCCGGCGTAGTGACTGCAATCCATGTTGATCCAGGGCAAACGCTGAATGTCAATCAACAGACACCAGTTCTCATGCAAATTGCCGACCTCAAAAATATGACGGTTTATGCAAAAGTTTCCGAAGCAGATATTAACCAAATCGTGACAGGGCAAAAAGCCTCCTTCAAGATCTATGGCGCAAATCAGCATATATGGCACGGCAATGTTAAGAAGATTATGTATAAGCCCGATCTCATTAATAATGCCGTTTATTATACGGTGCTATTTGATGTTCCTAATAATAATTTCCTGCTCAAACCCAGTATGAGTGCGGATGTCACTATTGTGACCCACGAAAGCATCGGAGTCGTGACCATACCCAATGACATACTGAATAATAAACGGCATCAACCTTTGAATGATGATCTAACTACCTATTTTTTACGTGAGATGAAAGAGGGAAACATTGTAGTAAGAAAATTGTTGATCGGCCATAACGACGGAAGACGTTCAGTCGTTGTCAATGGATTGCAGAATAACGAGCAGATCGTTGTACTTTCCAAGCAAGATAATCTTGGGGATAGGAACAATGATAACGCTAAATAATATCTGCAAAACCTACGGCAATGAAAGTCAACAGCATCTGGTCCTGAAAGATATTTGCTTA
The DNA here is from genome assembly GCF_001083805.1 of Photorhabdus luminescens subsp. luminescens. Taxonomy (GTDB): domain Bacteria; phylum Pseudomonadota; class Gammaproteobacteria; order Enterobacterales; family Enterobacteriaceae; genus Photorhabdus; species Photorhabdus luminescens. The sequence continues at coordinate 100,341 of NZ_JXSK01000001.1, read as the reverse complement.
ACCATAGACCAAAATGATTATATTGCTATTCTTGGTCGCTCTGGCTCAGGGAAAAGTACCTTATTGAATATAATAGGGCTTTTGGATATCGCCAGTGCGGGTGAATATCTTATTAACGATATCACGGTGACTCAGCAAAAGATTCACTCATTGGCGCTTTTACGGCGAAAATATTTTGGCTTTGTTTTTCAGAATTATAATTTGCTTGAAAACTACCGCATTGATGAAAATATCTCAATGCCCATGTATTACTTAAAAAGAAACTTTGATTATGACAGAGAGCATTTCCACTACTTAATCGATCGCCTCCAGCTTAACAATTTATTAGATAAATACCCGCGCCATCTGTCAGGGGGAGAACAGCAACGGGTTGCCGTAGCTCGCGCCTTGATCAACAACCCAAAGTTTATTATCGCCGATGAACCTACCGGCGCATTAGATACCACTAATGCGACCAATCTCATGCAACTTTTTACTGAATTACATCATAATGGATGCGGTATTATCCTGGTAACACATGACCAAGCTGTCGCCAAATATGCCAAACGCAAACTATATCTGGATAACGGTTGTCTGGTGACTCAATGAGCATGAGTAAAATAACCTTAAAACTCAATGTTTATTCGACGGTTATTCTGTTTAACCTCAAGATGGCGGTACGCTCTCTTGCCGCTCATAAAACACGCGTCTTCTTGACGCTATTATGCATTGCCATCGGGGTAGCTTCGATTGTGATCATGCAAGCAATTGGTACAGAAACCAAGCATCATATTGTCAAGATGGTCTCTTCAATGGGGAGTAATATCATTTCAGTAAAATACAAGGGACAAGAAAACGGGGCTTTCGATTCCCATGATAATTATCTGACACCAGAGGATATAACGTCACTTTCAAGTAACCCATATATCAGCCACAGCACCCTGTTTTATACCGCGCCAGGAACCATAGTTTCCCCACAAGGCACTACTGATGGTCAATTGATTGGCGCCAATGCAGATATCGCGATTATCCGTAATCTGGTGATTGATCGTGGACGTTTTTACACACCACAAGAAGATGCAGCTTTGGCAAATGTCGTTGTTTTGGGAGCCGCTCTGGCCGAACGACTTTTTCCACAAAAAGAAACCGCATTTGAGCAGAACATCAAGATCAATGATATCTCGATGCAAGTTATTGGTATCTTGACACAGAAAGGCGAAGGCATGGATGCCGGTGTCGACGATGCCGCATTTTTGCCAAGCAATAGCTATCTGGTACGGCTGTTCGGTCATACGCCTCCTGGCGGCATGGTGTTGAAAGCCAAAGACGCCTCTCATATTGAGCCGGTTAAATATGCTGTTGAACAACGATTGTCACGGTTTAAACATCAACAAAGCTATGAGATACGTAATACCACGGAATTGTTGAAAACATTGCATGAAACCCAATCAAAAATTAACCTCTTCCTATTGTCAATATCATCAGTGACCCTCTTTGTTGCGGGCGTCAGTGTCATGAATACCATTCTCATCAGCGTCAGAGAACGTAGAAGAGAGATTGGTATACGACTTGCCGTAGGAGCAAGTTATTCCGATATTTTTTATCAGTTTCTTACCGAAGCATTTTTGATTTCATTATTGGGAACACTATTAGGACTGTTATTCTCATTTATCGGTTTCAGAATTTTATTACTATTTGATATTGCGGTTGGTTTCTCTTTCTATTCCTTTTTACTCGCTTCCCTCGCAGCCTGCTTTATTACCGTTGTGTTTGGTGTATATCCATCACATCGCGCAGCCGCATCGGCGCCAATCGAAGGTATCAGAGAATTGTAGCTTGTTTTGTTTCATAACACCTTTTGGAGACACAATGAAAAATCAGCTTATCTATGAAGTTTTACATCGAGAAATCAGAGCGCTTCATCCAGAAGCAGAGGAAATACCGGAGGATGAAAATCTTTTTGATATCGGTTTCGATTCGGTAAAAATGCTGATGCTAGTTGATCGGCTGAATTATGCAGGTTATCCAACCAACTTTGCAGATTTAGCCCGCTGGCCGACAATCAACGATTGGGTCAAACTGCTCGAAAAAGATAAATAGCGCTGTCTATTTCATTGACGAATGGTGGATGATCCATGCAGCCAAATCTGCAATTACCTGCACCGGGATCTGACCTGGTTGCAGATAATCCTCTCCACCATCGCACCCCATTGTGGGCAATAAAATATGATTCAATCCAGTGTAGAGTTTGAATTCTGCCTGCCTATTATTTTGCAGTGCAGTTTTCCACATCGTAAAATCAACATTATGCAAAATCTGGAAATCCTGATCTCCCTGAGCAAAAAATAACGGCATTGCAGGCAAGCTGTTTAAGCAGTCAAATGCATGATAATTCTCAATCTGTTTGAGATAACTATCCGGCACTGACAAAAAGCTCTCAAGAGATACTGTATCTTGCTCTTTCCCGCTGGGTAATTGGGATAAAATCACCCGGAGTAAATTACGGAAAGGCGCCGCCAACATCGCAATGCCCGTAATATTTAAACCCGATTTTTGCTGTAAGTTCTTTGCAATTAATGGGCTGACATATCCGCCGAAACTGTGCCCAACCAGAAAGACTGGTACATCGTGTAATTCAATATGTCCCATTAAACCGGTCAGAATATTACAAGCATCGTCAACAATTTCCGTATTGAGATCGACAACCTCAGGGTCCATATTTCTCTGCCGGATACGGTAATAGCGTTTGTCAAAACGGACACTCGCAATGCCATATTGACTTAATTCATGCGCCAACATACGAAACAGTGGATTAGGCCCAACATCATAATCCATCGAATGCGGACCAGAACCCGCAAGCAATAGTACAAGCGCTTTGACATTATGTGGCGATGGCAAACATACCAAACCATCCGGGACATCTCTAAGACCAAACGTCTTTAACGTTTTTTCGATAAAAATACCCTGTTTTGCATACGCATCAGGTATTGGGCATCGAGATAATGTGAGAGAATCAATTTGCCGATCTTTAATCCCAATATAAAGATTGAGCTTTCCATTGAGAGTATTTAGCCGCAGATGACAAGCACCTTGCTGCCGATAAATAATATCGATATCTGAGTTACACAAACTGTCTGCCAATACAGTTAAAGCTAAATCATCAGCCGCCATACGCAATGATTCATTCATTAATTCCCTGGCTGCTTCCCATTGCTCATTAAGCAATGTGGTTATTAATATCTGTATTTCACCTTCCAATGTGGCAATTAAGTTTTTAATAAGCATGTAATTACTCAACTTCCTACGGCCACAACCGTGATGTATGCACTAAAGCTAAAATCCAGACAAAAACCAGTCACTCCCATATTGCCTCGCTATCGCAAAGCGCCTGAGGTGTCCAAATTACGTTCACTTACGAGCCTTAACCTGTTCTCTTCGAGCCGCAAAAATCGCTTTTACGTCGTGATCACGCAGATCTGATTCAAGTTTCATAGTAAAAACAGCTTGTTTACCCATAGTCCCTCCTCGTTTGATATAAAAAAATATATACCATTTCATTATTGACATCCACTCCTACCGACTTAGCCAGGAGTGGATATCCAATGGATTATGTTAACTCTCTCCGCTGTTGAACGGTAACAATATGATCCGCTTTAGCGAGAAGATCGGCATTATGCGAAACAACAATCCACAGACCGGGCCAGCGCTCAGGTAAAACAGTCCATAAACTACGGGCCGTATCCGTATCTAATGACGAATCACAGTTATCAACAATATAAACGTCAGCAGGACGACATAACATCCGGGCCAATGCCAAACGTTGACGCTGGCCGCCAGATAATTGACCGGCACTGCCAGAATTAATAACGGTATCAAGCCCTTCTGGCAATTCATATGAGCCGGGCGTCAGACCGACTGCCTCCAGCGCCCGCACCATGACATCATCATCGATATCTTTATCACCCAACGCGAGGTTTTGTCTTACGGTTCCACCAAAAAACCCCGCTTTCTGCCTGGCATATCCGATACGTGGATTCCGCCACCAGTTTTCATTTCCCAGAACCTCTTTGTTATTCCAAAGCACACTGCCGGAACTGGATTTTTCCAGACCAATCAGGTAACGCAAAAAGGCGGTCTTACCCGAACCAATATCACCAACAATGCCAATAACCTGATTAGCTGTTGCCTCAAATGAAACCGGGGGTTGGTTTTTGGAATATGTCAGATGACTAACGCTCAGCTTATGCAGAATTTCACCTTGCCCATATTCTTTGGTTTCTTTTTTATCTACTTCATTTGCCAGAAACTGTCTGATTCGTCCGTAACACACATCAGCATTTTTGTAATAGGCAACTGACCGACCAAAGAAAAGTATCTGTTCACTGATCCAGCCGATATAGGTCAAAAACAGTGCCAAATTACCTACAGTAAAACTGCCATCGACGATTCGTTTACTTACTATCAATAAAACAGCCGACGTCCCAAGTATGACAATATTTTTGAACAGCCCAGAAAGAAGGTCAGTAAATACCTGATGTTTGGCTTGAATAGCCCGTCGATTGACAAATTTCTGCGATAACCGCTCAATCTGCCCTTCCATTTTATTACCAAGGCGCAGATCGCGTATTCCCGTTAAGACATCAGTAATCTTGCCGGCAATGTCCCCTTGCGATTGACGTTTACTCTTCTGTAAATTCCCTACCTTGCGTTTAAGTATCGCCCCGACCCACAGGCCCACAATCATAGGCATAAGAGCAAGTGTGGTTATTATGTCAGTGTTGATAAGCACAACTAATGCGATAATTAAAAGTAATGCACGGTAAATAAAATCAGAAGTCCAACTCAGAAATTCCGCAATTTCATCACTATCATCACGAATACGGTTCAGAATATCGCCTTGAGAAAAAGCCTGTCTCTGATTGTGGGAACAATGGCTCACTCCCCACAAAACCCGTTCTTTCAGATAAGCGCTGACCTTGAAGATCAACGTAAAATCAAAGGTTAATCCCAAGAATAAAAATAGCGATCGCAAAACCATAGTTGCAATCGCCGAAGCAAGCAACCACCAGACGACAGGGTTAGTCGGCTCATTCATCGCTCTATCAAGTAATTTGCTGATTTGGTAACCAATCAACAGAGGAAAACCATGCATCAGTGTCCACACAAACATGGTAATGAAATAGAGAGGAGCAAACTTTTTTATCAGCTCAGTCAAGGCCGGTAACATTTTCAGTTTAGTTGATACATTGGATATAGTCATACCATGAGCCCATCATGATTACTCGTTAACATTGCGATTTCTGTTTCAGGGATTCGTTGTTGAATCCGCCCATCATCGATAATGATAATTTCATCAACCACCGAAAGCGTGTGAAGGCGATGTGCAACCATCACGACAGTGCAATTGCGGCTTAACTTTTCAAGCAATTTCAGCCAACTCTCTTCCATTCGGGGATCAAGTTGAGAAGTTCCTTCATCAATAATCACTAACGAGCAATGCTGCAACATCACTCTGGCGCCCGCTATCATTTGAATTTCTCCTGCTGATAGCATCAGACCATTAGTACCAACCTGTGTATCAAGACTATCAGGTAATGCCCTAACCCATTCAAGCGCATCTAATTCTTGCAGAACCGCCCAAATTTGGTCGTCAGATATTTCACTACTGAAAAGCGTTAAATTTTCCCGCAATGTTGCGGAAAACAGATGAGAACGCTGGCTCAAGACAGCAATCTTTTTTGCAAACTCCTCAGGTTTAATCGTTGAGACATCGACATTGCCAATGGTCACTCTTCCTGAATCAGGTCGCGCAAATCCACACATCAAATTAAGAATGGTACTTTTTCCCGCCCCCGTTCTACCAATAATGCCAATTTTACTCCCCGGAGCGACGTAAAAATTAACGCCATGCAAAACTTGCGCTTCTTCTCCGTTATAACTGAAATCAACATTATCGAAATGGATCGAGAGAGGACCATCAGGCAATAAATTATCCGATGATTTATCAGGAGTACCTTCATTTAACATTTTTGCCGAAAGTGACAAAGCAGCAAACAATTTCTGTATCAACTCTATTTCTGATGACATATCCTCCACCGGTTCCCGAAGTTTATCAACATAGAGATAAACCATCGTTAATGTACCGATACTTAAACTGTTCTCACCAAGTAACTGAAGCCCAAAGCCAAACCCGATACCGAAACAGAGTGCAAAAAAGAGCTGAGTAATTGGCCAAAAAGCCCTGCCGCCAATATAAGCGCTACGTTCAAATTTGAGCAATATTGACAACATTTTACGAAATGCAATGGCAGGCCAATGCGCCTGGGACAATGGTTGTAAATCATCCATTGCATGTAATGAATCACCGACAAAACCAAAGATTCGGGCTTTTTCATTTCGCGCAATTAGCCAGCGACGGACAGAAAGTCTGGTTAATTGAATCAACACATATGCTACTAGTATGACGACGACAGTTATGGCAATACCTGCCTGAGGCATAACGCTGAATATAATTATCAATGTCCCTAATGTCAGCGCTAAATTAGCAATGGCTTTGAAGCCTGCTTTAGAAATCGTTTTTCCTATAATATCTGCGTTACCTTCGATATTTTCCAGCAACTCTCCCTGTGATCGTCGTTCTATTTCCAATACAGGCAACACTGTCATCACATGGCGAAAAAGCTTATATCTAATAGTATCAGCAATACCCCAACCGGCTTTGGTGCTCATGTAACTGGTTACCAAATTACCGATAACACCAATCGACGCAATAAAAACATAAATGATTGCCAACATGATAAGTTGATCAACAGTCGTCCCTGATGTCGCCTTATCAACATAGTTCCTGATAATATAAGGACCGCTTAGATCACACGATAATGTAACGGTTAAGGCCAAAAACGCACATAGAACAGTCCCCTTAAATGGTATGGCGCTTTGTAACAATACCCGCCATACAGTTAAATTCTCTGACATCACGCTTTTCATCTTTAGGTTATGGCACCTCATCAAAATTAACGATGTTATTTGCAACATCAGTGTATGCAGCCAACATCAAGGTTATTAATAACAGATCGATCACAACAGTAAGATCTGGTTCACATTTAGCAAAATGCAATTATCGCAAAATATTCGCATTTATCACGATCTGATTGAAATGTTTATAAACGCTATCACAAGAAAATAGCCGAAAAATAAAATTGATACCTTATTTTACAATGTCAATACCTTTATTAGGTTATTTAATATACTAATTGTAAAATATCTCGCCAATATGAATAATAAATAATTTATTCCAAACAACAAATCATAGATGGAGTAAAAAATAACAATAATTCCAATGAATTATAATGATTTTTTAAATATATAGCGATTATATAAATGAATTCCTATTCAATATTAACATGCCTTAAATTGTTCTAAACTTAAGCAAATCACCTCTTACAAAGAGGTAGTCTATTCTATAATTGGATTAATTCATATTAACTACTTCATTGTCGGATAATATTTGGTCATAAAAAGCCAATGAAAAAATTACAACCAGAATCACTTGAGCCAATAAAAAGGGCCTTTCGGCCCAAGTAATCGTTTGCGTAATTAGTCCAAAATAACACCGATACGGCGCGCTACTTCCTCATACGCTTCAATTAGGCCACCAAGGCTTTGACGGAAGCGATCTTTATCCATTTTGTTCAACGTCTCTTTGTCCCACAAACGGCTGCCATCAGGAGAGAATTCATCCCCTAGAACTATCTGACCTTTGAACAAACCAAATTCCAGTTTGAAGTCAACCAAAATCAAACCAGCATCATCAAACAATTTGCTCAATACTTCATTAGCCTTGTAGCTCAATTCTTTCATTTCAGCTAGATGTTCTTTGCTAACCCAACCAAAAGTTTCACAATAAGATTCATTCACCATTGGATCGTGCTTAGCATCATTTTTCAGAAACAGATCGAACAGAGGTGGATTCAATACCAAACCTTCCTCAATACCAAGGCGTCTAACTAATGAACCCGCAGCCCGATTGCGAATAACACATTCAACCGGCACCATATCCAGCTTTTTAACTAATACCTCAGTGTCCGATAACAGACGCTCCATTTGCGTCGGAATCCCTGCTTCTGCCAATTTGCTCATAATGAAATGGTTAAATTTATTGTTCACCATCCCTTTACGATCAAACTGTTCAATACGTTCGCCATCCAACGCTGATGTATCATTACGGAACTCCAGTACTAGCAAATCAGGATCGTCCGTGGTGTACACCGTTTTTGCCTTTCCACGATACAACTCAGCTTTTTTTTGCATCTTATATACTCCAGAGATATTACTATTGTATAAACACCATAGATAAATAATAAAACAGATTGTCGATAAAATCCTGTCCAAAGGGCTGATTTTTTCTATAGTTATCTGATTAGTCTAAAAAACAGCCAAATTTCATGCTAAAAAACCGTCTGCCTATCAATCTCAAGGCAAGCTGATGACCTTCGAAAAACTTATCCTCAAAGGTTATATGGTAAGTAAAGCTAACAAAAAAATTGCTCGATTCTGTATTTCTGGATCGTTAAGAACCCAAAATACCGTGAATATCTTAGCAATATGGTAACCAACGATAGTCAGCGATATTAATTTGAATTTCCTGAGTTTCAGGAAGAAATTATATGAAGGGGATATTCTTAACACAGCGCTATGTTAAATCAAAGCGCTAACTAAACAGCCAGCGCTTTGCCAATAATCTGAGGGGCTAGCTTATAATCCTGCGGTCTGGCTGAAAGCGGCTTTCAACGCTGCAACCAATTCATCATTTTGTGATTGGGTCAACGGTTTACCTTTATCACTAATAAACTGTAAGCTGCTCCGGTTATTCAAATCACCAACCTGTAATTTGTAATCACCTTCACTAATGGATGGTTCACTAACCCCCATTGATTTCCAGCTAGATGAACTGAGGCTTTTATAAGTCACAGTAATAGCCCCGGTTGAACGGCTGCGGCTACCCACTTTCATGCCTACTTTTTCCAGTGCGGCCGGTAATCTATCCCAAACAATATTATATGGCGCACGAACAATCATCTGAGGTAATCCAGAAGTATCACCGCCACTCTGTACCTCCAATGGGCCTAGATTACGCGCCACAGCATCATCGCTAATGCGTTCGCGCTGTTGGTTCACACCTTCAATTAATTCATTGAGCATCAGTGAGTTATAACGCTGGATTTCAATAGGATCAGTGACCTGTCGATCACCTTGTCTCAGCCCTTCATTAGTAACGGATAATTCAATCTGATAGCTCTGGCGTACAACATTAATACGATGACGAGTCTGATATGGAACATTTTCATCTGCACGCGGCCAATCGATCCAATCAGTTGTCAATGTCTGGCTAGCATCATCGCGTTGGCTAATTGGATAACCTTTTTTCAACAGAACATTGTTAATCTGTGACCACAGATGACTATTCTCAGGCGTGCTTTCAAGCAGCAATTTACTGCTCTTTGCACTGTTTTCAGTACGGGAACCACTCAACAGGGCCAGTGCCTGAGATGGCGGGCGAATATCAAGCGCTTTCCCAACCTGCCCTTTAGAGGATATTGCTGGAATATCATATTCACCATTCTGCAATGGCAATACCATACCCGCAGGAACTTTCAACGCCTTCAGGGGAGGTGTTTCAAGATATGTGTCATCATCATTGACTTGGCGCTTATAACTTTGGTCGCCAGAACAGGCTGCCAATAACACGACAAGTGACATACCAGCAACCTTTATCACCTTCGATTTTTGCAACAATATTGCCATTAAAATTCCCTAAATTTTACAGTAATCCGGCCGTTTTCAAGGCTTTTTCAACTGAGACTTTTCCTGCATCTGTCAATGGCGTCATCGGCAGACGCACGGTGTCACCAGCAATCAAACCCAGTTTGTAACATCCCCATTTAACTGGAATCGGGTTAGGTTCAACAAATAGCTGACGATGTAAATCCATCAGGCGATTATTTACCTTACGCGCCTCTGCAAACTGGCCGTTTAATGCCAATTCACAAAACTTAGCCACTTCAGGCGCTGCAATGTTTGCAGTAACAGAAATAACCCCTTTGCCGCCAAGCTGAATAAAATCCAATCCACTTGCATCGTCGCCACTCAATAAGATGAAACTATCATCATTAACCAATTCTTGGATTTGACTAACACGATTTAAGTTCCCTGTAGCTTCTTTAATTGCGACAATATTTTTAATCTTCGCCAAACGCGCTACAGTTGACGGCAGCAGATCACACCCAGTACGAGAAGGCACATTATACAGAATTTGTGGTAAATCGGTATTTTCAGCAATTGTTTTAAAATGCTGATATAAACCCTCTTGCGACGGCTTATTATAATAAGGCGTTACCGTTAGGCAACCAACAACGCCGCTGTTTTCAAAACGTTTCGTTAGGGATATTGCCTCAGCAGTCGCATTTGCACCTGTTCCGGCAATAACCGGAATACGCCCATCAGCCAATTCTACGGTTGTCAAAACAACATCACCGTGCTCATCATGACTCAATGTAGCAGATTCGCCGGTTGTCCCTACCGAGACTATCGCTGATGTCCCACTAGCAACATGGTAATCGATTAACTTTTTCAAACTGGCCTTATCAACCTGACCGTTCGCATCCATTGGTGTTACCAGCGCAACAATGCTACCTGTAAATTCAAATCTCCCGCTAGACATTACATAACCCCCTATACAAACAAGAACTTCATGGTACTTTTTAGTCATCCAGAAGGAAACTATTTAACGCGGAATTTCAATGAATTTTGTTAATACCAGATAACCTCTATTAAAAAGAAGTGATAACCAAAGTAATTTGTTGAAATTCAATGGCTGGGAATGGCAGTACAATAGCGCAACTTTGATGCAATTGGCCTTGGCAGTATAGCCTTTTTATGTTTACCTTAACGAAACCATAGCAGAGAAGGAAAAGTGACTTTGCCACAATCAGAACAACATTTTCTCGTTATAACCGCTTTAGGCGTTGACCGTCCGGGTATCGTCAACACCATTACTCGTCTTGTGAGTGAGTGTGGTTGTAACATTGAAGACAGCCGCTTAGCCATGTTCGGTGAGGAATTCACCTTCATTATGCTGCTTTCCGGTAGCTGGAACGCTATCACAATGATTGAATCCTCACTACCGCAGAAAGGAGCCGAGCTCGATCTTCTTATCGTCATGAAGCGCACAAAGTGCGATACCCATACAACATTTCCTTCCACGGTCTCCGTTAAGGTTGATGTTGATGATTCACCCGGTATTGTCGAACAGTTTACCAGTCTGTTTACCACACAGGATTTTAATATTGCTGAACTGGTATCAAAAACACAGCCGCCAGAAGGCGATATCCCTGCTCGGTTGCAGATCCAGATTACCGCCCATAGTCTATTAGAGGATGACGGCATAATTATTAAGCAGGCGTTTAATAAGTTATGTACAGATCTAAATGCACAAGGCAGTATTAGTATTCTTGAACCACTTTAGTTGAAAGATTAAACGGAGAATACAGGATGAACCCATTGAAAGCCGGTGATAAGGCCCCTCAGTTCAGCCTTCCTGACCAAGATGGAGAAACAATCAATTTATCTGATTTCGAAGGCCAGCGTGTTTTAGTCTATTTTTATCCTAAAGCAATGACTCCTGGTTGCACTGTACAAGCCTGTGGTCTGCGCGATGAAATGGATAAATTAAAGGAATCAGGTGTTGAAGTGCTAGGCATTAGCACAGATACCCCAAGTAAATTGTCACGCTTTGTGGAAAAAGAAATGCTGAACTTCACATTGTTGTCCGATGAGGATCATCAAGTTGCTGAACAATTTGGCGTCTGGGGCGAGAAACAGTTTATGGGCAAAACCTATGATGGTATCCACCGTATCAGTTTCCTGATCGATACCAACGGCAATATAGAGCACGTTTTTGATAAATTTAAGACCAGTGATCACCACCAAATCGTGGTGAATTATCTGAAACAGCACCCTTAAGAAAATGATTCAAAATTTAATCATGCTCATTTAACAGCTCAAGATGCCAAAGGCAAGTACGGGAGGGATATTCCCATCCCGTGCTTCCTCTAATGACAGGTACCTGTACCATTAAAAATAAATTTACTCTTTTATTTCATCGTCTTCTGTTATAACTATCTCTTCCGGCCATGCATGGATCACTGCTTTAATTAGCGTCGCCAGCGGAATAGCAAAAAATACGCCCCAGAATCCCCACAACCCACCAAAAGTAATCACAGAAAGAATGATTACCAGAGGGTGCAAGTTTACAGCTTCAGAGAATAAAATCGGCACCAGCAAGTTACCATCCAGCCCCTGAACGACCAGATAAGCAATAATCAAGGTCCAGAAATCTGTCCCGACGCCCCATTGAAATAACGCAACCAGTACAACAGGAATCGTGACAATCAGCGCGCCTACATAAGGAATTAACACTGATAGCCCAACTAAAACAGAAAGCAGTAATGAATAATCCAATCCAAGAAATGCAAACACCGCATAGGTACAAATACCGACGATCGCCATCTCCGTGACTTTACCTCGAATATAGTTAGTAATTTGCTGATTCACCTCGCGCCATACTTGCCCGGCTAAAATACGGTTACGCGGCAGAACCCGTTGCAATGCTTGCAGCATCTGGGTTTTATCCTTTAGCAAGAAAAAGGCCATCAGCGGCACCAGAATCAAATAGATAGCTAGCGTTAATAAACCAATCAATGAAGCCACCGAAAACTTCACCACAGAGTCACCGGCAGTTGAAATCTTACTACGTAGATTTTCGGCCATCATATCAATGATGCCGGCATCAACCAAAACCGGGTAACGGGCCGGTAATGTTTGGGCATATTCATTAAACCGATTAAGCATATTGGGTATATCTGACAACAGATTAATCCCCTGCTGCCATGCGGTTGGCGCGACAATCAGGATGACCAACAAACTGATACCGGAAAAAATAACCAGCACAATACAAACAGCCACTGTGCGTGAACATCCCAACCTTTCAAGTTTAGCTGTCGGCCATTCCAGCAAGTAGGCAAGAACAATCGCTACCAGCAAAGGCGCCAAAATGCCATGTAAGAAATAAATAATGCCAAACCCTGCCAAGAGGATGACAAATAACGCAATAACTTGCGGATCAGTAAACCGACGGCGATACCACTGTATAATCATATCCAGCATTAACCAGGCTCCTTGATAGCAATATTCATATTTCTATTTTTCTTAAAAATTGTACTAATTGATTAATTTTAAGGTACCCTTGTTTATCATACACGCATTATCTAAGACGATGGCCAAATGAGAGCACTTTTGTTTTATGAAAATAATGTCTAATCAATCTCTGACAGCAATATTAATCAGTACGCTATTGCTAACAAGTCCTCCTGTTCTCAGCGCCTCTATTGAAGATTCATTGCCAGATATCGGTACCACGGCAGGTTCAATCCTGAGCATCAATCAGGAACTGGCAATGGGCGATTTCTACGCTCGCCAGATGCGTGACAACGCTCCGCTGATTTATGACCCATTATTGACACAATATATTAATGCCATTGGACAAAGGCTGGTGGCTCATGCGGACTCAGTTAAAACGCCTTTCCATTTCTATCTGATTGATAACCCGAATATCAACGCCTATGCTTTCTTTGGCGGTAATGTGGTACTCCATGCTGCGCTTTTTCGTTATAGCCGTAATGAAAGCGAACTTGCCTCCGTAATAGCTCACGAAATTTCTCACGTCACTCAACGCCACCTGGCGCGAATGATGGAAGATCAGCAACGCACAGCACCGCTAGCCTGGGCAGGCACGCTAGGTTCTATCCTTTTACTCATGGCTAACCCACAAGCAGGGATGGCAGCCCTCAGTGGGACTATTGCGGGTGTACAACAAGGCATGATCAGTTTTACTCAATCCAATGAACAAGAAGCTGATCGTATTGGCATGCAAACATTACGTAAAGCTGGCTTTGATCCTCAAGGTATGCCAGCCTTTATGCAGATTATGGTCGATCAAACCCGTTACAGTTCTAAGCCGCCAGAAATGTTACTCACCCACCCGCTACCTGACAGCCGCCTTGCTGATGCGCGTAACCGCGCTAATCAATATCCGGCCCAGAACATTCCACAATCTCAAGACTTTTTGTTCGCCAGAGTCCGTGTTATGGGCATGTACACCACCGAGCAACGCAGCTATCTTGAACAAATTTTGGAAAATTACCGTAGAGGCACAGCTAAAGAGCAACTTGCCGCCGCTTATGGCCGAGCAATCTTGCTTGCTCAAGATAAAAAATACACTGAAGCACAGGCTATTCTGGAACCACTGTTAGCAAAACAACCGGATAATATCTGGTTTATTGACACAATGACTGACATAGACATCGAACAGAACCGAATTGCTCAGGCTATCACCCGGTTACAGAACGCGTTACAAAAACAAAAGGACAATTTGGTATTACAAATTAATCTCGCTAATGCGCTTATTCACGCAAAGCAATATCAACAAGCTTTAAAACTACTCCACCGCTATACATTCAATAACCCAGATGATCCAAACGGTTGGCGCCTGATGGCCGAGGCTGCCGCCAAGCAAGGCAAACGCCATGAAGAATTATCAGCGCATGCGGAAGAAATGGCCCTTCGCGGTCAATTTGACAATGCCATCAAATACCTCAGTAGCGCCAGCGCGCTCGTAAAATTAGGCAGTTACGATCAAGCACGTTATGATGCTCGTATCGATCAATTACGCCAGCTACAACAGCGTTACAGTCAATACAAACGTTAAGGAATTCTCATGCAACAGGTGACGATTTATCATAATCCCCGCTGCTCCAAAAGCCGTGAAACTCTGGCTCTTATTGAAGAACGGGGAATTAAACCACAAATTATTCTCTATTTGGAAACTCCTCTCACTGTAGCGCAATTATCCGTTCTGCTAGAACAGCTTGGTTTTCATGATGCACGCCAATTGATGAGAACGAAAGAAGATCTCTACAAGGAGTTGAATCTGGCTGATGAAAAACTCACTCAGCATGATTTACTGAAAGCGATGATCGCCAATCCTAAACTGATTGAACGCCCAATCGTCGTTTGCGGTGATAAAGCTAGACTTGGACGCCCACCGGAAAAAGTAAAAGAAATTCTTAATTGATAAGAATAGATATGATGATGGTGACACCACCATCATCTTTAAAGGTGCAAAATATCCTTCACAAATGGAATCGTCAACTTGCGCTGAGCAACTATCGAAGCATGATCTAACTGATTCAATGCCATAAACAGAGTTCGCATTTCTCTGTCCAATCTTTTCAGTAAAAAGCGCCCTACATCTTCTGGCAATTCAAAACCACGTAACTTCGCTCGCAATTGCAAGGCTTGTAATTTTTCATCATCGGAAAGCGGTTGTAATTTATAAATTTGCCCCCAATCCAGACGAGAAGCCAAATCAGGTAACTTAAGATTAATCTGGCGAGGCGGGCGATCGCCGCTAATCAGCAAACAAGTGCGACCAATCTCCAGAATGCGATTATAAAGATTGAAAATCGCCATTTCCCACTCTTCATCACCAGCAATACTCTCAATATTATCAATACAAACCAGTGATAAGTGTTCCATGCCATCAAGCACCTCAGGGATAAAATAGGCGCGTTTATCCAGCGGAACATAGCCCACAGCTTCATCTTTCAGGGACAACTCAGCACAGGCGGCATGCAACAAATGACTTCGGCCTCCACTGTCACGGGACCAGAAATAAATATAGCTGCCATGCGGCTGATTAATGGCCAATTTGATTGCAGCTAACAGGGTGGCATTTTCCCCCGGAAAGAAACTGGCGAAAGTTTCATCATCGGGAAGATACAAAGGTAACGAAAGCTGCGATGGCGTGTTCAGAAGCACCTCAAACAGAGCTGGTAATAAACGCCAGCAAGTTTATCACAGAAAATAGTTGTAAATGAACTGTATAGGTAAATAATAAAAAAACTATTTTTAAGATTCAATAAGTTAAATCCATTCCAGCTCTACCAGCGCATAATGTTTTGTCATAATATAGAACGGCCCGCAAGCACTTGTAAAATAATGGTTTAGTCGAACAACTTAAAAACCTCTCTAATGATGAAAATCAACGGATATTTACGTAATATTTTTAGGCACCAGAACTAGTTCCATTTCATCGGCCAAATCTTTAAGTTTTTCGTTAACTTCTTTAGAAGTAGCTGCTGGCTCAGATTCAATAGACACACTCAAATCTCCTTCTTTTACCCGATCCCCAAAAATTATTATCGCTTTGCTCCCGTGCTGCTTAGAAGACCATCGAATTGCTTGAGCATCAGGATTATCATGATAAATTTTGGCTGCCCATCTTCGAGTAATATGATAATCCGATGCCTCTGATTCTATTAACTGGCTCTGAATAATTCCCCACTTCTTCAGTATTCGTGGATTGATATCCACATACTTGATATCTTTTCTCGGAATAATTCGGCTACGCGCTAAGTCATCTAGTTTACCAAGATAAACAGGTATACCGGAGCAATTCAATGGAATATCATGTAAAATCGTCTCCATAATAGCTACCCCTATGTTTTCACCACCATAGATTGTCGGAACGAAAATTCCATTATTCTTGAACGGGCTAAAACGAGCATTGCCAATGCCAGGATTAAATTCAATCCCTTTAAACTTAATTCTATGAATACGTTCAATAGGTGTACCAGCTTTCCACTTTTGAATCTTAACTCCTGTATTCTCTGGAGGAAATGGTATATTTTCTTGAAGCTCCTTTTCATCATCAACCATGACGCGGCCCTTCAACTTCTTCTTTGGCTGCCATATAAACATCATCAAGTTGAGTTAATAAAAGATCCTTTGGCTTTTTATTACTGAGCCAACTATTTGGTGTACCAAACCAAATAGCTATTGACCAGGGCGTTTTGTTCTTAAACAGCTCAATAACGTTTTTTATCACAGGTAACGGCTGGCCGCCTTCGTCTAGAGCATACAACGGGAATAGATCTTTACCATTAATGGGCAATGCGAATATTTTTTTCGACTTTTTCAACCGATTTGCCGCAGCGCTGGAATTAACCGATTTAGATCCGGTTAATCTGCTAAGTTCACTTGCAGTTAGCCACTTTGAATCAGTAAGGATCTGATTTTTTAATTTTTCGAGACGTGCTTCATTACGGGAAGCAAATTCACTTTCAGATGGTTCAGTCACCAAAGGCAAATGTTTGTGTTTATTGAATGTAGTGACAGCAGTTACTGCGCTAGCTATTGCAAGCTTAATATCATAATAATCAATTGATCTTGGCAATTTCACGACAACATATTGATCTGCCTCATCAACGGGAATATCAGACAAATTGATATGTTTAGCAACATCCTTATTGCTTGACAACTCAATGGTATCCATTGAAAGGAAGTTAAAGCTAACATGCTTCGACTTAGGGTGGGATTTGGTAATCATACTGCCTCCATAGTGTATCTACTTGAGTGCGTATTTTGCATATATTACTTATATGGATGATATGGCGTATTTATGAAAAAGGCAAAGATTAACGATCCATAGCCGATAACCATACGAGGTATAAACCAGCACTCACCCTCATTCCATAAGTAAAAAATCCCGCTGCAACGTCCTAATCTAACTTGACAATTTCACACTATGTACAATGCAAACGAAGATCACATTCCATCCCTATTCCTTAAACTATTCTTGATTAATATGCGAACAGAATCGCAACATATTTAACATAAGTTGCTAGTCTTAATAAAGTGAAAGCTCTCATTAACCACTTATCCCATAAGAAACGATATAACAAACTGGAGACTGAGCAATGAAAAAAATCCTATTGTGTTGTGCAGCCGGTATGTCCACCAGCATATTGGTACAACGTATGCAAGCAGAAGTGATAAAACGGGCATTGGACATTGAGATCAAAGCAGCCCCCATAGTTGAATTAGAACACCTGATAACCGACGTTGACGTTGTTCTACTCGGCCCACAAGTGAAGTATCAATTATCTCATTTTTCCGCTATCGCCAAACCACTCGGCAAACCAATAGACGTTATTGACATGATGGATTATGGCACCCTTCGTGGTGATAAGGTTCTCGATAAGGCATTAAGCCTGTTGGAATAAGCCATTTCACCACCACTTGGAGTCCCTCATGAGTCTCTATACCTCTTTTACTTGTGTCTTAGAACGCTATATTATCCCGATTGCCGGGCGAATCGGTAACCAGCGGCATATTATTGCAATGCGTGACGGTTTTATCTCAGCCATGCCGTTTTTGATCATCGGCAGCATGATGTTAATTGTGGCAAACCCACCCTTCGATTTACAGACTACATCCTCATTCGGCCAAGCTTGGTTGTCCTTTGCCAAAACTCACTGGGGCACCATTACCATGCCTTACTTTATGACTATGGGCTTAATGAGTGTCTTTGTTGCGGTCGGCGCCGCCTATAGTTTGGCTAAATCTTACGGTCTGGATGGACTAACTTCTGCTTTACTGTCACTGGTAGCGTTTTTGCTAGCAGCAGCACCACAGATAGAAAACAAAATAGCTCTCGATTTCCTCGGTGGCGCCGGTGTATTTACCGCTTTAATTTGCGCTGTCTGGTCAGTTGAACTAACGCGTCTACTAAAAAAATACAACATCACCATCCGAATGCCAACGCAAGTACCGCCAGCAATCGCCCGTTCTTTTGAACTTCTGTACCCAGTCATAGGTATCTTGTTGACAGTTTATCCTGCCAGCTTGCTATTACAGAGTGAATTCAATCTACTTATTCCCGCAGCCATAATGCAGATGTTCCACCCACTCATCTCCGTCGGTGATACTCTGCCTGCCATTATACTGGCGCTACTCATTTCTAACCTACTGTGGTTTGCCGGTATTCATGGCGCCAACATTATCACTGGCTTGATGGCCCCTATTTTTATGGCAAATATTGCTACCAATGCCACATTAATGGCTCAAGGTACTGCTGCAACACAAATTTTTACTGATCCTTACTGGTCATTTTATATCTGTCTTGGCGGCTCTGGTTCTACACTGGTTCTGGCGATTCTTTATCTGCGCAGCCGTTCTATACATTTGCGCACTATTGGAAAACTGGGCGTAGTTCCATCCATATTCAATATTAACGAACCACTGCTATTTGGTTCACCGATTGTGATGAATCCAACCTTATTTATTCCTCTATTGGTTGTGCCATTGGTCAATGCAGTATTGTCCTACAGCACCCTGCATCTTGACCTGGTGCATAAAACGGTCGCCCTTTCCCCCTGGACTGCACCGGCACCATTCGGCGCAATGATTTCCGCCGCCTGGGATTATCGTGCGGCAGTGCTAGTTGTCATGCTAATGATAATCGACCTTTTTATCTGGTATCCCTTCTTCAAAATTTATGAAAAACAGTTGCTCAACGAAGAAGATAAACAACGAGAAAACACAGCATCCACCGGTGTAGAAACTCAATCCCAACCCTAATTTTCGGAGGATTTACACATGGATTTAGAACAACCTATTGATTTAGAAAAAATTATTGTAGAACTGCTGATTCATGCCGGAAGCGCACGCAGTCATGCGCTAATGGCCTTACAACATGCCAGAAACGGTGACTTTCAAACAGCACAAACACTGATGACTGAATCCCAACAGGCAATCAAAGAAGCACACACCATTCAAACTACCCTCATCGGATTGGATGAAGGTTGCGGTAAATTACCGGTCAATCTCATCACCGTCCATGCGCAAGATCACTTAATGAACGCAATGGTTATTCAAGATCTTGCCAGCGATATGATTGAACTCTATCGCCGAATACCATCACAAGAGGAAAAAATATGAAACGAGTCAAAATAGCTGTTATTGGCGGCGGTAGCAGCTACACCCCCGAATTAGTCGAAGGGCTTATTCAACACAAAAAAAGCATTCCACTATCTGAACTGGCATTAGTTGACATTGACAGTGGAAAACAGAAAGTAGAAATTATCGCCGCGCTTACTCGCCGTATGTTAGCTCGTCACAACATGGAACACGTTATTGTCAGCGTCCATTTCACACCAGATGACGCCATTCGCGGCGCCAGTTTTATTTTGACTCAATTGCGTGTCGGCCAGCTTCCGGCACGTGCTGCGGACGAACGTCTGGGGTTAAAATATGGCTTGATCGGTCAGGAAACTACCGGCGTAGGCGGATTTGCCAAAGCGCTACGTACCATCCCCGTTTTACTAGATATCGCCTATAAAGTCGAGCAACTTGCCCCAGACGCATGGATGATTAACTTCACCAATCCAGCCGGGATCGTCACCGAAGCAATCTCCCGCTATAGCAAAGCAAAAATTATTGGCTTATGTAACGTCCCAGTCACAATGCATCACATGATAGCTAATATGTTACAACGTCCTTATCAGGACGTGCAGTTACGCTTTGCCGGGCTTAATCATATGGTCTGGGTGCATCAAGTACTGGTTTCAGGTCAGGATAAAACTCAACAAATTCTTGATATGCTATGCAATGGTGCTGTTTTAACCATGAATAATATTCAAGAGGCACCCTGGCCTCCACCACTACTCAAGGCACTAGGCGCAATCCCCTGCCCTTATCACCGCTATTTCTATCAAACCCGCAATATGTTACAGGAAGAGCGCGAGGCTGCGGTCGAACAAGGCACTCGGGCAGAACAAGTTATGAAAGTAGAACAGGAACTATTCGAACTGTATGCTGATCCAGAACTTGATCACAAACCAGAACAACTCAGTTTCCGCGGTGGCTCATTCTATTCTGAGGTCGCACTGGATCTGATTTGCGCCATTCATAACAATCTTGATAACCAATTGGTGGTCAATACCACAAACCACGGTGCTATTCGTGGTTTACCGGATGATGCCGTCATCGAAACCAATTGTATTATTAATGCAGAAGGCGCCCACCCGCTGACGTTCGGCCGTTTGCCTGACAGTATGTATCCTTTGACACAACAGATAAAAACTTATGAACGCTTGACGATCAAAGCAGCCATTTATGGCGATCGCAATGCTGCGCTATTAGCACTGATTACCAATCCACTGGTTGCCGATGCAGATATTGCTTCACCACTATTGGATGACGTATTAATGATAAACCGTGATTATCTGCCACAATTTCGGTGAATAAACAGTAATTAATTTGAAATTAGGATCGGAATAAAGTTAAAGGGATACCCATTATTACCAACTAATACTGGTATTGTTAATTGATTTTGTCACTTTTTTTGCGGTGCAATACGCAATTATTTCTCACACTAAGTTTAAACAAGAAAGTTTGTATTATACTGTGATGAAATCAATTGATTGAAGAATACTGAAATATAAAGTTTCAACACGTTGAAATTTTGGGAAACTCTATGCCTTTTAAAATAGAAAACCTCGGATATGGAGAAGCACATATCTCAGATTTTGAGGTATTTGGCGTGGAATATACTTTGATTATAATGGAAATTATCTCAAAGGGAGATTCTTCTGTCGTTTTACCTGAAAATTACAGATTTAACCGGGGCTGTTTTTTCGAAGTCTCATTTGACGCAAAAAACAAGTTAGATCCAAACGGGAGGGGTTATGTCATATATACATCATGAACAAGCTGAAAAAGAAAAGCTTGAACTCGAAAAAGCAGTAGCTAAAAAAGCGGAACGTATGAGAGCGGCCTACAGCGCCCTAAAAAAATCTGAAAGAGAGGGCACTGTTCAGTATCTCAATGAAAAACGAAACTGGTACGTAGTCCGCTAAACACTTGAGAGGAGCTTTTCGCTCCTTTTTTACTCCACAACTTTTTTACTCCACAATATGTTATTGGGAAATCTTAAAACAATAGCCAATCTTAAAACAGGTGATATCGTAAACATTAATATCAATGAAGAAGGAGCAGTTATTCAAAAAGTAGTCAAGAAACGATTAACTAAGTCTGATTTACTAAATGGCTTATCTGCTTATACTGCTCATGCTGACGAACTGGCAGCACCGAGTCACAAAGAGCTAGATGGCTAATGTCCATTCCTAAACGTGGAGATATTTGCTGGCTTGCTTTCGAACAAAATCTCCCTTACGAATAAGATAATTATCACCATCCCCGCCTCTTCATAATGAAAACTACTCAAAAAGCGGGGAAATCAGTTCAAGTTTATTGCCCTGTTATTTACTATGCTTAACAGACTCAACGGAAGATTCAATATACCGTTCTTCTGGACGAAAAACAGTAATCAGACGGAAAATCAAACTCATAACGATACCTACAATCGTTGCCAACGCCATACCTTTAAGTTCGGCAACACCGATATTAATTTTCGCTCCACTGACGCCAATAATAAGAATAACGGAAGTCAGGATCAGATTTTGCGCTTTGTTGTAATCCACTTTGGAATCAATCAGCACCCGAATACCTGACGCGCCAATAACCCCATAAAGCAACAGCGAGACCCCCCCCATAACTGGAACCGGCACGGCCTGAATTGCCGCCGCCAGTTTACCGACGCAAGAGAGCAGAATCGCCAGTATCGCAGCGCCGCCAATAACCCAAGTGCTGTAAACTTTAGTAATTGCCATGACGCCAATATTCTCGCCATAAGTCGTATTCGGCGTTGAACCAAAGAAACCGGAAATCACGGTTGATAAACCATTTGCGAACATAGAACGATGCAAACCCGGCTCTTTTAACAAATCTTTCTTCACAATATTCGCCGTTACAACTAAATGACCAACATGCTCAGCGATAACAACCAGCGCCGCGGGCAAGATCGTCATAATAGCGAACCATTCAAAACGTGGCGTATAAAAAGTCGGCAATGCAAACCACGGCGCTTCGCGTACCGGTGTCAGGTCAACTACACCCATCAGGAACGCCAACCCATAACCTACCAAAACGCCAATAAGAATCGGAATAATAGCCAGGAATCCGCGGAACATAACTGAACCAAGGACGGTTACCGCCAGCGTTACCATAGAAATTGTCAAGGTTGTCGGATCAACAGCGGCACCTTCCGCCGGGCGTAAACCTGCCATATCAGCCGCAACACCAGCAAGTTCCAGACCGATAACAGCAACAATCGCCCCCATTGCCGCAGGTGGAAACAGCACATTAATCCAGCTTCGCCCTGCTACTTTGACAATCAGTGAAACCAGACAAAATAGCACACCACACAGAATAAACCCTCCCAGAGCCAACTCATATCCCAGTGGCAACAACAATAAAACCGGCGAAATAAAAGCAAAACTCGATCCCAAATACGCCGGAACCTTTCCCTTACAAATCACCAGATACAACAATGTACCGATACCGTTAAATAGCAGAATGGTCGCCGGGTTAACTTTAAATAAAATCGGCACCAATACCGTCGCACCAAACATAGCAAAAAGATGTTGGAAGCTGAGTGGGATGGTCTGTAAAAAGGGAGGCCGCTCATCTACGCCAATCGCACGACGGGTCATTTTCTTTATCCTCTTAATATTCTTGCGTTAGAACCAAAAAAAAGCCGACTTAAAAGTCGGCTAACTTATTATTTCGTACCAAATATTTTATCGCCTGCATCCCCTAAGCCGGGCACAATATATCCCTGTTCATTAAGTCTCTCATCAATAGAAGCTGTATACAGTTCCACATCAGGATGGGCTTTTTCCAACGCAGCAATACCTTCAGGAGCAGCCACTAAAACCAGCACTTTAATTGACTGGCAGCCTGCTTTTTTCAGTAAATCGACAGTTGCAATCATGGAGCCGCCGGTTGCCAACATGGGGTCAACCACCAGCGCCATACGTTCATCAATATTGGAAGCCAGTTTCTGGAAATAAGGGACAGGTTCTAAGGTTTCTTCATTACGATAAACCCCTACGACGCTAATCCTGGCACTGGGAACATTCTCCAATACACCATCCATCATACCCAACCCCGCACGCAGAATAGGTACGACAGTTATTTTTTTACCTTTAATCTGCTCAACTGCTACCGGACCACACCAGCCATCAATAGTGACTTTTTCAGTTTCTAAATCAGAAGTTGCTTCATAAGTCAGAAGGCTTCCAACTTCTGCGGCCAGTTCACGAAAGCGTTTGGTGCTGATATCATGTGCTCGCATCAGGCCGAGTTTATGTTTAACAAGTGGGTGATTCACCTCAACGATCTTCATGGACCTCTCCTAACTGTATGTCATGTCGCCAGCAGACAAAAAAACGGCGAGATTATACCGTCTTTTACCCATAACACCACTACCAATCCGTTGATTTTCATCAAACATAGCCCTGCTTGTAGAGAATTGAGATCCTAAACAAGAGTCTCGCAAACGTTTGCTTAGACTGTTAGAATTGTTACTATTCTGTCTTAATTTATCAAACGCAACCGCCTTGGGGGCTTCGAGTGACCAACAAAACCTCTCTCAGTTATAAAGATGCCGGTGTCGATATCGACGCCGGCAATGCCTTAGTCAACCGCATCAAAGGTGTTGTAAAACAGACCCGCCGCCCAGAAGTGATGGGCGGTTTAGGTGGGTTTGGCGCTTTATGCGCATTACCACAAAAATACCGTGAACCCATTCTGGTTTCTGGTACTGATGGTGTCGGCACCAAGTTACGTTTGGCAATGGATCTCAAACGCCATGACACTATCGGCATTGACTTAGTTGCAATGTGCGTCAATGACCTGGTTGTTCAAGGTGCAGAACCCCTATTCTTCCTCGATTACTATGCTACCGGGAAATTGGATGTCGATACTGCCGCCAGCGTTATCACCGGTATCGCAGAAGGCTGTCAATTATCTGGTTGTGCTTTGGTTGGCGGTGAAACCGCAGAAATGCCGGGGATGTACCACGGTGAAGATTACGATGTTGCCGGCTTCTGCGTCGGCGTGGTTGAAAAATCAGAAATCATCGATGGTAGTAAGGTTCAAGCGGGTGATGCTTTGATTGCCCTCGCCGCCAGTGGTCCTCACTCAAACGGCTATTCTCTGATACGCAAAATTCTGGCCGTCAGCAACACCGATCCCGAAACAACAGAGCTTGAAGGTAAATCGCTGGCGGATCACCTACTCGCCCCGACAAAAATTTATGTGAAATCCCTTTTATCTTTGATTGAGCAGGTTGATGTTCACGCTATTGCTCATCTGACTGGCGGCGGTTTCTGGGAAAATATTCCGCGGGTTCTGCCTGAAAATACCCAAGCGCAGATTAACGAATCCAGTTGGCAATGGCCGGCCATATTTAATTGGCTGCAACAGACTGGCAACGTTAGCCGTCATGAAATGTACCGTACATTCAACTGTGGTGTCGGAATGGTAATTGCATTACCACCAACAGCCGTTGAACAAGCGATTGAATTACTCACTGCTGCCGGTGAGAAAGCCTGGCATATCGGCACTATCGCCACTATCGCCACATTGAAAGAGGGTGAACAACAGGTTGTTATTCAATGAAAAATATCGTTGTCCTCATCTCTGGCAGCGGCAGCAATCTCCAGGCGGTGATTGATGCCTGCCAACACAACAGAATCAATGGGCAGGTTTGCGCGGTATTTAGTAATACAGCAAATGCTTACGGTCTGTTACGCGCTAAACAGGCGGACATTCCCTCCCATGCCATTAGCCCAAAAAACTATGCAGATCGTCAGGCTTATGATGAAGCGTTGAAGCGTGCCATTGATCAATATCAGCCAGATTTGGTGGTCCTCGCAGGTTATATGCGCATTTTGACGCCGGATTTTGTACAACACTATCTTGGTCGCCTGTTAAACATTCATCCTTCTCTATTACCCAAATATCCTGGGCTGCATACTCACCGCAAAGCGATAGAAAATGGTGATACAGAACACGGCACTTCCGTCCATTTTGTAACAGAAGAATTGGATGGCGGTCCGGTGATCCTGCAAGCTAAAGTTCCTATTTTTGCCGATGATCAGGAAGATGAGGTTGTTAAACGGGTTCAGACTCAGGAACACGATATCTATCCGTTAGTTATCAACTGGTTTGTCGAAGGACGCCTAAGTATGGCTAATGGCAAAGCGTATCTGGATGGAAAGATTCTCCCTCCAGAAGGCTATGCCGCAGAATAATCTATTTATTAACGGCTAATTACAGTACAGTGCTGTGGTAATATACCCGGCACTGTGAACTATTATTAATCATGCCCTTTACTTTATTAAAAACACTGAGGTGCCAAATGTCTGGTGGTTCTGATACTCCACCTGTTAGGTTACGTCCCCTTGAGCGGGAAGATCTCCCTTTTGTCCATCAATTAAATAACAATGCCAGTGTTATGCGTTACTGGTTCGAAGAACCTTACGAAGCTTTCGTTGAACTATGCGATCTGTATGGCAAACATATTCACGACCAGAACGAACGCCGGTTTATTATCGAAAGTGCTGATGCTAAAGTTGGCTTAGTTGAATTAGTCGAAATCGACTATATCCACCGCCGGTCAGAATTTCAGATTATTATCGATCCCGCCTATCAGGGCCAAGGTCATGCAACCAAAGCAGCAAAACTGGCAATGGAATATGCATTTTCCGTACTTAACCTGTACAAACTCTACCTGATTGTTGATAAAGATAACGCCAAGGCCATTCATATCTATAATAAGCTAGGTTTCTACACTGAGGGCGAATTAATAGACGAATTCTTTATTAATGGCAGTTACCGCACAGCCATTCGCATGTGCATTTTCCAACATCAATATTTTGCCTCCAAGCAAGATGAAAAAATGAGTCAGCAATTACAGACAAGAATATAGCGACAAACGACACCCCGTCGTATTCAAAGTTTTAATACTTTTACCTCAACACCTGGAGTAACAATGTCCCAAGACAGGCTCTATACCGAGAAAGAACTTAGTTGGTTATCATTCAACGAACGTGTGCTTCAAGAAGCAGCGGATAAGAGCAATCCATTAATAGAACGGATGCGGTTCCTTGGTATTTACTCCAATAATCTGGATGAATTTTACAAAGTCCGTTTTGCTGATGTAAAACGGCGAATATTAATTAATGAAGAACGAGGATCGGCCGCCAGCGCTCGGAATGTATTGAAAAAAATTCAAGCTAAAGTGGCTAAAACCGACCAAGAATTTGATGTACTCTATAATGAATTGCTACTAGAAATAGCTCGTAATCAAATTTTTCTCATCAATGAGCGACAAATTTCACC
Source organism: Photorhabdus luminescens subsp. luminescens (assembly GCF_001083805.1). Lineage (GTDB taxonomy): Bacteria > Pseudomonadota > Gammaproteobacteria > Enterobacterales > Enterobacteriaceae > Photorhabdus > Photorhabdus luminescens. The sequence goes on along the minus strand of NZ_JXSK01000001.1, from coordinate 73,152 downwards.
AAATCAACAAATCTGGTTACGCCAATACTTTCGTCAACATCTGCGGCCGCACACTACGCCAATCCTTATCAATCCAGAAACCAACCTGGTTGAATTTCTGAAAGATGACTACACTTATCTGGCAGTTGAAATTGTTCACGGCCAGAATATTCAATATGCACTATTGGAAATTCCGTCAGATAAGGTGCCACGTTTTGTTAACTTGCCGCCTGAAATGCCACACCGCCGCAAATCAATGATCCTGCTAGACAATATCATGCGTTATTGTCTTGATGAAATTTTCAAAGGCTTTTTCGATTATGATTCACTAAATGCCTATTCAATGAAAATGACCCGTGATTCTGAATATGATTTAGCAACCGAGATGGAATCAAGCTTGCTCGAACTCATGTCATCTACATTGAAACAACGGCTGACAGCGGAACCAGTAAGATTTGTTTATCAGCGAGAGATGCCGGATGAAATGGTGGAATTACTGCGTAGCAAACTTGGCTTGTCAAACGATGACTCAGTGATTTCCGGCGGACGTTATCACAATTTTAAAGATTTCATTAAATTCCCCAATGAGGGGAAGAAAAATCTACTCAATAAACCTTTGCCGAGATTACGACACACCTGGTTTGATAATTTCCGCAATGGTTTTGATGCGATTCGTGAACAAGATGTGCTGCTCTACTATCCCTATCACACTTTTGAACATGTACTGGAATTATTACGTCAGGCTTCTTTCGACCCCAGTGTACTTTCCATCAAGATCAATATTTATCGGGTAGCAAAAGACTCCCGCATTATTGATTCCATGATCCATGCTGCCCATAACGGTAAAAAAGTGACTGTTGTGGTTGAATTACAGGCCCGATTTGATGAAGAAGCCAATATCCATTGGGCCAAACGACTAACCGAAGCAGGTGTACATGTTATTTTCTCAGCGCCGGGACTAAAAATTCACGCAAAATTGTTCTTTATTTCCCGTCTGGAAGGTGAAGAAATTGTTCGCTATGCTCATATTGGTACGGGTAATTTTAATGAAAAAACCGCTCGCCTCTACACCGACTACTCCTTACTGACAGCCAATCCGCAAATTACTAACGAAGTGCGCCGAGTATTCAACTTCATTGAGAATCCTTACCGTCCAGTTAAATTTGAAAACCTGATGGTTTCGCCGCAAAATTCCCGCGCGATGCTCAACCAGCTTATTTCACAGGAAATCGCCAATGCTAGAGCAAATAAGCCCGCAGGCATCACGTTAAAGATTAATAATTTGGTTGACAAAGAGCTGGTGGACCGCTTATACGACGCTTCAGAAGCGGGGGTAAAAATACGTCTACTGATACGCGGTATGTGTTCGCTAGTACCCAATCAACCCGGATTTAGCGAAAATATTCAGATCACCAGTATCGTTGACCGTTTCCTCGAACATGATCGAGTTTACGTATTCACTAATGACGGAGATGAAAAAGTCTTTCTCTCATCTGCCGATTGGATGACCCGTAATATCGACTACCGAATTGAAGTTGCGGTTTGCTTACTTGATCCACAATTAAAACAACGGGTACTGGATATTCTCGAATTACAATTCAACGATACGGTAAAAGCCCGTTACGTTGATAAAGAGCTGAGCAATAGTTATGTGCCTCGGGGTAATAAGCGGAAAATCCGGGCGCAACTGGCTATTTATGACTATATAAAAGCCCTCGAACAACCTGAACCAAGAGCTTAATTTATGCCGCTAACACACGACAAACCGACACCCAGACCAATAGAAATTGCGGCTATTGATCTGGGTTCAAACAGTTTTCATATGATTATCGCACGAATTGTTAACGGTGCATTTCAGATCCTGGGCCGCTTAAAACAACGCGTCCATCTTGCCGACGGCCTTGACCACAACAATCGATTAAGCGAAGAAGCAATGGCACGCGGTCTTGCCTGTCTGGCTCTATTTGCTGAACGATTACAAGGCGTTCCTGCTGATAATGTTTGTCTGGTGGGCACTCACAGCTTACGTGAAGCCAGTAATGCAAAAGAATTTATCAAACGTGCTAAAGATGTTATCCCCTACCCGATTGAAATTATTTCCGGCCATGAAGAGGCCCGCCTAATCTATATGGGCGTGGAACATACGCAACCAGAAAAAGACCGTAAGCTGGTGATTGATATTGGCGGCGGCTCCACTGAACTGGTGATTGGTGAAAATTTTGAACCCTTATTAGTAGAAAGCCGACGCATGGGATGCATTAGTTTCGCCCACCAATTTTTTCCCGATGACGAAATTAGTGCAGAAAAATTCCGCAGAGCACGGCTTGAAGCCGCGCAAAAACTGGAGAATCTCTCATGGCAGTATCGCATCACAGGCTGGAATTCAGCGCTTGGCGCATCCGGGACAATTAAAGCGGTTTATGAAGTACTGGTCGCAATGGGGGAAAAGGACGGATTAATCACCCCTGAACGATTGGAGATGTTAGTCAAAGAAATACTCAAATTCAAAAAGTTAAAAACCTTCGACCTACCTGGATTATCAGACGATCGTAAACATTTTTTTATTCCTGGCTTGGCTATCTTATGCGGTATATTCGATGCCCTGCACATAAAAACATTACAACTCTCAGATGGGGCGCTACGCGAAGGCGTTTTGTATGAAATGGAAGGCCGTTTCCGTCATCAAGATATTCGCCAGAGAACCGCAAAAAGCTTAGCTGAACACTATAATATCGACAGAGAACAGGCCAAGCGTGTACTTAATACGACGGAAACACTTTACAAACAGTGGGCAATGCAGAACCCCAAACTGGTACAACCTCAACTCGAAGCGATTTTACACTGGGCAGCAATGCTACATGAAGTTGGATTAAGTATTAACTTAAGCGGATTACAACGACACTCTGCCTATATTCTACAAAACACCAATTTACCGGGCTTTAATCAGGAACAACAATTACTACTGGCAACCTTGGTTCGCTGTCATCGTAAAACAATAAAACTGGATGATTTGCCAAGATTCAATTTATTCAAGAAAAAACAGTATCTGCCATTAATTCAAATCCTACGTTTAGCAACGTTACTCAATAATCAACGCCAATCCACAACCACGCCTGAATCACTCAGACTGGTTACTGATGATAGTCATTGGGCGCTCTACCTGCCTTACAATTATTTATCAGAAAACACCCTGATGCAGCTTGACTTAGAAAAAGAGCAAGGTTACTGGCATAACGTTACGGGTTGGCAATTAGAAATAGCTGAGGAATCAATATAACGACTTCAAATAATGAAAAAAAGAAGCAATTTCAAATAACTAAACTGATTTTACTTATTAGCTTTCTCATTTTATTTGGCCGTTTCATTTATACCCTATGGATTTCAAGATGCATCGCGACGGCAAGGAAGCGAATCCCCGGGAGCATAGCGAACTATGTGACCGGGGTGAGTGAGCGCAGCCAACAAAGAAGCAACTTGCAAGATAACGGGTATAGCACTGATTATCACTAATCAATGTCATTACTTCACTGTTTCCTCGAAGAATTCGGGGAAACAAATGATCACAAATGTCATAATTTCAAAAGAATGACACCCGCTATGATAATCACAATGCCAATCCACTGAATTTGGCTCAACCGTTCTCCGCGAATAAAAAAGCCTAATAAAGCAGTGACGCCACTTGCCAATGAACTCAGAACGGTAACAACGGCAACATGTCCCGTTGCAGAACCGTAAGCTAATGAAGCAAACCCGATTAAACTAAAGAAACTAATTGAAAAAACCAGAGCGATAATTGAAATCGGCGGTAATGATAAATTCCCTTTTTTTAACAGTGTGAGGAACAAAACAACCACAGCAGTTAAATAGTAAACCCATAACGCATTAATAACCCCCAGATCTCTAACAGCAAATTCCCCTTGCAGCCAGAAACCTAAACCAAACATCAGTGAAGATAAAAGTGCAAAAAAAATTGAACCGGATGATTCTCGTTGTCCATCTTTTGATTTGGGTATACTGGTTAGACAAGCGCCAACAACACACATAAATAGACTAAACAAAACCAAAGCGGTCATTGGTTTCCCATTTATTAGTGATAAAATCGTGGTAACGGCGCCATAAAGCGAAACAATCGGCGCGACAATCGAAGCTTTGCCGATCGATAATGCTTTAAGCAGAAACACCATTGCCATTAAATTACAAACCGAAGCAACAATACAGATGGTCAATTGAAAAAAACTTGCATTAACAAACGACATCTCAAAATAAAAAAACAGCAGCAATGATAAAACAAAAAAACCAAATAGCTGACTATAAAATAAAGACTTAGCAACACCGACTTTTCTTGCCACTTGCCCTGCCAAAAAATCAGTACTTCCCCAGCATAATGCTGAAATCAACCCCATCAGAATAGCCATAATGATAATCTCTTATTAATTTGTTTTTAACTGTACGCTATTAGCAATACATGCGGCATTTTCCATCGCTTCCTCACAGCTATTACCATAAGCCAGAACATGACCGACAATAGAACCAAAATTTTTACTTTTCGATGAACTTTTACTTTTGGATAAACTTTTACTTTTGGATAAAATAGTAAAAGGTGTTTTTTTAAACCCTGCGGAGATGAAATAAGGGATATCAGCATCTATCCTAATATCATTGACAACCCCCTCACCACGATAAAAAACAAATGCATCAGCGACAAATGGATAAACTCTTTCCGATTCTGGCGATATAGAACTTTCGATACCACAAACAAAGTCTACCAAATACTTGACCATATTAATCCCGGTGGTCATGAGGACCTGTTGAGCCGCTCTGGCGCCCGCTATACGCAAATTAATTTCAACTAATACAGGCCCACGAGAGGTATAAATAAATTCTACATTTATTACGCCCCCCCGTAATCCCAAAACGGTTACCCACTCTTTGACAAGCTTACAAGCCATTGTAAATTCAAATTCAGACAACTCAGCAGGATGAGATAAACCTGTCATACACAAGCTATCATCAGGAGAAACAAAAATTCTATTGATACCAATTAAATGCCATTCATCATGACTATAAACTAATTCAGCCCCATAAAAATTTCCTTGCAGGAATTCTTCTATCAAGAACTCCTCATTGACTTCTCCAAGCATTGATATTGAGCCATTAGATGAAATTTCCGCAATCACATGGTGATAATCACCTAAAGACTTACAAAGTGATACCCCATAAGCCCCTGCATCACGAAGTGGCTTAATAACAAACGGAAAAGGAACTTTAGGATTTTCTGGCATATTATTATAAGCAAAAACCTCGTAGGCCGGTTGTTCATAACCATGTTGTGCCAAGATATCCCTAACATTCTTCTTACTAAATGCGTTCCTCAAACCTTCTATATCCGAGTGAGGTAAACCAAATTCTAACGCCACTTCAGACGCCACAATCATAAAATCATCATAGCAGCCTAAGATCGCTACAATAGGAATGCAGTTATCTTTAATTAAATTAATGATATCCGTACTACTTCTCGTATCTAAATAATAAACATTATCAAATAATTCCTTCTTCAAATCATCATATAATCCTTTATTCATTGACTCCATTGACGTAAATAATACAGGAGAAAATCCTAAATTTCTAATATAATCAATCGCTAAACATTCAACCGGTCTTGCTTCAATAAAAATAAAAACGCCCATATCTCCCCCATCATCAGTTAACAATTATTACTCTATACACATTTCATTCACTCTTTAAATCATCTATTTTTATTAATAAATAAAATTCACATCAAAATTAAGACAGCCTAATTATCATGTATAGTTCCAACGAAGGTGACTTTCAAATACAAAAACACTCAAAACACAACCAGACTCAATTCTTTAATACATAACTGATTCAATAATAATAGAAATTTATTCATAAAAAATAATTTTTCCGGCCAGAGAAAATATTTATTCATTTTTAAAATAAAAAAACAAAAAATTATTCTATTTTAATAATTAATTTTATTTGACATATCAGGCTTTATATACTGTTATTAATACTGCATTGATTTAAGGATATTTTTTAGTTAACGGAATAAATTGTTTAAATTAATTTATTGTTCCCAAATCTTCTTCTTATATATTTTCATTTATAGGAGTGTTTATGTCATCTCATGAAATTAGAAAAACAGTATTCAGCCCCTCTCCGTGGGAAAATAAAATGGGATATTCGAGAGGAAAAAGAGTTGGCAATCAGATCTTTATTGCAGGATGTGTCGCTTCAGACGGTGATGGAAATGTTATGGGAGAAAATGCTTACAAGCAAACTCTATTTATCATAGAAAAAATTGAGAAATATTTAAAAGAGCTTGGCGCAGAACTGACTGATGTTGTCAGCACAGTAACACATTTAACAGATTTCCAACATTTCGATGATTACTGTCGAGCGTTTAATGAAAAATTTGGCGATATACGTCCGGTCAATACCACCATTGCCGTTAAATCGATGGTGAAACCAGAACATTACGTTGAAATTACAACTATTGCCATCGACAGCAAATAGTTAAATCAAAGAATAATACCAATGGTAATTGATTTATCTGGAGGCTTGGCATGAATAAAATTAGCGTGCTCCCCGACTCTACTCTTAATGGGGAAATAGTCATACCATCATCTAAGCCTCATATCCAAAGAGCGCTGCTATTAGCACTGTTGAATGAAGAAACAACAACCGTAAATAATATATCGTGGTGTAGCGAAACAGAAGATCTCCTTATCGCTCTACAACAGTTTGGGCTACAAATTCTGGATAGAAGTGAAAATCATATTATATTGAAAGGAACACGTCCAATATATCATTGTAACGGGATTATTAATGCTAATGGCTCTGGTATGTTATTTAGAATCAGTATCGCTTTAGCGTCACTGACAGAAAAAGAAGTTCGTATAAAATGCAATGATTCACTGTTTAACAGAGAAAGCCTGTATGATGAATCATTTTTTTCATACCTGAATGTCTTTGTGGAAAAGCGAGAAGAAAATATCGTCGTCGTCTCCAGGAGAATATATCCGTCACAGTCACCATTAAACTTCAATAAGAGCACTCAATTCCTATCATTCTCTCTTCTTGTTTCGCCATTTATTAAAGGGAAAAATATTCTCATTAACAACAACGGCGAAACTAAGAATGGATATGTCGATATAACAATTAAAATGATGGCATTGCTGGGAAGTAAAATCACCCGAATAGGCAGCACATTTATTTCAACTGAATATCAACCAAAGGATATAACTATCAACATCCCTTCGGATTTTACATCACTAAGCTACATCGCTTCGTCGATATTAAGTATTAATCGACCAAGTAAAGTTACTATAAAAAGTTATTATCTAGGGAATACCATTAACGAAAAAGTATTATTTGACATATATAAAAAATTTGGTATGAATTTAAGCTACAATCCAATTAAAAATGATCTTAATATCATCTTGGAGAAGGAACATAACGCTATTACAGATGAAATCCATTTAAATGAACTCCCTTCCGTTGCCACTAATATTATCGCGGCAGCGATTAATGGCAATGGAGATATTACATTTTCCGGTCTTAATGCTATAAACAATCACAAATGTCAACGAGCATTTATTATCAACGAAAATATACGCATGATGGGAGGAAAAAGTTATTTAATTTTTAATGACACTGGAGCTTTCAACAAAATAAGGATTAATGGTAACGGGCCATTAAAAGGCGGCGCTGAAATATTCAGTTACTATGATCATCGAATTTGCGCATCCAATATTATTGTATCACTAGGGGCAAGAGAGCCAACAACCATTAATCACATACATAAATTAGATGATGGTTTTCCAGGATTCATCCAATCCTTAAGTTCTCTCGGAGCTAGAATAAGTAAGCTAACAGTATAATAAGCGAGATAAAAATATGAAGTATTATGGTAATAATCATCCGCCATTTATCGAAATAAACAAAACCAGATCACTAAATGGTTCAATAACTTTACCTGCCTCAAAAAGCTCTTCAACTCGCGCCATTCTGACTGCATCATTAACGGAAGGTACAAGTAAAATAAATAACATAGCATTAGGGAACAATACAACAGCAATGAAATTAAACTGTTCCCATTTAGGAGCATCATTTAATAATAATATTACAGGGACAATCGTAGAAGGCATAGATGTCAGAAAAATTGATAAAAAAATCATCTTTAACCCTGGTAATTCTGGCGTTGTATTACGGCTATTAATGGGTGTATCCGGTTATTTGCCTGATACTGAGTTTATTACAGAATACAGTCACTCCTTAGGTACACGATCACAATCAGAAATGGTCAATGCACTAAAATTACTCAATATTCAATGTACCGCAGTTGGGCCTGATTCATTTTTACCAATAAGCATGAAATCAGATAGAAACATCAGTAGTTACACTGAAATTTCATGCAGAAAGAGCTCTCAATTCCTGAGTGGATTACTTTATTTAGGTGCTATTAGTGAACGAGATCTGCAAATAAAAGTCACCGATACCATTACCGCGCCATCAATGGTTCACACAACAATTAATAATTTACGCAAAGCCGGCATTAATATTGAGTATGACGATAAATTCCGCAATTTCTTTACGACAGGAAAGAGTCGATTTATCCCATCAGAATTTAGCGTCGGCGCTGATCCAGCCAGCACGGCAGCAATCCTTGCACTTTGCGCCTCACTGAATTCCGACGTTACCCTAAATGGTTTCTTTGAGGAAGAATTAGGTAACGGCGCGGTAGTGGATTATTTAATTAACAGCGGAACGAAAATCAGCTTTACCAGAGAAGATTGTCTCAACATTCGCTCTGGCGGCCCCCTAAAAGCGCAGGATTTCGATGGTTCATTAGCACCAGATGCTGTACCTGCACTTGCTGCATTAGCTGCGTTTGCCGACGGTAAAAGCGTTTTCTATAACATTGAACATATCCGCTATAAAGAATCAGACAGAATTTCTGATTTTCGGCGAGAGTTGGACAAAATAGGGGTTAGATCCGAAGAGAAGCTAGACCAATTAATTATTTATGGCAACCCATATGGATATAAAGGCGGTGTTATTGTTGATGGTCATTACGATCATGGATTAATCATGGCGCTCACAACAATAGGTTTACATTGTGATGAACCACTCATTATTAGTGAGCCATATCATGTTGGTCAAACCTATCCAGAATATTTCGCCGAAATATCCACATTAGGCGCCGATGTGAATGAATTAAAATATTCTGGACCTATACCAGAAGACATTTAAATATCATTAATAACTCTTAACCAAAGGAATTCACTATGTGTGGAATTGGTGGTATCTTTAATACAGAAAACAGGCTTATTGATGATATTGAAAATAAGCTACAGACTATAATGTCAAAAATAGCGCACCGAGGTGATGCATCTCGGTTTAACGAGAAGATTGTCAGAAATAATTTTGCAATCGCAACCAACAGACTGGCTATTGTCGAACGCGATTCAGCCTATCAACCCATATCAAATCAAGAACATGATCTTCATCTTGTGCTGAATGGTCAAATTTATAATTATAAATCGCTTCGAGATGAATTAACTAAACAAGGTTATCAATTTAAAAATGGCGGCGATGCTGAAGTCGTCCTAATTGCCTATATTTGCTATGGCAAGTCATTTATTAAGAAATTAGATGGCATGTTCAGTTTTATTCTATTTGATAATAAGAATAACAAATTCTTATTAGGAAGAGATCACGTCGGAATAAAGCCACTCTATTACACCCAAAAAGAGGGTAACTGGTATGTGGCGTCAGAAATAAAATCATTGATCGAGTTTAACTCAGAAATTAAACCTGTTGAACCCGGTTCAATTTTCGACGGATTTACCAGTGAGAAATATATTAGTTACGACACAAATATTTCCACAAGCAACGATAATTTCGAACAGGTAAAAGAAAAAATCTATTCACTGTTAGATAATGCAGTCAAAAAGCGAGTTGACACAGATTTGCCCATATCAATTATGTTTAGCGGCGGTATCGACAGTACCATTGTGCTTTATCTTGCACACAAATATCACCACGATGTTACGGCAATTTCATTTGGATTACCCGGCTCAAAAGACATTGAAATTGCCCAAAGATATTGTTCTGAGAATAAGATAAAACACATTATATACACGTTTACTCAGGAAGAATTAATCAATAACATCCAAGATGCTATCTATTATGGTGAGTTTTTCGAACCAATCGATGCCATTGATTCGACTATTGCTCACTTTGGCTATTATATTGCTAACCGCCTTGGCTTCAAAATTGCTTTATGTGGAGAAGGTAGTGATGAAATTTTTGCTGGCTACGATTTATTTAAAACGTATCCCAATCCCCATCATCTCTCCCTATATCGATTAAATAACCTTCATAGGACTGATTTACAAAGAGTTGATCGGGCAAGCATGAGAAATACTGTCGAAGCAAGAGTTCCTTTTATGGATTCAGCACTAGTGCCCTATGTTTTAAGTCTGGATTTCTCTTATAAACTCAATGACGGGATAGAAAAATATATTCTACGTGAAGCATTCAGAGGAAAAATACCCGAATATATTATTGACAGACCTAAAATAAGAATGCCGGATGGTAGTGGTGTAAAAAATACTATCATTGATTACGTTAAAGATATTAAATGTAATTTACCAAGAAACGTGGTTGACAGCCTTAGTTCCATCGGACTAAACAGCCAAAGTTCACTCTATTTCGCTGAGAAATATCTCTCTTTTGGTTATCCACTACCAAAAGAACGTTTCAAAGAATCTGGCAAAGATTTTTCAGAATCTGGTTACTTTAATTTTATATCGTAATTTAACCATTGTGTTGTAATCATCGTGTTGATTGCTGCATTGTTTATTCTGCTAACAATGCAGCTATCTGGAGATAAAAAATAGGACTTTTTGCTCTCATCACTTGGAGTCAAATTGAAGTTCAATATCTTTCTTTAAAAAATTATAACCAATAATTTCAACTCTCTTATTCTTTGACATAATTATCCCTTTTTCATTCAAACTTTTAATAGCTCTATTTAATTGCCTGACTAAAACAGCAAAGGAAACGAAAGTAACAGAGACAGCATCATTTGCATAATTTTTGGAGCCGTCTCGAAAAAAATGACAAAAAACGCCTTAATTTAACTTAAAAAGCGCTTCCTTGACATATTTTCCACATTTTCTCCATTTTTTAGCCTATCCTCACTGTCTAAACTAATAACATATGATTAAACCGATATTTCAGTCGCACATAATTAAGCAATACCCTAGCCTTAATGTTGAGAGAATGCCGAAGAAATGAATCAAAATAATAAACGTCGTACCCTCCTTTTCCGTGCAGCATTGGCCTCTATCGCTATCGCTGCCGCTATATTTTTCTGGTACCAATTTAAAACTCCTCAACAATCCGGCCCATCTGATCAATCCTCCGATTTAGGGCATCCTCCGTTACCCCCTGTGCAGATCGCCACAGCAAAAGAGCAGGCAGTCCCTCGCTTTCTGACTGGGCTTGGCACCATTCAGGCCGCCAACACCGCCACGGTAACCAGTCGGGTTGAAGGTCAGCTTATCGCTTTACACTTTCAGGAAGGTCAACAAATCAACCAAGGGGATTTACTGGCAGAAATTGATCCACGTCCTTTTCAGGTTCAGCTGGCACAAGCCAAAGGCCAACTGGCTAAAGACGAAGCAATATTGGCGAATGCCCGTCAGGATCTCAATCGCTACCAGAAATTGGCAAACACCCACTTGATTTCCCAACAAGAAATGGATAATCAACGTGCGCTTGTCCGCCAACACGAAGCCAGTCTAAAAGTTGATCAAGCAGCAATTGATAATGCAAAACTTCAACTCACTTACAGCCGTATTACGGCTCCAATTTCCGGTAAAGTGGGCTTGAAACAGATTGATATAGGGAATTTTATCTCCAGTGGCAACAACTCTCCTATTGTGGTTATTACCCAAACCGATCCGGTAGATGTACTATTTTCACTCCCTGAAAACGATATCAGTGCTGTTTTGCAAGCTCAGAAAACCAATCATGACGTCGTCGTTAGTGCCTGGGATCGCAATAACCAACAACAACTTGCCGCAGGAAAACTGTTGAGCATTGATAATCAAATTGACGCCGCTACCGGCACAATTAAGCTGAAAGCCCGTTTTTCCAATCAAGATAGCATCTTATTTCCAAATCAATTCGTTAATGTCCGTATTAAAGTCGATACACTGGAAAACGCAGTGGTGATCCCAAATGCTGCTCTGCAAATGGGTAATGAAGGGAATTTTGTCTGGATGTTAGGCAAAGAGAATAAAGTCAGCAAACATCTGGTCACGGTCAAATTGCAGGATACAAAACGCGTTGTTATCAGTACCGGCTTGGCAGCAGGCGATAAAGTGGTCACTGATGGTATCGATCGCCTAACAGATGGCGCTAAAGTGGATATTGTCACACCGATGGTCAATAAGCCTCAGCCACAAAAACACGACAAAACGGAGAATTCCTGATGCAGGTAAGCTCCCCAATCCCAGGAGGCGGACCATCACGCCTGTTCATCTTGCGACCTGTCGCCACCACGCTATTTATGGCGGCAATCTTGCTGGCAGGTATTATCGGCTATCGCATGCTGCCCGTGTCTGCATTACCGGAAGTAGACTATCCCACCATTCAGGTTGTCACACTCTATCCCGGCGCAAGCCCCGATGTAATGACTTCGGCAGTCACCGCGCCACTGGAACGCCAACTCGGACAGATGTCAGGTCTTAAACAGATGGCATCCCAAAGTTCCGGCGGGGCTTCCGTTATCACATTGCAATTCCAACTGACGTTGCCGTTAGATGTCGCCGAACAGGAAGTACAGGCGGCCATTAATGCAGCCAGTAATTTACTGCCAAATGACCTTCCTTATCCTCCCATTTACAGCAAAGTTAACCCCGCAGATCCGCCTATTTTAATGCTGGCAGTCACCTCCGATGCAATGCCAATGACACAGATTCAAGATATGGTGGAAACCCGTATCGCACAGAAAATTTCGCAGGTTAACGGTGTAGGACTGGTGACGCTCGCCGGCGGCCAGCGGCCAGCCGTCAGAGTGAAATTAAACGCTCAAGCAGTCTCTGCACAGGGATTGGATAGCGAAATGATCCGTACCGCTATCAACAATGCTAACGTTAACTCCGCCAAAGGTAGCCTTGATGGTCCGACTCGCTCTGTCACGCTTTCGGCCAACGATCAAATGAAGTCAGTAAATGATTACCGCAAACTGATCATTGCCTATAAAAATGGCTCACCGGTACGGTTACAAGATGTCGCAACCATTGAGCAAGGAGCTGAAAACACCAAACTAGGCGCATGGTCAAATAACAAACAAGCCATTGTGATTAATATCCAGCGCCAGCCCGGCGCTAATGTGATTGAAACCACAGATAATATTCGTCAGATGTTGCCGGAGCTCATCAGCAGCTTGCCAAAATCTGTTGATATGAAAATCTTGACTGACCGCACGACAACCATTCGTGCTTCTGTGAAAGATGTTCAGTTTGAGCTGTTACTGGCAATTGCATTGGTTGTTATGGTGATTTACCTGTTTTTACGCAACGGCATTGCAACACTCATCCCCAGTATCGCTGTTCCCCTTTCACTGACTGGTACATTCGCAGTGATGTATTTCTGCGGCTTCTCCGTCAATAACCTGACGCTAATGGCGCTCACCATTGCCACCGGTTTTGTCGTGGATGATGCCATTGTGGTCATTGAAAATATCTCCCGTTATATAGAACAAGGCGAGAAACCGATGACCGCAGCATTGAAAGGCGCAGGTGAAATCGGTTTTACCATTATTTCCCTGACTTTCTCTTTGATTGCAGTGTTAATCCCGCTGCTTTTTATGGGCGATATCGTTGGCCGCCTGTTTCGTGAGTTCGCGATTACCCTGGCCGTAGCAATTCTGATTTCAGCCATTGTCTCACTGACATTAACCCCCATGATGTGCGCTCGAATACTGAAACCGGAATCACAGATAAAACACAATCGTTTTGAACAAGCCAGTGAACGCTTTTTTGAACAAATGATTGCCGGTTATGCCGTATGGCTAAAAAGAGCGCTGAACCACCCGTGGATCACATTTAGCATCGCCCTAAGCACATTGGCGCTAACGACGCTACTCTATCTGATGATTCCAAAAGGATTTTTTCCATCACAGGATAATGGGCTGATTCAGGGAACACTGGAAGCGCCGCAATCCATTTCTTTCTCTGCAATGGTGGATAAACAACAGCAAGTTTCATCCCTATTACTGCAAGACCCGGCAGTAGAAAATATCACCACCTTTGTCGGTGTTGACGGCAGCAACCCAACCTTGAATAACGGGCGATTGCAAATCACGCTGAAACCACTGAATCAGCGTGATGACAGAATCGTTGACATTATTCCGCGTTTGCAGGAAAAAGTTGCCGCTATACCCGGCATAAAACTCTATCTGCAACCCATACAGGATTTGACGATTGATACTCAAGTTACCCGTACCCAATACCAATTCACTTTGCAGGCAACTTCTCTGGATGAACTGAGTATCTGGGCGCCAAAATTGCTGGCTGAACTAAAGCAGAGAGCAGAACTGGTTGATATCAGCAGTGACTGGCAAGATCAGGGACCAATTGCCTACGTTAAGGTAGACCGAGACACAGCCAGCCGATTAGGCATCTCAATGGCCGCTATAGATAACGCACTCTACAATGCATTCGGCCAGCGGCTAATTTCAACCATTTATACACAGGCTAATCAATATCGGATTATCTTGGAGCATGATGTGACATCCACTCCAGGGCTGGCGGCATTTGATAACATCCGTCTTAACGGAACTGACGGCCATGTCATACCTCTCAGGGCTATTGCGACTATTGAACAAAAATTTGGCCCGCTAGCAATCAATCATCTAGCTCAATTTCCCTCAGCAACATTTTCTTTCAACGTTACTGAGGATGCTTCTCTCGAACAGGCGGTCAATGCTGTTCGTAATGCAGCAAAATTGATCAAAATGCCCAAAGATATTTCCACCCAATTCCAGGGAACAACGCTGGCATTTGAAAGCGCGCTGGGCAATACATTATGGCTAATCGCGGCTGCCATCATCGCTATGTATATCGTGCTAGGCATATTGTATGAAAGCTTCATCCACCCGGTGACAATCCTCTCTACATTGCCGACAGCGGGAGTAGGCGCACTACTGGCGCTGATGATGGCAGGTCATGAACTGGATGTCATTGCGATCATTGGCATTATCCTGCTGATAGGTATTGTGAAAAAAAATGCCATCATGATGATCGATTTCGCGCTGGCGGCAGAACGTGAACAGGGGTTATCGCCTTACGAAGCCATTTATCAAGCGTGTTTATTGCGTTTCCGGCCGATCCTGATGACCACAATGGCAGCATTGCTTGGGGCGCTCCCTTTGATGCTCAGCACCGGTGTAGGCGCTGAATTACGTCGTCCTCTGGGTATCTGTATGGTAGGTGGATTGATTATGAGCCAGATCCTGACGTTGTTTACTACGCCAGTGATCTATTTGCTGTTTGACCGGTTGGCGCATTATCGCCGTAATCGTCGGTTCTCAGTCCCAGACACTTCATCTATTGATCATCAGGAGCCGCGGTGAAATTCTTTGCCTTATTTATCCAACGTCCTGTTGCCACCACGCTATTGAGTTTAGCCATAACCCTATGCGGGGTACTGGGATTTACCTTGTTGCCGGTTTCTCCTTTACCACAAGTAGATTTTCCGGTGATCTCCGTTTACGCCTCATTACCGGGCGCTTCACCGGAGACAATGGCCTCATCTGTCGCTACTCCATTGGAGCATGCCTTAGGCCGAATTGCCGGAGTCACTGAAATGACCTCCAGTAGCTCCCTTGGCAATACCGATATCACGCTTGAATTTGACCTCAATCGCGATATTAACAGTGCAGCGCGGGATGTACAGGCAGCACTGAATGCCGCTCAAAGCCTGCTACCTTCCGGTATGCCAAGCAAACCACATTATTACAAAGTCAACCCGTCTGACGCCCCAATTATGATCCTCACATTGACTTCTGATACCTATAATCAGGGGCAACTTTATGATTTTGCCTCTACTCAATTGGCGCAGAAAATTGCCCAAGTTGAAGGCGTCAGTGAAGTCTCTGTCGGCGGCAGTTCATTACCCGCAGTCAGAGTCGAATTGAATCCTGGCGCCCTGTTCCATCAAGGAGTTTCATTAGATGCAGTACGCAAAGCTATCAGCAATGCCAATGTTCGCCGTCCACAAGGATATGTGGATTCCGATCAGCAACACTGGCAAGTTCAAACTAACGATGAGTTGAAAACGGCCGAAAGCTATCGTCCGATTATCGTTCATTACAACAACGGTTCACCGGTGCGATTGCAGGATGTAGCAAATGTAAAAGATTCTGTTCAGAATGTCAGAGCAGCCGGCATGTCTGGCGGTGAACCGGCTATTTTGTTGATCATTCGCCGTGAAGCCGGCGCCAATATTATCGCCACAGTAAACCGTATCCGTGAACAATTGCCTGCATTACGTGAATCTATTCCTGCCAGTATTCAACTTAAAGTGACTCAAGATCGCACACCAACTATTCGTGCTTCATTAGCAGAAGTGGAACGGGCATTGGTGATTGCTATCGGGCTAGTCATTCTGGTGGTGTTCCTGTTTTTGCGTTCTGGTCGCGCAACATTGATCCCTGCCATCGCTGTACCGGTTTCACTCATTGGCACCTTTACCGCCATGTATCTGTGCGGTTTCAGTTTGAACAATCTTTCTTTAATGGCGCTGACGGTTGCCACGGGATTTGTGGTAGATGATGCGATTGTGGTGCTGGAGAATATTTCCCGCCACCTTGAAGCAGGTATCAAACCCATGCAAGCGGCGCTGCGAGGCGTCCGGGAAGTGGGCTTTACGGTCCTCTCGATGAGCATTTCGCTGGTAGCAGTCTTTATACCGCTTTTGCTCATGGATGGATTGGTTGGTCGGCTGTTCCGTGAATTCGCCATTACCTTAACCACCTCAATCGGTATCTCATTATTGGTTTCTCTGACGCTAACGCCAATGATGTGCGCCCAATTACTAAAATCTCAGCTTCCCAAAGCACAAAAGAAAATACGAGGATTCGGTAAAGTTTTACTGAAAATTCAGCAAATGTACGGACGCTCCCTGATGTGGGTTCTTAATCATAGCCGCTGGGTATTGTTAATTTTAGCCGGTATCATTGCCCTAAATGTTTGGCTCTATATTAATATCCCCAAAACTTTCTTCCCGGAGCAGGATACCGGTCGGTTGTTAGGGTTTGTTCGGGCAGATCAAAGTATCTCTTTCCAATCCATGCGTGAAAAAATGAAAAATTTCATGCAGACAATCAATGCAGATCCTACGGTAGACAGTGTTATCGGTTTTACCGGTGGCGGGCGGGTAAATAATGGCTTTATGTTTATCTCTCTAAAGCCATTGAAAGAGCGTTCAGAAAGTACTGAACAGGTTATTTCACGCCTGAGAATTAAACTTGCCAATGAACCGGGAGCAAATCTGTTTCTCATTCCGGTACAGGATATTAGGGCTGGCGGTCGCCAAGCTAATGCTAGCTATCAATTTACATTGCTGGCAGATGATCTGAATGATCTTCGCAAATGGGAACCTGTTATCCGTAAAGCATTAGGGCAATTGCCCCAACTCACCGACGTGAATTCGGATAAAGAGGATAAAGGGGCTGAAATGGCAATAATCTATGACCGCGATACCATGTCTCGTCTGGGCATTAATGTCAGTGAAGCCAATAGCCTGCTGAATAATGCTTTTGGTCAGCGACAAATATCCACTATCTATCAACCACTTAATCAGTACAAGGTTGTGATGGAAGTTGCTCCAGAATATACGCAAGATGTCAGCGCACTGGATAAAATGTTCGTGATTAATAATCAAGGAAAAGCCATTCCGCTCTCCTATTTTGCTCACTGGCAACCGGCTAATGCGCCATTAAGCGTGAATCATCAGGGGCTTTCTGCTGCTTCAACCATTGCTTTCAATGTATCGTCAGGCTATACCCTCTCTGATGCTATCAATGCGATTGAAAGAACCATGACCGAACTGAGCGTACCCTCAACGGTTCGCGGCACTTTTGCAGGTACCGCCCAGATTTTCCAAGAAACCTTAAAATCACAATTATTCTTGATTCTGGCCGCCATTATTACTGTCTATCTGGTACTAGGGATACTGTATGAAAGTTATATCCATCCATTGACTATTCTCTCTACCCTGCCTTCTGCCGGCATTGGCGCCCTACTGGCATTGGAACTGTTTGACACACCATTCAGCCTGATAGCATTAATAGGCATCATGTTATTGATTGGTATCGTAAAAAAGAACGCCATTATTATGGTGGATTTTGCTATTGAAGCTCAGCGTAACGGTAATATCCACGCCCGTGATGCGATATTCCAAGCCAGCCTGTTACGTTTCCGTCCAATTCTGATGACGACACTGGCCGCCTTGTTTGGCGCCCTGCCACTGGTTTTGAGCAATGGCGACGGCGCAGAATTACGCCAACCTTTAGGAATAACTATTGTGGGTGGTTTGGTCATGAGCCAGCTTTTGACGCTATATACCACACCCGTTGTCTATCTCTGTTTTGATCGAGTAAGGGAAAAGTGGCAACAACGGCGGCATACAACCAAGCAAATTATGGAACCATCATGAAACTCGGCATCAGTGGTAAACTATTCATGGCCATCTTCGCCACTTGTATGCTGGTACTTATCACCATGCACTGGGGCGTAAGAAGCAGCTTCCAGCATGGTTTTATTGGTTATATAAAACAAAATATCCAGTTACGTACCGCCATGTTAGCCGAAGCATTGGCTGAACAATATCAACAATATGGTAGCTGGAAATTCTTAAAGAGGAATGATCGGGTAATTTTTCAAATCATTCGTTCCATTGAACAAACCAGTGAAAGCCGCCAGGGTCCACCACCTCGCGGTTGGCGAACTCAATTTTGGGTGGTGGACAGTGATATGAAATTGCTGGTCGGTCATGAAAGCAAAATCCCGACAGAGACCTATCGCAAACCCATTCTCTATCATCATCAAGTTGTTGGCTGGGTCATTGTCAGCACATCAGATAAAATTACCCGTCAAGCTGATATCAGTTTTGATCGCCAACAACAACTGACAAGCTGGATTATTGCCGGTTTATCTACCTTGCTAGCAATCATAGCCACACTATTATTATCCCGCGGTATGTTAAAACCCGTTAAACGTTTAGTTGAAGGGACGCATAAACTGGCAGCAGGCGATTTCAGCGCCCGAGTCACACCATCAAGTAAAGATGAAATTGGTCAGCTTGCCCACAATTTTAACCAACTTGCCAGTACCCTAGAAAAAAACGAGCAGATGCGTCGCGATTATATGGCAGATATTTCTCATGAACTGCGCACCCCCCTTGCTATATTGCGCGGTGAATTGGAAGCGTTACAGGATGGTGTTCACAAACCCACGCCAGAAACGCTCAATTCGCTATTGGCTGAAATTACCACCTTGACCAAACTGGTTGATGATCTACACCAACTCTCTTTATCCGATCGCGGAGCGCTGGCATACCGGAAAGAATTTATCAATATCAGTGAATTAATTCAGGCTGCTATCGCATCTTATCGTGGACGTTTCCTCGATAAGCAAATCCAAATAGATATTAAACTTCCTGAAACTATTATGGTGTTTGCTGACCCAAGCAGATTGACTCAGCTATTTCATAATTTACTGGAAAACAGTCTTCGCTATACCGCCGATAATGGAAAATTAATCATTAAAGATTGTTCTAACGATAACTACTTCATTCTGAATTGGGAGGACAGCAAACCCGGCTTGTCGCCAGAGCAATGCCAACGGGTTTTTGAACGATTCTACCGTAGTGAATCCTCACGAAACCGTGCCAGTGGTGGATCAGGGCTTGGATTAGCTATTTGCTATAACATCGTTGAAGCACATAGCGGCGCCATCCACGCCGAACCCTCACCTTTAGGCGGCCTGAGAATTATCGTAGAATTGCCGCTAACTAAATCCCTCGACGGCGAAACGTTATGAATACAGAATTTGAACATTATACTGTTTTGATTGTTGAAGATGAGCCAAAACTTGGTCAGTTGCTGGTCGATTACCTGCAAGCGGCTGATTACAAAACCCAGTGGCTATTGCGGGGTGATGAAGTTGTCTCCCATGTACAGCAACACAATCCAGATATTATTTTGCTGGATCTGATGCTTCCAGGCTGCGATGGCATATCTATCTGTCGGGAAATTCGCCGCTTCTCTGACGTACCGATTATTATGGTCACCGCCAAAACGGAAGAAATTGACCGTTTACTTGGACTGGAAATCGGGGCAGATGATTATATTTGTAAACCTTATAGTCCACGTGAAATTGTCGCGCGAGTTAAAACGATTCTTCGTCGCTGTTACCGACCACAAGATATTGTCAAGCAAAGCGATCTGCAAATCGACGAAGCCTGTTTCCAAGCACGTTACCGCGATAAAATATTGGATTTGACCCCGGTTGAATTCCGGTTATTAAAAACGATGGCAAGTCGCCCAGGGCAAGTATTTTCCCGCGATAAGTTACTGAATAACCTGTATGACGATCACCGAATCGTGACAGACCGTACTATTGATAGCCACATTAAAAATTTACGCCGTAAACTGGAACAATTGGACAACAGTAAAACATTCATTCGTTCTATTTATGGACTTGGTTACCGATGGGAAGAGGATATATGCCGTTTGTTATAACTGTCACACTTTAACTGAATTAAATTTCTCTCAACCTTTCACCGGTCAGAAATTCAGCTATATTAAAAATACTTACCTTTAATTGGAGGAATTTCTTATGGCTATAGGTCATTATGATCTCAAAAGAACAAAAAACAAGCAGTATTACTTCAATTTAAAAACATCGAACGGTGAAGTTATCCTTACCAGTGAAATGTACACTACCAAGGCAGCAGCGAATAAAGGAATTCGATCTGTCCAGGCAAATTCACCGGCAGAAAAAAACTTCGAAGTCAGAGAAAACAAATCTGGCAAGTCTTATTTCGTGCTGAAAGCGAGAAACTATCAAGTTATCGGCATCAGCGAATCTTACGATAATGAAGTCGCGGCTAAAAAAGGCATTCAATCTGCGATTAAACATGGTTCTAGCGTCAATGTCCGAGATCTGACAAAGTCAGAATGATATTTTTTCGTCATAAATTGCACCTTATCAGTTGAAAGTTATCGTCAATTGATAAGGCGCTCTTCATCGATCACATTCTTTGTTGATCACGTTCTTTTCTGATCAATAGAACCGAACGTTTCATGCTAATAAATTTGTATCCCCAACAAATTAAGGGTTAGAATCCCCCGTCTTATCCTTACTTTTTATAGTGAAAACTAGTCTCAATTCAAATCGAGAATTTTTTAACCATGTTTACTCCAGAATTACTTTCCCCTGCCGGTTCACTGAAAAATATGCGCTATGCTTTTGCTTACGGCGCAGATGCCGTATATGCGGGTCAACCACGTTACAGCCTGCGTGTTCGCAATAATGAATTTAATCACGAAAATCTGGCGATCGGCATTAAAGAAGCGCATGAGCTTGGTAAACGTTTTTACGTTGTGGTCAATATTGCTCCTCATAATGCCAAACTGAAAACTTTCATCCGTGATCTAAAACCTGTCATTGATATGGGACCAGATGCTCTCATCATGTCCGATCCCGGACTGATCATGATGGTTCGTGAAGCTTTCCCTGAAATGGAAATTCATCTTTCCGTTCAAGCTAACGCAGTTAACTGGGCAACAGTAAAATTCTGGCAACAAATGGGGCTGACACGAGTCATTCTTTCCCGCGAGCTTTCTCTGGATGAAATTAACGAGATTCGCCAGCAGGTTCCCGATACGGAACTGGAAGTTTTCGTACATGGCGCATTGTGTATGGCCTATTCGGGTCGTTGCCTGCTATCTGGCTATATTAATAAACGCGATCCTAACCAAGGAACCTGTACTAATGCCTGCCGTTGGGAATATCACGTCCAAGAAGGTAAAGAGGATGATATCGGTAATATTGTGCATATGCATGAAACTATTCCGACAAAAAATATCGAGCCAACATTGGGAAAAGGCACACCAACAGATAAAGTATTTACGTTCGAAGAAGCAAAACGCCCAGGTGAATATATGTCAGCTTTTGAAGATGAACATGGTACTTACATCATGAATTCTAAAGATTTACGTGCAGTTGAGCATGTTGAGCGATTAACTAAAATGGGCGTTCACTCTTTGAAAATCGAAGGACGAACAAAATCCTTCTATTACTGTGCTCGCACAGCGCAAGTTTACCGCCGAGCCATAGATGATGCCGTTGCAGGGAAGCCTTTTGATCCAACTCTGCTAACAACGTTAGAAGGACTCGCTCATCGCGGTTATACCGAAGGATTTTTACGCCGCCATACCCATGATGCCTATCAGACTTATGAATATGGCTATTCGATATCCGATACACAACAATTTGTTGGTGAATTTACAGGTGAACGAGTCAACGAATTAGCCAAAGTTGTTGTCAAGAATAAATTCATGATCGGAGACCGTCTCGAATTAATGACACCAGCAGGCAATATCCAGTTTACATTGGAAGCAATGCAAGATAAAAAAGGCCAACCAATGGAAGTTGCTCCTGGGGATGGGTATATTGTCTATTTGCCAATTCCTAAACAAATTGATATTAATTATGCCTTATTAATACGTAATCTAAATGGTATTAATTCTCAATTTGCTCAAACGAACCGAGACTCAGACAAATAATCATCAATATCCCCTTTTTATGACGATATATTTCTTTTTTTAGAAACAGATCACATCAATACTATTTTATTTACCGTAATATTGCTGGTGAAAAATAAAAAATTAAAAAAGTTTTACAGTAAGACTAGGAACCACCTCCTTGGCCGGCTCAATCTCCCTTGAGCTGGCCTTTTCTTTTTTCCTCCGAGAAATAAAATCAATAAGTTACAGAATTCATTTACATGATTAATTAAATAGAGAAATTTAACTATTAAACCAATGAATATTTATATTAATGTGTTTCTTATACCTACATATTAATAAGAGAATATTTCTACTTATTGAAATATCACACTATCTAAAGAAATGTAATTAAAATTTTCCACTGTTTAATAATTCAGGAAATCCATCATATTTAGACCAAATATTATACAATCTGATAGAATTAATCAGGTGAAAATTATGAAAACAGATAATTACAATTTACTTATTGTTAAAACTATTAGTTCAACATTTAGCTGACTATATCGACTTAGCAACTCAAAATGGATTTTGTTTTATACCCTTCATCTTTCAAGCTACTGCTTTGTTGGCTGCTTTCACTCACCCCAGTCACATAGTTATCTATGCTCCTGGGGATTCGTTCACTTGCCGCCGCGCTGCAACTCGAAATCTATTAGGTATATATACCCATAATATAAGTAAGGATAAAGTAGCCAAATCGCCCCAAAGCTGATAAACAATAGCGCAGTACATGTTGCTCTCTCAGAAAAATGAAATGTAATCCCACAATAGGGGCTGTTCAGTAAACCAAAAGACAATAGAAACGCATTTTTAACCGGATCAGCAGGAAAAATCAGCTTAGCGAGTAACAGCAACAAATATTCAATCTTCATCTATCACGCTCTCAACCTGTATCAATAGATCCAATAACTTTATAAAACATCGTTTGTAAACAAGTTACTAAAGAAGAAATGCAATAAGAAATTACTCTTGGCAAATGGAAGAAACCGAAATGTCACTATTGGCAATAAAAACATGAGAAATTTTCCATCTGTGACAAAGTCAAATTATATTGATGTATCTTTCAATAAGTTAATTAGTTGACGAATACAAAACAAAACTAAAAATTTAGCATAATTATTATTTTAAATTATGATCACTTTTACGAAAGAATAAATAACTATATTGACTGTTGCTTACAGGATTATGCGGATTTAAAAACATTGACGTTAGAAACGGTTATTTATCATATATAATATTGCAACATAGTTATAAATAAATTGACAAAATAAAAAATTATTTATATGAATAATTAAAATCGAATGGAATTTATATTAATAGCGATAGGGAAATATGAACATATAACCTTATAAAGTTCATTTAGATAATAGAAAAACATATTATATCTTCGTAATAAATCCATATAATAAAATATTTAGTTTAGCGATAGAAAAATAAAAATATAAAAACTGATTTCAGTAACTGGTTAATTAAATTAGGAAAGAAATTAAATAATTCAACATTAATCAATGAGTTATTTATTACAAATGATAAATTCATATTAGTTTTTGCTCTAAAATCACCCAACCATTTTATCAATTCTATCCAACAACATTGGAATATTACAAATCAATAAAGAACAATAAAGCAAAAATTCATTCTTTCACAAAGAAAAATACGTTAACATAGATAAAATTTACGATAATAAATTTATTTCCATTTTTTTGATATTTATAAAGAGAGATGATTGAATTTATAATATATACCCGTTATCTTGCAAGTTGCATCGCGACGGCAAGGGAGCGAATCCCCACCTGAAGCGATCCACTACCACTTCCCTCCCAATACAACTTGTTATCCTAAAAAGGATAAATGACAATCAATGACATCTTTTCATAACTGGAGTAAAACATGACTGATATCGCTAAGTTGTTAGGCAAAGATGCGGACAGTTTATTGCAACATCGTTGTAGTACTATTCCGAGTGAAAATCTTTATCTGCCAGGCTCCGATTTTGTTGACCGCGTAATGATCGACAATAACCGACCGAATACGGTTCTGCGCTCCATGCAAACATTGTTAAATCATGGTCGTCTTGGCGGCACTGGTTATTTATCCATTTTGCCGGTGGATCAAGGCGTAGAGCATTCTGCTGCCGCTTCTTTTGCAGCAAACCCTCTCTATTTCGATCCCAAAAATATCGTTGAACTGGCTATTGAAGCCGGCTGTAACTGTGTTGCCTCTACTTATGGCGTGTTATCCGCTGTTTCTCGTCGTTATGCTCATAAGATCCCATTTCTGGTTAAACTGAACCACAATGAAACACTGAGCTATCCCGCTCAATATGATCAAACTTTATATGCCAGTGTTGAACAAGCATTTGAGATGGGTGCTGTTGCCGTTGGAGCAACAATTTACTTTGGCTCTATTGAATCACGGCGTCAAATTGAGGAAATTTCAGCCGCCTTTAAACGGGCGCATGAATTGGGCATGGTAACGGTATTGTGGGCCTACCTACGTAATTCCGCTTTCAAAAAAGAGGGGGTTGATTATCACTCCAGTGCAGACCTCACCGGCCAAGCTAACCATTTGGCAGCCACTATCGGCGCCGATATCGTTAAGCAGAAAATGGCCGAAAATAACGGCGGCTATACGGCGATTGGCTTTGGTCATACCGATAAACGTGTTTACGCTAATTTGACTACCGATCACCCTATCGATCTGGTCCGTTATCAGATAGCTAACTGCTACATGGGTCGCGCCGGTATGATTAACTCAGGCGGCGCATCCGGTAATAATGATTTGAGCGACTCAGTTCGTACCGCCGTCATTAATAAACGCGCAGGTGGCATGGGGCTAATCCTCGGTCGTAAAGCGTTCAAAAAATCCATGAAAGAAGGTATTGAACTCATTAATGCGGTTCAAGATGTCTATCTGGATAAGCAAGTTACTATAGCTTGACATCCCCCGTCCGGGAGAAGGTGGGAAGCAGTCGCCAGGAGAGGGAAATGCAAAAAAATCCCTCGATTTTCATCGGGGGATTTGTACAGGAAAGACAGCGGATCTCAGGAATTATCGTTAAAACTGACAAACAAGAGCTGTATCAAGGCAATTTCGTTGATAATCATCCCAAAAACCTAGGGGATAATCCTCAATATCGCTTTCTAACAGCATTGGTTTTTGCCATCTAAATTGTTTGAACCCTGCCTTTTGGAGCGCAGCTTGATACTGTTCACGGCTCCAAAGATACATAGTGAAAGGGCTAGGTGGTGTGGTAAGAAATTCAGCTCTCACGAGAGTTGTGTCTTTCACGGGTTCTTCACTCAGAATTTTTATACCATAATTTTCATAATTCACTTTTGCTAATCGACAATCAGGTTCAGCGGTATACGCAATTAGTTTACCGGAAGGCTTGAGATGAGCGGCAATAACACGGAACATAGTTTCAAGGTCTTCAATAGATTCTGCATGGCAGAATAACCAGGCTGCATTGACTATGTCAAATTTGCCAAACGACTCCATCTTGCAGACATCTCTTACGTGAAATTCGATATCGTCACCGTATTGTTGTGATTTGCTTTTCGCAATGGCTATCATGTTTTCTGATATATCGACGCCAATGACTTTTGACGCGCCACGATTCTTGTATTCTCGACTAAAGAGACCATATCCACAGGCTAAATCTAACACTGATTTCCCGTGTATATCTCCTGCCAGATTGAAGATAGTTCTGATTTCTACTTTGATATGGGCAGCAGCATCTGAAAAGCTCTCGTAAAGATGTGCAATAGGGTCATATAACGTGTCATCTTTCATGTTTTTCATCCTTAGCTAAAGGCCAAAGTACTTTAAATAAAGTACTTGATTTATCGAAGAGATATATTATTTAGTATGAATTTAGTAACTACCGAAAGTCTTTCTCTTATTATACATCAATACGTCAGTGATAAATTAGATATGATTTTTTATATTGGTTAATTTTCAGATAATAAATATGAGTGAGTACACAAATATAAAACACTTATGATATGTTTTGTGGAACTATTACTCTTGTAATAATTATATCGTGTCATCAATTGTTGAAATGATCGCCCCCTCAGCATTAAATAATAGAGATGCCAATGACCCGTCGTCATGCCCTTATATGGACTCCCCTGAACGATCACAGATTTTACACGGTTCGCCAATCAGCGACTCTCACCACCACTGATGAAAATGGTGCACAGGTCCAATTCCTTTTCCTACACCTAACAAATCCGCTTGCTCTAACGCCGCCTGGAGATATGATTTAGCAACAGGCAGTGTTGTCTGCCAATTTGAATAACGCGGACGCAAAGCAGCCAGTGCAGCGGAGAGCGTGCACCCTGTACCATGTGTATGACGCGTATTGATTCTAGGAGCAGTAAAACGCCATTCTCCCTCAACAGTAAATAGCCAATCAGGGCTTTCATGTTCTGTAAGGTGTCCGCCTTTCAGTAAAACGGCTTCGCATCCTAGCGATAATAATTCACGCCCTTGTTTTTGCATGTCCGTTTCGGTTTTTGCTACAGAACATTTCAATATCGCTGCGGCTTCCGGCAAATTTGGGGTAATCAACGAAACCTTCGGTAATAATTGTTCAACAACCTCGGAAACCGCTTCCGGCGCCAGCAACGGATCGCCGCTTTTCGCAATCATTACCGTATCCAATACAACATAAGGCACGGAATAACGACTTATTGCGTCGGCAACAACAGCAACATTGGCGGCATTAGATAACATGCCTATCTTAGCGCTATCAATTCTGATATCTGACAACACAGATTCAAGCTGTGCCGCAACAAAAGTAGGATCGATATCATAAACAGATTGCACACCACAGGTGTTTTGCGCCACAAGCGCTGTCATTACTGTTGTGCCATAAGCACCAAGTGCAGAGAAAGTTTTTAGGTCGGCTTGAATGCCAGCACCGCCACTAGGATCAGTACCGGCAATTGTCAGTGAATTGATTCTCATCATAGGTCCCCCTTCCAACCAGACATAAAGAAAAGCAAGTATCAGGAAAAGACACCATGACTTCCCTACGCTGGCATTATCCAGATCAGGTATTACGGGTTCATCTCAGCTCAATAAAGAGCGCCCCGAGCCAAAACAAAAACACCCTATCAGATAACTAACAGGGTGATATCGGTATGTCATTGTTGCCGGTAAAAAATCAATCAGACAACAAATTTACTTCGTCAATCCAAAATGATCGACAAAAAGAAGTTATGCTGTAGTGACGTTTGCCGCAGAAGGACCTTTCTGACCGTCCTGAATTTCAAACTCAACTTTTTGGCCTTCCGCCAGAGTTTTAAAACCCTCGCTCTGAATAGCGCTAAAATGTACAAACACATCTTTGCTGCCATCAGCAGGAGTAATAAAACCAAAACCTTTTGATTCGTTGAACCACTTTACAGTACCAGTGATTTTTGCCATTTTAAGAATTTCCTTTGGATCACTTAATTCTAATTCGCCGTTTCGGCGCAACATAAAAACTAGAGCGAGTTGCTGCTATTAACAGAACCGTACCTCGTTTACCCGAACGATTTATCACATATTCTTAATATGATGGCAAGCCATTTTTTATCAGCTATGGAGCTAACGCACATATTTAAAATTCTTAACAACAATTATTGTTTAACATAGCTGCAAAAATTTGAAAATCCAAGGTTATCCTAATTAGCTTACAGTTTATCCACTCAACAAAACCCCAGATAACATAAATAACTCTAATTTATTTTGCCTGTCTTATTATTGGATTTTCTATATCTCATAGTATGTTCATAGGACCAATCTCCACTGTTTAGGCGAAAGAAAAAGTCAACACATTCCCAATATTAGTTGACTAAAATATCAGTATTAAATATACCCAGTTAATACCTATCACATCTTAATATTAATTTTTCGTTTAGCTTTTATTGAAAATAGCAAGAGTAGAATTCATAAATTTAGATGTTTGTCATATTTTGCGTGACGCACAGAGTCTTCCCAATTTATATCGTCGGGAAATTGGAGCAATAAATAATGAAGTTTGATTTAACCGCAGCCTGTACCCTATCAGCTACTCTTTTAGTCTCATCTGGGACAGTGTTTGCAGCAACGGCAGATACTGCTAATAAGTCATTAGCAACGACTGAATCTCACACCCCGATCGGTTATGGCAACAATTCAGGTAGCTTATGGGAAAAACTCAACAATAATATCACCCTCACTTGGGATGCACCCGGCAATGAACTTTATCTGCCAGTAATGACTTGGCATAACAGACATACCTACGATAAAGAGAAGATCGATAGATATAATGAGCGCCCCTGGGGTTTCGGCTATGGTAAATATCGTTACGACGAAGACAATGATTGGCATTCCCTTTATGCAATGGCTTTTATGGATTCTCATAACCGTTTGGAACCCATCGTTGGCTATGGATTTCAGAAAATGTGGATACCCGGTGATTTAGATGGTTTTCGAATGGGAATCGGTTTCACTTTAAGCGTTACCGCTCGTCATGACTATTATTATGTCCCTATTCCACTCCCATTACCGCTATTCTCCATAGAATATGATCGGTTATCGCTGCAAGGGACATATATTCCCGGCACATATAATAATGGTAACGTCCTCTTCGCTTGGTTACGTTGGCAATGGTAACCAGATAAAAAATACCAGGCTGTGTAATATCAGCCCGGTATCTTCATAGCGATAATCCAGATATATGCTATTCCTGCTCCTGTGCTCTCATTTTTTCACGGCGGGAACGAGACATTAAAAACCCGATCCATAACGCCCCCACCCAGAATGGCATCAGGATGACTGAAATACGGATGCTATCCATCATCAAAATAATGACAAGTATAAAGGCAAGGAAAACCAGACACAGATAATTACCGAATGGATACCAGAATGCCTTAAATGATGGTTCTATTCCCTGTTTAACTTTTTCTGCCCGGAATTTTAAATGCGCCGTACAGATCATGACCCAATTAATCACCAACGTTGTTACCACCAGCGCCATTAATAATTCAAATGCTTTGCCCGGTATCACATAATTAATCAATACACCAGCGGACGTTGCCAAAGCAGAAATGACAATGGCTCTGATAGGGACGCCACTTTCATTGACTTTGGTCAGCATCCCAGGCGCATTGCCTTGTTTTGCTAAACCGTACAGCATCCGGCTGTTACAATACACACCGCTGTTATAAACAGATAATGCAGCAGTTAGGACAACAATATTCAGAACGTTAGCCACCCAGAAACTATCCAGGTTGTGAAAAATCATCACAAATGGGCTTTCACCTTCAACAACATTGCCCCACGGATAAAGCGACAACAACACGGTCAGAGAACCGATATAGAAAATCAATATTCTGTATACCACTTGATTGGTAGCCTTAGGAATGCTGATACGCGGATTTTCCGCTTCTGCTGCGGTAATACCCACCAACTCCAATCCACCAAAAGAGAACATGATCACAGCCATCGCCATGATAAGGCTGGTGATGCCATTAGGCATAAAGCCGCCATGTTGCCAAAGGTTAGTAATGCTGGCCTGAGGTCCGCCATTTCCGCTGACTAACAGGTAAGCGCCAAACACAATCATACAGATAATGGCGGTCACTTTAATAATGGCAAACCAAAATTCTGTTTCACCATATAATCGGACGTTAATTAAATTTACCGTATTGATTAAAACAAAGAAGACGGTTGCAGAAACCCAGGTTGGAATATCAGGCCACCAGTAGTGGATGTACATTCCCACAGCCGTTAATTCAGCCATACCGACCAGAGTAAACATCGCCCAGTAATTCCAACCTGATAAAAATCCGGGAAAATCCCCCCAATATTTATACGCAAAATGACTAAACGACCCCGCTACAGGCTCTTCGACCACCATTTCGCCTAGCTGACGCATAATCAGAAATGCAATAAAACCTGCGATAGCGTATCCTAAAATTACGGAGGGACCTGCCATTTTTATGGTTTGTGCAATACCGAGAAACAACCCAGTCCCGACAGCCCCCCCCAGAGCAATAAGTTGAATATGCCGGTTTTTTAAACCGCGTTTAAGTGTTGACCGCTGCGATTGTCCTGCCATCTTGTCCTCTTGATGCAACTTCTATCTTGTTATAAGTGGGAAAACAACCGCTTCCCATTATCTGCTTTACTGCCTATCCCAATAGGGCTATTTTATTTGCCCTTCTTTGCCATAAAGAACGAACCTGGGCAGTGCTCAAACTGTCTGCAACAATTACGCCTATTAGGATGGCACTTAATCCAAAGCAAACAAAACACTAGCTTTAAAGGGTGGATATTGAAGATATATGTTAGCACAGATATATGAAGGGAAAATGGCTGATGAGTATCAGCAACTAATCAGAAAGGCAGATATCGAGTCACAGAACAAATACCTGAATCAAACTTTTCCCCCTGATCACAATAGCTATCCAAAGCTAGCAGGTACAAGAACAGACATATTCCAAGTAATACTAAGATTGCAATGGTTTTTTTTATGTCCAATTCTATTTCCTTCAAGTTCGATCAGAACGCAATACGTTAAGAATAAAGTTGGAAAATGATATTTTACAACAATGAAACAAGAAAAATATTCATCTTGTGCTTTCATTGTGAAAAAATCGTACCGGTAACAGTATGTATGCTAACAACATATCAGAACACATTTAAACAAATACTAACCATGTGGATTCTATTCACTATAACAAAAAAATCAATTGTCACATTCAGTTACAATCTAAATCATCATGTCAAGGCTTTGTCATCTGTAGAAAAAGTTGTGTATACTTCCCTTCATTTTCAACCAGAACAAAATTGTTAATGCCACAGGATAATCACTTAGCACTTGTATGCGCTCTCAGCAAATGGATTGAGAATCACCTTGGCCGGGTAATCCACCTGGAAGAACTGGCAACTTACTCCGGTTACTCGCTTTGGCACATGCAGAAAATATTCAAGGAAGTCACTGGAATTTCTCTTGGTAAATATATCCGCCAGCGACGCCTGGCCGGTGCTGTTCATCTTTTAAGAAACAGCTCTTTGCCTATTTTTGATATCGCCTTAGATTTCGGCTTCGGCTCTCAATCTCATTTCACTTACATGTTCCGCAAAGAGTATGGCATAACGCCTTATGATTTCCGGCAGAATCCAGATATTGAGCTCGAAGTTAAATTACCTCTGCATTTCGCTACCAACTGTTCGTGACACGATAATCAGAGAGCATTGAAACTGGCAATTATCCAACAAATGCAACCGTGCTTTCCGGTGAAAGACAAAGAGCTTCAACCTTTGTGTTCTGATCTTTTATTTCAATACTTCCCTTAACAAAGCTCTCTGGATCTCATGGTTAAGATGGACAGAGAGCTCTAATCTTGATTCAACCGGTATCATCTAGTTTTAGTCGCTAACCAACAGACAATTGATCCTATGGTAACCATTAGCACGCCTTGCCAAAATGAAAAAGAGAGTGCAGTGCTAAGGAGCAATGATGAAAAAGCCGTAGAGATGATCGGCGTGAAATAAGACAGTGTAGCCAATAATGCAACATGTCCCCTGATAATCGCAACGGTCCAGGCTGCATTCGCCAACCCCATAACCGCGCCAGCAAACAATAATATGCTGACACTATGTAGGCTTATCACCATTTCAGGCGGAGATGTGAAAAAATATTGAATCCATAATGCAAACGCTGTCAGGATAAAAAACAACGACATGCCATTCTTACCTGCCGACATTATTTTTGTAATGTTACAATACACTGCCCAAATAATTGCCCCCGCAAAAGCCAGCCCGTAGCTTAATGGATTACTCTGGATATTTTCTACCATCTGTCTGAGTGACCAACCATTATCACCACTCATCACCCAACCAATCCCCAGAATAGACAATAATAAACCAGGATATAACCACAAGTTCACTTTTTGCTTATTAATAATCACTGCGAATAAAACAGTAAAACCTGGCCATAAGTAGTTAACCATACCCAATTCAATTGCTTGAGCACGATTATTGGCAAAACCTAATGCAAGTGATAAACAGATTTCATAACTGACAAATAATAGACTACCAAGCCACAAATAAACTCTGGGGAAGGTACTGATCTTTGGGAAGCCCATTAGCAGAATCAGGAAAACTGATCCAACAGTATAAATGAGCGCTGCGCCACCTATAGGCCCGAAATCTTCACTCACACTTCTTATTAATCCAACGATTGTACTCCACAACACAATCGCTAATATTCCGTATAAGGTCGCTTTGTGTTGTTCGATCCTTGTTTTCACATCTATCCCCATCTTTATTCTAATTCTCTGTCATACTGAATCAAATAAATCAGTACCAGAATGATGGTAACAAAAAAATGGAAAGCATTAGACACGCCATTCCATTGTTTAGACATCCACATCCCAAACCATTCTCCGCCGATTGACATAAATGCCACCTGCCAAGTCAAGAATCCCAAAGTCAGACCCGCTATCGCAATAGCCTTCTTTTTATTAAAAACAGCAGCATTAGATTTTAAATTCGCCAGTAAATGAATACCGCCAATCCAACATAACACTGCTGTTAAAGTTTCTAAAGAAATAATGACAATATAGCCAATGTGATGTAACGCCGGTGAATGAATTGCACGATAGGTAATAGCCGTATCTGGGAAAATGGTATCCATCATTAATACATGCTGTACAAATGCAAAATTAGTCGCATAGTCTGTAATATTACCAAAAGCAGCTAACGTAGCAAACAAACCTACTGCAAAAATCATCAAAATCTTAGATAAGCGAATAATCATTTGTCAAGTTCCCAAAGAATAGATTGCTATAAGTACCAAAAAGATCATAAAACACATAAAATACCATACAATTTAACAATCATCACCTTATTCCTACATATTTAATTATCGAGTTACGTTTAAAATATTTTCATCTAATATCCGGTTTATATTTTTCTATTCATACTATCATTAGATCAGTTATTATCTGTTCCATTGTTATTTACATGACTATTATTTATGGACGACTCTCTGGTTAGTGCAATAAAAAGTTATTTCAGCCAAAAATCAAGTAGAAAAGATTATATTATTAGTTTTATTAAAATAGCCGTTATTTTAGGAATATTGATCTTTCTCTCTGGTTATCTGGCAGAAAACCATTATGCAGTCCACATGCAATATGAGTTATCAGTGTGGCTGTATATGATCTCTATTGGCCTATGGGCAATGTGCTCCTTCGCTACGATTTACTATTTAATCATGAAAACAGCTTATAGATTTAATGACGTAGGGCTGTATGGCTGGTTAATCTCTATTTTTACCTATCTTTGCAGCGTGTTACCAAACTATTTTTCTGAGAAAACAATAACGTATTCACCCTTTATCAGCCTGATTGGAATTATCCTGGCATTTATTTTGCCAACAAGGAAAAACAATAGTAAAAAGTAATATTTTCTCCATACCGCAAAAATTTTATCTAATCTGACTATTACTTAAGACAGTAATAGTCATTATAAAATAAAGCGACGATTATTTATTACTTAGCCATAACCTTATTTCTTTATAGGAATAATAATGAAAACCACTTGGTGTTAAAACAGTGATAGCAGGAAAGATGTGATCAATAACTGGTGAAGTAAGCTGTCATTACAGGTTAAAACAAAGTGAAAAGAGATTCGAAGAATAGATCATGAAAATCTACAGAGTTGTTAATAAGATAAACCATGCCATAAAAATCACTCTGATAAAGTTTTTTCTATGGCACGATCCACGCGATACGATCAACTAAAACTACTTTTTATATTTCTCAACCAGAGCCAAAGCTATTGACTCAGTTTGTGCATCAGGATTACCACTGATGTCATCTGGTCTGAAATGCATCTGGAACGCACTGATTGTCTTACGAGTATCTTCATCAAGCACACCGGTTTGCGGAATGGTGTAGCCATATTTAGCCAATGTTTTCTGAATTAACTCAACAGAAGCAACATCACTCCATTTCCTGCCAGCCATATATTTTTCAACGGTTGCCTCATCAGGCCATGCGCCGATACCTTGCTCAGCCAAACTCTTCCAAGGGAAAAGTTTGCCTGGATCATACTTTCTCAAAGGCGCAATATCACTGTGACCAATGACATTAATAGGTTCAATGCCATAACGTTGAATAATATCTTTCGCCAAACGCGTTAATAGATCAATCTGCTGCTCATGAAACGGATACCACTCTTTTTCAAGCAGCATTTCCGTAAATCCTTTATTAACAATTTCAATGCCGATCGAAGTATCATTCAAATCCTTCCGACCATTCCATCCACTGACGCCAGCATGCCATGCTCTCTTATCTTCAGGAACCAGTTGCAGAATAACAGGCTTTCCTCTCACATAATCCGGTAACGATGGGATCAAATAATGAGCACTAACACCGCCCTGAGTGAGTATACGCAAAGAATCTTTATCATCGACAGCGGTATAGTGGAACACCAAAAACCTTACTCTGTCATTTTGACCCTGTGAAGGAAAAGAGCTATTGACTTTATAAGTGCCACGATCTTCCAGGCTGGAACACCCCGCCAATAGCATAAATAAGCCAACTAATATGATCTTCTTTATCATTTCCCTGTCCCACCTATTAATTGAAAGTAAGATAATAACACAAAGAAATCAAATGAATACAAAATAAAATTTATGTTTTACATAATTTTTTTATAAAACTTTCAGTTTTGCTCTTGACATAGAACACAAGCAAAGATGCCTTATCCCCATAACTTAGATGGAAATAAGGCAAGAATAACAAATGAAACGTGAAGGCTATCAGCCGCTATGTTGTTAAATAGTAATTAACTATACTTTGTTCTAGCATTTCACTTGCGGCCAGCCACTTGGTTCGATCGGGCAAGAGTTTCTTCCCAAATACCCACTTCGACCTTTTTCTGAATTTCAGGATACTGATTGATATCAAATGTCGGTAACTTACCAACGCGTCTTTGCTGGTTGTAATCTTTTGCGAGTTTAAATGCGACGCCGGAAAGCAACAAAATAGCGGTCAGATTGGTAATTGCCATCAATGCCATAGACAAATCAGCCATTTTCCAAACTAAAGGCAATTCAGCCAACGAACCAAACATCACCATACCCAACGCCGCCAGACGTAAGATCACTAAACCGGCAGTATGATTACGTTCAAGGAATACGATATTGCTTTCAGCATAAGCATAATTTGCAATGATTGATGTGAATGCGAAAAAGAAGATAGCCAGTGCAATAAATTCAGATCCCCAATCACCAACAGCGGAAGACAATGCCCGCTGAGTCAATTCTATTCCACTTATTCCTGAAATATTGCCATCAAGCACACCCGATGACAGGATGATAACAGCAGTAGCGCTACAAATAACCAGAGTATCCATAAAGACGCCTAGCATTTGCACATAACCCTGAGATGCCGGATGAGGTGGATATGGAGAAGCGGAAGCCGCAGCATTGGGTGCTGACCCCATCCCTGCTTCATTTGAAAACAGCCCGCGCTGAACACCTTGCGTCATCGCCTGCGCAACACCATAACCAACAGTGCCTGCGACAGCTTCCTGCAAGCCGAATGCGCTTTTGAAAATTAATGCAAACACCTCCGGCATTCGTTCAAAATTATGCCCGACGACCCAGAATGCCAGAATCAGATAAGCTATCGCCATGAAAGGGACAACCAACTCTGCAACCCGAGCAATAGAGCGCAAGCCGCCAAAAATAATGACCCCGCTAAGAATCACTAAACCGATGCCGACATACAACGGATTGAAATTGAATGCGAACGCAGCAGCCTGAACGATGGAATTTGCCTGAACAGCATTAAATACCAGACCAAAAGCAATAATGAGGAATATGGAGAACATAATGCCCATCCAACGTGCTCCAAGCCCCTTTTCCATATAGTAGGCCGGACCACCACGGTAGTTCCCCTTATCGTCTTTTGTCTTGTACAGCTGGGCAAG
Organism: Photorhabdus luminescens subsp. luminescens; assembly: GCF_001083805.1. Lineage (GTDB taxonomy): Bacteria > Pseudomonadota > Gammaproteobacteria > Enterobacterales > Enterobacteriaceae > Photorhabdus > Photorhabdus luminescens. The sequence continues at coordinate 36,287 of NZ_JXSK01000001.1, read as the reverse complement.
TGTACTCTCAATAAAAGAGGTTGCCATCCCAATCAGAGCAACCATCCACATCCAAAAAATGGCGCCAGGCCCACCAGCCGTTAAGGCGATTGCCACGCCAGTAAGATTACCGGTACCAACCCGTGCAGCTAAGCTGGTACACAGAGCCTGGAATGATGAAATACCTGCGCTGTCAGATTTTTTACTGTTTTTCAATACTGAAAACATGTGCCCAAAATGGCGAATCTGTATAAAACCTGTACGTATAGTGAAGTAAATACCCGCCCCTAGAAGAAGGTAAATCAACAAGGAGCCCCAAAGGATACTGTTAAAAAAGCTAATTAGATCCGTCAAGATATTCAAGATATTTTTCCCCTTAAATTAGTAAACCCAGTCTGACCACAAAATCGTATCCGGCAGAATTCATTGCGCTTAATATGCCTTTATAATTAACAAGTAACGCAATGCTGTATAAAAGAACACAGAGATACTGGTCAGGAAAACTCTATGAATGTAACACAAGTTTGAAATTGATGTGTAATGTTTACTGACCTTTTTACATTATCCATCAGATTAAATGAATGTTTGGTGTACTGTTTTTGACTGATAGTTAATAGATATGTCATTCAATCGACCATTGCCCGTCAGTCACTTCATACACTTTTGACTATGCCTCCTATCTATGATTCACAACAAGCTGTGATTCACCACAAGCTACATATATCAAACCCACGATTATAAACCTCACACAATAACCCTTACACAAGTAAAAGAAGTTCTACCAATGAGCTGTTTGTTAATTAAATCAACAACCAATTAATATCAAGAAAAAAAATTCAAAAATAAGATATTGTGATTAATTTTGTGAGCAGATTATCAGCTTTAACAAAAAAATCGTCATTAATTTAGAAAACTCCGCATAGTGACATCCATCACATAAAACATTAAAAATCAAAAAGATAAAAAACTCACTTGTTAGATCACAATGAAATACCAACACATATGTTCAATGTAGGAAATATCATCCCAATAAATAACATAACATGCAAAAAACTAATAAAAATCTCAGTCTATATCTGACATTTATCTGCAAGCTTCCTCAATCACAGCAATAAATGATATTTTTCTCTTAGCTATTTGTGTTAAGTTATCATGAACATTAAAACGTTTTTAACGCATGTTCCCCACTTCTTCACCCGATTATATTGAAGACATTTCCTCTTACTTTTCTATTCTCCGAATATATATCTAATTAAGCTTATTACTCTATTTTCCATAAGATGATTAGCCAATATTTCCGCAAGCAGATTAAAATAAAATGACCATAAAACCGACATGATAAAACCCTTTTTTATAAAAAATCGATGAGTACTCCTCTGATTGCCTTTTGGAGGTAAATAATGTTTATTCGGCAAGTTCTCCAATCGCACCAAGACAAATTTGATCAACTACCAGATAGACTGGGCATTCAATAAAACTTGTAGAAAATTTACCACATGAGCAACAGAATTTAAGTAAAATCGGGTACACTTCAAAATATAAAGTTATTACAATGATATCACCACTTTAAATTTCCTTGTGACTGGATACTACGAGCATAGGTATCTTGGGTAAATCACAGAAATGCAAGACTCAACGTTGGCAATACACCGTGATAGCGAGTTAGAGATAGTTTACCCAAATTACACCTACCATTTTGTTACAACAACTCGTTGAACACCTATAAAGCATTAAAATTCTTCCAAACAGACAGCTATATGATTAATCATCCCGTCATTCGGCTATAAAAACAGCAGAGTTAACCCAACTATGCATAGCTAAAATCAACTTTCATTTTACATTTATCAAACATTGTGTTTTAATTTCCATAAAATATTATTTTATTTTGAAACTATTTTATAAAAAATGTGAAAAAACTTCTCTTATATGCAACATAAAACTGGATCTTTTATTATCTACTGCTAATATTTTCATTTGTTATCTTTTACAAAAAAAATATGTTTATGAAGTTAATATTGTATAAATATCTCACTTTTATTCTAAATGCATAATTTAAACAATATACGTTGAGGTTATGAATGATGTTAAGAAGAAAAAGGAAGAATCCCACTGATAACAATTTACCTATAAGAGTCTATCGTGGGAGATCTAAATATGAATATCACCCTCCATCAGGAGGTTCAATATCCATTTGTTGTTTAAGTTCACCATTGTCTGTCGTTTGGGAGGAATATGAAAAAATTCTTAATAAGGAAAAACAATAACTAAATAATAACACTTCAAATATTATACAGTAAGTACTCTATTTACAGTTATAAAACCAGCGGGAGAACACACTCCCGTTAGCGGTTTTTGTCTAAATACACACACAATAAAGATTTTTACACGCTATTAAATTAACTATCCAGTTTTAACTTCTTACATCTACTTATCACTCATCAAGCCAAGCTGATTATCGAATGCTTTCTTAAGATAGGCATCTTAAGTCCCCCTACTCTGGTTAGCATAAAAACTTCCATTGGGTATTGGAAAAAAATGGTCAAATATTTGTCATAAATTCGCAATTCTCTACAAATTTAGAAGATTGCGAATGGCATTTTAATCAGTACTAGCACAAATAGAGCCCTAAAAGGTCCTTTCCCCTAATAAGATCAACAAACATTGCTGTACAAATTTCCAACTCTTTCTTCAAACCGGGCAAGTTCTTCTGTTAACGGGACATCAAGCCTAAGCATATACGTCGCCAGCTTAGGAATACCACCAGCAAATGGTCTTATGGATATATCACAATGCCGAGTCAAATTGAGCTGTGATTCTCCCGCCACGCCAATCCCATACCCTGCTGCCACTAAAGTTAACAAAAGGTCAAAACTGGCAACCTTTTCGGATATACATGGCGCTAACTTTGCATTTTGGAATATGGACAGCACTGGCTCCAAACAGCCCTCATACGCCCCCTGACCACAGATGATTAGTGGATAGCGCAAAAGTTCATCCAACGGCACTACTTTGTATGCCAAAAGCGGATGCCTGGCAGGAATAGCCGCCACCAATGAATCATACCAAGCCGGCATGGCAATAATGCCATCTCCTACTGCCATAGATTGAGCAAATCCCACATCAAAAAGGTTGTCACGTAATCCATTCATGTGCTGAGCTAGAGGTATCTCGTGTAAGCGAATGTCCATCCCTGGCTCGTCCTCACGACATTTTGCTAACAATTCGACTAATTTGGGTGGTGTAACGCCATCAGATAACGCAATACGGAGCTGACTGTGGAACCCGGCCGAAACCGCTTTCACACTATCACGAACCCGACCAAGTACAGAAAAGATGCGCGGAGCCTGCTCCAGTAAAATTTCCCCCGCCCGTGTGAGCCGGATATTCCTTGTGGTACGCACGAATAACATCGTACCAAGATCAGCTTCCAATTTTTTAATTATCCTTGATAGCGGTGATTGTTCTATATGCAAGCGCTCCGCAGCTCTAGCGAAATGTAATTCTTCTGCTACTGCCACAAAGCACCGTAAATGTCGTAATTTCATATATATGCAACCTCCATCTTTCGCTAAACAGACTTATACCCGTTATCTTTCAAGTTGCCTCTTTGTTGGCTGCGCTCACTCACCCCGGTCACATAGTTATCTATGCTCCCGGGGATTCGCTCCCTTGCCGTCGCGATGCATCTTGAAATCCATTGGGTATATGCCTATTCTTTCTGAACACCCCTTATTCGTTCTTTCAGATCATCTAAAGGCGTTCAACTTTAAGTTGGTATTGTCCCGTAGGTTAGATTAGGGTCCATATTATCAATTCCGAATTACATAAAATCTCCTTTAGTAAATAGGCGAATCGGGCAAGATTTGCCTAGCCTTGGCAAAAAATAGCCTCTGACAATTGTGAAACCATTCTCTATCTGGATGCCACCCCTAAAATTAATTTACTTAATGAATGGGTACCAGACTGTACGTCAATACATTTACAATAACAATAAATAAGACTCATTCTTTCTTTAACTACTCCCTAGAAAAATAGGTATCAAATATTCATATCAAGAAATTAAAAGAAGCCGAAATAATAGTGCAACATATCTAAATTAATGAATGATTTCACAGCGTAAATAAGTGGAACAGGAAGACACGAATCTTAATATCGGCTTACTTAATTAAGACTTAAAAGGTCTTAAAAATGACTGCAAAGGTCATGATACCCGCCATTATTTTATTTAGGATTCATACAGTAAGGGTCTAAATACCGGTCCGTTAAACGGCAATGTGGTTTTCTCCAAACGGATCATAATGAAACCATTTATACCCAATGGATTTCAAGATGCATCGCGACGGCAAGGGAGCGAATCCCCGGGAGCATAGATAACTATGTGACCGGGGTGAGTGAGTGCAGCCAACAAAGAGGCAACTTTGAAAGATAACGGGTATAGTGACAATAACGAGGTGCCTCTCATGGAACCAGGAGATTTGGAAATCACCACGCAAGGATTTGCAGATGGAATATCTATGCAATTAGCAAAAAAACGCGCATTACATGGCCCCAATGAAGTTCTGACCAAAACTGAACTTAACCTTATTATAGATAACGCTGCTATATCATTCGGAGAATTCCTGACCGCTCTTGGCGTTGACTGGCAAAATGATCCTAATTCGAAAGACACGCCGAGACGTGTTGCAAAAGCTTATGTACTTGACCTATGGAAAGGCCGATATAAACCAATGGGGCCTATCACCACATTTCCAGCAGATAATTATGATGGTATTGTCTTCGACGGCTGGATCGCTCTCGACTCCATGTGCTCTCACCATCATCAAGCAATTAGGGGCTATGTTCACGTCGCCTATATGCCAAGTCAACATGGCCGTGTCCTTGGCCTGTCAAAACTAAATCGAATCGTCGAACATTTTGGCAGACGTGGGCTGATACAAGAACGATTAACAGCAACAATCCACAATGCAATAAACCAAGTCTGTGAAAAAAATCAGGGCGTCGCCGTATTGATAGATGCATCACACAACTGTGTAAGTTGCAGAGGTGTACGCCACCAGAAAAGCCGGATGAAGACACAAATGTTCTCAGGTGTATTCGCCGATGCTAATTCACCAGCCAAGCAAGACTTCTATGAATTGATTAGAGGTATCGCATGACAATTCAATATATTACGCGCAAAGGCTCTTTTGACTCCGCTCATCGAGTGATGAACGAGAGGGTGAAATGCTTCAACATCCACGGACACACTTATCTGTATGAACTCACTTTCTCATTTGAACAGATGCAACCAATTGGATACGCGATAGATTTCAAAGAGATAAAGCGTATCGGCGCCGCATGGATTGATGAACATCTGGATCACGCCTCGATTCTTAATCCCAAGGATGCAGATTTTATATCCGCTGTTCATGCCACGCGCAGTAAATTCAGACTCATGAGCTTAAATCCTAGTGGGGAGTACTGCAATCCAACCGTTGAGAATATTGCAAAAGAGATATTTCTCACTATGGAAGTTCTTTTTAGTGAATGGAATAGCCTCAAAATTCATCACGTCAGACTCTATGAAACGCCCAATTGTTTTACAGATTGCAATGCCGATTCAATTCATGAAGAGGAACGCAGCGCATTTCTCAGCCAACGCTTTGAAGAGCTAAAAGCTTATTCACAAGCAATGGGCCAGTTTGAATACGACTCAAGGAATGTTGTTACATCAGATTCCACTTCTGAGCACTAAACCACAGTGAATGAATGTAACGAGGACTTATCAATATAGACAGCGATATCTTACGGCTTGTTCACCCAATTATTGCTAAGTATCGAAGCTTTCAACAATAAGAAACGTCCGTTTATCAATGTCCCTCTATTTTCGGATGAGCTGGAAGATATCGTAGCCAAAAAACAATGAGAAAAATATAGATAAAAGAATAATGTTAGCAGTAACTTGCAGTAAGGTTGCAAGTTACTGGATAACAGCCGCCGCTTTAAAAATATAATCTTTGAATAGCAACGCCAGCGCAGCAGCAACAATAAACCATTGAAGTCGATCAAATTTACCTTCAAGTTTATCAAAACGCTTATCTATAGATTCAAAACGCTTATCCATAACATCAAGACGTTTATCTAGAGATTCGAAGCGTCTATCTATTAATTCGAATCGCTTATCAACAGATTCAAAGCGTTTATCAATAGATTCGAAACGCTTATCAAGTGACACAAAGTTAGCCTCAGTCTCACGGCGCAAATTATCAACACTTTCCTGAGTTGCAAGATGTTGCATATTTTGCCCTCGATGCAAGAGAGCGTTTAGTACATCGCTAGTACTAAACTCTATTTTTTTATCATCTGAGTCACTCACTTTTCACCTCCCTATCAGACAGAATAAATATCAATCTGAGTATACACTCTACCCTATATGACTTGCAAAATTTCACGCTTAATAAAACAACAATATATACCTTTAAGTGATTGAGATTTTCCAATTAAGTCCATAAATCATAAAAAGGTAAAAACAACAGATAAATACCTGAAAATAAAATGGAATCAAAGAATATAACGTAAAACAAGTACGCTGGCTGCCGCTATTTTTGAGAATTTTACAGCAAAAATCCCTGTAAATTCAGAAAACCCCACGGAAGCATTCGCTACCGTGAAGTTTTCACCATGATGACGGATTACATATGCTGAATAATCGCGTCACCAAATTCGCTACATTTCAGTAATTTGGCGCCTTCCATCAGACGCTCGAAATCATAAGTCACCGTCTTCGCGGCAATCGCGCCTTCCATGCCTTTAACGATCAGATCGGCGGCTTCTGTCCAACCCATGTGACGCAACATCATTTCAGCGGAAAGGATCACAGAACCTGGATTCACCTTATCCTGACCGGCATATTTAGGCGCTGTACCATGAGTCGCTTCAAACAGAGCACATTCATCACCGATGTTTGCTCCCGGAGCGATACCGATACCACCAACCTGAGCAGCCAGCGCATCAGAAATGTAGTCACCATTCAGGTTCATACAGGCGATAACATCATATTCAGCAGGGCGCAGCAGAATTTGTTGTAGAAACGCATCTGCGATGACATCTTTAACAATGATCTCTTTACCGTTTTTCGGATTCTGAATTTTCACCCAAGGGCCGCCATCCAACAGTTCACCACCGAACTCTTCACGAGCAAGCTGATAACCCCAGTCTTTGAAAGCACCTTCGGTGAACTTCATAATGTTGCCTTTGTGAACCAAAGTGACAGATTCACGGTCATTATCAATTGCGTATTCGATGGCAGCACGAACTAAGCGTTTAGTGCCCTCTTCAGAACAGGGTTTCACACCGATACCACATTGCTGTGGGAAACGGATTTTATTGACGCCCATCTCTTCTTGCAGGAATTTGATCACTTTATCCGCTTCGACAGACCCTGCTTTCCATTCAATACCGGCATAAATATCTTCCGCGTTTTCACGGAAAATAACCATATCAGTCAATTCAGGTTGTTTGACCGGACTTGGCGTACCCTGATAGTAACGAACAGGACGAAGGCAAACATACAGATCTAATTGTTGACGCAATGCTACGTTCAGAGAACGAATACCGCCGCCAACCGGCGTCGTCAGAGGACCTTTAATAGCTACGCGATATTCACGGATCAGATCCAACGTTTCATCCGGCAACCAAACATCTTTACCGTATACATGAGTCGATTTTTCACCGGTATAGATTTCCATCCAGGAAATTTTACGCTCACCTTGATAGGCTTTCTGAACCGCTGCATCGACCACTTTCAACATTGCAGGGGTAACATCGACACCAATCCCATCCCCTTCAATATAAGGGATGACCGGGTTATTCGGAACAACCAGTTTACCTTTAGCATCGATTGTTATTTTTTTACCTTCCGCCGGAATAACTACTTTGCTTTCCATTAACCTCTCCTTTCAAGTAAGCGTAATACCTTGTTAATTTTTTGTAAGGGACGTGTCAATACTACTTGAATATTCGGCGAACGCCAATTGATAGCAGACTAATGTATAATACCCCTTCCATTTTATGCAGTGATCTATGATGACAAATTTCACCATTAAAAAACACAAACTTAACCGATTCAGCCAAAGAAAAACATCACATTCTGTCAAAAAAACAACCGTACCTCGCCGAGTGTTGATATTTAACAAACCTTACGATGTTTTACCCCAGTTCACTGATGAAATGGGCAGAACAACACTAAAAGACTTTATTCCGTTCCCGAATGTGTATGCTGCCGGGCGTTTAGATCGTGACAGCGAAGGATTATTAATCCTGACGAATGACGGCAAACTTCAAGCACAGCTAACCCAACCGAATAAAAAAACGGCCAAAGTTTATTATGTGCAAGTTGAAGGCGTTCCAGATGAAACCGCTCTCGATAAGTTACGCAATGGCGTCATATTAAAAGATGGACCCACCCTACCCGCAGGTGCCGAGTTAGTTGACGAACCAGAATGGCTTTGGAGTCGCCAGCCACCGATTCGTGAACGTAAAAATATTCCGGTAAGTTGGTTAAAAATAACACTTTATGAAGGCCGAAATCGTCAAGTGCGCAGAATGACAGCACATATCGGTTTCCCGACACTTCGACTAATTCGTTTTAGTATGGGAAACTTGCAATTAGGCAAGATGAAACCCGGTGAATGGAAGGAGATCAATTTTGTTTAGCCCCCACGTCACAGTTGCTTGTGTGGTCCATGCCCAGAATAAATTCCTGGTAGTTGAAGAGACAATTAATGGCAAAGCATTATGGAATCAGCCCGCTGGTCATCTTGAGGCAGATGAAACATTGTTACAAGCCGCAGAACGTGAATTATGGGAAGAAGCCGGTATTCAGGCTAAGCCGCAAGCACTACTGAAAGTTCATCAGTGGGTTGCGCCAGACGGCACACCCTTTATCCGTTTTCTGTTTCTGGTTGAAATGGAACAACAAACCGTAGCCAACCCACAAGACGGTGATATCGACTGTTGCCATTGGGTTACAGCCGAACAAATATTTAGCAGTCATTGTCTTCGTTCTCCACTCGTTGCAGAAAGTATCCGCTGTTACCTGCAAAACGAAAAATATCCTCTTACCCTATTGAATAGTTATGTTTCTCCGTCTATTTAATGACAAAACCGTAATACGTTTGATGCGCCCCTGTCTGCAACGTGTTAAAGTACGGCGCTTGTTTTTTTCTCCAGTGAGATTCCCATGTCAGATAACAGCCAGAAAAAAGTCATTGTCGGCATGTCCGGCGGTGTAGATTCCTCCGTTTCCGCCTATTTGCTACAACAGCAAGGTTATCAAGTGGCTGGCTTGTTCATGAAGAATTGGGAAGAAGACGATGATGAAGAGTACTGTTCAGCCGCGACTGATCTGGCTGATGCCCAATCCGTTTGCGATAAGTTGGGTATCGAACTTCATACCGTCAATTTTGCTGCCGAATATTGGGATAATGTTTTCGAACATTTTCTTTCTGAATATCGAGCGGGCAGAACACCTAACCCAGATATTCTATGTAACAAAGAAATTAAGTTTAAAGCATTTCTGGAATTCGCCGCTGAGGATTTAGGCGCGGATTACATCGCAACCGGTCATTATGTCCGTCGCAAAGATATTAACGGTAAAAGCCAGTTATTACGTGGGCTGGATAACAATAAAGACCAAAGCTACTTCTTATACACTCTGAGCCACCAGCAAATTGCTCAAAGCCTATTTCCTATCGGTGAATTGGAAAAACCGGAGGTTCGCCGTATCGCCGAAAAAATTGGTTTGGCGACGGCAAAGAAAAAAGATTCCACCGGTATCTGTTTTATTGGCGAGCGCAAATTCCGTGACTTCCTTGGCCGTTATTTACCTGCCAAGCCTGGCCCCATTATGACAGTCGATGGAGAAACCCTCGGTGAACATCAGGGGCTGATGTACCATACTTTGGGCCAACGTAAAGGTTTAGGCATCGGTGGAACGAAAGAAGGCAGCGAAGAGCCGTGGTATGTCATAGATAAAGACGTTCAGAACAATATCCTGCTCGTGGCGCAGGGGCATGAACACCCCCGTTTAATGTCTACCGGCCTTATTGCTCAGCAACTTCATTGGGTTGATAGAGAGACATTAACTGAAGAAATTCATTGCGTCGTCAAAACACGTTATCGCCAACAGGATATTCCTTGCACTATCACCCCCATAAACGAAGATAAAATAGAAATCCGTTTTGCTAACCCTGTCGCCGCAGTCACCCCCGGCCAATCAGCCGTCTTTTATCAGGGTGAAGTTTGTCTTGGCGGCGGCGTGATTGAACAACGTTTGCAGGAGTAATTGTGGCAAAGAATTATTACAATATCACACTGGCGTTGGCGGGAATTTGCCAGTCAGGTCGTCTGGTACAGCAACTCGCCCATGAAAACCAGTGTGATACCGATGCTGTCGCCACTATGGTCAATAGCATCCTGAACACTAACCCGGCATCTGCTTTAGATGTGTTCGGCAATCATGAACGCAATCTGCGCATGGGGCTAAACGCAATGCTAGGGATGTTTAATAGCTCTAATAATGGTATTTCTGCCGATCTCACCCGCTATATCTTGAGTCTGATCGCGCTGGAGCGCCGACTAAATAAAAATCAGGCAGCTTTTGATGCGCTTAGTAACCGTATCAGTTTATTAGAACGCCAGCAGGCACATTTTGAACCCATGTCAGAAGGGATGTTCAACGCGTTGGCCGGTATTTATGTTGATGTTATCAGCCCATTAGGTCCACGTATCCAAGTGACAGGTTCCCCTGATGTTCTGCGCAATCCACTTGTACAAGCGAAAGTCCGGGCGATTCTACTGGCTGGCGTCCGTTGTGCGGTCTTATGGCAACAAGTTGGCGGCGGTCGCTTGCAATTAATGTTTTCTCGTCAACGTCTGATCCAACAGGCGAAAGATATTCTTTCTCATTGTTAAATAAAATCCGGGAGTTGCTACCAATGGAATTATCCTCACTGACTGCTGTTTCTCCGATCGATGGCCGTTACGGCGATAAAGTCAGCGCATTACGTACCATTTTTAGTGAGTTTGGCTTACTGAAATTCCGAGTGCAGGTTGAAGTACGTTGGCTGCAAAAACTGGCAGAATGTGCTGAAATTAAAGAAGTTCCCGCTTTTGATACAGACGCAAACGCTTACCTGAATGAAATTATCGCAAATTTCAATGAACAGGATGCAATGCGTATTAAAACTATCGAACGCACCACTAATCACGATGTCAAAGCAGTGGAATATTTTCTGAAAGAGAAAGTTGCACATGTTCCCGCACTACACAAAGTTTCTGAGTTTATTCACTTCGCCTGTACTTCTGAAGATATTAACAATCTAGCTTATGCGCTGATGCTACAAACAGCTCGAGAAGAAGTACTTTTACCACAATGGCGTCAGATGATTGATGCCATCAAAAAAATGGCGAATGAATATCGAGACTTACCACTGTTATCTCGCACTCACGGTCAACCGGCCACACCTTCCACAGTTGGTAAAGAGTTTGCCAATGTTGCTCACCGGATGGAGCGCCAGTATCGCCAACTGGAACAAGTCGAAATACTCGGCAAAATTAACGGTGCCGTGGGTAACTATAATGCCCATATAGCTGCTTACCCACAGGTTGATTGGCATCACTTTAGTGAAACTTTTGTGACTTCACTCGGCATCAAGTGGAATCCATACACGACTCAAATCGAACCCCATGATTATATTGCTGAATTGTTCGATGTCATCGCCCGTTTCAACACGATTCTGATTGATTTTGACCGTGACATTTGGGGTTATATTGCGCTTAACCATTTCAAACAGAAAACGGTTGCCGGTGAAATCGGTTCTTCCACTATGCCACACAAAGTCAATCCAATTGACTTTGAAAACTCAGAAGGCAATCTGGGACTGGCAAATGCGGTATTTGGTCATCTGGCAAGCAAATTACCAATTTCCCGCTGGCAACGCGATCTGACGGATTCGACTGTATTACGTAACCTAGGTGTTGGCCTGGGATATGCTCTGATCGCCTATCAATCTACGATGAAAGGCTTGAATAAGTTGGAAGTCAATGAGCAGCACTTGCTGGATGAGCTCGATCAAAACTGGGAAGTGCTTGCTGAGCCTATCCAGACAGTAATGCGTCGCTATGGTATCGAAAAACCTTATGAAAAACTCAAAGAACTTACCCGCGGTAAACGCGTCAATGCTGAAGGGATGAAAATCTTTATCGATGGATTGGATTTACCGGAAGAAGAGAAAACACGCCTGAAAGTCATGACACCAGCAAATTATATTGGCCGTGCAATTACACTGGTCGATGAATTGCAGTAATTGATATTCAACAGACGGATAAAACATCCGTCTGTTGCTATCCTTATTAAACCAATCCCAAACACACTTTAAAGTTATATTCTCTATTTCTACTTAACGTCTTGCTGTTACAGATCCATGTATCTAACATATTCAGCCAGAACCATTGCATTGAATTTTTTACCGGCAGTTTTGTCTATATGACAGTCCGAATGAATTGATTATTACAACACTGCCTGCTGAAGTTGAGAAGGATTATTCCATGCGGATATTGATCGTTGAAGACAACATGTTACTGCGTCACCATTTAACGGTACAGCTTCGTGATACCGGCCATCTAGTTGATGCCGCGGCAAACGCCAAAGAAGCCGATTACTATCTGGTTGAGAGCGAACCCGATATTGCCATTGTCGATCTTGGCTTGCCCGGAGAAGATGGTCTGAGTCTGATCCGTCGCTGGCGCCAGAAAGATGAAAAACTTCCCATTCTTGTTCTGACCGCCCGCGAAAGTTGGCAAGAAAAAGTCACGGTTCTTGATGCAGGAGCGGATGACTATGTTACTAAGCCCTTTCATCTTGAAGAAATTATTGCCCGTATGCAGGCACTCCTACGCCGTAATAATGGGCTGGTTTCTCAGATTATTGAATTCCCACCGTTCAAAATTGATCTGTCACGCAAGGAGTTAACAGTTTACGGAGAGAGCGTCAAACTAACAGCGTTTGAATACCGCATCATTGAAATCCTAATGTGTAATAGCGACAAAGTCGTCACTAAAGAGTCATTAATGCGCCAATTATATCCCGATGCTGAACTGCGCGAAGGCCATTCCATTGATGTTTTAATAGGGCGACTAAGAAAGAAGATATTAGATATCTGGCCCTATGAAGCTATCGTGACTGTTCGTGGTCAAGGCTATCGCTTTGATGTATAAAACTTTCATCAGTAAAAAAGTGCTTAAGCACAAAAAGCAGCCTTTCTCACTCCGTACTCGGTTTTTAATGGCAACTGCTGCGGTTATTCTTGCTCTTACCATGTCTTACGGTATTGTTGCCATTGTCGGCTATCTGGTCAGTTTTGATAAAACCGCTTATACACTGCTACGCAGTCAAAGTAATCTATTTTTCAGCCTTGCTCAGTGGAATAATAATAAGCTGGATATTTCAGTACCCCCTAATTTCACACTGAATAACCCATCATTGGTGCTGATTTATAACAACAAAGGTACCATCCTCTGGCGTCAACGCCATATCCCAAAAGTCGAAAACTCTATTCCCAGCGAATGGTTAAAAGAAGACGGTTTATATGAACTGGATACTGATCTAAAAAGCAGCCGCGACTTGCTAAAAAACTCGGCTAACACACAAGGGCAATTAGGTAAACTTGACGCACTTGACGAAAATGAAGATAACGAGCTAACCCACTCCGTTTCTGTCAACAAATATAGTGCGACAGCTCATTTGCCAGCATTAACTATTGTAGTCATCGATACCATTCCACAGGATTTACAAAAAACGGTTCTGGTGTGGGAATGGTTCGGTTATGTGTTGATTGCCAATCTTATTCTGGTTATCCCATTGATCTGGCTGGCAGCCCATTGGAGTTTACGGCCAATTAAATCGCTTATTCATCAGATCAGTTCGTTAGAAAAAGGTGAACGGGAAAAACTGGATGAAAACCCACCGACGGAGCTACGGGGGCTAGTTCGTAACCTTAATGTGCTGCTCAATAATGAACGCAACCGCTATATAAAATACCGGACAACACTGGCTGATCTGACACACAGCTTGAAAACGCCATTGGCTGTTTTACAATCAACTCTCCGTTCTTTACGCGACAGCAAACAAATGACTATTCAACAAGCAGAACCCATCATGTTGGAGCAAATTGGCCGTATTTCTCAGCAGATAGGCTATTATCTACATCGAGCCAGTATGCGCAGTGAACATAGCGCCATTATGCGAAAAGTTTCTTCTGTTCCTGCTTTACTGGATAGCCTGTGCAGCGCTTTAACAAAAGTTTATCAACGTAAAGGGGTCAGTCTCACGTTAGATGTCTCACCGGAGATCACCTGGCTTGGCGAGAAAAATGACTTTATGGAAGTCATGGGTAATGTGCTGGAAAACGCCTGTAAATATTGCCTTAAATTTGTTGAGATCTCTGTGGCGCTCGATCACGATTCGATAATGATTATTATCGATGACGATGGTCCAGGGGTGCCAATTGAAAAACGGGAAATGATTTTCCAGCGAGGCCAACGTGTTGATACTTTGAGGCCTGGTCAAGGGCTAGGATTGTCAATTGCTTCTGAAATTATCGAACAATACAAAGGTGATATCAGTATCAATGACAGCCCACTTGGCGGCGCCAGAATTTGTGTTATATTCCGATGCCAACAAATTAATGATGACGATTAGTTAAATATGCCAATGCAGTCTGATACTGGATTTAACTATTGGTTATAATACCTTGAAATTCACTCCACACTCAGGATATCACTATGGACTATCAGTTGAACCTGGACTGGCAGGCGTTTTTGCAGAATCATTGGCAAAAACAGCCTGTACTGATTAAACAAGGCTTCCGTCAATTCATTGATCCCCTTACTCCCGATGAACTAGCGGGTCTGGCTATGGAAAATGAAGTTGACTGCCGCCTGGTCAGCCAGAAAAATGGCCGTTGGGATGTCTCTCATGGTCCATTCGAAAGTTACGATCATTTAGGTGAAAAAGAGTGGTCGCTGCTGGTACAAGCGGTTAATCACTGGCACCATCCTTCCGCCGCGCTAATGCAACCATTCCGCGTATTATCTGACTGGCGGATAGACGATCTGATGGTGTCCTTCTCCGTTCCCGGTGGTGGTGTTGGTCCGCATCTTGACCAATACGATGTGTTTATCATTCAAGGAATGGGCCGCCGTCGCTGGCGCATTGGGGAAAAGCTACCAATGGAACAACGCTGTCCTCACCCCGATCTATTACAGGTCGATCCCTTTAATGCCATTATTGACGAAGAGATGGAACCTGGCGATATTCTCTATATCCCACCCGGATTTCCCCATGAAGGTTATTCCATCGAAGAGTCACTAAATTATTCAGTTGGTTTCCGCGCCCCCAATTCCCGTGAACTTTTCAGTAGCTTCGCCGATCATGTACTGGCTAATGATTTAGGCAGCTATCGTTATAGCGATCCTGATCTGACTTTCCGCGAGAACCCGGCACTGGTCCAGCCGCATGAACTATCAGCGCTACATGCCATGATGAACGAGTTATTGGCACAACCTGAGACTTTCCAGCAATGGTTTGGTGAATTTATCTCTCAGTCACGACATGAACTTGATATTGCTCCACCAGAGCCACCTTATGAAAGTGATGAAATTTATGAATTAATGAAACAAGGTGAAAATCTCCACCGCCTTAACGGGTTACGGGTTATAAGGATTGGCGATCAATGCTTTGTTAACGGTGAATTAATAAATACACCTCATATTAAAGCAGCTAATGTTCTTTGCCACTATTATGAAATTAATGCAGAAATGCTTGGTGAAGCGATAGATGATGTTCGTTTTATCAGACTGCTCACTGCATTGGTCAATAGTGGTTACTGGTACTTTAATGATTGATACCTCACCTCAAAAGGTTAATTTCATTTAATATTCAATATATACCTAATAGATTTCGAGTTGCAGCGCGGCGGCAAGTGAACGAATCCCCAGGAGCATAGATAACGATGTGACTGGGGTGAGTGAAAGCAGCCAACAAAGCAGCAGCTTGAAAGATGAAGGGTATAGTTATCAAAGACCATTAATTCTGTTCAACATCTAGACCCGTTATTCACTCACTGCCTGTAACTTGCTCTCCCCACTAAATCACAAGTGATTATAGTGGGGGGCTGCTAAGTTCGTTTCGCTCTCAATCAGCATTCAGGAGGGAGAATTTCGTAAACTTTATTAAAAATTTGTAATATTAAATTTACCATTAATATCTGATCAAATTAATTAACGCTGCAAAACGCCTGACTTATTTCCGACTTTTTAGACAACAGTGCGGTTAATTCAGCAATACGCATGACAACACTTACAGCTTGTTCCATTCCTTCCAACGAAACAAATTCATGTTTACCATGATAATTATACCCTCCCATAAATATATTCGGACAGGGCAAGCCACGGAATGACAATTGTGCGCCATTAGTACCACCACGAATAGGTTTAATAACGGGTTCAATATTACAATCCAGCATTGCCTGTTTGGCAATTTCAATAACATGCGGATATTTGGTAACTTCATCATGCATATTGTAATAATTATCATCGATAGTCAGTTCGATATAACAACCAGGATGCAACCCCTCACCGACTTTTTCCGCAATTTTAATCATCTTCTTTTTACGTTCTTCGAAGTTATTCCGATCAAAATCACGAATGATATAGTGCATTTCAGCACACTCAACCGTGCCTTTAATACGTTGCAAATGATAGAAGCCTTCATATCCATCGGTACGTTCCGGTGTTTCTTCCGATGGCAATGCCTGATGGATATGGATCGCCAGCGATAAAGCATTAATCATCACATTTTTAGCATTACCAGGGTGAACATTATTACCAACAATCTTAACGGTTACTACCGCTGCATTGAAGTTTTCAAATGCCAATTCACCTACACCACCGCCATCTACGGTGTATGCCCACTCAGCATCAAATGAATTAATATCAAAATAGTGCGCCCCCTTACCTATCTCCTCATCAGGCGTAAACGCAATCCGAATATCACCATGTAAGATATTGCTACTTTTCAAACGAACCATTGCAGTAATAATTTCTGCAATACCCGCTTTATCATCGGCGCCAAGCAATGTTTTGCCATCGGTGGTGATCAGTGTTTTCCCCAACATGTTATGTAAGATAGGAAACATAACCGGCGATAACACTTCATTACCCGCTCCCAGAGCAATCTCACCACCTCGATAATTTTCCAGCATTTGTGGACTTACATTTTTTCCAGAGAAATCAGGTGAAGTATCAAGGTGAGCAATAAAACCGATAGCAGGTACAGGCCAAGATGTATTGGCAGGTAATGTTGCCATAACACAACCATGAGCATCCTGTATTACATTGGAAAAACCTAATTCGACCAGCTCCTGTTTCAGCGCGTTAGCGAGTTCGAGCTGTCCATGACTACTGGGAATAGTCTTCGCTGACGGCTTTGACTGAGTATCAAAAGATATATATTTAAAAAAACGCTCTAGTAATCTGTCCATTATTCTCTTCCCCCTGGAATTTTGTTACCCATTATGAGGAAGAGAAACACAATAATTATTGCGTCAAATCAGCTTTAAATTCTTTAATACTATCAATTAACCTTCTGGCATACTCATCTACTATCTTACTGGCTGGTCCATAATGCTTTTCATCAAATAAGCTTTCTACCTGACTCGGTTCTAAGTTCAACTCTACCGTGTGCGCTCCTGCCAGTTTAGCTTCATGCACAAATCCAGCCGCAGGATAAACATGGCCAGAGGTGCCGATAGCGATAAAAATATCTGCCTGAGCCAGTGCCGAATAGATCTGTTCCATCTCCAAAGGCATTTCACCAAACCAAACAACATGTGGACGCAATGGCGAAGGGAATTGACAACAATGGCAACGCTCATCTGTCGTCAAATCGTCTGTCCACTCAAACACTTGCCCAGATTGGCAACAACGGATTTTGAACAACTCACCATGCATATGCACCGTGCGATAGCTGCCCGCCCGCTCATGAAGATTATCGATATTCTGGGTAATCAACAAAAAATGATCGCCAAGCTCGTGCTCCAGCGCGGCTAAAGCATAATGCGCTGCGTTCGGTTTTATTTCTGATTGCTTAAGTTGATGACGCCGAGCATTATAAAATGCCTGCACCAATTCTGGATCTTTCTGAAAACCTTCAGGTGTAGCAACGTCTTCCACCCGATGCTCTTCCCACAACCCATCAGAGGAGCGAAAAGTCCGAATACCCGATTCAGCCGAAATGCCAGCTCCCGTCAATACCACGATGTAAGGTTTTTTCATATTAAGCGCCAATCGATTATCTCTATAAAAAATCCGACTACGAAACCTCTGCTGCCTTAAACGCTTAACCTTACGAAGCCGGCCAAGCCGACTGAGCCGACGACGAACTCGCATACTGATTTCCTTAATAAGATTGCTTAAATGCTGTTTAGGTTTCTGTTTTTTACACCATAACGTTTTGATTAGCTCATGCCAATAATAGATTAATTATTTTCCACTTAAAATTCGTGCCGGATCAAGCCGGCTTGCCCGTCTTGCCGGATACCAACTGGCTAATAAACTCAGAATCAAAGCCGTCGCCAGAACATACAGAACATCTACGCCATGCAACTCAGATGGCAGGAAATCAATGAAGTAAACATCACCGGAAAGAAATTGATGACCGATCAACTTTTCTAGCCCATGAATAAGCGCTGTCAGATTCAGTGATGCCAACACGCCGGTTATCGCACCGGCAATACTGCCCGTCATACCCGTCAGTAATCCATACCAGAGAAAAACCGCTCTAATTTGCCTATCTTTAGCACCGAGGGTTCGCAGGATAGCAATATCGCTACTCTTATCTTTTACCGCCATAATCAAAGTAGAAACGATATTAAAACACGCCACGCCAATCACCAGAATCATCGCCAGATACATAATGCTACGTACCATCTGAATATCATGATACATATAGCCATAATTTCTCATCCAACTGCTGATATAGACATATTCCTGTGATGCTTCCCCGGCAGACCTTACCCGTTGATCAGCGGCAAACACATCATCAACCTTGATCGCAATGCCCGTAATCCCCTGCCCATAATCCAAATATTGTTGAGCATCAACCAAAGGAATCAGAACCAGACTATGATCAAGTAAACCGCTCAATTGAAAAATTCCGCTAACCTGTAAACGAATCCGTTTTGGTTGCAACAGTTTCATTTCAGTATCACTATTCGGGATCATAACAGTCAGCCAGTCACCCTGCTTAACCTTCAAGGCATTTGCAACCCCCTGCCCCAGAATGACCTGTTGATGACCAGCCTGAAAGTTTTGCCAGGCATTATCTTGTACAAATTGTGGCAATGAGCTGACCTGAGATTCAGTGGTTAAATCAACCCCTTTCACCTGCACCGCATGCAAGCTGGCGCCTTTTTCCATCAATCCAGTGAAAGTAATATAAGGTGAAGCAGCAACCACACCGGTGGTGTTCTTTACCCGTTCCAATGCAGGCTGCCACTGTTCAAAAGGCTGATGAACCGTATAGATTTCACCATGAGGAACAACAGAAAGAATGCGGTTTCTCAATTCTCGTTCAAAACCATTCATGGCGCTCAGACCAATAATGAGAACAGCGACACCCAGCATAATCCCTAGCGTAGAAATTACAGAAATCAGAGATACCATACCGCCACGGCGACGCCCGCGGCTAAATCGCAAGGCAGTAACCAAAGAAAGAGGCAAATTCGCCATTACAACGCCCCCGCCAGGGTCAACTCATCCTGTAAATAACCATCACGCATCTCCACCTGACGATTTAATCTGCCGGCAAGATTCAAATCATGGGTGACGACTAGAAATGCCGTGCCTTGCTGCCGATTAAGCTCCCCCAATAATGCAAAGATGCTATCTGCATTACGTAAATCGAGGTTACCAGTAGGTTCATCCGCTAAAACTAAAGACGGCTCATTAACCAACGCTCTGGCAATTGCCACACGCTGGCGTTCACCGCCTGATAATTCTGATGGCCGGTGATGAGCTCGCTTCTCCAAACCAACAGCCGCCAGCATTTCTAATGCTTTCTTCTGTGCCTGACTGCGATTTTTACCGCCAATCAACAGCGGCATAGCGACATTCTCTATCGCATTAAAATCCGGCAACAGATGGTGAAATTGATAAATAAAACCCAATTCATGATTGCGCAGTTCCGCTCTGGCTCCAGAGGACATTTTATTCAACGAGCGCCCTTTAAACAGGACTTCACCAGAAGTCGGCGTATCCAACCCGCCAAGCAAATGCAGAAGCGTACTCTTACCTGAGCCGGAACTTCCTACAATCGCCATCATTTCACTTTGATTGACAGCAAAAGTGACATTTTTCAGCACTTCGGTCAGTACTTGCCCTTCCTGATATTTTTTACACAGATTATTACACAACAATAGTGGTTGATTATTCATAACGCAAAGCCTCAGCAGGTTGGATGGCAGCAGCACGCCAGGAGGGATATAACGTAGACAATAGAGCAATCGCCATCGCTGAAATTGCAATTGTAACAACCTGTAGCGGCTCAATGGCAACAGGCAGTTCAACACCAGAGGTCAACAGACCAATAAGCGGCATTAAGTTATTAAGCTGACTGGAAAGCAAAACACCAAGCCCAGTTCCCAATAAAGTGCCGACGATCCCAGCTCCCGCTCCCTGGATCATAAAAATCGCCATCACCTGACGACGTACCAGCCCCTGTGTCTGCAAAATCGCCACTTCTCCCTGTTTTTCCATCACCAGTAAACCAAGCGAAGTAATGATATTAAATGCAGCCACAGCAATAATCAGACTTAACAATAAGCCCATCATGTTTTTTTCCATCCTTACCGCTTGGAAAAACTCACCTTTACGTTCACGCCAATCTTTCCACAACAACCCTTCCGGCAGGGTTTGTAAACTCAAACTATCTACAGCCAATGGTTCTGAAAGATAGAGACGCCAGCCAGTAATGTGACCTGGCGGATAGCGCATCAGACGAGCGGCATCTTGCTGATTAACCAGAATCTGTGTGCCATCGACTTCGCTATTAGATGTAAAAGTACCAATAACAGTAAATAGACGCTGACTAGGAATACGCCCCATTGGTGTCAATTGACTTGCACCTGGCACCATTAGGCGAATGCGATCGCCACGTTTTACGCCAAGCTCCCCGGCCAGTCTTTCGCCTAAAATAGCATTGTAGCTACCGGGTGAAAGTTGATGACAATCAGCGCCGATCAAATATTCAGTCAGCGGCTCATATTCATCAGAAGTGATGCCCAACATCACACCGACACCGACATTCCGGGCGCTTTGCAATACCACATCCCCCGTCACCAATGGTGTAATTCTGTTAACCTGCTTTAGATCCGCAAGTTCACTGACAGGATGCGCTTTTGGGTCTAGCGAGCCGTTTACCGACGTCACAACCGCCTGTGGCATAAAGCCAAGAATACTGGTTTCCAATGAACGCTCAAAACCGTTCATCACGGACAATACTGTAATCAATGCAGCAACACCGAGAGTAATGCCAATTGCTGACAGCCATGAAACAAACCGACCAAATTTGTCAGCCGCCCGGCCACGCATATACCGCAAACCTATAAATAATGAGACAGATTGAAACATGAAATCTGTTACGCCCCTGTTGCCAAAGCAAAGTGTTCGGGGATAATAAAGGGTAGTTATATTTTATGGAACCACCAACACCCAGATTCTGTGGTTTTTTTATTTTCTCTCAACCAGCCTGCGTGTTTACTCGAAGACCATATATGCATCGAAAGCCCGTTGGGAATGGACTGAATCATAGAGAACACATTTACGCTTATGTCCTCAAAATATCGTTATGAACTTCCTGAACGCCGCGGTGATAACCGTCAATTAGGTCAACTTATTGGCGCCGCTTGCGCTGTAGAGTGTGCTGAAATTATCGAACGCCATCAAGGACCTGTCGTACTGATAACCAAAGACATGCAAAACGCCTTGCGTCTGCATGATGAAATTCATCAGTTTACCGACTGCCCTATTGATCTTCTTTCCGATTGGGAAACACTGCCGTATGACAGCTTCTCTCCCCATCAGGAAATCATTTCCAGCCGCCTGTCTACACTTTACCGTCTGCCGACGATGACCAAAGGTGTTTTAATCCTGCCGATAAATACCTTAATGCAACGGGTTTGCCCTCATGAGTACCTCAACGGACACGCGCTGGTTATGCATAAAGGTCAGAGACTCTCACGGGATAAACTCCGTGCTGAATTAGAACAAGCTGGCTATCGTAGTGTCGAACAAGTTCTTGAACATGGCGAATTTGCCACTCGCGGCGCACTACTTGATCTTTTTCCAATGGGAAGTGAGCATCCCTATCGTATTGATTTCTTTGATGACGAAATCGATAGCTTACGCATTTTCGATGTTGACAGCCAACGCACGCTGACTGAAGTTAAGCAAATCAACCTACTGCCTGCACATGAATTCCCAACAGATAAAGAGACGATTGAACTGTTTCGCAGCCAGTGGCGGGAACGTTTTGAAGTCCGTCGTGACAGTGAGCATATTTATCAGCAAGTCAGTAAAGGTACGTTACCGGCAGGGATAGAATACTGGCAACCGTTGTTTTTCAGCCAACCCCTGCCTGCATTATTTGATTACCTACCTGATAACACCCTGATTCTCAGCCAAGAAATCAATAATGCCGCTGAACGTTTCTGGCAAGATATTCAACAGCGCTTCGAGAGCCGTAAAATTGATCCAATGCGACCTCTCTTACCGCCAGAAGAGCTTTGGCTTCCGGCGGATAATTTATTCTCAGCGCTAAAAAACTGGCCCCGCATTCAACTTAAAACGGAGGAATTGAGCAAAAAAACGAATCACGTCAATCTTGATTATCAGCTACTGCCTGATCTCTCCGTGGTTGCGCAAAATAAGGCGCCGCTGGATAAGCTTCGTCGTTTCCTTGAACAATTCAATGGCCGCGTTATTTTCTCTGTTGAGAGTGAAGGACGCAAAGAGGCATTACAAGAATTATTGTCACGAATAAAGATTAAACCCAATAAAATCAGCAAATTGCATCAAGCACAACAGCCAGGTCACTTTTTGATGATTGGTGCTGCTGAACATGGTTTTATCGATACAAAGAGTGAATTGGCTCTGATCTGTGAAAGCGATATGCTCGGTGAGCGTGTTGTTCGTCGCCGTCAAGACACTCGCCGCACAATTAATACTGATACCCTGATCCGTAACCTTGCGGAATTACGCGCCAGTCAACCAGTGGTCCATTTAGAGCATGGCGTTGGCCGCTACCAAGGGTTAACCACGCTGGAAGCAGGTGGTATCAAAGCTGAATATCTGATCCTAAGTTATTCTGGTGACGATAAACTCTATGTTCCGGTATCTTCCCTGCATCTAATCAGCCGCTACGCAGGGGGTGCAGATGAAAATGCCCCATTACACAAATTGGGCGGAGAAGCCTGGAACAAAGCCCGCCAGAAAGCAGCCGAAAAAGTGCGCGATGTGGCCGCGGAACTCCTTGATATTTATGCTCATCGCGCCGTAAAACCAGGATTTGCTTTTAAACATGATTGGGAACAATACCAATTGTTCTGTCAGAGCTTTCCATTTGAAACAACCCCAGATCAGGAACAGGCGATTAACGCGGTTCTGAATGACATGTGTCAACCAGTAGCGATGGATCGCTTAATTTGCGGTGATGTCGGATTTGGCAAAACCGAAGTTGCAATGCGCTCCGCATTTTTGGCAGTCCATAATGACAAGCAGGTGGCGGTACTGGTTCCGACAACCCTACTGGCTCAGCAACACTTTGATAACTTCCGCGATCGCTTTGCTAATTGGCCTGTACGTATAGAGATGATATCCCGCTTTCGCAGCGCCAAGGAACAGCAGCAAATCGTTGAAATGGCTGCCGAAGGTAAAGTCGATATTATTATTGGCACGCATAAACTGCTACAAAGCGACCTGCGCTGGAAAGACCTTGGTTTATTAATTGTCGATGAAGAGCACCGGTTCGGTGTTCGTCACAAAGAGCAGATCAAAGCCATGCGTGCCGACGTCGATATTCTGACCCTCACCGCAACGCCAATTCCCCGAACGCTCAATATGGCAATGAGTAGTATGCGGGATCTCTCAATTATTTCGACCCCGCCCGCTCGTCGTCTGGCAGTCAAAACCTTCGTGCGCGAGTACGACAGTCTGGTGGTGCGAGAAGCCATATTGCGTGAAGTTTTGCGCGGTGGTCAAGTTTACTACCTCTATAATGACGTTGAAAATATTGAGAAAGCGAAACTGCGTCTCGAAGAATTAGTACCAGAAGCGCGGTTTGCAATTGGTCATGGACAAATGCGTGAACGGGATTTGGAACGGGTGATGACTGATTTCCATCATCAACGATTTAACGTTCTGATTTGTACCACAATTATTGAGACAGGCATTGATATTCCAAGCGCCAATACCATCATTATTGAACGTGCCGACCATTTTGGCCTGGCCCAATTGCATCAATTGCGTGGACGCGTCGGACGCTCTCACCATCAGGCTTATGCTTACCTGCTGACACCACACCCAAAAGCAATGACAACCGATGCCCACAAACGTCTGGAAGCCATCGCCTCCCTTGAAGATTTAGGCGCCGGTTTTGCACTGGCGACTCACGATCTTGAAATCCGTGGAGCCGGAGAACTCCTGGGTGAAGAACAGAGTGGTCAAATGACAACCATCGGCTTCACTCTCTACATGGAGATGTTGGAAAGTGCTGTCGATGCACTAAAAGCAGGCCGTAAACCTTCACTTGAAGACTTGGCCAATAGCCAAACTGACGTTGAATTGCGGATGCCTATTTTGTTGCCTGACGATTATATTCCTGATGTCAATATGCGTTTGTCTTTTTATAAACGTATTGCCAGCGCCAAAGATGAATCAGAATTAACAGAATTGAAGGTTGAACTGATAGACAGGTTCGGCACATTACCTAATCCGGGGCGCCATTTATTACAATCAGCAGCCATTCGCCTGTCAGCTCAAAAATTAGGTATTAAACGAATAGAAGCCCATGAAAAAGGAGGATTCATCGAATTTAGTGAGAAAAATAAAGTCGATCCAACTTATCTTATCGGTCTGTTACAGAAACAACCTGAAATTTACCGATTAGATGGCCCCGCTAAACTGAAATTCATCATAGACCTGAACGAAAGAATAGCTCGGCTGGAATTCATTCAACAATTACTTGATACTTTTGAACATCATCAAATCTGTTCTTAAGTCATCTTCACTTCCCCTATGATTGATTTGTCAGTCTGTGGGGAAGTACCATAATTTAATTCACATCGTACAACTCTCTGCCTCTTCCACGTACTCTGTTAAAATCAAAACCAATCTTCATCTGCGATATTGAATGGTTATGCTGTAATTTACTCATCAATATTTATTCTAAAATAATAATCATATTGTAATATTCATATGGAATAAGGATTACTAATTCGATTGGATTAAGGACGAACTTAGTTTTCGGAAAACAATAACTAAATAGGGTCATGGTTGTAATAATATTCTTTATTATCAATCTCATGCAGTAATTTATCTTTTTACTTTAATAGTTTATTCCTTCATTGAAATTATAATTTTTTCTTATGCAATAACTAGATTATATAATTTTTATAAATATATTGGTGAGTAAAGGAAAAAAAGCCTTATCGATCTTATTTAAGGTGAATTCCGGTAAAAATTACCAATATGAAATTATCGGCATCCCAATTTTACCTGTACTGACTTAATCTTAAGGATATTTAATTACAGTGATCGTACCAGTTTCCTAGCGTTTTAATAGCCCTGTAAAACCGTACTTTAATGTAACAATCAATCAAATATATTGATTAATTATATAAATCATATTCAAACAAATTGTTTAGAAAAAATAATATTATTAGATATTCTTAAATATTATATCATCTTTTAATTGCATTATCTTACACTTCGCCCATACCAATTAGTAAAACCGCTGTTTATCTATTTCTAAAGAAATCAAAGAATGGATATTTACAATAAGTATGAGAAACCATAATTATGCAAAGTGTCACCGATAATAATATTACATCCGAGAATGTTTCCTTTCACAATATTTCCATGCAGATTCTGCGCGAATTATTGCAATATCGCAGGCGCCTAACTGATCCAGGGAGAGATTCTGCTAAAGAAGAAGAGACTATTAAATCTGTCCAATTACCTAGAATTGAATACTTTATCAGGAATAAAAAACCTATCGAATTCATTTTACCCGCATTCCCAACCAAGTCACCAAACAGAAATAAAGTGCTTGGTACTGCTCCGGATATGGCAGAACGCTTATCTTTGATTTTTCTTAATTCTCTTTGCCAACGTATTCAGCTTTATTATCCTCCTGGCGCCCGTATTATTATTTGCTCTGATGGGCATGTTTTTGGTGATCTCATTCGCGTCAGTGATACAGTTATCAGCCAATATCATGAAGATATTAAACAATTACTTCATGAAGTGGGTGCTATCAATTTAAGTACATTTAACCTTAATGACGATAAAGAACTCTGCGAACATAGTGATGATTTCAATTTACAGCGGCAAATGTTAGTCAAACATTATGCCCGTTCGGAAGAATCTATTAAAGACGAACTGTTGCAAAATAGTGATGGATTACAATTATATCGTGCAGTCACCCGTTTCTTATATGAAGACAGCTTATTACCCGGCTATACTGGATCAAACAATGCCCTACAAAAAGATGCCAAACAAAGGGCCATCGGTGTTGTTCAACGAAGTTGGGCGTGGGGAAGTTTATTAGATACCCATTTTCCAAATGCCATACGTTTATCTATTCATCCTCAGCCAGCAAATAGTATTAAATTTGGTATTCATATGATGCCAACCCGGGATGATTGGTTAACTCCTTGGCACGGTGTCGCAGCCAATGTAAATGGACAATTCATACTTATGAAACATAAAGAAGTCCAGATGATGGGTGGAAAACTAGTCGATATTCATGGAAAACCTAGTCACTATGTGATTTAAAGAGAAATTATAATTTAAAGGAAAATAACGATGACAGCATTAAATAACTTTCAGACAGAAGAGATAACCCCTTTTGGTTTAGAAATTACGCCTCAATATTCCGAACAACATATTGATACATTATCAGTGGAACAACTGAAAGAATTGGCTAGAAAACATCATCTACTTATATTACGTGGCTTCAAATCTGACTTATCTGATCACAAAGAATATGAAGAATATGCCCGCAATTGGGGAGAAATAATGATGTGGCCGTTTGGTGCTATTTTGGATGTTCGTGAACACCAAGGTGCTACCGATCACGTTTTTGACAACAGCTATATGCCGTTGCACTGGGATGGCATGTATAAACCGACAATTCCCGAATTTATTATGTTCCACTGTGCCCACGCACCCGAAAGCGACCAAGGGGGCAGAACAACCTTTGTCAATACTCGTCGTGTTGTTGCTAATGCTACTCAACAGCAATTAGAACAATGGAAAAATATATCTATTACTTATCGCATTAATAAAGTCACTCATTATGGTGGAGAAGTTCACTCCCCTTTACTGGAAGAACACCCGGACGGAAACGGATACGTTATCAGGTATAATGAGCCAGCAATAGATGGAGAAAAATTCCTGAATAAACATGCTATTGAATACCATAATATCAACTCAGATCAAGTAGAGAAATTTCAGCAAGATTTTATCAAAACACTATATGATAAACGCCATTTATATGCTCATGCATGGAAAAAAGGCGACCTGGTAATTGTGGATAATTTCTCTCTATTACATGGACGTGAAGGATTTACTTCTAAATCAGAAAGGCATTTACAAAGAATCCATATTCAATCTAATCCGGTATTTAATAATCAAGCGTTAAGATCATAGTATTCTTATACAACGAAGAACCAGAAAGATTATTTGACTTCCACTGCAATATATTGGAAGTCAAATGATCTATCTTTACGGAAAATTGCATTTATTAATCTAATCCACCAAATTCTTATATTTAGTTAACTTCACCAATACACCAGTATTCAGAATAATAAGGCTTTCCCTCGTCATCTTCACTTATTCTAAGAACACCTAGCTCTGAAAAGCCATCAGGTAATCGTAAGTTCCATTTTTTGCATAAACTCCACTCACTTAATAAAGTTATTTTACCAAACCGACCATATCCATTACGCGTATGTTCATTGAAATATTCCTCAGATGTGAATATACATAATTCACTTGAAAACATATCAGGCAATACAATGGAGCAAGTAACTCTTATATTATTTTCGTTGTCTGGCTTCGCTTTATAAATGTTATAAGCTGCATCTATCAAATCTTGAGCACAAATAGATTGAATATTTTTGTTAGTCTGTTTTCCTTGTACCAGTGCTGAATGCACCGGAATTTTGACATTCCAATAACCGTAAGAATAATCATTTTCAGTGATAATAGGAAAATAGGTTTTATATGACTCGGACCATATTTTCAATGAGCGTAGTCTACGTGGTATACCACGCAGTTTTTTATTGCTCAACGCTATTCTACGCATAGACATTTATAATTCCCTTCCTTTAGCAGCATCAGTTTTGGTCTGGTTTACCATCTAAGTTTAAGGTAGCCCTAAATTTCCCTTTATTATAAAAACCTCAAGATGGTTTTTATGTTGACCATCAAGATATGGTTGATCACTTTTCCAATATTATTATTGGCTTTGTAAACACTCTGCTCCTGATATATTTGGCTGTTTTTTTATGTACTATTTTCTATTTGAGCCCCAAAACCGGGTTGAGTAAGAAATTCATTCATATTCCCTATAGCCCCCTGATTCGGTTGATACGGTTATCAACCCATTCCCGCACTTCTGCCGGTGTGAGGGAATCCAGTCCCTGCATTCTGGCTTTTTCCTGAATTTCGCTCATCCGGGCACTGTAATCACTCTGTAATGCCCGCAATTCTTTGGCAACCGCAACGCACTGGTCAGCCCCTGAACACGTTGCTATCCGCGCCTGAACCTGATCATATTCCTGCCGATATTTATCCCTGACTGTCGTACGGCAACTGCTATCTCCCTGACAATTGACCAGTTCCTCGCTCCTTGAGCGATTCTGGTCAACGCTTAAGTGATTATTCTCCACAACAAGCTAACAGAGGAAAAAATCCCAGCTCAGTGGCTGGGATTTTGGTCACTCAGATAATGGTTCCAAACTAAGCAGGTGAGCTTTTGCCTTTTCTACAATGTGCAGAAATTCATCATATCTGAACTCTAAAATATTATTATCAGGATAAATAATAATATTCACTGATTTTTTGTCCTCAGATAATGATATTTCCCCCCACTGGACCCTATTGAAAGATAGTTCAGCATAAAGATCATCTCGGTCAGCAGAACTACCTACACTATATTCCAACATATTTTTCCTCTCTATCATTTACTGGATGGCTCACGGAATCCAATCAATCTTGTACCATCAGCATTAAATCGCAACGCACGTCCATCAGGAGCAGTTGCTTCAACTACAGTAATCCTCTGTTTATTTTCAAAAACAATCCTAGATTCTATTTTGGTATTTGGATTACTTAGTATTTCACTAACTATAGTTTGAGCTTCCTGATTTAAGACAGATGCTTTCTGGCTAGAATATGAATACACAGAACCTTCCCTTCCTCCGTGCTTTTGTAATGCACGTCCAGCATCCGTCAAGCCATTACGGTTAGGGGCTGAAGCAGCTTGATTAAGATTGTCCTTAGATGGAAGCGCACTATTATTACGTGCATTTTCCTCATCTTGCGGCTCCCAACCATCTGGTGGTCCAGAACCGACTCCACCATACTTTGTCTTTTCTTCATTCGTCAGGTTCTTCCCTACATTTGGTTGATTTTCACCATCCACATAATCTGAAGAACATACCCGTCCAAATGAACACTCTGTAGCTTTATCTAGTGTTTCTCCTATCTCCTTGAGCTTCTTGTCCAAAGCTGAAGCTATCGTCTGATTTGCTTCGTTCACGGCCTCACCCGTGTTTGAACCCGCTATCGGTGGCGGTGGCATGGGTACAGCTAGAGCATTATTGTCAGTAACAACTCACTCCAGTGCGAACTTCACCGACGAACGTCAATTTTCCTAATGCTATCAGTCAGTTACAACCCATTTTTTCCAATGTCCGTTCACCGACGAACCCAAAACTCCCTGACGCGCTTTTCGCCCCCGAGGGCCCGTTTTTCCCGCCGTGCCCTCGTCAGCCTGCACCTTAAAGACAACTGGCTGGAAGAAGCGGGCTTTGCCACCGGGCAGGCAGTACAAGTAACCATTGAATGGGGGCAATCGATTATCCGGCTCGTTGAGAACAACTGAGGGTTAAAGAGAAAATCCCAGCGCCTTGGCTGGGATCAATACAAGGGATGTTCCTAAAATCAAAAAAACTAATATTTAGTCTCAGGTGTGATTAAATATCTTTCAAGTACATGAACATCTTCTACATTACATTCTGGATAAATCCATTCCGCCCAATTATCTATAACCCATTGAGTACTTAATCCTCTTATCTCATTCAAACTACATTCTGCCGGGAATTTTACCAACATCAAACCTGCCTTATGTCCAGAAGTAACAATTAATCCATAAGGACGCTCACTACTTGATAAATCAACTACCATAAAATCGACAAACTCTTCATAAGGCCATTGTCCCGGCACACGGAAAACATTCCCGCTTCTTAAGGTAGAAGTCTTAATATCTATTAACTTTGTCATATTTTTCATACTATTTAACCTTTAAATCATGCCCGCCTGACTTATCAATACTGTTAGCTATGGCTTTCATTCCCATATCCACTTCACCTTGATGCTTACCTGTTTTGGGATGTACTTTCTCGAAACGGCCATGCTGTGTATCTACAGCATAGAGATATCCATCATTTCCTCTATAAACATCTCTATTATTCAATTTAGTTAACCTATTATCTTTGGTCATTCCATTTGATGAAACAACTAATGTCACCATTTGCTTAATTTGTGCCACTCGCTCTCCGGGACGGAGATTATGTATACTTTCTTCAAAATGGTTGACCTGTTGTCCATTTGGAAGCTTATCCGTATTTCCATTATTTACTTTTGTCCCTTTAACTCCAGCCTTACTAATCCCTCCGGCCACTCCGGCAGACGCAGCAATTCCCGTCTGCCCCATAATCTTCACGATTTCCTGGGTGGTTTCTTCTGAGCCGCCGGTGACTTGGGCACGATGGAGCACCAAATTGCGGGAGGCATCAATATTCGACATCGCACCCCGTAAATCAGCCCATTCCCGCACTTCTGCCGGTGTGAGGGAATCCAGTCCCTGCATTCTGGCTTTTTCCTGGATTTCGCTCATCCGGGCACTGTAATCACCCTGTAATGCCCGCAATTCTTTGGCAACCGCAACGCACTGGTCAGCCCCTGAACACGTTGCTATCCGCGCCTGAACCTGATCATATTCCTGCCGATATTTATCCCTGACTGTCGTACGACAACTACTATCTCCCTGACAATTGACCAGTTCCTCGCTCCTTGAACGATTCTGGTCAACGCTTAAGTGATTATTCTCAACAACAACGCATTCCATTGCGAACCTCACCGACGAACAGCGATTTTCCTAATGCCATCAGTCAGTTACAACCCGTTTTTTCCCATGTCCGTTCACCGCCGAACCCAAAACTCCCTGACGCGCTTTTCGCCTCCGAAGGCCGGTTTTTCCCGCCGTGCCCTTGTCAGGGGAGTCCCTTTTTCGGCAACGGGCGAACGTCGCCCAACTTGCTTGGGCGGCGGGTGACCGTTCTGCGGGCGCGGGCGGCATAGAGCCCGCAAGCGGCGCCCCTGCGACGCTCTGAGGCACTGTGGCTTCGGGTTGCGCATAGCCTTGCATGACCACACGGTTTTGTTCAGGGAAGCCCCCCGGGGGGCTGCACGGGGCGGCGATGGCGAGCACGGGAACGAGCAACGGAGCGCAGCGCAGTGTGAGCCGCGCGCAGCCAGTGAAGCAGGGTTGGGGCGGGGGGCGGTAAATTAGCGGAGGCCGCAGGCCGACCTGCCTTCAGGGGTGTTGACTGGACGATAACGCGGCAGCTAAAGAAGCACGCTGAGTTGCCGATGGCCGGCTCAGATGCTGACAGCAGAAGGCGCCAGCCTTGTGCGCCACACCCGCCAATGCCAACCCGCGGGGGCGCCAGACATAATGCCAATTATACGCATTAAGCCGCTCATGGATGCTCAGGTTGTTACCTTTGCTCATCGGCGCAGTGCGTATAATTCCCTCGCATTATGTTGAATAGGCGTTGGGCGGCCTGGACCGGCTCTACGGGGACGCCAGAGGTTAAGCCGCCTGACGACTATTTACCCCCGCGTGCGCCGATGCCAACGGGCAGTCCGGCCACGGTCTGCCCCCACACCGAACCCGCCCAGCTTAACGGGGGCGGGCGGACAGTCAGCGGATATCGGGGTGTCAAGTCGGCGTCGGGCTGTCTGGCGGCGTGTCAGCTTCGGCGTACAGGTCGGCCAGTAAACCCACCTCATCGGCGTCGCTGACTTTTTCGTCGGCCATTTGCTCCGCCGGGTGGGTGCTGGCATGTACCACCTGCAAGGCCCGGATAGAGACCTGCGTATACACCTGGGTGGATTCCACGCTGGCATGGCCTAACATCGCCTGTATCCAGCGCAGGTCCGCCCCGTTCTCCAGCATCTGGGTTGCCATCGCGTGCCGGAACAGGTGGCAGGCGCCTTTTTTCTCAATGCCGGCGGCCCGGATATAGCCGCTCACGGCATGGGTGATACCGTTCGGTTGCAACCCGTCCAGACCGTCCATCGCCACGAACAGCGATTGAAGGTCCGGGGTGACCAGCAGTTGCGGGCGAACCTGTTGCTGATAGAACTGGAGCCAGCTTAAGGCCCGTTCGCCGAGGGGCAATACCCGGTCTTTATTGCCCTTGCCCTGCCGGATGGTCACCGTTTTGCGTGCCCCGTCAATGCTGTAGATATCGAGCCGGGCCGCTTCACTGCGCCGTATCCCCGTTGACCAGAGCAGTTCCATCAATGCCCGGTCGCGTGCGCCCTGCAACGTATGCGGGTCAGGCAGCGACAGGATATGCTCGATTTCATCAATGCTCAGGATATATTTTGGCAGCCGTTTTTCTTCCCGCGGCAATTCAATGTCCGCTGCCGGGTTCGCCAGTATCAGGTTCTGTTTCGTCAGCCATTTGAACCACACCTGCAACGGCTGCAACTGCGTGCGCTGGGTGCGGATACTCAGCGGCTCCCCGTTGGTCTTGCGGTACTGGTACAGGTAGCGCTGGTAACGTTCCAGTATTGGCCGCGTGATATCAGCGGCAGAGTACAGGCCCCGTTCGGTGGCCCACAGGATAAAGCGGTAAGTATGATGGGTCTGCACTTTCAATGTCGTCTCCGACCAGTTCCGCTCCTGCCGCCACGCCACAAAGCGCAGCAGCAGCGCATACAGGCTTTTTGGGTCATGCGCTGGACCCACCGGCTGACGGTAGACGTCATCGACGGTCAGGAGACTTCCTTTGCGCGGTTTACGGTTTGCCATGATTGACCTCCGGTTGAGATTGAGTGGCGGGCGCAGACAAGGGGCGCGTTTTCTTTTTTCCTTTTATCACTGTGTCTTCCGTTACCCGACTTGTGGCACGCTGAACCCTTGTTCTGTCTGCCCTGATGGGGATTTTTTCACCCCAGACTTGACCCTAACTTGACCCAGACTTGAGGCAGACTTGCGTTCATTTAAGTCAGACTTGCTCTCATGACCTGTCGGGATGGCTTCCGATGTTTTATCCCTGTCGGGCACGGGCAATGCGTCTCTGTGATTATTTTCCTTAATAATAGCGTTTTCATCTGCCCGGACTTGTGCCCCCGCTGACTCTTGTGCTGTCCGGGCTGATGCGGGTTTTTCTTCCCCAGACTCAGGCCAGACTTGCCCCGGACTTGGGGAAGACTTGCGACCTTCCGGGTCAGACTTGCGTTCACTGCCGGCGGTTTCTGAGTCCGGTTCTCCGACATCCAGCAGGCCGCACAGGTGGGCTGCGCCGTTGTCTTCCCCGTCCCACAGCAGTTCATAATGCAGCAGGTGTCCCCGGCTGCCGCCATGCAACAACAGGTATTCCATTTCCGTCAGCCGTTGACAGTGGTTCTTGAGCTGGCTGTCGCTCCAGTGGGTAAAGGCGCGGATATCCCGCCGGGTAAAGCGCACTTCGTTTGGCTGGCAGTGCTGGATTTGCGCTTGTGCGTTCACCATCTCTTGTATCAGCAGTAACAGCTTACGCGTCTGCGGCGGCATTTCATCCAGCGTGCGCCCCAGCACCTCATGCGCCAGCCGGTTGGCGAGGGTAATGTCGTCTTGGGTGATTTCGATATATTCGATGACCTGTCCGCGGTGGGTCGTTTTCTTCACTTCACGTTGATACTGGCGCAGCAAGGCAATGGCCTGTATCAGCGTCAGGTATTTCATATGGTCGCGCCGCATCCGGGTTTTGTCTGACAGGAACGTCAGTTGATGGGCGTAAGGATTGACCACTTTCAGCGGCCTTAACAAGCGCTGGGCGTTCTGGTGTAACTGCGTCAGATAACCTTTCTCTGAGTCAGCCAGCAACCCTGCCAGTGTCTGACGGTGCCGTTGCATCGCGTGGATGGCCTGCGTCTGCTCGCGCGATTCGTTGACCGTCAGCACCAGACAGCGGTTCAGCAGCTCTTCATCCACATCAATGGCCGTCGTCGTTAACATCAGCATGACCGGTCCCTGCACCTTGTATTCCCGCGTCACCAGTTCGCCGCTCTGTTCGTTTTTGCCGGTGCTGGCGATTTTCAGCTCGCCGTCGGACTGTAACAGTTTCAGGGCATAGGCCGTCCCGCCCCCAGTATGTGCAGGTTTCCCCAGATAGTACAGGCTCTGTCCGGTCATCGCCGAGTACTGGATACGCTCCTCTTCCGGCATCAGGTTCAGCACGGCGTCCATCAGGGAGGATTTCCCGCCGCTGCTGCTCTGGATTAACACGGCCAGCGGTTTATCCAGTTTGCGCGAGACCGCCGCCAGATACCCGGTCAGCAGATTGGTCGATTCGCCGACCACGCCACAGGCGGCCATGTCGTTGATAATCTGTTCTGTCAGGTTTGGCGATGTCAGCAACGCCAGCGCGGCGGCTTCATCTTCTGCGCTGACCGTGACTGCGGTTGTCCCTGAGGCTTCGGCGTCGGCCTGCTGTTGCGCGTCCTGTTGCTGCTCCAGCATCAGCAAGACCCGCCCGGCTTCGCGTTTGATGACCGACAGCTCGCATTCCAGCTCTTGCGCCGCCGTGCTGATGTAGTTCTGACGATGCCGCGCGTGATACATGTCCAGTGTATCCACATGGAACAGGCCGGACGTTTCATCCCGCACCTGCACATTGACTTTCATCACATCGGGCACCGGCGATTTTTTCATCCCCCGTATCCGCCAGACCCGGGGCCCGCTTTTCATCAGCAGTTCACCGCAGGCCGTGCGCTCACAAGGCACGGGGGCAACAGTCAGCTCTGGTGGGGCGGCTAAGGCAGCCGGTTTAGCCACATCTGCATTGTGAGGCTTTTCCGTCATATCTGGACGAGACGGGCCGCTCATGACTGAACACTGCACCTGGTGCCGTTCCCTGTCCCAACCAGACCGCCTGTTGCAGGGCCAGCCCCAGCGCATGTTCGGCGTTGCCACTTTTGACGGCATAGTCATTGACATCCATTGCCCGGCGGGAACTGCCACCCGCCACGCCTCAATGCCGGATTCCAGTAAGTCAGCGCCACACTGGCCGCGCCACGGTCTCCGGCCTCGTCCCGGTCAAAGGCAATCAGCACCCGTTTCACGCCGTGATACTGCAAGGCCGAGGTGATCGCGGTTAAAACCGTTCACGCCGTAGGCGGCGATCACGTTGCGGAACCCGGCGCACCAGAAGGTCATCGCATCGATCAGTGCTTCGCACAGGATATTTCCGAAGCCGCTTTCATCGCTTCCTCGTTCCAGACCCCGGCCAGTGGCGACGGCAGGTACAGATGCTTCGGGCTGTCTTTCAGCACCTTGTAATCCGGCTGGGTTCGGCGGCCATACAGTTGCAGCACCCGCCCGCGGCTGGCTACACTGGCCGATTCGGCCCGCCGATCACCGGCAC